>CAWGHW010000001.1:0-349648 GCA_963822485.1 uncultured Actinomycetota bacterium
AGTACGTGGACCCGAGCGACGATCCGCGGAACCAGTGAGCCACATGCCAAGCCAGGCAATGCAGGACTTGATCGATGCCCTCAGGGACCGGCAGAAGGCCAGTGCCAGCCAGGCCCCGCCGACGCTGGAAGAGCGCCGCGCCGCCTTCGCCCCCGGGGACCGCCTTCATCCGGTGCCTGACGACGTGCTGGTGAGGGAGGTGACCGCTGGCGGGGTGCCAGCCCACTGGCTTACCGCCCCGGGAGCGGACGCCGGCCGGGTGCTCCTGTTCCTGCACGGCGGAGGTTACGAGCTCGGGTCGCTTCGCAGCGACGGCGAGCTGGCCGCCCGGCTGGGACGGGCCAGCGGGATGCGGGTGCTGTTCCCTGAATATCGCCTGGCCCCCGAGCATCCCTTCCCCGCCGCCATCGACGACGTCCTGGCCGCATGGCGCTGGCTCCGCACCGACCAGGACCTGAGCGCAAGATCAATAGCGGTGGCCGGCGACTCGGCCGGCGGAGGGCTCGCCGTCGCCCTGCTCGTGGCCACGCGTGACGCCGGGGAGGCATTGCCTGCGGCCGCCGCGCTGATGTCCCCGACGGTGGATCTGACCAGCTCGGGGGCCTCGATGACCGAGCGCGCCGATCAGGATCCGATCTCCACCCCCGCCATGCTCCGTCAGTTCGCCTCCGACTACCTGGCCGGGGCTGACCCTAAGACGCCTCTGGCGTCGCCGCTGTTCGCCTCACTGTCCGGGCTCCCGCCGCTGCTTGTGCAGGTAGGCACGGCCGACCTGCTGCTCAGCGATTCCGAACGCCTGGCCACAGCAGCAGCCGAAGCCGGGGTCGACGTCACCCTGGAGATCGGCGAGGGCCTGCCCCACGTCTACCAGCTCCTGCTCGGCACCCCCGAGGCAGCCGAGGCCACCGAGCAGATCGGGAAGTTCCTGCGGGCCCGGGTTCGCTAACCAGACCGTCCGGCATCGTCCATGCGGCGGTTTCACGGATTGCTGCCGTCGGCCGTTCCCGACGGGGAACCAGCGTGGGTCCTGAGACGGTACGAGCTGGTCGTCGCCGGCAGGCCACAGTCGTGCGGGGTAGGTTCCCCGGTCCGGCCGGCCTCCAGCAGTCCGATGGCGTCTGTCATCGCGCTGGGCTGAATCCGGGCGATGGGAGAGAACGGGCGGTCGAGGACAGCGAGGGAAGCGACTTCGACGGTCATCAGCACGGTCACTGCCGCCAGCACTGTGCGCCTGATGATCTTTCGTTGCGATTGAGAGTCGCTGACCTGCAAGAAAATCAGGAGGCCGCTGCTGACGAACACGATGACCCACAGGATTGCCGGTATCTGGGGCTGAGCCAGGAACAGAAGCTGCTGGCGCGCATTGTCCGCGTTGCTCAGGTCCGCGCCGACCACCTGGGTTGCAGGCGAGTCCTGGGGAAGCTTGTTCCTGAAATTACGCAGGCGGTCGCCCCACACGACCGTGTCGGGCGACTCCTGAGTGTCCTCCCGCTCTTGCGCCTTCCAGTCACCCTCGGCGACCGACCACATGTAACAGATAATCACGCGATGCCCCGTTGCGCGCACGTGCGGCGGAAATACGCCTAGGTCGTCGTACATCGTCACCAGGCTCGTCGGCTCGGACTCGGCCTGAGAACGGGCCTCCGAGTAGTGGTTGGTCGCGAATACCTGGAGCGTGGTGAGCAGGAACCCGAACAAGAACCCGACGAACAGGACGATGTTGGTGAACTGCCCGGACATGGCCGCCCCGCGCCGCTTCAGCCACCAGGCCACCAGCCATGCGAGCGCGATGATGCCCCAGAGGATCAGGACGTAAATCAGGATAGTGAGCATGTTCAGGCCGGCGCGATGCTCTGCTCGTACTGGAAGACGTTGTCAGGGTCGTACTTGGCCTTGATCTCGCGCAACCGGGCGTACTGGTCACCCCAGTAGGCGGTCTCCCAGTCGAGCATGGCCGGGTTCGGCACGTTGACGTACGCGCCGTTGACGTAGGGTCGCAGCGCCTGGCTGAACTCGGCGACCCAGGCCTGTGCCCGGGCGTGATCGCGTCGCCATTCCAGCCCGCGCCCGGCTCGGCGTAGAAGAGCGCGTCGCGGTGGGCGAACGCCGAGCCCCCTGGCGGCGCCTTCTTAACCGCGCCGCCGAGGCTGGAGCAGAAGTAGTCGCTCACCTCCGAGGGCGCGTTCTTCATGAACTTGCCGACGATATCGATCGCCTCCGCCGGGTACGGCTCGGTGATGAACTGCGAGAAGAACTTCCAGTTCTTTGCTTTTTCCATCGCGCTTTTCGACGGCGGCTGGAGTCGGGCAAAGATGTCGGCCCAGCTCCCGGCCTGGACGGAGACGTCGGGGTTGCCCACCGACAGCACCGGCGCCAGCAGCTCCCTGGCCTCGGCCGGCGACCCCGATTGCAGCACAGCCAGGAGGTCGATCCTGTCCGGACCGATGTCGAGCACGCTGCTGAGGCGCAAGTCGGTCGTCGGCGCCTGCCGCTGCCACGCGTCGAAGACGCCCCGCAGGTCCTCGAGGCCATTCCACTGCGCCTCGAGCAAGCTGACCTGCTTCAGCGGGTGCATCCGGTAGGTGAAGGAGGTCACGATTCCGAAGTTGCCGTTGCCGGCGCCCCGCAGGGCCCACAGCAGGTCCGAGTTGCTGTGCTCGTCGGCGGTGATCGCCCTGGCGCCGTCGTCGCCCGAGGGGACGACAACCTCGGCCGCCATCAAGTTGTCGCAGGCCATGCCGAAGTTGCGGGTGAGGAAGCCTAAGCCGCCGCCGAGCGTCGCACCAGCGAGCCCGACGGTCGCCTCCCCTCCGGTCGGCACGGCAAAGCCCTCCGCGCCAAGCGTCGTCACGACCTCACCCTGGGTGAACCCCGCCCCGACGGTCACGGTACGGGACGCCGGGTCGAGCCGAGCGGACTTCATCTCACTGACGTCGATGACGATCCCGCCGGTCACATTCGACCAGCCCTCCAGGCTGTGGCGGCCGCTGCGCGCCCGCACCGCGATGTCGTTCTGGCGTGCGAAGGTGATCGCGTTGACGACGTCCTCCGTCGTCTGGGCGAAGACGATCGCCATGGGGTAGGAGCGGTAGATCCCGTCCCAGTCGGTGCGAGCCTTGGTGTACGCCGGGCTGTCGGGGCGGATGACCCGGCCGGTGAGCTGTTCCATCTCCGCAACCCCCGTATCGCGATATGCATTTCCATAACAGGGGGGGTCGAATGATTCTCATGGACGTGCAAGACATTGTCAAGGAGGTGCCGACCGATGTTTTGCGGCCGGACGTTGCAGCCATTCCGTGCGAATTCACCGACAATTATGAAATGAGGAGCCGCTGGCATTGCGGCCTGCCAGCCGACTGATTTCGAGGGCGTCAGCGGCAGAATTCGGTGAGCTGCCCGGCAGGACGGTTTCGACTCTGCTGCCGCGGGCGCGTAGCTCGTCGACCTGTGCGGCACGCAGCCAGCCGCCCAGGCTGATCTGCGCTGCCCACGCGGTGCCCGGGCCGGTCCGAGCGAGAGGATGGCACAGTGCCGTTGCAAGCTCTGCGGGATCTGGCGCCCTCCGACTTCGCCGCCGCTGGCTCGCCGGAGGGGCAGGCATGGATGGCGGCTTTGCCGTCCCTGCTCGGCGACCTTGCCCGCCAGTGGGATCTGGCCGTCACCGGCGGACAGGCCCGGCATGGGTACAACGCGATCGTCGTGCCCGTCCGCCAGCGCGGCCGCCCGCTTGCGCTGAAGCTGAACTGGCCAGCCAGCCAGGTGCAGGCCGAGGCGGACGCGCTGGCCGCGTGGCAGGGCCGGGGTGCCGTCGAGCTGATGGCCGCCGACATCCCGCGCGGCGCGCTGCTCCTGGAGCGCCTGGATGCGTCGCGCTCCCTGGCCAGCATCCCGGTAGCTGACGCCGCGGCCACCGCAGGAGCCCTGATCCGCACGCTCGCCATCCAGGCCCCGGGATCGTGGCCGTCCGTGCCGGCCACGGCCCGCCAGATCGCCGGCGCCATTGAGGCACGCCAGCGGTCGCTGCATGACCCGGTTCCCGGCCCGTGGGTCACGCTGGCCGCTGGCCTCGCCGCTGACCTGGCCAGGGACCCGGCCCGGATGCTGGTCCACACCGACCTGCACTACGACAACGTCCTCGCCTGCCAGCGGCCCGGTCAGCCATGGGCCGCGATCGACCCGAAAGCAGCCGCCGGTGCCCCCGAGCGCTCGGTGGCCGAGCTGCTGTGGACCCGGGCCGACGAGCTTGCCGGCCCGCAGGCCATCACCGGCCTGCTCGACACCGTCATCCACCACGGGCACCTGGACCGATCCAGGGCAATCGCCTGGGCCTTCGTGCGAACCATCGACTACTGGCTCTGGGCGGTGCAGAACGAGCTCACGATCGACCCCCTGCGATGCCGCAGAATCGCCGAAACGCTAGCACCGAAGGCCAGGCAGGTCGGCCGGTAAGACACCGGCAACCCAGCGCACACTGCGGGTCACGCGGTCTGGCAGCGCTCCCGCAGGGTCGCGGCACCGTCGCCTTGGAGTCCGTCGCAGTATGTCCTGCGCCCGGCCATGGCCATGGTCAGTGCCAGGGTGGTGCCCGACACGAGCGGCCCGGCGCCGGTGTTGAAGGGGCCGTCGGTCGCGGCGAGGCGTAGTCCCCTGATCCGTGTTTTGGTGAGGACGGGGAGGTCAGAGCCCTGGTAGTACTCGGCTACCCGCGTGAGGGTCTCGATCGGGTAGTCGCGGCGGATGCCCAGCGGCAGCCGGATGTCCTGCGCGTGCACGATCGTTTCGCCGAGCATCGCCAGCGTCGGGACGGGTGGTTTGGTCGTGCTCGTGAGGACAGAACGGAACCTGTCGATGGTCTCGGCCGGGGTTGCGCCCAGCTGCTCGGCCAGCCGCATGGCCACCTGCTTGTCGAAGTCGAACCGGCAGCGGATCACGCCGGCCAGCCAGCGGACGGGGTTAAGGCTCGCTCCTGCGGTGAGGTGCGCGAGCACCTCGCGCACCGTCAAGCCGGTGCACAGCGACGGCGTCGCCCACTGCTCGTCGGTCAGGTCCGCGAGATCGGCCGCCAGGGCCGCCCGCTCGGCGTGGACGAGCGGCCAGATGCCGGTCGCGCGGTGGAGAGTTGTCTCCAGCTCCGGGTCGGTCATGTCAGCCGGTCTCCTGTCGTGGAATCGTAGCCGTCGCTGCACCGGGCGGGGAGCAGCCCGGTGGGCGTCATGCGGATCCTCCCTGGCCGGGCTGGTCATGCCCGGCCGGAGGTAGGACTCCCGCCATGAGGCGAAATCGTCGCTTGCAGGCGAAGTTCTCTCGGGCATCCCCGGCCAGGCACCCGCCGGGCCGGTCACCCAGCGGGCGCCGCTGACATGCCGCTCGCGACCCTCGCCGCGGCGGTCGTGGCGCTCGAGACCGCGGCTGGAAGCCGCAGCCGGCGGGACGGCGGCAGTAGCGAAGATAAGCTCCCCGGGCTCTGCGGGCCGCTAGGTCAGGCGTGGATCTTCTGATGCTGGGCCAGCATCTCGACGAACTTCTGGATCCGGCGCGCCCGGGTTTCCGGCTTCTTGGCGTCCTGCACCCGGTAGAGGATCGAGTACCGGTTCTGGCTGTCGAGACTCGCGAAAAACTCGGCTGCGGCGGGGCTGGCCGCCAGCGCCACCGCGAGGTCTTCGGGCACAGTGGCGGTCTTCGACCCAGCGTAGGCGGCATCCCAGCGGCCGTCCGCCTTTGCGCGCTCGACCTCCGCCATCCCCGGCGCCCGCATCCGCCCCTGCTCGATGAGGGCGCTGGCCTTCTCCCGGTTGACCCTGGACCACTTGCTGCGCGGCGTGCGGGGGGTGAATCGCTGGAGCCAGCAGGAGTCGTCGAACTTGTCCTTCTGGCCGTCGATCCAGCCATAGCACAGTGCCACGTCGAGAGCCTGAGCGTAGTCCAGGCAGCCCACGCCGCGGCCCTTCTTGCGGAGCTTCAGCCAGATCCCCGGACAGGCGGAATGATGCGCCGCGATCCACTCCTCAAAGGCCGCAGCCGACGCGAACTCGATGACCTCTTCCTCGCGAGCCACGCCGTCAGTGAATCACAAGGCGCCGGCGGCTGGAGCGTGAGCCGGCCAGGTGCGGGATCACATGCTGGCGGGACGGCGGCTACCGCCGCAGTATCGCGGCTCCCCGACGTTAACCCGGATCTGACAGCCGCCCGGTTACCCAGAGGTGATCTGCTCTTGGCCTGGGCAGGTGCCCTGCTGCCGCCGCGGGTGCAGGTGCGGGCGCGCAGGTTCAGCGCGTCGCGGAGCTTCTCTTTCCCGATCCAGGCGGCCAGGATCTGCTGCCCGTGCCGGCTGCTGCCGAGGGTGTCCATCACCTTGGCGAACTGGGCGGGTGACAGCTGCTCCAGGTCCTCTGATCCCCGGATAGATCGAAGAAACACGTGTGCGAGCGGTCCGCGAGCAACTGGTACTCGCCAGTGTCCGCATCGGCCCGCCAGCCGGGCCGGCCGCGGCGGTGCTCGTCGATCCCCAGGTGCGCAACCAGGGCAGGAGCCCGCGCTAACACTGGGCCGCGCGTTCAGCGAACGCGGCATGGGCCACCGGCCAGGACACATGCTGCATGCACCCGGCCCGAGACCGTCCCGCAGTCCGGGCACGCAGCCGCGCCTGCGTGATCTGTGACCAGCCAGACAGTGAGCGTGCCACCAGCCTCCGCTCAGCGTCGGCGACCCGCAGCCCTTCCACGCCGAACAGCGCAGATGCCGTATCACCGGCCACAACGCTCACGACTCCCTGCTGATCACGTGTCCCTCGGAAGATCCATGATCTCAGGAGCCGCGGACGTCTCGGTCACCACGCCACACGAACGCAAGTTCCCCCGCGTCACCGCCAGCGCGTCCCCCCCAGCAGTCACGCGCTGTCAACGGACCGCGACACTATCCCGTTAACCTCGAAGAGCCGCATAAGACCGTTACCTGGGATCAGGTCATGGGCACGCAACTATCCGCCGTCCAGCATGGTCGGCAAGCGGCAGCTGTGCGGAACCTGCGATTCTGCCGTGGGACATGGGCAGAAACAGGAGGGCCATCATGCCACGGCAGATCATCACGACCGCGCACGCGCCAAGTTCGCCGCTGTTCAGCCAGGGAATCAAGGCTGGACCTCATGTGCTCGTCTCGGGCATCGTGGGCATCGACCCGGGCACCGGCCATCTCGCCGGGAACATCATCCAAGATCAGACACGGCAGGCGCTGGCGAACTGCGAGGCCATCCTCCGGGCGGGCGGGGCCAGCCTGGATGACGTCATCGAGGTGGGGGTACTACTTACTGACCCCGCCGACTTCGCCGGCCTGAACGAGGAATACGCGCGGTGGTTTCCATCCGAGCCGCCGACCCGCTACGTCGCCAAGCTCGGCGTGGAAGTGCCCGGACTGCTGGTCTCAATTCGGATGACAGCATTCACCGGCTGACACATCAGCCGGGCCTCGCGGATCATGCTCGGAGCTTATTCGCGCGCGGACGTGTAATCAGCAGGAGAGGTCCGGCCACTTCCAGGGTGACAGGGCAACAACCTGGCACTGGAGGTGGCCTGATCAGGCTCGGCGATCCAGTGACGGAAAGCCGGACGCTGGCGGGCCGGGTGATTCTGTGCGCTCCTTGCCCGCTCGCGTGCCTGACCCGGATCTCCTTGGTCCTCGCGGCTTTCTCCCATGCGCCTTCCCGGGCGACGATGTGGTTAGCACCGGCAGCTGGAGGCGGGATGGCGGCAGAAGCAATGGCGTGGGCTGCGATGCGCTGCGCGCGCACGCGCGGTGATCTGGTCGCGCGCTTTGCCCGTCAGGGAACCGAGTGGCAGCTGACGGAGCTTACCCCCGTCGAGGAGTCCGTCGACTCCGGCGAGGCGCGGCTGCACATCGCGGGCCGCTTCGGGTTAGCTCCTGGCTATGCCGGCTGTCCCGGCTGCCAGGCCAGGGGCTATGTCGAGTGCATCAAGTGCGGCTCACTCAGCTGCTGGCCCCAGACCCCTGCCTACACCTGCGGCTGGTGCGGCAACCAGGGGCAGGTTAGCGGCCAGATCGAGGCCATCGAGGCCATTGACGCGGGCTAGCCCGGCCTGGCGGCCCGCACTGACGATGCTGCCGTAAGGCCGGCTGAGCACAGCGAGTGACCAATAGCTGGCGATGGAGCGCGCATCGCCGCCGATCTGCGCGGCCAGCACTTGTTCGCCGCTCATCAGCTGCGGCACGCAGATTAGGCCTGCGTGCACCCGCGAGTACTCCCTGGTGCCTAGCGTTCGCCTGAGGGTTCCTGCTTCGACGCAGCACTTGGCGGGGGGCGCTCGAGCAGGTCGAGGTCGCGCGCGCAGAAGCCGTGGTGTTCCCACTCCTCGTTCAGTACCACGTGCACGCACTCGAGCACCGACTTGCCCCTGGCGTACGGCGGCCAGCCCGGGCCCGCTGGCACGGGCGCGGGCGCCGACAGCTCACCGGGCGTCACGGCCGACAGCCAGCGCTCCAGCTCGGCGCCCTGCTCGCCGCGCACGGCCAGCACCTCGTCGAGGCTCGGGGCCGCCGCTCGATCCAGGCCCTGCTCCTCCTGGCCGGGGACGAACTCGGACGCCAGGCCGATCGCGGTGAACGGCTCGGCCGACCCCAGGCAGCAGCGCCGGAACCACGAGTCGTGCACGAACACCAGATGACGCAGAGTCTCCACCGCCGACCACTCGCCGCCGGCACGCTGGCTCTCCGAGCCCTGGGGCATCCCCCGGAGCCGCCCGAGCGTCGCAGCCCAGCCCGCCCGAAGCTGCCGGAAGGCTTCCCGCAGGTCGGCCGGATCCGCCGAGCGGATCAGCAGCCGCACTGGATGCCGCCGGTCAAGCTCGGCCTCCACGTACGACGTCACCTCGACCCCGTTAACCACCAGGTTCCTGACCAGCCCGTCGATCACAGCGTCCTGCATCACCACCCCGATCAGACGGGCCCGGGTCAAGTCGCACTCACGAAATTCGGCACCGGTCAGGTCCTGGTCCTCAAATCTCGCCATGCCGGGCAGTATCCACTGAAGTACTGACACCCCGTGCCAGGCGGCGGGGTCGCGAATCCCTGTCCTCCCCCGCCGCCGATCCGCTAGCCGCACGCCCTGATGGCGCTGATCGGCGTCAGGAAGCTGGCCGGAACCGGCCAGGCAGATCGGCCGCGAGCCAGGCGCCGCACCACGCGCGTACCCGCCGGTAGGTTGTCGGGGCGCGGCTCTGACGATGCGGATGGCCGGGTGCCGAGCGGGTTATCCGGCGCGCGGACTGCCCTCAGCCGCTGCCCTGATCACGGCACGAACCTTTGCCTCCGGGAAGAACACGGTGAGGTTCCTCGCCGCGGCCAGAGCCCGTTCGCGGGCCTGGCTGTCGAGCTGGCGAGTTGTCCGCACGGCATACACGGCGGCCCGGCGCCGGACTCCGGCGCGGTAGTGCCCGATGTCCATACTGATGGTCACGCTGTGGGCGTCGGCCAGCTCGAGGGCCTCGGGGGTGATCTTCTTGCCCTTGGCCGAGTTGCACTCCTGGTGCAGGAGCTGGAGATTCCAGCGGCGATGCGGTCCGCCGTAAACCCTGGGGATGATGTGATCGATCGCGGTGCCGCGCGGAGAGTCCGGCAGATAATCCGCGCACCACGGGCAGTGCCAGTGCTGCAGCTCCACCAGCTCGGTCATGAAGGCCAGGCTGTGTGATTCCCACGGCGCGCCGTGATCCTGCCCATCGCCAGCCCGGCCGCCAAACGGCCAGCGGCAGAACCTCTCCCCGGCAGGCACCGGCAACCCGCACACACCGCACCAGCCGGGCTCCGCCAACATGAGCACAAGCTAACCGGACCCCTCGGACATCGCGGCAGCTGCCGGCCGGGAGCCAGGAGGACCCTGCGGCGCCACAATCGCAGCCCGGACCTGCCGCTGCCGATCCGGAAGACCTACCGCCTCAGCCGGCGATGGCCATGGGTCCGCATCCCGCCGCATGCACACCGTGCCGGCGAGCCCACCACGATCTGGCTAGTCCCAGGTCGGTCAACCGTGCCGCAGGGCCGGCGTTACTCGAACCGGTTCACCTGGCCCTGGCGGTCGCGCGAAGACTGTTCTTGCTCGGCCTCGATGCGCGGGTCTTGCCTTGAGCATCGCCGTCACTGCTCCGGCTCGCCATGCCGGGTCGCATGTGGGGCGGATGCGGGGCTGGGCCACCGCAACACGATGTCAGCGTTCAGCGATAGGTTCCGGCGATCCCGCCCGTCTATGTTGTGAACTCTTCATCCGATCGCAGAAGGAGTCGTGATGCCACGCACCCGGGTCCACAACATGAACGTCTCCCTCGACGGCTACGCCGCCGGCGAGCACGTGACGTTCGATGCCCCGATCGGGGGCGCCGAGCGGCTGTTCACTTGGTTCGATGGCCGGGTAATCCATGGCGTCGATAAGGCGGATGCCCCCGTCACGCTGGACCGCGCTCTGACCAGCATGTGGAGCCAGGGCATCGGCGCCGAGATCATGGGACGGCGCAAGTTCGGTCCCCAGGTTGGTGACTGGCCTGACGACGGGTGGCGGGGCTGGTGGGGCGACGACCCGCCATTCCAGACACCGGTGTTCGTCATGAGCCACCACCCGCATCCCACGATTGACTTTCCCAACGGGACCAGCTTCCGGTTCGTGGACGGCCCACCCCAGGAGGTGCTCCGCCTAGCCCAGCAGGCTGCTGGTGGTCGTGACGTCCGCATCGGGGGAGGACCCTCGACGGTGCGTCAGTTCCTCCAGGCCGACCTGGTCGACTTCATGCACCTGGTGATCGTGCCGATTACCCTCGGGCGCGGCGTATCCCTCTGGGAGGGATCAAGCGGCCTCGAAGACCGCTTCACCGTCGAGTCGGTCACCTCGCCTAGCGGCCTTACTCACCAGCTGTGGAACAAGAACGACCACGCCTGAACCCGGACCCCAACCGGGGACTGCCCCCGCGCCAGACTGACCAGATCTGCGGACCTCAACGGCCAGCAGCGATCCTGGCTCTCAGCCGGGCGAGCTCCTGGCGGAGCCTGAATTCACCGGCAGCAGGCGCCGGCTGGTGGCGGTGCCGGCTGGCGCTTCATTCGAACCAGTAGTCCAGGTGCACCTGGGCGCTTTCTCCCAGTTTGGCGCGGAACCCGCCCTCGCCGCGAAGGCCGGCCAGCTGCCCGGTGCCCGACCCGGCGATCACAAACCAGTCGCCGCTGACGATGTTGTCCTGGACTGTGCCGGCGTCTTGGAGCAGGAAGGTGCCGCGCCGCCCGCCGAGGTCCCCGGTGACCCGCTCGATGCCCACGAAGCTGGCTGATCCATCGGCCAGTGCCGCCTGCAAGAACTCGACGATGCCGTCACCCTTGATGTCACCGGAGAAGCTCTCTTCCACGTGAATCCTGGTCAGCACCGGGCCTTGGGCTGGCTCGTCATACGCCGACGGCTCGTACTTGCGCACGGTGATAACCGCGGTCGCGCGGGTCCGTCCTGCGTTTTCGCTCATGTCACTGCCTCCGTTAAGTTGCTGGAAGGGTGTGCGCGATCTCGCCGTGCCTCCGGCCCGGTGACGTCGTAGTGGGAACCGGCGTGCCCGGGCCCGGTGAGGGCGAGGCGCCAAGGATCGAGCTGCGCACCAGCGGCTGCACCTGTGTCCGGCGGGCGGCATCGATGGCGTTGCGGTGCCAGCTGGCCGCGTCGGGGTGAGGGCTGGAGAGGAAGAACACTTTCTCGACCCCTGCCATCGCTGTTACCAGCGAGCCCTCGTCGGCGAGGTCGCCGGTGACGGGCTCGGCCCCCGCCGGGAGGCGGCCGGCGGGCTCACCGGCGCGGACCAGGGCCCGGACCTGCTGCCCCCGGCCCAGCAGCTCCCCGATCAGCGCAGCGCCGATCTTGCTGCGGCCCCCGATCACCAAATCAACGCCCGTCCTCCCTCTGCTATGAGTCCTTGCCCGGTCCCAACCTGGGGTACGGGGCGGGGCTGATCAAGGGCGAATCGCTGATTGGATCGATTAGGATCGCTGATTGATGCGGTGGGACGTGGAACTACGTGAGCTACGGATCTTCCTCGTCCTCGCCGACGAGTTGCATTTCGGCCGGACTGCCGAGTGCCTGGGCATCTCTCAGCCGGGGGTCAGCGAGGCCGTGCGGGTTCTGGAGTCCCGGCTCGGCGTCAAGGTCTTCGACCGGACCAGCCGCCGGGTCCGCCTGACGCCCGCGGGCGAGGAACTCAAGGGCAGCCTCGCGCCCGCGCTGGCTAGCCTGGACCGGGCGCTGGCCCAGACCAGCCAGCTCTCCCACGCCGTCCGCGGGCTGCTGCGCGTCGGCTTCGTCCTCACCACCGAGGGCCCAGCGCTCAGCGGGCTTGTCGCAGCGTTCCAGGCCCGCTATCCCGCCTGCGAGGTCCGACTCCAGGAGGTCGAGACCTTCGATGCCTACCGGGCGCTGCGCCGGGGCGACATCGACGTGCTGTGCAACTGGCTGGCCGTCGATGAGCCGGATCTCACCGCGGGCGCCGCATTCGCGTCTTACCCGCGGGTGCTCGCCGTCGCCGCAACGCACCGCCTCGCCGGGCAGCACAAGGTCTCCATCGAGGATCTGGCCAGCGAGGACGTCGCCTTGCTCCCGCCGACCATCCCGCCGGCGGTCTACGACCTGATCGTCCCCCCGCGCACGCCATCAGGACACCCGATCCGCCGCACCCAGCCCGTCCAGACCATCAACGAGATCCTCTCGCTGGTGGCGCGCGGGCGCATTGTCCACCCAACCAGCTCGACGGTCCCCATCTTCAACCGCGACGACATCGTCCTCATCCCGATCCAGGGCCTGTCCCCCATTCCGCTCGGACTGGTCTGGTGCACCAGCCGGGAGGGCCCGCGCATCCGCGCCCTCAACGAGGTCGCCCGGTCAATGATCGCGGCGCCCGGCACCGCACCATTCCGGCCGCGACAGCCTTAAGTGAAAGGCGCCAGAATCGGATGATCTGCGTGCAGGTCACCGGCACAGCCGCCCGAACACGCGCCGCGCGAAATCGGCGATCAGGCTCCAGCGGTTCAGACGAGATCGTCACGATCCGTTATTGGCGCTGCTCAGAGCTCAGAGCGCGAGATCCTCCGTTAGGTGCGGTATCGAAGTGATCGGCTCTACTTGCCGACGGGGCGCATAACAGGGTCATCTGGAATGGAGAGCCTGGCCGACCGGCGGACTCATAATCCGCCGATCCTCGCTAATGGGCGTCTACAGCGAGGACACGGCGCCTAGGAATGGCTGATGGAGCGCTACGGCGACCAGGCCGACAGTTCCTTGAGCACCGAGTCCGCAACTCCCCGCCGACTACGCATGCGGATCGGCCTTGCATGGGTGATGCTGGACCGAACCCGCGCCAGGTGCCGTGGCGCGGTCAGCCAAGAACTCGGCGAGCGGCAGCTCTACCGCCTCCGGACGCCGGCCGATCAGGTAGGCCAGTCGGTATGGGCTGCGCCTGCCGCCCGTGGGCGCAGCGCTGAGGCTCCTATTGCTTGATTCGGAGGGCCTGGCGGGCGCTTTGTGCGGGCGCGCCGGGGT
The DNA here is from genome assembly GCA_963822485.1 of uncultured Actinomycetota bacterium. Classification (GTDB taxonomy): domain Bacteria; phylum Actinomycetota; class Actinomycetes; order Streptosporangiales; family Streptosporangiaceae; genus DASUBV01. The sequence continues at coordinate 13,565 of CAWGHW010000001.1, forward strand.
ACCGTATCCGCGGAGGCAGCGCAGTCGCCGTTTCGCGTCACGGTGAGCGGTCGCTACGGTCGGCGTGGTGCACCCGCACTGGCGCGTGGCCGCCTCGCCGAGTCGGCTGAGCGGGTATCTGTGAGGTCGAGCGTGCGCGCTGGGTAGTGTGCCAGGGGGGTTACGTGGCTGAGGCAATGCCTGAGGCGGGGACCGCGGTGGAGCCCGCGGGACAGCCCGCCGGCGCGATTGCGGTTATCGGGGAGCGGAAGATCGACTTGACGCGCCTTGAGACCGCGGTCAAGGAGGTAGCTGGTTATGGGGCGCCTTTGCGGGACGTGCGCCTGGGCGCCCAACTGCTGTGTGCATGGCTTACGCGCAGGACATGGATCCTGCAGCGGGCCGAAGAGATTACCGTCGCTTCTGACGGATGGACACCGCGGGCTTTCGCGGTCAGCCTGAAGCCTCCTGATCAGCCGCGCGTGCCGGGCCTGGACGACCAGCTCTTCCTGCCTGTGGCGGCGCTCCCGCGGTATCGCGCGCGGGAGGTAGTCGCCACGGATGAGGACGGGCGGCTCGTGACCACGCTGGCGCTCGTGGAGCAGCAGCAGGTAATCGGCTCCATGCTGAGCGCGGCCGCGGCGAACCTGCTGGGAACGACCTTAGATCCGGCAGTCGAGACAGGACTGAGGCAGCTTGCCTCCGGTGACGGCCTGGAGGAGTTCAGCGGGATCAGCTCGGAGTGCCAGGGCCTGTCGGGGAACCCAGATTTTGCCTGGCTGGTAAAGGTGCTCGGCGGCTGCGAGTTCATCTGCCTGCGGGAGCCGGCCTGGGCGGCCGGGCAGTCGTCGCACGTCGTAGGCGTGAGGTATCGGGAGGCGGTCAGGTCCCGCGCGGTGGCGCTCCCGGCGGACTCGGCTCCAAAGGGCCCGGCTCGCCGTTTCCTGGCGCGGTGGCGCATGAGGCTCGGCTACGTTGCGGGGCAGCTGGGGTGGCGCCCGACCGCCACGGAGTTTGATCTGCCGGACCTGGGCGGAGCCCAGTACTGGCGGTTCGACGTCACGGCTCCGGATGGCGCTGAGATCCGGGAAGCCGGGCTGGCCTGCCAGGCCGGCCCGGTCATCGGCCGCCCGCTGGGCGAAGAAGAGGCAAAGCAGGCATCCATCCCGTACGCCTCGGAGGAAGCGGACATGACCAGCGGGGCAGCCTCGCTGAAGGTCACGTTCCGGATCAGCAGCCAGTGGCGCTCCTGGGTGCTGGTGAACGCCCTGGTGATCACTGCGCTGCTGTTCGTGGGTGCGTTCCGGATCAGCTTCGTCTCCGGAACGGGCACGCAGCTGGGCACGCGCGACCTCACGACCGCCTTCCTTCTCGGGATCAGCGGCGCCTCCGCAGGAATGCTAGCTCGCCCCACGGAAGATGCGCTGACCTCGGTATTCCTGCGCGGAGTCCGCTTCATGATGAGCGTCCTGGGCCTGCTGGCATTCGCAGCCGTGGCGAGCCTGGCGTTCGGCGCATCGGGGCCTGACTTGTTCCTGCTCTGGCTCGCCCTGGCCAGCGCCGCAGGCGCCGTTTGCCTCATCGTGCTGGCAGGCACCGGCCTGATGGACCGAAGCCTGAAGCGCCGTCCGGGGTGAACCATGGCTGACAGCAGTGGATGACCGTTCCGCGGAGCCCGGAAACATCGCAAGCGGCGGTGGCCGAGGGAAACGGCCTCGCGCTGTGCTGGCTGTTCTGCGCTGACTGCACCGGGCAGAGCCGGGGCTCTGCCCTGATCTTGACCTGCTGCTATGGGACCGTGCGCCGAAGCCGGAGGGTGAAGATCGCGCCGCGTTCGGGTGCGTTGGCCGCGTCGATCGTGGCGCCCTGGTTGCGGAGCAGCCGGACGGCGATGGCCAGCCCGAGGCCTGCTCGGTCACTGCGGCGCGAGTCGCTGGCGCGGACCATCGGCTCGAATACGCGGGGCAGCAGGTCGGGCGCGATCCCGGGACCGTCGTCGGCGACGCGCACGAAGGCGCTCAGGGCGTCCTCGCCGCAGGCGACATTGACCGTTCCTCCCGGCGGTGTGTGACGCAGAGCGTTGTCGATGACGTTGGCCAGGGCCCGGTCAAATCCGTCGGGGTCGATCCGCACCGAGGGGTGACTATGCGCTGTCACCTGGAGCTTGACTTCACGCTCGTCGGCCGCGGCTTCGAAGCCGGCGGCTGCGTCCATGACGGCGTCGGCGAGGTTCATCATCTGCAGCGAGGGCCGGTCGTCGATCTCCGCGCGGGCGTAGTCGAACAGGCTGGTGACAAGACGATCGATCTGCTGGGCTTTTGACCGTGCCCGGCCGAGCCGTTCACCGGGGTCGCCGATGCCTGCTGCGATCGCGTCGAGATAGCCGCGCAGCGAGAACAGCGGGGTGCGCAGGTCGTGGGCGATGGAGCTGACGAGCAGACGCCGCCGGGCCTCGAGTCGCGCGTCATGCTCAGCAACGTGTGCGAGCCTGGCCGCCATGCCTGCGACGGCAGCAGCGACGTTGTCGGCCTCCCGGATCGGCGAGATGACGGGGGCCTGGACCGGCTCCCCGCCCGCGATGGCGTCGACCTGTGCGCTCAGCCGGCGAAGCGGGACGACGAGCCAGCGGCTGGCCGCCCAGGCTAGCAGCGTCAGGCCAGCGAGCAGGGCGGCCAGCCCGGACACGACCGCGGTTAGCAGCCGGGGATTCTGGCCGGGTGGTTTAGCGTAGAGATTGAGAGTAAGCGCCTTGTCCGGCTGGGACCTGAACGGAAGGACGTAGGTGGCAGCGGGCTGTTCGCCCGGTGCCGCGGAGGCCGCGCGCTCGGCCGGGCGGGTCGGCGGCCTGGTCCGGGCGCCGGCCGGACTCGATTGCCGCGTGGCGGGGGGCCTGCCAGCGGATCGCCGTGCCGGTTTGACTGTCAGCCTCAGCTCATGGCCGGGGTAAAGGGCACGCTTGCTCGTCGGGGAAAGGATTTCCAGCGACGCGCCCAGCCGGAGTGCGGCGAGCTTCCGCGTCAGGGCTTGTTCCCACCGCGTCGTCTCGGCCGGCGTCATGCGGTGCTCAAGATAGGCCGCTCTGTGGCTGACGTAGGCCGCGGCGGCGGCGAGCCGATGGTCGAGGTCGGTGTGCTCCCGGCAGGATTCTGTGAAGTAGCCGGCGGCCGTTGCCGCGGCGGCGAAGCCGAGTAGCGCGAGCGCGGACATGGCCAGCGCTACGCGGAAGGAGACGCGCGGGCGGCTCATCAGGCGAGGTCGCGCGCGAGACCGCCGTCGAAGCGGTAGCCGGCGCCCCAGACTGTGACTATGTAACGGGGATCGGCCGGGTCCTGCTCGATCTTGCCGCGCAGCCTGCTGATGTACACGGAGACCGCGGTGTGGTCGCCGTAGCCTCCCCAGACGAGGTCGAACAAATGCTCGCGGCTGAACACCTGCCGCGGATGCTGGACGAGCACCCGCAGCAGCTCGAACTCGCGGGCGGTCGTCCGCACTGCCTGGCCGGCGATGACCACCTCGTGCGCGGCGAGATCGACCTCGAGCCGGCCGAAGCGAAGCCGCCCCAGCCCGCGGCTGGCGCCCGAGCGGCGCAGGACCGCCTTGACCCGGGCCACGATTTCCGCCGGGGTCGCCGACTTGACGATGTAGTCATCGGCGCCCAGTCCCAGGCCGCGGATTTTATCGGCGTCACTACCGCGGGCGGTAAGGAACAGCACCGGGATGTCTGACCGCGCGCGGATGTCGCGGCATAGCTCAAATCCCGATGCGCCGGGGAGCATCACGTCCAGTAGCACGCAGTCGGGCGCCGGCGCCATCCCGAGCGCGCCGGCCGCCTGCTCGGCGCTGGGTGCGAGCCGGGCGCAGAAGCCGTCTGCCTCCAGGAAGTCCCGCAGCAGCGCGGCGATCTCGCGGTCGTCCTCAACGACGAGCACGAGCGGCCCGGCACTTCCCGAGACAGCATGCATAGCCACAGTGTCGCCCCGCCCTGGCTCTTCCAGCCGCAATTTTCGCACTCTTTTCGCAGTCCGTACGCGCCGGGACGAACCCTTCGGCCGACCCTGAAAGCGCACGCAGACACCAGCGGCGCCGATCGGCCACCAGGTTCGAACGGCCGCTAACCCGATCCGGAGGAGTACTCGACCATGAGCGAACACAACTCACCAGGGCTGGTCTCCCGCCGTACCCTGCTGGGCGGCGGAGCGGCCGCGGCGGCTGCGGCCACGGGCCTGGCACTTACCTCCCGGGCCTCCCACGCCATCGGGGCGATTGCCCCTGAGGCCGCGAGTATCGCGAACGTCCGCGTCGATCACGATCACTTCGGGACTCATGTCGGGCCCACCCTGGCGGCCAACCCCCGCCATCCCAGGCATCTGTTCACCGCCTGCCAGACAGCCCGCGCGGCACTGGGGAACCCCGAGTTCATGACGACCTTCCTGTCGCTGGACGCAGGCGCGACCTGGCAGAGCGGCGGCATACCCAAGGCCCCCGCAGGCAAGGGCTCGGCCGGGGACGACGTGAACGTCACCTTCGATCCGCACGGTCGCGGCTATGTCGTCGCCACGGCCACGGGCTCCTCCAACTCCGACCGTGCCATGTACGCATGGCGAACCGACGACGGCGGCCGCAGCTTCTCGGCACCAGTGACCATGGTGTCCGGAGGCCAGTACTTCGATGCCCCCTGGATCGCCGCAGGCAACGGGCAGACCCCTTCGGATCGCAACGTGTACGTCGTCTGGGCCAGCAATCAGAATGAGGGCGGCGACAGCGTGACGATGAGACGATCCACCGACGGCGGGCTGAGCTTCGGGTCTCCGCGCGTGATCCTGAACGCCCGCACCTCCGCGGAAACCAGCATCAGTCCGAAAATCGCCGCCGGAGCGAACGGCCTGGTATGCGTCGTCGGCAACGCTAAGGGCCACTACAACTCCGCGGGAGACATGACCGCCCGCGTCACGGTCGTCTGCTCGACCGACGCGGGGCACAGCTTCGCCGCGCCGGTCGACCTCGGCTGGGAGTCGGTGGACATGAGCCTGCCCGGTGACGTCATCCCGAACTCAGACGCGAAGGTCGCCACGTCACCTCAAGGCGACGCGCTTTACGTCGCGTTCGTCCAGCGCCTGGCCAAGACCAACCACTCACAGATCTTGGTCCGGGCCTCATACAACCACGGCAAGACCTGGTCCAAGGCAGTGGCCGCGACTCCCAGCGACGGCGTGACCTATTTCCAGCCGTCCCTGGCCGTCGACGGGTCTGGCCGGGTCGCGATCTCCGCGTTCGCCCTCTCCCACGGCCTCATCAACGAAGTCCTGCTCCTGTCACGGCCGCGCAAACTCAGCTTCGGCCCGCCCCGGCGCGTGACCACAGCTGCCTTCAACCCGACCGGCAAGACGCCGACCGGCACCAAACACGGCGCCTGGTGGATCGGCGACTGGCAGGGCATCGCCGCCAGCGCCGGGGGCATCCATCTCGTGTGGAACGACACCCGCACCGGGAAGCTTGATCTCTTCGCGGCCACGGTACGCCCATGAAGCAGGCCTTCCCAGTCACCGGCCGGAAAGCGCACCGGCCTCCGGAGCCGTGTACGTATCGCCGTCCTCAGGGGACCGCCTAACCACTGACCGTCTGCCCACGCCGCGGCGATCATAACTGGGTGCTCGGCGCGCCCATCATGCCGATCTTCACCAATAAGACCAGCGCGCATAATCGGCAGGACCGCGGCACGACCGGGGTCAGCGTCGGCCACGGTCCGTGATCCCGCTGCTCGACTCATGTCGAGCACCTGGCCGAGGCCACGCTGGCCCGCCTGGACATTGTGGGCTGAGCGGCCGCCGCGGCTGCCGGGGCTGCCAGGTCCGCACCTGGGTGGGCGTCACCCGGATCACGTGCGGGTAGTCGCGGGCGGAGCCCTCCGGCGTCCATCGGTAGGAATCGATGAACGGGCGGTACTAGTCGATGCAGGCGGCACCGAGTCGGCGGACGGGCCCGGCTCCCTCGATCGCGGCGCTGCCCTCGAAGATCACGTTCGCGCCGCCCCTGCCGTTGCCCTCCAGGTGCAGCGAGACGCGCGGACTGGCCTGGATGTTGGGTTGTCGGCCCGCTGGCGGCCCCGTAGATCAGGAACTCCCCGTCCCGCCCCAGGAACCAGGCCGGTGCGGACTGCGGCTGGCCCGCCGGGGTGACCGTGGATAGTCAGCTGATCGGCTCGGTGCGCAGCTGGTCTGCGGCCGCGGCGTGACTGGGCTCATCCAGGCTCCGCAGCGTCATCGAGGTGATGCTAGCTTGCGCGCGCGGTAGGCCGCCACGTTGGTGCGGTTCGCGCAGGTGGTGCTGCAGAACCGGCGGGACTGGTTCTTGGACAGGTCCACGTGGACGCTGTTGCAGTCGCCGGCTGCGCAGCGGCGCAGCCGCCCCAGCTGACTGGTGCGGATCAGGTCGACGAACGCCATCGCCGCGTCGACGGCGATCCGGTCGGCCAGCGGCGCGTCCGGCGGCGTGGCGTGCACGTGGTAGTCGAATCCATCGTGCGTGACCAGCTGCGGCAGCGCGCTCGCCTCCCGTAGCAGCTCGTTGACCAGCCCGACGGCCTCGTCCTCGTCGGCCTCCCACAGCCGCGCCAGCCGGGGGCGGAGCCGGCGCACCGCGGCCAGCTCGGCGGCGTCATGGGTGTGGGCGCCCGAGATCCGCCAGTCGGTGACGAACCTGTCCAGCGCGGCAACGTCGGCGAGCTCGTCCGCCCCGCCGAGGCCCGTATTTACCAGGGCCGCGGCGCTTCCGAGCGACAGCTCGGTGTCATGGGTAAAAAGCACTTGACTCATTTCTCACCCGGCCGTTAGCGTGACGTCTGGTCATGAGCTTAAAGCAGCTTTACTCATTACTCATCTCGTTTAGGCGGACAGGAGCGGCCCCGTGACGACCCAGCGGATCAGCTCGGGCCGGTCCGGCCCCGGCGTGGCGCTCGCCATCGTGTCGGCCGCGACCTTCGGCACCTCGGGGACCTTCGGCGCGTCCCTGATCGACTCGGGCTGGAGCCCCGCCGCTGCGGTCACCACGCGGATCACGATGTCCGCGCTGGTGCTGACAGTGCCCGCGCTGATCCAGCTGCGCGGCCGGTGGCCGCTGCTGCGCCGCTCGGCGTGGCGGGTCCTCGCCTACGGCCTGATCGCCGTCGCCGGCTGCCAGCTGTTCTACTTCAATGCCATCAAGCGGATGCCGGTCGGGGTCGCGCTGCTGATCGAGTACCTCGCCGTGGTGCTCGTGGTCGGCTGGTTGTGGCTGGCCCACGGCCAGCGCCCCCGGCGGCGCACGATCGCCGGCGCGGTCACCTCGATCGCCGGCCTGGCGATGGTACTCAACCTGGCCGGGTCGGCCAGGCTCAGCCCGGCCGGGGTGATGTGGGCCCTGCTGGCCGCCGCGGGCCTGGCGATCTTCTTCGTGCTGTCGGCAGGCGATGACCCGCTGCCGCCGGTCGTGATGGCCTGGGGCGGCATGTGCGTTGGCGCGGTCGCCATGGGCGTGCTTGGCGGGAGCGGCGCGCTGGCCATGTCCGCGAGCACCCGCGACGTCGACTTCGCCGGCCACCGGGTCAGCTTCCTCGTGCCGGTGCTCGGCCTGTCGCTGGTGGCCGCGGTGATCTCCTACGTCGTGGCCATCGCCGCGGCGCGCCGGCTCGGCGCCAAGCTCGCCTCGTTCATCGGCATGGCCGAGGTGCTGTTCGCCGTCCTGTTCGCCTGGGTGCTGCTGGGCCAGGTGCCCACGCCGGTGCAGTTCGCCGGCGGCGCGCTCATCCTGGCCGGCGTCACCCTGGTCCGGCTCGACGAGCTCCGCAGCCCCCCGCCAGCCCCCTCGCCTGCGCAGTCCCCGGTGCGATCCCGCACCCCCCAGCTAACCGACGCCGACCACTAGCCGACAGGGCCCCCGACTTCATGATCACGCAGAACTTCGGGGCACGGGACGGGCTCAGGGGTCGTGGGGCCAGCGCGTGTCGGTGACTGGCGAGTCCGGGTCGAATCGCAGGCGGGCGTCGTCGGGCTGGTGGCGAGGGCGCGGGCGATCTCGGTCCAGGTGTGCCCGTTGAGGCTGAGTGGTTCTGCGTTCCAAGAACGGCCCGCCTACCCCTCGGGTTACCCCTCGGGCAGCCGGTGAATAATCGGCGATCTCACAGCCAGGCGGTCGCTGGCGGCGCCCACGGACCGTGAGCTTTGCTGGCCGATCTGCGTCGCTCGCCGAGCCGCCGATCGGTGTTCTCAGATGCTGTGGTCGACTGCTGGCTGGTCGTCGTACAGATCAGGTCAGTTTGTCGCCGACGACGAGCCGGTGCGTGGCCGTTCCTCGCCGCTGCCTGCCTTTGTATGAGCCGCGCCGGCCGAGTGCGCAGCGGCGGCACCGGGCGGGCTGGCAGCTGGCCGGTGTCATGGGGCCGGCGCGGTGCGATGCTGGGCGGGTGGCTACCTTCCGGGCGGAGCAGTTCAGTGTCGGGCTGGGCGATGAGGTTCTGGCTGACTTGCGGGCGCGGATCTGGAACACGCGGTGGCCGGCGGCGGCGCCGGGTGCGCCGTGGGAGCAGGGCACCGACCTGGATTACCTGCGGGGCCTGCTGGGGTACTGGGCGGATGGTTTCGACTGGCGCGCGCAGGAACGCTGGCTGAACGGGTTCGGTCATTTCCGGGCCGGGATCGATGGTGTCCGGGTGCATTTTGTGCACGAGCGGGCCCGCAGCGGCCGCGGAATCCCGCTGATCTTGACTAATGGGTGGCCGAGTTGCTTCGCGGAGTTCCTGCCGCTGGTGCCGCGGCTGACGGATCCGGCCGCGCATGGCATCGACGGGCCAGGGTTTGACGTGGTGATCCCGTCGCTGCCGGGCTACGGGTTCTCTGACAGGCCGGCCCGGACGGGGTGACCTGCCGGTATACCGCGGGGCTGTGGCACCGCCTGATGCGCGGCCTGGGATACCAGCGGTACGGGGCGCACGGCAGCGATTTCGGGTCCGCCGTCACGACGTTCATGGCGCTGGACGACCCGGCGCCCATGCTCGGCATCCACCTGTCCAACCTGGATCTCGCGCCCTATACCGGGCCGGGGTCGCGGCCGCTGTCCGCGGCCGAGCGCGCCTACCTGGCCCAGTACCAGCGGTGGCGGGAAGAAGACCGCGGGTACGGCGCGATCCAGTCCACGCGGCCTCAGACGGTCAGCTACGGGCTCAACGACTCCCCAGCCGGCCTGGCGGCCTGGGTACTGGAGAAATGGCGGGGCTGGGCCGATTCCGGCGGGGACATCGACGCCGTCTTCTCCCGCGACTTCCTGCTCACCGTGGTGACCCTGTACTGGGCCACCCAGACGATCGCGTCCTCCATGCGGGACTACGCCGACAACCGGCGGCTGGCCGCCGAGCTCGGCCCCGCCGACGCGGTCACGGTGCCCACCGCGGTAGCCGTCTTCGCCCGCCAGTTCATCGACGACGGGACCCCGCCCCGCGAGTGGGCCGAGCGGCTGTACAACATCCGCCGGTGGACGCCCATGCCCCGCGGCGGACACTTCCCGTCCGCCGAGGAACCCGACCTGCTCAGCCGCGACATCGCAGCCTTCTTCAACGACCTCGCCGCAACGAGCCCGCCCCCATCCGGCCGCTGAGCCGGACCCGGCGCACCGGCCCAGCAGAAGCGTGCGCGTGACCCCTCGCGCAGAGGCCGTCGGCCTGCACCCTAATGCCGCGTTGACGATCACGCCCGGGTGCGAGGGAACGTGACCGGAGCCGAGCGTGGTCGGCGCGCGAGATCCGCCTAATCTGGGCGGCCGCGTGCTTGTCGATGATGTCGATCCTGGCGAGCCAGAAACCGGCGTTCTGGGCGGAGCCGTTCCGGCCAGGTCTCCACGGTGCGAATGGCGCCGGTGGTCCCGGCGGCCACTACGATCACGGGCCACGGTGGGCCGGATCCCCGGACGACCCGGGTCTCGATCACGCCGCTGCTGCGAAAGGCGGCCGGTCACGAGATCCGCACTGCGCTATGCGGCCGGGGCCGGGGCTGGTGCTCGCGGGATGTGGCCGCGCCTGGTGGTGTGCCTGAAGCATCCAGGTGATGACTGTGCCGTTTACTCGTGCGTGTGCTGCGACTCGGTGATGCGGTCGAGCCAGTCGCCGAGCAGGGCGCGCTCGGCGAGAGTAAGCGCCTGCAGATCGGGCAGCGCGGCGCGCAGGGTCACGGCCGCGGCGGCCGGGCCCGGTATGGCGGTAGTGCTCGCGTCGGCCAGGATGGCGGCGCAGACCGCTTCCCACGCCGTGTCCGCGAGCGCGTCGTCGCGCTCGTCGACGGCCTGGTCGATCAGGGTGAGCACCACGCCCGTTCCCGCCGCGCCGATGAGTTCGACCGCCCGCCGCTCGGTCACGCGCAGCAGGCCCGCCGCGGCGACCCGGTGTACGCGGGCCTGCAGCACCGCGAGCCCGGCCGCGGCGCTGGCGCGGCCGTCGGGCGCGGGCCGCGCCGTGTGCATCAGCCGGAACAGTTCCGGGTTGGCGAGCCCGAAGCCGATGTGCAGCTGCCACCCGGCGCGCAGGCTCTCGACCGGGTCGCCGTCGGCGTCGACGGGGGGCTTACGGGCCAGGTAGCCGGCGAACCCGTGCTCGGCGACGGCGTCGAGCAGTCCGCTCTTGTCGCCGAACAGCCGGTAGATCGCGGGTGCCTGCACGCCGGCGGCAAGCGCGACCGAGCGGGTGGTCACCGCGTCCGGCCCGCCGCTGGCCAGCAGCTGGGCAGCGACCTCTACGAGCTGCGCGCGTGTCCGGTCACGCGGCGAGGCGAGCATCCGGCGCATCCACGCTATCGATGATAACAAGAACTTGCTGCCAGGGGAATTCCGCCGATAACATGGATGGAGTATCGGCGATAACAGGAGGACGACAGCGCATGATCATCATCACCGGTGCCACCGGCGCCCTCAACGGCGCTACGGCCAGCCAGCTGCTCGAGCGCATCCCCGCGGACCAGATCGGCGTGAGCGTGCGCGACGTCGCCAGGGCGCGGCCCCTTGCCGATCGGGGCGTCCGCGTCCGGCGCGGCTCCTATGACGACCCGGCGGCCCTGCTCGGCTCATTCGAAGGTGCCACCCAGGTGCTGCTTGTCTCGTCCAGCGATCCCCGCGCTGACCAGGTGCCGCTGCACCGCACCGCGATCGAGGCCGCCGTCGGGGCCGGGGCCCGTCGGATTCTGTACACCAGCCACCAGCACACGGCTCTCGACAGCCCGTTCATGCCCGCTCGCATCCACGCCGCGACCGAGGCGCTGCTAGCGGACTGCGGCATCGGCTGGACGTCCCTGCGCAACGGCTTCTACGCCCACAGCCTCGACTGGCTGCTCGGACCCTGGCGCGAGACCGGGGCCATAGCGACACCGGCTGACGGGCCCGTGTCGTGGACCGACCGCGGTGACGAAGCGGAGGCAGCGGCCGTCATCCTCGCCAGCCGACAGCCCTTCGACGGGCCCGCCACGCTCACCGCGGAGGACGCCGTGACATTCGGCGAGATCGCCGGGATCGCATCCGAGCTGACCGGCCGCGACATCCGGAGAGTCGTCATGGACGACGACACGTGGCTGGGCGAACAGGTCGCGCACGGCACGCCCGAGATTATGGCGCGCTTCACCCTCGGCTTCTTCCACGCCGCCCGTGAAGGACGCTTCGCGGGCACCGACCCGCTCCTGCGCGACCTCCTCGGCCGCAAACCTCGCACGGTGCGCGACCTACTCGCTGACCGCGTGGCCGCCTGAGGACAAGCCGCGAAGCCCAAGGCCGGCAAGTCATGCCAGCAACACAGCACGATGCGGTCAGAACCGGCGAGCATCGACCTGGCCTGATCAAAAGTGCGGTCGGAAGTCACGAGCGACTGCGGGGCGGAAGTCGCGAACTATGGGCGGGTGCTGCTGTCCTGTGACAGTTAAGTTCGCTCTTTGTCAATAAAGACGGCCCGTTCCCTGGTTTTGTCAGTACAGTTGGCCCGTTCACGGGGTTCTTGTGACGACAGGGTGGTCGGGTGGCGGAGATTTCGGCCGCGGCGGATGCCGCAGGTGAACGGTTCGCGTTGGAGTTCCAGGTTGCCGGCGGCTCCTGGCAGCGCGAGCCTCTGTCTGTCATGTCACGGAACCCGGTTCGAGGTGTGCCGTGCCCGCCCGGCCGTTCCGGTTCGAGAAAGGCCTTCAGAGCTTCGCGGGCTGGTGGTACTTCGCCACGACAGGCACCCATATCGGATTCGAGTCCTGGCTGGAACGGGACCATCTCATGCTTATGGACTTCGACCCGGCGGTGCGGGCGGTCGCGTCGCAGCCGTTCTGGCTCCGCTGGCGGGACGAGGAGGGCCGTTCCCGCCGGCATGCACCGGACTTCTTCGCCCGCCAGGCATGACGGGAGCGCCGTGGTCGTCGACGTCCGGCCCGATGACCGGATCCCGGAACGGGATGCGCAGGCGTTCGCGGTGACTGCGGAGGCCTGCGAGGCCGCAGGCTGGGATTACCGCAGGTCCGGGGCCCTCGACCCGGTGATGGTCGCGAACGTGCGGTGGCTGTCGCGCTACCGGCACCGGCGGTGCCTGGGCGCCGGAGGTCGCCGCGGTCCTGCTGGAGGCATTCGCCGGGGGGCGGGTCCTGGCCGAGGGGGCCGAGCTGGCCGGGGACCGGCTGCGGGTGCTGCCGGTGTTGTTCCACCTGATGTGGCAGCGGCAGCTGGCCGCTGACCTGACGGTCCCGCTGGGCATGTCGACCGTCGTCTGCCGCGGGCGGGATCCTGTGAACGGCGCCGCGCCGGCGGATCGGGATCGGCGACCGGATCCTGGCCGGCGGCAGGCCGACCGTCGTTATCGGCATCGCCGGGACCACGGGTCCGGATGGCCGACGAGGACGGCACGGTCACCACGGCCACGATCGCCGAACTGGCTCACTGACCCGCAGTTCGAGTTCCCGGCCGCGGCCCCGCCGAGGGGAGCGAGGCCGGGCATCGGGCTGGAAGGCCTGCCTGCCGCCGCGGTGGAGGAGGCGTCCTGGTGGGAGGCGCACATCGCCGAGGTGGTCTACGGGCTGCGCCCGGACGCGCCCGGCGGGAACGCGGCCGAGGCCGGAGTACGACCCGGAGCGCACCAGCCTGACCGGGCGGGAAAAGGCGAAGGCCGCCGAGCTGTCCGCCGCGGGGAAGCCGGTTCCGGCCAGCACCGTCAAGCACCGCCGCCAGAGGTGGGAGGCCCACGGCCTGGCCGGCCTCGTCGACCGGCGGGCTGCCCGGCGGACGCGGCCGGCCGGCCGTGCTGACGAGCGGGTCGTGGAGGCGATGCGGCAGGCGATCGGGGAAACGAGCGGATGCGTCCTCCCGGACGACGGGGCTCATGATCTGGCGGACGAAGGAGATCCTCGCCGAGGCCGGCTATGACGGGCCGGTGCCGTCGGACCGGACGTTCTACCGGCTGTTCGGCACGCTGTCGCACGGCCGGCACGTGACCGGGATCGGCCTCGCACCCGCCGGTCGCTGGCCGGACGGCCGAAGGGCACGTTCGGGTCGCTGGCGGTGGCGGCACCCGGGCGAGGTCGTGCAGATCGACTCCACCCCGCTGGACGTGCTGGTGCTGCTGGACGACGGGGTCCCCGGCCGGGTGGAGATGACCGGGATGATCGATGTCGCCACCAGGGTGGTGCCCGCCGCGGTGCTGCGCCCCACGACGAAGTCGGTCGACGCGAGCGTGCTGCTGGCCCGGGCACTGACCCCCGAGCCGGTGCGGCCGGGCTGGCCCGAGGCACTGAAGATGGCCCGGTCGGTGCTGCCCTATGAGCGGCTGCTGGCGATCGACGAGCGCCTGGAGCATGCCGCTGCCCGGCCGGTCATCGTCCCGGACACCATCGTGATCGACCACGGCAGCGTCTTCGTCTCGGCCGCGTTCCGGTCCGCCTGCCGGCACCTGGGCATCTCCATCCAGCCCGCCCACCTGGGCAGCGGGGCCGAGAAAGGCCACATCGAGCGGCACTTCGGGATCGGTCGGCCTCGCTGTTCTCCCAGTTCGCCTCCGGCTATGCCGGGCCGCAGCCCGGACCGCCGCGGCCGCCATGTCGAGGACCAGCCGCTGTGGTCGATGGCCGAACTGCAGGAACTGCTGGATGAGTGGCTCCTCGCTCTGGCTGAACAGGCCGCATGACGGGCTCCGCGACCCGCGAGCACCCCGGCCGGGCGTTCACCCCGAACGAGAAGTACGCGGCCCTGGTGGAGGCGGCCGGGTATGTCCCGGTCGCGCTCGGCCGCAGGCGACTATGTCGAGCTGCTGCCCGCCGAGTGGCGGGCGGTCAACGCCTACGGCATCAAGCTGAACTGGCGCACTTACGACAGCAAGGAACTCGGCCCGCTGCGGCTGCAGCCGTCCGGCGTCAAGGAACGCAACGACCTCTGGGAAATACAGGCACGATCCCTATGACGTCTCCCGCATCCACGTCCGCGGCCCGGACAGCTGGATCACCGCGTTCTGGAAGCACCTGAACCGGGTGCCCGTCCCGTTCGGCGAGCTCGCCTGGGACCACGCCCGCCGCGGCCTCGGCCAAGGGGGCGAGCGAAGAGGAAATCGCCGACGCCGTCGCGGCACTGCTCCGCCGCGCGGGCAAAGGCCCCGAAGGAAGACGGGAAACCGGCCGCTGAGCAAGAGGGATCGCCGGGTCGCTGCCCGCACGAAGGGCCGCCGCCCCGCAGGAGCCGCAGCCCGGCCCGCCCGAAACCCGGGTCGCCGCCGGCAGCGGATCAGGCCGAAGCCGGCGATGCCGCTGGACGAAGGTGATCCCGATGCCGATCTTCGACCCGTTCGCGGAGGCCGACAAGCCATGGTGACCCGGCAGCCCGGCCCCGACGACGACTCCCGCGGCTCGCGGCGCTGACCACCCTGCGCAGGCTGGCGCCAGTTCGCGGGCGAGATGCCCGCCGTCCCCGGAGCTGCTCGACAGCAGGACATGGCAGGACCTGGACGCCGATAAGCGGGCCGCCTACGACGATGACCGGATCACCCACCACTCCCGGCTGCTGGTCGTGCAGACCCCGGCCGTCCGTGACGTCGTCACCACCGGGCGGCGGCTGGCCCACATGAACCGGGCCGCCCATTATGGCCGGTCCGGGCTGATCGTCTCCGGACCCGCCCGGACCGGGAAGACCACCGCGATCACCCAGCTCGGCAAGACGATCGAGGTCATCCACCGCCGCCGCTACCCGAGCTCCGGCGAGGACATCCCGGTCGTCTACATCACCGTCCCGCCCGCGGCGACCCCGAAGATGATCGCCGTCGAGTTCGCCCGGTTCCTCGGCCTGCCCCTGACCCGGCGGGCCAACATCACCGACATCATCGAGGCGGTATGCGGCGTCTGCACCGATACGCAGGACAACCGCCATCTGCGTCGATGAGATCCACAATCTCAACATCGCGACCCGGCACCGGCGCCGAGGCGTCCGACACCCTGAAGTACTTCTCCGAGCGCATCCCCGCCACCTTCGTGCTGGCCGGGATCAACGTGGAGAGGGCCGGCCTGCTGTCCGGCCCCAGGGGCGAGCAGATCGCCGGCCGCTACTCCATGGTCCGCACCGGCGCCTTCCCCCGCGGCGGCCAGTGGGCCACCCTCGATCTCCGCCGTCGAGGGCAGCCTGCGGCTGCACCGCCACCAGCCCGGAACCCTCCCGGACCTCGCCGGCTACCTGCACCAGCGGACCGGCGGGATGATCGGCAGCCTGCTCTGGCTGATCCGCTCCGCCGCGATCCAGGCCGTCATCGACGGCACCGAGAAGATCACCCGCAAGTCCATGGACGCCATCCCCGTCGACATCGCCTCCCAGGCTGACAAGCCCGCCCGGGGAAAGCCGTGACCCAGGGGAACGGCAGCCCCGGCACCCCGCTTCCGGTCCGGCCCCGCCCGCGCCAGGGCGAGACCGCCGACTCCTACCTGCGCCGGCTGGCCGCCGCCAACCACCTGCGCTTCAGCTACCTGCGCCGATACCTCGCCACGCCCCGCGGCAGTTACGGTCCCGTCGACGCCGGGGGGCTGGCCGTCCTGGCAGGCCGCAAGCCGCACGCGATCCTGCGGGCTTTCCCCGAACTGGGCCCGCCCGCTCTCCGGACATGCCAAGACCGCGACGCCGCTACACCAGAGAAGAAATCCAGCGGATGCCTACGCCGCAAAACAGGAGAGATACGCGGTGATCCGCCGCGACTTCGACGCGGGCATGTCCGGGCGGGCGATCGAGCGCAAGCACCACGTCGGCCGCCGCACTATCGTCAAGGCCCTCGACTCCGCAGACCCGCCCGCAGAGGAAGAAGATCCACCGCGAGCCGGCAGCCCTGCAAGGCCTGCACGGGTGCATCGACGCGATGATCGAAGACGGACCCCGCAATCGCCACCGCCACGATCTGGCAGCGTCTCGCCGACGACCACGGTGTGACCGTCGCCTATCCGACCCTCCGCACCTACGTCACCAGTCGCCGCACCGCATCATTAACCCCATAATTGGTGGGTGTTGAATTCAACGCTGACCGACTATCATCTGAGATATGAACAGCGTTCTGGAGGCGCTGAACGCGCCTGACCTAGCCATCCGCCACCTCATCGAGGAGTGCGGCGCGACCCAGACCGATCTCAAGGACATCGGGCTGACGGACTACAAAGCCCGAAAGTGGAACCACACGACATCCCCGCGCCCCCTAACCCGGGCGGAGGCCGTGCAGGTCTCACCTGTCGGCTTGCCCGACACCGCAGCCCTGGTGCCGATGAACGACGAACTCGGCCGCCGCTACCTGCATCACGACGTCTACATCCACCTAGGCAAGCTCAGCCGCCAGATCCGGTTGCGCGCTACCCACCTGGGCTGGTCAGATAACGGGCGCATCGAAGTCATCCGCCCGATCACCCAGCGCTGGCGCATCGGGTCAGGAGCAGCCATCGCTACGCTCCCTGTCGCGAACGCGGCAGCGATAACGTCCGAGCCCGACGTGAAGTCCACCTGGGACAGCGAGTCAACCCTGCTGGAACTCGGCCCACCCGCCGCCGTCGGGCTTCCGCTCGGGTTCCGGCCAACCCGAGGAGCAGCAGCAATCCCCGGAGTCCTCCACTACCTGACCGCTGACCTAATTAACGCCGCGAAGGCTGGCCGAACGCTAGTCGGCACCCCAACGCTCTGAACCCCCGAGGGACAGGTAGTCCGGGGTCCGGACCCTCACCAGGGCCGGAATCAATGGCAAAACACTCCCGGAACCCTGACCGGGCCAACTTCCATGGCAAACCGGAAGCTTGCCTCTTGCCACCGAAAAAGGCCCGCCCAGGTCAGGGCAGTCACACCGGGCCTAGATGACCGTCACGGGACAGCTGCGCTGCGTACTGTTGCGCGACGCCTTTCGGAACCTCAGTCTTGAGCTCTCGGCAGGATGTCGTGCGGTGAATCATCTGGGCCTCACGGGATCGGATCCGCTGAAAGGGATGACGGCCGTGCGCCGCTACGAGGCGAGTATGTACGACAGCAGCCGCTGGGACGGCTTCGAGTTCCGCCCCGGCGACATCATCATCAGCACCCCGCCAAAGTGCGGGACGACGTGGACGCAGATGATCTGCGCCCTGCTCATACTGCAGGAACCGGAGCTCCCGCTCCCGCTGGACACGCTCTCGCCGTGGATCGACATGGTGACTCGCGCCCGCACGGACGTGTTCGCGGACCTGGAAGCCCAGACGCACCGCCGGTTCATCAAGACCCACACGCCGCTCGACGGGATACCCAGCGATCCGGCGGTCACCTACATCTGCGTCGGGCGGGACCCGCGCGACGTGGGGCTGTCGATGGACCGCCATATCGGCAACACCGACATCGGCGCGTTCCTCAGCCAGCGCGAGCGGGCGGCCGCGATCGACGGTATCGAGCTCGGGCCATTGCGGCCACCGCGGCCGCGCCCCGACGGCGAGCGGGACCGCTTCTGGCAGTGGGCCGACGACGAGACGCCGCCGACGCAGGTCGGGTCGTCGCTGCGGCGCACGGTAGAGCACCTGCAGACGTTCCGGGACGCCGCCGGCGATCTCGACGTCGTGTATGTGCACTACGACGACCTGAAGGCCGACCTGGAGGGGCAGATGCGGCAGATGGCCGCGCGCCTGGGCATCGACGTCGACGAGCACCGATGGCCCCGCCTGGTCCAGGCGGCGACGTTCGAGTCGATGCGCAGCAGGGCCGGCACGACCGTCCCCGGCGGCGGTCCGGAGCACTGGATCGATCCCGCCGCGTTCTTCAGCCGCGGCACCAGCGGCCAGTGGCGCGACCTCCTCGACGACGCCGGCCTCGCCCGGTACGCCGCGCGCGTGCGGGCGCTGGCGTCCGGCAGCCTCGTCGAGTGGGTGCATCGCGAGCCGATCGACTGAGATCCCCGTCCGGCGGTATACCCGCACTACCCAAAGCTGATCGTCAGCGCCGACCGCCGCCCGTAAACTGCCGATCCGCGCTCGCGACCAGCATCAGGGGCCTGCGCCTCAACCGACGCCGGATTCGGCGATCTGCACTCACCAAGTCCGCTCGGTCGGGCGTCCGTGCTTACGCTCTGTCACTGGTGCCGATTGCGGTGGAGGCAGCCACGGTCGCCGGGGCGGGCTGTGTGATCGTTTCCGTGGTTGCAGTTTTGGTTGCAGTTCACTCTGGTCCGCTGGGGTTCGCGGGGGTCCGATTGCCCAGGTCAGGATGGCCCCGGACGGGTGCGGACGGTGGGGGAGCGAGCTCATAATCTGTCGGTCGTGGGTTCGAGCCCCACCCGCCCCGCCTTCCAGATGTGCGTTCTCGGCTTCCAGACAGTCCAGCTAAAGAGCCCCTGACCTGCGGTAATACACGCGATATTCGAGCTACGCTGCGTTCTGTAATATCGCTGCCCCGCTTACCTGCAGCTATGTCGCGGTCCAGTCTTTCGACTAGGGCCTGTTCAGTGCTGACAAGTGAAAAACAATGGGTCGTGCAGCCATTGAGGTTCAGTGCATTTATAAGGTCATCCATTATATGCTGCTTATGTAGTACCCAGCAGAAAATAACATTCTCAAATTCTGAGCAAGCGAGGAAGCCGTTAAGCAGATGGGCAATGTTGCTATTTACCATCGCCGTTGTTTCGCCTGTCACAACAAATGGGTGCATATCCCAGCACCAATCGCCATCAAGGAATACGTTTCTTGGGAGCATTTTCTGTAGTTCGCGGCATGTCGCGGTTTTGCCAACGCCCATCGTACCACCTACAGTTATAAGGTTTTTCATAAGGTTGATTATCTCATAGACAATTACGCGTAGCTATTAGTTTTACTTGCTGTCATGGGCTACTCGCCTAGCCGGTCTGCAACTCGGCGGGCCAACTGACGGCGCACGCGGTGAATACGTGGCGAAGTGCCCCGATCACCGAGCTGCGATAGAGGCTTCGTTGCAGGTCAGAGGCCATGCCGGGCAGTGATGGACGCATGGGCTCATAATCTGCCGATCAGACGGCACGAGCCAGACGCCGGAATAGGTGATATGTGCCGTGTCTACGGCCGACGATCAGTCAGCTGGGCACGCGCAAATTCGGCGATCAGGCTCCAGCGGTCCGCGCGAGATCGTCACGATCCGTCATTGGCGCTGCTCAGAGCTCAGAGCGCAAGATCCGCTATGCGTCGCTCTGGCACGTTCGACGACAGTCAGCTGTAGCGTGCAGATCCGGTATTACATGCGCGTGTAGAACGCTGCCGGTTGTCCTCCGTCCACCTGTCCGGCATTGTTCAGGGGTCGGCCACCTCGGCCGTCAGTGCCGGGCTGGCCGCAGAGCCGGCGCCAGGTCCGCCTCTGCGCTGGCCTCCAGGCTTGCAGCTTCCGCGCTGTGTGCCGTGGTGGCTCACGGCGTCTGAGTTCCGGTACCACGCTGGTCCCGGACGATGGCTACCGCCTGCTGCTGGGTGAGCCCGGAGCCGACGGAGAACGCCTGATCGAACCGGGCTGCGCCCAGCCTCTGGCGGACCTGGGCCACCAGATCGGCCTCGACCCGCCGCAGATGCGGCCATGCCCGCAGGCCGACCCGCCGGCGCAGGCCCTCGGCCGCGCCTTCCAGCAGCGCCGCCCGGTCCGGGTCACCGTCTGCGAACGCCAGCTGGGCGTACCCGGCCAGGCACAGGGTCACGAACGAGGTGCTGCGGGCCGCCAGGCTCCGGTCGAGCGCCTCCTCCAGCAGCGGCCGGGCCTCATCGAGGCTGCCGCGCACGACCTCTAGGATGCCCAGCTGTACCCGGGAGCCCGCGGCGAGCCAGTCACCGCGGACTCGCTCCGCCAGGTCACGCGCCTCACGCAGGTGACGCAGGGCGTCATCGTAGCGGCCTAGCGTGGTCTCCAGGGAGCCGACGGTCAACGCGGCCATGGCGGTGAGCACAGGCTCGTCCTGGCCGCGGAGCTCCTCCAGCGAGGCCGCCGCCGCCCGCAGCGCCCCGCCGTAGTCGTCGGCGATCGGCAAGGTCCACGCCAGCGCCAGCCGGGCCACCGCGTGCAGGAAGGGATCCTGGATCCCGGGCAGCAGCGGCGCCAGGCGCTGGCGGGCCGCCAGCGCCGCTGCGTCGTCCCCGATGTCGCCGGCGAGCACCGCCGCCGTCCAGGCCAGCTCGGCCCGGGCCTGAGGGTCCAGCGTGCCAGAGCCGGGCAGCAACTGCTCCACCCAGGACCAGGCCTCGCGCCCGAGGTCCCGCTGCGACCAGAACAGATACAGGACCCGGAACAGGTGCGGCAGCGGCCCGCGGTCATGCGCCAGGTACCAGCGCACCGCGGCGGCCAGGTTGCCCGCCTCGGCCTCCAGCCGCTCCGTCCATTCGCTCCGTCCGGGGCCGCGCAGCGGCCGGTCGGCCTGCTCGGCCAGGGCCCGGTAGAAGCCAGCGTGCCTGCGCCCGACCTCGGCGGCGTCGGGCCGGGCCGCCAGCCGCTCGGCCACGAACGCGCGGACGGTCGCCAGCATCCGCGACCGGGGCCCGAGCTCGGTGCTGTCGATAGCGACCAGGCTGTGCCGGGCCAGCGCCTCACACAACTCCAGCGCCCGGTCTTCATCCAGGCCCGCCACCTGGGCGGCGGCCGGGATGGTCCAGCCGTCGGTGAACACCGCCGTGACCTCCAGCAGCGAACGCTCGGCGTCGTCCAAGAGGCCGACGCTCCACTCCATGGTGGCGCGCAGGGTCCGCTGCCGCTCGGGGAGATCCACCGCGCCGGTGCCGAGCGCGTCCAGCGAGCCCGCCAGCCGGTCCAGCAGCGCGGGCGGGTCCAGCAGCCGGGTGCGGGCGGCGGCCAGCTCGATCGCCAGCGGAACCCCCTCCAGCCGACGGCAGATCTCCGCCACCGCCGCCGCGTTGCCCTCGGTGAGCTCGAAATCGGGCCGCACCGCACGGGCCCGGTCCACGAACAGCGCCACCGCCGGCGAGGCCGCCACCGCCGCGACCGAGGCGGTGCCCGGATCTGCCGGCAACGCCAGCGGCGGCACCGGGTACTCCCGCTCGGCGCGCAGCCCCAGCACCGTGCGGCTGGTGGCCAAGATCGCCACCCCCGGGCAGCGGGCCAGCAACTCGCCCAGGTCCGGGGCAACCTGGACCACCTGCTCCAGGTTGTCCAGGACCAGCAGCCACGCGCCGTCGCCGAACGTCTCGGCCAGCGCCTCCAGCGGCGCGCCGGCGCCGGCGAGGTCGGCGCCCGTGGCCCGGCCGATGGCGGCCAGGACCTGCCCCGAGTCGGTGACCGAATCCAGCGGCACGAAGGCGGTGCCCGCGCCGAACCGGTCTCGCAGGCGCTCGCCCACCGCCACCGCCAGCCGGGTCTTGCCGACCCCGCCTGGCCCGGTCAGCGTCACCAGCCGCACCTCAGGACGCTCGAGCAGCCCGGCCACCTCGTCGACGGCCCGCTCCCGCCCCAGCAGCGACGTCGTGCTCACCGGCAGCGGGCGGGGGCCGCGGGCGCGGGCCGGCGCCCGCACCGCGGCCGCGGCCTGGCGGGCAGCGGCGGCGAACCGCTCACTCAGCAGCACCGCCAGGTCATCACGCACCAGCCGGCCCAGCTCGGCGGGGGTGCGGAAATGCCGGTAAGAAGCCGAGGCGTCATCCTGGATGCGGGCCAGCAGATCGCCCAGGCGAGGGTCGCGGTCGGGCGCCGGCGCCTTGACGTACAGCAGCCGGGGCAGCGCACCGGACAGGTCGAACTCCTCCTCCAGGCCGGAGACCTGCATGTCCGGGGCGGGCTGCCCGTACCGCTGCCAGTACAGCCCGATGAACACGTCGCTTTGCGCCAGGTACTGCTGGTACACCTCCTGTGGCGGGTACGGCCGGGCCCCGAGCTCGAACATCACCGGGGTCAGGCGCAGCGCCTCGATCGCGCGCGAGACGGCCCGCCGCTCGTCGGCTAGCTCGCCCAGCGTGGAGCTCACGAACACCCGCAGACGCCGGTCAGGAGTCCGGATGACTGGCTCCTCCCGCGGCCCCTGGCTCACCGATCGTCCCTGCGCTGGCCCACCACGCAAGTCTGCGACCAGCCATCCCGGCCAGCAAGCCCGCGTAGCACCCCAGCGCGAGATCCGCCTGATTGAGCGGTGCGAGCGCTCCAGGGTACGCAGCGGCCACACGTGCCGAACCGGATGTTCTGTATGTGCACACCGGGCCTGTCCATGCCTTCGCAGACGATGTTTCGATTCGTGTTGCCGTCCATCCGCGCGGATTCTCCGCGTGCCGGTGAGTTTGAGATCGACGGGTGGAAGTGTCTCGCGGAATTGATCGACACGGCCTTCGGCGACTTCAACGAGAGTATGGTTTTCGTTATTTAGAGGCGGTCGCGCGACGGTGTCGATTCTCACTGTGCGCGAGCATCGCCTCCGCCCCCGAGCTCAATGCCTTCGCCATTGCTGTGGCCGCGTGCCCTCTGTTAGCGCTGCTGTTGTCAGTCGAACTGCTCAGCCGTGCTTTGAAACGGCGCCGCTTCCAAGCTGCCACATTTCATAGTTTCCGCATTCTGCCGTGATCTCGGCCGTCTCCTGAGCTGCGGTGAAGAAGTCGTCGACCACCGGCGAGGTGCGCGTTGCCGCCATGGCGAGGCACACCTGGTCGGGTGCCAGATCCGGGATGGGCACGTAGCTGATGTCCGGATGTGAGTAGAACACGGTTGCCGAGCGGGCCAGGAACGAGATGCCCCGGCCGGCCGCGACATGCTCGAGCGTCTCGTCCACCCCGCGCACCAGGTATCCGGCGTTAGGGTGCGGGCGCCTGGTGGGCTGCGTGCTCGTGTCGCCATGCCAGACCAGCGGTTCGCCGGCCAGGTCGGCCTCGGTGATCTGCTCCTTGCCGGCCAGCCGGTGGCCGGCGGGCAGCACCGCCACCCGCGGCTCGGTGTACAGCGGGGCGACGCGCAGGCCGGCCTCGTCGATGGGCAGCCGCACATAGCCGACGTCGATGCGGCCGTCGAGCAGCATCGTGGCCTGGTCGTCCCATTCGATCCGCTGCATGTCCACCAGAACGTCCGGGTGCCGGTCGGCGAACAGCTGTACCGCCGGGGTGACCGCGATGCCCGCCCGGAAGCCGACCATGAGCCGCTGGCTGCCGCGCGCGGCCACGGTCACCCGGCGGCGGACCGCGTGCGCGGAGGCCAGCAGCGGGCCAGCGTCGGTCAGCAGCTGCCTGCCGGCGTCGGTCAGCGCCACGCCGTGGCTGTCCCTTGTCAACAGCGGGGCGCCGAGATCGTGTTCCAGCGCGCGGATCTGCCGGCTGAGCACCGGCTGCGCGATGTGCAGCTCATCGGCGGCGCGGCCGAAGTGCAGCCTGTCGGCGACGGCGACGAAGTAGCGCAGCTTGCGCAGATCCAGATCCAGATCCATGGAGCCTCCCGGTCCGGCGATGCCTCCAGGGTATCGCCACGGCCGAAAGAGGTCTTGGACACCCGCTCAGGCCAATGGCATTGTTAATAGGTACCTGATGGTGCCGGGGAGAATTCGTATAAGAATTCGATAGCAGGGCCCAGACCCAGGGTGAGCACATCAGGAATCGAGCGCCGTCCACCGCGTCATTCGGCGGCACCGACGACACGACCGTTAACGACGACGGGGCGGGCACGGCGTCCTGTCCAGCTCTAGAAGGCAGGCACACCATGAGCAGCATCAGCATTATCGGCCTGGGGGGCATGGCCCGCGCCATAGGCGCCCGCGCGGTCGAGGGCGGCAACGCCGTCGAGGTCATCGGCCGCGACGCGGCCAAGGCCAAGGACCTGGCCGCCGCGCTCGGCGGCGGCGCCACGGCCGGGACATTCGGCACCGCCCCGGCCGGCGACATCGTCATCCTCGCGGTGCCGTACGCCAGCGCCGTGCCGGTCGTCGCCCAGTACGGGGACGCGCTGGCCGGCAAGGTCATCATCGACATCTCCAACACCTTCAACGCCGACGCCACCGGGCTGGTCACCCCTGACGGCACTTCCGGCGCGCAGGAGATCGCCAAGGCCGCCCCGGCGAGCGCGCACGTCGTGAAGGCATTCAACACCGTCTTCGGCCACGTCCTGGCCCAGGGCCGCCCGCTGGACGTGCTCATCGCCGGCGACGACGCGCGGGCCAAGGCGAGCGTGTCGGCGTTCATCGAGAGCCTCGGGCTGCGCCCGCTGGACACGGGAGACCTGGCGATGGCGCACTGGCTGGAGGGAGTGGGCCCGCTGCTGATGGGCCTGGCCCGCCACGGCGCAGGGTTCAACATCGACCTCGGCGTCAACGTCTCTGGCTGAGCGCACCCGCACCACCACTTCCCGCGCCACATCACTCACAAGGAGCAGCATGCGCGTTTTCGTCACTGGCGGGACCGGCCATACCGGTTCCTACATCATCCCCGAGCTGATCGCCGCCGGGCACGAGGTCACCGGCCTGGCCCGGTCGGACACGGCGGCGGCGGCGGTGTCCGCGCTCGGCGCGAAGGTGCGCCGCGGCGACCTCGAGGATCTCGAAGGGCTCATGGAGGCGGCCGCGGACTCCGACGGCGTCATCCACGTCGCGCACAGGCAAGACCTGCTTCCGTTTGGCGGGATGGACGCCGTGTCCGCCGCGGAACTCCCGGTCATGCTCGCGTACGGCGAGGCACTCGCGGGAACCGGAAAGCCGCTGGTCGCGGCTGGGAGCATAGGCTCGTCCGGGAAGCTGGGCCGGCCGGCCACCGAGGAGGACCCGGCCCTTCCCGTCGGCGATGAGCACAAGGGCACCCTCCGGGTCCGCAATGTCGTGGAGACCGCCGTAATCGACCTCGCCGAGCGGGGAGTGCGGTCTTCGGTCGTGCGGATTGCCAATATCGCGCACAGCACGACCGATCGTGCCGGCTTCCTCCCCACGCTGATCGCGCTCGCGAAGGAGAAAGGCGCCGCCGGCTACCCCGGAGACGGCGCGAACCTGTGGAACGCCGTGCACGCCCGCGATGTCGCCTCCTTGTTCCGCCTGGCGCTGGAGAAGGGACCGGCCGGAAGATACTGGCACGCGGTCGGGGACGAGGGCATCCCGCTTCGCGAGATCGCCGAGGCCATCGGCAGCCGCCTGGGCCTGCCCGCCGTGAGCATTCCCAGGGACGAACTGATGCTGCCGGGATACTTCGGGTTCCTCGCGAACATAGTCACGCAGAGCTACCCGGCGTCCAGCCTCATCACCCGCCGGACCCTCGGCTGGGAACCCGCTCAGCCCGGCCTGCTCGCCGATCTGGACAACGGCCACTACTTCCCCGCCAGCTGACGGCAGGGACCCCGGATCGCAACGGATCCGGCAAATGACCAGGGTGCGGATCGGGGTGCGGATCTTCTGGAAGGACGCTAAGAATATGACGACTGTGGGATTCGTCGGAAGCGGACAGATCGGCAGTACCATCGCGCGGCTCGCCATCGAGGCCGGGCACCAGGTCGTGCTCAGCAACTCGCGCGGTCCCGAAACGCTCGCGGACACGGCCGCGGAGCTGGGGCCGCGGGCGTCCGCGGCGACGAGCGGGGAGGCCGCGGCGGCCGGTGACATCGTCGTGGTCACGGTGCCGGTCAAGGCCTTCCCCGACTTGCCCGCCGCGCCACTGGCGGGGAAGACGGTCATCGACACGTGCAACTACGGCCCCGAGCGTGACGGGCACATCCCCGAACTGGACAGCAAGTCGTTCACCTCGAGCGAGCTGCTGCTGCGGTACATCCCGGACGCCATGCTGGTGAAGGCGTTCAACAACATCTTCTTCAAGCACCTGCTGTCACTCGCCCGCCAGGCGGGGGCGGCCGACCGCTCCTACCTGCCGATCGCCGGGGACTCCGCGCCGGCGAAGGCGGCGGTGACCGAGTTCATCGAATCCCTCGGGTACAGCGTGGTGGACGCGGGACCGCTGGCCGATAGCTGGCGGCAGGCGACGGGCAAGCCGGTGTGGGGGACCCCGTACGGGCCGTACTCGAACGAGAAGGGCCAGCCGGCCGGCGAGGACGCCATCCGCGCGGCACTGGCCACCGCAACGCGGTAACCGCAAGCTGGCGCGGGCCGCCGGTGACCCGGCGGACCTCGGCGGTTAGGTCCCGGGTACGCAAGTCCAGGTGAAGACGGTTCTCCGCGGCCTTTCATGTCGGCGGTGCGCCGCAGGAGGATCTGACGCACAGCGCGTGACGCATAACCCGCGCATCTGCGCTCGTCTCAATAGTGAGGATGTCGCGGACTCGCGTTTCCTGGTGGCCTAGCGCGGCATGTGTTCTCGGAGGAAACGGCCGACTGCTTCGGTGGCGGCGGGAAGATGCTCCGGGTCCTTCCATGGCTCGAGCAGCTCGGCAGCCGGCGCCAGCGCGGCGATCTCGCGGCCGGTCTCGGTCGGGTGGTGCTCATCGACTCCGGGCAGGACGAGCATCGGCGTGCGGAAGGACCGCACCTGGTCGCGGGTCACGCTGACGGCGAAGTCGGGGGCCCACATCGTAGTGGCGAACGCCTGGATCTCGCGGCTGCCGAGATCGTCGCGCTCGCCCATGAGCCGCTCACCCCACTGCGTCCAGATGCTGTCAAAGAGCTCACGGTTGCTCTCGATGATCCCGACCGGCTGCTCGAGGACGGCCGCGACGACTCGTTCCGGCGCGAGCTCGCACAGCTTCAGGATGAACGGGCCGCCGATGCAGCAGCCGAACACCAGGAACTCCTCGATGCCGAGATGATCCATGACCGCCAGCTGGTCGGCCGCGTAGGCGCCCCACGGGTCGCCGGTATCCAGCGGGCCGGTGGACTGGCCGGCGTTGCGCTGGTCCATGGCGATCATCTGGTACTGCCCGGCGTACGCGGTCAGCGGGTTGATCGCCGCCACTTCCCACAGCGAGACACTCGAGCGCATCCCGCCTGGCGCCAGCGTCAGCATCGGAAACCCGGTCCCTTGCTCGGTGTACCAGATCCTCGCCTCGCCACTGTCGACGTAGGGCACCCGGTCTCCTCTCGCGACTCCCTTTCCGAGAACCAGCCTATGGCCGGGCCGCCCGTTACGACCGGATCCGGTCGTCGCTGCGTACGCGGGGTGGGTGCAGTCTTCATGAGCGGGTTCTTGCCGGGGCCAGCGAGGAGCTGGGGCACGATGAGCTCATGGCTTCTCGTGTGCCCTTCTTCTTTGTGGACGTCTTCGCGAGCCGTCCGCTGACCGGTAACCCGCTGTCGCTGGTGCCTGATGCCGACGACCTGGACGAGGCGCAGATGCGTGCCATCGCCCGGGAGTTCAATCAGTCGGAGACGACGTTCCTGCTCCGCCCGTCGCTGCCCGGGGCTGCGGTGCGGCTGCGCTCGTTTACCCCGATCGGCGCGGAGGTCGGCGGGGCCGGCCACAACGCACTGGGCGCCTGGCTGTGGATGGAAGCTGCGGGCCGGCTCCCGCAGCTGACGGCGATGCAGGCGTGCGGCAGGAGATCGCCGGCCAGGTGCTGCCGGTAGAAGTGATCCTCCAGGCCGGCCAGCCTGCCACCGTGTGGATGGACCAGTCACCGCCGCAGTTCGGCGCCGTGGCCAGGGACCGCGCTGCTCTTGCGGCCGCCCTTGGCCTGGCCGAGGACGATCTGGTGGCGGATGAGCCCGCGCAGGTGGTGTCGACTGGCGCCGGCCATCTGCTGGTCCCGGCACGCGATCGTGTGGCGGTCGACCGGGCCGCGCCGGATCCGGCCCGGCTCGCGCCGCTGCTGAGGCTGGCGGGTGGTGAGGGCTGCTACCTGTACAGCACCGACCCCGTGGACGCTGCCGGGGCGGTCGCCTACACCAGGTTCTTCAATCCGACGGTGGGCATCGCCGAAGACCCGGCGACCGGAACTGCTGCTGGACCGCTTGTCGCCAGGCTTGCTGCTATGGGCAAGGTTCCTGAGCCGGGCACCGTCATCGTCGAGCAGGGTTACGCGCTGGGCCGGCCTAGCAGGATTCAGGTCGCGGTCTCCGGGCGCCGCATCCGGGTGGGTGGTTCCGGCCTGGTCGTAGCGGAAGGGACACTGGCCACCTAGCCAGCGCAGCAGGGGCCGATGTCACGGCTCATTCCATGGTCATGGAGAGTTTGCTGGACGCGCTGGGCGGCGGGGGCGCCGATGCGCTGGTAGATCGTCAGTGCCTGCCGGAAGTGGGCCGCAGCCTGGCCGGGGTCGCCGTCTTGCAGGTGACTGTGGCCGAGTCCTTCCAGGGCGCGTGCTTCCTCTGGGGCCGCACTGAGGTCGCGGGCGATGGCTAGCGCCCGGGTGTGACACTCGAGGGCCTGGCCGGTAGCCGAAGTCCGGGTCGCTAGCTCACCGAGGCGGTCTAGTGCCTCGGCCTGGCCGAGCCGATTGCCGAGATCGCGGAACAACGCCAGGGCCTGCTCATGGCTGGCGGCGGCGGCCGCGTAGTCCCGGTCTCGTGCTGCACGACGCCGAGATCGTTAGGGCGCGAGCCCGGCCGAGCAGGTCGCCGAGGTCGCGGAACAACGCCAGGGACTGCTGCTGGCTGGCGGCGGCGGCCCGGTAGTCCCCGGTCTCGCGCTGTACCGCGCCGAGATCGTTAAGGGTGTAGGCCTGGCCGTGGAGGTTGCCGAGGTCGCGGAACAACGCCAGGGCCTGCTGCTGGCTGGCCGCGGCGGCGAGGTAGTCCCCGGTCAGGTGCTGCACCAGGCCCAGGTGGTTGAGCGCGGCGGCCTCTCCGAGCCGGTCGGTGGCGCTGCGGGCTAGCGCCAGGGCCTGCTGGTAGCTGACGGCGGCGGCCCCGTAGTCGCCGGTCAGTACTCCCAGGAAGCCCAGCTCGGTGAGGGCGTGGGCGTGGCCGGGTCGGTCACCGAGGTCGGCGTAAATCGTCATTGCCCGGGCCAGGCTGGCCGCGGCGGCCGTGTAGTCGCCCATTTCTCGCTGTACGAAGCCCAGCCCGGCGTGCGCGTCGGCCTGGCCGAGCCGGTCCTCAGCCCGGCGCGCCGCCGCCAGGGCGCCGTCGTGGAGCGAGGCGGACTGATCCCAGTGACCGCGGGCGGCCAGGAAGCCGCCCATCGCGACCGGTATGGCGGTCGCATGAAGGAAGCAGGCGCGGGCGGCGGCGTACTCGGCGGCGGCGTGCAGGTTCGCCCGCTCGGCTTCCAGCCAGCTGGCCGCCTGCCCGAGCGTAGACACGTCGGGGGCCTGCCCCGGCCAGCGGCTGCGCGGCGCGCGGCGGTAGGCGGTAGCACCGGGGGTGAAGTGCCGGCCGGCTGCCAGCGTGGCATGCAGGTAGTAATCCAGGAGCCGCCCGGTCGCATCGCTTGTTTCTGCTGGGTCGTCGGCAGCGGCGAGGACGCGGGCGTGCTCGCGGAGCAGGTCGTGCAGCTGGTAGCGGCCGGGCGCGGGCTCGGCGATCAGGTGCTGGTCATACAGCTCATCAAGATGACGCCGGGCAGTGGAAAGGTCAGTGCCGTCGAGGGCGGCGCCGGCGTAGGCGTCGATGCCCGGGCCCGGAACCAGGCCAAGCCGGCGGAACAGCCGCCGCGGGCCCGCAGTGAGATCGGCGTAGGACAAGCCAAACGCCGCGCTGACCGACACGTTCTCCGCGTGCATGAAGGCCAGCCGGTCCCGGGCCTGCCCTAGCTCGGCAGCCAGGCCGGCGCTGGTCCGGACGGGATGGTTGCGGAGCTGGCTGGCCAGCATCGCGATCGCCAGCGGCAGGTACCCGCACAGCCGGGTGAGCTCGTCGGCCGCGCCGTCCCCGGCGCGCAACCCGGGCCGGGCCGCCAGCCGCGCCAGCAGGGCCGCGGCCTCCTCCGGGGACAGGGCGTCCAGGCTGATCTGAGTGGCATCCTCCAGGGCAGCAAGCCGGCGGCGGCTGGTGACCAGCACCATGCTCCCGGCGGTACCGGGCAGCAGCGGGCGGACCTGCTCGTGCCCGGCCGCATCGTCGAGCAGCAGCAGGATCTTCTTGCCCGCCACCGCATCGCGCCAGCGAGCCGCCCGGGCCTCCAGCCCGGGCGGGATCTGCGCCGCGGGCAGGCCGGCAGTCAGCAGCAAGCTGACGAGTGCATCGGCCGGGTCGACTGGCCGCTGCCCGGCGGTGTGGGCGTGCAGCGGCAGGAAGAACTGCCCGTCGGGGAAGGCCGGTGCCAGCCGGTGGGCGGCGTGCACCGCGAAGGCGGTCTTCCCGATCCCGGCCATCCCGTCGATCGCGTGAATGCCTACCACCTGGCCGTCAGCCACCACGGGAGTCAGATCCTCCAGCAGCCGCGCCAGTTCGCGCTCGCGTCCGGTGAAGCTGGCGGAATCGCGCGGCAGGGTCCTGGAGGCCGCGGCCGCAGCGGCTCCCGGCGCCGCTTCCCGCGCGGCCGCTAGCGCCTCCGCCGCGGGCCCGCGGCCCCGGGCCGCCGCGACGAACAGCGCATGTACCGGTCCGGCCAGGCCTAGTGCGCCGGCCAGCAGCCCCGCGGTGTCCTTGCGGGCCGTGCGGTTGATTCCGCGTTCCAGGTCACTGACCGACCGCGGGGACAGGCCCGCCGCCTCCGCCAGCTCCTCCTGGGTCAGCTTTGCCTCGGTCCGCAACTGCCGCAGCAATCCCGCGAACCCAGGTCCAGGCTGCTCCGCCACCGCCCCTGTGCCTTTCGAAACCTGTGCCTTTCGAAACCTGTGCCTTTCGAAACCTCGCCCCCGCCGCCGGCCCGTCATGGGCAAGACCCACACCCAGAGCCTACGCAGGCCCGATCACCGCAGCCACCCGCAGTGATCCTCGCCGCGGAACGGGGCGGCACGGGATGGACCGCCGAAGGTACGTACAACCGGGCGGGCGCAGGACGGCGAGGGATCCGATGCGACAGCGTGTTCTGGTGGCCTTGATGGCCGCAGCCGGCGTGGCCGGCGCGACGACGATGGCGGCGGCCGGCCCGGTCGCGGCCGTGGTGATGCCGGCGAGCAGCCGGGTGGCGGCGGCGCCCGGCGGCTGGGGCAAGGCGGCGCTGCTGCCCGGCACGGGCAAGCTGAGCCCCGACGGCGCGGAAGGCATTGCGGTGTCCTGTCCCTCGACGGGCAACTGCACGGCCGGCGGCAGCTATGACCAGGGCAGCGCCGATCAGATTTTCGTGATCAGCGAGCGTCATGGCCGCTGGGGCGACGCCGAGGCAGTGCCGGGCCTGAGCGCGCTCAACACCAGGGGCGATGCCGAGCTGGCCGGGGTCTCCTGCGCGTCGCCCGGCAACTGCGTGGCCGCGGGCACCTACTTCGGCCAAGCGGGCCTGGCCGGGTACGTCGCCGTCCAGAAGAACTGGCGCTGGGGTAAGGCCGAGAACATCCCGGGCCTGAGCGCGCTCAATATCGGCGGCGACGCCTCCGTCCGGTCGGTGTCCTGCGCCTCGCCGGGCAACTGCGCGGTCGGCGGCAGCTACCGGGACGGCTCCGACCTGTCCCAGGCGTTCCTGGTGTCACTGAGCAACTGGCACTGGGCCAGCGCCGCGGAGGTACCGGGCACCGCGACGCTGAATGCCGGCGGGAGCGACCAGCTGACCGCCATATCCTGCCGGAAGGCTGGTAACTGCTCCGCGGCCGGGGATTACCGCCCCAGCAGTACCACGGCGTCTGTGTTCGTCATCACCGAGAAGAACGGGCACTGGGGCAGCGCCATCCAGATGCCCGGGCTGGCTCCCCTCAACGCTGGCGGCTCTGCCTTCCCGGTCGCGCTGTCCTGCGGATCGCCGGGCAACTGCGTAGCCGGGGGCTCCTATCACGACGCGGCAGGCAGCATGCAGGCCTTCCTGGCCACGCAGAGCAACGGTCACTGGAACAAGGCCGCTCAGGCTCGCGGCACCGGCGCGCTGAACGCCGGCGGCGCCGCCCAGGTGACCACGATCTCCTGCCCGTCGGCGGGCAACTGCTCGGCCGGCGGCTTCTACGCCAGGACCAGCGGTCACCTGCAGCTGTTCCTGACCACCGAGCGCAAGGGCAGCTGGGGCAAGGCCGCCGTCCTGCCGGGCATCCTCAGCCACAACAAGGGCACCAGCACCCAGATCTACTCGCTCTCGTGCACCTCGGCCGGCAACTGCTCGGCGGGCGGCTACTACGAGAACGCGGCCTTCCGCGAATTCGCCTTCGTCATCACGGAGTCGGGCGGCCACTGGGGGTCGGTGACCCAGGTGCCCGGCATCGGCGGCGTGTCTCCCGGCGGGGACTCCGGGGTCAGCCAGCTGTCCTGCCCGTCCGCCGGGCACTGCGTCGGCGTCGGCTACGCGACCGGCGCCGCGCACCAGGGCCAGGCGTTCTACGTCAGGCGGACCTAGCCGCAGGTGGACCTAGCCACGCCAGCCCGCCGCCGGGGCCAGCCGTTGCAGCCGGGAGATCGCCGCGTTCAGGGTCGGTGTCCGCTTCGGGAACGCGAAACGCACTTTCCCCCGCCCGCTCGCGGCGTTCTCCGGTCGCCAGAACGACGCCGCGGGCACGCAGGACACTCCGATCTCGGTGATCAGCCGCCGGGCGAAGGCGACGCCGTCACCGGCCGGGTCCAGCCGGCCGATGTCGCACAGGACGTAGTAGGCGCCATCCGGGCGGCGCAGCGCGAAGCCCAGATCCTCCAGCGCGGCGCAGAGCAGGTCGCGCCGCTCGCGGTAGGCAGCCGCCAGCCCCGTGTAATACGACGGCGGCAGCTCCAGCGCGGCGACGCCGGCGGCCTGCAGCGGCGCGGGCGCGGCGATCGTGAGGAAGTCGTGGACCTTGCGGATCGCGGCGGTCAGCTCGGGCGGGGCCACCGTCCAGCCGACCCGCCACCCGGTAACCGCGTAGGTCTTGGACAGCGCGTTGATCGTGATCGTCCGGTCCTCCAGGCCGGGCACTCGCGCCGGCGGCAGGTACCCGCCGGGCCCGAGCTGGTGGATGTGCTCGTAGATCGAGTCGACGACCAGCACCGCGTCCCACTGGGCGCACAGCTCGCCGATGAGCGCCAGCTCTTCGGCGGTGAAGACCTTGCCGGTCGGGTTGTTCGGATGGCACAGGAACACCGCCCGCGTGCGCGGGCCGAACGCCGCGCGCAGCTCGGCCTCGTCGAAGGTCCAGTCCGGCTCGCGCAACAGCACCGGCTTCGGCACCGCTCCCGCCAGCACGGCGTCAGGTCCGTAGTTCTCATACCACGGCTCGAACAGCACGACCTCATCGCCGGGGTCGAGCAGCGCGAACGTCACGGCGACCAGGGCCTCGGTGGCGCCGCAGGTCACGCAGATCTCCGTCTCGGGATCCACGGTCCAGCCCGGGTAGGCCCATGCGGTCTTGGCCGCGATCGCCGCGCGCAGCGCCGGGGTGCCGTAGGTCATCGGGTACTGATTGTCGTCGGCGTCAATCGCCGCGCAGGCGGCGGCCTTCAGCTCCGGCGGGCACGGGAAATCCGGGAAGCCCTGGCCCAGATTGATCGCGCCGTGCTCGGCGGCGAGCCGGAACGTCTCCCGGATCACCGACTCGGTGAACCGGGCCACCTTGCTGCTGGTGCGCACTCCGCCCTTCCCTCGCTGACCAGCGGACTTTATCACGCAGGCCAAATGTTGAAACATCACCGTTCACGGTGCCGTGGTCCTGCCGCATACTGGTCCGGTGGAACCGGCAGCTGATTGCGTCGGGCGGCAAATCCAGCCCCACGCGGGCCGCCGCAGGCGGGCGCGCCCGCGGTTAGCAGGGCCGTCCGACCAGGCCCTGCACCGGCTGGCCGGCTGGTACGCGATCGCCCTGCGCCTGGGCGGCGCGGTCTTGTTCACCGCGGTCGCGGTGCTGGCCGCAACGAAGCAGATCTCCGGCTGGTGGCTGGGCCTGCCGCTGACTGCGCTGTGCGTGTGGTCAGCCTTCTTCACCTGGCGGATCCGGCGCTCCGGACTGACGCCGGCCGTGGTACTGGCCGACGCCGCGGTTATCTCGGCGCTGGCGCTGGCGCAGCAGCACCTGGTCCCGGCCGTGCTGATCAAGGACAGCACCACCTGGATGCTCCCGCTGGCCTGCACCTCGGTCTACATCCTGCAGATCGCGCTGCGGCCGTGGCTCGGGCTGCCCGGGGCCGCGATCGTGGTCATCGCCTACGGGCTCGGCGCCGGCCACCCGGGCGATGCCTGGCTGCTGGTGGTGGAGACGATCGTCGCCGCCGGGCTGGTGGCGGTGATCCGCGGCGGCGCCCGGCAAGCGGACACGATCGTCGCCGCCGGCCTGGAGACTGAGCGGCAGATCCGGGCCGAGGAGGCGCGGCGCGCTGACGAGCGAGAGCAGCACCGCCAGCTGCACGACACCGTCCTGTCGACCCTGACCATGGTCGCGGCCGGCGCCTTTGCCGGGCCGTCCCCGGCGCTGACCGCGCAGGCGGCCAGGGACCTGCGCGTCCTGCAAGGGCTCGAGGGCGCCCCGCCCGTGCCGAGCGGGCCGGCGCCGCTGACTGACCTGAAACCGAAGCTGGAGCGGGCCGCGGCCAGTACCGATGACCTGGCCGTACGGCTGAAGCTCGTCCCGGTCACGCTGCCGTCTCCGGTCGCGGATCAGCTCGTCGCCTGCGTGGGCGAGGCGCTGCGCAACGTCGAGCGGCATGCCGGAACCGGCCAGGCAGAGGTGATTGTGACCGGCGGTGCGGGCTGGGCGGTCGTCAAGATCACTGACCGCGGCCGCGGGTTCGACCCGGCTGCCACGCCGCCATCCCGCCGGGGCATCCGCGAGTCGATCACCGGGCGGATGCTGGCGGCCGGCGGCCGGGTCGCGATCGCCAGCCGTCCCGGCGCGGGCACGACCGTCACCGTGAGCTGGCCGGCATGACCCAGGCCGGCCTGACCACCGTGCAGCCGGCGGCGATGATGTCCGGCCGCTACCAGCGGGCCTTCACCGTCGCTGTGGTCTTCCTGGTCGCGGGCTGGCATCTCGCCGGAGCGGGCGGGCAGCTGCTGCATGACCGGCCGGCCTACGGCTCGTTCGCCTTCCAGGGCGCCATGTGGCTGGTCATGGCGCTGGCGATCACCGCCGGGTCGGTCCTGGTGCTGCGCGGATCGCCCGGCTGGCGCTCGGCCTGGGCGGTGGCCATAATCGCGCTGGTCGCCAGCACGGCAGCGGCGGCGGCCAGCCCGGCCGGCCAGATGCTGGCGGTCAACTGGGCGTGGGGGAGCGCCGGCTGGACGGGCGTGCTGGTGCTGCTCCGCCGCCGGTTCACCGAGCTGGCATCCTTCCTCGCCGCCGAGGCCCTGGCCACCCTGGGCGTGCAGGTGTGGGACGGGCTGCACCGCACCGACCTGGCCGGGTTCCTCGCCGTGCTGGCCTGGTCGACCGGCGCCCAGGTGGCCGTCGCGGCGGGGGTCAGGGCGCTGGACATCGCCGCCGGCCAGGCCGCCGCGGCGGCGCGGAGTGAGGACGCCGCGCGCGAGCGGGCCGCCACCGCGGAGATCATCCGCGCCGCCCGGCACGCCCGCTGGCTGGCGCTGCAGGAGAGCGCCGTCCCGCTGGTCGCCGAGCTGGCGGCGGGTACGGCTGACCCGGGCGACGCGCAGGTGCGCATCAGGTGCGCGGTCCAGGCGGCCCGGCTGCGCCGGCTGCTGGCCGAGGGCGATGAGGTACCCGGATCGCTGGTGCACGAGCTGCACGCGAGTGCCGACGTGGCCGAGCGGCGCGGGGTTGCCGTCGAGATCGAGACGGCCGGGCCGCTGCCGCAGGTGCCCGGCCCGGCTCGCCGGGTGATCACCGACGCTGCCATCGCGATCCTGACCGCCGCGCGCAGCCAGGCGCGGATCACCCTGGCGGTGGTGGCGGCCGGAATCGCCGTCAGCTTCGTGGCCGATACCGGCGCGGTCATCCGGCTGCCCGCAGCCGGCGAGGGGGTCGCCATCGAACAGCAGCAAGACGGCGGGATGCTCTGGGCGGAGGCGCGATGGAACAGCCAGTGACGGTGGCGATCATCGAGGACCATCCGGTCGTCGCCGAGGGCGTGGCGTCCTGGATCCGGTCCGATCCCGGCCAGCGGGTGGGGCTGGTGTACACGGCGCGCGACCTGGCCGCGCTCGGCGCCGGGCCGCGGCCGCCCGCGGACGTGCTCATTCTGGACCTGGAGCTGTCCGGCGAGCTGGTCACCACGCAGATCCCCGGCCTGGTGGCAGCCGGACACCGGGTGGTGGCCTTCTCCGGGCACAGCGATCCGGCGATCGTGATGGAGACGCTGGACAACGGCGCACACGCCTACGTGTCCAAGGAGGAAGGCCGCGATCATCTGGTCGAGGCCGTGCTGGCGGCGGCCGCCGACCGGCCCTACGTGACCCGGTCGCAGGCCAGGGCGATGCTCGCCGACCAGCGCCCGGCCCGGCCGGCGCTGTCGGAACAGGAGCGGCAGGCGCTGCTGCTGTGGTTCCAGGGCATGTCGAAGGCATCGGTCGGGCGGCGCATGTCCATCAGCGAGAACACGGTCCGGCAGTACATCAGCCGCGCGCGGGCCAAGTACGCGGCCACCGGGCGGACCGCGCCGAGCAAGGACGCGCTGCTCGCCCGCGCGATCGAGGACGGCGTGATCAAGGCGGGCGAGATCATGCCGTACACGTCATTCGCCCGCGCCGCGGCTCACGGCCCCAGCCTGGGTACCCCGGGCCGGTGAATGGCCCAGGACACCCAAGCCCCCCCCGGAGCTGCGCCGCAGGCGAATCGGCCGTGCGGGCTGGCGCACTGTCAGCATTCCCGATCGAGGGCGACACTGTCACGACGCCCGATCGGGTGACACGACGGCGGGCTGGCTAGGGTGCTGGCAGCAAGGCATACGAGCGCCCGGCGTGGCCTCGGCCGGGGGAGCCAGCGCGGCAAGGAGAACAGTCCATGGGGATGATCACGCGGGTAGAGGTCTTCAGTTACCGCCTTCAGTACGCCCACGGCAACTACGTCATGTCGCAAGGACGCCAGGCGACCCATGAGATCGGCACGCTGGTCCGGATCACCACCTCCGACGGCATCGAAGGCTGGGGTGAGATCACCCCGCTGGGCAGCACGTATCTCCCCACCTACGGCGGGAGCATCAGGGCGGCGCTGGAGACACTCGGCGCGGTACTGCTGGGTCACGATCCGACCAACATCGGTCGCATCAGCCGGGTGATGGACCTGGCGCTGATGGGACACGGTTACTCCAAGAGCGCCCTCGAGATTGCCTGCTGGGACATCTTCGGCAAGGTCGTCGGCAGGCCGCTGGTCGACCTGATCGGCGGCCGGCTGAATGACGACTTCCCGCTCTACGAGGCGGTGCCCCTGGGGACTCCCGCCAAGATGGCCGAATTCGTGCAGGCGCGCGGCGAGGCAGGCATTACCCGGTTCCAGCTGAAGGTCGGCGGCGATCCCGCCGACGATGTCGCGCGGGTAGTGGCGGCCAGAGCCGCCGCCCCGGATAGCGCCGTCATTGTCGCCGACTCCAACGGTGGCTGGCAGCTTCTGCAGGCG
The DNA here is from genome assembly GCA_963822485.1 of uncultured Actinomycetota bacterium. Lineage (GTDB taxonomy): Bacteria > Actinomycetota > Actinomycetes > Streptosporangiales > Streptosporangiaceae > DASUBV01. The sequence goes on from CAWGHW010000001.1 coordinate 51,374, forward strand.
CGGCGCGCCATCCGGGGCATGGAGGGCCTGGACGTACTGGTCGAGCAGCCGTGCCGGGAAACCCCCGAGTGCGCCCTTGCGCATCGTGGATCGACGTTGCCGATGGTGCTGGACGAGAGCGTCGTCACGGCCGCTGACCTATTCGCGGCGAGGGACGCGGGCGCCCTGGCCGTCAACCTGAAGGTGAGCCGGGTCGGCGGCCTGGCCGCCGCGGTGCAGATGCGAGATCTCGCCCAGGAACTCGGTCTGAGCGTCTCGGTCGAGGACATGTGGGGTGGCGACGTCATCACGGCGGCGGTCAGCCACCTGGCGGCCAGCACAAGCCCCGAACACCTGATGAACGTGTCTTTTTTCAACGACTGGACCGACGGCCACGTGGCGGGGCACGAGCCACGCTCGGCCAATGGCCGAGGCCGGGCGCCCTCGGCGCCTGGCCTGGGCATCGAGGTCGATGCCACTCGGCTGGACAAGCCGGTCTTCGTGGCCGGACGAGGTTGTAGCTCTGGAAGACGAAGCCGATCTTCCGCCCCCGGTAGTGGACGAGCTCGCCGGGGCTGAGCCGCGTGATGTCCTGACCGTCCACCTCGATCACGCCGCTCGTCGGTTGCTCGAGCGCGCCGAGCAGGCTCATGAGAGTGGTCTTGCCGCTCCCGCTGCGGCCGACGATCGCGACGAACTCGCCGTTGGCGACGGTCATCGTCACGCCCTTCACGGCTGTCACCGTGCCGTCGCCCGAACGGAACGACTTCGTCACGTCTTTCGCTTCAAGCATGGTCACTCGCTCCTGAGGACTTCGGCGGGCCTGATCCTGCCGATCATCCAGGTTGTGGCCGCGCTGGCGAGGACCGCAACGACAACGGCGGCGATCAGAGCGCCGAGAATCACTCCCCACCCGACTTGGGCGTTGATGCCGGTCAGGTGGCTGAGAAACGGGCTCGGCGCCCTGAACAGTCCCGCGCCGCCGGCCGCCGAGGACGCCCCGCTGTTCGAGACGAGCGTCGAGGTGACGGGGCTTGCGGCGATGATGCCGGCAACCAGGCCCACGACCAGGCCGAGCAGCGTAAAGGTCAGCGCCTCGCTCGTGAACTGGGCCATGATCGCGCCGTTCGAGGCGCCGATCGCCTTCAGGATCCCGATCTCGCGCTTGCGTTCCCTCACGATCAGCACCATGACGAGGAGGAGGATCACCGTGGCGGCCCCGACGGCCCCGGCGAGGCTGTACAGCGCGATGCCCTTCACGCTGTCGAGGTCGCCGATCGCCTTACTGGCATCGGTCAGGTTGCTGACCACGCTGGCCCGGGGGCCAAGAAGGCGCTCGATTGCCGAGGTAGTCGCGGGGAGCTCGCTGAGCGAGGCGACGGTGACGACGGCGGTCAAGACCTGGCCAGTGTCCCCGGTGAGGCGCTGGAGGAGCGGCAGCGAGGTGACGACCGTGTTGTCGGCCGACTGGTTGTCGGTCCGGAAGATGGCGGCGACGGTGAGTGTCTTCCCGTAGGCAGTGAACGTCGAGCCGACCTTCAGCCCGTTCTTCCGCGCCATGCCCGTGCTCACCATGGCGACGTCCACCGAGGTCGTGCCGGACATGGCACGGCCGCGCACGATCCTGAGCGTCGAGGCGCCAATGTTCACCGGCTCCGTCGGCTGAGCCGATCCGGAGAAATACACCGGCTGGCTTCCAGAAACTGGCGGAGTGCAGGGTTTCGGCTCACAGGCGAGACCCACCCGTCTGGCCGCCAGGCTCTCGGGGGACTTGAGGCTCGTCGAGCCGGGCTTGACGCTGTGGCGCCCGCCCGATGTATGGCATCTGGCGCCCTTCGGACAGCCGCCCGCCGTCGTGCCAAGGGTCTGCGCCGAGCCGTTGAGGCTCTCGTCGAGGCCCGTGACCCCGTGGAGGTGCGCGATGGGCGCGAGCTCGGCGGTCGTGAGCTTCTTCCCGAGCAGCATGCCGGCCGCGTAGCCGGGCGGTCCGATGGTCACGGTGTTGCCGATCGAGCTGAATGGCCGGCGAGTGATGGGAACCTCAGCCGGGCCCGTTTCCGCGGTTGGCTCACGTTTCGCGGTAGCCGGCGACCGGGTATTCGATGCGCGGGCCGGGGCCTGGGCCGACGGCACGGTGGTGCTGGTCGAGGACCGGGTGATCACCGGCATAGTCCGGTCCGCGCCGGACGGCTGGCCGGTGCTGGCGATGCCGGGCGCCAGCCTGCTGCCCGGGCTCATCGACGCGCACACCCACGTGCTGCTGCGCAGCAGCTGGAACGAGCTGGAGCTGGCCCGGCAGATGATCGAGGAGAACCTCGGCCACCGGGCCGCCAGCGCGGTTCAGGCGATGGCCATCGCGCTCAGGCACGGATTCACCACGATTCGTGATCTCGGCACGGAAGGCGCCGGCTATTTCGATGTCGGCCTGCGCGATGCCGCACGGGAGGGCATGGTGCCGGGTCCGCGGATGCTGGTCGCCGGGCCCGCCATCCGGTCGACTGGCCGCTATCCGGTGCCCGGTCAGCGGCACAGCATGACGTTCCCGGTCGGCATAGACAGCTGCACCGGCGCCGCGGCCTGCCGCGAGACCGTGCGAACCCAGATCGCCTACGGAATCGACTGCCTGAAGATCTACGTCAGCGAGCGCTTTGACGCGCCCGCGGGCGACCAGGACTATCCAGACGGCCCGCTGGTGTGGACCGAGGAGGAGGTCCAGGCGCTGGTCGACGAGGCGCACCGGCAGGGCATCCGGGTGGCCGCCCACTCGCTGACCCTCAGCGGGGCAAGGATGGCCGTGGCCGCCGGAGTTGACTCGATCGAGCACGGCTTCGCCATCTCACCCGGTCTCGCGGCGGACATGGCCGCCCGGGGCACGGCCCTGGTGCCGACCCTCCTGGTCACCCGGGAGCATGCCCGGCACGGCCCGCACCTCTCCGAGGTGGTGCGGGCCGCCCATGACCGCTCCTTCGTCAACTGCCTGGACGCGGGCGTCCGGATCGTGCTCGGCACCGATGTCGGCGGCTTCGAGTGGACCAGGGTGCCCCAGGCGCAGGAGTTCGCCCTGATGACCGGGCTGGGGATGGCCCCTGCGGATGCGCTAAGGGCCGGCACGGTGTGGGCGGCGGAGTTGCTCGGGCTCGCCGGGAGCGCCGGGGTCATCGAGCCGGGCGCGCCCGCCGACATCGTGGCCGTCGCCGGCGACCCGCTGCGGGACATCGAGTGCCTGCAGCAGGTGGAGCTCGTTATCCAGGGCGGCCTGATCGCCTGGGACGGACACCACCTGGCCTGGGACGGGCGCGACACCACCGCGTGACCAGGCGAGGAGATCAGCGGAAAGCGCGCTAGGCGGGATCCGCCGGGATCGGCTCGGCTAGGGGCGCCCGCCAGGCGGCGGCCGGGAAGGGGTCGCCGAAGTACTGGGTCTCGTGGGTGACCAGATCGTCGGTGAGCTCCATGATGCTCACCGAGTAGCTGGGGGCGCCGTCATAGGTGATCACGACCTCGCTCACCCAGAGGTCGCCGCCGCCCTGGATCCGCCGGACGGTGAAGTGGCGTTCGGCGGGGTGGCCGCCGCGCTGGGCCCTGATCTTGGCCCGGCCGCGGAAGCGCTCCCCGGACTGGGGGTAGTCCAGGATCCCGTCTTCCGCGTAGATCGCGTGCTCGGTTTCGCTGTCCCCGCTCTCGGAGGCCGTCCAGTGCTGCTCGATCCGGACTCGGGTCCTGGCGTCACGATCCATTGTCCTGTTCACCTTGGCCTCCTTCCCGCGCCCGGCCGGCTGCACACTGCGTGGCGGCTAGTCGTGACCGGGCGGGAGCAGGAGCTCGGTCTGGTAGCGCGGGGCCAGGCTCACAGACTTGGCGAGAAAGGCGGCCTGCGCGTCGGGATCGAGCGGTGGGGGCGGCTCAGTCCGGGTGGCGACCGGCTGGCCGACCAGCGTGAAGAACTCGTCCTGCCCGGCCGGCGCGCACAGGCACAGCAGCCGCGAAGGCGTGTCAGAGGCGTTGGTGAAGGCGTGCGGTGCGTTGGCCGGCACGTTGATGGTCTGGCCGGCCGTGGCGACGATCGTCTGGCCCCGGAACGTCACCCGTACCTGTCCCTCCAGGACGGTGAACATCTCCTCGAAGTCGTGCCGGTGCGGCGGGGGCCCGCCGCCCGGCGGGACGTGCATGTCGATGAGCGTGTACTTCCCGGCCGTGTCCTGGCCGGTGACCAGGATCGTGTAGGTGTCGCCGACGAGCCCGAGGTGCGGCAGGCTCTGGTCCTGGTCCGGCCGCGCGATGGTGAGCGTGCGGGACAGGTCGTCGGGCGGGATCGCCTGCGGCTGATCCGGCATCGTGCCTCCTCGATGTTCGGTAGGCGGTGACTCCAGCAAAGCGGAGCTTTTCGTCCGGTTGAGTCTACCCCAGCGTGCCGGCCCGGCCTGATCAGGGTTCAATGAGGACATGGCCGCTACGAGTAGTTCGCGCGAGCTGCGCAGCGACGCGGCCCGCAACCATCAGGTCCTCGTCCGGGCGGCGACCGCTGCGGTGCATCGGGAGGGGCCGCGGGTGCCCATGGCCACGATCGCCGCCGACGCGGGGGTCGGCATTGGCACGCTCTACCGTCACTTCACGACCCGGGAAGACCTGCTCAGCTACCTCACCCACGTGTCGTTCGAGCGGGTGCTGGCGAACGCCAGGGCCGCCGAGCGCAGCGGCACGACGGCGGCCGCGGCGCTGCAGCAGTTCATCGAGGCGGCGATCAGCCAGCGCAACGAGCTCGTACTGCCGCTGCACGGCGGACCGCCCCTGACCTCGCCCGCGACCAGTGTCGTCCGGGAGCAGGTACACCAGGCCATCCAGCGGATCCTCGACCGCGGCCGGGCTGACGGCACTATCAGGCGGGACGTTACGCCGCACGAGATCGTCGTCTTCGGCGCGATGCTCGCCCAGCCCAGGGGATCCGACCAGGGCTGGGACGCGACCTGTCGCGCGCTGCTGGCCACCTACCTGGCGGGCCTGGGTACCGTTGCTCCGGCGACTGGCCGTTCATGACCGCCGGGGCTGGTTTCAGCCCTGATCCACCGAGAGGGTGATTTCGGGTTGCTGATTCCGGCTGCGGTCGTCGGGAGTGCTGATGAGGACGCCAGTAGGCCGCCGGTCTGCCCGGCGTTTCCACTTCGGTCCTCGGTTGTGCCGTTGCCGGCTGGGTGGTCAGGGCGTGACGGTGAGGGGTGGGCTGGTCGCGGTCGACCACAGCAGCTCCCAGCCGCCTGAGCATGCCCAGTGTGTCGGTAGGTGGAGGACGAGGCGTCGGCCGGTGGTTGCGATCCGGGCGGGGACGTTGATGATCCGGGTCCGCACCCAGGCGGCGTTGGCCGTGTACCTGCCTGAGGGCAGGTGCGCGAGCGGCCCGTCCTTGAGCTCGGCGATGACCTGCTCGGCCAGGGCGTGATCGCGATGCCGTTGATCAGCCTCGATGGTCGACAGGGTGCTGTTGGTGATGAACGCATGGTGGCGGTAGGTCGCGAACAGCTCGCCCTGCTCGCTGCCGCCGGATGCCAGCGGCTGGAGCCGTTTGACCCGGCGCACGACCAGCCGACAGGCCGCGTGCTCTGCCTTGCGGCGGCCGGTGAACGCGATGAAGTCGACTTCGGTGACCTCGGCGTCGCTGACCCAGCGGTGCTCGTCCTCGTCGAAGACCGCGTTGGGGTACTCGATGGGCGGCCACGCGTGCGTCGGGATGCTGGTGATCGCCGCGGTCACGGTGGCTGTCATCGGGGCGGTCACCGAGAACCAGGTCCTGTGGCGCAGGGCAGTGCCGACGAACGCGTGGCCGTAGTAGGCCGAGTCCGCGCGGGCCAGGATCTGTCCGGTCACACCAGCGGCCCGGGCAGTCTTGATGGCCTGGGCCGACAACCTGCCGGCGCCGGTGGCCGAGGCGGTGTTGCCCGCCCGGAGCCGGGCGCGGGCGATCACCGGTGCCGCGGTCGGAGTCGAGATCGTGGCCAGTTGCAGGTTCAGCCCCCGGTGCCCGGTGTAGCCGAACGCGGCGCCCTGCTTGCCGTAGCCGGTCGCGGCCCGCCAACAGTTTGGGCACCCGGGTGGCGAGTCCGGTCAGCAGCCCGGCGCCGATCTTGCCGGGCTGCTGAACATGCCCGTGGGTGAAGGAGCGCAGGAACGTGCCCAGCGTCGAGGGCGCCCGGACCCCGCCAGACAGCCGGACCATCCCGCCGTGGCGGAGCAGGTCGAGATCATCGATCGAGTCCGCGCCGGCGAGCATCCCGCCCACCACCGGCGCGGCCTTCGCGCCCGCGCTGGCCGCCGGCACCGGCAACCCGCCGGGGAGGTCGTGGAACCCGGCGGGACTCTGCCAGCCGCAGCGCCGGAACCAGACCCGCAGCCGACACCAAGTTCGGATCATCGAAGACAGGCCGGATCGTGTGAGAAGGCGTCACTTACGAGGTGCCCCTCCTGGTCAGTTCGGATCGGACGTCGCAATCCAGATCCTCCCTGCTCAGAAGGGCATTCTCGTCCTACGCCACGCTCACGCCACCGAGCCGCACCGTCGGCTTGGGCTCAGGGGCGGTTGATGGCGGTTGTTGGCACCGGGCGGTTGACCTGCGCAAACTCGTTGGCAGCAGCGGACACCGACCGGCCGCGGCTGGTCCTCCTGCCACATTTTCTGCCACATGCATCAGCGGTCTCGCGCGCCGAAGCGCCGGCCGGGTTCGAGATCATGGAGCAACTCCTCGAACACACGTCCGGCAGGACTGGTCAGTCGAACAGCTTCCAGTGACCCTCGGAGACGACAGCGACCTCGCCGTCGATGACGGTGATGGCGGTCTGGTCGTCGATGGCGTAGCCCGGCCCGTCGAGCGCGGCGGCCCAGCGCTCCGCGTCGGCTAGGGTAAACCCCGGCATGTTCGGGTGGTCGAGGTGCGGAAAGATGCTGAAGTCGACCAGCCCGAGTGCCTGGACGCTGCCCGTGGGCGGCTGCCAGTCACTCAGGTCCTGGCCTAGGCGGGGCGCTGCCACGAGGCTCCCGGCGCTCACCCCGACCCACACGGTGTGCTGCAGTGAAGGCAGGACGTCGGCCGCGCCGGACTGCCACAGCCAGTGCGCCAGGTACAGCGGATCGCCACCGCCCACCAGAAGAGCGTCGGTTTCCCGGACGATGGGGATCCACTGCGCCGCGTCGATGCTGGGGAGTGCTGTGAGCTCGAGCAGGCCGAGAGACTTCCAGCCGATCTCGCACAGCGGAGTCATCGCGCGGCCGGAGACGATGCGCCACGCGGCAGCGGGGCCCCCCGCGGGGTACGCCGCCGTTGGGATCACCAGGGCGCTGGCCTCGGCGATGGGCTTGCCCAGCATCTCGACGAGCGTGTTGGCGATGCTCGTGTTCTTGATGCCAGCGGAGGTGAGGAGAAGCTTCATGTCTCTTCTACGATCTCGTCCTCCCGGATCCGACATCAGCACCGTAATCGATCTGGTCGAAGGGCGCGCCCCCGTCCTGGCCGTACGCCTCTCGGCACCGGTTCCGAGGGTAGTACCGGCGGCACTACCCTCGGTACATGACCGAGAGGCAGTTGCTCCTGGGTGAGGGCAAGCGAGCGGTCACGGCGTGGGAGACGGCGGCCGGTTCGCTGACCAACGAGGAGCGTGCAGCGGCTGAGGTGCTGCTGGACCGTCTCCGCGTCGAGGCTCAAGCGACGGTCTCGGGCTGAGCAAGGTGACGCTGGTCGAGGAAACATAGGCGAATGCAGGTCGTGGACCTCCATTTGACCCGCATTTGGCGCCAAGGATGCTTCGCGCGTACGCCGCCGGGAGACGCCTGACTGCGTCACCCCGGCCGGCACAGTGAACGGCATGACCCGGACCGATGCTCTCGATGACCGCTTCGACGAGGCGGTTCGCACGCTCCTGGACGCCCACTCGGCCGGCGTCGATGTTGGCAAGTGGCTCGCCCGCCTCGCTGGCGCGGCTGCCGCCGACCTCGGCAGCACCGAGGAGCTTCTCGCCAACCGGCCCGGCTCCTGGGAAGCCGGCGAGCATCCCGCCCACCACCGGCGCGGCCTTCGCGCCCGCGCTGGCCGCCGGCACCGGCAACCCGCCGGGGAGGTCGTGGAACCCTGCGGACTCTGCCAGCCGCAGCGCCGGAACCAGACCCGCAGCCGACACCAAGTTCGGATCATCGAACCCAGGCCGGATCGTGTGAGAAGGCGTCACTTACGAGGTGCCCCTCCTGGCCAGTTCGGATCGGACGTCGCAATCCAGATCCTCCCTGCTCAGGAGGGCATTCTCGTCCTACGCCACGCTCACGCCACCGAGCCGCACCAGTGGATCAGGGTTCAGCCGGCGTCGGCCGGGGTCAGTCCGAGCCGGGCAGCTAGCCGGCCGAGGTAGCCGACGACCTGGTCCGGGGAGCGGTCAGGCAGGCCGAACGCCACGTCGGTGACCCCGATCTGCGCCCAGCGGGCCAGCAGGTCGGGGTCCGGCCGGCCAGCCAGCGCCGTCACCCGGGGCTGGCCGTCGCGGCCGGCCTCCTGCCAGGCCTGGCGCAGCAGCGGGATCTTGTCGTCGAGACCGGTCTCGCCTGGCGTGGTCAGCCAGCCGTCGGCGTGGCGGGCGATCCAGCCGAAGGTCTGGCCGGTCCCGCCGGCCCGGCCAGGACGGGGACCCGCGGCTGCTGCACCGGCTTGGGCCACGCCCAGGAGGCGGCGAAGCTGACGAACTCGCCGTGGTAGCTGGCCTCTTCCTGCGACCACAGGGCCTGCATGGCGGCCAGGTACTCGGCCAGCACCGCCCGCCGCCGGGCGGGCGGGACGCCGTGGTCGGCCAGCTCGTCGGCGTTCCAGCCGAAGCCCACGCCGAGCTCAACCCGGCCGCCGGACAGGTGGTCGAGCGAGGCGATGGTCTTGGCCAGCGTGATCGGGTCGTGCTCGGCGGGCAGGGCAACCGCCGTGCCGAGCCTGATCGTGGTGGTGACCGCGGCGGCCATGCTCAGCGCTACCCACGGGTCCAGCGTCCGCAGGTACCGGTCGTCGGGCAGCTCGCTGGTCCCGGTCCGCGGGTGCGGCGAGTCGCGCCGGACCGGGATGTGGGTGTGCTCGGGCACGTAGAAGCAATCGAAGCCGGCCGCTTCCGCGGCCTGCGCGGCCTGGGCCGGCGTGATCCCGCGGTCGCTGGAGAACAACACGACGCCGTGCCGCATGGGCGCTCCTTCGTACCGGCGCAGCTAGCAGGCGCCCCGGAGGCACCACCGGCCGGGACAGCACCGACCAGGACAGCACCGACCAGGACAGCACCGACCGGGACACTGCCGACTATGCGGCTTCCGCGGCGAGAAGGCTAGCGCGCCGCCGCGGTCGAGCTCAGGAAGCGCTCGAGTTCGGTGAGGTACTCGCTGACCGGGCCGGCGGTCAGCATGCCGCTGGCTGCGCCGGCGATCTCGCCCGCGGCGGGCAGCAGCGCGCTGCGCGCCGTGGCCGCGACCGCGCGGTCGGCCAGGGTGACGGCCGCTCGGGCGGTGAGGCACCAGAGCGCCTCCGTCAGCAGGCCGGGCGGCGGTGCCGGGCAGCGCCGGAGCGCTTCGCGCGCGGCAGTGCGTACGGATAGGTCGGCCTGGCCGCGGGCGAGCAGCCGCCAGGGGCGCGCCCAGGCCTGGTAGGGGCCCCAGTCGGTCTCGTCGGGGAAGCTCGCGGGCTCGCGCCGCCATACCCGCAGGCACAGCCGCGCCAGGGCCAGGAGCCCGTCCTCGACTCCTGGCATGCCGGAGTCGTCCAGCAGCGTGGCGGCCTGGCGGTAACGCTCCTCGGCCCCGGCCCCGGCCCCGGCCCCGGCCCCGGCCCCGGTCCCGGTCCCGGCCGTGTCCGTGGTGGCGGCGGCTCGCATGGCCTCGTACCAGCTGGTGAACACGCTGGCCAGCGGTCGTTCGTGCAGCTCGGCCAGCTGCTCCAGGACCGCCGACTGCGCGTCGGCGCCGCTGAAGTCACCGAGCCCGCTGAGCGCCTGAAGCCTGATCAGCCGCCCGAGGACCTCGAAGCTGACCAGCCCGTGCCGGGTGGCCAGGGCCACGATCTCGGCGCCGATCGCGTCGCGTTGCGCGGCGAGCCCGGTCCGCCAGAAGGTCTGCATCCACACGCCGTTGAGGGCGAAGGCGAGCAGCGCGGGGTCGCCGAGGCGGCGCGCGATCGCCTCGGCCTCGGCCGCCGCCTGACCAGCGCGGCCGGCGCGACTGCCGCGTGACTCCAGGGCGATGGTGGCCAGGAGCCGGGCCCTCAGGGAGTCACGGCCGGCCGGGAGCCCGGTGAGGGTGCGCTCGGCGGCGGCGACGATCCGCGCCGCGGCGGCCGGGTCGTCCGAGCGGGGCCAGATCGCGGGCGCGTCGAAGTTGCCGATGACCCGCGCGGTGAGGCCGGGATCGCCGATCTCTTCTGCCGCCTCGATAGCTGCCAGGCGCTGGCTCATGGCCGCCTGCAGGCCGGGCCCGCCGGCCAGCGCGAGACTGCCCGCGAGCGTGGCGGCTGACTCAAGCCGGGTCCGGGTGAAGCCGCGTGCCGTCCGCTGGTAGGCGGCGGTCGTGGCCGTCAGCACGTCGTCCGCCGGCCCGTCGTCGCCGCCGTCATCTGCCGGCGCGTCATCCGACGGCCAGTCGAGGTGGGCCTCGTGGCGCAGGATGCTGATCTCCAGCGCGGCCAGCGCCGGGCCGAGGTCCAGGCCGAGCTCGGCGGCCAGTAGTGACCTGGCGCGGCCGATCACCTCGAGGGCCTCGGCCTGGCGTCCGCAGCGGTACAGCGCGAGCGCGAGCAGGCGCCACGCATCCTCGCGCCAGGGCTGCCCGCGGATGAGGGCTTGCAGGTCCGGCACGGCCTGGGCCGCGCGGCCCAGCGCGAGCCGGGCCTGCGCCTGCCGCTCGATCAGGCCCAGGCGCAGCTCCGTCAGCCGGGCGCATTCGCCGCTGGCCCACGGCTCGCCCGCGAACTCGGTGTAGGCCGGGCCCCGCCACAGGGCCAGCGACTCATCGCTCAGCTCCAGCACGCGCGGCGGCGCGGCGGACGCGGCGTCGGCAGCCAGCCGCTCGAACCTGAGCGCATCCAGGTCATCGGGGCTGGTCCGCAGCGCGTACCCGCGGCCCTGGGTGACCAGGATCCGGAACCCGGACCGCGGCGGCCGGCCCGGCTCGACGGAGCGCCGCAGGGCGCCGACGAAGGTCCGGATCGCCGAGGCCGCCCCGGCCGGCGGCGTCTCCCACAGGTCCTCGATCAGGACACCGAGCGGGACGACCCGGCCGCGCGCGACGGCGAGCCTGGCCAGCACCGCGCGGTGGCGGGGACCCTTGAGGTCCAGCGCCGCGCCGCCGGCGCCCCAGGCGACGACCGGGCCCAGCACCCCGAACGTCACCTGGCCAGATGAGGCCTCCTCACTCACCCGGCTCACCCACCCGGCCATGCTACGGCGCTGACCAGATGCTGATCGCGGTGCGCCACAGTGCCAGCATGACCATGACAATCCCCGGATTCGGCTACCAGCGCGTCGCCGTTGCCGACGGCGTGCGGCTGAACGCTGCCATCGGCGGCTGCGGCAGCCCCGTCGTGCTGCTGCACGGATTCCCGCAGACCCACCTGATGTGGCGGCATGTCGCCGCCGGCCTGGCCGCCGAGCACACCGTGATCTGCCCTGACCTGCGCGGCTACGGCGATAGTGACAAGCCGGCCGAAGACGGCCCGGATACCTACTCCAAGCGGACCATGGCCGCCGACATCCTGACGCTGGCCAGGACCCTCGGACACGACCGGTTCGCCCTGGCCGGGCACGACCGGGGCGCGCTGGTCGCGTTCCGGGCCGGCCTGGACCACCCAGCCTCGGTCAGCCACCTCGCCGTCCTGGACGTCCTGCCCACGCTCGACATGTGGAGCGTCCTGCACGGCGCCGGCGCGGCGGTGGCCTTCCACCTGTACCTCATGGCCCAGCCTCCGGGCCTGCCCGAGCAGATGATCAGCGCCAGCGCCGACGCGTTCTTCGGGCACTTCCTCGACGCCTGGGCCTCGCACCCCGCCGGCGCTCCGCCAGCACCGCCATTCCCGGCGATGTCCGCGCCGAGTACCTCCGGGCCTGCCGCGAGGCAGTCCCCTCCATCGTGGCCGACTACCGGGCCAGCGCGGGCATCGATATCGAGCACGATCAGGCCGACCGGGCCGCCGGGCGCGTCCTGGCCATGCCGGTAACCGTCGTCCAGCAGGACTGGGGCGCCGCACTCGGCTACGACGCCGCCGGGCTCTGGCGCCCCTGGGCCACGGACCTGATCCACCACACGACCGAGTCCGGTCACTTCATGGCCGAGGAAGCACCCGGGCCCATCACCGCCCTGCTCCGCCAGCTCATCGCCCGCGAACCCAGGGAACTGCCCCCGGCCTCGCTCACTGGTGGTCGTACTCGTCGTGGCGGCGGAACCAGTTGAGCGGGTGCGTCGGGGCTGCGCGCCTCGTTTCGTCCTCGCGGCGCCCGGTCCAGCCACTGGTACATGCCCCACAGGCCGTCCAGGCCGCGCGCGTAGGCCGAGTAGGTGTGGTAGACGACGCCGTCCTCGAGCGCGAACGTGCTCATGCCGGGGCGCTCCCGCGCGTACGTCGGCCAGTCCGTGCCGCAGGTGGCCGCCCAGTCGGCCAGCGGCCCCTGCCGGCCGGCCTCGAGCGACCCCCGCATGTCCATCGGGCTGAAGTTGTACTCGCCGGTTCCCGACTGCTGCTGCTCCGGGGTGGAGGCCGCCTGCAAGTCGAAGCTGAAGTCGCTGCCGTAGGAGGATGCCCAGGGGAAGCTCCAGCCCATCCGTCGCTGGTAGGCCTGTATGTTCTCCAGCGGGGCCCGCGACACCGCGCAGAGCGTGACGTCGTGGCCGGCCAGGTGGACGGCGAAGCCGTTGAAGCCGTCGGCGATCGCCGAGCATGACGGGCACCCCGCGCTGTAGTCAGGCCCGAACATGAAGTGGTAGACGAGCAGCTGCGAGCGCCCCCGGAACAGGTCAGCGAGCGATGCCGTGCCTGCGTCGGTCTCGAAGCGGTAGTCCTTGCCGATCGCGACCCAGGGCAGCTCCTGCCGCCGCCGGGCCAGCTCGTCGCCGCGCCGGGTCAGTTCCTTCTCCGCCTCGAGCAGCTCCAGCCGCGCGGCAAGCCACTCCTCGCGCGTCCCCGTCTTGTGGCCGGTCATTTGCCTGTCTCCTCTGCGTTGTCTCCTCGGCCGTTTCCTTGTACCGCGTTTCCTGTCATGACATGGCGGGCGGCATGAGCCCCGGAATCAGCGCGGGCGCGATGACGATCACGATCCCGAGCCCGACCAGCGCCAGCGCCAGCGGTACGTCGATGGCGGCCCTGGCGGGCAGCAGCTTCTGCGCGCCGGTGACGACGGCGACGACCGCCATCCAGACCAGGCTCATCAGGCCCAGCGCGACCAGCATCGCCATCAGCCCGAGACCCGAGCCGGCGCAGCACAGCCCGTATCTCAGCCCGGAGCCGGATTCCTCGCGGCAGCGCCGGCGGAAGTCCCGCTTGACCGGCGTGAGCTCGTAGGCACCGGCCGCGATCACCACCACGCCGGCCGCCAGCGGCCCGTGCGGCCGGTCCAGCGCATACGCCACGACGCCTGCAAGCGCCCAGATGGCCAGGTAGGACCCGGCGAACAGGGGCGCGGCACGCGCGCTGCCGCGCTCGCGGGCGTGCCGGGCGACGGCCGGGGCCGCGCCCGGCAGCATCATCGCCGCCATCATCGTCACCCACGCCGCGGTAAAGATCCCGAACGCCCCGGGCCGGGTCGCGATCCCCATGTCCATGCCGTGCATCAGCCAGGCCGCGGCGGCCCAGCACGCGGCGGCGAGCCCGAGCGTCGCCGCCAGCACCGTCGCCGGCGCAGTGGCGCGCCGGGATTCCACGCTCACCATCAGCCCTCCCTGTCGAGGTGGTCTTTCAGTGCGCCGAGCGGCCCGTCCCAGTCGCGGGCCAGCGCGGCCAGGAACTGCTGGGCCACCTGCATCGGCGCGGAGCGCAGCCGGTACCGGACCCGGCGCCGCTCGCCCGGCTCGGCGGTCACCAGGCCGGTCTCGGTCAGCAGGCCGAGGTGCTTGGCGATCGCCTGCCGGGTGATCGGCAGCCGGCCGGCCAGGTCGGTGGCCGTGGCCGGCCCGGCCGAGGCCAGCGCGGCCAGGATGGCGCGCCGGGTCGGGTCGGCCAGGGCGACGAACACCTGCTCGGCGATCGCCTCGGTGTCAGCGTCGTCGGGCGGCATCGGCCGGCCGGTCAGGCGGCGTCGAGGTAGGCGGCCAGCTCGCCCAGTTCCTCGGCCCAGCCCTCGGTGTTGCCGTCGTAGGCCTTGCGGAAGGCATCCTCGGACAGCTGGGCGAACCCGGACTCGACGACCGTCAGCCGGGTGCCCGGGCCGGCTGGCTCGAGCGTGAACTCGACGTAGGTGCGGCGCGGGTCGTCCTCCGGCAGCCCGAAGATGTGCCAGGTGTAGGCGAACACCGTCGGCTCCTCGACCCGTTCCACCCGCATCTCGGCGGTGAACCCGCCCTCCCAGCTCATCCGGGCTGACCCGCCCGGCCGCAGGTCGATCGTCGCCTCGTTGCCGAACCAGGTGCCCAGGCCCTCGGCCGTGGTGAGCGCCGCCCATACTCTGGCCGGCGGGTGCGCGATCTCCACGGTCCGCTCGATGCGATCAGGAAACGCCATGACGGCCTCCGTAATGTGGCAACTGAACGATTGCGATCGTATAGCAACCGCTGGGTTGCGTCAACATGGAGGATCACGTGGCGGCGCGCATCTTGGCCACGAGCCTTTCGAACATCGGGTAGGCGGCCGTTCCCCCGAGGACGTCGATGGATGGCCGCCACAGCTCCCACCGGTCGATGAGACGGCGGCCGAGCAGGGTCCTGATCAGCTCGAAGTCGAAGCCGCCGTGCTTCTCGAGCGCCCCGAGCTGCTCGAAGTAGTCGAGTTCCCGGTACAGGACAAACGCGTCGGGGGAGTTCTCGGCGATGAACACCGTCAGCGCGTCCCGCAGCGCCTCCGGCGTCTCGAACTCGGCCACCAGGCGGCGGGTCTCCAGCATCGGGCCCTCGCTCCAGCGCCTGAAGAACTCCACTGCCATCTCAGCCTGGCGGCCGATCCGGGCTTCGCGGGCCTGCTGGCCTGCGAAGATGACGGCACCGATGGCGCTCAGCAGTCCTACTGCGCTGACCGCCGTCGCGATCGCCGTGACC
Organism: uncultured Actinomycetota bacterium; assembly: GCA_963822485.1. Classification (GTDB taxonomy): domain Bacteria; phylum Actinomycetota; class Actinomycetes; order Streptosporangiales; family Streptosporangiaceae; genus DASUBV01. The sequence continues at coordinate 66,582 of CAWGHW010000001.1, forward strand.
TGCTCCGCCCAGTTCGGCATAGGCCGGCCTCCCATCCGCCGCGGGGACTCGTTCCCCTCAATGTGCCCGCTGACCAGCCCGGACACCTTATAGGAGCCCAGGCGAGGCCATTTCGCATTGATCCCGATTAGTCACCGTGTGAGGATTGTGTCCGCGCGGGCCGTGCTCATTGCCGAGCTGGATGCGGGGCACTGGGCCACGGCGGGACCCGCGCCGACGGGTCCGGAGGGCGTGCGATGACAGCTACTTCACCAATCAGCCGAGCGGCAGTCCGGATGGCGGGACGATGGCGCGCCGCGCTGGCCGCCGCGACCTGCGCCGTCGCGGTGGCCGGGGTCCTGACCGCCGGGCTCGCGGCGTCGGCATCGGCGGCCGCCGCGAAGTCGCCGTGGTCGGTGCAGGCGGTGCCGCCGGTCGATACCTCGGCACCCAACGCGCAGTTCTCCGGCGTGTCGTGCGCCACCGCGACCTCGTGCGTGGCGGTCGGCCAGTACGTGGGCACCGACGGGATCATGCGCACCTTCGCCGAGCGGTGGACCGGCAGCACCTGGCGCATCGTCAATCCGGCCAATCCGCCGGGGGCCGCGGCGAGCACGCTGGGCGCGGTCTCGTGCGCCGAGCCCGAGCTCCTGCCAGGCGGTCGGCAGCACGCGCAAGGGCGCGACCGGGATCGGGCCGCTGATCGCGGAAAGCTGGACCGGCACCCGCTGGCGGATGACCTCCATCGCAGCAGCCGGGCAGCGCCACCCTGGACGCGGTGTCGTGCCCGGCGCCCGGCTCGTGCCTGGCGGTGGGGGAGCGGACCACGTCGAGCGGGACCGACCAGGCGGTGGCCGAGCGGTGGGACGGCCACCGCTGGACGCAGGTCACCCCGCGCCGCCCGCTGGCCTTCAGCGAGCTCAACGGCGTGTCCTGCCCGCGCGCCCGCGACTGCTACGCGGTCGGCTGGACCAGCGCCAGCCGCTTCGCCGCCGCGCGCCCGCTGATCGAGCACTGGACCGGCTCCAAGTGGACGGTGCTGACCGTCGCCCGCCCGGCCAGCAATGCCGAGCTGGACTCGATCTCCTGCCCGACCACCACCTCGTGCACCGCGGTCGGCTCGAGCGGCACCAACAGCATCCGGATGCTGGTCGAGGACCTGGCCAAGGGCAAGTGGACCGAGAGCCTGCCCGCCGCGCCGAGCCAGGCCGCCGGCGGGACGGCCAGCCTGTACCGGGTGTCGTGCAGCGCTCCGCGCGTGTGCACCGCCTTGTTTAGTTACATTAACAATGGTGAGGAACTGACCTGGGGTACCGCGGCCCGCGGTGCTTCCGGCGGATTCAAGTTCACCATTCCCGCCGGTGACGTCGCGCAGGACAACGCGAATGGCCTGTCCTGCCGCACGGCCGGCTGCACCATCGTCGGCAGCCTGAACAGCAACGACGGCCAGGGTGACTCGAACAGCAGCGGCACCCCGTTCGCGTGGCGGGGCTCGGGCGGTCACTTCACGCCGCAGGTCGTCCCGGTCCCGGCCGGGCACGGCCGGCGCCGAGCTGACCAGCGTGTCCTGCACCGCGTCCGGGTTCTGCGCGGCGGCCACGGAAACCGGCGACCAGTCTGACACGGTGGCCAGCGGCGACCCGTCGGTGCTGGTCCGGCAGAAGGCCGGCGGCCCGTGGACCGCGCCGCCGAACGCGGGCTCGGGCTTCCTGCCCAGCGTGTCCTGCACCTCGTCCAGCTTCTGCCTGGCCCTGGGCTCCCCGGCCGGGGCCGAGCGGTGGGACGGCCACCAGTGGTCGGAGCTGTCCGCCCCGGACCCGTTCGACCCCGACACCGACACCGGCCTGCTGTCGGTGTCGTGCGTGTCGCCGACGTTCTGCCTCGCCGTCGGCAGCCCCAAGCAGGGCAACAGCACCGCCCTGGCCGCGACCTGGAACGGCGCGTCGTGGACCACGCTGACCCCGGCCCGCCCGGCGGGCAGCGCCGGCACCGCGCTGGCCGGGGTGTCCTGCGCCAGCACGACGAGCTGCGTCGCGGCGGGCTACTACGTGGCCACCCCCGGCGCGTTCCCGCGGATGCTGACTGAGGTCTGGAACGGGACCAGCTGGAAGATCGGCAGCCCGAATCTCCGGGTCAACACGGACAACCCCCTGCACATCAGCGTGTCCTGCGCGTCGGCCACGGCATGCATGGTCACCTGGGGCTCGTTCGGCGAGGCGCTGTCTCGCTGGTGGAACGGCAGCAAGTGGACCGCTCCGGCATTCGTGGGGCCCAAGCCCCGCAGCCAGGTGACCTCGATCTTCGGGGTCTCCTGCACCTCGAAGACCGCGTGCACCGCCGCGGGCAGCTTCACCTACAGCTCCGGCTCGGGGCCGCTGGTGCAGAACTGGAACGGCACCAAGTGGACCGTGACGGCGGCCCCCAACCCGGTGGGCGGGATCGGCGCCTTCAACGCGGTCTCCTGCACCTCGGCGACGGTCTGCACGGCGGTGGGCGGTGACGCCCGCGTCGAGGTCGTCCCGTTCGCCGAGGTGCGCGGCTGACCAGGCCCGCGCCTGACGGGTCCGGCCGGCCCGCGGCCGCTCAGCTGGCGACGGTGAAGCGCTGGCGGCGGTGCGCGGGCCGGTCGATCTCGTCCAGCATCGCGATGGCGTAGTCCGCGGCCGAGATCGACTCGCCGGCCGGGGAGTCGATGGCCACGCGGTAGCCGCCGGTGCGCTCGCCGGGCTGGATCAGCGGGGCCGGGGACAGGTAGGTCCAGTCCACGTCGTCGCCGAGTCCGCGCAGGTAGTCCAGGGACTCGGCCCCGATGAGCGACTCGGCCCGGTAGATCTCGGGGAAGTCGGCGTGGTCGACCAGGCGCTGGCCGTCCACGAGCAGCGAGCCGGCGCCGCCGACGACCAGCAGCCGCGCGCTACCGAGTGACTCAGCCAGGTTGCGCAGCTGGGCCAGGAACTCGCGCCGGTCGCCGCCGGTGCGGCTCGGCCCGATGGCCGACACCACGACGTCCGCCTCGCTCGCGATCCGCTTGGTCAGGCCGGTGTCGCCCGCGTCGCCCGCTACCGCCACGACGCCGGCCGGCAGCTCGCCGCCCGAGCGGGTGACGCCGGTGACCTCGTGGCCGCGCGCCAGCGCCTCGGCGACGATCTGGCTGCCGATCATGCCTGTCGCTCCGTAGACCGCGATCCGCATCGCGTCGCTCCTTCGCTGTCCGCCCGGCCGTGCCATACGGCCAGGTCACTGCGAAGGTATCAATTGGTTACTGAGTACTTCAACGTGCTATAAGTACCTCATGGTAACTATGACGCCGCCGCTCCTCGTGGACCGGCTCCGGGCCCAGCGGGCGGGCGACGGCCCGGGCGACCTGTTCGACCCGGACTGCCCGACCCGGCTGCTGCTGGACCGGATCGGCGACAAGTGGACCGCGCTCGTGGTGCTGCTGCTGAGCGACGGCCCGATGCGGTTCTCGCAGGTGCGCGGCCAGCTCGGCCGGGTGGCGCCCAAGGTGCTGGCCCAGACGCTGCGCCGGATGGAACGCGACGGCCTGGTCACCCGCGAGGTGTTCGCCGAGGTCCCGCCCCGGGTCGAGTACGCGCTCACCGACGTGGGCCAGTCGCTCATCGAGCCGATCGCCGTCCTGGCCGACTGGGCCGAGGTGCACGTCGGCCAGATCACCGCCGCGCAGGCGGCCTACGACGCCAGCCGGGAGGGGTAGATGGGGTTCTTCGATGACATCCCGAGCCAGCCGGGGACCAGGCGGGCCTGGCCCCGCCCGGACGGGCAGCTGAAGATGCCGCTGGCCACCAGGCTGTTACTGGCCCGCACCGACCAGGCGGCGGTCGCCGTCGTCGGGCTGTGGGCATTCACCGAGGGCTTCGAGTTCCAGGTCACCGTGCAGCTGCGGGCGGCCGTCCCCGGCACCAGCGCGGCGAGCTTCCTGAGCGCGCTGGACGGCGCGCCGCTGGAGGACGAGTTCCTCCGGCTGGGGATCCAGTTCAGTACGGGGGAGAAGGCCGCCAACACCGAGCTGCGGGCCACTCGTGACACCGGCGGGGAGCCGGTCGGCCCGACCATGAAAAACCGCGTCGCCGGGCCGGCGCGCTGTCCCGCGACTGGACATACTGGGTCTCGCCGCTGCCGCCGCCAGGGCCGCTGGCGTTCGTCTGCGCCTGGCCCGCGTTCGGTATCGCGGAGTCGAGAGCCGAGCTGGACGCAGCGCTGATCCTCGACGCGGCCAGGGACAGCATCAGCCTCTGGCCCGGAAGCTAGCCGCGCCGCCCCGCAGGATGCGAGAGGGTGAGGCATGGCCACACTGTTCACCCGCATCATCAACGGCGAGCTGCCGGGGCGGTTCATCTACGCCGACGAGCTGGCCGTGGCGTTCCTGAGCATCTCCCCGCTGACGCCGGGGCACACGCTGGTGGTCAGCCGCGAGGAGGTCGACCAGTGGACCGATGCCGGCGACCCGCTGCTGCACCACTGCCTGGACATCGCCCGGCGCATCGGCAACGCGGCCAAGCAGGCGTTCGACGCCCCGCGGGCCGGGCTGGTCATCGCCGGCCTGGAGATACCCCACCTGCACGTGCACGTGTTCCCGGTCTGGTCGCTGGAGGACTTCGACTTCAGCCGGGCCCGGGCCGCCAGCGACGAGGAGCTCGACCAGGCCGCGGCCCGGCTCCAGGCGGCGATGCCGCCCGCCTGAATCCAGAATGGAACGTGAATTCGATATTGTGTCCCCTGTGGTTTGTGATACGAACATGTTATCGTCGGCCGGGTGACTGCTCAGCCGATGCTGGCCCTCGTGCCGCGGGGGATCCTGATCGACGCCGAGCGGATCAGCCCGGCCTGGCCGCAGGCCGCCGTGCGCTGCGACGGCGATCAGTGGCAGCTGGTGACCATCGTGGCCTGGTGCCGCTACCGGCGCGGCTGGGCCGTGCTCATCCGATGGCCCGACGGGCATGAGGACTGGCGGCACTACGACACCAGGTACCTGGTCCGGTCGCACGAGCACCTCGGCAGCTGGGGCTGACCGCTCCGGCGGTCAGGCCGCCCCGGCGGTCAGGCCGGGCCGGAGGCCGCCGCCGTGTAGTGAGCGATGAAGTGGCCGTAGCGCTCGGCGATCCGGTCCTCGGTGCTGGCCCGGTCCTGGCGGGCGGCCAGGAAGTCGGCCAGCGGCTCGTTCCAGATGCTGCGCCCGATCGCGAACCCGGCGTAGCCCGGCAGCGGCGCCGCGATGTCGAGCCAGTGATCCAGGTGCCGCCGCGGCGCGTTGCGCCCGAGCACGACGCACTCGCTGCCCGGCGACACCGACCGGACGGTGTCCAGCACCAGCTGCGCGCCCGCGGTGGTCTCGTAACCCTCCAGCTTCCAGATGTCCGGGCGCACGCCCGCGGCGGCCAGCCCGGCGATGACCTGGGCGGTCAGGCCCGGCCTCGCCTCCTCGTCGTAGAGGGCCTGGTCCTCGTGGGCGGCGAGCTGCTCGCGGGTGGCGGGCACCAGCAGCTCCAGCAGCCAGCGGCGCTGGTGCGCGGTGACCCAGTCGTGCAGCCGGCGCAGGGTCCGGGTCTGGGCGTGCTGGAGCTCGCCCGGGTCGGCCGGATTAAAGCGGACCAGCACCTTGACCCAGTCCGGGTTGAAGGCCTCGATGTGTTCGCCAAATTGGTCGCCGTACTCGAATGCCAGTCGATTACCTCCGCTCACCTCAACCGGCATCGCGAGCTCGAAGCCGGCTGACCGGGCCTGGCGGGCGACGTCGGCCCCGAGCTCCTCGTCGACCAGGACGCCCAGGCTGCTGCCGGGCGGCTGCGTCCCGGCCACGCGCCGGGCGGCCGTGAAGATCAGCGACTTGGCGTCGCGCATCCGGGTCAGCTGCTCCGCGCTGGGCGTCCCGGTCACGTCGAACAGGGTGCGCTGGAAGGAGTCACGCTGGTCCATCGCGAGGATGAACAGCGGCCGGGCGGCCGATGGCTTCGCGGCTGGGTCCGTCATCACGCCTGCCTTTCGGAGATGAGGCTCATCGACCCCATCCTTCCCCGTGGCGGGCGCGGGCCGCGGCGCCGCCGGCGAGACTGGTGCCGTGGATCTCCTGCCCGCCGACCTGCCGGCCGGGGCGGCGCGGCTCTGGGCCGGCCTGGATGAGGCGTGGCAGGAGGCGTTCCGCCAGGCCTGGGACGCGCTGCGGGGCGGGAACATCCCCGTGGGCGCCTGCGCCTCCACCCCGGACGGGAAGATCGTCCGCTCGGCCCGCAACCGGGTGAACGACGACGAGGGACCGCCGGGAGAGATATTCGGCTCGTCACTCGCCCACGCCGAGATGAACGTGCTGGCGCGGCTGCCGTTCCGCAGCCGCCGGGACCTGGTGCTCACGACCACGCTCGAGCCGTGCCTGCAGTGCGCGGGCGCCATCCGGCTCGGTCCGATCGCCACCGTGCGGATCGCGGGAGCGGATCGCTACTGGGACGGATGCCACGAGTTCGGCAAGCTCTCCGCCCGCGAGGCGCGACGGGTCCAGCCGGCCAGGATCGGGCCGCGCGGCGATGAGCTCGGCACCTTCGCCACCCTGATATCCCTGATCGGCCCGGCCCTGACGCCGCGCTTCGAGGAGGCACTGCGGGCGCTTGGGCAAGGGCCGATGACCGACCTGGCGCACGAACTGGCCGATGGCGGCGAGGTGGCGCGGCTGACCGCCATGGAAGTCGATGAGGCGCTGGGGTACCTGTGGCCCCGGCTCCCCGCGGCGAGCTCAGCGGGCTAGCGAGGCCCACGACGGCGGCCGGGCTGGCGGTGAGCGCGCTGGTCGCGGTGCCGCTCGCCCCGTGGGTGGAGTTCCGGCGCAAGCGGCCGGTGATGATGGCCATGGACCTGATCCGGTTCGCGGCCATGATGAGCATCCCGGCCTCGTTCGCGCTGGGCTGGCTCAGCTACGGCCAGCTCCTGGTGGTGGCGATCATCGTGGGCGCGGCCAAGATCGCGTTCAACGCGGCCAGCGGCGCGAACCTGAAGACGCTCGTCAAGCCCGATGACCTGCTGGTGGCTACGGGCCGGTTCGAGTCCACCACCTGGAGCGCCATCATGGTCGGCCCGCCGCTCGGCGGGCTGGCCATCGGGCTGCTCGGCCCGGTCACGACCATGCTGGCCGACGCGGTCAGCTACCTGCTCTCCGCAGCCGGCATCAGCATGATCAGGAAGACCGAGCCGCGTCCCGAGCATGGCGATAAAACTCGCCTGCGCCTGACCGACCTGGCCGACGGCTGGCGGCACATCCTGAGCCACCCCGTGCTGCGGCTGTTGTTCATCAATTCCATGCTGGTTACCGGCCTGCTTCTGGCCACCGAGCCGCTGCTGGTCGTCCTCATGGTGGGCCGCCTGGGCTTCGCGCCCTGGCAGTTCGGGCTGGCCTTCGCCGCCCCCTGCGCCGGCGCCCTGATCGGCTCGCGGCTGGCCCGCCGGGTCGTGGCCCGGTTCGGCCAGCACCAGGTCATGCTCGTCGGCGGCACGCTGCGGGTCTGCTGCCCGGTCGGCCTGGCCTTCATGCCGCGCGGCGTGGCCGGCATCATCGTGGTTATCGTCCTGCAGCTCGGCGTGGTCACGAGCATCAGCGTGTTCAACCCGGTGCTGGCCGCCTACCGGCTCGAGAACACGGCCAGGGACCGCATCTCCCGCACGCTGTCGGCCTGGTCGGTCAGCAGCAACGCCACCATCGCCGTCCTGACCGCCCTGTGGGGCGTGCTGGCCAGCTTCACCGGCCCGCGCATCGCCATCGGCGCCGCCGGGGTGCTGCTCCTGGCCACCCCGCTGGCCCTGCCGCGCCGCGACGGCGTCACGCAGGAGCGACCGGCGTCACTCGCGCCAGGAACTGCCGCAGCGCCTCGTTGAGGGCGCGGCGTTGAAAAGCGCGGCGTTGAAGGCGCGGCGTTGAAGGCGCGGCGTTGAAGGCGCGGCGTTGAAAGCGGGGCGTTGAAAAAGCGGCGCGTTTGCCAGGATGGGTCCATGCCCGCTGACCGCGTGATCTTGTTCCGGCTCGCCACCAGCACCCAGCTGGAGCGCGCTGCCCGCGCCGCGCCGCTCGGTGAGCGCCTGGCCTGGCGGGCGGCCTCGCGCTATGTAGCGGGAACAACGGCGGCGGCGGCCGCCCAGGCCGCACGTGAGCTACGGGATCGTGGCGCGGGCAGCAGCCTCGACCAGTTCGGCGAGCTGGTGCAGGACACCGCGACCGCGGAGCGGGTCGGTGCCAGCTATCTGGACCTGGCCGATCAAGTCAACGCCCGGCCTGCGGACACATGGCTGTCGATCGACCTGTCCCACCTCGGACTGGACGTCGACCCGTCCGGCTGCGCGGACCGCCTCGCCGCGATCGCCGCGCGCCTGTCCGCTGGCCGGCGTATCCAGGTCGGGGCGGAGGACCTCAGCCGCACCGATGCCGTGCTCGCCTGCGTCGAAACGGTCGCCAGCCGGGGCCTGGCCGACCGGCTCGGGGCCACGGCACCGGCCAATTTCCGCCGTACGCCGCGTGATCTGGACCGGCTCGTGGCGGCTGGCGTTCACATCCGCCTGGTCAAGGGCGCCTACGTGGAGCCGCACGACAGCGCGCTGCCGTTCGGGGAGCCCACGGACATCGCCTACCTGCGCCTCGCGCACCGGCTCGCAGAGACTGAAGCACCGTTCGCCCTGGCCACGCACGACGGGGTCCTGCGCGAGGCCCTGCTGGCCGCCCTTGGTCCCCGGTCCGTCGAGCAACTGCTCGGCGTCCGCCCCGAGACCTTGGACGAGCTCATCGCCCGCGACATTCCCGTCCGGGTGTACGTGCCGTTCGGCAACGACTGGTTCCGCTACTGGATGCGCCGACTCGCCGAATCACGCGGCGCCTGAAGCGGTTCGGGGACCCGGTCCGCCACGGGTCGGGGCTGACCCCCAGGCAGAAGGCCTCAGAAATTGCCGATTCTTTCGCTGATGTGTTCGTCTGGGCGGTCAGAATGTCAGAGGCGGGCGCTACTGTTATCGAAGACGACAAACAAACGCCGCTACGCGGAGGAGGTGATCCAGGTGCCAGCTCCAGAGGTCGCGGATCACGACTCCCGCCGCGGAGGGCTGGCGTGGTCGCATGAGCTGGACCTGGCGCAGTTGCTGGCCGCGGTCGGCGCCGCCCAGCTCGGCGGGCCCGGTGATGAGGACGCCGCTGCCGAGGAGGCCGCCACGGCCGATGCCGCGGCGGCCGCCGGGACGCCGCCGCGGGATCTGACCGGAGTCGTGGCTGATCAGCTGCCGCCTGGTCCGGCGCTGGCCGCGTGCCTGTCCGGCGCTGACCCGGCGGCGCTGTCGGAATGGGACCTGCCCGGTGTTGCCTCGGCGTTCCGCCGCCTGGCGGCGTGGGCGCAGGCCGGGGAGCTCGCCGCCGTCGCGGAGATGGCGTCGCGCATCGCCGCCCGCGATGACCACGTCCGCGTCGACCGCCGACGGCCGCCCGGAGCGGGTCACTCCCGCCGCCGCGTCGACGGTGGGCCTGGAGCTGGTGATGTCCCACCCCGCGGCGATGGCCTGGACCAGCCTCGGTGTCACGCTGCGGTGGCGGCTCGCCGCCACCTGGGCCGCGCTGTCCGCCGGGACCATCGACCTGTACCGGGCCAGGCTGATCGCGGAGGCGACCGGCCCGCTGGATGATGACACCGCCCGCGCGGTGGAGTCCGCGGTGCTGCCGAAGGCCGGGGGGCAGACCAGCGGGCAGCTGCGGGTGGCGCTGCGCCGCGCGGTGATCGCCGCGGATCCTGAGGGCGCGGAGCAGCGCCGCCAGGACGCGCAGCGGCACGCGAAGGTCAGCTTGTACCCCGACCCGGAGGGCACGGCGACGCTGGCGGCGACGCGGCTGCCGGGAGTGCACGCGGCGGCGGGGATGGCCCGGCTGACCGCGATCGCGCGGGCGATGAAGTCGGCGGGGATGGGCGGCGGCCTGGACTTCCTGCGCTCGGTCGCGCTGATCGGCCTGATCCTCGGCACCCTGCCGCTGGTCCCCCCGCCCGCCGGTGACCCCGGCCCGGCCGGACCCACCGACCCCGACCCCGGCCCGCCCGGCGATCTGGCCCCGGCGATCCTGGCGACGGCGCTGGCCCGGGCGATCCTGGCCCTGGCGACGCTGACTCGCCGACTCGGGCCCCGGCGGCCCCGCCGCCCCCGGCGCCGGTCGGCCCGATGACCCTGGCGGCAGCGACGAGGGCCAGCCGGAGGATCACCGTCCGGGCGGGCCGCGCTGTCCGATGACGGGCCGCTGGCGAAGGGCCCGCCCGACCCGGGCCCGCCCGCCGATCCCGGCGACGCGTGCGAAGACGACGAAGACGACGAGGACGACGGCCCGTTCGCCCCGGACCCGCCGACCGGCTGGCCGCCGATACCCGGCACCGCCGCCCAGATCCCCCCGTTCCTCGGCCAGCCCCCGGCCATCCGCCCCCCGCCAGCCACTCACCACCCGCCCAGCCGCCACCGGCCAGCCGCCCGCCGCCACCCGGCGGCCGCCCGCCGCCCCGCGGGCAGCCCGGCCGGCCGCCGCCGGGCCTGCTGGACCTGGTCATCTCCTGGCGCGCCCTGAACGGCGACCCCGCCGGGCCCGCCACCTTGAGCCGCATCGGGCCGGTCACCGCCTTCCAGGCCCGGCTGCTCGCGCTCACCGCCGCGGCTGACCCGCACGCCCGGTGGCAGGTCATCCTCACCGACCATGACGGCTACGCCATCGCCACCGAGACCGTCCGCCGCCGCCACCATCCCGGGGCCGCCCGCCGCCCGGCCGGGGTCACCGGCCAGGTCACCGTCACCATCCCGGCCACTGCCCTGGCCCAGCTCGCCGCCCCCCTGAAGGCCCCGCATCCGCCAGCACACGGCAGTGCAGCGCGAGCGGGATCCGGGCTGCGGTGCTGCGGGCCGCCCGCCGCGCCCTGGCCCGCGCCCAGCGGCAGGCCGCCGCGGATGCCGCCGCGCCCGGCGGCTGCGCCCATACCTCCGCCACCCCCGCCTACCGGCCCACCACCAAGATCCGCGACCATGTCACCGCCCGCGACCAGACCTGCCGCAACCCCCGCTGCCGCCAGCCCGCCCGCCACAGCCGACCTGGACCACACCACCCCTACGATCAGGGCGGCCGGACCTGCGGGTGCAACCTCGGCGGCCACTGCCGCACCCACCACAAAATCAAGCAACTCCCCGGCTGGACCCTGACCCAGCCCAGGCCGGGCCACTTCCGGCTCACCACCCCAGCCGGACGGACCTACACGACCACGCCCGACCCGTACCCGGACTAGCGCACCTCGGATCCCCAGGTCCGGAGTGGCCGTCACCGTGCCGTCGACCAGGCCGGCAACGTGGTCGAGTCCTACCTGAACCAGGTCCGGGTCCTCGCAACGGGCGGCCGGTACTACGGCCGCCTGATGACCCCGGTCACCTCTACCGCATTGACCGCCACCCGACCGCTTCATCCAGGCGCTGGCCGACGGCTACGAACCGCGCCGCCAGGCGAGGTCAAGCTGCACTTCTACACTCTGCGGCAACGCCTCAGAGCACCTCAGCCTCGCCCGCAGTTACGCAGGTCAGCTCCTGCTGGGTCCTGGTCTAGGCTTTGGCCGCCGAACGCGCCGCGGCGGCCTGGGCCGGGGCGCGGGAGAAGGAGGACCATGCGCTCTGCGGGGCCCGCCCAGCTGATGCGCCGGGCGCTTGACTGGGACCTGAGCCCGGCCGACGTGCTGCGGCGGGTCCGGGCCGACCCGCATCCCGTGGCGCTGCTCGGCGCCTGGGCCGGGGGCAGCGACATCGTGGCATCGGACCCGGTGCGGACGTGCTGCGCTCCCGCGCCGTACACCGAGGTGCTGGACGAGCCGCTGCCGGACCTGGCGGACCCGCCGGGCTCCGGCTTCGGCGGGGGCTGGCTCGGCTACCTCGGCTTCGGCCTGGCCGGGCAGGTCCTGCCGGTGCCGCCCCCGCCCGGCGAGCCCCGGCGGCTGCCCGCCTGGTGGCTCGGCTACTACGACCACGTGCTCCGCCGCGACCGGGCCACCGGCCGGTGGACCTTCGAGGCCCTGTGGACGCCCGGCCGCTCCGCCGCACTGGAGCGGCGCTTCGGCGAGCTGACCCGGCGGGCCGGCGCCCCGCCGCGCGACTACTCCTGCGGCCCCTTCGGCCTGATCCCGTCCCCGGCCGAGCACCAGGCCGCGGTCGCCCGGGCCATCGAGTACATCCGCCGCGGCGACATCTTCCAGGCCAACATCTGCCTCCGCCTGGAGGCCAGCTTCACGGGTGACCCGCTCGACGCGTTCTGCCGCGCGGCCACCCGGCTCGACCCGCCCTACGCCGCATACCTGGGGCTGCCCGGCGGGGCGGTGGCCAGCCTGTCGCCCGAGCTGTTCCTGCGCCGCACCGGCCCGGCGGTCTGGTCAAGGCCGATCAAGGGCACCCGGCCCCGGCCCGCCGGCCAGGAGGCCGCCGCGCTCCAGCGGGCCGCGCTGGAGCGCTCGGCCAAGGACCGGGCCGAGAACATGATGATCGTGGACCTGATGCGCAACGACCTCAGCCGGGTCTGCCTGCCCGGCAGCGTGCGGGTGCCCGCCCGGCTGCGCGCCGAGGCGCACCCCGGCGTCTGGCACCTGGTCTCCGACGTCCGCGGCCAGCTGCCCGCGGGAGTCAGCGACGGGCAGCTGATCGCCGCTGCGTTCCCGCCCGGCTCGGTCACCGGCGCCCCCAAAGTCCGGGCCCTGGAGGTCATCCACGAGCTCGAGGCCACCCCGCGGGAGGTCTACACCGGCGCGATCGGCTACCGCAGCCCGGTCGCCGGCCTGGAGCTGAACGTCGCGATCCGCACCTTCGAGTTCGCCGCCGGCCGGGTCTGGCTGGGCAGCGGGGGCGGGATCGTCGCCGCCTCCGGGCCCGCCGAGGAGTACCGCGAGTGCCTGGCCAAGGCCACGCCGCTGATCGAGGCGCTGGACGCCACGCTCAGCGAGCAGCCCGAGCCCGTTTCGCCGCGGCTCGTCTCGCCTGGGCCCGTCCCGCCCGGCCTGCGGCCCCGGCCCGCGCGCGGCGTGCTCACCTCGCTGCGCGTCACCGACGGGCGCGCGCCGGACCTTGACGCCCACCTGGCCCGGCTGGCCGCCAGCGCCCGCCAGCTCTACGGCAAGCCCCTCCCGCCCGGCCTGCGCGCCGATCTGGCCGCCCTGCTGCCAGGCAAGTCCGGCCGCCTGCGGATCACCGCCCGCCCCGTCGGCGGCCCGCTGCAAGCCGCCGCCGAGGTCGTCCCGGCCGGTCCCGCCCCGCAGGCCGTCGCCCCGCAGGCCGTCGCCCTGCGCCTGGCCACCATCCCCGGCGGTCTCGGCCCGCACAAGTGGGCCGACCGCCGCCTGCTCGCCACCCTGCTCGCCACCCTGGCCGACGGCCTCGGCCCGGACGACCACCTGCTGATCGCCGACCGCGACGGGCAGATCCTGGAGACCGACCGGGCCAGCGTCTTCGCCGTCATCGACGGTGTCCTGCGCACCCCGCCCGCCGACGGCCGCATCCTGCCCGGCGTCACCCGGGCCGCCGTCCTCCGGCTCGCCGCGCGCGATGGCCTCCCCGTCCGGGAGGAGCCGATCACCACCGCGGGTCTGCTGGCGGCCAGCGAGGTCTTCGTCACCAACTCCGTGGCCGGCCTGGTCCCGGCCCGGTCCCTCGACCAGCCCGCGGCCGTCTGGCCCGCCGGCCCGGTAGCCCGCCGCCTGTGCGCGGCCCTGGCCCGCCGACCGGCCCAGTCGCCGGCCCTGATCCCCGCCGGGCCGCCAGACGCGCGGCCACCCTGGCACCGTCCCCCCGGTCCCGCCCCCGTGATCGTCCTGATCGACAACTACGACTCGTTCACCTACAACCTGGCCCACCTGCTGCTGGGCCACGGCAGCCAGGTCGAGGTGGTCCGTAACGACGAGGTCACCGCGGACGACATCGCCCGGCTCCGCCCTGATGGGATCGTCATCTCGCCCGGTCCCTGCACTCCCGCCGAGGCCGGCATCAGCGTCGCCGCCGTCCGCGCCTGCGCCGCCACCACCCCGCTGCTCGGCATCTGCCTCGGCCACCAGGCCATCGCCGCCGCCTACGGCGCCCGGATCACCACCGCGCCTCAGCCCGTCCACGGCCAGGCCGCCACCATCACCCACGACGGCCGCGGCCTGCTGTCCGGCCTGCCCCCGCGCTTCCGGGCCGCCCGCTACCACTCCCTGATCGTCGACGAGCCGACCCTGCCCCCGGCTCTGACGATCACCGCCCGCGGCCCCGGCGGCTTGCCCATGGGCCTGCGCCACGGCGAGCACCCCGCCGAAGGCGTCCAGTTCCACCCCGAGTCCATCCTGACCCCGCACGGCCGCCGCATCATCGGCAACTTCATCGCCGCCGCCGCCAGCCGGCGCCGCCGATTAATCGGGCCGCCTCCATACGTCTCAGCCAGGTAGGCACCACCAAGGCCGGGAGGGCGAAGAGCATGGCAATACCGAAGATCGTGTCCGAGCAGGAGTGGGAGCAGGCCCGCGGTGAGCTCCTCACGGCCGAGAAACAGGCCACCCGCGCGCTGGACGCGCTCGCCGCCCAGCGCCGCCGGCTGCCGATGGTCAGGTTCGGCACTGACTACGTGTTCGACACCCCGGCCGGGCCGCGGACGCTGGCCGAGCTGTTCGACGGCCGCGACCAGCTCGCGGTGTACCAGTTCATGGACCGCGGGCCCGACGAGTTCTGCCCCGGCTGCACCGCGTTCACCAACAACGTCGCGGACGTGGACGGGCTGGCCGAGACCGGGGTCACCTGGGTCACCGCGTCGGACATGCCGCTGGCCCAGATCCAGGTCTACTGGGAGCGGATGGGCTGGACGGTGCCGTTCGTGTCCTCGCGCGGCTCCTCGTTCTCGCGCGACTGCGGGGCCGGTGACGGCTTCGCGCTGAGCGTCTTCCTGCGGGACGGCACCGATGTGTACCGGACCTACTCGACGACCGCCCGTGGGGTGGACCGGGTGATGTTCCGGCACAACATCCTCGACCTGTGCCCCTGGGGCCGGCAGGAGGACTGGGAGGACTCCCCGGACGGCTGGCCGCAGCAGCCCACCTACGGCTAGTGACGGGAAGCTAGAGTCCCGGTCCGCCGGGCGGCATGTGTTGCGGCGCTCCCGCTCCGGTCTACTATCTATGTACGTAGACAGTAGATGGGGCCTGAGGGGAAGGCGATGAGCACAGCAGCTCGCAGTGACCCGCTTCAGCCCGGCCGAGCCCGGCGGCGGGCCAGCCTCGCGCCGCCGTGGCCGCGGTGGTCCGTGCTCGCCCGGTCCACCGCCGGGCTCGGCGTCTCGCGGTACCGCCCGATGGGCCGGCACCACTCCGGCCGAGGCCGCGCCGTGACCACCCGCGCCTTGACCACTCGCGCCGTGACCACTCGCGGCGGGCTGGCCCTGCTGGTGCTGCCGTTCGCGCTGATCGCCGCGATAGCCCTGGCCCGGTCGACCCTCGGACCGGGGTGGGGACTGCTGCTGGCCGTCGGCCCGGCCGTCGCCGCCGCTGTCGGCGGGGCGCGCTACACCCTGGCCGCGGGCGGGGCGGCCCTGGGCGCATGCCTGCTGCTGCGTGCCGATCTCACCGCCGGCCGCCACCCGGCCGCGGTCTCGCTGGCCGCGGTGGCCGGCGTCACCGCCGCCGGGGCCCTGGCCAGCCGGGCTCGCGAACGACGGGACCGCGAGCTGGCTCAGGTCCGGCTGGTCGCCGACGCCGCCCAGCAGGTGCTGCTGCGGCCGGTGCCCGAGCGCGCCGGGCCCGTCCGTCTCGCGGCCCGCTACCTGTCCGCCTCCTCCGGCGCCCGAGTAGGCGGTGACCTGTACGAGGTCGTGAGCACCCCAGGACGCGTCCGCCTGGTGGTGGGCGACGCCGAGGGCAAGGGCCTGCCCGCGCTGCACACCGCGGCGGCGGTGCTCGGTGTGTTCCGCGAGGCCGCGCACGAGGAGGCCAGCCTGGCCGCGATCGCGCAGCGGATCGAGGCCAGCCTGGCCCGCCAGCCCGGCGAGGAGCAGTTCGTCACCGCGATCCTGGCCGAGGTCAGCGCCCACGGCGCCAAGATGGAGCTGCTCAGCTGCGGCCACCCGCCGCCGCTCCTGCTCGGGACGGCGCCGCCGCAGCTGGCCGACCTGGGTCCGGGCAGCCTCCCGCTCGGCCTGGGCCACCTGACCGGCGAGCCGCGGATCCCGGTCACCATCCCGTTCGGCCCCGGCGACCAGGTGCTCTTCTACACCGACGGGGTGGCCGAGGCGCGCAACCGGGCGGGCGCGTTCTTCCCGCTGGCCGACTGCGCCGCCGTGCGGGCCCCGCTCGATCCCGCCACCCTGGTCGCCCGCCTCGGCGACGAAGTCATCCGCCATGTCGGCCACGCCCCCGACGACGACGTGGCCCTCCTCCTCATCTACCGCGATCGCTAGATGAGGCCGGCGGCTGCCGGTCACTGGGATTAAGACGATTAACAAATGGCGATGGCCCGCATGTCGCGGGCCATCGCCGTGGTCGATGCTGGCGGTTCTGGTCAGGCCATCGTGGCCTGGCGGCCGCTGGTCACCTTGGGCAGCACCTCGGTGTCGGGGGAGACCCGGCGCAGGTGCAGGTAGCCACCGACGGACAGGATCAGCAGCAGGCCGGCGCCGGCGAAGGCGGCGATGGCGCCCCACAGCGCGAGCTGCCCCATCTTCCCGAACGCGTAGGCGTTCAGCAGCAGGCCGCGCAGCGTCGTGCCGCGGAACATCAGCTGGACCTGGGCCGCCAGCGCGGTGTTCTTCGGCTGGGCCAGCGACTTGGCCGACAGCTGGGAGTAGGTCAGGCCGCCGCCGATCTCCTTCAGGTGGTTGGCGATGAAGTGGTCGGCGTACACCTCGGCCTGGGCGCCGGTGGTCATCAGCTGGCCCGCGTACTGGTGCATGGCCGCGAATTCCGGGGCCTTGATCGCCGGGCTGCCGCTGGCCGGGAAGTAGATCTTCTGGGCCGCGAGCTCGTTGTGCACCTGGCCGTCGACGAATGAGTGGCCAAAGGCCAGCAGCCCGCCGGCAATGATCAGGATGGCGGCCAGGATCAGCCCGGCCCCGGTGACCAGTGCATCAAATGTCCTTCTGCGCATCGAAATGCCTCCTTGAGTCTTTACGCCGGCCATTCCCTGGCCGGCCCGGTTCCTTATCGCTGCCCTTATCGTCTCGGCCCGGGCAGGGGTACCGGCAGAGCAGGAAGGCACGCCGGATCGGGACCTTGGTCCCCCCGGCCGGGCGCGGAACGTGGACGCCCGCCCCTGAGGCCGGTAGAAACAGGAGTGTCCGGTGTTAGCTGCGAGGAGGCACCATGGCGGACAGCCACGTCATTGTCGGCACGGACGGCTCGGCAGTCTCGCTGCGGGCGGTCGAGTGGGCGGCTCGCGAAGCCGCCCTCCGCGACCGGCCGCTGCGGATCGTCTCCGTCCCGGCCCTGCCGCCGCGGATGTCCTGGTACCCGCACGGCGGCCCGCCCGCCGTCGCCGATATCGTCCACGAGCGGGCCGAGCAGGCCGTGGCCGAGGCCGCCGCCCGGGCCGCGACCGTCGACCCCGGCGTGGCCGTGAGCACGGCGGTGCTGCCCGGTGCGCCGTCCAGCGTGCTGGCCGAGACCGCCGACGGGGCCGCGATGCTCGTCGTGGGCTCACGCGGCGGCGGCGGGTTCGCCGCCCTGCTGCTCGGGTCGGTGGGCCGGGATGTCGCCTTCGCCGCCGACGCCCCCGTGGTGGTGGTGCGCGAGGAGTCGATGGCCGGGCACCGGCAGGTCGTGGTCGCCGTCCACGACGGCGCCCAGGCCAGCGCGCTCGGCTTCGCCTTCGAGGAGGCCCAGCGACGCCTGGCCCGGCTGCACGTGGTCTACGCCTGGCAGATCTTCCTGCCGGGGCTGCGGCCCGGCCGGGGCGGGGAGCCCGGCAGCGATGCCCAGCGCGGCACGCCCGAGGCGGCCCGGTGGCTGGCCGGGCTGATCGCGCCCTGGCGGCAGAAGTACCCCGCCGTGGACGTGGCCGAGGACTCCGTGCACGCCTCGCCCAGCCGGGTCCTGGTCGGCGCCTCCGCCCGGGCCGACCTGGTGGTCCTGGGCCGGGACGGCGGCGGCCCCGACTCCGGCAACGCCGGATCGACGGCGCTGACTCACGCCATGCTGAACCACGCGCACTGCCCGGTCGCCATCATCCCGGAGTCCGCCTAGCGGGTCGGGGCCCGCGAGGGCCGGGACCAGACCTGGTCCCGGCCCTCGCGGTGCCCCGGCTGTCGCTAGCCGCCGTCGCTAGCCGACCGGCATCGGCTCCACGCCCGCGAGGTCCTCGCGGGTGACGCGGATCAGGATGATCGTGGCGATCAGGCCGATGAACATGATCCCCGCCGACACCACGAACCCGCGGGAGAACCCGACCGACAGCGCGTGGTCGTAGATCGCCGCCTTGGCCTGGGCCAGCTGGCTGGCCGTCGGCGTGGGCAGCGAGTGCCCGGCCCTGGCCGCCGCGGCGGCGACCGCCTTGGCGTGGTCGGCCGAGTTGCGGGCCGTGTTGGACACCACGGTCCAGGCCACCGTGCCCAGGATGGCCAGCCCGATCGAGCCGCCGACCTGCTGGCCGGCGTTGACCAGGCTGGAGGCCACACCCGCGTCCCGGTCGTCGACCTTGGACAGCGCGACCAGCGTCACCGGCATGAACAGCAGGCCCAGGCCGGCCGCGGTGAGCAGCATCGGCCCGAGCAGGCCGCCCACATAGGTGCTGTGCTCGTTGATCCGCGACAGCCAGAACATGCCCCCGGTGGCGATGGCCGAGGCGGCCAGCAGCAGCGGCCGGGCCCCGATGCGAGGCACCAGCTGGGTGCTGACCCCGGCCATGACCATGATCACGGCCACCATGGGCAGGTAGGCCACGCCGGTCTTGAGCGCGCTGTAGTGCCAGACGTCCTGCACGAAGATGGTCAGGAAGAAGAACATCCCGAACATCGCCGTGCCCAGGCAGAGCATGACCAGGTAGGCCCCGGACCGGCTGCGGTTGCTGAAGATCCGCAGCGGCATCAGCGCGTGCTTGCTGCGCGACTCGATGAACAGGAACGAGACCAGCAGCACCACCGCCGCCGCCAGCGAGACGAGGACCTTCGTGTCGCCCCAGTGCGACACCCCGTTGGGGCTGGTGGCCGCGCTGGACAGGCCGTAGACCAGGGCCGCCAGGCCCAGCGTGCCGGTGATCGCGCCGGGCAGGTCGAACCGGCCGGGGTGGCGCTTGGACTCGGCCAGGGCGCGCGGCGCCAGCAGGGCGACCACGATCCCGATCGGCACGTTCACGAACAGCACCCAGCGCCAGGAGAAGTACGTGGTCAGCACGCCGCCAAGGAGCAGGCCGACGGCCGCGCCGGCGATGCTCATGGTGGCGTAGACGCCCATGGCGCGGTTGCGCTCCCGGCCCTCCGGGAAGTTGCTCGTGACCAGCGACAGGGCGGTCGGCGCGACGATCGCGCCGCCCACGCCCTGCAAGGCGCGCGCACCCAGCAGCCAGGCCTCGGTGGTGGCGAAGCCGCCGAGCAGCGAGGCGACCGAGAACAGGATGATCCCGGCGATGAAGACCCGCTTGCGGCCGAGGATGTCGCCGGCCCGGCCGCCGAGCAGCAGCAGGCCGCCGAAGGTCAGGGCGTAGGCGTTGACCACCCACTCCAGGCCGGAGCCGGAGAAGCCGAGCGCGCTCTGGATGTGCGGCAGCGCGACGTTGACGATGGTGGCGTCCAGCACCACCATGAGCTGTGCGGTGGCGATGACCAGCAGGGCCAGGCCCAGGTGCCGGTTGACGGGGCCGGTCGCCCCGGCAGGCCGGCCCTCGATGACGGCACCGCTCGCGGGCGGTGCCGTGCCGGCCGCGGATGTCGTGTTCGACATTCGGGAGTGCTCCTTTAGCTTCGTTCAGGCATGCGTCAGCGGTTACGGGCGTGCGTCACTCACTCACCTCAGCCGTGGCGTGCTGAGGCCGTCATGATCTCTGGTGATGTACGGGCGTCCGGCCTGGCAGGCGGCCGTCAGCGCCGCGCAGGTTCAGGGCCAGGCAGGCCCGGATATGTTGTCCCCCGCTCGGCGCCAGGGGGCGGCGAGCATCGCGATGGGCTGGCGCGCGGGCCGGCTTAGCCAGCGGCCCGGGTGGCGCCGATATTCACCTCCCCCGCCGGGGCCGGGGGGCTCGTTGGTCCGGCTGACATGGTTGGCTGAGACGTCGGCTGAGACGTCGGCTGAGACAAGGGCGACGCCACCAGGCTGTCCGGCGCGAAGTTCACGCACTCCGCATCGCCGGGTTCCCCCGCTGGGGCGTCCGCGCTGAGCATCTTGCGGATCAGGGCAAGGAGCTGCGCGCGCTCGTCGTCGTTGAGGCCGCGATTCCAGGGCATCCGGGCGGTGAGCTCGGCTTCCAGGCGCTGTTTGAGGTCGCAGCCTTCGCCGGTGAGGACCAGGTTCTTGATCCGCCGGTCTCCGGGATGCGGCTCGCGCCGGGCCAGACCGCGTTTCTCCAGCATGTCGGCCACGGCGGTGACGAAGGACGGGTCGCAGTGCAGCCGCTTGCCGAGTTCCTTCATGGCCATCGGGGCGTCCAGCGTGTGCAGGGCCTTGAGGAACACCAGCGGGATGCTCAGCTGCTGGGCCAGCTTCTCGGCCCGGCCCACCATGCGCACGCCCAGCTCGATCACGCACTCCTCGATCTGCGCGTTGAGCTGCTCTGTACGCGACTTGCCCGGCACGTCCGCTCCCTGCCTGCTTGCTAGAGATCGCCAATAGTTGAGTAGCTCAACCTTATGAGCGCAGGCTTGCGGATGTCAAATGTTTATTAGCTCAAGGATTTCGTGGCGCGGGCCCAGGTCAGTGCCGGATGAGCGCCGACATGACCAGCACCGCGATCCCGATCAGGACGATCACGAACAGGCCGCTGCGCATCCGGGTCGACCGGCCGCCGGAGACGCGGCCCTTGCCGACCTTGATGTCGCCGTGCGCCATCTTCGCCCGCTGGGCATGCCAGCCCGCCATGCATCCGACCGCCAGGAAGACGATCACGATGAGAACGACGCCGGAGCTCATAACATTGCCCCTCCCGCGTATCTACACGCAGCGTGTCTACCAGGCCCGATCATGTCGTAACCGGCTACCCGGGCTCCAGCGGAAACGCCGTGCGGGGCCCTGGCAGGATGGACCTGGCTAGGAAAGCCGTGCCGATCCCGCAAGGAGCACACGCATGAATGAGGCGCTCAGCGCTGAGACGATCAGTATTGCCGGACACGGCGGAGACGAGATCGAGGCGTATCTCGCCCGGCCCCTCGACTCCGGCCTGTTCGGCAGTGTGGTGGTCATCCACCATATGCCGGGCTACGACTCCGAGACGAAGGAAATCACCAGGAAGTTCGCCGCGCACGGCTACGCGGCCCTCATGCCGAACCTCTACTACCGCGACGCGCCGGGCGCGAGCCCCGACGACGCGGCCGCGGTGGCCAGGGCCAAGGGCGGCGTGCCCGACGAGCAGCTCGTCGGCGACGTCGCGGGCGCCGCCGCCTACCTGCGGGCCCTGCCCGCCGCCAACGGCAAGGTCGGCGTCATCGGCTACTGCTCCGGCGGCCGCCAGTCGTTCCTGGCCGCGTGCAGCATCGAGCTCGACGCGGCCGTGGACTGCTACGGCGCCTGCGTGGTCAACGCGCCGCCCGAGGGCATGCCCCTGAAGGTGCAGCCGGTCGTCGGGCTGGCCGGGAACCTGTCCTGCCCGCTGCTCGGGCTGTTCGGGGCCGAGGACCAGTTCCCCGGGCCCGACGAGACCGCCGAGCTGTCGAAGGTCCTCGACGACCTCGGCAAGCCGCACGAGTTTCACACCTACGAGAACGCCGGCCACGCGTTCTTCGCCGTCAGCCGGCCCGCCTACCGGGTCGAGGCCGCCAACGACGGCTGGCAGCAGATCTGGGAGTTCTACGGCCGCTACCTGGCCAGCTGAGGAGAGGCAACCATGTGCACCTACCTGACTGAGACCATCAAGATCACCGGCAGCGGCAAGGGCGCGGAGGGCTGGTTCTCGGTCAGCGACGCCAGCGTCTACTTCGACCACCCCGTGCACGCGATGGCCGAGCACACGCTCAACATCGACTTCCGCAACCCGGTCAAGGGCCCGGCCGCGCGGGTCGCCGTGGAGCTGAGCGCCGAGTCGGCCCGCGAGCTGGCCCGGGCCATCTTGCTGACCCTCGACTCCGCGCCGCCGGGAATGGTGGCCTGAGCCCTGCCCGTGCCGCTTTTGGCGTGACTGTCGCTGGTCCGTGCCAGGATCAGCGCAGAGCGTTTGGGAGGCTGAGGCACGTGGGGTTCGAGGCACCGGGGTTTGAGGCACCGTGAAGTTCAGGGTCGAGCGCGAGGCGCTGGGGGAGGCCGTCGCCTGGGTGGCACGGGAACTGCCGGCCAGGCCGGTCATTCCCGTGCTGTCCGGGCTGCTCATGCAGGCGTCCGGGGCGGGCCTGACGCTGTCCTGCTTCGACTATGAGGTGTCGGCCAGGGTCACCGTGCCCGCCGAGGTCGAGGAGCCTGGCTCCGCGCTGGTCCCCGGCCGCCTGCTGGCCGAGATCACCCGCAGCCTGCCGCCGCGCGACGTCGAGTTCACCTCGCCGGACGACATGCTGCGAGTAGCCTGCGGCAGCGCCGAGTTCGAGCTGGTCTCGCTGCCGGTCGAGGAGTACCCCGGCCTGCCCGAGCCCCCCGGCCCGGCCGGGACCGTCGACGGCGGCGTGCTCGCCGCCGCCGCGGCTCAGGTCGTGCCGTCGGCCAGCCGCGATGACACCCTGCCCATGCTGACCGGCGTCTGCCTGGACGTGTCCGGTACCTCGATGACGCTCGCCGCCACCGACCGGTACCGGCTGGCCGTGCGCACCGTGCCCTGGACCCCGGCCATGCCCGGCCTGCGCGCGGCCGCGCTGGTGCCGGCCAGGACCCTGGCCGACGTGGCCCGCACCATGGGCCCCGGCGTGCCGGTGACGATCGCGTTCAGCGTGCCCGAGCCGGGCGGCCAGCCGTCCGGGCCCGGCGAGGCGCGGGCGGCCGAGCCCCGGCCCGCCGAGGGCATGATCAGCTTCGAGGGCGGCGGGCGGCGGCTGACCGCCCGGCTGATCGGCGGCGACTTCATCCGCTACCGGTCCCGCTTCCCGTCCGAGTTCGGCTGCCGGGCCGTGCTGCCCGCCGACCTGTTCACCACCGCCGTGCGCCGCGTGTCCCTGGTCGCCGAGCGGACCAGCCCCGTGCGGCTCACGTTCGGCGACGGCGAGGTCGTCATCGAGGCGCACACCGACGGCCGGGCCCGCGCCGCCGAGACCGTGCGGGCCGCGTTCACCGGCAGCGAGCCTGCCATCTCGTTCAATCCCGGCTACCTGCTCGACGGGCTGTCGGCCGCGGCGGTCTGCGGCGCCGGGCGCCCGGCGCCGCCCGGCGAGGCCGCCGGGACCGAGCCGGCACCCGGCCGGATCCAGCTGGAGTTCACCAGCCCGGCCAAGCCCGCCCTGATCACCTGGGCTGGCTACGACACGGCCCCGATGGACGAGACTCACCTGGCCGAGTCGGCCGAGGGCGCGGGCGAGGATCGGGGCGGGGATCCGGAGTTCCGGTACCTGGTCGTGCCGCTGCGATCCTCGTCCGCGTCAGGCGCGGCCGGCGGCTGACGGCTCCGCCGGCGGCTGACGGCCCCGCTGGCGGCGGGGCGGGCTGGGCCGGTGGTTCGGTTACCAGTTCCGGCCGTAGCCGGTGTACCGGCCGCCGCGGCCCGAGCAGCCGCCAAAGCGGCGCAAGCCGAAGATGCGGCGCAGGATCGAGCGGATGATGATCAGGCCGACGGTCAGGATTCCCCAGCCCCCGAAGCCGCCGAAGAAGCCGAAGCCCAGCAGCGCCGGGGCCAGCACCAGCAGCAGCAGCGCCAGCGAGGTGACCATCCCGAACACCAGGCCGAAGCCCCGGCGGGTGCTGCCCGCGCCACTGCGACCTCGGCCGCCGCCAGCGCTGCCGCCCGCCTGGCTCCCGGCGGTGAAGCCGGCCACCGGCAGCGGCACGGCGGGAGTGCGGACGTGCGGCAGGTCGCCGGTGACCGCGTCGAGGTCACGCTGGGTCACGGCGGCGAAGGCGGCGTTGAGGCGCTGGTTGAACTCCTCGAGGGACAGCCGGCCGAGCGCGTAGTGCTCACGCAGCGACGAGGCGGTCGCCTCGCGGTCACCATCGCTGATCCGCAGGTCTGGTCTCGTCGCCATCTGAACCTCCACGTCCCCCGCCGCCGACTACTGCCTCATACGATATATCGCGAGACGGGGCGCCACAAGCCGGAAGGCCGACTCGGTGAGTCGGCGAGCCGCGCGTGACCTGGTGCGAGGGCGGGCCCGGCGGGGACGGGAACCGCGCGGCGCTGGCTAGTTCAGGAAATAGCTGGCGCCGCCGGTCTGAGGGTTGGTCACCTCAGCCGGGATCTGGTACGAGCCGTCGTGCGCGAACACCAGCGTCAGGGTGATCTCGGTCCCGGCCTTCATCGGCCGGGCGCCGCTGATGACCAGGTGATAGCTGGTGGGGTTCAGGCGGACCAGGGTGTGCCCGGGGATCGGGATCGAGCTGAAGTCGCGCTCGATGTCGGGCGAGGCGCCGGCCGGGCCGCGCAGGGTGACCGTGCCGCCCACGCTGGTGTGCACCGAGACCAGCTGGTCGGCGTTGCCGTTGTTCCTGATCGCGACGTAGGCGTCGGTGGGGTTCCCGTCGTGGGGCACGCCCACGTAGGCGGTGACCAGCTCGATGGGCGGCGCGCTCGCTTCGGCCTGGCCGGCGCAGCCCGCCAGGGCGGCGCCCAGCGCCGCGAGCAGCGCGACGGCGCCGGCGCGGGTGGCGATCGCCGGCCCGATGGGCCGGGGTCCCGTGGTCCGGCCGGGCCGGACCGCCTTGGTCAGCATGATCTTCGCTCTCAGGTCTTTCACGGCGCGACCTATCGTCTCACGCGGCCCGCCCGGCCCGGGTGCCGGGCGGGTGGATGCCCCGCCGGGCAGGCCCGGCGGGGCATCCAGCCCCCGCGTGGTCAGGCGTAGTCGCGGAACGCGGGCCAGGCCCTGGCCCAGCTCGAGCGCAGGCCGGTGGCCAGGTAGATGGCCGCGCCCTGCTCGTCGTCGCTGACGCCGAGGCCGTTCTCGAAGGTGCCGATCCGCCGCACGTGCGCGAACTCTCGGCGCAGGAAACCCGGGTCCATGCCCACCGCGATGGCGGCGGTGTCACGGGCTGGTGGCGGGCCCCAGAGCCAGAAGTTGTTGCTGCCGCTGTAGGCCGCCGGGAGCCCGTCGGCCGGCCCGAAGCGCTCGATCGCGCCCGCCTCGCCGTAGTTGCTGGTGAGCAGCGTGGTGCGGGAGCGCAGCGCCGGCGGGAGGGCGCGGTACTCGCGGGCCACCAGCCCGACCAGGCTCGGCCAGGCGATTTCCTCGCCGAGGTCGTAGTTGATCTTCTGAACCGGGACGGTGGCCAGCGTGCGGGCGGGCAGGACCGGGAGCACGACGGGCAGCGCGATCAGGGCGGCCAGGACCATGGCCGCAGCCCATGACGAGCGCGGGCCGGATGCGGCGGGCCAGCGGCCGGCGGGCGGCCAGCCAGCGCTCCAGCGGCACCGAGCCGGCCGCGAGCAGGAAGGTGAAGATGCCGCCCGGGTAGTACGGCTTGCCGCCCATGACCAGGAACAGCACCAGGACGATGAGGCTGGCGATGCCCACGGGCCGGAATCGGCGGGCGGCCGGATTCCGCAGCGTCCAGACCAGTCCGGCGATCCAGACCGGGGTGAGCACCAGGCCGGTGTAGATGATCTGGGCGATCAGGTACACGGCGCGGTTGTGCCCGGCGCTCTGCTGGAGCGCGGCGAACACGTCGAACGCGGGCCAGCCGTTCGCGGCCTGCCACAGCAGGTCGGGCAGGGCCAGCGCGACGGCGATCACCCCGCCTAGGGCCAGCCACCGGCTCGCCGCGAGGCGGCGGGCCGGGGAGAGGACGAACCCGACGGCCAGGGCGGCGACCAGGAAGCCGATGTTCCACTTGGCCTCGGAGGCGACGCCGGCGCACGCCCCGATGGCCACCCACCAGCGGCGATCACCGGTGGTCAGCAGCTTGAGCACCAGCACCAGCGTGAGGGTCCAGAAGAAGAAGTCCGGCGCGGTGGTGGTCAGCTCGTGCATGGCGCCCACGTACTCGGCGCACGTCGCGGTGGCCAGCGCCGCGAGCACCTGGCCGGCCGGCCGGCGCCG
Organism: uncultured Actinomycetota bacterium; assembly: GCA_963822485.1. Lineage (GTDB taxonomy): Bacteria > Actinomycetota > Actinomycetes > Streptosporangiales > Streptosporangiaceae > DASUBV01. The sequence continues at coordinate 92,845 of CAWGHW010000001.1, forward strand.
AGCAGCCGGCTCATCGTCGCGGTCAGCGCGACCATGCCCGCCAGCGCCAGGGCCGGGATCAGCCGCAGCGCGATCAGCGAGTCGCCCGAGACGGCGGCGGACAGCCGGGCCAGCAGCGGGGTCAGCGGCGGCTGGTCGACGTAGCCGAACGCGAGGTGCCGCCCGGCTTCCAGGAAGTACAGCTCGTCACGGACGTAGCCGTAGCGCGCGCTGACGGCCATCTCGGCGGCGAAGGCCACGGCCGCGATCAGGGCGATCCAGCGCACCGGCGCGGCGGGCCCGCCGGACGGAGCGGGCTGGGCGGGCTCGGCGGGCGCAACGGGCTCGGCCGGGGTGAACCCGGCGGAAGGCAGGTAGTGAGCGTTCATGACGGCATGGTCGCCCGGTCTCATGATCACTCGCGCCGGCCGCCGGACCGAACCCCGGACTCACCCGGGCGGCCCGCCGGGGCCCGGATGCGGGGCCGCTCTCCTGCGGAGGTAGGAGGACCGGACTCCGCCTCGCGGAGGATGTCGCCCGGCGCCCGTCCCGTTCTACGATCGGGGCGTGAAGAGGCTGTCGGCCTGGGCCGCTAAGCTCACGCCGCGGCAGCAGGACCTGGCCCTGGCGCTGGTGCTGGCGGCCGTGAACGTGGGCACCGTGCTCCCGTACCTGTCCCAGATGCACCCGCAGGGCTGGGCCGTCGTGCTGCTGATCCTCCAGGCCCTGCCGCTGGTCTACCGCCGTGACTACCCGGTCTGGGTGTTCGTGGCCGTGGGCCTGCCCCGGTCCGCCTACGACCACCTCGGCTTCGGCTACGCGCCGGTGCCGGTGGGGCCGGCCATCGCCTACTTCACCGTCATGGAGCGGTCCTCGACGGCTGTGCGCTGGGTGATGAGCATCATCCTGGTGGTCGGCATCGCGCAGAGCCAGCTCCTGCCCGGTCACACCGAGCCCTACGACCTCTTCGTCCAGCTGCTGATCTTCGGCATGGCCGGGTTCGCGGGCCTGCTCAGCCGGCGGAACCGGGCGCACCTCAGCGAGACCGAGGCCCGGGCCGAGCGGGCGGAGTCCGAGCGCGACCGGCAGGTCGCGCTGGCCGCCGCGCACGAGCGGACCCGGATCGCCAGGGAGATGCACGACGTCGTGGCGCACCACGTCAGCCTGATGGCGGTGCAGGCGGAGGCGGCCGGCTCGCTGCTGCCGGGCCAGCCGGAGCTGGCTGAGCGGTCGGTGGAGATCATCGGCCAGACGGCCCGGCAGGCGCTGGCGGAACTGCGGCGGCTGCTCGGGGTGCTGCGCGGGCCGGGGGAGCAGCCCAGGACGCGGCCGTCGCCGTCGCTGGGCGAGCTGGACGGCGTGCTGGCCCAGGTCAGGCAGGCCGGGCTGGCCGTGGACCTGGCCGTGGAGGGCGACCCGGCCGATCTGGCCGCCGGGGTGAACCTGACCGCGTACCGGATCGTGCAGGAGGGCCTGACCAACGCGCTGCGGCACTCGGCCGCGCCGTGTGCGGCCGTCCGGATCTGCTACGAGCCGGGCTACGTGACGGTCTCGATCACCAACTCCGGGCCCCTGAGCCCGGCCGCGCGGCCCGGGCCGGCCCGCAACGGGACCGCGCTCGCGGAGGGCGGCTTCGGGCTGGCCGGCATCGCCGAGCGGGTGGCCTCCTGCGGCGGCACGCTGACCGTCGGCCCGACCGGCGCCGACGGCTTCGCGGTCACTGCTAGGCTCCCGGCGCTATGACTATCAGGGTCCTGGTCGTGGACGACCAGGAGCTGGTCCGGGCCGGGTTCTGCGTCATCCTCGAGGCGGCCGAGGGCATCCAGGTGGCCGGCGAGGCGGCCAACGGGGCCGAGGCGGTGGCCCGGACGGTCGCGCTCGGCCCGGACGTGGTGCTGATGGACGTGCGGATGCCGGAGATGGACGGCCTCGAGGCCACCCGGCTGATCACCGGCGGGGACCGGGACGGCGGGCCGCGGGTGATCATGCTGACCACGTTCGACCTGGACGACTACGTATACGAGGCCCTGCGCGCCGGAGCCAGCGGGTTCCTGCTCAAGGACGCGCCGCGGTACGACCTGATCGCCGCGGTCCGCCGGGTCGCGGCCGGCGACGCGCTGCTGGCGCCGTCGGTGACCCGGCGGCTGATCGAGGCGTTCTCCCGCCGGCCGCCCGAGACCGCGCCGTCACCGTCCCGGCTGGCCTCGCTGACCGCCAGGGAGCGGGACATCCTGCTGCTGCTGGCCCGCGGCCGCAGCAACGCCGAGGTCGCCGGCGAGCTGTTCGTGAGCGAGACCACGGTCAAGACGCACGTCGGCCACCTGCTGGCCAAGCTGGGCCTGCGGGACCGGGTGCAGGCCGTGATCCTGGCCTACGAGACCGGCCTGGTGGTGCCGGGCGAGACCGAGGAGACGGCCAGCTAGCCGTGCCCGGCTGGTGGCCGCCTGCCGAACCACTGCTCGGCGCCGTAGGCCTCGAACCGCTCTACCTCGGTGAACCCCAGCTTCGCCGCGAGGCGCATCGAGCGGGCGTTGGCGGTCTGGGTAAACAGCACCACCGGCTCGCCGGGAAGCTCGCCGGCCAGCCAGCTGAGTGCCGCTGCGCACGCCTCGGCGGCGTACCCGAATCCCCACGCCTGCGGCAGGAACAGGTAGCCGAGCTCGGCCTGCCCGGCAGCAGCCGGAGGGCCGTGCCCCGTTACTCGCCTGAGAATGACCTGGCCGATCATCGCTCCGCCGAGCTCGACGATGAACAGGCCGGGGTGCCGCTCGGGCGCTCCGGGCATCTCGCGCTCCAGCTCGTCACGCGGCCGCGGGCCACCGAGGTAGGTGCCCACCTCTGGCGAGGCCAGCAGCTCGATGACCGCCGCACGGTCGCGGGCCTCGGGCTCACGGAGCACCAGCCGCTCGGTCCTGATCGGCTCAGGCGGCCACGCGACGGGGCCCAGGTCTGCCATCGCGGCTAGCCGCGGTCGATGGCCGTGCCCAGCAGGCCCAGCGGCGGGGAGCCGAGCGCGAACATGGCCGAGTGGAAGCGGCTGAGAGTGAAGCCGGCGCCCCACTCCTTGCGGGCCCGCTCGCGCAGGTCCATGATCTCCAGCTTGCCCCAGGTGTACCGGCCGTAAGTCGGGTCGAACGTGGCCCGCCGGGCCTCCGACAGCGCCGCCGACCCGATGATGTGGGTGTCCGACTCGAACCGCCGCGCGGCCTGCGCCACCGTCATCCCGGCCGTGTGCACGCCGATGGCGCAGGCCAGCCGGGTGACCCGGATCAGCGCCTCGAGCCAGACGCCGACCGCGAACCGCGGGTCGTCGGCGCAGAAGCCCTCCTCCACGCACAGCTCCTCGGCGTAGTGGGCCCAGCCCTCCACGAACGCGTCGGAGTGCAGCGTGCGCCGCACCGGGCCTTCGGCCCGGCGGATCGCCCGGAAGTGCGAGAAGTGGCCCGGCGCGACCTCGTGCACGGTGATGCCGGGCAGCGTGGTGTCGCTGAACACCTCCAGCCACTCCTCCCGCTCGGCAGCCGGCCAGGACGGCTCCGGCGGGGTGATGTGGTACCAGGAAGGGCCCTCGGGCTCGCCCGGCGCGGCCGGCGACATCATCGCCATGGCCCACCGCCGCGACTCCGGGGCCAGGCCGACCAGGCACTCGCCGTCGGGGTAGGGCACCAGGTCGTGCTCGCGGGTGAAGTCCATGGCCCGGGTGGTCCACAGGCGCGCCGCCTCGATGACGCCGTCGGTGTCCGGGTGGTCGCGAACCAGCTCGCGGGCCACCTCCAGGGCGGGCCGGCCGGGGTCGATCCGCGCGCAGCTGTCGGCTAGCCGCTCGGTCAGCCGGTCCCGCTCGGCGTCCGCCCGCTCGCTGAGCCGGCCCAGGTCCACCGGCAGCGCGTCGGCCGTGCCCATCAGCGCGCTCAGCGCCGCGCTGCCCAGCGCGGCGTCCGGGTCGCCGCTGGCGGCCGCCTGCTCCATGCGCGTCACCAGCCGGGTATGGGCGTCCAGGGCGGCCGTCCTGACCCCCTCGCCGGCGTCGGCCGGGACGCCCGCGGCCAGGCCGCGGATCGCGGCGGCCAGGGCGTCGGCGACCGGTGCCGGCACCTGGTCCAGCGCGTCCAGCGCGGCCTCGATGGCCTGCGGCCAGGCCGCCAGGTGCTCGCGGCGGGCCTGGTCCCGCCGCGCGGCCGGGGCGTAGTCCCGGTCGTAGCAGGCCAGGTCCAGGTTGCCCAGGTGCACGGCCGGGTTGCGCCGGTGCAGCTCCAGGTCGCCGAACTCGACCCGGGCCGCGTCGGCGAACGCGGTCAGCTGGGCCTCGTCGTGCGCGTCGGCCAGCGGCGGGTCGGCGCGGGTGGCGTCGTCCAGCTGGGCCAGGCCGGCCCGGACCCCGGCCCGCGAGAGGTCCTGGACCCGGCCGTCGTACTCGTGCCGGCCGCTGCCCTCGCGGACCTCGGCCACATGAAGATCGCAGACGGCACGCAGCCGCGGAGTCAGGTCATCCATGCCAGGCACCGTACCGGCCCCGGCACGAACGCGGGCGCCGGGCCCTCGGCCCGGCGCCCGCGGTACCGAGATCCTGGCTACGGGATGCCGACGCCCGGCACGATCGGGCCGAAGACCAGCACGCGCTTGCCGTGACAGGCCTGGAAGGCGAACGGCAGGTCGGTGGACGCGCGCTGATGCGGGGCGCGGATCCGCAGGCTGGCCGCCCGGACCGGGTGGCTGCACACGTTGCCCGCCTCGACGATGCCCAGCGTGGCGTGGGCGGTCCAGCCAGGGAACAGCTCGACCACGCCGTGCCGCAGCCGCAGCGCCCGCGAGGACTTGCCGATCTGGTGCCCGGAGGCGCTGATCGCGGCCGCCTTCGGGAAGCCCCACAGGAAGCAGGCGTGGTGGCCGACGTTGGTGAACTCCACCGGGTAGAAGATCGTCCCGGCGGTCCCGCCGCCGAGGCCCAGGCCGAGCCAGATCTCGGTCTGCTGGGAGGTGCACTTCGGTGACCAGGCCGGACTGGTCCTGGCCGGACTGGCCGCCGTGGTGGTGGCGGCCTGGGCCGCGCCGGGCAGCGCCGTCAGGGCGGTGCCGGACAGCACAGCCGCCCCGCACAGGACCGCCGTGCCCGTCAGCGCGCGGCGGGTGACACGGGTCATGCGGGTTGCGAATGTCGGCTTCATGGACATGCCCCCTTCTGGGCCGAGGCCCTTTCCCGTGGTCTGCTTCCGCGACCTGTCGGTCACGGGGTCACTGGGGTTATTCGGGGTGTCACGCCGTACCGCGGCGGGCCGGGCCTCGCTGGACGGGACGCACGGTCAGCATCTCGCTGCCGCGCAGCACGGCCGTGCAGGCCGGCACCGGGTGGGCCACGTAGCTCGCGCTCGCCGTCCCCGGCACGGTGATCCGCAGCCCGGCGGCGGTCACCGGGTGGCACTTGCTGGCCGGGTAGTTCGCCGCGCTCAGCACCTGGAGCCAGGCGTGCGCGATGCCGCCGGGGGCCAGCACCACCGGGCTGGCCGCGACGGCGTGGTCGGTCGCGGCCCGGGCGCCGACCTGGGCGCCGGACAGGCCCATGGTCAGCGCCACCGCCGGGTAGCCGGCCAGCTCGCAGGCCTGGCCCGAGATGTTGGTGAACTCCAGCGGCACGAGGTAGCTGCCCGCCGCCACGCCCGCCGCCGCGGTGTCCAGCCGGACCCGCAGCCCCGACGCCGTGCAGCTGCTGACGCCCGATGCCGGGCTGCTGGCGCTCCCGCTCGGGCCGGCCGCCCCGCTGGCCGTCCCGCTGGCCCCGCCGCTGGCGGTGCCGCTCGGGCTGGCCGCGCCGCTGGCGCTGGCCGTGACGCCAGAGCCCGCGCCGCCCGCGCCGCTCGCCGCGCCGGGCGCCGCCGCCGAGCCGCACCCGGCCAGCGCCGCCGCCCCGGCCGCCGCCAGCGCGGCCGCCACCGACGGCGCGAGCCGGTACCGCGCCAGCGGGTGCCGCAGGTGGCGCGGGAGGTACCAGTGCCGGGGAAGCCAGTTGGTCGGCAAGCGTCTGCTCATTGCGCCTCTCATGGCGGCCGGTGGAACGGGCCCTCCATCAGTACGACGCAGCCACGCCGGCCCGGGGTTGTTCGGCGGCGCCGCCGGCCCCGGGCCGCCGGGGCGTTATGGCCCGTTCGCTCCCGCCCTGACCACGTAGATTCCCAGCGTGCTGCCGCCCGGGATGGTCCCCGTGCAGGTCATCGCGGTCAGGTCGGTATACAGCGGGGCGTACTGGTCGGGCGGGTAGACCCGCAGCCAGTGCGCCGTCACCGGCTTGCAGACCGACTTCGGGTAGTTCTGCGCCACCACGACCTGCACCGAGGCGTGGGCCTCGGCGCCCGGCGCCAGCGTCACCAGCGCCGGGCCCTGCGCCGGGTCGCGGACCGCCGCCCCGCCCAGCTCGGCGCCACCCGGCCCGGACACGAACGACACCCCCGGGTAGCCGTACATGGTGCACGGCGTGCCGGAGACGTTGGTGAACTCCAGCGGGTAGTAGATGCTGCCCGCCGCGCCGCCGGCCGTGCCCAGGCTGACCCGCAGCGCCCCGGTCGCGCACTGGGCCAGCGGGGCGGGCTGGGCCCCGGTGGGCGAGGGCGCCGGCCGGCTGGCGCGGTGGGCGCCGGGCCGGTGGGCGCCGGGCCGCTGGGCGCGGCGCCCGGGCCGCCGGGCCGTCGCCGCCGCGGCGCCGAGGAGCGCGGCGCGGGCGTCGTCGGGTGCACCACCGTTGGCGCCGGGTGCGGCGAGGTCGTGGCCGGCAGCCGGCGTGCGCCGTGACTGGCAGCGTGCGGATGGCCGGACGGGCCGGAGCAGGCCGTCAGTAACCCGGCGCAGACCACGGCCAGCACGGCCGGGACGGTGATCAGCGCGGGGCCGCGCGGCGTCCGGAAACGGGCAGGCCGGTCAGGGGATGCGAGCAGCGTCATCGGGGCGTCGCTTTCTCGTCGGAGTCACTGGGGGTAGTGGCTCTGTCAAGTACGACGCAATATCCGGCCAGCACGGTTGTTTCCTGCGCGGCCCGGTTTCCGCGCAGATCAGGAGTTGGCGCCCGCGCCCGGCTGGACCGTCTGCACCGCCAGCACCCGGATCGACTTCGCCGTGCAGGTATCCGAGTTGAACTTGAGGTACAGCGGGGCCGTCTCACCCGGCGGGAAGATCCTGAGCCAGTGTGCCTTCGCCAGGTGGCAGCGCGACGGCGGGTAGTTCTGGGCCACCGCCACCTGGAGCAGCGCGTGCGCCGTGGCCCCGGCCGCCAGCGTCACCGACTGACGCGGCGTCGCGCTGTCCTCGCTGGCCGAGTTGCCGATCTGGCTGCCGCCCGGCCCGGTCACGAACGACACGCCCGGGTACCCGAACAGCGTGCAGGACGAGCTCGAGGTGTTGCGGAACTCCAGCGGGATGATCGTGCTGCCCGCCGCGCCGTTGCCCTGACCCAGGCTGGCCGACAGCGCCGACGTCACGCAGGCCGCCGGGCCCGCTGGCGCGCTGCTGCTGGACGGGCTCGACGGCGTCGTCGAGGCCGGGGGCGACGCCGTGGTGGTGACCGTCTTGGTCGCCGTCCCGCCGGACGACGGGGACGCCGTCGAGCCGCACGCAGCCAGCAGCGCGACGCCGGAAGCGAGAGCGGCGGCCGCGGCGGCGCGCCGGGCAGCGGTGGCAGATGGGATCATCAGTCTTCCTTCAGGTGCGGGTCAGGGTACTCAGCACACTCTCATGAGCGTGCGTCCCATAAGACGCAGCCGGGGTCATTGCGGTTGGGCATTTCCCGGTAGCGTCACAGGCATGCCCCCTGACGCATACCCTGCCGTCCCGCCCTTCACCACCCGGCCCGAGCTCGCGGGCACGTTCGGAATGGTGGCCTCCACGCACTGGCTGGCCTCGGCCGCCGGCATGGCCGTCCTGGAGAAAGGCGGCAACGCCTTCGACGCCGCCGTCGCCGCCGGCTTCGTCCTCCAGGTCGTCGAGCCGCACCTCAACGGCCCGGCCGGCGAGGTCCCCGTCATCGGCTATGACGCCGCCGGCCAGGCCGTGTTCGTCCTCGACGGCCAGGGCCCCGCGCCCGCCGCCGCCACCCTGGCCGCCTACGCCGACCTCGGCCTGGACCTGGTCCCCGGCACCGGCCTGCTCGCCGCGGTCGTGCCCGCCGCGTTCGGCACCTGGATGCTGCTGCTCGAGCGGCACGGCACCCTGCCGCTGCGCGACGTGCTCGAGTACGCCATCGGCTACGCCCGCGACGGCTACCCCATGCTGCCCACCGCGAGCTCCGCCATCGCCGGCGTGGCCGGCACCTTCCGCGAGCACTGGCCCAGCTCCGCCGAGATCTACCTGGCCGGCGGCGTGCCCGGCCCCGGTGCAAAGTTCGCCAACCCCGTGCTGGCCGAGGTCTACCAGCGCATCCTGGCCGAGGCCGAGGCGGCCGGCCCGGGCCGCGAGATCCAGATCGAGGCCGCCCGGCGCGCCTTCTACGAGGGCTTCGTGGCCGAGGCCATCACCGATTTCCTGGCCACCGCCGAGGTCATGGACACCTCCGGCACCCGCCACCGCGGCCTGCTGGCCGGCGCCGACCTGGCCGCCTGGCGGGCGTCCGCCGAGCCGCCCGTCACCCTCGACTTCCGCGGCTTCACCGTCTGCAAGACCGGCCCCTGGGGCCAGGGCCCGGTGTTCCTCCAGCAGCTGGCCCTGCTCGACGGGTTTGATCTCGAACAAATGGGCCCGGGCAGCGCCGAGTTCATCCACACGGTCACCGAGTGCGCCAAGCTGGCTTTCGCCGACCGGGAGGCCTGGTACGGCGACCCGCGGCAGACCGACGTCCCGCTGGCCGGCCTGCTGTCCGCGTCCTACGCCGCGCAGCGCCGCTCGCTCGTGGGCGAGCAGGCCGCGGCCGGCCTCGTGCCCGGCGCCCCGGCCGGCCAGCCCGGCCGGCTGCCCGGCTACGCGCTGGCCGCCTTCGGCCCCGACGGCGCGGCCAACGGCCACGCCCGCGGCGCCGGGGTCGGGGCCGGGCGTCGGCGAGCCGACCGCGGCGCTGGCCGCGCGACGTCTCCGCGCCCGAGCTCGGGCCCGGCGACACCTGCCACCTCGACGTCGCCGACCGGTTCGGCAACCTCGTCTCCGCCACCCCCAGCGGCGGCTGGCTGCAGAGCTCGCCCGTCGTGCCCGGCCTCGGCTTCTGCCTCGGCACCCGGGGCCAGATGTTCAGCCTGACCCCCGGCTTCGCCAGCTCGCTGGCCCCCGGCCGCCGCCCGCGCACCACCCTGTCCCCGAGCCTGGCCCTGCGCGACGGCCAGGCCTACCTGGCCTTCGGCACCCCCGGCGGCGACCAGCAGGACCAGTGGACCCTGGCCGTCTTCCTGAACCACGCCGTGTTCGGCATGAACCTCCAGGAGGCCATCGACTTCCCGGCCTTCTCCACCGACCACTTCCCGTCGTCGTTCTACCCGCGCGGGTCCCAGCCCCGTTCGCTGGCCGTCGAGTCGCGCCACCGCGAGCAGGTCATCGCCGACCTGCGCCGGCGCGGCCACCAGGTGGACGTGCACGGGCCCTGGTCGCTGGGCCGGGTCAGCGCGGTCAGCCGTTCCGGCGGCTTCCTGTACGCCGGCGCCAACCCCCGCGGCATGCAGGGCTACGCCACCGGCCGCTAGCGGATCCCGAGCGCGGGCTAGGCGCCTGGACGGCCAGCGGGTCGCCTGCGCTACAGCCAGGCCTCGCCATTGGCGAGATCGGCCTGGCCTGGGTACTCCGCGAGTACGGTTTCCAGCACGGTGATGATGCGGCCCATGTCATCCCTGGTGCGTCGGTAGCTGCCGGGCATGAAGATCACGCCGAAATGGCCTGGGCCACCCGGCGCGATCGCTTCGTTGTGCAGCGGCCTGAAGTCGCGCACGTTGTTCGTGACTACGGCCCGGTGCTCAGCCCGGGCCAGCTCCATGACCTCCGGGTCTGGCAGTGCGGCGCGGTCCGGGTGACCTGCCACGGCCTCCACGTCATGTCCCCGCTCGCGCAGCTTGCGGGCGATAGCCGGGGAAAGCATCTCGTCCAGTAGGAGCTTCACGATCGGATGGCGGCCTGTCCGGCGGCGAACGCGGCCTGCGCCTCGGCGGCCTCCTCCTCATTGAGGTCGATCCACTGGTCGATCTCGTCGGGATAGGCGCCGTAGTACGTGATGGCGGCCTGGACCAGACCCAGCGGCAGTTCCAGGTAACGCGCTGTCGCGGCGGCATCCCCGCCGTTATCGCGGACCACCGCGATCACTTCCCAGACGTCCTTGCCCGTCCCAACCAGCCGAGCGCGGCGCCCGGCCGGGCCCTCGGCGAACCGGATCACCGGGTGCTCATCCATCCGCAGCCCTTCTTCGACGTAGCGCTGGGCCAGCGTCCGCGGCGGAAGGTGGACGCGCCGGGCTCGGGTGCCGGGCGCTGAAGGGTGCCATCGGACAGGCGGACACTCAGTGGCTGGCTCATATTGATAGCGTAGCGCCTTGTAGCGCGCTGTACTACTGATGAGGAGGGCCGCGCGCGGTCAGCCGGGACGGCGGCTTCCTGTACGCCGGCGCCAACCCCCGCGGCGGGACGTGGTCAGGAGGGGCCGCGGGCGGGGGCGGCCAGGCCTGTCTCGTAGGCCAGGACGACGGCCTGGACCCGGTCGCGCAGCTGGAGCTTGGCCAGGATCCGGGCCACGTGGGTCTTGACCGTCGCCTCGCTGAGCGTGAGGTGGGCGGCCAGCTCGGCGTTGCTCAGGCCGCGGGCCAGCAACTGCAGCACCTCCAGCTCGCGCGGGGTCAGCTCGGACAGGTCCCGGTGCAGCGAAGGCGCGGCCGCGTGCTGCGGCGCGAAGCGCTCGACCAGCCGGCGGGTGATGGACGGGGCCAGCAGGGCGTCCCCGGAGCGGACCATGCGCACCGCGGCGACGAGCTGCTCGGGGGTGACGTCCTTGAGCAGGAAGCCGCTGGCGCCGGCGGTGAGCGCGGCGTAGACGTACTGGTCCAGGTCGAAGGTGGTGAGGATGATGATCCGGCAGCCATCGCCGCGCCCGGGCGGTCAGGATGCGCCGGGTGGCTTCCAGGCCGTCCATCTCCGGCATCCGGATGTCCATCAGCACGACGTCGGGCCGGTGCTTGAGCACGGCCGTCACGGCCTGGGCGCCGTCGGCGGCCTCGGCCACCACGGGGATGCCCGCGGCGCCGAGGATCATCCGGAACCCGCTGCGGACCAGGGTCTGGTCGTCAGCGATCACCACGCGAGGCGGTTCGTCAGCCGTCCTCGCCGGGACGTCGGTCATGGGGCCGTGGCCGCGGGTGCGAGGTCGGGTGCGGGCTGCGGGTCGACCGGGAAGCGGGCCCGGACCTGCCAGCCGCCGGCCGGCCGCGGGCCGGCGTCCAGCTGCCCGCCGTACAGGGCCACCCGCTCGCGCAGGCCGAGCAGGCCCCGGCCCCCGCCGGGCACGGCGGGCACCGCGGCCGGGATGGGCGGCCCGGCGTCGGCCACCTCCACGATCAGGTCGCCGTCCTGGCAGTCCAGGCCGACGCTGGTGCGCGGCTTGCCGGCGTGCTTGAGCACGTTGGTCAGCGCTTCCTGCACGACGCGGAACGCGGCCAGGTCCAGGCCGGGCGGCAGCTCGGCCGGGACCTGGTCCCCGATGTGCAGCTCGACGGGCAGCCCGGTGCCGCCGACCCGGTCCACGAGCGCCTGAAGCTGAGCCAGGCCCGGCTGCGGCCGCAGGTCCGCGTCGTCCTCGCCTGATCCGGGCCCGGCCGGGCTGAGCAGGCCGAGCAGGTGCCGCAGCTCGGTCATGGCCGCCCGGCCGCTGGACTCCACGGCCAGCATCGCCGCCCTGGCCTCGCCCGGCGCCTGAGCGAGCACCTGCCGGGCCGCGCCGGCCTGCACGATCATCACGCTGACGTTGTGGGTCACCACGTCGTGCAGCTCGCTGGCGATGCGGGCCCGTTCCCGCTCGACGGCGCGCCGGGTCGCCGCCGTGTGCTCGGCCTCCAGCTGAGCACGCACCTCGCTGGCCCGCATCGCGTTGCGGATGACCGAGATCGCGACCAGCGCGAGCAGGACGATCAGCACGATGGCGCGCCACGGGTTGCCCTGCTCGGCGATCAGCTTCCCCGGCACGCCCAGCATCTCCCGCGGCACGGGCGCGGCGCCCGGGCCGCTGCGGCGCGCCGGGTAGACCAGCCCCAGCCGGGCGCTGAAGGGGAGCCGGTCGGCCGGGAGCGCCTGGGACGCGGTCCAGAAGCCGGCGGTCATGACCAGGGCGCCGAACGGCACGCCGAGCAGCGCCGCGTTGCGGAACCGGCTGTGCGCCACGGCCGAGTAACCCGTGCAGATCACCGCGAGGAACGTGACGTCCGTCGCGTACTGCCGGGTCGCGATCACGCCGATCAGCAGCACTGCGAACGCGGTCAGCGGAAGCAGCCGGCGCGCCGCGAGCGGCACCGAGGTGAGCACGGCGGCCAGGATCGCCGTCGGAGGAATGCCGGCGATGCTGCCGGCACCTGAGACGGCCAGGTAGGTCTGACCGGTCTTGGCGTTGAGCACGAGGGCATGGCCAGGGATGCCGTACTCCACCCGCGCGACGATCACCGCCACCACCAGGACGGCCGCCGCGAACACGGCGTCGGTCACGATGGCCCGCCGGGACGGGCGCACCCGCGGCTCGGCGACCCGGACGAAAGCCAGTGCCTGCCGGGCCAGGCCGCGCGCGGTTCCGATCCTGCCGCCGGCCGGCGGCGGCGGCGGGGGGACCGGGGGGCCGCCCCCCCTGGCCAGCACCGCATTCTCGCTCATAGGGCCATTGTCGCCCGCCCGCCGTCCCCGCAGCGTCAGCCGCGTGAGGTAGGCGGCTACATCGAAAGGATGACGGCGCGCTGACGAGCGCTGATCGAGGTAGTCAGGTTGCATCCCGCGGCCGACGCCGGGGCCGTGCCGCCCGCCCTACCGTGCCGCCATGGACACCCTGATAAGCCTCAGCGAAGTCACGAAGCGCTACGACCACGGCGGCCAGCCGGCCGTGGACGACGTCAGCCTGGAGGTCGCGGCCGGCGATGCCGTCGCGATCATGGGCCCCTCGGGCAGCGGCAAGTCGACGCTGCTCAACCTGATCGCGGGCCTGGACCGGCCCACCAGCGGGACCGTGACGGTGGCGGGCGAGCGCGTCGATACCCTCAGCGAGACCGGCGTCGCGCGGTTCCGGCGCCGCCACATCGGCATGATCTTCCAGTTCTTCAACCTGCTCGACGACCTGACCGTCGAGGACAACGTGCTGCTGCCCGCGCAGCTGGGCGGCACGCCGCGGGCCCAGGCGCGCGAGCGGACCATCGAGCTGCTGACCGCGCTGCGGATCGACAAGCACCGCAATGCCTACCCCGGCCGCCTGTCGGGCGGCGAGCGGCAGCGGGTGGCCATCGCCCGGGCGCTGGTGAACCGGCCCGCGCTGCTGCTGGCCGACGAGCCCACCGGCGCCCTGGACACCGCCACCGGCGAGGAGATCGGCGAGCTGCTGCTGGACCTGAACCGGTCCGGCCAGACCCTGGTGCTGGTCACCCACAACCCCGAGCTGGCCGCGCACTTCGCCAGCCGCACCGTCGAGATCGTGGACGGCCGCATCGCCAGCGACGCGGTCAGCTCCGCCGCCCGCCTCGGCCGCCACGTCAGCGCCGCGGTCGCGGCCCCGGCGCAGGTGCGGCCATGAGGCGGGGCCCGGTCGCCCGCGCCGTGCGCGGCGGGGTGACCCGGCGGCGCGTGCAGACCACCGTGATCGGCCTGGTGCTCCTGGTGTCCACCGCCGCCTCCGTGCTGGCCCTGGCCCTGGTGGTGGACTCCAGGTCCCCGTTCGTGCACGCGTTCGCCACGCAGCGCGGCGCCGACGTGGCCGTGACGGTCGACGCGGCGAAGGCCACGCCCGCCGAGCTGGCCGCGACCACCCGGCTGAACGGCGTCACCGCGGCGGCGGGCCCGTTCCCCGAGGTCGCCGTCAACGGCCAGATGACCGGCCCGTTCGGCGGGGTGGTGAAGATGCAGCAGCTGACCCTGGCCGGGCGGTCCGGGCCCGGCGGCGGGATCGATGACCTGACCCTGCAGGCAGGCCACTGGGCCACGAAGCCGGGCCAGCTCGTGCTGGACTCCAGCCCGGCCCCCGGTGAGAGCATCGAGCCGCCGCTCGGCCAGAAGATCACCCTGACCGGGATACCGGGCAAGCCCACGCTGACCATCGTCGGGCTGGCCAGCTCGGTCACCGGCACGGCGGGCGGCTGGGTGACCCCCGGCGAGATCGCCCGGCTGCGCACGCACGGGACGCCGGACACCGCGCAGCTGCTGTACCGGTTCCGCAGCGCGGCCACCGCCGCCGCCGTCCGCGCCGACGAGCATGCGGTCGGCGCCGCGCTGCCCGCCGGGACCATCACCGCCACCCAGTCCTACCTGTCCGTCGAGGCCCAGGAGAAGTCGGGGATCGCGCCGTTCGTGCCGTTCCTGGTCGCGTTCGGGGTCATCGGCCTGGTCATGTCGGTGCTGATCGTGGCCAACGTGGTCAGCGGCGCGGTGGTGTCCGGCTACCGGCGGATCGGCATCCTCAAGAGCATCGGCTTCACTCCCGGCCAGGTGGTGGCCGCGTACGCGGGCCAGGTCTCGGTGCCGGCCATCATCGGCTGCCTGGGCGGCGTGGTGCTCGGGAACGTGCTGTCCATCCCGCTGCTGGCGCAGACCGCCAACGCGTTCGGCGTCGGCGCCCTCAGCGTGCCGGTGTGGGTGGACGTGACCGTCGCGGCCGTGATGTGCGCCCTGGTCGGCCTGTCCGCGCTGGGTCCGTCGCTGCGGGCTGGCCGGCTCAGCGCGGTGCAGGCCATCGCGCTGGGCCGGGCCCCGCGCACCGGCCGCGGCTACGCCGCGCACCGGGTGCTGGGACGGCTGCCGGTGCCGCGGCCGGTGACCATCGGGCTGGCCGCGCCGTTCGCCCGCCCGGCCCGTACCTCACTGACGCTGGCCGCCGTGCTGCTCGGCGCGATCACGGTTACCTTCGCCGTGGGCCTGAGCACGTCCCTGAGCCGCGTGGTGACCGGGCTCTCGCACGTCAGCACCGAGCAGGTCCAGGTCCAGGTCGGCCAGGTCGGCCCGGGCGGCATCGTGCACAAGCCGGGCGGCGGCCCGGTCCGGCTGGCGCCGCACGGGGCCGCCGCCCAGTCCGCGGCCACGGTGGAGCGGACCATGGCGGCGGCGCTGCGGGCGGAGCCGGGGACGGCGCGGTACGTCGCCGAGATGGACGGCCTGGTCAGCGTCGCCGGGACGGCTCAGCAGGCGCAGCTGACGGCCTTCGACGGCAACGCGAGCTGGACCGGCTACGAGCTGATCAGCGGGCACTGGTTCACCCGGCCCGGCCAGGCCGTCGTGCCCACCGGCTTCCTCGTCGCGACCGGCAAGACGGTCGGCGACACCATCGAGGTGGGCTTCAACGGCCGGCAGGTCCCGGTCCGGATCGTCGGGCAGGTCTTCGACACCGACAACAACGGCGTCGACCTCCTGACCAGCTGGCAGACGCTGGCCGCCGCCGACCCCGGCCTGGCGCCCACCCAGTACGACATCGGGCTGCGCCCGGGCACGTCGGCGGACGCCTACGCGCAGGCGCTGGGCACCCGGCTCGGGACCGGCTACCTCGTCCAGGCCAACAGCCGGAACTCGACCACGCTCACGCTGATGCAGGGCCTCATCGGCACCCTGACGCTGATGCTGGCCGTGGTGGCCGGGCTCGGCGTGCTCAACACGGTCGTGCTGAGCACCAGGGAGCGCGTGCACGACCTGGGCGTGTTCAAGGCGGTCGGGATGACGCCGCGGCAGACCATCGCCATGGTGGTGTGCTGGGTGGCCGGCACCGGGCTGATCGCCGGGGTGATCGCGGTCCCGGCCGGGGACGTGCTGCACCGGTACGTGCTGCCGGCCATGGCCAACGCCGCCAACACCGGCCTGCCCGCCGTGATCCTCCACGCCTACAGCGGCTGGGAGCTGGGCGCCCTGGCCCTGGCCGGGCTGGCCATCGCGGTCGTCGGCGCGCTGCTCCCGGCGAGCTGGGCCGCCGCGACGCGGACGGCCACCGCCCTGCACGCCGAGTAAGGCTGATAACAGCAAGAAGTGAGGTTTCCGGCCATGATCACGACCGATACACCGTCCGGCAGAACGGTAACCCGGTCGTGATCATGGCCGGCCTGCGGCCGGCCTTGGGTCGGTCGCCGTCGGTCGCCGTCGAGCGCTTAGCGGCGGCCGTCGGGTGGCTGGCGGGCGTCGGGTGGCTGGCGGGCGTCGGACGGCCGGCGGCCCCCCACCGGCAGGGCGAGGCCGCCCGCCGCGACCGCGGCCAGCACGGCCAGAACCCGCAGCAGCTCGGTGGCCGGGCCGGCGTGCAGCCGGGGCAGCGCCGCCGCCCCGACCGCCAGCGCCAGCAGGCCCACCCCGGCCGCGATGACCGGCAGTTGCCCGGCCAGCGCGGCCGGCGGCGTCCGGGCCTGGGCCAGGTGCGCCGCGATCACGTAGGCCAGCAGCGCGAAACCCAGCAAGGCGGTGTGCCAGGGCCGCGCGCCGTGCAGCGCCTCCAGGGCCAGCACCGCGATGATCAGGCCCTCGGCCCAGGGCAGCCCGCGCAGCACGCCGGCCACCTGGGCCCCGGCCCGCAGGTAGATCGGGTCGAAGGGGCCGCTCGGGATCGGCTCCTCGCCGATGGCCAGCCGGCCGGTGCTCGCCACCGCGCAGACCACCGCCACGATGAGCAGCAGCCGGGTCCCGGCCCCGCCGCCGGACACCGGCGCCGCGGCCCAGGCGATCACCGCCGCGGCCAGCAGCGCCGCCGCGGCGACCCGCCGCCCCTGTATCCGCCAGCCGGTCCCGGCCAGCTGGCCGGCCGCGCCCAGTCCGCCCGCCGGGTCCGGCGTCTCCGGCCCGCCCGTCCCGCCCGTCCCGCCCGTCCCGTCCGCGATCTCCGTCCCGCCCGTCCCGCCCGGCCCGCTCGTCCCGCCTGGCCCGCCCGTCCCGTCCGCGATCGCCGGCCCGCCGGGCGCGCCTGGCCCGCCTGGCCCGGCCGTCCCGGCCGTCATCTCTGGCCCGCCAGCATCACGCGCCGGGTGTACGGGGCCAGCGGCTCGTCCAGGCTCTGGCGCCCGTCCCAGTGCACCACGGGGATGCCCAGCTCGGTCAGCGAGAACCTGATCGCCTGCTGCTCCAGCCGCCAGATCCGCCGGGTCAGCTCGTCGGTCCGGTTCCGCGACAGCGACGGCTCGGCGGTCAGCACGTCCACCACCAGCACGCTGAAGCCCCGCTCGCGCAGGTCACGCAGCGCCTCGACCAGGCGCGGGTGCAGCAGCGGGCTGAACACCAGGATCAGCGCGCCGGGCGGCAGCGCGGCCTTGGGCAGCCGGGCCAGCCCCTCCGCCCGCTCCCAGCCGCGGTGGCTGGCCAGCAGCAGGTCCATCAGCCGGTGGAAGTGCCGCCGCCCCAGGCCCGGGCCCAGCCAGCTCAGCCGGTCCGCGTAGACGATCAGCCCGACCCGGTCGCCCGCGGCCAGGTAGCAGTTAATGGTCCCCGCGGCGGCGCGGTAGGCCAGGTCCAGGGACGTCGAGCCCTCCTCGCCGACGTTGGTGCTGGCATCGGCCAGGACGACCACGTTCTGCGTCCGCTCGGCGGTGAACGTGTTCAGCTGGATCGTGCCGGTCCTGGTGGTGGCCGCCCAGTTGATCCGGCGCTGCCGGTCGCCGGGCACGAACTGCCGCACTCCGGCGAACTCGATGCCCTCCCCGGCCGCGCGTGACGGGTGCTCGCCCAGCCGGCTCGGCAGCCGGCTGAGCACGATGGTGCTGCGCAGCTGCGCCGGCCGCGGGTGGCAGTCCACCCGGGGCAGCTCCAGGCTGAGGAGTCCCTCGGACAGCCAGAACCGGTCCCGCAGCACGATCTCGACCCGGCCGATCCGCCGGATGCCCCACTGCCCGGCCTGGAACGGCATCCGCAGCATGCCCTGGCCAGCCCCGGCCCTGGCGGCCGGCCCGGCCAGGAACGCCTCGGCCGCCTTGATCTCGGCCTGCACCGTGTAGCCGCCCTGCCCGCGGACGGTGACGACGACCGTGGCCTGCTCGCCCTCGACCAGCTGCCGCGCGGTCACCCCGACCAGGACCAGCACGCTGGCTGGCCGGCCGGGCCGCCAGGTCGCCAGCAGCAGCACCGCGGGCGCGGCCAGGCCGGCGAACTCCGGCCGCCCGGTGAGGGCCGCGATGACCAGCCCGGCCAGGGCCAGCGTCAGCAGCCGCCGGGCGTGCCCGGACAGGTTCCAGCTCACCCGGTACTCGCGGGCGTCGTCGGAGACGGCCGGGAGGACCGCGGCGGCCGCTCCCCTGGACGGCACCCCGCCCGCCTCCCCGGCCGCCTTCACTGCCGGGACGGGTCGGTGCGGGGCACGGGGACGGTGGCCAGCAGCCGCGCGACCACGTCGTCGGCTGAGACCTGGCGCACCCACAGCTCGGGCCGCAGCGTGATCCGGTGGGCCAGCGCCGGCACGGCGATGCTCTTCACGTCGTCGGGGATCACGTAGTCCCGCTGCCGCAGCAGCGCCTGGCCGCGGGCCAGCTGGACCAGCGCCAGCCCGCCGCGCGGGCTGGCGCCGACCTGGATCTGCGGGTGCTCCCGGGTGGCGCCGACGATCGAGACCACGTAGTCGAGCAGGTCGGGGGAGACCTCGACCTGCTCCAGCGACTCGCGCATGGCCAGCAGCTCGGCGGCGTCGACCACCTGGCGCAGCTCGGCCCGCTCGGTCTTGCGGTCCAGCCGCCGGGCCAGCATCGCGATCTCGTCGGCCTTCTGGAGGTAGCCCAGCCGCAGCCGGATCAGGAACCGGTCCAGCTGGGCCTCGGGCAGCTCGTAGGTGCCCTCGTACTCGATCGGGTTGTCGGTGGCCAGGACCACGAACGGCTGCGGCAGCATCCGGGTCACCCCGTCCATGCTGACCTGCCCCTCGCCCATGGCTTCCAGCAGCGCGGCCTGGGTCTTGGGCGGGGTGCGGTTGATCTCGTCGGCCAGCAGCAGCTGGGTGAAGACCGGGCCGGGCCGGAACACCATCTCGCCGGTGCGCTGGTCGTAGAGCGGCGCGCCCACCACGTCGGAGGGCAGCAGGTCGGGGGTGAACTGGATGCGGGCGAAGCTCAGCCCGAGCACCTGCGCGAACGACCGCGCGGTCAGCGTCTTGCCCAGGCCGGGCAGGTCCTCCAGCAGGACGTGGCCGCCGGCCAGGATCGCGATCAGGACCAGCTCCAGGCCGCGACGGTGGCCGACCACGGCCCGCTCGACCTCGTCCAGGATGTCGCCGCAGCGGCGCGCGGTCTGCCCCGGCACAGCGGACGTCACTTCAGTCACAGTCGCTCCAGAGTCACAGTCGCTCCAGTCGGTCGATGATGGCGGCCAGGGTGCGGAGCGGGATCCCGCCGGACCGGCCCTCGTCGCTCACGCCGGGCCGGGCCGGGTCGAGCCAGTACCACAGCCGGTCGGTGCCGCCGCCGGCCAGCAGCCGCCGGGCCGCCTCCGGGTCGTCGTACAGGCTCACGCCGTGCCGCTCCGCCAGCCGGGCGGCCAGCAGGTGCTGGAGCGTGCCGCGCAGCCCGAAGTCGTAGCTGGTCATGGCCTGCGTCGCGGACTGCACCCCGGCCCGGCGGCGCCAGAAGCCGGTGAAGATGGTCCGGTACGGCCCGCCCTCCGCGCGCTCGTAGTAGGGCAGGACGTCGCCGGGCGGCGTGAGGAAGCGCAGCACCACCAGGCCGGCGACCCCGGCCCCGGCCAGCGTGAGCACCGCCCCGGCCAGCCCGGCGAAGGCCAGCGCGGCCCCGCACAGCGCCAGCACGGCCAGCCCGGCGATGACCAGCTCGGTGCGGGCCTCCCGCCAGCCCCCGGTCACCGGGTCTCCCCGGCGGTGGCCTCCTCGGGCGGGCGGCTCAGGCTGGCCGCCAGCACCTCCAGCGCGCGCCGGGCCTCGTCCCGCCGCTCCTCCGGCAGCGGGTGCGTGGAGTAGCGCGCCTCGTAGAACAGCGTGGTCAGCCGGGCCGCCTCGGCGCCGTGCACCAGCCCGGCCGTGGCCGCCCGGTCGAGCAGCTCGTCCGGGGTCTCCGCGGCGGCGCGGGCGGCGCCGGCCTTGGCCAGGCTCTGCTCCATGGCCACGTAGCAGGCGATGATGGCCAGCCGGGCGTCGTCGATCTCGTGCAGCGCCGCCTGCCCGGACCGCACCGCCTCGCGCAGCTGCTCCTGCGCCTCGTCGTCGGCCAGATCGCCGAAGTCCTCCCAGGCCGGGCCGCGGCGGGCCCGCCGCATGATCAGGATGACGCAGACCACGATCGCGACCAGCAGCGCCGCCGCCAGCACCGAGTAGAGCACCAGCACGAGGTCGATCTGGATCCCGTGACCTGGCCGGGGGGCCTTGCCCTGGCCGAGCCGAACGCGACGGCCGGGTTGCGTGAGCGCCGGCGGGGGCCGGGGCCGGAACTTGCCGGCCGCGTTGATCAGGATCAGCGCCGGTATCGCGACCAGCCCGGCGATCAGGCCCGCGCGCAGGACCGTCCGCAAGCCCGCCGCGGGCTGCCCGACGGCCGGGACCTGGCGCCGGTGCCGCTCGGCCGCGAACAGCAGGACGGCGAGCACCGCCTCCAGGCCCACGCCTATGGCCGTGCCCTGACCGTGGCCGGGGCCATCGGCCCAGTTGGCGTGCGGGATCGCGGCCCCGATCCCGGCCAGCACCACGGCGATCAGCAGCGCGGCCAGCGCCACCCGGACGGTCAGGCCCGAGGCGGCCGCGGCGGCCGCCGCGCGGGCGGCCGGCCCGGGACTCGCGGCCATGGCCGTGGCCGGAGCCGGAGCCGGAGCCGGCTGCCCCGGCGGCCGGGCCGGTCCGCCCGGGCCACCCGCGGGCGAGCGCCCGTCTGCCATCGCGCTAGGTCCTCCCACCGCCAGGGGCACAAAAGCCCCGGTCTGCGATCCTACGGCGCGGCCCGGCCACCAGCGAAGCGGCCGTCATCAGGCGAGCTGCCGGGTCAGCCGGAGGTGGCGAATCCGCCGCTGCTGTAGAGGACCTGACCGGTGATCCAGCCTCCGGCGTCGGACATCAGGAAGCGCACCAGGTCGGCGGTGTCGGCCGGCGTCCCCAGGCGGCCGGCCGGGGTCTGGGCCAGGGCCGCCGCGCGGATCTCCGGGGTCATCCAGCCGGTATCAATCGGGCCGGGATTGATGACGTTCGCGCGGATCCCGCGGCTGGCCAGCTCGACTGCCGCGGCCACGACGACCCGGTCCAGGGCGCCCTTGCTCGCGCCGTACGGCAGGTTGTGCACGGCGTGGTCGCTGGTCAAGGCCACGATCCGGCCCCGCGCCTGGGTGGTCGTCTCGGCGGGCAGGTGCTCGGCGAAAGCCTTGATCAGCAGCCACGCCGCCCGGGCATTGACGGCGAAGTGCCGGTCCCAGCTCTCGACGGTCGTGTCGAGAATCGAGCTGTCCACGCTCTCGCAGTGCGACATGACCAGGCCGTGCAGGCGGCCAGTCGCGGCCGCGGCCTCAACCAGGCCCGCCGGCGCGCTGGCCTGGGCCAGATCGGCGGCCGCGACCTCCACGCTGCTGCCACGCCGGCGGCACTGCGCCGCGACGTCCTCGGTGTCATGCTCACCGCGCGCGTAACTGACCCGGTCGTCGTAGGGCGCCCAGTAGCTCAGGACCAGGTCCCATCCGTCATCAGCCAGGCCGAGCGCCAGGCCGGCGCCAATCCCGCGCCGCCGCCCGACCCCCGTCACCAGCACTGTCCCGCGACGTGCACCAGGCATGACGCTCCTCCGGGCCGAGCAGACGAGAACGCGGCCAGGCAACCACGGGGCCGGCCAGCCCGGCAACCCGATTAACCGGCCCAGCGCGATGACCACGGGAGGCAGGGGCCGGCCCCTTACCCCAGGCGTACCGGGTCGTGCCGGGATCATCCTGGCGGATGATGACAGCCGGGAGGCGGATCCGGAAGGCTGTGGGGCACTTCTCAGCTAGCACTTCTCAGCCATTCTCAGCCAGCACTTCTCAGCCCACGGAGAGGAAGGCGCAGGAAGGTGACCGCTCCACCCGCGGTCCGCCCGGACGGCGCCGGCGGCGCGCCCTGGCGGTCCGCTCCCGGCGCGGTGATCGAGGCCAGCGCGCTGACCAAGCGCTACCCGAACTCGGTCATCGCCCTGGACCAGCTCACCGTGACCGTCGCCCCGGGGGTCACCGGCCTGGTCGGGGCCAACGGAGCGGGCAAGTCCACGCTCATCAAGATCCTGCTCGGGCTGCTCCCGCCGACCAGCGGCCGGGCCGCGGTGCTGGGCCTGGACTGCGCCACCGAGGGCACGCGGATCCGCACCCTCACCGGCTACATGCCCGAGCACGACTGCCTGCCGCCCGACATCTCGGCCACCGAGTTCGTCACCCACATGGGCCGGATGTCGGGCCTGCCGGCCACCGCCGCCAAGGAGCGCGCCGCAGACTCGCTGCGCCACGTGGGCCTGTACGAGGAGCGCTACCGGCAGATCGGCACCTACTCGACCGGCATGAAGCAGCGGGTCAAGCTGGCCCAGGCTCTGGCGGGCGACCCGCGGCTGCTGCTGCTCGACGAGCCCACCAACGGCCTGGACCCGGCGGGCCGCACCGCGATGCTGGACCTGATCGCGCGGATCGGCACCGAGTTCGGCATCTCGATCGTGGTCGCCTCGCACCTGCTGGGCGAGATCGAGCAGATCTGCGATCACCTGGTCGCCATCGAGGCCGGCCGGCTGCTCCGCGCGGACACGATCAGCTCCATCACCCAGGTCAGCCAGGTGCTGCTGGTCGAGGTGGAGGAGGGCACCGGGGAACTGGCGGCCGAGCTGACCCGGCGCGGCCTGCGGCCCGTGCCGCAGCAGCGCGGCCTGCTGGTCCAGCTGGCCGGCGACCAGACCTACGACGTGGTGCGGGATGCCGTGGCCGACCTGGGCCTGCCGCTGAACCGGATGGAGCAGCGGCGGCACCGGATCGAGGAGCTGTTCCGCGACGATCCAGCCACCGCCAGCCCTGCGCACATCACGGGAGCAGCCGATGTCGGCTAGCAGCGACACCGGTGTCATCCACGACATCGGCTACCAGTCCTACGACGGTGAGCGCCTCGGCCGCGGCGGCATCGTGGCCGCCCTGACCTGGCACAGCCTGCGGTCCGCCTTCGGCCTCCGGCGCGGTGCCAAGGCCAAGATCATCCCGGTGCTGACCTTCGTGATCATGTGCCTGCCCGCGGTGGTCAACGCGGCGGCGATCGCGCTGACCAGCAGCCACACCCGGCAGGTCGCCTACGACACCTACGTGCCGGCGCTGCGGATCCTGGTCCTGCTGGCCTTCATCGCCGCCCAGGCGCCCGAGCTGGTCTCCCGCGACCTGCGCAGCCACACGCTGCCGCTGTACTTCGCCCGGCCCATCCACCGGATCGACTACCCGGCGGCCAAGCTGGCCGCGTTCTTCCTGGCCTGCCTGATCATGATCGAGGTCCCGCTGCTGCTGCTCTACATCGGCACCGTGACCCAGGTGCACGGGGGCAGCGCCATCTGGGCCCAGACCAGGGCGCTGATCCCCGGCCTGCTGCTCGGGGTGGCCTGGGCGGCGGTGCTGTCGGCCCTGGGCCTGCTGCTGGCCTCGTTCAGCGGCCGGCGCGCGTTCGCGACCGGCGGCGTGGCGATCGTCTTGTTCCTCACCTACACGCTGGCCGGGCTGCTGATCCACATCGGCAGCAGCAACGCGTTCGCCGGGCCCGCCGCCAGCTTCGGCGCGCCGTCGGCCCTGGCCCGGCTGGCCGGCCTGATCAGCCCGTTCACGGTGCTGGACGGGCTGCGGCTGTGGCTCGGCGGGACCACGCCCGGGCAAGTCCCCCATCCCGGGAGCTACGGTCCGGCCTACGGCGTCATGTTCGTGATATTCCTCGGGATCGGCGTCGGCGGCCTGATCCTCCGCTACCGGAGGGTGGGTGTGGCGTGACCTCCATCGACGTGACCTCGATAGAACTGCGCAGCGTGACGCGCTGGTACGGCAACGTGGTCGCGGTCAACGACATCACGATGAGCATCGGGCCCGGCGTCACCGGCCTGCTCGGCCCCAACGGGGCCGGCAAGTCCACGCTGCTGCACCTGATCGCCGGGTTCCTGGCCCCGTCGCGCGGCGAGCTCACCGTGGCCGGGGAGCCGAGCTGGCGCAACCCCGGGCTGTTCCGCAAGGTCGGCCTGGTGCCCGAGCGCGACTCGGTGTACTCGTTCCTGACCGGGGCCGAGTTCGTGCTGGCCACGGCCCGGCTGCACAAGCTGCCCGACCCCGGCGCGGCGGCCCGGCAGGCCATCGGGCGGCTGGACATGGCCGACGCGCAGGACCGGCGGATCTCGACCTACTCCAAGGGCATGCGGCAGCGGATCAAGGTCGCCGCCGCGCTGGTGCACGACCCCGAGGTGCTGCTGCTCGACGAGCCGTTCAACGGCATGGATCCGCGGCAGCGGCTGCACATGATGGACCTGCTGCACGCCGAGGGCGAGCAGGGCCGGGTCATCCTGCTCAGCTCGCACATCCTGGAGGAGGTGGAGCGGCTGTCGGGCACCATCCAGGTCATCGTGGGCGGGCGGCTGGCCGCCTCGGGTGACTTCCGCGCCATCCGGCGGCTGATGACCAGCCGGCCGCACGTGTTCCTGGTCCGCTCCTCCGACGACCGGCGGCTGGGCTCGGCGCTGATCGGCAGCCCGGCGGTCAGCGGGGTCGAGCTCACCGCGCGCGGGCTGCAGGTCCGCGCCCTGGACTACTACGCGTTCACGCGGCAGGTCGCGGGCCTGACCCGCGAGCACGGCATCGCGCTGCGGGAACTGCTGCCCGCCGACGAGTCGCTGGAGAGCGTGTTCGCCTACCTGCTGGCGTCCTAAGGAGCACACAGGTCATGCCCGGTCTTGTCAACGGCGTCATCGTCTCGGTGACGTTCCGCGCCACCATGGGCCGGCGGCGGGCGCTGCTGTTCGCCGTGCCCGCCGTCGTGCTGATCGCCATCACGGCGGTGCTGGCCGCCACGGCCGCCAGCGGGTCGTGGAAGCCGGAGTTCCTCGGCGACTTCGGCTTCACCATCGTGCTGCCGCTGACCTCGCTGATCATCGGCACCAGCGTGCTGGGCGCGGAGATCGACGACGGCAGCGTGGTGCACCTGCTGGCCACCCCGGTGCCCCGGTCCCAGGTGGTGCTGAGCAAGTTCCTGGTCGCGGCCACGCTGACGATCTTGTTCGGGGCCATCCCCGAGTACCTGGGCGCGTCCATCGCCGCCGGGCCGGGCAGCCGCCTGGCCATCGGCCTGCTGGCCGGGGCGGTGGCCGCGTCGGTGATCTACAACGCCCTGTTCGTGATGCTCTCGGTGCTGACCACCAGGGCCATCGCGATCGGCCTGCTCTACCTGCTGGTCTGGGAGGGGCTGCTGGCCAACCTGGTGCCCGGCGTCGGCCTGCTCTCGGCCGGCCAGTATTCCCTGTCCATCGCCAAGGCGATCGCGAATAACAAGGGGCTGCACGCCCATCTCACCGCGACGACCGCGATCGTGATGGGGCTGATCGTGACCGTCGCCGCGCTGGTGATCTGCACCAGGAAGCTGTCGATGTTCTCGATCCGGGGCGACGCGGCCTGAGCGGCGGGCGGCCCGCCGGGTGGGTTACCGCGGGGTGCTGGCGTCGGGCACGAACGCCGGGCCGTGGCCGGGGATGATGACCGAGGCGACGGCCAGGATCCGGGCCCGGCTGACGGCCAGCGCCTGCTGGTCGCTGCCCAGCGGGTCGACGGGCGGGCCGCCGGCCTCCCACCAGGCATGCGTGCAGGCGTGCACCCCGTCCGGCGTGGCGGCCAGGGTGGTGATGTCCTCGCTGGTGTGGCCGGGCGTGGCCAGCAGCCGGACCGACGGGCTGAGCTCGAAGCCCTCGGCCTCGCGGCTGATCCAGACGTCCCCGTCGTAGATCGCCCAGTGGTCGTGGATCCGCGCGGCCGGGAACAGGGCGGCGCTGACCGTGTGGTCGGGGTGATGATGGCTGAACACCACGTCCGTCACGGCACCAGGGGTGACCCCGTGCTGCGCGGCGGCGGCGAGCAGCCCGTCGCGGGAGGCCACCATGCCGGGGTCGACAACGATCACCGAGTCACCGTCGATGATCAGCGTGACGGTCCCGCCGACGTGCTCCCGGCCGTCCGCCTCGCGGACGTATCCCGGGTGGATGACATGAACCCGGGCGGCCGCGGCGGTCGGCAGCGCGGCGGCGGGGAGCTGCGCGTCTGGCATGTGCTCATCTGGCATGTGCGCAGACATTACCGGTGCGGCGGGCGCAGCGCTGCGGCCCCGGTCGGGCGTCTCTCAGCCGTGAACGCAGAATCCGCTGAGCTGATCTCGGGCCCGGCCCGCGCGCCGGCCTCGCAGCGCGACGCGAGCGTGGCCGTCACCGCCTTGTTCGAGACCCACCACCTGGAGCTGGTCCGGCTGGCCCGGCTCATGGTGGGCGACCTGGCCACCGCGGAGGACGTCGTCCAGGACGCGTTCGAGCAGCTGCACCGGCGCTGGCACCGGCTGCGCGACGAGGCCAGCATCCTGGCCTACGCGCGGTCCAGCGTGCTGAACGGCTGCCGCACGGTGCACCGCCGCGGCGCGGTGGCCCGGCGGTACTCGCCGGTGCTGGCCGCGGGGGAGACCCAGGCCGACGCCACCGCGGCCGCGGCCGAGCACGACGCCATGATGACCGCGCTGCGGGCCCTGCCGCGCCGCCAGCGTGAGGTGCTCGTCCTGCGCTACTACGCCGACCTGGACGTCGCAGAGATCTCCGGCACCCTCGGCATCAGCCCGAGCGCCGTCCGCTCCACGGCTACCCGCGGCCTGGCCGCGCTGGCCCGCGCCATCCGGGAGGACTGAGTGATGACACCCACCGACGTTGAGGACCGGCTGCGCCGGGATCTGGCCAGGGAAGCGGCCCGCACCCAGGCGACCATGCTCCGGCCGCTGGCCCAGCCGGGCCTGGCGCCCCGGCGCGGCCTGGCGGGCCGCGGGCTAGCCGGGCGCGGGCTGGCTGGCTGGCCGGCGCGGCGCTGGCTGGCCCCGGCCGCGGCCGTGGTTGCGGTGGCGGGGGTGCTGGCCGGGGTGACGCTGGCCGGATCCGGCCTGGGCCGCCGGCCGGGCGCGACATCAGGCGGCGGCGCCACGGCGGCCGGGGCGACACCCCGCTTCTATGCTTCCGTGACCCTCCCCCCGCGGGTCCGGGTCCTGATCCACAACTCGCGCACGGGGCGGGTCGTGGGCTCGGTGCCGCTGGAGCGGGGGGCCGGGCCCATCCCGTCGGTCGCCGCCTCGGCCGACGACCGGACCTTCGCTGTCGCGGCCACCGAGCACCTGGCCGACTCCAGCCTGGCCGTCCGGCTGTTCCTGGTGCAGATCAGCCCCAGCGGGCGCCCGCAGGTGCTGGTCGCCGGCCTGCGGCTCACGTCCCCCGGCTCGGCGGACACCGTGACCGGCCTCGCGCTGTCCCCCGACGCCCGCATGCTGGCCGTGACCGTGGAGGTTCCGACCAGCGGGTTCCACCCTCGTGGCCAGCTCGAGCTGATCTCGCTAGCCCGCGACAAGGTCACGCGGACGTGGCTCGGCGGCGCCGGGATCCCCTCCGACCCGGCCTGGCAGGCCGGCGGCCGGAAGCTGGGCTTCCTGTGGTGGGACCACATCCGCGGGCCGGTCACCAACTTCACCGCCCGGACGAGCGAGCGGCTGCTGGACACGGCCGCGCCTGGCCGCCGCCTGCTGGGGTCGTCGAAGGTGATCGCGGCCGCGCCGGGCGGGCGGTTCCTGGAGAGCTGCGGTGCTGTCCGCGGACGGCCGCGCGCTGCTCGGCACCTGGTACCGCAACATCCCGGCCGGTCACGGCACCGGCACCGCCGTGGTGGAGTTCGGCCGCCTGGGCCTGAACGGCCGCCGCCCGGCGGTCATCCAGTGGCGGTCGGTCCGCTTCCGCGGGTCGGCACAGGAGGGCGCCGCCGACTCCAGCTGCAATGCCCTGTCCGTCGCCGGCCGGGACCACGCGGCGCTGGTCCAGTGCCCGGGCCTGGAGCGAGTTCAGGACGGCTGGATCGGCTCGCTGCCCAGCCTGGGCCAGGTCCCGGTCGCGGCCTGGTAGGAGCCGCAGGCCGACTCGCCGGCCGTCTCTGCGAGGGGGGCGCCACAGCCCGTCTCAGGGGCCGCTCAGCCCGCCCGGCCAGGGGTTGCCGGGCGGGCTGAGCGCTGCCTGGCTGAGCGCTGCTGGCCCGGCTAGCCCTTGGCGGCGGCCTTGGCCGCCTTCTTGTAGGCCCGGACGCGGGCCAGGGAGTCCTCGTCCACGATGTCGGCCACCGAGACGTGCGAGCCCTCGTGGCCGAACGACCCGGCCGCCTCGCGCCAGCCCGCCGGCTGCACGCCGAGCTGCTTGCCCAGCAGGGCCATGGTGATCTGGGCCTTGTAGGCCCCGAAGCCGGGCAGCCGGGACAGCCGTTCGCGCAGCTCGGCGCCGCTGGCGGCGGTGGCCCAGACCTGCTCGGCGTCCCCGTCGTAGTGCTCGATGAGCTGGCGGGCCAGGTCCTGGACCCGGACCGCCATGGCCTTAGGGAACCGGTGCAGCGCGGGCCGCTCGGCGAAGATGGCGATCAGCGCCTCGGGATCGAACCCGGCCAGCTCCGCCACGGTCGGCTCGTGGCCGAGCCGCAGGGTGAGCTGGTAGGGCGAGCTGAACGCCTTCTCCAGCGGCACCTGCTGGTCCAGGAGCATGGCGATCAGCAGGGCGAGCGGACTGCGGCTGAGCAGCTCATTCGCCGCGGGCTCGACGGGCAGCGACAGCGTCATAGAGGACATCATGCAGCATGACCAGGCCCCGGCGGGCCCGACCCCGCGGGCGCACTGGCGGCAGCGGAACACGGCAGCCCGCCCAGCCGTTCTATTAGGTAACAGGCGTGTGATTGAGTGGACACGTCATCACAGGAGAACGGACGGTTCTCCGCGGAGGGAGCCGGACATGTCTCGGCCCATGAAGTACGGCATCGCTGGTGTCATCGTCGGGCTCATCCTGCTGATCTGGGCGCCCTGGGCGGCCCTGGGCGTGATCGCCGCGGCCATCATCATCCCGGCGATCGCCTACGCCATGCTTGACCCGTCGCAGCGCCGCCGGGTCCGCCGGGGAGGCGGCCGCCGGTCCATCGGCAGCTGAGACCCGCCAGGATGCACGGGCCGCACGGGCCAGCCATCTGGCCGACCCGTGCGGTTAAGCCTGTTTAGCTAGCTCTGCCTAGCTCTGCCTAGCTCAGCAGGCCGGGGTAGAGCAGCGACAGCTCCCGCGGGTAGGCGGCGATGAGCCGCAGCTCGTCGTCGGTCAGCGGCTTGCTCGTGGCCGAGGCGCAGAGCTGGACCAGCTTGAAGATCAGGTCGGCGTCCTGGCCCGTCTCGATGCCCAGCCCGTCCATCACGTGCCGGAACCCGGCCATGCCGCCGTACTCGCCGGTCAGCACGACCCGGCCCGCCGTGGCGAACCAGTCGGCCGGGAACGGGCCCAGCGTCTCGTCGTCGTACAGCTCGTAGTTCTGCCGGTCCTTCAGGGCGCCGTCGGCGTGGATGCCGGACTCGTGGGCGAACGCGTTCCGGCCGGTGCCGGGCTGGTTCTGCGGCAGCGGCTGGCCGAAGGCGTAGCTGGCCCACAGGCCGAACCGGCGGCCCCAGGACAGGTCGAGCTGGTCGCCGATCTCGGCCCGGTCGGCCACCCCGAAGGCGTGCGAGAAGGCCAGGATGCACGACAGCAGGTCGGCGTTGCCGGACCGCTCGCCGATGCCGTTGACACAGGTGTTGATCCAGGCGTCCTGGCCGGCGTCCAGGTCGCCCAGGGCGCCGGAGACCGAGTTGGCCACGGCCATGCCCAGGTCGTTGTGGCAGTGCGTCTCGACCGGGATGCCGACCTCGCTGGCCAGCTTGGCGAACCGCTCCCGGATCCGGCCCGGTGAGTCGCCGCCGATGGTGTCGCAGTAGCGGACCCGGTCGGCGCCGGCGTCCCTGGCCGCGATCGCGAACTCCAGCAGGAACCCGTCGTCGGTGCGCGATCCGTCCTCGGCGTTGACGCCGATGGTCTGCGCGCCCGCCGCCCTGGCCGCGGCCACCGCCGCGGTGGCCTCCCTGAGGATCGCGCTGCGGTCCAGCTTGCCGCGGAACTTGTGCGCGATCATCTGGTCCGAGGTCGAGATGGACAGGTTGTAGTGGGTCAGCCCCAGCGGGGCCGCGCGCTCCACGTCCTCGGCGATCGCCCGGCACCAGCCCGACAGCCGCAGGTCGCCGAACGCGCCCGCCCGGGCCAGGGCCACGTTGGCCCGGACGTAGGGGACCTCGTGGAACAGGAACGGGAAGCCGATCTCCGACTGCGCCACGCCCAGCCTGGCCAGGTAGAAGTTGACCATCGTCTTGCCGAACTTGGACAGCCCGGTCCGCGCGGTCTGCACGCCGTCGCGGTTCGTGACATCGAGAAAGTGGACCTTGGGCATCCCGCAGACCTCCGCTGGCTCGCCAGTTCAATGTTGATCAGCAGTTTACTAGAGATAGTCAATGTTGATTATCGTCAACTATGCTCGCTACGGGATCATGGAATCCGGCCCGCCGGGGGAGCGGCGACCGCGAGGAAGGCGAGTGACGGGACGAGTGACGGAGTGGATCGGCGCGGCCGAGGCCGCCGAGCGGCTGGGCATCAAGCAGGCCAGCCTGTACGCCTACGTCAGCCGCGGGATGCTCGGCCGACGGCGGGAGGCGGGCAGCCGGGAGAGCCTGTTCGACGCCGAGGAGGTCGCGCGGCTGGCCCGCAAGGGCCGGCCCCGGCGCTCGCCCGCCGGCGCCCAGCTGATCATCGAGTCCTCGCTCACCGAGATCACCGGTGACCAGCTCAGGTTCCGCGGCCACGACGTCATCGGGCTGGCCCGGCAGCGCGCCTTCGAGGAGGTCGCGACCCTGCTGTGGACCGGTGCGCTGGCGCCGGACGACCCGGCCGGCTGGCTGGCCACGCCGGAGGCCCTGGCCGCCGGGCGGGCCGCCCAGGCGGCGCTGCCCGCGGGCACGCTCCCGCTGGAGCGGCTCCAGGTCATCGTCCCGGCCCTGGCCGCCACCGACCCGCTGCGCCTGCACCTGGACCGGTCGGCGGTGATGGCGGCCGGGCGCGCGCTGATCGCCGGCATGGTCGCCTGCCTGCCGCAGGCGGGCGGCAGCCCGGACGGGGTGACCGGGCCGGGCCCGATCGCCGGGCGGCTGACCCGGACCTTGTGCCCCGGCCCGCTGAGCGAGGGCCTGCTCAGCGCGGTGCAGACCGCGCTGGTGCTGCTGGCCGACCACGAGCTGGCCGCCTCCACGCTGGCCGCCCGGGTGGCCGCCTCGGTCCGCGCCGACCCCTACGCGGTCGTGGCCACCGGCCTGGGCGCCGTCGGCGGCGCCCTGCACGGCGGGGCCGCGCTCGGCGCCGAGGTCATGCTGGCGTCGGCCGCCGGCCCGGCCGACGCGCCCCGCGTCGTCGGCGACCTGCTCCGCCGCGGCGAGCGGATCCCCGGCTTCGGCCACTTCGTGTACAAGTCCGGCGACCCGCGCGCCCTGCTGCTGCTCGAGGTGATCGCCGAGCACGCCCCCGACTCGCCCCGGCTCGCGGTGGCCAGGGCCGTGGTGGCCGAGGTGCACCGGCGGGCGCTGCCCGAGCCCAACATCGACTTCGCGCTGGCCACGCTGGCCGGCGTGGCCGGGATGGTGCCCGGCGCCGGGGAGGCCATCTTCGCGGTGGCCCGCACCGCCGGGTGGATCGCGCACGCCATGGAGGAATACGACCGGAACGCGCCGATCCGCCCGCGGGGCATCTACACCGGCCCGGTCGCCCAGTCCTGACGGGCGGGCCGGGAATCAGACGGGCCGGGCGCGCCTTGTCCTTGGCGTAGGCCCGAGACCTGGAGACGACATGCCTGTACGCCGCCTCAACCACGCCGTCCTGTACGTCAGGGACCTGGCCGCGACCGTGCCCTTCTACCGCGAGACGCTCGGCTTCGAGGTGCGGATGGAGATTCCGGGGCGGGCCGCGTTCCTGCGCGCCCCCGGCTCGGCCAACGACCACGACCTGGGCCTGTTCGAGGTGGCCGACGCCGCCATCCCCGACGGCCAGTACCTCGGCCTGTACCACCTGGCCTGGGAGGTCGGCACGCTGGCCGAGCTGGCCGAGACCCGCGAGCGGCTGGCCGCGGCCGGCGCGCTGGTCGGGGCCAGCGACCACCGGGTGTCCAAGTCGCTGTACGCCAAGGACCCGAGCGGCATCGAGTTCGAGGTGATGTGGCGGGTGCCGGCCGAGGACTGGGAGCAGGAGACCCGCGAGGGCGCGATGATCGCCCCGCTCGACCTCGGCGCCGAGCTGGCCCGCTGGGGCGACCGCGTCACCGGCGCCGCCGCCGGCTCCGTCACCTGACCCACCCCGCCCGCCGCCCCGGCGCGCGCCGCCCCGCTGCGCCCGCCGCCCCGCGCGCCCGCCGCCGCCGCTGCGCGGCCGCGCCCGCTGCGTGCGGCAACCACACCGGGCCCGACCAGATCCCGGCTTTCGGCCCGCCGTAATGGCGGCGTTCGTGATCCGCGCGGACTTTTCAGTCATAATGGCTGAAAAGTCCGCGTGATCACGAACAGGGCGCCGACGTCGATGGGGTGCCCGGTGAGCCCGGGGCGCCGACGTCGAGGGGTGCGCGGTGAGCCCAGGGCGGGCCGGGCGGCGCGGGCTAGCGCTGGCGGGCGGGGTCGTCGGGGCCCGGCGGGCGGGTGCTGACCTCGATGGTGCCCTTGTAGGCGACGCCGCGAACCCGGACCACCGGCGCGTCGCGGGGCAGCAGGGCCTCCCGGTCCTCGTGCTCTGACCAGCCCTTGCTGACCCCGAAGCCGTCCAGCTCGATGCGCACGCCCGGCGGCACCAGCACGTCGACCCGGGACTTGTAGGCCACGACCAGCATCGTGGTCTCGTGCCCGCTCAGCTCGGCGGCGCGCAGGTCCAGCCAGCCGCTGCCCTTGTAGATCACCGAGGTGTGCCGCTCGGGCACCCGCCAGCGGCCGCCGCGCCGGATCGAGCTCTTGAACGCGATCGCGAACCGGCCGGGCGCGCGGGCCGACGCCGGGGCCCGGCTGACCGGGCTGGTCACGGTCTCGGGCAGGTCGGCGGTCAGCTTCTCCAGGTCGGCCGCGGTGCGCGCGGTCAGCGCGGCCCGCATCCGCTGGTCGAACTCGTCGTCATCGAGCCGGCCCTCGGCGAAGGCGGCCTGGACGATCTGCACCACCCCGTCCCGGTCGCGGTCGGACACGCGCAGGTCGGGCGCCAGGCGGCCCGGCTCCGTGCGCGCCGGCTCCGTGCGCTCAGGTTCCGTGCGCTCAGGTTCCGTGCGCACCGGTTCCGTGCGCTCCGGGGTCGCGGACTCGGATCGCGCGGGGTCTGGCTGGCCGGACGGCTGCATCGCGTACTCCTCTGGCCTCCTCGGGTTCAAATCAAGATGTATCTTAACTCATCGGTTCGTGCACGCCCAGGTCGCCTGCGCGGACGCGGCGGACGCGGTCAGATGCCCGCGAACACGCAGAACAGGGCGGCCAGGAGCAGCAGCAGGCACACGACCACGGTCATCAGCGGATCGTTGGCCGGAGCCCGACCTACCTCGTGTCGGCCCATACCGAACACATACACCCGCGGTAACCGTCCTGTCCCGTCTCAGACGGTGACATTCCTGATACGCCCCGCCCGGTGCGGCCTTCCGCCCGCCTGGACGACATGAGCTGCGGGCCTTTGCCCGCTTATTACCCGAAATCACCCGTCGGGACGGCGGCCAGTTCCGCGTACAGCCGGGCCGTCTGAGCCGCGATCGCCGGCCAGCTGAACTCGGCGATGGCCCGCTCCCGGCCCAGCCGGCCCATCTCCGCCGCCCGGACCGGGTCCCGGACCAGCGCGCTGAGCGCCAGGCCCAGGGCCTCGGGGTCGTCCGGCGGCACCAGCAGGCCCGTCGCGCCGTCCGCGACGACCTCCGGGATGCCGCCGACCCGGGAGCCGACCACGGCGGTCCCGCAGGCCATGGCCTCCAGGTTGACGATGCCCAGCGGCTCGTACAGCGACGGGCACGCGAACGCGGTCGCGTGGCTGAGGATCTGGATGACCTCGGGCTTGGTCAGCATGCCGGGGATCCAGACCACGCCGGGCCGGGTCGCCCGCAGATGCTCGACCAGCCAGGACACCTCGGCCTCCAGCTCGGGCGTGTCCGCCTGCCCGGCGCACAGCACCAGCTGGGCCGCGGGGTCCAGCCACTGCGCCGCGCGCAGCAGCACCGGCAGCCCTTTCTGCCGGGTCACCCGCCCGACGAACACCACCGACGGCCGGGCCGGGTCGATGCCGTGCCGGGCCAGCACCGCGGTGCCGGGGTCGGGGGCGTACTGCACGGTGTCGATCCCGTTGCGGATCACGTGCACCCGCTCGGGCCGCACCGCCGGGTAGGCGCTGAGGATGTCGGCCCGCATGCCGTCCGAGACCGCGATCACCCCGGCCGCCGCCTCGATGGCCGTCCGCTCGCACCACGAGGACAGCGCGTAGCCGCCGCCCAGCTGCTCGGCCTTCCACGGCCGCAGCGGCTCCAGCGAGTGCGCCGTCATCACGTGCGGCACGCCGAAGAGCTGGCTGGCCAGGAACCCGCCCAGGTTGGCGTACCAGGTGTGCGAGTGCACCAGGTCGGCGCCGGCCACCGCCGCGGTCATGGTCAGATCGGCGGAAATGGTCTGGAGCGCGCTGTTCGCGGCGGCCAGCTCCGGCCATGGCCGGTGCGCGACGGCGCCCTCGCGATCGGCGCCCTGGCAGTGCACGGTGAGGTCGACCAGCTTGCTGAGCTGCCTGGCCAGGTACTCGACGTGCACGCCGGCCCCGCCGTAGACCTCGGGCGGGTACTCACGGGTCAGCAGCGCCACCCTGAGCTGGCGGTCCGCGAACCCGTCGGTCATAGCTCGACCAGCTGGCCCTTGCCCACCACGGTGATGCCGCCCTCCGACACCACGAACCCGCGCGCCTTGTCGTGCTCCTTGTCCACCCCGACGACCGCGCCCTCGGGCACCTCGACGTTCTTGTCCAGGATCGCGTTCTCGACCACCGCGTGGCGGCCGATCCTGGTGTTGTCCAGCACCACGGCCCGCTCCACCCGCGACCAGCTGTTGACCCGCACGCCCGGCGACAGCACCGCGGCGCGGACCAGGCCGCCCGACACGATCACCCCGTTGCTGACCACGCTGTTGATCGCGCGGCCGACCCGGTCGCCGCTGTCGTGCACGAACTTGGCGGGCGGCTGCGACGGCACGTGGGTCAGGATCGGCCACCGGTCGTTGTACAGGTTGAACACCGGGTGCACCGCGCACAGGTCCATGTGCGCGTCGAAGTAGGAGTCCAGCGTCCCGACGTCCCGCCAGTACCCGGCGTCGCGCTCCTCGGCGCCCGGCACCTTGTTCTGCAGGAAGTCG
This sequence comes from uncultured Actinomycetota bacterium, assembly GCA_963822485.1. GTDB lineage: Bacteria > Actinomycetota > Actinomycetes > Streptosporangiales > Streptosporangiaceae > DASUBV01. Next base: position 128,386 of record CAWGHW010000001.1, read on the forward strand.
TAGACCTGGGCCGTGCCCTCCTTGACCAGCAGGGGCACGATGTCGCCGCCCATGTCGTGGCGGCTGCCCGCGTCGGCCGAGTCCTGCCGCAGCGCGTCCACCAGCACGCTGGTGGTGAACACGTAGATGCCCATGGAGGCGAACGCCAGGTCGTCGTGGCCCGGCATCGGCGGCGGGTCGGCCGGCTTCTCCAGGAACGCCTCGATCGTCCGCCCGTCGCCGGCGGTCTTGATGACTCCGAACGCCCTGGCCTCCGGCCGGGGCACCGGGAGCGCGGCCACGGTCACGCCCGCCCCGCAGGCCATGTGCTGGTCGATCATCTGCATCGGGTCCATGCGGAACACGTGGTCGGCGCCGAACACCGCGACGATGTCGGGCTTGTCGTCGAAGATCAGGTTCAGTGACTGATAGATGGCGTCGGCCGAGCCGGTGTACCAGTGCGGCCCCAGCCGCTGCTGGGCCGGCACCGGGGTGACGTAGTTGCCGAGCAGGCTGCTCAGCCGCCAGGTCGTGGTGATGTGCCGGTCCAGGCTGTGGCTCTTGTACTGGGTCAGCACGCAGATCCGCCGGAACCCGCTGTTGACCAGGTTCGACAGCGCGAAGTCGACCAGCCGGTACAGGCCGCCGAACGGGACAGCCGGCTTGGCGCGGTCCTCGGTCAGCGGGGCGAGGCGCTTGCCCGCGCCGCCGGCCAGCACGATGCCCAGGATCCGCGGACGGTCTGCCATCAGCCACCTCCCAGGGGCGTTCTGAGAACCTGTCGACCGCCACTGCGCGGAATGGTAGCTGACGGTTATGTCCGGCGAGTTACCCTGATCTTCGACTGGTCATGCGGCAATGTCTCCCAGTCGGCCATGAAAGTCGCCTCGAGGCCGTGCCGCTCCGCCAGGTCGGTCAGCGTCCGCGTCCGGTAGTAGAAGTCTTCCCGCAGGACCTGGTGCTCGGCGCCGTCGGTGCGGTCGAAGGTGAAGTCGAAGAACCCGCCCGGCGCCAGCACCCGCCCCACGTGGGCCAGGCACTCGTCGATGACCTCGATCGGCGAGTGCGAGAACACGCTGTGCGCGTGCACCACGTCGAACTGGCCGTCCGGCAGGAACTCCAGCCGCAGGTCGCGCACCAGCGCCAGGTGCGGCAGCTTGGCCTGGAGCCCGTACTGGCCCACGACGCCCTCCGCGGCCAGCAGGATGTCGGGGGAGATGTCGATCCCGTAGTAGTTGCCCGCGTCCAGGTAGTCGATGAACAGGCGGCCCGCGCGCAGGTTGCCGCAGCCGATCTCGAGCATGCGCAGGTCCGGCTTGAGCCCGTGCCCGAGCAGGTAGTCGAACTGCAGCTGGCCGATCTGGAGCCAGGACTCGTGGGACTTGCTGCCCACCGCGCCCTCACGGCTGCGCGCGGCGTCCGACCGCATCACGGCCCGGTAGTAGGCGACGTGGTCGGTGCTGCGCAGGGCCAGCCACGCGTCCCGGCAGCGGCGGCGCGTATATCCGACAATCCGGTCCGGATGCTCTAAGGCGTAGACGAGCTTGAAGGTCAGCCGCGACCTGTCCCTGTCATGCACCCGTCCAGACTAGGCCCGCACCGCGCGCCGACGCCGCCCAAAACCCTCGCGTCATAGCAGGTCAGGGCAGGTTAGGACGATTTCAGTGGTCCCGCGTATCCTGTGCCGCGGTCTGCGCTGCCGCCGCCTCAACGGCCGATTCAGCCCCGTGGCGGCCGACCGCCCGGGTGGCCAGCATCCGGGCCGTGTGCACGCCCGCGCCGACCAGGATGCCCCAGGCCAGCGCCTCGCCCAGCGCCACCTGCGGGTCCTCCGGGTGCTCGGGCGGCTCCTTGCCCGTGATCTTCGTCCAGGCAAAGGAGAGCAGCTTGCGCACCACGAATGCCGCTGCCATCCCGGCCAGCGCATTGACTGCGCGCGACCCCACGTCAGCCTTCTTGGCAGACATCTGCGTATCCCTCCTGACGCCGTCAGCCGATCATGCCATGGAGGTGTCGTCGGCGCGGTACTGCGGTCGGGATCTGTCGATCGCCTGCGCCAGTTCCTCCGGGTGCCGGGTGCCGATCAGCCAGTAAGGCCGGTCCGGGTGGTCCCCGGCCAGCTCGACGTAGACCGCGAGCCGCAAGTAGGGGCGGACCCACATGAACGCCGCCGGGTCGGCCATCGGCCCGCGCATCTGCGCGGTCTGCTTCTCGTCCAGCGCCTGCACCGGGCCGGCCAGGGCCAGCGGCAGCGTGGCCCGCCCCGCGCGCAGTTCCCCGGCGCTGACCTCGATGGCCGCCCGGCCCCAGATGGCCAGGCCCACCCCCGGCCCGACGACCAGGACCACGAACAAGATGACGCCGACCAGCAGGTTGAAGCCCGCCCACGTGAGCCAGGCGAACGTGGCCGTAGTGGTCAGCCCGAGCACCCACCACAGGACCGGCACGCCGAGGTGCTCCCGGTAATTGCGCATGGGACCACGGTAGTTGGTTACATGGGGGGCATGACCGGACGGTCGACGGATCCCGACGACACCGGTCCCGGCCTCGCGGCGGCCGGGCCCGACCCGGCTTCCGGCGACCCGGAAATCAGTAGCTCCCTAACTAGCATCTCTGACCAGGGTGCCCCCGACCCCAGCCCGGTCGAGCCCGGCGGGGCAGGCCAGGGGCCGGCCGGGGCCAGCCCGGCCGGGGTTCCCCCGGCCGCATCGCCGGGTGCCGGGGCCGTCCGGCCCGAGAACGGGCTCAGCCCGGTGCCCGTGCGGCCGGCTGGCCTGCCCGGCTGGCTGCGCTCGATGCGGCGCCGGGTCCGGTCCGGCCTGGAGGCCGCGGCCAGCGACTCCGCGCTCGCCCCCGAGCAGCCCGCCGTCCGGGCCCGCCCGCCGTCCGCCGCTGACGGCGCCCGCGCGGATGCCGCCGCGGCCCGCGCGCAGGCGGCCGCCCAGGACGATCACGTGCCGCGGCTGCTGCGGATCACCGCCGCCTGGGCCTGGCGGCTGATCCTGGTCGCGATCCTGATCTACGGCGCCTTCAAGGTCTCCATGGACCTGCGCCTGGTCGTGCTCCCCCTGATCGCCGCCCTGCTGCTCACCGCGCTGCTCCAGCCGCTGTCGGCCCGGCTCCAGCGGGTCGGCTTCCCGCCGCTGCTGGCCACCTGGTGCACCCTGCTGGCCGCGGTCATCGTCATCGCCGGCGCCGTCACGCTCACCGCCAACCGGGTCAGCGCCGACTACCCCACGCTCGTCGCCGAGGTCAAGCGGACCGCCACCCAGGTGCAGCACTCCCTGGCCGGCCCGCCGTTCCACCTGCACGGTGCCCGGCTGCAGCAGCTCAGCAACGACGTCGTGCAGTACATCTCCCAGCACAAGGGGGTCATCGCGGGCACCGTCGTCACCGGCGGGAAGATCTTCCTGGAGTTCCTGACCGGCCTGGTGCTGACGCTGTTCATCACCTTCTTCCTGCTCAAGGACGGCGCGAAGATCTACTCCTGGCTGATCGGCGGCCTGTCCGCCGAGCCGCACCGCCGGATGGTGAACGCGGGCCACGCGGCGTGGCACGCCCTCACCGGCTATGTCCGCGGCACCACGGCCGTGGCCGCCATCCACGCCATCTTCATCGGGCTGGCCCTGTGGCTGCTCGGCGTGCCGCTGCTGGTCCCGCTGATTGTCCTGGTGTTCGTGGCCGGGTTCATCCCGCTGATCGGCATCCTGGTCGTCGGCGCGCTGGCCATCCTGATCACCCTGGGCACCAAGGGCTGGCTGGCCGCCGTCATCCTGCTGGCCGTCTTCGTGGTCGAGAACCAGATCGAGAGCCACCTGCTCCAGCCGCTGGTCGTGGGCCGGGCCGTCCGGCTCCACCCGCTGGCCATCATCCTGGCCCTGGCCGTCGGCGGGATCATCGCCGGCATCCCCGGCGCCATCGTCGCCATCCCCGTCCTCGCGGTGATCACCTACGCCTGGCCCATGCTGCGCGGCGGCGAGCCGGGATCGCCGGAAACACCGAGCCGGTATCGCCGCCGGACGACTAGCCCCTGACGGTAGGGTCACGAGCGTGATTGAGCCCGACCGCGTCGAGATCCTCATCAAGCGCCTTGATCCCGGACTCCCGCTGCCCGCCCGGGCGCACCCCGGCGACGCCGGCACCGACCTGTTCGCGGCGCAGGACGTGGAGCTGGCCCCCGGCCAGCGCGCGATCATTCCCACCGGGGTGGCGATCGCGCTGCCGGACGGATACGCGGCATTCGTGCACCCCAGGTCCGGGCTGGCGGCCCGGCACGGGGTCACGCTCGTCAATGCGCCGGGTACTGTCGATGCTGGGTACCGTGGCGAGATCAGGGTGACATTGCTCAATACCGATACCGAGCGGCCCGTCCGGCTCCAGCGCGGAGACCGGATCGCCCAGCTGGTAGTGCAGCGCGTGGCGTATCCGGTGTTCCACGAAGTGGAGACGCTGCCGGGTTCCGCCAGAGGTGAAGACGGGTTCGGCTCGACCGGCGGCCACGCCGCGAGCTCGGGCCAGCTCGGCAGTGAGGTTCCCGGCCGGGCCTGACCCCGGTTACGGCCCGGAACTACCCGGTTAACCAGAACTTTGTGAGGAGCGTGCGGGGTGTTCCGACGGCGTCGCCGCGAGGACGCGGATCAGGCCGGCCGCGCCAGCGGCACCGAGCAGGACGAGCTGGACGACGAGTTCGCCGAGCCGGACGAGGATCTGCTGGAGGATCCGGAGCTCGATGAGTACGAGCTCGAGGAGGAGGACCCGGACGAGGAGGACCCGGACGAGGGCGACCGCCCGTCCGGGCCCGGTGAGGACCTCGGCGACCCCGCCACCTGGACCCGGCTGCGCGACTCCGCGCAGGACGGGCCCGGCATGCAGGACTCCGGGCCGTGGGATGCGGCGACCGGGTTCCCCGAGGGTGACCGGATGGACTTCGGCAGCCTGCTCGTCCCGGTCAGGGAAGGCTTCGACATCCAGGTCAACCTGGACGAGGAGGCCGGGATCTGGATCGCCGTGGTGCATGGCGACAGCGCGCTCCAGCTCCAGGCGTTCGCCGCGCCCAAGCGCAGCGGCATCTGGGACGACGTCCGCGAGGAGATCGTCGCCGAGGTCGAGAAGTCGGGCGGCACCAGCGAGGAGCAGGACGGCCCGTTCGGGACCGAGCTGCTCGCGCGGCTGAATCAGCCCGCCGAGCCCGGCGGCCGGCCGGTGCCCCAGTCGCTGCGCTTCATGGGCGCCGACGGCCCCCGGTGGTTCCTGCGGGGACTCATCACGGGGCAGGCAGCCCAGCGCCAGGCGGCCGCGCGTCCGTTCGAGGAAATCTTTGCCGACGTCGTCGTGGTGCGCGGCGAGCACGCTGAGCCGCCCCGTAAGGCGCTCGACATCGCGCTGCCCGAGGAGGCCCGGCAGGTGATCGAGCAGCAGATGGAAGCCGAGGGCATGCCGAACCCGTTCGAGCGCGGCCCGGAGATCACCGAGATCCACTAGGTCGCATCGAGCACGCAGGCGGGGCTGCCAGGACAGTCTCTACTGGCCGCCGTGCAGCAGGGTGGATAGCTCGGCTTCGACGTCCTGGCTGGCGACGAACAGCAGCTCGTCCCCGCCCTCCAGCGGGTCGTCGGGGCTGGGCACGATGACCCGGCTGTCGCGCAGGATCGCCACCAGCGCGGTGTCCGCGGGCCACTCGATGCTGCCGACCCGCTGACCCGCCAGCGGCGCGTCGGTGGGCATGGTCATCTCGACCAGGTTGGCGTCGCTCTGCCGGAAGGTCATCAGCCGGACCAGGTCCCCGACGCTGACCGCCTCTTCCACCAGCGCCGACAGCAGCCGCGGGGTGGAGACCGCCACGTCCACGCCCCAGGACTCGTTGAACAGCCACTCGTTGGCGGGCAGGTTGATCCGGGCCACCACCCGGGGCACCCCGTACTCGGTCTTGGCCAGCAGCGAGGTGACCAGGTTGGCCTTGTCGTCCCCGGTCGCCGCGATGACCACGTTGTAGCTCTCCAGCCCCGCGTCGTCCAGCGCGGTGATCTCGCACGCGTCGGCCATCAGCCACTCGGCCCCCGGCGCCGCGTAGACCTGGATCGCCTTGGGGTCCTTGTCGATCAGCAGGACCTCATGGCCGTTCTCGATCAGTTCCTTGGCGATGGACAAGCCGACGGCGCCAGCCCCGGCGATTGCGACGCGCATTAGTGTGCTCCCTTTCCGGGGACCGGCCGGAAAAGAGGCCGGCGATGCGCGCCAGGTCTCCCTCCTCGGCGATGACGTGCAGCACGTCACCCTCTTGCAGCACCGTCCCGGGGCCGGGGATCATCGCCCGGCCCAGCCGGGAGATGAACACGATCCTGGTCTGCGCCATCTCCTCCAGCGCGGATACCTTCTCGCCCAGCCACTCGTGGGTGCAGGCCACCTCGGCCAGCACCACCGCGCCGGTCGGGTCCCGCCACAGCGGCTCGGCGCCCTCCGGCAGCAGCCGGCGCAGCATCTGGTCCGCCGTCCAGCGCACCGTCGCGACCGTGGGGATGCCCAGCCGCTGGTACACATCGGCCCGGCGCGGGTCGTAGATGCGCGCGACCACCCGCTCGACGCCGAACGACTCCCTGGCCACCCGGGCGGCGATCACGTTGGAGTTGTCGCCGCTGCTGACCGCCGCGAAGGCGTCCGCGCGCTCGATGCCCGCCTCGGACAGGGTCTCGCGGTCGAACCCGATTCCCGTGATCCTGGTGCCCTTGAAGCCCGAGCGCAGCTTCCGGAATGCCTCAGGGTCACGGTCGATCATGGCGACCGAGTGGCCCTGGTCCTCGAGGATGTGGGCGATGGTGGATCCGACCCGCCCGCACCCCATGATGACGATGTGCACGCTGTTCCTTCCCGGCCCGGATCAGTGCTTGATCACGGTATGCCCACATGCGCCCGCGACTAGCCCGCCGTACCCCTCCTGCCACTGTGGCGGACGGGCACGGCAATATGGTGCCAGTGACCCCCTCTGTTTCCGCTAGGCCCCTGCCCGGTGACGTGCTGGAACTGACAGTCGGCGAGGCGGTGCACGGTGGCTGGTGCGTGGCCCGCCCTGATGATAGGGGGCAGGTCGTATTCGTCAGGCACGCACTGCCCGGAGAACGCGTCCGCGCGGCCGTGACCCAGGTCACCGCCAAGCTCGCCCGCGCCGACGCCGTCGAGATCCTGGACCCGTCACCCGACCGGGTGCCGCCGCCCTGCCCGCACGCCCGGCCCGGCGGCTGCGGCGGCTGCGACTGGCAGCACGCCAGCCTGCCCGCCCAGCGCCAGCTCAAGGCGGCCGTCGTCCGCCAGCAGCTAGCCCGGATCGCCGGGCTGGACCGCGAGGTCACCGTGGAGGCGCTGCCCGGCGACGAGCCCGATGCCGCCGCGCCCGGGCTGGGCTGGCGGACCCGGGTCAGCTTCGCCGTCGGCCGCGACGGCCGCGCGGGCCTGCACAAGCACCGGTCCCACGAGATCGTCCACATCGGGGAGTGCCCGATCGCGCACCCCGAGGTCAACGGCGTGGGCGTGACCGCCGAGACCTGGCCCGGCGCCGCCTCGGTCCAGGTCGCCGTGGTCCCCGACACCGGCGAGCGCGGCATCCTGGTCACCGCCGCCCGCCGCCGCCAGTCCCGGTCCCGCCCGTCCCGCCCGTCCCGGCCGGGATCCGCCGCCCAGCCGGGAGCGGCGTCCCGGCCGGGCTCGCCGGTGCCCGTGACCGCCGACAGCGTCGCAACCGTCGCCGCCAGCGGGGCCAGGGCCGCCGTGGCCGGCCGGGACTACCTCACCCAGCAGGCCGCGGGCCGGGCCTGGCGCGTCGACCTGGCCGGCTTCTGGCAGGTTCACCCCGCCGCCGCCGACACCCTCGCCGCCGCCGTCCTCCAGACCCTGGAAGCCCGCCCGGGCGAAGTCGCGCTCGACCTGTACTGCGGGGCCGGCCTGTTCGCCGGGGTCCTGGCCCCCGAGGTCGGCCCGGAAGGCCGGGTCATCGGCGTCGAGTCCGACGCTGCCACCGTCCGCGACGCCCGGAACAACCTTCGCGAGTGGCCCTGGGCCCGAGTGCACCGGGGCGACGTGGGCGAGGTCCTGGGCCGCATCGGCCTGTCCGGCGCCTCGCTGGTCGTCCTGGACCCGCCCCGCACCGGTGCCGCCCCGGCGGTCATCGAGGCGCTTTGCGTGTCTCGGCCCGTTGCCGCGCCCGAGCCCGGGCCGCGTTGGCGGGGCGGAGTCCGGGGCCGGTGGCCTGCGCCGGATCGCCTACGTCTCCTGCGACCCGGCCACCCTGGCCCGCGACCTGGGGCTGCTGATCGCCGGCGGCTGGACCCTCGACGCCCTGCGCGCCTTCGACGCCTTCCCCATGACCCACCACGTCGAGTGCCTGGCCACCCTGTCCCGCTAGCCCCACGTCCCTCATAAGCCACCCCGGCGCAGCCCACCAAGGGCACCCGACCATGATCATCACGTGCGCCGCAGCCACTGTGGCGCGCGGGGACCGTGGGGCGCGAGGGACTCGCAGTCGCGAGCTGGCCCGCGTCCTGGGCGCACCCGCGCCCGCCTTGCGTCTCACCCGCGCCACGCGAGCCCCGATAGCCTCATATCGTGCGGAAAATCAGCCTGCTGCTAGGGCTGCTCGCCGTGGCGGTCCTGGCCGTAGTGCTGGTGGTTATCGTGCGGCCCTTCACCAGCGCGGTATCCCTGGGAGGTCCGCTCGGCCCGCCGGGCAACCTGAGCACAGTCTGCCTACCTTCCCGGCTGGGCCATGCCGTGACCATCGGAATCCAGGACTTCACCAACAGCGGCCACGGCACAGTCATCGTCGACCGAGTGACACTTGGCGCGCCGCACAACCTGAGGCTCGCAGGTGCTTACGCCGTGCCCGGCCGGTACACGGTCGGGGTATGGCGAACATTCCCTCCCCCCGCCGGACAGCTCCTCAAGGGCGTGCAGTGGGCAAAGCGGAGGAACCCGGCGGGCACCCGCGTCCTGTCTGGCGGCTGGGTCAACGTCGCTGCGGGCATCGAGCCGACCCGCAAAGCCAGGGACACCACGACGGGGATAGTGGTCTGGTACCACGACCGGAGCAAGCGCTACGAGCTGCGCACCAACGTCCACGTCATTGTCAGCGTGCCGCCAGCACGATGCTCGGTGGACGGCCGACCGAGCTGACTTCCGGCTCTGACTGCAGAAGCGGTATCACACCGCGGTCATCGCTGGGCTGGGGATGGCGTTATCGATGAGGACGGCGGCGATGGCGGCGGCGGTGGGGAAGGATTCGCTGTTGAGGACTCGGGTGCGGGCCGAGGCGCCATCGAGGAGCAGCGCCAGTTGCTCGCCGAGCTGTTCGGGGTTGGCGGCGCCGGCTTCGCGTGCGGTTTCGGCGAGCCGCGCGGCGAAGGCTTTCTTGTAGTCGTGTGCGTATTGCCGGGCGGGGTGCTGAGGGTCGTGGATTTCGACGGACGCCGCGATGTAGGGGCACATGGGCGTGATGTCCTGTGTCCCGGTCGCGGGCACCTCAAAGGCAGCGAGGAGTCGTTCGCGGGGCGTGAGGTCGGTGCGGTCGAACACTCCGGGCATGACGTCGGGATCGAATTGGCGCAGGTATTCGGCAACGAGTTCGTCCTTGCCGGTGAAGTGCTGGTAGGCCGTGCGCTTCGACACCTGGGCCACCGCGCAGAGTTCGTCCATGCCGGTGCGGTTGATGCCTTGATCGCGGAACAGTCGTTGTGACGCGCTGAGGATGCGCTCGCGCGCGCCCCGGCCGCGGCGCTGGCCTTGGGGGCCCTTCTCCAACTCCGTCATGCTTCCAGCCTAGCACGGTTGGGTAACGACCGGTGTACATAGCTTGCGTTCCGGCCGGCCAGCCGATACGTTAAGCACACAGGTCGGTGTACATAACACATCGACTCGAGGGAGTGATCGTGGGAAAGCTCGATGGCAAGGTAGCGGTGATCACGGGCGGATCAGCAGGCATGGCGCTGGCCGGCGCCGAGCTGTTCGTAGACGAAGGAGCGTATGTCTTCATCTCGGGCCGGCGGCAGGAAGCGCTGGATGAAGCCGTCAAGCTGATCGGCCGGAACGTGACCGCCGTGCAGGGCGATGCGGCCGACCTGGACGACCTGGACCGCTTGTTCGACACGGTCAGGCGGGAAAAGGGCGCGATCGACGTGCTGTGGGCAAGTGCCGGGATGGGCGAGCAGGGCAGGCTCGGCGAGATCACCGAGGAGCAGTTCGATGCCGCCTTCGGGCTGAACGCGCGCGGCACGCTGTTCACGGTACAGAAGGCACTGCCGCTGCTCAACGACGGCGGCTCGATCTTCATGACCGGGTCGAACGCTTCGCTCAGGGGCTTCCCCGGCTGGAGTGCGTATGCGGGGAGCAAGGCCGTGCAGCAGGCCTGGGCCCGCGTGTGGCTGGCCGAGTTGAAGGACCGGCGGATCCGGGTGAACGTGCTGACCCCCGGCCAGGTCGCCACGGCGAAGCAGGAGGAGCTGTTCGACGAGGAGACGATGCGGCAGTTCGAATCCCTGATCCCGCGGGGAAAGATGGGCCGCCCCGAGGAGATCGCGACGGTCGCGCTGTTCCTCGCGTCGGACGACTCGAGCTACGTGAACGGGATGGAGCTGGTTGCCGACGGCGGCACCACGGTGATCTGAGCGGAAGAACACCAAGCACACAGATCGGTATACATAAAACAGTTAAGAGGGACACCTCATGAGCAGCATCAGCATCATCGGCACCGGGAACATGGCCCGCACCATCGGCGCGCTGGCGGTTGCGGGCGGCAACACCGTCGAGGTCATGGGCCGCGATCAGTCCAAGGCCGCTGACCTGGCCAAGGCTCTCGGCGGCGGCGCCACGACGGGAGAGTGGGGCGCCGTCCCGGCCGGGGACATCGTCATCGTGGCCGTGTTGTACGACGGTGTCGTTCCGGTCGTCGCCGAGTACGCAGACGCCCTCGCGGGCAAGGTCATCGTCGACATCAGCAACCCGTTCAATTCCGAGGCCGACGGGCTAGCCACCCGTGAGGACACCTCGATCACGCAGGAAGTCGCCAAGGCAGCCCCGGCCAGCGCCAGCGTGTTTAAGGCCTTCAACACCATTTTCCGTCATGTCCTGGAGAAGGGCCGGCCGCTCGACGTTTTCATCGCTGGCGACAATGCGCAGGCCAAGGCGGGCGTGGAGGCGTTCATCGAGAGCCTCGGGCTGCGCCCGCTGGACGTCGGTGGCCTGAAAATGGCGCACTGGCTGGAAGGAGCGAGCCTGGTCGAGATGGGCCTCGCCCGCCACGGGGCGGGGAACTGGGACCTCGCCCTCAGCGTCACCGAATTCCACGGCTGAGCCGCATGGGGGACGAGCCGGCTGGCTTCCAGCTTCTCCTTAGTCCTTCAGCAACCCGACGACAGCCAGAGCCAGGCTCACTGATCCCATCTCGCCCATCGCGACCGTCTGAACACTGGCTGGCAGCTCGGGCAGCGCGACGGGGAGTCCGATTGCGATCAGGAAGACGAGCACGATGATGAGCAGCAGGCCGGGGCTCTGGCCCGCTACGCCAGCCCTCTGCATGGTGCTCGACACCTTGTCCAGGGCGTCAGCGTTCTGCGGCTCAGCCACTATCTGCTGGGCGAGCGCGATGGCCCGCTCAGGCTCAATGCGCGAGATGATCTCGGCGGCCTGCACCACCGAGAACCCGGCCTGCTCGGAGGTCAGGTCGCGGGTCCTCATGGCCTGCATCACGTTCATGACCTGCACGACCCGGATCGTCTGCGCCGTCAGCTCGGCCAGGCCCGCGTCCATGCGGGCGGCTAGCTGCTGAGCGCCCCTCGGCCCGGGAATCGCTTCCCGGTAGCTTTCAGCGAGCTGCTCGGCCTGGCTGATCGCCTCCCGCACCTGCGCGTCATGATCTTCCGCCTCACGCGCGATGCCGCGGATGAACTCGGCGTCGTCCTCGTCGGTCACGACCTGAACGCTACCCCGCGTTGTACGTTGACCGTCATGGCGGATGAGAGCACCGACAAGCCCCGGCTCGTGCGAGCGGCCATCGGGCTCGGCAGGCCCAGCCGGTGCACCGCGCTCGTCGTCGGGCTGGCTGCCATGGGAGCTGGCGGGGTCGCTGCGTTCAGGGCTCACCTGGAGGCCCCGCCCGTGGCCCTGCTTACTGCGGGGCTGATCCTCGTGCTGGTCGGGCTGGCGGGCGTCATGCCGACCCGGCTGAAGGTCGGTGACAACGAGCCTGAGTTCCTGCAGCAGCGCCTGGCGACAGCGCTGAAGGAGGGCGTTGAGTCGGCCCCGCTGACGACCAGGACATCGATGGCAGGCATCGAGGAGCTGCTTGATCGCATTGCTAAAGTCTCGCCCGAGGTAGCGGCTCCAGCCCAGGCTGCCCTTGAATACGAGCGACTAGTACAAGGAATGGCATCCCGGCTTATGAGCCTGCCCGGCATGCAAGCCGTATCCTCCAGCAGGTCTGCTCTCGCGATCTTCTTCGAAACTCACTGGTCCCCGCCTGGCCGGACACTGTCAGTCCAGGAGTTCATGCCTTACTACACAGATGCGAGAGAACTGGCCGTGGCTGAGCCGGGTGATGAGATCGCGCTGGTAATTGCGACTCCGTCGCCGCTGAGCGACGAGGCTCTAAACTTTGTCGCCATGCGAGCCGGCCTTTATCATGCGCTGGTTCGCGGCCCGAGAGACGAAGACTTGCTGAAGCAGGCTATAGAAGATGCCCTGACGGGTCCGCCCATGGGCAGCTCTTCCAGGTGAGGCAACCAGGTCGCCAGGCAGCGACACCCGGCCGGTCCGGAAGGACGCCGACAGCGCCCCGAAGGCCTGGTGCCTCCTGCTCGCTCGCCAGGTCATAGGTTATTGGCCATGCAACTGCGGATCTTTACCGAGCCTCAGCAAGGGGCCGACTACCAGACGCTGCTGCGGATGGCCCAGGCCACCGAGGAGCTCGGCTTTGACGCGTTCTTCCGGTCTGACCACTTCCTGAAGATGGACCACGGGGGCGGCCCGGCCGGCGGCCTGCCCGGTCCGACCGACGCCTGGATCACCCTGGCCGGGCTGGCTCTCCAGACCAGCCGCATCCGGCTCGGCACGCTGATGACCGCCGCCACCTTCCGGCTGCCGGGGCCGCTGGCCATCGCAGTGGCCCAGGTCGACCAGATGAGCGGCGGCCGGGTCGAGTTCGGGCTGGGCGCGGGGTGGTTCGAGGCGGAGCACACGGCCTACGCGATACCGTTCCCGAGCCTGGGCGAGCGGTTCGACCGGTACGAGGAGCAGCTGGCCGTCATCACCGGGCTGTGGACCGTGCCCGAAGGCGAGAAGTTCAGCTACGCCGGGCGCTACTACAGCGTGACCGACTCGCCGGGGCTGCCCAAGCCGGCCCAGCGGCCCCGGCCGCCGGTGCTGATCGGCGGCGGCGGGAAGCGGCGCACCCCGGAGCTGGCCGCCCGGTACGCCGACGAGTTCAACGTGCCGTTCGCCAGCGTGGACGACACCTCGGCCGGCTTCGGCCGGGTCCGGGCGGCCTGCGCGGCGGCCGGGCGGGCGGAGTCGTCGATGACCTACTCGGTGGCCCAGACGGTGTGCTGCGGCCGCACGGACGCGGAGCTGCGGCGGCGGGCCGAGGCGACCGGCCGGGACCTGGACGACCTGCGCAAGTACGCGCTGGCGGGCTCGCCGGCCGAGATCGGCGACCGGCTGGCGGAGTTCGCCAGGGCGGGCGCGGAGCGGGCCTACCTCCAGGTGCTCGACCTGCACGATCTCGACCACCTGGAAGTACTGGCCAGCCTCATCGAGCCGGCGGCGGCCACATAGCGAGCGCAGAGGTAACGTTCAGCGCGGATGCCGCTGGCACTGGCACCCTCGGCATGCACTCGCAGCCCACGCTAAGGGGCCCGTCATGGTCAGACTCCGGTCACGCCGCCTGCTGCTGTGGCTGGTCAGCGGCGTCGCCGCCGTCGCCGTGCTGGCGGTCGGCGGCGCGTTCGTCTACATCCACTTCATCTCCGGCCCGGCCCCGGCCCCGCTGAGCCTGAAGCCGGGCGGCTCAGGCGGGACCAGCGCGTCCGGCCCGGCCGCCAGCGCCCCGCCCTCGGCGGCCGGGCACACCGCGCTGCCGGGCACCTGGAAGGTGGCCCGCGGCTCGGTGGTCGGCTACCGGGTCAAGGAGGTGCTGGTCGGCCAGAACAACATCGCCGTGGGCCGCACCCACGCCATCACCGGCACGCTCACGATCTCGGGGACCAGAGTCACCGCCGCGCAGTTCACGGTCCAGATGGCCACGATCAAGAGCGACGAGAGCCAGCGCGACGTCCAGTTCAACGGCCGGATCATGGAGACCTCGACCTACCCGACCGGCACGCTCAGGCTGACCAGCCCCATCGCGCTGGCGCCGGTCCCGGCCGCCGGGGTGGTGAAGGTCTACCGCGCGACGGGCGACCTCACGCTGCACGGCCACACCCGGCCGGTCAGCTTCGCGCTCAGCGCCGAACGCGCCGGCGCCGGGCTGGAGGTGTCCGGCACCATCCCGATCGTGTTCGCCGACTACGACATCGGCAACCCGAGCTTCGGCAGCTTCGTGAGCACCGGCAAGAGCGGCACGCTGGAGTTCCTGGTCCGGTTCCGCCGGTCCTGACCTCTACGGTGGACTCCGTGACGACGATGACAACCGAGCAGTGGCGCGAGTTCGTGATGACCGGGACCAGGACGGGCAAGCTGGCGGTGAACCGGGCCGACGGGCAGCCGCACGTGACGCCGATCTGGTTCGTGCTCGACGGCGAGGACATCGTGATGACCACCGAGTCGACCAGCGTGAAGGGCCGTAACCTCCGCCGCGACCCGCGCGTCTGCCTGTGCGTGGATGACCAGGAGCCGCCGTACAGCTTCGTCGTCATCGTGGGCCAGGCCAGCCTGACCGAGGACCTGGACGAGCTGCGGCACTGGGCCGAGATCATCGGCGGCCGCTACATGGGCGCCGGCCGCGCGGCCGAGTACGGCGCCCGCAACGGGGTGCCCGGCGAGCTGCTGGTCCGCATCCGGCCGGCCAAGGTGATCGCCCAGCGGGACATCGCCGGCTGACCTGAGCCGTCAGCGGACGTCGCTGGGCACGCGCACGGCCCTGGCCCAGGGCGGCGGGTCGGGCGCGTCGTCGCCGAGCAGGCCGATGACCACCCGCATGCCGCGCGGCGGCCCGTCCGGCCAGGGCGTCAGCCCGTCGGTCAGCACCACGGTGATGGCGGGCCGGGGCCGCAGCCCGGCGGCGGCCTCGATGCCGGCGCCCATGTCCGTCCCGCCGCCCCCGGTCAGCTCGACCTGCCGGGCCGAGGTGACCCGGCGGGCCGGGGCGGCGGCCGCGTCGCAGGCCAGCACGCGCAGCTGCCGGGCCAGCCCGAGCGCGCCCAGCAGTCCCTCGACCTCGGCCAGCGAGGCGGCCAGCATGTCGTCGGTCATGCTGCCCGAGGTGTCGCAGACCACCGCCACCTCCGGCACCGGCCGCCGCAGCGCGGGCAGCACCACCGCGCCCGCCGCGGACGCTCGCCGCGACGGCCGGCGGTAGGAGTAGTCCACCGCGCCCGCCGTGTCGGCGACCGCCTTGCGCAGCTCGGCGGCCAGCGCCTTCCGCCAGTCCACCCGCGGCGCCAGCACCTCGTCGGCCCAGCGCAGCAGGCCGGCCGGCACGTCGCCGATCTGCCGGGCGTGGCTCAGGCAGGCCTGCGCGACCAGCCGCCGGAGCAGCCGGGCCTGCCACCCGGACACCCCCGGCGGCCCGCCGCCCTCCCACGGCCGGGGAAGCCCGTCGGCGCCGCTGCCGCAGTCGAGCTTCCCGGCTGGCCCGTTACCTGCATTTTTCTCGAACAAAGGCCCCGGCCCGGACTCGCCGAAATACTGCTCGGCCAGCTGTCCGGGGGCGCACCCCAGGTCACGGGGCAGGACCGGGTCGCCAGGCAGCTCCAGCCCGGCCGGGACCAGGTCGTCGTTGATCTCGGCGTCCGCGCAGCGCACCCAGCGGCCGGCCTCGTCCTCGCGCACCCCGGCCGGGCCCGCCCGCTCGCCGTGCACCCGCAGCAGGTGGCACACGTGGTGGACCAGCACGCTGCCCAGGTCGGCGGCGCTCCACCCGGCGGCCAGCTCCGGGTCGGCCCACAGCCGCCACTCCTGGTCCACGGCCACGGTGCCGATGCCCGGCACCGCCACCACCCGGGTGCCGAACACCGCGCTGGCCAGGTAGGGGAAGCGGGCCGCCGCCCACAGCCGGGCCGCGGCCAGGCCGGGCGCACCCCAGCCCGGCGCCTCCCCTGCGCCCCTTCAGGCTCGCTCATCCGTGCAGCAGCCCGGCGTCGCGCAGCACCGGCGCGAACAGCCGGACCTCGGCGGGCAGCGGCGCGTCAGCCGGCCGGCAGCGCACCAGCACCCGCGCGGCCACCGCCGCCACGTCGGGCCCGGACCGGGCCGCGATGCCGAGCACCTGCCAGCCCGCGGCCCAGCGGGCCGGCGTCGGGTCGGCCGCCACCACGGCGGCGATGGCGGCCACCGCGGCGTAGGCCCGGTCGGCCCGCCGGGGCAGCTTGAACGAGGCCGGGTCGGCCAGCACGACCTCCGGATCGGGCAGGTCCATCTCCTGGAGCCAGGCCAGGAACTCGGCGGCCGCACCGTCGCCCACCGACCCGGCGACCAGGGCGGCGCGGGCCTCCTCGGCGGCATCCGCGGCGCCGCTGGCCGCCCACAGCCGGGCCGCCATCTCCCAGGTGCGGGGGCTGGGCCAGCCCTTGCCCGCCGAGGTGGCCTCGGTCGGCGGCGCGAGGGCCAGCGCGGGCCGGGCGTGCAGGAACGCGGCGACCAGCGCCAGGGCCAGGTGCTGCTCGGCCTCCCAGCCCTCGGGCAGCTCGGGCACGACCGGGGCGGTGAACCCGCCCGCCAGCCCGTCGGCCACCGCCAGCGGGTCGATGTCCCAGTTCAGGTGGCACAGCCGGTTGGCCAGCGGGGCCGACAGGTCCCAGCCGTCGGCGGCCTGCTCGGGCGGGTTGGCCGCGGCGACGACGGCCACGTCGGGGGGCAGGATCAGGTCGCCGACCACTCGCTCCAGCACCACGCGCAGCAGCGCGGCCTGCACCGCGGGCGGCGCCGTGGACAGCTCGTCCAGGAACAGCAGCCCGTGGCCGGCCTGCGCCAGCCGGGTGGCCCAGGCCGGCGGCGCGAACCGCACGCCGTCCCCGACCACGATGGGCAGGCCGGCGAAGTCCGACGGCTCGCGGATGGAGGCGATCACGGTCTCGCACGGCCAGCCCATGGCCTGCGCCATGGCCCGGATGGACGAGGTCTTGCCGGTGCCGGGCGCGCCCCACAGCAGCACCGGCACCCGCGCGGCGACGGCGATGCCCAGCGCGGCCGCCGCGTAGTGCTGGCTGTCGGCTCGCCCCCGGCGCGGATCACTGGCCACGATGATGAGCTCCTCGGTCCCTTGTTAATCGGTCCTTTGTTCATGGTCGGCTTTCTGATGTCAGCCGGGCACGGGCCGCCACTGGCCCGCATCCCACTGGACGTCCATGGGGGCCGGCTCGGTTCCCGGTGCGCTCAGGGCCAGCACCCGGGCCCGAGGCCACTGGGCCTCCGGCACCGCGACCACCAGCCGCCCGGCGACCAGGGCCAGCCCGGGCGCCCAGACGCGGGCCAGCCAGCCGGCGGTCAGCGCGGCCGTCAGCCCGGGTGCCTCGCCGGTCCCCGCCGGCGCCGCGGCCAGCTCGCCCCAGCCCGCGCCGTCGTGCACGGTCACCTCGACCCGGTCGGGGTCCGCGCCCAGCCAGGCCTGCGCGGCCGGCGCCAGCCGTCCGGCCAGCGCCGCGGTCAGCGCCGGCCGCGCCGCGGCCCGGTCGCGCCCGGGCCGGCCGGACTGGCCGTCCGACCAGGCCGCCGCCACGGCCCCGGACAGCCGCCACTGCAGCTCGGGGCCGAGCGCGAACAGCATCCGCAGCTCGCTGAGCCGGGCCTCGGCCCGCTCCTGCGCCGGGGTCTGCCACCGGGACCCCCGCCCGAAGCCGAGGCTCGAGGTGCTGCTGTAGGTCGCCGTCCTGCGCTGGACCGCCCTCAGCGGCGCCGAGATCATCGGCCGGGATCCGACCACGCCAGGCGTGATCCCGATGCCCCCGGTCCGCATGCGCCGCCGGCGAGCCCGCACGGTCGAGGTGAACAGGGCCGGGCGGCTGGGGCCGCTCCACAGGCCGTAGCGCGCGGCGCTCGCGCGGAGCATCCAGGGCGGCAGGGACGGCCTCCGCGTCGTCGCCGGGCATGACCGCGCGCACCACGTCGGCGGCCGAGCGCGGGCCGATGGCCAGCACCTCCAGGTCGTCGTCGTGCGCACCCCAGGCCTGGACGATCTCCAGGCAGCGCGCCGTCTCGCCGCCGAGCGCCGCCATCACCAGCTCGCCCTCGGCGTCCGGATGACTGGCCGCGGTCAGCCGCCCGTCCGCCCAGCGGATCAGGTGCCGGTGACCCTCGCAGGTCACCCGGGTCTCGGCCGGCCCGAACGCGGCCCACCACGGCGCGGTCACGGCATCCTCGCCCAGGTCAGCGGGATGGTGGCGGTCACCTGACCGGACATTCCGATCAGGGTGACCTCCAGGCTGGTCGCCTCCGGGTGCACCGGCGGCCGCAGCTCGATCTGGAACTCGGCCATGTCGCTGCTGCGGCCGTAGCCGCCCTCCGACCCGCGGTACCAGCGGCCCGCGTCGTCGCGGGCCCACCAGGAGAACGGCTGCCACAGATCCTCGAACATGCCGCCGATCCAGGGCCAGCCCCAGCCCAGCACCTGCATCGTGGTGCTGTCGGAGCCCGTGTCCGTGAGCAGCCCGGCGATCACGCACCGGGCGCCGTCCAGCTCGGGCAGCACCGCGACCGCCGTCGCCGCCGCGGCTGGCCCCGCCGGCCCGGCACCGGGGCCTTGCTCCAGGCTGGCCAGCCAGGCTTCGGGCAGGTCAGCGGGCCCGGCCGGGGCGGCGACGGCCAGCCCGCCTGGCACCGTCTGGCCCAGCCGCCGGATCAGCGCCACCAGCCGGGCCAGGGCCGGGCTGTCCGGCGGCAGCACGCCCGCCGCGCGCAGCGCCCGGACCAGGCCGGCGATGCCGGCCAGCCGTTCGCCGGCCCCGAACTCCGGGTCAAACCTGTCCAGCAGCCGCTCGCTGACCGAGTCAACGATCCGCTCGGCCCGCTCGGCCGGGCTGGCGCGCCGCCGCGGGGTCCCTGGCTGTTCCTCGCTGCCGGCGGCCGCGGTCAGGTCGACGCGGATGGGGTCCTGATCGGGCGTCAGCGCGATGTCGAGCCAGTCCAGCCCGGCCGGCGGCAGCGGGGAGAACGCGAGCTGGGCCTCCCAGGGGCCGTCCGAGCCGCCGCCGCCGCTTTCCATCCGCAGCCGGTACGTGCCGCCCCGGTTGTCGGTGGCCTGGCCGTTCGTGCGGTGCACCAGGCTGCTGAGGGTCTCCCAGTCCTGGTCATCGTGCCCGGGCGCCGGCGACGCTTCGGCCAGCCAGCTCACCGTCGTCACGAGCGCGTCGTCGGGCGCCAGCACCAGCGCCAGCACGTGCATGCGGGCCCGGGCGCCGTCCTCCGCGGCCAGGTCGACCCGCGCGCCGATGCCAGCCGCCACGATCGGCCCGGCCGGCGCCACCGTGGCCTCCTCGCGGATCATGTCCCAGCGCGGCGAGTAGTACTCGTCGAGGCGCCCGCGCGCCGCCAGCGCCCGGCCGAAGTTCTGCGTGACCGACGTCGCCGTCGCCTCGCTGAGCACTCGGGCGGCAACCAGCACGTCCGAGATGCTGTGCACGCGCTCCAGGCTGTCCTGAGGCGTCGGGCCGGCCGCATCGGGCCCGGCGCCGGTCAGCCGGCTCACCACGCGGTCGCCCAGCTGGTCGGCGGCGACGCGGGCCTGCCAGCCCGCCCGGGCCGCCGCGCGCCCGGCCCGCCTGGCCCGCGGCGCCAGCACCCCGGCGGCCTGCCTGGCCTGGGGGACCAGGGCCGCTCCGGCCCGCCTGACCGGCGCAGGCAGGGCTTGCTCGGCCTGCCGGGCGGGCGGCGCGAGGAACCGCAGCGCGCCCTGGCCGGCCCGGGCGGCGGCCGGGCCGAGCGAGCGGGCGGCCAGGTCGGCGGTGCCGGACACGGCGCCCACGGCGTTCGCGGCCCACCGCACCGCGGCCGGGGAAATGTGCTCCGCCGGGCCGCGCGGGCAGGCCAGCGCGCGGCGCAACTCGGTCTCGGCGAGCAGCCGCAGGTAGGTCTCCGCCCGGATCCCGTAGTCGCTGCGTTCGGTGTCGCTGAGTTCGGTGTCACTGTGTTCGGTGTCACTGTGTTGCGTGTCGCTGCGCTCGGTGCCGTGAGCCCGGCTTTCCTCGCCAGGGCCGTCCGCGCCGCCTGGCTGCGTCATCGGCTTTCTCGCAATCTTGGCTCAGCCCCCGCCGTGGCCAGATGACAAGACGATATATCGTGACCCGTTCGGCCACAACCGGATTCAGGCCGGGCCGGCCGGACCCCGGGGCGGGGGAGTGACCCCGGCCCAGGGGTCGTAATCGACCTCGAGTTCCTCCTGGGGCGGGCGCTCGGCCTCGGGGACGTGGCGCAGGTTCAGCCGGATCCGGGTCCAGGTGGACGAGCGGCCGCGCATCGAGTCGACCAGGATGTCGGCCGGCTCCAGGGCCGCGGTCGCCGCCGGGTGACGCTGCTTCCAGCGGTCCAGCCCGGCCAGCGCCTCGTCCTTGGTGGCCGCCCGCGCGACCTCGATCAGCGGCATCGACGTGCGCCGCCGCCCGCTCGCGCCGCTGGTCTTGCCCGGCGCGGGCGGGACGACGCTGGCCCCGTCGGCCGGCGCACGGGCCGGGGCTCGGCCCGGCGCGCGGGCCGGGGCACGGCGCTTCGAGGGCTGGACCCGGGCTTCCTCGCCCTCCTGCTTCTCGTAGTGCGGCGGCCAGGGCGCGTCGGGCAGCCCGGCGGCCTCGTCACGCTCGGCCAGCTCCAGCAGCCCGTCCAGCGACCCGGCCGACTCGTCGATGCCCGCCGCCACGTCACCCAGCCGGGCGAACCGCTCCGGCATGGTGTCGATCGTGAACTCGGCCGGATCGCAGTCCGGCACTTCGTCCCAGGTCAGCGGGGCCGACACCCGGGCGTCGGGGGTCGGGCGGACCGAGTAGGCCGAGGCCACGGTGCGATCCTTGGCGTTCTGGTTGTAGTCCACGAAGACGCCGTGCCGCTCCTCCTTCCACCAGCGCGCGGTGGCGTCCTGCGGTGCGCGGCGCTCGATCTCCCTGGCCAGCGCCACCGCGGCCCGGCGCACCTGGCTGAACGTCCAGCTGGGGTGCACCCGGCAGTAGACGTGCATGCCGCGCGAGCCGGAGGTCTTGGGCCAGCCGGTCAGGCCGAGGTCCGCGAGCGCCTCCCTGGCCACCAGCGCCACCCGGACGATCTGCGCCCAGTCCACGCCGGGCACCGGGTCCAGGTCCACCCGCAGCTCGTCGGGGTGATCCAGGTCGGCGGCCCGGACCGGGTGCGGGTTGAGGTCGATGCAGCCCAGGTTGGCCACCCAGGCCAGGCCCGCGGCGTCGTCGAGGACGATCTCCTCGGCGCTGCGCCCGGACGGGAACTTGAGCACCACGGTCTCGATCCAGTCCGGCCGCGAGGTCGGGGCCCGCTTCTGGAAGAACGGCTCGCCCTCCGCGCCGTTGACGAACCGCTTGAGCACCATCGGCCGGCCGGTCACGCCGCGCAGCGCGCCGTCGGCCACGCTCAGGTAGTACCGGACCAGGTCGAGCTTGGTGTGCCCGGTCCGCGGGAAGTAGACCTTGTCCGGGTGGGAGACGGCCACGGTGCGGCCGCTGACCTCGATGATCTCCTTGCGATCCGGCATGGGCACACGATAACCCGGCCGGCTCAGCGGCCGCGGGAGCCGCCGCCGGAGCCGCGGCGGCGCTGCCACCAGCCCGGGCCGAGCTGGGCCCGCAGGACCAGCAGCGTCACGATGACCAGGCCCGCCGCGATGTCGATCACGGGCCCGGCCACCGGTACCCGCCAGATCGACAGCGCCGCCCGGAAGATCAGCCGGAAGATAAAGAAGTGCACCAGGCCGCGGCCCAGGCCGCCGCCACCGCCCAGGGCCAGGGCGTGCCAGCCGTGCGCCGGCAGGGCCCGCCAGGCGCCGGCTATTACCTCACTACTCACCCCGCTCACCCTTTCACCATGCCACCGCGCGCATACTCGCTGGTCCGTGGGGCGGCCGGGCGGCCCAACCCATGCGAACCCCTAACGTCAGCCCGGTCGCGCGGATACCGGGACCGGCGCGGGCGCGGCGTCGACGCGGGCGTTGCGGCCGACGGCGGTGGCGGCGATGACGGCCGCCGCGGCCAGCCCGGTCAGCCAGCTGACCCGCTCGCCGAGCAGCAGCGCCGACCAGCACAGGGTCAGCGCGGGCTGGGCCAGCTGGAGGCGGCCGACCCTGGCCACCCCGCCCCGGGCCAGGCCCTGGTACCAGGCGAAGAACCCCAGGAACATCGAGAACAGGCTGACGTAGGCCAGCCCGGCCACGGCCAGCGCGGTCACGTGACCCGTGGGCTCGGCCACCGCGGCGACGGCGGTCACCGGGACGCTGACCGGCAGGGCCAGGATCAGGGCCCAGCAGATGACCCGCCAGCCGCCGTACTCGCGGGCCAGCACGCCGCCCTCGGTGTAGCCCAGGCCCGCGTCGGCGATGGCCACCAGCAGGATCACGTCGGCGGCCTGCAGCCGGCCGCCGCCCTGGACGACCGCGAACCCGACCACCACGGCCAGGCCGAGCCCCAGCGCGGCCCAGTAGGCGGGGCGCGGCCGCTCGCCGGCCCGCAGCACGGCGATGCCCGCGGTCGCGGCCGGGATGAGGCCGGTCAGCACCGCGCCGTGCACGCTGCTGACGTGCCGCAGCGCCAGCGCCGAGAGCAGGCCGAAGCCGATGCCCACCGTGGCCGCCACGATCAGCATGCGCGGCAGCACGGCCCGCGGCGGCAGCAGCGGCTCGCGCCGGGCCCGCAGCACGATGATGGCCAGCACCGCGGCGGGCACCGCCCGGCCGACGCCGACGACGACCGGCCCGAACGACCGCTCGGCCGCGGTGGTGGCGGGGAAGGTCATGCTGAAGCACAGGACGCCCAGCGCGCCGAGCAGCACTGGCCGGGCCGCCTCCGGCGGCCCGGCCAGTGGCCGCCTCAAACACCGTGGCCGGGCCAGCGGCTGCCTCGAACACCGTGGTGACGCTTTCGCCAGCGCGACAGAAGTGCTTCTATTGTCTCTCATGAATAACGATAGCAGTCGCCGGTCCGCCCGGGCCGCGGTGGAGCAGATGGTGGCCGACATGGCGGCGGGCAGCCAGCTCCCGTCCTACCGCGAGCTGCAGCAGCGCTATCGTCTCAGCCCGGCCACCGTGCAGCGGCTGCTGGCCGACCTGACCCGGCGCGGCCTGGTGGTGACCCGGCCCGGCAGCGGCACGTTCATCGCCGAGCGGCGGGCCAGCCCGCGCGCTGCCGACATGTCCTGGCAGACCCTGGCCCTGGGCAGCCGGCCAGGCCTCGGCGCTGACCTGGAGCGACTGGTCGAGCCGCCGCCGTCCGGGGCCATCGGGCTGGCGAGCGGGTTCATCGACGAGCGGCTCCAGCCACTGGGCCTGCTCGCCGCCGCCGCGTCCCGGGCCGGCCGCCGGCCGCAGGGCTGGAGCCGGCTGCCGCCGCAGGGCCTGCCCGAGCTGCGCAGCCACTTCGCCGCCGAGGCCGGCGGGCTGAGCGCCGAGCACGTGCTCATCGCGCCCGGCGGCCAGGCCGCGCTGTCGGCGGTGTTCCGGCACCTGTGCGGCCCCGGCGACCCGGTCGTGGTGGAGTCGCCCACCTACCTGGGCGCGCTGGCCGCGGCCAGGGCGGCCGGGCTGGTCGTGGTGCCGGTGCCCGGCGACGCCGACGGCGTGCTGCCGGACGCGCTGGCCGACGCGCTGGCCCGCACCGGGGCCCGGCTGGTCTACCTCCAGCCGCGGTACGCCAACCCGTCCGGCTCCGTGCTGGCCCCGCACCGCCGCGGCCCGGTGCTGGCCGAGGTGGCCAGGGCCGGCGCGTTCGTGCTCGAGGACGACTGGATGCGCGACTTCGACCTCGGAGTCGCCACGCCGCCCCCGCTGATCACCCAGGACGACGACGGCCACGTGATCTACCTGCGCTCGGTGTCCAAGCCGGTCGCCGCCGGGCTGCGGGTGGCCGGGCTGGCCGCGCGCGGCCCGGTGCTGGCCCGGCTGCGCCGCGGCCGGGTCAGCGACGACCTGTTCGTGGCGCCGATCCTGCAGCAGGTCGCGCTGGACGTGCTGACCGCGCCCGGCTGGCCCCGGCACATCTCCGCGGTCCGCCGGGTGCTGCGCGAGCGCCGGGACGCCCTGGTGCTGGCCATCCGCGAGCGGCTGCCGGAGGGCCGGCTGGACCTGATCCCGGCCGGCGGGCTGCACCTGTGGCTGCGGCTGCCCGACCGCTGCTCCGACGAGGAGGTGACCCAGGCCGCGGCCGCGCGCGGGGTGCTGGTCACGGCGGGCCGGGCCTGCTTCCCCGGCGAGCCGCCGGGGTCCTACCTGCGGCTCAGCTTCGCCGCCGAGGAGCCCCCGGCGCTGCGCCGCGGCGTCGACCTCCTGGCCGAGGCCATCGCCGCGACCTAGCGCCGCCCTGCGACCGGTCAGATGAGCAGCTCGTCGGCGGCCGCCGCGAACACCGCCGTGTGCGCGTCGGCGTCGGC
This sequence comes from uncultured Actinomycetota bacterium, assembly GCA_963822485.1. Taxonomy (GTDB): domain Bacteria; phylum Actinomycetota; class Actinomycetes; order Streptosporangiales; family Streptosporangiaceae; genus DASUBV01. The sequence goes on from CAWGHW010000001.1 coordinate 153,124, forward strand.
CTCGGTGGTGGCCGGGCACATCAGCGCCATGTTGTGGAACGGCGTCATCAAGATCCCGCGGTTGATCGTGTACAGGTGCATGTACTCGTCCAGGTGCGAGTCGGCCGCGGCCGCCGACTCGCCGCCGGTCAGCGGCGGCCGGGCGGCAGAACCGGTACTCGGCCCTGGCCCCGAGCTGCGCGATGTGCCACGGCAGGCGGCGGCTGTCCAGCACGCTCTGCACGCCCGCGGTGTACCGGGACGCCACCTCGATCATGCCCGCGAACGCCTCGTCGGTCAGCACCTCACCCAGCGTGGCCCGCATGGCGGCCATCGACAGGGCGTTGCCGGCCAGCGTGCCGCCGACGCCGCCGGTGTCCTCGATGTCGGCGTCGTGGTCGCCCAGGATGCGCTCGCTCAGCTCCTCGGTCAGGCCGAGCGCGCCGGCCGGGATGCCGCCGGCGATCGACTTGCCGATGGTGAGGATGTCCGGCTGCAGGCCCAGCGCGGCCGTGCAGCCGCCGGGCCCGGCGCTGAACGTGTGCGTCTCGTCGTTGATCAGCAGCGTGCCGTACTCCGCGGTCAGCGCCCGGACCGCCTCCAGGTAGCCCTCGGCCGGCAGCACGATGCCGATGTTGGTCAGCGCGGGCTCCATCAGCACGGCCGCGACATCACCGTGGGCCAGCTCTTGTTGGAGAGCTTCGGGGTCGTTGAACTCCACCACTCGGGTCGTCTCGCGCGGGTCAACCGGCGGCCCCACGTCGCCCGGCCTTGGCCGGGGACCCTCCGGCGTGGCCACGATGAACGACTCGTCCACGCTGCCGTGGTAGCAGTAGCTGAACACCAGGATCTTGGGCCGGCCGGTGATCTGCCGGGCCAGCCGGAGGGCCCAGCGGTTCGCGTCGGTGGCGGTCAGCGTGAAGCTCCAGCGGGTCACCCCGAACCGGCGGGTCAGCTCGGCCGCCACCCAGGCCGCGTCCTCGGTGGGCAGCATCGTGGTCGCGCCGCCGGCCTCGCCGAAGCGCCGGGTCAGCGCGGCCTGCACCGCCACCGGGGAGTGCCCGGCCATGGCCCCGGTGTCGCCGAGGCAGAAGTCGATGAACTCGTTGCCGTCCAGGTCGATGAGCCGGGCCCCGGACGCCGCGGCCTGGAAGATCGGGTAGCCGCCCGACCACATCCGCATCCAGGTCATCGGCACGCCGCCGAGCAGGTGGTTCGCGCCCGCCTCGTAGGCCTGCCAGGACCGCGGGAAGTTGGCCCGGTACAGCGACCGCTCGCGCTTGATCAGCTCGACAAGACGACCGCGGTCGACGGTGGCCAGGTCGGTCGCGCTCTCGGTCATCCGGGCTCCTTTGATTAACAGCGCTGGCCGGCCAGGTGCGCGACTCATGGCCGCGCGCGGTGGCTCGCCGCTGGGGAACAGCGTTCACGATCTTAGGAGGCCGGCGGTCGCGGCGGCAGGGCCAGGGCCGGTCGGAGGCACCCGCGTGGCCGGGCACAACCACCCGCTGGGGGTGACGCAGGCCGTCCCCCGCGGGGCGACGGTGGACTGGGAAGAGACGACCGGCGGTCCGCCGCCACCGACGGAAGGAACCCGAGGATGACCATGCCTGTTAAGGCCGATGTCGACGAGGCCACCAGGGACGCGCTGTCCGGACTGTCCGAGGGGGACGTCGACGTCCTGGAGGCCGGCCTGCACCTGCGCGAGGAATGGCAGGAGGCCAGCGGGCTGGACCCGCGCGCCTTCGCGCTGACCAAGGTCGCGGCGCTGGTGGCCATGGACGCGCCGCCGGCTTCCTACGTCTGGCAGGTGGCCAACGCCCTGGACGCCGGGGCCACGCCGCGGGAGATCCTGGGCGTGCTGCGCGCCATCGCGCCGCAGGTCGGGATGCCCAAGGTCATTGCGGCGGCCCCGGAGATCATGGTCTCGCTCGGCCTGTCACTCCCGGAACCGCGGTAGTCGCAAGAGCGGCCGCCGGCCGGCGGCGGGGCGGGCTCGGCGGCCCGCGCCCGCCCCGGCTCCGCGGCGGCCGTGAGGAAGGGGTCCACATGATGATGCGCAGACGCCCGCTGCTGCGGGCAGCCGCGGTCGGCGGCAGCGCCTACCTCGTCGGCAAGAGGGCGGGCCAGCGGCAAGCCGACCAGCCGCAGGACGAGTCGGGTAACCAGGGCGGCGGCAGCCAGTCCAGCGGCGGCCAGCCAGTGGGCGCAGCGGCGGGACTGGCGGCCAGGGCGGCCAGGCTGAGCCGGCCCAGGCGGCGCCGTCCGCGGCGGCGGCCTCGATCCCCGATCAGCTCAACCGGCTGTCGGCGCTGCACGACCAGGGCTCGCTGACCGACGCCGAGTTCGCCTCGGCCAAGGCCAAGCTGCTCGGCACCTGACCGCAGGCCCCGCCCGCGCCGGCCCGGCCCGTCCGGCCCGGCCCGCCGGGCGCGGACCGCCAGGCGCGGACCGCCAGGCCTGGGGTCAGGCGCGCAGGTCGTCGAACAGCGCGGCCAGGTCACCGATGGTCGAGCGCAGCATCGGGATGCGGGTGGCCGCGACCAGTCGCGCGGCCACCGGCGCGGTGACGTCGATCAGGTGGTAGGTCCGCGCGCAGCCCGGCGACGTGTCGTGCACCCAGTACAAGATCACGCCCATCTGCATGAGCCAGAGCAGCTCGGGCAGCCGTTCGCGCACGTCCCCGGGCATCCGCGCGGACGAGCCGTTCACCAGGTCCCGGTACAGCCCGATCGAGGCTGCCCTGGCCGGGCTGGCCTCCTTGCTGAACGGGCTCAGCGGGCTGCTCGGCTCGGCCGCGTGCTTGTAGAACGTGGCCGCGAACGCGTGGTACGGGGCCAGCACGTCGATCATCGCGCGCAGCGTGTCACGGAGCCGGCCGCCCAGGTCGTCCTGACCGTCGAGCCGGGCCCGGCTGGCGGCCAGGTGCTCGGCGTGGCTGGTCGCGTAGAACTCCTGGAGCAGTTCCTCCTTGGAGCTGAAGTAGTAGTACGCGTTGCCGGTGGAGACCCCGGCCCGGCTGGCGATCTCGCGCATCGTGGTCGCCTCGTAGCCGCGCTCGCGGAACAGCGCGAGGGCCGCCTCGACGATCGCGGCCCGGGTCTGCTGCGCGCGGGGCGTCAGCTCAGCCGCTGCCACATCGGTCAATGTACGGTATTGCGCGGCTGCGGCCGCCAGAACGGCGTTGATCTTGACCGGGCGCCGGGGGCCTCCGTCCCGTCCGCGGCCGGGTCGTCCGGCCCGGAAGCGCCGGGCTGGTCACCGCCCTCGCCGGTGTGGTCCGCCTCGGTGGCGGCGGCGCCGAAGCCGTCCGCCGCGGCAGCGACGGGCATGCCCGGGCCGGCCGGGGCGGCCTGGGTCAGCCGGGGGCGGTGGCGGCGCAGCCGGGCCAGCACCGCCGTGCCGGCCAGGTGCAGGCCGCCCAGCACCAGCAGCAGGATGCCGACCTGGACCGAGAGCAGTTCCATGGCCTGGCCCGGGCTCGACACGTGCGACCAGGTCGGCATGGTCAGCGCGATGAAGCCCAGGGCCAGCAGGTAGTAGGCGACGACCAGCACGCGGGTGGCCGCCTCGGCCATGCCGTCCTGGCCCGGCTTCTGGGGCAGGAAGGCGCGGCTGTTGCGAGACAGGGTCTGCCCGACCATGTGGACTAAGGCCAGGCTGATCGCGGTGTACAGCAGGTCGGTGATGACGGCGCCCACGGTCGCCACCTCCTCGGTGAGTACTGGAGCCGGTTCAAGCGTGGGTCCGCCGCCCGCCGCTGTCCAGCGGATGCCGAGTATTGGCGGGGTCCTGGCCCTATGGTCTGAACAGGCAAAACTTGTCGGCAACTGGGCCGGATGGCTGGGATGTGCGCCCGGCCATCCGGGATCGCGCGCCCGGCCGGATGGCCGGGATGTGCGCCCGGCCGGGCCGGGCTCAGTGAGCGACCCGCCGGGGCCGCCAGGGCGCCGGCGGGGTGAGGTCCGCGCGGGCCGCGTAGCCGGGCTCGGTGTCGGTCTCGGGCTGGCGCTGGGGCCCGGCCTGGGGCTGGGGGTCCGGCTGGGCCGGGGTCGCGCCCGGCTGCGCGCGGCGCAGCCGGGCGAACACCACGGTGGCGGCCAGGTGCAGCGCCCCGAGCGCCAGCAGCAGCACGCCGAGGCGGCCGGACAGCAGCCGCAGCGCCTGGCCCGGGCCGGCCACGTGGTCCCAGGCCGGCATGGTCAGCGCGATGAAGCCGCCGGCCAGCAGGAAGTACGCGACCAGCACCAGGCGGTTGACCGCGGCGGCCACGCCGTCGTCGGCGCCGAACCTTCGGCCCAGGAAGGCCCGGCCGCTGCGGGCCAGGGCCAGGCCCACAATGGCGGCGATGACGATGCTGAGAATGACGTACAGCAGGGTGGTGACAATGGCGCCCATGATGGCCGCCTCCTCCGGAACGATGTGTTGAACATGTTCAAGTTTGCTCCGCCGGCGACGCGGCGTCGAGCGGCCCGGCCTGTGATTCTGAACACGTTCAAATCCTGGGCGAGCGGCGTGGGCCGGGGCGCGGGCGGGAGCGCGGCCCCGGGTGCGGCCGGGGTGTCGGCGGGGTGCGGGCGGGAGCGGGCGGGAGCGGGCGGGTGTCGGCGGGGTGCGGACGGGAGCGCGGCGCCGGGTGCGGGCGGGGTGCGGACGGGGTGCGGACGGGGTGCGGGCCGCGTGCTGGCGGGGTGTGGCCCTGGCTGGCTGACCTGCTTTGCCGCGGTGTTGGCAGAATGGGGCGGTGACCGCAGAGGAGATCGCCCCCAGCCAGGCCCTGACCATCGACCGGATCCAGGCCGCCGCCAAGCGGCTGACCGGGGTGGCGCACCGCACGCCGCTGCTCAGCTCCGCCACCCTCGACGAGCAGTGCGGCGGGTCCGTCCGGCTCAAGGCCGAGAACTTCCAGCGGGCCGGCGCCTTCAAGTTCCGCGGCGCCTACAACCGCCTCAGCCTGCTCGACGACCAGGAGCGCGCCCGGGGCGTGGTCGCGTACTCCTCCGGCAACCACGGCGGCGCCATCGCCCTGGCCGCCCGGCTCCTCGGCATCCACGCCGTGGTCGTCGTCCCGGCCACCGGGTCCAGGGCCAAGCTGGCCGCCATCGAGGGCTACGGCGCCGAGATGTGCCAGTACGACCCCGCCCAGGTCGACCGCGAGGAGGTCGCGGCGGCCATCGCCGCCGAGCGGTCGCTGACCATCGTCCGCCCGTTCGACGACTACGACATCATGGCCGGCCAGGGCACGCTCGGACTCGAGCTGGTCGAGCAGGCCGCCCGCTCCGGCGACGGCCCCGTGGACCAGGTGCTGGTTCCGGTCGGCGGCGGCGGCCTGGCCGCGGGCGTGTCCACCGCGGTCAAGGCGCTGCTGCCCGACGCGTCGGTCATCGGCGTCGAGCCCGCCGGGGCCGACGACACCCGGCAGTCGCTGCGCGCGGGCCACCGCGTGACGCTGGCCCAGCCGGCCACCATCGCCGACGGGCTGCTGGCCCAGCAGCCGGGCGAGCTGACGTTCGCGGTCAACTCCCGGCTGCTCAGCGACGTGGTCACGGTGTCCGAGGAGGCCATCGTGGAGGCCATGCGGTTCTGCTTCAGCCGCATGAAGATCGTCATCGAGCCCAGCGGCGCCGTCGCGCTGGCCGCGCTGCGCTCGGGCGTCGTCCCGGCCGCGGGCCATCGCACCGTGGCGGTCATCTCCGGCGGCAACATCGCCCCCGAGGCCTTCGCCGCCCTGATGACCACCTAGCCGCCCCGCCCCTCCGCACGCCCGCCCCGCCCCTCCGCGTGCCCCCTCCGCCCCGCCCTGCCTCGCCGCGCGCCCGCTCCGCCTCGCCGCGGGCCCGCCCTGCCCCTCCGCGCGCCCGCCAAGCCGCGGATGTCCCGTTACTAGCTCCCGTCCATTTTTCGTGACCGAATTTCCGCGGCATCCTGCGGTGAACCGGTCACCAAAATGGAAGCGCGGATAACGGCGAGCGGTAAACCGAGATCCGGGCAGACCGATCGTGAGACGACCGAGGCGGCAGGGGCTGACACGGCCATTGGGGCGGGGGAGGCTGCGCGATCACCGGCGCAGCGGCGCCTGGCCCGGCGTTATGCAGTAGTTCCTGAGTCCGGGCAGCGCGATGGACATGATCGCTGAGATGCCCATGGTCGCCGCGAACGCGACCAGGGCCCAGTGACCGGAGAAATGCTCGACGAGCAGACCGCTAAGCAGCGGCACGAGCGCGGACAGGCCGGTGGCGGCCTGGATCACGGTGCTGGTGACGCGGCCGCGCATGTCCTCCGGTGCCGCGCGCAGCATCGCCGTGAACAACGCCGCGTTCGCGGCCGGAGCCAGCAAGAGACATGCCGCCACCGGGAGACCAGGGTCGACGGAAGCAGCTCCGCGGCCGCACTGAACAACACGGTGCCCGCGACCGGGCCGCCGGGTCTGGGTACCGCGATCTCGTCAGGAAAGTGAGCCTCGGGGCGCGATCCACGCCTGCGGCTGGCCGGTCGTCGCGGCAATGTGCTCGAAGTCCGCGTCGTAGTGCAGGATCACCGCGCTGTAGTGCTCGGCTACGGCCGCGGTCATGAGGTCGATCACTCCGGCGGCTCGGTGGTGCCCGCGGGCCGCCATCCGGACCTGAACGTCCCGGGCTCGTTCGGCGATTACCTCGCTGATCGCCAGCACGACGTAGAGGTCCTTGCGGCGCTGAGCTATTGTCCGCACGTCATGGAAATCGCGGCCGGAATAGCCTGCCTCCAGGTCAACTGTGACGCAGGTAGCTGCGGCTTGATCAGCGATGAGCCCGGCGATGACGTTGCGGACCACGACATGCTGCACTCTGGCATGGGCCGAGGTGTCGATAAGGTAAATCTGGCCTGGGCCGGCCGGAATGGTCACCGGCGCGCGGCGCGCATGATCTCCGGGTCGGTGATGTCCGGGCCGACGCCGAGGGCATAGGGATCATCGAGCAGCTGCTCGATCCGGCGCCGTCGGCCTGCCACGAATTCCAGCGCCGCGTTGACGGTGTCTTTCTTGGTGGTGGTCCCCAGTTCCCTGGCCGCCAGGTCGAGCGCCTCGTCGTCGAGGTCAATCATGGTCTTCATATATACGAGGATACTGCCGCGTGTATATCCAGGGCAACATCCTGGCGGTCAGGCTGATGCGAGTACGCGGACGCGGACCGGGCCGCCGGCCGGGTCGACCTGGGAGAGCCAGGCGGCGGGCAGGGTGAGGCTGCGGGCCGGGCGCAGGCCGACGCGGGCGGTGGCCAGAAGCCGGCCGTCCTGGGTCACCGTCAGCCGGGCCCGCGGCCGGAACTCAGTGGCGCGCAGCACGAACCGGCCGCGCGGCGGCAGCGTGCCCGGATCCCTGACGGCACTGGGCGAGATCCAGGCCAGCGGCGCCTCGACCAGCACCGGCACCGCCGGGCCGCCCGCCGGGGCCGGCCGCCGCGGCCCAGCATGGCCGCGATCTGCCGCGCGGCGTGGCGGCCGCTCAGCGCGGCCACGTCAGCGGTCTCGGCCGCGTGCACCAGGTTGCCCGCCGCGTACACCCCGGGCACCGAGGTCGCCAGCGTCGTGTCCACCACCGGCCCGCGCGACCCGGCGTCCATGTCCAGGCCCGCCAGCCGGGCCAGCTCGTGATCGGGGATCCAGTCCCCGGTGAACACCACCGTGTCGCACGGCACCGGACGCGCCGCCCCGGTCCGCAGGTCGGTCAGCTCGGCGCCGGTGAGCCGGTCGCGGCCGGACAGCCCGGTCACCGCGGTGTGCGTCCAGACCGGCACCCGCCAGCGCACGGCCGCGCCCAGCCGGAACGCGGCGTAGCTCTGCGGCCGGGGCTCGTCGGTGACCAGCGCCACCACCTCGGCGCCGGCGTGGGCCAGCGTGACCATGGCCGAGTAGCTCACGTGCTCGGCCCCGACCACCAGCGCCCGGCCCGGCCGGCGCTGGCCGTGCAGGTACACCCGCTGCTGTAGCTCGCCCGTGGTCATGACGCCCGGCGGCCGGCTGCCCGGCACCAGCCGGGCCGGCCGCGGCCGCTCCCGGCACCCGGTGGCCAGCAGGATGGCTCCCGCGGACACGGTCTCGACCCCGGCCGGACTGGTCATCGATACATAACAGGGGTCGTCCCACCCGGTCACCGTGGTCCCCGTCAGCACCTCGGCGCCGGCCTGCCCGGCCAGCCCGGCGTAGTGCCGGGCGTAGGCCGGGCCGGTCATCACCCGGTGCAGGTCGCGCAGCCCGTAGCCGGTGTGCGCGCAGTGCCGGGGCACGCCCCCGGCGGCCGCTCGCGGTCGGCCACCAGCACCCGGTGCACGCCGAGCCGGCGCAGCTCGATGGCGGCGGCCAGCCCGGCCGGCCCGGCTCCGACGATGAGCACATCGGCGGACCTCACCGGCCTGGCCGATCGCGCGGGCCTGGCCGATCACGCGGGGCTGGCCGGTCACGCGGGGCTGCGTCGAGCAGGCTGGTCACCGTGGCCGCGCAGTAGAAGCCCTGGCAGCGGCCGTTCATGGCCCGGGTCCGGCGGCTCAGCCCGTTCGCGTCGGCCGGCGGCAGCGTGCTGGCCAGCGCGTCGCGGATCTCGCCCCTGGTGACCCGCTCGCAGTGGCACAGGATCTCGCCGTAGGCGGGGTCGGCGGAGATGCGGCCCGCGTCCTGGTAGGGCCGGGGGCCGGCCTGGCCGATGTACGGCATGCGCGGCGGGCCGGCCGTCTCGCGTTCCTTCAGCGGCAGCCCGGCCTCGGCCAGCAGCTCGGTGACGTGCTCGGCGATGCCCAGCGACGCGGTCAGCCCGGTGGACCTGATGCCGGCCACGCACGCGTACCGGCGGGCCGCGTCCACCCGGATCTGATAGTCGCGGTGCTCGGTCGCGGCCCGCAGGCCCGCGTAGGTGGCCGTGATCTCCTCGCCGGCCAGCCGGGGCAGCACCCGCTGGCCGGCGGCCAGCAGGGCGGCCAGGCCGGCGGCGGTGGTGGCGGTGTCAGTGGGGTCGGGCACGTCCTGCGCGGTCGGCCCCAGCAGCACGTTGCCGTACACGGTCGGCGCGACCAGCACGCCCTTGGTCTGCTCGGTGGGCACCGGCAGCAGGATGGAGCCGACCAGCGGCCGGGCCAGCTTGTCGTAGACGATCAGCTCGCCGCGGCGCGGCGTGATCGTGAAGCCGCCCTGGCCGCCGGCCATCGCGTCGACCTGGTCGCTGTACAGCCCGGCCGCGTTGACCAGCCAGCGGCAGCGCAGCGTCCCGGCCCGGTCGGTCACGACCTCATGCCCGGCGCGGCCGTCGCCGTCATCCCCGGCCCGACGGACGCCGGTGACCCTGGTGTCCAGCAGCAGCCGTACCCCGGCCCGCACCGCCTCGGTGGCGAACGCCAGCGGCGTGGTCCACGGGCAGATGATGCTCTCGTCGGGGATCTCCAGCGCGCCCAGCGCGCCGTCCCCCAGGTGCGGCTCGCGGGCGTGCAGCTCGGCCAGCGGGACGGGCCGGATCGCGGCGTAGCCGTTGCGCCGCGACTTGTCCTCGATCCCGGCCAGCGCGGCCAGCTGCTCCGCGGTCCAGGCCACCAGCAGGGCGCCGGTCCGCTCCAGCGGGATCCCGGCCTGCCCGGCGTAGTCGGCCAGCAGCCGGGCGCCGCGCCGAACCAGGCGGCTCTCCAGCGTGCCGGGCACCGCGTCGAAGCCGGTGTGCAGGATCGCGGTGTTGGCCTTGGTGGTCCCGGTGCCAACGTCGTTGCCCGCCTCTACCAGCACGCAGGACAGCTCGTACTGGGCCAGCGTCCGGGCGATCGCGGTGCCGACCACCCCGGCGCCCACGACGAGCACGTCGGCCATCCGCGTGGCCGAGCCGGGCTGCGGCGCGGGGTCCTGGCGCGAAGCGGTCACCGGCCCGCTGCCAGGACCAGCTCGACCGCGGCCTCGAAGCCGGCCAGCCGCTCGGCCGCCTCGTCCGGCCCGATGGCCGGCTCCACCACGACCTGCGCCTGCGCGGGCCCGACCGCCTCGGCCAGGCTGGCCGCCTGCCCGGTGCCCAGCCGGGCCAGCGCGGCCACGCCCAGCGCCGTGGCGTCCGGCGACCGGGGCACCTCGACCGGGATCTGCAGCAGGTCGGCCTGGGCCTGGAGCAGCAGCCGCGACCGGGTCAGCCCGCCGTCCGCGCGCAGCGCCGTCAGCGGCTGGCCGAGATCGGCGGCCACCGCCCTGGCCAGCAGCGCCACCGACGCGGCCAGGCCGTCCAGCACCGCGCGGATCAGGTGCGCCCGGCCGGTGCCCAGGCTCAGGCCGAGGAACGCGCCGCGGGCGTCCGGCCGCCAGTGCGGCGCGCCCAGGCCGGCCAGCGCGGGCACGAACCGCACGCCGCCGCTGTCGGGCACCGTCGCGCCGATGCCGTCCAGGTCGGCGGCCGCGGCGACGACGCCGAGCCGGGTCAGCCAGCTCACCGCCGAGCCGGCCGTGTAGACCTGGCCGTCCAGGCAGTAGTCGGCCGTGCCCGCCAGCCGCCAGGCGACGGAGGAGGACAGGCCCGCGGCGGACCTGACCGCCCGGCGGCCCGTGGTCGCGAGCAGGAACGCCCCGGTGCCGTAGGTGCACTTGGCCTGGCCGGCCTGCAGGCAGTGCTGCCCGAGCAGGGCCGCCTGCTGGTCCACGGCCAGCCCGGCCACCGGCACCGGCGGCCCGAACGCCGCCGTCTCGCCGACCACTTCGGCGCAGTCCGACACCGCCGGCAGCGCGGCCGGGGACAGGCCGAACACCTCGCAGGCCCGCTCCGACCAGTCGGCGGTATCCAGGTCGAGCAGCATGGTCCGCGACGCGGTGGCCGCGTCCGTCACGTACCCGGCCCCGAGCCGGGCCAGCAGCCAGGTGTCGGTGGTGGTGACCACGCCGTCGGCGGTCAGGTGCTCGCGCAGCCAGGTCATCTTGGGCGCGGCGAAGTACGGATCGAGCGGCAGCCCGGTGATCGCGGCCAGGCCGTCAGCCTGCCCGGCCAGCCGGGCGCAGACGCTGGCCGAGCGCCGGTCCTGCCAGACGATGGCCGGGGTCAGCGGCCGTCCTGTCCGCCGGTCCCAGGCCAGCACGGTCTCGCCCTGGTTGGCCAGGGCCACCGCGCCGGCCGGGGCGCGGGCCGCGGCCAGGGCCTGCCGCCCGGCGGCCAGCACCGACTCCAGCAGCTCGGCCGGGTCGGCCTCCACGGCGTCGCCGCTGGCCCGGGTGGCCACCGGCGCCTCGCCGGTCCCGAGCACCTGCTGCCCGGGACCGACGAGCAGCGCCTTGGTGGCCGACGTGCCCTGGTCGATGGCGAGGATATTCACGGGCTACTCAGTGGACGTTCACCGGCCTGCCGGCGACTCGGTCCCGGTGCTCTGCTTCCGGCCCCCGGCCAGGGCGTCCGCGCCCTGCGCGCCCACCTCGGTGCGCATCGCCGACGGCTCGATCAGCCACTGGACCAGGTAGAAGACCAGGCCCACGCCGAGCGCCCCGAGCACGTAGTACTGAGCGTCCCGGAACGCGCTGGGCCCGATCAGGACGACCAGCTCGTAGGCCAGCCAGATCAGCGCCCCGGCGATGACCGGGATCTCCCACCGGCCCAGGGCCGACGGCCGCGCGTCCAGCCCGTCCCGGCCGCGGCGCTGACGCCCGGCGAACAGGTACAGCACCACCGTGCTGGCGTACAGGATGGCCGGCATGATCGTCGAGGCCGTGAACAGCGTGACCAGCGCCCCGGCGTGGGTGCGCAGCACCAGCGTGATGATCGCGCCGATCACCGCGGCCAGCACGGTGGCCCAGGTCGGGCCGCCGGTCGCCCGCGGCACCTGGCTCCACAGCTGGTGGCCGGGCAGCCGCCGGTCACGGGACATGGAGAAGATGAGCCGGCCGTTGGTGACCATGATGACCAGCCCGCAGGCGAAGATCGACACGCAGACGAAGATCAGGAACAGCTTCTGCACCACGCCGCCGAGCACGTCGTGCACGATCAGCGCCACCGGCGCCGAGCTGGCCGTGGCGGCCGAGACCGACTTGGTGGCGTAGCTCAGCGCGATCAGGAAGGCCATGCCCACGGCGCCGGACAGCAGCACCGCCCGGAGCATGGCCCGCGGGATCGTCTTATGCGGCTCCTCGGTCTCCTCGGCCAGGTTGCTGGCCGCCTCGAAGCCCACGATGGTGTACGCGCCCAGCAGGGTGGCCAGCATGAACGGGCCGAGATAGGCGAAGTAGCCGGCGTGCGGGACCACCCCGGTCGAGCCCAGGTTGCTCCAGTGCCCCAGCCCGCGCACCGCCGCCACGATCAGCAGCAGGATCGTCAGCCCGACGATGCCGATGACCTCCGTCGCCACCGCCGCGTTATTGACCCTGGTCGTCATCCGGGTCGACCAGATGATGAGCCCGGCCTGGAGGGCCAGCACCACCAGCGTCTCCAGCGCCGCGCTGGTCGGCGTGAACGCCTCGCCGATGAGCGGCTGGAACGCGACCTGAACCAGGCCGTAGTCGACCGACACGGTGACGATCGACAGGAACGCGAACGACATCCAGCCCAGCCACCAGCCGATGTGCACGTTGGCCAGCCGCGAGGCCCACTGGTAGGAGTAGCCCGACAGCGGCACCCGGGCCGCCAGCGCCCCGTAGACCAGCGCCACCAGGGCCTGGCCCGCGACGACGATGACCCAGGTCCAGATGGCCCGCGGCCCGCCGACGCCGAGCGCGAAGCCGTAGGTGGTGAAGATCCCGGTGGTGATGGAGATGAAGCTGAACGCCACCGCGAACGACTCGAAGTGGCGCAGGGACCGGACGAACTGCTGCTTGTAGCCGTACTGAGGCAGCAGCGCGTCGTCATCGTGCTGGGCTGTGGCTGTCACCGCATGATCACTTCCTTATCCGGCCTCGGTGAGGGTTACGGGTCCCGAGCGGGCGGTGAGCAGGTCGGTCCCGCTGTCCGCGAGCGCGGCGCGGGCCTGCTCGTTCTCCTCGTCGTCGGTGATGACCGCCGTGATCTGCTCCAGCGGGCAGACCCGGTGCACGGCGATGACGCCGAGCTTGCTGGAGTCGGCCAGCACGTAGCTGGCGGCGGTGTGGGCGATGATCGTGCGGCGCACCACGACCTCGGGCGGGTAGTAGTCGGTCAGCCCGGCCTCGGGGTGCACCCCGCCCGAGCCCAGGAACGCGCGGTCGGCGTAGAACTCCGCGAAGAACGCCTCGGCGTGCGCGCCCGAGCAGGCCGCGTCGCCCGGCCGGACCTGGCCGCCGGCCAGCATCAGCTCCACGCCGTCCCTGGCCGACAGCTCCATCGCGGCCGGCACCGAGCTGGTCAGCACCCGGCCGCGGAAGGCGGCGGGCAGCGCCCTGGCCACCTCCAGCGCCGTGGTGCCCACGTCGATGACGATCGTCTCCTCGGGCTCGACCAGGCTCGCGGCCAGCGCGGCGATGGCCCGCTTGCGGTCACTGTGCCGGACGCTGCGCGCGGCGAAGCTGCCCTCGCTGGACCGGCCCGGCGGCCGGGTGGCGCCGCCGTAGACCCGCTCGAGCAGGCCCTGGTCCTGGAGCGAGCGCAGGTCACGCCGGATGGTCTCCACCGACACGCCGAACTGGCGGGCCAGGGCGTCGGCCGAGACCGCGCTCTGCGCGCGGGTCTGGCTCAGGATCGCCTGGCGGCGCTGCGTCGGCAGCATGCGGTTCCTCCGCTGCGGGACGGGCGGCTGTTGCGTTATCGGCCGAAGATGACCGTTCTTGACTGATCTTGACCGACTGTTGTGGGTGTCGTCAAGCCCCGGACGTGCTCAGAAACGGGCTCGCTGGCCCGGCGCGGCGCCCGCTAGCCGACGATGATCTCGCCGGTGTCCCAGGGGAAGCCCGCGCAGTCGTTGTAGAAGTAGGTGCCGGCCCTGGCGAAGGTCACCGTGCCCGACTGGCCGGGCGCCAGCGGGCCGACCTTGAAGCTGGCCGGGTCGAAGAACGACTCCGCGCAGTGGTCCTTCGCGTTCCCGGCCGGGTTGGTGAACGTCACCGTGGTGCCCGCCGGCACGGTCATGACCGGCGGCGCCATCGCCACCGCGCTGCCCAGGTCCTCGGTCGTGCCCGGCGCGCCGGTGGCGGCGTCCCACCGGCGGCCCAGGACCACGGTGTCGTGCGCCGCCGAGCCCGCCACCGCCGGGGCGTCCACCGGCAGCCGGGTGGGGACGGGCGGCGGCGGGCTGGCCTGGCTCAGCCCGCCCCCGATCCGGAACGCCACCAGGCTGTCGCCCAGGCGGGAGTGCTGGGGCACCCGGGCACCGCCCGCCAGCACGGCCACGTACTGCTGGCCGCCGGCGGTGTAGGTGATCGGCGCGGCCGTGATCCCGGTGCCGGCCTGCCAGTCCCACGCTCAGCTTCCCGGTCGCGGCGCTGCGGGCGGTCAGCAGCCCGTCCTCCGTGCCCTCGAACAGCAGCCCGCCCGCGGTGCTCAGGATCCCGTCCCCGTCGGACAGCCCGTAGGTGGCGGGCTGGTGCCAGACGATGGTGTTGGTGCGCGGGTTCACCGCGTCCAGGAGGCCGCTGCCGGGGGCGCCCGCGGGCCGCCAGAACGTGGGCTGGCCGTAGGGCTGGCCGTCGCTGTAGGCGAAGTCGGTCTCCGACGCCGCGACGTAGAGCAGCCCGGTCCGCTGGTCGAACGACATGAGCGCCCAGTCGGCGCCGCCCGCGCCGCCCGGCGTCACCAGGATCGGCGTATGCAGGTACGGGGTGAACTCGCAGCCGCTGGTGAAGTCGGGGATGGGACGCGTGCTGTTGTTAGTCGATGGGCACGTGGGCACCAGCGAGTCGCCCTGCGGGATGGGCTGCGTGGCCGACGTGGCCTGGCTGGCCAGGCCCGGCACCTTCTTCTCGCGCACTCCGACGGCGGGCTTGCCGGTCTGCGCGTTCAGGTAGTACAGCCAGCCGGTCTTGCTGCCGTAGATGACGACCTTGCGCACGCCCGCGTGGTAACGGACATCGGCGATGACCGGCGACATGGTGTCGTCGTAGTCCCACAGGTCGTGGTGCACGGACTGGAAGTACCAGGCCAGCTTGCCGGTGCTCGCGCGCAGCGCGACCAGCGAGTTGGTGTACAGGTCGTTCCCGGCCCTGGCCGCGCCGTCCACCCTCGGCTCGGGGTTGGCCACGGCCAGGTAGATCAGGCCGAGCTGCGGGTCGACGGCCGGGGCCATCCACACGTCCCCGCCGCCCAGCTTCCACGAGCTGCCCTTCCAGGTATTGTGCCCGGGCTGGCCCGGCCCGGCCGTGCCCGCGAAGCTCCAGGCCACGGCGCCGGTGCTGGCCCGCAGCGCGTACAGGTGGCCGCGCATGCCGGCCGCGCCGCCGTTCTCGGTGCCGACCAGGACCAGGCCGTGGAAGTACAGCGTCCACGGGGTGGCCGCGCCGTTGGCCGCGGTGTCCTGGCCGGGAGTGCCGACCTGGGCCCGCCAGATCAGCGCGCCGGTCTTCTGGTTCAGGGCGACCACGTGCTCGCCGCCGAGCGCCGCGAACACCCGGCCGCCCGCTACGGCCACGCCGCGCTCGGTGCCGGCGAAGCCGGACTTGTACTCCCAGGCCACCTTCCCGGTGGCGCCGTTCACCGCGAACACGTCACCCTGGCCGGTCTGCACGTAGAGCACGCCGCCGACGGCCACGGGCGTGGCCTCCTGCCGCGTGGCGGCGGCGCCGTTCTCGAGGTGATCGAGCCACGCCCCGGCCAGCCGGCCCACGTTGCCGGTCGTGATCTGATCCAGGGACGAGTAGTCCTGGTCGCCGAAGTCCCCGCCGACCTTGGGCACGTCGGCGCCGGTGGCCGCGCAGCACTCGGCCGGCTGCTTCGGCACCGCGGCCGGCGCCGGGCTGGCCAGCGCCGGGACGACGCCCAGTCCGGTCAGCAAGGTCGCGGCGATCACCATGGCCCGGCTTCTGGCTCGCATAGACGCTGTGCTCCCACGTTCTCCGGCCGGCGTCACGGGATAGATGCTGGCGCCGAGTTAATCCCGCGTTCCGGCCGGCTTAGCCGGAGGGTCGGTCAGTCCCTTTAGTTTGCGGCCCGTGGCCATTACAGACGCTCGCTCTCGGGCAAACAATTGGCACAAACACATCGCGGTCCTGGCGGCGCTGCCCCTGCTGATCGCGACGCCGGCCCAGGGGGGAGCGGTCCAGGCCGTCCGGGCCCGGCCCGCGCCGACGCAGGCGGCGCGGGTGCCGGCAGCGTGGGCGCCGGCGGCGCGGGTGCCGGCAGCGGGCGTCGGGTGGCACCGGCTGCGCTGGACGTCGCGGCGGATCGTGCCCGGGATCGTCGTCCGCCACGGCGTGCTGCGCGCGCCGGCCGAGCAGGTGCACGAGGCCATCGTCAGCCGCAGCGCCTTCCGCGGCCGGGTCGAGGTCATCCACGACGGGTCCGTGGCCGGTCAGCACACCGCCTCGGCGGTGGCCGCCGCGCAGCGCGCCGCGCTGGTGGTCAACGGCGGGTTCTTCATCGTCACCGGGTCCGACGGCTACCCCGGCGCGCCCGCCGGGCTGGCCGTCTACCACGGCCAGCTCGAGTCCATGTCGGCGGGCGCGCGCGGCGCGCTGGTGCTGGGCGACGGGCCGCCGCGGATCGAGCACCTGATCTCGACCGCCTCAGTGGCGGCCGGCGGATCGTCCCGCCCGGTGCAGGGCATCAACCGGCTGCCGGGCGTGATCGAGAACTGCGGCCGGCCCGGCTCCCGGCCGTTCCGCGCCCCGCGGCAGGACTTCACCTGCGACAGCCGCAGCGAGCTGGTGCTGTTCACGCCCCAGCTCGGAGCGGCCACGCCCAGCGGGCCCGGCGAGCAGGTCGTCGTCGGCCCGCGCGGCACCGTGCGCTGGGCCGGCCCCGGCGCGGCGGCCCGGTCCCCGCCCGCGGCCTGGTCATCCAGGGCATCGGCGCGGCCGCCACCTGGCTGCGCCGGCACGCGCGGGCCGGCCGCCACCTGGCGGTGCGCGAGCGGCTCGCCGACCGCCGCGGCCAGCCGCTGCCGCTGCGGCACGGGATGAGCATCGCCAGCGGTGCCCCGGTGCTGCTCAGCGGCGGGCACCTGGCCATCGACGGGGCCGCCGAGGGCGTCACCGACCCGAAAGACCCGTCCTTCAACTACGCCTGGGCCAGGGAGCGGCAGCCGCGCACCATCGCCGGGGTCGGGCGGTCGGGCCAGCTCATGCTGGTCACCGTCGACGGCCGCCAGCCAGGGGTGAGCGACGGCGCGACGCTGGTCGAGGAGGCGGCGCTGATGCGCGCGCTGGGCGCGGTCAGCGCGGTGAGCCTGGACGGCGGCGGCTCGACGACGATGGTCGCGGGCGGCGCGCTGGTCAGCCGGCCCTCGGGCGGCGCGGAGCGCGCGGACGGCGACTTCGTGGTCGCGCTGCCGCGCCGCCGCCAGGCGGCTACGCCAGGGCTAGGCGGCTAGTCGCCGGCCGGGACCGCCCGGGCCGACGGCGATGACGCCCTCGCGTGCGCGGGCGGCGGGCAGGTGCTGGACCTGACCACCAGGGACGTCGTCAGTTCTACTCGGTTGTTGGACGTGTCCATCTTGCCGTCCAGCAGCGCCAGCACCGTGCGGGTGGCCATGGCCGCCATCTGGGCCAGCGGCTGGATCACCGTGGTGAGCGGCGGCGGCACCCAGGCCGACATGGGCAGGTCGTCGAACCCGACCACGCTCAGGTCATCGGGGATCCGCAGCCGGTGCAGGCGGGCCGCCTCGTAGACCCCCATGGCCTGCATGTCGCTCCCGGCGAAGATCGCCGTGGGCGGGTCAGGCAGGGCCAGCATGTCGGTGGCGGCGGCCAGCGCGGCCTCGAAGTGGAAGTCACCGGAGTAGACCAGCGCCGGGTCGGCCGGGATGCCCGCCCGCTCCAGCGCGGCCCGGTAGCCGTCCAGCCGGGCCTGGCTGCACAGCAGCGCGGGCCGGCCGGTGATGGTGCCGATCCGGCGGTGGCCGATCTCGATCAGGTGCTCGGTGGCCATCAGGCCGCCGGCCCAGTTCGTGGCGCCGATGGACGGGATGCGCGGGTCGGGCTGGCCGACCGGGTCCACGATGACCACCGGCACCTGGAGCGCGGCCAGCCGGGCCCGGTGCGCGGGGGCCAGCTCGGTCAGCACCAGGATGACGCCGTCGGTCCGGCTGGTGGACAGCCGGGCCAGCCACTCGTGCGAGTCGGACTCACCGGAGACGACCGACACGGCGACCCGGCAGCCCTCGGCGAACGCGGCCTCCTCGGCCCCGCGGATGATCTCCACCGCCCACGGGCTGAGGTCGGCGAAGACCAGGTCGATCAGGCACGGCCGGCCGCCCCGGCGGGGCGCGGCGTAGTTGAAGTCGGCCAGCAGGGCCTCGACCTTGGACCGGGTCTTGGCGGCGACGTCGGAGTGCCCGTGCAGGACCTTGGACACCGTGGGCACCGAGACGCCGGCGGCGGCGGCGATGTCGGCCATGGTGACCCGGTCCGCGGGGGCCTTCGGCTCAGCTGCCATGACTCTCCGTCGAGTTCGAGGCCACGCGACCAGCGACATGGTAGTGCCGCCGCGGCACGTCTGGTGATTCCACGTCAGCCCCTTTCCAGCTGGCCGGCCAGCGACGTGCGCACCGAGCAGTTGCCCAGCGCGAAGGAGTCGGCCAGCGCGGTCAGCTCGGCCGCGCTCAGCCCCCGGAACAGCTCGGCGTACTCCCACGCCAGCGGCTGGGCCACCGTGATGTTCAGCAGCAGCGTCTTCACCCAGTCCCGGCGGCCCCACGGGTAGGGCTCGAAGCCGGGGAACTCGCGCGCGATCAGGTCCTGGACCGGGCCGGTGACCTCGGCCACGCCGACCCCGTCGCTGCCCCAGCTGTCGGCGGCGAGCCGGGCCTTCTTGGCCGTGAACTCGCCGAACCGGGCGCCATAGGGCGACTCGGGCCGCACGGTGACCAGGCCCTGCGGCCCGAGGTCCTTGTAGGTCCAGATCGACCAGCTCGCCTCGTGGCGGCGGTAGATCTCCAGCTGGTCGGCCAGGATCTGGCGGCGCTGCGCGTCGCGCCCGGGATCGCCGGTGTAGATGGGGCCGAACTCGCCGACCCAGACTGGCGAGCCGGTGCGCCGCGAGAACTCCGAGCGCTCCAGGAACTTGCGCTCCAGGGCCGCGGCGTCGAACCAGGTCCCGTCGGTGAGCCCGGGGTAGGGCCCGCCCCGGCCCAGGCCGGCCGCGGCGTAGTCGTGGCAGGCGTAGACGGCGTTGTCCCACGGCTCGCCGAAGACGTCGAACTCGGTGGAGTACGTGTTGCCGTCCAGGAACAGGATGTGGTCGGGGTCGACCGCTCGCACCGCGGTGACCAGCCGCTGATAGAGCGGCCCGACGACGGCCCGCGACTCGTCGGCGGGCTCGTTGAGCAGGTTGTAGCCGGCCACGCCGGGGTGGCCCCGGTAATGATCGGCCAGGTGCTCCCAGAGGTTGACGACCCGGTCCTGGAAGTCGCGGTGCACCCACAGCAGCGGCACGTGCGTGGGGTTGTCGCTGTGCCAGTGATGGTTCTGGCCGCCCGGCGCCGCGTGCAGGTCGATCACCGTGTAGATGCCGTGCCGGGCGCACAGGTCGATGACCCGGTCCAGGTGGCGGAACCCGTCCGGCTTGATCTTCAGGGGGGCGCTGTCGTCCTCGAAGTGCCGGTAGTTCACCGGCACCCGCACGCAGTTGAGCCCGGTCGCGGCCAGCAGGGCCGCGTCCTCGTCGGTGAAGAACACGCTCAGCAGCCGCTCGAAGAACAGCTCGTAGGCGTCCGGGCCGAGCACGTCGCGCACGGTGGCCCGCATCAGCGCCTCGTTGGCCGCGTAGCCGGTGATGAAGTTCTCCATGTTCAGCCAGCCGCCCAGGCCGACGCCGCGCAGCCGGACCGGCCGCCCGTCGGCGTCCGCGAACTGGCTGCCGCTGGTCCGCAGCGCTGTGATCACTTCAGCGCCCCCGCCGACAGGCCGCGCTCGAACAGCCGCTGGAGGCACAGGTAGGCCACGATCTCCGGGATGGCGGTGATCACGGCCGAGGCCAGCACCTTGGTCTGGTCGTCGCTGAACTCGCTGACGAAGAACGACGGCAGCAGCGTGATCGTCTGGGTGCTCGGGCTCTGCAGGAAGACCAGCGGGAGCAGGTAGTCATTCCAGGCCGCGATCAGGGTCAGGATCACGATGGCCGCGGCGATCGGCCGGGTGAGCGGCAGGATGATGTGCCAGAACCCGCGCACCACGGTGACGCCGTCGACGCGCGCCGCCTCGAGCAGCTCGTCGGGAATGCTGTTCACGAAGTTGCGGGCCAGCAGGGTGGTGAACGGCACCTGCAGCGCCGACAGCGGGATGATGACCGCCCAGTACGTGTTGTACAGGTTCAGCTTGATCGTCGTCGCGAACAGCGGGGTGAGCAGCACCACCTCGGGCAGGGTCAGCGCGACCAGCATCATCCAGAAGTAGATCTCCCGGCCCCGGATGTGCAGCTTGGAGAAGCCGAACGCGGCCAGCATGGTGCAGACGTAGACGATGACGATCGTCCCGGCCGCGATGATGGCGCTGTTGCGGAAGTACTCCGGGACCACGCCGGTGCCGAACACCGCCCGGTAGTTGTCCCAGCCCTGGCCGGACAGGGACCCCTGCACCATGGCGATGAGCGGGAACAGGTACGGGATGACCATGATCGTGAGGAGGATCTGAAGGAAGACCTTGGAGGTCAGCCGGCGGGCCTCAAACATTGGACCGGCCTCCCGTGCTGCCGCGCCGGGTGCCCCGGATGCCGAATATGACCGCGCCGCCCAGGGCCAGGATGAGCAGCAGGATCGACAGCGCCGCGCCGTAGCCCACCTCGGCCTGCGGGATGCTGATCCGGTAGATGAACGTGCCGAGGAACTCGGTGGCGTAGTTCGGGCCGCCCACCGTGACCAGGTAGGGCACGTCGAAGGTCTTGAGCGCGCCGATCACGCTCAGGATGCCCAGCGCGTAGGTGGTGCCCCGGCAGTTCGGCCACACGATCCGGGTCAGCACCCTGAAGTTGTTCGCGCCGTCGATCCGGGCCGCCTCGATCATCTCCGGGTCGATCTGGGTCATCGCCGCGTAGTAGAGCACGAACGTGACGCCGGTGAACTCCCACACGGTGATGGCCATGATGACCGGCAGCGCGGTGCTGGACTGGGCCAGCCACGGCTGGGCCAGCGAGCCCAGGCCGAGGTGCTGCAGGACCGTGTTGAACTGCCCGTTGGCCGCGAAGATCTCCCGGAACACCGGGGCCATCACGGCCGGCGCCAGCACCACGGGGGTGAAGATGATGACCTTGTACAGGCCCGCCAGCCTGACCCGCGAGTGCAGCAGGGCCGCGAACGTGAAGCCGATCGCCGTCTGCGCGACGAAGGTGACCACGAAGAACAAGATCGTGTGCCGGATCGTGTCCCAGAAGACCGGGTCACCGAACGCCTGGGTGTAGTTGGCGAAGCCCACGTGCTGCGGGTGGGGGCTGGTCCCGTCCCAGTTCAGGGTCGAGATGTAGCCGGTGTAGACGATGCAGTAGTAGATGATCCCGACGACCAGGGCGAACGCCGGGAAGATCCATGGCAGCCCCGAGGGCTGCCGCAGGCCGCGGCGGCGAGGGGCCCGGCGGGCCCGGCCTGGCTCACTGCGCGCGGATCGCGATCGGGGGGCAGCCACGGCTGCCTTTCCGGTCGTCACAAGGAAGCCTCCCATCGGTAGGCCATCGGTAGGCCATTGGTGGTCTGTCACCGCCGGGTCCCGCGGCACCTGGTGGTGCGGCGGGACCCGGCGCCCGGGGGACCGGCTAGCGGGCCGGTTAGCGAACTTGTTAGCGGATTTGTTAGCGGGCCGGCTAGCGGAGCTTGGCCGCGGCCGCCTGCAGGATCGCCGCCGCCTGCTGCGGCGTCTTGCTGCTGGCCGCCACCGTGGTCGAGGCGACGCCGATGGCGGTCTGCAGGTTGGCGCTGACGTTGGCCAGCCGCGGCTCGCTGCTCTGGCCCGCCTTGGCGATCAGCTGGTTCAGCACCGACTGCTGGACGGTCGGGTCGACCAGCTTGATGGCGGACCAGTCGGGGTGCAGGCCGTTCAGGGCCGGGATGTCGTTCAGCACGTTCGCCACGAGCTGCTGGCCGGCCTTGGAGGTGCCGAGCCAGATGGCGAACGTGGTCGCGGCGTTGACGTGCGAGGACTTGGCGTTGACGGCCAGGCCGTAGTCGGCGTCACCGTACACCGTGGCCGGGTGACCGGTGCCGGCCACGTCGGGGAACGGGATGGCCACGGCCGGGAACGGCTTGGGGCTGGCCACGCCGGCGCCGGAGATGGCCGCCGTCATGCCGTCGGTCGTGTCGTACTGCATGTACCAGGTGCCCATCATGACCATGGCATCCTTGCCGGACAGGAAGGCGTTGTCGGCATCCGGGTACTGCTGCACGCCGAGCGCGCCGGGCTCCATGATCCCGTCTGAGAAGAGCTGCTTCCAGATGGACAGCGTCTTGACCATGACCGGGTTGCTGAACGAGGCCTTCCCGGTCACCTCCTTGGTCCACAGCCCCGGCTGGATGTCGTCGGAGATGGCCTGGAGGGTGTCCTCGTTGAACGCGGTCTGGGACACGCCCTGGGTGAAGCAGCCGACGCCGTGCGCCTTGAGGACCTTGCAGTCGCTGACCCACTGCGGCAGCGTCTTGGGCGCGGTCAGGTGGTACTTGCTGAACAGCGCCTGGTTGATCCACAGCGTGCCCGCGAACACCGAGCCGACCGACATGCCGACCAGCTTGCCGCCGGTCATCATGCTGGACACGCCGATGGGGGCCAGCTTGGACTTCCAGTCGCTGCCCAGTGCCTTGGTGACGGCGGGCTCGAGGTTGGCGGCGTCCACGCCGTACTGCTCGACGGAGCCGTTCGCGGCCCCCGGCGCGACGTCGAAGACGTCCGGGCCGACCGAGGAGGCCAGCGCCGGGCGCAGCGCGGCGTTGTACCCGGCGATCGTGAGCATCTTGTAGGTCACGTGGATGTTCGGGTACTGCTTGTTGAACAGCTTGATGTACTGGTTGGCGGCGGGCACCGAGGGCGTCCAGCCCCACCAGGTGATGTTGGCCGAGGTCGCCGATCCGCCGGTGCCGCCGCCGCTGCTGCCGCCTCCGCAGGCGGCCAGCAGCAAGGCGGCCAGGCTGGTCAGGCCGGCGGCCGCGGCCAGCCGGCGGCGCCTCCGGGCCGGGCTCCCTGGGACCCGGCGGCCGCGCGCGGCCGCTCCGGATCTGTCAGCGGGGCCGGAGGCTGGGGCGGGATTGGTGGTAGCTGACACGGCATTGCCTTTCGGGGTTATTCGGCCCGGCACGGGGAATTCGGGGTTCCTCGCCCGGCCCGGGGCGGCGTACCAGTGCTCGTCGTGGTCACCTGGTCGGCGGGTGTCGCGGGGGGCTGGGCCCCGCGGGACCTGAGGCGGGCGACGCGGCGAAAGTCGAAAACTTTCGGTAATATCTCGGAAGTTCTTGCCCCGAATTACATCCCCGGCTAACCGAATGTGTCAAGAGGATCTCACGCAGGTTTCCCGTTTCGTGTTCTAACGGGTCCAGCCGGTATCTATGGTGCTGTTTGACAGCCCTGAGGTCCCGAAAACTTTCGGGAAGGACAGCGTCCGCAAATGCCCGGTTATGCGCGGCTAGAGCGCCCGGGTCACCCACCGCGCGGCGCGCGAGATCAGCTCGCGGTGCTGGGCGCAGTCGAAGGACCGCGCGTCATGTCCGAGCAGGTCGGTCACGATCCGGGACGGCCCGCGCTCCCGCGCCCACAGCAGCGGATGCACCCGGCCCTGGTACTCGTGCGCGGCCAGCGGCACGATGTCCGGCGCCGTGCGCAGGAACGCGTAGCGCTCGTCCACGATGTCGAAGTCCCCGACCGGCTCGGTG
The DNA here is from genome assembly GCA_963822485.1 of uncultured Actinomycetota bacterium. Taxonomy (GTDB): domain Bacteria; phylum Actinomycetota; class Actinomycetes; order Streptosporangiales; family Streptosporangiaceae; genus DASUBV01. The sequence goes on from CAWGHW010000001.1 coordinate 176,973, forward strand.
ATCACGTGCCGGCCGGGATAGGTGGTGATCCGGGCCGGCCCGGCTGGCGGGTGCGTCGACTGGCCACCCACCCACGCCGCGCCGGTCACCGACTCCCATAGCCGCAGCCGCAGCAGCGTGCACGCCCCCACGTGCACGGCCAGCACGCCCACGCCGCGGTCCAGGGCCTTGAGCAGCCCGGCCAGCGCGGGCCGGATGTCGGCCTCCGGGCCGTCGGCCGCGTTGGCCACGATCAGGTCCCAGCCGCGCAGGTCGGCCACCCGGTCCCCGACGTCCTCGGTGATCTCCACCTGGTGCCCGAGGCCGGCCAGGATCTCGGCCAGCCGCCGCGAGGTGTCCGCGAACGGGTGCCACGGGTCCCGGTAGGCCCCGCCGCCGGACAGGATCAGCGTTCGCGTCGTCGCAGGCGCGGCTGGCGTAGCCGACGCGGGCGTCGCGGGCGTCACGGATGTCTCGGGCGTCTCGGGCGTCGTCACGGGCGGCTCAGATCCAGCCGCCGTCGACGACCCAGGTCTGGCTGGTGCACATCCGGCTGTCGTCGGCGGCCAGCCACAGCGCCAGCCGGGCCACGTCGGCGGGCGCGATCCGCCCGGCCAGGCACTGGGACCTCTCGATCTCCCGCTCGGCCTCGGGCGTGACCCAGTCGGCTAGCTGCCGCGCCGTCATCGTCCAGCCGGGGATCAGGCAGTTCACCCGGATGCCGGCCCGGCCGAGGTCGCGGGCCAGCGACCGGGTGAGCCCCTCGATCCCGGCCTTGGCCGTGGAGTAGGCGGCCACGTTGGCGAAGCCCGCGTGCCAGGTGATCGAGCCGAGGTTGATGATCGAGCCGCCGCCCCCGGCCCGCATGCCCGGCGCCACGGCCTGGGCGGCGAAGAACTGCGGCCGCAGGTTCACCCGCAGCGAGTCGTCCCAGAACTGCTCGGTCAGCTCCGCCACCGGCAGGCGCTCGTCGCTGGCCGCGTTGCTCACCAGCACCTGGACCGGGCCCAGGTCGGCCGCGCAGGCCGCGATGGCCGCCCGCAGCGCGGGCACGTCGCCCACGTCGCAGGCCTGGTGCCAGGCTGGCGCGCCCAGCTCGGCCGCCAGCTGGCCGGCCAGCTCGGCGGCGGCCGCCGCCTGGATGTCGACGAACCCGACCCGCGCGCCCTGCCGGGCGAACTGGGCCACGAGCTCGGCGCCGATCCCGGTCGCGCCGCCGGTCACGAACACGGTCCGGCCGCGCAGGCTGGGATAGCTGGCGTAGCCGGCCTCCGGCGGGCTGAACTGCGCGGGGGACATCACGACTCGCCGATGAGGATCAGGCCCCGGCCCACCGACTGCGACGGCAGGCGCGCGTACGCCTCGTTGATCTCCGTCAGCGGGTACTCGGGGCCGGGGATCCGGCTCAGGTCCAGCCGCCCGGCCTCGTGCAGCTCCAGCAGCCGCGGGATCTGCACGACCGTGTTGGCCGACCCGTACAGGCTGCCGATCACCCGCAGGTCCCGCTGGACCAGCTCGTTGATGGGCAGCGGCACCGTCTGCCCGGCCCGGCTCAGCCCGATCGCCACCAGCGTCCCGGTCGGGCGCAGGCTGCGCGCCCCGGCGACCAGCGTCTCGGGCTTGCCGACGGCCTCGAACGCCCACTGCACCCCGGCGGGCTGGATCTCGCGCACGGCGTCAGCCAGGTCGGCCGCGCCGGGCAGGCCGGCCGTGCCGGGCAGGTCGGCCGCGCCGGGCAGGTCGGCCGCGCCGGGCAGGTCGGCCTGGCCGGTCACGATCGTGTGGGTCGCGCCCAGCTCGCGGGCCACCTTCAGCCGCTGCGCGCTCAGATCGGCGGCGATGATCGGGTAGGCGCCGGTCAGCGCCGCGCCCATGACCACGGCCAGCCCGACCCCGCCCGCGCCGATGACCAGCACGCCGGAGCCCGGCCCGCGGCCGGGGCCAGTGCCGTCAGCGCCCATGACGTTGAGCACGGCGCCGACGCCGGTGATCACCGCGCACCCGGTCAGCGCCGCGATCCGCGGCGGGGTCCCGGCCGGGATCCGCACCACCGACTCCTGGGCGACCACGCAGTAGTCGGCGAAGCAGGACACGCCCAGGAAGTGATGCGCCGGGCGGCCGTCGCCGAGCGAGAGCCGGCTCGTGCCGTCGAGCAGCCCGCCCGTGGCCACCGGCACCTTGATGGCCGCGCACAGGGCCGGCCGCCCGGTCAGGCAGAACTCGCACCGGCCGCATCGGGGCCGCCACATGAACACCACGGCGTCACCGGGCTCGATCCCGGACACGCCCGGCCCGACCTCCTCGACGATCCCGGCGCCCTCGTGCCCGAGGACCGCGGGCAGCCGGCAGGTCAGGTCGCCAGTCATGTAGTGCAGGTCGCTGTGGCACACCCCGGCCGCCTGGACGCGGACCAGGAGCTCGCCCTGGCGCGGCCCGGCCAGCCGCACCTCCTCCAGCCGCAGCGGCTCACCCGGCGCGTGCAGCACCGCCGCCCGCATCGGTCTTGCCGCCGTCATCGGCTCTCCTGCCGCTGTGCTGCTGTCACTGTGTTGCTGACCACCGTGTCGCTGACCACCGTGTCGCTGGTCACTGTGCTGCTGGTCACTGTGTCGCTGCTCACTGGAAACTTTCGAAAGAACTGGGCACAAGATGTCGCAATCGGGCGCTGGCTCCGACGCTAAGCGCGAGGCGGCCCTGCCGTCAATGTCCCGGTTGGGCCCCAGCCCACGGCACTGTCTGCGGGCCCGCGCCGACCCGGCCGCCGACATCAGAAACTTCAGCCTCAGCGGGCACAGGTCCCCGGCCGTCCGGCAGGCACCGGCTACGATGGCGGTAACTTGCGATCCGTTGCCGAAAACCCGGACCGCGGCTCGCCGAAGACGGGCGGGCACCGGGGTCCGGGCGCGAGAGGGGGCGACATGCCCACAGCGCCGAAACGGGTCACGATGGCCGTCATCGCCGCCGCGGCCGAGGTGTCCGTGCCCACGGTCTCGAAGGTGCTTAACGGCCGGGCCGACGTCGCCCCCGAGACCCGGGGCCGGGTGGAGACGGTGCTCGGCGAGTTCGGCTACGCGCGCAGCCCGCGCCGCCGGGCGCAGCCCGCCCGCCTCATCGACCTGGTCTTCACCGAGTTCAGCCCCTGGGCCGGCGAGATCATCCGCGGGGCCAGCGAGGCCGCGCTCGCCGCCCGCTGCCGGATCGCCGTCACCGCGGTCAGCGGGGACGCCGACGTCGAGCACTGGCTGCGGAGCCTGACCGCCAGCCGCACCGACGGCGTCATCCTGGTCCTCACCGAGCTGTCCGCCGCGCACCGGCGCCGGCTGGCCTCCTTGCAGATCCCGGTGGTCATCGTGGACCCGGTCGGCCAGCCCGACCCCGAGGTGCTGTCCATCGGCGCGGCCAACTGGGCCGGCGGCCTGACCGCCACCGAGCACCTGCTCAGCCTCGGGCACCGGCGCATCGCCACCATCACCGGCAGCCCGGCCGTGCTGTGCAGCCAGGCCCGGCTGGACGGCTACCGCGCGGCCCTGGAGCGCGCCGGGATCACCCCGGATCCCGAGCTGATCAGGAAAGGCGACTTCCACTACGAGTCGGCGCTGGCCGCCGCCTCGGCCATGCTCGAGCTGGCCGATCCGCCGACCGCCATCTTCGCGGCCAGCGACGTCACCGCCATGGGCGTCTACGAGGCCGCGCGCGAGCACCACCTGCGCCTGCCCGCCGACCTCAGCGTGGTGGGCTTCGACGACGTGCCCATGGCCCAGTGGATGTCGCCGCCCCTGACCACGCTGCACCAGCCGCTGGCCGAGATGGCCACGCTGGCCACCCGGACGCTGCTGACCGGCGACACGGCCGGCTTCCAGAACCGGGTCGAGCTGTCCACCACGCTCGTCGTGCGCTCCAGCACCCAGCCGCCCGCCGCCCGCCCGCCCGGTCCGCCCGGTCCTGACTGCCCGGTCCTGACCGACCGGTCGACACCGCCCGGTCCTGACTGCCGGTCCTGACCGCACGGCCCTGGCTGGCATACCGCCCTGACCGGCCTTGACGGCGGCCGGCCCGGCCGTCTACGTTGCGATCACACGGCTCTAAAGTTTCCGAAATTTCGAAGGTGCCCGCCGGGCAGGCGGCGCACGGGCAGAGGGGGCCTGATGAGCAGCGACGCCGTGCTGCGGGTGTCCGGGAACCAGATCATCGACGGCCAGGGTCAGCCAGTCGTCCTGCGCGGCTACAACGTCGGCGGCTGGATGAACATGGAGAACTTCCTCACCGGCTATCCCGGCACCGAGAGCCAGCACCGGCGGGCCCTGCTCAGCGCGCTGGGGCCGGATCGCTACGAGCTGTTCTTCGGCCAGTTCATGAGCACGTTCTTCGCCGAGGACGATGCCCGCTACCTGGCCTCGCTCGGCCTTAACTCGGTCCGGATCCCGTTCAGCTACCGGCACTTCGAGGACGACCACCAGCCGTTCCAGCTCAAGGAGGCCGGCTTCACGCTGCTCGACCGGGCCATTGCCGACTGCGCCCGGCACGGCCTGCACGTGATCCTGGACCTGCACGCCCTGCCCGGCGGCCAGAACCGGCACTGGCACTGCGACAACCCCACGCACCACCCCGCCTTCTGGGACCACCGGCACTTCCAGGACCGGGCCGTCCACCTGTGGGAGGCGCTGGCCGACCGGTACCGCGGGAACCCCGCCGTGGCCGGTTACAACATCATGAACGAGCCCGCTGACATTGACGGGGACCGGATCAAGCCGTTCTACGACCGCGTCGTGGCCGCCGTGCGGGAGGTCGACCCCGGGCACATCCTGTTCCTGGACGGGAACCGGTACGGCACCGAGTTTGCCGCCTTCCGGGGTTTCGAGCCTTACGGCAACGCCGTCTACGCCGCGCACGACTATCACCTGCCCGGCTTCGGCTACGGCGGCCCCTACCCCGGCGTCACGCGCGGCACGTACGTGGACCGGGCCCAGGTCGAGCGGATCTTCCTGGAGCGCACCCAGTTCATGCGGGACACCGGCACGCCGATCTGGATCGGCGAGTTCGGGCCGGTCTTCACCGGCGACCCCGACCGGGATGAGCAGCGCTATCAGCTGCTCCAGGACCAGCTCGACCTGTACGCGGAGCACAGCGCGGGCTGGGCCATCTGGGCCTACAAGGACCTGGGCGGTGAGGGCGTGGTCAGCGCGGCCGCCGACTCGCCGTGGTGCACGCGCATCCGCGAGGTGACCGAGAAGAAGGCCCGGCTGGGCGTGGACGGCTGGGGCTCCACCGACGCTGGCGTGCGGCACATCACCGGGCCGGTCGAGGAGACCTTCGCCAAGGAGTACCCCGACTTCAGCCCGTTCCCGTTCGGCCCGCTCGACTACATCACCCTGCTGGTGCGCGGCATCCTGCTGGCCGAGCCCATGCTGGACGATTTCCGCCGCTGCTTCACCGACATCGCCGATGATGAGACGGTGATCGCGCTGGCCGACTCGTTCCGCTTCGACAACTGCGTGCGCCGGGAGCGGCTGGCCTCGATGCTGACCGCCGCGGCGCGCCCGGCCTGACCCGGTGACCGGGCGGTGCGCGCCGAGCAGCTGACCGACCCCTGCGCCGAGCACGGCGAAGGCCCGGTCTGGGACGCCGCGGCCAGCGCGCTGCGCTGGGTCGACATGATGCGGGGCGACGTGCTCACGCTGACCCCCGCCGGCCTGGTCGAGCGGCAGCACGTCAGCCAGGTCGCGGCCGCGCTGCGCCCGCGGGCCGGCGGCGGCCTGGTCGTGGCCACCGAGCGCGGCTTCGTGCTGCTCGACGACGCGGGCCAGCCCGGCCCCGTGCGCGCCGCGTTCACCGACCGGCGCTGCCGGATGAACGACGGCGGCACCGACCGCCAGGGCCGGTTCCTGTGCGGCTCCATGGCCTACGACATGACCACCCCGTGCGGCGCCCTGTACCGGCTCGACCCCGGCGGCGGCGTCGCCGTGGTCCTGGAGCAGGTCACGATCTCCAACGGCATCGCCTGGAGCCCCGGCGGCGATCAGATGTACTACATCGACTCGGCCACCCAGCGGGTAGACGTCTTCGACTACCTGGCAAATGACGGCTCGCTGGCCCGCCGCCGTCCGCTGATCGAGATCAGCCCCGATCTCGGCATGCCGGACGGCCTGGCGCTGGATGCCGAGGGCGGCGTCTGGGTCGCCCTGTGGCGCGGGCGCGCCGTCCACCGCTACGGCCCCGACGGCCGCCTCGAGGCCGTCGTCGACCTGCCCGCCAGCCAGGTGACAGCGTGCACGTTCGGCGGCCCGGACCTGGATGAGCTGTACATCACCACGTCCCGGCTGGACCTGCCAGCAGGCGACCAGCCCGCGGCGGGCTCCCTGTTCCGAGTGTCGCCGGGCGTACGCGGCCTGCCCGTTACCCCCTTCGCGCTGAGTCCAGGCTGGCGGTCACCGTAACGTGCGCGGTCACGACAACAACGACTGCGCGGCGGCGGCCATCACGCTACGCGTTGCGGGTCATGGACGCTTCAGGAACCTCAGGTAGAACGCCGCAAACACCAGGACAATCCCAACGTTTGATATCAGCCGCTCCCAGAACTGGTTCCTGAAGAACAGGACGTCGACGCCGACCACGACGGCTACCAGCGCGAGCACGTAAAGCACGACGGCTGCCTGTCTTCCCACCGTTCCTGTCTACTATGCGCGACAGAGTGCAGCAAGAGACGGAGTGCAGCAAGAGCGGCCCTGGGGGTGTCGACCCCGTTACGCCGCCCTCTTGCCGCGCGGCCGCCGGCGGACCGCCCCGGTTAGCTGTCCTGGCGGGCGGCCAGGGCGGCAGCGCCGAGGGACTCGTAGATCTCGCGGGATCGGCGGTGGCCCTCGGCCAGGCGGTTCATGATGGCGTCCACCTCGGGGGAGGGCCGGGTGTCGGCCGGGTGCTCGGCCCGCCAGCCGATGAGGTCCGCCGCGGCCGCGTGGAAGGTCCGGCGCGGGGCGAAGCCCGGCACGTACTGGCGGACCTTGGTGTTGTCGAACACGGCGCTGTGCGACAAGTCGCCCAGGATCAGCTCCGACCAGAACCAGTCCGGCGCTGCCGCCAGGATGTCCTCCGACGGGACGTGCACGATCTTCGGCTCGACGCCGAGGGCGGCGCCGATGATCGTGTAGATCTGGTCCCAGGTGTAGACGTCGTCCGAGGTGATGTGGAATACCTCGCCGACGGCCCGCGGGTTGGCGACCAGCCCTACCAGGCCCTGGGCGAAGTCATCGGCGTGGGTCAGCGTCCACAGCGAGGTCCCGTCGCCGGGCACGATGACCTCCGCGCCGCGAGCCACCCGGTCGATGGCGGTCCAGTCGCCGGGGATGGGCGGTGAGGCCTCGTCGTAGGTGTGTGACGGCCGCACGATGGTGACCGGGAACCCCTCGCTCACGCAGGCCCGCATCAGCTCGTCCTCGGCAGCGATCTTGTCGCGGGAGTAACTGACGAACGGGTTCTGCCGCAGGTTGGACTCCACGATCGGCCATTGCAGCACCGGCTTGCGGTACATCGACGCCGTGCTGATGTGCAGGTACTGGCCGGTGCGGCCGCGGAAGGTGCCAACCGCCTCGGCCGCGTCCGCGGCGCTGAAGGACAGGAAGTTCACCACCGAGGCGAACTCCTGGTCGCCGATGGCCTTGCGTACCGACGCGGGGTCGCTGACGTCGGCCTCCAGCCAGGTGACCGAGTCGGGCAGCGAGCGGTGCCGGGTGTTGCGCCCCCGGTTCAGCACGGTCACCGGCTGGCCGGCGGCGACCGAGCGCCGGACGCACGCGGCGCTGATGGTGCCGGTTCCGCCGATGTAAAGGACACTCCGATCCGGAGTGGCTGTCATGTCGGTCCACCTTTGTTTGTCAGTGTGGTCTTACTGCTGCCCCGCCGAGGACTTCATGGTCTGCTCCAGCGCGGCCGCCGCCTGGGCCGGCGTGGCCTTGCCCGCCGCCACCGTGGTCGAGGCCACGCCGATGGCCTGCTGGAGGTTCGCGCTGACCAGGGACAGCCGCGGCTCGGTGACCGTGTTCGTCCTGGAGATCAGCTGCTGGAGCATAGGCCGCTGGGCCGGGTCGTTGACCAGCTTGACGACGTTCCAGTTTGGCTGGACGCCCTTCAGCGAGGGGATGTCGTTGAGCAGGTTCGCCACCACCTGCTGGCCGGCCTTGGAGGTGGTCAGCCAGGTGGCGAAGGTCGTCGCCGCGGCCTGGTGGGCCGACTTGCTGTTCACCGCGATGCCGTAGTCGGCGTCGCCGAACATGGTCGCCGGGTGGCCCGCCCCGGCCACGTCAGGGAACGGGATCGCCATCATGGTGAACGGCTTGGGGTTGCCCACGCCCGCGGCCGAGATCGCGGGCGGCATGCCCGCCTGGGTCGCGTACTGCATGTACCAGGTGCCCATCATGACCATGGCGTCCTTGCTGGCCATGAACGCGTTGTTGGCGTCCGGGTACTGCTGAAGGCCGAGCGCGCCCGGCTCCATGATCCCGTCGGCGAACATCTGCTTCCAGATCGCCAGCGCCTTCACGATCGTCGGGTTGTTCCAGGACATCTGGCCCCTGGAGCACTTAGTCCACACGCCGGGCTGGATGCTGTCGGAGATCTCCTGGAGCGTGTCCTGGTTGAACGCGACCTGCCCGGCGCCCTGGACGAAGCAGCCCATGCCGTGCGACTTGAACACCGAGCAGACGTGCGCCCACTGCGGCAGCGTCTTCGGCGCGGTCAGGTGGTACCGGGCGAACAGGTTCTGGTTGATCCACAGGTTGCCCGCGAATGTGGAGCCGATGGGCAGCGCCGCTAGCTTCCCGCCCGACGTGGTCAGCCCGGCCGGGCCGATCGGCGCGATCTTCGACTTCCAGCCCGGCCCCAGTGCCTTCGCGATGGCGGGCTGAAGGTTCGAGGCGTAGGTGGCCAGCTCGGCGATGGACCCGATGCCGCCGCCGGGGGCGATGTCAAAGACGTCCGGCCCGACCGCGGAGGCCAGCGCCGGGCGCATCGCCGCGTCATACCCGGCGATGGTGATTTCCTTGAAGCTCACGTGAATGTGCGGATAGACCTTGTTGAAGGCCTTGATGTAGGCCTGGGCGCCCTGGACGGTCGGGGTCCAGCCCCACCAGACGATGCTGCCGGAGGTGGCCGAGCCGGCGCTGCCCCCGGAACTGCTCGTGCCGCACGCGGCCAGGGCGGCAGGCACGCACAGCGCGGCCGCCGCCGCCGTCAGCAGCCGGGCGGGCCTTCCGCGCCGTCCTCGTGCATGCCGCCTGCGCGGTGATCTCAGCATGTGCATCCCTTCCTGTCTGTCGCGGAGGGCAGCCAGACCGGTCGCGCGGCGACGGTCGGCACAACGGGCTCATGCTTCTCGTAGTCACCGAAATTTCGGAGCTACTTACCGAACCTCAGGTCGCAAGTAGATCGCTGGATTTAGCGCTATGTCAAGCGTTTCCAGATGCCGGAATACGCTGATCATCCATCGGAAGTGCAGATGGCACGGGATACTTGGAGTCGGGATCTTCTGTGCCCTGATTCCGAAAGTTTCGATGCCGGAGGCCATGTCCATGCCGCTTGTCCAGGTCGACCTGCCCCGCCCGTTGTTCACCGAGCGCGGGCCCCAGATCAGCGCCGAGATTCACCAGGCGTTCATCGACGCGCTCGAGATCCCTGCCGACGACAAGTTCCAGGTCTTCCGGCCGCGGGAGGACGGCGAACTGATCTTCGACCCCGGCTACGGTGGCGTGGACCGGCAGAATCTGATCCTGATCCAGGTCCTCATGGTGCACATGTACACGGTGGAGGCCAAGCGCCAGCTCTACCGGGCCATCGTGACCCGGCTGGGCGCCCTTGGCATCCGGTCGCAGGACATCCAGATCGCCGTGACCGAGAACCACTTCGAGGACTGGTACGCGGGCCGCCTGCCCGGATAGCGGCGGGCCGGATCGCGAAGGAGGCGCCACGACATGACCGTCCATTCGGCCGGCCTGCGGCCGCTGGGCCAGACCGGGCTCGAGGTGACCGGGGTGTGCCTGGGCACCAGCCCGCTGGCCAGCATGCCTCAGCTCTATGGCTACCCGGTCGGCGCGGACCAGGCCGAGGCCACGGTGGCCGCCGCGCTGACCGGGCCGTTCAACTTCATTGACACCTCTAACAACTACGGCGGCGGGCGGGCCGAGCAGCGCATCGGTGCCGCCCTGGCCGCGCTGGGCGGGCTGCCCGCCGGGGTGGTGCTGGCGACCAAGGCCGACGCCGACCCGGAGACCGGCGACTTCTCGGGCGCGCGCGTCCGCCGCTCGGTGGCCGAGAGCCTGGACCGGCTGGGCCTGGCCCGCGTCCCGCTCATGTACCTGCACGACCCCGAGTACCACGTGACCTTCGCCGAGGCGATGGCCCCGGACGGCCCGGTGCGGGCCCTGATCGAGCTGCGCGACGCCGGGGTGCTGGGGCATCTCGGCATCGCGGCCGGGCCAGTGCCGCTGCTGCGCGAGTTCATGGCCACCGGCGAGTTCGAGGTGGTCCTCAGCCACAACCGGTTCACGCTGGTCGACCGCAGCGCCGAGCCGCTGATGGACGACGCGGCGGGACGCGGCATCGCCTACGTGAACGCCGCGCCCTACGGCGGCGGCATGCTGGCCAAGGGACCGGACGCGCAGCCCAGGTACGCCTACCGGGAGACCCCGGAGCGCGTCCGCGAGGCGGTCCGGGCCATGGAGCGGGCCTGCGCCGCGGCCGGGGTCCCGCTGGAGGCGGCGGCGCTCCAGTTCTCGCTGCGCGACCCGCGGGTGACCTCGACTGTGGTCGGCGTCTCCGACCCGGCCCGGATCACCCGGACCGCCGCCGTCGCCGCGCTGGACATCCCCGACTCGCTCTGGCCCGAGCTCGCCGCCCTGGCGCCGCCCGCCTCCGACTGGCTCGGCTAACCCGAGCCGCCCGGCGCGGCCTAACCGAGCCACTGGCCCGGCTAACCCCCGAGCCGCCCGGCTGTGGAGCTAGCGGGGCTCATGTGACTGGTGATCCGCAGCCGATGGTCGGCGTGCCCGGCCGGGAAGCCGGGGGGCGGCCAGTCGCCCGGACACAGCGACGTGGCTGTTACAACCGCGTCGCTCTAGCGACGTGAGAGCAACAACCATGTCGTTCAGGTCCGGCGCACCTGTCCGGCCTGCGACCCCACGCGACACGTCAGTCACAAGCGCTCCGCAGCGGCACGGCCTAGGGCTCGCGGGTCGTTCAGGTCCCGGCACGCCTGCCCGGCCTGCGACCCCGCGCGCCACGTCAGTCACAAGCGCCCCGCAGCGGCACGGGCTTGGGGCCGCGACAGGGTCATCGGAGGTCCTCTGGTGACGCTAGAGCAGCACCAGAGGGCCACCGATGCCGCAGCATCCGCGTCGCGGCGGCCCAGTGGCCCGCCAGCGTGCCGTCAGCCCGCCGGGCCGCGGTAGTGGCCGCCGGGCTGGCCGCCGGGACGGGGCCGGTAGACCGGCGTCAGGCCTCGGGGAGGTAGGTGATCTCGGGGAGCAGGACGCGGTCGAAGCCGACCTCGCGGCGCGGGCCGGTGAGCGTGAGCTTGATCGTCTGCCGGATGTCCGCGCTCGAGGCGCCCACCCGCAACTCCACCTCGCCGGCGTCCACCTGCCGGCGCCCGGCCCGGCCCGTGTAGGAGGTCAGGTCCGCGTGCAAGCCGATGACCACCGTGGCGCCCCCGCCCGCGGGCAGGTCGACGCGGGCCGCCGCGACCAGCGACTGCACCGGCCTGGCCACCTCGGCGACCGGGTCGTGCAGGTAGACCTGCACCACCTCGCTGGTATCCCGGTCCGACTCGTTGCGCAGCGTCACGGCCAGCTCGGTCACCCCGTCGGTCGGCCACTGCGCGGGCGTGCGCGAGGTCACGCTCTCCCAGTGCGCCGGGGCGTAGCTCAGCCCGTGCCCGAACGGGTACAGCGGCGTCGGGTCGATGCTGGTGACCTGGCTGCGCTGGCCCAGCGCCGGGGTCAGGTAGGTGGACGGCTGGGTGGACCCGGCCGCCGGGAAGCTGACCGGCAGCCGGCCTGAGGGGTTCACCCGGCCGCTCAGCACGTCGGCCACGGCGGTGGCGCCCTCCTCGCCGGGGAAGAACCCGCACACCGCGGCGGCCAGCCGGTCGGCCTGGCGGGACAGCTCGTAGGGCCGCCCGCACAGCAGCACCAGTATCACCGGCGTGCCGGTGTCCAGCAGCGCGTCGAGCAGTTCCTCCTGCCGGCCCGGCAGCCGCAGGTCGGCCGCGTCGCAGCCCTCGCCCGAAGTGCCGTGGCCGAACAGCCCGGCCCGGTCGCCCAGCACGGCGACGCACACGTCGGCATCCCGCGCGGCCCCGGCGGCGGCCGCGATGCCGGCGTCGTCGCCGCCCAGCACGGGGCTGCCCTGGGCGTAGCTGACCTGGTAGCCCGCCGGGTCGGCGCGCAGCGCGTCGAGTACGGTCGGCACGCCGATGCCCGCCGGCAGGTCGGGGTGCTGCCGGCTGATGTGGGCCGGGAAGGCGTAGCAGCCGAACATGGCGTTGGGCTCGTCGGCCCGCGGGCCGACGACCGCGACGCGCCGGCCGCGGGCCAGCGGCAGGATCGGCGGGATGCCGTCGTTGCGCAGCAGCACGACCGAGCGCCGGGCCACCTCCAGCGCCAGCGCCCTGGCGGGCGCGTCGTCCAGCTCAAGCTCCCCGAGCTGGTCGAGGCCCTGCAGCTCCGGCGTCCAGAGCGGGTCCAGCAGGCCCAGCTCACCCTTCTGGGCCAGCACCTGGGCCGCGGCGCGGTCGATCAGGTCCTCGGCCACCGTGCCGTCCGCCACCGCGGCCAGCAGCGGCTCGCCGTAGCAGTCCACCGCGGGCAGTTCCACGTTGATGCCGGCCGCCAGGGCCAGGCCCGCGGCCTCGCCGGGCGAGCCGGCCACGCCATGCAGCCGGTGCAGGAACGACACCGCGAAGTAGTCCGACACCACCGTCCCGGTGAACTCGAAGGCCTCGCGCAGCAGCCGGGTGAGCAGGTCGCGGTCGGCGGCGGCCGGCACGCCGTCCAGGTCGGTGTAGGAGGGCATCACCGAGCGCGCGCCGGCTCGCAGCGCCATCTCGAACGGCGGCAGCAGCACGTCGGCCAGCTCCCGCGGGCCGATCGAGACCGGGGCCAGGTTCCGGGCCGCGCGCGATGCCGAGTAGCCCGCGAAGTGCTTGAGCGTGGACACGATGCCGGCCGACTCCAGCCCGCGCACGTAGGCGCTGCCGATCAGGCCGACCAGGTGCGGGTCCTCGCCGATGGTCTCCTCGACCCGGCCCCAGCGCAGGTCCCGGACCACGTCGAGGACCGGGGCCAGGCCCTGGTGCACGCCGAGCCGCCGCATGGTGGCGCCGATCTGCGCGGCCATCCGCTCGATGAGCGCGGGGTCGAAGCTGGCGCCCCAGCACAGCGGCGAAGGGTAGACGGTGGCCCGCCAGGCCATCATCCCGGTCAGGCACTCCTCGTGCACCAGCGCCGGGATGCCGAACCTCCCGGCCGCCATGATCTGCCGCTGGGCCCTGGCCAGCGCACGGGCGCCCGCCGCGGGCTCCACCGGCGCGCTGCCGAACGGCCGGGTCAGCTGGCCCACGCCGTTCGCGATCAGGGTCTGCCAGTCGCCCTGCCGGGCGGCCTCGGACTGCAGGGGCGCCACCTCGCCGTCCGCGTCGTCGACGCCCATCCAGATGGCGTAGAGCTGCGCGGCCTTCTCCCGGACGGTCATCCGCTCCAGCAGCGCGCGCACGCCGCGCATCCGCTCGTCCGGCCCCGCCGCCGGGTCACGCCACGCCTCAGGAGAGGCGCTTTTCCCAGCAGAAACACTGTCCTCAACAGTCACTTGCCATCCATCCAGGGTCAGCGGCTTTACAGGGCCTGGGTTGACTGCCGCACGACCAGGTCAGTCGCCAGCGTGATGTGGTTGACGTCCGCGGGCTCGCCGCGGATGAGCTGCAGCAGCAGCTCGATCGACCGCTGGCCCATCTGCCGCACCGGCTGGCTGACCGTGGTCAGCGGCGGCGAGCACAGCGCGGACTCGGGGATGTTGTCGAAGCCGACCACCGACAGGTCGGCGGGCACCCGCAGGCCCAGCTCGGCCGCGGTCTCCATGGTCGCGATGGCCGACATGTCGTTGGCCGCGAACACCGCCGTCGGCCGGTTCTGGCCGGTGAGCAGCGTCCGGGCCTGCCGCTGCGACACCTCGGCGTCATAGTCGCCGACGAGCACCAGGTCCTCGTCGACATCGATGCCGGCGTCGGCCAGCGCCTGGCGGTAGCCCTGCTCGCGCAGCTGCGCCGACTGCAGGTCCGGCCGGCCGGTCAGCATCGCGATCCGCCGGTGGCCCAGCTCCAGCAGGTGGCCGGTGGCGAGCTGGGCGCCGCGCAGGCTGTCGGAGTCCACCGTGGGCAGGTCGGACTGGCCGGCCTGCGGGTCGATGGCCACCACCGGGGTGCCGTAGTTCACGTCGACCACGGTCGGGGTGACCAGCACCGCGCCGTCGATCAGCGTGCCGCTCAGCCGGGACAGGTACCGGCGCTCCCAGCCCATCCGGTCGCTCGCGTTGCCGCCCGCCGAGTAGATGACCAGCTCGAAGCCGGACCCGCGGATGGCGTCGGCGGCGCCCTTGAGCAGTTCGGTGCTGAAGGGCTCCAGGTCCAGGACCAGGATCCCGATCACGTTGGTGCGGTGATTGCGCAGGCTCTGCGCGACCAGGCTGGCCTGATAGCCCAGCTCATCGATGACCGCCTGCACGCGCGCGGTCGTCCCGGCGGCCACGCCGTACCGGCTGTTGATCACCTTCGAGACGGTCGCGACCGACACCCCGGCCCGGGCGGCGACGTCGCGGATGGTCACGCGAGAGCTTGGCTCCACCGGGCGAGGATAACCCTATAGAACGTTATCGACAACGTTTGACACCGAATGCCGGGAGGCGGCAGGCTAGCAGGGCTGCGGCCGGGAACCGGTCAGCCGGGACTGCGCGCAGAGTGTCAGGATCATCCGCAACGGGCCTCGGCTGCCTGGGCCGCCCGGCCCCAGAACCCGGTGTCTTCGGCCAGGCGGACGAAGCCTCCGGCGCCCAGCGAAGACCAGCCTGGCGCAACCGCCAGGGTGCCCGATTTACTTAGTTCGGTGAGCGGCCGCCGGCCCTGCGCAGACGCGCGGTCCCGGCCCGCGGAAGGGGCCGTGATGCTCGTCGCGGGCGTGGACTCATCGACGCAGTCCTGCAAGGTCGTGCTCTGCGAGGCCGAGGACGGCACCGTCGTCGGCCGCGGCAGCGCTCCGCATCCCGAGGGGACCGAGGTCGACCCGGCGGCGTGGTGGACGGCGCTCCAGGCGGCCGGTCACGGCCTGCTGGACCGGGCCGATGCCATCGGCGTGGCCGGTCAGCAGCACGGCATGGTCGTGCTGGACGAGGCGGGCGAGGTGGTCCGGCCCGCGCTGCTGTGGAACGACCTGCGCTCGGCCGATGCCGCCGAAGAGCTGATCGCCGGGCGCGGCGGCCCCGGCTGGTGGGCCAGCCACGTGGGCAGCGTCCCGGCGCCCTCGTTCACCGTCACCAAGCTGCGCTGGCTGGCCACCCACGAGCCGGCCAGCGCGGCCCGGGTCCGGGCCGTGCTGCTGCCGCATGACTGGCTGACCGCCCGGCTGCGCAGTGCTGGCGAAGACCAGGCCATGCCCGTGCCCGGCACCGCCGACCTGGTCACCGACCGCGGCGACGCGTCGGGCACCGGCTACTACTACCCGGCGGAGAACCGCTGGCTGCCCGACGTGGCCGCGGCCGCGATCGGCCACGAGATCACGCTGCCCAGGGTGGCCCGGCCCGCCGAGATCGTCGGCCGGACGCCGTGGGGCGCGGCCCTGTCCGCCGGGACGGGCGACAACATGGCCGCCGCCCTCGGCCTCGGCCTGGAGCCCGGCGAGCTGGCCGTCTCCATCGGCACCTCCGGCACGGCGTTCGCGGTCAGCGCGGTGCCGACCGACGACGCCTCCGGCGCGGTGTGCGGCTTCGCCGACGCCACCGGCCGGTTCCTGCCCCTGGTCTGCACGATCAACGCGGGCCTGGTGCTGGAGGCCACGGCGACGCTGCTGGGCACCGACGTGGCCGGCCTGGACCGGCTGGCGCTGGCCGCCGAGCCCGGCGCCGGCGGCCTGACCCTGCTGCCCTACCTGGACGGCGAGCGGACCCCGGACCGGCCGTCGGCCACCGGCGTGCTGCGCGGCCTGACCACCCGCAACGCCACCCAGGCCAACCTGGCCAGGGCCACGGTGGAGGCGGTGCTGGCCTCGCTGGCCGACGCCGCCGACCTGATCGCGGGCTACGGCGTCAGCTGGAACCGGGTGCTGCTCACCGGCGGCGCGGTCAAGTCGCCCGCCATTCGCGAGCTGGCGCCGGGCATCTTCGGCCGGGACGTCGAGGTGCCCGAGCCGGACGAGTACGTCGCGCTGGGTGCCGCCCGCCAGGCGGCCTGGGCGCTGGCCGGAGGCGACGCGCCGCCGTCGTGGCCGCGGCGGACCGCCGCGGTGTACTCCGGCGCCCCCGAGCACGAGATCAGGGAGCGCCACGCGGCGCTACGTGACGACACCGCGACCTGGAAGGAAGGAACTCACCTGTGACCGCAGATCGCTTCGTCCCCACCCCCGAGGACCGCTTCTCGTTCGGCATCTGGACCGTCGGCTGGCAGGGCGTGGACGTCTTCGGCGGCGCCACCCGGCCGTACATGCCCGCCGAGCGCGCCGTGACCCGGCTGGCCGAGCTGGGCGCCTACGGGGTGAACTTCCACGACAACGACGTGTACGACTTCGGCGTCAGCGAGGCCGAGCGCGATGAGCGGATCGCCGCGTTCCGCAAGGCGCTGGAGCAGACCGGGCTGGTCGTGACGACCGCCACCACCAACCTGTTCAGCCACCCCGTGTTCAAGGACGGCGGGTTCACCTCCAACGACCGTGACGTGCGCCGGTTCGCGCTGGCCAAGGTGATGCGCAACCTGGACCTGGCGGCCAGCCTGGGGGCTCAGATCTACGTGTGCTGGGGCGGCCGCGACGGCGCCGAGTCCGGCGCGGCCAAGGACATCCGGGCCGCGCTCGACCGGCTCAAGGAGGCGTTCGACGTGCTCGGCGCCTACGTGCTGGACCAGGGCTACGACCTGCGGTTCGCCATCGAGCCCAAGCCGAACGAGCCGCGCGGCGACATCCTGCTGCCGACCGCCGGGCACGCTATCGCGTTCATCAACGAGCTGGAGCACCCCGAGCTGGTGGGCATCAACCCCGAGGTCGGGCACGAGGAGATGTCCGGCCTGAACTACGCGCACGGGATCACCCAGGCGATGTGGCACGGCAAGCTCTACCACATTGACCTCAACGGCCAGCACGGCCCGCGCTACGACCAGGACCTGCGGTTCGGGGCCGGGAACGCCAGGGGGGCGTTCTGGGTGGTGGACGCGCTGGAGGCCGGCGGCTACGACGGCGTGGTGCACTTCGACTTCAAGCCGCCGCGCACCGAGGACGACGAGGGCGTCTGGGCCAGCGCGGACGCGTGCATGCGCAACTACCTGATCCTGCGCGAGAAGGCCCGCGCGTTCCGGGCCGACCCGCAGGTGCAGGAGGCGCTGCGCGCCGCCCGGGTGGACCAGCTCGCGCTGCCGACCCTGGCCGGCGGCGAGAGCTGGCGGGACGTCCGCGGCTACGAGCCCGACGTCGCGGCCCTCGGCGCGCGCGGCATGGCGTTCGAGCAGCTGGACCAGCTGGCCCTGGAGCACCTGTACGGGGTCCGCCCCTGAGCAGCCCGTCACAGGGCACTCAGCCACAGAGCGCCTAGGCAAAGCTAGTTACTATTCCTGCCCCGGCATTACCCCACTGTGACCAACGTTGGCTACCGTGACCGGGTGGGGGATTGGGGTTCGGGGGGCCCCTTCGGGGTGACGGCCGCGGTCGAAGTCCGCTTGCTGGGCGGGTTCGGCCTGGTCGTTGACGGCAAGCCGGTGCCGACCGGCTCCTGGCGGCTGCGCAAGGCCAGGGACGTGGTCAAGATCCTCGCCCTGGCCCCCGGCCACCGGCGGCACCGGGACGAGGTCATCGAGGCGCTGTGGCCTGAGCGGGACACTGACTCCGGCCTGAACAATCTGCACCAGGCGCTGCATATCGCCCGGCGCGGGCTGGCCGGGGACGCCGCCGCCGGCTCGGGCACCGGTGGCTCGGGTACCCGGAGCGCGGGCCGCGCCCGCCTGCGGGTGCGGGACGAGTGGGTGGCACTGTGCCCCGACGAGCCGCTGCGGGTCGACGTCGAGGCGTTCGAGGCCGCGGCGACCGCCGCCGAGGGATCCGGAGATCCAGCCTGCGTGGAGGCAGCGCTCAGCCTTTACCCGGGGGAGCTGCTGCCCGAGGACAGGTATGAGGACTGGGCCGCGGCTCGCCGGGACGAGCTCAGCGCCCGGCACCGCCGGCTGGTGACCGAGCTGGCGGCGCTGCGCGAGGCGGCCGGCGACCCGCGGGCGGCCGTGGACCTGCTCGCCCCGCTGGCCGCGGGCGACCCCACCGACGAGGTGGCACAGCGGGCGCTGATCCGCGGCTATGCCCTGGCCGGTGACCGCGGCGCGGCGCTGCGCCAGTACCAGGCGCTGGCCGACGCCCTGCGGGACGGCCTGGCCGTGCCGCCCGACGGGCGGACCGAGCAGTTGCGCCGCGACGTGCTGGCCGGGCGGCTGGGCGAGCCGCCCCGGCCGCGGGAAACTCCTGAGGTACCGCGGCAGCGGGCGACAACGCAGGGCCGCCAGCGAGCCCGGCCTGGCCTGCGGGCCGGCCACAACCTGCCGATCCGGCTGAGCACGTTCGTGGGCCGCGAGCAGGCACTGGCCGAGCTCAGCGCCATGCTCGGCCAGCGGCGGCTGATCACCCTGCTGGGCCCGGGCGGCTGCGGCAAGTCGCGGCTGGCCGTCGAGGTGGCCCAGCGGGCGGTGGGCCGGTTCCCGGACGGCGTATGGCTGGCCGAGCTGGCCGTTACGTCCGGCACTGGCGACGAGGCCGTCGGCCGGGCGCTGGCCAGGGACCTGGCTGTCGGCGAGCAGTCCGGCCAGTCGCCGCTGGGCGCCGTGGCCGTGGCCATGGCCGGCAAGCGGTCCCTGCTGGTCATCGACAACTGCGAGTACCGGATCGACAGCGCGGCCCGGGCCGTCGCCGCGCTGCTGGCGGCCAGCCAGGACGTGGTCGTGCTGGCCACCAGCCGGGAGCCGCTGCGGGTGCCCGGCGAGGCGCTGTGGCAGGTGCCGTCGCTGACCATGCCCGACCCGGCCCGCCCGCCCGCCGTGCACGAGCTGCGGAAATGCGAGTCGGTGCGGCTGTTCACCGACCGGGCCATGGCCGCCGATCCCGGCTTCACCCTGGACGCCGACAACGCCGGCGCCGTGGCCGAGATCTGCTTCCGGCTGGACGGCCTGCCGCTGGCCATCGAGCTGGCCGCGGCCCGGGTGCCGGCCCTGGGCACCCGCGGCATCGCCGAGCGGCTCGACGACCGCTTCCGGCTGCTGACCAGCGGCAGCCGCACCGCGCTCACCCGGCAGCGCACGCTGGCCGACACCTTTGACTGGAGCTACGAGCTGCTGTCAGAGCCCGAGCAGGCCGCGTTCCGGCGGGTCTCGGTGTTCGCGGAGACGTTCTCGCTGCCCGCCGCGGCCGCCGTGGCGGCCGGCGGCGAGGTCGAGCGGGAGGACATCGCCGCGGTGCTGCCCGACCTGGTGGCCCGGTCCATGGTCGCCATCGAGCACGAGGCGCTGACCTTCCGGTACCGGCTGATCGAGACGCTGCGCGAGTACGGGCGGGTCCGGCTGGCCGAGACCGGGGAGTCGGCGGCGGTCCGGGGGCGGCACGCCGCCTGGTTCCTCACCCTGGCCAGGGAGGCGGCCGAGCACTTCGCCGACCCCGGCCGGCGACGCTGGCTCGAGCGGCTGGACGCTGACCAGGCCGATCTTCAGGCCGCGCTGAGCACGCTGACCGGCACCGAGCCGGCCGCCGCGCTGGCCCTGGCCGCCGCGCTGTGGCCGTACTGGGGCATGCGCGGCAGCTTCGGCGAGGGTCTCGGGCGGCTGCTCACCGCGCTGCGGGCCGCCAGGCAGCCGTCGGCCACCCGGGTGGAGGCGCTGGTCGGCGCGTTCGCGCTGAAGCTGCGCTGGGCCGGGGCGGGGGAGGACAACCCGTACGCCGGGCATGCCCTGGCGCAGGCTCGGGAGCTGGGCGACCCGGCCGCGATCGCCAGGGCCGGGTTCTTCACCGGGGTCCAGGCCTGGATGCGCGAGGACTACCCCGCGGCCCGCTCGGCGCTGCTGGCCGCGACGGCCATCGCGCGGGCCCACGGCATGCTGATGGTCCAGGCCTCCACGGTGCACGCGCTGGCCTGCGTGGCCTGGTCACAGCGCCGGACCGGGCTGGCCCGGCGGCGGCTGCGCGAGGCCCTGGCGCTGGCGCGCCGGGGCGCGGCCGCGCAGGATCCCGGCCCGTTCTGGCAGCTGACCATGGGCGCCATCGTCACCGCGCAGTGGCTGGGCGCTCCGCGCCTGGTCTACGAGGACAGCTACGTGCCGTTCCAGGAGAACCGGGGGGTGTCGGCGGTCGCGTTCATCCGCGGCAGCATGGGCAGCCTGGCCCGGTCCGAGGGCGACCCTGAGGCCGCCCGGAGGCTGTTCGAGGAGTCGCTGGCGCTGTTCGAGGAGGCCGGGGACGAGGCCGGCGTCGCGCTCGCGCTGGGCCGCCTGGGCAACCTGGCCGCCACGCTCGGCCAGGAGGCACGGGCCAGCGAGCACCTGAACCGGAGCCTGGACATCCGCCGCGAGCTGCGCGATCAGCGCTGCATCGGCATCGCGCTGATGAGCCTGGGCCGCCTGGAGGTGACCGCGGGCCGGCTGCGGAGCGCCACCGACCTGTTCACCGAGGCGACCACCGTGTTCCGGGCCAGCGGTGACCGGCCCGCCATGGTCGGCGCCGTCACCCGGCTGGGCGAGCTCCAGATCGCGCTGGCCCGCCAGGACCGGCCCGCGACCGGGGCGGCCCTGGTCGCGACCGACGCCGGCGGCGACGCGGTCCGGCTGCTGGAGGCGGCCGCGGACAGCCTGCGGGCCATCGGCAACCGGCCGCACCTGGGCATGGCCCTGACCGCGCTGGCCGAGGCCTATGACACCACCGGTGGCCAGGAGCTGGCCGGCCAGGCGGCCAGGGAGGCCATCGCGCTGCTCGCCTACGCGCCCGCCGAGCCCGGCCGCGAGCAGGCCGTGCGCCGGCTGTCCGAGATCGCGGGCAGATAAGGGGCAATTCGGAGGTAGGGCTCAGCCCAGCCGGGTAGATCGCTGGCAGAGCCCCGACTACCGACCGGAGTGAGGCATGCGCCGACTGAGTTCGATCCCCCTGCTGATCACGGCGCTGGCCCTGGCCGCGGCGCCGCTCGCGGTCACCGCGGTCCCCGCGGACGCCGCCACCGCGGGAGGCGCGGCCCCGTCCGTCGTGCTCGTCAACCAGCCCGCCGCCTCGGTCTGCGTCGGCCGGAAGTTCACCGTCGGCGTCTGGTACCAGCAGATCTCCGGCGGCTCGCGCGCCTACCGCGTCGCGGTGTACGGCCCGGCCGGCAAGCGGCTGCTGTACAAGCACGGCCGGGCCAGCTCCGCGCACTGGCGGTTCTGGAAGGTCCGCGCCACCCGGCCCGGCAAGTACCACACGGTCTACTCCGGCCACTGGAAGCGCCCGACCGTGTGGAGCCACTACAAGGTGACCACCAGGGCCCGCCGCTGCTCCTAGGCTCTGCGGCTACACGGTTCCGCGGCTACACGGCTACACGGCTACACTCCGGCCGGCAGGCCGGCCAGCGCCTCCTCGATGGCCTGGTCGCCCAGCTCCAGGTCCCTGATCTCGCCGGCCTGGTAGCTGGCGTAGGCGGGCAGGTCC
The DNA here is from genome assembly GCA_963822485.1 of uncultured Actinomycetota bacterium. GTDB lineage: Bacteria > Actinomycetota > Actinomycetes > Streptosporangiales > Streptosporangiaceae > DASUBV01. Next base: position 198,884 of record CAWGHW010000001.1, read on the forward strand.
AGCAGGCCGTGGCCGCACAGCGCGGTCAGGATGACCTTCTCCTCGCCGGTCTCCTTGCAGCGCAGCGCCTCCTCGATGCAGGCGGCCACCGCGTGCGTGGGCTCGGGCGCGGGCACGATGCCCTCGGTCCTGGCGAACCGCAGCCCGGCCGCGAAGCACTCCGACTGCGGCTTGGCCACCGCCTCGATCAGGCCCAGCTCGTAGATGTGCGACAGCAGCGGGGACATGCCGTGATAGCGCAGGCCGCCGGCGTGGATGGGGTCGGGGATGAACTCGTGGCCGAGGGTGTGCATCTTCAGCAGCGGGGTCATGCCCGCGGTGTCCCCGAAGTCGTAGGCGTAGACGCCGCGGGTGAACGACGGGCACGCGGCCGGCTCCACCGCGCGGATGACCGGGTTGATCCGGCCGGCCAGCTTCTCGCGCAGGAACGGGAAGGCCAGCCCGCCGAAGTTGGACCCGCCGCCGGTGCAGCCCACGATGACGTCCGGGGTGTCGCCGGCCTCGGCCAGCTGCTTGATGGCCTCCTCGCCGATGACCGTCTGGTGCATCAGCACGTGGTTCAGCACGCTGCCCAGTGCGTACCGGGCGCTCGGGTCGCCCGCGGCCACCTCAACCGCCTCGCTGATCGCGATGCCCAGGCTGCCGGTGGAGTCCGGGTGGCCGGCCAGCACCGCCCGGCCCGCGTTCGTGAGGTCGGACGGGCTCGGGTGCACCGTCGCGCCGTAGGTCTCCATCAGCATCTTGCGGTAGGGCTTCTGGTCGTAGGACGCCCGCACCATCCAGACCTCGAGCTGGAGCCCGAACAGCGCCGCCGCGAACGAGAGCGCGCTGCCCCACTGGCCCGCGCCGGTCTCGGTGGTCAGCTTGGTCACGCCCTCCGCGGCGTTGTAGTAGGCCTGCGGCACGGCGGTGTTGGGCTTGTGCGACCCGGCCGGGCTGCCGCCCTCGTACTTGTAGTAGATCCTGGCCGGGGTGCCCAGGTCCTTCTCCAGCCGCCGGGCCCGGAACAGCGGCGTGGGCCGCCACAGCCGGTACACGTCGAGCACGTCGTCGGGGATGTCGATGTGCCGGTCGCCGGACACCTCCTGGGCGATCAGCGCCATGGGGAACAGCGGCGCGAGGTCGTCCGGGCCGACCGGCTGGCCGGTGCCGGGGTGCAGCGGCGGCGGCGGGGGCGCGGGCAGGTCGGGGATCACGTTGTACCACTGCCGCGGCATCTCCGACTCTTGCAGGACGTACTTAACCTGGCGGTCCATCGCTGCCTCCCCATGCCGGGCGGTGAAGATCACGCATGTCGATCGATCCGGCCACCGTAGCCCACTTGCTGTAGGTGAGGTAGACCTCGGTCAGCCCGGTCGGCCCCAGGCTGATAACAGCAAGAAGCGGGCCGCTGCCGGGTGGGGAATCGTCTTGTGGCGGCGGTGGTTCTCCCCTGCATGCGCGTGGATATCTGGAGCGACATCGTGTGCCCGTGGTGCTACATCGGCAAGCGCCACTTCGAGCAGGGCCTGGCTGAATTCGGAGCCCGGGACGAGATCGAGGTGGTGTACCACGCGTTCGAGCTCGACCCGTCCATCCCGCCGGGCCCGGGCACCCCGATCCTGGAGCTGCTGGCGGCCAAGTACGGGATGAGCCAGGACCAGGCCGCCCAGGCCGAGGCCGCGGTCGCCGACCGCGCGGCGGCCGCCGGGCTGCCGTTCACCGGGAGCCGGGTGATGGGGAACACCTTCGACGCCCACCGGCTGGTGCGCCTGGGCCGCGAGCGCGGCGTGCAGGACCAGGTGCTCCAGGGCCTGTACGAGGCGTACTTCGGCGCGGGCCAGCCGATCTTCGAGCCCGCCGAGCTGACCGGGCTGGCGGCGGCCGCCGGGCTGGACCCGGCCGAGGCCGCGCAGGTGCTGGCCGACGGCAGCTACGCCGACGCGGTGCGCGAGGACGAGGCCCAGGCCGGCGCGCTCGGCATCAGCGGCGTGCCGTTCACGGTCCTGGACAACAGGTACGCGGTCTCGGGCGCCCAGCCGGCCGAGGCGTTCGCGGCGGCGCTGGACCGGGCCTGGAGCGAGAGCCACAGCGACGCCTGATAACAGCAAGAAGTCCGAAGCCGTCTGATAACAGCAAGAAGCGTGCCGCCCAGGCCGGACCGGGCCGGGCCGGCCGTCGCGGCGACCGGCCCGAGGCGGCCTCTGTTATCGAGCCATGTCGAGCCGGCCACCGCGCAGCGCGTCGTGGGCGGCGATGGCCGAGCCGCGCGCCCCGGCCATGTCCAGATCGGGCACGAGCGCGAAGGTCTCGACGCTGGCCTGCTCCTCGCGCAGGTCGGTGTGCTCACGGACGGTGGCCAGGAACCAGTCACGGAACTCCGGCGCCGCCTCGACCACGCCGCCGCCCAGGAAGTAGATGTCCGGGTCGCTGAAGTTGGCCGCGACGGTGAACAGCCGGCCGATGGCGATGGCCTGCTGGCGGAAGATCTCCCGCGCCATGGGGTCGCCGGCCTCGCCGTAGCCGCGCACCATCTTGGCCGCGTCGCGCACCGACTCCACCTGGCCCAGCTCGTGACCGGGGAAGCGGCTGAGCCAGTAGGGGAGCAGGTTGAGGATGATCCCGGACAGCGAGGCGAAGCTCTCGCCGTCGGCGGGCAGGCCGCAGTTGCAGCCCGGGATCGGCTGGCCCGGCTCCAGCAGGCCCTCGGTCGGGATCCGGATGTGGCCCAGCTCGCCGGCCATCCCGGCCGCGCCGCGCACCACCCGGCCGCCCTCGACCACGCCGCCGCCCAGGCCGGTGCCGACGATCAGCGACACCGACGAGCGCCGGTCCGCGTCCGCGCCGAAGTGCGCGTGGTGGGCGTACAGCGACGCGGCGTTGGCGTCGTTGTTGTAGATCACCGGCAGGCCGATCCGGGCCTCGACCGCGCCGCGGATGTCGAAGCCGCGCCAGCCCGAGTCGGCGAAGTTGACCGCGCCGCGGAACGAGATGACCCCGTCCGCGCTGGCCGGCCCGGGCGTATCCAGGCCGATGCCGAGCACGTCCTCGCGCGTCGTGCCGGTGATCATCAGGATCCGCTCGAACGACTCGGCCAGGGCCTCGACCGCGACGGCGGGTCCCTCCCGGACCCGGCTGGGCGTCTCGACCAGGTGGTCCACCAGGAACCGGCCGTCGGCGTCCAGCACCGTCGCGTTGTTGGTGGTCCCCCCGTTATCCAGGCCGACCACGACCTGACCTTCGCCCATCCGGTGCCTCCTTTTGCTCCGCTGGAGCGTACAGCGTGCCGGGCGCGGCCGTCGCGGCCGGAGGTCCCGGTGGCGGGCGGCCGACTTGGTTGCGGTGCCCGGGCCTGCGTGGAATCGTTGAACGATGGGTTCGGGCGCAATCGTCACGCGAAGGACGTACTTGTCCGTAACGCTGGCGGTATGCGGGGCCATCGTGCTCATGGCCGGGTGCGCCACGGTGCTGGTCGGCGAGACCCGGCGGCTGGAGTCGGCGCGCGGCTGGCAGTCGCTGACGTCGCTGGGCACGGTGCTGATCGGGTGCGGGTTCGCGCTGGGCGTGGCGTTCGTGGTGATGGCGTCGGCGGGGCTGCGCGGCGGTGGCCGGGGGCGGGCCGGGCGCGGGCCGGCGGTGCTGGAGCCGGGCTCGTTGGTGGCCGGCGGTGCGTACCGGCCAGAGGCTGGTCGGCCGGCCAGGATGGCGCAGCCGGGCGACTGGACGGGTGACGATGCGGTCGGCGTGGCCGGGGATAGCGGGCCTTTCGGGCTTGATGACCGGCGCGGGGCCCGAAGACTGGCGCACGGCCGAGGACTGGCGGGGGGCTGAGGACCGGGGCGGGGCCGAGGACTGGCGCGAGGTCGAGGACCGGGGCGGAGCCGAGGACTGGCGCGAGGTCGAGGACCGGCGCGGGGTCGAGGACTGGCGCGGGGTCGAGGACCGGCGCGGGGTCGAGGACCGGGGCGGAGCCGAGGACTGGGGCGGGCCGGGCGAGGGGGCGCGCGTGGCCGGCAGCGGCGATAACGCCGGCGAGGACACCCGAGCCGAGGACTGGCTGAGCCACTTGCGCGGAAGCGGCCTGGGGCCCGTCCACCAGCCCGGCCGGGCGGCCCCGCCGGCCCCGCCGGCCTCGCCGGCGGCGGCCAGTTACGAGCGTCCGGCCTCGCCGCGGACGGGCGGATTCGCGCCGGCGGACTATGCCGATGAGGGCTGGCGGCTGGACGGGTCCGAGTGGGTCGAGTCGCACGGCCACCATGCGGCGGCGCCGGAGATTCATCATCCGGCGGCGGGGCGGCGTCACGACACCGGGCAGCAGCCGGCCTACGACACGGGTCAGTGGCGCGCGCTCGACTTAGACCGGCCGCCGCCCGACCGCGAGACGTAGTGCGGTGCCGCTACACCTGGTCGCGCCACTTGGCCCGGAAGGACTCAGTGAGCTGGTCCGCCTCGGGCTCGCTGACCCGGACCAGTTCCGCGCCGACGTCGCCGTACTCCCACTCGATGATCGCCGAGTCCGGCTGCCAGCTCAGGTCCCGGCGCAGCGCCTCGTCGACCGGCCCGTCGGCCGCGAACGTGCGCCGGGCCAGGCCTGACGCGGCCCGGACGTTGCGGGTCACGGTCACGATCGCGTAGTAGTGCATCTGCGCGGCCATCGGCTACCTGGTATCCGCGCGGAAGTCGCCGATCTCGGCGCAGCGGACCGGCGAGCGGGCCGCCGCCGCCTCGGCGGCCTGGCGGGCGCGCAGTTGCACGCGCTCGGCCGGCGGGGTTCGCGGGTCGGTGATCCGCAGGTAGGCGTCGTGGGTGCGCTGGAGCACTTCCCAGCTCGACGGGGTGTGGAACTGCACCTCGAACGCCAGGTCATGGGCCGGGTCGCGCCAGCGCGTCTTGATGCCCTTGACCTCGTGGTTCTCCCACAGGTTGCGCCGGGCCTCCAGCTCGAAGCCCTGGGCCTTGAGCCGGCGGTGCACCAGCCAGGTGCCATCGGTGTAGTCCTGCGGCTCGAACAGGAATGTGTACCGGGCCGCGTCGTAGATCTCGTCCGCGAGTTCCTGGGCCGGGATGCCGGGGTTCCGCTCGATCATCCGGGCCAGCTTCTCCTTGTAGCGCTCGGGTGACTTGAGCGAGTTCTCCTCGCTGTCGGGCGCCAGCCGGCCGTGCGGCAGGTAGGACTCGACGCGGCGCATGGCCGGGGTCAGGCCGCTCTCGCCGTAGCCGCCGAACATGTTGCGGCCGTCGGCGGCGCGGTACTTCTCCAGCGCCTCCCCGGCGATCTTCTCCTGCTCGTGGGTGAGCCGGCGCCTGAAGCCGGCCGGCGTGCCGTTGGCCGACGGCGTGCCGTTGGTGGTCGCATGCTCGCCGGTGACCCGGTCGGCGGCCTGGCCGGCGGCGCTGCGACCGGGCTCGGGCTCGGCGTGGCCGTTCTGGCCGGGGGCCGCGTCGAGGTTGCGCCAGTCGGCGTCGAACACGCTGGACGGACTGCTAGTCCGGCCGTTGCGCGCGGTGCGCTCGCCGGCGGGCGGGACGGCGTCGTGGGATGTCCCCGTGCTGTAGGGGTTGGTCCCGTCGCGGCGCGGCGCGGCGGACGGGGTCAGCCCGCCGTTGCGGGCGGCGCCCGTGCCGCTGCCCGCGTGGTCGCCGGCGGCCCCGTTGCCGTGCTCGCCGGCGCCGTTGCTGACCGGCGGGGGGTCGTCGGGATCGCGGGTAGTCCCGTTGGGGCGGGACAGCCACGCAGATGCGGACCGGGAGCCCGGCTCGGCCGCGCCGTTGCGGCTCGGCGATGGCTCGGCCGGCGGTGGCTGGCGGCGGTGTGTCGTTGCGCGGTGTCTCGTTCCGCGGTGGCTCGGCCGGCGGTGGCTCGATGGCCGGCGGCTCGGGGGTCGGCGGCAGCTCGCTGCGGGACGAGCCTTCCTCGCCGTAGCCAGGCGTGATGGCCGGCCCGCCGAGGTCGGCCGACGCGGCGAGCATGCTGGTCCGGGCCGGCGACTCGGTGTCGCGCTCTTCGTCAGCCAGCGGCAGTTCCAGCTGCCTGAGCTGCTGCGGGGCCGGCCTGGGCACCCCCTGGTCGTCCCAGGGGGACGACGGATGTCCGGCGGGCAGGCGGCCCAGCCGGAGCCGGAACTCGGCCACGGAGCCGCGGGCCGGACGGTCCTGCGGCATGCCGGTGTAGTCAGCCGGCCCTCGGCGGTAGTCCACCGCCCGGTAGTCGGTAGCCCGGTAGTCCGTGGCCCGGTAGTCGGTAGTCCGGTAGTCCATCGCGCGGTAGTCGCGGCCGGGCGGGTAGCCCTGACCTCGGTCCAGGTCCCCGGCGCTGCCTCGGACAGCCGGCCAGCGGTGGTCGGGTGCGGGTTCGTCGCGCGGTACGTAGCTGCTGACTGACGTCGGCTCGGCCGCGGCCGCGCGCGAGTCGCTCACGGTGTCATCCTGCCGGGCGATCCCGTAGTTTGCGCGCAATTGGGAAATCTCGGTCCGGGGCCGGGTCGCGACCTCCGCAGCCGGCGGGTCGGCGGTCCGGGACGGGTAGGTGTACTCGTCCAGGTCAGCGAGCGCGGGGGTGGTCTCGGCCGGCGGAGGGCTCGGCGGGGCCGGGACCAGCGGCGCCGGCGCCGAGGACGCCCGCGCCGGAGGCGCCGGCGCTGACTGGGTCGGCGCTGACTGGGTCGGCGCTGACTGGGTCGGTGCTGACGGGGCCGACGTCGGCGGGGTCCGGGCCGGCGGGGTCCGGGTCGGCGGCACTGGTGCTGACGGGGTTGGTGCTGGTGGCGGCGGGGCTGGCGCCGAGGGGGTCCGTAGTGGCGGGGACGGGCTGGCCGCGAGGGCCTGGAGTTCGCGGATCCGCTCCGCGAGCGCGGCCAGCGTCGGGTCCGGAGCCTCCTGGGGCGGGACGGTTGCCGGTGCCTCGGCAGCGGGCTCAGGCGGGAGCGGCGGCAGTGAGGCCAGGTCGCGGACCACGGGCGGGAGGTCTCGATCCCGGTCTGCTGCGGCGGGATCGAGACCGCGCGCGAGAGGTGACAGCCCGCGCGCCGCGCCCGACCGGTCGCTGCCCGGCAGATCGCGGCCGGACAGGTCACGGTCAGGCCCGGAGGTGGCCGAGCCAAGATCGCTCAGCACGGGGTCCGAGTCCGCCGGCGGGCGGTCCCGAACGGTCGAGGACAGGTCGCGCCGGGGCACGTCACGCCCGGACTCGGGGAGGTCATGCCCGCCGGACAATGAGTCGCGGCCGGTCAGCGGATGGTCCCGGATCGGCGGAGGACAGGTCCCGGCCGGGCAGGTCACGGCCTGTCGGCGGGAGGTTGCGGGCGTCGGCGGACGCGTCGCGTCCGGCGAGCGGATCGTCCTGGATGACCGAGCGGAGGTCACGTCCGGGCAGGCCGCGACCGGACGCCGGGGAGGGCAGGTCCGGCCCGGCGAAGTCAGGTCCGGAGGCGGGGAGGCCGTGCTCACCGGAAGGTGAGCGCTGTGGCTCTCGCGCGGAGCGCGGGTCTTGGCCGCGCGGGCCGCGTCCCGAGCCGGGGAAGTCGTATCCGGCCGAGGACGGGTCCCGGCCGGGAGCGGACGGATCCTGGCCGGGGAGCGAGTGGTCGCGCACCAGGCTGGATAGGTCACGAGCCGGGCCGGGCAGGTCGCCGCCCGGCCGGTCGTGTCCGCGGGCGGGGAAGCCGCGCCCGTCCGAGGCCGGGTCCCGGCCCGCGAGCGGGCGGTCGCGATCAGGTCCTGGCCGGTCGCCGGCCTGGCCAGGCCGGTCCCGTCCCGGCAGATCATGGTCGCGGCCGGGCCGGGAGTAGTCGCGATCAAGCCCGGGCCGGCCAAGGCCCGCCGCGCCGAACTCACGCCTGCCCGAGGATGAGTCTCGTGCGGCCAGCGGGTGGTCGGGCTCAAGGCCGGGCCGGTCGCGGGCCGGGCCGGGCCGGTCGCGTCCGTAGTCGCGATCGAGGCCGGGTCGGCCCCGGCCCGGCGCGGCGAAGTCGTGTCCGCCGGACGACGGGTCCCGGCCATCGCGCGAATAGTCGTGTGCGGGGGAGGGCAGGTCGAGTCCGCCCAGGGCCGGATCGCCGGGCTCGGGCAACAGGTCCGGTCCGGCCGGTGACCGGATCCGCGCGGCGGACGGCGGCTCGGGCGCTCCGGCCGGGCGACGCGGGGCGGACGGCGGCTCGGGCGGACCGGCCGGGCGACGCGGTGGCCCCTCGTTGTTCGGGCGCGGTGGGGGCGCCAGCAGGTGAGCGACCGGTGGCAGCCGGTCGGCCAGGGACCGGCCCGGCTGCGGACGCCCCGGCTGTGGACGATCGGGCTGGCGGCGATCGGGCTGCGGACGATCGGGCTGCCCCCAGCCCGGCGGAGCCTCGCCGCGAACGCCTTCCCCGCGCGGAGCCTCCCCCGGCGGGGCATCCGCGGGCAGTACGTCGCCGCGCAGAACCTCGCCGCGCGGCGCCTGCCCGCGCGATCGCTGAGCCGGTGATCGCTGGCCGGCGGACCCTGAGCCGGCGGACCCTGACGCGGGGGCATCGCCTGGCCCGGCGGCAACGAGGTGGGCGACAGCTGGCCGCGCGGGCCAGAGCCGGGCGGCGGATAGTGCCCCGCGGGGCCCTGATCAGGCTCGTCACCGGTGATGACGTGGCCGGCAATGACCGGACCGGGGTAAACGGGCCGAGGTAGCGGCGCGCCGGACTGCGCGCGCCCGCGCGGTGGCCAGGGGCCGCGGTCCTGGTATCCGGGATCGGGCGGCGGGGGTCCGCCGTACCCGTGTTCGGCCGGGTCGTTATCCCAGCGAGCCGGCCCATCATCCCAGTGAACGGACCCATCGTGCGGGCCGGAGGGCGGCGGCGGAGGAAGGTCACGCAGGCGCGGCAGGTCGACCGTGTTCTCACGGGCATCATCCGGCAGGTCCGGATCCCACCCCTGAGTCGACCCTGGCATCGCGCTTACTCCCCAGTTCTGGCGATCCACCCATCGTAGTGCCCGGGCCGCTGGCCCGCCGGGTTGCTGGGAAGCCCATGGCAACTACCTGCGCAGATGACTGCGAACGGCCAGCACGCGCTAACACCGAGCTAACCAGACAGCGGCCGCTAGCGGATCGGCGGCAGCTGCTGCGGTGCGCTGAGCAGCACCCGGAACGGGTCGCCGTGCTCGTTCAGCCGGTCCATGGCGGTCCGGATGGTGACCGAGTCCGGCCGCAGGTCCGGGCGGTCGAGCTCGTCCCATTCCAGGGGCGCGGAGATCGGCGCGCCCGCCTCGGCGCGCGGGCTGTAGGGCGCGACGAGGGTCTTGTGGCTGGCGTTCTGGGTGTAGTCAAGGCGGGCCCGCCCGGCCCGGTCGCGGACGTCCCACTTCCAGCTCACCAGGTCGGGCACGACGGACGCGACGGACTTGGACAGCTGCTCGACCCAGGTCCTGGTGTCCTCGAAAGACAGGCCGGGCGCGACCGGGATCCAGATCTGCACGCCGCGCCGCCCGGTGAGCTTGGGCCGGGCCAGCACGCCCAGGTGCTCGAGCCCGGCCCGGTGCAGCCGGGCCAGCACCAGCACGTCCTCCCACGAGGTCTCGGTGCCGGGGTCGATGTCGATGAGCGCGTAGCTGGGCTGGTCGGGCCGGTCGGTCGGGGCCGTCCAGGCGTGCCACTCCAGGGCGCCGAAGTTCGCGGCCCAGACCAGCGCGGCGGGCTCGTCCACGACCAGGTAGGTGCTGGTGTGCCCGCGCTTGGCCTCGGGGTTCTCCCAGCGGCCGACCCAGTCGGGCGCGTGCTCGGGCAGCTGCTTGTGCCAGAAGCCGGGCGCCTGCGCGCCGCCAGGGAACCGGTGCATGTTGAGCGCGCGGCCGGCCAGGTAGGGCAGGATCACCGGGCCGACCTGGATGGCGTAGCGGATCAGCTCCCGCTTGGTCACCGGCTCCTCGCCGGGCCGGCCGGGGAACAGCTCCTTGTCCAGGTTGGTCAGCTTCAGCCGGCGCCCGAACACGTCCAGCGCCCCGTTGTTGCCCAGCGCGTCCAGCTGGCTCAGCGCGTCGGCGTAGCGATCCGGGCGCAGCTCCAGAGGGCTGGGCTTCGGCTTCGGGGCGCGGCGGGGGCGGGCCGCCGCGGTGCTGCCGCCCCGGCCGACGACCACCGAGGCCTCCGAGGGCGGCAGGTCGGAGCGCCACATCCGCTCCGGGTCGGCCTTGACCTCGTCGTTGGTCCGGCCGCTGAGCACCGACCGTGGGTAGTCCTCCGGGTTCCAGCCGGGGACCGCGTCGTCGTCGTGCTTGTGCAGCAGCAGCCACTGCTCCTTGCCGGCGGCCTCGGCGGGCCCGGTCCGGATCAGGATGAAGCGCCCGCGCAGCTTCTCGCCGGTGACGTCCACGTGAAACTCGCCGGCCGCCACGGCGCCGGCCGGGTCGTCGGTCTCGTGCGGCTCCCAGGTGCCGCGGTCCCACACGATCACGTCACCGCCCCCGTAGCCGCCCGCCGGGATCACGCCCTCGAAGTTCAGGTACTCGATGGGGTGGTCCTCGACGTGGATGGCGATGCGCCGCACGTTCGGGTCCAGCGTCGGTCCCTTGGGCACGGCCCAGCTCACCAGCACGCCGCCGATCTCGAACCGCAGGTCGTAGTGCAGCCGCCGGGCCCGGTGACGCTGGACGACGAACCGGCGCTGCGCGCCGGCGTCAGTGTCGGCGCCGGCGTCGGTCGGCTGGCCGGCGGGCTCGGGCGTTCGGTCAAAGTCCCGCTTGCGCTGGTAGGTCGCTAGCTTTCCGCGGTCAGCGCCTGCGCGGGGGGCGCGGTCACGCCGGGCCGGGCTCATACCGTGATGCCTTCCCGCTCCGGGCCTGGCCATGCTCGTTTTCCGAGCGTCTCGGCGTCTGCGACGATGGCTCGACGCCGGACGCGCGGGGCCGGCCTTAGCTCAGCGAGGATGCGCATGGGTGATCCGATCAGGGCCGAGTTCGAGGTCCTGGACGAGCGGTTCCGGTTCTTCGGCGGCGATCACGTGCTGGAGCAGCTGCACACGGGCTGCCGCTGGACCGAAGGGCCGGCCTACTTTCCTGCCGGACGCTACCTGGTGTTCAGCGACATTCCCAACGACCGGCTGCTGCGCTGGGACGAGACCACGGGCGTGGTGGGCGTGTTCCTGCAGCCCGCCGGCTACGCCAACGGGCACAGCGTCGACCGGCGGGGCCGCCTGCTGAGCTGCGAGCACGGCCACCGCCGGGTGACCAGGACCGAGCCCGGCGGATCGGTCACCGTGCTGGCCGATGCCTACGACGGCAAGCGGCTGAACAGCCCCAACGACCTGGTCGAGCGCGCCGACGGGTCGGTGTGGTTCACCGACCCGGCCTACGGGATCGACAGCGACTACGAGGGCCACCGGGCGGAGAGCGAGATCGGGGCCTGCCACGTGTACCGGATCGACCCGGTGACGGGCCAGGTGGCCATCGTGGCCGACGACTTCGACCGGCCGAACGGGCTGGCGTTCAGCGCCGACGAGCGGCAGCTCTACATCACCGACAGCGAGCGCCGGCACATCCGGCTGTTCAGTGTTACCAAGGGCGATGTCACCACGGACGATGTCACCGCCGGTGACCGGCTCGAGGGCGGCGCGGTGTTCGCCACTTGCGACGCCGGCACGTTCGACGGGATCCGGCTCGACTCCGCCGGCCGGATCTGGGCCGCCGCCGGTGACGGGCTGCACTGCTTCGACCCGGACGGCACGCTGATCGGCAAGCTGCGGGTGCCCGAGACCGTGGCCAACCTGGAGTTCGGCGGGCCGCAGCGCAACCAGCTGTTTATCTGCGCGACCACCTCGCTGTACTCGATCCGGGTCAACGTGACGGGCGTGGCCTACCCGGCTGGGCAGGCCACGCCGCGTCAGGGGTGACTGGCCCCGCTAGTGCCGGCCGCCCAGGGCGAACGCGCCCTGGAGCGGGAGGCCGGCCAGCGCCGACGAGTCACCGACGTACGCCCGGAACACGCCGCGCGGGATGACCCAGCCGTTGGCTGACTGCTTCCAGTACGACAGGTCGTGCTGGTCCAGCACGAAGCTCACCTCGGTCGACTGGCCTGGCTGGAGCTCGACCCGCTGGAAGCCCTTGAGCTGGCGGGGCGGCTCGCCGGCCACGGACGGGTCGTCCAGGTAGAGCTGGACCACGTCCGACCCGGCGACGGCGCCGGTGTTGGTGACCCGCGCGCTGACCCGGACCTGGCCGTGCCGCCCGCCGTCCCGGCCCGCCGGGTCGATCCGCAGGTGGCTGAACCCGAACCGGGTGTAGGACAGCCCGTACCCGAACGGGAACATGGGCGCGAGGTTCCTGGCGTCGTACCACCGGTAGCCGACGTCGAGGCCCTCGGAGTAGTGCACCTTGCCGTTGACGCCGGGGAACTGCCGCGCCGTGTGCGCGGGCACCTGGGCCAGGCTCTGCGGGAACGTCACCGGCAGGTGGCCGCCGGGATCGGTGGTCCCGTACAGCACGCTGGCCAGCGCCGTGCCGTTGCTCTCGCCCGGGTACCAGGCGTCCACGACCGAGGCCACCTTGCTCAGCCACGGCATGGCCACCGGCGCCCCGGCGTCCACGACCACGACCGTGTGCGGGTTGGCCCGCGCCACCGCCGAGATCAGCTCGTTCTGCGCCGAGGGCAGGTTCAGCCCGGGCCGGTCGGCGGCCTCGGTCTCGGTGTCGTCGGACACCACGACCACGGCCGTCGCGGCCGACTTGGCCGCGGCCACCGCCTGGCTGATGCCCGGCGCCAGCGCCGACGGCGTGCCCCAGGTGAAGGCGGCGGAGTCGCCGCTGATCTTGATGGCGTAGGTGTGGCCCGCCTGGAGCCGGACGCTCGCTGAGTAGGTGCTGACCGGCGGGGTGCCGGGGTTGTTCAGGATCTCCTTGCCGTTGACCGAAAGCGTGGTGGAGGTGTAGCAGCCGCACGAGTTCTCGAGCGAGAGCACGTAGGTGCCGGTCTCCGGCGCGGTCAGCGTGCCGGAGTAACTGCCGCCGAACGGGGTCGGGCTGTAGGCGGGCGACAGCGCCGACGACGGGATGGCCGGCAGGCTGGTGTCGGTGGGCAGGCCCTGCTGATAGGTGACGCTGGTGCCCGAGCCCGCCGCGGCGGTGAGGCCCTGGAGCGGCGACACCGTGAACGGCGGGACCACGCGGGCGCTGCCGCCGCCCCCGTAGGTGGGCGAGGCCGACGCCGACGGCCCGATGACCGCGATGGTGCCGCCGTTGCTGGCCGACAGCGGCAGGGTGCCGCCGTCGTTCTTCAGCAGCACCGTGCCCGCCTCGGCCACCGAGGTGGACACGGCCTGGTGCGCCGGCGTGGTGACCACGCTGCTGGTGGTGCCGGTCGGCGGGCTGTTGAACAGGTTGAACCGGAACATCTCCCGCAGGATCCGGCTGACCATGTCGTTCAGCACCGACACCGGGACCGTCCCGTTCTGGATGTCGGTCTGGAGCGCGGTGCCGAAGTAGGTGTTGAACGGCTGCTCCATGTCGGTGCCGTCCGCCGCGCCCGACGTGCTGTGCAGCGCGCCGTAGTCGGAGGTGACGAAGCCGGGGAAGTGCCAGCGCTGCTTGAGCGTGGTCTTCTCCAGGTACTTGTTCTCGCACGCGAAGTTGCCGTTGATCAGGGAGTACGAGCACATCACTGAGGCCGTGTGCGCCTGGGTCACCGACTGCTGGAAGGCCGGCAGGTAGATCTCGTGCAGCGCCCGGTTACTGATGATCACGTCATCGGCGGGGGTGTTGCGGTTGGTCTCCTGGTTGTACACGGCGTAGTGCTTGACCTGCGACATCTCGCCCGTGCTCTGCACGCCGTCGATCTCGGACACGGCCAGGGCCGCGTTCAGGAAGGGGTCCTCGGTGAACGACTCGAACGAGCGGCCCCAGCGCGGGTCGCGGTCGATGTTGACCGTCGGGCCCAGGTTGACCGCCGCGCCCTTGCCCCACTCCTCCGAGCCGACGACGTCGCCGTACTGCCGGGCGAGCCGCGGGTCGAAGGTGGCGGCCAGGGATACCCCGGCGGGCAGCTGGGTGACCCCGGTCAGCCCGTCGCCGACGCCGTTCGGCCCGTCCTCCAGGCCCAGCGCCGGGATGCACAGCGCGGGCTGCGCGGCCTCGTAGAAGACGTACGGCTCGCTGGTGCCGTGGCCCTCCACCTCGGAGATCTTGTCGCTCAGGGTCATCTTGGCCAGCAGCATGCGGACCCGGGCCTGAACGGATAGCGACTGGTTCAGCCACGGGCAGTCGGCGCGGCGAGTGCTGGCCCCGCCGGCCTGGGTGGTCTGGGCGGCGGCCGTGGCGCTCGCCGCGCCCAGCGCCAGGACCACCGCGATGGCGGCCGGTAGTAAGGAGGCCCGGCCGGTCCACCGGCGGGTCAGGTTGTGCCTAGACATCGTGTTGTGCCCTCCATCTGTCGCGATGACTTCCGGCGGGCAGGCTCCCGGACGCAGGCAGCCGGAAGGCCTGCCGTTCGTCCCCGCACCCCAAGCTGTACTACTGCGTGTCCCGGTTCCCGACCGTAGGCCTGATTTGCGACATTGGTCAACCGCCGGATGCGCCGGCGGCCGGAGGGCTCGGCTCAGCCGGTGCCGGTGCCGGTGGTGGGCTGGGAGAGCACGAAGAAGACCAGGATGAGCCCGAGCACGTCCAGGCAGGTCGACACGATCGACCAGATGAGGGCCCGCTTGGAGGCCCTGGCCGCCTCGTACGGGTCGCCGGCGTCCCACGAGGTCCTGACCTTCCGCGCGTAGCGGGTGGCCACCAGGCCCGCGGGGAAGCCGAGGATCAGGCTGAACAGCACGCCGCCGACGGCGACGGTGATAGCCCAGGCCAGGTAGGTCGGCGGGCGGGCGGCCGGTGGCGGCGCGGTCCCGTAGGCCCCGCTGGGATAGGGCTGGCCGTACGGCTGGCCATAGGGCTGGCCGTACGGCTGGTAACCCGGCGGCGGCGTGCCGGGAGGCGGCGTGCCGGGAGGCGGGGGCTGGTAGGGCGGGGGCGTCCCGAAGCCGGGCGAATTGTCTCCCGCGCCGTTGGGCGCGTCGTTGACGCTCATGGCCTGCGGCCTCCTAGCCGGGCGGTACCGACAACACCGGTGCCGACGACGCCGGTGCCGACCACACCGGCGCCGACGACATCGTCAGTACGACGGACAATGGCCCCGAAGGCCATTATGTCGGGCGATCAGCCGGTTCGGGTAGGCCAGGAAGACCCGGACGTGCCCATCAACGGGCGCGCCGGGCCAGCGTCCGCGCCAGGCCCGTCAGCGGCCAGGCCTACCCGAGCGAGCCGTCCCTGATCCCGGCCGCGAACGCGCGCCACTGACCCGCGGTGAAGACCAGCGCGGGACCGCCGCGGTCCTTCGAGTCCCGCACCGCGATCAGGCTGTGCCCGGACGGGTCGTCCCCGGCCGGCGCGACCTCTACGCAACTGCCGTTAGCACCGCTGTAGCTGCTCTTGCGCCATGCCAAACGGGACAGGTCCAGACCTCTCATCCTGTCCCCTCCTTCCGCCCCTCAGCCCAGCTCCCCGGCTAGTGAGTGCAGCATATCCCGCGTCTGAGCTGGGCTAAGGGCAACGGCGCGGAGCTGATCAAAGGCCGTGGTATACAAGCTGACTTCTTCGGGCTTATCCACATAAAGATTGCCGCCCACGGTCTCCATGTAGACCACCTCGGGCTCGGCCGGCTCGGCGAACCCCAGCACGATGAACGGCCCGGCCAGGCCGGGATGCGGGCCCGCGCCGTAGGACACGACCTGGATCGTGGTCTGGCCGTGCTCGGAGCTGCTGGCCAGGTGCAGCAGCTGAGCGCGCATGATGGCCTGCCCGCCCACCACCCGGCGGACCGCCGCCTCGTCCAGGATCGCCCACAGCTGCGGCCGGTCCGGCTTGGCCAGCAGTTCCTGCCGGGTCATCCGCACCTCGACGCGGCGCTCGATCTCGGCCGCGTCGTAGGTCATCAGCCCGCGGATCAGCGCCCGTGCGTAGTCCTCGGTCTGGAGCAGGCCAGGGATCATGGCCAGCCCGAAGTCCCGGATCGTGGCCGCCTCGGACTCCAGGCCGATGAAGAACTCGTACCGGTTCAGCAGGACGTCCCGGTAGGAGTACCACCAGCCGCGCTGCCGGGCGTCCTTGGCCAGCTTGATCAGGCCCACGATGGCGTCGGCGTCGGTCATGCCGTAGAGGTCGAGCATGACCCGCACGTCGTTGGGGTGCGGGGCGGTGCGGCCGGTCTCGATGCGCATGACCTTGGTCGGGTGCCAGTCCAGCTGGCTCGCGACCTCCTCCTGGGTGAGCCTGGTCGCCTCGCGCAGCCGCCTCAGCTCGGCCATGAGCTGCCGCCTGCGGACCGTCGGCCCGCCGCCTGTGGTCATCGCTCCCTCTCGTGCAGTCCTGCACGGTGCCTACTGCACGGGACATCTAACCACGAAACGGGCCCGGCCTGGCGCGGCCAGCCGACCCTAGACGACCAGCTCGGGGATCGCGGGCAGGATCTGGCCCCTGGCCTCGCCCAGCCCGATCCGGGTGCCGTCCGGGCCCGCCGCCGTGGCGGTGATGGTGACCTCGTCGCTGTCGGCCAGCCAGGCCCGCTTGGACCCGTCCGGCAGCGTGATCGGCTCGGTGCCGTTCCAGGTCAGCTCGAGCAGGGAGCCGCGGTGCTCCCGCTCCGGGCCGCTGACCGTACCCGAGGCGAACAGGTCGCCGGTGCGCAGCGCCGCGCCGTTGTTGGTCAGGTGGGCCAGCATCTGCGCCGGGCTCCAGTGCATCAGTCCGTACGGCGGCCGGGCCACCGGCTGCTCGTTGATCAGCACCTCGAAGTCGATGTCCAGGCCCCAGTCCTGCGACTCGGTGAGGTAGTCGGCCAGCCGGGTGTCCCGCGACGGCGGCCGCAGCCGGGCGTGCTGCAGCGCGGCCAGCGGCAGGATCCACGGCGAGATCGTGGTGCCGAACGACTTGGCCAGGAACGGCCCCAGCGGGGCCGACTCCCAGCGCTGGATGTCGCGGGCCGACCAGTCGTTGACCAGGCACACCCCGAACACGTGCTCGGCGAACCGGCTCACCGCCACGGTCTCGCCCAGCACCGTCTCCACGCCGACCACGAAGCCGAGCTCGGCCTCGAAGTCCAGCCGCTCCGTCGGCCCGTACACCGGCCCGCCGCCGCGGGTGCCGCGCAGCTGGCCGCAGGGCCGGCGGATCGCGGTGCCGGAGGCCACCACGCTGCCGGCCCGGCCGTGGTAGCCGACCGGCAGGTGCCGCCAGTTCGGGGCCAGCGGATCGGGGTCATCCGGCCGGAAGATCCGGCCCGCGTTGGCCGCGTGGTGCTCCGAGGCGTAGAAGTCCACGTAGTCGGAGACCGTGAACGGCAGGTGCAGCTCGGCCTCGGCCACCGGGATCAGCAGGTCCTCGACCGCCTCGCGGAAGTGGTCCTGCGACAGCCAGCCGGTGATCTCGCCCCGGACGTCGGCCCAGGCCCCGTCGCCGGCGGCCAGGAACGCGTCCAGCGTGCCGTCCCGGAACAGCACCTCGCGGCCCGGCAGCAGCCGGCCCGAGGCCGTCGTCAGGTCCAGCACCCGGTCGCCGACGCGGACGCCGGCCAGCCGGCTGGCCGCGTGCCGGTGCGTGCTGAACGAGCAGTACGGCAGGGCCGCCAGGCCGAACGGGTCGGCCGCGGCGAGCCCGAGCCAGGCGGCGGCCTGGACTGACATGATGGGCTACCTCCGGGAGGATTCCGGCGGCCGGGACCCGGCCCGCCTCAGCGCGACGCTATCAGCCGGGCCGCCACGCCTGCTCCCGTTAACATGAGGTATCTTGACCTCAAGATAAATAGGCCGCACGACTCGCAGGAGGCCACCGCCATGACCGGGAACACCTTCGGCAGCCGCGCCACTCTCGACGTGGCCGGGACCAGCTACCAGATCCACCGGCTGGATGCCGTGGCGGGTGCGCAGGACCTGCCGTTCAGCCTGAAGATCCTGCTGGAGAACCTGCTGCGGACCGAGGACGGCGTCAACGTGACCGCCGATCACGTCCGCGCCCTGGCCGGCTGGGACCCGCGCGCCGAGCCCGACACCGAGATCCCGTTCAGCCCGGCCCGGGTGATCATGCAGGACCTGACCGGCGTGCCGGCCGTGGTCGACCTGGCCGCCATGCGCGAGGCCATGCAGGCCCTCGGCGGTGACGCGGCCCGGATCAACCCGCTGGTGCCCGCCGAGCTGGTCATCGACCACTCGGTGATCGCCGACGTGTTCGGCCGGCCCGACGCCTTCGAGCGCAACGTGGCGCTGGAGTTCCAGCGCAACAAGGAGCGGTTCGCGTTCCTGCGCTGGGGCCAGGAGGCGCTGCGGCAGTTCAAGGTCGTGCCGCCCGGCACCGGCATCGTGCACCAGGTCAACATCGAGCACCTGGCCCGCGTGGTCATGACCCAGCCCGCAAGCCAGGCCGGCGGCGACGTCACCCTGGCCTACCCCGACACCTGCGTCGGCACCGACTCGCACACCACCATGCAGAACGGCCTGGGCGTGCTGGGCTGGGGCGTCGGCGGCATCGAGGCCGAGGCGGCCATGCTCGGCCAGCCCGTGTCCATGCTGATCCCGCGGGTCGTCGGGTTCCGGCTGACCGGCGAGCTGCCCGCCGGGGCCACCGCGACCGACCTGGTGCTGACCATCACCGAGCTGCTGCGCCGGCACGGCGTGGTCGGCAAGTTCGTGGAGTTCTACGGTGACGGCGTGGCCGCCGTGCCGGTCGCCAACCGGGCCACCATCGGCAACATGAGCCCCGAGTTCGGCTCCACCTGCGCGATCTTCCCCATCGACGAGGAGACCCTGACCTACCTGCGGCTCACCGGGCGCCCGGCCGCCCAGGTGGCCCTGGTCGAGGCCTATGCGCGGGAGCAGGGCCTATGGCACGACCCGGCCAGGCCCGCTCGTTATTCCGAACAACTGCAGCTCGACCTGGCCACTGTCGTGCCGTCACTGGCCGGGCCCAAGCGGCCCCAGGACCGGGTGGCCCTGTCCGACGCCAAGGCAGCGTTCCGGGACTCGCTCGGGGCTTATGTCCACACCGCCGGGCTGGACAACGGCATCGCGGACACCTTCCCGGCCTCGGACCCGGTGTCCGGCTTCGACGAGCGGCCGTCCGACCCGGCCAGGGTGACCCTGGACGACGGCACCGAGACCGAGGTCGACCACGGCTCGGTGGTCATCGCGGCCATCACCTCGTGCACCAACACCTCCAACCCGTCGGTCATGGTCGGGGCCGCGCTGCTGGCCAAGAAGGCCGTCGAGGCCGGCCTGGAGCGCAAGCCCTGGGTCAAGACCACGCTGGCCCCCGGCTCCAAGGTGGTCATGGACTATTACGAGCGTGCGGGCCTGACTCCCTACCTGGAGAAGCTCGGCTTCAACCTGGTCGGCTACGGCTGCACCACCTGCATCGGCAACTCCGGCCCGCTGTCGGAGGGGGTCAGCGCGGCGGTGGCCGAGCACGACCTGGCCGTGGTGTCGGTGCTGTCCGGCAACCGCAACTTCGAGGGCCGGATCAACCCCGACGTGAAGATGAACTACCTGGCCTCGCCGCCGCTGGTGGTGGCCTACGCGCTGGCCGGCACCATGGACCTCGACCTGACCACCGAGCCCATCGGCACCGGCGCCAGCGGCCAGCCCGTCTACCTGCGCGACCTGTGGCCCACCCCGGCCGAGGTCGACGCCGTGGTCCAGACCGCCGTCGCGGCCGAGATGTTCACCAGGGACTACGCCGACGTGTTCGCCGGCGACGAGAACTGGCAGGAGCTGGACGTGCCCGCGGGCGACACCTTCGCCTGGGCCCCGGACTCGACCTACGTGCGGCACCCGCCCTACTTCGAGGGCATGCCCGCCCAGCCCGCGCCGGTGACCGACGTGCACGGCGCCCGGGTGCTGGCCGTGCTGGGCGACTCGGTGACCACCGACCACATCTCCCCGGCCGGCGCGATCAAGACCGACAGCCCGGCGGGCAGGTACCTGACCGAGCACGGCGTGGACCGGCGCGACTTCAACAGCTACGGCTCGCGGCGCGGCAACCACGAGGTGATGATCCGCGGCACGTTCGCCAACATCCGGCTGCGCAACCAGCTCGCGCCCGGCACCGAGGGCGGGGTCACGATCAAGCTGCCCGAGGGCACGCCGACCACGATCTACGACGCCTCGCGCGAGTACCTGGCCGCGGGCACGCCGCTGATCGTGCTGGGCGGCAAGGAGTACGGCTCGGGCTCGTCACGGGACTGGGCGGCCAAGGGCACCGCGCTGCTCGGCGTCCGGGCCGTGCTGGTGGAGTCGTTCGAGCGGATCCACCGGTCCAACCTGATCGGCATGGGCGTGCTGCCGCTCCAGTACCAGCCCGGCCAGAGCGCGGCGTCGCTCGGGCTGACCGGCCACGAGGTGTTCGACGTCGTCGGCATCGAGGCAATGAACTCAGGCGACACCCCGCGCGAGGTCACGGTGCGGGCCGACGACAAGGAGTTCCGGGCCATCGTCCGCATCGACACCCCCGGCGAGGCCGACTACTACCGTCACGGCGGCATCATGCAGTACGTGCTCCGCTCGCTCCAGTCCCGCGGCTGACGCGGCTGACGCGGTTAAGAGAACGCGGTTAAGAGGACGGGCGCCCGGCCTAGCGCCGGGCCAGGCTGGTGCCGGGCGTCTCCCACGGGCGGGGCGCCCGGCGCAGCCACTGCCAGAACGTGCGGTAGCGGGGCCGGGCCACGATGTTGCCGCTGCGGACCTTGCCGGAGATCTCGACCCGCAGCATCTCCGGCGCGCCGGCCCCCCAGGGCGCGCGGATCCGCACGTTGCCGCTGCGGAGCGTCACGTCGTCGGTGTCTACCACCACGCCCGGCTTGGTGATCAGGAGCAGGTTGCCGCTGCGGATGTCGGCGTCGATCCGCAGCGTCCGGCCGGTGATCACCGCATCGGTGAAGTCCAGCTTGACGTTGCCGCTGGTGATGCTGGTCTCGATGCTGCGCGGGACCAGCCAGCGGCCCTCGCGCACGGCGTTGCCGCTGCCGCACTGGATGCGGACCAGGTCCTTGGCCTGCGGCAGCGGGCCGGGCGCCGGCAGCCCGGCCGTGCCGGTGGCGGGCAGGTCGGCGGTCAGCACGGCCAGCTCGGCGTAGGTACGCGCGGTCAGCGCCCGCTCCAGGCGCTCGTCCAGCTCGTCGGCGGTCAGCCGCCCGTCGCCCGCGGCCACCCGCAGCTGCTCCACGATGTTGTCCCGGTCCTCGTGCGAGGCGCGCAGCTCGCCGGGACTGATGGGCTGGCCGCCGGGGCCCGCCGGGGACACTTCACCCGTCATGGCCTCATACTCTAGGCCCGCCGGGAACCCGGCAACCCCGGCCCGCGGCGGACCGCCACCTAGACTTCGTCCAGTGCGGGCGGAAATTGGCCAGGAACGGGCGCGCTCGGCCGTTCGCGGTACCGGGGTGGCGCTGCTGACGGCCGGGATCATCGTCCTGGCCATCAACATGCGGGCGGCGATCACCAGCCTGCCGCCGATCTTCCCCGAGCTGCACGGTGCGCTGCACCTGTCGGCGGCCAGCCAGTCCGTGCTGGCCGCCATCCCGGTGCTGTGCTTCGGCCTGTTCTCCGGGATCGCCGCCCCGCTGAGCCGGGCGTTCGGCGAGGAGCGGGTGCTGGGCGTGGCCCTGGTCCTGCTGGCGGCCGGGCTGGTGGTGCGCGGCGCGGCGCCGTCGGCGCTGCTGCTGCCCGGCACGGTGATCGCCGGGAGCGCCATCGCGCTGATGAACGTGCTGCTGCCCAGCCTGGTCAAGCGCCGGCGGCCGGAGCGGGCCGGGCTGCTGATCGGGCTGTACCTGATGTCGCTGTCGACCGGGGCCATCGTGGCCTCGCTGATCGCGGTGCCGGTGTACCAGGCGGCGGGCGGGTCCGCGGCGGTGCGCCTCTCGCTGGGCATGTGGGCGCTGCCGGCGCTGATCGCGGCCGCGGTCTGGCTGCCGCAGCTCCGGTATCGCACCGAGCCGGGCCTGGTCGAGCCCGCGGTGGCCGAGCCCGCGGCGGCCGAGCCGGTGGCCGGTGAGGCCGGGGCGGGCGGATCCGGGGCGGCCGGAGGAGCGGGACGCCGCCGGTCGGTGCTGGCCCGGACGCCGCTGGCCTGGCAGGTCACGGCGTTCATGGGGCTGCAGAGCCTGACCTACTACGCCACCTTGTCCTGGTTCCCGACCATCTTCCGGGATCGCGGCATGAGCGCCGTGCACGCGGGCACCCTGCTGGCGGTGATGAACCTGGGCAACGCGGTCGCCGCGCTGCTCATCCCGGTGCTGGCCCACCGGCGGCCGGATCAGCGGCTGCTGGCGCTGGTCGCCATGATCTGCACCGGCGCCGGGCTGGCCGGGGCCGCGTTCGGCCCGCTGGGCACGGCCACCCCGTTCGTGTTCCTGCTCGGCCTGGGCCAGGGGGCCTCGCTGGGCCTGGCCATCTTCTACACCATGGCCCGGTCGCCGGACCCGGTCACCGCGGCCTCGCTGTCGGCCTTCGCGCAGAGCATCGGCTACCTGCTGGCTAGCCTGGGACCGCTGCTGCTGGGCTTGCTGCACACCGCCACCGGCGGGTGGAACGTCCCGGTCTGGGTGCTGCTGGGTATAGTCGTCCTCCAGCTGGTCAGCGGCTGGCTGGCCGGCCGGGCCCGGACCGTGCCCGCGCTGGTGCTGCCCGCCGGGGGAGCCGGACGGGCCTCGCGGGTATCGAGGTAATGGTGACGTCATCGAGGTAATGGTGACGTCAGAGTCAGGGATCGAGCGGGTGCCATGTGCGCCAGGCGCGGCCCGCGAAGTACAGTCGAAAAGCTCCGCCCGCCGGGACAGCACCGCGAAATGTGCCGATTCGGCCGGCGGCAGCCCCGCTGCCGACGAACAGGAGTGCCAGGTGACGCTGCTGGAGAAGATCCGGAATCCGCGGGACCTCAAGGCTCTCAGGCCGGACGAGCTGCCCCAGCTGGCGGCGGAAATCCGCGACGTGCTGATCCAGACCGTCACCCGGACCGGCGGGCACCTGGGCCCTAATCTCGGGGTCGTCGAGCTCACGATGGCCCTGCACCGCACCTTCGAATCCCCGGCCGACCGGATCGTCTTCGACACCGGCCACCAGTCCTACGTGCACAAGCTGCTGACCGGCCGCTACGACCGGTTCGACTCGCTGCGCCAGCGGGGCGGCATCTCCGGGTACCCGAGCCGGGCCGAGTCCGAGCACGACGTGATAGAGAACTCGCACGCCTCGACCAGCCTGTCCTACGCCGACGGCCTGGCCAAGGCCTATGAGATCCGCGGCGAGAGCGACCGCTGCGTGGTCGCGGTCATCGGCGACGGCGCGCTGACCGGCGGCATGTCCTGGGAGGCGCTGAACAACATCGCCGGGGCCAAGGAGCGCCGGGTCGTTATCGTGGTCAACGACAACGGCCGCTCCTACCAGCCCACCATCGGCGGGCTGGCCGACCACCTGGCCACGGTCCGGGTGTCGCAGCGCTACGAGCAGGTGCTCGACTACATCAAGACCACGCTGACCCACGCGCCGCTGTTCGGCCCGCCCCTGTTCGAGACCCTGCACGGGATCAAGAAGGGCATCAAGGACGTCCTCCAGCCGCAGGTGATGTTCGAGGACCTGGGCCTGAAGTACCTGGGGCCCGTCGACGGCCACGACGAGCAGGCCGTCGAGCATGCGCTGGGCCGGGCCCGTGACTTCGGCGGCCCGGTGCTGGTGCACGTGATCACCCGTAAGGGCTTCGGCTACCCGCTGGCCGAGGAGAACGACCAGGACTGCCTGCACCAGGTCAGCCCGGCCGCCTCCCAGGCCCCGACCGGCGCCGCGCAAGCCACCAAGCCCGCGACCAAGCCCGCCAAGCGCCGCTGGACCGAGGACGTGTTCGCGCCCGAGCTGGCCGCGATCGGTGCCCGGCGGCCCGATCTCGTGGCCATCACCGCGGCCATGCTGCACCCCACCGGCCTGGACAAGTTCGCCGCGGTCGCCCCGGACCGGGTGTTCGACGTCGGCATCGCCGAGCAGCACGCGGTGACCAGCGCGGCCGGCATGGCCATGGCCGGGCTGCACCCGGTGGTGGCGGTCTACGCGACCTTCCTGAACCGCGCCTTCGACCAGACGCTCATGGACGTGGCCCTGCACCGGCTGCCGGTCACCTTCGTGCTGGACCGGGCCGGGGTCACCGGGCCGGACGGCGCCAGCCACCACGGCATGTGGGACCTGTCCCTGCTCCAGCTGGTGCCGGGCATGCGGGTCGCGGTGCCGCGGGACGGCGCCCGGCTGGCCGAGCTGCTGAACGAGGCCGTCGCGGTGTCGGACGGCCCGACCGCGCTGCGGTTCCCGCGCGGCGCCGCTCCCGAGGACCTGCCCGCGGTGGGCCGGCTGGGCGGCATGGACGTGCTGCGCGAGCCCGCGGCCGGCGCGGCGGCCGACCTGCTGCTGATCGGCGTCGGGCCGATGGCCCTGGTCTGCGCGCAGGCCGCCGACCGGCTGGCCGACCAGGGCATCGGCGTCACCGTGGTGGACCCGCGCTGGGTCAAGCCGCTGGACGAGGCGCTGGCCGCGGCGGCCGCGCAGTGCCGGCTGGTGGTGACGGTGGAGGACAACGGCCGGGCCGGCGGGGTCGGCGACGCGGTCGCCCGGCTGCTGCGCGACCACGACGTCGACACCCCGGTCCGGACGTTCGGCCTGCCGCAGGAGTTCCTCGAGCACGGCGAGCGCGGTGAGCTGCTGGACGACCTGGGGCTGACCCCGCAGCAGCTGGCCCGGGTGATCACCGAGATGGTGGCCCGCCGCACGCCCGAGCTGGTGCCGGAAAAGCAGCACTGACCCAAGGCGCAGCGGCCCGCCCGGGTTGAGGGGGCGGGCCAGTGGTCGAAGGACGCGAGCGGCGGCCCGCCCCAGGTTGAGGGGGCGGGCCGCCGCGCGTTACTGGCTGGCTACCGGATGATCACAGAGTCAGCGGGCCGCTGGCCTGGATGATCTGCTGGAAGGCCACCGGGGCGGCCTTCTGGCTGCACTTGCCCTTGACCTTCTTGCCCACGGCCAGGATGTTGAACTGGTACTTGCCGTGGCCGCTGATCCCCTTGAACTTCCCGGTGCCGCCGGAGATCTTGTAGGTGCCATGCTGGCTGATCTGGGCCAGGCAGGTAACCGGGTTGAAGTGCTGCGTTCCCTTTCCGGCCGAGTGGATGAGCTTGAAGCTGCCGCCGGCGAACTTGACATTGTCAGTGCTGCCGCTGCCCTCGTGGTCGACGCCCTGGGCGGTGACCACGCCGTAGATGATGATGGGTGCCGTGTTCGACGTGGCCGAGGTGGACATGAGCTGCAAGTGCTCGGTGCCCGAGGCCGCGGGCCGGGCCGGGCTGGCGCTGGCGGCGGACAGGCCGGTCAGCGCGACGGTGGCCGAGGCCGCGACCGCGGCGGCGGCGGCGAGCAGCCGGTGACGCTTGAACATGATGTTTCCTCCCGTAGAGCCGGTAGACGGCTGAGCCCCCGTGGACTCCGGTACAGCGTGGGCGCCGGCCCGCTGACGGGGCACTAGGGAGGATCCCTAGTCGTCCGAACTAGGGTCCGCGGCTGCCGCCTCCAGTTCCTCCTCCAGGGCGCGGATCAGCTCCAGCCAGCCGGTGAACGGCACCACCCGCCCCGAGCCGCGGCGCAGCCGCCCGCCGGCTGCCGATCGGGTCCCATCCGCAGGCTGATCACGACCTCGGTCATCGACACTCCCCCCAGAGCGACCCTGTCCGCAGTGTGCGGACCAGGCGTCCGGGCCCGCATCGGTGGCTGTCCCTAGCTCGCGGACCTAGGGGCGCGTACCGTGCGAATCAAGCAGGCTCGACGTAAAGCCTGGTAATGAGCACAATTGACCAGACACCACCACAGGGGGCGGGGGGTGACGTGGTGCCCAGTCCGTTAGCTGAGCCGTTCGTCGGCCGCGGCGCCGAGCTGGCCGCGCTGGGCCGGCTGGCCGGCCGCGCGGCCGACGGTCACGGCCAGGTCGTGCTGGTCACCGGGCCGGCCGGCATGGGGAAGACGGCGCTGGTCCGCCGCGGACTGGCCGGCGGCCCGCTCGCGCGGGTCATCTCGGCCTCGGGCGACGCCGACGAACGGTCGCTCACCGGCGGCCTGCTCGACCAGCTGGCCCAGGCGGCGGTGACCCGGGCGCCCGGCCACGACGCCACGGCGGACGCGGCGGCGCGGCTGCGGGACCTGCTGCGGGCGGCGGCCCGGATCCGCTCGTGGCCGGATCGGCGCTGCTCGGCCTGGCCGAGGCCCTGGCGACCGGGCTCGGGCCGGTGGCGCTGGTGGCCGACGACGCGCAGTGGGGCGACGACCTCTCGCTGCGGGCGCTCAGCTTCGCCGTGCGCCGGCTCGCCGCCTACCCGGTGCTGTGCGTGGTCATCACCCGGCCCGAGGACCTGGCCGGCGCTGCCCGCCGGGCTGCGCCGGGCCGTGGCCGACCGGGGCACCCGGCTGGACCTGGGCCCGCTCGGGCCGCCGGACGTGGCCCGGCTGGCCGAGCTGGCCGGAGCCGGCCAGCTGTCCCGCCGGGCCGCGCAGCGGCTGGCCGAGCACACCGCGGGCGTGCCGCTGCACGTCCGGGAGCTGCTGCACGACCTGCCCGCGGCCGCGCTGCGCACCCCCGGCGCGGCGCTGCCGGCGCCGCGCTCGCTGGGCACGCTGGTGCTGTCCCGGCTGGCCGCGTGCGCGCCGGCGACCGAGGCCCTGGTGGTGGCGGCGGCCGTGCTGGGCATGGACAGCCGGCTGGCCGACGTCGCCGCGCTGGCCGGCCTGGCCGACCCGCTGCCCGCGCTCCAGGAGGCGGCCAGCGCGCGGATCCTGGAGCCCGACGGCGCGGCCGAGCGCCGTTGCGTGTTCGGGCACGCGCTGATCCGGGCCGCGGTGTACCGCGACCTCGGCGCCAGCCGCCGGGCCGAGCTGCATCGCGGCGCGGCCCGGCTGGCCACCGGCGCGGCCGCGCTCGCGCACCGCACGGCCGGCTGCCAGGGCGCCGATCCGGCCCTGGCCGCGGACCTGCGCGCCCAGGCCACGGCGGAGCTGGCGGTCGGCCACCGGGCCGAGGCGGCCGAGCACCTGCTGACCGCGGTCCAGGTCGCGGGCCCCGGACCCGCGCGGGACGAGTGGCTGCTGGCCGCGGTCGGGCTGCTGGCCGATCTCGGCGACGCGGCCAGGGTCCACGCCTACCAGGCCGAGGTGAGCGCGCTGCCGACGTCGGCGGCGCGCAGCGCGGTCCTGAGCCGGCTGGCCATGCTGGCCGGGGAGTGGGGACTGGCCGAGACCTGGCTGGCCGCCGCGCGGGGCGCGCTGGACCCGTCCCGCCCGCCCGGCGAGGACGCGGTGCGCGAGGAGGTCGCCGCGGCCGCCTGCCAGCTGGCCCTGATGCTGCTGGGCCAGCAGCGGCCCGACGACGCCGCCTGGTGGGCGCTGCACGCCAGCGACACCGCGGTGACCAGCTTCACCCGCGCCTGCACCTGCGCGGTGCACGGCGGCTGCCTGGCCTCGGTCGGGTCCGCCAGGGAAGCGTGCGTCCTGCTGCGCGCGGAGCTGGCCCGGCAGGACCCCGGCCCCGGCGCGGCGCTGATCCGGGCCAGCCTGGCCGCCTGCCTGGACCGGTGCGACGACCTGGCCGGCGCGCGCGCTCAGCTGGCCGCCGCGCACGCCGACGGCGGCTTCGCCCGGCTGCCGATGGCGCACCAGCTCGAGGCCACGCTGGTCGAGGTGGGCGTCGACTACCGGTCCGGCGCCTGGGACCAGGCCGCGGCGGGCGCCGAGCGGCTGGTGGCGCTGCTCGACGACCTGGACCAGGAGTGGCTGCTGCCGCGGGCCTGCCTGCTGGCCGCCTGCGCCGCGGTCGGCCGCGGCGACTGGGAGGTGGCCGCACGGTACGATGCCGCCGCTGGGGTGCGGGGCAGCGGCCCCGGTGTCAGCCCGGTCGAGCTGGCCACCGCGCGGACGGCGCTGGCCGTGGCCAGGGACGACCCGGCCGCGGTCATCGCGGCCGTGGAAGCCCTGGACCTGGGCCGGCTGACCAGGACCGACCCGGGTCGGCTGCTGTTCTGGCCGGCCTACGCCGACGCGCTGGTCCGGATGGGCCGGCCGGAGGCCGCCGAGCCGGTGCTGGCCGCGTTCGAGGAGCTGGCCAGGGCCCGCCAGCGCCGGTCCGCGCTGGCCGCCGCGGCCCGCGCCCGCGGCAACCTGGAGGCGGCCCGGCAGCGGCCGGACGCGGCGCGCCGCGCGTTCGCGGCCAGCCTGGCCAGCCTGCACGGGCTGGACATGCCGCAGGAGGAGGCTCAGACCCGGCTGGACTACGGCCGGTTCCTACGCCGGGACGGCCAGCGCCGGGCGGCGCTGCGCGAGCTGTCCGCCGCGCGCTGGCTGTTCGCCGGCCTGGGCGCTCGGCCCTTTACCGAGCGCTGCGACGCCGAGCTCGGTCAGGAGCCCGCGGCCGAGCGGGCCGCCCGGCTCCCGCTGACCGCCCGCCAGCTCGCCGTGGCCCGGGCCGTGGCCAGCGGGAAGTCCAACCGCGAGGTGGCCGGGCAGCTGTACATCACCGTCAAGACGGTCGAGTTCCACGTGAGCCAGATCCTGGTCCGGCTGGGCGTCGACTGCCGGGCTGAGATCGCCGCGGCGCTGGGCGATCGAGCCGCCGATCACCCAGCCGATCATCCCGCCGATCGCGCGGTGGCCGGACGGTGCGGTGGCCGGACGGCCGAGCTGACGGGGGCCGTACCCGGCAGCGCCCGGCACACGGCAGAATCACAGGTATGCAGACTCTTGAGGTAGCGGTCGTGGGTTCCGGCCCGGCCGGGCTGTACACCGCCGAGGCGCTGATCAAGCAGGCCGCGGCGCTCGACGAGCCGCGCCAGGTGCGGGTCGACGTGCTCGACCGGCTGCCCACCCCCTACGGCCTGGTCCGCTACGGGGTCGCCCCCGACCACAAGTCGATCAAGTCGATCGCCGAGTACCTGCGGGGCGTGCTCGAGCACGAGGGCGTGAACTTCGTCGGCGGCGTGCACCTGGGCGACGACATCACCCGCGAGGACCTGCTGGCCTCCTACGACGCCGTGGTCTACGCGACCGGGGCGATGCGCGACCGGCAGCTGGGCGTGCCCGGCGAGGACCTGCCCGGCAGCGTGGCCGCCACCGACTTCGTGAACTGGTACTGCGGCCACCCGGACGTCGACCCGGCCGCGTTCAGCCTGGACGCCGAGTCCGTCGCGGTGATCGGCGTGGGCAACGTGGCGGTGGACGTGGCCCGGATCCTGATCCGGCCGCCGGAGGACCTGCGCGAGACCGACGTCTCGCAGCCGGTGCTGGACGCTCTCGGGGCCAGCAAGGTCCGCGAGGTGCACATGATCGGCCGCCGCGGGCCTGCCCAGGCCAAGTTCACCACCAAGGAGCTGCGCGAGCTGGGCGAGCTCGCGGGCGTGGACGTGGTCGTGGGTGACGGCGAGGCCGACCTGGACGCGTTCGACCCGACCGGCGAGAGCGCCCGGCTGGCCACCGCCGACCGGCACGTGCGCGGCAACTACACCGTGATCTCCGGCTGGGCCGGCCGGGCAGCGGCCGGGCACCCCCGGCGGCTGACGGTCCGGTTCTGGCTGCGGCCGACCGAGATCCACGGCCAGGACCGGGTGTCCGGGATCACCCTGGAGCGGACCCGGCTGGACGGCGACGGCGCGCTGGTCGGCACCGGCCAGCTCGAGACGCTGGACGTGCAGATGGTGCTGCGCAGCGTGGGCTACCAGAGCGTGCCGCTGGCCGGCGTGCCGTTCGACGACCGGGCGCACGTCGTGCCCAACGTCGCGGGCCGGGTGACCGGCCCCGACGGCGCGCCGCTGCCCGGCGAGTACGTCGCGGGCTGGCTCAAGCGCGGGCCGACCGGCGTGATCGGCACCAACAAGTCCGATGCCGCCGAGACCGTGCGCTCGCTGCTGGCCGACCTGGCCGGCGGCCCCGGCCCCGGTGACGTCCAGGTGCCGCGGGCCGGGCTGCTGCGCCTGCCGCCGGCCACCGGCCAGGCCCAGGCGCCGACCCGGATGAGCGCGCTGCTGGCCGAGCGCGGCGTGCGGACGGTCAGCTACGCGGACTGGCTGCGCATCGAGGCCGCCGAGCAGGAGCTGGCCGCGTCGCTCGGCCGCGGCGCCCGGGTCAAGCTGAGCAGCCGCGAGGACCTGCACCGCGCCTGCGGCCTGCTCCAGGAGGACCTCGCGGCGGGCCCCGACGAGGACTGAGCCGGACGAGCCGGACTGAGCCGCCGCCGCGATCCCTGCGCCTTCGCGCCAGCGTTGGCCGTCCGTTACCCGCGAGTAACCTCAGCGCAAGCTGCCGTCCCTAGCGTCCAGGATGGGTCCCGCACCCCGGCGGGGAGACGGCTGGGTGCTCAAGCGGGTGAATGGCTCCCACCGGCATTTGTGCATCCGGGCAAGCCAGGGCTGGTGACGGTAGCGGGTAAGCCGAGCGCTACCTTGAAACCGAAGACGGAGTCGAGCATCCTGAGGCAAGCAGGGCTACGCAAGGAGCAGTCATGACGGGGTACGTGGTCGTCTTCGAAGGCGACGACGAGGTCGGCTACTCGGCCTACTCCCCGGACTTGCCGGGTGTCGTCGCAGCGGGGGGGACACGCTCGGAGACCGAGCATCTGATGGTTGAGGCGATGGCTGCGCATATCGCCATGCTCCGGGAGGCTGGCGAGCCGGTGCCGGAGCAGTCCGTTGCCGCCGACGTGGTGATACTCGCTCCCGCGGCCGCGTAGCCACATAAATCTCGCCGGCGCCCGATCACCCAGGTGCGCGCCTGTTGCCTGAGCGATAGGGAACTGTCGCCAATCGGCTCTGGCGTGGGCGCAGGGGCGTGGCCGGGCGGGCGCTGGGGGATGGCTGGCACATGGGCGGCGACCACATTTGTCACACGAGCCGCTCTCGGCGCAGCTTTACCGGGTCGGGGGTGGCGGCAACGTCATGGCTGGCCCTCTGGTGCTGTTGTAGGAGCACCAGAGGGCCAGCCATGACGTTAGGGAGCCGGGCGCGGGGGCGTGGCGGCGCGGGTCAGGCGGGCGGCCAGATCTCGGGCTACCGCCGGCAGCTCGGGCGGGTCGAGGATGGTGAAGGCGTGGCCCATGGCGGCCAGGTGGAGGGCGATGGCCTCCAGGGAGTCAGCGCCTGAGGTTAGGAGGCATTGGTCGGGGCCGGTTTCCTCGAGGATGCCGGTGGTGGGCGTGACCTGCTCGGCCACGGTGGAGAGCGGGGCGTGGATGAGGGCGCGGGCCTGGTAGCGGTAGGGGGCGGTGGTGACGGCGTGGGCTACGAAGGTGGCGGCGTCGGGTGGGTCGCGGGGGACGAATCTCGTGCCGGTGAGGGTCGGATTGGTGATGCGGTCGGCGCGGAAGGTGCGGTAGGCGTCGCGGGTCGCGTCGCGGGCTACCAGGTACCAGCGGTAGCCGGTGTGGACTAGCCGGTGGGGCTCTATCTGGCGCTCGGTTTCGGCGCCGTCGCGCGTGGTGTAGGCGATGGTCAGGGCCTGGTGGTGGCGGCAGGCGGTGGCCAGGGTAGTGAGCAGGGCCGGGTCGACGGTGGGGGCGGTGCGGGGGAGGGTGACGGTGGCCTGCTGGAGGGCCTCGGTGCGCTGGCGGAGCCGGGTGGGGAGGACCTGTTCCAGCTTGGCCAGGGCGGTGAGCGCGGTCTCGGCGATCCCGGTGACCGACTGGCTGGCCGCGGTCCGGAGGCTGACCGCCACGGCTACGGCTTCGTCGTCGGTGAGGAGCAGCGGCGGGAGGGTGGCGCCGGGGGCCAGGCGGTAGCCGCCGGCGACACCGGGGGTGGCGTGGACCGGGTAGCCGAGGTCGCGCAGGCGCTGGACGTCGCGGCGCAGCGTGCGAGGGGTGATCTCCAGGCGGCCAGCTAGCTCGGGGCCCGGCCAGTCGGGGCGGGTCTGGAGCAGGGACAGGAGGCGGAGCAGGCGGGCCGAGGTGTCCAGCACGAATCCGAGTCTGCCACCAATCGAGGACCGGAACTGACCGCGATTGGTCCTAGCGTGGGGCCATGAACATCGACTGGAGTGAGCAGCTGGCTGAGCAGCTGGACTGGCACTGGCAGGAGCAGCTGCGTCCCCGGCTGGACGGGCTGAGTGACGCGGAGTACTTCTGGGAGCCGGTGGCGGGCTGCTGGAGCGTGCGGCGCCGGGGAGAGTCGAAGGTGCCGACCGCGACCGGGGGAGGCGAGTATGTCGGCGAGTTCGCCTTCCCGCCGCCCGACCCGCCGCCGGTGACGACGATCGCCTGGCGGCTGGCCCACCTGAGCATGGGCGTGTTCGGGATCCGGGTGGCGTCGCACTTCGGCGGGCCGCCGGTGCACTGGGAGACGTTCGAGTACGCGGGCACGGCGGCCGGGGCGCTGGCCCAGCTCGACGAGGCCTACGCGGCCTGGACGGCGGGCGTGCGCGGGCTGGGCGCCGCGGGACTGGTCCGGCCGTGCGGGCCGGCCGAGGGACCGTATGCGGAGATCCCCATGGCCGGACTCGTGCTGCACATCAACCGCGAGGCCATCCACCACGGGGCCGAGATCGCGCTGCTGCGCGACCTGTACCGAGACAAGGGAGGCCGCGATGGCGTATGACTTCCAGGTCGTGGTGGACGCCGGACGGCCGCACGAGCTGGCCGACTGGTGGGCGGAGACGCTGGGCTGGGAGGTCGAGCCCAGCGACGCGGCGTTCATCCGGCGGATGATCGACGCGGGCCTCGCCACCGAGGCGGACACCACCACCCACCGCGGCCAGCTGGTCTGGACCAGCGGCGCGGCCATCCGGCACCCGGACGGCCCGGACAGCGGCCGCAGCCGGGTGCTGTTCCAGCAGGTCCCGGAGGGCAAGACGGTGAAGAACCGGCTGCACCTGGACATCCGGACGGACCAGGACCAGGTCGAGGACGTGGTGGCCCGGCTGGCCGGCCGGGGCGCGACCGAGCTGCACCGGGGCCAGGAGGGACCGAGCCAGTGGGTGACGATGGCCGACCCGGAGGGCAACGAGTTCTGCGTCTCCTGACGCCCGCCCGGCCTCGTGCCCAGGCCCGCCCGGCCTCGTGCCCAGGCCTGCCCGGCGTCGTGCCCAGGCCCGCCCGGCGTCGAGCCCAGGCCCGCCGGGGACGGCCCAGGCTCCCCTCGAGATCTGATAACAGCAAGAAGCGGCCCGCAGGCGGGTCGGGGGCACTTATCCGGCAATACCGGCACGCGGGCACGGGAGCTTCCGCCGCCCCCGGGTAGCTGGCTACCATTCCGCGAATGAGCGTCACTGGGGCGGGGAGCCAGGCGACGGTGGATCTCGCCGGGCTGCAGCGGCTGCTCGGCGAGCCCGAGATCGCCTGGCTGGTGGAGCGGATCAGGGGCCGGCTGGAGCGCGGCGAGCCGGTCGACGGCACCGTCACGCTGGTCGGCGCGACGCATGCCGAGCGCCGCGCCGCGACCAGGCTGCTGGGCCACGGAGTCGGCCGGGGCACGTCGCTGAGCGTGCCGCTGCCCGAGGTGGCGGCCGCGCTGCGCCGGGCCGGGGCCGCGCCCAGCCTGCAGGCCGCGGTGGAGGCGCTGACCGGCCCGGTCCGCGACCTGGCCGCCGAGCGGGCCGGGGAGATCCAGCGCTGGGAGGACATGCTGATCCCGGCCCGGACCAGCCCGCTGGCCAGCCTGGCCTGGTACCGGGCCTGGCTGGAGGAGATCACCAGGGACGGCACGGTGACCCGGCTGATCCGCCAGGGCCACGGCCCGGTGCTGGCCCAGGCGCCCGCGGTGCTGGAGCGCATCCCCGGCGGCCCCGAGCCGTCCGGCGTGATGCTGGCCGACCTGGCCACGGCCGCGGCGGGCGAACCGGCCGCGCTGAGCCAGGGCCAGCTGCCGACGCTGGTGCTGCGGGCGCTGGCGCTGCGCGAGGAGGTGCCGGTGCCGGCCGACCGGGAGGCGGCGCGGGCGCTGTGGACCGCGGCCGGGGTGGTCGCCGACGACCTGGTCAGCCAGGTCCTGGTGCTGAACGTGCGGAGCGGCGGCGAGCCGCTGGGCCGCTGGCTGACCGAGGCGGCGGCGGCCGGCCAGCCGTTCCGGGTCACGCTGCGCCAGTTGCTGGCCATGCCGGTGCTGCCCACGGCGATCGACGTGTTCACCTGTGCCAGCCCGGCCGTGCTGCGCGCGGCCGCCGACCAGCTCGGGCCGGCCTGCCCGCCGCTGGTGTGCACCGAGGGCGAGCCGTCGGTGGCCTGCTCCCGGCTGCTGCACGCGGCGATGGTCGGCGGCGCCACGGTCCGCTGGCATGCCGACTTCAGCTGGTCCGGCCTGCGCTCCACGGCGGCGGCCATCCGCCGGCTGCGGGCCGAGCCCTGGCTGATGGGCGCGGCCGACTACCAGGCCGGCCTGGCCGCCGGGGCGGCCGAGCCGCTGAGCGGCCCGCCGGAGCCGAGCCCGTGGGACGGCCGGCTGGCCGACCTCATGCGCAACGCGGGGCGGGCCATCACCGAGGAGCGGATGCTGCCCTCGCTGCTGGCCGAGCTGGCCGCGGCCGGCGTCGGCGGCTAGCCCGGCGGCCGTTGTTAATCATCGCGGTCTTATCCAGGTGCGGCGTACCCGTTATTGCGACTAATTTGCAACTACTCTAAACTGGCGCTGATCTTGAAGCGCTTAGAGCTAGGCCTGAGCTGGGAGGGGAACGCCCTGATGACGGCAGCGACCGATGCGCGGCCCAGGGGGGACGACCCCCTCATCCCACCCGCGCGGCCGGCCGGCCGCATGGCGAGGATCCGCGCGGCGCTCACGCCCGCCGAATGGGGCCGGGTCGGTGGCATGACGGCCACCGTCGTCGGGCTGAACGTGCTGGGCTGGGGCATGCTGGCGGCCGCCGCCGGCGGGCACTACCACATCAGCAAGACCGAGATCTTCGGCTTCGGCACCGGCATCCTGGCCTACACGCTGGGCATGCGGCACGCCTTCGACGCCGACCACATCGCCGCGATCGACAACACCACCCGCAAGCTGGTCGGCGAGGGGAAGCGGCCGCTGTCGGTGGGCTTCTTCTTCTCCCTGGGCCACTCCTCGGTGGTGTTCATCCTGGCCCTGCTGCTGAACTTCGGCATCCGGGCGCTGGACGCCCAGGTCAGGAACGCCAGCTCACAGCTCCAGCACACGACCAACATCGTCGGCACGCTGGTCTCCGGGTTCTTCCTGTTCCTGATCGCCGCGCTGAACGTGGTCATCCTGGTCGGCATCGTGAAGGTGTTCCGGCAGATGCGCGCGGGCCGCTACGACGAGCAGGAGCTGGAGCGCCAGCTCAACAACCGCGGGCTGATGAACCGGATCCTGGGCCCGCTGGCCCGGCGGATCGACGCGCCGTGGAAGATGTACCCGATCGGGTTCCTGTTCGGGCTGGGCTTCGACACCGCCACCGAGGTGGCGCTGCTGGTGCTGGCGGGCACCGCCGTGGTGGGCGGGCTGCCGTTCTACGCGGTGCTGTCGCTGCCGATCCTGTTCGCGGCCGGGATGAGCCTGTTCGACACGGCCGACGGCTGCTTCATGAACTTCGCCTACGACTGGGCCTTCGCCCGCCCGGTCCGCAAGGTCTACTACAACATCACCATCACCGGGCTGTCGGTGTTCGTGGCCGTGTTCATCGGCGTCACCGAGCTGCTCGGCCTGCTCGGCCAGGAGGGCAACCTCAAGGGGCCAGGCTGGGCCTGGCTGGAGAAGTTCAACATCAACACGGCCGGCGTACGTCATCGTCGGCGTGTTCGTCGTGACCTGGGCCGTGGCCCTGGTGGTCTGGCGGCTGGGCCGCATCGAGCAGAAGTGGGGCGGAGCCCCGGCCAAGGCCGACGCCTGCGACTAGGCCGACGCATGCGACTAGGTCCGAGCGGGGCCCCGGCTGGCGCCGGCGGTCGCCGCCATGTCAGGCTGCCGCTGTGCCGGAGCTGATTCGCCCGACGATCGCGGTGCGGGAGTCCTATCTGGCCGGCGAGCGGGCCATGGCCGCGGAGAAGGGTGACTTCCCGGACTGGCTGCCCGTGGCCGAGGCCGACTTCGTCTCCTTCGCCGCTCAGCGGGCCGCCACGCAGCACTACTGGGACGTGCCCGTCACCGAGTTGTGGTTCGTGGACGGCCCCGAGTACCTGGGCACGATCATGATCCGCCACGAGCTCACGCCGCGGCTGCGGGCCGAGGGCGGCCACATCGGCTATCACGTCGTGCCCCGGCACCGCCGCCGCGGGTACGCCACCGCCATGCTGGCCGGCGCGCTGGCCTGGTGCCGCGGCCTCGGCCTGACCAAGGTGCTGGTGACCTGCGACGACGCCAACACCGGGTCGCGGCGGGTGATCGAGGCCAACGGGGGTGAGCTGGCCGACGTGACCGCGGGGACCTGCCGGTACTGGATTACGTTGTGAGGTCAGGCACTATGGATGCCGTGCACGAACCACTCGGTACTCCCGCGGTACACGTGAGGTACCGGGCTCGCCGCGTTGCCCGCCTCGCCGCCATCGCCGCAGCCGCGATGCTGGCGGCGGCGGCGCTCGGGCCGGCCCGGGCGGCGGTGGCGGCCAGCCGGGGGCGGGCCACCGCGGTTGCGGTGCGGCAGCTCATCACGGTGCAGGCCCCGTCCTACCTGGCCACCTACGCGACGCTGCGGGCCTACCGGGTGGTCGACGGCCGGCGGACCCTGGTGTTCGGGCCCTGGCAGGCCCGGGTCGGCTATAACGGCGTGGCCCGGCCGGGCCGCAAGCGCGAGGGCGACGGCAAGACGCCGTCCGGGACCTACGGGTTCAGCTTCTACTTCGGGGTCCAGCCCCGGCTCGGGTTCGCGTTCCCGTTCCGGCACGCCTACGTCTACGACGTCTGGGACGACGACTCGTCCAGCCCCCGGTACAACGAGTGGGTCGACCAGCGCCGGCACAATCCCGGTCGTGATCCCGAGCCGATGCACCAGGCGCCCGCCTACGACTACGCGGCCGTGATCGCCTACAACACCGCGCGCGTGCCCGGCCGCGGCAGCGCGATCTTCCTGCATGTCGGGACCGGCTCGGCCACTGCGGGCTGCGTTTCGCTGCCCCGGCCCGAGCTGATCAGGGTGCTGCACTGGATGCGGCCCGCTGCGGACCCTCAGATCACCATCTCCGCCCGCTAGGAGCACACAGCACCGATGGCGCCATCCGAATTTGACGACGGGGAGGTCTACTGGGCCGCCCCGATCGGCGGCGTGACCCCGCCCGAGCTGTCCACCGGCAACGAGGACGACGACGAGATCCTGCGGCAGATCGCCGCCCGGACGTCGCTGGAGCTGCCCCGCAGCTGGGAGCACTTCCTGCTGGTCCCCGGCGAGGCCGCGGCGCGCAGCGTGGCCGAGGCGCTCGCCGCGCTGGGCTGGGAGGTCTCCATCGGGACGCCGGGGCCGGACGACGAGGACGAGCTGGACGCCGATCCCGGCGACGACCCGGGGGCCGGGCAGAACTGGTCCGTCGTCGCCGGGCAGCAGTCGGTGGTGCTGACGCCGGCGCTGGTCCGGGACACCAGGGAGCTGTTCGAGGAGCTGGC
Organism: uncultured Actinomycetota bacterium; assembly: GCA_963822485.1. Lineage (GTDB taxonomy): Bacteria > Actinomycetota > Actinomycetes > Streptosporangiales > Streptosporangiaceae > DASUBV01. Next base: position 236,421 of record CAWGHW010000001.1, read on the forward strand.
CGGCCGGGTGCCGGGCTCCAGCTACGACGGCTGGCAGGCCAGCATCGACTTCGACGAGATCTTCGAGGCCATGACGGCCGCGGTGGACGGATCCGAGGACTAACCGGCCGGGCGGTGCTCAGGTCGCGCGCCGCAGGGGCGGGTCGGGGGCCTGGGCGGCGAGCCAGTCCCAGAGCCGGGCCGCGGCATCCGGGGTGACGTCCCGGGTGCCCGGCAGGCGCCGGGTGGGCCGGCGCCGCCGGTCGTGCCAGAAGCCGCCGCTGCCCAGCCGGGTCGGCTCGGCGCTGGCCAGCCAGACCATGGTGTCGGCGCCCTGCTCGGGCGTGCGCAGGAGCGGCCGCAACAGCCAGTCGAACCGGGGCAGCGCGGCGGCGATCCCCGGCGTGGCCACCCAGCCGGGATGCAGGGCGTGGAACGCGACCTCGGCGGGGGGCACCCGGCGGGCCCACTCCGCGCTGAGCTCCACCTGGGCCCGTTTGGCCTGCGCGTAGGCCCGGACGCCGCGGTAGCGGGCGGGCTGCTCGAGCAGCGCGGCGGGGTCCAGCCGCTGGGCGTACATGCCGCCCGAGGACACGGTGATGACCCGGGCCGGGGCGGCCGTGGCGGGCCGGGGCGCGCGCAGCGCGGGCAGCAGCAGCCGGGTCAGCTCGAACGGGGCCAGGACCTGGCTGGCCACGGTCAGCTCCAGGCCGGCGGCGCCGGCCCGGTACTCGGCGTGGATGGCGCCCGCGTTGTGGATGAGCACGTCGAGCCGGTCGTGCCCGGCGGTGAACTCCCCGGCGAAGCGGCGGACCGAGTCCTGGTTCTCCAGGTCGGCGACGCCGAAGCTGACCGCCGTGCTGCCGGTGGCCGCGGCGATCTGGCTGCGGGCGCGCTCGGCGCGCGGGCGGCTGCGGGCCAGGAAGTGCACGGCCGCGCCGCGCCGGGCCAGCTCGGTCGCGGCGGCCAGGCCGATCCCGGAGGTGGCGCCGGTGATGACCACGCGGCGTCCGGTCAGATCCGGCGGGCGGGCGGCCGCGAACTCGGGCAGCAGCCGGGCCCGCAGCTCGATGCCCAGCCGCGAGAAGCTGCCCAGCACGCTGGCCTCCAGCAGCTCGTCGGCCAGCCGGGCCGGGACCGGGGCGCGGCTGGCGCCGGGGCCGGTCATGCCGCGGGGCGGGGCGAGTGGCCAGGGACGGCGGCCAGCGCGGACCGCAGGCCCGCGGTGGCCCGGTCGCCGACCGCCCGGAAGCCGCGGGCCAGCAGCGGGTCGAGCAGCCGCAGCGGGCCGCGCAGCCGCACCTGGGCCTCGTACCGGACCACGGTCCGGCTGCCGTCCTGGCCGACGGTGATCCGGTCGGTGGCCAGCAGCAGGCGGCCGGCCGCCCGCAGCATCACGTCCCGGCCGGGGTCCAGCCGGGTGACCCGGTAGACCAGCGCGAGCCGGCGGCCGAGGAACGGGACGGTCAGCCGGAACCGGGTGCCGACCGCGACCGCCCCGGCGCCGATCCGCTCGGCGTCGAGCACGCCGGGATCCCAGCTCGCCGCGTTGCTGAAGTCGGCCAGGTAGGTAAACGTGTCGGCGGCCGAGCGGGCCGAGGTGATGGTGGCCGCGTAGGTGGCCATGGGTGACATCCTTCCGTGTCGTCCGTGATCAGGTCCGCGCTCCGGCGGGCTGGGCGCGCAGGTCGCGGGCCTGCTGGAGCAGGTCGAGCAGGCTGCCTCCCGGGCCGCCGGCCAGCACCGCCGGGCCGGCGGCGGCGACCTCGGCCGCGACAACCCCGGCCTGCTCGACGGCCTGGTCGGTGGTGCACGACAGCACCACCAGGCCGGCGTCCACCTGGCTGGCCAGCCCGGCGATCTCGGCCGCCGGCAGGTCCGCGGCCAGGTGATGGACGAGCCAGCGATCCTCGCGCAGGCACGCCGCGGCCATCAGCGCGGGCAGGCCATGCCGCTCGCCCGGCGGCGTGGTCACCACCGCGATGCCCCGCGGCCGGCCGGCGGGCTGCCGCGCGTGCACCGCGATCAGCCGCTCGCAGATGGCGCTGGCCCGGTGCTCCTGCGCGATCGAGACCCGGCCCGCGGCCCAGTCGTCGCCGACGCGGCGCAGCGCGGGCCCGATGACCCGCTGGCACAGGTCGGCCAGCGGCACGCTGCCGGCCAGCCGCTCCAGCCCGGCCCGGGCCTGGGTCTCCTCGCCGCCGGCGATGGCCTCGTACAGCCGGCTCGCCTGGGCCGGCCAGTCCCGCACCCGGACCTCGCGGGCGGGCTCGCGGCCCAGGTCCCGCCGGGCGCGCAGCGCGCGCACGTCCTCGTCGCTGACCTCGTAGCCCCGGCCCACCTTGCGGGCGGGCAGCACGCCCTCGCGAACCCAGCCGTAGGCGGTCTGGTAGTGCACGCCGAGCGTCTCGGCGGCCTCGCGTAGCTGCATGAACGTGCTCCCAGGTTGGCACTGCCCTTAGCTTAGTGTAATTTAGTCTTGTTTTCTAGCTGCGACGACAGCAAGGGGGAATCATGGTGCTCGCCCGGCCGCGGGCCGCGGTCATCGGCGCCGGCGTCGCCGGCCTGACCGCCGCGCACATTCTCCAGCGGGACTACGACGTCACGCTGTACGAGGCCGACGGGCGGCTGGGCGGGCACGCCGACACCCACGAGGTGGTCACCCCCGACGGGCGGCTGACCGCCCTGGACACGGGGTTCATCGTGCACAACCCGGCCACTTACCCCCACCTGGTCCGGCTGTTCGCCGAGCTGGGCGTGGCCACCGAGCCGACCGAGATGAGCATGTCGGTGCGGTGCCAGGGCTGCGGCCTGGAGTACGCGGGCTCGCTCGGGGCGGGCGGCCTGTGCCCCACGCCGGGCACCCTGCTCCGGCCGTCCTACGCGCGGCTGCTGGCCCGGGTCCCGGCTTTCTACCGGCAGGCCCGGCGGCTGCTGGCCGGGCCGGCCGACGACTCGCTGACGCTGGGCGAGTTCCTGCGGGCCGGCCACTACCCGGGCTACTTCACCGGCCACTTCGTGATCCCGCTGGTCGCCGCGGTCTGGTCCTGCTCACCCGCCGAGGCGCTGGGCTACCCCGCGGCCTACCTGTTCCAGTTCCTCGACCACCACGGCATGCTCTCGGTCCGCCGGGCGGCGGGCTGGCGGACGGTGGCCGGCGGCTCCCGGACCTACGTCGACCGGATCGCCAAGGGCCTGTCCAGCGTGCAGGCGGGCACCCCGGTGCGGGCCGTTCGGCGCGGGCCCGACAGCGTCGAGGTGCGCGACGACAGCGGGGCCCGCGCCAGGTTCCGCTGCGCGGTCATCGCCACTCACCCCGACCAGGCGCTGCGGCTGCTCGACCCGCCCAACCCGGCCGAGCGCGAGGTCCTCGGCGCGTTCCGCTACCGGTCCAGCGCGGTCGCGCTGCACACCGACGCCGGCCTGCTGCCGCGGGCCGGGCGGGCCCGGGCGTCCTGGAACTACCTGCTCGGCGACTGCGCGGGCGCCGCCGAGCAGGTGCACGTCAGTTACTACCTGAACCGCCTGCACCGGCTGGCCGGCCCCACCGACTACCTGGTCACGCTCAACGCCCTGGACCAGGTCGCGCCCGGCGCCGTCATCGACCGGATGAGCTACGCCCACCCGCTGTACACGCCCCGCTCGGTCGCCGCGCAGCGGCGGCTGCCGGACCTGAACTCCCCGGTGCTCGCCTACGCCGGCGCCTATCACGGCTGGGGATTCCACGAGGACGGCTGCCAGTCCGGGGTCCGGGCGGCCCGAGCCCTGGGAGTCCGATGGTGACCGCCGCCCTGTACCCGTGCCAGATCACCCACGTCCGGACCGAGCCGGTCCGCCGGTCCTTCCGCTACGGCAGCTACCTGTGGCTGGTCGACCCCGACGACCTGCCGCCGGTGCCCCGGCTGCTGCGGCCGCTGGCCCGCTTCCGGGCCCGCGACCACCTCGGCGCGCCCGGAGCCACGATCCGGGCCAACGTCGACGCCTACCTGGGCCGCCGCGGCATCGACCTGGCCGGGGGGCGGGTGCTGATGCTGGCCAGCGCCGCCACCCTGGGCCGCGCGTTCAACCCGCTCAGCCTGTTCTGGTGCTACGCCGCCGACGGCGGCCTGGCGGCGGTGCTGGCCGAGGTGCACAACACTTACGGGGGGCGGCACGTCTACCTGCTGCGCCCCGACGCGGCCGGCCGGGCCGGGGCGGCCAAGTCGTTCTACGTCTCGCCGTTCCTGCCGCTGACCGGCCAGTACCGGATGCGGCTGCCCGAGCCGGGCCGCCAGCTGCGGCTCAGCATGGTCCTGGACATCGACGGCCGCCCGGCCCTGATCGCCTCGGTGCGCGGCGTCCGCCGTGCGTACTCCCGCGCGGCGCTGCTGCGCTGCCTCCTGCGGTACCCCGGCGGCGCCGGCCGGGTAAGCCTGCTGATCCGGTGGCAGGGGCTGCGGCTGTGGGCCCGCCGCCTGCCGGTGTACCGCCGCCCGGCCGGCCCGGCGCTGGAGGGGACCCAGTGACCGCGTATACCGAGCACCAGCACCCGCGAGCCCTAGACGCCGGGGCGGGGGGGACCGGGCCGCTGGTCCCGGCCGCCCCGGCGGGCCTGGCCGGCCGGGCCCGCGCCGCCGCGGCCCGGCTGCTGGTCATCCGGATGGCGGCCCGGCTGCCGATCCGGATCGAGTTCCCTGACGGCTCCGCGGCCGGCGCAGGCGGGCCGGGCGCGGCGGCGCTGCGGCTGCGGGATCCGGACGCATTCTTCGCCCGGCTCGGGTCGGGCACGGCCGGCTTCGCCGAGAGCTACATGGCCGGGGAGTGGGACAGCGCCGACCTGGCCGGCCTGTTCGAGGTGCTGGCCCGGCACCTGCCCGGGCTGTTGCCCCGGCCGCTCGGCGCCCTGCGCCGCTGGTACGTGCCGCGCCAGCCGGCCGCGGACGAGGCCACCAGGGACGGCGCGCGGCGCAACATCGAGCGGCACTACGACCTGTCCGACGACCTGTTCGCGCTGTTCCTGGACCCCGGCATGACCTACTCGGGCGCGCTGTTCGAGCCGGGGGACACCCTGGAGCAGGCCCAGCACCGCAAGATCGACCGGCTGCTCGACCTGACCGGCGTCGGGCCGGGCCGCCGCGTTTTGGAGATCGGCACCGGCTGGGGCGAGCTGGCCCTGCGGGCCGCGGCCCGCGGCGCGCGCGTGACCTCGCTGACCGTCTCGCCGGCCCAGGCCGCCGCCGCCACCCGGCGGTGCGCCGCGGCGGGCCTGGCCGGCCGGGTGGACGTGCAGCTACGCGACTACCGGGACGCCGCGGGCCAGTACGACGCGGTGATCAGCGTGGAGATGATCGAGGCGGTCGGCGCGGCCTACTGGCCGGAGTACTTCCGGGTCATCGAGCGGCTGCTGGGCCCCGGCGGGCGGGCCGGGCTGCAGGCCATCACCATGGCCCACGACCGCATGCTGGCCACCAGGGGCGGGCACAGCTGGATCCACCAGTACATCTTCCCCGGCGGGCAGATCCCCTCCCTGGAGGCGATCACCGGCACGCTGCGCGAGCACACCGCGCTGGGCGTCCGTTCCGACCTGGCCCTGGGCCAGGACTACGCGACGACGCTGCGCCACTGGCGGGCCCGGTTCGTGGCCGCGGCCGACGAGGTGGACCGGCTCGGGTTCAGCCCGGCCTTCCGGCGGATGTGGGAGCTGTACCTGGCCTACTCCGAGGGCGGGTTCCGGGCCGGGTACCTCGACGTGCACCAGCTCATCCTGGGCCGCCCCTGATCGCCCGCCGTCCGGCCCCTGCGCCCGGTCAGGCGATGCAGCGACTTGAGCAGGTCGCGGGTGCGCTGCTTATCCGGGCCGCGTCCGTACTCGCCGGCCACGAAGTCGGTCACGCCCGCGTCGGCCAGCGCGGAGATCTGCGCCGCGACGGCGTCCTCGTCGCCGGTGATGGCCACGTCGCCCGGCCCGGCCGCGCCCTCCTTGTCCAGCATCGCCCGGTAGGACGGCAGCTGGCCGTAGATGGCGAAGATCTTGTCCGCCGCGGCCCGCGAGGCGGCCACGTCGTCGGTCACGCAGACCGGCAGCACGCACACCACCCGCGGGGCGGGCCGGCCCGCGTTCCGCGCCGCCGCCGTGATGGACGGCACCACGTAGTCGCGGACCGTGGCCGGGCCGGTCATCCACAGCACCGTCCCGTCGGCCCGCTCGCCGGCCAGCCGCAGCATCTGCGGGGCCATCGCGGCCAGCAGCACCGGGATCCGGCTGGTTTGCGATACGGGCCGCGGCACGGACAGGCCGATGTGGGCGTGCACCGTCTCCCCGTCGAACCCGGCCGGCTCGCCGTCCAGCAGCGGCAGCAGCACCGACAGGTACTCGCGCATGTGCCGGGCCGGCTTGTCGAAGCTGTAGCCGTACATGTCCTCGATGACGATCTGGTGCGACAGCCCGATGCCCAGGGCCAGCCGGCCCTCCAGGGCCAGCGCGGTGGTCAGCGCCTGCTGGGCCAGCACGGCCGGGTGCCGGGGGTAGGTCGGGACCACCGCCGTGCCCAGCTCGATACCCGGCACCCCGTGGCCGGCCACCGCCAGCGCGGTCAGCGCCTCCAGGCCGAAGATGTTGGAGATCCAGCCCGACGCGAAGCCGTCGTCGGCGGCCCGGCGGATCTCGTCGGCCAGCGCGCTCAGCGCGTCCGGCCCGTCCGCCTCCGTCAGGGAAGTCCCGATCCGCATGGGTGTCTCCGTTTCGCTCGGCTCCTGGGGGCCGGCCCGGCCGGCGTCTCGTCGATCCTGGCCGGGCGCACCCGGATCCGCAAGATCCGCCCGGCCCTGGCGCGCTATGTCCTGGTCCCGGCCCGGTGTGAGGGATATGCCCACGGGTCATGATGGTCGTACAACTTCTTGTCGCCGGGAATTCACTCGGCTGTTACCAGCGCTGTGAGGTGCAGATCTTTGCCGTCCGACTACCGTGGAGACAATAGGGACATGGAAACTGGTCGGACCGGTCGCGATCGGGAGGCGGGCTCGGCACGCCGGCCACGGCAGAGCAGCGCGGAGCGCGCGGCGGCCCGGGAGCGCGAGGAGCAGGCGGCACTGGAGCGAGCCCGGCGGCACGCTCAGGCGGCGGCGCGGGCCAGGGCCAGGGCGGCGGAGCGGAAGCGGCGGTCAGCCGACCGCCCGGCCGCTGGGCAGCAGGCCGCTGGACAGCAGAGAGCCGGGCGCAAGGTCGCGAACCAGGCCGACACGGGTGATAGCGGCGAGCGGCGAGCGGCGAGAGCGGGGAGCAGGAGTTGCGGGGCGGACGGGCCGAGGTGAGCGCGGCGGGGGCACGGTGGTCATCGGGCGCGGGCCGCCCGGACCAGGCCGAGCTGCCGGCGGGGCGCTACCTGGACCGGGAGGAGAGCTGGCTGCGGTTCAGCGAGCGGGTGCTCGAGCTGGCCGAGGACGAGAACCTGCCGCTGCTGGAGCGGGTCAGGTTCGAGTCCATCTTCGCCAGCGGGCTGGACGAGTTCTTCGGGGTGCGGATCGCCGGGCGGATCCGGCGGATGGCCACGGGGCTGCCGGTGGAGCGGGCCAGCGGCAAGTCGTCGGGCGAGATCCTGCGGCAGACCCTGGACCTGGCCCACGGGCTGTCCATGCAGCACGCGCTGTGCTACGCCGACCGGCTCCAGCCCGCCCTGGCCGAGGTCGGGATCGAGATCCTGCGCTGGAAGGAGCTCACCGAGCCCGAGCAGGCCGGCCTCCAGCACCTGTTCCGGGAGCGCATCTACCCGGTGCTCACCCCGCTGGTGGTGGACCCGGCCCACCCGTTCCCCTACATCTCCAACCTGTCGCTCAGCCTCGCGGTCATGATCGCCGACTCGGTGACCGGGGCCACCCTGTTCGCCCGGGTCAAGGTCCCGCCGCTGCTGCCCCGGTTCCTGACCGTCGCGCCGAACCGGTTCGTCCCGCTGGAGGACGTGATCGCCGCGCAGCTGGGCGAGCTGTTCGTGGGCATGGACGTGCTGGAGCACTACGCGTTCCGGGTGACCAGGTTCAGCGACCTGGAGATCGATGAGGACGTCACCGAGAACCTGCTCCAGTCACTGGAGCGCGAGCTGACGCGCCGGAACTTCGAGCCGCCGGTCCGGCTCGAGGTCGAGGAGTCCATGTCGGCCGACGTGCTGGACCGGCTGGTCACCGAGCTGAGCGTGGACGAGCGGGCCGTGTACCGCCTGCCCGGGCCGCTGGATCTGTCCGGCCTGTCGGCCATCGCCGACCTGGACCTGCCCGACCTGCATTACCCCAAGTTCGTGCCGTCCGACAATGCCCTGCCGCACGACCGCAGCGTGTTCTCCACGCTGCGGGACCACGACGTGCTCGTGCATCACCCCTACGACTCGTTCAGCGCCAGCACCCAGCGCCTGGTCGTGGACGCCGCCGCCGACCCGCGGGTGCTGGCCATCAAGCAGACCCTGTACCGGACCAGCGGCGACTCCGAGATCGTGGACGCGCTGGTCGACGCGGCCGAGGCCGGCAAGCAGGTCGTGGTGGTGGTGGAGATCAAGGCCCGCGGCGACGAGCGGGCCAACATCGCCTGGGCGCGCAAGCTGGAGGAAGCCGGCTGCCACGTGGTCTACGGGTTCGTCCCGCTGAAGACCCACAGCAAGATGGTGCTCGTCGTGCGGGAGGAGTCCGACGGCTCCCTGCGCCGCTTCTGCCACATCGGCACCGGGAACTACCACCCCAAGACCGCCCGGCTGTACGAGGACTTCGGCCTGCTCACCGCCGACCGCACCGTCGGCGAGGACATCACCGACCTGTTCAACCACCTGACCGGGTACTCACGGCCGCCGGACTACCGCCGGCTGCTGGTCGCCCCGGCCGGGGTGCGGCGCGGCCTGATCGAGCAGATCGAGGCCCAGGCCGACCTGGCCCGGGCCGGGGAGCGGTCGCACATCCAGCTCAAGTGCAACGCGCTCATCGACGAGGCCATGGTCGACGCGCTGTACCGCGCCTCCCAGGCCGGCGTGCCCGTCGACCTGTGGGTGCGCGGGATCTGCGCGCTGAAGCCCGGCATCGAGGGCCTGTCGGAGAACATCCGGGTGCGCAGCATCGTCGGCCGGTTCCTGGAGCACTCGCGGATCTACGCCTTCGGCACCGGTGAGCCGGACTCGGCGGGCGACGTCTGGATGGGCAGCGCCGACCTCATGCACCGGAACCTGGACCGCCGGGTGGAGCTGCTGGTCCGGGTCACCGAGCCGGGTCAGCGGGCCGAGCTGCGCAGCCTCATCGACCTGGCCATGGACCCCGGCACCGCCTCGTGGTGGCTGGCCGCCGACGGCACCTGGACCCGGCACCACCTGGACGCCTCCGGCGCCCCGCTCAACGATCTGCAGGACCTGCTCATCCGCTCCCGGCAGGGCCGCACCGTCGATGGCTGACCGGCCCGCGGCCGACGAGATCCGCGCGGCCGGAGCCGTTGCCTGGCGACCAGGGCCCGACGGGCCGCTGGTCGCTCTGGTGCACCGACCCAAGTACGACGACTGGACGCTGCCCAAGGGCAAGACGGAGCCCGGCGAGTCCGTGCTGCTGACGGCGGTGCGCGAGATCGAGGAGGAGACCGGCCAGCGCGTGACGCTCGGCCGCCGGCTCAGCCCTTCCTGCTACGACGTCGAAGGCCGGCCCAAGCGGGTGGACTACTGGGTCGCCCGGGCCCAGGACCCGCCGGCCGAGTTCGTGCCCAACCACGAGGTGGACGAGCTCGCCTGGCTGTCGGTCCCCGAGGCGGCCGACCGGCTGACCTACGAGCGGGACGTGGTCGTGCTGGGCGAATTCGCGGCCGGCCCCGCCGACACCGTGCCGCTGGTCCTGCTGCGGCACGCCTCGGCGGGCAGCCGGGCCAGCTGGAGCGGCGCCGACCTGGCCCGGCCGCTGGACGCCCACGGCGCCGCCGACGCCGACGCGCTGGCCTGGATGCTGCGCTGTTTCGGCGCCGACCGCCTGATCAGCTCCGCCGCCGAGCGCTGCGTGGCCACCGTCCGGCCGTTCGCCGCGCTCACCGGCGCCAAGATCGAGATCGAGCCGCTGTTCACCGTGGGCGCGATGGCCGGCCCTGACGCGGTGGCGCTGCGGGCGGCGGGGCTGGCCGCCGATGAGCGGGCGGCGGTCGTTTGCGTGCACCGGGAGAACCTGCCCATGCTGCTGGCGGCGGCCTGCGCCCGGCTGGGCTCCAGCCCGCCCGCGGGCGGGCCCCTGCCGAAGGGCGGCTTCTGGATCCTGCACGTGGCCGGCGCCACCCTGGCCGCCACCGAGCGCCACACCGCCCACCCGGACTAACCCAGGCCGGGTCCGGGCCGGTGGTCCCGGGCTAGCTCTCCGGGGGGAGGGCGGGGGTCCAGTCGAGGGTGGGCGGGAGCGAGCCCTCCAGGATCAGCAGCCAGCGCTTGACCTCCGGGCCCGCGCCGCCGCTGAACCCGCCCAGGCCGTCGCTGGCCACGACCCGGTGGCAGGGCACGATCACCGGGATCGGGTTCGAGCCCATGATCTGGCCCACGGCCCGCGCCGGGATCACGTCGTCGCCGACCTCCAGGCCCGCCCGGGCGGCCAGCGTCCCGTAGGTCACCGTCTGGCCGTACCGCACGTCGTCATAGAGCAGGCGCAGCACCTGGCGCTGGGCCGGCCCGAAGCCGCTCCAGTCCAGCGGCAGGTCGAACTCCTTGCGCTGGCCGCAGAAGTACTCGGCCAGCTGCCGGGCCGCCACCGCGGCCCGTGATCCCTCGGCGGCCGCGGGCGCCCCGCCAGGCGGCTGGCCGAACCGCGCCTGCGCCACGCCGGCGTCTCCGTAGCCGACCGAGACCGGCCCGACCGGGGTGCTGATCGAGGCCCATTCGAGCGTGCTCATCCAGCTATTGTCCGCCCTGCCTCTGACATTCCGGGGCGGCGTCGGTGACTCTAGCGAGGCGGGTTCGGGGCCCGGCCGGAATGTCGGTGGCGGGCGATAGAACAGATCTGTCAGCTCGCTTTTTGACCAGGGAGGACGCCGATGACGCAGAGCATCGTGGACAAGGTCGAGGCTGAGGTCACCTGGCTGTCCCGGCGGCTCACCGAGCCGGGGGAGCGGGAGTGCCTGCGCTGCTTCCTGCTGCGGATGATCGACGAGTTCGGCTGCGACGGCACGCACCGGTGGACCGAGCGCTGGCGCGCCGAGCGGGCGCCACGGGCTCGTGGCCTGCTGCGGCGGCTGGCCCAGCTGGGCGGCTGCTGCGACTGCGAGGTGGTGATGAACGTCTACCCCGACTATCCCGACACCGGCCACTTGCTGCCGTGCGCGGGCCAGCCGCAGGCCGGCTCGGCCGGTCCCTGCGACCTGGGCACGCTGCGCCGCAGCGCCTGACCGGCTGCTGGCCGGGCACTGGCCGGGCACTGGCGGGTCGGTGGCTACTCGTCGCCCTTCTCGATGATCCTGAGCAGGGCCTTGGCGATCGGCACGGCCGTCAGCTCGACCTGCCAGGGGCGCGCCCCGTAGCCGATCAGGCTGGCGCTGACCGCGGCCGGGCGCCGGATCGGCCAGGGGGAGCCACGACAGGCGGCGGACGGCGTCGGGCGGGAGCAGGTTCTCCGTCGGCAGGCCGTGGGAGTCGGCCAGCGCCGCGACCACGGCGCGCACCGCGGTCAGCCGCTTGGCCGCCTCGGGGTCGCGGTCGGCCCAGCGGTGCGCGGGCGGCGGGCCGTCGCCCGCCGGGGCCGACGCTTCGGGCAGTCCCCGGTCGGGCAGCGCGCGGGCCCGGCCCACCGACGCCAGCCACTCGCTCATGTGCCGCCGCGCCCCGCGCCCGGTGAAGCCGGAGATCGCGGCCAGGTCCTGGGCGCTGGCCGGGAGCGACCGGGCGGCCTCGATGATGGCCCGGTCGGGCAGCACCTTGGTCGGCGACAGGTCCCGCTGCTGGGCGATCTTGTCGCGCTCCTGCCACAGCTCGCGGACGACGGCCAGGCCGCGGCGGTTGCGGACCCGGTGGATGCCGGAGGTGCGCCGCCAGGGGTCGGTCCGGGGCTCGGGCGGGCCGGCGGCGAGCACGGCCGCGAACTCCTGCCGGGCCCACTCCAGCTTGCCCTCGTCAGTGAGCTGGCGGGCCAGGTTGTCGCGTAGCTCGACGAGCACCTCGACGTCCAGGGCGGCGTAGCGCAGCCACTCCTCGGGCAGCGGCCGGGTGGACCAGTCGGCGGCGGAGTGGGTCTTCTCCAGGCGCAGCCCGAGCAGTTCCTCGACCAGGGTGGCCAGGCCGACCCTGGGATACCCGAGCAGCCGGCCGGCCATCTCGGTGTCGAAGATGCTGCGCGGCCGGTAGCCGATCTCGGCCAGGCAGGGCAGGTCCTGGGACGCGGCGTGGAGCACGGCCTCGGTGCCGGCCAGGGCGGCGTCCAGGCCGGACAGGTCGGGGCAGGCGACAGGGTCGATCAGCACGGTGCCGGTACCGTCGCGGCGCAGCTGGACCAGGAAGGCGCGGTGCCCGTAGCGGAAGCCGGAGGCCCGCTCGGCGTCCACGGCGACCGGGCCGGTGCCGGCGGCCAGCGAGCGGATGGCGGCATCCAGGGCGGCGGGCGTGGTCACCAGGGGCGGCAGGCCGTCACGCGGCTCGAGCAGCGGCACGGCCTCGCGCACCGGGCCAGCCTCGCCCTCGCCCTCGCCGCCCTCGCCCTCGCCGCCCTCGCCCTCGCCGGCCTCGCCCTCGCCCACCCCGGCCTCGCCCGCCTCGGCCCCGGCCTCGCCCACCCCGGCCCTGGCCCCCGCGCCCGCCTCGGCCCCCGCGCCCGCGCCAGCGCCGGGCACCGCGTCGGCATCGGGCGTCGTGACATCACCGGCCCCGGGACTCGCCTCCGGATCAGCCGGAGCGGGTGACCGGGCGGCGGGGGCATCGCCGGCCTGACGGATGTTGTTAGTGGCGCGGTTATCGCCTTGACCCGCGCTCACTGCGGCGGCCTGCGGCTCGGCGGCCGCAGCGCGGAGGTCCCCAGCGGCGGCAGCCCGGCGGCCATGCAGAGCGCATCACACCACGCGGCGATGTGTCCGTCCAGGGCGGACCGTTCGTCTCCCTCGGCCGCGGGCGACCAGGAGGCGCGCAGCTCGAAGCCGGTGGCCGTCGGATCGTCCTGCTTCGACCCGAATCCTTCTGTCATGACGCGGGTCACCGTCCCGCTTGTCTGCCCGTAGCCCGCGGTCCTCGCCTCCAGCGCTTCCGTCAGCCAGCTCCAGCCCACGGCCGCGATCAGCGGGTCGGCCGCGATCTCCGGGTCGAGCTCCGCGCGGACGTAGGCGATGATCCGGAACTGGCCGGCCCAGCCGGGCTGACCAGCCGGGTCGTAGAGCAGCACGAACTTGCCCCAGCCAATCTCAGTGTCCCCCTCGAGCACCGAAGCGGCAATCGCGGCGGCGTACGGGGCCAGCCGCCGGGGCGGCGGCTCGTCCTCGAAGACCAGCTCGGGCCGGACGTCGCGCTGGTAGGCCAGGCCTTGGTCGAGGTCGTCGACGGCCAGCCGGAAGATGACCTCTCCTGGGTCGGCGACTTCGGCCGGCCGCCCGGTGGACTTCAGTGTCGTCAGGGCGTGGGGCACGGGGCGGCGGTCCTCACGCCACCCGGCGGCGCGGTTCGGCGACCGCCGCGGGCACGCTTGGCCGGGCGAAGACGCCGATCAGCAGCGCCGCACCGCAGGCCGTGCACAGCCACTCGGCGCACTCGCCGTCAGGGCTGTCGGGGCAGTGGCCGGGCCGGTCGTGGGGCTGCTCGAACGGGTGCTCCCCGCCGCAGTCCCCGCAATACCGGATGATCTGCATTATCTGGGCACCTCCCAACCGGTTCGTCCAGCGCCGCCGCTGTCCGCGGACCGCCAGCCCGGCTCGCTGAAGGGCGAGTCAGGCTCAGGACCGATGCTGGCACGGCGGCGGCGCAGGTCCGTGGACCTCGGGCGGCGTGTCATGCGGGCTTTTGGCGGAAAACCGCCGGATGACTGCCCCGGGATCAGCCGCGATCGCCCGCGGCGCCCCACCACCAGCCCGCCACCAGCCCGTCGACGGCCCGCCACCAGCCCATCGACGGCGGCCCGAACGGGGTGCGGGCGGCCTCCGGCCCCTATGAGACGATCTCTGCTGTGACCTCGTCGACCAGCGATTCTCCCTTTGTCCGGGCCTGCCGCCGGCTGCCCGTCCCGCATACGCCGGTGTGGTTCATGCGCCAGGCGGGCCGGTCGCTGCCGGAGTACCGCACCACCCGGGCGGGCACGTCGATGCTGGAGGCCCTGGCGACGCCGGACCTGATCACCGAGATCACGCTGCAGCCGCTGCGCCGTTACGCGGTGGACGCCGCGATCTTCTTCAGCGACATCGTGGTGCCACTGCGCGCGGCCGGGGTGGGCATCGACATCAAGCCCGGCGTGGGGCCGGTGGTCGACCAGCCGATCCGGGACGCAGCGGACATCCGGGGGCTGCGGGGGCTGGATCCGGATGACGTGCCGTTCGTGACCGAGGCGGTCACCAGCCTGGTGGCCGAGCTGGGCAGCACGCCGCTGATCGGGTTCGCCGGCGGGCCGTTCACGCTGGCCTGTTACCTGGTCGACGGCGGCCCGTCCAAGAACTACGAGATCACCAAGTCGCTGATGTACGGCCAGCCCGCCCTGTGGGACGAGCTGATGACGACGCTCACCGACATCACGATCAGCTTCCTGCGGGTCCAGGTGGCGGCGGGCGCGTCGGCGGTGCAGCTGTTCGACTCCTGGGTCGGGTCGCTCAGCCCCGAGGACTACCGCCGGTCGGTGCTGCCGCACAGCCGGCGGATCTTCGAGGCGCTGGCCGGGACCGGGGATAGCGCTAATAGCGGGGCGAGCGGGGTGCCGAGGATTCACTTCGGCGTCGGCACCGGCGAGCTGCTGCGGCTGATGGGCGAGGCGGGCGCCGACGTGGTGGGCGTGGACTGGCGGGTGCCGCTGGACGAGGCGGCCCGCCGGGTCGGCCCGGGCCGGGCGCTCCAGGGCAACCTGGACCCGGCGCTGCTGCTGGCCCCGTGGCCGGTCATCGAGGAGCGGGCCAGGGACGTGCTGGACCGGGGCCGGGCGGCCGAGGGTCATGTCTTCAACCTGGGGCACGGGGTCCCGCCCAGCACCGACCCCGGCGTGCTTCGCCGCCTGGTCGACTACGTGCACGCCGCGTCGGCGAGCGCGGGGCCGGGCGCGGCCCGCCGGCCCCGCTGAGCCCGCGTCCAGGGTCTAGCTCTCGCTGGCCGGGGCCGGGGCCGGCGCGGCTCGCCGCCGGGCGAAGCGCCGCCACAGCAGGAACCCCGCCCCGCCGAGGACGGCCACCGCGGCGGCGAACGGCAGCACCGCGCCCAGCACGGTGAGCAGCCAGGTGGTCGCGTGGCCCAGGCCCCGCCAGCCGGAGGTCAGGCCGCCCAGGAAGCCGCCCCGGTGGCTTGCGTGATGACGGTGGTGCACCGCGGCGTGCGGCTTGGGGCCGACCAGCAGCAGCGAGATCGTCGCGTAGCTGGTCTCCCGGGCCAGGGCTCGCTGCTGCGCCTGCAGCGCCTCCAGGGACGACTCGTCACCGGAGATCTGCTGCTGCACCTGGAGCAGCCCGCTGACCGTCCCGGCCCGCTTCAGCAGCGACCGGAGCTGGGCGATCGCGTCCTGCTGGGAGGTGACGCGGCTGGCCACGTCGGCCACCTGCTGCGTGACGTCGGTGGACTGCTGCTGGAGCAAGGTCTCCCGGCCCAGGCGGGCCAGCTGGCTCAGCGCCGCGCCGTAACCGGCCTGCGGCACCTTGAGCGTCATGCTGACCGTCTGCCGCTGCCGGCCCGACGGGCTGAGCTGGGCCTGCTCGCCGGCGGTGTAGCCGCCGGCCCCGGTGACATACTTCGCCGCCGTGGCCGCGGCCTGGCTGGCGCTGGTCACGCGGACGGTGAGATTGGCCGTCATGATGATGCTCTGGCTGACGGGCAGCAGCCGGGCGCCCGTCGCCGCGGTCGAGCCGCGGGCACTGCTGAAGGCCGGGGCTCCGGCCGGGGCTGGGACTGGGGGCTGGGCCGCGGAGTGCTCGCCGCCCGCGCCATTGACGGTCCCCGCCGCGGCCCTGTTGGCCGACGACATGGCGCTGGAGGCGCTGCCCGATGAGCTCGCGGCGCCGCAGGCCGCGATGAGCAGTCCGGCCCCCGTCAGGAGGACGGCCCAGGAGACGGCGGTGATGCGCGGTGGCATCGCCCGGCCGCGGGATGAGCCGCTGGCTCTTCCCGGCCGGGTGGCGCCGGACGGCTGGTCCGCCCGGCGCCCGAACAGTGTGTCCATGCTGCTGGGACGCGCCCGCCCGACGGGCGGTTCCCCGGCCCGGCGATAATCGTTGCCGTGGCATTTCCCAAGATCGAGCTGCATGTGCACCTGGAGGGCACCGTCCGGGCGAGCACGCTGCTGGACATCGCCCGGCGCAACGACGTCACGCTGCCCGCCGACTCGCCCGAGGGGCTGGCCGGCCTTTACCAGTACCGCGACTTCGACCATTTCCTCGAGACCTGGGCGATCACCACCAGCGTGCTGCGCACCGAGCGCGACTTCCGCCAGATCGTGGTGGACTACGCCGCCGAGGCGGCCAGCCACGGCGCGGTCTACCTGGAGGGCATCTTCACCCCGGCCGAGGCCGTCCGCCGCGGGGCCGGCTGGGACGAGGTCTTCAGCGGCTTCTGCGACGGCGCCCAGGAGGCCAGGGAGCGGCACGACGTGCAGGTCCGGCTGACGCCCGACATCCCGCGCGGCTACCCCATGGACATGGTCGAGCTGACCGCCCGGCACGCCGTCGCCTACCACGACCGCGGCGTCGTCGGGCTCGGGCTGGGCGGGTTCGAGGCCCAGTTCCCGCCCGAGCCCTACGCCGAGGTGTTCGCGCTGGCCCGCGACGGCGGCGTGCCCGCCGTCCCGCACGCCGGGGAGGCGGCCGGGCCCGAATCGGTCCGCGGCGCGCTGACCGCCCTGCACGCGGTGCGGATCCGGCACGGCATCCGGGCCATCGAGGACCCCGAACTGGTCCGCGAGCTGGCCGAGCGCGGCACCGTGCTCGACGTCTGCCCGGTGTCCAACCTGCGCACCGGCACCGTGGCCTCGCTGGCCGAGCACCCGCTGCCCGCGCTGGTCGCGGCGGGCGTGGCCTGCTCGGTGTCCACCGACGACCCGGCCATGTTCGGCACCGACCTGGACCTGGAGTACCAGGTCGTCCAGCAGCTCGGGGTGAGCCCGGAGGACTGTTACCGGGCCGGCGTCCAGGGCGCGCTGTGCGACGAGACCACCCGCGAGACGCTCAAGACCATTGGCCGCGAACATGCGTGGTCCCGGGATCAGCCCGCGCCGGGCGGGTCATCGTGACCGCTTCCGCACCGACCCCCCGGGCCGGCGGCGGGCGGTCGCCGGCCGTGGTCATCGTCGGCGGCGGCGTTGCCGGGCTGGCCGCCGCGTTCCTGCTCCGCGACGCCGGCCTGACCGTGACCGTGCTGGAGGGCTCGCCGCGGCTGGGCGGGAAGCTGGCCGTCTCCGAGGTCG
The DNA here is from genome assembly GCA_963822485.1 of uncultured Actinomycetota bacterium. Taxonomy (GTDB): domain Bacteria; phylum Actinomycetota; class Actinomycetes; order Streptosporangiales; family Streptosporangiaceae; genus DASUBV01. Next base: position 253,920 of record CAWGHW010000001.1, read on the forward strand.
GCGGCGTCGAGGTGGACGCCGGCGCCGAGGCCCTGCTGGCCCGGCGGCCCGAGGGCGTCGGGCTGATCGCCGAGCTGGGCCTGTCCGGCGAGCTGCGCCAGCCGGGCACCACCTCGGCCGGCATCTGGACCCGCGGCGAGGTCCGGCCGCTGCCCCGGCGGCAGTTCATGGGCGTGCCCGCCGACTTCGACGAGCTGGCCGCCACCGGCCTGCTGTCGGCCGGCGGGCTGGCCCGGGCCCGGGAGGACACGTCGCGGCCCGCCGACCCGGCCGACGCCGGGGACGTCTCGGTGACCGAGCGGGTCGGCCGGCGGATGGGCCAGGAACTGGTGGACCGCGTCGTCGAGCCGCTGCTGGGCGGGGTCTACGCCGGCCGCTGCGAGGACCTGTCGTTCCAGGCCACCCTGGCCCCGCTGGCCGCGGCCGCCCCGCGCTACCCGTCGCTCAGCGCGGCCGCGGCCTCGCTGCTGCCGGTCCCGCCCGCCCGCCGGTCCGGCCCGCCCCGCCGGTCCCGCTCGGCCCCCGGAGCCCCTGGCGCCTCGCCCGCGGCGGCGAGCGGGCCCAGGGTCGCGGGCCGGAACAGCATGGTTGGCCCTCTGGTGACGCTAGAGCAGCACCAGAGGGCCAACCATGACGCTGGCAACGTAGCGCCCGACGCTGCCCAGGCTTCCGCCGACGCTGACGCCGGGTCTGGCGGGCCTGGTGAGCCTGGTGGGACTCGGGGTGCTGGGCCCGGGCCCGCTGGCGGCAGAGCGCTGGCCGCGCCAGCCGGCGGCGGGCCGGCGCCGGTGTTCACGACGCTGGCCGGCGGGCTGGGCAGCCTGCCCCCGGTGCTGGCCGGCGCGTCCGGGGCCGAGGTGCGGACCAGGGCCACCGTGCGCGAGCTGACCCGCCTGGAACACGGCTGGCGGCTGACCGTCGGGTCGGCGCACGCGCCGCAGTGGCTGGAGGCCGACGCGGTCATCCTGGCCCTCCCGGCCCGGCCGGCCAGCCGCCTGCTGGACGGCGTCCCCGGGCCGGCCCGGCCGCCGCCGCGCTGGCCGAGATCAAGTACGCGAGCATGGCCATCGTCACGCTGGCCTACCCCGACGGTGCCTTCCCGGCCCCGGCCGCCGGCAGCGGCTTCCTGGTCCCGGCCGTGGACGGGCACGCCATCAAGGCGGTCACGTTCAGCACGGTCAAGTGGCCGCACCTGGACCAGGCGGCCTGCGCATCGTCCGCTGCTCGGTGGGCCGCCTGGGCGACGAGGGCGTGCTCCAGCGCGACGACGCCGACCTGGCCGCGCTGGCCGCCGCCGACCTGGCCGCGGCCACCGGCGTGCGCGGGGCCCCGGCCGATACCCGGGTCACCCGGTGGGGCGGCGGCCTGCCGCAGTACAGCGTGGGGCACCTGGACCGGGTGGCGCGGATCCGGGCCGGGGTGGCCGCCCAGCCCGGCCTGGCCGTCTGCGGCGCGGCCTACGACGGGGTCGGCATCCCGGCCTGCATCGCCTCGGCGCGGCTGGCGGTCGATCAGGTGCTCGCCCACCTGGGCCGCCGCGAGCCCGTCAGCCGGTAGCCCGTCGCTCAGCCGGTAGCCCGTCGCCGCACTGGCTCAGCGGCCGGACTGGCTCAGCGGCCGGACCAGTCAGCGGCCGGACCGGGTCAGCGGCCGGACCGGGTCAGCGGCCGGACGAGCCCGCCGTGGTGGCGGTCTTGCAGCCCGCGATGGCCGCCACGTGCGCGGCCTGGGTGCTGATCGGGCCGCGCGGGCAGCGCGGGCTGCCGGTCAGCGTGCCCAGCAGCACCGCGCCGGCCACCGTCAGGGCCATCACGCAGACCAGCAGCACTCGCGGCAGCCGCCGGGTGATCTCCTCGCGGGGCGGCATGGCCTCCGCGGCGGCGACCCGGGTGAACGCCGCGAACATCGCCATGAGCTGCGGCTCGGCCGCCTCAAACTGGTGCTCGATCTGGTCCAGAGCGTGCTGCTGGCGGCTCGGCAAGCTCATCTGTCTCTCCGCTGCATGATCTCTCCCGCTGGCTCACGCCACGTACTCACGCCACGTATAAGCACGTACTACCCGCCCTGCGAAGCCGAAACAGGCCGGCCGCCCCGGGCCACGCAAGGGCACCGGTCAGCGGGGTGGACAATGGCGGTATGGCTGGGAACGAGAGCGCCAGGACCGAGAGCGCCAGGACCGAGAGCACCGGGCCGCAGCCGGACCGGCCCAGGGCCCGCGAGCTCAACGAGCTCATCAGGTACACCATGTGGTCGGTCTTCAAGGTCAGCGGGCCCGGCGCCCTGGACGCGGCGGGCGCGCACACCGAGAGCGGCCGGCCCGGCCTGGCCGCCGAGGTCAGCGAGCTGTGCCAGCACGCCGCGGACAAGGACGTGGTCACCCGCGGCTGCTACGACGTGCAGGGCCTGCGGGCCGACGCCGACTACATGTTCTGGTGGATCGCGCCGACCGCCGATGACCTCCAGGAGATGTACGCGCGGTTCCGCCGCACCGGCCTGGGCCGGGCCAGCGAGCCCGTCTGGTCGGCCATGGCCCTGCACCGGCCCGCCGAGTTCAACAAGAGCCACATCCCGGCCTTCCTGGCCGGCGAGGAGCCGAAGAACTACGTCTGCGTGTACCCGTTCGTCCGCTCCTACGAGTGGTACCTGCTCGAGGACGGCGAGCGCCGCCAGATGCTGGCCGAGCACGGGAAGATGGCCCGCGAGTACCCCGACGTCCGGGCCAACACCGTGGCCTGCTTCGCGCTCAACGACTACGAGTGGATGCTCGCCTTCGAGGCCGACGAGCTGCACCGGATCGTCGACCTGATGCGCCACCTGCGCGGCGCCACGGCCCGGCGGCACACCCGGATCGAGATCCCCTTCTACACCGGCCGCCGCAAGCCGGTCAGCGAGCTGCTCAGCGCCCTGCCGTAGCCCGTCGCGCGTCCTGGTCACCAGGGGAGCAGATCAGCCCCGGCCTGCTGCCGCGGCCGCTAGGACCGCAGGCGCCCGGCCAGCCAGGTTCCCGCTCCGGCGGCCAGCAGGACGAGCGCCGGGATCAGGCCCAGCAGGCGCAGCGCGCCCAGGCTCAGGTCCGCCGCGCCGGTCGTCCCGCCCGCCAGCCCGCCGCCGTCAAAGTGGCTGACCGGCACCGCCACCACGAAGAACACCGCCACGATGACGGCCAGCACCCAGCTGCGCTCGGTCCAGGCCAGCACCCACAGCACGGCGGCGATGAGCACGAGCGCGCCCTCGTGATCCAGCGCCCGCGACACGTCGCCCTGCGGACCGAGACGGGAGAACAGCAGCGGGAGCAGCAGCACCAGCTCGCCCAGGAGCAGCCCGGCGACCAGGAAGACGTACGTCGGCTGGCGCAGGCCGGTCCGGCGGCCGCGCCAGCGGTACCAGAGCACGGTCAGCACGACCCCGGCCGGGATGGCCAGCTGCCAGTAATAGCCCAGCGCCGTCACGACCGACACGTACCCCTCGGTCACCACGACGTGGCACGAGTGAATCCCGGCGTCCTTGCAGATGCCCAGGAACCCGGCCAGGGCATGCCGCACCGCCCCGGCGGACTGCAGCCGCTCGTAGAAAGGCAGCGAGCCGCAGATCAGCAGCCCGAACAGCACCAGCGGCAGCCAGTAGCCGCGCGCCGCCGCGCTGGTCCGGTCACCGATGGCCCGCATCTCGGCCAGCAGGCGGGCCGGGTCCCTGTCTGCCGCGCCCGGATGCTCAGCTGCTTCGCTCACCGTTGCCTCCTGCTGTATCGGTGTCCAGCTCCGCGCCGTGCTCGCGGACCAGCCGCGCCAGCGCGTCCATCTCGGCCGCCAGGGCCGCCCGGCCCTGGCGGGTGATGCTGACCCAGGTCCGCGGCCAGGCGGCCCGCGTAGCCCTTTTCCACCCGGACCAGGCCCGCGTCCTCCAGCACCGTCAGGTGCGTCGACAGGTTGCCCGAGGTCAGCCCCAGCGTCTCGCGCAGGTAACCGAAGTCCGCCTGGCGCGCCCGCGACGCGATCGTCAGGATGCCGAGCCGGTGCCGGTGGTGCACGGTCTCGTCCAGCGCGGTGGCCGGGTGCGCGCCGGTGTCGGCCGTGCTCGCTTCGCCCACGCGTGCCCTGGCCGCGCCCGCTTCGCCCGCGCCCGCGCGGCCACGCGTGCCCTGGCCGCGCCCGCGCCGGCCACGCGTGCCTCGGCCGCGCCTGCCGCCTCGTCGGCCCCGGGCGCGGTCGCCGGGCCACGCCCGCGGTCGCTGTCACTGCCGGACACGATGCTCCCTGTCGAGCCTCTTGTTTCTCCCTAACAAACTAGTTTGCTCAGCAAGCTGATTTTGTCAACAAGCAATTCGGCCTGACCCGAGGACCGGCCCGATCCGCTGACCGGCCGGGACGCTGGCCGCCACCTGGGCGCGGGTGATTGGCGCCATCCTGGGATACTTGGCGCATGACGGACACGCTGCACGAGCTGGAGCAGACCCTCGTGTCCCGCCGCGAACTGCGCCCGGCGGGCTCGTACTCCGCGGAGCTGTTCGCCGATCATGAGCGGCTGATGCGCAAGGTGATGGAAGAGGCCTTCGAGGTCTGCCTCGAGCTCGGCCGGGCCGAGCCCGACCACGCGGCGGTGGCCGCCGAGGCCGCCGACCTCGTCTACCACCTGCTGGCCGGCCTGGTGTCGGTCGACGTCAGCCTGGACAGCGTCCTGGCCGTCCTGGAGCAGCGGCGGCGATGACCGTCCGGGTGGCGCTGCCCTCGCGCGGCCGGCTGCGCGACGGCGTCCTGTCCCTGCTCGACGACGCCGGGTACCCGGCCGCCGTGCTGAACGGCGCGGCCAGGGCCGCGACCCCGCAGACCGAGTTCATCGAGATGCGGCCCCGTGACGCCGGGGCCTGGCTGGCCACCGGCCGGATCGCCGGCGCCTTCATCTCCACCGACATCGTGCTGGAGGAGCAGCTCCAGCACCTGACCGCCGTGCCGCTCGGGCTGGCCCGGTCCGACCTCATCATCGCCTCGCGGGAGGACGACGGCCGGACCGGCCGGGCCGACCTGGCCGGCGCGACGGTCGCTACCCACCTGCCCGGCGCCACCCGTCGCTGGTTCGCCGAGGCCGGGGTCGAGGTCACCGTGGTGACCATGGGCGGGTCACTGGAGGGCGTGTGCGCCGCCGGGCTCGCCGACGCCATCGTCGACCTGCGCGAGACCGGCTCCAGCCTGGCCCGCAACCGGCTGCGGGTGCTCGACGTCATCCGCCCCTGCCAGGCCCTGTTCGTGCACCACCCCGCGCATGGCCCCAGCGAGGCGCTGGCCGACCTGACGCTGCGCATCGGCGCGGTCCTGACCGCCCGCCAGCAGCGCTACGTCATGCTGCATCTGCCGCCCGCCCGGATCGGCGACCTGACCACGGTGTTCTCCGGCCTGGCCGCGCCGACCGTGCTGCCGCTGGCCGGGCGCGAGGACCTGGTCGCCGTGCACCTGGTCGTGCAGGCCAGCTCGTTCTGGACCCAGCTGGCCCGGCTGCGGGAGCTGGGCGCCAGCGGCATCGTGGCCCTGCCCCCGGACGCCCTGCTGCCCTAGCTGGCGTGCGGGTCGCCGGCGTGGTGGTCAAGACTGTGGGCGTGGAGTTCTTCTGCTATCACCGCGACCGGCCCGGCTCGCTGGCGCTGCGCGACGAGCTGCTGGAGCAGCACTGGTCCTACATGGACGGGTTCCAGGCGGAGATGATCGCCCGCGGCCCGACCCTCAGCGACGACGGTGACACGCCCACCGGCAGCGTGCACATCGTCGACCTGCCCGATCCCGCCGCCGCCCGCGCGTTCGCCTTCGACGAGCCCGGCTACCAGGCCGGCGTGTATCGCGACGTGCTGCTGCGCCGGTGGCGCAACCTGCTGGGGCGCACCATGTGGGACTTCCCCGGCGGCCGCGACGGCGGTAACCGGTACCTGGTGCTCGGCCTCGGCACCGGGCCGGCCGCCGACCTCGCGGTGCCGCCGGACCGGGACGAGCTGGTCGCGTACGGGCCGCTGCTGTCCGACGACGGCGCCGCCTGGCTGGGCACGGCGGTGCTGCTCCGCGCGCCGGACCCGGGCACGGCCCGCGCCATCCTGACCCCGGACCGGTACGCCGGCGTCGAGGTGCACAACTGGCAATTCGGCGGCCGGAGCTAAGGCAGAAGATCACAAACCTCGCGAGGAGGCCGGGTGGGAGTTGATCTCCAGCGCGGTGCCGGTGCGGGCGCACGCCGTGAGTGCTGGAACAAGGCCTGGCGCTAAGCCAGCTCTACCTCGCCTTCGATCTCGAGCGGGGCATTGAATGGCAGGGCGGCTACGCCAATGGCCAACCGCGCGTGGTCGCCGATCTCGGGGCCGAACACCTCCTGAAGCAGGTCGGAGGCGCCATTCAGCGCCCGGGGAAAATCGACGAACCCGTTCGCGGGCACGAACATGCCAGAAATGCGCACCCAGGCCGCGATCTGGTCGAGATCGCCGATCTTCGCCTTGAGGGACGCCAGGATGCTGATCAGCGATCGCCGCGCGGCCTCGTAGGCATCTTCCGGCGAGACCTCGCCGCCAACGCGGCCCAGTGGCCCGGCGACGGATCCGTCGGAATTGGTCGGCACATGCCCCGAGATCACCACACGCTTGCCCCGGACCTTGATCAGGCTTGCCGGAACGACAACGCCGGATGGCAGGGCCCACGGCCTGGGCAAGGTGATGCCCAGTTCGTCCAGGCGACGGTCAATCTTCGACATGATGGGTCTCCCGAATGTAGTCGCGTTGGAATAGGTGGTACCGGCACGGAGCGCGCGAACGAGTGTCTGCCGCCCGATGCCGTCGGCCGCCGGCTGGTTGCTAAGGGCCTGCGGCACGCCGTTGTTTAGCCTGCACGGCAGACGTATCCCTCAGAGCTGGCACGTCGGCCGGGAAATCGAGCTTGACCTGGGCGATGTTGTTGAGGAAGTTGGTGAACAGGAACTGGGCAGTCAGGCCAGCGATGGCCACGATGTCGCCGTCCGAGAATCCCGCCGCGCGGATCTCCGCGATATCCTCGTCGCTCACTTTGCCGCGGTTGTCGGCGACGGCTTTGGCAAAGCGCACGGCGGCCGCGCGTTTCGGATCGCTGGATCCGCCGCGGCGGCTGAGCTCAAGCTCAGCCGCGTCCAGTTTGCCGAGGCGCGTTCCCAGCATGAGGTGCGACTGAAGACAGTATTCGCAGCCGCTGCCTTCGGACACGACCATGCCCATGGACTCGATCGTCGCTACGTCCAGGGTCCGGGAAAGCGTCCCGGACAGGGCGATAAAGGCGGAGAGAGTCTTCGGGCTCAGGGCCATCAGGAGAAACGTGCTTGGCGTCCAGCCCAGGCGTCTGGTGACGCCTTGCAGGGTCGCATGGGTCTTGGCCGGCGCTTGGGGCAGGCTCGGAATCGCGATGCGCGACATGGGGCGGTCTCCTTTCTCTTCTGCGGAAGGTTCCGTGGCCCCCCGGCAACTGGATTTTGGGAGGTCCGGGGCGACGTTTCACATATGGATGAAGCGCAGGCGGCGGCCCGACGCCAACTCAAGCCCGGCTTCGCATTGACGAGCTTGGCTCCCCACGCCTGCAAGCATGACCCCGCGACGTTTCAGCTGGGGTCGAAGCATTCCGGGCTTACTCTCGAAGCATGGTCACGCATGCCGTCGCTGAGCCCGACCTCGCCGCCGGCGCCGCCGCGTTCGCCGACCCACGCCGTGTCCGGGTTCTGGTGGCGCTCGCCGATGGTCGTGCGCTGCCCGCCGGGCGGCTGGCCCAGGAGGCGGGCGTCGCCGCCTCGACGGTCAGCAACCACCTGAGCATCCTGCTCGACCACGGCCTGGTTACGGTCCACCAGCAGGGCCGGCACCGCTTCTACCGGCTGGCCAGCCCGCACGTGGAAGGCGTCCTCGAGGCCCTGGCCCTCGTCTCGCCGCCGACCCCGGTCACGTCGCTGCGCGAGCACACCCGGTCTCACGCACTGCGGGCCGGACGCACCTGTTACCGCCACCTCGCCGGGCAGCTCGGCGTCCAGCTGCTCGGCCACCTCATCGCCAGCGGCTGGGTCGTCGGTGGTGACGGTCGTCACCATCCCGGCCGGACGGCCGACCGGCTATCCGCGCCGGGCACCAGCAACCGCTATCGGCTGACGAAACCGGGCGCGGCCGCCCTCGCCGCCTGGGGCATTGACCCGGCCGTGCTGAGCACGACGAGCCCGCTGCGATACGACGTCGACTGGACCGAGCAGGCCCATCACCTCGCCGGCCCGCTCGGAGCCGCGATCACCCGCCGCCTGTTCGACCTGGGCGCGATCGGACGCGGCAAGGTCCCGCGCAGCGTCGTGCTGATCGCCAGCGACTGGCTGGCCGACCTCGGCACCCGCGACCGCGAGGACCGTGCCCTCTAGGAGGGTCGACTTTTACCCGTTCCGTAGATCCGCCGGACGCTATGCCGCCCGTCCGCATTCCGCGTAAATCTGGGCTTGCCGGACTTGACACTCGAACCCGGCCATATCAGCGTTGATAACGTTGTCATTTCCCCGCGCAGATGGGCCGATCTCATGCCTGAGCAGCACGACCAGGTCTCCCGGCGGACGTTTCTCTCGGCTAACGCCGCACTGCTGGCCGGGTTCGGCCTGAGCAGCGCACTGGCCAGCCCGGCCCTGGCCGGCACCCGATCCGGCCCATCCGGGCCGGCGGCCACCACCACCGACCTGGCCCGGTACCGGCCGGTGACCGTGTCATCCACCGCTTACGGCCCCACGCCCGCGGAGTTCGCGGTCGACCGGCTGGCCCAGACCGGGGTCGGCGGGACCGGATGGCGGGCCGGAGGACCGGACCCGCAGTGGATAACCGTCGACCTGCAGGTGCCGTGCCAGGTCGAGTCAGTAGCCCTGGTGTTCGAGGCCCGGCTGTCTGACCCGGCGTGGGTACCGGCCCAGGGCAGCAACCCCTACGCCAGCACGACCGGCTGGGAGATCATGTCGAGCTGCCCGACCGCGTTCCAGCTCGACGTGTCCACGGACGGCACGACGTGGAGCACCGTGTACCAGACCACGTCCGGCGCCGGCGGCGTTATGCAGATCCCGCTGGCCCAGCCGGTGACCGCACGCTGGGTGCGCATGACCGCGACCCAGCAGTCAAACGACACTCCGTTGCAGGTGAACGGCTTCCAGGTGTACGGCACCAGCGAGCACCCGCGCCCGCCGGCGACGGGCTGGAGCAACTGGGGCAGCCAGCCCGCGCCGCCGGCGCCCTCGCTGAGTGTCGCCCCCGACGGCACGGTGCCCATCGAGTCGGGCTGGGCACTGACCATTGATGCCTGGGCCCAGCCCGATGACGGCAAGACCCTGTCGACAAGCGCCGCGGACACCGCCGGCTGGGTCAGTGCCACCGTTCCGGGGACGGTGCTGGCCAGTCTGGTGGAGCAGGGCCATTTCCCGGATCCGGTGGAGGGCTACAACAACCTGCACATCCCCGAGGCGCTGTCCCGGCACTCCTGGTGGTACCGGCGGCCCTTCCGCGTGCCGCCGGATCTCGCCCGCGGCCCGGGCCGGCGCATCTGGCTGGAGTTCGACGGGATCAACCACCACGCCGAGATCTGGCTCAACGGGACCCAGGTCGGCGAGGTCACCCATCCGTTCGCCCGTGGCGTCTTCGACGTCACCAGCGTGCTGTCCGGCGGCGAGCAGGTGCTGGCGGTGCGGATCACCCCGATGCCGCATCCGGGCAGCCCCGGCGACAAGGGACCGAGCGGCGTCTCGTTCCTGAACTCCAGCCAGGTGAGCCTGGACTTTCCCAGCTACATCTCGGTATCGGGCTGGGACTGGATGCCGGCCGTGCGCGACCGGGTGGCGGGCATCTGGAACCACGTGCGGCTGCGCTCGACGGGGCCGGCCGTGCTCGGCGATCCGCGGGTCGACACGTCCCTGCCCCGCCTCCCTGACACCAGCCTGGCCGAGGTCACCATCGTCGTGCCGGTCAGCAACGCCAGCGCCAGCACCCAGGCGGTCACCGTGGCCGCGGCCTTCGATGACGTCCGGGTGAGCACTACAGTCTCCGTCCCGGCCGGCGGCCAGGCCGCGGCGACGTTCTCGCCCGCCGACTTCCCGGCCCTGCGGGTCAGCAATCCCCGTCTGTGGTGGCCCAACGGGTACGGCCAGCCCGACCTGCACGACCTGGTCCTGACGGCGAGCGTGGCGGGCGGGAACAGTGACCGCCGGACATGCCGGCTCGGCCTGCGGCAGGTCGACTACGCCCAGCCCTCGCTGGTCATCGACAGCGCCACCGACCGGGGCACGCAGACCGAGAACTTCGCCCTCCAGCAGGCCCGTTACCTGCGGATACAGTGCGGGACCCGGGCCACCCAGTGGGGCGACTCGATGTGGGCGCTGTCGGTGTTCAACACCGCCTCGCCGGGAACCGACCTGGCGCTGCACCAGACGGCCACGGCGTCGTCCGAGGATGACCCGAGCCGCGGGCCGGGCAATGCCGTCGACGGCGACCCGAGCACCCGGTGGTCGTCGGCTTACCAGGACAACCAGTGGATCCAGGTCGATCTCGGGTCCGCCGTCTCCTTCGACCAGGTCGTCATCGTGTGGGAGCAGGCCTACGCGCTCACCTACGTCATCCAGGTCTCCGACGACGGCGCCACGTGGACCGACGTGAAGTCGGTCAGCAACTCCGCCCCCCTCGTGATCAGGGTCAACGGGGTGCCGGTCTTCTGCCGCGGCGGCAACTGGGGCTGGGACGAGCTACTGCGGCGCATGCTGCCCGACCGCATGGGCGACGTCCTGGGCCTGCACCGAGACATGAACTTCACCATGATCCGCAACTGGGGCGGGTGCAGCACGCGCGAGGAGTTCTACAGCGGCTGCGACGAGAACGGGATCCTCGTCTGGACCGAGTTCTGGGAGGGCGACGGGCTGTTCCCCGACCAGCAGAGCACTGACGTCTTCCTCGACCAGGCCAGGGACACGATCCTGCGCTACCGCATCCACCCGTGCATCGTGGTGTGGTGCGGCGCCAACGAGAGCGCCCCGCCCGCGGCCGTCGACACCGGGCTGAGCCAGGCCGTGCAGGACCTCGCCCCCGGGCTGCTGTACCACAGCGACTCGGCCGCCGGCGGGACCAGCAGCGGGGGCCCCTACCAGTGGGTCGACCCCACCCAGTACTTCTCCGGGATCTGGGGCGGCGGCGAGTTCGGGTTCCACACCGAGATCGGCCTGCCCACCATCTCGGTCACCGAGAGCATGAGAGGCCTGATCGGCAGCACGCCGGACCCCGGCTCCGACCTGCCGATCGACATCGACGGGGCCACCGACCGCGCCACGCAGACCGAGAACTTCCCCCGGCAGCACGCCCGCTACCTGCGGATCCAGTGCTACAAGCGGATAACCGGCTGGGGCGTGTCCATGTGGAGCCTGTCGGTGCTCGACACCACTTCCCCCGGTACCGACCTGGCGCTGGGCAAGACGGCGACGGCATCCTCGGCGGACAACGGCAGCGACCAGCCCGGCAACGCCGTCGACGGCAACCCCGCCACCCGGTGGTCCTCGGCCTACGAGGACAACCAGTGGATCCAGGTCGACCTCGGCTCGGCCGTCAGCTTCGACCAGGTCGTTATCGTCTGGGAACTGGCCGACGCGCTGAACTACGCCATCCAGGTCTCCAGCGACGGCACCACCTGGACCGATGTCAAGACGGTCCTCGATGGCGGCCCGTGGTTCCTGCACGACTGGTGCACCCAGGGCAACCAGGCGGTCGACACTTACCAGGCCGCGATCGAGACCCGGCTGGGCACCGCGGCCAGCCTGGCCGACTTCTGCGCCAAGGCCCAGTTCGTGAACTACGAGAGCATCCGGGCCATGTTCGAGGCGTGGAACACCAAGCTGTGGAACGACGCCTCCGGCCTCATGCTGTGGATGTCCAACCCGGCCCACCACAGCACGGTCTGGCAGACCTACGACTACGACCTGGACGTCAACGGCACCTACTACGGGGCCCGCAAGGGCTGCGAGGCCGTTCACGTCCAGGCCAGCCTGACCGACTGGCAGGTGCTGGTCGCCAACCACACGGCGGAGCAGCTGACCGGCCCCACCGTCACGGCCGAGCTGTACGACCTGACCGGCGCCAGCCTCGCGGCACCCCAGACGCAGGCGGTCACGGTGGCCCCCTCGTCGACCGCCCCGGTGTTCACGGCGGACTTCGGTGCTGCCCTGCCCTCGCCGCATCTGCTCCGGCTCCGGCTGACCGGCCAGCAGAATCAGTTGCTGTCCGAGAACGTGTACTGGCGGTACCGCGCCGCCTCGGACATGCAGGCGCTGGACCAGCTTCCCCAGGTGCCCGTCTCGGCCAGCGTCCATGACTCCGGAGGCGGCCAGGACAGTGAGCTCACCGTCTCCCTGCGCAACAACGGCCGCGCGGTCGCGGCCATGGTCGTGCTGTCGCTGCGGGACCGGCGTTCGGGCCAGCGGGTCCTGCCCACGCAATACAGCGAGAACTACCTGTGGCTGCTGCCGGGCGAGACCAGGGAGATCACGCTGTCGTGGCGGCCGGGTCAGGTGATCGTCCCGCAGGTGCTGGTCAGCGGCTACAACGTGCCTGCTCTGCGAGCGTGACCCGCCCGCGACGTGACCGAGCCAGATGCCCCGGACCGTGTATTCGACGCGGCGTCCTGCCAAACGGCCTGACGGCGCTTCCGCGGAAGCGTTCTGCGCAAGTGCGTGACGCACGTGCGCGCTGCGTTTCCGCGGAAAAACGCGGTCGAGGGCAAGACGCGGGTGGCGGTCGGGGAAGTCTGCGGCTGCTGAGTACTGCTCCAGCTGCGCGGTGATCGCCGCGAGGCTGTCGGCGAGGTTCTGCAAGAACGGCCGGGGTTGCCTGGTGGTGCTGGTGGGACGTTATTTAACTATAGTGACAAAGGAGCTCCTATTGTCCGATCGTTCTCGGGTCGCTATGCTCCGGGCAGCGCCATGAGCAATCTCTTACCTTCCGGACGGAACTCGCACTAGGTCAGCAGTGCGGGCGATCCGTCGCGTGCTGCTCCCTGGTGCTGGAAAGGCGCATGGCGCGCCTTGCTTTCCGGGAGCGCGGAGTTCTCCCATGGCGGCCGCAGGGGCCGATTGGGGAGGAACCACCCTTATGAAAGGCATGCGCTACAAGCTCGTCCTACTACTGTCGCTGCTATCCCTTCCGGCGATGGTCCTCGTCGCCATCGGGGGACCGGCGGCGGCCGCTCCGCACCGGAGCGCCGCGAGCGCTCGAACGGATGCGGTTACCTCATCAACCCTCGGGACGTTTAAGCCAACCTTCACCGGCCCGGCGGCCACTGGATGCAGCGTCAACTGCTCGCTGCTGACCGGCCCGGTCAACACGCCATCCACCGCGGCATTGGCCCGGGCCCGCCCGGCCGCCGCTCAGCGATCCGGGAAACCGGACCGGGCGCACGCCATGCCGCTGCCAGAACCGCGGCGCCCCAACGTCTCCGCGGCGCAGCGCCGCCGCCTGGCCAATACCCCCTCCTTCCCCGTCCCGTCGGTGAGCTGTCAGCCGCTGGGCCGCGGCTGTGACCGGATCAGCACGTCGTCCGGCGGCGCCACCAGCGTGAAGGGCCTGAACGCGGTCGACAGCGCGTCACTGGCCACCAACCCCAACGGCGACATCGAGCCCCCGGATCAGGGCCTGTGCGCCGGAAACGGGTCGGTGGTCGAGACCAACAACATCGGCGAGATCCTGGTCTTCAACACCGCGCTGCAGCGCCAGTCCCAGCCGATCCCGCTCGACACGGTCATGGGCCTCACCACGCTGGGATGGAGCAGCGGCGGAGACCCCTCCTGCGTCTATGACCCCGCCAACGGCGGGCACTGGTTCTTCACCCAGATCGTCTCGGCCAGCTCGGAGTCCAATGGCGGCGCGTTCACCGGCTGCTTCTCGGCCGTGGCCAACGACTGCTATGAGGGCATCGCGGTAACCGACGGCAACAGCCCGTTCGGCCCCTACCACGTGTACTTCTCGAGCGCCGACTACAACCCGGGCGAGCCGGGTTACCCGTCCCTGCTGAACGACTTCGCGAAGATCTCGGTGACCCGGGACGCCTTCATGATGTTCTACGACGAGTTCCCGCTGTCCGGGTCGCTGCCCGGCATCGGCGGCGGATTCTTCAACGGGGCGCAGGAACTCGCGTTCCGCAAGAGCGCACTGGAGCAGGGCCTGCCCGTCCAGCTGAGCAACGGGCAGCCGAACCCCGCGGTCACGGTGGCGATCGAGAACATGGGGCATATCCCCACCCCGGACGGCACCTGCGCCCGGGACAAGGTGCTCCACCAGGGCGGCATTACCTGCTGGGTGGCCGCGATCCCGGCGCAGCCGGTCGGGGGCCGGTTCGACAACAGCCACGGCGGCAGCGGGTTCATGCTCGGCTCGCTGGACTTCTACGGGTTCGAAGGGCTCCCGACCTCGGGTGACAACCGGATCGCGGCGTGGGCCTGGACCGGGCTGTCGGCCCTCAACAGCAGCGGCTGCGCCAGCTGTAACGCCGCCATCCGGTTCAGCGGCCAGCTGTTCTCCGGAGTCAAGCGGTACTTCGATCCCGAGACGGTCAACACCGGCGAGATCTTCGCCCCGCAGAAGGGCGGCCCGATACCGCTCGGCGACGAGTGCGGGGCGGCCGGGCTGAGCTCGGAGACGTCCTGCCCGGAAGGCGGGCTCGCCACCAACGGCGACAACCTGACGCAGGTCTCGCAGGCACAGGGCCAGCTCTGGGCCGCCACCAGCACCCAGATCGCGCAGACCTACGCCGGAGCCAACGGGGAAATCCACATGGGCGCGGTGTACTGGGTGGTCGGTACCCGCTCGTTCGACAGGACGGGCAAGTTCACCCTGACCAGCCAGGGATACGTCTCGCCCAGGCACGAGGACCTGACCATGCCAGCCATGGCCGCGACGCCGACCACTGGCGGCCGGGCGATCATGCTGTTCACGCTGGCCGGCAACGGCGGGCCAACCGCCGCTGACCACGGCGGCTTCTTCCCGAGCACCGCCTTCGGCCGGCTGACCGCCACCTCCGGCGGCCTGCTCAACTCCAGGGTCAACATCGCCGCCATGGGCATGTCCCCGCAGGACGGCTTCGGCGAGTACCAGGGCTTCCCGGGCCCGACCCGTCCCCGCTGGGGGGACTACAGCTGGGGATTCTTCCTGCCGGGCACCGGCGGGCGGATCTACTTCGCTAACGAGTACATCCAGAACCCCAACTGCACCGGAGCGTCATTCACCCTGACCATCGGGACCTGCGGCGGGACCAGGGACGGTTTCGCCAACTGGGGAACGTCGGTCAACTACGTCACCCCCTAGCACAATCCGCAGCAACTAACGGATGCCGCACCTCGCAAGCCACCGCGGGGTGCGGCATCCCCAGACTCTCACCGAGCCAGGTATCCATTGGAACAAGCGGGCTACTGTATCCATTAGCGTCTTCCGCGGGTAGATCACATGGCGGAGGAATGTCGCAGGTCAATCGCCGGATGACGCTGCGGATCAGCGGACAGCGCCGCGACGGTCTGCTCGGCCCAGCGGAGGCTGGCGCAGTGGATGGCAATCCCGTGGTCGAGGGCAAGACGCGGGTGGCGGTCGGGGAAGTCTGCGGCTGCTGAGTACTGCTGCAGCTGTGCGGTGAGCGCCGCGAGGCTGTCAGCGAGGTCCTGCAAGAACGTGAGCACCTCTTCGCGCGGCAGCTGGTTTTCCATCATCACGAAGCGCATGAGGTGCAGGCCGAGGTCACGTGAGACCGTGGCGGGTTCTAGTGGTGTGCGCAACCAGTTCAGGTGGGCTGCCCGGCCGGCCTGGGTGGGCTCGTAGACGCGGCGGCGCCGGGCTGACTGGCCGCCCTGGCCAGATGGGGCCTGAGCCTCGACTAGCCCTTTTTGTTCCAGGCGGCGCAGCGCCGGGTACAGCGTGCCGGAACTGGGCTGGTAGATGCCCATGGGCGTGACGGCGAAGATCCGCTTGAGGTCGTAGCCGGAGGACGGCTCGGTGCAGATCAGGCCGAGCAGTATGTGCTCGAACGGAGTGAGTAGCCGTCCGGTCATGACCAGATCCTACCTTGCCGCATAGATCGAAACGACCTATGCTCTCGGGAAGAGAACGGGAGGTGGGTTCACGTGGACGCCAGTGGTGACGCCCCGGGAACCACCGGACCGACCGGTATTCACGCGCCGTCGGGACATGACCCAATCGCGCCGAATGTACATAACGAGATTGCTCAAGGGCTCAAGGATCATCCCGCCAGGAAGGGGATGTCCTTCAACCTTCTGGTCACGCTGATAGAGATCGGCGGCAGTATCGGGCTGTTCCACCTGGCCAAAGGGCTAGGCGCGAGCGACGTTGTCAGCTATCTGGCCGGCAGTATCGGCCCGGTCGTGGGCGGGCTGGCGATCTGGATCAAAGCGCGCAAGTTCAGCGGCGCTTCGGCAGCGATCTTCGCATTTACCGCCGTATCGGCGATCATCGCCCTCATCGGCAGCACTAATCCCAAGGTGCTGCTCTACAAGGATTGCGCGGCCACCGCCCTCATCGGCCTGATCTTCCTGGGCTCGTGCGTCCTGGCCCGAAAGCCGGTGGTCTTCTACATGGCTCAGCGGTATGGCACGGACGGCACCCACGACGGCATGGCGACCTTCGACAAGATGTGGAGCACTTACCAGGCCTTCCGCACCACCATGTATGTCATCAGCTACTGGTGGGCGGCCTTGTTCCTGATCCAGGCCGCGGTGACGGCGCTCATTGTCCGCCAGACCAGGTTCTCGACCGCCTATAACTACGATCAGATCCTGCCTCTGGTCGCGACCGGACTGGGGATCCTCGGATCGGTCGCGCTCGGCCGGTACTCGGCCAGGAAAGGCCAGGCACGCCGCGACGCCGCCAGCACCGATCTCCCCGGCTCGGCTTAACCGGCCACTCTGAGTGACGCCGGGGCTCGCCGACTGACAGCGCCCCTGGCCAGCCTCGCCAGGCGCGACAGCCTCGCCAGGCGCGACATCGCCCAGCGCACTGCGATGGGCAAAATCCTAGTAATACGACCGGATTTATCATATAAAGGCTGAGTGCTGTCTGGTCACCGGCGGCCAGGCGCAGGGCTTCTTGGAGGCAGAGTCATGACCGGGGTACCGAATCAGCACACGCGCAGAACGTTCCTGCGCGGGACCGGCGCAGCGGCCGCGATCGGCGCCACCACCCTGGCCGGAGGCACCCTGCTGCGCGGCACGGCGAACGCCGCCACGACGACCGCCCGGCGAGGATCAGCCCCGTCGCTGGCGCAGCTGGCGCAGGACGCGGTGATCTTCGGCCTGCCCGCCGTCCTGCAGTCGCAGTACCTGGCGCTCTCCGACGCGGCCGGGTTCGCGCGCAACCAGTTCGCGGTCAACCTGGAGCTCTCGACCCCCCAGACCCACGTCGCCGGGCCGAACGACGACACGCTCTACGGCTTCACCTACCTGGACCTCGCCGACGGCCCCCAGGTCATCGAGGTGCCCGCCACCCCTGGCCGCTACTACTCGATTCAGCTGATCGACTTCTGGACCAACGCGTTCGACTACATCGGCACCCGCACCACCGGCAGCGCGGCAGGCGCGTTCGCGATCATCCCGCCCGGCTGGCACGGCAGGCTGCCGCACGGCGTCCAGGAGATCAGGGCCACGACCAAGCGGCTGCTCGCCCTGGTCCGCACCGAGGTCAACAACCCCGCTGACCTGGCGGCGGCGCAGGCCATCCAGACCAGCTACACCACCGGCCCGCTCTTCCAGTACCCCCGCCAGCGGGTCAGCCCGGTGGTCGCGGCCCAGGCGCTCGACATCTTCGCGCCCCTTCCCCTCACCGGATTCGACCTATCGCTCTTCGAGCAGATCAACTCCCTCCTCCAGGAGTACCCACCGCTCCCTCGCGACGCCGAGTACGCCCGGAGGCTGCGCCCGGTCGGCGTTGACGTCCGCTGGTATCAGCAGCCCGGCGCCACGCTCGCCGGCGTGCTCCAGGCGGCGATCGCCCCGGCCATCGGGGCCATCGAGGCCGCGCTCCCAGCGCTGGTGACGGAGACCTCCACCGGCTGGAGCGTGAACTACGATGTCACTCCCGTCACCCATGACCCTCTCCGGCGCGCGGCCCTGACCATCTACGGCCCGGGCACGCACATCAACTCCGAAGCGCTCTACTTCAGCGCGGCGGCCGCTGGCGGCGTCGCGCTGACCGGCGCCAGCGACTACACGCTGACCTTCCCGGCCGGCCAGCTCCCACCAGTCGGGGCGTTCTGGTCGCTGATCCTCTACGACGCCACGACGTTCTGGCTGGTCGCGAACCCTATCGACCGCTACGAGATCGCCAGCCACACCGGCGGCCTCACGTACAACGCAGATGGCTCGCTCACTATCGCCATCAGCAACACCGAGCCTGCGGAGCCCACGGTCAACTGGCTTCCTTCCCCGACGGACGCCTTCCGCCTGATCCTGCGCACCTACCTCCCGGCACCATCCATCCTCGACGCCACCTGGCTCCCGCCGGCCCTCGTCCAGTCCAGCTAAGGCTCTCAGCCACCCGATGGCATGCCGACCTGCACGACTGGCCGGCCTTGGCCGGACTGCCGAAGCTATGACGGTGGCGTCCCGGCCGCGTTCGCGGCGAATGCCAGCCGGACCTGGGCGGGATCCACGAACGGCGAAGGCCCCGGCCAGGCACGCTCGGTCAGTTCCGCCTCGATGAGGCTGGGCCGCTCGAGCTCGCCCAGTGCCCGGCGCAGGCCTGAATCGCTGCTGACACGCAGCCCGGCTATCCCGCCCAGGGCCTGTGCCACCGCAGCGAACCGCGGTGCCGCGCTGAGCTGCTGCCCGCCAGTTATGGCATAAGCCCCGTCGGACAGCACGACCGCCACGAGGTTGCGGGGCCGGTACGCCGATACCGACCACAGGGCGCTGGCGCCCATGAGTAGCTCGCCATCTCCCAGCAGGGCCACCACGACCCGGTCCGGCACAGCCTCGGCGACGCCCATGGCCGCAGCCAGGGCCGATCCCATCGATGCCCCGAGGTAGAAGTGCGGGCCGTCACCCGAGGCAGCCCGCAGTGCCGATGTGGCCGTGCCCAGCGACGAAACGCACAAGGCATCGGGGAGCGTACCGATGACTGCCCGGGCAACATCAACTGCCTTCACGGCCGCCTCCCAGTTCGGGCTCCAGCATCAGCGCCGCGCATTCGCCCGCCAGGAACGCTAGCGTGACGGCGCCCGCCGTCACCTGCGCGGCCGCTGCGGCGGTGCGCACCGAGAACGCCTGGATCCCCAGCGTGCTGAGGAGCTGGACCGCGGAGCGTCCCAGCGGGACCTGGCTCGGATTGGCCTCGCCAAGCGCTCCTCGCATCGACACCACCAGCGGCAGGCCGAGCCGATAGGGCACGGCGAGGCTGCCCAGTGCGTTCAGTGAGTTTCCCAGGCCTGAGCTCTGCATCAGCACTACCGGTCGCTGGCCCGCGATCCGCTGCCCGGCCGCGTAGCCAATGCACTCTTCCTCGCGCGTCAGCGAGCGCATGCATACACCGTTGTCGGCAAGCAGGGACAGAATCCCCTGAAGGCGCGTGTCGGGCACGTACGCAGCGACCGTGATGCCTGCCGCCACCAGCGTGTCCGCGACGGCAGCCTGCCAGTCGAGTCCGGGTGCGTTATCCACTGTCGAGGTCAAACCGTGCCGCCCATCTCTACCAGCGTGCCTCAGACGCCGGGTACTGCTCGGCGAACTGCTGCGCGATGTCGATGCGCCGCATGAACGCGATGTCGGAGAACCCCTGGGCATATTCAATGAATCGCGCCAGCCCGTCTGACCGCGCGGGATTACCCGTGACCCGGGGGTGAATGCCGATCGACATCATCCGGCCCAGGTCGTCTCCGTCAGCGCGCAGCCGGTCCAGGGTCGCCTTCGCGGTCAGGAAGAAGTCATCAGGATTGCTGTAGCCGGTGCCGACGATGTACCTGGCATCGTTGACGACCAGCGAGTACGGCACGACGAGGTGCGGGCGCCCAAGGGCTGTCGTCCAGTAGGGCAGGTCGTCGCTGTAGCAGTCGGAGTCGTACTCGAAGCCGCCTTCTTCCACCACGAGTTCCCGGGTGTTCGTGCTCATCTCGCGGCAGTACCAGCCCACCGGGCGCGACCCGGTGGTCTCCTCGATGGATGCGATCGCGAGCTTGATCGCCTCACGTTCCTGCTCGCGGGTCATCTCGAAATGATTGCTCCAGCGGTAACCATGACCCGCGGCCTCGTCGCCCCGGCGGGCGAGCTTGACCGCCACGGCGGGATTGCGCTCGAGGGCTACCGCCGCGGCGAAGAAGGTAACTGGTATGCCAGCGTTATCGAATACCCGGAACAGCCGCCATATGCCGGCCCGTGAGCCGTACTCATACATGGACTCCACGGCTAGGTCGCGCTGTCCCTCGAGGGCGAACGGCAGCTCGTAGAGGATGTCGTTGGTGTTGTCGCCCATGGCGAAGGTCTTCTCCGACCCCTCCTCGTAGTTCACCACGAGCTGGATCGCGACCTTTGCGTCGCCGTTCCACCGGATCAGCGGGGGATGCTCGCCGTAACCGACGATCTCGCGGGGCGGGCCGGCAACGTCAGAGTCGGTGCGCCGGAAGAAAGAATCAGCAGGCGTCATGGTTCTCTCCGTCGCCTAGTCCAGCCCGGCGAGGTGGCGCGCCCCGTCCGCGACGATGAGCTGACCGCTGACGTACGATGCCTCCTCACTGGCGAGGAACTGGTAAAGATACGCGATATCTTCCGGCTGTCCGACCCGGCCTGATGGCACTTTCGGGGCTGCCGCCCGTACGCCGTCTGGCCCGAGCGAGTTCACCGGGTCGTTGGCCTGTGGCGTATCGATGACGCCGGGCGCGACGGCGTTCGCGGTGATTCCGTCCGGGCCGTACTCGACGGCAAGAGTCTCGATGAGACCGACCAGCCCGGCCTTGGCCGCGGCGTAGTGCGGATGAGCAGGCCACGCCTGGACCGTGCCCGCGACCGAGGACGTGGCCAGCAGGCGACCGTAACGCGCCCGCCGCATATGCGGAAGCGCAGCACGGAAGCAGCGCCACGCGCCATTAAGATCCACGTCCAGGACCGTGGTCCAGGCCTCGTCGTCCAGCTGGTCCAGATCCACCTTGCGCGCGATGCCCGCGTTGGCCACCACGATGTCGATGGCGCCGAACTCCGCCACGGCCTGCTCGGTTATCGCGTTGACGTCGGCCGTGCTGCGCACGTCCACGGCGGCTGCGAGGCAGCGCCCGCCCGCGCTGGTGATCGCCTCCTGCACCGGGCCCACGTCGTGTCCGTCAGGCGGATACCAGGCCAGCGCCACGCTGGCGCCAGCCTGGGCGAAGACCCGGGCCGTCGCGGCGCCGATTCCCGAGGCCGCCCCCGTGATGAGCGCCACCCGGCCACTCAGGTCAAACATGCTTTCCTCGGCTCATGGCATCCTCATTCTTCTGATCGGGACGGCTTTCGATCAGAGCATGACGTCTCCGCCGTTCGGGCAGAGCGTCTGACCGACGTAGTACGAGGAGTCGTCTGAGGCGAGGAAAACCGCGGTCGGGGCGACCTCGTGCGCCTGGCCGAAACGCCCCATCGGGAGCTCGGCGAGCTTTCGCGCCGCCCACTCCTCGGTCTCCTGCGCCATCATCTCGGTGAGGATCGGGCCCGGCGCGATCGCGTTGACCTGAACTCCCTGACCCGAGACCTCGCGCGCCAGGGCTTTCGTCAGGCCGATCACGCCCGCCTTGCTCGCGCTGTAGTGCACCATCTCGATGCCGCCGATCTGGCCCAGCTGCGACGCGACATTGATGATCTTGCCGCTCCTGCGCTCGAGCATGCCCGGCAGCACGAACCTGGTGCACAGGAAGACACCGCGCAAGTTAACCGACAAGACGCGGTCCCACTCGCTGACCTCGAGATCAGCGAAAGCGACCTGGCTGACAACACCGGCGTCATTAACAAGGATGTCGATCTGGCCGAACTCCGCCAGCGCTGCCTCCACCATGGCCCGGACCTGCCGCTCGTCGGAGACATCAGCCTGCAGCAGCAGCGAGCGCCGGCCTGACTCGGCGACCGAGGACAGCACGGGCGCTGCCGCATCGGCGCCGAGCACGTCGGCGATCACGACATCGGCGCCCTCAGCGGCGAACGCGGTCGCGATCTCGCCCCCTATCCCGCGCGCACCGCCCGTCACGACGGCGACCTTTCCATCCAGCTTCCCGGCCACAGCGCTCCCTCGATTCGGCATTCTCGTGCTAACGGATTCCGGCCCAGATCTTGCGGATAGCGTCAGAAGTCGCGAGGTCAAAGCGCCGCGCCATGAGATACATCGACGCGTCGTGCTGGGCCGGGTCATCGCTGCCGACGGCATCCGTGGCGATGACGACGTAGTAGTCGCTGAACATCGCGTCCCTGGCGGTTGACTCGACGCAACCCTCAGTCGTACAACCGCAGACAATGACCGACTTGATGCCGTTGCTTCTCAGCACCAGGCCGAGATTGGTGCCCCAGAAGGCGCTGGACCGGTATTTCTTTACGACTAGCTCGCCGTCGCGTGGCTCCAGGCCAGGCACGAACTGCTGCCCTTCAGATCCGTCGAGCGCATAAGTGAGCGGCTCGGCCGGTCCGTGATGGCCGTCATGCAGGCGGAGGTTGAACCTGATCTGCGCAGGTGAGTCACTGGCCTGGCCCGGCAGCACCGTCATCTGGACGAATACCAGGCGCACCCCGGCCTGACGCGCGCCCTCGATGAGCTCGCCAGCCCGATCGATCACCGGCGGGTACATCGACAGGTCGACGCCCAGGCGGCCGAAGCAGCCGTCGGCACAGCAGAAGTCACGCTGCATGTCGACGACCAGCAGGGCCGTGTGCGCGGGGTCGACGATCTCGGAAAGCTCGGTGAAGACCTGCTTGCCGGCAATCTCGATCACGGCTGCTCCGTTTCCAGGCCGGTCGACCGGCCACCGGAGAGCTCGGCAAAGCCCCCGGCAAGATCGATCTCGTTGCTGGCCATGGTACGGGCGGGTTTGAACCGTCGATCACCCCGTCCCATCGGTCCGGCTCGACCGACCAGGCGAGCAGCCAGGCCAGCTGTGGGCGGAGGGCAGGTCGAGGCGGGCCGGGTGGGAGTTGTGACGTAAGCGATGAGCGTAACAGCTTGGTTACCGAGCAGCCCCGGGGGCACGATCAAGAGGCGCTGACATGAGCTGAGCACCTCAGCAACCGCGGTAGGAGGCCAGTTGCGGGTGAACCTGGGGGACGTGAGCCTCTGGTTCGATGTCTCCGGGCCGTCTGTGGTCCCTGACGGAGCTGGAGTAATCGAACGACCGACTCTGGTGGCGGTGCACGGCGGACCCGGCGCCGACCACATCAACCTCAAAGATGTGCTGGCGCCGCTGGCTGAGCGTTTCCAGATCCTGTTCTACGATCAGCGCGGCCACGGCCGCAGCGATCGCAGCAGCCCCGAGTTCTGGAACCAGCGGACCTGGGCCACTGACCTCAGGCGGTTGTGTGACACTCTCGGCCTGCACCGGCCAGTGGTACTGGGTAGCAGCTTCGGCGGCCGGGTGACTCTCACCTACGCCGGGCTATTCCCCGGTCACGCCCGCGGCATCATCCTGGCGAATACCACCGGCGGACGCGCGGACGACCAGCGCAGCGTCGAGATCTTCCGTCGGCTCGGGGGCGCCGAAGCCGCCGTCGCCGCCGAACGTGACTTCGCCGAGAAAAGCGCCGGGTCACGAGCCGAGTTCCGGCGGGTCTGCGGCCCGCTGTACACCAGCAGACCCTGGTCATCAGAAGAACTGCGTCAGCAGCGAAGCCGGTCGATCCAGACACCGGACGTCAACCTGCACTTCTTCCGTGACGAGGCCCCGCAGTTCAGCCCCTGGAGCCTGCTGGACCGGGTGACCAGCCCGGTGCTCATCCTCGCGGGCGAAGACGACCCCGTATGCCCGTTGCCCGTAGTGGAGGAGCTGGCCAGCCGGCTTCCGGCGAACACCACCACACTCGCGCGCCTGTCCGGTGCCCGGCACGCCATCTTCCGCGACCGGCCCGACCTGGCCTTCCCGGCCATCGACGAGTTCATCCGCCGCGTCATCAGAAGCGACTCCTGATCAAGGTGCATGGCAGCCCGCCCGGCTGGAAAGTGCTGTCAGGGCCGGGGCGGTAAGAGTCCCAGACGGCCGCACCTTACGACGGCTGCCCTTGGCCAGGAACTGGGTGAGACGGTCCAGGGGCCGCTTGCCGATCTACCTGGTCAGGGGGTGCCCAGGCTGGACACTATCCCTATCCGAGCTGCATGGCCGCCAGCCCCTGATGAAACAGATCGGCCTGCGAACGCCGACCTGAATCCGAGCTCCTGCCGATGTGCGTCGATGACGGACCGCGGTGGGTGCGTTCCTGGCCGAACCTGGCACGACGGCGAAGCGGCGCATCACCCATGAGATCGGTCCGGGCCTGTGGGAGTCGTGGCCGCCGCGCTGGTTAGCCCTCCGCCGCCAGCCGGCGGAACGCTGAGGGAGCTGGCCCGTCAAGACGGCTGCGGATCATCGCGGCCGCCGCCGCAGGCGTCATGGCCGAGGTGTCGATCTCCAGGTCATAGAGGCCGGGCTGGTGAACATGCTCCTGCCATCGCAGCACCGGCCGGGGTACCTCCCCGCCCGGGGCCGCTGGTTAGGTAGCGGCCTTCCCTGCCTGGCTGGCCCGCGTCACGCCTGGCCATGATGACCGGCAGCGGGCAGCGGATGCCGACCAGCAGCGCCGGCAGGCCGCTCAGCCGCCGCGCCGCATCGGGAAGCAGCCCCATCGGGACCGAGTGCGCGTCGTGATGCCCCACGTCCGCTACGACGTTCAGACCGTGTCGGCTGTGGGCGGCCACCGAGTCATAGAACGCCGCATACAAGGCCGGGATCAGCGCCTCGATCTCCGGGCGTTCACCGCCCGGGCGCAGCCCCATCCCAGGCCGGTAACGCGGTGGCGTGACGCGCCGGCTGAACACATCCACTCCGAGATTCATCCACGGACCGTCGAACGTCTCCTGGATGACCTCCACGATGCTGGACTTCCCCGAGCGAGGCGGCCCGTTCAGCACGACGATCCATCCCGCATATCCCGTCTGCACCACCGGCCCAGGATGTCCGAGCCCTCCAGCCGGGCTCACCGTCAGCCTGTAAGTCGACGAACGACAGGGAGGCTCATACATGTTCATGTGCACGTCCGTAGCTCGTGGGGTGATGGCCGGAAGGCCTATGGGTACTCGAAGACCGATTTTGTGCTCGATACCCTCGCCGACGCTGCCGAGTGGGCAGTAGCGAACGGATGGCATGCCTGAGACTCCTCGCCTTCGCTCCAGTGCTGCTGTCGGTTCGCGACGGCGCGAGGAGAGCCGGACGCGGCGCCGCGGGCGCCGCCTTGATCCAGTACGGGTGGTTCGGCAACGTAGGTGTGACAAGGCGCGATACCCAGTAGCCCCGCTAGGCCTTTTGGCGATGCCATTGGGGAAGGCGCCTGATGGCTCAGGCAAGCTGACCAGTCGCGTGAAGTGCATCGAACACGAGCTGATCGGGAGGGGAAACGTGATCCCGTTCGGCGTAGGCGAGCCAGGCAAGTTCGGCGATCTCATGGTCGGGTACCAGCTCGCCCCGGTGCTCGGCGGTGTAGCAGATCATTCGTATTTCGGCGGTGCCGGCATCGCCTTGGGCCTGGACAGTCACGAGGTGGGCCATCGTCGCCTCGTCGAGGGTGACCTGGAGTTCCTCATCGATCTCGCGGAGCAGGGCCTGCGCGTCTGACTCGCCAGGCTCCCGCATGCCGCCCGGAAAGTAGAAGAGATCGCGGCCCTGATTTCGGGTCACTAGAACCCGACCTTGCCGGATCAGCACCCAGGCCAGCTTTTCCCGAAGACCGCGTGCTCCCGGCACGTCCGCACGTTACCAGCCAGGTGACGTCACGGCCGTTAACCGCTCGCAGCGCGGCGGGCACTCTGGTTGAGTCAATTTGTGATCACTGAGCCATTGCTGATCTCCGCGCTGCGGCATTACTGGCGCCTGGAGGGCATCCGGGTCTCGGTGCACAACGGCGGCATGGGCTCTCAGACCTGGTTCGTCGATCTTGACGACCGCCGATGGGTGGCCAAGGTGGTAGCGCCGGGTGACGGCGTCCAGCTCGCCGGGGGCATGGCCATCGCGCAGCGGCTTGAGCAGGCGGGCATACCGGCCGGGGCGCCCCTCCCCGCTGCCCGCGGGCAGCTCGTCGTCCAGGCCGGTGATGACTGGCTCGCGCTGCTGACCTGGGTTCCCGGCCATGCACTGACGGGCCAGGAGCCCGCCGAGCAGGATCTGATCGGGACCACCCTGGCCAGGGTGCATCAGGCGCTGGCGGGTTATCAGGTGGAGGCGGCCAGCCGCTTTCACTGGGTGGACCCGGACGCGGACCACCTGTCCCTGCGGCCCTGGTTGCGGCCGGCGATCACCGCTGCGCTGCATGCCCTCGACAACGCCCGCCCGGAGAGCATGACGTGGGGCCTGCTGCACGCCGACCCCGCGCCGGAGGCATTCCGGCTCGACCCGCCCACGGGCCGGTGCGGCGTCATCGACTGGAGCTACGCCCTTTACGGACCACTGCTCTACGACCTGGCCTCCGCCGTCATGTACGTCGGAGGACCAGGCCACGCGCAGGAACTGATCCGGGCCTATCTCGACGAGGGCACCCTCGAACCCGCTGAGCTAGAACAGGGCCTGGCGCCGATGCTGCGGTTCCGGTGGGCCGTTCAGGCGAACTACTTCGCCTGGCGGATCACCGAGAACAACCTCACCGGCATCAGCGGGCCCGAAGAGAACGAGAAAGGGCTAGAGGACGCACGACGCTCGCTGACGTCCTGATGCCCGGCAAGTACCGCTTAGCGCGCGACGAGTGCCGTGCGGCGAGGCTGGATCGGCAAGACAATGGGGACATGACCGCAGCTGATGACGACGTGGTGCTCGAAGGCGGCAGCCGGACGCGGGTGCACCGCCGGGGTAACGTCGTGATCCGGGATACGGGTCCGTGGACTCCCGCGGTGCACGCGCTCTTGCGCCACTTGGAGGCAGTCGGCTTCGGCGCTGCCCCGCGGCTGGTGGGATCGGGGTTCGATCCGGGTGGCCGTGAGGTGCTGACGTTCATTGAGGGCGAGTTCACCCAGCCCGGGCCGTGGAGCCTGGACGGCGCAGTCGCGCTCGGCGGGCTGCTGCGTGACCTCCATCACGCGACCAGCACGTTCCCGCCGCCTCCGGACGCGGCCTGGTTTCCGTGGCACGGGCGTGACCTGGGCGGCCCGGCGCGGGTGATCGGCCATTGTGACGTGGCGCCCTGGAACATCGTGGCCCGGTCCGGGAGGCCCGTGGCGCTCATTGACTGGGAGTTCGCCGGGCCCGTCGACCCGCTCGTCGAGCTGGCGCAGCTGTGCTGGCTGAATGCCAAGCTGCATGACGACATCGTCGCCGAGCGCGAGGGCCTGCCGCCCGTCGCTGACCGGGCCCGCCAGCTCGCCGCCATCGTCGATGCCTACGGTCTGGCCGCCGCCGAGCGCGGCGGGTTCTTCGACCGGATCGTCGAGTTCGTCGTCTCCGAGACCGCGTGGGAGGCCGACGACGCAGGGGTCACGCCCGAAATGACCTCGCACCCGATGGCCTTGTGGGCCATGGCCTGGCGCGCACGGGCAGCAGCATGGCTGATGCGGAACCGCCGAACCTTCGAAACCGCCCTAACTCACGGTTCGCCATGAACCGCCAGAGGGACCGGGTACAGGCGGCCCGGCCTGCAGGAAGCGCCAGCTACCGAGGTCACGAAAGCGGCACGGCAGCTCTCGTGAGGGATTTCGCCGCGGCCGCGGTGCTGGATGACTCGGTGGTCGTTGTTACGGTTGGCCAAACCATGGGCGGCATGATTCGTATCCGTAGACCGTCACCTCGCGGCCGTGGCCGTGCGCCCGCCAGTCCTGCTCGGTGAGGCGCATGTGGCTGAGCTCGACAAGCCCGCGGCCTGAGTCGTTCAGGCTGATCCCGTTGAAGATGTAGCCGATGCTGCGGGATACCCCCAGTGATGCGGCGTTGTCGCTGCGAGCGGAGGTCACGGCGGCGAGGGCGCCGAGATGGTCGAATGCCAGTCCGAGGGCCGCCATCCGCATCGCCACGCCAAGGCCACGGCCCCGTACGGTGCGGACCAGCCAGGAGCCGGAGTCGACGGTCCGCAGTGCCGGGAAGTGCTCAGCCTCCAGAGACTGGACCCCGATGACAGTGCCGTCGTGTTCGACGGCCAGGTCGAGGCACCATGACGATGGTGACCAGGTTCCCAGGGACCGCCAGAAGTCCTGGTACACAAGGCGGCTGCGGTTCTGGCGCACGTCCAGACCGGAAAGCATCTCCGCGCCCGGGTTGTGCTCGTAGTCGTCTGGCTGGATCGCAGCCAGCCTCGGAAGATCGCTTTCCCGTATCGCGCGCAGTTCGACGTCACGGCAGCGGATACGCAAATCGAACAGCGGCCAGGTCGTCATGCTCATGGCGATCAGTTTCCCGCACAGCCGTCCCCTGCCACACCCAGGTGTGCCCGGGCACGTCGGCCACACGAGGTGCGCAGCTGGCAGTTCGGCGGCCGCCCGTCTTGAGCAGTTATGTCGCGTGCTTGGCCAGGAAGTGGGTGAGGCGGTCCAGGGGCCAGGTGGTGATGACGTCGTCGGGGGTGAGCCAGCCGCGCTGGGCGGTGCCGGTGCCGTAGACCATGTTGGCCAGGTGGCCGACGGAGTGGGCGTCGGTGTCGATGGCGAACTTGACGCCGGCGTCGCGGGCGGCGCGGATGTGGGCGGAGGGCAGGTCGAGGCGGGCCGGGTGGGAGTTGATCTCCAGCGCGGTGCCGGTCCGGGCGCAGGCGGCGAACAGCTCCGGCAGGTCCACGTCCACCGGCGGCCGCTTGCCGATCTTCCTGGTCAGGGGGTGGCCGATCACGTTGATCCGGGGGTTCTCGCAGGCGGTGATGAACCGGCGGGTCATCTGCGCGCGGTCCAGGTCGAAGTGCGAGTGCACCGACGCCACGCAGACGTCGAAGCCGCTGAGGAAATCCTCGTCCCAGTCGACGCTGCCGTCGGGCGCGATGTTCAGCTCGGTGCCGTGCAGCAGCACCATGGGCCCGGCCTGCCCGGCCAGCTGGCGCAGCTGCTCGCGCTGGGCCAGCATCTTCTCGTCGGTCATCCGCTGCATGAACAGGTTGGGGGCGTGGTCGGTGACGGCGTAGTAGTCGTAGCCGCGAGCCCGCGCGGTGGTCACCATCTCCTCCAGCGTGGCCACGCCGTCGGTCAGGCTGGTGTGGGTGTGCAGGTCGCCGCGCAGGTCGGCCTCGGTGACCAGGGCGGGCAGCTCGCCGCGCAGCGCGGCCTGCAC
Organism: uncultured Actinomycetota bacterium; assembly: GCA_963822485.1. GTDB lineage: Bacteria > Actinomycetota > Actinomycetes > Streptosporangiales > Streptosporangiaceae > DASUBV01. The sequence continues at coordinate 283,358 of CAWGHW010000001.1, forward strand.
CTCGCCGGTGTCCTCGCGCAGCGCGGGCGGGATCCAGGCCATGCCGAGCCGCTCGTAGACCTCCTCCTCGGTGCGGGACACGATCAGCTGGCCGGTGTCCGCCTCGAACAGGCCGTACTCGGACAGCTTGAGCTTGCGGCGGACGGCGTGCTCGCGGACGCGCACGTTGTGGGCCTGGGAGCCGGTGAAGTACTGGAGCGCCGCGCCCCAGGTGTCGACCGGGATGACCCGCAGGTCGACCTGGAGCCCGGCCTCGGTCCTGATCGAGGTCTTGGTCGGCCCGGAGGCGATGACCTCGGCCGTCTCGGGCAGCGCGGTGAGCGCGGCCATCAGCGGGGCCGAGTCTTCCGCCGCGGCCAGCACGTCCACGTCGCCGACGGTCTCCCGCCACCGGCGCAGCGACCCGGCGTACTGGCAGCGCAGGCAGCCGGGCACGGCGCTGACCGCGGCGACCACGCGCTCGGCGGTCTCGGCGGCCACGTTCAGCAGCACCCGGCCGCCGGCCGCCTCGAGCAGCTCGATGCCGCGCAGCAGCCGTTCCTCGCTCTTGGGCCCGAAGCCGCGCAGGCCGGCCAGGCGGCCCGCGCCGATGGCGTCGCGCAGCGCGGCGGGCGAGCTGATGCCCAGCTCGGTGTAGAGCTGGAGGGCGCGGCGCGGCCCGAGGGCGGGGATCCGGGTCAGCTTGAGCACGCCGTCGGGGATGTCGGCGCGCAGCGCCTCCAGCGCGGCGAAGGTGCCGGTCCGGCCGATCTCGCCGACCTTCTCGGCGATGGACTTGCCGACGCCGGGGATCCGCTGCAGCGCCGCGGGGCTGAGCGCCGAGATGTCGGCCGAGTGCCCGCCGATGGCCCGCGCCGCCTTCTCGTAGGCGCGGGCCCGCAGCCGGTCGCCGCCGGTCATCACCACCAGCTCGGCGTACTCGCCGAGCAGCGCCGCGGCCGTGTCGTTGGCCTGGGGCATGCGCTGCGGCTACTTCCTCCGGCCGAAGGCGAAGTAGCTGACCGGGCCGATGAGGTTCACGAACATCAGCGCCACCCACAGGGACTTGGGCCCCCGGACCTGGTCCCGCGGCCGCCGCCGGAGGTCGATCAGCGCGGCGACCTTGAGGCTCAGCTCGCCGGCTGCCGCCGCCACGATCAGCCGCTGCTGCCCGGCCGACAGGTCTGACCACCGCTTGCCGCCACCGCTCACCGAGTTCCTCCCGTCGTCGTCGTGTACTAGCCCATCATGTCGCGCGGGCGTAGCGGGCGGTGGCCAGCGGGACGAAGATGACCAGCAGCAGCGCGGTCCAGGCCAGCGACGCGGTGACGGGGTGCAGCAGCGGCCAGGCGCCGTTGGCGGGCGCGACGGGGCTGCCGAGCAGGTGCCGGGCCGCCGTGGCCAGGGCGCTGACCGGGTTCCAGTCGGCGATCACGCGCAGCCAGGTCGGCATGCCCGACGTCGGCACGAACACGTTGGACACCGTCGCGACCGGGAAGACCAGGATGGACGCCTGGGCCGCGGTGTCTTCCTTGCCGATGACCAGGCCCAGGTACATGCCGACCCAGGTCGCGGCGACCTGGAAGGCGACCAGCAGGCCCAGGGCGGCCACGGCGTCAGCGGCGCCATGATGAATCCGCCAGCCAACGGCCAGGCCGCACAGCGCCATGAGCACGAAGCTGAGCAGCCCGTAGACGGCGGTGGCCGCGGCCTGCCCGAACGGCACGGCGGCGCGGTTGATGGGCAGCGAGCGGAACCGGTCGACGACGCCGCGGGTGCTGTCCCTGGCCATGGCGACCATGGCCGGGGTGATGTTGGCGGCGATGGTGGCGAACAGGCCGGACACCAGGAAGTCGCGGTACCCGCCGCCGGGCACGCTGATCGCGCTGCCGAAGATGTAGCCGAAGATCAGCACCAGCACCACGGGCGCGCCCAGCGTGATCCCGATCGCGGCCGGGTCGTGCCGCAGCTTGGTCAGCACCCGCTCGGCGGCGGCCGATCCGTCGGCCAGCGCCCACCTGAGGTTCACGCCGCGACCCCCGTTTCCGCGGTGCGGGCCAGGAAGACCTCGTCCAGGGTGGGGCGGCGGACGCTGACGTCCTCGGCGCGCAGGCCGGCCGCCTCGAGCTGGCGGACCAGCTCGGGGAGCGTGATCGCGCCCGCGCCGACCGGGGCCGACAGCCGCCGCTCGTCGGGGTTAGTGACGGGCGGGCCGGTCGCCCAGCGGGCCAGCACGCCGGCCGCGGCGGCCAGGTCGCCGGCGTCGGCCAGCACGATGTCGATGCGGGTGCCGATGGCGTCCTTGAGCTCGTCAGGGGTGCCCTGCGCGATCACCCGCCCGGCGTCGATGATCACCACGTCGTCGGCCAGCTGGTCGGCCTCGTTCAGGTACTGGGTCGACAGCAGCACCGTGGTGCCGGTCGCGGCCAGCCCCCGGACGGTGGCCCAGATCTCGGACCGGCTGCGCGGGTCCAGGCCGGTGGTCGGCTCGTCCAGGAACAGCACGAGGCGGGGGGGTGAGGGCTCAGGATCAGGCTGCCGACGACGTCGAGCCGCCGGCGCATGCCGCCGGACCAGGTCTTGACCAGCCGGTCGGCGGCGTCGGCCAGGCCGAACTCGGTCAGCAGCGCGGCCGCCCGCTGCCGGGCCTGACGCCGGCCCAGGTGGTGCATGAGGCCGAGGATGACCAGGTTCTCCCGGCCGGTGAGGTCGTCGTCGACGGCCGCGTGCTGCCCGGCCAGCGCGATGGCCGCCCGGACCTGGCCGGGCTGGCGGAGTACGTCGTGCCCGGCGACGCTGGCCCGGCCCCCGTCCGGGCGGGTCAGCGTGGCCAGGATCCGGATGGCGGTGGTCTTGCCCGCGCCGTTGGGGCCCAGCAGGGCGCAGACGCGGCCGGCGGTGACCGTCAGGTCCAGCCCGTCCAGCGCGGTCACCGCGCCGAAGGACTTGGTCAGGCCGACGGCCTCGATGATGCTCATAGGCGATCCTCTCGCTAATCTCGTACGCAGTACGTCGTACTGCGTACGATAATACAGTCCGTCGCGCCGGACGCCGCCACCCCCGGCAAGATGGGCCCAGCGGCCCGTGCGGGGCTGACGGGCGGGAGACCGGGAGGGGAGGCGCGGTGGCGGACGACGGACCGCAGGCGGGCCGGCGGCGGGGGCCGCGGCCGCGGCACACCCGGCGGCAGGTGATCGACGCCGCGGTGGCCATCGGCGACGCCGAGGGCCTGGACGCGGTCACCATCCGCGCGGTCGCGGCCCGGCTCGGGGCCGGCGCGATGTCGCTGTACAGCTACGTGCCGGACAAGCAGGCCCTGGTCTACGACATGGTCGAGCGGGTCAGCGAGGAGCTGGCGGTGCCGGCCGAGCCGAGCGGCGACTGGCGCGCCGACCTGCGCGGGCTGGCCCGGCAGCAGCGGGCGCTGCTGCACCGCCACCCGTGGCTGATCGAGGCGCTGTCGCACCGCCAGCCGCTGGGGCCGGCCACCCTGGCCTACCTGGAGTTCACGCTGGCCGTGCTGGAGCCGACCGGGCTGGACGCCGGGCCGGTGCTGGAGTCGATGGCCCTGCTCAACGGGTTCGTCATCAACCTGGTGCGGTCCGAGCTGGCCGACCGGGAAGCGGCTAAAGCCGACCCGGTTCTGGCCGCCGAGGCGGGGGAGCGACTGCGGCTGTTGCTCGAATCGGGCCGGTACCCCCGGTTCGCCGCCGCGCTGGCTGGCGGCGCGCCGGGGGTGGACCTGGCCGAGCACTTCGACCGCCTGGTCGACCGGGTCATGGACGGGCTGATCCGGCCGGCCAACGCTGACGGCTAGGCTGACCGGCTCAGCCCGGCTACCGGCCGATCATGAACTCGCGGACCGGCAGCGGCCGGTCGACGATCCGGATGTCACCGACCCAGCCGTGGAAGATCTGGTTGATGGCACCGCCGTACTCGTAGCCGCCCAGGGCCCACGGCAGCGCCAGCTGCGTGATCCCGGTGGACTGGATGAGCGTCGGGTTGTCGACGGTCGGGCTGCCCTCGATGTACATGACGGTGTGCTGGCCGTCGCTGACCACGGCCAGGTGCCACCAGGTGTCCTCGGGCAGGCCCTGACCCCAGTTGGTGGTCGGGTAGGTCAGGTTCACCGGGTAGACGTTCCACTGCGGCTCGCGGTCGCCGGAGAAGCTGAACGTGGCGATCGGCTCGTTCGGGTCGGTGTTCTGGCCGCTCTTGCCGGCCTGCCCGCTCTCGCCCCAGCGGCTGAGGACCGCCATCCAGGAATTGTCGCTGGAGTTCCAGTCGAGCGGGATCTTCACGAAGGCCTCGAAGGTGAACCCGGAGGCGAACGTCTCGGTGTTCAGCGGGGCCGCGGCCGCCGAGGTCAGGTAGGCCCCGTGCAGCGGGTTCTGGCCGCCGTCGAAGTACAGGCTGCCGTGCCCCGGCTGGTCGGGGTGGTACTCCTTCGACCAGGTCAGCGCGCTGCTGGCGCTGCCGGGCACGGTGACCAGGGTATTCAGGTCGTTGCCGTGCCCCGACAGGTCGCGGATCGTCTGGCTGGAGGTGAATGCCGTGCCGTCGGCGCCCCCGGCGTCGAAGCGCCAGTACGCCAGGGTGCCGGGGATCAGCATCTGGCGGGCCGGCCGCCCGGGCCGCTTCGGGACCGGGGCGAACGACGAGAAGCGCTGCTCGAAGTCGATCGGGATGGAGAAGTAGTCCACGGGCGTGGTGAGCCTGGCCTCCTGGGCGGCCAGCACGGTCCGCTGCTCGGGCGGCTGGGCCAGGATCCAGGGCGAGATCGTCTCGACGTCGATGGTGTTCCGGGCCAGGTCGAAGTGGTAGAGCCGCAGCATCGCGGCGCCGCCGAAGTAGCGATTCTGGTAGTTCGTGATGTGCAGGCGGACCTCGTGGCCGGCGGAGTTCTTCATCGTGACGCGCCCCGGCGGCCAGTAGTGCCCGTTGAGCGTCAGGAAGATCTGGTCGTTGTCGTTGATCAGCTCGTCCCAGACCTGCTGGCCGTAGCTGGAGAGCGCGGCGTCGTTGTCCGGGTCGCCGGCCTGGTACGGGTACACGTTGTCGTCATACAGCGACCCCACGATCTCGTGGGTGGTGAGAATGACCGGCAGCCGCGGGTGGTCCTTGATGAACTGGCTGGCCCAGGCGAAGCCGCCGGCGGAGGTCCGCCAGTCCATGGCCAGGAGCAGCCACTCCCGGCCGGCCGCGCGGAAGATGTGGGCCGTGTTGTAGCCACTGGAGTCGGACCCCGCGAACGTCGGCGAGTTCTTGAACCGCTGCGGTCCCATGGTGTCCAGGTACGGCGTGGGGCCGCGCGTGTCGTCCCCGCTGACGTCGTGGTTCCCGGCCAGCACGCTGTAGGCCACGCGGCGCTGGTCCAGGATGTCGAACGTCTCGCCCACGTACTGGAAGGACGAGGCCGCCGCGTCTTCGGTCAGGTCGCCGAGGTGGGCCATGAAAACGATGTTGTTGCCGGACTCGTCGGCGCTGTTGTCGATGATGTAGCGGAAGGACGCCTCCTGCGGCTCGGGGTTGATGCTGCCCTGCGAGCCCCAGTACAGGAACTGGGTATCAGGCATGACGGCCACGGTGAACTGCAGGCTCTCCGGGTCCGGGTCCCACCGGCCGATGTCGACCGGGGATCGGGCCGCTCGGGTGACGGCCGCGGAGGCGGTGCCTGCGCTCAGCGGGCCGACGGCCGCCGCGCCCGCGCCGACCAGCCCGGCCGTCCGCAGGAATGCCCGCCGGCCCGGCCCCTCCGGCGTCCCTGACCGCTTCTCGCCATCTTGACTACACACGATGTTCGCTTCCCTCCAGCCAAGGGCAATCCTGGACGAAACGCAACATACGCATGGTCAGCGAATGGCGGCCAAACAGCGGGTGACCCCCGCCGATATTCGCGGGCAGCAACGAGGGACGGGAGTGACAGTGTCACTCCCGCCCCTCGGTGGTCATTGCGGGCTAGGCGGCTACCTCAGGTGCAGATGGCGGACGGCCCGGCCGTGGGAGACTGGCTCGCCCGTGGTCCGGGTTGAGGAACAGCCGGCGGTTGGGCGGGGAGCGGAAGACGAACATGGGCAGGATCGAGCCGGCGTCGGCGTCGGCCGCGCCGTTGCCCAGCATCGGCAGGCCCCAGTTGTACTCGATGAACTTCACCACCGAGCTCTGGTCGATGACCGTGCTGTCGACGTAGTCGGACTTGGCGTAGGGCGAGATGACCAGGAACGGCAGCCGCGGGCCGAGGCCGCAGCGGCCCTGCTCGGGCGTGCCCGAGCTGGTCCCGGGGACCTGGGCGGCCTGGTGGCCGCACTGGCCGGTGCCGGTCAGCGAGTCCAGCGAGGTCTGCGACTGCGTCTGGATCGGCCCGAGCACGTGGTCGTACCACCCGTCGGAGTCGTCCCAGGTGATGATGACGGCGGTGGACCGCCAGCTCGGCAGGGCCTCCAGGTGGTTCACCGTGCTGGCCAGCCAGGCCTGCTCGTCCAGCGGGTCGGAGTAGCCGGCGTGGCCGTCCTGGTAGGCCGGGGCCTTGAGGTAGGAGACCGACGGCAGGCTGCCGGAGCCGGCCGCGGCCCAGAAGTCGGCGATGTCGTACTGGTGGTTGGCCTGGTCGCTGCGCCCGATCATGGCCACCGACGTGGGCGGCAGGTGCATCGGGTTGGCGGTGGAGGCGTAGTACTCGAACGGCTCGTGGTGCGGCACGTAGTCGTAGACGCTGGCCCCGCCGACGTTGGCGTGATGCTGGGCGCAGATCTGCGCGGTGGTCGGCGGGCGGCCGTGGCCGGGCACGTAGCCGTGGTCGAAGCCGCCCTCGAACCAGCCCCAGGTGATGCGCGAGGTGGTCAGCTCCTGGCCGATGTTGTTGCCGCCCATGGTGACGGTGTCGGCCGGGGACAGGCCGTCGCCGCCGTACCTGGGCGGCAGGTAGGAGCAGATGTCGTAGGTCGGGTCGGCGTCGTCGATGACGGTGCCGGGGCCCGCGGCGGGCTGGCCGTGCTGCCCGGTGGTGATGTGCGAGGCCAGCGGCCTGGCCGTATTCAGGCCGGGCGGCGCCGCGCACACCGAGTCGTTGATCGTGTCCGCGGCCGCGCCGCAGGTGGCGCCGAAGGTGTTCGCGCCGGTCACGTTGATGGCCCCGAGCGTGGACGTGCCGTAGGTGGTGCCGTAGTCGTTGTCGCTCATCGCGAAGTGCTGGGCGTAGTTCCACAGCCCGGTGACGGAGTTGCCGTCGTAGTAGTCCATGACCGCGTAGTTCTTGTCGGCGCCCGGCGGGATCGGCTCGGGCCGGCCGCGGTAGGTCAGCCCGGCCAGGCACTGGGCCAGGGTGTGCCCCTGGCCGGTGTTCTGCGCGTACAGGTCCTCCAGCCCGTGGTCGGCCGCGTTCTGCTCGGCGGTGTAGAAGTGGTCCTGGTCGCAGGTCATCGGCTGGTCGTGGCCCAGGCGCACGGGGTTGGACAGGTTCGGGTTGCGGGTCAGCCGCGGGCCCGGCGGGCCGGCGGCTGGTGATGTCGCTGTACAGGCCGTTCACCGTCGGGGTGCCCGGCCGGGCGTGGAACGCCGGCGCGCCGGCCGGGTTCGGGGCGTAGGGGTAGGTGCCGAAGTAATGGTCGAACGACACGTTCTCGTCGAAGATGACGACCAGGTGCCTGATCGGCGTCGCGGTCCGGCCGTCGGCCAGGTGCCGGGCCGCCAGGCCGCTGCCGCTGGCGCTGCCGCCGGCCCTGCTGCTGGCCTGGGCGCCGGCGCCGCCGGCCGAGCTGAGCGCGGCCGCGGCCAGCACGGCGGTGAGCAGGCGCGCGCGGCGTAACAGTGACATGCCCGTATCCCCCCGGACTCTCGAGCAACCTCCGTCGGGGACGGAGCCTAGAGCGCCAGTCCCCGCCGCGCCGCGCGCCGCGCCGCGACCCGGCCGCATACGCTGGGTTATCAGGAAGTGAACGTTCAGCGCAGCCGGGCATCCGGGATGAGGCCGGCGGGTACGGGTGCTTATGCTGACTTCGTCATGCGTAGGACGGGCTTGCTCACAGCTGCTGCGGCGCTCGCAGCGACGGTAGCGCTTACCGGATGCGGGGGCACGGCCAGCACCAGCACTAGCGGCAGCGCTGCCGACGTGGTCTCCGTGAACACCGGCTCGTGCGGCGGCCACTGGCACCTCGCGCATCCGGGCTGGCACACCTTCCAGATTCGCAACTCGGGCGACTCGGGCACCGAGGTCGACCTGACCAACCCGGCCAACGGCGCGGTATACGCGGAGCTCGAGCAGATGGGCCCGGGGACCACGACCCCGATGAGCCTCAACGTCGGGTCCGGCCGGTACGCGTTCGTGTGCCAGTTCGTCGACACCAACCCGATCGCCGGCCCCACGATCACGGTGCCCGGGCACGCGAAGGGAACCGCGCCGACCCTCCCCATCACCTTCAACGAGCTGATCCCGGTGGCCAAGAAGTACCAGGCCGTGACCGAGGCCGCGCTCAAGGTGCTGGCCGCGAAGACCCGCACGCTGAACGCCGCCGTGCAGGGCGGCGACCTCGCGGCGGCCAGGCGCGACTGGCTCACGGCCCACCTTCAGTACGAGACGCTGGGCGCGGCGTACGGCGCATTCGCCAACTACGACAACGAGATCAACGGCCGGGCCGACCCCGTCGGGGTCAGCAGCCCGAAGTGGACGGGCTTCTACCGGCTGGAGTACGGGCTCTGGCACGGGCAGTCCGCCAGGGAGCTCAGGCCGGTGGCGCAAACCCTGGACAAGGACGTCAGCGCGCTGCTCGCGTGGTGGCCGTCGCAGCAGATCTCGCTCATCGACCTCGGGCGGCGCGCCCACGAGGTCATCGAGAACGCCCTGGAGTTCCAGCTCACCGGGCACGACGACTACGGCAGCGGCACCACGCTCGCGACCACCGTGGCCAACATCACCGCCTCGAAGGTGCTGCTGTCCCTGCTGCAGCCGCTGCTCACCCCGCGCTATCCCGGGCTGCCCGCCGTCTACACCTGGCTTGGCCAGCTCCGGGCGCTGCTGGAGAAGGAGCACCTTCCCAGCGGGTCCTGGGTTCCGGTATCGCGCCTGCCTGCCCGCGCCCGTCAGGAGATCGACGCAGCGTGCGGTCAGGCCCTGCAGGAACTCGCTCCGATCGCGTCGATTACCGAGCCGAGGAACACCTACCGTGCCTTCTGACCCGACCCGAGCCGACCTGGAGCCAGCGCCGAGCCTGCCGAGCAAGCCGGGCCGCGGCGGCGATCGTTCCTGCGCGGCATGGTGGGCGGCGTGGCCGGCGGCGTCGTCGCCGGGGGCGTCGCGGGAGCGGCCGGCGGGTCGGCCTACGCGGCTGCCCGGCCCGGCCCCGAGGCCGCCACGAACGAGGCGATCGCGGCTGGGCTGCTGCCGCCCGTGCCGTTCCACGGCCAGCACCAGGCCGGCATCCTGCCCAAGCCGCAGCGGGCGACCGCGGTGGTGTCATTCGACGCCACCGCCGAGAGCCGCAGCGAGCTGGCGGACCTGTTCCAGACGATCACCGACCGCGCCCGGTTCCTGACCGCGGGCGGCACGCCGCCGCCGGTCGGCATCAACGGGCCGCCGTCGGACTCTGGCGTGCTGGGCCCGACCGTCGTGCCGGACGGGCTCACGGTGACGCTCGGCGTCGGCTCGACCTTGTTCGACGACCGGTACGGCCTGGCTGGCCAGCTGCCGCCTGGCCTGACGCCGATGCGATCATTCCCCAACGACGACCTGGACCCGGCGCAGACCGGCGGTGACCTGATCCTGCAGCTGACCGCCGGGAACTCCGACACGGTGCTGCACGCGCTGCGGGACATCGCCCGGCACGCCCGCGGCGGCATGCAGGCGAACTGGCGGATGGACGGATTCTCCAGCCCGGCCCGGCCGGCCGGCACGGTCCCGCGCAACATGCTCGGGTTCATGGACGGCATCTCCAACCCGGACACCGGCGCGCAGCAGATGGACAAGCTGGTCTGGGTCCAGCCCGGCCAGGCTGGCCAGCCCGCGTGGACCGCGGGCGGCAGCTACCTTGTCGTCCGGCTGATCCGGATGCTCGTCGAGTTCTGGGACCGGGTGGACATCTACGAGCAGGAGCAGATGATCGGCCGCCGCCGCGCCACCGGCTTCCCGCTCGACGCTCAGAGCATCTTCGCCACGCCGGACTACGCGCGCGACCCCACGGGCGACGTGATCCCGCTCAACGCCCACATACGGCTGGCCAACCCGCGGACGCCGCAGACGGCCGACAGCCGCGTCCTGCGCCGGGCCTACAACTACGACCGCGGCATCGACGAGGTGGGCGACCTCGACATGGGGCTCTTGTTCACCTGTTTTCAGCGGGACATCAAGCGCCAGTTCGAGGCGGTCCAGACCAGGCTGATCAACGAGCCGCTCATCGACTACATCAGCCCGTTCGGCGGCGGGTACTTCCTCGCGCTGCCCGGCGTGACGGACAGCAGCGACTACTTCGGCCGCGCGCTGCTCGCCTGACGATCCCCGGATCGCATTGCGGGATGTTGTCCGCCCGTTTGCCTGCTGGCCAGATTCCCCCTATGTCGGAGTAAGAGTGTGATGGGACTGTTCGGGACGGGGTGCGCGTCAGCGCGGCCTGCGGCAGCCCCGTCGGGGCGCCGGCGAAGTAAGTCCCGCAGGGAACCCGGGAGGGTATCAATGGGCGAAGGCCTGGCTGGTAGCCGGAAGAGGCGCTTGCGTCTCCGGCTCTTTATCGCAGCAGGCGCGGCAGTAACCCTCGGCGCCAGCGTGGCCGCCGGGGTCACGGGGGCGAGCGCGAGCACGTCGCTGGCCTCCAGGCTCGCGGCGGAGTATCCGGGATACCACGTCCCGGCGACGGCGCCCGCCAGCGTGTACCGGGACACCAACGCCACGAAGACGCCGATCAAGCATGTCGTCGTGATCTTCGATGAGAACGTGTCCTTCGACCACTACTTCGGCACGTACCCGTTCGCGACGAACAACGACGGCACCCCCTTCGTCGCGAAGCCGGGCACGCCGCACGTGAACGGGCTCTACACCAAGATCACCAAGAGCGGGCCGACCGGGCCGCTGCTGACCCATAACCCGAACGAGTTCGACCCGCAGCGGCTCGGCCCGTCCGAGGCCCTGACCTGCGACATGAACCACGGCTACCAGGCCGAGCAGAATGCCGTCAACAGCGGCGCCATGAACATGTTCGTCCAGGACACCGAGCAGGACGAGTGCTCGAACACCGGCGAGTTCTACGGGCCTCCCGGCATCGTCATGGACTACTACGACGGGAACACCGACACCGCCCTGTGGAACTACGCTCAGAACTACTCGATGAGCGACAACAACTTCGACACCACCTTCGGGCCGTCGACTGAGGGCGCCATCTCGGTGAGCTCGGGCCTGAGCACCGACGGCTCCGCGGTGACCCCGTCGGGGGCGGCGACGACCGACCCCAGCGCGATCAGCTCGGACGGGGTCGTGTTCGGCGACATCGACCCGCACTTCGACCAGTGCTCAGACTCCAGTCACACTTCCTCCAACCCGGAGGGCGTGATGACGGGCAAGAACATCGGCGACCTGCTGAACGCCAAGCACGTCACGTGGGGCTGGTTCCAGGGCGGCTTCGCGCCGACCTCGCACAACAGCGGCGGCGCGGTCTGCGGTGCCCAGAGCGAGAACATCGACGGGACCGAGCTCACCGAGTACACGCCGCACTGGGATCCGTTCCAGTTCAACGCCAGCACCGCCAACCCGGCTCACCTGGCCCCGACCTCCGAGGCCGCGATCGGCCGCAGCGACCAGGCCAGCCACCAGTACGACCTGACCGACTTCGCCAAGACGCTGAAGGACGGCAACCTGCCGTCGGTCAGCTTCATCAAGGGCACGACCGAGCAGAGCGCGCACCCGGGTGAGTCGGGCCCGGTCGACGAGCAGCGCTTCCTCGTCAACACGATCAACCAGGTCGAGACGTCGAAGTTCTGGAAGTCGACCGCGATCGTCGTCACCTACGACGACTCTGACGGCTGGTACGACCACGTGCCGCCGCACATCGTCAACGGCTCGAACGACTCCACCATTGACGCCGCCGTGTGCGAGAAGGCCAAGGTTACGCTCGGCACCGCCAATGGTCGCTGCGGCTTCAGCCAGCGGCTGCCGATGCTGGTCATCTCGCCCTGGACGCGGGACAACTACGTCAGCAGCAACCTGACCAACACCACCTCGGTGGTGCGGTTCATCGAGGACAACTGGCTGGGCGGGGAGCGCATCCCGGGCTCCTTCGACGCGATCTCGGGCAGCCTCACCGCCAAGAACGGCCTGATTGACCTCAGCATCAAGCCGCACTTCAAGCCGGTGATCCTCAACCCGCAGGACGGTGCCGTCGTTCGCGGCGACCGCTTCTACGGCAACATGGGCCGCAAGCACCCGAAGAAGTAGCAGCACGGTCGTGAAGCCATAACACGACTCAGCTAGCTCGCTGCCCCGGCCCGGGTCTCCCGGACCGGGGCAGCGGTCGTTCCGCGCCGGGATCCGCGGGCTGTCCGTCTGCCGACACTCCTTGTCCGGCTGCACCGTCGCGGCCCGGCGCACACGCTCCGTATCGTCACGACCAGGCTTAACTCACGGGAGGTCAGCGTCATGACGGACATAGCCGAACTGCGCAATGCGATCACCGGGCTGCTCGCCTATGCCGGCGCCGAGGAGGAGATGCTGCTGGCCACGGCGCGCCGGGCGCCGGTCGTCTCCGGCCGCCCGGACTGCTGGGCCGCGATCCCGGTCATCGCGCATAACACGGAATTCAAGCGCCAGCAGGTCCGGCGGCTGACGGCCATCCGGGCTGGCACCACACCGCCCGAGTTCACCGAGATCGACCACCGCTCGGCGCAGGTCTACCAGCGCTACGCGGACCAGCCCGCCGGCCAGGTGGCCCGCGAGAGCCGGGAGGTCACCGCGGAGCTGATCGACGGGCTGGGCGAGACCAGCGACGAGGACCTGCTGGACCCGGCCCGGCATCCCTGGCTGCGCGGCCGCCAGCTCGGGCTCCAGATCATCGTGCGCGGCTTCTGGCATCCGCTGGGCCACCTCGGCGAGTGCTACGCGGCCCACGCCCAGCCGGACCGGGCCGTTGCCCTGTCCGAGCACGTCACGGCGGCCGCTTCCTACCTGAACGCACCGCCGGCGGCGCGGGGGATGGCCTACTACAACCTGGCCTGCGCCCAGGCCCAGGCCAGCCAGCCCGGCGGTGCGCTGGGCTCCCTCGAGCAAGCCATCCGGCTCAACCCGGACCTGCGGGCCAACGCCCGCCGGGACGCCGACCTGGACCGCCTGCGCGGGCACGCCGAGTTCCCCGCGCTGATCGCGGACTGAACCGAGGCCAGTTTGCCGGAATCTTCTTTGTCTGAAACCTCTGTCCCGCAGGTCTCGCTGCTGACGATCGCGCGGGAATGGGGCCGGATCGGGTGCATCGGGTTCGGCGGCCCGCCCGCGCACATCGCCCTGCTGCGGGGCCTGTGCGTGGACCGGCGGGAGTGGCTGTCCGCGGCCGAGTTCGAGGACGGCGTCGCGGCGACCAGCCTGCTGCCCGGCCCGGCCTCGACCCAGCTGGCCATCTTCTGCGCCTGGCGGCTGCGCGGCCCGGCCGGCGCGCTGGTCGGCGGGGCCTGCTTCATCGTGCCCGGCCTGATCATCATCCTGGCCCTGTCGGCGCTGTTCCTGGCCGCCCGCCCGCCGCTGTGGGTCCGGGGCGCCGCGGCCGGCGCCGGGGCCGCGGTGCCCGCGGTGGCGCTGGCCGCCGCCATCGGGCTGGTCCCGGCCAGCCTGAAGCGGGTGGGCCCGGCCCGCCCGCGCCGGGTCCGGTGGGCCTGCTACCTGCTGGCGGGCGGCGTGTCGGCGGCGCTGATCGGCCCGTTCCTGGTCGTCGTGCTGCTCGGCTGCGGCCTGATCGAGCTGCTGCTGACCGCCCGGCCCAGGCTGGCGGTCGGCCAGAGCGCGCTGCTGCCCGCGCTGCCGGGGCTGGCGGCCAAGGCCACCGCGGCCGGCGGGCTGGCAGGCGTGGCCTGGGTGGCGTTCAAGGTCGGCGCGCTGTCGTTCGGCGGCGGGTTCGTGATCATCCCGCTGATGCAGCACGACGCGGTGCACACCTACCACTGGATGACCAGCGCCCAGTTCCTCAGCGCGGTCGCGCTCGGGCAGGTCACGCCGGGCCCGGTGGTGCAGACCGTGGCCGTGGTCGGCTACGCGGCCGCCGGGGTGGGCGGCGGGCTGCTGGCCTCGCTGGTCGCCTTCACCCCGTCGTTCGCGCTGGTGCTGGCGGGCGGGTCGCACTTTGACCGGCTGCGCGCCAACGCCAGCGCGCAGGCCTTCCTGACCGGCGCCGGGCCCGCCGCCATCGGCGCCATCGCCGGGGCCACGATCCCGCTCGGCCTGGGCCTGGCTCACCTGTGGCAGCTCGGCGTGCTCGCGCTGGCCCTGGTCTGGCTGGTGGCGCTGCGCCGCGGGGTGGTGGCCGCCCTGATCGGCGCCGGCGTGCTGGGCGTGATCGCCGTGCTGGCCGGCGCCGCGGCGGGCTGAGGCCCTAGCTCAGAACGGCCTGGCTCACTTCCGGGCTCACTCCTCGGGCTCCAGGGTCAGCGAGACCGAGTTGATGCACCAGCGCTGGTCGGTGGGGACGTCGTAGCCCTCACCCTCGAACACGTGCCCCAGGTGCGAGTCACACGCCGCGCACCGGACCTCGGTGCGGGTCCGGCCCAGCGAGCGGTCCTCCAGCAGCACCACCGCGTCATCCTCGGTCGGCTGGTAGAAGCTCGGCCAGCCGCAGTGCGAGTCGAATTTCGCGTCCGACCGGAACAGCTCGGCGCCGCAGGCCCGGCACCGGTACACGCCGGTGGTCTTGGTGTCGGTGTACTCCCCGGTGAACGGAGCCTCCGTGCCCGCCTGCCGCAGCACCTGGTACTCCTCGGGAGACAGCCGCTCCTGCCATTCCGTCTCAGACATCTCCACCCGTTGCGCCTTGTCCATGCTCCGGAGACTACCCGGAAGCACCGTGGAGCAGACGCCGGAGCCGGCGCCCGACCTGGTCGGCATCGCTGCCGAAGGGATTGTCCTGGACGACGTAGGTCCAGGTCGCGGTCGGCCGCTTCAGGTCCGCGGCATCCAGGTCCAGGCCCGCGCTGGTGATGGCGGCCTCGGAGAAGGTCGCCGCGCAGCGCTCGCCGATCTCCTCCAGCAGGCGGCCGAACCGCCTGACCGCCTCGGCGTGGAACTCCGACAGCGGATCCAGCGCCATGACGAACGGGTTGGGACCGTGGCCGAGCGAGCGCAGGTGGATGCCCTCGCGGATCTCGGCCAGCACGGCCAGGTGGTCGGCCCAGCCGCGGTCCAGGTGGTAGAGGGCAATCTGGCGGGCGCTCTCCCCGAGCACGCCGGGCCCGACGTCGGCCGCCAGCTCCTGGTAGCGGTCCGGGCAGCGGCGGGCCAGGTCGGTGAGCGCGGCGTCGCCGTGCAGCACCCGCTCCCGCCGCTCCAGCACGACGCGCCGCTGCTCCTCGATCAGCTTGCTGTACCGGAACGTGTTGCGGTGTATCTCCAGGTTCGCGCCCTCCGCGGCGCGCTGGGCGTGCCGGACGGCGCGGCGGGACCTGGCGTCGTCCAGGCGTCCGTCGGGATCGGGGTCGCCGGGCGGCTCGTGCAGCGGATAGCTGACGACCAGGTCGTCCTCCATGCTGACGAAGAAGACCGAGCGGCCCGGATCGCCCTGCAGCGGCCCGGCCGCGCAGCTGGCGGTCGATCCGCGCGGTCCAGTGCCGGCCGGTGCCGACGACGTGCAGCCCGCCCAGGCCGGCCACCTGCCCCGTGTCGCCCTCGCGGCCGCCCAGCCGGATGTCGGTCCCGCGCCCGGCCATCTGCGTCGACACGGTGATCGCCCCGCGGGCCCCGGCCTCGCTGATGATCGCCGCTTCCTCGGCGTCGTTCTTGGCGTTCAGCACGACGCAGGGCAGGTCGGCGGCGGCCAGCTGGGTGGCCACCCGCTCCGACTCGGCGATGTCGAGGGTGCCGATCAGGACCGGCCGCCCGGCGGCGTGCGCCGCGGCGATCTCGGCGATGACCGCGTGCTCCTTGCCGGCCTGGGTCGCGTACAGCCGATCGGGCTCGTCCTCGCGGACCGAGGGCCGGTTGGACGGGATCACCGCGACCTCCAGCCCGTAGAACTCGCGCAGCTGCTCGCCGATGGTCACGGCCGTCGCGGTCATCCCGCACACCTTCGGGTAGCGCCGCACCAGGGACTCCACCGTGATGCTGTCGAGTATCTCCCCGGTCTCGCTCGCGGCCAGGCCCTCCTTGGCCTCGACCGCCGCGTGCAGGCCGTCGGGCCAGCGCTGCAGCCGGGCGACCCGGCCGCGCGAGGTGCTGATCAGCTGAATCCGGCCGTCGCGGACGATGTAATCGACGTCGCGCCGCAGCAGCACCTGGGCGTGCAGGGCCAGGTTGAGCCGGGTCAGGAAGTTGAGGTCGGCGTCGGCGTACAGGTCGATCCCGCCGAGCGCGACCTCCGCCGCCCGGGCGCCCGCGTCGGTCAGCTGGACGTTGCGGGCCTCGTCGTCGGCCTCGTAGTGCCGGCCGGGCCGGAAGTCCCGGACGATCCCGGCGATCCGCAGGTCCGTGCTGGCCGCCTCGCCCGCGCCCGCCAGCACCAGCGGCACCAGCGCCTCGTCGATGAGCACCGAGTCGGCCTCGTCGATCAGGACCACGTCGGGTGCGGTCATGACCTGGTCGGCCGGGTCGGTGCGCAGCCGGTCGCGGAGCACGTCGAACCCGATCTCGCTGACCGGCGCGTAGGTGACCTGAGCCGCGTACGCCGCCCGGCGCTCGGCCGGGCTGGACGCCTGGCCCAGGTGGCCGACCGAGATGCCGAGCGCCCGGTACACCGGGCTCATCCATTCCGCGTCCCGGCGGGCCAGGTAGTCATTGACCGCCATGACGTGGACCTGCCCGCCGCGCGTGGCGTACCAGGCCGCCGTCAGCGCGCCGGCCAGGGTCTTCCCCTCGCCCGTGGCCATCTCGGCGACCGAGCCCGACATCATGACCAGCGCGCCGAGCAGCTGCGCGTCGTAGGGCCGCTCGCCCAGCGCCCGGCGGGCCGCCTCCCGGCCGACCGCGCAGAACCGGGCCTGATCGGCCTCGTCGGCGGCCTTGGCGGCCGCGGCGGGCAGCGCCTCGTCCTGGAGGTCTTCGAGCTCGGCCTCGGCCGCCGCGATGGCGGGCAGCAGCCGCTGGTATCCGGACAGGTCGGCCGTTCCCGGCTTCTGGAGGAACCGCCTGACCCGGTCCCGGAGGGTGCTCATGCCTGGTTCACTGCCACACCCAGGAGAACGCGCCGCGCGACGAGCTGGTTCCTGGACTAGCCCGGCTCGCCGAGCGCGGCCAGCAGTTCCTCGCCCCGCTGGGTGCGGCGGTAGACCACGTTGCGCCCGGTCCGGGCGCCCGCGATGACGCCGGTGTCGCGGAGCACGGCCAGGTGAGCGCTGACCGTGCCCAGCGAGATCTCCAGGGCGTGCGCGAGCTGGGTGCTCGTCGCCGGGCGGCCCAGCTCGCGCAGGATGCGGGCCCGGCCAGGCCCGAGCAGCCCGGCCAGCGCGTCGGCCGCGCCGCCGTCGGGCGGCACCGCGGCGCCGCGCGCCGGGTAGACCAGGGCATAGTGCGGCGGCTGCTCGCAGGTCCAGGTGCCCCGGCCCGGGGTGTGCGGGACGAAGATCAGCCCGTCGTCGCCGATCAGCCGGTCCGGGTGGTCCTGGTGGCTGAACCGGATCGCGTCCCGGCCGACCCAGGCCGACCGGCGGGTCATGTCCTTGATGGCGTGCTGCCAGCCGTAGGCGGCCAGCAGCCCGGCCCGGTACATGATGTCCCGCTCCAGGATGGCCCGCCGCCGCGGCCAGTCCGGGGCCACGAATAGCCGCCAGCCCTCCTCGAAGACCGCCGCGATCCGCGGCCCGAGGCCTCGGCCGGCCAGCCACCCAGCGTCGCCAGCGTCGCCAGCGTCGCCTGTGCCCGTTGCCTGCCAGCTGGCCGCGACCGCGGGCTCGGTCGCGGCCCGTACCTGCGCGTCCGTGAACGCCGCGACCGCGACTAGCTCGTCGGCCAGGCGGGTGTGCACCCCGTCGCCCGGCGGCAGGGCCACGTAGTCGGGCAGCCACTTGGTCGCCGCGACCAGGGGCAGCAGGCCGCGGGCGACCTCGTTCTGGTCTCGCCAGCGCCGGTAGCCGCTCTGATTGCTGGCGTGCCAGGCGGCCAGCCAGGGATAGGGCAGGCGCTCCAGCGCGATCAGCGCGCTGAGCGTCTCGGCCAGCGGCGACACCGCGAAACGGCAGCGCGAGAGCGCGGTGGGGGTGAGCCGGAGCAGGGTCATGTCAGCAGGGTCATGTCAGCAGGGTCATGAGGGCCAGGTCATGTCAGCAGGCTCCTGGGGATCGTCCTTACGCCATCTGGCGCAAGGATATGAGCCGGCCGCGCGGCTGGCCAGGCTACTGACCGTGCGATCCCCGCTCTCGCTGCTTTCCCCGCCCTTCCGCGGGTTCTTCCTCGGCCGCCTCGTCTCGCTGCTCGGCAGTGCCATGACCCCTGTCGCGCTGGCCTTCGCCGTGCTCAACGCCTCCGGCCGGCCCGGCGACCTCGGCGTCATCCTGGCCTGCCAGATCACCCCGCAGCTCGCGCTGCTGCTGGTCGGCGGCGCCGCCGGGGACCGGTTCTCCCGCCGCAAGCTGCTCGTCGCCGCCAACCTCGGCGCTGGCCTGACCCAGGGCGGCGTCGCCGCCGTGCTGCTGACCGGCCATTACAGCCTGCCCGTGATCGCCGCGCTGGAGGTCGGCAACGGCGCCCTGGAGGCGTTCGCGTCCCCGGCCCTGCGCGGCATCGTGCCCGACCTCGTCCAGCCCGGCGACATGCAGCGGGCCAACTCGCTGCTCGCCTCGACCCAGAACGGGGCCAAGATCCTCGGGCCCACCGCGGCCGGCCTGCTCGTCGTCGGCGTCGGCGGCGGCTGGGCCGTCGCCCTGGACGCGGTCAGCTTCATCGCCGCCGCCGCGTTCTTCGTCCGGCTGCCCGTGCTGCCCGCCGCCGCGGCCCCGGTCGCGGCGCGGCGGCCTCGGCTGACGGCCGACATCCGCGAAGGCTGGCGCGCCTTCCGCTCCATCCGCTGGGTCTCCGCCATGGCGCTGTCGTTCTGCGCCATCAACCTGATCAACGTCGGCCCGTGGCAGATACTCGGCCCCGACCTGACCCGGCAGCGCAGCGGCGAGGCCGCCTGGGGCCTCGTGCTGAGCACCAGGGCCGTCGGCCTGCTGCTGATGAGCGTGCTCATGTACCGGCTCGTGCTGCGCCGCCCGCTGCGCACCAGCCGGCTCCTCGGCGGGCTGAGCGGACTCCCGCTGCTCGCGCTCGGCCTGCGGCTCGCCCTGCCGTGGCTGATGGCCTGCGCCTTCGTCGGCGCGCTGAGCTTCACCATCTCCGGGATCACCTGGGACACCGCGCTCCAGCAGAACGTCCCGAGGGAACTGCTGTCGCGCATCGCCTCCTTCGATGACCTGCTGTCCTACGCCGCCATCCCCGTCGGGCTGCTGCTCACCGGCCCCGCCGCAGCCCACTTCGGCGCTGCCCCGGTGGCGCTGGCCTGCGGCGTCGCCTACGCCGCGGCCAGCCTGGCCCCGCTGGCCGTTAGGTCCGTGCGCGATCTGCCCGCCGGACCGCCGGGCGACTCGGTGCGCGATCTGCCCGCCGGACCGCCCGGCGACTCGGTGCCCGAGCGGCCGGGCGACTCGGTGTCCGGGCGGCCACCCGGACCGCCGGGCGACTCGCTGCCCGACCTGCCCGCTGGACCCCCCGGCGACTCGGTGCCCGGGCGGCCGCCCGGACCGCCGGGCGACTCGGTGCCCGACCGGCCCGCCGGACCGCCCGGCGACTCTCAGCCGAGCGCCGCGCGGAAGCGCTCGCCCAGGCTGGCCAGGCGCTCCGGCGGCTCGTTGGCGAACACCAGCCGCAGGTAGTGCGGGCCGCTCGGACCCCAGCCGTCCATCGCCGTCGCCGCCACCCGGCCCCGCTCGAACAGCCGCCCCGACAGCTCCGCCGGGCTCATGCCCAGCGGCCGGGTATCGATCAGCAGCGACCAGCCCCCGTCCGGCGCGATGACCGGGTAGTCCGCCAGCTGCTCCAGCACCACCTCGCAGCGCCGCTGCCATTGCGCCGTAGCCGCCGCCATGTCCGCCTCCGCGTCCGGCGCGTCCAGCGCCGCGGCCACCGCCTGCTGGGCCAGCCCGACCTGGCACACGACGTTGGTCAGCCCCACCAGCCCGATGTCGTGCAGGATCGCTGCCGGACCCGTCACCCAGCCCACCCGCCAGCCGATCATGCGCAGCTCCTTGGAGGCCGACCCGACCGTGATCGTGCGGTCGGCCAGCCGAGGGTCGGCGGCAGCCGGGTGGCTCGGCCGCCGCCCGTCGAATCGGATCCGCTCCATCGCGGCGTCGTAGATCATCCAGGCGTCATGCCGGTCACAGGCCTGTGCCAGGGCCGCCCAGTGTTCATCGCCCAGCACCAGCCCCGTCGGCATCGCGGGCCCCATCATGAGCACGGCCGCCGTGGCCGGCCCGACCGCGGCGGCGAGACGGCCAGGATCAACCGTCCAGTGCCCCGCGCGGCCCGTCGTGGCCTCGGCCGGGACGAAGCGCGGGACGCCGCCCGCCAGCCGCACCCGGTTGACCAGGCCCGCGTAGATCGGGTCGCAGAGCACCACTTCCTGGCCCGGCTCCACCGTGGCCAGCAGCGTGTTGAGGATGCCGTTCAGCCCGCCCGCCACGCTGACGCACTCCGTGGCCGGGTCGTAGACCCGCCCCGCGATCCGTCCCACGTGCGCCGCCGCCGCCTCCCGAAGCGACCGATGCCCCTGGAACGGCAGGTAGCTATTGGCCGCGTCATCGTCGACCGCTGCCCTGGTCGCCGCCAGTGCCACGTCCGGCGGCCGGATGTCGGTGTCCAGGTTCTCCAGCCGCAGCAGCTCCAGGTCACCCGCCGCGTCCGCCGCGTCGCCCACGGCGTCCACCCCGATGCCCGGGATGTCCCGCAGCCTGCTCACCGTCATGATTCCTCCCGTATCCCGTCTTGCTGGTACGTATATAACACTAAACTGATACGCATGAACGGGCCACAGGATAACGACGGGTCACGTGAGCACGCGGAGCCCGAAGGAGCGACGGGGGACTGGGCGCGGGTCATCGGCCATAACGTCCGGCGGCTGCGCGCGGCCGCCGGGATCTCCCTGGCCGACCTGGCCGCCGCCGGCGGCGTCAGCAAGACCACCCTGCACGGCATCGAGCAAGGCCAGGGCAACCCGACCATGAGCACCCTGTGGGCACTGGCCACCGTCCTGCACGTACCGCTCGGCGAACTGCTCGAGGCCTCCGGCCCCGCCGTCGAGATCACCCGGTCCGGCGACGACCGGCCGCAGGCGTCCGGCGATGCCGTCAGCGCCCGCCTGCTGCACCGGATCCGGCTGCGCGGCACCGTAGAGGTCTACGACATCGGCATCGCTCCGGCCGTCCAGCACTCGCAGGCCCACCTGCCCGGCGTCGAGGAGTGCATGGTGATCACCCGCGGCCGCGTGATCACCGGCCCTGCCGACGACCCGGCCGAACTGGCCGAGCGTGACTCCATCCGGTTCGGCGCCGCGCGACCGCACGTCTACCGCGGCGCCGGGCCCGACAACCGGGCCGTCCTGCTGATGATCTACCCGGAGCCCTGATGGTCTCCCCGCTGCGATCAGCGCGAGACCGGCACCGCCTCCCATGCCTTCTCGGTCACGATCACATGATCGAGAAAGCCGAGGCCGGTCAGGGCCGCCGCGTCGACGGCCGCCTGGGTCGCCGAGATGTCCTCAGGCGTAGGTGTCGTGTCACCCGATGGGTGGTTGTGGGCTAGTGCGAAGCTGCGCCCATCCCGCCGTAGCACCGCCACGATGATCTCGCGCAGAGGGAACAAGGTCTGATCGGCCGCGCCATCCGAGAGCCGGTCAGTCCCCAGTACCCGCAGGGCAGCGTCACATGAGATGACGACCAGCCGCTCCCTGTTGTGGTGGCTCAGTAGTGATTTGGCCACGGCGGCGATATCAGTCGTTGCGCGAAGGCGCCGCGGCCGTTCTGTCCGCTCAGCACGCCGGGCCAGCTCGAAGCTGGCGACGAGGCTGGATGCCTTCGCAGCGCCGATGCCTGCGACGGCAGACAGCTCGGCTACGGTCGCGCGGCCAATAGCCGTGAGAGACCCGAATCTGTCCAGTAGCCCCTCGGCGACCTCATGGGCGCCCTTACCGCGAACGCCCGTGCTGATCAGCAGTGCTAAGAGCTCGCGGTCGCCCAGGGCGTCTGTGCCATTCTCGGCCAGCCGTTCGCGGGGCCGGTCGGTGGCTGGTACCTGTGACATCAGCATGGCTGCAGCCTAGTCAGAGGGTACGACACTTTATCTCGGCCGCGGGCCTGTTGTTCACGCCCGCAGTAAGCCGTGGTGCGGCGGGTTAGGCTTTAGCCAGGAAAGACGTCCTCGACCGAGTTGGCGATGGCGGACTTCTCGAGCCAGACCCTAGCTGCTCGAGGTCAACGCAAGACAGCACCCGCTCGCGGAGCTGGGCAGGAACCGTCAGGTCCTCGCCTGGCCAGCACCCACAGTAGGAACTCAGCCGCTTCTTTGGCGATTCCCTCGGCCCATATTTCGGCGATTCTTTCGGCCTGTCCTTCGGCCGCTTCTTTGGCTTTGAGGTGTTCGAGCAGGTCGCCCCTGATCGTGAGGCTCGTTAGCGCCTCTAGCGGGGTTGCGTTCTGCGTCAGAATTAGTCGGGAAAGACATCCCTGAGAGTGCTAGCGGTCATGGCCTTGTCGGCCCATGCCTCTAGCTGGCCGAGGTCGGTGCAGGACAGCACACGGTCGCGCACTGGGGCGGGAACTTTCAGACCTTTTACGGCCAGCAGCCGCAGCAGCATCGCCGCAGTGCTCTCGGCCTTCCCCTCGGCCTTCCCCTCGGCCTTGATGCGGTCGATGAACTCGTCCTTGAAGGTGGTGGTCATCAGGGCCTCCAGAGCAGGCCGGGCCGCTTCTGGCGTGGCGGCGCGGATGAGATGAGTATAGGTTTCCAGCCGGTCCTCATCGAGGCTGGCGTCGGCGATGGCCCCCAGAACCAGCAGCTGTCCGGCCTCTTCCTCCAGGTCCACGGCACCCGTCAGGGCGCCCAGAACGGCCAGCTCCGGCGCGACGTCGGCCAGGCCGGGAGCATCCGCCCCGGGCGTCGTGTCAGCGTCGATGACGAGCGGGGCGAGGTCGAAGCCGGGGTGCCCGGTGCGGATCGGCTGGCGGGCCCACCGGCCGGTGGCCGGGCTGGGGCAGACGACTACCAGCACGGCCGGGCAGTCATGCTGAGCCCGGGCCAGCGCCAGGTAGGCCGGCCACACCCGGCGCTTGCCCGCGTCGGGCGACGTCTGCGATTCGACCACGACTGCCAGCCGGGATCTGTGATCGCTCGGCCGGCCCTTACGCGTCGCGCCCGCACCGCTGCCATGAATGGCGTCCGGGGCGCCGAGCAGGATGACCGCGTCAGCGCGCAACTCGGCCGGCAGCGCCGAGCTCAGGTCGCCGGCCGCCATCACGGCGGTCCCGCCCGCCGGAACCGGCACCCCGCTGCCGTGCAGCAGGGCCCCGGCCAGCAGTGGATTGCGGCGCAGTAATTCGATTGGCGCCTCGTGTGCGATCCCTGGCATCCGGCCTCCCGTGGTGTTTGCACCCAGTCAGTGGCTGGGCCCGCACCCACGACACCACAGCACACCGACATTCCGTCCCCAAAACCGCTTTACGGAATCGCCGGAATGACTGCGACCATGATCAGGACCGATTTGCCGCGGAATTCCGCGGCAAATCGGTCACTGATCATGAGCGGAGTCTTTCCCGCCAGGCCGGATTCGGGCTTATGGAAAGGCCGAAACTGAATCGGTCATGATCAACCGCGAAAAGCGGTGTGGATGTCCCGTTGGTACACCCGGGTGTTACCAACGGGACATCCATGGGCGGTTTCGGCGTTGGCGGCGGTTAGAGCAGGACCTCGTGGACGGGGTCGATGCCGGGAAGGGCATGCAGCTTGATCTCGGCCACGCGGCCGGCGGCCGAGACGTCGGGGGCGGCGGCGGCCAGGGCGTCGAGCTGCTCTTGCGGCGCGGTCAGGATCAGCTGGGAGACGGGCGCCTTCATGGGCAGCTGTGCCTGCGACTTGGCTCGGCGCACCGCCCCGATGGCCGCCGCCGCCGCGTCCAGCACCGCGGTGCCACCCGGCACCGCGGTGCCGGGTGGCGCTGCCGTGCTACCAGGCGCTGCCGTGCTACCAGGCGCTGCCGTGCTGCCTGGCACTGCCGTGCTGCCCGGCACTGCGGCGCTGCCCGGCACCGTCGCGCCTTCGGGCGCAGTCGACGCGTCCAGCACCGCCGTCCCGTCCGGGCTGATCGCGCCGCCGACCGCACCCGCGCCGTCGACCGCACCCGCGCCGTCGACCGCACCCGCCTCGGCGTCGGCCAGCGCCAGCAGTCCGGCGGGCTCCGGCCACCCCGCTAGGTGCACCGAGCCCGTTTGCCACCAGGACCACACTTCCTCGGTCACGAACGGCACGAACGGGGCCAGCAGCCGCAGCACCACTGACAGCGCCTGGCGCAGCGTCGCCACCGCCGAGGCCGCCGGCCGCGGCCCCCGCTCGCCGTAGGCACGGGGCTTGACCAGCTCCAGGTAGTCATCGCAGAAGAACCAGAAGAACCGCTCGGCGTGCTCCAGCGCCAGCGCGTGGTCGTAGGCCTCGAAGGCGTCCGTGCACTGGGCCGTGACCGCCGCCAGCCGCCGCAGCAGCGCCCGGTCAATCGGCTCGGTGACCGGCCCGTCCAGGCCGCCGCCCGGACCGCCGCCCGGACTGCCGCCCGGACTGCCGCCCGGACCGCCGCCCGGATCGCCGCTCTCGCCGATGCCCAGCACGAACCGGCTCGCGTTGAGGATCTTCACGGCCAGCCGACGGCCGATCTTGAGCTGTGCCGGGTCGAACGCCGTGTCCACGCCCAGCCGCGCACTGGCCGCCCAGTACCGGACCGCGTCCGTTCCGTAATTGTCGAACATGTCAGTCGGGGTCAGCACGTTGCCCGCCGACTTGGACATCTTCTTGCGGTCCGGGTCCACGATCCAGCCGGAGATGGCCGCGTGCCGCCAGGGCAGCACGCCCTCTTCCTGCTCGGCCCGCAGCACGGAGTAGAACAGCCAGGTCCGGATGATCTCGTGGGCCTGCGGCCGCAGGTCCATGGGGAACACCCGGGCCATGATGTCGTCCGGCGTGCTCCAGCCGGCCGCGATCTGCGGGGTCAGCGAGGACGTGGCCCAGGTGTCCATGATGTCCGGGTCGGCGGCGAAGCCGCCCGGCGCGTTTCGCTGGTCGGCCCGGTAGCCGGCGGGCACGTCGGCGGCCGGGTCCACCGGCAGGTCGGCGTCGGCGGGCGCGATCGGGCGGCTGCGGTCGGGCCGGCCTTCGTCGTCCACGGGGTACCACACCGGGATCGGCACGCCGGAGAACCGCTGGCGGCTGATCAGCCAGTCGCCGGACAGGCCGTCGACCCAGTTCTCGTACCGGGACTTCATGTGCGCCGGATGCCAGTCCAGCTCCCGGCCGCGCTCCAGCAGGCGGGCCCGCAGGCCGGGGTCGCGGGCGCCGTTCTTGATGTACCACTGGCGGGTGGTCACGATCTCGAGCGGCTCGGCGCCCTTCTCGTAGAACTTCACCGCGTGCCGGACCGGCTCCAGCTCGCCGCGCAGCGCGCCTGCCTCGGCCAGCAACTCCACGATCCGCCGCCGCGCGGCGCGGGCCCGGAGCCCGGCCAGCTCGGCGTAGGCGGCCAGGCCGTCCCCATTTGTTATTGCCGAAGGGGCTGAGGGCAGCAGCCGCCCGTCGCGTCCGACCACCGCCCGCGTGTCCAGCTGCAGGTCCCGCCACCAGGTCACGTCGGTGGTGTCCCCGAACGTGCACACCATGGCGATCCCGGTGCCCTTCTCCGGGTCGGCCAGCCGGTGGGCCAGGATCGGCACGGGCACCCCGAACAGGGGAGTCGTGGCCTTGGTGCCGAACAGCGCGGCGTAGCGCTCGTCGTCCGGGTGGGCGACCAGCGCCACGCAGGCCGGGAGCAGCTCGGGCCGGGTCGTGGCCACGACCACCTCGCCCGGGCGCCGCCCGGCCACCTCGCCCGGCCCGCGGCCCGGCCAGCCCGAACGCCAGCCGGGCGTAGGCCCCGTCGATGACCCGGTCCTCGATCTCGGCCTGGGCCACGGCCGTCCCGAAGGTCACGTCCCACAGCGACGGGCCCTCGGCCTGGTAGGCATCGGCCCGGGCCAGGTCGCGCAGGAACACCCGCTGGGAGATGGCCTGGGCGCGGTCGTCGATGGTGCGGTAGCTCATGTCCCAGTCCACCGACAGGCCCAGCCGCTGCCACGCGCTGGCGTAGGCGGCCTCATCGACGGCGGTCAGCTCCCGGCACAGCTGCACGAAGTTGCGCCGGGATATCGGCACCTGGTCGGCCGGCCGCACTGGCTTGCCGCCGGTCGGCGCCACCTTGAGGTCGGGCTGGTAGGGGAGCGAGGGGTCGGGGCGGACCCCGTAGTAGTTCTGCGTCCGGCGCTCGGTGGGCAGCCCGTTGTCGTCCCAGCCGACCGGGTAGAAGACCTGCTGCCCGCGCATCCGGTGGTAGCGCGCGATCGTGTCGGTCTGGGTGTAGGAGAAGACGTGCCCGATGTGCAGCGATCCGCTGGCCGTCAGCGGGGGAGTGTCGATGGCGTAGACGTCACCGCGGGTCGCAGCGCTGCTGGGGGCAGAGCGGTCAAACTTGTACTACACGCTCCTTAGCCCACCGCTGCGTCCACTTGTCCTCGATGCCGTCAAGCGTCGGCTTGCCCGGCACGGCGGTGGTGGCCGGTTCCGCACGGCCAGAGTCGGTGTTCATGACAACCAAGGGTAGCCGTTTCGCCCGACCCCTCGGGCGGCAGTTCCGGCCGCTGGTCGCGGCTCGATGGTTAACCCATCGCCCTTATAGGGTGGCCCGTATGCAGACGCGCGCACTTGGAAGCACCGGAGTCAAGGTCAGCCCGCTGTGCCTGGGCGCCATGATGTTCGGGGCCTGGGGCAATCCCGATCACGACGAGTCCGTCCGGATCATCCACCGGGCCCTGGACGCCGGGATCAACTTCATCGACACCGCCGACGTGTACTCCGCCGGCGAGTCCGAGGAGATCGTCGGGAAGGCGCTGGCCGGCCGGCGCGAGCACATCGTGCTGGCCACCAAGGCGCACGGGACCATGGGCGCCGACCCCAACCAGCAGGGCAACTCCCGGCGCTGGATCATCCGCGAGTGCGAGAACAGCCTGCGCCGCCTGGGCACCGACTACATCGACCTGTACCAGATCCACCGGCCCGAGCCCGAGACGGACATCGACGAGACCCTGGGCGCGCTCAGCGACCTGATCCGGGCCGGGAAGATCCTCTACGCGGGCAGCTCCACGTTCCCCGCCGCGCAGATCGTGCAGGCCCAGTGGACCGCCGAGCGGCGCGGCCGGGAGCGGTTCGTCTGCGAGCAGCCGCCGTACTCCATCCTGGTGCGCGGCGTCGAGGCCGAGGTGCTGCCGGCCTGCCAGCAGTACGGCATGGGCGTCATCCCGTGGAGCCCGCTGGCCGGCGGCTGGCTGACCGGCCGGTACCGCAAGGGCGCCGAGATCCCGGTGAGCCGCCGCGCGGAGCGCCTGCCGCAGCGCTTCGACCTCAAGCTGCCCGGCAACCAGGCCAAGCTGGAGGCCGCCGACCAGCTCGCCAAGCTGGCCGACGAGGCCGGGCTGATCGCTGATCCACCTGGCGCTGGCCTTCACGCTCAGCCACCCGGCGGTGACCGCCCCGATCATCGGGCCGCGCACCATGGAGCAGCTCGACAGCCAGCTCGGCGCGGCCGACGTCGTGCTGGACAGCGCGATCCTGGACCGGATCGACGAGATCGTGCCGCCCGGCGTCAACCTGAACCCCGGCGACCGCGGCTACGACACCCCGGCCCTGGCCGACCCCTCCCGCCGACGGCGCGGCTAACCGCGTAGGCCATCATTTCCCGCATGCCGCCACGCTCCACGAGATCGTCTCTGCTGCTGACCCTCGTGGTCCTGGCCGGCCTGCTGGCCGCGTGCTCGGCCGGGCCCGGGCCCGGAAAGCTGGTGGCCGGCGGCGCGACGGGCAGCTACGTGGTCCCGCCCGGCATCCACAAGATCAAGCACGTGATCATCGTGATGCAGGAGAACCGGTCGTTCGACTCCTACTTCGGCACCTACCCCGGGGCCGACGGCATCCCGATGGCCAGGGGCCTGCCGCTGGTGTGCGTGCCCGCCCGGCGCGGGTGCGTGCGCCCGTACCACGACATCAAGGACGTCAATGGCGGCGGCCCGCACGGCGAGAAGAACGCCATCGCGGACGTGGATCACGGCCAGATGGACGGGTTCATCCTGCAGCGCGACGCGGCCAGCAGGACCTGCAAGAACCCCGACGACCCGACCTGCAGGCACGGCAGCTTCCCCGACGTGATGGGCTATCACACCGCGGCCGAGATCCCGAACTACTGGGCCTACGCCAGCGACTTCGTGCTCGACGACCACATGTTCGAGCCGGTCAAGTCGTGGTCCCTGCCCGATCACCTGTACATGGTGTCGGCCTGGTCGGCCAAGTGCCGCACCCGGTCACCCATGAGCTGCGCCAACAACATCATGGGCCCCTACAGCGTCCGGCAGTTCGACACCGCCGTCCGGGACGAGGTCCTCGACGGCCGGACCGACATCAACCTGGCCTGGACCGACCTCACCTGGCTCATGTACACCCACCACGTGAGCTGGCGGTACTACGTGCAGGCCGGCTACCAGCCCGACTGCGACGACGACTCCGCCGAGACCTGCAAGCCCGTCCGGCAGGCGGCCGCCACCCCCGGCATCTGGAACCCGCTGCCGCTGTTCGGCGACGTGCAGCACGACCATCAGCAGGGCGACATCCAGGAGCTGTCCGACTACTTCCAGGCGGCCAAGTCCGGGCACCTGCCCAAGGTGACCTGGATCGTCCCCTCGCAGAACGACAGCGATCACCCCCCGGCCAGCGTGCACCAGGGCCAGGCCTACGTGACCGCGATCGTCAACGCCGCCATGAAGAGCCCGGACTGGAAGTCCACCGCGATCTTCGTGTCCTGGGACGACTGGGGCGGCTTCTACGACAACGTGGTGCCGCCGCGGGTCGACGAGAACGGCTACGGCCTGCGCGTCCCTGGCCTGGTCATCTCGCCCTACGCCCGGCGCGGCTTCATCGACCACCAGGTGTACAGCAGCGACGCCTACCTCAAGTTCATCGAGGACGACTTCCTGGGCGGGGCCCGCCTGGATCCCAAGACCGACGGCCGCCCCGACCCGCGGCCCGATGTGCGCGAGGACGAGCGGATCCTCGGCAACCTGGTCCGGGACTTCAACTTCAGCCAGCGGCCGCGGCCGCCGGTGTTCCTGCCCACCAACCCGCTCACCGACTCGCCGCGCATCCCGGCCTACTTCACCGGCAAGCCGCCGTGCGTGGGCTGCACCACCGTGCCGCCCGCCGTGCTGCGGCTGCACAAGCACCCCATCTATCGCAAGCACCACCACAAGCAGGAGCACCACCACAAGCACAAGAAGAAACACCGGAATCACTAACCGGCGCGGTAGCCCGCCTGACCCGCCGCCCGCCCGGCTCAGTGCGCGGTGGCGTTCTCCTGCGCGAGCTGGGTCAGCCAGGCCAGGCTGGCCTCGGTCACCCGGGCCGGGATGCCCAGCTCGTCCAGCAGCTGCGCGGCCGCGCTCATCTCGTCGGCCCGGCGCACCGCGTGCGTGACCGAGCCCTCCTCCATGCGCTCCAGCGTGCCCGGCCCGGCCTCGGTCAGCTCCGCCGCGATGTTGCCGCGCAGCCAGTCCTCGCAGCCCGCGGCCCGGCCCGCCCGCAGTGCCTCGACCACGGCCGCCGCCAGCCCCTTGTAGAAGACGCTGCGCACCAGCTTCCTGGTCGCCGCGGCCCCGGCCGGCCCGCCGAGCAGCTCGGCGTTGCCGCCGGCGGCGTTGATGGCCCCCGTCACCTCGGCCGCGGCCGCGCCGCTGACCAGCAGCGGCACGCGCAGGCCGCGGCCCGGCACCGACGACATCACGGCCACGTCGGCGAAGGCCACCCCGGCCCGCGCCGCGATCTGCGGCCAGCCGCTGCTTGAGGCCGGGCGCGGCCGTGTTCAGGTCGGCGTACAGCGCCCCCGGCCCGACGCCCGGCAGCGCCGCGCGCAGCGCGGCCTCCGACTCGTGCGCCGTGGTCAGGCTGAGCACCAGCCCGGCCCCCGTGCACGCCTCGGCCTCGGAGCGGGCCACGAGCACGCCGGCCGGCGCCGGGGCCACGGGGTCGTACGCCCGGACCAGCACGCCGGCACCCGCCAGATCCCGGCTGATCTCCGAGCCCGCCTCGCCCAGTCCGAGAACCGCAACCGTGATCACGGCGCCACGTCCACGGGCGGGGTGCCGTGGGTGTGGAACGTGTCGATCGTCTTCAGGCCCCAGGCCTGGCCCTTGGCCCGCTCCGCCGCCGTCCAGGTGACCGGCACCCAGTCCGGCGCCAGCACCAGCCGGGCCCCGGCGTTGCACAGCTCGATGCGGTTGCCGCCCGGCTCCCAGACGTACAGGAAGAAGGTCTGCTGGATCGCGTGCTTGTGCGGCCCGGTCTCGATGTGGATCCCGTTCTCCAGGAACACGTCGGCCGCGCGCAGGATGTCCTCGCGCTGGTCGGTCGCGAACGCCACGTGGTGCAGCCGCCCCGACGAGCCGGTCCAGTCCGCCGTGTACACCAGGTCGTAGGTCTTGTCGCTGACGTGGTACCAGACCGCCGTCGGGGACCCGTCGTCGGCGACGATCTGCTCGGTCAGCCGCGCGCCGAGCACGGCCGGCATGAAGCAGCCGATCTCCGGGATGTCGCGGGCCAGGTAGTTCACGTGGTCGATGCGGCGCACGCTGGCGCCCCGGCCGGGGAACGGCTCGGCCTGGTTCTTCAGCGCGGGCTTGCGCCCCGCCGGGGCCTGGTACCACTCGCTGTCCCAGTAGATCCCGTACTCGTGACCGTCCGGGTCGGCGAACAGGTAGGTCGCGCCGATGCCGTGCTCGCCGTCGGTCCAGCCCCGGCCCAGGCCCGCGCGCTCGATCACCGCCACCCGCCGGGCCAGCGCTTCGGGGCCCGCCGCGCGGACCCAGGTCCGCCCGATCCCGGAGCTGGCCGAGCCGGTCACCTTGACCGTGAACCGCTCGTAGTCGTCCCAGGCGTGCAGGTAGATCGAGTCGCCCGCCCGGCCGGTCTCGCTCATGCCCAGCAGCCCCGCGAAGAACTCCGCGGTCTGCTCGGGCACCGCGGTCAGCAGCTCCACCGCGCCCACGTGGGCGATGTCCCGGCTGCGCTCCGGACTCATCCTCGGTCCTCCCGTCCGGGCTGCTCAGCCAGGCCGCGCAGCGCCTCGATCACGCTGTCGATGTGCTCGTGCATGGCCCGCTCCGCGGCCTGCGGGTCGCCCGCCGCGATGGCGGTCACGATCGCCTCGTGCTGCGGCAGCGAGACCGCGGCCGGCCGGGCAGCAGCGCCAGCCGGAACTGGTGCCGCACGATCTGGCCGCGCAGCTGCTCGATGATCCGGGCCGCGGTCTGGTGGTCGGCGATGGACCGGATCGCGCCGTGCAGCTCGCCGTTCAGCTCGCTGTAGCGCAGCAGCTCGCCGCCCTTCCAGGCCGCCTTCATGTCGGTCACGATCCGGGCCAGGCGCGTCTTGTCGGCCCGGCTGGCCCGGCTCGCCGCGCGGGCCGCGCACAGCCCCTCCAGGGCCCGCCGCACCTCGGTGATCTCGATGGCCTCCTCGATGGTGACCGTCCGGACCCGGGCGCCGCGGTTGCGCAGCACCTCGACCAGGCCCTGGGCGGCCAGCGTCTGCAGGGCGGTCCTGATCGTGAACCTGGTCGCGCCGAAGCGCTCGCACAGGTCGGTCTCGACCAGCCGCTGGCCCGCCACGTAGTCACCGCGCAGGATCGCCTCGCGCAGCGCCTCGGCGACGTCCGGCTCGCTGGTCATCGTTCCTGCTTCTTCTCGTCTTCCGCCCATGGCACGTATTCCACACCAAGGTCGGCGATCAGCGCGCGCAGGTCGTTCACGTCCAGGCTCAGGCGCCCCCGGCGGTACTCCTCGCGGGCGGCCGATTCACGCCGTTCCCGCAGGTCGCAGGCAGCCAGCACGTCCGCCGCCCGGGCGCGGGGCACGCACACTACCCCGTCGGCGTCGGCGACGATGGCGTCACCCGCGCAGACGGTCGTGCCGCCGATCGTCACCGGCCGGTTCACCTGGCCCACCGCGCCCTTCACCGCGCCCTGGGCGTTCACCGCCCGCGACCACGCCGGGAAGCCGGCCGCGGCGATGTCGGCCACGTCCCTGATCCCGGTCGTGGTGACCAGCCCGGTCACCCCGCGCGCGGCCAGCGCGGTGGTCAGCAGCTCGCCGATGTACCCCTCCAGCGACGGCTCGGTGGTCGTCACGACCAGCACGTCACCCGGCCCGGTCAGCTCCACCGCCACGTGCACCGTGAGGTTGTCGCCGGGCAGGCACAGCGCCGTCACCGCGGTGCCCGCCGCGCGCGCGCCGGGCCAGGCCGGCCGCAGGTCCGCGCCGAGCAGCCCGCGCCGGCCCAGGGCCTCGTGCACCGTGGCCACCCCGTAGCCGCCCAGCTCGGCCACCAGCCCGGACGGCGTCCGCGGCGGCCCCGTCACCACCACCGGTGTCAGCCTCTTCATGCCAGCACCCCCGCCACCTGGGGGAAGACCCGCTCGAACGCCTCGGCCTGGCGGATCGTGCCCGGCCCGCCGTTGCGCACCGCCTGCACGCCGCGGCGCTGGCCCAGGTCGGCGTAGTAGCGGACCAGGTGGTCCTGCGAGCCCATCTCCTGCATGGCGGCCAGCTTGCGGTCGAACACCGCCGAGATGTCGACCAGCACGTCCGGGGTGAACTCGCACATCTCCGGCTGGTGCGGCTCGAACCGGAACACCGGCGGGGCGCCCAGCGGGGGATAGGCCGACTCGTGCCCGCGGGCCTGGGCCACCATCCGGGCCCGCAGCGTCAGGTCGGCGGCCAGCGGGTGGTCGTAGTTGTACGGGTCCACCCGCGAGTGGGTCAGGATCACCGTCGGCTGGACCTCGCGCATCTTCTCGACCAGCGCGAACAGCGTCTCCCGGTCGTCGGGCAGCGGGTAGTCGCCCCGGTCCAGGAACGTCATCCGCGCGCCCAGCACCGCGCCCGCCGCCGCCGCCTCGGCCTGCCGGATCTCCTTGACCCTGGTCAGCGTCATGCCCTCCTGGCGCCAGGCGCCCGGCGACTCGCCGCGCTCGCCGAACGACAGGCAGACCACCTCCGCGCGCCCGCCCGCGGCCACCGCGGCGGCGAGGTAGCCGCCGCAGCGCCAGACGAAGTCGGCCGCGTGCGCGCTGACCACCAGGACGGTCGGCGACTGGGCCGTCGACTGGGCGGTCAACTGGCCTCCCCGGCCAGGCGGCGGCTGTTGTCTACGATCATGCGGCGGACTTCTCCCTCGGTGAATCCGGCGGACAGCAGCGCGTCGGCCATCAGGGCCAGCCCGTCCTCCACGGGCGGGTTGTGCGGCTGTCCGAGGTCGGTGGTGATGATCGTGGCGGCCGGGCTGGTGGCGCGGATGTTGGCCACCATGTCCGGCCACGGGTACTTGCCGGTCAGCGGCGTGGTCAGGCAGCGCTCCAGGTAGGCGCCCAGCCCGGCCAGGTACTTCTGGTCCTGGACCGGTATCGACTGCTGCGGGAACTCCGGATGCGTGATGACCACCTGCGCCACCCCGGCCTGCACCGCCGCCTCCGTCACCGCGATGATCTCGGCCCGGCCCAGGTGGCCGGTGGCCAGCACCAGGCCGTGCTCGGCGATGAGCTCCAGCACCGCCCGGGTCTGCGGCAGCACCGCGCCGTCGGTGTCCAGCACCTCCACCGGCGCCGCGTCCAGGCCCCGGCCGCGCAGCTCGTCCTGGAGCGCCAGCCACATCGGCGGCGTCGCGCCCGGCGGCAGGTCGCGCGCGGTGGCCCGGTGGTTGGCCGCGTCCACCGTCGGCATCCAGACCACCCGCGCGCTCTCCCTGGCCGCGATCTCCACCGCCATCGGGTTGAGCCCGCCCACCGCGGCGTTCAGCGCGATCGCGCCCAGCGCCCGGCAGCCGGGCACCGCCTCGCTGACCACCGCCGCGCGCTCGGCCGTGGAGACGTAGTGCGACTTGAGCACGAACCCGGCCAGCCCCAGCTCCGCGAACCGGCGGGCCAGGCCGATGTCGGTGATCCGCCGCCGCATGACGTCCGGGGCGACGTGCACGTGCAGGTCGTAGGCCCCCCGGACCAGCTCCCTGGCCCGGTCACTCGGACTGCCGTCCGGGATCATTCCCTCACTCACGCAGCCTCCTGCACCCGACCGGTGTTCACGGCCTCCAGCAGCTCATGCTCGCCCAGCTGACCGCCGGACAGCTCGCCTGCCATCGCGCCCTGGTAGAAGACTGCCACCCGGTCGCAGAGCTCGGCCAGTTCCTGATTATCGGTGGAGCACAGGATCACCACCGCGCCCGCGTCGGCCATGGCCGCGATCATCGCGTGCATCTCCCGCTTGGCCCCGATGTCCACCCCCCGGGTCGGGTCGTCCAGCAGCAGCACCGCCGGCTCCAGCTCCAGCCACTTGGCGAACACGATCTTCTGCTGGTTGCCGCCCGACAGCGCGCCCGCCGGGGTGTCCGCCGACCGGGCCCGCACGCCCAGCCGCCGGATCTGCTCCTGCGCCCGGCGGCGCAGCTCCGGCCGCCGCACCAGCAGCCCGTCCCGGCCCAGCGCCACCGACCGGACCTGGGCGATGTTCTCCCACAGCGGCTTGTCCAGCATCAGCCCGACCCGTCGCCGGTCGCCGCTGACCAGGGCCACGCCCGCGGCCACCGCGGCCCGGCGCGGGCCGCGCAGCAGTGTTCCGTCCGGCAGGACGATCCGTCCGCTCCGCGGCCGGGCCAGTCCGGCCACGAGATCCAGCAGCTCGTGGTGCCCGGCGCCGACCAGCCCGGCCAGTCCGACGATTTCGCCCGGCGGCACCCGCAGGCTGACCAGCGGCCCCTGGCGCATCACCGGAACGCCCCGAATTTCCAGCGGCTGATGCGCGGCGCTGACCAGCGCGGCGGGCCGGGCGGCGGTCCCGGCCCGGGCTGGCCCGAGCATCGCGTTCACGATGGCCGGGATGTCCAGCTCGGCCCGCGGCCGCCGGTCCAGCACCGTCCGGCCGTCCCGCAGCACCGTGATCTCGTCGGCGACGCTGAGCACCTCCTCCAGGATGTGCGACACGAACACCACCCCGGTGCCCCGTGAGCGCAGCACGCCCACGATGCGCAGCAGGTTGCCGGCCGAGGCCGACTCCAGCGCCGACGTCGGCTCGTCCAGCACCAGCACCCGCGGCTGGGTCAGCAGCGCCCGGCCGATCTCGACCAGCTGCTGGCTGGCCAGCGGCAGGTCGCTGAGCGGCCGGCGGACGTCCACGCCCAGCCCCAGCTCGGCCAGCACCGGGGCCGCCCGGACCGTCATCGCCCGGCGGTCCAGCAGCCCGCGGCGCCGCGGCTCGCGCATCGCGAACAGGTTGGCCAGCACGCTCAGCTCCGGGAACAGGCTGAGCTCCTGGGACACCACCGCCACGCCGCCGCGGGCGGCGTCCGCCGTGCTGGCGAACGTCACCGGCGACCCGTCGATCAGCAGGCGCCCCGAGTCCGGCCGGACCGACCCGGTGAGGATCTTCACCAGCGTGGACTTGCCCGCGCCGTTCTCGCCCAGCAGCGCGTGCACCGTGCCCGGCCGGACGGCGAAGTCGGTCGGCTGGAGCGCGACGACGCCGCCGTAGCGCTTGCTGACCCCCGCGGCCTCGATCATCCGCTAGCCGCCCAGGGCCGACATCGGCTTGAGGTACTTGGCGGGGTGGGTGACCGTGCCCAGCACCGCCCCGATGCCCAGCGCGATGACCGCGGTCAGCCACGGGTTCACGCCGTCCTGCTGCAGCAGCGCGGCGCTGATCACCGTCAGCCCGAGGATCGACCCCACCGACAGGTCCAGCTCGCGCATGGCGATCAGGAACGCCATGCCGCAGGCCAGGATGGCCACGAACGCGTTCTGCTCGACCACGTCGGCGATCTGGCTGGCCGAGAAGAAGTCGTGGTGGAACACGCTGATCACCGCGATGATCACCAGGGTCGCGATGGTGACCGGGCCGCTCTCCAGGTCGCCGATCCAGGACCACAGCTCACGGCGCGGGCCACGGACTTCCGGCGCCTCGTCCGGTGCGCCAGCCTCCGTCTGCTCGCTCAGGTCCGCCATCGCCGCCAGTCCCAGATCGTCAACAATATTGCGAGCAATCTACGCAGCGGCCCGGGCTAAATCAATAGTCTTGGCGACCATATTGTCAGCAATATGGTGACCGAAGTCGTTGACACAGTTCGCCGGCTGGCCTAGCTTGCGGTGCGTGATGACCGTCCGGGAGGCGACCCTCGATGTCGCCCGCCGGTGTGGCCTGACCACCTGGTTCGGCAACCCCGGCTCGACCGAGATCCCGCTGCTGGCCGGCCTGCCCGCCGACATCCATTACGTGCTGGCCCTGCACGAGGCCGCGGCCGCCGGGATGGCCTGCGGGTACGCCCTCGGCACCGGGCGGCCCGCGCTGGTCTCCCTGCACACCGCGGCCGGCCTGGGCCACGCCGTGGCCACGCTGGCCACGGCCCGCACCAACCGGATCCCGCTGGTGGCCCTGGTCGGCCAGCAGGACCGGCGGCACCTGCTGGCCGAGCCGTTCCTGGCCGGGCGGCTGGACGGGCTGGCCGGCCGCTACCCGCTGGAGGTCTTCCAGCCGCCGCGGGCCCAGGACGTGCCCGGCTGCGTGGCCCAGGCCTGGCACGCCGCCGCGCTGGGCCAGGGGCCGGTCATCGTGATCGTGCCCATGGGGGACTGGGACGAGCCCGCCGGCGACGAGCCCGTGCCAGCGCCGCTGACCAGCCGCCAGGCCGCCGGAGTTGCTCCCTCAGACGTGACCGACATCGCCGGACTGCTCGCCCATTCCACCTCACCAGTCCTGGTCACCGGCCCCGGCGCGGCGAGCGACCAGGCCTGGACCGCGCTCAGCGACCTCGCGGGCAAGCTGGACTGCCCCGTCTACCAGGAGACCTTTCTCACCGCCCGGCCCGGCTTCCCGCAGGACCACCCGCGGTTCGCCGGCTTCCTGCCTGCCGGCCGCGCCGCCCTGCGGGCCGCGCTGGCGCCCCACGACGCCGTGCTGGTCGCCGGGGCCGCGCTGCTGCGCCAGTACCACTACGAGCCGGGCCCGCTGGTCGAGCCGGGCACCAGGGTCGCCGTGATCAGCGCGGACCCCGGAGAAGTGCAGCGCAGCCCGGCCGACATCGGCCTGGTCGCACCCGTGGCATCCGCCATAGAGGCACTGGCTCAGGCCATCCCCGGCAGGGCTGCCCTGAATGCGAGCACATCCAGGGCAGCCCTGCTCAGCCAGCGAGCCCTGGCTCAGCGCCGGGCGCTCGCGGGCCTCACCCCGGAGGCCGTGTTCGCCGCCCTGGCCGCGGTGCTGCCCGCCGACGCCATCGTGGTCGAGGAGTGCCCGTCCAGCCGGGAGGCGCTCCAGCTGATGCTCCCGGCCCGCCAGCCCCTGGGTTACCTGGGCCTGGCCATGGGCGGGCTGGGGTTCGGCCTGCCCGCCGCGATCGGGCTGCGGATGGCCATGCCCGGCCGGCCCGTCGTGGGCATCATCGGCGACGGCTCGGCCGCCTACTGCTACCAGGCGTTGTGGACGGCGGCCCGCTGGAACGTCGGAGTCCCGTTCGTGATCCTCGAAAATGGCCGCTACCAGGTGATGGATGACCTGACCGCGCGCGCGCGGAAGTATCCCGTGGCCCGGACTGGACGGACTGTCAGTCCACAAGATCGCTGAAGCGCAGGGCGTCAGGGCCGTCCGCGTCACGACGCCGGCGCAGCTCACCGAGGCGGTGGGCCGGACCATCCCGGGCCAGGACCATCCCGTCCT
Organism: uncultured Actinomycetota bacterium; assembly: GCA_963822485.1. Taxonomy (GTDB): domain Bacteria; phylum Actinomycetota; class Actinomycetes; order Streptosporangiales; family Streptosporangiaceae; genus DASUBV01. The sequence continues at coordinate 321,554 of CAWGHW010000001.1, forward strand.
GATCAGCATCGCGCTCGAGGACATCCCGTGACGCGCCGCGCCGCGCTGATCACCGGCGCCGCCGGCGGCCTGGGCCGGGTGTTCGCGGCCGCGCTGGCCGGCCAGGGCATCGCGGTGGCCGGGATCGACATCGCCGACACCGCTCCGGCCGCCGCGGCCGTGGCCGAGGCCGGCGGCGAGTTCACCGGGATCACCGCCGACATCACCGACCCGGACGTGGCCGCGGTCGCGGTCGGCGAGGCGGCCGAGCGGCTCGGCGGGCTGGACATCCTGGTCAACAACGCCGGCATCTACCCCGTGATCCCGTTCGCGCAGACCACCCCGGCCCGCTGGCGGCAGGTCATGAGCCTCAACCTGGACGGCCTGTTCTACGTGACCAGCGCCGCGCTGCCCTGGCTGACCGAGTCCGGCGCGGGCCGCATCGTGAACATCGCCAGCGCCGTGGTCTGGCTCGGCCCGCCCGGCATGGTCGCGTATACCGCCTCCAAGGGCGGGGTCATCGGCTTCACCCGTGCCCTGGCCAGCGAGCTCGGCCCGGCCGGCATCACGGTCAACGCGATCACGCCGAGCATGATCGCGACCGAGACCGCGGTGGCCACCGGCGTGACCAGGGACCTGGACCGGGTGGTGGCCGGCCAGGCCGTGCCCCGGCCGCAGCAGCCCGAGGACCTGGTGTCCACGCTGCTGTACCTGTGCTGATCCCGGATCCTCCTTCGTGACCGGCGCGGCAATCAACGTAGACGGCGGCCACGCCAAGCACTGAGGTTTGCAACACTGAACTAGCGTCCCTGCGCTCGCAGCCGGGCGTCCAGGCGCGGGTAGACCCGGCGGGCGTTGTCCGCATAGATCGGCGCTCGTTCCTCGGCTGACAGCGGCGCCGCATCGACATACCGCCTCGTGTCGTCGAAGTAGCAGCCGGTCTCCGGGTCGATGCCGCGCACCGCCCCGATCATCTCCGAGCCGAACAGGATGTTCTTCGCGTCGATCACGCCCAGCAGCAGGTCGATGCCCGGCTGGTGGTAGACGCAGGTGTCGAAGAACACGTTGCCCATGACGTGCTGGTCCAGCGGCGGCTGCCCCAGCATGGCGGCCAGCCCGCGGTAGCGGCCCCAGTGGTAGGGCACCGCCCCGCCGCCGTGCGGGATCACCAGCCGCAGCCCGGGGAACCGCCCGAACAGGTCTCCCTGGACCAGTTGCATGAACGCCGTGGTGTCCGCGTTCAGGTAGTGCGCGCCGATGGCATGGAAGTTGCGGTTGCTGCTGGCCGACACGTGCACCATGGCCGGCACGTCCAGCTCGACCAGCTTCTCGTAGAACGGGAACCAGGCCTCGTCGGTCAGCGGCGCCGACGTCCAGTGCCCGCCGCTCGGGTCCGGGTTGAGGTTGCAGCCCACGAAGCCCAGCTCCAGCACGCAGCGCGCCAGCTCGGCGATGGAGTGCGCGATCGGCACGCCGGGGGACTGCGGCAGCATGCCCACCCCGGCGAAGTGCCCGGGGAACAGGTCCACGACCCGCTTGATCAGGTCGTTGCACGCCCGCGCCCACACCTGACTGACCGCCTCGTCGCCCCGGTCATGACCCATGGCCGAGGCGCGCGGCGAGAACAGCGTCAGGTCCGCGCCGCGCTCGGCCTGTAGCCGGAGCTGATTGCCCTCGATGCTCTCGCGCAGCTCGTCGTCGGAGATCGCCGGGTACGGCGGGGCCGGCCCGCGTCATAGGCCGCGAGCTGCGCCTCCCGCCAGGCCGCGTGCTGCGGCGGCGCGGTCGTGTAGTGACCGTGGCAGTCAATGATCACCGGACCACCCTAGATTACAAATGCGTCACGTTTTGGATCTGTGCTGTTACTCTCAGTCGCAGAAGAGGAGCCGAGCGACCGGGGGGATGCTCGTGACGACGTGGCTTGCGGGCGGCCAGGCGGCCGCGTATCAGCCGGGCCTGGACCTGCCCGCCTACCGGGACGCGGTGACTGAGCTGGCCGCGTCCTTCGAGCGCAGCGGCGCCGGCAGCAGCACCCGGCTGGCCGCCCGCGTGCTGTCCCGGCGGCTCACCGACCCCGACATCGCCGACGTGCTGGCCCAGACCCCGAGCGGCGGCGCCGGGGCGCTGGAGCGGCTGTTGTTAGAGGTCCGCGGCTACCGGCCCAGCCCGCGCAGCTCGGCCACCAGCCTGGCCTCGCTCATCCGGATCTCGCTGCTGGCCCAGATCGACGCGGCGTGGTGGGGCCGCGAGCCCGCCTACCCGACCGACGCCGACGTGCTCGGCAGCCCGGACCTGCTCAACCTCGACGCGCTCCAGCAGGGCGGCCTGCTGCTGTTCCGCTACCGCCACCAGGCCGGGTCGTTCGTCGGCCGGGCCGCCCGCTCGGTCGAGCGCCGCGCGCTGCCCGGCCGCCGGCCCATGACCGCCGGCCTGTGGCTGGCCCGGGCCCGGCCCCAGGCCGTCGCGCTGCTCAACCAGATCGCCGCGCAGTTCGCGTCGCTGGCCCCGGCCGGCACCCCGCCGCTGTGGGTGACCAGCCTGGCCCGCAGCGTCGAGCATCAGCGGCGGCTGCGCGCCCTCGGCTACGCCGCGCTGCTGCCCAGCTCGCACTGCGTCGGCTACGCGGCGGACATCGAGATGGCCTGGTTCCGCCGGTTCGAGGCGCATCACGCGCTCCAGGCGGTCCTGCTGGAGCACCAGCGCGGCGGGGACGTCAACGTCATCGACGAGGGCCAGGCCTGGCACGTGTGCCTGCGGCCCGGCGTGACCTACGGCTCGCGGCTCGTCCCGGTCGCGGGCACAGGCGCGGGCACGGGCACGGGCACCTGATGTGCGGCATCGCGCTGGTGCTGGGCCCCGGTGATTCCTCGGGCGTGTTCGGCGAGATGCTCGCGGCGCTGGCCCCGCGCGGGGAGCGGCTCGAGGTCGCCGAGCGGCCCGGCCTGCTGGCCGGCACCCAGCGGCTGGCCATCGTGGACCGGGACCGCGCCGTGCAGCCCCTGGCTCATGGCCGGTACCTGCTCTGCTACAACGGCGAGCTGTTCAACTACCCGGACCTAGGTTCAGAGCTGGGGGTCGAAGGCGGGCTGGGGGATACCGCCGTGCTGGCGGCGGCCTTCGCCCGGTGGGGCGAGCAGGCGGTGCGCCGGCTGCGCGGTGAGTACGCGTTTGTGGTGGCGGACCCCGCCGCGAGCCGCGTCTACCTGGCCAGGGACCCGCTCGGGGTCAAGCCGCTGTACTGGGCCCGCCGGGATGGCCGGCTGCACGTCGCGTCCGAGATCAAGGCGCTGGTCCCGCTGGGCGTGCCGGTGCACGAGGTGCCGCCCGGCCAGCACGGGTGGGCCACGGCGGAGGGCGGGCCGGAGCTGGCGCCGCATGTGGACCTGGGGGCCCTGGACACCGAGCCGGTCGAGGACCCCGCCGAGGCGGCCAAGCTGGTGCGGGCCGCGTTCGAGGACAGCGTCCGGGTCCGGGTCGACACGGACCTGCCCGTGGGCGTGATCGTGTCCGGGGGGCTGGACAGCTCGCTGACCCTGCTGCACGTGCGGGAGATGCACCCCGACTGCGTCGCGTTCACCGTCGGCGCGCCGGGCAGCGAGGACCTGCACTACGCCCGGCGGCTGTGTGCCGACCTGTCGGTACCCCACGAGGTCATCGAGCTCTCGCCGGGCCAGATCGGGCTGGCCGCCATCCGCGAGGCCATCGCCGTCTCGGAGCTGACCGAGTACGGCGACATCATCAACGCGGTGGTCTCGGTCCCGCTGTTCCGCCGGGTGCGCCAGGCCGGGGTCAAGGTCGTGCTGACCGGGGACGGCTCCGACGAGCTGTTCGGCGGCTACGCCATGTATGACCGGGCCGGCGGGGCCGGCGGGGCCGGGGGCGGCCGCGGGGCCGGCGATCAGGCCCGGCGGCTGTTCCTGCACAAGCTGGCCACGCTGGGCCGCACCGAGCTGCAGCGGGTGGACCGGACCAGCATGGCCGCCACCGTCGAGGCCCGGGTGCCGTTCCTGGACCTGAGCCTGGTCGAGCTGGCCCTGCGGCTGCCGATGAGCCTGAAGGTGCGCGACGGCCAGGAGAAGTGGATCCTGCGCGAGGCCTTCGCCGGCCAGCTGCCCGACTACATCCGGCGGCGGCCCAAGAACCCGATGTCGCACTCCTCGGGCCTGCACGAGCGGGCCCGGCTGTACAAGCCGCTGTTCGCCCGGATCCATCGCTCGCTCGGCTATGACCGGTGCGCGCCGGTCCGCCGGGACTTCTCGACGGTGCTCGAGGCGTGCGGCAATGACCTGGACCAGGCTGTCGCGCGGGCCGAGGGCGACTACACGGCGCGGGAGCAGGCCAGGGACCTGGCCGGGGCCCTGCGGTGGAACGCGGCGCAGGCCGCGGGCCGGGGGGCGGGGCGGTCGCGCGGGTCCCGCCGGTCCGGCCGGTCCGGCCGGTCCGCCGCTCCGGCCGGACTGTCTGACCTAGCTGGGATAATGAGTACGTGCTGCATAATGCGCCGGACTCCTACGCGCGGTATCCAGTGGCGCACGCGCCCGGACCTCCGCTGGTCGGGCGTGCCGCCGAGCTGGGCCGCCTGACCGCCCTGCTGGCCGAGGCCGAGGCCGGCCAGCCCGTCGTCGTGCTGGTCAGCGGTGACGCCGGCGTGGGCAAGACCCGGCTGGTCACCGAGCTGTCCGCGCGGGCGGCCAGCCAGGGCTTCACCGTGCTGTCCGGCCACTGCGCCGAGCTGGCCGACACCGTGCCCTACCTCCCGCTGGCCGACGCGCTGCGGGACGCGGTCACCGGCCCGTCCGCCCGCGGCGCGGTGGCCGACGCCCTGGCCGCCCGGCCGGTGCTGTCCCGGCTGCTGCCCGACCGGCAGCCCAGCGAGTCCGGCGACCTGCCCGGCCTGGCCCAGCAGCAGCTGTTCGGCGCGGTGCTGGGCATGCTGGCCGAGCTGGCCGAGGCCGCCCCCGTGCTGCTCGTGCTCGAGGACCTGCACTGGGCCGACCGCTCCACCCGTGACCTGGTCACGTTCCTGAGCCGGGTGCTGCACCGGGAGCGGATCGCCCTGGTCGCCACCTACCGCACCGACGACATGCACCGCCGGCATCCGCTGCGGCCGGTCGTCTCCGAGCTGCTGCGGCTGCCCAGCGTCACCGCCGTGGACCTCGGCCCGCTGGACTCGGCCGCCATGGCCGAGCACCTGACCATGCTGTCCGCCGGCCTGGTCGCGGCCCCGGACCTGGACGGCCTGATCCGCCGGGCCGAGGGCAACGCCTACTACGCCGAGGAACTGCTGGCCGACGCCGCCCGCTCCGGCCGGCCCGTCGCGGGCCGCGGCGTCGCTGGCCGTGCCGTCGCCGGTACGAGCGCCACCGCCGGCCCCGCGCTGCCCGCCGGCCTGGCCGACCTGCTGCTGGCCCGGACCGAGCGGCTGTCGGCCGCCGCTCAGCAGGTGCTCAGGGCGGCCGCCGTCACCGGCCGGCACGTGGACGACGAGCTGGTCATGCGGGCCTCCGGGCTGGCCACCCCGGAGTACGAGGATGCCATCCGCGAGGCCGTCGCCCAGGGGCTGCTGATCCCCGACGCCAGCCACGGCCTGGCGTTCCGGCACGCGCTGCTGCGCGAGGCCATCTACGCCGACCTGCTGCCGGGGGAGCGGACCCGGCTGCACGGGCTGCTGGCCGGGCTGCTGTCCGACGAGCGGCGCCTGGCCGAGGTCCCCGGCTCCGCGGCCGAGCTGGCCTACCACAGCCTGGCCAGCCACGACATCCCCGGCGCGTTCGCCGCGTCCGTGCAGGCCGGCGAGGAGGCCGAGCGGCTGGCCGCGCCCGCGGAGGCGCACCGGCACTATGACCTGGCCCTGTCGCTGTGGGACCGGGTCAGCGAGCCGGAGAAGCTCGGCGGCGTCGAGCGCGGCGACCTGGCCCTGTGGTCGGCCCTGACCGCGGCCGACTCCGGCGATCTGAGCCGGGCCGCGCACCAGCTGCGCCGCCTGCTCGACTACCTGCGCCCCGACTCCGACCCCGTGCTGCGCAGCCGGGCCAGCCGCCGGCTCGCCGTCTTCCTGCTCGACCTGGACGAGGACGAGGAGGCCCAGGCCGCCGCGCGCGCCGCGGTCGCCGCGCTGCCCGCCGACCCGCCCAGCGAGGAACGCTCCGCCGCCCTGGCCACCCTGGCCCGGGTGCTGCTGGCCGACCAGGACCCCGGCCCGGCCCGCGCCGTCGCCGAGCAGGCCCGCGAGGCGGGCCGGGTGGCCGGCGCGCCCTGGGTGGTGGCCGACGCCCTGGTCACGCTGGGCCTGCTGGCCGAGCGCGACGGCCGGTTCAAGACCGCGATCGCCTCCTACGCCCGGGCGCTGACCCAGGCCCGGCACGGCAGCATGCTCGGCGCCGAGCTGCGGGCCGAGTTTCACCTGGCCCGCCTCCACCTGGAGCGCGGCAGCCTGGGCGACGCCAGCAGCACCGCTCACCACGGCATCCTGCGCGCCGAGGAGGCCGGGCTGGCCATGGCGCCCTACGGCTTCGACCTCCAGTACGTTCACTACCTGGCCCACTACGCCGAGGGCACGTGGGACCACGCCCAGGAGATCGCCGACGGGTTCGCGATCCGCGTGGCCAGCGAGGCCGAGGCCCGGCTGTCGGCCATGGCCATGTTCATCGACGTGGCCCGGGGCAGCGACATCGTCGCCCAGCGGCTGTCGTGGCTGGAGCCGTTCCTGGACCGGGACCAGTTCGTCGAGTACATCGCCCGCGGCCTGCGGGCCGAGCACGCCTACTGGCAGGGCGACATCGACACCGTGCTGGCCCAGTCCGAGGCCACGGTCAGCGCCGCCATCGCCTGGGGCGGGCCCGACGCGCCCCAGCTCATCCGGGTCTCCGCCGTGTGGCTCGCCGCCCTGGCCGACCAGGCGGTCGCCGCCCGCTCCGCCGGCCACAGCGCGCGGGTCGCCGCGGTGGTCAGCGAGGCCGACCGGGTGATCGAGTTCGCCCGGGCCGGCGGCCGGCACCACGGCCGGCCGGCGATCTCGCTCGGCGTTGACGGCCGCGGCTGGCTGGCCAGGGCCGAGGCCGAGTGGCGGCGCGCCGCCGGCGACAACGACCCGGCCGCCTGGCAGGCCGTGCTGGATGAGTTCGGCCCCGGCTACGGCTACGAGGCGGCCCGGTCCCGGTGGCGGCTCGCCGAGGCGCTGGCCGAGGCCGGCCGCCGCGACGAGGCCGAGCACCAGTGGCAGCTCGCGGTGGCCTCCGCCGACCAGCTCGGTGCCGCGCCACTACGCCGGGCCCTGGCCGACCTCGGCCGCCGGCTCGGGCTGGCCGGGCCGGCTGGCTCGGCCGCCGCCGCCGCGGGGGGCGGGCGCGGGCCGCTGGCCGCGCTGACCGCGCGCGAGGTCGAGGTCCTTCGGCTGCTCGCGGCCGGCCACTCCAACCGGGAGATCGGCACCGCGCTGTTCATCGCGCCCAAGACGGCCAGCGTGCACGTGTCCAACATCCTGGGCAAGCTGGGCGCCTCCAGCCGGACCGAGGCCGCGGCCATCGCGCACAGCAACGGGCTGGCGGCGGGACCCGGCTAGCGGCGAGGTCTGGCTGGCGACCGGGTCTGGCTGGCGACCGGGTCTGGCTGGCGGGTCTGGCTGGCGGCCGGGCCCGGCCAGCGGGGACCGCTAGCTGGCCGGCGCCAGCGCCTCCAGGAGCTCGGTCGCCCTGGCCGTGGCCGCTACCGGGTCGGCGTCGGGCGATCCGATCTGCGGGTCCCAGTTGAGGTCGTAGAAGAGCTCGGTAACGCCCTGGCCCGCCAGGCTCTCGGCGTCCTCCCGGATCTGGGCGATGTCCCCGGACAGCAGCAGCCGGCGGCCCTCCGGCCCGAACTGCGGCTCGCCCGGCCGCACCACCCCGCGGCAGACCACCCGCAGCGCCGCCGGGTCGCGGCCCGCCCCCGCGGCCGCCTCATGGACGATGGCGATCAGCTCGCTGATCCGGGACAGGTCGGTCCGGCTCGAGGTGACCCAGCCGTCCGCCAGCCGGCCCACCCGCTCCAGCGCCGGCCGGGCCAGCCCGCCCAGCAGGATCGGCGGCCCGCCTGGCTGCACCGGCTTGGGTGCCACGTCGCCCCGCGGCACCCGGTAGAACTCCCCGTTGAACTCGCTGACCCCGTCGGCCCACAGCGCGTGCAGTGCCCGGATGTACTCCCCGGTCCGCGCCCCGCGCCGGGTCATCTGCGCGCCGCTCAGCTCGAACTCCTCCGGCAGCCAGCCGATGCCCAGGCCCAGGTCATGCCGCCCGCCCGACAGCACGTCCAGCGAGGCGGCCTGCTTGGCCAGGTAGGCCGGGGACACGAACGGCGCGTTGATCACCGCCACGCCCAGCCGGATCCGCGAGGTCACCGCGGCCGCGTAGGCCAGCGTCGCCATCGGGTCCAGCACGCTGTGGTAGACCGGCTCCATCGTGGTGCGCTTGTCCTCGGGGATGATCAGCCGCTGGAAGCTCCACAGCGAGGCGTACCCGAGTTGTTCCGCGCGGGTCGCGAACGTGGCCAGGTTCTGCGGGGTCGCCCAGGCCCCGGAAACGGGCGCGCCGAAGCCGATCAGTATTCCGCTCACGCGCTTACCTTAGCCACCCCGAACCCGCCCCGAGCCACCCCCGGTGGGTGGCGTGCTCGCGGTGGCCAGTGCGGTGCCCGGGCCGGGTCCGGGCCGGGTCGAGGCCGGGTCGAGGCCGGGTCCAGGCCGGGTTTTGGCCGGGATAGTGTGTGCTCAGCACGGGCCGGAGCAGTCCCGGCCGACAGGCCGGACCCAGGTGGGAGTTAGCGATGCAATCAGACGCGCGCGAGTGGATCGCCACCCTGCGGCACTCGCACGAACGGCTCGACGGTCTCGTCCGGCCGCTGACCCCCGAGCAGATCCGCGGTGAGTCCTACTGCGGTGACTGGAGCATCGCCCAGGTCCTGTCGCACCTGGGCAGCGGGGCCGAGATCGGGCTCCTGATGCTGCCCGGTGCCCTCGGCGAGGGCGACGAGGCCAGCCGGGACAGCTTCCAGGCCGTCTGGGACGTCTGGAACGCCAAGAACCCCGACGAGCAGGCCGCCGACGCCCTGGCCACCGACGAGCGGCACGTCAAGGCGCTTGAGCAGCTCAGCGACGAGCAGCTCGGGAACATCAGCCTGCCGTTCTTCGGCATGGACCTGGACGCCGTCGGCCTGGTCCGGCTCCGGCTCGGCGAGCATGTCCTGCACACCTGGGACATCGCCGTTCGCCTGGACCCCACCGCCACCGTGGCCGCCGACGCCGTCGACCTGCTGATCGACAACGTGCCGCAGTTCCTGGCCCCGCGGCTCGGCAAGGCGCCGGCGGAGCCGTTCGCGGTCCGGATCCGGACCACCGGCCCCGAGCGCGACTACCTGCTCGCCACCGCCGAGAACGTGGTCATGACCGACTGGCCCGAGGACGGCACCGACGCCCCCGTGTCCGAGGTCACCATGCCCGCCGAGGCGCTGCTGCGGCTGTCCTACGGCCGCCTCGACCCCGCCCACACCCCGGCCTCGGTCACCGGTGACCCCGCCGACCTGGACCAGCTGCGCGCGATCTTCCCGGGCTTCTAGGCCGGCCTGGCGCGGCGCCGGCCTGCGGTGTCGGGCTAGCCCAGGGCGGCGATGGCCAGCTTGGCCGCGTCCTGGGCGCAGCCCCAGGACAGCGAGATGCCCGCGCCGCCGTGGCCGTAGTTGTGCACCAGGCCGCGGCCGTCCGCCACCGTCTCCGCCTCCAGCCGGACCTGCGGCCGGGCCGGCCGCAGCCCCACCCGGTGCTCGAGTACCCGCACGCCCCGAAGGCGCGGGTCCACCGCCGCGCACGCGGCCAGGATCTGCTCCGCCGTGGCCGGGTCCGGGTCCCGGCTCCACCGCCCGTGCTCCTGCGTGCCGCCCAGGATCACCGTGTCCCCGTGCGGGAACACGTAGGTCAGGTCGTCGGGATCGGCTCCGTTGCCCACGAAGAACTCCGTCAGCCCCGGGTTCGCCGCCACCACCACCTGGCCCCGGACCGCCGTGACCGACGGGTCCGGCACCAGGTCCCGCGCCCCCGCTCCGGGGCAGTTGACGATCACCCGGGCGTCGCTGTGCTCCATCACGTCGGCCAGCGAGGCGAACTTCCGCGCCTCCAGCAGCCGCCCGCCCGCCGTCAGGAACCTGGTTTCCAGGTAGCTCAGGTAGTCCGGCATCGACACCAGCGGCGCGGTCAGCCGCCAGCCCGCCACGTAGCCCGGCGGCAGCTCGTCACACGGGGTGTACTCGACCGGCACGGCCGCGCTGGGCGCCTCCGGCGGCTCGTCCTGCTCCACCCGGACCGCCATCACCCCCTGGCTGACGTGGGCGCCCGTCGCCGGGTTGGCGGCCAGCTCGGTCAGGACCGCGTAGCCCAGGTCCGCCCAGCCGGCCACCCGCTCGTCCTCGCCCACCAGGTGAGTGCCCCACAGGGCTCCGGCCACCACCGACGTCGTCGCCCGCGGCGGCTCGGCCGCCTGGATCGCGACGCTCAGCCCCGCCTCGGCCAGGCAGATCGCGCTCGTCAGCCCGCTCACTCCGGCGCCGATCACGAATGCGTCAAGCCTGGGAGTGTTCACGCCGAAAAGATACTCGGTGCCATCCAGTCCCTGCCTGGCTCGTGACCTGGCCATATATCCGTTCGATAATGTGTTGCAGAGCCTGGCGAAGACCGATAATATGTTCGATAGATAGATTCCTTCCAGGCTCTGAGCCGCAGAGGGAGGCGACGCGGATGCCGATGGCGCCATCAGGGGACTTAGGACCAGACCACGACCGACCGTGGCCCGCTGACCTAGACGATGAGCAGCCTTTCGATCCGCGCACGCTCCTGGTCGACGACCCGGTTGACGAGGATGAGCCGTGGCCCGGCTACCCGTTCAGCCCCGAGAACGCCCCTCCCGACGGGGACGAGGCATTCCTGGCCGACCTGCCCGCCGAGCTGGCGCAGGAGTACCTGACTGAGCCATGGACCGGCGAGAGTGAATTGTCCGCGGCCGGATTCCTGCACCATCAGCGCGGTGCCCGCAACGGGGCCGGGTTCGCGGCGGGCGGGGTCCTGGACGGGCTCGAGCCAGGGCCGGTGCTGGCTGGCTTCATCCAGGACGCCGTCGAGGACGGGACCGGTCTGCCGGGGCTGGGGGAGAGCGAGCTTATCGGCTTCCTGTGCGCTGCTCGCCGGATGGCCTCGTGGGCCGCCGCGCAAGAGGTCGAGTCCGTGATCACGCTGTGCCGTCGCCGGGCCGCGCAGGCCCGCGAGCGGAAGAACAAGCACCTGATCGAGCACGTGGCCGACGAGGTCGCGGCCGCGCTGACCCTGACCAGGCGCGCCGCGAACCGTCTGGTGTCCGTCTGCGGGTACCTGGAGCGGCTGCCCGCCGTCCGGGCCGCGCTGGCCGCCGGGGTGATTGACTGGGCCCGCGCCGTGGTGTTCGCCGACGAGCTCGCCGCGCTGGATGACGAGGCCGCCCGCAAGATCGCCGGGCGGGTGCTGCCCCGGGCCGGCGAGATGACCACCGCCCAGCTGCAGCGGGCTCTGCGCCGCGAGGTCGAGCTGCATGACCCCGATGCGGTCCGCCGCCGCCGCGAGCGCGGCCGCAAGGACGCCGCGGTGCACCTGTGGACCGAGGGGTCGGGCAACAGCGCCCTGGCCGGCCGGGAGATGAAGCCCGCCGACGCCATCGGCGCCGATGCCCGGCTCACCGCCCAGGCGAAGTGGCTGCAGGTACGCGGCGCGCCCGGCACCCTGGACCAGCTCCGCGAGGCCGCGCTCGCCGCCGTGCTCAACGGCCGCGACATCACGACCTTGCTGCCCGCCAGCCCGGATAGCTCAGCTGACGGCGGCCCCGGCGGCACGGCGGCCGGCGACACGGGCGGCCCGGGCGGCACGGGCGGTCCCGGCGGCACCGGCGGCCCCGGCGGCCCTGAAGGCTCCGGCGGCACCGGCGGCAACGGCGGAGAAGCCGGTGCCGGGCTGGACCCGACGGCATCCGTCAGCGGGGCAGCCGGATCGTCGATGACCGGCAGCGTGCACCTGACCATGCCCGTGTCGGCGTGGCTGTGGCTGACCGACCGGCCCGGCGAGGTCGCCGGGAGCGGCACCGCCGACGCGGACACCTGCCGTGACCTGGCCGATCGCCTGGCCGCCCACCCGGCCACGAAGTGGTGCCTGACCCTCACCGACCTCAACGGCCGCGCCGTCGCGCACGCCTGCGCCCCCCACGGCCCGCCCGCGCCACCCAGACCACCCGTCCCACCTGATTCGCCAGTCCCACCTGGTTCGCCAGGCGCATCGGGACCGGCGGCCACATCCGGACCGCCAGGATCCACTGGACCGCCAAGATGGACCGGCCCGCCCGGATCAGCCGGTCCGCCCGGATCGCGGGGATCCACACGTCCGCCCGGATCGACTGGTCCGCGGAAGTCCACTGATCCGTCCGGATCCACCGGTCCGCCCGGGCCGATCACCGAATGGCTGGGCCGCCTGCGTCCGGTGTACCTCGAGGCCGGAACCTGCACCCACCAGCGCGAGGCCCCCGGCTACCGGCCACCGCCCTCCCTGCGCCACCTGATCACCGTCCGCCAGCGCACCTGCGGCGAGCCGGGGTGCCTGCGCCCGGCCCACCGCTGCGACCTTGACCACACGATCCCCTACCACCAGGGCGGCCGCACCTGCGAATGCGACCTCGCCCCGCTCTGCCGGCACGCCCACCGCGCCAAGCAGACTCCCGGCTGGCACCTCGACCAGCCCGAGCCCGGCGTGCTGATCTGGACCCTCCCCAGCGGCCGCACCTACACCACCCGCCCCGACCCCTACCCGATCTAGCCAGCGGCCTCGGCCTCGACCACCAGTACGGAGGCGACGCGAACCGTATCTGGCCTGGCCCGGCGGGGAGCGCTCAGCCGGTGGTGAGCGTGTAGTGCACGTCCAGCTCATCGGCCGCGCGGCTGGCCGTGATGGCCACGCTGTCACCGGGCAGCAGCGCGTGGTCGTCGATGACCGGCGTGCCGTCGGCCGCGAAGCTGACCTGGTGGCTGAGCAGCGCCGGCGTCCCCGGGGGTCGTTCCAGATCCTGGGCGTCGGCCGCGCCGAGCACGGTCGGCGTGATCGTCTCCGTGGTCCGGGCGACGGCCAGCCCGTGCTCGGCCAGCACCGTGTACAGCCCGCGGCACAGGTCGTCGGGATCGATCGCGGCGGCCAGGCCGCTGGGCAGGTACGAGGTCTGCACGATGACCGGCCGGCCGTCGGCGAGCCGGAGCCGGCGCAGCCGCAGCACCTGGCTGGCCGCGCCGAGCCCGAGCCCGAGCCCGATCCCGAGCCCGAGCCGGGCGCCCACCGCCTCGGGCGGCGCGATGGTGTCGGCGGCGAGCAGCCGGGTGCTGATCTCGGCGCCCTGGCCGGCCAGGTCGGCGGCGAAGCTGCGCAGGTGACCGAGGTGATAGGCGTAGCGGGACGCGACGAACGTGCCGCTGCCGTGGCGGGTATCGATGAGCCCGTCGTCGGCCAGCAGCTGGAGGGCCTGCCGCAGGGTCATGATGCTGACCCCGAACTCGCCGGCCAGGTCCCGCTGGGCGGGCAGCGGGATGCCGGGAGGCCACTGGCCGCTGGTGATGCGATCGCGCAGCGCGCCGTGGATGCGCAGGTACTTGGGCTGGCGGTCGTCGGCGGTCCGGCGCGCGGGGCTCACCGCGGGGCTCACCCCCGGGCCTGGTCGACGGCGGTGCGCAGCCGGGCCACGTCGCGGCCGATGGCGGCGCTGGACGCGCCGTCGAGAACGCGGCACATCAGGGCCGAGGCGACGATCACGCCATCGGCGTGCCGGGCGGCGGCGGCCGCGCGGTCGGGGGTATCGATGCCGAAGCCGATCAGCACGGGCCGGGAGCTGTGGCGGCGGGCGCGGGCGGCGACGGTCCAGCGCTCGGCGTCGGCGCTCTTGCTGGTGGTTCCGGTGGTGGCCATGACACTCATGACATACAGGAAACCGCGTGAGCGCGCGGCGATGGCCGCAATATCGGGCTCGGGCGTGGCGGGGGTGACCATCAGGGTGGCGTCCAGGCCGGCGTCGCGGGCGGCATCGAGGTAGTCGCCGGCCTCGGCGGCGGGCAGGTCGGGGATGATCGTCCCGCTGATCCCGGCGCCGGCCAGCTGCCGGCAGTAGTGGCCGAGGCCGTGGCGGTAGGCGTGGTTGGCGTAGGCCATCGCGATCAGCGGGACGCCGCCGGAGTCGACCCGCTCGAGCTGGGCCAGGATGCCGGCCGGGGTGGCGCCGCGGCCGAGGGCGGCGCCGGAGGCCCGCTGGATGGCGGGGCCGTCGAGCATGGGGTCGGAGAACGGCAGCCCGATCTCCACGGCGTCGGCCCCGGCGTCGATCATGGCGGTCAGCAGGTCGGTCCAGTCGGCGCGGATCCCGCCGGTGACGTAGGTGACGAGGCTGGGCCGGCCCGCGGCGCGGGCCTGGCCGAGCGTGGTCTCAACGGCGGCCACGGATGAGCTCCTTCAGGCTGGCGGCGTCCTTGTCGCCGCGGCCGGACATGGTGATCAGCACGACGGCGCCGGCGGCCAGCTCGCCGGCCTGGGCGGCGCGGCGTGCCCAGGCGACGGCGTGCGCCGACTCCAGCGCGGGCAGGATGCCTTCGGCCCGGGCGCACAGCTCGGCCGCGGCGACGGCTTCGGCGTCGGTCGCGGTGACGTACTCGGCGCGCCCGGCGGCCGCGAGGTAGGCGTGCTCGGGCCCGACGCCCGGGTAGTCCAGGCCCGCCGAGATGGAGTGCGCCTCGACGATCTGGCCGTGCTCGTCCTGCAGGAAGCTGGAGTGGAAGCCGTGCAGCACGCCCGGCTGGCCGTTGGCCACGGCCGCGCCGCCGGCGGCCTCGACGCCGATCAGCCGGGCGGGCGTGTCCACGAAGCCGGAGAACGTGCCGGCCGCGTTGGAGCCGCCGCCCACGCAGGCCACCACGACGTCCGGCGCGGCGCCGGCCAGCAGGTCGGCGCACTGCCCGCGGGCCTCCTCGCCGATGACCCGCTGAAGCTCGCGGACCAGCCACGGGTACGGATGCGGGCCCATGACCGAGCCGACGCAGTAGTGCGTCGTGTCCGCGGTCGTCACCCAGTGCCGCATGGCCTCGTTGATGGCGTCCTTGAGCGTGCGCGCGCCGGAGCTGACCGGCACCACGGTGGCCCCGAGCAGCTCCATCCGGAACACGTTGAGTTCCTGGCGGGCGACGTCGACCTCGCCCATGTAGACGGTGCAGTCCAGGCCGAGGTGCGCGGCGGCGGTCGCCGCGGCCACCCCGTGCTGCCCGGCGCCCGTCTCCGCGACCAGCGCCGTCATGCCCATCCGCCGGGCCAGCAGGGCCTGGCCCAGCGCGTTATTGATCTTGTGGCTGCCGGTGTGGGTGAGGTCCTCGCGCTTGAGCAGCACCCGCACGCCCAGCGCCTCGGACAGCCGCGCCGCCTCGGTCACGGGCGTCGGCCGCCCGGCGTAGTCGCGCAGCATGGCCGCCAGCTCGGCCCGGAACCCGGCGTCGGCCCAGGCCGACCGGAACGCCTCCTCCAGCCGCAGGCACGCCGGGACCAGGGCCTCGGGGACGAAGCAGCCGCCGAACGAGCCGAACCGTCCCCGCGGCCCCGGATCACCCATCAGATCGGAAACGTCGGCCAGGCCGGTCACCCGGGCCTCCGCCGCCGGGCCAGAAACGCTCACCATGACCCTCTCTTTTCTTCTAGAGTTCTAGAAGACTAGCACAGGGAGGATCGCGTCCAGACCAGGCCGGCCAGTCCAGACCAGGCCGGCTAGTCCAGACCCGGCCGGGCGGTGACTGAGCGGTCGGCCAGCAGCCGCAGGCCCGCCTCGACCAGGGCGAAGCCGATGCGGCTGCGCAGCTGCGGCCGGGGAGCGGTCCGGCGCGCCAGCGGCCGGCCGGGCCGGGCGGACTGCGCCGCTTCTCGCCTGATGTCATCGATGCGGCTGGTGACGAGCGCGCGGGAGAGTTCGGGGTTCATGACTGGCCTCCGGCCGGGTTGGCGGCGGCCGGGGCTCCGGCCGCCGGGATGGTGCTGGGCTGAGCCGCGCCGACCGGCGCTTCGATGCCGAAATCACGCCAGGTCCGCTGGCTGAGTCCGGCCAGGATGGCGACGGTCAGGGTCACCGCCGAGAAGATGAAGAACGACGCCGGTCCGAGGTGGCGCACGAACAGCGCGGCCAGCGCGACCGAGATGGGGAAGACGCCGAGGCTGGCCAGCATCAGCACGCCGGACAGGCGGCCCAGCAGTTCGGGCGGGGCCCACTTCTGGAAGGCGGTGAGCGTGAGCACGTTGCCGAAGCCGTTCATGACGCCCAGGCCGAAGATGGCGGCGGCCACGGCGGCCGTACTGCCCAGGTACGGGGCGATCGCGATGAACGCGGCCTCGGCCAGGAAGGCCAGGGAGCCGACCACGAACGGGCGCCGGGCCCGGCGGGCCTGCGCGGCGGTCAGGGTGCCGATCAGGGCGCCGGCGCCGAACGCGGCGATCAGCCACCCGTAGCCGACGGCGCCCGAGTGCAGCGGTCCGTGGGCCAGCGAGGGCAGCGCGACCTCGTCCACCCCGCCCGAGCCCAGGTTGGCCGCAACGGTCACGAGCAGCCCGATCTGCAGGATGCGCTCGGTCCGCAGCAGTGACCACACCGTGGGACCGGCCGCCCGGCTCACCCGGCTCGTCGGCTACCCCGGCGGCCGCCGACGCCGGCGCCGACGCCGACCGGGGTAGCCCAGCGCTAGCCGCGCGCAGCCCGGCCAGCGTCAGCGCCGAGACCACGAACGTGGCCGCGTCGGCCGCGAACGCCGACGCCGGGCCGACCAGCGCGACCAGTGCCCCGCCGATGGCCGGCCCGATCAGCGTCGCGAGCTGCGTCCCGCCGGAGATCAGCGCGTTCCCGGCCTGGAGGTCATCGCCGTCCAGCAGCGCGGGCACGATCGCGAACGAGCCGGGCATGAACAGCCCCGCGCCCGACCCGAGCACCACCGCGATGGGCACCAGCACCACGGCGCGGGCCGGTCCCAGGGCCGCGGTCACCGCCAGCGCGCCGACCCCGATGGCCCGGACCGCGTCGGTGGCCATCATGACCGTCCACGGCCGCCACCGGTCGCTGAGGTGCCCGCCGACCAGGAGCAGCGCGGTCCGCGGGATGCCGTAGGCGGCCAGCACCGTGCCCAGCAGCAGCGGGCCGCCGTGCGTGGCCAGCACGTACCAGGGCAGCGCCACGGCGTAGAACGCGTCGCCGACGCTGGAGGTCAGCTGGCCGGCCACGAGCAGCCGGAAGCGCCGGTGCCGCAACGGGACCAGCCCGCGGGCCCGGGCCAGGCTGACCATCAGCCGGCCCCGCCGGGATCGCTGCCGGGATCGCTCTCGGGGTCGCTGTCGGGATCGCTGTCGGGGTCACTGTCGGGCAGCCGCAACGGCCACGACATGATCAGCATCTCCACCGGCACCGCCCCCGGCGGGCGCTTGGACTTGTCCGTCAGCCGGTCGAAGTACCGGGTCATGGCCAGGGTCGTGACGTCCAGGTTGAGCTGCTTGAGCTCCTCCGCCGTGACGTAGAACAAGGCCTCGTTGTTCCCGGCCGCGTCCCGCCACTGCCGGGGGTAGCTGGCCTGGGTCTCTATCCACGTCCGGTAGCGCTCGAAGCTGCGCTCGCGGGCCATGAGCGCCAGCGCGCGCGACGCGATCTCGTACTCCGGGTCGTTGTCGCGCGTCTCGCCGAAGCTCATGCCGATCGTCGTCATCCGCCACGGGCGGGCCCGGCCCTTGCCGCCGCCCGCCTCCTCGACGAACCCGTACTTGGCCAGCTGGCGCAGGTGGAACGAGCAGGTGGTAGGCGACTCGCCGATCCGCTCGCCCAGCTCCGTGGCGGTCAGCGCGCCCCCGATGGTCAGCTCCTCGATCAGCGCCAGCCGCACCGGGTGCGACAGCGCCCGCAGCGTCCGCGCATCGGTGATCTCGCGGAGGTGGGGGAGCGGGGGTGACGGGGAGCCGGACTGCTCCGGCTGGGCATCGTTTTCAGACACCTCTCGAGAGTAACCTCTCGACAACCTTCTCTCAAGAGCTAACTCTCGAGAGTTTACTTGCGAATAACAGAGGCCGCGGGTCTGGATCGAGTCCCGAGAGGACCAGCCGCGGCTCAAGGCCGGGCTCCCGCCCGGGCGAGGCTGGCCGCGCCCCGCCGGAGGCGGGACTAGCTGGCCGCGCCCCGCCGGAGGCGGGACTAGCTGGCCGCGCCCCGCCCGAGGCGGGACTAGCTGGAGGAGCCGTACTGGATCGGGACCTTGGTCGTCTGGGTCCTGGCCCACTGGCCCGAGCTGAGGGCCGGCCCCGAAGCGTGCAGCCGCCACGCCGTCAGCACGCTGCCATCGGCGGCCAGCGCGTCGACCCCGCCCGAGGCGGGCAGCGCCAGCGTGACCGCGCGGCCCTGGGGCAGCCGGGGCAGGGCCTGCCAGGCGGCACCCGGCCCGGCCAGGAACTCGGCCCGCCGCCCGGTCAGTTCCACCACGATCGCGCCGCTCGCGCCCAGCGAGCTGGACAGCACCGCCCCGGAACCCGGCAGCGGCGCCGACAGCGTCCACCGCCCGTCGGCCGCCTGCCAGGCGACCAGCCGCCGCGCGGCCGGCCCCGACCCGGCCTGGAGCAGCGCGGTCAGCCGCGGCCCGTCCGGACCAGCCGCAGCACCTCGACCCGCTGGCCGCTCAGAGGCCGCGGGCAGCGCGGCCCGGCCGCGCTCCAGGACGCCCGCCCTGCGCGGCGAAGATGCCCGCCGACCCCGGGCCGGGCACACCGCGCGGCCACGACCGGCTGCCCGGACGGACCGAAGGCGACCGCCGTCAGCGCGGCCGGCGCACACGAACGGGCGGCCGACGTGGCGGCCAGCCGCCGCAGGCTGGTCAGCGTGCGTCCAGCGCGGTCCGGCCCTGCTCGACGCGGCCGTCGCGGTCCAGCGCGAGCAGCTGACCGCCCGCGGCGCGGCCGCGAGGGCGTCGGGCACGTCGGCCAGGCCGGGGTCGGGCGGGCCCGCCTGCCAGGTCCGGCCGCCGTTGGCGGTGCTGGTGACGGGGGAGAAGCGCAGCAGCTGGCTGGGCCGGACGCCCGCCGCGAGCGACTGGGCCCCGGTGACGCTCACCGCGATGGCCCCGTTGGTGGCCACGTCGGGCGGGGTGGCCAGCTTCCACTGACGGCCGCCCGCGGGCAGCACGAACAGCTGCCAGAACAGGTTGTCGGCCCTGGACGCACGCCCATCGGGAGCACGGCCCAGGTGGCCCCGGTGGCGCTGACCGAGGTGCCGAGCGGCAGCGACGCCGTCGGCCGGGCCGCGGTGGCCGTGCCGGGGGTCGTGCTGCCGCAGCCCGCCGCGAGGGCCGCCAGGGTGACCGCCGGGACCACCGTCAGCCCGCGGGCGACCCTGGCCCGGGCGGCCGTGTCGTTAGTCAATCTCATCGGGAGGCCAGTGCCTGGCGGGCCGCGCTGGCCAGCTCGGAGGCGAACGAGGAGACCGTCGCGGTGCTGCCCGGCCCGGGGTCGAAGTCCAGCTCCTCGCGCATGCGGCCGCTGCGGTCGATGACGAACGCGACGTCGTTGTGCCCGACCATGGAGCCCGCCGGCAGCGTCTCGGACGCGACCCCGTAGTCGCGCCACACGGGCCGCAGCTGGGCCGGGCTGCCGGTCAGGAACAGCCAGTTGCGGACGTGGGTGAGCGACTGCTCCTGGTCGAACGCGCGGGTGTAGGCCAGCCCGCTGTACAGCGGGTTCAGGTTCACCGCGACCAGCTCGACCTGGCTGGCCTGGGCTCCGAGCAGCACGCCGGCCTCGCGGAACTCCTGCGCCTCCAGCGGGCAGTCGGTGAGGCAGACCGGGTCCAGGAAGGTCAGCAGCACGGCCTTGCCGCGCAGGCTGGCCAGCGACACGGGGTGGCCGTTCTGGTCGGTCAGCGCGAAGCCGGGCGCGATGGTGTGCAGCGGCGCGCTTGACCCGTCCACGGCCTCGGCCAGGATCGGCGACGCGCTCCGGCTGGCCTGGGCCGCGGCCATGGGCAGCGCGCCGAGGATGATCGACGCCGATGGCGCACGCCGACAGCATGGTCCGGACCCGCGCGAGGCGGCGAAGGACCGGGACAGCGCGGCCGGGCGGAGCCGGCTCCCGCCAGGCGGGCGCGGGCTGGCTGGCGCCGGCGGCCGTGAGCCGGTGCCGTGGCCGGTGCCGGTGCAGGCGCCGGGCTGGGCGCCGGTCCGCGACGAGGGCGAGGTAGGCGGCGATGGCCAGCAGGATCGTCGGGATCATGCTGTTCGGGTCGGTGCCCAGGCCGCCGAAGAAGCCGAAGTCCTGGACCAGCACCCACACCGCCAGGCAGAACACGCCCAGCAGCGATGAACGGGGCGCGGACCAGCCACTGGCCCCAGCCCGCCGCCGGGATCCGGCCCGGGCCGGCGACGGCCAGGGCGATGAGCGAGCCGCCGGCCACGGCCAGCACCAGCACGGCCACCAGGTTCACGGCGAAGCCGTGGGCCGCGACGAGCGAGCCGAAGTCCGACGACCAGGTGCGCCAGCGCGCGCGGGCTGCGAGGTGCTGGCCATGCGACTGACCATCGAGGTGAGCGAGCCGGGCTGGCCGTGCAGCGTGCCCTGCCAGAACCCGCGGCCCGGCCAGGCCTGCAGCACCGCCATCCCGGCCAGGAACACCCCGATGCCGCCCACCAGCAGCCGCGGCCAGGCCACGGGCTGCGCCAGTACCGGGCGGGCAGCGCGATCAGCGCGCCGGCCACGGCGTAGAGGGCCGCCGCGCCGGGCGCGCCGGTCAGCCAGCTCAGGCCGGGGGCCAGGATCGCCGCCGAGCGACTCGCCGAACACCCACACGACCAGCGCCCCAGGCGAGCGCTGGCCAGCCCGGCCAGCCGGGACAGGGCGCCGCGCGAGGCGAACAGCAGCCACAGGCCGATGCCGACCTGGATCCAGACCGCCGACGCGCCGGCCTGGACCGGGTGGTAGGACCAGGCCGTCCCGGCCCAGTTGATCAGCTGCTGGAGCCAGTGCGGCGAACTCGGCCGCGGCGGGCTCGATGACCTTGGAGGGCAGGCCCACCGCCATCGCGGGCTGGGCCTGGAGGATGCCGTCGAACACCCACAGCAGCCCGAAGCCGATCCGCAGCACCTGGCGCCAGGCCGGCTCGGCGGGCTCGGCCGGGCGGCTCATGGCCTGGCCGGGGTCCGGCGGGCCGCCATTCGCGGACGGCCACCCAGGCGATGGAGAGCACGCCGAAGATCAGCAGGGCGGCGATCCCCTGGTGCAGCAGGGCCGACCGGAACGCCGCGACCACGATCGGGTCGTTGATGTTCAGGCCGCTGTTCATGCCCGGCATGGCAACCGCCGACCTCCGTGACTGTCGGACGCGCGGGCAACTCGCGCAGGTGCCCGCACGCCCACCGTATCGACTACTGGCCGCTGACCGGGACGGACGGGCCGAACATGAGCAACATGTCATGCCCTCGGCCTGCGCATGCGCCCGTTCCCTGCTATCTGAACTACGAACTGTAGTACGCCGTGGTTCACGGCGTGCCCGGTGCCGTCACCGTGGCCTCGACCGTGATCCGCCCGGCGTGCCGGAAGACCAGGGTCAGCGAGCACGTGCTGTCCGGCGAGCAGGTGGCGGACGCCGGCCAGCGTGACGTCCGCGCCGAACGGGCTGAGCGTGACGACGCCATGGGCGGGAATGGTGACCGGCCCGGTGGTCAGGGTCACCCGGCGCGCGGCCGGACTGGCGCCGCCGGTGAGCTGGTCGGCGGTGCCGGCCAGGTTGCGGATGGTGAGGTAGGTGTGGGCCGATGACGGCCCGGCGGCCCGGCTGGCGAAGGAGGTCATGGGGATCGCGGCCAGGCTGACCTCGATCCGGACTTTGGCGATGGTGCCCGCCCCGCCCGCGCTGACCCAGGCGGACAGCAGCCCGATCAGCACGGCGGCGCAGGCCGCCGGCGCCGCGGCCGCCCGGGCCAGCCCGCCAGCCCAGCTGCTCACGGTCGGCCCGGCCGGAAGCGCCGCAGCCGCAGGCTGTTGGTCACCACGAGCAGCGAGCTGGCCGACATGGCGATCCCCGCGAACAGCGGGTTGATGTAGCCCAGCGCGGCCAGCGGGATCGCGATGACGTTGTAGCCGAAGGCCCAGATCAGGTTGGCCCGGCTGATCGGCCATGACGGCCCGGGCCAGCTGGAGGGCGTCGGCGATGGCCCGCGGGTCGCCGCTGACCAGGGTGAGGTCGGCGGCGCCGATGGCGGCGTCGGTGCCGGTGCCGACGGCCATGCCCAGGTCGGCGCGGGCCAGCGCGGCGGCGTCGTTCACGCCGTCGCCGACCATGGCCACCGCGATCCCGCCGGCCTGGACCTCCGCGATGATCTGCGCCTTGCCCTCGGGCCGGACGCCGCCGAAGACCCGCTCCGGCGAGATGCCCAGCCGGTCGCTCAGCGCCCGGGCGGTGCCGATGCTGTCGCCGGTCACCAGGACGGGGGACAGGCCCAGCTTCCGCAGGCGGGTGACGGCCTCGACGCTGCCGGGCCGGATCATGTCGCCGACCGGGAGCATGCCGCGGGCCTGCCCGTCCCAGGCCGCGAACACGGCCGTCTGGCCCTCGGCCTGGGCCGCCTCGGCGGGGTCGGACAGGGCGGCCGGCACGGCGATGCCCAGCTCGGCCAGGAACGCGCCGCTGCCGACGACTACCTCGTGACCGTCGGCGGTGCCGCGGACGCCGGCGCCTGGCACGCTGACGAAGTCGGTGACGGCGGGCAGCGCGCCCAGCCGGGTGGTGGCGGCCTTGGCGATGGCCAGGCCGACGGGGTGCTCGGAGGCGTCCTCGACCGCGCCGGCCAGCCGGAGCACCTGCGCCTCGTCGGCGTCCGGCGGCGGTGGTGATCTCGTGCAGCGTCATCCGCCCGGTGGTCAGCGTGCCGGTCTTGTCCAGGATCACCGCGCGCACCCGCCCGGCCGACTCCAGCGCCTGCGCGCTGTTGACCAGCACGCCCAGCTCGGCGCCGCGGCCGACCGCGGCCAGCAGGGCGGTGGGGGTGGCCAGGCCCAGCGCGCACGGGCAGGCCACGACCAGGACGGCCACCGCGGCGCTCGCGGCCGCCGCGGCCGGCCAGCCGGCGCCCAGCCAGAAGCCGAGCGTCACCACGGCCAGGGTGATCGCGCAGGGCACGAACACGGCGGCGATCCGGTCGGCCAGCCGCTGCGCGGCCGCCTTGCTGGCCAGCGCCTGGCTGACCAGCCGGGTGATCTGGGCCAGCACGGTGTCGGCGCCGACCCGGGTGGCGCGCACGAGCAGCCGGCCGCTCATGTTGACCGACGCCCCGGTCACCTCGTCACCCGGGCCGACCTCGGCCGGCACGGACTCGCCGGTCAGCAGGGACGCGTCCACGGCCGAGCGCCCGCCGGTGACCACGCCGTCGGTGGCGACCGCTCGCCGGGCCGGACGATGAACTGGTCACCGGCGGCCAGCTCGGCGATGGGCACCCGGCGCTCGCCGTCCTCCCGGACCACGACCACGGTCTTGGCCCCCAGCTCGGCCAGCGCGGTCAGCGCGGCGCCGGACCGGTCCTTGGCCCGTGACTCCAGGTACCGGCCGGCCAGCACGGCGGCGGTCACGCCCGCCGCCGCGTCCAGGTAGATGCTGCGGCCGCTGGCCGCGGCTGAGCACGAAGCTGAACGGCATCCGCATGCCGATCGTGCCCGCGCTGCCGATGAACAGGGCGTAGAGCGACCAGCCGAGCGAGGCGCTGACGCCCAGGCTGACCAGCGTGTCCATGGTCGCGGTGCCGTGGCCGAGCCCCTGCCAGGCGGCCCGGTGGAACGGCCAGGCGCCCCAGACGGCGACCGGGCCGGCCAGCAGCAGGCTCACCCACTGCCAGCCGGGGAACTGCGCCGCGGGCACCATGGCCATGACGATCACCGCCACGGCGAGCGGGCCGCACACCGCCAGCCGCCGGCCGAGCAGCCGCGGCCCGGCCCGGCGCCTCGTCCTGGTCCGGCTCGCGACCGGCCGCCACGGCGGTGTAGCCGGTGGCCTCGATGACGCTGATCAGCTCGGCGGTATCCCGGCCGCCGGTGCTGGTGACGTAGGCGCGCTCGGTGGCGTAGCTGACGGTCGCGCTGACTCCGTCCAGGCGGTTCAGCCGGCGCTCGATGCGCGCCGCGCAGGCGCTGCACGTCATCCCGCCGACGACCAGTTCCAGCAGCGGAGTGGCCGTCACCTCGGCGCCGGGCCGACCTCGCTCACGGCTGGCCCGACGGGCCGGGCCGGTGCCTTCATGTTCATGTTCGCGGCTGGCTGTGACCTGGCTGGGAGTGGGTGACGTACGGGACCCGGTCGCGCCCCGGCGGCGTAGGCGGCGATGAACACGACGACCAGCAGGATGAGGAAGCCGCACAGCTTCGCGGCCGGGCTCGCCTCGCCCGGTCCCGGTCACGGCTCGGGTGCCCCTGGTGCCGCGTGCCGCCATTGGTCGTCCCGTCTGGGTCAAGTCTTTTTGCCTACCGCCGGCCCGAGCCCGCGGCGTCCGTGTGCACCAGTCGCAGGAAGTCTGCCACCTGCGGCGGCTGGTGGCACCAGCTAAACGCGCGCTGTGAATAAGCCCGCACTGCCGTGATGCCCCCGGTGGGTAATCGAGATACCCCGCACCTGTATCGCTGATACCCAGGCCGGGTTTTGCCGGTACCACCACGGGGTTTTCGCAGGCTCGGAGGGGGTGTAACAATGACGCGGTAATTCGCTGACTGGCCTTGCGCAGCGGACGCCGTGGCATTAATTTCGCTGAGGTCGCGATGGTTCGCGGCGGACAATCCGGGGAGCACCCTATGACGAGCTCTGCCACGCAGGCCAGGTCGGCCGGCCGGTGGCTCAGCGGCATCGGAGTCGCCGGCGAGGACAGCTGGACCGCGCCCGACGCGCGCCGCAAGCTCCAGCTCCTGCTGGCCGGGGATCTGGCTGCTCGACGCCATTCTGCAGTTCCAGGCGTTCATGTTCAGCAAGGGCTTCGCGCAGATGCTCGGCGCGACCGGGCCGGGCAATCCCGGCGTCATCGCCGGGCCGATCAGCTGGGCCGCGCGGATCATCGCGCAGCACGGCATCGTCACCAACGCGATCTTCGCGGCGATTCAGCTGCTCATCGCGCTCGGGATCGCCTTCCGCCCCACGGTCCGGCTGGCCCTCGGCGTCTCCATCGCCTGGGCGCTGGCGGTGTGGTGGCTGGGCGAGGGCCTGGGCGGGGTGCTCAGCGGCGCGGCCAGCCCGGTCAACGGCGCGCCGGGCGCGGTGATCATCTACGCGCTGCTGGCGGTCCTGCTCTGGCCGCCCCGCCGCGAGCGGCCGGCCTCGTTCGTGGCCGCCGGGGCACCGGGCCGGCGGTGGCCAGGGCCCTGTGGTTCGTCCTGTGGGGCAGCCTGGCCTGCCTGTCCCTGACGCCGGCCACCCGGGCGCCGCGCGCCATGTCCGGCATGATCTCCGATATGGCCTCGGGCGAGCCGCGCTGGCTGGCCAGCACCGACAGCACCTGGCCGCGTTCCTGGCCACCCGCGGCGGCGCCGCGGCCGTCATCCTGGCCGTCGTGCTGGCCGTCGTGGCGGCCGGCATTTACCTGCCGCCGCGGGCCCGGCGGGCGGTGCTGGTGCTCGCCATCGTCACCGCCGGCGTCATCTGGCTGGCGAGGGCCTGGGCGGGATGCTGACCGGCGGCGGCACGGATCCGAACTCCGGCCCGCTGCTGGCCCTGCTGGCCCTGGCCTATCTGGCCGCTGGCCGCACCGGCGCGCGGGGACTCGGCTGCGGCCGGAGCTGGCCGCCGAGTCGGATTTCAGCACCGGTCGGAAATGGCCTAGAGGAGGCAGTGGTGGCAGGACAATCATGGCTCGCGTACACGTTCGCGGGCGTGATGCTGGTGACCGCGGCCTACTGCCTGGCCCGCCTGGTGATCTCCTGGCGGCAGCACCGTCGGACCGATCGCCAGGTCGATGCGGTGCACGTGCTGATGGGCGTGGCCATGGCCGGGATGCTGGTGCCCCGGCTCCGGGTGTTCTGGGCCGGCGGCTGGGAGGTGATCTTCGGCGCGGCGACCGTCTGGTTCGGCTGGCTGGCGGTCCGCGAGTACCGCCGCCGGGCGGCGCTGGGCCGGTTCCGGCCCCACCACGCCCAGCACGTCCTGGGCTGCGCAGCGATGGTGTACATGTTCGCGGCGGTGACGACGGTCGCCACGACCGCGTCCGGTTCCGGCATGAGCGGTATGGGCGGGGCTGCCCGCTTTTCCACGCTCGCCCTGGTCTTCGCGCTGGCCCTGTTCGGGTACGTGGTCTGGACGGCCGACCGGCTGCCGGCGCTGGCCCGGGTCTCCGCCCTGGCCCGGGTCTCCGCCCTGGCCCGGGCCGCCGCGCCGGCCGCGGCGGCCGTGCCCGCGGCCGCTGTTCCCGTGGGCGGGCCGGCGCCGGCGGCGGCCGGGTCGGCTGACGACGGTCCCGCGCCGACTGGCACCGGCTCGGCGTGGTCCGGCCCGCCCCTGTCGCCGCGCCTGGCCGCGTGCTGTGAGATCGCCATGGGAGTCACCATGGGCTATGCGCTGATCCTGATGCTGTGACCTGTGCTCACCACCATGTCGGTGATCCTCTAATGTGAGCGGCATGTCTTCGGCAGCGGCGACGGGTGCGGCGGAGGCTCCCGGCCGCGTCCGGATCGAGCTGTCGATCCAGGGCATGACCTGCGCCGCCTGCGCGGCCCGGATCGAGCGCAAGCTCAGTCGGCTCGACCAGGTCAGCGCGGCGGTGAACCTGGCCACCGAGCGGGCCACCGTCGCCGCGCCGGCCGGGATGCCGGTGGCCGACCTGATCGGCGCGGTCGAGGCGGCCGGGTACTCGGCGGCCGTGGTCGGCGGCGACGGCGAGGGACCGGACGACGCCGCGGCCGGGGCCGCCTACCTGTGGCGCCGGCTGGTCGTCGCGCTGGTGTTCTTCGTGCCGCTCAGCGACCTGTCGCTGATGCTGTCGCTGCTGCCCCGGCTGCGCTTCCCCGGCTGGCAGTGGGTCCTGATCGTCCTGGCGGTCCCGGTGGTGGCGTGGGCGGCCTGGCCCTTCCACCGGGCCGCGCTGGCCAACGCCCGGCACCGCGGCGTCTCCATGGACACGCTGGTGTCGCTGGGCATCATCGCGGCCACCGGCTGGTCGGTATACGCGATGTTCGTGCTCGACCGGGCGCATGGCCTCGGGGCCAGCGGCGCGCCGCTGGCCCAGCTCGTACACGGCGCGGGCGGCGGGATCTACCTCGAGGTCGCCGCGACCGTGACTACGTTCCTGCTGGCCGGGCGGTTCTACGAGGCCAGGGCCCGGCGGATCGCGGGCGAGGCGATGCGCGACCTGGCCGCGGCGGGGGCCAAAGATGCCTGCATGCTTAGCCCGGACGGCAGCGAGGAGCGGGTTCCGGCCGCCCGGCTGCGACCCGGCGACATGATCGTCGTGCGGCCGGGGGAAAAGATCGCGGCCGACGGCACGGTGCTGTTCGGCGAGTCGGCGGTGGACGTGTCGATGATGACCGGCGAAAGCGTGCCCGCTGACGCGGCCGAGGGCGATCAGGTGACGGGCGGGACCATCGCGCTGACCGGCCGGCTGGTGGTGCGCGCGGACCGGGTCGGCCCGGACACCCAGCTGGCCCAGCTGATCAGGCTGGTCGAGCGGGCCCAGGCGGACAAGGCCGCCGTGCAGCGGCTGGCCGACCGGGTCTGCGGCGTGTTCGTCCCGGCGGTGCTGGTCCTGGCGGCCGCCACCCTGGGCGGCTGGCTGCTGGCCGGGAGCCCGGCCGGACTCGCGTTCAGCGCGGGCCTGGCCGTCCTGATCATCGCCTGCCCCTGCGCCCTGGGCCTGGCGACGCCGGCCGCGCTGATCGTGGCCTGCGGCCGCGGCGCGCGGCTCGGGATCTTCATCAAGGGCTGCGAGGCGCTGGAGGCCTCCCGGTCCATCGACACCGTGGTGCTGGACAAGACCGGGACGGTGACCACGGGGCAGATGACCGTGACCGGGGTGGCCACGACCGCCGGGACCGGGCGCCCGGAA
>CAWGHW010000002.1:0-117180 GCA_963822485.1 uncultured Actinomycetota bacterium
GCAGAACTCAATGATCCAGTTGGACGGCAGCGGCACGGCTCCGATCGGCCCCAGCCAGGGGAACAGCGGGGTGATCGGGAAGTAGGGCAGCCGCAGCAGCCGGGCGGCCCGGCTCGCGTTGCCGATCATCGGGTAGATCTCCTCGGCGCCGACGATCGCGCACGGCACCATCGGCACCTGAGCGCCGATCGCGGTGCGGGCGAAGCCGCCGCGGCCGAACCGCTGGAGCTGGTACCGCTCACGGAACGGCTTGCCGATGCCCTTGAAGCCCTCGGGGAACACGCCCACCAGCTCGCCGGCGGCCAGCAGCTGCTCCGCGCAGGCCGGGGCGGCCCTGGTGTGACCACTGCGGCGGGCCAGGCTGGCCAGCACGGGCAGCTCGTAGACCAGGTCGGCGCCGAGCAGCCGCAGGTTGCGGTGCGCGGGGTGGTCGGCGAACACGCCGGCCTGGAGCATGATCGCGTCCAGCGGCAGCACGCCCGAGTGGTTCGCGACCACCAGGGCGGCGCCGTGGCCGGGCAGGTTCTCCAGGCCGCGCATCCGCACCCGGAACCAGTTGCGGTACAGGGAAAGGGCCGCGGGCATGAACACGGTCTCGTTGAGCGTCGGGTCAAACCCGAACTCGTCGACCTCGTAGTCGCCCGCGAGCCGCTGCCGCGCGAAGTCGGCCAGGTCGGCCAGCCGGTGCCGCCAGGACCCGGGACCGGGCGGTCCGCTGGCGCTCCCGGCCCCGTCGCTCCCGGCCCCGTTGCTCATCGCCCCGTCGCTGACGGCCCTGTCGCTCACGGCCCTCCGCAGGTATTCCTACTTCTTGTTCCTGCGCTGAACCCGCGTCTTGCGCAGCAGCTTGCGGTGCTTCTTCTTAGCCATGCGCTTGCGACGCTTCTTGATGACAGAGCCCACTAGATCACCCTCACTCGGTTTCCTGGCTGACGGGCATGCCTGCTCCCGCGCCCGTCGTGCCGGGCATCAGGGCACACGCCAACGCCACAGAGTACCGCCGCGCCAGGGCCGGCACCGCATCGCGGTGCTCAGCAACCCCCGGTCAGCTCGCAGGAAAACCCCCGGATCCCGGCTCCCCCGAGCAGCAGGCGGTCACTCCGTGCCGACGAACGCATCCCTGAGATACTGGTTCACAGCCTGCTCCGGCACGCGGAATGAGCGGCCAACCCGGATGGCCTCCAGCTCACCAGAATGAACGAGACGGTAAACGGTCATCTTGGACACGCGCATGATCGTGGCCACTTCGGCCACGGTCAGGAACCTGACGTCACTGAGCGGAGTCACATCTGCTGCCATCGATTGCCCTCTCCTGGCCGTTAGGCGCGCCTAGCGAGGTTTCAGCGCACCAGTCACGCCCGCCTCCAGCGTAAGTCCTGTTTTGAAAAGGGCAACCCTCACGAGCATGCTCAATTCGGAAGACACCGATTGGCGTGCCACTCCATAAGCCAACTGTGGCGTAACGGCCAGAATGACGTAACCGGCGCGCCGGCCGCGCAAAGCGGGGCCGGAAAGCGCTTGCTCTAGCCACCGCCGAGTTCCCGGCCGCGGTCCCTGGCCGCCTCAATTGCGGCCAGGAACGCCGCCCGCACGCCGTGCCGCTCTAGCTCCCTGATGGCGTTGATGGTCGTTCCGCCGGGCGAGGTCACCGCCTCGCGCAAGATGACCGGGTGCTCGCCGGAATCGCGCAGCATGGTGGCGGCCCCGAACACGGCCTGCTTGACCATCTCCAGCGCGGTGGCGCGCGGCATGCCGAGCAGGATGCCCGCGTCGACCATGGCCTCGACCAGGAAGTACACGTAGGCCGGCCCGCTGCCCGACAGCGCGGTCGCGGCGTCCTGCTGGGACTCGGGGATCCGGATGACCTTGCCCACCGGCTGGAGCAGTTCCTCGGCCCGGCGCAGGTGCTCTTCCCTGGCGTAGCGGCCGGGCGAGATCACGCTCATGGCCTCGTCGACGAGCACGGGCGTGTTCGACATGACCCGGACCACCGGGACGTCGCCGGTCAGCCGCTGCTCGATGAACCCGGTCGGGATGCCCGCCGCCACCGAGATCAGCAGCTTGTCCGCCGACACCTGGGGCGCGATCTGGTCCAGCAGGGTGGCCATGTCCTGCGGCTTCACCGTGATGACCAGGGTCTGCGCCCGCGCGGCCACCTCGGCCGCGGACAGCACCTCGATCCCGTAGGCGTCCCGCAGCGCGGCCGCGCGCTCCTCGCGCCGGACCGCCGCGATGACCATGTCCGGGGCGACGCCCGCCCGCAGCAGGCCGGAGGTCAGCGCCTCGCCCATCTTCCCGGCGCCCAGGACACCAATCACCCGGCCGACCCTATCGCGGCCGGCTGCGGCCGCCAGGAACCGCCCGGGGCGATCACCGGGCCACGGCCGGCAGCGTGACGAAAATCACGCCGGCAAAGCGGGCTGACCGTCAATCCGGACCGTCCGCCGCTAATGGCCGAAACGTCCAAAGACCGAAATGGCACGCCGCTCGCGCCGCCGGCCGTTGCCGCGCGCTTGGCTCAGTGCCGCGACGCTAGTCCGCGGAGGAAGAACGCCAGGTTCTCCGGCCGCTCGGCCAGCCGCCGGATCAGGTAGCCGTACCAGTCCTCGCCGTAGGGGACGTAGACCCGGACCTGTGCTCCGCTGGCCGCCAGCCGCAGCTGCTCGGCGGGCCGGATGCCGTACAGCATCTGGTACTCGAAGGCCGACTTGTCCCGCTCGACCATGTCCGCCTTGATCCCGGTCAGCTGGATCAGCCGCGGGTCGTGGGTGGCCAGCATCGGGTAGCCCTGGCCTTCCATCAGGATCCGCAGGCAGCGGGCGTAGCAGACGTCCACGTCATGCCGGGCCGACAGCGCGACGCCGTCCGGGGCCCGGTAGGCGCCCTTGCACAGCCGGACCCGCGAGCCGGCCGTGGCCAGCGCCTGGCAGTCGGCTGGGCTGCGCCGCAGGTAGGACTGGATCACGCAGCCCAGGTCGGGGAAGTCCGCCCGCAGCTCGTTGACCAGCCGCAGCGTGGCGTCGATCCGGGTGTGATCCTCCATGTCCAGCGTCACCGTGGTGCCCGCGTTGCGGGCCGCCACCGCGATCCGGTTGATGTTCTCCAGCGCGGTCTTCTCGCCGTGCTCGGCCAGGCCCAGGCCTACCGCCGTCGGCTTCACCGACACCTCGGCCCGGCCGCCCGCGGCCAGCTGGGTCTGGCCCAGCCGCGCCAGCAGCCGCACGTACTCGTCGGTAACCGCCGTGGCCTGCTGCCGGTCGGTGGTGTCCTCGCCCAGGTAGTCGATCGAGGCCAGCAGGCCGTCGGCGAGCAGCCGCTCGATCACGCCTATCGCCTGCTCGGCCGTGTCCCCGGCCACGAACCTGGCCACCACGTCGCGGGTGACCGGCATGGTCGTGATCAGCTCACGCATTCTGGTGCTGGCTGACGCGGCCAGCAGCGCTCGGCGCAGCACTACGGTTTACCTCCGGGAACGTCCTTGGTCCTGGCAGAGGCTACTAGCGCCCGCGACCGATGAGATCACCGCGTGGTCGCCGTAGGCTGACCTGCACGTTCGCGCCCGCGTCGGGGGGCACGACCACCTCCTGCGCGGCCGGGACGCCGGCCGCCTGGAGCGTGGCGTCCACCGGCACCGTCCGCTTGACCAGCGCCAGCCCGATCGGCCCGAGCTCGTAGTGCCGCGCCGCCGAGCCGGTGAACCCGACCTCGGCGCCGTCCAGCGTCACCGGGTCCCCGTGCACGGGCAGCCGGTCCTCGCTGCCGTCCAGGTGCAGCAGCACCAGCCGCCGCGGCGGGTGCCCCAGGTTGTGCACCCTGGCCACCGTCTCCTGGCCGCGGTAGCAGCCCTTGTCCAGGTGCACGGCGGTGTCGATCCAGCCCATCTCGTGCGGAATCGTCCGGTGATCGGTGTCCAGCCCCAGCCGGGGCTGGCGGGCCGCGATCCGCAGCGCCTCGCGGGCCCAGCTGCCGGCCAGCGTGGCCCCCGCCGCGCGCAGCTTCGCGACCTGAGCCGCGATTTGCGCCCGCGGGATAACCACATTGATCTCAAACGAGGCGGTTATCCGGGCCACCGCCGCGTCAACCCGGTCACCGTCCGCCGCCGGTCCGAGCAGGGCGAGCACGGCGTAGTCGGCGGACACGTCCTCGGGCTCGACCCGCAGCATGAACCGCATCGAGGTCAGGAACTCCAGCAGCGCGGGCCCGGTCCCCGGTTCCACGTGAATCCAGGTCGCCTCGCCGTCGTCGGCCAGGCTCAGGAAGTGCTCCACGTGACCCTGCGGGTTCAGGATCAGCGCCTCGGCGCTGCCGCCGGGGGCGAGCTGCTCGACGTGCTGGGTGGTCAGGCTGTGCAGCCAGGACAGCCGGTCCGGACCGGTGATCCTGATCACATCGCGGTGCGAGGCGTCCACCACGCCCCAGGAGGCCGCTATCGCGCGCTGCTCGGCCAGCGGGTCGGTGTAGTACGCGGCCACCCCGGCGTCGGCTCCCTGCGCGGGGACGGCGCCAGGCTCGGCCAGAAGGGGGCTGTCCATAGGCCCCAGGCTATGCGCTGCTCGCCGGGGTACGCGCGACCAGGGCCAGCTAGCCGCCCGCCTGGCCGCCTGCCTGGCCGCCGCCTGGCCGCCCGCCGCGGCCCGGCAGTTCGCGCACCGGCCGAACACGGTCAGGTGCCCCACGTCAGTCTCGAAGCCGAGCTGCTCGTCCAGCGCGGTGACCAGCGAGGCGACCGCGGCCGGCTCAACCTGGGTGACTTGCTCGCACTGCTGGCAGACCAGGTGCACGTGCTTGGCCTCGGCGGCCAGGTGGTAGCGCGGCGCGCCGTGCCCGAGATGGGTGTGCGTGACCAGGCCGATCTGCTCGAGCAGCTCCAGCGTCCGGTACACCGTGGAGACGTTGACCCCGCGGGCGGTGTGCCGCACGTCGGTGAAGATCTCCTCGGGGGTGGCGTGCTCCAGCCGGGTGACGGCCTCGAGCACCAGCTGCCGCTGGGGTGTCACGCGGTACCCGCTCGCCCGCAGCGTGTCATCCCACGTCTGCGACATGCCCTCAAGTGTAGTGAGGTCCGGCTGGCGGCACACCCCGCCAAAATCCCGCTTGCCTCCCTGCCCCGCTGTGACGTAGCTTTCTGATCAACGCGGGAAAGGAGGTGGTCCAAACTTTATGCATAGATGTTGGACTCGCGAGGTGGCTGTCAGCTAGCCGCCGCCTGCGTGGGCACACCACTCGGGCTTGCTCGCTGTGCGGGCTTGTTCGGCGAAGTGTGCTTAACCGGCCTTTCCCAGGATCGCCATCGGGAGATGAACGAGTACTGGGCGTCGTCACCACGGCGGCGGTCGGCTAATCCACGACAGACACCGGACCCCCGGGCCGACCGGCCAAGTCCAGCCGGTCCCCGCGGGCAGTGGGCCTTAGGGCCGCTGCGCGCGGGAGAAGCCCGGGGGCTCTTAATTTTGGGGCGGGTTTTTCCCGGCCCGCTCTCCTGCGGACGCACGGCCAGTCCTGCGAAACTGATCCGGGCTCTGGCGTAGCCGCCCTGATCCCGCAGACCCGGGCTGCAGGCCCGCTGCAGGCGCCGCTGCAGATCCCGCCGCAGGAGGGAGACCCAACGTGCCGAAAATCTCGCGTGCCGCCGGCGCCGCCGCCGTGCTGGCCCTGGCCCTGGGCACGGCCCTGGCCGCCGGAGCCTGCTCCGGCGGCCAGGGCGCGGGCCAGCGGAACGAGGCTCGGGTGGCCGCGGCGGACCAAGCCGGGGCCGGGTCCGGGATCGGCCTCGCGCCGGGGCCGGGCCGCCGCCTGGTCGTCCGGCCGGTGCTCGCGGCCGGACGGGGCGGGATACCGACCGGGCGGGCCGGTATAGCGGCCGGGCGGGGCGGGACGGGCGTCCGGCCCGCCGAGGCCTCGGCCGACTCCCTCAACTCGGCCGGCTACGCGGCCAGCCGGGGCGGGACCAGGTTCCGCCTGGTGCGCGCGACGTTCTTCGTGCCCTACCTGAACTGCGCCCTGTCCAAGGGCGCGTTCTCCGACGAGTGGGTCGGCCTGGGCGGGTTCGTGGGCAAGTCCGTCACCGTCCAGCAGGACGGGATCCAGGCCAACTGCACCAGCGCCGGGCGCGGCACCTACCGGGCCTGGTACGACATGTACCCGCGCCGCCAGGTGCTGTCCCGGCTCCGGGTCAGGGCCGGCGACTCGATCACCGCCAGCGTGTTCTACGACGCCACCACGAACAAGTTCAGCCTGTCGCTGACCGACAACACCACCGGCGGCCGGTTCGCGGTCAGCCGCGGGTGCCCGGCCGGCATGACCTGCCCGGGCCGCTCGGCCGAGATCATCAGCTCGGCCCCGACCCGCGGCTCGGGCCGCCACCTGGTGGTCAAGCCGCTGGCCGACTACGGCGCCGTGAGCTACGCGGCCATCGCCATCACCGACCGGGCGGGCCAGCGCAGCAGCCTCAGGTCGGCGTTCTGGGGCGCGACGCGGATCATCCAGACCGAGGGCAGCGCCCCGTTCCGGGTGGTGTCCCGGCCGACCCAGATCCAGGCCGACACCTTCGACACCTACTGGTCACGGGAGAGCTAGCTCCGCCCGCGGAAGCCCGTCTCGCCCCGCCCTGCCGCCGGGCTGCCCGCCCCGCTGGCGCGGGCCGCCAGCCGGCGCTCCACTGACCGGCTCGCCAGCCGGCGCTCCCCCTGGGCGCCCGCGAGCCCGCGCGCTCTACTGCGCGGGCCGTCAGCCCAGCCTCATCAGCGCGGGCCGCCACCCCCGCCCCACCCGCGCGGGCCGCCAGCCTCGCCCCATCAGCGCGGGCCGTCAGCCCAGCCTCATCAGCGCCGATGATCTTGGTGCAAGGGCCTCCGCGTCTTGTTTCAACACGTCGCTGGAGCGTCGTCGTTGAAAGTATCGACGACGGCGCCCGCGCCGCAACGCTCTGGGCCAGATGCGCTTGAGGCATGTGATGTATGTGAGCTAGGCGGTGCGCTTGAGCTGGGCCGAGACGTGCGCCTGGAGCGGCTGGCCCACGGCGGCCATGTCGAAGGCCCAGCCCAGGTCGGTGCCGATCAGCCCGTAGAGCCGCCGCCCGGCGGTGACCTCCATGGCACTGGCCGTCCGCACCACCGCGTCCGTGGCCATCTCGATCTTCGTCCCGGTCACCTGGCCCAGGTAGATCTCGGTGATCCCGCTGGCGTGGGCCAGCACGACCTCGAGCGCGCCGTCCTCCTGCGGCCGCCAGAACCCCGACTCCACGGCCAGCGGGCGGCCGATCCGGCCCTCGTCGTCCAGCAGCCAGGTCCGGCTGGAGTAGATGAGGTACGGCTTGCCGTTGTGGCCGAACGAGACTTCCTGGCCGAACTGCGCGCTCTCGATGGTGGGGTAGCCCACCACCCCCGCGCCCTCCCAGCGGCCGATCAGGAACCGGAGCGGGGCCAGGCTCGGGTGGGTCGGCACGGACTCGGTGTCGTACTCCGACTGCTCGGGATTCATCCCGTCACGATAGGCGCTGATCGCGGCCCGGCTCACGCGCCCCCGCCCGCCGGTAGGCGGCCACGCAGAGCACGGCGGCCAGCCCGGCCACGGCCACGAAGGCGGCGACCAGGAGCACGCCGCTGAGAATCCCGGTCACCCGTCCTCCTCGCTCATGCCGGGAGTCTAGGCACGCCGCCGGGCCGCGGGGCGGGCGCCACGCCGGGCGTCACACCGGGGGCACCCCGGGCGCCACGCCGAGCGCCACACCGGGGGGCACGCCGGGCACCACACCGCGGGGCACGGCCGGGGCACCGCCCACCACGGGCCGATGTGCCCGCCGGGTACGCCCGGCGCGGGCCGGCCCCGCGCGCTAGGGTGCGGAACATGACCAGCCCCGGGCCATCTGAGGGCGGCCGGACTGTGCCGTCCAGGGGGGACGACCGCCCTAGCCCCCCCGCGCCGCCTCCCGGCGGCAGGACTGTGCCGTCCAGGGGGGACGACCCCCCTGGCCCCCCCGCGCCGTCTACCGGCGGCAACGGCGGACGGTCCCTGGTCGTGAAGGTGACCGCAGGCAAGGACGACCCGGAACGCTGCAATCAGGCCCTGACCGTGGCGGCCGCCGCCGCGGCGAGCGGGGTGCCGGTGTCGCTGTGGCTCACTGGCGAGGCCTCGTGGTTCTCCCTGCCCGGCCGCGGCACGGACGTGGCCCTGCCGCACGGCATGCCCATGGCCGACCTGCTGGCCGCCGTGCTCAGGGCGGGCACGGTGACCGTGTGCACGCAGTGCGCGGCCCGCCGGGCGATCACCGAGGACGACGTCCTGGCGGGCGTGCGGATCGCGGGCGCGACTACGTTCCTGGCCGAGATCCTGGCCGACGGGGCCCAGGCCCTGGTCTACTAGCCGACCGGCCGTCTGCTGGCCGCCGCTACTGGCTGCCGCCTACTGGCTGCAGTCTGCTACCGGCCGTCTACTGGCTGGCCGGCGCGGTGGCGGCCAGGCGCTCGGCGCGCAGCAGCCGCGCCCACTCCTCGTCGGCCGGGTCCAGCTCGGGCACCGGGCCGGCCACCCAGCTGAGCAGCAGGTCGGCCAGGCCCGGGTTGCGCACCAGGGCCGGGCCGTGCAGGTAGGTGCCCAGCACCGTGCCGGAGTAGGCCCCCTCGGTGCCGTCGCCGTTGCCGACGCCCAGGGTGACCCGGGCCAGCGGCCGGGCGCCGGGGCCGATCCTGGTCACGCCCTGGTGGTTCTCGAACCCGGTGAGCTGCTCCACGCCCAGCTCGGGGTCCACGTCGGCGAGGATCTCGCCCACCCCGCGCCGGTCACCGCGGCCGCTGGAGATGTCGAGGATCTCCAGCCCGGCCACCGGCTCGCCGTCCACGCCGCCGAACTGGCTGCCGATGACCTGGTAGCCCGCGCACACCGCGAACACCACCGCGCCGCGGTCCGCGGCGGCCCGCAGCCCGCCGTCGGCGCTCAGCCGCCGGGCGGCCAGGATCTGCGGCAGGTCCTCGCCTCCGCCCAGCAGGTAGATGTCGCCGGAGCTGGGCACCGCCTGGTCGGAGTTGACCTCGATGGCCTCGACGTCGATGCCGCGCAGCAGGGCCCGCCGCTGGAGCACCAGCAGGTTGCCGCGGTCGCCGTAGGTGCTCAGCAGGTCCGGGTAGACCCAGACGATCCTGAGCCGGCTCTCCGAGCTCTCCGAGCTGGGGGCGGCATGCCGCCCGCGGCGCTCAGCCACGCACTCCTCCAGCTACCCGTCCTCCAGGCCACCAGTTCTCCAGCCACCCAGTCCTCCTAGTGCCTACTCGGCGCGTCCCACGATGGCACGGATCTGCTGGAACGCCGTGTAGTTGGCGATCACGCTCAGCTCCGGGGCGCGGGCCTTGGCGATCGCGTCGTCGATCCCGTCGACCAGCTCGAAGCCGACCAGGTCGGCCTCCAGCCGGACGGCCAGGTCGAGCCGGCGCTCGCCGCTGACCAGGACCGGGCGCTTGCGCAGCAGCCGGTAGTCCACGTCCCACAGCCAGGAGGTGTCCTTGCCGTCGGGCGTCTGCGCGTTCACGGCCAGCAGCACCGGACTGTCGTCAGCGGGCAGCACGTCGAAGGCCTCCAGCCAGCCGGCCGGGTTCTTGGCCAGCAGCAGCCGCACCCGGCTGCCGCCCCGCTCCACCTGGGTATACCGGCCGGCCACCGAGCTGACCTCGCGCATCCGGGGCAGCGCCTGGTCCACGCTGATGTTGAAGTAGTCGGCCACGGCCAGGGCGACGACCGCGTTGGACCGGTTCGCCCGGCCGGGCAGGGCCAGCTTCAGCTCACGGACCTGGCCGGCGGCGTCGATCACCGACTC
This sequence comes from uncultured Actinomycetota bacterium, assembly GCA_963822485.1. GTDB lineage: Bacteria > Actinomycetota > Actinomycetes > Streptosporangiales > Streptosporangiaceae > DASUBV01. The sequence continues at coordinate 9,806 of CAWGHW010000002.1, forward strand.
GTCGTCGAGCACCCAGGCCGTCGGCGGCCGGGTGAAGGAGCACTCCCCGCAGCGCCAGCCCATGCTGTCCCGGCGCAGGTGCGAGCCGCACTCGGGGCAGCACCAGGAGTCCTCGTGCCAGCGCTGGCCCGCCGCCACCCAGGTCACGTGCCGGGCCCCGCTGGCCGCCCAGGCAATCAGCGGGTCGTCGGCGTTGGCGATGACCAGGCAGTTCGTCGCCTGGGCCAGGGCGTCGCGCCAGCGCCGGGCGATGAGCCAGATCTCCTCGGCCCGGTCCATCTGGTCCCGGCTCAGGTTGAGCAGCACGACCACCCGCGGCTTGGTCGCCTCGATGGTGGCCGGCAGGTACCGCTCGTCGGTCTCCAGGACCGCGTAGGGCGCGTCGGGCGCCCGGCCGAGGGCGGCGACGTGGCCGGCCTCCATGTTGGCGCCGAACGCGTTGCTGGCCACCTCCTGGCCCAGCGCGCTCAGCGCCGCCGTGATCAGCCGGGTGGTGGTGGTCTTGCCGTTGGTCCCGGTAACCAGCACGATCTGGCGGCCCACCGCCAGCAGTCTGAGCAGCTCGGGCTCGACGCGCAGGCCCAGCACGCCGCCGATGACCGATCCGTCACCGCGTCCGGTCAGCTGGGAAACCCGGCCGGCCGCGCCGCCGATGCCCGTGGCCAGCCGCGCGCGCAGCGGAAGCTTGCTCATGGGCGCAGATGCTATCCGGTGCTACCCGGGGACGCGGCCGGGCTCGCGCACCGCCATGGCCACGGACTGGTCGTCCGCGCCCACGATGAACCGCCTCGGCCAGGACAGCACCGGCTCGAGCCAGCCGGCGATGCCCATCTCACCTGCGGCCTTGCTCAGCTGCCCGCGGTGGCTCACGCCGATGGCCACGGCGGCCAGGTCGTCGATGAACCCGGCCTGATCGTCCTCGCCCAGCAATACGGTCCAGGCCGGCAGGCGGTTACGGGCCAGCTCCATGGACAGCGGGTGGCGGCGCAGCCCGCTGACCCGCTGGCCGATCTTCACGTCCGGCCGGTCGGCCAGCCCCGGCAGCAGGAAGTCCAGCCGCGGCGCGGGCGCGAACGGGTCCGGCTGCGGCCCGTTCAGCGGGACGGCCCGCTCGATCTCGTGCAGCCACTGCAGCTGCGGGATCACCCAGTCGGCCCCCGGCGTGGTGCCCGCGCCCTTGCCACCGTCCAGCAGGCGGCGCGCTGTGGCGGCGCAGGAGGCCGCGAACCGGTCCGGGTCATAGCAGGCCCGCACCGCCGTGGCCCGGCCCGCCAGCGGCCGTTCTAGCGCGGTCGCCAGCAGGCACTCGCGCAGCCTGCCGTCCAGCTCCAGCCAGCGCTGGCGCAGCAGGGCAGGCACGCGAGGCAGCGGCCGGTTGGTCAGGTGGGCCAGCACCAGGGCCTCGGCCCAGACCCGCAGCCAGGCGTCGTCGGGCGAGCTGGCCAGCAGGTCGGCCTGGCGGATCTCCAGCAGCGTGCAGGCCCGGCCCGCCGTGCAGGTCGGCCCGCAGGCCGCCGACCGGCGGCCGTGGATCGGCGGCGGCGCCTGGAGCGCGGGGTCGGTGATGGCCCGCTCCCGCCCGCCGCCGTAGGGCACCCGGATACGCAGCGGCCGGTCCATCCCGTCGGCGAATACCGCCGCCACCCCCGGCCGCAGCGACACCACCTGCCGGGACTGGTCCTCGTCCAGGTTCATGGCCGCTCCGACGACCTGGCGGTCGTCGCTGGCGGGCAGCCGGTGCACCACCTTGAGCGCGGTGTTCTTCACCACGTCAGGGACCAGCTTGGCCGGGATCTGCTCGGCGATCACGATGCCCTCGCCATAGGCCCGGATCTCGGCCAGCAGGCTGGCGAACAGCTCCACCGCGTGGGCGCCCGCGCCCTCCCGGCCGGCCCGCAGCAGCCGGTGCGCCTCCTCGATCACGATGACGTGGCGCAGCCCGTCGGCCGGGCCGGTCCTGGCCCGCATCCGCAGGTGCTCCACGATCCGGATGATCAGCGTGCCGATCAGGAATGCCTTGTCCTCGTCGTTGGCCACGTCCTCGATGGCCAGCACCACGTTGCGGCGCAGCAGGGCGCCGATGTCCGCCGGGTGCCCGCCCTCGAAGAACCGGCCCGCCGACCCGGTCCGCAGCGACCGCAGCCGCACCGCCACGAACCCGCGCACGTCGGCCTGGAGCTCCTGGCCGTAGCCGACCTCCTGGATGACGTCCAGCGCCGCCGCCTCCAGCCGGGCCAGTGTCGGCACCGTGGGCGGCGCGGCCGCGCCCGGCAGGCCCGAGCCGGTCACCGCGTCCCAGCCGCAGTCCGCGTAGGCCCGCTCGAGCGCCTGCGACATGATCTGCGGGAACGGCTCGCGGGCGTCGAACGCGGCCAGGAACAGGGCCCGGACCATGTCGATGTGCGCCTGCACCGGGTAGCCGGGCTCGGGGGCCAGCGGGTTGACCGACACCGGCACCGCCGCCGGGTCGGCCGGGTTGATCACCGTGACCTGGCCGCGGTCCTCGATCCGGCCGGCCATCGCCGCGTACTCCGACTTGACCGGCTCGATGGCCAGCCAGCTGACCCCGGCCGCGGTGAGCTGCTCGAGGATGTGCCGGACCGTCTGCGACTTGCCCGCCCCGGTGGCGCCGGTGACGAACGCGTGCCGGTTCAGCGTGGCCAGCGGCACCCGGAAGTGGCCCACCGGGCGGTCCTGGCCGTCCAGGATGGCGCCCAGCTCGATGGACCGCTCGTCGCTGATCTCGCTGGTGACGTCGAAGTAGCCCGCGTCGAGCACCCGGATGCCCGGCACCTCGCCGCGGGGCAGGCCGGTCAGCGCGGCCAGCGTGCCCGCCGTGGCCATCAGCGGCACCGCCGAGCCGTCCCGCGGGTCCGACAGCTTGGCCGCCAGGGCGTCGGCGAAGTCGTGCGCGCTCTCCGCGCTGCGCAGCCGGTACGGGTGGTCGCGCAGGTCCACCGCCCCGGCCAGCACCGGCGCGATCAGGCCCAGCTCCTGCTCGCTGGCCGCCCCGGCCAGCACCCGGACCTCCCACAGGCCGGCCTCCCGGTAGGCGTCCAGCTCGGCCAGCCGGTACTGGGCCCGCTGCGCGTCGAAGCGCGCGTGCTCCTCCTCGTACCGGCGCAGCACGTTGAGCTGCGCGCGCAGCTCGTCGGTCTCCGCGTCGAGCAGGTCGGTGGGGTCGGCCACGATCAGCCAGCCGAACGGCCGGCCCATCAGGGTCTGCAACGCGGACTCGAACAGCGTCGGGCCCGGCTTTCCATCGGCGCTCCGCCCGCGCCCGAGCCCGGTCCAGCCCCGTCCGTCGTCGGCCGGGTCACCGCCCAGCATCGGCGCCTGACGGCCGGGGCACGGCCCCCAGACCAGCCGGTCCAGGTCGGCCAGCACGCTGCCGCTCATGGGCACGCCGCGGGCGCCCCAGGGGAACAGCAGTTCCTCCAGCGGGGCGGGGCCGCCGCCCGGGCTCAGCTCGCCCGCGGCGTCCAGGCCACGGCAGGATCGTGCAGGCCCGGACTGGCCGTGGGCAGCGGCCCGGCGTTGGTGATCAGCTCCAGGGGCGCGCCGCCGCCGCGCGACAGCCAGCCCGCGATGAACGGCCGACGGTGCGCGATCGCGTTCAGCGCCGCCGGCAGCACCGCCGCGTAGTCGCGATCGGCACTGCTCTGAGCCGGGCCGGCGGTGATCGCCTGAACCCGGTACCACGGGCCCGTCGCGCCCCCGCCAATCCCCGCCGCCTGGACCATATTGCGTGCATACCAGGCCGACGCCGGTCCGTGCCACCCAAACGGCCCGGTTGCCACCTCCGCGGCCCGGCCGGTGCTAGCTGGCGGTCACTCCGGCTGGAAGCCGGCCGCGGTGAGCATGCGGCGCAGGTCCACCACCATCTGAGGGTCGATGTCCTTGCCCGCCGGCGGCTCGAGGTACTCCGTCTCCGGGCCCAGGGCCACGGTCAGCTTGCCGTCGTGGTGCTCGGAAACCGTGCCGACCGCGTCCAGCAGCGAGATCACCGACCGCCACTCAATGTTGTGGCTGGTCGGGTGCTGGAAGATCTCGCGCAGCGTGGTCCGGTGGTGGTTGCTCAGGTGCTCGGGCTCGGCAGGCGTTGACAATGGGGGTTCCTCTCCAGTCTGGTGCGCTCAGGTCCGGTCGTAGTGGGTCGGCGGGAAGTCGTCGCGCTCGCCCTTGACGTGCAGCTCGCCCTCGTCCAGCTCGTGGCGGATCTCCGCCTGCGCCTCCTGGTAGACGTCCGACTCCCGGATGTCCGGCTCGGGCGGCTCGTCGGTGGCGGGCGGCACCTCATCGGGGTCGTAGGCGTCGATGCCCGCCTCGACCCGCTCCTCCTCGGTCAGCCGGGCCAGCTGGTCGTCGTCCAGGCGCTGCGACGCGCCGCCGTGCTCGCGCCGGTTGCGGTGGAACTCCTCCGCCGGCTCGGAATTCTGCTCACTCATCAGGCCTCCCATAACGCACGTCAAGCTCAGGGAAGATACGCGTCCGAGCCTACGCGGGCGGCCTGTCTCCGGCCCGGCCAGCCTCTGTTTCCGGCTCGCCTCCAGGGCCCCACCCACCGCCCCTGCCCGCTACACGGACGCCGCCTTCCCTCGTCGCTCGTCGCTCCTTCGTCGCTCCTCGCTCCTCGGTCCAGGCGGCGCCGCGCCCTCCGGCTCGCGAACGAAGCCGGGCCAGCGCCTCGTCGAGGGTCAGCGGCGTGGCCGTGGGCAGCCCGACGATGGCCGGGTTGGCATCCGCCAGTACCACCCGCCGGCCGCCCGGCCCGGCGTAGCTGAGCAGCACCGCGCTGGCCGGGAGCTGCTGCAGCTCGTGCTGCTCGACCAGGAACTCGCGGGAGCGCTGCGCCCCGGCGGCCAGCGAGTCGCTGGTCCCGAAGGCCTGCGAGGTGCTCCAGCCCCAGGCCGTGCTGGCGTTGATGCCCTCGGTCAGGGCCACCGAGTCCGACAGCGCCCGTGAGGTGCTGCGGTCCCGGCTGGCCGAGCCGCTGATCTCGCCGAACGGCGCGAACCCCCCGCCGTGGCTGGTCCCGCGGCCGCGGCTGCGGCCGGCCGTGTCGGTGACCGAGGCCGAGTCCGTCACCGAGTCGGCCGTGCCCACCGTGCTGGTGTAGGAGTCCCCGGTGGTGGCCGTCACCGAGGTGCCCAGCGTCTGAGTGAGCTGGCTGACCACGAACCGGTGCTCGGTGCCGATCTGCTCCGCCGCCACCCGCGCGTCGTCGGCGTTGCCCAGGCGCATGAACGCCACCGCCGCGCTGCCCCGCCCCAGCCGCTCCCTGACGTGCGCCGGGAGCGACCGGTAGCCCAGCACCAGCCCGGCGCGCGCCGTCTCGCAGGCGTCCGCCAGCCGGTCCAGCATGTCCCCCGGCAGCCGCTCGGCGCCCAGCACGAACAGCGTCTGCAGCCAGGGCCGGCCCGGCGGCGCCTGCCGCAGCGCGTGGGTGAGCGCCGCGGCCAGGTAGCTAGCCAGCATCCGGTTGCCCAGGGCCGCCGACCGCCGGTCCAGCCAGGCCAGCCGCAGCCTGCTGGGCGGCAGCGTGGCCGGCGCGCTGCCCAGCGGGGCCAGCACCCGCAGCCGCGCCTCCAGGGCGAAGGCCCGGTCGAGCACCACCCGCTCGGCCGCGCCCCGCCCGAACAGTCCCGTCAGCCGGTCGACCTGGTCCGGGGTCAGCAGCCCGGCACGGACGTCCGCCCGGGGGTCGCCCACCTGGGCCAGCGCTCGCAGCGCCGCGGCCAGCGACCCCATCCCGGCGTCCGCGCCGAGCACGCCGAGCACCCGGCTGAGCAGCGCGGCATCGGCGGCCGGATCCGGTGCGGCACCCAGCGTCGCACCCTGGTCGCCGCTGCCGGCCACGGCCACCGCGAGCACGTCGGCCAGCTCGTCGCCGGCCAGGCCCGCGCCCAGGTCCAGCCGGGGCAGGTCGCCCGGCAGCACCCACACCAGCGGGTCGATGCCGCCGCCGCGGGCCAGGGCCAGCAGGTCGCCGGCCACCCCGCCCTCGGTGAGGTCGAGCACCGTGACCTCGCCGCCGGCCGCCAGCCGCGGCACCGCGACCGAGGTCAGCAGGGCCGACCAGCCCGCCAGCGTGCCGCCGGCCACGTCCACCCGGTGGATGGCGCCCGGCAGCGTCACCGGGAACCACTGCGGCTGCCGCCGGAACACCTCGCGCCGCTCCCGCCAGACCTGGACGTCGCGGCGGTGCCGGGCCCGGGCAACCGCCGCGGCCCGCTCGGCCACCGCCTGGAAGCCGGCCACCCGCTCGCCCTCCGCCGCCACCCGGCCGCGCAGCTCGCGCTGGCCGCGCCAGATGACCCGCAGGTTCGCGGCCGCCACCGCCAGGCACGCTCCGCCGCCGAGTACGGCCAGGCCGCCGGTCAGCACGCCGGCCACCCAGCCGGCGGCCAGCGCGCCGGCCCCCGCGGCCGACCAGGCGCACGCCCGCCGGTGCGGCCGGGCCAGCCGGGTCTCCTCCCGCCGCTGGGCCGCCAGCCATCCGCCGCTGACCTCGCCGGGTGCGACCGGCTCCGGCGGCCGGGCCGGCGGCGGCCCCGGCTCGGCCACCGGCCGCGCGTGCTGCCAGCCCAGGTACAGCCGGTCGGGACGGAACGGCACCCGCCCCCCGGCCTCCCCCGCGATCACGCCAGCCCGGCGATCACGGCAGCCCGGCGATCACTCTGCCCCGCGATCACGGCAGCCCCGTCCACGGACCCGGGACGAGCTGGCCGGTCCGCCGCAGCCGCCGGGCCGGGCCCCGTTCGAAGATCGTGAACTCCCCCTCGTCCTGCCACGGCAGCGCACTCGCCGTCGGCCCCGGGCTTCGGTCGATCCCTAACAAGGGTCCGCCGCGCAGCATCGCCTCCAGGCCCTGGCCGACCGGCCCGGCGACGACGACCACCCGCACCGCCTCGGCCAGGGCGGTCGCTGCGGCCTCGTCCGCGGTGGACAGCAGGACCGCGGTGCCGGCGGCCGCGCCCAGCACCGGCAGCCCGGCCAGGTCCGGCTGATCCGCCGCGGTGACGCCGTGGATCCAGGCCAGGCCGTCGCCGCGCAGGCCCTGCTCGCCCAGCTCACGCAGCACGGCCGCGAGGACGGCCAGGGCCTGGCGGCCCGCAGGCCCGGCCCCGGTCTGACGGGCCGCAGGCCCGGCCCCGGTCTGACGGGCCGCAGGCCCGGCCGCGGTCTGGTAGCCCTCCGGCCCGGCCACCAGCAGTACGGCCGTCCGCTCGGACACGGCCCGGCCCAGCCAGCGGCCCAGGGCGGACCCGTCCGCGTCGGGCCCGTCGAGGCCGGGCTCGTCGAGGCCGGGCTCGTCCGGGCCGAGCTGGGCCAGCCGGACGCCGGCCGCCGCGCAGGCATCGGCCACGGCCCCGCCCAGCCACGGGCGGCCGACCAGGTCGATGACGATCAATGTCTGGTGCCGCCGGGCCGCGGCGCAGGCCAGCGGAAGGGCCGCTAAGGCCGCCACGCGGTGGCCGACGCCGACCGACAGGACGCCACCTTGGGCCTGGGCCCAGGCGATCTCGGCGGGCCGGCCGGTGGCCGTCTCCAGCCCCAGCGCGCAGCCGGCCCTGGTCACTACCTCGCCGGCGGCGAGATCCGCCACCGTACGGCGCCGGCGCAGCGCGACGATCAGCCCCGGCCGGTAGCAGTCCGCGGGGCTACCGGGACGGCCGGGGCCGCCGGGACCGCCGGGGCCGCGGAGCCAGCCGCGCCCGGCCCAGCCAGCCGACCGCCGCGGCCTCCCCCGCGGCTAAGAGCAGCGCCAGCGGAAGCTGCTCCGGCAGCCAGTGCCCGGCCCCGGAGAACGCCGTCGACAGGCGGGCCAGTCGCGCCGGGTGCCCCGCGGCGCCGGTCAGGTAGTCCAGCACCTGACGCGGCCCGGCTAAGAAGCCGGCCATCGCCCGGCTGACCCCTAGCTGGGCCGTCCACGCCGCGCCGGCCGCGGCCGGGCCGGCCAGCCACAGCGGCCGCCACCGGCTGATCCGGCCGGTGATCACGCCGAGGGCCGCGAGAACCAGGGTGGCCTGGGCGAATAACAGGTGCGCCAGCACGCCGAGGACGCCCAGCGCGGCGGCGAGCTCGGCTCGCCGGGCCCGGTACGGCGGGCCGGATAAGCGCGAATCGCGCGGCAGTCGCCTGGCCGCGCCTGAGTCAGCGGTGCGAGGCAGCGCTGACGGTGGGGGTGACGGTGGAGGTGTGGGTGCCGACATAACGGGTCAAGGTTCCCAGTCCTCCACCGCGTGTGTCCAGGCGCCGGTGAAGTTCCCGTCGCCGCCGTCGGCCAGCGGCGCCTGTGGCGACTGGAGCGCCACCCGGAACAGGTCCGACCGCAGCACCGCCACGGTCAGCGCGGCGGGGGTGCCGTCGGACGGGTCGTCGAACCGGACCGTGACGATCGTGGCCGGCTGGCCCGCGGGCAGCCGCAGGCTGCGGGCCACGGCCGGCGGCGGCGGCTGCATCTCGATGTGCAGGGCGCTGGGCCGGCCGCCGGGCCGGCTCGGCCGCAGCGGGCTCCGCCGCCGGGCCGGAGTGACGCGGCCGGATCGACAGCGGCAGCAGGGTCAGCGCGTCCGGCAGCGGCTGGCCGGGCTCGTACGCGCCGGGCGTGACCCGGTCGGCGGGCAGGTAGGTCGTGGTGCAGGCGGCCGGCTCGCCGTCCGCCGTCCACAGGAACCGGACCACGCAGACCGGGTCTGAGGTTTCCTGCTGGGGGGTCCGGGGGGTGGCCCCCTGGGGCGGCACGGTTTCCAGGCCCAGGGCCCAGCCGATGTCCTCGGGCACCCGGCGCCAGGACACCTGGCGGCTGCGGCAGGCGATGTTTCCGCCCATGGGGTCGAGCGAGGAGGCCAGGCCCGAGACGCCCTCGATCTCGATCAGGTACTCGGCCGGGCTGGCCCGGTAGAGCTGGCCGTCGGCCAGGCGGCGGACCAGGTGCCGGCTGACCAGTTCCCCGACGGCCGTCTCGATCTCGGCCGGGCTGACGTTGTAACGGCGGGCCAGCGCCGTGTGCCGGGGCAGCCGCCAGCCCGGCTCGTGGTGCACCAGCGCGGCGGCCAGCCGGTCGGCCAGCACGCCGATCGCCGGCCGCGCCACGGCGTCCTGCGGCCGGCCAGAGTCCGCCGGGCCAGCGCGGGATAGCCAGTCAGCCTCGGAATGTTCCGCGGTCAACCCCGGCTCCCCTCGCGAGCGGACAAGTGAACTGCCCTAATTCTGTCGGGTAAGTCTCTTTTCGGCCTGGCCCGGCCTCACTGGTCGGTGTTCCGGCGGGCCCGCGCCGCGATGAGCCGGCCCAGGATGATGATCACCAGCACGAACACCAGCAGCAGGAGTGCCGCGTCATAGGCGAGGTAGTTGGCCGCCGCATTGGGCTGGACGTTAGGCGAGAAGGTGAAGACGAAGTAGGTCAGGAATCCGACTGGGTTGTCCGTGAGGTGGAACGACGGGTTGCCGCCGCCCGCGCCGGCGGTGAGCAGCAGCGGCGCCGTCTCGCCGACGGCGATCGCGGTGGCCAGCAGCATGCCGGTGATCATCCCCGGCAGCGCCGTCTTCAGCACGATGCGGCGCAGCGCCCACGGCGCCGGGATGCCGAGCGCCTCGGCGCCCTCCCGGTAGCTGACGGGCACCTGGGCCAGCGAGGTCTCGGTGGCCTTGGTGATGTACGGGATGGTGAGCACGGACATCACGACGATCGCGGGCAGCAGGCCGAACTTCCAGCCCAGGCCGACCACCAGGGCCACGTAGCCCACGTAGCCCAGCACGATCGACGGGACGCCGGCCAGCACCTCGTACCCGCCGCGCAGGATCTCGCGGTACCGCCCGCGCCGGGCGTACTCGCTGAGGTACACGCCGGTCAGGACGCTGATAACGCCGCCTACTGCGACGGAGGCAACAGTGATCACGATGGTGCCCAGGATCCCCTGGGACAGACCGCCCACGTCCTTGCCGCTGGCGCCGATGGTCTTGGTGGTCAGCACGCTCCACTGCCAGTGCGGCACTGCCCGCGCCACCACGCCCACGGCCAGCCAGACCGTGGGCGTGATCACCAGCAGCAGCGCGATGCCGCACAGCGTCCAGAAGATGCGGTTTCCGACCCGGCGGCGCATCGGGACAGCCGGCCAGGCCCCGGTGCCGGCGCCCGGTGTGGTCGTGCGGGCAGATGATGCGCTGCTCATCGGATCTCCTCCTACAGCCCCGGGCCGATGGGCAGGGCGGCGCCGCTGGTCCGCCGGACCAGCATCCGGGCCGCGACGTTGACCGCCAGGGTGATGACCACCAGCACCAGCGCCAGCTCGGCCAGCGTGCGCACGGTGAAGTGGGAACCGTCCGACAACGCGCTATCCAGGTTGTTCACCAGGGTGGCCGCGATCGTCGTCATGGTCCCGTAGATATTGCTGGGCAGGCCGGCGATGTTATTGCCGCTGACCATGGCCACCGCGATGGTCTCGCCGAGCGCCCGGCCGATGCCGAGCACGATCGCGCCGATCAGCCCGGTCCTGATCCACGGCAGGGTGACCCGCATGGCGCACTGGGCGTCGGACATGCCCAGGGCCACCGCGCCCTCACGGGGCAGGATCGGCACCTGCCTGATCAGGTCACGCGCGGTGGAGGCCACGATCGGGATGATCATGATGGCCAGGATCAGGCCGGAGGTCAGCATGCTCTGGCCCAGGCCGTTGATGGGTCCCTTGAAGTAGTTCAGCACCGGCACGTCCGGCAGGTTGCGCGAGACGAACGGCACGATGTCCCTGGCCAGGAACGGGCCGAAGGTGACCACGCCCCACAGCCCGATGACCACGCTGGGGATGCCGGCCAGCAGTTCCAGGAAGACGCCGACCCCGGCGGCCAGCCGCTTGGGCAGCCGCTCCACGATGGCGAGCGCCGCGCCGATCGACAGCGGAACCCCGACGAGCACGGCGATGAGCGTGGTGATCAGGGTGCCGATGATCGAGGAGAAGAAGCCGAAGCTGGCCCCGCTCTGATGAGCGGCCCCGCCGGTGTGCACGATGACCGAGTTGTACCCGCCGCCGCCTGGCGTGTAGACGCTCTTGGAGAAGAAGCTGAGCCCGTTGTAGCGGAACGCCGGGATGGCCTCTACCAGCAGCACGATGACGATGAAGATCAGCGCGCCGAGCGGGATGATCGCGCCGGCCCGGCCCAGCCAGCGGACCACGTCAAGGCCGCCGCGCCCGCCGCGAGTCCCGTCGCCGGGCAGGCCGGAGAGCGGGCTGTCGCCCGCTCCCTCGGCCGGCCCGGCGCCTGGTGCTGATGCAGCCACGTTGTCAGGCGCCGATCTTGGCGATCTGCGCGTCGGACAGCTTGACCACACTGGACGGCAGCGGCTGGAAGTCCACCGGGTCCAGGTAGGTGGTCGGGTCCTGGCCCGTGTGCACGGTCCAGTGCAGGAAGGCCCGGATGTCCTCGGCCTTGATGCCGTCGGACTGCTTGGTGTTCACGATCGCGTACTCGAAGTTGATGATCGGGTACGAGGTGGCGCCCGGCCCGTTGATCAGCGACAGCGTCTCGTTGGGCGGGGTCTTGGCCGTCTGCGCGTTGGCGGCGGCCGCGATGGTGGCCGAAGTCGGCGCGACGAACTTGCCGGCGGCGTTCTTCAGCATGGCCGTGCCCAGCCCGGCCGCCTGCGTCTTCTGCAGGTAGCTGATGCCGATGTAGGCCACGCAGCCCTTGGTCGCCTGGCAGCCGGACACCATGCCGCCGTTGCCGGTCTCGGCCGTGGTGCTGCCCTTGGGCCAGGTGATCGTGGTGTTCACCAGGGACGTCGGCCAGTCGCTCGCGGCCTGGGCGTTGAGGAAGCTGGTGAACAGGAACGTGTCACCGGAGCTGTCCTCGCGGTGCAGCGGGACGACCTTCATGCTCGGCAGGTTGACGCCCGGGTTGAGCGCCTTGATCGCCGGGTCGTTCCAGGTGGTGATCTTGCCGTTGTACATGCCCGCCAGCACCGTGGCGTCGAGCTTGAGGTTCTTGATGCCGGGCAGGTTGTAGTTGATCTGCTGGGCCGAGATGGCCAGCGCGATGTTGACCAGCGACGGAGTGGACGTCTTGGCCGAGGACGACAGGTAGGCGTCCGAGGCGCCCATGTCCACCGTGCCCGAGGCCGCGTCGGCCAGGCCGGTGCCGGAACCCGTGGCGCCGGTGTCGATGGTCGCGTAAGGCTGGCCCTTGGTCGCGCCCGACGTGCTCGCGAACTGCTTCTGGTAGGCCTGCGTCCACGCACCCATCAGCGGGTACAGCAGCGTGCTGCCGGTCTCGAGGATCGTCTTGGGCGTCGTCGACGGCTTGGTGGGCAGCGCGGGGCCGACCATGGCCGCCGCCGGTGCCGACGCGGACGAAGATGATGATGAGGATGAATTGCCACTGCTACCGCTGCTGCCGCAAGCCGCCGCGAGAACCGCGATCGGAACGACAGCAGCCGCCGTGTACACCAAACGAAGTCGCCTGGCCACCGGGGAATACTCCTTCAGTCATGCACGTCAAACGTGCGCTTGGCGACTCGCACGCGGCGCGTGCGATGAGGTCCGCGCACTCGCGCGGCCCTTGCCCCCGTGCCGGAGGAGTGCCGTCCTCCCGCTCGGGTGGAACCCCTGACTATCCGAAGCGGCCGCTGACGTAGTTCGCGGTCTCTTCTTCTGCCGGGTGCTCGAATAGCTGCCGGGTTGGTCCGTGCTCGACCATCCGGCCGCGGTTGAGGAAGATGGTCTCGTCGGCGATGCGGTTCGCCTGCTGCAGGTTGTGCGTGACGATGACCACCGTCAGGCCCGGCACCAGCCTCCGCAGCAGCGCCTCGATGGACTCCGTGGCCATCGGGTCCAGCGCCGAGGTGGGCTCGTCCAGCAGCAGTACGTCCGGGCTGATCGCCAGCGCGCGCGCCAGGCACAGCAGCTGCTGCTGGCCGCCGGATAGCTGGAACGGGGAGTCCTTCAGGCGGTCCTTGACCGCGTCCCAGAGCCCGACCTCGGCCAGCCGCTCCTCGAGGATGGCCCGCAGGCCGACCTTGTCCGCCACCTTGTGCGCGCGGGCGCCGGCCACCACGTTCTCCCCGATCGACATCGGGAACGGGTTGGGGCGCTGGAACAGCATGCCCACCTTCTGCCGCAGCGCCATCAGCTGGACCGTCGGGTGCCAGATACTGCGCCCGTCCAGCACCACGTCGCCCGCGTGCCGGTAGCCGCTGACCTTGTCGTTCATCCGGTTGAAGGTACGCAGCAAGGTGGACTTGCCCGACCCCGTCGGGCCGATCAGCGCGGTCACCGCGCCCCGGCGCACGCCCACGTTGATGTCGGACAAGATGGTGCGCTGGCTGAAGCCCAGCGTCAGGTCAACCGTGGTCAGCACGGAACTGCCGTTGGTGGCGGGGGTGGCACTGACGGCCGTGTCCTTGACCGCTGAGCCGGTCGCCGGGAGATCAGCCTCCGACGATTGGCCACCAGCATCTATCGACATCTCGGTGTCTCGTCCCTGTTTGCCTCGTGATCTCGGTCGGCCGGGTCCCGGCTGACCCAACCTTTCTAGGAGGCGCGGGTTACGAGATGTTGAACAGAAGGTAACCAGGAAGGCGACGGGCAGATGGCAAGAAGGGGAACTCGACGGGCGAGCCTGTCGCGAAGGCTCCCAAAACATAACGGCTCCCCCCTCAGTAACGGGGGGAGCCGCCATGCTCTCCGGTCAGTACTCCGGACCGGTCAGACCGCGACCTCGAGGTTGCTGACCTGGCCAATTGCCGCGGCTACGGCCTGCTCGGCCCGGACGCCACCGGGCGCGAGCACGCGCAGCGTCCAGGTGCCCGGCGCGGCGAAGAAGCGGAACCCGCCGTCCTCGCCCAGCGGCACCTCGGCCACGAACTCGCCGTCGTGGTTGAGCAGCCGCGCGTACCCGGTCGCCACCGGCGAGCCCGCCTTGGTGACCCGGCCCTGGACGACCGCCTGGTTGCCCGCGTCGGTGATCGGCGCGCCGCCCGCCGGGGCGCCGCAGCCCGCCGCGCTCGCGGGGGCCTGTGCATCGGAAGTCACGACTCGTCTCCCGTCTTGATCGGCACGCCGACCAGCGAGCCGTACTCGGTCCAGGAGCCGTCGTAGTTCTTCACGTTCGGCTGGCCGAGCAACTCGTGCAGGACGAACCAGGTGTGCGCCGAGCGCTCGCCGATCCGGCAGTAGGCGATGGTGTCGACGTTGAAGTCCACGCCCGCCTCCCCGTACAGGGTGCGCAGCGCGTCGTCGGACTTGAACGTGCCGTCCTCGTCGGCCGCCTTGGACCACGGGACGTTCCTGGCCGTCGGGATGTGGCCGCCGCGCTGCGCCTGCTCCTGCGGCAGGTGGGCGGGCGCCAGCAGCCGGCCGGCGAACTCGTCAGGCGAGCGCACGTCGACCAGGTTGAGGTTGCCGATCGCCGCCACGACCTCATCCCGGAACGCGCGCAGCGAGGTGTCCTGCTCCTGGGCGTGGTACTGGGTGGCCGGCCGCTGCGGCACCTCGGTGACCAGCTCGCGGGACTCCAGCTCCCACTTCTTGCGGCCGCCGTCGAGCAGCTTCACGTTCTGGTGCCCGTAGAGCCTGAAGTACCAGTACGCGTACGCCGCGAACCAGTTGTTGTTCCCCCCGTAGAGCACGACGGTGTCGTCGTTGGCTATGCCGCGCTCGGACAGCAGCTTCTCGAAGCCCTCCCGGTCGACGAAGTCGCGCCGGACCGGGTCCTGAAGGTCCTTCTTCCAGTCGATCTTGACCGCGTTGCGGATGTGGCCCTTGTCGTACGCGCTGGTGTCCTCGTCCACCTCGACCAGGACCAGGCCAGGCTCGCCGTTGTGGGCCTCCACCCAATCGGCGTCCACCAGGACGTCGGCACGGCTCATAGTGAAACCTCCTTGTTAGCATCGGCCGGGGCCAGCTGGCGGCCCGGCCAGATACGTCGGATGAGCAGGTACATCTCGCAGCCCAGGCACAGGCCGAAGATGCCGTTCAGGAAGGCCGCGACGAGCCCGGCGGCGGCCGCCGCCATGCCCAGCGGTTCCACGCCGGCGGCGTAGCCGATCACGCCAACGACGCTGATGACCAGGCCGACGCCCTGTGCGAAGCGCGGCGGCGCGGCGGACTCGAGCTCGCGGGGCGGGCCGAGCCGGGGCCTGATGAGCCATCGGTACAGCAGCCCGTACGGCGACTTCGGCAGGCCGAGGCCTACCCCGATGGCGAAGAACAACGCCTGCACGGCCAGCAGCCACGCGCTGCTGGTCAGGAGGACCACCACAAAGACGATCATGGTGATCAGGGCGCCAAACCGCGGGCCTCTGGGATCGATCATCATCGGGTGCTCCTGTTCGGCTCGTGCCTGGCGGGATATGCGCCGCTGCCTCGCGGCGGCAGGCGCCCGGCGGCCGCACGTCTCGGCGCGGCTGCGGGGCGGTGCAGGTGATGACCGTCGACCGGCGCGGGCCCACGCGAGCTCACGAGGCTGGCCGGGCCGGATCGACTATCAGCTAAGGACAACAGATGGCCGTGGCAACCCGGCAGAAGTCCACTGCCCGGCGCCTGGTCAGTGCCGCGGCCTGCGGCCGGGCCCGGCAATCCCGGCCGATCCGGATGGTCTCAGCCACGTAGACGATGCTATGCGTGGCCCGGCGCGGTGTCACTATCCCGCTTCCAGACCTGTTGGATAGGAATCAGGCGACCCGGACTCGACCGCCACGCCCAGCGCGCCGATCACATCGGCCTTGCGAGGCTGTCCGCTGGCCCGGCGCACGATCCGGCCGTCCGCCGCGAGCACCAGCACCGTCGGAGTGCGCAGGATGCCCAGCTCGCGCACCAGGTCCAGGCGTGACTCGGCATCGATCTCCACGTGCGCGACGCCCTCGGTCATGCCGGCCACTTCGGACAGGACCCGCCGGGTGGCCCGGCACGGGGCGCAGAATGCCGAGGAGAACTGGAGCAGCGTGGCCCGCTCGCCCAGCGGCTGGCCGATCTCAGACGGGCTGACCCGCGGCCCAGCGGCGGCCGCCGTCGCGGCGTCGGCTGAGGTCAGGTCGGCGGTGGCCGAGTCCACCGGCAGTCCGCCAGGCCGGCTCTCCTCCCGTGCCGCCCTGGCTGATCCGGCTCCGGGCTGGCGCGGCGCGCGCATCTTGCCGTTCGTCGCCCGCCAGGTCAGACCGATCGCCGTCGCGACGACCAGCGCCGCCAGGCATGCCACCAGTCCAGCTGTCACGACGCCTTCAGCGCGCGCTGCCGCCGGGGCATTCCCGTCCGGCGTCCTCAATCGCGCGAGAGTCCCGACCGGAACCCCCGCTAGGCGTTCACGCTGAGCAGCGGCTTGCCGTGCGCGGCGATCTGGAAGCCCTCCACGTCGGGCTCGGCAACGTCCGACGAGATCCAGTACCAGTGCTCGCCGTAGCCCTGGCCGATCGTCCAGTTGCCGGCCACCGTGCGCTGTCCGCCTGAGCCGACGACATAGAACGTGCAGCGCGTGCCCGGCGGGATGCCCATGACCCCGACGCGCATCGCGGTGCCGCCGAAGGACGTCGGCGAGTAGCGGATCTGGGCCGTGACGCCTGCGCTGCTGCCCGTGACCGTCTCCGCAGGCGCGGGTGCCCCCGGCTGCAGCGCGTTGACCACGCCGGCCGTGCCGCCCGCGGCGATGGCCACCGCCGCGGCCAGCGCCAGGACCGAGCGCCAGCGGCGCGCCCGGCGCCGCGCGGCGACCCGGCGCAGCAGGCCGTTCAGCAGGTCGGCCGGGGGCTCGGTCATATCGGGCAGCCCATGGCCCTCGGCGGTCAGCCGCTCGGCGTCGGCCAGCGGGACCCGCCTGAGCAGGGCGGGCAGCCCGGCCAGGCCGCTCAGCTCCTCCCGGCAGTCGCGGCACCATTCCAGGTGCGCGTCCACCACGCTTCGCTCGGCCGGGTCGATGGCCCCCACCACATAGACGCCCAGCAACTGCCGTATCTCGCGGCAGGCGGGCCCGCTCATGCCTCTGGTGCTGGTCATGGCGCGAACCCCCTCTCCTCCAGGGCCAGCTTGAGAGCCCGCAGCGCGTAGAACGTCCGTGACTTGACGGTACCGGCCGGAATTCCCAGGACGGCCGCCGCCTCGGCGACGGACTTGCCGCGGTAATAGGTCTCCAGCAGGACACCTTTGTGCTCGGGCCGCAGTGACCTGACCGCGTCGGCCACCGCCCACGATTCCAAGGCTCGCTCCGCTTCATCCGGAGCCGGCATGAGGTCCAGGGCACCCTCGCCCACCTCATGCGGCCGTGCCTTCCGGGCCCGGAAAGCATCCACGGCCAGGTTACGGGCGACGGCGAACAACCATGGCCGGGCTGGGCGATCGGCGATCGCCTCCGGGTGCAGCCAGGCTCGCAGCAGTGTTTCCTGCACTATGTCCTCCGCACGCTGCCGGTCCCCGCTCATCAAGTGCAGCGCGTACCGCAGCAGTGGGCCCGCGTGCTCGGTATAGAGCGCGCGCACCAGTTCCTCGTCGGATGCCGGCCCGGGCGGGCCTGCCTCCGAGCCGTCTAGCCCAGCCACGCTCTATGGAACGGCATCGGGGAGGATTCGGTTCATCATCGTGGTCAGATCCCAGGTCGGCGGGTCGGCGGGTCGGCGGGTCGGCTGGCTATCCGCCCGCGAACGGGGGGAGGACCTCGATGACGGCGCCATCGGCCAGCAGCACGGCGTCGGCGGCTCTGGTGCCCACCGGATGCCCGTCGATCAGGAAGGAGGACCGGGCCAGCACCGAGCTGAGCCGGGCACCGCCGTCCGCCACGGCGCCGCCGGCTGGCCCGCCGGACTCGGCATACTCGCGGCGCCGGCCGCGGATGACGCCGAGGGCCGCGGCCAGCGTGTCCGCCGTAACGGTCTCCTCGGCCACCCCCGCGGCCTCCTTCGCTGCGGCCCAGTAGCGCATGGTGACGATAGCCATGTCAGCTATCCTCGCTCATGACGGCCACGGACAAAGGCGACCCCGGGCCCTCACGGGAGTTGATGGGCAGACCTAGCCGCGGATAGCAGCGCGGGCCGGAGGTGGCACGCTTGAGTAATGTGCTGTTGCTGACCGGGGGGCACGAGCCGCCCTCCGACATCCTGCCGTCGCTGACGCTGCTGCCACACGCGGTCCGGGTCGCCCCCGCCGTGGCGGCGTCGGTGGGCGGCAGCCCCGTGCCCGACGCCGTGCTGGTCGACGCGCGGCGCGACCTGGTGCAGGCCAAGCGACTGGTGCAGGCGCTGCGCGGCGTGGACCGTGCGCTGCCCGTGCTGGTCATCGTGACCGAGGGCGGCTGGGCCGCACTGGCCGCCGACTGGGGCGCCGACGACGTCGTGCTGTCCGCCGCGGGTCCCGGCGAGGTCGACGCCCGCCTCCGGCTGGCCCTCGGGCGGGTCGCCGGGGCCGTACCCGAGCAGTCCGGCGAGATCCGGTCCGGAGAGCTGGTCATCAACGAGGTCACGTACTCGGCGCAGATGAAACGCCGCTCACTGGACCTGACGTTCAAGGAGTTCGAGCTGCTCAAGTTCCTGGCTCAGCAGCCAGGCCGGGTGTTCACCAGGGCTCAGCTGCTTCAGGAGGTCTGGGGCTACGACTACTTCGGCGGCACCCGCACCGTCGACGTGCACGTCCGCCGGCTCCGGGCCAAGCTCGGCGCCGAGAACGAGGACCTCATCGGCACCGTGCGCAACGTCGGCTACCGGTTCGTGCCCGCCCGGGCGAGCGGCCGCCCGGCCGACACCGACGACGCCACGGCGCAGCATGCGGCCGGCGGCGAGCCTCATCAGGCGGACGGCGACTCCGGCCACCCGGCGGACCAAGCCGACGCCCCGCGCACCGCCCGGCGAGCCTCTCAGGCGGACGGCGACTCCGGCCACCCGCGGACCAAGCCGACGCCCCGCCCCCGCCCGGTGAGCCGCGCCCGGCCAGTGAGCCCCGCCCGGCCGCCGAGTCGCAGCCGGCCGACCGGGTCCGGCCCAGCGACCAGGCTTCCGCGGGCCTGCGCGACGGGCCGCGGGCCGTCCCGCGCCGCCACCCTGACAGTCACCCTGACAACGGCGGCCTGAAGCAGGCCGAGTCCGCCCACGCCGAGCGCTAGCCGGCCCCCGGTCCGTCTAGGCCGGACGCCGGCCGGGCAGGATCATGCCGTGCCGGCAGATATCCAGATACAGGTGAGCGGCGGCCTGGCCGCTGCGCAGGCCACCGCGGTGCTCGACCTGGTGCGGCGAGCCACCAGCGCGGACGGGGTCAGCCCGCTGTCCGAGCACGCACGGCTGCACCTGCGCTACGGCGGCGATCCGCGGGCCCGCGACCTGCTGCTGTGGCGCGACGGCCAGCTGGCCGGGTACGCGCACCTGGATCCGCCCGACCCCGAGTCCGGGTGGAGCGGCGAGATGACCATCGACCCTGGTTTCCGGCGCCAGGGCCTCGGCCTGGCCCTGGCCCGGGCGCTGATCGGCGAGGCAGGCGAGCGCGGCCTGCGGCTGTGGGCCCACGGCGACCTGCCCGCCGCGGACAAGCTGGCGGCGAAGGCCGGCTTCGAGCGGACCAGGACCCTGTTCCAGCTGCGCCGCCCGCTGACCGGGGAGATCGGCGAGCCGCGCGTCGCCGAGGGCGTCGTGATCCGGACATTCCGGGTCGGCCAGGACGAGGACGCGTGGGTTGCGCTCAACCACAAGGCGTTCGCCAGCCACCCGGAGCAGGGCTCCTGGACGCGGGCCGACCTGGACGTGCGCGAGCGCGAGTCCTGGTTCGACCCGGCGGGCTTCTTCCTGGCCGACCGGGACGGCCGGCTGGCCGGCTTTCACTGGACCAAGATCCACGCTGCCGGGGACGGCGACGCCGCCGCGCCGGCCGACGGCGACCCGGAGCCCGGCGTCCGGTCGCCGATCGGGGAGGTATACGTCGTGGGCGTGGACCCGGACGAGCAGGGCACCGGGCTCGGCCGGGCGCTGACCCTGATCGGCCTGCGCTACCTGCGCGACCGGGGCCTGCCGGCGGTCATGCTGTACGTGGACGGCGACAACGCACCGGCGATCAGGCTGTACGAGTCGCTCGGCTTTACCCGCTGGCACAC
This sequence comes from uncultured Actinomycetota bacterium, assembly GCA_963822485.1. GTDB lineage: Bacteria > Actinomycetota > Actinomycetes > Streptosporangiales > Streptosporangiaceae > DASUBV01. The sequence continues at coordinate 29,861 of CAWGHW010000002.1, forward strand.
CGATGTGATGTTCACCCGCGAGCCGCGCACACCGTGATCATCGGTGGCCGCGCTCGATGATCGCGGGCTGTCGACTAGCTTTCTGATGCGCGCCTAGGCGCTGCTACCTGCTGACCCGGCCGCGCCGCCCCCGCTGACCGCCCGAGATCGGGATTCCGGGCCGCAACCACCCGCGCAGCCATGATCAGGACCGATTCACCCCCGGAAAGAGGCCGTCGCGTAGCTCGCGATGATCACTCCGGTGACTTTCATGATCACGGAAAGTCGTCCGCGGTATTCGCTGACGGACGACCGTGATCAAGACGCCATGCATTCCGGCGGCATCAGAAAGCAGAATCCGGGCGGACCGGATCCGCGGAAATCGTCATCGGAGGTGCTTTTGTGACTACATGAGCGGGAAAGCCGATTCCGGCCGGGCCAGAATGCCAGGCCCGCCAGGCCACCCGCGCCAGCACTACACCAGCTCTCACCCACCCATCACTGACCCCGGCAGCACGGGATCACGCGGCACGGGATCACGCGATCAGGCAGCGCGGGGCGACAAAGTCATGCCGCGGCCGCAGTGTCACGGCGGCATTCGTGATCATGGACCGGGCCTGCGGCACGGTCGCCTGCAGCAGGGTTTGCGGTCGGCCGATACCGCGCCGGGCCGGCTACGCGGACGCGCCGGCCATGGGCTGCACGCCCAGGACCTGGTCCAGCTCGGCGACGGTCAGCGGACGCTCGGCCACCGCCACGGCGCTCAGCACCTCGGCATAGAGCTCGATCTCATCGAGTGCCACCAGGTCGTGGACACGAAAGTCGAAATAATCCCCCATCGCGCCCACCTCCATCGCCGAGCGATCCGCGAGGAACTGCTACCAGGTTACGGCGAAGTCGTATGGTCGCGCATGGCCCATCGTGGCCATTTCTGCATCACCCGCAAAGCGGGCCGATCCGGTCGCCGGCGATGAAAGTGCAGGTCCGCCCGGATATGTCAGGTAAGGACCGGCCCATTCGGGCTATCGCGACGGGTCACCCACCCGGCATGGTCCGCGGTGTCCGTCACTCCCGCCCGCCAGCCCCCGCACTCGGACCGCCCACACCCGGACCGGCTGCTCCCGGACCGGCTGCTCCCGGACCGGCTGCTCCCGGACCGGCTGCTCCCGGACCGGCTGCTCCCGGACCGGCTGCTCCCGGACCGGCTGCTCCCGGACCGCCCGAACCCGGACCGTCAGCTCCCGGACCGTGCTCCCGGACCGTCAGCACCCGGACCGCCCGCCGCCGGGTCCTGGCGCCAGGCGACGCCACGATGCCGGATGGCGCGGGCCGCGTAGTTGGCCGCGGTGTCGGCGAACACCGCCCGGTCGTTGTCGGTCAGCTCGCGCACCACCCGGCCGGGTACCCCGGCCACCAGCACGCCCGCGGGAAACTCGCGGCCGGGCGGCACCACCGTCCCGGCGGCGACCAGGGTGCCCGCCCCGATCCTGGCCCCGCCCAGCACGACGGCGCCGATCCCGATCAGCGCGCCGGCGCCCACGTGAGCGCCGTGCACGGTGGCGTGGTGGCCCAGGCTGACCCGGTCCTCCAGCACCACCGGCTCACCCGGGTCGACGTGCAGGCAGCACAGATCCTGGATGTTGCACTCGGGGCCGACGATGATCTCGTCGTCGTCGGCACGCAGCACCGCGCCGTACCAGACGCTCGCGGCCCGGCCCAGGCGGACCGACCCGATCACGACGGCCCCCGGCGCGATCCACGCCTCGGGGTGGACCGCGGGGACGGCACCCGCAAGCGACCCGATCATCGGGTTAGTCGCCAAGGCCGCCTCCGTCCGGATATGCCACCGGCATTGTGCCAGGAAGACGGGCCGGCCAGCCTCGGCGGGGCCGGACCGGACGCTCCGGCCAGGAGTAGGCTGCCGCGTAGTCAGCGGGCCAGGAATCCAAGAATCAGGACAAAACATCGTTTGGGTTGCGCGGCCGGTCCCTTCGGGACAGAGTCGACCCGGACATCTCAGCATTGAGGCAGGTCCGGAGCGGCGGGGGGACCGCGCCAATCCAGATATTGTCGCCAGCTGCAGGCCCGGTACCGCCGCAGCGGTTCAGTTCGGCAGAGCCGAGCCGCCCGGGTTTGCCTGAATCCCCGACGGGTGTGAACCATGACCGAACATAGCGACTTCCACGGCGACCCGAACCAGGACGACCTGTTCGAGCGAGAAATGCGTGGCTACAGCCGTCGGCGCGTCGACGAGTTCGTGGCCAAGACCCGGAGCCAGGTCCGCGACCTGGAGGACAGGCTGGCGCAGGCGACCGAGAGCAGCGAGCGGCTGCGCCACGAGGCGGCCGCCGCGCGCCAGGAGGCGGCCGACAAGCCGGCTCATGAGGAGATCAGCGAGCGCATCGGGCAGATCCTCAAGCTGGCCGAGGACGAGTCGAAGGCCCAGCGTAACCGCGCCGACGACGAGATCGCCAAGCTGCGTGAGGACGCGCGGGTGGCGACCGATAAGCTGCGCGAGGACGCCAAGTCGGAGACCGAGAAGACCCGCGCCGAGGCCCACGAGCAGGCCGAGCGGATGCTGAGCGCGGCGCAGGAGCAGGCCGAGAGCACCGTGGCCACCGCGACCTCCGAGGCGGACAAGGCCCGCAAGTCGGCCAGGGCCGAGGCCGAGCGGGCCGTGAGCGAGGCCACCAAGCAGGCCGAGAGCGCGGTGGCCACGGCCAAGGCGCAGGCCAAGCAGCAGCTTGACGAGGCGACGGCGCGGGCGACCGCGATTCATGACGGGGCCGAGCGCCGCCTCAACCTGCTGATGTCCCGGCACACCGAGGCGATCCGCCGGCTGACCGAGATCCGCGACGTGGTGACCACGCTGGTGGCGGGCGAGGCCGCGCGCGGCTCGCTCGAGGACGAGGTCAACCGGGCGGTGGCGGCCGGCCCGCAGGGCGAGAGCAACGGGAGCCCGGCGCCGTCGGCCGCGGCCCGCCCGGCGGCTCGCTCGGCCCAGCCGACTCAGCCCGCTCAGCCCGCTCAGCCTGCCCAGCCCGCCGCGCCCGCGGCCCAGCCCGCTCGCCCGGCGCAGCCTGCCCCGGCGCAGCCTGCCCCGACGGCGGCGGCCCGGCCCGGTCAGGCCGCGCCCGCGGCGGCGGGCAGCCCGCAGCCGGCCAAGCCGGCCGACGGCAACAACGCCCGGCCCGCTCCGGCTCCGGCCCGGTCGGCCGGCGGCTCCGAGGGCGCCCGGCACGCGGGCGCCAGCAGCGACCCGCGCCCGTGAGGTAGTCCGCCCCAGGGCAGCAGCGCATGCGAAGGGCCCCTCAGCCGAAGTGGCTGAGGGGCCCTTCTGCCTGCCGGAGCTCTGCCCGCCGGAGCTCTGCCCGCCGGAGCTCTGCCTGCCGGAGCTCTGCCTGCCGGAGCTCTGCCCGCCAGAGCGGACGACGCGGGCCGGGCTAACCGACGAGCATGTCCAGGCGGCGAAGGATCACGCCCTCGCGTAGCGCCCAGGGGCAGATGTCCAGCTCGTTCAGGTCGAACAGGTCCATGGCCGCATCGGCGACGATCGCGCCCGCGGCGAGCTGCGCGGCCCGGACCGAGGACACCCCGGGCAGCTCGGCCCGCTCGGCGACGCTGAGCCGGGCCAGCCGCTCGGCGATGTCGGTGACCGCCGAGTGCCGCAGCATCCGGCGCACGTACGGGCCCTCACTCGACGGCGCGGCCCCGGCGATCCGGGCCAGCTGGCGGAAGGTCTTGGAGGTGGCGACCGCGTGGTTGGGCCGGCCCTCCCGGAGCACCGAACCCGCGCTGCGGGCGATCTCGGCCCGCACGTGCTTGCGCAGCCGCCGCACGTCATCGGCGGACGGCGGGTCGCCGGGCAGCCACTCGCGGGTCAGCCGGCCCGCGCCCAGCGGCAGCGAGAGGGCGGTGGTGGGGTCCTCGTCATGACCGGCCGCGATCTCCAGCGAGCCGCCGCCGATGTCCAGCATCAGCAGCCGCCCGGCCGACCAGCCGTGCCAGCGCCGCGCGGCCAGGAACGTCAGGCGCGACTCGTCCGGGCCGGGCAGCACCTGGATGCTCACCCCGGTCTGCTCCTCGATCATGCGGAGCACCTCGTCGCCGTTGGCCGCCTCGCGCACCGCCGAGGTGGCAAAGGCCAGCGTCTCATGCACGCCCTTGTCCTCGGCGATCTGCAGCGCTTCCTCGACGAAGCCGAGCAGCTGGAGCGCGCACTCGTGGGTCAGCCGGTTCTCGCCGTCCAGGTGCTCGCCGAAGTGCAGTTCGGCCTTGTGCGAGAACGCGGGGATTGGCCTGGCTCCCTGATGCGCGTCTACGACCAGCAGGTGGAGCGTGTTCGAGCCGACGTCAAGCACACCAAGTCGCATACAAAGACGCTACCTTTTCCGCTCGCCTGCGGGCACCTAGCCGACGGGCTCGGCGGCGTCCAGATCCTCGATGCGGGCTACGGATGGCGGCCGGGTGGCGCTGATCTCGGCCGCGGCCGCCTCGGCGTCGCGCAGCACTCGCAGGATGTTACCGCTGGCCAGTGCGCCGCAGTCGGCATCGCTCCAGCCCCGGTCGCGCAGCTCGGCGATGAGCGCCGGGTAGCGGGACACGTCGGCCAGGCCCTCGGGCAGCTGGTCCACGCCGTCGTAGTCCCCGCCCACGCCGATGTGCTCGATGCCCGCCACCTCGCGCACGTGGTCGGCGTGGTCAGCGACGTCGGCCAGCGTGGCCGCCGGACGCGGGTGGGCGGCCAGCCACTCCGGCCCGGCCTGGCGCCGGCTCGACGGGTCGCGCGGGTCCAGGCCCTGCTGGCGCAGCTCCTGCGCCAGGCTCAGCTCCCAGTCCCGGCAGGCCTGCGAGACGAAGGCCGGCACGAAGGTGATCATGCACACGCCGTTGTTCCCGTGCAGCCGGGCCAGGATCTCGTCGGGCACGTTGCGCGGGTGATCGCACAGCGCCAGCGCGCTGGAGTGCGAGAAGATCACCGGGGCCTGCGCCGTGTCCAGCGCGTCCGCCATCGTGGCGGGCGCGACGTGAGACAGGTCCACGAGCATGCCCAGCCGCTGCATCTCCCGCACGACCTCGCGGCCGAACGGGGTCAGCCCGCCCGCCGCCGGCTCGTCGGTGGCCGAGTCCGCCCACGGCACGTTGCGGTTGTGGGTCAGGGTCATGTACCGCACGCCCAGCTGTTGCAGGGCGCGCAGCACCGGCAGCGAGGAGGCGATGCTGTGCCCGCCCTCGGCCCCGATCAGGCAGGCGACGCGCTCCGAGGCCGTGATCGACTCGGCCTGGGCCGCGGTCAGCGCCAGCTCCAGCCGGTCCGGGTAACGCGCGGCCAGCCGGCGGACCAGGTCGACCTGCTCGATGGTGGCCGCCACCGCCGCGTCGCCCTGGAGCTCGGCCGGGACGTAGACCGACCAGAACTGGCCGCCGACGCCGCCTTCGGCGAGCCGCGGCAGGTCGGTGTGGGTGAACTCGACCCGCTGCGCGATGTCGGTCAGCTCCGGCCCGGCCGGCCGGGCTTGGCGCAGCGCCCAGGGCAGGTCGTTGTGCCCGTCAATGATCGGATAGCGGCTCAGCAGGTCACGTGCGGCCGCGAAGCCGGCCGTCGGCGCGGGGATGGTCACCGGGCCAGCCTAGGATGTCGTCGTGCGCCTGCCACGGATGACCCTGCTGATCGCGGCGATCGCGCTGGCCTGCGCCGGGCTGGGCGTGTGGCTGGGCAAGGCCGTCGCCCAGGACACCGGCTCCGTCATCGTCATCGCGCTGACCTGCGGCGTGCTCGGCTCGTTTGCCCCGACCACGATCCGGTGGGCGACCGGCGAGGTACGCAAGCACGGCGACCGGCAGGCCCGCTAGCCGACTCGCCGGCGCTCGGGCGCCGCGCCCGTGGTGTGGGAGAGTGTCCTGCCATGAGGGCTGATCTGGAACGCCTGCTGGGCGTCAGCGTGTACCGCGCCTTCGACACCGACCACGAGGGCCGGACCCTGGCCGGCAGCGACCAGAGCGGCTCCCTGCAGCTCATCGAGATCGCCCCGGACGGCACCCGGCAGGAGCTGACCGCACTGCCCGGCGCGTGCACCGGCCGGTACGTGCCCGGCGAGCGCACAGTGATCGTGTCCCACGACGACGGCGGCAACGAGCGGCACCAGCTCTCGCTGCTGCCGCTCGACGCCGGCGCCCCGAGCCTGCCCGCGGGCCTGGATGACCTGGTGCCGCTGGTCCGCGACCCGGCGCACATCAACTCGCTGGCCGACGTCACGCCGGGCCGGATCTGCTACTTCACCAACCGTCGCAACGGCGTGGCCTTCGACCCGGTCATCCGGCACCTGGCCACCGGCGCCGAGCGGACCCTGAGCCTGGGCGAGCGGTCGTTCACCGAGGCCGCGCTGTCGCCCGACGGGCGGTGGCTCGCGCTGGCCGCCTCCTCCCCCACCCTGGCCAACTCCGAGCAGGTGCTGCTGGTGGACCTGGCCGGCCCGCCCGGCGCGGAACCGGTCACCGAAGTGACCCCGGCCGACGCGCCGGCCATGAACGGCGTACTGGGCTGGCTGCCCGACAGCAGCACGCTGCTGGTGACTTCCAACCTGGGCCGCGAGTTCACCGGCGTGGCCCGCTACCGGCTCGACTCGGGCCGGTGGGACTGGCTGATCAGCGCCGAGGACGCCGACCTGACCGGCTGGCCCGCCCCGGACGGGTCGCTGATCCTGGTCGCGCGCAACGACGACGGCGCCTCGCAGCTGGCCCTGCATGACCTGGCCAGCGGGCAGCGGCTGCGCGACGTGGCGCTGCCCGCGGCGGGCTGCATCTCCGACGTCCGGCTGCCGATGCCGCGCTGGTCGGCCGACCACGCCGCGGTGACCTTCTCGGTCACCGGCGCCGAACTGCCCGGCGACGTGCTGCTGGCCGACGCGCGGACCGGCTCGGTCGCCCAGCTGACCCGGTCGGCCGACGGGCTCGGCGGCGCCAGGGTCTCGGTGCCCGAGCGGCACCTGGTCCCGACTCCGGACGGCGAGCAGGTGCCGTGCCTGGTCTACCGCCCGGCCGACCCGGCCGACCCGGCGCTGGCCGGGTCGGCGGTGCTGCAGGTGCACGGCGGCCCGGAGGGCCAGGCCCGGCAGAACTACAGCCCCTACGTGCAGGCGCTCGCCGCCGCGGGCCACACCGTGCTGGTGCCGAACGTCCGGGGTTCCACCGGCTACGGCAAGCGGTGGTACTCGCTGGACGACCGGGAGCACCGCCTGGACTCGGTGGCCGACCTGGCCGCGCTGCACGCCTACCTGCCGAGCCTGGGCCTGGACCCGGCCCGGGCCGCGCTGTGGGGCGGCTCGTACGGGGGGTACATGGTGCTGGCCGGGCTGGCCTTCCAGCCCGAGCTGTGGGCCGCCGGGGTGGACATCGTCGGGATCTCGTCGCTGGTCACGTTCCTGGAGAACACCTCGGCCTACCGGCGGGCCTACCGCGAGCGCGAGTACGGCACGCTGGCCCGCGACCGGGAGTTCCTGCTGAAGGCGTCCCCGCTGACGCGAATCGACCAGGTCCGGGCGCCGTTGTTTATCATCCATGGCGCTAACGACCCGCGGGTGCCGCTCAGCGAGGCCGAGCAGATCCACGCCGCCCTGACCAGCCGGGGCCAGGAGTGCGAGCTGCTGGTCTACGGCGACGAGGGCCACGGCCTGGCCAAGCGGGCCAACCGCTCCGACGCGGTGCCCAAGGCGATGGCGTTCCTGGCCCGCCACCTGGGCGGCTGACCAGCACACGCGGCTGACAAACACACGAGGGGAACGGCCGGTGACAGCTACCGTGGCGAGCGGCAGAGGCGACAAGAAGGTCCTGGTCCTGACCGCGATGATCTTCGCGGTCGCGATGACGTTCATCGACCAGACGATCGTGTCCATCGCGGTTCCCAAGATCCAGTCCGAGCTGCACCTCAGCATCAACGGCGTGCAGTGGGTGGTCAACGCCTACCTGCTCGCCCTGGCCGCCGCGTTCACCTTCGGCGGCCGGCTGGCCGACATGATCGGGCACCGCCGGATGGTGGTCATCGGCATCGTGACGTTCGCGCTCGCCTCGACCGCCTGCGGCCTGACTCCCAAGGGCTCCTACGCGGCGGCCTGGATCATCACCTGGCGAGTCATCCAGGGCATCGGCGGAGCGATCATGTACCCGGCGGCGCTGGCCATCGTGGTCTCGGCGTACCCGGTGCGCGAGCGCGGCCGCGCCCTGGCCGTGTTCTTCGGGGTGGCCGGCGGCCTCACGGCCATCGGGCCGATCCTCGGCGGCTACCTCAGTGAGTGGACCTGGCGGGCCATCTTCTGGGTCAACGTGCCGGTGGCCATCGTGGCGCTCGTTCTCATTGTCATCGCCCGCCCGGTGACCCAGAACCGGCCCGGCCGCCTGGACCTGTCCGGGCTGGTGCTCGTCGCCGGCGGCGTCGGCCTGCTCGTCTTCGGCCTCCAGCAGACCCAGGTCTGGGGCTGGGACAACGCCACCACGATCGGGTCCATGGCCGCCGGGGTGCTGCTGCTCATCGGGTTCGTGCTGGCCGAGCTGCGGGTCCGGCAGCCGCTGATCGACGTGCGGCTGTTCCGGATCCGGGCGTTCGCGGTCGAGAACGTGGTCCTGTTCACCGCGATGATCGCCTTCATCCCGATCTTCTTCTTCGCCAGCGTCTACGCCCAGGTGGCGCTGGGAGACGGCCCCCAGGAGGCGGGCCTGTACCTGCTGGTGTTCTTCGCCGGGTTCGCGCCCGGTGTCCAGGTCGGCGGCCGGCGGCTGGACAAGCAGGGGGCCAAGGGCGTGGTCATGGCGGGCTGCGCCATCGCCGCCGTCGGGTTCGCCCTGTGGGCCAGCCGCGTCACCCACCTGAGCCTGGGCCAGCAGTGGTACTTCATCGTGATCGCCGGGTTCGGCATGGGCCTGATGCTCGGGCCCGCCAACACCGACGCCATCAACCAGGTCGGGCGCCTGTCCTACGGCGAGGCGACCGGCATTACCCAGACGGTCCGGAACTTCGGGGCCAGCTTCGGCCTGGCCGCGCTGGGCACCCTGCTGGTCACCGTGGAGCGCAATCACCTGGTCACCCTGCTCCAGGGCCTCGGCCTGCCGGGGCCGGCCGCGCACAGCGCGGCCAGCAAGCTGTCGTCGACCCGCGGCGGGAGCGCCCCGTCCTCGGTGCCGCCCGCGCTGGCCCGGCACGTCTTCCACGCGGCTCAGCTCAGCCTGGCCCAGGGCATGCAGGCCGTGCTGTACGCGATGGCCGGCGTGATGGCGGTGGCCGTGATCGTGGCCGCCGCGGGCCTGCGCCGCGGCATCCACGCCGCCGCCGACGCCCAGGGCGAGCCGTCGGCGGCCGGGACTGTGGCGGCTGGGGAGGCAGCGGCTGGGGAGGCGGCGGCCGGGCAGGGGGAGGGCAGCCCGGCGCCGCACGCGGGCAGCTGATCCGGTAGATCAGCAGGTCAGTGGCCTGACCACGGCCTCAGAAAGCGGGGATCCCGGCGCCGCGCGGGGGCCCGACGGCGCCGGGGCCGCCGTCGCTGGGGCGGGGCGGATGGTCCAGACTAGGGGCGTTGGCATTGCGCCGAAATGGGGGGATTGTCATGTCGGCCGTGCCGCCGGTGGTGATCGTCGGGGCGGGCCCGGCCGGACTCGCGGCCGCGGCGGCGCTGCGGCGGGCCGGGGTGGAGTCCGTGCTGCTCGAGCGCGGGCCCGCGGTGGCCACCTCGTGGCGGAACCGGCACGAGGGCCTGCGGCTGAACACCATCCGGTGGCAGTCCGGCCTGCCGGGACTGCGCATCCCGCGCTCGGCGGGGCGCTGGGTGAGCCGCGACGACTACATCAGCTACCTCGAGCGCTACGCCGCGGCGCACCGGCTGGACATCCGGCCGGGCGTGAACGTCCAGCGGCTGGACCCGGCCGATGGCGGCTGGCGGGTGATCACCTCAGCCGGGGCGGGCGAGATCAGCCGGGTGGTGGTGGCCACCGGGCACGACCGGGTTCCGTGGGTGCCCGAGTGGCCCGGCCGCGGCAGTTTCGTAGTCCCTGTCGTCCACGTGTCCGGACTCCAGCGGCCCAGTGACCTGGCCGGGCTCAGGGTCCTGCTGGTCGGCGCGGGCAACTCGGGGGTGGAGATCGGCGGGCACCTGGTCGACGCGGGCGTGGCCGGGCTGTGGGTGTCGGTCCGGACGCCGCCCAGCCTGCTGCCCCGCGAGATCGCCGGGGTGCCGCTCCAGCCGGCTGGCGTGCCGCTGACCAGGGTGCCCGAGCGGCTGGCCGACTCGGTCAGCCGGGTCCTGTCCCGGCTGGCGTTCGGCGACCTGTCCGGGTACGGGCTGCCGGCTCCGGAGCTGGGGCCCTACGCGCGGCTCCGGCTGACCGGGGAGGCGCTGGCCGTGGACGAGGGCTTCGTGGCTCACCTCAGGGCCTGGCTCACGGTGGTGCCGGAGGTCAGCCGGCTCGACGGGCAGGAGGTCGTGCTGGCCGACGGCACCCGGCTGCGCCCGGACGTGGTGCTGGCCGCCACCGGGTTCCGGCGCGGGCTCGAGCCCCTGGTCGGGCACCTGGACGTGCTCGACGAGGCGGGCCTGCCGCGCGGCGCGGCCGACGGCGGGCACCCGGTCCGGCCGGGCCTGTGGTTCATCGGGTACCGGGTCGAGGTCGCGGGCAACCTGCGGCTGCACGCCATCGACGCCCGCCGGATCGCTCGGGCCATGACCCGCGGCTAGCGGTCCTCCGGCGCTAGCGGGGCTGGTCCTGCAGGCGGGCCAGCTCGGCCTCGGTCCAGGGCGGCTGGGCACCACGCCGGGAGGCGACCAGGGTGCCCAGCGCGTTGGCCCGGCGCAGCGCGGCGGCGGCGCCGAGGCCCCGGCCGATCGCGTCCAGCAGGCCGGCCGCGAACGCGTCGCCCGCGCCGACCGCGTCCTCCACCACGGCGCCCGGCGGCGGGGCCAGCGCGAAGTCGCCGTCCAGCAGCAGGAAGGCGGCGTCCGGCCCGGCGGTGACGGCCACCCCGCGCAGCCCGTGCCGGGCGGCCAGGCCGCGGCAGAACTCCTCCGGCGCGCCCCAGGTCACGCCCAGCGCCGGGGCCAGCTCGCGGGCCTCGGAGTCGCTGAGCTTGACCACGCTGGCCAGCCCGATGAGCTCGGCCACCACCTCCGCCGTCCACCAGCCGTCGCGCAGGTTCACGTCGTACAGTCGCACCGCGCCGGCGCACGACCGGGTGATCCGCGTCAGCCCGGCCCGCGCGCCCGGTCCGAGCTGGGCCAGCGTGCCGTAGATGACAAACTGGGGCCGCATCGCGGTGACCCGGTCCACCACCGAGCCGGCGCTGCCCCACTGCTCGAACGCCGCGGGCCGGCGGAGGGCGAACGCGGGACTGCCGCTGGGGCTGACCGTGACCTGCGCCAGCCCGGTCGGCACGTCGGCCACCCGGCCGACCAGCGTGGTGTCAATGCCCCGGCTCACCATCTGGGCGACGGCTGCGTCGCCGAGCGGGTCCTGGCCGACGGCCGTCAGGTAGGCGGCCGGGTAGCCGAACCGGGCCAGGTGGGACACCACGTTGAACGGCGCCCCGCCGATCTCGTCTCCGCCCGGCAGCCGGTCCCAGAGAATCTCGCCGATACCGACGGCCAGCATCGTCTCGCGCTTCATCCCGCTATTCCCGCTCCGCTCGCTCGCGCCTCGTCCTGCCTCGTACCTATTGCTGGGGCCCGTGCCACATCTTGACATCTCTTGACATCCCGCCGGCGATCTTGACATCGTCGAGCGGTCGGCTGTCCGGGGCAGGAGCGCGGGTTGGGACAAGTCATCGTGGTCGGCTCGGTCAACGCTGACTACACGGTGCGCATCGGGCACCTCCCGCTGCCCGGCGAGACGGTGACCGGGGGCCGGCTGGAGATCCTGCCCGGCGGCAAGGGCGGCAACCAGGCCCACGCGGCGGCCCGGCTCGGCGCGCGGGTCACGCTGGTCGCGGCCGTCGGCGATGACGCCACCGGGGAGCAGGCGCGCGCGGACCTGGTCGCGGACGGCATCGACACCAGCGGCCTGATCAGCGAGCCGGGTCCGAGCGGCGTCGCGGTGATCCTGGTCGACGCGGCCGGCGAGAACATGATCGCCGTCGCGCCGGGCGCGAACGAGCGGCTGACCGCCGGGCGGGTGAGCGAATTGCTGGCAGACCGGGTGGCGGCGGACACGGTCATCCTGGCCAGCCTGGAGGTGCCGCTGGCCGCGGTGTCGGCCGCCGCCGCGGCCGCGGCGGCGGCGGACGGCGCGGTGCTGGTGGTCAACCCCGCGCCGGGTCAGGCCCTGCCGCCCGACCTTGTCGACGGCGTCATCCTGACCCCGAACGAGGGCGAGCTGCGCCGCCTGCCCCCGGCCGGGGACGACGGCACGGCCGAGCCGGATGAGGACGCGGCCGTGGCCTACCTGCTCGGGGCGGGCGCCCGCGCGGTCATCGTGACCCGCGGCAGCCGCGGCGCGACGCTGTTCCGGTCCGGCCGCGAGCCCGCGAGCTTCCCCGCTCCGCGGGTCGAGGTGGTCGACACGGTCGGCGCGGGCGACGCCTTCAACGGCGCCCTGGCCACCGCGCTGGCCGCCGGGCTGCCGCTGGACACCGCGGTCACGGCCGCCGTGCAGGCCGGCGCGGCCGCGTGCACCGGCCAGGGCGCCCGGCAGGCGCTGCCCCGGGCCGGCGACATCCCCGCGCTGCGCGCGGCCGGCCTGGCCTGAGCCCGCGCCGCGGTTCCGCCGGCCGACGCGATGCGGCCCCAGCGATGTGGCTGGCCCTGTGCTGCAGCTCAACATGCCGCTCCGCCAGCACTGTCAATACGCGCCAGCATTGCTGCTGTCTTAGCCCGGGCGCGCCCGGCACTCGTTCATGATCACGCGGACTTTTCAGTCACTATGACTGAAAAGTCCGCGTGATCATGAATGCCACTATTTCAGCCGACTTGTCCACTCCGACTGGGCGGATCTCAGTCCAGGAGAGCGCGGGTCCAGGCCTGGCGGTGCCGGTCGATGTAGTCCGCGGCCGGGCCCCAGTGCCCGGCGTGCCCCTCGGCGTGCAGACGGGCCCACGGCTGCGCCCCGGTCCGGGCCGAGCGGGTCAGCAGGTCGTACATGCCGCGGGTGTGCGCGCCGATGAGCGCGGGCAGCGCCCGCCGCTGGCCGGCGTCCAGGCCGTAGCCGTCGGCCAGGGCCCGCAGCCGCGGTCCGTCGGCGGCCGGGTCGCCGCCCGCGGCCAGCGGCACGAACCCGTGGGCGGCGTAGGCCAGGTCCCACAGCCGCGAGCCGGGCCCGGCCCCGTCCCAGTCGATGAACACCCACCGGTCACCGTCCAGCACCAGGTTCCACGGCGCGAGGTCGTGATGGCAGATCAGATCCCGGCGGTCGGGCGGGATGACCACGTCCCACCGCGCGTCCGCCGGCGGCTGGAAGTCCGCGGCCGCGTCGTGCAGGGCGCGGATCAGCGCGCCCACCCGGTGCAGGCCGCCGGGATCGAGCGGGGGCCGGGTGTCGGCCAGCGGACCGGGGATGTACTCCAGCACCTGCCGTCCCTGCTCGTCCCGGCCCAGCGCGCGCGGCGCCCCGGCGAACCCGGCCGCCTCCAGGTGCCGCAGCAGCGCCTCGACGGCCGGGGTCGCGGGGGTCGCCGGCTTGCGCACGGTGGCGCCCACCCGGACCACGCGGGCGGCGACGTTCCCGCCGGTGAGTACGTACTCCTCAGGTGACATCAGCGCTCCGGGGCGGGAGGTAGCGGGTGCATCGGGCCGGGCCTGCTGGCTCGCGCCGCCCCGGCTGGCCGCCGCGGGCTCACCGCGGCCGCCCCATGCCGGGCCGCGCCAGGCGCAGCAGGTACTCCTGGCGGTTGAGCGGGTTGTCGTCCCAGCGGGCCCGGACCGGGTACGGGCCGCGGACCGGCTGGTAGTGGTCGAACGCCGACTCCAGCAGGCCCTCGCCGCGGGCGAGCGCGGGCAGCTGCTGCTGTAGCTCGTGCGTCCGGGCCGCCGGGATGTCGCCGTCGAGCACGCTCACCGGGCCCCCGGCCGTCTGGCCGCGGGGCACGGCCCGCAGCCGGGCCAGCGCGGGCAGCACCGCGCCCACGGTGTCGGCCGGGACCTCCAGCCGGAAGTGGTGCACCGGCTCCAGCACCTGGGTGCCGGCCTGCCGGAGCGCAGCCATCAGCACCAGCGGCGTCAGGTTGCGGAAGTCGCCGGCCGTGCTCGACATGGTCTTGTCGAAGGTGGCGTGCGCGTGGCTCTGGCGCGGCCAGTAGCCCGAGTGAGTGAGCGTGACCACGGCGTCGGTGACCTGCCAGCCGTACAGGCCCTGGCGCAGGGTCAGGTGCACCGTCTCCTCGATCGCCTTCAGGAACGCCAGGGGGAGCGCCCCCAGCTCGATCTCCAGCCGGAACGTCACGCCCGCACCCGCCTCGGCCGGGTCCACCCGCAGCCCGATCCCGGCCAGGAACGGGTTGGGCGGCTGGCCAATGACCTCCACCGCTGTGCCGCTGCCGACCGGCCGCTCGATGCAGATCGTGGTCGTCTCGCGGAAGTCCACCTCGAGGCCGAAGTCGCCGCCCAGCGTGGCCTGGATGACTTCCTTCTGCACCTCGCCGTAAAGCGAGACCGAGATCTCCTGGCGCACGTCGTCCTGCCGGACCCGGATCAGCGGATCCTGCTCGGCCAGCTGGCCCAGCGCCGCGTACAGCGCGCCCAGATCGGACCGGCGGCACGGCACCACCACGGTCTCCAGCGTCGGCGGCGGGAACGAGCCCGGCCCGGCCCGGCCGCGGCCCGCCGCCCCGGCCGCGCCGATCAGGTCGCCGATCCGGACCTCGGCCAGGCCCCACAGGCGTCCGATCTGCCCGGCGGTCACCGCGTCCCGCCGGGCGGCCGCGCCGCGCTCGAACACCGCGATCGAGGTCACCCGGCCCGTGCGGTCCGCGCCGAAGCACAGCCGGTCCCGCACCCGCAGCGTGCCGGAGAACATCCGGACGTAGGCGATCTTCTCCCCGGCCAGCCCGCGCTCGACCTTGAATACCGTGCCCGAGGCCGGCCCGTCGCCGTCGCCGCACGCCGCCGGGAGCAGCCGGACGATCCCGTCCAGCAGCGCGCCCGCGCCCGCGCCGGTGATCGCCGACCCGCAGAACACCGGGTGCACCAGCCCGCGCCGGGACTGCGCCGTCAGCGCCCGCCGGAGCCGTGCGTAGGACACGCTGGCCTCGCTCAGGTAGGCGGCCAGCAGCTCGTCGTCGTGATCGGCCAGCACCTCGGCCAGCCGGCTCGTGAACTCCCCGTCCGCCGGGCCGTACGGGGCGCAGCTCGCCGCCTTCGTGCCCAGGTCACGAGCCGATCCCATGGCGATGACCGCCGGGGTCAGCTTCTCGGCGATGGCCGCCAGCGTCCGGCCGGTGTCCGCGCCGCCGCGGTCGATCTTGTTCACGAAGATCAGCGTCGGGATGCCCAGCCGCTCCAGGGTGCGCATCAGCACCCGGGTCTGCGCCTGCACGCCCTCGACCGCCGAGACCACCAGCACCGCGCCGTCGAGCACGCTGAGCACCCGCTCCACCTCGGCGATGAAGTCCGGGTGGCCGGGCGTGTCGATCAGGTTGACCGTGACGTCGCCAACCACGAACGAGACGACGGCTGACTTGATCGTGATGCCGCGCTGGCGCTCCAGCGCCAGCGAGTCGGTCTGGGTGCTGCCGTCATCCACGCTGCCGATCTCGTCGATGACCCCGGCGGTGAACAGCAGCCGCTCGGTCAGGCTGGTCTTGCCGGCGTCAACATGCGCCAGGATCCCCAAGTTGAGCGTTCGCACGAAGCGTCATGTCCTTCGAATAGGCGGAAATTGCCCTCGGGAAAGACACGAACGCTGCACGCATGGCACGCTCCCTGGCTGGTCGGCTGGTGGCTGGCTGTCTCGGGCAGTCCAGCAGACGCCGCCGCGAGCGGCAAGTGATTTCCGGCCGGCCTGCGGTGTCAGCCGCTGTCCGGGCGGCCGGTGTGCGGGCGGCCGGTGTGCTCGGATCCCGCCGCCTCGCGTAGTCCCGGCGCCCTTCGCCGGCGTCTAGCAACGTAAGCGCCGACGGGTCGCATCAAGGCGCAGCCGCGCCGCCGGCGCCGGCCGCGAGCACCAGGAAGGGCGAAGTCCGATGGCATCGTCGCCAGGACTGTACGGCTACCCGTACCAGTCACCAATCCGCCGGTGAATGCGGCCGGCGCATTCCGTGATCATGACCGGCCGGGTTCGCGTGCACCCGCGTGTTACCGATAACAGTGGCCAATTCGCGATGGAACGCGCGGGAAATCCGGGTTTCCCCGTGCGCTCGCATAGGAGACCAGCCGATACTGGGCCGGTGATCGGCGCTGCATTCGGGATCAGGCTTGCTGAGGCCCAGGGCGGCGACGAAGATGCTTTCGCCTGCCTGTTCCGGGATGTCCAGCCTGTCTTGCTGCGCTACCTGCGGCTCACCGCGCCGGGCGCGGCCGACGACGTGGCCAGCGAGACCTGGCTCCAGGTGGTGGCCGGGCTAGCCGGGTTCAGCGGCGGCGAGAGCGCGTTCCGGGCCTGGCTGTTCACCATCGCCCGGCACCGGGCCATCGACTGGGGCCGCGCGCAGGCCCGGAGGCGCACGGTCCCGCTGGCCGAGAGCGACTCCGCCGAGCGGCTCACCGTGCCCGACGCAGCCGAGGCGGCGCTGGAGCGGATCTCTACCCAGGCCGCGCTGGCCCGGGTGTCGACGCTGCCGCCCGATCAGGCCGAGATCATCCTGCTGCGGGTGGTGGCGGGCCTGGAGGCTACCGAGGTGGCCCGCATCGTCGGCAAGTCCCCCGGCGCGGTGCGGGTCGCCGCCCATCGCGGCCTCCGGCGGCTGGCCGCCGCCGCGGATCGGGCCGGTGTAACACGATGACCGGCCCGGGCGCTTCACCAGGCGAGATGCCCAAGACCCCTGTTCCGGGCCGGGCCGAGCCCGAGCTTGACGAACAGCTTCTCGACGCCATCCTGGCCGGCCAGCAGCTGCCCGATGGCGCGCCCGAGCAGGCGCACGTCGTCGCCGAGATGCTGGCCAGCCTGGCCGGCCCGGCCGACCCCGGCGACCTGGCCGCCGAGCCAGCCCTGCGAGCGGCCTTCGCTCGCGCCGCGTCGCCGACTGCCTCGCCGGGCCCGGCGAGCCCGGCTGGCCCGGCCCACCCCGGCCGCCGGCGGTCCTGGCTGCCCATCCGCCTGAGCGCCCGGCTCGGCGCCGCCCTGGCGGCGGTGCTGGTCATGCTCGGCGGCACGGTCGCCGCCTACGCCGGGGTGCTGCCCGGGCCGATCCAGAACCTCGCCCACCGGGCGATCGACGCGCCGCCCGCCCGGACCGGCCTCACCGCCGCGTCGCTGTGCGTGGCCTACGAGCGCGCCGAGGCCCGGCACGACGCGCCGGCCCTGGCCGGGGCGTTCGTCCGGCTGGCCAAGGCCGCGGGCGGCGCCAGCCGGGTCATCCCCTACTGCATCGAGGCCGGCAAGCCCCTGACGGCGACGCGGCCCGACGCCCAGCCCGGGTCACCGCCGACCAGCCCGAACCTTCCGGGCCACGGCCAGCTGCACGCCAAGGGGCACGGGCACGCCAAGGGCCACGGCAAGGCCAAGGGCCACCACAAGGCCAAGAAGGCCAAGAAGAAGAAGGCCAAGAAGCTCCACAAGGCGAAGAAGCCGAAGAAGGCCAAGAAGGCCAAGAAGCCCAAGCACCACAAGAAGGCCAAGAAGCACCACAAGCACAAGAAGCATAAGAAGCACAAGAAGGCTAAGAAGCAGAAGTCCTAGCCGTCTGTCTCCGGCCGCCGCAGGTGGCGGCCCGGCTGTAACACCCGGCCCACGCCGAGCGCTTGATCAGCGAGACACCACAGACCCACTGCCCCTGGCCGGTCTCCGCGCGAGCCGCGCGAGGCCCTCCCTGGATGCTCCTGACCGGGCGGACTGCTCCCCCGATGCCCGCGGGACATCCCTGGCGGGACGGCTCGCCGCCCTGACCGGCTCAGGCAGGAGGGGAACTGGCCGGGGAGGCGGACGGCACGAGCGGTTGCCGGGCCGCCTCCCCGGTCGGTGTCTCCCCGGTCGGCGTCTCCCCGGCCCCTCCAGCCGTCCGTCGCTCCTGGGCCCGATCGCTGACGTCACCAGGCCGTAACAGAGCGCCATTGATGTCGAGATAACGAAAAGGTTACGATCGGGACACACGCGGCCACTTCGGCCGCCCAGACGAGAGGCAACCCCCGCCATGCATCGTCGTCTTCCCTGGCTGCTGTCCTGCGCGTTAGCGGCCTGCGTACCGGCGTTCGGCCTGGTCGTGGCCTACAGCCCGGCCGCAGGGGCGAGCACCGCCCCGACACACTCCCGGCCCGAGGCTCGCGCCCTGGCGATCGCCCGCCAGGCGCTCCGGCACCTGGACGTCGGCCGGCACGCCACCGACCACCGGGTATCCGGGCCAGCGTCCAGGGTTAAGGGCCTGACGCAGGTCTCCAGCACTAACTGGGCCGGATACGCCGACGACAACACCAAGGGCAACACCTACAGCACCGTCACCGGTAAGTGGTCGGAACCATCGGTGAGCTGCACCTCGGCGACCTCCCTCGCGGCCTTCTGGGTCGGTATCGACGGCTATACCAGCTCCTCGGTGGAGCAGGACGGCACGCTGGCCGAGTGCTATCTCGGCACCGCCTACTACTTCTCCTGGTGGGAGATGTATCCCAGCAACGCCATCCAGGTCGTGGGCGAGTCCGTGGCTCCCGGCGACAGCATCAGCGCCTCGGTGGTGAAGAGCGGCTCCAGCTACACGCTCAAGGTCACCGACTCGACCCACAGCGCCAACAGCTTCACCACCACGCAGAGCTGCTCGAGCTGCGCTGACACCAGCGCCGAGTGGATCGCGGAGGCGCCGAGCGGCTCATCCGGCGTGGAGCCGCTGTCCAACTTCCACACCTGGACCGAGTCGTCAGCGACGGTCAAGTCCGGCTCGACCACTGGCGTCATCTCGACCTTCCCCGATGACGAGATCACGATGATCAACTCCTCTGGCGCCACCAAGGCCAAGACGGGGTCGCTGAACAGCAGCGGCAACGGGTTCACCGTGACCTGGGAGCGGGCCTCCTAGTCACCCGATCGCAGCGGCGCGGGCCCGGTCCGGTCTCCCCCGGCCGGGCCCGAGCCGCCGGCGAACGCCACGATCGGTCCTCGCCCCCGCCCGGACCTGCAGCTCCAGTACGCCGAAGAAGCACGAGCACCGGTACACCTGTCACATCTCCGGTTACCGGGCGGCGTCACGGCACCGCGCGATCTCGGCTACGGTGCTGGTAGTCAAAAGAGCTCGCCGCAACAGCTGACGCGGGCTGGCTCGGCACCGAGAGCGGAAAGCAGGATCGGGTGGGGCACGAGGACGTCGACCAGGGCGCGGCCGGGTCGCGGCGCGGGGCGGGTGAGCTGGAGGCCGAGGTGCTGGCCGTGCTCCAGTCCGCCGGGTCCGCGCTGACGCCCGCCCAGGTACGGGAGCGGCTCGGTGACCCGCTGGCCTACACCACGGTCGTGACCATCCTGTCCCGGCTGCACGCCAAGGGCGTGCTGGTCCGCAACCGGGCCGGCCGGGCCTTCAGCTACGCCCCGGTCGCCGACGAGCCCGGCCTGGCCGCCCGCCGCATGCGGGTCGTGCTGGAGGCCGAGACGGACCGGGAGGCCGTACTGGCCCGGTTCGTGTCCGGGCTGTCGCCCGCCGACGAGCGGCTGCTGCGTGGCATGCTCGCCGATCAGCCCGACGCCCTGGGCTGAAACGAGGCCGGGATGCACGTCGCCATCTACCTGCCCCTCATCGTGCCCCTGCTGGCCGCCGCGGCCGCCCGCCCGCTGGCTGAACGACTCCCGCCGCGCACCGCGGCCTGGGTGCTGACCGGCGCCGCGCTGGCGCTGGCCATCGCCAGCAGCGCGGTGCTCGGCCTGCTGGCGATGGCCGCGGCGTTCCGCATCCCGCTGGTCGACGCGGCCGGCGGCATGTCGCTGGGCGTGGTCAGCCGGAGCGACCCGGCCACGCTGCCGCTGGGCGTGGTGGCGGCCGCGGCCCTGGCCGCCGCGGCCCTGGCCGCCCTGCGCGCGGGCTGGCGGCGAGCCGGAGCGCTGACCGCCGCCCATCGCCGGGCCCGCAGCCTGCCCGGCAGCGGGCAGGTGGTCGTGGTCTCCGACGAGGCGGCCGACGCCTACACGGTGCCGGGGTGGCCCGGCCGGATCGTGATCACCTCGGGGATGCTGGGCGCGCTGAGCAACGACGAGCGCCAGGTGCTGCTGGCCCACGAGCGGGCCCACGCCGCGGGCTGTCACTACCTGTTCACCGCGGCCGCGCGGCTGGCCGCCGCGGCCAACCCGCTGCTGCGCCCGCTGGCCGCCGCGGTCGGCTACAGCGTGGAGCGGTGGGCCGACGAGCGCGCCGCGTCGGCGGCCGGGGACCGGCCGCTGGCCGCGCGCACCATCGCCAAGGCGGCACTGGCCGCCGCCGCGGCGCCGCCCCGCCGGACTCCCACCGGCGCGACGCTGGCCGCGGTCCCCGGGCACGTCAGCGCGCGGCACGCGGGCCCGGTCCCGCGCCGGGTCGAGGCGCTGCTGCGCCCGCCGCCCCGGCGGGGGCTGCTGCTGGCCGCGCTGGCCGTGGCGCTGGTGGCGGTCTCCGGGCTGGCCGCCCTGGACGCCGCGCTCGACCTGCACCTGCTGGTCGAGGTGGCTCAGGCCGCCGCGCTGCGATAACCGCCGCTGCCCGCCCGCTGCCCGCCGCCCGGGCCGGGAGCCGGGTCAGGCGTCGTGTGAGTGCGAGCTGACCGGGCGCTCGCCCGCGTCATCGACCGGGGCCGCGGCGGCCGCCCGCCCCTCCCGGCGCAGCTCACGCAGCCGGATGACGATGAACGCGGCGATGGCCACCACGACCAGCGCCACGATCACGTAACCCGCTACCGAGATGTCGTGGGAGATGCTGTGCCAGGCCGTGCCCACCCCGTAGCCGATGCTGGACACCACCGTCGCGTAGACCACGGTGCCGATCAGGCTGAGAATCCCGAACCGGATCGCCGGCACGCCGGCGAAGCCCGCCACGATCGAGGTGAACGCCCGCACCACCGGCAGCGCCCGGCCCACCGGGATGGCCCACGCCCCCCGGCCGGTCAGGAACCGTTCCGCCCGGTCGAGATCCGCCTTCGTGATCAGGACGTAGCGGCCGAGCCGCTCGACCGCCGGCCGCTCGACCACCCGCCCCACGGTGTAGGACACATAGGAGCCGGCCAGCTCGGCCAGCGTGCCCAGGACGATCACCAGCACCAGGTTCAGGTGTCCCTGGCCGGCCAGCACCCCGGCGAAGCCGAAGGTGACCTCGGACGACATCGGGATGCAGCACGCCTGGAGGAAGCCGAACAAGATCAGCGCGCCGTACCCCGCGTGAATGAGAAAGCTTTCCATTGCTGCCCTTGCTGCCCCTTCGCCCGTGCTGCCCTTCGCTCGCCGCGATTGGCGCGCCCCCGCGCCCGCGCGGACCGGCCACCCGACGACCTCGGGGGCCCGATCGCGAGCGCGATCCCGTCCGATCTTCTACATGTTTGTAGAACTGTACCCTAGGTACGGCGTCAGCACGGGGACTGCGATTCGGCCGGACCGGACAGCCGGGCCGGCCGCGGTCCGGCCCGGATCCCAGCCCGCCTCCCGCCTGGGACATACCGGGCGGCACCCAGTAGCCTGACCTGGACAAATGACCCTCGTGCGAAAGGCCAGCCGTGGACAGGGAACAGCGCCGTAAGTTCGTGCGGGATCACCGGACGTGCATCTTCGGGTACTCCCGGCAGAGCCACGGGCCCGCGATGACCGTCGTCTACTACGTGATGGACGGAGACGACATCCTGGTCTCGACGATGGCCGAGCGCAGCAAGGCCAAGGTCGTGCAGCGCGACCCGCGGGTCAGCATGTGCGTGCTGGACGAGAACTGGCCGCCGACCTACCTCCAGGTCTACGGCAAGGCGGTCGTCGAGCCGGACGAGGAGCAGGCCGCCGACGTGCTGCGCCAGATCGTCGAGCTGATGGCGGGCGAGGCGGTGCCCGACGAGCGCCGCGAGCAGATCGCCACGATGTCCCGCGAGGAGCAGCGGGTCGTGCTGCGCGTGACGCCGTACGCCACCTTCGAGACGCCGCCACGGCACGTCAACAAGATGTCTGACCTGGACACCCTGACTCACTGGACCAGCTCGAGCCAGCCCTGGTAGCCGTGGCTATTGCCATCGTCGCCGCCGGAAACAATAAGAAAATAGCCCGTAAAATCCGTATCTGCGGCGAACCCCCGGGAGAGCATGGAGAGGGGCCGGTGATTTCCAAGGTACGGGAGACATGGTGAAGGTAAAGCGCAACGTCCTGACCGGGGCCCTCGTCCTGGGGCTGAGCGTGCCGGCGGTCACGGCCGCCGGGCAGCTCGGCGCCGTCCCGTCCGCGCTCGCCGCGCCGGCGCATGCCCGGTCGGCGGCCGCCCGGTACCAGCCCGCGATGCGCCGTCCCAGGATCCAGCTCGGCGCCGGCGTCGACCTGTACGCCTACCCCGGCGAGAACTTCACCAAGGCCAGCACGGCCGAGATTGCCTACCTCAAGGCCCTGCACGCCAATTCGGTCACCGTTTCATTCCCGTTCTTCATGCACGGTCGCAATGCGAATTCGGTTTACGCGCGCAAGTCCACCCCGACCCCGGTGCAGCTCGGCATATTCGGCCGGGCCGCTCTGAAGGCCGGAATTTACGTCGCGCTGCGGCCGCTGCTGTCGAATGACAGCATCGGCGTGGCCCGCAATACCTGGCGGCCGAAGAACCTGCGGGCCTGGTTCAGCAGCTACCAGAAGTTCCTGCTGCCGTACGCGGAAATGGCCCGGCGGGCCGGGATCCCGCGGCTGTACGTCGGCGCCGAGTTCCAGGAGTTCGGCAAGTCGTCGCTGTGGACCAAGCTCGACAATGCCCTGCGCCGCAAGTTCAAGGGGGCGCTGGCCTACGCCAACAACGGGCACAAGCTGAACCGGGGCACAGGCGGCCGGGGCGTGCAGCTATCGGCGGACTCCTACCCGGACATGCCCAAGATGCCGGCCAACGCCACCGTCGCCCGGCTGACCAAGGCCTGGGAGGCCTGGGACCGGGCCATGCCGCGCGGCACCGTGCTGAGCGAGGTCGGCATCGCCGCGGTCCAGGGCGCCTACCACAAGCCCTGGTTCAACAAGTGGCCGCACCCGAAGATCGACCCGACCGTGCAGGCCCGCTGGTTCACCGCGGCCTGCCGCGCGGCCGCCGCCACCCACATGGGCGGCATCTACTTCTGGGCCATCGGCTTCGGTGCGGCCGAGCTGACCACCTCGCCCAGCGCCAAGAACCAGGGCGCGTGGGAGAAGGGCCAAGCCGAGAAGGCCGCCGCCGCCTGCTTCAAGAAGCTCCGCGGCTAGCACAGCATGTCCCCGGCCTCCGGCCGGGGGCGTGCTGCCGTCCTCGCCGAACCCCCGGACATCCCCGGCCTCCGGCCGGGGACGTGCTGCCGTCCTCGCCAAACCCGTGCTCGTCCTCGCCAAACCCCCGGAGTCCCGGCTCAGGCCAGGACCTGGGCCGGGTCCTCCAGCAGGGCGGTGAACGCCTGCATCCACCGGGCGGCGGTCACGCCGTCAACCGGCCGGTGGTCGACGGACAACGTGACCGTCATGACCCGGCGGACCCGCACCTTGCCCTTGCGGACGACCGGTGCCTCGCGGGCCGCGCCGACGGCCAGGATCGAGGACTGCGGCGGGTTGATGATCGCCGCGAACTCCTCGGTCCCGAACATCCCCAGGTTGGTGATGGTGGCCACGCCGCCCTGGAGGTCCTGCTGTCGCAGCCGCCCGGTCCTGGCCCGCTCGGCCTGCTCCCTGACCTGGACGGCAATGGCCGATACCGAGAGCCGGTCGACGCCCCGGATCACCGGGGTGACCAGCCCCTCGTCGGTGGCGATGGCGACGGACAGGTCCACGGCCGAGAAGTGCCGGACGGCATCCGGGGTCCAGATGACGTTCATGGCCGGCACCCGGGTGTGGGCGTGCGCGGCCGCCTTGATCACGAGGTCGTTCAGCGTGATCTTGACCGGGCTGGAGGCATTCAGCCACTCGCGGAGCCGGCACAGCCGCTCCACGTCCGCGGTGCCCCGCAGGTAGAAATGCGGGGCGGTCTGCTTGCTCTCGGTCAGCCGGGCGGCGATGGCCCGGCGCAGCCGCGAGTGCGGGACGTCGCGCACGCCCTCGCCGACCTCGGCGACCCGGCGACCTCGGCGGCCGACGGGGCCGACGGGGCCGGGACGGAGGCTGGCGGAGCCGCCGTTGCCGGTGCGGTCGCGCTCACGGCGGCCGGCTCGGACGCGGCCGGAGCCCGATCCGCCTGCTCAGCCGACAGGTCCTGGCCCGGGGCCGGCCGGGCGGCCGCCGGCGAGCTGGCCACCGCGCCCCGGCTGGCCACCGCGGCCTCCACGTCACGCCGGATGATCCGGCCGTTGGGCCCGGTCCCGGTGATGCTGTCGATCGGCACGCCAGCGTCCCTGGCCAGCCGCCGGGCGATGGGGCTGGCGAATATCCGGCCGTGCTCCCGGCCCGAGGCCGGTGCCGGTGCCGTGGCGGCGGCCTCAGCGCGGGACCCGTTCGCGCCGGCACCTGAGGCTGGTGCCGCCGCGCCGGCCGCATCGGCTCGGGTCCCGTCGGCGCCGGCACCCGAGCCCGCGGCCGGCGCGCCGGTCAGGCCGAGCTCCGCCGCCGCCTGGTCGGCCGATTCCCCTGGAGCGCCGGTCACCGCGAGCGGCGTGCCCACCGTGACCTGGGCCCCGGCGCCGACCAGCTGCCGCAGCAGCACCCCGGCCGTCTCCGCCTCGACCTCGAAGGAGGCCTTCGCCGTCTCCACCGTGGCCACCACATCGCGGGGCGAGAACGACCCGCCCTCGGGGATCAGCCACTCCGTCAGCACGGCCTCGTTCTCGCCGGCCACCACCGCCGACATCCGCAGCAGGTCAGCCATGACGACCGCTCACCATCGCCGACATCGCGGCGGCTACCTCCTCGGTCCGGGCGATCGCCGCGCGCTCCAGGACCTTGCTGATGCTGGGCGACGCCTCGCCCCCGGTCACCCGGCCGATGGGCTGGTCCAGCCAGTCGAAGTAGCGGCGCTGTATCTCGTCGGCCAGCCAGCCGCCGTAGGAGGTGCCCCTGGGCCCCTGCTCGGCGATCAGCACGTTGTTGGTCTTGCGGATGCTCTCGCCGATGGTGTCCCAGTCGATGCTGGCCCGGTCCAGCCAGCGCAGGTCGATGACCTCGGCGTCCACGTCGCCGAGCTCATCCACCGCGGCCAGCACGTAGTTGGTCATGGCCAGGTAGCTGATGACCGTCAGCGCCGAGCCGCTACGGCGGACCGCCGCCTTGCCCACCGGGAGGCAGTAGTCGAGGTCATCGACCGGGCCCTCGCCCGTGGACCCGTACAGGTCCACGTGCTCCAGGACCACGACCGGATCCTCGCAGCGCAGCGCGCTGTTCATCAGCCCCACGTAGTCGAACGGCGTGGACGGGGCCACGATCCGCCAGCCCGGCGAGGTGGCCATGATGCCCGCCGGATCCATGGAGTGCTGCGAGCCGTACCCGGTGCCCATGGCGACCTTGCTCCGCAGCACCAGCGGCACGTTGTCGCGACCGCCGAACATGTGCCGCGCCTTGCCGATCTGGTTGAACAGCTGATCCGCGGCCACCCACATGAAGTCCGCGTACATCAGCTCCACCACCGGCCGGTACCGGCCGTCCAGGGCCATCCCGCCGGCCAGGCCGCAGAAGCTGTTCTCGCTGATCGGGGTGCCCAGGACGCGGTCGGGGAACTTGTCCTTCAGCCCGCGCGTGGCACCGTTGGTGCCGCCGTTGAGGCGGTGCACGTCCTCGCCCAGGACCACGATCGCGTCGTCGGTCTCCATCCGGCGGGTCATCACGGCGGCCACGCTGTCGATGAACTTCACCGGCTCGAGCGGGCCCGTGAACGTGTCCCGGTCGGCGAGCCGCGCGGTAGCGAACTCGCTCAGGTCCCCGCGCACGCCCACATCGACAAACTTGGGGTCCGGCCACTCGGTCGCCTTGATCCGCCGCGTGCCCGACCCGCCGGGCACCGGCTCCAGCAGCACCTGGTTCAGGTCGTTCATCAGGTCCCCGGCCCGCTGCCGGGCCGCCTCGATCTCGCCCGCGTCCAGGATCTTGCGTCGCACCAGCTGAGCCGAGGCCTGAAGCAGCGGGTCGCGCTCCCGCCAGGTCTGCTCCTCTTCCCTGGTCCGGTACCGGAACGCGCTGCCCGGCAGCGGGCCGTTCTGGTGGAAGAAGCGGTACACCTCGGCCTCGACCACGGCCGGGCCCTGACCCGCCCGCAGGTGGACCAGCGCGGCCTGCATGGCCAGGTACACGGCCAGCGGGTTCATGCCGTCGACCCACCAGCTCCGGATGCCGAAGCCGGGGCCGCGCGCGGACAGCCGGGGCTCGCCGGTGGCCTCCTGCACCGTGGTCGACACGGCGTACTGGTTGTTCTCGATGAAGAAGCACAGCGGCAGCCGCCAGGCCGCCGCCAGGTTGAACGTCTCCAGCGTGGAGCCGATGTTCGCGGCCCCGTCGCCGAAGTAGGTCACCGCCACCGCGTCGGTGCCCGCCTGCTTGTGCGCCCAGGCCGAGCCCGCGGCCAGCGGCACGCCGCCGCCCACGATCGCGTTGGTGCCGATGGCGCCGGCCTCGCGCCACTGGAGGTGCATCGAGCCGCCCCGGCCATGGCTGAAGCCGCGGTCCAGGCCGCAGATCTCGGCCAGGCTGCGCAGCAGCAGGTCGCGGACCTCGTCGGGATAGGGGCGGGACGGGTCCAGGCCGCCGGGCGCCACGTGATTCAGCGTCTTGGCCAGGAACTGGTGATGGCCGCGGTGCGAGCCGTTCACGGTGTCGGCGTCGGTCAGGGCCAGGGCCGAGCCGACCGCGCCGCCCTCCTGCCCGATGCTGGAGTGCGCCGGCCCGTGGATCAGCCCGGCCCCGGCGAGCTCCAGCACGTTCTCCTCGAACGCGCGGATCAGGGCCAGCTGGCTGAACATCGTGACCAGCAGCGCGGGCTCCGCCGCATCCCAGTCCTCGTCGGTGACGGTCAGCTGGACCCAGGGGGCCGATGCCTCAAGCGGCTCCTGCTCGGACATGCCACTCCATCCATATCCATCCATACTTCAATGTTGGATCCCAGAATCAAGATTTACCCTACCAACTAGGCCCTGACAGGGCCAGAGTGACTAACATTGGATCCATCATCGTGCTCATGCGGAGGTGTTCATGGGGCTCCCCGGGCTGACCGGCGTCGACCACATCGGCTTCACCGTGCCCGACCTCGACCAGGCGCACCACTTCCTGACCGAGGTGCTGGGCTGCGAGTACATGTACACGCTGGGCCCGTACCGGCACGACGACACCGACTGGATGCGCGAGCACCTCAACGTGGACCCCCGCGCGGTCATGCAGCAGCTGCACTTCTACCGCTGCGGCGGGCGGGCCATCTTCGAGGTCTTCCAGTACGCCGCCCCGGACCAGCGGCGCGAGCAGCCGCGCAACAGCGATTACGGCGGCCACCACGTCGCCTTCTACGTCGACGACCTCGACGCGGCCGTGAAATACCTGCGCGACCAGGGCGTCCAGCTCCTGGGCGAGCCCACGGCCAGCAGCGGCCCCAGCCTCGGCCAGCGGTGGGTGTACTTCCTGGCCCCCTGGGGCATGCAGTTCGAGCTCGTCTCCTATCCCGACGGCAAGGCGTTCGACCGCGAGGGATACCGCCCCCCGGCACAATGACCACAGTGACGTCACCCGAAGCCGCCAGCGGGCGGGTTGCCGCCTACCTGCGCGACGCCATCCTGAACGGCGAGATCGCGCCCGGCGAGTGGATCCGGCAGGCCGAGCTGGCCGAGCGGCTGGGCGCCAGCCGCCTGCCGGTGCGCGAGGCGCTGCGCATGCTCCAGGCCGAGGGACTCACCGACTACGAGGCCAACCGCGGCTCACGGGTGCCCAAGCTGGGCATGCACGAGGTGGAGATCATCTACCAGATGCGGGAACGGCTGGAGCCGCTGGCGCTGGCCGAGAGCATCCCGCACCTGACCCCCGGCCAGCTCGCCCAGCTCGCCGCGATCCAGGACCGCATCGAGGCCGAGCTGGGCGACGTGCGGCAGTTCGTCAGGCTGGACCGCGAGTTCCACCTGCTGACCTACGCCGGGTGCGCGATCAGCCAGCTGCACGGGTCAATCGTCCGGATGTGGAACAGCACCCAGCACTACCGCCGGGCCTTCGTCACGCTGACCGGGCCCAGCCGCCAGTGGGTGATCACGGCCGAGCACCGGCTGCTGCTGGACGCGATCACCCGCCAGGACAGCGTGGACGCCGAGCGCTACCTGAGCGGGCACATCCGCCGCACCCGCATCGAGCTGGCCCGCCACCCCGAGGTCTTCCGCTAGCCGAGGGGCTCTAGCGCAGGCCGACCGGGCGGCCCCGCTCGCCCCGGCGGCACCTTCAGCCCCAGTGATCCCGTCTGCCTCGCTCAGTGCCCAGCCAGATTCCGGTTTCCGCCCCACCCAAACGCCCAAGGAACCTCGGCCTTCATGATCGCGACCGTTTTGCCGCGGCGCGTCGCGGCAAAACGGTCGGGATCATGAGAGAACGCCCAACGGTCGGACCGGATAGCCGGTTTCGGCTCAGCCGGAATTAGCGAGGCGAGGGGAAACCCGGTCGGCAAGCCAGGACTTCGTGCCCGAGCTGTGCCGCCGGCCTGCTAGCCCTGGCCGGGGTAGGGGTTGGCGATGAAGAGGTCCTGGGCCGGGAACAGGGTCAGGATCCGCGGGCCGTCCGGGGTGACCACGACCTCCTCCTCGATCCGGGCCGCCGAGAACCCGTCGCTGGCCGGGCAGTAGGTCTCCAGCGCGAACACCATGCCCGCCTGGATCTCGATTGGCTCGCGCATGCTGTTCAGGCGGGAGATGATGGGCCGCTCGTGCAGGCCCAGGCCCAGGCCGTGGCCGAACTGAAGCCCGAAGGCGTCCATCTCGCTGGCGAACCCGAAGTCGGTCGCCTTCGGCCACACCGAGGCGATCTCGTCGGTGCCCACGCCCGGCTTCACGAGGGCGATCGCGGCGTCCATCCACTCCCTGGCCTTGGTGTAGGCATCCCGCTGGCTGGACGTGGCACTGCCCACGCTGAACGTCCGGTAGTAGCAGGTCCGGTAGCCGTTGAAGGAGTGGATGATGTCGAAGAACGCCTGGTCCCCCGGCCGGATGATGCGGTCGGAGAAGTTGTGCGGATGCGGGTTGCACCGCTCGCCGCTGACCGCGTTGACCGCCTCGACCTGGTCGGAGCCCTCCGAGTAGAGGATCTGGTTGGCCAGCGCGACCAGCTGGTTCTCGCGCACGCCCGGCTTGAGCGCCGCGGCGATCTCCTGGTACACGCCGTCCACCATGGCCGCGGCCTGGTTCAGCAGCATGATCTCGTCGGCCGACTTGATCTGCCGCGCGTCCAGCATGAGCTGCTGAGCGTCGACCACCCGGAGCCCCTGGCGCTGCATCTCGAACAAGAACGCCGGCTCGACGATGTCCACGCCCACCGGGGCGTCGGCCACGCCCGCGTCCTCCAGCAGGCCCTTGATCTGGCGCACCGCGTCTTCCATCAGCCCGGCCGACGGGGCGATGGCCCCGCGCAGGCCCAGCATTCCGGCGTGGCAGTTGGCCGGGTCCAGCCACGGGGCGTAGAGCCGGTGATGCTTGGCCGCCGACCCGAAGTCCCAGAGCATCGGCTCGCCGCCGTCGCGGGTGAGCAGCGCGTACCGGCTCATCTTGTCGCCGAGCGCGCCGCCGATCCAGGTCTGGGTGGTGTAGCGGATGTTGTAGAAGTCGAACAGCAGCAGCGCCCCGCACTCGCTGCCGTCCAGCGCGGCCCTGGCCCGGCCGAGGCGGTAGGAGCGAAGGCGGCCGAAATCGACCCGCTGCTCGAAGTCCACGCCCATGTGCCCCGGCGCGGCCAGCGGGCCGGCACTCGTCGTCATGATTGCTTGCTCCTCTCCCGGCTGCCAGCTGCAACCGATTGCATGATGACCCACCCCGTCGGGCCAGTCAACACGCCCGGGCTAGGCCCTCCGCGACCGGCCGAGGGCCAGGCCCGCGCCGACCAGCATGACCGCCGCCGCGGCCAGGGAAAGCCAGTAGCTGGACCCGTAGTCGTGGAATCCGGGTGATGTCCCCTTCATCGGGAGGTACAGCGTGTACCCGACCACGCCGAGCGCGCCCAGCGCCGAGCCGATGACGGCCAGCCGCCGGCCCAGGCTGAGGGCCAGGAACACGCCGGCCACCGCGACCAGGGCGACCAGGATCCAGAAGTCGGCGGCGACCAGCGGGGACGCCGGGTCATGGTGGGTGGCCTGCCACAGGCTCTTCCAGCCGGTGCCGTTGTTGGTGTAGCGGGTCACGAGCGTCACCGCGGCCAGGAACAGCAGCGCCCCGGCCAGCACCAGCACCCGGCCGATGCCGGACCGCGCCGATGAGCCAGCAGCGCTGCGGGCCGGGGTCGCACCGGCACTCGGCCGAGCCCGCCCGGCCCGCGCCGTGGCAGACGGTGCCATTCCCGGCGGTGCCGTTCCCGGCTGGGCCGATCCCGACCAGGCCGTTCCCGGCTGGGCCGATCCCGACCAGGCCGATCCCGACCGGGCCGATCCCGACCAGGCCGATCCCGACCCGGCCGGTCCTGACCCGGCCGATCCTGACCCGGCCGGTCCTGACCGACCCGCGGCCGGCGGGACGGGCGCCGGACCTCCGCCATGCGGCGGCGGCGCGGCCGGCCACGCCTGCGTCGGCCGCCGGGTCCGGGTCGGGTCGAACTCGCCCGGCGCCGGCGCCGCCGGCCACGGCCGGGATGCCTCCGAAGGCGGCCGGGTGGCCTGGACCGTCGCCTGGCCCCGGGCATCCTGGCCGGCCCCGGCCGAGGGTGCCTCGTACCGCCCCGCGTGGGCCGCCTGGAGGGCGTCGGCGAACGCGCGGCCCGATGCGAACCGCTGCGCCGGGTCCACCGCGAGCGCGCGGGCGAAGAACCCGTCATAGCGGCGTCCGAGGTCCGGGCAGGCAACGGAGACCACCGGTCGCGGGCTGCTCAGGTGGGCCCACTGCATGACCAGGTCGTTCTCGCCGCCGAACGGCCGCCGGCCCGTGAGCGCCTCGAACAGCACGCAGCCCAGCGCGTACAAGTCGCTGTGCGGGCCCGGCCGCTGGCCCCGGATCTGCTCCGGCGACAGGTAGCCCGGCGTGCCCACCGACCATCCGGTGCGGGTCAGGTCGTCCTGCGCTCCCGGCATCTTGGCGATGCCGAAGTCGGTCAGGTAGGCGTGGTCGCGGCCGCCGAGGTCGCGCATGAGCACGTTCGACGGCTTGACGTCCCGGTGCACCAGGCCCGCCTCATGCACCGCCTGGAGTGCCCCGGCCAGCTGCGTCCCGATCAGCACGGTCCGGTCCGGGCCCAGCCGCCGCTGCCGGTCCAGCAGGGTGCGCAGGTCCTGGCCGTCCACCCACTGCATGGTCAGGTAGAGCCGCCCGGCCTGCTCGCCCACGTCGAACACCGACACGACATGCGGGTGGTCCACGGCGGCGGCCAGCCGGGCCTCGCGCAGGAAGCGCGACCGGTAGTCGCCGGACTGCGCGATGTCCGGCCGGATCACCTTGAGGGCCACCACCCGGGCCAGGGACCGCTGCTCGGCACGGTAGACGACGCCCATGCCGCCCGCGCCCGCTGTCCCGGCAATGTGGTACGGGCCGAACGCCTGCCCGCCGCTCAGATCTGCCGTCACGGCACCGCCTTCCCATTGCTCAGGCGGGTCACCCAGGCCCGGAAGGGCCCGGCGCGACAGTTCTTCCCTGGAAGCGTCTCACGAATCCGGACCGGCAGGCGCCTGAGCGCAGCGAGCGTCCGGAAGTGTCACCGTACGGTTGCCTAAGGTAGATGACACCGTACGGTACGTCGTAGAGTTGTAACCGTACGGTTCCATAGGAGACCGATGAGAGTTCATTCCGTAGCCGACGTCGCGGCCGCTGTCCGCGGGCGCCGTCTTGATCTGGGGCTGACCCAGTCCGAGCTAGCCAATGACAGCGGCATCTCACGTAAATGGATATCAGAGTTCGAGGCTGGCAAGGCCCGGGCCGAGTTTGGCCTGGTCATGCGAGTTATTGAGGCGCTCGGCCTGAGCCTGGACCTAGGTGAAGGGCACAGTGCCGCAGGCACCGGCCGAGCGGTCGACCTTGATGACGTGATCGAGGAATACGAGACCCGGTGAGCGAGTCCTTGATCGTCCTCCTCGGCGACATGACAGCAGGAATCCTGGAGCGCACGCGAGCCGGGAGGCTCCACTTTGACTACGCCGAGCAGCATCGGCCTTCCCCTACGAAACGCACGAGCGCAAGCTGAAGCTGGCCATGAAGCTAGGCGGGGATTACCGAGTCTCGCCAGCACGTAATACCTGGGCCAAGGCCGCCAGAGAGATGGGCCTTGACCCGGGGTTCGTACTGGCCAGAGTGGGTGAGCTCACGGACAGAGCGGCGGACGCCTTCGCCGAGGCTGCGGCCGAACCCGACGTCGTGGCTCTACAGCGGGATCTGCCCCGTCGGCTCCTCGACGTGATTACCGCACGAGCCGCGCACTGCGCGAGGCTGCTGGAATCCGGTCCGGCGCAAGCGGAGTGAGCCGGTGATCGGGCGGCCGCAGAGGCGCCCAGGGCGCAACCGGCCCGTGCAAAACCCGGCGGGCTCAGGTGATCAGGCCGGCTAGCTGGATCTCGAAGAGGGGATCGGGGTCGATGCTCATGGAGGCGAAGTTCCCGGCGATCTCCAGGCTCACGAAGCCGTGCAGGCGGCTCCAGGCCAGCATGGCGCGCAGCGCGGTGGCCGGGTCGGCGGCGGGCTCGTGCTGACGGCCCCAGGCGGTGAGCTGCCCGGCCAGCGGCGAGCCCGCCAGCGGCGGTTCGGTCAGCGGCGGCGCGCTGTCGCCGAGCTCGCCGATGATCTCCAGCGCCAGGTCCATGGTCGCCTGGGCCGCGTCGACCAGGCGATCGGCATGGGCGTCATAGCCGGGCAGCGGCGGGCCGTACAGCAGCCGGTACCGGTGCGGCTCGGCCAGCGCCCAGGCCCGGTAGGCGCGGGCGAAGGCGTCGAGCCGGGCGCGCGGCGCCCGGCCGGGGGCGGGGCCGGCGGCGGCCCGTACGGCGCGGGCCAGGTCGTCATAGGCGTCGATGACCAGCTCGGTCAGCAGGTCGTCACGGCTGGCGAAGTACCGGTACAGCGCCGGGCCGGAGACCCCGAGCTCCTTGCCGATGGCCGAGACTGACAGGCCGGCGGGCCCGGCGGCCGCGAGCTGGCGCAGTGCGGCCTCCTTGACCTCCTGGCGCACCTGCGCCCGGTAGCGGTCGCGCATCGACGACCCGGTGGCGGGCAGGGCTGGCACCGAGTCTCCCTCCAGTTGGTCCGGCTGGTCTTGACAGAGCGAGTGTAACAGGTACTCTTCTGAGTTAGATACTGTAACGAACGCTAGATATACTTAGATAAGTGAGCGATGGGGAGATGACGACGATGGAGCGCAGCAGCCCGATCCTGGTGACCGGGGCCACCGGCAACACCGGCCAGGCGCTCGTGGCCGCCCTGACCAGGCGCGGGGAAACAGTGCGGGCCATGGTGCGCGGCCATGACGACGGCGCCAGGCTCCCGGCCGGGACGGCGGTGGCGGTCGCCGACTTCGACGAGCCGGCCTCCGTCGCCGCGGCGCTCGCGGGCGCGGAGCGGGCCTACCTGGTCACGCCGTCGTCCGAGCGGGCGGAGACCCAGCAGCGGCGCTTCGCCGACCTGGCCGCCGAGGCCGGGGTCAAGCACCTGGTCGTGCTGTCCCAGCTGGCCGCCGCCGAGGACTCCCCGGTCCGGTTCCTGCGCTACCACGGGGCGGTCGAGCGGCATGTCCGCGAGCTGGGGCTGCCCTACACGTTCCTGCGCCCCAACCTGTACTTCCAGGGGCTGCTGGCCTTCGCCGGGATGATCGCCGCCACCGGCCAGGTCGCCGCGCCGATCGGCGACGCGGCAGTCAGCGCCGTAGACGTGCGGGACATTGCCGAGGTGGCGGCCGTGGTACTGACCCAGCCGGGCCACGAGTACGCCACCTACACGCTGACCGGCCCGGAAGCGGTCACGCACGCTCAGATGGCCGCGGCGCTGACGGCCGCGCTGGGCCGCGAGATCAGCTTCACCGACGCCACCCCCGAGGCGTTCGCCGCTAGCCTGCACGGCATCCTGCCGCCCTGGCAGGTGGAGGGCCTGCTGGAGGACTACGCGCACTATCGGCGCGGTGAGGCGGCAGCGGTCTCCCCGGCGGTGCCCGAGATCACCGGCCGGCCCGCTGTCGGCGTCGCCCAGTTCGCCCGCGACTACGCCGGGGCGTTCAGCCGCTGAGCTGGCCGCCCCAGTCGGCCGGGTCCACGTCGGCGAGCGTCTGCGTGAACGTCCACAGGTGGCCGGCCAGGTCCTCGGCGTTGTACTGCCGCTCGCCGTACACCTGATCGGCCGGCTCCATCAGGATGCGCGCGCCGTGCGCGCGGGCCCGCTCGCAGTGCGCCCGCGCGTCCTCGACGCGCACCATGACCGAGTGAGTGACCTCGCCGGCGCGCGGCGGCTGGCGATCGCCGTGCGCCTCGGCGATGATCACGTCCCCGTCACCGACCCGGAGCTGCGAGCGGTGACCCTCGCCGATCCGCAGCCGCTCGGCGAAGCCGAACGCCGCGGACAGCCAGTCGACCGCCGCCGGGACATCGGGATAGATCAGCACCGGGATGACAGTGGACGCCGGGGCGGATCGGTTGTGCGGCGCGGTTGGGTTTCATGCCGGCAGACTAGTGAACGAGCGGCCCAGCCGGGGTGGCTCAGCCGTGGTAGCTCAGCCATGGTGGCCGAGCTGGGCGCAGACCTTGGGGACCGGCTTGATGTCGTCGCATGCGGCGGCGATCTGCGCCACCGTCAATGACAGGTCTTTCTTCCCGAGCCGGCGCAGGACCGCGCTGTTGAGCATGGCCTTGGTCTTGCACGCCTCGAGGATGAGCGCGTAGCGCACCGTGGCCGCCTGCTTGTTGCCGGGCGAGGCGGCCTTGGCCACGGCGCTGAAGCACCGGGCGGTCTGGATCGCGTCGTGGATTCCCCTGCTCGCGCTGCTCGTGCAACCCGCCGCCCCCGCCGTCAGCAGCAGGAGGGCAGCCACCGCCACGAGCCGTCTGATCCGCACAGCTCAGCACTGTACCCGGACAGAACGACGCAATCCTTGCGCACCCGCCGTCGGGCCGGGCCGAAAACCCAGGCTTTACAGGGGCTGAGGTACAGGGGTACATTACTCAAGTAATGAACCACGCAACTAAGGAAGGAGCCGGGCGGTTGCGAGATATGGCCGGCCTCGACGAAGGGGCCCCGATCTTCGTCCAGATCGCTGAGCGGCTCTCCGAGGAGATCGCGGACGGCAGCCTGGCCGAGGGCGAGCGGGTGCCCTCGACCAACGAGCTGGCCGCCTTCTACCGAATCAACCCGGCCACCGCGGCGAAGGGAATCAGCATGCTCACCGACGACGGGCTGGTGGAAAAGCGCCGCGGCATCGGGATGTTCGTGGCGGCCGGCGCCCGGGCGCAACTGCTGGCGGCGCGCCGCAAGCAGTTCGCCGAGCGCTACGTGGAGCCCCTGGTCAGCGAGGCCAGCCGGCTCGGGATTGACGCCGATGAGCTGGTCGCGCTGATCCGCGAGTCCGGCTTCGTGCAGGAAGGTACGAGACCATGACGCCCTCGATCTCGGTCGCCGACATCAGCCGCCGGTACCGTGGCCAGCTGGCCCTCGATCGGGTCAGCTTCGACATCGAGCCCGGCTCCATCACCGGGCTGCTGGGCCGCAACGGCGCGGGCAAGACCACGCTGCTGCGCATCATCGCGGGCCAGGAGTTCCCCTCGGCGGGCGCGGTCAGCGTGCTGGGCGCCAGCCCGGTCGCCGCTGATCATCTGCAGGGGCGGGTGGTGTTCATCCGCGAGGACCAGCGTTACCCGGAAAACGGGATACCGGGCGGATTCCAGGTCCGGCACGCGCTCAAGGCGGCCTCCTGGTTCTACCCGGACTGGGACGCCGACCTGGCCGGGGAGCTGGCCGACGCCTTCAGCCTGCCGATCAAGCGCTCGGTCAGGAGGCTGTCCCGCGGGATGCGCTCGGCGCTGGGCATCGTCATCGGCATGGCCGCGCAGGCCGAGGTGACGTTGTTCGACGAGCCGTACGCCGGCCTGGACCCGGTGGCGCGGCAGATCTTCTACGACCGGCTGCTGGCCGACTATGCCGCCCATCCCCGGACGATGATGATGTCCACGCACCTCATCGACGAGGCCGCCGGCCTGTTCGAGCGGGTTGTGGTCATCGACCGCGGCCAGATCATGCTCGACGCCGCCGCCGATGACGTGCGCGGCGCCGCGATCAGCGTCAGCGGCCCGGCCATCGGGGTGGCGGAGTTCACCGCCGGGCGCACCGTCTGGAACCGGCGGCGGATCGCCGGGCAGGAGTCGGCGGTGGTGGCCGGCCCGCTGGACGACAGCGACTACACCCGGGCCAGGGCGCTGCGGCTGAGCCTGGAGCCGCTGACGTTGCAGCAGGTCGTGGTGCATGCGGCCAGCCAGCAAGACACCGTTGCGCGGGAAAGGACGAGCGCATGAACACCTGGATCAAGGTCGCCCGGTTCCAGCTGGCCGACCGGCTGAGCTACACCGCGCTGCCGTGGGGCATCCTGGGCGTCAACTTCGCCATCTGGTACGTGCTGGCCGGGAGCTTCGGCGGCGGCGGCGCGCAGGTCCCGGCGTACAGCGTCTGCGCGATCTACGTGGTCTACCTCTTCGTGGGCATGTTCAGCATGTTCCGGTCGCTGCCGTTCGCGTTCGCCCTGGGCGTGAGCCGGCGGGCCTACTACAGCGGCACCGTCCTGCTCGCGGCCGGCCTGTCCGCGATCTACGGGCTGCTGCTGACGCTGCTGAAGGTGCTCGAGGAGGTCAGCGACGGCTGGGGCGTGGGCCTGCACTTCTTCCGGGTCAGCTACATCCTGTCCGGGCCGTGGTACCTGACCTGGCTCACCTCATTCATCGGCCTGACCCTGATGTTCCTGTACGGCATGTGGATCGGGCTGGTGTTCCGGCGCTGGGGGCTGCTCGCCACCATGTCCTTCGCCACCGCGCAGGTCGCCGCGGCGCTCATCGGCGTGATCATCGTCAGCAGCTCGCACGCCTGGGGGTCGGTCGGCCACTTCTTCACCGCGATCAGCGCCGCCGGCTTCACCGGCCTGCTGGCCGCGCTCGCGGCGGTGCTGCTGGCGGGCGGCTACGCGACCATGCGCCGCGTCACGGTCTGACGGCGGAGGAAATTCCATGAAATCCCAAACGGCCTCGGCGACCTGCCTCAAGGTCGCCCTGCCCATGGCGGTCGCCCTGGCCTTAGCTGCGTGCAGCAGCCCCAGCTCGCCGACCGGGACCACGGTCACTAGCCACGGGGCGGCCAGGCCAGCCGGATCCTGGCCCTACCCCAACGGCAACCTGGCCAACACCAGGGTCGCCGCCGGCTCCACGATCACCTCGGCCAACGTGTCCCGGCTCCAGCGGGCCTGGACGTTCCGGCTCACCGGCTCGGCGGTGGCCAGAACGCCCGGCTACGGCTCGCTGGCCGCGGGGCCGATCGTCGCCGGCGGAGTCGTCTACCTCCAGGACCTGGACGCGAACGTCTACGCGCTGCGCCTGGCCACCGGGAAGCTGCTGTGGGAGTACCAGGTCGGCGTGCCGGAGAAGAGCGGGCCGGGCCCGGACGGCGTGGCGGTGTCCGGCGGCGTGGTCTACGGCGACACCTCGGCCACGGTCTTCGCGCTCAGCGCCCGCACCGGCAAGGTCATCTGGGTCGACAAGCACCTGCTGAACAGCGGTCAGGGCGCGTTCGAGATTCAACCCCAGGTGACAAACAACAAGGTCTACGTGGCCAGTGCCTACGGAACCGGGCCGGGCGGGGGCGTGCTCTTCGCGCTCAACGCGTCGAATGGCCAGCCGGCGTGGAGATTCAGCACCCTGCTCGCCGCGACCGGTGCCGATGTCGGCGTCCGCACGAGCAAGATCGGCTCCGGCGGCGCGTGGGAGACGCCGCTGGTCGGCGCCGACGGCTCGGTCACCTTCGGCGTCGGCAACCCCTACCAGTCCGCCGCGTCGGCGATCGCCCACCCGGCCGCGCAGCTGTACACCGACAGCGACGTCAACCTGGACGCCGCGACCGGGAAGCTGCGCTGGTACTACCAGGGCGTGTCCGATGACTTCATGGACCACGACATGCAGTCCTCGCCGATCGCGGCGACCATCGACGGCGCGCCCGCGGTCATCGGCTCGGGCAAGCTGGGCGTGGTCGACGCCATGAACGCCAGGACCGGCAAGCTGATCTGGAAGACGCCGGTCGGCGAGCACAGCCAGTCGGACAACTACCCGGCCGAGGCGCTGGCCCGCACGCTCACGCTCAAGGCGCCGTACACGATCCTGCCCGGCTCGCTGGGCGGCGTGCTGTCCAACCTGGCCGTGGCCGCAAACACGGTGTACGTGGCCACCATCAACCTGCCGTTCCGGCTGCCCAAGCTGGTCTACCCGCTGGGGGCGCCGGTCGGCAACGGCACCGGGCAGGTCGAGGCCCTGAACCTCAGCACCGGCAAGGTGGAATGGGACACCAAGGTCGCGACCATGCCGCTGGGCGCCGCCACGGTGTCCAACGACCTGGTCTTCACCACGCTGTACAGCGGGGTCCTGATCGCCTTCAACCGCGCCACCGGCGCCATCGTCTACCAGCACAAGCTGCCGACGTCGGCCAACTCGCCCATCGCCATCGCCGGCAACTCGGTGCTGGTCCCGGCAGGCGGCTCGAGCGTCTTCGGGGTCACCGGAGGGTCGCCTCAGCTGGTCGCCTACACCGTGCCCTGAGCCCGGCCGGCGCCGCCGGGCGCCAGCACAAAGACGTCCAGGCCGACCTGCTCGGGCCGGCCTGGACGTCCTTTGTTAATCGCTTCGTCTATCGATGGTGTCTTAGTTCGGTCAGGCCAGGTCGAACCGGTCCAGGTTCATGACCTTGTGCCACGCCGCGACGAAGTCGTTCACGAACTTCTGCCTGGCGTCATCGCTGGCGTAGACCTCCGCGACCGCGCGCAGCTCGGAGTTCGACCCGAAGACCAGGTCGGCCCGGCTGCCGGTCCACTTGACCTGGCCCGAGGCGTCGCGGCCCTCGAAGGTGCTCGCGTCCTGCGCCGCCGGCTGCCACGTCGTGCCCATGTCGAGCAGGTTGGCGAAGAAGTCGTTGGTCAGGTGGCCGGGGGTGTCGGTGAGCACGCCGAGCCCGGACCCGTCGTAGTTCGCGCCCAGCACCCGCAGGCCGCCGACCAGGACGGTCATCTCGGGAGCGCTCAGCGTGAGCAGGTTGGCCTTGTCCAGCAGCAGGTACTCGGCCGGCAGCCGGGTGCCCTTGCCGACGTAGTTGCGGAACCCGTCCGCCCTCGGCTCCATCACGGCGAACGACTCGGCGTCGGTGTGCGCCTGCGACGCGTCGGTGCGGCCCGGCGAGAAGGGCACCTCGACCTCGAAGCCGGCCTCGTTCGCGGCCCGCTCGACGGCCGCGCCGCCGGCCAGCACGATCAGGTCGGCCAGCGAGACCTGCGGGCCGCCCGCGTGCGCGGTGTTGAAGTCGCGGTGGATCCCCTCCAGGGTGCGCAGCACCGGGGCCAGCTGGTCGGGGTTGTTGACCTCCCAGCCGTTCTGCGGCTCGAGGCGGATCCGCGCGCCGTTGGCGCCGCCGCGCTTGTCGCTGCCGCGGAAGGACGACGCCGACGCCCACGCCGCGGACACCAGCTGGGACACGGTCAGGCCCGAGGCCAGGACCTGGGCCTTGAGCGCGGCGACGTCCTCGGCGCCGATCAGCTCGTGGGTCACGGCCGGGACCGGGTCCTGCCAGATCAGCGTCTCGGACGGGACCTCGGGGCCCAGGTAGCGCACGATCGGGCCCATGTCACGGTGGGTCAGCTTGAACCAGGCGCGGGCGAAGGCGTCCGCGAACGCGTCCTGGTCGGCCAGGAACCGCCGCGAGATCTGCTCGTAGATCGGGTCGAACCGGAGCGAGAGGTCGGTGGTCAGCATCGTCGGCGGGCGCCGCCGGGACGGGTCGTGGGCGTCGGGCACGGTGCCCGCCCCGCCGCCGTCCCTGGGCTGCCACTGGTTCGCGCCGGCCGGGCTCTTGGTCAGCTCCCACTCGTACCCGAACAGGATCCGGAAGAAGCTGTTGTCCCAGGTGGTCGGCGTGTCGGTCCAGGTGACCTCGAGGCCGCTGGTGATCGCGTCGGCGCCGACGCCGGTGCCGTAGGTGCTCTTCCAGCCCAGGCCCTGCTGCTCCAGCGGGGCCGCCTCGGGGTCGGGGCCGACGTTGTCCGCCGGGCCCGCGCCGTGGGTCTTGCCGAACGTGTGACCGCCCGCGATCAGGGCGACGGTCTCCTCGTCGTTCATCGCCATCCGGCGGAACGTCTCGCGGATGTCGCGGGCCGCCGCCAGCGGGTCCGGGTTGCCGTTCGGGCCCTCGGGGTTGACGTAGATGAGGCCCATCTGGACCGCGCCCAGCGGCTGCTCGAGCTGCCGGTCGCCGGTGTAGCGCTCGTCGCCGAGCCACTCGGTCTCCGGGCCCCAGTAGACGTCCTCCTCCGGCTCCCAGACGTCCGGGCGGCCGCCGCCGAAGCCGAAGGTCTTGAAGCCCATCGTCTCCAGGGCCACGTTGCCGGTGAGCACGATGAGGTCGGCCCAGGACAGGCTCTGGCCGTACTTCTTCTTGACCGGCCACAGCAGCCGGCGGGCCTTGTCCAGGCTGACGTTGTCCGGCCAGCTGTTCAGCGGGGCGAACCGCTGCTGGCCCGCGCCGGCGCCGCCGCGGCCGTCGCTGATGCGGTAGGTGCCCGCGCTGTGCCAGGCCATCCGGATCATCAGCGGGCCGTAGTTGCCGAAGTCGGCCGGCCACCAGGGCTGGGAGGTGGCCAGCACCTCGGCGATGTCCTGCTTCACGGCGGCCAGGTCCAGGCTCCTGAACGCGTCGGCGTAGTTGAACTGCTCGCCCAGCGGGTTGGCCACGGCGGGGTTCTTGGCCAGGATCTTCAGGTTGAGCCGGTTCGGCCACCACTCGCTGTTGGCATCACCCTTGGTCGGGTGGACCAGGCCATGGACGACCGGGCAGCCCCCGCTCTCGGCCCCGGCCTCCGGGGTCTCGCCCTCGATGACTACTGGATCATGGTTCTCAGACATCGGAATCCTTCCGGGCTAGGCGTATCAAGGTGCTCAGGAGGTGCTGGCGTGCTGGCGGTCGAGCAGGCGGGGCACAGGCCCCAGTAGACGACCTCGGCCTCGTCAATCGCGTAGCCGTGGTCATCCGACGCGGTCAGGCAGGGCGCCTCGCCGACCGCGCAATCGACATCGGTGACGGTCCCGCATGACCGGCACACGATGTGATGGTGGTTGTCCCCGATGCGCCCCTCGAACCGGGCCGGGCTGCCGGCCGGCTCGATGCGGCGGATGAGCCCGACCGCGGTGAGCGCGTCGAGCGCGTCATAAACGGCCTGCAGGGAAATGTGACCGACGCGCTCCCGCACCCCGGCGGCAATCGCCTCGACGCCCAGGTGGTCGCCCTCCCGGACGGCCACCAGCAGTGCGGCGCGGGCCGCTGTCACGCGCAGGCCGGCCCCCCGCAGCTCCTCGGCGATGCTCGGAGTCTGGGGTTCGGTCACGCGGGCCAACCTATCGCGCTAAACGCGAATCATTCAAGAGAACGAACAATCCCAGTTTGAGACGTCGCGGACTCCTGTCCGTGATCACTCCGAGTGATCACGAAATAAGCAGAGTGTGAGCGGTATGTGGTGCTCCGGGGGGATGCGAGGAGCGTCTAGCTAGTGGGCCTCTTAAGCGCCCTCGCGACCGCGAGCAGGCGTACGGAGCCCCGCCGTCAGGAGCTGCCCGATGCCTGCATCTGCCATCCGCCCCCTCATCGCGACGGCCGCGGCCACCATCGCCCTGGCCTCGCTCGGGACGGCCGGGGCCGCCAGCGCGGTCACGGCCACCGCGCCGACGGCCTACGTGGTCGTCCCGCATGGCCTCGTGCCCATCAACGTCGCCACCGGCACGACCGGCACGACCATCCCCTACCAGGGCGACACGGTCCGCCAGCTGCTGGCCACTCCCGACCAGACGAAGCTGTACGGCGAGGATGGCTTCGGCGTCATCCCGTTCCGCCTCCCGACCCAGACGGCCCAGCCGCGGCTGGGCTTCCACCGGGTCCAGGGCATCGCGATCACTCCGAACGGCAAGACCATGTTCGTCGCGGCCGGGGCGCTGCGCGTCTACCCCGTCCCGACCGCCACCGACAAGCCCGGCAAGCCCATCAAGCTGGCCAACAACGCCTTCGCCATCGCCATCACGCCCAACGGCAAGACCCTTTACACCGCCGGCAACTACACCGGCAGCAAGGTCACCCCGGTCAACGTCGCCACGGGCCGGGCGGAGCACTTCATCAGGGTCGGCGACTTCCCGGACGCGATCGCCGTCACGCCGAACGGGAAGACGGCCTACGTCGCAAGTCTCGACGCGGGCACCGTCACTCCCATATCGACCAGAAACAACCGGCCCGGCAAGCCCATCAAGATCCCGCACGGCGATCCGCTTCAGATCGTCGTGACGCCCAACAGCAAGACGGCCTACGTCCTCAGCGAGCCCGAAACTGGCGACCGCGGCTACGTGACGCCGATCAACGTCGCCACCGGCCGGGTCGGCAAGCAGATCAACGTTGGCCAGTCCCCCGGCATCATCGCGATCGCGCCGAACGGCCGGACCGCCTACGTGAGCTACGACATCTCGCAGAAGTTCGGGGTGATCCCGATCAGCACCGCTACCGGCCGGGCGGGCAAGGCCATCCCGGTGGCCGGCCTCCCGACGTTCATCGCGTTCACGCCGGACGGCAAGCTGGCCTACGTCACCGATGACGGGGCCGGCGAGGTGACGCCCATCCGAGTCGCCACCAACACCCCCGAGCCCCCGATCAAGGTCGGGCCGAGCAACGGCATCGTCGCCTCCATCGTCTTCATCCGCTGACCGCGCCCAAGCCCGCCACAGCTCAGCGCCGGGTGAACACGGCGTGGATGGTGAGGGTGTTGTGCATCGAGACCGTGCCCAGCAGATTCCAGGTGATGCCGAACTCGGCCCGGTTGACGTCGACCTCGGCGTCGAGCCAGATCTCGCCATCGCCGGCAACGGACGCGGCGGCATCGAAGGACACCGGCCGGGTGCGGTCGCGCACCGTCAGCATGCCGGTCACCGCGACGCCCTGATCCGACGGCCGGATGCCGTCCGCGGTGAAGGTGATGTCCGGATGGCGGGCGGTGTCGAAGAAGTCGGCCGACCGCAGGTGCTTGTCCCGGCGGGCGTTCCTGGTGTCGATGGACGCCGCGGCCACCGTGATGGTGCCGCTGACCTCGCCGTCCGGCGAGACGGTGCCGGTCCCGCTCACCTCGCGGAAGACGCCGTTCACCGGGACCAGGCCCCACATGCTGCGGTTGTTCAGCTGGATACTGGACTGGCCGGGATCCAGGGCCCATCCGCCGGCCAGGGCCCCGCCGGTCAGCAGAGCCTCGAGCGCCGGCGCGGTTACCTGGCCTGATGGTGCCTGCATGATTGATTCCTTGTCACATCGCACGGTTTTGGGGTGTCACCCAATTGAGGTGTCACTTATATGACACGTCGCGACGGAGGAACGTGACCGATGACCGAGTCCGACTGGCTGGCCGAGGGCTTCGAGCAGAATCGGGCCCGGCTGCGCGGGGTGGCCTACCGGATGCTCGGCTCGCTGACCGAGGCCGACGACGCCGTCCAGGAGACCTGGCTGCGCGTGAGCAGGTCAGACGCCAGCGGGGTCGATAACCTCAGCGCCTGGCTGACCACGATCACGGCCCGGGTGTGCCTGAACGTGCTGCGGTCGCGGCACGCGCGGCGCGAGGAGCCCATGGGCGTGCACGTGCCCGACGCGGTCATCAGCAGCGCGAGCGGGGCGAACCCCGAGGACGAGGCGCTGCTGGCCGACTCGGTCGGCCTGGCCCTGCAGGTGGTGCTGGACACGCTGGCCCCCGCCGAGCGGCTGGCGTTCGTCCTGCACGACATGTTCGACCTGCCCTTCGACGAGATCGCCCCCATGCTGGACCGTTCCCCGGCCACGACGCGGCAGCTGGCCAGCCGGGCTCGCCGCCGGGTGCGCGGCGCCGACGTCCAGGGCGTTGGCACCCGGGCCGGCGCCGACGCCGCTCGCCAG
This sequence comes from uncultured Actinomycetota bacterium, assembly GCA_963822485.1. Classification (GTDB taxonomy): domain Bacteria; phylum Actinomycetota; class Actinomycetes; order Streptosporangiales; family Streptosporangiaceae; genus DASUBV01. Next base: position 74,305 of record CAWGHW010000002.1, read on the forward strand.
CGCCAGGTCGTCGATGCCTTCTTCGCCGCGGCCCACGACGGTGACCTCGAAGCACTCGTCGCGGTCCTCGACCCGGATGTCGTGCTGCGGTCCGACGGGGGAACGGCGCATCCGGACTTCTCGCTGGTGCTCCGCGGCGCGGCCGCCGTGGCCGAGCGGACGCTCACGATCGCGCAGCCCACCGCGCCGAAGCGGCCGGTCCTGGTGAACGGCGGCCCGGGCGTGGTCGTGACGGTGGGCGGGCAGCCGTTCGCCGTCCTGGGCTTCACCGTCTCCCGCGGCAAGATCGTGGAGATCGACGCGATCGTCGGCCCCGAGCGCCTCCGCGGGGTCGACCTGGATGCCCTCAGCGACTGATCGACAGGCGTTTCCGCTGCCAGCGGAGGAATGCCCCGCCGTGCGTCGACGCTGTCATCATGAACAAGGCCGAGCAAGCCTGGCGCGATCAGCTCGCCGCCACCACCGTGGCCGACATGATGGCCGAGGCATCCCGGTTCGGCCGCCCGCGCTCAGCAATGGCTCGACAGAATCAAGAGGTAACAGGTGGCTGGGAGCGCCGCCGCTTCGCGAGGCGATTGTCAGCCCGCGGAAGGCGATCAATGGAGAGAGGACACACTCCCCTCCACTTTCAACTTATAGCGCACTGGGGGGCTTGCGGCAAGACCCGGGTAGTGCCGCATAATCGCAGGCCGAGGCCAGAACCGTCGTGGCTGAGGATCCGGACCCACGGGGCGGCGGTGGCCACGACGCAGCTGCCCGCCGCGGTCAGCCGGGGAAAGGCCGCCAGTACCCGCAGGAACCACAGGCGCCTTGCCGCGCTCCATCGCCGCCAGCGACCTCAGATCGGAGCTGATGCCGTGAACTCCCTCACAACCAGCGCGTTTAACCTTCCCGACCGCCTGTCCGCGAAGGCCGACCCGGCGCTGATCGCCGGCGACGAGCAGCACTTCGCGGCCATCGCGGAGAGCCTTGAGCAGTCGATCGCCGAGCTGTCCGGCCGCCTCGATGCCGAGCGCAAGGCACCCGGGGGCATCGGCCAGGCAGCGATGGACCGGGACATGGAGGTCCACCGGCTGTCCGCTCGCCTCCGCGTCCTGCGTCGCTTCGGCCTGGACCTGTGCCTCGGGCGGATGGTCAGCGCGGACAGCCCTGAGCCCGTGTACGTCGGACGCCTTGGCCTGACCGACAGTTCGGGACGCCGGCTCCTGCTGGACTGGCGCTCCCCGGCGGCAGAGCCGTTCTTCGGAGCGACCCACGCCAACCCGATGGGCCTGGCCAGCCGCCGCAGGTATCGCTGGACCCTCGGCCGGATCAGCGATTACTGGGACGAGGTGTTCTCCCCGGACGGGATTGACCGGCACGCCGCGCTCGACGACCAGTCCGCCTTCATCGCCAGCCTGGGCAGCAGCCGGTCGCCCCGGATGCGAGACGTGCTCGGCACCATCCAGGCCGACCAGGACGCCATCATTCGCGCAGGATCGAGGGGTGCTCTCGTCGTCGATGGCGGTCCGGGTACGGGCAAGACCGTCGTCGCCCTGCACCGCTCCGCCTACCTCCTGTACTCCGACCCTCGTCTCAGTCACCGCCGGGGCGGCGTGCTGTTCGTTGGTCCGCACCAGCTCTACCTGGCCTATGTCGCTGACGTCCTGCCCAGCCTCGGAGAGGACGGCGTGCAGACCAGCACCCTGCGGGACCTCGTCGCCGAGGGCGCCACGGCAACGGTCGAGACCGACCCGAACGTGGCCCGCCTGAAGTCGTCCGCGGACCTGGTGAAGGGGATCGAGAAAGGCGTCAGGTTCTACGAGAATCCGCCCGCCGAGGGGATGACGGTCACGACCCACTGGTCCGACATCTGGCTGAGCGCCGACGACTGGCTCGAGGCGTTCCAGGCACCAGATCCCGGTACTCCGCACAACGTGGCGCGCGACCAGATCTGGGCGGAGCTGCTCGCGATCCTGACCGACAAGCACGGGGGCGATGTCCCGGCTGACCTGCTCCGCAAGTCGCTGCTGCAGAACCGGGATCTGCGCACCGCCCTCAACCGCGCGTGGCCGCTGATCGAGGCGGCTGACCTCGTTGGAGACCTGTGGTCGGTGCCCGCCTACCTGCGACTGTGCGCTCCCTGGCTCAGCCCCGATGACGTTAACGCGCTGCAGCGCGAGGACGCTCAGGCCTGGACGGTGTCCGACCTGCCGCTCCTGGACGCAGCCCGGCAGCAGCTCGGCGACCCGCAGGCATCACGACGCAAGCGCCGGCATGACGCCGCGGTCGCCGCCGAACGCGAGCAGATGACCCAGGTCGTCGACAACCTGATCGAGGCCGCGGACGACGAGTACGGCGTAGGCCTGGTGACGATGCTGCGCGGCGAGGACTTCCACGACGCCCTGGTCAATGAGGCCGCCCTGCCCGGCACGGATCCAGACCTGCTCGCCGGCCCGTTCGCCCACATCGTCGTGGACGAGGCCCAGGAACTGACCGACGCCGAGTGGCAGATGCTGCTGCTCCGCTGCCCGTCCGGGAGTTTCACCATCGTCGGGGACCGCGCCCAGGCCCGGCACGGGTTCACGGAGTCGTGGCCGGAGCGACTCGAGCGGATCGGGCTGGACCAGATCCGCATGGCCTCCCTGACCATCAACTACCGGACGCCAGAAGAGGTCATGGCGGAAGCCGAGCCGGTCATCCGGGCCGTGCTCCCGGACGCCAACGTGCCGACCTCCATCCGCAGCACCGGCGTCCCCGTCGTGCACGGACCCGCTTCCGAGCTGGGCTCGATCCTCGGCACCTGGCTCGCCGAGCATGACGACGGGATCGCCTGCGTCATCGGTGACCCCGTGTTCCTGGAAAGCACTGCCGCCGCGCCGCCCCGCGTCCGGTTGCTCACCCCGGAACTGTCGAAGGGGCTCGAGTTCGACCTGGTCATCCTCGTCGACCCGGAGACGTTCGGGACAGGCATCGAAGGAGCAGTCGACCGCTACGTCGCAATGACCCGAGCGACCCAGCAACTCGTCATCCTCACGAGCGCCTGACGCCGCAGCGCCTACAGCAGCATGCTCACCGCCTGCTCCAGCTCGTATCGCAGCTCGTTCAGGTCGTCGGTGATGATCGTATGCGGCCGCGCACCGAGTGTCGCTCCGTGCGCCAGGTACCGCACCCCGCGATCCGCGGAGACGACATAGAAGATGTGGTGGTGCAGGAAACGTTCCCGCAGCCGCAAGATCTCGGCCTGATCGGCCTCTTTTGGAAGGGTAGCGCGCTCGCCTGCCTGACCGGCATGACCGTGAAGTGCCATCACCCGCACCGCGGCTCACGTCGCGGCTTCAAGGCCCGCGCGCTCCCCTGCGATCGCGCCCGCAGCCGGCCGAGAGCTGGGCCATGCACCGGCATCACTGTATTGACCTGGGAAGACATTTTCAGTACCTCCTATCTCAGCGCCGCTGATCTCTACCTAACGGCGACTGACGGTCGGCTGTTATCGGGCTTAGCTATCGGGGCTCAGCGAAGCTCGGGGCCACCACGCGGCCGCAAGGACACGGGCATCGCAGTGGGCTCAGCACACTAGACACTTCCAGGAACGGACACCTGGATGCAGGCGCCCGGCTGGGAGCCAGGAAGCGGGCGGGTAACTGCGGCGATTCTGGCCGGCCTGCCCAGTTGCGCGATAAAACGATGCGCATGGCCCGGGCAAGCCGGCCAGAAGCCGCATACGTCCGCCGTGGCGAGCTGTGTCTAGGCTGATACCTGGTCGCCCGCAGCGGGAGATCGGTCAGTAGCGTGAATGACATCAGCTCGGCCCCCATCTGCATGGCGACGTAGTGCATCGTTGAATGGCTCATGAAATGGGAGGTTCTGCGGCCGGGCAACCTGCCTGATGGTGGTAGGTCCCCGCCATTGCCGGCGGATTACCACGATCTCCATGCCTAGCTGCGGCTGGTGACGCTCAAAGCTGACGGGAAGCCGATGGCCACGAGTCACTACACGGGCCGCCGGAGATGATGGCTATGACATCGGCCTCGAGGTATCGGCGGTGTCCGCCCAGGGTGCGGATGGAGTTCAGCTTGCCGGCTTTAGCCCATCTGGTGACGGTCTTGGGGTCGACCCGGAACGCGGCGGCCACCTCGGCCGGCGTCAGCAGCGGGTTCGACGGTCGGGGCTGACTGGAATTCACAGGGGGTTCTCCTTTGCTGGTTAACGGGCTTGCCGGTTCCATCCCTGAATCGGCAGCGGAGCGGTGATCTGATCAGCGCGAGGCAGCTAGGCCGCAGGGCCGTCCGACTCTCGGGTGATTGCCGCTACAGGGACGCGTAATAGGCGAGCGATCCGGTGGATAGTGGCGGGCCTGGCACTTCGCTTCTCCCGCTCGATGTTGGACAGCGCGGACTGGCTCATCCCCACCTCCCGGGCGAAGTCCGGCTGGTGCCAGCCGTCCTTTTCGCGGAGGCTACGGATGGCTGCCCCGTTCTGGCGGAGTTTCCCGCGCGCCTGCCCGTGAGGCCTTGTGGCGGCGGTCATGACCGTTTGTGTCGCGCTCATGCGGACAAAGATAAGGTCACGCAGCCAGCGAGGCAAGCCATAACTGAACACTGATAGACACTAAGGTCCAGCTCATGGGCGGAAGCGATATGCAGAGCAATGGCGAAAGGCGATCCATCCGGCCGGTCGCTCGTCCTTCTGAAGGCTGCGCTGTGGCCCGGAAAGGGGCGGTCCAGCCGCGACGGCACCGCGCGAACCCGCCGCCGCCGACCCGTGCCGCCGACCCTCCGACTTCGGCCGGACTAGACGATTGCGCTGGTAGAGCGCCCGGCACTGGCCGCCGCCCGGCCTCGGACACCATGGGCAAGCGACACGCCCCTGGCCCTGGCCCGCCGATCTTCCCGGACGGCCGACACGCCGGCCGGCCTCGAGCCTTGCCTGAGTGACCTCGTCGCCTTGACGTGGCAAACTATGTCCGGCAGCATGGCACTCCTGTCTCCACGCAGACTGGACTTCAATGGACAGATATCCTCCTGAGGCATGGAGGCGGCTGGGCCTCGCACTGGAGCGACGCAGGGCGGAGCTCGGGTACGGCTTTCGTCAGCGCGGCCGGTTCGTCCGTGAGCAGGGCGGCGGAAAACTGTCCGTCAAGACGATCAGCCGCCTGGAGAACGGCGAACGCGACTCCTACCCGGAGTCGACCGCCGCCATCGCTGAAGCCATGTACGGGTGGGCGCCAGGCAGCTTTGCTTCCGTGCTCGCGGGCCGGGAGCCAGCTCCCCTGCTTCCGGCTACCGTGCCGCAGAGCATTCCCGCGGCCTCCGCCGCCGTTGGATACGCGGCGGCCACGCCGGGCGAGCGCATCGCTAGCTGGGTCTATGTCCGGATGCGGCAGCTCGGCTACGACGAGCAGGTCATACACGAGTTCATCGCCGCCGAGGGCCTGCCCCGCGAGCCCACGACGGTCTCTTCGGTCAGGAGCATCGCCCAGGCCACCGGAGCAAGTCTCGCGGAGGTCCTCGCCCTGCTCGGCGTCGAGGACATCAATGCCCGACGGACGGTCATGCCAGTCGACGGCACCGAGAACGTGCAGGCCGGTGGCGGCGTCCGTTCCTGAGCCGCGGCACGACTGGCCAGTTCAGGCACCATTGCCCAGACAGCAAGGTCAGCCCGCGGCGCGTGGTGGCCATCGGAGGCTCGCCAGTCGCGGCGCCAGCCGACCGGGGTCGGCCGCGCTATCAGCGTCCGATACACCGGAGTCATCCGCGTTCGGGCTGCGCAGGCGATAGGCCAGGGCCGCCTGACAGCCTTGCTCGAACCCCCGTCGCCATGCGGCCCAGGAGTCGAGCACCAGCATGCGGACCAGCCCGACGGTCATCACCACAATGGCGGGCACAGCCATGGCAATGGCCTGCTGGGCGCTTATCGTGTTGGTGGCGGAGAAGACGACCACGATTAGCCCCAGCACCGCCCCGGCGGAAGTGCCCACGGCTCCGGGTCTACCGGAGGTCCAGGAGACGGCATGGCGTAACCACTGGGGAAACGATCCGTCGCTCATCTCAGTCTCCCTCGGGTCCGGGCGGCACGGCACATACTCCTCTTGCTTCTCGTAGCCGCTTTCCGGTCCCTCCAAACGCCACTAGTATCATTTTTCTACCTATAGCCCCATTAGTAGCTCTATAAGTTCCCGCATCTGAGTAGGCTGCTACATCGCGCCGCGCGCGAGCTGCGGGCGGGCGGCTCGCTGCCGCAGGCCCCGATAGTTAGTTGTCACCTAGAGGCAGGCGCGCCGCCAGAGCTAGTGCGGCGTCAGGGCAATATTCGTCCGGTCGATGATCCGGCGTAGTCGTTCGTCGTTGGCGTGGTTGTTGCGCCAGATGATGGAGCGGCGGCCGCTGGCCCTCACCGTCATGGATCTCACGCATCCGTAACCGTTCAGCCGCCGGCCCAATCTCGGTTATCAGCATCCCCGGGCACAGCCTGGTTGCCTGACCGGCCCGGCTGCGGTTTCATTCGGGAGTGCGAGCGCAGCGGTTCGCCGACCTCCTGACCCGCGGCTGGGTCCGGCTGGCGGGACACCTGGACACCGATGAGTGCGCCGCGCTCGCGAAGCCGCAAACGCCGCCCTGGACCCAGATGGCCCCCAAGGTCGGTGCCGTAACCCAGCACGGATGGTTCGCGCAGCTGCCATTCCATGAGGCCCCGCCGCCGGTTCAGGCATTCGGTTCCGAGATGCGGGCCACGGTGTCGGCTGCGATCGGCCAGCAACTGCCCGACTGGACCGACGCCACCTGGCAACGCTACGAATCCGGCTACGGCCATATCGGACCGCACCGGGACCAGGCCTTCTACAAGGGCGTGATCCTGATCGTCACCCTGGCCGGCGAAGCGGAGTTCACCGTCCTGGAGTCTCGGGACCCGCCCCTGACACTGGATCGCTGGATCACCGCTGCCGGCGACATGGTCCTCCTGCGAGGAGCGGACCTCGGAGTCTGCGGGGCGCGCTGCCCCCTGCACAAGGTCGGAACACCCACATCAGGCCGGCTCACATTGACGCTGCGCCACAACGAGCGCGGATACGCCCGCTGGCCGACCCCCTAACCCCCGAGCCGCAGGAAGCTTCTGCGGCACGGTTACTCTGCGGCACGGCTACACCAATCGCACCCTCGGGCGTGCCGGAGCGGGATCGCCGGGCGGCGTCCTTGCGCGAGTAGCGCGGTGGGCTCAGATCCGCCGAGTTCGGCCAGGTCGTCGCGCAGCGCATCGAGCCGCTGATCGGCCGCCATGGCGGCCTGGACGGCCGCACTGGCATCGTCGCTGACGCGGCGGAGCTCATCGAGCTCCACGGTCTGCTGGCCGCGCTCTTGTGCGGGTGCCAGCAGCCGGGCGCCTCCGGCCAGCCATGCGTGGCTTCGGCCGATGAATCCGTACACCGCCGGCGATTGCCCCGCGTCTACCTTCTAACTGGATTTAAGGGCAGGTCATGTGGCCGTTGCGAAAGTCCTCACAAACCGGTCCAACCTGCCGTCGGCAGCCGCCCGTCTACCTTCCCGGTGGGGCCCCGGCCAGCCGGATTCCGATCGGCCCGCGCCCGCCCGGCGATGATCGCCCTCCGCGCAGCCCGCCGGGAACGCGTTCTTCGATCTGCGACGCGACAGGCGCATCGCCTCACCACAGGAGTCGGCATGACCATTCCCGAACCGCGCGGCAATCTGCATGAGGACCCGGCCGACCCTCGCGGTCACGGCCCACCGGGCACCACCGCGGAACCGCCCATCGCGACCCAGGCACCGCTCGCCCCTTTCCCCGGCCCCGGCCCCGGCACCGGCCCGGCACCGGCCCCGGCCCCGGCCAGGCGGACCTGCTCGGTCCGCGGATCGCGGCCGCACTGGTCGACGTCGCCTTGCTGGCCGGGCTGTTCGTCATCGAGGGACTGGCCACTGGCAGCGCTCCGGCACCGACTCCGGGCGTCTTCAGCTCGGGCGTCGGCGTGGTCGAAGCGGGTACGTGGCGGCTGAGATTCGGCGAAGTCACCGTGGCCGGCTGGTGGCTGGCCCTGTACCTGGTTGCCGTGCTCGTCTACTACTTCGCGTTCGAGGCTGCGACCGGGCAGACCCTGGGCAAGCGCCTGCTCGGCCTGCGGGTCGTCAACTGCGACGGGACCCGGCCGTCCGCGCGGGCGATCGCCGCCCGTACCCTGCTCCGGCTCGTCGACTGGCTGCCGTTGCTGTACCTGGCGGGCTTTATCTCCGTGCTGGCCACCGGCAGGCGCAGGCAACGCCTCGGCGACCTCGCCGCCCGGACGCAGGTAGGCGCCGCGGGAGCGTTGCCCGTCCGGCGCGGGCGCCAGGTGCTGGCCGGGGTCGTCGCCGGGCTGGCGCTCCTCGGCATGTCCATCCGCGTAACCTCGGGCGGGACTGTGCGCCCGGCTTCAGCCGGCTCCAGCCAGCCATGCCGTGGCATCTCGTTCCACTACCCAGCGGGGTGGCACCAGCACAGCGTCAGTACACGCATCGGAGGCAGCCACCGGTTGTGTCAGACCGGGCTGTTCATCGGCGTGTCGGACGGAATTGTCATAGCGGCTTACGCACTGCCCGGCCCCGTTACCGCCGGAAATCTGGCCAGCGTCGCCCCCATTTTTAAGACGGGGATTCGGCGGCTCGCTGCCCAGGCCGGCGGCGCCCTGCAAGCGGGACCCCAGAGGATCAGCGTTGGCGGGCTGCCGGCACTCAAGTTCCGGACCTCAGGTTTGTCCTATAACGGGACCCGCGTGGAGAGCACGCTTATCTACACCTTCGATGGCAGGACCGAGTACGCCATCAACTGCCAGCAAACACCGGAGCATGCCGCGCAAGTGACGCAAGCCTGCGACCAGGTCCTGCGCACCTTCACGGTGAGCAGCTAGCGCCACGAGGGTCCCGCTGGCCGCCCTGCTGGCGCGGTGACGAGGACGCTGGCGGGGTGGCCGAGGGCCGGCGCGGGGCCGGCGGATTTAGTGCGCCCAGGTGGCATTGCACCGCCCCGCATGGCCAGCCAGATGCAGGTCCGCCGGTTCTGCGTGCGCTGGTACACGATCGTCATAGGGTCAGCTGGGTGCGGCTGGACTACTCGTAGCCGGCGGCAGCGCCGATGATCTCCGCGAACCGGGGTCACATGATGCTCGCGGGGGCCGGGACGGCGGAGGTCCCCTGAGATTTTCTTCTGGCCGAGTGTCGGATCCGAAGTGAGGCGTCCGTAGAGCAGATGAGAGGCGGCCGGAACAGGCCGCCGGGGCAAGGGAGTCGTGGGATGACGCGGTACTTGATCTCGTTCGATGCCGGCGCGATGGACCACATCCCCGAGGAGGACATGCCCGACGTGGGCAAGACCTCGCACGCGGTGGTCCAGGAGGCCGTGAACGCCGGCGTCTGGGTTTTCGGCGGCGGACTGACAAGCCAGCGGGCGAGCGTCGTGGCCACCGACGGGACGGTCACCGACGGCCCGTATCCGGAGACCAAGGAGGTCATCGGCGGATTCTCGCTCGTCGACGTGCCCTCACGCGAGGAGGCGCTGGCGTGGGCGGCCAGGATCGCCGTGGCCTGCCGCTGTGCGCAAGAGGTACGGGAACTCCTGCCCGACCCCGAGCAAGACGCGATGCTCCGCCAGGCTGACAGGCGATGGTGACCTCCCGACGAGGCCTGATCGAGGGCAGTCGGCCGCGCTAGAGCAAGACTTTCCTTGGCCGCGGTTGACGACCCAGGTCTGCGCATCGACCTGAACTGCGCCGTCGACGCGCAAGTAAGTGCCGACTCGTGGCTCGGCAACGACACAAGTCAGGTCAGCGAACTTCGGTGTACTCGCTGTGATCCAGCTGCACGAGGTTGTCGTACTCGGTGCCCTCTGGCTCCGCCACGTCGGTGTACTGGCTGCCGTTCAGCCGCACGGCGCGAAAGCCGTCCCCGGAGAGCAGCTTGCGCAGGTGCCGCATCCCGCTCATGCCCGCGAGCGTGACAGCTACGGCGGCGGCGAGGACCGAGCCGCCGACCAGCGCGAGCCCGCCGACGACGTGTCCCAGAATCATCATGACCACTGCGGCCAGGAGCGCCACCGGCACGGCCGCCACCAGCAGCAGCGCGAGCACAGTCACGGCGATCATGGCCCTGGCAGGCCTGGTCGGCCTGGCCGACGTCCGCTCCGCGTACCAACCGGTCATCACGCTCACCTCTCAAGGCCCGGAGCCCGTCAAGGCCCAGCCCACCCAACAACACGATATGTCGCGTCTCCTAGTGCCAACGCGCCGCCCTCGCAGAATCATCCCCGCAACCGTCCTGGGCGCTGGCCGGTCTGCAGACCTACAGCGATGCCCGCGCTCGCTGGCCGGGTGATCGCAATTGCCGGACTATCCGGTCGGCCGTGACATGGGCGATCTGCCGGTAGATCTTGTATGTGGCCCGAATCCGGGGATGCTGACGCTCTCCCCGCTTCCGGGCTGTACCACCGTGACTTTCGTCGCGCAGGTGGCGTCCATCAGGCATCCTTCCGGCCAGGCTCTTGATGAAATCCGGCCTCTGCGCAGGCTCTTTCGAGGCTGGCCAGTCCGAATGCTTCCGCCGGGCCGAGCGCGCCGGCGGGCCGCACGCCCTGCGCGGCCGCCCTGCCTGCGGCCCAGGCGAGGACAGTCGCGGTGAACGAGTACGGATCCCCGCCGGTCAGGTGTACCGTCGCGAGTCCGACGGCCGCGGTCGTCGGCCGCCACGGCCACGACGTCAGAGCGGATGGTTGCCCCGGCGTCTGGCGTGCCCCGGCTGCGCTGAATCCGGCGGGCCTGCTGATCCAGCGCACCGCGGACACCCGGCAGGCGCTCCAGGGGCGCCGCGAGGGCCGAGACGAAGTGCACGAGCCCGGTGGCGGCGCCGAACCACCCGAGGTAGACGCCCACGTCGGTCAGCGGCGCTCCGGCGGGCATGCCTCGGTGCCGGTGCCGGTGCCGGTGCTGGCCGGCTGCCTGCCGCCGGAGCCTGGGCAGCGCGAAATGCTCGGATGAGCCGATGGAGAAGGCCTGCCGCCTGCTGCCGTCGACTTCGAACGATGCAACGTGCGCGGCGGTCCGCTCGGTGACCAGGCGCCCGCCGTGGAAGGAGTATCCGGGCTCGAGCAGCACGCCCGCCGCTGATGCGCGGGTGCCCGCGCTCGTCGCCTTCCGGGTGTTCCCGCGCACGAAGTAGCCGACCCGTACCCGGGCCGCAGCGGGTCCGGCGGCCTGGAGCGCGAGCGCTCCGGCCAAGTTGCCCGGCACGTAGTCGTAGCCGAACGCGGTCAGCAGCACCGCGCCGGTGTGTTCCGCCCGCGGGCCGAATTCCTCGAACACCTGCCGGATGAACGGCGGTTCGCCGGTCGAGTCGAGGTAGACCGCGCCCGCGTCCACGGCGGCTTCCACCACGGACCTGCCGACCTTCAGGAACGGGCCCGCGGTCGACACCAGCACGTCACCGGCGCCGATTAGCTCTCGCAGCGGTCCGGATTCTTCGGATCCGGCGACCGCCGTCTCCAGCTTCATCCCGTCCCCGGCCCGCGACAGCTGCTCGGCGAGCGCGGTCAGCCGGCCCTGGTGACGGCCCGCGAGTACCGGGCGCAAGCCGCTGGCGACCATCGCCCGCGCGGTGAGACCCCCGGTATAGCCGGTGGCCCCGTACAACACGATTCTGCCGGACACGCGATCACCAAGCGATTCTGCCGAGCACGCGATCACGCAACTGGCTCATCCGCTATCCAGATCGACGCGAATTGTCAGCGGGTCGGTGTTCAGCGTCTTCGACGTCGACATGCACAGACGGCGGGCGAGGTTGGCCTGGCTCAGGATCCGCTGGCGTTCCCGCGGATCGTCGTCATCGAGGATGTGCGCGGTCCCGGACCGCCAGCCGGTGCGTATTCCGCTGACCTTGATCCGGACGCGGGGATTGGCCTCGATGTTCCGCACCCACTGGGCGTCACGCCCGCGCTGGGCGATCAGCCAGAACGTCTCGCCCTCCAGGCCGTCACACACGGGCGTGCGCCGCGGGAGGTGGGTACGCCGGCCGGTCGTCTCCACCAGGGCGTCGCCCGGAATCGGGATTCCCAGGTCCCACGCCAGCCTGACCACCGGATTGATCACCGACTGCTGGAGCCGGCCGATAACGCTTTGCGCGGCGGTTGGCCCGGACACATCAGCACCTGGCCTTACCGGTCCCGGGAAGATGCGCGCCTGCCTGTAGATAGAGATGTCCATGATCGAAGGGCCCACGTCGTTGGCGATGCCCGGCACCCCTCGCCTTAAACCGGTGGCCATCAGGTCCCGGCAGCCACGTCCAACGCCCAGTGCTGTCGAGAGATGGCAGCAGAGTCGCATACGCGCCCGCCCTGGTGTCTGACTGCCTCATACTCGGAGCTAAGCAGGCGTTCACCCGCGAGGTGCCGATGGATGACCCAGACGACCCGTATAGCCCGGACAACTTGTCATGGAACTGGTCGCGGGGCGGGCCGAAGTGGCGGCCGTTCAGCGGCCGAAGCGGGCGCGGGCTGCGCGTTCCACCGCCGCCGGGGCCGCCGCCGAAGCCGAGTAAGGCCGAGCGCGAACAGGAAAAGCGCGCCGAAGCGCGAGCAGAGAGGCTGCACCTGGCCGGCCTGACCAATGCCGGGGTGATCATCATGGGCGTGGCCCTCGGCGTAATGGTGGTCATCCTCGTGGTGGTGATGGTCAGCCGCCACTAAGGGCTCAGCGGCCTTCGGAACCGTTTGCCCGGTCCACGAACGCCGTACGACGACGAAAGACACCAGCACCTGGGGCCAGTCTCCAGGTTCGGCGTGGAGGCCCGGCGCGGTCCTCGTTGTCGACGAGAGCCGTCAGAGCGGGTTGAGGCGGGGCTTGAGCAGGCAGAACTCGTTGCCTTCTGGGTCGGCGAGGACGTGCCATCGCTCCTCGCCGGTCTGGCCGATGTCGGCCGGGCGTGCCCCGAGCTCCAGGAGGCGCTCGAGTTCGGCGTCCTGGTCGCGGTCGGTGGCATTGACGTCGATGTGCAGCCGGGACTTCCCCTTCTCCGGCTCGTCCCTGCGACTGAGGATGATCGTCGGCTGCGGGCCGCCGAACCCTTCGCGCGGCCCGATCTCGATGCAGTCCTCCTCGCGATCGAGCACTACGAAGTCCAGGACCTCGCACCAGAACCGCGCCAGCACTTCAGGGTCGCGGCAACCGAGCACGAGCTCACTGATACGGCATGCCATTGCGAAACCTGCTCTCAGGGTGGGACCTGCCGGGATGGCCGCACACGGATGATGGGCTCCCGCAGCGAGAACACTCCCGCGACCGTACCGGGCGAGGGGACCAGCGGCGAATTGATTTCCCGCCCCTCGCCTGGCCGGGCCGCCAGGCGATGCCGTAGGACGACGTTGGCGAGTGCAATGAGCAGCCGACTCGATCCGCCCTCCGCGTGCACTAAGAAAGGTAGAACGGGTCCGGCGGCTCCGCCAGCCGACGGGATAATCCGTGGCCCGGACACCTGGCCGACGTTATCGTCGGAACAGTGGGACGGTGGAGGAAGATCGCTGAGAAGACCGGGTTCGGCCTCCCGGCCGGCGAGGGGCGCACAGCCAGGGATGCTATCGACGGACTGCTGGAGTTGTCCCGAAGCGAGGAGAGCCGGGCTCGCCAGCTCGCGTGCAGGAACCTGTGCACCTGCCACGTCCGGGCCGACGACGACCGGGTGTGGACGAGGCTGCTCGAGCTAGCCGGGGATCCCGATCCTCGCGTCCGCGGCGACGTGATCCACGCCATCACCGACAGCACGCCCGCACCCCGGGTCCCGGCTGTGATCCAGGCCCTGGAGTCCCGCCACAACGACCCGGACGCAGGGATTCGCCGGCAGGTCCGCAAGACCCTCGCCCACTACCGCCGGACCGGCAAGGTAACCGACGCTGCTCACTAGCCGCCAGAACCCGCGCATCCGAGCCCTAGCCAGGCCGCCCACGCCATGATCGTCGCCCCGACGGGCGTCTGACCAGGCTCAGGTTCGGGCAGATGCGCCGCCAGTGCCGTAGCAGGTCAAGGTGGCCCGGTGAGCCAGCTCGGCTGGGCAGCTTTCGTGCGGTGCTGATCGCCGAGACTGGGCCAGTGACAGAACGCCTGCCGGGTGCGTGAGATCGACGATGAGGAGGGACGGCGCCTTACCTGTAGATTTTCCGGGCAATGGATGCACCGAGCACGCCGATGCACCAGCCTGCGAAGATGGCCCAGATGGTGGTACGGGATGTGCTGTGCAGGTCCCATGCCATGAAGGCAGCCAGGAGGAATGCCCAGACGATCAGGCCCCCGATGACCCACACGGCATAGGGTGGCCGATCCTCCACTGGCCTGCGCCACGCGGGTGGCCAGGGACGCATCTGGTGCAGGAGAACCCTCATGGTCGTGCCTCAATTCTGAGCCCAGGCGCGCGGAGGTTGCAGTACGCCCTTGGGTTGATCAGGCGCCGCATGCCATGTCGCGGGCGAGGTAGCCACCACCCGCGCAGTCCTTTCACAGCGGTGTTGTCGCTGGGTGCGCGCATCGGGATGCCTCCTGTCGCCTGCGGCGTCGGTCACCCGACCGCCGATAAAAATGATATCACTTTGATAGATGTTTGCAAGAGGCCAAGGCAGCCGCGCGATCGGCCGACGGCTCTCGTGTAAGGCTCCGGAGGCCGTCCGGTTGCCTGGTGAGATTGTTCTGCTGGCCCTGCCGATGCAGGTGCGTCATCGGTGGTCTGAAGCCAGGGCCGTTCCGTGCATGTTCCAGATCATGGGCTGATGGCGGTAGCCGTCATTGACAGGCCGGATTCCCTGCCGGAGAGGCTGAGAACTTCCCGGCGGCGGTGAAGCTGCCGAGCAGGCTCGATCCTGGTCGTTGTGACGATGGCAGACGGAGATAAAGCCAGTAGTAATCGCTGAGAGATACGGTCAGGGACCGGCCGCTGAGCGTCGCCCGGCCGTCCGCGTTCGTGACACCGGCGGCCCAGGTTTCGTAGCCAACCGAGCTGCCCTCGCAGTCGAACCCGATCACTGCATACCTGGTGCGCGGCCTGCCGCCGCTTATCTGACCGGATAGCACGATCTGGGCGTGCTTCCCGGAGGACCGAGCCGTAAAGACAGTCAGCTCGCCGTCGAGCGACTTGCGCGAGGGCAGCGCGGCTGTTCCGCTGGCGAGCGTGAGCGGACCGGTCCCGGGCGCTGGCGCGGCGGTGATCGAGCGCGCCGGCCGGCGACGCAGGGCTGCCGCCTCGGCCCTGTAGTGGAGAGCCATGATGATCGCCCCGGCCAGAACGGCCGCCAGCACCGCGACCGCTGTCACCAGCGCGGCCACACCAGAGATGGCCCGCGGATCAGCCGAGATCACGTCGTCCGGCTCCAGCGGCTTCACGGAGTAATGAGAAGCTAGCGGTAATGCCGTGGTCAACGGCGGACGCAGAACGGCAAGTCGCCAGCCGCCCATCTGCCGGGAGCCTGCGCACAGCACCAGCTAACTGACTGAGTCAGTCTGTCAGGATGCCTTGATGCTCTTGCTGTGGAAACATTTCCCGCGTCCAGGTAACTCAGCTGGCTGGCGAGCCGGGAGCCGTGAGGCACGGCGTGCGCGGAGGGGCAGTGACGAGCGTGGAGGCAGTGTCGCGACCGCGGCCGGGTGATGTGCTGAGCGCGCAGGACTACCTGCGGCGCATGGTGGTTCGCACGCCGGCCATTCGCTCGGCGGCTCTTGATGAGCGGGCCGGCTGCCGCCTGGTGGCCAAGGCTGAGTGTCTGCAGCGGACCGGGTCGTTCAAGGTACGGGGTGCGCTCAACCGTGCCCGCACGCTGCCGCCGGAGGCGCGCGCCCGCGGCCTGCTGACGGTGAGCGCCGGCAACGCCGCGCTCGGCCTGGCTTTCGCCGGGGACGTGCTCGGCGCCAGCGTCACGGTCGTGATGCCGCAGGACGCTGTTGCGGCGAAGGTCGACGCCGTGCGGGCCCTGGGCGGCACGGTGGTGCAAGACGGCGTGCTCGATGCGGCCGGCGCGTTCCGCCGCGCCGCGCAACTGCAAGATCAGCACGGCTACACGTTCGTGCACCCATTCGACGATCCCTATGTCGTGGCCGGGGCGGCTACCGCCACGCTTGAGCTGCTGGAGCAGGAGCCCGACGTCGAACGGCTCGTCGTGCCGTGCTCGGGCGGCGGCCTTCTCGCCGGGGCCATCCTCGCTGCCGAGACAGCCGGGCGGGCGATCGAGATCGTAGGCGTGCAGCCCGACCTGGTGCCGACGATCGTGCGGTCGCTTGAGGCCGGCAGGCCGACGGAAGTCGACCATCCGCCGACGATCGCCGATGGGCTGACCGCGCCTCGTCCCGGGCGCCTGAACTTCGACATGATCCGCGCGGCGGACATCCGGATTGTCACCGTCAGCGAGGCGGCGATCCGCGCTGCGGTGCGCGAGCTGGTGATGACGCTCAAGGTGGTCGTCGAGCCATCGGCCGCCGTAGGGCTGGCCGCGATCATCGAGCAGAACGTCAGCGCGATCGACGGCGTCACCGCGCTCATGCTGTCCGGCGGGAACATCTCGCCAGCGATGCTCGCGGACTGCGTCACCGCGACCGACTGACTCCGGCTTGGCGTGGCCCTGGTCAGGAGTAAGGGGGCGAACTCCGCCGGGTGGTCAGGGCGGGTCGGCTCACTCCGGACCGGGTCCAGTGCGACCGGCCTGGTGCAGGTCACCGTCGGTCGCCGGGAGGTTTACGCGGCGCCGCCCGCGGCCATGGCCTGCTACGTCGTCGCGCGACGCGGCGCACTGGACGCGGCATGTGCGGACGACGGTCAGGGGCTTCGCGATCGATCTGATCCCGGAGCTCGTTCGCACTGGGCGCGCATGAGGAGGTGGAGCGCAGTGGCCCCGAAAGCGGCGCGGTGTCGGATCGCTCGCAACTGGCGTACCAGAAAGTCGTCGAGAGAAATCCGCGGGGCGGTGTCGGATCACGGCCAGGGTGTTCGTAGCAGGGGTGAGAGGCCGCCCACGAGGGGCCAAGGAAGAATGGAACCGCGATCATGAAACTGACGACCATGACGCAAGTCACCGTCGATGGAGTGATGCAGGGAAACGGCCACGCGACGGAGGAGGACCGCAGGAGCGGATTCGAGCGCGGCGGATGGGCCAGGGGGGTGTTCGGCGACGAGACCACGAAGTTCATCACCCAGACCTACCAGCGCGCCGACGCGTTCCTGTTCGGCCGGCTGACCTACGAGGCCTTCGCCGACACCTGGGGAGCAGTCGCGGATATGCGCGCCCACCCCATCGGCGTGGCGTTGAATGAGACGCCCAAGTACGTCGCATCGACCAGGCTCACCGAACCGCGCTGGGCGGGCACGACCGTCCTGTCTGGTGACCTCGCGGCGGCCATCGGCCGGCTGAAGGCCAAGCCGGGAGGTGAGCTGCAGGTGCACGGCAGCGGCGCCCTGACCCGGTGGCTGCTCGAGAATGACCTTGTTGACGAGATGACCCTGCTCATCGTCCCGGTGGTCGTCGGCCAGGGCACGCGGCTGTTCCCCGGCTCCGGCCCGGACATGGCGCTGGACCTGGTCGACTCGCGAGCCGACTCGAAGGGCCTGACGATCCAGGTCTACCGGCCCGCCGGGCGCCCGCGATATGCAACCGCCTGAAGCACATGACATAGAGGACCGCCCGGTTCCCGCCGCATGGCCAGGACCCACCCGCGTTGGAACGAGAAGTACCTCGGCGGCCGCGCGCGAGGGCGCCCCGAGCCACAGGAGATGATCCGAGATGCAGTACCTGGTTTCCGTGATCGACGACAAGCCCAGCTCCACCACCCCAGCCGAGCAGGCGGCCATCAACGTGTTCGACGACCGGCTTCAGGCCGAGGGTTACTGGGTCTTCGCCGCCGGCCTCGCGGCGCCCAGCACGGCCACGGTCATCGACAACCGGGGCGAGGAGGCGATGTTCACCGACGGACCCTTCCTGGAGTCGAAGGAGTATCTCGCCGGCTTCTGGATCATCGAGGCCCCCGACCTCGACGTGGCGCTCAAGCTCGCCGCCGAAGGATCGAGGGCCTGCAACGCCAAGGTCGAGGTGCGGCCGGTCCTGTGAACAGGGTCGACGTCCCGGGGGCGGTCACCAGGGCCACCACGAGGAGAGGGCGCGGGTGGTCGCCGCCGCCCTGGCCAGGCCTTCGGTGACCTCGACGTCGCCGAGGAGGCGGCGGCCGAGGCGTTCGCGACCGCCGGTGGCCGGCTGACGGTGTGCCCCCAGCCCCGGCGCCTGGCTGACCACCACCGCCAGCCGCAAGGCCATCGAAGGATCCGGCGCGAGAACAAGCGCGACGACAAGCACCAGAGGTTCGGACTGCTGCACGATCCGGTGACTACGCCGTGAGGCGATCCGCTTCGGCCAGCAGCAGATCGCCAAAGGGCTGAAAGCCAATACTGCAGGCGTAGACGCCGCTGACGACTCGGTGGATGGTTCCCCATTCCCAGATGGCGGTGGCATCCACGCCCGTGCGAGAAGCCAGCTGCTCAGTCCGCGCCCGGAGGTCATCGCCGAGGTCCGGGTTGCAACGCACGATGGTGCCGAGATCGCACGCCGGTTCGGCCCGCAGCCCGGCTGGATCGATAAGCTTGTAGCTGCCGTCACTCGCCTGCAGGGCGTTCATCTCGTGGATATCACCGTGGACGAGAACCGCGGACCGATCGTCGTGGGCAAGGCGACGACGATTCATGCAATCCAGCGCGTCCGCCACAGTGGCCGGCGAACACGGTCGCCCCCCCTGCTCCCATAGTCCTGGCAGCCGATCGGCGTACTGCTCAGCCAACGTCGCACCGGTTGGAAGGTCAATGTCGGGGCCGACCGGACGCCACAAGCGAACCGCCACTTCGCACAACAAGTTGTGGCGGCTGACAGGGTCGGCCACGAGGTCGTACATCGGAGCCCCAAGGCGCTCCAGCAGAAGGGCCTGTCGACTCACGTCTTCGCCCAGCAGCTTGGCGCATCCCCCTCCGTTCGCCAGGCGCAGCACCACGGCCTCCTGCCCGACGTCCCGGCCTGGCACACCGATCTTGAGGACCGCCGGAGTTCCGTCAGCCAGCGTCACCTCGACGACCAGGGCGGCGTGACCGCCCGCGAAGCTGGACCCGATCATCAGAGACCACTCCTGCGCCAGCGAGCCGACCACCCCTGGCAGCTCGTCCAGCCAGGATTCGTTCCCGTCAGCTATGACCGTCTTGCGGACCTGGTCAGGAATGTCGAGGCTCAAGCCGCCAGCCTAAACCGAGCGAACACGTCAGTCGTGATCGGCACCCGCCACGGTAATCGCGATCATCAGGTTGGCTGCCTTGAAGATCGCGGCGCGGAGAACTCGGGCCTGGGCCCGCACTGCAGGGAGCGGTTTCACAGGGAGTCGGCCAGGAGCGAACGTGATGGTATCTGACCTGCAGTTCAACTGGCATCCGCACTACCATCCGGTCTGCCGTTTCGGCACCTTGCGATTCGGCCCCGAGCACATCGCTGCGGGAGCCGACTCCGTTGCCGACAGGCATTTATTGCTGACTCCGCCCAAGCTGCACTAGAGGCGGTACCACCAAGCTCAGTCGGCTTGGCATAACAGCTCATTCGCTCATGAGGCCTTGCAGCAAGCCGAGGTAGGACGGATCAGCGAAACGCAGCCCGCCAAGCTGCTCGCGGCCGAACCACCCGATGGCGTCGTGCTCCTCTGGCTGCATGTTCGTGACATTTCCGCGCCAGTAGCGCGACACCCAGACAGTGAGGTCCAGGCCAGTATCGGGAACGAAACGGTGCAGCACCGGGGCGCCGTCAACGCTGTCGAGCTCGACCCCCAGTTCCTCCAGTATCTCCCGGCGGAGCGCTTCCTCCGGCCGCTCCTCCGGTTCGACATGCCCGCCTGGGAAGTCCCACACGTCTGGATACCACCGCCGCGTCGGCGCCCGGTGACACAACAGCAGCCGATCTGCCTGACGCAGTATCACGGCCACGACGCGATGGTTTGTCATGCCGACAACTTTGGCAGTCAGGTCTGACACGTACCGGTTCGCAAGTGACAGGGGCCCAGTCCCCGGTAGCTGCCATGACCGGCGACTCTCGTCCGGGTTCAGTCGAGGGTGGCCGCAGGCCATCGCGTAGCGACGCGGAGCGCTCTCGACGGGTTCCGGGCGACGCCGGATACTCGGGAAGCGCGGGGATGAGCCAGCCGAACACTCGGCATGCGGCATCGAGCTGGCGCGCCTGTGCGCGCGGGGCCTCAAGCCAGAGCGCCGCGCGGGCAGCGCCGTGCGGCGAAGCGCAGCGGAGCCGCCTTGACGAGAAGCGGAAAGCACTGCGCAAGCTAGGCGAGGCCCGGACTGCCTGCTGCGCGCCTGGGGGCGCCCGCACCGGCAGACAGCGCGTCTGGAGAAGACAGGCGACGGCAGCCGACCCTAGCGTGGTGATCTCCAGAGCTTCCAGCGAACCAGGAGATACTGCCATGCTCAAGCGGCTCACTCATGTCAGCTTGTGGGTTCATGACCAGGACGAGGCGCTGGCGTTTTACACGCGCAAGGTGGGCTTCGAGCCCCGCGAGGACGTCACCCTCGCCGAGTTCGGCAACTACCGCTTCCTCACCGTCGGCCCGCCCCTGCAGCCCGATATCCATTTCATCTTCGGCGTGCCCGGGCCGCCGGTCCACGACCCTGAGACCGCGGCCAGGATGAGCGAACTAGTAGCCAAGGGCGCGATGAGCGGCCTGAGCTTCGAGGTCGAGGACTGCCAGGCCACCTACTGCGAGCTCAGGGACCGCGGCGTGGAGATGATCCAGGAGACGAACAAGGTTCCCTGGCGCATCGACGCGGCCTTTCGCGACCTGTCAGGCAACCACATCCGATTCGTCCAGGTCATCCCCTGACTGGCAGCCGGAATGCGGAAAGGACCCGACATGACAAAGATCACCGCAGGCTTGCTCATCACGCTCGACGGCGTCATCGAAGCCCCGGAGAAGTGGAACCCTCCCTATGACAACGACGAGATGACCCAGGTCGTCATGGGACAGATGGCCGACGCGGACACGCAGCTATACGGGCGGCGCACCTATGAATCGTTCCGCACGGTGTTCACCGGCCCCTCCGCCCCGCCGCACGGGCAAGCCTGCTGGTCCACCCGGTCGTGGCCGGCACCGGCAGGCACCTGTTCGAGGGAGGCACCGGCCAGGTGCCGCTCACGCTCCTCGAATCCAGGCCACTCAGCAACGGTGTCGTCGCGCTCCGCTACGCCCCAGGCACCTAGCCACCCGGCCCGGGACTCACACCACCACCGGCGATCTTGAGCCCAGCGGGTCCACCTGAACGGCCAGGCCCTGACCTTCCCGAAGGCCAGAGCTATCGCCGCCGCGCCAACCTCGCGTACGCCACTGCCGACCTGCCCGAAGCGCACTGTCGGCGGTCATCCGGATCTGCCCGCTGGTGGCCAGGAAGAAGACACCATGGCCATCACAGAGCGTGACCGGATTCGCCAGTCGTCGCGCCACAAGGCCGCCCCGGATTGGCAACTATTCTTTGCGCTCGCGACGGTGTCGGTTGTCGCGTGATGACTGCAAATCATCTAATTTTTTGTGCACGCTGCAGGGCGTTTCCCGCCCGCGGGCCAGCGCCAGATTCCTCTCCTGATCAGGTCAGGTAACACCGGAGCGGCCGTGAGTGCTGACACGAACCATTTGTGTGACAGCTCGACAGCGAGGTAATTTTATAAAAGCCGCATATGAGGTCATAGTGTTAAACTGCTCCTGGTCAATGAACGGCCGCAGCTGTCAGGAACTTGCCGGGAGGCCGAATGTCAGTTGTCATGGCCGACGTGCTGCGTTCTGCGGCCGGGCGCTGGCGGCGCATCGATCCGCTGCTGCCGGACCCGAAGCCGTCCACGGATGCAGGCTGCAACGTCGAATTGACCGCGCCCGCGGCGAACGGCCTGCCCCCGGCGGTCGGCTGGTGCCGCCACCGCGAGGTCGAGCCCGAGGCGGCCGAGCTCGCGTGGGGCGCGGCCGCTGCTCAGTTCTGGCTGACCGCCTTGATGGCGGGCGATCCCGCAGACCCGGGTACCGGGGCCGCGCTGGATGAGCTGCTGGTCCGCTGGCGTGCGCACCTGGCCGCACAGGCGGGCGCGGCCGGTGAGGACAGTCAGGCAGTGGTCAGGTGGCCGAGCCGGGACATCGGCGGGGTGCGTGCACTGCTGCGCCACGGCCTCCAGCCGCTCACCGTCATCGCGGCCAGGCCGGCCGGACGGGCCGTGCCCGATGCCGCGCCTGTGCCTGGTGGCCTGCGGATCCGGCCGGCCGACCCTGGTGACGTCGCCGCGGTCACCGCGCTCACCATGGAGGTCATCCGCTTTGACCAGCACTTCGGCAGCGTGCTGCTGCGTCCGCATGCCGAGCGGGCACACCGGCTGGAGGCCGAGGAGACCCTGAGCCTGCCGGAGCCGTGGACCTGGCTGGCCGAGCGGGACGGACGTGCCGTCGGGCTGCTGGCGGCGCAGCCGCCGGACCGGGCCGGCTGGATAGCCCCAGCCACCAGCCAGCGTCCGGTCGCCTACCTTGCCACCTTGTCGGTGCTGCCCGATGAGCGCGGGTCCGGCGCGGGTACCGCGCTGGTGGCCGAGCTGCACCGCGAGCTCGACGCGGCCGGGGTGGCGGTCACGCTGCTGCATCACGGCCAGCTGAATCCGCTGTCCGCGCCTTTCTGGAGCCGGATGGGCTACCGGCCGCTGTGGACGAACTGGGAGATCCGGCCCGCCCGCGCGCTTCGGTGACCTGGCCTGCAAAGCGCCGGGGTGCCTGGCTCTGCCGCTTTACCGCAAATGAACGCAGCTGTCATCCGCTACCTGCCGAAGCCATGCAGATCGGCTGATACGCGGCGCCCGCCACTATGGACGGCAGTCACACGAAGTAATCGCGCTGGCCGCCAGCGGGCACAGACGGCGTCAGGGCGGCCATGACAGCGTCATCGTGAACATCGCCAAGGGGTTTCGCTCAATCTCCTTCGGCCGCTACATGTCCATCAGGAGCGACCTCCCGTAATCATGACGAGTGAACCGGCAACAGATGACCTGGCGCTGTTGGACGCCTCTCCAGAAGCGGATGACCGCTCGGCCGACCAGTCGGCGCGTCGGCAGGGGTTTCTCGGCGCGGCCATCCCTGGGCCCGACGGCGAGGCGCCGGAGCAGCGGGCTGAACATCGGCGAAGCGCCTTGGCGAGGGCACCCGTCGCGGGATCGCCGTTGGATGGGCTAACGCGTCACTTGAAGTAGATGGTCTCGGGGTTCACGACCTTGCCGACGGTCGGCACAGCGTAGAAGCCGGTGCCAAGGTTCTCCTGGGCCGTCAGGCTGTACTTCCTGCCGGTGACCACCTTGGCCGGGATCTTCAGGACGCAGCCGAACGTGCGAGCGGAAGCGCTCCAGCTGCACAGCGCGCTGGTCGTGGTGATGCCCGGGCCCTGCAGCGTCACCCGCACGTCCTGGGCAAAGGCCAGGCTCGACGCGGTGCTGGCGGAGATCGCGGTGCCAGCCGAGTTGACCAGCCGGAAGTGCGCCGTGATGGTGTGCGACGATCGGGCTATCGTGCTTCCTGGCCGCGGGGTGGTGAAGCCGCTGAAGCCATAGCCCACGGTGTACTTGGCCTGGACCAGGGTCGGCTGGGGAAGGCCGGCCATGCTGACCGCGCCGGCGCACGTCGCGGTGAACGGCCCCACGCCGTGGGAACCGCCGGTGCTGATGCTCACGCGGGCGGCCTGGGCGACCCCGGAGACGCTCTCCGTCGTCGTGCAGCCGGCCTTCGGGACGGTGCCGAGCACGTAGTGGGCCTTGGCCGCGACGCCGCTGACCTTCACGACCGGACTGGTCGTGTCGACCTTGAGCTTGTAGCTGTCGGTCGCCGTGTGGCCGGCCAGGTCCGTGCAGCTAGCGGTCAGCGTGATCGGCCCGTTGGTGGTCGTGGTGCTGGACGTGGTGCACGCGGCCAGGTCAAGCGGGCCGGCGTCGGTCCAGTCCCAGTCCACGGTGACCGGGGCGTTGAACCATCCGTTGACGTTCGTGCCCGCGCTGAGCAGGCGCGGGTTCGCGACCGGCGGTGTCGTGTTCAGCGGGCTGTTGCAGCCGTCGTCGTAGGCGTTGGAGTTGCTGCCGTTCGGGCAGGTCGTGTTCAGCCACGTCACCCCGGTGAGCACGGTGCTGATCAAGCTCGCGCCGTCCAGGTTCGCGTTGGCCAGGTTCGCGTCGGTCAGGTTGGTATCGGTCAGGATGGCGTTGGTAAGCGTGGAGCTGCTGAGGTCGGCTGACGTGAGGTTGGTGCTGGTCAGGTCGACCGACGGCAGGCTGGCGCCGCTGAGGTCGGCCCCGCTCAGGTTGGCGCCGCCGAGGTCGCCATCGGTCAGGCTCAGGCCGCTCAGGCGGGCGCTGGCCAGGTCCGCGTTCGGGCCGACCAGGTAGCCGTTGAAGACCGACCAGTTCGCGGGCAGCGTGGGCGACGAGCCGGTGGTGAAGAAGATCTGGCCGGACTGGACCCCGGTGAGCGTCGCGCCGGTGAGGTCGGCGCTGGTCAGGCTGGCCTGGTACAGGTTCGTGTTGGTCAGCGTGGCCTGCGTCAGCGTAGCGCTGTTCAGGTTGGCCCCGATTAGCGTGGCACCGGTCGCGTCGGCATTGGTCAGGGCCGCCTGCGACAGATTGGCGCTGTTCAGGTTGGCCGTGGTGAGGGTGGCGCCAGCGAGGTTCGCGCCCGTCAGGTCCGCGCCGTCGAAGTCGGTGCCACTGAGGCTGGCGTCGGCCAGGTCCGCGCCGTTCAGCGTCGCACCCGTGAGGTTAGCGTCGGCTCCGACCAGGTAGCCGTCGACGAGCTGCCATCCGGACGGGATGGACGGCGCACCGGTGATGCCGCCGGACTGCACCTGGTACAGGTTGGCCTGGGCGATGTCGGTGCCCGACAGGTTGGCACCAGCCAGGTCGGCCTTGGACAGGTTGACCTGGTCGAGGTCGAGGCTGGCCAGGTCCTGGCCCTTGAGCGTGGCGTAGGTCAGGTTGGCCGTCGGGCCCAGAATGTAGTGACTGACATCCTCCCAGCCGGCTGGGAGCGAGGCCGGCGCGCCGGTGGTGTTGAACGTCCAGACATTGTCCAGGTTGGCCGTGGCCATGATCGCGCCGGTGACGTTGGCCGCGGCGAGGCTGGTGCCCGTCATGTTCGCGCCGCTGAGGTTGGCGTCGGTGAGGTTGGAGCTGACGGTGGCGAACACCAGGACGGCGTTGGTCAGGTTGGCGCCGGTCAGGTTCATGCCGGACAGCTTCGTGTCGTAGAAGAAGGCGCCGGTCAGGTTGCAGCCGCTCCAGTCGACGCCGGGCGTCGGCGCCGGGCTGACGGTGCCGGACGTGCTGACGGTCGGGCAGGTCACCGCCGCCGAGGCGGTCCCGGCGGTGAACGCGAGCATCCCGCCCGTGATCCCGCTGATCATCCCGGCAGCGACGACAGCCGCCGCCAGGCGGCCTAGCAGCTTCATAGTCATCTGTTAATCCCTATGGGTGTGCGGGGCCGGGAGGTGGAGTCATCCGATTGACCAGAGCTCGCCCAGTGCCCCGAAGCACGGCTCGAGCTGGAGCTGCGCGCCGGTCTGGCGGGCGTTACCGGGATCGCCCAGGCACATGCCGGTGGCCTCGTTCAGGAGCTGGCCCCCCGGCAGCACGAGCCAGTACTCGCTGGCGGTGCCGCAGGCCTGGGCCACCAGGTAGCCGCCGCGAGCCGTCGTCGCTACGCACTCATCAGCGATGACGATCTGGTTGTCCTGGTTGAAGGTGAAGTCGTAGTTCTGGCCGGACTGGCCGCAGGGCTCGACCTGGACCGGGCTCGGCGGCCGGCTGAAGGAGGTATCGCTAGCGACGCAGATGCCGGGGATGGCGGACTGCAGGGTCCCCTGATCGATCATCCACTGCTGCTGGGGAAGGGCGGAGCGGCACGCGCTCATGGTGAGCGGGCCGGTCTGCTTCGCTCCCGCGTCCAGGCAGGTCCCCGAGCCCGCGTTCTCCAGGGCGCCGTTCCTGCCTACCTGCCAGCCCTGCGTGGCGTCACTCTGATCGCACGTGGCGAGCGCGGGCGTGCCCGCGGTCGGGCCCAGGCAGAGCCCGTTGGAGGTGATCTCGGCCGGCGTGCCGGGCGCGCCGCCCGGCAGATAGGTCCAGTCCTGCGCCAGGCCCTCATCGCACAGCTGCAGGGTGACGTCGGTGCCGACGGTCTGCGCGCCGCCGTCGAGGCACTCGGTCCCGGTGCCGTCCGGTGGGCTGAAATCGGTGACGATGTTGCCGGTGACCGGCGCGGAGGGGGTCAGCGATCCGGCGGCCACGATCGAGAACCAGGTCGACGCGGTCTTGTGCGTGCTCGGGTCGGTGGCGGTCACGGTCACGGCGTAGGAGCGGACCGCGGCGGGCAGGCTGCCGCTGATCTGCGCGCTGCTCGAGTGCGCGACCGGGCTAACGGACACGCCGGTCGGCAGGCCGCTGGCGGTCCAGGTCAGGGAGGCTCCGGCGCGCGAGTCAAGGCCCGTGATCGTGAAGCTGACCGGGGCACTGTGCCCGGCGTCCTGGGTGCCCGGGTCCATCACGGTGACCGGATCGGTGCCGGAGGCGGAGAAGGCCGTTGTCCCCTCTGGGGTGCCCAGGCCGGTCGGGCCGTCGAACCCGGCCCTGGTGTCGCAGATGTAGTCCGGATTGAGGGAACAGGGGCCGTTCGATCCGAACGTCACGTCGTTCAGGTGGCCGAGGTGCTGGTACGGGTAACTGGCCGGGTAGGTGCGGGGAGCGGGCGTTCCCGCAAGCGCGTAGGCCGAGGTGACGATCGCCGCGGCCAGCGCCGTTCCTCCGCCCTGGGTCCAGCCGGCGCTCGAGCCGTAGCTGTCGTAGACCGCGGCGCCGGTGCCGGGGTCGGCATCCGCCGCGACGTCATTCTGGGTCCGGTTCAGGCAGCCGGTGGAGGCGCTGGCGTCGGCTCGCTGCCACGAGGGCTTCACCTCCAGCGCCGAGCACGCTGAGCCGGTGCCGGACCAGGCGATATCGGCCCAGTGGCGGGTGTTGAACGCGCTGCGCACCAGGCTGGTGCCGCCGGCCGAGGTCACGTACGGCAGGTCAGCGGGGTAGGAGCGGCCGTACCCGCTGTCGCCCGACGCGGCGACGATGACAACCCCGGTGTGGTTGAAGTAATGGTCGTAGGCATCCTGGCCGACGTATTCCGGGGCCGCCCAGCCGTTGACCACGAACTTGGCGCCCGCCGAGACCGCGGCATTCTCCGCGGCGCCCAGGCTGGCCAGCGAATTGCTGGCCGCGTCGACGAGCAGTAGATGGCAGTTCGGGCACAGCGCCGAGACGACGTCCAGTTCCAGGGCATCCGACGTCGCCCATGACGAGTTTGCTGCCGGCAGGCCCGTGCTGCTGCCGTGCTCGTTGACAATGCGCAGGCAGCCCCCGGCCGGGCCGCACGCGGGCAGTGAGAAATGCTTGCGGTAAACGGCGAGGTCCGCGGCCGCGCTGGGATCGGAGTAGGCGGTCACGATGGCGACGGTCTCGCCGCCTCCGGCGCGGGCGGCCGACCCGGACAGGTCGTAGGCGCTGCGCAGGGCGGTCGGGGTGAAGCCGGGCACCGATTCGGCTGACGCGGGCGGCTGGAATACCGTCATGCACTCGGCCAGGCCGGCCGCAGGCGCGGCCGGGCAGCCGACCTGGTCCGCCGCGGACGTCCGGGGCTGGCTGGCGGCCATGGCCGGGGATGCTCCCGCTACCGCGAGGCAAAGCGCCGCTACCGGAGCCAGTCCGGCAACCATCATCGGACTGCGTTTGTGCCCGCGCAAAAGAAGCCTCCGACTACCTGCCGTGCATGCCGCAGGGCACGCAAATACGAGAACAGTTCCGCGGGCAGATAATCCTGCCGGGCCCAGCATTTCTATCACAGCGCCCGAGGGAGGGGTAAGGCCCATCGGTGCGCATGTGGCCAGCGGTTGTCGTTCACTTTGTCGTGCGCTGCCGTTCAACATGGCCGGAATAAGTCCGGTGCTGATAAAGTCCTCTCGCCCGTCAGCCGGGTCCTCGGCAAACGTGGTCTCCGGCCGCCGGGCCGGATCAGCAAGTCTTGTCTGGGCCGATGCCGGGAGGCGCGCGAATGATGGCTAGTCGACGGGCTCGGATCCTCGGCGTCCTGGTGACGCTCGGCCTGTCCGCCGGAATGGTCGCGGCGACGGCTACCCCGGCGCTCGCGGTCACGTGCCCGGCGGTCAGCGCGTCAGGAACGGTCACGCCGGCCCCGTCCCCGGGGGTCGACTGGGCTGGCTGCAACCTGACGGACGCCGGCCTGGCCGATGCCGACATGACCGGCGCCCAGCTTCAGAACGCCACCCTGACCGGTGCCAGCTTCCTCGACGCCGATCTGGCCGGCGCTGACCTGTCGGGCGTAACGGCGACAGATAGCGCCAACTTCGGCGGCGCGGATCTCTCCAGCGCCGTCCTCACCTCGGCTGACCTGGTGAACGCCTTCCTTGACACCGCGAACCTGCACGCGGCTAACCTGTCCGATGCCTCGGCCCTGGGCGCGTCGTTCATCGACGCGCAGATGCAGGGCGCCACCCTCCAGGGCATGAATGCGGACGAGGCCGACCTCAGCGACGCCAACATGCTGGGCGCGACCCTGACCGGCCTGACGTATGACTCGGGCACGTCGTGGACCAGCGCCGTCTGCCCGGACGGGGCCAGCGCCAACTACTACGCCGATGGCTGCCTCAGCACCATCTCGGTCACCACGCCCTCGGCCACCCCGGTGATCACCGGGGGCACGAAGGGAAACAACGGCTGGTATACCTCGGCCGTCACCGTGACCTGGTACTGGATCGACAGCAACAGCCTGGTCGCCGCTCAGCTGCCCGTCGTCCACGACGAGCACGAAGCAGGGCGCGGCGGTGGTAGTCAGGGCCGCCTGCACCGATAGCTCAGGCCACGTGGGTTCCGGCTCCGTCACCGTCATGATCGACACCACGCCGCCCAAGGTCACCCTGACCGGCGTGACCAATGGCGGGGTCTACCTGCTCGGCCGCGTGCCTCTTTCGGCCTGCGCCACGACCGACGCGCTATCCGGCGTAGCTGACAGCGCCGTCACGACCGTCGAGGGCGGCCGGCCGGACGGCAGCGGGGTGTTCACCGTGGTGTGCAGCGGAGCGACCGACCAGGCGGGCAACAAGACCCCGACCTTCACGGCGAAGTACCGGGTCGTCTACGCCTTCGGCGGGTTCTTCTCGCCCGAGCCCGGCGGGGGCCTGAGCCCCACGGCGCATAACATCACCGTCAAGTTCACGCTGACCAACGCCGCCGGAGTCGCCATCCCGGCCAGCACCGCGGCTGCCCTGGCGTCCACCTATGACGTCAAGGCCACGCTGCGCGGGCCGCTGACCTCGCCGGTGGTCAGTAGCTGCGCCTGGAGCACCAGCGCCAAGGAATTCCGGTGCGTGATCACCCGGCCGCACACCATCCGCACGGGCCGGAGCCATAAGTACTCGATGACCGTCACCGAGAACATCGGCGGCGGATTCCTGACCGCGCCCCCGGACGCGCTCAGCCAGAATCCGATCCCCTTCTACTTCACGTGAATACCCCATGAACCTGGCTTGCGGGGGTTGCCTGCGGCCAGCGGCCGGTCCTTGAATAGGGACTGCAGCCATGGTGCCCACGTGGTCCGCGTCACATCCGCCGACGCACAGCGGAGACCGCTGCTTGTCCATTCTGGCCACGCTCAGCGAAAGCACCAGAAACAGATGCTGACAGACGGAACCTGGGAGCATTGGGCGTGTCACTTCCAGCCCGCCGATAGCGAAACCGCCGCCCAGAACGACTACTTCTGTTCGGCTCGCCAGAAGATCATCAGCGATTCAGCGATAACGCAGAACGAGGCGGTTCGCGGGCGACTCCGCGGTGTCAAACCGGTGAGGTAGCCGTTCGCTGTGCCGGACCGCCGACGTGCTTGGCCGGTCGGCTGAGCTCGGTAGTGCGGGCGTGCGCATCGGGGCCGACGGCTCTGATCGGGTGTTGTGGATAACTCTTGACCTCGGCGATGTTGCTGCCGCCTGGGTCGCCAGGTGCTGCCGGGTGGCGTGATCTCGACAGGACGGCGTTGCGCGCTGACACTGGCCACCTGGCGGACAGCGCCCTGTGGGTGGCGGTGCTCACGGGCGGGACGGCGGTCGTGGCTAGCTGGGTGACCAGCCGCGGCAACGCCCGGGCCGCGCGAGTCCAGGCAGAAGCCGCCGCGCAGGCGCAGCAGCACAGCCAGGCCCGCGCGGCCGATTGCCCGGCCTATGCCGGGGTCACGAACCCGGACTCGTAGGCGACGACGATGAGCTGAGCGCGGTCCCGTGCGGCTAGCTTGGTCAGCAGCCGGCTCACGTGGGTCTTGACCGTGGCCAGCGTTATGAACAACTCGGCCGCGATCTCGGCGTTGGACAGCCCCCGCGCCACTAGGGCCAGCACGTCCTGCTCCCGGTCGGTGAGTACGTCGAGGGACGGCCGGGGAGATGCGGGTGACTGGCGAGCGAATTCGCGGATCAGTTTGCGGGTGACGCTGGGGGCCAGCAGGGCGTCGCCTGACGCGATGATCCGGATGGCGGCGAGCAGTTCGGCTGGCGGGGTGTCCTTGAGCAGGAAGCCGCTGGCCCCGGCGCGCAGCGCAGCGTATACGTACTCGTCGAGGTCGAAGGTGGTCAAGATGAGAACCCGGGCCGACTGTCCAGCCGTCTCTTGGCTGGTGATCTGGCTGGTCGCGGCTACCCCGTCTGTTCCTGGCATCCGGATGTCCATCAAGACCACGTCGGGCGCCTCGGTCCGGGCCAGTTCGATGGCCTCGGCTCCGTCGGCGGCCTCTCCGACCACCTCGAGGCCGGGCTCGGCCTCGAGCAGTGCCCGGAAGCCCGCTCGCACCAGCGCGTGATCGTCAGCGATCGCGACCCGGATGCTCACCGTGCCGCAGCCTCGGCCGGCAGCCGCGCCACCACCTGATAGCCTCCCCCGGCACGCGGTCCCGCGGACAGCTCTCCGCCGAGCAGCGAGACTCGTTCCCGCATGCCCGCCAGGCCATGGCCACCGCCGCCACCACGTTTGCTGCCGGGCCCGCGCCCGTCGTCAGTGACCTCTACGACCACGCCCCCGTCGTCGTAGCGGATCACGACCGCCGCCGTAACCGGCGGTGCCGCATGCCTGACCACATTGGTCAGCGCTTCCTGAACAACCCGGTAGACCGATAGCTCGAGGCTCTGCGGCAACGCGCGCGGCTGGCCGTCCACCCGCAGCGTCACCGGCTGCCCGGCGTCGGCGACCCGCTGCACCAGCGCCTGCAGGTTATCCAGCCCTGGGACGGGAGACCGGCTGGCCAGGTCGTAGTCGTCGTCGCGTATCACGCCGAGCAGGGACCGCGTTTCGGACAGCGCGGCCCGGGCGGTGGCCTCGATGGCATGCAGGGACTTCGCTGCCTCATCGGGCCGGGTGGCGATCAGGTGGCTGCCCACCCCGGCCTGTACCGCGACGACGCTCATGGCGTGCGACACGATGTCGTGCAGTTCCCGTGCGATCTGCAGCCGCTGCTCGGACAGCGCCTCGCGAAGCGAGCGTTCGCGCAGGCTGGCGGAGTACGCGCGGTAGCGCCGTACGCCGTCGGCGACGATCCAGACTGTCAGCTGCGCCAGGGCGGTGAACGCGGCGTTCACCACGCCGCCCTTGCTCGCCGTAGCGAGGGTGACGTTCACCCCGGCCCCGGCCTCAGCGCCGTTCACCGCCGCCCCGGCCTCAACTGCTGCCAGTGCCAGCAGTGACCATCTGCGATCGGCTTGCACGGCCACGGTGTAAAGCGCGTAGGCAGGGCCGGTCAGCGTGGAGACCCGCAGGCCAACGACCCCGCAGGCCACCGAAGCGGCCAGCACGACGAAGAAGACCGGGACCGGCCAGCGGCGGCGCACCGCCAGCGGCAGCGAGGCGAGCGGCACCAGCAGCAACAGCGCGAGCGTACGCCCCCCGCCTGACTGGTGGAAATGCCTGGAAACAACCAACCCCACGAGCACCGCGAGCCACACAACCGAGACCGCCGCATCGATCACCAGCCACTGCCTGGGACCGAGGCGGTTACTCAGCGGCACGCCGGAAGCCACGCCGTGATCCTAACCGGCCCGGCAGGCCAGCCGTATCGGTCGCAAGACGGACCCCGGGTGTCGGTCGCGCGCCCGACGACAGATCTGGCTCGCGGCGCGCACCCTTGGCGGTGGAGAAAGGAGGCCACAGTGAGCGACAGCTACCGGGGCGCCACCAAAGGAGACCTACTCGGCGCACCGCTGGCCCGCCGCGTTGCCTGCCACGGCCGACGCCGCCGTGGCCTGGGCCCCGCAGCTGTGTGGGCGGAGGCATTTCGTCCGCGCCGGGCCGTCCGGTCAGCAGCAGTTGCGGCCCGCTGCCCGGAAACACCTGGATCGTGGACTCGGCACCGGTAAATGGTTCTGTATGGCTGCACCTGCCGGGCACACCGTGGTCGATGCGCCTTGCCAACGGTTCCGGCGGCCGTCCCGCGCTTGAGATCCATGCCGGCGGGTCGCTCATTGATGTGATGGTGGCGTCGTCACCAGCCAGCCAGCTCCTGCGCGGGGCATGCACGATGACCGTCGCGAGGCACCCTCACGCCATCGCGTGGGGGTGCCTGCCCACGGCGCGAAGCGAGCTTCCTTCCGTGGAGTTCATCCGCGGCCGCATCCGCCATCGGGCACAGCCAGTAGAGGCCGAGAGTGTCGCTGGCTGGTTCTGGTTCGCGGACGCGGACGCGAGCGGTTTAGCCAGGTCGTGGCCACCAGCCAAGAGAGCCGGGAATCATGCCGGATACGAACCGTGGACGCATGCTGACCGTACCGGAAACCCGGCTTGCGAACAGGGCTGCGGTCAGTCCAGCAGATCGGATGCATACCCCGGCTAGCCTGCCGCCCGGCCACGCCCCTGAACCGCCACGTCGCCCTGTAACCGCGCGGAAACCCCCGCCGCGCCCGGCAAACAGCTGGCTCGGGCGCGGGGTACTGATAGCCGGTCTTGCCATGATCCCGTGGGTTCTCATCCTGGCCTGTTCGCTTCCGTCGACCATCAGGGCCGCGCACTGGTCCACAGCATGGGCCGGGCTCGACGCCCTGGAGGCCGCCGGACTGATGACAACCGGCGCGGCGCTGATCGGCCGCTGCAGCTGGCTATGCCTGCCTGCCGCCATAACCTCGACGTTGCTCGTCGTCGACGCCTGGTTCGACATCACCACATCCGCTCCCGGTCACGCTGCCACGGTAGCTATCGCTATGGCGGTTTTCCCCGAACTCCCGATCGCAGGCCTGTGCGCGGTGCTCGCCATCCGTCACGCACCGGGCTGTACTGTCCGTCACCGACACGCGTCACCCCACGAACATCTAACCCTGCTCACCACGGGGGGAAGGCATGGGTTCGAGCTGGCGCGTGAGTTCGGGGCACCGGGGCAGATCATCCCCAGCGAAGGGACGCTCTGCCCGCTGCCCGCCCGTCTGCGACGCAACGGCCCGGTCGAGACGTGGCAGGAGTCAAACGCGGGCCCGCCGGGCCGCTATTACCACCTCACGAGTGACGGAGAACTCGCCCTCGCCAGCTTCACGAAACAATGGCCGGTTTTCCGCGATGCCGTCGAGGAGATCCTCAGCGAAGGGAGCCAGCAGTGACTTCCAGGCAATCCGCCAGCGAGGCCGACAAGCTCGTCCGGCGGTACCTGGCGCAGCTGGATGCAGCGCTGCGGGGCGTCGACGCACCCCGGAGGGAGGAGATCCGCGCCGAAGTGCACCGGCATATCGAACAGGGGCGGACCGGGCTCGATCGCGACGACGTAGCGAGTGTCCGGGCCCTCCTGTCCAGGGTCGGCGACCCCGCTGCCATCGCTGCCAAGGCAGGTGCACCGCCCCCGGGCAGCCGCCGCTGGGATGCGTGGGCGCCGTGGCTGATCATCTTCGGCCCGGTCGCGAGCGGGCTGGGCTGGGCCGCCGGGGTGCTGATCTTGTGGACATCCCCGACCTGGAGTCGGCGCGACAAGCTGATCGCCACCTTCGTGCCCCCCGCCGGCTTGGTGGCTCTTTTCTTCGGCCTCGTGGCCACATTGCGCGCGGCAGCTGGCTGTTCGGGGCACGTTCCCGCCCTGCACGCGTCGGCTGGTTGCACGACCCGCGGGGTCACCCTCCCGCTCGGAGTCGCCATACTGCTGGTCGTAGCCGGTCTCGCCGCTCACTTGCTGCCGCCGATCCACCTGATGAGGACGCGTCGTCAGCAACACTTCACCTTTGCCTGATCAACCCGCTGAGTTGTCAGCCAAGATTAGCCCCACCGTGATCTGGTCGACGAGACGAAAAAGAGGCGGGGTACCTCCTGCGGCGGGGTAGACCGCATTATCCGATCGCCGACTCTTCGAGGTTCCGTCGCCTTCTGAAATCCTGGTGCGGCATGCTCATCTGCCCCGAACCGATTGCCCGTTCGCTAACACGCCGGTGTGTCAACCGGGCAATCTGAGCGCGGGCCGACAGCGGAGCTGCGACGCTCAGCATCGGCGCGGAATCGGCGCTCTCTGGAGCCCGGCCTCGCGACCGCAGGCGAGTCCTGCGATTCTCCGTCGTGGACATGTCCACGCGTTGGCTCCTGTCCCCGTTCCCGGACAGAAAGCGCAACGACGAAGAGGATGGCGGCCGCTCGCGTCGGCGACATCGCTCCAGAGAACGGGCCTACGACCGGACGACACGCGCAGAGAAGCGACGTCGTGGACGCTTCAAAAGCGCTCCGGAGAATCAGCGTTCGGCTGATCTCCGGGGCGAACGGCCCAGCGTCCAGCGGCTTGCGCCGCCGCGGCCGTGGTGGCGAGACGGTCATCGTTTTTCTCTCTTCCTGCGGCTCTGCGGTTGCACACGCATCTGGGCATGAGCGTTTCCGCAGGTCAGAGAACCTAAGAACTAACTTCGTCAGCGCCACGTGAATCCCTCTCTCCCTGGTGTAGGCGCAGGTGAGAGGGCTGACGAGAACAGCTCCGAATGGGTGGTCAGGGGCGGGGTCGAACCGCCGACCTTCCGCTTTTCAGGCGGACGCTCGTACCAACTGAGCTACCTGACCTTGGCCGGGCCATGAGCACCGGGCCCAGGCCCAGCCACCGACCCGAGCGGTCCTGACGGGATTTGAACCCGCGACCTCCACCTTGACAGGGTGGCGAGCACTCCGAGCTGCTCTACAGGACCAAGCGTGTGCTGGCTCGCGCCAGCCGTACCATGCCCTCAACGGGCCGTGCCGTGCCCCCAACGGGATTCGAACCCGTGCCGCCGCCTTGAAAGGGCGGTGTCCTAGGCCGCTAGACGATGGGGGCTTGACGGTTACCGCCGCCTTGCCCGTGGCGTCCGCCGTCGGGGACGCGCTCCAGCATAGGGGACAACCGGTCCCCTCAGCAAAGCGCACAGCTCGGCGACGGGCCCGCCCCGCCGCGACGGCCGGACCGGCCAGCGCTCAGACGATCCTAGGACCCGAGCCGGGCGGCGGCCGTTACCCAGCGGGCGGCCAGGTCGCCGATCCAGCTGGGCACGTCGGCCGGGTCGGCGGGCGGCGCGCTGACCACAACGAGCTCGTCCACGCCGGCCGCGGCCAGCTCGGCCAGGTCGCCCGGCGCGCAGTCCGGGACGGCCACGGCCACGTGCAGCGAACGCGGATCCCGGCCCCGCCTCCGAGCCGCATCGGCCAGCACGGCGACACGGTCGGCGACCGAGTCCGCGGCGACGTTGAACCCGTACCAGCCGTCGGCACACGCGGCGACCCGGTCCAGGGCGGAGTCGCCATTGCCGCCCAGGATGACCGGGATCCGCCGGTCCCGGACGGGCTTGGGGTAGATCCGGACGTCGCGGAACCGGACGAACTCGCCGTCGAACGAGGCCACGTCGCAGCGCCAGAGCTGGCGCATGGCGGCCAGGTACTCGGTGAGCCGGGCGCCGCGGCGGGCGAACGGCACCCCGAGGGCGGCGTACTCCTCGGCCGACCAGCCGATGCCGGCGCCGAGGCTGAACCGTCCGCCGGACAGCAGGTCGAGGGTGGCGGCCTGCTTGGCGACGATCAGCGGGTTGTGCTCGGGCAGGAGCAGGATGCCGGTGGCCAGGCCGATCTTGGTGGTGGCAGCGGCCGCGTAGGTGAGGGCCAGCATAGGGTCGAGCCAGTCCGCGGCCGCGGGCACGGCGATCCGGCCGTCGCCGGTGTACGGATAGCGGGACGCGGGCTCGTCGACCATGATCACGTGCTCGCCGGCCCACAGCGTGGCGAAGCCGGCCGCCTCGGCAGCCCGGCTGGCGGCGGCGATAACCCCCGGCTGGGCCCCGGTGCCGATGCCCAGCGCGTGCAGCCCGATCTTCATCCGCTTCCCCCCGGTCCCCGGCCTGCCCCGCCCGGCCTCAGGCCGCCGGGCACGGCGGCCGGGAACGGCTAGCGGTTCTTGTTGACCAGGTGCTCGACGATCGACTCCTTCTCGTCCTCCTCGGGCAGGACCGCCCAAGCCACCAGGTACACCAGCGCGCCCATGAACCCGAAGAAGCAGGCGATGGCGAACACCAGCCGCACGATATTGGCGTCAATCCCGAAATAGTCACCGATGCCGACGCACACGCCCGCCAGCATCCGGCCTTCTCGCTTGCGCTCCAGCCTCTTGCTACCCGTGTCGTTCATAGGACCATGATGCTCCCCCTGGCCCCTCGGGGCTGCCCCCGCCGGTCAGCACGTCTTACGCTAGCGGCGAGCCCGCTGGCCGGGCGCCGCAGAGAGGACGAGCCATGCCCCGCACCACCGACCCCGCCGCCGCAGTCGACTTGCTTCGCGTCGACGACGAACTCAGCGAGGAGGAGCGACTCGTCCGCGACACGGTCCGCGACTTCGCCGCCAAGCGGATCATGCCGCACATCGCCGACTGGTTCGAGGCCGGAACGCTCCCCCAGGACCTGGCCCCTGAGCTGGGCCGGCTCGGCCTGCTGGGCATGCACCTGACCGGCTACGGCTGCGCCGGCATGGGCGCGATCGCCTACGGCGTCGCCTGCCGCGAGCTGGAGGCGGCCGACTCCGGGCTGCGCAGCCTGGTCTCCGTCCAGGGCTCGCTGGCCATGTTCCCGATCTGGAAATACGGATCCGAGGAGCAGAAGCAGGAGTGGCTGCCGCGCATGGCCGCGGGCGAGGCCGTTGGCTGCTTCGGGCTGACCGAGCCCGACCACGGCAGCGACCCGTCGACGATGATCACAACCGCGACGATTAACAATGGTGACTGGGTGCTGAACGGCACCAAGATGTGGATCACCAATGGGTCGGTGGCCGACATCGCCGTGGTGTGGGCGTCGACGGAGGCAGGCATCCGCGGTTTCCTGGTCCCCCGCACGGCGAAGGGATTCTCGGCCCGCAACATCCACAAGAAGCTGTCCCTCCGCGCCTCGGTGACCTCGGAGCTGCACCTGGACGACGTGCGACTGCCGGCCGAGGCCGTCCTGCCGGGGGTGACCGGGCTCAAGGGCCCGCTGTCCTGCCTGAGCGAGGCGCGCTACGGCATCGCCTGGGGGGCCACCGGTGCGGCCCGGTCATGCCTGGAGGCCGCGGCCGACTACGCCCGGACCCGCGAGCAGTTCGGCCGCAAGATCGGTGGCTTCCAGCTCACTCAGGGCAAGCTGGCCTGGATGCTGGCCGACCTCCAGCGGGCGCAGCTGCTGGCGCTGCACCTGGGCCGCCTCAAGGCCGCGGGCACGATCACCCCGCAGCAGGTCAGCCTGGGCAAGATGAGCAACGTCCGGACGGCCATCGAGATCGCCCGCCAGGCCCGGACGATCCTGGGCGCCAACGGCGTGACGCTGGAGTACCCGGTGATCCGGCACGCGGCCAACCTGGAGTCGGTGCTGACCTACGAGGGCACTGAGGAGATCCACGCGCTGACCCTGGGCCAGGCCATCACCGGCCTCTCGGCCTTCCGCTGACGGCCGGGGGTCAGATGAGCGCTGAGGTCAGATGAGCGCTGGGGTCAGGCCCACTTCACGGTGATGTGCCGGAAGCCCAGGGCGCCCAGCATGCCGGTCAGCATGGCCTGGGTGTTCTGCCGCGCGTCGGCCAGCAGCGGGCTGCGCCGGGCCGCGGCCTCGATGTGCCGCTGGGCGGAGATGTAGACGGCCTGCTGGCTGTTCGGGTTGCCGCCGAAGAAGTTGTCCAGCCGGTTGACCAGGCCCTGCTGCTGGGCGAAGACGTAGGACTGCCGGGTATTCAGCACGGCCGGCTCGAGCTGGGGCTGGGGCAGGCTGACGGTCACCGCGGTCCGGTTCCGCGAGACCCGCAGGTCGGGGCCCTTGAGCCCGGAGAAGTCGACGTAGGCGATGTCGGTGCCGTCGCCCACGAACAGCGTCTGGCTGCCCGCGATGAACGACGGCAGGAATGACGTGGACTTGGTCAGGTCCACGACGACCTGGAACGAGCCGCTGGCCGCCTCGTAACGGCTCAGCTCGGTGATCGACTTGAGCACGACCGGGCCGCTGCGCTCGGTCGTGGTCTCGGTGAACGGGTTGCGCAGCGTGGGCAGGACATGCACGACCGACAGGACGAGCAGCAGTACGGCGGCGGCCACGACGACGGCCGCCACTGCGGCCAGCCGCCCGGTCAGCCCGCTCCCCGGAATGCGCATCATGCCATTTCTCCGTCCCTGAGGCGCGTCGCTGATCAGCGCGGTGCCGCGATCAGCAGGGCCTAGTTACCCGCCGGGGCCACGACAATTCATCGGGTCAGGTTTGCCGACCGCGAAGAATGGCACCTACTCAGCGGAGATGACCCCTCACGGCGGCGGAGGCCACAATGACCGGGCGCTACAACAGGCCGCGGCTGTCGGCGGCACGACAGTCATCCGCACGGCTGTCATCGGCACGGGAGCGGGCAGCCAGCGAGGCCCCGCGGGGGCCGTGGCAGTGGCCCTGGCGCCGGCGGCGCAGGCGCCGGGTCATGGGCTGCCTGCTGTGGATCCTGACCGTGCTGCTGGTGCTGCTCGTGCTGTCGATCCTGTTCGGCGGGTTCCAGCGCGGCACCAGGGTCGGCGGCGCGGGCGGCCATCCGGTACGGCCGGATATCGTGGCGGCCCGGGCCACACCGCGCTAGTCACCGCCTCCGGGCCCGGGGCGGGCTGGGCAGGAGGACGGGTGGGCCACTCGCTGGAAGGCATCCTGGACCAGGCAGCCGAGGGCCGTTATCCACCGCCGGACGGCGGAGTGACGATACTTCCCGCTCAGTCATCGCCACGGGCCGCAGGCGTCATCGCGTTCACCGCGCACGCGGTCATCTTCATCGATGCCGACGCCGAGTGGGTGGCGGGCCTGCTGCCGCCCGGCGACCTGTCCGCGCCGCTCACCCCGGCGTTCCTGGACGCGCTCTGCGCGCGCACCGGCCGCCAGGCGCAGAGCACCGACGTGCTGGGCCTGGCGACGCCGCTGCCTGGTAAGCCGGACATCGACCTCCGGCGCCTGGCCACCTCGTCCGGCGACCCCCTCCACCCTCGGCTGGCCCGGGCTCACCGGTACCGCGACGACGTGCGGGCCTGGCAGGCCGACGGGGGCATCGTGATGCTCGGCCGCGGGGTCGGCGGCCGGTGGGAGGTCGCGGTGGAGGTCGACCCGGACCGGCAGAGCCGCGGCCTGGGCCGCCGCCTGGCCCGCGCGGCGCGGCACCTGGTCCCCGGCGGCGCGCCGCTGTGGGCGCAGATCGCGCCGGGCAACGTGGCCAGCATGCGGGCCTTCCTGGCCGCGGGCTACGTCCCCGCGGGGGCCGAGGCGCTGCTGATCGCCACGCGGGACCGCGCCGCCCGGCGCTGATCCCGCCGCCGCGGGCCGCGCGACAATAGCGGCCGTGGCCTCAGACAGCAAAGACTCCCGGCAAGTGATCGCGACGCTCATCCTGCTGACCCTGGTCAGCGGGGTGGTCGACGCGGTCAGTTATCTCGGCCTCGGTCATGTCTTCGTCGCCAACATGACCGGCAGCGTGGTGCTGCTGGGCTGCGCCGCGGCCGGGGCGGCGGGCTTCTCGGTGTCCGCGACGCTGACATCGCTGGCCGCCTTCGTCGCCGGGGCGGTGGTCTCGGGCCGGGTGGCCGGGCGCATCAGCGACTACGGGCGCCTGCTGCTTGCCGTCATGCTCGTAGAGGCGGGGCTGGTGGGCGCGGCGGCGCTGATCGCCCTGCTGAGCGCCAGCCCCGCGACTGGCTGGGCCCGCTACACCGACATCACCATCCTGGCCGTGGCCATGGGCATGCGCACAGGGGCGGTGCGGCGGCTCGGCGTCCGCGACCTGACCACGACCGTGCTGACGCAGACCCTGGCCGGGCTGGCCAGCGACTCCACTCTGGGCGGCGGCGACAACCCGCGGGCCGTGCGGGGGGCCGCCGCGGTTTTGGCGATGCTGGCCGGGGCGGCGGTCGGCGCGGTGCTGGTCCTGCACGTGGACGCGGCGCTGCCGCTGCTGGTCGCCGCGGTGCTGACGGTGGGCACTGCGGCCGCCTACGCGGCCAGCGGCGCACCGGTGCGAGTCACGGGAGCCCAGGCGTGATGCGAGGATCGGGGTCATGAGCGATTCGCCGGTGGTGAGCGACAATGCTGATGCGTCCCGGTTCGAGCTGACCGTCGACGGGCAGGTCGCCGAGCTGGTGTACCGGCGCCGGGCCGACCGCCTGATCCTGGTCCACACCGGGGTCCCCGAGAGGCTGGGCGGTCACGGGCTGGGCGGGCGGCTGGTCAGCGCGGCGGTGGACCGGGCCGCCGCCGAGCACCTGACCGTGGTCCCGCTCTGCTCGTTCGCGCGGTCCTGGCTCGAAGAGCACCCGGAGGTGGCGGGCCGGGCGACGATCGACTGGGGACCGGGCAGCGGCTGACCGATCCTAGGCCGACGGGCCGGGCGGCTCGGGCTGGGGCGGCTCGGGGCGGGCGCTGGGGGCGGGCGGCTCGGGGCCGGGGCTCGGGGCCGGGCGGCTCGGGATCTGTGCGGCTGGCCAGGAAGATCGCCACCTCGGTCTGGTGGTTGCGCGCGGCCCAGTCGGCCGCGGTCCCGTGGTGGGTGAGGTCCTCGGCCGCCGGGTCGGCGCCCAGTTCCAGCAGCAGCCGGACCATGTCCAGGTGCCCGTTCCAGGCCGCGCCGTGCAGCGGGCTGTACCCGCCGCCCCGGCGCAGCGTGCTGAGGTCGTAGCCGGACTGCACCAGCAGTCGCACGGCCGCCGGGCGGTCCGCCTCCACCGCGTCGACCAGCACGTCCGGCTCGCGGGCGATGGCCTCGGCGGCGATGCCGGGGTCGGCCGCCCGCAGGGCGCGGACCCGGTCTGTGTCGCCGGCCATGCAGGCGCCGAGGAAGGTCAGCACCGGATCGGCCTGCGGGGCGGGTCCGGTCGTGGCCAGCAGGTCAAGGATCTTGCGCCGGTCGCCCAGGGTGGCCCACTCCCAGGCGGTGTGGCCGCCCTGCCCCGTGCCCGGCCCGGCCGGGTCAGCGCCGTGGGCCAGCAGCAGGGCGACCCGGTCGGCCAGGCCCTTGCGGACCGCCTTGATCAGCTCCTGGTCGAGGAGCTGGCGCGGCGCGGGGTGAACCGGCGCCAGGCGCTCGTGCCACGGCCCGCCGGACCCGGCGCCCAGGCCGAACCGCAGCAGCAGCCGCAGGTACCCGTCGTCGTCGGGCGGGGACTGGAGGCCGCAGTTGTAGAGCGCCTGGCTGTCGTTGGCGTCGGCGCCCGCCGCCAGCAGCAGCGTGGCCAGCTCCATGGCCTGCGGGTGGGCCGGCGGCGCGCCTTCTCCGCGGCCCAGCGCGCCGGTCAGCGCGGTGAACGGGGACGGCAGCCCGGCCCACAGGTATCCCGCGCCGGGATCGGCGCCCGCCGCCAGCAGCCGGCGAGCCACCTCCAGCGTGGACCGGCCGGGCCCGAGGCCGACCCGCGCGTAGCACGCATACAGCAGCGGCTCCCAGCCGAACGGCCCGCCCGGCCGCCCGGCCAGCGCCGGGTCGGCGGCCGCCAGCCCGGCGACGTGCTCGTGCGCGCCCGCCGCCGCGCTGGTGTAGATCGAGGCCAGGGCCACGTCCGGCTGCTCGGCCAGGATCCGCTCGGCCTGCTCGACCCGGGCCGGGTCGTACCCCTCGTAGACCAGGCAGGCCAGCCGCAGGAAGTCATCGGCCAGCCCGGCCGGGTCCTCGGCCGCCGGCCCGCGGGTCGGCTGCCGATGGGGTGAGCGCGTGTAGCGGGCCACGTCGGCCAGGTACTGGCGGAGCCGCGGCCAGCTGGGAAAACCGTACTGGCGGGCGATGACGAGCTGGGCGTCGGCCAGCGAGAACGCGCCGAGCAGCGGGCTGTCCGCGCTGATCGACCCGAGCCGGGGGTGCAGCTCAGCGACGGCGTCCAGCGCACTGGGCACGCCCGCCCGGACCAGCCGCTGGAGGGTCTTCGCCTGCTTGCGCAGGTTCTCCGAACTGGGATGGTCGGGCAGCTCAAGCACCGGCACGACGGCCTCCTTTCCGATGCCTGCTGTCCGCACGGTCAGGCCGAAAGGAGGGTCAGCCAGCCCGGGCAGCGCCGTCCCGCCCAGCGTGGTTCATGCATCAGGCCGGGCGGGCTTAGCCCTTCCCGCGGACCGGCGGCGCCCGGCGCGCCACGGGTCACCCTAACCCGGCACCCGCCCGCCGCCCGTCCGCCACGCGGACCCGCTCCGGGCGCAGCCCGCTCCGAGCGGAGCCGCTTCGCCTCCGGGCAGCGACGTGGTTGCTGCGCTCACGTCGCTGCTACGACGTGGCTGCTACAGCCACGTCGCTGGGGCGCCCTGACCC
>CAWGHW010000003.1:0-199695 GCA_963822485.1 uncultured Actinomycetota bacterium
TCCGTTCTCCAGGGACGGGTCTGGCCGTTGCATCCTGTTGCGCCGGCGCGACACGGGTGTCGTTTAGCTGCTGATCTCCTCGGGTGTGGTGCTCGTGGCTGGTAGATGTTCACACGGGAAGCACGAGATCGGGGGATCACGGGGTGCGAGCGTTCATGGTGAGGCTGCCGTCCGGGGTGCGGTACTGGACGGTGCTGGATGAGGATCTGGCTGTCGTGCCGGTCGCGGATTCGTTCTTGCGGCAGGTGCGGTTCGGCCGGGACGGCGCGGAGTCGACGACGAGGGCGTATGCGGGAGGTATCGCGCTGTTCCTGCGGTGGTGCGCCCGGTCGGGCCGCGGCTGGGAGGCGGGTGCGGGGCAGCTCGGCTTGTTCATGACCTGGCTGGCGCACGCGGGCCGGGCGGTGTCGGGCGTGGACGCTCCGGCCGGGGCGGCGGTGCTGGCCGGGCCGGGGACGCCTGCGGTGCGTTCGGCACGGCGGATCAACGCGGTGCTGGCCGCGGTCCGCGGGCATGGTCGTGCATGCGGTCGCGGAAGGCGGGGCTCCCGGGCACCTGGTCCAGGTTCTGTATGAGGTCGCCGATGACCGGGACCTTCCGGCGGCGGCTCGCGGGGAGGATGGCGGGACGGGGTGGCGGATGCGTGCCCGGCACCGGCTGCACGAACCGGTGTCGCGGGTGGACCGGGCCGGTGACAGTGATGTGGTCGCCGTGCTCGGCGCGTGCGGTTCGGCGCGCGACCGGCTGATCGTGCTGCTGATGGTCCGGGCGGGGCTGCGCCGCGGCGAGGTGCTCGGGCTGCGCCGCAGCGATGTCCACCTGCTGGCTGATTCCCGGCGAGCTGGGATGCGGGATCGTCCGCCCGCACCTGCACGTGGTCCGCCGGGAGGGCAACCCGAACGGGGCGATCGCCAAGTCCCGCCGTCAGCGGGCCGTGCCGCTGGATTTCCTGACGGTGCAGGCGTTCGACACTTACGAGTTCGAGCGGATGGCCGTCCCGGCTGCGGCTTCGGGGGACTTCGTGTTCGTGAACTTGTTCCGCGGCACGGTCGGCGCGCCGATGCGGCTGGACGCGGTCAACGAGCTGGTCGGTGCCGCGGCCCGGCGGGCGGGCATCGATCCGCCGCCCCGGCCGCACCAGCTGAGGCATGCGTTTGCCTCGAACGTCCTGGACGCGGGCGGGACCCTGGAGGAGGCACAGGATCTGCTCGGTCACGCGAGCATTTCCTCGACGCAGGTCTACGCTCACCCGGACCCGGCGCGGCTGAGGGCCGCGGTCGATGCGGTGCCCAGCCCGCGTGACCTGGCGGGAGCAAAGGCATGACCGCGGCGGCGAGGATGAGCGCGGTCCCGGCTCCGCGGCCGGGAGAACTGCTCGCCGAAGGGGAGCCTGTTCGCGGGCCGGGTGCTGCTGGACGGGCGGTCAGCGGTGCTGGCCAGCCGGATCGACGCGGCGTTCCTGGCCGAGGCCGGGTGGGAGCCGCGGACCTGGGTGCTGACGCTGCCGGCGGAGCACCCGCTGCTGGGCCGGACGTTCTGCCGCGCCCCGGGCTGCCAGACCACCTGCGCCGCAGCGACGCGTGTGTGCCTGGACTGCCGGCGCAGGCTCGCCGCAGCCGGGCTGGGCCCGGAGGACGTCGCGCTGCTGCCTCCGCCGCAAGGCAAGCGCTGGCTCGGCACCGGGGATGGGACATGCCGGGTT
Source organism: uncultured Actinomycetota bacterium (assembly GCA_963822485.1). Lineage (GTDB taxonomy): Bacteria > Actinomycetota > Actinomycetes > Streptosporangiales > Streptosporangiaceae > DASUBV01. Next base: position 1,703 of record CAWGHW010000003.1, read on the forward strand.
TCCGGCTGCCCGCGCCCGTGGGTGATGTCCGGTCAGCCGCTGTGCCCTGAGCATCTGGGCCAGCGAGAACGCCTCGGCGTCAGTATCGCTGACTTCACCGCCCGGCCGGACGTTAGCGCGCTGCCCTCGCATGGCACCTGCCCGGTGGCGTCGTGCCCTCGGCAGGTCCCCGGACACGATGCCGTCTACTGCGACGCGCACCTGCAGCGGCTGCGTGTCTTGCGCCGCGCTGGCCAGCACCCTGACGAGGCGGCCTGGCGGGTGACCGAGCCGCCGGTCCCGCGCGCCGGGCAGGTCAGCCTTGCCGGGCTGGCCCCGGCAGTCGCCGTCGAGATGCTGTTCGGGCTGCAGCAGCGCACCCGGCAAGGCGTCAGGACCTATTGCACGATCCTGCGGCCAGTCGCTAATGACGCGCGCACCCAGCAGGTCCGGTCCCTGGCGGAACTTGACATCCCGGCCGCCCGCGGCCAGGGCTACGCCAGCGTCGTGCACACGCTGATCACGCACGCCCGCCGCGGTATCTCCGATCCGGGCACCGAGATCGCCAAGGACATCTGGGACATGTCGCTGTTCGGGCACCGCGGCAACCTGTCGTTCACCGCGATCACCCAGCCGTGGCTGCGCGAGACCGCCAGGATCTGGGCGCTGGCCGACCTGCCCCGCCGCCGCGGGCGCAGCGGCGGGGACAAGACCCGCCACTACCTCGCGAGCCTGGCCCTGCTGTCAGCCAGCCTGCGGCAGCGGGCCGATCACGGAGATGACCCGGCCGCGCTGGGACGCCAGGACATCGAGGTGTTCCTCAACCGCCTCGGCTACCTGCATGCCGCCGGGGAGATCAGCGAGCTGACCCGGGTGCTGGGCTGCCGCGAGGTCCGCAGGCTGCTGGCCACTGCACGGCAGCTCGGCGCGACCAGGAACGGCGGCCCGGCCGCCGGGCTCAGCGACCAGTTCGCCCTGCACCGCGACGACATGCCTGACGAACCTGAGCACGGCGAACCCGGCCGGGACCTGCCGCCGGAGATCTTGCGGCAGGTCTGCAGCCAGCTCGACAGCATCGCCTCACCTCACATCCGCACCGCGATCGAGATCCTCATCGACACCGGCCGCCGCCCCGACGATGTCGTCTCACTGCCGCTGGACTGCCTGGCCAGCGACCCCGGCGGTGCGCCCGTCCTGGTCTACGACAACCACAAGGCCCACCGGCTCGGCCGGCGGCTGCCCATCCCCGCCGCCACCGCGCAGCTGATCCGCGCCCAGCAGCAGCGCGTCCGCGACCGGTTCCCCGATACCCCGGCCAGTGAGCTGAAGCTGCTGCCCACCGGCTGGGCCAACCGGGACGGCCGCCGCCCGCTGACCGTCTCGGCCCTGTCCACGGCGCACCGCGACTGGCTCACCTCGCTCCCGCCGCTGCTGCTAGAGGGCGGCGGCGAATTCGGCAAGGACCGCGCTGTCCCGTACTCCTACCGGCACACCTACGCCCAGAGGCACGCCGACGCGGGCGTCCCCATCGACGTGCTGGCCGAATTGCTCGACCATCGCAACCTCAACGTCACCCGCGGCTATTACCGGGTCGGCGAAGACCGCCGCCGCGGCGCCGTCGACAAGGTCACGGCCATGCAGTTCGACCGGCACGGCAACCGGATCTGGCGTGACGCCCGCGCATCTACTGGACGACGAGCACGCCCGCTACGCGGTCGGCTCCGTCGCCGTCCCCTACGGAACCTGCACCGAGCCGTCCAACGTCGCCGCCGGCGGGAACGACTGCCCGGTCCGGTTCCGCTGCGCCGGCTGCGACCACTTCCGCACCGACGTGTCCTACCTCCCCGACCTGACCGCCTACCTCGACGACCTGCTCCGCGCCCGCGAACGGCTCGCCGCCGCAAGCGGCATCGACGCCTGGGCACGCGACCAGGCAGCCCCCGCCGGCCAGGAGATCACCGTCATCCGGCAGCTCATCAGCCGCATCAAAGGCGACATCGCCGGCCTCACCCCCGCTGACCGGGCCCGCATCGACGAAGCCGTCGCCGTCGTCCGCAAGCACCGCGCGGTCAGCATCGGCATGCCCCGCCTGCGCCCCGCCGCCCGGGCCTTCCCCGAGCAAGCGAAAGGCCAGGCCTCATGACCAGCCGCAAGCCAGCAGCAGGCACCGGCACCGGCGCGCGCACCGAGACGATGCGCAAAGGCCGCCAGGCCGACTCCGCCCGGCGCCGGCAGCGAGTGCTGACCGCCCTCGACCGCGCGGCCGCCAGCGGGACCGAGATCAGCGCCTCCGGCATCGCCCGTGCCGCCGGCGTCGACCGCACCTTCCTCTACCGGCACCGCGACCTGCTCGAGAAAATCCACGCTGCCGAAGCAGCCCCACCCCCCGCCGGCGGCACCGCAGGACCCGCCGTGAGCCGGGCATCCCTGCAGGCCGACCTGCTTGCCGCCCACGAACGCGCCATCCGCCTCGCCGCCCGTATCCGCCAGCTCGAACAACGGCTGTCCGATGAGCTCGGCCAGCAGACGTGGCGAGAATCCGGTCTCGGTGCCCCCGCCGACATCGACGCGCTCCACCAGAAAATCACCCACCATGAGCAGCAAGCCGCCGACCTGCGGCTGCAACTCGAAGAACGCGACGACGAACTCTCAGCCGCCCGCGCCGCCAACCGCGAGCTGATGACCCGGCTCAACCAGGCCGCGGCAACACGCTGACACAACACGCCGCACGGTCGTTGCACCACACCTGTTGCACCCGGTAACTTCATCACCACCAGCTGCTGACCTGCGGAAACGCGGAGATCAAGCTCAGCTGGCCGGGCTCCGCCCCTGGAGAACATCCGCGACGTCACCTTCCGCGAGGACGCCCAGAAAGCCCGGACCGGCAGCATGCCCGCCAACCTCGCAGCCCTGCGCAACCTCGCCACCGGCGCATTCCGCAAGGCAGGCTTCGCCAACATCGCCCACCTGCCGCTACTACACCCGCGACGACCAGCGCATCCTCACCCTCTACGGATACGCCTGATCAGACACCAAGAACATTAGACGCCGTAACACGAACTTGCCGGGGCCGTGGGTAAGGGGAAATCCTCGCTGGGTCAGAAGGTGATGACTCCGCGCAGGATGCGGCCGGCCTCAATGTCCGCGTACCCCTCGTTGACCTGATCGAGGGAGTAGGTCTCGGTGATCATCTCATCCAGCTTCAGGATGCCGTCGCGGTAGAGGTTCAGCAGCGCCGGGATCTGGCTGCGGGGGCTCTGCGACCCGTAGAGGCAGCCCTTGATCTCCTTGTTCATCATGGCCAGCATGAACAGGTTGACGTCGGCCTGGGCCTGGGCGATCGGCGCCACCGACGTGATGACACAGGTGCCGCCCTTGGCCGTCAGCGTCAGCGCGGGCTCGAGCAGTTCACCGAGCATCACCCCGAAGGTGCAGATGACCGAGTCGCACATCTGGCCCCAGGTCAGCGCGCCGACTCCGGCGATGGCCTCGTCGAGCGAGGGATAGACGTGGGTGGCGCCGAAGCGCAGGGCCTGCTCGCGTTTGAACTCCACCGGGTCGACCGCGATGATCCGGCGCGCACCCGCCACCCGCGCGCCCTGGACCGCGCTGATGCCGACGCCGCCGACGCCGAGGATGGCGACGGTGTCGCCGGGACGGACTCCCGCGCGGTTGACCGCCGAGCCGAACCCGGTGGCGACCCCGCAGGAGACCAGCGCGACCGCGGGCCACGGGAGGTCCGGATCGACCTTGACGACCGAGGACTCGGCCAGCAGCTGCCGTTCCGCGAAGGCGCCGAGCTGCGAGAACCGTGCGACCGGCTCGGTCCCGATCCGGTGCGCCACGCGCCCGTCGGTGATGATCCCGGTATCGAAGAGCTTCATGCCCAGGTCGCACAGGTACGCCTGGCCCGCCCGGCACGACGGGCACGAGCCGCAGGAGGGGATGAACGCCATCGCGACGTGGTCGCCGGGCGCCACCGACGTCACGCCCTCGCCGACCTGCGAGACCTCGCCGGCGCCCTCGTGACCGTTGATCACCGGGTAGTGGGGGAGCGGCAGGTCGCCGGTCCGCACGTGCTCGTCGGAGTGGCACATCCCGCAGGCCCGCATCTCGACCAGCACCTCGCCCGGGCCCGGCTCGTCGAGCTCGATGGTGTCGATCTTGTAGTCCTGGCCGGGTCCGTAGAGCAACGCTGCGCGCGCACTGATCATCGCCGATGAACCCCCAAACGCGGGTGGATGGTACGGCAATAGTAGAACACGTTGCAGTTTTGGCCAGCGCATCGCCCGGCGGGACCGGGGCCCGCTAGTGATCCGGGAAGACGGACGGGCTGGAGGTCGAGAATCCTGGCCTCAGGTCGACGTGGTCGACCGACTGCGGGGCCGCGGCGAAGTGGCCGATGCCGGTCCAGACGCCGAGGCCGCGCACCTCGGAGACGGAATGCACCTGCGGCTTCGGGTCTATCGCGTCCCAGTGCGCGGGGAACAGATGCCGGCTGTCCGGCGCGCCCCCCACCGCGCGGTTGTGCTCGACGCTCCGGGCGCTTGAGAGGATTATGGTCGGCCCGAACTTATCCCGGTAGGCCTGCGCGGCGAGGCCGACGCTGCGCCGGACCCGGGGATCGCTCGTGTTATCGAGGCGGAACTCCTGGTAGTGGAAGTTCTTCGCGTTCGGCCCGAGGCAGCCACCATGGCTGGCGGCCCAGGCGAGCGCCTGGCGCGTGTCCGGCGTCAGCTCGCCGTCGCTGCCCGCAAGGCCGCGCTCACCGCACCAGCCGATCTGGAAGAAGCGCAGCGCCTCGCGTGTCTGCGGGCTCAGCTCACCGTCAACGGTCACCCTGAAGCCGCAGGCGTTGAGCTGCTGCTGGACCGTCTTGATCGAGGCCTGAGGCGCGGCCTGCGCCGCCTCGGACGCGGGCTCACTGAAGTCGGCCGACACGGGGCCGGGGTGGGTCGCGATCCCGCGCAGTTGCTCCCCGGTGGCGTCGGCGGAGTACCAGCCGGAGATGTTCGCGACCGGCAGGCCGCGCAGGGAGGCGCCGAGGTGCGCCCCGGAGAGCTTCCCCAGCGCTCCTTTGTGGAGGCCGACCAGCGCCCACTGCTTGTCCACCGGCCACAGATGCGAGAAGCTCTGGGCGCACTTGGCCGGCGTCAGGTCGGTCGAGTCGCACTCGTAGGCCTGCGGGGCGACGCCAAACCCGTGGTCGTGCCACGCCTTGTAGTCAATGCCCGGATGCAGGTCGGCGCGGCCGAACGGTGCGATCGTCGCGGGAAAGCGGGCAGCGCATCGCGGAACGCGACCGCATACTGGGCCGAGACCGGATTCGGGTTGGACTCGTACTCCTTCTCCACATCGATGAACGCGAAGGCCGGGTTGAACCGGTCGATCAGGCTCGCGAATGACTGCGCCTCCTCGCGCGGGGGCCTGACGGCGACGACGTACTGCCAGAGCGAGAACTTGAGCCCCGCCCGCTCGCAGGCCCGTTTCGCCTGCTCGAGCTGTGCGTCAGTCAGGAACCGGCGCTCCGCGCCATCTAAGGCCTTGAAGGTGATGTAGTCGAGGCCGGCGGCTCGGGCGCGCCTGCAGAGATCGTCCAGACCTTGCAGGCGCCCCGGGCCCGGATTGGCTGGCGACCAGTGCCAAAGCCCAGCGGGTGCCTTCATCGCTATTCCCCCCTGAGAAAGTAAAGGTAAAGGGAACTATATGTGCGTGTAAAGCGATGTTCAAGCGCCACGACCGGATTAGTCATCGGCGTTCTGAGAAGAAGGCATGATAGCCATTAATAGTGAGATTGTGCCGATTGAGGCATGAAAAAGCATGATTAATCACGAAGGCCTCCGAGCTGAGGAGCGTTTTCGGCAGTTCCGCTCCTGGCTCGGAGGCCTTCCTTATGTCATGACGCCATGCCGGGCGGGGGCGTCACCGAGTGTCCGCGGATGGTCGGACTGCGGATGGTAGGGCTAATGCCGGACTGCGGTGGCGTAAGTGCCTAGCTGGAGGGTGAAGTGGGAGATCGGGGATTCTCCGATCGAGTCGAGCTGGTAGCACGGGGCTGAGCGCCGGGCGGCCGGGCCGGTGAACGTGATGTGGAGGGTCCAGCTCGGGTGGCCGGCTCGGCGCCACGCGGTCCGGACCTGGTCGAACGCCGTGGCAGGGTTCTGCGGCGGGCGGCCCGCTACGCACCGCGCCGCCGGGACCTGCAGCGCGTGGTCGATGATGGTCGCGGCTGCGCCCATTGGCGCCTGCTTGACCGAGGGATAGGCCTGGATGGCGGCGGCCGCGGAGTTCACCTGCGCTCCCCAGCACACGGCGTACCCCTTCCATCTGGCCGGCAGCGAGGTACCGAACGGGTAGGTCACCTTCCAGCCGGTCATGCGGTACCGGGCCAGTGCCCGGTTCGCGTCGGCCACGATCGTGGCCTGGCTGAGGCACCGCTGGACGTTTACGTCGCGTTCCACGGTTCGTTTCAGGGCCGACACCGCCCGGGCGGCGGCTGAGTACCCGGCGGGCACCGGAGCCAGGTGCAGCCGGGCGCAGGTGGTGTCGGGGAAGACCCCTACCATGCCCGACCCCCCGAACTGTGTCTCGCCGTGCGCCCGGAGCGCACAGGCGGCCAGGCGGGGGACGGGGTAGTGGCCGGGCCGACGGCCGGCCAGTGCGCCGGAGGCCCAGAATCTCGCGCATAGCGCCGTCGGCGCCTGCCCCCGCGATGCGGTCATGTAGATGGAATGGGGGGAGGATGCAGACGCGGTCGAGAAGCACGCGACGTCGGGAGCGACGCGAAGCGCGGCCGGCGACAGGGAGGCTGCCCAGCCTGCTGCGGTCGCGGCGAGCAGGACCGGCACGGTGATGGCCGTGATGATGAGCCGGCGCCGGCGTAGCGGACGCCCGGGCCGCCAGGGCTGGCTGCTTTTCCTCATCCCTTGCCTGTCCCGCTGCTCCCGGCTCGCGGTCGTGATGGCGGTCCGGGTCTGGCGCAGCCGGTCCCGTTCGGCGTCACTCATGCGCTCCGCGGCGGGGTCGGCGGCGGACAGCAGGGCACGGATGTCCTGGATGGCTTCGTCGTCGGGATTCCGGGAGGTCATGTCATCGCTCCTTCGCGGGTTTCGGGGCCAGGCGGAACGCTCGCCGGGCTCGGTGCCGGCTCATCGCTCTCATCCAGCAGGGCGCGAAGTCGCCGGCGGGCGCGGTGCACCCGGCTGCGGACACTGCCGGGCCGCAGGCCGAGCGCGATTCCCAGCGCGCAGGCATCGGTCTGGCCTTCCCAGGCGATCAGGCGCAGGATTTCCTGGTCGGCCGCGGGCAGCCGGGCCAGCGCCGTACTGATCGAATCGCCCAGTACCACGCCGTCGGCGTGGTCCGCTGCCGCGCCTGGCCGGTCTGCGGACAGCCGGACCAGCAGTCGGCGGCGCCTCTCACTCGACCGGTGCTGGTCCCGGACCGAATTCCCGGCGATGGCGTACAGCCAGGGAAGCAGCCGGTCAGGGGCGGGCCGGCGATCCCAGTGCCGCCACGCGATGGTGAACGTATCGCTCACCACGTCCCATGCGCTGTCCCGGGAGCTCGTTCGCCGCCGGGCGAAACGCAGGATGTCAGGCGCGTAGCAGTCGAAGGCTTCGGTGAAGCCAGCGCCAGGATCAGGATCGTCGACGTCCATGCGATCTCCTCTCGCGTCATAGTCCTTAGGGCCGGGACGGGGCCGAGCGTTGCGTGCTCGCCGCGACTAACCTGGCTTGCGCCGCCGCGTCGCGGGCAGTCCGCCTCGCAGCGCCGGCCTGAGCGCGTGCGCCGCCCGGCGGCCTCCTCGGCTGGCGAGCCCGCCGCGTCATCATCGCCGTTGGCCCTGTGCTGTGCCACCCCGCTCGCTGCCGGGGATGCTCTGGACGGTGACCGGGCCACGGTTCTGCCGGTGCACGCGGTGACCGACCCGCGAGAGCGCGCCGGGGCGTGCGGCATCGCCTGGCGGTGATCCTGGCCCTGGCCATCGATGACCTGGCCATCGATGACCTGGCCGGCGGGTGGGCTCAGCAGCGCATCGCGCTGTCCGGCGGCAGGCGCCGGGCAGCGCGGTGGACGGCAAGACGTTACGCGGGTCAGCCAGTGACACCGGTCCTGGCCGCCATCTGGACGCCGGGGCTGGCTGGCGCCGCGCGCGCGATCAGCGTGACAGCAGCCGCTCGGTGTCCACGCGGCCGCGGCCGAAGGCGTCGATCCGCTTCCATCGGCCGGGCAGGTCAAGGAGCTCGAGGTGGCCGATCCACTTGGGCAGCGCTGGATCGACGATCAGGTTGTCCCCGCTCGGCTCGAGGCCAAGCGCGGTACGCAGCAGCAGCAGGGGCGCGCCGGTCGACCAGGCCTGCGGACTGCAGGCCGTCGGATACTCCACCGGGTACCTCGTCAGGCTGCGCGGGTAGCCGCCGAAGGCCTCGGGAAGGCGGCCTTCGAACACCTCCGCGGCCTGCAGGATTCCTCCGGCCACGTGGGCGGCTTCCTCCTTGAAGCCGTAGCGGCGCAGGCCCCAGGCAGCAAAGGAATTGTCGAACGGCCACACCGTGCCCACGTGGTAGCCGATCGGGTTGTACCGAGCCTCACCCTCGGCGAGCGTGCGCACGCCCCATCCAGAGAACAGCCGCGGACCAAGCAGGTGCCGCGCGATCGCGCGCGCCTTCGGCTTGTCGACGATTCCGCTCCAGAGCAGGTGCCCGTTGTTGGAGGTGAGCGAGTCCACCTGGCGGCCGTCAGCGTCGAGTGCGACGGCGAAGTACTCGCCGTCCTCGACCCAGTAATCCCGGTTGAACCGGCGCTTCAGGTCGGCGGCCTCCTTCTCCAGCCGGTCGGCGAACGCGGGATCCTTCCAGACCAGCCGGGCCAGCCGGGCGCCTCGCATCTTCGCGTCGTAGGCGTATCCCTGCAGCTCGCAGGTGGCCCGGGGGAACCCGGGCAGATCACCGTTGCGGTAGGAGATCGAATCCCACGAGTCCTTCCAGCACTGGTTCTCCAGCCCGGTCTTGGCGTTACGGCGCTGGTAGGACACGTAGCCGTTGCCCTGCAGGTCGGCGTATTCGTCGATCCAGTTCAGCGCCGCCCGTGCCGCGTGCTCCAGGTGCTCCACCAGCTTGGTGTCGCCCGTCCAGCGCTCGTACTCGTCGAGCAGCACGACGAACAGCGCAGTGGCGTCGGCATTGCCGTAGTACGGAGAGTGCGGCCGCTCCTCGAACGCCGTCATCTCCCCGTAGCGCATCTCGTGCAGGATCCGGCCGGGATCCTCGTCCCGGAAGTCATCGGTCCGGGTACCTTGCCGCTCGGCCAGCGCCATCAGCGTCGTCGCCGCCAGCTCCGAGGTGAATGGCAGCGCCTGCAGGCTGGTGAAGATGCTGTCCCGGCCGAAGATCGTCATGAACCAGGGGAGACCGGCCGCCGGCAAGGCGCGGTCGGGCATCGTCAGCGTGGAGAAGCGAAGGGCGGCGAGGTCGGTCAGGCATCGCCGGTAGATCATCTCGAGCGGCGCCCAGTCGCTCTCCAGGCGGGGTGCGCGCTGAATCCACTTCTCCAGCCCTCGGGCCATGTCCCGGCGGACCCGGCGCTCGCCGCGGATCCGCGCGGGAGCCTGAGCGCCCCGCTCGGGAGACCCGATCGAGGCCACGACGTCGATCTCCGTCTTCCACTCGCCGTGCGCCGGAATTTCTATGTCAAACAGCAGGCCGTTCTGGTCGATGCGGGCCCGCGACGTCGATGAGATCCAGGTTTCCCGGCAATAGGTCTCGCGCGTATACCTCAGCACAAGCTTGTTGTCCGCGGCCTTACTGTCGTAGTGTCCCTTCTTCTTGAGCGCATCCTTAACCTCGAACAGGTCGGCGAAGTCGCTGGCCGCGTCGATGCGGACCTTGAGCTTGACCGGCTTACTCTCGTGGTTGAGGATCCGTAGCTCCTCATGGAAGCCGTCGGCCACTTCCCGCTGGCGGATAACCGAGAGCTTGGCGTCGACGTAGACCGTTCCCCCGCCCGGTACCAGGAAATAGCGGGTCCGGAAATACTGCAGGTGGTCGGTGGACAGAGCGTCGAGGCGCTGGCCGTTGATGGTCAGCACCCACTTGGAGAGGAAGCGCGTGTCGAACGAGAAAAGACCAGTCGGGTCGGTCAGCGACGCCTCGATGTCGCCGCGGTCGTCGCTGACCACGAAGGTGTTGCCTTCCAGGATCTGTACCAGCCCGCTGCTCATGATGCTCTCCGCTCCGCCATGACCGTCTTGGAAGTGATGGGCGCGACCCGGCCAGTCGAGCCCGGCGGACCGGGCAGGCAGCGCTGGAACATCATCAGGGCCGCGATATCTCCCTCAACGGTCATCAAGCCGCGCAGCAGCGCAGCCTGAGCGTTCCGCCGGCCCGTGACCATTGCCTCGAAGTCGGGGCGCTGAATCCGGACGACAACGGCGGCCGGGCTGTTTCGCCGCGTCACGGTCACATCGCCGTCATCCACCGCCAGGTACCACCGGTCCAGGCGCTTGCCATCGGCCACGTCAAAGCGCAGCTTCGCGGACTCGCCCTCAAACGTCGTGAGGTGCCCTGGCGCGGCCAGCATCCTGAAGAATTGGCCGACCGGATCGGACGCCCCGGACGCTGAACTGGCGTGAGCTGCTGGCATTGCCACCCCTTTACTCGGCGCTAGCGGCAGGCGGTTCACAGGGACGATAGGCAGGGACCGTCCTGGGCTGTCATCGCCCGCAACGGGTGATCGCGCCGCTGGGGCTCATCCCGAAGGTGGCCGGGATGGCAGGCGCCGGATGGGCATGTAGGTGGGAACAGGTTCACGGGTGAGGAAGTCGAGGATGACCTCGTTGCACAGGCCGGGCTTCTCGATGATGAGCGCGTGGGAGGTGCCGGGGATGACCGCCAGTTCCGAATCGGCGATCCCGCGGTAGAGAGCGAGGGTGTGCTCGGGGGCGATGGCGTCGTCGTCGCCCGCCATGACCAGCGTGCGCGCGGTCACCCGGGCGAGATCGGCGGTGGTGAGCGTCGGCTCGGTCGAGGCCATGCGGACGATCTTGGCGGCGACGACGGGAAAGTGGTCTCGTCCGTCGGGGGAGACCTGGGCGTAGGCGTCGGTCAGGTAGGCACTGGCGGCCAGCTCGCTCAGGTCCAGGCCGGTGATCAGGCCGTCGTGGTGGAAGTTGCCGGAGATCAGCACCATCTTGGCGACCAGGTCGGGGCGGGCCAGCGCGACGAGCAGCGCGACGTTGGCGCCGTCGCTGTGGCCGACCAGGTGGGCGCGCCCGATCCCGAGCGTGTCCAGGAACGCCGCGGTGTCGTCGGCCATGAGCTGGTAGGTGATCGGCCCGGCGACATCGGCGGTGTGACCGTGGCCACGCCGCTCGGGCGTCAAGACCCGGAACCGGGCCGCGAGGGCCGGGATGTTCGCGCCGAACTCCGAGGCATCGGAGAAGCCGCCATGCAGCAGCACCAGCGGGTCGCCGGCCCCGTGCTCGTCGTACCAGGTATGCACGCCACCGGCGTCTACGTACGTCACACCTGCTGCCTTTCCAGCTCCGGGCGCTCGCATGCGTGCCAGCGCTTCGAGGCGCCGGCGGGCCTCGGGCCGGGCCAGGCAGGTTTGAGCGGGCGATTGCGGGTACCTGGAGGCGCACCAACGTGGCGATGCCAAAGGAGAAGGAGAATCAGTTGATTATCCTCGGCGTTATCTTGCTTATTATCGGCTTCCTGGCGAAGGTCGCCATCATCTGGACGCTCGGCATTATCGCCGTCGTCGTCGGCGCGATCCTGGCGCTTCTCGGAGCGGTTGGTCACGCGGTCGGCGGTCGCCGGCATTATTTCTGACGCAGCCAGGCGCCAGACCTAGAAGCCAGTTTCCCGGCGACGGCGCGGCCGGCGCTGAAACTCCACTTCGATGGAGGAGGGCACCGGCCCGCCGTCGACGGATGCCAGGCCTGCTTCGGCCGCGGCCTGGCGCTCGGCCTCGGCATTGATCTCGCCGCCGAGCAGCACCGCTATCCCGGCCAGGTAGAGCCAGAGCAGGAGAATGACCACGCCGGCGAACGCGCCGTAGGTCTTGCCGTAATGGCCGAACCTGGCCACGTAAAAGGAGAAGCCGAGCGAGGCGGCCAGGAAGATGACCGTGCCCACGACCCCGCCAGGGCTGACCCACTGCCAGCGCGGGGATTCGCGGTTCGGCCCGAGATAGTAGTAGACCGAGAACAGCAGCGAGACGGCGACGACCGTCAGCAGCCAGCGCAGGACGGTCCAGGCGATCAGGAACGCGGCGCCGGCGAACGGGGCGTGGCTGGCGATGGCTGAGCCGAGCGGGGCGCCGAAGACGATCAGCGCGGAGGAGATGCCGCCGAGCAGGATGGTGGCCAGCAACAGCGGGACTGCCCACAGTCGCCGGGCCAGGAACTTCCGGTCGACGCGCACGTCGTAGGCGACATCCAGCCCGGTCTGGAGCGCGGCCATGCCGGAGGATGCGCTCTAGGCCGCGACGACGATCCCGATGACCACGACGCTGGTGAGCGGAAGACCGGCTGGCCGCTGACCGGACGGCGTCGCTGAATACCGTCGCCGCCCCCGGCGGAAGGGCCTGGTCCAGTCCGTGGACCAGGCGAAGCACGGTCGAGGCGCCGACCTGGATCAGGCTGGCCGCTCCGAGCAGCGCGATCAGCATCGGGAACAAGGCCAGGAACCAGTGGTAGGCCAGGCTGCCGGCGGTCATGGCGCAGCGATCAGCGGTGAACTCCTTGACGCTGCGCAACAGGATGCCGAGCCATCCGGCCGCGGCCGAGTTCCAGGGGCGTGTCAGGGCCGCCAGCTACCTCGCTGCGCGCCGGGACCACCTCTTCATTCACTGCGCCTGCCGCTCCGTGACGCTAGCTGGCTTCCTCGGCCGAAGCGGAATTCCAGGCTAACAGCTTCCCCGGCGAGTACGGGGTGGCTATGTCTGTGCCTGCGGGGTAGTGCGCGGGTATGGCGGACGTCGGTGAATCGGCCAGCCCGGCTCGACCTGTGCGGCTGGGCGTGGTGTCGCTGTGCCTGGTGCAGTTCGTCGACGTCCTCGGGGTGACCGTCATGGTGACGGCTCTGCCGGTGATGCTGGCGGACCTGCATGCGCCGGCTGGTGCGGCGAGCTTGATCTCTGCTGGTTACGCCATGTTCTTCGGCGGCCTGCTGATGTTTGGCGCACGGCTGGGAGACCGGCTTGGTCACAGGCGGATCATCTTCATCGGCCTGGCGATCTTCGCCGTGGCTGCTGTTACGGGCGCGACCGCGACGTCGGCAGTAGTGCTGACGGCGGCCAGGTGCCTGCAAGGTGCGGCCGCGGCACTGTCGGTGCCGTCGGCGTTGCGGCTGCTGACCACGATCACCTCAGATGGTCCCGGGCGTGAGCGGGCGATCGCGGGCTGGAGCGCGTCGGGAGCGGCCGCGGGCGCAAGCGGCTTTGTCATCGGCGGCGTGGTGACTTACCTGGTCGGCTGGCGGGCAGTGTTCTGGGGCTACCTTCCCGTGGCTGTGCTGCTGGCCGGGGCCATCAGGCGGTCCGTGCCGCCGGACCACGCTGTTGACCGGTCTGTCCGGCTGAGCGTGCCTAGCGCTGGCACCTTCACCGCCGCTGTGATGGTCTTCGTTGTCGCGACGACGCTGCTGCCCCAGCCTGGTCGGACGACGCTGGGTGCTGTGCTGCTGGCGGCGGCCGTCGTCCTGGCCGGCCTGTTCATCACCATCGACCGGCGTTCTGCGTCGCCGCTGTTGCCTCAGGCGGTTCTTCGCGAGCGGCCGTTGCGGCGCGGTGCGGCCGGCGGGCTGCTGAACACGGTGACGACCAGCTCGGCCATCACCCTGGCCGCGCTGTACTTGCAGAACACCCAAGGGCACAGCCCGCTCGTGGCCGGCTTGATGCTGTTGCCGTTCAGCGTTGCTGTCATCGTCGGGTCGGCATCGGCCGCTCCCGCGCTGGCGCGCTGGCCTGCGGAATATCTCGTCGCCGCCGGCCTGGCGCTCATCGCTGTGTCGGACGCCGTACTCATCGCCGCGGCCAGCCGCATGTGGGCGCTGCCCCTGTGCGTCGCGGCCGGCGGAGCGGGTATCGGCCTGTCCTCGGTCGCGGCGACCAGGCTCGGCACCAGCGTCCCGGTCGCTGAGCGAGGCACTGCCTCCGGAATCATCAACACCGCCGCGCAGCTGGGAACCGCCCTGGGCGTTGCCGTTCTGCTGCTTGTCGCCGCGCTGACCACGGGCATCCCAGAATCAGGATCGCCCGTCCCGGCGATCGCCTGGGGCATCGCTGCGCTGACCAGCGGCACCGGCGCGGTGATCTTCGGTCTTAAAGGCGCCGATCACGCGACTGCCGTCTGGCCGGCCGCCGGTGACAGGGAGACCGCGCACGCCGGGAGCGATCATCCAGCGCCCCAGTCGTGATCCGCGCCCCGAAGCTGGCCCCGGCACTGCGCGCCCGCCGGAGGGTCAGGCGGGGGCTGGTCCGGCGCTGGCGGCGACGGGCCGGGGATCGGTGATGCGCTCGCGCAGGTAGGTCAGCGCGCGGGCGAGCAGCCGGGAGACGTGCATCTGGGAGATGCCCAGGCGCTGGCCGATCTGGTCCTGGGTCATGTTGCCGTAGAACCGCAGCATCAGCAGTTCCTGCTCGCGTTCCGGGAGCTCGCCCCAGTGCGTCCACACCGCTGCCATGTCCACGGTGTGCTCTAGGTCCGGGTCTTCCGCGCCAAGAATCTCGCTCATGTTGCGGGTCTCGCCGCGGCTATCGGGCAGCGGCGCGTCCAGCGACGAGGCCTGGAAGGCCAGGGCAGCTTGCTGGGCTTCGCGAACCCGGTCTTCGCTGATGTTCAGGTGGCTGGCCAGGTCAGCATCGGTGGGGATGCGGCCGAGCTGCTGGATCAGGTCGGCGGTGGCCTTGCGGATCTCCAGCCGCAGTTCCTGCACCGGGCGGCGGACCCGGACCTGCCAGCGCTTGTCCCGGAAGTAGCGCTTGATCTCCCCGCTGACGCACGGCTGGGCGTAGGCCGCGAGATTGTCGCCTACCACTGGGTCAAAGTTGTTGATGGCCTTCAGCAGGCCAACGTATCCCACCTGCATCAGCTCTTCCGCGGGCTCAGGGCTCTCGCGGTAACGCTGGGCGCTGGCACGAACCAGGTTCTGGTAACGGGCGATGAGCGCCTCGCACGCCCTCTCCCGCCCTGGGTCGCCTTTCGGCCGTGACTGCACGATCCGTACGAGGTCGCTGTCGCCGGGCTCGGTCTCGGTGATCGCGGCCCGGGGCTCGCTGCGGATGCTAGTGATCATGTCCTGCCCTCCCTGCCGGGCTGAAGTACGCCGGCCGCACCCGGTCGTGCCCCCCGCTCAGAGTTCAAACATCTCGACCATCGGCCGCATCGCCTGCGTGCCACCCGCCGCATCCCCCCGCTGTGGCACCCGATGCTGACCGGCGATGTTTGCCTGAGCCCGCACGGGCAACTAGGAGGCGGCGTCGCGGTAGACGGTGTGCACGCGGCTGAGTCGGGCGGGAGCGGTGAGATGACAACGGAGTGCGTTCCTGAGCAGGAATTCCGGGTGTGGTCGCTGGGCGGGCTGCCGGTCGTGACCCCGCCGTCGGAGGTGGACGTCGGCAATGCCGAGCAATTCGGCGCCGCGCTGGCGGCGGCCGCCCGTGAGCATGCCACCTTGGTGGTGGACATGACGTCCACGGAGTTCTGCGACTCCAGCGGGCTCAGCGCGCTGGCCGCCGCGGTGGGCCGGGCGCAGGCGGCGGGCGGCGAGCTTCGCCTGGTGGTCGGCAGTCCCTCGGTGCGGAAGGTGCTGGCCGTGACGGGCATGGACAGCGTCTGCGCGATGTTCGACCGGCTTCCCGAGGCGATCGCGGCCCGCGTTTCCCCGCCTGCGTCCAGGGCCTGAGCGCCTGAGTGACGTCAACCCGAACGTGCTAGAAGGCGGCGTCGCCGGGCGCACGCGGAAGCGCCTGGAGCGGGCGTGGTCCTCGCCGCTGGCCGTGCCGCTGCGGCCCGCCTCGTCGGGGCCGGTCCGGTACTGGCAGGACCAGGTCCGGCTCGCGGTCAAGGGCGCGATCGCCGCCGTGGGGGCGTGGGCGCTGGCCAGATACGCGGTAGGTCAGCCCGACCCGTACTTCGCGCCGCTCGCGGCGCTTCTGGGCGTGTACCCGACCGTGGCCCGTTCCCTGCGCGAGGGAGCCCGTTACGTGGCCGGGTTCTTGCTCGGCGCGGCCCTGGCGATTCCGGTGGGAATGCTGCTGGGACCGGGGATAGCCGGGATCGCGGTCGTCGTCATCGCCGGAGTGCTGATCAGCGGATGGCGCCGGCTGGGGGATCAAAGCCCGCAGGTGACCTTCACCGCGTTGTTCGCGCTGCTGCTCGGTGGCGATCAGCCGTTTCACTATGTCGCTCACCGGATGGTCGATGTCGGCATCGGCCTGGTGACCGGGCTGGTGGTGAACGTCCTGGTGCTCCCTCCGCTCCAGCTTCGCCCGGCCGAGCACGCCATCCGGCAGTGGGGCGAGGACATCGCCCGGGCCCTGGAGGATCTCAGCCGCGCGGTCGCCGATCCGAAGTCCGGCCTGCGGTCGTGGCCGCGGCACGACCGCCAGCTCACCATGGCCGCGGAGCAGGCCCGAGCGGCGACCCGGCGCGCCCGGGACAGCCTGCGATGGAACCCGCGGGCCAAGACCGAGAAGGCCGTACCGCAGCCTGACGGCGCGGTGCTTGATTCCCTTGAGGTGCTCACCGCACGGGTCCGCGCGGTCGCCCGGTCCCTGCCGGATATCACGGCCACCGACCAGCCCGGCCAGGACCAGGCGTCATTCGGCCAGGACTACGCCACGATGCTGCGGGACCTCGCCCGCCCCGTCCGTCAGCTCGCCGACCTGCGAGCTTCCCGGCCGCACGCGGACCTGACTGCCGAGTCCGCCTGCCAGCACCGCCTTGAACAGGAAGCGGCACAATTGCCCGAGCACAGCGAAGCCCGCAGCGCCGCGCACCACCTGGTCCGGCTGACCAGGGAAATGATGAGCGAGATCGCGGAACACCGAGATCGCTAGCTACACGCGGCGCACGGCGAGCAAGGCCGTCGCGCCGGGCGGCAGGACCGCCCGCTCCACGTGGGCGTCATGCACGGGCAGGCCGAGCATGAGGCCGCCCTGCCCGAAGTACGTGGCGTCCTCTCCATGGACTATCAGCGGCGGGATATGCCGCAGTTAAGAGCTCAGCTCGCCGGTCACCGGGTCGAGCACCGCCATGCAGAGGGTGGCGATGACATTCGGGTGGTAGCCTGCTGCAAGACGTCGTTGACCAGGCCGGTGATGGCCAGCGGCGGGTGGCCTTCGATAGCGAACGCGCGCAGAGCGTGCCGGATCTCGCCCATGACGGTGGCCGCGTGCAGGGAGTGCCCCTGCACGTCGCCGATCGCGATCAGGAGCCTTGTCCTGCCAGGTCACCGCCTCGTAGAAGTCTCCGCCGATCTCAGCCTGATCGCTAGCCGGAATGTATCGCACGGACATCGACAAGCCCGGAATCGCAGGCAGCGCCGACGGCAGGAAGCTGCGCTGCAGCGTCATGGCGATGAGATGTTCCTCGGCATAGGAGCGCAGGGCCTCGACCGCTAAGCGCGATAGACAGCGCGAGCTGGCGCTGGATCTGCATTTCCTCCGCACCGGGCACGCCGTCCTGCGCGACGACCAGTACGACCGGCGGCAGGTCTGGCCTGCTCCTGGCGACTGCCATGCAGACGTCGGCCCGAAGTGTGCTGTTGGGTATCAGCTGCAGCCACTCCTGCTGCGTCAGCCTGGCGATTGCGGTGGTATCGGCAGCGCCGAGCATCCGTTCGGTGATGTGATCGGCGATGTCCGCGGGGCCGCCTCGCTGCGCCGGCACGAGCTGGCCGGGGACGGCCGACGTCCGGCGCAGCTGACCGTCGGGCTGGACGAGGATCAGCACGACCGCGGTGTCGAAGATGCGCGCCGCTCCGGCCGCTCGCTGCGCGAGCGAGGCCGTCGAACGTCCGCGCCGCGGTTGACCTCCAGCGTCACGCTGGTGAGCGCGGTGAGCAGCGAGGCGGTCAGCTCGGCTCGCTGGCGCGCCCGGTGATAGCGCAGCGCCGCGGTGACGGTGGCGAGCAGCTCCGTGGGCTCCGTCGGCTCGATCAGGTACGCGTCGGCGCCTTCGGTCAGGCCACGGGCACGGTCAGCGACGGTAATGGCCGTGGCTGACACCTGGATCACCGGGATCGCCGCGGTCTGCGCATCGTTCTTGATCTGCCGGCATACCTCGATGCCGCTGATGTCAGGCAGGTTGACGTCGAGCACCACGAGCTCCGCCCCGGCGACCAGCTCGAGGGCCTCGCGGCCCGTCGCTGCCTCGACAACCGTGTGCCCGGCGCGCCGCAGCCAGGTCGCGAGCACGTAGCGCTTGGCCTCGTCGTCATCGACCAGAAGCAGCTGGCGGGAGGGTGCGTCAGTCATGGCGCGTATCCCTCGGCTGACGCTGCGAATGGTGAAAGCCAGGCGCTCTCTGGTGAGCTCATCCTTGCGCAGCAGCGCCGAGGCGCGCCGCGGCTGCTCGACATCGAGGCCGGTGATGATGATCGCCGGCAGCGAGGCCGGCAGGTGCTCGAGCAGGGCCTGGCCGTCGATGCCCGGCATCCTGAGGTCGGCAAGGACCAGGTCCACCTGATTGCGCGACAGAGCCTCCAGCGCCTCCGCGCCATTCTCGGTCTCGATCACGCGGCTCGCGATTCCGCTGAGCAGGCCGCCAGGACCTGCCGGTAGCCGGCGTCGTCATCAGCCACGAGCACCGTGCCGACTGTCGCGGGCCCGTGGGGCAGCCGCAGCACGGCGGTGGTGCCGATGCCGGGCTCGCTGGTGAGCGTGAGCTCGCCGCCGAGGATCTCGGCCAGCCGCCGCGCATAGGGCAGCCCGAGCCCGGTTCCGCCCGGCGGACGCCCGGCACCTGGTAGAACTCCTCGAAAACGCGCCCCAGATGCTCCGCGGGGATGCCCATGCCGGTGTCGGCGACGGTGATCTAGCACGCTCGAGTCGAGCGCGCTCACGGTCAGCCGGACCTCGCCCGTACTGGTGTACTTGATGGCGTTGGACAGGAGGTTGCGGAGTATGCCGGTCAGGGCGAGCTCGTCAGTCAGGACGGTCGGCGGCGCGTTCTCGCTGTCCACGATCAGGCTCACCTGGCTCGTGTCGGCCATCGGCCGGACCAGGCTGCGCATCCGCGCCAGCAGCGTCGGCAAATCTACCTCGGCCGGATCGATCCGCAGCCGGCCCGATTCGGCCTTGGCGACGTCGAGCAGGTCGTTGACCAGGGCGAGCAGCGTGCCGCCAGAATTCCTGATCAGCTGGACCTGATAGAGCTGCTCGGACTGCAAAGCGGTCTCGGCGGTCGGGCTCGGCTAGCAGCCTGGCCAGGCCGATGATGGAGTTCAGCGGCGTGCGCAGCTCGTGGCTGACATTGGCCCAGAACCGGTCCTTGGACTCCGACGCGACACGGAGCCGCTCAGACTTCTCATCCAGCTCGGCGTAGAGGGCAACGACTCCGCGGTTGGTCTGCTCCAGCTCGTCCGAGAGCTGGCTGTACAGCGCCATCACGCCGGCGTTGGTCTCTTCCAGCTCGGCGTTGAGCAGCTGAAGCTGGTCTTTCTGCCGGCTGCAGGTCCTCGAGCGCGGCGACGAGATCCTGGTTCTGGCGGCGCAGCTCATCCATAGCGGAGGTCGGCGACACCGCGGCCAGCTGCTCGGCGATGGCTCTGCGGTTCGGCCGCACGCCGGCCGGACGCCGCTTGGCCATCACGACCACAGGTCCGGTCACGCTCGACCTGGTCCATCAGCCGGGTCGCGCGCATCGATCCCCTCGGCGGAGCGGCTCACCGCTCAGGCTGACCGAGATCGACCAGGTCGGCCTGGCGGCCGGCGAACGACGATCGACGGCGACGCTGGCCCGGCCATCACCGCGCTCGCGGCTGACCTCGCTGAGCGCGGTGGCCACCCGGACCTGATCCTGGCGTTCCAGGGCGAGCTGAGCGGCGATGCTCGCGGCCGAGCTGACGGGCGGCAAAGACGCCGGCCAGATCGGCGACCTCGATGCGGGCGAGGTCGCTGGTCATGGCTTGAGCACCAGGATACCGGCGTCATCGCGGTGAATGCCGGCCTCGGCCAGCAGCGCCGCGGCGATGACCAGCGGGTCGTTGCTTTCCAGGCCGGGCAGCGCCTGAATGTCCCAGCGGCTGCTCAGGCCGTCGGAATGCAGGACGATCGCCGCACCGCCGGGACCGGGTACTCGAACTGGCGGATCGTGCGCGCCTGGTGCCCGGCGATCCCGGCACCGAGAGCATCCCGGTGCGGGCCCCGTCGGACAGGATCCAGGCTGCCGACGTTGCCCAGGCCGGCGAACCGCGCGGTCTGGTCAGCTGATCTGGACAATGCCGATGGCGGCGCCGCGAGTGCGGCTGAGCCGCGCGTGCACGCGCGTGAGCAGCGCGGCCGGCTCGCGGCCGGGATCTCCAGGATCGCCGCGATCGCCTCGCTGGCCGCTGCGGCGGCGAGGGGCCCATGGCCAAGCCCATCGCACAGGACGCCGGTCACGCGTCTGGCCGGCCTGGACCGCGGCGAAGGCGTCGCCGCTTTCGGTCTCGCTGGCGATCGGCCGGATCAGTCCGGCAAAGTCGCACGCCGGCGTCGCCGGGTGCGGGCCAGAATCGCGCCACCAGCGCCGTACCGTGGCCCGGGGACCGAGTACAGGTCGCAGGAGTCGGCCAGCCTGCGGATGGCGCCAAGGCCGATGCCGAGCGTGCCGACCGTGGAATGACCATCCCGCATGGCGGCCCGCACGTCCCGCAGGCCCGGTCCGGAGTCAATGGTGATGAGCTCGATGCCGGGGACCGCCGCATCGTTGCTGATGCGCAGCAGCAGGGATCCCGTCACGCGCATGCTTGTGGAGGTTGGAGGCCGCCTCGGTGACGGCCAGGGCGAGCTGGTCGGCGCGGGCCGCGGGAAAGCCGAGCTTCCCGGCCATGCGCCGCCGCAGTGCTCCGGCACGATCCCACCGCGCTGACGTCCTCGACGCGGATCCAGCGCATGTCCCGCACCGTGGATGCGGTCTGCCAGCCCGCCTACCGCCTCCATTTCGAGACCACCACGCTGGTGCCGGCGCCAGGCTCCGACGTCAGATCGAACTCGTCCACCAGCCGCCGCGCGCCCGACAGGCCCAGGCCCAGGCCGCCGCCGGTAGTCCAGCCATCGGTCAGGGCCTGCTCCAGGTCGGCGATGCCGGGCCCGGTGTCGGCGAAGGTGACGCGGACGCCGGGCCGGCCGCTGGCTGAGGTGATCACCTCGACCTGCGCGATGCCGCCGCCGCCGTGGACGAGCGCGTTCCTGGCCAGCTCGCTCGCCGCGGTCACCAGCTTGGTCTGGTCCACCAGGGACAGCCCGCAGGCCGCCGCTACCGTGCGCACCTGCTGCCGCACCCGGACCACGTCGTCGCCCGTCTTGATCGGCAGCTCATCCATCACAGGCTGCTCAAGCAAGCGCATGCCCTTCTCGGCATTCAGCGCCGTGCGCACGCCGCCGAGGGTCAGGCCCAGCTCGGTGAGCGTGATCGCCACCGCCGGCCGCATCCCGACCAGCACCGTCTCGGCGTCGAACAGCCGGGACATGGAACCGATCATCGTGAGCATCCGGCCGATGAAGGAGTCGACGATCTCCACCGCCGTGATGTCGATGATCACGCCGCGTGGCGCTCGGTGGCCGCCAGCTCGTCGGCCAGGTCCTCCTGCAGCTGGAGGACGCTGTCATCTTGCAGGTCGATCTGGATGGAGACGTAGCAGGATCTGCCCGATCTTGAGGATCGGCACGCGCTCCATCAGGCCGGCCCGACCTTCAGCCCGGCTGCGCTTCAGCGCGTAGCGCCAGCGCGTCGGCCAGGGTCGCCTTGGTCGCGATGTCGCCGAACTCGATGCCGAGCGAGACGATGGTGTGCGCGATCTGCGGCCGGATGCCGGAGATGGTGCACTCGGCCCCGAGCAGGCGGGCCGCCATGGACGGTCTTGAGCAGGTGCTGGGCGACCTCGGTGTCCACGGTCGGCACGCCGGTGATGTCGATGACGGCGTGATCGGCGCCGCTGGCGACCAGCGCGTCCAGCATCTTCTCCATGACCAGCTGGGTCCGCGCCGAATCGAGCGTGCCGACCAGCGGCACCGCGATGATGCCGTCCCACAGCCGCACCACCGGGGTGGACAGCTCCAGCATCGACTCGGCCTGGTCGGCGATGATCTGCTCCCTGGCCGCCGCGTAGATCTCGAAGGTGTGCAGGCCGAGATTATCGATCAGGCGGGAGAAGGTCAGGAACACGGGCAGCATGTCCGGCGCGTCCGCCGGCGAGCTCGTACACCGCATCCTTGAGCGTGAAGACGCTGCAGCGCTGTTTCTCCGGGGGTGGCGCCGTCCGCGCCCGCGACCGGGAGAGCTCGGCGAGAGCGGCATTCAGCTCGCCTGCGGCCGAGTCGTCCGCCCCGGACACGGCCCTGACGAGGAGCCCGTAAATGTCGGCGAGCTCGCTGCGCAGCGCGTCAGCAGAGGTGTAACCGCCGCTGGTACTGGCCAGCTCGGCCCACCGCGGCAGCAGCTTCTCCTGGTTATCACGCAGGAACTCGGCCATCTTGCGATGCTGACCAGCGGTGTCCATCATTCGTCCCGGTGCCTGTCTGCTCGCTAATGGGAAGCTAACGCGCTCAGGCTACATCCGCGCTGAGCGGCGGTGATGCCAGAAGGCGATGCTTTCGGGAGGTGGGCCGGGTATAAGGCCAGCCTCGCGAGCAGACGAGATCGTAGCAGCCTACGTGCTGGGGAGCCCGCTCGTCAGGGCAGCTTCCAGGCTGGGGTAGATCCGCAGGATCCGATCTAGCCCCAGTATTCTGAGCGTCCGGAGGACGGCGGCTGACGGGATGGCCAGCCGCAGCTCGGCGTGGCTCTCGCTGGCCTTGTCGTGGGCCAGCAGCAGGTTGCGGGCGGCTGCGGAGTCGCAGAAGGTGGTCGGCGTCATGTCGGCGATCACGACGGCGACGCCGGGCCGGAACGCGGCGCGCAGCTCGGCGCCGACACGGTCGGCATTGGTGATGTCGATCTCGGGCGGCAGCGCGATGATCTCCGGGACAACAAGCGGCCGGACTGTGCGAAGGTGATCATCCACCGGGCACCTCCCTCACTGACCGGTCCGCGGACCTGGCGCCGGTGCCGAAGGCCGCGTGCGGCCAGCCCGGCCATGTACCCGGGTCGACACCTCGTCGCAACCATTGTGTCCCGGCCCCGGTGGCTCAGTCCAGCGCGCTCAGGCCAGCGGGCTCAGCCCGGTCAGGGCCGGCGGTTCCGGCCGGCGCATGTGCATGCGAACCATAGTCCCGCCTCGGCCCGACCTCAGCTGGACGAGGTCGCAGACCTGATTGACCACCCACAGGCCGTGCCCGGAGCCGTCTTCGGCCGGCCGCCGGCGGCAGGCCAGCGGGTCATCGATCCGTCCGGAGTCCATGATCTGGCAGATGACCTCATCTGCGGTCGGCCACAGGTGCAGCATCCCGCCGCCGCCAGCATGCCGCAGAGTATTGGCGGCGACCTCACTGGCGGCCAGCGCCAGGTCGGCCGCCCGTCCGCCCGACAGCCCGGCCTGGCGCGCCGCGCTGGTCACGTGCTGGCGTACAGCGCGGAGGTCATTGCGGAACCGCAGGCTCAGGGCGCTGGGCGGGGGCGGGGGCAGCGGACGATCACACCGCGCGGGGACGATCCCGGGTCCCGCATAACGCTGGCTGGCTCGGGAGCGGCCTTCGGTGATGACGACAGGATGGGTTTCCTCGGCGCAGGACAGCGCCGCGGTGTCGAGCTCTCGGGCGTCATACACGCACAAGACCGTGGCGCTGACATCGGCCAGGGCCAGGTTCACCAGCGCTTCGTGCCGGGCCGCCTCGCTGTTCTCCGCGTCGGGCAGGCCAGCCCAGAATGGCTGGCAAACGTACCGCAGCGGCGTGCCCGCATGGACTCTGGCGAAATCGAGCATGGCCGCGATGATCCGGGCCGGATTGCGGCCGAGCTCGGTCATGTCGAAGAAATCGAACGACCCGCCGTCCAGCATCTTGCCTACCATCGCGCCCGCCGACACGGGCACTCCGGCCAGCGCCAGCTCGCCGCGCCTGACGCCATCCTGAATGAACGCGGCCGCGACGGCCGCCCAGTCAGCTCCGTCCCGCCAGATAAGAGCCTGGTGCCGCAGGCCGCGGGCGGCCGACGCGGGACCGCCCGGGCGCTGAGGCGCCTCGCTCTCACCTTCCACGTCTCACCCCTGCCCCGGCTGGCCGCCAGCACGGCGAGGCCGAGCCCAGCTGCCGGATCCTGGTGTCAAAGTCGGCTTATGTTGTCGCGCACCGCAGTCGCGCGGCGGGACAGGTTGGCTACCCGCGGCCGCCGGGGCCAAACGCTAAAGGCGCCCCCGGCCAAGGTTCAGCACGCGCAATAACAGCCGTGGTCTGCTCTTGCTCATCATGGACGGCCGGGATCACGCGATTCCCGAAGCCATTACCAGGTCTGCCATCAAGCCGTACCGGCACTGCGACGCCATCGCCGCGACGGCCCGACGGCAGCCTGGCCGGGATCGAGGCCGTGGTGGACAAGGCCCTGACCTCAGCCGCCCTGGACGCGCTGAGCTTCCCGGCCGGCTCCATGGGCCCCAAGATCGCAGCCTGCGCGCAGTTCGCCGAGGCCACTGGGCACCCGGCCGCGGTCAGCGCGCTGGCCGACGCGGCCGCCATCCTGGCCGGCCAGGACGGCACCACGATCACGGCGGCCCGCCACTAACGGGGCTGGATGGTGCCGGCGTGGCCGGCCCGCGACTCCCATTCGGGCTTGGTGAGCGTGTATTCGGCCTCGCCGTGCTCGGAGCCTTCGATGGCGTCGGCTCCCTCGTACGGGGTGGTGCGCACCAGCGTCAGGCCGCATTTCTCCAGGACGCGCCGCGATGCCGTGTTGGCCGCCATCGGGAGCGCGAACACCCGCTCCACGTCAAGGTCGGTGAATCCCATGCTGACCAGGGCGCGCGACCCCTCGGTGGCGTAGCCCTTGTTCCAGGTCGACCGGCGCAGCCGGTAGCCGAGCTCGATATCGGTGAGGTCGTCACTGCCGTGGCCGGGGCGGAAATGGAACCAGCCCAGGAACTCCCCGGTGGCGGCGGACTCGGCCGCCCAGGTGCCGAGCCGGTCGAGCCGGTCGTAGGCGCTGAGATGGAAGGGGATGATCCGGTCCCGGATTTCCTCGCGTGGTGTTGGCCTGCCGCCGGTGAGGTACCGCATCACCTGCGGGTCGCTGTTCAGGCTGAACAGGTTGTCTACGTCATCCTCGGTGAACTGGCGCATGACCAGTCGTGGCGTTTTCAGGATGATGTGCGTGTCTCGATTTATCACGACCACGAGTATGCGGGCAGGAAAGCCACTAAGGAAGGAAAGAATGAGGAGAGAAAGGTCACGCCGGTCAGCGGGAACGAATCAGAATTGTAAGCCGTTATCCGGTACGCAAGGCGATCACGGCACATTCTTTGCCCGCGTTAATTCCTAGTATAGCGCCGGGCCTCGCCCGCGGTCTGAGCGGGGTCAGCCCGGCGCCGTTCCCGCGGTGCCAGGCGTACTAGTCGTGGCGGCGATCCAGGTCGGGAACGCTGGCTATGCGACGGCCGCGAACTCGGCCGCGATGGCCGCGTACTGGCGCTCGAGGGCCTTGTCTACGCCGCTGCGCCAGCCCTCAGCCACGGACTGCGACATCGGATCGGGGAAGATGTCTTCCTCGTTGTTCTCCACTCCGTCGAAGATGGCGCGCGCGACCGACTCCGCCGACGCCTTGGGTATGTCGAATCCCCGGGTCATATCCGTGTCGGTGGGGCCGGTCAGAACGGCATGAACGCTGACGCCCCGTCCGGCCAGCAGGGCGCGCAGTGATTGCGTCATGGAGAAGGCGGCGGCCTTCGAGACTGAGTATGCGGGGGTCAGCGGCAGGGGAGCGAGGGCCATCGTCGACACGTTGTTGACGATGGCTCCTCCGGAGCGGATCAGCGCCGGCAGGAAGGCGGTGGTCACGCTGTAGCTGCCGAACAGGTTGACGGCGAGCTGCTGGTCGAGCGCGGCCCGGTCGCTCAGGTCGTCGTAGAGCGCGATGCCCGCGTTGTTGATCAGGATGTCGAGAGATCCGACCTGATCGGCCGCGGCCTGGATGTCAGCTGAGCTGGTCACGTCCAGGAGCAGGGGCGTGACGCGCCCGTCGGGGTGCGCCAGGGGCCGGCGCGTGCCGGCGTACACCTGCGCGGCGCCTCGGCTCAGGGCCTCGTCGACCAGCGCCCGCCCGATGCCGCGGTTGCCGCCGGTCACCAGGACGGCCTTGTTAGCGATTGACATGGTTGTTACTCCAGTTCTGCTGTGCTCTTGCCGGTTGCGCCGCCGGTCTGGCGGCCTACTGGTATAGACCCGCCGGGTGCCCCGGAATCGCCGCGGACCAGGCCCTGGCCGTAAATCGGGCGCAGGCGCGGCCGGGCGCGGCCGGGGGTGCGGCCGGCGGCCGAGGAAGGCGACGAGCTGGTCGCCGGGGCAGGCCGGGCCGGGCAGCCGAACCGGCTCGCCGAACAGCCCGGGCCGGTCGTCCGGGCCGATCAGCAGCGGGGCGATCGCCAGCAGGGCGGTGGCCAGGTTCGGCGGGACCGGCCGGAGGCCGGCGCATGCGACCGTGATGTCCCAGCCGTGGACAGCGATCTCGATGGCTCCGGTGACGGTGACCATGCTCGCGGTCAGCTCGCGGTCCCCGATGGTGACCAGGCGCCCTCCGGGCCCGGCGGCGGCGCAGGCGCCCAGCAGCCCGGAGGCTCGGCCGCGCAGCCGGGCGACCGGGTCAGGCCGGATGGAGTAAGCCATCGGGGCGGCACTGGCGCCGGCCATTCCGGTGGCGATCGCCTCGTGCAGCACGCCGATCGAGTCGCTGACATGGTCCAGCAGCATTTCCAGGTCCCAGCCGGCGCACGGGGTGGGGCGGGACAGAAGCTGCGGAGTTCCCAGCGTGGCCGCGGCCAGCGCGTAACCGATCGCTGATTCCAGCAGCTCCAGCCCTTTACTCAGCGGGGCCACGGGGGACCGCCAGGTGCTCCTGTGGCAGGCCGAACGAGCGGAACAGGCCCGGCTCCTGGAAGGCGACGATCCGCGCGATCCCCGTCGTGGTGACCGTGGGCACCAGCACGGCGTGCGCCAGGTAGGCGTCGTCGCGTTCGTGCTGGTAGATCGCGAACGCCGGCTGGCCGTTCGCCACGACCTCGGTCAGCCGCAGCTGTCCGGGGGCGGTCAGCAGGTGGGCCGCCACGAAGCGCACGACGGCCTGGCGGCCGGTGAACCAGGTCAGCACCGGAGGCATCTCCAGCGCGACGTCCTCCCGCAGCAGCTCGGCCAGCCCGCGCACGTCGGCGTTCTCGACCGCCGCGGCGAACCGGTCCAGCAGCGCCCGCCGGTCCGGCTCGGCGGGCTCGGCCATCTCATCTTCGGCGGGCAGCGCCTCGGCCAGCTGAGCGCGGGCCCGCCGCAGGCCGCTGTTCACGGCCGTCGTCGTCGTGCCGAGCAGATCCGCTACCTGTGCGGCCGGCCACTCCAGCACGTCCCGCAGGATCAGCATCGCGCGCTGCCGCGCGGACAGGTACTGAAGCGCCGCGACGAAGGCCAGCCGGATGCCCGCGCGGGACATGGCCACGGCGGCCGGGTCGTCGCCTGCGACGGCCAGCAGCGCGCCAGGGAACGGCTGCAGCCACGCCACCTCCGGCCCGGCCACCAGCGGCGTCTCCGAATCCTCGGCGGGCGCGCCCAGCCCGGAGGGCAGCGGCCGGCGGCCGCGACGCTCGATCGCGGTCAGGCAGGCGTTGGTCGCGATCCGGTAGAGCCAGGTCCGCACCGACGAACGGCCCTCGAACCCCGCAAACGACCGCCACGCCCGCAGGTAGGTCTCCTGGACCAGATCCTCGGCCTCCTGCGCCGAGCCCAGCATCCGGTAGCAATGGGCCAGCAGCTCGGCCTGGAACGGGCCGGTGATACTGGTGAAATCCTCGCTGACTGTCATCGGCTACCCCCAGCACGGCCGTGCGAGGCCGGCGCGGCGCTGGCCCTACACATACAGACCAGCCAGGTCGCCGAAAATCGCCGCTTCCGCTCGCCGCCGCTTGGCCTCGACCCGGAAACGATGCTTATTCTTGATGAGCCGCTCGAGAGGCGCTGCGACGGGCCTTGCCCGCCACGCTCGAGCGCCGTCTCCGCCAAGGGCGCCTCCGAGGAGGCGAACTGTGGACATCCCTCTGACCGGCCGGGGTCACGCGCAGGCGGGCATCGTGAGCGGGCTATGGCGTTTCCCGGTGAAGTCGATGGCCGGGGAGCATCTCGCGCAGGCGGATGTTTCCTGGGCGGGCCTGGCCGGGGATCGCCGGTGGGCGTTCGTGCGCCCGGACTCCCAGGCCAGCGGATTCCCCTGGCATACGATCCGCGAGTTCCCGCAGATGTCCAGCTACGTTGCGCTGCTCAGCGACCCCGCCCGGGCCGACAGATCGCGAGTCCTGGTCCGGACGCCGGCCGGCGACCGCTACGACGTGACCGATCCCCGGCTGGCCGCGGAGCTCGGCCCGGGGGTCAGGGTCATGCGGCTCGACCGGGGCGCGTTCGATGCCATGCCGGTCTCGCTGATCAGCGACTCGACCGTGGCGGCCCTGTGCGCGCTGGCCGACGTGCCTCGCAACGAGCTTCGGTTCCGGCCGAACATCGTCGTGACGCTCGGTTCGGGCGCTCCGTTCGAGGAGGACGAGTGGGTCGGCGCCGTCGTCCGGATCGGGACCGCGGTGGTGCGGATAGACCGCAGGGACTCGCGGTGCGTCATCGTCAACGTGGATCCGGCCAGCGGAGCGCCCGGTGCGCGGTTGCTCCGGGTGATCGGGACCGCCCGGCGGGCCCGCGCCGGGGTGTACGGGACGACGGTGCAGCCGGGCGTCATCCGCGTTGGCGACCCAGTCGTGGTCGAAATGCGACGTCAGGGCCAGGCGGCAGCGACACTGGAGGACGTGACGAGCAAACATTCCGCGCTGAGCCATGAGGGTTACCTGGTCGACGCGTCGGTCCCGGCCAGGTGGCGGCGATGGGCATGACGGTGCCGCCCGGGGGGACGACGCCCCTAGCCCGCCCGCGCCGCCTGGCGGCGGCATGACCGAGGATGCGGACATCGTGGTGGCGGGGGCGGGGCACAACAGCCTGCTGACCGCGTGCTACCTGGCCAAGGCCGGCTATCGCTGCCTGGTCCTGGACGCGCGGCCGATCCCCGGCGGCGGGGCGGCCACCGAGGAGCTGCTGCTGCCGGGGTTCGGCATCGACACCTGCGCGACCGGGCACACGATGATCCGGGTCAATCCGGCGCTGAGCCGCGATGAGCTCGGCCTGACGGCCAGGTACGGCCTGCGCTACGCCGAGCCAGATCCGGTGGAGCAGGTCGCGTTCCCGGACGGCCGGCAGTTCACCATGTGGCTGGACCGGGACCGGACGGCCGAGGAGGTGGCCCGGTTCTCCAAGCCGGACGCGGCCGCCTACCTCCGCCTGCTCGACGAGTACGACCAGGTGAAGCAGGTGTTCAGCCAGGCCCAGTTCACCCCGGTGGGGTTCGGCCCGTCGCTGGACCAGATGCTCGCCGAGCATCCCCGTGGGCGGATCTGGGCCCGGCGGCGGCAGCTGTCCGCGGTACAGGTGGTCCAGCATGAGTTCGAGAGCCGGCACATCCAGGCGTTCTTGCTGTGGATGGCCTTCCAGGTCTTCCAGCTGGCCGATGAGCCCGGCTCCGGCGTGCTGCCCTATGCGCAGACGTTCGGGCGCCAGCAGCGCAGCTGGTCCATCCCGATCGGCGGGTCCGGGCAGCTGACCGCCGCCCTCACCGGCTACCTGGCTGATCACGGCGGCACCGTGCGCTGCGGCCAGCGGGTGACCCGGCTCCTGCTGGAGGGCGGCCGGTGCGCCGGCGTGCAGACCGAGGACGGCACCCAGTACCGGGCCGGCACCGCGGTGGTCTCCACCATCCACGTCAAGCACCTGCGCGACATGGCCCCCGCGGACGCCTGGCCCGAGGAGTTCCACTACGGCGTGGACACCTACGACGTCGGCGTGCCCGGTTTCGCGGCGTACTACGCGACGACCGCGCCGCCGGAATTCCAGACTCCGGACGGGCCGCGGACCGCTGTTTCCGCCGGGCTCGCGGGCTGGCCCGAGGATGTTATCCAGATGGGCGCCGACGTGCGGGCCTGCCGGTTCCTCGCGGAGCCGCCCTGGGTGCTGGTGGCCACGCCCACCCTGGCGGACCCGGGCCGCGCTCCGGCGGGCCGGCACACGGTGAAGCTGCTCAGCCCGCAGGTCTACCAGCTCCCGCCGGGAATGGGGGACTGGGCGGCGGTCAAGGACGAGCACGCCCGCCGGACGCTGGAACGGCTGCGCCGGGCCGCGCCCGGTTTCACCGACGACGTGATCCTGGCCGGCCTGGTGAAGTCCCCGGCCGACATCGAGGCAGGCAACCCGCACATGATCAACGGCGCCTTCCACGGCGGCAACCGCGGCCCGGCCTTCAGCGGGGCGCTGCGCCCGGCGCCGGGCTGGGCCTCGCACCGGATGCCCATCCCCGGCCTGTACCAGACCGGCGGGACCACCCACCCCGGCGGATCCATCACCGGGGCCCCCGGGCGCAACGCGGCGATCGTGCTGCTGCACGACCTGGGCCACGACCCGGCCGCGATCATGGGCGGCTAGCAGGGCGGCCGGGCGGCGGCTAGGCGGCGGCCATGTCGCCGTCGGCGACCAGCGCATCGATCGCGTACCGCGTTCGCGGTCCTGTTTAGTCTGCGCCAGCGCCTTGTCAGGCCGCCTGAGTAGATCACTTGAGCGTGAACGACCTCGCCGGTCGCCGGGGCTGGCCGCTCGGCTAGTATTACTGATAGTATTCGAGCTTATTACGATGGGTTTTGTCTGAGGTTTGACGGCCGTGGGGGCGGCCTGGCCGGGTCGGCCCGGCCGGTTGACATGATCATCAGGGTGCCAGCACGAATCGGGGGATACCGTGCCGGACGTTACGGGGCGGCCAGAAGCGGGTGCCGGCGCTGGCCCAGGCCCCGGCAGGCCCGCCGCGGTCGCTCGACCGGGTCCGCCGGGTCATCGAGCGGGCCATGCCCGACGCCGGACTGCCCCAGCTCCTGGTGGCCGAGGCAGTGTCAGCGGCTGGCGCCGCCGCCGGGGTGCTCTGCTCGGTATCCGGCGACCGGCTCATGGAGCTGGCCTGGGTGCATGAGCATCCGGCCCGCGAGGGCAATGGCGGCGCGAGCAGCGCGGCCGACCTGCCGCTGGCCCTGGGCATCGCGACGACAGTGAGCCGCCCGGTATGGCTGACTTCGCGGGCTGAGCTGGTCCGGCGGTTTCCCCGGCTGGCCGGGCTGGCCGCCTCGGGTGAGCAGGCCTGCGCGGTTCTTCCGCTACGCGCTGACGCGGGCAGGCTGGGGGCCATCGCCCTGATCTTCGCCGGCCAGCACGAGTTCGCCGCGGCCGAGCGCGAGTACCTGATGAGCCTGGCCGACCTGTGTGCGGTGTCCCTGCGGCAGCGGAGCCGCCCGGCCGGGCCGCCCCGGCCGGAGCTGTCCGCGGCCAGGCTCGAGGAGCTGGTGGACGCGCTGACCCGGACCGAGAGCGCGGACTCCGTGGCGACGGTCATCGCGGAGCGCGGGGCCGCGGGCGGCGCCTCGTTTGCCAATGTCGCCGTCCTGGACCCGGGTACGGACGCGTCCGCCCGCATGTACCACTCGTCCAGCCTCAGGGAAGAATTCCAGCAGCGATACTCCGTCATCCCGGCCGACGGGTCGACCCCGCTGGGCACCGTGCTCCAGACCGCGGCCGAGGTGTGGCTGCCCTCGCTGAGCGAGGCCGCGGCCAGCTACCCGGGGATGGTCGCGGACTTCACGAGCGCCGGGGTGGCGGCCGCTGCCTCGCTGCCGCTGACCGACGGGCAGCAGCGCGTCATCGGCGCCCTGGGCATGGCCTGGCCGGCCGCTCAGGCGTTCACCGACGCCCAGAAGAGCGAGGTCCGGGTCATCGCGCGACTGGCGGCCAGCGCCCTGAGACGGGCCCAGCAGCTCGAGGCCGAGCGCGCCGCGCGCCAGCGCAGCGAGCGGCTTCAGGCGATGATGCGGGCCCTGGTCGCGTCGGCGTCCCTGGCCGACGTACACGCGGCGGTCTTCCAGCACGGCCTGCTGCCGTTCGGCGCATCGGCCGCCCGGCTGGTCCTGACCGGCCAGGACCAGCTCGGCCGCCCGCTGACCGTCAGCGCCGTGGGGATGGCCGAGCCCGCCCTGACGGAGTGGCGCGATCTGCCGCTGTCGGCGTACTCGCCGTCGCGCAAGGCGCTGATCACCTCCGAGGTCGTCTACGTGCCGACCCAGGCCGACCTGCGCCGGGAGTTCCCCAACGCCAAGCTCATCGGGAAGACCCCTCATGACCAGGCCTGGGCCGCGGTTCCGCTGCGCCGTGCGGGGCGAACGCTGGGCGTGCTCACCCTGGTCTTCGCCCGGCCGCACGCGCTGGACGAGGTCAGCGACCAGATCGCCCTGGCGGCGCTGGGATCGGCCGTCGCGGACGCGGTCGGCCGGGCCGCCGCGCACGACAGCGACCGGGACCTGGTCTCGTCGCTTCAGCGCAGCCTGCTGGCCGGGCCCTTGCCCGAGCTGCCGGGCGCGCGGCTGGGAGCGCGCTACCTGCCGGCCGAGGCGCGCCACGGCATGGGGGGTGACTGGTACGACGCCATCCCGCTGCCCGGCGGCCGGCTGATGCTGGTGGTCGGTGATGTCGCGGGGCACGGGCTGGAGGCCGCCATCACGATGGGCCAGGTCCGCAGCGCCGCCCGGGCACTCGCTCCCGCGCACCAGCCAGCCAGCCTGCTGGCCGCGCTCGATCAGTTCGTCTGCACCACGATCAGCGAGCCGCTCGCCACGGCGGTCGTGGCCGTCATCGACCCGGCCCGCCGGACGCTGCGCTACTGCCAGGCCGGGCACCCGCCCCCGCTGCTGCGCCAGCCGGACGGATCGGTGACAGCTACTCGATGAGGCCAGCGGGCTCCTGCTGGGACTGGAAACCAGCGATCGTCCCGAGGCGCGAGATCAGCTTCAGTTCCGGGAGCTACCTGGTGCTGTACACCGACGGCCTGGTGGAGCGCCGGGACGACCCGAGCGTGGAGGCAGGCATCACCCGCCTGGCCGGCCAGCTGGCCGGCCCCTGCCGCCCGATCCAGCCGAGCTGTGTAACCGCCTCGTCCAGGACGGGCTGCCGTCCCAGGGGCGGGAGGATGACACCGCGGTGCTGTGCGCTTTCCTGTCCTTAGCCGTTCGCCGTGACCCGCTAGCCGTTACCCGGGCCCGGTGCCGAAGTGCTCGGCCAGCCACGGCCCGGTCACGCTGTGCGGGTCACGCGCGACGTCCTCGGGCGCGCCCGAGGCCAGGATGCGCCCGCCCTCCGGGCCGCCGCCCGGGCCCATGTCGATGAGGTGGTCGGCGGCGGCCAGCAGGTCGAGGTCGTGGTCGATGACGATGATCGTGGCGCCGGCGGCGAGCAGCCGGTCGAACACGCCGGCCAGCGTGGCCACGTCGAGCGGGTGCAGGCCGGTGGACGGCTCGTCGAAGACGTACAGCGCGCCGCGCTGGCTGGCGCGCAGGCGGGTCGCGATCCGCAGCCGCTGCGACTCGCCGCCGGACAGGGACGGCGTGGGCTCACCGAGCAGCAGGTAGCCCAGCCCGACCTCGCTGACCGGCCGGAGCGCCGCGGCCACCGGGGCCTGTCCCGCGAACCGGTCCAGGGCCTCGGTCACGGTGAGGCCGAGAACGTCGGCGATGGTCAGGCCGTCCACGCGGACGGCCAGGGTGGCGTCGTTGAAGCGGGCGCCGTGGCAGGTCGGGCAGGTGACGGCGATGTCGGGCAGGTACTGGACGTCGAGGTCGATGTCGCCCAGCCCGCGGCAGGTCGGGCACTGGCCCTCGCGGGTGTTGAACGAGAAGTGGCCGGGCTTCCAGCGCCGGCGCCGGGCGTACGCCGACGCCGCGAACAGGCCGCGGATCTGGTCGAACGCGCCGCAGTAGGTCGCGGGCGTGGACCGCGCGTTCTGGCCGATCGGCGAGGCGTCCACCTGGACCACCTGGCGGATGCCGCCGAGCTCGAGCCGGCGGACGTGCCCGGGCCGGGCCGAATCGGTCAGCTGCGCCCGCGCGGCCGGGATCAGGCTGTCCAGGACCAGGGCGGTCTTGCCCGCTCCGGACGGTCCGGCCAGCGCGGTCAGCTGGCCGACCGGGAAGGCGGCGGTGACGTCGTGCAGGTTGTACAGGTCCCCGATCTCGATGCTGATCAGCTCCCCGGAACCGG
This sequence comes from uncultured Actinomycetota bacterium, assembly GCA_963822485.1. Taxonomy (GTDB): domain Bacteria; phylum Actinomycetota; class Actinomycetes; order Streptosporangiales; family Streptosporangiaceae; genus DASUBV01. The sequence continues at coordinate 36,173 of CAWGHW010000003.1, forward strand.
GCCGCGCCGGGCGGTCGCGCGGCACCGCCGGGGCGCCGGCCAGGAACGGGCCCATGATCGAGCGCGGGTCGGCTTCCAGCTGAGCCGGGGTGCCCTCGGCGATCACCGTGCCGCCCTTCCGGCCGGCCTCCGGGCCCAGCTCGATGACCCAGTCCGCGGCGCGGATCAGCTCCCGCTCGTGCTCCACCACGACCACCGAGTTGCCGTTCCCGGCCAGCGCGGTGATCGTCTTGCGCAGCCCGGCGACGTTGCTGGGGTGCAGGCCGACCGACGGCTCGTCGAGCACGTAGAGCATGCCGGTGGTGCTGGCGCGGACCGTGGAGGTGAGCTCGATGCGCTGCCGCTCCCCGGTCGACAGCGAGCCCCCGGACCGGTCCAGGGTCAGGTAGCCGAGCCCGACCTCGAGCAGCGGCGTGAGCGTGCCGTCCAGTTCCGTCATGAGGCCGCTGGTCACCCGGCTCAGCTCGGCCGGCAGCCCCGCGGGCAGCCCGGCGGTGAAGCCGCGCAGCTCGTCGAGGCTGAGCGCGCTGATCTCGGCGATGTTGCTCCCGCCGAGCTGCGAGCTCAGCGCCTCGGGCCGCAGCCGGGTGCCGTGGCAGACCGAGCAGACGCGGGTGATGAGGAAGCGCTGCACCAGGCGGCGGGTGCGCTCGTTGTCGCTGCGCAGCGAGCGCTCGACCGCGGCGACAGCGTTGTCGTAGTTGACCGTCAGCTGCACGGACCGCCCGGACCGGCCGGATTGCAGGGTGACCTGGCGCTGAACCGGCTCGCCGTGCAGCACGATGTCGCGCTCCCGCGCGGTCAGCGACCGGTACGGGACGTCCAGCCGGACCCCGATCTGGCCCGCGGCGTACATCGACAGCCGCCGCCCGCCGGAGTTCCACGGCAGCACCGCGCCTTCCTCGATCGTCTTGTCCGGGTCGGGCACCAGGGTGGTGACGTCGACCTCGGACCGCACGCCCAGGCCCTGGCAGGCCGGGCAGGCGCCGTAGGAGTTGAAGGCGAAGGACTCGGCGCTGGGATGCTCGAAGTGCGCGCCGCATACCGGGCAGGTGATCTCCTCGGCGAACGCGGCGACCGACGGCCCGACCAGGTGGCCGTTGGGGCACAGGTGCGAGCCCAGCCGCGACATCATCAGCCGCAGCACGTTGAGCACCTCCGACATCGTGCCGACGGTGCTGCGCAGTCCCGGTACCGGCGGCCGCTGGCGCAGCGCCAGCGCGGGCGGCAGGTGGTCGATCCGGTCCACGTCCGGCCGCTGGGCCTGGGTCAGCCGCCGCCGGCTGTAGGTGCTCAGGCTCTCCAGGAACCGGTGCATGCCCTCGGCGTACAGGGTGCCGAGGGCCAGTGACGTCTTGCCCGACCCGGACACCCCGACCACCGCCACGATCCGCCACAGCGGCACGTCGACGTCGACATCGCGCAGGTTGTTGTGGCGGGCACCGCGCACGCCGATGACCGCGGGCAGGGTCCCCGGTACGCCAAGGTCGCTGGCCTTCATGTCTGGCAACCTAGAGGAAACAGCGCCGGGGCTGGCGCTGGCCGGCCCGGCGCGTCGCGGTCACGGACGGATCGGTTCAGGACGGACCGGTCAGGGATGGACCGGTCAGGGGTGGACTGGTCCGCTGGGCCCGGAGTCCAGGCGCAGCGACTGCATGATCTGGAACGTGGTCGTCAGCGTGAACTCCTCGATGTCCGCCGCGGCCAGCACGCCGGTGTACTTCGCGATCACGGGCGCAGCCGCGCGCTCGGTGACGGTATTCAGGTGGCCCTTGATGCCGGCCCACACGTTTACCCCGCCCTTCACGTAGTACGGCACCGGGTTGACGCTGGCCAGCGCCTCCCTCGAGCTGGCCACGATGTCGGCGATGTACTGCTGGTGCAGCGAGACGTCCTCGCGGGTGGCCAGCCGGCCGAGGTGCCCGCAGATGAAGTGCGTCCAGGGATAGTCCAGCGCGATCGCCGGCGAGGCCATGTACCCGGGGACGTCCTCGCTGAGGTTGACGTTGTAGATCGGCACCCAGCCGGCGTTGACGACGTCGATGAACATCAGCGTGTCGTGGTCGGGGAAGTGGATGTAGATGTTGTCCGGCGTGTGGTTGGGACCGTGCCAGGCCAGCTCGACACGCTCGCCCCCGACCTCGAGCGTGTACCGGTCGGCGAAGGTCACGTCCGGGAGTGGCCGGCTCGGGTCACCGTCCCGCCCCAGCAGCCGCCGGGTCTCCTCGTGCCCGATGCGGACCACGTCACCGTCGAACAGCGAGGCCCCGCTGTTGTGGTCGGCGTGGTGGTGGGAGTAGACGAAGTGGGTAACCCGGTTGCTGACCCCGTTGGCGGCGGCGATCTCGTCCACGGCCCGCCGGATGTTGCCGCCGATCGACGGGGGAGCGTCGAACAGCACCACCCCGTCGTTGGTGGTCAGGAACGCCGACTGGTAGACCCCGTCGGTGATGTAGTACAGGTTCCGCTCCACCCGCCCGACGTAGTACCCCTGCTCGTTCAGGGCCGGGCCCAGCGCGGACTGGGGGATGGGCGCGTAGTCGGGCATGCTCTCGGCCCTCTCGGCGTCGGAAGCCGGTGATGTCATGACATCTCCTTCAGAACTCGGGCACGCCACCGAACGGCCGTGCGGTTCGCGACATGCCCAGGCTCGCCACCAGCCAGGTGAGCGGTCATCACCGGATCATGGTGATTCGCCGGGCCGGCACCGCAAGCGGCGCTGACTGGCCGGCCGTCAGGCGACGCGGGTGTCGTACTCCTCGCGGTTGGCGAGCACCTCGTCCATGTGCGCCTCGGCCCACGCCTTGATGCCGCGTATCACCTGCTGGAGTGACAGCCCGAGGTCAGTCAGCTCATAGGTGACCGTGACCGGCACGGTCGGCGTCACCGTGCGGGTCAGCAGGCCGTCGCGCTCGAGGGAGCGGAGCGTCTGGGTGAGCATCTTCTGGCTGACCCCGGCCAGCTTGCGGGACAGCTCGGAGTAGCGCATCGACCGCGGCTCGTCGGCACAGTCCGGCCCGGGCCGGCGCGGGCCGTCGCTGCCGAGCGCGGCCAGGATCAGCGAGACCCACTTGTCGGAGATCCGGTCGAGAAGCTGCCGGCTCGGACAGCTGGCCAGGAACGCGTCGTAGTCCGCCTTCGCCTGGGCCTGCTTCTGGGCCGCCGTCCTCGTGGGCATCGCCCGCTCCTTCCTGCCGTCCTACCGCGCCGCCGTCCTACCGCGCGGTGGCCTACGCACTTCCAAGTGCGTACTTCCCGTTGGAGAGTTACCCAACCATCGTGGTGACTAGAACGATAGCTGTCGAATCGGAGCTGAGCAGCGAATCTATGAGCAGCCCCACCTTCCGCGCGGGCGTCGTCCGCACCTACGGGCGGACCCGGCTCGATCGAGATCATTGACGTAGCTGTCGCCGACCCGAGGTCCGGCCAGGTCCGGGTCGCGATCGCCGCCGCGCCGGTGAACACCCGTCGACCTCGACGGTCGCGGGCGGCCTCTGCCGCGACCATCGGGGCTGATCAGCCAGCCGCGAGCACACCGGCCAGGGCTCCGGGACTTCCCGGGGTCGTCGACGCCACCGGCCGAGGAGTGACCTCGTCTCGGGCGTCGACGTGCTCGCCGCCGGACGGCGACCGCGATGCCGTCGCGTTCGGCGACTCGTGCGTTCCAGGGCGGTCGTGCTCCGCGACCGGCGCGAACAACCGGTCCGTGGACTGTCCTCAACCGGCGCCTCAAGCGGGGATGCGGCGTCAACGGGCCTGGCCGGGAACCGCCTGCTGCGCGACGAGGTCGGCGAGCATGCGCTGGCGCGCTTTGACCGCGACGTGCTCTCGGCACCCGGCGTGACCCACGTCCTGGTCCACCGCGGCATCAATGACTCGGTCTCCCCGGCAGCCGGCGAGCCTCCCGCCACCGCCGAGCCCTCATCGATGGCTCGGGCGCCGGCGCCGCCGCGCTGCAGGAGCGGGGCCTGGACCCTCGTCCGCGACGGCGGCCCCTTCGTCGGCGTCCGGCCGAGTTCCGTGCCGGGCACGGAGCGCGGGATCACCGTCGGGCCGTGGTCACGCACCCCGCGGCGCGCGGCTGAGCGACTGATCGACCCGCACAGCGTCCGGCGACTGCCGGCTCGAGTGCACGCGGTCGTGCCGCTCGACCAGGCCGCCGACGCATCCACCCCGCCGTGGCCAAGGGCGGCGGTGCGCGTCGCACGTACTCAGCCCTGACGGGGGCGAACATGTCTGGGCCGTCGGCTCGCGCCGTGACCGCGGTCACCAGCGGCCCGGCGCCTGTGGTCCTAGCTGTGCATGCTGAGCAGGTTGCTGACCGGGCCGAGGTTCCCGAGCGCCGTGGGCGGCGCCTGGTTGCTGACCCCGGCGTCGATGGTCTGGAAGGTTTCCGGGTTGAGCGTGAGGGTGAGGTAGCGGCCTGTCACGATCCGGTGCCGGTCCGGGCCCCGCGTGTGAACCGAGAAGTGTCCCTTCATGACGACCAGGTACACGACCTGCCGCGGATTCGTCGTGACGTGGTCGCCGGGTGTCGCGTCACGCGATCCGAGCGACCCGTTCATTCCGCTCCGGGAGACCGTTGCCATGACCCGCCAGCTCGCCAACGCCCGGCTCCTCGTCGTCCACGGCTACGGCCACACTGCACTGTTCAACCCGAGCACATGCGCCAGTAACTACATGACCGCCTACTTCCTCTCTGGCGCCCTCCCCCGAAGGGAACCGTATGCCGCCAGAACCTCTCTCCCTTCGCGCCCCCGTCGGGTGACGCACCCTGACGCCCCGAGGCCGAAGCCTTGAAGGACGAAGAGTTGGGGCATGACTTCTGAGCCGGCGCTGTACTCCTGGCGGCCCAAAGCGGTGGTCTTCGACTGTGACGGGCTGCTGATGGATACCGAGCCGTGCTGGACGGTGGCCGAGACCGAGCTGTTCGCCCGGCGTGGCTTGCCGTTCGGCGTGGAGCAGAAGGCGCTCGTCATAGGCAAGTCGCTGCTGGCCGCCTCGGAAGGGCTCGCGGACCTGTTCGGGGAGCCGGGGGCGGCCCCGGGCATCGCTGCCGAACTGCTGGAGCTGGTCGCGGAGTTGGTCGGTAGTTCGGCCATGGCCATGCCGGGGGCGCGGCCGGTAGTCGATGCCGCGGCGGCGGCCGTGCCCGTCGCCGTGGCCAGCAACTCGCCGAGGGCCCTGCTGGAGGCGGCCCTCGCCCGGGGCGGCTTCACCGGAACCTTCCCGGTGAGCATCGCCGCCGACGAGATCGACCGGCCTAAGCCCGCTCCCGACATGTACCTGCGGGCCTGCGAGCTGCTGAGCGTGGCTCCGGCGGACACGCTGGCCTTTGAGGACTCGATGACCGGCCTGCGGTCGGGCCCGGGCCGCCGGGGTGCGGGTGGTCGGGGTGCCGACGCTGCGTACCGGCGAGTTCCCGGCCGACCTGGTCGTGGACTCGCTGCAGGACGGTGGCCTGCTGGCCTGGATGAGGCGGTGGACGGGATGATGCCGGTAGCTCACCGGGCAGAGACGTTCGGCATCACCGGGATAGGGGCGATGGACTCGAGGCCGGGGCCGGTGCCGCATGAGCCAGCGGGCCGCCGCCGAATGGGCAGAAGAAGTTCGCGTACGGACCCGGGCGGCGGTTCGGCGGCGGGGGCTCCCTGGTGCAGTGCGACTCGATCCACCGCACCCGCGGGTCCGGGCCCGGCGGCGACACCGGCAGCACGAAGGCCCGCACATAGCCGCGGCTGATATCGGCCCGCAGCGTGGCCAGCGTCGGGGCCGGCACGTTGCCGAGGAAGCCGCCGATCGGCAGCACCTCCCGGCCGCCGTACAAGATGTAGTTCTCCGCCAGGCCCGATGCGTCGGTGCCGAACAGGGCATCACCAGGTGGCGTCCTGAGTTCTAGCCGCTGGACGGCCCGGGTGATGTCGGGCCCGGCGGCCGCCAGGAGCTGGTTGTTGTGCGCGGTCTTCGACGACTCGAACGGGCTGTCAAACGGCCCTAGCTCGTGGATGACGCCGCTCACGGACGCCGCCGCGGGCAGCAGGAGCACGGCGGCGCCGGCGAACGCGACCGCGGTCAGGTGCCGGCCCGGCCGGACGCGGGCAGCAGCAGCTGGGCAACGGCGGCCGCCGCCACGATGAGCGCCACCACGGTGAGCACGACCGGGCCCGATGCCGTCCCGGACATGAGATAAGCGCCGTAGCCGACGCAGCCGAGCACCGTCGCGGCGACGAACAGCCGCACCCTGGCCGGCCAGGGGCGAGGCCCGCACGCGGCCAGGCCGGCGCCGCACAGCGCGGCCACCGCGGGGATGAGCGCCGCGACGTAGTACGAGTTCAGGTAGGTGCCGACGCTGAAGAAGACGGCCAGCACCAGCCACCAGCCGCCCCACAGCACGACCGCGGCGCGCAGCGGGTCGCGCCTGTCCCGGCGGCGCCGGGCGATGAGAACGCCCAGCGCGCCGGCGACGGCCGCCGGCAGCAGCCAGCCGCTGTCGGCGGCGAACGGGCCGGCCAGCAGACGATGCCAGCTCGCCCTGATGCCGAAGGTCTCGGCGTTGAGCAGCCGGCCGCTCCTGACGGCCCCGACTATCGAGCGGTGAGGGCGGCCCGGCGAGGGTCGCCCAGTCTCCGTTGAGCCAGGCCTAGGCCGTTGTAGTCGAAGACCTGCGTGTACAGCGAATTGTCCGAACTGCCGTCCACGTAGGGCCGGTCCTGGGCCGGGACCAGCGAGACCGCCGTCATCCACGAGAGGGAGACCACGGCGGTGACCAGCCCGGCCAGCGCGACGTGGGCGCACCGGGTGCGCAGCCGCGCCGCGGGCGCGGCGAGCAGGTAGGCGGCGGCCAGCGCGGGCAGCGCCAGCCAGGCCTGGACCATCTTCGCCTGGAACGCCAGGCCGACCCAGACGCCGGCCAGCAGCAGCATCCGCAGCGACCCGCTGAGCAGCGCGGCGGACGTGGCGTCGGCGGCCAGCACGAGCAGCAGGATCAGCAGCGAGTCCGACACGTTGCCGCGGCCCAGCAGCACCGTGACGGGCGTGACGGCCAGCACGGCCGCGGCGGTCAGGCCGGCCGCAGGCCCGGCCAGCCGGCGGACCGCCCGGTACAGCACCAGGATGGTCGCCGCGCCCTCGACCACTTGCGGCAGGACCAGGGCCCAGATGTGAAAGCCGAAGATCCGCAGCGACAGGGCCTGTACCCAGAGCGCGCCGGGCAGCTTGTCGACGGTGACGGTCCCGGCTGGGTCGAACGCCCCGAAGATGAAGTCGTGCCAGCTTTCCGACATGCTGCGGGCCGCCGCGCCGTAGAACGGCTCAACGCTGGCGCAGGCCATTCCCCAGCCGTAGGCGACCGCCGCGGCGAGGGCGATGGCCAGCAGCGCCGGCCGGGCCCAGGCGGGCTGATCCGCGGGCGAGCGCCACGGCGTCAGGAAGCGGCGCCAGCGCGGTACCCCGGATGCAGGCGCTGGTGCTGTCTCCGGGATAACTGCCATGTCCGCCCCAGCTCACAGCCGGCGATGCGTGGCCCGAGGTTACGCCGGCATGTACTTCTCGAGCCAGGTCACCAGCCGGGTCAGGTAGTCAGTGATGGCCGGGAACCGGCTGACGCCGTGTCCTTCCTGGGGGTAGATCACCAGCTCCGAGTCGACGCCATGACTGATCAGGGCCTGGTAGAACTCCCTGGCCTGGCCGGCCGGCGTGCAGCGGTCCTTGGCGCCCGCCGTGAGCAGGGTCGGCGTCCTGGCCTTGCTCGCCTGCATGACCGGGCTGCGCGTGTACACCTGGTTGCCGGTCTCCTCGGGGTCGGCGTTGTCCAGGAACCACAGTCCCCAGCGGGGGATGTTGGTCGTGAACGTGAAGCTGTACCACTCAGTCACCGGCGAGCCGGCCACGGCGGCCTTGAACCTCTGGTCCTGGGTCACCAGCCAGGCCGACATGAACCCGCCGTAGCTGACGCCCATCGTGGCGATCCGCGCCGGATCGGCGATCCCGCGCTCGATCATGGCGTCGATCCCGGACAGGTAGTCGTGGGTGTCCGCGCCGCCCATGTCGCCGACGACCGCGGCGGCGAACTCCTGGCCCCGCCCGGAGCTGCCGCGCGGGTTCGGGTGCAGGACGGCATACCCGCGGGAGACCAGCAGGGGTACCGCGTAGTCACGCATCGCCCAGCTCCGCTGGTAGGCCCCGATCGGCCCGCCGTGGACGTGCAGGACCAGCGGGAACGGCCCGGCGCCCGGGGGCGTGCACAGGATGCCTTCGATCTCGGTCCCGTCGGGTGCGTTCCAGCTGACGTTCGTCGCCGAGCCCGCGACCGATCGGAGGTAGTCGGTGCCGTCATGGGCCAGCGAGGCCAGCATCTGGTCGGGACCCGCGCCGATAACCGCGATGTGTTGCGGAGTGTCGTAGTCGTCCTGGATCACCACGACCCGGCCGTCGGAGGTGAAGGCGCCGGCCGGGTAGAACCAGCTCGCCCACGACTGCGCGGACGCGGCCAGTTCCTTGCCGGCGATCGTCTCCGGCAGCGGTCCTTCCCCGGCGTCGGCGATCCCGGCGACGCTGTCCAGATGGCGCTGGCCGACGTAGCCGAGCCGCGTCCCGTCGATCCACTGGACGGCGGTGACGTCGGTCCCGGCGGTGTCCACGGCGCACCTGGTGCCGGCCTCCAGGTCCAGCAGGATCAGGTCACCGGCCACGATCCACCGGTCGCTGCAGGCGGCCTGCACCACGGCGGCCCGCCTGCCGTCGGACGTCCCGGCCGGCAGTCCGAGCTGGACGTCACTGCGGAGCAGTTCGGTCACCTCACCGGTCGAGACGTCGAGCCGGCTGAGCACCGCGGAGTACCAGTCGTCCTCGCTGGGCTGCTCGCTGGTGACGGCCAGCACATGCCCGGGGCCCGACCAGGCCGCCTCCCAGACGTTCAGCCCGTCGGGCGAGATCCGGGCCAGCTCGCCGGAGGCCGGGCTGTACAGCCACAGGCTGCGCCAGGCATCCTCGGGCGTCCCGGCCTCGACCTCCGGGTACCAGGACGGCAGCCCGGACTCGGCCGAGCCCGGCCGTTCCCGATCCCTGCGCGTCCGCCATCTCCGCTCCGAGCCCGGCGACCCCGAGCAGGATCCGGGTGCCGTCCGGCGACCAGGCGAGAAACTCGACCGTGCCGGGGACCGCCGGCGCCGGCCGGGCCTCGCCGAGCTGCCCGTCAGCCAGCAGGTAGAGCTGGAACACCTCAGCCTTGGCCCGGTCGGACAGGAAGGCCAGGGATGACCCGTCCGGCGCGAGCCGGGCGGCCTTGGCTGACCCGCCGCCGGAGGTCAGCGCGCCCAGCGCGCCGTCCCGCACCTCGTACAGGGCGGTGCGCGGCAGCCCCTCGAGTTCGTCATAGACCGATCCGGTCACCACGACGCGGCTGGCATCGGGCGTCATGACGAGGTCGGTGACATGGTGCGGCCTGCCGAAAGCCGGCTCGTGTATCCGCCGGACATGCTCGGCGACCGCCGCGTATTCGGGGGATTCCCGCAGGTCTTTGTGCATACGGGATGATCTCATGCAGGACGGGAATGCCGCCATCAGCCCGGCAACCTCCGATATGCCCGTGCACCACGCGGTGCTAGTCAGGGCGTGCTGGCCCTGCGCGCGAGGACCAGCCGGCACTGCGGGCTGCCGTCCGCGCGTCGGCCCAGCGCCGTCAGGGGGACTGTGGTCACGGTGAACCCGGATGCGGTCAGGTCGTCGCGGACCGCGTGCAGCGGGCAGGTGCGGTAGTACATGACGAACGGGGGACGCCACACGGCGTTGCGGGCCCGCATGGCCAGGTCGAACCCGAGCAGTGCCCAGTACCAGCCCGAGGTGACGGGCAGCGGCGCAACGATCGGGAAGGCGAAGACCCCGCCCGGCCGCAGCGCGCGGTGCACGCCGGCGAACAGCGCGGGCCGTTCGGCGGGCAGGAAGTGGCCGAGCGCCCCGAAGCTGACCGCCAGGTCGAAGGCCCCGGCGAAGGGCAGGGCCCGGACGTCGGCCCGTACCCACTCGGCGTCCGGGTGCGCACGGCGCGCCTGCGCGAGCATGCCGGTACTGAAGTCGACGCCCGTGACCGGTCCGTCGCCCAGGGATCTGAGGACCCGCATGCCCGCGCCGGTGCCGCAGCACACGTCCAGTCCCCGGCCGAACGGGCCGAGCGGGCGCAGCGCCTCCGCGGTCGCGTCCAGCACGCCATCGGGGGTGCGAAAAGGCGTGTGGTCGAACTTCGGAGCCAGCAGGTCGTAGCCGCCCTCGACCGAGGACAGCGCCTGCATCGTCAGTTCACGCACCGACGGGCCTCGAGGCGAGAACATCCCCGGCTAGCGCCCGATGGCGTAGAGCGTGGCGTTGTTGATCGCGTAGACGGTGCCGTCGGGGCCGATGATGGTGGGAGTGTAGGCCTCGGGTCGCGGGGGGTTGAGGCGGATCTTCTCGGCCAGGGTGTTGCGGGCCAGGTCCCAGCGGTAGAGGATGCCGTCCTCGTTGTTGGCGAACACCGAGTCGTCGGCCGTGTCGACCACCGCCGAGTTGATGCACCACTCGTACCGTGCTCCAGCGGGATCTCTGGGCTCGTGGACGGGCGACAGAATGGTCTGGACCGCCTTCATGACCCGGGCCTTGGCGTAGGGGTCCTTCTGGCCTGACCGGGGGTCGAGCACGGCGATCTGGTTGCGGCCGTTCCCGTGCGGCCCGATGCCGTAGTAGTTGTTGTACTTAGACACCAGCAAGTAGGGCGATTTTCCGTGGTAGTCCGGCACCGCCCGAGCGGGCAGCACGGAGGGCGTGTTGTCCCAGCCAAAGGACCCCGGAATCTTGGTCCGGGTCAAGGTGGCGTTGTAGTGCAGCAGCCAGCCGCGGTCGTCGTGGCTCAGGAACGGAGTCTCCAGGACGCCGTAGTACACGTCCCCGTCCGGCCCGACCGTCGGTGAGGCGGACGAACTGGTCGAGATCAGGGCCGGCTGGCCGCTGACCGGGTCCTTCAGCAGGACATGGAACCGTGGCCTGAGGGTGGCGGCGTTGAGGCCGACCAGGATGCCGCGATTTGGGCTGGTGACGGTGATGTAGACCGTCGTGCCGGCCGGCGACAGGGCCGGGGCGCAGTTGACAGCCACGCCGGTGATGGTCCGGTTGCCGGCGGCCTTCGCGGCGGCCATCCAGGTCCCGTGGCCGTGGGCATCGATCCGGGCGATCCCGCTGGTCAGGTGCGCCGGCGTGGCGCCGGTAACGGTGAACCCGAAGTACACGGACCCGTCACGTCCCGCGGTCAGCGGCGTGGTGATCCGCACCGCCTTGTCGTAGGCGGACCGGTGCGCCTTCCACTGGGCTGCCCCGTAGAACACCAGCCGGCGCACCGCACCCGCCGCCAGGTTGGCGTGCTCGCGCATCAGCACCGTCCCGCCCGCACCAGCGACGGCCAGGGTGCTGCCGGGCGTCAGAACAGCGGGCAGCGGCGGCCTGAAGGTGCCGCGAGTGAGCGCCGGCGGCCGGTAATCAGTGTTCAGCGACCAGCGGCGAGCGCCACTAGTCCCGGAGTACGCGACAACGCGGAACCCGGCCTTGGCGCTGACCCGGGTCGGGACCAGCACGGTGTTCGCGGCGGTGATCATCGGTGAGCCGTAGTGGATGGGCAGCGTTTTCTGCACCAGGACCGGGGCCAGGTCGACCTTCGTCCTCCAGCGGATCCGGCGGAGCGGCTGAGGCCGCTTCCGGGCGACGGCCGTGTGCTGGGCGTTCCCGGCGAAGCCGGCCCACGCTACCGCCGCCCTGGGGCCGCCTGCCGGCGAGTTGCCCGCCTCGGCAGTCTGCGCGCTCGATGCCGGGGCGAAGGGCAGGAAACCCAGCATCAGCCCGGCCGCGATAACCGCACCGGTTCCGCCCCTGGTGATCCAGCCATGGGCTGGCCGGGCTGGATGAGCTGGCTGGGCAGGCCTGGATGGGCTGGCTGGTCTGGGCTGCTCGTCGGCTCGGCATCCGGCCCCCGGGACCGTCGTGGCCATACAGACATGAGTCTTCGACCCTCCCGCCACGGGCACGACCAGCCGAGATGAGCCGTCCCCGGTGCTGCCGCCTCGCCGTCGGGGCAATGGGCGGAGCCCCCGGCCTGAGGTAATGATAAGGCGGCAAGAGTCAGCACATACAGGTCATAACGATCTGGCCGCCGTCCTTGCATTGTCGCTAGGTAAGGAGTGAGCATAAGTGCCAGCCCCCGGTCGCGCCAGCCCGGGGAAATGCACGGGCAGCTAGGGGTGATGTGGTGGGCAGGCTGGCCTGGTCGCAGGTGCGGTTCCGCCCGGCCCGCGCGCTGGCGCTGATTGTCGGGGTGCTGGCCGCGGCGACCGGGTTCACCGTGCTGACCGCGGCGTCGCGGACCGCGCAGGTGCGCACCCTCGGCACGGTGTCGGCGAACTTCAAGGCGGCCTACGACATCCTGGTCCGGCCGAAGGGGGCCAGGACCGCGCTGGAGAGCAGGACCGGGACGGTGCAGCCGGATTTCCTGTCGGGCATCTACGGCGGGATCTCGATGGCGCAGTACCACCAGATCCAGCAGATCTCCGCGGTCCAGGTCGCCGCGCCGGTAGCGATGGTCGGCTACGCGCAGTTCAATGCCTCGATGTTCGTGCCGCTGCCCAAAGCCGTGCTGGCCGGGACCGGCCGCCAGCTCTATCGGGTCTCCACTACCTACGTCAGCGATGACGGCGTGAGCCGTGTCGCCCAGCCGCCGGGCTACCTGTATGTGACGCCGCTACGGCTCAGGGGCGGTGACACTCAGCCTGCGACCGACGGCACCGGCCCGGGGTGCAGGCTAGGGAACGGCGTCAACGTCGTGTCGCCGGAGACCAACCCGTTCGGCACGGCCGCGCAGTCATACGCATCGTGCTGGTCCCGGGTTAACCAGTACGACAACCCGCCGGGCGGGGGAGCGGGCGCCACCGAGGCTGGCTATTTTGTCGACTGGAACATCCCGGTGCTGATCGCGGCGATCGACCCGGACGCCGAGGCGAAGCTGGACGGGCTGAACCAGGCGCTCGTCTCCGGCCGGTACCTGCCAGAGCACGACGGCGACCGCGGCCCGACCTTCCCGGTCCTGGCTTCCTCGGCCAGCGGCATGAACGAGTACGCCCGGACCACCTTGCAGCAGCTCGCGGCGCCGCCGGCGATGCCGGACATGAACGCAGCCTGGGCGAGCGCGCAGGCCTCGGTTCCTGGCCGCACGGTGGCCACCGGGCGCACCACGGCGCAGCAGGCCTATGGCCTCGCGATCAAGGGGCACGGCCCGAGCATCACGGTCAGCAATCGCCAGGGCACCTTCACTGGCCTTTCCTTCGCCGGCTTCTGGTCGGTCGGCCCGGTGCACTACCAGCGCGCTACGGCCGGGGCGCTGGCACCGCGCCAGGTGGTCAACCCTCCGTCGGTCTGGTACATCGGCGACGGGTATGCGACTGCCATGGACGACGAGGACAGCCAGTACCGGACGGTGACCTCGCACGCGAAGGTGATCGCGCCGAACTCGGCGGCCGCCCACCAGGTCGCCCCCTTGATCAAGGTCGCTGGCCTGTTTGACCCGGCCAGGATCAAGTCGTTTGACCCGCTGTCGCAGGTGCCGCTCGGCGATTACCAGCCGGTGCCGGTTGCGCCGGCGACCGCGGCCAGCCGCCGGGCGCTGCACGGGAGTGATCTCCTGCCGAGCCAGAACCTGGGCGGCCTGGTCAGCCAGCCGGTGAACCTGATCACTACCTTGTCAGCGCTGCCGCTGCTGCAGAACAGCTCATTCTTCTCCGGGATGCATGTCGCTCGTCCGATCAGCGTGATCCGGGTCCGGGTCGCGGGCGTGACCGGGCCGGGCGCACGGTCGCGGGCGCGGATCAACGCGGTCGCGCAGCAGATCGAGGAGCGCACCGGCCTGGACGTGGACATCGTGGCCGGCTCCTCGCCCTCCCCGCGGACCATCGACCTGCCCGCCGGCAGGTTCGGGCAGCCGGCGCTGACCCTGTCGCAGGACTGGGTGAAAGAGGGCGTGGCGGTGGCGATCCTGCAGGAGGTAGACAAGACGAGCGTGGTGCTGTTCACGCTGATCCTGGTGGTGTGCGTGCTGTTCGTCGGCAACGCCGCGACCGCGGCGGTGCGCGGGCGGCGGCGCGAGCTGGGGGTGCTGGCGGCGCTGGGCTGGCGCCGCTCCCGGCTCTTCGCGACCGTGCTGGGCGAGCTGGCCGGGCTCGGGCTGGCCGCCGGGCTGCTCGGCGCGGCCATCGCCCTGCCGGTCTCGGCTGCCCTCAGCCTGAGCGCTCCCGCGGGCCGGGCGCTGCTGGCCGTGCCCGTGGCGATCGCGGTAGCCGTCGTGGGCGGCCTGGCGCCGGCCTGGCTGGCCGCCCGGGCTGATCCGGTCAGCTCGGTCCGGCCCCCGGTGCTCGCGGTCCGCCGAGCCCACCAGCCACGCGGGATCACCTCACTCGCCGCGCTGAACGTGACCCGGGCCCCCGGCCGCACCCTGATCGGGGTGGCCAGCCTGGCCATCGGCATCGCCGCGCTGACCATGCTGGCCTCCGTCACCGTCGCCTTCCGCGGCCACATCGCTGGATCCCTGCTCGGCAACGCCATCGCCGTGCAGGTCCGGGGCGTCGACTACATCGCGGCCGGGGCGACGGTCACGCTGGGGGTGCTGGCCGTCGTCGACGTGGTGTTCCTGAACATCCGGGAGCGCGCGGCCGAGCTGGCTACTATCCGCAGTTTCGGCTGGCGGGACGTCACGCTGGCCCGGCTGGTCGTGACCGAGGGCGCGATCATCGGCGTCACCGGGTCGCTGGCCGGCGCCGGCCTCGGGCTGGGCGCGGCGGCCTGGTTCGCCGGGCACCTGCCCGCCGGGCTGGTCGTCATCGCCGCCGCCGCCGTGGCGGCCGGGATCCTCGTCACCGCCACGGCCGCGCTGCTGCCTGCAGCGGTGCTGCGCCGCCTGCCCGCCGCCCAGCTGCTCGCCGAGGAGTAACCAACCATGACCGTCACCAGCCCGGCAACGGCTAACTAACCGGGGCCATTAGGAGTAGTCGGCGAAGACCCGCCGCGCCGCGCCATCGACAGTGATGGTGCCGCCGTGCGGGAGGATCCACTGCGGGCGCGTGTGACCAAACGGGATGCCGGCACACACCACGGCCTCGGGGTTGTACCGGGCGACGATCCCGGTGACGACGTCACGCTGCTCGCCGCGCAGCCGGGCCCGTTCCTGCGCCGGCGGCCGGCGGGCGTCGTCAGACACCGGCGGGCGGCCGACCAGGACCGCGTCGACCGCCGCGAGGACGCCGCGCTCACCCAGCGAGCGGACGATGAATCCGACCTCCTGAGCAGGCAGAAGTTCCTCGGAGGTCTCGATGAGGAGCACGCCGCCCGCCAGGACGGCCGGCTCGAACGGGAATCGCCCGGCCGTGAGGATCCACTGGATGACCTCGAGGCAGCCGCCCCAGGTCCGGCCGGTCACTGCACGTGCCGGGCCGTGCCAGCTCCACGGCTCGGTCGGCTCACGGTCACCGAAAGAGCTCAGAGCACGCGGGTCCTTCCAGTTGACACCGAAGTCCTCCGACTCGCCCGGGTCGGTGATCTCAAGCGCCTCGCCGGTCATGAGAGCGGCCCGCAGCGACCGTGCGTGGACATCGTCAACGCCAGGGCCGGGGCCCAGATGCACCTGGGACGATCCGCCGTAGAAGCTGGCGACGCCATTGGCCCAGAGCCAGTGGTGCAGGTTGGTGTTGTCGCTCGTCCCGAGGAATGGCTTGGGGTCGCGCCGGGCAAGCCCGGCATCCAGGTGCGGGATGACCGTGATCTGGTCCTCCCCGCCGATGACCGCCAGGATGCCGCGGATCTGCGGATCAGCGAAGGCGGCGTTGATATCGGCGGCCCGGGCCCGCGGGTCCGCCCCGACCTTCCGGGTCGTCGGGTACTCGACCGGAGTAAGGCCAGTCACCTCGGTCAGCCGGCGCATGGCCTGCTCGTGCACCGCGGGAAAAGCCCCGGCGGCGGCGAACGACGGTGACAGGACGGCAATGCGATCGCCGCGACGCGCCTTAGGCGGGTGGACGAGGTCGTGCGCCATGCGAGTCATAGAAGCACATCATTAACAACGGCACGTCAGGCTTTCCGCGGCCTGCTCCTGGCCGAAGGTGATCACGATCTCCCGGCCGTTGGCGTAGCTGACCACCGGCCGCTGCAGCATGTCACTCACCCGGCGGGCGACCCCCTGGAACAGCTCCACCTGGTCCGGCGTGTCGGCGCTGACCCTGAACCGGCCGCGGGCGACGAGCATCTCGGCGACGAAGGGGGCGAAGTTCGCCTCGCCTCTGGCCCTCTCCTCCGCGCTGAGCGGGGTTCGCCGGTTCTCGGCCTGGGCGCCGGACGGGTGGGTCATCGCTGATCTCCTTGTTCTCGGGCTGGCGGTGCGCCGCTTGTTCTCGGGCTGGCGGTGTGTCGTACGTTAGCGGCAGGCGAGGGCGTGATCGAAATTCGCTTTCTTCGCGCTGACTACCTGTTCTAACGTGACCCCTGCGCTGCTGGCTGAGGTGGTCCCGGCGCGGAGCAGAGGAGGCGGCGTGGAGCGCACGGTTCGCACCCCGGACGGCCGGACGCTGGCGGTCGAGGAGTCGGGTGATCCCGGTGGCCGGCCGATCCTGGTCCACATGGGCACGCCGAACTCCCGGCTCCTTTACGGCCCGATCATGGCGGATGCCGCCGCTCGTGGGCTGCGGCTCATCAGCTACGACCGGCCGGGCTACGGAGGGTCCTCGCCCCAGCCCGGGCGCACCGTTGCCGACTGTGCGGCCGATGTCCGCACGATCTGCGCTGAGCTCGGCATCGGCCGGCTGGCCACCTGGGGCATCTCAGGCGGCGGCCCGCACGTGCTCGCGTGCGCTGCCCTGCTCCCGGACCTGGTGACCGCCGCCGCCTCGCTCGCCTCGCCGGCCCCGTACGGCGCTGAGGGCCTTGACTACTTCGCCGGGATGGGCCAGGAGAACGTCGATGACTTCTCCTTGTTCTTTACGGACGAGGATGCGGCCAGGGCAAAAGCGGAGCGGGACCGGGAGGAACTGCTGGCCACGTCGCCAGAGGATGCGGCCAAGGCGATTGAATCACTCCTCACGCCGACAGATGCCGCGGCGCTGCGCGGCGAACTGGCCGAGTACCTGACCGCCTCCCAGCAGGCCGGCCTGGCGCCCGGCATCGAGGGCTGGTTCGACGACAACTGCACGGTCAGGCCATGGGGATTCGACCTGGCCGACATCACC
Organism: uncultured Actinomycetota bacterium; assembly: GCA_963822485.1. GTDB lineage: Bacteria > Actinomycetota > Actinomycetes > Streptosporangiales > Streptosporangiaceae > DASUBV01. The sequence continues at coordinate 53,449 of CAWGHW010000003.1, forward strand.
GTCCCGGTCCTGCTGCTGCACGGCAGGCAGGACATGTTCGTGCCGTTCGGCCACGGCGAATGGCTGGCCGCGCACATTCCCGGCGTCGAGGCCCGGCTGCTCGACCACGAAGGGCACCTGACGCTCATGAATAACCAGGTGCCCGAGGTGCACGCCTGGCTGTCAGAACACCTGTAGCGCCCCTGTGCGCCCTGTGTGCTGCGCCGGCCGATGCATGAGGCAGGCCTCAGCCGGCCTGGCTCGGCCTGGCAGCCGGCCCTGGCTCAGTCGGCCCTGGCTCAGTCGGCCCCCAGGCCAGCGCTGCCCACGGGGCTCAGCCGGCCCAGAGGCCTCAGTTGCCAGCCCATGCTCTCGGCGGCTCCGGTTCAAGCCAACCCTTACCCCGGGTTTCAGCCCGACCGGAATGTCGCCCGCCTTGATCATGACCGACTTACCGCAGCCTCCTGCGGTGAGTCGGTCGTGATCACTGGACTAGCCGTAACGGCCGACTTGGAAAGAGCAGCAGCTGCGACAGGCGGGACGGGAGATGCGCGGGCGACTTACACGGTGACGTTCGCGCGGACGAGGTTGTGGTCCGACAGGCCGTCCGCGTCTTCGACCGCCGCGCCGCTGACACCAGCGCCGTGGACCGCCACGTGGTCGATGCGCAGCGGCTTCGAGCCTGGCGCGCCCGGCCGTGTCGGCAGGGCGTCGGGAGGGAAATCCGCGACGGTGAACCCGGCGCCCAGGCCCGACGCCACGGCGGCGCGGTCGGCGTTGAAGTCGCCGAGGAGCACCGCCGGGTGCCCCGGCCCGGCAGCGGCCAGCCCGGCCAGCCCGGCCAGGCGCCGTAGCTGCCGCGTGCGCCGCTGATCCCCGCTCACATGGGTGGCGATGAAGAGCGCCTCAGCAGTCCGGACCGCCAGCGCCCCCTTGCCAGGGTCGTCCTCGAAGGACTCGGCAGCGACCTGCTGGCCCGGTCCGTCGACCAGGAGCACGAGGTACTCGCCGGGATCGCGCAGCCGGCTGGCGCAACGGCGCGGCCTGGGGACGCGCGGGTACCTGAACGCATGGACAGTCCGCCCGGCCAGGGCAGCGCGAATGCTGGCCAGCTGGTCGCCGCTGACCTCCTGCAGGGCGATGACCTGCTCGGTTCGTCTCGTCAGCCGCGCCGTGACGGCGGCGATCCGCTCCGACTCGTCCGGCCAGCGGACCGCGACGTCCTCACCCCAGTTCTCAGCATGAACGCGGTGCAGGAGGTTCCAGGTGGCCACCGCGATCACACCCCGTGATCTTAGCCGCTGACTGCCCGCCGCCTTCGCCCTCGTCCAGTACCGGCGGCGCCTGCCGGATAACATGTCGTGCTCTTGGCCGAACTGCGGGGAACATCCGACGTGGACCATCATGATTGCCGGAACCTGACTGCCCCGACGGATGGCGCCGGGCCGGGGTCCCGGCCCCCTGAGCCGCGCAGTCGGCGCAGCTTCCTCCTGGCCTCGGGCGCAGTTGTCGCGGCGGCCGGGACCGGGGCAGCGGTCGCGACTGTCGTCCGGTCAGCCGGCCGGACATCTTCAGCTACCCATCCGATCCGGCCGCCAGCCGTCCCGCTGGTCGTCCGGGGGCCGTACGTGAGCACCTGGCTGCCCAGCACGGTGCTGCCAGGGACGTGGCCGGTGTTCTGGGATGGCCGCCGCACGCAGCTGACCGGCATCGTCCGGGTCGACGGAACCTCTTACGTGTTCGCGGGAGCCCCGGCAGGACCCGGACGGATGCTTCGTCAGTCGCTGCTGGAGACCACTCCCACCCGGTCCCGGTTCTACCTGGAGGGCGGCGGCATCCGCCTCACCGCCGAGTTCCTCTCCCCGGTCGAGCCTGGCTACCTGCGCGCCCAGTCGATCCCGCTGAGTTATGTGCTCCTGACGGTCCGCAGCGCGGACGGCAAGCCGCATCACGTGCAGATCTATATGGACATCTCGGGGGAGTGGGCCGGCGGCTCCGACGCGGACCTGATCAGGTGGGCGCCGTCGCGGGTCCCCTCTGCGACGGGCGACCTGCGCGTGTGGACCGTACAGCCGAGCCGGCCGCAGCCGCTGAGCGAGCAGGATCAGCTGGCCGGGTGGGGAACCGTGATCTGGGCCGTCCCGCAGACCGCGGGGCTGACGTTCCAGTCCGGGCCGGACACGGCCGTCCGCCGGCAATTCGTCCGTCAAGGACAGCTGGCGAACGGCAACGACACGAGATTCCGGGCGATCGGCGACGACCGGCCGGTCTTCGCCTTCTCGACCGACCTGGGCCGCGTTTCCGCCGCTCCCGTTACCGTGCCGCTGTTCATCGGCCAGGTCCGGGCGCCCGCCGTCAGCTATCTCGGCCGCCGGCTGGAGTCCCTCTGGACAGCGTATTTTCCCGGCTGGCCGGAAATGCTCGGCTTCTTCAGCGCCGACCTGACCGCGGCCCGCGGCCGGGCGGATCAGCTGGACTCGCGCATCACGGCTGACGCCACAGCCGCCGGCGGCCAGGCGTACGCGGGATTGTGCGCCATCTCCCTGCGGCAGGCCTACGGCGGCACCGAGCTGGTCGTCGGACCGCACGGAAAGCCATGGGCATTCCTCAAGGAGATCTCGAGCGACGGCAACGTCTCCACCGTCGACGTCCTCTATCCGGCGTCGCCGGCCTGGCTGTATGCCGACCCGGCCTACCTCGGCCACCTGCTTGAGCCGCTGCTGTCCTATGCCGGAGCCGGTGGCTGGCCCAAGCGCTACGCCGAGCATGACCTCGGTTCCGCTTATCCGGATGCCACCGGCCACAACGACGGCATCGAGGAGGACATGCCGGTCGAGGAATCGGCCAACATGCTCATCATGGCCGCCGCCTACCTGAAGCGACGTCCGCAGGATGCCCCGGGATTCCTGTCGTCCCACTACCGGCTCCTGAAGAGGTGGGCCGACTTTCTCGTGTCCGTACTTCCTGACCCTGGTTACCAGAACCAGACCGATGATTTCGCCGGGCGCATTGCCCACAGCGTTAACCTGGCCGTCAAAGGGATTATCGCCATCGCGGCCATGGGTCAGATCGGCGCGGTGGCCGGCCATACGGGCGACCACGCCCACTACACCAGCGTGGCCCGCAGGTACATGTCTTTCTGGCTGGCGCACGCCCAGGATCGCGGCGGCCGGCACCTCGATCTCACCTACAATGGCGCGGACGGCGGGGCCGGGACCTGGGGCACCGTTTACAATGCCTACGCCGATCGGCTGCTGGGCACCAACCTGATACCGAGAGCCGTCCAGGCTGAGCAGGCCGCATGGTACTCGAGCGTGATCAACCAGTTCGGCCTGCCGCTGCAGGTGCCGCACAGATATGCGAAGACCGACTGGGAAATGTTCACCGCGGCCTGGCTGTCAGACTATCCAATCAAGAATACCCTGGTCCGGCGGGTCTTCGATTATGCGAATACCACCCCCAGTCGAGTGCCATTCAGCGACCTCTATGACACGACAACCAGCAAGCGGGTGAAATTCAGGGCCCGTCCGGTTCAGGGCGGCATCTTCGCCCTGCTGGCCCTCCGTCCTCCAGCGCGGTCCTCAGCGCGCCACTGACCTGACCGCCTCACCCGCGACGACATGCATTCATGACCCGGATCCTGATCAGCAGCGCCAGCGGACTGAACGGTGACGGCTACGGCGCGGCCCTCAGTTTCAGGGTGGCCGATCATCCGGCACGTCCGCGGTTTGTGAAAGCGTGCACAAGGCGCTTCCGCGGAAGCGCGGGCTGCCGTCTGCGGTGCAGATCGTGTGGTCCTCCCGCCGCGGGTCCAGGAACATCGAGCACATCGGCTCGGCGTAGGACGACGCCGAGATGGAGGCGCTGGAGGCCGCAGCGAGGCAGCGCCTGGCGGCCGGGCAGCCGGAGCTTGACCTCGGGAGCCGCAGATCGCCATCGGCCTGCTGGCCGGGCAGGACGGGTTCCGCTTCGCGCAGGCTGGGCGGGAGCGGGTCTATGGTCCTGGTTCAGGCGACTGTCCCGGCGACGAGCGTCAGCACGAACCCCGCGACGATGATCGCCACCCGCGCATAGTGCAGCCGGTCCCAGCGCTGGTGCTGCTCGCGCCAGTCGGCGGGGTGATGGTCGGCTGTCCACGTAGCGGAGCGGTTGGCGATCGGGACGAGCAGGGTGACCGACATGACGACGCTCACGACGAGCAGGGCCGCCGCCGCGACGGCCGCGTCACCGCCCGGCCCGCCCCATGTAGCGGCGGCCAGCCAGGCCGTGAGGAGCAGGGACCCGATGTACCAGAACGGCATCACGCGGCCGAGCACCCGGGCGCCATCGGCGCTGGCCTGAATCCAGGATCCGACGGGCAGCCGCCGCAGGATCGGGCCGACGAAGACCGCGACAGCGAACTCGACGCCAACCATGACGCCGAAGACGGTTGCCGTGACGACAGCGAGCGTGGTGAGCATGACACTCCTTTTCTAGCAGTGCTAGATTTCTAGCACCGCTAGACTAGGTTGTCACGAGCCAGAACGCAAGGGGAGGAACCATGGCGAGGGCAGGTACCCGCGCGCAGCGCGTGGCCGAGCGCAGGCAGCAGATCCTCGACGCGGCCCGGGGCATAGCCGAGGCCAACGGGTGGACGGCTGTCACGTCGCGGCGTCTTGCCGACGCGATCGGGTACACGCAGCCCGTGCTCTACGGTCACTTCCCGGGCGGGAAAACCGAGATCATGCGCACGGTGGCGCTCGCGGGCTTCGCGGAACTGGCCGCGGCGACACAGGCGGCCATGGGAGGCAAGACAGGTCCGCAGGCGGTTGCAGCGGTCGCGGACGTGTACCTGGACTTCGCCGCGACGCATCCGTCGCTCTACGAGGCGATGTTCCAGCTGCCGATCGATGCGCGCTTCGCGCAAGACGACGCGGAGACCGAACTTCGTTCCGGCTTCAACGCGCTGGGCGCCGCACTCGGCACTGACGAGGACGGAACGGCGACCGAACTGCTCTGGAGCGCCCTGCACGGCATGAGCCTGCTAGAACGCGCCGGCCGGATGCGCCCAGAGCACCGGCCCAACCGGATAGCCGAACTCGCGGCCCGCTTCGCCAGCTGACCCAAGGGCCTGTTCTGCGGCCCCGGGCGGCGCACAAGGCGCTTCCGCGGAAGCGCGGGCCGCCGTCTGCGGTGGTCACGTGACGGGAAAGCCCCGCCTCAGCTCCGCGCGGGCGGCGTCGTCGAGATCGACATGGGCGGCGCCGAGATTCTCGGCCAGATGAGCGCGGGTGCGGGTTCCCGGGATGAGCAGGATGTTCGGTGCGAGGTCGAGCAGCCAGGCGAGGGCGACCTGGGCCGGCGTCGCGCGCAGCCGTGCGGCCAGCGCGGCGAGCACGGGACTCGCGAAGATCTGCTGGCGCAGCTCGGCGGGCCAGCCCAGCGGGCAGAAGGGGACGAACGCGATGTCCCGTGTGGTGCATTCCGTGAGGACGTCCAGGGATCGCTGATCGGCCAGGTTGAAGAGGTTCTGCACGCAGACGATCTCCGTCTGGGCGACGGCTCGCAGCAGTTGCTGCCGGGAGATGTTGCTGAGGCCGATGCCGTCGATCAGCCCTTCCTCCCTGGCCCGGACCAGCGCCGCCAGCAGGGTGTCGAATCGGCTGTCTGGTGCCGCGGACGGGTCCATCATGCGCAGGTTGACGGCCGCCAGCCTGCTGGCGCCGAGCGTGGCCAGGTTGTCCTCGATGCCCTGGCGCAGCTGGCCGGGCTGGCCGGGCTGGCCGGAGCGCAGCCCCGCGCCGCCGGCGTCGCGGGGGGCGGCGACCTTGCTGACGATCGCCAGGTCATCGGGATACGGGTGCAGGGCCTCACGGATGAGCTGGTTTACCGTGCCCGCTCCGTAGTACTGCGCGGTGTCGATGTGGTCCACCCCGGCGTCGACCGCCGCGCGCAGCACCCGCAACGCCTCGTCGCGATCTCGCGGTGGCCCGAAGACCCCGTCGCCGGCCAGCTGCATCGCGCCGTACCCGGTCCGGCGCACCTGCCACGGGCCGAGCGCGAAGGACCCGCCGAGTTCCTGTCCTAGTTCCGTCATGTGTCCACGCTCACTGCCGGGGAGGTGGCAGGTCGTCACCAGAATCCGCTGATCTGACATCCGGTTCCGCCACTGCCGCCACAATCACCAGATCCCGGTGACGCCCCGTGACCGGACGGCTGCGCATCATGGATCCATGGGTGACGACCCCGTCGTGTACCAGATCCGGGTCAGCGGCCACCTCGGCCCGACCCGTCGGCCATGACCACCGCGACAGGAGGCTGACTGACGATGAAAATCGCACTTACCGGCGCAACTGGGTTCGTCGGTTCTCACATCCTGACCGAACTGCACGAACACGGCCACGACGTGACCGCGCTCGTCCGGGACGACAATCACGCCGATATCGCCCAGGCCCGCGGCGCCGAGCCGGTCGTGATCGACCTGTACGACCAGTCAGCCGTCACGAGCCTGCTGGCCAGCGAGGACGGGGCCATTCACACCGCCAGTCCCGGTGACGCCACCAGCGCCGACCTGGACTCCGCAGTGGTCGACGCCGCCATCGGCGCGTTCGCCGGCACCGGTAAGCCTTACCTCCACATCAGCGGCATGTGGGTGTACGGGGACAACACCTCCATCACGGAGGACTCTCCGTTCAACGCCCCGGCGATGGTGGCCTGGAAGGTGCCGATCCAGCGCCGGGTGCTCGACGAGACCGGCATGCGCGGAGCCGTGGTCGTCTCCGGTGTCGCCTACGGGGACGGCGGCGGCGGCATTCCCGGCGTGCTCCTCGGCTCGCCCCGGGACGACGACGGCAACCTGATCATGCTCGGCACCGGGCAGCAGCACTGGCCGACCGTGCACGCGGCCGATCTGGCCGATGCCTTCCGGCGCGTCCTGGAAACTGACACCGCCCGCGGCTACTACGAAATCGGCAACGGAGCGAACCAGACCGCCGCCGAGCTCACCGAGGCCGCCGCGGCCGCCGTCGGCGCCCCCGGAGCAGTCCCCGGCTCAGACGACGAGGCCCGGGCCCGCCTGGGTGACTACTTCGCCGAAGTCCTCCTGCTCAGCCAGGGCACCGATGCCTCCAGGGCCCGCACCGAGCTCGGCTGGGAACCGTCCCGGCCGACGCTGGCCGACGATTTCCGCCACGGAAGCTACCGCAGCTGACCTAAGCTCCCGGGAAGCACGCCCAGCGGGAAGGACCTGACCCATCGCATCTCGCCCGGCGCGGCCTGGCGCAGGGTCGGCCGCTCGCGGCGAGCGGTGGGCCCGGGTTCGGCGTTACCTGTGGCAGCCGCCCCGCCCGCACGGCGAGCAGCCGCGCGAGCGCGTGGTCGGCCCGCTCGAGCTGTTCTACGACCTGGCCGTGGTCGTGCTCATCGCCCAGGACGCCCACCACCTGGCCGGGCACCTGACGTGGGGCGGCCTCGGCGAGTTCGTCGTGCTGTTCACGCTGATCTGGATCGCCTGGGCCAACGGCAGCCTGTATCACGAGCTGCACGGGCACGAGGACGCCCGCAGCCGCAGCACGTTCCTGCTCCAGATCCTGCTGCTCACCGCGATGGGCGCCTTCATCTCGCAGGCCAGCGGCAGGCGAGGAGCGGCGTTCGCCGTCGCCGCGGCGGTGCTGTTCGCGGTGCTGGCCGGGCTGTGGCTGCTGGCCTCGCGCGGCGACCGCCCCGAATACCGCCGGGCGAGCCGGCAGTACGTCACCGGAACCGCCGCCTGCGCCCTCCTGCTGGCCAGCACCGCCCTCCTGCCCGCCAGCGCCCGCATCCCGGCCTGGGGCCTGATCGACGTCGCCTACCTGGCCGGGTTCGCGACCGTGCTGCTCACCGCCACTGCGGCGCAGGCGGCCACCCTGACCATCACCGACTCGCTCATCGACCGGTTCGGGACGCTCATCATCATCGTGCTCGGCGAGATCGTCACCGGTGTGGTGACCGGGCTGGCCAGCAGGCCGGTCAGTCCGCTCACCTTCAGCGTCGGGCTGGTCGCCGTGGTGGTCGGCTTCGGTGCCTGGTGGACATACTTCGACTTCGCCGGACGCCGCCCCCCGAGACCGGAGCGGGCCGCCACCCTGCAGTGGATGCTCGGCCATCTGCCGCTGACGGCCGCTATCGCCGCGATGGGCGCCGCGATGGTCACCCTCGTCGATCACGCCCATGATGGTCGTACCCCGGCCGCCACGGCATGGGTCCTGTGTGCGGGCGCGGCGGTCGTGCTGGGCGCGACGATGCTGGTATCCGCGAGCCTGCAAGCCTGGCGGCGCGACCGGGGCCTGTACCGCCCGCTCGCCCGCACCTGCGCGGCGGCGGCCGTGGCCTGCCTCGCCCTCGGCGCCCTCCGCCCGGCGCCGCTCGTCCTGGGCCTCGTGCTCATTGTCCTGCTCAGCATCCCCTGGGGACTCGCCGTCACGCGCCGCCTGGCCAGCCAGGCCGAGTCCGCCACCGAGTAGCCCTGACCACGGAACCGTCGCGGTACCTTACGGGTATCGTCGCTGGTAATGGACCTGCGCTCGCTTCGATACTTCGTCGCCGTCGCCGAGGAGCGCCACTTCGGGCGCGCCGCCGCCCGCCTGCACATGACCCAGCCGCCGCTGAGCCGGGCCATCAGGCAGCTCGAAACCGATGTCGGCGCCCTCCTGCTGCACCGCTCGCCGGCCGGAGTCACGCTCACGCCCGCGGGAACCGCGCTCTACGACGAGGCGCGGGCGCTGCTCGAGCACGCGGAGCGCGCCCGGGCCCGGGTCACCGCGGCCGCGGGAACGGCCACCTTCACCATCGGGACTCTCGCCGACGGCGCCGGGGAGGCCGGCGCCGGTCTCGCCGACGCCTTTCGCGAGCGTAACCAGGGCGTGCAGGTGCGGGTACGGGAAGCGGACCTCACCGACCCGACCACCGGGCTGCGAGCCGGGCTGGTCGATGTCGCCCTGACCCGGATGCCGTTCGACCGCACCGGGATCAGCACCCGGGTGCTGCGCTCGGATCCGGTCGGGGTGGTCCTGCGCGCCGACGACCCGCTGGCCGGTCACGACACGCTCCTGGTACGCGACCTTGATGACCGCCGCTGGTTCCAGTTCCCCGAGGGAACCGATCCGGCATGGCGGGCCTACTGGAGCGGCGCCGTCCCCGGCAGCGTTCCCGGCACTGCCCCCGGCGCTGGCCCAGGCACTGCCCCCGGCGGCGGGCTTCGCGACGGGCCCGTGGTCCGCACGGTCAGCGAGTGCGTGCAGGCCGTCCTGTGGAACGGCACGATCGGGCTGGCGCCGCTGACGCCGCTGGGCCACGCCTGGCCCCGGGGACTCACCATCGTCCCGCTCGCTGACATGACCCCCAGCCGCCTGGTCGTCGCCTGGAACAAGACCGACGCCAACCCGCTGATCCGCTCGCTTATCCAGATCGCCGCGGCGGTCTACCGCTCCCGCCCGGCTGCTTGAGCCGATGCCCCGTTAGCCGGCGCCCTGCTAGTCGGCGTCGCGCCCGGCCGGGGCCGGACGCCGCGTGCTCCGCGCACAGGCAGCCGACGCCCGGCCGGATCCACTCCCGGCCGTCCCAGTCCGGGTGCCGCTTGATCATCACGTCCGTGACCTCCGCAACGATCGTGTCCTCGCTCATCGCCGAGTCCTGCCGACGCCAGGTTTCATCGCGCAGCAGCTTCAGGTACTCGCCCACCTCGGACAGCAGCTCCGGGCCGTCGATGTCGTTGTGGCCGGGGACCACCACCCGCGGCCGCTGCGCCGCGAGCCGCTCCATCACCGCGATCCACCGGGTGCCGGACACGTCGACGTCGTAGGGCGGGAACCACGGGAAGATCGCGAACTGGCCCGTCTCGACCAGGTCGCCGGTGAACATGACCCCGGCGTCGGGGACGGTGATGACCTGGTCGCCCTTGGTGTGCGCCTGGCCGGTGGCCCGCATCCGCACCACCCGGCCGCCGAGGTCGAGCTCGTACGCGTCGTCATAGACCAGGTCGGGGGTGACCAGCCGGACGCCTTCGAGCTGCCGGGCGACCGGTTCGCCCAGTCCCCGGAAGTTGTCGAGGTACCCCGGGCCCTTGGCGGCCAGGTCGTCGGCCTGGGCCTGGTTGATCAGGAACGTCGCCTGCCCGGCGAACACCTGGGCGCCGAACGCGTGCTCAGGGTGAAAGTGCGTCGTGGTCAGGTAAAGCCTGCGGCCCCTGGCGTAGTCGGTCGCGAATGCGAGCACGCTCTCGGCGTTGCGCGGACCCATCCCGGTCTCGATGACCAGCACCGAGTGCGTGCCTGCGACGATCCCGATATTGGGCACCAGCTGCACGCGGCGGTTCGGGATAACGACCAGGTCGCGGGCGAGCTCCTGCCCGTCCGCGACCTGGACGACGGGGTCGGGGTAGGGGTAGTCGGGCATGCCGGGCTCCTCAGGTGCGGTGGCCGTTCCCTGGCGGGACGGATCCCTGGTCTCAGTCCATCCAGGGATCCGCGGAGCGTCCAACACCCATTCGGCATGCCCGATACCGGGCCGGCATCGTTGCTGGTCATCGGCCTTCGGATCGGCTACGAGCGGCCGGGCTGCTGGTCGCCCGCCAGGCTGGCAATCTGCGCCCGGGCAGCTAGCACCAGCTCCTCGTTGGTGTTGGCGTGGCCGCTCAGGCCCCAGCCTCCGTCGGGTGCCTCGGTGAGCAGCACCCAGGTCCGGCTGACCAGTGCCGGGTCACCGGCGGCGCCGGCGGCGATGTTGGTCAGCTGCTCGACCACGGCCAGCTGCTTGGCCCGATCGAGGGCGCCTTTGTTCGTGAGGACTTGTATCCGTACGTAAGTGCTGTCGCCGTCTACGTTGGACAGGCTGCCCGGAGGCAGGTCGTGGACGAAGGCCGCGGTGTTCTGCCGGAACATGGGAATGTCCGGTACTTGCTCGATGGTCATCACCGCTGTCGCCAGGTCGACGGCGAGCTGGTGCTCGTCGGCGAATGTCCCGGCCGTCGCGTAGACGTCGATCATGGGCATGACAGATGCTCCTTCGGGCAGATCGGGCGCCGGTCTCAGATGGTGCTGGCGGCGGCCCGGATGACGTCGAGGACGAAGTCGGGGTGGGACAGCATCGGCACGTGGCTGCTGTCGATGTCGTAGGTGTGGGCGCCCATCCGCTTGGCCGCGAACCGCTCCAGCTCCGGGTTGACGGTCTGGTCGTCGTTGCCCACGATGTACCAGCTCGGCTTGGTCTTCCACGCGACGCCGGGAGCGTTGCGGGCGAACAGGTCGGCGGCCGGGGCGTAGTGCGTCGCCCAGACCAGCTGCTGCTCCTGCGCGGGCAGGTCCCCGCAGAAGCAGGCGGCGCCCGAGGGGAGCATCCACACCCGCCCGTCGGCGACCTCGATGTGGGAGAACACCGGCGTGGCCGGGAACTTGTCCTGCTGGCCCTGCGAGGTCTCGGTCTCGTCGGGGGCCAGCGCGCAGATGTAGACCAGCCCGGCTACCCGGTCATCGGTGCCCGCGGCGGTGATGACGCTGCCGCCGTAGGAGTGCCCGACCAGGATGGCCGGGCTGGTGACCCGGTTCAGGGTGCGCAGCGTCGTCGCGACGTCGTCCTCGTTGCTGTCCAGGCCGTACTGCGCGGCGATCACCTCATACCCCTCCGCCTGCAGCGGCGGGATCACCTTGCTGAAGCACGAGCCATCGGCCCAGATCCCGTGCGCGAACACGATGCTTGGCTTGGCTGGCATGGCTGCTCCTTCGCGGGAGAGGTCAGGAAGACTTCACGCTAGGAGCCGCCCCTGGCTCCGGCATCGCACGAACGCGCGATTCCTATGGGCGCACCAAGCGATTATGTTTGACCTGGACGCGTGCACCCAGCTCCTGGAGGACAGAGACGGGGGAGCTCACGATGACCTCCGCTGCTCAGGTTCCGGCGCTGGCGGCTCACATCGTGAGCGGTACGGGTAGTTCGTCCCCGATCCGGGGGCGGGACGAGCAGTTGCACATGATCACCGGTCTTATGGAGCACGTCCGGGCCGGGGCGGGCGGCGTCGCGATCATCGAGGGCGCCGCGGGCCTGGGCAAGACCAGGCTGCTGGCGGCCGCCCGAGCGACCGCGGCCGCGCTGTCGTTCCGGACCGGATTCGGTACAGCCGAGCCCGGCCACAACTCCGTCGAGCTGGCCGTTCTCATGGAGGCGCTGTTCAGCGGCGCCGAGCCGCTGGTCGAGCGGAGTGCGCTCGGACCGCGCGACGCTTCCGGTGAGGAGCAGTTCTGGCTGCTCCATGATGTGCAGACCCTGCTGGAGCGGGCGGCGCTGCGGCAGCCGCTGCTGGTCTGCCTCGATGACGTGCAGTGGGCTGACGCGGGATGTGGCTTCGCCCTGCGCATGCTGACGCAGTGGCTGGCGTCGCTGCCGGTCGCGTGGCTGATCGCGGTCCGGCCGAACCAGGGAGCACCACAGGTCCGCCGGGCGCTCGCGGAGCTGATCACCGCCGGAGCCACGACGATCGGCCTGACGCCGCTGAAAGCCTCGGCGGTCGCGGAGCTCGCGGCGGACGTGCTGGGGGCGCCGGCGGGCGGTGACCTCCTCCGGACCCTGGCCGACGTGCAGGGTAACCCGTTCCTCATCGTGGACCTGCTGGCCGGCCTGCGCGAGGAGAACCTGGTCTCCGTGGTGGGCGGCCGGGCGCGACTGGTGGAGAACCGGGTGCCGCATCGGCTCGAGGACAGCATGCGACGACGCCTGTCGCGCATCACTCCCGCGGCCGAGCGGGTCGTCACCGTGGCCGGCTCTCTCGCCCGGCAGTTCACCCTCAGCCAGATCGCGGCGATGGCCCGGATTCCCGTGACCAGCCTCGTTGATCCGGTTCGCGAAGTCATCGACGGCGGGATCTTCATCGAGGTCGGCGGCCGTCTCGCCTTCCAGCACGACCTGGCCAGGGAGGCGGTCCGCAGCGCCGTACCTGACGCGGTCCGCCGGGCCCTTGACCGTGAGGCGGCTGACGTTCTCCTGGCCGGCGGCGCCCTGCCCGTCGAGGTCGCGGCCCAGCTGGCCGGGAGCGCGGAGCCGGGTGACATCACCGCTGTCCGGGCTCTGGCGGAGGCCGCTGAATCGCTCGGCGTGACTGATCCCAGCGCCTCAGCGGACATCGCGAGCGTGGCTCTGTCACTGGCCCCGTCACGGCACCCGTTGCGGGGCCCGCTGGTGGCCCGCCGGACGGTGTCCCTGTTCGCCGCGGGCCGCAGCAAGGAGGCGCGGGCCTTCGCCGACAACGCCCTCCGCCAGAGCCTGCCCGCCGGGCAGGAAGCCGACGTTCGGCTGAGCCTGGCGGCGATGTTCGCCATCTCGGCCGACGACCGCGCCGACAACGCCCGGCAGGGCCTGTCCCTGACCGGTATCCCGGCTGACACGCGGGCCCGGCTGTGGGCGTCCTTGTTTCATAACCTGATGGTCGCCAGCCGCCTCGGCGAAGGCCGGGCGATCGAGTCGCAGGTGCGCGCGAGCGTGCTCGCCAGCACCGACCTCGCGGCGCAGTACTTCTTCCAGATCGGCCGCTCGGCGATGGAGTACCAGCTCGGCCGCTTCGAGCCGTCACTGCGGCTGCTCGACGGCGTGGACCCCGGCCAGCTGGCCGGCTTCGACGATCCGCGCGAACGCCTGACGCACAGCTATCGCTCGTGGGTTCTGTCGGCCCTCGACCGGGTCGATGAGGCGATCGCCGTCGCCGACGACGGACTGGCTGCCGCCCAGCGCGACCGGCAGAACTGGGCCGTCCACGTCTTCGAGACGTGGAAAGGGCGGCACCTGCTTCACCTCGGCCGGCTCGACGAGGCGAACGCCGCGCTGGAAGGCCGGTTCCAGCTCGCCGACGCGCACCTGATCGTCGGAGTCCTGGACGCGGCGGCGGTCGTGGCGCTGGGCCGCACCAAGCTCCACATCGGGGATGAGCGCGGGGCCGGTGAGGTGGCCCGGATTGCCCAGGTCATGCTCGCGGCGACGGCGCCCGTGGTCCGCCGGCTCGCCGCGTGGTACCTCGCCGTGCACTCCCTGGCATCCGGCGACGCGAGCCAGGCCCACCGCTGGCTGTGCGCGCTCGGCGAGACCGAGCGGCTGTCCCTGTTCCCGCTGTTCCCGATGGAGGCTGCCGACGATCCGCTGCTGGTCCGCATGGCCCTCGCGGCCGGCGATGAGGAGCTCGCGAAGACCGTCGCCGGGCTCGCCGCGCGCCGATACGAACTCAATCCGGGGGTGCCCTCCGTGGCCGCAGCCGCGGCGCACGCCCGAGGCCTTCTCAACGGGTCCCGGCAGGATCTCGAACAGGCCGCGGCGATCCTGGTCACTGGCCCCCGGCCACTGGCCCTGGCCGCCGCGCTGGACGACCTGGGTGGGGCCAGGCTGGCCGACGGTGACCGCAGCGGCGCCGTGGATGCCTTTGATCGCGTGCTGCGGATCTGCATCGACGCCGGCGCCATACGCGACGCGGCCCGAGCCCGCAAGCGGCTACGCGAGCTCGGGATCCGGCGCCGGGTCCAGTCGCTGGACCGCCCGAAACTGGGCTGGGAGTCGCTCACCGGCGCCGAGCTTCAGGTCGCCCGCCTGGCTGCTGCGGGCTACACCAACCGGGGGATCGCCGAGCGACTGTTCGTTTCGCCCCATACCGTGAACACTCACCTGCGTCATGTCTTCGAGAAGCTGGACATCAGGTCCCGGGTAGATCTCACCCGCATCGTCCAGCGCCACCCCTAGCGCACGGGAGGCTCCGCATTCCTGGCATACGAGCGCTTCAGTAATTACCCGGAACAATAGGGCTGGTCCTTGCCGTCTCCCGGTGGTTATATTAGCGTCGGTTTAGTGAACCGGGCCGGATTCGGCGGCCTAGGTAATGATTAAGCCGGTTTATCAACGCCTGCGCTGTCACGTCGACGATCCCAGACCAAGCGGGGAGGTCCGCATGTCCGTCCAGACCGGAAGCGCAACGATCCGGCCGTTCACGATCGAGGTCCCCGAGGCGGAAATCGAGGCTTTGCGTGCGCGCATCGCGGCCACGCGCTGGCCCGATATGGAGACCGTCCCGGATCATTCGCAGGGCGTGCAGCTGGCGACGATCCAGGAGCTGGCGCGCTACTGGGCGACCGACCACGACTGGAGCAAGTGCCAGGCGAAGCTGAACGCGCTCCCGCAGTTCATGACCGAGATCGACGGGCTGGACATTCATTTCATTCACGTTCGCTCGGAACATGAAGATGCGCTGCCGCTCATCGTCACGCACGGGTGGCCCGGCTCGATCATCGAGCTGCTGGGCATCATCGATCCGCTGACCAACCCGACGGCCCACGGGGGGAGCGCGTCAGACGCGTTCCATGTGGTGATTCCCTCGATGCCCGGCTACGGGTTCTCCGACAAGCCACGGGCGCCCGGCTGGGGCCCGGACCGCATAGCAGGTGCCTGGATCGAGCTGATGGGGCGGCTCGGATACGACCAGTTCGTCGCGCAAGGCGGCGACTGGGGCGCGGTTGTCACGGACCTGATGGCTGCGCAGGCACCGCCGGGACTGCTCGGCATGCACTCCAACATGCCCGGCGTGATCCTGCCCGACGTCGCCCGGGCGCTCCCGGTCCCCGGCCAGCTCGCCCCCGGCGGGCCGGCGCCCTCCGGTCTCTCCGGCGACGAAAAGCGCGCGTTCGATCAGATAAGCAAGTTCTACACAACGGGCGCCGGCTACGCGGTAGAAATGGGGACGCAGCCGCAAACGCTGTACGGCGTGGCAGATTCTCCGGTCGGCCTGGCATCGTGGATGATTAACCACGACGCCTACAGTTACGGGGAAATAGCCCAGGCCTTCGAGGGCAACGCCGTGGGCGAGCTTACTCGCGACCACATCCTCGACAACATCACCCTGTACTGGCTGACGAACACGGGAATTTCGTCGGGCCGTCTCTACTGGGACAACAAGTTCGGCTTTTTCGACGCCAAGAATGTCTCCGTCCCGGCTGGCGTCAGCGTCTTCCCTGGCGAGCTGTACCAGGCCCCGCGTAGCTGGGCCGAGCAGGCCTACCACAACCTCATCTACTACAACGAGGTCGACAAGGGCGGGCACTTCGCCGCCTGGGAGCAGCCGCAGCTACTTTCCGAAGAGGTGCGCGCGGCGTTCCGGACCCTGCGCTAGCCAGACGCGGCGCTCACCCTCCTCGTCGTGCCGCGCATGCCCGCGATCATCCTCCTCAGGCAGTACCTGTACGTTTGCCGGGCCGAGATCTCTAGGTAGACGAGGAGGCTGGGACTCATGCCCGCCCTGAACGACAGCGTGGTGCTCCTGACCGGCGGAGCCACAGGTATCGGGCGGGCCATCGCCCTCGACATGGCGGCCGCCGGCGCGACCGTCGCCATCGGCGACACCAACATCGATGACGGACAGCGAACCGTCGAGGAGATCCTGAGTGCCGGCGGAAAGGCGTCCTTCAGGCCATGCGACGTGGCCGAGGCCGAGCAGGTCGCCGCCCTGGTCGACGGCGCCGTCGCCGATTTCGGGCAACTCGACGTGCTGGTCAACGACGCGGGCATCTCCGGGGGGTCGCATCGCCTCCATGAGCTCGACATCGACGCCTGGGACCGGACGATCGCCGTCAACCTGCGCGGGACCTTCCTGTGCGCCAGGGCGGCGATCCCTCACCTCCTGCTGCGCCCGCGCAGCGCCATCGTCAACATTGCCTCCACCTACGGCATCACCGGCGCGCCGCTGGCACCGTCGTACTGCGCCTCCAAGGGCGGCATCGTCAGCCTCACCCGGCAGCTGGCCGTCGATTACAGCGCCGAGGGCCTTCGGGTGAATGCCATCTGCCCCGGGTACATCGACACCGACATGGGCGGCCACCGGGCATCTCTCCCGCCGGCCGAGCGCGCCGCCGCCCAGGCGCGGCGGGAAGCCAACGCCGCGTTGCAGCCCATCGGCCGCCAGGCGCAGGCGCAGGAAGTGGCCCGCGTCGCGACGTTCCTCGCCTCTGACGCGGCGTCATTCATGACCGGCTCAATCGTCACCGTCGACGGCGGGTGCACGGCCACCTTCCGGCACGGATCCTGACTGGCGGTCAGGGCACGGGCACGTCGGCCGCGATGGACTGGGCGCGACGATCGGCCGCGATCGAGGCGCCGATGATTCCGCCTGCCAGTCCGGCGAACAGGCCCAGCACCAGCATTTCTCCCAGGATCATGGAGAACGCTGCTGACACCAGGCCCCCGGTAGCTCCGGCTATGGCGCCTGCGAGTGCTCCCTGGCGGATCCGCCCGGCGCGCAGTTCATCCGGATTCCCGGCCTCGGTCACCAGCCGCGCGGCCACAGCGCCTGCGCAACCGCCGATGGCTATTGCGACCAGCGGCACGATGAGCATGGCGCTGTAGAGATTGCCGAAGGAAAACGGGAGCACGATGGCACTCGCGGCCGTCGGCAGGCTGGCGACAAGGCCGGTGGTCCAGGTGGGCACCGTTATCGGCGACCGGCGTGAGGTAGCGGCGAGGATGACGGCTGCGAGGCCGACCACGAACGCCTGCATTGGCACGATGCCGAGTGCGATGATGCCGGCGGTCGCGACGATCACGCAGTAAGTCACGGGCTTGGTGATTGGCCGCCTGGCCTTGAGTACTAGCGGCGCGGCAATCCCGGCGATGAGGATCGCCAGGCCGGCTGCCTCCCGCAGCCAGCTGGTCTGACCCGAGCCGACCACCCCGTTGATGCCGGCATACCGGTCTATGTGCAGGATCCCCAGGCCCAAGCTGCAGATGGCGGCGCAGCCGCCGATCCGGACGAACCGCGCCACGCCGCTGTCAGCGACCGGGCCGAACAAGCCGTGGCCACGGGCGACCCACGGCAGCCCGGCCAGCGTGACCGCTCCCACCAGCACCCGGACCCGGTCAGTCTGGCTTTCCGGATCAGCCGGACCGGCAGTCCGCCAGCTCAGCCAGACCACCCACGCTGCGGCAGCCGCGATCCCCGCCGCCCCGATCCAGTACCCGGTCTTGCGGGCCATTCCGCCCTCCTTCGCGACCAGCCAGAATCCGCCCGCCAGCCAGGTCAGGCGCGGCCCGATGGCCGGGACCTGGTCAGCCTCGGCCCGCACCGCCTCGGCCCAGTGCCGCCGGTCCGCAGGCAGCAACCGCGCCGCACCAGCGAGCATCCGGCTCAGCGCGCCGGCCAGCCACCCGGTCACGAGCTCTCACCGGCCAGCCGGCGGGCCCCGAGGACGCGCCGGCGCCGGGCTTGCGCCGGGCGCTGCCGGCGCCGGCGCCGGCAGTGCTGCCGCCAGTGCTGCCGATGCTGCCGCCCGCCCGTCGGCGGTGAGCCGGTACAAGTGACGCCTGGGCCTGCCTGCCGGCGGCTCTTCCTCCCAGCGCGCCTCGACCAGCTTCCTGTCGGCCAGCCGCACCAGGATCGGGTACAAGGACCCCGACTTCAGCCCGGTCTCGCGGGCCAGGTCATAACCGTGCCGCCAGCTGGAAGGTTCTGCGACCAGGGCTTGCAGCACAGCCAGGGTTTGAGCAGAGAGCTTGACGCGATGGGCCATGCGAGAAACTCTACCTAGATAGATAACATCTTGGTGCCCAATCGGGAGAACGCGGGTGCTGAGGAAAACCCCGGCGGAGTCGGGTGCTTGGGGGCGTGACATCGCAGGGACTCGGAATCTGGATTCCGGTTTGGTAGGGTTCGTAGCGGAAGCTTGATTCCGGTTTACGGGAGGCCCTCCATGGCGGTACTTCGCGGCCGGGCGCGCTATCAGGTGACGTTCGCGGTGCTGGCGGCGGGCGTGGCGGCGTTCGCGCTGCTGCAGTCGCTGGTCATCCCCGTCCTGACGACGGTGCAGCACGAGCTGCATACGACGCAGGCGGCGGCGACGTGGGTGCTGACCGCGTACCTGCTGTCGGCCTCGATCATGACGCCGATCCTGGGCCGGGTCGGCGACATGATGGGCAAGGAGCGGGTCTTCGTCGGCACGCTCGTGGCGCTGGCGGTGGGCTCGCTGCTGGCGGCGGTCGCCCCGTCGATCGGGGTGCTGATCGTCGCGCGGGTGATCCAGGGCATCGCCGGCGGGATGGTGCCCGTCGCGTTCGGGATCATCCGGGACGAGTTTCCGGCCGCGAAAGTCAGCGGCGCGGTGGGGGTGCTGGCCTCGCTGACCGCGGTCGGGGCCGGACTCGGCATCGTCCTGGCCGGCCCGATCGTGGACGCCCTGGGCTATCACTGGCTGTTCTGGCTGCCGATGATCCTCACGGTCGTCGCCGCGGTGGCGGCGGTGCTGTTCGTCCCTGAGTCGCCGGTGCGGACTCCGGGCCGGATCAGCTGGCTGCCCGCAGTGCTGCTGTCAGGGTGGCTGGTCGCGCTGCTGGTCGCCCTCAGCGAGGCGCCGGAGTGGGGCTGGGCCTCGGGCCGCGTTCTCGGCCTGCTGGCCGCGGCGGTAGTGCTGGCCGGGGCCTGGGTGCTGGCCGAGATGCGCGCGGCCACTCCGGTGATCGACATGCAGATGATGCGGCGGACGGCCGTCTGGACGAACAACCTGGTCGCGCTGCTGGTCGGCGTGGGCATGTACGCGACGTTCGCGTTCCTGCCCGAGTTCGTGCAGACTCCCTCAGCGGCCGGCTACGGATTCGGCGCCAGCATTACCCGGTCCGGCCTGATGCTCCTCCCGTCCGCGGTGACGATGTTCTTCGCTGGCATGTTCGCCGGCCGGCTCACGCGCCGCCTCGGGGGCAAGGCCCTGGTGGTCGCCGGGTGCGCCATCGGGAGCGCGGCCATGGCCATCCTGGCCTTCGCGCACGGGCAGGAGTGGGAGATCTACCTGTCCACCGCCATCATGGGCATCGGGTTCGGACTGGCCTTCTCGGCGATGTCCGCGCTGATCGTCTCCGCCGTCCCGGCCTCGCAGACCGGCGTCGCCAGCGGCATGAACGCCAACATCCGCACCATCGGCGGCAGCATCGGCGCGGCCGTGATGGCCAGCATCGTCACCTCGCAGCTGGAGCCGTCCGGCCTGCCCCGCGAGGCCGGCTACACGATCGGCTTCGCCGTCATGGGCGCCGGGCTCGTGCTGGCCGCGCTCGCTGGCCTGCTCATGCCGTCGGCGCGGCGCCTGCGGCAGGCATCCGCCCAGCGCGAGCATCCCGCCCCGAGCGTGCTCGGCGGAGAGGCCGCGGCCGGCAGCAGCAGCCCGTGATCAGGCCGCCAGCGCAGCCGGCCTGGACATGAGCAGCGACCGAGCAGCGACTGAGCAGCAAGGCGCCCCGGAGCCCGGCCGGGCGCCGGAGCGAGCCCGCCCGCCGTGACGCCGCGCGGAACTATCACCTCATCCTCGACGCGGCGCGCGACGTGCTCGGCGAGTCAGGCGCCGAGGCCAGCATGGAGCAGATCGCCGCGCGGGCCGGGGTCGGTGTCGGTACCGTATACCGCCACTTCACCAGCAAGGACGCCCTGATCGACGAACTGCTCCAGCTCGCCCTGGACCAGACCGTCGAAGCCGCGGAACACGCGCTCGACCGCACCGACGGACACGGGCTAGAGGAGTTCCTGCGTGCCCTCGGCCAGTCCTTCGCCAGCCACGCGCGCTACGCCAGCCTGCTCCTCGAGCGCAGCACCGACGACGCCGCGGCGCGCTGGATAAGGGCCGCGATCAGCGAGCTCACCGCCCGCGCGGCAGCAGCCGGCCTGCTCGATCCGGGCGTCACCGCGGACGACGTCATGGCGCTCGTCATGGCCATGCGCGGGCTCGTGCAGGCCACCGGCGAAGCCACCGCCGATACCTGGCAGCGATTCCTCGACCTCCACCTGGCCGGCATGCGCACGGCCCGGCCGCCCGCCGCGCCGGCGCGGCCGGCTGGGTACGAGGATCTCTAGTGGTCGCCGGTGAGTTCGTCGAGCATCTTGCGCATCGGACCTGGGTCGCCGCGCATGATGGCGTCCGAGGCGAGAACGTTGCGCTCAGCGTCGAGGCGCTGCCAGTCGAGCGTGTACCCGGCGTCTGCGGCGAGTAGCTCGAAGAAGGCGCGCTGAGTCCTGCCGTTGCCCTCCCGGAACGCGTGAACGGCGTTGACCTCGCCCAGGTAGTAGCTCAGCCGGTCGATGAAGGCGTCACGTGCGAGGCCCCGCAGCAACTCCTCCTGGCGCAGTTGCCGGAAGATCTCGGCTGCGGCCGGCTCGATGAACTGGGGCAGGCAGAACATGCTGCCCTTCGCGATGGCCACTGTCCTGACCTGGCCGGCCCAGTCATAGATGTCGCCGAAGATCCTGCGGTGGATGGCGCACAGGTGGGGGAGGTCGTAGGTGGCCTGGACCGGCGATTCTCGCAGCCAGAGCAGGGCCGCGTGGGTAATCTCCCGTTCCGCGGCCTCCAGGTCTGCCGACGTGCCAAGCCCGAGTTTGTTGCGGAGAATGCCAGTGACCGGGTCGGTGTACGGGTCGGCGGGCATTTACGGCCGCCGGTACCTGGCAACAGTCCGTCGGTACACTTCCGCGGCGCTGGTCTCGCCATCGACGTAGGCGGCGACCTCTCGGTCGTGCTCCGGGCTGAACGGCCCCGGAAGCTCGACCTGCACGGACTGGGCGGCGGAAAGCGCCCAGTCCAGGCGCTCGCGCTGGCGCGCCAGCGCCTCATAACGCTCATAGGCTTCGTAAGGCAGGAGGATCGCCTCGGGCTTGCGGTGCGTCCCGAACGCCACCGGCTCGGCCGCAGCGCCCTCGCGTCGGAACCGGGCAAGGATCCCGGAAAGCCGCGCTCTGACTTCTGACAGTGGATGAACCTGAAGCACCACCGGACCGGCCATGCGAATAGTGTACCAAAACTTGTACAGAATTGGGGCGAGTCCGACGCGTGCGGGCCCATGACGAGGGACATCGCGTGGGCGGCTCCGCCCGCCCGCAGGCGGGCGAAGCCGGCTCCGGACGCCGTGCGCGGCTAGCGCTGGCTGACGACGAACATGCTGGCCGCGAACTCCGTGGCGTCGGAGTAGGTGCCGACGGCCGTGCACCAGTCTCCTGGCGCGCACGACACCGAGGTCACCCCGGCTTCCCCGCCAGCGTTGAGCGCGGCCAGGCCGGGTGGCTGCGCCGCCTGGCCCCACCGGCCGCCGTGCCCGGTGACCAGGAACGCGTGGACCTTGGTCGGCTTGCTGGTGGTGTAGAAGCCGCCGGCCGCGCACTCCGTCGCGTCGCACGACACCGAGGACACCGCGCCGAGGCCGGCGGTGTTCAGCGCCTTCAGGCCGGGCACCGTCTCCGCCTTGCCCCACTTGCCGCCGGTCTCGGTGGCCACCCAGCCCAGCGTGAACTGACGGTGAGCCGTGGTCCCGTACGTGCCGCCCGCGGTGCACGAGCCGGCCTTGACGCAGGACACCTGGGCCACCTTGGCCAGGCCGCCTGGGTTCAGTGCGGCCAGCCCGGGCAGCGCCTCAGCGTTACCCCAGACGCCGCCGCGCTCCGTCGCGACCCACACCTGCGTCCGCCCCGCCGTGTCCGTGTAGCTGCCGCCGGCGGTGCAATCGCCAGCCGCGGCACAGGAGACCGAGTCGACCGACGAGCGGCGCGTCCCGGCCAGCTTGCTGAGCCCCGGGACCGCGCGGGCCGCCGCCCAGTGACCGCTGCGCTCGCTGACCAGGAACGCGGTGCCGGGCCCGCCAGCCACGCAGTTGCCGGCCGCCGCGCACGACATCGTGGTGATCGGGTCGCTGGTGCCCGCCACCTGCTGCGGCGCGCCCCACACGCCGCCCTTCTCGCTGACCACGAACGCGCCGCCCGCGTTGGTGGACGGGGGCTGCCGCAGCCCGCCCGCAGCGCAGTCGCCGGCCGCGGCCGGGCACGAGATGGCCAGCAGCGCCGTGGCCTGGCCGCTGACCGGGTGCACCTTCCCCCACACGCCGCCCTTCTCGCTGTCCACCAGCGGATGGGTGAGCTCCGTCTTCGGATCCTGGTACTCGCCCCCGACCGCGCAGTTGCCCGCGGCCGAGCACGACACCTGGCTGAGGAACGTGCCGCCCCATATCTCATCCGAGCCGGCCACTCCGCCCTGCCCGACCAGGGCCGCGACGCCCGGCAGCGCCGCGGCCCTGGCCCACTTGCCGGCGTGCTGGCTGGCTGCGAACACCAGGAAGTTGAAGCCTCCGGTTACGTAGCCGCCGCTGGCCGCGCAGTCTCCGCGGGCGGGGCAGGCCACCGACGTCAGCGCCGTGTCGACGAAGGACTTGCCGTCGTTGCTCTCGGCCTGCTTGGTCATCGCCGCGGTGCCCGGCATCTGCCGGGCCTGCTGCCAGCCGGGCGGCGCCGTGGCCGCACGCCCGGCCGGCGCCCCCCGCACGTCGCCCGCGGCAGCCTGGCCCGAGGCCGTGCCGCCGACCGCCAGCGCGGCCAGCGCCGCACACGGCACCAGCGCCAGGGCCAGCCGCACCGCACGTGCCCTTCCGGTCAAACTCCAAGATTCCATAACAAAGGGACGCACGGGCGGAGTGTGCGGTTGGCAGCTATGTCATCATGCGATCCGGGAGGCCGGCGACGTGCGCAAGATTCTGGGCACCGCGGCCGCAGCCGCCGCCGCGGTGCTACTGGCCTCAGGATGCACGGCCAGCCCGGGTCCTGTCTTCGGCGGCACTCGCCCGGCGCCTGCCGGTGACTTCATCAGCGGCATGGTGATCACGAACGCGATCTACGACACCGCATTTGTCGACGAAGGCAACCTCGGAAAAGAATGCCCGCACATGTACGTCCCGCATCCGGTGACGGACGTTGTCATACCACCGCATTCCGATACGAGCTACGAGCGCTACAAGCCCTGCTTGTTCAGCCAGGCTAGGCAGGCCTCGGCCACCTCGGGCCACCCGGAGTCGATGGTGAGGGAGTGGCCGCGGTCGGCGAACTCCACCAGGTCGGTAACGGCGTCAGAGTGCCGGTACTGCTTGAGGGTGGACTTGGTGATGGCCTCGGGCACCGTGTGGTCCTTCCCGCCCATGGTGAGCAGCAGTGGCCCGCGGTCCTGGTTCGCGGTGTCAACCTTGTCCGGCGAGTGCGGTGAGAAGGCCGCCGCCGCGGCCTCGAACAGCGGCCTGGCCGGGGACGGGATCGTCCACCGGTCGTGCAAGGCGTTGGATTCTTCCTCGGACAGGGTGTTGCCGAAGCTGTAGCGGAACTCCTTTGCGGTTAGCGAGACGGCCTTGTGCTTGTTGGCCGGGTTCGCGAACACCGGCAGGGTCGCGCGCAGCGAGGACAGGGGCAGCTGCAGCACTCCCTTGATCTGCGCGGCGTCGATACCGATCGCCGCCGTGCCGCGGTCCATGCCGAGCAGCTTCTCGGCGATCATGCCCCCGAAGGAGTGGCCGATCAGGATTGGCCGGGCCGGCAGGCCATCGATGAAGCTCGCATAGTGACTGGTGACGTCGTCGATGCCGTGGTTGGCGACGCTGTCCGGGCTGGCGCGGGTGGCCTCGACGGTGTCGGCGTCGCCAGGCCAGCCGGGCGCGGACGACTCATAGCCCGCCTTGGCGAACCGCTCCTGCCACGGCGCCCACGAGGACGCGTGCAGCCAGAGGCCATGGATGAAGACAATGGGAGTCTTCGTGCTGTTCATGATCGGTGCCCTCCTTGGTGCGGACCTGATTCACCAGCATCGTCCGGCTACTACCTGCTCGGCGGCAAGGACAGCTACGCCGCCGACCGCAAGGCCGGCGACGCGCTGGTCGATGCTTATCCCACGATGGTGGACCCGGCCCGGGCCAACCGGGCGTTCCTGGGCCGGGCCGGTACCCAGAACCCGTACGTCAGCCCCGGCTGCCTCGGCAGCCGGGGCTGGAATAGCCTTGAGCCGAGATTGTTATAGTGGACACTAAGATTCTAGCTCACTCTAGAAAAGAGGGGTCGCCATGTCCACGACCACCGACAGCAGCCGGACCGCCCGCCTTCTCGCGCTGATGAAGAAGGGCGACGACGCGTTCAACGCCCGCGACTTCGCCGCGGTGGACGAGGTCCACCACCCGGACATGGTCGCGTACATCCCCGGGCTGGCCGAGCCGGTCTACGGGAAGGAAGCGCACGCCGCGGCGATGCAGCAGTTTCTGCGCAGCTTCCCCGACATGCACGTCTACAGCGACCCGTACCCGGTCCAGTTCGGCAGCGGCGACTGGATCACCGTCGTCACCCGAGCGACCGGGACCTTCACCGGGGAGATGACCCTGCCCGACGGCACCGTCATCGCCCCGACGGGAAAGGCGTTCGACGTGGAGTTCGGCCAGACCACCAAGTGGGACGGCGACCGGCTCATCGTCATCTCCGCCTTCTACGACGCCGCTGTGCAGAGGCGGCAGCTCGGCCTGGCCTAGAGGCCAGGGACGCCGGCCGCGGAGCCGGAGCCCTCAGCGGCCGGAGCCCTCAGCGGCCGGGGGACAGGCTGAACCAGCGGTCGAGCTCGTCGAGGAGGTTCTCCACCACCGGATACAGCTCGTCGGCGATCTCCGCCTGGCTCTGGCCCGCGCGGGTGCGCCGCCCGGCCTCGCTGATGATGATCTGGAACACCCCGGCCAGCGCTATCCCCTGCAGCCTGGCCACCGCCGGCGGGACGGGGGTGGTGTCGCTGATGACCTCAGCGAGGGCGGAGGCCTGGCGGTCGGCCAGCTCCAGCACCAGCCGGTGGACGGCCGGGCTGATGGCCGCCAGGTAGCCGAGTTCGCCGCGCCACAGCTCGGCCGGGATGCTGCGGATCCCGGTGACGGACTCGAGCACGAAATCGCGGGTGGCCGCCGCCGCGGTGACGCCCGGCGGCCGGGCGCGGATGAGATCGCACAGCCGATCCTGAATCCGCTCCTCGCGGTCGGTGACCAGCTGTTCCTTGGTCGGGAAGTAGTTGTAGACCGTCTGCTCGGCGACCTCGGCCTCGCGCGCCACGTCGGTGACGGCGACATGCTCATAGCCACGCTCGGCGAACAAGCGAGCGGCGGTGTCGGCGATGAGCTGCCGGGTACGCGCCTTCTTGCGCTCCCGCAATCCGGGACTGGTCACCCGGCAAGTCTAGCCAGGAACACCCGAAGGTTAGATCGCACACGATAGTTGGGGTTAGCGCCACCAACCCGGGAAAGGCTCCTGCGATGGACGTAGCGCTCCTCGTGTGCCTACGGTGCGCAGAGGGAAGCTAGGGCTCGCCACGCCGGGGGTACGGACCTGATGTCATCAGTAACGTCTTCTGCGACTCAAGGCCGGACGACCGCGCCCGCTGACCGGCGCTGGCTGGTCCTGGTTATCGTCGCTATCGCCCAGCTAATGGTGGTGCTGGATTCCACGATCGTGAACATCGCGCTGCCGTCCGCCCAGCACGCGCTGGGGTTTGCGAACAGCGACCGGCAGTGGGTGGTGACGGCATACGCGCTGTCGTTCGGCAGCCTGCTGCTGGTGGGCGGACGCCTGGGCGACATGTTCAGCCGCAAGTGGGTGTTTATCACCGGGCTGGTCGGATTCGCGATTGCCTCGGCGATCGGCGGCGCCGCCGGCTCATTCTTCGTCCTGGTCGCGGCCCGGGCGCTGCAGGGGGCGTTCGGGGCCGTCCTCGCGCCCTCTGCCCTCGGCACGCTGGTCAGCACGTTTCAGGACCCGCGCGAACGGGGGAGGGCCTTCGGCGTATTCGGCTCGGTCGCGGCCGGCGGCGGCGCCGTCGGGCTGATCCTGGGCGGGGTGCTCACCGAGTACCTCTCGTGGCGCTGGTGCCTGTACGTCAACCTGGTGTTCGCCGCGATCGCCGTGGCCGGCGCGCTGGCCTACATCCGCACCAGCAGCCCGGCTAGCCGGCCGCGAATGGACTGGATCGGCGCCGTGCTGGCCTGCGCCGGGCTGTTCGGGATCGTCTTCGGCTTCTCCCATGCCGAGACCGCCGGGTGGACGGCCCCGCTGACCCTGGGCGCCCTGATCGGTGGCGTGCTGCTGCTGGCCGGGTTCGTCGTCGCTGAGCGCCGCGTCCGTCACCCGCTGCTGCCGCTGCGGGTCATCGTGGACCGGACTCGCGGCGGCTCCTACGTCGCCGTCGGCATCTCCGGAATCGCGATCTTCGGCACCTTCCTGTTCCTGACCTACTACCTGCAGGTGGTCAAGGCAGAGAGCCCGCTGAACACCGGGCTGCTGTTCCTGCCGATGATCGGCTGCATCCTGATCAGCTCCAACTTCTCCAGCATCGTGGGCCTGGCCAGGGTCGGGCCGCGCGCCCTGATCGCGACCGGCATGCTGCTGGGAGCCGGCGGGATGGCCTACCTGACCCAGGTCACCGTGACCTCCAGCTACGCCAGCGCCGTGCTGCCCGCCCTGCTCATCCTGGGTCTGGGCTTCGGCATGATCTTCGCCCCGGCCATCAACACGGCCACGACCGGCGTCGCCCGCGAGGACTCCGGCGTGGCCTCCGCCCTGGTCAACACGATGCAGCAGGTCGGCGGCTCGGTCGGGACGTCGGCGCTCAGCACGATCGCGCTGACCGCCACGGCCAGCTACCTGGTCGCCCACCACGCCAGCCCGCTGGCGCCGGCGATCGCGGCCACCCACGGCTACACGACCGCCTTCGCCGTGTCAGCGGGGCTGCTCGGACTCGGCTTCATCCTCGCGATTGTCCTGCTGCCGTCCCGGCGCCGCCTGGCCGAGCTCAGGGCCGCCAGCGCCGCCGCCCCGGCCGCCCCTGCGCCGGCGCCCGCCGCCCCCGCGGCAGCGCCCGCGCCCGCCGCTCCTGTGCCAGCGCCCGCTGGTGCCGCCCCGGCGCCTGCTGCTGCCACCCCCGGGCCCGCTGTGGCTGCCCCCCAGCATGCGTTCGAGGCGATTCCCGTCGCTCTGTGCAGCTGCTCGCCGGTGGTCACGCCGGCTCGGAGATTGCCGGCCGGGACGGTTCGCTAGCAGGCAGGCGCAGCGCTAATCCCGCCGGTCGCGACATCCGTTAATGCCGCGTTTACCGGAGATTCCGGGCGGCCTTGGCGGCCCGGCCTGGCCGGCGCTCTACCGCGAATCGAGTCAGGCCGCGGATTCAAACCCCGGTTGTTACCCGGACGAGCGCGCACGCTACTCTCGCCCGGTGACCACTGCCCCGCTGCCGGCCAGGGACCTGCGCCTCGTTGTCGGCTATGACGGATCTCCGCCCGCCGCCCGGGCCGTCGACGCCGCGGTCAACCTGCTGCAGGGCCGGACGGGCCGCATCGAGGTGGTGTACGTGGCCCACATGCCCACCATGGCCTCGCTGTCGCCCGGCGCCGTGGGCGAGATGGAGACCGACTTCGACGAGATCGAGCAGGAACTCCGCACCGCGGCCGCCGAGCAGATGGCGGGCCGTGGCGTCGAGAGCTGGGGATTCGAGCGGCGCGAGGGCCAGATCACCGAAGAACTGCTGGCGGTGGCCAAGGACATCAGCGCGGCCGAACCTGATGCGACCGTCGTGATCGTGGTCGGGAGCTCGTCCCTCGTCGCGCACCGGGTGGTCGGCTCCGTCGCCGTGGGCCTGGCTCGCCACTCACCGGTGCCCCTGGTAGTCGTGCCCTAGGACTCGGCGGTCAGCTAGCCGGCCTCGGCGGGTGGCTTCCGGCCGGCGCCGGCGTGGCGGGGCCGCGGCGTCAGCCAGTGCGTGACCACGGTCGGGTGAGCCGGGTCGGTCATTGCGCGGATCGCCTCGTACCTGGCCTTGTCCCGCACGGTGACCCGCGCGTGCTGCAGGAGGTGATCCTCCCAGGACGCGACGACGAACTGCTCCAGGACGCGGCCCGGCTGGTTGCCGTCCTGCCAGGCCCGCCAGGAACTGGCCCCGGTCCGGCGCCTGCTGAACCTGGCATCCTCCAGCGCGGCGAGCAGGTCGTCCTCGCTCTCGGGCCGGGCCCGGTACTCGATGCTCACCATGACCAGCCCGCTGGACGGCGCTCCAGCGGCCAGGTTCGGCGCTGGCCAGTCGCTGGCGGGCAGAAGTTCCGCGGGAGGGATCGTCTGGAACCGGTAACGCAGCCCGGTGAGCGGGCCGAGCACCAGCCCGGCCGCAGCGCACACGAGGGCCGCCGTCAGGCCGGCGTGCTGGGCGACCAGGCCGAAGGCGACGCTGCCGAAAGCACTGCCGCCCTGGAAGACGACCAGGTAGAACGACATGCCGCGGGCCTTGATCCACTGCGGCAGCGTGAGCTGGTACAGCGAGTTCAGGGTCGACAGGGCCACGATCCACGCCATCCCCCCGACCGCCAGGGCCACCGCGACCACCGCGGAGACGTGGATCAGGGCCTGGACCAGCGCGACGGCTGCGAGCCCGATCGAGCCTGCCGTCAGCTGGGCGCCCGGCCGGAGCCGGGTCCGCAGCCACGGCAGGGCGGCGGCACCGCCGAGGGCGCCGACGCCGACGCAGCCGAGCAGCAGCCCGTAGCCGCCGGATCCCAGGTGCAGCTCGGACCGGGCGGTCAGGGGCAGCAGGGCCCAGATCGAGCTGGCGAACAAGGTGAACAGCCCGGCCCGCAGCAAGATGGCGCGCAGGGCCGGGCTGGCGGCGACATAGCGGCCGCCGGCCCTGATCGCCTCGCCGACGTGCTCGCGGGGCAGCGTACGTGCGGGGCGGGTGCTGTGCCACCACCAGATGACGGCGATGACGGCCAGGAAGGTCGCCGCGTTGGCCAGGAACACCGCACCGACGCCGATCGCCGCCAGCAGCAGCCCGCCGATCGCCGGGCCGATCGCGCGGGCCAGATTCTGGTTCACCGCGCCCAGTGAGATCGCCTGCGGCCGCTCGGCCGGCGTCACCAGCTCGGGCTGGAGCGTCTGCCAGGTCGGCGAGGTGAGGGCCTGGCCGGTCCCGACGGCGAAGATCAGCGCGAGCAGGACCCACGGCGTGACCAGCCCGGCGATCGCCAGTACCCCCAGCGCCAGCGCGGCAATCAGCATGACGGTTTGCGTGACCAGCAGGAAACGGCGCCGGTCGACGAGGTCACCGACCGTGCCCGCGACCACCGCGAACAGCACGATCGGCAGGCTCGCGGCAGTCTGCACCAGCGTCACGTAGACCGCCGAGCTGGTCAGCGTGAGCATCAGCCACTGGGCCCCGACGGTCTGCATCCAGCTGCCCACATTGCTGACGAACTGGGCGCCCCACATCGCGGCGAACAGCCGGTGCCGGAACGGCGCCCAGGCCGATGCCGGCGCCGCTGGCGGCGCGACGCTGCTGTCCGCGGCGGCGTCGCCGGAAGCCATGGCCCTCACCTCCTGGTCAGCGGTACTCGGCGACGGTTCGCCTGCTGATGCGCCACGCATCACCGGTGCGCCGCAGCGCCGGGGTGATGGCCGCCGCAGCCCCCTGGGTCATGGGATCAGGACGGGACCCGCAACATGCGCAGTATCGTCGTCTGCAGGGCTTCGCGCAGTTCCTCGTCGGTCAGGTCGGCCAGAGCGGGCAGGCACTCCGGGATGAAGAACAGGACGCCGAAGGCGAGCCGCTCGGCGCCGGTGGGGTTATCGCCGAACAGCACCGTGAGGGCACGCTGGGCCATCGTTGTCTGCTCGCCGTCCAGCTTGTTTCGCTTCGCCGCCGGGTCGGTGGATGCCATCGCCGCGAAGCGGCGGCGGTTCTGGACGAGGAAGTCGACGAAGCCGTTGACCAGGTGCTCGATCCGGGCCCGCCGGCCGCGGATCCCGGCCGCTTCATCCAGGAGAACATGCAGCCGCTGGATTCCGGGCAGCATGGCCGCGTGCAGGATGTCGCTCTTCGCTCGGAAGTGGTAGTAGACGGCGGCCTTGGTCAGCCCCATCTCGTCGGCGATCATCTGCAGCGAGGTGGCGTCGTAGCCGAGTTCGGCAAACAGCCGCTGCGCGGTCTCCAGGATCTGCTGCCTGGTCTGCTCGGCCTGCACTGCGCGGGTGGACATGCCCCTGACCGGCGTCGCCATAGATGCGCTCCTCGTTCGTGACTCGTATCACAGCATACAAGCTGTCGGCAAGTCATTCACTAGCTGTGCGACAAGTGACTCACTAGACGAGCAGCTAGTGAATCACTTGACGAGCGGCTAGTGAATGACCTAGCGTCGGAAGCCGATACCTGCACTCCAGCCGTGGAGCTCTCCCATGTCGAACTACCTGTACCGACTCGCCCGCTTCGCATTCCGCCGACGGCGGCTGGTCCTGGCGGTCTGGCTGGCCGCGGCCATGGCCGCCATCGCCATCGCCCTGGTCAGCGGCGGCAAGACCAATGACACCTTCACCATCCCGGGCACCGAAGCGCAGAACGCCGCGGCTGTCCTGTCCGCCAGGCTGCCGGCGTTCAGCGGCGGCCAGACCACGATCGTGTTCGCCACCAGCGGCACCGCGAAGGTCACCGGTCCGGCGGCCGAGGCGGCGATCGAGTCGGCCATGACCAAGCTCAGGTCGATTCCGCAGGTCTCCGCGGTCACCAGTCCCTTCCAGAGCCACCTGGTGTCGCCGAGTGGCAAGATCGCCCTCGGGCAGGTGCAGTGGTCGGCACCGGCGGCCAGCGTGACGAACGCCAGCCTCAACGCCGTCACCCATGCGATGAAGTCGGCGCAGGCCGATGGCGTGCAGGTCGCGTACAACGGCAGCGTCTACCCCGGCTGGCGCACAGTGATCTCCGAGGTGCCCGAGCTGATCGGCCTGATCATCGCGTTCGGGATCCTGATGATCACCTTCGGTGCCTTCGCGGCCGCGGGCATGCCCATCCTGGGTGCGATCATCGGCGTGGTCACCACCCTGATGGGCATCACCGCTATCGCGTCGGTGCTGACGATCGCCTCGGCGTCGACCACGGTCGCGCTGATGCTCGGCCTGTCCTGCGGCATCGACTACGGCCTGTTCATCCTATTCCGGCACCGGACGAACCTGCTCAACGGCATGACACCAGAAGAGTCGGTGCCACAGGCCATGGGCACGGCCGGCAGCTCAGTCGTCTTCGCCGCCCTCACCGTGATCATCGCGCTGTGCGGCCTGACCGTCGTCGGCATCCCGTTCCTGACCGTCATGGGCCTGGCCGCCGCGGCTTCCGTCGCCGTCGCGCTGCTGATCGCCCTGACGCTGCTGCCGGCCCTGCTGGGCTTCGCCGGCACCAAGGTCGCGACGTTCACCCGGCTGCCGCTGCTCGGCGCGCGCGCCGAGCGGGTCGCCCGCCGCTCGGCCGCCGAACCGGACAGCCCGGCCGGCGCCAGGTGGGCCGGGTTCGTCGTCCGCCACCGCGTGCTCATGCTCATCGGCGCAGTCGCCGTGCTCGGCGTCCTCGCGATTCCGGCGCTGTCCATCCGGCTGGGCCTGCCCAGCGGGGCCTCGCAGCCCGCGGGCAACACCCAGCGCCAGGCCTACGACCTCACCACCGAAGGCTTCGGCGCCGGCTTCAACGGCGCGCTGCTGATCGTCGGCCAGGACGTCCGCAGCCCCGCCGACACCCAGCAGATCGCGGCGGCGCTCACCAGGCTGCCCGACGTCACCAAGGTGACCCCGGTGACGACGCAGAACGGCATCTCGCTGATCAAGCTGATCCCGAAGTCCGGGCCGAACGACCCGGCCACGGCCACCCTCGTGCACACGATCCGTGACGACCGGGCCGCGATCGAAGGCGGGACCGGAGCGCACATCCTGGTCGGGGGCACCACGGCGTCCAACATCGACGTCTCGTCCAAGCTGTCCAGCGCCCTGCCGGTCTTCGTGATCGTCGTCGTCGGCCTGGCGTTCATCCTGCTGACGTTCGCCTTCCGGACCATCCTGGTCCCGGCCAAGTCGATCCTGGGCTTCCTGCTCTCGATGGCCGCGGCACTCGGCGCGCAGGTCGCGATGTTCCAGTGGGGCTGGGGCCAGCATCTGTTCGGCATCACCCCGGCCGAGACGATCAGCTTCCTGCCGATCATCATGCTGGCGATCATCTTCGGCCTGTCCAGCGACTACGAGATGTTCGTCGTATCGCGGATCAAGGAGGACTACACCAGGAACGGCGACGCTCGCCGTGCGGTGCAGCGGGGCACCGGGCTGTCGGCCCGCGTGGTCACCGCGGCGGCGCTGATCATGTTCTCCATCTTCGTCGCCTTCATGTTCACCAGCGACCCGACCATCAAGGCGATCGGCTTCAGTTTCGCCGTCGGCGTCTTCCTGGACGCCTTCGTCGTACGGCTCACGCTCGTGCCGGCCGTCATGGCGATCATCGGGTCAAGGCTCTGGTACCACCCGCAGTGGTTCGCCCGGCACATCCCCGACCCCGACATCGAGGGGCAGCGACTCGCGCACCAGCCCGCTGAGCGAGAGCTCGCCGGCGCTGCCACCTGAGCCGCGGAGGGATGAGGGCCTGATCGCGATCCCCATTAGCGCGGCTGCAGGGCGATCAGGGGGCGGCTTCGGGGCTGCCGGCGCGGGAGACTCACATGGTGATGGGGCTCGCTGAGGGCTGGCCGGTCCAGGCGGACAGGAACCGCAGCGCCTGCTGGGACGGGGTGCCTGGCGGAGCTGTCATGACGAGGATGGCAGGCCCGCCGTCGTACATCGAGCGCAACAGTTGCCAGTCCAGGGTGAACGCACCTGCGACCGGATGCTGCAGGGACTTCGTCCCGAAGGTCTGGTAGTCGACGTTGCGTTCTGCCCACCAGGTCCTGAAGTCCGTATCGCGGACGGACAGCTCGCCAGCAACTTCGATCAGCCGGGGATCAGCCGGGCGTTCTGCCACGGCCATCCGAAGGAACGCCACGCACGTATGCGCGATCTTCTCCCAGTCGGCGTACCGGCCCCGGACCTCGGAGTCGAGAAACAGCAGTCGCACGAAGTTGCGGTCGTGACGCGGTACCTGGCCGAAGTCGATGAACAACGCTGCCGCGAGAGAGTTCCAGGCGAGCACGTCGAGGCAACGGCCGAGCACTATCGCTGGGGTGTCGACCAGGTTGTCGAGCAGTAGCTGCGTCTGGGGCCGGACGCGTTCTGCCTGAGTGGCGCGCGGCGTGACTTTCTTGTTCGTGAGCGAGTACAGGTACCTTCTCTGGTCATCACCGAGACGCAGCGCGTCGGCGATGGCGTCCAGCACGCTGGTGGACGCACCGGTCAGCCGGCCCTGTTCCAGTCGCGTGTAGTAGTCGGCGCTGATCATGGCGAGCTGGGCGACCTCTTCTCGCCGCAGGCCCGGCACGCGGCGGGTTTTGCGCACCGTCGGCAGGCCTGCCTGCTCAGGGCGTATCTCCGCGCGGCGGGCCCGCAGGAACGCCCCGAGCTCAGCGGGGTGCTCGCTTGAACTACTCACCTGCACATCGTCTCATCCGGCCGTGGCGGCCTGCCTGGGACAGAACGTTCCTAGGAACGCTTCGATCCTGGTTCCTTCTCGCCTCGCGGCCAAGGCTGGG
Source organism: uncultured Actinomycetota bacterium (assembly GCA_963822485.1). Classification (GTDB taxonomy): domain Bacteria; phylum Actinomycetota; class Actinomycetes; order Streptosporangiales; family Streptosporangiaceae; genus DASUBV01. The sequence goes on from CAWGHW010000003.1 coordinate 87,718, forward strand.
AACAGGCCGAAGCCCAGTCGGCCAGGTGAACCTGGCTGGCCATGTGAATGAGAGGCAGTCCCATGCGTGAAGACATCACTTGCCCCAGCGACGGCCGCAAGCTCGCTGGCCACCTGTACCTGCCCGACGATCGCCCGGTCGCCGAGAGACTGCCGGCCGTCGTCGTGGTCGGGGCGTCATCGGGGACGAAGGAGCAGACCCCGGCGGCCTACTCCCGGCGCCTGGCTGGGCTGGGATACGCCGCCCTGGCCTTCGACCATGCCAGCTACGGCCAGAGCGAGGGCACGCCGCGCAGCGACGAGAACCCGTTCGCCAAGTCGGAGGACATCAAGAACGCGGTCACCTTCCTGACCGGCCGGGACGAGGTCGACGCGGCTCGCATCGCGGCCGTCGGCGTGTGCGGCGGCGGCGGATTCGCCCCGTACACCGCTGTCGCGGACCGGCGGATCAAGGCGGTCGCCGCGGTCAGCGCGCTGCCCGACCTGCGCAGCACGCTCACCGACGGCTTCGCCGGTGACTGGCACGACCTGATGCGCCTCGCGCAGAGCGCCCGGGAGGCCTACGCCCGCGGCGGCGAGCCGCAGTACGTGCCGTTCATGCCTCCTGGCCAGCAGAACGAGTGGGTGGAGAACGGCAAGCAGTACTACCTGACCGACCGCAACCCCGACCCGAACTGGAAGAACCAGACTCTCCTGTGGTCCTTCGACAAGATGCTGCAGTACTCGGCCCTGGACATCATCCACCTGCTGGCCCCCACGCCCCTGCTGCTGATCGCCGGCTCGCGAGCCGAGACCCTCCAGCAGAGCCACGCCGCGTACGCCAGCGCCGACGAGCCCAAGGAGCTGTTCATCATCGACGGCGGCACCCACTTCGACTTCTACGACCAGTCCGAATACGTCGACCCCGCCGTCGCCAAGATCGACAGCTTCTTCAAGGCACACCTGTAACGGTGAGGGGCTGGATGGCCTGACCCCATCCCGCCGCCCCCCTATTGTGCGCCAAAATACCCGGCGGAAATCCGCTAGCGGGTACTGGCGCACTGGGACGGCTGATCACCCCGCCGTGAAGCTCATCGCGACCCGTCGCCCGGTACGGCTTGACTCCAGAGCGCTCATCACCATGGCCAGGCTCTTGATGTTGTCGTGGCACTCGCCCATCGGGGCCCGCCCGGAACGGAGCGCGGCGACGAGGTCGAGCAGGGCGCCGGCAATGCCCTCGCCCCGCGGAGCCACGGGCGCCGGGTCGACGACAGTGATCGTGGCCGGGACAGCGGACGCTGTGACCTCGGCGGTCGGGTGGTCGGTCCCGTTCCAGACGGCGGTGCCCGCGGCGCCGATGGCCCGCCAGGAGGAATCCCAGGAGGTCTCGTGACCCACGGCGCACCAGCTGCCCTGATAGGTGAAGCGGATTCCGCCGGTGAGCTCGAACTCGGCCACCACCGACGCGGCTCCCCGGTACCAGCTCCAGGGCGGATTGAACTCGGTGCAGGAGACGCTCAGGGGGTCGGCACCGGTGAGATACCGCGCCGCGTCGAAGGTGTGGATCGCCATGTCGATGAGCAGCGGGCTGTCCATCTCCTCGCGGAAGCCGCCGAAGTGCGGGGCCCGGTAGAACTCGGCGTTCAGCTGGCCGATGCCGCCCAGGTGCCGGGCGATGAGGTCACGATAGGTCGCGAGGCCAGCGTTGTAGCGGCGGTTCTGGCTCACCATGAACAGGGTTGAGCCGCGCTCCGAGCGCGCCACGAGATCACGAGCCTGGTCGAGGGTGGCGGCCATCGGCTTCTCCCCGAGCACGGCGATCTGGCGATCGAGGCACAGTCGGGTGATCTCGTGGTGTGCCTCGGGGATCGCGGCGTCGACGACAAAGTCAGGACGAGCCAGGCTGAGGGCAGCCTCGACGTCATCCTCGATAGCCAGGCCCGCAAGCTGGAGCTCGTCGGCGGCCTCGGTTACTCGAGCTTTCAGGAGGTCGACCCAGCCGACGAGCTGGACATCGGGGTTGGCGGCGATCACGCGTGCCCAGGCTCGGCCCATGCCCCCAGCGCCGACCAGCACGGCTCGCAGTCGGCTCACGACGCGGAGTCGGGGCGCGCCGCGGAGTCGGTGCGTACCGGGGAGTCGGTGCGTGCCGGGGAGTCGGTGCGTGCCGGGCAGTCGGTGCGTGCCGCACTCAAGTAGTCGTCGAGCCAGCCGGCGGGCATCTGCTCCAGCTTGTAGGGCGATGACAGGGGACCATCCGCGCGGCAGGTCCAGCGGACCCCGTTGGCGATCACTCGCCGTACTACAGGGTGGTGGTAGACGGGGTAATCCTGGTCACCGGGGCTGAAGTAGAAGACGCGCCCGGCGCCTCGGTAGAAGCAGCACCCGGAACGAAAGACCTCTCCGCCGGCGAAGCTCGAGATGAAGACCAGCTCGTCCGGCTGCGGGATGTCGAAGAACTCGCCGTACATCTCCTGCGCCTCGATCCCGAAGACCGGCGGGATTCCCTCCGCTATCCGGTGGCCAGGGCTGACGTTCCAGACGAGCTCGCGTTCCCCGATCGATCGCCAGCGCAGGGCGCAGCTCGTCCCCATGAGCGAGCGGAAGATCTTGGAGAAGTGGCCGGAGTGGAGGACAACGAGCCCCATTCCCTGCAGGACGCGCTGCTTCACCCGCTCGACGATCTCGTCGGCGACGCGATCGTGACCGATGTGGCCCCACCAGGTGAGCACGTCGGACTCGGCCAGGACCTGCTCGGTCAGCCCGTGCTCAGGCTCCTGGAGGGTGACCGTGCGGACCTTGGCCTCCTCGCCGAGGTACTCAGAGATGCCGTCCGCGATGGCGCCGTGCATTCCCTGCGGGTAGAGCTTCTGGACCAGCTCATCGCGCTGCTCGTGGAGGTTCTCTCCCCATACCGTGACCCGGATCATCCCGTGCTCGCCTCCTCGTGCTGCGGTCGTCTTGGTCGGCACTGCGTGTTGGCCGGCACTGCGTGTTATCCCTGCGTGAACGCCGCGTCGAAGCTCGTCGCAGGTGGCTCTCCCAGGGCACCTCGCCGTGCCCCACCGAGACGAAGTCCCAGCCGCGGCGCAGGTCGCCGAACGGCAGGTGGGACGCGAGCCGGCCGGCGTCACCGGTCCAGGAAGTCCCGGACGCCGATCGCCAGCCGCTCGTAGTCGGACGGCTGGTTGTACACCTGAGCCGACAGGCGGATCGCGCCGCGGCCGTTCCAGCACCCGATGGCCGTCTCCACGCCGAGCGTCACCAGATGGTCCTCAATCTCCTGGGCCCGCTGGGGAGTGTCGGCACAGCCAGGCGGCAGCCGGACCAGGGCCATGCTGAGGCCCGGGTCATGCCGCAGGTCGCCCGGCGGCACGCCGAGGATCTCGGCCACCCTCGACTGAGCCCAGCCGGCGAGGGCCTCGTTGTGGGCGCGCACGCGGTCCCAGCCCAGGGACGCGAGCACGCGGAGCGAGTCCGGCGTGGCCAGCCAGGCCGAGACGTCGTCGGTCCCGACCCAGTCGAAGGACCTCGGATAGCCGTCGGGCTCGCCCCACGACACGACGGGGGAGAGCATCTGCCTTCGCCACTGCGGGGAAACCCACAGAGCGCCGCTGCCGACGGGGGCGCACGCCCACTTGTGCAGGTTGCCCACCCAGAAGTCAGCCCCGATGCTCGGGACATCGAGGGAGAGCATGCCCGGCGCGTGCGCTCCGTCGACCAGTATCGGCGCACCCAGGAGATGGGCCGCGCGGACGACGTCCGCCACCGGAAACCGCCGGGCCGTGGCCGAGGTCACCTGGTCGACGACGACGAGCCGGGTGCGCTCCGTGCAGTGGGCCGCGAAGCTGGCCACCACCTCGTCGTCGCTGCTCTCGTAGGGAATGCTGGCGATCACCCGCTTCGCCCCGGTGCGGGCGCACAGCCGGTCGAGCGCATAGGACACCGCACCGTAGGCGTGATCGGCCGACACCACCTCGTCGCCCTCCTCGAGCGGCAGCGACTGGACGATCGCCGAGACGCCCGCACTGACGTTGCTGACCAGCGCCAGGTCCTCGGGATCGGCGCCCAGGAACCGCGCCACCTCGGCGCGGGCCTCGGGGACCAGGCGGGGAAGCTCGCGCCGGAACCACCGCACCGGGTTGACCGCCATCTGGCGGCGGAGCTCGTTCTGGGCGTCGAGCACGGCCGCGGGCAGGGCCCCGTAGGAGCCGTGGTTGCAGTGGGCCACCTCGCGGTCGAGAAGCCAGAGGCGCCGCGCATCGTCCCAGCCGTCGCCCCAGATCGGGTTCGCGCCCATCGACCGCCCTCCTCGTCGTTATCGCTGTCGCAGGCTCGCCGACCTGAGCGACGTCGCGCCGAGGCCGAGTTCGAGGGCCAGATAGGTCCAGAACGTTGCATCGGCGTGCGGGCGATCGACCACGAGCGAAGCCAGCCGGGCTCCGGCCGCACCCAGCCAGGTCACTCCCACCGCCACATCCGCGGCTGGCTCGCGGCTGGCCAGGGCCCAGGCGCCAAGGGCCGCATACGTCCCGCCCAGGCCAGCGCGGGTCTCCGCCACGCCTCGCGCGCTGGAGGGAATCAGCTCGAGGGTGGCACCCACGCGCTCCGGTGACACCACGCTGGCCAGGCCGGACAGCATCAGCGCCGCACTGCTCAGTTGCCCTGTTCTCACCCGGAGAACGCTACAGCCGCCCTGACTTCCGGCCGGGCCGCGGGACCGCGGTTCGCTGGCCCCGCAGGTCAGCGGTCTGGTCGGGCGGCCAGGAGGGTGTGCAGGTGGGCCGGGGTGGCCAGGGTGTGGTGGCAGATCGCCTGGACGAACTCGGCGGTGATGGGATCGGGGCGGACCCGGGTGTAGGCCGACAAGGTGCGCTGGACCGGGGGATCGGGGCAGCCCAGCACGCCGTCGAAGGACGGCGGGATGACGTTGCCCGGGATCAGCGTGATGCCGAGGCCGGCGCGGGCGAGGTTCAGGGCGGAGGGGGCCTGCTCGGTGCGGACCGCGGCGCGCGGCGTGAAGCCCGCGCTGGCGCACGCGGCGTCGAGCACGTCGGCCAGGCCGCTCGGGGGAGTGAAGTGGACCCAGTCGCGGTCGGCCAGGCCGGCGGTGGAGACGGCGGCGCCGGCACCGGGCAGTTCGGCGCCGGGCGCCGCGACGATGAGGAATTCCTCGGTGCCGATGGGCGTGACCGGCCCGTCCCAGCCGGGCGGGGTCGGGCCGACGGCGACGTCGGCCTGGCCCGCTTCCATGGCCGCGATCAGGTCGTTGGTATGCCGGAACTCGACGAGCCGTACCTGCACGTCGGGATAGGCGCGGCGCCAGGTCGCCAGCGCGGCGGGCAGGACGCCGACGCTGATCGAGTACAGCGTCCCGACGTGGAGCTCGCCGGCGTCCACCCCGGAGGCGCGCATGGCCGCGGTCGACGCCCGCTCGGCATGCGCCAGGCTGGCCCGCGCGTGCGGCAGCGCCGTGCGGCCGGCAGGCGTCAGTCGCACTCCGCGGGGCAGCCGCTCGAGCAGCGGCCCGCGCAGCTGCCGCTCGAGGGCCTGGATCTGGGCGGAGAGCCCGGGCTGAGTGACGTGCAGGCGGGCCGCCGCGGCGGTGAAGGAGCCTTCGTCCGCCACCGTGACGAAGTATTCGAGCTGGCGAAGAGAAACTGGCATAACCACAGTTTATCGATTTCAGAATTTCTATCTGTTGGACATATATCATCGGCGGCGGCAGGCTGTCAGGCATGACTTCCTCCCAGCTCACGCGCTCCGCGGCGGAATATGTCCCGGACCCGTACGCCTACCTGCCGAAGGTGCCGTCGTTCCAGCTCGCCAGCGTCTCGGTCGCCGGCGGCCAGCCGCTGCCCGCCGCCCAGATGTCGAAGATGCTCGGCGTGCCCGGCGGTGAGGACATTTCGCCGCAGCTGTCGTGGTCGGGCTTTCCCCCCGGAACCGAGAGCTTCGTCGTCTCGATGTACGACCCGCAGGCACCGACCGGCAGCGGCTTCTGGCACTGGGTCGTGGCCGATATCCCGGCCGGGATCACCGCGCTGGCCGCTGGCGCCGGATCTCCCGGTGCCGGGCATCTCCCTGGCGGCGCGTTCCAGCTGGCCGGCGACGCGGGCGCGCACCAGTACGTCGGCGCAGCGCCGCCGGCCGGCTCGGGAGCGCACGAGTACTACCTCACCGTTACCGCGCTGAGCGTGGCCAAGACGGGCCTCGACGAGAACGCGGGCGCGGCCTACCTCGGGTTCACCATCGCCGGGCCGACCCTGGCCCGCGCGACGTTGATCTGCCCGACGCCCGCGCCGGCCGCCTGAGGCCCCGCGATGCGGGTCAGCCCCGGTCGCCCGCAGGCGGAAGATACGCGGCCGCGGGACCTGCGCATGCTGTGCCTGCACGGCTACCACGGGACGGGCGCGATCCTGCGTCGGCAGATGGCGCCGCTGGCCGCCGCGATCCCCTCGAACGTCGAGCTGGTGTACGTCGACGCGCCGTCGGTGGCCGCGGGCAGCTTCGGATGGTGGCACGAGGGATTCAGCGGCTGGGAGCGCACCCGCGACTGGGCCGTCGAGCTGCTGCGCACCGGGCCGCGGATCGACGGGATCTTCGGCTTCAGCCAGGGCGCCGCGCTGACCGGGCTGCTCGCGGCGCTGCGCGAGAGCCCCGCCCCGCCGGTGGAGTTCGGGTTCGCGATCATGGTCGGCGGGTTCACCAGTAACGCCCCGCAGCACGCCGGGCTGTTCGGGCACCAGCTCACGATGCCGTCGGTGCACGTGACCGGCCGGGCCGACGTGATCGTGCCCCGGCACGACTCGCTGCTGCTGGCCGGGCGGTTCGCCGACCCGCTGGTCATCGAGCATCCCGGCGGCCACGTCATCCCCGGCACCGCCGCCGTGACCGCGCCGGTCGCCGACTTCCTGGCCGGATTCTCCCGCACGGGGAGCACCACGGCGGAGCCCGGCGAGTCCCGGAGCGGACGCGGCCTCTGATTGACTCGGGTCCAGGAGGGAGCCGAACAGGTCCGCATCTGACCGCGTGCCCGCCGATCCGGCGTTCAGCTACCGGGCCATCGAGAACCTGATCGCCGCCTATGCCGAGCTCGTGGACGGCGGCGATTTCGCCGGGCTCGGCACGCTGCTCGCCGACGCCACGTTCATCGGCGGCGGAGCGCCGGTGAGCGGCGCGGACGCCATCGAGAAGATGTTCGGCGACACGGTGATCGTCTACGACGACGGCACGCCGAGAACCCGGCATATCACGAGCAACATCGCCATCGAGGTCGACGAGAACGCGGGCACGGCGGCCTCGCGGGCGTACTTCACCGCCCTGCAGGCGCTGCCCGGCCTGCCCCTGCAGCCCATCGCGAGCGGCCGCTACCACGACCGGTTCGAGCGGCGCGACGGGCAGTGGCGGTTCGCGGAGCGGCGCGTGCACGTCGACCTGGTCGGTGATGTGAGCCGTCACCTGCGACGGGCCACATAGCCGGATATCCGCGCCCGCTGGCGGCCGTGCGGGCTGGCACAATGGCCCGGTGGGTTCCCCGGCGCCCGATTTCGAGATCGGTACCGACGGGCCGTCGCTGATCCTGGTCGGCGTCGACGGCTCGCGCACCTCGCTGCGGGCCGCGGCTTACGCCGGCGGCCTGGCCCGCCGGCAGGGCTGCCGGCTCCTGGCCGTGTACGTCAGCCGGGTGCCGGCCAGCGCCGCCATGGTGCCCGGCGGCGCGGCGGTGATGAACGAGACCCTCGACCTGGTCGCCGACGACCTGGAGCGGCTGATGCTGTCCCGGACCGCCGAGGCCGGGATCGCCGCTGAGTTCCGATCGGTCCGCGGGGACCCGGTGGCCGAGCTCACCGCCGTCGCCGACCAGGAGCACGCGGACGCCGTGGTCGTCGGCGCGTCGGAGCACCTCGGACACCGGATCGTGGGCTCCCTGGCCAGCCGCCTCGTCCGGGCCGGGAAATGGCCGGTCATCGTCGTCCCCTAGACCGTGCCCTAGACCGTCCCCGAGACCCGGCCTCCCTCGGGGCGAGCCGGGCTAGCTGTCGTGCTCGGCTTGCGGGCTAGTTATGGGCTGGTTATGGGCTGGGTGCGGGCTGGATGCCGCCGAGCGCCAGGTCGACGACATCGCGGACGAACCGGTCGCTCAGTGCGGCGTGACGGTGCAGCAGCCGGTGGTAGAGCGCGCCGTAGAGCAGGTCGAGCGCGACCTCGGTCTTGGTGCCGGGGGCGATCTCGCCGCGGTCGATGGCGCGGCGGAAGATCGCCCGGGCCTGGTCGCGGCGCGGCTCGACCACGCGCTGGCGGTACTCCTCGGCGAAGGCCGGGTCGGTCTGGGCCTCGGTGAGCAGCGCCGCGATGACCCGGCCGTAGGGGCGGCTGCCGGCCAGCCGGGCCCAGGGGCGCAGCAGCGAGAGCAGGTCACCGCGCAGCGAGCCGGTGTCGCGCGGAGCGGGGGTGGCGGTGGCCCACTCGGTGTACAGCGCGTCCAGGGCCAGCGTCTCCTTGGTGGGCCACCAGCGGTAGATGGTGGCCTTGCTGACCCCGGCCCGCTCGGCGACCGCGTCCATGCTGACGGCACCCAGGCCGCGGGCCAGCAGCAGTTCCGCCGCGGCAGTCAGGATCGCCTGGCGCGCCTTCTCGCTGCGCGGCCGCCCGCGCGGCGGCCCGTCGTCGCTGCCCCGGCCGGCGCCGCCCGGCGCGGCCCTGGTGGTGAGATCACCGGTGGTCATGCGGCAGCCTCCGGTGCCGCGCCGGCCGCCTCTGCTGCCCCGGCCGCCGCGGTGGCCAGCACCTGGAACAGGCCGGCGATATCGCGGTGCCCGTAGCCCAGGTCCTCGGCCCGGGTCAGCACACGGTCGGCGGCGCCGGCCGCCGGGACCGGCACCCGGGACTCGCGGGCGGCCTCCAGCGCCAGGCGGATGTCCTTGTGCATCAGGTGCATATCGAACCATGCCTGCTCGGGCAGGTCGAGGATGAGCGGCGCGCGGGCCTGGAGCATCGGCGACCCGATCGGGCTGTCGCTCATGGCCCGGACGGCCACCTCGGGGCTGATCCCGCCGCGCTCGGCCAGCAGCACGCCCTCGCTGAAGGCGAGCATCTGCGTGGCCAGGCTGATGTTGATGGCCAGCTTGAGCAGCAGGCCCTGGCCGTTCCCGCCGACACGGGTGACGCTGCGGCCGAGCTGGCGCAGCAGCGGCGCGACGGCCAGGAAGGCCGCCTCCGGGCCGCCGGCCATGATCGACAGGGTGCCTTCCCTGGCCGCCGGGACGCTGCCGGAGACCGGCGCGTCGATCATGCTGGCGCCCGCCGAGCGAACCCGCCCGGCCAGCTCGCGGCTGGCCTGCGGGCTCACCGTGCTCATGTCGATGTAGACACTCCCCGCGCGCAGCCCGGCCAGGATCCCGTCCGGGCCCGACGTGACCGCGGCCAGCGCCGCGTCGTCGGTAACCATGCTGAACACCACCTGCGCGGACGCGGCCACCTCGCGCGGGGTGTCCCGCCAGATGAGGCCCTGCTCGATCAGCGCGCTGGCCCTGGCCCTCGTGCGGTTGGTCCCGTAGACCTGGCTCCCCTGGAGCAGCGCCGGCCAGCGCGCCGCCCATGGCGCCCAGGCCGACGAATCCGATCGCGGTCATGGTCCTCACCTCAGCTTCCGGTCTCGATCTCGGTCATGTCCTGGTCGGTAAGCTCGAGCGACGCCGCGGCCAGGATCGGGTCCACCTGGTCCGGGCGCCGGAAGCCGGCGATCGCGCCATCCACCGCCGGGTTCCGCAGCGTCCAGGCGATCGCGACCGCTCCGGGCGCGGCGCCGTGCCGGCCGGCGACCGCCTCGAGCCGGCTGGCGAGCGCGAGGTGGCGGCTGAGCTGCGGCTCGGTGAACCGCGGGTCGGTCTTGCGCCAGTCGTCGGCGGGCATCGCGGCGATCCGCTCCCGGGTGATGGCGCCGGTCAGCAGGCCGGAGCCCATCGGCGAGTAGACGATCACGCCGATGCCGTCGCGCAGGGCGAGCGGAAGTACGTCCGTCTCGGCCGCCCGGTCGATCAGCGAGTACTGCGGCTGGATCGTCTCGACCGGTGCGACCTGCTGGATGCGGCGCAGCTGGGCCGGGCTGAAGTTGGACACGCCGATGTGCCGGACCAGGCCGCGCTCCTTCAGCGTGGCCATGGCGGCCCAGCCTTCCTCGATGTCCTCATCCGGGATCGGCCAGTGCACCTGGTACAGGTCGATCGCGTCGATGCCGAGCCGGCTGAGGCTGGCGTCCGCCTCGCGCAGGATCGAGTCGCGCTTGAGGCTGTGCCGGACGTGCCGGGTGCCGTCGTCCAGCAGCGAGTTCTTGGTGAACACGTAGGGCCGGTCGCTGACGCCTTGCAGCGCGCGGCCGACGACCTGCTCCGAGCGCCCGAAGCCGTAGGCGGCGGCGGTGTCGATCCAGTTGACCCCCAGTTCCAGGGCCCGGTGGATCGCGGTGATCGACTCCTCGTCCTGCTGCGGCCCCCAGCCGAACTCCCAGCCGCCGCCGCCGATCGCCCACGCGCCGAACCCGACGCGCGAGATCTCCAGGCCGGTGGCCCCCAGCGGGCTGGTCCTGAGCTGTGTCTTCTGCATGGCTCCTCCCTCCTTCGCGGGCCTCTCGCCTGACAGCGGGGCCGCGTTGCGTTCTCTACATCAGAAACGATACTATCAGTTTCGTATAGGAGCGCAACCGGGCCACAGATTCCCAGGCTGGGGAACAAGCGGCCCGCGCTCGTCGTTCGCTATAACGAAACGATCAGTTCAGTTTCTGATCGGTGAGGAGTTCGTGTCATGAGCACCTTCGCGCTCACCCGCCCGTCCGGCCGGCGGGACGAGCGCTCGTTCCTGCTCCAGCGGGCGCAGCCCGCGATGACCGGCCTGATTGACGGGTCGCTGTCCACCCTGGCGCCTGTGTTCGCCGTCGCGCTCGCCACCCACCAGCCGCACTACGCGTTCTTCGCCGGGCTGGCCACCGCGATCGGCGCCGGGGTCAGCATGGCCTTCTCCGAGGGCCTGTCCGACACCGGCGACCTGACCGGGCGCGGCAGTCCGTACCTGCGCGGGGCGATCACCGGCGCGGGCACGTTCCTCGGCGGCGTCCTGCACACCCTGCCGTTCCTGATCCCGCAGTACCACGCCGCGCTGATCGCCGCCCTGGCCACCATCGCCTTCGAACTGCTTACCCTGGCCTGGATCCGGTGGCGCTTCTTCAGTACCAGCTTCCTGCGCTCGTTCGTCTCCATCGCCATCGGCGGCGCGATCATCGCCACCGTCAGCGCCGCGCTCGGCGCGGTCAGCTAGCCGCTCCAGCTCAGAGAGGGATTAAGCACCATGGCCGTCCCGTCCCCGCTCACCTCCCGCCAGACCGTGACCGCTCTGCTGACCCTGACGGCGGTCACCGGGCTCGTCGATGCCGTCAGCTACCTGCGGCTGGGCCGGGTGTTCGTCGCGAACATGACCGGCAACGTGGTGTTCCTGGGCTTCAGCGTCGACTCGCACTCCGGCCTGTCCGCTATCGCGTCGATCGTCGCCGTCGCCGGGTTCATCCTCGGGGCGCTGGCCGGCGGCCGGGCCGCGCACGCCCTGGCCAGCGCCCGGCCGGCCCGCTGGCTGGCCACCGCGCTCACTGCGGAGGCGGCCGTCCTCGGCCTGGTCGCGGTGCTCACCGCGACCAGCGCGCTGCCCTTCGCCGGGAACGGCCGCCTGGCCACCATCGCCATCCTCGGCGCCGCCCTGGGCCTGCAGAACAGCACCGTCCGCCATCTCGGCGCACCGGACCTGACCACCACCGTGCTGACGCTGACCCTGACCGGGCTGGCCGCCGACAGCGCCCTGGCCGGCGGTTCCGGCGCTAAGCCGGCCCGCAGGCTCGGCTCCGTCGCGGCCATGCTGGGCGGCGCCGCCGCCGGCGCGGGCATCCTCCAGTGGTCCCCGACCGCGGTCATCGCGATCGCCGCCGTCCTGGTCGCCGCGGTCGCCAGCGCCGTCATGATCCTCCGCGCCGGCTCCGCCCAGGCATCTCCCCGTACCGCCGCCGCACCAGCCTGACGGCCGCGTCCCGACTGCACTCCAGCCGCGCCGCAGGTGCAGTCATGCTTCGGATACCCGGCCGGGCCCGGCGCCGGGCACGGTGGAGGTAGTCGGGCGGAAGGATGAAGAGATGAACGAGCAGCGAGACCTCGAGGGCATGAACGCCCTGGTCACCGGGGCCACGTCGGGAATCGGCCGGGCCGTGGCCGAGGAACTGGCCCGGCATGGCGCCGAAGTGATCGTGCACGGGCGGGACTCCGGCCGCGGCGCCGCGGTGGTCGACGCGATCACCGGCGACGGCGGCAAGGCCCGCTTCGTGGCCGCCGACCTCGGCGACCTGGCCCAGCTGAACGACCTCGCTGACCGGGCCGGCCCGGTCGACGTCCTGGTCAACAACGCCGGGTTCTCCTGGTTCGGGCCGACGGCGGACCTGGACGCGGCGACCTTCGACCGGCTGTTTGCGGCTAATGTCCGGGCGCCGTACTTCCTGGTCGCCGCGCTGGCGCCGAAGATGGCCGCCCGGGGCAGCGGCAGCATCATCAGCCTCGGCAGCATGGCCGGCCAGATCGGCCTGGCGGGTGGCGCCGCCTACGGCGCCACCAAGGCCACGCTCACGGCGATGACCCGGTCCTGGGCGGCCGAGTTCAGCCCCGCCGGGGTCCGGGTCAACGCGGTCGCGGCCGGGCCGGTGGCGACCGCCGGCGCCGCGCCCGAGCGCATTGAGGCCCTCGGGGCCACCACGCTGCTCTCCCGCGCCGCCCGGCCCGCCGAGATCGCCGAGGTCATCGCGTTCCTCGCGTCCCCGAAGGCCAGCTACGTCACCGGCGCGGTCTTCGCCGCCGACGGCGGCCGCACCGCCATCTGACCTCCGGCCTCTGACTTCTGACATCTGACACCTGACATCTGACCCCAGCGCCCACTCGCAAAGGTGATGCCCATCATGAACAACTCGCTGTACGCGGTCACCTTTGACTGCGCCGACGCCGCTGTCCTGGCCCGGTTCTGGGCTGATGTCCTCGGGCGGCAGGTGGCAGAAGGGCCGACTTCCGAGCACGCCGTGGTGCTCGCCAGCCCGGGGGACACCCGCGAGCCAGCCATCGTATTTAACAAGGTCGCGGAGGCGAAGGTGGTCAAGAACCGCCTGCACCTGGACCTCATCAGTGACACCTTCGAGAGCGAGGCCGAGCGCCTGCTGAGCCTGGGTGCCCGCCGGCTCCGGGACCTGGAGGCAGGCGAGTCTCGCTGGACGACCTTCGCCGACATCGAAGGGAACGAGTTCGACCTGATCGCCGGATAGCCGGGCCGGCTCAGGGGGTCTCAGGCGGCGGACCGCTCGCTGAGCGGGCGCCGGCGCAGTTCCGGCTGCTGGACCGCCGGCGGCACGTAGGCCTGGTCCAGGGTGCCGATGTCGGTTCCGGGCGGGACGATCTCATCGATCCGGTCGAGGACGTCGTCGGAAAGGACGACGTCCACCCCGGCGAGAAGGTCGTCGAGCTGCTCCATGGTGCGGGCGCCGAGCAGCGCGGTGGTGACACCCGGGTGCGAGATCGCGAACGCCATCGCGAGGTGGGGCATCGACAGTCCCGCCTCCTCGGCGAGCGTTATCAGCCGCTCCACCGCGTCCAGGCGCCGCTCGTCACTGAACACCGTGAAGTATTTCGCGCGGGTGACGTCGCTGGCCTGCCCGCGACGGACCCGGCCGGTGAGCATGCCCTGACCGAGTGGTCCCCAGGCCAGGACGCCCATGCCGTACTGCTGCGCCACCGGCAGGACCTCGCGCTCGATGCCGCGGCTCAGGATCGAGTACGGCGGCTGCTCGGTACGGAGTCGCTCCAGCCCGCGCCGCTCCGCCACCCAGTGCGCCTCCACGAGGTTCGAGGCCGGCATCGTCGACGTTCCGAACGCGCGGATCTTGCCGCTGCGCAGGAGGTCGGTCAGCGCGGAGAGCGTCTCCTCGATATCGGTGTCCGGGTCGGGGCGGTGGATCTGGTAGACGTCGATGTGGTCGGTCTGGAGGCGGCGCAGCGAGTTCTCGACCGCGGTCATGATCCACCGCCGGGACGCGCCCTGCTGGTTCGGGTCGGTACCCACTGGCCGGCTGACCTTCGTCGCGAGGACCACGTTGTCCCGGCGGCCCTTAAGCGCCCGGCCGACAACCTCCTCCGAGTCTCCGTAGGCGTCGGCGGTGTCGACGAGGTTGATGCCGGCGTCGAGCGCCCGGTGGATGATCCGGATCGAGTCCTCGGGGTCGGGGTTGCCGACCTGAGTGGCGAGCATGAGCGCGCCGAGCGCGTAAGGGCTGACCTTGATGCCGGTCCGGCCAAGGTTTCGGTACCGCATGAGGATTCTCCAGACGTGGACGTGACGTGTGCAGACGCCTCCGTCGACGTACACTGCAGCAAGCGGAAGCTCTTTCCGGTACTATACGGAATGGCTTTCCGGTTAGCAACAGGAGGACCATGGCACCCGAGTCGGTCCAGGCGACGGCTCCGCCGGCGGGGCGCGGTACCGACCCGTCCCGGCGTCAGCGCTCGGACGCGAAGCGGAATGTCGTCGCACTGGTCGAGGCCGCGAAGACCGTGTTCGCGGGCAGCGGCGTGGACGCGCCCGCGAAGGAGATCACGGACCTGGCGGGAGTGGGCGTCGGAACGCTCTACCGGCATTTCCCTCGCCGCTCCGACCTCATCGTCGCCGTGCTGCAGCACGAGATCGACGAGTGCATCGAAGCTGCGGAAGAGCTCGGGACCACGCTCAGCCCGTGGGCCGCGCTCATGGCCTGGATCGAGCGCTTCACGGACTTCGTCGGCACCAAGCGCGGGCTCGCCTCGGCGCTGCACTCCGGCGACCCGGCCTACGACGACCTCCCGCAGCACCTCCTGGACCGGCTCGAGCCGGCGCTCCAGACGCTGCTGGCCCGAGCGGTCGCAGGCGGGCACGCGCGCGACGACGTCACGGCCAGGGAAATCCTCACGACCATCGCCCTCATCTCCCAGCCGGTCCCCGGCCAGCAGCCGAGCTTCAATCAGCGCATGACACGAGTGTTCACCGATGGAATCGGCCGTGCCCCGGCAGGTCAGACGGCGAGCCGGCCGCCGTCGACGGGCAGCACCGCGCCCTGAACGAACTCGGCCGCCGGCCCTTCCTACCGCACGACCAGGCGTCACCGCCCTCAGCCGCGGTAGGCGATGGTGGCAAAGTCGGGGCGTGCGGTGGCTGCGACGCTGAAGCCGGTGACGAACACCCTGCTTCCGGTCGGGCTGACGGTTACCGAAGTGGCTTCGTCATCACGGCGGGCCGGGCCGTTGTAGCGGCGGACCCACCGCTGGGCGCCCGTGCCGATGTCGTAGGCGACCGTGGCGTAGTCGCTGATCAGGCTGGCGTTCTCGAGGCCCGAGATCCGCACGCCGCTGTACCCGGTGACGTACGCCGTCCGCCCGCCGGGGCTGACGGCCACCGAGGAGGCTTCGTCATCCAGGCGGGCGGGGCCGCTGTAGCGCCGGGCCCACAGCTGCGCGCCGGTGACGGCGTTGTAGGCAACCGTGGCGTAGTCCGCCCCGGTGGCGGCGCTCTGGCTGTAGCCGGTGACGAGCACCTTGCCCCCGCCGGGAGTGACGGCAACCGAGGCGGCGCTGTCGTCACGGTTCGCGGGGCCGTTGTAGCGCCGGGCCCACAGCTGCGCGCCGGTGGCGGTGTTGTAGGCGACCGTGGCGTAGTCATGCCCGGAGGTGGCGCCGCGGCTGTCCCCGGTGACGAACGCTGTTTTCCCGCTCGGGCTGAAGGTCATGGCGCTGGGGATACTGTCGCCGACGGGGCCGCTGTAGCGCGCGGTCCACCGCTGGGCGCCGGTGGCGGTGTCGTAGGCGACCGTAAGGTAGTCCGTCGACGTGCCGGTGTAGCCGGACCCGGTCACGAGCACCGTGCCTCCGCCAGGGCTGACCGCCACCGCGTGGGCATTGTCGCTGCCATTCCCGCTGTCGCGCACGGCCCACCGCTGGGCGCCGGTGGCGGCGTTGTAGGCGACCGTGGCGTAGGCCCAGCCCGAGCTGCTGAAGCTGGAGCCGGTCACGTACACCGTCTTCCCGCCCGGGCCCACCGTCAGGCCGGCGGCAAGGTTGTCGCTGCTCGCGGGGCCGTTGTACCGGCTGACCCACTGCCGGGCGCCGGTGGCGGCGTTGTAGGCGACCGTGGCGTAGCCGTTGCCGCTGTACCCGGTGACATACACGGCCTTCCCGCTCGGGCTGACGGCGACCGAGCTGGCGATCGCGATGACGCCGGGGGAGCTGCTGTACCGCCTGACCCACTGCCGGGCGCCGGTGACGGCGTTGTAGGCGACCACGGCATAGTCGCTGCCCGACGGGGCCGCGAAGCTGTCCCCGGCGACGAACACCCGTCTCCCGCCCGGGCTGACCGCCATGGCGGCGGCGTGGCCGCCGCCGCCGGCGACGCCGGTGTACCGGCTGGCCCACAGCTGGGCACCGGCCGCCGGGCCCGACGCGCTAGCTCCGGTGAGTCCCAGCGAGCTGAGGGCGGCACCGGCCGCCATGGCGGCGAGCACACGCGTGACTGTTCGGCGCATGGAAATCACCTCTTTACCGAATAGACGTTTCAGGCGAGGCGCCGGATGACGTCCCGTCTGCCCCGTAAGGCGATCCGGCCAGGAGCCCGCCTGGGATCAGGGGATGACGGGGACCAGCAGCCGGGCCTGGCGGCCGGGGCCCCAGTGCACCGTGCAGCGGCCGCCGGGGCCTTCTGGTAGGCGGCCGGGAACTGGCCGGTGAGCGGGTTGCGCGGCCAGAGCCAGCGCCCGGCGACGACCAGCCGCAGCGTCTCGCCGGCCCGGTACAGCGTCGCTGACGGGCCCAGCGCCAGGTCTACCTGCACGACCTGCCCGGCGGCGAGGGGCTGACGGTGGCTGAACGCGGGCACGGGCTCGAAGGGCCGGGAGCTGCCCGCGTCGAGCTGGCGCAGCGAGGCCTTCAGCCATCCGGTGGTGACGCGGTCGCGGCCGAACCCGTACGAGCCCTCGAACGGGATGTACCTGGCCCCGCGCCACTTCTCCACGCCGGCGTACAGGTCGAGGTCGTCGGCGCCGTCGGCGGCGACCCATAGTCGCAGCGCCATCGGCCCGGTCAGCTCGGTGTCCGCGGTGACCGGCCATTCCCAGCAGGCGCCGTGGGTGCGCGTGTCGAAGGTGATCTGCCCGGCCGCCGGCGGTGGCGTGGCGGCGAGCCCGGCGGCGGTCAGGTACAGCGGCGTCCATTCGGTGCGCCGCAGCGGCCAGCTGTCCTCCTCGCGCACGCCGACGATGGCGTCGCGGCTCTCCCGGATCTCCAGGCGGACCCGCGGCGGCGCGGGGACGTCATGGCCGCGCAGGTAGCGGTCGAAGAACCGCAGCTGCACGGCGCGGGCCTCGGCGGCGTAGAACGTGGCCCACTTGCCGCTGCGATGGGTGTACAGGAACCGCCCGGTGCTGGAGACGCGCTCCCAGCCGCGGATCGACCCGCGGGTGTGCAGGTTGTTGTCGGAGAAGCTGCCGCAGATCAGCGCGGGCGCGGTGATCTGGTCCAGATCCGGCACCAGGCCGCGCCAGAAGCCGTCGCGCAGCGGGTGGCTGCGCTGCTGCTCGGTCAGCTGGTAGCGCTGCCGTACCTGCCGCAGCCCGCGGCTCCACAGCCGGACGAAGCCGTCCTCGCGTATGCCGCCCGGGCGCAGCAGGTCTCGGTAGGCGTCGGTGAAGCCTTCCCAGGGGCAGATCGCCTTGAGAGCCGGCGGCTGCAGCGCCGCCGCCTTCCACTGCGAGATGGCCAGGTAGGAGACGCCCAGCAGGCCCACATCCCCGGTGCTCCACGGCTGTGCCGCGGCCCACTGGATCAGGTCGTGAACGTCCTCGCCCTCCTGGTCCGACAGCAGGGCCGCCTCGCCGCCCGAGGTCCCGGCGCCGCGCAGGTCGCAGTTGACCACGGCGTAGCCCCGGGCCGTCCACCACGCCGGGTCGGGTGCCTCCCATCCGGTCAGCGAGGAGAAGCGCACCGGGCCCGTCTGCCGCAGTACCCGGTACTGGACCGACACCTGCCAGCCGCGGCCGCGCCGCCGCGGCAGGTTGTCCTTGCCGTACGGGTGCGCGGACATCAGCACCGGGAACCGCCCGCCATCCGGCGGCACGACGACGTTCACCCGCAGGATCGTGCCGTCGCGCACGGTCACCGGGAGATCCCGCAGCACCGTCAGCGAGCCCGCGGCCGGCTCGTCGACGCTCACCGGCGGGCGCAGCAGTCCGGGCAGCCGGCGCAGCGCGTAAGCCATCGCACCTGGCCGGCGCCACGGTCGGTCCAGCCTCGTCGCTCCGGCCCGCCCGCGCGAGGAGGATGTCACGCTGCGCAGGCAGGGCGGGCGGCGGCCAGGCGAGTCTCATCGACCCCGACACCCTGGATGATCGCCATGACTCAAGGCTAACCCTGGCCGTGTCCGTTTTCCTGCGACCGCTCCCTCGATCAAGTTCCCGCGATCAGGTGCTTCAGGGTGCCGGGGGCTTGGGGATGTCGGCCGACGCCTGGCGGATCGTGGCGGCGCCGCTGGCCAGGGCCCGGCGCCACGGTGGCGTGCCGCTGATCTCGATTTCCAGCGAGAAGCTCAGGAAGGTCCTGATCAGGACGATGAGCCCGAGGACCAGCACGTTGCTGAGCGTCGGGGAGACGGCGATGGTCCTGATGAGGTCGGCCGCTACCAGTACTTCCAGGCCGAGCAGCAAGGTGCCACCGAAGGCCCGCCGCAGCACTGAATAGGCCTGTCGCGGCTGCCGCGACCGGCGCCATGTCAGCCCGGCGGCCAGGAACGACCAGACCGCCCCGACGGCCAGGACGAGGACGCCCAGCACCTCGAAGGTCTGTGCGACATGGCCCATTACCTCGGTGAAGATCATGACGAACGTTGTCTTACCCGGCTGGCGGATCGCGTGACCCTCCCAGGGCCACGCCCGCCATCAGCGGGCGTACGCGCTGAATCGGTGAAACGGGGGGTTAGCTGCCTTCGGCGATGGCGCTGACGCCCTCGGTGTTGTCCGTGCGGAGGCGAATGATGGCCTGGTATTCCGGCGACTGGTACCAGGCCCTGGCCAAGGCCTTAGTGGCGAACCTCAGCACGACGGTGACCTGGCCGGCTGATCCCTCCAGCGGATCGCAGTCGCGGTCGACGACGACGCGCTCGGCGCCGTGGGCCTCCAGGATGGGCCCGACCGCGGCCAGGTACTCCTGGTACTCGGCCTGGTTCGTGATCGTGTAGTTGGCGACGAAGTACCCAGCCATGACACCTCCGGTGCGGACAGTCTCGGGTGAGCCGATCTCCACCGGTTGCCAAGCTACTCGCCTGCGGCGGCCGGGGTGCTTACCGAGACGCCTGGATCTGGCGGAGGAACTGGGCGTTGGGCTGGCGGGTCTTGTCGAGGAGGAGTTCGAGGGCGTGCTGCGGGTCGAGGCCCGTCAGGGCTCGGCGCAGGCTGACCACCGCGGCGTGCTCGGCCGGGTCCATCAGCAGGTCGTCGCGGCGGGTGCCGGAGGGGGCGGCGTCGATCGCGGGGAAGACGCGTTTTTCCGCGAGGTCGCGGCGCAGCCGCAGTTCCATGTTCCCGGTGCCCTTGAACTCCTCGAACAGCACGTTGTCGAGCTGCGATCCGGTGTCGACCAGGGCGGTGGACAGGATCGTCAGCGAGCCGCCTTCCTCCAGGCAGCGCGCCGCGCCGAGGAACTGGCGGGGCGGCTGGAGCGCCGAGGCCGCGACACCGCCGGACAGCGTGCGGCTGCTGGCCGGGGCGGCCAGGTTGTAGGCCCGGCCGAGCCGGGTGAGCGAGTCGAGCAGGACGACGACGTCCCGGCCGAGCTCGGCCAGCCGCTTGGCGCGCTCAATGGCGATTTCCGCGGCGCGGACGTGGTCGTCGGGGGACTGGTCGAAGGTCGAGAAGACGACCTCGCCGCGCACGGAGCGCTGCAGGTCGGTGACCTCCTCGGGCCGCTCGCCGACGAGCACCATCATCAGGTGCACGTCGGGGTAGGCGGTGGCGATCGCGTGCGCGATGGTCTTGAGGACCATGGTCTTGCCGGCCTTGGGCGGCGCGACGATCAGGCCGCGCTGGCCCTTGCCGATGGGGGAGACCAGGTCGATGATCCGCGCGGTGGCGGAGGTGTCGCCGGCTTCGAGACGGAGCCGCTCGCTGGGGTAGATGGGGGTGAGCTGGTCGAAGTGCCGGCGCAGTTTCGCCTCCTCGGGAGGCAGCCCGCTGACGGAGGTGACGCCGGCGAGGCGATGCTCCCGGGCGTCCCTGGCGTTCTTGCCGTTCCGGGAACCGCTGGCCTGGGCCTGCGGTGCGGCCGTGCCCTCGATCTGGTCGCCCTTGCGCAGCCCGTGCTGACGGATCTGGCTGGGTGTGAGCGGGATGTCGGCGGGGGAGCGGCGGTACCCGGCCGTGCGCAGGTAACCGCGCCCGTCGATGATGTCGACGATGCCGTGCACCGGGATAGTGTCATGCGTTTCCGCGGAAACGCTTCGTGCTAGGTCTGTTGTTGCTGTCATGGAGTTTCCTGTCTGGGGGAGTGAATATGGGGAAGTGAATGTGCGGGAGAGTGAATTCGCGCATGCTGAACAGAGCCCCTGGCGGACCGTTCCTGGCTCGGTAACTAGCTCGGCAGGTGGCCGCATCTGCGGCGGCGATGTCAGAGCTTTCTGAGAAGAGAGCCTTCTGAGAAGACCGAGATTTCTGAGAAGATAAAGAACTTCGGAGCGGCGCTTACAAACTCAAGCGCTCTGGGCTTCGGCGGGATCACTCAGATGGGTCCCAGCCGGTATTGCCACCATAGCGCCTAACGGCAGCCACCGCCAGTTTCATTCCCGCGGGCCGGAGACCGGCCGCCGGCCGGGCGAGTCGATCTCTGCGGCCGCTGGCCCAGATTCGCCCGTGGTGAACCCTTCGTTCGGCACCGCCCGCCGGGCCGGGCGGCCTAGCATTGCCCGTCTGACTGGTTGGTTTCGGGGGATAGCAGGCAAGGGGAGGACATAGCCAGTGGCTCGCCTGGCGATCGCGAAAGGCTTCCTGGCTGAGTACGCGAAGCTCGACCAGGACGCGCGGCGCGCGGTGGAGACCCTGGTCAGCGAGTTCGCCCAGCGCCCGCACGCCTGGCGGTACCTGGAGAAGCCGCGCCAGGGCCTGGATGACCGGATCCGGCTGTTCCGGGTCAGCAGCCTGTGGCGGGGCGTCGTGCTGGCTCCCGATGACGGTGATACCTACTGCCTGATCACGATCCTGCCGCATGAGCAGGCCTATGCCTACGCGGCCGGTCACCGGTTCAGCGTCAACCAGGCCCTCGGCGTGCTGGAATCCCGCGACGAGGCCGCGATCCAGCAGCTGCGGCCCGCCCTTCAGTCGGCCGCCAGCTCCGATGACCGGCGGCTGTTCGCGGATATCACCGACGCCGGCCTGGCCCGGCTCGGCATCGACGCGCAGGTCCTTGCCGTGGTCCGGCTGCTGGCCAGTGAGGCCGACCTGGAACTGCTGCGGCTGGCGCTGCCGGACGCTCAGTACGCCGCGCTGTACGCGCTGTCGTGCGGGATGACCGTAGACGAGGCCTGGGCTGAGGTGACCCGGCATCTGCCCGGCGGCGCGCCGCCGGAGCAGGTCGACCGAGCTGACCTGGTCTCCGCCATGGAACGCCGCCCCGACCAGGTCACGTTCGTGTCGGGGCAGCAGGAACTGCCGCTCATCCTGGCCCGCCCGTTCGCGGCGTGGCGCACGTTCCTGCACCCGAGCCAGCGCGAGATCGCCTACCAGCCGAGCTACGCCGGCCCGGCTCAGGTGACGGGCGGTCCCGGTACCGGCAAGACGGTGACCGTGCTGCACCGCGCGGCCTTCCTCGCCGCCCGGCCCGCGACCCGGCCCGGTCCGGATGGCGCGCCGATACTGCTCACTACCTTCAACGGCAACCTGGCCGAGGCCCTGCATGCCCAGCTTGACCTGCTGATCCCGGATGCCGCCGTGCGCAGCCGGATCGAGGTGCTCAACGTGGACCGGCTCGCGTACGGCGTCGTCAAGCAGGCTCGCGGCACCCCGGTCATCGCCGATGAGCGGGTGCTGCGCACCCGCTGGGCGAAGGCGGCCGCGGACGCCGGGCTGACCCTCGCCCCGGCGTTCCTGAAGAACGAGTGGGAGCAGGTCATCCTGGCCCGGGACCTGCACACCGAGCAGGCCTACCTGGGCTGCCCGCGCACCGGCCGGGGGCGGCCGCTCACCAGGGCCCAGCGCAGCCAGGTCTGGCAGGCCGCCCAGCGGGTCACCGCCGAGCTCGCCGCCGCCCGCGAGTCCACGCACCTGCAGCTGGCCAACGAGGCCGCGGGCCTGCTCGGGCAGCCGGGCCAGCCGCGCTACCGGCACATTCTCGTCGACGAGGCCCAGGACCTGCATCTAGCCCAGTGGCGGCTGCTTCGCGCGGCCGTGGCACCCGGCCCGGATGACCTGTTCATCGCGGCCGACCCGCACCAGCGGATCTACGACAGCCGGGTCTCGCTCGCCGCGTTGCAGATCAGCGTGCGGGGCCGGAGCCGGCGGCTGTCCCTGAACTACCGGACCACCCAGGAGATCCTGGCCTGGGCGGTCCGGCTGCTCGGCCCCGATCCGGTGGTCGGCCTGGACGGCGAGGTGGACTCGCTGCTGGGCTACCGCTCGCCCATGCGCGGCCAGCGGCCGCAGCTGGAGGTGGCGGCCACCCGGCCGGCCGAATTCGCGGCCCTGTCCCGGCGGATCCGCTCCTGGCTCATGACCGGCATCGAGCCGCAGGCCATCGGGGTGGCGGCCCGCTCGGCGCGCCTGGTCCGCGAGGCCCGCGAGGCGCTGAAGGCCGACGCCATCATGACGGTCCCGCTGCGCGGCCGGGGCGACACGCAGGCCGTCCGGGTCGGCACCATGCACGCGATGAAGGGCCTGGAGTTCCAGGCCGTCGCGGTCATCGGCGTGGAGCAGGGCCTGGTTCCCGAGCCGGCCGCGATCACCCCCGGCAGCGAAGACGCGATCACCCATGCCCAGGACCTGCAACGGGAGCGATGCGTCCTGTTCGCGGCGTGTACCCGGGCCCGCGACCACCTGTTCGTGTCCGGGACCGGCGCCCTGAGCACCTTCCTGCCGGAGGAGAGCGCCTGACGCGCTGGGGCAACGGAGCCGATCAGGACTGGATGAACGCCAGCAAGTCGTTGTTGATCGTGTCGGCGTGCGTGGTCGGCATCCCGTGCGGGAAGCCCGGGTACGTCTTCAGCGTCCCGTTCTGCACCAGTTCGACGGCTCGGGGACCCGAGGTGTCGTGGGGGACGATCTGGTCGGCGTCACCGTTCATGGCGAGGACCGGCACGCTGATCTTCTTCAGGTCGCCGCTGTAGTCCTCGCGGATGAACTCGGAGACACAGTCGTACTGGCCCTTCGCGCCGCCCATCATGCCCTGACGCCACCAGTTCGCGATGACCGCCTCCGACGCCTGCACGCCCGGCTGGTCGAAGTTGTAGAACGGCCCGGAAGCCACGGCTCGGTAGAACTCCGAGCGGTTCGCCGCCAGCTGCGCTTGCAGGCCCTCGAAGGCGGCCTGGGGCACGCCGGCTGGATTGGCGTCGGTCTGCAGGACTGACGGGGTCACTGCGCTGATCAGTGCGACCTTGGCCACGCGAGCCTCGCCGTGGCGGCCGAGGTAGCGCGCCACCTCTCCGCCGCCGGCGGAGTGCCCGACGTGGACGGCGTTATGAAGATCAAGGTGCTGAGTCAGGTCGGCGAGGTCGTCGGCGTAGTGGTCCATGTCGTTGCCCTCGCTGGGCTGCGCGGAGCGGCCGTGCCCGCGCCGGTCATGGGCGATCACCCGGTAGCCGTGGTGCAAGAAGAAAAGCATCTGGGCGTCCCAGTCGTCGGAAGACAGGGGCCACCCGTGACTGAAGACGACTGGCTGGCCGGCGCCCCAGTCTTTGAAGAAGATCTGCGTTCCGTCTCTGGTCGTGAACTCGGCCATGGTTTGCCTCGCTGTTCCAAGAGCGGTTCCGTCGTCGGCTAGTGACTCTGCAGCCGCTAGAGTCTGACTCTAGCAGCTAGACTCGCCACCTAACAGGCCCGAGTGCGACTCGACTGACTAGCATGTCGCCATGGACAGGCAACCCGATCGGCCACGTCACGAGGAGTATCCCGACCAGACCCGCGCCGCGGTGATCGCCGCGGCGCGGCGGCTGTTCGCCGAGAAGGGCTTCTTTCAGGCGAAGGTCGAGCAGATCGCCAGGCTGAGCCGGGTGTCTCCCGCGACGGTGTACGCGCAGTGCGGCGGCAAGCAAGGCTTGCTGCGATCGCTGATGGACAGCTGGACGCAGGCGCCGATGGTCGTCGAGTCCCTGCAGGAGTCACTCGCCGCCGGGGACGCCGCCCTGGTGATGCAGACCCTGAGCACCGCCTACCTCCAGATCACCAGGCAGTGGGGCGACGTCATCCGGGTGGTGATCGACGTCGCGCCGCACGACGCCGAGTCCGGCGCGGTGCTCGCCACCGCGCAAAGGCGGCATAACCGCAACCTCACGGCGATCTGCCGCCATCTCGAGGACATCGGCGCCTTGCGCGACGGCGTCGACGCCCGGCTGGCCAGCCGGATCATTACCTACTACTACGGCATCGACGGCCTGCTCCGGACCCGCGAAGTGTTCGGCTGGTCGCTGGACCGCTCGAACGAGTGGCTGCTGGCTCAGGCCTCCGCCGGAATCCTGCGGTCACCGGCCGGGACTCTGAGCCCGAACTGAACCGGCCACGCGAAAGCCGAGGCTAGACGAGGTGCTCGCCGCCGTCGACGGGGACCGAGACACCGGTCATGAATGCGCTGGTCAGGACCATCAGCGTCACTCGGCCTGTTCGCGGCCGCCGGGCAAAGGGTCCGAGAGGCGGATGAGAGAGTGACGCCGGGCCACCGGCCAGTGCCTGGGCTCGGTGCGCACCAGGGCATCGGCCATCCGCCTGGCGCGGTCCGCGGGCGTTCCGTCACCGGCGGTCAGCCGCACGCGGATCTGCTCCCGGCCGGCGGTGTCGGTGAGCCAGACATCGAACTGGCCCTCCCGGTAGTCCGACCTGATGCCGTCGGGCACCCAGCCGAGCCGGGCCAGCTGGCTGCGCTCCTGGTCCAGGAACTGCCAGAGCCGATGGGCGGCCTGCCAGTCGGGCGTCTGCCACGACCCGTCGGCGGTCGCCCGCTCGATCTCAGCCCGGTACTGGCGGGCGTCGAAGACGAGGTCGGGAAACGGGAGCAACACGCCGCCTTCCGGGCTGGCCTCCGTGGCGGGCCCGTCATTGACAGCGGTGAAGTCCCGGAAGTCGGTCCACGTCACCTGGTCGCCGCGCTGGGAGACCAGCGGGGCAACGCAGCCGCAGCGCGTGATCCCGCAGCAGCAGCCATAGACGGCGATCCGGCGGGGTGTATCCCCTGGCAGCAGGGGTGACCGCGCGCCGAGCATCTGCGTCGGGCTGAAGCCTTTATAGCCACGCCGGCCGTGACGAGCGAGGGTCTCCCGGCCGTCGATCAGGATGGTGACGACGGGATAGTCGGGATGACCGTCGGTGCCATTGCGCTCGACCCGCAGTTCCAGCGCACTGATCAAGTCGCCCGCGTTGCCGTGCGTCACGGCGCTACCCTAATCGCCCGCCTCGCGGCACCGGGGCAGGGGACCGCGGCAGGGGCAGGCGGACGCGGCTGGCGTCCAGGTCGGTGAGGATGGCCTCGACGGTCTGCTCCGCGCTCTGCCGGGTCGTGTCGAGCCACAGGCCGATCCGGTCGGTTTCTTCCCGCAGCACGGCCTGCAACCCGCCAACCGACCACCGGCCCGGCCCGTACGCCATGCGGTCCCGCTCCCGTTCCCGCCGCTCGATGGCCGCCGCGTCCGGGTCGAGGAACACCAGGTGGAACTCGGGCACCGGAACCAGGCCGAGGAAGTCCCGCAGGATGGGGCCGATGATCACGTCCTCGACCACGACGTCGAATCCGCCGTGGAGGAAGACATCCGCCACCCTCAGCGCTCCCGCGTACCGCAGCGTCAGCTGGCGCAGCGCTTCCGGCCCGGAATCGGGCCGCACGTCAACGCGTCCGCTGGCGATCATCGCCCGGATGGTGTCGCCCGGTACGCATACACCGCGCTCGAACTGCTCGGCGAGCAGCCGCGCGACGGTCGACTTTCCCGACGCGGACACGCCCGAGATCACGAACAGCGCCACGCCGCTGAGCATGTCATCAGCCCCGTACTGATGTCGCTGGAATATCCCGCCGCGGCTCACACGAAGTTCGCATGGCAGCCAAACGGAACCGGGACGCTCGGCCGGCAGGGTGTACGAGGGCGGGAGAGCGATCCGAGCGAGCGAACGGGAACTGACATGAATGGGAAGTCGGCAGGACGGCGGGCTGCGATGTCGTCGAGCGAAGCCAGGAAGCACGGGTGCGTGTGGCGGAGACTGCGGATCAGGTGGGCCGCGGGGCTGGCCATGACTGCCTGGGTGCTGGCGGCCGGGTGCTCGCCAGCGGCGGCCGGGCCGGCCGTGGCCGCGCCGGCCGCACCGGCGGCGGCCGGGTCGGCGGCGGCAGCCCCGTTTGTGTACGTGGCCAATAAGGGCCGGAACGATGTTTCCCAGTTCGGCACGGCCGCGAGCGGCTCTGGTGCGCTCCGGCCGCTCACGCCGAAGACGGTAGCCAGCGGGCCGTTCCCGAGCGCGACCGCGGTCAGCCCGCAGGGGAACAGCGTCTACGTCGTCGACACCGGCCCGGTGAGCGCCCCCGCCGCTGAGGTCTCGCAGTACAGCATCAACCCGGCCACGGGGAAGCTGATCCCGAAATCGCCCGCGACGGTGCTCACCGGAAGCGGCCCCTCCGCGATGGCGGTCGCCCCGGACGGCAAGAACGCCTACGTCGCCGCTGAGCCCGCGAACACCAGCACGGGCACGATTTCCCAGTACCGCATCAGCCCGGCCACGGGGAAGCTGACCCCCTGTCGCCGGCGACCGTGGCCACCCCGGGCAGCCCCGACTCCGGATCCATCAAGGTCGCCCCCGACGGCAAGAACCTCTACGTGGCCAATATCAAGACCAACAAGGTCGCGCAGTACCGCATCAGCCCGGGCACCGGCGCGCTGAGCTCGAAGCCAGTGGCCACCGTGACCACCGGATCCGGCCCTGAGTCGGTCACGATCGCCCCCGACGGCAAGAGCGCCTACGTCACCGAACCCATCGCCGGCGTGGTCGCGCAGTACCGCATCAGCCCCGCGACCGGCCACCTCATCCCCATGTCGCCGGCGACGCTGACCACCGGACCCGGCCCGCACGACCTGGCGATCACCCCGGACGGCAAGAACGCCTACCTCCTCACCGTGGCCAGTGGCACCGTCTCGCAGTACGCCATCAACCCGGCCACGGGCACGCTGAGCGCCAAGCCCGTGTCCACCGCCGCCGCGCTGCGCCCCGAGGCGATCGTGATCGCCCCCGGCGGCAAGGACGCCTACGTCACCAGCGAGAACACGGACATACTCTCGCAATACGCCATCAGCCCCGCCACCGGCAAGATCACTCCCCTGTCACCGGCCACCGTCACGACCGCTACCAGCGGCTCGATCGGCCTGGCCGTCACCCCCGCCGCGGACCTGTCCGCCAAAGCGACCGCACCGGCCACCGTCAAGCACGGGTCGGCGCTCACCTACACCATCAAGATCCGCAACGCCGGGCCATTGCAGGCGTGGCAGGCGGCGCTCACCGACCACCTCCCCGCCGGGACCGCCTTCCGCAGCGCCACCACCGACCGCGGGACGTGCTCCCGCCCGCGCGCCGGCACGCGCGGCGCCACGGTGACCTGCCACCTCGGCACACTCAGCACCGGCGCCACCTGGCGAATCCGGATCAAGGTCACCGTCAAGGCCAGCACCGGGACCATCCGCGACAAGGCTGCCGCCGCCAGCGTCACCCCCGACTCGCGCCCCGGCAATAACACCGCCAGCGCCCCCACCAAGATCACCGGATGACGGCGGGCGGCCGGATACCCAGCCGGAAGATGATCAGTGTCCTCGGGATAACCGTGCTGCCGTGCGACCCGACCGTACGCCCCTCACGGCGAGGCCGAGCCCGGCAAGCACGAAGATCGCGCCGATGACCGCCCAGATGTGCTGGCCGTTCATGCCGCCTGACTGGCCGAGCAGGTTCAGGCCCTGCGCGAAAAACACCACGCCGGCGATGGCCAGCAGCACGCCGACCACCACCATGAAGATCCAGCGCCTCATTCATGACTCCCGCTCATCGGGCCGGGCGGTCCCGCTCAGCCCGGCGCTCCCGGCAAAGCCGTGGACACCGGCGCCGGGATCTCGACCGGATACACGAAAACGCTGGCAGAACGGTTCACCGCGGTCCTGGACCGGTGGGGTGGCCCTCGCACGCTTCCGCGGAAGCGCCTTGTGAACGGTTTCACAAGGTGTTTCCGCGGAAACGCCGGCGCCGATCGGGAGCTTAGAACTCCGAACAGAATGATCAGCCTGGCGCGGGCAGGTCGGGGACAGGGATCAGCCCGGTGATCGGCCGCCGCAGCACGGAGCACGGCTCGGGTTCCGCGGCTGCGCATCCGCCGCGCGGTAGGTCGGCACCTGGACGACCTGCGCGCTTGGGCGCCCCGTTGGGATCTGAGGCAGTCCGGGCGGACGTGACCGACGCCGCCTTGAGCTTCATAAGATCCTAAATAGTATCTTGTATATCGCCTCTTCTTCTGCATAAGATACTCATTGGTATCTAGAGTAGGAGTCGGCTGTGACACAGACAGCGGCGGTTCAACGCGCGGCAGGTGACGAGAGGCTGACGCCGCAGGTCCGGAACGCGCTGCTGGCGCTGATCGTCGGCGGGATCGCGGCGATCCTGGACTCGACGATGGTGACCCTGGCGCTGCACACGCTGGTGGTCACGCTGCACTCCACGGACGGCACCATCCAGTGGGTCACGACCGGCTACCTGCTGGCGATGGCGGTCGCGATCCCGGTCACCGGGTGGGCGGAGAGCCGGTGGGGCGGCCAGCGTGCCTGGATGGCCGCGCTGCTGCTCTTCGTCGTCGGATCGGTCCTGTGCGCGGTGTCGTGGAGCGACGTCAGCCTGATCGGCTTCCGGGTCCTGCAAGGCTTCGCAGCCGGGCTGATCTTCCCGCTGATGCAGACCCTGGGCGTCAAGGCGGCGGGCGGGCGCGCCAGCAGCAGCCTGATCGCCACGGTCAGCCTGCCGCTGGCGCTCGGTCCGATCCTCGGCCCGGTGATCGGCGGGGTGATCCTCAACTGGCTGAGCTGGCGGTGGCTGTTCCTGGTGAACGTGCCGGTGATCGCGGTCGGACTGGTGCTCGCCTGGCGGCTGCTGCCCCGCGACCGCCCGGATTCCGGCGCCGGGCGGGCGCGCCTGGACGTGATCGGGCTCGTGCTGCTCGCGCCGGCGCTCGCCGGGATCCTGCTCGGCCTCTCGAACCTCTCCGAAGACGGCGGGATCGGCCACGCCGGCGTGCTCGTCCCGCTGCTGGCCGGGATCGCGCTAGTCGGCGCGTTCACCGCCCGGGCGCTGAGCGCCAGTGACCGTCAGCCCATCGTCGACATCCGGCTGCTGAGACTGCGGTCGCTCGGGACCGCCTCCATGGTGTTGTTCACCGCCGGCGCGGCGATGTACGCCGGGATGTTCCTGCTGCCCCTGTACTACCAGCAGCTGCACGGCGAGACGGTGCTGCACGCCGGGCTGCTGCTCATCCCCCAGGGCGCCGGCTCGCTGGCCGCCCGCTTCGCGGTCGGCAAGCTCGTCGCCCGGCTCGGTGCCCGCCTGGTCACGATCGCCAGCTTCCTGGTCACGGCCGTCGCGACCGTGCCGTTCGCGTTGGCCGGCCCGCACGCCGGCCTGTGGCCGCTCGGCGTCGTGCTGGCCGTCCGCGGCTTCGGGATCGGCACCGTGCTGGTCCCGCCGATGTCGGTCGCCTACCAGGACGTCCCGGCGGCAGGCATCCCCCATGCCACCATGAACACCCGCATCACCCAGCAGGTCGGCGCCTCCTTCGGCATCGCGATCGTCGCCGTCGCCCTCCAGTCCCTCCTCACGCACGGCGCCACCGGCGCCTTCCATGGCGCGTTCTGGTGGGCGATCGGCATCACGGCCGCTGCGCTGATCCCCGCCCTCGCCCTTCCCGCCACCCGAGGAGCACGAGGCGACTGACATGCAGCCGCTCCGAACGGCAGGCAGTTCCCGCCGGGGTTCTCAGGCCAGCGAGAATACGGCCATGGACAGGACCGGGGGCAACGACAGCAAGCAGACCCGCCGCCGCGGCGCCGAGCTGGAGAGCGCGATCCTCGATGCTGCGTGGGAGCAGCTGATCGCCGAGGGCTACGAGCATTTCACGGTGGATACCGTGGCCGCGCGCGCCCGGACCAGCAAGCCGGTGCTCTACCGTCGCTGGAAGACCAGGGAAGACCTGCTGCGCGCCACCGTCCGCCACCGTGGTGCCGCCACGGTGCGCCCGGCCCCGGACACCGGCACTCTCCGCGGCGACCTGCTCGCCCTGCTCACCGACGCCAACACCGACCGCAACCCGATGGCTGCCCTGGTGAGCAGCATGCTCGGCAGCTATTACAACCACACCGCTCCCAACCCGGCCGAGCTACGCGCCGAGTTCAGAGGCCAGCGCGGCTCAGCGGTCGAAGAGGTCGTCAACCGTGCCGTCGAGCGAGGGGAGGTCGACCCGGCCCGGCTCACCCCCCGGATCATCGATCTCCCCTTCGACCTCTTCCGCAACGAAATGATGATGACGCTCAAGCCCGTCCCCGACCATGTCCTGCGCCAGATCGTCGACGACATCTTCATCCCCCTCGTCACTGCGCACGCGCGGAATTGAGATGGCTGATCATGAGTACCGCGCCGATCTGAGGCAACCTGGGGACGCATGACGACATCGAGTGAGCGTGCGGACCCGACGGCCCAGCCGGAACCGGCCGGCATGAACCTGCTGTCCGAGCAGGCGAGGGCGACGGTCGAGGAGAACAAGGCCGAGAACGAGGCCCTGGAAGAGGCGAACCAGGTCGCGGAGGCGCAGGCCGAGGTGGTGGCCGAGCAGGCCAGGCAGCTGGCCGAGGCGACCGAGGAAGTGCTAGAGGAACTGAGGGAGAGCAAGCAGGAATCTAGTCCCGCCTGACGGCGACGCCGCCGGCCAGGCAGGCGAGCGGGCAGCGCTCGCGCATGGTCGGCGGCCCGGGCGAGGGCGTGGCCGCGTCGGTGGTCTCCTCGGAGTTGACAGGTTTGGCTTAATAGGTACGCTCCTTTGTTATAGGTAGTAACGATCGTCAGATGCTGTTACAGGCTCAGATGCTGTTGCGGGCACTGCCGACGCGAGCCCGGATCCGAGGAGCAGGCCATGACCGAGATGAACGCCCCCGCCGTGACCGCGACGGTGACCGTGACCGAGGTGGTGCTGCCGGGCCAGGTCGAGCCGTCCGGCCTGCGGCTGGCCACGCGCGAGCTGCCGCCGCCCGCCGCCGGCCAGGCCCTGGTGCGGGTCGAGTCGACGGCCGTGTCCTTCGCCGAGAGCGCGATGCGCCGGGGGCGCTACTACGGCCAGCCACCGTTCCCGTTCGTGCCCGGCTACGACCTCGTCGGCGTCGTCGAGGCCGTGGGCCCTGGCGTGAGTCCCTCGCTGACCGGCCGGCGGGTGGCCGCGCTGACCAAGACGGGCGGCTGGGCCACGGCCGCGCTGCTGACCGCCGCCGACCTGGTGGAGGTGCCCGAGACGGTGGGCGCCGACGAGGCGGAGACGCTGATCGTCAACGGGGTGACCGCGTACCAGATGCTGCACCGCAGCGCCAGGGTGCGGGCCGGGCAGACGGTGCTGGTGCTGGGCGCCAGCGGCGGCGTGGGCACGATCCTGGTCCAGCTGGCCCGGCAGGCCGGCGCGCGGGTGATCGGCACGGCCAGCCCGCGCCACCACGATGCGCTGCGCGCGCTGGGCGTGGACCCGGTCGACTACCGGGACCCCGATGTGTCCGCGCGCGTCCGGGAGCTGGCGCCCGGCGGGGTGGACGCCGTGTTCGACCACCTGGGCGGCGCGAGCGTGACCCGCTCCTACCGGCTGCTCAACCGCACCGGCACCCTGGTCTCGTACAGCATCGCGAGCAAGCTCGATGACACGAGCGCCTTGCTGCCGGGCTTCCTGCGGCTGCTGGCGAGGCTGGCCGTCTGGAACTACCTGCCCACGCGCAGGCACGCGAGCTTCTACAACGTCTGGGCCGGGGCGGGAAAGCCGGACTCAGCCAAGCGGGATGCCTTCCGGGCCCGGCTGCGCACCGATCTCACGCACTTGTTCGGCCTGCTATCTGACGGCGTGCTCACCGCGAAGATCGCCGCCCGCTACCCGCTGGCCGAGGTGGCCGCGGCCATGGAACTGGCCGAGTCCTCCGGCCGGACCGCCCTGGGCAAGATCATCCTGGTGCCGTGACAGGTTATTTATCCGGCTATTCCGCGGAGTGGTCTGCCGGTGGTCTGCGGGATATGCGGGGTGGCTAATTGCTGGGCCGCGGCACGGTGCAGTTGAGATCCGGCTTCACGCCCGCGTAATTGAGCGGGCCGGCCAGGACGGTCACCGCGATCGTGCCGGCCTGGCTGCAGTTGCCGATGCGGCCGTGGTAGTCGCCGCGCTGGCCGGCCGCGAACCCGCCGATGATGAGCCAGATGAAAAGAAGCACCGATCCGATGCGCATGGGACCTCCGTCGGTATTCTCGGGGTAATCAAAGAGACGGTCAGGGGGTCGCGATTTCCCCTTGGTTAAGTTGGTCCGGCGCCTGGCAGGAAGAATACCGGCGGCCGGCAACGACGGGCCCGGTGTGCGGGTCCCCGGGTGCTATTTCCAGAAACCTGGAATCGTGCCGGCCCGGCACATCGACCGGGAGTGGCAGCTCACCTGCTTGACACGGCCCCGCGGCCCGGCGGCGCCAGGTCCGGGTCCCCTGACCGCACGCTGCGCGCCGCCGGGGCGACGGCGGGCCCCGCTTTGTCACGTCTCGCTGCTATAACGTTCCTTGACATGCTAGATGCTATAGCGTTTGATGCTAGGCACCAGGACCGCGGTCGGCCGGGAGGCATCATGTCGGGACGCAGATTCAGGGCAGCGGCGGCGGGGATAGCGACGCTGGTGCTGGTCGCAGGCGTGGCCGCCTGCTCCTCTTCCTCGGGGCCGTCTTCCTCGGGCGGGGGAGCGAAGCCCACCATCACCATCTGGAACGACGCGCTCGCGGTGGGCTCGTGCGGCGTGCCGGCGTCCCAGTCGTTCCTGACCAAGGGCGTCAACCTGTTCCTGAAGACCAACCCCGGCTTCAACGTGAAGATCACGCAGGTCGCGTGTGACGCCTCGCCGGCGTTCAACACGCTGCTGAAGTCGTCCGAGGTCGCCGGGACCACGCCCGACATCGCGCAGCTGTACGTGGGCGGCCAGGTCATCCAGAACGGCCAGTACCTGGTGCCGCTCAACAGCTACCTGCCGAAGTCCTACGTCAGCTCGCTGAGCGGCTGGAAGTTCGTCACTGACGGCTACCAGCAGAAGCCCAACGGGAAGATCTACGCGGTGCCGTACGGCGCTGGCTACTGGTACATGGTCTATTACAACAAGAAGCTGTTCAAGCAGGCCGGTATCACCAACCCGCAGCCGGCCACGTGGCCGCAGCTGGTCTCGCTGGCCAAGAAGCTCAAGGCCAAGGGGATCACCCCGTTCGACATCGGGGAGAAGGAGGGGTACGTCGGCGCCTGGACCCAGGACGCGCTGATCTCGGCGCTGGTCGGTGACGCGGGCGTGCTGAAGATGTACTCGGGCGCGCAGTCGCTGGACTCGACCACGCTGACCCAGCCGTACACCGCCTGGCACGAGCTGTTCGCCGACGGGCTGACCAATAACGATGCCCCGTCGCTCACCTACTCGAGCGGGATCGCGGACTTCGCGGCGGGCAAGGCCGCCATGACCATGACCGGCGGGTTCTACAACAGCCAGTTCATGAAGGGGCTGGGCTCCAACGTCGGCCTGTTCCCGATCCCGGTGCTGCCGGGCTCGCAGTTCACCCACAGCCTGTCGGGCGGCCCGAACAACTCCTACGTCGTCTTCAAGAACTCCAAGTACGTCGCGGACGACATCAAGCTGATCAAGTTCCTGACCTCGCTCAAGGTCCAGGAGCTGTCGGTCCCCGAGCTCGGCCAGCTGCCGAACAACGTGTCCTTCCAGCCGACCGCCGCGTTCAAGGCGCAGCAGCCGCTGCTGACCGCCCAGTACCAGTACATCCAGGTCGACCACTACTCGCTGGGCGAGGCCTTTGACAACATCATGCCGGGGACCATCTGCTCCTACTGGTACCAGACGAACTCGGCGGTCTTCGGCGGCACGCTCAGCCCGACCAGCGCCGCGTCCAGCATGGAAGGCCAGATGAAGAACTACCTGGCTACCGCGTCCAGCGGATAGGCGTCCCGGAAGCTCGCCCACGCCCGGCGGCTGGGATCCGCGCCCGCGCGGATCTCAGCCGCAGCCGGGCCCGCCGCAGCACCGTGAGGATGTGATCGATGCAGGACCGCAAGGCCCGGCGGATCCGCTGGAATCTCTTTCCCTACCTGGCCGTGCTCCCGGCCGCGGCGCTGGTCATCATCCTCATGGTCGCGCCGATCGGCGAGACGGCCTACCGGAGCTTCACCAACTGGGACGGCCTGACCAGCAGCTTCATCGGGCTGACGAACTTCCGGCTGATCTTCTCGAACCCGGTGACCATTCAGGTCCTGCTCAACTCGGTCATCTTCCTGATCTCGGTGCCGCTGATCCTCATCGCCTCGGTCGTGGTCGCGGTGCTGGTCTACGAGCGGGTGCTGGGCTGGCGGGTGTTCCGGTTCCTGTTCTTCATCCCCGCCGTCTTGTCCCCGGTGATCGTCGGCGCGCTGTTCAGCACGTTCTTCCTGCCCTCCGGACTGGTGGACAAGGCGCTCAGCCCGATCGGCCTGTCCACCTTCCCCTGGCTGTCGCACCCGTGGACGGCCCGGGTGGTGGTGATCCTGGCCCTGGTCTGGACGTCGTTCGGCTTCGGCATGGTGGTCGTGCTGTCGGCGCTGTCCACGATCGACCCGGCGCTGTATGACGCCGCCGCCATCGACGGCGCCTCGTGGTGGCGCAAGCTGTGGTCGATCACCGTCCCGCTGATCTCCGGCTCGCTCCAGTTCCTCAGCGTCATCAACGTGATCTACACGTTTACCTCGCTGTTCAGCTTCGTCTACGTCATCACCGCGGGCGGCCCGGGCTTCGCCACCACGACCGTGGACTACTTCACCTACCTGACCACCTTCGAGAACGGCCAGTTCGGCTACGGCGCGGCCCTGGCCGTCCTGCTGTTCGTGATCGTGCTCCTGCTGACCATCGTGCAGCTGCGGCTGCTGCCCAAGCGCGAAGTGCAGGGCAGCTGATGACGACCGCTCCGCATCGTCACCTGGCCGAGCGCCGGGCCCCCGGCGCGGTCGCCCCGGCCCGGAGCAGCCGGTGGCTGACCGGCCTGCGGGCGCGGCGCTTCGTGGTGTTCATCGGCCTGTGCCTGGTCGGCATCACGACCGTGTACCCGCTCATCTTCATGGCCCTGAACTCCATGCGCAGCGCGCAGGCCTACGAGGTCAGCCCGTACGGCCTGCCGACCCACTACAACCTGGACAACTTCCGGGCCCTGTTCGACCAGGTGCCCTTCCTGGCCAGCGTGCTGCACTCGATCATCGTCGTGGTGCCCGCCGTGCTGCTGGCCACGCTGTTCTCGGCGCTGGCCGCCTACGTGTTCACCAAGGTGCCGATCAAGCTGGGCAACGCCCTGTTCTGGCTGATGCTCATGATCATGTTCATGCCGGGGATCGTGGTGCTGATCCCGCTCTACGTGGAGATCGGCCACCTCGGCCTGGCCTCCAGCTTCGCGCCCGCGATCCTCATCTACACCGCGATCAGCATCCCCTACGGCACCTACCTGCTCCGGTCGATCTTCCGGGCCATCCCGGACTCGGTGGTCGAGGCGGCCCGCGTGGACGGCGCCAACTGGCTCAAGATCTTCTACCGGGTGATGCTGCCGATGGGCCGGGCCGGCGTCATGACCGTCGCCATCCTGACGTTCCTCAACGTCTGGAACGAGCTGTTCATCAGCGTGGTGCTACTGCACACCTCGTCCACCGAGATGATGACTCCGACGCTGGCCCAGCTGAGCGGGAGATACTCGAACAACATCCCGGTGATCATGACCGGGCTTCTGCTCGGCTCGATCCCGACTCTGCTCGTGTACTTCGTGACGGCGCGGGTGTTCATCCGCGGCATGCTCTCGGGTGCGATCCGGTAGCGCTGGCGCGCAGAAGGGGAGGGACGGTCGTGGCTGACGCCATCGAGGCCGTGGTGACGGGTGCGGCGAGCGGGATCGGGCGGGCCTGCGCGCAGCGGCTCCAGCGTGAGGGACTGCGCGTGCTGGCCGTGGACAAGAACGTGGCCGGACTGGCCCAGCTGGCCGAGCAGGCCGAGCTGGCCGAGGTGGGCGGCCAGGTGAGCACCCTGGCCGCGGACCTGGCCTCGGAGACCGAGCGGGACCGGGTCGTCGAGGCCGCGGCCGGAGCCCGCTACCTGGTCAACGCGGCCGGGGTGATCCGGCTGCGGCCGATCCTCGAGTCCGGCGTCGCGGACATGCGGGCCATCTACCCGGTCAACGTGGAGGCGGTCTGGGACCTGACCTCGCGGCTGGGCCGGGACATGCCGCCGGGCGGCGCGATCGTCAACCTCAGCTCGTTCTCGGCCAAGGTCTCGTCCACGATCGAGTGCGCGGTCTACGCGTCGTCCAAGGCGGCCGTGCTCAGCATCACCCGGTCGTTCGCGCACGCGTTCGCACCGCGCGGCGTGCGGGTCAACGCGGTGGTGCCAGGCATCATCGACACCCCGATGCAGGAGCAGGTCATCGAGAAGGTGGCGGTGTTCCGGGGGTCCACGCCGGAGGAGCTGAGCCGCGCCCGCAACGCGACGATCCCGCTGGGCCGGACGGGCAGCCCGGAGGAGTGCGCGGGCGTCATCTGGTTCCTGCTGTCCGCCGAGGCGGGGTACCTGACCGGCCAGGCGATCAACATCGACGGCGGCCAGATCATGTTCTAGGCCGCCGGGTGGGGGCCGGGCCGCCGGCGCCGGGCCGGAGGTACCGGGCCGGGCGTGCCGGACTGACAGTGCCGGGCTGGCGGTGCCGGGCCGGGCGTGCCGGGCCGGGCGTGCCGGGCCGGGCTGGCGGTGCCGGGCCGGAGGTGCCGGGCTGGGCCGGGCATGCCGGGCTGGCGGGACCGGGCTGGCGGGACCGGGCCGGCGGGCCGGGCGGGACCGGGCCGGCGGGACCGGGCCGGCGGGACCGGGCCGGGGGGCGGGCCGGTGGTGCCGAGCCGGGCTAAGGCGTATCGCGCAGATCGTGGTCAGGCACGCGGCCAGGGAGCCGGGGCAGTCCGTGAAGCCACCCGCGCCACTCGCGCCCCGGCCAGCTCATCCGGCTCGCCAGCGGCGGACCGGAACCCAGGGCACGGCACCGCCGTAATTCGGACCGGCCCCCGCCAGCGACGTGGTTGTTGCTGCCACGTCGCTAGAACGACGTGACAGCAACAACCACGTCGTTCCTGGCACCGCCGGGGCCGCTCCGCCGACCGCGATCTACGAGACACGGCTTAGGTGGCTGGTGTTAAAGGGCCACCTAGCGGCGCCAGGCGGCCAGGGCCAGCGGGCTCAGCGGGCGGGCCATGGCCTGGGACAGCTCGACCGCTCCGGTCGGCGTGACCAGGAAGAGGTTCTCGTTGCGGACCCCGAACCGGCCGGGCAGGTAGACGCCGGGCTCCATGGCCATGACCATCCAGCTCTGCACGGGCCGCGTCTCGGCCGGGATCAGGTGCGGGTCGTCGAACACGCTGAGCCCGACGCCGTGGCCGGCATGATGCGGGAACTCGCCGTCCGGCCAGGCCGCCGCGATCCGGCCGGAGATGCCGCGGAAGACCTCGGCGCCGAGGGCGCCGGTGTGCAGGTCCGCGGCGGCGGCGTCCATGATCGCGTAAAGCTGGGCGCGGATCTCGTCGACCTCGGCGCTGCTGCCGTTCACGTAGGTGCGGCAGGTGTCGGCCCAGTAGCCGCCCGCCCCGACGCTGAGGTCGGCGACCACCGGCTCACCCGACCCGGCCCGGCCCGCCCCGGCAATGGCCACCGGCGCGCACACCTCGGCCGTGTTCGGGCCGGCCAGCAGGTCAGCGCCGAACTCGACGGGCGAGCCGTAGCCGACCTGGGCGGCGTGATGGGCGGCGCTGAACATCTCGATCTCGGACGCTCCCGCCGCGGTTCCCTCGGCCACCGCCGCGTGGGCCAGCCAGCACAGCTCGTAGCTGCGGAAGATCCTGGTCAGCTCGTCGCCGTCCTTGACCAGGCTCATCTCGTGCAGCACGGCGTCGCCCTCGACGGCCGGCACCGCGGCGGCCCCGGCCACGGCCGCGCCGAAGTCCCCGGCCACGCCGATCCGGTTCGCCGCGGCCACGGCGCCCACCTTCAGCACCTCATCGACCAGCAGCGGGATGGGGTTCAGCTCGAGTCCGAAGCCCCGCTCGGAATAGCCGACCACCGAGTCGGCCGCGGACATCTGCTCGGCCACGGCGACCTCGTCGCGCAGCACGACGAGGGTCCGCTCGCCGGCCGGGGTGAGGACCGCCGCCGCCGGGCCGCCGTAGTACCGGGAGTAGCCCGTGATCCAGGTCACCAGGGCCGGCCCGGTGACGACGAGCGCGTCAAGGCCCTCGGCCGTCATCCACTCCGCCGCCCGCTGCAGCCGCGGCCGGGGCGGCGGCATCGTGATCAGGTCGCTGACGACGGACTGCTCGGGCGGCCTGGCTGGCTCCACCGCTCCTCCTCACGGGTCCGGTGCCCGGGCGGCCCGCGGGGGACGCAGCTGGCACGGTTCCATCTGGCACGATTAAGCCAAAACGCTATAGCATATGGCGCATCATTGGTAGGCCCCGGCCGGGGCGGGCTGCCGGATCGACGGTGCTGGATCGACGGAGGTAGATGGATGAAGCTGGCTGACCGGATCGCCGTCGTCACTGGCGGCGCGCGCGGCATCGGAGAGGCCATCGCGACGCGGTTCGCCGCCGAGGGCGCGACGACCGCGATCCTGGACCTCGATGGCGCCGCCGCGGCCGAGACGGCCGGGCGGCTGGGCGGGACCGGGCATGCCTGCGACGTCAGCTCGCGGGCCTCCGTCCAGGCGGCGGTGGCGGAGGTGCTCGCCGCGCACGGCCGGATCGACATCCTGGTCAACAACGCGGGCCTGGCGCTGATGGGCCCGTCCGAGACCCTGTCGGACGCGGACTGGAACGCGTCGATCGGCGTCATGCAGACCGGCGTCTTCCTCTGCTCGCAGATCGTCGGCCAGCACATGCTCGAGCCGCGGCCGCGGCACGATCGTCAACATCAGCTCGATCAACGCCTGGGCGGCCTTCCCGCAGCGGCTGGCCTACTGCGCGGCCAAGGCCGCGGTCGGGGCCATGACCCAGGTGCTGGCGATCGAGTGGGCCGAGCGGGGCATCCGGGTCAACGCCGTGGCGCCGGGGGTGACCCGGACCGCGCTGGTGCAGAAGGGCATCGACGACGGGGACATCGACGTGGTCGCCTACCGGGCCCGGACCCCGATGCACCGGTTCGGCGAGCCGGACGAGATTGCCCGCGCCGTGCTGTACCTGGCCTGCGACGAGGATTCCTCGTTTGTCACCGGCACCACCTTGTGCGCCGACGGCGGCTGGAGCGCCATGGGCTGGGCGATCCCCAGTTCCGGCTGAGCCCTGGACTGACGCCTGACTGACGCGTGACAGACTCTTGACACCGCAGATGCTATAGCGTTTGATTCAACCACCGCTTCCCGCTGGGTGACGGCTGGACGGGTCCAGCGACAGGCTGGCTCTCGTACTGGGGAGGACGCGATGGCCAGAGCGATCGGGCAGGATCCGGCCACGGTGCCGGGCGAGCAGAGCAGTCTCAACAAGAACGCCCTGGGCCTCTGGGGCCTCGTGATCATGGGCATCGCCTACATGGGCCTGGCCCTGACGGCGTACTTCAACTTCGGGATCATGGAGGGCATCACCGGCCCGGTGGTGCCGCTGGCCTTCGCCGCGGTGACGGTGGCGATGCTGCCCACGGCCGCCAGTTACGCGATCATGAACAGCCGGCGGCCGTCCACGGGCGCGACGCTGACCTGGCTGTGGGAGGCCACCACCCCGCCGCTCGGGGTCTGGCTGGGCTGGGTGCTGGTCATCGCCTACATCGTGGGCTGCATCCTGCAGCCGGTCATGTTCGGGCTGTTCTTCAACTCGTTCCTGAACTACTTCGGCGTGCACACCAGCTACACGACCGCCACGCTGGCGGGCCTCATCCCGATCCTGGTCGTCGGCTACATGACCAAGAAGGACATCCGGATCTCGGCCCGCATCGTGGGGCTGTTCATCACGATCGAGGCCGGCTTCGTCGCGCTGCTGTGCCTGT
Organism: uncultured Actinomycetota bacterium; assembly: GCA_963822485.1. Classification (GTDB taxonomy): domain Bacteria; phylum Actinomycetota; class Actinomycetes; order Streptosporangiales; family Streptosporangiaceae; genus DASUBV01. Next base: position 128,322 of record CAWGHW010000003.1, read on the forward strand.
ACATCCTGATCAAGCAGGGCGTCGACGGGAACCTGACCTGGCAGCCGTTCAATCCCACCGCCGCCACGGCCGGGTGGACCGGCTTCCTCAACGCCCTGCTGTTCGCCGTGCTGGCCATCGCGGCCTTCGACATCGTCGCCCCGATGGCCGAGGAGACCAGGACGCCGCGCTCGCTGGTGCCGAGGGCGACGATCTACGTGACGGTCGGGGCCGGGCTGTACTGGGTGTTCACCTCGTTCGGGATCGTCAACGCGGTCCCGGCCGCCACCATGGCCCACTACGTGACGTCCGGGCAGTTCACGCCGATCTACCTGGTCGCCGGGCACTACGTGAGCTGGCTCAAGATCCTGGTGCCGCTGACCGGATTCACCGCGGTGTTCGCCGCCTTCAGCGCGATCTCGCTGGCCGCCAGCCGCCAGCTCTACGCGCTCAGCCGCGAGGGCCTGGCGCCGCGGGCGTTCGCGCGGACCGACCGCAACAAGACGCCGTGGAACGCCCAGCTGCTGGTCCTGGGGTGCTGCGTGGTCCTGCCGATCCTGATCAGCCTGTACCAGCAGCGCAACCCGCTGCTGGCGTTCGGCTGGATCGGCGAGGCGTACGTGTTCTTCATCCTGATCCCGTACACCCTCACCTGCGTGGCCAACATCTTCTACCACCGGCGCTTCCACCGCGGCGAGTTCAACCTGCTGACCAACCTGGTGCTGCCGGTGCTCGGCATCGGCATCAACTGCTACATCTTCTACAAGAACTTCTTCCAGACGTTCGTGCTGAACGCGACCAGCTTCCAGCTGCAGACCTCGATCAGCGTGGCCTGCGGCCTGGCCGTCCTGCTCGCGGTGGTGTTCACGGTCCTCGGCATCCGCCGGACCGGCCGGCTGGGCCAGCCGCAGGGGTTCACCGAGACCGAGCACCAGCCGGACGAGGCGGTCCCTAGTTGAGCCGGTTCGCCGGACGCAGGGTCATCGTCACCGGCGCGGGCCGGGGGATCGGCCAGGCCACCGCCCGCGCCTTCGCCGCCGAGGGCGCCGACGTGCTCGCGGTCGGCCGCACGGGCTCGGACCTGGCCGACACGGTCGGCCAGATCACGCAGGCCGGCGGCAGCGCCTGGCAGGCCGAGTGTGACGTCACCGACGAGGCGGCCGTGGACGCCGTGGTGGCGCGCGCCGCGCAGCGGTGGGGCGGCATCGACGTGCTCATCAACAACGCGGCCATCGACGACGACACGCCGTTCCTCGAGATCGACCGGGCCCGCTGGCGGGCGGTCATCGACACCAACCTGACCGGTGCGTTCCTGATGGCGCAGGCGGTCGCGCGGCAGATGGCCCTGGCGAGCGGCGGCGTCATCCTGCATACCGCCTCCATCGACGCCTCGGGCGCCGATGGCCCGTTCGCCGCGTATAACGCGTCCAAGGCCGGGCTGCTCGGGCTCAGCCGGACGATGGCGGTGGAACTGGCCCGGCACGGGATCCGGTCCAACTGCGTCAGCCCCGGGTTCACCCACACGGCGATGACGGAGAAGGCGGTCGGCCCGGAGCTCATGAGCTACCTCAACGGCTCGTTCGACCGGGTGCCGATCCGGCGCCTGGTGCGCACCGACGAGGTGGCCCAGGCCTTCCTGTTCCTGGCCTCCGACCATGCCTCGGCGATCACCGGCACCGAGCTGCGGGTGGACGGCGGCCTGACCGCGAACCTCTACATTCTGGAGACGCTGCCGGGCGAGTGAGCCCGGGTCAGTGAGCCGGGTCAGGCAGCCTCAGGGCGCCGGGGCCACCGCGCGGGAGCCGTCGTCGCCGGACCGCGCGCGAGCGCGCTGGGCATAGTCCGGGTTGAGGATCGACGACACCGGGCGGCCGGCCAGGAAGTCCACCACCTGGCGGGCCGCCTGCACCGGCAGCTCGGCCAGGCTGGTCGGCGAGTACCAGGCGGCGTGCGGGCTGAGCAGCACGCTGGGCAGGGCCCGGAGCGGGCTGGCCGGGGGCAGCGGCTCGATCTCGAAAACGTCGAGTGCGGCGCCCGCGAGCTGTTTGTCATTCAACGCCTTGACCAGCGCGGCCTCATCGACGAGCCCGCCGCGGCAGGTGTTCACCAGCAGCGCGCCCGGGCGCATCAGCGCGATCGTCTCGGCCCGGATCAGGTGCCGGGTCTCGTCGGTCAGCGGAGCGTGCAGCGTGACCAGGTCACTGCGGCGCAGCAGCTCGCCGAGCGCGAGCAGCGGCACGCCGGGCGGCGCCTCGGCGTAGGGGTCGCAGGCCAGCACCTCGAACCCGAGCGCGGCCGCCTGCCGGGCGACCCGGCTCCCGATGCGGCCGAGCCCCACGACCCCGATGGCCGCGGCCGACGGCCGGCAGGCCAGCGGCCAGGGCTTGGTGGCGCTCCACTGGGCGTCCCGGACGGCGGCGTCGAACCGCCCCAGGCCCCGCAGCAGCCAGAGCGCCATGGCCAGGGTGTGCGAGACCACCTCGTCGACGCAGTAGTCCGGGGTGTTGGCCACGGCCACCCCGCGCTCGGTCGCCGCGGCCACGTCGATCATGTCGTACCCGATGCCGAGCCGGCTGACGAACCGGCACCGCGGCGCGGCGTCGAGCACCGCGCCCGACACCCGCGCCCACTGGACGACCAGGGCGTCGGGGTCGGCCGCCAGCACCCCCGCGACAACCTCGCTCTCCGTCTTCGCCTGCAGGCGCACGGTCGTGCAGCCCGCCGCGCGCAGCACCTGCTCGTCAGCATCGGAGCCAAGGTCAGAGTCGGTGATGACCACAGTCGGCCCAGTCGCCATCGGCTACTGCCCTTCGGTCCGGGTGAGCCGCGCGTCGGCGATGCGCTGCGCGGCCTGCTCCACGTGCTGCTTCATGGCCCGCTCGGCCGCCCGGCGGTCGCCCGACGCGATGACGTCCAGCAGCTGCTGATGGGTGTCCGCATGGCGGCGTACCTCGTCGCTGCCGAGCGAGGCGGCGGCGGCGCGGTAGAAATGGGACGTGCGGCTGCGCATCTGCGCGGCCAGCTCGACCAGCAGGCCGTGGTCGGTGAGCTCCCACAGGCGCTGGTGGAACTGCTGGTCCAGCTCGTGCACGCTGACCAGGTCGTGAGCCTCGGCCGCCGCGGTCATCCGGTCGACGATGACCTGCAGCTCGTCGTGCGCCGCCGGGGTGAACCGTCCTTGCAGCCGCCGGATGACGAACTGCTCGAGGACCACCCGCAGGCTCGAGACCTCCTCGAGCATCCGCGGCGTCAGGCTGGCCACCCTGGCGCCGCGCCGCGGGAGGCGCTCGACCAGGCCCTCCTCGGTCAGCCGGGCGAGCGCCTCGCGCAGCGGGATGTGACTGATGCCGAAGTCATGGGCCAGGCGCCGCTCGACCAGCCGGTCGCCGGGCGCGTACTCACCGTTCCAGATCGCCGTGCGGATCCGCTCCGCGACGGCGTCGGCGAGGCTCTGGTCGGGCAGCGGGCCGGTGGCGTTCACGCGGCCCCGTACCGGTGAATGACCTGGCCGGGGGCCAGCGTCAGGTCGACGATCCGGTGCATGCCGAGCACTACCTCCCGGACAGCAAGCAGGTGCACCGGCAGCTGGGCGTTGGGGCGCAGCTCGAGCGTGCCCGGCCCGGCCCACGCCTCATGCTCGACAAGATCGGCGAAGCGCCGAGTCACCAGCTCGCGGCTCACGACGCCTTCCTCCTCCTGGCGCACCCTCAGGTTGACGTTCAGGTCGGCTCCCGGCACGAGGTCGCTGAGCTCGCTGCCGTGCGCGGCTCGCTGCTTCCAGCACATCGTCGCGGTGGCGACGTCGATGCCGTTGCGTTCCACCACTCCGACCAGGAGATCGCCGTGCGGCGCGAGGCGGACCTGCCCGGCCTTTTTCGGCTGCCCATATGCCTCCCGGCCCGCCGCCACGGCGCCATCAGAGCCCAGTACGAGAAACGGTGAGTAAACGGCCTCGCCGCCGTCCGGCAGGAATACGGGAATCTGCCAGGCCGACTCGCAATATACGCCGAACCACTCGGCGTCGTGCATGTGGTAGACGTGCAGCAGGCAAAGGTCAGACGCCAGCCGGAGCGGCTGGGGCAGGAGCGATTCCGCGGCGTCGGCGGACGTGCGGTAGACAATGGTCAGAATTTCCGTGCGACGCAGCCGGATAGGCAGCCTCGGCACCAGGGGCGCGCCGAACGGCGTCGAGGCGATATCGAGCGGATCGAATGGGCTCACGCCGCCGGCCGCTCGAAGAGCTCGACCACGTGCCCGTCCGGGTCGCGCAGGTACAGGCCGCGGCCCCCGGCATTCGCGCCGGTGTCCACCGTGACCGGGCCGGTAAACGGCACCCCGCCCGCCGCGACCAGCCGCGCCAGCCGCTCCTCGATGTCGTCGCAGGCCACGCAGATGTGGGTGAAGCCCACGTCGGCCGGGCGCTGGATATGGTGACCCGCCCTGGGGGACAGGTACTCGAAAAGCTCGATCCTCGTACCCTCGCCGTCAAAGGCGAGATGGGCCATGCGCACGTGCGCGCCGGGCTCGCCCACGATGGTCTCTATGTACCCGCCCTTCTTCTCCTGCTGGAAGATGACCTGCATCCCCATGGCGTCCCGCCAGAATCGCAGGGACTGGTCCAGGTCGGAGACGGTCAGCCCAGTGTGGTGCAGCATGGTCATCCAGATCTCCCTTTCAGAAGGTGACGAGCAGGCCGCCGTCGACGACGATCCGCTGGCCCGTCAGATAGGTGTTACCGGGGGAGACTAGATGGCTGACGGTGGCGGCGATCTCGGCCGGCTCCGCGGCCCGGCGCAATGGCAGCCGGCCATGGTCCAGGTAGATCTGCCGGAACCATTCCGACTCCAGCTCGTCGGCCCCGTCAACGACCGACATCCGGGTCCGCGTGAACCCCGGCGCGACGGAGTTGACCAGCACCCCGGAGGGGCCGAGCTCGATGGCCATGCTCCGGGTGGCCGCCTCGAGGCCCGCCTTGGCCGTGTCGTAGGCGAGCGAGGCCAGTTCCCCGTTGCTGGCGTGCACCGACGTCACGTTGACGATCCGGCCGGAGCCGCGCGCCGCCATCCGCAGCCCGGCCGCGCGGGCCAGCCACACCGGCCCTTCGAGCATCACCGCGTGCTGGCGGCGCCAGGCGGGCACGGTCAGCTGCTCGAGCCGCTCCGGCACGAACATGCCGGCGACGTTGACCAGCGCGGTCAGGGGGCCGAGCTCGGCCTCGACCCGGTCGAGCAGGTGTTCGTGCGCCTCGAGGTCGGCGACGTCCAGGGCGCAGGGCAGGATCCCGTCGGCCGGCTCGACCGGCTCGACGTCGGCCGCGGCCACCGCGAAGCCGTCATCGCGCAGGCGCAGCGCCACGGCGGCGCCGATGCCGTTGGCCGCGCCCGTGACCACGGCTACGGCCGCCCCGGATCCCATGCCTGAAGTAAACGCTATAGCATCTGAAGGCGTCAAGTCGTCGAGGAGGGCACATGGCAGCGCCGCCACGAGGGGTTACCGAGGCCGTCATCAGCGGCTGGCCCGGCCTGCGCCTGACGACCGACGCGCTGTCGGTGACGGTCCTGCCGGGCAAGGGCGCCGACATCTACGAGCTGACCGACCTGGCCACGGGCGTCGATCCCTTGTTCAAGGCGCCCTGGGGCCTCCAGCCCCCTGGCGCCCCGCCCCGCGAGGGCAGCGACGGCGCGGCGTTCCTGGAGAACTACGAGGGCTCGTGGCAGGAGCTGTTCCCGAACACCAACGACGCCTGCCGGTACGGCGACGCGCAGGTCCCGTTCCACGGCGAGGTGGCGGCGCTGCCCTGGTCGGTGTCCGTCGAGGCCGACGACGGCCAGGAGATCGCGGTCCGCCTCTCGGTCGACTGCCGCCTGCTCCCGCTGCGGCTGGAGCGGCTCATGCGGCTGCGCCGCGGCGCGCGCGAGCTGGTTCTCGACGAGCGGGTCACCAACCTGTCGCAGGAGGCCGTCCCGTTCGTCTGGGGGCACCACTGCGTGCTCGGCCCGCCGCTGGTCGCGGCCGGGGCGGAGCTGCGCGCGCCGGCCGCCACGATCATCACGCCGCCGCAGGCCTGGGAGGACACCGCCCGCCTGGTCCCCGGCCAGCGCAGCGCCTGGCCGATGGCCCGGCTGCGCGCGGGCGGCGAAGCCGACCTGTCGCGGCTGCCGGGGCCGGAGGCGGGCAGCCACGACGACGTCTACCTGACCGACCTGGCGGCCGGGTACGTCCAGGTCGACAACCACGCCCTCGGCCTGGGCTTCCGGCTGGACTGGGATCCGGGAGTGTTCGGGTGGATCATCGCGTGGCAGCCGTTCGGCGGGGCCAGGGCGATGCCGCTGCGCGGCGCGTACGGCCTCGGCGTCGAGCCATGGACGGCCGGCGGCAACCTCGGGCAGGCGCTGGCCGACGGCAGCGCGCTGTGGCTGGCCGGCCGGGGGCAGCTGGAGACCCGCGTGGTGGCCAGCTTCGTGACCTGCTGACGTCCCGCCGGCTGGCTGGGGCCGCCGCTCACTGGGCGGTGTAGCCACCGTCCACGACCAGGCTCTGCCCGGTCATCCAGCCGCTGTCGTCGGACAGCAGGAACACGGCCGGGCCCGCCATGTCGCCGGGCTGGCCGATCCGCCGCAGCGGCAGGCGCGCCGCCATGGTCTCGACCTGGTCGTCGAAGTCGGGCCGGTCCACGTACGCCATCGGGGTCGCCACCACGCCGGGGGACAGGGAGTTGACCCGGACCCGCGACGGCCCGAAGTCGACCGCCAGCGCGCGCACCAGCGACTCGACGGCGCCCTTGCTCGCGCAGTAGCTGGCGTAGCCCGGCGCTCCGACCTGCGCGAGCTGGCTGCCGACCAGGACGACCGACCCGCCGCCTGGCACCATCACGCGCAGGCACGCCCGGGCCAGCCGGAAGGTCGCGTCCAGGTTGACGCTCATCATCCAGGCCCACTGCTCGTCGGTCGTCTCGCGGAGGTCCTCCTGGCGGCGGATGCCCCCGGCCGCGTGCACGAGCCCGTCGAGCCGGCCGAACGCGGCGACGGCCGCCGCGACGCACTCGTCCGCGGCCGCCGGCTGGCTCAGGTCACCGGCGTAGACGGCCACCGATCCGCCGAGCGCGGCCAGGTCAGCCAGGCGCGCCTGGTCCCGCCCGGTGGCCAGCACCTTCGCGCCCTCGTCGAGGCAGCGCCGGGCGATCGCGTTGCCGATCCCGGACGTGGCGCCGGTGACCAGCACCACACGATGATCAAGTCGTCCCATAAACGCTATAGCATACGCGCGCGCCGGCCCGGGGCTGTCCGGTGTCGGGCCGGACTGGGCGCGACGGCCCGGGCGGCGGTCTGGGCGGCGGCCTGGGCGCGGCGGCCGGGCGCGGTTATGGCCGCCGTGACATTTGATGGCGTTATGACCGATAATGTTCCAGGGCCGCGTGTTGTCTTTCGCATCGCTGACACTGGAAGGTGGCAGATGCCGAAATGGTCTCGGCGCGGCCGCGCGGCCGACGCTCGCCGTGAGGCTGAGTCGCTGAACGACACGGGCGTTTCTCTCCTGGCGGGCGGCCGTTTCCAGGAGGCCAGGACCGCCTACGAGCAGGCGGCCGAGATCTTCCGGCGGATCGGCGACGCGCACGACGAGGCCGTGGCGGTCAGCAACGCCGGCGCGGCCCTGTACGACATGGCGGCCTTCGAGGAGTCGGTCCGGGCCCAGGCCAGGGCCGTCGGCCTGATCGTCCGCGGCTGGGACCTGGGCAGCCAGGCGAAGATCCGCTTCCGGCTCGGCCTGGCGCTGGCCAGGGTCGGCCGCCTGGCGGAGGCGCTCACCGAGCAGGACCTGGCCGCGGCCGCCTTCCACGAGGCCGCCGAGACCGACAACGAGGCCCTGGCACTGACCTATAAGGGCGACCTGCTTCTGCAGCTGGGCCGTTTCCGCGACGCGATCCCCGCCTACGAGCAGTCCCTCCGGCTGACCGCGGAAGGCACCCTGCCCGTCGCGGGCGCGCCCCTGGCCAAGGGCCTGGTCGAGCACCATCTCGGCGCCGCACTGTTCTGCGCAGATCGCTACCGCGACGCCATCGCCGCTCAGGAGCGGGCCGTCGCCCTCTTCCGGGAGGCTGGCGACCGGGCGGGCGAGGCCAGCGCGCTGACCGGCCTGGGCCAGGCGCTGGGGGGCACGGGCCGGATCGATGAGGCCAGCACCGCCTACCGGGCCGCGGCCGCCATCTTCGGGGAGGCTGAGGATCCGCGCGGCGAGGGCATGGCCATGAACAACCTGGGCGCCGCGCTCGCGGCGGCGCGCCAGTTCGATGACGCCATCGCGGCCCAGGAGCAGGCCATCGCCCTGCTGCGGACGGCCGGCGAGGAACTTGTGGCCGGCGCCGCACTCACGGACCTGGGCGTCGCGCTGCGCGGAGCGCGACGCTTTGACGAGGCGGTGTCGGCACACGAGTCGGCCGCGGCGATCGCCCGGAAGGCCGGCCAGCCGGACCTGGAGGCGGCCGCCGTGCAGGACCTGGAGGACACCCGGACCGCCAGGGACGGGACCGCGCAGGACGATCCCCGTGACCGCCTCGACCCTGCGCACCTGGCCGGCGACGCGCTGAACGACCGCGGCCTGCACCTGCAGGGCTCCGGCAGTTTCGAGGAGGCGGAACCCGTGTTCCGCGAGGCCGCCGCGATCTTCCAGCGGCTCGGTGATCGCCGGGATGAGGGCGCCGCCCTCAGCAACGTCGGCATCTGCCTGCGCCAGCGAGGCCTCCGCGACCAGGCCATCGACGTCCTGGACCAGGCCCTCACCCTGGTCGAGGACGGCACCGGTGATCAGGACCTCACCGGCCAGATCGCGCGTGAGCTCGGCGGCGTGCTGACCGACCACGGGATCGCCCTCGTGGAGCGGCGCCAGTTCCCGGACGCCATCGCGACCCACCAGCGCGCCGCCGGACTGCTCAGTGGGCACGGCGACCGCCACGGCGAGGGCTGCGCCCTCAACAACCTGTCCGTCGCCCTGTTCGGCGCCCGGCGCTTCGCCGAAGCCGCCTCCGCGTGCGAGCAGGCCATCACCATCTTCCGGGACACCGAAGATCGGGCCAGGGAAGGCCTCGCCCTCGATGGCCGGGGCCGGGCGCTGGCCCGGCTGGACCGCCTTCCCGAGGCGATCACGGCCCACGAGGCGGCGGCCGCATGCTTCCGGACGGTCGGCGACCGGCGCGGTGAGGGCGAGACGCTGACCTACCTGGGCGCCGCGCAGCACCTGTCCGGCCGGTGCGAGGAAGCCGACGCCACGTTCCGGCGGACGATCGCGATCCTCCAGGTCGCCGGCGACCGCGGCCAGGTGGCCATGGCCGAGCAGTTGCTGGCCGAGTGCCGGGCGAGCAGACTGGCGGGCTAGCGGTAACGGCCGGGGACCGGCCCGGCAGCGCGCGGGGTGACCAGGCCGGTCTGGTAGGCGAAGACGACGAGCTGCGCGCGGTCGCGGGCGCCGAGCTTGATCATCGCGCGGCTGACGTGGGTCTTGGCGGTGGCCGGGCTGAGCACCAGGGCGCCGGCGATCTCGTCGTTGCTCAGCCCGTGCGCGACCAGGGCCACCACCTCGCGCTCCCGGCCGGTGAGGGACTCCATCCCCGTCGCGGCGACCGCGTCCGGCGGCCGGGCCACGAACTCGCCGATCAGGCGGCGGGTGACCGCGGGGGACAGCAGCGAGTCCCCGCGCATGACGATCCGCATCCCCTGCAGCAGCTCGGCCGGCTGGGTGTCCTTGAGCAGGAACCCGCTGGCACCCGCCCGCAGCGCGGCGAAGATGTACTCGTCGAGCCCGAAGTTGGTGAGGATCACGACGCGCACGCTGTCCAGCCGCTCGTCCGCGACGATCTGCCGGGTGGCGCCCAGGCCGTCCAGCACCGGCATCTGAATGTCGAGCAGCGCGATGTCCGGGCAGTGCTCGGCGGCCAGTTCCACCGCCTGCCGCCCGTCAGTGGCCTCGGCGACGACCTCGATGTCATCCTCGGCTTCGAGCAGCGACCGGATGCCGCTGCGGATCAGCGCCTGGTCGTCGGCCAGCAGGATCCTGATCAAGACGGTGCCCGGACGGGGAGCTCGGCCAGCACCTGGAAGCCGCGGCCGTCCTGCGGCCCGGCCGACAGACGGCCGCCGAGCGCCGAGACCCGCTCCCGCATGCCGACCAGGCCAAGACCAAGACCGGCCGGCCGGGTGCCGCTGCCCTGGCCGTCGTCGTCGACCTGGACCGTCAGGGCGCCGGGCGCGTAGTGCAGGCGCACCGCCGCGCAGGCCTGGCCGGCGTGACGGCTCACGTTGGTGAGGGCTTCCTGCACGATCCGGTAGGCCGCCTGGTCCACATCGGGCGGCAGGGGCCGCTCGGCGCCGGTCACGGTCACCGTCACCGGGAGCCCGGCCGCCTGCGAGCGCGCCACCAGGCTGTCCAGCTGGCACAGGCCGCTGCCGTCGCCGTCCTCGTTGCTGCGCAGCACGCTGAGCGTCGCGCGCAGCTCCCGCGCGGCGTCCGCGCCCGCCTCCCGGATCGCCGCCAGCGCGGGCGGCACGTCCTCGCCGCGCTTGCGGGCCAGGTGCTCGGCCACGCCGGCCTGAACCTGGATCACCGAGATGCTGTGGGTCAGGGAGTCGTGCAGCTCACGGGCGATCCGCAGCCGTTCCTCCATGGCCCGGCGCCGGGCGGCCTCGTCACTGGTGCGCTCCGCCTCATCCGCCCGGTGCTCGACCTCGCGGATGTGCAGCTGCCACATGCGGAACGTCACGCCCATGACGCCCGCTGAGATCAGCCATCCGGCCGCGTAGAACCTTTGCCGGCCCGGTCAGTGCGCATTCTCCGAGCGTACGCGGCCTGCCCGCGAGCGCATCCGTCCCCGGTAGCGACTGCCGGCTACTCCCCGCGGAGTAGATCGGAGGGCCCGGCGGCTCCGTCACTGGCCGGGCAGCAGCGGGCGCATGAAGGTCCGCTCGTAGCGGAGCACGCAGTTGCTCTCGTCCCGGATGCGGTCGGCTTCGACGAAGTCGGGATGGTTGCCGAACAGGGCACGGTACTGCTCGTAGGCCGCCAGGCTGGGGAAGCTGAACAGGGCCAGGGCCTTGTCGCTGGCGCCCTCGGCGGGAAGGAAGTAGCCGTGATGCGTACCGCCATGCGCATCGACGAGCTCCATCCACCGCCGGCCGAAGCGCTCGAAGGCGTCGATCTTCGCGGGATCGATCACGTACTCAACGACGCAGGTAATCACACCTCAGGCTAAGCCGGCGCCGAGGTGCGATCACCGCGGCCGCGGGACACCAACGCGGCACTTACCGGCGGAAATGATCAATGGTCGCGGCCAGGAAGCCGATGCAGGCAACGCCTAGGACCACGGTTACCACCTCCAGGGCAGCATGCGCCGTGTTGACGGTGGAGCACTGGCTGGCGGCCTGCTGGTCGAGGGCCTGGGCGAACTCCCCGATGCCACTGTTACACGTGCTGGCGTCGTGCCCGATCAGCAGCGACAGGAAGAGCCCGAGCGCGGCGAGGACGCCGAACACGACTGTCATAGCAGTCAGCACAGATCCACCCCGCCGTTGTGGCTGCTGGATCTGGGGCATCGACTGCCAGGGCTGCCCGTATCCCGGAGGTGGCCCGAAGTTCCCCGGTGGTGGAGGAGGAGGGAACGGACCCTGCCCGTACGGGCCTTGTGGCGAGTAGCTCATCGCAGACTCCGGGGATGTTGATGCCGCGTTCCTCGCGGCTGAAGAACATGACGCCGCAGAGAGGTAGTCGGTTGACCGGAGAGGCGAGGCGTCCCGCGTGACGCCAGGTGATGCTGCGACCCCCGGAGCGCTCGCGAGGACTATAACTAGTGCCACCTCACCTGGGCCTCGTAATCCACAATCAAGGCTCGCTAAATCGCTGGACGCTAAAATGACGCCGGGCTAGCTGCGGGCTTAATCGATATTCATGCGGCCTTCATGAAACCGCGCAGGAAACATGAGCCGGGTAATCGATTGTTCTTCCCGGTCCTCTTGACCTGGAATTTTGTGGCTGATAAAACACGACGTGTTAGTTCGCCACGAATAAGGAGGGTTTCATGCACAAGACCCGTCTCGCGGTGTCGTTAACGGCCTTGGGGTCGTCGCTGGTGTTAGCGGCCTCCCTGGCTCTACCGGTATCAGCCGCGACCGCGACCGGACCCTCATCCGGTCGGCTCATTGCCACCGGCACCGTGGCGAACACCCGTGGCGGCGCAGCGCCAGGGGCGGTCGTCCGTCTGTACGCATGGCCGTCCGACCAGGTGTTGCAGCACCTTCGTCCGGGCCAGGTCGTGCCCAGGACGCTGCTCGCCACCACCACGGCCAGCTCAGCCGGTTCGTACTCCTTCCGTATCTCGTCAGCGGCGCTGCGGTCAGCGTCAGCATCGGGTGGCTACGCGAACCTGGAAGCCGACTCGGGGATGGCGTCCTGGTTCTTCACCCGCAAGGCATCGGGAGCCGCCCCGATCATTCACGTCAACCTGTCGGGTGCCACTCCGGCCCGCCACTGCAGTGGCTGGGTGTTCAAGTACCAGGTCAACCCGGCCTGGGGCGTGGTGGGCCAGGGATACGTATGGTCCAGGGCGACCGGCGTTAACGTCGATTTCACCTATTCCAGGGGGCAGTCCAGCACGCTCGGCATTGGAGCGTCCCCGTCAGGCAAGGCGGGCAGCTTCAAGGCGGCTGGCTCCGAGACACAGACCAAGACCGGCACGGAGGGAATGCCCGGCTTCAAGATAGGCAACGTGCTGTGGCGAACCAAGTGGAGGATGGCCAAGTACGAGGACGTCTGCGCTCGGGCGCTGCAGTCCCCCGCTTCGGGAGTGACCAGAGGGGGCTGGCACTGCAAGAACGGCGTCTGCACCAAGTGGCAGGTCCGCTCCGACGGCTGGAAGAGCGGTTCCGACGAGTTGCACCCGAAGAAGGCCCCGCACACGCCGTCGTTTGACTGCACGAGATTTCAGGGCGGCCCGAACAGCTACTTCCAGACATCGAGCGAGAGGTCCGTTACCTGGTCAGGCGGTCTGTCAGTCCCGGTGCTGAACTTCGACGCCGAAGCGCAGACCGGATACGACACGTCAGCTCAGCTAACCTTCTATTTCCACAAGACCCGGCTGATGTGCGGCACCGATGCTGCTCCGCCGACCGCCCAGCAGCTCGTGGCTGAGCGAGGATAGCCTTCAGATCATGCGGAAAACCAGGCTGCTGCTCGGGCTGTCCGCCGTGGCAGTCCTCGCAGCGGTGCTGGTGGTCATCTTGCGTCACAGCGACAGCGGGATCGCCGTGAAAGGCCCGCTGGGACCGCCAGGCAACCCAAGCACGGTGTGCCTGCCTTCCCCGCTGGGCCACGGGGTGACTATCGGGCTTCAGAACTTCACCGACAGCGGCCATGACGCCGTCACCATCGACCGCGTGACACTCGGTACGGCGCGCGGCCTGAAGCTCGCTGGTGCCTACGCAGTACCCGGCCGGTACACGGTCGGCGTATGGAACAACTTCCCTCCGCCAGCCCGGCAGCTCCTCAAGGGCGTGCAGTGGGACAAGCGACGGCAGCCTGCGGGCACCCGCGTGCAGCCCGGACGATGGGTCAACGTCGTAGCTGGCGTCGATCCGACACGCAAGGCCGAGGACTCCTCAACGGGGATAGTGCTCTGGTACCACGACGGCAGTCAGCGCTACGAGCTACGGACCAACGTCCGGATCCTGGTTGCGGTGCCACCAGCACGGTGCCGACCCTGATCATCGTCGAGGTCTGCTTCGGAACTGCCAGCACTGATCGCATGGAGACCATGTCGTGCCGCGATGTCTCGATGTGGTCATTCGCGTGGCCGGTCGTCAGCACCTCGCGGTAGGAACATTCCGTGCATCCGGGACATGATCCTCCGAACTACGCCTCCGAGGGCTCATGGCGCGTCATGCGTCAGGACTTCGCTGCTGACTATGTTGTCGTGGAACGGCATCCCAGGAGCGACGGCATAGCGGTTGTGCGTCCAGCCAAGGTGCGACCCAACCTGGCAGGCAACCTGACTCTCGATGCTGACCCGGTTGCCCTGGTACGACTGCTCAGCCGTGGTCTGGCCCGAGCTGCTGCCTGCGTGGGCTGAGCACCCGGCGACCGCGCTGGCTGCCGCCAGGCCGACGATGAGCGCTCTAGCGCGCTTCCTCATTTGCTTCCCTCCCGGGGAGCCGCCTTCTCTGAAGCGCGATCATCTCCATGTTGGCAAAGCCCAGACGTATCCGCGCGAGCATCTAATACAGCGTCGGGGAAAGGTGAAGAGGCGTTTATGCCCTGTACTGGAGAAACAGTCAGGTGATACTCGGACAAGCCTGGCTGGCATAGCCGGAAAACAACTCAGAACTTTCCGGGCTGAGTCGGAATAGCGACCAGACCAGTCCTGTCCAGGTACCGGGTTACCGGCAGTGGCCATCCGGGGCAACGTCATGGCAGGACCACGGCCTCGATCGCGCGGTAGTCGCCCGTGATGCTGGGCGCGGTGACCGAGGACGGCATGGTGGATTCGGAGATCGTCCCGCAGATGGTCGGGCTGAGGTCCATAAACCCTGCGGTTTCGCTGCACCCGCCGAGTGCCGGTGGCGTCGTAACTACAGCGAGGAAGCCCAGGGCATAGGTGGTCTCGGCCACCCGCGAGAAGCTGGCGAGCTAGTTGGACGTGAAGTTTTGACTCTCACCTTGGGGGAGACCGCACACTCATCTTGCCGGGCCGGACCGGCCCGGCGACGAGGGAGTCAGCGTGAAGGAAATCAGCATCGGCGAGTTCGCTCGACGGTCCCGCCTGTCACTGAAGGCACTGCGCCTCTACGACGAACGCGGGGTGCTGGTGCCTTCGCGCGTCGATCAGGCATCTGGCTATCGCTACTACGACACGGCCCAGCTCGACGAGGCACGCCTGGTCGTGATGCTGCGCCAGCTGCAGTTGCCGCTCGCGGCGGTCAGGGAGCTGCTCGCGTGCGATCCGGCCGATGCGGCGGCGCGCATCGCTGAGCACTGGCGCGACGCCGAGGCGGCACACGACGAGCGGCGCGAACTAGCCGACTACCTCGTCAGCCGGCTGAGCGGAAAGAGGCCTGTCATGTACGAAGTCGCCACGCGGGAGATGCCCGAGCGGAGCCTGCTCTGTCTCAAGCGCAACGTTGACGAGCAGGGGCAATGGGCATTCGGCAAGGAGTTCATCGCGATCTTGCGCGAGCGCCCGCTGCCGAAGATCGAAGGACGAGAAGGCGCGGCCTTCTGCATCCAGTGGGGCTGGGTGAGCGCTGACAGCGACGGCCCGGTCGAATGGTGCGGGCCGGTTCCGGAGGCGGAGGCGCATGCCCTCGCCGGGCACTATCCCGAGCTGACGTTGCGAACCGAGCCGGCGCACCGGGAGGCGTTCGTCGCGCTGCCAGTTGGTCCGGGCGGGACATCAGCAGTGCACCTTCAGCTCGCCATGGAGTCACTGCAGGCCTGGGGGCAGGAGCAGGAGCACGAGCACCAAAGTGAGCGGGGTGAGCGGGGTGAGCGTCTTGCCCTCACGCCCGAAGACCTCGGCCTGCGCATCACCTATCTCGCGACCGGACCCGTCACCGACCCGGTCCCCGACTGCGACCTCGCCGTCCCGTTCGCGGTAGAGCGATGATCGAAGCCCGCGGCCTGGTCAAGCGCTACGGCTCCACCATGGCCGTCGACGACCTGTCTTTCTCGATCCGGCCCGGCATGGTCACCGGCTTCCTCGGCCCGAACGGCGCCGGGAAGACCACCACCATGCGGATGATCCTGGGCCTCGACGCGCCGACGCAGGGCGCGGTAACCGTCGGCGGGCGCAGCTACCGTGACCTGCCGGCGCCCATGCGCGAGGTGGGCGCCCTTCTCGACGCCAAGGCGCTGCACGGCGGCCGCCGGGCCCGCGACCACCTGCTATGCCTGGCCCGCAGTAACGGCATCTCCCGCAGCCGGGTGGACGAGGTGCTCCGCATCGCCGGGCTGGAGGGCGTGGCCAGGCGCCGGGCGAAGGGCTTCTCGCTGGGCATGGGGCAGCGGCTGGGCATCGCCTCGGCGCTGCTGGGGGACCCGGCCGTGCTCATCTTCGACGAACCGGTGAACGGCCTGGACCCCGACGGCATCCACTGGGTCCGGACCCTCCTGCGGGGGCTGGCCGCCGAGGGCCGCACCGTGCTGGTCTCCAGCCACCTGATGAGCGAGATGGCCCTGACCGCCGACCACCTGCTGGTGATCGGCAAGGGCGCGCTGATCGCCGATACCAGCACGGACGAGTTCGTGCGGTCCAGCTCCCGGCAGTCGGTGCACGTCCGCAGCCCCCGGGCGGCCGAGCTGGCCGCCCGCTGCCGCCAGGCCGGCGCCACCGCCCGGGCCGGGACCGGCCCCGACGTCATCGAGATCACCGGGATGGACAGCGCCGAGGTGGGAAAGCTGGCCGCCGCCCATGGCATCACCTTGTTCGAGCTCATCCCTGTCCGGGCCTCGCTGGAGGAGGCGTTCATGGAACTGACCCGAGACAGCGTGGAGTACCAGGCGGCCGGAGTGCCCCGGTGACCGGCGCCACGATCACCCGCACCGGCCCGGACCACCGGCCGGCCTTCCGTGCCGCCACCTTCGGTGACGTGCTGCGCTCGGAGTGGGTCAAGCTCCGTTCGGTCCGGTCGACTTTCTGGGCGCTGACCGTGACCGTCGTGCTCGGCGTCGGCCTGGGGGCCGTCATCAGCGCGGTCACCGCCCACGGCTACGCCAGGTTCAGCGCCGCCGGCAAGCTGAGCTGGGACCCGACCGGGGTCAGCCAGTCGGGGGTGGCCATCGCCCAGGTGGCCATCGCCGTGCTCGGGGTGCTGTGCATCAGCTCGGAGTACTCCTCCGGGATGATCCGCACCAGCCTGATCGCCGTCCCGAGGCGAGGCCGGGTACTGGCCGCCAAGTCGCTGGTCTTCGCCGCGGTGACCTTCGTCGTGGGCGAGGTGGTCAGCTTCGCGGCGTTCTTCGCGGGCCAGGCCCTCATCAGCGGCCATGCCCCCCACGCGGCGCTCGGCGATCCCGGGGTAGCCCGGGCGGTGGCGGGAGGGGGGCTGTACCTGGCCGCCCTGGCGGTGCTCAGCGTCGCCGCGGGGGCCTTGCTCCGGCACCCGGCCGCGGGCATCACCTGCCTGGTGGCCGTCCTGTTCGTCCTCCCCGCGATCGCCCAGGCGCTGCCGGACTCGTGGCGGAACCCGGTCACCGAGTTCTGGCCGACCCAGGCCGGGAGCCAGCTCACTAACGTCTACCACTCCGCCCGCACCCTGCAGCCCTGGCCCGGCTTCGGCGTGATGTGCCTGTTCGTCGCCATCGTGTACGCCATCGCCTGGACGCTGCTGGACCGCCGGGACGCATGATGGCGGTCAGGGCGCGTCGCCATGCCCGCGACCCCGGCCCCCGCCGCAGGCAGTGACCAGTGCTGTGGCACCTTCCGTGCTCGGTCAGGTGGCGAGGAGGACTCGGAAGCGGTCGGGTTCTGCCGGATCCCGGTCCACGACCTGGGTGGGCGGCCAGGCCCATTGCCAGACGCTGATGCCGGGCGTGCGGGAGAACTGGATCTGCCCGCGGGTGCCCTCGACGGCAACGCGCGGCCAGGATCCGGCCAGGCGCGCCCGGTCCGGGCCGTGCGAGCGCAGCATCTCGGCGAGGACCGCGACCGTGTCGTAGCCCTCGAACGCGACGAAGGAGGGCGCTTGGCCTAGCCGCTCGCGCAGGGTCGTCTCGACTCGTGCACCGAGCGGGCTGAGGCGCTCGGGCAGGTAGCGCAAGAACGGGATCGCGGCACTGTCGTCGCCCAGCAGCGCCGACCATCCGGCGAACTCCGGCTGCCCGGCCGGAGCACCGATCATGATCTCGGCCAGGCGCTGATCGCGCCGGACGGACCTGACGATCGACACAGCCGGCTCCGGGAAGCCGACCAGCAGGAGGAGGGCTGTCGCGCGGTTGCTGACGAGCTCGTCGCACACGGCCGCGGGGGCGAGCGTCCGCGCATCGAGTTCGGTCACGGTGCCGCCGCGTGCACAGAGGTAGTCCCGGAGGATGCGGGCCCCTGACGCCCAGTACACACTCGGCTCGGTGGCCACGGCGATGCGGCGGTGGCCCGCGCCAAGGAGGAAGTCCGCATAGATCTGCCAGCCGTGCGACTGCGCCGGGGCCAGGCGCGCGACCCATTCCGTCGGCTCCTCGGTGAGCGCGTCGAGAACCGCTGACGAGCACAGGAACGGCAGGCCGAGGGCGTCGGCCCTGGCGGCAGCGGCGCGAGCGGCGACGCTGTGATACTCCCCGGCCAGGGCAGCCACGCCCAGGCGAGCCAGTTCGTCTACGGCCGCCGCGGCCCTGCGCGGATCAGCGGCAGTGTCCCGCATCACCAGCTCGAGTGGCCTTCCGCCGATCCCGCCAGCATCATTAACATCGCCAGTGGCCAGCTCGAGTCCAGCGAGCAAGTGCGAGCCTGCCTCGACCCAGCCGGGCCGGGTTAGCGGAGCGAGAGCGCCGATCTGGACGGCTGACTCGTCCGAGGGCTCGGCTCCAAGTCGCGATGGTGGCGCATTCATGCGCTGGTGTCTCCCTGTGCTGACGATCCGGCTGCCGTAGCCCAAAGGTAGCCAGCCGGGTGCAACTGTCGGGCAGCGAGATGGCCTGAACAGCCGGTGGTGTTTACTGCTGCCGTGGCTGACTGGCAGGAGGTACTCGATAGCGGCGGCGCGCTACCAGACCGGGCGGCGCGGGCGGCCGCTGTGGCTGAGCTCTGCGAGGCGCTCCGCTCCCCGGATCCTGTGCTGCGCGATGAGCAGGCCTATGCCCTGCTGGCCCGCTGGATTCCGGGGCTGGACCCGGACGAGCGCCACGCCCTGGGCGACACGATGGTCGCGCGGCTGGGCGATGCGGAGATCCAGGCCCGTACCTTCGCGCCGCTCCTCCTCGCGGCGGTCGTCCAGCAGGGCGAGTACGACCCTGGCTGGCTGGCCGCGTTCGCTGAGTGGTACCCAGCCGAGACTGACCTGCGTGGCTACGATCCCGAGCTCGGCTGGCTGCATGCGGTCGCTCACGGCGCCGATCTACTCGGCGCGTTCGGCCGGCACCCGGGTGTCGATCCGGCGCCGCTGCTCGGCCTGGCCGCGGCGCGGCTGCTGGCGCCCACGAGCTACGTGTTCGCGCATCAGGAGGACGACCGGCTCGGTTTCGCCGTCGGCCAGACGCTGCTCCGCGACGAGCTGTCCGAAGCGGAGGCCGGGCAGTGGCTTGACCCGATAGCAGCCGCATTCGCCGCGAGTGAACCGGGCCCGGTTCCGGCGTTCGCCTCCAACACGATGCGCACCCTGCGCGTCGTCTACCTTCTTGCCGACCGCGGGATCCGGCTGGACTGGGACAGCGGCGATCCGCAGATGCCCCGCCATCGCGAGGTCCTCCGTCAGCGACTGGCCGACACCCTGGCCCTGGCGGCGCCCTTCACGGGATAGGCCCGTTCACGGGACGGTCAGGGCTGGAGAGGTGATGGGTGCCGGGGCTGATAGATCGGGAATTCCGATCCATCCGGGAGACGAATGGCGGCGAGCAGGCCCCAGCCCTGATCGGTGACCTCCTGGGCCACTTCGGCTCCCTTGCCTCGTAGCTCAGCCAGGGTGGCGTCGATGTCGTCACACATCAGGTACAGCTGCTGGCGGCTGGTGTCGTCCGGGTGGACAGCGAGCTCGGCCGGAGGCAGGGCGAAAATGAGCCAGCCTCCGCCTGCGTCCACGGCCGACATGCCCAGGACGTCCGCGAAGAACGTACGGACCTTCTCCGCCTGCGGGGAGAACACGATCGCGTGCATTCCGGTGATCATGGCGTGATCCTAGTCGGCCGCCAGGCCCCAGCTGGTCCAGCTCGAGGGTGGCTGGTCGGGCGTGATGGCCAGCAGGACCCGCCCTTCCTGCGCCAGTGCCCGCAGATGTTGCTCATCGCCCGGCACGGCCAGCCCGTGCTTTTCCCGGATAGCGCGGAAGCGAGGCAGCTCCGCGGCGAGATCCTCGCGGATCTCAACGGTGGCCGGGACCAGCACGGCACGGAAGCTGACCGGATCATCAATGAGCAGCTGAGCCCGCGGGTCCCGGCGGAAGATCGCGTACTTCACGCGGCCCCGCGTGGTCGAGACGTAGAACCGCTCGCCGTCCCACCAGAACCAGTTAGGGCTCAGGTGCGGCCGCCCGTCGCGGCGGATCCCGGCGACAACGACGTTACGCGGCTCAGCCAGGAACGCCTCGATCTCGGCGGTGGATGCCATCCCCATAAGGTACCGGGACCGGCTGCACCGATTACGCGGTCGGGGAAGACCTCGGCGAGCCCGTCATCCGGTGGACCACCTGGTTCCGTTCCAGTGCAGGGCCTGGTTGACTTCAGAGTCGCCGCTCTTGGCCTGGCCCCCGACGGTCCAGCATCTGCTGGCGGAGCTACAGCGGACTCCGAGCAGCTGGTTCTCGGCCAGGCTGGCGGTGCCGGCTGGGTCAGGGGTGGCGGTCAGGGACCACTTCCTGCCGTTCCAGTGCAGGATCTCGTTCAGGAAGGTCTGCGTGCTGAGGTTGCCGTAGGTCCCGGCTGCCCAGCAGTTGCTGGCGTTGGCGCAGCCCAGGCCGGCCAGCTCGCTGACGTCGCCTTTCGTTCCTGTTCCGCCGGGGTTGGGGGTGGCGAGCTTCGACCACTTGGTGCCGTTCCAGTGCAGCGCCTCGTTCCGCAGCACAAGCGCCCTGACGTTGCCGTAGGTGCCGACGGCCAGGCAGTTGCGGGCCGCGGTGCAGCGGATGGCGTCGATCGCCTGAACATCGTCGAAGCCCTTCCCGCTGGGGTTGAGGACATGAACAAGCGACCAGGCCTTGCCGTTCCAGTGCAGGATCTCGTTCAGGAAGGTCTGGCTGGAAGAGCTCTCGCTCCCGTAGTCGCCGCCGGCCCAGCAACTGGCGGACGAGGTGCACACCACGTCGAACAACTGGTTGACATCCCCGCTCAGGATTCCTCCGGGCGTGGGGGTAGCGGCCAGGGACCACTTCCTGCCATTCCAGTGCAGGGCCTGGTTGAGGTCGGCTGAGCCGTGGCTGTAAAACCCCACCGTCCAGCAGTCCCTGGCCGAGATGCACCGCACGGCGAAGAGCTCGCTGAGATGGTTAGTGCCCATCCCGCCCGGGTTGGCCACCGCGATCTGCGACCATTTCGCGCCGTTCCAGTGCAAGACCTCGTTGCGCCCGCCATTCCCGGCGGAGGGCGTGTACGTGCCAACGGCCCAGCAGTTGGCCGCCGACGTGCAGAAGACCCCGTTGAGCACGCTGGAGTTCCCTGGCTGCGGCACCTTCCGGCCACCCCCCGGCAGCGCAGCCGCGCTGACGCCGGAGTGCCGCAGGCCGGTGCCGCCGGGCCGCAGGCCGTGCCGCCGGGCCGCAGGCCGATGCCGTGGCGCAAGATCTGCGCGAGTGCCGCGGCCCTCGGGCCCGGGTCGCGCACGGCCCGGCCGGCGGCCACGGCCGGCCCTCCGCCCGCCACTGCGGCCGCGATGACCAGCGATACGCCCGCCAGCATCGTCACAGCCCGCATCGGCATCCGCATGACCTTCACCATGTGCCCGCTCCCGCCCACCGCACCCACTCGCGGACCGCAACCTCCGGCAGGGGTGCCGCGTTTCCCACAGATCGTCCCCGTGCACCGGCCCGAACGCAATGGGGTGGTTCAGGAAGCGTGCCTCAGCCCGGCTCGGCGGCCGGCATCATCGCCCGTCACCGGGCGTCGCGATGATCAGCGAGGATCTTGCTGATGACGTTCCTGGTGAAGTCGGCGTCGTCTGGGTCGGTGTCCAGCTGGCCGACCAGGACGATCATCGCCTTCCAGATCGCCCAGCCGCGGCCGCGTGTCCAGGTCGCCTGATCTACCGGCAGTCGTTCCCTGAACACGCGCTGGCTGGGCCCGGACAGGAACGTCCACGCGATTGTCGTGTCGCAGGCCGGATCGCCGATCCCTGAGGTGCCGAAGTCGATGACGGCGCGCAGCCGGCCGGCGGAGTCCAGGAGCAGGTTGCCGGGCTGGGCATCGCCGTGGAACCACACCGGCGGGCCGTCCCACCGGGCTTCGAGGGCCGCCTCCCAGACCTCGGCGGCCAGATCGGTGTCGATGATGCCGTGCAGCGCGGTGAGCGCCGCCCTGGTCTCAGCGTCGTAGTAGGCAGGCGAACCGCCACGGAAGAAGTTGTGCGTGCCGGGCAGCGGACCGCCAGCAGGGTCGATCGCGTAGAGGGCGGCCAGGAAGTCGGCCAGGCTGGCGGCGAACTCGCCCAGGTCGGCTATCTCCGCGACCTCGGCGGTCTGGCCGTCGATCCAGCGGTAAACCGACCAGGGCCGGGGGAAGCCGCAGCCCGGCTCGCCCCTGGCCAGCGGCTCGGGGATCGGCAGCGGGAGCTGCCGGGCCAGGACCGGCAGCCAGCGGTGTTCCTTGTCGACCTGCTCGACGTAGGCCAGTGAGCTGGGCAGCCGGACCGACATGTGCTGCCCGAGGCGGAAGGTGGCGTTGTCCCAGCCATCGACATCGACCGGCCGGACCGGCAGGTCAGCCCACCGCGGGAACTGGGCGGCCACCAGCCGGGAGACAAGCGCGGGCGTTATGTCGGCTTTCTTCACAATCAGGAATTCTTTCACGGCCGTCGGGAGGCCAGCATCTCGATTAGTAGCTGGTGGCGATGCCAGTGAGGATGAGATCGATCCCGGCGAGGAACTGCTCGCGGTCGTCGTGGTCGCGCATCTGGTCCGCGACGGCCCGGGTGAACGGGTAGTCGCCGGGGTCGAGCTCCGCCCATGCCCTCGACGCGGCGTCGAGGAACTCGGTGCGGTCCACGTCGGGCCCGAGAGCGCGGGCGTTCGCGGCGTTCTGGCCCGCGGCGCCGAGGATGTAGTGCATCAGCACCGTGGTCGCCGTGAACCAGCTGCCCTCGGGCACGCCGAGCGCGCGGACCGGCCGGCCGATGCTTTCGAGGATCCGCGGCGTCACCGACCCCCGGGGGCTGCGGGAAAGCTGCGTTGAGAGCTGCGTGGCGAGCCACGGGTGCTCGTCGATCGCGCCGAACAGGCCGACCGCGACAGCGCGGATCTCGTCCTGCGGCGGCGAGTCAGGAGACTCGGCGGGCTCGATGGCCAGAGCGGCGGCGATGACGGCGTCGGTGGCGGCGCCGAGCAGCTCGCCCTTGCTCGCCACATGCCAGTAGATCGCCCCGGGCCCGGTGGCGAGGCGCTCGGTCAGCGCCCGGAACGTCAGCCCGCCCTCGCCGGCGGCGTCGAGCAGCTCGACGGCAGTCTCGACGATGCGCTCGCGGGAGAGCGCCTCTGTGCGCCGCTGTGACCGGCGCGTCCGCGTTGCCACCCCGCTATTTTGACATGTCTGGAGCGTTGTTCCAACATTGGAACGGCATACCAGGCAGACTGGCCGGACCTCACCGGGCGGCCTCGATCCGGAAGGAGCCAGGATGCGCACCCCCGTCACGATCATCGGCGCCGGACTCGGCGGCCTCACGCTCGCCCGCGTCCTGCACGTCCGCGGCATCCCGGCCACGATCTACGAGGCGGAACCCTCCCCGACGGCGCGCACGCAGGGCGGGATGCTCGACATCCACGACGACACCGGCCAGCCGGCTCTGCAGGCGGCGGGCCTGATCGAGGAGTTCCGCAGCCTCATCCTGGAGGGCCGCGAGGCGTCGCGGGTCCTCGACCAGAACGGGACCGTTCTGCTGGACGAACCCGACGACGGCACGGGCGGGCGCCCCGAGGTGCACCGCGGCGCGCTGCGGCAGATGCTGCTCGACTCACTCCCCGCCGGCACCGTGCGGTGGGGACACAAGGCCAGCAGCGTCCGTGCCCTCGGCGAGGGCCGCCACGAGGTGACCTTCGCCGACGGCGGCGCCGTCGTCACCAGCCTGCTGGTCGGCGCGGACGGCGCGTGGTCGCGGGTCCGCCCGCTGCTCTCCGATGCGGAACCCGAGTACGTCGGCACGTCGTTCATCGAGAGCTACCAGTTCGACAGCGACATCCGTCACCCGGCTAGTGCCCGGGCCGTTGGCGACGGGCAGCTCTTCGCGCTCGCGCCGGGGCAGGGGATCGTCACTCACCGGGAGAGCGGCGGGACCCTCCACACCTACGTGGCGCTCTCCAGGCCGCAGGACTGGCTCGCCGGCATCGACTTCACCGACTCCGCCGCGGCCACCGCGCGGATCGCGCAGGAGTTCGATGACTGGGCCCCGGAGCTCACCGCGCTGATCACCGGCAGCGACACCGCGCCGGTCCTGCGCCCGATCAGCGCCCTGCCGGCCGGGCACCAGTGGGATCGGGTGCCGGGGGTGACCCTGCTCGGCGACGCCGCCCACCTCATGTCCCCGTCCGGCGAAGGCGCCAACCTGGCCATGTACGACGGCGCCGAACTCGGCCAGGCCATCGCCGCGCACCCCGACGACATCGAGGCCGCGCTCACCGAGTACGAGCGGGCGCTGTTCCCCCGCAGCGCCGAGGCCGGCGCCGAGGCCGCCATCATCTTCGAGGCCTGCTACGGCGACAACGCACCCCTCAGCCTGGTCAACTTCCTCACCGGGCACGAGCAGGCCCAGTGATATCAGCTTCAGGCGTTGAGATAGGTCAGCACGGCCAGGACACGGCGGTTGCCCTCCTCGGCGGGATACAAGTCGAGCTTGGTGAAGATGGCGCCGATGTGCTTGCTGACTGCTTTCTCGGTGACCACCAGCCGGCCGGCGATGCCGGCGTTGCTGTGTCCCTCGGCCATCAGCGCGAGTACCTCGCGTTCCCGGCGGGTGAGCAGGCTCAGCCGGTCGTCCCGGTCATGGCGGGCCAGCAGCTGCGATACGACGTCGGGATCCATGGCGGTGCCGCCGCCGGCGACGGTACGCACGGCCTCGATGAATCTGCGCACGTCGGAGACCCGGTCCTTGAGCAGGTAGCCCAGGCCTCCCGTGCCCGCGGCGAGCAGTTCCCTCGCGTAGAGCTGCTCGACGTGCTGGGACAGGACGAGCACGGGCAGGCCCGGCAGCTGAGCGCGGGCCTGGATCGCCGCCCGCAGGCCCTCGTCGGTGAAGGTCGGCGGCAGCCGGACATCCACCACCGCCACGTCGGGGCGCTGCGTGAGCAGCGCGTGCAGCAATCCGGGTCCGCTGTCCGCGGCCGCCACGACCTCCATGCCGTAAGCGGTAAGCAGCCGGATCAGGCCATCCCGCAGGAGGGTCAGGTCCTCGCCAAGGACAACTCGCACGGCAGCTCCATGGTCACCTGAGTCGGGCCGCCAGCCGGGCTGGTCACCGCGACCACACCATCGAAGGCGTTCAGCCGCCGCTCGATGCCCGCCAGCCCGCCTTCTGCGCGCGGACGCGCACCGCCCGCGCCGTTGTCGCCGACGATCGCGATCAGCCTGCCGTGATCGTAGTCCAGCTGAACCCAGGCCCGGTTCGCGCCGCTGTGCTTGACCACGTTGGCGAGCGCCTCGGCGATGGTGAAATAGGCGGCCGACTCGACGGGCGCACTGGGGCGGCCGTGCAGGTCGATGTGCAGCTCAACGGGCAGCGGCAGGCTGAGCGCGAGGGCGCGCACGGCCCCGTCGAGACCGCGCTCGGCCAGCACCGGCGGGTGGATGCCGCGGACCAGCGCGCGCAGCTCCGACAGCGCCTGGCCGCTGGATGCGCGCGCCTCGGCCAGCAGGGTCAGCGCCAGGTCCGGGTTGTCCCTGACCACCTGCTCGGCGAAGCCGATGTTCATGCCCAGGGCCACCAGCCGGGCCTGCGCGCCGTCGTGCAGGTCGCGCTCGATCCGGCGCAGCTCGGCCGCTGACGCGTCCACCGCGTCCCAGCGCGACTCGGTCAGCTGGCCGACCCTGGCGGCCATCTCGTTCCGGCTCGGGGCCAGCAGCGACGACGCGGCGACCGCGTGCAGCCTCAGCAGCCACGGCCCCGCGACGACGCAGGCCGGCAGCATGCTCAGGTAGAACAGCTGCAGGACGACGCCGTGTGGCGCAACGCCCGCCCAGCCCTGCATCAGGGTCCCGTAATCGTCCACCGCGGTCCAGGTGAAGGCGACGAGCAGGAACGCGGGCAGCAGCCCGAGCACCGCGCTCACCGGCACGTTGACCAGCGTCCACAGCAGGTCCCGCCAGGTCGCCGGATCGCTGAGGACCCACTTGCAGCGCCGGAACACCCCGAACAGCCGGTTGGTCCGCCTGGTCGGCCGGGGCCGGTAGGGCGACACGATCGTCACCCCTGACCACTCGAGCGCCCAGCGACGCTGCTGGTCGGCATACCGCCGCACCGCGAGCAGGCTCTTCGGCGCGAGTGCCACCCCGATCCCGGCCGGCAGCAGGACAACGCAAGCCAGGGAGACGACCAGCAGCGGGAGCCCCGCAACAGCAGTAGCGGCCAGGACCATCCCGCGAACGCAGGTCCGCAGGGTCGGCCAGGCCAGCCAGGCAATGCTGTCGCCAGCCTCACTCATCGCTACCTCCGCGCCCCTCGGCATCTTTCCCGGCTCGGCACCGGCCCCGCACACGGGCCGGTGCCCGCTCGTGCCTCTCATTGTGGGCGCCGGCAGCGGTCAGATTCAGTGGTGCTAACTCCCCCCTTCGACGCCGCTGGCCCCCTGGACGTTAATCCTTCGTGAGCTTCAGGTAGCTCACGCCGCTGTCATAGAGCGCGGCGTCGGATCGGTTCCATTTCGCCGGCGCGAGGTGCTCGCCGAAGAGCCTTGGTCCTTCGCCGCGCGTGAGGGGATAGACGAACAGGTGGAGTTCGTCGACGAGGCCGTCGGCGAGCAGCGCACGGACGAGCGTCCCGCTGCCGCTGACGTACAGGCCCTTCGTCCGGTCCCTGAGGTCGCGGATCGTCGCGGCGTCGTACGCGCCGAGCACCTGCGAGTTGCTCCAGGTCGGGCTCGTCAGCGTCGACGAGACGACGTACTTCGTGCTGTCGTTCATGAACGGCGCGCCCGGATCTTCGTCAGCGGTCCGCGCCGACCAGGCCGGCTCGAACATCTCGAATGTCGTGCGGCCGAGCAGCAGCCCGTCGCACGATCCCATGCACGCGGCGATCGCCTCGCCCATCCTCGGGTCGTAGCCGTACTCCATCGTCCAGGCCGGCGTGTCGATCACCCCGTCGAGACTGATGAACTCGTGAACGCGAATCTTGCCCATTTCCGTGCTCCCTCCTCATGGCGCCTGCGGCGCGTCAGCCTGATCTCAGCTTGTTCACGAACGAGACCGCGTGAAATCGACAGCTGCGCGACGTCCGGAAAGCTGCGGCTGGAGGGACCCGTGCGGGCGCCGCCGCAGCTATTCAGCCTGCCGTCGGCGCGGAGCGTAGCCGAGCAGCTGCTCCTGCCATGACTCAGCAGGCCAGCTTCCGGGCGGATGCACGCGCTGTACCTGGCCGTCCATCTTGTACAGGACCTCCCAGCCGTCTGTGCCGAGCTCGTCCTGCGCCCGGACAGCCAGGTCACGGCCGCGCTCCTGGAGAGCGCGAGTATCGGCGTCAGCGCTGCCCCAGGCGTCGTTCCATTCCTGAAGGTCGTCGAGAAGATCGCTGGTCAGCCGGTCGCTCCAGGCCCGGGTGCGCTGTTGCTCACGCGGGGGAGCGGCGCCGCTCCATCGTCCGCCAGGGGCGGGAGCTTCTTTCTCCTGCCGGGTCAGGACCCACCAGATACCGCGGGCGCCGTAATCCCAGTCGATCAGCACCCGGCGCGGCTCGGTCACACCGCGAGATCATAGACGCCCGGTCTGGCCGGTGGCCCAGGCTCGCCGCTGGCCCTCCTGCCGCTGGCCGTGATCCTGATGATCGTGCGCCGGTACCGCCGCCGCCGCGCGCCCGCAGACGGCCTGGGCGCCTGACGGCCTGCAGCCACCCCTCCTCGCGGATTCCTGCTAGCAGCAATGCGCCGCCCGGGCCGCGCTGGAAGCCTGTTCGTGTGGCGTTCAGTGTCCTCATCGTCGATGACAATATGCCGTTCCTGCAGGCTGCTCGCGTGCTTCTGGAGCAGGAGGGCCTGCGGGTCGTTGGCGTTGCCGCCAGCTCGGCGGAGGCGCTGAGGCGCGCCGAGGAACTGCGGCCGGAGGTGATCCTGGTCGACATCAGGCTCGGGGACGAGAGCGGATTCGACCTGGCCCGGCGCCTGGCCGACCGCAGCCAGGATGGCGCAGCGACGGTGATCCTGATATCGACCCATATGGAGGCCGACTTCGCGGACCTGATCGCCGAGAGCCTGGCCCAGGGGTTCCTGCCGAAGCCGGAACTGTCGGCGCATGCGATCGGACAGATTGTGGACGGGCGCCCGGGCGGCTGGCCCCCCGGCCAGCCCTCCGGGAGCTAAGGGGCTCCGGGCGCCTCGGCGGGCGCGCCGCCGGGACCCGCGGGAAGCTGCACGTCCAGGGTTGTTCCGCGGCCGGCCGGGCTGAGCACCGACATCGTTCCGCCGAGGGCTTCGACCCGGTCCTTGAGGCCGATGATGCCGGAGCCCCGGCTGGGGTCGGCGCCCCCGATGCCGTCATCGCGGATCGAGAGGATGAGAGCGCCGTCGCCGCCCTCCGCCCGCACGTCGACAACCGAGGCCTGCGCGTGCTTCGCCACGTTAGTGAGCGCCTCAGACGCGATGTAGTAGCCGGCCACCTCAACATGCTCCGCGAGCCGCGAGCAGAGATTGAGGTCGAGTACCACTGGCACCGCGGAGCGCCGGGCGAGCGCTCTGAGAGCCGGGCCGAGCCCGGCCTCGGACAAGACGGCCGGGTGAATGCCACGCGAGATCTCGCGCAGCTCATCCAGCGAGGTGACCAGCTCCCGGGCCAGGACCGACAGCTCACCCTGGATGTCATCGGCGGGCCGGGGAGTCATGGTCTCGATGGTGCGCGCCTTCAGCGCGAGGGAGACGAGGCGCTGCTGGATGCCGTCGTGCAGGTCGCGCTCGAGCTGCCGCCGGGTCTCGTCCGCGGCGGTGACGATCCGGGCGCGGGACGCCGAGAGCTCCGTGCGGGTCTGAGTATTCGCGATGGCGGTGCCCAGGAGCTCCGTGAACTCGGCCAGGCGATCTTCAGCGTTCTCGGGGAGGGGCGCATCCGTTGAGGCGATCGTCATCAGTCCCCACACGGCGCCGTTGACGATGATCGGGGCGCCAGCAACGCTCTGGAGCCCGAGTTCGCGCGCTACGGCGGCGAAGGAGCCCCGCCGGTCCGTGTAGTCCTGCGCCCTGGCCGCGCGGCCCGTCCGCTGCACTCGTCCGGCAAGTCCTGCGCGGTGCAGGGGCCAGCGCGTGCCCGGCTGGAAGGGATGCGGCCGGTCGCTGCAGGCGGCGAGCATGGTCATTGTCTCGCCGTCATCGTCATAGCGCTGGACCGCGGCCACGGGGATGTGCATCACCTCAGAGACCTTGTGCGCAACGGCGGCGAAGACCTCGGCCGTGTCGGCGCCCTCGGCCACGAGCGTGGCCACGCCCCGCAGGGCCGCCTGTTCCTGCGCCAGCCGCTCCATCTCCGTCCGCGCCTCGGCATTCGCGATCGCCATCGCGACCAGCTCGGAGAACTCCTCGATACGCGACTCCGCGGCCGCGGGCAGCGGTTCCGGCTGCTGGGCCGCGGCCACCATGACCCCCCAGATCCGTCCCGCGACCACAATCGGACTGCCCACCGCCGCGCGAACCCCCATGGCGTAGGCGTATGCGGCGACCGGGCCCTTATCGGGCCGGTATACGTCGATGCGGGCCGGCCGCTGGGTGCGCATGACGCGGACCAGGATGCTGTCCCCTTCCGGCGGCACCCGCGTGCCGACGGGTACCGCCGTCCCGCGCAGGCTCCAGGCCCCGACCACCTCGGCCGTGCCGCCTGCCCCGTAGGCCGCCAGATGCGCGCTATCGAGATGAAGGAGCCTGCCGACCTCCTCGGTGACCGCCGCGAAGACCTCCGCCCGCGACGGCTGGCGAGCCACCAGCGTCGCGACCCGCCGCAGCGCGGCCTGCTCGTCCGCCAGAACGCCTCGCGCCTCCTCAGACCCGGCGGCCCGACGGCCGGCCAGAGTCGCGAATGCGCCGACAATGACCGACATGATCACAAACAGGCCAAGCACCAGCGCGGTCGCCCCATTGAACAGGCGGAGCGGGGGCAGAAAATACCAGTCGAAGGCCAGGATGATGACCACCCCGACCGGGAGCGCGTACAGGACTCCGGCGAAGCGGGCCACCGCCAGCACGCACAGCAGCAGAACCAGGCTGAAGAGCGGCCAGGGCACGTGATACCGCGCGGCGGTGCCGACGGCGGCCGTGACCGTGAACGCGGCGACAGCGACGATCACGGCCAGCACGATCTCCACGCCGAACCGCCGACGCCACCCGCGCGGCCAGCCGGCCAGCGTTGGCAACTGCCTGCATAGGCGGCTTGCGGCGCGCAGCGAAACCCGGCGAAGGCCCCCCGCCATGTTGTCGAGACTGCCACCGCGGGCCGCAGCGTGCAACGCACAGCCCCGTTATCCCAGGCCAGCGGGGCTAGCCGATAATGCAAACCATGATGAGCAGCGCCGAGCCCGGCCGCCCCGGCCCGCACGCGACGGCGCCGGTCCCGGCCCCGGCCGGCCTGCGCGTTGTCCTGGGCGAGGACGATGTCCTGCTCCGCGAAGGCCTGGCCAGCCTGCTCGAACGCTCCGGCTTCCCGGTGGTCGGGCAGGCAGGCGACGGCCCGCACCTGCTCACGCTGGTCCGCGAGACCAGGCCCAGGCTAGTGGTGACCGACATCCGGATGCCGCCCACCAGCACCACCGAGGGGCTGGAGGCGGCCGGGGTGATCCGGCAGGAGCAGCCCGAGACCGGCATCCTGGTCCTGTCCGCCTACGCCGAGGTCGAGCACGCGGTGGAGTTGCTGGCCAGCGGGCCCGGGATCGGCTACCTGCTCAAGACCCGGATCACGGACGTGGCGGAGTTCCTCGACACGCTCGAGCGGATCGCCAACGGCGGCTCGGTCGTCGACCCGGCGCTGGTGCAGGAGCTGGTGACCGCCCGCCGCAAGGATGATCCGCTCGCCGTGCTCAGCGGCCGCGAACTCGAGGTGCTCGCCCTGATGGCCGAGGGGCGCTCCAACATCGGCATTGCCCGGCAGCTGTGGGTCACCGAGGGCACCGTCGAGAAGCACGTCCGCAGCATCCTGACCAAGCTGAACCTGCCCGAGGCCGATGAGGACCACCGCCGCGTCCTGGCCGTGATCACGTTCCTCAGGGCCCACTAGGGGCGCCTGCGGCCCACGGTCCGGCACCCGGCAGGCCGACCCCTCAGGGCCGACCGCTCAGGTGGGTACGACTCCAGCTAGCAGGAGGGCCACGATTCCTGCTGGCCGGGTGGTGACCCGGGGGCTCGCCGCGATGCGGCCAGGCCGCCCGCGCGGCATCGTCGGCCTTAGGCAGATCCGTCGGCGTGGGCCCCGGCGCAGGGGAGCGAGACGGGTCCAGACAGCAAGGGGGAACCAATGACCAGGGCATTTGTCCGACCGCAGGCACTCCGGCATCCTCGGATGCTGCTGGTGCTGCCCGCCGCCGCGGCCGCCGCGGCGGCTCTGGCGGCGTGCGGCAGCTCGTCGAGCACCGCCGCCCCTGCTTCCGGTGGCAGCAGCAGCGCCCCCGCCTCGACGACCGCGGTCGGCCTGAAGACCGCGAAGGTCGGCGGCGTGATGGTGCTGACCAACTCCAAGGGCTTCACCGTCTACTCGTTCGCTCCCGACACGTCCACCAAGTCAAACTGCAACGGAGCGTGCGCCACGTCCTGGCCGCCGGTGAAGCCCTCGACGACCTCCGCGGTCAAGGCCCCGTACTCGACGATCAAGCGATCCAACGGCGCGACACAGCTCGCCTTCCACGGGCATCCGCTGTACACCTTCGTCGGCGATACGGCCCCCGGGCAGGCTAAGGGCAACGGCGTCAACGCGTTCGGCGGGCTGTGGCACGAAGCGCCCGCGTCTGGCGGCACAGCGCCATCCGGCGGTTCCTCGTCTGGCTCTACCGGCGGATACGGGTACTGACCGGACGCGCCATGACCGGACGCGCCATGACCGGACGCGCCATGCACAGAGCGGACACTACAGATCGGACTGACGTCATGACATCGCGGGATACGTCGACCAGACGGGGAACTATGACGGCCGCGGCGCGAGCCGTAGTGGACCACGCCGAGCCGTCCGGGATTGACTGGCGGAGAGTCATCCTGCGGGTGGCGGGCTCGGGCCTGCTGATCGCCACCGCGGCGATCCACCTGGACCTGTACGTCACCGGCTACCGGACGATCCCGACGATCGGCTGGCTGTTCCTGCTGCAGGTGATCGCCGCCTTCGGCCTCGGGCTGGCCGTGCTGGTCATTCCGGGCCGGCTCGTCATCCCGAGCCGGCTGGCGGCTGCGTCGGGAGCGCTCTTCGCTCTCGCTACGCTCGGCGGCTACCTGCTGACGGCCTCGATCGGGCTGTTCGGGTTCAAGGAGGTCCGCACGACCGCGGGCATCGTCGCGGGGGTCGTGGAGGTGGCGGCATTCGCCGTGCTGGCCGCGCTCACGCTGGCCCCGGCCCCGGCTGACGCCACGCCGGGGGCCCCGGCCCACGGCGCGGCAGCGGCCCCGGCCCGGCTCGCCGCCGCTCAGATCCCGCCACCGATCGGCAGAGCGGCTGGACTGGCCGCCGGGGGGCTGGCGGTAGCCGCGCTGGTGCTGCTCGGGGTCACGGTCGCCGCGGCCACGCCTCCAGCGCCGGCGGCCGCCGGTCCCAGTGCCGGCGCTGCCGCCGGCCTGAAGACCACGACGATCGGCGGGACGGTCGTGCTGACCAACGGCAAGGGCTTCACGCTCTACTCATTCGCCCCGGATACGCCGACCATGTCCAAGTGCTACGGGGGCTGCGCGGCGTACTGGCCGCCGGTGACCGGCAGCACCACAGCCGGCTCGGGCCTGCCCGGCAAGGTCGCCACGATCACCCGTACCGACGGCTCTCACCAGCTCACCTACAACGGCCATCCGCTGTACACCTACATCGGCGACACCGCCCCCGGCCAGGCCAGGGGCAACAACCTCAACCTGAACGGCGGAGTCTGGCACGAGGTGCCCGCCCGCTGAGGGGATCGGCCAGGGCGCTGAGGTGGTCATCGAGGACCGCCAGCGCCCACGTCGCCGAGGTCTGCCGGGGCGTGGTCACCAGCTGCAGGCGCAGCCCGTCGAGTAGCACCCGCAGGCGCGCTGCCTCGTCCTCGGCGTCCAGGCCGGCCGGCAACTCGCCCGCCTGCATCGCATGGGCGATTCGCGCGGCCAGTGGCTCCTGCAGCCGTTGCGCGGCGCCCTCGGAGGCGTCGGCCAGCGCGGGCACGACCGCCGCCTGCGCCATGAAGGCCAGGTGGACCAGGGCCTCGTCGCGCCGGTCGGCGTCCAGCGGGAGCAGTTCGGTGGCGGCGATCCGCAGGTCGTTCATCGTCATTCCGCCGGCGGTGCGGTCCCGGATCCGCTCATCGACGCGTTCCCCGACCCGCCACAGGGCCGAGGCGATCAGCTCGTCCTTGTTCGGGAAGTAGTGCCGGATCGAGCCGATCGACCAGCCCGACTCCTCGGCGACATCGGCCAGGGTGGTCCCGCCCAGCCCGTTACGCGCGATCACGCGGCAGGCCGCGTCGGCCAGCTCGCGGCGGCGAGCGGGGTGATCTACCTCTTTCGGCACGCGGACAATTTAGCATTGCCGTATTAGCACCGTCGTATTAGCATGGTCATGCTATGAAGATGCCGCCTGCTGAGGAGTGACCATGTCTGTCGACAGCACCGCGCCGACCCGCCCGAGCACCACGACCGACCAGGCCACCCGACTGACCAGGCCACCCCGACCGACCAGGCCACCGCGACCCGTCAGAGCACCGCATCCCGGCCCAGATCGCGCTTCAGCGTGCCGCGCGGGCTGATCGCCGGAACGCTCGCCGCCACCGCCCTGGCGTGGGTGCTGTACGCGATCACGCCCGGCGGCAGCCTCCGCTCCGCGCTCGTGCAGACCGGCATCTACCTGGGCCTGCTCCTGCTCACCGTCGGCAACCGCCGGGCCAAGGTGCTGCTCATGCGGACGGTGCAGCGCTACACCATGAACCCGCTGATGCGACTGTTCCTGGCCATCGGCATCAACCCGCTCGGGGTGGCGATCCTGGAGACCCGCGGGCACCGCACCGGCAAGATCCGCCGGGTCCCGGTCGGCAACGGCCGTAAGGGCAACTCGTTCTGGATCATCGCCGAGCACGGCACCCGGGCCGGCTACGTCAACAACATCCAGCACGACCCCCACGTCCGGGTGCGGCTGCGCATCGGACTGCGCTACCGCTGGGTTTCCGGCATCGCCACCGTGCGCCCCGACGAGGACCCGCTCGCCCGCCAGCGGAAGATCATCGCCTGGCACCCGCTGCGCGCCTACAACGCGATCGGCGTGCGCGTCTTCGGCGCCGACCTGCTCACCGTGCACGTCCAGCTCGACACCGCCCGCAGGTGATCCTGCCGGTGCCGGACGGTGACGAGGGTGGCCGCCTTCCGGTCACCCCGCCGCGTCCAGCCTGGTGCGCTGCTCCGCGGTCAGCTCCAGGTCCACCGCGGCCAGGCTCTCGTCCAGTTGCGTCACCGAGGAGGCACCGACCAGCGGGATTATCGGGACCTCCGCGCCGATCAGCCAGGCCAGCACCACCTGGTTGACCGTCGCGCCGGCGTCCCTGGCGACCTCCCGCAGCGCGGCCAGCCGGGCGGGCGTGCCCGGATGGTCGAACTCGGCGAACTCGGCGGCATCCAGCTTGTCCGGGCGGACGTAGCCGCCCTTCAGCAGCGGTGAGTAGGCGACCATCGTGAGCTGCGGCTCGGCCCGCAGGTAGCTGAGCAGGTCGCCGCCCAGCATGCCCGACCCGCCGTCCGGGGAGCGCGCGCCCGGCAGGTCGGTACGCGGCCGCAGGTAGCTGTGCTGGTACTGCAGCACCTCGTAGCCGGGCAGCCCGGCCGCGGCCGCCAGGCCACGGGCCCGTTCCACCCGCCAGGCCCAGTGGTTGCTGACCCCCAGCAGGCCCACGGTGCCCTCGGCCACCAGCTCGGCGAAGGCCTCCACGGTCTCGGCCAGCGGCACCGCCGGATCCTCGATGTGCGCGTACAGCAAGTCCAGCCGGGACATGCCGAGCCGGTCCCGGCTGCGCTCGGCCGACTCGCGGATCACGCGGGCCGACAGTCCCTCGGCGTTGTCGGTGAAGCTGGTGCCCGGAGCCAGCGGCCGGGCACCGAGCTTGGTCGCGACCGCGATCTCGTCGCCGACGCCGCGGCTGCGCCGCCAGCGGCCCAGCAGCTCCTCGCTCTCCCCGCCCTGGGTGCCGACCCAGAAGGCGTAGTTGTCGGCGGTGTCGATGAAGGTGCCGCCTGCCTGCGCGTACCGGTCCAGGATCGCGAACGAGGTCGCCTCGTCGGTCGCCGTGCCGAAGTGCATCGTGCCCAGGCTGAGCACGCTCACCTCACGGCGGGTCTTCGGGTCCGTGCCAATCGTGCGGTATTTCATCCAGGGTTCCTCTCCAGCCGCCCGTCCGCACGGGCGCTGAGCACGAGCCTGGATGCTAGAGCGCGGTCTAGGTCAAACCGCCAAGTCAAACCACCAGGTCAAGCCACAAGGTCAGCCGATGTCCTGGCCGTTGACCGTCAGCTTCACGTCGATGTTGCCCCGGGTGGCATTGGAGTACGGGCACACCTGATGTGCCGCAGCAACGATCCGGGCCGCCTGCTCGGGATCCTGGACCTGGGGCAGGGTTACGTCGAGCTCCACGGCGAGCTTGAAGCCACCGTCCCCGGTGGGCAGCAGGCTGACCCGGCTGTCGATCGAGACGTCGCCGACCTCAGCCCGCTCGCGGCGGCCGACCACGCCCAGCGCACTCTCGAAGCAGGCCGCGTAGCCCACGGCGAACAGCTGCTCGGGGTTCGTGCCGCCGCCCTCGCCGCCCATTTCCTTCGGCGAGCGGAGCTGCACATCCAGGATTCCGTCGGTCGTGCGTCCGTGGCCGTTGGCCCGGCCGCCCGAGACCGTTGCCTCCGCCGTGTAAAGAACTCGTGCCATGACTCCACGTTACCCGGCGGCCCGGGTTCGTGACGGCCGGAACCGGGCCTGCCCGGCGAATGTCACGAATCAATGTCGAATCGGAAACCCCTTCTGATCTCGGGTTACATCGCCTTGACTCTCATCTGATATGTGACATATTACTGCCACCGCGTCGCCCGGGACGTGGTCAGAAACCGGGATACCAGCAGCAAGCGGGATTGCACAGGAGATAGCGGGACTATGGGCGATATCGGAGGGCGCATGTTTCGTCGTTGGAGGGCTGCTAGTGCGGTGCTGGCGGCGACTGCCTTCCTGGCCGCCGCCTGCACGGGCACCGTCAACCCCAGCAGCTCCGGATCGGGCGGCGGCTCGTCGTCGTCCGGTAACCAGCCGCATCGGGGCGGGACGCTGACCCTGCTCGGGCAGAGCGACATCTTCAACCTGGACACGGTCAGCGCGTACTACACCGTGAGCAGCATGCTCGAGCGCATGTTCACGCGGCAGCTGTTCTCCTACGGCGACCCGACCGGGTCATCCACGCCGCCGCCCGTCGTGCCGGACATCGCCACCACGATCCCCACCGCGGCCAACGGCGGCATCACCGACGGCGGCAAGACCGTCACGGTGCACATCCGCCCGGGCGTGAAGTGGGACACCAGCCCGGCCCGTCAGGTGACCGCGGCCGACTTCGTCCGCGAGTTCAAGATGCTGTGCAACCCGGCCTCGCCGGTCGGCGCGCCCGGCTACTTCACCAACACCATCGTGGGGATGGCGGCCTACTGCACGGGCTTCGCCAAGGCGCCGGCCACCGTCGCCGGGATCGCGTCCTACGTGAACTCAAACCGCCTGCCCGGCGTGGTCGCGACCAGCTCGTCGACGCTGACCTTCCACCTGCTCAGCTCGACGCCGGACTTCCTGTACATCCTCACGATGGGCTTCTGCTCGGCCCGCCCGGTGGAGTACATGAAGTACGTTCCCGACAGCGCCCAGTTCCGCCAGCACACGATCTCTGACGGCCCGTACCAGATCACCTCGTACGTGGCGGACAAGTCGTTCACCCTGGCCCGCAACCCGGCCTGGTCGGCCGCGACCGACCCGAACCGGCACGCCTACGTCAACAAGATCACCGTGACCGAGGGCCTGACCCAGGACAACGTCCAGCAGCAGCTGGTCGCGGGCACCGGGGACATGGAATGGGATGTCACGCCGCCCGCGCAGGACCTGCCGTCGCTGGTGTCCAG
This sequence comes from uncultured Actinomycetota bacterium, assembly GCA_963822485.1. Classification (GTDB taxonomy): domain Bacteria; phylum Actinomycetota; class Actinomycetes; order Streptosporangiales; family Streptosporangiaceae; genus DASUBV01. Next base: position 165,638 of record CAWGHW010000003.1, read on the forward strand.
CAAGAGCTCCGGCCTGGTCGTCGGCCCGACGGCCGGCGGCCCGGCGTCGATCTCGCTGGGCACCTACCTCACGCTCAACCAGTACGCCGGGCCGATGAAGAACAAGCTGGTCCGCGAGGCAGTGGCCTACGCCGTCAACAAGAACGCCATCGTGCAGATCCTCGGCGGCAAGGCCATCGGGTCGGCGACGTCGCAGCTGATCCTGCCCGGCAACGTGGGCTACATCCCGAACTTCAACCCGTTCCCCGACAACAACGGGGCCGGCGACCCGGCCAAGGCCAAGCAGCTGCTGGCCCAGGCGCACAAGACCGGCGTCGCGGTGAAGCTGCTGTACTCCACCACCGACCCGATGCCGCGCGTGGCCCAGGCCCTGCAGTCCAGCCTGGACGCGGCCGGCTTCAAGGTCTCCCTGGTGTCGGCCACCCAGTCCGACTTCTACGGCAAGTACCTGGAGAACCCCACCACCGGCAAGCGCGACGTCTGGGACATCGCGCCGCCGGGCTGGATCCCGGACTGGTTCGGCAACAACGGCCGCTCGACCATCGTGCCGCTGCTGACGGCGCCGGGCCCGGGCTCGAACGACTTCGACGGGTACACCAGCGCGGCGGTCCAGAAGGACATCAACGGCGCCCTGGCGGCCCCCAGCGCCTCGGCGGCCAACACCGCCTGGCAGCAGGCTGACGCGGCGGCCATGAAGGACGCGGCGGTGGTGCCGGTCAACGTGCAGAAGTGGCCGATCTTCCACTCCTCGGCGGTGCACGGCTGCAACTTCTTCTGGTTCGGCCTGAACTGCGACCCGACGAACGTGTGGCTGAGCGGATCATGACCGAGACGGTCACCAGGCCGGCGGAGCCCGCGGGCTCCGCCGGCCCCGTTCCCGACCACCTCAAGCCCGGCGAGTTCAGCGATCCCTACTCCGGCCGCCTCACGGAGTTCATGACCTCCGGCTGGGGCACTCAGGAAGAGATCCCGCTGCCGCCCGCGCCAGCGGCCGGGCGGCTGGCCGCCCGGCGGGACCTGCTGCGCGCCCGGCTGCCCGAGCCGCTGCCGGCCGTCGTGCCGGCGGGCCGGGCCCCGCGCCGCAACGACGACCAGTTCTACCCGTTCCGGCCCGGCAGCGACTACGTGTGGCTGACCGGCGACCAGACGCCCGGCGGCGTGCTGCTGCTCGACCCGGGGTCGGCGGCCGGTGACGTCCTGTTCCTGCTGCCGCCGTCGGGGCGCGACAACGGCGAGTTCTACCGCGACTCGGCGGCGGGCGAGCTGTGGGTCGGCGGCCGGCCGTCGCTGGAGGCCCGCGCGGCGGCGCTGGGCGTCGCCTGCCGGCCGCTGGCCGAGCTGCCCGCCGCGCTGGCCGCGGCGGGCCGGGCGCTGGTGGCGCGCGGCTTCGACGCCGAGGCCGAGCAGCAGGTGACCGCGGCCGGGCCGGAGCTGGACGCCGAGCTGACGGCGATCCTGTCGGAGCTGCGGCTGGTCAAGGACGAGTGGGAGATCGGCCAGCTGCGCGGCGCCGTGGACGCCAGCCTGGCCGGCTTCTGTGACGTGGCGGCGCTGCTGGCCCGCCCCGGCGGCCGGGCCGGGCTGACCGAGCGGCACGTGGAGGGGGCGTTCGGGAGCCGGGCCCGGCTGGGCGGCAACGGCACCGGCTACCACACCATCGCCGCCAGCGGCCCGCACGCCACGATCCTGCACTGGAACCGCAACGACGGCCCGCTGCGTGACGGTGACCTGCTGCTGCTGGACGCCGGGGTGGAGCTGAGCTCGCTGTACACCGCCGACGTGACCCGGACCTTCCCGGTCAGCGGCCGGTTCACCGCGCTGCAGCGCCAGGTGTACGAGATCGTCCTGGCCGCCCAGGAGGCCGGACTGGCCCAGCTGCAAGCCCGGCGCCGACTTCCGCGTCTTCTACCCGGCCTGCGCCCGGGTGCTGGCCGAGGGGCTTGAGTCGCTCGGCCTGCTGCCGGTCAGCGCGGCGGAGTCGCTGGAGCCCGACTGCGGCCTGCACCGGCGCTGGACGCTGTGCGCGCCCGGCCACATGCTGGGCCTGGACGTGCACGACTGCGCCAGGGCCCGCGAGGCCCGCTACCTGGGCGGGCCGCTGGCCGCCGGCCAGGTGCTGACCGTGGAGCCGGGGCTGTACTTCCAGGCCAACGACGAGCTGCTCCCGCCCGAGCTGCGCGGCATCGGCGTCCGCATCGAGGACGACGTGCTCATCACCGCGGACGGCTACGAGCTGCTGTCGGGGGCCCTGCCCCGCGACCCGGACGAGATCGAAGCCTGGTGCGCGGCGGCGGGAGGCACAGCGGCGGGAGGATGGGCTAGCGGTGCCCGGAGCCGCCGGCCGTCCCCGCGTCCGTCCCGGCCGAGGTGCTGCTGGACGTGCGGGACCTGAACGTCCGCTTCGACACCGTCGACGGCGTCGTGCACGCGGTGCGCGGCGCCAGCTTCGAGGTACCGCGCGGGCAGACGCTGGGCATCGTGGGGGAGTCGGGGTCGGGCAAGAGCGTGTCCGCGCAGGCCCTGATCGGCCTGGTGCCCGGCGCCGACGTCACCGGCGAGGCCTGGTTCGAGGGCCGGGACCTGCTGGCCATGACCAGCCAGCAGCTGCGCGACATCCGCGGCAAGCGGATCAGCATGGTCTTCCAGGACCCGCTGACCAGCCTGCACCCGCTGCACAAGCTGGGCTGGCAGCTGACCGAGGCGATCCGCGCGCACGACAGCGCCAGCGGGAGGACCAGCCGCCAGGCCGCTAACCGCCAGGCCATCGACCTGCTGGGCCTGGTCGGCATCCCGCGGCCGGCCGAGCGGATCGACGACTACCCGCACCAGTTCTCCGGCGGCATGCGGCAGCGGGTCATGATCGCCATGGCGCTGGCCCTGCAGCCCGCCCTGATCATCGCCGACGAGCCGACCACCGCGCTGGACGCGACGGTCCAGGCCCAGGTGCTCGAGCTGCTGATCCGGCTGCAGGGCGAGCTGGGCATGTCGCTGGTGCTGATCACCCACGACCTGGGCGTGGTCGCCGACATCGCCGACGAGGTCATGGTCATGTACAGCGGCCAGCCGGTCGAGCAGGCCGACCGCCGCACCGCCTACTACCAGGCCCACCACCCCTACACCCGCGGCCTGCTGGAGTCGATCCCGGTGGCCGGCGACACCGGGCGGCTGCGGCCCATCCCCGGCCAGCCGCCCAGCATGCTCGACACCCCGGCGGGCTGCTCGTTCCTGCCGCGGTGCCGGTTCGCGCTGGACCGCTGCGCCACCGACCCGCCGCCGCTGCGCGCCATCGGCGACATCCCGGGCCACCGCTCGGCCTGCTGGCTGCCCGACTCGGTAGCCGGGGATGTCGCCCGGCGCATCCCGGTGGCGGCGCAGCCGCGGCGGAGCCGGCCAGGCCGCGCCCCGGACGGGACACCGCTGCTGGAGCTGACCGGCATCGTCAAGCACTTCCCGGTGCGCAACTCGTCGCTGCTGTCCCGCGAGCACCGGGTCGTGCACGCGGTGGACGGCGTCAGCCTGCAGATCCGCGACGGCGAGACGCTCGGCCTGGTCGGCGAGACCGGCTGCGGCAAGTCCACGCTGGCCCGCACGCATCGCCCGGCTGCAGCCGGTCACCGAGGGCCGGGTCAGCTTCGCCGGCCGCGACATCACCGGGCTGCGCGCCGGGGAACTCAAGGCGGTGCGCCGCGAGGTCCAGATGGTCTTCCAGGACCCGTACGGCTCGCTCAACCCGCGCCGCCGGGTCGGCGCCATCGTCGGCGAGCCGCTGGCCGTGCACGGCCTGGCCAGCGGCGCCGCCCGGCGCGAGCGGGTCCAGGAGCTGATGGCCCTGGTCGGCCTCAACCCCGAGCACTACAACCGGTACCCGGCCGAGTTCTCCGGCGGGCAGCGGCAGCGGGTCGGCATCGCCCGGGCGCTGGCGGTGAACCCCAAGCTGCTGATCTGCGACGAGCCGGTCTCGGCCCTGGACGTGTCGGTGCAGGCCCAGGTCATCAACCTGCTCAAGGACCTGCAGGCCCAGCTCGACCTGACCTGCATCTTCATCTCCCACGACCTCGGGCGTCGTCGAGCACGTCAGCGACCGGGTCGCGGTGATGTACCTGGGCAAGGTCGTCGAGCTGGCGCTCGGCCGACGCGCTGTACCGCGAGCCGCGCCACCCCTACGCCGCGGCGCTGCTGTCGGCCGCCTCGGTCACCGACCCCGACCTGGCCCGCCAGCGCCGCCGGCTCACCATCGAGGGCGACATCCCCTCCCCGGTCGACCCGCCGACCGGCTGCCGGTTCCACCCCCGCTGCCCGCGCGCCCAGGACCTGTGCCGGGTCACCGAGCCGGAGCTGGTGTCCGCGGCCGGCGACGAGGCGCACCTGACCGCCTGCCATTTCCCCATCGAGACGCCCGCCGTCCCCGACGACGCCCGGCTGCTGCAGGTGCTGGCCAGCGGACGGCGGAACCAGCAATCGGACCAGCACTAACAAATGGCGCCACCGACCGGCCGCCGCCGGCCCGGCCGCGCCCGGCGAGACCGTCGCGGCCGCGACCGGGACCGGCCGCGGCCGCCTCCGGAAGCGCCGCCTCCGGCAGCGCGCCTCGGAAGCGCCGCCGGCAGCGCCGAGATCGAGGGGCGCAGCCAGTGGCGGCTGGCCTGGGACCGGCTCCGCCACGACCGGGTGGCGGTGATCTCGGCCGCGTTCATCCTGCTGCTCATCCTGCTGGCCATCTTCGCCCCGGTGATCGCGCACCTGGCCGGGCACGGCGTGGACCAGCAGAACGACACCGCCGGGCTGACCGCCGCCGGGCTGCCCCGCCCGCCCAGCTCGACCTACTGGTTCGGCACCGACGACCTGGGCCGGGACGTGTTCGTGCGGACCATCTACGGGGCCCGGATCTCACTGATCGTCGGCGTGTTCGCCAGCGTCAGCGCGGTCATCATCGGCACCACCATCGGCCTGCTGGCCGGCTTCCTCGGCGGGCTGGTCGACTCGCTGCTGTCCCGGCTGATGGACCTGGTCCTGTCGTTCCCGTTCCTGCTGGCCGCCATCGCGCTGGTCTCGGTGGTGGGCCCCAGCCTGACGGTGATCATCGTGGTCATCGCGCTGTTCTCCTGGGCCGCCGTGGGCCGGATCGTGCGCGGCCTGGCCATGTCCATCAAGGAGAAGGAGTACACCGAGGCGGCCCGCGCCGGGCGGAGCGGGGAACCTGCGGATCATGTTCGTCGAGGTGCTGCCGAACCTGTCCGCGCCGCTGATCGTGTACACCACGCTGCTGATCCCCTCGGCCATCGCCTTCGAGGCGGTGATGTCCTTCCTCGGCCTGGGCATCACTCCGCCCACCCCGAGCTGGGGCGACATGCTGGCCGAGTCGATCGGCTACTACCAGGTCGCCTGGTGGTTCATCATCTTCCCCGGCCTGTTCCTGCTGGCCACCACGCTGGCGTTCAACCTGCTCGGCGACTCGCTGCGGGACGCCCTGGACCCGCGCGGCGAGCGGCTGATCAACGCGCTGCGCAAGGGCCGGCGGCAGCGCAGGCGGCTGCGGCCCCCGGTCGGCGCCGCACCGGGTGACGCCGGCGGCGTGAGCCTGGCCGGGACCGAGGCAGGCCCCCGGTGATCCGGCTGCTCACCCGGCGGCTGCTGTCGGGCATCGTCGTGCTGTGGATCATCAGCGTGGCGGTCTTCGCGCTGTTCTTCATCGCCCCGCACAACGTGGCCCGGGCCATCGCCGGCCGTCAGGCCACGCCGGCGACCGTGGCCGATGTCGCGAAGCGGCTGGGCCTGAACCGGCCCATCCTCGACCAGTACGGCAGCTTCATCTGGCAGTTCCTGCACGGCAACCTCGGCTACTCCTACTACAACTCCGAGCCGGTGAGCAGCCTCATCGGCAGCCGCATCGGGGTCACCATCTCGCTCACCGTGGGCGGCGCGGTGCTGTGGCTGCTGATCGGGATCAGCACCGGCGTGCTGGCCGCCACGCACCCCCGGTCGATCATCGACAAGGGCGCCACGTTCTTCGCGGTGTTCTTCTACTCGATGCCGACCTTCCTGCTCGGCCTGATCCTGCTGTACTTCCTGTTCTTCCAGCTGCACCTGGCCGGGATCCCGATCTTCCCCGGCAGCGGCTACGTGTCGATCTTCACCAGCCCGGCGGGCCTGGGCCCAGCACCTGATCCTGCCGTGGATCGCCGTGGCCCTGACCACGGCCGCCACCTATACCCGGCTGACCAGGGCCGGGATGCTGGAGGTCCTGGGCGAGGACTACATCCGCACGGCCCGGGCCAAGGGGGTCAGCGAGCGGCGGGTCACCTACCGGCACGCGCTGCGCGCCGCGCTGACCTCGGTGGTGACCCAGCTCGGCATCGACATCGGCGTGCTGCTCGGCGGCGCGGTGGTCACCGAGAACATCTTCGGCCTGCCGGGCCTGGGCCAGCTGGCCATCCAGTCGGTCACCCAGCAGGACCTGCCGGTGATCATCGGCATCGTGATGCTGGCCGCGGCCTTCGTGGTGGCGTGCAACTTCGCGGTGGACATGCTCTACGCCGTGCTCGACCCGCGCGTCCGGGCTCACTAGCCGCGATGGCCGTTGTTAATCGTCTTGCTTGTCGCTGTCCCGAGTGCCTGAGCCGAGGAGTGCCGCCGCGTGCTGTCCCATCCCGTGCATACTGACCGCCCCGAGCGGATCGCTGTCGACGCCGCTGGTGACACGGCCGCGTTCGTGATCGGCCCCGGGCCGACGGGGCCGGGGGAGGCCACCGGGCTGTGGCACGGGCCGCTCAGCGGCGAGCCCGCGAAGCTGGACGGCACGGTCCCGGACACCAACCTGGCCTTCGCCCCCGAGGGCACCCGGCTCGCGCTGGCCGTGCAGGAGGAAGCGGGCAGCACGGTGATCGTGGCCGACCCGGCCGGCGCCGCCGGCGAGCTGGCTGCGCTACCCGCTGCCGGCCTTCGCCGAGCAGGTGGCCTGGACCGAGGCCGGGCTGATCGTGCTGGCGGCTGATCCGGGTGCCGATGCGGCCTCGCTCACCTCGGGCAAGCCGCTGCCCGCCGCCGAGCAGGACCCGGTCGTTCTGCCGCGGGCAGGCGGCGCGGGGTTCCGGCGGCTGTGGCGGGTGGACCCCGGCGACCGGCGATGCCGCGCCTGTTAGCCCGGCTGACCTGGCGATCTGGGAGTTCGCGCCGGTTCCCGGCGGCGGGGCGATCGTGGTCGCCAGCGACGACCCGACCGAGGCCGGCTGGTATCACAGCCGGCTGGAGCAGCTGGACGCGGCGGGGGCCCGGCAGCGGGTGCTGCTGGAGTCGGCCTGGCAGCTGTCCGGCCCGGCGGTCAGCCCGGACGGCCGGGTGGTGGCCTGCATCGAGGGCTGGGCCAGCGACCGGGGCCTGCTGGCCGGCGAGGTGCGGCTGCTGCGGCTGGACCAGCCCGGCCCCGCCCCGGCGGCCGCGGCACTGCCGGCCGACCTGGACGTGACCTGGCTGGGCTGGGCGGACGGCGGCCGTTTGTGGCTGGCCGGCTGGCACCACCTGGGCACCGCGTGGGGCTGGGCTGAGCCGGCCTCCGGCGGTGACGCGCTGGCCCTGGCCGACGCCGCCGCGCTGGCTGGCCGGGGCGGCCGGGACGCCGCTGGCCGGGGCGGCCGGGCTGGGCGGGGCGGCCGGGCAGCTCAGCGTCACGGTGCAGGCCGAGGCGGCCAGCTGCCTGAACTCCCGGTGGCACCCGGCGGTGGTGCCGCTGGCCGACGGCTCGGCGCTGACCATGCGCTCCACCCCGGCCGTCCCGCCGCAGGTGGTGCGGCTGCGCCGGGGCCGCGAGCCGGACGCGTGGACCGCGCTCAACGCCGGGCTGGCGCAGTCCCGGCGGTTTCGGGTCCGCGAGCTGCGCTGGGCCGGCCCGGACGGGACGCAGATCGAGGGCCTGCTGGCCGAGCCGGACGACGGTGCCGGCGGTGTCGGAGGTACCGGCCCGAGGCCGCTGGTGGTGGACATCCACGGCGGGCCGAGCCTGGCCTTTCATCACAGCTGGGACATGACCTGGGCCGAGTTCCTGACCGGGGCGGGGTACGCGGTGCTGATGCCCAACCCGCGCGGCGGCGCGGGCCGCGGCCAGGCGTTCGGCCGGGCCAACCTGGGCGACCCGGCCGGCGCCGAGTTCGCGGACATCGAGGCCGGCGTCGCGCACTGCGCCGCGGCCGGGCTGGCCGACCCCGGCCGGGTCGCCGCCATCGGCGCCAGCTACGGCGGGTACCTCACCGCGTGGGCGATCGCGCTGGGCAGCAGGGGCGGCAGCGGGGCGGCCAGTTCCGCTGCGGGGTGGTCATCGCCGGCATCAGCGACCTGGTCAGCGTCCGGGGCACGGCCAACAACCCCCCGTTCTACGACTACCTGCTCCAGGGCCGGCCTGCCGACCAGCCCGCGCTCTACCTGGACCGCTCGCCGGTCACCCGGCTCAGCGCGGACTCATCCCCGGCGCTTATCCTGCACGGACGCGAGGATCGGTGCGTGCCGGTCAGCCAGGCGGAGGAGCTGTACGCCGGGCTGCGCGAGTTCGGCATCCCGGCTGAGTTCGTCAGCTATCCGCGCGAAGGTCACCAGGCCACCGAGCCCGCGCACGTCGCCGACCAGCGGGAGCGGATCCTGCGCTGGCTGGCGACTTACCTGGAGGCGGCAACCCCGCAGGCGGGAAGTGTGCAGGCGGCAGACTTGGAGGCGGCATCGTGAAGCTCGGGGTGCACGTGCCCAACTTCGCTTCCCTGGCCAGCCCGGCCGACCTGGCCGACCTGGCCGCGCGGGCCGAGGCGGCGGGCTGGGACGGCTTCTTCATCTGGGACCACGTGGCCCGGCCCGAGGGCACGTTCCCGATGGCCGAGCCGTGGGTCGCGCTGACCGCGGTGGCGATGGCGACGCAGCGGCTGCGGATCGGGCCGATGGTGACGCCGCTGGCCCGGCGCCGGCCCTGGAACGTGGCCCGCCAGGTCGCCTCGCTGGACCAGCTGACCGGCGGCCGGGTCACGCTCGGGGTGGGCCTGGGCGTGAGCAGCGGGCCGGAATTCCATTCGTTTGGCGGCGAGGAGAGCGACCCGCGGGTGCGGGGTGACATGCTGGATGAGGGCCTTCAGCTCCTGCGCGCCGCCTGGCAGGGTACGCCGGTCCGGCACGCGGGCACTCACTACCAGGTGGACGACGTGACCTTCCTGCCGGTGCCCGTGCAGCCCCGGGTGCCGATCTGGGGCGCGACCGAGCGGATCAGCGGCCGGCCGGTGCGCCGGGCCGCCGGGCTGGACGGGGTGTTCCCGATCCGCCTGCAGCCGTCCGACCTGCCCGTGCTGCTGGACAACGTGGCCCAGCACCGGCCCGCTGGGCTGGACGGCTTTGACGTCGTCATCACCGGCACCGACGAGGGCGAATGCCAGGCCTGGCGGGAGGCCGGCGCGACCTGGTGGCTGCACGAGCTGGCCTGGCGTCAGCCGCTGAGCGAGTCGGTCGCCATCATCGAGGCGGGACCGCCAGCCGGATGAGCTCTGCCCTTCCCCGCTCCGGCTCCCGCGATTCGTTCGACGCCGTGGTCATCGGCGCCGGCATCGTCGGCGCGGCGTGCGCGTACTACCTGGCCCGCGCCGGGCTGCGGGTCGCCGTGGCCGAGCGCGGCACGGTGGCGTCGGGGACGACGGGCGCGGGCGAGGGCAACATCCTGATCTCCGACAAGGAGCCCGGTCCCGAGCTCGAGCTGGCCCAGCTGTCCCAGCGGCTGTGGCGGGAGCTGGGTGACGAGCTCGGCCCCGCCGCCGAGCTGGACCCCAAGGGCGGCCTGGTCGTCGCGGCCGGCCCCGCCGAGCACGACGGCCTGGCCAAGTTCGCCGCCACCCAGGCCGAGGCCGGCGTGCGGACGCAGGCCGTGCCGCCCGACGGCCTGCACGGCCTGGAGCCGCACCTGGCCAGCGGGCTGGCGGGCGGCGTCTTCTACCCCGAGGACATGCAGGTCCAGCCGATGATGGCGGCCGCCCTGCTGCTGCGCCGGGCCCGCGACCTGGGCGCTGAGCTGCGGCTCCGGCACGAGGTGACCGGGCTCGAGACCGCGGCGGGCCGGGTCACCGGCGTGCGCACCTCCGCCGGGCTGCTCAGCACCCGGCTGGTCGTCAACGCGGCCGGCACCTGGGCCGGGGAGGTGGCCGAGCGGGCCGGGCTGGCGCTGCCGGTGCTGCCGCGCCGCGGGTTCATCGTGGTCACCGAGCCACTGCCGGTGCTGATCCGGCACAAGGTCTACACCGCCGACTACGTGGCCAACGTGGCCAGCGGCTCGGCCGGCCTGGAGGTCTCGACGGTCATCGAGGGCACGGCCAGCGGCACGGTGCTGATCGGTGCCAGCCGGGAGCGGGTCGGCTTCGACCGGTCCTCGTCGCTGCGGATCGTCGGGCTGCTGGCCGCCCAGGCCGCCCGGCTGTTCCCCGTGCTGGCGCACGCCCGGGCCATCCGGTTCTACCGCGGCTTCCGGCCGTACTGCCCCGATCACCTGCCGGTCATCGGGGCCGACGACCGGCTGGCCGGGATGCTGCACGCCTGCGGCCACGAAGGCGCCGGCGTCGGGCTGGCCCCGGCCACCGGGCAGCTGATCGCCGAGCTGGCCGCTGGGCAGGAGCCGTCGATGCCGGTGGCGCCGTTCCGGCCCGGCCGGTTCGCGGAGCCCGCCCATGACTGATCAGGGCGGCGAGCAGGTCGACGTCACCGTGGATGGTGATGCGTGGTCGGTGCCGGCGGGCATCACCATCGCCGCCGCGTTCACCGGGCGCGGCCAGCCCGGCTGGCGGCGCACCCGGCTGCGCGGCGAGCCGCGCGGGCTGTCGTGCGGGATCGGCGTGTGCTTCGACTGCCTGGTGACCGTCAACGGGACGCCCGGCGTCCGCGCCTGCCTGGCCGAGGTCCGGCCGGGCGATGTCATCACGACCGAGGATGGGTCGGGCTTCACCGCCGACCCGCCCGGCCTGGCTGGGTGGGCGCGGGCCTGGGCCGGAGCACTTTGAGCCCGCGCCTGGTCCGAAGACGGGCCTGGACCGGTGTGACGTGGCGGTCGTCGGGGCCGGGCCGGCCGGGCTGACCGCGGCCGTGGAAGCCGCGGCCGCCGGGTGCACCGTGCAGGTGCTGGACCTGGGGGAGCGGCCCGGCGGCCAGTACTGGCGCTGGGGACCGCCCACCGCCGACGGCCGCTTCCACCACGGCTGGGCCGCCTTCACCGTGCTGCGCGACCGGTTCGCCGCGCTCCAGGCCAGCGGCCGGATCACCTACCGGCCCGGCCACGCCGTCTTCCAGGTGGAGCCGCCGGCGGGCCGCGGCCAGGCCAGCGGCGCGGCCGCGGGCCGGACGGAGTCGCGGTTCCGGGTGCATGCCGTGGCGGGCGACCGCGAGCGTGACTACGCCGGCGTGCTGGCCCGGGCGGTCGTGGTCGCCACCGGCGCCTATGACCTGCAGCTGCCCATACCCGGCTGGACCCTGCCCGGCGTGATGGCCGCCGGGGCCGCGCAGTCCCTGCTCAAGAGCAGCGCGGTCACCGCCGGCCGCCGGGTCGTCGTCGCGGGCACCGGCCCGTTCCTGCTCCCGGTCGCCGCCGGGCTGGTCGAGGCCGGCGCCCAGGTCGTGGCCGTCGCCGAGGCCGGGCAGCCCCTGGACTACCTCCGGCACCCGGCCCGGCTGGCCGCCTCCTGGCGCAAGCTGCCCGAGGCCGGCGGCTACCTGGCCCGGCTGACCCGGCACCGCGTTCCGGTACTGCGCCGCCACGCCGTCATCGCCGCCCGCGGCGACGGCCGCCTGGAGTCGGTCACCCTCGCCCGCCTCGATCAGGCCTGGCGGCCCGTGCCCGGCACCGAGCGAACGCTGGCCGCCGACGTGCTCGCCGCCGGCTACGGCTTCGTGCCCCAGGTCGAGCTGCTGGGCGAGGCCGGAGCGCAGCTCGCCGACGGCGCGCCGCTGGCTCCCGGCGCGCCCGCCACCGTCGCCGTCGCCGGCCCGGACCAGCAGACCACCGTGCCCGGCCTGTTCGCCGCCGGGGAGACGACCGGAGTCGGCGGCAGCGACCTGGCCCGCCTCGAGGGCGAGATCGCCGGCCGCGCCGCCGCCCGCTATGTCGGCCGGAAGGTCGCGGCGCCGCCGCGGCCCGTCGTCCGGGAGCGCGGAGCGCTGCGCCGATTCGCGGCCGTCATGCAGGCCGTGCATGCCGTGCAGCCCGGATGGGCCGAGTGGCCCGGCGACGACACCATCGTGTGCCGTTGCGAGGAGGTCACGCTGGGCCGGATGCGCTCCGCCGCTGGGCTGGGCGCCGACGACGCGCGCAGCATCAAGCTGCTGGCCCGCCCCGGCATGGGCTGGTGCCAGGGCCGCATCTGCGGCCCGCCCGTGTCCGCGCTTCTCGCCGCGGGCCTGAGCCCGGCGCCGGCGGAAGGCACCGGCCGCCCGGCTGATGCCGGCGCTCCCGGACAGCAGCCCACGGAGTCCGCTAGGGCCGGCCGGGCGCGGGCAAGGTCCGGGACGGCCGACCCGTTGCCCGCATCGCCCGCGGCGGCCGACCGGGCAACAGCCCCCGCGCTGTCGCGGCCGCTGGCCCAGCCGGTGCCGCTAGGAGTCCTGGCCCGCCTGGCCGGGCTCGATGAACCGACCGGGGCGGAGGCCGCCCGGCCTGACGCTGCCGGAACAGCCGAGGCCGGAACAGCCGAGGCCGGAGCCGGGCGAGACTGGTGCCCGCCCGGACGACGTAGGTAAAATGTGACATGTCACTGGAGGTGAACTGTGCCAACCGAGCCGCAGACCCAGCCGTGGCACGGCGTGCTGGTAGCAACCGCCCTGCCCTACACCGCGGACCTAGAAGTCGACTTTGACCGCTTTGCCGAGCACGTAGCTTGGCTGGCCGCCTCCGGCTGCGACGGGATCACCCCCAACGGGTCGCTGGGGGAGTATCAGACCCTGACCCCCGAGGAGCGGGCCCGCGTGGTCGAGATCGCCATCGCCGCGGCACCGCCCGGGTTCTCGGTCATCCCCGGCGTCGCCGCCTACGGGGCACGGGAATCGGCCCGCCTGGCCGAGTACGCGGCCAAGGCCGGTGCCCCGGCCGTGATGCTGCTGCCGCCGAACACCTACCGCGCCGACGAGCGCGCCGTGCTGGAGCACTACCGCACCGTCGCGGCCGTCGGCCTGCCCGTGATGGCCTACAACAACCCCATCGACACCAAGGTCGACCTGACCCCCGCGCTGCTGGCGAAGCTGTTCGAGGAAGGCCTGATCGTCGGGGTCAAGGAGTTCACCGGTGACCCCCGCCGCGCCTACCAGATCGCCGAGCTCGCGCCCGGCCTCGACGTCCTGATCGGCTCCGACGACTCGGTCCTCGAGTTCGCCCTCGCCGGGGCCAGGGGCTGGGTGTCCGGGTACACCAACGTCTTCCCGCGCAGCGGCGTCGAGCTGTACCGGGCTAGCATGGCCGGAGACCTGGACAAGGCCCTGCCGCTGTACCGGCTGCTGCACCCGCTGCTGCGCTGGGACGCCAAGACCGAGTTCGTCCAGGCCATCAAGCTGTCCATGGACATGGCCGGCCGGTACGGTGGCCCGTGCCGCCCGCCGCGCCAGCCGCTGACCGCCGAGCAGGAGGCCGAAGTGCGCGCGGAGACCGAGAAGGCGCTGGCCCAGGGCTGCGCCTGATGCGCTCCAGCCGGGTGTTCCACGCCGTCGACTCCCACACCGAGGGGATGCCGACGCGGGTCATCGTCGGCGGCGTCGGCAAGATCCCCGGCGACACCATGTTCGACCGGCGCCGGTACTTCATGGCCAACCTGGACGGCATCCGCAAGACGCTCATGTATGAGCCGCGCGGCCACGCCGCCATGTCCGGCGCCATCCTGCAGCCGCCCAGTCGGCCCGACGCCGACTGGGGCGTGGTGTACATCGAGGTGTCCGGCTGCCTGCCCATGTGCGGCCACGGCACCATCGGCGTGGCCACCGTGCTGGTCGAGACCGGCATGGTCGAGGTCACCGAGCCCGTGACCCAGGTCCGGCTGGACACCCCCGCCGGCCTCGTCGTGGCCGAGGTGAGCGTCCAGGACGGCAAAGCCACCAGCGTCACCATCACCAACGTGCCCGCCTTCACCGTCGGCCTGGACCAGACCGTGGCCGTCCCCGGCTACGGCCAGGTCACCTACGACATGGCCTACGGCGGCAACTTCTACGCCATCCTGCCCCTCAAGCAGGTCGGCATCGAGTTCGACCGGGCCAACAAGGAGGCCATCCTCTCCGCCGGGCTGCAGGTCATGGCCGCCATCAACGACGCCAGCGAGCCCGTGCACCCGGAGAACCCCGAGATCCGCGGCTGCCACCACGTCCAGTTCCTGGCCCCGGACGCCAACGCCCAGCTCTCCCGGCACGCCATGGCCATCTACCCCGGCTGGTTCGACCGCTCGCCCTGCGGCACCGGCACCTCGGCCCGCCTGGCCCAGCTGCACACCCGCGGCGAGATCAAGGTCGGCGACGACTTCGTCAACGAGTCGTTCATCGGCTCCCGGTTCACCGGCACCATCGTCGAGGAGACCACGGTCGCCGGCCTGCCCGCCGTCATCCCGAAGATCACCGGCCGGGCCTGGATCACCGGCACCGCCCAGTACATGATCGACCCCACCGACCCGTTCCCCGAGGGCTTCCAGCTCTAACAGGACGACCGCTAGCCAGCCACCTCGGCGGCCATCGACGTCAGGTCGATTCGCCCCCCGACGCCTGCCCACCCGGCCCACCAGCCCCAAGATCGGCTGTGGATGTCCCGTTACCTAAGGAGCACAAGGCCGAGCGGCAGCGCCGCGCCGGGCTCCAGAAAGCTCAGGCCGGCGAGCCGCACCGGTCCGGCACCGGGGCTACGGCTACCAGCCCGACTGCGTGACCGTCACCCCGGCCGAGGTGGAGATCGTCCGCGAGGCCAAGACGCGGGTGCTGGCTGGGGAGTCGCTGCGTAGCGTCGCCGGGGACCTGAACGACCGCCAGTGCCGGCCGTCACCTGCAAGACCTGATCAGCCCACGTCCTCAAGGGCGTCCTGATCTCCGGCCGCCGCGAGTACCACGGTGAGATCATGACCGGGCAGTCATCCTAGCCAGCGATCATCACCGCCGACGAGTCTGACCAGCTCCGCGCACAGCTCACCCGCTCCGGCACCCCGCGTGGCCGCGGCCGCTCCTACCTCATGTCCGGGATCTTCACCTGCGGGAACCGCGGTGCCGGGCTGTCGGGGCGCCCGCACTTGGCCGGCCCCTCGGTACGCATGCGTCAAGGGAGCAGGCCTGCCCTGGCGCGCACGGTCGCGCTCATGGCCGCGCCCGCCGAGCAGATCGCCCGCGACATGATTCTCACAGCCCTGGACTCCCCGGTTTTCCTGGCAGCTCTGGTCCGCGTTACCGCCGGCGGCTCCGACACTGCCGCCATCTCCGCCGAGCTGCTCACCATCGATGTCCGCCGTAACGAGCTGGCCGAAGCCTGGGCGGCCGGGGACATCAGCCGCAAGGAATGGCTCACCGCCCGCGACTAGCTCACTGCCGACGCGGACATGCTCACCGCCCGCCTGTCCCGCACCCAGCACAGCCGCACCCTCGCCGCGTTCGCCGCCATGACCGGCACCGTCTGGCAACGCTGGGAGACCATGACGACCGGCGCCCGCCGCGGCCCTCATCCAGGCCACCAGCGCCACCATCCCCGTCCGCCCTGCCACTATCCGCAGCTGGAATCCCGCCCGCATCGGCGACCCGCTCTTGGCGCGCCTGACCGCCTGAGCCTCCGCGCCAGGCACCCAGGCTTCAGCCGTCCGGCCGGTACCCCCGGCCGCGCACGCTGGCCCACCCGCCCCGCCTGGTGGTGCCATCCGCGCCCGCCTCGCGCCAGGCGACCCACCCGCCCGCCGCCACCCGCGCCGCGGCCCGGTCCGCGCCCGCTCCGCCAGGCCAGGACCATCCGGCGGCGCGCCCACCATCTACGTCAGCCAGACGGACCCTTCCCCGGCGGCGCCTCGCCCGGGGTCAGCGTCAGCACCGCCACCACTGCATTGACCCACTCCCGCATCAGCCCCACCATCGCGTCCTGGCCCTTCCCCCGGCACCCAATCAGCGCCGCCAGGCAGATGACCGCCAGCACCCCCAGCACCAGCGCTAGCACCGCGTACGGCGCCACGCCCACCACCACCGCCGCCCCCGTGCTGCCCCGCCACAGCTTGACCAGGCCCCCGCCAACCGGCGCGAGCCCTGCCGACACGTAGACCCACTCACGCACCACCCGACGCCCCGAGCGCCCACTCACAGCATCCTCCCGCCCAGAGCAATCCATGTCATTCCCGTGACCGATCGAGCCACAATAATCCGGTGGCCTAGGAAAACACAAATCATCGCTGTTTCCGCAGGTAGGAAGCTTGATTAGATCTAATAGGCTCAATTAGTGCCTCTTATTGCGTCCACTAAGTTGACGCTCACTAAACGTCGTCGTCAACTTAACGGGGCCCGATATGAGGACAACGATAACTACTCAGCCATCCGGCCATTTCCCCAAGGCCACCCTCACTGCCGCCGGGTGCCCGGCGCTAGATCCAGCCGCCCGTCAGAACCAGCCACGTCACCGCCCCCACCCCTAGCGCCGGAACCGCCGGATCACCCGGCGCCGCCACCTGCGCCACGACCACCACCCCAGACGCCAGCACTACCCGCGCCGCCAGCCACCCCGGCCGGCCAGACCGCACCCGCGCCCATCCCCGCCGCCACCCCGACCCACCGGCCGCCGCGACCGCTCCAGCAGCCCGCGCGTCCTCCCGCTCCCGCTCCCGCTCCCGCTCCCGCTCCCGCTCCCGCTCCCGCTCCCGCTCCCGCTCCCGCTCCCGCTCCACCATGAACCGCCGCCGCCCACCAGTCGCCATGACGACACCCATCCCGCCGGAACACTCCCCGAATCACGCCAGTCCGTGCCCGCCTTGCGCGGAGCCCGGGCGTCTGCGCCCGGCTCCATCGCCGCAATCAGATCCGCGATCCGTGCCAAGGTCGCCGGATCCGTGATCTGCGGCGGCAGACCCGCCGCCCGCCGCGACGCCGCGACCCGCGCCGCAACTCCGCTCGCCGCGCCGCATCCGGAACCGGCCCATCCGGTCCAGCCCTCCGCCGCGCCCTGGGCGCCGGGGCTCACCACGGTCAGTCATCGCCGACGACAGCAGCTCCCCACGCTGCACCCCCGACCGCAGCGCCGTGTACGCCGCTGTCACAGTCGCCGCCGCGTCGCTATCCCCGCCCGCATCAGGGTGCACCGCACGCAGCCCCGCCCGGAACGCCCGGTGCACCTCGCATCCATCAGATCTGGGCTGTACGGAAGGCCCAGCAGCCAGACCGCATCCCACCCGCCCCCGGCCGCCCCGGCACCATCGACCTCGGTGCCCGCCCGCCGGTCCAGTAACTCCGTCACGACACACCGCCCTCAGGCAGCGGCACCTCCGGACCCGCCCGGCCCACACCAGCCGACTCGGCACCCTTCTCCCTCCGGGCCCACCCGGAGTCAAGGTCCAAACCGGAGGCGATCGTGGTGATGCGCATATCTAAATTCCAGGAAGCACCCCCGGCTCCGAGGCTATTCAGCAGGCTGGGACGCTGGGCAGGCCGGGGGCGTAGCTGCCGTAGTGGTCTGGGCATAGCCACAGGTAGTCGCCCGCGGCTGTGGTTACCCGGCGCATGTCGCCAAAGGACTGGACCTGATCCTGCTGGAAGATTATCTGGCGGATCGCTCGCATGGCCTGCCCTTGCGCCCGAGCTGGCGCGTCTGGCTCTTGATCGTGAAGGCTATCGGACAAGGGGTCAGTTGACACGTGAGGCAGCTCGCTAGCCAAGGTGGTCATGAGCTGCAATTCGTTTTGGGCGTGCTGAAGCTGTCTAGGTGTGAGGACCATACCTGCGGCAGACGCTGCGGCCGGCACCGCCGATCGTAGGATCGTAAGCAGGGTATTCATATATGGGCTTATGCGGATGAGCCATTCCCGGGGCTGGTCAATGATATATGAAGCATCAGGCCAGGGATGCATATGGTCTGGGTGCTCGCACCACAACGTGAGTCGGAATCGCAGCTCGTCGACTCGCAATCTACGTAGTCCCTTTGAAGTAATCTGGATCAGCGAAAAAAGGAGTGGGCAGTCATTGATCTCGGCGGACAGTGCTCGCTTCACCTGGCGGATGCCATCGGCTAGGTCGGCTGTCTGGCTTCCAAGGCGTTCGACGTCGTCGCCAATTTTTGTCAACAAGTCTAGCCCAGCTCCAATAGCGTCGCCCGGAGGCGAAAATCCGGTGAGCAACATATGTGCGTTATGATTCTGCCTGCAATTTGGACATAGGTAATCGGGGTTGTTCTGATTCTCGCGATGAGCTATTAGGACGTTCATTTTGATGAGCTCTGTACACGGTGAACCGTCCGAGATAGCGCCGGGACAGGGAACGAGTAGGTCGTATTGCAGACCCTCCCAGCGACTGACGATCAATTGCTCAATAGTGTCCCAAAGCACATGGAAGAACAGGTCTGGAGAGGGAGCACGTACCTCCACCGTAAGCTCAAGTTGCTCGGAGGTTCGCAGCTCCAATAGAGCCTCCGAGGCATAAGCCGGGTTTTGGTGGCGGAGGAACACGCCTGTGCGCCAGTGCAGTCCAGCAGCATCAAGATGGCGCTTCACAGTTAGCCATGCCATTAGGCCAGGGGCCTTCTCATGCAGCCTGCATACGAAGGCAAGACGGCGAGAGCCCACCGGGATCGGTGTGTCGAAATCCCACGGGAGGCTAGGGCGCTCGGAAGGCACCAGTTG
The DNA here is from genome assembly GCA_963822485.1 of uncultured Actinomycetota bacterium. Taxonomy (GTDB): domain Bacteria; phylum Actinomycetota; class Actinomycetes; order Streptosporangiales; family Streptosporangiaceae; genus DASUBV01. Next base: position 184,450 of record CAWGHW010000003.1, read on the forward strand.
CGCTACGACGCTCTGATGCTCATCCACGCGATAAGTGATGTCAAACTTCTCCATCAGTCGCAGAAAGTACCTGTGGTATCGGACAGGATAGCCTGTGCCGTCTGAGCGATCTTCCCAGATCTTCTTCAGTCGCCCATGGTGCAATTCTCCGCCCGCGGCCCTCGTCAGAGTATCGTGAAGCACATAGCTAATAGCTTTAGTCAGCCATTCGGGGTTTAGAACGACGAAATCGCTCAAGCTGTCATCATCGCAGTAATATATGATCTGTCCAACCTCGTGCATAAAGGTTGCCAGCGTAGTTATTTCCTCGCCGGCCACACGCTGGCGTCGACAGATCGCCGTGAACTCTTCAAAGGAAATTTGTGGCGTGGACTCGGCGAGGTCGGCTATCTCCTGCCGAACGGCCGCCCATCGAGGAGAAACGATCTGGCCCATCTGAGGCAGCCGAGCTGCCTCGGCGCTTATGGCGTTCAGCAATAGCCTGATACCCCTGCCGGTCTCATTGTCTACCTCGAAATTACGAGTCGGCAATTGGGGAAAAAGAGGCTGCAATCGTGAGTAATCGAGATCCGGTCGATCTTCACTCGGGCAGTGAGTCGCTACGACAAGCAGCCGAGCATTCTTCCCAGCACTCAACCGGACTCGCCGCAACCAGCCCTCTATGTCGTTTTTCTCTTGGCCTTCACGAGGCTTCCAGACCACCAGATATAGTCCCTGCCGATTGAGAAAGAACTGGTGCGTAATCCTGTAGACTTCCTGTCCGCCGAAATCCCAGATCCTCAGAGTCATATCGGCATCTATAGCGGGATGCGGAAGAGTCAGAGGACGGATCTCTATCCCGTGAGTGAAAGGGCGCCCTTCAATAAATTTCCCTCCCCGAAGGGCGGCGCTTAGTGATGTCTTCCCTACGTTTCCTTCGCCGAGCAATATTACTTTCGCCTCGTACTGGGCGATGACGCCTTCCTGAGGGACTACGTCTTCGATACTCCGAAGGTAAATCGCCGCAGCGTGCGCGTCGTTGCCGATTAGCTCGGGCGGTAGACCGGGGTTACTCTTAAAGTTAAAGTCCAGACCAGCATCAAGACTGTCGGCCAATGTGCGGGGCACGCGAGTGAGCCGATTCCTGTCAAGCCTCAGATTCTGAAGATGGACAAGCTTCTCGATCTCAGAGGGCACGGACGTCAGCTTATTTTGATTGATCGTGAGTTTACGGAGATTGGTCAGACTACCGATCTCGGACGGCAAGGTGTTTAGCTGATTGCCGTTGAGCAGTAGCGTCTGAAGATTGATGAGATTGCCGATCTCAGGTGGCAGCGAGGTCAACCTATTGCCACCGAGTTGCAGTGTCTGAAGCTTAGTGAGCTGAGCTATCTCGGGCGGTATTGAGGTCAGTCGGTTACTTGTCAGCCTAAGTGTTCGAAGATTGGTAAGGTCGCAGATTTCTCGGGGCAATACTGTCAGCTGATTGCCGTCTAACCAAAGCTCTTGGAGGTTGCTCAGCTGGCTAATTTCGGGACGCAGTGACGTCAGCCGGTTGGCATCGAGCCTCAATTCCCGAAGATTGCCCAATTGGCAGATTTCAAGCGGTAGATCAGTTAGGTTGCGAAAAGAAAGAGCACAGTAACCACTCTGCCTCATCTTGTCCAGGTCAACCCAGATTGCCGGGTTGACCTGGCTCAGTTGGTTGATCATTGCTACCTGACAGTTCGACAGTCGTCAACGACACTTTCAGCGTCCCGACATACTCTACAAGTAAGCGCATACGTTACTAGGCCGTCTACGAATCCGCTGCCGTTGTCGGTTGTTGCAACGAGTCGTGCCAGGTAGCGAGTGCTGCGCCCGAGTCGCATGGATGCCTCGCTTCATCTACCTTGTATTGCCGAAGCTAACTTGCGTCAGGGCTTCGCGGTGACGTAGGTGCCCTTGCCGATGACGCTGGCGACCAGGCCTCGCTCGCGCAGTTCGCGCATGGCGCGGCGAACCGTCTGGTAGGCGATGCCCCACTGATCGGCCAGGTCCCGTTCGGAGGGCAGCCTGCCGCCGACCGGCAGGATCCCACTCGCGATCTGTGCCTGCACGTAGTCGGCAGCCTGGATGTACAGCGGCATCGGGGTGTCCGATTCGAACTTGGGTCGCGCAGACATGGCGATCACTGTAAGGCAGCGCTGACCTGCGAGTATACTCGCGATGCTATACAGAGCTATGTATCGCACCTGATCGTGAACTGCATGAATCCTCGCATCCCTACCGCCCGGAGTGACCCTGCTAGCCGGATACGCGCTATCGCCGCGGGCCTGACCGCAGCCGGCGTCTCCACCACCGCCAACGGCAACAACATCACTGGTCTCGACGTCACCGCCACGAGCCGGTCGCCCGGTCACGCCAAGACCGAGATCATGCTCGACGAGGACGGCTACGCCGAGATCCGCTGGTTTATAAACCCCAGCGCGCCACCCGAAGAGGTCTCCGCGGCCCTTGCCCGCATCTTGGCAGCTATCTCCACCACCCCATCGGCCTTGGCGCCCGCACCCTCTCCCGCTCGACCATGAGCCCGCCCTGGCACAAGGCAGACGACATGCCCCGCGGCATACGGATCGGCCGTTCCTAGACGGCGCGCATGTGACGGATGAACTGCTGTGCAGTGGCGTCCAGGGAAGTGGTGGCGAAGTTTCGCCTGGTAGGCGTGGCGTCGTGACATGAAGACGGTCATCGCGTGATCTCATCGAGTTCCTGCGAAAGATCTCAGTGAGAAGGAGTCACGCGATGACCGCAGTTCCCAGTATCGACATGTCCGGCTGGCTGCACGAGCACCTTGACCAGGCGTCCCCGGATCTGCTGCGGGAGATGGTCCGCTCGTTCGCGCAGGCGCTGATGGGCGCCGAGGCCGAGGCGGTCTGCGGCGCCGGCTACGGCGAGCGCAGCGATGACCGCACGAACACCCGTAACGGGTACCGGTCCCGCGAGTGGGATACCCGGGCCGGGTCGATCGACCTGCAGGTGCCGAAGCTCCGGCAGGGCTCGTACTTCCCGGGGTGGCTGCTGGAGCGCCGCCGCCGGGCCGAGGCCGCCCTCGTGTCCGTGGTCGCGACCAGCTGCCTGCTCGGCGTCTCCACGCGGCGGGTGGAGAAGCTGATCCAGCAGCTGGGCATCACGTCCCTGTCGAAGTCGCAGGTCAGCGAGATGGCCCGCGATTTAGACGCTCAGGTCGAGGCGTTCCGCACCCGGCCGCTGGACGCCGGGCCGTACACGTTCGTCGCGGCGGACGCCCTGGTCCTGAAGGTGAGGGAGGCCGGCCGGACCGTGAACGTGCACGCGATGATCGCTACCGGCGTGAACGCCGAGGGCTACCGGGAGATCCTCGGCCTGCAGGTCTCCTCCGCCGAGGACGGCGCCGGGTGGCTGGCGTTCTTCCGGGACCTCACCGCCCGCGGCCTGTCCGGGGTCGCCCTCGTCACCTCCGACGCGCACCGCGGGCTGACCGCCGCGATCGGCGCGACGCTGCCCGGCGCGGCGTGGCAGCGGTGCAGAACCCACTACGCCGCCAACTTGATGGCCGTCACTCCCAAGGCCGCGTGGGGCGGGGTGCGGGCCCTGCTGCACTCGGTCTATGACCAGCCCGACGCTGATGCCGTCCGCGCCCAGTTCGACCGCGTCCTCGACTCCCTCGGCGACAAGCTCCCGCAGGTCACCGCGCACCTGGATGAGGCCCGCGCGGACATCCTCGCGTTCGCCGCGTTCCCGAAGGAGGTCTGGCGCCAGGTCTGGCCCGACAACCCGCAGGAACGGCTGAACCGGGAAATTCGGAGACGGACCGACGTCGTGGGCATCTTCCCGGCCCGCGATGCCCTGATCCGGCTCGTCGGCGCGGTCCTAGCCGAGCAGCATGACGAGTGGACCGAGATGCGCCGCTACATCGGCCTGGACGTCCTCGCCCGCTGCCGCCAGGTCACCGCCACGCCGGAAAAGACCGAGGAGGTGACGCTCACCGCCCTGACCGCCTAAAGTCCCAACCGAGAATCACGCGGAACTGCCTTCACACACCACTCCCGCGGACGTGACCTGCTGTGCGGGCCGCCCCCTCAACCCGATAGCCAGGATTCGCGGCGGCCAGGACCTGTCAAGAGCGCCTTCGGCGTCCTGCGGACCGGGCAAGCCCGGCTCTTGGCAGGTCCCTGTCACCGACAGTCCCGCCCGCCGCGCAAAGTCCGGCACCTATCGGGTTGAGGCGGAGGAGTGGTCTCGGATCGCCTGAACCGCAGCGGGCCGGACGTAACGCGCAGCAGGTTCAAAAGGTCATGAACTGGCTTGTTGGCACATATTGAGCGTGTCGCTGGGGTGTGGGTTTCGGTACATCCAGGAGGCGGCGCGCGGAGTGGGAGCGGGCTGGCGTGTTGTTAGCGGGACGGGTGGCGCTCCGGGGGCCGCTGCACCCTGGTTGAGCGGTCTGCCCGGTCGTGTGTGCCCCGTTGCAGACCTCGGCATGTACGTAACGGGACACCCACAGTCGCGCTCGGCGGCGGCTCAGCCGGAACGGGCCTCGTCGCCGGAGCGGCCGACCCACAGGCCGCGGGTGTGCCCGACGTGCGCGGTCATCAGCGACTCGGCCTCGGCCACGTCGCCGGATTGCAGCACCTTCAGCATGACCCGGTGCTCACGGGCCGAGGCCAGGAGCTGGCCGTTGTCGGCCAGCTCCTGCAGGCCGAACAGCCGGGCCTGACGGCGCAGCCGGTCGACCAGGTCGGTCAGCCGAGGGTTTCCGATGGTCGAGATGAGCTGAGAGTGGAAGCGCCGGTCGCAGTCCAGGTAGTCGATCAGGTCGCCGCGCTCCGCGGCCGACTCGATGGCCTCGCCGGTCTCGTTCAGCGCGGCGATCTTCTCCGGGGTCAGCAGCTTGGCCACCTGAGCCATGATCGGCACCTCGATCAGCAGCCGGATCTGCGAGATCTGGTCCAGGTCCGACTCGGAGACGGCCATGACTCGGAACCCGCGGTTGCGGACCGCCTCCATCATGCCCTCGCCGACCAGGTCGAGCATGGCCTCGCGGACCGGCGTGGCCGACACCTGGAAGCGCTCGGCCAGCGTGGGCGCCGAGTAGATCACCCCCGGCTGCAGCTCCCCGGCCACGACCGCGGCCTCCAGGGCCCGGGTGACCTGCTCGCGCAGGCTGTCGGACCGGACCGCAGAGATCTTGTCCGGTCCTCCAAGACGGTCGATGGTCATGCCACCTGGCTCCCTGATTAGCCCGGAGCCAAGCCATGAGCTCCAGAACGTGGTAGCTCATCCTACCGAGCCGTGATCAGCGGATATATCGCCGCGACCGCACTTCATTCATACCCGGCCGACATTTGAGTACCTGGTCAGCCAGGCATCAGCTCACTCCGATGAACTGGTGGTCAGTGAGGATCCGGCCGTCGCTGTCCAGGGCCAGGATGTCCAGGCCGCCCCCGACGACCTGGCCAGTGCGGGTCGACACCATCGACCACCGGATGCTGAGCACACCGGACAGCAGGGGGAGCGCCTCCTCGGCCGCCTTGAAGACATGCTCGCCCGACGCCACGAACATCTCGTACGCACGCGTCACCCTGGCGTTCAGGGCGTCGTGACCCCGGACTTCCAGCGGCGGCACCGAGAACGCCAGCCGCCCAGCCGCCTCGCGGACCTCCTGAGGCGGGTCGACCAGCACCTGGAGCCCGTCAGATGCCCATAGTTCGCGGATCAGCTTGGCCCGCGCGGCCGGATCGGGCTCGTTCCACTGCGCGACGTACCGGTCGGCCCATTGCTTGATGTCGAGTGGGTTGCTCATGCCCTCAGTGTGTCGGCGCCCCTGCATCGACGCGATTCCCCGCCGGGAATTGCGGCGCCGCCGACCCGACGCCGCCCCAGCCTGTCGGATGCGCTGGTTAGCGTGTCGACTATCAGCCTGCCAGTTGGCTGCGACGATGTGGGGGTCGATGGTGGACACCGCAGCCGATGTCGGTGCGGCTCACTCGTCCAGGCCGCGGCTGGTCGTGTCGGTGACCGCCTCAGCTGACGGGCGGGTGACGCTCAACCGCGCTAGCCGCCTGCTGGACGAAGCCACCCGAAAGGTGTGGGACTCCATCCATCCCGCCAGCGCGGACGAGATGTTCGCAGCACGCCACGCCGAGATCGAGCGGCGGTACGCGCCCCAGGTGGTCCTGGAGGGAAGCGGAACATTCGTCGCGGATACCGACGGAGCGCTCACAGGCTTGCCTGCGCCCCATGGCGACATCGCGGCGCTCTACGACGACTTCCTGCCCGCCGAGCCCAGCTCCCGCTGGTTCGCTGTCGTCGACGGCCGCGGCCGGATCAGGTGGACCCACAAAGGAGACGCCGACCGGCGGCTGCTGGTCATCGTGTCGCACGCCACGCCAGCGCCGTACCTGGCGTATCTACGGAGCGAGGATGTCCCCTACCTGGTCGCTGGCGACGGGCCGGTCGACCTGGGCGGCGCTCTGCGCACGATGAAGCATCAGCTCGGCGTGACCTGTGTCGTCTCGGAAGCCGGAGGCGGCCTCAACGGTGCGTTGCTGCGTTCCGGGCTCGTTGACGAGCTTCACTTGATGCTCTTGCCGTCACTGATCGGCGGCCTCGGAACCCCGACCACCTTCGACGGCGTTCCCCTTCAGCCAGGCCAGCTCCCGACCCGGCTGCGGTTGCTAGACGCACATGTCACGGCAGATGGCATCGTCTCGCTGCACTACGAGATCGATCGTCAGCCTGCCTCCGCCGCCTGACGCTATGCCTGGGCCTGCAGGTCGCCGCCAGCCCGCCGGAAGCCTGGACCTGGTTCAGCCGTATCGGCGCGATCGGCGGCGGGAGCATGGACGTGCGCTCCAAGGCCATGGTCAGCGGTCGATGGAGGCCATGTTCGCTTCGTCGTGGCGCTCGCCGGAGGCCGGCGTCAGGTTGTTGAGCCGTTGGAGCTGGTCGTCGGTCAGTTCGATGGCGTCGGCGGCGGTGTTCTCTTCGACGCGGGCGACCCGCCGGGTGCCGGGGATCGGGGCGATGTCGTCGCCCTGGGCGAGCAGCCAGGCCAGGGCGATCTGCGCCGGGGTGGCGCCGGCCTCGGCGGCGACGGCCGCGACCTCGTCGACGATGGCCAGGTTGCGCTGGAAGTTCTCCCCGGTGAAGCGGGGGTTGGTCTTGCGCCAGTCGTCGTCGGGGATGTCGTCGACGGTGCGGATCTGGCCGGTGAGGAAGCCGTGGCCGAGCGGGGAGTAGGGGACGAAGCCGATGCCCAGCCGGCGCAGCAGCGGTAGCAGCTCGGCCTCGGGGTCGCGGGTCCACAGCGAGTACTCGGTCTGCAGCGCGGCGAGCGGGTGGACGGCGTGGGCGCGGCGGATCGTGCCGGGGCTGGCCTCGGACAGGCCGATGTAGCGGACCTTGCCCTCGGTGACCAGGTCGGCCAGGGCGCCGACGGTCTCCTCGATGGGCGTGTTCGGGTCGACCCGGTGCTGGTAGTACAGGTCGATGTAGTCCGTGCCGAGCCGCTTGAGGGAGCCCTCGGCCGCGGCGCGGACGTTGGCCGCGCTGCTGTCGGTGACGCCGGGCCCGCCGCCGGAGTGGGAGACGAGGCCGAACTTCGTGGCCACCACGACCTGGTCGCGGCGGTCCTTGATCGCCTCGCCGACCAGTTCCTCGCTGTGGAACGGGCCGTAGATCTCGGCGGTGTCGATGTGGGTGACGCCCAGGTCCAGCGCGCGGTGGATGGCGCGGATCGGACTCGGCGTCATCAAGGCCCCCGCCGCTGGTGTAGGTCCCGGCCATGGTCATGGCGCCCAGGCCGATCCGGGAGACGTCCAGCCCGCCCAGAGACACGTGCTTCATCAGGTAGCTCCTTCTTCGTTGTTTCCGGGTTCCAGGTAACGCCTCGTCGCCGAGGCGGAGAAGTTGCTGGTGGAGGGTGTACTGACAGCCCACCCCTGATCCTGGGAACTGCGCCTAGCCTGGAGGCGTGGACAACCGCGACGAGGTCAGGGCCTTCCTCAGCTCCCGCCGGGCCAAGATCACCCCCGAGCAGGCCGGGCTGGCGCACTACGGCCGCAACCGCCGGGTGCCCGGCCTGCGCCGCAGCGAGGTCGCCGACCTGGCCGGAGTCAGCGTCGAGTACTACGCGCAGCTCGAGCGCGGCAATCTCGCCGGTGTTTCAGAGAGCGTGCTCGACGCGCTCAGCCGGGCCCTGCACCTCAGCGAGGCCGAGCGGGAGCACCTGCTCGATCTCGCCCGCGCCGCCGGCCCCGCGCGCCGCGCCCGCCGCAGGTCCCCGGCCTGGGAGGTGCGACCCAGCGTTGCCCGCATCCTTGCCGGGATGACCGAGGTACCGGCCTTCGTCGAGAACGGTCGCCTGGACGTGCTCGCCGCGAATCCCCTCGCGCAGGCGCTGTACGCGCCGGCGTTCGCCGGCCCTTCCCGGCCGGTGAACCTGGCCCGGTTCAACTTCCTCAGCCCGCACGCCCGCACGTTCTGGGGCAACTGGGAACGCGCCGCCGACGACACCGTGGCCATGCTGCGCACCGAAGTCGGTCGCGACCCCTACGACAAAGGCCTAGCCGACCTGGTGGGAGAGCTGTCCACCCGAAGCGACGAGTTCCGCGTCCGCTGGGGTGCCCACGATGTCCAGCTCCACCGCACGGGGCTCAAGCACATCCGGCACCCCGTCGTCGGCGAACTGCACCTGTCCTACGAGGTGATGGAGCTGCCCGCCGACCCCGGCCTGGCCCTGGTCGCCTTCAGCGCCGAAGCAGGCTCACCCGACGACGACGCCCTCCGGCTCCTCGCCAGCTGGGCGGCCACCCACGAGCCAGCCGACGCTCCGGCGACGCCCGGCCAGACGTAATCCCGCAAGGCACAGATCGCATCGGGACGGGCGTCCCAGCAGGTTTCGAAACGTGGGCATACGGCTCCGGAGGCCGCCTTGTCGAACTAGCGAATTTACATCGCTGAGCTGGTCAGTCTCCGGAGCCGGAGAGGTCAGTTGTCGTGCTTGCTCCGCGTATGTTCCGGATCTTGAAACCGGGACGGGTGACTAGCAATCATGGATTCGACGGCAAGCTGAACCGGACCGCAGGGAGCGTCAGCGAGCGAGGACCGGAAGCAGCGCGGCAGCCATTACTAGCCACCTACGCGCCCTGGTCGTGCTCACAGTGCCTCTGGCCTGAGGACGCTGGACTTGATGAGGTCGCACAGGTCGTCAGTGTCCATGTTGTGGCCGGTCTGGCGGCGGAGTTCCTTGCGGATCTGGTCGATCACTGCAGTCGCTGGTGATGACCAGGCCGAGTGACTTGGCGGAGGTTGCGGCCTTGACCCGCCACAGGTCGTCGATGACGCGGCGCTTGAACGCTTCCTTGGACAGGTGGAACAGGATGTCGGCCTTCTGGGTGGGGCCGCCCTCGCCGAGCAGGTCGACCTCCAGCGCCATGGTCCAGCTCGACCGGCATGCCCGGGGTGAGGTGCCAGACCTGCCAGACCTGGCCGTTGGTCAGGATCATCCACTCGACGCCCTCGTTGACGGCGTACATCTCGACCTGGCGCAGGTGCTTGGCGCCGAGCTTGGTGGTGCAGCGCTTGACCTCGATGAACGCCACGAGCTGCTTGGCGATGCGCACGCCGTAGTCGGCGAACTCGCCCTTGACCTGGTACTCGGTGGTGAGGTCCTCGTACTTGTCGTAGCCCAGGCCCTCGCACAGGAAGTCGGTGACCAGCAGCCGGGTGTCGCCTTCGTTGGCGTCGCGGGCGATCAGGTCCGCCAGCGGCCTGGCGAAGCGCCGGACGGCAGTCCGGACCCGGTCACGTGCATCGGCCTCCCACTTCGGCATCTGCCGCGCTGCGGGCTTCTTCGGCTGCGCGGCCGGTGCACGCGGCTCGTCCGCGACGACTGTTCTGCCGAGTGTGTCCGTGCCGTCCGCCATGTCTGCCGCCTTCGTCGCCGAGCATCATCGTTGTGACTTCCCGTACTCATCTAGACGCTTGGCGCGCTCGAATAAATGGCCACCGATCACCGTCCATTCCGTGAGGTCCAATCCCAGGAACAACATGCGCGGACCGTGCGGCGCTGCCAGCCTCGACGTACTCGTATCACGCGAAGGAGGCAGGACGGGCACCGGCGGACGCCCGCCCTCCAGCCGAAGGTCTTCGCTGAATCCGACCGCACACCTACTCTGGCTGCGCGACAATACGTCCCATGCCCGGCGAACAACTCAGTACTCTACTAGCGCTTGCGCATGAGCTGAACCATGTTGAATGCAAGCGATCTGAACCAATGACAAATCGGCTTTTTACGGCACGGATCGTCCGGGCCATACTCGGAATGAGCAATCGGCGGGACGGGGGAACTATCGTCATTGGCATCGAGGAAACGGCGTCGGGGCTTTCCGCGACGGGGATGAAGTCCCAAGATCTGGAAACGTGGAACTATGACGATCTTGCTGACCAGGTCGCTAAATACGCCGATCCATATGCCTCATTTACCCTTTCTGTACAAGAAAACCGAAACGCAAAGTACATACTGATTGAAGTTAGTGAATTCGCAGAGATTCCAGTCCTTTGCAAGAGCCAGTACGATGCTGGCGGCCGAGTGGTCCTCAAAAATGGTGCTCTATACGTCCGATCCCGCAGCAAGCCTGCCACCACCGAGATCGCAAGTCAGACCGAGATGCGTGAAGTAATATCGCTAGGGATTGAAAAGGGACTACGCGACTTTCTGGCCACCGCCCAGCGTGCTGGCATTCCTTTGGCGGCGGCGGATCAGCAGAGCGACATAGAGAAATACGAAATGGAGTTGGGCGGATGGGATGAGTGATCTTAGCCGTGCCATACGGAGCCGCGGCCACTACAACATAGTAATTCGACCCGAACGCTTCGCAGAAAATCGAGTAGCTTATAGCGATCTCTTTCCGATACTGCAACAGTGTGCAGTGAGGCTGCGCGGGTGGCCCTTCCCGTTTGTCGGTAAAAGAGAAGACGCGGCGAATTTGCAAGATTCAATCCGCCAAGAAGAAGATTGGGAGACTCACCGAGAAATCTGGCGATTCTATCGAAGCGGACAGTTTGTCTTTATCGGCGGCATAGCCGAGGACTGGAGTGAGCTGATATCACAGACATTGCCTCCACGCGTGTCGCCCGATACACCGGCGCTCGGCTGTTACGACCTAGTGGCGCGCTGCACGGAGGCGTACGAGCTGGCCGCTCGCCTCTCTAATACGGAAGCAGGTGACTCAGTGATGTACATATCGATTGGTCTCGGCAAGCTGGCTGGCCGCCAACTGTACATGGAAAATCCGATGCGCTCGCTGGCGTCGATCTATAACGCAAATGCCCGAATATCATTCGGAAGATGTCGTGTCGCGCGACGATCTGCTCGCTCGGGCTCGGGATCTCGCAATAGAGGCCGCCCGAAAAACATTTGAACGTTTCGGATTCAATGCCAATCGCGGCGTTCTTGCCGGGCTTCAGCCTGCACAAGACTAGGCTAAACAACCGCCGCAGGGACCGCCAGCGAGCGGGGGCCAGAAGTAGCGTAGCAGCGTGATAGTACGCCCCTGCGTTCTCGGAGCCTCTACTGTGTCAGGGTGTCGGCCCGTCGTCGCAGGAAGCGATCCCAATAGCGTGACAAGGTACTCCGTGGAACGTGGCCCTAGCTATCCCCCGGTACCTACCCGCGGTGTCCCAGCCATCCCAGGGCCACTGTAGGGCCGACCCTAGCCTCGATCTTTCGCCGGGTCGCGGTTGATCGTGATCTGGCCGTGGGGGCCGGTTGCGGTTCTGATTTTCCCGGGTGGGTGTGACGGTGCGCCCGAGGTCGTCTCGGTGGCGCCGGTTCCACTGGCCGGAGGTTGGTTCCTGGGTCGTCGGGGCGGGTGGCTGGGTGGGTTATCCGCTGGGCGCCGGGGTCGGCGGTGGCTGGTCTTCAGCCGCTCGGAGGCGCCTGGAGCGTGAGGGCGGTCCAGGGTGCGTGGGCGCTGAGGTGCAGGGTCCTGGTCCGGGAGCGGGCGCGAGCAGGCCGGCGGTCGAGAGCAGCCGCAGGCGCAGTCGCTTGGGTTCCCATCTGCGGGCCTGGTGGCCGTGCAGGGCGAGCATCTGCATCCAGGCGGTGATCTCGCAGGCCAGGGCGACGATGGCGCACCAGATCTGGTTCTGGGCGAAGTCGTGCAGCGGGAGGTTGGCCAGGCCGGTGTCCTTGGCGCGCGGATCCGGTCCTCGCAGCGGGCGCGCCTGCGGTGGCGCAGCTCCAGGTCGGGCAGCTGGGTGCCCGGGCCGCCCGGCGCGGGTGTTCGTGGCGAACGCGGTGACGCGGTGGCCGTCGACGTCGGTGATCCGCAGCTGCGCTCCGGGATGGGCCGTTCCTTGCGGGCGATGACCCGCATCCCCTCGGGCCATCTGTTCCTGGGCCAGGTCCAGCAGGCCGGTCAGCTCCGCACCAGGCGCCGTCGCGGACCTGCCCGTCACTGTCGTAGGCGGGACTCCACGCCGAGTCCGGGATCAGCTTCAGCAGCTCCGGGGCGTGTGTCGGGCAGGGCGAACCCGACGGAGTACGACATCCGCCGCGCGGCGATGTAGTTCACGACCTCGTGGGTAGCGCCGGCGCCGTCGATCCTGATCAGGACCTTCGCCCGATCCTGCGGGACGTGCCGGCGCTGAAACGGCAGCTGCCGCAGCGCCTCGCGGATCACGCTGACGTGGTCGGCGGCGGTGCTCGACCCGGCGTTCCCGGCCCGCAGCATCACCGCCAGCGGCTCGCCGGTCCCCGCGGCGCCGTGGTCGGCGAACGCCCAGAGCGGATGATGGCCGTATCCGCGCTTGAATGTCGGCCGGGCCAGCTCCTTGTCGGAATGGGCGGTGACCAGGGTCGCGTCGAGATCGATGACCAGCGGCGACGCAGCCGTGATCCCGGCGTCCGGGGCGTGCTGCCCGGCCAGTTCCCAGGCCCGCCGGCGGGCCGCTGCCCGCGCGGCGCGGATCGCCTTCAGCGCGGCCGGGGCGTCCGCGGCCAGGGCGTCGATCGTGCGCGACACCGTCGGGTCCGAGGCCACCAGCCCGAACACTCCCGGCTCAGCCCGCAGCACGGCGATGTCGGCCAGGCAGTCGCCGCCGAGCGCCGAGCGCGACGGCCAGGTCCAGCAGCACCTTCGCCGGATCATGCACCGCCGCCGGCTGCGCCAGCGCCAGCGCCGCCGACAGCGCCCGGTCCAGGCCCGATGCGCGGATCGTCGCTGTCAGCAGCGTCCCGCCGGCCTGCGAGACCACGCCCCGCCCGGCGCCGTCGACACGGATGCCGGGATAGAACCCGGTAGTCTTGCTCACCTGAAAGGTGCTCCTGTCACAGCCTCAGATATGTTCCTTCGCAAGACATATCCTTGCTGGTCAGAGGCACCTTTCAGTCATCTGACACGCGACTCTCGCTCAACCCGCACGAAAGCGCGAGGTTAGGGCCAGGAGGTGATAGGCCCCGTCGGGCAGGAGGTCATGGCTGAGTTGGTCTTCGTCGGGGCGCGTGCCCGCAACTCCGCCTGCCTGATCATCCCGTCACCGTCAACCCGCCGATGAGGGAAGCGGGCCTGGCCTCGGGGTCAATGTGGAGCGCCCCACTGGACGAACGACATTGACCCCGGGGGCCAGGTCTGCTCGGCTTGCCCGGGTCGATGGTGACGGGATGATCAGGCCCCTCCATCCCGGAGCCCAAGCGCCCCCGCCGGAGGCGCATTGGCTTTTAGGTTGCGACGCTTGCTGCTAGCGCTTAGGGGGCCCCATAGACATTGCTCAGGCGGACGACTTGCTTGGAATCTAAGAAAGCCGCTGGGTTGGTAAAGTGTTTCTGATCGTTTAACTATAAGTACAAGTCACAGCGAAGGGTTAGCTAAATGGCTTACGACGACTGGCCACCATTGACGGTGCGCGACTGGCAGACTGTTCTGGACAGAAGACGGCCTGATTTGGGGGTCCGACGAAGTTGACCACGATGGAATTGAGGCTGCGGAGGAGTACGTAGACTCCACGAGCTGCGCGGGATCATAGTAGGTCAAGTAGCAGAGATGAAGAGTCTCTTGCTGCATATATCGAATCATATTGACAAGGTCGTAAGGAAGCCGTTGGCGATGCATAAGAGCCGCTCGCGCCGAGGTGCTGGGGCGGTTCTAAAATATCTTGAAGATCAGCTTTGCCAAATCGATCTGATAGATGGTCTTCGGGAACAAATTGAGCTCATTCGCGGAGTTATAACTCAGCGTAATAAGCTAGTTCACGCTACGGTCTGCATCGGCTTCGAGTATGTCTCGTTCAACGATACGCGAAGCTCCGTTATCGTGGCACTGTCTGATAATGATCAGATTGGTGTTGAATCGGACTGGAGCGATCTTGCCCGCCGATTGAGCCTAGGCCTGACTTTAGCGAGTATGAGCTTGAACGCCAACTCGAAACGGCGTACCAGGCGCTCGAAGGCTGTGTCGACATTTGGCGAGTAGTAAATTCACTCGCAGAAGACTAGCAGGCTGCGCTCCTCCGGGTCAGTGCGAGTCACGCCAATGGCTGCCACGTTTTTTCAAACGCCAAAGGAAATACAATTCATCCATGGGCAGGCTTTTAGTCGAGTCATCTATATAGGAACTAAATATGGGCGCCAACGGGACAGGCGGAACCGAGCGCGGTACCAGGTCCGGCGATAGGCATCTTCCAGATGGCTATTGCTCCAATCGCCGCAACTGATGATCCGATGGCCAGACTTAGAGCAGTCTTCTTCGCTAGTGCTTTCCGGCTGCCTTTATGCGCCTGTTCTATCTTTGCGAGCCCAGGGCGAATGTAGTCGTCTTCGACATCGCGCGCGATAGTACGAGGAGATGAGCCAGTTTTCCTTGATTCGAGCTGTCTCCTAATCTCATCCCGAAGTCCTTTTCTAAATTCTTCGAAGGCGGGCCGCTCATCTTCTCTCAATTTCAAAAAGTCGGCCGGTCCTATCTTAGTAAATACCGGCAATCGAATTTGGCACGCTACTTGCTCCATCGTCGGCTTGTGGTTCTTATCGGGAATCCATGGTACAGAAGTCGGCTGAACGAGCGGTAGGGTAAGATTTTGAGCCGTCATCACGTCTGCGATTGCGGCTCTACCGTACTTCCTAAGTAGTCTTTCCGCTATTTCGTTCACACTCGGCTTTTGTGCTTCATAGATCTCGAAGGTAATGGGTGCCTCAAACTTTGGGCTCTCAACACGTATGAGCCATTGCTTCTCTCTCAGCCG
>CAWGHW010000004.1:0-20151 GCA_963822485.1 uncultured Actinomycetota bacterium
CGGGCAGGGGAGCGGGCGGTCAGCGCAGCACATCGTCCAGGGTCGTCAGGGCGCGGGCGACGTCGTCGCTGCTGTTGTAGAAGTGCAGGGAGAAGCGGGTGGAGCCGACGCGCGGGGAGACGATCACGCCGGCCCGGGTGAGCGCGGCGGCGATGGCCTCGCCGTCGTGGCCGGGGAAGCGGGCGGTGACCGTGCCGGCCCGGCGGGCCGGGTCGCGCGGGGTGAGCAGCCGCGCACCGCGCTGGGTCAGCCCGTCGGCGAGCTGGCTGGCCAGTTCCGCGTTGTGCGCGGCCACCTCGTCCAGGGACAGGTCGCGGATGTAGCCGATGGCGCGGCCGAGCGCGATCGCGGCCGCGTAGGACATGGTGGAGTACTCCATCCGCCGGGCCGTGGCGGCCAGCGGGAGCCACCGCGCGTCGAGGGAGTACGGGTGCTCGGTGCTGCGCCAGCCGACCAGCGGCGGCCGGAACCTTTCCAGCACGCCGGGGCTGAGGTAGCAGACCGCGGCGCCGAAGGTGCTGCAGAGCCACTTGTAGGAGCCCGAGATGAGGACGTCCGCGCCGGACGCCGTGACGTCGATCGGGACCTGGCCGGCCGACTGGGTCGCGTCCACGATCAGGATCGCCCCGTTGTCGTGGGCCAGTGCCGCGAGGTCGGCCAGGTCGAGCAGGTGGCCGGTGAGGTACTGGATGTGGCTGATGCAGATCGCCGCGGTGGCGGAGTCGACGCTTTCGGCGATCTTGCTCACGTCGAAGCCGTCCGGGTCGTCCAGGACGCCGACCAGGCGAACCTGGCAGCCGGTGTCCTCGGCGATGCGGTGCCAGGGATAGGTGACGCTGGGGAAGTCCACCTCCGAGGACACCACGTTCTGGCCCCGGCCCGGGCGCAGCCACCAGGCCACCTGGTTCAGGGCCTCGGTGAAGCTGGTCGCGATCGCGATCGTGTCCGGGTCGGCGCCGAGCAGCGCCGCGGCGCCCTCGCGCGCGTCCTCCAGGATGCCGACCTCGGTGTCCTCGTCCATGCCGGTGGTGCCGGCCAGGGCCAGCTCGAGCTCGAACTCGTGCGCCTGCCTCACCACCGAGGCCGGGACCAGGCCCGTCGAGGCGGTGTTGAGGTAGGTGAGCCGGTCCAGGACGGGGAAATCCTCGCGGCGCATCCCGCGCGTATCGGGCACGGACCCACCTCCCTATTGCCGGATTGCCGGACAATCTGGCAATCTAGTCGGTAACCGGCGAGGCTACAAGGGAGGGTTCGGATGGTCCGTGTCCTGGACCGTGCTGACGTCCAGCGGCTGGTCACGATGGCGGACGCGATCACCGCGGTGCGCGCGGCGTTCGCCGTGGCCGACCAGGGCGGCGCGGTGATGCCGCCGCCGTTCGGGATGTACCTGCCCGACGCCGGCGGCGAGCTGCACGTCAAGGGGGCCTACCTGGCTGGCGCACCGGTGTTCGCGGTCAAGACCGCGACCGGCTTCTACCGCAACGCCGCCCTCGGCCTGCCGGTCAGCGGCGGGATGACGATGGTCCATGACATCACCACGGGCCGGCTGCAGGTGCTGATCGCCGATGGCGGGCTGCTCACCGACCTGCGGACGGCCGCGGCCGGGGCCGTCGCCGCGGACCTGCTGGCCCGGGCCGGCGCGCGGTCGGCGGCGGTGATCGGCACCGGCGGTCAGGCCCGCTACCAGTTGCAGGCGCTGCTGGAGGTGCGCCCCATCGAGCGGGTCACGGTCTGGGGCCGCCGCCGCCCCGCCGCTGAGCAGTACCAGCAGGACATGGCCGCGGCCGGGGTGACGGTCTCGCTGGCCGCCAGCGCCCGCGAGGCGGTCGAGGGCGCCGAGGTGGTCATCACCACGACCAGCAGCACGACGCCCGTGCTACAAGCTGGCTGGCTGGGCCGCGGCGCGCACGTGACCGCGGTCGGCGCCGACATGCCGCACAAGCAGGAGCTTGACCCGCGGATCCTGGCTGCCGCGGGGAAGTACGTGCCGGACAGCATCGAGGGCGCCGCGGACTCCGGCGAGCTGCACCACGCGCTGGCGGCCGGGATCTTCGAGGTGAGCTCGGTGCATGGCGAGCTGACGGCCGTGGCGTCGGGGCGGCTGGCCGGCCGCACCGCCGAGGATGAGCTGACCGTGGCCGACCTGACCGGCCTGGGCATCCAGGACGCCGCGGTGGCCGCCCTGACCGCCCGGCTGGCCGGCGAGCACGGCGTCGGCCGGGACGTCCCGCTGGGAGACTGGTGACCGGGTCCGGCCCGACCGCCGGCCGGACCGCCAGCCCGATCGCCGGCCTGGGCGCCAGCATTCAGCGGCAGAGCACCACTGAGCAGGCCGCCGACGCCGTCCGGCAGGCCATCTTGTCTGGCCGGCTGCGGCCCGGCACCCCGCTGCGCGAGGCCGCCCTGGCCGCTGAGCTCGGTGTCTCCCGCAGCACCATCCGCGAGGCGGCTCGGCTCCTGGCCAGCGAAGGCCTGGTGCGCCACCAGATGAACCGCGGGATCATGGTGGCCGATATCACCGGGCCGGATGCCGCGGACATCTACGCCGCCCGCGCCGCCGTCGAGCTGGCCGCGGCGGACGCCCTGACCGGGCACCGGGACCCGGCCAGCTACGCCCGGCTGGCTGACCTGGTCGAGCAGATCGAGCATGCCGTGGAGCACCGCGACGCCGCCGCGGTGCTCGACGGTGACCGGCTCTTCCACGCCACTTTGGTCGCCGCCACCGGCAGCCCCCGGCTGCAGCGATTCCACCGGCAGCTCCAGCAGGAGCAGCGATTCGCGCTGTCGCTGGCCGAGCGGTCCAGCCGCGAGCTCGGCCGCACCTCCGATGATCACCGCCAGCTGCTGGACGCGCTGCGCGGCCCCCGGACCCGGGCCCGGGCCCAGCTCACCGCGCACCTGGACGCGGGCGCCGCCGAGCTGGAACGGCTGCTGGGGCTGCTCAGCCAGCGCGGGACATCCCCGGGCTGATCGTGGCGGGAACGGCGGGCTCGCCGGTACCCGGCCGCAGGATAAGGACGACCGCCACCCCCGCGATCAGGTAGCCGGCCCCCTGGGCAGCCAGCACCGGGATGATGCCAACTGACTGGCCTGCGAACCCGGCCGTTATTGTTCCCGCGACCGTAGCCGCCCCCTCGACCGCGCCCAGCGCGCCGAACACCCGGCCGCGGTGGCTGTCGGCGGTGGCCCGCTGGAGCAGCGTGAAACCGCCCGCCAGCGTCAGCGCGCCGGGCACCCCGACCGCGACCATGCAGACCACGGCCGGCCAGACGGCCACGTAGCCCAGCGGGTACAGGAACAGGACCAGGTCCACCGCGCCGAACGCCACCGCTCCCCAGCCGAACAGCAGCGCCGGGCGGGCCCGGCTGCCCAGGGCCGCGGCGATCAGGCCGCCGGCGATGCCGCCCACCGCCTGGGCCGACATGATGAAGCCGTAGTCCGGCCCGCTGCCGTGCAGCACCGACCGCACGAACGGCGCGAACAGCGTGCCCATGATGCCCTCGCCGACGCAGGTGACGGCCAGGAAGACCAGCACCACCCGCAGCACCCGCTGTCCTGCGGCCACCCGCAGCCCGTCGGCCCACTCGGCGCGCAGCCCGCTCAGCCCGCTCAGCCGCATGAGCCGGGCCGCGACGGCGTGCCGCGGGGCCAGCGGGAGCCGCGCGAGGAGCACCGCCGCCAGCAGGAAGCTGGCCACGTCGGTGACCGTCAGCGCGGTGATGCCGCCCGCCGCGGCCAGCAGGCCGCCCGCCGCCGAGCCCGCCAGCCGCGACACGTCGCCGACCTGCCCGCTGAGCGCGTTGGCCGTGACCAGGTGGTCGTCGGCCACCAGCACCGGGATGACCGACTGCTGGGCCGGGGTGAAGAACTGCTGCACGCAGCTCTCAGCAGCGACGACCAGGTAGATGATCCAGACCTGGCTGGCCCGGTGCACCGCGAGCAGGGGGAGCAGGCCCGCCGCCAGCAGCAGGTTGGTGACGATCATGGTGCGCTTGCTGTCCCACCGGTCGACGAACACGCCCGCCAGCGAGCTGAGCGCGATCTGCGGGACGAACGAGGCCAGCAGCATCACCGCCGACGCCAGCGTCGAGCCGGTGAGCACGTAGATGTAGTAGGCCAGGCCCACCCGCAGGATCCAGTCGCCGGTCACCGAGATCACCCCGGCGCCGAGCAGCAGCCGCAGGCCGGGCTGGCCCAGCGCGCGCCGGACGCGATCACCGCTCGCTCGCGGTCGGGGCGCGCGGCACCACGAACAGGCTGAAGTCCACCGGCACCGAGCCCGCGGGCCTCGACTCCAGGTCGTCCAGCGGCCGTTCCTCAACGTACTTCTCCAGCAGGTGGTCCATCGCGCTGACCAGCCCGGCCAGCTCGTCCTCGGTCAGGTAGATCGTGGAGCGGCCCAGCCCCGAGTGCTCCCGCCAGCCCGCGGACCAGCTCGCCCGCCGCTCCTGCCAGTCCAGGAAGCCCTCCAGCGCGCGCTCCGCCGCGACGTGCTCGTAGACCGCCACCGCGGCCGCGCCGCCCGGCTTCGCGTCCAGCCCCTCCAGGCTGATCGAGGTGGACACCAGCCGCCACGGCCGCTCCCGGTTGTCCGCGCCGCCGACCTGCTCCACGAACCCGTACTTGGCCAGCTGGTGCAGGTGATGCGAGGCCAGCCCGTGGCTGATGCCCAGCTCCCTGGCCGCGTCGGCGGTGGTGATGCGTCCCGCCCGGCCCACGATCGACTGCAGCTCCAGGCGCAGCGGGTGGGCCAGCGCGCGCATGCTGCGCGGGTCGTCCAGCAGCCGCCGCCGCTGGCCGCGCGGCTGGTCCGTGCCGTCTGATTCGGGGGACCCGGCTGATTCCAAGGACATGCTTGGAATGTAGGCGGCGCTTCAGTCACATGTCAAGCAAAGGCTTGGAATACGCTAGAGCAGGCTGTCGATGAGCCTGTCCAGGAACGCCGCCACGTCCGCGGCCGTGGCTACCTTGACCTTCGGTCTTGGGTCCTCGTCCGGGGACCGCCGCCGGTCCCAGACCGTCGCGCCGCGCAGCCGGTCGCCGCGCAGCTCCACGTGCACCGGCCGCTGCGTGTACTCGCCCAGCGCCGGGTCCACGGCCAGCATGGCGGCCAGCGCGTCGTGGATCACCGCGCCGCGGTAGCCCAGGATCGGCTGGTACACCTGCGCGTAGTAGTTCAGCACCCGGCTGGCCAGCCGGGCCGTGTCGCTGTCGCCCGCCGCCAGCCGGTCCAGCCAGGCGCCGTCCACCGCCGCCGGGTGCGTCGCGTCCAGCGGCACCAGCGTGACCGGCCACGGCGCGCTGAGCACCAGCTCCGCCGCCTCCGGGTCGTGCCAGATGTTGGCCTCGGCGTGGCTGGTGATGTTGCCCGGATGGTCCAGCGCGCCGCCCATGATGACCACCCCGCGGAACCGGGCTGGCAGCTCCGGGTCGAGCAGCAGGGCGATGGCGAGGTTGGTCAGCGGCCCGACCGCCAGCAGCGTCAGCTCGCCCGGCCGCTCCCGGCCGAGCCGCAGGATCTGCTCGGGCGCCGACACGCCGGCTACCTGCCCGCGCGGCTCCGGCAGCCCGCTGTTGCCCAGGCCGTCGTCGCCGTGTATCCCGAACGCGTACCCCACCGGCTGGGCCATCGGCCGGGCCGCGCCCACCGCCACCGGGACCCCGTCCAGGCCGGCGCATTCCAGCACCCGCAGCGCGTTCCGGGCCCCCACATCCGGGGCCACGTTCCCGTGCACGGTGCCCACGGCGGCCAGCTCGGCCGCCCCCGTCGCCGCCAGCCGGGCCAGGTACAGCAGGGCCACGGTGTCATCGATCCCGGGATCGCAGTCCAGCAAGATGGCAGTCGTCACGGATCTTCTTTAGCCTGCCCGCTCCGCTTCTGGCAAGCAGGGGCATGTCGCAGGGCGGTGATAGCGTCGAGTCATGAACCCGCAAGACCTCGCCAACCTCGCGCACCTGCGCCGGGCGCGGGATCTCATGGACCGGGAGTACGCTCGCCCGCTCGATGTGCCGACCATGGCCCGGCACGCCTTGATGTCGCCGGCCCACTTCTCGCGGCAGTTCCGGGCGGCCTACGGCGAGACGCCGTACAGCTACCTCATGACCCGCCGGATCGAGCGCGCGATGGCGCTGCTGCGCGGCGGCATGAGCGTGACCGATGCCTGCATGACGGTCGGCTGTACCTCACTCGGCTCGTTCAGCTCGCGCTTCACCGAGCTCGTCGGGGAGACGCCGAGCGCGTACCGCAGCCGGGAGCACGACGCCGTGACCGCGATGCCCCCGTGTCTGGCCATGGCGCAGACCCGGCCGGTCCGGAACCCGCCGACCAAGACAGCGCCGACCAAGACAGTGCCGACCAAGACAGTGCCGAGCAGGAATCAAGAAGCGGGACAGGGGAGTCACCGCCTAGCGTTGGTCACATGAGCATCGCACTCCAGTACTGCCACGTCACCGTCAACGACGTGGACGAGTCGCTCGGCTTCTACCGCGACGCGCTCGGCCTTGAGGTGCGCAACGACGTCGCCTCGGGAGCGTTCCGCTGGGTCACCCTCGGCAGCCCGGACAGGTCGGGCGCTGAGATCGTGATCTCGGAGCCGCACGCCGGCCGGTCCCAGGCCGACGGGGACACCCTCCAGGAACTGCTGACCAAGGGCGTCCTGCCGATGGTCATCTTCCAGGTCGACGACCTCGACGGGGTGTTCGAGAAGGTACGGGCCTGCGGCGCCGAGGTGCTGCAGGAGCCCATGGACCAGCCCTGGGGGCCGCGCGACTGCGCGTTCCGCGATCCCTCCGGCAACATGGTCAAGATCTCGCGGGCGCCGGCCTAGCCGTCGCCGGCCATCGGGCCTCTAGCCGCGGGTGGAGACCCGGGTCTAGCCGTGGCTTGATGCGGTCCGCCGTCCCGAGGGCCAGCATGTAAGCATGGGCGAACGCGGACTGCGGCGTAACATCGGCGCGGTGTTCGCCTTGCCGCCCCGCCTGAGCCGGACGGCCGGCTGGATCGGGCTGGCGGCGTTCGCGGTGCCGCTGCTCGCCGGACTGGTGACTCAGGTCGCGGCGAACCCCGCGCGAGCCCTGGCCGGCGCGGTGATCGCGCTGGCCGCCGCGGCGCCGCTGTTCCTGCTCCGGACCCGGTTCACCCTGCCGCTGGCCGCCGTGGCCACGGCGGGCCTGGTGCTGATCGGCACCGGCGACTCGCGCGACGTGGTCTGGATCTCGGCCGTGGTGCTGGCCGCCTGGTCCGCGCTGGCCGGGGGAATCGCGGCCGGGATCGTCTACTGGGCGGCCAGCCTGCTGCTGTTCGGCGCCGAGTACCTGTGGGTCGACCGCGACCCCGGCTGGGCGCCCTGGACGGCCGGGGTGACCGTGGGCCTGTTCGGCGCGGCGCTGATCCAGCGCCAGCTCGTGCTGGTGGAGCAGCTGCGGGCGGCCCAGGCCGGGCTGGCCGAGCGATCCCGCGCCGAGGAGCGCAACCGCATCGCCAGGGAGCTGCACGACGTCATCGCGCACAGCCTGACCGTGTCGCTGCTGCACGTGACGAGCGCGCGGCTGGCGGTGGAGCACGACCCGGCCGACGCGGCGCGGGCGCTGGCCGAGGCCGAGCGGCTGGGCCGGGAGAGCCTGGCCGAGGTCCGGGCCACGATCGGGCTGCTGCGCCCGGCCGCCGGTGACGGGGCCGGCCGGATGGCATCGCCCCGCCGGTGCCGGGACTGGGCCAGGTCGCGCGGCTGGTGGCCCAGCTCCGCGAGACCGGGGCCGACATCGGCCTGACCATCGACGGGGACACCGCGGCGCTGCCCGCGACCACTGGCTCGGCGGTGTACCGGATCGTGCAGGAGGCGCTGACCAACGCCGCCCGGCACGCGCCCGGCCGCCCGGTGACGGTCCGCGTGGCCGTGACGCGCGGACAGGTCGAGGTTGCGGTGGACAGCGCCGGGCCGCCCGGCCAGGACTCGGGCGCGGGCCTGGGGCTGGTCAGCATGCGAGAACGGGCCCAGGCCGTGGGCGGCACCTGCACGGCCGGACCGGGCGGGAGCGGCTGGCTGGTCCACGCCGCCTTGCCCCGTCACGCGCGGGCGGAGCGGGCATGATCCGGCTGCTGCTCGTTGACGACCAGGACCTGGTCCGGGCCGGGCTGCGCGGCATCCTGCGCCCGCAGTTCGGCTTCGAGATCGCCGGGGAGTGCGCCGACGGCGCCGAGGTCCCGGCCGCGGTGGCCGCCTGCGAGCCGGACATCGTGCTGATGGACGTGCGGATGCCGCTGCTCGACGGCGTCGCGGCCACCCGGCGGCTGCGGGCCAGCTACCCCGAGCTCCCGGTGCTCGCGCTGACCACCTTCGACGACGACGAGGCGCTGGCCGGGATGCTGCGGGCCGGGGCCGCGGGCTTCGTGCTCAAGGGCATCCCGGCCGAGGAACTGCACCGGGCGGTGCGCATCGTGGCCGACGGCGGGGCCTGGCTGGACCCCGCCGTGACCAGCCGGGTGCTGGCCGTCTACCGGGACGCTCCGGCCAGCTCGCCGGCCGCCCCCGGGCTCGGGCTGCTGACCGGCCGCGAGCTGGAGGTGCTGCGGCTGATCGGCCAGGGCCACACCAACGCCGAGATCGCCACGGTGCTGGTCGTGGGGGAGGGCACGGTCAAGACCCACATCAACCACGTGTTCACCAAGCTGAACCTGCGCGACCGGGCCGCCGCGGTCATCTTCGCCTACGACCACGGCCTAGTCGGCCGCTAGCTGCCTAGCGGGTGTAAGAATGTAATCATGGCAGACGACACCGGCGCGAACGGCCAGCCGCCGGCCGGACAGGGACGGCTGGCCCAGCTGATCGAGACCAGGGGCGGCACCGCCTCACCCGAGGCCCCGTTCGTCATCGAGCACCGCGAGGCCCTGATCTACATGCTGTGCGAGGCGGCCGAGCTCGAGCACGGCATCATGTGCCAGTACCTGTACGCCGCGTTCAGCCTCAAGGGCGCCGGCGAAGGGCTGACCGACGACCAGCTGGCCGTGGTCCAGCGCTGGCGGTCGCGCATCGCGCACGTGGCCACCCAGGAGATGCTGCACCTGGCCCTGGTGCACAACCTGCTGTCGGCCATCGGCGCCGCGCCCCACCTGACCCGGCCCAACCTGCCCCAGCCCGCCAACTACTACCCGGCCGGCGTGCAGCTGGCCCTGCTGCCGTTCGGCGAGCAGGCGCTGCAGCACTTCATGTTCCTGGAGCGGCCCGAGGGCATGGACCTGGCCGACGCGGCCGGGCTGGCCGCCGTCGGCCGGGCCCAGCCCCACCTCAGCGAGCGGGACATCGTGCCGCGCGCGCAGGACTTCGCCACCGTCGGGCACCTGTACCGGTCCATCGAGGCGGGCCTGGCCCACCTGGCCGAACGGCACGGCGAGGACTGGCTGTTCGTCGGGCCGCCGCGGGCCCAGGCCACCACCGGGCACTTTGGCTGGCCCGAGCTGATTCCCGTCACCGACCTGGCCAGCGCGCAGCGCGCCATCGACGAGATCCTGGAGCAGGGCGAGGGCCCGCGCGGGCACTGGCGCGACGCCCACTTCGGCCAGTTCGTGGCGATCCTCGACGAGTACCAGCAGATGCTCGCGGCCCAGCCCGACTTCGACCCGGTGCGCCCGGTGGTCGCGGCCAACGTCCGGCCGCACGAGCGGGACACCGAGGTACGGCTCATCACCGACCCGCTGACCGCGCGGGTGGCCGACCTGTTCAACGTCGGCTACGAGATCCTGCTCCAGACCCTGGAGCGGTTTTTCGCCCACACCGAGGAGACCGACGCCCAGCTCCAGACGCTGGCCGACGTGACCATCGCGCTGATGAGCCAGGTGCTGCGGCCGCTCGGCGACCTGATCACCACGCTGCCCGCGGGCCCCGGCTACCCCGGCCGGACCGCCGGCCCCAGCTTCGAGCTGTTCTACGAGGACGACTACCTGATGCCGCACCGCGCGGCGGCCTGGGCCCTGCTCGCCGAGCGGCTGGACGAGGCCGCCGGACTGTGCTTCCAGCTCCAGGACGACCACGACCGGGCGGTCGCCGAGCGACTGGCGCCGGTGCTGGGCGCGCTGCGGGAGATGTCCCGCACGCTGGCCGCCGAGCTGCCCGCGGGCAGCGTGCACGCCCGCCTGGCCACCGCGCCCGACCCGCTGGCCGCCGGGCAGCTCGACGAGCTGCGCGGCCAGGCCCGTGAGCTGGCCCACCAGGCCGGCGGCCAGGGCGAGCTGGCCGACCTGTTCGGCGCGGTCTACGCGATCGTCCTGGCCGCCGACCGCTATCCGCCCGGCCAGCAGGCGCTGCTCGTGCCCCGGCTGGTGGACAGCGTGCTGCGGCCCCTGGCCGGCGAGCTGAACGCCGGGCCCGCGGCGGATCCGCCCGGGGAGGCCGACAGCGTCTGGGCCGCGGCCAGGACCGCGACCGCGCTGCGCGCCCGGCTGGCCGCCGACTGCCCGCCCGGCCTGGCCGAGGCCGTCGCCGCGCTCCAGGACCTGGCCGGCCGCCTCGCCGCCTCGCCCGCCGACGCAAAGGCCCAGCTGGACGAGCTGTGGCAGCTCCAGGCCGCGCTGCCGCCCGAACTGCGGATCGCCCGCAACGGGCCGTACCTGGTCACCAGCGTGCCCCGGCTGACGGATCACCTCGGCGCGCAGACCCGGCCCGCGCCGCAGCTGGCGCTGTGCCGCTGCGGCCAGTCCGCGCTCAAGCCGCTGTGCGACGGCAGCCATGCCCGGATCGGGTTCACCGACGCCAAGGACCCCAAGCGGGTCCCGGACCACCGCGACGCCTATCCCGGCCAGCAGGCCACCATCTTCGACAACCGGGGCGTCTGCCAGCACTCCGGCCTGTGCACCGACCGGCTGGCCACCGTGTTCCGCACCGACGCCGAGCCGTTCGTGGCCCCCAGCGGCGGCCGCCTGGACGAGATCATCCGCGCCGTGCGGGACTGCCCGTCCGGGGCGCTGAGCTACGCCATCGACGATGTCGAGGCCCGGGGCCAGGTCGACTGGGACGGCACCAGGCCGCCCGCCATCGAGGTGACCAGGGATGGCCCGTACCGGATCACCGGCCAGCTCACCCTGGCCGGCCCGGCCGGCGAGCCGGAGCCGCAGGGCGGCGGGGCCTCGCGCGAGCACTACGCCCTGTGCCGCTGCGGGCAGTCGCGCAACAAGCCCTTCTGCAGCGGCATGCACTGGTACGTCGGCTTCCGCGACCCCGTGCCGCCGAACTCGCCCACCCTGTACCAGTGGGCCGGCGGCGCGCCCGCACTGACCCGGATGAGCCGGCTGCTGTACGAGAAGCACGTGCCCGCCGATCCGCTGCTCGCCGCACCGTTCGCCCAGACGCGGCCCGGCCAGCCCCAGCGGCTGGCCGACTGGCTGGGCGGAGCCCTCGGCGGGCCGGACCCCGCCGCGGCCGACAGCGGGCCGCGGGCCGTGCTCGGCCTGGACGCCGGGGAGTTCGGCGAGGACCAGCGGGCCCGCTGGGTAGCGCTGGCCGGCACCGCCGCCGACCAGGCCAGGCTGCCCGCCGACCCCGGCTTCCGCGCCGCGCTGTCGTCGTGCCTGGAATGGCTGTCGCGC
Organism: uncultured Actinomycetota bacterium; assembly: GCA_963822485.1. Taxonomy (GTDB): domain Bacteria; phylum Actinomycetota; class Actinomycetes; order Streptosporangiales; family Streptosporangiaceae; genus DASUBV01. The sequence goes on from CAWGHW010000004.1 coordinate 11,579, forward strand.
TCCGCGCTGGCCGTCGACGCTGCCGACGCCGACGCTGCCGCGACCGTGGCTGTGCCGCGCTGGGACTGGGGCCCGGCCGGCCCGCCCGCGCCGCAAGCCGACACCACGGACACCGGGCCGGCCGACGACGCGCTGCCCGGGCCGGCGGAGCAGGTGGGATTCGAGGCGCACATCAAGCCCCTGTTCCGGGCCAGCGACCGGCAGTCCATGAGCTTCGCCCTCGACCTGTGGTCATACGACGACGTCCGGGCCCATGCCGCCGATATCGGGCGGCGGCTGCAAGATGGCTCCATGCCCTGCGACGGCGCCTGGTCCGCCGCCCGGATCGAGGTCTTCCAGCGCTGGACCGACACCGGACTCCGGCCCTAGTGGACAGCGGCAGGCTCGAGGCCTTCAGCGACGGCGTCTTCGCCGTGGCCATAACCCTGCTGGCCCTGGACCTGGCCATCAGCGGGCCGGGCGGCCCGTCGCTGGCCGAGAAGCTGGGCCATCACTGGCCGGCCTTCGCCGCCTACGGCGTCAGCTTCGTCGCCATCGGCATCATCTGGGTCAACCACCACGCACTGTTCAGGAACTTCTCCGAGATCGACCGGACCCTGCTGTTCGTCAACCTCCTGCTGCTGTTCTTCGTGGTCTCCATCCCGTTCGCCACCTCCACCATCGCCGCCTACCTGCGCGCGCCCAGCCGCGACGCGGCGCTGGCCGCCGTCATCTACCAGGTCGTGTTCGAGGGCATGTCGATCAGCTTCGCCGTGCTGTTCTGGTGGGCCATCCGCCACGAGCACCTCAAGGTCGCGCTCACCCCGGCCCAGGCCCGCCGGGCCGCCATCCGGTTCAGCATCGGCAACCTCGGCTACATCGTCGGCATCGGCATCGCGTTCGTCAGCGCCCCCGCCTCCCTGGCCATCAGCGGGCTGGTGGCCGTCTACTACGTCTTCGAGCAGACCCCCGCCCGCGCGCGATCCGCCGTGGACCCCGAGCACCCGCCGGACGATCCGGCCGGGCCCGCCGGATCTTTCGGCCGGTAAATGCCCCGGATTGGCACTGACCAGCCATTTCACCGCCAATTTCGCGGCCGGGACGAACCGTGCCAGGCTTGGCCCAGACGATCCGATGGAGGCGAGCATGACCGAGGCCGAGCGGGTTCCCCCCGGGGTAGACCCCTCGACGCCGAGCCCGGCGCGGCTGTACGACTACTACCTGGGCGGGGTGAACAACTTCCAGGCCGACCGCGACGCCGCCGAGCGCGTGCGGGCCGTCATGCCCGAGCTGTCCGACGCCGCGTGGGCCAACCGCGGCTTCCATCAGCGGGCCGCCGTGTGGATGTCCGAGCGCGGCATCCGCCAGTTCCTCGACATCGGATCCGGACTGCCCACCACCGGCAACACCCACGAGGTGGTCCAGAAGGCCGCACCCGGCGCCCGGGTGGTCTACGTGGACAACGACCCGATGGTGGCCGCGCACGCCAGGGACCTGCTGGCCGACGACGGGTCCACCGAGTTCGTGGCCGGCGACCTGCGCGATCCCGACGGCCTGTTCAGCGACCCCGTGCTGCTCCGGCACCTCGACCTGGCCGAGCCCGTCGGGCTGCTCATGACCTCAGTCGTGCACTTCGTCGCCGACGACGGCGACCCCTGGGGACTGGTGCGCCGCTACATGGAGGAGCTGGCGCCGGGCAGCTACCTCGCGCTGTCGCACTCCACCATGGACCAGCTCCCGCCGCGCATGGTCCAGGCCGGGCTGGCTCTGTACGCCAGCGCCGCTGAGCGGCTATATCCGCGCACCAGGGCCGAGGTCGAGCGGTTCTTCGACGGCCTGGAGCTGATCCCGCCCTACGACGGCGCCGAATCGGCGATCACCCACGTCGGGCTGTGGGGCGCCGAGGACCCGGCTTCGGCCGACAGCGACGGGTCGCGGGTCGTCTACTGCGCGGTCGCCCGCCGCCCCTAACTGCGGCGCGGGATGAGTTTCCGGTTGGCGGCGTATGCCGTGTGCGTCGAGGACTGGCGGGTGCTGCTGGTCCGCTGCGTGTCACCGGCGGGCGAGAGTAGCTGGACTCTTCCGGGCGGCCGGGTCGAGCACGGGGAGGATCCGTTCGACGCGGTGATCCGGGAGGTGGCCGAGGAGACTGGCTACGACGTGATGGTTGACCGGCTGCTGGGCGTGGACTCGCGGGTGATCCCGGCCGCTGAGCGCCGTTCGCCTGGTCCGGTCCCGCATCAGAATGTGGGCATCTTCTACCGGGTCGGTATCACTGGCGGCCGGCTCCGGCCTGAGCCGGACGGCGAGACCGCCGACCCGGTCTGGACACTGATCTCCGAGGTCGCTCAGCTGCGCCGGTCATCGCTGGTCGACATCGGCCTGTCCCTCGCGCAGACTCTCCCGGCGACGGGTCACGTCGCTGCGGTCCCGGTCGGCGGCCTGATCCAGCACTGAGGCCGGGCCGCGGTGGCCCCTGCGCGGGGGTGCGCTAGTCCGGGTAGATTTCCGGCATGGGACCGGGGCAGCCTGATGATGAGGACGAGCGGGTGCTGCTGGAACTGCTGCCAGCTGATGGCAGTGCAGCGGGCCGGGCGGAGGTCCTTCGTCAGCTCGCCTGGCTCCCGGAGCGCTATGCGGATGCCTGCGGGCGCCTGGAAGACCAGGGGCGGGTACTGGGCGGGCGGGGCCGCGGCGAGGAGATCCGCCGGGACATGACGGCCGTGCCGCTGGAGTTCCGGGCGGCCTGCGGGCATCCTGGTGCGCACGTCACGGTGCGCCAGGTGCCCGTCACGGTCCCGCACGCGGCCTGCGACCTGACCGGTGTCTCGCTGTCTTATCCGGGACGCGGCGGCGCCACCGTCCCGGAGCCGCCCGGCGCGATCGCGAGCAGCGCAGGCTTCCAGCTGACGGTCGACTCTCGCACGCTTGACGTCACGATTACCGTCAGCGGCGCGTCAGGCAACGCATAATCACTTGCCCGCGAACGCTGAGCGCCCGCGCTGTAGGACTGGGAGCCCGGCCGGATCGTCATGCTGACGCCGGCCGCCGGGACACCGGAGGACCGCGGGCGAGATGGCGGGACTTCGCGATGACCACCCGGCTGAGCGCTGGCCGGTGACCCGCCGCGTCCACCCTGGCGGCCCCGCGGAGCGAGAATCCGGTCCGGACTGCGTAGTGCCAGACGCCTGCCTGGCGGCTCAGGTGGGGTAGGTGTCGGGCCCGATGGTGTAGGTGCGGCCGGCGGGCGTGGTGATCGCGAAAACGCCGGGTCGGGGCTGGGTGACGGTCCAGCCCGGTTCCTGCTTGACCTGGTGGTGCGTTCTGCAGAATCCGCCCAGGTTGCATTCGCAGGTGAGTCCGCCTTGGTGCCACGGGGTGGTGTGGTCGAGGTCGGCGTGGCGGGCGGGCTGGCGGCAGCGGGGGTTGCGGCAGGTCTGGTCCCGCGCGACGACGTAGTCGCGGATCTTGGTGGTGGGCCGGTAGGCCTGGGTGGCGGTGGTGTGGGCGCAGCCGCCGGGGGCGGCGGCGTCGGCGGCGGCCTGGCGCTGGGCGCGGGCGTAGGCGCGGTGGGCGGCGCGGATTACCGCGGCCCGGATCCCGGTCGCGCTGCCACTCCCGGTCGCGCTGCCCCCCGGTGCGCGCTGGTCGCGCTGGCGGTGGTGCTGGTCCTGGTGCGGGTCGTCCGGCTGGGCGGGTGCGGGGTCGCCGGGCCGGGCGTGGGCGAGCTGGTCCAGGGTGGCGGCGGGGATGGTGACGGTGACCTGGCCGGTGACCCCGGCCGAGCGGCCGGCGCGGCCCGGGCGGTGGCGGCGGCGGATGGTCTCGGTGGCGATGGCGTGTCCGTCGGGGTTGGTGAGGATGACCTGCCAGCGGGCGTGCGGGTCGGCGGCGGCGGTGAGGGCGAGCAGCCGGGCCTGCCCGCCGGTGATCGGGCCGATCCGGCTCAAGGTGGCGGGCCCGGCGGGGTCGCCGTTCAGGGCCCGCCAGGAGATCACCAGCTCCAGCAGGCCTGGCGGTGGCCGGCCGGGCCGGCGGGGCGGCGAGTCCGATGGTGATCGGCCGGGTTGGCCGCGAGGTGACGGGCGGCTGGGTGGCGGATGGCTGGCGGGGGGTGAGTGGCTGGCGGGGGGCGGGTGGCTGGGTGGTGGCTGGCCGAGGAACGGGGGGATCTGGGCGGCGGTGCCGGGTATCGGCGGCCAGGCGGAGGGCGGGTCGGCGGCGAACGGGCCATCGTCCTCGTCTTCGTCGTCTCCGTACCCGTCGTCTCCGTACCCGGAGTCGCTGTAGTCGCCCAGGCGATCGTCGGGCGGGGCGGTGTCCGACGGGTCCGGGTCGGGCGGCACCGGCACGTCCGGCCGGGGGTCGCGGCGGTCGCCTGCGGCCCCGTCATCGCCGCCGGCGGGGTCGGGGTCGCCTGAGCCGCCCGGGCCAGGACCGCCGGAGCCAGGGCCGCTGGGACCAGAGCTGGCGGGGCCGCCGGTGCTCGGGTCGCCGTCGCCAGGGTTGCGCGGGCCGGGCCGTCGTCGGCGTCGGGCCCTCCGTGGCCAGGATCGCCGAGCGAGCCGGGGCCGGTCGCCGGGGTCACGGGCCGCCGGCGACCGGGCTCGCCGGGGTCAGGGCCGCCGGGACCGGGCTCGCCGGGGTCAGGGTCGGTGGGGCCGGCTGGGGCCGGGGTCGCCGGCGGGCGGCGGGACCAGCGGCAGGGTGCCGAGGATCAGGCCGATCAGCGCGACCGCGCGCAGGTAGTCCAGGCCGCCGCCCATCCCGGCCGACTTCATCGCCCGCGCGATCGCGGTCAGCCGGGCCATCCCCGCCGCGGCCTGCACCGCCGGCAGGCGGGTCGCCGGCCAGCGTCGCGGTATCGGCGTCCGGGTCGGGGTACAGGCTAACTTTCGCGTGCCGCTGGGCATCCTTGCGGCGCTGCTCGGCGCCCTCGGGGTCGGCGGCGATCACGGCGCGGCGCAGCGCGACGCGCAGCTGCCCGCTGGTCTGCCCCCCGCCTTGGGCAGCACCGCGGACTCCACGGCGCGGGCGGTGTCATCATCCAGGGGGCCGGTCGCCTCCGCGATCAGCTTGCGCTCGGTACAAGTCAATCGTCCCGGCGGACAGCGCGGCGAGGGTGGCGGCGAGCCGCCACCGCAGCGTCACGCCGAGGCCGGTCCAGGCCATCGCGGCGGGGTGGGACATGACCAGTTCCAGGCCCACGGTCGACGCGGCGGCGGGCGTGACCTGGTCGGGGCGGCCGTCGGCGTCGACGCGGACGTGGTCGTCGCGGGCGGCGGTGCGGGAGGCCATCTCAGCGACCGCGGCGAGCTCCCCGGCCTGCGCCCACGCGGCCAGGCGGCGGAACGCCGAGGCGACACCGGGCAGGTCCCATTCCGACAGCGCCGCCGGGTCGGTGCCGGACAGGCACGCGGCCAGCGCCGGGCCAGGCGGCAGCTGATCGGCGACGACCCCGGTCAGGTCCCGCGGCAGGGTCCCCGCATCGGCTGCTGCTCGACATCGCGGCGGCTTCCTCGGCGGCGGCGTCCTCGTCGCTCGGGCCCGCCGAGCTGGGTGGCGCCGACCGCGGCCAGCAGCTGGCGCCAGGTCCAGCTCATGCGACCAGGCCAGCCCCTCGCGGCGGGAGTCGTGATCGGTACTGGCGGGTGCTGGCACCTGGATCACCTCCTGCCCGTCGCGGTTCGTCGTCTTCGATCAGGCTATCGACTGCCTCTGACATTCTGACCCCTCAGACGAACACGTCAACGAAGAGATTCCAGATCTTTCTGGCTAGCCACGGCGCCCAGCCGCCATGGGGTGAGCTGCTCAAGGTCGCGCCAAGCCCGCACCTGCGCGATGGCGTCTGTGCCGCGCTGGCCGCAGGCGGCCAGCAGGCCGGGCTGGCCGCTGGCGGCCAGCAGGCCGGGCTGGTCATGGTGATGCAGGTCCCGGTGAGTCAGCGCGACGCCGACCGAGTCGCGGCACTGCTCGCCTGACCGCCGGCGGACCACCGCGCGATACCGTAAAGAACATCGCCCGAACAAGCTGCTGTTTGTGGAGGAAAGATGCCCGCCGAGCGGATGCTGCCCACTGCCGATGCTGAGCAGCTCGTGGGGCTCACCCGGGAGATCGCCGCGGCCGAACTCGCGCCGGTGGCCAGCGAGTACGAGGCCGAGAGCCGGTTCCCGCGCGAGAAGTTCCGGCTGCTGGGCAAGAGCGGCCTGCTGGGGCTGCCCTACCCGGAGCGCTGGGGCGGCAGCGGGGTGAGCTACGAGGTGTACCTCCAGGTGCTGGAGGAGATCGCCACGGCGTGGATGACGGTGGCCGTGGGGATGTCGGTGCACACGCTGTCCTGCTTCCCGCTGGCCTACTACGGCACCGACGAGCAGCGCGAGGAGTGGCTGCCGACGCTGCTGGAGGGTGACCTGCTCGGCGGCTACGCGCTGTCGGAGCCGGACGCGGGCTCGGACGCCGCGGCGCTGTCCACCCGCGCGGTGCGCGACGGGGACGAGTACGTGGTCACCGGGACCAAGGCGTGGATCACCCACGCGGGCCAGGCGGACTTCTACACGCTGATGGTGCGGACCAGCGACGACGGCGGCCGGGGCATCACCTGCCTGCTGGCCGACGCGGCCACCGAGGGCCTGGTTGCCGGGACGCCGGAGCACAAGATGGGGCTGACCGGCTCACCCACGGCCCAGTTGCGGCTGGAGGGCGCGCGAGTCCCGGCGGGCCGGCGGATGGGCGACGAGGGACTCGGGCTGCGGATCGCGCTGGACGCGCTGAACTCGGGGCGGCTGGGTATCGCGGCCTGCGCGACCGGGCTGGCCCAGGCGGCGCTGGACGAGGCGGTCCGCTACGCGGCCGGGCGCAGCCAGTTCGGCCGGCCGATCATCGAGTTCCAGGGGCTGGAGTTCCTGCTGGCGGACATGGCGGCGGCGGTGGAGTCGGCGCGGGCCACCTACCTGGAGGCGGCCCGGCGCCGCGATCGCGGGCTGCCGTTCCGGCGCCAGGCCTCGATCGCCAAGCTGGTGGCCACGGACGCGGCCATGCGGGTGACCACCGACGCGGTCCAGGTGCTCGGCGGGGCCGGCTACACCAGGGACTTCCCGGTGGAGCGGTACATGCGCGAGGCCAAGGTGCCGCAGATCTTCGAGGGCACCAACCAGATCCAGCGCATGGTCATCGCCAGGGAACTGCGCGCCGCGCTGTGACCAGACCAGCCGCTGACCAGACCAGCCGCTGACCAGGCCAGCCGGTGACTAGACCGTCGCCGGGCTGGCCTCGGCCTGGCCGAGCACGTGACTGACCAGGGCGATGAGCACGCGCTTGACCGAGTTCTTCTGCCGCGCGTCGCACAGCACGACCGGCGTGGCGGGGTCCAGGTCGAGCGCGATCCTGATATCCCCTGGCTCGTAGGCCGGGGCGCCGTCGAAGCAGTTGACCGCGACCACCATCGGGGTGCCGCGCCGCTCGAAGTAGTCGATGGAGGCGAAGCAGTCAGCCAGCCGGCGGGTGTCGGCCAGCACCACCGCGCCGATGGCGCCGTAGGACAGCTCGTCCCACATGAACCGGAACCGCTCCTGCCCGGGCGTGCCGAACAGGTACAGCACCAGGTCGGCCCGGAAGCTGATCCGGCCGAAGTCCATGGCCACCGTGGTAGTGGTCTTGCGGTCGACGCCGGTGGTGTCGTCCACCCCGACGCCGCGGTCGGACAGTTCTTCCTCGGTGCGCAGCGGGCGGATCTCGCTGATCGCGCCGACCAGGGTGGTCTTGCCGACGCCGAAGCCCCCGGCGACCAGGATCTTGGCCGTGACCGGGCTGACCCGGCCGGTCACGGGCCGGTCAGAGCGCTCGTAGTCCATCGAGTACGTCCCTCAGCAGTCGCGCGTCGGTCATCGGCCGGTGGCGGGCCGGGAGGACCTGGAGCAGGCCGTGTGCGGTCAGGTCACTGAGCAGCACGCGGACCACCCCGACGGGCAGGTTGATGTCGGAAGCCAGGTCCACGATGGTCACGGGGGCGTGGCACAGGCTCAGGATCTGGCGGTGCTCCGGGGCGAGCCGGAAGCCGTCGGGCGGCCGCTGGCCGGTGGCCGCCACCAGGTCGATCATGGATAGCTGCGGCCCGTCGGCGGGCGCGGTCCGGCCCCTGGTCATGGCGTAGGGCCGGACGACGGGTCCGGCCGCCTGATCCAGCCAGCTGTCTCTCCGCGCGACCATCGCCGGTCAGCCCGGGGTCGTCTCGCGGTCGGCGAACAGCGGGATGACGAGCAGGGCGGCCAGCGTAAACCGGGCCGAGCGGGTACGGGGTGCCCGCGTGCGCAATGCCATGGCGCCTCACACAGCAAAGAGTTCGGGAATGGACGAGGCGAGCTCAGGCGGCTGCCCGCGCAGGGAACAGCCAGGCCTCGTGTCCCGGCCCCCGCGAGCAGCCAGGCCGCGCTCCCCTCGCGGCGGGCTCGCATCCACTGAGGAAACGAATGGTCGGGACTCTACACCGAAAGAGGATCATCTTTGGATATAAGAAAAACATTGGCCGACTATGCCGGACACATCCGAAAAGCTGTCCGAATGGCGCACATTCGTCCGCGAATGCGACCTCGTCAGGG
>CAWGHW010000005.1:0-293810 GCA_963822485.1 uncultured Actinomycetota bacterium
TCGGAGCGGGTGACGAGAATCGAACTCGCACTATCAGCTTGGGAAGCTGACGTTCTACCATTGAACTACACCCGCGAAGCTGCGCCTGGCGCCTGCCGCGTCCCGCTGCCGGGCTAGCCGAGCGCCAGACTGGCACTGCCCGGTTATCGTACCGGACCCGGCCAGATGCCGGCGCCCGGCCGTGCAAGCGGGGACCCGTTCATGATCCTGGAGGATTTGGGGCCGCCGCCGACCCAAATCCCCCACCATCATGGAACGAGGCCGGCCGCGGCCGCGCCTCCAGCCCATTGCCGAGGCCCACGGCACCAGCGGCCCGGAGGCTCACTTCGCATCATGGGCGGTTAAGACTTATCTCAACTTTCCGCAGATTCGCGTGACTGTGCGTGCCGGTGCGCTAACGTGATCATGAGGCCAGCACCATGCACGCCGCAACGGCATCGGCTGGACCGTTCACGTGGTCGTTACGAACCCGAATCAGCCCGGCAACGCGAAGTCTGCATTGTCGGGGATGAGTCGCACCCACCGGGAGGCCGCATGGCTCTGTGGAGGATCCGGATCAGGCTGTCGGATGACCCGCACAGCCGCGCGCAGCTCGACCTGGCCCTGGCGGGCCAGCGCGTCAAGGACGTGACCTTCGCGCCGCGCGACGCGGACTCCGCGGAGATGGCCGGCGACGTGGTGCTGGAGCTGCCGCAGGACGAGGACCTGGGCACGTTGCTCGGCGCGCTGCACCGGATCAGCCCGCAGGTGTTCGTGAGCCGGGTGGACGACGACCAGCCAGCAACCACCGGACCGGCCCTGACCGGGCGGTTCGGCCGCCGGGGCGGCTTCGCCCGCCAGGCGGCTAGCTCCCGGGCGACTGAGTAGCCGACTCGGCGAGCGCCGTCAGCGCGGCACGGAGCTGATCGCGCTCGGCCTCAAGCTCACGCACCCGGTCCTCGAGCACGAGCACGCGGCGGATGGCGGCCAGGGTCATGCCCTCGTCGGCCAGCCGGACGACGTACTGCACGACGGTGATCTCGTTGCGGCTGTAGCGGCGCTGGCCGCCCTCGGAACGCGACGGCCGGACGACCTGGTGCTGGTCGAGGCGCCGCAGGAACGCCTGCTGGACCTCGAGCATGCCGGCGACCTGGCCGACGGTGAAGAGCGGCAGATCCGCGTCATCAAGGGGCAGCAATGGCACGGCTCGGCTCTCCTTTCATTTAACCCACCCTCCCGCCCCAGCAACCCACCCTCCCGCCCACGAAAGTGGTAGGGGCCCGCGCGGCGGGTTAGCCGCGCGGGCCCCATGGCAGCGTACCGCTGGTGTCGGGGGTACCCGATCAGGCGGCGGGCAGCTCAGCGGCCGGGGTGGCGACCTCGACCTTGCGCGGCTGCGCCTTCTCGGTCAGCGGGACGCGGACCTTCAGCACGCCACCCTCGTAGGCGGCGTCGATCTTCTCGCTGTCGACGGTGTCGGACAGCCGGACCCGGTGCGAGAACGAGCCCATGACGCGCTGCCGGATGAACGGCTTCTCGTCCTCGGCGTACTCCTCGGACCGCTTGGCGCTGACGGTCAGGACGCCGCGGTCGACGGTGACGTCCAGGCTGTCGGTGTCGATGCCGGGCAGGTCAAAGCGCAGCTCGACCTCCTCGGGCCGGCGGATGGCGTCCATCCGGATGCCGGGGCGCCGGGTGATGCGGTCGAACTCCGCGAACGGGTCGAAGGTGGTAAGCACCATGTTCTTTTACCTTCCAGTGTGCAGTTACCTGAGCCGGTCTGGCTATGGTTCCTGTGCTCTCACTGGTATAGAACTTGCAAGTCCAGATATATATTTCCTCGAACGGACTCGGTTCACCCAGCCGCCTCGCGCAGGCATCCCGGTGTGTCTCGCGGGCCGGCCGGAGGCCGGGTGACCAGGGCTAGGTAAGCCGCTCGATGATCGTGGCGTTGGCCTGGCCGCCGCCCTCGCACATGGTCTGGAGGCCGTACCGGCCGCCGGTGCGCTCGAGCTCGTGCAGCAGCTTGGTCATGAGGATGGCGCCGGTGGCGCCGAGGGGGTGGCCGAGCGCGATGGCGCCGCCGTTGGGGTTGGCCTTCTCCAGGGAGGCGCCGGTGTCGGCGGACCAGGCCAGCAGCACGGGCGCGAACGCCTCGTTGACCTCGAACACGTCGATGTCGTCGACGCCGAGGTGCCCCTTGTCCAGGGCGGCCTCGGTGGCGGGCATGGGCGCGGTGAGCATGTACACGGGGTCGGAGCCGACCACGGACAGGGAGTGGATCCGCGCCCTGGGCGTGAAGCCGTGCCGCCGCACGGCGGTGGGCGACGCGATGAGCAGGGCGGCGGCGCCGTCGGAGATCTGCGAGGCGGTGGCGGCGGTCAGCTCCCAGCCCTCGCGCAGCGGCTTGAGCTCGGCCATCTTCTCCAGGGTGGTGTCGCGGCGCGGGCCCTCGTCGGCGGTGACGCCGGCCACGGGGGTGATCTCGCGGTCGAAGCGGCCCTCGTCGATGGCCCGGATGGCGCGCTGGTGGCTCTCGTACGCGAACTCCTCGAGCTGGGCGCGCTTGAAGCCCCACTTCTCGCAGATCAGCTGGGCACCGCGGAACTGGGAGATCTCCTGGTTGCCGTAGCGCTCGCGCCAGCCGTCGCCGAACGGGGGCGCCATGCCCTCCTTCATGGGCAGGGCGACCGTGGTGCCCATGGGCACCATGCTCATGCTCTCGACGCCGGCCGCGACGACGAGGTCCTGCATGCCGGACAGCACGCCCTGGGCGGCGAAGTGCACGGCCTGCTGAGACGATCCGCACTGCCGGTCGATGGTGACGCCGGGCACGCCCTCGGGCAGCCCGGCGGACAGCCAGGCGTTCCTGGCGATGTCGATGGACTGCGGGCCGACCTGCGAGACGCAGCCCATGATGACGTCCTCGACGGCGGACGGGTCGGCGCCGGTCCGGGTCATCAGCTCGGACAGGACATGGGCGGCCAGGTCCACCGGGTGGACGCCGGACAGCCCGCCGTTCCGGCGGCCGACGGGAGTCCGCACCGCGCCGACGATGTATGCCTCTGACACCTTGACCTCCACGTCAGCCCGTTATGTTTCCGAGGTTACCCCGGAGTACGGTCGCTGCCATACCCCCAGGTCCCCTCCGGCGGGCAGTGCCGCGGGTGATGATCAGCGGCCGCTCGATTTCCCTCCGCGCAGAGCTACCACACCGCTACTATCCGTAATAAGCCGAGGCTAGGGGCGTATTGGGCCACGGTTTGTCACACCAAACGTCCGCTACAGGGGGGCGCGGCCGGGGTCATCCACGGGTCGCGCTCGGCGGGCATATCACGGGGAGTAGTCACAGGCATGTCTAAATCCGGCGAGGAAACGACGGGGCTGGTGAGCATCGGGCAGCTGGCCAAGGCCGCGGGGGTGAGCAGCCGGACGATCCGGTATTACGAGGAGCTTGGCATCCTGCCCGAGCCCCGGCGGTCGGCCGGCGGCACGCGCAAGTACCCCAGCGAGTACAGCGGCTACATCGCGGCGACGCTGGCGCTCAAGGACCTCGGGTTCCGCCTGGACGAGATCAAGCCGCTGGCCCGGCTGGCGCTGGGCCGGTCGGTGACGGCGGGCCAGCGGGACACGGCGGCCCAGCTGGTGGAGGACCGGATCGAGGCGCTGGCCCGTCAGGTCACGGTGCTGCGCCGGCTGCACGACTCAGTGCGGACCCCCGACGCGGTCACCTCGGTTCCGGCCATCCTGGGCGCCACGGTCGCCCCGGCCAGCCCTGATCCGCAGACCGAAATGGCTGGGTAAGCGATTGCACCACCTGTTATCGAGCGCCTGAGGGTCTCAACGCCGCGACATCGGCTTATGCTCGGTGGAGAGCCGAGCGAGGAGGCATCCGGTGGCGCCAGGACTGATCTTGCTGCTATTCCTGGCTGTCCTGTGCGCCTTTTTCGTGCACCGGACGCGGCGCCGGATGGGGCTGGGCTCGTCGGGCCGGATCTGGATGCTGGTGATCACCGGGTTCGTGCTGATCGTGCTCACGGCCTGGGTGGCCCAGCAGTAGGCCGCTCCGCGCGGTAAGGCCGCCCGCGCGCCGGGTTACCGGCTGCCGACGCCGACCTTGAGCGGCAGCTCGAACCACACGGCCTTGCCGTCCTTGGTCGGGCGCGAGCCCCAGCGCGTGGCCAGCTGATCCACCAGGTACAGCCCGCGGCCGCCCTCGTCGCTCTCGCCGGCGCTGCGGATCCGCGGCAGCCGCATGTCGGCGTCGAACACCTCGACCCAGATGGCCTCGTGGCCGCGCCGCAGCCGCAGGGTGAACTCGCTGCTGCCGTCGTGGCCGGGCAGCACCTCGCCGAACGGCGACACGTCCCAGGCGGCGAGCCCGGCCGGCCCGGCCGCCTCCAGCACCAGCTCGGGGCGCGGGCTGGGCGTGGGCGAGGCGTGCAGCACGACGTTGGTGACGACCTCGGACACCAGCAGGCAGGCCAGGTCGGCCTGCTCGAGCTGCATGCCCCACTTGATGAACGTCTCCTGAGCCAGCCGCCGGGCCTCGGACACCTTGATGGGCTCGGCCGCGAAGCGGCCCTCCCAGGAGGCCAGGTTGGCCACCGAGGTGCGGACCACGACCACGGCCATGTCGTCGTCGATCTCGCCGGGCACGGCCAGCTCGGCGGCCTCGGCGACCTGGGCCACCGGCCCGCGGGCAGCACCGCGCACGGCGTCGCGGAGCATCTGCTGGACCTCGGCGTCGGTGTAGTGCCCCTCGCCGTCCACGCGCTCCCGCCGGTCGACCAGCCCGTCGGTGTAGAAGACCAGCGTGGAGCCGGGCGGCAGGTAGCGCGACTCCTCGCGGTAGGTGGGCAGCGCGGGCATGCCCCGGCCGCGCACGCCGAGCAGCACGCCCTTGTGCCGGATCTCCAGCTGGGTCACGTCGTGCCCGCTGACCAGCAGCGGCGGCATGTGCCCGGCGTTGGCGAAGGACAGGATCCGGGACCACGCGTCGTAGACCAGGTAGGTGCAGCTCACGATCGGCGGGTCGGCGGCCTCGGTGCCGTGCTCGGCCGACGGCACCGGGGCCAGCGAGCGGCACCAGTCATCCAGCCGCCGGAGGATCTCCGCGGGCGGCTTGTCGTCCTGGGCGAAGGCCCGCAGCGCGGCGCGGAGCTGGCCCATCACGGCGGCCGCCCGGGCGCCGCGGCCCTCGACGTCGCCGATGACGATGCCGACCCGGCCGGCCGACAGCGGGATGATGTCGTACCAGTCGCCGCCGACCTGGGTCTGGATGCCCTGGCCGTGGGTCTCCAGCGGCTTGGCCGGCACGTACTTGTAGGCCACGTCCAGCCCGTCAAGCGCGGGCGGGTCATGCGGCAGCAGGCTGGTCTGGAAGGCCAGCGCGGTGCGGCGCTCCTCCTCGAACAGCATGGAGTTGTCGATGGCGACGGCCACCCGGCTGGCCACGGCGGACAGGAAGTCCCGGTCGTCGGCGCCGTAGTGCCGCTCGCGGCGCTCGGTGAGCTGGGACAGCGCCATGCTGATCACCCCGAGCAGCTGGCCGCGGGCGATCAGCGGCGCGGCGATGACCGAGGTCAGCTGGACGTCGTCGCAGACCTCCTTGCTGCGGCGGCTGGGCGCGGGGAAGTTGTCCTGCGCCAGGTCCTCCACCACGACCGCGTCCATCCGGGCCATGGCCTGCTGGCAGAAGTGCCCCTCGGGGTAGGCGATCGGCTCGCCGACCAGGGCCCAGCTGCCGGGCTCGGGCATCCAGCCGCGCGAGTGCCGCTGCGCGCGGCGGATCAGCTTGTCGCCCTGGAACAGGTCGATGAAGCAGTGGTCGGCGAACTGCGGCACCAGGGTCTGCGCGACCTGGCTCAGCGTGACGCTCAGCTCCAGTGAGCCGGCCAGCCGCTCGCCGATGCGCTCGAGCACGCCGATGCGGTCACTGCCGCCCAGGCTGCCGTGGTTGCTGGCCTCGCGCGCGATGATCGCGATGCCGGTGACCTCGCCGTCGGGGGCGGCCAGCGGCGCGGCCTGGGCGCGGATGAAGACCCGGGACCCGTCGACCCGCAGGGTCGCGAACGTGCCCTCCCAGGGCCAGCCGCGCATCACCTGGCGGGTCATGTCCAGCGCCTTGCGGGCGTCGCCCTCCTCGAAGCCGAGCGAGAGCAGCGACCGGCCGACCAGGTGCTCGGCGTCGTCGGGGAAGCCGAACAGCGTTACGGCGAAGTCGTTGGCGTACAGCAGACGGCCCTCGCGGTCGATGACCACGACGCCCGCCGCCATCTGATCCAGCACCGCCTGGGCGCCGAGCAGCGGGCGCGGCGCCGAGCGCTCGGTCTCACCGGGCGGGCTCACCAGCTGCTCACCCAGCCGATCACTCACCGCCCACCTGCCCGCACGGCCGGACGTCACGACCGAGTGACGAACACATGCGCCGCGATCTGCCGGGGCAGGTCATCCCCCAGGCTGTCGACCCTGTCGCCACCTGTCACCCGTATGCCTTCGTTGCTGACCGCGAGGGTCACCTCGCGTCCGGGTTGTATCCCGATGTTCTTGAGTTTAAGCATCACAGCGGCGTCGCTCTGGATTTGTTCGCTAATACGGCGGACCACCACCGGCTCAGTGCCCGGCAAAGTGATCTTTGTCATGGCGATGCCGGCCTCATCTACAGCCTGAGCTGCGCGCTTAACGGCTTCTTCGGGCACGCCAAGCTCGTCCAGGCCCGGAATGATATTGCCGTGCGGGCAGTGCACCGGATACTCCAGCAGCTCAACAAGACGCCGCTCCACATGGTCGGAAATGACGTGCTCCCAGCGGCAGGCCTCGATGTGGACTTCCTCCCACGGCAGGCCGATGACGCTGACCAGCAGGCACTCGGCCAGCCGGTGCTTGCGCATCACCCGCATGGCCAGCGCGGCACCGCTTTCGGTCAGCGCGAGCTGCCGGTCGCCCTCCACCGTGAGCAGCCCGTCCCGCTCCATCCGGGCTACGGTCTGGCTGACGGTCGGGCCGCTCTGGGACAGCCGCTCGGCGATGCGCGCGCGCAGCGGGACGATGCCTTCTTCCTCGAGCTCGAAGACCGTGCGAAGGTACATTTCGGTCGTATCGATCAGCCCGTGCGCCGTCACGTGCACTCCCTCCAGCACTGATGCTATGTCGCGCGGGCGCAAGCGCGAACCAGCAGCAAGGATCCCGCGGCGGGCCGTCTTACCGGGCCGGGCGCGTCAGGGGGAGAGCCGCTCGGGGGCCCAGCCGCCGGAAGCGTCCCTGCGGTACCGGAACCGGTCGTGCAGCCGGTCGACCCGGCCGTGCCAGAACTCCATGACCTGCGGCTCGACCCGGTACCCGCCCCAGAAGTCGGGCATGGGCACCGGCGTGCCCTCGGGCCAGCGCTGGCTGAGCTCCGCGACGCGGTCGTCCAGCTCGGCCCGCGAGGCGATGACGGTGGACTGACGGCTGGCCCAGGCGCCCAGCTGCGAGCCGCGCGACCGGGAGTGGAAGTAGGGCTCGCTCTCCTCGGTGGTGAGTTGCGTCACGGTGCCCTCGATGATCACCTGGCGCTGGATCGCGTACCAGGGGAACAGCAGGCTGGCGCGCGGCACCTCGGCCAGATCGCTCGCCTTGCGGGAGGTCCGGTTGGTGTAGAAGGTGAAGCCGCTGGCGTCGTGGGCCTTCAGCAGCACCATCCGGGCCCGTGGCCGGCCGTCGGCGGACACGGTGGCCAGGGCCATGGCGGTCGGCTCGGGCAGCCCGACGGCGACCACGTCGGCCATCCACCGGGCGAACAGGTCCATCGGGTCGGCGGGCAGCACCGACTCATCGAGGGTCTCGTCCAGCTCGCTGGTCTTGTCCTGCGCACTCACGGGTACTGATCCTCACACAAGCTGGCCAGGGCCCGATAGACCCATCCGGTTACCAGTCCGTAGGGACAGAGGGGTTCAATAGATCTGCTGGCCGTAGGCCCGCTGGCCCCCGCCGCTCACGCACGTGCGGCCTGATCACCTGGCCAGCCCGCCGGCCCGCCGCGGATTAAGGAGACGGAGGAAGCACGCATGTCCGACTTCACGCCGGGCCTAGAGGGCGTTGTGGCATTCGAGACGGAGATCGCCGAGCCGGACAAGGAGGGCGGGGCACTTCGATACCGGGGCGTTGATATCGAGGAACTCGTCGGCCACGTCTCTTACGGGCACGTCTGGGGCCTGCTGGTCGACAACAAGTTCGCCCCCGGCCTGCCGCCGGCCGAGCCGTACCCGATCCCGGTGCACTCCGGCGACATCCGGGTCGACGTGCAGAGCGCCCTGGCCATGCTGGCCCCGGCCTACGGCATGCAGCAGCTGCTGGACATCACCGACGAGCAGGCCAGGGATGACCTGGCCCGGGCCTCGGTAACGGCGCTGTCGTTCGTGGCCCAGTCGGCGCGCGGCCTGGGCCTGCCGATGGTGCCGCAGAGGCGCGTCGACGAGGCCAATACCATTACCGAGCGGTTCATGATCCGCTGGCGCGGCGAGCCCGACCCCAAGCACGTCAGGGCCATCGACGCCTACTGGACCTCGGCCGCCGAGCACGGCATGAACGCCTCCACGTTCACCGCCAGGGTCATCGCCTCCACCGGCGCCGACGTGGCCGCGGCCCTGTCCGGCGCGGTGGGCGCGATGTCCGGGCCGCTGCACGGCGGGGCGCCCGCCCGGGTGCTGCACATGATCGAGGAGGTCGAGAAGACCGGCGACGCGGCCGCCTACGTCAAGCAGACGCTGGACAGCGGCGAGCGGCTGATGGGCTTCGGGCACCGCGTCTACCGGGCCGAGGACCCGCGGGCCCGAGTACTCCGGCGCACCGCCCAGGAGCTGAACGCGCCGCGCTACGAGGTCGCCGCGGCGCTGGAGAAGGCGGCGCTGGACGAGCTGCACGCCCGGCGCCCCGACCGCGTCCTGGCCACCAACGTGGAGTTCTGGGCCGCGATCATGCTCGACTTCGCCGAGGTGCCCTCGCACATGTTCACCTCCATGTTCACCTGCGCGCGGACCGCGGGCTGGGCCGCGCACATCCTGGAGCAGAAGCGCACCGGCCGCCTGGTCCGGCCCAGCGCCCGCTACGTCGGCCCGGCCGCCCGCCCGGTCCGCGACGTGCCCGGCGCCGCCGAGGTCCTGGACCACGATGTCTGATCAGCGCGTATCCGGCTCGCCGGGCCCGGCCGCGGCCGGGCCCGGCGGGCCGGCCGCTGGGGGGCCGGGGCCCGACGGCAGCGCCAAGATCGAGATCCCGGCCGGGCTGCGGCCCGCCGACGGCCGGTTCGGCTGCGGCCCGTCCAAGGTCCGGCCCGAGCAGGTGGCCGCGCTGGCCGGGCCGGGCCAGGCGCTGCTCGGCACGTCGCACCGGCAGGCCCCGGTCCGCGGCCTGGTCCAGCGGATCCGCGAGGGCCTGGCGGAGCTGTTCGGCCTGCCGGACGGCTACCTGGTGACCCTGGGCAACGGCGGAACCACCGCGTTCTGGGAAATTGCCGCATTCGGGCTGATCCGGCAGCGCGCCCAGCACCTGTCGTTCGGCGAGTTCTCGGCCAAGTTCGCGGCCGTGACCACGGCCGCACCGTGGCTGGACGAGCCCACGGTGATCCACGCCGCGCCGGGCTCGCATCCCGAGCCGAGCGCCGAGACCGGCGCCGACTCCTACGCGCTGACCCACAACGAGACCTCGACCGGCGTGGCCATGCCCATCCGCCGGGTGCCCGGCGCGGACGCGGACGCGCTGATGCTGGTCGACGCGACCAGCGGGGCCGGCGGCCTGCCGGTGTCGGCCGGCGAGTTCGACGTGTACTACTTCGCGCCGCAGAAGTCCTTCGGGTCCGACGGCGGCCTGTGGATCGCGCTGCTGTCCCCGGCCGCGCTGGAGCGCGGCGCCGAGATCGCGGGCAGCGACCGTTACATCCCGGAGTTCCTGTCGCTGTCGGCGGCGGTGGCCAACTCCAAGCAGCAGCAGACCTACAACACCCCGGCGCTGGCCACGCTGATCATGCTGGCCGAGCAGGTGGACTGGATGCTGGCCCAGGGCGGCCTGGCCTGGACCACGGCGCGCACCGCGCAGTCCTCGGGCCACCTGTACGGCTGGGCGCAGCGCTCGGACTACGCCACGCCGTTCGTGGCCGACCCGGAGCAGCGCTCCCAGGTGGTCGGCACCATCGACCTGGCCGGCGACATCGACGCCAGCGCCGTGTCGGCCATCCTGCGGGCCAACGGGATCGTGGACACCGAGTCCTACCGCAAGCTGGGCCGCAACCAGCTGCGGATCGGCATGTTCCCGGCCGTGGACCCGGCCGACGTCCAGGCCCTGACGGCGTGCATCGATTATGTGGTGGAACGCCTGTAGCTGGTTCGGCATGCTGGCTCCATGACTATCGAGCGAGCTGAGCCACCGCTGACCGCCGACGAGCGCCACATGCTGGACGGATGGCTGGAGTACCACCGGGCCACCCTGGCCTGGAAGTGCGAGGGGCTGTCGGCGGACCAGCTCCGGGAGCGGGCCGTGCCGCCGTCGTCGCTGTCCCTGCTCGGCCTGGTCCGGCACATGGCGGAGGTGGAGCGAGCCTGGTTCCGGCGCCGGGCCGGGCGGGAGGATGTGCCGATGCTGTACTGCACCGACTCCAGCCCGGACGCGGACTTCGACGAGGTGGCCGACGCCGACGCGGCCGAGGCGCTCGAGACCTGGCGGCGGGAGTGCGACCGGGCCAGGGCCATCGTGGCCGCGGTACCGAGCCTGGACGACACGTTCGAGAACGACAGGGACGGGCAGACGTACTCGCTGCGCTGGATCGTGTCGCACATGGTCGAGGAGTACGCCCGCCACAACGGGCACGCCGACCTGCTGCGCGAGCGGATCGACGGGGCCACGGGCGACTAGGGCCCGGGCGACCAGGGCTCGGGGAGACTAGGGCCCGGTCAGGCCAGGGGCCAGGCGGCCAGGCTGGCGTAGACGGGAGTCCGGCCGGCGCCCGGCCCTGGGAGGCGGCTGTGGATGAGCTGGATCTGCCCGGCGGTCCAGGGCGGGCCGGCCAGCTCGGCCAGCTCGGCGGTGAGCGGACGGACGTCGGCCGGCTCACGGCGGCGGGCCAGCGTGATGTGGGCCCGGAACCGCCGGCCCTCGTCGGGGGATGGCGCGCCGGCCCGGCGGGCACCGGCCGCGACCGACGCGGCCAGGGCGGCCAGCGCGGGCCGGTCCGCGGCCAGGCCCGCCCAGACCACGCGGGCCCTGGGCGGGCTGGGGAAGGCGCCGCCGCCGCGGACCGCGAGCGGCTGGGCCCGGTGCCGCCGGGCGGCCCGCTCCAGGCGGGTGCTCAGCTCGGGCACGACCTCCTCGCGCACCTCGCCGAGGAAGGCCAGCGTGATGTGCCACGCCTCCGGGCCGGTCCAGCGCAGCTCCGGCCAGGCCGGGCGGAGCGGCGCCGTGCTGGTGTCCAGCTCGGCCGTCACCGCGGGCGGAGGGACGATGGCCACGAAGAGCCGCACCATCCATTTTTAGCCTATGGCCAGCCGGACCAGAGCCAGTGGCGGGCGTCAGGCGACGAGGCGGGCCAGCCGGGCAGGCTTGAGGTAGGACCAGGCCGGGACGCCCCGGCGGCGGGCCAGCACCAGCCCGACCACGGCCGTGGCGATCACCGAGATGACGCCGCCGCAGATCACGCTCACCCGGGGCCCGAAGTCGGCCGCGATCCAGCCCGCCAGCGGCGAGCCGAGCGGCGTGCCGCCCAGGAACACCAGCATGTACAGGCCCATCACCCGGCCGCGCATCACCGCGGTGGTGCCCAGCTGCATGGTCGAGTTGGTCGCCGTGGTCAGCGTGAGCAGCGTGAGCCCGGTCGGGATCAGCATGATCAGGAAGGCCAGGAAGTCGGGCATCAGGCCAGTCAGGACCTCGAACACGCCGAACGCCATCGAGGTGACCAGCAGCAGCCCGAGCGTCGGCCGGCCGCGCTGGGCGGCGATCAGCGCGCCGCCCAGGGCCCCGAGCGCGAACACCGCCGAGGCGATCCCGAACGCGCCCGCGCCGGTGTGGAACACCCCGCGCGACATCAGCGCGTTGGTCACCTGGAAGTTCATCCCGAAGGTCGAGACGAAGAAGATCAGGATCAGCGCCATCCACAGCGTGGGCCGGGCCCGCACATAGGCCAGGGCCTCGCGCAGTTGCCCCTTGGCCCGCGGTGCCCGTGCGACCCGGAGCAGTTCGCCCGGCCGCATCAGCTTGAGACTGATCAGCACCGCGCCGTAGGACGCCGCGTTGACCAGGAAGGCGGCCGGCGTGCCGACCGCGCTGATGACCAGGCCCGCGACCGCCGGCCCGGCGATCCGGGCCAGGTTGAACACCGCGCTGTTGAGGGCGATGGCGTTGGCCATGCCGTCCTTGCCGACCATCTCGACCGCGAACGCCTGCCGGGTCGGGTTGTCCACCACCGTGACCATGCCCAGCGCGAAGGCCAGCAGGTAGACCTCCCAGATCCGGACCACGCCGGTCAGCGCCAGCAGGCCCAGCAGCAGCGCCAGGCCGCCCATCAGCGCCTGGGTCACCATCAGGATGCGGCGCTTGGAGTACCGGTCGGCCACCACGCCGCCCCACATGCTGGCCAGCATGGGCGCGAACTGGAGGCCGGTCGTGATGCCGAGCGCGGTGCCGCTGTTGTGGGTCAGGTTGAGGACCAGCCAGTCCTGCGCGACCCGCTGCATCCAGCTGCCGGTGTTGGAGACCACCTGACCGGTGGCGAACAGCCGGTAGTTGCGGGTGCGCAGCGAGCCGAATATCCGGTCGCCCAGCCCGGCCTTCTCCGGTCCGCCCTCAGGCGTCCGCGCCGGGGCGGGCGCCTCGGTCAGGACTGGCTGAGCCGCTGCAAGATCGGGGCCGCCGCGCGCAGCGCCGCTCGTTCCTCCGGGCTGAGCTCCCTCAGCCGCTGAGCCAGCCACGCTTCCCGCAGCCGGCGCGACTGCTGTACCAGCTCGCGCCCCTGCTGCGTAACGGTCAGCTTGACCTGCCGGCCGTCGGTCGGATGGGGGGCCCGCGTCACCAGCCCCCGCTCCTGCAAGGCCGCGATGACCCTGGTCATGGACGGCGGCTGCACCTTCTCGTGCTCGGCCAGTTCGCCCGGCGTCATGGCCGTGTGCCGCTCCAGCGCCGCCAGGGCGGCCAGCTGGGTGTCGGACAGGTCGGTCGCTACGCCCCTGGCGACCCGCTCCGCCCGGAGCCGGCGCGCGAGGCGGCTGACCGAGATCCGTAGCTCTGTTGCCAGGCCCGCGTCGGTCCTGGTCTGCGATGCTGCTGCTGCCATTTTCGTTAACCTGAGTCATTACTTTAGCTAAGTATAGGGCAAGACCAGGTATTCCCAAGCCAGTGGTCCGTCGCGCCGGGTGACGCGGCCGCGCTGACAGCGCGGCCCCTGCAGCAATTGTGCCCGCCCCAGCCACCGTCCCGGACCACGACACCGGACCATGACACCGGACCATGACACCGGACCATGACACCGGACCGAGCGGCCGGTGGGCCGGGGTGGGCACCGGGTGCCCGCGGCATCGGATGGCCGGCCGGCCGTTCCCCCTTGGCCGGCCGGCCATCCGGCCGACCGCGCCAGCCGAAGCTGACGAGCCCGCCGAGGTGGTCCGCCGTCTTCGCCCCCCTTAGGTACGACGACGGCGGCCACCGGCTACGGCCCGTGGACTGCGCCCCCGCTTGGCGGTCCCAGGGCTTAGGCTCAAGCTGCTCTCCGCGGCACCGGGCCGGCTGGCGGAGTATTGCTCGAACCTGACTGTTATGAGCATGACTGCGGGGTATTGCGTGAGAGTTAAGCGGCGGCGGCCCCGCGGACCGCAGGACAGTGTTCGTTATGCGCACTAACACGCGAAGCGCACCCGAGGTCACCGTGCGCTATGTTTCGGTCGCTTGAATGGGACACATTGGCGTAGTTGGCTTCAGCCATGATTGAGTGTCGATTAAGCGGTAGCGTTCCTCGGCTGGCATTAGCGCGGAAACGGAAGAGGTCAGACATCTCGGCCCGCCCTCGGGCGGCGCTGGCGGACTCGGACTGGGCGGCACGGTGCGGTTTCGGATTCTGGGCCCGCTCGAGATCTGGACAGCCCAGGGCTGGAGCGGGATCGGCGCGGCGAAATGGCGTGCCCTGCTGGCTGCGTTGCTGCTCAACGCGGGTCAGGTGGTCTCCACCGACCGCCTGATCGCCGACCTGTGGGCGGACAGCCCGCCGGACCGCGCAGCCAACCTGATCAGCGTCTACGTGCTGCGGCTGCGGCGGATGATGGATGACCCGCAGGGCCAGATCCTGACCACCCGGGCCCCTGGCTACCAGCTCCGGCTGGCCCCGGATGACCTGGACGCGCAGTCCTTCGACACGCTCGCCGGTCAGGGCCGGCAGGCCCTGGACCAGGGCGACGCGTCGCGCGCCGTCGCGCTGCTGTCCGACGCGCTCGGGCTGTGGCGGGGCCGGGCCCTGGACGGGGTGCCGCCGTCCGACCTGGTGCTGGCCGAGACGAGCCGCCTGGAGGAATCGCGGCTGGACGTCCTGGAGCTGCGGATCATGGCCGACCTTCGCTGCGGCCGCGCCGGGCAGCTGGTGTCGGAGCTGCGCCGGCTGATCTCGGAGCACCCGATCCGCGAGGGCCTGTGGGTCCTGCTCCTGGAGGCCCTGGACCTGGCGGGGCGGCGCGCGGAGGCCATCGCGGCGTTCAGCGAGGCCCGGTCGGCGATCAGCGAGGAGCTCGGCGTGGATCCCGGGCCCGAGCTGCGCGGCATCTACCAGCGCCTGCTGGCCGCGGACCGGCCCGAGCCGGAGGCCGCCGACGGTTCTTCTGGAGAGGCCGAGCCGCACGGGGCGCATGCGGCCGCTGAGGCGGCCGACGGGGCCCAGCGTGATCCGGATGCCGGAAGTGCCGAAGCAGCAGAGGCCTCAGCGAGTGCGGCCGGGGCAGGCGAGCCGAGCGGGCCCGGCCAGCTGCCAGCCGACGTAGCCGACTTCACCGGGCGGCAGGAGCACCTGCGCAGGCTGCGCCAGATGCTGACCCCGGCCCGCTCCGCCGCCAACCCGGCCGCGGTCAACATCGCCGGGGTGGTCGGCACGCCAGGGCTGGGCAAGACCGTGCTGGCCATCCACGCGGCGCATGCGCTGCGCCGGAACTTCCCGGACGGCCAGTTGTTCGTGAGCCTGCTGGGGGCCAGCCAGCAGCCGGCCAAGCCCGATGAGGTGCTGGCCCGGCTGCTGCGTGATCTGGGCGTGGAGCCGGACCGGATCCCGGCCACCCTGGAGGAGCGGGCGGCGCTGTACCGGACCCGGCTGACCGACCGGCGCGTGCTGATCGTGCTGGATGACGCGCGGGACTCCGCTCAGGTGCGGCCGCTGCTGCCGGGCAGCGCGTCCTGCGCGGTGATCGTGACATCACGGCACTGGCTGTCGGACCTGGCCGGCAGCCGGCTGGTCGACCTGGACGTCCTCGACGACGACGAGGCCGAGGAGATGCTGACCCGGATCATCGGCGAGGACCGGGTGGCGGCCGAACCGGGGCCGGTGCGGGACGTGCTGCAGGCGTGCGCGGGCCTGCCGCTGGCGATCCGGATCGCCGGGGCGCGGCTGGCCGCCCGGCGGGGCTGGACGGTGAGCACGATGGCCCGGCGGCTGGCCGATGAGCAGCACCGGCTGGACGAGCTGACCACCGGGGACCTGGCCGTGCGGGCCTGCTTCGAGGTCAGCTTCACCTCACTGCCGCAGTCCGCGGCGCCGGGAGGGTTGGACCCGGCGCGGGCGTTCCGGCTGCTGGGGCTGTGGCAGGGGCCCTACATCAGCCTCCAGGCGGCCGCGGCGCTGCTGGACGAGGACCAGGACCGGGTCGCGGACGCGCTGGAGATCCTGGTCGACGCGCACCTGCTGGAGTCCACGTCCTCGGACTGGTACCGGTTCCACGACCTGCTGCGCACCTACGCGGCGGAGCGGGCCAACGCCGAGGAGCCGGCGCAGGCCACCCGGGCGGCGATCAGCCGGCTGCTGCACTGGTACCTGCGCTCGGCCGACGCGGCCGCGTACCTGATCAACCCGCTGCGCGACCGGGTGCCGCTGGACCGCGAGCGCAGCAGTGCGCCGGTGCTCACCTTCGCCAGCACCGACGAGACGCTGACCTGGAGCCGGCTCGAGCGCGACAACCTGGTCGCAGCCACCCGGCAGGCGGCGGCCGAGGAACTGCACGAGGTGGCCTGGAAGCTGCCGGTGGCCATCATGCTGTGCTTCGACCTGCACGGGTACCGGGCCGAGTGGCTGGCCACCCACGAGGTGGCCCTGGCCAGCGCGCGGGCCATCGGCGACCGGGCGGGCGAGGCCTGGGTGCTCAACGACATGGGCGTCGTGCTCAGCCAGCAGCAGGTACCTGACGCCGACCGCTACTTCGTGCAGGCGCTGGAGATCCGCCGGGAGCTGAACGACCTGCGCGGCCAGGCCCAGACCACGAACAACCTGGCGTTCAGCTACCAGTTCCGCGGCCAGTACGAGAAGGCGGTCGAGCTGCTTCAGGACGCGCTGGTGCTCCAGCGCGCGGTCGGCCACCGGTACGGCGAGGCCACGGCGCTGTGCAACATGGGCGAGGCCTACGTGGAGCTCGGCCGCTACGCCGAGGCGATCTCCTGCGAGCAGGACGCGCTGAAGATCGTGCAGGAGCTCGGACTGCACCGGCTGGAGGGCTGGGTGCTCCAGCACCTGGGCCGGGCCTACCGCGACAGCGGCCGGCTGGAGGACGGCGCGGCCCTGATCGAGCAGGCCCTGGCCAGCCACCGCGCCCAGGGCAACAAGCTGGGCGAGGCCCAGGACCTGGAGCACCTGGGCCACGCCATGGCCCAGTCGGACCGGCCCGCCGAGGCCCGCGGCCTGCTGACCCGGGCGGCCGAATTGTTCGAGGAAATCGGGGAGGACACCCAGGCGGCCCGGATCCGGAACGAGCTGACCGGGCCGGGCGCCTTAACCGCCTCCGCCTGATCCGCCGCGCTAGTTCGCAATCTTGATCACTTTACGGAATTCGGTTCTTCCGCCTATTAGGCCGGATGGCTGGCGCTATCATGCCAATCGCCAGTATCCGTTCGGACGACCCAAAAGGTCGACCCAAATTACGGAGGGGAACGAGAAATGGCACTCTCAACCGTACCCAGGGGAACTACTACCCCGCCCGACCCCGATCCAGGCCCGTGGCACGACGACCCCAACGACCCGGCACCCGAGCCCAAGAAGGCTGAGCCGAAACCGGAGCCCAAGCCCAAGCCAGTGCCGGACCCCTGGCACGACTAAGGGCTAGTACCAGCACCGCGCACCCCGCGTATCTCCGCGTATCCGGGCGTATGCCCGCGTATCCCCCGGGCCGGGAGCCCCGAGTTCCTGACCGGGGGGTGATACGCGGGGTGCGTTAGCCTGGGCGGATGTCCCGCGCCAGCCTGCCGGTCCCGCCTCCGCTGGAGGGCAACGACCGGCTGATCACCCTGGTGATCACCGCCGCGTGGGCGGTCGCCCTGATCGTGCTGCTGGCCGTGCACGACCAGCTCGCGCCCGCCGACCGGTGGTGGACCTGGGCCGCGGCGACCGGGGTCGGCATCGGCATCTTCGCCCTGTTCTACGTGCCCTGGCTCAAGCGGTCACGAGACCGCGCGGCGGCCCGCCGGACCGCCCGCGGCACGGACCATCCGGAGCGCTAGCGGGAGTCGGCCGCCCCGTGATCGAGGGTCTCGAAGACCGTGTCGGCCATGGACACCCCGGCCGTGTCGACCAGGTCATAGCCGAGCTCGTCGATGACCGGCAGCTGAGCGCCATGGCTCGGGGTGGCTCCGGCCGACTCCGAGTGCGCGCCGCAGCCATGGTCGAGAGACACCACCCGGCCGTCGTCAGGGGCGTACTCGTTGGCGCAGACCCCGAACACCTGGCCCAGCGGGCCGGCCAGGCGAACCATGAACCCGCACGTCACGCATGGTCCCGGGGCGGCATTGGCCAGCGGGGTGCCCGGCCCGTGGTCGCTTGAGTACCAGCGCAGCGCGGCGCCATCGCGGCCGATGGCCGACAGCACGCGAGCGCGGCCGACCGGCTCGGCGTCGGCCTGACCGGGCGTCAGCGGCCCGCTGGGGACGGCCTGCGGCCCGGCCAGCGCGGCGGGCTCGGTGTAGCCGAGCGACGCGGCGAGATCACCGCCGCCCTCTTCCCAGGCGCTGTCCTCGCCCCACTCCAGCACGCCGTCGTCGCCCTCCAGCGACGCCACCGGGACCAGCCGCTCGTCGTCGGTCGGCGCGGGCATCAGGTCGCCGACACCCAGGTCGCCGGGCCGCACGCGCTCGCTCCACGGCACCCACTCAGGCGCCAGCAGCGAGTCCGGGCCCGGCAGCAGCACGCACTCGTCGACGGTGACGACCTTGGCTCGCGAGGCCCTGGCCACCGTGACCGCCCAGCGCCAGCCCACGTAGGCCGGATCCAGGCAGGAGAACAGGTGGGTCACGACGCGGTCGGCGTCGGCCTGCAAGCCGACGTGCTCACCCACCTGGCCAGGACCGGCGATCTCGGTCGCGGCGGCCTGGGCCAGGTCAACCGCGGCCGCGCAGGCCTCATCCACTTCTCTGCTGCGCGTGCGAGTAGGGCTCACGTTAAGTAATTGTTCCTCATCTGACGGTAGCTATGCGGCCCCGCGAACGCCGCCATGCCGGGGCCGCCCGGCCAGGCGTGGTAGTACCAGGCCCGCATAGGAAGAATACTTGAGGCATGGGAGACGCGGACCGCGAACCGAAGGCCCGGCGGGCAGGCCGGTCGATCGGCGCGGCGTCGCTGACGGTCGGCCGGTTCGGCGCCGCCGCGGCGCACGGCGCCGGCCGCGTCGTGCACCGCCTGAGCAGCGCCTCCGGGGCGGGCCGCACCGGCCTGTCCAGCCTGATCGAGCTGACCGCCGCCGGCTCCGTCGGGGACGCGTTCGTGGCCGTGTCGCTGGCGGGCACCCTGTTCTTCAGCGCGTCGGTCGACCAGGCCCGCGGCCGCATCGCCCTGGCCCTGCTGATCACGATCGCGCCGTTCGCGATCCTGGCCCCGTTCCTCGGACCGATGCTGGACCGGGTGCAGCAGGGCCGCCGTTACATCCTGATGGGCACGCTCCTGGCCCGCGGCCTGCTGTGCTGGGGCATGGCCGGCGCGGTGCAGCACAACGACACGCTCACGCTGCTGCCGGCCGCCTTCGGCGTCCTGGTGCTCCAGAAGGCCTACGGTGTCACCCGCGCCGCGGTCACGCCCCGGCTGCTGCCCCGTGAGATCACGCTGGTGTCCGCCAATGCCCGGTCCGCGCTCGGGTCGCTGGTCGCCACCTCGCTGGGTGCGGTGGCCGCCGCGGGCGTCTCCTACGTGTTCGGCGGCGGCACGGGCGGCGCGGCCTGGGTGCTGCGCATCGGCACCGCGGTCTACCTGGCCGGGATCGCGCTCGCGCTGCGGCTGCCCGACGGCGTGGATGCCCCGGCGGCGGCCACGGACGGTGCCGCGGACAGCCCCGCGGACAGCCCGCCGAAGCCGGGCGACACCTGGCCGGAAACACCCGTGCCCGGCGAGTACGCGCGCCAGGAGCCGTACGCCGCCCACGACGGCCCCCAGCCGGGCGAGGACCGACCCGGACCAGACGGGACCCGGCCCGCGTCGGCCGGCCGTAGCTCGGGCCGGACCGGCCTGCGGCGGCTGTTCACCATGCCGACGGTCGGGCCCATCGTCCGCGAGGCCATGGAGGCGAACGCGACCCTGCGCGCGTTCTCCGGATTCATGATCTTCTTCCTGGCGTTCATCCTGCGCACCGAGCACTTCGCCGGCACGTCCGACAAGCTCGCACTGGGCGAGATGATCGGCGCCGCGGCGCTCGGCGGGTTCATCGGCACCGGAATCGGCGCCGCCCTGCGCTCCCGCGCGCCCCAGATGATCGTGTTCGCCACGCTCATCCTGGCCACCGTGACCTGTGCGCTCTGCGCGGTTTACTACGGCCTGTGGGCCGCGCTGATCGTCGCCCTCGCCGCCGCGCTCTGCCAGGCGCTGGTCAAGCTGGCCCTGGACTCGATCTTGCAGGACGAGATCGGCGAGGAGGTCAGGTCGTCCACGTTCGCCGTCTCCGAGACGCTGCACCAGCTGTCCTGGGTGGCCGGCGGCCTGCTCGGCCTGGCCATGTCACTGACCGGCAGCGGCGTCGCGGGCCTGGCCGTGGCGGGCGCGGGGCTGGCGGTGGCGCTGGTCTCGCTGCTGCTGGCCCGGCGGCGCCGGATCCTGAAGGCGCCGCGACGGTCCGCCGAGGTCGGCAGCCCGGTCAGCAGCTAATGCGCCTCAGGCCTCGATGTCGGCGGCTACCGCTCGGAGCACGGCCCCGATCTTCTTGGCGTCCCGGCTGTCCGGGTGCTTGTCCCGCCGGTAGGTGTTCGAGATCCCGTCGAGCAGCTTGATCAGGTCCTCGACGAGCAGCACCATCTCTTCCGGGTCCTTCCGGCTGGCCTTGGCCACCGAGGGCGGCGCCTCGAGCACCCGCACCTGAAGGGCCTGCGTGCCGCGACGGCCCTCGGCGACGCCGAACTCCACGCGCTGCCCCGCCCGCAATGTCGAACCGCTGGCCGCCAGGGCAGTTGAGTGCACAAACACCTCACCGCCATCATCGCGGGTGAGGAAGCCGAACCCCTTGTCGGCGTCATACCACTTGACCTTGCCAGTGGGCACGAGCGGGAACCTTACACGAAGAGGGACCGTCTGGATGCGGCCCGCGACGGATCGGAGCCACCCCACCAGGCTATCGGTTAGCGAGGTGTCAGGGCGATGCTGAATCACCGCGAGCCGCTGGGCGCAGCGTCCCGCCAGCTCAGCCGAACCGGCGGGCCTTCTGCCAGGGCGGGACACCGGGCGAGCGCGGACCGCGCTCGGCCCGCCAGGCCAGGTAGATCGCGCCCAGCAGGGCGAGGATCCGGCTGAGGTGGCCGGCGAACACCCAGGCGTCGCGGACGTAGGTGGTCCAGTGCCGGTGGGTGCCGTCCAGCGACACCTCCACCACGATGCCCACGATGACCAGGAAGACCGGCAGCGCCAGGCCGATCCACTTGTCGCTGATGGTCCAGGCCTTGGAAAATGTGGCCACCAGGGCGCCTATCAGCCAGATCGGCGGGTAAATCAGCCCGCCCAGCCCGAGCAGCACCACGGCGACCGCCTCCAGCGGATGCCGCCGCACCCACTGGATCACCACCTGGACCGTCCTCCCGACGGCGACGCCCGCCGTGCCCAGGAAGTCCCCGCCCGGCCCAGGCGGCCCGCCGGGTTCGGCGCCCGCGGCCGGGCCGGACTGGCCGTCACGCGGCCCGCCGGGTTCGGCGCCCGCAGCCGGGCCGGACTGGCCGTCACGCGGCCCGCCCGGCCGGGCGCCGCTCAGCCGTGAGCCCGCGACCCGCAGCGGGCCCACCCGCATGGCCCTGGAGCGCACGCCGCTGGCCCAGGTCACCCGCCCGCCGCGCGGCGGAACCTCCGAGCCGGAGTCCGCTCCCGTCACCGGCAGACCGACCAGCGTATTTCGACTAACGGGCCGCGGATCCTCGCTGTCCGTCGCGCCGGCCGCCCCGGTCGCGGCCGGGCTGGCCGAACCAGCCCCAGGGGTGGCGGCCGCGGCCGCGGCGGCGCTCCCTGGCCCGCTGTCTGGGCCGGCGGCCGGTCCCGCGGCTGGCCCGGCGGCCGGTCCCGCGGCTGGCCCGCCGTCCGGCCCGGCAGCGGTCCGGCGTCCGGTCCGGCGGCTGGTCCGGCGGCTGGTCCGGTCCCAGCCGTCGCCGGGGCTTGCGGCCCGCTAGCGGCGGGGCCAGTGTCCGCGGCGTCGGCGTGGGGCGGCGTTCGGTCACCCGGGACGGCAGCGGGGGCGGCTCCCGGTCCCGCTGGGGCACCATTTGTTAGGGATGCTGGGGCAGGTCCGCTGGCGCTGGTCCCGCTGCCTGGTCCGGCCGCCGGGTGGGTCCAGTTCCCTCCCGCCGCGGCCGGGCCCGCCCAGTCCGCCTCGGCCGGGCTCAGCGTCGCCCAGTCCGGCCCCGGACGGCCCGGTGCAGTGTCGCTGGCCGCCGCGGTGTCGGTCGCCGCTATATCGTTCGCGGTCGTGTCGCTCGCCGCCGTGCCGCTCGCCGCGGTGGCCGCGGTGCCGCTCGCCGCCGTGCCGCTCGCCGCCGTGTCGCTCGCCGCCGTGCCGCTCGCCGCGATGTCGCTCGCCGCCGTGCCGCTCGCCGCCGATGTCGCTCGCCGCCGTGCCGCTCGCCGCCGTGTCGTTCGCCGCCGTGCCGCTCGCCGCGTGTCGCTCGCGCCGGTCGCGGCGGTGTCGGTCGCGGCGGTGTCGGTCGCGGCGGCGCTGTCGCGCTCGGTGGCCGCTGCGGGCGCCGGCGGCGTGCTGGTCGCGCTCCCGTTGACCGCGGGCCCGGAGGGGCGGGCGGCGGGCGGCTGCTCGGCGCCCGGTTCCTGGCGAGCGGGCGGGCTCTCGGCGCCGGGCCGGCGGGCCGCCACCGACGGCCACTCGGGCCGGGCCGGCGGCACGGATTCGGCCGCCGGGCGTTGCGGGCTGGCGGCCGGCTCACCGGGCGCGGCAGGCTGCGGCGGGCCGCCCGCAGGCGGCAGGCCGGTGCCGGGACGGCGGCGCAGGCCGGGGCGGCGTGGGCTTGGCTGGCGCGGTACGACGATATCGCCGGGCCGCCAGCGCGACGAGATCGGCCGCCGGACCCGGACGATCTCCTCGAAGTCACCGGTCAGGGGGTTGTCCTCGGCGGGCTCGGGCACGATGGGCGCGTCACCGGGGGCCACGACCGCGGCCGAGGCCCGGAGCAGGCTGGCCACGTTGGCCGGGGCGGCGCGCAGCCGGCGCGCCCGGCCCGCCAGCGAGGAGTCAGCCGGGGCGTCCGTGCCGGGCTCGGTGCCTCCGGCGGCCAGCCGCTGGCGCTCGGCGTTCACCAGCGACTGGGGGTCGCCAAGCTGGGACAGCAGCTTGAGGACGTCCGCGGCCTGGATGCGTCCGACGGCGCGCGTGTTCTGGTCGATGAACTCGCGCGTGCGGGCCAGGAAGGCCCGCCGGTCGTTCGCGGAGAGCCGGCCTCGCGCAGCAACCGACACGCGATTCAGGTAGTCGCGGATCAGTTGTTCCGTGGGGGGGTTCATGGCCCGATAATCCCCCTTCGCGCCCGCCTTGTGGAGCCGGCACGCAGGAAATTTCCCGTTACGCGATCCGTTCCCTGGCCCGGAATGCGAAGAGGCGGCCCCGGTGTAAAACCGGGACCGCCTCCTGCGTGCTGAGCCGACTGGCTCGGCGGGCTTCTCGCCTCGTCCTGCCCGGCCCGGAGGCCGGGAGTGCGGGACTAGAAGTCCATGTCACCGCCGCCCGGAGCGGCCGGAGCCTTCTCCTTCTCGGGCTTCTCCGCGATCACTGCCTCAGTGGTGAGGAACAGCGCCGCAATGGAGGCCGCGTTCTGCAGAGCAGAGCGCGTCACCTTCGCGGGGTCGATGATGCCGGCCTTGAACATGTCGACGTACTGACCCGACGACGCGTCCAGGCCGTGGCCCGGCTCGAGCGAGCGCACCTTCTCGGCCACCACGCCGCCCTCGAGGCCGGCGTTGATCGCGATCTGCTTGAGCGGCTCGTCGAGCGAACGGCGCACGATCTGCGCCCCGGTCGCCTCGTCGCCGGTCAGCTCGAGCTTCTCGAACGCCTTCTTGCCCGCCTGGACCAGGGCCACGCCGCCACCGGCGACGACACCCTCTTCCACCGCGGCCTTGGCGTTGCGCACCGCGTCCTCGATGCGGTGCTTGCGCTCCTTCAGCTCGACCTCGGTCGCCGCGCCGGCCTTGATGACGGCCACGCCGCCGGCCAGCTTGGCGAGCCGCTCCTGGAGCTTCTCGCGGTCGTAGTCGGAGTCGGTGTTCTCGATCTCGGCCCGGATCTGGTTCACCCGGCCCTGGATCTGGTCCGCCTCGCCAGCACCGTCGACGATGGTGGTCTCGTCCTTGGTGATGGTGATCTTGCGCGCCCGGCCGAGCAGGTCGAGGTCGGCGTTCTCCAGCTTGAGACCGACTTCCTCGCTGATGACCTGACCGCCGGTCAGGATGGCGATGTCGCCAAGCATGGCCTTGCGGCGGTCACCGAACCCGGGCGCCTTCACCGCGGCGGACTTGAACAGGCCGCGGATCTTGTTGACCACCAGGGTGGCCAGCGCCTCGCCCTCGACGTCCTCGGCGATGATGACCAGGGGCTTGCCGGACTGCACGACCTTGTCGAGCAGCGGGAGCAGGTCCTTGTTGGCCGACACCTTGGAGTTGACGATGAGGATGTAAGGGTCCTCCAGGACCGCTTCCATGCGCTCAGGGTCAGTCACGAAGTAGTGCGAGATGTAGCCCTTGTCGAAGCGCATGCCCTCGGTGAGCTCGAGCTCAAGGCCGAAGGTGTTGCTCTCCTCGACGGTGATGACGCCTTCCTTGCCGACCTTGTCCATCGCCTCGGCGATCATCTCGCCGATGGCGGTGTCCGCGGCGGAGATGGAGGCGGTGGAGGCAATCTGCTCCTTGGTCTCCACATCCTTGGCGAGCTTGGACAGTTCCTCGCTCACCCGCTCCACGGCCGACTCGATGCCGCGCTTGAGCGACATCGGGTTGGCGCCCGCGGCGACGTTGCGCAGGCCCTCGCGGACCAGCGCCTGGGCCAGCACGGTGGCGGTGGTGGTGCCGTCACCCGCGACGTCGTCGGTCTTCTTGGCCACTTCCTTGACGAGCTCCGCGCCGATCTTCTCCCACGGGTCCTCGAGCTCGATCTCCTTGGCGATGGACACGCCATCGTTGGTGATCGTGGGGGCGCCCCACTTCTTCTCAAGTACCACGTTGCGGCCCTTGGGGCCGAGGGTTACCTTCACGGCGTCAGCGAGCTGGTTCATACCGCGCTCGAGGCCGCGCCTGGCGTCCTCGCTGAACGCGATCATCTTCGCTGCCATAGGCTTCCAGTCCTCCTAGGAACTTCTGCCTTGCAGGCCGATCGGGCCGATGCCCGCGACGGACGGCCAACCCTGCGGACATTCCCTTCCTGCCGCCGGCTCAGCCTCATCGCCCGATAACGCCACTGCGTTGTCACTCTCACCCCGAGAGTGCCAACGCCTTGTTTAGCACTCTCGGGGTGAGAGTGCAAGCGGAGGGTCCCGGTCAGCGGCATATATGCAGGTCAGCCGGTTATGCCCGAAGAGCCCGAAGGCCCGGCGCGGCGCTTCGGGGCGGTGCCGGGCCACCGGTCTTGAAATGCCCGAAGGCCCGGCGCCGCCCTCGGGGCAGTGCCGGGCCACCGGTCTTGAAATGCCCGAAGGCCCGGCGCCGCCCTCGAGGCGGCGCCGGGCCTTCGTGATATACGGAGGTGCTACACGGCCCGCACGGCCTCAGCCTGGGGTCCGCGATCGCTCTGCGTAATCTCGAACTCGACCCGCTGACCCTCCTCGAGGGTGCGGTAGCCATCCGACTGGATAGCCGAGAAATGGACGAAGACGTCCCTGCCATTGTCGACCGCGATAAAGCCGTAGCCCTTGTCCGCGTTGAACCACTTGACGGTGCCCTGAGCCATCCCGAATACTCCCTAACTTTTGCTCGGGCTGCGAGTCCCGCCCTTGCTACGCGGGAGCCCGTTGATCGCGCTACAGGCCAGGGATCGCGAAAGCTCAGCTGCCGCTCACGCCGTACCAACAACTGCGACCGGTGAAGACTTTACATCGTGCCGTGCGTCACTGCGCCCACTTGCGCCCCTAAATCGGGCACAGTGCGACCCGTGCGCCAGGCCGCTGATCTCCGGCTGACGGGGGGGCTCAGCCGCCCGCTACCGCCGGGATTACGGACACCTGAACGCCCGAGGGCACCTCGGTGTCAAGGCCCTGGGCGAGCCGCACGTCCTCGTCGCCGACGTAGACGTTGACGAATCGCCGCAGCTTCCCGGCATCGTCCAGGATCCGGCCGCTGAGTCCGGGATAGGACACGTCGAGTCCGGTAATGACGTCGCGCAGCGTGCCGGGATCGGTGGCTACCTCGGCCGCCCCGCCGGTATAGCTGCGCAGAATGGTGGGGATCCGGACTGACACGCTCATGACTGCTCTCCTGCTCGCTGTGCTGACGTACCGGTGATGACCTGGGCCTCGTGGGCGGCGAACGCCTCCAGCGTGGGCCGGATCGGCTGGATCGGCGGGATCGTCGGGGCTACCGCGTCCAGCGTCTTGAGCCCGTCGCCGGAGTTGATGATGACCGTCTCGGCGTCCGGGTCGAGCTGGCCCGCGGCCAGCAGCTTGCGCAGGACGGCCAGCGTGACCCCGCCCGCGGTCTCGGCGAAGATGCCCTCGGTGACGGCCAGCAGCCGGATCGCGTCCACCAGCTCGGCGTCGGTCACCGCCGCGACCGCGCCGCCGGTGCGCCGCACCACGTCCAGCACGTAGGGGCCGTCGGCCGGGTTGCCGATGGCCAGCGACTTGGCCACCGTCGCGGGCCGGACCGGCTGGACCACGTCGAGGCCCGCGCTGAACGCCGCCGCCACCGGCGAGCAGCCCTCGGCCTGGGCGCCGAAGACCTTGCAGCCCGTGTCTCCCGTGTCGCCCGTCTCGGGCACCAGGCCCAGCGCGGTCAGCTCGCGGAACGCCTTGTCCACCTTGACCAGCTGGGCGCCGGACGCCACCGGCACGACGACCTGCTCGGGCAGGCGCCAGCCGAGCTGCTCAGCGATCTCGAAGCCGATCGTCTTGGAGCCCTCGGCGTAGTACGGGCGGACGTTCACGTTCACGAACGCCCAGTCCTCGCGCTCATCGGCCAGCTCGGAGGCCAGCTTGTTGACGTCGTCGTAGCTGCCCTCGACGGCCACCAGGGTGCCGCCGTAGATGGCCGTGCCGAGGATCTTCTGCGGCTCCAGGTCGGCCGGGATCAGGACCACCGAGCGGATCCCGGCCCGGGCCGCGGCCGCGGCTACGGCGTTGGCCAGGTTGCCGGTCGAGGGACAGGCCAGCACCTTGAAGCCGAGCTCCAGGGCGGCGGCCAGCGCGACGGCCACGACCCGGTCCTTGAACGAGTGAGTCGGGTTGGCCCGCTCGTCCTTGACCCACAGCGAGCGCATGCCGACCGCGCGGGCCAGCTGGTCAGCCCGGACCAGCCGGGTCCAGCCCGGCTCGGTGTTGGGCCCGGAGGCGACGTCCGGCGGCACGGGCAGCAGGCTGGCGTAGCGCCAGATGCTGTGCGGCCCGGCCTCGATGTCCGCGCGGGTCAGCCGGGGCAGGTCGTAGGCGACCTCCAGCGGGCCGAAGCATTCGGCGCAGACGTGGGTGGCGCCCAGCTCATACGTCTGGCCACACTCACGACAGGACAGGTGTGTGGCGTTGCCGAAGCGCGACGTACTGGACTTGGACGTGGACGTACTTACCGCGGATGCAGTCATGTATGCGAGGCCTCTCTCCTCATCTGCCCCAACGGCGGTGAGCCGTGGGCCGGAGTTGGCACCTGTCGCGAGACGACCTCGCCGCTAGCGCTGCCTGTTGCCAGCACTGTCCGCGATACGGACTAGATCATTCGGGCGCGCGATCTCGCGATGGTTGCCGGGGCTTCAACGGGCCGTTCCCTCCACCCCTCTGGATGAGCGTTATTAAGTTGTGCCTTCTACTTTAACCATGCCGACCGCCCAAGTTCCAATCCGATCGCCCGCCCACCTCCCCTGCCCCCTTCATGAGCGCCCGGCGCGCGGCTAGCGCTCCGCTTCCGGGTCCCGCCGGCCCGGCCCGGTAACCTGGGCCGAGACATGGGCGCAGCAACAGCCGACGGGCCGGTACTCGTCGCATCGAACCGGGGGCCTATCTCTTTCAGCCTGGGTCCCGACGGGCAGCTCAGCGCCAGGCGCGGCGGCGGCGGGATGGTGTCTGGCCTGCTGACGGTGGCCAGCCAGACTGATCTGCTGTGGGTCTGCGCAGCGCTCAGCGACGCGGACCGTGCCGCCGCCCGCGCGGCACCGCAGGGCCGGCTCGAGCTGGACGGCCAGGAGGTGGCCGCCGAGGCTCGGGCCGGGGAGGCGGGGGGCGGGAGCTCGGCCGTCCTGATGCTCGACATCCCGGCGGACACCTTCGCCGCCGCCTACAACGCTGTGGCCAACTCCACACTCTGGTTCGTCCACCACATGCTCTATGAGCTGCCCCGGCAGCCGTCCTTCGGACCCCAGTTCGCGGCCGAGTGGGAGCAGTTCCGGGAGTACAACCGGGCCTTCGCGACGGCCCTGGCCCGGGCGGCGGACGGCAGCGCCGGGGCCCGCGCGGTGGTGCAGGACTACCACCTCAGCCTGGTCCCGCGGATGCTGGCCGACAGGCGGCCAGACCTCAGGATCGCGCACTTCTCGCACACGCCGTGGGCGCCGCCGGACTACTACCGCGTGCTGCCGGACCAGGTCGCCCGCGAGGTGCTGGAGGGGATACTCGGCGCCGACCACGCCGGGTTCCTGTGCCAGCGCTGGGCCGACGCGTTCGCGGACTGCTGTGCGGCGATCCTGGGCGCCGAGGTCGACCGGGCCCGGCAGCGGATCAGCTACCGCGGCCACGTCACCGGCATCGGGGTGCACGCCCTCGGCGTGGACGCGGCCGAGCTGACCGGCCGGGCCGCGGAGCCCGACGTGGCCCAGCGGCTGACCGAGCTGACCGAGCTGGCCGGCGGCCGCAAGCTCATCGTCCGGATCGACCGCACTGAGCTGTCCAAGAACATCGTCCGCGGCCTGGCCGCCTACCGCGAGCTGCTGGTGACCCGGCCGGAGTGGCACGGCCGGGTGATGCACCTGGCCTTCGCCTACCCGTCCCGGACCGACCTGGCCGAGTACCGCGAGTACACCGCGGCGGTGCAGCGGCTGGCCGCGCAGATCGAAGACGAGTTCGCCACGCCGGACTGGACGCCGCTAGTGGTGCGGCAGGACGACGACTACGCCCGCTCGCTGGCCGCCTACCGGGCGGCCGACGTCCTGCTGGTCAACCCGACCAGGGACGGGATGAACCTGGTGGCCAAGGAGGCCCCGATCGTTTCCGACCGCCGCTGCGCACTCGTGCTGTCCCGTGAGGCCGGCGCGGCGGCCGAGCTGGACCAGGCGGCGCTGATGGTCAACCCGTTCGACATCTCCGGCACGGCGGCGGCCCTGCACGAGGGGCTGGTCATGGGCGAGGCCGAGCGGACCCGCCGCTGCGGCGAGCTGGCCCGGGCGGCCGGCGCGATGCCGCCGGCCCGCTGGTTCGCCGACCAGCTAGCCGCCCTGGATGCCACGCTGGATGGTGTCGGCTAGGGCGGCGAGCAGCGCCGCCACCTCGGCGGGCCCGTCAACGACCAGGTCGGCGGCCTCGGCCAGCTCAGGGACCTCGGCCGAGCCGCTGCACACCACCACCCCCGGGATGCCGCGGTCACGCAGGTCCCGAACGGCCTCGAACGCGGGCCGGTCACCGAGATCGTCGCCGCAGTACATGGTCGCCGCCGCGCCTCGCTCCTCGACCAGGGCCCGGAGCGTGCTGCCCTTGTCGGCGCCGGGCGGCCGCAGCTCGATCACCATCCGGCCCGGCTCGACGGCCAGCCCGCCGCTCGCGGCCAGCTCGCGCAGCGGCGCCCCCAGCAACTCCAGCGCGGCCCGCGGGTCGGCGGTGCGGCGGGTGTGCACGGCCAGGGCGTCGCCCTTGTCCTCGACCCGGGTGCCGTCGGGCGCGCCCGCCGCGGCCAGCACCCCGGGCAGCCGCGCCCGGACGCCGGCCAGGCCCTCGGGCGGCGGCGGGGAGGTCAGCGTGCCCGCCTCCCAGCGCTGCCGGCCGTACTGCCCGAGCACCAGGATGCCCGGCACGTCCGCGAGGCTAGCCAGGCGCACGGCGTCAGGGGCGGGGCGGCCGGTGATGATGGCCAGGGTGCCGACCAGGCCGGCCAGGCGCCGCAGCGCCGCCGTGGCGGCGGGCAGCGCCCTGGCGTCGGCGGGGTCGGGCACGATCGGCGATAGCGTGCCGTCGAAGTCCACGCCGATGAGGGCGCGGGCCGGGGCGGCTAGCAGTGCGGCCAGGCCGGCCCGGCCGGCTGGCGTGCTGGGCACCGGCAGCGGGTCGCCGGGGCTGGCCGGCCGGGGGCCAGCTGGACGGTCCGGGGAATCGGGCACGAGGCTAGTCTGGCCGGGCGTCGGGCCGCGTGGAGCGCATCCGGCGGCGCCGGACCCGCTGACGTCGCAGCCGGGCCACCAGGGCCGGGTCGAACTGGGCCGCCTCCGGCCGGTCGATCAGCTCGTTGAGCAGCTGGTAGTACCGGGTCGCCGGGAAGCCGAAGACCTCGAGGATCTCCCGCTCCTTCGCCCCGGGGAACCGCCACCAGCCGCTCTCGAAGACCAGGATGCGCTTGTCGACCTCGGTTAGCGCCGCCACCTGGCCCTCCCTGCACCACACACATGTAAAGCATCCATCGTAAGCAGGGTGAGGCGTCCCGGCCCACCCCGTTGCTATACGCGGAGACCCGTAAGGCCGTACGCTCACCATTCGTGACTGGCTTTGACTACCTGACGTTCCTTACCGACTACGGGCTAGATGACGGGTTCGTGGCCGCCTGCAAGGGTGTCGTCCTGCGCATCGCCCCGCAAGTCGGCCTGATCGACATCACCCACCTGGTGCAGCCTGGCGACGTGCGCCGCGGCGCCGCCGTGCTGGCCCAGACCGTCGGCTACCTGCCGCCCGCGGTGCACGTGGGCGTCGTCGACCCCGGCGTGGGCACCTCCCGGCGGGCGGTCGCGGTGCAGGCCGGCGACTCGATCCTGGTCGGCCCCGACAACGGCCTCCTGTCCTGGGCGATCTCCGCCCTGGGCGGCGCCTCCCGCGTCGCGCACCTGACCAATGGCGACCTGTGGCTGCACCCCGTCTCGGCCACGTTCCACGGCCGGGACATCTTCATGCCGGTCGCCGCGCACCTGGCCGCGGGCGCCGACCTGGGCGACGTCGGCGACGAGATCGACGCGGCGGACCTGGTCTCGCTGCCCGCGCCTACCAGCCGGGTGCTCGACGGCGAGGCCGAGGGCGAGGTCATGTCGGTGGACCGGTTCGGGAACGTGCAGCTGTCGATCCCGGCCGGGGATGTCGGCCTGCTCGGCATCGGGGTCGGCACTCCGCTGGTCGTCCGGGCCGGGCGGCGGCAGCTCACCATCCCGTTCACCGACACCTTCGCCGCCGTGGCGCCGGGCGAGATCGTCGCGTTCACCGACAGCGCCGGGCTCATCTCGCTGGCCGTCAACGCGGGCGACGCGGCCCAGGAACTCGGCCTGCCGCCGGGGGCGCACGTACGGCTGGCGCCAGCCCGCCAGTCCTGAGGCCGGGAGGCGAAGCGGCCCTTCGCCTCCCCGGCTAGCGCAGTTCGTCCGCCCGGGCTGAGAATTCGTCCGACCGGGCTGAGAAGAAGCAGCAAAATGTGCCCAGAAGCCTACGAACAGGCCTCAACATGGCACAATGCGGTGGACTCCCACGGAAGGCAGATCCGGCGTGCCGCTGAGGTTCCCCCGCCCGGTCGCGCCCGTGATCGCCGCTGGCATGACGGCGATTTGGGTGGTGGCCGCGAGCGCACCTGCCCTGGCTGACCAGACCCGGCAGCAGGAATGGTGGCTAAGCAAGCTAAGCGTCAGCCAGGCCTGGCGAGCCTCGCGCGGCGCCGGCGTCACCGTGGCTGTGCTGAGCGACGGCGTCAACTCGACCCAGGCCGACCTGGCCGGCTCGGTCACCGTCGGCCCGGACTTCACCAACACCAACGAGACGGCCAGCACCTACATCGGCCTCCAGGGCACGCCCATCGCGAGCCTGATCGCCGGGCACGGGAGCGGCCCCGGGGGCACGTCGGGCGTCATCGGCGTGGCCCCCAAGGCCCGCATCCTGTCCGTCCGGGTCACCCTCGACGTGCGGGATCCCGCGCTGGACAGCGCCACCACCGGCACCGGGCTGCCCGACGCCATCGCCACCGGCATCAGGTACGCGGTGGCTCATCACGCCAAGGTCATCGACCTGCCGCTGGACCCGGCCCAGCCCGACCCGGCCCAGGTCTCGGCGCTGCCCATCCCCACCGGCACCGGCGCCACCACGCCGCCGCAGCTGGCCGGCATCAACGCCGCGGCCGGCGGCAGCACGGCCGAGGCCGCCGCCGTCACCTACGCGCTGCGGCACAACGTGGTGCTGATCGCACCCGCTGGCGACAACGCGAGCGGCACCGACGCGGCGAACTACCCGGCCGCCTACCCCGGCGTCATATCGGTCGGCGGGTTCGGCCAGAACTTCGCGCTGGCCCCGTACTCCAGCCGCCAGCCCTACGTCACGCTGACCGCGCCCGGCGAGGACGTCATCGCGGCGGACGCGGCGGGCAGCTACGAGCCGGTCAGCAGCACCACCGCGGCCAGTGCGATCGCCAGCGGCGTCGCGGCCCTGATCAGGTCCCGGTTCCCCGGGCTCTCCGCGGCCCAGGTCCGGCACGCGATGACCAGCAGCACCGTGTTCCGGTCGATCCCCGGCCGGAAGCACGGCGGCGGCCTGGGCACCGTCAACGCCGAGCGCGCGCTGGCCGCCGCGGCGGCCGCCGCCGCCCCGGCCGGCCAGCGGGCCGGAGCTAGCTCGCTGCCGCTGACCAAGCCCGCCAGCCCGCCCGCCCCGACCGTGCAGTCCGACGCCCTGAAGCCGCGGGTGCTGCGGGCCGGCCTCTACGCGGGTGGCGTGCTGGTGATCCTGCTGCTGCTCATCGCCGCCTACGCGCTGCTGCGCGGCCGCCGGCGGTCCGGCCACTCCGGCCAGTCCGACCAGGCCGCGGACTGGAACCCCAACCCGCAGCCCGCCTACTCGC
The DNA here is from genome assembly GCA_963822485.1 of uncultured Actinomycetota bacterium. GTDB lineage: Bacteria > Actinomycetota > Actinomycetes > Streptosporangiales > Streptosporangiaceae > DASUBV01. The sequence goes on from CAWGHW010000005.1 coordinate 32,831, forward strand.
CCTACGGGTCCGGAGACCCGGACCGCGTGATGGAGTTCTTCGCCGCGCCATCGTCCGCCCCGGCCCCGGCGGCGGGGCCGTTCCCCCAGTTCCAGTCGGCGCACTTCCACGCCGGGCAGGCCGCGTCGGCCCAGGTGCCGGCGGCCGGCGTGCTGGGGGCCGACGGGGCGGGCGAAGGACATCGAGTCGGCGCCTGGATGCCGGTCGGGTCGGGCGCACGCGGTCACAGCAGGCCCGCGCCAGTATCCGGTAACCCGCCCTGGGAGCCCGCGGCCAAGCCCGATAGCGAACTGCCCTGGGCCGTGCCCCCAGGCCCGCGGCGGGCCACCCCCAGGCCCGCGATCGCGGCTAGTCCCCCGGCCCCCGGCCTGGCGGCTCCGGAGCCGACCTGGCCGGTGAGCACGGCCGGGACCGCGGTCCCGGGCGCCAGGGCGGCGGCAGTACCGCCGCAGGCCCAGACGCCCGCGGCCGAGACCGCTGAGCCCGTCGCTCCCGGGCCGGCGGTGCGGGCGGCGCCCGCACCGCCATCGCCGACCGGGCTGGCCTGGGAGGATCTCACCGACAGCGGCATGAAGGCGATCCGGGACACCACAAATGGCTCGTCCGCCACGGCCGGTCTGCCCCAGCGCGCGGCGCCGGTGGCGAGCAGGCCGCCGTCGCCCTCGGGCTCCGACTGGGAGCGGCCCGGCGTCAGCGAGCCCGCCGGCCCGGCGGACCCCGCCGAGGCGGCCGACCCGCAGTGGGACTCCGCCGAGGGCGATGCCTACCGGCCGCCGCCCGCCGACACGCACGTTCCGGCCCCCGGCAGCGGGCCGCGGTGGCGCCGCGCCGAGCCCAGCGAGGCGCGCCGGCCCCGGTCCAGCAGCGGGACGCACCGCAAGACCTCGGGCCGGGGGCCGGAGAGCCGGGCCCCCGAGGCCCGCGAGGCCCCGGAGCCGAGCGCCAGTGACACGGGCAGCTTCCGGATCCCCGCGCCGCCGGATGCTGCGTGGCCGGCCGACGACGACGGAAGCGGCTGGGAGGCCGCCGGCAGCGACAACCGCTGGGCGCCTACGTCCGAGGCCCACTGGCAGCCGGACGATGAGACCAACTGGCCAACCGCGGGCCATCCGCCCTGGCTGCCCGCCGCCCCGGCGGCGGAGCCCGCCGGCGACTCGGGCTGGCCCGAGCCCGCCGAGGCCCGGCCGGCCACGGCCGCGCCCGCGGAGAAGTGGCAGACCACCGACAGCGCGAGGTGGCAGCCCCCCGAGGGGGAAGCCATGTGGGAGCCGCCGGCCGCGGACCGGGAGACGGCTGGCGAGCAGGCGGACGAGGACCCGTTCGCCTGGCGTCCGGGCGCCCAGACCGAGACCTTCCCGGCCATCGACGAGGACTCCTAGCCGGACCGGCCCCGCGTCCCCCATGGGGTATCGCGGGATCTGGGCGCGTTAGCTGGCGGCGCGCTCGGCGGCCAGTTCTTCCTTACGGACCGACGCGTACATCGGCACATACTCCTGGCCCGAGAGCTTCTGGATGGCCTGGATCACCTCGTCGGTGACGGCCCGCCGCTGCCGGGCACCGGTGCCCTGGGCCCGGAGCGCCGCAAAGGTCAGCGGCTCGCCGATCCTGATACCGATCTTGCCCGGCCTCGGGATCCTGTGGCCCGGCGGCAGGATCCGCTGGGTGCCGACCATCGCCACCGGGATCACCGGGGCACCTGAGTTCAGGGCCAGCCAGCCGGTGCCGACCCGTCCCCGGTACAGGCGGCCGTCCGGTGACCGGGTGCCCTCCGGGTAGATGCCGAACAGCTCGCCGGACTGGAGCAGGGCCAGCGCGGCGTCCAGCATCGCCTGGGCCGCTCGCGGGCCCGCGCGGTCAGTGGACAGCTGGTTGGTCGCGCGCAGGTAGGCCGCGATGGCCTTGTCGCGCAGCCCGGTGCCGGTGAAGTACTCGGACTTCGCGGCGAACGTCACCGGCCGGGGCACCATCAGCGGCAGGAAGATCGAGTCGATGATCGACAGGTGGTTCGACGCCAGGATGGCCGGCCCCGACGTCGGGACGTTCTCCATGCCCGTGACCTCGGGTCTGGCCAGCGCCCGGAGGGCCGGTCCAGCGATCAGCCTCGACGCCCGATACTGCACTCAGCCCTCCTGCTCGCAGCCCTCCGCGGACACCCGGGAAACCGTCGCCCGGGCCAGTGCGGCCCTCACACATTAGCCCGCCGGCCGACGGTTACCGCATAGTGGCCGCCGGCTTGTGCACCCGATGAGCCGTTAAAGCGTCTCTTGTGTGGGCCCAGCGTGAAATAGGCAAGCCGCGGCGACGGCCGCGCAGGGGTTAGGGGGGGTCAACGGCATGACCTCACGGATAGCTAGTAAGGGCGGCACCGGAGGCTGACATGACGAGCAGCATTGAAGAGATCCGCAACCACGGGACGGCATCGAGCTACAACAACCTTGGCTGCCGGTGCGACGAATGTCGCGCCGCCGCCTCTGCGGCCCGGCAGAGCTGGGTGCGGTCATTGCAGAACCGGCAGTTCGCGGACGTGCCGCACGGCACGCCCTCGGGCTACCGCAACTGGGGCTGCCGCTGCGACCGGTGCACGCTGGTGCGCGCGTCGGAGGCCCGCGAGCAGCAGCGCAGGAAACGCGCCAAGGAGGGGTAGGCCGGCGCGTTATTAGGGTGCCGGGACGGGCCGGACGGCAGCACAATGCCCTATGGCTTCCTCGTTCTGGCCCCTGGCCGGCCTGCGGCTGCGGACACCGTGGCTAGAGCTACGGTGGCCCAGCCAGGCCGACCTGGATGCGCTGGCCGGGCTGGCCGCGGACGGGGTGCACGACCCCGCGGTCCAGCCGTTCGGGGTCGCATGGACCGACGTCGGCCCGGCCGAACGGGCCCGCAGCGTGCTCCAGTACCACTGGGGCCGCTGGGCGGCCTGGACGCCGGCGAACTGGCGGCTTGAGCTCGCCGTCGTGCGGGACGGGACCGTCGTCGGGACCCAGGGCGTGGCCGGAACCGACTTCGCCATCCGGCGGGAAGTCGCCACCGGGTCCTGGCTTGGGCGCGCCTTCCAGGGTCAGGGCATCGGCACGCAGATGCGGGCCGCGGTCCTGGCCCTGGCCTTCGAGGGCCTGGACGCCAGGTACGCGCGCTCGGACGCCTTCGAGGACAACGCCGCCTCGCTCGGGGTATCCCGCAAGCTCGGCTACGCCGACGACGGCATCCAGATGTTCAGTATCCGAGGCCGGCCCGCGGTGTCCCGTCGGCTGCGGCTGGACCGGGCCGCCTGGCTGGCGGCCCGGTCCGTGCCGGTGGAGGTGACCGGGCTCGAGCCCTGTCTCCCGGTCTTCGGTCTCGGCGGCTGAGCGGCCGGACGGCGGGTGCCGCCCAGACGCGCTAGGCCCGGGCGGAGGCCATCTCCTTCGCCGGGCTCGTGTCCCGCGGGCCACCGGCCAGGACCTTGCCGGTGAGCACGGTGTCGGTCAGCCCTGGGCTGGTCAGGACCGCGCCGCTGATCACACTCGGGCCCTCGATGGCCCGCAACGACGGCACCGGCAGGGCGACAGCCGGGCGCTCGGCCAGGGCTGGCCGAGTCCGGACCCGGCGGGCGGCGGCCGGGCGAGCGGGCGCCGGACGCCAGAGCCCCACCCGCTCCCGGCGGAGCATGACGACGAGCCCGGCGATGCCGGCCGCCGACAGGGCGAGCAGGGTGACGAGGATGACGAGCAGCACGCTGGTGATGACGGCCGCGGCCGAGCTGATGGCCGCGCCGGCCAGCACCACGGCGGCGGCGACGGCGGGGGTGGATACGTCGGTGGATGCCTTGGTCTTGCACATCTTCTGACCACCTGGGAACGCGGGACTGGCTTTTCCCGGAGCGCGGTGCGCCTCGGGCAAAGCCCGGCTAGGGGCGGTGCCCGGCGTCGGCGCTGAGCGCCGGGGACGATGAGATTCGCGACACCGGGGGCAAGCGGCGCGGAATCGTGCCCACCTTCAGTGGAAACCACCCGAGCCGGTCTGGCAAGAGGGGATTACCGCCGGCCCGGTTAGCCTGTCGCTATGGACGCTCCCGGCGACGAACGCGGCGGACCCCAGGCCCGGGTCCAGGCCCAGCTCTCGGTCCGGCACGGCCGCGCCGCCGTGGAGTTCTACCAGACCGCGTTCGGCGCCGTCGAGCGATATCGGGTCGGCGGCACGGACGCCCACGAGGCCGTGGTGGCCCAGCTCTCGGTCGGCGACTCCTGGTTCTGGGTCGCCGACGAGTCCCCCGCGCACGCCAACTTCAGCCCGCCGTCGCTGGGCGGCGGCACGGTCCGGATGCTGCTCATCGCCGCCGATCCGCAGGCGCTGATCCAGCGGGCCGTCGCCGCGGGCGCCAGGGAGGTGTACCCGGCCGCCGAGGCCCACGGCTGGCTGCTCGGCCGCATCGAGGACCCGTTCGGCCATCACTGGGAGATCGGCCGACCGCTGGCCGCCTGGCCGCCCGGGTCGTGACCGGACCCGAAGGTCAGCCGCCCTGGTGCTTCCTGGCCAGCCGCCGGCCGCGGCGCCCCGAGCTGGGGCCGTCGGCGTACCTGTCGTACAGGTCTTCAGCCGTGCGATCAGTCTTGCGGGTCATCATCTCGGTCCGGAACCTGACCAGACTGACGAATGCGTAGCCAGCGAAGACCAGCAGGCCAGCGATGATGACGTACTCCCACCACATCTTGATCACCTCGATCTGCGGCGCCTTTGCCGCCTTCGCCGCCGACCCTGGGCTACCCCGGCCGGCGCTGGCCCATGCCCCCGCCGGGCCGTGGGATGCTAGCTGCAGCGGACCGAGCCTCCCCGCCCGGCGGCCAGGGCCGAGCCGCCCAGGTCCGATTCACCGCACCAGGAGGTTGCGCATGGCCAGGCCCAGCCGCTACGCGGCCGCCGCCGGGCTGATCGGGCTGGCGGTGTGCGCCACCGACGCCATCTCCAAGGCCCTGGTCGTCGCCGACATCTCGCCGTACCGGCCCGTCCGCCTGCTCGGGGGGCTGCTCACCCTGGACCAGGTCCGCAACCCCGGCGCCGCGTTCGGCCTCGGCCGGTCCTACACCGCGATCTACGCGCTGGTCGCCGTCGGCGCGCTGGTCGCGATCCTGCGCGTCTCCCGGCGGCTGCGCAGCTGGCCCTGGACTGTCGCCCTGGGCCTGCTCCTCGGCGGCGCCGCCGGCAACCTGCTCGACCGGCTGTTCCGCTCCCCCGGAGTGCTGCGGGGCTTCGTGGTCGACTGGATCAAGCTGCCGTACTTCGCGCAGTCGTTCAATATCGCCGACTCCTGCATCGTCATCGGCGTCGCCCTGCTGGCCCTGGCCAGCCTGCGCGGCTGGCGCCTCGACGGCAACCGCGCCTCGTCCGGCCAGCAGTCCCCGGCGAACGCCAAGACCCCGGACGTCCCCCCGCCCCTGAACCCCTAATCGGCTTCCTGGAGCACCGCCAGGATGTTTCCGGCCGGATCCTTGAACCAGGCGATATCTGGTCCCAGCCGTACTGAGCGACCGCGCAGGATGCCCTTGTCATCTTGCGGCGGGCCATCCTCGTACCGCTCGAACCGCACGCCCCGCTCGGTCAGTGCGGCTACGGCTTCGTCTATATCGTCAACCACGAAGTCGAGCATGGTGTAGGTGGTCGGCTGGTGATGCTCCTTCGGATACGCCCATACGGTGCCGCCGCCCGGCAGCGAGATCCGCATGCCGCCGGGCCGTTCCTCGGACGTCAGCCCGAGCACCCCGACATAGAACTCCCTGGCCCTGGCCAGGTCATCGACTGAGAATCCGCTGAATGCCGCTCTGGGCCTGAACATGGTCCTTGCTCCTTTGGTCTCGGCAGATCCAGGGTCCGCCGCGGTCGCTGTCTGGTCGCCGGGCATTACGGCCACCCCGCCCCGGACACCTCGACCTCGGTGGTGAGTACCTGGCCGCTGCCGGGCGTCACCATTTCTGACATGCCCCGCCATTCGGCGGCCACGATGAACAGCGTCGTCCCGTCCGGGCCGCCGAGGGCGCAGGCAAAGCCACCGCGGTCCAGTGTGACGGTCCGCAGCACCTCGCCTCCCTCGGCGACGCGCACGCATCGCTTGCCCGGCACGTCGGCGTACCAGACCGCACCCTCGGCATCGGCGCAGATGCCGTCCGGGGTGGCCTCGCCGAGGTCGGCCCAGATCCGGCGGCCGGACAGTGCGCCGTCCGCGCCGATGTCGAAGGCCACCAGGTGATGGCGATACGAGTCCGCGACGATCAGCGTGGAGTTATCGGAAGTTACCGCCATCCCGTTGGGCAGTGCGAAGTCATCGGCCACGTCGCGCACCGAGCCGTCCGCCGTGACCAGGGCGACGAAGCCGGGCTTGAACGCCTCTCCGGCCATCATGTCGAAGCCGGCGCGGTTGACGTAGGCATTGCCGCGACCGTCCACCACGATGTCGTTCCAGCCGGTCGCGCCCAGGTCCGCGTGGATGACCACGGACCCGTCGGGCTCCCGGCGCAGCAACTGCCCGGCCTGAGACGAGACGATCACCAGCCGGCCGTCGGGAAGCCACGCCGTGCACAGCGGCAGCGACTTCACCCGGGCGATCACCTCGCTGCGGCCGGCCAGGTCGACAGCGATGACCTCGCCCGCCGACCAGTCAGAGAAGAACAGCCGGTCACCGTGCCAGCGCGGCGACTCAACCAGCCCCCGCCCGGCGAGCAGCACCCGCACCTCGCTCATCCTCACCACATCCCCTCTCCTTGGCCGGCACCTCGCCAGCATCCCCCGGCATTAGCCTGGCCGGCGTTGCGCGGCCGGCGGCAGATTCCGATGTGGTCAGCTGCCGATGACAAACGTCACGCCCGGCGGTGACCGGCGTGGCGCGGCAGTCGGAGCCTCTCTCCAGGCGGCCGCCGACGCAACGGCCCAGTCCCTGCCGACGTGAGCCAATTCAGCCAGCCGCACGCACCAGTGCAAGAATCATGGCCACCGAACAGTGCAGAGAGGATGCCCGCATGGCGGCACGCTGGCTTGACCCAGCTCCGAGCCTGGGACTTCGCGTCAGGGCTGCCGCGTGACCGCGGCGCAGCCGGGGTGGCCAGTCCAGGATGGGGTGCTGGAGCTAGGTGATCTGCCTGTCGAACGCGGCGGGGTGATCGCCGATGCACGCTTGGCGTGGCAAGCCCACGGGACGCTTAATGCCGCACGCGATAACGTGATCGTCTACCCCTGCAGCTACGGAGCCGACCACGAGGAACTGGCCTGGCTGATCGGGCCGGACGGGGTGCTGGACCCCACCAGGTGGTTCATCGTGGTGCCCGACATGTTCTCTAACGGCGTGTCCTCGAGCGCCGCGGATGCGGCCGACTATCCGGCCGTCGTGACAATGGCCGACAACGTGCGGGCCCAGTATCGGCTGCTGACCGAGCACTTCGGCACGACTAGGGTAGCGGCGGCGTACGGGTTCTCGATGGGAGCTGGTCAGGCCTATCACTGGGCAGCGCTCTACCCGGACTTCGTCGAGCGCGCCATCATCGTGTGCGGCAGCGCGCGGACCTCGCTGCACAACAAGGTGTTCCTGTCCGGCCTGCTGAGAACGCTGGAAGCAGCGCCTGAATACCTGGGCGACGGCCGGTTCAGCGCCGAGCCCGTCGCGGCGCTGCGCGCATTCGCCCACATCTACGCCGGGTGGGGACTGAGCCAGGACTTTTACCGCGAGCGCCTGTTTGAAACCGCGCTCGGCCGACCCGACCTGGACACATTCCTGAAAGAGGACTGGGAGATCTCCTTCGCCCAGAATCGCGCGGCTAACCTTTACGCGCAGGCACTTACCTGGCAGGAGGCCGACATTAGTGCCAATGATCTCTACTCGGGAGATCTCGCGAAGGCACTAAATGCGATCACGGCTCGCGTGTTGCTCATGCCGGGCCAGACGGACCTGTATTTCAGGGTTGCCGACAACGAGGCCGAGCTGGTGCACCTACGGCATGGCCAGCTAGCTACGATTCCCAGCATCTGGGGTCACTGGGCTGGCAGCCCGGAGGTTATCCCGGCCGACCTGGCCTTCCTGAAGAGCCACGTCCGATCCTGGCTGGACAGCTGACCCGCGGCCGCTCACTGCCTTCCTCTCCGGAAGACGTGGGAGGATCCGTATATGTCTGAGCGCCGACCTGTCGACGTGCCCATCCGGGGTGAGTCCATCCGGCTGGGGCAGGTCTTGAAGCTCGCCGACCTTGTGGAGTTCGGCTCCGACGCCAAGGAACTGATCTCCGCCGGCGAGGTCCTCGTGAACGGCGAGCCGGAGACCCGGCGTGGGCGGCAGTTGCGTGTTGGCGATGTCGTAGAGTTCGACGGCCGGTCGGTCCGCCTTGCCCGCCGACCAGGATCCGCTGCTTAAAGCGGCCACACGACCTCCCCGCGCTGCTGCGTCTGCTCACCCTGGACGGCACGCTCAGCGTTCTCGCTGATCGAGATGGACATCAGGAGCCTGACATTCGGCCGCAAGAAGCTGACCTCGTCTGGCACCGGCGGCCGACGACGCGCTTTCCTTGGACACTGCAAGCTGAGCTTTTCTCTAATTTTGATACAAAAGCCGGAATTTTAATGTTCTGTTAATGTTCGGCCGATTTAGGGTCTTTATGAGTCACCCTCCCGTTTCGTTTCAGGACTGGAGCGCACATGAGCCTGCCCCGCGTCAGACTGCAGCCGCACAGGGCGATCGCGATCGCAGGTGCCCTGGCTCTTGCCGCGTTATCGCTGCTGGCGACCGCCGGCAGTGCGGCGGCGACGGGGCCCGCCACGACTGACACCTCGCCGGTAAACCTTTCCACGAACATCAACATGGCTGACGGGAAGGCCAGGCCGAACGCGACGGTGGTCGCGGGCGATGCCCGCTTCGAGGTGCTCGCCCCCGATGTGATCCGGCTGGAGTACTCGCCGGGCGGTAACTTCCTCGATCAGCCGACCTACAACGTGCTCGACCGCAGGTTCCCGGTCCCGCCATACACCGTCACCCGCAGCGGCGGATGGCTGGCCATCCGGACCAGCGGGATGGTGCTGCGCTACCAGCTCGGCTCCGGGGCCTTCACCCCGGCCAACACTAAGATGCAGCTATTCGGCCAGGGCGCCGACGGGACGTCGAGCGTGCAGCCTGCCTGGGAGTGGGAGTGCACGTTCGGGCAGCTGTGCCAGTCCGGGGCGGCCACGCTGAGCGGCGGCGCCGCGCTCGCCTCCGATCACACCGGGAACGTCAGCCCGGCCGGGTTCATCGCCAGCTACAGCTCGTCCGGGGCTGACGCCAGCTGGCAGGTGCTGGGCGCGCCGGCCGGCCAGGCCACGGTCACCATCCGGTACGCCAACTACATCGGCGCGATCGGCGGCCCGGCGCCGCGCACGATGACCCTGGATGTCAACGGAACCGCGACTCAGCTGACGCTGCCGCCGACCGCGAGCTGGGACGACTGGGCCACGGTCACCGAGCCGGTGACGCTGCAGGCGGGCCAGAACACCGTCGCGGTCGACTGCGCGGCCGGCGACGACTGCAACGTGAACGTCGACGACATCAGCGTCACCGCTCCCGGCGCGACCGCGGCCCCGCTGCTGCCGTCCGGGCCGCTCGGCGGGTACCTCAGGTCATTCGACAGCGCCGACGGTACTTACACGGCCTCGCCGTCGTGCACCGGCAGCGAGTCGAACACCACCTGCCAGGCGCCGATCCCGTCGATGGCGCCGGGCCTGCTGGACCGCTCCGGCTGGTACCTGCTGGACGACACCCAGACCGCGGCGTGGACGCCCAGCGGATGGATCCAGCCGCGCCCGGCGGGTGACCTGCAGGACGGGTACCTGTTTGGTTACGGCGAGAACTACGCCGAGGCGCTGCACGACCTGGCCGCGCTCACTGGGCCGGCGCCGCTGCTGCCCGAGTACGCGTTCGGCAACTGGTTCTCCCGGTACTACCCGTACACCACCTCCCAGTACGAGAACCATCTGCTGCCGGAGTTCCAGGCCAACGGGGTGTCGCTGGACACGCTGTCGGTCGACACCGACTGGAAGAGCCCTAACCAGTGGGACGGCTGGGAGTGGAACCCGGCGCTGTTCCCGGACCCGACGGCGTTCCTGTCCTGGGCCCGGTCGCACGGCATCCACGTCACGATGAACATCCACTCCAGCGTCTCGACCGGCGACCCGCAGTACGCGCAGGCCCAGGCGATCGCCGGGGGCACCCTGGCGCCGAGCAGCTGCCAGAGCGGCCCGTGCGCGGTGTGGGACTGGAGCAAGATCCCGCAGGCCGAGTCCAACTTCGCGCTGCAGCAGCCGATCCAGGATCAGGGCGTCGCCTTCTGGTGGCTGGACTGGTGTTGTGACGCCAGCAACGTGTCCATGCCCGGCGTCACCCCGGACAGCTGGATCAACCACCTGTACGCGCAGGACCTGATCAACTCCGGCCAGCGCGGCTTCGTGCTGGCCCGGATCGGCGCGTCGCTGCAGAACTCCACGGCCGGCTCGTATGCGGCAGGCCCGTGGGCCGACCACCGCTCGGCCATCCACTTCACCGGCGACACCTGGAGCACCTGGAACACGCTGGCCACCCAGGCCCAGCTGGCCGCCGACGAGGGCAGCATCGGCGAGCCGTACGTCAGCAACGACACCGGCGGCTTCCTCGGCCCGCCGTCGGGCGCCGCCAACGACCCGGACGATCTCTACCTGCGCTGGCTGCAGCTCGGCACCTTCCAGCCGATCATGCGCGAGCACTCCAACTCGGGCCAGAACCCGCGGCTGCCGTGGGACTACGACAGCGCCACCCAGGCGGCCGGCGACAAGTTCCTGCAGCTGCGCGAGTCACTTGTGCCGTACATGTACACGCTCGCCCAGCAGGCGTCGTCCAGCGGGCTGCCGATGACCCGGGCGCTCTACCTGGACTACCCGGCCCAGCCATCGGCGTACGACCATCCGGGCGAGTACCTGCTCGGCAGCGACATGCTGGCCGCCCCGGTCACCACGCCTGGCAGCGTCACGACCACCACCGTCTGGTTCCCGCCTGGCCGGTGGACGGACTGGTTCACCGGCGCTACCTTCACCGGGCCGTCCACCCAGACGCTGCAGGTACCGCTGGACCGAATGCCGGTGTTCGTCAAGGCGGGCGGCATCGTACCGATACAGCCCTCCTCCGGGCACGCGTCGACGGCCGGCTCCGCCGCGCTCACGCTGCGCGTGTTCTCCGGCGCCAGCGGCCGCTACACGATGTATGACGACGCCGGCCAAGGGCTCGGCTACACCCGCGGTCAGTACACCGACACGCCGGTCACCTACGCCTCCGGCTCGGCCAGCTCAACCGTGGTCATCGGGCCTGCCCACGGCTCCTACCCCGGTGCCCCGGCGAGCCGGCAGTACACGGTGGACCTGGTGGACCTGAGCAGCCCCCGCGCTGTCATGGTGGACGGGCAGGCGCTGCCGACCTCCGCATGGAGCTACGACAGCGCCACCCACACCGTGCAGGTGCAACTGGGGGCCGTCCCGGTGAACCGCGCCACGACCGTCACGCAGGTCGGCGGCTCCGCGGTGCAGTCTCCCGAGCCCGCCGCCACGCAGCTAACGGTCAATCCGCCGGGGAGCGTAGTGACTACCTCCGGCGCGAGCACGACGGTGAGCGCCACGCTGGCCAGCAGCGGACCGGGATCGGTCAGCAACGTCCGCCTCGGCCTGAGCGCGCCGTCCGGCTGGACGGTGACGCCGACCACGGCCACCACGGCTCCCAGCCTGGCAGCTGGCGCCTCGCTGACCGCGAGCTGGTCGGTGACCGCTCCAGCCACGCCAGCCGGGCAGCCCCAGGTAGCCACGCTGTCGGCGACCGCCTCCTACACCGACGATGCGACCGGAACACCAGTGACGCAGACCGCGCAGCAGCAGGCCACGCCGGTGATCACCTCGGTGTCACCGGCCACCGCATCGGCGGGCCAGGTGGTGACGGTAAGCGGCGTGAACTTCGGGGCCTCGCAAGGCAGCAGCTACATCACCTTCAGCGACGCCGGCACGAACTGGGGCGCGCCGCCGGACCAGGCCACCTTCACCGTCGACAGCTGGGGCGACAACCAGCTCACGTTCACCATCCCGTCGCCCTCGGGCTCCGGCGGCCAGTGGCACGTCGTCCCTGGATCGACCGCAACCGTCACCGTCACCACCGCTGACGGCACATCCAGCACCGCCACGCTGGCCATCGGCTCAGGCTGATCCTCGTCGCCGGTCACCTTCGCCGGCTGGTGGCGGTGTGTCGGCCGCCCAAGGTGTGGGCGGCGCGGCCGGTCCCGCTCGCGAGGACTGTCGGGCGTCCGGGCTTCGTCCGCCCGGCCGGGTGGCCAGCCTGGCCGCGGGCTGGTTGTGGGGATTTTGTGTGGATCTTGGTCAGCAGAGGCGCTGCCTGCGTCGTGATGACGCCCTCGCTTCCTGCGTTCGTGCAGGTGAGAGGGCTGACGAGTGATCCTTGACCGGGAGCCGGTGAGCGGGTTCGAACCGCTGGCCTGCCGTTTACAAGACGGCTGCTCTGCCAACTGAGCTACACCGGCGGGACTTGGTGCATGGTAGCCCACGTCAGGCGGTTCTGGCTCGCCTGTCATGTCAGACCCGGACGGGACAATGGCCGTGGCAGCCAGGCGATGCTGGAGGATCAGATGACTGACGTGCTCGCGCCGCGGGACCGCTCCCGGTGAAGCTCATCGGCAGCGGGCTGCGGCTGTCGGCCAGCGACGTGGCCAACTTCCTGGCCTGCCAGCACCTCACCCGGCTGGACCTGCTCGCGGCGCGCGGTGAGCTGAAGCCGCCGAAGGAGTTCGACGTCGGCTTCCTGGACCTGGTCGCGCGCGGCGAAGCGCATGAGCAGACGGTGCTGGCGGGGTTCCGCGCGGTGGGCCTGGGCGTCGCCGAGATCGACACCGCCGCCCCGGACGCCGAGGCGGCGCGGGCCACCCTGGAGGCGATCCGCTGCGGTGCCGATGTCATCTACCAGGGTGTTCTCCTCGGTCCCCCAGGCGGAAACGGCGCGGAGGACGGGGCTCTGCTGGGCCGCCCGGACTTCCTGGTCCGGGCAGAACTGCTGGCCGCACCCGATGGCGAGTCGCGGCCGGCCGAGGCGCACTACGAGGTGGTGGACGCCAAGCTGGCCCGGTCGGCGAAGGGCCGGGCGGTGGCGCAGACGGCGTTCTATACGAGCCTGCTGACGCATGCGCAGGGCGTGCGGCCACGCTGGATGCACCTGGCGCTGGGCCACGGGGAGCTGGCCTCGTTCAAGGTCAGCGACTACGCGGCTTACGAGCGGCAGACGCGGCGGGTGCTGGCCGACTTCATCGCGGCCGATCCGGGGCACAACCCGCCCGCCGACCCTTACCCGGAGCCGGTGGAACACTGCGCGATCTGCCGGTGGAGTCCGCTGTGCACGAGCCGCCGGCGGCACGACGATGATCTGTCGCTGATCGCCGGCATCACGGCCGACCAGCGGCGGGCGCTGAAGGCGGCGGGTGTGCTGACGCGGCGGGCGTTCGCGGGGCGGGCGGACCTGGCCGGGGTGCGCGGGGGCCGGGTGGCGCTGGAGCGCGCGCAGCGCCAGGCCCGGTTGCAAGTGGCCAGCGAGGACGCGGGGCGGATCGAGTACGAGCTGCTGGGCCCGGAGCGCGACGGCGCGGGGCAGGTGGTGTCGAACCGGGGGCTGCTGGCGCTGCCGGAGCCCGCGGCGGGCGATCTGTTCTTCGACATCGAGGGAGCCCGCTACTACTCCGAGGACCGCCGGGAGTTCGGGCTTCAGTACCTGTTCGGCATTGTGGACACGGCCGACACGGACGCGGCCGGAGTACCCCGGTACACGCAGATCTGGTCGTTCGACCGGCGGGGCGAGAAGCATGCCTTCGAGGAGCTGATCGACTTCATCACGCAGCGGCGGGCCCGCCATCCGGGCCTGCACGTCTACCACTACAACCACTACGAGCCGACGTCGGTCGACCATCTGACCGAGCTGCACGAGACCCGGCAGGAGGCGGTCGGCCGGCTGATGGGCCGGTTCGCCACCCGCGAGGACGAGGTGGACGACCTGTTCCGGCTGGGGGTGTTCGTGGACCTGTACCGGGTGGTGCGGCAGGGCGTGCGAGCGGGCGTGGAGAGTTACTCGATCAAGCGCCTGGAGCCGCTGTGCGGCTACCGGCGGCAGGTGGAGCTGCCCGAGGCGACTAGCAACCTGATCGCGTTCGAGAACGCGCTGGAGTACGGGACGGCCGAGGCCGCCACCGAGCAGCGACGGGTGGTCGCGGGCTACAACGAGGACGACTGCCGGGCGACGCTGGCGCTGCGGGACTGGCTGGAGGAGTGCCGGCGGGAGCTAGCCATCCGGCTCGGACGCGAGCTGCCTCGCCCGGTGCCGCCCGAGGAGCCGCGGACCGCCGGGGATCCGGAGCTGGCCCGGATCCGGACAGCGCTGCTGGACGGCGTCCCGGCCGATCCGGCTCAGCGGACCGGGACCCAGCAGGCCAGCGCGCTGCTGGCCGACCTGCTGGACTGGCACCGGCGTGAGGCCCGGCCGGGCTGGTGGCGGTACTTCTACCTGCGCACGCTCGGTGATGAAGAGCTGATGGGCGAGCCGGACGCGCTCGGCGGCCTGACTGGCGGCGCGGTCGTCGGGCAGCTCAGGCGATCGGACGTGCGCCGCTTCGCGTTCCCGGCCCAGGAGCACAAGCTCGCGACCGGCGGCACCGCGCATGACCCGGCCACCGGCCGGGCCTGGCCGGTCACGGCGCTGGATGATGAGCGGGGCACGATCGACCTCACGGTCGGCGCGGGCTACGCCGGTCCGCTGCCCACGGCCCTGATCGAGGCGGGTCCGGTGGACACCCGGGTCCTGGCCAGCCGGCTCCGTGAGCTGGGCGACCGGGTGGCACGGGACGGGGCGGCCGGCCGGGACGCGGCGACCGCGCTGCTGCGCCGACTGCGGCCCGCCGGTGGTGAGCCCGGCGACCAGGAACGGCCGCTGCGCCGCGAGGGCGAGACCTCGACCGAGGCCGCCATCCGCCTGGCCGCCGAGCTGCGCGGCTCCTACCTGCCCATCCAGGGTCCGCCGGGGACGGGCAAGACTTATACCGCGGCCGAGCAGATCCTGGCGCTGACCGCGCGCGGCCGCACGGTGGGCATCACCGGCCCCTCGCACGCGGTCATCGCCAACCTCATCGGCAAGGTGGCCGAGCGCGCCGCCGCGAAGGGACTCTCCCGGCCGCGCATCGGCCAGAAGACCGAGCCCGGCCACCAGCACCTGCATCCGCTGGCCACGCGGATGACGTACGACCAGATCGAGCGCGGGCTGGCCGCCGGGGACCTGACCATCGCTGCGGGCACGGCCTGGATGTGGGCCCGCCCGCAGTTCACCGGCGCTGTGGACACGCTGTTCGCGGACGAGGCGGGCCAGCTGTCGCTGGCCAACGTGCTGGCCGTGGCCGGCGCCGCCCGCAACCTGGTGCTGGTGGGCGACCCTCAGCAGCTGGCTCAGCCCAGCCAGGCCGCCCACCCGCCGGGCGCGGGCGTCTCGGCTCTGGAGCACGTGCTGGGCGAGCACGCCACCATGCCGGCCACGGCCGGACTGCTCATCGACACCACGCGGCGGATGCATCCGCGGCTGTGCCGGTACACCTCCGTGGCCTTCTATGACGGCAAGCTGACCGGCGTAGCCGGCCTCGAGCTTCAGGAGATCCTGGGCGAAGCCTCGCCGCGCGGCGCCGGCCTGCAGGTGCACACCGTGCCACACCAGGGGAACACCAGCTCCTCGCCCGAGGAGGCGCGGGAGGTGGCGCGCCTGGTCCAGGCGCTGACCGGCCGCGAGTGGCGGGACGACCAGGGCCGCCGCCGGCCGCTCGGCCCGGACCAGATCCTGGTCGTCACGCCCTACAACGCGCAGGTCCGGGCGATCGAGGAGGCTCTCGGGCAGGCGGGCGCTCCGGCCGGGATCCGGGTCGGGACCGTGGACAAGTTCCAGGGCCGCGAGGCCGCGGTCGCGATCTACTCCATGGCCACCTCGTCGGCCGACCAGGCTCCGCGCGGCCTGGAGTTCCTGTACGACCCCCACCGGCTCAACGTCGCGACCTCGCGAGCCAGGGCCCTGGCCATCATCGTGGCCAGCCCCGACCTGGTCCGGGCGCTCTGCCGCACGCCGCGGCAGATGGAGCTGGTCAACGCGCTGTGCCAGGCCTGGGAGGCCGGAGGGTGACTGAGGCCCCGGGTGCGCCTAGCCTGAACGCCATGCCGAGATCAGGCACCAGCCCCGCCCAGGGGCGCCGCTACCACCACGGCGACCTGCGCGCCGCGCTCGTCGGCACCGCCGTCGAGCTGATCGGCGAGCGCGGCGTGCGCAACTTCTCCATGGCCGAGGCCAGCCGCCGCCTGGGTGTCGCGGTCAGCGCCCCGTACGCCCACTTCGCCGACCGCGACGCACTGCTGGCCGCCGTCACCGTGCACGCCTTCGAGACCTTCGCGGGTGAGCTGCTGCCCCGCATGGACGCCCACCAGGATCCGGCTGCCCGCCTGGCCGCCATGGCCCACGGCTACATCCGGTTCGCGGCCAGCCACCCGGCCCTGTTCGAGGTGGTGTACCAGGTCGGCCTGGACAAGGGCCGCTTCCCCGAGATCGCGGCGGCCGAGCAGCCCATCAACGACGCCTTCGCGGCCTGCGTCACCGCCCTGTCCGACGGGCACCAGACTGAGGCCGACGACCTGGCCACCGCGGTCGAGGCCACCGCCAAGGGGCACGCCATGTTCCTGCTCGACGGCGACTTCGGGCCCGGCCCCGCGGCCGTGGACGAGGCGGCCGACCGGGCCGCCCGCGCCACCCTGGCCCTGATCGAGGGCCGACAGGCGCTCCGCCGGTCCGGTCCCGAAGTCGCCGCCCGGCCGGATCCCGCGTGACCGCACAGACTTCGCCAAAGCGTTGTCCGCATGGCACAGCCGCGCTAGCGTCCAGAAGGTGGGCGGAACAGACGCGTTGCTGGCCGCGCGCCTGGCGGCCGGCGATGACCAGGCCCTGGAGGAGGCCTTCGACCTCCTGGCGCCGGCGGTCTACGGTGCTGCCCTGTACGTGCTCGGCCAGGGCAGCGCGGCCCAGGATGTCGTCCAGGATGTGTTCGTCGAGCTGTGGAGCCACCCGGACCGCTACGACCCGGCCATCGCCAGGCTGCGCACCTACCTGACTGTGCTGGCCCGGCACCGGGCCGTGGACCTGGTCCGCAGCGACCTGCGCCGGGTCGCGCGGCAGGAGCGCCACTACCGGCTCACCCCCAGCCGCCCGAACCCGTCCCCGCACGACCAGGTCTCCGACGCCGAGGCGGCCAGCGTGGTCCGCGATGCGGTCCAGCTGCTGCCCGATGAGCAGCGCCGCGTGATCGAGCTGGCCTACTTCAGGGGCCTGACCTGCCGCGAGGTCGCGGTGGCGGCGGGCATCCCGGAGGGTACGGCCAAGTCACGGCTGCGGCTCGCGCTGGCCAAGCTGGAGGCCGTGCTGGACCGCCACCTGCTGGAGTCGTCATGAGCGGGCCGGTGCAGGGAGCCGGGGAGGCAGGCGGGGAGCAGGCGATCGCGCCGCCGCCGGACCTGCGGGCCCAGGTGCTGGATGCCTCCCGGCGCAGCCGGATGCCGGGCCGGCCCGCGCCCGATGTCCCCGACATCTCGCCCGCGGAGGCCTTCAGCCGCCGCGGCCACGCCTTCTACACGACGCTGAGCCTGCTGGACGACGAGCAATGGCATCGGCCGGTGCTTCGCGACCTGGACGTCCAGGGCCTGGTCGGCCACCTGACCGGCGTCGAGGACGACATGCAGCGCGGCCTGGACGGCGATCCCGAGGTAGCTCAGGCCGACCACGTCGCCTCCACCCAGCCCGCCGCGCTCCGCCAGGCCGGGCGCCCGCCGGCCCGGACCCACGCGGAGTGGGGCCAGGCCGCCCAGCAGACCCTGGCCCGGGTCCGCGACACCGGCGATGCCGACGCCATCGTCACGGTCTACGGCGTCCCGCTGCCGCTGAGCGCGTGGCTGGTGGTCCGGGCGTTCGAGCTATGGACGCACGAGAACGACATCCGGCGGGCCGCCGGGCTGCCTGCCTCGGTCCCGGACCCGGCCACGCTGCGGCTGATGACCGATCTGGTGGCCGGGGTGCTGCCGCTGGCCACGGCCGGCGCCGGACTGGATCAGGCCATCAGCCTGCGGCTGGTGCTGACCGGCCCCGGTGGCGGCACCTGGGACGTGCCGGTCGGCGGACCGGTTCCCGGTGCGGCCCCGATGCGGATCGTCACCGACGCGGTCGGGTTCTGCCGGCTGGCGGCCAACCGGTGTGCCCCGGCGGACCTGGACCTGCACCTGTCCGGCGACCCTGAGCAGGGCGCCCTGGTGCTGGCCGCCGCGACGACACTGGGACTGGACTAACCCGGCACGCCGAGTAATCCCCTGAGTGATCCTCCTGGCGCGCCGGGTAGGTATCCGAGCCAAGGCTGGCGTGCCGCCGGCGCGCCGGACAGAGGGGGGAATCCAGATGAGCGTACTGATCGTCACGAAGGTCCAGGGCGACACGGCCAAGTTCAGCCAGGCCCTCAAGGACCGGGCGAGCGAGTTCACCCAGATCGCTGACCGGGCTCGATCGGTCGGCGCGATCCATCACCAGTTCGGCGTCGGGGACGGTTACGTCATGATCGTGGACGAGTGGGAGACGGCCGACGACTTTCAGAAATTCTTCACCGACCCCGACCTGCAGGCCTTCGTCGCGTCGGTGGGCGGCGCGGCCGGGCCGCCGGAGGTGACCGTCTCCACCGCCATGCAGACACCTGACCGGTTCTGAGGCTAGTCCCTGGTCATACGCACAGTCGAGATATAACTACTTAGAGTAGTCGCGCTGCGGCCTGCCACACGGGGCTGCCGGGTGACCGCGGCCGGGGCCGCGATCGTGGCCCTGGCCGTGGCCCTAGCGGGCGTCACCGGGGTCGGCTGCGGTGCTCATCTCGCTGCGGGGGTGACCACGGGGACGACGGGCTGGCCGCGGATGTGCTCGTAGACCACGCTGGTGCGCACGTCGGCGACCTCGGGCCGCTGGGTGAGCCGGTCGATGACGAAGGCATACAGGCCCTGGTTGTCGGCCACCGCGACGTGGATGAGGAAGTCCTCGTGGCCGGAGACCACGAACAGGCCGATGGTCTCGGGCAGCGCGATCACCCAGTCCCGGAAGGCCTCGATGACCGTGCGGGACGGCGGCCGGATGCGCACCGCGATCAGGGCCTGCACCGGCCGGCCGATTTGAGCCAGGTCCACGTCGAGCAGCGCGCCCCGGATGACGCCGCGCTGGCGCAGGCTCCGGGTCCGGTCCAGCGCGGTGGTGGGCGAGACGCCGACGGCAGCGGCGATGTCGCGGTTGGTCCGCCGTGCGTCGGCCTGCATCTCCCGCAGGATGGCCGTATCAAGTTCGTCCAGTCGGGCCATATCGGTCTCTCCTTCGTACGAAGTACGGGTCAGTTGCAGCTGATCCGCAGGACTTCCTAGCATCCTGATGAAACATCGTACGAAGGGAAGCAATCGCCGATGACCGTCGTCACTGAGTCGCCTCGGCTCGGGTACGCCCCCGAGGAGATCATCACCAGCGAGCCCACCCGCTCGGCCAAGTACAAGTGGGTGATCGTCGTGGACAACACCCGGCCCGCCGGGCTCATGGTCAACGCCGCCGCCTGCGTGGCGGCCAGCACCGGCGCGCTCGTCGATGGCCTGATTGCCCGCAGTGGCCCGGACGCCTCGGGCTACGCCCATCCCGGCCTGCCCTGGTCGGGCTGTACGGTGCTGGGCGGCACCGCCGACCAGGTGGCCGCGGTCCGCGCGCAGGCGGCCGCGGCCGACGGCGTCCTGGTCGTGGACATGCCGGCCGTCGCGCAGTCGCACCGGGTGTACGACGACTACCTGGCCGAGCTGGCCCGCACCGATCCCGCCGACCTGGCTCCCTGCGCGTTCAGCGTGATCGGCCCTCGCAACCGGGTGGACAAGATGGTCCGCAAGCTCACTTTGCTGCCCTGAGCCGGAACCAGTCCGCTAACCCGGCGGCGTGCGCTGGGCGATGACGTGCAGCAGGGCGGCCACCGAGCGGTACGGGTCGCTGCGCCCGGCCTGCTCCTCGCAGGTCAGCAGCTGCTCCAGCGCCCCGGCCTCCGGCACCGGCGCGTCGTCCGCGGCCTGGTCGGCGAAGACGCGCACGCCGTACCAGCGCCGCACGATCAGGTGACAGGCCCGCAGCTGGGCGGTCAGCTCGGCCCGCCGGTCGGCGCGGGCCTGGACGCCGATCCGGTTCTGGTAGGTGACTGCGCCGAAGGCGTCGGTAGCCGCCGCCCAGTCGCCGCGCAGCCCCGGCCGCATGGCCAGCGCGTCGCCGTTGCGGACCAGGAGCGAGACCAGGCCGCCCGGCGCGGTCACCGTGGCCAGGGCGGCCAGCAGCGGCGCCGGGTCCTGGAAGTACATGAGTACGCCGTGGCAGAGCACCACGTCGAACTGCCCGGCCTCGAACTCGGCCGCCACGGCCAGGGCGTCGCCGTGCACCAGCCGGACCCGGTCCCGGAGCGCGGGCGGCTCCGCGCTCAGAGACCGGTCCAGGTCGGCCAGCAGTTCCGCCGAGCTATCCAGGCCGGTGAGGTCATGGCCGCGCCGGGCCAGCTCGAGCAGCTGCGTGCCCTGACCGCAGCCAACGTCCAGGATCCGCCGCCGCGGCCGGTCCGGGACCTGCTCGGCCAGCTGCCGCGATACCAGTTCCTGGCGGACGACCTGGCGCAGCGTCCCCAGGCGCGCGCGCCACTTCTCCTCGCCGGCGGCGAACGTCGTGCTCAAACAGCTCCTTCCGCGGTTCCCCGCCCGATTCGAACTTACTTCCCGCCCTCATTCGTTCAAACGTTGCCGAAGATAGGGCCGACGGCGGCGCAGGAGGGCTGGAAGCCGGGATTGTCCGGGCCCAGGGCGTTGATCATGTCCTGGAGCGCGTTGGAGTCGTAGGAGATCGAGATGTGGTCGCTGGCGTCCTGCGGGCACTGGTTCTGCAGGGTGATGTTCTGCACGTTCGCGGCCGCCGGCAAGAACGCGTTGGTGTAGGGGGTGACTACCTCGTCGTCGGTGGTCTCGATCACCACGTACTTCACGCCGGGGGCGGTCGGCGCCTGATTCAGCCCGGCCAGGAATGACGACCCCTGAAGCTGCTGAACGCAGGCCGCGCAGGAGATGGACAGCAGCGCCGTGGTCGCCCCGGCCAGCCCGAGCTGCGTGATCAGGCCCTGGAGGCCGTCCAGCGTGGTGCCGTAGTTGGACGGCGCGAGGCCGACCAGCATGTTGACCTTGGCCGCGCCCCCCAGGTCGTTGATGTAGTAGCGCGGCATCATGCCGCCCTGCGACCAGCCGACCAGGTCGACCTTGCTGGCCCCGGTCTCGGCCAGCACGCGCTTTACCTCGGTGGCCAGCTCCCCGGCCGAGGTGGGAATGTCGCCCATCGCGTAGAACCCGGACAGCGGGATTGTCTGGCCGTAGTTAAAGGCATAGACGCAGTATCCGTTGTTCACCAGGTCCGGGGAGATCGCCTCGAAGCTGTTGTACATGCTGGCAAAGGTGCCTTCCACCAGCACGACCGGATAGGGATGGGCCGCCGATGGATGGCACGGCACATTCGCGCCGAGCGGCGAGGCCTGATAGAACAGCGGATTAGTGGAGTTCAGGAACGCGACCGCCTCATTGCCGAGCGGCAGCGTCGCGGCCTGTGCCGGAACCACACCAGCGGTCAGGACAACGGCCGCGCTGGCGGCCAGGGCGGACAGAGCTAATAGACCACGCCGACGCCGGTACCTCATTCTCCCTCTCCCTTTCTGAATCAGGGCATGCTAACGCCCAATGCCGTGAGGGAATGAGCGATGTTACCGACGAGTATCAGACGCGGATCATTTAGTGTCAATAGGTCGGCTGGCCGGCCCCAGCGGCCAGCAGCGGGCAGCCGACGGGCCGGAGGAAGCCGGGCGCCATTTGTTAGTGATCAGTCGCGGAGCGGCCCGGGACCTACTCGGGGGCCTGGGCCAGGGTCAGGCCGAAGTCGTCGTCCGGGTCGGTCCAGAAGCGCAGCGTCTTCAGCCCGGCCGCGGCCAGCTCGGCCTCGATCCTCTCGCGGCGGAACTTGGCCGAGATCTCAGTGCGCATCTGCTCGCCGGCCGCGAATGAGACGGTCAGGTCCAGGGCCTTGATGGTGACCTGCTGGTCGCGGGCCGAGCGCAGCCACATCTCGATCCACTCGCAGTCGGCGTTCCAGACCGCGACATGCTCGAACTGCTCGACCGCGAAGTCGGCGTCCAGCTCGCGGTTGATGACCCGCAGCACGTTGCGGTTGAACTCGGCCGTCACCCCGGCGGCATCGTCGTAGGCGCGCAGCAGCCGACCGATGTCCTTCACCAGGTCGGTGCCCAGCAGGAAGGTGTCGCCCGGCCGCAGCGCGGCGCCGACCTGGGCCAGGAACGTGGACCGCTCGGCGGGCTCCAGGTTGCCGATGGTGGAGCCGATGAACGCGATCGTGCGGCGGCCGGTGGCCGGGATCTCGCCCAGGTCGCGGGTGAAGTCACCCAGGAACGGCGCGACCCGCAGGCCGGGGTACTCGGCCGACAGCGCCTCGCTGGCCTCGGACAGCACGGCCGGGTCGACGTCGAAGGGCACGAACTCGCGCAGCGTGCCGCCGTCCAGCATGGCGCGCAGCAGCAGCCGGGTCTTGGCCGAGGTCCCGCTGCCCAGCTCGACCAGCGACTCGCATTGAGACAGCGCGGCGATGTCGGCCGCGTGCCGCTCCAGGATCGCGGTCTCGGCCCGGGTCAGGTAGTACTCGGGCAGCCGGGTGATCTCGTCGAACAGCTCGCTGCCGCGGGCGTCGTAGAAGTACTTGGGCGGCAGGGTCTTGGGCCGGGCGGTCAGGCCGGCCCGCACGTCGGCGCGCAGGGCGTCGAGGTAGGCGGCGGGCTGGGTCTGGACGCGATTGTCCGCTGGCATCAGTCAGTTCTCCAGATCGGTGAGGGTCACTGCGTCGGCGGTTGCGGAAACCAGATGGTGATCGGGGACGTCGGCCCAGCGCGGGTCGTCGTCGTAGGGCTCGCTCGCGACCACGACGCTGTCGTCGGTGCGCAGCACGCTGAGCGTGTCGTTCCACCGGGTGGCCAGGATGCGCTGGCCGTCGGTGAGCAGCAGGTTCAGCCGGGCGGCGGGGTCACGGTGGCCCAGTGCGGCGACGAACTCGCCGGCCCGCTCGGGGCCGGAGTCAAACAGGTGGGCGGCCAGCTGCGCGGAGTCGCACACCGACTCCGCTCTGGGATGCGGGCCGAGCAGGGCCCGGTCCACGGACCCGTTGTGGGACAGCAGCCAGCGCCCGGACTGGAACGGCGCGGCGGCGGTCTCGTCGGCCGGCATGCCCGCGGTGGCCGAGCGGACCGCGGCCAGCACGCAGCCGGCGGAGATCACCGGGGCCACCGAGGCGAACGACGGGTCGGCCCACAGCGGCCGGTTGGACCGCCAGCGGGCCGGCTCATCCGGGCGGGCGCCGGCGTAGAAGCCGACGCCCCAGCCGTCCGCGTTCATCAGGCCGTTGCGCTGCCGCCGGGGGGCGTAGGACTGCGTGAGCAGGCCGTGCTCCGGCGCGAGCAGCAGGTCACCGAGCGAGCGGGCCGGGCCCAGGTAGGCCAGGTGCCGGCACACTCAGACGTCCCAGGCCAGCCGGACGCCGGTGAAGATCTGCCGCCTGATCGGGTGATCCCAGTTCCGGAAGGAAGGCCGGACGGCGGACGGGGCCACGGCCCACGATCCGCCGCGCAGCACCTTGTAGTCGGAGCCGAAGAACGGCTCGCTGTAGGCCCGGTAGATCATCGGCGTGAAGCCCGGCCAGGGCCGGAAGTCCGACGAGGTCCACTCCCACACGTCGCCGATCAGCTGCTCGGCGCCGTAGGCCGACGCGCTGCCCGGGTAGGCGCCGACGGGGGCGGGGCGCAGGGCCGCGCCGCCCAGGTTGGCCAGCTCGGGGGTGGGCGCGAGCGAGCCCCACGGCCACGCCCGCCGGGCGTTGGCGGCCGGATCCCAGGCGCAGGCCTTCTCCCACTCGACCTCGGTGGGCAGCCGGGCGCCGCACCACCGGGCGAACGCCTCGGCCTCGTAGTAGCCGACGTGCTGCACCGGCTCGTCCGGCGGCACGTCCTCCTCGATCCCGAAGCGGCGGCGGGTGCCCTCGGCGGTCCAGAACTTAGGCCGCTCCAGGCCGGCCTCCATCCGGTGCGCCCAGCCTCGCTCGGACCACAGGTCCGGCCGCTGGTAGCCGCCGTCGGCGATGAACTCGCGCCACTGCCGGCTGGCTACCGGCACCCGCCCGATCCAGAACGGGGCCACGTCCACGACGTGCGCGGGCCGCTCGTTGTCGAGCGAGAACGGCTCGCTGGCCGCGTCCACGCCGAGCACGAACGGGCCGCCGGCCACGAAGCAGCGCTCCTCGGCGATGGGCCGCCCCGGCGGCAGCGGGCGCGCGGCCAGCACCGGCGGGCCCTGCCGCAGCTGGAGGGTGGCGTACATGGTCTCGTCGTGCTGCTCCTCGTGCTGGACGACCATGCCCGCGGTGAACAGGTTCTCCACTGAATCCTCGGGAGTTCGCTCGATGAGGTCGAGCACCCGGCCGCGGACCTCGTGGTCGTAGGCCCGGGCCTCGACGGGCGGCAGCAGCGGCAGCGCCGGGCGGTCGGCCCGGCGGTGCTTGAACGCGTCGTACAGCGAGTCCACGTCGGGCGGCAGCATGCCGGGCCGGGCCGGGTCGCCGGCGCGCAGCAGCCACAGCTCTTCCTGCTGCCCGATGTGGGCCAGGTCCCAGACCAGCGGGCTCATCAGCGGGTCGTGCTGGGCCAGCAGGGCCGGCTCGTCCAGGTCGGTCAGCTCCAGGGTGCGAGCACGGGCCCGCTCCAGGTCGCGGACGACGTCGTCACGCATAAGCCAGCTCCTCGAATGCGGCTTGGGGTCCGATCTCGGTAATGCGCTCGGCCAGGAGGTCACCGGGACACCGGCCCGACTCGACCAGCTCGGCCAGGTCAGCCACGGCCGGCACGAGCTCCATCGGCACCCGGGAGGCGGCGATGTCCAGGCAGCGGCGGGCCGCGTCGGCCAGCGTGGCGTGGCCCAGGCCGTCGCGCGCGGCCTCGGTCCACAGCTCGGCGGTCCGCTCGGTGGCCTCGGTGGCCAGGTCGGCCGCCACGGGGTCGTCCATCAGCGTGGTGGCGACCGCGGCGATGGCGGGCCACCAGCGGGAGTCCGTCATGTCCAGGTAGCGCAGCTCCAGGTAGCCCTTCAAGCGGACCGGCGGGAACAGCGTGGTCATGTGGACGTCGAGGTCGGCGGCGGTCGGGGCCCGCCCGCCCAGCCGGACCGTGCCGCGCACCCACTGCTTGAACGGGACGGACCCGCACACGGCCAGGGCGTCGTCCTCGCGCACCTGGACGAACGACACCGGGGCGTCCAGCGCGTACCGGGCCCAGGCGGCGGCCGGGTCCAGGGTGTCGTCCAGGTCCAGGCTGGGCGCTACGCAGCCGGGCACCGGGCCGCAGGCCCGGTCGTCCAGCCCGGCCCAGGCCCGCTGCCGGGCCGACTTCCAGCCGGTGTCGCGCCCGTGCAGCCAGGGCGAGCTGGCTGAGATGGCCAGCAGCGCCGGCCCCAGCCGGTGTGCCCTGGCCACCCGCTCAGGCCAGCCGCACCGCGGCCCGGCCTGGAGGTTGACCTGGATGGCCGCGGTGGAGTTCATCATCACCGCCCCCGACGCGGCCCGGCCGGTCGCGGCGAAGTGCCGCTCCATGGCCTGGTAGCGCGGCCTCGGGTTGACCCGGCGGGACGGGCGCAGCGGATCGGCCCCGGCCGGGACCACGCCCAGGCGCAGTGCGGCCAGCGCCTGCCGGGCCCGCTCGCCGTCCTCGCGCAACTCGGTGACGGTGGTCGTGATGTCGGCCGCGGGGCGACCCGACAGCTCCAGCTGGGCGCCCGGCTCCAGGGTGACGGCGCTGGTCCCGGTGGCCGCCCGGACCACGTCCAGCATGGGATCGACCCGATCCCAGGGCACGCGCTCGGCCACCGAGTTCAGGTCGACCAGGTGGGTCTCGATCTCCAGCCCCACCGAGCCGATCACGGAGTCGGTGAGCGCGGCCTCGTACGAGCGGGCGTAGGCCGCGTCGACGGTCAGGGGCTCAGCCAGATCGAGGGCTTCGAGGGCATGGGCAAAAGCGCGCGGGACGGTCATGACGACCCCCTCCAGGTCCGGGCCGGCGGACTAACGCTGTCC
Organism: uncultured Actinomycetota bacterium; assembly: GCA_963822485.1. Lineage (GTDB taxonomy): Bacteria > Actinomycetota > Actinomycetes > Streptosporangiales > Streptosporangiaceae > DASUBV01. Next base: position 59,139 of record CAWGHW010000005.1, read on the forward strand.
ACCGCGGGTCGGTGCGGGGGCGGCCAGGCTGCAGCCGTCCTCTTGGCGGCCACCCGGCGAGCCGGGGGGCCACGCTCGTAATTTTACAACGTCGGGTATGACAGTTTCGGTACCGGTGGCCGCCGGGGGATCGCCGCGGGCCTGGTCTGGCCGCGAGGCCGGCAAGACCGCCGGCCTGTTATCCGTGCAGGTAGGCGGGGCCGTTCGCGGTGCGGGCGGCGACCGCGGCGGGGATGCGCGCGGCAATTTCGGGCCGCAGGTATTTGGCGGATTCCTGCGGGTCGATGAACGCGAAGTCGTCTAGTTCGTCGTACTGGAGCCGGATCCCGTCCGGGCCGGCCACCGTGCCGCCGTCGAAGATGAACGCGATGTTCGGGTCGGTCCGCTCGCCCTCGGGCGGCAGCCAGTGCACCACGAGCAGGCGGGCGGGGATGATGGCCAGGCCCACCTCCTCGAGGACCTCACGGGCGCAGGCGACGTGCGGCGCCTCGCCGTGCTCGCACACGCCGCCGGGCAGGCTCCAGCCCGGCCGGTAGTTGGGCTTGACCATCAGCGCCCGGCCAGCGGGGTCGGTGATCAGCGCGCCGGCCGAGGCGACAACGCGTGCGAGCTGGGCAAACCAGGCCGCCGGGTCCAGGAAGCCTGGCTCCGTCATCACGCTCCCCCTGTCGCTGCCCTGTCGCTGCCCGCCGGTTGGGGGCGCCTGCGGCCGCGCCCGAGCACACCCGCCATACCCTAGCCGGGGGGCGCCAGCGGAAGCACGGACGTGTGCAGCGTGGCCCGGTCGGTAACCAGGACATGGCGGCGGGGCAGCGGCGTCCAGCCCGGCATCGGCCAGCCCGAGCTGCCCACCACCACCGAGTCCGCGGTGGCCCGGTAGGCCAGGTCGAAGTAGCAGGCGATGTCGTCCGGCCGGTCGGCGTAGCCGCGGGCCCGAAGCTGCGGCGCGGGCACCTTGGCCGGGTCGTGCCAGGAGATGGCGTAGAGCTTGTCCGGAGCCAGCAGGATCGCGTTCAGGCTGTTCGGCGCGTACCGCTCCTCGATGTCCGCCGTGGTGTCGGCGATGGCCGCCACCATGTCGCCGTCCCGCGCCCCGAGCCGCCACATCAGGTGCAGGAAGTAGCGCTCGCTGTCGGTGGTGCCGGTCAGCTGCCGCTCCCAGTCCGCGGGCAGCAGCTCGCCGAGCCGGTCCTGCGGGTGGATGGCCCCGTTATGGGCCAGCACGTACGGTCCGTACCGGAATGGGTGCGAGTTGCGGTCATTGACGCCCAGGCCGGGCGTGGCCCAGCGCAGGTGCAGCAGGCCGAGGTCGCCGAGCGGCTGCCAGGCCAGCTTGTCGTACTCAGGCTCGCCGTCGGCCCGGCCCGGCGACTTGCGGATTACCGGCTCGTCCCCGGAGTACCAGGCCATCCCCCAGCCGTCGCTGTGCAGCGACGACAGCGCGGTGAACTCGCTGAAAGCCTGACCGCCCATCAGGTCCGCGAGCGACGCAGGCTCGCGGGAGCAGTAGCCGAGCAGACGGCACACGGTCTCTGGTCCTCTCTACAGGTACTTGCCCATGCCGCCGCCGACGTCGATCGACGCCCCGGCGATGTAGCTGGCCCGGTCGCCGGCCAGGAAGGCGACCAGGCCGGCCACCTCGTCCGGCCGGCCGAACCGGCGCAGCGGCACCTCGTCCTTGGCCAGCTGGCCGAAGAACTCCTCGGCCGGCATCTCCGGGGCGCGGCGGCGGTGGATGTTCTGCCACTGCGGGGTTTCCACGAAGCCGATGTTCACGCTGTTGACCAGGATGCCCTCGCCGCCGAGCTCGATGGCCAGGGCCTTGGACAGGCTCAGGCAGGAGGCTCGGTTGACCGACGAGGCCAGGAATGAGGGGTCGGGGTAGTGGCCGTACAGCGCGTTGATGTTGATCACGCGCGGCGTGGCGCTGCGGCGCAGCTCCGGCAGCGTAGCGCGGATGCAGCGGATCTGCGAGAACAGCTTGACCTCGATGTCGGCCTGCCAGTCCGCGTCGGTCAGCGTCCCGAACTGGCCCGGCCGGGCTCCGCCCGCGTTGTTGACCAGGATGTCCACCCCGCCCATCCGGTCCGCCGCGGCGGCCACGAACGCCGCCACCTGGTCCGGGTCGGTCACGTCGCAGGCCATGGCGTACACGGGGGCGGCCTGGTCACCTGCCTGCTCCCTGAGCAGCGCGGCCGTCTCGTCGAGCTCTGCGGCATTGCGAGAACAAATGCACACTGCCGCGCCCTCGGCCAGCAACTCGGCGGCGATGGCCTTACCGAGCCCCTTGGACCCGCCGGTGACGATGGCCCGGCGCCCGGCCAGCCCGAGGTCCATCTATGCCTCCGCCTGTGCGGGGTCAGCCCGTGCGGGATCAGCCTGTGCGGGGTCGGCCGGCCCCGCGTCGGCCGCGGGGACGCCCCCGGCGGCCTGGGCCTCGGCCAGCTTCAGCAGGCTCTGCCGCGGCGGGCTGAACACGTCCAGCTCGGTGCAGTGGCTGTCAGTCGTCCAGGCCCCGTGCGGCACCCAGGAGGGGACCACGGCCACGTCGCCCTTGCGCATGACGCGCACGTCTCCATCGAGGTCGAACGTAAACTCGCCCTCCAGCACGACGACGATCTGCTCCTCCTCGTGCACGTGCCGCGGCGCGGTGGCGCCCGGCGCGAACGTCACGAAGTTAGTCATGGCCTTCTCGCCCTGCACCGGCCGGAACCCGAGCCCGGGCAGGAACTCCACCGGCGTCAGGTTATCCACGTTCACGTACCGGCCCGGCGCCGTCGGCTCGCCCTGTGCCTCGGTCGTGAAGTGGCTCTGGGCGTCGCCCAGCGGGTGAATCGGGTCGCCGTCAGTCGCCTCGGGCTGCTGAGCCGCGTCGCTCATTTTTCCTCCAGTGCGGTCCGGAACACCTCGCCGATCCGGCGGATGCCCTCATCGATCAGGTCATCGGCGACCCGGCTGTAGGCCAGCCGGATCTGGGTCGCCCCCGAGCCGTCCGGGTAGAACGGGCGGCCGGGCACGTAGGCGACCTTGCGCTCACTGGCCGCGGCCGACAGCGCCACCGTGTCGACTCCGTCCGGCGCGGTCACCCAGACGTAGAAGCCGCCCTGGGGCGTGGTCCACGTGGTGCCGGCGGGCATGTGCACGGCCAGCGCCTGGGTCACCAGCTCGGCCCGCCGCGCGTACAGCGCCCGCGACCGGAGGATCTGGCGGTCCATCTCGCCGCTGCGCCCGTACTCCTCCATCATCCGCTGGCCCAGCGCGCCCGCGCACTGATCGGAGTTCTGCTTGGCCACGCCCAGGCGGCTGACGATCTCGGCCGGCCCGGCGGCCCAGCCCATCCGGAAGCCCGGCGAGAAGATCTTGGAGAAGGTGCCCGCCTGGAGCACCACGTCCGGGGCCATGGACCACAGGCTGGGCGGCGGCGCCTCGCCGAAGCCCAGCTCACGGTAGGCCACGTCCTCGAGGATCAGGAAGCCGTACTGGCGGGCCAGGGCGACCAGCCCGGCCCGGCGCTCCGCGGACAGTGACAGCCCGGTCGGATTCTGGTAGTCCGGGATGGTGTACAGGATCTTCGGCCGCAGGCCGCCCGCCAGCTGGCCGGCCAGCACGTCCACGCGCAGGCCGCCGTCGTCCACGGGCACGCCGTGCACGTCGGCCTCGTAGCCGCGGAAGGCCATGATGCCGCCCAGGTAGGTGGGCGCCTCGACGACTACCACGTCGCCGGGATCCACGTAGCTCTTGGCCAGCAGCTCCATGCAGTCGATGCCGCCGCTGGTGATCATCAGCTCGCCGGAGCCGGGGGCCTGGCCCTCCTGCGCCGCCAGCCGCCCCGACACGTAGTCCCGGACGCTGGCCAGTCCCTCGGTCGCCGCGTACTGGAGCGCCACCCCGGCGTCCTCGCTGATCAGCCGGGCGGCGATCGACGACAGCACCTCGGTCGGCCAGGTGGCCGGATCGGGGAACCCGCCGGAGAACGTGATGACGTCGGTGGCCCCGGCCAGGGCCAGGATCGCGGTGATCTCGCCGCCGCCCAGGCTCTGCGTGCGCCGGGCCAGGCTCGAGCTCCAGTCGTGTCTCTCCAGTGCTGCCGTCATCGGTCGGCTCCGTCCCTCACCAGCGGATACACCCGCGCCGCTCTTGACAGGGGGATTTTACAAATGTAAGAATCCCCCCACGCTGTGATTTACATTGATAATCCAGCGGTCTCCAGAGTACCTCACATCATTACGATTCACGACGGGTTACCTGGCATATGGCATCGATCTCGGCTCCCTTGGCCAAGCTGGCGGAGGTCGCCTCGCCATCCACGCCCAAGGCGGAGGTGGACGAGCTCGACCTGGCGCTGCTGCGCGCCCTGGCCGCCGATGCCCGCCAGTCCCAGCGGTCGCTGGCCCGGCAGATCGAGATGTCGCCGCCCGCGGTGGCCGACCGGCTGGCCCGGCTCGAGCGCAGCGGCGTGATCCGGGGCTACCGGGTGGACATCGACTGGGCCGCGCTCGGCTTCCCGGTCGTGGTCTACCTGGCCGTCACCGCCGGGGCCGGAATGGACCTGAGCGAGATCATCGAGGCCATCTCGGCGCTGCCCGAGGCCGAGGACATGAGCGTCGTCACCGGCAGCCTCGACCTGCTCGTCCGGCTGCGCGTCCGGGACCACGCGCACCTGCGCGAGCTCCTGCTGGCCAAGATCTTCACCATCAACGGCGTCCAGCGCACCGAGACGTTCCTGTCGCTGGCCGACGTCGAGCCCGCAAACTTCACCGCCGCGATGCTGGCGCAGATGAGCCAGCACCGGAGCGAGTGAAATCTCCACTGGGATGCACTGATCGGAGGCTTTACCACCGTGGCAAGCACACCGGGTAGCAGTGCTGCGAACACCGGACACCGCGTTGACGGCGTGGGCCAGGCCGGCTTCGTGGCCCGGCACAGCCTGTACACCGCTGAGCAGTCGGCCGCCGCCGAGGCGGTCGCCGCCCGCATCCGCGAGCTGGACCTGCGCACCGTGCGGCTGGTCGTCGTGGACCAGCACGGTCAGCCGCGCAGCAAGTCGCTGTCACCAGACGTGGCCATCGCCGCCATGTCCAACGGCCTGGACTTCTCCGGCGCCATCTACAGCCTCGACACCGGCAACCAGGTGTTCGTGCCGGCCTTCGCCGCGGGCGGCGGCTTCGGCATCGACGAGTTCACCGGATTCCCCGACGTCGTCCTGGTGCCCGATCCGGCCACCTTCCAGGTCCTGCCCTGGGCCGACCGGACCGGCTGGATGCTCACCGACGTCTACTTCTCCAGCGGCGCCCCCATGCCGCTGGACGGCCGCGGCCTGATGCGCCGCCAGCTCGGCGAGCTGGCCAGCGCGGGCTATGACTTCCTGGGCGGCATCGAGGTCGAGTACTACATCGTCAAGCTCGACTCGGACCGGATTAGCTTCGATGACGCCGGATTCACCCCGCCGGCGCCCCCGGTCAGCGTGTTCGAGCGCGGCTACCAGTACCTGTCCGAAGTCCGGCTGGACAGCGTGGCCGCCACGCTGGAGGCCATCCGCGACGGCCTGGGCGCCGTCGGGCTGCTGCCGCGGTCCATGGAGGACGAGTGGGGCCCCGGCCAGATGGAGTTCAGCTTCAGCCCCATCGGCGGGCTGGCCGCGGCCGACGCGGTCGTGCTGTTCCGCTCCGCGGTCAAGCAGATGTGCCAGCGCCGCGGCCTGCTGGCCACGTTCATGTGCCGGCCGGCGCTGCCCAACTTCTTCTCCTCCGGCTGGCACCTGCACGAGTCGCTGATCTCCCGCCAGGACGGCAGCAACGTGTTCGCCAGCTCCGACGAGGTGCTGTCGGCGACTGGGCGGCAGTTCGTGGCCGGGCTGCTCGACCACTCCATGCCCATGGCCGTGTTCGCCGCCCCGACCGTGAACGGCTACAAGCGGTTCCGGCCCTACTCCTTCGCCCCCGACCGGATCTGCTGGGCGGTGGAGAACCGCGGCGCGCTGGTCCGGGTGCAGGGTGCGCCCGGCGACGCCAACAGCCACGTCGAGATGCGGATGGGCGAGCCCGCCGCCAACCCCTACCTGTACATGTCGGCCAACATCGCGGCCGGCCTCGACGGCATGCGCCGCGAGCTGGCGCCGCCCCCGCCGGTGGAGGCCGACCCCTACGCGGCCGAGGCCCCGCCGCTGCCCGCCTCCCTGCACGAGGCGGTCGGCGCGCTGGTGGAGGACGACTTCTACCGCAAGGCGTTCGGCGACGTGCTCATCGACTACCTGGTCCAGATGAAGCGCGCCGAGCTGGCCCGGTACGACGCCGCCATCGCGGAGAACCCGCCCCCCGAGGGCCAGGACGTCAGCGACTGGGAGATGCGCGAGTACTTCGAGTTCTACTGACACGCCGCTGATACGCCACGGTCACGGAGGGCAGTTCCCGATGAGCCTGCAGCACATCGTCTTGTTCAAGTTCCCCCGCGAGCTCACCGCCGAGGAGGACGCGCAGATGCGCGCCATGGTCGCGTCATGGCCGGAGAAGATCGGCCTGATGACCAAGGTCCGGCTGGGCTCCGACATCACCGGCGGGCGCAACCGCGGCTACTCCCATCTCCTCTACACCGAATTTCCCGACTTCGAGACCATGAACGCCTACCGCGCGCACCCCGTGCACGTCGAGTTCCTCAAGTTCGTCGATGACCTGGACTGCGAGCCGCTGGCGTTCGACTACCCCCTAGACGAGCACACCGTGCTCATGCCCGAATGAGGGAAGTGACCCCATGGCCAAGACAAGCCCCGACCTGATCCCCGGCGCCGCCACCGGCGAGCTCGCACATGGCTCCCTGCGCCTGTGGGATGCCATCGCGATCTCGGTGTCCGTGATCGCCCCCGGCATGGCGATGCTGCTGAACGTGACCGGCGTGTCGGTCGTGGCCGGCGGCTCCACCCCGCTGGCGTTCCTGCTCGGTGGCATCGCCTGCCTCGCGCTGGCGTTCGTGGTCATCGGGTTCACCAGGCGGATGGCGTCGGCCGGATACGCCTACACCTACGCCAGCCGGAGCCTGGGGAAGGGGCCGGCTTCATGGCCGGCTGGCTCTATTTCTTCGGCATGATCTGCTTCGTCCCGATGACCATGTCCGCCGTCGGCTACCTGGCGGCGAACCTGCTCGGGCTGAACCCCAAGCTGTGGATCCTGTTCTTCTTCATCGGGATGGCGCTGTTCCTGGTGCTGTCGATCATCAAGGTCAAGGTCACCACCAGGGTCCAGCTGGTCGTGGGCATCGCGACCGTGGCGATCATCGTGCTGGTCGACCTGGTCACCACGGTCAAGGGCGGTAGCCACGGGCAGGCGCTCGGCGCGTTCAGCTTCGGTCACACCAACACCGGCGGCTTCAACGGGGTCTTCTACGGGATCATCTTCGGCGTCACGTCCTACATCGGCTTCGAGACCGCGGCCGACTTCGGCGAGGAGACCGCCAACCCGCGGCGTTACATCCCGATCGCCGTGATCGCCGCGACGCTGTTCGCCGTCGTGTTTTACCTGTGGACCACCTACTCGATCACTATCGGGTACGGCGTCACCAATGGCGCGAAGATGGGCGCCGATCCCGTCGCGCTGAAGACCACGGCCACCACGTTCGTGGGCTCATGGCTCGGCACGTTGGTGGAGATCGGCGGAATGGTCGCCGCCTTCATCGTCAGCGTCGCCTGCGCCACCGCGGGCGCGCGCACCCTGTTCGCGATGGGCCGCGAGGGGGTGCTGCCCGCCGCGTTCGGCCGCACCCACGCGCGCTTCAAGACGCCGGTCAACGCGACCATCGCGGTGGCCGTAGTCGCGACGCTGATGGCCCTGCTGATCGGGTACCCGCTGTCGGACTCCGCGTTCGGTCAGCCGTTCTCGAACTACTACTTCTGGGCCACCACTGGCACGCTGCTGATCATCGTGGTGTACATCATGCTGTGCGTGGGCGGGATCGTGTTCTTCTGGCGGACCAGGGACACCAGGAACTGGAACCCACTGGTGCATGTGGCCATCCCGGTGATCGGCGCAATCGTGTTCGGGGCGGCCCTGTACGGATCGATCCATCCCACGCCGCCGGGCATCCTCAAGTGGACGCCGTACGTGGCCCTGGTCTGGCTCGTGGTGGGCGCCGGGGTGCTGCTGTGGCTCAGGTCTCAGCGGCCGGACTCGGTGGCCCAGATCGGCTCGATCCTCGGCGAGGAAGGCGGCTCCGACGCCGCCATCCTGGACACCTAGGACTGGCTCGCAAGCGAACGGGCCGCGGCACCTGCCGCGGCCCGTTCGCTGTGCCGCCGGCTTAGCGGGCGGCAGAGACTTTGGTGTCGGAGTTGTGGAAGACGAACTCCTCGACGTCGATGGCCAGCAGCTCGGCCACCGCGGCGACCAGGATCTGCATGACCAGGACCTCGAGGATGGCCCGCTGCGCCGGGGGCCGCTGCGGCAGCCGGACAGCGGCCAGGTTCCGGCGCGACTCGATGTCCGCGGTGGTGACCAGGATGACCTGGTGGCCCGCCTCGGCCAGGGTGTCGGCCACGGCCGGCTCGCGGACGTCGCCGAACAGGACGTGCACGGTGTCGCCGGCCGATTCCATGGAGCCGTGCAGGTACTGGCGGGTGCCCATGCCGGTGGCGGGCACCCGGGCCACCTCGCGGAACAGCAGCGCGGCCGCCTCAGCCGATCCGACCGACGGGCCGGCGCCGACGAAGTCAGCGGCCCGGGCCTCGGCGAAGACCGGGGCCAGCGCGGTCACCGGCTCGGTGAGGCGCAGCTCGGCCTCGGCGAACGCGGCGGCCAGGGTCTGCCAGCCGGGATCGGCGCCGCCCTGGTCCCAGGCGTCGGCCAGGATGCCCAGGGCGGCCACGGTCGCGGTGTAGCCGACGGTGGAGGCGTAGCTGTCAGGGATGTTGCCGATGTCGATGACGGTCCTGGCCACGTCGGCGATGGGCGACGGGGCGGTGTTGACCACCGCGTACCGCAGCTGCTCCTCGACCGACTCGAGCACGGCCAGGGTCTCGGCGCTGCGGCCGCTCTGCGAGACGCCGATCACGGGGTGGCGGCTGCGCGGGAACGGCAGCGGGTAGTCGCCGGCCCCCAGCCGCCAGGAGTGGATGCCGCGGCTGCGCAGCACCCAGACGGGCGCGCAGGCGGCCGCCAGGCTGGCCCCGATGCCGGTGAAGATGGGCCCGGGCCGGGACAGGTCGCCGGCCGCGACGAGGCCGCCGGCCGACCGGATGACCGCGTCGATGGCCTGGCCCAGGTGCTCGGCCTGGGTGGCGCGGGCGGCCTGGAAGGAGATGTGGCCGTCGTTCACTGGGCCGTCCGCTCGGGCTGGATCCGCTCGGGCTGGAGGGTGGCGGTGCTGGGCGACCAGTCCTCGTCGAGCGGCGGGACCGGGCCGGCGGTGCTGGTCACCGGCACCGGCTGGCCGGACGCGGCCGACTCCTCGATGGCGAGCAGGACGTCGAGCACGTGGAAGGCGAGCTGGCCGCTGGCCCGCGGCGGGCGGCCGGCCCGGATGGCGCGGGCCATCTCCAGCACGCCGACGCCCCGGTCCCGGCTCTCGCCCGGCGGGGCGATCGTCTCCCAGCTGGCGTCAGGCCCGGGCTCGCGCAGCAGGCGGGTGGGCCCGTCGAAGCCGCTGACCGGCACCTCCAGGGTGCCGTGTGCCCCGGAGATCTCGAACGCCTGCCGGCTCACCGTGGAGTCGAAGCTGTAGACGGAGGTGCCCACGACCCCGGACCGGAAAGTGGTCAGCACGCTGACGTGGGTGTCGACCTCGACCGGGAACGTGGCCCCGGCGTCGGGGCCCGCCCCGATGACGCGCTGAGCGCGGGCGCGGTGGCCGGCCGCCTCGACCTTCGCGATCGGCCCGAGCAGCTGCACCATCGTGGTCAGGTAGTACGGCCCGATGTCGAACAGCGGCCCGGCGCCGGGGGCGAACAGGAACTGCGGCCGGGGGTGCCAGCGGTCCGGGCCGGGTCCCTGCATCAGGGTCAGGACGGTCTGCGGCGCGCCGATGGCGCCCTGGGCCAGCAGCCGCTGGGAGTTCTGGATGGCGGGGCCGAGGATGGTGTCCGGGGCGTTGCCCACGGCGACGCCGGCTGTCGCGGCCGCGGCGAGCACGGCCCCGGCCGACTCGCGGTCCATGGTGAGCGGCTTCTCCCCCCACAGGTGCCGCCCGGACTCGATCACCGCCAGCGCGACCCCGGCGTGCGCGGCGGGCGTGGTCAGGTTGACGACCAGCTCGATGTCGTCGATGGCCAGCAGCTCGGCGGCGGTGCCGGAGAACGGCAGGCCGTACTCGGCCGCCACGCTGGCGGCCCGGCCGGCGTCCAGGTCGGCGATGCCGCGGACCTGGATGTCGGGGTAGCTGAGCAGGCTGGGCAGGTACTGCCCGGTGACGTTGCCCGCCCCGATGATGCCGACCACCATGGGCCCAGTGCGGCGGGGCGTCGTCATGCCCGCACCTGGCGCAGGAAGAACTCGGCGTTGCGCTCCAGCACCGGGAAGATGTCGCCCTCGTGCACCACGACCTCCACCACGGGCATGGCCGCGATCGAGGCGCCCAGCGCGACGACCTCGTCCATCCGCCCGGTGATGTCCACGCCCAGGATCGGCGGGTCGTCGTCGTCCGGCGGCTCGTTCTTCACGTGCAGGAACCGGACCCGGCCGGCCAGCCGGGGCAGCAGCTCGAACACGTCGGCGCCGCCGGTCGCGGCCCAGTAGGTGTCCACCTCCAGGAACACGCTGTCGTCCAGGGCGTCCAGCAGGATCTGGTAGGCGGGCACTCCGTCCACGTGCTGGCGGAACTCGAAGTCGTGGTTGTGGTACCCGACGGCGATGCCCTCGTCGGCGGCCCGGCGCGCGGCCTCGTTGATCGCGGCGGCCAGGGTCAGCACGCCCGCCCGGTCCCGCAGCCCGTCCGGGTCGGCCCACGGCACGATCAGCGCCTTCAGGCCGAGCCTGCCCGCGGCGGCCAGGAAGGCCTCGCGGTCACCGGTGGCCACGTTGGCGTGCGCGGCGACCGCGGCCAGGCCGGTCCGGGCCAGCCCGGCGGCGAGCTGGTCGGTGCTGGCCAGGATGCTGAACGGCTCGACGTGCGTGAAGCCCATGGCGGCGATCCGGTCCAGCGTCCGGTCGAGATCCTCGGGACCGATGTCGTCCCGGACGCTGTAGAGCTGGACGCCGAGAGGCGCTGAGGACGGGTTGCCCCCGGCCGGGGACGCGTGGCTCACAAGGACTCCGCGGTGCGCTCAGTGGATAGATTCACGGGTGGATAACGACGGGTACCATTGCAAACCACATAATACCAACTATGGGCCAGTATGGAACAGAGCGGGGTCAGGCGCCGCGGACGGGCTCCCAGGTGCCCGACTTCATCGACGTGTAGCAGGCATCGATCACGCGGTTCACCACGCAGCCGTCGGCGAACGTCTCCCGCGGCGCCTCGCCCGCCGCGAAGCAGTCCGCGAAGTGCCGCATCTCCTGGCTGAACCCGTAGGCCCGCGCCTCCTCCGGGACCGGGAACACCCAGCCCGTCTGCGCGTCGGCCTTCTCGACCAGGTAGCCGGCCGGGTTCTCGATGAACCCCCAGACCGGGGTGGCCGAGGTGTCGGTGACCAGCCGGCCCGCCGTGCCCACGAACTCGTGCCGCAGCTGCATGCCGCCCTTCTCGATCCAGGACGACTCCACCGTGGCCAGCTGCCCGCCCGCGAACTTGAGCAGCGCGACCGCGCTGTCCTCGCCGGTGGTCTTGTCCCCGTGCACCAGCGTCGCGCCCCAGGCGAACACCTCGGTGATGTGGTTGTCCTTGCCGAAGAAGTGCCGGGCCGACTCGATGGTGTGGCAGCCCATGTCCAGCAGCGCCCCGCCGCCGGCCGGGCCGGCGTCCCAGAAGTGCGCGGCATGCGGCCCGGAGTGCGCCTCGCGGGCCCGCATGGTCAGCAGGTCGCCGATGGCGCCGGCCTCGACCATCTGGTAGGCCTTGGCCACGTTGGGCGAGAACACCGAGCTCTCGGCGTAGCCGTGCCACACCCCGGCGTCTTGGACGATGGCCAGCATCTGCGCCGCCTCGGGGCCGGTCCGGGCCAGCGGCTTGGTGCACACGATCCCCTTGCCCGCCGCGGCCGCGATGCGGGTCGCCTCCAGGTGCACCTCGTTGGGCAGCGAGATCACGACCAGGTCCACGGCCGGGTCGGCGCACAGCGCCGCGATGTCGTCGTACTGGTGCGGGATCGGGCCCCAGGTGCCGGCGAAGGCGCGGGCCCGGGCCAGGTCACGGGAGTAATTCGCGGTGATCTCGGCGTTCCTGACGTCCTGCAGCGCCTCGGCGTACGTGCTCGCGATGAATCCCGACCCGATCAGTCCTACCCCGACCACTGCCGCTCCGTTTCCCGCTGCCGCGTTTCGCCCTGCCGTGTGGTTTCCACGGCAGACCAGTTAAAGACCAAGCATTAACAGACCGGCCATGCCGCCGGTCCGCTCATCCGCGCCGGCCCAGGGACTGCGGGCGCGAGAACGACGTCCGCAGGCGATAGCGCTCCCCCGCGTACTTGATGGTCGAGCTGAACAGCGGCCGCTCGGCCGTGTCCACCGCGAGCTGGTGCATGACCAGCAGCGGCTTGCCCACCTCGATGCGCAGGTACCGGGCCTCGTCGGCGTCGGCCTCGCGGGCCTCCATCGTGGCGTCGGCCCGCAGCGGCTCGATGCCGGCACCGGACAGCGTCGAGTACAGGGAGTCCCTGGTGAAGTCGGCCTTGCCGATCTCCGGCAGCACGGCCAGCGGGATCTGCGTCGAGTCCAGCGCGATGGGCATCCCGTCGAGCAGCCGGACCCGGTCCAGGTGGAACAGGTCGGTGCCGGGGGCGATGGACAGCTCCTCGGCCTCGTCGAAGCTGGCCGGGGCGGCCTCGGCCCGCAGCACCTCGGATTGCGGCTCCAGGCCCATCCGGGACGCCGTCTCGCTGAACGACTCCAGGGTGCTCGGCCACTCGCGGCGCGCGGCGCTCTTGGCCACGTACCAGCCACGGCCGTGCGAGGCATTCAGCACCCCGGCGCCGACCAGCTGGTTGAGCGCCTTGCGCAGCGTGACCCGGCTGATGCCGAGCTGCTGGCACAGCTCGCGTTCCGGGGGCAGCCGGGCGCCGGCCTTGAGCACTCCGTCGTTGATCTGGTCATGGATCAGGGTCGCGGCCTGAATCCACAGGGGTTCCGGATAATCGGACCGGATCATCGCGACTACCTCGCGGGCGTTGTCCATGACCTCGGGCCTCTCGTGCTCAGTTGGAGTGTCGCCGGATCCTTTTCGGCAGGGCCGGTGCGGGCGGGGCCGGTGACGGCGGGGCAGATTCCGGCTCTGTCTGACTACGGCTGCGCCGGTGGCCTGGTTCGGCCCCGCGGAACAGGCGATGTCCGATCGTAGGTCCGTACCGGGCACCTGGCGCCAGCCCAGGGTCGTGGATTTGTGCGCCGTCATCGTGCCAGCAGCCGGTCAAAGGCGGCGTCGAGGTCCGCGCTGACCCGCTTGCGGGCCGGATCGCCGTCGTAATACTCGATGATCGCGCGCGCCCCGGCCGCGAACGACACCCGCGGCGCGAATCCCGGCACCAGCCGGGCCAGCTTCCCGGTGTCGAACAGCATCGAGTGGCGGAAGTCGTGCTCCAGCACCTCGGCCCAGGACGGCCACTCCACGGCGATGGACTCGCTCGACCGGTGGGCCAGCACGGGCGTGGCCACGCCCGCCGCGGCGGCCAGCGTGAGGTGGATCTGGTCCCAGGTGAGGATGTCGCCGCTGACCACGTTGACGCTCTCGCCGATGGCGTGCCCGTTGCCGAGCAGCGGCACCAGCGCCCGGCCGAAGTCGCTGGCGTGCATCAGCGTCCACAGCGAGGTGCCGTCGCCGTGCACGACGACCGGCCGGCCGGCCCGCATCCGCTCGATGGCCGTCCAGCCGGCCAGCACCGGGACGACGGTGGCGTCGTAGGTGTGGAACGGCCGCACGATCGTCAGCGGCAGGCCGCCGGCCCGGTAGGCGTCGGTCAGGAACTCCTCGCAGGCGATCTTGTCGCGGGCGTAGCCGAACACCGGCTGGCGGCGCGGCGAGGACTCGGTGACCGGAAGCTGCGGCACCGGGCGCGCGAACACCGAGCAGGTGCTGATGAACACGTACTGCCCCGCGAGCCCGGCGAACAGCTCGGGGTGGCCGTCGAGCTGGGCCGGGGTGAAGCCGACCCAGTTGACCACCGCGTCGTAGTTCCCACCCCCCGCCCACCTCCCCGACCCTCCCCGGGCCCCCTTCATAGCCAGCACGCCGCGCAGCCCCGCCGCGTCATGAACGTCGGCGCGCAGCTGCCGGGCCTCGGGCGGGATCCGCCGCCGCGGCTCGCCCCTGGTCACGACGGTGAGCCGGTGGCCCTGGCGCACCACCTCGGCCGCGGCGGCGGAGCCGATCATCCCGGCCCCGCCCAGGAACAGGATCTCCATGGTTAAGAGCCCAGCTGGCTGGGCGTCACCGAGCCGGACGACAGGCCGCGGCCGACCAGGTAGGCGTAGCTGCGCTCCAGCGCCTCGAACGTGTCCATGTCCAGCTGCTCCAGCTCGACGATGTGCCAGCGCAGGCCGGAAGGCGCGGTCAGTACGCGGACCCAGTCGATCTTGCCCTCGCCCACCGGCACCATCACGTCGTCGTAATAGCTCGTCGGCAGGCGGTCAGCGGTGACGCCTGGTCCGTCCTTGACGTGGATGAAGCGGATGCGGTCGCCCAGCCGGGTCACCACCTCGGCCGCGTCCGCGCCGCCCAGCACCGCCCAGTAGGCGTCCAGCTCGACCAGCACCCGGTCGTCCAGCTCGGCCAGCAGCAGGTCATAGGCCTGCCGGCCGTCGAAGAACTGGGCGAACTCGGCGAAGTGGTTGTGGTAGGCGATGCGCATGCCGCGGGCGGCGGCCCGCTCGGCCGCCTCGTTGACCCGGCGCAGGCCGTGGCTGATGGCCTGCGGGCTGTCGAACTCCGCCCGCTCCATGCTCCACACCAGCACCTCGGCGCCGAGCTCGGCGTTCTCGTCCAGGATCCGCTCGGCCTGGTCCCCGGCCGGGAACGGCGCGTGGGCGCTGGTCAGCACCAGGCCCGCGGCGTCGATGGCCCGGCGGACCCGGGCCGGGCCGAAGTGCTCGACCAGGCCGTAGGTCTCGATGCCCCGGTAGCCGATCGCGGCCAGCCGGGCCAGCGTGCCCTCCAGGTCGGCCCGCGCCTGCTCCAGGACCGTGTACATCATCACGCCCGCGCCGGGGCGCGCCTCTGCCTCCCCGGCCCCCTTCACAGACGTGCTCATGCGTCCCCCGGCAGTCCCGACGCCCAGGCCAGCGCCTGGCGGACCAGCGCGCGGAACGGCGGCTCGCCCCAGGCCCGCATGTCGTGGCCCAGGGCCAGGTACACCACCCGGCCCGCGCCCACCTCGCGGGCGTACATGACCGGGATGATCACGCCGTCCGCGCGGTGCCGCTGCGCCAGCACGGTGAGCTTGTCGTCGGCCAGCTCGAACTCGTAGTACTCGTCGAACAGCTCGAAGTCCGTTACCCCGGCCTCCGTGAGCTCCGCCGTCACCGGGTGGTCGGCCACGATCTCGATCGTGTGCCGCCCCTCGTGGTGGCCGGGCCCGTGCGACAGGTACCGGTTGCCCAGCAGCTCGAACAGCGGCCGGTCGGCCGGGTCCAGCCCGTCGCCCTGCCAGCGCAGGATGTTCGAGCAGTGGATC
Source organism: uncultured Actinomycetota bacterium (assembly GCA_963822485.1). Taxonomy (GTDB): domain Bacteria; phylum Actinomycetota; class Actinomycetes; order Streptosporangiales; family Streptosporangiaceae; genus DASUBV01. The sequence goes on from CAWGHW010000005.1 coordinate 74,878, forward strand.
GACACCAGGCCCTTGCCGCCGGCCACCGCCTCGGCCAGGGCCTGCTGCTGCTCGGTCCCGAACTGGCCGCCCGACGTATAGAACAGGTAGACGCCGGCCTCGGCGGTCTCTGGGCGCGGGTCGACGAACCGGCCGGTGCCCGCGGCTCGTCGAGTAGCGAACCCGGCCTCCGTGCCGATCTGCTGAAACACCAGCGACGCGCCGATGAGGTCGTGATGAGTGTCATCGCCGTTCACGATCACCATCGCGCGCGGCGCCGACTGCATGACCACGGTCTGACTTCCCTTCCTGTGGAAACCGGGGTCCCCGCGACCCAGCTCACGGAGACCGCTGGGCATCGGGCTCCCCGCGAGCTGCTCGCGGGGAGCCCGGCTTAGCTGGTCGCGTGCAGGTGCAGGGCCACGACTTCATTCGGGCTGGGCATGAAGTACGGATCGGAGGCGGTCGCCCACCCGGTGACCTTGCTGGAGTTCCACTCCGCGTAGTCGCCCCAGTAGATCATCGAGATGACCGGCAGCTGGCTGGCCCAGATGCCCTCCAGCTGGGCGTTGATCTTCTCCTGCTGGGCCGGGCTGGCCGTCGGGTACTCCTGGAACAGCCTGAGCGCCGTCGGGTCCTTGAACCGCTCGATGTCCTCGTAGGTCGGGATGTTCTTGCCGACGGGCTGGTAGAACTGCGGGTCCATCTGCTCGGAGTAGAACGACCACGCCGTCGGCACGTAGCCGACCGGGTAGCCCATCGTGGACTGGAACTTGCCCAGCCCGGTGAGCGTGTTGATCTCGTTGGTCGGCACCGTGTCGATGGTCATCTTCATGCCCAGCGTCTTGAGCTCCTGGGCCAGCACCGACGCGGCCGCGGCGATGTCGGTGAAGGCGCCGGGGAAAGACACCGAGAACTGGAGCTCACGCCCGCCCTTCTCCAGGTAGCCGTTCGAGCCCATCTTCCAGCCGTCGGCGGCCAGGATCTTCTTGGCCGCGGGCACGTCCTGCTTGAAGTTCATGCTCGCGTACTGCGGGGCGATGATCGACTGGAAGCTGGGCACCGGCAGGCCGGTCACGTTCGTCGCCGGCGGCGAGTTCCGCGCCGCCCCGATGGCGCTGCGGTTGATGCCCAGGCTGATCGCCTTGCGCACGGCCAGGTCGCTGAGCGGCCAGGTGTCCAGGTTCGGGATCAGGCCGTCCGAGCCGGCCTCCGGCACCCAGTAGTTGTTGGCCGGGCTCCGGCTCAGGTAGGTGGTCTGGGCGTTGGGGATGTAGTCCGCCGCCCAGTCGATCTGCCCCTCAGTGATCGCGTTGGCCTGCGTGGAGTTGTCGCTGTAGGCCACGAAGCGCAGCCCGGCGATGTCCGGCTTGCCCTTCTGCCAGTAGTGCGGGTTCTTGGTCAGCAGGTAGCTCTGCGGCGTGAAGGTGGACAGCTCGAACGGGCCCGGTGCCGACCGGGTCGGCGTCGGCGAACGTGGTCGGGTTCTTGACCTTGCTCCAGATGTGCTGGGGCACGATGATCAGGCTGCCGATGGGGTCGAAGTTCAGCTCCTCGGGCGCGGCGAAGTTCAGCACCACGGTGCTCGCGTTCGGCGCGCTGACCGACTGGAACTGGATGCCGTTGCCGTTCAGGGCCGGGTACTTCTTCATCAGCTCGTAGCTGAAGAGCACGTCCGCGCTGCTGAACGGCTTGCCGTCGCTCCACTTCACCCCCTGGCGCAGGTGCCAGGTCAGCGTCTTGTTGCCGTTCGACCACGCCCAGGACTGGGCCAGCCACGGGATGACGTAGTTGGAGCGGACGTAGTCCACCTGGACCAGGGGCTCGTTGATGAAACCAGAGGCGTTGCCGCTGGCCACCGAGTTGCCGGCCAGCCCCAGTGCATTGGTCGGCAGGTAGGGGTTGAACACCCTGGTCATGCCGACGGCCTCGCCCGCGACGGTCAGGGTGATGTTCGAGCCGTGACCGGCTACGCCGCCGCTGCCGGCGCCTCCGCCACTGGAACAGGCCGCCAACGTGATCATGGCCGCCGCCGCGGCGGTGCCGCCAAGCCAGAGTCGTCTCTTTCTCATGACACGAATACCTCCAGGTTCTCGCCAGATGGCAAAAGCAGTCGTTAACTCTTGGGGCCGGACTCGAACAGCCAGCAGCGCGACCAGTGCCCGCCGCCCAGCTCGAACCGGGGCGGCGCCTGCGTCGAGCACTGCGGCATGGCCAGCGGGCAGCGCGGATGGAACCGGCATCCCGCGGGCGGGCTGATCAGGCTCGGCGGCTGGCCCTTGTCCTGAACCTCCGTCCGGCCGGTGCGCCGGGCCGGGTCGGGCGCGGACGCGATCAGCAGCCGGGTGTAGGGGTGAGCCGGCTCGCCGGTGACCTTCTCCGAGGGCCCGCTCTCGACCAGCTCGCCGGCGTACATGACCGCCGTCTCGCTGGCGAAGTACCGCGCGGACGCGACGTCGTGCGTGACGTACAGCAGCGCCACCCCGCTGGCACTGGTCAGGTCGGCCAGCAGGTTCAGCACGCCAAGCCGGATGGAGACGTCCAGGTTGGACACCGGCTCATCGGCGAGGATCACCGACGGGCGGGCGGCCAGCGCCCGGGCGATGGACACCCGCTGAAGCTGACCGCCCGACAGCTCATGTGGATATTTCTCGAGAAACTGCCGCGGTGGCACCAGGTTGACCTGCTCCAGAAGTTCGCCGGTCCGGGCGTGCAGGGCGTCGCCGCGCAGCCCGGCGCGCCGCCCGGGCTCGCGCCTGTTCTTGCAACACCGCGGTCGGAGTCGTGGATGCGCACGGCCCGCTGGAGGTGGGTGGACACCTTGAGCATGGGGTTGAACGACCCGTAGGGGTCCTGAAGGATCAGCTGGACATCGCCGACGTGCTCGCGGAAGGCCCGGCCGTGAGTGGCCTTGACCGGCTGGCCGCGCAGCAGCACCTCGCCCGAGGTGCGCTTGTACAGCCCGGCCAGGATCCGGGCCAGCGTCGACTTGCCCGACCCGGACTCGCCGACCAGCGCGGTCACCTGGCCCGGGTACAGCCCGAGCGAGGCGTCATCCACCGCGTGCACCACCCGCCGGCGCAGGTCGCCGAACCGCCCGGCGCTCTTGCCTCCGTGCACCGGGAAGTGCTTGGTCACGTGCACGGCCTCGAGGATCGCGTCAGGCATGACTGCCACCCATCCCTCCCGCGGTCAGGTCCTGCTCGGGGACCCGGGCACTAGCCGCCGGGGCCCCGGCCTGGTACAGGAAGCAGGCGACCTCGTCGGCGGGCATGTCGCCCGGCCTGACCAGCACGGGCGGCGACTGCGTGCACGGGTCGAAGGCGCGCGGGCAGCGCGGCTGGAACGAGCAGCCCGCGGGCAGCCGGCGCATGTCCGGCGGGTAGCCCGGCACGCCGGTCAGCGTCCGCCGGGGCCCGGTGAGCGTCGGGAACGAGCCCAGCAGGCCCTGGCTGTAGGGGTGCAGCGGGCGGTCGTACAGCTGCTCGGCCGGGGCCAGCTCGACTAGCTTCCCGGCGTACATGATCGCGATCGTGTCGCAGAGCTCGATGAGCAGGGACAGGTCGTGGGTGATGAAGATGACCGAGAAGCCGAGCCTCTCCTTGAGCGCGCTGATCGTCTCGATGACCTGCCGCTGGATGACCACGTCCAGCGCGGTGGTCGGCTCGTCCATCACGATGATCTCGGGATCCAGGGCCAGGCCCATGGCGATCATCGCCCGCTGCCGCATCCCGCCCGACAGCTCGTGCGGGTAGGCGCCCGCCCGGTCCGGGGAGATGCCCACCAGCTTGAGCAGCTCGCGGACCCGGGCCACCCGCTGCGGCTTGCGCATGCCGGGCCGGTGCGCCCGCAGCACGTCGTCGATCTGGGTGCCGAGCGTGAGCACCGGGTTGAGCGCGTTCATGGCCGACTGGAAGACGATCGAGACCTCTTCCCAGCGGAACTTGCGCAGGTCCTTGTCGGCCAGCCCGGCGATGTCGATCTGGCGGCCCGAGCGGTCGGTGTAGACCATCTCGCCGGCCACGATCTCGGCCGGCGGCCTGAGCAGCCGGGTCACCGCGCGGGCCAGCGTGGACTTGCCCGAGCCCGACTCCCCGGCGATGCCGAGCACCTCGCCCCGGTGCAGCGTGAGCGACACGTCGTTGACCGCCTGGACCGGCGCGCCGCCGCCCCCGTAGACCACCCGCAGGTTGCGCAGCTCCAGCACCGCGGAACCCGGCGCGCCCGCGGCCGCCTCGCCCGGTCCGGGCTCGGCCCGGGTGACCTCGGTCCTCGGCGTGCTCCCGGCGGCGGACTGTCCGGGGTGACCCGGCGCTGGTCAGGTGGCGGCAGGCCGCGGACGCCGGCGACCGGCGGGCCGCGCGGCCCGCGAACCACGCCACCGCGCGCAGGCCCAGCCAGCGCTGGCGCTTGGCCCCGCCGGACCGCAGCCGGGGGTTGATCAGGTCGTCGAGGCCGAAGTTGATGAACGCCAGGCCCGTCCCGACCAGCGCGATGGCCAGGCCCGGCGGGATGAACCACCACCACGCCCGGGCCAGCTCGGCCCCGCTGACCTGGGCCCAGTACAGCATCGTGCCCCACGACCACTGGGTGACGTTGCTCAGGCCGAGGAAGGCGATGCTCGCCTCGGTCAGGATCGCGCCCACCACCGAGGCCAGGAACGTCGCGGTGATGATGGCCAGCTCGTTCGGCAGGATGTCGAACAGCATGATCTTGAGCGAGCTCTCGCCAGTGGCCCTGGCCGCCTCCACGAAGTCACGTCTTCGCAGCGAGAGCGTCTGCGCGCGGAGCACCCGCGCGCCCCAGGCCCAGCCGGTGACCGTGATCACGATGATGATGCCCGTCGACCCCGAGTTCGGCAGGTACGAGGCCAGGATGACGACCAGCGGCAGGCTCGGGATGACCAGGAACACGTTCGAGAACATGGACAGCAGCTCGCTGCCCGTGCCCGACATGTACCCGCCGGTCAGGCCGACGATCACCGACCACAGCGTGGTCAGGATGCCGGCCCCGAACCCCACCTCGATGGAGATGCGCGCCCCGTAGACCACCTGGGCCAGCACGTCCTGGCCCTGCTGCGTGGTCCCCAGCAGGTGCGCCGCCGACGGCGGCTGGAGCCGCACGCTGGTGATCGCGCCCGGGTCGGTGTGGTCAAGGAACGGCCCGAAGATGGCCATGAGCACGAAGAACAGGACGATGACCACGCCCACCAGGACCTTGGGCACCAGCAGGCCGCGCAGCCAGGCCCGGCCAGCGGGGCTCTCCTCGGCCTCGGCGGCCGAGACGTCGAGTTCGGTGCTGATCAGCATCTAGCCCTCCCGCGTCCGTGGGTCGAGCGCGACGTACGCCAGATCGGCCAGCAGATTGGCCAGCAGCACGGCGATCGTGATGGTCAGGAAGATCGCCTCGAGCAGCGGGTAATCCTGGCCCTTGGCCGCCTGGAAGAGCACGGTCCCGATGCCGGGGTAATTGAAGACGATCTCCGTCACGATCGCGCCTCCGACCACGAAGCCGAGCGACATGGCAAAGCCGGCCACCGAAGGCAGGACCGCGTTCCGGCCGGCGTAGGTGAACATGACCCGGAGCCGGGACAGCCCCTTGGCCTCGGCCAGCAGGACGTAGTCCTCGTTGAGCGTCGTCACCATCATGTTGCGCATGCCGAGCAGCCAGCCGCCGACCGACGCCACGACGATGGTCAGCGCGGGCAGCGTGCCGTAGTAAAGGGCGCTGCTGATGAACGTCCAGCTGAACCCGATCGGGACGCCGATGCCGTAGCCGCCGGAACTCGGGAACCAGCCCCAGGTCACCGCGAAGATCAGGATCGCCATGAGCGCGAACCAGAAGTAGGGCAGCGAGGAGAGGAACGTGGTGATCGGGATGAGCGCGTCCCGCCACGACCCGCGCCGCCAGCCGACGATCATGCCGAGCAGCGTGCCGAGGACGAAGCCGATGACCGTGCAGAACCCGATGAGCACCACGGTCCAGAAGATGCTCTGCCGGATCACCTGGCCCACCGGCGTCGGGTAATACGTATAGGAAATGCCCCAGTTGAAGGTGACGACCTGTTTCCAGTACGCGAAGTACTGCGAGATGAGGCTGGTGTGCGGCTGCCCGAACAGCACCTCGATGGCGTGCACGGCCGCCGGGCTGAGCCGCCCCGCGAAGCGCTCGATCAGGCCCTGGGCCGGGTTGCCCGGCATGAGCCGGGGCAGGATGAAGTTCAGCGTGATCGCCGCCCACGCCGTCACGGCGTAGAAGAACAGCCGCCTCAGCAGGACTCTCATACGGCAACGGCCTCCTCGGTTCCGGTGGGCACATCCCCCGGAGCCTCCTGCCGACTGCCCACAGCGCGGCGCGGGTGACGAGCGTGCGCACCAAGGGGTCGTCCCAGGCCCGCATGTCATGGCCGAGCTGCAGGTAGCAGACCCGCCCGCGGCCGTGCTCCCGGACATGCGCGATGGGCTCCGGGCCGGCATCGGACTGGCGCCAGGCCACGACCTCGGCGCCCGAAGCCAGCTCCAGCTGGTAGTGCTCGTGGGTTATCTCAAACGGGCCCCGGCCCGGGCTGAGCATGTGGTCCGGACGGAACTCGACCCCGAACCGGCTCTCATGGGGCCGCGGGCCGTGCGAGACATAGCGGCTGCCGATGAGCTCGAAGGCGGGCCGGTAGTCCTCGTCCAGCCGGCCGCCGGCGCTGGGGAACACGTTCGAGGCGTGCAGGGCCAGCAGACCGGCCCCGGCCCTGACCGCCTCGGCCAGCGCGGCCTGCCGAGCAGGCGGGAAGTACCCCATCGCCGTGTACAGCACGATCAGGTCGGCGCCCTCCTCGGCCGGCGCGGCCTGCTCAGCCGGCGCGGCCTGCTCAGCCGGCGCGGCCAGCCGGGCCGTGCCCATCACCGTCCGGGTAGCGAACCCCAGTCCGGCCAGCAGCTCCTGGAGCTTGAGTCCCGCGCTGAACAGGTCCTCGTAGACGTCGTCGCCGTTGAGCACCACGACGGCCGTCGGCGGTCGGCTCAGTGCTGGCGGTCGGCTCAGTGCTGGCGGTCGGCTCAGTGCTGGCGGTGGGGTCATGTCGGCGGCCTCAGTAGGTCGAGCGCTGTTCGCCGGCGGGCTGCCAGAAACCCTGCGCCAGCCCCGTGAGCAGGGCATTGTCGCGGGTATCCAGCGGCAGGACGACGCGGCGGCGGGACCGGCTGCTCTCGTAGGTGGCGAAGATGATCTCCGCACCGCGGGTCCCCAGCTCGGCCCGCAGCACCGGCTGGCTCCCGGCCGCCAGGCACGTCAGCAGGTCAGCGATGGCCTCAGCGGTGCAGGCAATGATGGCCGGGTCGACGCCCCGCGCCCAGTTATTCGTATTCCGGTCGAACGGTGAGCTGAATACCAGGTCCTCCTGGCCGAACCGCCGGATAACGCAGCGAGCGCCGCGCGCGTCGAGCCGGCCGCTCGTGCCCTGGACCAGGATGCCGAGGTTGTTCTCGAGGTTGAGCAGCGGCGTCTGCGGCTCGCGGCCGGTCGTGATCACCGCGCTCACGCCGTCATCCCACTTGACCTGGGTCAGCGAGGAGGTCTCGGCGAACGCGCCGTAGACGTAGCGGTTGACCGTGACGTCCACCTGGCCCATCACCCAGCTCGGCGGCCGGTCGCCGAGGTAGAACAGCAGCAGGTCGACGATGTGCGACCCCCAGTCCGGCAGGTTCGGGCAGTAGCCCTCGAGGCTGACCACCTCGCCGATGGCGCCGGCCGCGATCTGGTCGCGGGCGAACCGGTGCACCGGCTCGAAGCGGCGCTGCAGGTTGACCGTGAGCTGGACGTTCGCGTCGCTGGCCAGCCGCTGCATCTCCAGCACGTCGCCGTAGGAGGTGGCGATCGGCTTCTCGCAGTGGATCGCCCGCACGCCCGCCGCGATGGCTGCCCTCGCGATCTCCAGGTGCGTGGCCGGGGGCGTGCAGATGCTGATCACGTCCGGGTGCTCGGCCTTGAGCATCGCCTCATGGCTGTCGTAGACGCCGGGGATGCCCAGCTCGGCGGCCAGGTCGCGGGCCGCCTGGACGTTCGTGTCCGCCACCGCCACCAGCGCCGCGCCGTGGCTGTCCCGCGCCGCCTGGTAGCCCCGGGCGTGGACCCAGCCCTGGGATCCGGCCGCCACCACGGCGCAGGTACAGGAGGACAACCGGCTCTCCTTCGCGGGTCAGGCCTTCGCGGGTCGGGCTTCGCGGGTTCAGGGGGTGATCCGGGGTGCTTGGTGCGGGGCGCTTGCTGCGGGGTGTTTGGTGCGGGTGTTTGGTGCGAGCAGTGGTTTGCCTGTAGCAGACCACTACACTCCACTAGAAGCCAGTATAAGACGAGACATGTCCGGTACAGCAAGACCTTGCGTACGATTTAACCGCTGGATGCCGGTGGCCGCGTGGCCGATGAGCTGAGGTAGTTTCGCCCGTTCTGCCCGAGGAGGAACGCATGAGGATCAGCCAGATCGTCGGACCACGCAGGTCCGAGGTCATCGAGATCGCCGATCCGGTGCCCGCGGACGACCAGGTTCTTGTCGCAGTGGTAGCTAGTGGCGTGTGCACCTCCGACCTGACCCCGTGGCGCACCGGCGGCCGAGGCGGCGGGGCGGGCGCGACGCCGATCCGGCTCGGGCACGAGATCGCCGGCCGGGTCGTGGCGGCCGGCCGGAACGCCCGAGGCTGGTCCGCCGGGGACCTGGTGACCGGCCTCGGCGGTCCGGGCTTCGCCTCGCTGGCGGTCATGAACGCCGCGCGCATCCTGCCCGTCCCCCGTGGCATCGAGCCTGCCCTGGCCATCGGCGAGCCGGTCGCCGACCTGGAGGAGGCACTGTCGCGGACCCCGATGACGGCCGGTGCCCGGGTGGCCGTGGTGGGCCTCGGGTTCATGGGCCTGGGCCTGATCCAGCTGGTCCGGGACCGGGCGCCCGGCCTGCTGATCGGCGTGGACCCGATCCCGGCCGCGCGGGCCCGTGCGCTGGAGCTCGGCGCCGACCTGGCGTTCGCGCCCGGCGAGGTGCCCGCCGAGTACGGCGGAGCCGGCCTGGACGGCGGAGCCGGGGCGGACGGCGCGGGCCGCGCGCGCGACCAGCGGGCCGACATCGTGCTGGAGGCGACCGGGGTGACGCCGGGCCTGGCCACGGCGTCCAGCCTGGTCCGGCCCTACGGGACGCTGTGCGTGGTCGGCTACCACCACACCGGGGACGCGATGATGGACATGGACCTGTGGTACAAGGCCGTGACAGTCGTCAATGGCTTCTGCCCGGACCAGACGCGCCTGATGCGGGCCATGAACCACGCCCTGGACCTGATCGGCACCCACCGGTTCAGCTACGCGCCGCTGATCACCCACCGGTTCGGGCTGGACGGCGTCGACCAGGCCTACGAGCTGATGGACGCCCGCGCCGACGGCTACGTCAAGGCCGTCCTAGAGCCCTGATCGCGTCTGCGCCTGCAGGCGGTCAGTATTGTCAGAGGTTAAGTGTTGACTTAACATGTGAGCAGGAAGAAGAGCAGCAGCAAACAGCAGGTACCCGCCGTGCGACCAGAGAGTGGAGCATCGAATCCGTTCATGAGTGGGCAGTTGAGCATGATCTGTTCCCGCCGGGTGACGAGGACCGGGTCTCAGCGCTCGAAGAAGACCTCCGGGCTCAGGTCCGTGCTTACAAGCTCGCCGAGATCCGGAAGGCCCGTCATCTGACGCAGCAGCAGGTTGCTGCCGCTCTCGGGGTGAGCAAGGCTCGCGTGAGCCAGATCGAGCACGGCCAGGCCGACCGCACGGCGGTCCAGGGTCTGGCCAGCTACGTCGCAGCTCTGGGCGGCCGGCTGGAACTGGTCGCGGACTTCGGTGATGAGCGGATAGTGATCGGCTGACGGCTCATCGCCGTTAACACTGATCATGGCAGGGAGCTACAACGCCGTACTCGGCACCGGAAGTCTGCGGATATCCTCCCGGACGTGCAGGAGAGCAGAGCGCGGCGCGTGGTGGACCGGCTGCGGGAACGCGGGGTTAATGCCACCCTGGCCCGGGCGGGCATGGACAGGTTCGGGGTCGCCGTGAAGCTGAGCGGCGGGCGCGAGGCGCAGTGGAATACCGAGGGCACGGCCGGGCTGGGTGCTCAGGTGCTGCGGGACGGCAACCTGGTCGGCTTCGTGCCCAAGATCGACGGGTCCGAGGACTTCAGCGAGGACCAGATCGTCGACGCGATCGTGCGGGCCGACTACGACCAGCCGGTCGGCCGCCTGCGGGCGGAGGCACCGCCCGACGGGCCGCCGCTGCCGCTGGCCGGCGGGGTCTTCCGCCGGCTGCTCGAGGGCTTCCGGGACTGACCGGTCCCGTTACGGGTGGGCGCGGAGCGCGGCGATGACCCACTGGAAGGCGGGGACCGTACGGGTGAACGGCGGGCGGTCGTTGAGGATGCCCGCGAGCTGCCAGTAGCGCTCGACCCGCTCGTCGGTGAAGGTCTCCAGCACGCCAGGAATCTGCTCCCGCTCGGCCGGGGTCGTGCTCGGCGGGATGATCTGGTCGAGAACCTGCCGGGCCTCGGGCGAGGCCGGGTCGACGCCATCGGCCAGCGCGCGGCCCGCGTGCTCGAGGACGGCACCGGCGTCGACACCCCACGGCGGCTTGGTGGTGCTGTTTCCGGCCAGGACCATTTCCCGCGCGCGCTGCTGGAACCCCTCATCCGCCACCAGCCCGGCGAGCTCGATCCAGGCGTCCACCTGCTCGGCCGACGGGTCGTCGGGCAGCTCGGCTGGCATCGCGCGCATGCCGCGGGCGATGCCCATGGCCGGGGTGTCCGGCGCGACGCCGGCGAACGTGCGGTCCACGAACTCGTCGATGATCTGCTGCCGCTCCTGCGCGGACAGCCGGGCCAGGTCGTTCATCAGCTTTGCCTCCTCGATGTCGCTGCCACGAGCGGCTACGGAACGAAGCACGGCGCGGCGCAGCCGCAGCACGCGGATCTGCGCGTCCAGCGCGGCCGCGTGCGCGCTGGCCAGCTCGGCCACGGTGGTGCGGCCCCGCAGCACCTCCCGGATCTCGTCCAGGCCCAGGCCCAGGTCGCGCAGGGTGCGGACCACGTCGAGGCGGGCCACCGCCGTCGCGTCGTAGCGGCGGTAGCCGCCAGCCGACCGGTCGGTGGGCGCCAGGATCCCGGCGTCGCACCAGAAGCGGATGGTCCGGGCCGGGACGCCGACCCGCTGCGCGACCTGCCCGATGGTGTACAGCTCCGCTGGCTCGCTCACGCCAACGACTGTGCACCTTCCAGCCGCTGGAAAGTCAACTGGCGGTCCCTGGCCCCGGAATAATCGGCCGCGGGCATCGGCTGGCCCGATCTGGAGCAGGGACCGGGCCCATCTGGCGAACGGAGACGCGTCATGCCGAAGGCGATGCGGGCAGTGCGGTTCGACGACTACGGCGGGATTGACGTCCTGAAGGTGGTCGAGGTGCCCCGGCCGGTCCCCGGTCCGGGCGAGGCGCTGGTGCAGGTCAAGGCGGCCGGGATCAATCCCGGTGAAGCCAAGATCCGGGCTGGCCTGCTGCATTCCAGGTGGCCGGCCACCTTCCCGTCCGGGGAGGGCAGCGACCTGGCCGGGATCGTGGCGGAGACGGGCCCCGGCGTGACCGGATTCGCTGCCGGAGACGAGGTCATCGGCTGGACCGACAACCGGGCTAGCCACGCGGAGTACGCGGTGGCCGAGGCGGAGCACCTGACCCCCAAGCCGGCGGCGGTGCCGTGGGATATCGCGGGGGCGCTGTTCGTGGCCGGCGCCACGGCGTTCGCGGCGGTCCGGGCGGTCGGGCTGACCGCTGCCGACACCGTCGTGGTGTCGGGCGCGGCGGGCGGGGTGGGCTCGATCGCGGTCCAGCTGGCCCGGCGCACCGGGGCGACGGTGATCGGCCTGGCCAGCGAGGCCAACCACGAGTGGCTCAGGGCGCACGGGGTCATCCCGGTCGCCTACGGCGACGGGGTGGCCGACCGGATCCGGCAGGCGGCGGCCGGGGTCACCGCGTTCATCGACACCTACGGCGCGGACTACGTGGAGCTGGCCCTGGAGCTGGGCGTGGAGCCCGCGCGCATCGATACGATCGCGAACTTCACCGCGGTGGAGAAGTACGGGGTCAAGGGCGAGGGGAGCACGGCGGGCTCGAGCGCGGCCATCCTGGCCGAGCTGGCCGGCCTGGTCGCGGCCGGGGACCTGGAGGTCCCGATCGCCGCGACGTTCCCGCTAGACCAGGTGCAGGACGCCTACCGGCTGCTGGAGCAGGGCCACATCCGCGGGAAGGTCGTCCTTATCCCCTGACGGTGGCCAGCCCCTGGTGCAGGTAGGGGCTGATGTTGCGCCAGGCGCGGGAGACGTACTCCTCCTTCTCCCCGACTGGCGCGACGTAGTGCAGGGCGCTTTCGGCCGCCTCGATGCCTTCGAGGCGGGCGATGATCCAGGCGGCGAGGTAGTGCGAGGCCAGGCAGCCGCCGGCGGTCGCGACGTTGCCGCTGGCGAAGAAGGGCTGGTTGAGGACCTCGATGCCGGCGGCCACGACCCACGGCTTGGTGATGAGGTCGGTGCAGGCCGGGACGTCATCGAGCAGGCCGAGCCTGGCCAGCACCAGCGCTCCTGAGCACTGCCCGGCGACCAGCTGCCGGGACGGGTCCAGGTGCCGCAGCTGGCCCATGATGGCCGGGTCGGCGACCACCTCGCGTGTCATGGTGCCGCTGCCCACGATGACCGCATCGGCGGCGCAGGCGTCCTCCAGGCTGGCCATCGACTCGATGACCACGCCGTTCATCGACCGGACCTTCGGCGTGGGCGTGGCGATCGACACCCGCCAGTCGTCCTTCCTGACCCGGTTGAGCACGCCGAGGGCGATGAGGGAGTCGAGTTCGTTGTAGCCCTCGAAGGTGAGGATCGCGATGTGCACGCCGGGTCCTTTCTCTGGTGTGGCTTCACGGTAGGGAGCGCGACCTAGGACAGTCAAAGAATTGTCATGCATACAATCGGCGCTGTGGCGGTCTCTCGGTACAAGGGCGTGGTTGACGCGCTGGCGTCGGACATCCGGGCGGGCCGCCTGTCGCCGGGCACGCGGCTGCCGACCCACCGTCAGCTGGCGGCGCGTGAAGGCATGGCGCTGGCGACCGCGTCGCGCGTCTACGCCGAGCTCGAAGCCATGGGCCTGGTGAGCGGCGAGCAGGGCCGGGGCACGTTCGTCCGCGACCTGGGCCTGCCGCCCGGGCACGGTATCGACCAGCAGGCGGTAGCGCCCGGCACCGTCGACCTGAGCTTCAACTACCCTGCGCTCCCCGGCCAGGCCGACCTGTTGCGCCAGGCGCTGCGGGAACTTGCCACGTCCGGCGACCTGGAAGCCCTCCTGCGCTACCAGCCCCACAGTGGCCGCCCGCGCGACCGGGCCATCGTCGCCCGGCATCTGCAGCAGCAGCGCGGGCTAACCGCTGACGCCGACCGGGTCCTGATCGTCAGCGGCGCCCAGCACGGGCTGGCCGCCACGATCATGGCCACGCTGCAGGCCGGCGACGTGGTCGCGGTCGACGCCCTCACCTATCCCGGCTTCAAGGTCCTCGCCCAGGCACTCCAGCTGGAGCTGATACCGCTGCCCGCAACGCCCGACGGGCCCGATCTCGATGCTCTCGAGCGGCTGTGCGGCCAGCGGCGGATCCGCGCCCTCTACGCCATGCCCACCCTGCACAACCCGCTCGGCTGGGTCACGAGCACAGCCAGCCGCGCGCGGACCGTCGAGATCGCCCGCCAGCACGGACTTCTCATCATCGAAGACGCCTCCTACGCCTACCTGGCGCAGCAGCCGCCGCCCCCGCTCGCCGCCCTCGCGCCGGACATCACCGTCTACGTGTCCGGGCTGTCCAAGAACGTCGCCACCGGCCTGCGGGTCGGCTTCGTCGCTGCGCCGGCGCCGCTCGTGCCGGCCATCGAGCGGGCGATCCGCGCCACCACCTGGAACACCCCCGCCATCACCACCACGATCGCCTGCCGCTGGCTCGAGGACGGCACCGTGAGCCGCCTGGAAGCCCGCAAGCGAGACGACGCCAGAACCCGGCAGGCGCTCGCCCGCGACGCCCTCGCCGGCCTGACCCAGATCGGCCACCCTTCCTCGTACTTCGTGTGGCTCCCGCTGCCCGAGGACGCTCGCGCGGACCGGATAGCCGCCTCGCTGGCGCGCCAGCACGTGTCGGTCTCCACCGCGGAGCCCTACGCGACCGGTACGCCGGCGCCGCAGGCGATCCGGCTGGCCCTGGGCTCGGCGGACCTCGGAAGTCTGCGCCAAGCACTAGGGGAGGTCAGGCGGACCATCGAAGCTGACGCCTTCCGATAGCGCTCGCCGAGCACCGCGAGGCGCGAGCATCCAGCCAGCGCGCTCAGGCCGGCCGGGCGCGGATATGGGCCCGCTCGCCCTGGGGCCCGAACAGGCTCAGCAACTCGGCCGGCTGGTCGCCGACGCTGCTGAACCAGTGCGGGACCCTGGTGTCGAACTCGGCCGCCTCGCCGGGCTTCAGGATGATGTCCCGGTCGCCGAGTACCAGCCGTCAGCCGGCCGTCCAGGATGTAGAGCCACTCGTAGCCCTCATGGGTCTTCAGGTCGGGTTCCTCGCCGCGGCTGGGGATCAGCATCTTGAACGCCTGCACCCCGCCCGCCCGCCGGCTGAGCGGGATCGCCGTCTGGCCGTGCCAGGTGACCGGGCGCAGGTGCACGCGCGGGTCGCCCGTCTGCGGGCCGCCGACCAGGTCGTCGAGCTGCACGCCGTAGGCGCGGGCCAGTGGCAGCAGCAGCTCCAGGGTCGGCCGGCGCTGGCCGCTCTCCAGCCGCGACAGCGTGCTGACCGAGATCTCCGTCGATTCTGCCAGCGCCGCCAGCGTGATGTCGCGCTGCTGCCTTAGTGCCCGCAGCCGCGGGCCGACGGCGGCCAGCACGATGCCGAGTTCGTTATCCATGAGGTCTATTTTGCCATCTCGGCAAGCTTCCTTGCCGTTCGGTCGTGGTCTGGGCATCCTGCTGTCCGGGAGGTACTGATGACAATGGAAACCACCACCATGAGCGAGTACGGCAGGCGGCGCTTCGACGTCGCGGTAATCGGCGGCGGGGCGGCCGGCCTGAGCGCGGCGGTGGCGCTCGGCCGGGCTCGCCGGACCGTGATCGTGCTGGACGACGGCTCGCCGCGCAACGCGCCCGCCGACGGCGTGCACAACTACCTGACCCGCGACGGCATGCCGCCGGCCGAGCTGCTGGCGGCCGGCCGCAAGGAGGCCGAGCAGTACGGCGCCTTGATCCTGCGGGCCGAGGCCACCGCGGCCCGGCGGGCCGACGACGGCTTCGAGGTCACCACGAGCGACGGGGAGACGGTCCTGGCCCGGCGGCTGATCGTGACCACGGGCCTGACCGACGAGCTTCCGGACGTGCCGGGCCTGCGCGAGCTATGGGGCCGCGACGTGGTCCACTGCCCGTACTGCCACGGCTGGGAGGTCGCCGGCCGGGCCATCGGCGTGCTGGGCAGCGGGCCGCTGGCCGTGCACCAGGCGCTGCTGTTCCGGCAGTGGACGGCCGACCTGGTGCTGTTCACCCACACCGCGCCCCCGCTCACGGCCGAGCAGGCCGAGCAGCTCGCCGCCCGCGACATCCGCGTCGTGACCGGTCCGGTGGAGCGGCTGGAGACGGCCGACGGGCGGCTGAGCGGAGTGCGCATGAACGACGGCCGTTATGTCGCTCGTAGCGTGGTCGTGGCCGGGCCGCGGATGGTGGCGCGCTCGGCGGTGCTGAACAGCCTGGGCCTGCGGCCCGTGCCGCACCCGCTCGGCGCGGAGGCGGGCGAGTTCGTCGAATCCGACCAGACCGGCCTGACCGCGGTGCCCGGCGTCTGGCTGGCGGGCAACGTCACCGACCTCCAGGCCCAGGTCATCACGGCCGCGGCCCAGGGCCTGACCGCCGCCGCGGCGGTCAACTGGGATCTGGTCACCGAGGAGACCGGCCGAGCCGTAGCCGCCCGCGCCCGCTGACGTCCGGGGTCTCGGCCGGGCGGGTCTCGGCGGGGCGGGGTCTCGGCGGGGCGAGTGAGTCCGGCGTGGCCGGAGCCAGTTCTGGCTGGCCACAAGGCGTGATCCGGCTGACCGGATCACGGCAGCTCATGATCGTGACCGACATACCGCGGCGGATTGCGGCCAACAGGTCGCGATCATGGCGATTGGCGTTCTGGCGCCACCGGAAATGGGGATCCGGTCAGGCCATATCAGTGGCCCGTGCTCCCAGAGGCTGACGCAGGGCCAGTGCGGCCCGCGGGACTTGCAACCCGTTAGGCCAGCCCATGATCCCGTAGCGCTAGGGGCCTCAGACACCGCAAACACTACGAGATCATGCCGACGGCTAGATTCGGGAGGGTGAGCAGCGCGCTACAGGCTCGGACCGCTTCGGGGACCTATTGCGGGGCTGGCGGGTCACCCGGAGCTGATGCCGACCGCGGAGTTCAGGCTCTACCAGAACGCGCCGCACGGGCTGGTCGTCACGCAACCGCGGCAATTCGAGGCCGATCTCGTCGACTTCATGAAGGCGTGACGTATTCATGCCAGCGAGTTAGACCAGCCAAGCCATCTCGCCGCAACCGCTAAGGTGGCCGGTAATACAGCGGCCCGACGGGCTTCCGCAGCCTGAACGTAAAGGCGCGGACATGCTCCCACCCGCGCGATCTTTGCGTGCTGTGCGGGAGTCCGTCTTTGACGTTGATCCGGCGTTCGGCTGCGGGCCTGGCCGAGCTGGCCAGCCAGGGCAGCGTGGCGGAGCTTATGTTCGCCGAGATGCTCCATGAGTACCAGGCCCGGCCCTCGCCCGCCGAGGCCCGTTCATGGGAACGCAGCATTCCGGTTCTGGCGCGGGACCTCGTCGAGGCCGGGCTGGACAATGTCGAGGTACTGCTGGAGCACCGGCTGCCCCTGTGCAGCCGCCGCGTCGACGCGGTCCTGGCCGGCCGCCACCCGGTGACCGGCGAGGCGTCGTACGTTGTGGTCGAGCTGAAGCAGTGGAGCGGCGCTGAGCTGTTTGAAGACGAGCCTGGCCTGGTGGTGATCGACGGCCTGGGGCACGAGCCGAGGCTCCATCCGCTGGAACAGGTCCGGTCGTACTGCCAGCACATCGTCGATTTCCTGCCGGGCCTCAGCCACGACGGCCAGGTGGTGTGTGGCGTGGCCTACCTGCACAACGCCACTGAGTACGGCGTGGCCGCCCTGCGGCGGCTTCCCGACACCAGCCTGGCGCGGCTGTTCACGGGCGAGCGGCGGGCTGACTTCATGGACTTCCTGAGGTCCCGCCTCTCGCCTGACGCGGCGGGAGCCCCGTACGCGGATGAGTTCCTCAGCGCCCGGGTCGCCCCGAGCAAGCAGTTGCTGGCCGTGGCCGCGGAGGAGATCCGCGACCGCGAGCAGTTCGTGCTGCTGGACGAGCAGCGGGTGGCCTACAACCTCGTCCTGCACGCCACCGAGGCGGCCAGGGCGGGTGACGCGAAGACCGTCGTGATCATCACCGGGGGGCCCGGAACCGGCAAGAGCGTGATAGCGCTGTCGTTGCTGGGCGAACTGGCCCGTTGCGGGCGGACGGCCGTGCACGCGACCGGGTCCCGGTCCTTTACGCAGACCCTGCGGAAGGTCGCCGGGAAGGGCTCGGGCCGGACGCAGCGCCTGTTCAGGTACTTCAACGACTTCATCGCCGCCGACCGGAATGGCCTGGAGGTCCTCATCGCCGACGAGGCCCACCGGATCAGGGAGTCGTCGGTCAGCCGGTTCACCCCGGCCGCGCTGCGCACCGGGCGGCCCCAGGTGGATGAGCTAATCTCGGCGGCCCGCGTTCCGGTCTTCCTGCTGGACGAACATCAGGTCGTGCGGCCCGGGGAGCTAGGCACGGTCGAGGACATCGAGGGTCATGCGAGAAAGCTTGGCCTGGCCGTCCGCAAGATCTCCCTGGACGATCAGTTCCGCTGCGGTGGCAGCGAGGCCTACATGCAGTGGGTGCGCCGCCTGCTGGGACTCGCGCCGGGCGGGCCGGCGCCGTGGCAGGGCGACCCGGCTTTCGCCGTTCAGGTGGCCGACACGCCGCAGGAGATGGAGCACCTGCTGCGGTCCAAGCTCGACGCGGGCTACGGCGCCCGCATGGCCGCCGGATTCTGCTGGCCGTGGAGCCCGCCTCGTCCGGACGGATCCCTCGTCCCCGACGTCGTCATCGGTGACTGGTCGCGACCGTGGAACCTGCGCAGCGAGCGCTCGGTCGGCGGGGCGCCGCCGTCGGCGCTATGGGCTACCGATCCGGCGGGATTCGGACAGGTCGGGTGCGTCTACACGGCGCAGGGCTTCGAGTACGACTGGAACGGCGTCATCCTGGGACCCGACCTGGTCTGGCGGGACGGCGGCTGGATCGCCAGCCGCGCCGCCAGCCGGGACCCGGATCTGCGCAGCCTGAAGAAGGTGAGCGACCACGAGTTCGGCCGACTGGTCCGCAACGTCTACAAGGTGCTGCTGACCCGCGGGATGATCGGCACGGTCATCTACTCCACCGACCCCGAAACCCGCGCGCTGCTCAGGTCGCTGGTCTAGCCGGGCTGCTCACTTCGGCTCTTACCATGGTCACCGCAACAGCGGCGACCCGTGAGGACCACAGCACATGGACTCGTCATATACCCCGGCCCACAGATTCCCGGTGTCGGTCAAGGGCGTTGCCGTCCAGCACGGAAATGGTCCTGCTCCTGCAGAACGAGCGGAATGAGTGGGAGCTGCCCGGCGGCAAGCTGGAGCTGGGCGAGGACCCGGCCGACTGCGTGGTGCGCGAGATCGGCGAGGAAGCCGGCTGGCAGGTCACGGCCGGGCCGCTGCTGGACTGCTGGCAGTACCACATCCGCGAGGGCCAGGACGTGGTCATCGTCACCTACGGCTGCCCGGTGCTGAGCACCCATCCGCCGGTGGTCAGCAGCGAGCACAAGCAGGCGGGCCTATTCGCCCTCGAAGAGGTGGCGGGCCTGGCCATGCCGGGCGGCTACAAGCGCTCGATCGCCGCCTGGTTCGCCCGGCTCGGGCAGTCGCCGCCGGTCCAGGGGCAGGTCTCCGGGTCATAGCCGCGCTGGGCCAGGTCCCGCAGGAACCTGGCGTTGCCGCCGTAGTCGCGGTTGATCCACCGCGCCGCGACCAGCAGCGACACGTGAGCCGCGCCCGCCCGGCGCAGTGCCAGCACCGCCGACTGGGCGTGACCGCCGCTGGCCCACGTGTCGTCCATCAGCAGCACATGCGACCGCTCGGGCAGTGATCCCCGGACGCCGAAATGATCCGGCCGGACGGCGCGCGCGTACTCGACCGACTCGGCCGCCGTGAGCATTACCTCGCGGCCGGGCGCGAGCCGACCGGCTAACTCGTGAAACGGATGCTCACCCGGCTTGGCCGGCAACGACGGCACGGTGGCCCAGTGCGTGACCGGCGTACCCGCCAGCACGGCCGAGCACTTCGCGTGCCGGGCCAGCCCGACGTAGACCAGCAGGGTGACAATCGTGCGGTGCTCGGGCAACGGCTCGGGCGCCTTGTAGCCCCGCAGCACGTAACCGGACTGCTGACCGGCTACGGCGTAGGTCAGGAACGCCGAGGCGTCGGCCAGTCCGTCGTGATGGCGGTGCAGTTCGCACTTGTAGCAGCGGTCTCGACCGTAGACCGGAGTCGCGCACACGGGGCAGGTCTGGCCGTCTTGGCGGACCGGGTTGTATAAGTAGCCCCCGGCCCGGGCGACCAGGGCCGCGCTGAACCGGGCTAAGACTTCGCTGCCGGACATCAGGGCGCCGAGGCTAGCCGCTGGAGCTCGGCGTCCACATCCGCGCGCTCGGCGATGACCTGCGTCACCGCGTCGGTCACGTCGCGCAGGCTGCGGGCGACGTGCACGCCGGGGCGGCCGGCCAGGGCCTTGGCCCAGTCGTTGCGGTCCACGACGGCGTCAGTGAGGATCACCGGGCGGCCGTGCTCGACCGCCAGGCGGGCCTGCACGCGGGCGCCGCTCTTCTCGCCGGCCTCGACGACGACGGTGGCCAGGCCGTAGCCGGACATGGTGGCGTTGCGCATCAGGAACGTGTGCCGCTGGGGTGGGGCCTCGGGCCAGAACTGGGACAGCAGCAGGCCTTTGGCGGCGATTTCCTCGTGCAGGCGGTGGCTCTCGGGCGGATAGACACGGGAGATGCCGGTGGCGATGACGGCCACGGTACGACCCCCGGCAGCGAGGGTGGCCTGGTGGGCGGCGGTGTCGATGCCCCGGGCCAGGCCGGCGACGACGGTGATGCGGCGGGCGGCGAGCTCGCGCGCTATGCCAGCCGCGACGTCCAGACCACGCTGGGAAGCCTGGCGCGAGCCGACGACGGCGACGGCGGGGTCGTCGGCGATGAGGGTGCCGCGCGAGAACAGGGCGGGCGGCGCCTGGTGGATCTCCCGCAGCCGGGCCGGGTAGTCGGCGTCGAGGATGGTGGTCAGCCGCCAGCCCTGGCTGGCCCAGTGGCTGATCTGCTCGGCAGCGGCCGCCAGGGCGTCGCGCTCGCCGGGCCGGGCCATGAGCGCGGCCGGGGCCTGCCGCTGCCATACGGCCAGCGCACTGCCGGCCTCGACGACGTCGGCGGTGATCTCGGACCAGGGCCGGGCCGGGGCTCCGGCGCGCAGCAGGGCGATGAGCGCGGCTCGCTCCTCAGCCCGGCTGGCATCCACCGCCCCAGGGTAAGTGGCGAGCCAGCGCGTCCGCACGCTGGCCGCAGCGGGCTGGCGGCCCGCTGCGGCCGGCATATCGGGCGCGGGCTATTTGTGCAGGACGTAGACGGTCTGGCCGCCGATCTTGACGGACTTGAAGTGCGCCTCGACCCAGCTGGTGATCTGGCTCGCGCTGCCGCTCCCGCCGCCAGGGCCGCCGCCCATGCCGCCGCCAGCGATGTAGTAGGTGATGTCTCCGGCCGCGACGTAGGCCTTGAACTGGGCCAGCGTGGGCGCGGGGTCGGATCCGGTGAAGCCCCCGATGGCCATGACGGCCTGGCCACCGGTGGCCAGTTCCAGGCTGGCGGCGCTCTGCGAGCCGTCGACGGCGGCGGCCCACCGGGTGGTGGCCTGCCTGAGCGCGGCGACGAGCGCCTTGCTCGCTGCCGCCTGACCGCCGCCGCCTGCGCTAAGGCCGCCGGGGCTTCCGCCCCGTCCGCTCCGGCCGGCCGGCGACTCTCCCGTCATCTGGCCGGACGGCGCGCCACCGGTCGGCCGAGTGCCGGTCGGGCGGGTGCCGGTCGGGCGCGTGCCGGCCGCGCCGGGGGAGCCACCGGGCTCGGTGCCCGTCGTTGCGCCGCCGCGAACCGCGCCGTCACCGGTTGCCCCGGGCCGAGCGGCACCGCCGGGCAGGCCGCCAGCCCCGAGACCACCCGAGCCGCTGCTGGCCACGGCCGTCGGGATGCTGCCGCTGTGCGGCGTTCCCGCCGTGGCCAGTCCCCAGGCTCCGACCGGAACCGTCAGCGCGAGCACGGTCCCAAGGCCGGCCACCACCGCGAACCGTCCGCGCGCCCGCAGCCGCACGGCCGCGATGACCAGGGCCGCGACGGCCAGCACGGCAATCACGACCGCCGCGTCGCTCACCGACGGGGCGAACGAGGACTGAGACCGCAGCAGCTCCACGTCCCACGCGCAGGTCACCAGCACGACCACGGCGAGGGCCGCATAGGCGACCCGGCCCAGGTCACGCCGCCGCTCCCAGAGCAGCGTCCCGCCGATGCCCACCAGCGCCGCGATGGCCGGGGCCAGCGCCACGGTGTAGTACGGGTGAATGGTGCCCTTCATGTAGCTGAAGGTCACCGCGGTCACCAGCAGCCAGCCGCCCCACACGATGAGCGCCGCCCTGGTCCGGTCGGTGCGGCCCCGGCTCCGGCCCCGGCCCCAGGTCAGCCAGACGCCCACGCCGAGCAGCAGCAGCGCCGCGGGCAGCAGCCAGGAGATCTCCAGCCCGAACTCGCCTCGGAACAGCCGGGCCAGCCCGGTCGCGCCGCCGAAGCCGGTATTGCCGCCCGCCCCGCCGGCCGTCCCGCCAGGGCCACCTCCGCCGCCCGCGTTGCCCGAGCCGCCGAACAGGCGCCCCAGGCCGTTGTAGCCGAACGCCAGCTCCAGCGGGTTGTTATCCGTGCTCCCGCCGATGTACGGACGGTCGGCGGCGGGCCACAGCAGCACCGCCGCGATCCACCACCCGGCCGCCACCACCATGGCGGCCAGCGCGACGGCTAGCTGTGGCACCCGCCGCCGTAGCGGCACCGGCGCCGCGACCAGGTAGGCCAGGCCGAGAGCGGGAACCGGGAGCAGGGCCTGGCCGCTCTTGGTCAGGAACGCGAAGCCCACCGCGGCCCCGGCGCCCACCAGCCACCGGGTCCGCCCGGCCTCCAGGGCCCGGGTCACGCAGTAGGCGGCCAGCACGAGCAGCAGCACCAGCAGCGCGTCGGGGTTGTCGAACCGGAAGATCAGCACCGCGGCCGGGGTCAGCGCCAGCGCCAGGCCCGCGATCAGCCCGGCGGCCGGCCCGGCCACCCGGCGCACTGCCGCGGCGAGCAGCCCCACCGCCGCGACTCCCTCTAGCGCCTGCGGCACTAGCAGGCTCCAGCTGCTGTAGCCGAACAACCGGGCCGACAGCCCCATCACCCACAGCGCGCCCGGCGGCTTGTCCACGGTGATGAAGCTCGACTTGTCGAGGGCGCCGAAAAACCACGCCTTCCAGCTCAGCGACCCGGCCTGGACCGCCGCGGCATAGAAGCTGTTCGCGTTCCCGGACGAGCTGAGATCCCACAGGTAGAGCAGCGCGGTGAACAACAGCAGCACGATCACCGCGGGCCGGTACCAGGCCGCCGACGGCGCGGGGCCCTGGGCCAGGCGGCCCCGCCGCGGCAACTGAGTCACGGGCTCAGGCCGCTGGGCGACATGCCGCCGGGCCACCTTGTTATTGCCGGTCCCGATCATCTCGGCCCCGCCGCGCTGGCCCGGGCCGTCGGGAGGGTCAACGGAGGTTGGGCAGCGCTCACGGCTGCCAGCACTGTCGGAATCATGCGCTCGACGGTGCCAGCCCTGACATCACCCCAGATCAACCCGGTCTCTGCACCGGCTATGCGTCCCTATCGCCGCTATCGCTCGACGGAATATCACAACTGCGAGAGATGGTGATGCAATGACTAACCGCCAGGAGGCAGGAGGTGAAGATGCCGCCGGATGGACACGGCAGGAAACCTGGCGATACCATGGATGGTATTACCTGGGGACAGGTCGAGCTCGAGCTTGAGGTGACCGACTGGCTGGATGGCCTGGACGACCAACGCTGGGCACAGGCGTTATTCCATCTGGACCTGCTGGAAGCACGCAGCGCGCTCCTAGGTGAGCCATATACCCGCCAGCTGGCCGGCAAGCTTTGGGAACTGCGCTTCTACTGCGGTGGGGAGCGCATCCGCATCACGTACTGGATCGCGCCGGGACGGAGGATCATCGCCCTGACAGTATTCGCCAAGACCAGGATGCGTGAGAGCGCCGAGGTGTCCCGGGCGATCCGCGCGATGGCTCGCTGTCAGCAGGAGGGGCATACAGCCGAGGAAGACGAGGAGTCGCGATGAGCGGTCCCGCGCGGCGTCGTTCCACTCTGGCCGAAGCGCGGACGGCCAGGATGGATCGCCCCGAGGCGGCCGAGGCCTACGAGCAGACCCGGCTGCGATTCGAACTGGCTGAGGCGGTCCGGCTGAGACGCGAGCAGCTTGGCTGGTCTCAGCGCCAACTGGCGGAGCGAGCAGGCATGACCCAGCCAGGGGTCGCGCGCTTTGAGGCGGGCGGCACGACTCCGACCCTTCCGCTGCTTGAGCGCCTGGCCGATGCGCTAGGACTGCGCCTGACCGTGACTCTCGGCCCGGAGCAGCGCCAGACCGCATGACCTGTCGAAGCATGAGGCATAGCCGACACCTGGAACGCGGGTGGTCAAGCTCCCGGCGAGCCGTGGCCAACCGCTGTTCTCAGCCGTCCGCCGGCGACGTAGCGCCGCACTTACCCGTCCGCGGGCGAAGGCTCGCTGCCGCCTAGATCGGACGCGGCGGCGACGGCGCGTTCCGTGAGGTGCTCAGACAGGCCCGACTGCTCGGCGTTCCACCGCACCCACTCCGGCAGCAGGTTCTTCGCGAGCTCCGTGACCGGATCCGGCAACCAGTCGGAGATCAGGACGAGCTGGTGCCTGGCCCGGTGCGGCGACGCCGCCTGCCATGTCCCTGGCAGCGCCCCCTCCAGCCACTCCTCCGCGATGCCCTCGACCGCTTCGGTATCGGGCGCAGCCCCGTGCCGCTGCTCGTACCAGGCAGTGAACTCCGCCACCGCGGGCTCTATGTCGATGTCGTGAAAGAGGGACGTGGTCTCCGGCAGCGGCATCCGCTTCTTGCGTAGCACCTGCGCCAGGTCGTGGGTGCGCCGGCCCGCACGGAAGAAGTTGTCGAAGACCGTCCGAGGCTCGGACCCGGTCAGGAGCTCCTCGTCTCCCGCGTCCATGTAGGCCAGGCAGAGCAGTCGCTCAGACCTGTCGACCGGGCTGGGCGTGACAGCGGCGGCCGCATCGCCCAGGGGCGCCCGCCACGCGGCGGCGGCCTGCTCGCGGTCATCGAACACGCCCGCGCTGGCCAGGACGATCTCGCCGCAGGCGTCCACGTCGAACAGGAACACATGCTCGTCGACGGCACCGGGATAGCGGAAGCCGGCGATCACGCCGAAGCGGGTGCCGTAGGCGTCGTGCATCTCCCACACGTCACCGGTCGCGGCGATCTTCGGGAGCAGCGTGAGCCACTCTGGCTGCCCGGCGGCGGCCCTGGCGGGCAGCGCCTTCCGCACCCTGGCCAGGGTCTCCAGCACAATCGACTGCAGACCGGGCATGACGATCGAGCTGAGACCGTACAGCAGCCGCCAGTACCCGGACCAGGCCGGATCCGACGGTCCAGGATCATCGGTGATCCGGAACGCCGCGCCGTCGATGAGCTCCTCGATCAGCCAGTCGAACCACATGCGGGAGCGCTCCTCGTTGAGGGCGCGGTGCACTTCGGCCCCGATCAGCTCGGCCACCGCCTGCTCGAGCGCACGAGGGCCCTGAGCAGTCGACAGTGTCTCGGCCTGGTCAAGCATGCGATCGATGGCCGACTCGAACCACACCGGAGGCTCCTCGGCGCCGAACGGCGACAGCACATCATCGGACTCGTCGAAGTCGTCGAAGTCATCGGACTGTGGTTCATCGAAAGCCAGCGCGCCGAGGTAATCCTCAGCCGGCTCGCCGAAAGCCGGCCCGCCGCGACCAGGGCTATCAGCGCCGGCCTGGAACAGCGGAACGGACGCAGTCGTCTTCCTGGTGCTGGTCTTAGCCTTGCCGCTCTTCTTCTTCTTTGCCTTGCGGCCGCGGGATACCGGGGACATGCCGACGATGTTAGAGCGGCGGCGCCGCTCGCGCGCCCCGTCCGGCGCGCCGCTGGCCAGCGCGCGACTGCCCTGGCTTCAGGCAGTGATGTCGTCGGGCAGCAGCCGGAACACGTCGTGCGGGGTCAGCGGCCGGATCATGCGAAAATGCCGGTAGTCCAGTGTCGCTATGACGTCGGTGCGGAACTCGCGCGCCAGCACGACGTTCATCGCGTCAGTAAGCCCGACCTCCGGGTAGTCATCCAGGACGGCGTGCGCGGCCAGCAGCAAGGCCCCGATGGCGGGCACCTCCCAGCGGCCTCCCGCGACCCGACCCGCGATATAGGCGAGCACCGCGCGGGCGGCATGAGGCCCCTGCCGGGTCGCGATCAGATAGTCAAGCTCGGCCAGCACGCATGGCGAGACCACGAGGTGACCAGCCTGTGCCACGCCGGCCCGGACGGCCTGGTGATGCTGGTCGGCCTCGTTGAAGAACGCGATCAGGGCTGAAGTATCCGCGATGGCAACCGGTTCAGCCATCAGTGCCGAATCCGGCCAGCAGATCGTCCACCCGCTCGGAGAAGTCGGACGCTCCCCGGAACGTCGGGACGTCATCGTCCGAGCCCATCGGATCCGTCCGGAACGGGTAGGCCGGAGGATCCTCATGGCCGTACGGACGCAGGATGGCCACTGGTCGACCGTTCCTGGTGACGGTCACCGTCTCACCCGCCTGGACGCGCGCCAGTACCTGAGCCGTCTGCTGGTTAAGCTCGCGAGCTGTCGCTTCCATACCCTCATGGTACTACACGTAGTACATTCAGGGCCGACCCGAAGTTGGGCAAGGAGCCGGGCGGTCCGGATCAGCAGTCACGCTATTGCCACCGGTCACTATGCACACGTACCGTAACTAGGGTCGCATTATTGGCCAACGACCGGCGTTTGCTGACTTCTGACCGAAGCCAGGCCGCGCTGGTGAGGGGGTCCTGGGTGTCCGACCAGTCCATCGCCACGTCCGACAGCCAGGCCGGCACTCATGGCCTGAAGCGCAACCTGCACGTCTGGGAGGCGATCGGCCTGTCGGTCGGCGCCATGTCCCCGGCCCTGGCCATGTCGTTCTCGGGACCCGGCGTGGCCGGGCTGGTCGGCCGGGGCGCCGCCCTCTCGTTCGTCTTCGCGGGCGTGACCTGCTGCCTGATCGGCTACGGCTACATGCTGCTGACCCGCAAGTACAACCACGCGGGGTCGGTCTACGGCTTCGTCGGCGCCTCGCTCGGCCCGCGGCTGGGGGTCTTCTCCGGCTGGGCCATGTCGCTGATGTACTTCGTGTTCGTCCCGGCCTCAGCGGCGGCGTCGGGCTACTTCCTGGCCGGCGTGCTCCAGGACCTCGGGTGGTGGCACAACGCGGACTGGATCTGGCTGGCCCTGCCGATCACGCTGATCCTCTGGGCGTTCGCCGCCGGGCTGATCAAGCGCTCCACCCGTGCGCTGCTGTACATCGAGGCGACGACGGTGGCCTTGATCCTGGTGCTGATGGTGATCATCCTGGTCAAGGTCGGCCAGGGTCACGGCCTGAACGGCGGCACGCTCACCGCGAGCATCTTCACCCTGCCGGCCGGCGTGAACGTGCACGCGCTGATCCTTGGCTCGGTGTTCGGCTTCCTGGCCTTCGCCGGGTTCGAGGGCGCGGGCGCGCTGGGCGAGGAGGCGCAGAACCCGGAGAAGGCCATCCCGCGGGCCATCGGCTCCTCGGTGGTGGCGCTGGCCGTCTTCTACATCGCCTGCATCGCCGTGCAGTCGCTGGGCTTCGGGGCGACCAAGGCCGGGTCGGCCGCGTTCGCCGGCTCGGGCGGTCCGCTGTTCCAGCTGGCCGGGGTCTACGTGGGCTCGGCCATGCGCGACCTGATCGAGCTGGGCGCCGCGTTCAGCGCCTTCGGCGCGGGCCTGGGGGCCGCGGTGGCCGGGGCACGGCTGATCTTCGGCGTGGCCAGGGACGGCGCGCCGTCCACGCCGCTGGCCCGGGTGTCGGCGCGGTCCGCCGCCCCGCGCCCGGCGGTGCTGCTGGTCATCGTGGTCAACGTGATCTGCCTGATCATCCTGCGCGTCCTCGGGGCCACCGGCCTGCAGGTCTGGCAGTACCTGGGCACCCTGGGGACGCTGGCCATCCTGGTCGGCTACGGCCTGGTCAACGCGGGCGCGACCCGGGCCGTGCTGGACAACAGCCTCGGCGTGCCGCGCTGGCGGGGCGTCCTGCCCGGGATCGCGGTGATCCTGGTCGCCTACGTCCTGTACGCCAACGTGTACCCGGCCCCCGCCGCGCCGTACAACCTGTTCCCGTACATCCTGCTCGGCTGGCTGATCATCGGGGCCGCGGTCATCGTGCTGTCACCCGACCTGGTCCGCCGGGTCGGCCGGGGCCTGGCCCGCGACCTGGACCTGCCCGCCGGCCGGATAGCCGCCGAGGTGCTGCCACCCGGCGACTGAGCCGCCCGGGCCCGGCCCGGACGGGCAAAAGTAAGCTGTCGGGAAGGCATTAACTCCCGATTCAGCGAAGAGGGACCGTCGTGGGGGCTGACAGCGCGGAAGGCAACTCGCCTGACCAGGCCGGGCCCGGTCAGGCAGCGGACGACCTCGCCCGGTTCGACACGGGCGTCGCTCACCCGGCCCGGATCTACGACTACTGGCTGAGCGGCAAGGACAACTTCGCCGCCGACCGGGCGGCCGGCGAGGCGGTGCTGGCGGCCCGGCCGACGGTCGTGCGCGACATCCGGGCCAACCGGGCGTTCATGCATCGGGCGGTGGCCTACCTGGCCGACGAAGCCGGCATCCGCCAGTTCCTGGACATCGGCACCGGCATCCCCACCAGCCCCAACGTCCACGAGATCGCCCAGGAGCACGCGCCGGACGCCCGGATCGTCTACGCGGACAACGACCCGATCGTCCTGGCCTACGCCCGCGCGCTGCTGACCGGCACCCGCGACGGCGCGACCGACTACGTCGATGCCGACCTGCGCGAGCCCGACAAGATCCTCGACCATGCCCAGCGCACGCTGGACTTCAGCCAGCCGGTCGCCGTCCAGCTCATCGGGATGCTGCACCTGATCAGCGACGAGGAGGACCCGTACGGCATCGCCGCCCGCCTGATGAGCGCGGTGCCCTCCGGCAGCTACCTCGTGGTCACCCACCCGGCCAGCGACGTGGACGCCGAGATGGTGGCCGAGGGCGCGCGCCGCTACAACGCCTCGTCCAGCACCGCCCAGACGCGGCGCAGCCAGGCCGAGGTCACCAGGTTGCTGGACGGCCTGGAGCTGGTCGAGCCGGGTGTCGTGCAGGCCCATCGCTGGCACCCCGTGCCCGGCCTGGACGTCACCTCCTACGAGGTCTCCTGCTGGGTCGGCATCGGCCGCAAGCCCTGACGCGACGGGCGCGAGCCCGGCCCGCCGCTCCCGGCGGTTACGGGCGGACCGCGCTGATCTGGAGCCGGACGTAGTCGATGACCGGCTCGGGCAGGCGCCTGGCCACCTCATTCACAAACAACCTCCGCTCCCCCGGCGGCAGCTCGCGTAGCACCTTGCCCAGGATCACCGTGGCCAGGTAGGCCTCGATCTGCTCGCCCGGCTGCAGTGGCACTGGATCGGCCACCACCCGCACGTCGATCTCGGCGAAGCCCGCCGCCGCCAGCCGGGTCCGGGTCTCCGCGGCCCCGGCGAACTGCGCCGTCCCGGCGCTGTCGTCGGCGCCCAGCTCGTCCAGCACGGCCTGGACGCTCGCGATGTTGCCCGGCCCGCCCGCCTCGGCCACGAACCGGCCGCCCGGCCGCAGCGCGTTCGCCACCCCGGTGAACACCAGCTGGTGGTCGGGCAGCCAGTGCAGGGTGGCCACGCTGATCGCGGCGTCGGCCGTCCGCGGCAGCACCAGCGGCTCCCGCAGGTCGGCCGACACGATGTCAACGCGGTCCAGGTCCCCGGCCAGCCGGGTACGCAGCTGGGCGAGCATCTGCTGGGACCCGTCCACCGCCAGCACCCGCCCGCGCGGCAGCAGCCTGAGCAGCTGCCCGGCGTCCCGGCCCGTGCCGCAGCCGATGTCCGCCACCGTCTCGTCGCCCGCCAGCCGCAGCTGCCCGATGACCCCGGCGCCCCACCGCACGTGCGGCAGCGGCAGGGAATCGTAGGTCTGGGCGTCCCACTCCAGCAGGTCCTCGGCGCCGCCCGCCTGACCGCCTGTCACTGTGCCTCCCGGCTCACTGTGCTCCCGGTGCTTCGCGTACCTGCCCACAGCATGCCACGACAGCGGCCTGTTGTCTCATTTATCGATCTGATCAGCTCATATACTGAGACACCAGAGCGAGGAGCAACTTAGTTCATTGACTGAACTGACCGTACGGCGTAGTGTCGGATGGGCTTGCTGGACTGAGGCCGTGACGGGCCGGGAGGGAGCCACGGAGGCCATGTCCATCCTCGTTGTCGGGGCCGGCGCGACTGGCGGCTACTTCGGGGCCCGGCTGGCCCAGGCCGGCCGGGACGTCACGTTCCTGGTCCGCCCCCGCCGGGCCGGGCAGCTGCGCGAGCGCGGCCTGCGCATCGTCGGGCCCGGCGCCGAGCCGGACGAGTCCCGCGTGGTGACGCCGGACCTGGTCATGGCCGACCAGCTGAGCGGGTTCGCCGACGTGGTCCTGCTGTCGGTCAAGGCGACCGCGCTGGAGTCGGCCATGGCCGACTTCGCGCCCGCCGTCGGACCGCAGACCGCCGTGGTGCCGTTCCTGAACGGGATGGGCCACCTGGCCGCGCTCAGCAAGCGGTTCGGCGACCAGGCCGTGCTCGGCGGCGTGGTCATCGTCGCCACGCAGCTCAACGAGGCGGGCGACATCGTCAAGCTCGGGCCGTCGGCCAGCCTGACCATCGGGACTCAGGACGGCGGCCGGAGCGAGCCGCTGCTGGCCGCCTATGACCAGCTCAGCGGCGCGGGCTTCGACGTCAGCATCAGCGACCAGATCGTGGCCCAGATGTGGGCCAAGTGGGTGTTCATCGCGACCATCGGCGCGCTGACCGGCCTGATGCGCGCCACCGTGGGCGACATCGTCGCCGTGCCCGGCGGCCGGGACCTCGGCCCGGCCATCCTGGCCGAGGCCAGCGCGGTCGCCGCCGCCGCGGGCTACCCGGTGCCCGCTGACGGGCTGGCCCGGACCCGGCAGACCGTCACCCAGGACGCGCCGGTCACGTCGTCCCTGTCCAGGGACGTGTCCGAGGGACGGCCCGCCGAGGTCGAGCCGGTGCTCGGGGACCTGGCCCGGCGCGGCGCCGAGCTGGGCGTGCCCACCCCGCTGCTCGACCTGGCCACCATGAACCTGCGCATCTACAACAACAAGCTCACCTGACCCGCCCGCCTCAGCCCGCCGCCCTCACCAGCGACGTGGCTGTTACAGCCACGTCGCTCTTGCGACATGGCTGCAGCAACCATGTCGTTCCGGGCGGGCGGCTGCGCGCGGGATTCCGGGCGCGGCGTCGTTCCGGCCGGCGGCTGCGCCCGGGATTCCGGGCGCGGGGTCGTTCCGGGCGCGGCGGCTGCGCGCGGGATTCCGGGCGCGGGGTCGTTCCGGGCCAGCGCCCCCGCTCGGGCGCTTCCCGCGCGGGGCCGGCTCACGTAGATTCGGACGGGATGAGCGCCAGGACCTCCCCGGCCGCCCGGATGCTGGCTCGCGCCAGGGCCGCGTCGGCCTACGCCCGCCGGACCGGCTGCGGCGTCGACGAAGCCGACGACATCCTGCGCGAGGCCGCCGTGTCCCGGCGGGCCGCGCTGACCGGCGCCGGGACCGCCGCCCTGGGCCTGGCCATCCCCGCCGGCCTGGGCCACGAGCCCGCCGGCTCTCAGGCCGCCGACGGCCACCAGCAGCGCGTGGTGATCATCGGGTCCGGCCTGGCCGGGCTGGGCTGCGCCGACCGGCTCTGGCGGCGGCACCGCATCCGCAGCGAGGTCTACGAGTTCAACCCGGACCGGCCCGGCGGCCGGGTCTACACGCTGCGCGGCTTCTTCGACGCCGGCCAGTACACCGAGCAGCACGGCGAGTTCATCTCCAGCGAGCACACCGCCATGCGCAGGCTCGCGGCCAGCCTCGGCCTCACCCTCGACAACGTGAACCGCTACCCGCCGCACACCCACTCCCAGGACGAGCGGCTGCGGTTCCACGGCCACTTCTGGTCCCAGGCCGCGCTGAACCGCGAGTGGCACGAGTGGGCCTGGAAACTGTTCCACAACGCGGCCAACCGCCAGGCGCCCTGGCCGACCCTGTACCACCAGCACACCCACTGGGGCTGGCGGTGGGACCATCAGCCGGCCACCCGGTGGATCGAGGAGCACGTCCGCGGCGGCCTCGACTCGGACTTCGGCCGGCTGTGCGTCTCCGTGCTGCTGGACGAGTACGGCGGCCCGGTCGCCGAGCAGTCCGCGCTGAACCTGGTCTACCTGCTCGGCCTCTACGACAGCTCGGCCAGCGGCCTCCAGCCCCGGTCCGCGCCGGAGCTATCCGGCACGGACGAGAAGTGGCACATCCGCGGCGGCAACGACCAGCTCATCTCGGGCCTGGTCCGGCGGCTGCCGGCCGGGTCCATCCAGCTGGGCCACCGGCTCATCGCCCTGCGCGAGCGCGGTCACGGCCGGTACACGTGCACGTTCGCCGTCGGCCACGGGACCCGCGAGGTGCACGCCGACCGGGTCGTGCTCGCGCTGCCGTTCACCAGGCTGCGCGAGGTGGAGCTGCGCGGCATCGACCTGCCGCCACGCCAGCTGCGCGCCATCCGCCACGAGCCGCTCGGCTCGAACTCCAAGATCCAGCTCCAGTGCTCGCGCCGGGTCTGGAACGCCGACGGCTGGACCGGCGACCTGTACACCGACGGCATCGTCCAGGGCGGCTGGGAGACGACGCTGGACCAGCACGGGACGCCCGGCATCCTGATCGCGCTGCCGGGCGGCGAGGTCGGGGCCGACATCGGCCGGCGGTACCACCTGCGCTCCTACTTCGGTCCGGCGCCCGCCGAGATGGCCGCCGATTTCGTCGATGACTTCGAAACCAACTTCCCCGGCGTCAAGGCCGCCTTCAACGGCAAGGCCTACTACACCTGGTCATCGGCTGATCCGCACGTCGGCGGCGCCTACTCCTACCTCAAGGTGGGCCAGTACACCGCGTTCAACGGCATCCAGCCCCGCCGGCACGGCGGCCTGCACTTCGCCGGGGAGCACACCTCGGTCAACTTCCAGGGCTACATGGAGGGCGCGCTGCGCAGCGGCTACCGGTGCGCCAGCGAGATTCGCGCCTGAGCTCTCGGCCCCGGCACCGGGGACCGGCCCGGCAGAAGAATGGTCCGGCCGCGTGTCGAGGCGCGCCCGGCGGATCCGACCTAGGGATGCACGGGATACACGGGATACGCGGGATACACGGGATACACGAGACGCACGGCGGCCGCCACGGCCGCCCCGCACAAGAGGAGACCGCGACATGAAGTACCTGCTCATGATCTATGCCAACCAGGAGACCTGGGCCGGGCTCAGTTCCGAGGAACAGACCAAGGGCATCGCCGAGCAGGACGCCTTCAACCAGGAGTTCTTCGAGACCGGCGAGCTGCTCGGCGCCTACGGGCTGGCCGACGCCGAGAGCGCCAAGGTCGTCCGGGTCCGCGAGGGCGCGGCCGCGGTGACCGACGGCCCGTACGCCGAGGCCAAGGAGCACCTGGCCAGCTACTACCTGCTCGACGTGGAGAGCGAGCAGCGGGCGCTGGAGATCGCGGCCCGGATGCCGTTCGCCTCGTTCCGCGGCGTCGAGGTGTGGCCGGTGCTGCACGAGGCCGGAGCCGAGATGTGATCACGGACCGGGCGATCGAGGACCTGCTGCGCACGCTCACCCCGCAGGTCCTCGGCGCCCTGACCCGCCGCTACGGCGTGTTCGACCGGTGCGAGGACGCCGTCCAGGAGGCGCTGGTCGCCGCCGCTGGCCAGTGGCCCGCCCAGGGCGTCCCCGACGACCCGCGGGCCTGGCTGATCACGGCGGCCAGCCGGCGGCTGACTGACCAGCTCCGCAGTGAGGGCGCCCGCCGTCGCCGGGAGGAGCGCGCGGCCAGCCTGGAGGTCGCCGGCGATGTCCAGGCCCCCGGCGCCGACATCACCGCCGACCAGGACGACAGCCTGCTGCTGCTGTTCCTGTGCTGCCACCCCATGCTGACCCAGGCCTCGCAGATCGCGCTGACCCTGCGCAGCGTGGGCGGCCTGACCACCGCGCAGATCGCCGCGGCGTTCCTGGTCCCCGAGGCCACGATGGCCCAGCGGATCAGCCGCGGCAAGCAGCGGCTGCGCCAGGCCGGGGCCCGGTTCGCCATGCCGCCGCCCGAGGAGCTGCCGCAGCGGCTGACCGCCGTCCTGCACGTGCTCTACCTGATCTTCAACGAGGGCTACGCCGCCGCGTCCGGGTCCGAGCTGACCCGGTCGGAGCTAACCGGCGAGGCGATCCGGCTCACCCGTGAGCTGCACCGCCTGCTGCCCGACGACGGCGAGGTCACCGGCCTGCTGGCGCTCATGCTGCTGACCGAGGCCCGGCGGCCCGCCCGAACCGCCGCCGACGGCTCGCTGATCCCGCTGACCGAGCAGGACCGTGGCAGCTGGAACCAGGCGTGCATCGCCGAGGGCGTCGCGCTGGTCAGCGATGCGCTCACCCGGACCCGGCTGGGCCAGTACCAGCTCCAGGCCGCCATCGCCGCGGTCCACGACGAGGCGGCCAGCACCGACGCCACGGACTGGGCCCAGATCCTCGGCCTCTACGCCCTGCTGGAGTCCATCGCCCCTAACCCCGTGGTCACGCTCAACCGGGCCGTGGCGCTGGCCATGGTCCGCGGCCCCGACGCCGGCCTGCGCCTGCTCGAGTCGCTCGATGACGACGAGCGCCTGGCCCGCCATCACCGCCTGCCCGCGGTACGCGCTCACCTGCTTGAGATGGCCGGTCAGGCCGGCCCGGCCCGGGCGGCGTACCTGACCGCCGCGCGCCGCACGACCAGCGCGCCCGAGAAGCGCTACCTGGAGACCAGGGCGGCCCGGCTGGCCCGCGACTGACGGGCCGGGCCGCCGCGCGGCCCGGCCCGTCAGCTGCCACTAGAAGACCGGGCGGGCGATCAGGCGGTCCGGGTCAGCCAGATGCCGGTGCCGGTGACCCAGATCAGCAGCAGCGGCCCGCTGACGAACGCGGTCCAGCCCAGCGGGTTGGCCAGCAGGACGTAGGCCACGCCCGAGGCCACCAGGGCGACGGCCATCGCCACGGCGGTGACCGTGAGCCAGCGCGGCTGGCGGGCGGCCGGGTTCCTGGTCGCGACGAAGCAGGCGGCCACGCCCGCCAGGGCCAGCATCTTGACCCCGTCCAGCCGGTTCACCAGCGCGAACAGCTCACCACTGGCCGCGATCTGGTGCTGGGAGGCGGCGATCACGGCCAGGCCGAGGCCGCACTGGACCAGCGAGGTCAAGACGGCTAGCACGCCGAGTCCGATCGCCCAGCGGCGGCCGGCCACGGCCTGCGCCCGGCGCCCGCGCAGCAGGGCGGCGGCGAGGACCACGCCGAGCAGCACCCCGGCCAGCCCCTCGACCAGCAGGTACTGGGTCGCGGCCCCGGCCACGTGCGCCCGGTGGGCCGCCGCGACCTGGGCGCTGGTGGCGTTCAGGGCCAGGTTGGCCGGCCAGGCGGCCAGCCCGGCCACCCAGGCGGCCACATAGGCGACGCCAGCCCAGGCCGGAACCCGAGCGCGCCAGCCTCGCGCCCCGGGCCGGGCAGGCCCGGCCTGGTCATCCGCCAGCGGACGTGTGGTGGAGCCCGGCCGTGGGCTCGGCGCCGGTGCGGTCATCATCGCGATCCCTTCCGGGGACCGGACTCGCCGGCCCCTGCTGCTGGTTGCAGCTCAGCTAGTTGCAACTCGGCTTGTTGCAACTCAGTGTTGCGATAGTGAGTCTTACAGAGCCTGCCCGTAAACGCAACTTCTTTTGCGTTAGCATGGCCCCGTGAGCGCGCCAGGAACCGCCCGGCCGGGTGGCCGCACTGCCCGCACCGCGGAGGCGGTCTTCGCCTCGACGATCGGCGAGCTATCGACCCGGCCCTACCCCGACATCAGCGTGGAGACGATCGCCAGCCGGGCGGGCGTGCACAAGACGACGGTTTACCGTCGCTGGGGCAGCAAGGCCGAGCTGGTCGCCCAGGCCCTGGCCCGCGCCGCCGCGGGGGCCATCGAGATCCCCGATACCGGCGGCGCGGCGTCCGACCTGCGCGCGCTGAGCCGGTCGGTCGCGGCGGTGCTGGGCGACCCGCAGGGCGCGGCGATCACCAGGGGCCTGCTGGCGGGCGCGGCCGAGTCAGCGGAGATCGGCGCGCTGATGGACCGGTTCTGGGCTGCCCGCCTGGCCGCCATCAGCGTCATCGTGGACCGTGCCGCGGGCCGGGGCGAAATCCCGCACGGCACCGACGCGGCGGAGTTCATGCACGCCCTGGCCGCGCCGCTGTACTACCGGCTGCTGGTCACCCGCGAGCCGGTGACCGAGCGGGACGCCGACCAGGCCGCCGCCGCGGCGCTGGCCGCCGCGCAAGCAGGCGTGTTCACGCGCTCCGGATGACCGGGACCCGGCTGATGCCAGACCGCACCGGACCGCCCGGCACCGAACCGCCGGCACCGACCGCCAGCACCGGACCGCCAGCACCGGACCGCCGCACGGGAACAGCCCGGCCCGCTACCAGCGGCCGCGATGCTCCGGCACCAGCAGCAACAGCGGGAGCACCGCGATCATGATCAGCGCGAAGATCACGAAGATGTGCGCCTGGGCCACGCTCGGCTGGCCGCTCCGGGCCAGCACCGCGGCGGTCAGTGACACCGCCGTGATCGCGCCCGACTGCCGGAACATGCCGCGCAGGCCGGCCACCGCCGCGCTCTGATCGGGCGCGAGCTGGAGCGTGGCATTGTTCGAGGCCGGCGTGGAGACGCCCATGCCCACGCCGGTCAGGCCGGCGGCCAGCGACAGCCAGGCGTAGGGCGACAGGCCGTGCGGGCTGACCGCCATGCCGATCAGGCCGAGGGCGGTGAGCGAGAACCCGACCAGCATCGGCCAGCGATACCCGGTCCGGCGCAGCATCACCACGGCCAGCCCGGCCGCGGCGATGGCCCCGACGCCGCGGGCGCTGAGCAGCGTTCCCGCGTCCAGCGTGGGCAGCCCGTAACGCTGCTCGGCGTACAGCGGGACCAGCGCCGCGAAGCCCAGCACGGACGCGCCGAACAGGAAGTTGATCAGGTTCATCACGCCGAAGCCGCGGCCGACCAGGAACTCGGCCGAGATGAACGGCGCCGCCGACCGCACGGTGTGCCGGGCGAACAGCACCACCCCGACCACGGCCAGGCACTCCAGCACCAGGAACGCCGGATCGGCCGGGGACTTGCCGTCGCCGAGGATCGCGACGCCGAACATGGCCGCCAGCAGGGTCGCGCCGAGCAGGACCACACCGCGCACGTCGAGCCGCTGGCCGCGGTGCCAGGTACTGGCCGGGATGAATACCGCGCCCGCGCTGATCAGGATGATGCCGAGCGGCACGTTGACCAGGAAGATGCCCCGCCAGGACCAGTAGGTCACGAACAAGCCGCCGAGTACCGGGCCGATGATCCCGCCCAGCGGGAACACGCTGGAGAACAGGCCGACGGCCCGGTCCCGGTCCCGGCCGAACTGCTGGCTGACGATGCCGGTCGCGGTGGGCATGAACGCGCCGCCGCCGATGGACTGGAGACCGCGCAGCACGATCAGCATGTAGATGCTGTTCGCGAAGCCGCAGCACAGCGAGGCCGTGGTGAACAGGACGGCGGCCCCCAGGAAGATCTTCTTGCGCCCGTAC
The DNA here is from genome assembly GCA_963822485.1 of uncultured Actinomycetota bacterium. Lineage (GTDB taxonomy): Bacteria > Actinomycetota > Actinomycetes > Streptosporangiales > Streptosporangiaceae > DASUBV01. Next base: position 112,183 of record CAWGHW010000005.1, read on the forward strand.
TGGTCGCCCAGCTTCCCGGCCAGCGGCATGACCAGGATCTGGCCTAGCGCGTAGATCGTGATCGTCCAGGTGCTCCAGTTGACCGGCGCGTGCAGGTCGTGTTGGAGGGAGGGCAGTGCCGTCGCGACAATGGTCTGATCGACGGACGCCATCATCAGCGCCAGGGACACAATCGTGAAGACGACATACCGGCCAGGGAGTGCTTCGCCGCCAGCCGGCTCCCGCTCCTCGGCAACTCCGGCCATGTGCTGGTCCGTCGCCATATGCCCTGAACACTACACTGCTTGCCAGCAAGCAACTAGTCTTTTGCCGCCGCCTGACCGGGGCAAGGACTGGCGGGCCAACGACCGGCGGGCCCATGACCGGCGAAGGAGCATCCAGATGGACGCTGATGGGGTAACCCGGCTGCGCGGGGTTATCGGCCGGCTCGCCCGGCAGCTCAATGCCTCCTCGACCGGTGAGGGACTGACGCCGTCGCAGGCCTCGGTGCTCGGATTGGTCGTGTTTCGCGGGCCCCTGAGCCTGGCCGAGCTGGCCGAGCTGGAGGGCCTGAACCCGACCATGCTGTCCCGCGTGGTCGGCCGCCTGCTGGAGCTGGAGCTGATCCGCCGGATCCCGGACCCGGCCGACCTGCGCAGCGCGTCGGTAGTGTCCACCCCGGCCGGACAGGACGTCGACCGGCGGGTCAAGTCGCAGCGCGCCGCGGTCGTGTCCGAGTGCGTGGATCAGCTCACTTCCGCGCAGGAGCAGGCCCTGAACGAGGCGTTGCCCGCGCTGGAGGCGCTGGCCGAGGCGCTGAAGAAGTCGACGCGCCAGGCCACCCGCTAGGGCGTCGGCGCGGCCTGCCTGCGCACGGGCAGGTGGCGGCGCAGGAACTCCTCGGTGCGCTGCCAGGCCCTGGCCGCGGGCTCGGGGCGGTGGAACATCGGGGCCTTGCGGTTGTGGAAGGCGTGCCCGGCCTCCTCCTCGACGTGCATCTCCACGTTCGGGCGGCCGGCCGAGGCCTGCTCGACCAGGGCCACCTGATCGCGCGTGATAAACGGGTCGGAGCCGCCGAAGTGGAACTGGAGCGGCACGCTGATCCGCTCGAGGACGTCGAGGCTGCCGGGCACGGCCGAGCCGTAGAACGAGACGGCGGCCGTCGGGGCGGCGGCGCCGGGGCGGGCGGCGAGGAGGTAGGCGATGGAACCGCCGAGGCAGAAGCCGATCACGCCGGTGCCGCCGGTCACCTCGGGCAGCGCGGCCAGGTGGTCGAGGGCCGCGCCGGCGTCGGCCACGCCCTGCTCGAAGTCGAACCGCGCGCCCATCTCCAGCGAGGCCTTCAGGCCCGCGTCATCGTGCACGGCCTGGTAGCCGGGCGTCAGCCGCCAGAACAGGTCGGGCGCCCCGACCACGTAGCCGAGCCCGGCCAGGTCCTCCGCCACGGCCCGGATGTAGTCGCTGACCCCGTAGATCTCCTGGATCAGCAGCAGGCCGGGGCCGCTGTCCGACGGGGGCAGCCACACCGGCAGGTCGAAGGCGCCATCCGGGGTGGGGACCGACTCGACACGCGACTGCGCCATGCCGCCTCCTTTGTTATGGAATCGGATCTTAGTCCTTGCCGTCCCGGGGCCAACCGGGTGTCACCGGAGCCGCCGGGGTGACGGCGGGCATGAGGTCCTGGAGCCGGTCCACGCGGGCCAGGTCGGGGAAGAAGCGGCGCCAGCTCACCGCGATCAGCACCGTGATCACCCCGCCGCCGATCACCGCGGGCACCGCGCCGACCAGGAAGGCGGCCAGGCCCGACTCGAACGCGCCGAGCTGATTGGAGGCGCTGACGAACACCATCTCCACCGCCAAGACCCGGCCGCGCAGCCGGTCGGGGGTGGCCAGCGCGACGGCGGTGGTCCTGATGTTCATGCTGAACAGGTCGGCGAACCCGCTCGCGGCCAGGGCGACCAGGGAGAGCAGGAACAGCCGGGACAGCCCGAACACGATGATCGCCAGGCCGTAGACCGCCACCACGGTGAGCAGCGTGCGGCCGGCCCGGCGGCCGATGGGCCAGCGGGTGAGCACCAGCGCGGCGACCAGCGCCCCGACCGCCGGGGCGGCGCGCAGCGCGCCCAGCCCCGCGGGGCCGACGTGCAGGATCGAGCGGGCGAACAGCGGCAGCAGCGCCACCGCCCCGCCGAACAGCACCGCGAGCAGGTCCAGCAGGATCGCGCCGAGCAGGATCGGCGTCCGCCGGACGAAGCGCAGCCCCTCCAGCACCCGGTCCAGGCCGGGCGGCTCCGCGCTGGCCAGCTCCGGACTGGCCCGCTCCGGGGCGGCGTCGGCGGGCGCCTGCGGCCGCACGGTGACCACGCACCCCGCGGCGACCAGGCACATGCCGGCGGACAGGAGGTAGACCAGGACCGGCGACCCGGCGTAGAGCACGCCGCCCAGCGCCGGGCCGAGCACCTGGCCGATCTGCGACGCGATCGTGCGCAGCGTCATCGCGTTCGGCAGCACCGCCGCGGGCACCAGGGTCGGGGCCATGGCCCGCGCCGCCGGGGTGCCCAGCGCCGTCACCACGCCCGAGCCCACCGCCAGGCCCAGGAACGGCACCACCGAGGTCTGGCCCGAGGCGCTCAGCGCGGCCAGTCCCGTCCCCACTCCCGCGCCGAGCACCAGCGCGGCCCCGAACACCAGCCGCCGCGGCAGCCGGTCGGCCAGGTGCCCGGCCGGCAGCGCGAGCACGAACAGCGGCACGAACTCGGCCAGCCCGATCCAGCCCAGGTCCAGCGCACTGCGGTGCAGGGCGTAGACCTCCCAGCCGATGGCCACCTCGAGCATCTGCAGGCCGATGCCCATGGCCAGCAGCGCCAGCCACCACCGCCGGAAGCCGGGGACGCGCAGCGCGGGCGCGAGGTCCTTCACGCGGACGGATAGCGGGGACAGCGGGCAATCACGCGCAAGTTGACCGTCTCTAGGATCAGCGCTGCGTTCGGCACGGAACGGCCACGAGTGTACTTACCGCCTGCGCTGCCGGAACGCGCCGGGCTACGGCTCGCTGAGCACAGACAGGATGTTGCCCGCCGGGTCGGTGAACCACGCGATGTCGGGTCCGCCGCCCCGGCTGATCCCCTTCTCGTCCTGGCCGGTCCCCTCGAAGCGCTCGAACGTGACGCCGCGCTCGGTGAGCTCGGCGACAGCCTGGTCGATGTCGTCGACCGGGAAGTTGAGGATCGTGTAGGTGGCCGGGACGTGACCGTCCTTCGGGTAGACCAGCGTGTCCCGGTCGCCGGCCAGGTGCAGGATCAGCATCCCGTGCTCCTGCGAGGTGCGCAGGCCCAGCGTGCCGCCGTAGAACTCCTGCGCCCGCGCCACGTCGTCGACCGAGAAACCGCTGAACGCCTTGGTATCCGCGAACATGGTCGCGCTCCTTTCTGGGGTCCGCTAGCTCAGACCGCCGCCGGGCCCGGAACTCATCGCCGCCCGCCCGCGCTGGTGCGGATCGGCAGCCGGCAGCAGACTGGCCCTCAGCAGACTGGCCCGCAGCCGAAACCGGACGGGCCGGACCACCGCGGGCTGCTGGGACAGGTGGACGTTGACCGAAACCGGAACGAATAACGGACTCGGTGCTGCGGCGGATCGTCCGGCCGACACTGACCAGGCCTCCGGCTGGGCGCCCGAGGTCGAGGAGATCGGTCGCCGGCGCAACCTGGCCGCCGCCATGGGCGGCCCGGACAAGGTCGCCCGCCAGCGGGCCACCGGCCGGCTCACGGTCCGCGAGCGCATCGAGGCCCTGGCCGACGCCGGCAGCTTCGCCGAGATCGGCGCGCTGACCGGGTTCGCCCGCTACGACGACGAGGGCCGGCTGGCCTCGGTGCTGCCCGCCAACTTCGTGGCCGGCACCGCGCGGATCGACGGGCGCCCGGTGCTGCTGGGCGCCGACGACTTCACCGTGCGCGGCGGCTCCGGCGACGCCGCCATCCACGCCAAGCAGGTCTTCGCCGAGCAGTACGCGGGCGAGATGCGGCTGCCGGTGGTCCGGCTGCTGGACGGCGCGAGCGGGGGCGGCAGCGTGAAGATGACGCTCGAGGCCGGCGTACGCCTACGTGCCGGTCAACCCGGCCTGGGACGCCGTGGTCGACAACCTGTCCCTGGTCCCCGTGGTCGCGGCCTGCCTCGGGCCGGTAGTGGGCCTGGGCGCGGCCCGCCTGGTCATGTCGCACCTGGCCGTGATGGTGACCGGCATCGGGCAGCTGTTCGCGGCCGGGCCGCCGGTGGTGCGCGGCGGCACCGGTGAGGACCTCACCAAGGAGCAGCTCGGCGGCGCGGCCGTGCATCGCGGCAACGGCACCATCGAGCGCTTCACGGCCAGCGAGGACGAGGCCTTCGAGGTCGTCCGCGCGTTCTTGTCCTACCTGCCCAGTAGCGTCTTCGACGTGCCGCCGGTCCGGGCGGCATCGGCGGCATCAGCGGTATCGGCGGTATCAGCGGGTGCCGACGATCCGCCCGGCCGGAGGGCCGAGTCGCTGCTGGCCGCGGTGCCGCGCGACCCCCGCCAGCCCTACCGGATCGGGCCGGTCCTGGACGCGATCTTCGATCGGGGCTCGGTGTTCACCTACGCCGAGTACGGCGGGGCCACGGTCACGGCGCTCGCGCGGCTGGACGGGCACCCGGTCGGGGTGCTGGCCACCGACCCGTACAAGGGCACGACGATGTCGGTGGCGGGCGCGCAGGCGGTGACCCGGCTGGTCGACCTGTGCGAGACCTTTCACCTGCCGATCGTCAGCCTCACCGACCAGGGCGGGCTGACCGTCGGCCGGGTGGCCGAGGAACGCGGCACGATCCGCTACGGCGCCCGCGCGATCGCGGCCATCTACCAGGCGCGAGTGCCGCAGGCCGAGCTGATCCTGCGCCGGGTGTACGGGGTCGGCGGGGCCGGCATCGTGAACCGGCACCGGGCCGGCCGGAGCTGGGCCTGGCCCTCCGGTGACTGGGGCTCGCTGCCGGTCCAGGGCGGCGTGGAGGCCGCGTTCCGCGCGGACCTGGAGCGCGCGGCGGACCCGGCGGCCGAGGTCGAGCGGATTCGCCGGCGACTGGCGGAGGTGGGCTCGCCGTTCCGCACGGCCGAGCGGTTCGGGGTCCAGGACCTGATCGATCCACGGGACAGCCGGCCGCTGCTGTGCGCCTGGGTCCGCGACGCCTACCGGGTCCTGCCCGAGCTAACCGGCCGCCCCGCCTTCGGCACCCGCCCCTAGGCCGCCGCCTTCGGCGCTGGCTGCCTGGCTTCCGACGGCACGAAACCGGGCGTATAGCCCCACTCACAACAAGGCTCAAATGCGGCTGGATTAGCGGGGCTGGTGGGGCAGGAGTGCTGGGCTGCCTGGCTGCGGCCGAGGGTCTGCCGACGTGAATGTCCGCAAACCACAACAATGTCCGCAAACCCACACAACGGAGTGTGGGTTACGGGACATCCACGGGCGGGGCGGGCCGGTGCGAGCTCAGCCCGTGGCCTCGCACGCCCCTGGAGCACCGTCGGCCCCCGTGATCCCGCCCGTCTCGCCAAGGACCCGGCCAGATCTCGCCTTATCGTCCCGCCGAAATCCAGGGTTCATGAGCACGCGGACTTTTCAGTCACTATGACTGAAAACTCCGCGCGATCATGGAACGGGAGCCTGCGCCCGGACGGACTGGCGAGCTTGCTGCCGGGCCTGGCGGGGCGGGTGGTCCGGGCGCCCGGGAGGCTGCTCGGGGGCTGGCCGGACCGGGCCTGGCCGGTCGTGGTGTCGCACGGGAATCGAGTCAAGCGTGAATGGCGACTGGGCACGTCGGCCGGGCCGTCGCGGAATGGCGGCTTCGCCATTCTGTAAAGGGCGGGATACAGGGGTGTATCCGGATGGATTGCTCCATTCCCGTTGACCGGCCGATGAGACAGGCATAGCCTCTGGCTTAACTAATAGGAAACTTTCCTATTAGTAGGACTTCCTTCCCCCCTCAGGAGGATCCGTGCCTCAATCCCCGCATCACCGGTCGCGCCGCGTGGCGTGGCCGGACCGTCCGGCCTGGCCCGGGCGGACCGTAACCGCGGCCGTCTGCGCCGTACTGCTGACCGGCGGCATGGCCGGCGCGCTGGTGGCCACGGCGGCCACGGCCCAGGCCGCCCCCGCCGTGGCCAGCGTGGCCGCGCTGTCGGCCAACTGGTATGAGTCGGCGCCGTACTACAGCACGCTGGACTCCAGCGCCCCTGACCTGGGGCAGGTGATGTCGGCGACCGGGCAGAAGGCGTTCGACATGGCCTTCATCCTGGCCAACGGCGGCTCCTGCTCCCCGTCCTGGGACGGAACGGACCCCGTGTCATCGGACAGCCAGGTGGCCGGCGTCATCAACGAGGTCCGCTCGGACGGCGGCGACGTCATCGTCTCGGCGGGCGGCTACAACGGCACGAAGCTGGGCCAGGTCTGCAGCTCGGCGGCGGCCACGGCGGCGGCCTACCAGCAGGTGATCACCACCTACGGGCTGCACGCGTTCGACTTTGACCTGGAGGAGCCGGAGATCGAGAACTCCACGGCGATCTCCTACGAGCTGGGCGCGGCGCAGATCCTCCAGCAGGAGGACCCGGGCCTGTTCATCTCGATCACCATGCCGTCCACGACGTCGGGCGCGAACTACTTCGGCCAGCAGCTGCTCGACGAGGCCAAGAGCCTGGGCTTCACGCCCAGCGACTACACGATCATGCCGTTCGACGGGGGCTTCAGCGGCGGGTCGTCACAGGTCACGGCGCTCCAGGACTTCAACTCACAGCTGATGAGCACGTTCGGCTGGACGAGCGCGCAGGCCTACGCCCACGAGGGCTTCTCGGGCATGAACGGCCGGACGGACTCGGCCGAGTACTTCTACCAGAGCGACTTCCAGACGGTGCTGAACTTCGCCGAGAGCAGCGGCATGAGCCGGTTCACGTTCTGGTCGGTGAACCGGGACCGGGAGTGCAACCCGGTCGACAACCAGGTGACCTCCAGTGACTGCAGCAGCGTCAGCCAGAACCCGTGGGACTTCACCGCGTTCACGGTGGCCTTCGCGAACAACACCACCTCGACCGGCGGTGGCGGAGGCGGCGGGGGCGGAGGCGGCGGAGGCGGCGGCGGCGGAGGCGGCGGCGGAGGCGGTAGCTGCGCCGCGGCCTGGGTGTCGAACAACGCCTACAGCTCCGGCAACGTCGTGTCCTACAACGGCGACAACTGGACCGCCAACCAGTGGAACTACGACGAGGTTCCCGGCGGCTCCTCGGGCGCGTGGAACAACGACGGCGCCTGCTGACCCGGCAGTCCTATAGCACGAGCACCTGACGACGCTGCCGGGCGGTCCCTTACGGGGCCGCCCGGCAGCGGTTCGGTAACGTCGTCGAGTTACCGGATTGTCAGACAACCGTGTGGACTGTGGAGGGATGCGCGATGAGCGCCGTGCCGACCATCAAGCTGAACAATGGCGTCGAGATCCCGCAGCTGGGTTTCGGCGTGTTCCAGGTCCCGCCGGAAGACACCGCCGAGGCGGTGACCGAGGCGCTGCGGGCCGGGTACCGGCACATCGACACCGCGGAGATGTACGGCAACGAGAAGGGGGTCGGCGAGGCCATCGCGCGCAGCGGCATCGACCCGGCCGAGGTGTTCGTGACCAGCAAGCTCAGCAACGCCAAGCACGGCTTCGACGACGCGCTGGCCGCCTTCGACGGCACGCTGGCCGCGCTGGGCAGGCCGGTCATCGACCTGTTCCTGATCCACTGGCCACTGCCGACGGTGACGGACTTCGTGCCGACCTGGCGGGCCCTGGAGCGGATCTACGCCGAGGGCCGGGCCCGGGCCATCGGGGTGTCCAACTTCCAGCCCGAGCACCTGCGCCGCCTGGCGGCCGAGACCGAGGTCACGCCGGCCCTGAACCAGATCGAGCTGCACCCGTACCTGACTCAGGTCACGCTGCGTAGCGTGGACACGGAGCTGGGCATCGCCACCGAGGCCTGGTCGCCGATCGCGCAGGGCGCCGTGCTGGACGACCCGGCCGTCGTGGAGATCGCCAAGACCCACGAGCGCACGGCGGCCCAGGTGGTGCTGCGCTGGCACATCCAGCTCGGCAACGTGGTCATCCCCAAGTCGGTGACGCCGGCCCGGGTGGCGGAGAACTTCGACCTGTTCGGGTTCGAGCTGTCGACCGAGGAGGTGGCCAGGATCTCCGGACTCAACCAGAACCACCGCACCGGCGCCGACCCCGACGTCTTCGACTGGGTTCCCAGCTAATGCGCTGACCCGCGCCAGGGCCCGCCCAGCTGGGCTCTTGACCACCTGTTGACCTCTTGACGCCGGGGTGCCGCGCTGCTTTAGTGGTCTAAAGAACAGTCCTTTAGACCACACAGTGCGTAACAAACACACTGCGTAACGAACAGCGTGTGACTAAGGGCACTGTGACCCACCGGACCGGGACAGGGGGGACGGCGTGGCGATCGGCTATGCGTCGGCTGACTGCGACCCAGTCGGCTACGCGCCGGGCAGCTTCGAGGCGGTCGATCACGCCATCGAGGCCGGAGCCGAGGCCGCCTTCTCGTTCCTGGAGAAGCTCGTCGCCGCACCGAGCACCGTCGGTCACGAAGCGCAGGCCCAGGAGATCGTCGCGGCCGAGCTGGCCCGGCTGGGCTTCGGCGTCGCCGCGGTGCCCGTGCCGCCGGAGACGGCCGACCGCGCTCCCGGCGGGGTGGCCCAGGTCTCTTACGCGGGCCGGGACAACGTGGTCGGCCGGATCAACCCCGGCACGGGCCCCTCGCTCCTGCTCAACGGCCACATCGATGTGGTGCCGGCCGAGGACACGAGGTGGTCGGCAGCGCCTTTCACCCCCCGCCGGGTCGACGGCTGGCTGACCGGCCGCGGGGCGGGGGACATGAAGGGCGGGTTCGCCATGGGCCTGCTCGCCATCGAGGCGCTGCGCCGGGTCATGCCGGACTCGATCACCGGGGAGCTGACCTTCCTCAGCGTCATCGAGGAGGAGTGCACCGGCAACGGCACGCTGGCCGCCTGCCAGTCCGGCGTGCTGGGTGACGCCGTCGTGCTGCTGGAGCCGACCAGCCTGGACCTGCTGCTGGGCGGCGTCGGAGTGCTGTGGGTGGAGATCGGCATCGACGGCGTCCCGGCCCACGCGGAGGCCGCCGACCGGGCGGTGAACCCGGTCCGCTGCCTGCCCGTCATCCTCCGGGCGCTGGCCGACCTTGAAACCGAGATGGGCGCGAGTCGCGACGACCCGGCGTTCAGCGAGGTCGCCAGCCCGTACAACGTCAACCCGGGCACGGTCGCCGCCGGCGACTGGCCGTCCAGCGTGCCCGGCCGGGCCTGGCTGGGGGTGCGGGTCGGCTACCCCCGGGCCTGGACGCCGCAGCAGGCCCTCGAGCGGGTGCAGGCGGCGGTGCGAGTCGCCGCGCAGCAGCACCCCTGGCTGGCCGAGCATCCCCCGACCGTGCGGCCGACCGGGTACCGGGCCGAGGGATACCTGCTCGCCCCGGAGCACCCGCTGGCCACCGCCCTGTCGAACGCGCACTGCTGGGCGCACAGCAGCCAGCCGCGGCGGCTGGTCATGGGGTCGACCACCGACGCCAGGTACTACCTGAACCAGTTCGACCGGCCCGCCCTGGCCTACGGCCCGCGCGCCCGCAACATCCACGCGGCCGACGAGGCGGTGGAGCTGGCCAGCATCATCGGCGGCGCCCGCACGATGGCCCGGTTCATCGCCCGCTACTTCGCGGCCGGCGGCCTGCCGGGCCGGACGCCGGAGGCCATCAGCCTCGACGCCCCGCAGGCCATGCTGGCCACGCCCGGCCTGCCGGACGCCGCGGACTCCGGCCCGGGCCAGTGAGCGAGACCAGCGACAGCGCCGCCAGCCCGGCGGCGCCAGACGAGGCCGCGAGCGCGGCGGCCGCCGCGGGCACGCCGCCCGCGATCGACCCGTTCGGCCAGCTGCTCACCCCGCTCACGCTGCGGACGGCCGGCGAGCGGATCGCCGAGCGCTTCGTGACCGCGATCGCGCTGGGCGAGTTCGTGCCCGGCCAGCAGCTGCCGTCCGAGCGCGAGCTGGCCACGCAGCTCGGGGTCAGCCGGACCACGGTCCGCGAGGCGCTCCAGCGGCTGCACGCGGCCGGCTACGTCACCACCCGGCGCGGCCGGGGCGGCGGCACGTTCGTGCAGACCGACGCGGGCACGGCCGAGTCGGAGGAGATGATCCGCCGCACGCTGCTGCCCGCCTGGGACGAGCTGACCGAGGTACTGGACTTCCGCCGGGTCATCGAGCAGCAGATCGCCCGCACCGCGGCCGAGCGGCGCGACGACAACGACATCAAGGTCATCCGCGAGGCGGTGGCCGCCTACGAGCGGGCCCAGAACCGGGAAGAGTCCCGGCTCGCCGATGGCGCGGTCCACCTGGCCATCACCCAGGCCGCGCACAACACGCGGCTGACCGAGCTCAGCGCCCGGATCCGCCGGGAAGTCAGCTTCGGGTTCGACGCCGAGCCCTACTCGCCAGCAGTCCGGCGCCGCGCCCTGCACCAGCACCCCGAGCTAGCCGAGGCGGTTATCGCCGGCGACGCCGAGAAGGCCGCCAGCGCGGCCGCCCAGCACTTCTCCCTGACCGAGGACCTGCTCAGGGAACTTCACGCTCGCATCAGGCTTCGGTCCGAAGGAGACCTCCATGCCCGTAGCCACGATCAATGACATCAGCATCCACTACAAGCTAGAGGGCGACGGGGACGAGACGATCGTCCTGATCAACGGGCTGGCCGACGACCTGGAGACCTGGGCCTACCAGGTGGACGACTTCCTGGCCGCGGGCTACCGGGTGCTCAGGTTCGACAACCGGGGCATCGGGGCGAGCTCCAAGCCGGCCGGACCGTACTCCAGCCGGATGCTGGCCGACGACGCCAAGGCGCTGGTCGACCTGCTCGGCATCACCGACTTCCACCTCATGGGCGTGTCCATGGGCGGCATGATCGCCCAGGAATACGCACTGGCCTACGGCAGCGACCTGCGCTCGGTCACCTTCGGCTGCACCTACGCCGCGCCGGGGCCGTTCTGCTCCCGGATGTTCTCGATGTGGCAGGACATGGCGCCGGTGCTCGGGGTGCCGTTCATCATGCGCGACGTGACGCTGTGGGCGTTCACCGTGCCGTTCTTCGAGCAGCGCGGGGCGGAGCTAGCCGAGTTCGAGCAGGCCATGCGGTACATGGACCAGCCGGTGCACGCCTACCTGGCCCAGCTGGCCGTGATCCAGCAGCACGACACCACCGCCCGGCTGGGCGAGATCGCTGCGTCCACCCTGGTGCTGGCCGGGGAGCAGGACATCCTCATCCCCGTCTCGCTGTCCCGCGAGCTGCACGAGGGGGTGGCCGGCGCGGAGTGGGCCACCACCCCCGGCGGCCACGCCTGCCTGTGGGAGTACCCGGCCGAGTTCAACCGGGCCTTCCTCTCATTCATCAAGCGCCACGGAAGGGGCTAGACCATGGCCTCGACGCAGACTTCCCCGCCCGCCCCCGCATCCCTGGAACGCGGTCAGCTCGGCCTGTTCGGGGTCATCATGCCCGGCCTGGCCCAGGTGGCCCCGGCCTTCAACCTGTTCTTCACCACCGGGCTCATGGTCGCGCTCGCCGGCGCATCGGCCCCCCTGATCTTCCTGATCAGCATGGTCGGGATGATCGCCACCGCGAGCAGCCTGGCCCAGTTCTCCGGCGTCTACCCCAGCGCCGGCTCGTTCATCACCTACATCACCAGGGCGATCGGCACCAGGGTCGCGACCGCGGTCGGCATCATCACGATCTTCGGCTACATCATCGCCTTCGGCGGCATCTACATCTTCGTCGGCAGCTACATCGTGCAGAACGTGTTCGGCAACGCGCACATCTGGGGCCTGACCGGCATCGTCACGATCGTCTACGGCGCCCTGGTGGTCGCGCCGGTGGTGGTCGGGCTGAAGTTCGGCGTCCGGATCACGGTCGCGCTGTACGTGTTCGAGGTCGTGCTGCTGCTCGTCCTGAGCGTGACGATCCTGGTCAAGGGCGGGAACAGCGGCCTGTCGGCGGTGCCGTTCAAGTGGCCGAGCGGCTCGGCCAAGGACGTGCTGGTGGCGTTCAGCCTGGCCGTGCTGGCCTTTGGCGGGTTCGAGGCCGCCGCGCCGCTGGCCGAGGAGACCCGCAACCCGCGGCGCACCGTCCCGCTTGCCGTGCTCGGGGCCGTCGTGGTCAGCGGGATCATCTACGTGCTCGGCTCCTACGCCCTGGTCACCGCCTTCGGCGTGGGTCACGCCGGCACGCTGGCCGCCGACGCCAACCCGTTCCACACCGCGGCCAAGGCGTTCCTGCCGTTCGTCGCCCCCCTGATCACCTGGATCTTCCTGTCCAGCGTGACCAGCTCCTACGTGGCCGCCAACACGCAGACCTCGCGGGTGATCTTCGCCGGCGGCCGGGGCGGGCTGTGGCCCCGCGCGCTGGGCTCGGTGCTGCCCCGGTTCCGGACCCCGGCCGTCGCGGCGATCGCCTTCGTCGCGCCGAGCATCGCGATCGGCGTCATCTCGCTGGCGTTCACCGATCCGGGCACCGCGGTGGGCCTGCTGAGCACCTGGGGCATCCTCGGGCTGATCATCATGTACCTGGTGGCCAACCTCGCGCTGATCGTGGAGTGGGTGAAGTTCCGCCGTAACGGCATCCACAAGAACGTCTGGCTGTGGGTGGTGACGCCGGTCATCGGCATCGCCGTCCTGGCCATCCCGATCTGGGGCGACCTGCGCCCCGGCCAGCCCAGCCCGCTCAACGCCCTGCCCTGGCTCACCCTCGGCCTCATCGCGGTCGGCGCGGCCTACGCCCTGATCCTGGGCTGGGTGCGGCCCGATGCGCTGCGGAACGCGCCCGCCCTGCTGGAGGGCGAGGAGAGCCTGGAGACCGACCCGCTGCCGGTCACCCAGTAACACCGCGCCGGCCGACGGCGCCCATAGACGGCAGGCCCCCCGCCAGGACTGGGCTGGCGGGGGGCCTGCTCACCAAACAGCTCACCGGCGAGTTAGCCGCCTAGGTAGCCGCGGGCCACCTCGCGCAGGTGGCCGTGCATCTCGTGGCCGGCCCGGACCGGCAGGTAGTCCTTGCGCAGCTTGGCCACCGACGTGTAGTTGGTATCGCAGACGTTGGCCAGCGGCGCCTCCACCGCCTGGGTCACGAACTGGTAGGCGTCCAGCATGGACAGGCCCATGCTGGCCGCCACCCACTGCACCATGTCGAGCTGGGCGATCCGGAACGCGTCCTCCAGCGGCCGGGCCGAGCCCGTCGACATGATGTAGGTGTCGGACTCCAGCCGGGGCCACGGCGTCGGCTCGCCCTTGATCAGGTCCACGATGAGCACCGTGTTCATCGCGCACTCCACGGCCACGCCGCAGGTCTCGCCCTCGCCCTGGCGGGCGTGGCCGTCGCCCACCGACACCAGCGCGCCCTCGACATTCACCCCCAGGTAGCAGGTCACGCCGGCCCGCATCTCCGGGGTGTCCATGTTGCCGCCGAACGCGTCAGGGACCAGCGCCGAGCGCACCTCCAGGTTGGCCGGCGCCACCCCGACCGTGCCGTGCATCGGGTTCAGCGGCAGCTCGGCGGTGAAGTCGCTGTCCCTGGCCGTGAACTGGCAGGTGCCCTTGGACCGGTCCAGCTCCCAGATCCACACCACCTCGGGCAGCGGGTCCTGGAGGGTGGCGGTCAGGTGGGTGGAGGTCAGCGCCCCGAACAGCGGCACGGTGGTGGACGCGGCCCAGTCCCTGGCCGGCTCCAGCGAGACGAAGTGGACGGCCAGGGTGTCGCCCGGCTCGGCGCCCTCGACGTAGAACGGCCCGGTCTGCGGGTTCAGGAACGGGAACTCGCAGACCTCCGAGACCAGGTCGCCGGGGCCCTTGACGCGGCCGGCGAAGCAGTCCTCGGTCCACAGTTCCAGCACCGTCCCCGGCGTGATGCGGGCCACGGGCGGCACGCCGCCGAAGGTCCACGCGAACTGCCCGGCCTCGGGCCGGACCGACAGCACCTGCGGATCACCCATGCTGGCCTCCATGCCGGCTGCCGGCGGCCGCGAGTTCCGGGCCGCCGAAGCTGTGTTGTGGTCTGGGCCGAATCCTAGGCCCTCGCCGTGAACAGGAGCTAGCAGTCTCGAAAGGACCTTTCAAAACAACATTTCGAGACTTAGGCTGACGGTATGTCCGATGACCCCGGCCGGGATCGGGAGCCGCCCTCGACCCGGCCGACCCGCACGATCGGGGATGCCCGGTCGCTCCAGGCGCTGGCCCACCCGACCCGGCTGGCGCTGATGGAGGCCATCGCCCTGGCCGGCACGCTCACCGCCACCCAGGCCAGCGAGGTCGTCGGCGAGAGCCCTACGGCCTGCGCCTACCATCTGCGGGTGCTGGGCCGACTGGACCTCATCGAGGAGGCCGGCCGCGGGCCGGGGCGGGAACGGCCCTGGCGCCTGGTCCAGTCCAGCGTGACCATTGCCGACGACAGCGGCGACCCGGCCGCCGAGCAGGCCGCCCGCGCGCTGTCCACGGCCGTGATCGAGCGCTTCATCGCCCGCATCCGCGCCTTCGAGCTGGCCCGCACCGGCTTTCCCGAGGACGTGCGCGCGGTCACCGGCGCCCTGCAGTCCATCGTGTTCGCCACCCCGGCCGAGATGGCCCGGCTGCGTGAGCAGCTCAGCGCGCTGCTGGAGCCGTACCTCAACCGGGCGGACCCGGCTCAGCGCCCGGCTGGCTACCAGCCGTTCGAGCTCGTCACCTTCATCCACGTCCTCAACCGCCCCCAGACGGGAGGCCACGATGCGCCAGCTACTCCGGATCCGTAACGCGCGGATCTACCTGCTGGGCGACGTCGTCTCGACCCTCGGGGACTCCGCGCTCTGGCTGGCCATGGCGATCTGGATCAAGGAGCTGACCGGCAGTTCGGCCGCGGCAGGCTTGCTCATGTTCTGCTACGCGGCCGGGAACCTGTTCTCCCCGATGGGCGGCGTGATCGCCGACCGGTTCCGGCGCCGGCCGTTCCTGATCTGCGCCAACCTGGCCGCGGCCACGGTGGTGCTGCCGATCACCCTGGTCCATCACCGCAGCCAGATCTGGCTCATTTACCTGGTGATCTTCGCCTACGGGGTGATCGGCAGCGCGATCGGCCCGGCTGAGACGGCACTGCTCCCCGCCCTGGTGCCCGAGGACCTGCTGGCCGAGGCCAACGGCGCGCAGCAGACCCTGAACCAGGGGCTGCGGATCATCACCCCGCTGGTCGGCGCGGGCCTGCTGGTGCTGCTCGGCGGACCCGTCGTGGCCGCGGCCGACGCGGCGACCTTCCTGGTCGCGGTGGCCTCGCTGGTGGCGCTGCGGGTCGACGAGCCTAAGCCGGAGCGGGCCGCCGGGCCCCGGCCGCGCGGCGAGTTCACCGCGGGCTTCCGAGCCCTCGGCGGCGATCCGGTGCTGCGCTCCATCACGATCGCGCTCGCGCTCGCCATGCTGGTGTTCGGCTTCACCGAGACGGCCTGCTTCTCGGTGGTCACCGTCGGCCTGCACGACAAGCCCGCCTTCGTCGGGGTGCTGATCACCATCCAGGGCGCCGGCGCGCTCGCCGGCGGCCTGACCGCCGCGGCCGTGCTGAAGCGCCTGTCCGAGGTCCGGCTGACCGCGCTGGCCCTCAGCTTCGCCGTCGTCGGCGTGCTCTTGCTGACGCTGCCCAGCATCGTGCCGGTGATCATCGGGGCAGTGCTGGCCGGGTTCGTCGGTCCCTGGGCCAGCGTGGCCGTCATCACCGCCCTCCAGCGGCGTACGTCGCCGGCGGTGATCGGCCGGGTGTCGGGCGCGCTCGATCTCAGCCTGAGCGTGCCCCAGGTCGTGTCGGTCGGCCTCGGCGCGGCGCTGATCGCCGTGCTGAGCTACCGGCTGCTCCTGCTGATCATCGCCGTGGTCGCCGCTGCCGCCGTGGCGTTCCTGATCAGCCGGCCGGTCGCGGGCGTAGCCGCTGAGCGGATGACCACGTAACTTCCTGAGCTAGCTGACCACCGCGCCGCAGGTGAGGTTGAGCGCCGTCGCGGTCATGCTCCGCGCGTGGTCGGAGGCGGCGAACGCGGCCACGTGACCCACGTCGGCCAGCGTCGCGGCCCGGCCGAGCATGGTCCTGGCCTCGATGGCGTCGGTGATGGCCTGGCGCGGGGCGAAGTCCTCGGGCAGCGTCTCGGGTATCCCGCCGGTCTGGAGCGTGAGCACCCGGATGCCGTGCGGCCCGAGCTCGCGGGCCAGGCCCCGGCGCAGCGCCTCCACGGCCCCGAACGCGACCTGGAGCCCGCCCACGTTCGGCACGGGGTCGCCGTAGCCGCCGAACATCAGGATCACCCCCGAGCCCTGCCGGATCATGTGCCGCGCGGCCGCCTGCGCGGTGATGAACGTGGCTCGCAGCGCCGTCAGCACCGGGCGCTCGAAGTCGGCCAGGCTCAGCTCGGCCAGCGGCGTGCCCTGGACGTCGGCCATCGAGACCAGGCTGAAGCTGATGTCCAGGCCGCCGCCCGTCGCGGCGACGGCGTCGGCGTGCTCCCGCACCGCCCGCTCGTCCAGGGCGTCCACCTCGGCCACGTCGGCCTGCCCGCCCTCGGCCCGGATCCCCTCAGCCACCCGGTCCAGCGGGGCCCTGGTCCGCCCGGCCAGCCACACCCGCGCGCCCTCGCGGGCGAACGCGCTGGCCACGGCCCCGCCGATGGCCCCGCCGCCGCCGTAGACGACGGCGTTCTTGCCCTCCAGCAACATGCCAGCTCCATAACTAACTCGTTTTAAAACGACTTGGTTAAGGATCTAGCGTCAGCACTGCCCTGTCAAGTCCGGCGGACTGGGCCTGGGTGGCTAGCCGGGGGTGCGCGGCTGCGGCACGGTGTCGCGCGGCGACGCCCCCGGCGGAGCCGCCACCGAGCCGCGCAACTGGAGGGCCATCGGCTCGCGGACCAGCACGTCCGTGGCCGGCTCGCCCTCGATGCGGGCCACCAGGGCGTCCACCGCTGCCGTGCCCAGCTCGGCCAGCGGCATGCACACGCTGGTCACCGGCACCTCGAGGAAGGCCAGGCACTCGTCCTCGTCGAAGCTCACCACCGACATCTCGCCGGGCACCGAAACCCCCGAATCGCGCAGCGCGCCTAGCAGCCCGAACAGCTGGTTGATGCTGCCCACGCCGCACGCCGTCGGCCGCGGCTCGCGGCGCAGCATCCGCAGCCCCGCGTCCCAGCCGCCCTCCTCGGTGGCCGCCGCGTGCCGGACGCTCAGGCTGATCCCGCGGGCCGCGCACAGCCGCCGGGCCGCGGCGGCCCGCCGGTATACGGTGTCGACCTCCTGTGGCCCGTCGATGAGCACGATCGAGCGGTGCCCGAGGTCGGCCACGTGGTCGATGAACATCCGTACCGCCGCGACCTCGTCCATGATCACGTCATTGCCCTGGTCCGGGCCCCGGCGGTTGACGTAGACGTGCGGGATGGCGGTGATCCCGGACTGGTGCTCGGGCACCCGCAGCGAGGTCGCGATCAGCAGCCCGTCGACCCGGCTCTCCTCGACCAGGTACCGGTAGTGGTCGGGCGGCCGCGGCTCGTCGGTCGGCTCCTCCATGAACATCACGACGTAGCCGCGGTCGCGGGCCCGCTGGAGCGCGCCGCGCTGCAGCCGGGTCCAGATGGGGTTGCGCAGCAGCGGCACGACCAGGGCGAACGCTCCGGTCCGGCGGCGCTTGAGGGCCCGGGCCAGGGCGTTGGGCCGGTAGCCTTGCTCGCTGGCGGTGGACAGGATCCGCTCGTAGGTCTCCGGCCGGATGGACAGCGCCGGGTCGCCGTTGAGTACCCGCGACACCGTCGAGACGTGCACGCCGGCCGCCTCGGCGATGTCCACCAGCCGGGTCGCCCGGCGCCGCCCGGCGCGCGCCCCCCCGGCCGGCGCGGCCGGCGAGGCCGCCGCGGCCGGCCCGGCCGGCGCCGCCGGGGAGACTGGTACCTCCGCGTTTGTCATGGCCGGTTCCGCAGACCGCTGCCCTGGTTCCACGAGCTCAGGCCGTGCCGCCGCCGTCGGCCATGAGCACCGCGCCGTACAGGTAGCTCGCGCCGTCCGAGGCGAGATAGGCGACACCGTCCGCGATCTCTCGCGCGGTGCCGATCCGGCGCGCCGGGATGGTAGCCGCCCACCGCTCAAGCGCCTCCTCGTCCTGCCGGATCCAGTCGGCCATCTCCGTGTCGATCAGCCCGGGGCACAGGCAGTTGACCCGGACCCCGTCAGGTCCATGATCTATCGCCAGGCTCCGGGTCAGCTGCACCAGGCCGCCTTTTGAGGCGCAGTACGCGGCGCGGCGCCGGCCACCGCGCACGCCGGCCGTGGAAGCGATGTTCACGATGCAGCCATCATGCGCCTCAATCATGGCGGGCAGGAACTCCCGGCAGGTCAGGAACGGCCCCTTCAGGTTGGTGTCGATGAGCCGGTCCCACTCCTGCTCGTCCAGGTCGGTCACGTACTGGATGCTGAACACCCCGGCCGCGTTGACCAGCAGCCACGGCGGGCCGAGGTCGGCCCGGATGGCCCGCGCGGCGGCCCGCACCGAGTCCGCGTCGCTCACGTCGGCCGCGTAGCCGCGGGCGCCGGGCAGGCCGACCGCCGTCTTCTCCGCGTCCGGGCCGCGCACGTCCAGGCAGGCCACGGTGAACCCGTCCGCGGCCAGCCGCTCGCAGATGGCCGAGCCGATCCCGCCCGCCGCGCCCGTGACGACGGCTACCCGCCCGGCCGTCATACGGTCTCCGCGGCGGAGCGGCTGATCTGGATCGCCGCGCAGAACGAGCGGTAGGTGCCGAGCAGGTCCTCGCCCTGGATGCGCAGCTGACGCGGGCCGGTCTGCTCCACGCCCCGGACCCAGCTCGCGGCCTCGGCGATGTCCGTGGTGCGCACGAACAGCTCCAGCACGCCCGGATTCAGCGGCGGCGGCCCCGCCTCGGCCGCCCCGGCGACCGCCTTGTGCGCGGTCTCCCGGATCAGCTCGCGGGCCCGGTCCGGATGCAGGCTGTGCGCGGCCATCCGGCTGACGTGCTCCTTCACGACGGCGCCGTGCACGCCGGGGATGAGCGCGGCCGTCTCCTCGCAGGCCACGCGGTCCCCGGTGACCAGTACCACGGGCACCCCGTAGTGCGCGGCGACCAGCGCGTTGATCCCGGCCTCGCCGGTCACCGTCCCGTCCAGCCGGGCCTCGACCACGGCCCGGGGGTTATAGGTGTGCGACATCCCGGCGGGCGCGCCGACCGAGCCGTGGTAAGACACGAACAGCACCGCGTCGAAGCTGTCGTCCAGGCCCTGCATCATGTACACCGGCTTGTTGCTGCCCGATATATAGGACGCGCCGCCGAGCAGCTCGTCGGGCGGCAGGTTCCGCATCGTCGAGTGCGAGTCGTTCACCACGACCTCGGTGGCGCCGCCCGCGATCGCGCCCTCGATGGCCGCGTTGACCTCGGCCAGCAGCAGCCGCCGGCCCGCCGCGGCCTGCGGGCCGTCACCGACGCACTGCTCCCAGTCGACGACCCCGGCCGTTCCCTCCATGTCGCTGGACAGGAAGACCTTCATATCCGTGCTACCTCCAGGGATCCATAACGGACTCGGTCCGTCCACCGGGCATCTTCGCCGCCCGCACCAGGTACCTGCCCCGTCACGACGAGCCTGCCGCCGGTGCCGGGGCAGCGGACTCCGCGTCCGGGCCGGCGGCCGCGGCCGGCGGCGGCTCCGGGCCGAAGGCGAAGTGGCAGGCGGCCTGGTGGCTGGCGCGCGCCCGGCGCGGCGGTCAGCGCCGGGTCCTCGCGGGCGCAGATGTCCTGCGCGATGGGGCAGCGAGTGCGGAACCGGCAGCCGGACGGGATGTTCAGCGGGCTGGGCGGGTCGCCGATGACGGCCGGAGCGAACTCGCTCATCGGGGTCATCCGCGGGATCGCGGCCAGCAGCCCCCGGGTATAGGGGTGGGCCGGATTGGCGTACAGCTCCTCGGTCGGCGCCACCTCGATGATCCGGCCCAGGTACATGACCGCCACCCGGTCGCACAGGTGCCGGACCACGGCCAGGTTGTGCGAGATGAGCAGCAGCGTCAGTCCCAGCGTGGACTGCAGGTCCTGGAGCAGGTTGAGGATGGTCGCCTGCACGCTGACGTCCAGGGCGGACACCGGCTCGTCGGCGACCAGCAGCTCGGGCCGCAGGGCCAGGGCCCTGGCGATGGCCACCCGCTGCCGCTGGCCGCCGGAGAACTGCCGCGGGTAGGCGGTCAGCGCGTCCTCGGTCAGCCCGACCAGGCCGATGAGCTCCTTGCTGAACGAGTCCACCTCGCTGCGCGGCACCACGTGGTGCACGTTCAGCAGCTCGTGCAGGATGCCCTGCACCGTCAGCCGCGGGTTCAGCGACGAGTACGGGTCCTGGAACACCATCTGGACCCGGCGCATGTCGCCGCGCGCCCGGCGCTTGCCCAGCACCTTGCCGTCCAGCTTGATCTCGCCCGCGGTCAGCGGCTCCAGCCCGGTGAGCGCCCGGGCCAGGGTGGACTTGCCGGAGCCGGACTCGCCGACCAGGGCCAGCGCCTCGCCGCGCTCGATGGTCAGGTCCACGCCGTCGACGGCGCGCAGCACCCGCTCCTCGTGCCGGATCCGCGCCGCCAGCGGGCTCATCACCGAGAAACCCACCGACAGCCCGGTCGCGGTCAGCAGTGGCCCAGCCGGGGCCCCATCCGCGGCCACGAAGTCGGCCAGCGGCACGGGCGCGTCCTTCGGCACCGCCGCGGCTGGCGGCAGATCCCGCTCTGGCATCACCGGCTCGCTCATGCCCTCTCACCCGCTCCCTGCCATGTCCCCTCGGCCTCGAGAACCTCGTCACACCGCTCGTGATGCAGGCACGCCGTGGCCCGGCCGCCGGCCAGCAGCCGCAGCGGCGGCACCGTGGTCTGGCAGTCGTCCTCGGCGAACTGGCAGCGCGGATGGAACCGGCAGCCCGACGGCGGGCTGATCAGGCTGGGCGGCGAGCCGGGAATCGGCACCAGCGAGTCGCGGACCTCCTCGACGTCCGGTGCCGAGCGCAGCAGCCCCAGGGTGTAGGGGTGCTGCGGCCGGGCGAACACGTCGTGCACCGGGCCGCTCTCCACGATCTGCCCGCCGTACATGACGTTCAGGTGCTGGCACAGCTGCGCCACCACCGGCAGGTCGTGGGTCACGAAGACCAGGCTGACCCCGGACTCCCGGCACAGCTTGGCCAGCAGCCGCAGGATCTGGTCCTGGATGGTCACGTCCAGCGCGGTCGTCGGCTCGTCGCAGAGGATGACCTCGGGGTCGCAGGACAGCGCGATGGCGATCATGACCCGCTGCCGCATGCCGCCCGAGAACTCGTGCGGGTAGCTGCGGAAGCGCCGCTCCGGGTCGGGGATGCCGACCCGGCGCATCAGCTCGACCGCGCGCTCGGCCGCCTTGGCCCGGCTCAGGCCCAGGTGCACCTGCGGGCCCTCGGCGATCTGCCGGCCGACCCGCATCACCGGGTTCAGCGCGCTCATCGGCTCCTGGAAGATCATGGCCAGCTTGGGCCCGCGGATCCGGTTCAGCGAGCTGGACGGCAGCGGCACCAGGTCCGTCCCGTCCAGGAGGACCTGGCCCGAGGTGATCCTGGCCTCGCTAGGCAGGACGCCGAGGATGGCCCGCAGCGTCATGCTCTTGCCCGAGCCGGACTCCCCGACCAGGCCGACCGCCTCGCCCCGCGGCACCTCGATGGACACCCCGTCCACCGCCCGGACGATCCCGCGGCGGGTAGCGATCTGCACGTGCAGGTCCTTGACCTCCAGCACCGGCCCGGTGGCCGGGCCGGCCAGGGGCGCCTCGGCGCTCGCCGCGGTCATGACTGGCCCGGCCGGAGCAGGTCGGCGAGCCCGTCACCGATCAGGGACAGGCCGAGCCCCACGACCACCACGGCCAGGCCGGGGATCGTCGCGAGCTCCCAGTGCGTGGTCAGGAAGTTCTGCCCCTCGTTGATCATGGAACCCCATTCCGCCGTCGGCGGCGGGATGCCGAGGCCGAAGTAGCCGAGCGTCACGATGGCCAGGATGTCCTGGACGATGTCGGACATCGCGTAGATGATCGCCTGGCTGATGACGTTCGGCAGCAGGTGGCGCCCCATGATGCGCAGGCTGGACAGGCCGCCCGCCTTGGCCGCGAGCACGTACTCCTGCCGCTTGGCGACCAGGATCTCGGCGCGCACCAGCCGGGCGTAGGACACCCAGCCGACGATCGTGATCGCGATGTAGATGCTGCTCTCGCCGGGGCCGAGCACGAACACCAGCGCGATGAGCAGCACGTAGAACGGGAAGGCGACGACGATGTCGACCAGCCGCATGACGATCAGCTCGATCCAGCCGCCGAAGTAGCCGGCCAGGCTGCCCAGGACCGTGCCGAGCACGAACGGGAACAGCACGGCGATGAACCCGATTTTCAGGTCCACCCGCGCCCCGTACAGCAGCCGGGTGAAGACATCGCGGCCGAACTGGTCGGTGCCGAGCAGGTGGTGCCCGCTCGGTCCCTGGAGCGTGTCGTTCAGGTTCTGCGCGATGGGGTTGTACGAGGTGATCAGCGGCGCCGCGATGGCCAGCCCGATGATCACCAGGATGATCACCAGGCCGGAGATCAGCGCGGGCTGCCGGTACCAGTGCGCCCGGCGTGGCGCCGACCGCTCCGGCACCACGGTGACGAGGGTAGCGGCCCCGCCCACCTCCCCTGCCCCCATCATCGGTCGAACCTCACCCTCGGGTCGAGCGTGGCGTAGGCCACGTCGGTCAGCAGGTTGATCAGGACGACCAGGACCGCGAACACGAGCGTGACGCCCTGCACCACGGGGAAGTCTCGCTGGAAGATGGAGTTGATCATTAGCTGGCCGACGCCGGGGATGGCGAAGACGTTCTCGATGATCACTGTGCCGCCAATGAGGAAGCCGATGTTGATACCCAGCACGGTGATCGCCGGGATGATCGCGTTGCGCAGCACGTGCCGGATGAACAGCCGGCTCCCCGGCACTCCCTTGGACCGGGCAGTGGTGATGTAGTCGGCGCCGAGCACGCTGAGCATGCTGGCCCGCAGGCTGCGGATGACCACCGGCGCGAGCGCGATGGCCACGGTCAGGCTGGGCAGGAACAACGACACCAGGTGGCCGCCGAAGCCCGTTCCGTAGCCGCTGACGGGGAAGATCCGCCAGTGGACAGCGAACGCGTCGATCAGCAGGAACCCGACCCAGAACGGGGGCATGCCCAGCCCGAACAGCGGCACCGCCCGGACCGCCTGGTCGCGCAGGCCGTTGCGCTTGCTCGCCGCGAGCATGGCCAGCGGCACGCTGATCACGATCGCGAGCACCGTCGCGTACACGATCAGGAACAAGGTGGCGGGCAGGTGCTGCAGGATGAGGCTGGACGCCGAGACGCCGTAGATCAGGCTCTGGCCCAGGTTGCCGTGCACCAGCCGGTCAAGGAACAGCCAGTACTGGCTGACCAGCGGCCGGTTCAGGCCCCATTCCCGGTGCAGCTCGGCGATGGCCTTCGGGGTCGCGTGGATCCCGAGGATCGTTCGGGCCGGGTCACCGGGGATCAGATGGATCATGAAGAACACGATGATCGTGACCCCGACGGCTACTGGCACGAGTTGCAGTAGCCGCCGGGCCACGAATGACATACGCCCCACGGGCGATCGTCACCTTCCGCGTTATCGAGTCGCCGTCACTTACTGAGCCACACGTCTTCCATGTGCATGTTGCCGAGCGGCGTCACGTAGAAGCCGTGCACGTTGGTGGTGGTGGCGTAGGGGTAGGGCGAGTAGTAGAGGAAGGCCATGAACGCGTCCTGGGCCGCGCCCGTCTGCACCTGGTTGTACAGCTGCTGCCGCTTGGCCGGGTCGGTCACCTGCTCGGCCTCGTGGGTCTCCTTCACGACCGTCGGGTTGTCGTAGGTGGTGAAGAAGGACTGGGCGCCCGACTTGGGGTCGACCGCGAAGGTAGCCAGCTCGTCCGGGTCCGGGATGTCCATCGTCCAGAGCGTGAGCGTCGTGTCGTACTTGAGGCTCTGCTGGTCGGTGTTGGCCGTGTTCGGGTCGAGCTGCTGGATCTTCAGCGTGATGCCGAGCGGCTTGAGCTCCGACTGGAGGATCGTGCCGATCGTCAGGTAGTCGGAGTTGCCGGCGGGCAGCAGCAGCGTGGTGGTGAAGCCGTGCGGGACGCTGGACTGCGCCATCTGCGCCTTGGCCTGGGCCAGGTTGTACTGGTAGCCGGGCGTGTTCGGGTCGTAGTACGGCACCTGCGGCGGGAACAGCGAGTTGGCGGGCTTGCCGTGGCCGAACAGGACCGCCTTGACCAGCGCGGCACGGTTGATCGCCAGCGAGATGGCCCGGCGCACGTGCACGTCCTGGAACGGCTTGACCTTCTCGTTGAACGACATGTAGTTGGTCTGCGTCGAGTTGAACAGGTGCATGTTGACGCCCGGCGTCGACTGCAGCTGCGACACCGTGGACCAGGCCGGCGTCTGGTCGATCTGCGCCTGCCCGCCCTTGAGCTGGAGCTGCCTGGTGTTGTCGTTGGGGACGTCAGTCCAGGTCACGCTGTTGAGGTAGGGCTTGCCCTTCTGCCAGTAGTTCGTGTTGCGGACCAGCTTGAGCGCCGAGCCCTTGTGCCAGTAGTCCCACTTGAACGGGCCGGTGCCGATCGGGTGCTGGTAGAACGCATTCTCGCTCTGGCCGTCGTAGTTGTTCGGGATGATCCCGTTGGCGAAGATCGACAGGTCGGCGAGCAGCGGCGCCCAGGGGAACTTGAGGTGGATGACCACGGTGTAGGGCGACGGGGCGTCCACCGAGGAGATGGCCGAGTCGAGGTAGGCCCAGCCCTTGGTCGCCTTGCGGTTCTGGTCGATGGAGAACTTCACGTCGGCCGAGGTCATCGGCTTGCCGTTGGAGAACTTGACGCCGTGCCGCAGGCTGATCGTGTAGGTCTTCTTGTCCGACGACATGGTGTAGCCGGTGGCCAGGTAGGGCCGCACGCCCTTGCCGCTGTTGGTCACGGTGAACAGCGGCTCGTAGATCTGCTCGAAGATCCAGATCGAGTTGTTGTCGAACACCGTGGTGTTGTTCATCGACTGGGCGTCCTGGACGGCCGCGAAGACGAGGTTGCCGCCATGCTGCGGGCCGCCGCTCGTGCTTCCGGTCGATGACGTCCCAGATCCCGATCCGCAGCCGGCCAGGACCGCGAGCGCCGTGACCGCCACTCCGGCGATCAGGCCCCGCACTGCAGTAGGTCGTTGTGTCACTGAAACTCCCTGGGTCGGTAGGGGCGCGGCTGGGAGGGCCGCGACCCCGTGGACGGTTGCGCGGCGGGCCGCGCCGGGGTACCTGCGCCGACTGGGACGGTGCTGGCTCGGGCTGTATTGCCGTATGCGGTCGTACCGGGAGATGCTGTCTGAGTCGCTCACATCGCTACGCGGTGTGAGCGAAACTACCGGAGCAAACCTTTGTCTGTCCTAATCTGGCGACAAGCTCACGATTTGTAAATAGACGGCCGATACCTGGACTGAGGGTTTACCGTGTTGTAACGTTGCGCGCCGTGCCCTACCTCGTGCTGGGCTGCGGTGCCATCGGCGGCACCGTCGCCGCAGGTCTCGTCCGTGACGGCCATGACGTGCTCGTGGCCGACGCCGATCCGGCCGTCGTCGCCGCGGTGAACTCGGCCGGCCTGCGGATCACCGGGCCGGTCGAGGAGTTCACCGTGCCCCCCGCGGATATCCGCGCCGTGCTGGCCGCCGACCTGCCCGACAAGATCGACGGGCCCGTGCTGCTCGCGGTCAAGTCCCACCACACCGCGGCCGCGGCCGCCCTGCTCGCCGGCCGGCTGCGCGCCGACCCGAGAGCGGGCTACGTGCTCTCGCTCCAGAACGGGCTGAATGCCCAGGTCATCGCCGATGCCGTGGGCCCCGGCCGGGTGGTCGAGGCGTTCGTGAACTTCGGCGCGGACGTCATCGAGCCCGGTGTCGTGCTGCGCGGCAACCGGGGCACGTTCATGATCGGCGAGCTGGACGGCACGCTGACCGACCGGGTCCGGGCGCTGACCGCGGACATCGCCGACGCCGAGCCCACCACCGAGGTGCTCGGCTACCTGTGGGCCAAGGAGGCCTACGGGGCCCAGCTGTTCGCCACCGCCGTCAGCGACCTGCCGATCTACGCCGTCTTCGACGATCCCGCCTACCGCGACCTGCTGCTGGCCGTGGCCCGCGAGGTGCTGGCCAGGGCCCCGGTCCGGCCGGTGGGCTTCGACGGCTTCGACCCGGCCGACCTGGAGGGCTCGCTGGCCCGGCTGGCCGACTTCAACCGGGCCTCGGCCAAGACCCACTCCGGCGTCTACCGCGACCTGGCCATCCGGCACCGGCCCACCGAGGCGCCCGCCATCCTGGGCCCGCTGTCCGGCGGCCCGCTGGTCACCCCGCTGATCATCGCGATCGCCGAGCTCATCGCGGCCATCGAGCGCGGCGACCGCACCTGCACCCGGTCCAACCTGGACCTGCTGGCCGCCTACGAGCGCCTGGAGCGCCTGGGCCGCCCGCTGAACGCCGTGGTCCGGGCCCTGCCCGCCCCCGAGCGGGCCTGGCCGGGCGCCGGGCCGCTGGCCGGACGGCCCGTGGCGATCAAGGACATCGTCTCCGTGGCCGGGGTGCCCGCCGGCTGCGGCAGCCCGGCCAGCGACCCGGCCCCGGCCGAGCGGGACGCCACCCTGGTCGCCCGGCTCCGTGCGGCCGGGGCCGAGGTCTTCGCCACCACCCAGTGCCTGGAGTACGCGGCCGGCTTCGCCCACCCGGAGATCGGCGACACCCGCAACCCCCGCGACCCGTCCCGCACCTCGGGCGGCTCGTCGGGCGGCTCCGCCGCCCTGGTCGCGGCGGGCGTCTGCGACCTGTCGATCGGCTCGGACACCGGCGGCTCCATCCGCATCCCGGCCGCCTACTGCGGCATCGTCGGCCTCAAGCCCAGCTACGGGCTGGTCCCGGTGGACGGCGTGTTCCCGCTGTCCCCCAGCTGCGACCACGCCGGCACGCTGACCGCCACCGTGCCAGGCGCCGCCGACCTCCTGTCGGTCATCGCAGGCATCCCGATGCCCGCCCTGGCCGCCCGGACCACTCCCGCAACCCGCCCGAAGCGTCCGTCCCCGGCCCGACCAGCGCCGAGGAAGCCGCAGAAGTGGCAGGAGTGGCTGGTGAGACACGGGTGACCGCGCCGGGAGCGTTCACGGTGGGGGTGCTGGCCGGGCAGCTGGCCGACCCCTCGGTTACCGACGAGGTCCGGGCCGCGGTCCGCGGCGCCGTGGGCCGCCTGGCCGAGGCCGGCTGGGCGGTGCGCGAGATCAGCGCCCCATGGGTGGACGATGCGGCGCAGTGGGAGCAAGTACTGGCCGTGATCGTCGCCCGCGAGGCCCACGAGGTCCACCGGGGCGCCGACACGAGCCGCTACGCGGCTGGCACGAACGAACTGCTTCGTTATGGATCATCGGTAAGTCAGGCCCAGTACGACGCCGCGCTCTCGGCGCGCGAGCGGCTGGTCGCGGCGGTGGACGACAGCCTGTCCGGCGTGGACGTGCTGGCCGGCCCGACCGTCGGGTTCACCGCCCCGGAGCAGGATCCGCCGTTCGGGGTCGGCGAGGACAGCGGCGAGGGCCGGTTCACCGGCCCGTACAACCTGACCGGCCATCCGGCCATCTCCCTGCCGGTGGCCACCACCGGGCTCCCGGTCGGCGTGCAGCTGGCCGGGCGCCGAGGCGGGGACGCCGACCTGCTGCGGGCGGCCGCGGCGGCTATGCAACTTCTCGGGCCGCTGCCGCCGGCCCCGACCGCGTCCTGAGGAAAGCGAGCTCACCATGCCCACCACCGTTTCCCGCCGCACCCTGCGCATAATCGACCTGGCCGGCCTCGAGGTGCCGGTCGTCGAGCTGACCGGCGCCCAGGACGGGCCGCTGCTGACCGTCATCGCCGGGGTGCACGGCTGCGAGTACGTGCCGATGGCGGCGGTCCGCCGCTGGACCCGCAACCTGGAGCAGCGGGAGTTCAGCGGCCGGGTCCGCGCGGTGCCGATCCTGAACGTGACGGCATTCCGGGCCCGCAGCCCGTTCGTGGTCCCGGAGGACGGCAAGAACCTGAACCGGTGCTTCCCCGGCAACCCCGACGGCACGCTGGCCGAGCGCCTGGCCTACGCGGCGTTCACCGAGCTCATCACGGGCTCCGACGCGGTGATCGACGCGCACTGCGGGGACATGGTCGAGGCGCTGGAGCCGTTCGCGCTCTACGAGGCGGGGGCGGCCGAGGCCACGGCCAGGGAGATGGCGCTGGCCTACGGGCTGGGCTACGTCATCCGCCAGGAGCGGGGCCCGGACCGCGCGGTGGGCGGCACGTCCAGCGGCGCGGCGGCGGAGGCGGGCATCCCGGCCATCACGGCCGAGGTGGGCGGCTGCGGGCTGGTCGAGGCCTGGGCGGTGGACACCCACGAGCGGGGCCTCAACGCGGTGCTGACCCAGCTGGGCATGACCACCGGCGGTGAGATCACGGGGAGTGAGCCGGCGCAGCTGGGCCGGTTCCTGTGGCTGCGCTGCGCCCGCGCGGGCTTCTGGGACGCCGCGGTGTCGGCGGGCGAGAAGGTCAGCGAGGGCCAGGTGGTCGGCACGGTGAGCAGCCTGGACGGGTCGCAGCTGTACGAGACGATCACCGCCCCGGCCGACGGCGTGATCATCTTCCTGACCACGTCGCCCGCGGTGGCCGACGACGGCCTGCTGCTGGGCCTGGGCGCGGTCTAACCTTTCCGCTGGTCCCTTTCATGATCACGACCGTTTCGCCGCGGCGGTCTGCGGTGGATCGGTCGTGATCATGCTTCCCGGGGGTGCCCTTTAGGGTCGGGCGTGACTGGGCGCGTTTGATGTTAGATGCTCGCTGACCGGGTAGCTCGGGCGGTGCTCACGTTCGCCGCACCGGAGGAAGCCCATCATGTCGAGCATGCGCCGTCATCCTGCCCGCCAGCCGCTGCGCCGGGGGGTGATCCTCGCCGCCATCGCGGCGGCGCTGGCCGGGACCGGCGGCTTAACGTCTGCGCTGGCCAGTTCCACCCCGGCGACGGCCCGCTCGGCCGCGGCCGAGAAGGCCGCAGCGACGGCCCAGGCCGCGGCCGGCGAGCCCTACAGTTGCGCGCCTAACGGCCCGGCGGGCAGCCAGACCATCTACGGCACGTTCGGTGACGCCAGCGTCATCGGCTGGACCGGCAACAGCGAGGCCGTCACCGCCTGCCTGGGCGGCAGCTTCTTCGTCACCACCGGCAACGGCCCCGGCAGCGGCGCGACCGGCGCCGTGCAGGGCACCAGCTACGGCTACGGCATCTACAACGACACCCGGACCACCTGGACCAACGCCGGCGGCTACCTGCCCGCGCTGGTGACCAGCTTCCGCCGCGACGGCGCCCGGGTATCGATCACCAACTTCGGGGACCAGGTGACCATCGGCGGCCACCGGTTCGTGGCCATCTACAGCCGGGTCACGGTGACCAACCCGACCGGCCAGCCCGTCACGCTCAGCCCGCAGCCCTCGGCCGGGCTGATCCCGCTCAACTCGGCCTCGGACACCGTGGCCCCGCACGCCAGCGTGAACCATGACTACGTGGTGGCCAGCAACAAGTTCGGCGGCAGCTACCCGTGGCCGTCCAGCCAGGCGCTGGCCGGAGCGGGCGGCTACGACCAGCACTTCGCGCACATGCGGGCCTACTGGAACGCCCAGCTGGGCCAGATCGCGCAGATCGTGCGGCTGCCCGACCAGAGCCTGGCCGACGCCTACCGCACCGGCTTCATCTACACCCAGATCATCCGGTCCGGGAACGAGCTGAAGACCGGCGCCAGCGGCTACGACCAGGAGTTCAGCCACGACGTCATCGGCATCCTGGCCAACCTGTTCACCCAGGGCTACACCACTGGCGCGCACGGCCTGCTCAACCGGGCCCGGTACGTCATCGGCAACCAGACCCAGTACGACGACGGGGTGTGGACCTACCCGTGGATCTGGGCCATCTACCTGCAGAAGACCGGTGACCTGAGCTTCGTCAAGGCCAACTTCGACACCGAGGGCCCGGCGGGCAAGACCGAGCCCAGCATCGAGGACACCGCGCACCTGATCGCGGCCGACCGGACCGGCCCCGGCGGGATCATGGAGAAGACCAACGACATCGACGCCAACGGCTACTGGACCATCGACAACTACGAGGCGCTGACCGGGCTGGCCACCTACCGCTGGCTGGCCGAGCAGGTCGGCAACACCGGCCAGGCCCAGTGGGCGGCCAGCCAGTACAACAGCCTGCTGGCGGCCACGAACAAGACGCTGCGCGCCACCATGTCGGCCGGTCACCTGAACTACCTGCCGTGCTCGATGGTCGAGCCGAACACCGACAACCGGTGCGCCAACGCCGAGGATGCCAACTGGGCCGCGCCGTTCCTGTTCGGGCGCTGGGCCTGGGACGGCTACCTGTTCGGCGCCCCGCGCAGCGGCCCCGGCCTGACCAAGATCGACGCCACCTACGACTACGGCTTCGCCCGGCTGGCGGGCAAGCTGCCGCCGAACACCTTCGGCGGCTACCCGACCCAGTACTTCAGCACCGCCTACAACGCCGGCTACGGCGAGTGGGGCCTGGCCAGCAACGACCATCGTGACCAGGGCATCCTCAGCTACCAGTTCATGATCGCCAACGGGCAGAGCGGCCCGTACTCATGGTGGGAGAGCCAGCAGTTCCCCAACTCCGGCTCGCCCTGGGCCGGCACCCATCCCGAGGCCGGGAACGGCGCGTCGCCGCACGCCTGGGGCATGGCCAACGCCAACCTGGTGCTGCTGGACTCGCTGGCCGCGCAGCGCGCGGACGGCAGCCTGGTCGTCGGCCGCGGGGTGCCGGACAAGTGGGTCGCGCCGGGCCAGGTCATCCAGGTGGCCAACTTCCCGACCACCGACGGCCACCACCTCGGGCTCACCATCCGCACCAGCGGCGACTCGGTCACGCTGACGCTGAGCGGCGGCCACCCGGCCGGGCCGGTGCTGTTCCAGCTCCCCGCGTTCGTGCGGAACATCGCCAGCGCCAGCACGGGCACCGTCGACCAGGCCACCGGCACCGTCACGCTGAGCCCGTCGGCGACGTCGGTGACGGTCAGGCTGCGGCACGCCGCCTGAGGAATTATCCCTAACAAATGACGTCAGGCGCGCTCGGGCCCGACGGCCCGGGCGCGCCTGGCGTCAGCCGTCGGCTAGCCGGCCACGTTCCAGGCCGCCAGGACCTCGGCCGCCGCGGTTGAGCCCGCCGTGCCCAGGATCGGGTGCAGCTCGATCGCCGGTGAGTACTTGCTGGCCGGGGCCTGGCGGCCCAGGGCCTCGGCCATCGCCCGGACATGCTGCGGCCCGCCGCCGCAGCAGATGCCCACGTAGTTCACGCCCAGCTCGCGAGCCGCCGTCGCGAAGGCGGCCATCTCGAACCTGGTGCACGTGAATGGCTCGAGGGCCAGCGGGAACACCCGGTCGACGCCATCGGTGCGCAGCGACTGCATGGTCGGGCTGGCCGCGGTCGTGCGGTAGGGCACGGGCTGGGCCGCCACCGGGCCCTCCACCGCCAGCCGGATCCGGGCCAGCAGCGGCAGCATGGTCTCCGGGCCCCGGTCGCAGTTCAGCCCGACGATCGTGGCGCCGTGCCCGGCCAGGATCCGGCATGCCTCGACGTAGTCGTAGCCGTCCCTGGTCCGGTCCGGCAGCGTCGAGGCCAGCGTCACCATGGACGGCAGGCCCAGCTCCTGGATCACCTCCAGCGCGATCAGCGCCTCGCCCAGGTAGTCGTTGGTCTCGGAGATGACGAAGTCGATGCCCTCCTCGACCGCCCAGCCCAGCTGCTCGGCGTACTGAGCCCGCACCACCGCATTGGTCGAGGGGTCGGCCGGGTCGTAGGCCCAGGTGTTGCAGACGTTGCCGGCCACCAGGGCCCCGCCCTCGCGCGCCACCTCCCCGGCCACCCGGACGGCCTGGCGGTTCATGGCCTCCAGGTCGCCCTCGCGGCCGATGTGGCGCAGTTTCTCGCGGTGGGCGTAGTAGGTCAGCGCGACCATCACGTCGGCGCCCGCGCGCAAGAACTCGCGGTGCAGCTCGCGGACCGCGTCGGGGTAGTCGAGCACGACCTCGGGCACGTAGGGGCCGGCCTTGATGTAGCCGCGGCGCTCCAGCTCGAACACGTAGCCCTCGGCGCCGAGCACTACCCCGTCGGCCAGCCGCTGCTCGATGCTGGCTACCGGCTGCCTGGTCATGACGCCTTGCCTCCTGCCTGCACGGCCGGCTGCGCGCCGGGGGCGAACCGCCCTGGCGTGAACCGGCCGATGTCGTACACGGTGCCGTGCTGGACGGCGAGCTGGGCCAGCACCCGGCCCACCCACGGCGCGAACTTATAGCCGGTGCCGCGCCAGCCCACTCCGGTGAACACGCCGTCGGCGCCCGGCACCGGCCCGAGGATGAAGTTGTCGTCGCCGACCAGGTCGTAGAAGCAGGTGTCCACCCCGCTGGCCTCGGCCACGTCCACGGTCCGCGCGCCGCGCAGCCCCGGCATGCACTCGGCGACGAAGTCCTCCACCGAGCCGATCCGCGAGGGCACCACGGTGGCGTCCGGCGGGTTGTAGAAGCCGATCTTGACCCCGGGCGTCCGCCCGTCGTAGATGGGATGGCCGTAGATCCCGACGTCCAGGTAGGCGAAGACCGGCATGACGTGCTCGGTGTACCGGTCGCGGGTCGCCGGGTCGGGGATGAAGTACTTGGACTGCGCGGGCCGGTCCGGGCTCAGCGGAAAGCGGGTCGCGCAGCCGGGGATCAGCTCGAGCACGTCGTTGGTGCCCAGCCCGGCGGTGATCACCACGGCATCGGACTCGACCGGGCCCGCGTCGGTCCGCACCTGCCAGCACTCGCCGTCCCGGACGATGCCGCGGATCCGCGCGCCCTCGGTGACGGTCACGCCCCGCGCGGGCAGCGCCGCGGTCAGCAGCCGGGTCACCGCGGCCACGTCGGCGAACCCGGCGTCGATGTCCAGCCAGCCGCCGTCGGCCGCGAACTGCGGGAAGCGCCGGGCCAGCTCCGGGCCGCTGAGCTGCTCCCGGCGCAGCTGGAGTTCCTCGAGTACGGCGAAGCTGCGCGCGGCGTAGGTGGCGCCCACGTCCGGGGTGACGCTGGTCTTGACCAGGTTCAGGCAGCCGCAGTCCACCAGCAGCCGCTCGCCGCCGCGCTGCTGGAGGTCGGCCCAGAGCTGCCGGGCCTCGAAGGCCAGCCGCGAGTACTCCAGGTCGAGGTAGTCGTTGCGCACCGAGCGGGTGAGCGCGAACGAGGCCGTGGCCGGATCGCCCACCCGCGACTTGTCCAGGACCGTGACCGATTCCGCCAGCGGGGCCGCGTAGTACGCCGTCATCAGGCCCATGACCCCGCCGCCGATGATGGTCAGCCGCCTGCCCCGCGCTGCTGTCACGTACTCGCCTCCCCGTGAATACCCGTGATGACCCGTGATTACCGGTGATCGCCCTGGTAGGCGGAGCTTACCTCGGTGCGCCCCGGTCTGGCTGGGAACATCAGCGCAGGTCACCGGGGCGCGAGAGCGACCGGCGAGCGGGATGACAGCGGATCGCAAGCGGTCGTGGCTAGCCTCGCCGGGCGGGATGCCGCCTAGTGCTGGTGCTCCGGGGTGCTTGTGCTGCGGGGTGCTCGTGCTGCGGGGCGCTGAGCCGCCCGGGCGGCATCCCGCTCGCCCGGCCGGGGCGCGCTAGCTGCCGAACGAGAGGTTGCGGCCGCTGATGTGACCCTTGACGCCCTGGCCCGTGATGCGCACGCTGTCGATCTTCACGCCGAGCGGCAGCTTCGGGATCGGGATGTTGATGGTCTGCAGGGAACTGAGCGCCGACTCCGGCACCCCGGTGCTGCTGACCAGCCTGACCTGGAGCTCCTGGCCGCTGAGCCGGGACACCCGCCAGGTCGCCGACCCCGTGGCGACCAGCAGGTTCAGGCTCGCCTTGACCTCGTCGGGGCCGGCCGCCGACAGGGTCAGGCCGGACGAGCTGAGCAGGCTGCCCAGCGGCCCGAGCTTGGAGTTCAGGGTGTGAGCCAGGGAACCGAAGGTGACCAGCACGGAGCCATTGAGCTTGTCGACCGTGCCACTGGAGAATCCGCCGCTGAGGTGGATCCCGCTCATGACCGCGCTGATGCTGGAAATGTCGACCGGACCCTCGGAAATGTTCGCCGAGCTGATCTTGACCTGATGGATGTCGTGGCCGATCACCTGGGTGAGGAACGGGAAACCCTCGATGCTCACCGACGGCTTCTTCGGGAAGCCGTGCTGCTTGATCTGGGAGGCGATCTCGCTCTCGGCGAACGCCTTGGCCACGAAGTCACCCGCCACGAGCAGGACGATCAGGGCGATCAGCGCGATCACAAAAGTCCGCAGGCAGCCACCCCGGCGGCGCGTCGTCCCGTCGCGTAGCGTCGCGGTGCCGCTCACCGCGCGGGTCCAGGGCCGCTGGCCGTGTGGGTCATTGTCCGATGCTATGGCATTCTGCGCCCGCGCCAGGGCCGCCTGGCCCGGCGTTCACCGCAGCTTCCCGATGTTCAGCAATTGCAGCTGGCCTGGCTCATGGGGCGCGTCGCTGGGGTTCTGCTCGGTGACCAGCAGGGTGTCGCCCCCCGCAGCCAGCGTGACCTGACGCGGCTGGCCCATGGCCTCGACCAGCTGGATGACGATGGACTTATGGTTCAGCACGTCGGCGGTGTCCACGATCGCCAGCTGGCCGTCCTGGCCAGTCTTGCCGTTGTTCGAGGTGGCGTAGTTCGAGTCGGCCACGATGAGCTTCTTGCCGCCGTCGGCCGGGGAGAGGCCGATCGGCCCCGGCCCGACCGGTATGTTGGCCAGCAGCGCGTGACCCGGATCGGATATCAGCTTCCCGGCCGAGAAGGCCAGCAGGGAGTTGCTGTCCCGCGCCGTCACCCAGACCGTGGACCCGCCGCCGGTGAGGACCACCCGGGCCGGGCTGCACCCGGCGCTGACCGTCGACTTCACCGACTTGCCGGGCTGTGTCTCCGCGGTCTTCCAGCTGATGACGCTCAGCGTGCCCACCGACGGGCGGTCGCCGGTGTCCTTGCGCTGGAAGCTCGTCACGTAGATCCACGGTGAGGACTTGGAAGGTGAGCTGATGCCGACCGGCTGGACGTGCAGCGGGACGAGGCCGACAAAGTGGCTTTGGCTGAAACCATCCGAAATGGCCTTGGCCAGGTTGAACACCGCCATCTTGGTGGTGTTCTGCATGGTCACGAAGGCGAAGTTATTGTCCGGCGTCACCTGCACGCCGATCGCATTGTTGCCGTTCTTGCTCAGGTTCGGCGCGGCCATGGTGCCCAGGACCATCGGGCTGGCGCCCGATTCGGCATTGGCCGCGTTGATGACGACCGCGCCCTGGCCATTCGCCGACAGCAGGTACTGGCCATTACTGGTGATGGCCAGGCCCTTGTTGGCGCCAGGGACCGAGACGGTCCGGACCATGCTCGGAGCCTGCCCGGACTGATTCCGCCACACCTCGATCCCGTCCTTGACGGACACGAACGAGTATTGGCCGTTCGTGCTTTCCCGGACCGCGAACGGCGAGGGCCCGGTCTGGGCGTTGTCGCTCTTGAGGTCGATGGTCTTCGTGCTGGGCGCCGAGCTGGCGCAGCTGGTGCCGGTGAACGCGCCGCCGGCGTGGCGGCCGCCGCTGGTTCCGCCGGGGTGGCCGACCAGGAAGAACGCGCCACCGCCGATGATCACGATCAGCGCGCAGATCACGGCGATCGGCACCGGCGAGCGGTACCAGGGCACGCGGCGCCGACCGCCGGGTGCGGGGCCGGATCCGCCTGGACCGCCGTAGCCGCCGCCACCCGAGCCGCCGTAGCCGCCGTCGGCGGGCCCGCCCGGACCGCCGGCCTTGGCCGAGGGGTCGGTCAGGCCCGGCCTGGTGCGCCGCCGTATGTCAGCCGCCTGGGTGGGCGGCCCGCCCGGCGCTGGCTCGGCCTGATCGCCGCCGGCCTGGCCAGGGCGGTCCGCCGGGTCGGGTGCGCCGGGGCCGCCGGCACCGGCCGCCGCCGCACCGACGGCACCGGCAGCAGCGGCACCGGCAGCAGCGCCACCGGGGGCAGCGGGCACGCTGGCGGGACCGGGCCTACCGGGGCGTGCGGCACCGGGCTCGGCCTCTGGTCCTGGCGCATCGCCGCCGCCCGGCCCGTCATCGGCCGGGATGGCCTCTATGACGCTGGTGGCGTCGTCGGTGGTGCCGCTGGGCTCGGACGCCGGGTCGGAGTCAGCCACGCCGGGGGCATCTGCCGAACCGGCGCCAGCATCGGCCGCCTCACTCGAACCGGCTTGGCCAGTCTCGCTGGGCAGCTTGCTGACCTCGGTCGCGCCCGGACCCTGCAGCCCCGCGGCTGCGGCCGGTGCTGCGTCCTCGCTCGGCGCGGGGCGGTCCGCCGGGCGGCGGACCGGGGCGGCGATCTCGGTGGCCGGCCGCAGGTGCGGCTGGGGACGCGCCGCCGACTCCGGGCCCAGGCCGAACACCCGGCGCAGCGCCGCCGCGAACTCCCGGCAGCTCTGGTAGCGATCCTCGGGCCGCTTGGCCAGCGCCCGGTTGAACACCTCGTCGGCCACGCGCGGCAGCCCGGGCCG
Organism: uncultured Actinomycetota bacterium; assembly: GCA_963822485.1. Classification (GTDB taxonomy): domain Bacteria; phylum Actinomycetota; class Actinomycetes; order Streptosporangiales; family Streptosporangiaceae; genus DASUBV01. The sequence goes on from CAWGHW010000005.1 coordinate 148,965, forward strand.
GCGCGAGCTCAGCAGCGGCGGGGCCTCGGAGACCTGCTTGTACATCACCGCCATGCCCTCGTTACTGCGGAACGGCGGTGCTCCGGTCAGCAGCTCGAAGGCGGCGCAGCCCAGCGCGTACAGGTCGGTGCGCCCGTCCACCGGACGGCCCTCGATCTGCTCGGGCGCCACGTAGTCCAGGGTGCCGAGGAACTGCCCGGTGGAGGTCAGCCCGGCGGCCGCCTGACCGAGCGACGCCTTAGTCAGCCCGAAGTCGGCCAGGTAGACATGGTCGGGCCGGTCGCTGTCCGGGCTCTCCTCCAGGAGCATGTTGGCCGGCTTGACGTCGCGGTGGACCAGGCCGCGCGCGTGGGCGGCGTCCAGCGCCGAGGCCACCTGGGAGACGATCTCGGTGGCCCGGCCAGGTGACAGGGGGCCGTCCCGGTCCAGCAGCGAGCGGATGTCCCCGCCGCGCACGAAGCGCATGGCGATGAACAGCACGCCGCGGTCCTCGCCCGCCTCGTAGACCGGGATGATGTGCGGCTCATCCACGCCGGCCGCGGCCCGCGATTCCCGGATGAAGCGCTGGCGGAAGGCCTCGTCCTGGGACAGTCCGGGGGCCAGGATCTTGAGGGCGACATCGCGGTCCAGCCGGGGGTCGTGGGCACGGTAGACGACGGCCATGCCGCCCCGGCCGATCTGCTCCGCCAGCTGGTAGCCAGCGACGAGCGAGCCCGCGGCGAAGTCACCAGGACCGCCGCCCGATTCCTCGCTCACAGCTCCTCCACCCGCTTTCCGCCCCGCAGCCCCGCTGCCCCCGCTGCTCCGCTGGGCAAGGCGCGGCGGCCTCGCCAGTCCATAAAATTGCCGGACGCCCGGTTATTCACCCTTCCGACCGTCCAATTATTCAGTGCGGCGTGCCGCCCGCCACACCATAGAACCCCGCTTGGTGATCGTAACCGGCGCAGTGGCTTGCTACACCAGCACCATGCGGCCTGATATGCGATGGTTACTCCCGATGCGAGCCAGCGGGCCGACCGGCCCGCTGGCCGCCTCGGGTCCGACCAGCAGTGACGCGGCCACTGCCGGCGCCCAGGAGCGACGCCGCAGACCGCAGCATCCCGGACACAGCTCACCGGCTGTGGCCGGATGCGGCGTGTGGATTAGATGTACGACAGATGGAATCCTGGTCCGGTGAGAAGCTACGTCCGGACGCCAATTCTTCTCCGGCCCAAATCGCTCTAAGGTTGGCAGATGAAGATCGACCCAGCCATCTCGCCGGGCGACCTGCCGCTATATGTACGCGCGCAGGGGTCAGACCGGATGCTCCAGGCCGGCCCGAGCTACCGGATCGGACGGGATCCGGAGTCGGACATCGTCGTGGAGGACCCGCGCGTGTCCTGGCACCACGCCGTGCTGCGGCTGGAGCGCGACTTCTGGCTGCTAGAAGACTCGGGCAGCACCAACGGGACGTTCGTCGGCGCGGACCGGGTCCGGCAGGTCCCGATCACGGGCAACTGCCTCGTTCGGCTCGGCCACCCGGAGGACGGCCCGCCCGTCTCCTGCTCGCTGGGCCGGTCACCGGCGGGGCGCGGCAACACCGCGGTCGCTGATCCGCCCTCCGCCGCCCCGGCCGCACCACCGGCCGCACCGCCGGTCACGCCGTCGCCGGCCTACCAGGTGTCCCCGCCAGCCCAGGCCCCGCCGGCCCAGGCCCGGTCCGCGCAGGCTCCGCCGGCCCAGGCCCCGCCCGCCCAGACCCCGCCGGCCCGCCCGCCCGCGCCGACCCCGCGGGCCCAGCCGCCGTCCGACCCGTGGCCGGGCCTGAAGAACGTGCCGGAGTCGCAGGTCCTCCAGCGGCCGCCCAGCGCCGTCATGCGCGTGACGACCACGGTGCTGCGGATCGGCCGCGCCGCCGACAACGACGTGGTGGTGTCGGACCTGAGCGTGTCCCGCTACCACGCCCAGCTGCGCCGGACCACGCGCGGAAGCTTCGAGGTCGTCGACCTCGAGAGCCACAACGGCACCTTCCTCAACGGCCAGCGGATCAGCGCCGCCCCGGTCACCGAGGATGACCTCATCGGCGTCGGGCCGGCCACGTTCCGGCTGGTGGGCGAGGAACTCCAGGAGTTCATCGACGCCGGCGACATCTCACTGACGGCCAGGGACCTGACGGTCACGCTGCCCAGCGGGCGGGTGCTGCTCGATCACGTGAGCTTCCCGCTCGGCGAGCGCTGCCTGCTCGGCGTCATCGGACCTAGCGGCGCCGGCAAGTCCACCCTGCTCGGGGCGCTGACCGGCATGGCCCCGGCCAACGGCGGCGGCGTCCTGTACGACAATCGCGATCTTTACACCCATTACGCCGAGCTGCGGCACCGCATCGGGCTGGTCCCGCAGGAGAACATCCTGCATACCCAGCTCACCGCGGAGCGCGCGCTGAGCTACGCCGCCGAGCTGCGCTTCCCGCGCGACACCAGCAAGGCCGAGCGCCGCCGCCGGATCTCCGAGGTGCTGGAAGAACTGGCGCTGACCCGGCACGCCAAGACCCGCACCTCGGCCATGTCCGGCGGCCAGCAGAAACGGGTCAACGTCGCGCTCGAGCTGCTGACCAAGCCGTCCCTGCTGTTCCTGGACGAGCCCACGTCCGGCCTGGACCCGGGGCTGGACAAGTCGGTCATGGAGCAGATGGCCAACCTGGCCCACGACGGGCGGACGATCATCGTCGTCACGCACAGCGTGGCCAACCTGAACCTGTGCGACCGCCTGCTGGTCCTGGTGCCCGGCGGCAAGATCGCCTACTTCGGGCCGCCCGAGGAGGGCCTGCGGCACTTCGGCCAGCCGGGCTGGGCCGAGGTGTTCCAGGCCTTCGAGTCCGAGCCGGATCGCGACTGGGCCGCCGAGTACCGCCGGTCGTCGTACTACCACCGCTACATCGCCAGCGACATGGACCAGCCGGCACCGGTGGCCAGGGCCCCGCAGGCCCCCTCGGCGCCGCCCGCGACGCGCAACCGGCTGGCCCAGTTCGGCACGCTGTGCCGCCGCTACCTGGCGGTGATCTCCTCCGACCGGGCTTTCCTGGCCGTGCTGGCGGCGATGCCGATCATCCTGGGCGTGCTGGCCGCCCTCGTGCCCTCGCCGCACGGGCTGACGGGGCGGGCCAACACCGACGCCGAGTCGGTGCTGCTGATCCTGGTCATCGCGGCCTGCTTCATCGGGGCGGCGAACTCGGTACGGGAACTGGTCAAGGAACGGTCGATCTATACCCGAGAACGGGCCGCCGGCCTGTCGGCCGGCGCCTACCTGGCCTCCAAGCTGATCATCCTGGCGGTGATCAGCGCGGTCCAGGCGATCGTGCTGGTGCTGATCGGCCTGTTCGGCCGCAAGCTCCCGCACACGGGCGCGTTGCTGACCCACCTGCCGCTGGTCGAGATCGTCCTGGCCATCGGCATCCTGGCGGTCGTCTCGATGACCCTGGGCCTGCTCATCTCGGCCATGGTGAACAGCTCGGACAAGACCATGCCACTGCTAGTGGTGGGAGTGATGTTCCAGGTCATCCTGACGGGCGGGATCTTCCCGGTGGCCGGGAAGGCGGGCCTGGAGCAGATCGCCTGGCTGTCGCCGTCGCGGTGGGGCTTCGCGGCGGTCGCCTCGACGGTGAACCTGAACGTCATCCAGCAGCCTCCGGGGGTCAAGCCGGCTGGGGCCAAGACAACGGCGGCCAGGCGCGGGGCCAAGCCGGCGCGGCCAAGCCGGCGCTGGCCAAGACAACGGGGGCCAAGACAACGGGGGCCAGGGCGGCGGGCCCGGCGCCGACCGTGCAGGCGCTGCCGACCGATCCGATCTGGCGGCACCAGCCCGCGGTCTGGCTGAAGAACATCATCCTGATGCTGATACTCGGGCTGGCGTTCACGCTGATCGCCTGGTGGCGGATCGTCAAGATCAAACCGGGTCGCCGGCGATAGCGGCGGCGGCCGCGGGCCCGGGTTGCCGGGCCTCAGAGCCGCCCGGCGTCAATGATGCGCCGCAGGAAGCGCTGAGTCCGTTCATCCCGCGGGCTGGTGAACAGCTCGGCGGGCGGGGCGTCCTCGACGAGGACGCCATCTTCCAGGAAGCAGACCCGGTCCGCGATGTCCCTGGCGAACCCCATCTCGTGGGTGGCGATGAGCATGGTCATGCCGCCGTGGGCCAGCTCCCTGATCACGTCGAGCACCTCGGCGACGAGCTCGGGGTCCAGCGCGCTGGTCACCTCGTCCAGCAGCATGATCTGCGGGTGCATGGCCAGGGCGCGGACGATCGCCACCCGCTGCTGCTGGCCGCCCGACAGCCGGTCCGGATACTCGTTCTGCTTGTCGGCCAGGCCGAACCGGCTCAGCAGCTCAGTGGCCTGCGCCTGGGCCTCCGCCCGCGGCATCCGCAGCGCCTTGGTCGGGGCCAGCGTCACGTTCCGCAGCACGGTCATGTGCGGGAACAGGTTGAAGGACTGAAAGACGATGCCGACCTGGCGCCGGACCAGGTTCTGGTCGACGTTCGTCCCGGTGACCCGGTGCCCGAGGATGCTGATCCGCCCGGCGTTGATGGGCTCCAGCAGGTTGATGCAGCGCAGCAGGGTCGATTTCCCCGAGCCCGACGCGCCGATCAGGCAGATGACCTCGTGCGTGGCCACGGACAGGTTGATGCCCTTGAGCACCTCGTTGGCCTCGAAGGACTTGTGCAGGTCCTCGATCACGATGGCCTGGGCAGCCGGCGCGGAGGGCGCGCCCGCCGCCTCGATCTCGGACCGGCTCATGTCGTCGCCCCGGCCAGTCGCCGGCGGCGGTCGCGGTCAATCAGCCGGTCGGTGAACCGGGCCAGCGGGATCGTGAGGATCAGGAACAAGATCGCTGCCACCGTGAAGCTGGAGTAGTTGAACACCGTGCTGGCGTAGATCTGCGCCGCCTGGTTGGCCTCGATGGCGCCGAGCACGCCGACCAGCGCGGTGTCCTTCTGGAGGCTGATGAAGTCGTTCAGCAGCGGCGGGATGATGTTGCGCACGGCCTGCGGCAGGATCACGTACCGCAGCGCGGTGGCCTGCGACAGGCCGAGCGAGCGAGCCGCGGCGACCTGGCTGCGGTGCACCGAGTTCAGCCCGGCCCGGTAGACCTCCGAGACGTAGGCCGAGTAGGACAGCGTGAGCGCGATGACCCCGTAGACGGCCAGCGGCTGAGTCGAGATCACCGTCAGCCGCAGCGCGGGCAGGCCGAACCCGACCGCGTAGATGACCAGGATCAGCGGCACGCCGCGGAAGACGTCCACGTAGATCGTGCTCAGCAGGCGGAGCGGGAACAGCACCGGGCTGGTGGACTGCCGGATGAGGGCCAGCACCAGGGCCAGGATCAGGATCAGCACCTCGGCGGCCAGGAACATCCGGATGTTGAGCCAGAGGGCCTCGCCGACCGAGTAGGTGCCCTTCACGCTTCCGGTCAGCGCCTGGCCCATGTCGCGCAGGTCGAAGAAGGTGTGCCGCACCTGGCTGCTGCCCGGCGCAGCCAGGAAGATCGCCACGATCACGGCGATCACGATGACCGTGCTGACCGTCGAGATCGCCGTGGCCCGGCGGCCGCCGCCGGCCAGCAGCCGCGGCCCGCGGCCGCCGAACCCGCCCGCGACCTGCGTCCCGGCGCCCATGCCTAGCCCGGCGCCGGCGTCCGGGAGGCCGCCCTGCTCGCTATCTGTCATCTACGGTGCTGCCGCGCCGGCTACGGCTGGATCGTGGGGATCTTGATGTACAGCTGGAGCCACTTCTTCTGCAGCGCGGCCAGGGTCCCGTCCGACTTGAGCGTCGAGAGGGCCTTGTTCACGCAGGTCACCAGCGGGTTGCCGAGGTGGAACAGCAGCCCGAAGTGGCCGCTGCCGCTGGAGAACTGACCGAGGGTGACCGAGTGCGGGATCTCCGAGGAGGAGATGAACTGGGCCGTCGGGGTGTCGGCCACCAGCGCGGCGATCTGGTGGGTCTGCAACGCCGACTTGACGTCGTTCAGCGTGGAGAACACCTTCGGCTGGCTGGTCGGCTGGATCTGGCTGGTGATGAACGCCAGGCTGGTCGTGCCGATCTGGTCGCCGAAGACGTACTTCCGCAGGTCCGCAGGCGTGTGATGGGCGATGATCGGCGTGCCCTTGAGCGCCACCAGGGCCTGGTTGTCCTGGTAGTAGCTGTTGGAGAAAGTGACGGCCGTGGCCCGCTGCGGGGTGTAGGAGACCTCGTTGATGTCGAAGTCGAATTTCTTGGGGCCCGGCGCGTAGGAGGCGTTGAACGGCTCGTAGGCCCACGTCACCTGCGACGGCTTGAAGCCCAGCTGCTTGGCCACCGCGTAGGCCACCGCGCTCTCATAGCCCTTGCCGTTGGCCGGGTTGTTGCCCTCGAACCAGGGCGGGTAGACCGGCTTGTCGGTGGCGACGGTCAGCTTGCCCTTGGTGAACAGATCCTTCTGGATCGAGGCATTCGAGCAGCTAGCCGTCGATCCGGTCGACCCTCCGCCGGACGAGCCGCTGGACGAGCCGCCCGACGAGATGCTGCCGCAGGCGGCCAGCCCGGCGGCCGCGACCGCCGCGGCGGCCGTGATTACCAGTCGTCGCATCCGAACCCACCCCAGTTCCCGGGCAGCAGGGCTGCCCGGCATGACCTTGTCCGACTTTCGCGACAGCCTACCTGCGATCCCTAGCCCGTCACTCGGAAGCCCTGGCGGCACGACCGGAACACTGGTCACACGCCAGCGGGCGGGCCGGCAAGCCGGCCCGCCCGCTGGCTGAGGCTTTCAGGGGCTAGATCAGGTCTGGCCCCAGAGGTAGATCTCGGCCGCCTTGTGGTTGTTCTCGTTGATCGGGATGAGCCGGTGGAAGAAGTTGGCGATGTCCATCGGAATCCGAACGCATCCGTGCGAGACGGCGGCGAGCGGCACCGGGATGTCGCCGTGGATGGCATAGGAGCCGCCGATGAAGAACACCGGGTTGTACATAGTGCCCAGCGGCACGGTCAGCCAGCCCCGCGCGAACCAGTGCGCATAGTACTTGCCGTCCGGCGTGATGGCCGGGCCGCACGTGCCGCCCCCGCCAGGGCAGGGGTAGTAGTACCGGCCGCCCGAGGACACATGGCTGATCAGCACCACTTTGCCGTGGTGGAACAGGACCAGGGCCTCGATGTTCTGGTTCACGTCGATCAGGTAGGGGCTGCGACGGCCGCGCGGCCAGACCGGCCGGGGAATCCGGGGGCTGGCCAGGCGGCGCTGCATGGCGATGCCCACGTCGTTGGGGTCCCTGGTCGTGCCCAGGTGCTGGATCTCCTTGAACGCCCAGACCGCTTCCAGGGTGCTCTGGCCGAACTGACCGTCCACCTTGCCCGGGTAGTAGTGCAGCTGGGCCAGGCGCCGCTGCATCTGCCGTACCGCCGGTCCATGCTGGCCGTATACGATCACGTGCCCGCTAGGCACGTAAGCCGGGGCCGCCTCCCTCGCTGCATGCGCGGCGCTGACTGTTGCCGCGCCCGACGTTCCCACCCCGCCGAGGATCACTGCCCCGACTGCTGCCGTCGCGCCCGCTCCGGTCAGCCACCGCCGAACTGCCTGCCTCATTCCCGCTCCTCAGTTGCGCAGCCCTCCAACTATGTGCATCCCGCTGCATGTTCGCAGAATCCCGGCCCGACCAGGTGCACCGACGCGAATGGTCTTTCGCGCTGGCGAGCTGCACAAGAAGAGCTTGTTCGCTTTTGCTGACGTTTAACCTCGGCTTTCGGTTGCTATCAGGACACGGAATCTTGTGGTCTGGGCTGGCCGCCGTCAGCCAGTACGTGTGCCATGGCCGGCGGAGGGTATCTAGCTCGTCATTCAGCGTCGCGGGGGGGCGACGCTGGTGTTGCAACGGGGGGCCTGTGGTGAATCTCATCGCGAGGATCAGTGTCCGGCGCCGCGGCTAACGGCCAGGTGGGCGAGCTACTTGAGCAGCTCGCCCGGCAGCTCGGACTGCGCATGCACCGGCGGGGGAACCGGACCAGGCTGGTGAACCCGGATGGCTCACGGGTCAACACCTGGCAGGAGGACTATCCCTACGCCAGCCGGCTGGCCCGGCATCACTACGAGGAGCAGAAGCGGGACCTGCAGATCGAGCTGCTCAAGATGCAGCGATGGGCCAAGGACGCGGGCGAGCGGCTCATGATCGTCTTCGAGGGCCGCGACGCGGCGGGCAAGGGCGGGACGATCAAGCGGTTCACCGAGAACCTCAACCCGCGGGGCGCGCGGGTGGTGGCGCTGGAGAAGCCGACCGAGAAGGAACAGACCGAGTGGTACCTCCAGCGCTACATCGCTCACCTGCCGGCCGCGGGCGAGATCGTGATGTTCGACCGGTCCTGGTACAACCGGGCAGGCGTCGAGCGGGTGATGGGCTTCTGCCAGCCCGAGGAGTGCATGGAGTTCCTGCGTGAGGCGCCGGAGTTCGAGCGCATGCTGGCCAGGGATGGCATCACGCTGATCAAGTTCTGGTTCTCGGTCTCCCGCAGGGAGCAGCTGCGGCGGTTCATCAACCGGCAGACCGATCCGGTCAAGCGCTGGAAGCTGAGCCCCGTCGACATGGCCTCGCTGGACAAGTGGGACGAGTACACCGCGGCGAAGGAGTCCATGTTCTTCTTCACCGACCTGGCCGACGCGCCGTGGACGGTGGTGAAGAGCAACGACAAGAAGCGGGCCCGCCTGGAGGCGATGCGCTACGTGCTGTCGAGGATTCCGTACGCCGACCGGGCCGAGGAGATTGTCGGGCACCCCGATCCGCTGGTCGTCGGCCCGCCAACGACCCTGCCCGTGAGCGGGGAACGGGCCCGGCAGCTCGTGCCGTAGCCCCGTAGACGAGACGAGACGGGACGAGACGGGCGGGTCAGCGCGACGGCCAGCCGGCGGCCAGCCGGATGTGCGGGCGGCGCAGCACGATCTGGTCCTCGGGCGCGGTCAGCTCGGCGTCGGCTGGCCAGACGGTCAGGGTCAGGTCGGCGGCGCCGGGCCGGGCCAGCTTGTCCCAGGCCGCGACCTGGCGGGCCAGGTGCCCGGCCAGCGCCGGGCCGCCCGGCCCGTACCCGCGCAGGACGATCTCACCGGGGTAGGCGCGCTGGTCCAGGCCGGGCCGGGAGGCGGTGCTGGGCGTGCCCCGCGGCGGCCGCACCCCGGCCACCCCGCCGATACCCAGGCCGTCGATACCCAGGCCGTCGATACCCAGGCCGTCGGTGCCCAGCTCCGGCGGGCCGGGCTCGTCGCCCAGCGGGCCTGCCAGGCCGCCGAACGGCAGCAGCGGGCCGACCTGGGCCCGGCTGGCCGCCGTTTCCATGATCGTGAGCCGGGTCAGGCCCGGCTGGGTCAGCGTCAGCCACAGGTCCAGGTCGGCCAGCTCGTCCCGGCTGCGGGCCCGGATCCCGGCCCCGACATCCACGGCCGGGCCGCCCAGCGCCGCGGCCAGGGCGGCCGGGTCCACCTGGCGGCCGTCGTCGGCCTGCACGTACAAGCCGGGCGACAGGCCGAGCGGGCGGAACGGCTCCGGGTCCGCGAAGGCCCCGGCCATGCGCACGAACCCGCACCGGAACGCCGAGGTGGCCACCCAGCTATCCGACCAGCTATCCGACCAGCTGGCCGTGCCGCGCTCCAGGCTGACCGACAGCTGGATGCCGCGCACCGACAGCGGCAGCACCAGCCGGCCGCCAGGGCCGAGCTGATCCAGCCACGCCGGCGGGATGTCCCAGGCCCCGACGGTCACGATGACGCGGTCGAACGGGGCGTCGCCCGGGTCGCCGTAGCCGCCGTCCGCGCAGATCGCCCGGACCTGGCCTCCTCCCGGGCTGTCACCAGCCTCGGCCAGGCTGGCCTGAGCGCGGGCGATCAGGTCGGCGTCGATGTCCACGGTCACCACCGCGCCGCGCGGGCCGACGATGTGGGCCATCACCGCGGCGTTGTAGCCGGTGCCGGTGCCGATCTCGAGCACCCGGTGCCCCGGCTTGAGCTGGAGCTGCTCCAGCATGATCGCCATCATGGCGGGCTGGGACGAGGAGCTGACCGGCAGCCCGTCCGCCCCGTACTTGATGACCAGCGCCTCGTCCTGGTAGGCGGCGGTGGCGTCCAGCTCGGGCACGAACAGGTGCCGCGGCACGGCGAGGAACGCGGCCTGCACCGCCGCCGAGGGGGTATGCCCGCTCTCGTGCAGCGCGCGGGCCAGCCGGGCGCGCGCCGCGTCCGCCGCGGGGTTGAGGCCCCGGCCGGGGGCGGTTCCGTCGCCCGTCGTCATGGCGCGACCACCTCCCAGTCCCACCATAGGCCGGGACGGCAGGTTAGGCGCGCAGGCGGGATACCGCGTAGAGGGCGATGCTGGCGGCCACTCCGGCGTTGAGCGACTCGGTGCCGCCGGCGATCGGGATCCGGGCCACCGCGTCGCAGCGCTCGGTGATGAGCCGGGACAGCCCGCGGCCCTCGCCGCCGACGACCAGCACCAGTGGCGAGTCGGCCAGCTGAAGCTGCCCGATGTCCTCGCCGCCCGCCGCGTCCAGGCCGACCACGAACAGCCCGGCCTGCTGGTAGGCGGCCAGGGCCTGGGCCAGGTTGGATGCCTGGGCCACGCGGACCCTGGCCAGGGCCCCGGCCGAGGCCTTCCAGGCGCCGGCCGTCACACCCGCGGAGCGGCGCACCGGCAGCAGGATGCCGTGGCCGCCGAACGCCGCCACCGAGCGCGCGATCGCGCCGAGGTTGCGGGGGTCGGTGACCCCGTCCAGGGCCACGATCAGCGGCTGGGCCGCCGCGTCCGCGGCCGCCTCGATGAGGTCACCGGGGGCGGCGTAATGGTACGGGGCGACCTTCAGGGCCAGGCCCTGGTGGATGGCCCCGCCGGTCATCCGGTCCAGCTCGGACCGGCCCGCCTCGACCACCGGGATCCCGTGGTCGGCGGCCAGCATGACCGCCTCCCCGATCCGCTCGTCGGAGTCCAGCCGCGGGCCGACGTGCAGGGAGCTGGCCGGCACCCGGGCGCGCAGCGACTCCAGCACCGCGTTGCGCCCCGCGACGAACTCGGCCGCGGTCCCAGCCCCCCGTGCCACCGGCCCGCCGGCCCGGGCCGAGTCCTGCGGCCGGGCGCTACGGCCGCCCGGCGAGGCCGGCTGGCTGGCCGCCCTGGCCTGGGCGGAGGCCCGGCGCTGGGCCGGGTGGCCCGGACGCATCGCGGCCGGCGGCGTCGGTCCCTTGCCCTCCAGCATGCGCTTGCCGTAGCCGCCGGTACCCGGCCGCGGCTTACCTGACTTGGTGCGGCCGCCCGGCCCCTGCCGGGCCTGGCCGCCTGAGCGCCCGCTCATCGCTTGATCTCCCATCGCGGCCCGCGCGGTGTGTCCTCCACCAGCACGCCCGCCGCCTGCAACTGGTCCCGGATGGTGTCGGCCGCGGCGTAGTCCTTGCGCTGCCGGGCGGCCTGCCGCTGGGCCACGGCCACGCCCACCAGCGCGTCGACCACCGAGCGCAGGTCGTCCCCGGCCTGTCCGGCCTGCTCGGCGGCCCACGGCTCGGCCAGCGGATCCAGGCCCAGCACGCCGAGCATGCCCCGGACCTGGGCCAGGTGCTTGGCCGTGCCCGCGGCGTCGGCGGCGGCCAGGGCGCTGTTGCCCTCGCGCACCGCCTCGTGCACCACGGCCAGCGCCTGCGGCACCCCGAGGTCATCGTCCATGGCCGCGACGAACGGCGCCGGCAGCCCGGCCGCGGCCGGGCCGGCGTTCTCGGCGCCGGCCGACGTGACCTCGCCGACCAGCTCGGCCGCCCTGGTCACGAAGCCCTCGATCCGCCGGTAGGCGGTCGCGGCCTCGGTCAGCGACTCCGGGGTGTAGTCGATCTCCGAGCGGTAGTGCGCCTGGCCGAGGTAGTACCGCAGCTCGACCGGCCGCACGGTCGCCACCATGGCGTCCACGAGCAGTGAGTTGCCCAGCGACTTGCTCATCTTCTCGCCGCTGATCCGGACCAGGCCGTTGTGCACCCAGTACCGCGCGAACCGGTCTCCGACCGCGTGGGACTGGGCCTGCTCGTTCTCGTGGTGCGGGAACAGCAGGTCCAGGCCGCCGCCGTGGATGTCGAAGGTGGGGCCCAGGTACTTGGTCGACATGGCCGAGCACTCCAGGTGCCAGCCGGGCCGGCCCGGTCCCCAGGGCGTCTCCCAGGACGGCTCGCCCGGCTTGACGCCCTTCCACAGCGCGAAGTCGCGCGGGTCGCGCTTGGCCCCGGCGTTCTCGATGTCGTCGGCGGCCAGCATGTGATCCAGCCGCTGGCCCGACAGCTCGCCGTACTCCGGGAACGAGGACACGTCGAAGTAGACGTCGCCGCCCGCGGCGTAGGCGTGCCCGGATTCGATCAGCCGGCGCATCAAGACGATCATCTCGGGCACGTGCCCGGTGGCCCGCGGCTCCACGTCCGGCGGCAGGCAGCCCAGCACCTGGTAGGCGCGGGTGAACGCGCGCTGGTTACGCTCGGCGATGGCCCACCAGGCCACGCCCTCGGCGCCGGCCACGTTGATGATCTTGTCGTCGATGTCGGTCACGTTCCGGCAGAACGTCACCTCGTAGCCGGTGGCCCGCAGCCACCGGATGAGGATGTCGAAGTTGATGCCGGAGCGGATGTGGCCGATGTGCGGCGGGGCCTGCACCGTGGCGCCACACAGGTACAGCGAAGCTTTCCCGGCATCCAGCGGGGAGAACTCGCGCACCGAGCGCGTTGCGGTGTCATGCAGGCGAAGGCTCACCCCCGCAAGGTTACGGGATCAGCGCGCCGCCCTGGCCCAGCTCCAGGCGTACTCCGGGTCCTCCGCCGCCCGCCCGGCCCCGCCCAGCAGCAGCGGGCGGAACGTGTCGATCATGACCGCCGTCTCGTCGGTGCTGTTGCGGCCCTCCTCCAGGCCCCGGATGACCGCCTCCACCGCGCCCGGCTGCGGGCCGTGGGTGAACCCGGAGGGATGCAGCGTGATCGAGCCGATGCCCACGCCCGAGCCCTTGCGCGCCGAGTAGTCGCCGCCCACGTAATACATCATCTCGTCGGAGTCGACGTTGTGGTGGTTGTAGGGGATCGGCACGGCTTCCGGGTCGAAGTCCAGCGGCCGCGGGCAGAACGAGCAGATCACGAAGTTCGGCCCCTCGAACGTCTGGTGCACGGGCGGGGGCGCGTGGGTGCGCTTCACGATCGGCTCGAAGTCGGCGATGTTGAACGCGTACGGGTACAGGCAGCCGTCCCAGCCCACCACGTCGAACGGGTGGTAGGCGTAGGTCAGCATGGTCAGCCCGGCCCGGTTGCGCACCACCACCGGCACGTCCTCGTCTTCGGCCAGCAGCGGACCCTCCGGCCCGCGCAGGTCCCGCTCGGAGTACGGGGCGTGCTCCAGGAACTGGCCGACCGGGGACAGGTACCGGCGCGGCGGCCTGATGTGCCCGCTGGCCTCGATGACCAGCGCGTCCACCCGCCCGCCTGAAGGCAGCCAGCGGTGAATGGTGCCGCGCGGCACGATCACGTAGTCGCCGGGGCCCGCGTCGATCGCGCCGTACACCGACTCCAGCCGCACCGTGCCGGTGCGCACGTAGATCGCCTCGTCGCCGGTGGAGTTCCGGTACAGGCCGGACGGCGCGTCCGCCGCCGCCACGTAGACCCGGACGTCGTCATTGCCCACCAGCATCTGGCGGCCCAGCACCAGGTCGCCGCCCCCGGGCAGGTCCTGGGTGCGGTAGTGCCGCGGCAGCAGCGGCTGGTTGGGGGCCAGCCCCGGCTCCGCGGCCACGTCGGCCAGGCCCTCGCTCTTGACGATCGCGGTGGGCGGATGCACGTGATAGAGCAGTGAGGAGTCGGACCCGAAGCCCTCCTCGCCCATCAGCTCCTCCGCGTACAGGTGCCCGTCCGGCGCCCGGAAGCGAATGTGACGCTTGCGGGGAATCTCTCCGGCCACCCGGTAGTAGGGCATGTCGCCTCCTCTGCGGCCTATGCGCGACCATAGGCTGCTGCCAGCCAGCCTAACTAGGAAGGACTAGCGCGTCATGAGCGACCACCGTCCCCCCGAGGGCCACCCCGTGCTGCGCGGCCTGGGCCTGTGGGCCGTGGCCGCGGGCGTCGTCGTGCTGGCCGCCGCGGCCTTCGTGCTCTCCTACCCCGGCATCCACGCCGTGGCGCTGCACGCCGGGGTCTCCCGGCCGCTGGCCCGCATTTATCCGGTGATCTTCGACGCCATGCTGGTGATCGCGTGCGCCGCCGTGCTGTCCCTGCGCGGCGCGGGCCTGCTCAGCCGGTGCTACGCCTGGCTGTCCCTGCTGGTCTTGCTGGCCGCCGCGGCGGGCGCGGACACCCTGCACTCCGTCAACGTGAAGCTGCCGCACCGGGAGGCCGCCGCCACCGCGGCGATCATCCCGTGGGCGCTGCTGCTGATCGGCTTCGGGCTCCTGCTGGCCATGCTCAGGCACGCCAGGCTGCGCCGGGCCGCGGCCGCCGCCAGGGGCGCCGAGCGGGCCAGGGCCGAGCCGCCCGCACCGGCCCCGGCGATGGCCGCGCTCCCCGCGGGTACCGCCGCCCAAGCCGACCGTTCCGAGGCTCCGAAACAGGGGTCGCCTCTCGAACTGCCGCCTGCCAGCGACGAGGCGAAGCGACGAGGCCGACGAGGCCATCCTGGCCGCCCCGCTCGTCCCGCAGCCGCGGGCCGAAGAGTCGCCGGGCGCCGAAGAGCCGCGGGAGACCGCGCCGTTCCACCGCATGTGGAGCACCCCGACCCCACCAGACGACGAGGGCTAGGCTCGGGCTAGACCTCGGGGGCTAAGGGCGCGAGACGACCAGGGCGGTCGCGATGGCGGCGATACCCTCGCCGCGGCCGGTCAGGCCCAGCCCGTCGGTGGTGGTGCCCGAGATGCTGACCGGCGCGCCGCCGAGGCAGCCCGACAGCGTCGACTCGGCCTCGGCCCGGCGCAGGCCGATCTTCGGGCGGTTGCCGATCACCTGAACGGCCAGGTTGCCGACCACGAAGCCGGCTTCGGCCAGGATCCGGCCGGTTTCCTCGAGAAAGGCCGTGCCGTGCGCGCCCGCCCACTCGGGCCGGTCGGTGCCGAACTGGCGGCCCAGATCGCCGAGGCCGGCGGCCGACAGCAGCGCGTCGCAGGCCGCGTGGGCGGCCACGTCTCCGTCGGAGTGACCCGCCAGGCCCGCCTCGCCCGGCCACAGCAGCCCGGCCAGATAGAGCGGGCGGTCAGCCGCGAGCGGGTGGACGTCGGTGCCGATTCCCACGCGCGGCCAGCCGCCCGGTGCTACCAGATCTGCTGGCACGCCAATCCCAGATAAAGGCGAGCTCAGTTACCGAGAATCTCGTCGAGCAGAGCCTCGGCCTTGTCCTCATTCGTCTTCTCGGCCAGGGCCAGCTCGCTGACCAGGATCTGCCGGGCCTTGGCCAGCATCCGCTTCTCACCTGCGGAAAGCCCGCGCTCCCGGTCCCTGCGCCACAGGTCGCGCACGACCTCGGCTACCTTGTTTACGTCGCCGGAGGCAAGCTTCTCCAGGTTGGCCTTGTAACGCCGGGACCAGTTGGTGGGCTCTTCTGTGTACGGGGCGCGCAGCACCTCGAACACCCGCTCCAGCCCTTCCTGCCCGACCACGTCCCGGACGCCGACCAGCTCGGCATTGTCCGCGGGGACACGCACAGTCAGGTCGCCCTTGTCGACCTTGAGCACGAGGTAAGTTTTATCCTCACCTTTGATCGAACGGGTCTCGATCTCCTCGATCCGAGCAGCCCCATGATGGGGGTAGACGACGGTGTCGCCGACCTTGAAAGACATGTGGCATGTACCCCTTCCGCTGCAACCATCTTACCACGCGGATCAGGGGCGATTAGCCCTCGTTGATGGCAAAGATGCAGGTCAATGGCTCGATTACTGGCACTGATTTTCGCTGCCCGGCCCGGCGCGCCGAACCGCGGCGTCGCGGAGCCAGCCGGTCGGGCCCTCCGGGCGGCCGCCCGGAGGGCAGTCCGGGACCCGCCGACGCGGCCCAGGCGGTCCCGGATCACGGGTACTGGGCTCATACTGAAGGTGAAGGCTAGCTCTTGCCGGAGAGGTGCTTGTGAACCTTGGCGGCGAACCGGAACGGGACGACTCAGGCCTCCCGCCGGTCGACATCGAGATTCCCGACGACGCGCGGGAGCTCGATCGAGATGTGCAGGCATACCGGCGGGAGCTGCGCGCGCGGCGCCGCCGGGAACGCCGCATGCGGCTGCACGCGCCGCTCACCCGCGACGGGGTCGTGCTGCCGCTGCTGGCCAGCTGCCTGGTCCTGGCCCTGATCGCGGGGACGCTGCTGACGGTGTTCACCGCCGGGCCGAACGGCGAGGGTGACCTGCCGGGCGCGGCCCGGACCCCGCACGCCGCGGCCTCCCACTCGCTGAGCAGTTCCCGCTCGGGCAGTCCGGCGGCCAGCGCCAACAGCCCGGTCGCCGCGCCCCGGGACTCACCGACGGCCACGCCGAGCAAGCACAAGCTGCCGAACCAGCCGATCGTGTCCGCCGGCCAGCGGGTCTTGCTGCCCAGCCTGGTCAACCGCGGGAGCCTCGTCATCGCGCTGGTTCCGGCCAAGTGCGCCTGCGTGGCCACCGTGCAGCGGCTCGTCCACCAGGTGCTGGGGGCCGGGCTGCGGATGTACCTGGTCAGCGCCAAGGGGCAGCTGAGCGCCGTCCAGCCGCTGCAGCGTCAGGACCGCAAGGCCGTCGTCATCGCCGAGGACGTGTCCGGCGCCCTGTACAGCGACTACGCGGGGCGCGGGCTGACCGCGCTCCTGGTGCACCCGGGCGGCAGCGTGGGCACCGTGGCCCTGTCGGGCCAGACCTTCACGCTGACCACCCAGCTCGCCGAGCTCAGCCAGGAGGCGGACAGCGCCCAGACCTCCTCGCCGACCACCACCTCCTCCCCGAGGTAGACGCAAGAGCCGGGCCGGCGCGCGCCGGGCCGGGCCTGGCTACTACGCTTTGTCGACGTCCCGACAAGGCGCGGGACGTCCCGTGGCTTGCAACCGAGGGGAGCACGGCGTGTTCTGGAGCAGCCGGGCAAGCGGATGGCCGCGACGCCTGCTGATCGTGGCGGCCGCGGCGCTGGTTCCGGCCATCGCCGGGTGCGAGGCGGGCAACGACGCACCCACGCTGAACTGGCACAACCCGACGGATGGCGTCGGCACGGTGACGCACGCCATCTCGATCAGGAACGTCTTCGTGCTCGGCGCCCCCGGATCCGCGGCGCTGCCGGCCGGGCAGTCGGCCGGGCTCTACTTCGCGCTGGTCAACGACGGGAACAACGGCGACCGCCTGGTGAGCGTCCAGGCCCCCGGCTCGGCCACGGCGGTCACCCTGCCCGGCGGGAGCATCAACCTGCCGCCCAACCGCGTGGTGCTGCTGGGCGGCCCGCAGCCCCAGGCGCTGCTCACCGGGCTGACCCGGCCGCTGGATGGCGGGTCGGTGCTCACGATCGTGCTGAATTTCCAGAAGGCCGGGAGCGTGACGCTGCGCGTCCCGGTTATCCCGAACAGCGCGGCCTACGCCACGTTCTCGCCCGCGCCGTCCCCCTCACCGACCCCGACCAGCACGGTCACGCCGGGCAAGCACAAGAGGCGGCACCCAGCCTCGTCGAGCCCGTCGCCCAGCGCCTCCTAGCCCGGCGCGTCCTAGCCGACGGGCTCGAACTTGTAGCCCAGGCCCCGGACGGTCACGATGTGGGTCGGGTTGGCCGGGTCTACCTCGACCTTGGCCCGCAGCCGCTTGACGTGCACGTCCAGTGTCTTGGTGTCACCGACGTAGTCAGAGCCCCAGACCCGGTCGATGAGCTGCATCCGGGTCAGCACGCGCCCGGCGTTGCGGAGCAGGAACTCCAGCAGCTCGAACTCCTTGAGCGGCAGCTGGACCTGGGAGTTGCGCACGGTCACCACGTGCCGGTCGACGTCCATCCGGACCGGGCCGGACTCCATGACCGAGGTCACCGGCTCCTCGGCGTCGCCGCGGCGGCGCAGGACGGCCCGGATCCTGGCCACCAGCTCGCGGGAGGAGAACGGCTTGGTGACATAGTCGTCGGCGCCCAGTTCCAGGCCGACGACCTTGTCGATCTCGCTGTCCTTCGCGGTCAGCATGATGACCGGCACGTTGGAGCGCTCGCGCAGGCTGCGGCAGACCTCGCTGCCGGGCAGGCCGGGCAGCATGAGGTCCAGCAGCACCAGGTCAGCGCCGGTGCGGTCGAACGTCTCGATGGCGTCGGGACCAGTGGGGCAGACTGCGACCTCGAACCCTTCCTTGCGCAGCATGTAGGACAGCGCGTCGCTGAACGATTCCTCGTCCTCGACAACGAGCACCCGTGTCACTTGACCGTCTCCCTGGCTGGTCGAGCATTGTTTTGATCTGCACTGCCATGATCAGCGCGGCCGCCAGGCCGCACGCTAGAAGAGCTTCTGAGCGGCAGCCGCAGCGTAAAGGTAGATCCGGAGCCTTCCTTGCTCCACACCGTGATCCGGCCGCCGTGGGCCTGGGTGACGTGCTTGGCGATGGCCAGGCCGAGGCCGGTCCCGCCGGTGGCCCGCGACCGTGCCGGGTCGACCCGGTAGAAGCGCTCGAAGATGCGCTCCAGGTCCCGCTCGGGGATGCCGATGCCCTGGTCGGCCACGCTGACCTCGGCCGTGTTGGCGCCGACCCGGCGGGTCGAGACCAGCACGCGGGTCTTCTCCGGGCTGTAGGCGACCGCGTTCTCCAGCAGGTTGCGCAGCGCGGTCACCAGCAGGTCCTCGTCGCCCATGATCACCAGCCCGTGCTCGCCGCTGGCGGCCAGCTCGATGCCGTGGGCGTTGGCCTTCTCCCGGCAGCGGTCCAGGGCCTCGGCCACCACGACGTCCACCTCGATGGGGCTGGGGTCGGGCACCGGCTCGGCGGCCTGGATCCGGGACAGCATGATCAGGTCCTGGACCAGGTGGGTGAGTCGGGAAGCCTCCTGGCGCATGCGCCCGGCGAACCGCAGCACCGCCTCGGGGTCGTGCACGGCGTCCTCGACCGTCTCGGCCAGCAGGGCCAGGGCGCCGACCGGCGTCTTGAGCTCGTGGCTGATGTTGGCCACGAAGTCGCGGCGCACCTCTTCGACGCGGCGGCTCTCGGTCTGGTCCTCGGCCAGCAGCAGGACCAGCCCGCCGTGGCCCACCTCGGGGCCGAGCGCGGCCACCCGGACCGCGAAGCTGGTGGTGCGCCCGTTGGACCGGCTGGTCGAGATCTCGATCTCGCCCTCGCGGACCTTGCCGTCCCGGCGGACCTTGCGGGCCAGCGCGACCAGCTCGCCGACGACCAGCTCGTCGCCATCGACCAGCCCGAACGAGCGGGCGGCGGCGCTGGCTCGCAGCACCTTGTCGTCGTAGTCCAGGACCACGGCCGACGATGAGAGAACCTCGAGTACGGAGTCGACGCCAGGCGGTAGCGCCGCCCGCCCCGACAGCCTGCCGCCCGTGGCCCCAACGACAGCGCCTCCAACGACAGTGTCTCCAACGGCTGCGTCGCCAACGGGTGAGTCAGCGCCCACGGACCCGGCCGTATTCACCGTCATGTCCACACTTCGATCGTATGCCGAGGAGCCGGTGGAGCACATCAGCCGGCAACCGCCGACCAGGGGTTCTTCGCGCAATGTTCACGGTCAGGACGACCGCCGTCCATGTTGTCTCCGCCCCGCCGACACGCTCCGCGCCAGGCATTTGCCAGTATGTGATCACCTCTAGCCGGATTAGCGGCGTCCAGAATTGGGGGCTTCGGCAAGTTTCCGCCGACTAACGACCCTGGGCCGCGACGGCCTTGGCCGCCTCGGCGGCCGCGTCCGGGTCCAGGTAGCGCCCGCCGGGAACGGTCGGCCGGAATCCCTCGTCCAGCTCGTAGAGCAGCGGGATGCCGGTCGGGATGTTCAGCTCGGCGATCTCCGCGTCCCCGATGCCGTCCAGGTGCTTGACCAGCGCCCGCAGCGAGTTGCCGTGGGCCACGACCAGCACGGTCTGGCCGCCGGCCAGGGCCGGCACGATGTTGTCCTGCCAGTACGGCAGCAGCCGCGCGACCACATCGCGCAGGCACTCGGTCCGCGGCAGGACGTCGTCGGGCAGCAGGGCGTAGCGGGGGTCGGCGACCGGGGAGGTGGGGTCGTCGTCGGGCAGCGGGGGCGGCGGCACGTCGTAGGAGCGGCGCCAGAGCATGAACTGCTCGTCGCCGTAGGTCTGCCGGGTCTGGGCCTTGTCCTGGCCCTGGAGGGCGCCGTAATGGCGCTCGTTAAGCCGCCAGGACCGGTGCACCGGCAGCCACAGCAGCCCGGCCGACTCCAGGGCCAGATTGGCCGTCTGGATCGCCCTGGTCAGCACCGATGTGTGCACAACATCGGGGCGGAGGCCGGATTCGGCCAGCATCGTCCCGCCGCGCTGCGCCTCGGCCGCGCCCGCGGCCGACAGCCCGACGTCCACCCAGCCGGTAAACAGACCCTTAGCGTTCCACTCGCTCTCGCCGTGCCGGAGCAGCACCAACTGACTCATGGGAGTGAGCCTAGCGGCCCTTGTTAATCATCTTCGTGGAGAGCCGGCCCGGGGTC
Source organism: uncultured Actinomycetota bacterium (assembly GCA_963822485.1). GTDB lineage: Bacteria > Actinomycetota > Actinomycetes > Streptosporangiales > Streptosporangiaceae > DASUBV01. Next base: position 169,558 of record CAWGHW010000005.1, read on the forward strand.
GGGAGGGGCGGTAGGGGGCAACACGGACAGAAGTTGCGGTTCCAGAACATCCGGCGGGAACATGCGCGGCCGGTCCGGGGTTGGCTCGTGCGGAGGTGCATGCCTGTGCCGCGACGCCTGCCCCGGCGGATCGCCACCGTCAGCGTTCACACGTCGCCGCTTGAGCAGCCGGGAACCGGGGATGCGGGCGGCCTTAACGTGTATGTGGTCGAGGTCGCGAAGCGGCTGGCGGCCCGCGGCGTTGAGGTCGACATCTTCACCCGCGCGGTCTCCCGCGAGCAGCCGCCGGTGGCCGAGCTGGCCCCGGGCGTGCTGGTCCGCCACCTGACCGCGGGCCCGTTCGAGGACCTGGACAAATCCGACCTGCCGGGCCAGCTCTGCCAGTTCACGTTCGAGCTGCTGCGCACCGAGGCGCGTCACGCGCCGGGCCGCTATGACCTGGTGCACGGGCACTACTGGCTGTCGGGCCAGGTCGGCGCGGTGGCCAAGGAGCGCTGGGGCGTGCCGCTGGTCCAGTCCATGCACACGCTGGGCAAGGTCAAGAACGCGTCCCTGGCCGTCGGCGAGCGGCTGGAGCCCGAGGTCCGGCTGCGCGGCGAGGCCGAGGTCATCGCGGCCGCCGACCGGCTGATCGCCAACACCGACGACGAGGCCCGCGACCTCATCAGCGGCTACGACGCCGCTCCCGGCCAGGTGGCGGTCATCAACCCGGGGGTCAGCCTCTCGGTGTTCCGGCCCGGCTCGCAGGCGGAGGCCCGGCAGGAGCTGGGCCTGCCCGCCGACGGGATCGTGCTGGTGTTCGCCGGGCGGGTGCAGCCGCTCAAGGCCCCGGACCTGGTGCTGCACGCGGCGGCCCGGCTGGTCGCCGACGACCCGAGCCTGGCCCGCCGGCTGACGATCGCGTTCGTGGGCGGCCCGAGCGGGGCCGGCCGCGCCGACCCGGACGGGCTGACCGAGCTGGCCGCCAGGCTGGGGCTGGCCGACCTGATCCGGCTCGAGCCGCCGTGCCCGCAGCCGGAACTGGCCAAGTGGTACCGGGCGGCGACGATCGTCATGGTGCCGTCGTACTCCGAGTCCTTCGGGCTGGTCGCGGTGGAGGCCCAGGCCTGCGGCACGCCAGTGGTGGCGGCGGCGGTCGGCGGGCTGCGCACGGCGGTCCGGGACGGGGTGTCCGGGGTCCTGGTCGACTCCCGTGACCCGGCCCGGTACGCGCGGGCCATCCGCGACCTGATCGACCGGCCGCAGATGCTGGCCCAGCTGTCGGTCGGCGCCCGAGCGCACGCCTCCCGGTTCGGCTGGTCCGCGACCGTGGACCGGCTGCTGGACCTCTACAGTGGCGTGATGAGCCATACCCCCGCTCCCGTAGAAGCCTGACGCGCCTGTGGGCGTCGACTACGCGGGCGCGCTCGAGGACGCGCTGCGGAGCCTGGGGCTGGAGTTCGAGGCCCCGCAGCCGGGCTCCTGCCTGGTCGCGCTGCGGGGCGAGCACAAGCTGGCCACGATGACCTGGCTCATCGCCGGCACGCACAGCCTGCACGTGGAGGCGTTCTTCTGCCGCCAGCCCGACGAGAACCAGGCCCAGTTCTACCGGTTCCTGCTGGAGCGGGGCGGCCGGATGTACGGCGTGCACTTCGCGCTCGACCCGGCCGGCGACGTGTACCTGGTGGGCCGGCTGCCGCTGGCGGCCATCGCCCCGGAGGAGATCGACCGGCTGCTGGGCTGCGTGCTGAGCTACGCCGACGAGACGTTCGACCAGGCGCTGATGCTCGGCTTCGCCTCGGCCATCCGCAAGGAGTACGCCTGGCGGGTCAAGCGCGGCGAGAGCCTGGCCAACCTGCGCCCATTCGCTCGCGTGACCGGGGACACGGGGTCCGGGGCTCCTCGGCTGGCGGCCGAGGGCTAGGACTTGACCAGGCGGGAGATGGCCTCCGCGGCCTCCTTGACCTTCTCCTGGGCGTCGGGGCCGCCGCTTTCGATGGCCTGGGTCACGCAGTGGCCCAGGTGGTCCTCCAGCAGCCCGATCGCCACCGCCTGGAGCGCCCGGGTGGCCGCCGAGATCTGGGTCAGCACGTCCACGCAGTAGGTATCTTCCTCGACCATGCGCTGGAGGCCGCGCACCTGGCCCTCGATCCGGCGCAGGCGCCTGAGGTAAGCATCCTTGTCCTGCGTATATCCGCGCATGGTCAGAAGGTACCTGACCAGGCCGACAGTCCGACAGTCCGTGACCCGCGGCGCCGGCAGCCGGCGGGGCACGGTAGAAATGGGTGGAGCGACATCGTGGGGCCAGGCAGGGAGGACCGTGCCATGTCCGGTGACATGCGCTACGCCGCGGCCAGGCGCGACGACGGCGTCCGGACCGTCACCAAGTTCACCTGGCGGGCCGGGGTCGCCGGCGTGATCTGCTCGGCCATCATCGGCCTGGCCTTCGGCCACCACGCGGACACCCAGACGGCCCAGGAGCGCCAGCAGGGCATCCTGGTGCCCAACCAGCCTCCCGCGGCCGGGCACGGTGCCGGCCAGGTGACGTCAGGCGCTACATGACCACTCCGACGGTCGCTCGTGACACCTTCGGCGTGTTCGGCACCACGGCCGTCCTGCTGGTCACCGAGGCAGGCGCGCTGAGCCAGGCCCGAGCTCTGGCGGACGCCGAACTGGCCGCGGTGGACCAGGCCGCCAGCCGGTTCCGCCCGGACTCCGAGCTCGTGGCGCTCAACGCGGCCGACGGCGCGGCGGTCACGGTCAGCGAGCTGTTCGCCGACCTGATCGCGGCGGCCCTGCGGGCCGCGCGGCTCACCGACGGCGACGTCGACCCCACTTGCGGCCAGGCGCTGGCCGGACTGGGCTATGACCGCGACTTCGCCCAGGTCCGGGCGGGCGGCCCGGCCAGCCTGGCCACCGTCATGGGTCCCGGTGCCCGGCTGGCGCCGGGTGGAGCTTGGCCAGGAGCTGGGGCTGGTGCGGCTGCCCGCGGGCACCCAGCTGGACCTGGGCGCCACGGCCAAGGCCTGGGCCGCCGACCACTGCGCCGAGCTGATCGCCGGGCGCCTCGGCTGCGGCGTCCTGGTCAGCCTGGGCGGAGACCTGGCAGTGGCCGGGCCGGTGCCGGAGGGCGGCTGGCGGGTCCGGGTCACCGACGACCACGCGGCCGGACCGGAGGCGCCGGGCCAGACCGTGACCATTACCGACGGCGGGCTGGCCACCTCGAGCACCACCGTCCGGACCTGGACGGCGGGCGGCCGCCAGGTGCACCACATCATCGACCCGGCCACCGGCGAGCCGGCCCGGTCCTGCTGGCGCACCGTGAGCGTGGCCGCCGGCCGCTGCCTCGACGCCAACACGGCCAGCACCGCCGCCATCATCCGCGGCGAGGCGGCCGTCGGCTGGCTGGACGAAGCCGGGCTGCCCGCGCGGCTGGTCCGGCCGGACGGCACCGTGGTGACGACCGCGGGCTGGCCCGCCGACGATCAGGCCGCGGATCCGCGGCCGGCCACGTCCTCATGAACTCAGTGACCTTCGGCCCGCTGATCGCCGGCGCCGGGCACGCCGAGGCCGTGGTGGTCACCGGCTCCAGCCCCCTGTGGTACACGACCAGGGCCACCGGCCTGGTCGCCATGGTGCTGCTGACCATCAGCATGGCGTTCGGCCTGCTGTCCTCGGTCGGCTACCAGCGGCCCGGCCTGCCCCGGTTCGTGACCGTCGGCCTGCACCGCAACGCCTCGCTGCTGGCCCTGGCGTTCACCGCGGCCCACGTCATCACCACGGTCATCGACTCCTACGTGCACATCCCGGTCCAGAACGCGTTCATCCCGTTCATCTCGTCTTACCGGCCGCTGTGGCTGGGCCTCGGCACCGTGGCCTCCGACCTGCTCCTGGCCCTGACCGTCACCAGCCTGCTGCGGTCCCGGATGGGCTACCGGACCTGGCGAGCCGTGCACTGGACCGCCTACGCCTGCTGGCCCGTCGCGCTGCTGCACGGGCTCGGCACCGGCTCCGACACCCCGGTGAGCTGGGTCCTGCTGCTGACCCTGGTCTGCGTGGCCGCGGTGGCGGCGCTGGTCGCCTGGCGGCTGGCGGCCGGCTGGCCCGCGCACGCCGCGTTCCGGGTGGCCGGGGCGGTCGCCTTGCTCATCGCGCTGGCCGCGGGCGGGGCCTGGCTGACGGCCGGCCCGCTGCGGCCCGGCTGGGCCCAGCGCTCGGGCACGCCCTCCTCGGTGTTGCACCACGCCGCCGGGCCGCTGCGCGCACCGGGAGCGCGGCGGTGACCGCCGGGCCCGCGCCTCGGCTGCTGCCCGAGACGCCACAGCTCAGCCTCGACCAGCACCTGGACCTGCACGGCCCGCCTCCGTTCGCCGACAGCGGCTATGGCGAGGGCCGGCCTGGCGAGAGCCGGCTGATCGCGGCCGTCGAGCGGGCCGGGCTGACCGGCCGGGGCGGCGCTGGCTTCCCGGCCGGACGCAAGATGCGGGCCGTGGCCGAGGCCGGACGCCGGTCCGGGCCGTTCCACAGCCAGGTCGGCACCACCGTGATCGCCAACGGGGCCGAGTCCGAGCCGACCAGCGCCAAGGACAAGCTGCTGCTGAGCCGGGCGCCGCACCTGGTGCTCGACGGCGTGGCGCTGGCCGCCGAGGCGGTCGGCGCGACCCGGGCCTTCCTGTGCGTGCACGACGGCTCCGCTCCGCTGCAGGAGGCCATCGTCAGCCGCGAGCGGGCCGGGCTGAACCGGGTGCCCATCCAGGTCGTCACCGTGCCCGCCGGCTACGTCGCGGGCCAGGAGACCGCGCTGATCAGCCTGCTGAACGGGGCCGGGCCACGGCCCACGTTCGTGCCGCCCCGCCCGGCCGAGCGCGGCGTGCGGCGGCATCCCACGCTGGTCCAGAACGTGGAGACGCTGGCCAACATCGCCCTCATCGCCCGGCACGGCCCGGACTGGTTCCGTACCGCCGGCCCGGCGACGGCACCCGGCACGGCGCTGATGACCGTCACCGGTACCGTGGCCCGGCCGGGGGTCTACGAGGTGGACCTGGGTACCACGATCGGAGCCCTGCTGGACCGGGCGGGCGGGTACACCGAGCCGCCGCAAGCCGTGCTGGCGGGCGGCTACTTCGGCGGCTGGCTGACGCTGCCCGCCGCTGCCAGCGTGCCGCTCACCGACCAGGCGCTGCGGGCCGCCGGGGCCGCCTTCGGGCCCGGCGTGCTCATCGCGCTCCCCGCGTCGGCCTGCCCCCTGGCCGAGACTGCCCGGGTCACCAGCTACCTGGCCAGCCAGAGCGCGGGCCAGTGCGGCCCGTGCCTGAACGGCCTGCCCGCGCTGGCCGAGGTGCTGGGCCTGCTGGCCTTCGGCTGGGCCGGCCACGACGGCCTGGACTGGACCCGGCAGCTGCTCGGCCTGGTCAGCGGCCGCGGCGCCTGCCACCTGCCGGACGGGACCGCGGGCCTGGCCCACAGCACTCTGACGACGTTCGCCGACGAGGTTCGCGGGCACGTGTCGCACGGCCCGTGTGACCGGGTCCGCCGGGCACCCGTGGTGGCGGTGCCCGCGGCGCCGCGGGAGGCGGCGCCCGCCGGGGTCCGGCCGGGAGCGCCGGCATGAGCCGCGAGAGCGCACGCCGCGCAGGCCGCGCGGGCGAGAGCCGCTCAGGCGAGAGCCGCGCAGCCGGGAGCCGGGACCGGCGGCGAGGTGAGCCGGGGCCCGAGCTCAAGGTGAACCCCATCGCCTGCGAGGGGCACGGCATGTGCATCGAACTGCTGCCCGAGCTGATCGCGCCCGACCCCTGGGGCTTCCCGCTCATCGCTCCCGGCCCGGTGCCAGAGGAGCTGCTCGGGCTGGCCCGGCGCGCGGTCAATTCCTGTCCTACGCTGGCGCTGCTGCTGACGCGGCCCGCCGAGCCAGCCGCTGCCCCGCCGTCAGCTGCCCCACCCTCAGCGAAGCGATGATCACGCCTGCGGGTGTCCCGTCGGGAACCTCTGGCGATGCCCCACCGGATACCCGCGGATGATCATGAATGCTGGGTTGAGGTGGGAGTGGTCGGTGAGGGCCAGGTGAGCGGAGCGACGGGAACGAGTGACGGCTGGCTGGACGACCGGGGGCTGATCGCCCTGCCCGGCGGGGCCAGGGTCCGCGGTCGGCGCCTCGGTGATCACGCCAGCCCAGCCGACTTCGCGCTGGTCCTGGCCAAGGGCCCGGTCCCGGCCTGGCCGCACCGGCGGATCCGCTGGCCGGACTTCGGGATCCCGGCCGACCACGACGACGCGCTCAGCGCGCTGCAGGAGGCGCTCGGCCGCGCCCACGGCGGCGAGCGGGTGGAGGTGGCCTGCCGCGGTGGCATCGGCCGGACCGGCACCGCGCTGGCCGCACTGGCCATCCTCGACGGCCTCACCCCGCCCGAGGCGCTGGCCTGGGTCCGCGACGCCTATCACCACCGGGCGGTCGAGACGCCGTGGCAGCGGCGATGGCTCCGCGGCGTGCGCTAGTCCGGATAGGGGTCGGGAGTAGTCGTGTAGGTGCGCCCGGCTGGGGTGGTGAGCTGGAAGTGGCCGGGCCTGGGCTGGGTCAGGGTCCAGCCGGGGAGTTGCTTGATTTTGTGGTGGGTGCGGCAGTGGCCGCCCAGATTGCATCCGCAGGTCCGGCCGCCCTGGTGCCAGGGGGTGGTGTGGTCCAGGTCCGCGTGGCGGGCGGCCTGGCGGCAGCGGGGGTTGCGGCAGGTCTGGTCCCGGGCGACGACATGGTCGCGGATCTTGGTCGTGGGCCGGTAGGCCTGAGTGGCGGTGGTATGGGCGCAGCCGCCGGGCGCGGCGGCGTCCGCGGCGGCCTGCCGCCGGGCGCGGGCCAGTGCGCGGCGGGCGGCGCGCAGCACCGCGGCCCGGATCCCGGAGCCGGTGGTACCGGAGCCGGATGCGGGGTCGCCGGGGCGGGCGCGGGCGAGCTGGTCCACGACGGTGGCGGGGATGGTGACGGTGACCTGGCCGGTGACCCCGGCGGGCCGGCGGGGCCCGGTCCTGGCGGTGTCGGCGGCGGATGGTCTCGGTGGCGGTGGCGTAGCCGTCGGGGTCGGTGAGGATGACCTGCCAGCGGGCGTGCGGGTCACCGGCGGCGGTGAGCGCGAGCAGCAGTGCCTGGGCGCCGGTGATCGGGCCGATGCGGCTCAAGGTGGCGGGCCCGGCGGGGTCGCCGGTCAGGGCCCGCCAGGAGATGACCAGGTCCAGCAGGCCCGGCGGTGGCTCGCCGGGCTGCCCGCGGGGCGGCGGCCGCCTGGGCGGCGAGTGCCCGGCCGGGGGCGAGTGGCTGGCAGGGGGCGGGCGGCCGGGTGACGGGTTACCGAGGAACGGGGGGATCTGGGCGGCGGTGCCGGGGATCGGCGGCCAGTCCACCGGCGGGTCCAGGGCGAACGGCCCATCGTCCTCGTCGTCTTCGTAGGCGTCGCCGGGATCGGCGGACGGCCCCGGGTCGGGCGGCCCGTCGTCAGCCGGCTCGTCATCGGACGGCGCTGGCTCGCCCGGACGGTGGTCGTCCGGGTGACCCTCGTCACTGTCGCCAGGGTCGCCGGGCAGATCGGCGTCGGGGCCGGGCTTGCCCGGGCCAGGGCCGCCGGGGTCAGGGCCGCCGGGGTCAGGGCCGGTGTCGCCAGGATCGCCTTGCGGGCCCGGATCAGGGTCGGTGGGACCCGCCGGGCCGGGATCACCCGCCGGCGTGGGGACCAGCGGCAGGGTGCCCAGCACCAGGCCGATCAGCGCGACCGCGCGCAGGTAATCCAGGCCGCCGCGCCATCCCCGCCGACTTCATCGCCCGCGCGATCGCGGTCAGCCGGGCCATCCCCGCCGCCGCGTGCACTCCCGGCAGCCGCGTCGCCGCCAGCGTCGCCGTGCCCTCCGGATCCGGGTACAAGCTCACCTTCGCGTGCCGCTGCGCGTCCTGGCGGCGCTGCTCCGCGCCCTCCGGGTCCGCGGCGATCACCGCGCGGCGCAGCGCCACCCGCAGCTGCCCGCTGGTCTGCCCGCCCGCCTTCGGCAGCACCGCGGACTCGACGGCGCGGGCGGTGTCATCATCCAGCGGGCTGGTCGCCTCGGCGATGAGGCGCGCGCGGTACAGGTCGATGGTCCCGGCGGACAGCGCCGCGAGGGTGGCGGCGAGCCGCCACCGCAGCGTCACCCCCAGGCCGGTCCACGCCATCGCCGCCGGGTGCGACATGACCAGCTCCAGGCCCACCGTCGACCCCGCCGCCGGGGTGACCTGCTCCGGGCGGCCGTCGGCGTCGACGCGGACGTGGTCATCGCGGGCGGCGGTGCGGGAGGCCATCTCCGCGACGGCGGCGAGTTCCCCGGCCTGCGCCCACGCCGCCAGGCGGCGGAACGCCGAGGCGACACCGGGCAGGTCCCATTCCGATAGCGCCGCCGGGTCGGTGCCGGACAGGCACGCGGCCAGCGCCGGGCCAGGCGGCAGCTGATCAGCCACGACTCCGGTCAGATCCCGCGGCGGCGTCCCGGCGGCCGCCGCGGCATCGGCCGCGGCGGCTTCCTCAGCGGCGGCAGTCTCGTCGTCGGCTTCGCCGAGCTGGGCGGCGCCGACCGCGGCCAGCAGCTGCGCCAGGTCCAGCTCATGCGACCAGGCCAGCCCCGCGCGGCGGGAGTCGTGATCCGTGCTGGCTGTTGCTGGCACCTGGATCACCTCCTGCCGCCGTGGCTTGTTCTTCTTCAATAACAGTAGCGGCCGCCTCTGACATTCTGACCGTCGAGGCGAACACATAAGCGATAAGAAATCGGAGAAGTCTTTAAAGAGGTCACCACGCCTGCTGCTCGCCTGGGCGGGACCCCGCCACCCTCAGGCGGCTCCCGCGACCGCCTGGTCCGCCTGGCCACGACCCGCTAGTCCAGCGAACCGGCCATCGGGCGGCCCGCCCTCACCTGCCCCGGCGGGGTAGCTATTGTCGGACTCTGCCGGGCTGGGCCGCCGAGCCGGGCTGACGGCCGAACTGGCCTGGCGGCGGAGGCGGTCATGGGTCCACTTGACGGTGTGCGGGTCATCGAGATCGCGAGCCTGGCGCCCGCGCCGTTCGGCTGCATGGTGCTGGCCGACCTGGGCGCCGACGTGCTGCGCGTCGACCGCGCCGACCGGAGCGGGCCGGAAGCCAGGACGCCCGTGGATCCGCTGGTCCGCGGGCGGCGCTCCATCGGCCTCAACCTCAAGGACCCGGCCGGCGTTGACCTGCTGCTGCGCCTCATCGAGGGCGCCGACGTGCTGGTCGAAGGGTTCCGGCCGGGCGTCGCCGAGCGCCTGGGCTTCGGGCCCGAGGAGTGCGCGCGGCGCAACCCGCGGCTGGTGTTCGCCCGGATGACTGGCTGGGGCCAGGAGGGGCCGCTGGCCCCCACGGCCGGCCACGACATCGATTACATCGGCATCTCCGGCGCGCTGGCCCCGATCGGCCGGGCCGGCGAGCGGCCGGTGCCGCCGCTCAACCTGGTCGGCGACTTCGGCGGCGGCGGCATGCTGCTGGCGGTCGGCGTCCTGGCCGCGCTGGTCGAGCGGGAGCGTTCCGGCCTGGGCCAGGTCGTCGACGCGGCCATGGTGGACGGGTCCGCGCTGCTCACCTCGTTCATCTACGGCATGCGCGCCACCGGGACCTGGCGGGATCAGCGCGGCTCGAACATGCTCGACGGCGGCGCGCCCTGGTACGACACCTACGAGACGGCCGACGGCGGCTACGTGGCGGTCGGCGCCATCGAGCCGCAGTTCTACGCCGCGCTGCTGGACGGCCTCGGCCTGGCCGGCGCGGACCTGCCCGGCCAGCTCGACCCGTCCGGCTGGCCCGAGCTGCGCCGCCGGTTCGCCGAGGTGTTCGCCAGCCGGGGCCGGGACGAGTGGGCCGAGGTCTTCGCCGGCACCGACGCCTGCGTCTCCCCGGTGCTGAGCATGGCCGAGACGGCCGGCCACCCGCACGCGGTAGCCAGGAACGCGTTCATCGACGTCGGCGGGGTCACCCAGCCGGCGCCAGCGCCGCGCTTCGGCCGATCACCCGCCGGCCAGCCCACCCCGCCGCCGCGGCCCGGCGCGGACACCGACGCGGTCCTGGCCGACCTGGGCCTCAGCGCCGCCCAGGTGGTAGACCTGCGGGCCGCCGGCGCCGTCGCCTAGCCGACCGCCGGCCAGTCGGCCAGCACCGCCAGTCGGCCAGCACCGGCCAGTCGGCCAGCACCGGTCAGTCGGCGCGGCCGGGACGCTGGCGCAGGATGCGGGCCAGGTCGTCGGCGAACGAGGTGGCCTCGGCCGACGCCAGCGTCGAGTAGCAGACCCGAATGCCCGGCGGGGCCGCGATCCGGAACCGCTCGCCGACGCCCACCGCCCAGCCCGCGGCCAGCAGCGCCGCCGCCACGCCGCCCTCGTCCGCCACCGGGATCCAGCTGGTCAGCCCGGACCGGCCGGTGGCGGCGATCCCGTGCCGGGCCAGCGCGGCCTGCAGGGCCTGCCGCCGCGCCGCGTAGGTGGCGGCCACGTTGGCCAGCAACGCCCCAGTCGCCTGGTCGGTCCACAGCTCCGCGACCATCCGCTGGAGCTGGTAGCTCACCCAGCCGGCGCCCAGCGCCTGGCGGCCCTCGACCCGGGACACCGTGGCCTCGTCCCCGGCCAGCACCGCGACCCGCAGGTCGGGTCCCAGCGACTTGGACACCGAGCGGAGGACCGCCCACCGGTCCAGGCCCGCGCAGGCCGACACCGGCGGCACGCCCGCCACCGGGCCCGCGTGATCGTCCTCGATGACCACCAGGCCCGGATTCCGGCCGAGAACCTCGCGCAGCTGCCCGGCCCGCTCGGTATCCCACGCCGCGCCGGTGGCCGCCTGGGCCCGAGGCGTGAGGATGACCGCCTCCGCGCCCCGGTCCAGCGCCGCGGCCAGCTCATCGGGTCGCACGCCGAGCTCGTCCATCGGCACCGGGACCGGCTGGAAGCTCATCGCCGCGACCAGATCGTGCGTGCCCGCGTGGCCCGGATCCTCCACGATGACCCGGTCGCCCGGCGCCAGCCAGGCCGAGAGCACGCGCTCTACCCCGTCCAGCGCCCCGCTCACCACGGCCAGGTTTCGCGCGCTAATGCCGTCTGCCTCCAGCCGCCCCGCGGCCAGCTCCCCCAGCCGGTCGAGCACTGGCGGCGCGTCGTAGAGCCGGTGCGGCACCCGGACCGGCGGCAGCTCGGGCAGCAGCTCCGGGTCCGGCCAGCCGGTGACCAGGTTGCGGGTGCCGGGCGGCGCCGTGAGCGCCAGCCGCGTGCGCACTGGCGGCCGGCTGCGCACCCGCGTGCCGCCCCGGCCCACGCCGGCGACGATCCCGCGCCGGTGCAGCTCACGGTAGGCGGCCGCCACCGTCGACGGGCTGATGCCGAGCTCGTCCGCCACCCGCCGGACCGCGGGCAGCTGGTCACCGGGAGACAGGTCGCCGTGCCGCACCGCCGACTCCACGCTGGCCGCAATTTCCCTGGCGCTGCGGCCGACCGGGAGATATTGTAGTGGCGTGTTCATGGGAATGTACTGTAACAAACTTCGGCCATCGGCGAATCGTCTTCCGCGGACCCATGGCCGCTAGGCAGCCCCATGGCCGCTAGGCAGCCCGATGGCCGCTAGCCCCGCGATGCGCCGCCTGATCGCGGCCGTGCGCAGCCCGCAGGACGGCGAGATCCTGCGGCTGGCTGTCCCGGCGTTCGGGGCCCTGGTGGCCGAGCCGTTGTTCCTGCTCGCCGACTCGGCCATCGTCGGCCGGATCGGCACCGTGCCCCTCGGCGGCCTGGGCGTGGCCAGCCAGGCGCTCACCACGCTCGTCGGCATCTCGATCTTCCTGGCCTACGGGACCACCGCCGCGGTCGCCCGGCAGCTCGGCGCGGGCAATACCCAGGCGGCAATCCGGCAGGGCATCGACGGGCTCTGGCTGGCCGCGATGATCGGCGCGGTCGTGCTGGCCGTGGGCTGGCCTCTCGCCCCGGCCATCGTCGGCGCCTTCGGCGGCTCGGCCGGCGTCACCGCGCAGGCCACCATTTACCTGCGAATCAGCCTGCTGGGCGCGCCGGCCATGCTCGCGGTCCTGGCCGGGACCGGCGTGCTGCGCGGGTTGCAGGACACCAAGACGCCGCTGCTGGTCGCCGTGGCGGCCAACATCGTGAACGTCATCCTGAACGCCACCCTGGTCCTCGGCCTGCGCTGGGGCATCGCCGGCTCGGCCTGGGGCACCGCCGTCGCCCAGACCGCCGCGGCCGCCGTCTACCTGGTCGTCGTCGGCCGCGGCGCCCGCCGCGCCGGGGTGAGCTTCGCGCCCGACCGGGCCGGCCTGCGCGCCGCCGCCTCCGCCGCGGCGTCGCTGGTCGTGCGGACGATCGCCCTGCAGGCCGCGCTGATCATCACCACCGCCATCGCCGCCCGCCAGGGCAACGCGGCCATCGCCGCGCATCAGGTCGCCTTCCGGATCTGGGGCCTGCTCGCGTTCGCGCTTGACGCCATCGCCATCGCCGGGCAGGCCATCACCGGCCGCTACCTCGGCGCCGGCGACGCCGCCGGCGCCCGGGCCGCGACCAACAGGATGATCACCTGGGGGGCCGTCTACGGCATCATCTTCGGGCTGGTGGTGCTGATCGCACGGCCCTGGCTGCCCGGCCTGTTCGCCGTCGCGCCCCATGTCCGCGACCTGCTGCTGGCGGTGCTGATCATCGTGGCCGTCCAGCAGCCGGCCGCCGGCGTGGTGTTCGTGCTGGACGGCGTGCTCATCGGCGCCGGCGACCAGGACTACCTGGCCGTGACCGGCCTGGTGAACCTGGCCATCTTCGCGGTGGCCGCGGCGGCGGTGGTGGCCAGCCACGGCGGCCTGATCGCGCTCTGGCTGGCATTCTCCGTCTGGATGCTGGCCCGGCTGGCCACCCTGACCCTGCGGGCGCGCAGCTCACGATGGCTGGTCACCGGAGCGGTCCGGGTGAAGAGCCCGGCCGCGCCGCCCCCAGCAGCCTGACCAGCAGCCTGACCGGGTCCCGGCTCCGCCGTTCGTCCATCGGGCGGTTCTCCGATCGTCGTACCTTCGTCAGGCATCAAGACGGTAGAACCAGCAGGCAGGAGAACCAGCCGTGAAGTACATGATGTTCGTCGTCGTCGATCCCGCCCTTCACGCCGAGCCCTCACCGGACGACCTGACCATCGACCAGTGGCTAGCCGAAGTCGATGGCCGGGGCCAGCGCATCACCGGGGACGCGCTGCGCCCGCCCCGCGAGGCCGTCACGGTCAGCCTGCGCCATGGAGAAGTGCTCGTCACCGACGGGCCCTTCAGCGAGACGAAGGAGTGGATCGCCGGCTTCGACATCCTCGACTGCGACAGCCTTGACGAGGCCATCGCGATCGCCGCGCGGCACCCGCAGGCCAACGGCGGCAAGCTCGAGCTCCGCCCGTTCTGGACCGAAGAGGACTGGTCAGCCCGTCAGTGAGCCACGGCCAGCTCGACGATCCTCAGCACGACGACGCCCATGGCGATCATCAGGTAGCCCCACATGCCCAGCAGGCTCAGCTTGCGGCCCACGGAGATCGGCGGCACGGTGAGCGTGGCCAGCGGCGGCATCCGCCAGCGCTCCCGTTCCGCCTTGTCCATCACCGCGTCCGCTGACGTCGGAGCCGGCTGCCCGCGGCGCCGGAGCTGGCCGCGGGCCAGGATCCCCGCCGCGCCCAGCAGCGTCGCGGCCGCGCAGGCGAACAGGATCGTGATGATCTGGCTCGCCGTGATGTGCGGGAACGCCACCGACGCGGTAAGGACCAGCGACAGCGTGATCAGCAGCGCGATGACGCCCCCGGCGAAGGCGTTGGTCCGCCGGCCGTTCACCCACGGGCCGAGCACCGCCTTGTCGTTGCACAGCAGCAGCAGGAACACCGTGGCGCTGGGCAGCAGCACCCCCGCCAGCACCTGTACGCCCTCGGTGAGCAGGCCGAGCGGCGAGCCGGGAATGAGCACGATCGCGGCGGCCAGGCCGATCAGGGCCGCGTACATCACGTAAAAGCCCTTGGCCTGCCGGGCGCCCCGGTGCAGCGAGTGCTTCAGGCCGAGCACGTCGCCCAGCGCGTAGGCGGTGGACAGCGACACCGCGAAGGCGCCGATCATGGACGCGTCGAGCAGCGCGACGGCGAACAGCGCGCCCGCCGCCTTGCCCGCGTAGGCGGTCAGCCCGGCCGCCAGCCCGGCCGCGTCGGTGTAGTGCCCGGCCGCCGCCGTGCCGGAGAACGCTGCCGCCGTCGCGCCCATCAGGGCCGCGCCGCCGATCACCACGATGCCGATGCCGATGACCAGATCGACCTTCTCGTATCGGATGAACCGCGGCGTGATCCGCTTGTCGATCACGTAGGACTGCTGGAAGAACAGCTGCCAGGGCGCCACCGTGGTGCCCACGATCCCGATGATCAGCAGCATCACCGTGGCCAGCTGACCGCTGCCGCCCGGCATCGACGGGATGAAGAAGCCACTGGCCATCTGGCTGGTGCCGGGGTGGGCCAGCACGTAGACCGGAACCAGCAGCAGCGACCCGACACAGAAGATCATGGCGATTCGCTCGAACCGCCGGAAGCTGCCCGTCATGGCTGACGCCACGATGACCAGCGCCGCCAGGCCCACCGCGATGACCTTGGGCACCCCGAGATAGCCGGCGGCCAGCGTGATCCCGATGAACTCGGTCACGATGGTTAGCGCGTTGAGGATGAACAAATCGATCACGCTGAATGCGCCCCAGAACCGGCCGAAGCGCTCCAGGATCAGCTTGGCGTGGCCCACGCCGGTCACCGCACCCAGGCGCAGCACCATCTCCTGGTTGATGTACAGCACCGGGATCAGCAGCAGGAACGTCCACAGCAGCTTGGTGCCGTAGTTCTGGCCGGCCTGGCCGTAGGTGGAGAACGCGCCCGCGTCGTTGTCGCCGACCATCACGATGAGGCCGGGGCCGACGATGGCCAGCAGGGTCTTGAGCTTGGCCGGCATCGACCGGCGCGGCGCCAGGTCGTCCAGCGAGATGGTGCCGAGAGCGCCCCGGATGTCGCCGACGTGGGCTGAGTCCAGCGCCGCCCCGCGGTTCAGGGCGGCTCCGTGCAGGTCGTGCGTCGCGGAGGACATGAACAACACCCCTTTCGCCGCCTGAGTTCAGGCGGGATCGGGGGGCACGCGCATGGTTATGCTTCAGCCGTCATCGGCTCAAGAGTCGGGGATAGCGGGGCGGTGCCGTTATGGCACCTGCGCGTGCCCGCAGCAGGCAGGGTTAGCGGCAAAATGGGCCGATTTTCGGCCCGGACTATCGTGGTCCATTGCTCGCCTCCCTCCAGTCGCGGCACCGCAGCGCCAGCGGGCAGGGCCGCACCGCGCGCTCCGCGCACAGCACACCCGCGTGCTCGACACACCCCAAGAGGCAACCCAGGCCCATGCCGGGCCATCAGGCACCTCTCTCGTAAGAGCTTTGGCACTTCACGGCGTAGCAGCTGGCGGGTCACCGCCAGCTGCAGCCACCTGGCCTCACCCCTTAAGCCGGGGAGAGGTGTCCTGATCCGGAGCGTCTCTCGACGGGTGGGATCAGTGGCCTGTGTCCATGAAGACGCCTCACCGAACGAGGTGTCCTTAGCTGTAAAACCTCTCCGAGGATGCCCGTCCGGTCCGTTAGTGTCAAGCTGACCGGCGCCGGCGTGTATTCCCCGGGCGTTAAGTCAGCAGGTCACCCACTATGGGCCGGTCACTCCGACTCGCCGCGGTGGGCGTCGGGCGGCTGCGCGGCCTCCCGGCGGCGCCAGTCCTCGGGCAGCGTGACCTCGAGCACGTCGTCCACGGTGATCACGCCGATCATCATCCGCCGCTCGTCGACGACGGGGACGGTGATGAGGTTGTAGTCGCTCATCAGCACGGCCACGTCCACCACGTCGGCGTCCGCGCCCACCCGGACCGGATCGTCGTCGCACACCGCGGCCAGCGAGGCGGCCCGGTCGGCCTGAAGCAGGCCGACCAGCTTGCTCACCCCGGCCAGCCGGCCGCGCGCGTCCAGGGCGTGCACGCTGGTCAGCGCCTCGGGCTGGAGGGTGGTCGCGGCCGCCACCGCCTCGATGGCCGCCGCCACGCTGGAGTCGGCGGGCAGCGCCACGAAGTCCATGCCCATCAGCCCGCCCGCGCTGGTCGGGTTGTAGCCCATGAGCGTGAGCACCTTGGCCCGCGGCCCCGGCGGGAGCAGGTCGAGCACGGGCTGGCGGCGCCGCTGCGGCAGCTCGGCGATGGCGTCGGCCGCGTCGTCGGCCCGCATCCGGGCCAGCACCCCGGCGATCTCACGGTCCGTCCGCGCCCCGAGCAGCCGGGTGGCCAGGTCCTCGTCGAGTTCCTCGAAGACGTCGGCCTCCAGCTCGGGGTCGGCGTGCACCTGGCCGAGTATCTCGGTCTCCTCGTCCTTGGACGCGTCTTCCAGCAGGTCGGCGATCTGGGCCGGCTTGAGCCTGCGGATGCGCCCGAACGGCCCGCGCAGCAGCGCGCTGCCGGTGTGACCGATCAGCGGCTCGAACTTGGCCCACTCCCGGAACGCCGGCGCCCGCTCGTCACCGCCCGCCGCGAGGCTCCAGGGCAGCCGCCGGCCGCGCCGGTGGCTGTCCACCCCGGACACCACCCAGTCGCCGGCCCGCCAGGCCAGCTCCAGGTCGCCAGCCCGGATCAGGAGCGCGCTCTCCACGTCGATGAGCCGGTGCCCGAGCACGTCGGCCCGCAGCAGCACCTCGCCGTCCCGGCGCTCGAACCGGCGCAGGTCGAGCTTGGCGCTGGTGAGCCGCAGCCCGCCGTCCGCCTGTCCTGGCGCGCCGGGCTCGCGGGCCCCGAGGCTGGCCACCTGATCAATCGGCACGAACACGGCCCGCCCGCCGACGGTCGCGACCAGCCCGGTCACCACCGGGTCATCGGCACCGCGCAGCCGCACGATCACGTCGGACAGCCGCCCGATGGACTCGCCGCCGCGGTCGGTGATCGGGCGCCTGAGCAGGCCGGATAGGTGCAGCCTGGCCGGACTTCCGGCCCGCGGAGCCGGGGCGGCCGGTGTCGTACTCATAGGAGGAGCCTCCTGGCCGGGACAACCGGTGCCTTAGTTCTCATACCCTGATCACCTTGCCACGGCCGCTGAGCTGGGGCAGGCCGAGTGCCGGTCTGCTGCCTGGCCAGTTGTTAGTGGTATGAAGTCCACGTCAGCGGAGTTGGCTTGAAGCGGAGTTGTGTTGAGGAGGGCCCGCGTGGCCATGCGCAGAGCGGCCGGCTCGCTCGTCCGGCCTACTGACGTGGCCGAGGGCGTCGGCTACGCGCTCAAGCGAAGACTGCTCGGCAAGCCGCTGATCAACGAGCAGCTGGCCGAAGAGCGGCTGTCCAATCCGCTCGCGCTGGGCGTGCTGTCATCTGACGGGATCTCATCGGCCAACTACGGTTCCGAGCTGATCCTGCACGAGCTGCTGCCGTTTTTCGGGCTAACCGCGTTCACGCTGCTGCTGCCGATGACGGGCGTCATCCTGGTCGGCATCGCGCTGGTCGTGCTGTTGTACCGCGAGGTGGTGTCGGTCTACACCCGGGCGGGCGGCTCGTACGTGGTGGCCAGGGAGAACTTCGGGCCCCGGATCGCCCAGGTGGCGGCCGTGGCGCTGATGGTCGACTACGTCGTGACCGTGGCGGTGCAGACCGCAGCGGGCAGCCAGGCCATTCTGTCGACCTTCCCGGTCCTGGCCAGGCCCCTGGGCGACACGACGACCCTGCTGATCATCGCGGTCGCGGCCACCCTGATCATGTGCTATGTCAACCTGCGCGGTGTCCGGGAGAACGGCAAGACGTTCGCACTGCCCACCTATCTGTTCGCGGGGTCGGTGGGCCTGATGATCATCGTCGGCCTGGCCCGCGAGGCGTTCGGCGGTGGACTGTCGCACGTCACGTGGCACTCCGGGACTGTCCCGGTCACTCATCACATGAGCGGCGTGTTCGCCTTCGAGGCCGATTTACATCCTGGGGCGCGCGTTCGCCAATGGCGGCTCCTCCCTGACCGGGATCGAGGCGGTCTCCAACGCGGTCAGCGCGCTCCGCCCGCCGGAGGGGCGTCCATGCCCGGCAATTGCTGGTGATCCAGGGCTGTATCGTCGCATCCCTGATCGCCGGCATCTCCTGGCTGGCGCACGTCACCCATGCGGTTCCGTACATCAGCGGCGTGCCGACGGTGCTCTCCCAGGAAGCCAGGCTCATCTTCGGCCATACGTTGTTCGGGCAACGTCTTGTTCTATCTCCTCCAGGTCGGCGCGGCCGCCATCCTGTTCACCGGCGGCAACACGAGCTTCAGCGGCTTCCCGTTCCTGGCCAGCTTCGTGGCCGAGGACTCGTTCCTGCCGCGCTGGCTAAACAAGCGCGGCCACCGGCTGGTGTTCTCTAACGGCATCATCGTGCTGACCGTGCTGGCGCTGGCCCTGCTGCTCGCCGTGGGCGCCAACACCAACAATCTCGTCCCGTTCTACGCAATCGGCGTGTTCACCGGCTTCACCATGGCCGGGTTCGGCATGGCCAGGTTCTGGACGACGCACAAGGCGCCCGGCTGGCGCCACCGACTCGTGATAAGCCTGGTCGGCGGGGTGTATACGGCGCTTGTCGTCGGTGGTCTTCGCGCTGGTGAAGTTCACCGAGGGCGCTTGGCTCGTAGTAGTGGTGTTCCCGATCGGGGTGTACGCGTTCATCCGGCTGAACCGGCAGTACCGGCTGGAAGCCAGGGTGCTGGAGAATATCGAGAGCCGTCGCAAGAAGGCGGCGCCGCCCGAGCCGGTGACCTACGCGCGGCGGACGGTATTCGTATTCGTGGACGACTTCGACCTGGCCACAATCGCCGCCCTGCGGTATGCGCGTAGCCTGCGGCCGACCACGCTGGTGGCGGTCCACTTCGTGATCGACAATGTGCAGGCCGACAAGCTGCGCCAGGACTGGGTCAGGGCTAACACCGGCATCGCGCTCGATTTCGTGGACTGCCCGGACCGCCGGATCGCCGCGTGCGCCGCCGCACTGGTCAATGCGGAGGCGACACTGCCCGGTGTCGGCGTCACCGCGATCTTGCCTCGACGAAGCTATACGCCCGTGGTCAGTCGACTGCTGCACGACCGGACCGCGGACAAGATGGCCGGGGTGATCAGCCGGATTCCGTACGCGGTGGCCACGATCGTGCCGTTCGACGTCCGGAGCCGGGTCGAGAGCCTGGCCGCCCGCCACACCGACGGCACCCGCCGCGCGGCCGCTGCGACGGCGGCGGGTCAGGCGGCGGACCAGGCGGCGGACCAGGCCCCGGCCGCCGCGGGCACCGGCATCGCCGCGGCAGGCGGCGAGCCGACGGGCACGAAGCCAGCGAGCGTCAAGCCTGCTCCGACGAAGCCGGTGCCCATGAGGCCTGAGGGTGTCAGCCCGGGAGATGGCAAGCCCGGCGTCGGTCAGCCAGCGGGCGACGAGGCAGGCGACGACGAGACCAGCGGTGACCAGGCGGCGGCGCCCACCGGGCCCGTGACGACCGAGGACGGCGCGGGCGCGGGCGACGCGAGGCCGGGCAGTCCCATTCGGGAGTCGGCTCGGGCGGGGGCCGCCGAGGCCGCTGGTGAGCCAGGACCGCTGGCCTCTGACGGCACCGACTACGACCGGCCGGCGCCGCCCGAGGGCGTGAGCCCGATCGGATCGCTGACCAAGCCGGCCAGGGCCGTGGTGCAGGGCCGGGTGCACGCGGTGGAGATCCGCCCGGTCGAGCACAGCACCGTGCTCGCCTGCGACGTCGCGGACTCGACCGGCGAGCTGACCGCGCTGTTCTACGGCCGCTCCAACATCCCCGGCCTCCGCCCCGGCACCAAGGTCCGGCTGCGCGGCCAGGTCGGGATCAGGGACGGTCAGCCGATCATGATCAACCCGGCCTACGAGCTGCTCGCCCACGCGGACGACTCGGGCGGTAAGCCCAAGCGCGGCCGCGGCCGCAAGGGCCCCGACGGCCAGGACACCTAACCGCCGGGCCGGTCACCGCACACATCTCTGGTGCGGCAGGCTACTGGCGAGTAGCGTGAAGGGTGTTAACCGCCTGGGGAGGTGTCGTGGCCACCTACGATCACTACACAACGCCGGTCCCGCCCGGAACCTGGGACGTGCCCGCCGCCGGGGCGACCCGCTTCAGCTGGGAGTACGACGACGGCCGCAGCCGCCTGCTCGACCTCTACCAGCGCGGCAAGGACAAGCAGTGGGACGCGGCCAAGCGGATCGACTGGAGTCTCCCGGTCAATCCCAGCAACGTCATGGAGCAGAGCGACGAGTTCTGCCCGATCTACGGCTCCCGGCAATGGGACCTGCTGTCCCAGTCCGAGCGCGACGAGCTCAGCCACCACCTGTCGGCCTGGCTGTTCAGCCAGTTCCTGCACGGCGAGCAGGGCGCGCTGACCGTGGCGGCCCGGATCGTGGAGTCGGTGCCGGACATGGACTCCAAGTTCTACGCCGCCACCCAGGCCATGGACGAGGCCCGGCACGTGGAGCTGTACGCCAGGTTCATGCGGGAGAAGATCGGCCTGTACTACCCGGTCAACCCGGACCTGGCCCAGTTGCTGTCCGACGCGCTGTCCGACTCCCGCTGGGACATGCCCTACCTGGGCATGCAGGTGCTGATCGAGGGCCTGGCCCTGGCCGCGTTCGGGGTGCACCGCGACATGTCCAACAACCCGCTGGTGACCCAGCTGCTGGCCTACGTCATGCAGGACGAGGCGCGGCACGTGGCCTTCGGCCGCCTGGCGCTGCGCGACTACTACAAGGAGCTGACCTCGGCCGAGCTGGCCGACCGCGAGGAGTTCGTGGTCGAGGGCTGCTACCTGATGCGCGACCGGTTCATCGCCAGGGAGGTCTGGGAGCGGATGGGCTTCGACGTGCAGGAGTGCGTCGAGTTCACCGAGCGCTCCCCCGTCCAGCAGGCGTTCCGCACGCTGCTGTTCTCCCGGATCGTGCCGTGCGTCAAGGACATCGGCCTGTGGGGGCCGAAGATCCAGCGCGCCTACACCGAGCTGGGCGTCATCGACGCCGCCGAGGCCAACCTTGACGACCTGATGCGCAACGACGAGGAGATCGCCGAGCAGGTGGACGAGCAGAAGTACGCGGCCGAGCTGGCCGCCCGGCGCGGCGAGGTCGACACGGCCATGGCCGAGGGCGCCGCGGCGGGCTAGGCCCCGCCCGGCTAGGCCCGGCCGAGGTCGCGCAGGGCGGTGCGGGCCGCCCAGTAGCCGCACATGCCGTGCACCCCGCCGCCCGGCGGGGTGGAGGCCGAGCACAGGTACAGGCCGCGGGCGGGCGTGCGGTAGGGGTTCCACCGCGGCACCGGGCGCAGCAGCGTCTGGGTCAGCGTGCCGGCCCCGCCGTTGATGTCGCCGCCCACGTAGTTCGGGTCGTAGGCGGCCAGGTCCGCGGCCGTCCGCACCGACCGGGCCAGCACCAGGTCGCGGAAGCCGGGCGCGAAGCGCTCGATCTGAGCCTCGATCCGCGCGGACATGTCGACCGTGGACCCGGACGGCACATGGCAGTACCCCCACAGCACGTGCCCGCCCGCGGGCGCCCGGCCGGGATCGGCCACCCCGGGCTGGGCCACCAGGCAGTACGGCCGCTCCGGGTGCCGGCCCGCCGCGACCTCGGCCTCGCTCGCCGCCACCTCGGCCAGCGTGCCGCCCAGGTGCACGGTCACCGTCTCCCGGCAGGCCGGCGCGGCCCACGGCACCGGCCCGGCCAGGGCCCAGTCGACCTTGCACACCCCCGGCCCGTACCGGAACCGGCGCAGCGCCCGCAGGTAGCCCGCGGGCAGCTGCCGGGCGGCCAGCTGAGCCAGCTGGCGGGGCGTGACGTCCAGCAGCACCACACGAGCCCGCGGCAGCTCCTCGACCCGGTGCACCCACCGGCCGGTCTCCACCCGGCCGCCCAGCTCGGTCAGCTCCGCGATCATCGCCTCGGTCAGCCGGGCGCTGCCGCCCGTCACCACCGGCCAGCCGGTGGTGTGGGCCAGCAGCCCGAGCAGCAGCCCGAACCCGCCGGTCACCGGGGCGGTCAGCGGCAGCATCGAGTGCCCGGCCAGCCCGGCCAGCAGGGCCCGGCCCTCCTCGGTGCGCAGCCGCCGGGCCAGCAGCGTCGCGGGCAGCACGCCCTCGGCGGCGAACCGGCCGGCCGCCACGGGGCGTCGGGGAACCCGCCGCAGCGGGGCCAGGAACTGCTCCGTCAGCGGCCCCGCGTCGCGGACCAGCGGCCCCATCAGCCGCGTGTAGGCGCGGGCGTCCGCGCCGAGCGAGGCCGCCGTGTCGGCCACCGACCCGCTGACGGCGGCCGCCCGGCCGCCGTCCAGGGGATGGGCGAAGGCGACCGGCGGCGCCACCAGCCGGGCCCCGCGCCCGCTCAGATCAAGGCTCTGGAAGAACGGGGACGCCGCGGCCAGCGGGTGCACCGCGGAGCAGACGTCGTGGGCGTAACCCGGCAGGGTCAGCGCGCTGGTGCGGCAGCCGCCGCCCGCGGTGGGCGCGCCCTCGATGACGTCCACCGCCAGCCCGGCCCTGGCCAGGGTCAGCGCGGCGGCCAGCCCGTTGGGGCCGGACCCGACCACCACCGCGTCCGGCTGCCTCACCCGCCACCCGCCGCCCCGGCTCGCGCGCCCAGCCCGACCGCGTACTCGACGGGATCCACGACAGCGAGGTTACCGAGCTTTCGTAACGCATGGTGGTCGTCTCCCCCGCGCTCCCGGCCGTCCCGGCCCTCGTGCAGCAGCCGCGCAATCTGCCGCGCCCCGGCCAGCCTGCGGGCCGAGTAGCCGGGCTACCATCGCGGGGTGACAGACGGGCTGACAGGCCTGGCCATGCCGCGCTTCCCGGACGGGTTCCGCTGGGGGGTCGCCACCGCGGCATACCAGATCGAGGGAGCGGTGGCCGAAGACGGCCGCCGCGACTCCATCTGGGACACCTTCTGCCGCCAGCCCGGCGTGATCAAGAACGGTGACACCGGCGACGTAGCCTGCGACCACTACCACCGCTGGCCGAAGGACGTCGCGCTCATGGCCGAGCTGGGCATCGATGCCTACCGGTTCTCGATCGCCTGGCCCCGGATCCAGCCCGCCGGCACCGGCGACGCCAACGGCCCCGGCCTGGACTTCTACGATCGCCTCACCGACGAGCTGCTGGCCCGGGGCATCACGCCGATGCCCACGCTCTACCACTGGGACCTGCCGCAGCCGCTGGAGGACGCCGGCGGCTGGCTGTCGCGTGACACGGCGGCCCGGTTCGCCGATTACGCGGGCCTGGCCGCACAGCGACTGGCCGACCGTATCCCGCTGTGGATCACGCTGAACGAGCCGTTCGTCGTAACCGCCTTCGGCTACGCGCTCGGCATCCACGCGCCGGGCCAGGCGCTGATGCTCGACGCCCTGCCCACCGCCCACCACCAGCTGCTCGGCCACGGGCTCGCGGCCCAGGCGCTGCGGGCGGCGGGCGCGCGCCAGGTGGCCATCGCGAACAACTGCTCCCCCGTCTGGCCCGCTTCGGACCGCCCGGCCGACCTGGCCGCGGCGGCCGCCTACGACACGCTGCACAACCGCATGTTCACTGACCCGCTGCTGCTCGGCCGCTACCCCGACCTGAGCGCGTTCGGGGTGGGCGAGGCCGGGCTGGACTGCGTGCGGGACGGCGACCTGGCCGTGATCGCCGCCCCGATGGACGCCCCGCTCGACGCCCTCGGCATCAACTACTACAACCCGACCCGGGTGTCAGCGCTGCCGGACTCGCCCCTCCCGTTCCAGCTGGAGCCGATCCCGGGCTACCCGGTTACCGCGTTCGGGTGGCCGGTGGTCCCGGCCGGGCTGACCGAGCTGCTCACCCAGCTGGCCGGCCGCTACGGCGACGCGCTGCCGCCCATCTACATCACCGAGAACGGCTGCTCGGCGACCGACGAGCTGGCCGCGGACGGGACGCTGGACGATCAGCCCCGGATCCGCTACCTGGACGGGCACCTGCGCGCCCTGGCCGACGCGATCACGGCCGGCGTGGACGTGCGCGGCTACCTGACCTGGTCGCTGATGGACAACTTCGAGTGGAGCGAGGGCTACGACCAGCGCTTCGGCCTGGTGCACGTCGACTTCGCGACCCAGGCCCGGACGCCCAGGGCGTCCTTCTCCTGGTACCGCAACTTGATCGCCACGCAGCGGAGCGACTAGTAGCCCAGCGACGGCGCGGCGTGCACCCAGTCGCCGTCCAGCAGCGCGCGCTCGATGAAGTCGGCCACGTCCGCGCGGGCTATCTTCCGCCCCCGCGGCGGCGGGTAGTCCGGGCGGACCCGGTACCGCCCGGTGCCCGGCGTGTTCACCAGCCGGGTGGCCCGGACCAGCGTCCAGTCCAGGTCGCTGGCCCGGATCACGGACTCCATCTGCCGAGTGTCGGCGAACGGCCGGGCGAAGATGCGCGGCAGGATGGCCTTCGTCAGCGCGCCGGTGTCCGGGTCGCCCTGGATGAAGGCGCCGGCCGCCGAGACGCAGATCAGCCGCTTGACCCCGGCCCGGGCCATGCCCGCGGTGATGTTCCGCGCCGCGCCCGCGAGCAGGTCCGGCGACTTGGCGCCGCGCGGCCCGAGCGCGGACAGCACGGCGTCGCTGCCGCGGATCACCTCGGCCACGGCCGAGGCGTCCAGCGCGTCCCCCGCCGTCGCGATCAGCGACCCGGTGCCCGGGCCGGCGCCCGCCGCGACCGGCTGCCGGACCGCGGCCAGGGCCCGCGGGTCACGGGCCAGGGCCCGCACATCGTGGCCGCTCTCCAGCGCCCAGCTCAGCAGGTGCCCGCCGATCCGGCCGCTGCCGCCTAGTAGTGCGATCTTCATCGTCAGCTCCTCTCCGTCGCCGGGACCGTCCCCGGGACCGTCGCCGGGACCAGCTCGCCCGCCACCGCCGGGGCGGGCTCGGTGCGCCGGCCCGCGCCCCTGGGCAGCGCCAGCATCAGCAGGAAGGCCAGGAAGAACACGCCGACCTGGTACCAGAGCGTGCGCTCCAGGGTCTGCACGAAGTCGTGCCGCACGGCGGCCTGGCCGCTGCGGGCCAGCACCTGGTCAGCGGCCGGCGGCAGCAGCCGGGCGGCGCCGGTCGGCCGGCAGGACGCCGGCGTCACCGTCGGGTCGGACGCGACCAGGCGGTCGTGCAGGCAGACCCGGAACTGGCCCTCGACGTGCCCCACCGCCGCGGCCGGCGCTCCCACGGCGGCCAGCCCGGAGCGCAGCTGCGGGGCGACCGCCGTGGCGGCCGGCCCGGACTGGCTGCCCAGCAGCCCGAAGAAGATCACGCCGATCACCGCGACGCCGACCGACGCGCCCGAGCTGCAGGCTCGTGTTGAACAGGCCCGACGCCGACCCGGCGTGCTGGTGGTCCACCCCGGCCAGCAGGATGTCGGCCAGCGGCGCGATCACCGCGCCCATGCCCAGGCCCGCCGCGACCAGCGCGGGCACCATGTCCCAGGTGGTCACGGCCGCGCCGTAGTGCGAGACGGTCGCGATCAGGCCGGCCATGCCCGCGGACATCACCAGCGCGCCGGTCATGGTCACCCCGCGGCCGAACTTCGGCGCCAGCCGGGCCGCCGCACCCGAGGCGATCAGCACGCCGCCGGAGAACGGCAGGAAGGTCAGGCCCGCGTGCACCGGCGTGAAGCTCAGGCCGACCTGGAGGAACAGGGTCAGGATCAGCGCGAACGAGGTCACGCCCAGGAAGAACGTCACCGCGATGGCGATGCCGATGCTGAACGAGCGCCGCGCGAACAGCCCCAGCTCGACCAGCGGCGAGCCACCACGGCGCAGCTTGGCCCGCTCGTACCAGACGAACAGCGCGAACGCCGGCACCGAGGCGGCCATGGCCACGAACGTCCAGGCCGGCCAGCCCAGCTGGCGGCCCTGCACCAGCGGGTAGAGCAGGAGCAGCAGGGCCGCCGTGATCAGCGCCACGCCGCCCGGGTCCAGCCGCGGCGGCCGCGGCGCCCGCGACTCGCGGACCAGCACCGCCGACACGGCCACGGCGATGATCCCGATCGGCACGTTGATCAGGAAGATCGGCCGCCAGTGCAGGCCCAGCAGGTTGTGCTGGGTGAGCAGGCCGCCCAGCAGCGGGCCGCTGACCGTGCCCAGGCCCGCGGTCACGCCGAAGGCGGCCAGCGCCTTGATCCGCTCACCGGGCGGGAAGATCACCTGGATCACCGCCAGCACCTGCGGGATCATGATGGCGCCCATGGCGCCCTGGATCACCCGGCAGGCGATCAGCATGCCGGGCGTCTGGGCCGCCCCGCACAGCGCTGACATGATCGTGAAGCCGGTCACGCCGATCAGGAACAGCCGCTTGCGGCCGTAGGCGTCGCCCAGGCGCCCGCCGGTGATCAGCACCACCGCGTAGGCCAGCGTGTAGCCGGCCAGCGCCCACTGCACGTCCGCGTAGGTGGCGTGCAGGTTGGCCTGGATGGAGGGGATGGCGATATTGACGATCGAGATGTCGAGCAGGTTCATGAACGCGGCCAGTAGCAAGATGCTCAGGGTCAGCCAGCGCCGCGGGTCCGGCGGGACGCTCGCGTCCGCCGGAGGAGTCGCGGGTGCCAGGATCTGAGGATCGGAGTTCATCGCAGGTCTCCGCTCTCGGGACAACAACTTCAGAAGCGAAACTAGCATCTTGGATAACTATTGTCTAGGCTAGCTAGATAACTCCTGGATGATAGCGGGAAGGTGAAGCATGCCGGAACATCCCTGGGAGGTCCCCTGGGCCGAGCCGTTCGCGGACGGCTCGCCCGAACGGGCTCAGCTGGCGATCGAGTTCGCCGCCGCCGTCCGCAAGACCGGCTCGCTCATGCAGCTGGTCGGGCAGTTCGCCGCCGACCGCATCGGCATCAACGCCACCGACCTGAACTGCCTGAACATCCTCAGCTTCAGCGGGCAGATGACGGCCGGGGACCTGGCCAGGGCGACCGGCCTGACCACCGCCTCCATCACCGGCGTGCTCGACCGGCTGGAAGAGGCCGGCTACGTGCGCCGGGAGCGGGACAGCAAGGACCGCCGCCGCGTGGTCGTGCACCTCGAGCTGGACAAGGCCCTGGCCAACGTGGCCCCGCTGTTCCTGCCGATGGTCCGGGACTGGCAGGAGCAGGTGGTGGCCGACTACACCGACGACGAGCTGCGGCTGATCGTGGACTTCTACGGCCGCATGGAGCAGGTCTTCCGGGACCAGGTGATCCGCTTGCGCGGCGACGCCTGACACGTAAGGAGTTGGCTATGCCTACAGACCGCGCCGCCGGACCGCACCCGCTTGACCCGCTCAGCGCGGCGGAGATCGCCGGGGTCGGCGCTTGCGTCCGCCGTGAGCACGCGGCCGGCCCCGGCTGGCGGTTCGCGTCCATCGACCTGGCCGAGCCGGGCAAGGACGAGCTGGCCGCCTTCGCCGCCGGCCAGCCCGTGTCGCGGGCGGCGGTCGCCGTGTGCTGGAACCGCACCGACGGCCAGGCCTACCGGGCCACGGTGGCGCTATCGGGGCGGCCGGGCACCGAAGACGCCGCTGTCACGTCCTGGCAGCACCTGCCCGGCCAGCAGCCCAACATGACCGCGGACGAGTGGCACGAGTGCGACGAGATGCTCCGCGCCCACCCCCAGGTCATCGCCGCGCTGGCGGCGCGCGGGCTGACCGACCCCGCGCTGGCCCTGACCGACGTCTGGGCCTACGGCGCCGAACTGGTGCCCGAGCGCTACGCCGGGCGGCGCCTCGGCTGGGCCGACGTCTGGTACCGGGCCAGCCCGGACGGCAACCCCTACGCCCATCACGTCACCGGCCTGCACCCCGTCGTCGACCTGAACCGGATGGAGCTGCTGGAGCTCGAGGACACCCGCGAGGCCGAAGGCGCGGACGGGCTGCCCGCGATTGACGGCGAGTACCTCCCGCGGCTTCTCCGGGCGCCGCTGCGCGAGGTCGCCGCGCTGACGGTGAGCCAGCCCGACGGACCTTGTTTCTCAATCGCATGGCCGGTTGCTCAGCTGGCAGAACTGGCAGCTGCGGATCGGCTTCAACGGCCGGGAGGGGCTGGTCCTGCACACCGTCGGGTTCAGCGACGGCGGCCGGGTGCGACCCGTCGCCCACCGGCTGTCGTTCGCGGAGATGGTCGTGCCCTACCGGGATGCGACGCCGGACCACTACCGGCGGACCGCGTTCGACATCGGCGAGTGGGGCCTGGGCTACATGACCACGTCGCTCGAGCTGGGCTGTGACTGCCTGGGCGAGATCGCCTACCTGGACGCCGTGCTGCCCGACGCGCGCGGCGAGCCGCGGGTCATCCCCAACGCGATCTGCGTGCACGAAGAGGACGACGGCATCGTGTGGAAGCACGTGGACGAGCACACCGGCGCGGAGGTGCGCCGGGCCCGGCGGCTGGTGATCTCCTGCCACGCCACCGTGGCCAACTACGAGTACCTGGTGTACTGGCGCTTCTACCAGGACGGCAGCATCGAGTGCGAGGTCCGCGCCACCGGCCTGATGGTCACCTCGGCGTTCCCCGCGGGCCAGCCGCCGCCCACCGGGACCGTGGTGGACGAGCGCACCTACGCCCCGTTCCACCAGCACTTCATCGTGGCCCGGCTGGACCTGGACGTCGACGGCCCGGACAACACCGTGCTCGCGTGCGGCTCGGCCGCGCTGCCGGTCAGCCCGGCCAACCCGCACGGGCTGGACCTGGTCGTCCGCGAGACGCCGCTGCGCACCGAGCTGGAGGGCCGGCAGGACTGCGACTGGGCGACTCAGCGGACCTGGAAGATCGCCAGCGCCAGTGCCCGCAACCGGCTAGGCGCCCCGACGGCCTACAAGCTGGTGCCGGGCGGGTCGTTCCCGGCAATGTTCGACCCGTCGGCGCTGCCGATGCGCCGGGCCGAGGTCATCGGCCACCAGCTCTGGGTGACGCCACAGCGCGACGACGAACGCTGGCCCTGCGGTGAGTTCCCCAACCTGAGCGCCACCGACACCGGGCTGCCGGCCTGGACGGCGGCCGACCGGCCGATCGAGGGCACCGACGTGGTGCTCTGGCACGTGTTCGGGCTGCACCACATCACCCGGCCCGAGGACTGGCCGGTGATGCCGGTGGACCGGACCTCGTTCTGGCTTAAGCCATGGGGATTCTTCGACCGCAATCCGGCGCTGGATGTTCCCCCCACCCCGCATCACTAACAGCCCTCGGTGGTCCGCCCTGGCCGGGCGCGGGCACTTGGCCTTTGCCCAGCCAGGGCGAACCCGATGACCGGTCCCCCCGGTTTCATCAGATGGGTCCCCCACGCACAGGATGACAGCCGTCTGTTGCTGCCTGTAACCGGGGGCACCCTTTCGGGTAACCGGACCCGCTGCCGCCGGACATAGCCCGTAAGTACGGCTCATCGTGTGAAAATGAGCCATGCCTACCGAGTCCGGAGGGCCGTCGCGCCCAGGCGACGACGAGTTCGACCGTCAGCTGCGCGCCCTGACCGGAGGCGCGGCGGGCCCGGCCGGGTTCGCCGAGCCGTCCGCGGCCGAGCGGGCTCGCCGGGCGGTGCGACCAGCCCGGCTGCGACCAGATGGGCGCAGGCGCGAGTCACGCC
This sequence comes from uncultured Actinomycetota bacterium, assembly GCA_963822485.1. Classification (GTDB taxonomy): domain Bacteria; phylum Actinomycetota; class Actinomycetes; order Streptosporangiales; family Streptosporangiaceae; genus DASUBV01. The sequence goes on from CAWGHW010000005.1 coordinate 199,171, forward strand.
AGGCCAGGAAGCTGCGCGAGCCGTTGTACCTGGCGGGCCAGGCCCCGCCGCGCCCGGCCCGCCGCCGCTGGTCCGCCCAGCGCTGGTCGGCCAGCTGGCTGGCCGGGCTGCTGCGCCGGTACCAGTCGTGGCTCCTGGTCCTCCTGATCCTGGTCGCGCTGGTGGCCACCTCCATCGGGCTGAGCTGGCTGTCTACCCACTGACCGGGCGGGGCGGGCTCAGGATTCCGTCGCGGACCGCCCGCTCGATGAGGTCCCGCGCGTACCGGCCCAGCTCCGGCGAGCCGTCCTCGATCAGGACCACCTTGGCCAGCACCTGGTCGGCGGTGATGCCGTGCTCGCGCCAGGTCCCGCCGTCCGCCTGGATGTTGGCCAGCATGGGCTGGAGCCGGTCCAGCGCCCGGGCGAACCTGGCCTCCGGGGAGCGGCGCTCCTCGAACTCGTCCCACAGCTCGCGCACGCTGGCGCCCTGGTCGGCCGGCAGCAGGCCGAAGATCCGGTCCGCCGCGGCTCGCTCGGCGGCCTCCTGCCGGGCCTGGTCGGCGGCGCTGGCGTAGACGAACAGGTCACCCGCGTCCACCTCGACCAGGTCGTGCACCAGCAGCATGGCCGTGACCCTGGCCAGGTCGGTGCCCGGCGGCGCGTAGTCAGCCAGCGCCAGCGCCATGACGGCCAGGTGCCAGGAGTGCTCGGCCGAGTTCTCCCGCCGGGCGGGGCGGGTCAGCATGGTCTGCCGGAGCACGCCCTTGAGCAGTCCCGCCTCGGCCACGAAGGTCATCTGCTGTTCCAGTCGCTGCATGCCCCTATTGCACCAGCCCGAGCGGACTGGCTCAGGAGCGGGACGCGGCGCGCTGGCTGGCCGGGTACTGGCGGGGCACCGCGCGCGGCCGCGGGGCGGAGTGCGGGCCCGGCGCCGGGTGCTCGACCACCGCGATGACCCGGCTGACCATGAAGCGGGCCGTGCGCACCGGCGTGCCGCCCCTGGTCAGCTCACTGACCTCGACCTGGCCGCGCCGGGTCACCACCTCGACCCGCCGCCCGGCCCTGGTCGCCGCCACCTCATAGGTCTTGGTCGCGTCGCCGGCGTCGATCACGATCTCGACTCGATCGCCCCTCATGGGAGAGTTGTGCCCCGCGGCGCGGAGCTTGACGCCCTAGAAGAAGATCAGGCGGATGGACGAGATCAGCCCGATCACGACGATGAAGATCCGCAGCGCCAGCGGCGGCAGCCTGCGGCCGATGCGCGCGCCGAGCAGGCCGCCGATGGTCGAGCCCACCGCGATCAGCAGCACGACCAGCCAGTTCACGTGGGCGAAGATGATGTACACGATGGCCGCCGAGCCGTTGACCGTCCCGACCAGCACGTTCTTGGCGCCGTTGATGCGCTGCATGGTCTCGTCGAGGAAGGTGCCCAGCAGGCCGATGACCAGCACGCCCTGGGCCGCGCCGAAGTAGCCGCCGTAGATGGCCGCGCCGAACACGCCGCCGGCCAGCACCGGGCCGCCCCGGTGCGTCCGCATGGTCCGCGCCCCGGCGGCTTGCGGCACCGTCGGAGTCCCCGGCCTCCTCCCGCGCGCGCTTGCGGCGGGCGGCGATCCGGGCGCTGAGCCTGGGCTGGAGCAGCACCAGCACGCAGGAGGCCAGGATCAGCACCGGCACGACCAGCTTGAACGCCCCGGCCGGGAGGGCCAGCAGCGCCGCCGCGCCGGCCACCGCGCCCAGCACCGAGAAGATGCCCAGCCACAGCAGCCGGGACCGCTGCCCGGCCAGCTCGCGCCGGTAGCCCCAGGCTCCGCTGAAGTTGCCCGGCACCAGCCCGACGTTGTTGGACACGTTGGCCACCACCGGCGGGAAGCCGAACGCGAGCAGCGTCGGGAAGGTGATCAGCGATCCCGAGCCGACGACCGCGTTGACGGTGCCCGCCGCCGCGCCGGCGACAAAGATCGCAAATGCCTCAGCTACGCCCACACGGTCCTCGCATGAGCATGATCGTAAGCCAGGCTCACGATAACTAGGGAGGTCAGCGCCGTCGTTGTGGCGCGAACCACAGTCAGGGCAGCTCGACCGCGGTCGCCGACCAGCGCCCGCCGTGCCGGGAGATCCGCAGCGGCAGGCCGAAGCAGCGGGACAGGTTGCGCTCGGTGAAGACCTCGTGCACCGGCCCGGCCGCCAGCACCGCGCCCCGGCGCAGCAGCATGGCGTGGGTGAACCCGGCCGGCACCTCTTCCACGTGGTGGGTGACCATGACCATCACCGGCGCGCGCGAGTCGGTGGCCAGCGCGCTGATCCGGCGCAGCAGGTCCTCCCGGCCACCCAGGTCCAGCCCGGCGGCGGGCTCGTCCAGCAGCAGCAGCTCCGGGTCGGCCATCAGCGCCCGGGCGATCTGGACCCGCTTGCGCTCGCCCTCCGACAGCGAGGCGAACCGCCGCCGGATCAGGTGCGCGCAGCCCAGCGCGTCGAGCAGTTCCACCGCCCGGGTCAGATCGAACGAGTCGTAGCTCTCCGCGCCCCGGCCGATGATCCCGTAGGACGCCGTCAGGACCAGGTCGATGACCTTCTCCGAGGATGGCACCCGGTCGGCCACCGCCACGCTGGCGAAGCCGATCCTGGTCTGGAGGTCGGCCAGGTCGGCGTCCTCGACCGCCTCGCCCAGGATCTCCACGGTGCCCGCCGTCGGGGCCAGCGTCCCGCCGGCTACCTGGAGCAGGGTGGTCTTGCCCGCCCCGTTCGGGCCGATGACGACCCAGCTCTCGTCGCTGTGGACGGTCCAGCTGACATCGCGCAGCAGCATCGACTTCTCATAGCTCACGGCTACCCCGCGCAGCCGCAGCACCTCGTCTGACACTGTGCTCCCTTCGCGCTCCCGTCCGCACCAAGGTCGAACCTACGGCATCCCCGGCCCGGCGCGGTTACCGGCCTGAGTGGCGGACGGCGACCAGGGCGGCCTGGGTGCGGTCGGCCACGCCGAGCTTGGCCAGCACCGAGCTGACGTGCGTCTTCACCGTCTTCTCCGACACCCGCAGCAGGCGGGCGATCTCGCGGTTGGACCGGCCGTCGGCCAGCAGTGCGAGCACCTCGCGCTCCCGGCTGGTGAGGGCGTCGATGCCGCTCACCGCGGCGGCGCGGCCGCCGGAGACCAGCAGCCCGGCGGCCTCCGGGCCCAGCAGGGTGTGGCCGTCGTGGACCGAGCGCACCGCCCGGACCAGCGCGTCGGGGTCGACGTCCTTGTACAGGAAGCCGGCCGCGCCGGCCTGCATGGCCAGCGCCACCAGGGCGTGGTCGGCGGCGCTGGTCAGCACCAGGGAGCGGACCCGGCCGCCGCGGTCGCGCAGCTCGCGCAGCACGCCCACGCCGTCCAGACCCGGCAGCTTGAGGTCGAGCAGCAGCACGTCGGGCTGGAGCTCGGCGGCCAGCCGGACGGCCTCCGGCCCGTCGGCCGCCTCCCCGGCGACCTCGATGTCGTCGTGCACGCTCAGCAGCACCTGGAGGCCCTGGCGGACGACCGGATGGTCGTCCGCGATGAGCACGGTGATAGTCCCGCTTTTGCCGCCGAGAGGCGGCGCGGGGGGGATAGGGGGGTCGTCCCCCCTGGACGGCACAGTCATGAACAGCGGCTGGGCGCGGTGGCGGACACGGTCAGCTTGACGGTGGTGCCCTGGCCGGGGGCGGATCGGATGGTGAGGCTGCCGCCGATGGCGGCGGCCCGCTCGCGCATGGACGGCAGGCCCAGGCCGTCGGGCGGGGCCTTGGCCGCGAAGCCCCGGCCGTCGTCGGCCACCTCCAGGATGACCCGGCCCTGGCGCGCGGTCAGGCTGATCCGGACCTCGGCGGCGCCGGAGTGGCGCAGGGCGTTGTGCAGCGCCTCCTGCGCGACCCGGTACACCGCCGCCTCCCGCTCGGCGCCAAGCCCGGGCAGGTCGCCGGCGATCACCCGGACGGCCACGCCGTAGCTGGTGCCGGCCAGCCGGGCGTAGCTGCGCAGCGACCCGGCCAGGCCGCCGGCGGCCAGGTCGGGCGGGGCCAGGCCGTCGATGACGGCCCGCAGCTCGGCGTGGGCCTGGCCGGCCAGCGTGGCCACGCTGCGGATCTCGGCCACCGCCCGATCCGGGTCGCGCTCCACCAGCACGGCCGCGGCGGTGGCCTTGGCCCGCACGCCGAACAGCTTCTGGGACACGGCGTCGTGCAGCTCCCTGGCCAGCCGGGCCCGCTCCTGGAGCACCGACAGCTCGCGGCCGCGCTCGTAGAGGCGGGCATTGGACAGCGCGATGGCGGCGTGCGCGGCGAACAGGCTGACCAGCCGCTCATCCCGCTCGGTGAAGCCGCCGGGCCCGCGCTTGCAGGCCGCGAAGATGAAGCCAAGCACCCGCCCGCCTTCCTTGATGGGCACGGCGAGCACGTCGGACAGCTCGGGGTGGGCGGCGGGCCAGCCCTCGAACCGGGGGTCGGCGCGGATGTCGGCCAGCCGCAGCGGCTGGCCCTCGCGCAGCATGACGCCGAGCATCCCGTGGTGGCGGGGCAGCGGGCCGATCGCCGCCTGCTGCCGGGGGGAGATCCCGTCCACCACGAACTCGGCGAAGGAGTCGTGCTCGTCGGGCACGCCGAGCGCGGCGTACCGGGCGTCGGCCAGGGTCCGCGCGGACCGGACGATCATCTGGAGCACGTCCCTGACGCTGAGCTGACGGGCTACGGCCTGCACGACAGCACTCACTCGCTCAAGTACCTCGTCCCGGCCCTCAGCGTCGAGCTGAGGGCCGGGCTGCCGCGGCTGCGCGTCCATGCTCCTGACGGTACCGGCGGCGGGCGCGGGCGGCATCGGACGCGGGTCCTAGGACCATGGACCTAGGCCGCCTGCGACCGCTGCCCTAGGACCATGGACCGGCGGCAGCCCGTACGCGGGACCGATGTGCCCGGCCCGGCCGCCGCCTAGCTTGCCGGGTATGAGCAATTCACCTGTCGCAGTCATCACCGGTGCGTCGCGCGGCCTGGGCTTCGCGCTCGCTCGCGCCCTGGTCGGCACCGGCTACTCGCTGGTCATCGATGCGCGGGAGGAGGCACCGCTGCGCGCCGCCGCGGCCGCCCTGGCCGCGGGCCAGCCCGCCGTCCCGGCCGGGGCGGCGGCCCCGGCCGTCGTCGCCCTGCCCGGCGACATCGCCGATCCCGCGCACCGCGCCGCGCTGCGGGCCGCGGCGGCCGACCTCGGCGGCCCGAGCCTGCTGGTCAACAACGCGGGCACGCTGGGCGCCAGCCCGCTGCCCGCGCTGGCCGACTACCCGGTCGCCGCCCTGCGCGAGAGCTTCGAGGTCAACGTCATCGCGCCGGTCGCCCTGACCCAGCTGCTCCTGCCCGACCTGCGCCGCGTCAGCGGCGCGGTGCTGTCCATCACCTCGGACGCCGCGGTCGAGGCCTACGCGGGCTGGGGCGGCTACGGCGCGGCCAAGGCCGCGCTGGAGCAGGCCTGCAACGTGCTGGCCGCCGAGGAGGCAGCGGTGCGCGTGTGGTGGGTCGACCCCGGCGACCTGCGCACCCGGATGCACCAGGCGGCCTATCCCGGCGAGGACATCTCCGACCGCCAGCTCCCCGAGGCGGTCACGCCCGGCTTCCTGCGGCTGCTGGCCGAGCGGATGCCCAGCGGCCGGTACCGGGCCGCCGACCTGATGCCCGCGGGAGCCCGCTCATGACCGTCGCCTTCACCCTCCCTGCAGACCTGGAGGCCCATGAGCCGCCCGAGGCGCGCGGCACGACCAGAGACGACGTCGCGCTGATGGTCAGCAGGCGGGCCACCGGGCAGATCAGCCATCACGCGTTCGCCGATCTGCCGGGGCTGCTGCTGCCGGGCGACCTGATCGTGGTCAACACGTCGGGCACGCTGCCCGCCGCGGTGGCGGCCGGCGAGGGCCTGACCGTGCACTTCTCCACCGCCATGCCCGACGGCGACTGGCTGATCGAGCTGCGCGCGGCCCGCGACCAGACCACGGTCCCCTACGGCGGCGGCGTGCCCGGCCAGGTCATCGAGCTCCCCGGCGGCGCCCGGCTGCACCTGGCCGCCCGGTTCAGCCAGCGGCTGTGGCGGGCCCGGCTGTCCACCGCCGTGGTGCCCTACCTGCTCCGGCACGGCGCGCCCATCCGGTACTCCTACGTGGGGCGGGCCTGGCCGGCCGAGGCGTACCAGACCGTGTTCGCCACCCGGCCGGGCAGCGCCGAGATGCCCAGCGCCAGCCGGCCGTTCACCCCGCCGATCGTGACCCGCCTGGTCGCCGGCGGCGTCATGATCGCGCCGCTGACGCTGCACACCGGCGTCTCGTCGCTGGAAGGCGACGAGGACCCCTACCCGGAGTTCTACGACGTGCCCCCGGCCACCGCCCGGCTGGCCGCCCTGACCAGGGCCAGCGGCGGCCGGATCATCGCGGCGGGCACCACCGTGGTGCGCGCGCTGGAGTCGGCCGCCCTGGCCTCCGGCGGCGGCGAGATCGTAGCCGCCTCGGGCTGGACCGAGCACGTCGTCACGCCGGGCACGGGGGTCCGGGCGGTCGACGGGCTGCTGACCGGCCTGCACGAACCGCGCTCGTCGCACCTGAAGATGCTGGCCGCGTTCGCGGGCGAGGACCTGCTCAGCCGGTGCTACGCCGAGGCGCTGGACCACGACTACCTCTGGCACGAATTCGGCGACGTCCACCTCCTCCTGCCGTAGCCCGGCGCTGACCCCCCGCGCGCCGCCGCGCCACTGGACCAGGGCCGGTAGCGTTGGCAGCGCTATGGCGGACCCGCGCACCACCCAGGGCATAACCCAGCCCATCACCCTGCTCGTGACGCTGACCGGCCGGGACCGGCCGGGCGTCACCTCCCGGCTGTTCTCGGCCCTGGCCCCGCACGAGCTGAGCGTCGTCGACGTGGAGCAGGTGGTGATCCGCGGGCCGGCTGATCCTCGGCGTGCTGCTGGACTGCGGCCCGGCTCCCGACCTCACCGCCATCCACCGGCAGGTCACCACGCTGGCCGCCGACCTGGGCATGGAGGCGGAGATCACGGTGGGCGCGGGCGAGCAGCCGCCGCGGCGCCGGGGCAGCCTGCACGTGACCGTCCTGGGCAGCCCGCTGACGCCCGCCGTGGTGGCGTCCATCGCGGGCCAGATCGCGGCCAGCGGGGCCAACATCGACCGCATCGGGCGGCTGGCGCAGCGGCCGGTCACCTGCATCGAGTTCGACGTGTCCGGGGCAGACCCGGTCACGCTGCGGGCGGCGCTGGCCCAGGAGTCCGTCCAGCTCGGCGCCGACGTCGCCGTGCAGCGGGGCGGGCTGCACCGGCGGGCCATGCGCCTGGTGGTGATGGACGTGGACTCCACGCTGGTCCAGGACGAGGCGATCGAGCTGCTGGCCGCCGAGGCGGGCTGCGGGCCCCAGGTCACCGAGCTGACCGCGGCGGCCATGCGCGGTGAGCTGGACTTCGCCCAGGCCCTGCGCCAGCGGGTGGCGCTGCTGGCCGGGCTGGACATGGCGGTCATCGACAAGGTGCTCAGGAACCTGCGGCTGGCGCCGGGGGCCCGGACCCTGATCAGGACGCTCAAGCGGCTCGGCTACCGGTGCGCCGTGGTGTCCGGCGGGTTCACCCAGTTCACCGACTGGCTGACCGACGAGCTGGGCCTCGACTACGCGGCCGCGAACACGCTGGAGATCGCCGACGGCAAGCTGACCGGTCGGGTCACCGGCGAGATCATCGACCGGCCGGGCAAGGAACGGACGCTGCGCGAGTTCGCCGCCAGGGCCGGGGTGCCGCTCAGCCAGACCGTGGCCGTGGGCGATGGCGCCAACGACCTGGACATGATCGCGGCGGCCGGGCTGGGCATCGCGTTCAACGCCAAGCCGGCCGTGCGCAGCGCCGCCGACACCTCGCTCAGCGTCCCCCACCTGGACGCGATCTTGTACCTGCTGGGCATCTCCCGGCACGACGTCGAGGCCGCGGACGCCGAGGCGGCCGGGTCCGGGGACTAGACCTCCTGGGCGCCAGCCTTCGGCGTCCAGTGCGCGATCAGGTCGCCCTGGCCCGCGGCCAGGCCGGCCCACGGCGCGGGCAGCCCGATGACCGCGATGGCGGCCGTGGGAAAGTGCAGCTCCGCGCCGGTCAGGTCGTAGGCGAACTGGGCCGCGGCCGGGTTGTGCCCGATGTACATCAGCGAGCCCACCGGTTCTGGCGTCTGCGCGACGATGTCCAGCAGGTCATCCGCGCCCGCCTCGTACAGCTCCGGCTCCGAGCGGAAGCTGGGCTCGGCCCCGAGCTCGGCCGACAGCTGCTGCCAGGTCTGCCGGGTCCGCCGGGCCGCGGAGCAGATGACCGCCTCGGGCACGAAGCCGCTGGCCCGCAGCCAGTGGCCGGCCGAGGCCGAGTCCCGCCGGCCCCGCTCGGTGAGCGCCCGCTCGGCGTCGGGTCCGCCGGGCAGCTCGCCCGCCTTGGCGTGCCGCATCACGATCAGCCGGAGCTGCATGGCGTCCATCGTCGACCACCTCCTGGCCAGATGCCCGGCGACGCGCAGTGCCGCCGTGAAACAAGTGCCTCGCAGGACACTTACCACTGCCCAGAAAGACGCCGGCGGCCGGGTGAGTACCTCACCCGGCCGCCGGCGTTCTCGACCAAACTTCCCGGGCGCCGCTAGCAAACTTCCCGGGCGGCCGGGTGACTACCTCACCCGGCCGCTGGCGTTCTCAGCGAACCTCTCAGGCGGTGGTCGTCGTCGTGCCCGCCGATGCCTCTGCGCTCTCGCTGGTCCCCGGCTCCCCGCTGCCCGACGTCCCGGACTCGGCGTCGGCCGAGCCCGCGCTGACCCCGGAGGCCCGGCGCTTGGACACCACGACCGCGCCGACGATGATCGCCACCGCGACGATGGCCACCGCCGCCCGCAGGCCCAGGTTGTGGCTGTAGCGGACCACGCTGGTCGCGATCAGCAGCGCGACCAGGTTCATGACCTTGATCAGCGGGTTGATGGCCGGGCCCGCGGTGTCCTTGAACGGGTCGCCCACCGTGTCGCCGATGATGGTCGCCTCGTGCGCGGGCGATCCCTTGCCGCCGAAGTTGCCGTCCTCGACCAGCTTCTTGGCGTTGTCCCAGGCGCCGCCGGAGTTGGACAGGAACACGGCCATCAGCGCGCCGGCCGCGATCGCGCCGGCCAGGTAGGCGCCCAGCGGGGCGTAGCCGAACGCGAACCCGACCGCGATCGGGGCCAGCACCGCCAGCAGGCCCGGCGTGGCCAGCTCGCGCAGCGAGTCCGCGGTGCAGATGTCCACCACCCGGCCATACTCGGGCTTCTCGGTGTAGTTCATGATCCCCGGGTGGTTGCGGAACTGCTCGCGGACCTCGAACACCACCCGGCCGGCCGCCCGGCCGACCGCCATGATGGCCAGGCCGGAGAAGAAGAACACCACGGCCGCGCCGATCATCAGGCCGAACAGGATGTTCGGGCGGTCGATGGACAGCGAGAAGGTGCCGCGCCGCCTTGCCCAGCGCGCTCTCGACCTGGGTCCGGAACGCGCCGAACAGCGCCGTCGCGGCCAGCACCGCGGTGGCGATGGCAATGCCCTTGGTGATCGCCTTGGTGGTGTTGCCGATCGCGTCCAGCCGGGTCAGCACCTGCGCCGCCTCGCCCTCGACCTCGCCGGACATCTCCGCGATGCCCTGGGCGTTGTCCGAGACCGGGCCGAAGGTGTCCATGGACACGATGACGCCGACCGTGGTCAGCAGGCCGGTGCCGGCCAGCGCGACGGCGAACAGGGCGATGGTGGCGTTGCCGGTGCCGAGCAGGAACGCGCAGTAGACCGCGCCGCCGATCAGCAGCGCCGAGTAGACCGCGGACTCCAGGCCGACCGAGATGCCGGACAGGATGACCGTGGCGGGCCCGGTCAGCGAGCTCTCGCCGATGTCCTTGACCGGACGCCGGGTGGTCTCGGTGAAGTAGCCGGTCAGCAGCTGGATGGCGCTGGCCAGGACCAGGCCGATGAGCACGGCCAGGATGGCCAGGATCCGCGGGTCGCCCTTGTGGCCCAGGATGGCCGGGTCGGTGACGCCCTGCAGGGCGCTGAACTTGGACGGCAGGTAGACGAACGCGGCGATCACCACGAGCACCAGCGAGAAGACGGCCGAGATGAAGAAGCCCCGGTTGATCGCGGTCATCCCGCTGCGGTCGCCCTTCCGGGGCGCGACCACGAAGATGCCCAGCATGGCGGTGATCACGCCGATCATCGGCACGATGAGCGGGAACACCAGGCCGTCCGAGCCGAACGCCACCTTGCCCAGGATCAGCGAGGCGACCAGCATGACCGAGTAGGACTCGAACAGGTCGGCCGCCATGCCCGCGCAGTCGCCGACGTTGTCGCCCACGTTGTCGGCGATCGTGGCCGCGTTGCGGGGGTCGTCTTCGGGGATGCCCTTCTCGACCTTGCCGACCAGGTCCGCGCCGACGTCGGCGGCCTTGGTGAAGATGCCGCCGCCGACGCGCATGAACATCGCCAGCAGCGCCGCGCCCAGCCCGAAGCCTTCCAGCACGCCGGAGGCGTTGGACCGGTAGATGATCACCACGATGGCCGCGCCGAGCAGGCCCAGCCCGACGGTGAACATGCCCGCCACCCCGCCGGTGCGGAACGCGATCCGCATGGCCGCCCGGTCGTCGTTGGACTCCTTGGCCGCGGCGGCCACGCGGACGTTGCCCCGGACGGCCAGGTTCATCCCCGTGAATCCGGTCAGCCCCGAGAACAACGCGCCGACCAGGAAGAATATGGAACGCCCGATCCGCACCGACTCGCCGTCGGCGGGGAGGATCAGCAGGATGAAGAAGATCAGCACCACGAACACGGCGATCGTCCTGAACTGCCGCCGCAAGTAAGCCGCGGCGCCCTCCTGGACGGCCGTGGCGATCTCTTGCATCTTTGGCGTGCCCTTGCTGGCCGCCAGCACGTCCCGCACCAGCCAGCCCGCCATGGCCAGCGCCAGCAGGGCCACTACGCCAACGACGACAACCCACGTTAGGTTGGAGCCGGTGACGGTGGCTACCCCGTCGGCCAATACGGGATTAAGCCTCGACATCTGTCCTCCTTGACAGGGGAAACAAGCTTCGCCCGAGCCGCTGCCCAGGTGGCAGAGTCAGAACGTCCGCCGTGTCCAGCTGGACCATCAAGCGGGCACACGGATCAGTGCCGGGGAGTCTAACCATGCGGGGGAACGAATCGTTAATCGGGTCCGGTTATCGCCCGCGTCCCAGCCGATTTGTGATAGCGCCTGGCACTGTGGTCACGCGAGAATTACTGAGAAACAGTGCCGACCCGGCGGGCCACCCCCGGACCCCCAGCAGCAAACAAGGGGGCTCGGCCTCGTCGCCGTCGGCCGCGGGCCGCCCGCCGCGCTCGGCCCGGGCGGCCTAGCTGGCCGTCACCGCTGACGGCCAGCTCATCCTGATGCTCGTGCCCGCCGAGGTCTCACTGATCTGCACGTCGTCGGCCAGGCCGGCGATGACCGCGATGCCGAACCCGCCGGGCACGGCCGGGCCGCTACCGGCCCCAGCCGGGCGCAGGCTCGTGTCGGTAACCTCGACCTCGAACCGGCCCGCCTCCTCGGTGAGGGCCAGGCGGACCGGCTCCGTCGGGCAGTGCAGCCGGTGCTCCTCGACCGCGCGGGAGCAGGCCTCGCCCACCGCCAGTCGCACCTCATCCAGCAGCGACTCATCGACACCGCTGCGCCGGGCAACAGCCGCGGCCACCAGCCGCGCGGTGCGGACGTGCGCGGGCAGGGGGGTAAAGCTCAGCTCGACCGTTGCCATCTCGGGGACTTGCGCCTCGCCTACTTCTCGGACTTCCGTGCGGCGATCGCCTCGTCCACCGTGTCATGGATGCCGAACACCTTGGTCAGGCCCGTGATCCGGAAGATCTTCAGGATCCGCTCCTGCGTGCAGACCAGGTCCAGCGACCCGTCGTGCGCCCGGACCCGCTTCAGGCCGCCCACCAGGACACCCAGGCCGGTCGAGTCGAGGAACTCCACCTTCTCCATGTTGACCACGAGCTGGTAGAAACCGTTGTTCACCAGGTCGATCAGCAGCTCACGCAGGCGGGGCGCGGTGTAGACGTCGATCTCGCCTTCCACATCGACGATCTCGATCCCGTCCTTGGTGTGGTGATCCAACTTCAGATCCACAAAATCCTCCAGCGCCATCTGGCTCTCGTGTGAGCGGGCAAGCACGCCCGGCAGCGGATGCTAGGCAGCTTGCTCCGTCGCGCATTCAACCACGCTCTGAGGTCATGTCTATACCACAACGCAGTTGGAGGCACCCTGCCTCGTGATGACACACTGAAACCCGATGCCTACAGTCAAGCTACAGCCTCCCGCCGACATGCCACGGGCCAGCATGGCACGGGCCGGGGCACGGCGTCCGGTTACCACGGTGACCGGCACCGGATCGACCAGAACGCGGCCGGCCGCTGCGCCGGACGATGCCGCACAGGTCGGATCGGTGACTGACACATCTGCGTGCGACTGTGATGCCGTGGACATTACGGCCGACCACCTCCTAGTTGCGGATCCTGCCGTAACCAGGGCCCCGGTCAACGGGGCCGCCGCGGGCGCGAACGGGGAGGCCAGCTCCGCCCAGGCCAGTTCCGCCCAGGCCAGTTCCGCCCAGGCCAGTTCTGTCCTGGCGAACATGACGCTGGACGGGATGGCCCAGGCGCGCATCCTGCGCCGCGGGGCCGACACTGGCCGGCTGACGCATATCCACCGGGTCCCCGCGCGCCGCGGACGGCGGGCCGACTGGCCGGGCTGGCTGCCCGCCGGGCTGCGCGAGGCGCTGGCCGGCATCGGCGCGGCGCGGCCGTGGACCCACCAGGCCCGGGCCGCGCGGCTGGCCCGCGAGGGCCGCAACGTGATCATCTCCACCGGCACCGCGTCGGGTAAGTCGCTCGGCTACCTGGTCCCGGCGCTGACCGCCGTGCTCGAGGGCGGCACCGCGCTGTACATCGCGCCGACTCGCGCGCTGGCCGCCGACCAGCTCCGGCTGGTCACGTCGCTGGGCCTGCGCGGCGTGCGCGCCGCCGTGGTGGACGGCGACACTCCCATAGCCGATCGCGTCTGGGCCCGCTCGCACGCCAACTACCTGCTGACCACGCCGGACATGCTGCACTACAACCTGCTGCCCCGGCATGCCTACTGGGACGGCTTCTTCCGGCGGCTCGGGCATGTCGTGGTCGACGAGTGCCACACCTACCGCGGCGTGTTCGGCTCGCACATCGCGCACGTGCTGCGGCGGCTGCGCCGGGTCATCGTGGCCCGCACCGGCCGCGAGGCCGTGTTCATGCTCGCCTCGGCCACCATCAGCGAGCCCGCCGAGTGCGCGAAGCTGCTGACCGGCCTGCCCGCCACCGCGGTCACCGCCGACGGCGCGCCCAGGGCCGCGCTCACGCTGGCGCTGTGGGAGCCGCCCACGTCCCAGTTCCGGGGCGAGGCCGGCGCCCTGGTGCGGCGCAGCGCCACCGCCGAGGCCGCGTCCATGCTGGCCGACCTGGTCGTGGACGGCGTACCCACGCTGGCGTTCGTCCGGTCCCGGCGCGGCGCCGAGTCAGTGGCGCTCGCCGCCCGGCGCCAGGTGCAGGAGGCCGGGGCCGTCGAGCTGGCCGACCGGGTCGCCGCCTACCGGTCCGGCTACCTGCCCGAGGACCGGCGGGCGCTCGAGGACGGGCTCCGCTCGGGCGCGATCACCGCGCTGGCCACCACCACCGCGCTCGAGCTCGGCGTGAACATCGCCGGCCTCGACGCCGTGCTCATCGCCGGCTGGCCCGGCACCATGGCCGCGCTCTGGCAGCAGGCCGGCCGCGCCGGGCGGGCCGGGCGCGGCGCCATCGCCATCCTCATCGCGCGCGACGACCCGCTCGACACCTACCTCGTGCACCATCCCGAGGCCCTGGTCGGCGCGCCCGTCGAGGCGTCCGTGCTCGACCCCGCCAACCCCTACGTGCTCGCGCCGCACCTGTGCGCCGCCGCCGCCGAGGTCCCACTGACCGAGGCTGACCTGCGGGAGTTCGGCCCGGCCGCCACCGAGGCCGCCGCCCGGCTCAAGCGCGACGGACTGCTGCGCGAGCGCGACGGCCGCTGGTACTCCACCCGCCTGGGCCACGCGGCCCGGACCAGCCTGCGCGACGCCGGCGGCCACCCGGTGCGGATCGTCGAGAGCGCCACCGGCCGGCTCATCGGCACCGTGGACGAGCCGTCCGCCCACGTCCTGGCGCACACCGGCGCGGTGTATCCGCACCAGGGCGAGATGTACCTGGTCAGCCAGCTCGACCTGGCCGACGGCGTGGCCCTGGCCCAGCCCGGCGACCCCGGCTACGCGACCTCCGCGCGCCAGCTCACCACCGTCGAGGTGGCCGGCGAGCTGACCAGCCAGGCCTGGGGCGAGGCCCGCATCCACTTCGGTGACGTGCTGGTGACCCGCCAGGTCGTCTCGTTCGTCCGCCGCAGCCCCGACAGCGGCCGGCCGCTCGGCGAGGAGCCCCTCGACCTGCCCGCCCGGACCCTGCGGACCAGGGCCGTGTGGTGGACGCTCGGGCCCGGCCAGCGGGCCGAGCTCGAGTGCCTCGGCGTGGACCTGGCCGGCGCCGCCCATGCCGCCGAGCACGCGTCGATCGGGCTGCTGCCCCTGGTCGCTTCGTGTGACCGCTGGGACGTGGGCGGCGTGTCGGCCGACCCGCACCCCGCCACCGGGCTGCTCACCGTCTTTGTCTATGACGGGCACGACGGCGGCGCCGGGTTCGCCGAGCGCGGGTTCGCCGTGGCCCGGCCGTGGCTAGAGGCGACGGCCAGGGCCATCGAGAGCTGCGCCTGCGCGGCTGGCTGTCCGTCCTGCATTCAGTCCCCCAAGTGCGGAAACGGCAATTCCCCCCTAGACAAGACGGGCGCCGTCGCCCTGCTGGACTGCCTGCTACGCGGCTCCGCCGCCTGACCGTGCCGCCTGACCGTGCCGCCTGACCGTGCCGCCTGACCGTGCCGCCCGACCGCGCCGCCCGACCGCGCCGCCCGACCACGCCGCCCGACCACGCCGGTGGTCGCGCTGCCTGACCGCGCTGCCTGGTCGACGGACCGACTCGCACCGCGCCGCCCAGCGACTCATGCGGCCCAGTCGCGCCCCATGCGACCTGTGGTGCCCGCCCCGCTGGTGGGCGCCGCCCGCGCGGTGCTCGGACTCGCGGGCCGTCGGCGCGGTCCCCTGGACCTGTGTCTGGTGGATTTGCGTCCAGGGGATCTGTGTCCGGGCGCATCTGTCCGGCCTGGGGGGTCCGGTGGGTGTCTGCCTGAGCCTGGCCATGTCCGGCCGGGAGGTGTCCGGCCCGGCCCCGCTGCTGAGCAGCGCGGGCCGGGCCTGACCCTAAAAATGGGGCGACCCCCGCCGGGGGGGAGAGCGGGGGTCGCCGTACGGTCCGGCTCCGGGGGGGCAGAGCCGGCACCGTTACCCATGAAAGCCTACGCGGGAAGGGGCAAAGTTACCAGTCAGTTGGGGTGAACGAGATTCGGCCGACGGGTCTTCCCCTATGCTGCCTGATCGTGGCCATATCCGTCGAGAGTGCAAGCCCGACTGCGGCCGCGTTCTTTGATCTAGACAAAACAATCATCGCCCGGTCGAGCACCCTCGCTTTCGTACCTTCGTTCTATCAGCATGGCCTGATCACCCGGTCTGAGGCAATACGTGGCGCATGTGCGCAGCTCATTTTCCGGGCCCTCGGGGCCGGGCCCGACCGGATGGAGCGGCTCCGCGGGCAGCTGAGCGAGCTGTGCCGGGGCTGGTCAGCAGATCAAGTGGGCGAAATCGTGCGAGGACACCTGGCCCAGAAGATCGCCCCGTACGTCTACGCGCGCGCCCAGGAGCTCCTAGCCGAGCACAACGCCGCAGGTCACGACGTCATTATCGTCAGCTCGTCCGGACACGAGATGGTCGCGCCCATCGGCGCCCTGCTCGGCGTCTCCCAGATCATCGCCACCCGCATGCAGGTCGCAGCGGGCTGCTACACCGGCGTAACCGAGTTTTACGCTTATGGCGAAGCCAAGGCCGAGAGCATCCGAGAACTCGCCGCCGACCGCGGCTACCGGCTCGCCGACTGCCACGCCTACAGCGACTCGGTCACAGATGTCCCCATGCTGGAGGCCGTCGGCCACCCCCACGTGGTCAATCCTGACCGGGCTCTGCGCAAGATCGCCCGCAGCCGCGACTGGCCCGTGCTGGATTTCACCGACCTGGCCGCCGACGACTGGTCCGAGTCGGGGCATAAGCCCGAAACAGTGTCCGCTATTGCCATACCGCAGGAAATCGACACCCCGTCCGGCGCATGAGATCACGGTTTTCAATCGAGATCACGAATTCGTCACGGCGAAGGGGTTTCCAAGACAGCGGATCCGTCGTAGAAAGGTTTCACGGACGGTAACGTTCGGGCACGGCAGCCGGGTACCCACGCGCGACCAGCCGCGGGAGGCGTGCCGTGGCAGGTGAGCCCCGCTGTGCGGGCACCAGCAGGTGCCCCGGAGGGAGTCACCTGCCCGGCGATGACGTTGCACGCTTGGTAACCCGGTGTGACGTGTTTGGCAACGGCGCTCCTTCCAGGGGCGCCGTTCGCTATGCCGCCGACTGCCACTCCACGATCCTGGCCCCGCCCCAACCGCCCGCGCTCGCTCAGACATCTTGATCACGACCGGTTGACCGCGACGGATTGCGGTCAACCGGTCATGATCATGAAGAACGGCCAGGTAGATCACCAGCCACGCCGACCACGCCTGCCGGGCCACGCCCACGCCGACCCCGCGTCCCTGGCCCACGCCCACCCCGCTGACCGGCCCCACGCTGACCGACCACAGCGCTCACCGGCATCGGCGAGGTCATGATCGCGACTGTTTGGCCCACGCTGACCGATCGCCGCGCTCACCACCTCAGCGGCATCATGATCGTGACCGTTTTGCCCCCCTCCGGGCGTGGTCAAACGGTCACGATCATGGACGAACCCCGCCAGAAGCACACCAGGCTCGGGCTGGCCGTGCCTGCCGGGTCCACCCCATCGGGTCGGCTGGGCCCGTGCCCACTGGCCTGCCGGGGCGGCCAGGCCTCTGCCGACTGGCCTGCCGGAGCCGCCAGGCCCCATGCGGACTGCCCTCCGGGGCCGGTCAGGCCCCTGCTCACCGGCCTGCCGGAGCCGGCCAGGCCACTGCAGACTGCCCTGCAGGGGCCGTCAGGCCCCTGCTGACTGCCCTCCGGGGGCGGCCAGGCCCCTACCGACCGGCCTGCCGGAGCCGCCAGGCCACTGCAGACTGCCCTGCAGGAGCGGCCAGGCCACTGCAGACTGCCCTGCAGGAGCGGCCAGGCCCCTGCCGACCGGCCTGCCGGAGCCGCCAGGTCGCTGCAGACTGCCCTCAGGAGCGGCCAGGCCCCCGCGGAATGGCCTGTCGGGGCGGGCGAGGCCCCTCTGCATACCGGGCTGCCGGGAGTGGCATCGAACTGTTGATCGACCCAGGGTCGATTTTCTTTAAAGATCTTTCTTTTGACTGACCGAGAATCTCGTTTCCGGCCGACCAGAATCAGAGGCACCAACCCTGGGTGGGCGGCGTGGCTACCCCGGCGGCGGTCGAGAACGTGTTCTCCTATAGCCTGCTGCGGCGGTGTGATGGCGACGAGCCCGGTGCGCTCGCGCCTCGGGGCCCGGTGTGGTCTGGACACCTCTGATCACATAGGCCCTGTCGGTCCCGGTCGCCCCGCAATGCGCCAGTCCGGATACTTGTTTGTGGTATCACCGAAATGCCGGGCATTATGATCATGGAAAGCGGTTCGCGATATTGGCGGACGGATTACCTTGATCATGAAGCCGCTTGAGCGCCTGGGCGGCGCGGCCGGGGTGAAGCCCCGGGGGCTGCCGATCAGCACCAGGTGGCGTCAGGCCCGGCGCGGTGAGGCCGGGTGCTGCGGCGCCGACCGGGGCCATTGTTCCTTTACCGGCACGCCGCAGGAATGCCGCCGGCGGGTATGAGCAAGACTTTGACGTGACAGAAGCCTAGAGGGGAGAGCACCGATGGCCGAACCGGCAGGGCGTTACCCGGCAGGCAGCACCAACGAGGCGAGCGTAGGCAGCCTTGTATCCCTAGCTATGAAGGACATCTCACAACTGCTCAGGTATGAGCTTGACCTGGCCAAGCTGGAGCTAAAGGCGGACGTCCGGCGGCTGGGCATCGGCGGGGCGCTGCTGGGTGTCGCGGCATTCGTGGGCTGCCTGGTGCTGATGCTGCTGTGCTTCGCGCTTGCCTATGGCCTGATGGCGCTGGGCATCTGGGGCTGGGCGTCGTTCCTCATTACCGCGGGCACCTGCGTGCTGGTGGCCGGGGCGGCGGTGGGCATCGGCATCGTGCTCTTCAAGCGGATACGCGGCCTGCCCAAGACCCGCCGGACGGTGCAGGACGACATGGCGCTGCTGCACCGGGGCGACGGCGCCGAGGCGGCGCCGCCCGCCCAAGCCAGGTAGCCATGCCTGGGCGCGGCGACGCGACGATCTACATCGACGGCCCCTGGGCGCACCGATCGGTCAGTGCCAACGGGACCCGGTTCCACATCGCCGAAAGCGGCGACGGGCCGCTGATCCTGCTCCTGCACGGGTTCCCGGAGTTCTGGTGGACGTGGCGCGAGCAGCTGACCTCGCTCAGCGCGGCGGGATTCCGGGTGGCGGCGGCGGACCTGAGGGGCTACGGGGGCAGCGACAAGCCGCCGCGCGGCTACGACCTGGTCACGGCGGCGTCGGACGCGGCGGGGCTGATCCGCTCGCTGGGCGAGGCCAACGCGGTGGTGGTGGGGCATGACTGGGGCGGCCTGATCGCCTGGACGATGGCGGCCTATTTCCCGAAGGTGGTGCGCCGGCTGGGCGTGGTGTCAGTGCCGCACCCGCTGCGGCTGCGCGGCGCGGTGCTGTTCGACCCGCTCGGGCAGGGCCGCAGCAGCGGGTACGCGCTGGGCTTCCAGCTGCCGCTGCTGCCGGAGCGCCAGCTGCTGCGCGACGGCGCGCAGCGGGTGGGCAAGATGCTGTCGGCCTGGGCGGGCCCGGGCTGGCCGGACCCGCCGACGGAGCGCCGCTACCGGGACGCCATGGGCATCCCGTCGGTGGCGCACTCGGCACTGGAGTATCACCGCTGGTTCCTGCGCTCCCGGTTCCGGCCGGACGGGCTGCGCTACATCCGGGCGATGCGACGGCCGATCCAGGCGCCGACGCTGCACCTGCACGGCGCGCTGGACGGCTGCGTGCTGCCCAGCGCGGCCCGCGGCTCGGGCATGTACGTGGACGCGCCCTATCGGTGGCGGCTCATCGACGGGGCCGGCCACTTCCCGCACGAGGAGATCCCGGAGCGGTTCGACCAGGAGCTGCTGTCCTGGCTCGCGGACCCGGAGCCGGAGCGCTAGCCATGCAGCCGGCCCCGCCCGGCCGGGACCGTGATGAGGCGGGCCGGGCCAGGAACGCCCGGCCGCGCGATGGGCTGGGGCGGCCGCTGGAGCGCGGCGACCCGGGCGAGCCGACCCTGCCGGACGGGGTAGTGCTGCCCCCGGCGCAGGCGCTGGACACGGCGCAGCGGCTGCTGGACGCGGGCCGGCCGTTCCACGCCCATGAGGTGCTGGAGGCGTCCTGGAAGGCCGCGCCGGCGGCCGAGCGTGACCTGTGGCAGGGCCTGGCCCAGCTGGCCGTCGGGCTGACCCACGCCCGGCGCGGTAACGCGGCCGGCGCGGCGACACTGCTGCGCCGGGGCGCGGAGCGGGTCGCCCGGTACGGCACGGACGGCCAGAGCGACGCGGACCGGCACGGCGTCGACGCCGACGGCGTGGTCGCGGCCGCCACCAGGCTGGCGGACCAGATCGAGACGGCGGGGCTAGGCGGGCTGGCGCAGGATCAGCTCAGCCTGCGGCTCCGGGCCTAGTAACAGCCGCGGTAACGGGCGGGGTAGCTAGGCCTGGCACTGCTCGGTGGAGACCGGCTGGATCTCCTGCTCGCCGCGGATCGCGTCGGTGGCCACCTCGTTGGCGGTCAGCGCGTAGCCGGTTGGCTGCTTGAGCGCGACAGCAGCCGCAAAGACCACCCCGTAGACCCGGCCGCCGGGCGACAGCAGCGGTCCGCCGGAGTTGCCCGGCCTGACCAGCGCCCTGATCGGGTAGATCTGCCGCTTGACCTGCGCGGTCTGGTAGATGTTCGGGCCGATGGCCGACTCGGCCACGTCGATGCGCGCCGGGTCGGCGGTGAACGGGTGGTCGAACGGGTAGCCGGCCACGATCGCGCTCTGGCCGTAGCTGGCCTGGAAGTTGAACTGGAGCGGCCGGGCCCCCAGGCCCGGCACGTACAGCACCGCGAGGTCGCGGTTCGGGTCGTAGAGCACCACCTGGGCCCGGAACTTGTGGTGGCGCAGCGTGTAGACGTCCGGGCCGTCGGTGACTCCGGCCACGACGTGCGCGTTCGTCAGCACGTGCTGGGGCGAGATGACAAAGCCCGAGCCCTCGATCTGCTTGGAGCAGCTCGGCGCCACGCCCATGATCTTGACGATGCTGTCGCGGGCATGGGCCAGGCCGGCCGAGTTGAGCACCGAGTTATCGGGCGCGCGCAGCGTCAGCGCGCTCTCCGCGCCGAGCGCGCTGAACACCTGGGTGTAAGGCCCGCTGGTCAGCAGGCTGCGCAGCGGCGGGAAGCCGGGCAGAGTCAGCGCGCTGTGCGGGACGAGCTTGTCGACGGTCTTGAGCACGAACGAGTTATTGACCTCGGATGAGATCGCGGGGAATGGCGAGTAGGCGACGAACGTGCCGATCAGCCAGGCGACCAGCAGCACCGCCGCTACGTTGACGACCGCGCCGCCGAGGGAGTCGACGACGGTGGCCGGCCGGCCGCGCACCCGCGAGCGCAGGGCCACGCCCAGGCTGGAGGCGATGACCATGCCGATCACGGCGGCGGCGAAGACCACGAGGATGGCGATGAAGGCCTGCCAGGACAGGCTGTTCGCGATGGCCTGAGAGATCTTCGGGGCGAACACGGCGCCAATGGCGACCCCGCCGATAAAGCCGACGAAGCTGAGCACGCCAATGATGAAGCCCTGGCGATACCCGGCGACCGCGAAGGCGGCCGCCAGCACAATGAGGATCAGGTCCAGCAAGTCACCTGGCACATCCTCAAACTTATAGGGCCACAGGGCCCGGGCAGGCCGATCCGCGAGGCTAGAGATTACGGTCTGGAGCGGTCTCGCCGGCCCGCGCGGTCAGCACCGACGGGGGCAGGCCCTGCACATTGCCCGCGTCCCAGGGCTGCTCCCAGCCGCCCAGGGCCAGCAGCCGGTCCACGATGTAGCCGGTGAATCCCCAGATGAGCATGCCTGCGGTGCGGAACGCCGGGCCGCCCTGGCCGGTCGGGTAGCGGATCGTCAGCCGGTTCGCCGGGTTGGCCAGGTCGGCCACCGGGATCCGCCGGACCGAGGTGACCTCGTCCGGGTCGCCGGGACCCACCGGGCCCGGCTGGCGCCACCAGGCCAGTACCGGGGTCACCGCGAACCCGCTGCGGGTGATGAACAGCTCCGGCAGCTCGGCCAGCACGTCCACCGAGGCCGGGTCGACCAGCGCCTCCTCGGCGGCCTCGCGCAGCGCCGCGGACACCGGGCCGCCATCGGCGGCGTCGATGGCCCCGCCAGGGAAGGCCGGCTGACCGGCGTGGCGGCGCAGCCACGGGCTGCGCTGCACCAGCAGCACGTCAGGCCCGGTCTCGTCCTCGCCGAACAAGATCAGCACCGCGGACTGCCGGCCGCCGGCGGGCGGCGGCCGCATCGAGGCCGGCACGACCATCTCCCGGGCCGCGGCCGCGAGCTTGGCCAGCCAGGCCGGCGCCGACCCGTCAGTGCCCGGCGGCGCCTCGACGGGCTCGTCAGGCTCCGGCTCGGCGCTGGCGTCGCTGGCCCCGGCAGGCACGGTCACGAGAACGGACCCGGCTTGACGAGCTTGCGCGCCGTGGCCTCGTCGGTGGGACCCAGGCCGTAGGACGGGCACAGCGGGCCGACCCCGCAGGCGCCGCAGGCCGGCTTGCGCGCATGGCAGACCCGGCGGCCATGCCAGATCAGCCGGTGCGACAGCATCGTCCACTCGGACTTGGGGAACAGCGAACCAACTTCTGCCTCAACCTTGACCGGGTCCTCTTCGGTGGTCCAGCCGAAGCGGCGCGAGAGCCGGCCGAAGTGCGTATCGACCGTGATGCCGGGGACGCCGAACGCGTTGCCCAGCACGACGTTGGCCGTCTTGCGGCCCACCCCGGGCAGGGTGACCAGGTCCTTGAGCTTGCCCGGCACCTCGCCGCCGTACCGCTCGCACAGCGCCTGGCCGAGGCCGATGATGCTGTTGGCCTTGGCCCGGAAGAAGCCGGTGGACTGGATGATCTTCTCCAGCTCGGCCCGGTCGGCGGCCGCGTAATCCGCGGCGCTGAGGTACCGGGCGAAAAGCACGGGCGTGACCATGTTGACTCGCTTGTCCGTGCACTGCGCGGACAAGATCGTGGCGACCAGCAGCTCGAGCGGCGTGGTGAAGTTCAGCTCGGTGTGCGCGTCGGGATACAGGAGCGTGAGCTCGCGGTTGATCCGGCGAGCGCGGCGCACAAGCGCGGTCCGGGTCGGGGGCGGTGTGGGCACCGCTCTAGCCTATGCACCTGCTCCTGCAGCCCACGCCCGCAATGCGAAGCCGGCTGGGCCGGTCTTTCTGCAACAGTTCGGTCCTGGCCAGCCGACGCGAAGGCGCTAAGAGATACTCTTGCCCTAGTCCCGGTCAGCCGGCGGTGGCCTGATGGTTACCCGGAGCCCTGCCGGGGGGGATACCACCAGAGTCGTCGCGACCAGAGCGCACTTGGTGCGCCGCGGCGATCACCGCCAGCCGAGATAGATAGAGCCAGAGTCGGGACGACCTTCATGCGAATGCCAAGGACCACCGGCCAGGAGTCCGGCGCGGGCGAGGTGGTGCCCGCGGGCGGCGCCAGCGGCTCGGCCGCCACCGAGGGCAACGGCGCGGGCCCGGACCACGCCGGCCCGGCAGCCTGGCCCGCAGCCGTCCGCCGCCGAGGCCGACTCGGCCGGTTCCGCCGACTCGGCCGGTCCCGCCGACTCGGCCGGCCAGGCGAGCGCGCCGGCGGCCGGCCGGGCCTGGCTGAGCCGCCCGCTCGGGCTCATGCGCCGGAACTGGGTGGCCACCGCGCTGCTGACCCTGGGCCTGGCCCTGCGAGTCCTGACCCAGGTGTCGTTCTCCCCGGTGCTGCTGTACATCGACTCGGTCAAGTACCTGTACGGGGCCTGGCCCTACGCCGACCCGCTCGGCTACGACCTGCCGCTGAAGCTGATCCTGGCCGTGGGCAACCTGTCCGCGGTGGAGGCGGTGCAGCATCTGCTCGGCCTGGGCATGGCCGTGGCCATCTACGTGGTGCTGCTGCGCCGGGGCGTGCCGCGCTGGCTGGCCGCGCTGGCCATGGGGCCGGTGCTGCTGGACGCCTACCAGCTCCAGATGGAAGCCACGATCATGCCGGACGTGTGGTTCGAGGCGGCCATCCTGGCCGGCCTGGCCGTCCTGCTCTGGGTGCCGCGCGCGACCGTGCGGATCTGCCTGCTGGCCGGCTTCATCCTGGGCCTGTCGGCCACCATCCGCCAGGTCGGCGAGATACTGATCATCCCGCTGGTGATCATCGTCATCGCGATGGGCGGCGGCTGGCGGCAGGTGCTGGGCAAGACCCTGGTGACCGCGCTGGCGTTCATCATGCCGATCTTCTTGTACATGTCGGCCTCGCTGTACATCAACGGACATTTCTGGCTGTCGCGCAACGGCCAGGAATCCGCCTACGGCCGGCTGGCCGGCCTGGTCAACTGCAGCACGCTGAAGATCCCGTCCTATGAGCAGTCGCTGTGCCCGACCACGGCCGAGCAGTCCTTCGGCGCGGACTGGCTCGACCACGCGCTCACCTCGCCGTTGCGCAACTACGTGCTCCAGGGCGCGGACGTGCCGCCGGGCCTGACCCGCGGCCAGGCGATCAAGCACTTCGAGGAGAGCATCATCCGGCAGCAGCCGGTGCGCGTCTTCAACCGCATCGCCACCGACTCGTTCAAGCTGTTCTCGGTGACCCGGCACACCGATTCCGGCGATACCCCGATCTCGCGCTGGCAGTTCCATACCGCCTACCCGAACTTCCTGCCGACGATCGCGGTCGACAAGAGCGGCACGATCGTGTTCGGCCTCAAGCTCGCGGCGGGCGGCGGCGCGCTGGTCTACCACCAGCTCGACACCGCCTACGGCGGGAACGCGCACGTCTGGCAGCCCGGCGCGGCGTTCCTGCGCCGCTACCAGGTTTACGGCGGCTACACGCCCGGACCGCTGCTGCTGCTCTGTGTCCTGGCCGGGCTGGCCGGCATGCTGACCATCTTCCGCCGCCGGGCCAGCCCCGCCCAGCGCCAGCTCGCGGTCGGCGCACTGGCGTTCATCCTGACCGGCACGATCGTGCTCCTGCTGTCGAACCTGTTCGAGTTCAGCTGGCGCTATCAGCTGCCCGCGCTGGTCACGCTGCCGCCGGCCGGCGCGTTCGGCATCGCGGCCATGCTCAGATTCGCCCGGCGCCGCAAGATCATTCCCATCCGGGCGCCCGCGGGCCAGGCGGAGCGGGTCACCGCTAAGGCCGGATAATCACATCGATTAACAAAGGACTATCCCGCGAATCTGGGTTCTACAGAAAGCCGCGCTTGCGGAACAACCAGAACAGGCCGCCCGCGGCCAGCACCTCGGTGCCGATCCCGAACAGCAGGAACGCCGGCAGCCCGCCGATGTGGCCGACCAGCCAGCTGAAGTTCTGGCCGAAGAAACCGGTCAGGAACGACAGCGGCAGGAACACGGTGGCGATGATCGTGAGCTGCTTCATCACCTCGTTGAGCTTGTTGGACACCATCGACAGGTAGGCGTCCATGGCGCCGCTGAGCAGGTCGCGGTAGCTGTCGATCAGGTCGCTGATCCGGATCACGTGGTCGTAGAGGTCCCGCATGTACGGCACGGAGCCGTCCGTCTGGCCCGGCAGCTCGACGACGCTGGCCAGGATCGCGGCCATCACGTCGCGCTGCGGTGACACCGTCTTGCGCACGCCGACCAGCCACTTCTGCATGCGGAGCATGGTCTCCAGGTTGGCCTTGCTCGGGCCGGCGAAGATCTCCTCCAGCAGTTCGTCGATCCGGTCATCGATATCGGACAGCGGCGAGAAGAAGCTGTCGATCATGGCGTCCAGGATGTGGTGGAGCATGACCCCGCGCAGCGGCCGGTCCGGCGGCACGTGGAGGCCGCCCCCGAGCTCCACCCGCCGCCGGACCTGGTCCAGCGAGTCGCAGCCCTTACGGCGGGCGGTGACCAGGAAGTTCTCGGCGTAGAAGGCGTGCACCTCGATGAGCTCGCCCATCACCGAGGTGGCCGCGTAGGCCACGATGTAGACGACATCGCCGAACCTCTCGGCCTTGGGGCGCTGGCCGAACTCGCCCACGTCCTCAAGCGCCACGGGGTGGAACTTGAACACGTCGCGGAGCATCTCGACGGCCTCGTCGTCGGGCATGCGCAGGTCCAGCCAGAGCAGCTGGTCCATGCTCAGCGCGTCCTCGACGGCTGACCGGCTGGCCGGGGCAAACGAGCCGTCGAGCCTGACGATGTATCCATCCACGGCCGTATCGTCCCAGGCGGCCGACCCGCTGTCTCGGGCAAGCCGGAACCCGCCTGGCCGCCGCAGGCGGCGCGAGGGGATCGTCCCCCTCGGTCAGCGCCGTCAGGCGGCGCGCTTGCCCTGCGCGCGGTGCCCGAGCAGGTCACTGACCGTGTCGACGGTGCTGCCCAGCCCGCTGAGGCTGGCCCCGCCGCGCGCCGCCTGGCCCGCCGTCCGGCGCATGACGGCCAGGCCCAGGCTGACCGCCTCACCGGCCATCCGGCGTGCCTCCGGCGAGTCCCTGATCGCGACCAGCGATTCCCGCAGCCGCGTCAGGCCTTCCTTGCCCTCCCGGCAGCCGGCCAGGTAGCCGGCCACGAAACCCACGAACGTCTCCATCTGTGTTCCCTGCCTGTATTCGCTGCCTGCGTATCGGGGGCTTTTACATGTCGCGCAGCTCGAGGTACCGCTTCACGTCGGGCACCGACTGCACGATGACCGCGAGAACCGCGGCCACCACCGCGGCCTTGACCAGCTTCGAGATCATCGCTCTGCCTTTCTGTGGGTTTCCGGGGACGCTAGGGGCTCCACCTCGTCGGGAGCGAAGTACAGGAAGCGGCCGTGCTGACGCTGGAGGTCGGACGCCGGGTCATCGACGGGGAGCACGGCCAGGTGGACCTGGCCATCCACGTCGTGCAGCACGGCCTCCACGATGGCCTCGCGGCCGGCCAGGAACAGGTCCTGGGCGTCGGCCCGCCGGGTACCCGGCCGCATCACCACTCGGCTGTGCCGGGCCACGCGCACCCCGCCGACCAGCACGTGGTCGGTCTCGGGGGACACCGTCGAGTCCGAGCCGGGATCCCACCACGGCATCTGCGGGCGGTCGGTGATCAGTGAATCCGCCTCGGCCCCGGCGCCATTGGACGCGACGCCATTGGACGCGACGCCATTGGTGGCGCCATCCTCGGGCGCCGCGGCCAGCCTGGCCCCGGCGGGGGCGTCGCGCAGGTACCTGATCGCGCCGTGCAGCCGGTCCAGCATCTCGGGCGGCAGGTCATCCAGCCGGTCCATCATCTCCGCGACTCGGCTGTCGGTGGCCCGGGCCGCGCGCTTCTCGGCGTCGGTCAGGGCCAGCGTGCGCAGGGTCAGGATCTCGTCGATCTCGGTGGAGTCGAACAACTGCCCGGCGCTCTCGGCCGCCACCTCCGGGTGGTCGTAGAGGATCACCGGAGAGGACAGCAGCAGGTCACGGCAGTCGGGCGGGCCGGCCAGCACGGGCCAGGTGCCGGTGTTCTCGCACGCGGACACCTCGGCCGCGGCCCACTCGGGCGGGTCGGTCATGGACAGGAACCGGCCGCCGGGCACGGCGATGAGCACGTGGGCCGCGATCATCGCGTGCCGCAGGCCGTCCTTCCGGACGGCGAACTCGGCCCGCGGCGTCGAGGTGTTCTCCAGCCGCAGCCGCAGCCGCAGCGCCTGATAGGGGCCCGCCACCCGCTCGGCGTGCATCCTGATCACGCCGTCCAGGGCCGACCAGCGCCGGACCAGGCGGCCGGCCTGCCGGCCGGCCTCGTCGGTGATGTCCTCGGCCAGTTCGCCGGGTCCGATGTGAAACTCCAGGTCCTGGTCCCCGGCGAGCAGGTCGGCCACCGTGACCGTGGCCTGCTGCTCCCGCTCGGCGGCGTCGCTCCAGGACGTGTACTCGGTCCCGGCCACGTACAGCGCGCCCACGTCCTCCAGCTCGCCGGTGTCCGGGGAGACGCCCTGCACGGTCCGGTCCTGAAGCTGGAGGAACCGGGCCAGCACCCGCACCTGCGCGCTGTCCGGGCACTCCAGCAGGCACTCGGTCTGCTGGACGGCTGGCTCGTGCGGGTCGACCTGGGCGTAGCCCGGCGGCATCAGCACGCCGAACTGGAACCGCACCTGGTTCTTCTGCGCCGCCTGGTGGTAGGGGTACAGCAGGTAGCCCTCGTAGAGCACAGCGTCGGCGACCTGCCGCGCGTGCGCCAGGTGCTCAGGGTTGAGGCTCATGTCTGCTCCGATGCCTGTGTGGCTGCGGCCAGCAGCGCGAGCACCGTGGCCTCCCAGGTCGGCAGCGCCGCGCGGGTCTTGAACCGCAGCAGCTCGTCGAACGTGCTGTTACTGATCTTGATCCAGGCGCTGTTGGGGAAGTGCGCGTCGATGGCTTCGCGCCAGATGGCCACCGGCAGCCGGTAGCTGGCCTCCTTGCTCCACGGCACCTGCTGCACCGACAGCCGGCCGTTGCTGGTGCCGAATACCGTGCCGCTGAACAGCAGGAGCAGCGGTACCTCGCCGTCCTCGAGGCCGGCGAAGTAGCGGGTGGCGCCGATCTCCATGTCGTAGGTCAGCGGGATCGGCAGGTCCAGCTCGGTGCTGCCGGTGAAGCCGGGCACCATGACCGCCACCGTGGTGAACTGGACCGGCTTGAGCGTCTCGGCCCAGCGCTGGGTCTCGCCGAACAGGTCGCTGAGCCGCTCGGCCTCGGCGTCGGAGTACCGCCGCCGGGCGGGCTCGATCCGGATCTGGCAGCGCAGCGCGATGGCCTCGACGCGCTGGCCGCTGGTCTCGCTGATCCGCAGGGTCAAGATCATCGAGGGCACGACCGCGAATCTGTCGGCACGGGCCCCCACGCAGTCAAAAACCAGCTCACTCATGATGCGATCCCGGCGGCGAAGACCGTGGCCCGGGCTCGAATGTGTTCGAGAAAATCGGTAATGCTGGCCCGCGCCTCGGCGCCGCCGTCGAAGCCCCGCCACTGGAGCCGCATCCGGCCGACCAGTTCGTAGCAGGCGTCGATGGGCACCACGAAGTACTCGACCCCCCGGTCCCCGCCGTCGGCCCGGCTGATCAGCGCGGCCTCGACGTCCGCGGCGAGCTCGCCGAGCAGCGGATACTCGGCGGTCAGCCGCTCCCAGGCGCCCAGGTCAAGCTCGCACTCGGTGGCCCCCGCGGGACTGGGGTAAAAGCCGATGACCCGGCCGGCGGCCGAGCTGTGCATGAAGAAGGCCAGGCCCACCGGGATCTCAAGCTGGTCGAACTCGGCCGGGGTCAGGGTGCGCTCCGGGTCCTTGAGGTAGCGGTCGGGGATCGCCTGATAGCGCATGTGGGTGCCGTTGGGCCGGGTGAACAGGAGGTAGCAGGCGCGGCAGGCGCATTCCAGGGTCTGGTTTTCCAGGTCGGCGATATGGCTGTGCTCGGGCGGGAGCTCTACCTTGCACAGTTCGCAGCGCTCGGTGTCGGGGTCGGGGGCTGCGGCGGGGGCCGCGGGGCCGGCCGCCTGGAGTAGCTCAGCTACGAGCGGGGGCAGGGTGCTGGCCGCGGCCTCGGCAGAGGACGGGGGAGCTGAGTGTGCCTGCTGCGCCGGGGCGGTCGGCGATGCGGCGGTCGGCGATGCGGGCTGGGTGAAGCGGCGCAGGCCGCTGGGGGGCCTGGTCATGGGTGGGCCGCCGGTTCAGGGAGGGCCACCCGGACGCCCTGGCTGTCGGAGAGCAGCGGCAGGGGACTCAGGTGCGCGTTCGAGTCGGCTAGTGATCTGCCGGCCAGGCGGACGTTGTAGGTCGTGGCGCAGGCCGGGCA
This sequence comes from uncultured Actinomycetota bacterium, assembly GCA_963822485.1. Taxonomy (GTDB): domain Bacteria; phylum Actinomycetota; class Actinomycetes; order Streptosporangiales; family Streptosporangiaceae; genus DASUBV01. The sequence goes on from CAWGHW010000005.1 coordinate 228,459, forward strand.
CGTGAGTTCCTCGCGGTTGAGGGCGCCGGCCGCCATGCTGGAGCCGCAGGTGGCGCAGGCGTCCAGGTAGGCGTAGAGGGTGCCGCGGACGGCGCAGACCAGGATCTGGGTGCCGTCGGCGGTGGCGCTCACCGGTCGGGAGCTGGGCGGCCCGATGTTGGGCAGCGTGACCCACGCGGCTCCGGACTCGGCGAGCGGGGCCGAATCCGGGGCCGCGGGGTCGGGCGGGCGGCGGCCTATCTGGAGCAGCCCGGGTTCGGGCGCGGCGGTCATGCCCTCGACGACCACGTCGGTGATCTCGGGGGCGGCGTCCTCGATCGCGGTGCTGATGGCGAGCTGGACGGTCACGGTGGAGGACGGGCAGCCGTTACAGCTGCCTTCCAGGCGGAGCCGGGCCACGCTGTCGGTCACGCCCAGGTACTCGACGCCGCCCGCGTGCGAGCCCAGGTACGGGCGGACCCGGTCCAGGGCCCGCTGGATCCGGGCATCCACGTCCAGCGGGTGCAGGTCATGCAGCAGGAGCAGCCCCTCGACCTGCGGATCGTCGGCCAGCTTGGCCAGGATGGCCGGCCCCGCCTCGCCCTCGCCGGCCAGGACCTCGGTGATCCTGGCCAGGCCGTCGCCGTACAGGCCGACCAGCAGCCCGACCAGTTCCTCGGCCGCCGCCGCGGCCGGGCCGAAGCCGCCCGACCGCAGCGAGCCCAGCAGTTCCTCGACCCGCGCGCCCGTGCTGCGGACGCCCGGCGACACCGTCAGCTCGACAGGGTGACCGCGGACATCGGCGAGTGCACCTTCTGCAGTGTCTTGCCGTTGCCGAGGTACATGTGCACGCCGCAGGGCAGGCACGGGTCGAAGCTGCGCACCGCGCGCATGATGTCGATGCCCTTGAACTGGTCGGGCGGGTTCTCCTCGAAGATCGGCGTGTTCTGCACCGCGTCCTCGTAGGGACCCGGCGTGCCGTAGCTGTCGCGCACGCTGGCGTTCCACGGGGTCGGCGGGTACGGGTGGTAGTTGGCGATCTTGCCGCCGCGGATCACCATGTGATGGGACAGCACGCCGCGGACCGCCTCGGTGAACCCGACGCTGTTGGCCTCGTCCGGGACCGAGAACGGCTCCCAGGTCTTGGTCCGCCCGGCCCGGATCTCGGCCAGCGCCTGCTCCATGAAGTGCAGCGCGCACGCGGCGGCGTAGGCCTGGAAGTAGGTCCGGGCCCGGTCCCGCTCGATGGCGTTGGACAGCGGCTTGCCTTCCTTGTCGACCGGGATCGTCCACTCGAAGCTGACCTCGGGCTTGGTCACCGTGCGCGGCAGGTTGATCTGCACGCTGTGGCCGGTCGACTTCACGTAGCCGAAGTCCACGAGGCCGCCCAGGGCCGTGGCCCACAGCCGGGCCAGCGGACCGCCGCCGGTGTCGGCGGCCAGGTAGTTCGTGCCGTCGTACCAGCGCGGCGACATGACCCAGCTGTACTTGTCCTCGAAGTTGCGCTTCTGCGGCCGCGGGATCGTGTGCTGGTTCCACGGGTGCCGGCGGTCCACCGGGTTGCCCAGCTGATCGCGGGTCACGAACGTCTCCTGGTCCTCCCAGTCCTCGTAGAACGAGGAGCCGAGCAGGATCCGGATGCCGAGGTTGATCTCGACCAGGTCGTTGGTGAGCAGCTGCCCGTCGCGGATCACGCCGGGGGTCACGAACATCTTGCGACCCCAGTTGGTCATGTGGTCGTAGCGGAAGTCGCAGTGCTCGGGATCGTTGAAGCTGCCCCAGCAGACCATGTCCGCCCGGCGCCGGCCGACCTCCTCATACCCGGGCAGGGCCTCGTAGAAGAAGTCGAACAGGTCGTTGTGCATGGGCACGACGCGCTTCATGAACTCGACGTAGCGCATCAGCCGGGTCAGGTAGTCGGTGAACAGCTGCACCGTGGGCGTGGTGCCCACGCCGCCCGGGTACAGCGTCGAGGGGTGCACGTGCCGCCCCTCCATCAGGCAGAACATCTCGCGGGTGGACCGCGATACCTGGAGCGCCTCGCGGTAGAACTCGCCCTCCAGCGGGTTCAGCGACCGCATGATGTCGCCGATGGTGCGGTAGCCGTGGTCGGCCGCGTGCGGCGCCTCGGTGCCGTTGGCCCGCTCCAGCACGCCGGGGTTGGTCTCGCCGACCATCCGCGCGCAGAAGTCCACGCCGACCAGGTTCTCCTGGAAGATGTTGTGGTCGAACATGTACTCGGCGGCCTCGCCCAGGTTGATGATCCACTCGCCGAGGTGCGGCGGGCGGACGCCGTAGGCCATGTTCTGGCAGTAGACCGAGCAGGTCGCGTGGTTGTCACCGCAGATGCCGCAGATCCGGCTGGTGATGAAGTGCGCGTCCCTGGGGTCCTTGCCCTTCATGAAGATGCTGTAGCCGCGGAAGATGGACGAGGTGCTATGGCACTCCACGACCTTCTTCTGCTTGAAGTCGATCTTGGTGTAGATGCCCAGGCTGCCGACGATTCTGGTAATCGGGTCCCAGGCCATCTCGACGAGACCGGTGTCTTGGGTCGTGCTCATCGCTGATCCCTTCTCCGTGGGCAGGACGGCCGGTCAGGCCGCCGGCGCCGGTCTCGTCACCAGGTCTTCGTGTAGCCCGTCAGCAGGTCGTCGCCCTTCTTGCGCCACTTCGGCTCCTCGTCGGCCGTGCGGGCGGTAAAGCCGCGCAGGGTCCGGATCACCGTGCCGTACAGGGTGCTGGCCGTGGCCGACACCTTGGAGCCGGGCGGCTCGTCCATGAACGGCATGAACTTGTCGGGGAAGCCCGGCATCGTGCAGGCGATGCAGATGCCGCCGACGTTCGGGCACCCGCCGACCCCGTTGATCCAGCCGCGCTTGGGCACGTTGCACTTCACCACGGGGCCCCAGCAGCCCAGCTTGACCAGGCACTTGGGCGAGCCGTACTCGCTGGCGAATTCGCCCTGCTCGTAGTAGCCGCCGCGGTCACAGCCCTCGTGCACCGTGTTGCCGAACAGCCAGGTGGGCCGCAGCGCCTCGTCCAGCGGGATCATCGGGGCCTGCCCGGCGACCTGGTAGAGCAGGTACAGGATCGTCTCGGACAGGTTGTCGGGGTGGGTCGGGCAGCCCGGCACGCAGACGATGGGCAGGCCGGCCTTGGAGCGCCAGTCCCAGCCCAGGTAGTCGGGCACGCCCATGGCGCCGGTCGGGTTCCCGGCCATGGCGTGGATGCCGCCGTAGGTGGCGCACGTCCCGGCGGCCAGGATGGCGGTGGCCTTGGGCGCCAGCCGGTCCAGCCACTCGTTGGTGGTCATCGGCTGGCCGGTGGCCGGGTTGTTGCCGAACCCGCACCAGTAGCCCTCGGGCTTGATCGCCTCGTTGGGGATGGACCCCTCGACGACCAGCACGAACGGGTCAAGCTCGCCGCGGTCGGCCTTGTGCCACCACTCGATGAAGTTGTCGGCCCCGGTCTCCGGGCCGCACTCGAAGTCGATCAGCGGCCAGTGCACCGCGACCTTGGGCAGGCCGGGCAGCGCGCCGAGCACGATCTCCTCGATGCTGGGCTGGGTGGCCGCCGTCAGCGCGACGGAGTCTCCGTCACAGCCAAGGCCGCCGTTCATCCAGAGGATGTGGACGAGCGGCTCGTCCGTCGGCGCTTGAGATGTTCCGGCTTGGGTCTCAGTGGCCATAGCGAGGCCACCTCCTCGCTGCTGGGGCTGACAGTGCTACTTGAAGCTGGGCTACAGGAGCCTTGACGGCAGCCAGTTGCGCCGCACCCCGGCGGGCACGGATGCGGGCACTTGATGGACGTGACTTGGCCGCACGGCACTGGTCCGCGGCGCCGACAGCGCGCACGCGGTCAACTGCGTCGCGGGCAACTCTGTCGCAAGCAACCGCGTCGCAAACAGCTCTGCCGCGGGCAGTCATGGCTAAGTGTCCGGCGACACGAGTCCTGCGAGATGACGCTCTCGCGCACAAGCGAGACATGACGCACCTCACCTTCGGTGATGCGCAGGTGCCGCCACTCTAGACCGGGCCCCGTCCGGCTTCAAGACGAAACAGTCAGTTGACCGGACAGAAATGTCTGGTCGCGGCAAGCAGCCCTCCGCATTGCGGTCAAACCTGTCACTTACCAGGTCAGTCGGGCGATAGCGGGCGGGCGCGGTACTCCGCGCCCGGCACAGGAATTAACGGAGCCGCCGGATCGGTCCGGCCAAAACTGACCCGTGGTCGCGAGTTAAACCGCGCGGAGGGTTTCACACCAACGGCGGCAGCACGTACGCTGACTCCCAGCCCCGCCGTCCCCCGTGGGGCGACGGAAGAGGAGACGGACCAGTGGCGGAACCCGTACACGGTGCCGCGGCGAGCCCGATCGAGGTCGTCCCCGTAGTTGTCCTGTCACAGGTGTTCACGGCCCGGCCGTCATCGATCCCGGACATCAGGGACTTCGTCCGGCGCTGCCTGGCCGAGTCTCCGCTCACCGCGGAGGGCACCCGCGAGGTCGGCGAGACCGTGTTCCGCGCGCTCCTGGACGCGGCGGGCCCGACCGGGTCCATCCAGGTCGCCTTCCGTATCTTCCCCGAGCACGTCGAAGTAGACGTGCTGCGCTCGGACACCGCGATTACGCCGCCGACGGTGCCGGGCCCCCCGATCGCGATCGTTCAGCCCACCCAGGTCGCCGCGCAGCCGGCCGAGGCGGACCCGCGGTTCGCGCAGGCCGCGGCCGGGCTGGACGGGCCGGGCCGTCCTGGCCTCGGCGCCCTGCCAGGCGCGGCGCTGCCGGGCGCGGCGCTGCCGGCCGGCGGTCAGCCAGGCCAGAACGCGGCCGGCGCGGGCGCGTACGGTACGGGACCGTCAGCCACGGATCCGGCCGGGCCGGCGGCCGACGCAGCGGGGCTCCCGGAGACGTTCGCCGCCTGGATGTCCAGCGCGCTGCGCCGGGAGGGCCTGACCCAGGAGGCCGCGGCCCGCCAGCTGGGCGTGTCGGTCAAGACGGTCAGCCGCTGGGTCGGCGGGGCCACCGAGCCCCGGATGCGCGACCTGCGCCGGATCCAGGAAGTCTTCGGCGAGGTACCCCTCCCCTAGCTAGGGCGGCTTTCCCCGGGTGGCCGCGGGCGGGCGGACGGCGCGGACGGCGCGGACGGCGGCGTGCACGGCGGGCGGCGCGGACGGCGGGCGGCGCGCACGGCGGGCGGCGCGGGCGGGCGGCCGGCCGGGGTGATCCGGAGCCGGACGGGACTGTCGGGCGACCGCGCCTCGGCCCCGGGCATTCGCCCCCGGCAGATCGGGTTAAAGCGGGACGGGCTGTACCGGAGCTGCGAACCAGGCCGGCCCGGCCGGGCCCGGCGGGCCGCCAGGAGCCTCCTCACATGGTCAGACATGTCCTGCCCGAGCCGCTGGACGCGCCCCCCACAAGTGTCCTACGGTGCTGGTATGCCGATTCAGGCCGGACGCCACCACCTCGGTCCTGAGCACGGCCAGATCCGCTTAAGAACCTTCCGTGACGGACTGGCAGCTCAGGCTGGGCATGATCTGATCATCGAGATCTCACGATGGTCTGGTGAGCTCGCGGTAGGTGACGACCTGGCGCCGACCAGCCTGGAGGTGCGGATTGACATGGGCTCCCTCGTTGTCCGCGAGGGCACCGGCGGCCTCAAGCCGCTGACCGACCGCGACAAGCGGGAGATCGCGGTGACGGCGCGCAAAGTGCTCGCCGCCGACCGGCATCCGGAGGCCACGTTCACCGCGGCCGAATTCGCCGCGGCCGCCGGCGGCGGCGGCGAGATCAGCGGCACGCTGACCCTGGCCGGGCGGTCGCAGCCCATCCGGCTGCAGGTCAGCGAGTCCGGGTCCGGCAGCTACCTGGCTACTGCCTCGGTGGTGCAGACCCAGTTCGGGATCAAGCCGTACTCCGGCTTCCTGGGCGCGCTCAAGGTCCGCGATGCCGTGGAGGTGCGGGCCGAGGTAGCGCTGCCCGACGGCGGGGAAACGGCATGACCACCCCGGGCGAGCTCGCTCGCCGGCCGCCGTCGCACGTCGGAGACGAGGTGAGCGCGCTGTTCGAGCGCCGGGAGCAGCCCGTGCGCGAGCTCGCCGGCCAGGCCGCGGCGGTCGCCGCTGCCTGTCATGACATGGCGATCAGGTTCCATCGCGGCGGCAAGCTCGTGGTGTTCGGCGTCGGCGCCGCGAGCACCGACGCCCAGCACGTGGCCGTCGAGTTCGTGCACCCGGTGATCGTGGGGAAGCGGGCGCTGCCCGCCATCTCGCTGACCACCGATATCGCCACGGTGACGGGGATCGCCGCCGGGGAGGGGATGGCGGCGATCTTCTCACACCAGCTCGGCTGCCTGGCCGAGCCGAGTGATATCGCGCTCGGCATCAGCGCCGGGCTCGACGATCCCAGCGTGCTCGCGGGCCTGGAGACAGCACATGACCTGGGCCTGCTGACGATCGCCCTGGCCCGGGCCGACGGGTCCGTCGCCACCAGCAAGGCGGTCGACCACGCGCTGGTCACCAGCGCGACCGACCCGCGGGTGGTCAAGGAGGTCCACGTGACCGCCTACCACGTGCTGTGGGAGCTGGTGCACGTGTTCTTCGAGCAGCCGGGAGTGCTGGATCCAGGAGTGGTGACATGACCGCCAGCGATCTGCCAGGGACCGCCGTGCCCGCCGCCGCGCAGTGCCACGATGAGGTGTGCATCACCTGCGGTGACACCGCGGTGTCGGTCCGGATCCTGCGCCTGCTGGAGGACGAGATGGCCGTCGTCGACACCGGCTCCGGCTCAGAGGAAGTAAGCGTCGCGCTGGTCAGCGCAGCCGTGGGCGACACCATCCTGGTGCACGCGGGCGAGGCCATCGCGGTGGTGCCGGGATGAGCCAGCCGCCGGCCGGCGGCCCGGCCCCGGCAGGCTCGATCGAGTCCCTGTACCCGTTCCTGTACGCGGGCCAGACAGATGTGTCCGCCGTGCTCGAGCAGGTGCGTGCGTCCACCGTGGCCAAGGCCGCGGAGATCATCGAGCTGCGCCGGGCGGTCCGCGAGGCGGACGGGGCCCGGCTGGCCGCGTGCGCGCGGGAGATGGCCGACCGGTTCCGGGCCGGCGGCCGCCTGCTGGCCTTCGGCAACGGCGGCAGCGCCACCGACGCCCAGCAGATCGTCACCACCTTCCTGCAGCCGGGCGCGGACGCCGTGCCGCTGCCCGCCCTGGGGCTGGCCAGCGACACGTCGGTGCTCACCGCGCTGGCCAACGACATCGGCGTGGACGTGATCTTCGCCCGCCAGATAGCCGCCTTCGGCGGCCGGGCCGACATCGCCGTGGGGCTGTCGACCAGCGGTAACTCCGAGAACCTGCTGCGCGCCTTCGACGAGGCGAGCCGCCGCGGCCTGCTCACCATCGGCATCGCGGGCTACTCCGGCGGCCAGATGGCCGAGCTCGATTCCATCGACTACCTGTTCGTGGCCCCGTCGTCGTCGGTGCACCGCATCCAGGAAGCGCAGACCACCATGTACCACGTGCTCTGGGAGCTGTGCCAGGCCGAGCTCGGCCCGCGCGCCGGGGCCGGGGCCCAGCGGGGGTCGCCATGACGAGCGGCATGCTGGTCGCGGGGATCGGCAACATCTTCCTGAGCGACGACGGCTTCGGGGTCGAGGTCGTGAGCCGCCTGGCCGCCGCCGAGCTGCCCGACGGGGTGCGGGTCACGGACTACGGCATCCGGGGCATGCACCTGGCCTACGACCTGGCCAGCGGCTACGAGGCCGCGATCCTCATCGACGCCGCCCCGCGCGGCGAGGCGCCGGGCACGGTCTACGTCATCGAGCCCGACCTGCCAGCTGCCGCGGGCGCGGACCGCCGTCCAGCGCTTGAGCCTGATGCGCGTGAGGCGGATGAGGTCCCTGAGGCGGAGGAGGGACTGGCCGCCACCCCGTTCTTCGACGCGCACGGAATGCAGCCCGATGTCGTGTTCACCATGCTGGATCAGCTTTCCGAGCAACGGCCTGGCCGGATCCTCGTCGTCGGCTGCGAGCCCGCCACCGTCGAGTACGGCATGGGGCTCAGCGAACCCGTCGCGGCCGCGGTTGACGAGGCCGTCCGCGTCGTGCTCGGCCTGGTCGCCGAGCACGCCGAGCACGACGCGGGCGTCCCGCCCCACCCGCCCCACCCGCCGCACCCAGCCGTCCCCGGTCCCGGACCCGGACCCGGTCCCTTATTAGCGGAGGAGTAGGCCCATGTGCCTTGGCATTCCCGGTGAGGTGATCGAGTTCCTTCCCGATCAGCCCGACCTGGCTCGCGTCAACGTCAGCGGAGTCAAGCGGGTGATCAACATCGGCCTGCTCGCCGATGATCCGCCCCAGCCCGGCGAGTGGGTGCTCATCCACGTCGGGTTCGCCCTGTCCAAGATCGATGAGGACGAGGCCGCGGCGGCGCTGTCCTTCCTGGAGGGAATCGGCCAGGCCTACGAGGACGAACTGGCCGCCCTGCAGGACTCGCGGATCGAATAGGAGCTGACCGATGCGGTTCGTCGACGAATTCCGGGACGCGGACAAGGCGCACGCGCTGTCCGCGAAGATCACCGCACTCTGCGAGCCCGGGCGGCAGTACAAGATCATGGAGGTGTGCGGCGGGCACACCCACACCATCTACAAGCACGGTCTCGAGGACTACCTGCCCGAGCAGATCACCCTGGTGCACGGGCCTGGCTGCCCGGTCTGCGTGATCCCGATGGGCCGGGTGGACGACGCCATGGCCCTGGCCGCCCAGCCCGACGTCATCATGACCTCGTTCGGCGACATGATGCGGGTGCCCGGCAGCAACGGCTCGTTCTTCGACGCCAAGGCCCGCGGCACCGACATCCGGATGGTCTACTCACCGCTGGACTCCCTGAAGATCGCCCGCAGCAACCCGGACAAGCGGGTGGTCTTCATGGCCATCGGCTTCGAGACCACCGCGCCGTCCACCGCCATGACCGTGCTGCGGGCCGCCGCCGAGGGCCTGGACAACTTCGCCATCTTCTGCAACCACGTGACGATCGTCCCGGCCATCAAGGCCATCCTCGACTCTCCCGACCTGCGGCTGGATGGCTTCCTCGGCCCCGGCCACGTGTCCACGGTTATCGGCTGCCGGCCCTATGAGTTCATCGCCCGCGACTACGGCAAGCCGGTCGTGGTGGCGGGCTTCGAGCCGCTGGACATCCTCCAGTCCATCTACATGCTGATGCAGCAGCTCGCCGAGGGCCGGGCCGAGATCGAGAACCAGTACGCGCGGGTGGTGCCGTGGGACGGCAACACCGTGGCCCTGAAGGCCATCGGCGAGACCATGGAGCTGCGGCCCTACTTCGAGTGGCGGGGCCTGGGCTTCATCTCGCACTCCGCGCTCAAGGTCCGCGAGAAGTACGCCAGGTTCGACGCCGAGCTGCTCTACTCCGTGCCCGGCGTCCGGGTGGCCGACCCCAAGGCCTGCCAGTGCGGCGAGGTGCTCAAGGGCGTGCTCAAGCCGTGGGAGTGCAAGGTGTTCGGCACCGCGTGCACGCCCGAGACCCCGATCGGCACCTGCATGGTCTCCCCCGAGGGCGCCTGCGCCGCCTACTACAACTACGGCCGCCTGACCCGGACCAGGGTGAAGGAGGCGAGCACGTCATGACCACCGGCAGCGCGGGCTGGGTGGAGGAGGCCCTGCGCGCGCACGACGAGGCCCAGCGGGACGAGGCCCAGCGGGACGAGGCCCAGCACGACGAGGCGCAGCGGCAGGACCAGCAGCAAGAACAGCGGCCCGAGCGCAAGGGCTCGCCCCAGCCGCTGCCCGGCACCGTCCGCGAGGAGATGGTGCTCGACCGCATCGACCGGGCCCGCCGGGCCCGCCCGCGGGTCAAGGAAGACCGGATCACCATGTCGCACGGCGCGGGCGGCAAGGCGACCCAGACCCTGATCGAGGCCATCTTCCTCGACGCGTTCCGCAACCCCCTGCTCGAGCCGCTCGAGGACGCCGCCCACTTGCAGGTCAACGGCACCGGGATCGCGCTCACCACCGACTCCTACGTGGTGTCCCCGCTGTTTTTCCCCGGCGGCGACATCGGCGACCTGGCCGTCAACGGCACCGTCAACGACCTGGCCGTGTCCGGCGCCACGCCGCTGTCCCTGTCGGCCGCGTTCATCCTCGAAGAGGGCTTCCCCATCGCCGACCTGACCCGGATCGTGGCGTCCATGCAGGCCGCCGCGCAGCGGGCCGGGGTCAGCATCGTCACCGGCGACACCAAGGTGGTGGAGCGGGGCAAGGCCGACGGCTGCTACATCAACACCGCCGGGGTGGGGGCGCTCGAGCGCGACGTGGCGCTGGGCGTGGCCACCGCCCGGCCCGGCGACGCCATCCTGGTCTCCGGGCCCATCGGCGACCACGGCGTGACCATCATGCTGGCCCGCGGTGAGCTGGACATCGAGGCCGACGTGGTTTCCGACACCGCCCCGCTCAACGGCCTGGTCGCGGACCTGCTCGGCCAGGTCGCGGGGGGCGGGGGCGGCGGAGTGCGGGCGCTGCGCGACGCGACCCGCGGCGGGGTGGCGACCATCCTCAACGAGATCGCCAGGGCGGCCGGCGTCGGCATCCTCGTCACCGAGGACGACATCCCGGTCCGGGACGAGGTCCGCGGCGCCTCCGAGCTGCTCGGCATCGACCCCATGTACGTGGCCTGCGAGGGCCGCCTGGTCGCCGTCGTCGACGGCCAGGACGCTGACCGGGCGCTGGGGGCGCTCCGGGCCCACCCGCTGGGCGAGCAGGCGGCCATCATCGGGCGGGTGACCGCCGAGCCGCCGGGGATCGTCCAGCTCAAGACCGCGTTCGGCGGGACCAGGATCGTCGACATGCTCGTCGGCGACCCGCTGCCGCGCATCTGCTAACCGAAAGAGCGTGTACCGTGCACGAACTGGCAATCACCGAGGGCGTCGTGGACGCCGTGACCGGCCGCCTGCCGGACAGCCGGATCACCTGCGTCCGGCTGGAGATCGGCGCACTGTCCGGCGTGGTCGCCGACTCCGTCCGGTTCTGCTTCGACCTGGTCACCGAGGGCACCAACCTCGAGGGCGCCAGCCTGGAGATCAGCGAGCCGCCCGGCCTGTGCAGCTGCCGGGTCTGCGGCGTGAACTTCGAGCCCGCTAGCCCCATCGCGCTGTGCCCGTGCGGCAGCGCCGAGGTCACCGTGCTGAGTGGCCAGGACCTCAAGATCACCTCCGTTCAGGTTGGATGAGCCATGTGCGCGACATGCGGTTGCTCCTCAGGTGGCGGTGCGCGGCTGATGACCGTGGGCCGCGGCCATAGTCACTCGCATCCCCACGGTGCCGCCCACCACAACGGCCGTGACCACGACCACGAGCCACGAGCATGAGCTCGACCATGAGCACGACCGCGAGTTCGCTCAGGTCGAGGTGCTGTCCTCCGCGGACAGCGAGCGGACCGTCGAGCTCCAGCAGAAGGTGCTGGCCAAGAACGACCAGCTCGCCGCGGTCAACCGGGAGTGGCTGCGCGGCCGCGGCATCCTGGCCGTGAACCTGATGAGCTCGCCCGGCGCGGGCAAGACCACGCTGCTGGAGCGGACCGCCAGGGACCTGTCCGACCGGATCGCCATTTCCGTGGTGGAGGGCGACCAGGAGACCGCGCTGGACGCCTCCCGGATGCTGCGCGCCGGCAGCAAGGTGGTGCAGATCAACACCGGCGCCGGCTGCCACCTGGACGCCGAGATGCTGTCCAGGGCGCTGCGCAGCCTGGACCCGGCCGCCGGGTCCATCGTGATGATCGAGAACGTCGGCAACCTGGTCTGCCCGGCCCTGTTCGACCTGGGCGAGCAGGCCCGGGTGGTGCTCGCGTCGACGACCGAGGGCGCCGACAAGCCGCTCAAGTACCCGCACATGTTCCGGCAGGCCGACCTGGTCCTGCTGAACAAGATCGACCTGCTCCCCTACATCGACTTCGACGTCCGCGAGTACGCCTCCGGGCTGCGCAAGGTCACCCCGGACGCGCTGCTGCTCCAGGTGTCGGCCACCACCGGCGACGGCATGGACGCCTGGTACGACTGGCTGCGCCGCCGCACCCCGGTGCCACCCGACTAGCAGGCCCGGGGTCACACTGAGGCATGGCCATCACGACCGCGGCGCGCCCGCGGATCTGGCCGTTCTTCGCCTGGGCCGCGGCCGGGGCAGGCATCTGCCTGGGCCCGCTCACCGCGTTCACCCCCATCGGCCTGCTCGTGCTCCCCGTCGTCATCGCCGCCCTGGTCACGCTGCTGCTGTGGCCGGGCAGCCGCACCAGCGCCGCGCTCGGCCTCATCTCCGGGCTCGGCCTGGTCCCCCTGGTCGTGGCCTACCTCAACCGCGGCGGCCCCGGCGAGGTCTGCACCACCAGCGCCACCAGCCAGTCCTGCACGACCGAGTGGAGCCCGTGGCCCTGGCTCGGCGCCGGACTCGCGCTGGTCACGCTCGGCGCGGTGGCCTTCGCGCTGCTGCGGGCCCGGCTCAGCCGACCGCGCCCTGTCCCGCCGCGCGTCAGCCGACCGCACCCCGGGCCGCCGCCACCACGGCCTGACCCAGGCTGATCCCGCCGTCGTTGCACGGCACCCGGTGATGCACCAGCACCCGGAACCCGCGGTCGGCGAGCAGCCCGGCCACCCGCTCGGTCAGCAGCAGGTTCTGGAACACGCCGCCGGACAGCGCGACCGTGCCCAGGCCGGACCGGTCCCGCAGCTCGGCACAGACGCGGCTGATGGCCGCCGCCACGCCGTTGTGGAACCGGGCCGCGATGACCGGGCGGGCCACCCCCGCGGCCAGTTCGTCCGCGGCGGCCCGCACCAGATCCTGACCCATGATCCGCAACGGGTCCCGGTCGTCCACCCGCACCGGGTACCAGTCGACAACGGCCGGGTCGGCTAGCTGCTCCAGCTCGATGGCCGCCTGGCCCTCGTAGCGGATGACATCACGCACGCCGAGCACCGCGGCCACGGCGTCGAACAGCCGCCCGGCGCTGGACGTGGCCGGGGCGTTGATCCCCCGCCGGGCCATGGTCAGCACTGCCGCCCAGGACTGCTGGTTGCGGGTCATGACGTCCAGGCCATCGGGCACCGGTCCCGCGGCGGCCAGGTAGCTGGCCGCCATTCGCCAGGGCTGGCGGATGGCGGCGGCCCCGCCGGGCATGGGCACCGGCGCCAGGTGCGCCGCGCGCTCGAAGCTGACCAGGTCGGCGAGCAGGAACTCGCCGCCCCAGATGGTGCCGTCCGGCCCGTAGCCGGTGCCGTCGAACGCCACGCCGATGACCGGCCCGGTCTCGCCGTTGTCGGCCAGGCAGGAGGCGATGTGCGCGTGGTGGTGCTGGACGCCGATCAGCTCCACGCCCGTCATGTCCTGCGCGTACTTGGTCGAGAGGTAGTCGGGATGCAGGTCATGCGCCACTTGTTCGGGATCAATGTCGAACAGCCGCCGGAAGTGCGCGATCCCCTCGGTGAACGAGGCCAGCGTCTCGGCGTTCTCCAGGTCGCCGATGTGCTGGGAGACGAACGCGTGCGTGCCCTGGCCCAGGCAGAACGTGCTCTTGAGCTCGGCGCCGCAGGCCAGCACCGGCCGGGCGAAGGTCACCGGCACGGCCAGCGGCTCGGGGGCGTAGCCGCGGGAACGGCGCAGCACGGTCTCCTGGCCCCGGAAGGCCCGGACGACGGAGTCGTCGGTCCTGATGTGGATGGCCCGGTCGTGGACGAGGAACGCGTCGGCGATCCCGGCCAGCCGCTCCAGCGCGTCGGCGTCCCGGTAGGCGATGGGCTCGTCGGAGACGTTGCCGCTGGTCAGTACCATCGGCCCGGCGAACGCGCGGAGCAGCAGGTGGTGCAGCGGGGTGTAGGGCAGCATGATGCCGAGCTGGCGGTTGCCCGGCGCCACCGACGGGGCGAGGCGGCCGGCCGCGGGGCTGGGAGCAGCGGGGCTGGGAGCAGCGGGGCTGGGAGCAGCGGGGCTGGGAGCAGCGGGGTTTGGGGCAGCGTCCTGGCGGCGCGGCAGCAAGACGATCGGGCGCCGGGGGCTGGCCAGCAGGGCGGCCGCGGTGTCGTCCACCTCGGCCAGCTCCCGCGCGGCCGCGACGTCGGCCACCATCACCGCGAACGGCTTGTCCTCGCGGTGCTTGCGCCCGCGCAGCGCCGCGGCGGCGGGCTCGCTGGTGGCGTCGACGGCCAGGTGGTAGCCACCGAGCCCCTTCACCGCCAGCACCTGCCCGGCCCGCAGCACGGCCGCGGCGGCCGCGATCGGGTCGGTGCCCGGCTGCGCGGCCCCGGCCGCGTCCAGCCCGGCCGCGTCCAGCCGCCCGTCCAGCAGCCGCGTCCAGCAGGGTCAGCCGCGGCCCGCAGGCCGGGCAGCAGACCGGCTGGGCGTGGAACCGGCGGTCGGCCGGGTCGTGGTACTCGGCCGCGCACCGGTCGCACATGGCGAAGCCGCTCATCGTGGTCAGCGCCCGGTCGTAGGGCACGTCCCGGACGATGGTGAACCGCGGCCCGCAGTTGGTGCAGTTGATGAACGGGTAGCCGAACCGGCGATCGGAAGGGTCGGCCAGCTCAGCCAGGCAGTCGGCGCAGGTCGCGGTGTCGGCCGACACCAGCGTCCGGCGCTGCGCGACCCGTCCGCCCCGGACGGGGCGCTGGGCGCGATGGCGAACTCCGCCGACCCGGTCGGCCGCAGGCCGGTGGTGGTGACCCGCTCGATGCGGGCCAGCGGCGGGAGCTTGCTGCTCGAGCAGGACCAGGAACCGCTCGACGGCGTCGGTGTCCCCCTCGACCTCGGCGAACACGCCGTCCATGTCGTTGCCGACCAGCCCGCCCAGGCCGAGGCTGGTGGCCAGCGCGTAGACAAACGGCCGGAAGCCCACGCCCTGGACGATGCCCTCGACGCGGACCGCGGTCCTGATCCGGCTGCTCACCCGTCGAGTCTCCCGCTGACCACGCGCCGGGGCCACCCGGATGCTCCCCGGAGCCGGCCGGGGGCGGGCTATCGGTCCGCGCGGTCCGCGCGGACCGGGTGGCCGGCGCGGCCCGGGACGGCGCGGTCCGGGACAGCGAGCAGCAGCCGGTCCCCGGCGGCCACGACCGGGTCCTCGCCGACGCCGAGGGTGAACTGGCCGTCGTGCACCAGCCCGAGCACCAGGTCGTCCCGCTCGTCCCGGACCGCGCTCAGCAGCTGGCCGGCCAGGGCGCCCGCGTCGATCTCGGTCAGCTTGTGCCGGGCCGACTCGACCAGCTGCACCATCATGTCGGCCGCGTGCGGCGCCTCCAGGCTCTTGGCCAGCGTGCCCGCGATCAGCTCGTGGGCCGACACCGTCTGCTGGATGCCCAGGTCGCCCAGCGCGGCCCGGACCCCGGCCGAGCCGACCAGGGCCGTGATCGTCAGGTCCGGGGCCAGCTTGCGCAGCAGGACCGCGCTGACCAGCACGTCCCCGTCGGAGGCGCCGGTCACCAGGGCCTGCTCGGCGTCCTGCGGCCGGGCCTTGCGGATCGTGGCCTCCTGGGTCGGGTCACCCCGGATCACGTGGACCTGGCGCTCGATTGAGTCCGGGTCCAGGTCGGCCACCAGCACCACCGGCACGTCGGCCCGGACCAGCTCCTCCAGGATGGCGGGCACCATCGGGCTGGTCCCGACGACCAGGCGGAAGACCCCGTCGGGCGCTCGGCTGCTCATGGCCATGATCCTCCGCAGTCCTTCGGCGGCCGCCCGGCCGGTCGCAAGCGCGAAGACCGAGGCGAGCAGCGGGATGGTGGTCAGCATGGTGGCCGAGGCGATGATCCGGCCCGCCGCGGTCTTGGGCGTCACGTCGCCGTAGCCGACGGTCGTCGCGGTGGTGATCGCCCAGTACCAGCCGGTGGTGACCGGCAGGTGCTGAGTGGCGGCGAACAGCGCCCCGCCGACCAGCACGCAGCCGACCGCGCTGGCCAGCAGAATGGCGATGTTGCGCCGGTGCCGGGCGGAGAACACCCGGACGAGGATGGCGATCACGGCCCTATGCTGCCCCCGCGCGGCCCTGATGGGCGGCCGACCTTACTGATCGGTGACTTACTTGCCCGCAGTTGCCCGGAACGGCGGGTGGCGCAGGTCGGGAATGGCCCGCGCGGGCCACTGGCGGCGAGGCTGGCAGACTAAGGCCCGTGACCGGTCCCGCTGACGCACGCGCCTCAGGACCAGTGCCCCAGGCGGCCGAGGTGCCGGAGGTCGTCGCGTTCTGGCGGGAGCTAGGCGTGCCCGGCCTCATCGACGTGCACACCCACTTCATGCCGGACAACGTGCTGGCCAAGGTGTGGGCGTTCTTCGAGGACGGCCGGTCCGGCGCGCCGTGGCCCATCGCCTACCGGCTGCCCGAGGCCGACCGCCTGGCCCTGCTCCGAGCGTTCGGCGTCCGCCGGTTCACCGCGCTGTCGTATCCGCATAAGCCGGACATGGCGGCCTGGCTCAACGAGTGGTCGGCCGAGTTCGCCGCCCGGACGCCCGATGCCCTGCACAGCGCCACGTTCTTCCCCGAGCCCGCCGCCCCTGACTACGTGGCGGCCGCCATCGGCGCCGGTGCCCGGGTGTTCAAGGCCCACGTGCAGGTCGGCGCCTACGACCCGCGCGACGAGCTGCTCACCCCGGTGTGGGGCCAGCTGGCCGAGGCGGGCCTGCCCGTCGTCGTGCACTGCGGATCGGGGCCCCATCCGGGCCGGTTCACCGGCCCCGGCCCGTTCGCCGAGGTGCTGGCCCGGCACCCGGAGCTGATCGCGATCATCGCCCACCTGGGCGCGCCCGAGTACCGCGAGTTCCTGGACCTGGCCGTCCGCTATCCCCGGCTGCACCTCGACACGACCATGGCGTTCACCGACTTCTTCAGCGCGGCCGCGGCCTTCCCGCCTGACCTGCTGCCCCGGCTGGCCGACCTGGGTGACCGCATCCTGCTGGGCAGCGACTTCCCCAACATCCCCTACGCCTACATCCACCAGCTAGCGGCGCTGGCCGGGCTCGGCCTGGGCACCCCCTGGCTCCGCGCCGTCTGCCACGACAACGCGGCCCGCCTGCTAGGCGTGTAGGCACTGCCCCCTTACGCGCGGACGCTCAATGACGCGAGGCCCGCGATGATCTGCGCCCGCCCCCAGGTGCCGCTGCGCTGGCCGGCCACGAACGCGTGCGGGTGCTTCTCCCGGTCGGTGTAGGACCCGCCGGCGCCGCAGTTCCCGGCTGACGCGCATGACAATGCCACGAGGTCGGCCGTGCCGCCGGAGTTGAGCGCGCCGGTGCCGGGGACCTCCGCCGCCTTAGCCCAGCTGCCGCGGGTCTGCGAGTCGGTAAATACCTGCTGGCTGCCCTTCTTGTCGGTGTAAAACCCGGCCGCGCTGCAAGAGCCGGGCGAGCGGCACGAGAGCACGTTGACCTGAGCGGCCGTAAAGCCGACCGGGCCGATATTGAGCGCGGCCGTGCCGGGGACCTCCTGCGCCCTGGCCCAGGTGCCGCCCCGTTCGTCGGCCACGAACGCCTCGAACCCCTTGGCGTCCACGTAGTAACCGCCCGTGCTGCAATTCCCGGCCGACGCGCACGAGAGCGAAAAGAGGGCTGAGTTCCGGCCGACATTGAGCGCGGCGATGCCGGGAAGCTGCTCTGCCTTCCGCCACGCGCCCTTGCTCTCGGTCGCGACGAAAGCCTGAACGCCGTCCTTCGTCGCGTAATCGCCCCCGGCCGTGCAGTTTCCGGCGGACCGGCACGACACCGCCGTGACCCTGGGCACCCCCGAGGCCTTCGCCGGGGTGCCCGTCAGATCGTGCGGCTTGCCCCACTTGCCGCGCACTTCACCGACCGTGATCGCGTGACCGGATGATGTGATCACGTGGGCGACTGAATAGCCGCCGGCGACGCAATTGCCAGCCGCGCCGCACGATATGGCATCAATGGTGACTCCCGGCAGCCTGATCGCCTTGTGCCACACGCCGCGAGCCTCGCTGACGACATAGGACGGAGTGGTGCCGCTGTCCGTGCCATAGGTACCGAACGCGGCGCAGTTACCCGCCGAGGAGCAGGACACCGACATGACCGGGCTAACCCCGGCGATTTTCAGGCTCCGCGTACCAGGGACCTTCTGCGCCTTGCCCCACTTGCCATTCTTTTCCCCGGCCACGAACGACCGCCGGTTGTCCTCGCCGATCGAGTAGAACCCGATGGCGCTGCAATTGCCCGCCGACGGGCACGACATGGACTCAAGCTCCGCGGACTTGCCGACATTCAGCGACGCGATGCCGCCCAGCTCGGCGGCCCTTCCCCAGGTGCCCTTCTTCTCGTTAACGACGAACACCTGGGTCGCGTCTTCAGCCGAGTTAGCGTAGTAACCGCCGGCGCTGCAATTACCCGGCGACCCGCAGGACAGCGCGGTAACGCTGCTAGAGCCGTCGGCCGAGTCCGGCGACCGCTGAACGGCCGCGGCCTGGCCGGCCCCCGCCAGCACCACGAATCCCGCCGCCAGCGCCGAAATAGCCGCATAATGCCGCATCGCACTTATCACGGGCCTATCGTAACGACATTCGTACGACCAGCTCACTGCGCCAGCAGCGCTTGTCACCGATACGAGAACCCGGCCGGTCCCCGCCCCGGCGGCACGGCGACGCGGCGTGAAGTCCGGCTAATTGATCGGCGCGCTTACCGCAGTCCGGCGAACAGGTCCGTCTCCGGCACCGGAGCGCCGGTCCTGTCGGTGACCCGGACGAAGCTCTCCTGCCCGAACGCCTCGGCCGCCACGTCCTCGGGGATCTTGCTGAACCACGAGTCGGCGATCTGGCTGGCGTGGGCCAGCAGCGCGTTCCGCTTCACCTCCAGCAGGTCCCGGATGTCGACCGTCGTCGTGATGCGCCGCTCCTCCTCGTCCATCTGCTTGATCATCTCCGGGGTGACCTCGTCCCACTCACCCACGTCCTCGCCCGCGGCGCGCAGCGCCTCCATGACCTTCCGCCAGGAACTGCGCCGCATCGCGATCTGGTAGAACTTCGCCGGCAGGCCCGATGACGCCACCGCCGCGGCCGCCGACTTGGCCGCGTGCACGTGGTCGGGGTGCTGGTAGGCGCTGTTGTCGTCGTAGGTAATGACCACCTGGGGCCGGTACTGCTCGATCAGCGCCACGATCCGGGCCGCCACCAGCTCCTGCGGCACGTTGCAGAACGCGTCGGGCCGGTTGCGGTAGTCCCACTCCGGCATGCCCGAGTCGTGGTAGCCGAGCAGCTCCAGGTGAGTCACGCCGAGGATCTTGGCCGACTCGCGCAGCTCGCTGAGCCTGATCTGGGCCACCGCCTGCTCGTCGTGCCCGTCGTCGCCCGGCTTGACCTGGCCGGGCGCGTCGCCGAACTCACCGTTCGTACAGGTCACGACGACCGTGCGGATGCCCTCCGCCGAATATTTAGCCAGCACGCCCCCGGTGCTCGAAGCTTCGTCGTCGGGGTGCGCGTGTACCGCCATCAAGGTCAGTGTTTCCGCCATGGTCCCAGCCTGCCTGATGGCACCGACATCCGCCGAATCGACGGGCCCGCTCGGTCCGGCGGATCTGCTATGCAGGGCTGATGACGTCGCCATCGGATGCCCAGGGCCGGCTGGCCCGGAGTCGGCTGGCCCGGAGTCGGCTGGCCCGGAGTCGGCTGGCCGAGGACCGGAGCGAGACCCTGGACCGGCTGTCCGGCCTGGAGCGCGAGCGGGCCGGCATCGTCGAGGCCACCGAGTCGGCCAACAGCGACGACGAGCACGACCCCGAGGGCGCGACGATCGCGTTCGAGCGTGAGCACACCACCGCGCTGCTGGAGCGGGCCCGCCAGCACCTCGACGAGATCGACGCGGCCCTGCGCCGCCTGGACGAGGGCGGCTACGGCACCTGCGCCACCTGCGGCCAGCCCATCGCCGCCGACCGCCTGGCCGCCCGCCCCACCGCCACCACCTGCATCCGCTGCGCCACCCACCCCCGCCCCCGCCCCTGACCCGGCCACCGGCGCGGGTGGATAACCGGGGCGGTGCTGGCCAGGCCAGCGACGGGCCCCGGTCCAGGCCAGCCCAGCGCAGTCCAGCCCAGCAGCGTTGGCGTTCGCCTGGCCGCGCCGACCGGCTCACACCCGCTACGGCAGCCACACCCCTCCCGCTGGCCGCAGCCCTCCCAGCAAGCCCCCGACCAGATCCAGCCTTATCGTCCGCCGAAAACCGCGATGAGCCCCGGCGAACGTCATGGTTGGCCCTCTGGTGACGCTAGAGGACCCTGTTGGCTTATTCGGACTCAGGCGGCGGCGGTCAGCTGGAGTCGCTGGAGGTGGGTAGTCCGGGTCCGGTCTAGTGGCTTGCCAGTCCACCAGGCATCCATCCGGATGAGGTTGATGGCGGCTGCTGCGGCGGCGTGCTCGAGGGTGGTCCTGGGCAGGCCGAGGTAGCGGGCGCGGCGGATGCCGGTGACGTGGGTGGCCTGGGCGATGGTGCCCTCGACGCCGGCGCGGATGGCGTAGCGGCGCTGCCATCCGGTGGTGGCCCGGGCAGCGCGGGCGGTGGTGACGGCCTCGTGGATCTCGCGGGGCCGCAGGCCGAGCTGCCGGCCGGCGGCCGAGGTGGTGCACTTGCCGCGGGCCGGGCAGGGCCGGCACGCGGCCGGGGGGAACCTGACCGTGATCACGTCGTTGCCGCTGCTGCTGACGTGCTCGCACCAGGTGCGGCTGGCGGTGCCCTGGGGGCAGGTGACCTGCCGGGCGTCCCAGTCGATGGTGAACATGTCCGCGGTGTACCCGCCGGACCGGGCCTGCGGGGTGGCGGTGGTCAGCAGCGGGCCGGTCAGGGTGATCCCCCGCGCAGCCGAGGCGACCAGCAGGTCCGCGGAGGCATACCCGGAATCGGCCACGTGCTCGGCGGGGGCCAGCCCGGCGGCGGCCAGCATGTCGTGGACGGGCTCGGTCATCGCCACGTCGGTCCTGGTGGCCTCGGTGGTGGCCACGTTCGTGATCAGGTTCGGCGCCGGCCGGGCGCGGCCGGGGCCGGGCTCGTGGCAGGTCTCGGAGAGGTGGACCTTGTACCCCGTCCACCGGGTGCTGCGCTTCTCGGAGTACCGGGCACCGGTGTCATACGGGGAGCAGATCAGGTACCTGCCCGGCGGGAGGCCATGCTCGCTGGCCTCCCGCCGGATCACCTGCTCCCCGCGCTCATCAGCGACCCGGTAGTACTGCTGGACCCAGACCCGGCGCAGCACCTGCACGGCGGGCAGCTCCCGCAGCCAGGACAGCGCGCCCGGCGCCCGGACCGCTTCCAGCAGCGCGTAGCCGTCCTTCCCGTACTGCACCGCCAGCGCCTGGCGCTTCGCCGCGCTGCCCGGCAGCCGGATCTCATCGACCGGCTGCCCGTACACCTCCTGCCACGACGCGTCGATCACCTGAGCCAGCCACCCCGGCGCCGCCACGGCGAGGGTCTCCAGCGCCGCCCGGACCGTCTCCCCGGCCAGCTCCAGCCGGTTCAGGTCCGCGATCCGCCCCAGCACGTGCGTGGAATCCGTGCGCTGCCGCCCGCCGGCCTCCACCAGGCCCAGCTCCTTCAGCCGGCCCAGCAGCAGGTCAAAGATCACCCGCTCCTGGCCCCCGGCTACCAGCCGGGACCGGAACTCACTCAGCACGCTGAAGTCGAACCCCCCATCCTCCAGCTCAAGGCCCAGGCAGTACTTCCAGTCCAGCCGCCCCCGCACCGCATCCGCGGCCTGCCGGTCGGCCAGGTTCTCGCTGAACTGCAGCACGGTCACCATCGCCAGCTGCGCCGGCGAGATCCCCGGCCTGCCCCGCGACCCGTACACCCCCGCGAACGCGCCATCGCCGCACCAGGCCCCCAGCCGATCACGCGCCCGGATCGCCAGCGACCCCTTCCGGAACGCGCTCCGCGCGACCCTGGCCGTCTCGGCCGGGACCTCCGGCCACGGCCGCGGCTGCATCGACATAACCACCCGATTCTGCAGCCGCGAACGGGGACAGGGAAGCGACCGCAGGCAAAGATGATGAACCATCCACGACCAGCCCCCCGGGACGCCGCCCGGCGCGTCGCCGAATAAGCCAACAGGGTCCTAGAGCAGCACCAGAGGGCCAACCATGACGTCGGCTCACCCCCTCACGAGCCGGGGGCCGGGCCGGCGTGGCCGGGAGCCGCGTCGGGCGAGCCGGGCTGGGCGGGGGCCGGGCCAGCGTGGCCGGGGGGCGGGTTGGGGTGGCCGATCCGGCCGGGGATCCAGACCGTGCCCAGGGTGCCCTGGGCGGCGTGGGTGCCGGTGGGGCCGCCGCCGGGGCCGCGCAGGAGGTGGGCGATGCCCACGGCGGCGCCCGCGCCGAGCAGCGGGCCGGCCAGGTAGGCCCACCAGGAGGTCCAGTCGGCCAGGACCAGGGCGGGGCCGAGCGACCGGGCCGGGTTCATGGACGCCCCGCTGACCGGGGCCCCGAACAGGCCGGCCAGCGCGATGTAGCTGCCGACCCCGATCGCGGCGATCGGGCCGAGTTGCTGGGCGCCGGAGGCGGTGCCCAGGATCACGCTGACCAGCCCGCAGGTCAGCAGGGCCTCCCAGAGCATCGCCGAGGCCGTCGGGATGCCGGCGCCCGGCAGCGCCAGGCCCGCCCCGCCGTGCCGGCCGACGAAGGCCCACAGGGCCAGCGTGGCCAGCACCGCCCCGGCCAGCTGGGCCAGGACGTAGTACGGGACGCGTCGCCAGGGAAAGTCGCCGCGCGCGGCGAAGGCCAGGCTGACCGCCGGGTTGAGGTGCGCCCCGGACACGTTGCCCATGAACAGGATGACCGCCACCACCATCAGCGCCGGCGCCACGACCAGGGCCGGGCCGGGGATGGCGTGGCCGCCGAACCGGGCGTTGACCATCCCGCCGCCGACCGCCACGAGCACCAGGAAGAACGTGCCGAGCAGCTCGGAGAAGACCCGGCGGGCCTCGTAGCTGTCGTCCCAGAAGTCGGTCTGGTGGACGGCCGCATTGGGCAGGCCGAAGGACCGCAGCGTGGCCGCGGCCCGCGGCGGAATGCGCACCGCCGGCACGGCCTGCCAGCCCTTCGGCGTAGGCGGCGCCTGCTGTCGCCGCCGCGTCCGGCCGATCGGCGCCCTCGGACCGGTGGGCACCGTCCGGCTGGCCGGCGCCGTCCGGGCCGGCCGACGGATCCGGGCCGCCTGACTGGCTGCTCATCGCCGGCTCCTCCGCTCGCGTGGACCGAGCTTAGTTCGGGCCCTGCCCAGGTTGAACCTAGATGATCGCCGGGCCGTTCAGCTAACGGGCTGTCCTGCGACCGAAGGGTGGTACACGCGATGAGAATCCTGCTGCCGAGAGCGATCGCCGGGTCGGCGGCGCGCTGGGCGGGTGGCACCGTGCTAGCGGTCGCGCTAGCCGGCACCGCCGTCGCCGCCGGGCCGATGGCCGCCTCCGCTCAAGTGATGCCCGCGCACAGTTCGAAGTCGGCCGTAGTCGTCAAAGCGGCCAATCGGCACCATTTCGGCAAGATCCTGGTCACGCCCAAGGGCCGCGCGCTGTACGTGCTCCCCCACGGGTCCTGCACCGGCGCCTGCCTGAGCGTCTGGCCCCGGCTGGTCATGCCGCGCGGCAAGACCATGCCCAAGGGCGCCAGGTGCCTGGGCACGGCCAAGTTCGGCGCCCACGGCCGGCTCCAGGTCACCTACCACAAGATGCGCCTGTACACCTTCGCCGATGACAGCGGGACGAGCGTGGACGGCAACGGCCTGGCGGGCTTCAAGGTGGCCAAGGTCGTCAAGTGCCGCCGCTAGCGCCCCGCTAGCCGACCGCCGCTAGCCGACCGCCACTCAAGCTCCCCGGCCGCCACTCAAGCTCCCCGGCCGGCGGCTCACGGGACAGAGCCGCCCCGTGAGCCGTCGGCCGGGGCTTGTGGCCCAGGGCTAGCGCCCGGGCCTAGCCGGCCATCCGGTCGAGTACCTGCCGGACCAGGTCCAGCGGCGTGTGCGGGTGCAGGAACGCGAACCGGGCCACCGTCTCGCCCTCCCACGAGGTGGGCGGCAGGAACGCCACCTGGTCGGCCAGCAGCTGGTCGGCCCAGCGCGTGTAGTCATCGGGGCCCCAGCCGTGCCGCCGGAACAGCACCACGGACAGGTCGGGCTCGCGGATCAGCTCCAGGTAGTCGCGGGTGCGGATCTCCGCGGCGGCCTGGCCGGCCAGCGCGATCGCGGCCTCGATGGCGCTGGTGTAGGCGCGGACGCCGTGCACGGCCAGCGAGAACCACAGCGGCAGCCCGCGCGCCCGCCGGGTCAGGTGGTAGGCGTAGTCGGTCGGGTTCCAGGTGGTCGGCTGCTCGTGGATCACGTCCAGGTAGGACGCGTCCTGCCGGTGCACCGAGCGGGCCAGCGCCGGGTCGCGGTAGAGCAGGGCCGCGCAGTCGTAGGGCGCGAACAGCCACTTGTGCGGGTCGACGACGAACGAGTCGGCGTTCTCGATCCCGGCGTAGCGGTCCCGGACGCTCGGGGCGAACAGGCCCGCGCCGCCGTAGGCGCCGTCCACGTGAAGCCAGAGGCCGTACTCGCGGGCCACGGCCGAGAGGCCGGCCAGGTCATCCACGATGCCCGCGTTGGTGGTCCCGGCGGTGGCGACCACGGCCGCGACCGAGGCGGGATCGCCGTCCGCCTTGAGCGCGGCCCGGACATCCTCCCCGGTCAGCCGGTGGTCGGCCGAGGGCACGAGGAGCGGGTCCATCTCCAGCAGCCGCAGGGTGTTCCCGATCGAGGAGTGGGCGTCGGATCCGACGGCCACCCGCCACCGGCCGGTGGCGCGCCGGGGGTCGGCCGCGGCCCGCTTGGCCATCTCGCGGGCCACCGCGAGCGCCGACAGGTTGGCCGCCGAGCCGCCGGAGACAAAGCAGCCGCCGGCCCGGGGCGGCAGCCCGGCCCGGCGGGCGATCAGGGCCAGCACCTGGTTCTCGGCGTGGATCGCGCCGGCCGCCTCCAGCCAGGAGATGCCCTGGATGGAGGCGCAGGAGACCAGCATGTCGAACAGCAGCGCGGCCTTGGTCGGCGCGGCGGGGATGAAGCCCAGGAAGCGCGGGCTGTCGGCGGAGATCACCGCGGGCGCCACCGTGGCGGCGTACACGCCGAGCACCTGGTCGGGGTTATGCCCCTCCTCGCCGATCAGCCCGGACATGGCGGCCTCGAGGTCGGCCGGGTCCTGGCAGCCCTGGTCCAGGGGCACGGGGTCCAGCCGCAGCCGGTTCTCGGCGTAGGCCAGCACGGATCTGATCATCTGCTCGGTCGTCGCGTCCACGCTGTGCATGAGCCGAAACCTAGATCGCCGCGACCCGGCTGGCAATGGCCGGGCGAGTACGCCGGGTTCACCGGGTCGCGTCCGCCTCGTCGCCGGTCGCGTCTTCCGGCTGGGCGACCCAGGCCGAGAACACCGGGACGCCGTGCCACGGGCTGGCCGGCTCCTGCTTCCGCTCCGGGCCGTAGTAGGGCTCACTGAGCGCCGGATCGATCGCGACGGCCACCACCGCGTAAGGGTGCGCGAACCGCAGTTCGGCCACCCGGCGCGTCTGGTGCCGGGGCATGGCCATGGCCGCCACGGCCAGCGAGGTGACCGCGGCGGCCTCGAACCCGGTCCGCGAGTACCGGGCCAGGGCGGACTGGGCGGCCTGCCAGGGGTCCGGGCCGGCCAGGGCGCGGGCGGCGGTCCCGAAGCCCAGTTCCGGGGCGTCGAGGGTGTGGGTGCTCTCGGCCGACCAGGCGGGCAGGACCGCGGTGCACAGGTCCTGGCTGCTGCTGGCCCACCGGTCCTCGCTGATCTGCCACAGCGGTGCCTGGCCCAGCGGCAGGTCGGCCAGCCGCCGTCGGGGCACCTCGGCGGCGACCTCGCCGCGACCGGACAGGTCGGGGTCGCTGACGGCACAGGCACAGGCGATGCGCTGCGCGGCGGCCAGGACGTCGCCGTAGGCCACGCCGTCGTCAGCGGCGACGCTGGCCACCAGCAGGCCGTCTCTGGCCATGGCCAGGTGCACGGCGGCGTCGCCGGCCTCGGCGGTGCTCGCGATGAACTGCTCGTGGCCCTGGCCGCGGTGCGGGGTCCTCAGCACCTGGCTCAGCTCGCCGGCCCACGGGCTGCCGGCGCCCAGCTCGCTGGCGGGGGCCAGGTCGAACGGCGTCTGCCACGACACCCGGGTGGCCAGCGCGGTCGCCAGCACGAGGTAGACATCGGGCAGTGATCTCGACCGGGAACCGGTCGATGAGGCCGAACGTGTGCTCGCTGGCCCAGGCATCCAGCTCGGCCTGGTCCGGCAGGTCGCCGGTGGCCACGACGGCGGGCAGGGCGGCCCGCCAGTCGTCGAACCCCGATCCGAGCGGGGCGCCGGGCCGGGTCCAGGCGGCAGCCGCCGAGGCGACCAGCGGATGCGGGTGCTCCAGCAGGCCGGCCGCGAGCCGGGCCGCGGTGTCCACGTCGCAGCCCAGCACGTCGGTCAGGGTCTCGCGGTCGGTCCCCGCAGCCGCGGGACCGGCCAGCGCCAGCAGCAGCCACGCCCCCAGGGGCGACGCGACATGATGCTGGTGCCCGATGGCGGCGTGCAGCCGCCGGGCATACCGGGCCAGGCAGCTGCCCAGCGTCTGGGTATCGGTCGTCACGATCCCACTCTGCCGTACCGGCGCGGCGCGGAAGATGACCGACTGACCGCAAAGTCCGGTCCGCAATAACCATCCCGCAATAAGACGCGATACGACCGTGATCAACGGACGGTAGAGTCCCCCGAGCTAGGTTCGCGACCAGAAGCGGCCGAGAGGATACGAGGGCCATGAGAACAGCCGACGTGCTTGCTGACGCTTTCGGCAGGGTTCGCTATGAAGTGCACCAGTGCGTGGACAACCTCGGGCCTGACGAGCTGGCCTACCGCCCGGACGGGGCGGCCAACTCGATCGCGTGGCTGGTCTGGCACCTGACCAGGATCCAGGACGACCACGTGGCCGACGTCGCCGGCACGGAGCAGGTCTGGACGGCCGACGGCTGGGCGGACCGGTACGGGCTGCCGTTCCTGGCCTCCGCCACCGGCTACGGGCACGGCTCGGGGGAGGTCGCGGCGGTGCAGGTCAAGTCGGGCGAGCTGCTGACCGGCTACCACGACGCGGTCTACCAGCGCACGCTGCGCTACCTGCCGGGGCTGACCGACCAGGATCTGGACCGGGTCGTGGACACCAGCTGGGACCCGCCGGTCACGCTGGGCGTGCGGCTGATCAGCGTGATCTCCGACGACCTCCAGCACGTGGGCCAGGCGCAGTACCTCAGGGGCCTGCTGACTGCCCAGTGACCTGCCCAGCGGGGTCGGCCCGCGGCAGCTCGCGGGCCCGCTCGCGGCCGTTCAGCAGCACCAGCGTGATCACCCCGGCCAGGAACACCAGCGCGGCCGACAGGAACAGCGCGTCCCGCAGCCCGGAGTAGAAGGCCCCGTAAGCGGCCTCGGCCACCTGCTGGACCAGCGAGGCATGCCCGGCCGCCTCAGTCCCGCCCGCGCCCTTGGTGTGCCCGCTGGGGGGCACGGCACCGGTCTCCAGCAAGTGGATGACGAGGGACTGGAAGGTGGGCGGGATGCCCAGGTGCTTGAGCCGGCTGATGAGGCTGGACTGAAGCTGGGAGTTCACCAGCGCGCCCAGGATGGCCACGCCGGTCACGGCCCCGATCTCCCGGCTGGTATTGGTCGCCGACGCCGCCATGCCCGACCGCTCCGGCGGCACCGCGGACAGCGCCGATGAGGTGATGGGCACCACCGTGGTGCCGATGCCGATGCCGGTCAGGGCGAGCGACAGGGCCAGCGGGGCGTAGCCCGGATTCTGGCTCAGGCTGAACGTGGTCAGCAGCAGCCCGGCGCTGAATATCAGGCAGCCGATGAAGATGGACCATTTGGGCCCGACGGCCGTGGTCCAGCGGCCGGCCACCAGGGAGGCCGCGATCATGAGCGTGGTCATGGGCAGGAAGGCCAGCGCGATCTGGTAGCCGGTGTAGCCGACGACCTCCTGGAGGTACAGCGCGGTGAAGAAGAACACGGCGAACGTCGCGAAGTAGGCGCAGAACGCGACCATGTTCGCGGCCACGAACTCCGGCACGCGCAGGAACCGCAGGTCCAGCAGCGGATGCGCGGCCCGGCTCTCGCGCCAGAAGAACGCCGCCGCCGCCAGGGCGCTGACGCACAGCAGCAGGATGACGGTGGGCGCGCCGAAGCCCAGCGTCTCGCCATTGATGACCGCGAACGTGAAGGCGGTCAGCGCGGCAACGCCGATCAGCGCGCCGGCCGTGTCCACCCGGTGCGCGTCCGGATCGGCGCTCTCCGGCAGCACGAGCAGGCCGGCGGCCAGCGCGGCCAGCCCGAAGGCCAGGTTGAACCAGAAGATGCCGCGCCAGCTCCACACGCCGACCAGCGCCCCGCCGATCACTGGCCCGGCCGCCAGGGCCAGGCCGGACACCGCCGACCACACCCCCAGCGCCCGGGTCCTGACCCGCTCGTCGGTGTAGAGCTGGCGCAGCATCGACAGGGTGCCGGGCTCGCTGGCCGCCGCGCCCAGGCCCATGACGGCCCGCCCGGCGATCAGCACCCCGACGTTCGGGGCCACCGCGCACATCACCGAGCCGCCGCAGAACACTCCCACGCCGGACAGCATCACGATCTTGCGGCCGAACTCGTCCCCGATCATGCCGCAGGCCAGCATGGTGCCCGCGAACGTCAGCGCGTAGGCGCTGACCACCCACTGCAGCGCCGTGACCCCCGCGTGCAGGTCGGCCTGGACACTGCCCAGGGCGACGCTGACGACCGTGTTATCGAGGAAGGTCAGGAACAGGATCGTGCACAGGACGGCCAGCGCCAGCGGGCGACCGCCGTGCCGGGCAGCCGGCGCGGGCCCGCCGCCCGGCGGGCCGCCCGACGCGGTCACACGCTAGCCCGCGGCCTGGCAGGCGCTCGGGAGGCCAGAGGTCTTCCCGCCGGCTTCCAGGGCCAGCAGGCCGCAGAAGCTGGCCACGCCGACCTTCCAGGTGCCGCCCTGCTTGACCGCGACCCCGGTCTTGCCGGACAGCGCCGGCTGGCCGCCGACCAGGATGTCGTAGGTGACCTTGGCCTGGGTGGGCGTGGTCACGGTGACCTTGGTGACTTTGGCGCTGGCCGAGCCGGCCAGGCCCGACGCCGGCCTGCGACTTGATGACCGACGCGAACGCCGTGCCGTCCTGCAGCAGGGCGATCCGCTTGCTGGTCGGCGTCTTGGCGTTGAAGAACGCGACCCAGTTAGCCGCGATCGACTTCTGCGCGGCCGAATTTCCCGTCGCGGCGGCCGAGGTTGAGGTGCTGGCCGGAGCGGAGGTGCTAGGCGGAGCGGAGGAACTGGATGACGTGCCCGTACTACTGCTGCTGCTCCCGCAGGCAGCCACGCCCATACCGAGGAGCGCACAAGCCAGGATGATCAGGAGTGACCTATTAGTTCTCATCGCGAGTAATCTCCAACTCCTGTCCGATCGCGGTGCTCAGGGCTGAAGTTGTTACTCAGCTTATCTCCAGGCAATGGCCGGAGCGAGCGGCGAAATGACACGGAAGTCAGCCCAGCGCGATGATGTGCGGCGTTGCCGCGCGGGCCAGCGCCTGCGCGGCGGCCATGGTCGGGGCCCGGTACTCGGCCACCGGGTCATCGCCGCCGCCCAGCGCCACGTCCACCTGGGCCCAGGCGATCGCGCCGCGCCGGGTGGCGGCCAGCCCGCGATGACCGTCGATCGTCACCGGCTTGCTGTGCAGCGACCGGTCCACCGCCTGCGTGCCAGTCCAGTTGATGCTGGCCGAGATGCCGACGTACAGCTGCGCGCCGCTGGCCCGGCCCTGGCCCCGCTTGATCCACTGGCAGGTGACCGCGACGCCCGGATGGCTGGTGTAGACGGGCGGCGCCGTCCGGGCGTGCAGGATGCTGACCGCCTCGGCGGTGGACAGCACGTGGCACAGCTGGCTGCGGCGCAGCCTGGTCAGCACCCGCAGGTGCGACTTGGCCAGCGAGTCCTCCGCGGTCTTCCCGGATACCGCCTGGCGGGTCGAGCCACTCGGCTGGCCGGCCGCGCTTTTCGTCCCGCCGCCGCAGCCGGCCACGACCGCGGTCAGGGTCAGCACCGCCGCCGTGGCGGCGTAAAACGGGCTAATAGTGGTTAGCTTGCGCTCCATAACTTGCTCCTTTTCCGGTCACCGAATCGGCCACCGAAGCCAATAACCGGCGCAATCGGCTGCATTTTCCCGGGCTGCCTGCCAATTGCCTCGGACCAGAATGCCGCTCTTTAGCCCGCGCGTGGCGAGAATACGGAAACGCCCGGCCGTTTATTCTGGCTATTTGGCTGCGTATTAATCGGTTAGTCCGCCAAGTCCGGGTCGGCGCGGTCCGGACGCGGCAACGGCGACCCCGGAGGAGTTGCGCTGGTCCCGGCGCTGCGATCGGCGCGGCTCGCCAGCCCGCCCGCCGCGCCGCGACCGGCCGGACGGCCCGCCAATCGCTTTCCCCGATCGCCCCATTGGCCCCGGCCGCCGCACCGCGGGACAAATGACGGCCGAACACCCGGCGGCCGATACCGTCGCGGCCCCTAGGTCAATGGTGACCGAGCGGACATATTCTCCAAAACAGGGATGCTTTCGCCGCACCGGGTCCGAAAGCCGGACCCGGGCTTAGCGCGAAAGATCAGTTGTCCACCAGGTCCGGGCCCCACAGCGAGTCCAGTGCGTGATCCACCGTCTGGGCCAGCCGGGCCAGGTGCGGGATCAGCGGCCGGGGCGGCGCCGCGTCGATCACTTCGCAGCGGGCCAGCGCCCCGGCGCCCAGGAACCGGGTCAGCAGCGCGTAGCCGTGCCGGTCGTCGCGCCCCGCGCGGTGGATGTGCATCCGCAGCGGCGCGTACAGGTAGAGCTGATCGCGGGCCCTGGTCACCGCCACGTAGAACAGCCGCTGCTCCTCGGCCAGCCCTTCCGGGGTGGACAGCGCCATGTCGCTGGGCACGGCCCCGTCGACGAGCTGCGGCAGGTGCACGGCGGGCCACTCCAGGCCCTTGGCCGAGTGGATCGTGGAGATGATCAGGAAGTCGTCGTCCAGCCGGGGCCGGCCAGCCAGGTCCGACCCGGACCCGGGCGGGTCGAGGGCCAGCTCGACGAGCGCGTCGTGCAGCGACGGGCGGGTGGCGGCCGCGTCGGCCAGCCGCTGGAGGTCGGCCAGCCGGGCACCGGCGTCGGGGTAGCGGGCACTGATCGGGTCGTGCACCGCGGCCAGTACCGCGGCGGCGCGGTCGGCGGTCCGCTCCAGCCCGGCCGCGGCGATCAGGCGATCCACGGTGGCCGACACCGCCGGGCGGGTCCGCGGCGGCAGGCAGTCTGCCGCCTCCGGCCACCGGTCCAGCGGCCCGGGCTCGGTCAGCCGCAGCGCGTCGATGACCCGGCGGGCCAGCACCGGCCCGACGCCCTCGTGCAGCCGGAGCAGCCGGAACCAGGCCAGGTCGCCGGCCGGGTTGGCCACGATCCTGGCCGCGGCGATGAAGTCCTTGACGTGCGCCGCCTCGGTGAACCTGAGCCCGCCGTACTTGACGTACGGGATGCCGCGGGCCGACAGCTCGATCTCCAGCAGGTCGCTGTGGTGCGCCGCGCGCACCAGCACGGCCTGATCCTGAAAGCGCAGCCCGGCCTCGTGGGCGTCGAGCACCCGGGCGCAGATCTCCCTGGCCTGGGTGGCCTCGTCATGGCAGCGGACCAGCAGGGGCGGCTGCCCGTGGCTGGCCGCCCCGCCCGAGTCACCGCCTGGGGTCACGGCCCGCGGTCAGCTCCAGCTCCAGCCCCTCCGACTGCGGCCGGACCACGTTGGCCAGCTGGAGCACCGCGCGGCGGGAGCGGTAGTTGCGGACCAGCCGCACCACGGTCAGGTCCGGGTACCAGACCGTCAGCGCGCGCAGGTGCGCCGGGTCGGCGCCGCGGAAGGCGTAGATGGCCTGCGCGTCGTCGCCGACGCAGGTCAGGCCCGCGCCCTCGGGCCGCAGCAGCCGGACGATGTCGGCCTGCACCGCGTTGACGTCCTGGTACTCATCCACGAGCACCGCGTCGAACAGGCCGCGCAGCGCCGCCCGGCCGCCGGGTCGGCCAGCGCCGCGCGCCACAGCAGCAGCAGGTCGTCGAAGTCGATCATGCCGTGGGCGCGCTTGTGCGCGGTGTAGGCGCGGAACAGCCCGCCGAGCTGCGTGGTGAAGTCGGCGCACCACGGGAAGCCCTCGGCCACCATCTTGACTACCGGGGTGCCGGTGTTCACGCAGCGCGTGTAGATGTCCGCGCAGGTCGCCGCCCGCGGTGCCCGCCGCCGGGTGCCGACCAGGTCGTGGTCGGCGCGCAGCGTGTCCAGCACGTCGGTGACGTCGGCCGGGTCGATGACCGTGAAGTCGGGCGGCAGCGAGAACGACTCCGCGTGGGCCCGGATCAGCCGGTGCGCGATGGCGTGAAAGGTGCCCCCGGTGATCCGGTCGGCGGCCGGCGCGTCCGGCGGGTGGGCCCGGGCCAGCATGTCGTCGGCGGCCCGGCGGGTGAAGGTCAGCAGCAGGATCCGGCTGGCCTGAGTGCCCTGGTCACGCAGCCAGGCGGCCCGCGCCACCAGCGTCCCGGTCTTCCCGGTGCCCGCCCCGGCCAGAATCAGCAGCGGCCCGCCGGCATGGGTCGCCGCCGCCCGCTGCTCGTCGTTGAGGCCAGCGAGGACGGGGGGCTCTTCCGCGGACGGCATGGCTGGGAATCTAGCCAGCCCCTCTGACAGCAAGGTCAAGTGACCGTAATGCCGGTAATCCTGGCATCTGCCCAGCGCGTCGCTCATGAGGACTCGGTCTTGCCGCCGACAGGCGGCGCGGGGGGGTGAGGGGGGTCGTCCCCCCTGGAAGGCACGGTCCGTAGTCGTACCGACCGCACCGAAAGGAAAACCATGCTCGGCTCCCGCTTCACCAGGGTGCTGGCGACCTGCGCGGTCGCTGTCACCGCCGCTGGCCTGACCTCGACCGCGGCCATGGCCGCCACCCGCGCGCCCGCGACGCCGCCGGCCTTCAACACCGGCCAGATCAACATCCGCGGCGCGTGCCTGTCGGACACCAACGACTCCACCACCCCCGCCAACCCCGTCCGGGTCGAGCCGTGCGCGTCGCACTCGGCCCAGGAGTGGACCCTGGACACCGACGGCACCATCCGGGTCAACGGGCACGCGGGCAAGGGCTGCCTGGGCCTGAGCAGCACCGGCACGGCCCAGATCGTGGGCTGCGGTGACCTGTCCGCGCAGTGGTTCCCGCAGGCCGACAAGGAACTGGTGAACGTGAACCTGAGCACGCCCCAGGCCAAGTCCTGCCTGTACGCCCCGTCCGGCAAAGCGGGCAGTTCCCTGGTCAAGCACCAGTGCGGCGCCACGTTCGCCGGCCTGGAGTTCACCATCCCCAACACCAGGTACGCGGCCAGCTCGCTCACCTACCGGCCGGACTCGGGCGGCGCCGGCACCAGCTGGGCGCTGGACACCATGACCCGCGACGCCTCGGTCACCTACCTCGGCACCGCCGCCAGCAAGTTCAGCTATGAGGGCTCCATCGTCGACAACGGCGGCTTCGTGACCATCGCCGGGAACGACACCCCGAACCAGGCCATGGACCCCGGCCAGACGCTCGGCGACTCGCTGACCGGGACCATCACCGGGCAGTGGGGCTTCAGCTTCACCTCCAGCAACCTGGCCAGCACCGCCCCGCCGGCCGCGATCCAGGGCGTGGCCGACTCCACCGGATCCTGGAACGAGCTGTTCTTCCCCAAGGCCACCACGTTCGGCGGCACCGGCGCCCTGAGCAGCGGCCCGGAGCAGTGGACCTGGTCCTACGTGACCGCCAAGGACAACTGCGGCAACGTCGAGAAGTGGACCGACGCCAACAACAACAACGGCGGCCAGGTGACCGCGGCCAGCGGCGGCACCGACATCACCGCCCCCGCCCCCGGCTCCTGCCCGGCCTGATCACGGCCTGATCCCGGCTTCCCCTGCCTGTCCGCCGGTACTGACCACTCCCGGCGGGCAGGCATGCTTAGGCACGGCGGCTTGGCGGGATTGAGCCGGGATTGAGCGGAGATAGCCCAGGTGACTCGGACGCTTCAGGGCGCGCTGCACGGCATCGTCGCGCTGCAGGCGCACCTGCCCGTCACGACCTCCGTGCTGCTCGGCGCGGCCGCGCTGGGCGCGGTCACGCTGCCCGGCATCTCGCTGGTCACCCAGCACTTCAACACCATGGCCCACGAGGGCGCGCACGCCGCCATGGGCTCGGTCACCGGCCGCCGGGTCACCGGCGTGAGCCTGCGCGGCAACGGCGAGGGCCGCACCACGCTGAGCAGGCCCCGGGGGCTCGGCTTCCTGCTGGCCGGCGTAGCGGGCTATCTCGGCCCCAGCGTGTTCGGGCTGGCCGCGGCCAAGCTCATCGAGGTCGGCCACATCATCGCCGTGCTGTGGCTGAGCCTGCTCGCGCTGGTCTGCCTGGCCGTCATGGTCCGCCGCAGCGGCTTCGGCCTGGCCGCGGTGCTGGCCAGCGGCATCGTCTTGTTCCTGGTCGCCCGCTACGCACCGCTCGGCGCGGAGATCGCCCTGGCCTACGGCATCGCCTGGTTCCTGCTGGTGTCCGGCGTCCGGGTGGTCGTCCAGCACGGGCGCCACGCCAGCGACGCGGTCATCCTGCGCCAGCTGACCCATGTGCCGCCCGCGATGTGGGCCGCGTTCTGGCTGATCGGATCCGCTGCCGCACTGCTACTCGGCGGCCGCTGGCTGGTCTAGCATGCCGGCTATGGCCACGCCCGATGAGATCGCCCGGCAGCTAGCGGCGCAGGCGGTGGCGGCCGACGACCCGACGGGCTGGTTCGAGCGGGTCTACGCGGCCGCCGAGGCCGGCGAGACCCAGGTGCCCTGGGACCGGGCCGCGCCCAACCGCCTGCTGGTCCAGTGGGCCACCGACGGCGCCCTGTCCGGCGGGGGCCGCCGCGCGGTCGTGGTGGGCTGCGGCCTGGGCGACGACGCCGAGTTCGTGGCCGGGCTGGGCTTCGCGACCACCGCGTTCGACATCTCGGCCACCGCGGTCCGCGCCGCGCGGCGGCGCTACCCCGACTCGCGGGTCAGCTACGCCACCGCCGACCTGCTCAGCCTGCCCGCGGCCTGGCTGGAGTCCTTCGACCTGGTCGTCGAGAGCATGACCCTGCAGGCCCTGCCCGACCCGCCCCGCGCGGCGGCCATCACCAGCGTGGGCCGGCTGGTCGCGCCGGGCGGCACGCTGATCGTCATCGCCCGGGCCCGCGAGCCCGGCGACCCCGACGAAGGCCCGCCGTGGGCGCTGACCCACGCCGAGATCGACGCGCTGGCCGGCTCCGGGCTGCGCCCGGTGCGCATCGAGGACCTGCGCGACCCCGGGCCGCCATCCGCGCGGCGCTGGCGGGCCGAGCTCACCCGCCCGGCAACCCGCCCCTCATGACGGCCCCTGCCCGACCGCGCCGGCCCACCCAGGTCGAGCTCGAGGCCGCGCGGGAGCTGACCATCCCCGACGTGGCCGCGCCCGGACTGCGGGTGCTGTTCTCGGGCATCAACCCCGGCCTGTACTCGGCCGCCACCGGCTACCACTTCGCCCGGCCCGGCAACCGTTTCTGGCCCGCCCTGCACCGGTCCGGGTTCACCCCGCGCCAGCTCGACCCGAGCGAGCAGGACCAGCTCCCGGGCTTCGGGCTGGGCATCACCAACGTGGCGGCCAGGGCCACCGCGCGGGCCGACGAGCTGAGTCCGGCCGAGCTGCGCGAGGGCGGCCGGCTACTGCGAGCCAAGGCGGAAACGCTCGGACCACAGTGGCTGGCGGTGCTCGGCGTCACCGCCTACCGAGCTGCGTTCGGGATAAAAGGTGCTGTCGTCGGCCGGCAGGACGAGATGTTCGGCACGACGCGGATCTGGGTCCTGCCCAACCCCAGCGGCCTCAACGCGCACTGGACGCCGCCTCAGCTCGCCGAGGCGTTTCGCGACCTGAAGGCGGAGTCAGGCGTACGCGGCTAGGCGGTCCAGGCAGGCGGACCAGCCGGCGGCGTGCTCAGCTCTGGCACCTTGGTCCGGTATCTGGACGTGCTCGACCGTGACTTCGGTTCCGGCGGCACAGGCGGCGAAGGTGACCGTGACCAGCTCGGATCGGACCGGGCCGGGATGGATCTGCCACGTGTACGCGAGCTTGCGCGGTGCCTCGACGATGGTGAACCGGCCGGAAATGATGACCGTCGAGCCATCCGCGAGCGTGTTGTCGAGTCGGTAGCTGCCGCCGACGATCGGGTCGACGCTGGCCTGGGTGCAATGACCCCCCGGGGGTCCCCACCACTGACGCAGGTGTGCCGGGGACGTCCACATCTCGAAGAGCCGTTCTGGCTGGGCGGGGATCAGCCTGCTCGTCACGAGCCGCAAGCCGATGACGCCGGTCACGCCGGGTCCTCGCTCACGTAGTCAGCCAGCGCGTCCAGTGTGTGATCCCAGAAGGCCCGGTAGTGGGCGATCCACTCGTCGGCCGTGCGCATGACGGCCGCGTCGAGCGTGCACCAGTGGACTCGCCCTTCGATGGAGCGCCTGATGAGCCCGGCGTGCTCGAGGACCCGCACGTGTTTCGAGATCCCCGGCAGTGACATGTCGTGCGGGGCGGCCAGTTCGGTGATCGACGCAGGGGCCTGGGCTAGCTGGGCCAGTAGCTGCCTGCGGGTCCGGTCAGCGAGCGCGCCGAAGACGAGATCGAGGCGCTCGTCAGTGGACGTAGTCATCAGAATCCGTTCGCTGGGCGGGTCACGGCGTATACGTTGCAGATATTAAACCAGATGGTTAATCTTCTTCCTGCCCCGGTGCCGCCGGCCTCGGGTGCCCCGACAGGTTCAGGGAGACGTCATGACCACGCATATCCACCAGGAGCAGACCTTCGCCGCATCTCCCGACGAGATCTATGCCGCACTGACGCAGGAGACGGAGTTCGCCGCGATGACTGGGGCTCCGTCGCAGATCGATCCCGCACCGGGTGGCGAGTTCGCGCTCTTCGGCGGCATGATCCACGGCCGGAATATCGAGTGCGTGCCGGGAGCGCTGCTCGTCCAGGCCTGGCGCGCGAAAAACTGGGAGGACGGGATCTATTCGGTGGTGCGGTTCGCGCTCACGCCCGAAGGGGACACGACGAGAATCGTGCTGGATCACGCAGGCTATCCAGACGGCACGGGCGAGCACCTCGACGCGGGCTGGCACCCCAACTACTGGGAGCCGCTGGCCCGCCGGTTCCCGTGACGCTGGCTCGCCGTCACGACGCGGATCTGGGTCCTGCCCAACCCCAGCGGGCTGAATGCGCTGTGGCCCGCGCCTAAGCTCGTGGAGGCGTTCCGGGAGTTGAGGCTATCCGCGGCGGGCTAGGCGGGCTAAGCGCCCGCTTCTCACGCCGCAGTTCGAGCATTGCCCCCACGGCCACGATCAAAGTCCCGAGATAGGTCAGGGTGCTCGTCCAGGCCAGCGCAAATGCCAGCCGGGGATCGTTCCCCAGCGGGGACAGGATCAGGGCCGCCAGCAAGCCCGCGTAAAGCACGCTGGCCGCCCTGATCACCCGGCCCGGCCGCAGAAGTGGCTGGCTCTGCGCCCTAGTCGGCTCCGGCGGCGGGGCTAGGCTCAGCCCGGCGGGGATGTCAGCGGTGACCGCGGCTAGGTCCGCGTAGGTCCGCGACGCGAACGTCTGGCCCACCCGCAGGTCGAATTCGTCCTTGTCCAGCAGGCCCTGTACGAATGCGGCCTTGAGGGTGCCGATCACCTGCTCGCGGTCGGCGTGCGACGCGCGCAGGCGGCCACGGTCTCCCGCCCGCGCTGCCATCTCGTATCCCCGCCATGCCATCGGCGCCTCCTCGCCACGACGATGCAGGTCAAGCCTAACTCGGCGGCCCCTCTGGGCAGACATCCGGGCCGGAGCCACGATCGGTAGCGCAGGCGGCCTCTTCGGCGTGTCCCGCACTGGTTTTCGCCCGCTTTGGTTAGCATTCCGTCGCCGACAGGCGGCGGGATGGCGAGCGCCGGAGGGGCGGGCGGACCGATGCTGGGACACTCGCACGCGCTCTCGGGCGCGGTGACCGGCCTGGCCACCGGCGTCTTCCTGCACCTGAACGGGGCCAGCACGGTCGCCCTGGCCGGCTTCACCGCCGGCATGGCGCTGCTGCCTGACCTGGACAAGTGCGGCTCCTCGCCGGCCCGATGCCTGGGCTTCCTGTCCGAGGCGGTGGCCTGGACCATCGGCAAGCTCAGCGGCGGCCACCGGCACGCTACGCACTCGTTCCTGGGCATCGCCGTCTTCACCGCGCTGGCCTGGGTCGCCTGCCAGTACCGCGGCGACTGGGAGGGCAAGGCCGGGCTCGCGCTGCTGATGACGCTCACCGTGGCGGGCGGCCTGGAGGCGCTGCACATCGCGCGCAGCCACGCCGCCGACATCATCGGCATCGCCGTCGCCGCCGGGGAGGTCTGGTACGGGTTCGGGCTGCGGCTGATCCCGCTGGCGGTGTGCGTCGGGTGCTGCACCCACATCGCCGGGGACATGCTGACCGACTCCGGCTGCATGCTGCTGTTCCCGCTGTCCCAGCACCGCTTCCACCTGCTGCCCCGGCCGCTCCAGTTCACCACCGGCACCCGCCCCGAGCTGCTGTTCGTTGACCCCGTGCTGACCGGGGCACTGGTGGTGCTGGCCGGCTGGGTGGCCGACCCCGCGTTCGTCAGCGCGCAGTGGCATCAGCTCATCCACCGGCCCTGACCGGCGGCGGGCTGGTTACCCGCCAGTAGGGCATGTTAAATTCGTCCTGGTGCAATTCCACGGTGCGGCCATATAGCTGGCCAGGCTCCGCCGGCGGGCGGAGTGACCCGGTGTGAGTCCGGGGCCACGCGGTCAGACCCCGCCCTGCGCCCGCTCCTGCCGGGCGCCGGAGCCAGTGACGCTGGGCCGCCAGCGTCGTAATGCTGAGGGGCTGTCCGAGATGTTCACTGGGCACATTCGCGAGCTTGGCCTGATCGAGAGCTTCGACGGCGCGCAGGTCCGGGTGCGCGCGCCGCAGACGGCGGCCGCCGTCGAGCCCGGCGGGTCCGTCTGCGTGAGCGGAATCCGCCTCACCGTCCAGGAGGCCACCGGCGGGGTGCTCGCCGCCACGATCGCGGCCGAGACCCGGCGCCGTTCTACCTTCGATTCGATTAACAAAGGTGTCCACGTCAACCTGGAACTGCCGCTGGCGGTCGGGGACGCGCTGGACGGGCACCTCGTCCAGGGCTACGTCGACGGAGTCGGGAAGGTGGCCAGGGTCGACGCCGAAGAGGGCTGCCTGCGGGTCTGGATCCGCCCGCCCGAGCGGCTGATCCCGCAGCTGGCGGCCAAGTCGCCCATCGCCGTCGACGGGGTCAGCGTCACCATCGCCGACCGGCTGCGTGACCGGTTCTCCATCATCGTCGTGCCCGCCACCGCCGCCGCCACCACCCTGGACCAGCTCGCTCCCGGCTCGCGGGTGAACCTCGAGCTGGACCTGGTCTGCCGCCTGGTGGGCAGCCGGGGCCGGGCCGCGCGGGCCGACTTGCCCAGGGTCACCGCCGCGCTGGGCCGGGCCGGGCACGTCAGCGGCCGGGCCGGGGTGGACCAGGCCCTGGCCCAGCTCGCGGCCGGCGGCGGGGTGGCCGTCTGGGATCCCGACGCCGAGTCCGAGGGCGACGTCGTGTTCGCCGGCGAGCGCATCCGGCCCGGCGCGTTCCGGTTCCTGCTCACCGAGGTATTCGGGCACCCCACCGTGCCGTGCGCGCCCGAGGTCCTGGACCGGCTGGACATCAGCCCCACGCCGGGCGGCGGCGACCACCACGGCACCGCCTTCCACATCCCGGTCGACCTGGCCAGCGCGCCCGGCACCGGGGTGTCGGCGGCCGAGCGGGCCGCGACGGTGCGGCGGCTGGCCAGCCCGGCCGCCGTGCCGGGCGACTTCGTGATGCCCGGCCACGTGCATCCGCTGCGGGCCCGGCCGGGGCTGCTGACCGAGCGCTGCGGCCACACCGAAGCCACCGTGGCGCTGTGCGTGGCGGCCGGGCTGGCCCCCGTCGGCGTGTGCTCGGAGGTCATGAACGCCGACGGCACCATGGCCGGGCCCGCCGACCTGGAGGTGGCGGCGCTGCGCTGGGGCCTGCCGCTGGTCGAGATCGCGGACCTCAAGGCCTGGCTGTGAGTGAAGGGCTGGCGGGGCCGGTCCTGTACGACGACCCGTTGTTCTTCGCCCGGTACCGGGACCTGCGCGCGGACGGCGCCGGCCTGAACGAGGACCTGGAGCAGCCCGCCCTGGCCGCGCTGCTGCCCGACGTGCGCGCCGCCCGCGTGCTCGACCTCGGCTGCGGCGACGGCGCCCTGGCCCGGCGGCTGGCCGAGGCGGGCGCTCGGGAGGTGGTCGCCGTGGACGCCTCGGCCCGGATGCTGGCCGAGGCTGGCCCGCATCCGCTGGTGCGCTACCTGCGGGCCGACATCGAGACCCTGGACCGGCCCGCGGGGAGCGCGGACCTCGTGGTCAGCAGCCTGGCCTTGCACTACGTCCGGGACTACGCCGGGCTGATCCGCCGGATCGCGGGCTGGCTGCGGCCGGGCGGCCGGCTCGTGTTCAGCGTCGAGCACCCCGTCTGCACCGCCGCCAGCCCGATGACCGGCTGGCTGGCCGTGGACGGGGCCTGCGTGTGGCCGGTCGACCAGTACGGCGAGGAGACGGCCCGGACCCAGGACTGGCTCGGCCGCACGGTGGTGAAGTACCACCGGCGGATGGCCACCCTGGCCGGCGAGATCCTCGCCGCCGGCCTCGTGCTCACCGGCCTCGACGAGCCCTGTCCCGACGCGGCCGCCGTGGCCAGGAAGCCGGCCCTGGATCAGCACCGGCGGCGGCCGCCCCTGCTGATCCTGGCCGCGCGCAAGCCGGGCTGAGCGCGCGGCCCATCGGGCCGGACATAACACGGGACATAACAAAGGCCCCGTCCCGGATTCCGGGGCGGGGCCTTTGACTAAGCGCCTGGAACAATTAATGAGCTACCCGGCGGGGTTCAGCGCCGTGGTGGTCACGTGCAGGGCGTTAAGGGCGTAGCTTCCGGCGCCGGTGTCGGAGTCGTAGCCGAAGGCGTACACGTCCAGGGTCTCGCCTGCGGACGGAACCTTGATCTCGGCCGACCCGCTGAAATAGGAGTTGATCGGGTCGGTGTTGATCTCGCCCTGAGTGGCCTGCTCAAGCGCGCCCGACCCGACATTGAACAGGTCGTTCGAGAAGTTCGACAGCTGAGCGCCGTTGTAGATGAAGACCTGGGGGAAGACCTGGCCGGTCGTCACGGCGTTCGGGGTGGCCACGAAGTTCACGTTCACCAGGTAGGTGCCCGCCTTGAGGTTAACCGTGCCGACCTTGGTCTTGAGGTTCGTGAAGCTGCCGCCTGTGGCCACGTTCATGGCCGCGCCGGTCACCAGGCTCGCGTCCGAGGTAGAGACGACGCCGGACGGGCCCTTCGGACCCTGCGGCCCCCGAGCACCCTTCTGGCCCTGCTCATTCCAGGCGATCCGGGTTCCCCTCGAGCAGTGGTGGAGGCTGCTGGCCGGGCTGTGCACGTCTTGCAGGGTGCGGCTGCTCCCGGTGATGCAGCCGGCGATGGTGCCGAGCCGGCGATGGTGCCCGTCGCGGCGAGCGCGCCGCCTGCGGAGCCCAGGATTATGACGACGCCGGCGGCGACGCCGAAAGCCTTCTTCGTAACGGATGGCGTGCTGAAGCGCATGAGGTACCCCCTTGAGCGGAATGGGTCGTTAGTTTGACGTACGAAAGTACCGGGGGGATTACGGCACTCGTAACTTTCCTTCCAGTCATCCCGAATTGCGGAAAGAGCTTGACCTCGCTTTGACCTGGCCATGACCGGAGGGTAAGACGATCATTTCCTCCAGGTAAGTCACGGTCAGCTGGCCGGGACCAGAATGCGGTAAAGCTGGAGCGCATGATTTTTGCTGGGCAGGGAGATCTCGAACTGCTGACCCCGGAAAGGCGCGATCACCTGGAGGGCGGCCCAGGTCCGGCCGGCGACGCTGATGGCCAGGGCACCCCGGGAGTCGTAGGCCCGCTTGACGACCGCGGTCACCGGCGCTACATCGGCCGCGGGCACGGCGACAAATATCCCGTACGAAGCCGCCGGTGCCGCGTGGCCGGAGGGAGCATGTGGCCGGTTGGTGTCGACCGACGAGACCGCTGCGGAGGTGATCGTTACCGGCGTGCCCAGCTTGCGGTAGCACGTTCGGGCGCTGCCTGCCACGGAGAGCGCGACCCAGCCGGCCGGGCACCCGCCTGCTGGCGTAGGCGGCTGGCTGCGCATGACCTGCAGGATGATCGGTGACCCCAGATGACTGGGAGACGCTGGCATGGCAACCGGAGGCGGAATGGCGCCCGGGCTGTGGTCGGGCCCGATCGGGGCCACGTGGCCGCAGCCGGCGATGCCCAGCATCAGGCTGACGGCCGGCACGCTGGCCAGGGCGAGCAGTCGGCGTGGCGAGGGCTGGAACGGCATCGCCCGGGTCCTCCCTAAGTAAGCCATCGTGTTCTCATCCCGGCTGCGGAGACGGCGGCAGCGCGGGCGCCCCGGCCTGGGCGCGGACAGCGTCCGGGACGACCAGCGCGACCGCGGCCACCAGGATGACCAGTTCCGCCAGGCTCACCGCGATCAGGTGCGGGTCCTGCGGGTAGTCGGCGATCGAGAAGATCCGGTACGCCCCGGCGTCCGCGGCCAGCAGGGCCAGGGTCAGCGACCATGCGCCCGAGCCGGCGGCCCGGGGAGACCAGGCCCAGGGCGCGTGGGCCAGGCAGGCGAGAGCGACCAGGATGCAAAACAGGCCGGAGAAGTCCGGCACCCAGGCGAAGTTGCCGGTCGCCTGGAGCACCAGCAGCGGCACCACGACCAGCAGGTAGCTGGCGGGCAGCGCCAGCAGCCAGGGTCGGCGAGCGGGCGGCGGGGCGTTCCGGTGGAACGCGGTCATGGCCAGGACCGGAGCCAGGTTAAGCAGGATCCAGAAGGCCCACGGCCCGATGGGGGTGGCCGGGAAGCGGCCGGCGAACTGGCCCTGCAGCACCCAGATCAGGTCGGGGACGATGGCCGGCGTCGCGATGACCCGGGCAATCCGGTAACGCCCCAGGACCAGCGACACGAAGGCCGCGATCCAGGCGCAGGCCACCAGGTACCACACCACGGGCGGCACGATGCCGGAGGAGTACGGCGACCACCAGGCTCGCGGGCGGCGCCGGGAGCCAGCCGAGCAGATCGCGACTCCAGGCCGTCTGCACCAGCACGTCAAGGCCCCGCACCGCCTGGACCAGCGTCACGGCCAGCACCGCGCACCGGATGGCCTGGCCCCAGGCGAACCGGCGCGGGGTGCCCGCGCCGCCCAGGTGCAGCCGGACGGCCAGGCGGGCCACGCTAGCGGCCTCCGCCCAGCTCGGCCCGGCGGCCCTGGTGATGTACTCGTCGGCCTCCGGGTCGCCGGTCAGCCAGCTATCCAGGAAGGCGGCGACCATGTCCTGTTCCCATCGCTCCCGGTACCAGCCGGGCAGCAGCCGCAGCACCCGCCGGTAGCGCCGCTCCAGGTTGCCGCTCATCCGGAGGCCTGGGCACCGGTCAGGCCCAGCCTGGCCCGCACGACGAGAGCGGTGGCGGCGCGAAGCTCGGCCTCCTCCGCCAGCGCCTGCCGGCCGTCCTCGGTCAGCCGGTAATAACGGCGCAGCCGGCCGTCGTGGGCTTCCTCGCGGTCGGGCTCGATCAGCCCATCAGCGGCGAGCCGGTCCAGCACCCCGTAGAGG
Organism: uncultured Actinomycetota bacterium; assembly: GCA_963822485.1. Classification (GTDB taxonomy): domain Bacteria; phylum Actinomycetota; class Actinomycetes; order Streptosporangiales; family Streptosporangiaceae; genus DASUBV01. Next base: position 272,314 of record CAWGHW010000005.1, read on the forward strand.
CTGCCGATCTTCAGCTTCACCCGCCCCTGGGAGAGCTCCGCCACCTCGCCCACGATGCCGTACCCGTGCCGCGGGCCGTCGGCCAGCGCGGTGAGCACGAAGAACGCCTGCCCGGTCATGGACCTGTCAGCCACGCCACCAATATATTGGAATCCATGATATTAGTCCAGAGTAGATATCAGTCGTCGGCAGGCGTGCCCGGCGCGGCGACCGTCAGGCGATCAGCAGGCGAAGGCCAAGCGTCATACAACTGCACGCCGAGTTAGGGCCACACCACCCTTTTGTCGGTCCACGTGACCCCTTCGTGGCGGCACAGGCAGAAGGGATGCCCGGCCGGGTCGGTGTAGACCTGCCAGCCGTAGCCCTCGGGTCCGATGAAGTCCTTCTGCAGTGTCGCGCCGAGCTCGACGACGCGGCGCTGCTCGGGCTCGATTTCGTCCACTTCGAAGTCGAGGTGGTACTGCTTGGGGTGCTCGTCGTCGGGCCAGCGCGGAGGGCGGTAGTCCTCCACCCGCTGGAAGCCCAGATCTACCTCGCCGAAGGTGATGCCGGCAAAGTTTTCGTAACTGCCCTCCCTGATGGCGCGGCCTGTCACCTCGGAGTAGAAGGCCGCCAGCTTCATCGGGTCCGGGCAGTCGATGAGGAAAACCAGGAGCTGCAGCATCAGGCGATCCTGCCACAGAGCAGGGCGTAGCCGCTCAGTAAGACGCTCGCTCGGTACGAAGACCCTAGCCGCGGCAATCCGCAGACACGACATAGCTTGACGTTGATCGAGATATTACTTATTCTCAAGATGACGGACTGAGCCGCTCCCCAGTGGGCAGGGGCAGTCCAATGAGGTATAGCGCGAAGCGCGGCAGCACTCGCGGATCGTTACTGCTGCTGACCTGCCTGGCCGCGGCGGGGCTGTCCATGGCGCTGAGCGCGTGCGCCTCGGCGCCTGCGGCGGCAGGCTTGCCGATCGGCCAAGCCGGGACGCAGCCAGTCGTGTCATCGCCGGTGCGCGTCGCTCACACCAGCCTCGGTGCCGTCGACTACCGTATCGTCGGCAGCGGTCCGCCGCTGGTCATGATCATGGGCTATGCCACCGCCATGGAGTACTGGGACCCGAGGTTTGTGGATGCGCTGGCCAGGCACTGCCGGGTCGTCATCTTCGACAACGCCGGGATCGGGGCTACCCGGCAGCTGCCCGGGCCCCTCACCATCGACGCCATGGCCAGGCAAACAGGCGCGCTCATCGACACCTTGCGCCTGTCCAGGCCAGCCGTGCTCGGCTGGTCGATGGGAGGCATGATCGCCCAGGCGCTAGCGGTCCTTGACCCATCCAAGGTGCGCCGCCTTGTGCTGTGCGCCACATTCCCCGGCACGGGTGCCGTAGTGCCGTCGGCCACAACCGCAGCCCTCACCAGGCTCGACCCGCAGCAAGTGGAGACCGTTCTGTTCCCGCCGAACCAGGCCACGGCATACAACGCGTTCGCTGCGGCGATCTCCGGCTATCCGCCCGCCGCAGCGCCATCGGCAGCAGTGCTGGCTGCTCAACGGCGCGCGGTAACCCAATGGTGGACCGGCAAGGACCCAACGGGCCAAAAGACAGCCGGAATCTCCGCGCCGACCCTGATTGCCGACGGCTCGGCCGACTGGGTCGACCCGGTCGCCAACGACCGCACCCTCGCCAGGCTCATTCCCGCCGCAAGACTGGTTCTCTATCCGGACGCTGCGCACGCATTCCTGTTCCAGGACGGAACGCGGTTCGCAGCTGTGGTCGACTCCTTCCTCAAAGCCTGATACCTGGTACATCGACACTCGCGATCCGAATGTACGGCCCGAGCTGTCCGGAGGGGGAGATGGTCCGCTCGCTGCGTCGAAACGGCACTGCCTACTGACGGGCCTTGTTGATGGCGTTATGGAGCTTGTTGAACCCCACCCATCCCCAGTAGACCCGGTGGTGGGTGATCACCCCGTTCTCGAGATCCATGGACTCGACCACGTCCGTCTGGTCGCCCTTCGGGGTTTCGCGCGGATACTCCCAGATCAACAACCGCCCGTCGGAGAAGTACCGCCCGCTGCGGAACCAGTCCTCGAAGACCCCTTCGCCGCTGCGAGCCTGGAAGCTTTGCGCGAAGAACTGCGCTATGGCGTCTCTGCCGTGCACGACGGCGTCCTCGCGCTCGGGCCACAGGGCCAGCACGGCCGGGGTCTCGAGCACCCCGTCGTGCGCGTAGAGGGCGGCCATGCCCTTGGCGTCCTGGTCCTTGACGGCCCGGTGCCATTCGTCGAAGACGTGGCGGATCTGCTCGTCGGTGTTGTTCGGCGTCATATCTGCGCTCTCCTCGTATTCGTCTATCGCCGGGTCGCGTTCGGCGCCGGCCTGGGCGGCGCGTTGGGCGACCTCACTTGCGCTCTGACTGCCTACCCACGTCGAAGTTCGAACATCCGCTATGTCGCGATGACGATCTTGCTGGCGTCGCTGACTGACGGCGGGAGCGTCCTCGGCGGCCCGGGTTGGTGCACGGGGCACCCTGCGGCGAGCGGACCGGGATCCGGTTCATGCATCGCGCAGGCGCAGGAGCAGGCCCCACGGCCAGCAGCGCGGCCGCGGCCCATCCCGCCAGCACGCCCGCGCGTCCTCAGAAGATAAAGGGGATCAGCATTTTCGTGGACTGCTGGTACTCCGGATAGGTACTGGGGAAGAGCCTGGTCATATTGCGCTCCTCCACGAAGGCGCTGTAGATGAAGTACCCGCCGATCAGTGCCACGGCGATCAGCCACCAGACGCTGACGGCGATCGCCGAGCCGATCATCGCCAGCAGGATGCCGGTGTAAATCGGGTGCCGGATCGTCCGGTACGGGCCGGATGTGACCAGCTCGGGGTCTTCCTTCGTGGACGTCGGCATTCCCCAGTTCCGGCCGAGGTAGATCCGCGCCCAGACGGCCAGACCCAGGCCGAGGACCCAGATGGCGAGGCCGACGCCCCACAGGACCGGGTCTCTGACGTATCCGACGCCATGCCCCTTCAGCACCCGCAGCCGGACCAGGAGCACGACGACCAGGATGAGCACCACCCGGACGCCCGCGAAGCGCGCCCAGTTGCCCCGTCCCCGCTGTCCCCGCTTGGCCCCGGCGGATGCGGCGAACCAGCCCACCCAGAAGATGACCCAGCCCACGCCGATCACGATGTCAACCACTCGCATCGAAGTACCCCTCCGTGTCCGGATCACCGGGCGCGCAGCGTGACAGGCCGCTGACCGTCATCGTCGTCCCGGCGAGCTGCCCCGCGTATCATGCGGCGCCGGCCCGGTCGCGCAGCGGGAAGGCGAAGTCGCTGCCGCCGCGCCTGCTGGCGTCGGTCACTGGCGCGGTGGTAGTCAGGAGGGTAACGCGCAGGCCCAGGTCACTGGGCTGCCGCTGCTGCTCGGCCACCCAGGCCATGGCCGAGTCCCCGGCGAGCTGCGCACTGCGCCGCCGTCGCGTCCTGGTCCAGGTGAACGTAGGCCTCCTGGTGCGCGGGCTCGGTGCGCAGGGTGAGTCCGGGGAGACTGGCGGCGAGCTGGCCGGCCAGGTCCTGCGGCACCGGCCAGCAGAACTCCACCGGGCCGTCGCTGTCCTGGTTCACCTCCCCGTAGTAGACCAGGAACGCGGCCCCGGCGACTCCTTCGATCCGGGGCACCGGCACCGGCTGGGCCTTGAGCATGCCGATGACCTCCTTGCCCAGGTCCCAGACTTCCTGCTCAGTGCTGGCATGCCGCAGCAGGCACAGCAGGCTGCGGGCGGGGATATCGCGGACGGCGACCTCGTACATGACGTTCCTCTTTCCAGTCAGGCGGTCAACGAGGTAGCCGGCCAGGTCCCGGCGGGCAGCATGATCGGCTTCAGTCCCTGACCAGTAAGCGCCGACTTGCGCCGCAGCGGCCTCCGGCTCCAGGCTGAGGATCAGCTGGATCTGCGCCAGCGGCACTCCGATCTGGCGCAGCGACGCGACCAGCCGGGCGTTGTCCAGCTGACCGGCGGCATACCAGCGGTAACCAGAGTCCGGATCGACCTGGGCGGGCGGCAGCAGTCCCAGCTCGTCATACAGGCGCAGCGCCTTCGCCGACAGGCGGGACAGCCTGGCGAACTCACCGATGCTCATCAGGTCCACGGACGGCTCCCTCGTGCCGGGCCGACGCCCGGCTCCCCAGACTGTGCGGCTTCCCCCAGGGTCAAGGTCAAATTAGCGGTCTGCCGCCCTGCCGGTCAGCCAGGCCGAGCTGCGGCACTGGCTGCGCAGCACCTCGGGCAGCTCGCGGCGTCCGAGACCACACCGCCATACCGCCGGACGTTCGGCGGGGACACCGAGAACGGGACATTCAGTAGCCGCCCGTACGCAGGTAGATACTCACTGGGCTTGATTCAGCCCCTAACGGGGTACGAGGACGGGACATTCAGTAGACGCCCGTACTCAGTTAAATACTCACTCGGCTTGGTACAGCCCTAATGGGCGTACAGGGTGCCTGTGAGCTGGAGCCGCCTATCGGAATCGAACCGATGACCTATTCATTACGAGTGAATCGCTCTGCCGACTGAGCTAAGGCGGCCTGCTGCCCGCAACGCGACAGCGGGAAGGAGTCTACCGGTCAGGCGGGGTGTCGCGCGCATCACCGTACTTCGCCTCGTAGGCCTGGCGGGATCCGCAGACGCTGGCCTTGGGGCAGGCGCAGCGGCGGCCGTCCTCGGCCAGCTTGACCACGACCTGGTCGGCGGGCACGTTGTGGCCAACCACCGTGCCGGCGCCCTCGGGCGTCTCCACGGTCTCGCCCAGCTTGGGCGCCTTGGCCCGGAAGTCCTGGTAGAGCGGGTGCTCGTACTTCAGGCAGCACATCAGCCGCCCGCAGGCGCCGGCGATCCGCAGCGGGTTCACGGGCAGGTCCTGGTCCTTGGCCATCCGGACCGAGACGGGCTCGAAGTCCTTGAGGAACGTGGCGCAGCACAGGTCGCGGCCGCACGGGCCGATGCCGCCCTGGAGCCGGGCCTCGTCGCGCGGGCCGATCTGGCGCAGCTCGACGCGGGCCCGCAGGCGGCCGGCCAGGGCCCGGACCAGCTCGCGGAAGTCGACGCGGTGCGGGGCGCCGAAGTAGATGGTGAAGACGTTGGGCTCGTCGAGGTAGTCGACGGCGATGACCTTCATGGGCAGGCCGTGCTCGCGGACGAGCCGCCGGGCGGCGGCCTTGGCCTCGGCCCGGCGCTGACGGTTGGACTCGTCCCGGCCCATGTGCTCGTCGGTGGCCAGGCCCTCGCAGACCGGCAGGCCGCTGATGTCATCATCGACCCACTGGGGCGCCCAGATGCACTCGGCCACCTCCGGACCGGAGTCGGTGGGCACCAGCACCTTGGTTCCGACCGATGCCTGGTACGGCCCGGGGTCGAGGTAGTACAGTCGCCCGTTCCGCTGGAAGCTGACCGCCATCATCATGCCCATCGACCCAGGTTACGGTGCGATCACGGCTGCTGTGCGACCAGGCCGCCCAGAGTGCCCAACGGCCTGGATAACGTGGCATATCCCTTCAGCACCACCAATCACGGGAGGTTGCCATGCCGGGCCTGCGCGACAGGCTTACTGACGCCGGTTACGGCCTGGGCTGGTCGGTGGTCTGCCGCCTGCCCGAGCCCTGGGCGGCGCGGTGCTTCCAGTTCGTCGCGGACGTGGCCTGGCGGCGGCGCGGCCCCCGGGTCCGGATGCTGGAGGCCAACCTCCGGCGGGTGACCGGGGCCACCGCCCCGGAGGAACGGCTGCGCGAGCTGTCCCGGCTGGGCATGCGGTCCTACGCGCGGTACTGGATGGAGGCGTTCCGGCTGCCGGTCATGCGGCCGGAACGACTGACCGGCGGGGCGGCGCCGACCGGGCACTTCCAGGAGGTTCTGGACCACCTGGCGGCCGGGCGCGGGGTGATCTTCGCGCTGCCGCACATGGGCAACTACGACCAGGCCGGCGCGTGGATGGCCGCTCAGGGCGCGGCCACGGTCACGGCGGTGGCCGAGCGGCTGGACCCGGAGACGCTGTTCAACCGGTTCGTGGCGTTCCGCGAGCGGCTGGGCATGGAGGTGCTGGCGACCAACGGCGGCTCGGGCAACCCGTTCGGCGTCCTGGCCCGGCGGCTGCGGACGGGGAACATCGCCGTGCTGGTCTGCGACCGGGATGTCACCGGCGGCGGCATCGAGGTGGAGTTCTTCGGCGAGAAGGCCCGGATGATGGGCGGCGCGGCGGCGCTGGCGGTGCACACGGGCGCGGCGCTGATGCCGGTGATCTTGTGGTTCGAGGGTGATCACTGGGGCGTGCACGTGGCCGAGCGAGATCCGGGTGCCCGAGCACGGCAGCAGGCGGGAGCAGACGGCCGCGATGATGCAGGAGGTGGCGGCGGCGTTCGAGACCGGGATCCGGGCCCACCCGCAGGACTGGCACATGCTCCAGCCGATCTTCTCGGCCGACGTGGACGCGGCCGGGCCGCACTAAGGCACGCGGCCCGGGCCGCACGGAGGCCAGGACCCGGCTCGCGCTAGGCCGGGCGGAGGCCGTCCACCAGGGCGATGGTCATCTCCTCCACCGCCAGCAGCGGGGCCACGGCGGCGGCCAGCCGCTCACGGCACTTCAGGATGGCCTCGATCCGGCGCACCGTGGCCTCGGGGCGCGAGGCGACAGCCAGATCCTCGACCTGCTCGCGCTGCCCGGCGTTGGCTAGTTCGACGTCGGCGCCGAGCTGGACAGCCAGCACGTCGCGGTAGAACCCGGCCAGGTCGAGCAGCGCCCGGTCCAGCGAGTCCCGCTGGACCCGGGTGGCCCGCGACTTCTGCCGTCCCTCCAGGTCCCTGAGCGCCCCGGCCGCGCCGCGTACCGCGGTGGCCACGCCCTTGCCGGTCGAGCCCTCGCCGAAGGCCCGGCGCATGGCCTCGCGCTCGGGCTCGTCCATCTCCCCGGTGACCACCTCGGCGTCCGCCTTGGCCGCCTTGACCAGTGCGTCGGCGGTGGCCAGGGCGTCACCGAGCCGGCTGACCTGGAACGGGACCGCGAGGACCCCGGCCCGCCTGCGGGCCGCCTCGGGGTCGGTGGCCAGTCGCCGGGCCCGCCCGACGTGGCCCTGCGCGGCCTGGGCCGCCACCAGGGCCTGGGCGGCATCCACGCCCTCGCGCTCCAGCACGGCCGCCACCGCGGCCGTGGGCGGCGTGCGCAGCGTCACCAGGCGGCACCGGGACCTGATGGTCGTGGGCAGGTCGTCGGCGTACGGGGCGCACAGCAGCCAGACCGTGCGCGGCGCAGGCTCCTCGATCGCCTTGAGCAGCGCGTTGGCCGCCTGCTCGGTGGCCCGGTCGGCGTCCTCGAACACCACGACCCGCCAGCGCCCGCCGACCGGGGCGGTGGCTGCCTTGAGGACCAGGTCCCTGGTCTGCCTGACGCCGTACGAGAGCCCGTCCGGGCGGACCAGCAGCAGGTCGGCGTGCGAGCCCACCTCGACCTGGCGGCAGGACGGGCACTCGCCGCAGCCCTGCCGGTCGCACAGCAGAGCCGCCGCGAAGTCACGGGCGGCTACCGACCGGCCCGAGCCCGGCGGCCCGGTGAACAGCCACGCGTGCGTCATGCCCGAGGCCCCGGCGGCGCCGGACCGGTCGCTGGCCGCGCGGACCGCCCGGCTGAGCTGGTCCACGACCGCCTCCTGGCCGATCAGCTGGCTGAACACCCTCGGGCCAGCCGCCGCCTGGTCATCGGTCATTCGCGAGCCTCATTAGCGAGCATCATTCGCGCACCGCCGGGAAGCTGCCGGTGGTCTCCTCGGCCGTCATGGGCACCGGGTCGGGCAGCAGGTCGCGCACCCGAGCCTGGATCTCCCGGCTGAGCTCGCCGGGCGGCCTGGTCGCGTCCAGCACCAGGTAATGCTCCGGGGCGGCCTTGGCTATGGCCAGGAAGCCGGCCCGCACCCGCTGGTGGAACTCCATCGGCTCGGACTCTAGCCGGTCTCCGGACCGCGCCGCCCGGCTCAGGCCCTCTACGGGCGCCAGGTCGAGCAAGATGGTCAGGTCGGGCGCCAGTCCGCCGGTAGCCCATTTGTTAATGTTCGCGATCTCTTCCGCAGAGAGCCTGCGGCCTGCTCCCTGGTAGGCCACCGAGGAGTCCACATAGCGGTCGGTGACCACGATGGAACCCCGGTCCAGCGCCGGGGCGATCACCGCGGCGACATGCTCGGCCCGGTCGGCCGCGTACATCAGCGTCTCGGCCCGCGGCGCCAGCCCGTCCATCGTGTTGTCCAGCAGCAGCGCGCGCAGCCGCATCCCGACCTTGGTCGCGCCCGGCTCGTGCGTCGCCACGACGTCATAGCCCTGATCACGCAGCCAGATGGCCAGCAGCCTGGCCTGCGTGGACTTGCCCGCGCCTTCGCCGCCCTCCAGCGCGAGCAACAGGCCCCTGCGCTCCGGCGGCTGGTCCGCACTTGTACCGGGCATCGGCTTCGGGGCATCGCCGCGGAACGTCGCGGTCAGGTCGTGCAGCAGCGGCACGCCGCGCCGGTCATCCATCTCGTGGTAGGAGGCCCGGCCGAGCGCCAGCGCGACCAGCGCGGCGATCAGCAGGACCAGGTTGTCCCCGATCCGGCCGTAGGTGACGTGGGCGATGGTCAGCGACTGGCCGCCGGTGACCGCGCTGACCAGGTCGCCGAGGCCGCCCGCGATCAGCGGCGCGATCGCGATGACGGCGAAAAGGATTACCCGGATGCCGGACTGGAGGAACGCGAACGTCCGGCCCCTGGTGTCGTCATCGACCTCGAGGCCGGTCACGGTGTAGCCGGTGACGTAGGCGACGCCGGCGCACGCGCCGAGTATGAGGACCAGGATCGCGACGATGACCAGGTTCGGGATCAGGGCGATGAGCGCCAGCGGCAGCGCGGCGAAGGCGATGGACAGCCCGAACAGCCGGTGCCGGCTGAAGCCGCGCAGGATGCGCAGGCCGAGGAACATCCCGGCGGCCAGCCCGAGGAAGATCGCGGCGAACACGACGCCCCAGCCCGCGGCGCCGCCGTGCAGCACGGTCTTGACATAGGGCGCGCCCAGGCCGACCACCACGCCGCCGGCCGCGAAGGCCCCGGACATGCCGATGACGATGCCGCGCACGATGCGGTTCCGGCCCACGAAGCGCCAGCCGTCCCAGATCGATCGCAGCACCGACGGCTCGGCGGCCCCCTCGGCATCCGCCGGCGCGGCGTGGTGCCTCGGCAGTTGCAGCGTCATCACGGTCAGCGCGGACACCACGAAGGTCAGGACATTGAAGTACAGCGCCAGGTCGATCGGCTGGGCGGTGAAGTAATGGGAGAGCGAGCCGAGGAACCGGCTGATCAGGGAGACGAGGGAGAACAGCAGTCCGGCGACCGGCGCGGTGCCGTAGGTGGTGAACAGGCTGAGCTGGTTAGCCTGCTCCAGCTTGTCGGACGGCACCAGGTTGGGCACCGAGGCGTCCTTGGCCGGCGTCCAGAACAGCGACGCGGTGGAGGCCAGGAACTGGGCTACGTAGAGCCAGGTCAGCTTGTCGACCACGCCCAGGCTCAGGTTGATCGGGATCGACAGGTAGAGCACGGCCCGGACCACGTCGCCGATGATCATGATGGTCCGGCGGTCGAACCGGTCCGCGATCGCCCCGGCCAGCGGGCCGAACAGCAGCGCGGGCAGCAGTGAGGTCAGCCACACGCCGCTGACCGCGTACGTGCTGCTGCTGCCCTTGCCGCCGAGATCGGTGGCCAGGGTGGACAGCGCGAGCAGGCTGAGCCAATCCCCGAGGCTGGAAAGCGACAGGGCGATCCAGAGCCGCCGGAACGGCTTGATGGACAATACGCCGTCCCTGCGCGAACCCAAAGGGGACTTAATGTTCACTGCGCCAGAGTATAGGCACTGGGCCCCCCTGACCGGTGAGCAGCGGAAGCCGGGCGATCACCCGTCGCCGGCCTCACCTGCCCCGCTCAGCTGTCCCCGGCGGCCTTGGCCTTTGCCTTCGGCTTGGCCTTGGCCCGCCCGGCACCGGTCGCGCGCGACGGGCCGCCGCTGCGGGCCGGGCTGGCCCGACGCTTGGGCGCCGGGGCCGCGGCCCGCCGATCGGCCAGGAGCTCGATGGCCCGCTGCGTGGTGATGTCCTCGACCGTGTCGCCCTTGCGCAGCGAGGCGTTCGTCTCGCCGTCGGTGACGTAGGGCCCGAACCGGCCTTCCTTGAGCACGATCGGCTTGCCGGTCGCGGTGTCCTGGCCCAGCTCCCGCAGCGGCGGGGCCGCTCCCCGCGCCGCGCGGCCCCTGGTCTTCGGCTGCGCGAACAGTTCTTTCGCCTGGTCCAGGGTGACCGTGAACATCTGCTCCTCGGACTCCAGCGAACGGCTGTCCGTGCCTTTCTTGACATAAGGCCCGTAACGTCCGTTCTGGGCCGTCACCGGCTCGCCATCCAGCTCGCCCAGCGTCCGGGGCAGCGTCAGCAGCCGCAGCGCGTCCTCGAGCGTGATGCTGTCCAGGTCCATGGACTTCAGCAGCGAGGCGGTCCGCGGCTTGGCCGACGCCGGCGCGCCCTCCTCCAGCTGCTCGGTCACGTAGGGCCCGTAGCGGCCGTCCTTGGCCACGATCGTCTTGCCGCTCTGCGGGTCGGTGCCCAGGATCTTCTCCCCGCTCGGCCGCGACAGCAGCTCGTCGGCGAACTCCGGGGTCAGCTCGTCCGGGGCCGTGCCCTCGGGCACGTTGGCCCGCTGCCCGTCCCGTTCCAGGTACGGCCCGTAGCGCCCGACCCGGACCACGATGTCCGTGCCGCTGAGCGGGAACGAGCTCACGTCCCTGGCGTCGATGTCGGTCAGGTCGGTGACGAGCTCCTTGAGCCCCTCCTCGCCATCCGCGCCGAAGTAGAACCGGCGCAGCCAGGGCACCCGCTCCGCGTCGCCCTTGGCGATGTCGTCGAGCGCGTCCTCCATCCGGGCGGTGAAGTCGTAATCGACCAGCTGGGTGAAGTGCCGCTCCAGCAGCGTCACCACCGCGAAGGCCACGAACGACGGGACCAGCGCCGTGCCCTTCTTGAACACGTAGCCGCGGTCCAGGATCGTGCCGATGATCGAGGCGTAGGTGGACGGCCGGCCGATCTCCCGGTCTTCCAGCTCCTTGATCAGCGATGCCTCGGTGTAGCGGGCCGGCGGCCGGGTCGCGTGCTCCGCGGCGGCCAGGCTGAGCGCGTCGACCGGGTCGGCCTCGGCCAGCGGCGGCAGCCGGCGCTGGTTGTCGTCCAGCTCGGCGTCCGGGTCGTCCGAGCCCTCCACGTAGGCCTTGAGGAACCCGTAGAAGGCGATGACCTTGCCCGAGGCGCTGAACTCCGCCGTCCGTCCCGCGATCGTCTCGGCCGCCTGGCTCCCCGACCCGGTCACCGTGATCGGCTCGGCGTCGCCGACCCGGCCCTCGACCCGGACCGACACCGACTCGCCCGTCGCGTCCTTCATCTGCGACGCCACGGTCCGCTTCCAGATCAGCTCGTAGAGCCGGAGCTGGTCGCCCGACAGCCCGGCCTGCGCCGGCGTCTTGAACGAGTCGCCGGCCGGGCGGATCGCCTCGTGCGCCTCCTGCGCGCTCTTCACCTTGCTGGCGTAGGTGCGCGGCGCGTCCGGCACGTACTCCGCGCCGTACAGCTCGCTGGCCTGCCGCCGCGCTGCCGTGATGGCGGTCTGCGACAAAGTGATCGAGTCGGTCCGCATATAAGTAATGTGGCCGTTCTCATACAGCCGCTGCGCGGTCTGCATCGTGTACTTGGTCGAGAAGCCGAGCTTGCGCGACGCCTCCTGCTGGAGCGTCGTCGTCCGGAACGGGGCATACGGCTGCCTGCGATAGGGCTTGCGCTCGACAGACTTGACGGAAAACTGGGCTCCGCCCAGGCGATCCGCCAGCTGAGCCGCGGCTGCTCCGTCCAGATGGAGGAGCGGTGCCGTGGTGTCACCCGCCCGCAGCAAGCCGGTCGAGGTGAAGTCGCGGCCCTGGGCGACCCGGCGCCCGTCCACCGAGACCAGCTGAGCCGAGAACGGGGTCTGCTCGTCGGCCGTGGCCTTGGCCACGTCCGCCAGGTGCTTGGCGAACTCCGCCTCCAGGTCCCAGTACTGGGCCGGGCGGAACGCGATGCGCTCCCGCTCCCGGTCCACCACCAGGCGGATGGCCACCGACTGCACCCGGCCTGCCGACAGCTGCGGCATGACCTTCTTCCATAGCACCGGCGAGACCTCGTACCCGTACAGCCGGTCCAGCACCCGGCGCGTCTGGTACGCCTCCACCATGCCCAGGTCCACCTCGCGCGGACTGGCCACCGCCCGGGCGATCGCCTCCGGCGTGATCTCGTGGAAGACCATCCGGCGCGCCGGGACCTGCGGCTTAAGCTCCTCCAGCAGGTGCCAGGCGATCGCCTCGCCCTCGCGGTCCTCATCAGTGGCCAGCAGGAGTTCGTCGGCGTCCTTGAGCAGCGACTTGAGCTTGGAGACCTGCTGCTTCTTGTCGGAGTTGACCACGTACAGCGGCTCGAAGTCCGCGTCCACGTTCACGCCCAGGCGAGCCCAGGGCTCCTTGCGGTACTTCAGAGGGATCTCGGCGGCCCTGTCCGGCATGTCGCGGATGTGGCCGATGCTGGACTCGACCACGTAGCCGTCGCCTAGATATCCCGCGATCGTGCGCGCCTTGCTGGGCGACTCGACGATGACAAGACTTCTGCCGCTGCGGCCACGGCCATTGGCGCGGCGGGCACCGCCATTGGCACCCGCCTTGGCGGCGCTGGTGCCCTTGTCCTTGGCGGACGCACCCGTCCTAGCTGCCACGATCTTCACCCTCACATCCCCGGTCGCCCTGGAGGCTACCGCAGGCGTCCAGCAAGCACTGGCGCTCTGGTCACACTACGACCCCTGGACTAGGACCCCCGACTAGCGGGCGGCAGTCTAACCAGCCGGCGAGCCTGTTGCGGCCCCATCTCGCATAGACAACTCGGCCGACCGGGGTGAGTGTTCCCTAACCGCGCGCTGCGGATTTCCTCAAGGTGATTGAACCACCGCCGCCGACGCGCACAATAAAGGGTGATGGCCGAGTACTCCTACCTGGTGCTCAACCTGCCGCGCGACATGACACGTGACGCGGCACGACGCCTCCTGACCGACCACGCCGAGTACGGCCACTGGGAGCTGTCCCGGATGCGACTGTATGCCGACGGCAGCCGCAAGGCCACGCTGCGGCGCAAGGTTATCCGGGCTGTTCGCACGCAGTTCGGCGGGCCGTCGCAGGCTGGCTACCCGGGCGGCCCGCTGTTCCCGCCCCCCTAATCGGCCGCTAACCGGCCGCTAGTCGGCCGCGCTCACCGGCCGGAGCTGCCGCAGGCCGAGCATCCGGCTCATCGCCCCGGATCGCGCCGATGAGGCCGCCGCGTGCCGCGCCGCCCGGTGGTGGTTCTCCGGCCACGGCTTGCTGTCGTTGCGCCCGCTCAGCCGGTGCTTGCTCTGGTAGGCCGGCGCCCGGCGGCGCTGGCCCGGCTCGTCGCCCAGTTCTTCCTCCGCCGTGGCCGCGGGCGGCGGGTCGGCCTGCGGGAACGTCGCAGGTACGACGGCCGTAGCGGCCTCCGCAGCCACCACCGCGGCGGGCACCGGCGTCACCGGTGCTGACGACGTTTCCGCCGCTGGGGCGGGTGCGCGGCTGGAGCCAGGCAGGCTCGGCCGCCGCATCTGTCCCTCCAGCCACTCTTCCAGCCGCACGCCCGGCTGGAGCACGACCTCGTTCGCCGCGTCCCCGAACGGCACGCTCGCGGGTGAGCTGGCTCCCCCGAAGGGCCTGACGTCCGCGTATGGATCAGCGTACGGATGAGTGCTCAGCGCCGGGCTGGCCTCCGGGTCCGCCTCGCGGCTCGCCGCCGCAGGCTGGCCAAAGACCGTGGCCAGGTCAGTGTCGAGGCTCTTGTCCAGGCCGTCGTCCAGGCCGTCGTCCAGGCCGGTGTCCGCGATGGGCGCGAACATCTCAGCCTCGACCGGGGCGGCCAGGACCGGTGCCGGGTACAGGCCGAGCGCCGGTTCCGGCGCCGACCCCTCGCCAGCCGATCCGGCCGGTGTCGCGCTCACCCGCGTGGCGCTTACTCCCACTGGCCGCCGCAGGGCCCGGCGCTGAGCCAGGATCAGCATGAACACCACGCCCGACAGCACCATCCCCGCCGCGAACCCGTCGACCGTGCCCGTGCCAATCGGGGCCGTCAGCGGCGAACCATGACCGGAGGCGATAACGGCGGCCTCCTGCGCCGCGATCAGAGCCAGCATTGCTCCAGGGCCTTTCTTCCTGAGCCCCGGTCAGATGATCCCCCGCCGAAGCTCTGTGTCTTCAGTTAATGACTGAGAGTTACCTTGATGGACATGCGTCGGGCCCGCTGAGCGGTCAGCGGGACCTAGCCCGGTAAGCGGCGGTGCCGGACAGCACCGCGCAGGCCGGACGGGCCACACTGCCCGGCCCGGCTCAGGATCCCGGCCCGCCCGCAGCGGCCGGCCGGGAGGTAGGAGGCGGCCACGGCCGCGCGCAGCCTGGAGGCAGCGTCGCTGAACCGTGGCCGCCGGAGCGGGCGTGCACCCGAGTGACTAGCCGCGAGGATCCAGCAGCCCAGGCGCCAGGGCCGCGCGCTGACCTCGGTCGCGCGCCACCCTGCCCTGGCGCGGCCGCGGGTCAGCGACCGCGGACCATGAGCCTGTTCCGGCAACACAGGCGACCCTCCTCGACGACCAGGCGTTCGCGGTTCCGAAAGAGCCCTCCCAGAACCCGCCAAGCGTGAGACCAATGACCGGAACGCCGCACATGGACCCAAGGCGCCGGGGGTTCAGCCCCACACAATGCGTCACGTTACCACTACTGAACGTGCGCATACGACATTCCGCTGGAACGACATCGCATCCGGACTCGTCCCTGTGCTCCTATTGGCCCGGCAATGGTCCCCTGACCTCGGAAAAGGGCTAGCAGCGGTCCAGGAAGTCGTCCAGCACCCGGACCCCGAACCGGAGCGCGTCCACCGGCACCCGCTCGTCCACCCCGTGGAACATCCCCGCGAAGTCCAGGTCCGCCGGCAGCCGCAACGGCGCGAAGCCGAAGCACCGGATGCCCAGGCGGCTGAACGACTTCGCGTCCGTCCCGCCCGACAGGCAGTAGGGCACCAGCCGCCCCTCCGGGTCCTGGGCCAGGACCGCTTCGCCCATCGCCGCCACCAGGTCACCGTCGAAGGTCGTCGTCACGCCCGGGTAGTTCCGGATGAACTCCCGCTCCACCCCCGGCCCGAGCAGCTCGTCCACCGCGCCGAAGAACTCGTCCTCATACCCTGGCAGGAAGCGCCCGTCCACCTCAGCCGTGGCCGTCTGCGGCACCACGTTCACCTTGTAGCCCGCCCGCAGCACACTCGGATTGACCGTGTTGCGGGTGGTCGCGCCCACCATGCGCGCGATCGGCCCGATCTTGCCGAGTACGTCAGCGACCTTGTTAGGGGAAAATTCCACGCCGAGCGCCGCGCTGGCCTCCTTGAGGAACGCGAACGCCGCGTCGGTCTCCCGTACCGGCCACTCGTGCCGGCCCAGCCGTCCGACCGTCTCCGCCAGCGTGGTCACCGCGTTGTCCGGCTGCACCATCGATCCGTGGCCAGCCGTCCCGCGGGCCGTCAGCCGCATCCAGGCGATGCCCTTCTCCGCCGTCTGGATCAGGTACAGGCGGCGCCCGCCGATCGTCACGCTGAACCCGCCGACCTCACTGATCGCTTCCGTTACGCCCTCGAACAGTTCCGGATGGTTGTCCACCAGCCAGCCCGCTCCGTAGTTACCGCCCGCCTCCTCGTCGGCCAGGAACGCCAGCACGATGTCCCGGTTTGGCCGCCGGCCCTCGGCCAGTCGCTGGCGGACCACGGCCAGGATCATCGCGTCCATGTCCTTCATGTCCACCGCGCCCGCGGCCCCAGACGCAGTCCTCGGCCACGTCGCCGGAGAACGGGTGGACCCGCCAGTCGCCCGCGTCGGCGGGGACGACGTCGAGGTGACCGTGGATCAGGAGGGCGGGCCTTGATGAGTCGGTGCCGCTGATCCTCGCGATGACACTGGCGCGCTTGGGGTGAGACTCGATGATCTGCGACTCCAGGCCGGCGTCGGCGAGGATCGTGGCCACGTACTCGGCCGCGGTGCGCTCACCCGGGACCCGAGTTGTCACCGGTGTTGCTGGTGTCGATCCTGATCAGCTCGCTGGCCAAGGTGGCAACGCTGTCCTCGGCGGAGGTGCTGGCTGTGTCCCCGGCTGGCCCGCGGCGGCCCGCGGCGGCAGAGTTCTCGGTCATCTCGTCATGGTCGCATCCTGGGGGGCTGGGTGAGTGCCTGGGTGACTGCTATGTCCCCAGTCAGGCGGAACTCGTCTCGCCGTCAGGGCCTCATGTTTGCTATCGTGAGGCCGGCCCGGCGTGAGCCGCGGCCCACGTCCGGGTGGCGGAATAGGCAGACGCGCTAGCTTGAGGTGCTAGTGCCCCAAAAGGGCATGGGGGTTCAAGTCCCCCCTCGGACACCAAAACCGGTGAGATTTCCCCAAAACGGACACCGCTCGAACACGCTCTCGGACCGTTCCCCGGCTGCCTGCCATCTGTCCGCTGACCTGGTGATCCCTGCGGGGAGGCGGCCATGAGTGCGCCGGTCATCGCGCCTATCATCCCGCCCGCCGCCCGGACTTCCGGCGGCGCCCGGGGCCGCGCGGCCCCGGCACGGCCGCTGCCGCTGGCCGGGCCTCCCCAGTACGCCGCGCCTGCAGACGACGTCGTCTACGGGCTCGGCCGGATCGACGCCTCAGGCCGGGTCGCTGACCGCGCGGTGCTCTCGGCGCTGGGTTGGCGGCGCGATGACCGGCTGACGCTGACCGCCGAGGCAGGCGTGGTGGTCGCCCGCCGGGATCCAGGCGGGATGATCATCGTGCCGCCCCGGCCCTGCGTGGTAATCCCGGCGACGCTGCGCCGCCGCTGCGGGCTGCACTCGGGTGACCGGGTGCTGCTGGCCGCAGTGCCCGGCGACGACACCCTGACCGCCTGGCCACTGGCGATAATCGATCAGGCGATTCGAGCCCACGGCCCGTTCCCGCGCCCCGCGGGAGACACCCCGTGACCGCCGCCGATCCCGCCACGCCCGCAGGCGCCTCACAGCAGGCCGCCATCGACGCCGCCCTCCTGCTGCTCGACCGGATGGGCCTGTCGCCCGCCGACCTGCTCACCGCCCCGCAGGCCCAGCCGACCATACCGACCTTCGCCGAGTACATCCCCGTCGTCTCCGGCACCGTGACGCCCGGCACCCGGCGGGCCTACGGCTCATACTGGAACCGGATCGCCGAGCACTGGGGCGACCGCCGCCTGGACGAGCCCACGCCATCAGAGATCCTGCAACTCGTCACCCACGTCAAGACCCATGTGGTGCCCCGGCGCAATGCCCGCGGCGGGCGCAGCGCCGCCGAGCACCTGGTGGCCGCGCTCCGCTGCGTGTACCGACATGCCGAGGATGACAAGCTGGTCAGCTGCGGCCGACAACCCGGCCCGCAGGGTCGCCAAGCCGCGGCGGCTGCCCTCGACCCGGCAGGCCATCCCCGACACCCGCCTGGCAGAGATCAATCAGGTCGCCGCCACCACGGGAACGACCCGGAGCTCGACACGCTGCTGCTGCGGCTGCACACCGAGACCGCGTGCCGCCGCGGCGGCGCGCTGGCGCTGCGCCCCGACGACCTGGACCGCGACCAGTGCATGATCCTGCTGCGGGAAAAGGGCGAGACGATGCGCTGGCAGCCGGTCTCCCCCACCCTCATGGCCCGGCTCATCCAGCACGGTCAGGATCGGCACGCTCCGCGGGACGGGCAGCTGCTGCGTTATAGCCAACGGTCGGCCGATCACCAGCCGCCGATACGACCACCTGTGGGTCCGGATCGGGAAGCACCTGCCCTGGGTGCGGACCCAGCAGACCAGCATCCACTGGATCCGCCACACCACCTTGACCTGGGTCGAGCGCAACTTCGGCTACGCCGTCGCCCGCGCCTACGCCGGCCACGCCGACGGAGGCAACGAAGCCGGCGTCACGGCCACCTACGTTCGCGCCAGCCTCGCCGAGGTGGCTGCCGCGCTGGCCGCGCTCACCGGCGAGCCCCACCCGCTCGCCACGCTGGACGGGTTGTAACCGACATAGGCCCGGTCATCACCAGCACGACACCCGCCATACCGATCTGCCGGTACTGCTCCTCGTACTAGCAGTCGACTTACAGTTCTGGCGTCGGTCGCGATGTTGTCCGCTGGCTCTTCCGCCGCTTCTCGAGCGTCGCTTGCTCGGCTTCGGTTGTCCGGATAGCGGCCCGCGGCCAGGGCGGCCCCGCGGGGACGTCGCACGCGATCGGCTATCTCGACCTCGGACCCGGCAGCCGCTGGCGCCTACGAGGAAGACGGCGCGCAGAGAAGGATGACCGGACGTTTAACGTTCGCAGATGGTGCTGCACGTCAGCGCGGCCTTACGATCAACTTGCCCATTGGATGTTCCGGGAGCCGCGATGCCCAGGTTCGTCAATGCCCAGGTGATCGTGGCCAGTGCCGTGACGCTGTTGCTCGGCTTCGGTCTTGGCCTGGGCTACTCCCATCTCGGCACTGGCCACCGTCACGCCCAGGCCAGAGCTGGTGGCCTGGGACTGCCGAGGGCACCCAGGTGTCCCGCTCGTGCAGCAGCAGTTCCCACCGGAGTTGACATCACCCTGACAGCCAGCAGCTCATTTGACCGGGACTGCTACTACGCGCCAGCCGGCCAGCGGTTCACGATCAGTCTGACCAACCCGGTGTTCACGCTCGATGGCCATTCACCGACCTACGCGAGGCTGGTCGTGTCACCCAGCAGCCACCCAGCTCTCAGCCCCACAAGGCAGCGCGGACTCTGGTCCGGCTCAAGCGCTACCGCAGTGTTCACCAGCAAGCCGGTACGGGCACCCGCGACAAGAGTGTTCACTGTGCGACCCCTCCCGGCCGGGACCTACGACCTCCAGTTGCTGGACGGACGGCCGAATGTGATCGCCACCCTCGTGGTGCATTAGCTTCCAGGCGGGCAGACGGCCAGCTCACCCTGACCGACAACTACTTCGGCCGGGACCGCGAGGCTCGGTCGCACCGACCCCGCCAAGCAGCCCGGACGGGCCGACTGATCGGCCCGACCTCAGAGCTACCTGAACTGTGGTTCCCTGACAGCCTGCCGTCGTGGCACTCGGCCATGGATGAACTGCTTGACAAGCTGAACGCCTGACGCCGAGGCCCGGTGCCGCATAGCGGATCAGCCTGTGCCCGTGCCACCGTTCTCAGGCTCGCGGGATATAAGCGGGATGACGGCTGCCGCTACTGCCCAGTGGATCAGCAGCCTCACAGGCCAAAAGGCTTCTTCGTCGCCGCTTGCGAAGGACCGATCGCAACTCGTTCGGTGTGCGTAGGCGGGGCAGACTAGGCGTCGGTCAGGGGGTGATGGCGATCGCGGATGGACCGTCGCCGACCTGGATCGGCGGGCCCGGCGCGTTCGTTGCTATCGCGATCGGCACTACCACGCCTGGCTCCGCCCAGACGGCTACATAGGCGGTCCGGCCGTCCGGCGTGATCACGATGCCCCTGGCGCCTTCGCCGACCGCGATCGGCTGTCCCGGCGCGTTGGTGGCCGTATCGATGGGTGTCACGGTGCCGGTGTGCCAGCTGGCGGCGTAGGCGGTCTTCCCGTCCGGCGTGATCGCGATACTGTGTGGTCCGCTGCCGACCGGGATCGGCGGCCCGGGCGCCCTGGTGCCGGTCGCGATCGGCGTCACGGTGCCGGACCTGAGATTGGCGACGTAGACGGTCTTGCCGTCCGGCGTGATCGCGAACGCCCACGGGCCGCTGCCCACCCGGATCGGCTCTCCTGGCGTGCTGGTGGCGGTGTCGATCGGCGTCACCGTGCACGGGCCGCGTTCGGTGTCGTAGGTGTTGGCGACATAGACCGTCTTGCCGTCCGGCGTGATCGCGATCGCCAGCGGCTCATTGCCCACGTCGATCGGCTCTGCCGCCGTGTTCGTGGCCGTATCGATCGGCGTCACCGTGCCGCGGGCGTCTGGCGCCGGTCGCGGCAAACCGCGTTGCTGCGCTTCGGACCCGAGCCAGGGCGGGGGCTGCGGCCTGCTCTGGTTAACGACATAGGCAGTCTTGCCATCCGGGCTGATCACGATCGCCCGGGGCCGCACACCGACCTCGATCGGCTCTCCCGGCGTGTTCGTGGCCGTGTCGATCGGCGTCACGGTGCCGGGGTCGCCGGCGATGAACTCGGCGCCTGCCGGGATTCGGGCGCTGGGCTCACCACGGGTACGGCGCGGGCCCGGTGACAGGTGGCAGGTGACCCATTCCGTGCCTGTGTCCGAGGGTGTGTTTCGTAGCCTGCTCGCAGATGAGGGGAGTGCATGACCGGCGATCCGATCCGCGGCACATGGCCCAGTTCTGCCGTGAGGTCCTGCCGGAGATGCTCACCGGGGCCTGCGGTGTCGCAGCGCGTGACGCGCGGCGCGCGGGCCAGGATGTGCTGTGCCGGGCGGAGGCGGCTGCGCGCCTGGACCGTGACAGCTGCGAGGTGCTCGCTGCGCCGTTCTTCGAAGAGTCGTTCAGCCATGAGCCCGACGAAGCGCCGCCGTGGATGAAGGCCATCACCACGCTGGTCATCCGGAACAGCCAGCTGGAGGAACTGCACGCCAGCGGCCTGGTCAACGCCGGGGGCATCACCGCCATCACGACCAGCGGGCTCGGGCCGCTGTCGCACCTGCTCGCAGCCCGGCGTCGGCGACCCCTTCCGGCCGGGCCTGCCGATGACCCGTTCGCGGGCCTTGCTGCCGCGTACCCGCGTGCGTGGGCTTGCCTGGCCGCGCTGCGGACCGCCCTGGTCAGCGGCGGCGGCCGGGTTGGCTACCGGCAGCCGGAGGCGCCGCTCCCCGGCTGCCGGACGCGGGCGAGGTGATAGAAGCGCCGCAAGCCGGCCACGTCGAGCTGCCGCCCGATGCCTTCACCGCTGTGGTGCTCAGCGGGATCGACTGCGGTTCGATCAGAACGTCGCTCCGGTTGCTGGAGGCCGCCCGAAAGCGGGAATGGTGATTGCCCTGTCCGGCCTGAGCAGGATCTCCCGCAACAGCCGCAAGCTGCTGCGAGTGGCAGAGTTCTTCCTCGCCCACCAGGCTACGATCCTGACAACCAATTACCTCCTGACCTGCAAGGACGCGTCGGTCCGCCGACGCGAGCTGGTCAAGCCAGACTCGCGCGCCCGGTGGACGGCTTCCAGAACATGAGCGGGCTCACTGGCTCGCACAGGAAAACCGTCGAAGCTTATGCCCGCCAGGTCGCCGGACCCCCGGCTGACGCTGCGGGGGTCGAGGACAGCATCTCATGCTGCCCCAGCCCTGGCGGTTCCGCCATTCCAGATCCAGTCGACAGCATGAGCGGTCTGTAAAAC
>CAWGHW010000006.1:0-141776 GCA_963822485.1 uncultured Actinomycetota bacterium
CAGCGCGTAGGGCGCGATGTCGGCCGCCTGGGCCAGCACCTGCTCGTAGGCGCCGTCCTCGAAGACGTGCACGCCGAGGATGGGGCCGAAGTACTCGGTGGTGAAGATCTCGTCGGTGGGGTCGGCGGACTCCAGCACCGTGGGCTGGACGAAGTAGCCGGTGCTGTCGTCGGTGGCGCCGCCGGTCAGCACGCTGAGGCCGGGCCGGGACCGGGCCCGCCCGATGGCGTCGGCGTGCTTGGCGAAGGCCCGGCTGTCGATCACCGCGCCCATGAACAGCGAGAGGTCGGTGCTGACGTCACCCATGGTCAGCGCCTCGGTGTTGCCGATGAGGTCGTCCCGCATCCGGCTCCAGACGCTGCGCGGGATGTAGGCCCTCGAGGCCGCCGAGCACTTCTGCCCCTGATACTCGAACGCGCCGCGGACCAGCGCGGTGGTGAGCACCGCCGGGTCGGCCGACGGGTGCGCGATCACGAAGTCCTTGCCGCCGGTCTCGCCGACCAGGCGCGGGTAGCCGCGGTAGCGGGTGATGTTCTCGCCCACGGTCCGCCACAGGTGCTGGAACGTCCCGGTGGAGCCGGTGAAGTGGATGCCGGCCAGGTCGGGGTGGGTCAGCGCGACCCGGGAGACGGCCTCGCCCGACCCCGTGACCAGGTTGATCACGCCGGGCGGCAGGCCGGCCGCCTCCAGCAGGCGCATCAGCTGGTGGGCCGCGAGCTGCTGGGTCGGCGACGGCTTCCAGACCACCACGTTGCCCAGCAGCGCGGGCGCGGTGGGCAGGTTGGCCGCGATCGAGGTGAAGTTGAACGGGGTGATGGCCAGCACGAAGCCTTCCAGCGGCCGGTACTCGAGCTGGTTCCAGCTGCCGGGAGAGGAGACGGGCTGCTCGGCCAGCAGCCGCCGGGCGTAGTACACGTTGTAGCGCCAGAAGTCGATGAGCTCGCAGGCGGCGTCGATCTCGGCCTGGTAGGCCGACTTGGACTGACCCAGCACGGTCGCGGCGTTGACCGCCTGGCGCCAGGGGCCGGCCAGCAGGTCGGCGGCCTTGAGGAAGATGGCCGCCCGGTCGTCGAAGGACAGCTCCTGCCAGCCGGGGGCAGCCAGCCGGGCGGCCTCGATGGCCGCGGCGACGTCCTCGTCGGTGGCGTTGGCCAGCTGGCCGAGCACGTGCCGGTGGTTGTGCGGCTGGACCACGTCCACCCGGTCGCCGCCGCCCATGCGCTGCTGGCCGCCGATGGTCATGCTCAGCTCGGCGCGCTCGCCGGCCTGCTCCTTGATCTTCTCCTCGAGCGCCGCCCGCTCCGGGCTCCCCGGCGCGTACCCCTTGATCGGCTCATTCGCCGGTACGGGGACATTAGTCACGGCATCCAGTGCATGCACTGCGGCATCGCTCCCTGCGTAACCCGACATCGATGGCGGTATGTCTCATCGTCGCATGTCGGCCGTGGGGTCAACGCCGGGGCAGCGGGGTCTCATTCCGAGATGTGGCGCAGCTCCTGGGTGGCGTACCAGAGCAGCTCGTGGCCCTCGGCGCTGTCCACGGTGAACTGGGCGTCGTCGTCGCCCGCGTCGGCCGCGGGCAGCGCGGCGGCCGCGGCGGTGACCTCCGCGATCGCCGACGGCTCGTCGATATGCCCCGAAACGACGTGCCTGAGCAATACCGGCTGCTTGACCTCGACCAGCGCGGGCTCGTCGAACCCGGCGTTGCCCACCACCTGCTCGTCGGGCAGCTCGGCGGCCAGCACGACCCGGCGGCGCGGTGCGGCCGGATCGTCATGCAGCATCCGCAGCGAGGCCCGGGCGGCGTGCAGCAGGGCGATATATTCCAGCTCTTCCATATCGCCGCTTGAGTACCATTCCCGGAGCCCGGGCGTGACGGCAAAGCCGCGGACCGGAGGCTGGCCGACCTCGGCCGTATCGAGCAACTCGGCCAGCGCCGAAAGCGTGGCTGGAAAGTAGACGCGCATAATGTCCCCGCAGCGCAGAGGAATCTATTCCTGAGTGTGCCAGGCCGCCGAGCGTATTTTCAGTCGATCGGGGGGTTGGCGACGGCAGAATCGGGCGGCCCGGCCTCGGGCCTGGCCCGCGAGCCGACCGCGGCCAGCACCGCCGCCACGGCCGCGTCCAGCGACTCGTGCTCCCAGATCCGGATCACCCGCCAGCCCGCCGCGACCAGCGCCGCGTCCGCCGCGCGATCCCGCTCCACGTTGCGGGCCAGCTTGGGACCCCAGTACCAGGTGTTCGCGGCCGGCTTGGTGCCGTGCTCCGGGCACACGTGCCAGAAGCAGCCGTCCACGAAGACCGCGACCCGGCGGGCGGTGAACGCGATGTCCGGGCGTACCCGGGCGCCCTCCAGGTCCAGGCGGTAGTCCTTGCGGTACCGCAGGCCCTGCCGGTGCAGCTCGCGCCGCAGCGCCAGCTCAGGCTTGGTGTCGGTTCGCCGGTTCGCGCGCATGTTCGCCGAGCGGCCCGGGCTGGATGGATGTGGATAGTCGCCCACAGCGATCCAGGCTAGGGCAGCGGCACCCAGACGGTCCCGGCTGTGCCCGAACCGTCACCCGGAAATGCCGAGCAGCTCCCGTATCCGGGCCGTGGTCTGCGCCGCGTCGCGGTGGTGCACCCCGACCAGGCCGACCGCCTCGGCGGCCCGGATGTTCTCCTCGATGTCGTCGATGAACACGCACTCCCCCGGCTCCAGCTCAAGCAGCTCCGCGGCCAGCCGGAAGATCCCCGGCTCGGGCTTGCGCATGCCCACCTCGGCCGAGATCACCACCGCGTCGAACAGCTCGGGGAACAGGTCCCGCGGGTAGCCGCCGCCCCAGGAGTTGGACAGCAGCCCGGTGCGCAGCCCGGCCTGGCGTGCGGCCCGGATCAGGTCGTGCATGACGTGGTCGTACTCCGAGGCGGCGAACATCCGGGCCAGCAGCCCGTCCGGCAGCACCGCGCCGCCGTCGATCCGGACCAGCTGCTCGGCCAGCTGGCGCTCGAACTCGGCCTCGGTGCACTCGCCGCGCTCCAGGGCCCGGATCGGGCTGACCGCGTCGCCGCCGGCGTAGGCCTGGGCCACCCAGGCCCGCATCACGGACCGGTAGCTGGCCTGGTCGATGCCGTCGGCGTCCAGCCAGGCGGTCACGGTCTCGATGATGGGGCCGGTCATGACGCCGCCCCAGTCGGTGATCACCCCGCGCAGCGGGCGGGCCGGACCGGGCTGGGGCGCGAGTGACGAGCTGTCCGCGACGTCCGTTTCTGACACGCCTTCGATGCTAAGCCACGCTCCCCAGCCGCCCGGCACGCGCAGGCCCAGCGTCATGGCTGGCCCTCTGGTGCGGCTCTAGCGTCACCAGGGGGCCAGCCATGACGCTGGCGGGCCGGCCCGGAACAGTCCGGCCGGGAAAGCAGGGGACGGGAGGGACGGGCGTGACGCGGGCGCCAGGACGGGCGTGGCGTGGATCTGCCGCAGCGACGTGGTTGCTGCTCTGACGTCGCTGCAGCGACGTGGCTGATGCTCTCACGTCGCTGCGGGCGGTTCGCCGCTCCGAGCGCCCCGGGACCACGATCCCCACCGGCAGCACACGTCCCCTGCGTCACACGCAACCAGCGCCGCCCGGGCCAGGCCGCCGGGCCCAGCGCCGCCCGGGGTCAGGCTGGGTGCGGGGGGGCGGGGCGGACGCTGGCGGCGTAGGCGCCGGGGGTGACGCCGACCACGCGGCGGAACCAGCGGGTCAGGTGCGCCTGGTCGGCGAAGCCCGCCAGGGCGGCCGCCTCGGCCGGCCGGTGACCCCGGTCCAGCAGCAGGCGGGCCCTGGCCACCCGGTGCTGGGCCAGCCAGGCGTAGGGCGGCATGCCCACCTCGGCCCGGAACGACCGCAGCAGCTGGTAGCGCGACAAGCCCGCCTCGGCGGCCAGGTCGGCCAGCCCGGGCGGGCAGGTGAGCTGGTCGGCCAGCCGGGTCATGACCTGGCTGGCCAGGCGCCCGGCGCCGGGCAGCCGGCCGACGCCGGGCGGGCGGGCGGATGCACCGAGCTCGGGCGCCGGCGAGGCGTGCCGCCGGACCAGCTCGCCCAGCAGCCAGGACAGGCGCGACTCGGCCTCCAGCGGCTCGGGGTCCTGGCTCAGCCCGGCGTGCACCCGGCGCAGTCCCCAGGCCAGCTCCGGGTCCATGACGACCGGCTCGGGGAACCGCGGCCAGCCCGAGCCCCCGGCCAGCCACCCCCGCCCGGCCACGCCGTCGGCCAGCAGCTCATCGGCCAGCAGGTCGGCGCCGGGGTACATGACCCGGTACACGAAGCCCGGCCCCGTGGCCGGCCCGCCGGTGTGCGGCTCGCCCGGCTCCAGGATGACCACGCTGCCCGGACCCGCGTAGTGCAGGCCGCCGCGGTAGCTGATCACCTCCAGGCCGTCCGTGCACGCGCCCAGTGCAAAGGCCTCGTGCACGTGCGGCGCGAAGGCCTGCGCCACCCGCGCGTGCAGCAGGTCCAGGGTGTGGCCCCGTCCGAGACTGACCCGCCGCCACTGCGGCCGGGCCGGATACCGCTCGCTCACCTGTCCAGTCTGAGGCACATCGCCGCTCCTGGCAGAATCGCGGCATGGACCGTACAGCCGTGATCACCGGAGCCAGCAGCGGGATCGGAGCGGCCAGCGCCGCGAAGCTAGCCGAGGCGGGGTACCGGGTGGTGCTGACCGCCCGGCGGACCGACCGGCTGGCCGAGGTGGCCAAGCAGATCGCCCGCGACGGCGGCCAGGCCGAGTACCACCAGCTCGACGTGACCGACCGGCCCGCCGTCGACGCGTTCGCCGCCTCGCTGGACCGCTGTGACGTGCTGGTCGCCAACGCGGGCGGGGCCATCGGCGCCGAGACGGTGGCGGCGGGCAACCCCGACGACTGGCGCGCCATGTACGAGGTCAACGTGATCGGCACGCTGAACGTGACCCAGGCGCTGCTGCCCAAGCTGACCGCCAGCGGCGCCGGCACGATCGTGCTCATGTCGTCCACGGCGGGCTTCGTGGCCTACGAGGGCGGCGGCGGGTACGTGGCGGCCAAGCACGGCACGCACGCCATCGCCGGGACGCTGCGGCTGGAGCTGTCCGGCCAGCCGGTCCGGGTCATCGAGATCGCCCCCGGCATGGTGCGGACGGACGAGTTCGCGGTCAACCGCTACCGCGGCGACGCCGACGCCGCGGCCAAGGTCTACGCCGGCGTGGCCGAGCCGCTCACGGCGCAGGATGTGGCCGACGCGGTGGCCTGGACGGTTACCCGGCCCCAGCACTTCAACGTGGACCTCATGGTCATCCGCCCGCTCGCGCAGGCCGCCCAGCACAAGGTCCACCGCGAACTCTGAGCCCCGAGCAGCCCATGGGGCTGCTGAGGCTACAGGGACCGGAGCGACGGTTGGGGCTGGTGGTTGCGTTGGCGCGGAGTAGCTGGTCAGCCCCTAGCTGGTCTGGGTGACCTTGCTCAGGCCGCGGGGGGTGTCGGGGTTGAGGCCGAGCGCGCGGGACAGCGCCTCGGTCAGCAGCTGGCCGGGCACGATCAGGCCCATGGGGGCCAGCCACTCCGGCAGGGCCGGGCCGGGCAGCGACCGCGAGCACGCCGCCGCCAGCTCGGGACCGCCGCCGATGCCGTAGGCGCTGGCCCCGGCCGAGGTGACCCGGCGGGCCAGCTCGACGGTGCCGGCCAGCGTGGGGCCGGACTCGGCGGCCAGCACGATGGCCGGGGTGTCGGGGTCCACCACCGCGATCGGGCCGTGCAGCAGGTCGGCGTAGGACAGGCCCATGGCGTGCAGGTAGCACGCCTCCTTGAGCTTGAGGGCCAGCTCGAGCGCGGCGGAGTAGGCCAGCCCGCGGCCGGACACCACGACGCCGGGCACGGTGGTCAGCTCGGTCACGATCTGCTCGAAGTCCGGGGGCTGGCTCAGCATGGCCTCGACGGCGTCCGGCACGTCGCGCAGCTCGCCGGGGTCCAGGTCGGCGCCCAGGCCGAGGGCCAGGATGGCCAGGGCGGCGAGCTGGGTGGTGAAGGTCTTGGTGGCCGGCACGGCCTGCTCGGTCCCGGCCTGGGTCACGAACGCGACCTCGGCCTCCTGCGCCAGCGGCGACCCGGCGCCGTTGGTGACGGCCAGGGTCCGGGCCCCGCAGTCTTTGGCCCAGGCCAGGGTCTCGACGATCTCCTCGGTCCGGCCGGACTGCGACATGGCCACGGCCAGCACGCCGGACAAGTCGATGCGGGCCCGGTAGGTGGTGGCGATGGACGGCGAGGCCAGGGTGGCCAGCCGGCCCGCGAAGGCCTGGATCAGGTAGGTCCCGTAGACGGCCGCGTTGTCGGAGGTGCCCCGGCCGATGAACAGGACTTCCCTGGTCTCGCTGGCCAGCCGGGCCGCCTCGGGGCGCCGCGGCAGCAGGGCGTCAATGGTGGCCCGCAGCGCGGCGGGCTGCTCGGCGATCTCCCGGCCCATATGCGACATGGTCTGTCCCTCTTCGGTCGCCACGGTCACGGCCGCCCCTCCGTATTGTTACCAGGCGGGCCCGAAGACCTGCCGTCCGCCGATCCAGGTGGCCCTGGCCTGAAGGTCAGGGCCGAGCCAGACTAGGTCCCCGGCCGCACCCGGGGCAATTCTGCCCAGCTGGGGACATCCGATGAGGTCGGCGGGCAGCCGGGTGGCGGCGGCCACGGCATCGGCCAGGCCGACGCCCGCGGACACGATGTTGGCCACGGCGGTGTCCATGCGCAGCGCCGACCCGGCCATGACGCCGTCGGCGCGCACGGGCGGCTGGCCCAGGCCCGGCGGCAGCTCGATCGGCTCGCCGCCGAGCAGGTACCGGCCCGGCGGCATGCCGGCGCAGGCGGCCGCGTCGGTGACCAGCACGACCCGGCCGGGGGCGGCGTGGAACGCGATCAGGCAGGCGGTCCCGCTCACGTGGTGCAGGTCCACGATCAGCCCGCTGGTCAGCCGAGGGTCGGCCAGGGCCTGGCCGACCACGCCGGGCTCCCGGTGGTGCAGCCCGCGCTGGGCGTCGAACAGGTGGGTGACCATCCGCGCGCCGGCGTCGGCGGCCAGCGCCACCTGGGCCGCGGTGGCATCGCTGTGCCCGACGCTGACCAGCACGCCCGCGGCGGTGAGCTGGCTGACCGCGGCCAGGGCCCCCGGCCGCTCGGGCGCCAGCGTGACCAGCCGGAGCAGGCCGCGGCCGGCGCTGAGCAGCGCGTCGATGGCGGCCGGGGTGGGGTCGGTGATCCAGTCCTCGTTGTGCGCGCCGCGCCGGACCGGCGAGATGAACGGGCCCTCCTGGTGGATGCCGAGGACCCGCGCGCCGGATGGCAGCTCGGGCAGCAGCTTGGCGGTGGCCCGCAGCGCCGCGGTGAGCTGCTCCACGGGGGCGGTGATGAAGGTGGGCATGAACGCCGTCGTCCCGGTTTCCGGCAGCCGGCTGACGACCTCGGCCCAGCCCTCGGGCCGGACGGCCATCAGCTCCTGGCCGAAGAAGCCATTGACCTGGAGGTCCACGAAGCCGGGGGCCAGGACCCCGTCGTCCAGCTCGATGTCGGCCGGGCCGGGCGGCGGGCCGGCCCCGACGTCGGTCACCTCGCCGCCGGCGATGGTGACGTAGCCCGGGGCCAGGATCGGCGCCTCGGGCAGGCCGGTGACCAGGCGCGGCGCGGTCAGTACCAGGGCCCCGGAGGTGCTCAGTTGGGCACTCGATTCAGTTCCAGGGCCGGGTCGGGCCGGCCGGGCTCGGCCGTGATGAAGAACTCGCGCATCAGCCGGGATACCAGGTCCGGCCGCTCCATCATGGCCACGTGCCCGACCCGGGGCAGCACGACGGCCTGGCCGTAGCGGAAGGACCGGGCCGCCCTGGCCGCCGAGGCCGGGCTGACCAGCCGGTCGTGGCTGCCGTGGATGACCAGCGTGGGCGCGGTGACCCGGGCCGCGTCGCGCCACAGGGTGCCGGGCCCGCGCCGGGTGTACTCGGCCACCAGCGAGCGGACCGAGCCCAGCAGCACCTCGGCCTGGTAGCTGAGACCGTCGCGGCGGATGACCTCGTCGATCTCCTCGCGGACCCGCAGCGGGTGCATCAGCCGGGGGTCGGCGTAGACGTCGCGGAGCGAGCGCAGGGCGCGCTCCTCGGCCGACTGGGTGGCCAGCCGGTTCAGCGCCCAGGACCCGAACCCCGGCAGGCTCACCGCCGCCACCCGCAGGGGCAGGATCCGGGGCCGCAGGTCGGGCAGGGCGGGCGAGACCAGCGTCAGGGTGCGGACCAGGTCCGGGCGGCGGGCGGCGACCCGGGTGCAGACCGCGCCGCCGAGCGAGTTGCCGACCAGGTGCACCGGCCAGCGGCCCTGCCGGTCGATGAACGCGATGACGCTGGCGGCCTGGCCGCCGATGGAGTAGTCGCCGCTGGCGGGCACCGGCGAGTCTCCGTAGCCGGGCAGGTCGACCGCCTCGCAGTCGAGCACGGGCTCGCCCGGCCGGCCGGGCGAGCTGAGCAGGCCCATGAGGTCGGTCCAGTTCCGCGACGAGCCGCCGAGCCCGTGCACCATCACCGCGGACTCGGGATCGGCGCCGTCCGGCGCCGACCGGGCCGGGGCGGTCCTGACGTACATGTCACCAGCGTCCAGCCCGACGAACTCGCCTGGCCAGGCAGGAATTGGATCGGCCATATCAGAGATTTTACTCGTCAGTAGCGACATTGCCCGGGCCGGACATGGCCTGAGTTCGCCACCTGGCCTCAGCTCGCCACATGGCCTCAGCTCGCCCGCTTGCGCGGCCGCCGCGGCGCGGCCGGCTGCTTGGGCGTGGTCTTCCGGCTCCGGCTGGACCCGGCGGCCTTGGCTGGAGCCTCCTCGTCCGCGTCGGCCTTGGCGGTCCGGCGGGAGCCCGCGGCGGCCTTCCCGCGGCCGCTGGGCTGATCGTCATCCTTCGAGCCCGCCGAGGCCCGGCCCGATCTGGCGCGCGCAGGTCCGCGGGAGGCTGAGGCCCGTTTGGGAGCGGGGGTATCGTCCGCCTGCTCCGCCGCGCCGCCACCGGCGCGGGAGGCGGCCAGGCTGGCCCGCAGGGCATCGGCCAGGCTGGTCGGCTCGGCGGCTTCCTCCTCGGCCTGCGGCTGGAGCACCTCGCGGCCCTCGACCTTGGCCTCGACCAGCTCCTGGAGCGCCTCCCGGTACCGGTCGTGGTACTCGTCGGGGTCGAAGTCGACGGTCATGGAGTCGATCAGGGAGCTGGCCATCTGGAGCTCCTGGGAGCGCACCTCGACGTCGTCGTCCAGGAACGGGAAGTCGGCCGCCCGGATCTCGTCGGGCCACAGCAGCGTCTCCAGCACCAGGACCCCGTCGCGGGTGCGCAGCGTGGCCAGGGACTCGCGCTGGCGCAGGGCGACCTGGGCGATGGCGATCTTGCCCGACCGCTCGAGCGCGTCGCGCAGCAGCGCGTAGGCGCGGATGCCGGTGTTCTCGGGCTCGACGTAATAGCTGCGGCTGAACAGGATCGGGTCGAGCTGATCGGCGGGGGCGAAGTGCATGACCTCGATGCTCTTGCTGGTCGCCAGGGGCAGGTCGGCCATGTCCTCGTCGGTCAGCACGATCATCTCGCCGTCGGGCAGCTCGTAGCCCTTGGCGACGTCCTCGTAGGGCACCTCGGCGCCGTCGATGGAGCAGACGCGGCGGAACCTGATCCGCCCGCCGTCCTCCCGGTGAACCTGGCGGAACGCGATGTCCTTCTGTTCGGTCGCAGCGTAGAGTCGCACCGGGATCATGACGAGGCCGAACGAGATGGCACCTTTCCACATGCTGCGCATGACTTGTGTCTACCCCGGGCGCGGGTACTGCGCACCTACCGCTAGGCGCCGTTGACACGCCCCGTGATCCTGCGGCCGTAGGATTGCACGAGGAGGCCGCGGCGGCTGCTGCGGGCAACAGACGATCTCGGAGCGCATAGTGACCGCATCGCCGCAGGCCAGGTCGGCCAGTACCCGGCTGCCGAGGCCCGCGAGGCGGCGGCAGCTGCTCGGTGCGGCCCGCGACGTCTTCGTCGCTCAGGGCTACCACGCGGCCGCCATGGACGAGATCGCCGAGCGGGCCGGGGTCAGCAAGCCGGTGCTCTACCAGCACTTCCCCGGCAAGCTGGAGCTGTACCTGGCCCTGCTGGACGAGAGCGTGGCCGAGCTGGTGCGCAGCGTCAACGGCGCGCTGTCGTCCACCACCGACAACCGGCAGCGGGTGCCGGCCACGTTCCGGGCCTTCTTCGACTTCGTGGGCGGCAGCGGCGAGGCGTTCCGGCTGGTGTTCGAGTCGGACCTGAGCAACGAGCCCGCGGTCCGCGAGCGGCTGGAGACGGCCATGAACGCCTGCGCGGACGTCGTCAGCCAGTCCATCCACCAGGATGCGGGCCTGGGCGAGGACGAGGCGCAGCTGCTGGGCATGGCGCTGGTCGGCATGGCCCAGGTCAGCGCCCGGTACTGGCTCAGCCACAACCGGGCCATCCCCCAGGACGAGGCGGAGCAGCTGATCGCCCGGCTGGCCTGGCGCGGCATCAGCGGCTGGCCGATGACGGGCCAGGGCTAGCTTCCAGGACTTCAGCCGTGATTTCGTGACACCGGGTTATGGCACCGGGTTATGCACACGGGACGCAGAGGAGAGCCGTGGAAGTCAAGATCGGCATTCAGTCCGTGCCGCGGGAACTCATCCTGGAGACCAGCTCGACCGCCGAGGAGGTCGAGCGGGCCCTCAAGACCGCCGTCTCCGACGGCACCGTGCTGGTCATCTCAGACGATAAGGGCGGCAAGACCCTGATCCCGGCCGAGAAGATCGCCTACATGGAGATCAGCGACAGCCAGACCCGGCGCGTGGGCTTCGGCGCCAACCTGTAGTCAGCGCTGGGCCGCTGGGGCGGTGACGCCGCAGAGCAGGCGGTTGGAGCCGCGCTGCCAGAGCGTGCCGGTCTCCGCGAACCCGGCGGCGCCCAGCGCGTCCAGGTGCGTGCGCAGGCCGAGCGTCTCCGAGCCGTGGTGGTCCTCGCGGTAGCGGCGCCGTTCGCGCTCGGCCACCGGTCCGGCCAGCGCCGGGTCGGCCAGCACGGCCGTCCACCAGTCCTTCCAGTTCTCCGGGTGCCCGTCGGGGAAGCGGCGCTGCTCCTCGCGGCGGATCAGGGCGTCCCCCAGCCGGGTCAGCATCGGCGCCCGGGCCGGGTCCTCCTCCATGTGGTCCCCGTTGAGCAGCACCCCGCCCGGCACCAGCACCATGGCCAGCTCGGCGTACAGGGCCCGCAGCTCGGGCTCGGCCAGCCAGTGCAGCGCGGTGGTGCTGACCGCCACGTCGGCCGGGCGGTCCAGCCCGAGCCGGTCGGACCAGCCGGCCACGCGCAGGTCGCAGTCGGTGAGGCGAAGGCCGGGCCGGGCCGGCCAGGCGGCCTGGCCGATGGCCAGCAGCACCGGGTCGGCGTCCACCGCGATGACCGTGGCGGCCGGGATCCGGTCCAGCAGCCGGGTGGCCAGCGACCCCGGCCCGCAGCCCAGGTCGAGCACCAGCGGGTCGGGGCGGCCCGCGGCCTCGGCGACCGCGTCGATCAGGGCGGTGAAGCGCTCCTCGCGGTCGGGCAGGTAGCCCTGCTGCTGGGTGTCCCAGCGGTCGATCCAGGCCCGCGCCGCGGGGGTGGTCAGGTCCGCCGTGTCTGCCGCCACTGGCCCTCCAGGTAACTGGCTAAGATTGCTTGGGTAGTTACGACACTAGACAGGGCGGGTGTAACCGGTCAAGTGAATTTCACCAGTCACATGGACGTCGTGGTCACCGTGGCGGTGGAGCTGGTCAACGCGCTCTCCCCCGGTGACGCCCACGGCCGGGCCTACCAGCCGCCGGAGGGTGCCCAGCGGGTGGCCGCGGTCACGGCCGCGCTGCGGGCCGGGGTGCCGCAGTCGCGGGAGGTCACCCCGGTGGAGGCGGCCGGGTTCGGGGCGGTGGCCGGGGCGCTGCGGGCGGTGTTCGACGCCAACGCCGCGGGCGACGAGGACCTGGCCGCGCTGCGCGTCAACGACATGCTGGCCGGGACCGGCGCCCGGCCGCACCTGGACAAGCACGACGGCGAGCCGTGGCACCTGCATTTCCACGGCCGCGACGACTCGATGGTCACCGGCTGGGCGGCGGGCTGCGCCACCGGCCTGGCGGTGGTGCTGGGCAGCATGCTGCACGGGCGGCTGGGGGTCTGCACGGCGCCGCGCTGCGACCGGGTCTACGTGGACACCTCGCGCAACGGCACCCGCCGCTTCTGCTCGACGACCTGCCAGAACCGGGTCAAGACCGCGGCCTTCCGCGCCCGCACCAGCGCCTGAGCTAGCCAGGGCTGAGTTAGCCAGGGCTGAGCTAGCTGGACAGGCCCAGGGCGGCCATCCGGTCCTCGTGGGCGTCGGTGAGCGAGGCGAACATCCGGCCCAGGTCGCCGAGCTGGTGCGAGCCATCGGCCAGCAGGCGCGCCAGCGGCGCCCGCTCGGCGGCGACCCGCTGGGCCTGGCCGAACGCCTCGCCGACCAGCCGGCGGGCCCACAGGGCCAGCCGTCCGGCCACCCGCGGGTCGGCGGCGATCGCGGCCCGGACCCGGTCGATGACGAACGCCGAGTGCCCGGTGTCGGCCAGCACCTCCAGCACCAGCGCCTCGGTGTCCGCATCCAGCACCGTGGCCACGGTGCGGTAGAAGTCGGCCGCGATGCCGTCGCCCACGTAGGCCTTGACCAGTCCCTCCAGCCAGTCCGCGGGCGCGGTCCTGGCGTGGAAGTCGTCCAGCGCCGGGACGAACGGGGTCATGGCCTCGCCGACGTCGGCGCCCAGCGCCTCGATCCGGCCCCGGAGCAGCTGGAAATGCCCGAACTCGGCCACCGCCATCTCGGCCAGGGCGGCCTTGTCGGCCAGCGTGGGAGCCAGCACGGCGTCGTCGGAGAGCCGGAAGAACGCGACCAGCTGGGCGTAGGCGATCAGGCCCAGCAGGTCGAGCACGCCCTGCGGCTCCGCGGTCCCGGCCGGGGCGGGGGTTTCGGGTCCTTCATCGGTCACGAGCGCAGCGTAACAACCGGGCGCGGGCGTGCCCTGGAGGGCGGCCTGAGCAGGCTTGCTAAGATAGAGGGTGATCCACGGCAGGAATGCGGTGACTCCCCGATCGTGTTACACATGCTATGGCGCGACGTTTGCCTGGCGCGATAAATGCGCGGGACACGGTGCGTCGCGCATCCCTTCGTGAGCATGTACTTCGTGTGCCTGCGGCTGCGGCCGTGTTCTGGACTGCGCCGTCAACCTGGTGGGTGCAGTCGCGCTTGAGAGACCGCAGGCGATTTTGATGGAGGCGGAAGCCCTGACAACTTACACATCAGCCCTAGCCGACGAACCGGAGGCCATCGATCCCGAGGTGACCGGGCCCGCGGCGAGCGAGGCCGCAGTGACCGAGGCCGCGGTGGCGGACGCGCCGTCCATCGGACCCGAGATCACCGAAGCTTCGGCTGACAGCAACGATAAGACCTTTGCCAGCTTTGGCATCGCCGAGCCGATCTGTGCCGCGCTGGAGGCGGAGGGCATCACCACCGCCTTCCCGATCCAGGCGCTGACCCTGCCGGTCGCGCTGGAGGGCCATGACCTCATCGGCCAGGCCAGGACCGGGACCGGCAAGACCCTCGCGTTCGGCGTGCCCATCCTGCAGCGGCTGGACCAGATGCCCGGCGGCGGCATCAAGGCCTCGCCCCGCGCGCTGGTCGTCGTGCCGACCAGGGAACTGGCCATCCAGGTCGCCGATGACCTCCAGATCGCCGGGCGCCGGGTCGGCGCCAAGGTGGTCGTGCTCTACGGCGGCCGGGCCTACGAGCCGCAGATCGAGGCGCTGGCCTCGGTCGACATCGTGGTCGGCACCCCCGGCCGCCTCCTCGACCTGGTCCGCCAGCGCCACCTGAACCTCAGCCACGTGCACGCCCTCGTCCTCGACGAGGCGGACAAGATGCTCGACCTGGGCTTCCTGCCCGACGTCGAGAAGATCCTCAGCCTGACCCCGGCCGACCGGCAGACCATGCTGTTCTCGGCCACCATGCCGGGCGAGGTCGTCACGCTGGCCCGCCGGCACCTCAGCCGGCCCATGCACATCCGGGCCGAGCAGCACGACGAGCAGGCCTACGTGCCGAGCACCCAGCAGTTCATCTACCGGGCCCACCAGATGGACAAGATCGAGGTGCTGGCCCGGGTGCTGCAGGCCGAGGGCCGCGGCCTGTCGATCGTGTTCTGCCGGACCAAGCGGTCCGCCGACCAGGTCGCGAGCGCGCTGACGACCCGTGGCTTCGCCGCGGCCGCGGTGCACGGCGACCTGGGCCAGGGCCAGCGCGAGCGGGCCATGCGGGCGTTCCGTACCGGCAAGGTCGACGTGCTGGTGGCCACCGAAGTGGCGGCCCGCGGCCTGGACATCGACGACGTCACGCACGTGATCAACTACGAGTGCCCCGAGGACGAGAAGGCCTACCTGCACCGCATCGGGCGCACCGGCCGGGCCGGCCGGACCGGCGTGGCGGTCACCTTCGTGGACTGGAACGACCTGTCGCGCTGGAAGATGATCGACGAGCTGCTCAGCCTCGGTCGGCCCGAGCCCGCCGAGACGTACTCCACCTCGGCCCACCTGTACAGCGACCTGACCATCCCGGCCGGGGCCACCGGCACCCTGCCGCGGGCCCAGCGGGCCCGTGCGGGCCTGGAGGCCGAGCAGCTCGAGGACATCGGCGAGACCGGCCGCATCCGGTCGCGCAGCGCCCAGCCCAGCCACGGGCGCGGCCGTCGTGACGGGTCCGACCGGGGCCCGGACCGCGGTCCGGGCGGGGGCAATGAGGACCGCGAGCCGGCCAAGCGCCGCCAGCGGGTGCGCCGGCGTCTGCACTCGGGCGCGCCGACGGCCGACGGCCAGGCCGGGCCCGCCGCCGACGGCGCTCCGGCCGCGGGTGACCAGGCCAGCCCAGCCACGGCCACGGCTGACACCGCCACGGCCGGCGGCCCGGCCACCACGGGCACCGCCACGGCCAGCCGGCCGCCGCGTCGCCGCCGGCGGCGCTCGCCCCGCAAGTCCGGGGCCGCCACCGGGGCCGTTTCCGCGGCCGGTTCGGCGGCGGTCCGGGACGGCACGGCCACCGGGGGCGCCGACAGCGCACCAGCCGGGAGCCCGAGCCCGCAGAGCCCGACCACGCAGAGCCCGGGCGGCGCGCCGAACGGCAGCTCGGCGGAGAGCGCTTAGGTTCCTGGGAGATCATCGATAGGCTGCCGCCACGTGAGCACTCCCAGATCCCTGAAGATGCCCGACCGGGTCCGGTCGGGCACCGCGAGAACGGAGCGCGGCGGCTTCGCCGTCCTGGAGGCCCAGCCGGGTCACGGCGTCTGTGAGCGCCGGCCGGCCCTGCTGGTGCCTGGGTACACGGGCAGCAAGGAAGACTTCCTGCCCGTGCTCGAGCCGCTGGCCACGGCGGGGCGCACCGTGGTCGCCATGGACCTGCGCGGGCAGTACCAGAGCGCGCCGGCCGCCGACCGCAGCGGCTACGCCCCCGATCAGCTGGCCGCCGACGTGCTGGCCGTGGCCGACTCGGTCAGCCAGGCCTCGGGCGGGGTCCACCTGGTGGGTCACTCGATGGGCGGCCTGATCGCCCGCAGCGCCGCGCTGCTGGCCACGGGCCGGATCTTGTCGCTCACCCTGATCGGCTCCGGGCCCGGTGCGATCGGCGGGCGGAAGGCGGCCGGCCTGCGCCAGACGCTGGCGCTGCTCGACGCGCCCGGCGCCCCGGGCCGGGACGACCGTGACGAGCTGGCCGCGCTGGTCCGCCGGGTGTGGAGCGAGCGGCTGGAGCCCGAGGCCAGGGCGGCCGGCACCGACGAGCGGATCATCGCGTTCCTGCGCGAGCGCACCATGCGCGCCTGCCCCATCGGCCTGTTCGAGATGGCCCGGCGGCTGCTCGAGTGGCCCGACCGCACCGAGGAACTGGCCGCGCTGTCACGGCCCGTGAAGCCGTCCGGCGCCGTGAAGCTGCCGGTCCTGGTCATCTACGGCGAGAACGACGACGCCTGGTCGCCGGCGGCCCAGGACCGGATGGCCAAGCGGCTCGGGGCCGAGCGCGCCTGCATCCCCGCCGCCGCGCACTCCCCGGCCATCGAGGCGCCGGACACCACGGGCCACGCCCTGACCACGTTCTGGAACGCGACCGAGGGCAAGGCCGAGCGCCGCCAGCCTCGCCCGCCCCCGGCGACTAGCCCGGCCTCACCGCCCCCGGCGACTAGCCCGGCGTCACCGCGCGCGGGGCCAGGCCGTCCCAGGGCAGCCGGGCCTGCGCCGCCGCGCGTGCCCTCGGGGCAGTGGGCGCGGAAGTCGCACCACCCGCACTGCGGCCCCTGGCGGGCCTCGAACACTTCGCGCTGCCGGTCCCTGCTCCCGGTAGACCGCGTCGGCGGCCGCGCACTCCTGCGCGATGTCCTCGGCCCGCCCCAGCTGCCGGGCCAGCGACTCCGGGGTGTGCTCCCAGGCCAGCACCCGGCCGCTGGGCAGGTGGTGCAGCTCGACCCGGCGGCACGGGCGGCGCAGCACCCGCTGCGCGGCCAGCGCGTACAGGGCCAGGGCCATCGAGCTGCGGGCGTCGTCGACGGTCTGCACGTACCGGCCGGTCTTGTAGTCCACCACGACCAGCGCGTCCGGCCCGTCCGGCCCGTCGCAGCTGGCCGGGCGTCCAGCCGGTCGATGCGGCCGGACACGGCGATCTTCTCGGTCCTGGTGGCCACCGTCCGCTCCACGCCGACCGGCTCGCGGTCGGGGTCCAGGCCGGTCACGTACCCCTCGACCATGGTCCGGCAGCGCTCCCGGTGCTCGGCCGACTGCGCGTCACTGGCGTAGCCGTCGGTCAGCCAGCCGGACTGCAGCAGGTCGCCCGCGACGGTGACGGTGCGGAAGGGCCGGGCCAGCCGCCACCAGGCCGCCAGCGCGTTGTGCACGCTGGCGCCGAGGCTGTTGTGCGCCCAGGGCGGGCCCTTTTGCGGCGCGGGCCGGTCCAGGTAGGTCATCCGGTACCGGCGCGGGCAGTCCAGCCAGGTGCCGAGCCGGGTCGGGGTGCACGAGTACAGGCGGCGGGGCATGCCGTCCAGCTGAAGCTGCTCCACGGGGCGCCTACTCGTCCGGGTCGTCGGCTCCGCCGCCCAGGCCCGCCACGCCGCCCGCGCCGGACACGCCGTCGGGACCGGCCGCGGCCCAGCCGTTGAAGTGCTGCTCGGCGTAGCTCACCGTCAGCTCGCCGCCGTGCCCGGGCAGCACCCGGGTGTCATCGGGCAGCGTGAGTATCTGGCCGCCGATCGAGCTGAGCTGGCGGGAGAAGTCGGGGAAGCCGTCCTCGCGGGCCACCGGGCCGCGCTTGGACAGCGCGTCGCCGGTGAACACCGCGCCCAGCTCCTCGCTGTACAGGCACACCGAGCCCGGGCTGTGGCCGGGCGCGTGCAGCACCTCAAGCCGGGCGTCGGCGACCTCGAAGGCGCCGCCGTCCTCCATCTTGATCTCCGGGTCATCGTCGTGCACCTCGCGCCAGGACAGCAGGTCGGCCGGGTGCAGGGCGACCGGCGCCTCGTCCCGGCCGGCCACCTCGAGGGCCGCGGTGACGTGGCCGGCGTGCCCGTGGGTGCAGATGACGGCGAGGATCTCCCGCTCGCCGACGGTCTTGAGCACCGCCTCGGCGTCGGTGCCGGGATCGATGACGATGACTTCCTCGTCGTCACCCACGACCCACGTGTTGGCGCCGCCGGTGACCCCCTCGATCCGCGCTTCCATCAGGACTTCCCTCCAGGCGACTCAGGCCGTTAAAAGAGCTGTGCTAAAAGAGCTCTGCTAAAAGAGCTGTGCGCCCACGATAGTGGGGGCTGCTCTCATTACGGGCGGATCCAGCGCGGCGGTCAGCCGATGATCGGGCCGCTGACCGGGCCGATGATCGGGCCGCTGATCGGGGTGGCGCCGGTAGCCCGCTCGATCAGCGCCTGGTAGCTGCCCTCCGGCGCCTGCTCGACGCCGATCCGGAACCCGGTCAGCTCCCCGTGGTCGTCGCTGCCGCCCGACGGCACCAGGCCGAGCCCGCGGGCCAGGGTCCGCAGACGAGCCCGTTGTTCATCATCTTGCTGGGGGTGGTTGATCTCGATGCCGCTCAGCCCGGCCGCGGCCAGGTCGGCGATAACCTCGTCGGGAATCTGCCAGCCGCGGCCCGCGCCGCGCGGGTGGGCCAGGACCGTCACCCCGCCCGCGGCCCGGACCAGGGCGATGGCGCGGCTGGGGTCCAGCGCGTACCGGGACACGTACGCCCGGCCGCCGGGGCCGATCCAGTCCGGGCTGAACGCGTCGGCCGGGGTGGCCACCACCCCGGCCGCGGCCAGCGCCCTGGCGATATGCGGCCGGCCCACGACCCCGTCGCCGGCGATCCCGGTGACCTGCTCCCAGGTCACCGGGACGCCCAGCTCGGCCAGCCGGGCCACCATCTCGCGGGCCCGGCTGACCCGGCTGTCCCTGATCGCGGCCAGTCTCGGCGGCCAGCTCGGCATCGGCGGGGTCGAACAGGTAGGCCAGCATGTGCACGCTGTGGCCGTCGCGCCGGCAGGACAGCTCCATGCCCGGCAGCAGGGTCAGGCCGGGCGGCAGCGCGGCCGCCGCCTCGGCGTGCCCGGCCACCGTGTCGTGGTCGGTCAGCGCGATGACGTCCAGGCCCGCGGCGGCGGCCCTGGCCATCACGTCGGCCGGAGGCGTCGTGCCGTCGGAGGCGTTGCTGTGGCTATGCAGATCGGCGTGAAGGACCACGCAGCGACACTAGCCGGGCAGGTGCGGTGACGGCGCCCCGAACGGCAGGTCCACCTCCGGGCCGGGGTCGCGCAGGTCGCGCACCGGCAGCGGCTCGACCAGCAGCACGCCCGCGGTGTCGGGCCACAGCACCAGCCACAGCCAGGTGCCCATGACCTCCCCGGCGAACGCGGCCCGGCCGGGCGCCTCCACGTGCCACAGCGGGAACTCGTGGTGGTTGAACCGCACGCAGGAGTCGGGCAGGCCGACCGGGAACGCCGCCCAGGGATCGGGCCCGGCCAGGCCCGCGAACCGCGCCCCCAGGCCGAGCCTGGGGCACTCCGAGACCAGCATCATCTCGCCGGGCCCGCCGACCGGGCTGGGTCCGGACAGGGCCACCGCGCAGCCCTGGGTGCCGGTGCGCTCGTCGCCCGCCCCGGCGAAGCCGGTGACCAGCCAGCCCGGCGGCAGCGGCCACGGCAGCCACACCGGCACCATGGCCCGGCGCAGCAGCCCGTCGAGCCCGGCCCTGGACGGGCTGAGCGCGGGCCGCATCGGGTGCACCTCGCCGTGCTGCTCGCAGTGCCAGGCGCTGGACCAGATGGTGGGACCGCGCAGGCTGGCGTCGCAGCGCGGGCAGGTGAGGGCGGCCTTGGTGCTCACCGGCCGCTCCAGATTCTCCCCACCCTGCCTGGGTACCTGCTCGCTGGTTCGCTGTGGTAAACGAACGTGCTGTGACTGGGCAGCGGGTCCCCTGCGTCGGGGCGATCATCAAGGACCAGGCCGGCCGGCTGCTGCTGATCAGGCGGCGCAACGAGCCGGGCGCCGGGCTCTGGTCGGTGCCCGGCGGCCGCATCGAGCCGGGTGAGACCGACGAGCGGGCCGTCGTCCGGGAGGTGCTCGAGGAGACCAGCCTGGCCGTCACCTGCGGACCCCTGCTCGGCGCCGTGGAGCGGCCCGGGCTGGCCGGGGCGGTGGTGGACATCCGGGACTACGAGGCGTTCGTCACCGGCGGCGCGCTCGCGGCGGGCGACGACGCCACCGACGCGCGGTGGGTCACGCCGGACGAGGCGGCCGCGATGGACGCGGCCGGCCAGATCACCGCCGGGCTGCTGGACGCGCTGCGCTCCTGGGCGGTGCTGCCCCGGCGATATCCCTAACAAATGGGTTCCGCGCGGGCCTGGCCCGGCGGCTGCCCGTCATTCGCCAGGCGGCTCGAAGGACGTGGTCCGGCGCAGGCCCGCCGCGCGGCCGCGGGCCGCGGCGACCAGGGCCAGCTTGCGCGAGGCCTCGTCGATCATCTCGCCGTCGAGCATCGCGGCCCCGCGCCCGGCCACCGTGGTGTGGTACTCGTAGGCCTCCAGGATCAGCTCGGCCCGGTCGTAGTCGGCCTGGCCGGGCGAGAACTCGGCGTTGACGATGTCGACCTGGCCGGGGTGCAGCACCCACTTGCCGTCGTAGCCGAGCGCGGCCACGCTCGCCGCCGCCTGGCGCAGCCCGACGGCGTCGTGGATGGCCGCGTAGGGCCCGTCGATGGCCTGCAGGCCGCGGGCCCGGGCGGCGACCAGGATGCGCAGGTGCGGGTAGTGGAACGCGTCGCCGCCCCGGTACCCGGCGGGCTGGGCGCCGATGTCCAGCGAGCGCATGCCCAGGCTGGCCATGAAGTCGGCCGGCCCGAACACCAGCGCCTCCAGGCGGGGCGAGGCCGCGGCGATCCGGTCCACCTCGGCCAGGCCGCGGGCGTCCTCGATCTGAGCCTCGATGCCGATCCGCCCGGCCGGGTAGCCCCGGTCGCCGCTCCACCTGGCCCAGCAGCAGGTCCAGCCAGGTCACGTGCTCGGGGCCGGTGACCTTGGGCAGCACGATGACGTCCAGCGCGTCGCCGGCCCGCTCGACGACCTCGATCACGTCCCGGTGCGCCCAGCCCGTGGTGACGTCGTTGACCCGGACCGCCCGGATCGCGGTCCCCCAGTCACCCTCGCGCAGGGCCTGGGCCACCGCCGCCCTGGCGTCCGCCTTGCGGGCCGGCGCGACCGCGTCCTCCAGGTCCAGGAACACCTCGTCCACCGGCAGTCCACGGGCCTTGGCGATGAACCGGGGGCTGCTGCCGGGCACGGCCAGGCAGGTGCGCCGGGGCCGCTCCGCGCGGGCCGCGCTGCTGTTCACGGACCGTGAGCCTACGCGCCCGGCGGACGTGCGTGAACAGGCGGCCCGTGATGCCCCGTAGCATGGGGGCATGTCCACAGCAGCAGTCCCCGAGCCCGGCCAGGGGGTCGTGTCACCCCCCACCGCGGAGCAGGTGACCCAGGCCCTGGCCAGTGTCAACGACCCCGAGATCCACCGCCCGATCACCGAGCTGGGCATGGTCAAGGACGTGCAGGTCGCGGCCGACGGGACCGTGCGGGTCGGCATCTGGCTGACGGTGGCGGGCTGCCCGCTGCGGGACACGATCACCCGCGACGTCACCGGCGCCGTGAGCAGGCTGCCCGGCGTCAGCCGGGTCCAGGTGGACCTGGACGTGATGAGCGAGGAGCAGCGCCGCGAGCTGCAAGGCCGGCTGCGCGGCGGCAAGGAGGAGCGGGAGATCCCGTTCGCCAAGCCGGGCTCGCTGACCAAGGTCTACGCCATCGCCAGCGGCAAGGGCGGGGTCGGCAAGTCCTCGGTCACGGTCAACCTGGCCGTGGCGCTGGCCCAGGCCGGCCAGAAGGTCGGGCTGCTGGACGCCGACATCTACGGCCACTCGGTGCCGCGCATGCTCGGCGTGACCGCCCGGCCCACCCAGGTCGAGCAGATGATCATGCCGCCGACCGCGCACGGCGTCCGGGCCATCTCCAGCGGCATGCTCAAGAAGGGCAACGAGCCGCTGCCGCTGCGCGGCCCGATCCTGCACCGGCTGCTCCAGCAGTTCCTGGCCGACGTGTTCTGGGGCGACCTGGACGTGCTGCTGATGGACCTGCCGCCGGGCACCGGCGACATCGCGATCTCGGCCGCGCACCTGGTCCCCGGCTCCGAGCTGATCGTGGTCACCACGCCGCAGCTGGCCGCGGCCGAGGTGGCCGAGCGGGCCGGGGCGCTGGCCTCGCAGCTGCACCAGCGCGTGGTCGGCGTGATCGAGAACATGGCCTACCTGCCCTGCCCGCACTGCGGCGAGCGGGTCGAGGTGTTCGGCACGGGCGGCGGCCAGGCGGTCGCGGACACGCTGAGCCGGCTCAGCGGGGCCCCGGTCCCGCTGATGGGCGAGATCCCCATCGACACCCGGCTGCGCATGGCGGGCGACAGCGGCGAGCCGATCGTCTTGTCCGCCCCGGACTCGCCCGCGGCCATCGAGCTCAGGAAGATCGCGCAGCAGCTGGGCGACCGGTCGCGCAGCCTGGCGGGCCGGCAGCTAGGCCTCTCGCCGGTCTAGTCCCGCCGGTCTAGTCCCGCCGTATAGGGCGGGGTCAGGTGGCCTCGACGTCGTAGGGCGGGCTCTCGCCCGGCTCCAGCCGGACGATCGGGTCCTCGGCCAGCCCCGCGCCAATGCCGGCCGACCCCGCCGTCCGTGACCCCGGAGCCGTCGGCCGTGGCGTCCGTCCCGTTCATCGCGGCGCTCGCCTCGTCCAGCAGGTGCTTGC
Organism: uncultured Actinomycetota bacterium; assembly: GCA_963822485.1. GTDB lineage: Bacteria > Actinomycetota > Actinomycetes > Streptosporangiales > Streptosporangiaceae > DASUBV01. Next base: position 22,394 of record CAWGHW010000006.1, read on the forward strand.
GCACGAAGTACTTCGGGTTCAGGTCGTTGAGGTCGAATTCGCTGAACTCCGGGCCCAGGTGCTCCTGAAGGTCCGCCCTGGCGTTCTCCGCCAGCCGCCGGACATCCCGCAGGGCGCGCCCGGCCTGCGCGGCGAGCCGGGGCAGCTGGTCCGGCCCGAAAACCACGAGCGCGATCACCGCGAGCACGGCGATCTTAAAGAACGACAGGTCAAACAACGAGTGCTCCCGCTGGCCGGCTGTGCGCCAGGGCGCACCGGACGATCCGCTACCAGGAGCGTAACCCGTCGGACGGGCCAGCCCGGTACCCAGGACCAACTCAGGAGCGCGCGGATCCCAGCCGCAGCGTGGCCGCGTAGGTCTTGCCGTGGGCCAGGTAGTCCAGCCGGACGTCGTCGCCCGGCGCGTGGGCCCGGATCGCGTCCAGCAGCGTCTGCTCGTTGGGGATGGGCTGGCCCGCGAAGCTGATGATCACGTCGCCGGGCCGCAGCCCGGCCAGCGCCGCGGGCCCGCCCGGCGTGACGGAGGGCGCCGTCCTGGTGCTGACGGCAATCTGGGCGCCCGTGCCGCTGTACTTGGTGTTGAGCAGGGCGCCGATGACCGAGTGGGTGGCATGCCCGCTCCTGATCAGCTGCACCGCTACCCGCCGCACCTGGTTGATCGGGATGGCGAAGCCCAGGCCGATGTTCCCGCCCTGGCCGGTGATCATGTTGCCGCCGAGCGTGTCGAAGGCCGCGTTGATCCCGATCACCTGGCCCAGGCTGTTGACCAGCGGGCCGCCCGAGTTGCCGGGGTTGATCGGGGCGTCGGTCTGGATGGCCTCCAGGAAGACCTGCGGCGCCGCCGGGCCGTTGCCCGCGCCGGGCTGCACCGGCCGGTCGAGGGCGCTCACGATGCCGCTGGTCACCGTGCCGGCCAGGCCCAGCGGCGCGCCGAAGGCGATCACCGGGTCGCCGACGGCCACCCCGGCCGAGTTGCCCAGCGGCAGCGGGCGCAGGTCGCGGACGTGCGCGCCGATGGGCTTGATCACGGCGATGTCGGAGTAGGTGTCCCGGCCGACCAGCCGCGCGGACACGGTCAGGCCGCTCTGGAAGATCACCTGGAGCGAGGCGCTGCTGGAGTTCCCGTCCAGGGTCACCACATGGTTGTCGGTGACGATGTAGCCGCCGGGGAGGACGAACCCGGAGCCCGTGCCGTCGGCGCCGTTAACCCGGATCATGACCACGCTGGGCAGCACCCGGGCCGCGATGCCGGCCACCGAGGTGGCCGGCCGGCGGCTGGTCGCCCTGGGCAGCTTGCCCAGGGCGTAGCCGGGCGCGATGCCCGAGCCCTCGGACCGGGTCGCGATATAGCCGCCGAGCAGGCCGCCGAGCAGCGCGGACACCACGGCGATGGCCAGGCCGGCGAAGGCCAGCCGGCGGCGCCGGTCCAGGACCCAGTGCCGCAAACCCCCCTGTCGCAAGCCACCCTGTCGCAAACCCCCGTGCCGCCGCGGGCCGCCGTCCAGGCTGTAGTCGAAGTCGGCCGGGTCGTCCGCGGGGTAGCCCAGGCCGGCGAAGGCACCGGGCGCGGTCCATTGCGGCGGAGCATCCAGCGGCTGAACGTCGGCTGCCGGAGCGTCCGCCGGGGGCGCAGGGGCTTCAGCCGGGGGCGCGGGGGCTTCAGCCGCGGACGCCAGCGGGGCTGAATTGCCCGCGCTTGCCGGCCAGGGCCCCTCGGACATATCGTGCCTCCCCGAGGCGACCTGGAACTGGCCGCCGCTCCCACATTCCTGCCCTATATCCGGCCGGACTAGGCATGCTCAGCGGAATGGGTTAGCCCAGGACGCCAGCCGCCGGAATCCCCGGTCCATACGGGACCAGAAGCCCACCGGGCTGTCGTGCGGAAGGTTCACGATCGCCTGGTCAACCACGGCCGGCGGGGCGTCGGAGATCATCGTGTAGACAAAGCCGCCCGCCGACCAGACCAGGCTCCGGTCATCGGGGTCGAGGGCATAGACCTCGCTGCCGTCCCTGGCCGCGAAATGCCGCCAGCCGGGCAGGCTGCGCGGCAACATCCCGCGCTGAACAAATACCGAGATGACGGATAGTCCGTCCGAATACGAGAGTTCTACGATTTTGCCGGACTTGCTGGGCGTCTCGGAGGACTGGAACAGCGACAGCCCGCCGACGGTGTCCCCCGGCAGCGGCCAGCCCTGGCCCGCCAGGGCGGCCAGCCCGCCCACGGTCAGCTGCCCGGTCCAGGGCCGGGCGTCGGCCGCCGGCATGCCGTTTAGCTGGCTGGCGCCCACGCTGAGGGACAGGAAGGCGTCCTCGCTGAGGATCCGGCTGCCGTCGACCAGCACCTCGCGTCGCAGCGGCAGCTTGGTCGCCGCGTCGATCCAGTACCGGGCGGCCAGGCTGCCGCCGGGGCGGCGGACGGCCACCAGCAGGGCGGGCCGCCCGTCCACCGCGGAGCGGCCGTCGTAAGTGATCGCGTAGTTGCGGCGCATCAGGTTCAGCATCGACGAGGTGACCGACAGCACCTGGTCCTGGCCGGCCAGGACGTCCGGGCCGGGCTGGCCCCGCTCCGCCGGGCTGGTCCCGGTGGGCGAGGCCTGGACCAGGATCTGGCCATCCGACCGGTGCCAGAGCTGGATCACCGACGCGGTCTCGGTGGTGGACCCGAACCAGGTGGATATCTGCACGCCGTGGAACGGCACCGTCTCGCAGGCCACCGCGGCCTGGCTGAGCAGCCGCAGGCCGGTTCGCGAGGCGGGCGTGGCCGAACGGGGCGCCAGCCCGGCCGCGCCGCCCAGCGGGACTATCTCGGCCGACGACGCTCGCCGCGGCCGGCCCGGATGGCCCACCCCGCGGACGGCGCTGGACTGGCCCGGCGACTCCACCAGGACGACCAGCACAGCGCAGGCACCCAGCAAGCCGATCACTACGGCAACGCTGGTCAGACGCCTGGACGCACGCTGAGCAGAGGTCACGGACCGCTGAACGGGGACTTCTGGCTCGCGCTCGGGCTGCGCCGGCACCCCGTTGGTCCCGGCCATCTCGTGCTGGACCATGAGCACGTCCACCGACGGGATGACCCGCGGCTCAGGATCCTGGACCTGCGGGCTGCCCCCGGCCATGAACGCCGCGGTGCCGATCCCGGCCAGGAACACGCTGAACGCCCCGCCGAGCAGGTACCAGGCCGATCGCGGCTCGGGCCAGCCCCGGCCCTCCGCCTCCGCCGGCCCCATGGCCGACCAGGGGCTCAGCGGCACGCTGCCGCGCCCGTCCAGGCCACCGCTCGGGCTGGCCAGTCCCATCAGCCGCCCGGTCAGCGCCGAGTCGGCCTCGGTCTCGCCGCCCAGTGCGTTCATCCGTCTCTTCAGCGTCCGCAAGGCAACCGCCTCGCGCCGGCAGTCCTCGCACTTGGCCAGGTGGACCAGAACCCGGTCGCGGCCGTCGAGGTCAAGCTCATCGTCGATCAGGGCGGACAGTCGATGTCCGAGGTGTGTCATGGCTGCCCTCCCTGCGGCAGCGGGTCAGCTCCGACGCGCGGCAGCGGTGCCGCGCTCAGGTGCCGGGGCCGACGGTGCTCAAGGGCCTCGCGCAGCTGGGCCCGGCCCCGGTGAATCCGGCTCCGGACGGTACCGAGCTTGATGCCGAGCGTGTCGGCGATCTCCTCGTAGGACAGGCCCTCGATGTCGCACAGGATGACCGCGGCCCGGTACTCCGGCGGCAGGGCCTTGAGCGCGGCCTGGACGTCGCCGTCGAAGTGCCGGTCGTCGAATACCTGGGCCGGCGTCGGCTCGGCGCCACGGATGCGGGCCGCCGTCTCCTCGCCCAGGCCCTCGAACCGGATCCGCTGCCGGCGGCGGGCCATGTCCAGGAACAGGTTCGTGGTGATGCGGTGCAGCCAGCCCTCGAAGGTGCCCGGCGAGTACGAGGACAGCGATCGGAAGACGCGCACGAAGACCTCCTGAGTGAGGTCCTCGGCGTCGTGGGTGTTGCCGGTAAGCCGGTAAGCCAGCCGGTACACCCGGGCTGAGTGGTCCCGGACCACGTCCTCCCAGGTCGGCGGCGTCCAGTCGGTGCCGGCCTCGGCGCTATCGAGCACGGCCGTATCGAGCTCGTCTGCCCCGGGCGCTCCGGCCTGGTCCACGGCTTCCCCCTTCACCCGCTCCCACAGCCTCCAACGCCATAAGTGCCCGCATCCTTCCGCGGGCCCGGCCTAGCAATTCCCTCAACGCCCGAGGTTACCCGGCTAGTTCCCGGTCAGGCGGGCCGGCCGCTAGGCTGCCGCACTGAGTATCAAATAGCTGGAGGACACAGCAGGGGGAGGCAGCCATCTCGATCACGGACGTCACCATGGCCTACGTGGATCAGTTCCTCCCCGAGGACGAGGTGCTGAACACGACCCGGAGGAACGCCGCGGAAGTCGGCGGCGCGGCTCCGGTCAGCCCGGTCACCGGCGGCACGCTGCGCTTCATCGCCGCGGCCATGGGCGCGCGCGCGGTGGTCGAGATCGGCACCGGCTGCGGCACGTCGGGCATCTGGCTGCTCCGGGGCATGCGCCCCGGCGGGGTCCTGACCAGCGTCGACGTCGAGCCCGAGCACCAGCGGCTGGCCCGGGCGGCGTTCCTGGCCGCCGGCTTCGCCTCCAGCCGCTACCGGCTCATCGGCGGCCTGGCCCTCGAGGTGCTGCCCCGCCTGGCCGACGGCGCCTACGACATGGTGTTCTGCGACGCCGACCCGCAGGAGGACCCGGACTACCTGACCGCCGCGCTGCGGCTGCTGCGGCCGGGCGGGATCCTGGCCTTCGACGACGCCCTCGGCTCCGAGCACGGTCCCGACGACACCGCCGCGACCAGCGAGCTGCGCGAGCAGGTGCGGGCCGACGAGGGGCTGGTGCCGCTGCTGCTGCCGATCGGCAACGGCCTGCTGACGGCGGTCAAGCGCCCAGAATAACTAGGCCTGGGTCAGCAGGCGCCAGCGCGTCGGCCAGCACCAGCCGCCTTCGGCGTCGGTGTTGAACACCTCGACCGTGCGCCCGCCGTGAAGCCGCCCCGGCTACGCCGGCGCGGCTTCACGCTGTTTTTGTAACACAGAGTGAGTGATGACGTCGCCCGGCCGGTGGGCCGAGCCCGACGGGAGGTTCTCCGCCGCCGCGACCAGGCCGGTGACCGGGCGGCCCGAGGCGCTGGCCAGCACCTGGGCGGCCTCGCCCGCCTGGCCGGTGAGCCCGAACGCCGCGATCGCGTCGGCGGCGCCGCCCGGGAGCAGGCCGTCCAGGCCCGGATCCTCGGCCTGGCCGCCGGGCTCCACCGGCACGGCCAGGATCCCGGACTCGGCGTCAGCTAGCGCGGAGATGCCGGCGTCGAGGGGCTGAGTGCTGGCGCCCGGCAGCACTGCGACATCAGACGTGATCGGCAAGATCAGCCAACAGCGGTCTTGAGTGCCTCGCCCAGCGCGCCGGCCTCGTCTGGTGTCAACTCCACCACGAGCCGACCGCCGCCTTCGAGGGGAACCCGCATCACGATGCCGCGGCCCTCCTTGGTGACCTCAAGCGGACCGTCTCCCGTCCGCGGCTTCATCGCCGCCATGCTGCATCCCCTTCCTGCCTTTACCCTGCTTTTGGGGCCGCACGGAACCTCGCTGGGGCGCAGTGCACCGCAGCTACGGTGCCTGGCGGGACCGGCTAGCCACAAGCATCTCGATCAGTACCTCCATTATCCTTCAGTTGCGGCGGCGAGTGGTAATGATCAGTGTTACCCACCTGGCTGACAGGAGACCCCAATGAGCGAGAGCGTCCTGCGCCATCAGGCCGGAGCTGTCGCCACGATCACGCTGAACCGCCCGGCGGCCAGGAACGCCCTCACTTACGAAACCAAAGTCAGCCTGCTGGACGCGCTGCGTGACTGCGCCGGAGACGAGACCATCCGCGCGCTGATCATTACCGGGGCCGGGACGGCCTTCTGCGCCGGCCAGGATCTGCGTGAGCACGCCGACTTGCTGGACCAGGGCGCCGCGCCGCTCGACACCGTGGCCGAGCATTACAACCCGATCGTGATGGCCATTACCGGTATGCCCAAGCCGGTGATCGCCGCGGTCAACGGCGTGGCCGCCGGGGCGGGCGCCGCGCTCGCCTTGGCCTGTGACTTCCGGATCGCCGCCCGGCGGGCCAGCCTGCTGATGGCGTTCGCCAGGGTCGGCCTCGGCGCGGACACCGGCGCGTCCTGGACCCTCCAGCGGCTGGCCGGCGTGGCCCGGGCCACCGAGCTGCTGATGCTGGCCGAGCCGGTCGACGCCGACCGGGCGCTCGGCCTGGGCCTGCTGACCTCGGTGGTGGCCGACGAGGAGCTGCCCGCCGCCGCCACGGCGCTGGCCGAGCGGCTGGCCGCCGGCCCGACCCGGGCTTACGCCGCCATCAAGGAGAGCCTGCTGTACTCGGCCGCGCACGGCCTGCACGAGTCGCTGGCCAAGGAGGCCGAGCTCCAGCGCGCGCTCGGCGACACCCGCGACCACCAGGCGGCGACCAGGGCGTTCCTGGCCAAGCAGGCCCCGGTCTTCGAGGGCCGCTAGCCCCCAGGGTCAGACAGCGCCCGGGTCAGATAGCGCCGTCAGACCACCATCGGGTCGGCCTGCGCCGCCTCCTCGTGGGCACAGATGATCTGCTCGGCCACGTCCACCAGGTCGACGACCTCCATCTGCTGGTACTCGCCGCCCGGCGTGCGCCAGGAGATGGTCTTGCCGTGCCGCCACACCGTCAGGTGCCGGCTGATGGACAGGACCGAGATGTCCGCCGCCGGCTCGTCGGCCCGGACGATCCGCCCGCCCAGGCCCCGGTCGGCCAGCATCGCCTCGAGTTCGTCGATGGCGTGGGCCGGATCCAGCTCCCGGCGGCCGTACCGGGCCGCCTCGGCCGACGGCGGTATCCGCAGCGCGAACCAGACCGCCTTGCCCGGCACCTTCCAGGCCCCCAGCCGCCCCCGGCTGGGGTGGCCGCCCCACTGCCCGGCCGACAGCGCCGCGACCACCTGGAGTCCGCGGCCGCCGACCTGCTCGAGCGGCGCCTTGTTCGGCTGCTCCTGGGCGTCGACCGACCAGCCCGGCTCGGAGTCGAAGATCTTGCAGACCAGCTCGGCCCGCGCGCCGGTGCCGCGCAGGTAGAGCCAGAACTCGGGGATGCCGCTGACGGCCCGCTGCCGGTTGCCGCCGCTGAACTCCACGTTGCCCTGGGCGTGCAGCGTGTTCGCGGCCAGCTCGCTGGCCATCGTGATGCCGTCGTGCACCAGGTCGGCGGGCAGGTCCAGGCCCGCCACCGCCTCGCGGAAGAACCGCCGGGCCGCCGAGGAGCAGGTACGATCCAGCGGGAGCGGGCGGACGAAACAGCCACCAGCGCGAACGGATGCGTCCCGGATACTGGGCGACGACGACATGATGTCCAGTGCCTCAGCCACCGGCGCTGCCAGGAACCCCCCATCGACCGCGGACGGGACGGCTCCGCCACGGCCGCTTCGGCCGCTATCGGCAGGCGACGGGAGCATGCTCCTCCGACTTCCGGTGATGCATCTGTGCTTCACAGATTATGAGTCTTGTGCAAACTACCGCAATGGGATCAGGTGAAACTCACGGAAAATTAACACCCAAACGGTCATCGATTGGCCTCCCGGGAGCCTGACCGCCGTCCAGGTAAGCCAACCCTGGCCCCCGGGCCAGGGACAACCTGGTCTCGGGGCGTAGCCAACGCCGCTGCGTACGGGTACAGTCGCACACGCGGTAGCGACCTGCCGGTGAACGGACGGGGACCTCCGTGCCCTTGAGACAGGCGCAGTTATAAGAAGAATCCCCCGGGGGGACAGCCCGGGGGATTCTTCGCTGTGATGCGTCGGTCAGGCGTGGTCAGGCACCGGCACCGAGGTCGAACCGGCCGCCTCGCGCTTCGGCCAGGAACAGCGCGAACGCTTCCCTGCCGACCACGTGGGCCCCGCCCTCCGGGCGCTTACTATCCCTGACGGCGATGACGCCGGGAAGGTTGCTCGCGACCTCAACGCAGCCCCCGTTCATGGAGCTCGCGCGGGCCTTCCGCCATGCTGCTTGAGACAGGTCAACCATCTTTACTCCAGTTGCTCGGCTAGGTACTTCAGGTATGCCGTGGTATCGCCGGGCTCCAGCGCCGCGTCCTGGGCGCGGCTGAAGCCGTGCACGTAGCTCTCGACCTCCTCCCGCTTGCTGACCTCGTGGATGGCCACGTCCGTCTCCAGGTAGACCAGGCGTGACTCTTCTCCGGGCAGGTCAAAGATGTTGACCATGGAGTGCATGCCCGTCGGCGGGCCGTCGGCGAAGCGCTGGATGCGCAGGTCGATGTTGGCCTCGCGGCTCAGCGTGGCGAGGTGCTCGATCTGCTCCCGCCGGTCCCCCTTGGAACCCCACCGGTACATCAGCGAGGCCTCGGTGATCACCGCGGTCAGTCGCGGCGCCGTGCCGTCGGTGCGCTCCAGGATCTCCTGGCGGCGCATCCGCGCCTCGATGGCCCGCCGCACGAAGCTCGGCGGCCGGGAGCCCGCCCGCAGCACCACCGCCATGTACTCGCGGGTCTGGAGCAGGCCCGGCAGCACCAGCGGCATGAAGATGCGGATCTGGCTGGCGTCGTTCTCGATGCCGGGGAACTCGTTCTCGAAGACGTCCGGGTAGTCCCGCCACCAGGGCCGGGCCCGCGCATGGGCGGCGAGCTGCTCCAGCTCCTCCGCCTGCGCCTCGCCCACCCCGTAGACCCTGGCCAGGTCCCGGATGTCGCTCATCTCGGGGCGCTTCCACTGGTTGGCCTCGAACCGGCCGACCTTGCCCCGCCCCCAGTTCAGCAGGTCACAGACGTGGTTAGCCGTATGCCCGGATGCCTGCCTCAGCTCCGTAAGGCGCGAGGCCAGCCGCCGCTTGGCGACGGTTGCTCCGTAGGCATCGTCGCTCATGAGCGATTGCCTCCTTGACGGGACAGGACTTTTAGCATAGCGGTACGGAAGTTGTGATTCACAAACATTGTCTCACCATTGACGCGCCAGCGGGCCAATCGGTTCCACTCGGAGACAGGTCAGCTGGCGGCGTCGAACTCGCCGTGGCGGACGCCATCCAGGAAGCACTCCCATTCGTGCCGGTCATAGACGAGCACCCGGCCGGTCTCGTCGCCGGAGACGCGCATCAGCACCCAGTCCGAGTCCGCCGCGCCCACCAGGGCCACCTCGATCATGCCGTCACCGGAGCCCGAGCGCTGCCATTCCTGGGCATCCAGGTCGATGCCCAGGCTCTCGATGGTCGGCTTGGCGGTCACCGGCTGCTCACCCGGGCCACGCCGCAGCGCAGCACCCGCGACCCGTCACTGTCCGCCGCGTCCGGGTCCTCCGCGCCCCAGCAGCCGACGAAGCAGACGCTGGACTGCGAGTCCACGTGCGGCGGGACCAGCTCCAGCCCGTCGAAGAAGCGGGCGATGTCGGCCTTGGAGCGCAGGTAGATGTTGCTCGTGGCACGCTCGTACACCTCGTTCATGGCCTGCACCGCCCGCGGGGGCAGCTGCTCGTAGGTCGCGTGGGACAGCGCCAGGTAGCTACCCGGGGCGGTCGCGGCCATGTACCGGGCCACGAGTCCCCACGGATCCTCTTGGTCCGAGATGAAGTGCATGACCGCCGTCATCAGCAGCCCGACCGGCTGGTCGAAGTCGATCAGCCGGCGCACGTCCGGGTGGGCCAGCACCGCGTCCGGGTCGCGCAGGTCGGCCGTGACCAGCGCGGTCCGCTCGTCGCCGGCCAGCAGCTCGGCGCTGTACGCGGCCACCAGCGGGTCCACGTCCACGTACACCACCCGTGCGCTGGGCACCAGCGGGTGCACCACCTCGTGGGTGTTGTTCTGCGTCGGCAGCCCCGAGCCGATGTCGATGAACTGCCGGATGCCCTGGCCGGCCGCCATCCAGGCCGCGGCCCGGCCGTGGAAGCCCCGGTTGGCCCAGGCCGCGTCGGCCAGCTCGGGCAGCTGCTTGCGCAGCTGCTCGGCCGCCTGGCGGTCGATCTCGAAGTTGTGCGTGCCGCCCAGGTAGTAGTCATAGAGCCGCGCCGTGCTTGGCCGCGTGGCGTCGATCTCAGCGGGCACCTGCTCAGCGGGGGACATATCCGGGCCTCCTGTGCTTGCTCACTCTGCTTGCTAAACATGGGCGGCGAGCTCACGCATCATCACCGGCGGCGGGCCACGCCGCAGTACAGGCCGCGCGAGCCATCGCTGTCCGCGGCAACCGGGTCCTCGGCCCCCCACACGCCGACGTAGCTGACCGCCGGGTCGGTGCCCGGCTGCGGCGCCACCAGGTCCAGCCCGGCGAAGAACCGCTCGACCTCGGCCAGCGACCGCGGATAGATGCTCTGGGTGGCTTGCGCGTAGGTGTCCTGGCCCGCCTCGATGGCCCGCGGCGGCATCTTATCGGCGGTGAAGTGAGACAGCACGAGGTAGCTGCCCGGCGCGACCGCGGCGACGTAGCGCGTCACCAGGCCCCAGGGGTCCGAGCCGTCGGCCACGAAGTGCAGCACCGCCGTCATCAGCAGCCCCACCGGCTCGGCGAAGTCGATCAGCTCGCGCACCGCCGGGTCGTTCAGGAGCGTGTCCGGGTCGCGCACGTCGGCCGTGATCACCGCGGTGGTCCCGTCGCCGGCCAGCAGCTCGCTGGCGTAGGCCGCGACCATCGGATCATGATCCACGTACGCCACGTGCGCCCCCGGCACGACCTTCTGCACCACGTCATGGGTGTTGTCGCGGGTGGGCAGGCCCGAGCCGATGTCGATGAACTGCCGGACGCCAGCCTGCTCGGCTAGCCAGGTCGCGGCGCGCTGATGGAAGGCGCGGTTGGCCCAGACGCCGTCCTCCAGGTCGGGCACGGCCGCCCGGAGCCGGTCGCCCAGCTCGCGATCCACCGCGAGGTTGTGCGAGCCGCCCAGGTAGTAGTCGTAGAGCCGGGCCGGGCTAGGCCGACTGGCATCCACGCCGGGCGGCACATGCTCCGACGGGGTCTCGTCGGCCATCTCGCCTCCAGGGGACAACGGACAGATCACCAGCCACGCAACGCCAGCCACGCCGCTGTCGCGTCGTGACGGCGCTTGTGGTCTGCGGCTTTACGGTCCCCCACCGGCCCGCGGAAGCGCACGACATGCTGCACGCCTGGATATGGCGTGGAGAGCGTGGCACCCCCGGCAAACCCCTCGATAGCTCGCCCGCCGCGGAGGACCAATCCTCCGCTGCGCGGGCGTTCATATAGTAACCCTTCCAAACATACGATCCAGACCCGCTCCCCGCCAGTGAATAACGCCCGCTCAGCCACGGTGACCGAGCGCATTCGCGTGGCCATTTCCAGTCGCAAGGCCAATCCCGCCCGGCCGCGTCGCGCGGCCGAGGCGGGTAAGCAGCCCGGACTACCCCGCACGGCAGAAGCAATCCGCGAGGTGGTCATTTACGATCCCGCACGCCTGCATGGTCGCGTAGGCGGTCACCGGGCCGGTGAACCTGAATCCGTTCCGGCGCAGGTCAGCCGACAGCGCCTTGGCCGCGGGCGTGGAGGCGGGCACGTCGGCCAGGGTGGCCGGGGCCGGCTGCTGGTCGTCGGCGTACTTCCAGACCAGCGCGGCCAGGCCGTCGGGCAGGTCCAGCGCGGCCCGGGCATTGGCGATGGCCGCCTCGATCTTGGCCCGGTTCCGCACGATGCCCGCGTCGGCCATCAGCCGGGCCTCGTCATCGGGCCCGAACGCGGCCACCGTCTCCATGTCGAACCCCTGGAACGCGGCCCGGAAGTTCTCCCGCTTGCGCAAGATCGTCAGCCAGGACAGGCCGGACTGGAAGGCCTCCAGGCACAGGCGCTCGTACAGGCCGCGGTCGTCGCGGATGGGGCGGCCCCATTCGTCGTCGTGGTAGCCGACGTACTCGATGGTGCTCAGCGCCCACGGGCAGCGCAGCTCGCCGTCGGGTCCGGGGATCGCCGTGGTCGGCCGGTCGCTCACGGCTGTCCTATCTCATGATCGGTGGTCCCGGCCTCAGGGTGGGCCCCGCCAGCGGCAGCGGCCTCCTCGGCGGGCTGGGCGGACCCGGCCAGGTCATCGGACTCGGGCTGGCCAGCGGACTCAGCCTGGCCAGCGGACCAGGGGTGGCTGGCGGACCCGGCCTGATCAGCGGACCCGGCCTGGTCAGCGGGCTCGGGCTGGTCAGCGGGCTCGGGCCAGGCGGCGGATGGCGCGGCGTGGCCGTGGTCATGGTTGCGGTCGTAGTCGTGGTCAGAGCCGGACCACAGGTCGGAGTTGGGCCGGCCTTCTGACTCGTGGTGGTCGCCCAGGCTGGGCCAGGCGGCCGGCCCGGACCCGTGCTCGGGCTGGGCGTATGGCTCCGGCTCGGACCACGCGGCCGACTCAGACCACGCAGCCGACTCGGACCACGGGGCGGGCTCCGAATACGCGGCGGGCTCGGCCAGGCGGTCAGGCTCGGCGTAAGCCTCAGGCTCCCGCCAGTCGGCGGACTCAGCCCCGGCCTCATCCTCGGCGTAAGCCCCAGGCTCCCGCCAGTCGGCGGACTCAGCCCCGGCCTCATCCTCGGCGTAAGCCCCAGATTCCCGCCAGTCGGCGGACTCAGCCCCGGCCTCATCCTCGCCGTAAGCCTCAGACTCCCGCCAGTCGGCGGACTCAGCCCGGCGCTCTGGTGCGGCATAGGCCTCGGGGCCGGCCCAGCCAGCGATCTCAGGCTCGCCGACTCGACCAACATGGCCTTCAGGGCCTGGCTGGCCGGCCGGCTCAGCCCGGCCCCCCGGCCCGCCGTAAGTCCAGGCATCCGGCCAGCCCGCGGGCTCAGGCTGTGCCCCGCGCTCGGCATGGGCCCCGGGCCACGGCTCCGGGGCACTGCCCTGCAGCTGGGTGATCTGATCGCGCAGCCAGGCCACTTCGGCGTCTCGTTCGGCGACCACCCGGGTGATCCGCTGGAGCGCCTCATCAGTGGCCGTGGCGCTGTACCCGAAGAACGCGGGCGGCGGCCGGAACGACGCTACGTCGGCGGCGGTGGCGAACACCTCCGGGTGCGCCGGGGCGTCCGGCCGGAATATCGCGAGCTCTCCGCCCCGGCCGACGGCCACGACGACGACCCCGGCCAGGATGGCCAGTGCGGCGAGGAGCAGAACCACGGGCATAGTAAGAATCGTGCCACGCCCCGCCGACATTCACCGAACTCGGCGGCCCGCTCGGCCCCCGGGTAACCGACCGTTATCAGGTCAGGTCAGGTCAGGCCGGGCCGAGTAGTGCGTGACGGCGTCCACCTGGCTGTGCGCGTCCTTGATGATCTGCACGACCTCGTCCGGGTCGTCGGCGATCCGCAGCAGCCCCAGGTCCGCGCGGGCGACCTTCTCCTGCTCCAGCAGCGTGCCGTTGATCCAGGACAGCAGCCCTGACCAGTAGTCGCTGCCCACCAGCACGATGGGGAACTTGGTGATCTTGCCGGTCTGCACCAGCGTGACGGCCTCGAACAGCTCGTCCAGGGTGCCGAACCCGCCCGGCAGGACCACGAACGCCTGCGAGTACTTCACGAACATCGTCTTGCGCACGAAGAAGTAGCGGAACTCCAGGCCCACGCCCACGTAGTCGTTCAGGCCCTGCTCCACCGGCAGCTCGATGCCCAGCCCGACCGAGACGCCGCCGGCGCTCACCGCGCCCTTGTTGGCGGCCTCCATGATGCCGGGGCCGCCGCCGGTGATGATCGCGTAGCCGGCCTCGGCCAGCCCGGTCGCGATCAGCTCGGCCTTCTGATATTCGAGCGACTCGCGCGGGGTACGCGCGGAGCCGAACACCGCCACCCCCCGGCCCAGCTCGGCGAGCAGGCCGAAGCCCTCCACGAACTCGGCCTGGATGCGCAGCACCCGCCACGGGTCGGTATGCACCCAGTCACCGGAACCGCGCCAGTCCAGGAGCCGCTGGTCGGTGGTGGTCGTGGGGATGTGCTTCCCGCGCAGCGTGGCGGGCCCCTGCCGCCGCAGCCGACGGCGCGGCGGCTCAGAGTTACTCATGACCATTGCCGTTCATGACCACCTAACGTAGCGCCGCCAGTTCTGGGGCCGGGCCGGCCAGGCGGCCGAGGCCAGTTGCGTGCCCTAGGCGTTCACACCGTGGTCACGGAGAATTTCGTTCAGGGCGGCCTTGTCATGGACGCCGCCCTCCGGCAGCCGACGCAGGATCAGGACGCACGGCATGCCGAACTCGCCGCCGGGGAACTGCCGGGGCCGCGTGCCGCCGACCGCCACCGACCAGGCCGGCACCTCGCCGCGGGGCAGTTCCTCGCCGGTCTGCACGTCGATGACGTGCGAGCTCTTGGTCAGGATGGTCCCGGCGCCGAGGACAGCGCCGGTGCCGACGCGCGCGCCCTCCTCGACCATGCAGCGCGAGCCAACGAACGCATCGTCGCCGATCACCACCGGCACGGCGTTCACCGGCTCGAGCACGCCGCCGATGCCGACCCCGCCGGACAGGTGGACGTTCTTGCCGATCTGCGCGCCGGAGCCGACGGTGGCCCAGGTGTCCACCATGGTGCCGGTGTCGACGTATGCCCCGATGTTCACGAAGGACGGCATCAGCACCACGCCCGGGGCCACGTAGGCCCCCCAGCGGACGATGGACCCGGCCACCGCGCGGACGCCCTCCAGGTGCGAGGTCAGCGGCACCCGGTCGTGGTAGCGGAAGTCGCCGACCTGGGTGCGGACCATCGGCATGAGCCGGAACGCGAGCAGGATGGACCGCTTGGCTCGCTCGTCCACCACGATCTCGCCGGTGCCCGGGTCCGGCCACGCCACCCGGGCCGCGCCGGTGTCCAGCGCGTCCACGGCGGCGGTCACGATCTCCCGGGCGGCGACGTCGTCCGGATCCAGCTCGGCACGGCGTTCCCACAGCTCATCGATCCGCACTGACAAAATCGAGCGCGGCGGGACGACGGCGGAGGACGGTGACACGTTCATGGCGAGCGAGCCTAGCGGCAGGACCTCAGACTGATAGGCCACAGCACGGCAAAACCCTGGTGCGCCAATCCCCCAGGGCCGCCCGACGGGGAACAAAGCATGAGGCGCAGCGGGTAGCTTCGGTCTGTGCCCAGTAGCCGCCAGCCGCGTCGTGGCGTCAAGCGCGCGACTCGGGCCACGATCGTGCTAGCCCTGTTGCTCACGGTGGGTGGCTACATCGCGCTGCGGCACTCGGTTCCGGTCCTCGAGCCGAGTTCCTGCGCGGCCGCGGCGTCGGGCCAGCCCATCCCGCTGGATGTCGGCCAGGCGGCCATCGCGGCCACCATCGCCGGGGTGGCCCAGCATCACGATCTGCCGCCGCGGGCGGTCACCGTCGCCTACGCGACCGCGCTCCAGGAGTCCAAGCTGACCAACCTGCGCTCGGGCGACCGCGACTCGGTCGGCATCTTCCAGCAGCGGCCGTCGGAGGGCTGGGGACCGGCCCGCCGCATCATGAACCCGATCTACGCGACGACCCGGTTCTTCGGCGCGCTGACCCAGGTGCCCGGCTACCAGACCATGCCGGTCTACCAGGCCGCGCAGGCGGTCCAGCACAGCGCGGATGGGTATGCCTACAACCAGTACGCGTCAGTGGCCACGAATATGACCAGGGCCTTCACCGGCCAGCTTCCGCACGGGGTCTGGTGCTGGTACAGCACCCCTCTGGGCCGGCCCCGGCTGAGCGCGGCGGGTCAGGCGCTGACCCAGGCGTTCGGGCCGCTGCACTTGTGGCGGAAAGGGGACCCGCAACTCGCGGTCCAGGTGGCGCACCCGACCGCCGGCTGGGCCGTGGCGGCCTGGCTGGTGTCGCATGCGGCCAGCTACGGGATCCGGAGCGTGAGCTATCAGGGCTACGAATGGCTGACCGCGGACGGCTCCAGCGGGTGGACCCGGATCAAGGCCAGCCAGCGCCCCAAGGCTCCCCCGGCCGAGGTGTTGTTCGGCTGATAACCTGCGATCCTCAAGGCCGGGTCCCAGTGCCGCAAACCCAGCGTCGCAAACCCCGTGCCGCGATCCCGCCTGAAGATGCGCTACGGGAAGACGCAATAATTGTGACCAGTGCAGCCGCAGCGCGCACCGGTCAGTGAAAAGAGGAGTCCGACGTGACGTACATCATCGCGCAGCCTTGCGTCGATGTGCTCGACAAGGCGTGCATCGAGGAATGCCCGGTTGACTGCATCTACGAGGGCGAGCGGATGCTCTACATCCACCCGGACGAGTGCGTGGACTGCGGCGCCTGCGAGCCTGTCTGCCCGGTTGAGGCCATCTTCTACGAGGACGATGTGCCCGACCAGTGGAAGGACTACTACAAGGCGAACGTCGAGTTCTTCAGCGAGCTCGGCTCGCCGGGCGGCGCCTCCAAGACCGGCAAGATCCCGTCCGACCACCCGATCGTGGCCGCGCTGCCGCCGCAGGCGGCGGAGCACTGACCGGTCTGGTACCCGCCCGGCCCACGCTGGCCGGGCGGCTTCCGCAGTTTCCCTGGGATGCCCTGGCCGGGGCCGCGCAGCGTGCCCGGGCCCACCCCGACGGCATCGTTGACCTGTCCATCGGCACCCCCGTGGATTCGGTGCCCGAGCTGGTGCAGGCGGCGCTGGCCGCGGCGGCCGACTCACCGGGCTACCCGGCCACCCACGGCACGCCCGCGCTGCGCGAGGCGGCGGCGGGCTGGCTGGCCCGGCGGCACGGCGTCACGGTCAGCCCGGACGCGATCCTGCCGGTGATCGGCAGCAAGGAGCTGGTGGCCTCGTTGCCGACCCAGCTCGGCTGCGGACCGGGCGACGTGGTGATCCACCCTGGCCTGGCCTATCCCACCTATGACATTGGCGCGCGGCTGGCCGGAGCGCGGCCAGAGCGGGCCGACGACTTCGCCGCGGCCGGACCGGTGGGTCCTGGCTCGGGTCCGGAGCCGGTGCGGCTCGTCTGGCTCAACTCGCCGTCCAACCCGACCGGGGCGGTGCTGTCCGACGAACGGCTGCGCCAGGCCATCGGCTGGGCCCGCGACCACGGGGCCGTGGTGGCCTCGGACGAGTGCTACCTCGAGCTGGGCTGGGAGGCCGAGCCGCGGTCGGTCCTGCACCCCGAGGTCTGCGGCGGCTCGCACCAGGGCCTGCTGGCCGTGCACTCGCTGTCCAAGCGGTCCAACCTGGCCGGCTACCGGGCTGGCTTCGTGACCGGCGACCCCGCAATGGTGGCCGAGCTGCTGGAGATCCGCAAGCACGCCGGCCTGCTGATGCCCGGACCCGTGCAGGCGGCCATGACCGCGGCCCTGAACGACGACCGCCACGCCGAGCAGCAGCGGGCCAGGTACGCGGCCCGGCGCGCGCGGCTGCGCCCGGCGCTGGAGGCGGCCGGCTGGCAGGTCGACGAGTCGGTGGCCGGGCTCTATCTCTGGGCCGCGCACGCGAGCTACGACGGGCGCAAGAGCGCCGAGGTGCTGTCCGACGCCGGCATCCTGGTCGCGCCGGGCCCCATCTACGGTCCGGCGGGCGAGCGGCACATCCGGGCCGCGCTGACCGCGACGGATGAGCGGATCGACGCCGCCGTCCGGCGGCTGGCCGCGCTGGCCTGACGGCCGCCGTCCGTCCGAGGATCCTGCTCAGCTGCCGCCGCAGCGCCAGTACTCGCCGTCCTTGCGGTCCAGCAGGTCCTCGTCGATCAGGTACCGGCGCAGCGCCGCGTAGTCGGGATACACCTGGCGCAGGAACAGGCTGACCGTCCGCTCCGAGTAGCGCACGCCCGGCTCGAACGCCAGCGCCACCTCGTTGAGCAGTAGCCGACGCCGCTCCCGCCTGGCCGGCATGACCGTAATCGCCCCATCTCTGACGAACGGCTGCAGCCGCGGATCCTGCGCCAGGGCCGCCAGCACCCTGTCCGGATCAAGATCTGTCATACCGCCATTATTGCTCAGGATGCCAGTTCGAAATTCGATTGAGAGTGTCAGAAGCACTCGATAATATATCCGAAACAGAGGTTGCGCCCACCACTCCTTCTCGGAGCCGACGGAGGTGAGACCGACGCCGACCACGCCGCACCATGATCCCGGAGAAGCAGCCCAAGCCCGCTTAGCGAGCGCGGACCAGCCGATGGCCGACCGCGCCGCGGATAACGGCCCTCGAGACGAGGTGCCGTGGTGGGCGGAGCTGGGTCCCGACGCCGGGCCGTGGGACGAGGACCCGTTCGGTCCGGATAACGCGCCGCCCGACGAAGGCGACGCTGTTGCGGGGGTGCCGTGGACGGGTGCGGGTGAGTCGATTCCGGCGGGGTTCTTGCATCGTGAGGGCGGGCGGCGGGGGTCGGGGTTCGCGGCGGGCGGGGTGCTGGACGGGCTGGTGCCGGGGCCGGTGCTGGCCGGGTTCGTCGCCGGCGCCGCCGGGGACGGGGCTGGTCTGGCGGGGCTGGGTGAGAGCGAGCTGATCGGCTTCCTGTGCGCCGCCGAGCGGATGGCGTCGTGGGCCGCGGCGCAGAAGGCCGAGGCGGTGATCACGCTGTGCCGCCGCCGCGCCGCGCAGGCCCGGGAGCGGCAGAACAAGCACCTGATCGAGCACGTCGCCGGGGAAGTCGCCGCGGCGCTGACCCTGACCGGGCGGGCCGCGTCGCGGCTGGTGGACATCTGCGGCTACCTCGAGCGCCTGCCCGAGGTCCGCGCCGCGCTGGCGGCCGGGGTGATCGACTGGGCCCGGGCGGTGGTGTTCGCCGACGAGCTCGCCGGCTGCGACGACGAGGCGGCGCGGAAGATCACCCGCCGGGTGCTGCCCGCCGCCGGGGAGATGACCACCGCCCAGCTGCGCCGCGCGCTGCGCCGCGAGATCGAGGCCGATGACCCGGACGCGGCGCGGCGCCGCCGGGAGCGGGGCCGCGCCAACGCCGCCGTGCACCGGTGGGAGGAGCCCTCGGGCAACAGCGCCCTGGCCGCCCGGGAGATGACCCCCGCCGACGCCACCGGCGCCGACGCCCGCCTCACCGCCCAGGCCAGGTGGCTCCAGGCCCGCGGCGCCGCCGGCACCATCGACCAGCTCCGCGAGGCCGTCCTCGCCGCCGTCCTCAACGGCCGCGACATCACCACCCTCCTGCCCGCCAGGACCGACCCCGGCCCCGGCCCCGGCGCCGGCCCCGCCGACCCGGGCGGCGCCGCAGGTGACCCGGGCCCTGACGGCACGGCCGACGCCAGCGCGGCACCGCACCCGGCAGCCGGCCCGGCGGGCCGTCGATCACCGGCAGCGTGCACCTGACCATGCCCCTGTCGGCCTGGCTGTGGCTGACCGACCGGCCCGGCGAGATCGCCGGGAGCGGCACCGCCGACGCGGACACCTGCCGCGACCTCGCCAATCGCCTCGCCGCCCACCCCGCCACCAAGTGGTGCCTGACCCTCACCGACCTCAACGGCCGCGCCGCCGCCCACGCCTGCGCCCGCCACCCCCCACCCCGACCCACCGGACCACCCGGACCACCCGGACCACCAAGATCAACCGGGCCGCCCGGGTCCACGGGGCCATCAAGATCCGCCGGGCCGCCCGGGTCCACGGGCCCGCCCGGGTCCACCGGACCGCCCGGCCCACCCGGGTCCACGGGCTCACCCGGGTCCACCGGACCGCCCGGCCCGCCCGGGTCCACCGGACCGGCCGGCCCGATCACCGACTGGCTAGCCCGGCTCCGCCCCGTGTACCTCCAGGCCGGGACCTGCACCCACCCCCGCGAGGCACCCGGCTACCGGCCGCCGCCCGCCCTGCGCCACCTCATCACCATCCGCCAGCGCACCTGCGCCGAGCCCGGCTGCCAGCGCCCCGCCCACCGCTGCGATATCGACCACACAATTGCATACGGTCAGGGCGGACGGACGTGCGAATGCAATTGCGCTCCGCTCTGCCGGCACGCCCACCGCGCCAAGCAAGCCCCCGGCTGGCACCTCGACCAGCCCGAACCCGGCGTCTGATCTGGACCCTCCCCAGCGGCCGACCAGTACACCACCCGCCCCGACCCCTACCCCATCTAGCGTTTAGGCCTGGGCCCGGTAGCGCGTTTAGGCCCGAGTCCGGTAGCGGCGCACGGTCAGCGCGCCGAACACCACGGTGATGCCGGCCACCCAGGCCGCGGCCTGCAGCAGCGGGGTGGCCACCGGGCCGCCGAGCATCAGCCCGCGCATGGCGTCCGAGAAGATGGTCATCGGGTTGACCTTCACGAAGGCCTGGAGCCACCCCGGCATGCTCGCCGCGGGCACCAGCACCGAGCTGGCGAACGTGAGCGGCAGGACCAGCATGAACCCGGCCACCTGGACCGACTCGGCGCTGCGCAGTGACACCCCGAGGAACGCCATCAGCCAGCACAGCCCGAATCCGACCGCCAGCGCCAGGCAGGCCGCGCCGAGCACGCCGGCCCAGCCGCCGTGGAACCGGAAGCCCAGCGCCACTGCCACCGCGACGATGATCAGCGTGGACCAGGCCGTGCGGACCAGGTCGGCAGTAACCCGGCCCGCGACCACGGCCGACCGGGCGATCGGCAGCGATCGGAACCGGTCGATGAGCCCGCGCTGGAAGTCGGCGTTCAGCCCCGAGGCGGTCTGCGCGGTGCCGAAGGCGATGCCCTGTACCAGCAGGCCGGGCAGCACGAATTGCAGGTAGCCGCGGGTCGAGCCGGAGATCGCCCCGCCGAACACGTAGACGAACAGCAGCAGGAACATCAGCGGCTGAATGGTCATCCCGATCAGCTGCTCGGGGTCGGCCAGCACGTGCAGCAGGTTGCGCCGGGCCAGGATGAGGGTCTGGGTCATCGGGCTGCTCCTTCGAGTTCGGCGCCGGATTCGGGGTCCGCGCGGTGCCCGGTGATGGCCAGGAACGCCTCGTCCAGGCTGGGCAGCCGCACGGCCAGGTGGCTGACCGGGATGCCGGCCGAGTCCAGGCTCCGGGCGGCGACGGTCACCAGCTCCTCGTCGGGCACCTGGACGGTCAGCAGGTCGCCCTCGGTGCCCGGTGTCCCCGCGCCCGCCAGGCCGGCCAGCACCCGCACCGCGGCGGCGACATCGTCCTCGTGCAGCGGCCGCACCTCCAGCATCTGGCCGCCAGCCAGGCCCTTCAGCTCGCTGGGCGTGCCCAGGGCCACCGTGCGGCCGTGGTCGATCACCATGATCTGGCCCGCGAGCCGGTCGGCCTCCTCCAGGTACTGCGTGGTCAGCAGGACCGTGGTGCCGTCGGCGGCCAGGACCCTGATCATCTCCCAGAGCTGGTTGCGGCTGGCCAGGTCGAGGCCGGTGGTCGGCTCGTCCAGGAACAGCACCGCGGGCTGGCCGACCAGGCTGGCGGCCAGGTCGAGCCGCCGGCGCATGCCGCCGGAGTAAGCCCGGACCTTGGTGTCGGCCGCGTCGGCCAGCCCGAACGCGGCGAGCAGCTCGGCGCCGCGCCGCCGGGCCGCGGCGGCTCGCAGGCCGAGCAGCCGGCCGATCATGTACAGGTTCTCCCGCGCGGAGATGAGGTCATCGACGGCCGCGTACTGGCCGGTCAGGCCGATCACCCTGCGAACCTGCTGGGGCCGCTGGGCGACGTCGAAGCCGAGCACGCGGGCCCGCCCGGTGTCGGCGGCCAGCAGCGTGGCCAGGATCCGGACCGCCGTGGTCTTCCCGGCCCCGTTCGGCCCGAGCAGCCCGAAGATGGTGCCCCGCGCCACCTCCAGGTCCAGTTCGTCCAGCACACGCTGGCCGCCGAAGCTCTTGCCGAGCCGCTCGGTCTGTATGGCGAGCTCGTCCATCTGCGTCACCTGCCGTATCATTAACTCAAGGGATAAGAATCTTGATGATTGAAGGATTGCAGGATCAAGATATGACTCGAAACATGGGGATGTCAACCGGCCCTTCCTCGAATCCCGGTCCCGCCCGGCCTGGATCAGCCCAGTCCCGCCAGGAGCTGATCTACGAGGCCGGCCTGGCGGCACGGCTGCAGCAAAACGACTACGACCGGTTCGAGGACGCGGTCGCGGAGTACTTCGGCGTGAACCGCACGGCCATGCGGTGCATGGAAGTGCTGGACCGGGTGGGCCAGCTCACCGCGGGTGACATCGCCCGCGAGACCGGTCTGACCAGCGGCGCGGTCACGGCCATGCTGGACCGCCTGGAGCGGGTCGGCTACGTGCGGCGGCTGCGCGACGCCTCGGATCGGCGCCGGGTGCTGGTGGAACTGACCGCCCAGGCCCGGCAGATGGTCGACGAGATCTACGGACCGCTGACCGAGGCGATGGGGGAGTTCGAGCGGTACTCGGACAAGGAGCTGATGCTGATCAGGGACTTCCTCCGGCAGGGCGGCGCCATGCTGGTCGCGCACGCGGCGCGGGTGGAGAAACAGCGCCTGAGCCGTGACGGCGGCGCTCCAGGCTGACAGGCGCTCCAGGCTGACGACGCTCTAGGCTGACGGGGTGCTCAGCATCTATGACGCCCGGGCCCAGGCCACGGCCGAGGTCCGGCCGAGCCGCGGCCGCGAACTGCGCCTGCACGTCAGCGCCCCGCCCGCCGGCGGCGCCATCGGGCTGGCTGACCTGCGCCGGTACCTGACGGCCGACCTGGTCCGGCGCACCGCGCAGCGGCACCGGCTGGCGGTCAGCCTGGACCACGACGGTGAGAGCCGGGCCCTCACGGCGCTGAACATCTACCCGCCCGAGCAGGTCACGATGGCCACCGGCGGCGCGGACCTCCGCGTGGTGGACGCCGGGACCGAGCCAGCCGACGACACCGCACGCCGGGTCGTCCTGGGCCGCACCACGACCGATGCGGCCGACCTCGGCGACCCGCTGGCCGGCCTGGCCGAGCGCGGCCTGGACCCGCTCGCGCTGCGCCTGGCGTTCCTCGAGCACCACTACCGGCAGCCGCTGGAGGTGACCTGGACCGAGCTGACCGAGGCCGGCGTCGCGCTGCGCGACTGGCGGCGACAGGTGGCGGTCTGGGCCACCCAGGCGAGCAAGCCCATGTGCGCCCAGTACGTGGCCGAGCTGACCGGCGCCTTCGACGACGACCTGGACAGCCCGGCCGCGCTGCGGTCACTGCGGACGCTGGCCGCCGACGCCGAGATCCCGCCGGGATCCAAGTTCGAGACCGCCGCTCACGTCGATCAGCTGCTTGGTCTGGACCTGGTCAGCGAGGTCGGCCGCGCGGTCTGACCGGTCCGCCGACCCCGCGCAACGTTTCGGGCCTTAAATCGCGAACTAAGCAACGGATCGTTGCTAGCGCGCAGGATTCACCGGCGCTCATCGTGCCTGCTCACTCCTAGTCTGGTCTGACCGGAACCCCTCAGCGGAGCAGCCGATAGGAGCCGAATGACCGGAAGTCGCGCGCTGCGCACCTCGACGCAGGCCAGGACGTACCTGATGTGCCCGCCCGAGTACTTCGCGGTGACTTACGCGATCAATCCCTGGATGCACCCGGACGATCCGGTGGATGCCGACCGGGCCAGGCGCCAGTGGGAGCAGTTGCGCGCGACGTTCACCAGCCTGGGCCACACGGTGCGCACCATCGCGCCGGTCGCCGGGCTGCCGGACATGGTCTTCGCGGCCAACGGCGCGTGCGTGGTCGACGGCAAGGTGCTCGGGGCCCGGTTCCGGTATCCCGAGCGGGCCGCCGAGGGGCCGGCCTACGAGCGCTGGTTCACCGAGCAGGGTTACCCGGTCGTCGTGCCGCCGCGGGCGGTCAACGAGGGCGAGGGCGACCTGGTGTTCACGGGCCGGGCCATCCTGGCCGGCCACGGGTTCCGCACCGACCTGGCGGTACGCGACGAGCTGACCGAGCTGTTCGGGCTGCCGGTGATCAGCCTGCGGCTGGTCGACCCGCGCTTCTATCACCTCGACACTGCCCTGGTGGTCCTGGATAGTGATACCGCGGCCTACTACCCGGCGGCCTTTGACGACGCGGGCCGGGCGGCCCTGGCGTCGCACTTCGCCGAGCTGATCGAGGCCAAGGACGAAGACGCCGAGGTGCTGGGCCTGAACGCGGTCAGCGACGGCCGGCACGTGGTGCTGCCGCGGCAGGCGACCGGGCTCTGCGCCCAGCTGGCCGCCGCGGGGTTCGAGCCGGTGGGAGTGGACCTCTCGGAGCTCCTCAAGGCAGGCGGGGGACCCAAGTGCTGCACGCTGGAACTCAGGTAGGGGGCGGGGACATGTCACACACGGGCGCCGAGCTGCGAGCACTGGCCGCCGCGCACAGCGCGCACAACTACCACCCGCTGCCGGTCGTGATCGCCACGGCCGAGGGGGCCTGGGTGACCGACGTGGACGGCCGGCGCTACCTGGACATGCTGGCCGCCTACTCGGCCATCAACTTCGGTCACCGCCACCCGCGGCTGGTCGCGGCCGCGCAGCGCCAGCTGGAGCGGGTGACGCTGGTCAGCCGGGCGTTCGAGCACGACCAGTTCGGGCCGTTCTGCGCCGAGCTGGCCGCGCTGGCCGACATGGACATGGTGCTGCCGATGAACACCGGCGCCGAGGCCGTCGAGACGGCGATCAAGACTGCCCGCAAGTGGGGCTACGAGGTCAAGGGCGTGCCGGACGGCGAGGCCGTGATCGTGGTGTTCGACGGCAACTTCCACGGCCGCACCACGACGATCATCAGCTTCTCCACCGACCCGGACGCCCGCGCCTCCTACGGGCCGTACACGCCGGGCTTCCGCATCGTCCCCTACGGCGACCTGGACGCGCTGCGCGCCGCCATGGACGGCAACGTGGTGGCGGTGCTGGCCGAGCCGATCCAGGGCGAGGCCGGGGTGCTCGTGCCGCCGCCCGGCTTCCTGGCCGGCGTCCGCGAGATCTGCTCCGATAACGGCGCGCTGATGATCGCCGACGAGATCCAGTCCGGCCTGGGCCGGACCGGGACCACGTTCGCCTGCGAGCACGACGACGTGGTGCCGGACATGTACATCCTGGGCAAGGCGCTGGGCGGCGGCATCGTGCCGATCTCGGCCGTAGTGGCCAGCAGCGAGGTGCTCGGGGTGTTCAAGCCCGGCCAGCACGGCTCCACGTTCGGCGGCAACCCGCTGGCCTGCGCGGTGGCCCGCGAGGTCATCGCGATGCTGTCGACCGGGGAGTTCCAGGAGCGCTCGGCCAAGCTCGGTGCGCACATGCTGGACCGGCTGGCGGCGCTGCCGGAGAGCGGGGTCCGCGAGGTGCGCGGCCGGGGCCTGTGGGCGGGCGTGGAGTTCGCCAGCCTGACCGGGCGGGACGCCTGCGAGCGGCTGGCCGAGCGCGGGGTGCTGGCCAAGGACACCCACGGCACCACGATCCGGCTGGCCCCGCCCCTGATGATCGCCGAGGAGGACCTGGACTGGGCCCTCGACCAGGTCGAGGCCATCGTCCGCTAGGCCGTGCGGATAATTGCTTGAACGGTCGTTGCTACCGGCGGTAGCATTGCCTTATGAGTGCGCTGCCGACAGAGGATCCCGAGCCCGAGCCAGTTATCAGCGCGCTCGAAGAGGCCATGCGGCGAGCATTGGCCGCGGCTTCCCGTGAGCGGGTGATCTCTACCATCGCGACCGGCCTGCTGGTGGAGACGGAGGCCGAGCCGGATTCGCGGCCGCCTGATGCCGGGCCGGGCAGCAAGTTCCAGAAGGTCAGCGTCTCGATGCCGGCCGAACTCCTTGACCTGGTGCGGGCCCGCGTGGGGCCAGGCGAGTTCAGCCGCTATGTCACGGAGGCCGTTCAGGCACGAATTCAGCATGACCTGCTCGGCGATCTGCTGGACGAACTCGAAAGCGAACACGGCCCAGTACCTGAAGAGGTACGTGAGCAGACGAGGCAGATGTGGCCCGATCAGTCAGACGAGTAGGCGCAACCCTTGTTCTCGACGCGCAAGGCCTGACCAAGCTTGCGGATGGCGATCATGTCGCGGTGTCCCTGGCCAGGGACGCTCACGAGGTCCACGGCACTGTGGTCACGGCCGCGTCGACCTTGGCCGAGGTCATGCGCGGGACGCCACGGGACGCCACTATGCACCGAGTTCTGGACCGCATCACCGTCGTCTCCATCGACAAGAAGCTGGGCCGGGCCGCGGGCGAGCTGCTGGGCCGGGCCGGGCTGTCCGGGCACCAGCACGCCCTGGATGCCTTACTAGCTGTGGTGGCGATGGAACAGCAGCGGCCGATTGTCCTGCTCACCAGCGACCCAGATGACCTACGCCGGCTGACCGACGAGCCGGACCGGCCCGCGCGGGAGCGCGTCGCCGTCGTCCGAGTCTGAGGCTGAGGCTGAGGCTGAGGATGGGGATGAGGCTGGGTCAGGAGGTCGGCGAGCCGTCGAACAGGCGGAGGCGGTGGGCCAGGGCGGCGGCCTCGCCGCGGCTGGCGGTGCCGAGCTTGCCCAGGATGTTCGACACGTGCACGCTGACGGTCTTGGCCGAGATGAACAGCTCGGCGGCGATGGCGGCGTTGCTCATCCCCGCGGCGACCAGGCGCAGGACCTCGAACTCGCGCTGGGTCAGCCCCAGCCGCGGGTCACCGTCGGCGGCCGCGGGCTGGGCCGGGGCGCCCGCGTCGCCGGGGCCCGCGTCCAGCGGGATCCGGGCCCGGCGGGCCAGCACCGTGATGTCGGCCAGCAGCGGGGCGGCGCCGAGAGCGCGGGCCAGGACGGCGGCCCGCTGCAGCGCCGAGGAGGCCACATCGCGATCGGCCCCGCCGGCGAGGACCGCCTCAGCCAGCCGCAACAACGCTCTGGCCCGCGGGTAGGGCTCGCCCAGCGCCTCCCAGGCGATCGCGGCGGCCCGCCAGAGGGGCACGCAGTCGGCCGCCGGAGCACCCTCGGCGCGCGCGGCCTCGGCCCGGAAGGTCAGCTCTTGCGCCGCCTCCACCGGGCCGGTCACCCCGAGCTTGGCCGCCTCGACGCGCAGCGCGCGGATCAGCGCGGCGGCCCGGACGGCCTCGTCGTCGGCCCTGGCCGCGGCCGGCCGGGTCAGCACCTCGGCGGCCGCGGCGGCCGCGGCGACGAGCACCGGCCAGGCGTAACGCGCGCTGGCCTGCAGGTCGTACTGGCCGAGCGTGTCCTCGGCCGTGGTCAGTGCGGCGGCGACCCGGCCCTCGGCGGCGCGCAGCTCGATCTGGAGCCCGACCACCGGCAGGTGGTGCTGGGTCCGGTAGGTCACGCCGGCCAGCATCTCCACGGCCATGGCCTCGTCCTCGCGCGCGCGGTCGAGATCGCCCCTGGCCAGCGCCAGGCTCCCGCCGAGCTGCCAGAGCGAGGACCGGCTTATCCGGACCGAGCCGGATCCGAGCGCGGCGACGATCACCCGGCTGGCCTCGTCCCACCGGCCCAGCGCCATGAGCGGCTCGGCCTGGTTGATGGCCAGGACGGCCTCGGACGTGCGGATCAGCCCGTAGTGCCGGCTCTCGGCCAGGCCCGCCTTGGCGACCTCGGCCGCCCTGGCGTGCTCGCCCATCCCCTCAAGCAGGTGTGACTCGTTGATGATGGCGTTCATCATCATGTGGTAGTCGCCGGCCTGGCTCGCGGCGGCCCGGGCCTGCGCCAGCATGTCCAGGGCGACCTGATTGCCGCCCGGCTCGGCCGCGGGCCGGAGCATGGCCAGGGTCAGCAGCGCGCTGGCCTGGGTGCCGAGGTCGTCGGTGCGGCGCGCGATGGCCAGCGCCTCCTCGGCGGCCGGGCGAGCCTGCTCGGCTTCGGTGATCTTGGTCTGCATGTAGGCCAGGCTGGCCAGGACCCGTCCGCGTTCCCGCTCATGTGCCCCGCCGCTGACCAGATGAAGGGCCCGGTGCAGATCGGCGACGCCGACCTCGGGGTCCTGAGGGCACCGCAGCACGCCGCGCTGCTCCAGCAGCAGCGCGGTGCGGGCGGGCTCGGCCTCGGCGTCGAGCTCGCGCAGGGCGGCGGTGGCCAGGCCGATGCCCCGGACGTCATCGCCGGTCAGGTGGGTGACCGCGATGGCATCCTCGAACACCCGGACGTGATCGGCGCCGATGCGCGCGGCGGCGTCGGGCACGCTGTCCCACAGCTCGAGCACCCGGCTGAGCATGTCGAGCTGCTCGGCGTAGGCGAGCGCCCGCCCGGCCTCGGCGGCGGCCTCCCACGCGCTGATCAGGGCCCAGGTCACGTCGTGCGCGGAGTACCAGTGGTGGGCGACCTCGATGGCGGCGCGGCCGGTCGGCACCAGCTCGGGGTCGGCCGAGATGGCCTCGGCGTACCGGGCGTGCAGCCGGCTGTGCTCGCCGGGCAGCAGGTCGTCGTGCATGGCCTCGCTGATGAGCGCGTGCCGGAACTGGTAGCCGGTCTCATCGGCCAGCAGCACGTTGCCCGACACCGCCGGGCGCAGGGCGCGGGACAGGTCGTCCTCGCCGGCGTCGCTCACGGTGGCCAGCAGCCGGTGCCCCAGCCGCACGCCGCCCGCGCTGGCGATGCGCAGCAGCTCCCTGGTGTCGTCGGGCAGCCGCTGCACGTTGGCCAGCACCAGGTCGCGCAGCGACTCGGGCAGCTCGCCGTCGAAGCACAGCAGCTGCTCGACGAACATGGGATTGCCCTCGCTGCGCCGGAACACGCTGTCGGCCTGGGCGGGCTCGGGATCGCGGGTCAGGATCGCGGCGATCTGCTCGGTGGCCTCGGCCCGGCTCAGCCGGGGCAGCTCGAGGCGCCGGACCCAGCCGATCCGGCCCAGCTCGGCGACCAGCGGGCGCAGCGGGTGGCCGCGGTGCAGCTCGTCGGACCGGAACGTGACCACGATGAGCACGCCGCGCATGACCTGCTGGTTGCCGATGAGGTAGGTGAGCAGGTCCCTGGTGGACCGGTCGGCCCAGTGCGCGTCCTCGATGATCAGGGCCAGCGGCCCGCTGGCGGCCAGGCGCTCGAACAGGGTCAGCATCTGCTCGAACAGCCGGGCCCGCGCCTCGCCCTGATAGGCCTCGTCCTCGTAGCTGGCGGGCTCGCCGAGCTCGGGCACCAGCCGGGCCAGTTCCCGGCGGCCCTGGCCGCTGAGCAGGTCAGCGACGCCGTCCAGGCCCAGCTCCCTGACCAGCTGGCGCAGCAGCCCGGTGAACGGCGCGAACGGCAGGCCGGACGCGCCGAGCTCCAGGCAGCCGCCGGTCAGCGCCCTGGCCTCGCCAGCGATGCGGAACGCGAACTCGCTGACCAGGCGAGACTTGCCCACCCCGGCCTCGCCGCCGATGAGCACGGTCGTGGACTCGCCGAGCCGGGCGGCGGCCAGGCCGTCGTCGAGCTGGGTGAGGTAGTCGGCCCGGCCGACCAGGACCGGGCTGACCTGGCAAGTGCTCACGCTATTCAGCATGCCAGTTCGCACCGACAAGTCGCCCCCCAGTTATTCCGGGGCCAGGTTCCGGTAGCGCCCGGCGTGGTGCACCAGCGGCCCCCGGTCTCCCTCGGCCACGCTGACCCCGACCACCTCGCCGACCACGATGGTGTGATCGCCGCCGTCGTGCACGGCGGTCGTCCGGCACTCCAGCGCGGACAGCGCATCGTCCAGGACGGGGGCGCCGGTGACCGGACCGGCGTGGTGGCTGACCTGGTCCAGCTGGCCTTCCAGCGGCCGGCCGCGGGTGGCCAGCCAGCGGGCGGTCTTCTCGGCGTTCTCGTCGAGCACGGAGACCGACCAGAACCCGGCCTCCAGCACGGTGTCGTGGAAGCGCGCGATCTTCTCGGCGCAGAACAGCACGAGCACGGGCTCGAGGGACACCGCGCTGAACGCGCTGACGGTCATGGCGTGGTCGACGCCGTCCAGGCGGGTGCCGATGACGAGGATGCCGGTCGGCAGGCGGCCGGCCGCCTGGCGGAACTCGGCTGGGTCGACGGCCATCAGGACCGGGGCTTCCGGGCCCACAGGACGTAGGACAGCAGGCAGCCCACGGCGGCGCAGCCCGCACCGCCGAACAGGAACACCTGGCCCGCGGTGGTGTCGGTGATCAGGACGCTTCCTCCCTGGGTTCCGGTGGACAGCAGCAGGGCGGCCAGAAACCATCCCGCTCCGGGCATAATGCCGCCGCCTGCCGATCGCATTCCCCAGGCCCCCAGCAGGCAGGTGGCCAGGATGGCCAGGTCGAACCCGATCGCGGCCAGCGGCGCGGGCCCGCGGCTGTACTGGAACACGCCGATCAGCGCCTGCAGCAGGCCGAACAGGAACAACGCGACGTAGGCGGCGATCCCGGTCAGCCGCTCCCGGCTAGCCAAGGCCGGCGAACAGGTCGGATTCCCGCGCCGGCCCGCCCAGGCCGCCGGGCGCCGCCCGGGCCGCCCGGCCCGCCGGATCCGCCCGGCCCGGGACCGGCCAGCCGGACGTAGTACTCGGTCCCGAACGCACGCTGCCCGACGTTGTCGGACAGCGCGAAGAACGGGCTGTCGACCGCGATCTGGGTCGCATGCGCCCGCATGGCGGCCAGCTTGGCCTCCAGGTAGGCCCGCGCGTCGATCTCGGTGGTCACCTGGTCATCCGGGACGCCGAACGGGAGGTCGTCCACCGATTCCACCTGGCTGAACGCGGGACCGCCTGGCTGGCTCCCGGGACCGCGCCGGTCGCGGGTGGCCTCGATGCCCCGGGCGAGCACCGACTTGGGCACGGCGGTGGCGTAGAACTTGCTGACCAGCCCGTCGGCCATGGCGAAGGCCCGCCAGGCCACCCGGTGGGCCTGGATGTGATCGG
Organism: uncultured Actinomycetota bacterium; assembly: GCA_963822485.1. GTDB lineage: Bacteria > Actinomycetota > Actinomycetes > Streptosporangiales > Streptosporangiaceae > DASUBV01. The sequence continues at coordinate 53,023 of CAWGHW010000006.1, forward strand.
GGTGCCCGTAGAAGCCCCGGTCGTCGTAGGTCACGATCACCTGCGGCCGCACGTCCTCGATGACCCGCAGCAACTCGCCGGCGGCCTCGTCCAGGTCGGCCTGCCAGAAGCAGCCGGCGTCGTCGTTGGTGGGCTCGCCCATCATGCCGGAGTCGCGCCACCGGCCCGGCCCGCCGAGGAAGCGGTGGTCGGTCACGCCGAGCGCAGCGCAGGCGGCGTCCAGCTCGCCGATCCGGTACGGCCCCAGCCCGCCATCGGCGTCCCAGGCCAGGTAGGCGAGCTCCGGCGGGATGACCTCGCCGAGCTCGCCCAGCGTGCAGGTGACCAGCGTCACGTGGGCGCCCTCGGCCGCGTACTTGGCCATGGTCGCCCCGGTGCCGATGGACTCGTCGTCGGGGTGGGCGTGCACCAGCAGCAGCCGCCGGTCTTCGCGGGTCATCGGTGACGGCACGGTCATGCCGGGAAGCCTAGTCAGGCCGCCGGCCTGACCGCACCCGTGGCCGGCTGGCCCGGATCGGCCCAGCTCATGGCGGTGCTGGCAGTATCTAGCGCTATGACGGACTCGTTTCCCCGGCAGCAGGCCCGGACCCAGCGCTTCACGCTGGGCGCGCCCCGGTCGTTCCAGATCGCCCCGGACGGCGACCTGGTGGTGTTCCTGCGCTCGCGGGGCGGCACGGACCTGGTCACCTGCCTGTGGGCGCTGGACGTGCCCAGCGGCACCGAGCGGCTGGTGGCCGACCCGCATCACGTGAACGTGGCGGTCGGCGAGGACGACGAGCTGGAGAAGGCCCGCCGGGAGCGGGTGCGCGAGTCGGCGCGCGGCATCGTCGGCTTCGCCGCCGACCGGGACTTCACCGTCGCGGCCTTCACCCTGGCCGGCCGGGTCTACCTGGCCAGCCTGCGCGGCGAGCCGGGCCAGCCGGTCCGGGAGCTGGTCACCGCGACCCCGGCCGCCGACCCGAGGCCCGACCCGGCGGGCCGGCTGGTCGCCTACACCAGCGGCGGCGAGCTGCGCGTGACCGACGTGGCCAGCGGCGAGGACCGGGCGATCGCGTCGCCCGAGCCCAGCGAAGCCGGCACCGGGTCACTCGAAAACACCGTGTCGTACGGCCGGGCCGAGTACGTGGCGGCCGAGGAGATGGGCCGGACCCGCGGCTACTGGTGGGCACCGGACGGGTCGGCCGTGCTGGCGGCGCGGGTGGATGAGAGCCCGGTGCAGCGCTGGCACATCGCCGACCCGGCCAGCCCCCAGGCGGCCGGCCGCGAGGTGCGGTACCCGTCCGCCGGCACCGGCAACGCGGACGTCAGCGCGGTCATCGTGAGCCTGGCCGGCGAGCGGACGGCGGTCCGCTGGGACCAGCGCCAGTTTTCGTATCTGGTCACGGCCAGCTGGGCAGGCGGGCCGGCGGCGCGGCCGCCGCTGCTGGTGGTGCAGAGCCGCGATCAGCGCGAGCTGCGGCTGCTGTCGGTCGACCCCGGCACCGGTGCGACCACCGTGGTCCGCGCCGACACCGACCCGGCCTGGGTGGACATCGTGGCGGGCGTCCCGGCCTGGACCGCGGACGGGCGGATCGCCTGGACGGCCGACTCGGCCGGGACGCGGCGGCTGGTCGTGGCCACCCCGGAGCAGCACGCGGCCGGCGCCGCTGAGCCGGTCACCCCGCCCGGCCTGCAGGTGCGCCAGGTGCTGGACACCGACGGCGACGCGGTCCTGTTCAGCGCGTCCGGCGAGGACCCGGCGGCCATCGGCCTGTGGCTGTGGCGACCCGCCGGTCTCACCCCACTGACCATGATTAACGGACTCGGTTCGGGGCGGCGGTCCGGGGGCACCACGCTGATCGCCAGCCAGGGGCTAGACAGTACGGGCACCACGGTGACGGTGCGGCGCGACAGCGACCCGGACTCGCCCGGCATCCCGATCGCGTCGCTGGCGCAGGCGCCGGGCCTGCCCGACCCGCGCCCGCGGCTCAGCTACGGCGGGCCGCGGCGGATCAGGACCGCCATCGTGCTGCCGTCCTGGCACACGCCGGGCTCGGCCCGGCTGCCGGTGCTGTGCGACCCCTACGGCGGCCCGCACGGCCAGCGGGTGCTCGCCGCGCGCGGCGCGTTCTGGACCCCGCAGTGGCTGGCCGATCAGGGCTTCGCGGTGGTGATCGCCGACGGCCGCGGCACGCCGGGCCGGGGCCCGGAGTGGGACCGGACGGTGGCCGGCGACCTGGCCACCCCGGCGCTGGAGGACCAGGTCGAGGCGCTGCGAGCGGCCGCCGGCGAGTGCCCGGACCTGGACCTGAGCCGGGTCGGCATCCGGGGCTGGTCGTTCGGCGGCTACCTGGCCGCGCTGGCCGTGCTGCGCCGCCCGGACGTGTTCCACGCCGCGGTGGCCGGGGCGCCGGTGACCGACTGGCGGCTGTATGACACTCATTACACCGAGCGGTACCTGGGACTGCCCCAGGAGCACCCGGAGGTCTACGAGCAGTCCTCGCTGCTGGCCGGCGCGGCCCGCCTGAGCCGCCCGCTGATGATCATCCACGGGCTGGCCGACGACAACGTCGTGGTGGCCCACTCGCTGCGGCTGTCGAGCGCGCTGCTGGCCGCCGGGCGGCCGCACACGGTGCTGCCGCTGACCGGGGTGACCCACATGGCGTCGCGGGAGGAAGTGGCCGAGAACCTGCTCCTGCTCCAGGTCGACTTCCTCAAATCGGCACTGGAGCGACGCGGTAGCGCCACGGGTAGCGCGTTGTAGTAAGAGTCACACGCCCAGACGCACCGGGTAGTGCCCCGGGGTGATATCCAAGGGAATAAGGTTTCGTTCGAGCTCGCGGCTGACGCGACGCCCGCGCCGGCCCGCGGCGCTTTGCCCCGTGCTGGCGCGGCTGAATCTTTCCCAGGGCGGAGACGTCTGACAATGACGCAGGCATCAGTGGCGCCGGCCAAGACCCGCGCGCAGATATCAGAAAAGACGCTGCGCAAGGACCCCTGGTGGCGGTCGCCGGCCATCACCGCCGTGCTGCTGACCATCTGGGTGACGTACGCCACGGTCCACGTGTTCATCGGCAACTACTACTACGTGGCCAAGTACCACTACCTGACTCCGTTCTACTCGCCCTGCGTGAGCGGGGAGTGCGTGCCCGGCTCGGCCAGCCTGGGCACCTGGATCGGCCACCTCCCGCCGATCATCCCCTACGCGTTCGTCTCGCTGCCGTTCGTGCTGGGCTTCCGGCTGACCTGCTACTACTACCGGCGCGCCTACTACCGGGCGTTCTGGCGCGCCCCGGCCGCCTGCGCGGTCCGCGAGCCGCACGCCACCTACACCGGCGAGACCCGCTTCCCGCTGATCATGCAGAACCTGCACCGGTACTTCTTCTACATGGTGCTGCTGATCTCGGTGCTGAACACCTACGACGTGACCCAGGCCTTCCGCGGCCCGAACGGCAACTTCGGCCTGGGGCTGGGCTCGCTGATCATGCTGGGCAACGTGGTCATGCTGTGGGCGTACTCGCTGTCCTGCCATTCCTGCCGGCACATCACCGGCGGCAGGCTGAAGAACTTCTCCAAGCACCCGGCCAGGTACTGGATTTGGACGCAGGTGTCGAAGCTGAACACGCGGCACATGCAGCTGGCCTGGATCACGCTCGGCACGCTGATGCTGACCGATCTGTACATCTGGCTAGTGGCGGCCGGCGTGTTCAGCGACCCGCGCATCTTCAACTGAAGCAGCAACTGAGGCAGGCATCGCAATGGCAGGCATCGCACCGGAAAGCATCGAGCGGCTCCCCTACGACGTGGTCGTCGTCGGCGCGGGCGGCTCCGGGCTGCGCGCCGCGATCGAGGCGCGCTTGGCCGGCAAGAAGACGGCCATCATCTCCAAGTCCCTGTTCGGCAAGGCGCACACGGTCATGGCCGAGGGCGGCTGCGCGGCCGCGATGGGGAACGCCAACCCCAACGACAACTGGATGGTGCACTTCCGGGACACCATGCGCGGCGGCAAGTTCATGAACAACCCGCGGATGGCCGAGCTGCACGCCAAGGAGGCCCCGGACCGGGTCTGGGAGCTGGAGGCCTGGGGCGCGCTGTTCGACCGGACGCCCGACGGCAAGATCAGCCAGCGGAACTTCGGCGGCCACGAGTACCCCCGGCTGGCCCACGTGGGCGACCGCACCGGCCTGGAGATGATCCGCACCCTCCAGCAGAAGGTCGTCGCGCTCCAGCAGCAGGACGCGATCGAGCTCGGCGACCCCGAGGCGATGATCAAGGTCTACGCCGAGACCACGGTCACCCGGCTGGTCAAGGACGGCGACCAGATCGCCGGCGCGTTCGGCTACATCCGCGAGAGCGGGCAGTTCGTGCTGTTCGAGGCGCCCGCGGTGGTGCTGGCCACCGGCGGCATCGGCAAGACCTTCAAGGTCACCTCGAACTCCTGGGAGTACACCGGCGACGGTCACGCGCTGGCCCTGCTGGCCGGGGCCAAGCTGCTGAACATGGAGTTCGTCCAGTTCCACCCGACCCACATGGTCTGGCCGATCTCGGTGCGGGGGCTGCTGGTCACCGAGTCGGTGCGCGGCGACGGCGGCGTGCTGAAGAACTCCGAGGGCAAGCGGTTCATGTTCAACTACGTGCCCGACGTGTTCCGGGCCCAGTACGCGGAGACCGAGGAGGAAGCCGACCGCTGGTACACCGACCCGGACCACAACCGGCGCCCGCCCGAGCTGCTGCCCCGTGACGAGGTGGCCAGGGCCAACAACGCCGAGGTCAAGGCGGGCCGGGGCTCGCCGCACGGCGGGGTGTTCCTGGACATCGCCTCGCGGCGCCCGGCCGAGGAGATCCTGCGCCGGCTCCCGTCCATGTACCACCAGTTCAAGGAGCTGGCCGACGTGGACATCACCAAGGAGCCGATGGAGGTCGGCCCGGCCCAGCACTACGTGATGGGCGGCGTCGAGGTGGACCCGGACACCGGCGAGTCCTGCGTGCCGGGGCTGTTCGCGGCGGGCGAGGTGTCCGGCGGCATGCACGGCTCCAACCGGCTGGGCGGCAACTCGCTGTCCGACCTGCTGGTGTTCGGCCGCCGGGCGGGCATGGGCGCCGCGCAGTACCTGAACCAGCTGGCCAAGCGCCCGGTGCCGGACGAGGGCCAGATCGCCGAGGCCGCGGCCGAGGCAGTGGCGCCGCTGGAGCGGCCCGACGGGGAGAACCCGTACACGGTGCACGGCGAGGTCCAGGACACCATGAGCAACCTGGTCGGCATCATCCGCACCGCGGACGAGATCAAGTCCGCCCTGTCGGAGCTGGAGAAGCTGCACGAGCGGGCCGACCGGGTCGGCGCGGCGGGCGGCAGCGCCTACAACCCCGGCTGGCACCTGGCCCTGGACATGCGCAACATCATGCTCATCGCGCGGTGCGTGGCCCAGGCCGCGCTGGAGCGGCAGGAGAGCCGGGGCGGGCACACCCGCGACGACTTCCCTGGCATGAACCCGGAATGGCGCAAGATCAACCTGGTCTGCGCGCTGGACGGGGACCAGATCACGCTGACCCGCCAGCCGCTGCCGAAGATGCGCGACGACCTGATCGTGCTGTTCGACCGCTCCGAGCTGAATAAGTACCTGACCGACGAGGAGCTGGCGGCGATACCCGACACCGCTCCGGCCGAGCCGACGGAGGCGCACTAAACGATGAGTTACAAGGCAGCGCTGAAGGTCTGGCGCGGTGACGCGGGCGCTGGCCAGCTCACCGATTACTCGGTCGAGGTCAACGAGGGCGAGGTCGTCCTCGACGTGCTGCACCGGCTCCAGGCCACGCAGACGGGTGACCTGGCCATCCGGTGGAACTGCAAGGCCGGCAAGTGCGGGTCCTGCTCCATGGAGATCAACGGGCGGCCCCGGCTGGCCTGCATGACCCGGATGTCGATCTTCGAGGAGAACGAGGTCCTGACGATCACGCCGATGCGCACCTTCCCGGTGATCAGGGACCTGGTCACCGACGTGTCGTTCAACTACGAGAAGGCGCGTGAGGTGCCCTCCTTCACCCCGGACCCGGCGACCAAGCTCGGTGAGTTCCGGATGCAGCAGGTGGACGTCAGCCGGTCGCAGGAGTTCCGCAAGTGCATCGAGTGCTTCCTGTGCCAGGACACCTGCCACGTCATCCGGGACCACCCGGAGAACGAGCGGCCGTTCGCCGGGCCGAGGTTCCTCATGCGGGTGGCGGAGCTGGAGATGCACCCGGCCGACGAGGCCGACCGGCGCAACATCGCCCAGGACGACTTCGGGCTCGGCTACTGCAACATCACCAAGTGCTGCACGGAGGTCTGCCCCGAGGGCATCAAGATCACCGACAACGCGCTGATCCCGATGAAGGAGCGGGTGGCGGGCCGCAAGTACGACCCGCTGGTCTGGCTGGGCGACAAGATCGGCCGCCGGCCCCGCAACACCGGTACCCCGGCGATACCGGGCACGAAGTCGTCTTAGGCTCCGGGCTGGCCACTGGGCCGGGCCTGGTCTGACGCCCCTGGCGCGGGCCGGTCCCGGCGCAGCACGGCCAGCAGCTCCTCGTAGGGGCCGATCAGGTAGGCCCGGTCCCCGGCGCGGAACCGGGTGCCGCGCCGCGGCGGGTACTCCAGGTAGCCGTCGTCACTGGACCGGCTGATGGCCAGCACCCGGGTCCGGGCGGCCAGGTCACTCATGGCCAGCCCGGCCAGCCCGCCGTCGGCGGTGACCGTGAGCCGGGCCACCAGCAGCGGCTCGTCCCCGGCGTAGAAGGTGCTCAGCACCTCCAGGCCCAGCGCCGCGCCCACGAACCACGGCGCGGCCAGCGCCGCCGTGGACCGCACGAACCCGAACCCGAAGCTCGAGCGGACCGTCCGGGCCAGCTGCGGGTCGAACATCCGCAGCACCACCGGGGTAGTCGGCCAGCGAGCCCCGAGCTGGTCGCGCACGGCCAGGCCGGTCTCCAGGTTGGCCAGGTCGTCGCTGGTCAGGATGGCCACGGCGGCCGCGCTGGCCAGGCTCACCGAGGCCAGCGTCTGCGGCTGGGTGCCGTCGGCGATCAGCACCGGCACGCCCAGGCCGCGCAGCTGGGCCAGGTGCCGGTTGGCCTCGCTCTGCTCCACCACGACCACGTCGGCGCCCTGGGCGACGAGCCGCTGCACCACCGTCATCCCGATCGCGCCCAGGCCGATGACCAGGACGTGATCGCTCAGCCCGGTGAACCGCCGCCGGCCCAGCGACTCCTCGATGCGCCGGGAGACCAGCGCGTTGGTCAGCAGCGCGAAGAACACCGCCACGAACAGCGCGCCCGCCAGCATGAGCGCGATGGCCGCCGCCATCAGCCAGGGTGACTGGTGCCGGAACGAGAAGTCGCCGTAGCCGACGGTGGTGACTGTCTCGACGGTGAAGTAGGCCGCGTCGAGCAGCGGGAACCGGCGGTAGCCGGGCAGATGGTAGGCCAGCCGCAGCACGAGGGTGGAGGTCAGCAGGACCGCGAACAGCGCGCTCAGCGCCACCGCCAGCCGGCGGTCCGCGGCCTGGGCCAGCGCGGCCGCCATCAGCCGCAGGTAGCGAGCCCGCCGCCCGGGCCGGACGCCGTCGTCCTCGGCGCGGCCGTCCCGGCCGGTCACGCCCGCGGCCCGCAGTTCGTCCGCGGTGCCGAACAGCGTCACCTCGTCTCCCGGGCTTACCCGCTGGTCGCGGCCCGGGCAGACCACGACCTCGCCGCCGTCCGCGGGCTGGACCGCGACCGGGGCCAGCGCCCCGTACTCCTCGCGCAGGCTGCCCGCCCGGCGGGCCACGGTCCGGGCCGCGCAGAAGCTCCGGCCGGCCAGCCTGATCTCCTGCGGGGTGCGCAGGCAGGCCTCGACGATGGACGGCGCGGACAGGCCGGCCACGTCCAGGACCGAGATCGCGATGCCAGTCAGGGCCCGGCCCACGGCCGGGTTGCCGAGCTGGACGATGACCCGCACGTCGGCCCGCAGCTCGCGGGCCAGCAGCGCGGTCTCCAGCGTGGCCAGGTCGTGCTCCAGGGCGCAGATGACCGCCGCCGCGCCCGCCAGCCCGGCCTCGGCCAGCGTCTCCGGGCTGCGCGGGCTGGCCGGGATATGCGGCACGCCCCAGCCCAGCAGGGTGCGAGCCAGCCGCAGGTCCGGGTCGTCGTCCACGACGACCGCCGGGACGCCCGACAGGTTCAGCTCCTCCACGATGCTCAGCCCGACGCCATGCAACCCGCATACGATCACGTGCCCGCGCCAGCCCGCGTAGGGCTCAGGGGCGCCCGCTGTCCGACCCGCAGCCATCCGGGCATTGTCGCGCGCCGATGTGACGCGGGGGTGTGCACCGCGTCTCGGCTCGGGGCTGGGCGGGCTCTCCTATGGGCCGGAGAACAGCTGCGGTTCTGCTAGCGTGGTCCCGCCGGTGCGGGCCGCATTCTGGGCTGGTCCGCGTTCGTTCGCCCGAACATCGCAGGGACATCAGACGTTGGCAGTTACGCACGATGAGGCGCTACATCTCGGCGCCCTCGCCCTTATTTCCGCAGCTCAAACCCCCGGGAGCCGGTCATGATGCCGCACATGACCTACCCGGAGGCCATGATCGTCGGCCTGATCCAGGGTGTCACGGAGCTGTTCCCGGTGTCCAGCCTCGGGCACAACGTGCTGCTCCCGGCGGTGATCGGCGGCAGCTGGGCGAACGACCTCAGCGTGTCCGCGGCCCAGTCGCCATACCTGGCGTTCATCGTCGGCCTGCACGTGGCCACGGCGATCGCGCTGCTGATCTACTTCTGGAAAGACTGGGTCCGCATCTTCCGGGGCTTCATCAGCTCGATCCGCGACCGCGATGTCACCACGGTGGACCAGAAGCTGGCCTGGATGATCATCCTGGCCACGATCCCGGTGGGCGTGGTCGGGCTGTTCGCCGAGCACGAGTTCCGGGTCATCTTCGCCAAGCCGGTCCGGGCCGCCATCTTCCTGATCATCAACGGCATCATCCTGTACGCCGGGGAGCGGTTCCGGACCCGCAAGTCCCGCCAGGCCGACGAGGAGATCGCGCAGGAGCGTGAGGAGCGTGAGCTGGTCGGCGCGACCGCCGGGCACGGCGGGACCGGGCCCCGGCCCGCGGCCGCGCACGCCTCGGGTCACCGGGCCGTGCGCCAGCAGGAGATCGCCGCCGGCGCCGAGTCCGACCAGCGGCTGGTGGCCATGGGCTACCTCCAGGGCACGATCATCGGCGCCGCGCAGGTGCTGGCCCTGCTGGCGGGCATCAGCCGGGACGGCGTCACCATGGTCACCGGCATGTTCCGCGGGCTGTCCCGCGAGGACGCGGCCCGGTTCGCGTTCCTGCTCGCCACGCCGGTCATCTTCGCGGCCGGCGCGCTGAAGGTCGGCGACCTGATCCACTACGGCCACGGCATCTACGGCCAGATCCTGGCCGGGAGCATCCTGTCCGGCATCGGCGCCTACGTGTCGGTCCGGTTCCTGGTGCGCTACTTCCAGACCCGCACGCTGACCCCGTTCGCGATCTACTGCGTGGTGGCCGGGCTGGCCTGCGCGATCTACCTTGGCTTTATCAAGTAGGCGCAGGATCAAGTAGGCGCAGGTTCAGCTAGAGCTGGGCCGCTCGCCGCGTGAGCGCCGGCCCCGCTCGCGACCCCGCTCCTTGGCGTCCAGCACCACCTTGCGCAGCCGCACGGCCGCCGGGGTGACCTCGGCGCACTCGTCGGTGGCGCAGTACTCCAGCGCCTGCTCCAGGCTGAGCAGCCGGGGCGGGATCAGCCGCTCCAGCTCCTCGCCCGTGGACTGGCGGACGTTGGTGAGCTTCTTCTCCTTGGCGATGTTCACGTCCATGTCGTCCGAGCGCGAGTTCTCGCCGACGATCATGCCCTCGTAGACCGGGCTGCCCGGCTCCACGAACAGCGTGCCCCGCTCCTGCAGGGCGAACATCGCGTAGGCGGTGACCACCCCGGTCCGGTCGGCGACCAGCGAGCCGGTCGGCCGGGCCCGCATCTCGCCCGACCACGGCTCGAAGCCCTCGAACACGTGGTGCGCGATCCCGGTGCCCCTGGTCTCGGTCAGGAACTGGGTGCGGAAGCCGATCAGCCCCCGCGACGGCACGGTGAAGTCCAGCCGGACCCAGCCCGTGCCGTGGTTGGTCATGTTCTCCATCCGGCCCTTGCGCACCGCCAGCAGCGAGGTGACCGTGCCCAGGTACTCCTCCGGGCAGTCCACCGTCAGCCGCTCCACCGGCTCGTGCAGCCGCCCGCCGATCTCCCTGGTGACCACGTTCGGGCGGCCCACGGTCAGCTCGTAGCCCTCGCGGCGCATCGTCTCGACCAGGATGGCCAGGGCCAGCTCGCCGCGACCCTGGACCTCCCAGGTGTCCGGGCGCTCGGTGGGCAGCACGGCCAGCGAGACGTTGCCGACCAGCTCGCGGTCCAGCCGGTCCTTGACCATCCGCGCGGTGACCTTGGTGCCCTTCTCCTGGCCGACCAGCGGCGAGGTGTTCACCCCGATGGTCATCGAGATGGCCGGCTCGTCCACCGTGATCAGCGGCAGCGGGCGCGGGTCCTCCGGGTCGGCCAGCGTCTCGCCGATCATGATGTCGGCGATGCCCGCCACAGCGATGATGTCGCCCGGGCCGGCCTTCTGCGCGGGCACCCGGTCCAGGGCCTCGGTCCGGAACAGCTCGGTGATCTTGACCCGCTGGATGGTGCCGTCGCGGCGGCACCAGGCGGCCTGCTGGCCCTTGTTGATCTCGCCGCTGAACACCCGGCACAGCGCGATGCGGCCCAGGTAGGAGGACGCGTCCAGGTTGGTGACCTGCGCCCGCAGCGGTGCCAGCGGGTCATAGGCCGGAGCGGGCACGCTATTGCGGATCACCTCGAACAGCGGCTCCAGGTTCTCCGAGTCGGGCAGCGCGCCGTCCTCGGGACGGTTCAGCGACGCCCGCCCGGCCCGGGCCGAGGCGTAGACGATCGGGAACTCGATCTGCTCCTCGGAGGCGTCCAGGTCGATGAACAGCTCGTAGCAGGCGTCCACCACCTCGGCGATCCGGGCATCCGGGCGGTCCACCTTGTTAATGACCAGGATCACCGGCAGGGCGGCCTCGAGCGTCTTGCGCAGCACGAACCGGGTCTGCGGCAGCGGGCCCTCGCTGGCGTCGACCAGCAGCACGACCCCGTCCACCATGGACAGCCCGCGCTCCACCTCGCCGCCGAAGTCGGCGTGGCCGGGGGTGTCCACGATGTTGATGGTCATGCCCCCGTGCTGGACCGCGGTGTTCTTGGCCAGGATGGTGATGCCCTTCTCCCGCTCCAGGTCGCCGGAGTCCATCACGCGGTCGGTCACCTGGGCACCGACCCGGAACGCGCCGGACTGCCACAGCATCGCGTCAACCAGGGTGGTCTTGCCGTGGTCGACATGCGCGACGATCGCGACGTTGCGCAGGTCATCGCGCGTCGCCAGCTGGACAGTAGGAGCAGGCATGCGAACAGACTCCGGAATGCAGAAGGGGAAGGCCAAGGCAGTGCGGCCTGGCTACTAGTCTATTCGGCCCGCAGGGGCGGATCGGACGCCCTGGGCCCCGCCCCGTCCGCGCAGGTCAGGAGGCCTCTAAGGCGATCTAAGGCGGCCTAAGCCCGGGGGTGGTCATAGATAGGTCGTCTTCCCGATGTGGGCCGGGGGGTCTTACGACGAACCTGAATGATGTCGGGCCGCGCCCGCGGGCCGACAGACCAGGAGGAAGTCATGAACGCGAGCCTCGTCTCCGCAGTCGCTGCCGCTCAGCGGCAGGACATGCTCGCCAGTGCTGCCGCGTCGCGGCGTGCCCGCCAGGCACGCCGCGCGCGGCGCGCGCGCCGCGCCGACGTCCGCCGGTCCGGCCTGCTGGGCTCCCGCCCGGTGGCCATGCCTTGGCCGGGGGCCGCTAACGCTGCGGCAGCGGCTGCCAGTCCGGCTGGCTGCCAGCCGTCAGCAGCACTCCGTCCGGCGAACTGGCGTTAAACCCGACGTAGATCTCAGGCCGGCCGCGCACGTTCCTGACGTAGGCGATGTTCCGGCCGACCGGTGAGTAGACCGCCTCATAGGCCCCTGGCACGATCAGGGACCCGAGAACCTGCAGGTGAATCCCCGAGTTGGTGCAGGTGACACCCGAGCAGTGCTCCTGGCTCGTGAGCACGTCGGTGTCGAACTGCGGCTGGTCAGGGAACCAGTCCGGGTCCGTCATCCGGACCGGTTTCCTGGTCTGCCACTCCGCGCTGGGGAACCCGTTCTTGTACTGATCCTGATGCGGCCGCCCGTAGGCGTCCAGGCAGAAGTAGTGCGCCCGGCAGAACGGGCGGCCGGTGCCCTCGAACAAGATGAACGAGCCGAACTGGCTGCCGGTGGCCGCCCAGCCCCAGGCCACCGGGGCGGGCCGCGCGGTGACCTTGACCTGCCGGACCGTCGGCGCCTCGGAGTGGTAGGGCACGCTGAACGTCGCGAAGCCGTGGGTGACCGTGCTGAACCGGGTCAGGTAGCCGAACTGCTGGCCGTGCCGGGTCTTCACGAAGGCCAGGTAACGGCCGTTGGGCGACCAGGACGGCCGGGCGTCGGTGTACTGCGGCGCGGCGCGGGTGATCCGCGTCTTGTCATGGCCGCTGGCCGACATGATCCACAGGTTGCCCCGGTCCAGGTAGGCGATCTGCTGCCCGTCCGGCGACCAGCGCGGCCCCGAGTCGTGTCCGTCGCTGGTCAGCCGGGTCAGCCCGGACCCGTCGGTCGCGATGCGGTAGATGTTGCCGCCGCGCACGAACGCGATCAGGCCGTCCTGGCCCGGGTAAGCCGCCTGCGCGGTCCCGGCCAGCCCGGTGCCGAGCAGCGCCAGGGCCACCAGCCCGGCCGTCGCTCCCGCCCGCCACGCCCGACCCGTCCGCGCGGGCCGCCACCGTCCGCCCATGCCGCTCCCTTTCGTCGGACCCAGCAGCTAGAGTTGGTATCTAGAATCTCTGTTCGAGACGAGGTATGCTCCGGGTAATGGCAGCTTATCTACCCTCGGGATGGCCTGCGGGGGTTCATCCTCCCGATAGCGAGGGATTCGAGCACACCGCGGTCACCTGGCTGCTCGACGTCGTCCCGCCCGACTACCGGCTGCACGGGGTGCTGCTGCGCCACCCGCTCGCGCTGGCCGCGCTGGCCCGCCATCACGTGGCCGCGTGCGTGGCCGGGGCCCGGCAGGGCTACCGCACGGCGCGGGCCGAACTGGGCCCCGACCTGCCTCCCGGTGGCGTGGCCGCGGTGCTCGACGCCTACCAGAGCGAGGGCCGCCGCCTAGTCGCCACGGCGCACGCGGTCGACCTGGTGGGCCGGGCCCTGCACGGCGAGAAGTTCGTCCCCCAGCTCTCCGGCGGTCGCGGCACGAACCCCCGCCGCCCGGCGGACTCCCGCCCGGCGGCCCCACGCCCGGCAGCTTCACACCCGGCGGACTCCCGCCCGGCGGACTCCCGCCCGGCAGCGCCACGCTCGGCGGACTCCCGCCCGGCAGCGCCACGCTCGGCGGACTCCCGCCCGGCCGGCTCGAACTCGGCGGACTCCCGCCGGGCCAGCCTCCGCTCAGCTGACCAACCCCGGGCCGAGCCTCGCCGGGCCGGTCAGCGCAGGCCCGCCCGCGCCAGCTAGCCGTCCTCGAAGGCTGCTACCCACCGCTCGCCGGCGCCGTCTGGATGTGCGGGCATCGTTGCCATCTCGCGGACCGAGCCTGGCGCCAGTCCTGTTCATGATCGCCCGGACTTTCTATCGGTGCTGGGGGCGACCTATGGGGCTGGTGAGGCGGACGGGGTCGGCGGGGTCGGCGGAGCAGAAACGGGTGGCGCCGGCGTCGGCGGGGTCGTCGGCGGGGCAGAACGGGTGGCGCCCACGGAGCAGACATCGACGTCGCCGGTGGGGTCGGCGCCGGCGGGGCCTCCGGGGGCACTGGCGGCGTCGATGGGGGGCTGAGGCTGGCCAGGGCCTCATCGGCCAGATCTCGGGCCTGGGTCCAGCCGACGCCGGGGATGTGCTCGCGGACCACGCGGGCCGGGACGCCGGCCACCACGCAGCGGTCGGGGATCTTGCCGCGCACCACGGCGCCGGCCGCCACGACCACGTTCCGGCCGATGACCGCGCCGGGCAGGATGATCGCGCCCGTGCCCAGCCACGAACCCGAGCCGATGCTGACCGCGCTGTTGACCGGCCACTGGGCCCCGATGGGGGCGTCGGGATCGCTGTAGCTGTGGTTCTGGTCGGTGATGTAGACGTAGGGGCCGGTGTATACGTCGTCGCCGATCTCCAGGCGGTGGTGGGCGACGATGTGGCTGCCCCGGCCGATCACGCAGCGGTCCCCCACGCGCAGCACCGGCGACGGCCCGAGGTCATGGCCGGGGGCCATGCCGGCGCACAGGGTGACGTTGGCCGCGAACATGCTGCCGCTGCCGACCTCGATCCAGCGCTCGCCGTAGATCGAGCCAGCCGGGAACGCGATCAGCGACCCGGCCCCGAACGCGGCGAACCGGCGGCCGGCGGCGGTCTGCGCGGTGATGGGCGCGGCCTGCTCGGCATAGCGCCAGGCGCGCTGGATCAGCTCCGCGACGGCCGCCCGGCGGCGCCGGCCAAGCTCCTGCCTCCAGGACATGGCCGACAACGCTACCCGCTGCGGCGCCGGAGCGCCTTAGCTGCCGCCGGCCTGGGCCCCAGCCTGGGCGCCGGCCTGGGCCCGGGCCTGGGTCCCCGCGAGCTGGCCGCAGGCACCGTCGATCTCGGTCCCGCGGGTGTCGCGCACCGTCACCGGCACGCCGCGGGCGGCGATCCGCTCGGTGAACTCGCGGGCCACGTCGGGATCCGACGCGGTCCAGCGCGAGCCGGGAGTCGGGTTGAGCGGGATCAGGTTGACGTGCACGAGCCGCCCGGCCAGGAGGTCGGCCAGGGCCTCGGCCCGCCAGGCCTGGTCGTTGACGTCCCGGATCATGGCGTACTCGATGGACACCCGGCGGCCGGTCGCGGCGGCGTAGTCCCAGGCCGCGTCGAGCACCTCGGCTACCTTCCAGCGCTGGTTCACCGGGACCAGCTCGTCGCGCAGCTCGTCGTCGGGGGCGTGCAGGGACACCGCGAGCCGGACGGACAGCTTCTCGTCGGCCAGGCGCCGGATCGCGGGCACCAGGCCGACGGTGGACACGGTCACGGACCGCTGGGAGATGCCCAGGCCGTCGGGGGCGGGGTCGGTGATGCGGCGTACCGCGCCCAGCACGCTGGCGTAGTTGGCCAGCGGCTCGCCCATGCCCATGAACACCACGTTGGACACCCGGCCGGGCCCGCCGGGCACCCGGCCGCTGGCCAGGTCGGCGGCACCGGAGAAGACCTGGGACACGATCTCGGCCGTGGACAGGTTGCGGGTCAGCCCGGCCTGGCCGGTGGCGCAGAACGGGCAGGCCATGCCGCAGCCGGCCTGGGACGAGACGCACATGGTGATCCGGTCGGGGTAGCGCATCAGCACCGACTCCACGAAGGCGCCGTCGAACGTGCGCCACAGCGTCTTGCGGGTGGTGCCCTGGTCGCAGGTCAGCTCGCGCTCGGCGGTCAGCAGCCGGGGCAGCAAGGCGGCGCCCAGCTCGGCGCGCTGGGCGGCGGGCAGGTCGGTCATCAGGCTGGGGTCGTCGGTCAGCCGGCCGAAGTAGTGCCGGGACAGCTGGTCGGCCCGGAAACCGGGCTGGCCGAGCTCGGTCACCGCCGCGCGGCGGCCCTGAGAGTCCAGGTCAGCAAGGTGGCGAGGCGGGCGAGCGCGACCGCGCCGACCGGCGCCGGGCGAGGTGTCCAGCACCAGCGCCACGGGCTGAGCAGCGGCATCAGGGGGCGGCACGGGCCCACCCCTTGTTATGGCCACTAGTGAACCTTTTCCTCTCGTTGGCGAGCCGTTCGCAGACTCGTGACGGCTCGTTCGGCGCTGTGACCTTGGTGACAATGCGGCAAACTAGCCGATGATCTTCCACGCATGTCCGCAATGACCAGGCCGGAGTCTGTAGATTTCCGTAGTATGCCGACGCTGCGCAGAGGGGCCAGTCAAGCCAGGATATCCGCCGGGCCTGGCCGGCCTGAGACGCTGCTCGACAGCGACAGCCCGTACGGCAGCCGCCGGGTGGTGGTGGAGTACGACGGAACGACCACCGCGGCCTACATGCATGACGCCGAGGGCGCCATCGCGGCGACCTGGATCGCCAATCACGGGCCCGCTCCCGAGGTCGCTGACCTGGCCGGACTCAGCGCCGGGCAGCCGCCGCAGATGCCCGCCGGCCACACCAAGCTCCCGCCGGGCAGCGCGCCGCTGGACCCGGAGTCGCTGCGCGCGGTCTGGCTGGAGGAGGGCGACGGCGTGGCCATCCTGGAGCACGACCAGCCGCTGGCCATCATCCCCGGCTGGTCGGACATGGCCACGGGCATGCCCGGTTACGCCCGCGACATCATCGGCCAGACCCCGTTCGGGTGGTCCCTGGACCAGGCCATGGAGGGCCTCGGGCCGCGACTGAGCGAGGCCGAGCGGTTCTGGCGGTGGCGGACCGACCCCAATAACTGGGCTTCGTTCCGGCAGGCCGTCTTCGGCCACTTGCTCAGCCGGCTCGGACCGGGCGGCAAGTACTGGGACGTCAGCGGCGGCAAGCAACCCCTGGTCGGGGTGTCCGAGCGGCCGTCCACCCCGCAGCGCCCCTACACCGTGCTGTCCACCGTCGGGATGAGCGCGCAGCGGATGCCGGTCATCGAGCAGGCCGGGGACGGCGCCGGGCCGCCGCGGATCGAGCTGGCCCTGGCCACCACGATGCCCAGCGCCGAGGCGGCGCGGATCTTCCTGTGGCTGGCCCAGTATCCGTGGCGCGAGGTGACCTGGCTCGGGGCCGGGCACAGCATCCCCTGGTACCACGAGCCGAGCACGTTCCCGCTGGGCGGCGGCAACGCGGCCATCCTGCTGCTGGACGACCCCGGCCAGCTCATCGGGCCCGACGTCCCGGTGCTGGACGGGTTCAGCATGGGCGGCGGGCCGGTGCGCTGGCTGTGGATCGTCCCGGTCAGCGAGCGGGAGCGGCTGCTGGCCGCCAATCGCGGCTCGGCCAGCCTGATCACCCACCTGGCGGCGCAGCGCCGCAGCTGGGTCAGCGAGTAAGAGGGTCGGGGCGGTTGCCCTAGACCGCGTGGCCGTTGGGGATGAAGACGGCCAGCAGCAGCCAGACCACCGGCGCCATGAGCAGCAGGGCGTCGATCCGGTCCAGCACGCCGCCGTGGCCGGGCAGCAGCGAGCCCATGTCCTTGACCTGGAGATCGCGCTTGATCATTGACTCGACCAGGTCGCCCAGGGTGGCGATGGCGAGCGCGGCGGCACCCAGCAGCAGGCCCTGCCAGACCTGGCCGTGCAGCAGACCGGGCAGGCCGATCGCCCCGGCGGCCAGGCAGGCCACGGCCGAGCCGGCCAGCCCCTCCCAGGTCTTCTTGGGGCTGATGGCCGGCGCCATCAGGTGCTTGCCGAAGCCGATGCCCGCGAAGTAGCCGCCGACGTCGCTGCACACGGTCAGGATCAGGAACAGCAGCGCCCGGCGGTCGCCGTCCGGCCGGGCCAGCATGAGCGCCACGAACACCGCCGCCAGCGGCATGTAGACCAGCGCGAAGACGCTGGCCGTGACGTCGCGCAGGTAGCCGGAGGCCTCGCCGCGCAGCCGCCAGGCCAGCAGCACCACGAACGTCACCGCGAACGCGGCCAGCGAGTCCCGTACCCCGACCCAGTAGGCCAGCGTGACCATGGCCGCGCCGCCGGCGACGACCGGGATCAGCGGCAGGTAGATGCCCCGCGAGCCGAGCGCCCGGCTCAGCTCCCACAGTGCCGCCGCCACGATCGCGCCGACGTAGAGCAGGAACGTGGCCTTCACGGTGAACAGCGTCAGCACCGCGAGGCCGCCCAGCAGGACGCCCACGCCGATGGCGACCGGCAGGTTGCGCCCGGTCCTGGTCCGCGCCGGGGCCGGCGGAGGCTCGGTTACCTCTTCGGCAGGTCCGGACGCATCGTGTCTGAGGTGCAATTAGACCTCGAGGAGCTCGGCTTCCTTGTGCTTGAGCAACTCGTCCACCTGGCTCACGTAGCCGTGGGTCAGCTCTTCGAGCTCACGCTCGGCGCGGTGGCCGTCATCCTCGCCCGCCTCACCGTTCTTGACCAGCTTGTCGATCGAGTCCTTGGCGTGGCGGCGGATGTTGCGGATCGAGATCCGGCTGTCCTCGGCCTTGGTCCTGGCCACCTTGATGTACTCCCGGCGGCGTTCCTCGGACAGATCGGGGAACACCACCCGGATGATGACCCCGTCGTTAGACGGGTTCACGCCCAGGTCGCTGTTCCTGATCGCCTTCTCGATCGCGGCCATCGACGACTTGTCGTACGGCGAAACGATGATCATCCGCGGCTCGGGCATCGTGAACGAGGCCAGCTGGTTCACCGGCGTCTGCGTCCCGTAGTACTCAGCCGTGATCCTGTTGAACATCGCCGGATGCGCGCGGCCGGTACGGATGCCGTTGAAATCCTCCTTGGCTACCGTCACGGCCTTGTCCATCTTCTCCTCGGCCTCGAGGAGCGTGTCGTCAATCACAGCGACTCCCGTGCATTCCTAGGGTCCGGGCGGGCACCGGCCTGGCGGTCCCGCATCTTTCCATGGTGCGCCCACGCAGCCCGGCACTGCCATGTATTGTCCCCCAGCGCGCGCACGGTCATCAGCGCCCGTACCGGCTGACCAGCGTGCCGATCCGCTCTCCGCGCACGGCGCGCACCACGTTTCCCTCGCCCATCAGGTCAAAGACCACGATCGGCAGGTCGTTGTCCATGCACAGGCTGACCGCGGTGGCGTCCATGAACCGCAGTTCCCGGCGGAGCACCTCCGCGTAGTCCAGGTGGTGGAAGCGAATCGCCTCCGGCATCGTCCGCGGGTCGGCGTCGTAGACCCCGTCGACCTGGGTGCCCTTGAGTACCGCCTGCGCCCCGATCTCCAGGGCGCGCTGCGCGGCGCAGGTATCGGTGGAGAAGAACGGCGCGCCCAGGCCGGCCCCGAAGATGACCACGCGGCCCTTCTCCAGGTGCCGGATGGCGCGCCGCGGGATGTAGGGCTCCGCGACCTGGCCCATCGTGATCGCGGTCTGGACCCGCGTCTCCACGCCCGCCTTCTCCAGGACGTCCTGGAGCGCCAGGCAGTTGATCACCGTGCCGAGCATGCCCATGTAATCCGCCCGCGAGCGGTCGATGCCGCTCTTGGACAGGACCGCGCCGCGGAACATGTTCCCGCCGCCGACCACCACGGCCACCTCGATGCCCTCGCGGGCGGCGGCGGTGATCTCCCGCGCCAGGTGGATGACCACCTCGGGGTCGATGCCGAGCGACTCGTCGCCGGCGAACGCCTCGCCGGAGAGCTTCAGCACCACCCGCCGCCAGCTGGGGTGGACGTCGCGAGCAGGGGGACCCTGACGAGCCTCAAACTCGGGTTCAGGGACCCGCCCGCTCGCGGCGGCAGAGCCGTCTTCGGCCAGCCTCAACCGGCCTGGCCGATCTGGAACCGCGCGAAGGCGCGGACCGTGGCGCCCCGCTCGGTCAGCAGCTGCTTGACAGTCTTCTTGGGCTCGCGCACCGAGGCCTGCTCGACCAGCGCGATGTCCTTGACGAAGGCGTTGACCCGGCCGTCCACGATCTTCGGGATGGCCTGCTCCGGCTTGCCCTCCTCGCGGGTGACCTGCTCCGCGATCCGGCGCTCGCTGGCCAGCACGTCCTCCGGCACGTCGTCGCGGGTCACGTACTGCGGGCGCATCGCCGCCACCTGGTGGGCGATGTCCAGGCCGATCTGCTCCCCGGCCCCGTCCAGCTGGACCAGCACGCCCAGCGTCGGCGGCAGGCCCGGGTCGGACTTGTGCAGGTAGCTGGTGACGAAGCCGCCCTCGAACCGGGCGAACCGGCCCAGCTCCAGCTTCTCCTTCAGCGTGGCGCCGGCCTCGTCGATCAGCTCCTGCGCCGAGTGGCCAGGGCGGACCTCCAGGCCCAGCACCGCGAGCCGGTCATCGGAACCGGCCGCCAGCGCGGCCTTGGCGATGTCCCCGGCGATCTCCTGGAACAGGTCCGTCTTGGCGACGAAGTCCGTCTCGCAGTTCAGCTCGAGCAGCACGCCCGCGCTGGTGCCCTCCAGGACCGCGGTGACCAGGCCCTGGCCAGCCGTGCGCTGCGCCCGCTTGGTCACGTCCTTGGCGCCCTTGATGCGCAGCGCCTCCACGGCGGCGTCATAGTTGCCGTCTGCCTCGACCAGGGCGTTCTTGCAGTCCATCATGCCGGCGCCGGTCTGCTCGCGGAGCCGCTTCACATCCGCGGCGGTGTAGTTCGCCATGTCTCCATCTCTCGTTATCAGTTGTCTCAGGCCGGCCGTGGCCCGAGCCTGACGCCGCCCCCGGCGAGCCGCGAGCCGCCGGGGGGCCCGGCGGTCAGGCGTCGGCGCTGGCCGACGGCTGCGGGTCGGACGGCTGCTCGTCGGCCGGCGCCTCGTCGGCCGGCTGCTCGTCGGCGTCGGCGGGCACTTCGTCGGTGGGCAGTTCGTCCTGCGGGTCGATGGCGTCCGGCTCGGCGGCCAGCGGGTCCGAGGACTCCGCCTCGGCGCTGCCCGGCCGGGGGTGCGTGCCCGCGTCGTCCGCGGCCGGCTCCGGCGGTGCCACCGGGGCGCTGGCCTCGGCGGTCGCGCTGGCCTCGGCGGTCGCGCTGGCCTCGGCGGTGCCGTTGGCCTCCGCGGCAGGGCTGGCCTCGGCGGTGCTGGCGGCCTGGGCGGTGCCGTTGGCCTGCGCGCCCTCGGCCTTGCCCTCGAGCAGCAGCTCGCGCTCCCACTCGGCCAGCGGCTCAGCCGCTCCGAGCTGCCCGTCCGCGCCCGGCGCCGCGGGCTTCTCCTCGCCCGCCGCCGCGCCGGCCCTGGCGATCAGGCCGTCGGCCACCGCGTCGGCCACCACTCGCGTGAGGAGCGCAACGCTGCGGATCGCGTCGTCATTCCCCGGGATCGGGTACGAGACCTCGTCCGGGTCGCAGTTGGTGTCCAGGATCGCGATCACCGGGATGCCCAGCTTGCGGGCCTCGCTGACGGCGATGTGCTCCTTCTTGGTGTCCACCACCCAGATCGCGCTCGGCACCCGGGCCATGTCCCTGATCCCGCCCAGCGAGCGGTCCAGCTTCTCCCGCTCCCGGCGCAGGTGCAGCAGTTCCTTCTTGGTCAGGGTGGAGCCAGCCACGTCGTCGAAGTCGATCTCCTCCAGCTCCTTGAGCCGCTGGAGCCGCTTGTAGACCGTGCTGAAGTTGGTCAGCATCCCGCCCAGCCAGCGCTGGTTCACGAACGGCATGCCCACCCGGCGCGCCTGCTCGGCGATGGCCTCCTGGGCCTGCTTCTTGGTGCCCACGTACAGGACCGAGCCGCCGTGCGCGACCGTCTCCCTGATGAACTCGTAGGCGCGGTCGATGAACTCGAGCGACTGCTGAAGGTCGATGATGTAGATGCCGTTGCGCTCCGTCAGGATGAAGCGCTTCATCTTCGGGTTCCACCGCCGAGTCTGGTGGCCGAAGTGAACTCCGCTCTCCAGGAGCTGACGCATGGTGACGACCGGAGCCATGCCGGTGTCCCCTTCCTCTCACGGCGCCTGGCACGCTGGCCTGGGCGCCTCCGGTTGCTGCCTGGCGCCCGTACGCTCTCGCGGCGGGACTAGGTCCCGCAGACCGGTGAGCAGCGTTCCGCGTGGAGCCAGCGCGGGCATCCAGCGCGGCAAGCGGGCGCGCGAATTCGGTCATCAGCCAGAACGCGCGCATGCGCGCACGGACCTTCGATGGCCGTGGAATCAGTCTACATGCCCGGGCGGGCCCCGGCACGGCCGCTGAAAGCCGCCTGCAGGTTGGTCCGGGGCCGGGTCAGTCAGGCGCGGGGGTGAGCCTGGCGGTAGGCCGCCAGCAGCCGTTCCACGCTGACGTGGGTGTAGATCTGCGTGGTGGCCAGCGAGGCGTGGCCCAGCATCTCCTGCACGCTGCGCAGGTCCGCCCCGCCCTCCAGCAGGTGGGTGGCGGCCGTGTGCCGTAGCCCGTGCGGGCCCGTGTCCGGCACCGACCCGGCCGCCGCGATCCGCTCGTGCACCACCCGCCGGGCCGTCCGGGGGTCGATGCGGCCGCCGCGCGCGCCCAGGAACACGGCCCGCCCCGACCGCTCGCCGGCCAGCCAGGGGCGGCCCTCGGCCAGCCAGGCCCGGACCGCGCGTACGGCCGGGATGCCGACCGGGACCGTTCGTTCGCGGCTGCGCTTGCCCAGGACCCGGATGGTGTGCCGCGACTCGTCCAGGTCCCCCAGGTCCAGGCCGCACAGCTCGCTGACCCGGATGGCGCAGGCGTACAGCAGCTCCAGGATCGCCGTGTCGCGCAGTTCGATGGCGTGGTCGGCGGACGAGGCCGCCGGTGCCTCGGGGGCTGCTGTCTCGGCGGGAGCCGTCTCGGGGGGTGCCGTCTCGGCGGGAGTCGCCTCGGGGGGAGCCGTGTCGGCGCGTGCGGTGCCCGTGGGCGGGCGAGCCACTAGGACCGCGGTCATCTGCTGATGGTTCAGGACCTCGGGCAGATGCCGGCCCGTCTTAGGCGTGCCGAGCTGGCGGCCCGGATCGCTGTCGAGCCAGCCCCGCGCGTAGGCGAACGCCGTGAAGGCACGCGCCGCCGCCGCCCGCCGGGCGATCGACGTCCGGGCCTGCCCGGCCCGGTGCTGCGCCCCGAGCCAGCCCCGCAGCACCTGGATGTCAAGGTCGGCCGGCTCCGCGCAGCCTTCCTCGGCGGCGTGCTCGAGCAGCCCGCCGACGTCGCCCAGGTAGGCCCGCACGGTATGCGGCGACAGCCCGCGCTCGGCGGTCAGGTGCCGCTCGAACGCGGCCAGCGCCCGCTCCAGCCCGGCGGCAGCCGGTCCTGGCGCTGGTCCTGGCCATCCCGCGCTACACCGACTGGGTCCTCGGCCTGACGGGCCGTCCGCGGCGGCTGCATGCCTTCCAGTGTCGGTCTCAGCGCGGCCCGGCCGCGTCAGCGTGGCGCGTGTCACTGCTCCTTTCTGACGTATTGCCCCCGCGGACCTTGCCCCCCGGACCTTGCCCCCGCGGACCTTGCCCCCGCAGGCCGTCGGCGCGGTCACGTGCCCTTCCTGGCTCGCCAGCCCTGCTCGGTGCGCTTGATGAAGCCCGCGGCGGCGAGCAGGCCCAGGCAGCGCAGCGCCGTGTCCAGGTCCACGCCCGCCAGCACCGCGATGCTGGCCGGGCCCCGGCCGCCGCGCACCGGCACGGCCTCCAGCACCGCCGTGGCCACCGGGTCGAGGTGGTCTCGGGGCAGGGCCGGGCCGACGCGCGGCCCGGTCAGCTCGGTGCCGATGGGCGATACGTGCTCGATGACGTCGGTGGCGCTGGTGACCAGCATCGCGGCCCACTCCCTGATCAGCTCGTGACAGCCCGCGGACTGCTCGGAGGTAACCCGGCCGGGCATGGCCATCAGCGGGCGGTGCAGCTCGCGGGCGTGCTTGGCCGTGCTGAGCGCCCCGCTGCGCAGCGCGGCCTCGACCACGACGGTGCCCCGGCTCAGCGCGGCGACGAGGCGGTTGCGGATCAGGAAGCCGGGCCGGGTCGGGGTCCGGTCCGGCGGGCACTCGCTGACCAGCGCGCCCTGCGCGGCGATGGCATCGAACAGCTCGTCATGGCCGCGCGGGTAGGCGTAGCTGAGGCCGCTGGCCAGGACCGCGATCGTGATGCCGTCGGCGGCCAGCGCGCCGCGGTGGGCGACGCTGTCGATGCCGAACGCGCCGCCGGAGACCACGGTGTAGCCGCGCTCGGCCAGCGCGGCCGCGAGCTCGCCGCCGATGTGCAGGCCGTAGGGCGACGCCGCGCGGGAGCCGACCACCGACACTGAGCTGAGGCAGGCGTAGCGCAAGTCGACTCGGCCGCGCACCCACAGCAGCAGCGGTCGGGCGTCGCCGAGGTCGTCAAGCTGGGTCGGCCATTCTGGATCACCGGGAAATGTCAGCCGCAGGCCCTCGCGCTCCCACGCCGAGAGCTTGGCCTTGGTCGGCAGCAGGGCCACCCGCTTGCGCCACCGCTCTACGGCCCGGCCCAGGCCGGGCACCTCCCGCCGGGCGCTCAGGATAACCTGGCGCGCCGCCTCGTCCTCGGTGATGGCGGCCAGCACCTCGCTGGCCGTCCGGTGCCTGAGCAGGGCGCCGAGCGCCCGGTCGGCCGGGTCGGCCAGGAAGCTCAGCGCGGCCAGCGCGCGGCGCTGCGGCTCGTCGGGGCCGGTCACTGACCCACTCCCAGCCACAGGCCGAGCGCGTACGCGACCTCGTCCTGGCCGGGAGTATCCACCCCGGCCAGGTCGGCCAGCGTCCAGGACATCCGGACGATCCGGTCGACGCCGCGAGCGCTGATCTCACCGAGGTCCATGGCCCGCTCCACGGGGGTCAGCGCCCCCGGCGCGGGCCGGAAGGACCGGCGCAGCTCGGCGCCGGGGATCTGGGCGTTCAGCCGCCAGCGGGTGCCGCTGAGCCGGCGCACGGCTCGCTGCCGGGCCTCGGCGACCCGCACGGCGACGACGGCACTCGGCTCGGCCAGCTGGCGGTCGCTGAGCAGCTCGGCCCGGCCGACCGGGAGCAGCTCGACCTTGACGTCCACCCGGTCCAGCAGCGGCCCGGACAGCCGGGCCAGGTAGCGACGCCGGACCAGCGGCGTGCAGGTGCAGGCGGACCCGGCGCTGGACGACCGGGCGCAGGGGCACGGGTTGGCCGCCAGGATCAGCGTGAACCGGGACGGGAAGGTGGCGGTCAGGCCGGACCGGGCGATGCTGACCTGGCCGGACTCGAGGGGCTGACGCAGCGCGTCAAGGACATCGCGGTCAAATTCGGGCGCTTCGTCCAGGAACAGGCAGCCGTGGTGGGCCAGCGAGGCGGCGCCGGGCCGGATAATGCCGCTGCCGCCACCGACGATCGCGGCCTTGGTGGCGGTGTGGTGCGGCGCGCAGAACGGCGGCTCGACGATCAGCGGCTGGCGCGGCGGCAGGCGGCCGGCCACGGAGTGAATGGAGGTGACCTCCAGGGCCTCGGCCAGCTCCAGCCGGGGCAAGATCGTGGGTAACCGCTCGGCCAGCATGGTCTTGCCCACGCCGGGCGGGCCGAGGAGCAGCAGGTGATGGCCGCCGGCCGCGCAGATCTCGGCCGCCCGGCGGGCCACGGGCTGGCCGATGACGTCGGCCAGGTCAAGGCCCCTGCTCCCCGCCGCCCCGGCGGCCTCTAAGCATGCCGCTCCGGGGCCAGCCGCCGCCCCGGCCGTAGCGGCGGCCTCGCTGTCCGCCAGGCACGCCTTGTCCACCAGCCAGGCCGCGTCCCCGGGCGGCGGCTCCTGGCCGCGCAGCCAGGCCAGCAGGGCGCTGAGGGTCGGGGTGGACAGCACCTCGAGCTCCGGGATCAGCGCGGCCTCGGCCGCGTTCTCCGGGGGCACGGCGATGCGCTGGAACCCGGCGGTCGCGGCGGCGGCCGCGGCCGGGAGCACGCCGGGCACCGCCCGCACCCGGCCGTCCAGCCCCAGCTCGCCCAGGAAGACCATCCCGGCCAGCCGCTCCGCGGGCACCACGCCCGCGGCGGCCAGGATGGCGATGGCGATGCCCACGTCGAAGGCTGAGCCTCGCTTGGGCAGGCTGGCGGGCGACAGGCCGACGGTGATCCGCCGGTGCAGCCAGGTCTCGCCGCTGTTCACGATGGCCGCCCTGATCCGGTCCCGCGCCTCGCGCAGCGCGGTGTCCGGCAGTCCGACCAGCAGCAGGGCGACCAGGCCGTTCTCGATGTCGGCCTCGATCTCGACCGGGTGACCCTGCACCCCGACCAGGGACATGGCGTGGGTCCGGGCCAGGGCCATCTAGCCCACCCCGCGCACGTGCTCGATGCTGAACTCGTCGGGCGCGACCCGGAGCACGCCGACGATGTCGATCCTGATCTCGTCGAAGATCAGGCAGTGCGCGGCCACCCAGCGGACCGCTAGCCGGCGGAGCCGGGCATGCTTACGGGCGCTGATGGCCTCCAGCGGGGTGCCGAACCGGGTATCGGACCTGGTCTTGACCTCGCACACGACCAGGGCCCGGCGGTCGGCGGCCACGATGTCGAGCTCGCCCTCCTGGCACCGCCAGTTCCGGTCCAGGATCCGCATCCCGGACTGCCGCAGATGCTCGGCGGCTAGTTGCTCGCCCTGCCTGCCCAGCGCCTCGCTGGCGTTCATCCGCACCACCTCCGGTCTCGACACTGCCGGAGGCACGGCGGGGCCCGCAGGCCAGAAAGCCGTGCTGTGGACAGCCCGGACAGCGCGCACAGGCTGTGCAGAGCCGGCAGCGGAATGTCAGAGGCGGCTGTTAGAGGCCGAGCCGGAACCCGGCTGCCGAAGGCCGGAGGCCATAACCCCGGGCCGGGCTACTTCTCCTCGGGGATCTGGAGGTCGCTCTTGGCCAGCTCTTCGACGTTCACGTCCTTGAACGTCACGACGCGGACGTTCTTCACGAAACGGGCCGGGCGGTACATGTCCCACACCCAGGCATCCTGCATGGTGACCTCGAAGAACACCTCACCGTTCTCCGCCGTCCGGACGTTCAGCTCGACCTGGTTGGTGAGGTAGA
Organism: uncultured Actinomycetota bacterium; assembly: GCA_963822485.1. Taxonomy (GTDB): domain Bacteria; phylum Actinomycetota; class Actinomycetes; order Streptosporangiales; family Streptosporangiaceae; genus DASUBV01. Next base: position 79,692 of record CAWGHW010000006.1, read on the forward strand.
AGCGCCGCTCGGTCTCGACGACGTGGCTGAACAGCCCGACCACGTCGCGGTACTCGCGGTAGAGCTGGAGCTCCATCTCGGTCTCGTACTTCTCGAGATCCTCGGCGCTCATCTTCTCCCCTCTCCGTCAGGCACCGCGCGCCCCCGACGCGAGGCTGGCCGCCGACCAGGCATAATCCCCGGCGAGGTCAACGATAGGGCCATTCTGCCCGTCCGCCGGCTCGTGGCACGGGCTGGCGGCCAGGCTACTAGGTTCACTCAGCTGCCCGGCCCCGCCGAGCCCGGCCCCGCCGACCTCGGCCCCGCCGGAGGCCTCCTCGGCGGCCTGGCTGTCGGCCTCGGCCAGGGCCGCCGCGGTGGCGTCCCTGGTCCGGACGACCCCGCCGACGTTGACGAACGAGCGCCGGTGCTCAGGGCACGGTCCGTGCTCGGCCAGGGCCCTCATGTGGCTGGGCGTGGAGTAGCCCTTATGCCGGGCAAATCCGTAGCTGGGATGGTCGGCGTGCAGTTCGGACATGATCCGGTCCCTGGTGACCTTGGCGATGATGGAGGCGGCCGCGACGCAGGCCGCCACCTGGTCGCCCTTCCACATGGCCAGGGCGGGGACGCCCATGCCGCGGACCGGGAACCCGTCCGTCAGCACGTAGCCGGGCTTGCTGCTCAGCCCGGCCAGGGCCCGGCGCATCCCGCTGACGTTGCACACGTGCAGCCCCAGCCGGTCGATGTCGGCGGGCGGGATGATCACCACGCTCCAGTCCAGCGCCGACTTGACGATCTGCTCGTAGATCTCCTCCCTGAGCTGGGCGGTAAGGGCCTTGGAGTCAGCCAGGCCGGGGATGCCGGTGACAGCCGCCGACCGGGACGGCCTGAGGATGGCCGCGGCCACCACGAGCGGGCCCGCGCAGGCCCCGCGGCCGGCCTCGTCGATCCCGGCCACCGGGGCGAGTCCGGCCCGGCTGAGGACGCGCTCGTACCCGGCTAGCCCGGAGTCCCGCCTGGGGGTGTAGCCGAGGGGTCGCTGCTGGACGACGGCCTGCATGCGGTCACCGCTGCCTCAGGCCGCGCCTGCGGCTCGCCCGCACGCGCACCCGGCGTTCCAGCCAGGTCAGCGGAAACGCCCCGGCAAAGCCGCCCGCCAGCGGCAGGTACGGGGCCGCGGCCCCGGCCCGCGCGGTCACCGGCAAGGCGCCCGCCGCGTCGGCCTTGCTGATCCCGTGCTGGTCGAAGGTGCTGGGGATCGGCAGGACCCGCCAGCGCTGCGGCGGCCAGACGATCATGAAGGCCCGCCCGATGACCATGTTCTCGGGGATCGTGCCGTCGCCCGGATCAGTGCTGTGCAGCCGGGAGTCGTCAGAGACCTGGCGGTTGTCGCCCATCACCCACAGGCGGCCGGGCGGGACCACGGCGTTGAAGCGAATATTCGACGGTGCGGCGCCAGGGTACAAATAGGACTTCTCGTGCAGCGCGACCCCGTTGACGGTGACCAGGCCCTGAGCGTTGCAGCAGGCCACCCGGTCCCCCGGTACGCCGATCACGCGCTTGATGAAGTCGGTCTGGCCCGGCGCGGTGCCGAACAGCCCGGCGATCGAGCGGAACAGCGGCTGCAGCGTGTCGTCGTAGGCCCGGACCACGGGGTCCGAGCTGGCCTTGGCCGGCCGGGCGGCGGCGACCCACGAGCCCGCGCCGTCGAACACCACGATGTCGCCCGGCTTGATCGGGCGCAGGTGGTACACGAGCTTGTTGACCAGGACCTTGTCCCCGATGAGCAGGGTGGTCTCCATCGAGGAGGACGGGATGAAGAAGGCCTGGACCACGAACGTCTTGATGACCAGCGCGATGGTCATGGCCAGCACGATCAGGACGACAAGCTCGACCCAGAACGGACGCCGCTTAGTCCGGCCTCTTACCGGACTTACCGGACTTCGCGGCCTCATCGGAAGCCCCGGCCGTATCGGAAGCCTCCGCCGCGCCCGGCCCGGGCTCAGCCCCGTCCGCATCGACCTGACCGGGCCCGCCCCCGTCCTGGGCGGCCTGATCCCGCGCGGCCTCGTCCGTGCTGGCCAAGTCCGGCCCGGCCAGGCCCTGGCCATCGGCCTGCGGGCCCAGTTCCGTGGCCTGCTCGCCCGGCCCCGGCCCGTCGGCCACGAGGTCGCGCATGCTCTGGTCGTCGTTCATGTCGGCATCGAGCCTAGCGCCGGGTCCGGCCCCGGACGACGCCTGCGGGCGGCGATGCCGCAAAACTGTCGCCCCGCTCTCGGCGCCCGCGGCCCCCCGGCCGCCGAGACCGGGGCCGGAACCGCCGCCGAAGGTAGGTCAGTGGCACGGCGCCGACCAGGCCGGCGCCCAGCGGGAGGTAGGGCGCGGACGGCTTGACCCGCATCGTCGCGGCAGGCCCGAGCGCGGTCGCCGGCCCGGCGGACCCGGGTGCGCGCCCGGGCACCCCGCTGGCCGAGGGCGTGCGGTCGATTCCCGGCTGAAGGAAGGTCCCCGGTATGGAAAGCACCCGCCAGTGACCGGGCGGCCAGGCGATAACGAACGCCCGTCCGATGACCTCGCTCTCCGGGATCGTGCCGTTCCCCGGATCGACCTCGTGACCTCGCGAGTCGTCCGAGATGGCCCGATGGTCGCCCAGCACCCACAGCCGCCCCGCCGGGACGGTCAGCCGGAAGCGGCCGGACTCTCCCGCGGGCGCGTCGCCCGGGGTGTTGCCGGGATACAGGTAGGACTTCTCGTGCAGCGCTACGCCGTTGATGGTGACCAGGCCCTGGGCGTTGCAGCAGGCCACGTGATCGCCCGGCACGCCGATGACCCGCTTGATGTAGTCCGTCTGCCCTGGCTCGGTGCCGAACAGCCCGCCCACCGCGTCCAGCAGTGGCCGCAGCGTCGCGTCATACAGCCGCACCAGCGGGTCGCCGCTGGCCGGCGAGGCCGAGGGCGCGTTCCATGAGCCCGCGCCGTCGAACACCACGATGTCGCCCGGCTGAATCGGGCGCAGGTCGTACACGATCTTGCTGACCAGGACCTTGTCGTAGATCCGCAGCGTGTTCTGCATGGAGCCCGACGGGATATAGAACGCCTGCACCACGAACGTCTTGACCAGCAGCGCGATCACCAGCGCCACCAGGATCAGGACCGGAAGCTCCCGCCAGAACGAGCGCTTCCTAGTCCGCGTCCTGCCCCGCCGCCGGAACCTTGTCCGGCTGGCTGAACCGCTGGCCGCGTTAGTCCAGGCGCCCCGCGCGGGGCCAGCTGCCACGGCCGAGGTTCCCGTAACGGGCGAGGCCGCTAGCGCGCGGTGACTTCGCGGCGCTCCTTGATCCGGGCCGCCTTGCCGCGCAGGTCGCGCAGGTAGTACAGCTTGGCCCGGCGGACCCGGCCGCGGGTCACGACCTCGATCTTCTCGATCGCCGGAGTGTGCACGGGGAACGTGCGCTCCACGCCGACGCCGTAGCTGATCTTGCGGACCGTGAAGGTCTCCCGGACGCCGCCGCCCTGACGGCGGATCACCACGCCCTGGAAGACCTGAACCCGGGAGCGGGTCCCCTCCGTCACCTTGACGTGCACGCGGAGCGTGTCGCCGGGCCGGAAGCTCGGGATGTCGGAACGGATCTGAGCCTGCTCAAGCTCGGCAATCGCGGTGTGCATCGCGGCGGTTCCTCAGTAGTCAGTCATTTCACGCGCACGCAAGCGCTGCGCCTGAGTCGGTCTCGTCTGTGCCAGTCGAACTCGTGCCATTCGCCTGTGGTCACCCGCCGGCCACCGGGCTCGGGCACCCAGCAGCCCCGGCAGGGTTGCTCCTGCGGCAAGGCAGAGCTTTCAGTGTGCCATACCTTGACCAGTAACCGGAAAGCCAGCTTCATCGAGCACCGCCCGGTCGCGGGCGTCCAGGCTAGCCGAAATCGGGCCGCCCGGTCGGCCAGAGTCGTCCTGAACCTCGCTGACCAGGCGTTTCACTAGATCGGGACGGTTAGCGGCGGTGCGGCGCAGAGCGCAGTCCCGGCGCCATCTGGCAATGGCCGCGTGATCCCCGGAGAGCAGCACGGGGGGCACCTCCCGGCCCCGCCAGACCCGCGGCCGGGTGTAGGACGGTCCCTCGACCAGGCCGGCCATCGGGCCGCCGCCGCCGCCGAAGGAGTCGTCGGACGCCGACTGGGCGTTGCCCATCACGCCGGGCAGCAGGCGGCAGACCGCCTCGACCATGACCAGCACCGCCGACTCGCCGCCGGGCAGTACGTAATCTCCGATGCTGACCTCGTCCACGTCCATCCGGGTCCTGGCGTCCTCCACGACCCGTGCGTCGATGCCCTCATAGCGGCCGCAGGCGAACACCAGCCGGGGCAGCGTCGCATACTGCGCCGCCATGGCCTGGCTGAACGGCACCCCGGCGGGAGTTGGCACCACCAGCCGGGCCCGCCCGGCGGCCCCCGGCTGCGCGGGTACGAGGGCGTCCAGGGCCTCGCCCCAGGGCTCGGGCTTCATGACCATGCCCGGGCCGCCGCCGAACGGCGCGTCGTCCACCGTGCGGTGCACGTCGGTGGCCCACCCGCGCAGGTCGTGAACGCCGAGCGTGATATCGCCGCGCTGCACGGCCTTGCCGATGAGCGAGGCGTTCAGCGCGGTGAAGTACTCCGTGAAGATGGTGACGATGTCGATGCGCAAGACGGCTCCTCCGCTATCGTCCCGCCTAGCTGCCCTCGTCGGGGTCCAGCAGGCCGGGCGGCGGGTCGATGACCAGCCGCCCGCCGGCCACGTCGACCTCCGGGACCAGCGCGGTCACGAACGGGACCAGGATCTCCGCTCCCGACCTGGGCCCGTCGCCGTGGATGACCAGCAGGTCCTGGCCATGATGCAGCACGTCGGCGACCTTGCCGACCCGCTCGCCCGCCGTGGTCAGCACGGCCAGCCCGACGAGCTGGTAGTCGCGGACGTAGTCCGCGTCAGCGGGGTCGGCCAGGTCGGACGACTCCACGACCAGCATGACCCCGCGCAGCTCGTCGGCCTGGTCACGGTCGTCGATTCCGGCGAAGGACACCAGCAGCCGCCCGGAGTGCCAGCGGACCGCGGCCACCGTGAGCGGGCCGTTCGCGGCTGGCTCGGTCTCCAGGACAGAGCCAGCCGCGAACCTCAGGTCCGGATCGTCAGTCCGCACGTCCACGATGACATCCCCGCGGATTCCGTGCGGCCGGCCAACCCGGCCGACGACCAGCTGCATCGCGGCTAGCGGATCTCGTCGGTGTCCAGCAGGTCGACGCGGACGTAGGAGCTGCCGGCCAGCGAGCCGATAACGGTGCGCAGCGCCTTGGCAGTGCGGCCGCCACGGCCGATGACCTTGCCGAGGTCGTCGGGGTGCACCCGCACCTCGAGCACGCGGCCGCGGCGCAGCCCCCGGCTGTCCACCCGGACGTCGTCCGGATTCTCGACAATGCCCCTGACCAGGTGCTCAAGGGCCTCCTCGAGCACGTCAGCCCTCGCTGGATGCCGAGTCGCCAGCCTCTGCCGTCGGCTCGGCGTCGGCGGTGGCCTTGGCCTTGTGCGCCCTGACCCGACTCAGCCTTGGCCGCGTCGGCCTTGGCCGCGTCAGCCTTAGCCGAGTCGGCCTTGGCCGCGTCAGCCTTGCCAGAGTCGGCCTTGGCCGCGTCAGCCTTGGCCGAGTCGGCCTTGCCGGCGTCGGCCTTGCGCCGGCGTCAGCCTTAGCCGAATCGGCCTTGCCGGCGTCGGCCTTGCCGGCCTTAGGCGAGTCAGCCTTGGGCGAGTCGGCCTTAGCCGAGTCGGCCTTAGCCGAGTCCGACTTGCCGCCCCGGCCGCCCTTGGGGGCGCCGGAGTCGCTGGCCTTGGCGCGGCTCTTGGGCTTGGACGAGGAGCCGCCCGCCTCCAGGGTCTCCTGGAGCGCCTCGGCGAACACGGCCTTGCGGTCCGTCTTCGGCTCAGCGAAGCGCAGCGTGCCCTCGGCGCCCGGCAGGCCCTTGAACTTCTGCCAGTCACCGGTGATCTCGAGCAGCTTGCGGACCGGGTCGGTCGGCTGCGCGCCGACCGAGAGCCAGTGCTGCGCGCGCTCGGAGTTCACCTCGATGAATGACGGCTCGGCCTTGGGGTGGTACTTGCCGATCTCCTCGATGGCCCGGCCATCCCGCTTGGTGCGGGCGTCAGCCACCACAATCCGGTAGTACGGCGCCCGAATTTTTCCCAGGCGCTTCAGCTTAATCTTGACAGCCACGGCTGTGGTCTTCTCCCAGCGGATTTCGGTGTCGGGCAGCAAGCAGTTCGGGTGGGGACCGTCACGTGCTGCCCAGATGGGTCCGGCCTAGCGTGAGGAGAGAGGGCCCCGCGCTGCCGTTCGTAGGGTCACATTCTGCCAGACGTGTGCCGCCTAAGCGTAATCACCGCCTGAGCCGGGTGCGCCCCGCCCGCTCGAGGCGACGGGGCGCGGCCTGGCTAGCGACCCTTCTTGTCGCGTCGTCCCGGCTGTGGACCGCGCAGGCCAGGCGGGAGGTTCGGCTGCGGCGTCGACAGCCCCGGCGGCAGCCGGAACCCGCCCTCCGAGCCGCCGTCCACGCCGCCGAGCCCGCCCGGCAGGCCCGCCGGACCGCCCCGCCCGAACCCGGCCGGCAGCTGCCCGACGCCCGGAGCATCAGCGCCCGGCACTCCGGGCTGCTCCGGCTGGCCCGCCGCGCGGCTGCCATTCGGCCGACTCCCGGCCGCGCCCGCAGGCCGGCCGCCGCCCTTGCCCTTCTTCTTGTTCTTGTTCCTGGATTTGGAACCGCCGCGGCGCATGCCGGGCATCCCCGGCATGCCGGGCATCCCGCCCATCATCTGGCGCATCATCTTCTGGCCCTCGAGGAACCGGACGATGAGGTTGTTGACCTCGCCGACCGTCACGCCGGAGCCCCCGGCGATCCGGGCCCGGCGCGAGCCGTTGATGATCTTGGGGTTGCGCCGCTCCTCGACGGTCATCGAGCTGACGATGGCCGCGGCCCGGTCCAGGTCCTTGTCGCTGACCTGGCTCAGTGCCTCGCGGTTCTGGGCCGCGCCGGGCAGCATGCCGAGCAGGTTGCCGATCGGCCCGAGCTTGCGGACCATGGCCAGCTGCTCGACGAAGTCCTCGAGCGTGAAGCCCTCGCCGCTGGCCAGCTTGCCCGCCATCGCGGCGGCCTGATCCTGGTCGAAGTTCTTCTCGGCCTGCTCGATCAGCGTGAGCACGTCGCCCAGGTCGAGGATGCGCGACGCCATCCGGTCGGGGTGGAAGACGTCGAAGTCCTCGAGCTTCTCGCCCGACGACGCGAACATGACCGGCTTGCCGGTGAGCTGGGCGATCGACAGCGCGGCGCCACCGCGAGCGTCGCCGTCGAGCTTGGTCAGCACCACGCCGTCGTAGCCGACCCCGTCCAGGAAGGCCTGGGCGGTCTGCACGGCGTCCTGGCCGATCATCGCGTCGACCACGAACAGGATCTCGTCCGGGTCCACCGCGTCCCTGATGTCGGCGGCCTGCCGCATCAGCTCCTCGTCGATGCCCAGCCGGCCCGCCGTGTCGATGATGACGATGTTGTGCATGAGGCGCCGGGCCTCGTCGATCGACTGGCGGGCGACCTCGATCGGGTCGCCGACGCCGTTGCCGGCGTAGGGCGCGTAGACGGGCACGCCCGCGCGCTCGCCGAGCACCTGGAGCTGCTGGACGGCGTTGGGCCGCTGGAGGTCGGCGGCGACCATTATCGGCGTGTTGCCCTGTGACTTCAGCCACAGCGCGAGCTTGGCCGCCACCGAGGTCTTACCGGCGCCCTGGAGGCCAGCCAGCATGATGACCGTCGGGGGCACCTTGGCGAAGCGCAGCCGCCGGGCCTCGCCGCCGAGGATCGTGACCAGTTCCTCGTTGACGATCTTGACGACCTGCTGGGCCGGGTTCAGCGCCTCGGACACCTCGGCGCCGGACGCTCGTTCCCTGACGTTCGCGATGAACTGACGGACCACGGGCAAGGCGACGTCCGCCTCGAGCAGTGCGATCCGGATCTCGCGGGTGGTGGCATCGATATCGGCCGCCGACAGCCTGCCGCGCTGGCGCAGGGAGGTGAAGACCTGGCTGAGCCGATCAGAAAGTGTCTCGAACACCTGTAGCTGCCGTTCTCGCTGTTACCGACGGTGGGCTTCCCAGGCTATCTGGTGCCCGACCGCCTGGTGCCCGACCGCGCCTCGGGCCAAAGCAGGCCGCGCCCATCTTCGGACAACCCGGCTCAGACCCGTCAATTGCGAACGTCAACATGCAGAACGCAATTGAACCTCAGTCGGGATGTACGTATCGTAAGGGACGATCTGCTGAACGTAAGGATCGTCCGGCGCTGGGCACAGAACGCGCTGGTGGGGAGCGGAGGTCTAGTGGCCCTGAACCTGGGGTGGCGTCGGTTACGTTCACGGCGAAGCAGGACGGACGGGTCGCGGATGTCGGCCGAGGCAGGCCTGGTGGCCGAGGCGGAGCGGTTCATCACCCAGTTCCACCGGGAGAACGACGGCGCCGACCCGCCGTATGGGCGACTTCGGGAGGTCCGGCAGCAGATCACCGAGACCGGCACCTACTGGCATACGCCCGAAGAGCTGACGTTCGCCGGCCAGGTCGCATGGCGCAACAGCTCGCGGTGCGTCGGGCGGCTGTACTGGCGCAGCCTGCGGGTCCGCGACGGGCGCACGATCACCGCGGCGGCGGACATCGCCGCCGAGTCGGTTGCTCACCTGCGCGCGGCCACCAACGGTGGCCGGATCCGGCCGCTGATCACGGTGTTCGCCCCCGACGCGCCCGGCTGCCCGGGGCCGCGCATCCTCAGCCCGCAAGTGGTCAGGTACGCGGGCTACGCGCTGCCCGGCGGCCGAGTGATCGGGGATCCCGCCAGCGTCGAGATGACCAGCCTGGCTCGCAAGGCGGGCTGGCCCGGCCGCCCGGCACCGGGCCGGTTTGACCTCCTGCCGCTGCTGATCCGGGCCGCGGGCGCACCGGTCACCTGGCACGAGGTATCCGCCGACGACGTGCTGGAGGTGCCGTTGCGGCATCCCGAGCTGCGCTGGTTCGCCGAGCTGGGCCTGCGCTGGTACGCGGTGCCGGTGATCAGCGACATGTACCTGGAGGCCGGCGGCATCCGCTACCCCGCGGCTCCGTTCAACGGCTGGTACATGTGCACGGAGATCGGCTCGCGCAACCTCGGTGACACCAACCGCTATGACCAGCTCCCGGTCATCGCCCGCCGGATGGGCCTGCCCACCGACAGCGACCGCACGCTGTGGAAGGACAAGGCGATGACCGAGCTCAACCTGGCGGTCCTGCACTCGTTCACGGCTGCCGGAGTCACGATCACCGATCACCACACCGAGTCGGCGCGGTTCCTGCGGCACCTCGACCTCGAGGAGGGCCGGGGCCGCCGCTGCCCGGCCGACTGGACCTGGATCGTGCCGCCGACCGCGTCCTCGGCCACGCCGGTCTTCCACCGCTACTACAGCGACTTCGACCAGTCACCGAACTTCTACCGCCACCCGGCGTAGGACCGCCGCCCCCGTCTAGGACCGCCACCCCAAGCAGGATCGCGTCCCCGGGTGTGACCGGCGGGCCGACCGCGACCGGACCGGCCCGCCGGAGCTCCGGTTCTAGGTACCCGTGCCGACCCGCTTGCGGCCGGCCAGCAGGGCGTCGTCGTAGTGCATGCGCTCGGGCGGGATGCCGGCCCGGCCCAGCACGCGCAGGGTCTCGCGCACCATGCCCGCCGGGCCGGCCACGTAGGCCTCGCAGTTGTCATGGGGCAGGTAGCGGGCGGCCACCCGGCCGACGTTCCCCTGCATCCCGTGGTAAGCCGGGTCGTCGGAGGTCACCAGCGTCAGCTGCAGGCCCTCGTAGGCGTCGACAAGCCGCCACAGGTCACGCAGGTCATACAGCTCTTCCCGGCTCCGCGCCCCGTAGTAGAGGTAGACCCGGCGCCCCGAGCCGCCTCTCGAGTCCTTGATGACCTGCTCGGTGATGGCCTTGATCGGCGACAGGCCGGTGCCGCCGGCCACGCACAGGAGGTCGCGGTCCTCAGCCGCCTGCAGGGTCATGGTCCCGAGTGGCGGGCCGAGAATCACCTCGTCACCGGGCTTGGTGTGGTGCACGAGCGCGTTGCTGACCCACCCGCCCGGCACAGCCTTGACGTGAATGCGGATCAGGCCGTCATCGCGCGGGCAGCCGCCGATCGAGTACGGCCGCCAGACGTGCGGCCAGCGCGGGGTCTGCAGGGTGATGTGCTGGCCGGCCTCGTACCTCAGCTGCTGGTAGGGCGCGACGGTCAGCACGGCGATACCCGGCCCCCGCTCCTCGCAGGCGACCACCTCGGCCGGCCAGGAGGCCGGGCTGTGCAGGCTGTCGTCCTCGGCCGACCGGATCATGATGGAGGAGGCCGCGGTGTAGGTCTGCTCCCACGCCTTCTGCGCCTCCGGCGTGAAGGCGGACCCCGCGAATGCGCGCAGCGTCGCGATGAGCGCCGCCCCCACTGCCTCGTACATCGCCGGCTCGACTTCGTACTTACGGTGATCGCGGCCCAGCTGCGCGAGATAGTTCGCCATCTCCTCGGGCGTGCTCATGCTGTCGACGATCCGGGTCAGGGCGAGCAGCAGCCGGTCCCGTTGCTCGTCCATGGCCGGCGGGAACAGCTTCCGCAGCCGCGGGCGCTTCGAGAACAGCGAGCCATAGAAGTAGGCCGTCGCATCGTCCCCGGCTTCGGCGAGCCGCGCAAATGTCTCCTTGATCGCCGCCATGGCCGGATCGGCCTGCCGCCCCTCGGACTGCCGCTCCTCGCTCGCCCCTCGGACTGCCCCGCCTCCGACTGCCCCGCCTCCGACTGCCGCGCCGCGTCCGGGGCTGCCGCAGCCGGGTCGCCCGGCTCGCCGTCCGGGGTCTCGCCGTCCGGGGTCTCGCCGTCGCTGCCCGGTGGGGGCCGCGGCTCCAGCCGGGTACTTGCGGCGACCCGGTGACGGCCCTGCGACGGGTCGGAGGCCTCCGCCCGGTCGCTGGCGTCGGGCGCGCCGTCAGCCTCGCGGCCGCCGGCCTCGGTCATGCGCTCCGGGGAATCCGGCTCGTCCGGCAGCGCCCTGAGTCCGTCCCGGAGCCTGGCCAGCAGGTCGAGGTCCTTTTTCCAGGACCGGAGTCGCCACCACGCTAAGGACCGGCGCTGCCCTCCCTCGATCACCGCATCGGGCACCGCCCCGGCGTCCGCACTCGGGTCCGCCTCGGCAGCAGGCGGCTCGGGACGGAGCGAGTCGTGACGCAACGTCATTGCGCGTATCTCCCATGGCCGACCGAAGACGGTCCGTGCCCGGCCATCGGCTTGCTGGCCAAGCGCACGGGGCAGAAGGGGCGCCGGCCTCTCATTTCCGCCCCACAGCCTCGTTTACGAGAATAAAGCCAGGCAGACGGCATAGCTAGCGAATTGCACAATGCAACTTGTCACGTTCTTCTAGCCTGTTAGTAACGTTTAGGACAGGAACGAAGACGGAGCGTGACCAGATCCGGGCGTGCCAAGGCGCCGCCCCGGTGGGATTGCACGGGGCCGACTGCGGAGGGTAACCAGTGGCTCAAGGCGCTTCGCGGCTCGTTCGGGCCAGTCCGTCGGCCGGCAGTTCGACCGGAGCCGCCATGACCCGCACATCACCTCGCCGCACATTTGCCGCCTCGCGGGCCTACTGGCGCGTCCGGTCCAGCGTCCGGTCCAGGATGCTGCCCCCCTCGGCCAGCACCTCGTCCCGGCGGCGGCGGGCGTGCTCGACCAGGTGCCGGCTGTAGTCCTGGGCCTCGGCGATGTGGCGGTCAGCCGTCTTCTGGGCCTGGGCCAGGATGCTGGCCGCATGCAGGTGGGCTTCGTCAGGCGGGGCACTGGCCAGGTCACCGGCGCTGAGCACTCGCTTGCGCAGCCGGCTGACCTCGGCCTGGAGCGCGGCCCGCTCGCTCGCCAGCTGGGCCAGCTCGGTCTCGACCCGCTGGCAGAACTCCCGCACCTGCTCGTCGTCCAGCCCGCGGCGCCCGCGCCGGGCCGGGCGGAAGGTGACCGACTGAACGATCTCAGGCGTCAGTCGCATGAGATACCCAGCCGTGGTCTCATATCCCGGAATGCCTGATAAACAGGGCCGAAATAGCAGAAGAGTGGTAATTCGTCACCCTGCCCGGCAACACGGGCAAAGCTTTCGTTCAGCCGAGTAACGTCCAACAGTCCCCCTTCCGGACTGCGGTCAACCTGGCTACTACCTGCATGCCCACCTGCGGCCGGACGCGACGGAACGATGTCCGCGGGCCAGCATTGCGGAGGAGCATCAGGCATTTTCTTCCAATGCGGCGATGTTATAGAACCGGCTTGTGCGCAGCTACCGAAACCATCAGGTTACCGACCGTAACCACCGGCGAGATTTCTACACCCCGGCCCTGGCCACGGCCGCCCCGGTCGCGCCCTGGCCGGCGTCGACGGCCTCCTGGTCCGCACCGCCCTCGCCGCGGGGCAAGCCGGCGTCGCGCAGGAGGTCGTCCAGGCAGGTACGCAGGCGCTCGGTGTACACGTCGCCGAAGGTGCGCAGGTAGGCCAGCTCGGCCCGCACCTCGCGGACCGCGGCCGGGGACTCGGCAGGCGCCAGGGCCGTCCGGGCGGCCTGGCAGGCCTCGTGGTGGGCCTGCTCGATGACACGGTCCAGGCTGGCCCGGACCCCGGCCACCATCCCGTCCCGCCGGCGCTGCGCGTCCCGCGTCACGTGCCGGCTGTATTCCTGGGCCTCGGCCACGTAGTGCTCGGCCGTCTGCTGCGCGCGCGACAGGATGCCGACCGCCGAGCCGGACCCGCCGCCCCGGCGCAGCCCCGGCACGCCGTCAGGGTCGCCCAGGATCCTGCGGCGGAGCCGTCCCACCTCCTCCTGGAGGAGACTGCGCTCGCCGCGCAGCACTACGAGCTCGGCCTCGACCTGACGGCAGAACGCGCGGACATGCTCCTCATCGAACCCGCGCCGGCCCAGGCGGGCCGAGCGGAACGAGATGGCCTGGACCACATCCGGGGTCAGGCGCTCATCAGCGCTGGACATCATCGCCATAGCCGGGCTCCGATGCCGCCGACGGTGCTCCAGCCGCCCGCCCTGCCCACGACGGCCCTGCCAATGACGATGCTGCGAACTGGCTCCATGGTCCCCCCACGGCTAGTTCCACGGCGCCGCGCACTCCGCTCCGCGCTGCGCCTTTAAGGCGACAATAAGCCCCGAGACCGGTCGTCGCAGGCGGATTGCAGAATGCAACGTGAAGATTCTGGCCACAACGCCCAGGTCAGGTCATCGCGACAGGAAGCGCGGCGGAAAGCGCAGCGGGACCCTCAGTCGCCCAGCAGCGCGTCCACGAAGACCTCGGCGTCGAACGGGGCCAGGTCGTCGGGCCCCTCCCCCAGCCCGACCAGCTTCACCGGCACCCCCAGCTCGCGCTGGACGGCGATGACGATGCCGCCCTTGGCCGTGCCGTCGAGCTTGGTCAGGACGATCCCGGTCACGTCGGTGACCTCGGCGAACACGCGGGCCTGGCGCAGCCCGTTCTGGCCCGTGGTGGCGTCAAGCACCAGCAGCACCTCGTCCACCGTGCCGTGCTTCTCGATGACCCGCTTGATCTTCCCCAGCTCGTCCATCAGGCCGGTCTTGGTGTGCAGGCGGCCCGCCGTGTCGATGATCACGGTGTCCACGCCGCGCTCGATGCCCTCGTTGACGGCCGTGAACGCCACGCTGGCCGGGTCGGCGCCCTCACGGTCCGAGCGGACCGTCTCGGCCCCCACCCGCTCGCCCCAGGTCTGAAGCTGGTCAACCGCCGCGGCCCGGAACGTGTCCGCCGCGCCCAGCAGCACGGTCTGGCCGTCGCCGATCAGCGCGCGGGCCAGGCGGCCGACGGCCGTGGTCTTGCCGGTGCCGTTGACCCCGACGACCAGCACCACGGCGGGCCGGTCGCCGTGCGGCTTGGTGTGCAGCGTCCGGTCCAGGTCGGGCCCGATCTCGGCCAGCAGGTCCGCGCGCAGCAGCGCGCGGACCTCGGCCGGGGCGCGGGTGCCGGACACCTTGACCTCGGTGCGCAGCCGCTCGACCAGCTGGCGGGCCGGGCCCACGCCCATGTCCGCCGTGATCAGCGTGTCCTCGATCTCCTCCCAGGCCTGCTCGTCCAGCGCGGAGTTGGACAGCAGGTTGAGCAGCACCGAGCCAAGCGCCGACTGCGAGCGGGCCAGCCGGCCGCGCAGCCGGACCAGCCGGCCGGCCGACGGCGGCGGTTTCTCGAGGGGCCGAGCGGGCGGGGCGGCTGGCTCGACCGGGGCGCTGATGTCCGGCGGCGGCGTGATGGTGCCGCCAGCGGCGGGCGGCTCCAGGGTGGGCGTCCCGGACCGCCCGGCACGCGAGCCGGTGCCCGGCCCCTGGCCAGCGGCGGTGCCGTGGTCCGCGGGCGCGGACGACCGACGCGAGCGGAGCCGCGGGACGAGCAGTGCGGCCCCGCCGCCTCCGCCGACCACGACGACGATTCCGATGATGATGAGCGCTTCTTCCATGGCGTCACCCAGTGTGGCAGACGCCGGGGAGTGCCCAGGGACACCGCAGTGCCCGGTCAGGCCGTCTCGCGCTCCCGCAGCCGCTGGCTGACCACATTCGAGACGCCGTCGCCGCGCATGCTGATCCCGTACAGCGAGTCGGCGATCTCCATCGTCCGCTTCTGGTGCGTCACGATGATCAGCTGCGAGCTCTCCCGCAGCTCAGTGAAGATCTCCAGCAGGCGGCCCAGGTTGGTGTCGTCCAGCGCCGCCTCGACCTCGTCGAGCACGTAGAACGGCGACGGCCGGGCCATGAAGATCGCGACCAGGAAGGCGATCGCGGTCAGCGAGCGCTCGCCGCCCGACAGCAGCGACAGCCGCTTGACCTTCTTGCCCGGCGGCCGGGCCTCGAAGTCGATGCCCGTGGCCAGCATGTCGTCGGGCTCGGTGAGCACCAGCCGGCCGTCGCCGCCGGGGAACAAGGTGGCGAAGATCCGCTCGAACTCGCGGGCGGTGTCGTCGTAGGCCGAGCTGAACACCTGGAGCACCCGGTCGTCGACTTCCTTGATCACGGTCAGCAGGTCGCGGCGGGTCTTGCGCAGGTCCTCCAGCTGGGTCTGGAGGAAGGCGTGCCGTTCCTCCAGCGCCGCGAACTCCTCCAGGGCGAGCGGGTTGACCTTGCCGAGCTGGTCCAGCATCCGCTGCGCCGCCTGGGCCCGCTTCTCCTGCACGGCGCGGTCATAGGGCGTGGCCAGCTGGCCTTCCTCGGCCGGCGGGACCGGGACCTCCGGGCCGTACTCGGCGACCAGGGCGTCGGTCTCGATGGCGAACTCCTCGACCGCCCGCGCGGCGATCTGCTCCAGCTGCATGCGGCGGGTGGCGTGCGCCATCTGCACCCCGTGGGCGCTGCTCACCACCTTGTCGAGCTCCTCGGAGACCTCCCGGATCCGGGTCCTGGCCGCCTTCAGGTCGGCGTCCCGTTCCTTGCTGGCCCGCTCCGCGTGCTGGCGCTCGGCGTCCGCCGCCGCGCTGGAGGCCTGGACCCTGGCCACGGCGAACCGGGCCCCCTCGGCCACCGCCCGGGCCACCGAGGCCTGCGCGGCGCGCATCTCCAGCCGGGCCTGCGCCGCCGTCGCGGCCTTGCGCTCGGCCACCGCCGCCGCGGCCAGCGAGTCGGCCCGCCCGGCGATGGCCCGCAGCCGCTCCTCGACGGTGCGCACCTCCAGCCGGGCCTCCATCTCGGCCGCACGGGCCGCGGTCGCGGCCTGGCCCAGCTCCTCTTTGCTGGCCGCCGCCTCCTCGCCCGTGTCGAACCCGGGGTCCTCGTCGGCATCGGCGGGGTCCAGCTCGGCCAGCCGGGCCTGCAGCTCGGCCTCGGTGGCCAGGTTCTGCTCCTGAGCCCGCTGGGCCTGCGCGATCGCCTGGGCCAGCCGCGCGGCCTCGTCCCTGGCCGCACGGGCCGCGCCGCCCAGGGCGCCGAGCCGCCCGGACGTCTGCGCCGTCGCGGCGTCGACCTCCTGGAGCGCGCCCTGCGCCTCGCTGAGCTCCTGCCGGGCCTGCTCTTCGTCCTCGACCGCGGCCGCCAGCTCCTGCTCGGCGATCTGGCTCCGCTGCTCGGCCGCCGTGAGCTGGCCCGACGCCTGCCGGGCCGCCGAGCGCAGGGCCAGCAGGCTCTGCCCGCCCGCCGACCCGCCACGGGCCCAGTGCCGCCCGATCAGGTCACCGTCCCGCGTCACCACGCGCAGCCCGGGCTCAGTACGCAGCAGGCTGAGCCCGGCGGCCAGGTCATCGGTGACCACGACCCCGGCCAGCAGCTCGTCCACGGCCCCGGCCACCTCCGCCGGCGCCTGCACCAGGTCCCGCGCCAGCGTCGCCCCATCAGGCGCCGCAGTGGCGCCTGGCCGGGATTCAGAATGAGCAATAACAAGGTGGGCCTGCCCCGCGCCCTCGGCCCGCAGCGCGGTCAGGACATCGGCGGCCGATTCCATGCCGTCGACGGCTATGGCACCCGCGGCCGCGCCCAGGGCCGCCGTGACCGCCTCCTGGGCCCCGTCGGCCACCGTCAGCAGCGCCGCCAGCGGCCCCAGCACCCCGGCGAACCGGCCCGGCTGGGCCAGCAGCACCGCCGACGCGTCCGCGCCCCTGGTCACCGCCTCGGCCAGCGCGTCGGCCCGGGCCCGCAGCCCGGCCAGGTCGCCGCTGGCCGTGTGCTCGGCCTTGCGCAGCCGGGCCACCGAGGCCGTCGCCTCTTTCAGGCGCGCGGCCGCGCGCTCGCGCGCGGCCGCGAGATCGGATCGCCCTTCCTCACGCCCCGAGACCAGCTCCTGGAGCTGCTCGAATTCCTCCTGAGCCGTCTGCGCCCGCGCGCTGGCCTGGTCCAGCGCCTCGCTCAGCCGCCCGGCCTCGCCCTCGGCCGCGGCCGCCTTGCTCGCCGCCGCCTCGGCCTGGCCGCGCAGCCGGGCCAGCCGCTCGGCGCGCTGGGCGCTCTCCCTGGCCTGCGCGGCGATCCGGCGCTCGATGTCGGCGACCGCGGTCTCCGCCGCCGAGCGGCCGGCTACGGCGTCGGCCAGCTGATCGCGGGCCTGAGCCTGGCGCTCGCCGAGCTCTTCCTCCTGCGCCCGCAGCTCCGCGGACTCCGTGTCCAGGGCGTCGGCGTCCCGGCCCGGCCGCAGCGGCTCGGGGGCCGTCAGGTGCCGGTGCCGCTCGCCGGCCAGGCTGGCTACCCCGCGCAGCCGCTCGGCCAGCGCGGACAGGGCAAAGAACGTCTCCTGGGCCTGGGCCAGCCGGGGCGCGTGGTGCTGGTCGTCCGCCTCCAGCTCCGCCTCGCGCGCACGGGCCTGGCTCAGGGCCGCCTCCAGGCTGGCTCTGGCCTGCGCCTTGGCCGCCTCGTCGGCCTCGTCCCGCTCCAGCTCGGCCGCGAGCGTCATGTAGTCGTCGGCCAGCAGCCGCAGGCGGGCGTCCCGCAGGTCAGCCTGGATCACCGCGGCCTTGCGGGCGATCTGCGCCTGCCGGCCCAGCGGCTTCAGCCGGCGGCCAAGCTCGCCGGTCAGGTCCACGAGCCGGGTCAGGTTGGCCTGCATGGCGTCGAGCTTGCGGAGCGCCTTCTCCTTGCGCCGCCGGTGCTTGAGCACCCCGGCGGCCTCCTCGATCAGCGCCCGGCGGGCCTCCGGCCCGGAGTTCAGCACGTCGTCGAGCTGGCCCTGGCCGACCATGACGTGCATCTCCCGGCCCAGCCCGGTGTCCGACAGCAGTTCCTGGACGTCGAGCAGGCGGCAGTGGTCCCCGTTGATGGCGTACTCGCTCTGCCCGGACCGGAACAGCAGGCGGCTGATCGTCACCTCGGCGTAGTCGATGGGCAGGGCGCCGTCGGAGTTGTCGATGGTCAGCGTGACCTCGGCCCGGCCCAGCGCGGGACGCCCGGCGGTGCCGGCGAAGACCACGTCCTCCATCTTGCCGCCGCGCAGCGACTTGGCTCCCTGCTCGCCCATGACCCAGGTGAACGCGTCCACCACGTTGGACTTGCCCGACCCGTTCGGGCCCACGACGCAGGTGATGCCGGGCTCGAAGCGCAGCGTGGTCGCCGAGGCGAACGACTTGAAGCCACGCAGGGTGAGAGTCTTCAGGTACACCCGCGGACTCCTCCCCAGTTGCTGCTGCTCGGGCCGCCGCTCGATTGCGACCCTCCGTCATTACGACCGTCATTGCGACCGGTCGGCGGGGCGGCCTGGCTCTCCCGCACCCTACCGCGCGACACCGTCAGCGCAGCGGATTGCGCTGCCCAGCGCGGGCAGCGTCGGCCTCATGAGGATATTTCATGAACGCAGTGGCGTCCGTCCAGCCGCGCCAATGGCCCGCCCGCCGGCGGCGAAATGCGCCAGCGCCAAAAGGGCGTCCCATCGGGACGCCAAACACTGACCTCGCCTCGGCAAAATCCCTGGCCTAGATCCTGGTGCGCGAAAACTACCCATGTGCCGCATTAGCCGCGGCACGGCAACACGCACCTCCAGGCACCAGCAGGGCCGAAGAGGCCGTCAGGTCAAGCAAAGAGGGACGCCGCCGATTATCGCGTCGCCCCTCCGCCTGCCGCGGTCACATGCGTCGTGACCGCGCGCGCTCACTAGGTGAGCGCCGGCTCGCGGACCGGGATCAGCAGGTCATGCCCCACCTCAGCGGTGAGCACGTCGTTCTCGTCCTGAAGCCGGGCAAGCTCGGCTTCCAGGTCACGTACTCGTTGCTGCAGGCGGCGCATCTCTGAGACCATGCGGGGATCCGGCCCACCGACGTGGCCAAATAGAGCCTTCGCCATTGTGTAAGGTCCTCCACACTGAGCGACCAGAGTGGACGCGCATACCATCGCCATAAATGAACTGAGGCGGCTGCGCGCAGGTAACACTGCTATGGTCCCACCGTCAAGGCTATCCGGTCAAGTTGGCGGATCATGCAGGTCACCGGGGTCGCGCCGGCACGGGACCGTCAGCGCTCGACAAATCCGAACAGCCCGCCCCGTGCGACGTCCCAGCGATGCGTGACGTCCGCCACCTGACCCGGCGTGTCGTTGCTGCCGAGCAGCTCGAGCAGCTGCGCGCCGGCGTCCTTGGATCCCTCGGCCACGACCTTGACCCGGCCGTCGGCCAGGTTCTCGGCCCAGCCCACCAGACCCAGCTCCAGCGCCCGGCTGCGCACCCACCACCGGAACCCCACGCCCTGCACGCGACCGCGCACCCAGGCGGTGAGCCGGACCGGATCGGTCCCCGCATCGCCGGGTTCCAGCCCCTGCTCACCGGGTGGCCAGGGGTCCGGCGGCGAAACATCATCAGCCACCTTTGCCTCCCCGGACATCATGCGTCACAAGCTGGAAGCGCGACAGCCTAGGGCATCCCGTCGAAAGGAGCACCGCGGACGCCTCACACGCGGCCATTGCGGGGCCTGGGCTGACATACCGGGCAGCTGTAGGCCGACCGGTTCATGAACGGATCGCGCCGGACCGGTGTCCCGCACCGCGGGCACGGCTCCCCCTCGCGGCCGTATACGGCCAGCGAGCGGTCGAAGTATCCGCTCTCCCCGTTGACGTTCACGTAGAGGCTGTCGAACGAGGTCCCGCCGGCGCCGAGCGCCTCGGCGAAGACCTCCTGCACGGCGTCGAGGAGCCGGTTCACGTCCGGGCCGCGCAGCCGGTCGGCGGCCCGGGCCCAGTGCAGCCGGGCCCGCCACAGCGCCTCGTCGGCGTAGATGTTGCCCACCCCGCTGACCAGGCTCTGGTCGAGCAGCGCGCGCTTGATGCCGCTGCGCCGCGAGCGCAGCCGGGCGGCGAAAGCGGCCCGGTCGAAGGCGGCCTCCAGCGGATCCGGGGCGATGTGCGCGATGACCGACGGCAGCCGCGCACCGCCGGGGCTGAGCAGCAGGTGCCCGAACGTGCGCTGGTCGATGAAGCGCAGGTCGGGGCCGTGATCGCGGAAGGTGAACCGGACCCGCACGTGCGAGGACAGCTCGCGGTCGGGCTCGCCGACCACGAGCTGGCCGCTCATGCCCAGGTGGGCCAGGAGCGCGTCGTCGTCGGCGGGCAGCCACAGGTACTTGCCGCGGCGCAGCGGCGCGGCCACGCGGCGGCCGCGCAGCCCGGCCGCGAAGTCCACCGGACCCGCCACATGACGGCGGACGGCCCGCGGGTGCAGGACCTCGACCTCGTCGATGACCCGCCCGGCGACATGGCGCTCCAGTCCGCGGCGGACGGTCTCGACCTCGGGCAGCTCGGGCACGGGCTAGCCGTCCCTGACCGGCTGCCCTCCGGACGATCCCCCGTCCACGCCCGGCTCAGGCGCCGCGGCGGCACTGCCCCCGGCCGCCGCGCCGGTCCCGTTCTCCGTACCCGCCCCGCCAGCACCCGGCTGGCCCGCGCCAGCCCCGCCAGCGGTCCGCGCGGCCTCTCCGCTCGCTGCCTCACCCGAGGCCGCGGCCAGGCCCGCGCTGATCGCCGTCCAGGCCGCCTCGGCGGCCTGCTGCTCGGCTTCCTTCTTGGACCGGCCCTCGCCCTCGCCGTAGGTCTGGGTGCCGATCCGCACCGTGGCCCGGAACGATTTCTGGTGATCCGGGCCGCTCTCGTCGACGTGGTACTCGGGCACGCCCAGCACCTCGGCCGCGGTGAGCTCCTGGAGCGAGGTCTTCCAGTCCAGGCCCGCGCCCAGCCGCGCCGAGCGCGCGATCACCGGGTCGAACAGCCGGTGCACCAGACCGTCGGCTACGTCCAGGCCCTGGTCCAGGTAGACCGCGCCGATGACCGCCTCGAGGGTGTCCGCGAGGATGGACGACTTGTCCCGCCCCCCGGTGCCCTCCTCGCCCTTGCCCAGGCGCACGTAGGCGCCGAGCTTGAGCCCGCGGGCCACGCCCGCCAGGGCGCGCATGTTGACCACCGCGGCACGCAGCTTGGCCAGCTGGCCCTCGGGCAGGTCGGGATACTGCCGGAACAGCGTGTCCGTCACGATCAGGCCGAGCACCGAATCGCCCAGGAACTCCAGCCGCTCGTTGGTCGGCAGGCCGCCGTTCTCGTAGGCGAACGACCGGTGCATGAGGGCGCGCTCGAGCAGCTCGCTGCCGAGCGGCACCTCGATCGCCGACAGCAGCTCAGCGGTGTCCGCGTCCGGTGCCTGACCATCAGGTGACGAGCCAGTCACGATCTTCTCCTTCCCCGCGCGGCGCCGCCGCCGCGCGAGTCCCCCGCTACAAGCGCGTCAGGAAGGAGTGATTACCTGGCGCCGGTTATACGTACCGCATGTGGGGCATGCGATATGCGGGAGCTTGGGCTCGCGGCAGTTCGGGCACGCCATCAGCTGGGGCAGCGTGGTCTTCCACTGCGACCGGCGCGACCTCGTATTACTGCGCGACTTCTTCCGCTTGGGTACCGCCACCTCAGGGCTCCTTCGCTCGTTCAGGTCCCGGCTCGCTCACGCGAACGTCTTTCAATGCCGCCCATAGCGGGCCGCGCTGCTCGTGCCCGTGGCCGGGCGGCGCGTCCGCAAGCCGGACCCCGCACTCAGAGCAGAGCCCCTGGCAGTCATCCGCGCACAGCGGCGACAGCGGCAGCTCAAGCACGAGTGCGTCACGGAGCGCTGGCTCCAGGTTAAGCAAGCCAGCGTCCAGGACGTAACCGTCCGGGCCTGCCACTCCCTCCGCCAGCGCGTACAGCTCCTGGAACCGGACGCTCGTCTCCGAGCTGAACGGCTCCAGGCACCGTGCGCACTCGCCGACCAGGGGCGCCGTGACCGTCGCGGTGACCAGCACGCCTTCCGTCACGCCCTCAAGCTGAACCTCCAGCTCGAGTTCGGCGCCGGTCGGCACTCGCACCATCTCGACGCCCATGTCGGCGGGTGCCGGGACGGTACGGCGCTCAGTGCGCGCTGTTCCAGGTCCGAGGGTCCGGATGTCGAAGACAAGCGGACCCGCCGGATCTATTCGCTTCTGGTGCTTGGATCGCTGATGAGGCATGGCAGACAGCGGGTGTGGCATGGCATTGGGCGCTTAGCTTACCGGCCTGCCTGCGCGAATCCCAACTTGTGCGGTTTCCCGTGCAGCGGCGTGGCGTGCTTACTGCTCCTGGACGCGGCTGGTGAGGCGGTCAATGACCTGCTCAGGGACCAGCCCGCTGACGTCTCCGCCGTACTTGGCGAACTCCTTGACCAGGCTTGACGACAAGAACGCGTACAGCGGGTTGGTGGTCATGAACAGCGTCTCGACCCCGGCCTGGCTGTAGTTCATCTGGGCCATCTGCATCTCGTAGTCGAAGTCGCTGACCGCCCGCAGGCCCTTGACGATCGCCGAGACGTTGTTGGCCCGGCAGAAGTCCACCACCAGCCCGTCGAACCGGGCCACCCGCACGTTGTCCTGCGCCTTGGTCACCTCGGCCAGCATCTCCACCCGCTCGTCGGCGTTGAACAGCGCGCGCTTGGACACGTTGTGCGCCACGGCCACGATGACCTCATCGCAGAACGTGGCCGCCCGGGTGATGATGTCGAGATGGCCGTTGGTCACTGGGTCAAACGAGCCTGGACAGACCACACGCCGCACGCGATTCACGCTCCCGTCTCATGCGGTCCCGCAGGCCCCGTCCTGGCAGAACCCGTACCTGCGGCGAGACCGTACCAGAGGGTCGCATCGCCGTATCTGCGGCACCGGTCGCTGACGTATCCGGCCGGCCAGGCCAGCGGGCCGGACCTGGTCCCGCGCTCGATCGCGACCAGCGCCCCCGGCGCCAGCCAGCCCGGCTGGAGCAGCCCGGCCAGCACCTGCTGGAGCTCGTCATCGGGCCGGGCATAGGGCGGATCGGCGAACACGAAGTCGCGGGCCGGGCCGCCCGGGCCGCGCGCGAGCACTCGTTCCACCCGGTCGGTGGCCAGTCGGGCCCCGGCCAGCCCCACGGCCGTGATGTTCTCCCTGATCACCCGGGCCGCCCGGGCATCGGACTCGACCAGCAGCACGTCGGCCGCACCGCGGGACAGCGCCTCCAGGCCGACCGCGCCCGAGCCCGCGTACAGGTCCAGCACGGCCGCGCCGTCCAGCCCGCCGCGGATCGCGGTCACCGTGCCGAACAGGCCCTCCCTGGTCCGGTCGCTGGTCGGCCGGGTGGACCGCCCGGCCGGGGTGGCCAGCCGCCGCCCGCCGGCCAGCCCGGCGATGATCCTGGTCACCGGCCCGCGCCCCGGCGGCCGAAGGCAAGCTCCGCCATCAGGCCTTCTCGAGGTACTCGGCCTGCTCGGCCTCCACCAGCGCGGCCACCGCGTCGGCCAGCGCCGGATAGCCGGCCAGCGCCGGGTCGGCATCGACCAGGTCCACGGCCTCGGCCCTGGCCGAGATGATCAGGTCCTTGTCGGTCAGCACGCTGAGCAGCTTGAGGCTGGACTTGCGACCTGCCTGGGCGGTGCCGAGCACGTCGCCCTCCCGGCGCTGGCTCAGGTCGACCTCGGACAGCTTGAACCCGTCGGTGGTGCTGGCCACCGCGTCCAGCCGGACCCGGGCCGGGCTGTCCGGCGGCGCCTCGGTGACCAGCAGGCACAGCCCCTCATGACCGCCGCGGCCCACCCGGCCGCGCAGCTGGTGCAGCTGGGACACCCCGAACCGGTCCGCGTCCATGATCACCATGACGGTCGCGTTGGGCACGTCCACGCCCACCTCGATCACGGTCGTGGCCACCAGCACGTCCACCCGCCCGTCGGCGAAGGCCAGCATGACCTGGTCCTTCTCCTCCGCCGGCAGCCGGCCGTGCAGCACCCCGAGGCGCAGCCCGGAAAGCTGGTTCTCGTCCAGCGCGGCGGCCAGCTCGAGCACCCCGATGGGTGGCCGGCGCGCCTCCGGCTCCTCGCCCGCCACATCTTCCAGGTCCTCGTCCGCGCCCGCGAGGTCGGCCGGATCCTCGGCCGGCGAGCCCCCGCCGCCGTCGCCGATGCGCGGGCAGACCACGTAGGACTGGCGGCCGCGGCCCGCCTCCTCCCGGATCCGCTCCCAGGTCCGGGCCAGGAAGTTCGGCCGCTCGGCCGCGGGGACCACGTGGGTGGCGATCGGCTGGCGGCCCGCGGGCAGCTCAGTCAGCGTGGAGATGTCCAGGTCGCCGAACGCCAGCATGGCCACGGTGCGCGGGATCGGGGTGGCCGTCATGACCAGCAGGTGCGGCCGGCCGTCCCCGGCCTTGTCCCGCAGCGCGTCGCGCTGCTCCACGCCGAACTTGTGCTGCTCGTCGATGACCACCAGGCCCAGGTCGGCGAACTGCACCCGCTCCTCGAGCACCGCGTGGGTGCCGATCACGATGCCGGCCTCGCCAGACGCGGCCTCCAGCAGCGCCCGGCGGCGGCCGGCCGCGGCCAGCGACCCGGTCAGCAGTGCCACCCTGGTCGCCCGCTCGGCCCCGCCGAGCATGCCCGCCTGCGCCATCGGCCCCAGCATGCTGGTGATCGACCGGTAGTGCTGCTGGGCCAGCACCTCGGTCGGGGCCAGCAGCACGGCCTGGCCGCCCGCGTCGATGACCTGGAGCATGGCCCGTATCGCGATCACCGTCTTGCCCGAGCCGACCTCGCCCTGGAGCAGCCGGTTCATCGGGTGGTCCGCGGCCAGCTCGTCACCGATCTGCGCCCCGGCCAGCTGCTGGCCCACGGTCAGCTCGAACGGCAGCGCCGCGTCGAACTCGTCCAGCAGCCCGCCGGCCACTGCGGGCCGCGGGATGGCCGAGTAGTCGGCCGCGGCCCGCCGGCGCTGGGCCAGCGTCACCTGAAGCGCGAACGCCTCGTCCCACTTGAGCCGCAGCCGCGCCCCCCGCGCGTCCGCGTCATCGGCGGGCCGGTGGATGCCGCGCAGCGCGTCGGCGAACCCGCGCAGCCCGTGCCGCTCCCGGATCGCGGCCGGCAGCGGGTCCTCGGGCACGTCGAGCACATCCAGCACCACCCGCACCGCGTCGGCGATCTTCCACGACGCGAGCCGGGCGGTGGCCGGGTAGATCGGGATCAGCTCGGCCGCGTACTCGGCCGCCCTGGCCCCCGCCACGCCCGCGCCCAGCAGCTCGTAGTCCGGGTGGGCCAGCTGGCGCTTGCCGCGGTAGCTGGACACCTGACCGGAGAACAGGCCGCGCATGCCGGGCTGCAGCCGGTCCTCCATCCAGCGCTGGCTGCCCCGGCCGAAGAACGTCAGCGTCAGCCGCCCGTGCCCGTCGGTGACGACCGCCTCGAAGATCGTGCCCGACCGGTTGCGCATCCGGCGCGTGCTCACCGAGGCCACCTCGGCCAGCACGGTCACGTGGTCGCCGTCGCGCAGCCCGTCCAGGCTGGTCAGCTCGCCTCGGCGGGCATACCGGCGCGGATAGTGGCTCAGCAGGTCGCCGACCGTCTTCATCTCGAACGCCGTGTTCAGCGCCTTAGCCGACCGGTCGCCCACGACCAGGCGCAGCGGGTCCCGGAGGGTGGCCATCGCGCCGCCTACTCCGCGCCCGCCAGCACGACCGCCCCCGGCACCGCGCCCACGTGGCACTCCACCTCGGTCGCCGGGCTCACCGCCCGGACGTGCGCCACGGCCTGCTCGGCCAGTCCGGCCGGGGCCTGCGCGCCGATCAGGAACGTCATCAGCTCCGCCCCGCCCGCCAGCAGCTCGTCGATCATGGCCAGCACCTCGGTTGCGGCCAGCACCTCGGTTGCGGCCAGCACCTCGGTTGTAGCCAGCGCAGTCGCCGCCGGATCCGCGACCGCGCCCGCGGGCCACATCCCGTGTCTCATCCGGCTCGCCGCCCGCTCCATGGCGGCCGCGTCGGCCGCGAACTCCGCGGCCGGCTCGTGCACGGCCAGGGCGGGCAGCGCCTGGACCGCCGAGCGCACGTCCACGACCACCACCTCGATCCCTTCGCGCCCCAGGTCCCGCGCGGCCACTGTTGCCGCGGCCCGCGCCGATGATCCGTTGGGCACGATAATGCAGCGCCGGGCCAGCCGCCGGACCGCCATGCTGATCTCACCGGCGGCCGGGGCTTCCCCGGATCCATAACAAAGGACCTCCGCGCCGGCCGCCTCGGCCAGCGCGGCCAGGCCCGGCGTGTCGCAGAGGGCCAGCACCCCGTGGCCGGTCGCGGGCGGCAGGCCCAGGTAGCTCACCGTGATCCGGCGCGGCCGCCCGAGCCGCAGCCCGGCCTCGATGGCCGGTCCCGCCTCGGGCACGTGCACGTGCACGCTCCACAGCCCGTCCGCCTCTTGATCAGCGGCCTCGCCGCCGCCGGCGATGACCAGCGAGTCGCCCAGGGCGTCGAGCTCCTCCCGCAGCCCGGCCACCGCCGCGGCCGGCGCCTCCAGCAGGTAGGTGACCTCGTACCCAGGCGACTCGGCGTACCCAGGCGACTCGGCCTGCCCGGACGATGCATACCCGGACAACGCGTACCCGGACGACGCCGCCGTGGTGGCCCCGGGCGCCGCCAGGCCGCGCCCCGGCCGCGGGATCTCGAAGGTGCCCGTCGTCCCGCCGATGGCCGCGGCCCAGGCATCGAGCACCACGCACAGCCCGGCCCCGCCGGCGTCCACCACGCCCCGTTCGGCCAGCACCGCGAGCTGCCCCGTGGTCAGCCCCAGCGCCTGCCGTGCCGCCGCCGCGGCGGCCAGCACCACCGCCGTCAGCCCCACGCCCGCCGCCCCGGCCGAGCGGGCAGCCTCGGCCGAAGCCGCCCGAATGGCGGCCCCCGAGGCGGTGGAGTCCGAGGCAGTAGACACCGAGGCAGCCGAGCCCGAGGCCGCGGAGCCCGAGGAGGTGAAGCCTGAGGAGGTGAAGCCTGAGGCGGCCGAGCCCGACATCGTGGATCCCAAGGCGGTGGAGTCCGAGGCGGCCGAGCCCGACGTCGTAGATCCCGAGGCCGCGGAGCCCGAGGCGGTGGAGCCCGAGGCGGTGGACTCCGAGGCGGTGGACTCCGAGGCGGTGGATCCCGAGGCGGTGGACTCCGAGGCGGTGGAGCCCGAGGCGGTGGACTCCGAGGCGGTGGAGCCCGAGGCGGTGGATCCCGAGGCTGCGGAGTCCGAGGCTGTCGATCCGGGGGCTGTCGATCCGGGGGGTGTGCAGAGCACGGCGGCCGCCTGCGCCGCCGCGTCGGCCACCGTCAGCACCGTGCCCTCGACCGGACGGCTCACCGCCGCCCGGGCCAGCCCGGCCGCGTGGCCCAGCGCCCTGGCCACCACGAGCCCGTCGCACGGCGCGGCCGGGCCGCACACGTCGGCCAGGCCGCGCAGCAGCTGGCTCAGGATGATCCCCGAGTTCCCGCAGGCCCCCAGCATGGCCCCGGTGGCGGCCGCGTGCCACACATCGCTGGGGGTAGCGGTCACGGGCAGCTCGTCCACCGCCTGCGCCGCCGACAGCAGGGTCCGGTACAGGTTGGTCCCGGTGTCAGCGTCGGGCACCGGGTAGACGTTGAGCGCGTCGATCGCGGCGCGGGTCTGGCCCAGCGCCTCGGCGGACAGGCGGCACCAGCGGCGCACCACCGCGCCGTCCATCACCTCAGCCGCGACCACACCGGCAGGATAGGCCGCGCCACCGTCACCGCCGCTCACACTGCCCCGCGCCGCCCCTGCTGACCGCCTCGCGCCGCTCTGCTGACCGAGTCTCATACCCGCCTGCCGGTTCCCGCTCCGCTCACCATGATCCTGACCGGTTTGTCGCAAAACGCCGCGGCGAAGCGGTCGTGATCATGGACTGTCGCGATCCGGCCAGCTGGATCACGCCTTGCGGGCCGCCGGAATGTGCTGCAGCTCAGGCCGGCCGCTCGCGCCCCGCCGGGCGGCCCGGCTCGCGAGGAGGGCCCGGTGTCGGATATCCTTCACCGACCGCCTCGTGAGACCGGGGCGATGACTCATCTCGTTTGCACCCTCTAGCACCTTTGGAGCGATTCCGTGGCTGCCGTCTGCGACGTCTGCGGTAAGGGGCCGGGCTTCGGCAACAACGTGTCGTTCTCGCACCGCCGCACCCCGCGCCGCTGGAACCCCAACATTCAGCGCGTTCACGTGGTTGTCGGCAAGACGCCCCGCCGGCTGAACGTCTGCACGTCCTGCATCAAGGCGGGCAAGATCACTCGCTGACGCGAGGTCCCTGGCCGGCCTTGTCCAGGTCGCGCAACTGCCAGGCGTGATCGACCGGCCCGATCCCGCGACCCAGCGGGAACCCGCCGGCGATCGCGCCGGTGACGTATTCCTTGGCCCCCTTGACGGCGCCGGGCATGTCCTCGCCCCGCGCGAGCCAGGACGCGATGGCTGACGCCAGCGTGCACCCCGTGCCGTGGGTGTGCTCGCTGCTGATCCGCTCGGCCGGGTAGCGGATCTGGCTGTTCCCGCCGACCAGCAGGTCGACCGGCGGGCCGGGCAGGTGCCCGCCCTTGATCAGCACCCAGCGCGGGCCCATGTCGGCGATGAGCCGGGCGGCGGTCAGCATGCCGTCCTCGTCGCTGATCTTCATGCCGGTCAGCAACTCGGCCTCGAACAGGTTCGGCGTCACCACGGTGGCCAGCGGCAGCAGCCGCTCCCTGACCGCCTCCAGGGTGCCGTCGGCCAGCAGCGCGTCGCCGTGCTTGGACACCGCCACCGGGTCGACCACGAGCGGCGCGGCCAGCCCGGCGAGTTCATCGCAGACGGCGGCCACGATCGCCGCCGAGGCCAGCATGCCGGTCTTGATGGCGTCTGCCCCGATATCCCCCAGCACCGAGCTGAGCTGCGCCCTGACGGCCTCCGGGGGCAGTTCCCAGTACCCCTGCACCCCCACCGAGTTCTGGGCCGTCACGGCGGTCACCACGGTCATGCCGTGCACGCCGAGGGCCAGCATGGTCTTGAGGTCGGCCTGGATCCCGGCACCGCCTCCGGAGTCGGAGCCCGCGATGCCCAGGACGCGCGGCGGGGTTGGCGTCATGCGGCCAGCCTATGGCCACCCGCCGTCCAGGCCGCCGGGGCCGTCCGGCCGGTCAGCCGAAGTGGCAGGTGGCGTGGTTCAGCACGCAGCCCACGGGCGTGACCGGACGGCCCTGCCCGACGACCAGGAACCCGTTGCCGTGCGCCGGCCACCAGCCGTGGTGGCTCTGCCACTGCCGCCAGCCCGGCCAGCCCGGGCCCGGCCCGCCTGAGCCCTGGCTGCTCTGGCCGCCCGGACTGCCCGGCCCTGGCCCGGACTGGCGGCCGAGCATGGTGGCCAGGCCCCCGTCGTTGCCCGACGGCTCCCACTGGGCGCCCCAGACTCGCGTGATCTGCGCGCCCGGGATCTCAAACTTGAGGCTCCAGCCGTGAGCCGTCTGCCCCGCCGGGACCGTTATCAGGGCGCTGAACTGGTTGTACTTGTTGAACAGGACCCGGAAGCCGACTCCGGCCCCGGACGGAGCCCCGGTACCGCCGCCATGGTGCCCGCCGGTGTGCCCAGGCCCGGCGGACGACCCTCGCCGAGGGTGGGAGCCAGCCCGTGCCGGGCTGGCCGTCTTGATCTGCACGCCGGGTGTGGCCACCGCCGCCGAGCCGTTGGACTGCCCCGTGGTTTTGCAGTTGCCGGCGCAGGGCACGGTGTCGGGGCGGTAGGTCAGCACGGTGTGCGGCGAGTTCAGCGCCAGGGCGGCCGCGATGACGAACCCGGCCCCGGCGGCGAACCACGGGGTGATCAGCAGGCCGCGCATCCGGCGCGGGCGGCTGACGCCAGTGGCGGCCGCGTGGCTGCGCAGCCGGCGGCGCTGGCGCCGGCGCTCGCTGCGGGCGGCGGCCGGCTCAGGCGTGGATCCCACCGCCAGTACCGGCGTGGTGTCGTCCTGTTCGAGAGCCGGGACATTTTCCGCGGCTGTTTGTGACCCATTTTCGGGCGCGTCGGAGGCAGCACTGTCCGGAACGCGTCGCCCTGGCCGCTGGCCTGAGGGCTGCGCCCTGTGCCGAGGTATGCACTCCTTGCGATGACGGGGCATCAGGGGGTTTATATCAAGCGGGAGGCCGGCTCAGCTAGTGCGTGAAGGCCATCGACGACGATCTTCGGCGTGTCGCTCTGGATCAGCGAAAATGATTCCAGCCGCCGATACCGGGATGCGGCCGGGAATTCACGAGAACGCCCGATCCCCGGCCCGCGGCCCCGATGACTGTCCAGCCGCCCGGCAGGCTAGTGCCGGGCGGGAACGTGGCCACCAGGGCGTGGTCCTCGCCCCCGGTCAGGGCCCAGTCCAGCCAGTCGGCCCCTAGCGTCCCGGCGGCCGCGCGCAGCGGACCCGGATCCGGCAGCCGGGCCGGGTCGATGTCGATGCTCACCCCGCTGGCCGCCGCTACGTGCCCGACGTCCTGAACCAGTCCGTCGCTGGTGTCGATCATCGCCGTGGCGCCCAGCCGGGCGGCCAGGGGCCCGTCCTCGTAGGGCGGCTGCGGGCGCCGGTGCGCCGTGACCAGGTCAGCCAGCTCGGCCGGGAGTTGGTCATCCGCGCGTCCGGCGGTCAGCAGCGCCAGCCCGGCCGCCGAGCGGCCCGGGCGGCCCGCCACCGCCAGCAGGTCGCCGGGCCGGGCGCCGGCCCGGGTCACCGGCGGCCGGCCCTCCAGGTCGCCCAGCGCGGTGATGGCCAGCATGACCGTGTCCGCGCTGGTCACATCGCCGCCCGCGATGGCCGCCCGGCCCCGCTCAGCCTCTGCCACCAGGCCGCGCACCAGGTCCAGGGCCCAGTCCACCGCCAGGTCGCCGGGCGCGGCCAGGCCGACCAGCAGCGCGGTCGGCACGGCGCCCATGGCCGCCACGTCGGCCAGGTTCTGCGCGGCGGCCTTCACGCCGATGTCTTCTGGGCCGGACCAGTCCCGCCGGAAATGCCGGCCCTCGACGAGCAGATCGGTGGTGGCGACGACCCGGCGGTCGGGCGCGCTGATCACCGCGGCGTCGTCACCGACGCCGAGCAGCGGCCCCCGGTCCGGCGGCAGCAGCCGCGCAATGGCCGCTATCAGGCCGAACTCGCCTAGCTCCGCGACGGTGATGGCGGCCTCCTGCCGTCCGGGCGGCTCGCGCTGGGCCTCAGGCCGCGCCGCGCGACGCGGGCGGGCCCGCAAGCGCTCGATATCCGGGCGATAACGCCCGCACACATGACCAGGTCCCTACGGTAGCGTTGCCTTGACTCATCCGACCGAGGAGGACGACATGGTTCACGCGTACATCCTCGTCCAGACTGAAGTCGGAAAGGCGGCCGACGTGGCCACCTGCATCGCCAAGATCACTGGCGTGATGCAGGCGGACGACGTCACCGGTCCTTACGACGTCATCGTCCGCGCGGAGGCCGACAACGTCGATGACCTCGGCAAGCTGGTCGTCGCGCAGATCCAGGGCGTGTCTGGCATCACCCGGACGCTCACCTGCCCGATCGTGCACATCTGACGCCTGCTAGTCCTAGTCCGCTAGTCCGCGTGGTCGTCCAGGGCGGCCCTGGTGCGGGGGCCTAGTCCCAGGTCAGCGGCGACCTTCAGGTCGGCCGGGGTGTCCACGTCCTGGCGCAGGCCGCGCAGCTCCGGCAGGTCAAGCTCGGCCGCCCCGGCGGTCAGGTGCCGGTCCCGCGAGCCCAGGCCGAAGCGGGGCCGGAATTCCACGCCGGGCCCGGCCGCGTACAGGGTCGTCCCGGTCCCGGCCGCGTCGGGCACGAACGCCTCACCCGCCTCACCCGCCGCCTCCAGCGCGGCCGTCAGCTCGCCGGGCAGCAGCGCGGGCAGGTCGCCGGCCATGGCCGCCCGGCCGCGGCCCGGCCACCGGATGTCGGCGTAGCTGGCCCCGAACACCATGGCCGGGTTCAGCCCGGCCGCCGGGTCGTCGCCGATCACGATGGCGCCCAGGCCGCCCAGCTCAGCGCCCACGGCCTGGTCGTCGCTGACCACGATGACCGAGGCCACCTCCGGGGTGGCGAGCGCGGCCGCGACGGTGTCGGCCGCCATGGCCAGGGCCAGCTGAGCCCGTGGCGGCCCGGCCAGGCCGATGAGACGGGATTTGGCCTGGGCCAGTACCTTGACGGGGATCACCATCGACCACTGCATGGGTCTGATCTTGCCTCGACACGGTAGGACGGGAGCGGGGAGACTGACCACTATGACAAGCCGGAGGCGGCCCAGATGACATCCCCGCAGCAGGGTAAGCACACCGACGGCAGCTACTCGCAAGCCTGGCGCAACTTCACCAAGATCGTCCTGCCGCCCACCTTCGGGGCGGTGATGCGGATCAAGTACTTCGGCCGGGAGAACTTCCCGGACTCCGGCGGCGTGATCCTCGCCTCGAACCACCTGTCTTACCTGGACATCCTGGCCGCCTCGATGCTCGTGCACCGGGTCGGCCGGTACCCGGTGTTCCTGGCCAAGTCCTCGCTGTTCGATGTGCCGGTGCTTGGCCCGGCCATGCGCCGGCTGGGCCAGCTGCCGGTCTACCGCGGCCAGGTGGACGCCGGGCTGGTGCTGCGCGACGCCGAGCGCCTCGGCCTGGACGGCGCATGCGTGATCTTCTATCCGGAAGGAACGGCCACCCGCGACCCGGATGAGTGGCCGATGGTGGCCAAGACCGGAGTGGCCCGGCTGGCCCTGGGCACCGGCCTGCCGGTGGTCCCGGTCGGCGTGTGGGGAGCGCAGAAGATCATGCCTTACGGCAGCTACGTGCCGAAGGTGCTGCCGCGCAAGACGGTCAAGATCATGGCCGGACCGCCGGTTGACCTGTCCGCGTTCGCCGACCAGCCGCTCAGCTCCCAGAATCTGCGCGCCGCCACCGACAAGATCATGAGCGACGTGACGGCCCTGCTCGGCGAGCTGCGCGGCGAGGTCCCGCCGGCCAAGCCGTACCACCCGGCCGTCGAGCGCCGCAAGCTCCGCCAGGAGCTGCGCAAGCTCCAGCAGGACAGCAGCGAGACGGAGGCGCCGGCCGACGCGTCGGCGGCGGAAGCCGACTCGTCGTGAGAGCGGCCGTGATGGGCGCGGGGTCCTGGGGCACGACATTCGCCCAGGTGCTCTGCGACGCGGGGACTCCGGCCACGGTGTGGTGCCGCCGCCCGGAGCTAGCCGCGGCCATCAACGGCCGGCACGAGAACCCCGACTACCTGCCGGGCATCGCCCTGACCCCGGCGCTCACCGCGACGGCCGACCCGGCGGCGGCACTGGCCGACGCGGACCTGGTCGTGCTCGCCGTGCCCGCCCAGACGCTGCGGGCCAACCTGGCCAGCTGGACCGGGCTGCTGCCGCCGGCGGCGCTGCTGGTCAGCCTGATGAAAGGCATCGAGCTGGGCACCTGCGAGCGGATGTCCGAGGTGATCGGCCAGGTGGCGGGCGCGGCCCCGGACCGGATCGCGGTGGTGTCCGGGCCCAACCTGGCCAGGGAGATCGCGGCCCGGCAGTTCGCCGCCGCGGTCGTGGCCTGCGCCGACGAAGGGGCGGCCGGCCAGCTCCAGAAGGCCTGCCACACCGGGTACTTCCGCCCGTACACCAACCCCGATGTCATCGGCTGCGAGCTGGGCGGCGCGGTCAAGAACGTGATCGCGCTGGCCGTCGGCATCGCCGTCGGCATGGGGCTGGGCGACAACACCCGGGCCACGCTGATCACCCGCGGGCTGGCCGAGATCACCCGCCTCGGGACCGCGCTCGGCGCCGATGAGCACACCTTCGCCGGGCTGGCCGGGCTGGGCGACCTGATCGCCTCGTGCAACTCCCCGCTGGCGCGCAACCGGGCGTTCGGCGAGCAGCTCGGGCGCGGCCTGCCGCTCACCGAAGTTCTCGCCGGCACGACGCAGACCGTGGAAGGCGTGAAATCCTCTCAGTCGGTGCTGGAGCTAGCTCGCCGGCACAGCGTGGAGATGCCGATGACCGAGGTCATCGCGGCCGTCCTGCACGACGGCCTGGAAGTCGGGCAGGCGGCGGTGCTGCTGGCCAGCCGGTCAGCCAAGCCGGAGCGCTACGGCGTCTAAGGGTGTAGACGCCCGCCGAGGGGCATGGGCAGCGCGCCGGAAAAGAACTGGAGGGACTTGTGAGCGAGCAGCGCAAGATCAGGGTGGCGGTCGTATTCGGCGGCCGGGGCCCCGAGCACGCCGTCTCCTGCATGGGGGGCGGGAACATGCTCGGGTCCATCGACCGGTCCAAGTACGACGTGGTCCCGATCGGCATCACCCGCGAGGGCAACTGGGTCCTGGTCGCCGACGAGCCCTCCCGGCTGGCCATCACCGGCGGCGAGCTGCCCTCGGTGGAGGCGGCGGCCGAGCCGGGGCGGCCGATGGTGCCATGGGCGGGCTCGGAGTCGGGCCCGGGGTCCGGGCTCGTGGAGGCCAGCGCGCCGGGTCACATCCCGCACCTGCTCGGCGACGTGGACGTGGTGCTGCCGGTGCTGCACGGCCCGTTCGGCGAGGACGGCACGCTCCAGGGCCTGCTGGAGATCGCCGGGGTGCCCTACGTGGGCGCGGGCGTGCTGTCCAGCGCGGTCAGCATGGACAAGGAGTACATGAAGCTGATCTTCGCGGCCAAGGGCCTGCCGGTAGGGCCGTACGTGGTGCTGCGCGAGCGGGACTGGCCCGCCGACGAGCAGTTCGACGCCGCCGGCTTCGACGCCGCAGGCCTGGCCGAGCACCCCGTGAATCCCGAGCGCAAGCGGGTGCTCGACGAGATCGCCGACCTGGGCTGGCCGCTGTTCGTCAAGCCGGCCAGGGGCGGCTCCAGCATCGGCACGTCCAAGGCCCACGACCTGGCCCAGCTGCGCGAGTCGATCGCGCTGGCCCGGCAGTACGACCCCAAGGTGCTGATCGAGGCGGCCGTGGACGGCCGCGAGGTCGAGGTCTCGGTGCTGGAGGGCGAGAACGGGGCGCCGCCGGACACCAGCCTCCCCGGGCAGTTGCTGATCGACGGCGGCGAGGAGTTCTGGGACTTCGAGGCCAAGTACCTGGACGCGGCCAGCGGCATGGCCATCCCGGCCCCGATCCCCGAGGGGGCCACCCAGGAGATCAGGCGACTGGCCGCGCTGGTGTTCGACGCGGTGTCGTGCGAGGGCCTGGCCAGGGTGGACTTCTTCTACACCACCAGCGGCGAGATCCTGGTCAACGAGATCAACACGATCCCCGGACTGTCGCCAGCCTCCTACTTCCAGAAGATGTGGGAGGCCAGCGGCCTGGCGTTCCCGCAGCTCATCGACCGGCTGCTGCGCACCGCCCTGCACAAGCGCCCCGGCCTGCGCTAGCCGCCGCACCCCCCGGGGCTCAGTAGCCCCAGCAGTGATGCGCGTCCCATCGGCCACAGAGGCCTGGCCGCCGCCTGCGGCCGCCAGGCCGGGCTAGCGACATGGTTGGCCCTCTGGTGCTGCTCTAGCGTCACTAGAGGGCCAACCATGACGTTGCGCTGAATGCGGGCACGGGCCAACGCCGGCGACCGGCGGGCGCCAGCCCCGCACCCGCGAGCTGCGGCAGGCGCCTAGTGGCGTCCCGCCGTGTCGCGGGTTACTTGCGGCCCGCCGCCACCTTCTTGTCCCCATTGACCATGGCCTTGAAGTCGGCGCCGGCACGGAACTTGGGCACCGAGGTCTTGGGCACCTTGATGGCCGCCCCGGTGGCCGGGTTACGCGCCGTGCGGGCGGGCCGGACAGACTTCTCGAAAACACCGAAGCCGGTGATGGCGACTTTATCGCCCTTGGCGACCGCCACCTGGATTGTGTCGAGAACCGCATTAACCGCCTCGGTTGCGGTCTTCTTGTCGCCCATCCGGCTAGAGATCGCGTCGATCAGGTCACGCTTGTTCATTTCTCACTCCTGCGGGTCCCCCTTCGGGAGGTCGCGTTGAACGGGGCACCCAGCGCTCGCGACCTCTGATGTGCCTGAAATTAAGCGATCGAGCGCCTGCACACAAATACCCAGCGGGAAATCTCCGCGTGTCGATGATCAGGTACCGGCTAGTGAGCCTGCGAAAACCAGCCCTGTTATTGCGAGAATTTAGGTTTTAGCTCTTATATCCGGACTTCTCGCTGGCGATGCCATTCAGCAGGCCGAGGAATCCGTCGAGTCGTCGCTGGCCGGCCTCGGCGCTCGCGCCGGGCGCCTTCATGGCGTCGCAGACGGCGATAAGCTGCCGCTGCAGCCGGGAGCGCTGCTCGGCCGGGAGGTCGGAGGCGGCCAGCCGCTCCCAGGCCGCGTGCAGTCGCGCGGCCAGGGCATCGCGCTCGGCGGCCTGCGGGACGTCAGTCATTTCCCCATGATGCGGTAAGGGCATCGCCCACTGCGAACCGGCCGGGGCGCCCGGTACCATCGCCCTAGCGCAGCACGGTCAGCCGATCGGGCGCCTGCCGTGATCCTGGAAACCCGAGCGAGGTTCGTGCATGAAGGTAGCCGTGGTCAGGGAGACCGCGCCCGGGGAGCGGCGGGTCGCACTGGTGCCTGAGGCGGTGGCCAAGCTGCGAACAGCCGGGTTCGAGGTGCTGCTGGAGTCCGGCGCCGGCGACGGCGCGTGGCTGACCGACGACGCCTTCGCCGAGGCCGGCGCCAGCGTCGTGGACCGCGCGGAAGCGCTGGCCGACGCCGATGCCGTGCTCCTGGTGGGCAAGCCCGACGAGGCTACGGTCGGCGCCCTGCACGCGGGCCAGGTGGTCTTCGGGCTGCTCGGGCCGCTGACCGATCCCGCTCTCGCCGTGCGGCTCGCGCAGGCCGGCGTCGTCGCGGTGAGCATGGACATGATCCCGCGCACCCTGCCGCGGGCCCAGCCCATGGACGCGCTGACCTCCCAGGCCAACATCGCGGGCTACAAGGCGGCGCTGATCGGGGCCACCGAGTTCGGGCGGTTCTTCCCGCTGCTGATCACGGCGGCCGGCACCGCGCGCCCCGCCCGGGTGCTGGTGCTCGGCACCGGCGTGGCCGGGCTCCAGGCCATCGGCACGGCCCGCCGGCTCGGCGCGGTGGTCAGCGCCTACGACGTCCGCCCCGAGACCAGGACCGAGGTCGAGTCGCTCGGCGGCACGTTCATCGAGCTCAAGTCCGTCGAGTCCGCGGCCGGGACCGGCGGCTACGCCCGCGCGCTGACCGAGGAGGAGCGCCAGGCCCAGCAGGACGAGCTGGCCGGGCACATCGCCGCGCACGACGTCGTGATCACCACCGCGCAGGTGCCGGGGCGGCGGCCGCCGCTGCTCATCACCGCCGACGCGCTCAAGGGGATGGCCGCGGGCTCGGTCATCGTCGACATGGGCGCCAGCGACCTCGGCGGGAACGTCGCCGACTCGCGGCCCGGCGAGACCGTGGTGACCGAGAACGGCGTCACCGTGATCGGCGCGGCCAGCCTGCCGTCCACCATGCCGACGGCGGCCTCGGCCATGTACGCGCGGAACGTCAGCTCGCTGCTCCAGTACCTGGTGAAGGACGGCGCGCTGGCCATCGACCGCGAAGACGATCTTCAGGCGGGCGTCCTGATCACCCACGACGGCCAGGTGGTGCATCCCGCTGTCATGGCTGTCGCCGCCCTCATCCCGGCCGATCCCGCTGGAGGTAGCTGAAGATGTCGACGGCTCTGCTCACTGACCTGACCATCTTCGTGCTCAGCCTCTGGGTGGGCTTCGAGGTCATCAGCAAGGTGCCTGCCACCCTGCACACCCCGCTGATGTCGGCGGCCAACTCCATCCACGGGATCGTGCTGGCCGGCGCCATGCTGATCGCCGTGACCGCGGACAACGCCGTCGGCTACGTGATCGCGTTCGTCGCGGCCGCGTTCGCGGCCATGAACGTCGTCGGCGGCTACGCCGTCACCGGCCGCATGCTCAAGATGTTCAAGAAGCGGCCTACCGCGCCTGCCCCGCCAGCCGGGGCCGCCCCGTCGGCCGGCACGGCCGCCGCGAACGGCGGCTCCGCCGGGCGGTCGGCGTGAGCGGCTTCACCTGGAGCACCCAGCTGGTCTACGTGCTGGCCGCGTCGGGCTTCGTGCTCGGCCTGCACCTGATGAACAATCCGGCCACCGCGCGGCGCGGTAACCAGGTCTCCATCGCCGGCATGGTGGCCGCGATCGCGGTCACCCTGGCCATCGTCATCCACTCCGGTGCCATCACCGCGACCGGCTGGGCCGTGATGATCGCCGGCGCACTGGTCGGCTCGGCCGTCGGCCTGTACTCGGCACGCACCGTCCAGATGACCGCCATGCCGCAGCTCGTGAGCGTGTTCAACGCCGTCGGCGGCGGTGCCGCCGCCCTGGTAGGGATCCACGACTACATCCGGCTGTCGTCCGGCCACATCGCCGTGGCCACCACGGTGACCACCCTGCTCGACGTGCTCATCGGCGCCGTCACCTTCTCCGGTTCGATCATCGCCGCCGGCAAGCTGCAGGGCGTGATCACCTCGGCCCCGGTCACCTTCCCCGGCGCCCGCGTGGTCAACCTGCTGCTGGCCGTGGTGGCGCTGGGCACGGGCGGCTACATGATCGCCAGCTACAGCCAGCTCGGCCTGATCATCGTGATCATCGCCGCCCTCGCGTTCGGCGTCTCCATGGTCATGCCGATCGGCGGCGCCGACATGCCCGTCGTGATCTCCCTGCTCAACGCGTTCACCGGCACCGCCGTGGCCATGGCCGGATTCGTCATCCAGAACTGGGCGCTGATCATCGCCGGCGCCCTCGTCGGCGCCTCGGGCGGCATCCTGACCAAGCTCATGGCCGACGCCATGAACCGGTCCATCCGCAACATCATCGTCGGCGGCTTCGGCACCGGCGACAGCGCTCCCGTCGCCGTCGGCGCGACCGGCTCAGTCAAGTCCGTCGCCGCCGACGACGCCGCCATCCAGCTCGCCTACGCCTCCAAGGTCATCATCGTGCCCGGCTACGGCCTGGCCGCCGCTCAGGCCCAGCACGAGGTCGCCGCGCTCGCCGACCTGCTGGAGTCGCGCGGCGTCGACGTGAGTTACGCCATTCATCCCGTCGCCGGCCGCATGCCCGGCCACATGAACGTCCTGCTGGCCGAGGCCAACGTGCCCTATCCCCAGCTCAAGGAGATGGAAGAGATCAACCCCGAGTTCGGGCGGACCGACGTCGCGCTGGTCATCGGCGCCAACGACGTCACTAACCCCGCCGCCCGCCGGGCCGGCACCGCCATCTCGGGCATGCCCATCCTCGACGTGGACCAGGCCAAGAGCATCATCGTGATCAAGCGGTCCATGGGCCACGGGTACGCGGGCATCGACAACGAGCTCTACGCGGACCCCAAGACGAGCATGTACTTC
Organism: uncultured Actinomycetota bacterium; assembly: GCA_963822485.1. GTDB lineage: Bacteria > Actinomycetota > Actinomycetes > Streptosporangiales > Streptosporangiaceae > DASUBV01. The sequence goes on from CAWGHW010000006.1 coordinate 118,872, forward strand.
GCCGACGCCAAGACGGCGCTCGCGGACCTGACCAGCGCGGTCAAGACCCTTGTTGGCTGACGGGTGTCGAGGATGAGACGGTATGTCCGTGCGCGATGACCGGCGGAGTTCGTTAGACCGGGTGCCGGGGGCGGCGGACCGGGCTGGCGGGGATGGTTCGCCGGAGCGCGGGGACTTGAGTCGACGGCTGGCGTCGCTGCCGGAGGGGCACCCTTCTTCGACCTATGCCGCCGACGGGTCACGCCGTCAGCCATCGGTGTCCTTACGGGACTTAGAGACCGGGGCCGACGAGGCCCCGGCCGACCGAGTACGCCCCCTGACCGACGCCGAGTGGTCCGACCACGTAAGGGACGTCCGCATCCGTCTGGCAGACGCCAAGCACGCCGGCCTCGCCACCATCGAGCGATACACCACCGACCCGGATCAGTCACGGTGGACTCGCGATCGAAGGCATCTACATGCGGAGATCAGTCGTGACCTTGTACGACGCGGCCTCAGGCGTGCCGAACGACCACAAGGCGATTATCGCGGGCGGACTAGCTGGTGCCGGAAAGACGACCGTGCTCGAGAAGCACGCCGGGATCGACCGATCCCAGTACCTGACCATCAACCCCGACGACATCAAGGCCGAGATGGCCAAGCGCGGCATGGTGCCGAAGATCGATGGACTATCTCCCATGGAGGCATCCGACCTGATCCACGAAGAGTCGTCGTACGTGGCCCGGCAGCTTGCCACGAGGGCCAAGGCCGACGGCAAGAACGTCATCTGGGACATCACCATGTCTGACCGCGCGAAGACAGAGAAGCGGATCGAAGAGTTACGGACGGCGGGCTACGACGCAGATCGACGGTATTTTCATAGACATACCTATCGACGTCAGCGTTCGCCGCGCCGACGCTAGACACCGTGAGGGCGAGGATGATTACCGATCGGGCAAGGGGTTAGGTGGCAGGTACGTGCCTCCCGAGATCATTACGGCCCAGGAAGACGAGCGCTGGGGCTGTCAAGAACAGAAGGACCTTCGAGGAGGTCAAAGATCAATTTGACCACTGGAGTCGGTTCGATAACGGCGTGGACGACCGCGATCCAATTCGCGTCGACGCAAGTTCGCTCGACGCCGATCCGGAGGATGCATCGATATGACCACGAAGGTCACCGACCTGCTCAGCGCTCTGTACGACGGCACCATGAACCTTGATGAGGTGGCCCAGCGCTTCCGGGACCGTTCCTGGCCGCGCCGGGCCAAGCCCTTGCCCACTACGTACATGGAGCTAGCTGCCGCCGCGCAGGAAGATCCCGACCCATACGTCCCGGACTCGTTCGACGATGTAGACGCCGCCTACTACCAAGGCAGGATCAGCGACGACCAGTACGAAGTCCTTGCCCAGGCGATGGCCGAGTCCATGCGCGCCGAAGATCGACGTCGAGCTAGCTCAGCAGACTCGTAGCGACAGCAACCCGCAAGGCCCCGAAGGGTACTCAAGATGCGTCATGTTGATCGGCCCGCGGACATCACACGGACTCCCGCCGATCCTTCGACGGACGCTAGACGGCCTACCGTTGCGGATCGGCCAGGCACCGCAAGGCCGTCGAACGACCTACGCCAACGACTGGACGACCTGCCAGCGGGCCACCCGTCATCCCCTCACGAAGTTGATGGGAAGGCAGGATCTCCTACGCCGCGCTTACGGGAGACAAATTCTCCGGTTGATCACCATTCCCCAAGGCCGACAGAGAGGCTATGCTCGTTTACTGATGCGGAATGGGTTGAGCACAAAGATGAAGTCAGAGAAGAGCTGGAAACCGCCAAGGCATCTGACCTCACCACTGATCGTCTCCACACTACCGATCCTGAGGGCCAAGTCTGGTCCGATGAGCGGGACCGCATACATGATTCCATTCTCGATGAACTATACGCCAACTCGGCCTCGGTACCATGCGAACATAAGGCGATAATCGCGGGAGGACTGCCTGGCGCAGGAAAGACAACGGTGCTTGGCTCATATGCCGGCATTGATCGGTCACAATATCTGACGATCAATCCTGACGACATTAAAGTCGAGCTGGCCGCACGCGGCCTCATCCCCGAGATCAAGGGGTTATCCCCCATGGAGGCATCTGATCTCGCCCACGAAGAAGCTTCCTACCTCGCCAAACGGCTAGCTGATCGAGCCAGGTCCGACGGGAAGAACATCATCTGGGACATTACAATGTCGTCCTACTCGTCAGTCGAACGAAGGATAGAAGACCTCCGCAGCGACGGCTACACGACTGTCTCCGGCCTCTTCGTCGACATACCCATCGACGTTAGCGCCCGTCGTGCTGACGCCCGCCACCGGGAGGACGAGGAAAAATATCGTACGGGCAATGGGCTGGGCGGCAGGTTCGTTCCCGCCGACGTCATTGGTAGTCAGTTCGATGAAAGCTGGGGCAGCAAGAATCGCAAGACCTTCGAGGAACTGAAGGAGAGCTTCGATCATTGGACTCTCTATGACAATTCCGTCGACGGCGGCCGGGCCACGCTCATCGACAAGAGCGACGCATCAAGGAGTCCATACAATGACGAGTGACGTAACTGATCTGATTGACGCGCTGCGTGATGGCTCGATGACTCTCGAAGAAGTCGCTCAACGATTCCGGGAACGCACTTGGCCGGGCCGCCCTACACCAAGGCCTTCGTCATACGTCGAACTGGCCACGGCTGCGATCAGCGATCCTGAGCCCGACCTGCCTGGCTCCTTCAGCGAGGTAACAAGTGCTTACGATCGGGGCAAATTGAACCGGGCCGAATATCGTGTCCTGGCTGAAGCAGCGGCGGAGGCCAAGCGACGTGGGGCCGACGAGGCGAGTGGGGCGTGATCGTGGGGGATTTGGGGCCACGGGTGACCCAAATCCCCCACGATCATGAAAGAGCGAGCAGGCGTCGAACGCGTGTCGCCGTGGCTGTGGCGGGCGTTGGGCTCGAACGTAGGATTCTGGGGTGAGCACGCTCGAGGCGAACGTTGAGGTTGCTGAGGCGCCGGTCCGGGCTGATGGGCTGGAGCTGACTGACGCGCGGCAGGCTCAGGTCGGGGACATGACCGTGCGGCGGCTGCTGCCGTTGCGGCTGCGGCGGAGCGTGGGGGCCTGGTGCTTTGTCGATCACTATGGGCCGATGTCGGTGGACGGGGTGGCGGGGATGCAGGTCCCGCCGCATCCGCATATCGGGCTCCAGACGGTGACCTGGCTTTTCACGGGCAACGTGCTGCACCGAGACAGCCTGGGCAGCGAGCAGATGATCCGGCCTGGCCAGCTCAACCTGATGACCGCCGGGCGCGGGATCGCGCACGCGGAGGAATCGCCGGCTGAGCATGACCCTGAGCTTCATGGGGTTCAGCTCTGGGTCGCGCTCCCGGACGCTCACCGGGGGGTCGACCCGGCGTTCGAGCATCATGCGGACTTGCCGGGGACGCGGGCGGGCGGTTTCGGGGTCACGGTGTTCATGGGTGCGCTGGCGGGGGCGAGCTCACCGGCGACGGCGTTCTCGGCGATCGTGGGGGCGGAGCTGACGGCACCGGAGCAGGCGCGGACGGGGCTGGCGCTGGCGAGGGAGTTCGAGCACGTCATCTTCGTGGTGGACGGCTCGGCCGAGGTGGCGGGGACGCTGCTGCATCCGGGCCACCTGCTCTATCTGCCGCCGGGCCGGGAACGAGTGGCGATCGCGGCACCGAGTGGCAGCAGGCTGCTCCTGCTGGGCGGGGTGCCGCTGGGCGAGCCGTTGCTGATGTGGTGGAACTTCGTTGCCCGGACGCCGGAGGAGATCGCGGCGGCACGGACGGAGTGGGGCGCGGGAGGCTTCGGCGAGGTCGGCGGGTACGTGGGTGACCCGCTCTCGGCACCGCCGCTCAATGCGGCGCGGCTGCGGGCACCGCGGCTCTGATACGGACGGCCGAGGATACGGACGGCCGAGGCGGGCATCAGCGGGACTCCGATGGCTGAGTAGAAGTACTCAGGGACGGAGTGAGTAGCCGGGCTCAGGTCACGTCGCCGGAATATGGCGATGCTGGGTGACATGGAATCCAGGCTTAGCCCGCTCCGCCGCCATTCGATAGGGAGCGTCATCGGCATCCTGGTCTCGGTGCTGCTCGCCGCGATCTCGGTGCTGATCGTCATAGGCGGGCTGATCATCACGGGAGCGATGATCCTGCTGTACGTGGACCTGTCGCAGCTCAAGAACTTCGGATGAGCCAGGGTGCTGGGCGGTCGAGCGTAATGTCACGAATATGACCGAGCGGATGTGGCGGGTGGTGGCCGTCTACCGGGTTGTCACCATGATCTACGCGGCCGTCCTGATCATCCGTGACCATGACCAGTACACGCACCCGGCGGGCGGGATCGCGATCCTGGCGGTCATTATCTTCTGGACTTCGGTCACGGTGGTGGCGTACTCGCGGCCGGGCGGCCGTCAGCGCTGGCTGATCGTGGCCGATGTGATCGTCACGGCCGCGCTGGTGTACAGCACGCGGTGGGTGGACACGCCGTCGCGGATCGCGCACGGCTCCCCGACGCTGCCGTCGTTCTGGGCCGCCTCGCCGGTGCTGGCCTGCGCGGTGGCGTTCGGCCCGTGGCTGGGGATGACGGCGGCACTGGTCATCGCGGGCTCGGACTATGCGGAGCGACCGCAGTTGTCGCTGGAGAACCCGTTCAGCAACATCGTGCTGCTGCTCATCGCGGGCGGGATTGGCGGCTATATCGTCCGGCTGGGCGTGCAGGCTGAGGAGGCGGTGGCTCGGGTCTCGCGCAAGGAAGCGGCGATCGCGGAGCGGGAGCGGCTGGCTCGTGACATCCATGACTCGGTGCTCCAGGTGCTGACCCGGGTCAGCAGCCGGGGCCGGGCCCTGGGTGGGGAGGCGGCCGAGCTTGGTCATCTGGCGGCCGAGCAGGAGTCGGCCTTGCGCCGGCTGATCACCGGGACGGCACCTGGGCCGGCGGCGAGCCTCGCGGGGGTTCCCACGGCCGACGCGATGAGCCCGGCCGCCTCGGAGGGGGAGCCCGCCCGTGTACCGACCGCGAGCAGCGCGGCAGCCTGGCCAGGCCTTGAGCTCGGCCGACACCGGAGACGGGCCCGCTGCCACCGGGCAGGCCACAAGCGCGCCCGAGAGGCGTCGCGGCAGGCAGTCTTGCGGGCCTGGGCGGGACTGGTCTGGCACCAGTCACTGCCGATCCGGGCCCGGGCGCGGTCGCCGGCGGGCCCGCGATCTCACCCAGCGCCGCCCGTGGCCTCCGGCCTGGCCGTGGCTTCTGGCCTGGCCGCCCGGGCAAGCCTGGCGCCGTCCAGGCCGGCATGGCCAAAACCACCAGGACCAAGGCCAGCGACACCAAAGCCACCGACGCCAAAGCCACTAGCACCAAAGCCACCAGCAACAAGGCCATCAGCACTAAGGCAGTCGGAACCAAGGCCCTCGGCACCAAGGCGCTCGGCACCAAGGCCAGGGCAGCGAAGGCCGCGACCGTGCCCGACGGCACAGATGAGCCCGTGGACCTGCGGGAGCTGATTGAGCCATTCGCTGACCCGCAGGTCACCGTGTCCTGCCCGGCCAGCCCGGTACCGCTGCCGGCCGCGGCGGCCGCCGCGCTGAGCGGGGCCACGGCCGCCGCGCTGGACAACGTGCGGCAGCACGCCGGGGCGGATGCGCACGCCTGGGTGCTGGTGGAGGACGCGGGCGAGACGGTGCGGGTCAGCATCCGCGACAACGGGATCGGGTTCGCCGATGACAGACTGGCGAAGGCCACGGCGGCGGGCCGGCTCGGCGTGTCGCACTCGATCGTCGGCCGGCTGCGCGAGGTCGGCGGCACCGCCTGGGTGACGTCCGGGCCGGGCCAGGGAACGGAGGTGGAGCTTGCCGTCCCTCGAACCGGACCATCCGGTCCGCGTCCTCATCGTGGACGATCATCCGATCTGGCGTAACGGCGCGGCCAGGGATCTGGCCGAGGCGGGCTACGAGGTGGTCGGCACGGCCGGGGATGGGGCCCAGGCGCTGCGGGTGGCGGCGGCCACCCGGCCGGAGGTCATCGTGCTGGACCTGCACCTGCCGGACATGTCGGGCGCCGAGGTGACCCGCCAGCTGCTGACGGCCAGCCCGGAGGTCCGGGTGCTGATGCTGTCGGCGAGCGGCGAGCGCCAGGACGTGCTGGACGCGGTGACGGCGGGCGCGAGCGGGTACGTGCTCAAGTCCGCCCAGCTAGCTGAGCTGGTGGCGGCGGTGCGGGCCACGGCGGCGGGACAGGCGGTGTTCACGCCGGGGCTGGCCGGGCTGGTCCTCGGCGAGTACCGGCGGCTGTTGGCGCCGGCGAGTAAAGTCGTCGCACCGGTCCTGACCGACCGTGAGGCAGAGATCCTGCGGCTGGTCGCCAAGGGCCTGACATACCCGCAGATCGCGCAGCGGCTCACGTTGTCCACCCGAACTGTCCAGAACCATGTCCAGAACACGCTGAGCAAGCTTCAGCTGCACAACAAAGCCCAGCTGGTGCGGTACGCACTCGAGCAGGGCGTGGACTAGCTGGGCAAACCTGAGCCGAAGACGTTGAACCGGCGAGTCCGGGGGTATGGACATGAGAACGCATCATGTCCTATTAATTAGATCGAGAAAGATCCTAACTCCCCAGGACCTCGGGAGGAGAAGCCGTGGCGCTGCCAGACTTCTTCCTCGCCGGCGTGCCGAAGTCGGGCACGACGGCACTGCATGCTGCCCTGGCGCGGCATCCCGCGCTCTACATGTCGACGGTCAAGGAACCGAAGTTCTTCCTGACCGAGGGGCCGCCGCCCGCCCAGGGCGGCCCCGGCGACGCGAAGACCTACCGGGAGCACGTCTGGCGCCGACCGGACTACGAGGCGCTGTTCGACCCGGCCTCGGCCGGGCAACTGCGCGGCGAGTCGACGCCGTTCTACCTGTACAACCGGGCGGCTCAGCGGCGGATCCGGGCCCAGGTCCCGGCGGCCAAGCTGATCGTGGTGCTGCGCGACCCGGTGGAGCGGGCCCACTCGAACTGGACGCACCTGTGGTCGGCGGGCCTGGACCCGGTCGGCGACTTCGTCCAGGCCTGCGGCGAGGAGGAGCGGCGGATCGAGGCGGGCTGGGCCGAGTTCTGGCACTACACGGCGCTGGGCCGGTACGGGGAGCAGCTACAGCACCTGTACACCCTGTTCCCGCGTGACCAGGTGCTGGTATTCCGTTACCGGGCGATGATCGAGCGCCCGGCGCAGACGCTGGACCAGATCTGCGCGTTCCTGGGCGTCCCCCAGGGCGTTCTGACGGAGCTGCCGCGCGAGAACGTGACCGCGCACCCGGACCCGACGCTGCGGCACCGGGCGGTGGCCAAGACGCTGCGCGCGGGGCACCAGGTCACCGCGGCGCTGCCGGGGCACGCGGGCTCGGGCCTGATCGACCGCCTGGAGCGGATCCTGCAGCAGGACGCGGCGCCGCGCCGGCCGCTGACCTGGGAGGAGCGCCAGGCGCTGATCCCCCGGTTCGAGGCCGACATCGCGCTGCTGGAGTCGGTGACCGGCGAGGACTTCGGCGACTGGCTGGCCCCGCGCGGCGACTCGGGCGGCCTGGTCGGCGCGCGGCCGAGCGGGCAGCGCCAGGCCCGCAACGGCCGTCCCCGCAGCTTCTGACCCGGCCCTAGCTTCTGACCCGGCCCTCAGCAGCTTCTGACCTGGCCCTAGCTCCTGACCCGGCCCTCGGCCGGGGCCCCGCGATCGTGAGGCCCCGGTCAGGACGGCTAGCGCAGCTCCGTGCGCAGGTCGTGTGAGCCGTCGGCCCTGGTCAGCTCGTAGTACAGCCGCTCGCGGCCGTCGCCCAGGTCGACAATGCTGACGTAGCGCAGCCCCTGGGCGCCCTCGTCCGACTGCGCGACGGGCTCGACGCCGATCGCGGCCAGGGCGGCGGGCCCGGTCCCCACGGCCACGCCGGTGCGCTCCTCGTAGTTCTCCGCGGCGGTGGCCCGGCCATCGTAGAAGGCCATCACCCCGCCGACGGCAAACCGGACCGAGCTGACCCGGACCCCGCGCGAGTCCCACTCGCCGGGCCGCCGCTCCAGGGCCACGCCGTGCCAGGTCCAGTCCAGGCCGTCGGGGCTGGTGGCGTACTCCGTCACCATCTGGTCGGCCTCATCGGCGTCGGCCAGCGGGTGGGTGGACGCCCACAGGTGCCAGGTCCCGTCGCGGCGCATGATCACCGGGTCCTTGACCGCCTTGGCGTCGTCACCGGGCAGCACGGTCCAGCGGGCGGCCGGGTCGAACGAGCCCGGATCGTCAGCCTCCAGGACCTCGACCCGCCAGTGCTTGGTCCCGTAGGTGGCGCAGCTCAGGTACAGCCGCCAGCGGCCGTCGGGCAGATCGACCAGGACGGGTCGCTCCAGCGACTCGGCGTCGACCTGCTCCTTGGTGATCGTCTGCACCGTGGTGAAGCTCTCGCCATCAGCCGAACGGGCGATCTCAATGGCGTAGCCGCGGCCCTGCCCGATGGGCCGGCGCAGCCGGTAAGCCAGGAAAATCTCGTCGCCGTGGCGGATGGCGCTCGGAGCGCCGACCCAGTTCCCGGCCCCGGTTCCGGGCGGCGGGATGGCGACAACAGACTTCTCAGGCTGCGGTGGCAGGGTGTCAAATGGCAAGGTCGCGAGCTGAGCGACGATCTCCTCTTCACTAATCACTATCGAAACAATAGGACATCTGGGCCTTCGCTGAGGCAAAGATCGCCTACCTGGTCTCATCGCAGGTCAGCACAGGGTTTAACACCCTCGCAGCCCTCGCGGTCGGATCGCTTTCCCCGTCGGCCCTCGGCTCTGTCATGAGTCACTCTGGCCATATTCCCCGCCGCCGGTCACGACACGCCGATCGCGGCTAGCAGCACGAGCAGCATCGTCGCGGTGGCCAGTGCGCCGTGCAGTGCGATGACCGCCACCGGCATCCTGACCCTGGCCGGCGCGGCCGCGGCGGCCGCCGGGGCAGCCGGGGCAGCCGCCGGAGCCGCCGCCGCGGCCGCGGCAGCCGCCGGAGCGGCCGCCGGAGCGGCCGGGGCGGCCGCGGCGGCCGCCGGGGCCGCCGTGGCGGCGATCCTCGTAGCCAGCCGTCCGGGGTCCGGCCCCGCTGACTCAGGCGCGCTGACTCAGGCAGCGCTGACTCAGGCAGCGCTGACTCAGGCTCGGCGGGCTCAGGAAGCGCGGTCACCAGCGTGGCCATGCCCAGCCCGGCGGTCGGCAGCAGGAGGCCGGCCGCCGTCCAGGCCAGCACGCGCAGGTCGCTGGCCATGAACGCGATCCACAGCCCCAGCCCCGTCACCGCCAGGCCGAAGTGGCCCAGGATGATCAGCGGCGGCATCCCGCCCGTCCGGCCCCGAGCCCCGCCCGTCCGGCCCCGAGCCCGAGCCCGGTCCCGGCCCGGCATCAGAAGGCGGCGCCAGCCCGCGTGCCGGAGCCAGCCCGCGAGCAGGTAGCTCCCCGCGGCCGCGGTGACCAGCCAGGCCACCAGCGCGGCCACGCTGAGCGGCACCTGGCTGCCGGGCCCGGCCGGCGGGGCCGCCGGCCGGGCCGGCCTGGCGGGCGGGACGGTCCTGATCAGATAGGCCAGGCGAGCGCCCTCCCGCTCGGCCAGCCGCCGCTCGGCGGCCTTGGGCCGCGGTCCGGCCACCTCGCGCACCGCACGGGACACGGCCAGGTTGACCGTCGCCGGGCTCAGGCCGGCGCAGGCCGCGGGCACGGCCGTCACCGTGACGTGCCGCTCCAGCGCGCGCACGCCGAACGCGTAGCAAGACTGCGCGCTGGGCCCGGGCGGCGTGGTCGCGGCCGACGAGCAGCCCACCAGCAGCAGGGCCGCCAGCACCCCGGCCGAGGCGACGCCCCTGAAGCTGCCGCGCATGGCCCGTCCTCCGCCTCAGTCCGCCGCCTCGGTCCGCCCGACTCAGTCCGCCGGAGCGATGGTCAGCCGGCGAAGCCCGCCCGGCGCGCCGGGCTACCGCACCGGGTTACCGGGCCGCAGGCTGCGCTCGCAGCGTGGCGGCCAGTTGCTCCCCGAGCCTGGCCCAGGCACCGTCGAACGTGGCGACGCCGTCTTCCTCAAGTTTGTCCACCACGGTGTCATAGTCGATACCCAATCGCGCCAGGCCGTCGAGCACCTGCTGTGATTCCTCGTAGTGGCCGTGGATCGAGTCCTCGGGTATCTCGCTCTCCTGGGCGACCAGCCGCATCGTGGCCTCCGGCATGGTGTTGACCACGCCGGGCGCGATCAGGTCGGTGACGTAGCGGGTGCCGGGGTAGGCGGGGTCCTTCACCGACGTCGAGGCCCACAGCGGCCGCTGCGGCCGGGCCCCGGCGTCGCGCAGCGCCGCCCACCGCGGCGAGGCGAAGACCCCCTCGTACTTCTGGTAGGCCAGCCGGGCGTTGGCGATCGCGGCCCGGCCGCGCAGTTCCGCCGCCTCGCTGGTCCCGATCTTGTCCAGCTGCGGGTCCACGGCAGTGTCCACCCGGGACACGAAGAACGAGGCCACCGACGCGATGGCAGTCAGGTCATGGCCGGCCTGCCGGGCGCGCTCCAGGCCGTCCAGGAAGGCGCCCATGACCGCCTCGTAGCGCCGCAGGGAGAAGATCAGCGTGACGTTGATGCTGATGCCCTCGGCCAGGCAGGCGGCGATGGCCGGAATGCCCTGCCGCGCGGCCGGGATCTTGATGAACAGGTTGGGCCGGTCGACCAGCCACCACAGCGCCCTGGCCTCGGCGATCGTGGCGTCGGTGTCGTAGGCCAGCCGCGGGTCCACCTCGATGGACACCCGCCCGTCCAGCCCGTTCGTGGCCTCGTAGGCCGGCCGCAGCACATCGCAGGCCCAGCGCACGTCGTAGGTGGTCAGCTCGCGCAGCGCGGCGTGCACATCGGCACCGCGCACGGCCAGGTCGCGCAGCTGGGCATCGTAGTCATCGCTGCCGGAGATGGCCTTGGCGAAGATCGTGGGGTTGGTGGTCACTCCCACCACGTTGTCGTGCGCGGCCAGGTCGGCCAGGCCACCCGAGACCAGGCGGCTCCGGCTCAGGTCGTCGAGCCAGATGGACACCCCGGCCCGGCTCAGCGCGCTCAGTGCGGCATTCATGGCATTCCTCCTGTCTGAATCTGAGGCCCCTTACTCGCCGCCCGGCTTACGTGTTCAGCCTGGCACCACCCGGGCGAGCGCCAGGAACTCGGCGCGGGACCGTGCGTCCGAGCGCAGCGTCCCGGTCAGCGCGGAGGTGACCGTCGTCGAGCCGAGGGCCCGCGCGCCGCGCAGGGTCATGCACGAGTGCTCGGCCTCCAGCACCACGCCCACGCCGCGCGGGCTGAGGTTCTCCTCCAGGCAGTCGGCGACCTGCCTGGTCAGCCGCTCCTGGGTCTGCGGCCGGGCGGCGAAGTGAGCCACCACCCGGGCCAGCTTGGACAGGCCCAGGATGCGGTCGCCCGGCAGGTACCCGACGTGGGCGGTGCCCGAGAACGGCAGCAGGTGGTGCTCGCAGACCGTGCGGAACGGGATCGCCCGGGCCAGCACCAGCTCGTCATAGCCCTCGTCGTTGGGGAACGTGGTCAGCCGGAACGGCTGGCGGTCGAACAGCTCGGCGTAGGCCCGCGCCATCCGCGCCGGGGTCTCCCGCAGCTCCTCGCGGCTCAGGTCGATCCCGAACGCGGCCAGGAAGTCAGCGGCGGCCCGCTCAGCCGCCGCCAGGTCGACGCCCGCCGGATCGCTCAGGACCGGGTCGGTGACGAACCGCAGGTGCGGGTGCGCCGCTGTCGCGACCCCGGACTCGGCCGGATCCTGGTCTGCTGGGTCGAGCAAGAGCTCCGTCATGACTCTCCCGTATCGTCGTCGGATTCTGGCCTGCCGGTGCTGATGGCCACGCAGCAGCAGCCCGGCCGCGGCGCGAGCACCGGGCGCAGGGCCGGCCGGGTGGTGGCCGGGGGGGTGGCCGGGTCACCCGACAGCACACCCGTGATCACGCCGTCGACCAGGGCCAGGTTCATGCCGCAGACCACCGCCGGATGCTCGGCGGCAAGCTGGCGGAACGGGCAGTTGCGCAGCCGGATCGTGCCGCCGGTGTCCCGGAACGGCTCGAATCCGTGCTTGTCCAGCACGTCCAGCACGTCCAGCGCCGCTTCCGGCCCGCCGTCGCCGGCCGCCCGCCGCTGCCCGAGGCTGGCGCCGAACCGCCGCGCGGCCCCCTCCAGGGCGGTCTGGCTGGTCCCGCTGCCATCGGCCTCGACCGCCGCGGTCAGCAGCCGCGCCGCCAGCTCGTAATCCCGCGGCGGGACGCTGACCGCGAACTCGGCTCCGGAGCGCGCGTAGACCTTGGCCGGCCGTCCGGCGCCGGGACCACCCCGGCCCGGCGGCCGCTGGTAGGAGGCCGTCAGCAGGCCCAGCTCCACCAGCTTGTCCAGGTGATAGGCGGCCAGCGGCCGGCCGATCCCGGCGGCGGCCGCCGCCTCGTCCCGGCCCACCGGCGCGCCGCGCGCGGCCACGAACTGGTACAGCCGATGGCGCACCGGATCGTCCAGGCTGCCCAGCACCGCGATGCCCGCATCCGGCTGATCCATGCCTTCGACTCTATCACTAATGGACATTGTTTAAATTGCCGCCCCGCGCCCGGCAAACCGGGTCTTCAGCCCGCAGATACATCCTGGCCTGGGGTGAAGCCGTCCCGTATCGTTCGCATTGACGAAGATCCGGTGTACTTTTCTGCCGATGGGAAGAGATGCCCCCTCCAGACAGCGATCAGCCAGCCAGCCCTGAGTCAGCCTCGATCTCACCCCCGGGAAGCGCAATAACAGCAGCGGACCCGGGGCCGGCCAGCTCCTCAGTAGCCAGCCCGCCCCCGGCGCTGCGCAGCAATGAGTGGTACGCCGGGCAGGATCGCAACGCCTACCTGCACCGGGCCTGGATGCGCCGGGGCCTGCCCAGCTCGGCGTTCAGCGGCCGGCCGCAGATCGCCATCGCCAACACCGCGTCCGACCTGACCCCCTGCAACCTGCACCTGAACCAGGTCGCGGAGGCGGTCAAGCGGGGCGTGTGGGAGGCGGGCGGCGTGCCGCTCAACCTGCCCATGGTCTCGCTGGGCGAGACGCTGGTCCGCCCGACCGCGATGCTGTGGCGCAACATGGCCGCGATGGCCACCGAGGAACTGCTGCGGGCCAACCCGGTCGATGGCGCGGTGCTGCTCGGCGGCTGCGACAAGACGATCCCGGCCCTGGTCATGGGCGCGGCGTCGGTGGACCTGCCCGCCGTGGTGCTGCCCGGCGGGCCGATGCTGACCGGCACCTTCCGCGGCGTGCCGCTGGGCTGCGGCACCGATGTGTGGCGGCTCAGCGAGGAGGTCCGGGCCGGGAAGCTGTCCGAGAAGGACTTCCTGGACTCCGAGTCGGCGATGATCCGCAGCACCGGCCACTGCAACACCATGGGCACGGCGTCCACCATGGGACTGCTGAGCGAGGCGCTCGGGCTGACCGTGCCCGGCACGGCCGGGCTCCCGGCCCCGGACAGCCGGCTGCTGGAGCGGGCCCACGAGACCGGCCGCCTGGCCGTGGAGATGGCCCGGAGCGGGCGGCGGCTCAGCCAGGTCCTCACCCCGGCCTCGTTCCACAACGCCATCGTGGCGCTGGCCGCCCTGGGCGGCTCGACCAACGCCGTGGTGCACCTGCTGGCCATCGCCGGCCGGGCCGGGGTGCCGCTGAGCCTGGACGACTTCGACCGGATCGGCGCCGAGGTCCCGCTGCTGGTCAACCTGCAGCCCGCGGGCAAGTTCCTGATGGAGGACCTGCACCGGGCCGGCGGCCTCCAGGCCGTGCTGCGCGAGGTGCGGGACCGCCTGGACCCGCAGGCCCGCACCGTCACCGGCCAGCCGCTGGTGGACTACCTGGAGCAGGCCCGGATCTGGGACCCGGAGGTGATCCGGACCAGCGCCGAGCCGCTCCAGGCCGGGGCCGGGATCGCGGTGCTGTACGGCAGCCTGGCGCCCAGCGGGGCGATCATCAAGCCCGCGGCGGCCACTCCGGGGCTGCTGCGGCACCGGGGCCGGGCGATGGTCTTCGACTCCATCGAGGACATGCACGCCAGGATCGACGACCCGGACCTCGACGTGGACGAGGACTCGGTGCTGGTGCTGCGCGGCTGCGGCCCGAAGGGCTACCCCGGCATGCCCGAGGTCTCGAACATGCCGATGCCGGCCAAGCTGCTCCAGCGCGGCGTGCGGGACATGGTGCGCATCTGCGACGGCCGGATGAGCGGCACCGCCTACGGGACGGTGGTGCTGCACGTCGCGCCGGAGGCGGCGGCCGGGGGGCCGCTGGCCCTGGTCCGGACCGGTGACTGGATCACGCTGGACGTGCCGGGCCGCCGGGTCGACGTCGAGGTCCCCGAGGAAGAACTGCGCCAGCGCACCCCGCCCGCCGCGATGACCGACGCCCTGGCCCGGCCCAGCCGGGGCTGGGAGCGCCTCTACGTGGACACCGTCGGCGGCGCGGACACCGGCGCCGACCTGGGCTTCCTGGTCGGCAGTAGCGGCGACCAGGTGGCCCGCGACTCGCACTAGATCTCTAGACATGAAATGGGCGGCTGCCTTCCGGCAGCCGCCCATTCAGCGTTCAGGCAGTTAGCCCGCGATGACCTTCAGGAAGGTGTTCGCGATCAGGCCGTAGCCCAGCACGTTGGCGTGCTCATTCGGGCCCTTGGGCTTGGGCGCGCACTCCCAGGTGTAGTAGCAGACCATCGCCACGTCCTTGGGCACCTTGCCGAACGCGGGCAGGGTGACCATGGTCTTGATGTCGGCGGTGTCGAACGCCTGGTACATGCTGGCCACCGGCGCGCCGAACTTCTTGTAGACCGTGCGCAGGTCCTGGCCGAAGATCGAGCCCAGCTCGGGAGAGGCCTCGGCCACCTGCCGGGCGGCGCCGCCCTCCAGCCACTCGGCCAGCTCGGGCACGTAGTAGGTCATGCCGACGATCTTCAGCGACGGGCCGCCCGCCGCGCGCAGGGTGGCCATGATGGTGCCGAGGTTGGGCAGCATCTTCTTGAAGACCTTGGTCAGGCACGCGACGATCTTGGGCGTGCTCGTCAGCACCACGCAGGGGTTGAGGTCGTTGGCGCCGATGTCAATGGTGACCACCTGGATGTGCCCTGCATGCGCCTGAAGGAACGCGACGGCCTGCTTCAGCTGCGAGCCGGCCGAGTACTTGCAGATGCCGCCCTTGAGCATGCTGGTGGTGGTCTCGCCGGGGCAGCCGAGCTTCTCCAGCTTCAGCACCGGGTTGCCCATCTTGAGCGCGGTGTAGAGCTGGTCCGCGTAGCCCTGGTTGGTCTCGACCGAGGCGCCCTTGGCGTTGGGCTGGACGCCCTGGGCCAGCGAGTCGCCGAGCGACACGTAGTACGCGGGGGCGGGGGCTGGAGCGCGGGGGGCGGCGAGGGCCGGCCCGGCCGCGGTGACCCCAGCTAGGGCAACGGCGGAGGCCGCAGCGATGAACGTGACGATGCGATGCATCATTTCTCCTGACCGCGGGGTAAGCGGGGAATGATTTACCGGATGGTAACTTGCCCTTTAACTCCGTGTACACAGAAGAAGAACGCGATTAGGCCTCTTTTGTTTTAGCCGCGGCGGGCCAGGAACTCCTCCAGCGCGGCCAGGCTCTCGGGGGCGTCCGCGCGCCCGATGCCGACCCGGAACCGGTCGGCCGGCAGCGGGGCCAGCGGCGACGCGTAGACGCTCGCGGGCAGCAGCAGGACGCCGCCGTCCTGCACCGCCGCGCGGCAGAACGCCTCGACCCCGTCCGGGCCCAGGTAGCGCGGGTAGCAGACGCAGCCGCCGTCCGGCGGGGACCAGGTGAACAGGTCGGCGTGCCGGGCGAAGAACTCCGCGAAGCGCGGCCGGTTGCGCGCGATCAGGTCGCGGGTGGCGGCCAGCAGCGTGTCCCCGGCCTTGAGCGCGATCCGGGCCAGCACCTCGCTGGGCGCGGCGCTGCAGATCGACCCGTAGTGCTTCACGCGCTCGGCGCGGTCCAGCACCTCGGGGTCGCGGCAGGCGATCCAGCCGACCCGCAGGCCGGGCAGGCCGTGGGCCTTGGACAGGCCGCCGAGAGAGATCGCCCGCTCGTACAGGTCGGCGGCCTGGGGCAGCGTCCGGTCCGGGTCGCGCTCGACGCCGCGGTAGATCTCGTCGCTGAACAGGTACACGCCGCGCTCGCGGGCCAGGTCGATCAGGGCGCGCCACTGGCCGGGTGAGGGCACGGCGCCGGTCGGGTTGTTGGGGAAGTTGACCGCGATCAGCCTGGTGCTGGGCCGCAGCGCGGCGGCGATCGCGTCGGTGTCCAGGTCCCAGCCGTCCTCGGGGCGCAGCGGCACGCCGGTGACCTCGCACAGCGACCGCGGCACGTTCTCGGCCGACGAGTAGTTGGGGATCACCGTGATCACGTGGTCGTCCGGTGCCAGCAGGGCCCGCATGACCGAGGTGATGGCCTCGCCGGGCACGAACGTCATGATGTCCCCGGCCGCCACGACGTCGTAGGTGGCCGCGATGGCCTCCCGCAGCGACGGCGCGCCGCGGGTCGGGGTGTAGCCCAGGCTGAGGCTCTCCCACTCGGCCCGGTCGGCGGGGTCGGCCAGTTCCAGCAGCCGGGCCAGGCTGACCGCCTGGGCGTCCGAGGCGGTCAGGTTGTAGCGCGCGGTGAACTCCCAGCGGGCGAAGTAGGTCTCCAGCGCGAACTCAGGCAGCTGAGTCATGGCTACCCAGGTCATGGCTGCCCAGGTCATGGCTACCCAGCCGGGTCGACCGCAGCGTGGCGTAGACGGTGGCCCGGCTGACCCCGAGGATGTCCGCCAGGTGAGTGGCGGCCCGGCGGACACCGAAGGCGCCCCGGCCGTCGAGGAAGGCGACCAGGCGGCCCCGGTCATCACGGGACAGGTGGCCGGGCCGCAGGCCGCGCTCCTGGCACCAGTCATGCACCACGGCGTTGAGGTCCTCCCGCCAGTCCCGCTCGAACAGCCCGGCCGGCCGCGGCTCGACGCCCAGCGCGAACGTCCGCAGGCTCTCGGCCGCCTGGCCGATCACCGACCGGTCGAAATTGAGGCACAGCAGCCCGCGGCCGCCGGCGATGACGGCGCTGACCGAGGAGATGTCCGCGCCCCGCAGGCCGGCCTGCCGGTAGGGACCGGCGACGTCGTCGTCGGCCAGCTCCCCGAGCAGGCTCGCGTCCAGCAGCGACGGGTCACCCGGCCGGCGGCCCGAGATCGGGTTCCAGATCCGCACCACGACGTCCTGACTGACGTCGTGGATCACCGCCTCCACGTGCGGGTAGAACAGCCGGACCACCGCCTCGGCGGCCGCCGCGTACGGTTCCGCCCACGCCAGCAGGGCCGGATCGTCAGTCATGGCAAGACGCTATGTCTAGACCAGACGTTTTGTCCATACCCATATGATTTACTCACGCGGGGCCCCGCGACAGGACAAGTTCCGCTGTAGGAGGTGCGGCAAGGTTGATTAACAACGTTCGCGTCATCGGGCTGGGGAAGGTGGGCGAGCTGGTCGCCACCCTGCTGGCCGACTCAGGATTCTCCGTCACCGCCTACGACGCCCGGCAGCGCAGCGGCCTGCCGTTCCAGACGGCCACCCTCGACGTCCGCGACGCCGGCGCCCTGCGCGCCGCGCTGGCCGGCGCTGACGCCGTGGTCTCGTGCATGCCCTTTTTCCTGAACCTCGGCGTGGCCGAGGCGGCGCATGAGGTCGGCGTCCACTACTTCGATCTCACCGAGGACGTGCCGACCACCAACCGGGTGCGCGAGCTGGCCGAGAAGGGCGATGACCTGGTCTACGCCCCCCAGTGCGGCCTGGCGCCGGGCCTGATCGGCATCATCGGCGCCGCCCTGACCCGCAGTTTCGAGGAGATCCGCAGCATCGAGCTGAAGGTCGGCGCGCTCCCGCGGCATCCCGCCGGGCTGCTCGGCTACGCCTTCAACTGGTCGGCCGAGGGCGTGGTCAACGAGTACCTCAACGACTGCGAGGTGCTGCGCGGCGGCGTGCGCCAGAAGGTGCCCGCGATGACCGAGCTGGACCGCGTGGTGATCGGCGGCGTCGAGCTGGAGGCCTCGCTCACCTCGGGCGGCCTGGGCACCATGTGCGAGACGTTCGAGGGCCGGACCCAGCGCCTGGACTACAAGACCATGCGCTACCCCGGTCACTTCGAGCTGATGCGGTTCTTCTTCGACGAGCTGGGCCTGCGCGACCGGCGCGAGCTGGCCGGGGAGATCCTGGTCAACGCCAAGCCGCCGGTGGACGATGACGTGGTGTACCTGCACGCGGCCGTGGAGGGACTGGCCCGCGGCGACGGCGACACCGCGCCCGGCCAGCTGGCCCGCAAGCAGTACGTGCGCGCCTACCAGCCGCTGCGCATCAACGGCCGGGTCTGGCGCGCGATCTCCTGGACCACGGCGGCGTCCGCCGTCGCGGTGGTGGAGCTGGTCGCGGCGGGCCAGCTGCCGGGGGCCGGCTTCATCTCCCAGGAGGACATCCCGCTGGAGGCGCTGCTGGCCACCAGCAACGGCGCCCGCTTCGCAGAGCTAGGACAAGTCTGATGACCTCGACGAGCCAGAGCCCCACCAAACTCCCCGCCCACTCCGAGCTGCTAGCCGAGACGACCGAGATCCTGGGCCGGCTCGGCGTGCCGGTTGCCGCCGACGGCGACCTGGTCGCCCGCTCGCCCGTCACCGGCGGCGAGCTGGCCCGGCTGCGGTCACACACGCCGGCCGAGGTCGCCGCGATCATCGGCGCCGCCCAGGACGCGTTCGCGACCTGGCGCACCGTGCCGGCCCCCGTCCGCGGCCAGCTCGTGCGCGAGCTGGGCAACCTGCTGCGCGAGCATAAGGCGGACCTGGGCGCGCTGGTGTCGATCGAGGCGGGCAAGATCCGCTCCGAGGGCCTGGGCGAGGTCCAGGAGATGATCGACATCTGCGACCTGGGCGTCGGCCTGTCGCGGCAGCTGTTCGGCCTCACGATCGCCTCTGAGCGGCCCGGCCACCGGATGATGGAGCAGTGGCACCCGCTGGGCGTGGTCGGCGTGATCAGCGCCTTCAACTTCCCGGTCGCGGTGTGGTCGTGGAACACCGCGCTGGCCCTGGTGTGCGGGGACGCGGTGGTCTGGAAGCCATCGGAGAAGACCATGCTCACCGCGCTGGCCTGCCAGGCGCTGGTGACCGAGGCGGCCCGCCGGGCCGGCGCGCTGGCGGCGGTGTCCGCGGTGCTGCTCGGCGGCGCGGACGTCGGGCAGGCGCTGGTCGATGACCCGCGGGTGGCGCTGCTCAGCGCGACCGGCTCGACCCGCATGGGCCGGGCCGTGGCGCCGCGGGTGGCGGGCCGGTTCGGCCGGCTGCTGCTCGAGCTGGGCGGCAACAACGCGGCCATCGTGGCGCCGTCGGCCGACCTCGACCTGGCCGTCCGGGGCATCGTGTTCGCCGCGGCGGGCACGGCCGGCCAGCGCTGCACCACGCTGCGCCGGGTGATCGCCCACGAGTCGATCGCCGACGAGCTGGTCAGCCGGCTGGCCGCGGCCTACGCGACGCTGCCGGTCGGCTCCCCGCTGGCCGACGGCACGCTGGTCGGCCCGCTCATCGACGCCGCCGCCTACGCCGGCTTCGAGGCCGCGCTGGACAAGGCCAGGGCCGACGGCGGCGAGCTGGTCATCGGCGGCGACCGGGTGCTGGCCGACGAGGCCGAGGGCGCGTACTACGTGCAGCCCGCGATCGTGCGCATGCCGGCCCAGACCGACATCGTCCGGGCCGAGACCTTCGCCCCGGTCCTGTACGTGCTCACCTACGACTCCTTCGACGAGGCGCTGGCGCTGCACAATGACGTGCCGCAGGGCCTGTCGTCGTCGATCTTCACGCTGAACGTGCGCGAGGCCGAGCGGTTCACCGCCGCGGACGGCTCCGACTGCGGCATCGCCAACGTCAACATCGGCCCGTCCGGGGCCGAGATCGGCGGGGCGTTCGGCGGCGAGAAGGAGACCGGCGGCGGGCGCGAGTCCGGCTCCGACGCCTGGAAGGCCTACATGCGCCGGGCCACCAACACCGTCAATTACTCCGCCGACCTGCCGCTGGCCCAGGGCGTCAAGTTCGGCTGAGCATGCCGCGCTGAGGACGCTGGAGTGAGCCCGGCCCGCCGGGCCGGGCTCACTCCAGCGGGCCGGGGTAGGCCTTCTCGGCCCGGTCGCCGAGCTTGGCGGTCTGGCGGCGGATCACCAGCAGCACGGCCACGATGGCCACCACCGCCACGCCGATCAGGATCAGGTTCACGGTGCCCGACACCCGCCGCAGGACGTTGCCGACCAGGTAGGCGGCGAAGGTGTAGATGGCTGCCCACGCGATGCCGCCCGCCGCGTTGGCGGGCAGGAACCGGCGCCAGCGCATCTTGCTCACCCCGGCCAGGAACGCGGCGTAGGTGCGCAGGATGGACACGAACCGGCCGAAGAACACCACCCGCACGCCGTAGCGGTCGAACAGGTAGCGAGCGATCTTCAGCTTCCGCTCGTCCAGCCGGACCCTGGGCCCGTACTTGCGGGCCAGCCAGTAGCCGCCCTTGTCGCCGATCCAGTACCCGATGTTGTCGCCGATGATCGCGGCCGCGGCGGCCACCGCGAAGATCAGCCACGGGTTCAGCCGGTGGGTGTGCCCGGCGTAGGTGCCGGCCAGGATCAGCACCGTCTCGCCGGGCAGCGGGATGCCCAGGCTCTCGGCACCCACGAACACGAACACGGCCGCGTACCCGTAGACCGCGATGAGGTGGCTGAGGTTCATCGACCCCCGTCCATCAGCCCTGAAGCCTCCTGGTCTCGCAACCGTAGCGCTCGAGTATGCCCTGCGCGGATTCCACCAGCAGGTCGCGCACCGCCAGCGGAGACTGCACCTCGACCAGGGGCCCGAAGCCGGCCAGCCGGTGGGCGGCGGCCCGGTCGTGCTCGAAGGACAGCACCAGCGACCGCCAGCCCTGCTCGTCGGGCGGGCCCGCCGCGTCGATGGCGTCGCGGGCGTAGTCGCCGAGCACCTCGGACAGGATGGCCAGCGCGTGCGGCGAGGCCCGCAGCCGGACCGGCAGCCGCGGCCTGGTGGCCATGAACTCCCGCGACCACTCGGCCCAGAACGCGGCCAGCTCGAACCCGGCCGGCCGCTCGAACGGCTCGGCCCGGACCTGGACCGAGATGATGCGGCCGACCCGGAACACCGCCGCCCGCTGCTCAGCCGCCTGCTGCTCGGCCGCCTGGTGCTCGGCCGCCTGGTGCTCGGCCGCCTGCTGCTCAGCCGCCCGCCGCTCGCCGGCCGCGGCGACCAGGTACCAGGTCCCGGCCTTGTTCACCAGCCCCAGCGGCCCGACGCTGCGCGGCGCCGGGTCCGTTTCGCCGTTGGCGCGCCGGTAGCGCAGGTCGACCCGGCGGCCCCCGCGCAGCGCCTGGGCCAGCCGCTGCAGCTGCGGCACCGGCTCGGCCGAGGTGAACCAGCGAGGCATGTCGAGGTAGATCAGCGGGCCCGCCGGCGCCTGATCGCCCGCCAGGCCCGAGGTGACCCGGATCTGCCGGTGGGCCGCCGTCACCGCGTCGGCCAGCCCGAGCTCGCGCAGGGCCGGCGGCACGCCCAGGATGATCAGCGCCTCGGCCTCCTCCCGGCTCAGCGCGCGCAGCGGGAAGCGGTACCCCGGCAGCAGCTCGCAGCCGCCACCGGGCCCGGACTCGGCCAGCACCGGGACGCCGGCCGCGCTCAGCGCCTCCAGGTCGCGGTAGACGGTCCGGACGCTCACGGCCAGCTCGGCCGCCAGGGCCCCGGCCGTGGTCCGGCCCCTGGCCTGGAGCAGCAAGACCAGGGACACCAGGCGGTCGGCGCGCATCCGCTCAGGCTAGTTCAGAATCGCTGACATGGGGTGTCAGTAAAAGGGTCGTAGGGTCAACCTCTGTTAAGGAGCCATATCTGCGAACGGATCCGAGGAGACCTGGCCATGGCGGTGCCCGAGCTGGACGTCCTGTCGTACTACACACGGCCCGAGGTGATGACCGCGACGGGCCGCTACGCGCCGTTGCTCGACCCGCTGCCGCGCGACATCGCCGGGCTGGCCGCGGTGGGCCAGGGCCTGATCGTCCACGAGCACATGGCGCAGGCCTACGGCGTGCCGCTGACCGAGGCGGACCGGGCCAGCGTGCACACCCGCCCGGTGGAGCAGATCCTGGCCCAGATCGTGGCCCGCGACGATCGCCCGCTCGACATCGCGCGCGAGCCCGCGGGCCGGCTGCCGGGCAACTGCCGGCACTTCACCGTGCTGATGACCGCGCTGCTGCGGGCCCAGGGCACTCCGGCCAGGGCCCGCTGCGGGTTCGGCGCGTACTTCGGCGGCGACATGTTCGAGGACCACTGGGTCTGCGAGTACTGGAATGCCGGCCAGCGGCGCTGGGTGCTGGTCGACGCGCAGATCGACGCGAAGCAGCTCGGCTGGTTCCCCATCGACTTCGACGTGACCGACGTGCCGCGCGACCGCTTCCTGGTCGCCGGGCAGGCCTGGGCCAGCTACCGGGCCGGGCAGGCCGATCCGGACAAGTTCGGGCTCAGCGTGATCAACGAGTCCGGCGACTGGTGGATCGCGGCCAACCTGATGCGCGACGCCGCCGCGCTGCTCAACATCGAGCTGCTGCCCTGGGATGTCTGGGGGGCGATGCCGGGGCCGGCCGACCCGATCGACGAGGACCTGGCCGCCCTGTTCGACCGCCTGGCCAAGCTGACCCAGGAGCCTGACGACACGCTGGCCGAGCTCCGGCAGCTGATGGGCGACGACGACCGGCTGCGGGTGCCGCCGACGGTCCGCAACGCGGCCCGCGATCGCGAGGAGCCCATCCGCTG
>CAWGHW010000007.1:0-344220 GCA_963822485.1 uncultured Actinomycetota bacterium
GACCGGGTCGATCATCGCTCAGGACCGGGCGGCCATCGCCCGGGCCAGCGAGGTGCTGCGCTTCTCGGCCGGAAACTTCTACATCAACGACAAGCCCACCGGGGCGGTCGTCGGCCAGCAGCCCTTCGGCGGCGCCAGGGCCAGCGGGACCAACGACAAGGCCGGCTCGATCTTCAACCTGATCCGCTGGGTGAACGCGCGGACGATCAAGGAACTGCTTGTCCCACCGGTGGACTACCGCTATCCGCATATGGGGTGACCCGGTAGCCCCGCACCCCGAGCATCCTGCTGGTGCCGAAGGCCAGGCCGTACAGGACGGCGACCAGCACGAGCAGCCAGCGATAGCCCAGCACTAGCGACGTGTACTCCAGCACGCCGCCGACCATCGCGCCCAGCAGGTTCGCGCCGAAGGCCACCGCCGAGTCCTCGGCGTCCCGGAATCGCTGGGCGAAAACCAGGTTGGCGACGAAGATCGGGGCGAACGCGAGCGCCGTGGCCGCGCCGAACCGGGCCGCGGCCGGCAGCCCGAGCAGCGCGTCGGACGGCACCGACCAGGCCACGGCCAGCACGGCCAGCAAGGCCAGGTACAGCCAGCCCGGCTGCTTGATCACCACCCGCCGGGAGACCTCTACGGCCGCCAGCACGGCGACCAGCACCCCGGCGAAGACCAGGGCGTTCACGAACCAGGTCGTGCCGAACAGCAGTGCGAACTGCACCAGGCTCTTGGTCTCCAGCAGCAGGAACGCCGCGCCCATGAAGAACAGGTCCACGTAGCTGCTCATCCGGCGCAGCGGCCCGGCCAGCCCCCGGACCGACAGCACCGACGCGGCCAGGATCAGGCCCAGTGTCAGCAGGTAATAGCCGGGAATCGTATTCCCGTCCAGGTAGACGAACGGGTGGTCGTCGGTGGCCGGCGGCACCACCGTGGCCGGGCGGTGCCACGCGGTGCAGTGCAGGGCCGAGCGGCGGGGGCTGATGGTCAGCATCGACAGCGTGGAGTACGACTCCAGGCACGGCGCATGGCCGTAGGCCACGTCCAGCGTGTTCGCGAGCCGGTCGCGCAGCCACTGGGTCCGGTAGTAGTTGTACATGGCGAAGACCCCGTCGGACGGGTTGAGGTGGGCCTTCGCGGCCTGCACGGCCTGGAGGGTGAACAGGTAGCTCTCCAGCCGCAGGGAGGACTGGCCCGCGACCAGGGTCAGCGAGTCCGGCAGCGCGAACAGGATCAGGTCGTAATGCTTCCTGGTCTGCTCGAGGAACGCCCGGCCGTCGGTGACGTACGCGGTGACCCGCTTGCTCTGGTAGGGGTGGTCGGGGTTGAGCTGAACCCCGAGCCGGTGCAGCTCGGGGTCGATCTCCACCGCGTCCACGTGCTGGGCGCCCTCGGCCAGCGCGGTCGCGACGTCGTTGCCGGTCCCCGCGCCGATGATCAGCACGTTGCGCAGCGAGTTCCCGCGGGCCTGCTGGTAGGGGTAGAAGTAGAACGCCCGCCGGTTCCGCTCGGGCTGGATGACCTGGTGCGGGACCCCGTTGGCCTCGATCTCGTAGTTCGGCGCGTGGTGCAGCACGGTGAGCCGGTAGTAAGGCGACCAGATGTCGGTGGCGCTGGCCGACTCGGCCGCGAGCAGGCCCAGCACGCCGAGCAGGGCGAGGATCTGGATGACGCCGATGCGCTTGCCGTACATCAGGGCCAGCACCGCGACAGTGATCAGGCCCCAGGCCCACGGCTGGGCGTCGATGAACGACAGCAGCGAGAACGCCGCGATCCCGGTCAGGCTGCCCAGGATGTCCAGCCGGTAGGCCTCCAGCGGCGGGAACAGGGCGAAGGTGCGGGCCACGCCCTCGCCGATCATCATCATGACCAGCGCGACGACCAGGAAGATCACCGGCAGGCTGACCCAGGTGGGCGGCCCGCTGGCCTTGACCGAGGTGAAGAACAGCAGCTGCCCGCCGCCCCGGCTCACCTGGACCGGGAACACCAGCACGAACAGGATCAGCAGGGCCAGCGCCACCGGCGCCCACCTGAACAAGTCCACTCGCGACCTGGCCCGCAGGAAGCCCAGGCCGATGCCCAGGAAGCTGCCCAGCAGGACGAAGTTGGAGAAGTAGGACAGGTACACGATGTTCGCGCCGGTCCAGCGGATCAGGGCCAGCTCCGTGAACAACATCAGGAAGCTGAGGCCGAACAGCCTGGCCCGTGGCATTACGGTCTGCTTCGGCATCTCGGAGGTCATCTCCTCGCGCTAACTACCCGGTACGCTCAGGATGTCTTAAACGCTGGCCAATAGGGTCGAGCTCCGGCAGGAGGACCCAAATCATTAACCGCCTGGTCTTGTGGAACATCGATCTGACGCTGATGGACGTGGCGCGGGTCTCGCGCGAGGCCTACGCCGAGGCGTTCCGCCGGGTGACCGGCCGGCCCTGGTGGCGCTGCCGCAGCTGGCCGGCCGCAGCGACTCGGAGATCTTCTTCGAGTCGCTGGCGCTCAACGATGTGCCCTCGGCCTCCGACATCTCGGCGGGCGGCGCGCTGGCGGGCCAGGAACTGCTGGCCAAGTACACCTGGGAGCTGGCCGAGGCGTTCGGCGCCCGCCGCGAGCTGCTGACCCAGCAGGGCCGGCTGCTGCCCGGCGCCGCGGCCGCGGTCCGGGCCACGGCCGCCCTGCCCGGCGTGCTCCAGTCGGTGCTGACCGGCACGATCCGGCCCAACGCGACCCTCAAGCTGGCCGCCTTCGGCCTGTCGGACTACTTCGACCTGGACATCGGCGGCTTCGGGGCCGATGCCTACCCCAAGGGGTCCCAGCTGCTGAGCTGCCGGACCCAGGCCGAGGAGAAGTACCGCACCAGCGTCCCGGTGGGCGCGACCGTGTACCTGGCCGACTCGGGGCGGGACGTGGCGGCGGCCCGGATCGCGGGCGTGCCGTGCATCGCCGTGGCCAGCGGCCGGTCCACGGCCAGCGGCCTGGCCGACGCCGATCTGGTGCTGGCTGACCTGACCGATACGGCCGCGGTGGTGGCGGCTGTCGACCGGCTCACCCAGGTGGTGAGCACGGGCTGACCACCTGGCACATTGGTATATAACTGTGCAGTCAACGGCGACGAGTGGCGCAGGAGTGGGGCGGGCGGCGCGATGAGGCGCACTTCTCAGGCGATGTCTGAGTCCCACGTGACCCTTCTGTCTCTCCCCTCGCGTTGCGACCGCGAGCCGGACGACGGATGCTGAGCGCTATGCCGACCGATACTGAGCCCCTCGCCGGCCGCGACTACGGTGACACCCTCTGGACCCCCGACGCCGCCACCATCGACCAGGCCAGGATTACCCGCTACGCGCGCTGGCTGGCCGCCGAGCGGAACGTGCTGACCGACGGTTACCCGCAGCTCTGGCAGTGGTCGGTGGCCGAGCCCGGCCCGTTCTGGGCCTCGATCTGGGACTATTTCGGCGTCCTCGGCGAGCGCGGGGACGGCCCGTGGCTGACCGGCGGCCAGATGCCCGATGTGACCTGGTTCGCCGGTACAACCCTTAATTACGCCCGCAACATGCTGCGCCACGCTTACTCGGCTCCCGAGCGGACCGCGGTCATCTACGACTCCGAGGCGGGCCGGGCCGGGCGGATCAGCTACGCGGAGCTGGAGCGGCAGGTGGCCAGGGTGCAGGCGGGCCTGGCCGCGCTTGGCGTGGGCCGGGGCGACCGGGTCGCCGCCTACCTGCCCAACTGCCCGGAGGCGCTGGTCGCATTGCTGGCCACGGCCAGCCTGGGGGCGATCTGGACGGCCTGCTCGCCCGATTTCGGCGCCACCAGCGTGATCGACCGGTTCGCGCAGATCGCGCCCAAGGTGCTGATCGCCGTGGACGGCTACGCCTACGGCGGCCGGCGGTTCGACCGCCGGGCCGAGGTCAGCTCCATCGCGGCGGCGCTGCCCGGCCTGGAGGCCCTGGTCACGGTGGACTACCTGGGCGCCGGGCAGCCCGATGACATCGGTGCCCGCCAGCTGGGCTGGGCCGAGCTGGCCGACCTGGGCGGCGCGCCGTCGGGCCCGCTCGCCTTTGACGAGGTGCCGTTCGACCATCCGCTCTGGGTGCTGTACTCCTCGGGCACCACCGGGCTGCCCAAGCCGATCGTGCACGGCCACGGCGGCATCGTGCTGGAGCACCTCAAGGCGATGTGCCTGCACCAGGACCTGGATGAGCGCGATGTCTTCTTCTGGTACACGACCACCGGCTGGATGATGTGGAACTACCTGGCCGGCGGCCTGCTGGCCGGGACCACGATCGTGCTGTACGACGGCAGCGCCGTGTACCCCGGCACCGACACGCTGTGGCGGCTGGCCGCCAGCACCGGGGTCACCTACGCCGGGACCGGGGCCCCGTACCTGCTGGCCTGCATGAAAGAGCAGCTCCGGCCGGCCGCCGAGCACGACCTGTCGCGGCTGCGCGGGGTCGGCTCGACCGGCTCGCCGCTGCCTCCGGAGGGCTTCCGCTGGGTGTACGAGGCGGTGGCCAGCGGGTCGGCCGCGCCGGCGTTCATCCTCGGCTCCTACTCCGGCGGCACCGACGTGTGCACCGGCTTCGTGGGACCGTGCCCGCTGCTGCCGGTCCGGGCCGGGGTGATCTCCGGGCCCTGCCTGGGGGCCAGGGTGGAGGCCTACGACGAGGCCGGGCAGCCGGTCATCGGCGAGGTCGGCGAGCTGGTGCTGACCCAGCCGATGCCGTCCATGCCGGTCGGCTTCTGGAACGACCCCGGCGGCGAGCGCTACCGGGCCAGCTACTACGCCGACTACCCGGGGGTCTGGCGGCACGGTGACTGGATCATGATCCTGCCCGACGGCCAGTTCAGAGGCTGCGTGATCTACGGCCGGTCCGACGCCACGCTGAACCGGGGCGGCGTCCGGATGGGCACGAGTGAGTTCTACCGCGTCGTCGAGCGCTTCGACGAGATCGCCGACAGCCTGGTCGTGGACACGGGGCGGCTGGGGCAGGAGGGCGAGCTCATCTTGTTCGTGGTCCCGGCGGACGGCCACGCGCTCGACGATGAGCTGGCGGGCCGGATCAAGGCCGCGCTGCGCGCCGAGCTGTCGCCGCGGCACGTGCCGAACGAGATCCGCCCGGTGCCCGGCATCCCGCGCACCCTGTCGGGCAAGAAGCTGGAGGTCCCGGTGCGGAAGATCCTGCTCGGCACGCCGGCGGCTGAGGCGGCCGACCCGCAGGCCCTGGCCAACCCCGAGGTGCTGAAGTTCTTCGTCGCGGGAGGAGCCTGAGCATGCCCCGCAGCGTGAGCACCGGCCGCAGCTTCGGCGAGGAAGGCGGGCTGCTCACCTACGGCAGCTACCTGCGGCTACCGGAGCTGCTCGCCCAGCAGGTCCCGCAGGTGGTCCCGCCGGCCCACGACGAGCTGTTGTTCATCACCACGCACCAGGCCTACGAGCTGTGGTTCCAGCAGCTGCTGCATGAGCTGACGGCGGTGCGGGACCTGCTCCTGGTTGTCTCGGGGGGTTCCGGGGGGTCGTCCCCCCGGGCCAGCACAGCGCTGTGGCGGGCGCGGCAGCTCCTGCGGCGGGCGCACGTCATCGAGCGGCTGCTGGTCAGCCAGATCGACGTGCTGGAGACCATGACGCCGCAGGACTTCCTGGAGTTCCGGGCGGCGCTGGCCCCGGCCAGCGGGTTCCAGTCGGTCCAGTTCCGCGAGCTGGAGTTCCTGTCGGGCGCCAAGGACCCCAGTTTTCTATCGAGGTTCAGGTCGCTCACCGATGCCGAGCGCGCGCGGCTGGACCGCCGGCTGGCCGAGCCGTCCCTGTGGGACGCCTACGTCGAGCTGCTGGCCTGGCGCGGCCTGCCGGTGGCCACCGACCAGGAGATCCTGGCCTCGCTGGTGGTCGTGGCCCGCGACCGCGGCGGCCACGACGAGGAGTGGCAGCTCGCTGAGGACCTGCTGACCCACGACGAGCTGGCCGCCCTGTGGCGGGCCCGGCACGTGCAGATGGTCGAGCGGCAGATCGGCACGAAGTCTGGGACTGGCGGCTCAACGGGCGCACCATATCTGCACAGGCGTGTTCCGATGAGGTATTACCCGCTGCTTTGGGAACTGCGGGACTGGCTGTAAGGACGGCAACGGCGCCGTAACTGGAGGAGTGAAAGGCATGTCGGTAACAACGGGCGAGGCCAGGGAGAAGCTGCTGGCCGAGGCGGGCGAGGCCATCGGGTCCCTGCCCGGCGTCGGCGACGTCGAGGTGTACGTGCGGGCCTACTATCGCCACGTCGCCGATGACGACCTGGTCGCGGCCGGGCCGCAGCGGCTCGCCGCGGTGGCGCGGGAGCAGGCGGAGCTGGCCGCGATGCGGCCGCAGGGCCGGGCCATCGTCCGGGTCCGGGCGGGCGGGCCGGCCGCGGCAGACCCGGCCTCCGACGTGATCGACATCGTCACCGACGACATGCCGTTCCTGGTCGACTCGGTCACCATGGAGCTGGCCCGGCACGGCCTGTCGGCCCGCCTGGTCGTCCACCCCCAGCTGCGCATCCGCCGCGATGTCGCCGGGGTCATGCGCGAGGTCGCGGGGCTGGTCAATGGCGACGAGCCCACGCACGACGAGCTGGCCGAGTCGTGGACGCACATCGAGGTCGCCAAGCTGGCCGAGGGCGAGTTCAAGCGACTGGCCGATGACCTCCAGCGGGTGCTGTCCGACGTCCGGGTCGCGGTCGAGGACGGCAGCCGGATGCGGACCAAGGCGGTCTACCTGGCCGAGGGGCTGCTGGACCAGCCCGCCGGGGCGGGCTCCGGCGAGGACACCGAGTCGGACCAGGAGGTCGGCGCGCTGCTGCGGTGGCTGGCCGACGGCCGGTTCACGTTCCTGGGCTACCGGGAGTACGACCTGGTGCCGGGGCCGCAGGAGACCCTGGTCCGCGCGGTGCCCGGCACCGGCCTGGGCATCCTGCGCCACGACACGCCCGATCCCAGCGCGTTCGCCGCGCTGCCGCCCGAGTCCAGCGCCCAGGCCCTGGACCCGCACCGGCTGATCGTGACCAAGGCCAACTCGCGATCCACCGTGCACCGGCCCAGCTACCTGGACTACGTGGCCATCAAGCGGATCGACGCCGAGGGCCGGGTGGTCGGGGAGCACCGGTTCCTGGGCCTGTACACCCACGTGGCCTTCTCCGAGAGCATCACCAGCATCCCGGTGGTCCGGCGCAAGCTGGCCGACGTGCTGTCGGGGCTGGGCCTGGCCGCGGACAGCTTCGACGGCAACTACGCGGCCGAGGTGCTCGAGTTCTACCCGCGCGAGGAGCTGTTCATGGCCTCGGTGCCCGAGCTCACCGAGGTGGCCGCGGGCGTGCTGCGGCTGCGCGAGCGGCGGCAGACCCGGCTGTTCCTGCGCCGCGACACCTACGGCCGCTACATCTCCTGCCTGGTCTACCTGCCCAGGGATCGCTACACCACCCAGGTCCGGCTGCGGGTCCAGGAGATCCTGCAGCGCGGCCTGAACTGCACCCAGGTGGACTACAGCGTGCTGGTCGGCGAGTCGCCGGTGGCCCGGCTGCACGTGGTGGTCCGGGCCGACCGCGGCCAGTCGCTGCCCGACATGGACACCGCGGCGCTGGAGCGGGCGGTGGCCGCCGCGGCCCGGTCCTGGGACGACGACCTGGCCAACGAGGCCCCGCGTACCTGTGGCGACGAGACCGGCCGGGCCGTGCTGGCGCTGGCCAGCGGCGGGGCCACGATCCCGCAGAACTACAAGAGCGACGTGCCCGCCTCGGCCGCGGCCTCGGACCTGGCCAAGATCCTGGAGCTGCGGGAGTCGGGCGACAACGTCGCGTTCGAGCTGTGGGAGTCCAAGGACTACGTCGGCGGGGTGCCCATCGAGCCCTCCGACGGCGCGGTCTCGGCCGACACCGGGACCAAGCGGGTCTGGCGGCTGACGATCTACCGCACCGGCAGCCCGATCACGCTCACCGACGTGCTGCCCCGGCTCCAGCACATGGGCGTGGACGTCGTCGACGAGCACCCCTACGAGTTCCCGGCCAGCGCGCCGTTCTGGATTTACGACTTCGGGCTGCGCCGCAGCGCGGCCGGCGCGGCCTCACCGATCTTGGTGGAGCACGTCCGGGAGCAGGTCGAGGGCGCGCTGGCCGCGCTGTGGCACGGCGTGGTGGAGGACGACGGGTTCAACGCCCTGGTCCTGGACGCCCACCTGACCTGGCGGCAGGCGGCCGTGCTGCGCGCCTACGCCAAGTACCTGCGCCAGGCGGGCACGGCGTTCAGCCAGGTCTACATCGAGCGGGTGCTGCGCTCCAACCCCACCGTCACCCGGCTGCTGGTCCGGCTGTTCGAGTCCCGGTTCGACCCGGAGCGGCAGGGCGGCGGCCAGGAGCGCAGCGAGGCCATCGCCGAGGAGATCCGGGGCGAGCTGGACGAGGTGGCCAGCCTGGACGAGGACCGGATCCTGCGCACCTACTGGGAACTGATCACGGCCACGCTGCGGACCAACTACTTCGCGGGCGCCTTCGGCGATCAGCCTTACCTGGTGTTCAAGCTGGACGCCGCGCGGGTGCCCGACCTGCCCGCGCCGCGGCCCAAGTTCGAGATGTTCGTGTACTCACCCCGGTTCGAGGGCGTCCACCTCCGGTTCGCCGACGTGGCCCGCGGCGGGCTGCGGTGGTCGGATCGGCGGGAGGACTTCCGGACCGAGATCCTCGGCCTGGCCAAGGCCCAGGAGGTCAAGAACTCGGTCATCGTGCCCTCGGGAGCCAAGGGCGGCTTCGTCTGCAAGCAGCTGCCCGACGCTGGAGACCGCGAGGCCTACCAGGGCGAGGTGCTGGCCTGCTACCGCATGTTCATCACCGCCATGCTGGACGTGACCGACAACCTGGAGTCGGGCCGGGTCGTGCCGCCCGCCGAGGTGGTCCGGCACGACGGGGACGACCCGTACCTGGTCGTGGCGGCGGACAAGGGCACCGCGACGTTCTCCGACACCGCCAACGAGATCGCGCAGAGCCGCGGGTTCTGGCTGGGCGACGCGTTCGCCTCGGGCGGCTCGGAGGGCTATGACCACAAGAAGATGGGCATCACCGCCCGCGGCGCCTGGGAGTCGGTGCGCTTCCACTTCCAGACCCTGGGCGTGGATGTGGACGCCGACGACTTCACCACCGTTGGCATCGGCGACATGTCGGGCGACGTGTTCGGCAACGGCATGCTGCTGTCCCGGCACATCAAGCTGGTGGCGGCGTTCGACCACCGGCACGTGTTCATCGACCCCGACCCGGACCCCATGGTCAGCTTCGCCGAGCGGCAGCGGCTGTTCGCGCTGCCCCGCTCGTCCTGGGCCGACTACGACGAGGCGCTGATCTCGGCCGGCGGCGGGGTGTGGCCGCGGTCGGCCAAGTCGATCCAGGTCTCGCCCGAGGCCGCCGCCGTGATCGGGCTCGGTGCCGGGGTCACCGCGCTGGCCCCGGACGAGCTGATCTCGGCCATCCTGGCCGCCCCGGTGGACCTGCTGTGGAACGGCGGCATCGGCACCTACGTCAAGGCGGCCGCGCAGTCGAACGCCGACGTGGGGGACCGGTCCAACGACGCGGTCCGGGTCGACGCCAGCCAGCTGCGGGCCAAGGTGATCGGCGAGGGCGGCAACCTCGGCCTGACCCAGGAGGCCCGGATCGAGTACGCGCTGGCCGGCGGGCTGGTGAACACCGACTTCATCGACAACTCGGCGGGCGTGGACACCTCCGACCACGAGGTCAACATCAAGATCCTGCTGGACCGGGTGGTGCGCGACGGCGAGCTGACCATGCAGGCCAGGAACGCGCTGCTGCACGAGATGACCGACGAGGTCGGCGCCCTGGTGCTGCAGCACAACTACCAGCAGAACCGGGCCCTGGCCGCCTCACGGGCCCAGGACATCCCGATGCTGCACGTGCACGCCCGCTACATCCGCAAGCTGGAGCGCGACCGGCGGATCCGGCGGCGGCTGGAGGTGCTGCCGGGGGCGCGGGAGATCGCCGAGCGGCGCTCGGCGGGCACCGGGCTGACCATCCCCGAGTTCTCCGTGCTGCTCGCGCACACCAAGATCGCCGCCACCCAGGAGGTGCTGGCTTCCGGGCTGCCCGACGACCCGTACCTGCGCCGGGTGCTGGTGGACTACTTCCCGACCCCGCTGCGGCAGCGCTACGCCAGCCGGATGGGCGATCACCGGCTGCACCGGGAGATCATCACCACGGCGGTGGTCAACGACATGGTGGACCGGTCCGGGACCACGTTCCTGTTCCGGCTCAATGAGGAGACCGGGGCGTCGTCCCCGGAGATCACCGCCGCCTGGCTGGTGGCCAGGGAGGTCTTCGACCTGGCCGGATTCTGGTCCGAGCTGGAGGCCCTGGACGGCAAGGTGGAGAGCTCGGTGCAGATCGCCGCGCTGCTGGAGGGCCGCAAGCTGACCGAGCGGGCCGCCCGGTGGCTGCTGCACGCCCGGCGGCCGCCGTTCGACATCCAGGCCACGATCGACTACTTCGCCGACGGCGTGCTGGCCGTGGGCAAGGGCCTGCCGGGCCTGCTGGCCGGCCGGGACCTGGCCGGCTACAACGACCGGCACCAGATGTTCGCCGACCGCGGGTTCCCGCCCGCGCTGTCCCACCGGCTGGCCTCGATGGTGCCCGCCTACTCGGCGTTCGACATCGTGGACATCACCCGCGGCACCGGGCGGCCGGCCACCGAGGCCGCCGCGGTCTACTTCGACCTGGCCGACCGGCTCCAGATCGCCCGGCTGCGGGACATGATCACCGCGCTGCCGCGCGATGACCGGTGGACCACGATGGCCCGCGGCGCCATCCGTGACGACCTGTACGCGGCGCACGCGGCGCTGGCCAGGGACGTGCTGACGGTCACCGAGCCGGGCACCCCGGCCGAGCGGCTGGCGGCCTGGGAGCGCCGCAACGAGTCCGCGGTGCGGCGCGCGGCCCAGACGCTGACCGAGATCTGGGAGAGCAACTCGTTCAACGTGGCCACGCTGTCGGTGGCGGTGCGGACGATCCGGACGCTGGTGGCGACCAGCAGCCTGCCGGCCTGAGCGCCGGGCCGGTCCGGCTGGGCCGGTCCGGCTGGGCCGGTCCGGCCCGAGGGGAGCCACGGCGGCACGTGCACGAAGCATTTGCACGTGCCGTCTGCACCAGACGATTGCACCAGCCGTTGCACAGGCCAGCTGCACCGTTCGGTTTGTTGCGGTACCTGACACTGTCCGGTGCCCGGCCTCGCGTACGCTTCTACCATGGCAACCGACGCAGCGGGCGAGATCTCGGACCTAGTGTCGAAGCTCGCTAGCGTAGAGGCAGTCCTCAACCCAGATGCGATGCGCAAAGAGGCTGAGGGCCTGCGTGAGCGCTCCGCCGACCCGGACCTCTGGTCCGACCAGGAGCAGGCGCAGGCCGTCACCAGGCGGCTGTCCTACCTAGAGGGCGAGCTGTCCCGGCTTTCCGGGCTCCGGCGGCGGCTGGACGACGTGAGCGTGATGTTCGAGCTGGCCGAGGACGAGCACGACCAGCCCACCCGCGAGGAGGCCCAGCGCGACCTGGCCGGGGTCCGCAAGGAGATCGACCAGCTCGAGGTGCGCACGCTGCTGTCCGGCGAGTACGACGCCCGCGAGGCGCTGATCTCCATCAACGCCCAGGCGGGCGGCGCCGACGCGGCCGACTGGGCCGAGGGCCTGCAGCGGATCTACCTGCGCTGGGCCGAGCGGCATGGCTACCCCACCGAGGTCTACGACACCTCCTACGCCGAAGAGGCCGGGATCAAGTCGACCACGTTCGGGATCAAGGCCCCCTACGCCTACGGGACGCTGCGCGGCGAGCACGGCACCCACCGGATGGTCCGCATCTCCAAGTACGACAACCAGGGCCGGCGGCAGACCTCCTTCGCCGGCGTGGACGTGCTGCCGGTCGTGCAGCGGGCCGACCACATCGACATCCCGGAGGACGAGATCCGGGTCGACGTGTTCCGTTCCAGCGGGCCCGGCGGCCAGGGCGTCAACACCACCGACTCAGCGGTCCGGCTCACCCACATGCCGACCGGGATCGTCGTGTCGTGCCAGAACGAGCGCAGCCAGATCCAGAACCGGGCCAGCGCCATGGCGGTGCTCCAGGCCAAGCTCCTGGAGCGTAAGCGCGAGGAGCAGGCGGCCAAGCTGAACGAGCTGCGCGGCCCCGGCGCGCGGAGCTGGGGCACCCAGATCCGCAACTACGTCCTGCACCCCTACCAGAACATCAAGGACGTGCGGACCGGCTTCGAGACGGGTAACACCGCCGCGGTGATGGACGGCGAGATTGACGGCTTCATCGAGGCCGAGATCCGCTGGCTGCGCCAGCAGGGCCTGTAGCTAAGCGGACAGCCCGCACCGCCCGCGTCCAGCCGCTAACACCCGATCTAGGACGGCCCGTAATGACACGGTAAGCACGCGTCCGGCGGGGTGTACGGGGGCGCCACGCCGCAGCAACCGCAATCGGGGTATGCCAGCCCGGAGGTCGGCGCCGCCGGCGTCACGCCCAGCAGACTTAACCAGGGGTATGCCAGCCGAGAGGGTCGGCGCCGCCGGCGTCACGCCCAGCAGACGTAACCAGGGGTATGCCAGCCGAGAGGGTCGGCGAAGCCGGCCCGAGCGGATGGCAGCAGGGGTCCGGGGGTGTCCCCCGGTCTGGGGGTCCGGGGGTTACCCCCCGGGTCTAATGCCCCAAATGCATGGCGGCCACGGTCAGCAGCGCCGCGATGATCACCGCGGCCACGATCAGCGGCAGGCCAGGGCCATGATTGTCGTGATGAACGTGCTCGCGGGCCAGGCGGCAGGACGGGCACCTGCCTTCGGAAACAGGCCCAGCACACTGAGCGCAGATCAGATGCTCGCAGCTCATTTGGCTTCCTCCGGGGCCGGTGCCTACCCGGTCACTTCGACGATGTTGGACGTTCCAACCCAGTTTCCCCCCTAGACTGGCCCGTGGCCAACCCAGGGCACTGATAGACCCCCCAGCCCTCCGGGAGAAGCCTGTCCGAACTCGTCGAGTCGTGTGATGGGCCAGTGATCCACTTCGATAACGTCACTAAGGCGTACCCGAATCAGAGCCGCCCGGCTCTGGAGAACGTCACGCTTGATGTTGAAAAGGGCGAGTTCGTCTTCCTCGTCGGGCCCTCGGGCTCGGGCAAGTCGACCTTCCTGCGGCTGGTGCTCAAGGAAGAGCGGCCGACCGACGGCCGGATCCACGTGGCCGGCAAGGACCTGGCCCGGCTCACCAACTGGAAGGTCCCTCACCTGCGCCGCCGCATCGGCTGCGTCTTCCAGGACTTCCGGCTGCTGCCCAGCAAGAACGTCTACCAGAACATCGCGTTCGCGCTTGAGGTGATCGGCAAGCCGCGGCGCTTCATCCGTAAGGTCGTCCCTGAGGTGATCGACCTGGTCGGGCTAGAGGGTAAGCGGGACCGGATGCCCGACGAGCTGTCCGGTGGCGAGCAGCAGCGGGTCGCGATGGCCCGCGCGTTCGTCAACCGGCCGATGATCTTGCTGGCCGACGAGCCGACGGGAAACATCGACCCGGCGACCTCCATCGGCATCATGAAGGTCCTCGACCGGATCAACCGGACCGGTACCACTGTCGTCATGGCCACCCACGATGCGGCCATCGTGGACTCCATGCGCAAGCGCGTCATCGAGCTGGAATACGGCAAGGTGGTGCGCGACCAGTCGCGCGGGGTCTACGGCCAGGCCTACTAGCCGGCTGCTAGCCGGGTTACCGAGGGAATAGCCACATGCGCGCCCAGTTCGTCTTCCATGAGGTCTGGATCGGCCTACGGCGGAACCTCACCATGACGATCGCGTTGATCGTCGTCGTAGCCATCAGCCTGTCGCTGCTCGGCACCGGCCTGCTGTTCGTCAAGCAGGTCGACAACACCAGGAACTACTGGCAGGCCAAGGTGCAGCTGTCGGTGTACCTGTGCAACAAGACCAGCGTCACGCCGTCGTGCTCCAAGAACGGTCCGGTCACGGCGACCGAGATCGACGCCATCGAGAGTCAGCTGAAGTCCAACTCCCAGGTCGCCGGCGAGGTCTACGTCAACCCGACCCAGGCCTACCAGCAGTTCAGGCAGGAGTTCGCTGACAACCCCTCGCTGGTCAGGGACACCCAGCCGGGCGAGATCCCGGCCTCCATCGAGGTCCGGCTCAAGAACGCCGAGGCCGACGTCACCGAGCTGGCGGCCAACATGGGCGGCATGGCCGGAGTCGACCAGGTCGAGCAGAACTCCGCCATCCTGGACAAGTTCTACAAGCTGCTGGACGGCGCGCGGAACGCCGTGGTGATCATCGCGATCATCCTGATCATCGCGGCCATCCTGCTGGTGGCCAACACGATCCGGCTCTCGGCGTTCAACCGGCGCCGGGAGACCAGCATCATGCGCCTGGTGGGCGCGTCCAACTTCTACGTCCAGCTGCCCTTCCTCATGGAGGGCCTGTTCGCCGGGCTGATCGGATGGCTGGTCGCGAGCGGGCTGCTGATCGCGGTGAAATCGCTCTGGCTGAACGGGCTGCAACAGTACTTCCCGTTCAATATCCAGTTGAGCACCACGGACCTGGTCGAGGTGGTCATCCTCGCCATGGTCATCGGCCTCCTGCTGTGCGGGGCCACATCATTCCTCACCCTCAGGCGCTACCTGCGCGTGTGACCGTGGCTGCGGAACAGGGCACGAAGATCGTCGCCCGGAACCGGCGCGCGCGGCATGACTACCACATCGATGATGTGCTGGAGGCCGGGCTGGTGCTGACCGGTACCGAGGTGAAGTCGCTGCGCGCCGGCCGGGCCTCGCTCGTCGACGGGTTCGCCCAGATCTCTGACGGTGAGGCCTGGTTGCACAACGTCCACATACCTGAATACACGCAGGGCACGTGGACCAACCACGAGCCGCGCCGGACCCGTAAGCTACTGATGCACCGCAAGGAGATCGACCGGCTGGCCAGCGCGACACGCGAGCGGGGCTTGACGATTGTCCCGCTCTCGCTGTACTTCAAGGATGGACGGGCCAAAGTCGAGCTAGCGCTGGCGCGGGGCAAGCGCACGTACGACAAGCGTCATGACCTGGCTGAGAGGGACGCTGCCAGAGAGGTCGACCGTGCTTTGCGGCGCCGGAGATAGCGGAGTGGCGGATGATGCCGCGCACGCGTAGCCGCGGTGCGCACGCCGCCACTCATCGTGCTCCGCGCACGGCGCCCAGGCCAGGGCCGCCGGCGCGGGAAACCCCGGGGCAGGGGGCCGCGGGGGACGGGGTGGGGTCCGGGACCGGTAACGCGAACGGACAGGTCGGGGGAAGCAGGGTGGCACGACTGCCGCGAGCCACGCTCGGCAAGCTGGCTGCCGTCGTCGTGGTCCTCGGCGTCATCAGCTTCGGCCTGGTCAAGGGCGGCACGCCATCGGCCGAGCCCACCGTGCAGAAGTTCCTGCTGGCCTGGGAGCAACGGCAGTACAAGTCCGCGGCCGCGCTGACCACCGGCGGCCAGCAGACCGTCGCCGACGCCCTGCACGGGGCCTACCGGCAGCTGGACGCCGGTGACCTGGTCCTCCAGATGGCCCGGATCGCCCAGCATGGCTCGTCGGCCAGGGCCTGGTTCAGCGCCTCGGTCGACCTCGGCAGCGGCGGGCTGAGCTGGCAGTACCGGGGCAGCTTCGGCATGCGCGTGGTTGACGGCACCTGGAAGGTGCTGTGGAGCCCGTCGGTCATCGTGCCCGGCCTCCAGCCCGGCGACCGGCTGGCCGTGCTGACCAGCGTGCCCAGCCGCGCCCCGCTCCAGGACTCCGACGGGCGCCCGCTGGTCCGCCCCTCGCGGGTCATCGTGCTGGGCGTCCGGCCCGACCAGCTCGCCCGCCCGCGCGCGACCGCCGACGCGCTGGCCGCCATCGCCGGCATCGGCTCCTCCAGCCAGGTGTACGGGCAGATCATCGCCGCGCCGTCCACCTCCTTCCTCGGCCTGATCCGGATGAGCCCGGCCACCTACGCTCGGCTGCGGCACCGGCTGGCCCAGGTGCCGGGCCCGCTGATCGTGCATCACAGCATGGAGCGGCTGTTCGACAGCATCGCTCCCGTCGTCACCGGCGCCGTCGGCACCGAGACGGCCAGCGTGCTGCGCCAGAACGGGGTGCCCTACCGGCCGGGTACTACCGTCGGCCTGTCGGGCCTCCAGCAGGCCTACCAGCGCACCCTGACCGGCTCCCCGACCATCGAGGTCGTGCTTCAGAACGCGTCCGGCGGCAAGGTCAAGGTGCTCAAGCGCTGGACCGGCAGCGACGGCAGCCCGGTCAAGACCACGCTCGACAGCCGGGCCCAGGTCGCCGCCGACTCCGCGCTGGCCCATCTGCCCCGCTCCGCGGCCATCGTCGCGGTGCAGGCCGGCACCGGCCGGATCCTGGCCGTGGCCGCGCACCACGCGGGCCGGATGCCCGCCGTCAGCCCCCTGGCGGGCAAGTACGAGCCCGGCCAGGTGTTCACCATCGTGTCCACCGCCGCGCTGCTGGAGACCGGGTTCGACCCCCGCTCGCAGGTCCCGTGCAAGAGCGAGAACACCGTGGGCAACATCCGGTTCACCAATCACCCGGCCGAGGTCGGGCTGGGCGCCCAGCCCCCGTTCTCGGTCGACTTCGCGCACGCCTGCGGCACCGCCTTCGCCGGGTTGTTCCAGCAGCTCACGCCCAGCGAGCTGAGCAGCGCCGCCAAGCGGTTCGGGATCGGCGCGACCTGGCAGCTGCGGGTGGATAGCTACTCCGGCACCATCGGCGCCCCGCAGGGCTACGGCCAGATCGCCGCCACCGCCATCGGCGCCGACGGAGTCCGGGTCAGCCCGCTGGACATGGCCCTGGCCGTCGGCCTCGTGCAGTCCGGCGGCTGGCACGTCCCCGAGCTGGTCACCGGCCAGACCGCCGCGCCGGGCCTGGCCGTCGCGGGCCGGCCCTTCAACAGCCAGGTCATCCTGGCGCTGCGCAAGCTCATGCGGGCCGCCGTGCGCCACGGCGCGGGCCGGGCCGCCGACGTGGGCGGCAGCCCGGTCTTCGGCCAGGTGGGCAGCTCCGTGCTGAGTGCCGGCGGCAAGGGCCTGCGTACGTCCTGGTTCGTCGGCTATCAGGGCAAGATCGCGTTTGCGGTGGTTGAGCTCACTCGGTCCCCCGCCATGTCGGCCGCTCCGCTGGCCGGCGCCTTCCTGCGGGACCTGCGCACGGGGTCGTGACTCGCGAATTACTCGCTTTTTGCTACCAGGGAGCAACCTTTCGGCTACTCTCCGACGTCTTTCTAAGTGACTGGGGTGCCGCTTGGGGGGTTGCGGCCCAGTCGTGATGAGAACCGGGCCTCATCTCGGGGGAGGCCCGGGGCCTGAGACCGGCCCCGACCCTGCCGGTCGACCCCCGTGGGCGCGTCTTCGGCCACCGCCAGCGCCCGCGGGGGCCTCATCACCACGATGGATGCCCGATGGGATCCGCGCTCTGCGGACGGCCCATCGGGCGTTCTGCGCTTCGAGCGGCGTTATCTCCGTGTTCTTGCGGGTATATCCGGTTTGGTTGATGCGCCTTGGTCCGGGCATAACGGGCCCGCGGTCGTCGTTGGCTCTACTGGAGCGCGTCCGGTAACGTGCTCTGTACAACTCAAGAGGGGGTGACAGGCTTCGACTTCGGTGGTTGATCCAGGGGAAGCGGGCCGAGGGTGGCGATTTCTACCTCGTTAATCCAGGGATCGCAACTTACAAGTGCCAAGTCACAGCGCACTAGCCTCGCCCTCGCGGCCTAAGAACCGCAAGTAAGAGGCTGTCAGCCCGGGAGTTCCTCCGGCCCGGTGTCTGGCATCAGCTAGGAGGATCAACCGTCTAGCCCGGTCGCGGGGCTTGGCGGGACACCAAACAGCGACTGAGCCCGTCGGCAGCTTGCCTGCGTGACTGCCGGGGCCGAGAAAAACACAGCAGGCTGCGCCCGGAGAAGCCCTGGTGATGTACTGAAGGACGCGGGTTCGATTCCCGCCACCTCCACGTGCGGCCCGTGCCGCCGTCTCGCCTCCGGCGAGACGGCGGCACGGGCCTTCGTTGTGTTTGCCCAGGGGGCCCGAGCCCCCTGGAACCCCCACGCCCGAGGGGGCTCCGCCCCCGGGACCCCCCTGGGTCGCTTGTGGTTACGCCCGCGCGCCGCGTTGCGTCCGCGCGCCCGTTGCGTCCGCGCGCCCGTTGCGTCCGCGCCATTGGGTCCCCACGGGCCACATGAACTCCGCGGACCACTTCCGCCTCAGGGCCCGGCCGGATCCTGGCTTTCGCTCCGCCGAGATAGTAGCAACCGCGATCGCGGGGACTTTTCGGTCAATACGACTGAAAAGTCCCCGCGATCATGAACAGAGCCCAGCACCACCGGACGCGCCAGGATCTCGCCCGTCGTTGAAGTGCCGCTGATCTTGGTCTGGGGGTGGGCTACCTGGTTACCGTGAGGCTGTTGAAGTGGACGGGGTACCAGCCGCCGGTGCTGATGCCGGCGTCGCCGGCGGCGTAGGTCTTGTCGGTGAGGGACTTGACGGTAGTGCCGTTGATGGCGGCGGTCAGCTTGCTCCCGTTGGCGGCCAGGGACAGGGTGACCGGGGTGCCGGTCCCCACCGCACCCGACTTCAGGGTGCCCGAGGCCAGGAGCTTGGCCTGGCCGCCGGACCGGTTCCTGATCAGCTTCCACTGGCCCGACTGGGTCAGCGTGAACTGGTAGGCATAGAACCGCTGGGCCACGCCGTCGGCCTTCGGGTGGTTGAACCGGGAGATCACGCCCGCGCTCTGGCTTGCTCCGGTGAAGGTGATGTTGGCCTTGACCGTGTAGTTCTTCCAGGTGTTGCCG
Source organism: uncultured Actinomycetota bacterium (assembly GCA_963822485.1). Taxonomy (GTDB): domain Bacteria; phylum Actinomycetota; class Actinomycetes; order Streptosporangiales; family Streptosporangiaceae; genus DASUBV01. The sequence goes on from CAWGHW010000007.1 coordinate 18,853, forward strand.
CCCACGACGGCGTACGGGAAGCGCGTGTTCACCGCGTTCTGCCAGAACACGGGGCGGTTCACGGTGGTCTGCTCGAACGTGGTCGTGCTGCCTCCCACGTACTCGAAGGAGCCGTCCTCGGGACCGAGGTCCGTGGGCTCGTTCGAGGCGTCAGGCGTCGCGGTGTAGGGCAGCGGCATGGTCTTGGCGGCGGGGATGTCCGGGCTTCCCTTGCCCTCGCCGGTGGTCGTGGTGAAGGTGTAGATGAAGCCGCGCCTGAGGGTGTAGCTGAAGTTGCCGCGCGAGGGACGCACGGTGCCCCGGTTGAACATCCAGCTTCCGGAGTGCTTGGTGTTCAGGTTGGTGCTCCACACGTGCACGGCCGCGTCGGGCAGGCCGGAGTCGACGTGCACGGTGATGGTCTGGTCCCGCGGGGCCTGGGTGGTCTGGGCCACCAGGCTCCAGGCGTTGTGCTTGGGCGACTCGTAGGCGGTGTAGGACCCGAACGTGCCGCCCAGCTGGCCGCTGGCCCCGTTGACGTGCCGCCAGCCGGGCTCGGTGAACTGACTGGTCTGGGCGAGCACCCAGGCCATCTCGTTGACGCTGTAGTGCCCGCTCCAGGGCTGCGGCGCGTACATCAGGCCCCGGTCCTCCTCGGGCAGGAACGCGGGCATGGAGCTGACCAGCGGCCACTCAATCAGCCCGGTCGCGTTGACCTGGATGAAGGCGTTGACGAGGGACCGGGCCATGGCGGGGATCCCGGTGGTCTCGCGCAGCGCGCCGATCTCGGACTCCCAGATCGGCTTGCCCGACTTGCGGGCGGCCTCCGGCACCGTGCAGTTGTTGCCGGTGGCGGGATAGCGGCACAGGTTGTGATAGGCCAGCACCGAGATCGCCTTCCGGAACGCCGGGTGCCGGGCCAGGAAACCGGCGACGTCGCCGGGCTTGCTGACCTTGGCGAACGAGTCCACGGCGGCGATCTGCGTGCTCCGGTAGCCGGCCTTGTTGAGCGCGGCCCGCAGGTTGACGAACCACTGCATGATCGCCGGGGTGATGCCGTGCGGAAGATGCTCGTTCCAGCCGCCGATGTAGTTGACCTTGAGGCCGTCCTTGGCCGCGCAGTTCAGCCAGTCGATGATGTAGCCGATGTCGGCCTGGGTCCAGCCGCCCTGCGTGCCGCCGACCCAGTGGGGCGCGTTCCACTGCAGGCCGTACAGCTGGATGCTGGGGTCAAGCGCCCTGGCCTGCTTGGCCAGCCAGAACTCGTACCCGGCGTTGCAGTTGATGTTGCCCTTGGTCTGCTCGATCGAGGGCTCGGCGCCGTCGGTCGCGTAGGCGTCGCCGCCGATCTCCAGCTTCAGGATCTGGAGGTCAGCCCCGTAGCCGGGCTTGAACAGGTAGTCCAGGATCTGCTGGCGCTGCGGGTTCGGGTAGTCGATCAGCAGGCGGCTGTTCCCGCCGCCGCCGCTGATCGCTCCGACACCCTGGAACGCCGGTCCAACCCGCGCCCCGTTGATCGTCACTCCCGTGACGTGGGCGCCGGCCGCTTTCAGCGCGGACGCCCTCGGCACCACAGTGACCAGCCCGATCAGCACGATGACCGCGCCAGCGTATACGTGGGCCCACCTGAAACGCATGAATCCCTGCACTTTCCTGGCCCGCCACGGCGGGCGCTGGCCGACAGGTCGCGACTGACCTCGCCAATAGACCGACATGACTATATCGGGGGGATTGCTCCAGGTTAATCCGGTAGTTCTCGGATTTTTGGGTACTACTGATACTCAGGATCTGATACTGGTACTGGTCCGGCTATGCTGGCGAGATGGCCCGATCTGGTGATCCGCAGGCGCTGGGGCAGCTGCTCCGGTCCCGGCGCGAACGCCTGCTTCCGGCCGACGTCGGCCTGCCGGCCGGCACCCGGCGGCGCGCGCCGGGGCTGCGCCGGGAGGAAGTCGCCCTGCTGGCCAGCCTGTCGCCGACCTACTACACGTTCCTCGAGCAGGGTCGTCCGGTCCATCCCTCCGACCAGGTACTGGACGCGCTGGCCAGCGCGCTGCGCATGACCGTCGCCGAGCACCGGTACCTGCGGGTGCTGGCCAACGGGCCGGGCGACGAGGACGGCGCCCCGGACGGCTCGGCGGCGCCGCCGGAGCGGCTCGATCCCGGCGTGGCCGACCTAGTGCACCGGCTCGACCCCAGCCCCACCTACGTCAAGGGCCGCCGCTGGGATGTGCTGGTGGCCAACCAGGCCGCGCGGGAGCTGTTCACCGACTGGGCCGCGTGGCCGGCCGGCGAGCGCAACCTGGTGCACTGGATGTTCACCGCGCCGCGGGCCCGCGAGGTCTACCTGGACTGGGAGTCCGAGGCCCGGGCCATGCTGGGCCGGTTCCGGCTGGCCGCCGCGCGCCACCCGGCTGATCCCGACTTCCAGGCCCTGATCGACGCGCTGCACAACGACAGCGACCACGTCCGGGAGTGGTGGCCGGACCACGACGTGCGCCCGGTGGGCAGCGGAACCAAGAAGCTGCGCCACCCGCGGCTCGGCCCGCTCGACTACTCCCACGTCGTGCTGCAGGTCGCCGACAGCCCCGAGCAGACGCTGGTCACCTACACGGCGGCTAGCCCCGGCTGAGGACCAGCTCGCCGACCGTGACAGCACGTGAGCTCACTCATTGGCACGGCCGGACGGTTCCGCGCGGGTGGACGGTTCGGCGGATCTGGTCCCGGTAGGCCGGCTCCAGGCGAGCCGCGTGATCAGGCGCCGGCCGGGTCCGGGCCGGACCACGGCCAGCGTGCCCAGGCAGGTCGCGGCCAGCAGCACGTACGGGATCAGGTCCGAGGTGGCCTGGGCGATGGCCCCGGTGGCCCCGGCCGCCACCGCCTGCCCGGAAGCCCAGGCCAGGTTGGCCAGCCCGAACGCCAGGCCCTGGTTCAGGCCCAGCCGGTCCGCGCCGCCGCTGAGCAGCGACATGGCCGGCGCGAACATCGTGCCGAACGACGGCATGCCGACGATCAGCGCGGCCACCAGCACGAACTCCGGCGCGAGGGTCGGCGCCAGCAGGCTGAGCACGACCGCGGCGGCCAGCGACAGCTGCACCGGGGCGGCCGGCCCGCGCCGGTCGGACAGCCGTCCGGCCAGCGGCGACAGCCCGGTCTCCAGCGCCGCAGAGACCAGGAATGTCGCGCCGATGATCGCGGCGCTGCCGCCCAGCGCGCTGATCCGCAGCGGCGCGAGCACGTCCAGCACGCCGAACCCCAGCCCCGGCAGCATGGTCAGCCACATGCCCGCCGCCACGTCCCGGTCCCGCACCGCCGGAATCGCGGCCCGCAGGCCCTGGGCCTGGGTGCCGTGCGGCCGCGGCACAACGAACGCGGCCACCATCAGGATGGCCCCGGCCACCGCCGCGGCCGAGAACGCCGGGCCGGTGCCGACCTGGCTGGCCACCGCCCCGATCACCGGGCCGAGCAGGGCGCCGCCGACCGCCGCGCCCAGCGCCGTGCCGAGCAGCTCGCCCCGCCGCTGCGGCGGGGCCACCGTGGCCAGCCAGGCCATGCCGGCGGCCCAGGTGCACGCGCCGCCCACGCCCTGGACCAGGCGCGCGGTGTCCAGGATGACCTCGGCGTGGGCCCAGCCGAAGATGAACGTCGACACGCTCATCAGGGCCAGTCCCAGCAGCACTACGAGCCGGCAGCCCAGCCGGGAGGTCAGCACCCCGCCCGGCAGCGACCCGATCAGCGTGCCGATGGGATAGGAGGCCACCAGCAGGCCCACGCCCGACTTCGACAGGCCCGCGGTGTGCACGTAGTGCGGCAGCAGCGGGGTCAGCGCGGTGAAGAAGATCGTCTCGACCAGCACCAGCACGCACACGAAGACGAGCAGGGCGCGGACTCGGCGGGGCAGCCGGGGCCGGGGGGCGGGAGCTGCCTCAGGGCGCGGTGTCACCTCGCGTCGCGCCACGCCCGTCCCATCCTGTCTCCTGGTACGGCCCCGCCGACCAGCCGGTCACGTCAGTGTGCCCGGCGCCGGCCTGCTCATGATCATCCGGGGCCGGCCCGGAAGGCAACTGCGAATTCACCGTGAGGGCGGCCGGGTCCACGCCCATGGCGTGGGCGAACACCAGCTTCCCGCCGAAGTACCCGCCCGTGCAGGCCACGATCGCCGCCGTCAGGGAGAGCGCAACCACGCCGGGCGGGGTCGAGGCCCTGGAGCCATAGTCGCTGAGGCGCCAGGCTACATCGCCCGCACCGATCATGAAAGCGGCGGCCATCACGCTGACGTGCGCGGCGACCGTGCGCAGCTGGTCCGGTGCGTCATCCGCCAGGGCACCGGAGTTGCCCGGCCACAGCCGTATCAGGTCCCAGAACCCCGTCGCCATGGTGATCAGGCAGATGACCAGGCCGCCGATGAGCACGAACGTGCCCGCGTGCCAGAGCTGCCCGGCCCAGCGATACCGCCCGCCGCCCGCGGCCGAGGCGATGTCAAAAGCGGCGGCGAAAACATAGGCCGCGAGGGGGAAATGGGTAAAAGGCGGGTGCACCGGTTTAATATGTGCGCGAAAGCGATGAGATCTGCCGGTCACCTGGTCCGCCTTAATTTGCAGATTGCCGATAAGGTACCGCGTACCACAGCTTCTAGGTCCTTGTTAACGTAAGTCCGGCCGGGCCGGTTCAGGAGGCTCCGCGGGCGTGCGTGACGGGCCGGGCGCGGGCCGGGCCCGGGCCGGGCAGCGGCCACCGCCCCTGGCCGCTGGATCGCCTGCGTGCTAGACAGAATTTAGTGCCCCGCTTACAGTTGACTGTATGGTCAGTCAAGTGCGTTACCCTGCCGCTCCCATCGACCCCGCCGGGCTCGCGCAGGCGCTGCGGCCCTTCGGCGAGAGCACCATGCTGCCCAGGGCGGCCTACACCGACCCCGAGGTGTTCGCCTGGGAGCAGCAGAACTTCTTCGGCGGCGGCTGGACCTGCGTCGGATTCTCCTCGCTGCTGGCCCAGCCAGGCGACCAGCGGGCCGAGCCGGCTCCGGCAGCGTGCTGCTGACCAGGGACGACGACGGCATCCTGCACGCGTTCGCGAACACGTGCCGGCACCGCGGGCACGAGCTGCTGGGCGTAGGCGAGACAGCCCAGCGCAACACTGTTATCTGCCCTTATCACTCCTGGACCTACAGCCTGGACGGCGCGCTGCGCTTCGCCTCCGGGTTCAAGCCCAGTTCCGGCTTCGACCGGTCGGCCTGGGGGCTGGCTGAGCTGCCGGTCACCGAATGGCACGGACTGATCTTCGTGGATGGCTCGGGCGGGGCCGCCGGGCCGCTGGCCGGCGCGCTCGGCGAGCTTGAGTCGATTCTTGCGCCCTACGAGCCCGAGCGCCTGACCATCGCCGGGCGGCACCGCTACGACGCCGCCGCGAACTGGAAGATTCTGACCGAGAATTACCACGAGTGCTACCACTGCCCCGTTATCCACCCGGAATTGTGCAAGGTCAGCCCGCCCAAGAGCGGCGAGAACTATCACAATGAGGGCTCCTGGGTCGGCGGCTGGATGGACCTGCGCGACGGCATGGACACCATGTCGCTGGACGGCACCAGCCACGGCGTGCCGCTGCGCGGCCTGGACGCCACCGGCCTGCGCACGGTGATCTACGTCAACGTGTTCCCGAACGTGCTGCTCAGCCTGCACCCGGACTATGTGATGACGCACCGCCTGGTGCCGCTGGCGGCCGACCGCACGATGATCGAGTGCGTCTGGTCCTTCGCGCCCGAGGCGACGGCCGACCCCGGCTTCGACCCGTCCTACGCCGTCAACTTCTGGGACATCACGAACAAGCAGGACTGGCTGGCCTGCCAGTCGGTCCAGCGCGGGCTGTCCTCCGAGCACGCCTCACCCGGCCCGCTGTCGCCCGACGAGGACGCGGTCTACCAGTTCGTCACCATGATCGGGCGGGCCTACCAGGGCGAGCCGATCTGGAACCGGGCCAGCAGCACCGCCGTCGCCAGCTAGTCCGGTCGCCAGCTAGCCGCGGTCGCCGGCCTCGGCCGGCCGCCGGGGCGCCCATAGCTGGTCGGCGTCGCCGGCCTCCAGCCGGCCGCGGTAGACGTCGATCTTGTGGTCGATGACCTTGAGGTTCTCCTGCACCTCGGCCAGCCGGGCCAGCACCGCGGCCCGGTGCTCCTCCATCAGGGCCAGGCGGTCCTGCTCGTTGCCCGGCCCGGCCGCGACGAGCTGGGCGTAGCGGCGGATGTCCTTGATCGGCATGCCGGTGGCCCGCAGGCTGGTGCAGATCTTGATCCACTTCAGGTCCTCGGCCCGGTACCGCCGCCGGCCGCCCAGCGTGCGGTCAACTGGTGAGATGACCAGCCCCGCGCGCTCGTAGTAGCGCAGCGTGTGCGCGCTGACCCCCGTGCGGCGGACCGCCTCGGCAATGGTCACGCCCTCCGGCGGGCCGGAGTGAGCCGCCGTCCGCGGCTTGACTTCGAGCACGCTCTAAATCTTAGCGTCGAGCTCAGTCAACGGGAACCCGCGCCGCCGGCCTCCGGCGGCGCCCGCCGATTGGACCCGCATGCCCGAGCTCAGCCAGCGACGCCGGTACCTGGTGCTCGCGATCTGCTGCGTCAGCATCATCGTCGTGGTGATGGACATCTCCATCGTCAACGTCGCGCTGCCCACCATTCACCGCGACCTGCACGCGTCGGAGTCCGGCCTCCAGTGGACGGTCGACGCCTACGCCCTGGTGCTGGCCAGCTTCCTGGTCCTGGGCGGCTCGACCGCCGACCGGGTCGGCCGCCGGCGCGTCTTCCAGGCCGGCCTGGCCACCTTCGGGCTCGGCTCCCTGCTGTGCGGCCTGGCGCCGGGCATCGGCTGGCTGATCGCCGCGCGGGCGGTCCAGGCGGTCGGCGGCACGATGCTCAACCCGGTGGCGCTGGCGATCACTGCCAACACCTTCCCTGACCCAGCCGAGCGGGCCAGGGCCATCGGCGTGTTCGGCTCGATGTCCGGCCTGGCGCTGGCGCTGGGCCCGATCGTCGGCGGCGCCCTGGTCGACGGCCTCGGCTGGCGGGCCATCTTCTGGGTCAACCTGCCGATCGTGGTCGCGGCCATCGTGTGCGCCGCGCTGTTCGTGCCCGAGTCCCGCGCGGCCAGGGCCCGCCGGTTCGACCCGGTCGGCCAGGTCCTGACCATCGGCGTCCTGGGCGGCCTCGTCGCCGCGATCATCGAGTCCGGCCGGCTGGGCTGGACCTCACCGGTCATCCTCGGCCTGCTCACCGTCGCCGCGCTCGGCGCGGCGGGCATCCTGCGCTACGAGCCGCGCCGGGCCGACCCGCTGCTGGAACTGCGCCTGTTCCGCAGCGTGCCGTTCAGCGCGGCGATCGTCATGGCGCTCCAGGCCCTGGCCGGGTTCAGCGCGTTCCTGTTCGTGACTACGCAGTACCTGCAGGACGTGCGCGGCCTGTCGGCGTTCACGGCCGGACTGTGCCTGCTCCCGGTCGGCGTGCTGGTCCTGGTGCTGTCCCCGCGCACCGGCCGGCTGGTCGGCGCGCGGGGCCCCCGGCTGCCGCTGATGGTCGCCGGGGCGGCACTGGCCCTGGGCGGCGCCGCGTCGCTCTGGCTCGGGCCGGCCACCCCGCTGCCGGGCGTGCTCGCCGTCTACCTGCTGTTCGGCATCTTCCTGGGGGCCGTCAACCCGCCGATCACCAACACCGCGGTCTCCGGGATGCCCCGCTCGATGGCCGGGGTGGCCACCTCGCTGGCCTCGGCCGGACGGCAGACCGGCACCAGCCTGGGCGTCGCGATCGCCGGGACGATCGTGGGCTCGGCCCTGGCCCGCGGTGGGACGGCGTTCACCAGCGCGGAGCATGGCGTGTGGTGGATGGTGCTCGGCCTCGGCGTCGGCCTGGGGGCGCTGGGGCTGCTCAGCACCGGGCGCTGGGCCCGGGCCAGCGCCGCGCGGGCGGCGGCGCTGTTCGAGCAGGTGGAGCAGGGCACCGAGGCCCGCCCCGCCCAGCTCAGCCGCCGCTGACCGGCGCGCCCGGCGCGCCTGGCGGGCATGCGCGGCGGGCGCGCGGTGTTGGCCTTCATCGGGGCCACAACCCTAGACGCCGATCGCGAAGGAGCCCGAGCGTTGAGCCTTTACGACATTCCTCTCACCACCCTGGACGGCCAGCCTGGATCGCTGCACGACCTGGCCGGCAAGACGCTGCTCGTCGTCAACGTCGCGTCCAAGTGCGGCCTGACTCCGCAGTACAACGGCCTGGAGCGACTCCAGGAGCGGTTCGCTGACCGCGGGTTCTCCGTCGTGGGCTTCCCCTGCAACCAGTTCGGCGGGCAGGAGCCGGGCAGCGCCGAGGAGATCGCCGAGTTCTGCTCGGCCACTTACGGCGTCACGTTCCCGATGTTCGAGAAGATCGAGGTCAACGGCCCGGACCGGCACCCGGTCTACACCGAGCTGACCGCGCTGCCGGACGCCGAGGGCGAGGCCGGCGACATCCAGTGGAACTTCGAGAAGTTCCTGCTCAGCCCCGAGGGCCAGCCCATCGCGCGGTTCCGTCCCCGGACCGAGCCCGAGGACCCCGAGGTCGTCGCGGCCATCGAGGCCAGCCTCCCGGCCTGAGACCACCCCCGCCCTGGCCCTGGCTGAACCGGTTCCCGCCGGTCCGGCTCAGGCCAGGGCGCGCGGGCCGCGCTTGGTCATCTGGTCGGCGATGATCGCCCGCTGCACCTCGCTGGTGCCCTCCCAGATGCGCTCCACCCGGAGCTCGCGGAAGAACCGCTCGGCCACGTTCTCGCGCATGTAGCCGCGGCCCCCGAAGACCTGGACCGCTCGGTCGGCCACCCGCCCGGCCATCTCCGAGGCATACAGCTTGGCCATGGAGCACTGGGCGTGCTGGACCTTGACGTCGGCGCCCGCGTCAATGTTGCGGGCCGTCTCGTAGATCAAGGACCGGGCCGCGAACAACTCGGTCAGGCTGTCGGCCAGCATGGCCTGGATCGCGCCCAGCACCGCGATCGGACGGCCCTGGACCTGCCGCTCGGCCGCGAAGCTGGTCATCTCCTCGGTCAGCCGCTGCGCCGCGCCCAGGCAGCGCGCGGCCACCATCATCCGCTCGAACCGGAACCACTCGTAGGCGAAGCTCATGCCGTCGCCCTCCGCGCCGACCAGGTGCGTCGCGGGCACCCGCACGTCGGTGAAGGCCACGATCGGGTGATGGTGCCCGATCGAGTGCGAGTACGCCGGGGTGCGCACCACCCGGACCCCCGGACTGGGCAGGTCGACCAGGAACATCGCGTGCTCACCGTCGTGCTCGCCGCCGGCCAGCTTGCCCTGGAAGAACGCGAAGTCGGCCGCGTTGTACGAGGTGACGTGCCACTTCTCGCCATTCAGCAGGTAGTCGTCGCCGTCCCGCCGCGCGGTCGCCACGATGGCGTCAACGTCCGAGCCCGCGCCCTCCTCGGTGATCGCGTAGCACTCCTCGCGCTCCCCGCGGATCGCCGGGATAACAAACTTCTCCAGCTGAAACGGGGTTGCCACGGCCGGCATCCAGGACGGCGGGGTGGATGCCACCCAGGCCAGCGCGTTGGTGACCCGCCCGCCCTGCTCTTGCACCAGCACCTGCTGCAGCGTGGTGTACCCCATGCCGCCCAGCTCGGTCGGCATGTTGGTCGCGCAGAGCCCGAGTTCCCTGGCCCGGGCGGCGTGGGCCGCCTCGACCTCCTTGGGCAGCTCGCCGTTGTTGAGCTCGGCTTCCACCTCCGAGGGGATCAGCTCGTCCGCGAGTGTCGCGGCGCGGGCCTGAATCTCGAGGTCCTCGTCTGACAAGCCGTACATGCGCGCCCCGCTCATAGTCCACCGATAGCCCTGGCGGTAGTCTTGACTGAACGTTCAGTCTAGGTAAGAATCGGCCTCGTGCCAATGCCTTCAGCCAGCGACCAGCCAGCCTTGCTCCAGGCAGCCTTGCTCCAGTCAGCCTCGCTCCGGCGTCCCGCAGGCGCCGCCGCCGATGCGGTGGTAGTCGGCGGCGGCACGGTCGGCGCGTGGTGCGCCTACTTCCTGCGCCGCAGCGGCCTGGACCGGGTGATCCTGGTCGAGAAGCGCACCCTTGGCCAGGGGGCCAGCAGCCGGGCCGCGGGCGTCGTCCGCACCCAGGGCGGCTCGCCGTGGGCGGTGCGCCTCGGCGAGTGGTCCCGCCGCTTCTACCTGAGCCAGCACGACGAGCTGGGCATCGATTCCGGGTTCACCCCGCAGGGCTACGTGATCCCGTCCTTCACCGAGGCTGACGTCACCGCCGCCCGCCAGCGGTTGGCCATGCAGAACTCGCTCGGCCTGAACGTCCGGTGGCTGGAGCCCGGCCAGCTGGACGCGCTCAACCCGACCCTGGCCCCCGGCCGCACGCTGGGCGGCACCTACTGCGCCGAGGACGGCTACCTCACGCCGCCGCGCAACGTCACCGCCTACGCCGTGGCCCTGGCCGTCACCGGCGTCGAGGTCCGCGAGCGGGTCAGCTTCACCGGCCTGGACGTGACTGGCGGCGCCGTGACCGGCGTGCGGACCTCCGCCGGGCCGATCACCGCCCCGCTCGTGGTCCTGACCGGCGGCCCGGAGATCGCCGAGGTGGCCGGGCTGGCCGGAGTCACCGTCCCGGCCGGCGGGGTCCGGCATCAGGTCGCCGTGACCCAGCCCCATCCCGACCTCGCCCCCGACCGGGTACCCATGGTCTTCGACCTGTCGGCCGGCCTGTACTGGCGGCCCGAGGAGGGCGGCCTGCTGTTCGGGATGAGCAACCCGGCCGAGCCGCCCGGCGTGGCGGCCTGCGTGGACGAGCCCTACCTGGCGCTGATGCGCCAGCGCCTGGCCGAGCTGGTCCCGGTTACCGCCGGCCTCGGCCTGCGCCGCCTGTGGGCGGCCACGATCGACTACACCCCCGACCACCTGCCGATCATCGGCCCGGCCCTGGTCCGCGGCGACGCGGCCGACGGCCGGGCCGGTCTGTCGGCCATCACCGGCGTGACCGTGGCCAGCGCGGGCGGCGCCGGGATGATGTGGGGCCCCGCCGTGGCTCGCGCCGCCGCCGACGTCGCTCTGACCGGCAGGTCCGAGGTGGTCGACGTGGCCGACCTCGGCCTCGACCGGTTCGACGCCGCCGGCCACAGCCGGCTCGGCACCGACCCCATCGCCCTGCCGTTCCCCGAGGCCGTCCACCAGGAAAGGACCCACGTATGAGCGACATGACGACGCCGTACCTCGCCGCCGCCGTAACCGCCGAGGTCGAGGACTGGGGCCCGCTGGAGGAGGCCACCGGCGAGCCCATGCAGACCTCCGGGCTGACCCTCTGGCAGGACGGAGACCAGGAGGTCGGGGTCTGGGAGTGCACGCCGGGGCCGTCCTACTGGAAACTGGAGACCCACGAGTTCGTGCACATCGTGGCCGGCCGGATGACCGTCACGCCGGACGGCGGCGAGCCGCAGGAGATCGGGCCCGGGGATACGGCCGTCTTCCCCCGCGGCTGGGCCGGCACCTGGCAGATCCACGAGCGGATCCGCAAGGTCTACGTCATCTTCTAGCCTCCCGCGGTGCCTTACCTGGCCAGCGCCGCGTCGATGCCGGCGCTGACCGTGTCCGCCCGGATGGTCACGACCGTCGCCCGGGCCGCCGAGCCTGCGTCCTTCCACCACTGGGTGGCGTAGCCGGACGCGCCGCAGCCGGAGCTGAACCGCACCCGGTACCGGCCGGGGGCCAGGCCGGTGAGCGAGTACCGGCCGCTGCCCGTGACCGTGGAGGACGCACCGCGCCCCGCGGTCTGCGGGATGGCCCGGACGCATATCCCGGTGAGCGGCCTGCCGCCCGACGCGGCGGTCACGGTGCCCGAGATGCCGCCGTCGGCCTGGAGCGTCGCGCTGATGCCCGGCGTGGTGGCCCCGGCCCGGACGGTCACGATCGTGGCCCTGGCCCGGCTGGCCGCGTCCGGGTACCACTGCGGCACCAGGCCATCCTGGCTGGAGTCGCAGTCCGCGGTGGTGTCAAAGAAGACCCGGTACCGGCCCGCCTCAAGGCCGGGCAGCGCGTAGCGGCCGTCGCTCCCGGTGGTGGCGAATCCCGCCAGGCCGTCGCCGCGCACCGGGTCGCTCTCCACGCAGACGCTGGACAGCCCGGCCCCGCCCGGCGAGGTGATACGGCCCGAGATTGTCCCGCCGGCCGGCAGCGCGGCGTTGACGCCGCCCACCGTCCGCGGCGCCTGGACCCGGATTTTCCTGGCCAGCTGAACGCTGGCCAGGTCGGTCGTGCTGCCGCAGGCGCTGATCAGCAGCTGGTAAGTGCCAGTGTTCAGCGCGTCCGCCCGGTAGCGGCCGTCCCTCCCGGTGATGCCGAAGCCGAAGTAGGTTCCCGACCGGGTCTCCGCGTCCACGCACATGTTCCGCAACGGCCGGCCCGTGGCCCTGGCGGTGACTCGCCCGGCGATAACGCCGCCCCGGACCAGGGCCGCGTCCACCGAGCGGGTGGTGTGCCCGGCCGTGACCCGCACGGCGGTGGCCGCACGCGGGGTGCCGTGACGGCGGAACCACTGGATCTGGTCGCCCGGTCCGCCCGCGCAGTCGTAGAACTCGACGCGGTAGCGCCCCACCGGCAGCCCGCCGATCCGGTAGCCGGAACCCTGGGTCAGCACGCCGCCGTAGCGCACCAGGCCGGTGCGCCGGCTGGTGGCGATCTCGCAGTCGTCGGCCACCGGCTTGCCCCGGCTGGTGCGCACCGTGCCGCTGATCGCGCCACCCGGAGCCAGGACCGCGCTGATGCCGGCCGCGGTCACGCCCGGGCCGACATCCACGGTGTCCCCGGTCGGCGCGCCCGGCCGCCCGCCGAACCATCGGTCGGCGTAGCCGGTTCCGTGGCAGGCGGTGTAGAGGACGGCGTAGCGGCCCGCGGGCAGGCGGCTGACGCGGTAGCGGCCCTCGCGGCCGGTCTGGACCTGGGGGGCGAAGGGGAACCCGAACTCGTCGGCCAGATAGGCGTCGCCCACTGGCCCGACCTGCACGCAGATCTTGCTGACGGGCCGCCCGGCCGCGCTGGTCACCCGGCCCGTGATGATGGCACCGCGACGCATGGTCGCGTCGATGCCGGTGACCCGCTCGCTCCGGCCCACCCTGACCACGCCCGCGTCGCTCGGGTTGGGCTGGTCCGGGTAGAACTGCGGCGCCCAGTTGCCCCGCGCGCCGCAGCCTGCGGCGAACTCCACCTCGTACCGGCCCGGGGGCAGCTGGTTGATCGCGTACCCGCCCTTGGCGCCGGTGCACACCGCGTTGCCGTCCCCGCTGGCATCCCCGGCCGAGACGACCATCCCGGCCAGCGGCCGGCCGCTGGGGCTGGTCACCCGTCCGCTGATGATCCCGCCGGTCCGCAGCACGGCATTGATCCCGCGGATCGTCTGGCCGTCAGCGACCCGGATCCGGTGCGGATAGTTCGCGCTGAGGTAGTTGCCGTTGTTGTTGCAGCCGGGGGTGAACTGCACCCCGTACCGGCCGGGGCTGAGGCCCTCCAGCTGGTAGCGGCCGTCCCGGCCGGTCGCCGCCCCTGAGCCAGCCGACGAATAGACGCAGATTCCCTGTAGCGGCCGGCCCGACGTGCCGCGGACTGTCCCGGTGATCATGCCGCCGACGCGGAGCCGGGCGTCGATGCCCCGCACCGTCTCGCCCCGGCGCACGCGAATCAAGCGCGATCGGCGGAAGGACCCAGTGTCATGCCACCACTGCTGCAGGTACCTGCTCGGGCGGTAGCAGCCCGGTACGAACAGGACCCGGTACCGCGCCGTGGGCAGGCCCCCGAAGCTGTACCGTCCGCGCCGGGTGCTGATCTGGGCCAGACCGTCTCCGGCCGGGCTGAATAGCACGACGCAAATGCCGCTCAGTCGCTGGCCGGCCGGGCCGCGGACCGATCCGGAGATAATCCCGCCGTGCCGCAGCCGCCCGTCGATGCCGCGCGTGATCCGGCCGGCGGCCACCCGGACCCGCGTGGCCGCCGCCTGGCGGTCCTGGTCCCGGTACCACTGCGGGGCCCAGTTGCCGGGGTTGGGCTCACAGTCGACCGCCGCGAACTCCACGGTGTAATGCCCGGCCGGAAGGTTCCGCCCGGTGTTGTAGGTGCCCCGCCTGGAGACCGGCACGCCCTCCCACCCGCTGCGGAAGTGCACCTCGGCGCAGGTGTGGGTGACCGGCCGGCCGCCGGGTCCGGTCAGCCGCCCGGCGATGCCGCCCAGGTGCGGCGCGGCCGCCGGCCGGATGCGCCCGGCCAGCAGGGCGGCCTGGCTGGCGGGCGGCAGGATCGCCGCGGCGGTCCTGGTCACCTGGCCGGGCGTCACCCGCACCGGGCTGGCCAGGCCGGGGAGCGCGGCTCCGCCCGACCACCGCGGCAGGTAGCGCCCCGGCTGCGCACAGGCGCGAAACTCCAGGGTGTAGTGCCCGGCCCGCAGATCAGAGAGAAGGTACCGGCCGCCGGCGGCCGTCCGGGCCATCCCGCTGCCCGCGGGCCCCGTCGCGGTGACGCAGGCGCCGGCCAGCGGCTGACCAGTGAAAGACCGCACCAGCCCGGTGACCTCGCCCGGTCGCCGGGCGGCGATCTGCGCCCGGCGGCGGACGATGGCCACGGCACGCGCCGTGGCCAGAGCATCGGGAGCTAACCCGGACGCGAGCGCGGTCCTGGCCCGCGCGGTTCTTGGCTGCGTGGTCGTGGCCCGCGCAGTCCTAGCTCGCACGGTCCGGGCCTGCGCCACCGGAGAGGCCGCGACCGCGGTCAGCGCAGTCAGCAGGGCGGCGAGCGCGGTAACCGCCGCGAGCGTCGCTGACGAACGTCTCATCGTGCCCCCGTATTCGGTTAGCGGCATCCCCGTGCGGGACGGTGCCCGCGTGCCGGATCTATCGGAGCATGTAAGTAATTGTCCTGTCAACGGCCGTCCGCGCGGCCATCGGCGTTCCTTGATCCGGAATCCGCGCGACCCGGCTTTCTTTGCCCGGCCGTGGGAAAGCTGTTAAGCGATTCCGGGCGGCGCGGCGGTGTTCGCGGTCGGACAGCGGGTAATGCTCGCGGTATCTGCTGACGCCGGGCGGCATGCGTCGCCCTGGGGTTGCTGCGCGCCTCGGCTGGGATGGTCGAATAAGTAGTCGCGGCACCGCGGGCGTCGGCACGGCTACGGGGGAATCGGGGATACGGGTGAATAGCAGCGCGCGGCGACGGGGCCGGGGAAGAATTGCTGTACTGGGCGTGGCCGCGGGAACCGCGGTGGCGTTGTCGCTCGCGGCGTGCTCGGCCGGGACCTCGGCCCGCACCGCGGCCGCGCAAAAGCAGCACGCTGAGCAGCTTCCGCAGGTGACGATCGCCCCCGGAAATGGCTTGTCGGACATTCAGCCGGCGGCGGCGATCACCGTGCACGCCGTCCACGGCACCCTGCACAGCGTCCACATCGACGGTGGCAGCGGCCAGGTCCGGGGTCGGCTCAGCGACGATGGCACCGCCTGGCGCAGCAGCCAGCGGCTGTATCTGTCGCGCCATTACACGGTGACGGCCACCGCCGTCGGCGCGGGCGGGAAGACGGCCACCGTGACCAGTTCCTTCAGCACGGTAAAGCCCAGGGCGACCTTCCAGGCCTCGACCATCGAGGGCTTCAGGCAGCAATATGGCGTGGGCATGCCGATCATCTTGAACTTCAGCCACCCGATAACCCGCAAGGCGGCGGTGGAGCGGGCGATCAGCATCACGACCTCGCGGCCGGTCGTCGGTGCCTGGTACTGGGACGGCGACAAGACGCTTTACTTCCGGCCCCGCACGTACTGGCCGCAGCACACCCGGGTGACTTTCGACGCCAAGCTCAACGGGGTGGAAGGCGCGCCAGGGGTTTACGGCAGTCACGATCTCTCCCAGACATTCGACATTGGCGCCTCGCTCATTGTCCAGGTGAGCACGCGCTCGCATTACATGCACATCTATTACAAGCGCCGGCTCTGGCACACCTGGCCGGTCAGCACCGGCCGGCCCGGCGACGACACGCCCAACGGGACCTACCTGACCATCGAGAAGGGCAACCCGGTCGACATGGTCGGGCCGGGCTACAACCTCGAGGTCCCGTGGTCAGTCCGGTTCACCTGGAGCGGCGTCTACATCCACGACGCGTACTGGTCGGTGGCCGAGCAGGGCGTCACCAACGTCAGCCACGGCTGCGTGAACACCTCGCCGGCGCACGCCGAGGAGTACTACAAGCTGGCCGTGCCCGGTGACCCGGTCACCGTGGCCGGCAGCCCGGTCGCCGGCACCTGGGACGACGGCTGGACGGTCTGGTTCCTGTCCTGGCCGAAGCTGCTGGCGGGCAGCGCGCTGCACGAGGCCGTGGAGGCGGGGCCGCGCGGCAGCACCTTCACCAGTCCGTCCCAGCTGGCCGCCGCCAACGGCAGCGCGCCGCTCGACCGCCCGCACGCCCGCAACGCCCGCTCCGACTGATCGGGACGGGCCCATAGCGCGCTGGCGCGGGGGCTGAGCTACCCGGCGAGACGTTCCAGCCGGGCGGCATCCGACGCGGTCGCCGGGGAGAGGATCACGATGCGGATCATCGGGTCGTCGGCCACGAGCAGGGACGTGCTGTGCAGGGTCAGCGGCCCGGCGCTGGGGTGACGGAACCGCTTGACCCGGCGCTCGGGGCCGGCCACGTCGCTGCTGGCCCAGAACCGGGCGAAGTCGGGGGAGAGCTGGGTCAGCCGCGCGGGGAGCGCGGTCCAGGCCGGGTCGTCGAGGTGGATCGTCATCGCGGCCCGGTACATGGCCACGTGCCGGGCGGCCTCCACTTCCCAGTCGGCGATCAGCGTGCGCCAGCCGGGGTTGGTGAAGCCGAGGTTCAGCATGTTCGCGGGCCCGTCGGGGCCCGGGTCGAGGCCGCCGAACAGCAGCCCGGCGGGCCGGTTATGGGCCAGTACGTCGAACCGGGCCGAGATGGCGTACGCCGCGGCCGGCCCGAAACCGGCCACCAGCGCATCCAGCCCGAGACCGGCCGGCGCGAGCGCACCGGCCTGGTCCGCCCCGCCGCGGGCCCGGTCGTCGGGGTCGCGGGCCAGCGCGAACAGGTGCTCGCGCTCGTGGGCATCCAGCCGCAGCGCATCCGCGATGGCCGTCAGCACGCCGGCCGAGGGCTGGGCCTGGCGGCCCTGCTCCAGCCACGTGTACCAGGTCAGGCCGACGCTGGCGAGCTGGGCGACCTCCTCGCGGCGCAGGCCGGGAACCCGCCGCACTCCCCAGTCGGGCAGCCCCACCTCGGCCGGGCTCAGCCGGGCCCGGCGGGAGCGCAGGAACGCGCCCAGCTCGCGGCGCCGGTCCCGCACCGCATCGCGGGCCGGGCCGGTCTGCTGATCGCCGCGCGCAGCACCCATGACCAGCCCAGGATCCCACGCCGAGCCGGCCCACTGCCAGGTAGTGGCGCTACCAGGAGCGCCAGGCGCAGGCTCGCGCACCGGGGAGCGGCCACACTGACGGCATGACCACCGGTGACATGAAAACAGTCAGCTCAGCTGACGGCACGACGATCGCCTACGACCAGCAGGGCCAGGGACCGGCCCTGATCCTGGTCGACGGCGCGCTGACCGTTCACTCGTCCGGCTCCGGGTCGGAGCTGGCCCGGCTGCTCGCGCCGCACTTCACGGTCTATGGCTTTGATCGGCGCGGCCGCGGCGAGAGCGGGGACACGCTGCCTTACGCGGTCGACCGGGAGATCGACGATATTGAGGCGCTGATCGACCGCGCGGGCGGCTCGGCGTTCCTCTACGGCCACTCGTCGGGCGGCCCGCTGGCCATGCGGGCGGCCCTGCGGCTGGGCCGTGCGGTCAGCAAGATCGCCCTGTACGAGGCCCCCTACAACAACGACCCCGGCGCGCAGGAACCCTGGCGCCAGTACCTGGGGCAGCTGACAACGGCCCTGGCCGAAGGCCGCCGGGGCGACGCGGTGGCCCTGTTCATGCGGTTTGTCGGCATGCCCGCCGAGCAGGTCCACGGCCTGCGCCGGACGCCGTTCTGGCCAGCCCTCGAAGCCGTCGCGCCGACGCTGGCCTATGACCACGCCGCGATCATGGGCCCGTCCCTGTCGGTGCCGACCGAGCTCGCCGCGCGGGTCTCGGTGCCCGCCCTGGTCATGGCGGGCGACGCCGGCCTTCCGTTCATGCCCGGTACGGCGCGGGTGCTGAGCCAGGTCATCCCGCAGGGCCAGCTGCGGATGCTGGAGGGCCAGACGCATCAGGTGAAACCGGGCGTGCTGGCCCCGGTCCTGGCCGAGTTCCTCGCCTAACCCTGATCAATGCCGGTGGTGACCGAGCCCGCGGTGACGGTGACCGGCCGGGCGCCGCGCCGGGTCGGCGCGCCCTGGTACCACCGGGCCGCGTAGCGAGTGTCGCCGCAGCCCGCGGTGAACTCGACCTGGTACCGGCCCGCGGCCAGGCCGTCGAGCTCGTAGCGGCCGCCCGCGGCGGTGATGGCCAGCGCGGCCGAGCGCGCAGTCCGGGGTGAACAGCACCCGGTACCGGCCTGGGGCCAGGCCGGTCAGCGTGTAGCGGCCGCCGAGGCCGGTCACCCCGGTGCCGGTCACCCCGTCACCGCCGGCCGGCGTCGCCTCCACGCAGATGCCGGGCTCGGCCTTGGCCGGCGACCCGCCCAGCACGGTCCCGGCCAGCCCGCCCGCCCGGGGCAGCCGGATGGTCGCCACCGTGTGGGTGACGCCGTTGCGCACCGGCACGCCGTGGTACACGATCCCGGCCAGCCGCGAGGGGGCCAGGCATGGGGCCGCCGTCACGTCCCACCGGCCCGGCGGCACGTCCGGGATCCGGTACCGGCCGGACGGGCCGGTGAGGCCGACCGCCACGCCCGGCTCCAGGACCGGGACGGCCGTGCCGCTGACCGGAGAGCCGACGAACACGCAGATCCGGGCGGCCGGGCGCCCGGTGCGAGCCGCCACGATCCGCCCGTTCAGCGTGCCGCCTCGGACGAGCGCGGCGTTGATGTCCCTGGTGACCCGCCCGGTCCGGACCGGCACCGGGGTGGCCGCCGCCTCGCTGGACCGCCGCCGGTACCACTGGTCGGCGTAGAGCGGGTGTCCGCAGGGCAGGAATACCACCTTGTAGCGGCCCGCCGCCAGGCCCCCGATCCGGTACACCCCGCGCCGGGAGATGCCTGCGAGGGGCGTGATGCTCAGCGGCCCCTCGGTAGCCCGGTCGATGGCCAGCACGCAGATCCCGGACAGCCGCCGGCTGCGCGAGCCGGTGACCGTGCCGGTGATGCTAGCGGCCGGGCGCAGCGCCACGCCCACTCCGGCGGTCACGGTCCCGGCGCCGGCCGACACCCAGTCGCCGCCGTGACCCTGGGGCGCGAAGACCTGCGACCCGTACCGCGCCGTCCCGCCGCCGCAGCCGGTGATGAACTCGGCCGCGTACTGACCGGGGACTAGGTTGGCCAGGCGGTAGCGCCCGCCGCGCCCGGTGACCGTGACCGGCGGCGACACCGTGTTGTCCAGCAGATCCAGGTCCAGGTCCGCGACGAAGCTGTCGCCCAGGCCGCCGGCGTAGTTCCGGGAGATCAGGAGCACGCACACGCCGCGCAGACCCGCGCCCGCGCGGCCGGTGGCCCGGCCGGTGACCGTGGCGCCTGGCAGCATGGCGGCATCGATGCCGGTCCGTGCCTGGCCGGCCTCGACGGTGATCGGCGTCGCGCCCTCCGCGTTTGGCTGGCCGTCGTAGGACTGCGGGGCGTAGCTGCCGCGGCTGCCACAGCCGGCCGTGAAGCCGACCGAGTAACGGCCGGGATTCAGGTGCCTGAAGGAGTACTCGCCGGCCCTGCTGGTGACGGCCCCGAAGTCGCTGCTGCCCTTGGTCATGCCGACGCAGACCCCGGCCAGCGGCGCCCCGCTGGCGTGGCTGGTCACCACGCCGCTGATCGAGCCGCCCTGGGCCAGCTCGCCGTTGATGCCGGTGGTGGTCTTCCCGTCGGTGACCGCGACCGGACGGCGGCGGTCGGCGCTCAGGTAGTTGCCGGTCTGGTCGCAGTACGCGTCGAACCGGACGTGGTATCGCCCGGTGCCCAGGTTCTTGATCAGATAGGACCCGTCGGGCCGGGTGCTGGCCTCGACCTGGATGTCCTGCATCTGGCCGAGCCCAGAGGCCACCACGCAGATGTGGCTCAGCGGCTGGCCCGAGCGCCGCGCCCGTGCCACCCCGGAGATGCTGGCGCCCGGCCGCAGCGAGGCGTTGATGCCGCGGAAGCGGCGGCCGGGCCGGGCGTGCAGGTAGGTGGACTTGCGCGGGGTGGCGGCATAGCGCCACCACTGGGGTGCGTAGTTCGCCCGCCCGCCGCAGCCACCGGTGAACTCCACCTGCCAGCTGCCCGAGGACCCGATCCCTAGGGCGTAGCCGCCGTGCGGGCCGGTGAGGCCCCCTACGGCTTCCGCGCTGTTCCTCGAGCTCATCGAGGCGGAGACACAGATGCCTGCTAGCGGATGCCCCGAGCGGCTGCGGGCGACGCCCGAGATCGTATCGCCGCCCGAGGTGGCAGGGCCCGCCCGGCGGGCACCGGTCCGCACGGCGGCGGTCTCCGCGGCCGGACTGGTCAGGCGCAGCGTCACCGGGGCGAGCCGGGCTGGCAGGCCGGCCCGGACCAGCACGCGGGCGGCGTTCGCGGCCAGGTCGGTGCCGCCCGACCACTGCTCGAAGTACCGGGCCGGGCGGGCGCAGTCCTGGTAGCTGACGGTGTAGGCGCCGGGTCGCAGGCCCGCGAGCACGTACCGGCCGCCCGCCCCAGCGGCCACGGACACCGTGCCGCCCCGCCCGCTGGCGGTCACGCAGGCGCCGGTCAGGGCCACCCCGTCGGCGCCCCGGATCACCCCGGTGATCGCGCTGAGGGCGGACGTCGGCCGGGCCCCGGCCGTGGTCGCGGCGCTGGCCGCCACCAAGCTGGGCAGGGTGAGCCGACCGGACGCCGCCGCCTGCCGGGCCGCTGCCGCCCAGCCCGCCGTCTGGCTCAGGCCGGGGCCAGGCCGAGGCGGCCGACGCGGCGGCCGCGGTCAGCGCGGGCCGGCTGAGGGTGGCGGAGCGGGCCGGGCTGGCGGTCGCCGCGCTGGCGGTGGCGGGAACGGCGGCGGCGACGG
The DNA here is from genome assembly GCA_963822485.1 of uncultured Actinomycetota bacterium. Lineage (GTDB taxonomy): Bacteria > Actinomycetota > Actinomycetes > Streptosporangiales > Streptosporangiaceae > DASUBV01. Next base: position 39,971 of record CAWGHW010000007.1, read on the forward strand.
AGGACAGGACGCCGATCACGGCGAGAGCGCGGGACAGCCCGCGGCGGTTCATCACGCGCTGAGCGTAGGGGTCGCAAACCCGGTCATAAAAGACTGAACCTGCGTACAGCAGATAACAACCTGATCACTAATGATCCGCAGTAACAGGCCGAGCCCGGCCCGCCGCGATCACGAGCCGGCCATAACGTCGCTCGGGCTGGCGGGCGGGCACGTGATCATGACGGCGCTACCCGGCCGGGCGGGGGATGGCCAGGGCGTCGACGGCGACGGCGCCATCCGGGCCGCAGATGAGCGGGTTCACGTCCAGGGCCTCGAGGTCGTCGCCCAGCTCCCTGGCCAGCGCGGACAGGCCGGTGATGGCCTGGAGCGCCGGGGCGAGCGCGGCCGGGGGCGCGCCCCGCACTCCCGCCAGCAGCTTGCTGACCCGCAGGCCGGCCAGCAGCTCGGCGGCCAGCGGTTCGTCCACCGGCGGGAGGGCGACGGCGCGGTCGGCCAGCAGCTCGACCAGGATGCCGCCGGCGCCGACCACGATCAGCGGCCCGAGGCCGGGGTCCCGGATCAGGCCCAGGGCCAGCTCGGGCCCGGCCGGGGCGGTCTGGCAGACCAGCACCCGCCGCCCCAGGCGCTCGGCCAGGTCGGCGTAGGCGACGGCCAGGGCGCCGGGATCATCCAGGCCCAGCACCACCCCGCCGACGTCGGACTTGTGGGTGATGGCGGGCTCGTCGGTCTTGAGCACGACGGGGTAGCCGAGCGCCCGGGCGGCGGCGAGCGCCCCGGCCTCGTCGGTGGCGGGCCGGGCGGCCACGGTCGGGATGCCGTACTCGCGCAGCAGGGCCAGCAGCGGCGCGCCCCCGGTCACCCCGGCGGCCAGCAGCTCGCGGGCCCGCCGCTGCCGGTCCGGGTCGAGGGCAGGCAGCGGCTGGCCGCCCGGGGCGGCCGGCCTGGGTGCGGCCGGCCTGGATGCGCTGGGCGTGGTCCAGGAGGTGGCGCAGCGCCAGCAGGCCGGTCCTGGTGCCCTCCAGCACCGGGACGCCGTGCTCGCGGAGCAGGCCGGCGATCTCGGGGTCGATGGCGCTGCCGAGGTTGCTCAGCACGGCCAGCGGCTTGTCCGTGCGGACCGTGGCGTCGAGCAGGGCCAGCGGGTAGGAACGGTCGCCGTCCAGCTCGGGCACGAGGTCCACGGCCAGCGCGACGGCGGCGACCGAGGGGTCGCCGGCCAGCGCGGTCAGCGAGGCGGCGAACAGCTCGCGGGTGTCGGCGCCGGTGCCCCAGACGTCCAGCGGGTTGGCCGGCAGCAGGCCGGGGTCGAGCAGCTTGCCCAGCAGCTCGGTGGTGGCCGGGCTGATCTTGGCGAAGGGCACGTCGAGCTGCTCGGCGACGTCGGCGGTGTGCGCGCGTTCGAGGCCGGAGTCGTGCACGGTGGCGATGCCCAGCACCGGCCCGGCGGGCGACTCGCCCGGCTGGGCGAGCGGCTCGGACGGGACCAGCACGGGCGGGATGACGCGCCGGCCGATGGCGAACAGCTCGACGGTGTCGGTGAGCTCGGCCAGGTCGGCGACGCGGTGCACGCCGTGGGCCCGGGCCAGCGCCTCCCAGCCGCCGTCGGCCGCGGCCAGCGCGCCGGAGTGCGCGGCCACCATGGCCTGGCCGCTGGCCGACCCGCCGACGGTCAGCAGCACGACGGGGATGTCCCGCTCGGCGGCGGTGGCCAGCACGGCGGCCAGCTGGCCGGCGTCACGCATGGCCTCGAGCACCAGGGCCAGCACCCGGGTCTCGGGCAGGGCGAGCGCGTACTCCAGGTAGGCCGGGGTGGTGGTGACCAGCTCCTGCCCGGAGGAGACGGCCAGCGAGAAGCGCAGCCCGCGGCGGGCGCGCAGCAGCGCGGAGAACACCGAGCCGGAGTGGGTGACCAGCGCCACCGGCCCGGCGGGCATGAGGCTGGCCTCGAGGTAGCCGATGGCCCGCAGGCCGCGGCTGACGTTGATGAACCCCATGCAGCCCGCGCCGCACATCGCCATCCCGGCGCCACTGGCGATCTTGGCCAGCCGGTCCCGTAGGGGGGCGCGAGTCTGCGACGGGGGCTCGTAGGCGTTGCCGAAGATGAGCGCCGAGCGGTCGCCGCGGGCGGCGGCCAGCTCGAGCTGCGGCTCGAGCTGGCCGTCGGACACGGCCAGCAGGACGAGGTCGGCCGGCTCGGGCAGGTCAGCCAGCGACGGCAGGCACCGGCGCCCGTCGATCTCGCCGTAGCGCGGGTTGATGAGGTGGACCCGGGGCCTGGACGGGCTCCGGGTCACCTCCTCGACCATCCGCTGCCCGAACGAGCCCGGCCGGGGTGACGCCCCGACCAGCGCCACGCTCCGGGCTTGGAGCATCGAGTCCAGCGCGGTACCCATTTGTTAGCGAGAAATCTCGGTCACGACCGGCGGGTGATCTTGCGTAGCTGGCCCGACCGCTTGCTGGCCTTGCGGTCCGTGATCGCGGCGCGCGCCGCCTGCCAGCCGGGGATGCCGCAGACGCCGCCGCCGGCGTGGGTGGCGGAGCTGCCGTAGTACAGGCCGGGCACCGGGGTCCGGTAGTCGGCGTAGCCGGGGGCCGGGCGCATGTGGAACAGCTGCTCCAGGGAGAGCTCGCCGTGGAAGATGTTGCCGCCGACCAGGCCGTAATCGTGCTCCATCTCGTAGGGCCCGACGATGTCCCGGTGCAGGATCGCGGACTTGAGGTTGGGCGCGAGCTCGTTGTAGCAGTCGATCATGCGGTCGGCGTAGGCCTCCAGCTCGGCGGTGTGCGGCTCCTCGTTCCAGTCGGCCGGCACCCACTGGGTGAACAGCGACATGATGTGCGTGCCCTCGGGGGTCAGCGTCTTGTCGAACGCGGTGGGGATCACGCCGTCGCTGAACGGCCGGGCCGCGGGCCGGCCCTCCCTGGCGTCCTGGAAGGCGCGCTCGATGTACTCCATGGTCGGCGCCATCTCCACCGAGCCGGTGTGGTGCTCCTGGAGCTGCGAGCCGGGGTCGGCGGTGAAGTCGGGCAGCTCGCCGAGGGCCAGGTTGATCTTGACGACGCCGCTGCGGGTCTTCCAGTGCTGGATGTCGGTGACGAAGTCGTCGGGCAGGTTCTCGGCGCCGACCTGGTCCAGGAACGCGGTGCGCGGGTGCAGGGTGGACACGACCACCTTGGCCCGCAGTTCCTCGCCGTTGTCGAGTACCACGCCGGCCGCCCGGCCGTCCTCGACCAGGATCCGGGCGACCGGGGCGCTGGTGCGCACTTCCGCGCCGTGGCTGCGGGCGGCGGCCTCGATGGCGCTGGACACGCCGCCCATGCCGCCCTCCTGGAAGCCCCAGTTGCCGAGGTGGCCATCGCCGACGTCGCCGATGGAGTGGTGCGCCATCACGTAGGCGGTGCCGGGCTCGTAGGGCCCGGCCCAGGTGCCGATCACGCCGTTCACCGCGAGCGCGCCCTTGACCTGCGGGGACTCGAACCAGTCGTCGAGCAGGTCGGCGATGCTCATGGTCATCAGGCGGGTGACGTCGGCGATCGTGCGCACGTCGAGGCCGCGGTTGCTCCAGGCCAGGCGGAGCGTCTCGGCCAGGTCGCGCGGCTTGCGGGAGCCCAGGTTGGGCGGCACGGTGAGCAGCAGCGGGCCGAGCACGTCGGCCAGGCCGGCCAGCCAGGCGTCCCAGCGCGGCATGGCGTCGGCGTCGGCCTTGGACCACTTGGAGACTTCCTCGTGGTTGCGCTTGGCGTCATCGGCGTAGAGCTTGATCGAGCCGCCCTCGGGGAAGGCCTGGTAGTACGGGCCCATGGGGTAGATCTTGTAGCCGTGCCGCTCGAGCTCCAGGTCGCGGATGATCGTCGGCGGCATGAGGCTCATCACGTAGGACAGCCGGGTGACCTTGAGCTCGGGAGCGTCGGGCCACGGCGCCTCGGTGGTGGCCGCCCCGCCGGTCTTGTACCGGCCTTCGAGCACGATCGTGCGAGCGCCCGACCGGGCCAGATAGGCGGCCGCGGTGAGGCCGTTATGCCCACCGCCGACCACGATGGCGTCGTATGTTGCGGCCATGAGTGTGCCTCCATGCGGCCCGGATTCGGATTGACTGAATGTTCAGTCTAGAAACCTGATACCGTAACGACAAGAGGGCAGTGCCAGTTGGACTGTGCTGATAGGGCAGTGTTGATTGACGGAGCAGTTGATTGACGGAGCAACCTAGTCAGTACCGGCATCGCGGGAGAATGATGTGCCAGGTGCGGCACAGCGCGATGAGAGGACTGCTGCGATGACAGTGCGAGCCGGCGAGAGCACCGAGGCTCCGGGCACCGCGGACCAGCGGCGCACCCAGATGGTGGTGGCCGCGCTTGAGGTCATTTCCGAGCGCGGTTATGCGGACACGCGCATCGCCGACGTGGCCAAGCGAGCCGGGGTCAGCCCGGCCCTGGTCATTTACTACTTCAAGACCAAGGACCAGCTGCTCACCGAGGCCATCCGGCACTACGAGGAGTCGTGGTACGAGGTCGGCCAGCGGCGACTGGAGCAGCTGCCCACGGCCGCGGCCCGGCTCGAGGAGATCGTGGCCATGAACTGCCTGACCGAGGCGGACCCTTCGCCGGGCAGCTCCTGGCAGCTCTGGCTGGATTTCTGGGCCCAGGCGGCCCGCAACACCGAGGTCGGCAACGTCCGGCGCAAGTCGGACGAGCGCTGGCGCGAGCAGATCAGCTCGATCGTGCTGGCCGGCCAGGAGGCCGGGGAGTTCCGCGACGTGGACCCGATGGGGTTCGCGACCTGCCTGTCCAGCCTGCTGGACGGGCTCACGATCCAGATCGCGCTGGATGATCCGGTGGTCGACCCGATGGGCGCGTTCGAGCTGACCATGCAGTTCGTGGCCGGCCAGCTGGGGTTCAGCTGGGACGCCGACCGGGCCCGCGCGGCCCGTGGCCTTACGGCGCGGGAAGCTCGCGGACTAGGGCGCGGGACTAGCCAGGGTCCCGGAACTGGTCTGCAGGGCGCCCGGCGCGGCGATGTCGATGGGCAGGTCATCGCCCTGCTCGGCCAGCTGCCCGCCGCCCGCCAGCACGCGCAGCGCGTCGGGGGCCAGGAACGCGTGCACCGGCGTGCCCTGGCTCCAGGCCGCCTGGCTGCCGTCGTTCTGCAGCACCGCCTGCAGGTCGGTCCCGGCCGCCAGGCGCAGGAACACCTGCGTGGATGAGCCCAGGTAGACCAGCCGCTCGACCATGGCCGGGACCCGGTTCGGGCCCGCCGACCCGAAGTCCTCGATCTTGACCCGCTCGGGCCGGATCACCGCGTGCGAGTGATCGGGGGCGTCCTGGCCGCCGTGGTCCACGGTCAGCACCGACTCGCCCAGCCGGGCCTGGCAGCAGGTGCCTGGCCCGCGCTCGACGATGTCCACCTCCATGAGGTTGGACACGCCCAGGAAGTCGGCCACGTAGGTGTCAGCCGGCTCCTCGTACACCTCGGTCGGCGCGCCGATCTGCACGATCTTGCCGTCGCGCATGACCGCCAGCCGGTCGGACATGGTCAGCGCCTCTTCCTGATCGTGCGTCACGTACAGGAAGGTGATGCCGACCTGCTCCTGGAGCGCCTTGAGCTCCACCTTGAGCGAGCGCCGCAGCTTGGCGTCCAGGGCGCCTAGCGGCTCGTCCAGCAGCAGTACTGACGGCTGCAGCACCAGGGCCCTGGCCAGCGCGACCCGCTGCTGCTGGCCGCCGGACAGCTGGCCGGGCCGGCGCTTCTCGAACGAGCGCAGCTTGACCAGGTCCAGGGCCGACCCGACCCGGCTGGACAGCTCCGCGCTGGGCAGCTTCTTGTTGCGCAGCCCGAATGCCACGTTGTCGAACACGTTCAGGAACGGGAACAGCGCGTAGCTCTGGAACACCGTGTTGACGTTGCGCTTGTGCGGCGGCACCCCGGACACGTCGGTGCCGTCGAGCAGGATCCGGCCCGCCGTGGGCTGCTCGAAGCCCGCGATCAGGCGCAGGGTGGTGGTCTTGCCGCAGCCCGAGGGCCCGAGCAGGGAGAAGAACTCGCCGCTGGAGACGTGCAGGTCGATGTCGTCCACGGCCACCTCGTGGAACCGCTTGGTCAGTGACACCAGCTCTATCCGGCCACCTGACATAACCGGCACCTACCCTTCTGCGCGAACTCGGCTGGCCCGACCCCGGCTTTCATCAGTTCTCGGCGCCGGCGATGGTAGCGAGGGCCTGGCGATTGTCAATGCGCTGGCCGCGGGTCATGAAGCGATAGCCCAGGAAGCCCAGGCCGGCGACGAGGAACGACATCACCAGCATGATCGTGGCCAGGGCATTGAGCGCGGGGCCGCCGTTGCCGCCGTGCTGGGTGGAGTAGATGATCACCGACATCGGCGTGTTGCTGGCGCTGGACGACAGCAGGTCCACGATCACGAAGTCGTCGATGACGCCCGAGAAGACCAGGACCGCGCTGGCGAAGATGGCCGGCCACAGCAGTGGCATCATCACCCGGCGCATGGTCTGCCATTGCGTGGCGCCGAGGTCGGCCGCGGCTTCCTCGTATTGCCGGCCGATGCCGACCAGGCGCGCCTGGACGATGATGGCCGGCCAGCTCACGTTCCAGGTCACCAGGCCCAGGATCTCGGCCAGCAGGCCGAGCTGGATGCCGGTGAACAGCTTGGTGAACACGAAGAACATGGCCACGCCGAAGATCAGCTCGGGCACCACGAACGACAGGATCATCACGAAGTTGAAGCTGGCCGAGATCTTGCTCCGCCACCGGTTGATGCCCAGCGCGAACGCGACCCCGATGGGCACCGCGATCAGCGTGGTGTAGGCGGACAGCTTCAGCGTGGTGAACACCGAGCTTTGCAGCGCCGGGTTGTGCCAGACGGAGTTGACCGCGTCGCCCCAGTACCAGCGCCAGGACAGGCCCTGGTAGGTGGCCTGCGACTTGCCCTTGTTGAACGAGAACAGCACCGCGATCGCGATCGGCGCCAGCGACCACAGCAGGTAGAGCCAGGTGAAGCCCTCGAGGAACCAGGGGTGACGCCAGGGGTTGCGCCACGGCGGCAGGCGCTTGCTGCCGCCGGCCGCCTGCGCGCTCGCGCCGGAGGTGCTCGACCGGGCGGTGACGCTGGTCATGAGGCCTCCCTGGACGAGCGGTTGGTGGCCACCACGTAATAGATCATCGGCACGAGCAGCACCAGGAGCAGCAGCAGCGACAAGATCGCGCCCTGGCCCTCCAGGCCCGGCGTGTTCAGCTGGCCCTGGATCAGGTTGCCGATCATCGAGGTATTGGGCGCGGCGGACAGCAGCGTGTTGGTGAAGTAGTCGCCGATCATCGGCAGCACCGTGATCAGCAACGCGGTCAGGATGGGCTGGCGCGACAGCGGCAGCGTGACCCGCACGAACGTCTTGAACCGGCTGAACCCGAGGTCGCGGCCGGCCTCGATGAGCGAGGGGTCAATCCGGTCCAGCCCCGCGTACAAGACCAGGATCAGGTACGGGATGTAGCCGTAGACCAGCCCCAGGATCACCGTGTACGAGTGCCCGCCCAGCCAGTTGACCGGGGTGCTGACGATGTGCAGGGACGTGAGCACCTTGTTCACGTAGCCGTTGGTCTGCAGCAGGTCGATCCAGGCCAGCATCCGCATCATGTAGCTGATCCAGAACGGCGCGATCAGCAGCAGCAGGAACAGGCCCTTGCGCCGCCCCGCGAACCGGCTCACGAAGTACGCCGCCGGGTAGCCGATGATCAGGCACAGCGCGGACGCGATGGCCACGTAGACGATGGTCCGCAGCACGATCGGCCCGGCGAACGAGTCGGCGCCGAAAATGTCGTGCCAGACGTTGACCAGGTTGGCCGAGCTCCAGTGCAGCGGGTTGTAGACGGCGACCGGGGACGCGAACAGCTTGTTGAGCTTGCCCTCGCCGATCGACAGCACGGCGTAGAACGGGACGATGAACAGCACCGCCAGCCACAGGATGCCGGGCAGGGCCAGCGCGATCCAGAACGCACGGGACTGGCGGCCGCTGTCCGCGCCTCCCCGCCGGCCGGGCCGGTCGGTGCGCAGCTGCGGCATGCGGGTGGCCATGGCATCAGATCCCGTTGCTCGCGACGAGCCAGGCCTGCTGCCACAGCGCGTCGGCGTCCACCGGCAGCTGTAGCTCGCCGAGCCCGCGGCGGAAGTAGGAGGGCAGCACGGCCGTGGACATCAGGCTCGGCGGCAGCAGCTTCTCCTTGACCAGCCGCTGCGGCGTGATCTGGTTGAGGGGCTGCATGTAGCCGTTAAAGCTGATGTTCTCCAGCGCGTTGTTGAGGTCGAGGAAGTAATCGAGGAACAGATGGGCCAGCACCGGATTCTTGGCCGAGGCCAGCACGGTATTGGTGTCGTTCGCCACCGGCCCGCGGCCGTCAGTGGGGAACCAGTAGCCGACCACCTCCACCGGGACCCCCTTCGGCATGTAGTACGGCGCCGCTGCCATGTCGCCCGACCAGGCGTGATGGATCCAGGTCTGGCCGTCGGGGACCTCGGTGTAGTCGTTGTTGTCGATGTGCAGGTTGACCAGCTGGTCCAGGTCCTGAAGCGTGTGCCGGGACAGGTCGATCCGGGCCTTGCTGGTCGTGTTGAGGTCGTAGATCCCGTTTTTCATCAGGCCCAGGCTGATGCCCTCGCGGTAGTCGTCAAGTATCGCGACCTTGCCCTTGTACTTGGACTGCCACGGCATCGCGTAGCCGTTCTTCATGGCGTACGGGTTCTCGTGCACGAGGTCTTTACGCCAGGAGATCCCGGTCGTGTAGATCGTGTACGGGACCGTGTACTGCCAGCCCCGGTCGTAGAACGGGTTGGTGAAGTCGGGCCAGGCCTGGGCGATGTTCGGGATGTAGCTGTGATTCAGCGGCTTGAGCAGCTTGGACGCGATGAGCTGCCCGAGCACGTCGACCGTCACGCCCATGAACACGTCGAACGACAGCCCGCTGCGCAGCTTGGCTATGGCCTCGTTCATGGTGTTGAACGTAGTTACCTGGACCTTGCAGTTGTACTTCTTGGCGAAGTGGTTGACGCAGGCCTGGTTGACGTAGGCGACCCAGTTGTAGACCTGCAAGGTCGCCCCGGTCTCCGGCTTGAGCCCGCTGGCGATGGGCTTGAGATCGCCGGTCGGCCAGGTCACCGGGTTGCTGGGACGGGGCAGCGGCACCGTCTGGGCGCCGGTCAGGAAGGGGGCACACGCGTCCAGCAGGCCGCCGGCGCCGCCGGCCACCAGCGCGGCGGCGGCGCCGCGCTGCAGGGCCGCCCGCCGGGAGAGGCCTTGCACCCGACGGCGCCCGTCGGCTTGCCAGCCCTCTCGTGGGTGCATCTATCCCCCACCTTCCTGATTGAACAGTCAGCCAACAAGTTGTATCAGCCTAGGATTGTCCGGCCAGGCTCACCAGCGCAAGACCAGCCAGGTAACAAACCGAGGCTAGCTCGCGATCGACATCTTCCCTATCGCGGCGGCGAACGTCGCGAAATTAGTCACGAACCTGTCGATATCTGCCTCGTCGTGCTGGACCGAGATCAGCCACTGCTCGCTCTTTCCCCACGGCGGCAGGAAGACCCCGCCGTTGTGCTGGAACAGCCAGTGCGCGTGGCTGTAGTCGTCCTCGACTTCGAGGAACCCGCGGAAATCGCGGACCGGCTCGCCGCTGAACACCACGCAGCCCTTGGCACCTACAGAAACGACGCGCGCCTGCAGGTTGTTACGCGCGATCTCGCGCTCCAGGCCCTCGACCGCGAGCAGTCGCAGCTTCTCCAGCCGCTCGTAGGCCTCGGCGCTGGCCACCTCGCAGAGCATGGCCCGGGTGGCGGCCATGGCCAGCGGGTTGCCGTTGAAGGTGCCGACCATCTCGTAGTCGCCGTTGGCCACGTGGGCCATGACCTCCTCGGTGCCGCCGATCGCGGCCACTGACACGCCGCCGCCGATGGCCTTGGCCAGGGTGACGATGTCCGGGAGCACGCCGGTCAGGCCGATCGCGCCGCCAGGCCCGCTGGTCAGCCCGGTCTTGACCTCGTCGAAGGTGAGCAGGGCGCCGTGGGCGTGCAGCAGGTCCTTCAGGCCGGCCAGGTAGCCGGGCTCGGGCTTGATGATCCCGGCGTTCATCATGATCGGCTCGAGGATCATGCCCGCGACCTGGCCGCGGTGCTCGCTGAGCACGCGGTCCACCGCCGCCAGGTCGTTGAAGCCCACGATCAGGGTCAGGTCGGTGATGGCGCGGGGGATGCCGGTGCTGGACGGGACGCTGTTGGGCCGGTCGGCGGGCCCGATCCCGTCGTCCTCGTCGGGGCAGACCGAGACCTGCACCGAGTCGTGGTGGCCGTGGTAGCAGCCCTCGACCTTGATGATCAGGTCGCGGCCGGTGATGGCGCGCATGAGGTGGACGGCGTCCATGGTGGCCTCGGTGCCGGAGTTGGCGAACCGCCACTGGGCCAGCCCGAACCGGCGCGAGAGTTCCTCGGCCACGGCGATCGCGGTCCGGGTCGGCTGGGCGAAGTGGGTGCCGAAGCCGACCTGGGAGCGCACCGCCTCGACGATGGCCGGGTGTCCGTGCCCGGCCAGCCCGGCGCCGTAGCCGCCGTGCAGGTCGACGTACTCGTTGCCGTCGACGTCGTAGATCTTGGACCCCTGCCCGTGGCTCAGCCAGACGGGCTGCGGACGGGTGATCTGCCAGCTGGAGGTCACCCCGCCGGCCAGCTTGCTCGCGGCCAGGCCGGCCAGGCGGCGCGACTCGGGCTGACGGCGGGTGAAGATCTGTTCCTGGTCGTTGATGATCATTTCCAGTGGCGTCATGCCCTGGCCTGCCTGTTCCTGTCGGTCACGCGGGTCGCCCCGCGTGCGCCGGTCATGGCACTGACCAGCCTGTCATGCCAGCCTGTCCTGCTTTGACTGAATGTTCAGTCTAAAACTCGGCCGGCCGGGTGGCAAGGATGAGCCCCGGGCGGGGTCAGTGGGCGGCGTTGAGGCGGGTGGCCACGATGCGGACCACGATGCGCCAGCCGAGGATGAACAGGCCCAGGAAGGCCAGCGCGACCACGATGAACGCCGCCGCCGTGCCCTGGCCGGCCAGCACGCGGATCACCATGCCGACCGCGGCGGCGCCCAGCCAGGCCCCGAGCCCGGTCGGCACCAGGGCCAGCGGCCGCCGCCAGGCCCGCACGGCCAGCAGCCCGATGGCCAGCCCGCCCAGGAACGGGCCGGCCGTGTAGGCCACGCCCGCCAGCGTGTCGCCGTCGTGGTGGGTGTGCCGGCCGATGGCCACGAACGCGAGCACGGCGCAGACGTCGAGGACGACGCCGATCACCGCGGAGCGCATGTGCGCCAGGCTATCGGCCCGGCGAGCGGCCCGCACCAGGCGGGATGACACCCTGGCGGCGGGCATGCGGACGGGGATGCGCCGGGCGATGCGGCGGGGGATGCGGCGGGGATTGAGCCTGAGCAGACGGCCGCTGCGCCTATGCTGCGGGCAATGATCGTCGTCGTCACGCTCGACCCGGCCGTGCACGTCAGCTACGAGACGAAGCGGATCGTGCCCGGGCAGTCGCACCCGGTCGGGCGGGTCACCTACCGGGTCGGAGGCCGCGGGCCGGCCGTCGCCCGGATGCTGCACACGTTCGGCCACGAGGTGGTGGCCGCGGGCCTGACCGGCGGCACCGCGGGCGAGCTGATCAAGGCCGAGCTGTCCCGGGTGGGCGTGCCGACCCAGTTCACGCCGATCGTCATGGAGTCCCGCCGGGTCGTCGAGGTGACCGACGTGTCGACCGGCACCACGACCAGCTTCGCGGAGCCGTCGCCGTACATCACGACCGAGGAGCTGGGCCGGCTGGCCGCCGACTACCGCGCGCTGATCGAGGGCGCCAGCGGCGCGGTGCTGTGCGGCGGGGTGCCCGACGCGCTGCCGCCGGAGACGTTCGCCACGTTCGCCACGTACGCGGCGGAGGCCGGCGTGCCGGTGGTGCTGGACGCGGGCGGCAGCGCGCTGGCCCACGGGGTGGCCCGCCGGCCGGCGCTGGTCATCCCCGAGAACCCAGCCGAGGAAGGCGCCGGCCGCCCGGCCGAGATGGTGGCCGCCGGGGTGGGCGCGGTGGTCACGATGTCGGGCTCGGCGGTCACGGTGCTGACCGGCGAGCAGGAATGGCGCGCCCGGCTGGACAGCTCACTGCCGGGCCAGCCGGGCCGGGCAGCCGGGCCAGCATCGGATGTCCCGCGACGCGCTGGTGGCCGGGTTCGTGCCCGGCGTGACGCTGGGCTGGTCCTGGCCTGACAGCCTGCGGCACGCGGTCAGCCTGGCCGCGACGGCCGGGCTGTCGGGCCGGGTCGACCTGGTCACCTACGAGCGGTTGCTGCCCGAGGTCTCGGTCGAGTCAGTAGTCGGCAAGCCGGTACCGACCTAGCCAGCCGGGCTAGCCAGCCCAGCTCAGGGCGCGCCGTAGTTGTAGAGGTTCTGGTTGGCGGGCGTCTGCGCCGGGGCGGCGAGCGCGGCGACTCCGTAGGCGGCGCCAGTGGCCAGGACCATGCCGGTGACGATGGACGCGATGATGAGACCCAGGCGTGTCACGATCACCCTCCGGTTAACGCGAGGTACCCGGTATGTGCCCTGATAACGTACTGAATCGGAACCGGGTCTGAGGGCGTTTTTGGTCTCCCGAGGGCGCGGGTCGACCACTGGGTCGCTGGCGAAGCCCGCCGGGAGGATCTATGCGTCGTGCCGCTGGCCTGACACTGACGGCGCTCGGCGCCTTCCTCGTGACCCTGGCCGCGCTGCTGCGGCTCTGGGTGCCCGGACAGGTGATCAAGTTCCCGCTGAACGAGTACTCGGTGACCACGCTCACCGGGACCGGACTCACCTACTTCAACTCCTCCAGCCTGCAGGATTTCCGCAACACCCGGGCCACCGAGATCATCACCATCGAGGGCAACGTGAGCGCGGGCTCGCCGTCGACGGCGGTCTGGTCCAGCTTCACCGCGCTGGACGACGAGACCCGCAAGACGCTGATCACCCGCCAGTCCCGGGTGGTGGCCTTCGACCGGCGCACCGGGGCGCTGCTGAACTGCTGCGGCGCGTCAGTAGGCACCAGCACCCAGGTGCGGCAGTCCGGCCTGGGCTACCGGTTCCCGTTCAGCACCGCGCACCAGACCTACCAGGTGTACGACGTGACCCTGCGCCTGCCGGTGCCGTTCCGGTTCGCGGGCACGGCCACCGTAGACGGGATCGCCGTCGACAAGTTCACCGACCAGATCACCCGGGTCAAGGTCGGGCAGCAGACGCTGCCCGCCCAGCTGGCCGGGCTGCCCAACGAGGGCGACGTCACGCTGCCGGAGTACCTGACCGAGACCACCACCTACTGGGTCGACCCGGTCACCGGCATCCCGGTGAACATGGTGCTGCGCCAGCGGACAGACCTGGAGAGCGCCACGGGCACGCCCCGGCTGGTACTGCTGGCCGGCCGCCTGGCGCAGACCCCGCGCAGCGTCCGCGCCGCCGTGGCCGAGGCGGACAAGTCGCACCGGCTGATCACCTGGATCCAGGACCTCGGCCCGCTGATCGGGCTGGCCGGGGGCGGCCTGGCGCTGATCCTCGGCATCGCCTTGCTGTGGCGGTCGGCCAGGCCGCACGAGCCGGCGTACGACGACGAGATGATCGACGCTTAACGATCTTGCCGGGGTGGCGGCGGCGTGCTCTACTCGGGGCAACGAGTCCGGGAGGCAAACGGTGGGTTTCTGGCGTCGCGCGGAGCAGGATCCGAGCTGGATCGCGGTCATCGATCCCGATGGCACCGAGGTCAGCGCGGGCGACCTGCTCGGCCGCGCGAACCAGGTCACCAGCGGGCTCCAGGCCGCGGGCCTGCGGCCCGGTGACGGCATCGCGGCGCTGCTGCCGAACTCGTCGGCGGCGTTCGAGATCTACCTGGCCGCGCTGCAGGGCGGCTGGTACCTGACCCCGATCAACTGGCACTTCACCCCGCCCGAGATGGCTTACCTGATCGCGGACTCCGGGGCCAGGGCGTTCTTCGCCCACGAGCGCTTCGCCGAGGCCGGCCGGGCGGCCGCGGACCTGGCCGCGGCCGACCTGGCCGCGGCGGGCCGCGACCGTCCCGGCCCGGTTCAGCTACGGCGAGGTCCCTGACTTCACCCCGGTGGCCGAGCTGCGGCGGGGCCAGCCGACCAGCACCCCGGCCGACCGCACCGCGGGCGCGACCATGCACTACACCTCGGGCACCACGGGCCGGCCCAAGGGCGTGCGCCGGGCGCTGTCCGGCCTCACCCCCGACGAGGCCGCCGACCTCGCGGCGCTGCTGCCGATGCTGTTCGGCGTGACCGAGGGCCAGCCCAACGCGCACCTGCTGACCTCGCCCGTCTACCACACCGCCGTGACCGTGTTCGGCGGCGGCGCGCTCCAGCTGGGGCACACGATCGTGTGCATGGACTCCTGGGACTCCGAGCAGGCCCTGGCCCTGACCGAGCGTTACCGGGTGACGAACTCGCACATGGTGCCCACCCAGTTCAAGCGGCTGCTCAGCCTGCCTGAGGAGACCCGGGGCCGCTATGACCTGTCGTCGATGCGCTGGCTGCTGCACGCGGCGGCGCCGTGCCCGGAGGGCATCAAGCGGGCCATGCTGGACTGGTGGGGGCCCTGCATCTACGAGTACTACGCGGCCACCGAGGGCGGCGGCACGCTGGCCACCCCGCAGGACTGGCTGGCCCACCCCGGCACGGTCGGGACGGCCTGGCCGGTCAGCCAGATCATGGTCGCTGACGACGACGGGAACAGCTGCCCGCCGGGCGTGCCGGGCGTGGTGTACATGAAGATGGACATGACGGACTTCGAGTACTCCGGCGACCCGGGCAAGACCGCGGCCGGCCGCCTGCACGGGTTCTTCACCGTGGGCGACATCGGCTACCTGGACGAGGACGGCTTCCTGTTCCTCTGCGACCGCAAGTCCGACATGATCATCTCGGGCGGGGCGAACATCTACCCGGCCGAGATCGAGGCCGAGATCATCATGCATCCGGCCGTGGCCGACGTGGCCGTCTTCGGGGTCCCCGATGCCGACTGGGGCGAGCAGGTCAAGGCGGTGGTCGAGCCTCTGCCGGGCGCGGAGCCAGGCGACGCGCTGGCGGCCGACATCCTGGCCTCGCTGGAGGGCCGGCTGGCCAAGATGAAGTGGCCCAGGTCCATCGACTTCGTGGCCGCGCTGCCCCGCGACCCGAGCGGCAAGCTGCTCAAGCGCCGGCTCCGCGACCCTTACTGGCAGGGCCAGGCCAAGGCCATCTGACGGAGCCCGACTCGATCCCATGAGGGCTGATAACAGCAAGAACGGAACTGATAACAGCAAGAGGGAGGGAGGGGCACCGGGCTGAGGCGCGCTCAGGCGCCCTCAGGCGGGCACGTGGTCGCCGCTGCTGGCCCCGGCCACCTGAGCCAGCACGTCGAGCAGGCGGGCGGTGGCCGGCGGGTCGGGCGGATCTCCGTAGGTGATGGCGAACACGTGCCGCCGGGCCCCCGGCAGGGCGGCGGCCGTGATCCCCGGATGCCGGGCCGCGCGCAGGCACAGCCCGGGCAGCGTGGTCACCCCGAGCCCGGCCGCGACCAGGGCCTGGACGGCCACGTAGTCGTCGGTGGTGAAGGCCACGTTGGGCGTGAACCCGGCCCGCGCGCACTGCCGGATCAGGTAGCTGCGGCACCGCTCGCAGCCCGCGATCCAGCGGTGCCCGGCGTAGGCGGCCAGGTCCGCCTTGAGCTGGCCGTCCGCCGGCTCGCCGTGGCTGCCGGCGGCGGGGCCGCCCGAGCCGTGGTGGGCGGGCCAGTGCGGGGCCGCCGCGTGGCCGGGGCTGGCCGCCGTGACCAGGTGCACCGGCTCGTCGAGCAGCAGGCGGCCGCGGGTTCCCTCCTCGGCCGCGCTGGGCGGTTCCGGGTCGGTGTCCTGCTGGTAGTGCTGGAACACCAGCGCCACGTCCACGTACCCCGCCCGCAGCATGCGGATCGCCTCGGGCGGCTCGGCCTCGGTCAGCATCAGGTCCATGCCCGGCGTCTCCGCCTCCAGGCGGGCCGCCGCCGCGGGCACGATCGTGCCCAGCGCCGACGGGAAGGCGGCCAGCCGGACCCGGCCCTCGCGCAGGCCCACGTGCGCGGCCAGCTCGGCCTCGGCCGCGTCCAGCCGGCCGATGATCTCCTCGGCCCGCTCGGCCAGCAGCCGCCCGGCGTCGGTCAGCCGCACTCCCCGCCCGGCCCGCTGCAGCAGCCGGGCCCCGGTCTCGGCTTCCAGGCGGGCGATGTGATGGCTGATGGAGGGCTGGGCATAGTTCAGGGCACGGGCCGCGGCGGTCACCGACCCGTGCCGGGCGACGGCGACCAGTACGCGGAGCCTGATCACGTCCAGCATTCACCAACTATAGACCGGCTCGATCTATCCCGGCCATCGCCGGGTGTCGGCCTATCGGAGGGCTGCCGCCCGCGCCCGGCGCCTGACTACCGGCCCGCCGGCGGCGGCCGGGCGGCCGGCGGGGTGCGGCCCTCCAGCAGCGGCGAGTCCGGCCGTCGCGGCGGCGGCCCGCCCGTGCTGGCCGCCTGCTCCCGGCGGCGCCGCCAGGCGATGCCCGACAGCGCCTCCAGCACGACCCGGTTGGCCAGGTACGCGGTGACCTCGGCGTGGTCGTAGGGCGGCGCCACCTCGACCACGTCCATCCCGGCCACCGGCAGCTCCATGGTGATCCGCCGGACCGCGTCCAGCAGCTGCCGGGTGGTCAGCCCGCCCGGCTCCGGCGTGCCCGTGCCGGGCGCCATGCCCGGATCCACCACGTCCACGTCCACCGACAGGAACACCCCGTCGCACTCGTCCAGCGAGATCGCGAACGCCTCGGTCAGGCAGTCGTCCAGGCCCCTGGTCACGACCTCGGTCATCTCGAAGCTGCGCATCCGCTGCCCGGCCATCCAGTCCAGCGTCTCCGGCTCGGGCCAGTAACCGCGCAGCCCGACCTGCAGGAACCGGTCACCGCGGACCGCGCCCGACTCGATCAGCCGGCGCATCGGCGTGCCGTGCCCGTGCAGCGACCCGAACTGGGTGTCGCCGGTGTCGGCGTGCGCGTCGAAGTGGATCATCGACAGCCGTCCCCAGCCGACGTGCCGGGCCACCCCGGTCGCGTCGGGCAGCGCGATCGTGTGGTCGCCGCCCAGGATGACCGGGATCGCGCCGCGCTCGCTGGCCGTCTGGACCGCCGCTTCCAGGCGGCGCAGCGACAGCTCGGTGTCGCCCGACGGCATCTCGATGTCGCCCGCGTCCGCGATCCGCAGCTCGGCCAGCGGGTCCACGCCCAGGGCCAGGTGCGGCCGGGACCCGTCGTGCGGCAGGTAGTCGGTGAACCGGATGGCCTGGGGCCCGAACCTGGCCCCCGGCCGGTGCGAGGTGCCGCCGTCGAACGGGGCGCCGATGATCATGATGTCGGTGCCGGCCCAGGACGCCGGGTCGTCCAGGTCGGCCCGGGGCACGCCCAGGAACGTGGCATCGGGCCCGTACATATTGCCTAGTCGCGCCATCGGCCCTCCACCCAGTCACATCCGCACCAGCAAGATCCGCACCCGCAACGCAGACGACCATAGCGCGGGCCGGCCCGGGTCCGCCCGCGGAGCGGGCCGGGCCCGGGCCGGCCGACAGTCGCCCGGCGGCCGGTCAGCGGGCTCCGGCGCGGGCGGCGTCGCCGTTCCGGGCCGGGGGCTCGACCCCGGTCTCGCCGGCCGCCGGACCGCCGGGCAGGATCCTGGCCAGCGGCCGCGGCAGCCACCAGTTGGCCTTGCCCAGCAGTTCCATCACGGCCGGCACCAGGACCAGCCGGACCAGCGTGGCGTCGATCAGCACCGCGACCGCCAGGCCGATCCCGATCTGCTTGACCGACACGTTCGCTCCGAGCACGACGGACAGGAACACCACCACCATGATCGCCGCGGCGGCCGTGATCACCCGCGCCGTGCTGGCCAGGCCGCTGGCCACCGAGTCGGCGTTGTCGCCGGTCGCGTCGTAGGCCTCGCGGATCCGCGAGATCAGGAACACCTCGTAGTCCATGGACAGCCCGAACAGGATCACGAACAGGAACACCGGCACCCAGGTCGTCACCGGCATGGCCTCGGGGAACCCGAACAGCTGCCGCAGCCAGCCGTGCTGGGTGATCATGACCAGCACCCCGTAGGCCGCGCTGATGGACAGCAGGTTCATGATCGCCGCCTTCACCGCGACGGTCACCGACCGGAACATGACGGTCAGCAGCAGCATCGACAGCACGATCACCACCGCGATCAGCCACGGCAGCCGCTGGCTTATCACGTTGGCGAACGCCACGTTGGCCGCGTTGGGTCCGGTGACGTAAGCCCGGATGCCGGTGCCGGCCGTCGCCCTGGGCAAGATCTTGTTAGTGATCGTGTTAACGAGGGTGTTGGTGGCCGGGTCCTGCTCGCCGGTCGCCGGGTAGGCGATGAGCATGGCCGCCCGGCCGTCGCCGCTGGTCACGGTGGGAGTAACCGCGGCGATCCCCGGCGTCGCGCGCAGCGCGCCGGCCAGCGTGGTCAGCCCGGCCCCGTGCGCACCGCCGGCCGGCAGCCGCGCCGCGACGATCAGCGGCGCGTCGAAGCCCGGCCCGAACCCGGCCGCCATGGTGGCGTAGCTGGCGTAGCCCATCGTCCCGCGCGCCTGCGCTGACTCGTCCGGCATGCTCAGCTTGATGCCGAGCGCCGGGGCCGCCAGCACCAGGATCACCGCCGCGCTGAGGATGGCCGCCACCGCCGGCCGTCGCTGCACGACCGCCGCCCACCGATAGGCCCAGGACCGGGATCCCGAACAGGGCTCGCTGACCGGCTCGCGTCCGCGCCCTGGCCGCCGCAGCCGGATGGACCGGAGCAGCCGGGTCCCGGTGAAGCCGAGCAGCGCGGGCAGCAGCGTCAGCGCGGCCAGGACGGTCATGGCCACGGTGACCGCGGCCGCCACGGCCACCCCGTTCAGCAGCGGCTGGCGCAGCACCAGCAGGCCCAGCAGCCCGATCACCACAGTCACGCCCGCGGTCAGCACCGACCGGCCCGCGGTCGCCATCGTCGTGACCAGCGCGTCCTGCGGCGCCGCTCCCGAGTGCAGGCCCTCACGGAACCTGGTCACCAGGAACAGCGCGTAGTCCACGCCCACGCCGAGCCCGACCAGGGACGCCACGATCGGCCCGAACGAGGGTGCCGGGATCAGGTGCCCGATCAGCGCGATCAGCGACAGGCCCGAGCCAATGCCGAACAGCGCGGTCACGATGGGCAGGCCCATGGCCAGTACCGACCCGAACGCGATCAGCAGCACGATGGCCGCGGCGCCGGTGCCGATCCCGTCGGTCGCCCCGCCGTAGGGCGTCTCCGCGAGGTCGACCACGTCGCCGCCCAGGCTGAACCGCAGCCCGTGGCCCGACGCCGCCGTGGCGTCGTGCATGAGCGCCAGCGTCTCGCTGTTCGAGATCTTGGCCGTCGGCACCGAGAACTGGACGCTGGCGAAGGCAATGTGCCCGTCCCGGCTGATCTGGCCGGGCGCCCGGTACGGGCTGGTCACCGAGCTGACCCCGGCGCCGCGGGAGAAGGGGACCAGCGCGCTGGTGATCCGGTCGCGGACGGCCGGCGAGCTGATCGGCTGGGCGGACCGGATCGCCAGCGTGAGCGTGTCCCCGGACTGCCGGTGAAAGTGCTGGTTCAGCAGCGTCTGGCCGGGGTCAGCGGTGCCAAAGTTGTCGTCAGACGGGGCGCCGAACCTGGTCCACAGCGTGATCAGGCAGGCCAGGCCGACCAGCCAGGTCACGGTGGTCAGCCAGCGGTGCCGGTAGCAGGCCCGGCCAGCTCGGCCCAGTAGTGAGGGGCGATACGGGTGGTGCGACATTGATGTCATCTCCAGCGAGCCACGGGAGTTCTTGTCGCACTCCAGCCTCCTCACGCCGACGGGCCGGCACGTCCTGCGGCGGGAGGCAGTTGTCCGGGCCGCTACTCGCCCCGGCGTACTTCCGGCGGAGTACCGCGGGCGCCGGCCCGGGCGCCGGCGCAGCCCGGACCCGGATGACACCATGACGGCATGACCAGCGGTGATGGGCGGCATATCCCGCTAACGGGTACTTTCAACATGCGTGATGTCGGCGGCTACCCGGCGGCCGGCGGCCGTACCACGCGGTGGCGGACGCTGCTGCGCTCGGACACGCTGCACCGCGCCGACGCCACCGGCCCGGTGCTCCAGGGCTACGGCCTGCGCACCGTGCTGGACCTGCGCACGGACTTCGAGGCCGACTTCGCGCCCAGCCCGTCCTGCGGGCCCGGCACCCGGACCGTGCGGATCTCGCTCATCGGCGAGGACGTGCAGGAGGTGCCGCAGCGGCTGGAGGCCATCTACGAGTACCTGATCGACCGGCGCGGCGAGGTCATCGCCACCGTGATCGGCGAGCTGGCGGCGGCCGGATCGGTGCCGGCGCTGGTGCACTGCAGCGCGGGCAAGGACCGCACGGGCATCGTGATCGGCCTGGTCCTGGCCGTGCTCGGGGTGCCCGACGAGGTCATCGCGGCCGACTACGCGGTGAGCGCGAGCCGGATCGACCCCAGCGTGCTCGAGGCCCTGAACCACATCCCCGGCAGCGCCGCCGGCAGCGGCAGCCTGACGCCGGACCTGCTGGCCAGCCCGCCGTCGCTGCTGCTGGACGTGCTGGCCCGGGCCCGCGCGGCCGGCGGCGGCACGGTCGAGGGCTACCTGACGTCGCACGGCCTCCCGCCCGCCAGCCTGGACGTGCTCCGCGAGTCACTGACCCACTAGCACCACCCTGGCCCCTCCCGCCCCATCAGCTTCCGGCAGGAAAGCTCGCGGCGGCTGTTAGCGATCTTGGTTTCGGCCGGTCAGCGTCATGGTTGGCCCTCTGGTGCTGCTCTAGCCGCACCAGAGGGCCAACCATGACGTAAGCGCGGGGCCGTCGGCGCGGGAGCTGGGTGTAGTGGGGCTAGCGGGGCTGGTGTGACGGGGGGAGAGGGCCCTGGGCGCCGGGGGGGCTTGGGGTGGCGGGGGGGCTTGGGGTGGCGGGGGTGGCCAGGCCGCAGGCGTAGGCGATGACCACGAGCTGGGCCCGGTCGCGGGCGGCCAGCTTGATCATGGCCCGGCTCACGTGGGTCTTGGCCGTCAGCGGGCTGACGACCAGCTCGCCGGCGATCTCGTCGTTGGACAGCCCGGCGGCGACCAGGCCGACCACCTCCCGCTCGCGCTCGGTCAGGGCGGCCACGGCGGCGGGCGCCGGTCCGGGCCGGCCCGGACCGGGCGGCCGGGCCGTGGCCGGGGTCGCGGCGGGGCGGTCGGCGGTGAACGCGCTGATCAGGGCCCTGGTCACGCTCGGCGCCAGCAGCGCGTCGCCGCGAGCGACGACCCGGATGCCCTGCAGCAGGTCCTCTGGCTCGACGTCCTTGACCAGGAAGCCGCTGGCCCCGGCGCGCAGCGCGCTGAACACGCTCTCGTCATCGTCGAAGGTGGTCAGCACCACGACCCGGACCGCCGCCAGCGCCGGGTCGGCGGTGATCCGCCGGGTCGCGGTGAGCCCGTCCACCTCGGGCATCCGCAAATCCATCAGCACCACGTCGGGCCGGTGCTCGCGGGTCAGCGCGACGGCGTGCCCGCCGTCGGCCGCCTCGGCCACGATCCGCATGTCAGCGGCCGAGTCGATGAGCATCCGGAAGCCTGCCCGGACCAGGGCCTGGTCGTCGGCCAGCAGGACCCGGATCATGGCACCTCCGCCGCCTGCGGCCGCGGCGCCGCGGCCAGCTCAGCGGCCGCCGGCTCAGCGGGCGGGGTCAGCGGCAGCCGGGCGGTCACCTGGAAGCCGCCGCCCGGCCGCGGGCCGGCCGCGAGCTCGCCGCCGAGGGCGGTCACCCGCTCGGCCATGCCGGCCAGCCCGTGCCCGCCGGATCCACCGTGCCCGCCGGATCCGCCGTGCCCGCCGTGCTCGCCGGGTCCGCCGTGCTCGCCGTTGCCCACCGTGCTCGCCGGCTCCGCCGTGCCCGCCGTGCCCGCCGTGCCCGCCGTGCCCGCCGTGCCCGCCGGGTCCGCCGTGCCCGCCGGGTTCGCCGTGCCCGCCGGGTCCGCCGTGCTCGCCGGGTTCGCTGGGTCCGCTGGGTCCGCTGGATCTGCCCGCGCTGGTCTCGCCCGGGCTGGCGGCCGCCGCGCTCGGGGCGCCGGCCGGGCAGACGCCGTTGTCGGTGATCGTGATGGTCAGGGCGGCCGGGTCGTAGCACAGGACCACGTCCGCGTGCGCGTCCGGGCCGGCGTGGCGCAGGACGTTGGTCAGCGACTCCTGCAAGATCCGGTAGGCCGAGTGGTCGGCCTCGGACGGGAGCGCCGCCGGCTCGCCTCGCACCGTGACCGAGACCGGCGCCCCGGCCGCGCGGACCGCGTCGCAGAGCACGTCCAGCCGGGCCAGGCCCGCGGTCCGGGTGACGGCCTGCTCCACCTCGCCGTCCTCGGTGCGCAGGTCGCTGAGCGTGACCCGCATGTCGGCCAGCGCGCCCTTGCTGGTCTCCCTGATCGCGGCCAGCGCGTCGCGCACGCCGGGCGCCGCGGCGCCGGAAGCCGCGGCGCCGGTACGGGGCGTCCAGCACGTGCAGCGCCGACGCGGCCTGGACGGCGATGGTGGCCATGCTGTGCGCCACCGTGTCGTGCAGTTCCCGTGCGATCCGGAGGCGTTCCTCGGCCACCCGCCGCGCTCCCTCGCGCTCGCGCTCCTCGTCGGCCAGGCGCAGCCGCTGCGCGGTCTCGGCGGCCAGTGCCCGGCGGTTGCGCACGGCGTCGCCGAGCAGGATGGCCAGCAGCAGCAGGACCAGCGAGGGCAGGAATTCCTGCGCCAGGGCCAGCGCGCCGGCGTGCTGGGCCGCGCCGACCAGGAACAGCCCGACGGTCATGTAGAAGGCCGGGATGATGATGGCCAGGGCCAGGAACCCGGCCGCCGCCGCGTCGTAGAGCGGCAGGCAGAGCAGCGGCACGGGGGAGATGTCGCGC
The DNA here is from genome assembly GCA_963822485.1 of uncultured Actinomycetota bacterium. GTDB lineage: Bacteria > Actinomycetota > Actinomycetes > Streptosporangiales > Streptosporangiaceae > DASUBV01. The sequence continues at coordinate 63,013 of CAWGHW010000007.1, forward strand.
CGGTCGGTGGAGTAGAACACCAGCAGCAGCACCGCGCAGGCGATCAGCACCCCGCGCGGCCAGCGCCGGCGGACCAGGACCGGCAGGCCCACCGCCGCGCCCCAGCCCCAGGCCAGCGCGTTGAGCGGCTGCTGGCTCGGACCGCTGGCCGTCGCGACGTTCAGCTCCACGGCGGCGATGACCGCGGCCGTGGCCAGCACGTCGACGGGCCGGATGCCCAGGTCGGCGAGCCAGCGCGGCGTACGGCGCCGTCCCGGCGACCGCGCGCCGATCGGGGTCGCGAGCCAGGCGCGCAGGCCGCTCGTCGCGCCGCCGAGTCTGCCCACGTCGCAACGGTACGCGACCCGCAGGGCTCGGGTAATGGCAGGATCTAGGGCCATGCACGGACCGGGCCCGCGGCGGGCGGCGCGATAGTGGCCTTCGACGACCTGGACCGGCGGATCGTTGCCGCGCTGGTGGACGACGCCAGGGCCACCTACGCGGAGGTGGGGGCGCAGGTCGGGCTGTCGGCGCCGGCCGTGAAGCGGCGCGTCGACCGGCTGCGCGCCTCGGGCGCGATCACCGGATTCTCGGCCCGGGTGGACCCGTTCGCGCTGGGCTGGACCACCGAGGCCTACGTCGAGCTGTTCTGCCGCGGCCGTACCTCGCCGGCCGACATCAAGGCCGCGGTGGCCAAGCATCCCGAGGTCACCGACGCCTGCACGATCACCGGCGAGGCCGACGCGCTGCTGCACATCCGCGCCGCCGATGTGCGGCACTTCGAGCAGGTGGTCGAGCGCATCGGGGCGGAGGCGTTCGTGGTCCGGACACGCAGCGTGATCGTTTTGTCGAGGCTGGTCAACCGGCCGGCCCTGGTGCTGCCCGACAGCGACGGTGAAAGCGACGGATAATTGGCCAGGTCGCTCTCGCCGGTGTGGACGTTTTCGCCTGAATCTCCGCCGACCGGGCGGTTCGGCGCAGGGCTTTCCGCTACAGTCGTGGCCATGCCTCAGCGTGACGACGATCAGGCAGCGGGCGCCGGGCGCCCGCTGACGACCGGTGAGTTCCGCGCCGCCCCCGATGTTTCCGCGAACACCGCGCAGTTCCGGGCGTTCGCGAACAACCAGGCCAGCGAGGCGCCGCCCTGGGAGATGAAGGCGCCCGCCCGTAACATCGGGCGCCTGGCCGCCGTCATCGTGCTGGTCGCCGTGGTGCTGGCGATCATCGCGATCTTCGTGCTCAAGCTCTAGCCAGGCCGTCCGTCTGAGCCGGTTACCAGCGGCGCGGCTGCCGCCGCGTCGGCCGGCTTTCCTGCTGTTCGCTGTGCTTGGATTACGCACATGAGCGCGGGGGATCGCGGGATGCCACCCGGAGCAGCAGGAGCGAGCGCGATGGCTCCCGAGGGCCAGGGCAAGGCGGCGGACGAGGAGCAGGAGAGCCATCGGCTAACCGCGCTCGAGGGGCTGGCGGCCCTGTCCCTCGACGCCCTGTCCTCGGTCGCGTACGGCCCCGAGGCCATCGTCATCGTGCTGGCCACGGCGGGCGCGGCGGCGCTGAACTACACGGTGCCGGTCACCATTGCGATCGTCGTCCTGCTGGCGGTGCTGGTGGTGTCCTACCGCCAGGTCATCGCGGCCTTCCCCAGCGGCGGCGGCGCCTACGCGGTGGCCAAGAAGCACCTCGGCACCATGCCCAGCCTGGTGGCGGCCGGCTCGCTGGTGGTCGACTACATCCTGAACGCGGCCGTCGGCGTGTCGGCGGGCGTGGAGGCGCTGGTCTCGGCGTACCCGTCGCTGTACCCCGACCGGGTGATCATCTGCCTGGTCGTGCTGGCCGCGATCACGGCGGCCAACCTGTGGGGCGCGGCCGATTCGGCGCGGCTGTTCATCGTGCCGACGGTGGTCTTCATCGTCGGGATCTTCGCGGTCATCGGCGGGGTCCTGATCCGGTCCCACCCAGTGGTCCCGGTGCACACCAGCCTGCCGTCCACCACCGCGACGATCGGGCTGCTGCTCCTGCTCAAGTCGTTCGCGTCCGGCTGCTCGGCGCTGACCGGCGTGGAGGCGATCGCCAACGCCGTGCCCTCGTTCCGGCAGCCGCGGGCCCGGCGGGCCCAGCACACCGAGATGTGGCTGGGCATCATCCTGGGCCTGATGCTGATCGGGCTGGCCATCGGCATCCGCAAGTACCACGTGACGCCGACGCCGACCACGACCGTGCTGGCCGGGCTGACCGCGGCCGCGTTCGGGCACAACTTCGTGTTCTACGCCGTGCAGCTGATCACCACGGTGCTGCTGGCGCTGGCCGCGAACACCTCGTTCGGCGGCCTGCCGGTGCTGGCCTCGCTGCTGGCCAGGGACAACTTCCTGCCGCACCTGTTCTTCCTCAAGGCCGACCGGCAGGTGCACCGGTACGGCATCGGGGTGCTCGCGGTGGCCGCCGCGCTGCTGCTCATCGTGTCCCAGGGCAACACCCAGGCCCTGGTGCCGTTGTTTGCGATCGGGGTTTTCGTCGGGTTCACCCTGTCGCAGCTGGGCATGGTCCGGCACTGGTACCTGCAGCGGGACAGCGACCGCGGCTGGTGGCGGCGCGCGGCCATCAACGGCGTCGGCGCGGTGTTCACCACCGTCGCGCTGGCCATCGAGCTGTTCAGCAAGTTCCTCGAGGGCGCCTGGCTGGTCGTCATCGTGGTGCCGCTGCTGGTGCTGATGTTCAAGCGGGTCGGCGTCACCTACTGGCGCATCGGCCTGATCCTGGGGCTGGGCCGCAAGCCGCCACCGCCGCAGCGGTTCCGCTCGCTGGTCGTGGTGCCGGTCAGCGCCATCTCCCGGCTGACCGAGGTCGGCATCTCGGCCGCGCTGTCGCTGGGCGAGGAGGTGCGCGCGGTCAACGTCAGCTTCACCGAGCATGCGGATGCCGAGGCCGAGGTCGAGTTCCGGCGGCGCTGGGAGAACTGGCTGCCTCACGTGCCGCTGGTCACCCTGGTCAGCCAGCACCGGTCGCTGGGCCCGCCGGTGGTCGAGTACCTGCGCGGCCTGGAGGGGGAGGACTCCGAGCGCCAGCTGGTGGTGCTGATCCCCGAGGTGCAGCCGAACCGTGCGTGGCTGCGGATCTTCTTCAACCAGCGCGGCAGCGTGCTGACCCGGGCCATCCGCCGGGGAACCACCGACGTGGTGCTGTGCCGCCTGCGCTTCCGGCTGACCGCGCTGGCTACCCAGGGCGCGGCCCCGCTGACCGAGCCCGACCCGCGGCCCCCGGCGCCGGAGCACTGAGGAGAGTCTGCGTGACTGTGCCATCCAGAGGGGACGACCCCGAACCCCCCCGCGCCGCCGCCGGCGGCATGACCAGAGACGAGCTGCTGGCCTACTGCCTGGCCAAGCCCGGCGCCTGGCCGGACGAGCCCTGGGAGGGCGACGTCGTGGTCAAGGTGGCCAGCAAGATCTTCGCGTTCCTCGGCTCGGACTCGCCCGACGCCCCGCAGATAGCCCCGCAGATAACCGCGCAGGTCGGGCTGAAGTGCGGGGCCAGCCGGGAGGCGGCCGACGAGTGGCTGGCCCGCTATCCCGACGACGTGTCGGTCATGGCCTACATCGGCCGGTCGGGCTGGAACACCCTCAAGGTCGGCGGGGCCATCCCGGACGATGAGGTGCAGGAGGCCATCGACGCCTCTTACGACGCGGTGGTCAGCAAGCTGCCCAGGAAGGACCGGCCCGCCCCGGGGTAAGGGGCCGGTCAGTAGCCGCCGCCCAGCGAGGTCCACGGGCTCCACGCGCCGTTGGCGAACGTGGACACCGCGATGCTCAGCCGGGTGGTCAGGATGGCCGCCTCGGGGTTCCCGCTGGTGTTGGTCCAGGCCGTGGGGCTGCCCAGCATGCGCGCGCCGAGCGCGGTCCAGCCAGTCCAGCCCGCCGGGCCGGTGCCCTGCTGGACCGCGTAGCCAAGCTGGCCGTTGGCCTGCTGGGCGAGTACGCCGACCTTGCCGCCGGGCCAGGCCGTGGCCGACGGCGCGTGCCTGATCTTCCCCGGGTCCGGCGAGCTGCCCCAGGCCCAGCCGCCGGAGCCCTGCCAGGCGTAGTCCAGCCGGCCCGACCGGTCGGCCGCGAACACCTCGGTCTGGCCCCCGGCCACCACCGCCGACGGCGTGCCGGTCAGCCGGCCCGGCCGCCCGCCGAGCACGTGCCAGCCGGTCCACTTGCCGCCGGCCTGGCGGTCCACGGCCAGGTCACCGCCGGAAGTGGTGCAGAACACCTCCAGCTCCTTGCTGCTGTTCAGTACCGGCTCCGGCGTGCTCGCGCAGTGCCCGCCCAGGCTGGCCCAGGCCGTCCAGCCGGTGTTGTCGCTGGCCGCCTTCTGCCGGGTGGTCTTCACCCGGCCGCTGGCCAGGGTCACGAACACCGCGACCTCGCCGTGGCCGGCCCGGATCGCGGCCGGGTCATCCACCGCCTGGCCGCGCAGCCGGGTCGCGCCCACCGGGCCGCCCCAGCGCCACTCGTTCGGCGCGCCGTCCTGCTGCCAGGCGTGCAGCACCTGGCCCGCCCTGGTCCGGGCGAACAGGGTCAGGGTGCCGCTGGCGTCCTGGGCCACGGCCGGGTTGCTGGCCACGTCGGACGGGGAGTTGCCCACCGACCTGGTCGCCGACCAGGTCGAGCTGCCCACCGGGTGCTGGTAGTTGTGCCGGATGGTGTGGTTGGCGGCCCGGGCGAACCACTCCGCCGACCCGTTGCTGTTGATCGCCACCGCGATCCGGAAGCCCGGCCGCCGTCCGCCGCCCGCCGTGGGCGGTGGCGGCGGGGCGCCGCCGCTCAGCGCCACGTCGAGCTGGTCGTTGTCGATGTTGATCGTCTTGCCGCCCCAGGTCTCGTTGTGCCCGCCCATGTACTGGTGGATCCGCTGGTTGCTGGTCCACCGGTTGGACGGCATGTAGGAGCTGGTCGTGGTGGCGTGCCCGTCCCAGTCGGCGTAGTGGATGACGTCCGGCTCGGTCATCTGCCCGGCCGCGCCGATCAGGTCGGCGATGTTGGAGAACGACTCGTAGATGCCGGCCACGTAGCCCTTGGCGTGCAGTTCGCTGTCCCACGCCGACAGGAACGTGATCACGGGCGCGTGGCAGCCGCCGCGGTAGGCCTCCATGTCGAAGATGATCGGCGTGCCGGACGGTATCCCCAGGTCACCCGCCTGCGTCACCGCGTCGTCGGCCGCCGCCTTGCCCTCGGCCGCCGCGCTGCCCGCCTTGATGGTGGCGTCGCGGAAGCCGGCCACGCACGGCGCCTGCAGCCCCACGTACATCGGGAAGTAGCGCCAGCCCTCGGCCTGGATGGTGCGCAGCCAGCCCGAGGTCAGGCTGGCCTGGGCGCAGGCCCGGTTCACCCCGCCGATGTAGATGCCCACCGAGCGGTAGGGCGAGCTCAGCCAGCGCCGCATGGTGGCCGCCGAGGGCGCGGCGCAGGTGTCGAAGCCAGGGCCCTTCACGACCCCCTGTGGTGCCGACTGGCGGATCGCGGCGGGCCTCAGCGTCCGGACGGCGCGCGCCGCCCCGGTCACCGTGACCGACGACTCGATGGAACGGGCCAGCCCGGCGCTGGCCCCGTAGGACAGGCTGATCTCGACCCCGGCCGACGGGACGATGTCGATGATCGTGTGGGTCACCGCCGCGTCCGGGTTGGTACGGGCGGCCCGGCCGCCCAGGGTCGTGGCCCGGCTGGCCTGCCGCAGGTCCGGGCTGGTCCGGCTGGCCGGCTCCAGGATCACCGCGGTGGTCCGGCCCTGGATGTTCGCCGGGCAGGCCGGGTCCGGGCCGGGCCGGCCCAGGTAGACCGCGTGCACGTCCAGCCGCGGGCAGGCCCTCGGGTGCCGGGCCAGGTTCACCACCGGCCACGAGGCGGGCACCCGGAGGCTGACCCCTTCGTAGCTCACCGTCCGCTGCGCCGCGCGCGTCGCCGAGGTGGCGCCCGCCGAGGCGGCACCCGCCGGGGCGGCGCCCGCCGGGGCGGCAGCCGCCAGGCCGGAGCCAGCCACGCAGGCGACTGCCGTGGCCAGGAGAAGCGAGAGCTTGCCTAGTCTCATGCCAGTACCCCTGGTGGCGAGCGGGCGGAGCCAGTGTGACGGGCTGGTGACGTTCTGTAGCGACACGACCACCAAGAGTAGCCCTATTGGAGGGAGATTAGCGCAGGCCCGCCCGTTACTCGCCCGGCGGGTCGTCCCGGGTGCCGTCCGCCGGGTCGGGCTGGAACCGGTAGCCCATCCCCGGCTCGGTGAGCAGCCAGCGCGGCCGGGCCGGGTCCGGCTCCAGCTTGCGGCGCAGCTGCGCCATGTACAGCCGCAGGTTGCCGGTGGCGTCGGCGTAGCCGGGCCCCCACACCTCGGACAGCAGCTGCTGCTGGCTGATCAGCTTGCCTGAGTGCCGCAGCAGCACCTCGAGCAGGTGCCATTCGGTGGGCGTCAGCCGGACGTCCGGCCCGGCCTCGCCGTCCGCGCACTCCCCGGGCTGGCGGATCACCCGCTTGGCGGCCAGATCGACGACCACGTCGCCGATGCGGACCCGCGGCACGTCGCTGTCGCCCGGCACCCGGCGGCTCACCGCCCGCATCCGGGCCAGCAGTTCCTCCATGTTGAACGGCTTGGTGACGTAGTCGTCGGCGCCCGCGTCCAGCGCCTCCACCTTGTCGGTGCTGTCGGCCCGGCCGGACAGCACGATGATCGGCGCGTCGGTCCAGCCGCGCAGGCCCTGGATGACCTCGACGCCGTCCAGGTCGGGCAGCCCGAGGTCCAGCACCACCAGGTCCGGCGGGTGCTTCGCCGCCACCTCGAGGGCCTCGGCGCCGGTCCCGGCCACCTGGACGTCGTAGTGGCGCACCCGCAGGTTGATCCGCAGGGCGCGCAGGATCTGGGGCTCGTCGTCGACGACGAGCACGGTGGTCCTGCCGCTACGCGGCGCGGGGGGGTAGGCTATGGGGTCGGGTCCCCGGGCGCGCCGTGCCCCCTGGGCGACACGGTCATGGGACACACCCTAGCTAGGGCCGGGGCTGGGCAGCCTGCCGTCCGGTACCGCGGGCAGCTCGGCGGTGAACGGCTGGGCCGGGCCGGGCGCCGCGGGCAGCGACAACGTCATGGTCAGCCCGCCGCCCGGGGTCTCCTCCGGCTCCAGGGTGCCGCCCATGGCCTCGGCCAGGCCGCGGGACAGGGCCAGGCCCGAGGCCGACCCCGGTGGTGTTGTCGGTGTCCCCGAGCCGCTGGAACGGGACGAACATCCGGTTCCGGTCCTCCTCGGGGATGCCGGGCCCGCGGTCGATCACCCGCAGCTCGACCCGGTCGAGCAGCGTGCTGCCGCTGAGCGTCGGCGGGGTGCCGGGCGGGGAGTAGCGCAGCGCGTTCGCGGTCAGGTTGGCGATGACCCGCTCCGCGATGCCCGGGTCCACCGATACCTCGGGCAGCTTCTCGGGGATGGCCACCACGACCTCGCGGCCGGACGGGCCCAGGTCGTCCAGGGACCGGGCCACGATCTCGGCCAGGTCGGCCGGCCGGGGGAAGACGGCCAGCGCGCCGGCCTGCAGCCGGCTCATGTCCAGCAGGTTGTCGACCAGGTGGGCCAGCCGGTCCAGCGACTCGTCGGCGGTGGCCAGCAGCTCGTCGCGGTCCTCGGGCGTCCACCGCACGTCGGTGGCCCGCAGGCTGGTCACCGCGGCCTTGGCCGAGGCCAGCGGGGTGCGCAGGTCGTGGCTGACCGCGGCGAGCAGCGCGGTGCGCATCCGGTCGGCCGCGGCGATCGGCCGGGCCGCCTCGGCCGCGGCGGCCAGCCGTTCCTGCTCCAGGGCGGTGGCCGCGTAGGCAGCGAACGCGCCCAGCACCCGGCGGTCGGTGGCCGCCAGCGGACGGCCGCGCAGCGCCAGCACCAGGCGGTCGGTCACCGGCACCTCGGTGTCGGCGCTCTCGGGCGACAGCAGCGGCGGCTCGCCGGCCGAGGCCACCGGGACCCAGCGGCGGGCCGCGGCCCGGCGGTCGGGCTGGTCGCCGTCGCGCTCCAGCAGGGTCACCGACTCCATGCCGAAGGCCTCCCGGACCCGGCTCAGCACCGCGGCCAGGGCCTGCTGCCCGCGCAGCACGCTGCCCGCCGTGGTGACCAGCAGCTCGGACTCGGCGCTGGCCCGCGCGGCCTGCTTGGACCGGCGGGCCGCGTTGTCCACCACGGAGCTGACCACGATCGCCACCGCCACGAAGATGATCAGCGCCAGGACGTTGTTGGCCTCGGAGATCGTGAACAGGTGGATGGGCGGCGTGAAGTAGTAGTTCAGCAGCACCGAGCCGACCAGCGCCGCCACCACGGCGGGCAGGAACCCGCCGACCAGCGCCACGGCGATCACGGCGACCAGGAACAGCAGCACGTCGCTGGTCAGGTTGATCTGGTCGCGCAGCGCGGCCAGGCACAGCGTGAGCACCGGCGCCAGCGCCGCGGCCAGCACGTAGCCGGCCAGCTTGCGCCGCAGCGGCAGCCCGCCCTGGGTGCGCGGCAGGCCCCGGCCGCGGCCCATCTCGGCGTGGGTCACGATATGCACGTCGATGTCGCCCGAGTCCCGGATCGTGCGCATGCTCACGCCCGGCCCGGTCAGCAGCGCGGACAGCCACTTGCGGCGGCTGGCCCCGAGCACCAGCTGGGTCGCGTTCTCGGCCCGGGCGAAGGTGAGCAGGGCCTCGGGCACGTTCTCGCCCACGACCTGGTGGTAGGTCCCGCCGAGCGCCTCGGCCAGCCGGCGCTGCGCGGCCAGCGCGGCCGGGTCGGCCCCGGTCAGGCCGTCGGAGCGAGTCACGTGCACGGCCAGCAGGTCGCCCCCGGTGGACCGGGCCGCGATCCGGGCCGCCCGGCGGATGAGCGTCTCACCCTCCGGGCCGCCGGTCAGCGCCACGACCACCCGTTCCCGTGCCTCCCAGGTGGCGTGGATGTCGTGCGCCGCGCGGTAACGCTGGAGGCCCTCGTCGACCTTGTCGGCCAGCCAGAGCAGGGCCAGCTCGCGCAGCGCGGACAGGTTGCCGATGCGGAAGTAGTGGGTCAGCGCCGCGTCGATCTTCTCGGGCTTGTAGATGTTGCCGTGCGCCATCCGGCGGCGCAGCGCCTCCGGGGTCATGTCGACCAGCTCGACCTGGTTCGCGGCCCGGACCACGGCGTCGGGCACCGTCTCCCGCTGCGGCACGCCGGTGATCTTCTGGACCACGTCGTTGAGCGACTCCAGGTGCTGGATGTTGACGTTGGAGATCACGTCGATGCCGGCCGCGAGTAGCTGCTCCACGTCCTGCCAGCGCTTCTCGTTGGCGCTGCCAGGCACGTTGGTGTGGGCGAACTCGTCCACCAGCGCCACCTCGGGCCGCCGCGCCAGCACCGCGGCCAGGTCCAGCTCCTCGAAGGTGGTGCCGCGGTAGGCCAGCCTGGCCCGCGGGATCACCTCCAGGTCGCCGATCTGCGCCTCGGTGTGCGGCCGGGCATGCGTCTCCACGTAGGCCACGACCACGTCGGTGCCCCGCTCGGCCCGCCGGTGGCCCTCGTTGAGCATGGCGTAGGTCTTGCCGACCCCGGCCGCCGAGCCGAGGTAGATCCGCAGCTCGCCGCGGGCGCCCGGTGGCCTGTAGTCAGGATCGGACCCGTAGCTGGCGGTTACCACTGGCTCCGTGCCAGCGCTCATGTCACCCATTCCGACCAGTCATCATTTCCTGAACCTGACGATAAGTTACGGAGGTTACGGCTGGTAGCGATAGCCCATGCCGGGCTCGGTCAGCAAGTGCCGGGGCCGTGGCGGGTCCTCCTCGAGTTTGCGGCGCAGCCGGGCCATGTGGAACCGCAGGTAGTGGGCGTTGTGCTCGAAGCCGGGCCCCCAGACCTGGGCCAGCAGCCTGCTGCTGGGCACCAGCTGGCCGGGGGACCGCAGCAGGATCTCCAGCAGCCGCCACTCGGTCGGGGTCAGGTGCACCGGCTCGGGCCTGGCTTCTCCGGCCGCCGCGCCGTCGCCGTCGCCGTCGCCGTCGCACGTCACTGGCCGGCTGCCGGACCACGGAGTGCGCGGCCAGGTTGACCTTGGTCCGGCCGATGGTCACGGCCGTGGCCGGCCGGACCGTGTCCTCGCGGCGCAGCGCGGCCCGCAGCCGGGCCAGCAGCTCGTCCATGGCGAAGGGCTTGGTCACGTAGTCATCCGCGCCCGCGTCCAGCGCGCCGATCTTGTCCTGGGCGGCCGACCGGCCGGACAGCACGATGACCGGCACGTCTGACCATTCGCGCAGCTCCCGGATGACCTCGGTGCCGTCCCGGTCGGGCAGCCCCAGGTCCAGCAGCACCGCGTCCGGCGGCCAGCGGGCCGCCTGGTCCAGGGCCTCCTGGCCGCGGGCCGCCGTGTGCACCTCGTAGCCGCGCGCCCGCAGGTCGATGCGCAGCGCGCGCAGCAGCGCGGGCTCGTCCTCCACGATCAGCACCCTGGTCTGGCCGGCGGGCAGCTTGGGTGCCAGGGGCGGCACAGCATCCGAAGCGGCAGCGCGGGCGAGCGCGGACGGACTGGCCGTCCGCCCGCGCTCGCTCATCACCACTGCCTCGCTGTCCTCGCCGTGCTCGCCGTCAGACCGGGTACTTCTCATCGAGCGCGATGTTGAGCTTGAGCACGTTGACCACCGGCTCGCCCGAGGAATGCCCAGGTCGCGGCCCTGGCTGTACTTCTTGCACCAGGGCCTGGACGGCCGCGGGGCTGATGTGCCTGGCCGCTGCCACCCGGTCGACCTGGATGGCCGCGTTCTGCGGGGAGATGTCGGGGTCCAGGCCCGAGCCGGAGGCGGTCACCGCGTCGGCCGGGATCTGCGAGATCTGCACGTGGTCGAACGCCGCGATCTGCTGCTGCCGCTGCTTGATCGCCTTGATCAGCACGGGGTTGTTGGGCCCCAGGTTGGACGCCGATGAGTAGCGCGGGTCGCAGCCGTAGTCGTTCTTGGCCCCGGACAGGATCGCGTAGGACGGACGGGGCTGGAAGTACTGCGCCAGCGGCTGGTCCTTGCTGTTCACGAACTCCTGGCACAGCAGGCCGGAGCCGACCACGCGGCCGTGGAAGCTGACCATCGAGCCGTTGGCCTGGTTGTGGAAGGCGCCCTGGCCGATCCCCCAGATGACCACCGGGTAGATGATCCCGGTGATCACGGTGAAGATCAGCAGCATGCGCAGGGCGGCGAGGTGCTGCCGGACGATGCTGGGTAGACGATTCATGGTCAGATCACCGGAATCCTGGAATGAATTGAACTATGAGGTCGATGATTTTGATGCCGATGAACGGGATGATCAGGCCGCCGAAGCCGTAGATCCACAGGTTCCGGCGCAGCATCGCGCTGGCCGACGCCGGCTTGTACCGGACGCCGCGCAGGGCCAGCGGGATCAGCGCGACGATGATCAGCGCGTTGAAGATGATCGCCGAGGTGATCGCCGACTGCGGGCTGTGCAGGCCCAGGATGTTCAGGTGCCTCAGCGCGGGGATCACGCCCTCGAACATGGCCGGGATGATCGCGAAGTACTTGGCCACGTCGTTGGTGATGGAGAACGTGGTCAGCGCCCCGCGGGTGATGAGCAGCTGCTTGCCGATCTCCACGATCTCGATGAGCTTCGTGGGGTTGGAGTCCAGGTCGACCATGTTCCCGGCTTCCTTGGCCGCCGAGGTGCCGGTGTTCATGGCCACCCCGACGTCGGCCTGGGCCAGGGCCGGGGCGTCGTTGGTGCCGTCCCCGGTCATGGCGACCAGCTTGCCGCCCTCCTGCTCCTTCTTGATCAGGGCCATCTTGTCCTCGGGCGTGGCCTCGGCGAGGAAGTCGTCCACGCCGGACTCGTCCGCGATGGCCTTGGCCGTGAGCGGGTTGTCGCCGGTGATCATGACGGTCCTGATGCCCATCTTGCGCATCTCGGCGAACCGCTCGGCGATGCCCTCCTTGACGATGTCCTTGAGGTAGATGACCCCCAGGGCCCGCGCCGTGCCGTGGCTGGCCTCGGCCACGACCAGCGGGGTGCCGCCGACGCCCGAGATACCGTCCACCATGCCGTTCAGCTCGTCGGGCGGGCTGCCGCCGTTGTCGCGGATCCACTGGGCCACCGACGCCGCGGCGCCCTTGCGGACCTCGCGGCCGTCGGCCAGGTCGATGCCGCTCATCCGGGTCTGCGCGGTGAACTCCACGAACTCCGCGCCCTGGAGCTCGCCCTCCTGGCGCTCGCGCAGGCCGTACTCGCTCCTTGGCCAGGACCACGATGGAGCGGCCCTCCGGCGTGTAGTCGGCCATGGACGACAGCTGGGCGGCGTCGGCGAGCTCGCTGCGCCTCCACCCCGCCGACCGGCAGGAACTCGGTGGCCTGCCGGTTGCCGATGGTGATCGTGCCGGTCTTGTCCAGCAGCAGCGTGTTCACGTCGCCGGCCGCCTCGACCGCGCGCCCGGACATGGCCAGCACGTTGCGCTGCACCAGCCGGTCCATGCCCGCGATGCCGATCGCGGACAGCAGCGCGCCGATCGTCGTCGGGATCAGCGCGACCAGCAGCGCGACCAGGATCACCAGGCTCTGCGGCGCGTGGGAGTAGAACGCCATCGGCTGCAGCGTGACCACGGCCAGCATGAAGATGATCGTCAGCGAGGCGAGCAGGATGTTCAGCGCGATCTCGTTGGGCGTCTTCTGCCGCTTCGCGCCCTCCACCAGCGCGATCATCCGGTCGATGAAGGTCTCGCCCGGCTTGGAGGTGATCTTCACGACGATCCGGTCGGACAGCACCTTGGTGCCGCCGGTGACCGCGGACCGGTCGCCGCCGGACTCCCGGATGACCGGGGCCGACTCGCCGGTGATGGCCGACTCGTCGACCGAGGCGACGCCCTCGACCACGTCGCCGTCACCGGGGATGATCTCCCCGGCCTCGGCGATGACGTAGTCGCCCAGCGTGAGCTGGGTACCGGGGACCGGCTCCTCGCGGGGATCGGTCTGGCCGGGCTTCCAGCCGACCAGCCGCCGGGCCACGGTCTCGCGCTTGGTCTTGCGCAGCGTCTCGGCCTGGGCCTTGCCGCGGCCCTCGGCCACCGCCTCGGCCATGTTGGCGAACACGACCGTCAGCCACAGCCAGACCACGATGGTCCAGTTGAAGATGGACGGCTTGGTGATCGCCGTGTACAGGGTCAGCAGTGGCGCCGACCTCGACCACGAACATGACCGGGTTCTTGATCTGGACCCGCGGGTCCAGCTTCCTGAACGCGTCCGGCAGCGCGCGCCAGAGCGTCTTGGGGTCAAGCAGGCCCCCGCCGATCCGGCCCTTGGCCGCGTCGGCGGACCTGCCGCCGCGCGCCGGAGCCTCCGGCTTAGTTGTCATTGCCATCTCAGTGCAGTCCTTCGGCGAACGGCCCCAGGGCCAGTGCGGGGAAGTAGGTCAGGCCGACGAGGACGAGGATCACGCCGACGACCATGCCGACGAACAGCGGCGTTCTGGTGTCGAGCGTGCCCACGCTCGCGGGCACCGGTTGCTGTCTGGCCAGCGACCCGGCCAGGCCCAGGGCGAAGATCTCCGGCGCGAACCGGCCCAGCAGCATCACGATGCCGCCCAGCGTCTGGTACCAGGTCGCCGCCGTGCCGAGCCCGGCAAAGGCCGAGCCGTTGTTGTTGGCCTCCGAGGCGAACGCGTAGACGATCTCGCTCAGGCCGTGCGGGCCAGGATTGAAGATCGCCGCCTGCCCGGCGTGGGTGCCGATCGACAGCCCGGACGCGATCAGGACGACCACGGGCAGGGTCAGGAAGTACAGCGCCGCGTACTTCATCTCCACCGGCCGGATCTTCTTGCCCAGGTACTCCGGCGTCCGGCCGACCATCAGGCCGGCCACGAAGACCGTCACGATGGCCAGGATCAGCAGGCCGTACATGCCGGCCCCGATGCCGCCCGGCGCGATCTCGCCCAGCGCGATGTCGAACAGCGCGATGCCGCCGCCGAACGGGGTCAGCGAATCATGGAAGCAGTTCACCGAGCCGGTGGATGTCACCGTGGTCGATGCGGCGAACACCGAGCAGCCGGAACTGCCGAATCTGGTCTCCACCCCCTCGTAGGCGCCGTGGGCCAGGTGCGCGGCCGTCGCGTTGCCGATCGCGGTGTGGGCCTCGAAGAAGCTGATCCCGCCCACGGCCGCGGCCCAGATGATGACCATGACCGCGACCAGGGCGTAGCCCTGCCGGTTGTCCCCGACCATCTTGCCGAAGGCGCGCGGGGTGGCGAACGGGATGAGCAGCAGGAAGAAGATGATGAACAGGTTCGTGAACCCGTTCGGGTTCTCGAACGGGTGCGCGGCGTTGGTGTTGAAGAAGCCGCCGCCGTTGTTGCCCAGGTCCTTGATGCTCTCCATCGAGCCCACCGGGCCGCCGGGGATCGTCTGGTGCGCCCCGGCCAGCGTGTGGACCGTCTGGTAGGCGTTGAAGTTGTCGATGGCGCCGCCCGCGATGAGGACGATCGCGCCGATGATGGACAGCGGCAGCAGCAGCCGGAACACCGCCCGGGTGACGTCCACCCAGAAGTTGCCCAGCTTGTCGGTGCGCGACCGGGTGAAGCCCCGGATCATCGCGATCGCCACCACCAGGCCGACCGCGGCGGACATGAACTGCTGCACCGTCAGGCCGGTCATCTGGGTCAGGTAGCCCATGGTCGACTCGCCCGCGTAGTTCTGCCAGTTCGTGTTGGTTACGAACGAGGCCGCGGTGTTCCAGGCCGTGGGCGCCGGCACGTTGGGCATGCCCTCGCTCAGCAGCAGGAAGTGCTGGAGCCGCTCGAAGCCGTACAGGAACAGCACGCTCACGGCCGAGAAGGCCAGGATGCTGCGCACATAGGTCGACCACCGCTGGTCGGCCTTGGAGTCGATGCCCATCAGCCGGAAGACGAAGCGCTCGACGCGCCAGTCCTTGTCACTGGTGAAGATGCGCGCGATGTAGTTGCCGAGGGGCACGTAGCACGCGGCGAGAGCGGCGACCAGCAGCGCGAACTGCAGCCAGCCGGCAGCGGTGCTGCTCATCAGAACCTCTCCGGCTTAATGAGGGCCACGAATAGGTACACGGTCAGCAGAAAGCCGCCGATGAGTCCGATCCAGTTCTCAGCGCTCAAAGTTCTCGATCCCCTTCACAATGAGCCAGAGCACGCCGAAGACGACTATCGTCAGGCCGATATAGGCAGGTCTTGCATGGAGCCCTCCTAGGCGCAGACCACGTTAACTGGCCCAGTACAACCGCTGCTGACCAGGGGTCGATACCAGCCCTTGCGCGATCCATGCGGGACGGCTGGGAGTCCTAACACGTCCCATGCGCGACGCGCTGGCCGCGGGCACCGCGTGAGCATCAAAGGGCCTTGGATAACGAACTAGGCGGCAGCACGGCCCCGGCCGGGCCCGCATCCCGGTGCCCTCAGGCGTGGTGCTGCGCAGGGCGGGCCGGCCCCGCGGCGAGAGCTAGCTGGGGCTGGCCGCGTGCGGGTCGGCCGCGTCGCGGATCGGCAGCCCGCGCACGCCGAGCTCGTCAGCGCGAGACAGCAGGTCGGCCGGGTCGGAGTAGACCCGGTAGGCGCCGGCGCGCTCCAGTTCCTCGCGGCCGTAGCCGCCCGACATCAGGCCGATGCCGATGGACTGCGCGCGCCGCGCCGCGAGCAGGTCCCAGACGCTGTCCCCGACCACGTAGGCGTTCTCTGGCTCCACGCCGAGCAGCGCGGCCGCCGCGAGGAACAGGTCCGGGTCCGGCTTGGCGTGACGCACCATGTCCCTGGTCACCATCGGCGCGTCGGCCGGCAGGCCGAGCATCGGCAGCGCCCGCTCGGCGGTCAGCCTGCGACCGCTCGTGGCGATGGCCCAGCGCACGTTTTTGCTGGTCAGGTCGGCTAGCAGGTCGGCCGCGCCGGGCAGCGGGCGGACCGAGTCGGCCAGCTTCAGGTACTCGCGGGCGTGGGCCTGCTGGAGCGAGTCGATGTCCTGCCTCGGAGAGCCGGACGCCCGTCTCGCGCATCAGCGCCGACACGAACAGCCCGCCGCTCATCCCGATCCGCCGGTGGATCCGCCACACCGACAGGTCGATGCCGGCCTGCGACAGGGCCTCCCGCCAGGCGATCACGTGCTGGTACACGCTGTCGATCAGCGTGCCGTCCAGGTCGAACAGGAACGCCGGCGTCGGTGGCTCCACATAGCTGGCCAAGCCGCTCATGGCGCCAACTCTAGGGGAGGCCCGCCAGCTCTCGCGCGTGGCCGGCGATCCGCTCGCTGGCGTGCCCGTCGCCATAGGGGCAGCCGATGGCGGCCAGCCGCCGGGGCAGGTCCCGGTCGGACAGCAGCCTGCGGCCCAGGTCACCGATCCGCGGTCCGGGCGGCACCAGGTGGGCGAACCCGGCCGCGATGGACTCCGGTCGCTCGGTCGAGTTGCGCACCACGATCAGCGGCCGCTTCAGCACGGTGCACTCCTCCTGGACGCCGCCGGAGTCCGAGACCAGCAGCCGGGCCTGGCTGGCCAGGGCGAGGAACGTCCGGTGATCGGCGGGCGGGATCACCTGGAGCCGGTCGAGCGCGGCGTCGAGGCCGTGCCGCCGGGCGGCGAGCCGGGTCCTGGGGTGCAGCGGCAGCAGCACGGGCAGGCCGAGCTTGCTCAGCTCGGCCAGGATGGCCTCCAGCCGGGTGCGATCGTCGGTGTTCTCCGGCCGGTGGATGGTGGCCAGCACGTAGCCGCCGGGCTCGGCGCCCAGGTCCGCCGCGATCTGCCGGGCCGCCGTCGGCTCGGGCAGCATCCGCTGGGTGGCCTCGACGATCGTGTTGCCAGTCAGCGCGATCCGGGCCTCGGGCACCCCCTCGGCCCGCAGGTTGGCCACGGCCTGCGCGGTCGGCGCGCAGTGCAGGTCGGCCAGCACGCCGGCCACGCACCGGTTGATCTCCTCGGGCATGGCCCGGTCGCGAGAACGCAGCCCGGCCTCGACGTGAATGACCGGCACCCCGGCGTAGCTGGCCGCCTGAGCGCCGGCCGACGCGGTGTTGGTGTCGCCCTGCACCATGACCGCCGCGGGCGGCGCCTGGCTCAGCATCCCGCCGAGCTGCTCGATGATCTGGCCGACCTGCACGTGCCGGGGCTGCCCGCAGATGCCGGTTAAGGACCGGGTCCTGGTCAGGCCGTGAGCGGTCAGGAATGCTCCGGACAGCTCTTCGTCGGAATGCTGGCCGGTATGGATGAGATCGGCGTCATCGCCGAGCAGGCGGACAATGGACGCCAGCTTAACGATTTCCGGGCGAGTCCCGACTATGACGGCAATCCGGGAAATCCCACTCTGGGTCATCTGGGCTCTCTTACCGCTGGTCAGGGCGGATCATCGGGGCATGACAACGCTGAGAGAATAGCCGCGGAAGAAAGCATCGCGCAGGGCTTGCTCTGGTTTTATTGCGGGACTGGGCCAAAGCTCATTTGTTAATCATCGATGTTTTTTACCCCTTAGTGGTGATCATTACTTTTTGCGATGGCGGCCGGGGCGGTTTATCGTCGGAGTGTGGTTGCCGCGCTCGCGCTCGCCGGAGCGGTCCTGTTCATCGTCCTGGCGGTCGGCCTGCTGCTGATCGTGGCCGGCGCCGTGATCGCCGTCATCGGGTCATAACGCATTCCTAACGGGCCGCCGGGCGCATGCCTACGGCTTGCAGGCGGTGCCCGTGAAACCCTGGGACGCGATGATCGAGCACGACCAGGACAGTCAGGGCGAGCCGGATGCCGCCGGGCGGCTCCGCATCTACCTGGGGGCCGCGGCCGGCGTGGGCAAGACCTACGCCATGCTCAGCGAGGGCCACCGGCGCCAGGAGCGCGGGGCCGACGTGGCGATCGCCTTCGTGGAGTGCCACGGCCGGGGGCTGACCGAGCGGCTGATCGACGGCCTCGAGGTCATCCCGCGCCAGACGATCACCTACCGCGGCAGCCAGCTCCAGGAGATGGACCTCGCCGCCGTGCTGCGCCGCCGGCCGCAGGTCGCGCTGGTGGACGAGCTGGCCCACAGCAACGTCCCCGGCTCCGGCCCGCACGAGAAGCGCTGGCAGGACGTGCTCGACCTGCTGGCCGCCGGGATCGACGTGATCACCACGGTGAACATCCAGCACCTGGAGAGCCTCGCGGACGAGGTCGAGCGCATGACCGGGGCGCGGGTCCGGGAGCGGATGCCGGACTGGGTGGTGCGCCGGGCCGACCAGATCGAGCTGGTGGACTCCTCGCCCGAGCAGCTCCGCCGCCGGCTCGTGCACGGCAACATCTACCCCAGTGCCCAGGTGGACCAGGCGCTGACCGGCTTCTTCCGGCCCGAGAACCTCACCGCGCTGCGGGAGCTGGCGCTGCGCTTCCTGGCCGCCGAGACCGGCGACGAGCTGCTGCGGCACCTCAGCAGCACCGAGCCCGACGTGGTGTGGGAGACCACCGAGCGGATCCTGGTCGCCGTCGGCGCGGCGGCGGGCGGTGACGCGCTGCTGCGCCGGGCGGCCCGCATCGCGGCCCGGGTCCGGGCCGAGCTCGACGTGGTGCACGTCACGGCCCCGGACAGCCGGGCGGAGGACGACCAGGAGCTCGGGCCGCTGCGCGACCTGGCCGCCGACCTCGGCGCCCGCTGGCACGACGTGCGGGCCGACGACCCGGTGCGGGCCATCGCCCGGTTCGCCCGGCAGCGCCAGGTCACCCAGATCGTGATCGGCTCCAGCCAGCGCAGCCGGTGGCAGCAGCTGATCAGCGGCGGATCGAACGTGCTGCGGCTGATCCGGGAGGCGGGCGCGGTCGGCATCGACGTGCATGTGATCGCCCGGCGCGAGGTACCGCTTGCCGCCGACGAGCTGCCCGGTGGCGGCGAGCTGCCCGGCGGCTGGCGAGCTGGCCGGCGCTGACGATCCGGCTGCCGCCGATCAGGGGCGGTGACCGGGGCGGCTAGGCTCGAACGCGGCCAGCGGGCGGGGCCGCCCGCGGCCGGCAGCCGATCTGGAGGTGCGGGCAGCAGTGCGGGAGCATGACTCATCCGGGACGTTCGCGTCGCACACGTACGTAGCCCAGACGTTTGTGGCCCAGACGTTTGTAGCACTGGGGGACAGCTTCAGCGAGGGCGTGGGCGATCCGCGGGCCGACGGCAGCTGGCGGGGCTGGGCGGACCGCGCCGCCGAGCGGATGGCGGCCAGCTCGCCGGGCCTGCGCTACGCCAACCTGGCCATCCGCGGCAAGGTGCTGGCCCAGGTAATCGAGGACCAGGTGCCCGCGGCCGTGGCCATGCGGCCCGACCTGATCAGCCTGGCCGCGGGCGGCAACGACCTGCTCCGGCCGGGTACCGACCCCGACGTCCTGGCCCAGCCGTTCAACGACGCCGTCGAGCGGCTGGGCGCGGCGGGCGGCCGGGTGCTGCTGTTCACCGGGTTCGACCCCGGCCTGTTCCCGCTGATCCGGATGATCCGCGGCAAGGCGGCCGCGTTCAACGCGCACCTGCGGATCATCGCCGCCCGCCACGACTGCCTGCTGGTCGACCTGTGGTCGATGCGGGTGCTGGCCGACCCGCGGATGTGGGCGGCCGACCGGCTGCACCTGGGGCCGGAGGGGCACCGGCGGGTGGCGCTGCGGGTGTGCGAGGTGCTCGGCCTGCCCGTGGACGCGGACTGGCGCGAGCCGTTGCCCGCGGTGGCCGCGCCGGCCTCGGGCTACCGCGGCGCCCCGGCCTGGGCCGGGGCGCGCTGGCAGGATGCCCAGTGGGCGCGGGCCTACGCCGCGCCCTGGGTGCGCCGCCGCCTGACCGGGGCGTCCAGTGGTGACGGCCGGTCCGCCAAGCGCCCCGAGCTGCGCGAAGTCTCCGCGCCCACGGAGTAGCCCGGCCGCGAGTGTCATTCGCGCCCACCAGCCCACCAGCCCCGCCAGCCGCACCGACCACACGGCCTGGTGCTGGATCAGGGGCTGAGGTCGGAGAGCATGTCCTCGATCGCGTTCAGCGCGGACGCTATCCAGGGCAGGGCCAGCGGGTCGGTGGCCGCCAGCGCGGCCTCGCGCTGCTCCTCGGTGTCGCCGTAGAGCAGGCCGGTGGCCAGCCGCAGCCGCAGCGCGTCCTGCGGCTCGCCGAAGGCGCTGGCCGGCAGCGCGCCCGCGCCGTATCGCTCGACCAGGTGCCGGGCCAGGTCGGCGCCGGTGTGAAGGCCGCGCCGGCGCAGCGGCTCCCGCCACGGGGCGAAGTCGGGGTACAGGTAGAACGCCGCCTGCGGCGCGGGCACCAGCAGCCCCGCGGACCGGAACAGGCTGGCCACCGCGCGGGCCACCGCGGCGTGCAGCGCCCGGCTGCGGTCGATCCGCCGGGTGATGTCCGCGGGCTCGCTGAAGCCCACCGCCGCCGCGTGCTGCACCGGCCCGGCGGGCGCGGACCAGATCTCGCTGGCCACGCCGAGCAGCCGCTCGGTGAGGCCGGGGCCGAGCGGGCCGTCCGGGAGCCGGGCGGCGCCGATCCGCCAGCCGCCCAGGGCCAGGCTCTTGCTCAGCGCCGTGGTCACCACCGTGCGCCCGGGCGCGACGCTGGCCGGGCTCAGGAACTCGGCCTCGGGGTCGTGGACCAGGTCCCGGTAGATCTCGTCGGAGATGATGATCAGGTCATGCCGCTCGGCCACGGCGCACAGCTCGCGGACCGCGCCGGGGCTGGCCAGCCGGCCGGTCGGGTTGTCGGGCAGGGTGGCGATCACCGCGCGGATGACCCGGCCGCCCGCGGCCGCCTCGGTCACGACGCGGTCCAGGGCCTCGGCGTCGCACACGCCGCCCTCGCCGGGCGCGGCGGGCACGAAGTGCGGCCGGGCCCCGGTGAGCTGGGTCTGCGCGGCGTAACTGACCCAGCTCGGGCTGGGCACGGCCACGTCGGTGCCGATGGCCAGCAGCAGTGCGTACAGCAGCGGCTTGCTGCCCGGCCCGGCGACGACCCCGCCGGGCTCGGTGGGCAGCCCGCGGCGAGTCCAGTAGCCGGCCGCCGCCTCACGCAGCGCGGGGAGGCCGGCGACGGGCCCGTAGCTGCCGCTGGCGGCGGCCGCCGCGAGCGCCTCGCGCAGCAGCGGGTGCACAGGCAGCCCGGCCTCGCCGAAGGCCAGCGGCAGCACCGGCTGGCCGCCGCGACGGCGGCGGGCCAGGGCCTCGTTCGCGGCGAGGGTGGCGGATACGGGGACGCCGCTGCGACGCGACGTGAGTGGTGCTGGTGCGGTCGGTGTGACCGGCCCGGCCCAAGGCATGCGGGAACTCCTAGCTGCGGGGAGGGGAAGGTGCACCATCGTTGGTGCGAAGCGGGCGCTGCCGCCGTTGCAACGCCATCGACCAGCATGTCTGCAACTAAGCATTAGAACAAGCGGCTATCTCTGAGGCAGAGAATAAGCTGAGCTGATGCTAGACGTACACCGGCTGCGCTTGCTGAGGGAATTCGCCGAGCGCGGCACGATCGCCGCCACCGCCGCCGCGCTCGGCTACACGCCGTCCGCGGTGTCCCAGCAGCTGGCCGCGCTGGAGCGGGAGGCCGGCGCGGCGCTCCTGGACCGCAGCGCGCGGGCGGCCGAGCTGACCGACGCGGGCCGGCGCCTGGTGGGGCACGCGGCCGAGATCCTGGCCCTGATCGAGGCGGCCGAGGCCGACGTCTCGGCCCAGGAGCCGGTCGGCCGGGTAGCCATCTCCGCGTTCCCCACCGCCGCCGTGGCCTTCGCCCCGGCGCTGACCCGCACCGTGCGGGCCCACGAGGGGCTGACCCTGCTGCTGCGCCAGACCGGGGGCAGCGAGGGCCTGCGCCAGGTCCGGGCGGGCCAGGTCGACGTGGCTATCGTCGACGACTGGACCGGCCGGACGCCCGCCGCCCAGTCCGGCGGGCTGCGCTTCTACCCCCTGGTGCGGGACTCCCTGGTGCTGGTCGTGCCGCGCCGGCACTGGGTGGCCGGACAGCCCGAGCCGGTGGCGCTGCACCAGCTGCGCAACGAGTCGTGGCTGGCCCCGCCGGCCGGGGAGCCGTCCCGCCGCGCGGTGGACCGGGTGCTGGCCGGGGCGGGGGGCGTGCCCGAGGCGCCCTGGGAGTTCGAGGGCCTGGCCACGATCCTGAGCCTGGTCGCGCGGGGCATCGGGATCGCGGTGCTGCCCCGGCTGACGCTGGCCGCGGGCGAGGGCCGGGTGGTGGTCCGCGAGCTGCCCGGCCGCAGCCCGGCCCGCAACGTCTACGCGGTGGCCAGGGAGTCGGGCGTGCGGCGGCCCTCGGTGGCCGTCATCCTGGCCGCGCTCACCGCGGCCGCGCGCAACCTGGCCCGCCACGAGCCGGCCCGCCCGCCTGCGTAACGGTCAGGCGTCGCGCTCGATCGGGCAGGTCATGCACCGCGGGCCGCCCCGGCCCCGGCCCAGCTCGCTGCCCCGGATCGGGATGACCTCCAGGCCGTTCTCGCGCAGGTAGGTGTTCGTGGTCACGTTGCGCTCGTAGGCCACCACCACGCCCGGCGCGATGGCCAGCACGTTGCAGCCGTCGTCCCACTGCTCCCGCTTGGCCGAGCGGACGTCCTGGGTCGCGCTGAGCACCTTGATGCTCGGCAGGCCCAGCGCCGCCGCGATGGCGTCGTGCATCTGCTCCGGCGGGTGGTCGGTGACCTTCAGCTCGCGGGCGCTGATCCCCGGCTCCACCGTGTAGGACGGCAGCAGGCCCATGCCCGCGTACTTCACCAGCACGCCGTAGTCGGCCATGGTCAGCACGGTGTCCAGGTGCATGAACGCCCGCGACTTCGGCATGTCCACGGCCAGCACGCGCTGCGCCGCCCCGGCGCAGAACAGCCGGTTGGCCAGCATCTCCACGGCCGCCGGCTGGGTCCGCTCGCTCATCCCGACCAGCACCGAGCCGTTGCCGAGCACCAGGACGTCACCGCCCTCGATGGTGGCCGGGGCGCTGTCCGCGCCGCTGTACCAGATCTCGAACCCGGCCCCGGCGAACATCGGGTGCCACCGGTACATCGCCTCGTCGCTGATCGTCTCGCGCATCCGGGCCCGCCGGCGCATCACGTTCACCGATACCCCGCCGTAGATCCAGCACGAGGTATCCCGCTGGTACAGCAGGTTGGGCAGCGGGGCCAGCACGAAGCCGTCCAGGTCCAGCGAGTGGAACGCGATGCTGTGCGGCTCCGCGCCCAGCTCGAGGAACTCCCGCTTGGTGATGCCGCCGATCAGGTACCGGGCCAGCAGCCTGGAGTCCAGGCCGCCCAGGGTGGCCCGCAGCGTGTCCACGGCCAGCGGGCCGTGCAGCCGCGGGTCGAAGACCTTCTCCAGCACGTAGTCCCGCGCCTCGGCGATGGCCAGCGTCTGCGCCAGCAGCTCGCCGTAGTAGTGCACCGTCACGCCGCGGTCGCGCAGCGCCTGGGCGAACGCGTCATGCTCAGCCTGCGCCTCGGTGACCCACAGCAGGTCGTCGAACAGCAACTCGGCGGCGTTATCCGGGGTCAGCCGCTTGAGCTCGAGGTCGGGCCGGTGCAAGATGACCTGCCGCAGCCGCCCGACCTCGGAGTCGACGTGGAACATGAGCCTCCCTCGGTTTCAGGCCAGGTTATGCTGCCGCGAGTGACACTTGATCTTTCCCTGAGCGCCGCCGAGCTGACCGCCTGCCTGGTCGACATCGAGTCCGTCAGCGGCAACGAGCAGCCGCTGGCCGACCTGATCGCGGACGCGCTGGCCGGCCTGCCGCATGTCTCGCTGCACCGCGACGGTAATGCACTGGTAGCACGAACGGACCTCGGTCGCCCGGAGCGGGTGGCCATCGCCGGCCACATCGACACCGTGCCGGTGGCGGGCAACCTGCCCTCGAAGCGCGACGGTGGCGTGCTGTGGGGGCTCGGCAGCTGTGACATGAAGTCCGGCGTGGCCGTCCAGCTCAAGCTGGCCGCCGGGCTGACCGCCCCGTCCAGGGACATCACGTTCGTGTTCTACGACGGCGAGGAGGTCGAGGCCGAGCGCAACGGCCTGCTCCGGCTGTCCCGCCAGCGCCCCGAGCTGCTCGAGGCCGACTTCGCCATACTGATGGAGCCCACCGGCGGCGTCATCGAGGGTGGCTGCCAGGGCACCATGAAGGCCGAGGTGCGCACCACCGGCGAGCGGGCGCACAGCGCCCGGAGCTGGATGGGCCGCAACGCCATCCACGCCGCGGCCGGCATCCTGGACGTGCTGCGCCAGTACGAGCCCCGGCAGCCCGTCGTCGACGGGCTGACCTACCACGAGGGCCTGAACGCCGTCGGCATCAGCGGCGGCGTGGCCGGCAACGTGATCCCCGACGAGTGCGTCGTGACCGTCAACTACCGGTTCGCGCCCGACCGCGACGCGGCCCGGGCCCAGGCCCACCTGGAAGAGGTCTTCGCGGCCTGGGACGTCCGGGTGGTCGACGTCGCGCCCGGCGCCCGGCCGGGGCTGGACCAGCCCGCCGCGGCCTCGTTCGCCGCCGCCATGGGCGGCGAGCCGCGGGCCAAGTACGGCTGGACCGACGTGGCCCGGTTCGACCTGCTGGGCATCCCGGCGGTCAACTACGGGCCCGGCGACCCGATGCTCGCGCACTCCCGCCAGGAGCACGTGGAGCTGGCCCAGATCGGCCAGGTCGAGGCCCGCATGCGCGCCTGGCTGACCGCCTAGGGCCGGGCCGGGGAGCGCGGGCCGTTGCTCGACGACGTCATCGGCTGGCTCCGGTGCCCGGCCTGCGGCGCCGCCCTGGCCCGGGCCGGCGGCACGCTGCGCTGCCCGAACGGGCACGCCTTCGACATCGCCCGCCAGGGCTACGTCAGCCTGCTGGCCAGCGGGCTGGCGCCAGTCGGCGACACCGCGGCCATGGTCGAGGCCAGGGCGGCCTTCCTGGCCGCCGGGCACTACGCCCCGCTGGCCGATGCTGTCGCGGCGGCGGTCGGCGCGGCTCCCGTGGCTCCTGGGGCTCACGTGGCTCCGGCGGCTCCCGCGGCGGAGAACCCGCCCGGCTGCGTGGCCGACATCGGCGCCGGCCCCGGCTACTACCTGGCCGCGGTGCTGGACCGGCTTCCGGGCCGGGCCGGGCTGGCCCTGGACGCGTCCAAGTTCGCCGCCCGCCGGGCGGCCCGTGCCCACGACCGGATCGGCGCCATCGTGGCCGACGTCCGGGGGCGGCTGCCCGTGGCCGACCGCGCCGCCGCCGTGGCGCTCAGCGTGTTCGCCCCCCGGCCCGCCGCCGAGCTGCGGCGCGTCCTGCACCCGGCCGGCCGCCTGCTGGTCGTCACCCCGGACTCCGACCACCTCGGCGAGCTGGCCGGGCCGCTTGGGCTGCTGTCGGTCGACCCGCGCAAGGACGAGCGGCTGACCGCCCGGCTCGGCCCCTACTTTGACCTGGCCGGCCAGCACCAGCACCGGTTCCGCCTGGCCCTCGACCACCGCGACGTGGCCGCCGCGGTGGCCATGGGGCCCAGCGCGTGGCACGCCGACCCCGCCGAGCTCACCGGCCGGATCGCCGCCCTGCCCAGCCCGATGCCGGTCACGGTGTCCGTCACCATGTGGACCTTCCGGCCCGCTAACCAGAGGGATACTAGGGGCCTGCGATGAGGAAGGGGATATCGGAGATGGACCTGACCGGCGCCGTCTGGCAGAGGGCGTCCAGCACTGACGAGCCCGACGAGGCTTGCGTCGAGATCGCCATCCTGCCCGGCTCCAAGGAGGGCAGCGAGCAGGTCATTGCCATGCGCGACAGCCGGAGCCCCGAGGGGCCCGTGCTGCTGTTCACGCCCGACGAGTGGCGGGCCTTCACGGCCGGCGTGCAGGACGGGGAGTTCGACCTGGCCTGACCGGCTCTCGGCGAGCAAAAAGGCGCCGCGGCCTGACTGGCCGCGGCGCCTCTTTGCTTCTGTGCCTACTGGGCGGCTACACCGGCGGCTTGGCCCCGAGGATCAGGGTCTTGGTCTCCTTCTGGCCGGTGGACACCGCGACGATGCTCAGCTTGACGTGGCTGCCCGGCCGGAACTTGGCCATGATGCCCGTCAGCGAGTTCGGCGTGGTCACCGTCTGGCCGTTCACCGCCGTGATCACGTCGCCCGCGATGATGCCCGCCTTGGCCGCGGCGGTGCCGCACAGCTCGCCCAGCACCAGCGTGCCCGAGCTGGCCGGGGCGACGCGCGCCGGGATGCCGGCCTCCAGGCTGTTCGGGACGCAGGCCGCGCCCGCCTTGGGCACGCCCGGGCTGGTCGGGTTCTGGTCTTCCTGGATCTGGAGGCTGCGCTGCTGCGATGGGCTGGACACCGTGCTGGCCTTCTTGGCCGGGACCAGCACGCCCAGGAAGCCCTCGGAGCCGATCTGCACCGAGGGGCTGCCCCGGCCCGAGATGATCTCGTTGGCGATGCGCAGCGCCCGGTTGATCGGGATCGCGAAGCCCACGTCCTGCTGGCCCACCCCGAACGAGCCCGTGGCCGCCGCCGTGTCCATGCCGATCACCTGGCCGTCCGTGCTGACCAGCGGGCCGCCCGAGTCACCCGGCACGATGTTCGCGTTGGTCCGCAGCATGCCCGTCAGCCGCTCGCTGGTGCCGCTGCCGTCGTCGCTGGCCGTGATGGTCTGGTTCAGCCCGGTGATCGTGCCCGTGACCGTCTCGGTCGACCCCGTGCCGCCCGCGTTGCCCAGCGCCACCACGCCGTCGCCGAGGCTGACCTTCGTGGAGTTGCCCAGCGGCACGGTCCGCATGGTGTCGGGCTTGGCCCCCGACGAGGTGTAGAGCTGGAGCACCGCCACGTCGTCGTTCTTGTCGTAGCCCAGGAACTTGGCCGCGTACGACTGACCGCTGGCCACCACCGTGGCCTTCATCCCCGTCGTCCCGTTGATGACGTGGTTGTTAGTCAGCACCAGGCCCGACTTGGTGATCACCATGCCGGTGGCGGCGGCCGTCCCGCCCTGGAAGCCCAGGTTGCTCGTGATGTCCACCAGGCCCGGCTGGACCTTGTTGTAGACCGCGTGCTCGATGGCGCTGCTCACCGGGGAGTGGCCCGAGCCCGAGCCGGGGCCTCCCGCCCTGGGCTGGCCCAGGCTGGGGTGGAACGGCCTGCTCGCCTGGCCCGCCGCCGCCTTGCCCGACTGGTGGTCAAAGACGTTGGCCAGCAGCACTGTGCCCGCGCCCGCCGCCGCCGCGACCGCCGCGACCGCGATGTAGGCCACCAGCCCGGTCAGCCGGCGCCGCGGCGGGCCATGCTCGATGTAGTCGCCGGGCGGCCCGTACCCGGAGGGCGGCGGCGGGAAGCCGCCGCGCCCGTAGCCGCCATAGCCGCCGTAGCCCCCGCCGGACCCGTAGCCCCCGCCCGGGCCGTATCCGCCCGGGCCGTATCCGCCGGAGCCGTATCCGCCCGGCTGGCCGTAGCCGTATCCCGCGGGCGGGGTGGGGGCGGCCGGGCCGGACTGGCCCGAGCTGAGCTGTTCCGCGCCGGGCTCGCCGGCCGCGGGCGGGTCGAAGCGGGCCGTCCCCGACGGACCGTAGGCGCTGGCCCCGGACGGACCGTGGCCGCCCGGCGGACCGTAGCCCGCGGGCGGGCCATAGGCCCCGGGCTGGCCATAGCCCGCGGGCGGGCCGTAGCCAGCCGGCTGACCGGGCTGGCCGTAAGGGCCCGAGGGCGGGGGATAGCTGCCGGACGGGCCGTACCCGCCGGGCGGCGGCGGTACGTAGCCGTACCCGCCCGGCGGCGTGTGGCCGCCCGGCGGGGCATAGCCGTAGCCGCCTGGCGGCCCGTAGCCGAACCCTCCGGGCTGGCCGGGCTGTACCGGCTGGCCGGGCTGCGTTGGCTGACCGGGCTGCGTCGGCTGGCCAGGCTGTGCTGGCTGGCCAGCGGGAGCGGCACCGGACCGGGTGTCCTCGCTCAGGCCCGCGTCATCCGCGGCGTCGTCGGGCGCGGCGTGGTAGTCCGCTGCGGCGCCCTGCGCCGGGCTGGCGTCTCGCGCGGGCGGGTCGGGCGTCGCGCCCCCGGCGTCATCCGGGGTCGATTCGCGCCGCGGCGCCCATAGCCCGAAGCGCGACATGAGGTCGTCGGACTCGCCGTCGCTGACCTGGTCATCTGCTGGCGCATCGCTGGCCGCGGCCTCCTGGCCGTGCGAGTCCCCGGGCGCGGCCCAGGGGCTGCCGAATCTCGGCTGCTGGTCCGCGCCGCTCTGCTCGTCCTGCATCTCCACCACCTTCGCCCAGTGCCAGCCTAGATTCCCAGCGCCAGTGCTCCTAGCGTCCCCGGGCAAACGGGGCACCCCGCTTACCGCCGCTCGGCCCGCTTGCCGCCCGAAGTTCGCCGCCGCACTAGTCAACGCCAGGGACCCGGGCGTTACCTGAATGTCCTCTGAGGAAGGGCTCTCGTCGCCCAGCGAATGACATTTCGCCCCCGCCACGCCCCGTCACGCCAGCGCCACCCCGCCACCCCCGACGCGGCACTCCGCCACCCCCGCGGCACTCCGCCACCCCGCCCCCCGCCACCCCCGCCACCCCCGCGACGTCGGCGACGCCCCGTCACGCCAGCGCCACCCCGCCACCCCGCGCCGCCCGCGCCACCCCGCCACCCCGCCACCCCCGCGCCGCCCGCGCCACCCCGCCTCGCCTCCTTCGGCGCGGCGGCCCGCGCGCCCCGCCGCGCCGAAGGAGATATATCTTGTGGTCCGGCGGTAGGAGATATATCTTGAGACACGTCGGATCGAAAGACTTGGAGTCATGATGTCGACAACAACCCGCACGGACCGAGGGCTGACCCGCCGCGAGGAAATGTCCGTCTCTGGCAGCGTGCTGTCCCAGGCCCCCTGGGGTCTCGCCGTGGGCGCCGGCGCGGTCACCACCGTCGCCGACGTGATACTGCACCTGGTGACCCTGCGCTTCGCCCTGACCGGGCCGATTGAGCTCGGCCTGGTGGCGTTCTTCGCTGTCGCCGGCGCGGGCGCGCTGCTGCGGGCCCGGCGCGGCCGGGCCCTGGTCTGGGCGCAGACCCACCCGTGGCGCTTCGCCCTGCTGCCTGGCGCGGCCTGCGCGATCATCGTCTTCGTGCTCTCGATGGTCGTGGACGCCGGCGTGTTCGGCAGCCTGTTCAGCGGACTCTGGCACGGTGCCGCGGCCTACGGTGTGACGGGCCTGGTCGGGTCGGTTGGCCGGCCTCGCCGGGCGCGCGCCTGAGGCAGGCCCTGATGTTCGCGCGCCGTCAGCTCCGATCGTGCTGGCCGGAGCCGGCCTTCCCGCTCGCAGTCGGGGGACTGGCCGTCGTCGCCGTCGGTGCCAGCGCAGCCGTGCTGGCCCAGCGGCCCGACGGCCAGCCCGCGGCGGGAGCACTCGTCGAGCAGCCGGGGCAGGGCGCCCAGGGCGGCCCGCCAGGAGCCGGGCGGTGAGGTGCAGTCGGAGTCGTGGAGCAGGACGGTGACCCCGCCGCGCAGCCGGCCCGACAAGCTGGCGTAGACCGAGTCGGGCGTAGAGCCGGGGGTCCATTCCTTGCCCCAGGCTCCCCACAGCACCGGAACCAGCCCCAGCCGCCGGGCGGCGGCCAGGGATGACCCGCTCAGCACCCCGTACGGCGGCCGGAACAGCCGGGGCCGGGTGCCGGTCGCGCGGGCGATGGACTCGGTGGCCCGCCGGATGTCCTCGAACGTGGCCCGCGGTCCGCGCGGTGGCAGGTAGCGGTGCTCCCAGCCGTGCACGCCGACCTCGTGGCCGGCGGCCGTCAGTTCGGCGGCCAGCCCCGGCGCCCTGGCCACCATCTGGCCCAGCAGGAAGAACGTGGCGCTGACCTGGCGGTCGGCCAGCACCTCCAGGAACTTCGGCGTGGCCACGGGATCGGGGCCATCGTCGAAGGTGAGCGCGACGTGTCCCCGATCGCCCTGGCCCGCGAGCCGGGGGAAGAACGCCCGCCGGACCGGACCGAGGCCGGTGATGCCGGGCCCGGCCTGGGCCACCGCGATGCCCGCCGCCAGGCCGCCAGCGGCCAGCGCCACGCTGGTCAGGCCCGTCGGCGCGAGGATGCCTGAACGCGCCATTCCCGGCACTCTACTGGCCATCGTCATCCGGCCCGGGCTCTGCTAGCCCAGGGGGGCGAGCGACCCCCTGGGACCCAGGGGCGAGCGCGTGAGCACGTGACACGCCCGCCCGGATTCCGCAAACCTCGGCCATTGCTGGGATCATGTCAGTTGTCCGTGCTGGTATCCGCCGGGTCCGCTCGACCGGCGGCCAACACCGAGGGGTACCAGATTGGCTGTATCACCAGCCCGGGTTGTCTTTCCGGCCGTGGATCGCGAGGAGATCGCCGCCGCGGTTACCGAGATTCTGGCCAGCGGAATGCTGACGCTGGGGCCTTACACCCGGCAATTCGAGGCGGCATTCGCCGCGGCTCATTCCCGGCCGGGTGCCGCGCCGGCCGATATCCCGCACGCGGTGGCCGTATCCAGCGGCACGGCGGCGCTGGAGATCGCGCTGCGCTATGTCGGGGTCAGCGGCCGGGACGTGGTCGTCCCCGCGAATACCTTCTACGCGACGGCGGCGGCCGCGGCCCGGGCCGGGGGGCGGCCGGTCTTCGCCGACATGGACCCGGCCACCTTCGCGCTGAGCCCGGAGACCCTGGCCGCCGCGCTGACCCCGCGGACGGCCGCGGTGGTCGTCGTTCACGTCGGCGGGCTGATGAGCCCGGATCTCGACGAGCTGCGGCGGATGTGCGCCGAGCGGGGGATCGCGCTGGTGGAGGACGCGGCCCACGCGCACGGCTCAACCTGCGACGGCCAGTTCGCCGGGACCTTCGGGACCGCCGCCGCATTCTCGTTCTATCCCACCAAGGTGGTGACCTGCGGGGAGGGCGGCATGGTGCTCACCTCATCCGCGGACTGCGCCGATGAGGCCCGGATCTACCGGGATCAGGGCAAAGGGAGCTTCACGACCAACCATCACGTCCGGGCCGGCTACGCCTGGCGGATGAGCGAGCTCAGCGCGGTCACGGGCCTGGTCCACCTGCGCCGGATGGCGGCCGCTATCACCCGCCGCCGCGAGGTGGCGGCCCGCTACTCGGCCGCTCTGGCCCGGCTGGACGGCCTGACGGTGCTGGCCGAGCCCGCGGGCTGCGAGAGTAACTTCTACAAGTACATCGCGGTGCTGCCGCCGGGGTGCGACCGCGCCCGGTTCAAGAAGGAACTGGCCGATCTGCACCAGGTTCGGCTCGCGGGCGAGGTCTACGACGTGCCGCTGCACCAGCAGCCGGTGTTCGCCGAGTTCGCGGGGGCGGCGCTGCCGGTGGCCGAGGACCTGTGCGCCCGGCACGTGTGCCTGCCGGTGCACTCGGACATGACCGATGACGAGGTGGATCAGGTGCTGACCGCGATGACGGCGGTGTACGGCGCCATGGCCGGAGTGTGACGCGGCGTGAGATGACGGGCCGCGGCGCGGAAATGATGGCGGCGCTGGTCCCGCGGACGGGGTAGAAAGGCTTCCATGCGCGTAGCGGTAACGGGGGGCTGCGGGTTCATCGGCTCTCATGTCGTGGATCAGCTTCTGCGGGCCGGGCACGACGTGGTCGTGGTCGACCTGGCCCGGGGGTGGCGGAACCCGGCCGCGGAATACTGCGAGGCCGACCTGTTCGACCAGCCGGACCTGGCCGCCGCGCTGACGGGCGCCCAGGCCGTCTTCCACCTGGCCGGGGCGGCCGACGTCAACGCGGTGGCCGCGGACCCGGTGCGGGCGGTCAAGCTCAACGTGGAGGGCACGGCGCGGATCCTGGAGGCGGCCCGCCAGGGCGGGGTGGACCGGGTGCTGCTGGCCAGCACGGTGTGGGTCTACGGGGCCACCGTCGGCCAGGGCGAGCGGACCGAGGCCGCGCCGGTGGACCTGAGCCGCGCCGGTCACGTCTACGTCGCGACCAAGCTGGCCGCCGAGATGCTCGTGCACAGTTATCACGAGATGTTCGGCCAGCAGTTCACGATCCTGCGCTACGGCATCCCTTACGGCCCGCGGATGCGCGACGCGCTGGTGGTGGCCCGGTTTGTCCGGGCCGCCCAGGAGGGCCAGCCGATCACCATCGCGGGCACCGGCGAGCAGCAGCGCAACTACGTCTACGTGGAGGACCTGGCCGACGCGCACGTGCGCGCCCTGGCCCCGGCCGCGGCGGGCCAGACGCTGGCCCTGGAGGGCGGTGCGCCGGTCTCGGTCCGGGAGATCGCCGACACGGTGTGCAGCCTGGTCCGGCCGGTGCGGGTCGAGCACGTGCCGGCCAGGACCGCCGATTACGAGGGCATCCCGGTATCCGGCCGGCTGGCTAAGGAACTGCTGGACTGGGCGCCGGTGACGCCGTTCGCCGAGGGTGTCCGGCGGTACCTGGACTGGCTGGCTATCACGGGCCAGCGCCCGGAAGCCCCCCGGTCATGAGCGAAGAGATCATGAGCGAGCCGGCCGCCCGGCGCGGAGCGGGGGACCGGGGCAGCGCGCTGCTGGTGTCGGGCTCGATCGGCATGGGCCACGACGCGCTGGCCGCGGCCTGCGCGGTCACGCTGGAGGCCCGCGGGCTCAGCACCCAGACGCTGGATGCGATGCGCCTGCTCGGCCGCGGCGGCAACTCGGCGGGCGAGCGGGTCTTCCGCGCCATGCTCGCCGTGCCGGGCCTGTTCGACGCCTTCCACTTCGCGGGGCTGCGCACCGGCAGCAAGCTGGCCCTGCGGGCCGACGCGGCCGCCCGCCGCCAGCTGGTCCCGCGGCTGCGCCGTTACCTTGACGAGCATCCAGCCGACCTGGCCATCTCGGTGTTCTCCACCGGGGCCTCGGCGATCAGCTCACTCGCTCCCCGGTACCCGGCCATGAGCCACGTGGTGTTCTGCACCGATGTGACACCGCACCGGCTCTGGGTGCACCCCAACGTGGACCTGTACCTGGTGACGTCGCAGGTGGCCGAGGCCGCCGTGCGCCGCTTCCAGCCGGACGCGCGGGTGCTGGTGATGCCGGCCCCGGTCCGGCCGGTCTTCTACCAGGCGCCGTCCCAGGACGCGGCCCGTGACGCCCTCGGGGTCCCGCGCGGGGAGCGCTGCGTGCTGCTCATGTCGGGGGCCTGGGGCCTGGGACCGGTGGCCGCCGCGGCGCGGGCCCTGGGCGACGCCGGGATCCACGTGCTCGCAGTGGCCGGGCGCAACCCGCGGCTGGAGCACCGGCTGGCCGAGGTGGCCGCCGGGCAGGGGCGGGTCCGGGCCTTCGGCTTCACCGACCGCGTCCCGGAGCTGATGGCCGCCGCCGACCTGGTCATCACCAGCTCGGGCGACACCTGCACCGAGGCTCGCACCATCGGCCGTCCGCTGCTGCTGCTCGACGTGGTGCAGGGGCACGGCCGGGACAACCTCCAGCACGAGCTGGAACTGGGCGACGCCGGGGTGACCTCGCCGGCCGCCGCCGACGTGGTGCGCGGCGCGCTGGCCGCGCTGGACCGGGTCAAGCCGCCGCCGGCTGGCCCGGTCGGCCGGCCCGGCGCGTTCGAGGCAGCGTTCGGCGCCGCCCTGGCCTCGATCGGCCACTAGCCGGCCGGGCTGTCAGCCGCCGAGCCCGGCCGCTGGCCGCCCGCGGGCTAGTCGCCGTTCGGGTGCCTGATCACGGTGCTGGTCCGCATGGCCGTGACGCCCTGCTTGATCTTGGCCCAGTTCAGCCCGCCGAGCTGGGTCTCCACGATCTCGTGCCGGGCGTCCAGGAAGTACGCGGCCGGGACGCCGGGCACATGGAACCGGGACGCCACCGCGAGGCCGGCGTCGGCCGCGACCGGGTAGGTGATCCGCATCCTGCGCAGCAGCTGCCGCGCCGCGTTCCGTGAGTCACGGGCGTCGACCCCGACGATCAGCACCTTGCCGTGCCGCGCGCGGTAGAAGTGGCCGAGCACGCGGATCTCGGCCGCGCTGGTCGGCGACCACGTGGCGAAGAAGACGATGATCACCGGCCGGCCGGCAAATTCGCTCAGCGAGATCGCGCGGCCGGAGTTGGCCAGCGGCGGGAGCGAGAAGGACTGCGCCTGCTCGCCGGTCGCCAGCGCCCTGGGCCCCTCGCACGCCGAGGCCAGGAACCCGGCCGCGCACAGCGCGACCGCGAGCGCCGCGCGTCCCCCCATACGTCCGATCCCGGCCCGCCGCGCGCGGGCATGCACGTCAATACTCATGGTCGCTAGCAGTCCCCCCGATACCGCTCAATACCTCCGGGTAATATCCCGGCCCCCAGCCGGTTACCCTCGGCCGATCATAGAGATCAGCGCGGCGCGCTTACCGCCGATCGGCCCACTGATACCGGTGTGATTCCCGGTGCAGCAGCTTATCCACCGCCGAACCGACGCTGCCGTCCTCGGCGATCAGCCTGCGGACCACGGTAATCATCAGCGGCACGGCCCAGAAATCCCCGCATATCCACAGAATGCCCGCGCCGATCTGCTGATCAGGGAATGGCGGCAGGGTCACGCCGGGAATGTGGTTATAAACCGGGTACCACGAGCGCGTCGAGAAGATGCCCATGGCCATGGCCAGCACCCACATAACGATATTGGTCAGCAGCAGCGCCCCGATCTGCGACAGGGGTGACAACTTGATCCGCAGCGGCGGCGACTTCACGAACTGCGCGAAGAAGGCCACGCCGGCCGCGAAGAAGGTGCCGTGCATCAGCCAGATGTGCACGGCCTCGTTCCGCTCGGCGAGGTCGAACAGCACCGGCAGGTGCCAGGCGATCATCGCGAGGTTGAACACCGCGATCGCGACCCAGGGGCTGGCCAGCCAGCCGAACCCGGTACGCAGCGGGCGTGACCAACCGCCCGCCAGGACCTCGCGGGTGGCGCTGCGCCCCAGGTGGCCGGGCAGCCCGGCCAGCAGTGGCTGCCACGGCGCCCCCGCGACGACCAGGCTGGGCGCCGCGAACATGAGCAGCAGGTGCTGGACCATGTGCACGAAGAAGTAGTCGGCGGCCCAGTAGTCGAGGGGCGAGCAGACGGTAACCAGCAGCACGGCCAGGCCGCCGTAGAACAGCCAGGAGCGCCGCCGCCGCTGCGCGGTCCGGTCCGGCCGCGAGCGCCGGGCCAGCCGGGCCAGCCCGATCTCGTGCCAGATGACCAGGAACGCGACCACGGCCAGGAATGGATCGACCGACCAGTGGTGCAGTAGGTAGGTCATGGGCCTCCCGCCGTCCGGGTCCGCGTCATCGAGTGTCAGCCTGGCAGCGCCGGTCCGGTGGCGCCGGGCGTCAGCGCGCTGATCGCGGGCCGCAGGGTCCGGCTCACCACCGCGCGCTGCTGGTCCAGCTTGAGCAGCGCCTGGTGCAGGCTGGCCACGGCCGCGGCCTCCCTGGCCGTCCCGCGCTCGGCCAGCACCCTGGCCACGTCGGTCGCGGCCTGCTCGGCGTCCGGGGCGGCCCAGTCGATCAGCCCGCTCACCGCGTTCTGGAGGTGATAGCTGGCCAGCGACTCCGGGACCTCGTAGTTCTCCAGGTCGTCGATCAGCTCGTTGTTGGCCGGCGAGCACTGGGCCGCGCCGTTGTTGGCGATGCTGACCGCGGTCTTGAGGTCGTGGCTGCTGCCGGACTGGACCTGCTGGAGCGCGCTCAGCGAGTCGTGTACCGGGCCCGCGCAGGAGTCGATGTCATAGGTGACCGCGTACAGGAAGCCGTGCATGTCCGTGGCCCGCTGCTGCGGGCTGGGCCGGTGCGCGATCCCGACCGCCACCGCGATCCCGACCAGCACCACCACGGCCGGGACGGCCCAGCGTGGCGTGCGGTGCACCGGCCAGCCGTTGGCGCGGCCCGGCAGCCGGATCCGGCCCGGATCGGACATCGGCTAGCTCCCCGCCCGGCTGAGCTGGCCGGCCCAGGCGCTGAGCTCGCTGGCCGTCACGTCGCCGAAGATGTGCCGCACGATCCGGTGCCGGGCGTTGAGGAAGAAGGTCTGCGGGAGGCCGAGCACGCCGTAGGACACCGCGGTCCGGGCCGGGAACGGGTCCGTGGCGACCGGATAGGTCACGCCCTCCCTGGCCACGAACTTCAGCGCGTTCGCTGTCTGGTCGTTGCTGTCGATGCCGATGACCTCGATGCGGCCGTGATGCTCGGCGTAGAACCGGGCCAGCAGCGGGGTCTCCTTCTTGCACGGCCCGCACCAGGACGCGAAGAAGTTCACGATGACCGGCTGCCCGGCGTAGGCGGCCAGCGAGACGTGCTGGCCGCCGTGGCCCAGCTGGCCGAGCGTGAACGCCTTGGCCAGCGGTTCCGGCCGCCGGCCGGGCGAGCCCGAGGCCGCGACGGTGACCGCGAGCACGGCCACGACCACCAGGCAGGCCGCCCCGGCCATCAGGATGGCCGAGCGCGGCCGGCGCAGGAACTCCCTCATCGAACGCCCTCCCCGCTGTACTCGGCCGCCACCGACCGGTCATCTCCGGCGGTCCCGGCCACCTGCACCGGGAGCAGCACCTCGAACCGGCTGCCGGCACCCAGCTCGCTGGTGACCCGGACCTCGCCACCGTGGCCGCCGGCGATGGCCTGGGCCAGGGCCAGGCCCAGGCCGGTGCCGCGGCGGGCCGGGCCGCGCTCCGCGGCGCCGGGCTCGCGCGCAGGCCGGCCGCTGCTGAACCGGTCGAAAATGTGCGCGAGCTCGGCCTCCGGGACGCCCGCGCCGCTGTCCTCAATGACCACGGAGGCGAATGTAGCGCGTTCCCCGCCGACCACGTGCTCCCCGGTCACCACCGAGACCCGGATGAGATCGTGCTCGGCGGTGTGCTGCACCGCGTTCTCCAGCAGCGCGTCGATGGCCAGGGCCAGCCGGTCGCCGTCGGCGGCCACGATCGCGTGGTCGAGCTGGCCGACCAGCCAGCGCCGGGTCGCCGCGGGCCGCCACCGGCGCAGTTGCTCTACGGCGAACCTCGGCAGGGCGAGCGGCTCGGGCCGCAGGAAGTCCGGGTTCTCCGAGGCCGCGATGAGCAGCAGCCGCTCGCTCAGGCTCTTGAGCCGGTTCAGCTCGCCGACCACCACGTGGATGTCGCGCTGGCCGTCCTGGCCGGCCAGTTCCCCGGCTAGCAGCTCGGCGTGCCCGAGCGCGATGGTGATCGGGGTCTTGAGCTGATGCGAGGCATCCATGAGGAACCGGCGCTGCGCCGCGAGCAGCCGCTCGTTCTCGGAGCTGACCGCCGACCGCGCCGCGTCGGCGGCCATGGTGCGGTGCGCGTGCCAGGCGCGCAGGCCGTACAGCAGCGCGAAGCTGACCCAGATCAGGTAGAAGCTGAGCTGCCCCCAGTGCGGCTGGTCGACGATGATGGCCAGGCCGAGCAGGCACAGCACCACCCAGAGCGCCTCGGGCAGTCGTCCGCGCGCCACATCACGACGTGAGCTGGTATCCGGCACCGCGCACCGTCTTAATAAGATCAAATCCGAGCTTGGAACGTAGCCGGCGGACGCAGACATCGACCACGTTGGAGCCGGGGTCGAAGTCCAGCCCCCAGATGGACGCTAGCAGTTCCTCTTTTCGCAGGGGCTGGCCGAAGTGCTCCGCTAGCTCTCTAAGCAGCAGGAACTCCAGCTTCGTCAGGGCCACCGGCCCTTGCCCGATGTCGGCCCGCAGCCGCCACACGTCCAGCACCAGGTCGCCCGCGCGGATGGTCTCGCCATGCAGGTGCGGATCGTCGCGCAGCCGGACCCGGACCCGGGCCAGGAACTCGGCCAGCGAGAAGGGCTTGGTCAGGTAGTCCTGGGCGCCCAGCTCCAGGCAGGCCACCTTCATCGCGACGTCGTCGACGCAGGACAGCACCAGGACCGCGGGGGACGGGCGGTGGCTGGCCTGGAGGCGGGCCAGGAAGGTGCGGCCGTCCATATCCGGCATGACCAGGTCGAGGATGACCAGCCCGTAATCCTGGTCGGCGGCCAGCGTCAGTCCGGCTCCACCATTCTCGGCGAAGTCGGCACCGTAGCCGACATCAGCGAGCGCGCGGCCGATGAGCTCGCGAATCGCCCGATCGTCGTCCACGACGAGAATGCGCGGACCGGGCGTGCGCGGAGCCTTGAGTCCAGTGGTCATGTCGGAACACTTCAGTCTGCGGCGATCCGCTGCAATCGTGTGCAGCGCGGGCCGACGATGTAGGGCCGGTGGCGGGATGGCTTCAGGAGAGGATCTACTCCATCGGGACATCAATGGTCAAGACCCCCCATCGCGGTTACGTAGCGTAGCCACTTCGTTGCATGACAGTTTAGTCATTTAACCTCGCGGACATTGATCAGCTCGGGGCGTGGCTCGGAAGATCAGATGCGTAACCGAGCCCCGCGGGTGCCGGCCAGTCGTGGTCGGCGCTGGAGCTCGCCCGCACGGTGCTCAGCGCAGCGTGCCCGGACGTCTTTTGAGCGAGGTGATGGCTGGTGTCTTTGCCGGCCCGGGTCGTGACCCTGGTTGTGGCGTTCCTCGCCGTGGTCGCCGGCGCTTCCTTCCTGGTCATCCATTACTTTCTGGGCGGCCCGCCGGTCGAGGTCTACACGGCCTCCGCGGGCCAGGTGAACATCACCATGCAGGAAGACCCGCAGAACACGGTGACGTCTAAGCCCGACTGGGTGTCCTATTTCATGAAGAGCCCGACCACGGGCAAGTGGGTCCACACCACCCTGTTCAAGGTGCCCGCCGGAAGCACGGTCCACATGACCATCCTCGCCTACGACGGATGCACGCCGCTGCGGAACAACTTCTGGGGCAAGATCACCGGGACCCCCGGCAACCGCGCGCTCGTCGATGGGAAGTCGGTGTCCGCGATCAGCTCCTGGAGCGGCTGCAATGTCGGGCATACGTTCTCCATCCCCGGCATCAATCTCAACGTGCCGATGGCCTCGCCGGGGATCAACGCCAGCCTGTGCGGCACCTCCCCGTGCACCTCGGGCCCGCACCGGGTCATGCAGTTCAGCTTCAAGGTGCCTAACACGCCCGGCCAGACCTACTTCTGGCAATGCCGGGTCCCGTGCGGCGGCGGCTTCGTCACCGGGTTCGGCGGGCCCATGCAGACGATCGGCTTCATGACCGGCAACATGGAGGTGAGCTGATGGCCGCGTCCGAGGCGCCTCCCAGTGGGGCGTCCAGCGCCGGGTCCAGCGGGGCCGGCCGGGCCGAGCCTAACCACGGGCTGCGGATCTTCCTGATCTGGCTCGTGGTCGCGCTCGCCGCCGACCTGGTCATCTGGTTCGTCTGGGGTCCGCACCTGCCGCCGGGCGACCTGGCCTCCGCGGCCACCGGCCAGCAGTTCGACATCCGGGTCATGGCGGTCATGGCCGCGCCCGTCATGGCCCTGGTGCTCGTCTACGGCGCCTACGCGATGATCGTCTGGCGGCACCGCGAGGGCGATGACGAGGACGGGCCCCCGATCCAAGGGAACACCCGGATTCAGGCCACCTGGATCAGCGTGACCTCGGTCATCGTGCTGTGCCTGGCCGGGTTCGGCACCTACGAGCTGGTCAACGGCCAGGGTGCGGGGGCGGGCGAGGGCCCGACCGCGATCTGGCATCCGACCGGCTCCAGGCCTCTTGTGGTACAGGTCATCGGGCAGCAGTGGCGGTTCACCTACCGGTACCCGCAGCTCGGCGGGTTCGAGACGACCCAGCTCATGCTGCCGGTCAACCGGTGGGTCCAGTTCAACGTGACCTCGCTGGACGTCATCCACAGCTTCTGGGCCTACCAGCTCGGCGTGAAGGCCGACGCCAACCCCGGCGTCAACAACATCGCCTTCACCAAGCCCACTCACCTCGGCCAGGTGACCGTGCGCTGCGCGGAGCTGTGCGGTCTGTGGCACGGCGCGATGTTCGATTACGGTCACGTTCTCTCCGACTCGAACTTCCTGGCCTGGGCCGCCCGGACGCGCGTGCAGCTCGCCGCGGCGACCAAGATCCTGCCGCCTTACGCGACCACCTACGATCCGACCGTCGTCCCGACCATCAACAAGGCCCTGGTCAAGGGCGGTATCACCGGAGCGGCGGGGCTCTACTACCCGCCGCAGGACCCGTACCAGCCATGAGGGGCTCCGATATGAGCAGCGCAACCCGTTCCAGCAGGAGGAGGTGACCGGATGGCCATCGCGGCTCAGCCTCAGGCGAGCGAGTCCGGAGGCGGACAGGCCATCGCCGGCCGGGGTCCCCGGCCCTGGTGGGGACGACCCAATATTCTGTGGGGGCTCGTCGGCGGCGTCATCGGCTACACGCTGGGGCACCTGCTGGGCGGCTACCTGACCGGCACGGGCACCGGCCTGTACCCGAATGTCGCGCTGTCGGACTCCGAGGACTGGCCGATCGTGCTTGGCTACGTGGCGGCCATCATCGGCTGGCTGGCCGGCCTGGGCGTCTTCAACGACATCCTGCGCCAGATGGCCGGCCGGCCGGCGGTGCAGGTCGAGGAGAACGAGGTCGGCGGCCTGGCCAAGTACTTCAGGTTCACCCACGACCACAAGGTGGTGGGGATCCAGTACCTGATCGGGATGATCATCTACTTCTGCACCGCCGGGCTGTTCGCCATCGCGATCCGGACCGAGCTGCTGTCACCGGTGGACCACGTCTTCAGCTCCTCGGCCTACGTCGAGATCGTCGGCGAGCACGGCACCATGATGATGATGCTGATGAGCTCGGTCGTCGTGGGCCCGCTGGGCAACTACCTGGTGCCGATCATGATCGGCTCCAAGCGGGTGGCCTTCCCCCGGATCGAGGCGCTGTCGTTCTGGCTGACCCCGGCGGCGTTCATCATCTTGCTGTCGAGCCTGCTGCTGGGCGGTTTCCCGTTCGGCTGGACCGGCT
Organism: uncultured Actinomycetota bacterium; assembly: GCA_963822485.1. Classification (GTDB taxonomy): domain Bacteria; phylum Actinomycetota; class Actinomycetes; order Streptosporangiales; family Streptosporangiaceae; genus DASUBV01. Next base: position 103,713 of record CAWGHW010000007.1, read on the forward strand.
ACGCCCCGCTGTCGATCCAGGCCACCCTCGGGGCCGACTCCTACGCCGTCGCGTTCGGGCTCATGGGCATTTCCATGATCCTGGCCGGCTTCAACCTCATCGTCACGATCATCTGCTACCGGGCGCCGGGCATGCGCTGGAGCCGGCTGCCGATGTTCGTCTGGGCCATGATCGCAACGTCGTTCCTCATGGTGCTGGCGGCGCCGGTGCTGGTCGGCGGCATGTACATGATGCTCGCCGACCGGACGGCGCAGACCGCGTTCTTCACCGACACGCTCGGCGGCAGCAGTTACCTGTACCAGAACTTGTTCTGGTTCTTCGGGCATCCCGAGGTGTACATCCTGGCCCTGCCGGGCTTCGGGATCGTCTCGGAGATCATCCCGGTGTTCACCCGCAAGCCGCTGTTCGGCTACAAGGTCGCGGCCGCGGGCATGATCGGGGTGACGCTGCTGAGCTTCTTCGTCTGGCAGCACCACCTATTCGACTCCGGGATCAACCCGGACATGCGGCCGCTGTTCATGCTGACCACGGAGCTGATCTCGATCCCGACCGGGTTCATCTACCTGGTCGCCATGGGGACGTTCTGGAAAGCCAAGATCCGCTTCTCGGTGCCGATGCTGTTCGCGATCGGCATGTACTTCAACTTCCTGATCGGCGGCATCTCCGGGGTGTTCCTGTCCGATGTGCCCGCAGACACCACCGAGCACGGCAGCTTCTTCGTGATGGCCCACTTCCACTACACGATCATGGGCGGGCTGATCTTCGCCCTGTTCGGCGGCATCTACTACTGGCTGCCCAAGATGATGGGCGTCAAGCTCAACCAGACGCTGGGCAAGTGGCACTTCTGGACCATGTTCATCTTCTTCAACTCGACCTTCCTGCCGCTGTTCGCGGTGGGCATGGCCGGGCAGCCACGCCGGGTGTTCGAGTACGCGCGGAACCTGGAGACGCTGAACGACTGGGTCTCGATCTCGGCCTTCTGCCTGGGCGCCTCGATCCTGATCTTCGTGATCAACTTCGTCTGGTCCACGCTCTTCGCGCGGGTGCGCGAGGTCGGTAACCCGTGGAACTCACGCGGGCTGGAATGGCAGATCGCCTCGCCGCCGCCGCCGGGTAACTTCGACCGGGTGCCGGTGGTGCTGTCCGGCCCGTACGAGTACGGGGTCAAGAACGCCGAGCCCGTGGCTGACCTGTCGCCGCCACCCGGCGTGCTGGCCGCGACGTTCAGCGCGCAGGACGCCCGAGCGGAGGTATGACCATGTCCGACACCGCCCATACTCCGCAGGCGCCCAGCCTGACCCCCGAGCAGGAGGAGGCCGCCTTCTACCACGAGGCGGCGCTGAACGCGACCTGGACCGGGTCCCGGCTGCTGATCGGCTCGCTCTCGTTCGGCTTCGGCGCCTTCGTCTTCGCGTTCTTCTACCTGAAGTCGCTGAACTCCCACGGCCTGTGGTACCCGACGGGGACCAGCACGTTCAAGCCGCCGCAGTTCGGCCTGGGCACCACGATCATGGTGCTGGTCGTGGTCAGCGCGCTGGTCCAGTGGGCCGGGCTGACCCGGATCAAGGCCGCCCAGCGCAACCTCTGGATGGGAGCGGCGGCGCTGGCCCTGGTACTCGGCGTGGTCGCCGTCTGCCTCCAGCTCTACCAGCTCGTCGACCTGCCGTTCTGGCCCGGCGCGAGCGGCTTCGCCAGCGTCTTCGTCGGCACCAGTCCGGTGTTCGCGGTCATCGTCCTGGGGACGATGGTCTACCTGGAGATCCTCATCATGCGCTGCCGGGCCATCCCGCAGATCTCCTTCGTGGAGCAGCCGCCGACGTTCGCCGAGGCGTTCGCGGTGCAGCGCTTCCAGTCGGCGCTCAGCGGCTTCACCCTGGTGTGGAATTACCTAGCCGTGATCGCCATCGTCCTGTGGGTGCTTTTCTACCTCGTGCACTGACGACGGCGGATTCCCCGAAGAGGAGGCAGCGGTGCACGGTCTGATACTGGCCTACGTGACTAGGGACAACTCGGCGGCTGGCTACAACTGGACGTTCGCGTTCCCGATGGCCCTGTTCATCGTGATCGCAGGCGCCCTGTACCTGATCTACAGCCGCCCGCACCGGGTGCCCGGCCACGGTCCGTTGCGGGTCTCGACCGCGGGGCGGCCGGGCACGGTGCAGCCCGGCAGCGTGCCCGGCCCCGATGCCGCCCAGGCGGCCGCGACGGCCGCCGGCATGTCCACGGCGGCGGGCGGTGGGGCCATGGAGGGCACTCAGGAGCCCGCAGGTGCCCACGCTGCGAGTGCTAGTACTACATCCGGTAGCGTGTCGGAGGACGAGAACCAGGCGGCTGGCGCCGGGCCCGCACCGGATCAGCCAGCGGCTCCGAGCGATTCAGCCGCCGAGACGCCACCAAACAAGGACGAGGCCAGCGAGTGACTCATGTGACGGACGCGCTTCCAGCCGCTGGGGAGGGAAGCGGTCCTTCCGGGGCGGGGGCCGCGGCGACCGGCCGCCGCCCGGCTAGCGTGGTCGTCCGCTCACTGTTCCTGCTGACCAAGCCGAGGATCATCGAGCTGCTGCTGGTCGCGACGCTGCCGACGATGCTGCTGGCCGCGCGCGGCCTGCCGTCGGCCCGGCTCATCGCGGTCACCCTGGTGGGCGGGGCGCTGGCCGCGGGCAGCGCGAACACGCTGAACTGCTACCTCGACCGGGACATCGACGCGGTCATGAAGCGCACCTCGCGCCGCCCGCTGGTGGCCAGGACCGGCCCCGACGGTCAGCCCACGATCAAGCCAGGCGAGGCCCTGGCCTCAGGCATCGTGCTCGGCGCGGTCGCCACCCTGCTGCTCGGCCTGCTGGCCAACTGGCTGGCGGCGGTGCTGGCGGACAGCGCGATCTTGTTCTATGTCTTCGTCTACACGCTGGGGCTCAAGCGCCGTACCGCGTCGAACATCGTGATCGGCGGGGCGGCGGGCTGCTTCCCGGTGCTGGTCGGCTGGGCCGCGGTGACCGGGCGGGTGAGCCTGCCGGCGGTGCTGCTGTTCGCCGTCATCTTCTTCTGGACCCCGCCGCACTTCTGGGCGCTGGCCATGAAGTTCCGCGACGACTACGCCGCGGCCAACGTGCCGATGCTGCCGGTGGTGGCCTCCCCGGCGGTGGTGGCGCGCAAGATCGTCCTCTACTCCTATGCGATGGTGGCCGCCACGCTGGCCCTGGTCCCCTACGCGGGGTGGATCTACGGCATCTGCGCGTTCGGGCTGGGGGCCTGGTTCCTGGTCGAGGCGCACCAGCTCCGGGACCGGATAGCCGCACCTGCACCAGCGGCCGGCGATTCAGTAGAAACAGGAATAACAAGCGGCGGCGCCAAGCCGGTCGCGGCCGCCCCCATGCGGTTGTTCCACCTGTCCATCGCCTACCTGACGCTGCTGTTCGCGGCCGTGGCCGTCACCGCCCTGCTGCCCTGGGGCCGCTGGTAGCTGGCCGCCTCTCGCATCTGGCCGTGATGCCCTGAGCTGCAAGAACTTATTGCCGGTAGTTGACTGGCTACTGACTGCTATCACGGCGCTGATGCGGCATGCTGGCCAGCATGAGTCGGCCAGCTCATGACTACACCCGCCGGACCTTCCTCGGCCGGGCCGCCGTGGCCGCTGCCGCGCCGGGCGTGGCCGCCGCCGTGGCCAGCTGCGGCGGGTCGTCCCCGGCCGCGCACGGCGTCGATCAGGTCCGTCGGCACGCCCGCCTGGCGCACCACCCCGTGCATAAACCGGTGCCCGAGAACGAACTGCCCGGCGACCCCGGCTGGTGGATCAGCTCGCTGGGCGCCCCGGACGCCATCGCGGGCTACGCCGGCCAGGCCAGCGTGCTGCCCGGCGAGCCGGTCCGGCTCTACGTCTCGACCACCTCGCGCGAGTTCCGGGTCCGGGCCTTCCGGATGGGCTGGTACCGCGGTGACCTGGCCCGCAGGGTCTGGGAATCCGGCCCGGTGCGCGGCCACCGGCAGCGCGCGGCCCGGCTGGACCAGCCGACCAGCACCGTGCAGACCGACTGGGGCCCGTCGCTGACCGTGCCGACCGCGGGCTGGCCGGAAGGCTCCTACCTGCTGCGGCTGGACGCGCACTCGGGAGCCCAGCGGTACGTGCCGCTGACCGTGCGCTCGGCCAGCACGGCGGGCAAGGTCGTGATCAAGAACGCCGTCGCCACCTGGCAGGCCTACAACACCTGGGGCGGCTACGACCTGTACAAAGGCCCCACCGGGGCCTACGCCAGCCGCTCCGTGATGGTCAGCCTGGACCGGCCCTACGACCTCGAGGGCGCCTTCCTGTTCCTGGTCTACGAGCGCAAGCTGATCAACCTGGCCGAGCGCATGGGCCTGCCGCTGGCCTATCTGACCAGCACGGACATCGCTACCGACCCGAACGCGCTGCGCGGCGCCAGCGCCCTGGTGTCGCCGGGCCACGACGAGTACTGGACCCCGCAGGAGCGCCAGTACGTCACCGCGGCCAGGGACGCCGGGGTCAACCTCGCGTTCCTGGGCGCCAACGCCATGTTCCGGCGGATCCGCCTGGCCCCCACCGCGCTGGGCCCGAACCGCCAGGTCATCTGCTACAAGACCAGCTACCGGCAGGATCCGCTGTACGGCCGGGACAACGCCCTGGTGACCAACGACTTCCGCGAGCCGCCGGACCCGAATCCCGAGTCGTCGGTCACCGGCACCCTGTACGAGGGCTACCCCGCGGTCGCGGACTACGTGGTCGGCGCGCCGGACGCCTGGATGCTCGCCGGGACCGGCGCTCGCCAGGGTGACCGGTTCCCGGCGCTGGTCGGCATCGAATACGACCGCGTGACGCCCGGCTACCCGGTGGAACGGCCGATCCAGGTGCTGTCCCACTCGCCGCTGGTCTGCAACGGCGTGGCCAGCTTCGCGGACTCCGCCTACTACACCCATCGGGGCGGGGCCGGGGTCTTCAGCGCGGGCACCATGCGCTGGGTCGAGTCGTTCGGGCCGCCCTTGTATCACTGGGGGCTGACCAGGGCCTCGGGCCGCTTCACCCGCCGGGTGACCGCCAATGTGCTGCGGGCGTTCGCCGAGGGCCCGGCCGCCGCCAGGTACCCGGCCAGGGACAACCTGGCCCAGATCCACGAGCACGTCGGCGACCCCGTCACCGCGGGGACCGGGCTGTGAGGGCGAGGTTCGCTGCGGTGGGCGAAACGCATTATTGTGGCAAGCGGGTCGGCCGTCAGGCAGACCCGCCGCTGGAGGTGCGCGGATGAGGCTCGGACCGATAGATCACCAGAGCTCGCCGATCGAGAGCGCGCCGCCGGGCAGTCCAGCCAAGTCCTCGGGCCGTCGGCTCGGCCGGGCCGCACGGTGGGCTGTGCCCGGCGTGGCCGTGCTGGCCGTCGGCGGGGTGATCGCCGGGATGAGCACGGCCGGGGCGCAGGCGGCGCCCGTGCTGCCCGCCCGCAGTGCGGCCCAGCTGCTCACCGACGTGGCCACCTCAGCCGGGCCGGGCCCGTTCAGCGGCACCATCTCCGAGACCGCGAACCTTGGCCTGCCCGCCCTGCCCAGCTCGGACAGCCCGTCCTCCAGCTACTCGCTGCTGTCGGGCACGCACACGTTCAGCATCTGGTACGCCGACCCGGCGCACCTGCGGATCTCCGAGCCGGTGCAGCTGGGCGAGAGCGACCTGCGGGTGAACGGGCGTCAGGTCTGGCTGTGGGACAGCAAGACCCAGACGGCGACCCACGTCGTGCCGTCCGCGCCGTCCGCGCCGGGCTTCGCGGTGCCGCAGAAGCGCGGGTTCGCGGAGCCGCTGAAGCCGGGCTTCATGCCGCACGTCTTCAAGGTGCGGGGCCGGCTGTGCATGCTCCGCGCGGTCAGCGGCCAGGCTAAGCCGGCCGAGAAGTGCGTGAAGGCGCCCGCGGCCCACGCCTTCTTCTGGTCCCATCCGCTCAAGGTGACGAAGCTGCCCGACGGCAAGGTGCGCATCACCATGCCCAACGGCAAGACGCGGACCGTCACGCCGCCCAAGGCGCCCGCCCTGGTCCGGCCGCTCAAGCACCGGCCCGCCGTCCAGGCGCCGACCCCCCAGCAGGCTGCGCGCCAGATCCTGGCCGCGCTCGGCCCGACCACGACCGTGTCGGTGCAGCGCAACGTGATGGTGGCCGGGCAGGCCGCCTACCAGATCTCCCTCGCGCCCAAGGACAGCCGCTCACTGGTCAGCCGCATCCAGATCGCCATCGATGCCGCCCGGCACTTCCCGCTCCGGCTCCAGGTCTTCGCCCGCGGGTCAGCCAGCCCGGCGTTCCAGATCGGGTTCACCGCGCTGTCGCTCGGCCGCCCGGCGTCGTCCAACTTCTCGTTCACCCCGCCGTCGGGGGCCAAGGTCAAGAAGGTCAGCGTGCCCACCGGGCCGCTGGCCGGCCCGTTCGGCCCGGCCGCGCTGCTCGGCCCCCATGGCGGCTGGTCCGGCTACGCGCCGCTGAGCGGCGGGTCGTTCGCGAACGGCGGGGGTTTCGTGAACGCCCCCGCGCCCCGGGTCATGGGCCAGGGCTGGCTGTCGGTCCTGGTCGTGGCGCCGCCCGCGGCCACCGGCACCTTCCGGGAGTTCTCCCACGTTGGCTCGGCCGGGACGCACGTGACCTACGTCTCCGCGAGTGGCGGCAAGAACCCGGTCAGCATCAAGGCCTCGGCCGGTACCAAGACTGTCGTCATCACTGATGGCTCGACCCCGGTCGGCCGGGCCCTGCAGCAGCAGGGCGCCCTGGACGCCGTGGGCAGCGGCCCGACGGCGCTCGGGCCGCTGCTGAACGCGGCCACGCCGGTGCATGGCGCGTGGGGCAGCGGACGCCTGCTGCGGACCAGCCTGCTCGACATCCTGATCACCAGCAAGGGCGCGGTGCTGGCGGGCGCCGTCCAGCCCTCCGTGCTCTACGCCGACGCCGCCACCCTCAAGTGAGTCCGCCGCACCCCTCCCAGCCAGACGAGATCAGCTTCGGTCCTGCCACCGGCGGAGCCGAGGCCGACCAGGCGCAAGACGCCCGGCGCGAGGCCGAGCTGCGCTGGTCCGCCCGCGCCGAGCCGCAGGCGGAGCCGCCCGCCCAGCCCCGGCCCGAGCCCCTCGCCCAGCCCCCGGCCGAGGCTCGCGCCGAGCCCGCGGCCGAGCCCCTGGCCGAGGTAGGTCCCGAGCCGGCCGGCGGCCTGGCCATCGCCACCCGCGGCCTGACCAAGCGCTTCCGCAGCGGCCAGCTGGCCGTGGACAACCTCAGCCTGGCCGTGCCGCACGGCTCGGTGTACGGCTTCCTCGGCCCCAACGGGTCGGGCAAGACCACCACCATCCGGATGCTGCTCGGCCTGGTGCAGCCGACCAGCGGCCGCCATCAGCTGCTCGACGTCGGCATGCCGGACGGCGCCAACGACGTGCTGCCCCGGGTGGGCTCGCTGGTCGAAGGGCCGGCCTTCTACTCGTTCCTGTCCGGCCGGGCCAACCTGGCCCGGATGGACGCCGCCGACCGGACCGTGAACCCGCGGACGGCCGACGCCCGCATCGGCGAGGCCCTGGAGCGGGTCGGCCTGACCGCGGCGGCGGCTAAGCACTACCGCGCCTACTCGCTGGGCATGAAGCAGCGGCTGGCCATCGCCGCGGGCCTGCTCCGCCACCGCGACCTGATGATCCTGGACGAGCCCACCAACGGCCTGGACCCCCAGGGCACCAGGGAGGTGCGCGGGCTGATCCGGCAGATCGCCGCCGACGGCACGACCGTGTTCGTCTCCTCGCACCTGCTGGCCGAGGTCGAGCAGATCTGCTCGCATGTCGGCGTCATGCGGGCCGGCCAGCTCGTCTTCGAGGGCACGCTGGACGAGCTGCGCGGCGGGGGCGCGGCCGGGATCAGGATCCGCACCGCCGACACCGCGCTGGCGGCCAAGGTGCTCGGCGACCTCGGGCTGGCCGACATCCAGACCGCGACCGACCAGGTCAGCGCCCGGCTCGGCGACCAGGCCCCGGAGGACATCAACGCCGCGCTGGTCTACGGCGGGGTCCGGGTGGCCGGGCTGGACACCCAGCGGCCCAGCCTGGAAGACCTGTTCGTGGAGCTCACCGGGGAGGGCTTCGATGTCAACGGCTGAGCTGCCGGCCCCGCCCCGGGCGGCGTCGCCCCGGCCGCCGGAGCGCCGGCCCGCCCCGGCCGTGGCCTGGCTGCGGCTGCTGCGCTCCGAGCTGCGCCTGATCTTCCTGCGCTGGCGCAACCTGATCCTGCTCGCCGTGCTGGCCGCGATCCCGGTGCTGGTCGGGATCGCGCTGCGGCTGGCCGGCCCAGCTCGGGTGGCCAGGGCCCGCCCTTCCTCGACCAGGTCGCCGGCAACGGGGTGTTCCTGGCCTTCCTGGCCCTGACCGTCATGCTCACGCTCGTGCTGCCGCTCGCGGTGGCCGTGGTGTCCGGCGACAGCGTGGCCGGCGAGGCCGGGCACGGCACGCTGCGCTACCTGCTCACCGTCCCGGCGGGCCGGACCCGGCTGCTGGCCGTCAAGTACACCGGGCTCCTTTGTTATTGCCTGGTTTGCAGCCTGCTGATCGCCCTGGTCTCGCTGGCGGTCGGTGCCGCGGCCTTCCCGATCGGGCCGGTGACCCTGCTGTCGGGCAGTACCGTGCCGCTGGCTGACGGGCTGGTGCGGCTGCTCCTGGTCGCCCTGTACGTGGCGGCCGGCATGGGCGCGCTGGCCGCGATCGGCCTGGCCGTCTCCACGTTCACCGAGCACGCCATCGCGGCCATCTCCGCCATCCTGGTCATCACGATCGGCAGCGAGGTGGCCGACAACGTGCCGCAGTTCTCGGTCGTGCACCCGTTCCTGCCCACGCACTGGTGGCTGTCGTTCGACGGGCTGCTCCGCTCGCCGGTGGCCTGGGGCGAGATCGGGCAGGGCCTGCTGTCGTTCGGGATCTACGCGGTCATCTTCGCCGCGATCGCCTGGGCCCGGTTCAGCACGGCCGACGTCACCAGCTGACCAGCGCGGCCGCCACCGCCCCAGGATCGACCAGCATGTGCAGGTGGCTGCCCGGCAGCTCGGCCACGGGCCAGCCCCGCTTCCTGGCCGCCTCGGCCTCGGGGCCGTAGCCCTCGGAGAACAGCAGGTACCGGGCGTGGGCCGGCGCGGGGGCAGCGGGCAGTTGTTCTTCGAAAAACGACAGCGGCACCGGCCGGGCATCGCTCAGCACGGCCGCGCGGGCGATCTCGCTGGGGTAGAGCTCGGCCGGGTCGGCCTCAGGGAACCACTGCGGCCAGGGCGGCACCACGCCGTCGCGCGCGAGCTGGCGCAGGTAGGGCAGGAAGCCGCCGTCCACGACCGGGGTCGGCCCGTCGATGGCGGGCAGGCCGGCATCGGCGAAGACCACCGCCACCCCGGCCGGGGTGGCCGGGGCGGCGGATGCGAGCTGCGCGGCGAACGGCCCGGCCCCCGAGTGCACGACCAGCACCACCCGGTCCGCGCCCGGGCCGGCGGCCAGGGCCGCCGCTATCTGCCCGGTGCACCGCTGGACCAGCCGCGGCGCGTAGGGCGGGCCGCCGTCGGTGAAGCCGGCCAGTTCTGGCACGATCACGCGGGCCCCGCCGGCGGTCAGCTCATCCGCGACCGGCTGCCAGCTGGCCGGGCCGAGCACGGGTGCGGGCACCAGGACATGGAGATCGGACACCGGCCCAGCCTGGCACTCGCCCGCGCCGCCGTCAGCCGGGACTCGCGGTTGGCGTAGTGCCGGCCCGGACCGTTCGTGGCCGTCAGTGCGGAGCGATAGCGTGCAGGGGTGCCCTCCGCTCAGGCTCCGACCTCCGACGCGCGGCCGCGCCGGCTCGATTCGGCCGGCCGGGATGAACTGCCCGGCATCAGCGAGCTGCTCGCCGCCGCCGTGGCCGGGATCGGCGGCGCGGAGCGGCCGGGACAGGTGCGGATGGCCGAGGCGGTCGGCCGGGCCATGGAGACCGGGCAGCACCTGGCCGTCCAGGCCGGAACCGGCACCGGCAAGTCGCTGGCCTACCTGGTCCCCGCGATCCGGCACGCCCTCGAGCAGGACACCACGGTGGTGGTGTCCACCGCGACGATCGCGCTCCAGCGCCAGCTCATCGACCGGGACCTGCCCCGGCTGGCCACCGCGCTGAGCGACGAGCTCGGCCGCGAGCCGGTGTTCGCGATCCTCAAGGGCCGGCGCAACTACCTGTGCCTGCTGCGGGCCAAGGGCGATGCGCCGGCCGACCCCGAGGACACCCTGTTCGACCCCGGCCAGACCTCGGCCATCGGCCGGCAGGTCAAGCGGCTGCACGAATGGGCCGCGGACACCCAGACCGGGGACCGCGATGAGCTGGTCCCCGGCGTGGACGACCGGGCGTGGCGCCAGGTGTCGGTCAGCGCCCAGGAGTGCGTCGGCGTGCAGCGCTGCCCGTTCGGCTCGCGCTGCTACGCCGAGCGGGCCCGTGACCTGGCCGGGCACGCCGACGTCGTGGTGACCAACCACGCCCTGCTGGCCATCGACGCCATCGAGAGCTTCGACGTGCTGCCCGAGCACGACGTCGTGGTCATCGACGAGGCCCACGAGCTGGTCGACCGGGTGACCTCGGTCGCCTCGGCCGAGCTGTCCGCGGTCGGCATCGAGGCGGCGGCCCGGCGCTGCGGCAAGCTGGTGGACGAGAAGCTGACCGGCGCGCTGCGTGACGCGGGCGCGGGACTGGAGCGGGCCGTCACCGATATCCCGGCCGGGCGGCTGGACTTCCTGGCCCAGGAGCTGGGCGTGGCGCTGGCCTCGGTCCGCGACGCCGCCGGGGGCTGCGCGGCCCAGCTCAGGTCGACGGCCAGCGGCGGCGACCAGGACGTTGACCGGGTGTCAGCGGCCAAGGCAGCGGCGGCCTCGCTGGACGAGCTGTCGGGAGCGGCGGCCGAGATGCTGAAGGCGTTCGGGTCGGACATCGCGAGCCGGCCGGACGTGGTGTGGCTGGACCGGCCGCCGGACGACTCCTCGCGCCCGGTGTCGCTCCGGGTGGCGCCGCTCCAGGTCGGCGGTCTGCTCGCGGCCCGGCTGTTCGGGCAGCGCACGGTGGCGCTGACCTCGGCCACGCTGGCCCTGGGCGGCTCCTTCGAGCCGCTGGCCCGGCAGTGGGGCCTGCCGCTGACCAGCGAGACGGCCGGCGCCCGGGAGAGCAAGAAAGCCGAGCCGAGCAAAGACGGGGACGAGGAGGCCGAGCCGCACCCGCTGGACTGGACCGGGCTGGACGTCGGCTCGCCGTTCGACCACCCGCGCAGCGGGATCCTGTACATGGCGCGGCACCTGCCCCAGCCCGGCCGCGACGGGCTGCCCGAGGCCTACCTCACCGAGCTGCGCGAGCTGATCCGCGCGGCCGGCGGCCGGACCCTGGGCCTGTTCTCGTCCATGCGCGCGGCCCGGCAGGCTAGCGCCGAGCTGCGCGAGACCCTTGGCTTCCCGCTGCTCTGCCAGGGCGAGGACAGCACGTCGCTGCTGGTCAGCAAGTTCGCGGAGGACGAGGAGACCTGCCTGTTCGGCACCATCTCGCTGTGGCAGGGCGTGGACGTGCCGGGCCGGTCACTTCAGCTCGTCGTCATCGACCGGATCCCGTTCCCGCGCCCGGACGACCCGCTGGCCTCGGCCCGCCAGCGCACCGTGGCGGCCAGGGGCGGCAACGGGTTCATGACCGTGGCCGCCTCGCACGCGGCGCTGCTGCTGGCCCAGGGGGCCGGCCGGCTGCTGCGCACGATGTCCGACAAGGGCGTGGTGGCCGTGCTCGACCCGCGGCTGGCCACGGCCCGGTACGGCGACTTCCTGCGGGCGTCGCTGCCGCCGTTCTGGACCACCAGCGACCCCGAGGTGGTGCGCGGCGCGCTGCGCCGCCTGGCCGGCCCCGCCGCCGTCCCGCTGACCACCCTCGCCCGCACCGTCCATCACACAGGACCACGCAACCCATGAGCAGTTCGGATTACCCGGTCCGGAGACCGGACGATCCGAACTGCCGACGGGGATGGGGCTTAGAGCACGTCGTGGCCGGGGTGCGGCTCGGCGGGGATATCGGCCTTCTGGGCCGGGATGGAGCCCAGGCGGCCGGCCTGGAAGTCCTCGAACGCCTGGGCCAGCTCGGCCCTGGTGTTCATCACGAACGGCCCGTAGGCCGCCACCGGCTCACGGATCGGCTGGCCGCCCAGCACCAGGATGTCCAGCTTGTCGCCGGGGCCGTCCATGTGGCGCTGCGCGCCGAAGGTCAGCACGTCACCGGGGCCGAACACGATCAGCTGGCCGGTGTGCACCGGCCGCTGCTCCTGGCCCACCGTGCCCGAGCCGGCCAGCACGTAGCCGAGCGCGTTGAAGTCGGCCCGCCAGGGCAGCCGCAGCTGGGCGCCGGGCTCGATGGTCGCGTGCAGCAGGGAGATCGGCGTGTGCGTGACGCCGGGGCCGGCGTGCCCGGCCACGTCGCCCGCGATCACGCGGACCAGCGACCCGCCGTCCGGCGAGCTGAGCAGGGCCACCTGGCCGGCCCGGATGTCCTGGTAGCGCGGCGGGGCCATCTTGAGCCGGGCCGGCAGGTTGACCCAGAGCTGGAAGCCGTGGAACAGCCCGCCGCTGGTCACCAGCTCCTCCGGCGGCTCCTCGATGTGCAGGATCCCGCCGCCCGCGGTCATCCACTGCGTGTCGCCGTTGGTGATCAGGCCGCCGCCGCCGTTGGAGTCCTGGTGCCGGAACACGCCGTCGATGATGTAGGTCACGGTCTCGAAGCCGCGGTGCGGGTGCCAGGCCGTGCCCTTGGGCTCGCCCGGCGCGTAGTCGACCTCGCCCATCTGGTCCATGTGGATGAACGGGTCAAGCGCGGCCAGGTCCACCCCGGCGAACGCGCGCCGGACCGGGAAGCCCTCGCCCTCGAACCCGGACGGGGCGGTGGTCACGCTGCGCACCGGGCGGTCCTGAGCCACGGCGGCGTCGGGCTCCTCGATTCTCGGCAACAGCAGGATGTCCTCGACGGTGACCGCTGGCATGACTACCTCCTGGCAGGTTGGCGGCGCGACCTCATTCATGCTTACCGCAAGCGTCAACGATAGTTGAACGCGCAACATTCCGGTATCAGAGCGAGAGGCCGTTCTCGAGCTGGGCCAGGCCCGCGTCGATGCGCGCGAACATCTCGCCTACGTCGAGGTCATTGTCCGCGGCCCAGGGGATGGTGGCCGCCATGATGACCCCGATCAGCGCGCCGGCGATGATCCGCGCGGCGAAGTCGTCCGGCTCACGGCCCGCCCGTACCGCCATCGCGCCGCCGATCTGCTCGATGGTCCGGGTGAGCTCGTCAACGGCCCGGGCCCGCACCTCGGGTACCGAGAAGGTCAGCCGCGTCGTCTCGGCCAGTCGCTCCAGGTCCTGCTCGGTCATCGCGGCGTAGGCGCTGGCGGCCGCCCCCCGCATGGCGGCGATCGGGCTCAGGTCCCGCGACTGGGCGTTCAGCGCCTCCAGGGTGAGGATGTCCAGGTCGTCCTGGAGCACGACGTCTTCCTTGGTCGGGAAGTAGCGGAAGAACGTCGCGGGCGAGACGTCGGCCGCCGCGGCGATCTGCTCCACGGTGGTCGCGCCGTACCCGTGCTCGCGGAACAGCCGGAGCGCGTGCTCCCGGATGGCAGCACGCGTCCTGGCCTTCTTCCGCTCGCGGAGGCCGGCGGGCGGGCCGGCCGGCGCGTCGTCGTTCATAGGGGTCATTCTGCCCCGGCAGCCTCGGGTATGCCTGCCGCCTGCCCGCTCTCGGCGCCTCCCGCCGGGCCCGCCGGGCCAGCCGGCCCGGCCGCGTCGGCCAGCGCCGCCTGGCGGGGCAGGAACAGCAGGGCCAGCAGCGCGGCGGCCAGCGCGATGGCGGCGCAGACCCAGAGCATCACGTCCAGCCCGCTGGCGTAGGCGGCGCGCACCTGGGCCAGCAGCGACAGCGAGCCCAGCTGGTGAGCGACCTGCAAGCCGCCCGCCACGCTGGCGTGGGCCGCGCTGGCCGCCGCCCGTGGCAGCCCGGTCAGGTTCAGGTGGCCCCGGTAGACCGAGTTCAGCACCGTGCCGAGCACGGCCACCCCGATGGCCGCGCCCACCTGGCGCAGTGCCGTCATCAGCGCCGAGCCGGACCCGCTGCGCTCGGGGGTCAGCGCCCCGAGCGCCGCGTTCATGGCCGTGGGCAGCGCGATGCCCAGGCCGACGCCGGCCGTCGCGAACCAGGCCGAGACGAAGCCGGTGCCGCTGCCCGCGCGCGTGCCCGTGCCCACGGCCAGCGCCACGGCCATGATCGCGAACCCGGCGCTGGCCAGCGTCTTGGTCCCGGCCACCGGCGCGCGCGAGGGCTCGCCGTCCGGGCCCTTGCGCGGCGTCTGGAGCCGCTGCCCGACGCCCAGGCCCAGCGCCAGCCCGCCGATCAGCGGCAGCATCCGCACCCCGCTGGCCAGCGAGTCGAGCCCGCGGACCTCCAGGAAGAACTGCGGCATCGCGAACGTGATCCCGAACAGCGCGAACTGGACCATCGTCGACAGGGCCGTGCCCCAGGTGAACCCGGCCGAGCGGAACAGCGACAGGTCCACCAGCGGCTGGCCGCCCGGACGCCGGCTCACCGCCCGCTCCCAGGCCACGAATGCCCCCAGTGCCAGCGCCCCGGCCACCATGGTGGCGATGGCGATGGTGTCCGACCAGCCGTCCTGCCCGGCCCGGATGACCCCGTAGGTGAGCCCGGCCAGCCCGGCGCTGGAGATCAGGATGCCCGGCAGGTCCAGGCCCGGCGGGCGCTCGGCCCGCGTCTCGGGCATCAGCCAGGTCACCGCGATGACCGCGATCACCACGACCGGGACGTTGATCAGGAACACCGAGCCCCACCAGAAGTGGTCCAGCAGCCAGCCGCCGAGGATCGGCCCGACCGGGTAGCCCAGGAACGTGGCCCCGCCCACGATCGCGATCGCCCGCGGCCGCTCGGCCGGGGTGAACAGCACCGGCAGCACGGCCAGCGAGAGCGGCAGGATGGCCGCGGCGGCCAGGCCCAGGGCCGCGCGCGCCGCGATGAGCTCGCCGGTCGAGGTGGAGTAGGCGCAGGCCAGCGAGGCCATGCCGAACAGGACCAGCGCCCCGGTCAGCAGCTTCTTGCGGCCGATCCGGTCGCCGAGCAGGCCCGCGGGCAGCAGCGCCGCCGCCAGCACCAGGCTGTAGGCGTCCACGAACCACTGCAGGTCGCTGGTGGAGGCGTGCAGGTCGGCCGACAGCGTCGGCAGGGCCAGGGTGAGCACGAACAGGTCCAGCGCGACCACGAGCACGCTCACCGCCAGCGCCCCCAGGGCCCACCAGCGTCGCGGGCTGACGGTATTCATGGAGTCACCTTCTTTCGAGATCAACTCTTATCTGACTGTCTCACTGAAGTGATAGTAGCTCTTAAAAGATATGAGCTGTCAAGCCAGGGCGGATGGCGTGCATGTATTCCGCATGATGCGGGACCGAAACCGCTAGGGGTTCGTGAGCACGTGGCGCCGCTGGCCTGCGCGGAGTTAGCTAGGTGGTGAGCTGGGTAGCAGGCAAATGTTTCCTGAAGGGAGCGGGACGGTGTCGGGCGTTCGGCGGGTCATCACGGGAGTTAGCGGATCACCGGGCAGCCTGCGGGCGCTGCGGTACGCGGCGGAGGTAGCTCAGGTCCGGGGTGCGTTGCTCATCCCCGTGCTGGCCTGGGTGCCCCCAGGCGGCGATCTGGCCGACCGCCGCTGTCCGTCCGCTTACCTGCGCGAGACCTGGCGCGCGGCGGCGGTCGAGCGGCTCACCGAGACCATCGACCTGGCCTTCGGCGGCCAGCCCGACGACATCGTCATGCGGACCGCCGTGCTGCGCGGCGAGACCGGGCCCGTCCTGGTCACCGCGGCCTGCGAGCCGGGCGACCTGATCGTGGTCGGCGCCGGCCGCCGCGGCCCCCTCGAGCGGATGATCGGCGGCCGCGTGGCCCGGTACTGCGTGGCCCACGCCTCGTGTCCGGTGATCGCCGTGCCGCCCGCTGAGCTGGAGCAGGCCTCACGCGGCTTCCGCGGCTGGGCGCTGCGGCACCGCACCGTGGCCCCCGAGGACATCCTGCACGCGGCGGGGAGCCGGTAGGCGCGAGTTGCCCGGTAGGGGAGACTGGGGACTGGGACCGGGTACCAGCGGGCCCAGCCCGCCGGCACCCGGCCCGCCGACCGGTCCGGCAACGCTGAGGAGACAGACATGGCACAGCCACAGGGCGAGGAACTGGCCAGGGTCCGCGCACGCCGGGCCGAACTGCGCGAGAGGTACCTGAGGCCGCTGGCCGACCGGCCGGCCAGCACCGTCAGCGGCGTGCACCACCTGGCGCTGATCTGCAAGGACACCGAGGAGACGATCAAGTTCTACCAGGAGATGCTCGGCTTCCCGCTGGTCGAGCTGGTGGAGAACCGGGACTACGCCGGGTCCAACCACTTCTTCTTCGACATCGGCAACCACAACCTGCTCGGCTTCTTCGACTTCCCCGGCTACGAGCACCCCGCCTGGCAGGAGACCATCGGCGGCGTCCAGCACCTGGCCATCTCGGTCACCGCCGACCAGTTCGAGGCGGCCAAGAAGCGCCTTGAGCAGGCGGGCATCGACTACCTCGGACCCGACCGCGGCGCGGACAACAGCATGTACTTCCGCGACCCCAACGGCGTCGGCCTGGAGTTGTACCGCGAGGATCTCGGCAAATTCGAAGGCGAGCAACTGCTGCGCTAGCGGTGGCCCGGCCCGTCGGCTAGCGGTTCTCCCGGCGGATGACCAGGCGCAGCGCCGTCCACGTCGAGTCGATGGCGCACACCTTGTTGTCCACCAGGCCGGTGGGCAGCGCGATCTCCCTGACCGCGTCGTCGCTCATGTCGGTGGGCACCCTGGACGCCCGCTTGGGCCAGGCGATCCACAGCCCGCAGGCCGGGGCCATGACCGCGCGCAGCCGGGGCAGCTCGGCCTCCAGCTCGGCCCGCGCCGTCACGAACGCGACGATCACGTCGTAGCGGGCGTCGTCGGCCAGGTCGGTGTGCAGCGAGGCGATCTCCGGCAAGTCGCCCAGCAGGTCGTAGAAGCCGTCCGGCGCGCCGATCAGCGCGACCTCGTCGTCCTCCCCGACGCCGAGCTTGCGGGCCAGCGGCGTGCGCTCGCCAGGATTACTGGCTGGGTCAGCGCTCAGAATGCGAACCCTCCCGGCTTGCCGTTGCGGTCGGCGATCAGCCCGGCGAGGGTCGAGATCGCGATCTCGGCCGGGGTGCGCGAGCCGATGTTGATGCCGATCGGCCGGTGCACCCGGCTGATCTCCTCGGGCGGCACGCCCAGCTCGGTGAGCGCGGCGACGTGCGGCCCCTCGTGCCGCGGGTTGCCCATGATGCCCACCCACCGGGCGTCGCTGGCCAGCGCGTCGCGCAGCATGACGCCCAGCTCGGGCCGGTGATGATCGGTCACCACCACATCCGCGGCCCCGGCCGGGAAGCCGTCCACGCTGTCGGCCAGGGTCAGCCCGTCAGCCTTGGCGGCCGCGGCTCTGTCGGGGTCGGGCTCCACCAGCACGGCCTGGTAGCCGGCGTCGGCGGCGTAGCGGAGCAGGAACCCGGCCACCGGGGTGCCGAACACGGCCACGAGCACCTTGTCGCTGACGGGCTCGGGCGCGGCGCCATGGGCGACCGCGCAGGCCGGGTCTTCAATGGGACTGCTCATAAGCCGAGCTTGCCACCCCGGCCCCGCTGCGGGCAATCGCCCCGGCGGGGTGACCGGCTGCCCCTGGCTACTCAGTGTGGCTACTCCCTGTGGCTACTCCGGGCTACGTGGGGCTACTCCGTGGGGCTACTCGGTGAGGAGGCGGGTGACGGCCTCGCGGAGCGGGTCCAGGCGGGCCGTGGCCCGGCGCCGGGCCTCGCTCAGGCGGCCGCCCGCCAGCGGCTCCACGATCTCCAGGTAGGCCTTGATCTTCGGCTCGGTGCCGCTCGGCCGGATCACCACCCGCGCCCCGGCCAGCCGGTAGGTCAGCACGTCGGCCGACGGCAGGCCGCCCTTGCCGCCAGTCAGGTCGCTGACCGAGGTCACCGCCTGGCCGCCCAGGAACGTCGGCGCGGCCGCCCGCAGCCGCGCGGTGACGTCGGCCGGGGCGGTGGAGGGCACCGTGACCTGGGCGGTCAGGTGAACCCCGTGCGCGGCCTCCAGCGCGTCGTACACCTCCAGCAGCGACTCGCCGCCCGACCGGGCCCTGGCCGCCAGGCCGAGGATGGCCAGCGCGGCCCCGATGCCGTCCTTGTCACGGACCACGTCAGCCACCGCGTAGCCGAGCGCCTCCTCGTAGCCCAGGATGAAGCGGGCGTCCGGCTGCGACTCGCCCGCCCGGACGATCCACTTGAAGCCGGTCAGGGTCTCGGCGTAGCGGGCGCCGGCCGAGGCCACGATGCGCGACAGCAGCGTCGAGGACACGATCGTGGTCGCCAGCAGCCGGTCGTCCGGCCCGGCCGGCGGGGCCGGGAACCGGTCCAGCAGGTAGCAGCCCAGCAGCGCCCCGACCTGGTCCCCGGTCAGCGTCCGCCAGCCGCCCGGCGCGGCCCGGTCGGGGGCGGCCACGGCCAGCCGGTCGCCGTCGGGGTCGTTGGCGATCACCAGGTCGGCGTCGATCCGCCGGGCCTGGGCCAGGGCCAGGTCCAGGGCGCCCGGCTCCTCGGGGTTGGGGAAGGCGACCGTCGGGAAGTCGGGGTCGGGCTCGGCCTGCGCGCTGACCACGTCAGGCTCGGCGAAGCCGGCCTGCTCGAACGCGCGCAGGGCCAGCCCGCCCGCCACCCCGTGCAGCGGGGTGTAGACGAACCGCAGCCAGGCCGCGCCGGGCGGGGCGGGCGAGATGGCGCACAGCGCGTCCAGGTAGTCGCGGGCCACCTCGTCGCCGAGCAGGCGGATCAGCGGGCTGCCGGGATCGGCCACCGGTACCGCCGCTAGCGGGCCGATGGCGGCGATGGCCGCCTCGATCTCCACGTCGGCGGGCGGCACGATCTGCGCCCCGTCGCCCAGGTACAGCTTGTAGCCGTTGTCAGCGGGCGGGTTGTGGCTCGCGGTGATCATGATGCCCGCGGCGGTGCCCAGCCGCCGGATGGCGAACGCGAGCAGTGGCGTGGGCTGCCGGGATGGCAGCCGCCAGACGGGGATGCCGGCCCCGGCCAGCACCCGGGCCGCCTCCTCGGCGAACTCCTCGCTGCGGTGCCGGGCATCGCAGCCGATGACCACGCCCCGGTCGCGGGCCAGCCCCTCGTCGCGGCCCAGCAGCCAGCCGGCCAGCGCGGCGGTGGTGGCCCGCACCACGGCGCGGTTCATCCGGTTGGGCCCGGCGGCCACGGCGCCGCGCAGCCCGGCGGTGCCGAACTCCAGCCGTCCGCCGAACCGGTCGGCCAGCTCGGCTCCGGCCTCGTCGGCCCCGGCCCCTTCGGCGTTCAGCAGTTCGGTCAGCTCCCGCCGGTCCCGCTCGTCCGGGTCGTCGGCGATCCACGCGGTCACCCGGGACCGCAGCTCGGGGCTGACCACCTCAGCCGGCCTGCGACGCGGCGGTGAGCTGGGGCAGGATCCGGGCCAGCAGCGCGCCCATCCGGGCCGCCGCCGCCTGGCCGGTGGCCAGCACGTCGGCGTGGTCCAGCGGCTGATCGGACAGCCCCGCGGCGATGTTGGTGACCAGCGAGATGCCCAGTACCTCCGCGCCCAGGTGCCGGGCCGCGATGGCCTCCAGCGCGGTCGACATGCCGACCAGGTCGGCGCCGCAGGTCCGCAGCATCCGGATCTCGGCCGGGGTCTCGTAGTGCGGGCCCGGCAGGCAGGCGTAGACGCCCTCGGCCAGGTCCGGGTCGGCCGCCCGGGCGATCGCCCGCAGCCGCGCCGCGTACAGGTCAGACAGGTCCGTGAACCGGCCGGGGTAACCCTCGGGCGGCGGCGGGCCGGCCAGCGGGGACCGCGTGGTCAGGTTCAGCTGATCGCTGATCAGCACCGGCTGGCCCGGCTGCAGCCCGGCCCGGATGCCGCCCGAGGCGTTGGTCAGCACGACCACCCGGCAGCCCGCCGCGACCGCCGTCCGCACTCCGTGCACCACCGCGCTGACGCCATGCCCCTCGTACAGGTGCGTGCGGCCCAGGAAGACCAGCACCCGCAGCGGGCCGACCTGCACCGACCGCACCATCGGGACGTGTCCCGGCACCGTGGTCGCCGTGAAGCCGCCCAGGTCGGTCAGGGCGATCTCGGCGTCGGGGGTGCCCAGCGCGTCGGCCGCAGGCCGCCACCCCGAGCCGAGGACGACGGCGGCGTCGTGCGCGCGGTAGCCGGACAGCTGCGCCAGCGCGGCGGCGCTGGCCGCCGCGACCGTGTATGGATCGTCGGTCAAGATGTGTTCCCCGCTCGCCTCGTGCCCGCTCGCCTCGTGCCCGCTCGCCTCGTGCCTGCTCGGCTCATGACTTGATGTAGGGCCTTCCGTCGGCGGCGGGCGCCCGGACCCGGCCGACCAGGCCTGCCACCGCGATGATCGTCGCGACGTACGGGGCCATCAGCAGGATGTTCGACGGGATCGGGACGTTGACGGTCGACAGTACCGAGGACAGCTCGGTGGTGAAGCCGAACAGCAGTGCCGCGGCCAGGGCGCCGAGCGGGGTCCACCGGCCGAAGATCAGCGCCGCCAGGGCGATGTAGCCGTAGCCCGAGGAGATATTGGGCGCGAAGTTTCCCGATGATCCGATGGTCAGGTAGGCGCCGCCGATGCCGGCGATCAGGCCGCCCATGATCACTGCGGCGTACCGGGTGCCGAGCACCCGGATGCCGACCGTGTCGGCCGCCATCGGATGCTCGCCGACGGCGCGGACCCGCAGCCCCCAGCGGGTGCTGAACAGGGCGACCTGGACCAGGATCAGCGCCGCGTAGGTGATGTACAGGAAGATCGTCGAGTCGAAGAAGACCGGCCCGATGATCGGTATGTCGCCCAGCAGCGGGATCTTCAGCGGCAGGTAGGTGGAGGGGGAGTTGAGCGTGTTCTGGTAGGGGACCAGGGCGCGGTCATACAGGAAGCCGGTGAGCCCCGCCGCGAACACGTTGAGCACCACTCCGAGCACCACCTGGTCCACCAGGTAGCGGATCGCGAACACCGCCAGCAGCGAGCCGAGCAGGGCGCCGGCCACCGAGCCGAGGATCAGGCCAAGCCACAGGAAGCCGAAGAAGCTGGTCGCGACGGCGGCGGCGAACGCGCCGAACAGCAGCTGGCCCTCGATCGCGATGTTGATCACGCCGGACCGCTCGCACATCGCGCCGGCCAGCGCGCCGAGGATCAGCGGGATGGAGGAGGCGAGCGTGCCCTCCAGCAGGTTGATGATGCTCAGCGGGAACGACTGCCCGGCCTCAGCCCAGCACAGCAGCGCCACGATGAACGCGAACAGGACGACGCCGATGCAGACGCGCTTGGCCACCTTGCCCAGGGGCACGACCGCCCGCAGCAGGCCAATGGCGATCGAGACCGCCCCGCAGGCGTAAGCCGTCGTGGCGGCCGGCAGGCTGAGGTTGGGCACCGTGACCTTCGCGAACTCCTGCGAGAACGCGAACGTGGCGTCGCCGTGCTTGGCGTACATGCCGAAGCCGAGGATGTCGATCAGGCCGAACAGCAGGCACGCGACAGCGGCGATGTACCGGCGTTCCACGCGCAGCGACCGCAGCGAGAGGCCGGGCCTGGCCAGCGTTGTCACCCGTTCCACCCCCTGGCGAGAGACTGGCCGGCGCCGCGGGCGGTCGCCTTGTGCAGCCGGAAGATGGCCCGCACCAGCGGCGGCGCCGCGACGAACAGCACGACCAGGGACTGGATCACCGTGGTGATCGTCAGCGGCGTGTTCGTGTTGGCCTGCATCGCGATACCGCCGGCGTGCAGGGCGCCGAACAGCAGCGCAGCGAGCACTACGCCCAGCGGCCGGGCCCGGCCCAGCAGCGCCACCGTGATCGCGTCGATGCCGTAGGTCCCGTAGCTCTGGAAGGTCAGCGTGAAGTCGGTGCCCTGGATGACTGCCGTGGAGGCCAGCCCGGCCAGCCCGCCGGCGATCAGCATGACCCAGATCCAGGACCGGGACACGCTCATGCCGGCGCTGCGTGCCGCGTTCGGGTTGGCCCCGACGCTGCGGAACTCGAACCCGATCGTGCTGCGGCTCAGCAGCCACCACACCCCGATGGCGCAGGCCAGGGCGAGCAGGAAGCTGGCGTTGACCCGCAGGTGCGAGCCGAGCAGCAGCGGCAGGTGCGCGTCGCCGGCGATGACCGGGCTGATCAGGTCCGACCGGCCCGGCCGCTGCATCACCGAGGTGCCCAGGATCCAGGACAGGAAGTACGCCATCACGTAGTTGAGCATGATCGTTACGATCACCTCGTGCGCCCCGGTGTACGCCTTCAGCGCACCGACCAGCCAGCCCAGTACCGCGCCGCCTACGGCGGCGCCGAGCACGCAGACCACGACGTGGATGAACGGCGGCAGGCTGACCCCGAAGCCGAGCCAGGTGCACAGGATGGCGCCGCCGATGAACTGGCTCTGCGCGCCGATGTTGAACAGCCCGGCCCGGAACGCCAGCGCCACGGAGAGCCCGGCGAAGATCAGCGGCGTGGCGTTCACCGCCGTCTCGGAGATCGGGTTGAAGACCTGGCTGACCGTGCCGTCGCTGAACGCGGTTCCCAGCGACTTCTGCTGGAAGATCGCGCTGACCGTGTGCGGGTTGAAGATCGAGCCCTCGAACATCGCCACGTAGGCGCCCGCCGCGGAGTCCCACGCCTGGGCGATGGCATTGCCGGGATCAGAGAAGAACTTGCCCCACGCGCTGAGCACGACCGGATCGGTGAAGGCGATCAGCAGGCCGCCGACCACGATGGCCACGATGATGGCCAGGACCGTCACGACGACGGAGTTGCCCTCCACGATCGACTGGACCAGGATCCGCCCGAACGGCTGCCGGGTGCGCTCGCCGGGCGTGGCGACGGCGACGTCCGGGCTGCCCCCTGTGAGGTCCAGGGCCGCCGGATCGGGAGCGGTCGCTGGTTCCTCCTCCGGGGTGGTCGGCGGCTGGGGTGGTGGCTCCTCGCTCATGATGGCTCCCCGGCTGACTCATCGCCGGACATCTCCCCGGCCTTGTCCGCCTCGCCGTCCGGGACCGCGCTCTCCTGCACCGGGACGATCTCGGCCTCGGCCGGGGCCGCGCCATCCTGCGCGCCCGCGCCAGCCATCAGCATGCCCAGCTCCTCGACCGGGACCGTCGGCGGGCGGAAGCCGGTGATCCGGCCCTCGTACATCACCGCGATCCGGTCGGCCAGCGCGTACACCTCGTCCAGCTCGGCCGAGATGATGAGCACGGCGACGCCCTTGTCGCGCTCCTCGATGATCCGCTTGTGCACGAACTCGATGGAGCCGACGTCGAGGCCGCGGGTCGGCTGGCTGGCCACCAGCACCCGCACGTCGCGGCCCAGCTCACGGGCCAGGATCACCTTCTGCTGGTTGCCGCCGGACAGCGTGCCCACCGGGGTCTCCACCGAGGTGGTGCGCACGTCGAACTGGGCCACCCTGGCCGTGGCGTTCTCCTGCGCCGCGGCCAGGTTCAGCGCGATGCCCCGGGCGTAGGGCGGGCGGTCGAACACGTCGAGGATCATGTTGTCGGCCACCGAGAACGTGGCCACCAGTCCGTCGGCCTGCCGGTCCTCCGGGACATAGCCGATGCCGTCCCGGATGCGCTGGCGCGGGCTGTGCGTGGTGATCTCCCGCCCGTCCAGGCGGACCGACCCCCCGGCGGCGGGCAGCAGGCCCATCAGGGCCTCGCACAGCTCGGTCTGCCCGTTGCCCTGCACCCCCGCGATGCCCAGGATCTCACCTGCCCGGACCTGGAACGACACCCCGTCCACCGCGTGCTGCCCGCGCTCGTCATCGACCCGGAGGTCGCTGACCTCCAGGACTACGTCACCCGGCTTGGCCGGCGTCTTGCTGACCCGCAGGGCCACCTGCCGGCCGACCATCAGCGCGGCCAGCTCCTCGTCCGAGGCCGTCGGCGGCCGCTGGCCGACCACCTTGCCGCGCCGGATGACGGTGATGACGTCGGCAATCGCCTGGACTTCCTTGAGCTTGTGCGAGATGAAGATGATCGACCGCCCGCCCGCCTTGAGCTGGCGCATGATCGTGAACAGCTCTTCGGTCTCGCCCGGCGTGAGCACCGAGGTCGGCTCGTCCAGGATGAGCACGTTGGCCTGGCGCACCAGCGCCTTGATGATCTCGACCCGCTGCTGCACCCCGACCGGCAGCTCCTCGACGCGGGCGTCCGGGTCCACCCGCAGCCCGTAGGTCTCCGACAGCTCCCTGACCTCGCGGCGCATGGAGCCGGTGGTCCAGCAGGCCCAGCGGGTTGGGCACGCTCGGCAGGCTGGGCAGCCGGATCCGGCCGATCCGGTCTGGCAGGCGCAGCCGACGGGTCCGCTCCTCGCCGAGGGTGACGTTCTCCGCGACGGTGAAGACCGGCACCAGCATGAAGTGCTGGTGGACCATGCCGAAGCCGGCGGCGATGGCGTCCTTGGGCGAGCGCAGCGTGACCGGCTCGCCGTCGGCCAGGATCTCGCCCTCGTCGGGCTGGGTCAGTCCGTACAGGACATTCATCAGCGTGGTCTTGCCCGCGCCGTTCTCCCCGAGCAGCGCGTGGATCTGGCCGGGCTCGACGTCCAGGCTGATCTCGTCGTTGGCCACGAGGGCGCCGTATCGCTTGGTAATGCCCCGCAGTTCGAGCCGCACCGCTCCTCCCTCCGACCCGTTGCCCAGGCTAAGTGTCGCCGGCTCGCTGATCCAGACGGCCGCCGGCCAGGGCGGCACTCGGGCCGCCCTGGCCGGTCATGGCTGCGCTGCTGCGGACTAGACCGGGCTCTTGGTGGCCGGCTTGATCTTGCCGCTGATGATCTGCTGCTTGATCGTGTTCAGCTCGGACTGCAAGGACGTGGGCACCTGCTTGGAGAAGTCGTGGAATGGCGAGAGCACGACCCCGCCGTTGGCCAGGGTGCCGATGTAGTTGCCGCCCTTGAAGGTGCCGTTGGCCGCGGACAGCACCGCCGCCTTGACCGACGCCTGGATGCCCTTGGTCACGCTGGAGATGAAGTACTTGCAGTACTGCGCGGCGCTGATGCAGCCGTCGGTGTCCACCCAGAGCATGTTGACCTTCTGCGAGCCGGCCGCGGCGTTCGCGTTCTGGACCGCCTTGGCGGCGCCCAGGCCCACGTTCCCGGCCACCGGGAAGATCACGTCGGCGCCGTCGCTGATGAACGTCTGGGTCAGCGTCTGGCCCTTGGTCTGGTTGGTGAAGTCACCGGTGAAGCTGCCGTTCTGGGTCTTCTCGTTCCAGCCGAGCACCGCGACGTGCGTGTGGTGCTGCTTGTTGTAGTACTGCACGCCGTCCCAGTAGCCGTCCATGTAGATGGTCACCGTCGGCAGCTTCTGCCCGCCGAAGGTGGCCACCTTGCCCGTCTTGGACATGCCGGCCGCGAGGTAGCCGCCCAGGAAGCCGTCCTGGACGGTGTTGAAGACCAGCGCGTCGATGTTCTTGACCGCCGGGGAGTAGCTGAAGTCGACGATCGCGAACTTCTGATTCGGGTTCGCCTTGGCCGCCGTCTGAGTGTTTCCGCCCATCAGGAATCCGACCGTGACGATGATGCCGCACTTCTTCTGGATGAACTGGTTGATATTCGGCGTGTAGTCGCTGCCGGAGGACGACTGAAGGTAGGTCACCTGCACGTTCGAGTTGGCCTTAGCCGCTTCCTGCATGCCCTGCCAGGACGAGGCGTTGAACGACCGGTCGTCGATGCCGCCGGTGTCGGTCACCATGCAGCCAAGGAACTTGCCCGCGGCGGCCGCGGTGCTCGACGAGGAACTGGGTGCGCTGCTGCTACTGCTCGAGCCGGAACCCGGGGCAGAGGTGCTGGAACCACAGGCCGCGAGCAGCGCGACAGCGCTGACGGCGGCTGCGGTCCTAAGGGTCGCCTTCACCGATACCTCCTAAGTCAATGGCAGCCTGGCTGCCCAGAGAAAGCCGGATCCAGCCGCCGCCCTCGACCAGGACGGCCGCGCCCGGTTTCAATCCCCCCAAGGGATGCCCGAAGGGTAACGGCGACCGAAGCCAGGGGAAAGAAGGAAGCCTTGACTGAGGTGCCCTGTTGCACAATTGAGACCCGCAGGTCGAGCCGCCGGGCTCGTGCCGCGACCGCGGAGGTTCCATGATCGGATCGACCGAGTTTGACTGGTCAGCGCTGCGCGCCGCCGCCACCGCGGTGGCCGGGCGGGCCTACGCCCCGTACTCCCGGCTGCGCGTCGGCGCGGCCGGGCTGGCGCCGGACGGGACGCTGGTCACCGGGTGCAACGTCGAGAACGCCTCGTTCGGGCTGACGCTGTGCGCCGAGTGCGGGCTCGTGTCGGCCCTGCATGCGGCGGGTGCGGACCGGCTCGTGGCGGTCAGCGTGGTGGCCGGCGACGGGGCGCCGCTGGTGCCCTGCGGCCGGTGCCGCCAGCTGCTGCTCGAGGCGGGCGGGCCCGGCCTGCTGCTGGACGCGGACGGCGGCCCGCGGCCGCTGGGCGAGCTGCTGCCGGGCGCGTTCACCGGCGGCGACCTGAGCGCCCGGCGCGAGGACGGCCCGGCCGAGGACAGCCCGGCCGAGGACGGCCCGGCCGAGGACCAGGAGGCCCCGGATGCCTGATGTCGTGGACCTGATCCGGGCCAAGCGCGACGGCGGGCGGCTGGCCGGCCCCGACATCGACTGGCTCATGGCCGCCTACACCGGCGGCCAGATCGCCGATGAGCAGATGTCCGCCCTGCTGATGGCGATCTTCTTCCGCGGCCTGGACCCCGCCGAGCTGCGGACCTGGACCTCCGCGATGATCGCCTCGGGGGAGCGGCTCGACCTCAGCGCCGTGGCTGCCCCCACCGTCGACAAGCACTCCACCGGCGGGGTCGGTGACAAGGTCTCGCTGATCCTCGCCCCGCTGGTGGCCAGCTGCGGCGCCGCCGTGCCCCAGCTATCCGGCCGCGGCCTCGGTCACACCGGCGGCACCCTGGACAAGCTGGAGTCCATCCCCGGCTGGCGGGCCCAGCTCGACAACGCCGAGATCGTGTCCGTGCTGCGCACCACCGGGTGCGTCATCTGCGCCGCCGGGACCAGGGCTGGCCCCGGCGGACCGCCGCCTGTACGCGCTGCGCGACGTCACCGGGACCGTGGAGTCCATCCCGCTGATCGCCAGCTCGATCATGTCCAAGAAGATCGCCGAGGGCACCAGCGCGCTGGTCCTGGACGTGAAGGTCGGCAGCGGCGCGTTCATGAAGCAGATCGACGCCGCCAGGGAGCTGGCCCGGACCATGGTCGAGCTGGGCACCGCCGCGGGCGTGCGCACCAGCGCGCTGCTGACCAGGATGGACACTCCGCTGGGCCGGACCGCCGGCAACGCGCTCGAGGTCGAGGAGTCGGTCGCGACCCTGCGCGGCGAGGGCCCCGCCGACCTGGTCGAGGTCACCCTGGCCCTGGCCCGCGAGATGCTCGCCCTGGCCGGGATCGAGGCCGACCCCGCCGCCGCGCTGGCCGACGGCCGGGCCCTGGCCAGGTATCAGGAGATGATCGCTGCCCAGGGCGGCGACCCCGCCGCGCCGCTCCCGGTCGCGCCGCAGCGCACCATCGTGGAGGCCGCCGACTCCGGGTACCTGCGGGGCCTTGACGCGCTTGCCGTCGGCGTGGCCGCCTGGCGGCTGGGCGCCGGCCGGGCCCGCAAGGAGGACGCCGTGAGCGCCTCGGCCGGGGTCATCTGCCTGGCCAAGCCCGGCGACCAGGTCACCGCCGGGCAGCCCCTGCTCGAGCTGCGCGCCGACGACGAGGCCCGGTTCGGCCGGGCCCTGGAGGCCCTCGACGGCGGCATCCAGATCGGCCCCCGGCCCCCCGAGCCCCAGCCCGCCGTGCTGGAGCGGATCGGCTCCTGAGACATCGGTCCCGATACGGTCCTGATACGGAGCTGACTCATGGTGCAGGTGTCCTCGTCTGGGACAATGGCTGCCATGACGCCAACGCTGGCCGAGATCCGCCGGGTGCCCAAGGTCCTGCTGCACGACCACCTGGACGGCGGGCTGCGCCCGGCCACGATCGTCGAGCTGGCCGCCGAGACCGGCTACCGCGGCCTGCCCACCTCCGACGCCGGCGAGCTGGCCGCCTGGATGGGCCAGGTCGCCCAGCGCGGCTCGCTCGAGCTGTACCTAGAGGCCTTCCAGCACACCGTCGGCGTCATGCAGACCAGGGAGGCCCTGCTGCGGGTGGCCGCCGAGTGCGCCAGGGACCTGGCCGCCGACGGGGTCGTCTACGCCGAGGTCCGGTTCGCGCCCGAGCTGCACCTGTCCCGCGGCCTCAGCCTCGACCAGGTCGTCGAGGCCGTGCTCGAGGGCTTCCGGCGCGGCAGTGCTAGCCAACCCGGTGCCGGCCCCCCCATCACCGTCTACGCCCTGCTCACCGCCATGCGGACCGCTGCCAGGTCGCTGGAGATCGCCGAGCTGGCCGTGCGCCACCGCGACGCCGGCGTGGTCGGCTTCGACATCGCCGGCGCCGAGGCCGGCAGCCCGCCCAGCCGCCACCTCGACGCCTTCCAGTACGTCGCCAGGGAGAACTTCCACATCACCATCCACGCCGGCGAGGGCTTCGGCCTGCCGTCGATCTGGGAGGCCCTCCAGTGGTGCGGCGCCGACCGCCTCGGCCACGGCGTCCGCATCATCGACGACATCTCCGTGCCCCGCGACGGCAACGCCATGCTCGGCCGCCTGGCCAGCTACGTCCGCGACCGCCGCATCCCGCTGGAGATGTGCCCCACCTCCAACGTCCAGACCGGCGCCGTGGCCTCGATCAAGGACCACCCCATCGGGCTGCTGCGCGAGCTGCTGTTCCGGGTCACCGTGAACACCGACAACCGGCTGATGAGCGGGGTCACCCTGTCGTCAGAGTTCCACGCGCTGGCCGAGGCCTTCGGCTACGGCTGGGGCGACATCGAGTGGCTGACCCTTAACGCCATGAAGAGCGCGTTCGCGCCCTTCGACGAGCGCCTCCGCCTGATCAACACGGTCATCAAACCCGGCTTCGCCACCGCCCGCGCCGCCCGCGTCACCACCTCTCCGGCCAGCTCAGCCTAGATCACCCGGCCGCCCGTGACCTAACGTTTCGGGCCTGGGCCCAGAACGTCTGCGTGCTAGAATGCTTAGGTTCTGGGAGGCTCGATGTACGAGTTACTCATGGTCGCTGAGGGTCCGCGACTGGCTGCACCGGCTGAGGCAGACGGACCTGGCGACCTTGATGGCTATTTCCGATGCGCTAACCGTGCTCCGTGTCGTAGGGCCCGGCCTCGGGCGGCCCCTGGCCGACCGCGTGGCTCATTCATCGCTGCACAACCTCAAGGAACTGCGACCGGGGGCTTCCGGATCGGCCGAGGTACGCATCCTCTTCGTATTCGATCCGCGTCGGCGAGCCGTACTTCTGGTGGCCGGGGATAAGGCCGGGCAGTGGAAGCGCTGGTACAACGAGGCAATTCCGCTGGCTGAGCAGCGCTATGCGACGTACCTGAAGGAGGCGGGGCTGTGACCAGTTACCACAGCTGGGATGACGTTCAGCGCGAGCTCCTGACCGACGAGCAAATCGCGGAGAGCGAGCAGCGGGCACAGCGCTTGCTGGCGCAGGTGTATGCCTACCGCCTGGCGGAAATCCGTAAGCGTCGCGGGCTGACTCAGACAGAGGTAGCCCACCGGATGGGCGTCAGCCAGCGCCGCGTGTCCGCGATCGAGCACGGAGCCGAGCAGGCGACCCGCACCACTCTGGCAGCCTATGTGGCCGCACTGGGCGGACGGCTTCGCCTGGTGGCCGAGTTCGAGGATGAGAGCCTCGCCCTCGGCTAGCGTCGCCAGCGCCCGGCGGCCTTCAGGGCCCTTGGCGTTAGCCGAGGGCTAGCCAGTGGATGTGCTCGGCCTGGATGACCTCGGACTCGGCTGGGGTCAGGGACTGGCGGCCCGTGACCTTGGCGATCAAGGTGGCGTGGTCCCACGCTAGGCGCTGGCGCAGACCGGTTGCCGATCCGTCCGGGAGCACCAGGTCCGCTACGACGCTGGCCGCTTCGGGAGTCAGCCAGGGGTCGCGGTCCAGGCCGATGGCCAGGTCCAGGCCATGCACGGCCAGCTCGACCACGCGGGTGCGCAAGAAGTCGGCGAGCAGCATCAGGTCGCCGTGGCGGGTCCGGACCACCCGGTCCGGCGGGGCGGCCTGGACCGCGGCCCGGGCCTCGAGCCAGGCCCGCTCAAAGTCAGCGGCCATGGCCTCAGCGGGCAGGCCCGCCGCGCCGTGCTGGGCGGAGGCGACGCGGTCGGCGTTGGTGGCCGGGGAGAAGCGGTGATCGGGGCTGAAGTAGCCGGCCGCCGTCACGAGGCCCTCGGCGTCCGCGGTTGGTTCGGGCTCGGCCAGCATGTGGCTGAGGCGGGCCACGCCGGTCCGGACGTGGTACAGCAGGTCGCCCACGGTCCAGGGCGGGCACGGGCTCGGGCGGGCGAACGCGGCGGGGGGCTCGCTGGCCACCGCGGCCGCGAGCCCCTCGGCCTCGGCCCGCAGGGCCGCGCGGACGGTCAGTCCCACCAGAAGCTCCAGATCGGCGCGTCCACCAGCACCGCGCCAAGCTCGGCCACGGTATACCCCGATCTCTGATTGCACTCGTCGGCGAAGGCGAGATGCTCGGCGGCGACCTGCTGGGCGCGCTCGACAGTGCGTGGCGGTCGCTCGACCAGCACCCGGAGTATGGCGTCAGAGCCGATCTGCAGCAGCCGTGCCCCGAACCGCGTTTCCCACGACCGCAGTACCGTGCCGATCTCCAGCGCACGTGCATCGCGGCCGCCGGGCCAGTCCGCGCCGAACACACTCCAGCCCACCCTCGCTGGAACGTCCGCTGGACGGTTGGCGGCGACCAGCCCGAGATAAGCCGGTGGCAGTGCGGAGACGGCCTGTTCCAGCCGCGCCTGGGGCAGGTGCATCGTCTCGGCGGGGGCTAGGCCGGGGAACCGCGGGCCAAAGGGAGCACGCTCGGCGGCCAGGTAGGGATCGTCGTCGGCGTCATTCCAGGCATCCGCGAGGATGGTCAGAGCAGACATCTGGTCCATGAAGCCAACGTCGGCTGGACGGTAGAAACCGAACTCTGGCCGCTCCCCGGCCTCGGGCTCGGTGCTCGAACGGGCCTGCACCAGCAGAACGGGGACCAGGCCGGTCTGCGCGTGCGCAGCGGACAGCGCCATCCAGGTGCGGCCAGCGCCGGCCATCGGTGCGTCGGTGACCCAGGCCACCAGTTGATGGACCTTCTGGGCAAAGTGTCGTCGGCCGGGCGGGAGCGCCTGGCCAGCGACACGGGCGTCTCCATCTTCGGGCAGGTCACCGGTGGCCACGTCAAGTCCTCTGCCTCAGGGCTGACCGCCGGGCTCCGGCCCAGCTCGTCAGTCTGACCCAGTGGCCCGCCAGCCTACGCGGGGATACCGCATCATGGCACTCGGGCTGGCGCCCGCGCTCGCGGCCGTCCGCCCGCCTTCAGGTGGTGTCTCGGTGATCGCCTCAGGTAGAGGCTTCGGGCATGAAGGCCTCGATGCCGTCGATGACGCGCCGCAGGCCGAACTTGAAGGAGCGGGCCGGGTCGTGGGCGGCACCGTACTCCGCTCCGGCGGCTGCGCCGACCCGGACGGCTGTGGGGAAGCGGGCCGGGTCGAGGACCTCGGCCAGCAGGGGACCGTAGGTCTGCCACCACTGCTGGTCAGAGACGCCGGTGTGGGCCTGGGCCTGGGCTGCCTCGACGGCGCCCCGGGCGGCGCCGCGGACGTAGTCGTCCAGGAGGCTGACGATGAGGTCCATGTCGATGCCGGTGAGGCCGAGCCCGTCCACGGCGGCGAGCTCGGCGTCATAAAAGGCCGTCACGCCAGGGCCGAGGAGCGGCCGGCTGGCGGCGATCTGCAGGAGCCACGGGTGAGCCAGCAGGAGATCCCAGTGCTGTCCGGCGAGCGCGGTGAGCTTCTCCTGCCACGGCGCGGCCGGGCTGCCGCGGAAGGTGATCTCGGCGTAAGCGCGGTCGGCCATGACGTCAAGTAGCTCGGCCTTGCTGGGGACGTAGCCGTAGAGGGACATGGCGGTGATGCCCAGCTCGTCGGCGAGCCGGCGCATGGACAGCCGGCCGAGCCCTTCCTGATCGGCGATCCGGGTCGCCGTGGTCACCACCTGCTCGCCGCTCAGGCTGGGCCGGGGCCCCCGGCGGCGGCGGTGCACCCCCCAGAGCAGGTCGATGGTGCGCTGGGGGTCTCCGCTCCCGCTGTACTCGGTGGGCATGTCCCGGTCCGTCCTTGCCGTAGAACTCCCTACAGCGTACAGTTATAAAAATTCCCTACAGTGTAGAGAGTTGAGGTCCGCTGATGGACACCCCCGCCATCGTCTGCGAGGGCCTGAGCAAGCGTTACGGCAAGAGGAGGGCGCTTGACGGATTCGACCTGACTGTGCCGGAAGGCGCCATCTACGGCCTGCTCGGGCCCAACGGGGCAGGCAAGACAACCGCTGTCCGGGCCCTTGCCACCCTGCTTCGTCCCGATTCCGGGCGGGCCGAGGTCGCCGGGTTCAGCGTGATCCGCCAGCCTGCCCAGGTGCGTGCTCGCATCGGGCTCGCCGGGCAGAACGCCGCCGTGGACGAGATCCTCTCCGCCCGCCAGAACCTGGTCATGTTCGGGCGCCTGTACCACCTGACCGCAGCCGCGGCGCGGCGCCGGGCTGAGGAACTACTCGGCCAGTTCGGCCTGGCCGAGGCCGGCGGCCAGGCCGTCGGGCAGTATTCGGGCGGCATGCGTCGCAGGCTTGACCTGGCTGCGAGCTTCATCGTGGCCCCGCGAGTGCTGTTCCTCGACGAGCCCACTACCGGGCTCGATCCGCATGGCCGCAACGAGGTCTGGCAGACGATCCGCGCGCTGGCCTCCGCCGGCACCACGGTGCTGCTCACCACGCAATACCTGGAGGAGGCCGATCAGCTGGCCGACGCCATCACCGTGATCGCGGCCGGCCGTGCCGTCGCCGTGGGCAGCCCGGATGAACTGAAGTCACTGACCGGCGGGGACCGGATCGATGTCGTGCTGCACGACGCCGATGACGTGCCGGCCGTGGCCGCGCTCCTGCAGGCCCGGCTTGGCGTCGATGTGAGCCTCGATCACGACGGCCGGAAAGTCAGCGTGCCGGTCACCGACCGCCTCGCCGCCCTGACCGAGATCATCCGCTGCCTGCAGGACGAGAACATCAGGGTCGAGGACATCACCGTGCGCCGGCCCACCCTGGACGAAGCGTTCCTGCATCTGACCAGCCCGCAAGCGTCACCCGGCGACACCGCAGGCAACCTGTCCGGCCAGCCCGCCGAGGTGAGCACATCGTGACTGCCCCGCCAGTGATCCCGCAGGCAATCGCGTCCCGGCTGGGCTGGGCGATCATGGACACCTGGGTCGTAACCCGCCGCGACCTGGCCCACTGGGTGCGCCAGCCGGGCCCGGTGCTCGCCAGCAACCTGCTGTTCCCGGTCATGATCGTGCTGATGTTCGGCTACCTGCTCGGCGGAGCCATGATCGTGCCCGGCGGCGGCGACTACCGCGACTTCCTGATGCCCGGCATGTTCGCCATGACCATGGTGTTCGGGATCGGCGCCACCCTGACCGCCGTCAGCGCCGACGCGGCGCGCGGGATCACCGACCGGTTCCGGTCGATGCCCATGGCGACCTCGGCCGTCATCACCGGCCGCGCCGCCGCGGACATGCTCAGCTCGGCGGTGGCACTGGCGGTGCTGGCCGGCTGCGGCCTGCTGGTGGGCTGGCATCCGCACCGCGGCGCCGCCCGCGCCCTCGGCGCGCTCGGCCTGCTCTTGCTGCTGCGATTCGCCTTCCTGTGGATCGGGGTCTACCTGGGCCTGAGGTTCTATCCCAACCCCGAAGCCGTCACGGCGGTCAGGACTCTCGAGTTTCCCATCGGATTCCTCGGGAACCCATTCGTCGCCATCTCCACCATGCCCGCATGGCTCGGCGCCATCGCCCTGTGGAACCCGCTGTCGTCAACCGTCTCAGCGGCCCGCCAGCTCTTCGGGGATCCGATGGGGGCAAACCCCTCCTGGATCACCGACAACGCGGTCGCGATGGCCATTGCCTGGCCGGTGCTGCTCATCGCCGTCTTCTTCCCGCTATCCCTGCACCGTTACCGGCGCCTGAGCCGCTAAGGGCCTTCCCGGCCTGCAGACAGCAGCTGGCCGGCGCACGGGTGCCAGCGCTAGTGGCACGGGGTAGCGTCATGGCGTGGGGATTGACTCGGTAACTCAGCCCGCCGCCGGGCGGTGGACCGGCGCCGTCGCCGACGTGGCCACGTCCGACGTGGCGCTCAGGCAGCTGTTGCACGGCCTGCCCGGCGTGGACGAAGTGGGCGTGCGGGACCGGGTAGCCGCGCTGGCCACCCGGTCCATCAAGAACGACGCCAAGATGGCCGCCCTGGACCTGGCCATCGCGATGGTGGACCTGACCACGCTGGAGGGCGCGGACACGCCGGGCAAGGTCGCGGCGATGTCGGCCAAGGCCCGGCGGCCCGACCCGCAGGACCCGGCCGTCCCGGCGGTGGCAGCGGTCTGCGTGTACCCGGACCTGGTCGAGGTGGCCAAGCGCGAGGTCCGGGGCAGTCCGGTGGTGGTGGCCTCGGTGGCCACGGCGTTCCCGTCCGGGCGGGCGTCGCTGGCGGTCAAGCTGGCCGACACCAGGGACGCGGTGGCCGCGGGCGCCGACGAGGTGGACATGGTCATCGACCGCGGGGCCTTCCTGTCCGGGCGGTACGGCCAGGTGTTCTCCGAGATCCAGGCGGTGCGCGAGGCCTGCGGCCCGGCCCACCTGAAGGTGATCCTGGAGACCGGCGAGCTGGCCACGCTGGACAACGTGGTCCGGGCATCCTGGCTGGCCATGCTGGCCGGCGCGGACTTCATCAAGACGTCGACGGGCAAGGTCAGCCCGGCGTCCACGCCGCCGGTGGCGCAGGTGATGCTGTCGGCGGTCCGCGACTACGAGCTGGCGGCCGGCCGCCAGGTCGGGGTGAAGGTGGCGGGCGGCATCCGGACGGCCAAGGACGCGATCCGCTACCTGGTGCTGGTCAACGAGACGGCGGGGCCGCGCTGGCTGACCCCGGACCGGTTCCGGATCGGCGCCTCGAGCCTGCTCAACGACCTGCTCATGCAGCGCAGCAAGCTGCTCACCGGGCAGTACGCGGGCCCCGACTACTTCACCATCGACTAGGAGACCAGGAGTGACGCGAGCCCTGGAGGACATCGCCGACTGGGCCTACGCCCCGGCGCCGCAGGCCACCGACGTGGTCCGCATCGCCCCGGAGAACGGGCTGTTCATCGGCGGCGAGTTCACCCCGGCCGCCGACGGGCGGCAGTTCGCGACGGTCAACCCGGCCACCGAGGAGCCGCTGGCCCAGGTGGCCGAGGCGGGCCAGGCCGACGTGGACCGGGCGGTGGCCGCCGCGACCACGGCCTACGAGCAGGTGTGGCGGCCGATGCCGGGCCGGGAGCGGGCCAAGTACCTGTACCGCATCGCGCGGATCATCCAGGAGCGGGCCCGCGAGTTCGCCGTGCTGGAGAGCCTGGACAACGGCAAGCCGATCCGCGAGTCGCGGGACGTCGACGTGCCGCTGGCCGCCGCGCACTTCTTCTACTACGCGGGCTGGGCGGACAAGCTGGAGTACGCCGGGCTGGGCCCGGCGCCGCGGCCGCTGGGCGTGGCCGGGCAGGTCATCCCGTGGAACTTCCCGCTGCTGATGGCGGCCTGGAAGCTGGCGCCCGCGCTGGCCGCGGGCAACACCTGCGTGCTCAAGCCGGCCGAGACCACGCCGCTGACCGCGCTCCTGCTGGCCGAGGTCTGCCAGCAGGCGGGCCTGCCGCCCGGCGTGGTCAACGTGCTGACCGGGGACGGCGCCGCGGGCGCGGCGCTGGTCGCCCACCCCGGCGTGCGCAAGGTGGCGTTCACCGGCTCCACCGAGGTGGGCAAGGCGATCGCCCGCATGGTGGCCGGCACCGGGAAGAAGCTGACGCTGGAGCTGGGCGGCAAGGCGGCCAACATCGTGTTCGACGACGCGCCGGTGGACCAGGCCGTGGAGGGGATCGTCGGCGGCATCTTCTTCAACCAGGGCCACGTCTGCTGCGCGGGCTCGCGGCTGCTGGTCCAGGAGTCGGTGGCCGAGCCGGTGCTGGACCGGCTGCGCCGCCGGGTGCAGACGCTGCGGCTGGGCGACCCGCTGGACAAGAACACCGACATCGGCGCGATCAACTCCCGTGCTCAGCTGGACAAGATCCGCGAGCTGTCTGACTCGGGCGAGCAGGAGGGCGCCGAGCGCTGGTCGCCGCCGTGCGAGCTGCCCGAGCGCGGGTTCTGGTTCCCGCCCACCATCTTCACCGGGGTCAGCCAGTCGCACCGCATCGCCCGCGAGGAGATCTTCGGCCCGGTGCTGTCGGTGCTGACCTTCCGCACCCCGGAGGAGGCCGTGGCCAAGGCCAACAACACCCCGTACGGCCTGTCCGCGGGCATCTGGACCGACAAGGGCAGCCGGATCCTGTGGCTGTCCCGGCGGCTGCGGGCCGGCGTGGTCTGGGCCAACACGTTCAACAAGTTCGACCCCGCGAGCCCGTTCGGCGGCTACCGGGAGTCTGGATACGGACGGGAGGGCGGCCGGCACGGGCTGGCCGCGTACCTAGATGCCTGACGAGCGGCTGGCCGTGCGCAAGACCTACAAGCTGTTCATCGGCGGCGCCTTCCCGCGCTCGGAGTCGGGCCGGTCCTACCCGGTGCACGGCCCTCGCGCCGGGCTGCTGGCCTTCGCCGCGCAGGGCTCGCGCAAGGACGCGCGGGACGCGGTCAAGGCGGCCCGCGGCGCGTTCAGCGGCTGGTCCGGCGCCACGGCCTACAACCGCGGCCAGGTCCTCTACCGGGTGGCCGAGGTGCTGGAGGGCCGGGCCGCCCAGTTCGCCGCCGAGGTGTCCGCGGCCGAGGGCGTGAGCCAGGCCGCCGCCAAGGCCCAGGTCAGCGCGGCCATCGATCGCTGGGTCTGGTACGCGGGCTGGCCGGACAAGGTGGCCCAGGTGGCCGGCTCGCCGAACCAGGTGGCCGGCCCGTACCTGAACGTCAGCACGCCGGAGCCGACCGGCGTGGTAGCCATCCTGGCCCCGGCCGCCCCGAGCCTGCTCGGGCTGGTCAGCGTGCTGGCGCCGGTCATCGCGACGGGCAACACCGCGGTGCTGGCGGCCAGCCAGGCCCACCCGCTGCCGGCCATCACGCTGGCCGAGGTGCTGGCCACCTCCGACGTGCCGGGCGGGGTGGTCAACATCCTCACCGGCGACCAGGCCGAGCTGGCCCCGGTGCTGGCCGGGCACATGGACGTCGACGCCATCGACGTGACCGGCGCCGGCGGTGACACCGACACGGCGGCCGAGCTCGAGCGACTGGCGGCGGGCAACCTCAAGCGGGTTTTCCGCGGCGGTGACGACGACTGGTCGGCGGACCCGGGCACGCGCAGGCTACTTATGTTCATGGAAATCAAGACGGTCTGGCATCCAGCGGGAATCTAGCCCACCCGCTATCCGACCCGCTATCCGACCAGGAGGGTGACCGTGTCCGCGACGCAGGCCGCCTTGCTCTGGCCCTCGACCTCGACGATGACCCGGCTGTAGCAGAGCTGGCCCAGGCTGGTCTCCTTGACGTCGCGCAGCGTGGCGCCGGCCCGGATCCGCGCGCCGACGGGCACCGGGGCGGGGAACCGGACCCGGTCCAGGCCGTAGTTCACGGCCATGGTCAGGTGCTCGACGCGGTAGATCTCGTGGGTCAGCACGGGCAGCATGGCCAGCGTCAGGAAGCCGTGCGCGATGGTGGTCCCGAACGGCCCGGCGGCCGCGCGCTCGGCGTCCACGTGGATCCACTGGTGGTCGCCGGTGGCGTCGGCGAACGTGTTGACCTGCTCCTGCGTCACCTCGTGCCAGTCGCTGTAGCCGAGCTGCTCGCCCTTGGCCGCGGTGAACTCGGCCAGGCTGCTGAACACCCGCACGCTGCCCTCCCGTGTATTCACTCAGATCTCGCCGAACAGGCGGTCGCCGGCGTCGCCGAGACCGGGGACGATGTAGCCCTGCTCGTTCAGTTCCCGGTCCACGGCCGCGGTGACCACCCGGACGGCGATCGGCGTGTCGGTGGGAAAGGCCCGCTCCATCCGGGCGATGCCCTCGGGGGCGGCCAGCAGGCAGACGGCCGTGACGGCCCCGGCGCCGCGAACCGCGAGCAGCTCGATGGCGGCCTGCAGCGTCCCGCCGGTGGCCAGCATGGGATCGAGGACGAACACTTCGCGGCCGGCTAGCTCATCGGGCAGCCTGGCCGCGTACGTCGTCGGCAGCAGGGTTTCCTCGTCCCTGGCCATGCCAATGAACCCGACGTCGGCATTGGGCAGCAGCCGGGTCATGCCGTCCAGCATGCCCACCCCGGCCCGTAGCACGGGCACGATGAGCGGCACGGGCTTGGCCAGCTTGACCCCCTCGGCCGGGCCCACCGGGGTCTGCACGGTGGCGGGCTCGACCCGCACGTGCCGGGTGGCCTCGTAGGCCAGCAGGGTCACCAGCTCGTCGGCCAGCCGGCGGAAGGTCGGGGTCTCCGTCTGGATGTCCCGCAGCGCGGTGAGCTTGTGCGCGACGAGCGGGTGATCGGCAACCAGGGTCTGCATGCCGGACAGTCTCTCAGGAGTCGGGGGCGCGAAGCAGGCCCGGCGGCCCGGGAAAGTCGGCCGACACGCCGCGCGGATGCGCCGGAACTGTCCGACTCGATGGGCATGATGAGCGCCGATGAGACTGCTGCACACCTCGGACTGGCATCTGGGCCGGGCCCTGCACGGCGAGAGCCTGCTGGCCCCCCAGGCCGTGTTCCTGGACTGGCTGCTCGCGGAGGCGGTCAGCCAGCAGGTGGACGCGGTCGTGGTGGCCGGGGACGTGTACGACCGGGCGGTGCCGCCGGTGGACGCGGTGCGGCTGCTGGACCGGACGCTGACGGCGTTCGCCAGGGCCGGCGTCCCGATGCTCATCATCAGCGGGAACCACGACTCGGCGGTACGGCTGGGCTTCGGCTCGGGCCTGAGCGAGGCGGCGGGCATCCACCTGCGGACCTCGCCGGCCGACCTGGCCCGGCCGCTGGTGCTGACCGACGGCGCCGGCGAGCTGGCCGTCTACGGCATCCCCTACCTGCTGCCCGACGCGGTCATGGCGGAGCTGGGCGCGGAGCGGTCACACGAGTCGGTGCTGGCCGCCGCGGCGACGCTGATCCACGCCGACGCCGCGGCGCGCGGGATCGGCCGGGTGGTGATCGCGGCCCACGCGTTCGTCACCGGCGCCCAGGGCGGTGACCCGGCAAGCGGTGACCCGGCAAGCGGTGGCCCGGCAAGCTGTGAGTCGGAGCGGGACATCCGGGTCGGCGGGGTGGCGCATGCCCGGGCCGCGGTGTTCGGCGGCGCCTGCTACGTGGCGCTGGGGCACCTGCACGGCCAGCAGCGGGTCGGCGCGGGCTCGGGCGCGGGCTCGGACGAGCGCTCGGGCGCGGGCTCGGGCGGGCGGGCCGGGCGCGACGGTGCGCTACTGCGGCTCGCCGCTGGCGTTCTCGTTCTCCGAGTACGATCACCGCAAGTCGGTGTCCCTGGTGGACATCGGGCCCGGCGGCGAGGTGCTGGTCACCCCGCTGGCCACGCCCGTGCCGCGGCCGCTGCGCGAGGTGCGCGGGACCCTGGACGAGCTGCTGGCCCGGGCCGACGGGGACCTGGCCGGCCTGGCCGGGGCCTGGGTCAAGGCGGTGCTCACCGACTCGGTGCGGCCGGCGGCGCCCATGGAGCGACTGCGGGAGAAGTGGCCGCACACCATCGCGCTCGACTTCCAGCCCGAGGGCGGCCTGGTCGCGCCGGAGGCGGACCTGAGCCGGCTGGCCCGGGCCACCGACCCGGTGGAGATCTGCGGGCTGTTCGTGGAGTACGCGGGCGGCGGCCCGCCCGAGCCGGCCGAGCGGCAGGTGCTGGCCGACGCGGTCGAGGCGGCCGGCCGGGCCGAGGCGGCCGAGGCGGTGGCCTGATGCGACTGCACGTCCTGGAGCTGACGGCCATCGGGCCGTACGCCGCGCCGCAGCGGATCGACTTCGGGCGGCTGGCCAGCAGCGGCCTGTTCCTGCTCGAGGGGCCGACCGGCGGCGGCAAGACGACCATCCTGGACGCGATCACGTTCGCGCTCTACGGCGGGCTGTCGGGGGAGGGGTCGGGCCGGGACCGGCTGCACTCGGACTTCGCCGACCCGGCCGCGGAGCCGTCGGTGACCCTGGAGTTCTCGGTCCGGGGCGACCGGTACCTGATCCACCGCGTGCCCGAGTACGAGCGGCCGAAGAAGCGCGGCGGCGGGTTCACCCAGCAGGCCATGCAGGTCCACTTGCAGCGGCAGGAGGATGGCCGCTGGGTCAGCCTGTCGTCGAACAAGGCCGAGGTCGGCGAGCTGGTCACCGAGGCCATCGGGCTCAGCCGGGAGCAGTTCACGCAGGTCATGCTGCTGCCGCAGGGCGAGTTCGCCAAGTTCCTGCGCAGCGATGACGACGAGCGGCGGCGGCTGCTGACCCGGCTGTTCGGGACCGAGCTGTACGACCGGATCACCGCCGAGCTGGAGCGGCGCCGCCGGGAGGCGTCGGCGGCCAGGGCGCAGGCCCAGGCCCAGATCGGCACGGCGGCCGCCGCGGCGGCCGAGGCGGCCGGGCTGGACGCGGCGCAGCGCGCGGACCTGCTCGGGCTGGGCCGGGCCGACCGGGCGACCCGGCTCAAGGAGATCGGCGCCGAGCTGGCCGGGGCCATGGACGTGAACCACGAGGCGCTGGCCGTGACGGCCCGGCGGCTGACGGTGGCCCAGGGGACGGCGCAGCGGGAGAGCCGCGCGGCCGAGCTGGCCGTTCGCGTGGCCGATGCGCTGGCCCGGCGGGCGGCGCATGAGGCGACCCGGGCCGATCACGATGCGCGGGTGGCCCGGCTGGACGCGGCGCGGCGGGCGGAGCCGGTACGGCCGTTGCTGGCCGGACTGGACGAGGCCCAGGCGGCGCTGGCGGCCGCCGGGGCGACGGTGAACGAGCCTGGATCCAGCCGGTTCCGGCGAGGCGGTCGTCGTCGGGGCGGTCGTCGGCGAGGCCGTCGTCGTCGGGGCGGTCGTCGTCGGGGTGGCTGGCGTCGGGGTGGCGGGCGGCGTGGCGGCGCGGGCCGAGCGGGCGGCGGCCGAGGCGGACGAGGCCGAGCGGGCGGCGGCCGAGCTGGAGCACCTGGTCCGCCAGGAGGCAGACGTGCCGGGCCGTGAGGCCGGGCTGAGCCGGCTGCGCGAGGCGGCCGTCACCGCGGCCGGCCTGGTCAGCAAGCTGGAGCAGGCCCGGCAGGAGCTGCCGGGCCGGATCGACCAGGCCGGCGAGCGGCTGACCGCGGCCCGGCTGGCGGCGGCCGGGCTGGCCGACGCGGTGAGCCAGCGGGACACCCTGGCGGGCCAGCTGGAGGCGGCCAGCCGGGCCGCCGAGCTGGCCGGCCGCCTGGCCGAGCTGGACGCGGCGGCCCGCGCCGCGGTGGACACCCACCAGGAGCTCACCGACGCCTACCAGCAGGCCATGGCGGCCCGCCTGGAGAACATGGCCGCCGAGCTGGCCGGCGGCCTGACCGCCGGCGACGCCTGCCCGGTCTGCGGCGCCACCGAGCACCCGGCCCTGGCCCAGCCCCTGGCCGGGGCGGTGTCGGCCGAAGACGTGGCCGCGGCCGCCGAGCGGCAGGAGGCCGCCGCGGCCGCCCGCGAGCAGGCCGAGACCGCGCGGGACGCGCTGGCCGCCGAGCTGGCCGACATCGGCGGCGCCGCGGGCAGCCGGCCGCTGGCCGACCTGCTGGGCGAGCTGGCCGCCCTGGACGACCGGATCAGCCAGGCCGAGCAGGGCGCCGCCGACGCCGAGGTCCTGGCCGCCGAGCTGGCCGACCTGGACGCCTCGCGGGCCCAGCTGGACGAGGAACTGACGGCGGCCGCCGCGGCCAGCGCCACGGCGGCGACCCAGGTCAGCCACGTTGCGGGCGAGCTGGACCGGCTGCGCGCCGAGCTGGCCGCCGCCGCGGTGCCGCATGCGTCGGTCGGCGCGCGGCAGGCGGCGCTGCGCCAGTCGGCCAGCGGCGGCCGGGCCCTGGCCACCGCGCTGACCGAGCTGTCCGCCGCCGCGGCGGCCCGGCTGCGGGCCGCCGCGCGGGCCGAGGAGGAGCTGCGGACGGGCGGCTTCGCGAGCCTGGACGAGGCCAGGGCCGCGGTGCTCACCGCGACAGCGCAGGTGGCCCTGGACGAGCAGGTGGCCGCCTGGACCGCGGAGCTGACCCGGCTGCGGGCCGCGGCCCAGCCCGAAGCCACCGGCCCGGCCGAAGCCGCCGGCCCGGCCCTGGCCGCCGGCCGGCCGAAGCCACCGATCCGGCCCTGGCCGCCGACGCGGCCGCTTCGGCGCAGGTCCGGGCGCAGGCCGCGGCGGCCGAGCTGGCTACCGCGCAGGCGGCCGAGCGCGAGGTCAGCGAGGCCTGCCAGGCGCTGGCCGCGCAGGACCGGCGGCTGCGGCAGCGGCTGGCCGAGCTGACCGAGGCCGAGCAGGCCGCCGACCGGCTGGCCGAGCAGACCGACCCCGTGCTCCGGCTGGCCGGCCTGGCCAGGGGCATGGACGGACAGCGGCGGATCGCGCTCACCACCTACGTGCTGCGGCGCTGGTTCGAGCAGGTGGTCGAGGCGGCCAACACCAGGCTCGCGGCCATGTCGGCCGGCCGCTACGAGCTGACCCGCACCGACGAGGGCGACCGCAAGAACCAGCGGTCGGGGCTGACGCTGGCGGTGATCGACCGGCACACCGGCGAGCTGCGCAGCCCGAAGTCGCTGTCCGGCGGCGAGACGTTCTACACCTCGCTGGCCCTGGCCCTGGGGCTGGCCGACGTGGTCCGGGCCGAGGCGGGCGGCGTGGAGCTGGACACCTTGTTCATCGACGAGGGCTTTGGCTCGCTGGACGCCGACACGCTCGACCAGGTCATGTCGGTGATCGACGACCTGCGCGACCGGGGCCGGGCGGTGGGCATCGTGAGCCACGTGGCCGACCTCAAGGACCGGGTCTACGAGCGCCTGGAGGTCCGCCGCCTGCCCGACGGCTCCTCCGCCGCCACCGTCGTCGCCTGATCCTCGCCGATCGCCGCCCGCCCGGATCTCCCCCGCCCGGATCTCCCCCTGGGGGAGAACCCGGCCGGCAACTGCCTGTTGCTCCTCCCCTCGGCGAACCGCCGAGGGTGGAACTACCAGCAAAGCGGACCATCACCGAGAGGATCAGCAGCCATGGCCACCGAGCTCACCGGAGTCATCGCCGACCACATCGCCGCCGTCAACGCCTTCGACACCGACGCGATCGCGGCGACCTTCGCGTCCGACGCCTACGTGAACGACAACCACCGCGAGATCACCGGGCGCGACGCGATCAGGCGGTGGGCGGAGAAGGAACTCGCCGGCGACAAGGTCACGATGGACGTGCGCGAGGTCGTCGACCACTACGGCGACACCATCGTGCGCGCGGCCTACGACGGCGAGTACGACAAGACCGGGCTGCCCGACCCGCTGATCATGTCGAGCTACTTCAGCGTGCGCGACGGCAAGATTGTCAGCCTGGCCGTCATCCGCAACCGGCCGTCGCCGTACTGACCGCGTTACGCTCGGCGCAGCGAGCCCAGAAATGTCCGGGCCGGGAGGCAACCTCCCGGCCCGGGCGACGTCTGTTGGGCATGGAACTCGATAGTCCCCCGGGAGTTGGCGCCGTGCCGCCCTGGCCCAGCGCGCGGAGCGTGGTCAGCCGGGATGCCGAGCCCGCGGCCGACCCCGCCGCGGCCGTCGCCGCGCTGTACCGCGAGCACGCGCTGGGCTTAACTCGCCTCGCGCTGGTGCTGGTGCGCGACAAGCAGACCGCCGAGGACATCGTCCAGGACGCGTTCTGCGGCCTGCACCGGCGCTGGAGCCACGTGCGCGACACCGACAAGGCCCTGGCCTACGTCAGGTCCGCGGTGCTCAACGGCTGCCGGTCGGAGTTCCGCCGCCGCCGTACCACCCGCGACCTGCCCCCCGAGGTGCCGGCCTGGTCGGCCGAGTCGGCCGTGCTGGCCAGCGAGGAGCGCCGCGAGGTGCTGCGCGCCCTGACCCAGCTGCCCGCCCGGCAGCGCGAGGCGCTGGTGCTGCGCTACTACCTGGACCTGTCCGAGGCGGAGACCGCCGGCGCGATGCGCGTCAGCCGCGGCACCGCGAAGTCGGCGGCCGCGCGCGGCATCGCCTCGCTGCGACGGCTGCTGCGGGAGGAGTCATGATGGGC
The DNA here is from genome assembly GCA_963822485.1 of uncultured Actinomycetota bacterium. Taxonomy (GTDB): domain Bacteria; phylum Actinomycetota; class Actinomycetes; order Streptosporangiales; family Streptosporangiaceae; genus DASUBV01. Next base: position 148,209 of record CAWGHW010000007.1, read on the forward strand.
CACACCGAGGAGCGGCTGCGCGATGCCACCACCGCGCTCGGCAGCACGCTGCAAGCCGCCGACATCCCGCCGCTGCGCCTGCCCGACGCCACCCGGCCTGCCCCGGCCAGCGGCTGGCGGCCCGGCCGGCCCGCGTTCGGCCGCTGGCTGATCCCGCTGGCTACGGCTGTCGCCGTGACCGCCATCCTGGCCCTGGTCGTGGTGGTCCGGAACATGCCCGGGCCGCACCACCCCGGCCGCCTGGCCAGCGCGGCCGGCCTGGCCCGCTGGCCCGTCCCCGGCGAGCCCGGCTGGTCGGCCTGGTCCGGGACCGGCCGCGACCGCGGCAGCCTGGGTATCGACACGATCGCCATGACCAGCTCCGCGAGCGGATGGGCCTTCGCTTCCGACAACTCCGGTACTGGCCTGCGACCCGTCGCCTGGCAGCTGGCCGGGTCGGCATGGACTCCGGTGCCCTTCCCCGGCTGGCGGGGCGAGTCGGTCCAGGGCGCCGTGGCTATCTCCAGGTCCGATGCGTGGGCCTTCACCAGCGATAACCGGACTCTGCACTGGAACGGCCGGGCCTGGCGGGTGAGCAGCTGGTTCCCCCGCCGCGTCAGCAGCGACCTCGGCGACATGGAGGCGGTCAGCCGCTCCGACATCTGGGTGTTCACCGCGACGGACCCCCAGAGCGGTGCCGGGCACGGCACCTGGCACTACAACGGGCGGACCTGGGCCCGCGTCCCGGCCGCCTCGGGACTCGAGATCGCTAGCGTCGGGTCGGCCCGCGACATCTGGGCCGCCGGGATGAAGACGATCGGGCACTGGAACGGCACCACCTGGACCAAGGTCTCCGTGGTCCGCCTGCTGCCTCGCCGCACCCAGTACTGCGGCCCGCAAGTGACCAGCGTCTACGCCGTGTCCGCCACCGAGGCCTGGGCCACCGGCTGGCAGGGCTGCCAGGACACCGGCGGCCTGGCCGTGCTGCTGCACTACGCCGGCGGCCGCTGGCAGCGGGTCGCCCGCCTCGGCGACGTGGATCCGGAGGCCATCGTGCCGGACGGTCGCGGCGGGCTGTGGCTCCAGGTCAATCCCGATCCGCAGCAGCGCGGGCGCGCCGCCCTCCTGCACTTCGGCAGCGGCGCAGTGCAGGCCACGGCCTTCCCGGTACCGCACCAGGTCCAGCTGTGGGGCGCGACGGTGGTGCGCGGCGACGGCACCGTCTTCGCGATCGGCGAGCGCGAGCTGGGCCCGGCCAGCACCGCCCCGTTCGTGCTCCGGTACCGGCCGTGACCGGCCGGGTGGCCGCGCGGTAACTCGGCCGGGCCGCTGTGCTCCGGCCGGTACCAGATGCCGTCGCAGCCCGCGGCCCGGCAGCGGACCCACAGGTGGCCGCGGCCGGGCTCGCGCATGGCGCCGGGGCAGTCACACGGCATCCACCCGACGATCACGCGGCCGGGCGCCCACCGGTGGCCGGCCGGCAGGAGAGCGGATAGCTCCACCAGTCCGGCCGGTCCGGCCGCCCCGACTCACTCATCGAACTATTAGAACACGAGTTCAATAAACCGGGACGACTATGCCCGATGTCTGTCAGAACCGGCTGGCACAGTAGGGGTATCCGCGACCAGATGGAGGGATCATGTGCTGGATGTGCGACCACCCCGACGCGACCCACGACGACTACCTCGCCATGATGCGAGACAAGATCAACTATTACGGCTGGGCCATCGAGGGCGTCGAGCGAGACGGCGACCATCCGCCCTGGGCGTACACCGTCGGGCTCACTCAGTACGGCCGGCCCGAGCTGGTCATCACCGGCATCTCCATAACGCGCGGCGCGGATTTACTGAACCAGGTGGCGGCGCATCTGCTGCATTCCCCGGCCACCCCGCGGCCCGGTCAGCAGTTCCAGTGGGCCGGCGGCCCGCTGATCGAGATCGTCCGGGTCGCCGAGCCGACCGCGCACCTGAACCTGGCCGTCGACTTGTGCGGCCCGCGGGTATCCGCGCTCCAGTTAGTGCACGCCGATGACCGCGGCCAGTGGCCATGGGACCGCTGGTACCGCGGCGTGCGCGGCGGGCAGCCCGTCCTCGGGCCGCGGGCACCCGAGGACCAGCGCCGCCTGATCGCCTAGGGAGTCGGGGGCCCGCGGCGTGACTTGGGCCACGATCATGCCTTGAGTGATCTTGCGGGTTGCTGACCTGTGGTTTCGCGGATTGCGGGGGCTGGAAGTGCGCACTAGCCGGGTGTCTGCAGAGTTGCCGGGTGCGGTATGTGCGGGACGGTGAAGATGTCGTCGGGCGCCACACAGGCGATGCCGCTGCGGCGAAATCAAGTCGCTGACGTCTGAGGGGCCGACGTAGTGTTGCACGGTGCTTGAGGTGACCGCCTGCGTGGACGAGCCGGACGAGCTGACCTCGCTGGAGGTCTACAACACTGTGTGGCCGCACGACGCCGTGACGATCGACGCGGTGCACTCATTCAGGGACAGCGCCCGGGATTACGCCGACTACCTCGTCCGCGGGGATGGCGTCATCCTGGGGTCCGGGGTCGGGGCTATCTTCTCCTATCGCGCGCGTCGTGTCGTTACGCTCATCACCGTGCTCGCCGGGCAACGCCGGCGCGGCGCTGGCACGGCACTGTATGAGGCCATCTCCAGGTGGGCCGGCGACCGGGGGGCGCGCGAGCTGGAGGTATCGGTCGCCGGCAACGATCCGGAGAGCCTGTCCTTTGCCCTGCGGCGCGGCTTCACCGAGGAACGGCGCCAGGTGGGCCTGGTGCTCAGCCTCGCCGGCACCTCACCGGCGCAGGCCCAGCCGCCGGCCGGGATCGAGATCGTCACCTGGGCGCAACGGCCGGAGCTGGCACGCGGGATGTATGAGGTCGACGTCGAGACCCATGCGGACATCCCCGGCTTCGAGGACGTCGCCGTCGAGCCGTTCGGGGACTGGATGGCGCATAACATGCAGCGGCCTACCGACTCTCCCGGGGCGACGTTTATCGCGCTGGCCGGCGAGGAGGTCGTCGGCTTCGCGAAACTGTCGCTGACCGCGCCGGCGGCCGCAGGCCACTCCATGACCGCCGTCAGGAGAGCCTGGCGCGGACGCGGCATCGCGGGTGCCCTGAAGGCGACAGAAATTAACTGGGCGCTCGCCAACGGCTACACCGAACTCCACACCAGCAACGAGGAGCGGAACGCACCGATCAACCGCCTGAACGCCCGCCTCGGCTACCGGCCCGGAATCGGGCGGATCCACCTCGTCGGCCCCATCATCGGCGGGCTCTCTCGATGAGACCTGGCTTGGGCCACGATCATATCTTGAGTGATCTTGGGGTTGCTGACCTGTGGTTACGCGGGTTGCGGGGACCGGAAGCGCGTACTAGCCGGGCCTCCGCAGAGTTGCCCGGTGCCGTATGTGCGGACGGTGAAGACGTCGTCGGGCGTAGGTAATAAATGTTCATCTGAGAACTGGCGTTTCGATTCTTGATGGGAGTCTCACTGCGACGCCCATTAGGCCAGCGTGCTGGTGGCCATGCGACAAAGCTGCGGAAGGACGGCCGGGCAGCGATCATCCGGTGTGGTGGCGGGCGGCGGCTTCCAGCGCGGACGCCGGGAGCCAGCCGTCGTGCTTCCAGAGGATCTTCCCGGTGGGGGAGACCAGCACGAACCAGGGCTGGTCCTGCACGCCGTAGCCGTCGGCGATCTTGCCGGTGGTGTCCAGCCCGACAGGGTAGTCCAGCGGGGTCCCGGCCTTGGCCAGGTGGGCCACGAAGGTCCTGGCGGCGTCGGGTGACGGCTCGGTCACCGCCTCGTCCATGGCCACCAGGCCGGGCAGCTTGTCCCGGCGGGCGGTCTTGGCGTAGGCGTTCAGGCCGGTGAGCTGCTGGCGCAGCGCGGAGGTCTCGCTGAGCCAGGTGGCGAAGAACAGCATCAGCCGCGGCTTGCCGGGGCCCAGCGAGACTGAGCCCGAGGTCGCCGCCGGGACCTGCGTCTGCATCGAGGGGCCGATGCCGCGCACGAACGAGAGCGAGCGCAGGCTGCGCAGCCTGGGGTGGTGCGGCAGCAGGCTGGAGGCCTCCTGGGCCAGCAGCTGGCCGGCCTGGGTGATGGACGCGTAGGCCATGGTCGTCAGGTAGAGCCGGCGCTCCCGGCCGCGGGTGTCGATCACGTACAGCGCGGGCGTGTGGTCGACGGCGCCCTTCTGGATGGCCACGTAGACGTGGTAGGCCTTCCAGACCGCGCGGAGCTGGGCCGGCGAGCCGGTCAGGAAGTCCCACTGGTTGACCATGCCGTGCGAGCGGGAGTAGGCCAGCACGTCCGACCGCGCGGTGGCGACCGGGTTGGCGTCGATGCCCAGCAGCTGCACCTGGTCGCCGGCCCGGCCCAGCAGGTCCTTGGCCGCCACCATGCTGGCGGTGGTGAGCGGGCAGACGGTGGTGCACTCGGAGTCGGTGAAGGCCAGGATCACGACCTTGCCCCGGAACGCGCTCAGCGAGACCGGCTGGCCGAACTGGTTGGTCAGCCGGAAGCCGGGCGCCTGGGCGCTCATCGGGGTACCGGGGTCCAGGTCCGGGTTGGCGGCCGCGGAGTTCTGCGCCGCCATCATGGACTGGCGGCCGGCCGCGGCGCCACCGTGGCTAGTGCCGCACGCCGCCAGGGCCGCCGCGGTCGCGAGCGCGACGGCGACGCCGGCGGCCCGGAGCAGCGAGGCCGGGCGCTGTGTGCCTTGTCCCACGATCAGCCATCCTGCCACCCGGCCCCGCTGGACGCCTGGCTAGGGGATCGATACCAGCCGGGCGCCGCCGTCGGACTGGATGACGGTGCCGGTCAGGTTGGGGTTGGTGGCGGCCAGCACGACCGCGGCGGCCACGTCCTCGGCGGTCGCGATCCGCCGCGCGGGCAGGGCCTGCGCGGCCTGGGCGAAGTAGGCCCGCCGCATGTCCTCGGGCATGCCGCTCCACCACGGCGTGTCCACGAAGCCGGGCGAGATCCCGGTCACCCGGATGGGGGCCAGCTCGGCGGCCAGCGGCCGGACCAGGGCCTCGACGGCGCCGTTGACCGCCGCGATGCCCGCGGTGCCGGGCAGGCCGGCCTGGGCGCTGATCGCGCCGAGCAGGGTGATCGAGCCGTCGGGGGCCAGGTGCGGCAGGACGGCCTGGATGGTCGTCAGGTAGGGCCAGAACTTGGCCTCGAACGCCCGGCGCAGCATGGCCAGGTCCAGGTCGGCGATGGGCCCGGGCCCCTCGCTGCTGGCCAGCGTGATGACCAGCCAGTCGATGGTGCCGATGGCCTCCGCCACGGCGGCCATCTGGGCGTGGTCGCCGCCGTCGGCCCGGTGCCCGGTCAGCGCCGGGTCGGTCACGGTCAGCTCATCGAGTCGTTCCTTGCCGCGCGCGGCCACGTGCACCCGCGCGCCGGCGGCGCTGAGCTGCCGGGCGGTGGCCAGGCCGATGCCCGACGTGCCGCCGACGATCAGGGCGGTGCGCTCGCTCATCTGGGTTGCCTCTCCTCTGAATCTGATCCTCTGAGTCTAAATCGAACCGATACGTCTCGTTTCAATTCAGAGTAGCATGACGTCATGGATCAGGGAATCGGGCCGGACCGGGTGCGGAGACGGCGAGCGGGACGGTGAGCGCGGCCGCGGGAGCGGTGGCGGGAGCGGTGGCGGTGCGGGGGTGCCGGGCCGCAAGCGCAGCGAGGAGAGCCGCCGCGCCATCCTGGCCGCCGCCATGGACCTGGCCGGCGAGGTTGGCTTCGGCGGGCTGACCATCGAGGGCATCGCGGCCCGGTCCGGGACCGGCAAGCAGACGGTCTACCGCTGGTGGCCGTCCAAGGCCGACGTCCTGCTCGACGCCCTGGCCACCCAGGCCGACCTGCACATCCCGATCCCGGATGCGGGCAGCTACGCGGCCGACCTGCACGAGTTCCTGACCGCTACGTTCGCGCTCGGCCGCGACGAGCGGGTGGTGCGGGTGCTGCGCGTGCTGATGGCCCAGGCCCAGATCGACCCGGAGTTCGGCGAGCGGTTCCGGGCCGAGTTCCTGCAGCGCCGCCGCGACGCCCTGGCCGTGATCGTGGACCGGGCCCGCGAGCGCGGCGACCTGCCCGCGAGCCCGCCGCCCGGCCTGGTGGCCGACATCGTGTTCGGGGTGATCTGGTACCGGGTGCTGGCCGGGCACCGGCCGCTGGGCGAGGGCCTGCCCGCCGAGCTGACCGCGACGCTGACCGCGACGCTGACCGGGACCATACCGGGACGATGACCGGGACGATGACCGGTGCGGCCTAGCCCCCTTTTCCGGCATAGCCGTTTTAGCTCACTGACCCGGTGAAATCCCGTGGATAATCGCCGCGGATTCGCTATTCACGTCCGCGGACCGGGATGTTGCGCTACGGTCAAAAATTTGTAATCAAGCTTTATGGCGTAGCGGGGAGCAATCGCCAGATGGATAGAAAAAGAGGGGGTAAGTCATGCGCCGAATTACGGGGGCGTTCCTCAGCGTCATGCTGGTCGGCAGCGCCATGGGCACGCTCATGGGAGCCGGCACGGCGAACGCCTGGCCGAGCCGGGTGTTCGTGTCGCCCAGCGGGAGTTCCAGGGGCGCCGACGTGTCCTGCCGCACGGCCGGGTTCAGCAGCATCAACCGCGCGATCAGCAAGGTGGCCACGCACGGCACGGTTATCGTGTGCCCCGGCACCTACCACACGCAGGCCGTGGTCACCCGGCCGATGAGCCTGATCGGCCGGAACGCGATCATCAACGCCGCGGGCCAGAAGCCGGTCATCCGCAAGCTGCCCGGCGGCAGCGGCATCGTCGTGCTGAAGACCCGCGACGTGCAGATCATGGGCTTCCGCATCAACCGGGCCGGCTTCGACGCGATCCTGGTCGCGCTGAGCACGCATGTCCTCGTCTCGCACAATGTGCTGAAGCACAACGGCGACGTCGGCGTTGATTTCAACGGGACATCATTCTCGCGAGCCTCCCACAATGTGTCGAAGTTCAACCATGGCGGAGGATTCCTCGTCGCCGACGATGTCGGGTCGACCAAGCACGACATCATCAGCTGGAATGTGGCCAGCCACAATCCGGGCGGCTGCGGCATTATCATCGCGGGACACAGCAAGTTCGGCGTCCGGGACAACTGGATCGCGCACAACTGGCTGGTCGAGAACGGCACCCTGCCCAAGTCCTCCGGCGCCGGGGTGGTCATCGCCACCGAGGTGCCCGGTGAGACGGTCTCGGGCAACACCGTGATCGACAACCAGATCTTCCGCAACGGCATCGCCGGCGTGACCATTCACGCCCACGCCCGGGGCCAGAACCTCAACGGCAACCGGATCATCGGCAACACCATCGGCCGCAACAACGTGCTCGGCGACCCGATCCAGCTCAGCCCGCCGGCCAAGAACATCCCGGACCTGCGGACCACGGGCATCCTGGTCGGCGCGTCCAGTCACGTGCACGTGTGGATCAGGGGGAACCACATCTTCCGCAATCACTTCGGGATCTTCCTGGAGGGCCTGGTGTCCGCCCACCTGCACCACAACCACTTCCACAACGTGCGCGTGGAAGTCAGGGTCGTCCCCTAGGCACCGCGGCGCGGCCACATTAGCGACCGGCCGCCCGGATCCGGCAACCGCGCCGGGCCCGGGCGGCCGTTAGCATCGGCCTGGCGCAGGATCAGCCCACCGCGCGGACGGTGACCCCGGCCCGGCACGTCGTCGGCGTGCGTGGCGCGTAGATGACCACCGCCGGGTTCTCGTACACCATCTGGTACCGCGTGGAGTCGGTGCGGAAGGCGTTGAAGTCCGCCTCGTCGCCCAGCCGGTACAAGATGATGTAGCGGACGTCCTCGCGGGCCAGGATGTTGCCCACCTTGCAGCTCTGCGGGTCGCGCAGCACGTAGTGGGAGTCCCACAGCGGCCCGATCCCGGCCGTCGGCAGGGACCGCGGGTGCAGCAGCCGGGCCCACGGGTAGGACTGCAGCCCGGTGTAGTAGCCCATGGCCAGGATGGCCCGGTTGGTGATGCCCCGGTTCATGTCGGGCGTGGAGATGATCGAGCCGCCGTTGTTGTGCTCGTGCAGCCAGGCCCCGGCCAGGGCCACCGGCCGCGGCAGCACCTCGCGCGAGGGCCCGCTGTCGGACAGCAGGTTGCTGCCCGCCTGGACGATGGCGATCACCACCACGACCACCGTCGCGGTGGCCGCGAGCACCTCCAGCAGCCGCCGCGACGGCCGCCACTGCAACTGGACCACCGACTGCACGATGAGCACCAGGGCCAGCGCGCCCAGGATGGTCAGCGGCGCGCCGACGTCCCGCTCGTACCGCTGCGGGAAGCCGTCCAGCGCGGTGCGGCTGCCCGCGTACATCACCGCGCACCAGGCCAGCAGCGTCAGCGCGGCCGCCACCTGGCCGGGCTGACGCAGGAACCGCACCGTGGCGGCGGCCAGCACGGCGAAGCCGAGCACGCCCAGCCAGATGATGGGCGAGCCGACCCAGGACAGCAGGTCGCCGGCTCTCAGCACCGACTGGCTGCCCACGTCCAGCGCGACCGTCGACCGGGTCGAGGCATGCTTGCTGAGCACGTTGCCCAGGTGGTAGATGTGCCAGGCGTAGGCCAGCGACAGCACGCCGAGGCCGCCCAGGGACAGCACCAGCGCGCGGGCGATGCGCCGGCCCTCGCGGCCGCCCCACACCACCAGGTAGGGCAGGCAGACCACGCACACGCCGGCCAGCGTCACGGCCAGGTATTCGGCGCCCACCGAGTGGAACAGCACCACCGCCGCGCCCACCGCCGCGAGCAGCAGGCCCGATCTCAGCGTCGGCGACTGGTAGAGGCTGACCAGCGCGCCGACCACCATCACGAGGAGGAAGAAGGCCGCCGTCAGGTCCGGGTACAGCCCGCCGGCGAAGCTCACGTAGGGGCCCACCAGCACCAGCCCGGACAGCGCGGCCGCGGCCAGGCCGAACTCCCAGCCCCACAGCCGGGTGGCCAGCGCGTACGCGGCCAGCGTGGTCAGCACCAGCAGCGCGGGCGTGATGACCGGGAACACCGACAGCGGCGGCAGGTCGCAGAACCGGCAGATCACCGCGCTCAGCGAGGACCAGCCCGGCGGGTAGATCAGGTAGGTGCTGTACTGGCCGTGGGCCATCATCTGCTCGGTCATCACCGCGTGCGAGAACTGGTCCTCGCCGCGCAGGTACGGCCAGTCGTGCACGATGACTCCGGCGTAGCCGCGCACCAGGGTGAGGGCCAGGATGGCCAGCAGCGCGGGCGCGCGCACGCCCGGGTTGAGCAGCGACCGCCGCTTGGCCGCGGTGGCGTCGGCGGTGCTGGGCGTGCTGGGCGCGCTGGGCGCTATGGCGACGCTAGTTGCCGTGGCATTAGTTTCCAGGGAACTAGTCGCTGTGGAACTACTGGCCTCCGCATCGGTGGGGGCGGCCAGGAGCGCCGGGCCCGTGTCCTCCGCCTGCTGCTCCGGCGCGGGCGCATGGCCCTGGGCCAGCAGCCCGGCCACCACCAGCGCGGCCAGGATGAACAGCAGCAGCCAGCCCGAGGTGGGCAGGCCCAGCGCCATGGCCAGGGCCAGCCCGATGGCCACGGCGATCAGCGCCAGTGCCCGGCCGTCGCGGATGGCCCCCAGGCGGGGCAGCGCGGGCGGCTGCGCGGGCCCGCGGGCGGCCGCGGTACCCCAGATCTTGCAGGCCAGCGCGCCGGTGCCGGCCACCAGCAGCACCGTGGCGATGCCCACGCCCAGCGAGATGCCGGTGCCCAGGATCCGGGCCAGCACGATCGCGAGCGCCGGCACGGTGGCCAGCGACAGGGCCGTGGAGTAGGTCAGCCGCTCGGCCAGGCCGTCCGTGCGGCGCAGGAAGCAGGCCCAGAAGTAGCCGGGGAGTACGCCAGCGACGAGGGCAGCGGGCATGGCCCGGGCGAGGTCTGCGATCAATGTGGCCACCAACGAGTACCGGTCAGAACGCTCACTCTGGCCCATTGCGGCCGGAGTTCACGGCATTTCGTCCGGACCATACATCATTCGGGCGGGATGTTGGCGCATCATGCGCCTGGCCCGATCGGGCGAATGCGGTGCGTAACAACATGATTACACTCAGATCGCAAAGCGGCGGTAGCTGCTGAGCCTGACCTGTTGCCCGGTTACCCTAGTGGGTGCCATCGGTCAGCGAGGACCGTCCGGCCGGCAAGTTACGGCCGGGCGTAGTATCACGCGAATCAGGCCCTTTCGGCGATAGTCTGTCTGCCAGATCATCTCCGCTACCTCGAAAACTAGGTGTCATGGGATTCGACTTGCCTGGCCTTCTGGAAGGTCGGCGAGGGCAGGGATATGAACTGCACACTCGCTACCTCAACCCCCAGCGGCCCCGGATGCTGCACGCGATCGGCTTTGACAAGGTCTATGAGCGCGCGGAGGGGGCCTACCTTTACGACCAGGACGGCCACCGCTATGCCGACTTCCTGGCCGGATTCGGGGTCTTCGGCGTAGGCCGCAACCACCCCGTGGTCCGCAAGGCCCTGCACGACATGCTCGACGCCGAGCTGGCCGACATGGTCCAGTTCCAGTGCGGCCTGCTGCCGGGCCTGCTGGCCGAGCAGCTGCTGGCCAAGGCCGACGGGCTGGACCGGGTGTACTTCTGCAACAGCGGCACCGAGGCCGTCGAGGCCGCGCTCAAGTTCGCCCGCTACGCCACCGGCCGGTCCCGCATCCTGTACTGCGACCACGCCTTCCACGGCCTGACCGTGGGATCGCTGTCGGTCAACGGCTCGGCCGAGTTCCGGCGCGGCTTCGACCCGCTGCTGCCCGACGGCTGCGTGCCCTTCGGCGACCTGGACGCGCTGGAGCGCGAGCTGCGGGCCGGCGACGTCGCGGCCCTCATCGCCGAGCCGGTCCAGGGCAAGGGCGCGCACGTCGCGCCGCAGGGCTACCTGGCCGCGGCGGCCAAGCTGCTGCATGACCACGGCGCCCTGTTCATCGCCGACGAGGTGCAGACCGGCATCGGCCGGACCGGGCGGTTCTTCGGCTACCAGCACGACGACGTCGAGCCCGACATCGTGACCGTGGCCAAGGCCCTGTCCGGCGGGTTCGCCCCGGTCGGCGCGACGCTGGCCAAGAGCTGGATCTTCGAGAAGGTCTACTCCTCGATGGACCGGGTCCTGGTGCATGACTCCACGTTCGGCTCCAACGCCGCGGCCATGACCGCGGGACTGGCCACCCTGGCCGTCATGGAGGACGAGCAGCTGGTCACCAACGCCGAGCAGACCGGCAAGCTGCTCCGGGACGCGCTCCAGGACATGATCGAGGAGTACGAGCTGCTCATCGACGTGCGCGGCCGGGGCCTGATCATCGGCCTGGAGTTCGGCAAGCCGCGCTCGCTGAAGCTGCGGACCGGCTGGAACATGCTCTCCGCCGCCCGGCGCGGGCTGTTCGCGCAGATGGTGGTGGTGGCGCTGTTCGAGCGGCACCGGATCCTGACCCAGGTGTCCGGCGACTTCATGGACGTCATCAAGCTGCTGCCGCCGCTGACCATCACCGAGACCGAGGTCAGCCTGTTCCGGGACGCCTTCGCCGACGTGATGAAGGAAGCCCACAAGGGCAGCGGCCTGATGTGGGACTTCGGCCGCACGCTGGTCCGGCAGGCCGTCACCCGCTGATACCCGCTGATACCCGCTGACCGGCCCGACCGCCCGACGCGGAAGCGCGGTGGGCTCAGGCGCCCAGCTCTCGTATGGCGTCGATGACCCCGGCCGCCAGCGCCAGCGCCTGAGCGGGACCCGGGCACGGTCGCAGGCCGTAGCCGAACGTCAGCGCCGCCGCGGCGGGCCCGTCCGGCCCGCTGGCCGCGGCCACCTCGCAGGCCACCGAGTCGCCCGTCCCGAAGGACCGGCTGCCGAGCCGGGCCGGGGCCAGGGCCACGCGCCGGAGCGCCGGGACCGGAGGCCGCCGGTAGGCCGCCTGCGCCAGCAAGTTATCGGTGGACACATCGGCGGGCAGCTCGGGCCGCAGGCTCAGCGCGGCGGCGACCAGGTTGGCCGTGGCGTCGTAGCCCTGCACCAGCACGGTGATCCGGGCCACGACCTCGTCCAGGCTGGGTCCGGCCAGCAGGTCAAGCAGCGACTTCGTAGCCGCGTCGGCGGCCCGCTCGGCGGGCTCGGCGGCACCGGGAAAGTACGCGGCGGCCACGGCGCCCACGGCGGTCGCGACCTGGTCCGGGGTCGGCGGCGCCGAACCGCTGCGCCAGCACCATCGCCGGCACCCGGCGGGCCAGCCGGCCCACCCGATCGGCGTCCGGCACGGCACCGTCGGCCAGCGCGGACCGGGCGCGGTCGCGGGCCGCGGCCCGCAGCGCGGCCGGGTCCAGCCGGTCCAGCTCGGCCACCACCAGGGCCCGGCGCCGGTCGTGCTCGGGCCCGTTGGCGAACCGGGAGACCGACCCGCGCAGCCAGGCCACGGTTCCGGACGGGGCGCCGGCCTCGGCCGGCCGGACGCCGAACCGCTCGTCGGCCAGGACGGCGTGCACCTCGGCGGTCTCGCTGACCACCCACTCGGCGGGCTGACTGGTGTCGGTCATGAGGCCCACGCTAGGGCCGGATTACTTCGGCAGCCACCGAAACGTGCTATTCGCCGGATCCGGTCGCCTCGGCCAGCGTGTCCAGGATCTGCTGGCCGTACCGGGCCAGCTTGGCCTCGCCGACGCCGCTGATCGCGGACAGGTCGGCCAGGGTGCGCGGAGCCTGGGCCGCGATCTGCCGCAGCGTCGCGTCATGGAAGATCACGTAGGCGGGCATGCCCTGCTCCCTGGCCACCGCCCCCCGCCAGGTCCGCAGCGTCTCGAACACCCCGGCGGCGGCCGCGGGCAGCTCAGCCGCGGCGGCCGCGGGCCGGGCCGCCCGCGACGCCTTCGCCGCCCTGGCCCGCTCGGCCTCCCGGCGCAGCAGCACCTGGCGCTGGCCGGCGAGCACGTCGCCGCTGAGCGGGCTGAGCGCCAGGGTCCCGTAGTCGCCCTCCACGGCCAGCAGCCCCTGGGCCAGCAGCTGGCGGGCCACGCCGCGCCACTCGGCGTCGCGCAGGTCGTCGCCGACGCCGAACACGGTCAGGGACGCGTGGTCGTTGTCGATGACCCGCTGGGTCTTCTTGCCCAGCAGGATGTCGATCACGTGACCGGCGCCGAACCGCTGCCCGCGCTCCCGGCTCAGCCGCAGCACCGCCGACAGCAGCTTCTGGGCCGCGACCGTGCCGTCCCAGGTCTGCGGCGGAGCCAGGCAGGTGTCGCAGTTCCCGCAGGGCGCGGCCTCCTGGCCGAAGTAGCCCAGCAGCTGGGCCCGGCGGCACTCGACGGTCTCGCACAGGGCCAGCATCGCGTCCAGGTGCGCGGTCTGCCGGCGGCGGTGCGCGGCGTCGCCCTCGGAGCCGTCGATCAGCTTGCGCTGCTGAACCACGTCCTGGAGACCGTAGGCCAGCCAGGCCGTGGCGGGCAGGCCGTCCCGGCCCGCCCGGCCGGTCTCCTGGTAGTAGCCCTCCACCGACTTGGGCAGGTCCAGGTGGGCCACGAAGCGCACGTCAGGCTTGTCGATGCCCATGCCGAAGGCGATCGTGGCCACCATGACCAGGCCCTCCTCGCGCAGGAACCGGGCCTGGTGCGCGGTGCGGGTGACCGAGTCCAGCCCGGCGTGGTAGGGCAGCGCGGTGATCTGGTTGCCGGACAGGAACTCGGCCGTCTTTTCCACCGAGGCGCGGGACAGGCAGTACACGATGCCCGCGTCCCCCGGGTGCTCGGTGCGCAGCAGCTCCAGCAGCTGGCGCAGCGGCTCGGCCTTGGGCCCGATGCGATAGCGGATGTTCGGCCGGTCGAAGCTGGCCACGAAGTGCCGGGCGTCACCCAGGTTCAGCCGCTCCGCGATCTCGGTCCGGGTGGCCTGGGTCGCGGTGGCGGTCAGCGCGATGCGCGGCACCTTGGGCCAGCGCTCGTGCAGCTCGGACAGGGCCAGGTAGTCGGGCCGGAAGTCGTGCCCCCACTGGGCCACGCAGTGCGCCTCGTCGATGGCGAACAGCGCGATGTCGCCGCGATCCAGCAGGCGCAGCGTGGTCTCGGCCCGCAGCCGCTCCGGGGCCAGGTAGAGCAGGTCCAGCTGGCCGGCCAGGAACTCGGACTCGACCAGCCGGCGCTGGCCGGGATCCTGGGTCGAGTTCAGGAAGTCGGCCCGCACCCCCAGCGCCCGCATCGCGTCCACCTGGTCCTGCATCAGCGCGATCAGCGGCGAGATGACCACGCCGGTGCCGGGCCGGACCAGGGCCGGGATCTGGTAGCACAGCGACTTGCCGCCGCCGGTGGGCATCAGCACCAGCGCGTCGCCGCCGCCGATGACGTGCTCGATGATGTCCTGCTGCGGCCCCCGGAAGGAGTCATAGCCGAACACCCGGCGCAGCGCCTGCGCCGCCTCAGTGTTGTCGGGAGCACTGTTGTCGGCAGCAGTGTTGTCGGCAGCACTGTTGTTCGCTGAACTCTGGCCGGCCGCCGGATCGTCCGGTGCGGGCCCGGTTTGGGGGAGCACGCCGCGATTCTACGAGGGGCCGCCGACGAAATCCGGCCAGCGGGACAGTCAAGCCGGTTGACCTTGACCAAGGGGGAAGGCCCACAGTGTGGGCATGACGCAAGCCGATGTCCCGACGCAAGCCGATGTGGTGATCGCGGGCGGCGGCCCGACCGGGCTGATGCTGGCCAGCGAGCTCTTGCTGGCCGGGGTGCAGCCGGTGGTGCTGGACCGGCTGCCGGAGATCAGCCAGGTCCCCAAGGGCAACGGGCTGGTCGGGCAGATCGTGCCGATGCTGGACTACCGGGGCCTGCTGGACCGGTTCCGGGCCGAGGCCACCTACGCCGGGGCCGTTCCGCGCTTCGGGTTCGGCCAGCTGGAGCTGGACCTGGCCCGGCTGGGCACCAGCCCGCTGCACATCCTGGCCATCCCGCAGCGCCGGCTGGAGCGGCTGCTCGGCGACCGCGTGGCCGAGCTGGGCGGCCGCCTGCGGCGCGAGCAGGAGCTGGCCGGCCTGGCCCAGGACGACGACGGCGTCACGCTGGACCTGCACGGCCCCGGCGGGGCCAGCCAGCTCCGCGCCCGGTACCTGGTCGGCTGCGACGGCGCGCACAGCCTGGTCCGCAAGCAGGCCGGCATCGGGTTTCCCGGCGTCACCTCGGGCGAGCTGTCCCGGATCGGCCGGGTCCGGCTGCCGGCCGGGCTGATCGTTCCCGGCACCGGCGAGATCGACGTGCCGGGCTTCGGCCGGATCACCCCCATCCAGCGGCACGCCACCCCGCGCGGCGGCTACTCCATCGCGCCGGTGGCCGCCCTGGACAAGAGCGCCCCGCGCGGCCTGTACATCGTCTACACCAGCGAGGAGAACGGCACGCCCGGCACCGAGCAGGGCCCGATGACCCTGGACGAGCTGAGCGCCAGCTTCCGCCGGGTGCTCGGGGCCGAGCTGCCCATGTCCGATCCGCAGCTGCTGTCCCGGACCGTCGGCAACAGCCGCCAGGCCGACCGCTACCGGGCCGGCCGGGTGCTGCTGGCCGGGGACGCCGCGCACCTGCTCGGGCAGGGCGGCTCGCTGAACACCGGGCTGCTGGACGCGGTCAACCTGGGCTGGAAGCTGGCCGCCCAGGTTCGCCGGCAGGCGCCGGACGGACTGCTGGACAGCTACCACGACGAGCGGCACCTGGCCGGCCGCCGGGCCATCATGCAGACCAGGGTCCAGAAGGCGCTGTCCGGCCGCGACGAGGCCGCCGCCGCGCTGCGCGAGCTCCTGGGCGAGCTGCTGCGCTACGACGAGCCGCTGCGGCACGTCGGCGAGCTGATCGAGGGGTCCGACGTGCGCTACCCGATGCCCGGCAACGGCGCGTGGCCGGACCCGCTGGTCGGCCGGCTCGCGCCCGACCTGGCCGTGGACACGCCGGAGGGCCGCACCAGGGTCGCCGAGCTGCTCCGCCCGGCTCGCGGCGTGCTGCTGGACTTCACCCCGGACGCCGCCGCCGCGCCAGCGGCCGCGGGCGGCCAGGTCACCCACATCGCCGCCCGGATGGCGGACCCGCCCGCCGCCGCCCTGCTGATCCGCCCCGACGGCTACGTAGCCTGGGCCGGCCCGCCGGTCCCGCCGGGCTCGCCGGACCTGCTCGGCGGCCTGCCGACCGCGCTGGCCACCTGGTTCGGCGAGCCCCGGACTTAGGCGCGCCCCGGACTCAGAAGTCGTCGTCGAAGGCCACCACGCCGGTCACGCCGACCTGGTAGGCCGAGACCCGGCGCTCGAAGAAGTTGGACAGCTCCTGCACGTCCTGCAGTTCCATGAACGCCAGCGGGCTGGCCGACCCGTAGCGCGGCGCCAGGCCGAGCTGGGCCAGCCGCCGGTCGGCCACGTGCTCCAGGTACTCGCGCATCGTCGGCCAGCGACAGCCCCGGCACGCCCTGGCCGAGCAGGTCCTCGGCGAACTGGACCTCGCACTCCACCGCCTCGGCCAGCATGTCGCCGACCTGGCCGGGCCAGCTCGTCGTCGAACAGGTCCGGCTCCTCGGCCGCGGACCGTCTCCACCACGTCGAACGCGAACGCCATGTGCATGGACTCGTCGCGGAACACCCAGTTGGTGCCCGACGCCAGGCCGTTGAGCAGGCCGCGGGAGCGCAGGAAGTACACGTAGGCGAACGCGCCGTAGAAGAACAGTCCCTCGATGCAGGCCGCGAAGCAGATCACGTTGAGCAGGAACGCCCGCCGGTCGGCGGCGGTGCGCAGCTCGCGCAGCTCGAACACCGAGTCGATCCAGCGGAAGCAGAACTCGGCCTTGCGCTTGATGGACGGGATGTTCTCCACCGCCGCGAACGCCTGCGCCCGCTCGGTGTCGTCCGGCAGGTAGGTGTCCAGCAGGGTCAGGTAGAACTGGACGTGCACCGCCTCCTCGAACAGCTGCCGGGACAGGTACAGCCGGCCCTCGGGGGAGTTGACGTGCTGGTAGAGGTTGAGCACCAGGTTGTTGGCGACGATCGTGTCGCCGGTGGCGAAGAACGCCACCAGCCGGCTGACCAGGTGCCGCTCGGCCGCGGTGAGCCGGGCCAGGTCGGCCAGGTCGGAATGCAGGTCCACCTCCTCCACGGTCCAGGTGTTGCGGATCGCGTCCCGGAACCGGTCGTAGAAGTGCGGGTAGCGCATCGGCCGCAGGGTGAGGTCCATGCCGGGGTCCAGCAGCCGTGGCGCGAGACGGCGCGGATGGCGGCGCGGTCACTGACACGCCTCGCAGGCTTGCGGGTTCTCTAGCGAGCAACTGACGGCTTCTTCCGTATTTCGACTAACAGTGACGGTCGCCTGCGCTATCCGTGTCGCCGGACGCGAGCGCAGGTAATAGGTGGTCTTCAAACCCGACTTCCAGGCATGCAGGTACATCGACGACAGCTTGCCGATGGTCGGGGCGGCCAGGAACAGGTTGAGCGACTGGCTCTGGTCGATGAACGGAGCGCGGGCCGCGGCCAGGTCGATCAGCGCCCGCTGCGGCAGCTCCCAGGCCGTGCGGAACAGCTCGCGGGTCGCGGCCGGCAGCTCGGTCAGGCCCTGCACCGAGCCGTCCGCCCGCTTGATCGCGTCGCGGGTCTGCTCCGTCCACCGCCCGAGCGCCTTGAGCTCGGCCACCAGCGCCGTGTTCACCTGAAGGAACTCGCCGGACATGGTCTCGCGCTTGAACAGGTTGGACACCTGCGGCTCGATGCACTCGTAGCAGCCCGCGATGGAGGCGATCGTGGCCGTCGGGGCGATGGCGACCAGCAGCGAGTTGCGCAGCCCGGTGGCCGCCACCCGCTCCCGCAGCGCCGCCCACCGGTCAGCCTGGGTCACTGCCACGCCCCACAGGTCAGGCTGCAGCAGCCCCGCGGCCGCCCGGGTCTGCCCGAACGCCGGGTGGGCCCCGTGCTGCCCGGCCAGGTCGGCCGAGACCTCCAGCGCGGTCAGGTAGATCTCCTCGGCGATGCGGGCCGACAGCTCGCAGGCGCCCGCGGAGTCGAACGGCAGCCGCAGCGCGAAGAACACGTCCTGCAGTCCCATCACGCCCAGCCCGACCGGCCGCCAGCGCTGGTTGGACGCCGCGGCCTGCTCGGTCGGGTAGTAGCCGAGGTCGATCACCCGGTCCAGGAAGGGCACCGCCGTGCGCACGGTCTCGCGCAGCTGCTCCCAGTCCAGGCCGTCGCCGGACAGGTGCCGGGCCAGGTTGACCGAGCCCAGGTTGCACACGGCCGTCTCCGCGTCGCTGGTGACCTCGATGATCTCCGTGCACAGGTTGGACAGGTGCACCACCGGCCCGGCCGCCCCGGTCTGGTTGCAGGTCCGGTTCGCGGTGTCCTTGAACGTCATCCAGCCGTTGCCGGTCTGGGCCAGCGTGCGCATCATCCGGCCGTACAGCTCGCGCGCCTTCACCTGGCGCACGTACCGGCCGTCGGCCTCGGCCGCCCGGTAGGCGGCGTCGAAGTCCTCGCCCCACAGGTCGGGCAGCTCAGGCACCACGTCCGGGTCGATCAGCGACCACGTGCCGTCGGCCTCGACCCGGCGCATGAACTCGTCGGGGATCCAGTTGGCCAGGTTGAGGTTGTGCGTGCGGCGGGCGTCCTCGCCGGTGTTGTCGCGCAGTTCCAGGAATTCCTCGATGTCCGGGTGCCAGGGCTCGAGGTAGGCGCAGGCCGCGCCCTTGCGCCGGCCGCCCTGGTTCACCGCCGCCACCGAGGCGTCCAGGGTGCGCAGCCACGGGACGATGCCGTTGGACTGGCCGTTGGTGCCCCGGATCAGCGCGCCGCGGGAGCGGACTCGCGACCAGGCGATGCCGATGCCGCCGGAGAACTTGCTCAGCCGCGCGACCTGGCCGTACCGGGCGTAGATGGAGTCCAGCTCGTCGCGCGGCGAGTCGACCAGGAAGCACGAGGACATCTGGGCGTGCCGGGTGCCGGAGTTGAACAGCGTCGGCGAGCTGGGCAGGTAGGCCAGCGAGGACAGCAGCCGGTAGAACCCGATGGCCTCGGCCGTGGTCGCCGACAGCCCGCACGCCACCCGGAGCAGGAAGAACTGCGGCGTCTCGATGACCAGCCGGGTGGCCGGGTGGCGCAGCAGGTACCGGTCATAGACCGTGCGGAGCCCGAAGTACTCGAACCGGCGGTCGGCCCGCTCGTCCACGGCGAAGTCCAGCTTGCGCGCGTTGTCCTTGACGAACTTCGCGGTCTCGTCGCTGATCAGCCCCTCGGCGTGGCCCAGCCCGATGGCCTGGCTGAACGAGACCACGCCCTGGCCGCGCACCTCCTTGGCGATGTAGGCGGCCAGCAGCCGGGCGGCCAGCCGTGAGTACTGCGGCTCGGCGCCGGTCATCTCGGCCGCCGTCTGGATGGACAGCCGGTCCAGCTCGGCCGTGCTGGCCCCGTCGTACAGGCCGCTGATCGTCGCGGTCGCGACCCGCAGCGGGTCGACGTCGGCCAGGTCATCCGCGCAGCGCCGCACCGCCCGGACGATCTTGTTCACGTCCACGGGCTCGGTGTCGCCGTTGCGCTTGCGCACCCGCATTCCCGGGGCGTCGGTGGCTGTCATGCACGCTCTCCTTGCAGGCTGGCGCCGATCCCCGGATTCGGGGATCGACCGGCGGTGTCAGAGGTGGGAACACCATATGTAGGGGGTCTGACATTTGCCAGCACCACATGTCGTGTCGGCGTGTCTCGTGCCACCTGAGCGTGCCTGCGGCGTGCAACCTGCTGCTGGCAAAGCTCTCCCGTGGCCGGAGGCGGTCTGATATGAACAAAACGTAATGTTGCGGTTACGCCATAGGGGGGAGGCGGCGTCATGAGCGCTGCGGTACTGGCGGAGGCCGGTCGCGAGGCACTTGGCGGCCTGTTTCCGCACTGGCGGATCTGGACCGACCAGCACGGCTGGCACGCGCGCCGGCGGGGCGGCTACCTGCAGAACTTCCGCTCCGGCGCCCCCGCCTTCTGCGTGCACGCGCGCGGCCCGGCCGAGCTGGCGGCCCAGATCCACTGGCAGCAGGCCGCCGACGAGCACGCGCCCGGCGGCTGCTCCGCGCGCCGCTAGTCCCGCGTCGGCCGCACCTGCGTCTCCGCCGGGCCCGGCGGGGCTAGGCTCCCTGCAGGCAGGTGTGCGGGAGGCGCATTATGACGGCGTCGGGAGGGCGGCCCGCAGGCAACCTCCCGGTGACGGTCACCCGGTTCGTCGGGCGTCGCCGGGAGCTGGCCGAGGTCCGCAGGCTCATCGCACAGTCGCGCCTGGTCACGCTGACCGGCGTCGGCGGCGTGGGCAAGACCCGGCTGGCCACCGAGGCGGCGGCCCGGCTCGGCTCGGCGTTTCCCGGCGGGACCTGGATGGCCGACCTGTCCGCCGTGGTGGACGGCGGCCAGGCGGCGCAGGCCGTCGTCAACGCGCTGGGCGTGGTAGAGCGGTCCACCCGGCCCGCGACCGAAAAGATCATCGGGCACTTCGCCGGGGCGGTGGCCCTGCTGGTGCTGGACAACTGCGAGCACCTGGATGACGCGTGCGCGGTCCTGGTGGACCAGCTGCTCACCCAGACCAGCGGCGTCCGGGTCCTGGCGACCAGCCGGCGGCCGCTGGGCCTGACCGGCGAGCACCTGCTCCCGGTCCCTCCGCTGTCAGTGCCCGACGCGGCCGACCCGGCCGACCCGGCCGGCGGGGACGGGCTCAGCCCATTCGACCTCAGCCGGTTTGACGCGGTCACGCTGCTCGCCGACCGTACCGCGGCGCTGCGCCCCGGCTTCGCCGTCACCGACGCCAACGCCACCGCCGTGGCCAGGGTCTGTGCCCAGCTCGACGGGCTGCCACTGGCCATCGAGCTGGCCGCCAGCCGCCTGCGGACGCTGTCGCCCGAGCAGCTCGCCGACCGGCTGGAACGGCGGTTCTCGGTGCTGACCAGGGGCAGTCCGGCGGCCCAGCCCCGGCAGCAGACCCTCCGGGCCCTGTTCGACTGGAGTTACTCGCTGTGCTCGGCGCCGGAGCGGCTGCTCTGGGCCCGGCTGTCGGTGTTCGCGGGCACCTTCGACCTGGAGGCCGCCGAGGCGGTGTGCGCGGGCCCCGGCCTGCCCAGCGGCGCCATCCTGGATCAGCTCGACCGGCTCGTGGCCCAGTCCATCGTGCTGGCCGAGCCGCACGGCGCGCAGATGCGGTTCCGGCTGCTGGAGACCATCCGGCAGTACGGCCGGGAGCGGCTGGCCGAGACCGCCGAGGAGCAGCCGCTGCGGTGGCGGCACCGCGACTTCTACCTGGGGCTGGCCCGGGCCCAGGCGGCGGAGTGGTTCGGCCCGCGGCAGGAGGAGGGCCTGGCCCGGCTGCGCGCCGAGCACGCCAACCTGCGGGCCGCCCTGGAGGCCTCGGTCGCCGACCCGGCCGGGCCCGGCGCCGCACTGGCCTTCGTGACCGCGCTGCGCTGCCACTGGTACGCCGACGGTTACCTGGCCGAGGGGCGGACCTGGCTCGACCACGCCCTGTCGCTGCCAGCCGGCTCGGCTGCGGCGGAGCAGGACCGCGTGCACGCCCTCTGGGTCGCGGCCTGGGTCGGGCTGCTGCAGGGCGACGGGCCCGCCGTGCTGAGCCGGCTGGACGAGTGCGACGCGCTGGCCGCCGCGCTCGGTGACCAGCGGGCGGCCGGGTTCTCGCGCAGCCTGCGCGGCACCGCCGAGCTGTTCGCGGGCCGGATCGAGCCGGCCATCGCGCTGTTCGAGGAGGCGCTGGCCGGCTTCGGGAGCATCGGCGAGAACGAGGGCGGCGGCTGGGCCCGGTTCCAGTTCGCGATCTCCCTGGCCCACCACGGCGAAAGCGCGCGGGCGCAGGCGGCCGGCCGGGAGGCCATCGGTGCCAGCGAGGCCCACGGGGAGCGGCTCTGCCGGTCCTACACGCTGTGGGTGCTGGGCTTTGACACCTGGCTCCAGGGCGGGCCCGACGCGGCCGCCCTGGCCCGGTCCGGGCTGGCCATCCAGCGCGGCTTCAACGACCCGGTCGGCGTGGCGCTGATCATCGAGCTGCTGGCCTGGATCGCCGCCTCGGACGGCGAGGCCAGCCGCGCGGCCGCCCTGCTGGCCACCGCCGAGTCGGTCTGGGCGCTGATCGGCACCACGATCGCCGCGTTCGGGCCGGCGCTCGGCACCCACCGGGCCGGCTGCGAGGCCCGGGTCCGGGCGGCGCTGAGCCCGCAGGAGCTGGCCGCGGCCAGCCGCCAGGGCCAGCAGCCCACGGTGGAGGCGGCCATCGCCTCGATCCTGGACCAGCCGGCCGCGGCCGGGCCGCCCCGGTCCGCTAGCCCGCTCACGGCCAGGGAGCAGGAGATCGCCGCGCTGGTGGCCGAAGGGCTGAGCAACCGCGCCATCGCCGCCCGGCTGGTCATCTCGACGCGGACGGTCGACGGTCACGTCGAGCGGATCCTGGCCAAGCTCGGATTCTCATCGCGGGCCCAGGTGGCCGCCTGGTCGGTAACCGAGGGCCGTTAGTCGAATCCTTGCTGGTGAGCGGGTGCGTATCGGGCAGGCCTCGGTAAACGGGTACCGAGTGGGGTGATCTCCCCCTCCCCCTACTGGTGAGTAACCCCGATCCTGAGGGGCAATTTCGTGGTCGCTGACAAGGAGGCGTCATGACCGCGACGGTCGAGAAATTAGGGCTGCGGCCCGGCGAGCTGTTCATCGGCGGGCGCTGGGAGGCGGCCATGGGCGGCGCCACCCGGCCCGTGATCGACCCGTCCACCGGGGCCACGGTGGCCACGGTGGCCGCGGCCGGCGCCGCCGACGTGGACCGCGCGGTGCGCGCGGCCAGGGCCGCCTTCGACGACGGCGGCTGGTCCCGGCTGCGGCCCCGCGAGCGGGGCCGGATCCTCCAGCGCGCGGCCGACCTGCTGCGCGACCGCGCCGAGGAGTTCGCCCGGCTGGAGTCGCTCGACGTCGGCAAGCCGATCCTGTTCACCCGTACCGTGGACATCCCGACGGTGGTCGACACCTTCGAGTACTACGCCGGCCTGACCGCCGGCCTCGAGGGATCGGTCCGGCCCACGGCCGCCCCCGCCCTGGCCTACACCCGGCGCGAGCCCATCGGCGTGGTCGGCGCGATCACCCCGTTCAACTTCCCGCTCATCCTGTCGTCGACCAAGATCGCTCCCGCGCTGGCGGCGGGCAACACGATCGTGCACAAGCCCGCGCCCGACACCCCGCTGTCCGCGCTGCGGTTCGCCGACCTGCTGGCCGAGGCCGGCGTCCCGGACGGGGTCTACAACCTGGTCACCGGGGACAGCGCGGCCGGCGTGGCGCTCACCGGCCACCCGATGGTGGACAAGATCGCGTTCACTGGCTCCTCGGCGGCCGGCCGCGCGGTCGCGGCGCTGGCCGCGCGGACGCTCAAGCAGGTCACCGTGGAGCTGGGCGGCAAGGGCGCGAACATCATCTTCGCCGACGCCGACCTGGAGGCCGCGGTGAGCACGGCCATCTCGGCCTTCGTGTTCAACACCGGCCAGTTCTGCATGTCCGGCAGCCGGCTGCTGGTCGAGCGGCCCGTGTACGAGAGCGTCATCGCGGCCCTGGCGGGCGCGCTGCCAAACCTCCCGGTGGGCGACCCGATGGCCGACGGCACGATCATCGGGCCGATGGCCGGGCCGTCCCACCTGACCAAGGTCCGGTCCTACCTGGACCGGGCCGCGGCGGCCGGGGTGCGCCGGCACGACGGTGGCGACCCGCCAGGGCCCGCCGGGTTCTACGTCAGCCCGGCCCTGCTGGCCGACGTCGACCAGGCCTCCCCGTTCGTCCAGGAGGAGATCTTCGGGCCGCTGGTCACCGTGCAGCCCTTCGACACCGAGTCCGAGGCCGTCGCGCTGGCCAACGGCACCGCCTACGGGCTGTCCGCGGGCCTCCAGACCGGCAGCATCGCCCGCGCGCACCGGGTGGCCGCGGCGCTGAACGCCGGCATCGTCTGGGTCAACGGCTGGTCGCTGCTCGACCCCGCGATGCCGTTCGGCGGGGTCGGCCAGTCCGGCTACGGCCGGGAGAACGGCCCCGAGGGCCTGGACGCCTACCTGCGGACCAAGTCCGTCCTGGTCTCGCTGGCCGGCGCCTAGGACCCGCCGACGGCTACGCCTCCCCGGCCAGCGTGACCAGCAGGTCGTTGAGCTGGGTCACGAACGCGTTGGGGTCCTCGATCCGGGCCCCCAGCGTCAGCACCGCCTGGTTGTAGAGCACATGGGCCCAGTCGGCCAGCCGCGGGTCGGCCGGCTCGCGGTGCAGCCGCCGGATCAGCGCGTGCTCGGGGTTGATCTCCAGCACCGGCTTGCTGGGCAGGCCCGTGCCGCGCATCCGGCGGACCAGGTTGATGTCGATCTCCGCCTCGTCGGCCACGATGCAGGCCGGCGAGGTGGTCAGGCGGCTGGTCACCCGGACGTCCCAGACCTTGCCGGACAGGATCTCCTTGAGCTGGGCCAGCAGGTCGGCGTACTCCGTGCTGGCCTGCTCCTGAGCCTGCTTCTCCGCCTCGCTGTCCAGCGTGCCGAAGTCGGGCGCGCCCTGGGCCACCGACTGGAGCCGCTTGCCCTCGAACTCCGTCAGGGTGGTCACGACCCAGTTGTCCACCGCCTGGCCGAGCAGCAGGACCTCGATGTCCTTGTCCCGGTAGGCCTCCAGGTGCGGGCTGCTGGCCGCCGCGCCCAGCGTCGGGGCCAGCAGGTAGTAGATCTTCTCCTGGCCCTCCTTCATCCGGCTCACGTAGTCGGCCAGCGACACGTCGGCCACCGACGACGCCGACCGGGTGGAGGTGAACCGCAGCAGCCCGGCGATCTCGTCCCGGTTGGCGTAGTCGTCGGCCACGCCCTCCTTGAGCACCGCGCCGAACTCCTTCCAGAAGCTGGCGTACTTCTCCGGGCGGTCGGCGGCCAGGTCGCGCAGCAGGCGCAGCACCCGCTTGGTCGCGGTGCTGCGGATGTGGTCGACCACCCGGCTGCCCTGGAGCAGCTCGCGGGAGATGTTCAGCGGCAGGTCGCTGGAGTCGATCACCCCGCGCACGAACCGCAGGTACATCGGCATGAGCTGGCCCGTGTCCTCCATGATGAACACCCGGCGCACGTGCAGCTTGACGCCCCGGCGGGACTCGGTCACCCACAGGTCGAACGGGGCGCGGGACGGGATGTACAGCAGCAGCGTGTACTCGTAGGTGCCCTCGATCTTGGCGTGCACCCAGGCCAGCGGGTCGGTGAAGTCGCTGGCGATGTGCCGGAAGAAGTCGTTGTAGTCCTGCTCGGTGAGCTCGCTCTTGGGCCGGGCCCACAGCGCCGACGCCCGGTTGACCGCCGCCGACGATGAATCACCCTCAGTCTCCTCGTCGGGCATCAGGATCGGCAGGCTGACGTGGTCGGAGTAGCGCTGGATGATCGAGCGCAGCCGGTACCCGTTGAGCAGGTCGTCCTCGCCCTCGCGCAGGTGCAGCACGATCGTCGTGCCCCGCTCCGGCGCCTCGACGGCCTCCAGCGTGTACGTGCCCCGGCCGTCGGACTCCCAGCGCACGCCCTCGGCGGCGGGCCGCCCGGCCCGGCGAGTAGTCAGCACGACCCGGTCGGCCACGATGAACGCCGAGTAGAAGCCCACGCCGAACTGCCCGATGAGCGTCGCGTCCTTGCGCTCGTCGCCGGTCAGCGCGCTGAGGAAGTCACGGGTGCCCGACTTGGCGATGGTGCCGATGTGGTCGATGACCTCCGGCCGGCTCATCCCGATGCCGTTGTCTGACACCGTGATCGTCCGCGCCTGCGCGTCAAAGCCAACCTTGATCTCGAACGGGCCCCGGTCGTCGGAGGCCGGCGTCGCCCCGGACACCTGCTCCAGCCGCAGCCGGTCGGCGGCGTCGGAGGCGTTGGAGATCAGCTCGCGCAGGAAGATCTCCTTGTTGCTGTACAGCGAGTGGATCATCAGATCCAGGATCTGGACGACCTCAGCCTCGAAGGGGAAGCTCTCCTGGTCCGTTGGCACGCTCATGAATTCCCTCGATCTCGGGACCGGATTCCCTCCCGATCCTCCCCGATTGATGCCGGACAGTGTAGCTGCGCCCTATCCAGTTCTATTGCGATACATAATGGCGGCAGTCCATTTCCCCGAGGAGGCCCGGTGACTGGCCAGCCGGACTGGGTGACACCCGAGGTCGACACCAAGCGCGCCAACGTGGCCCGGGTCTATGACTACCTGCTCGGTGGCAGCCATAACTTCCTCGCCGACCAGGACCTCGGCCGGTCGCTGGCCGCGGTCGAGCCCAACGTGCGGATTGTTCGCCCAGGCCAACCGCGCGTTCCTGGGCCAGGTCGTGCGGTTCCTGAGCCAGGCGGGCATCCGCCAGTTCCTGGACATCGGCTCGGGCATCCCGACCCAGGGCAACGTGCACGAGGTCGCCCAGCAGGCCGACCCCGGCGCCCGGGTCGCCTACGCCGACATCGACCCGGTGGCCGTCGCGCACAGCAAGGCCATCCTGGCCGGCAACGACAACGCCACGGTGGTCAAGGGCGATCTGCGCGAGCCCAAGGCCATCCTGGCCGAGCCGGCCGTCCGGCAGCTGATCGACTTCGCCCAGCCGGTCGGGCTGCTGCTGGTGTCGGTGCTGCCCTTCGTGGCCGACTCCGACGACCCGTGGCGGCAGGTCGCGACGTTGCGGGACGCGCTGGCCCCCGGCAGCTACCTGGCGCTGTGCCACGGCACGGCGGAAGGCAACCCGGCCCGGATGGGTGCCCTGGGAAAGGTGTACACGAGCAGCGTCGCGGCCCCGGCGGGCGGCCGCTCGCGCGTGGACATCCAGCGCTTCTTCGACGGCTTCGAGCTGGTCGAGCCGGGCCTGGTCTACATCTCGCAGTGGCGGCCAGCGGCGCCGCCCGCCGAGCTGGACGCCGACAGCCATGTCTGGGGCCTGGTCGGCGTGGGCCGCAAGGCCGCATAGCAGTCCGGGCAGCCGGGCGGGCCCGGCGGGCCGGGCGGGCCAATTATCGTGACCGTTTGACCGACAAATCCTGCGGTGAGACGGTCATGATCATGAGCTTCCCGGACCCCGCCGGCGCGGATGACGTCTGACCGCGGCGCTCAGGTCTGGCCGCTCGGGGTCAGGCTCGGCCCGCCGCCACCGCTAGGAGCAGCACGCCCAGGGCGGTCACGGCGGCCGCGACCGTCCAGCCCGCGGCGGCCAGTGGGCGGGAGATCGTCTGGGCGCCCATGACCAGCGGATCGCGGGCCAGGCGGACCAGGATCACCAGGCCGAGCGGGGTGCCGAGCCCGCCGATCACGCTGGCCACGACCAGGATGCGCAGCACCGGAATCCCGGCCAGGCTGACGGCGGCGGCCAGCCCGATGGCGGCAGCCAGCGCGACGTAGAAACCGCGGGCCTGGCCGACCGGCTGCGACAGGCCGCGCCGCCAGTCGAACTGCGCGCCGACCACGTGGGCGGTGCTGGCGATGAGCACGGGCAGGGCGACGACGGTCGATACGACCAGCCCAACGGCGAAGAGGTCGGCGGCTAGCGGGCCGGCGAGCGGGCGCAGTGACCTGGCGGCGTCCTGAGCCGAGGCCGCCGCCTGGTGATGCCGGCCGAGCGTGGCGGCGGAGGCGACAAGCATCGACCACAGGATGACCGCGGTGAACACCGCGCCGGCGATGGCACCGGCCCTGGCCCGCGCGAGCCTGCCGTCGCTCCCCGCTGGCCCGGCCCGCGCCGGCGTGGCGTGCTCTGGCCCGGCGTGCTCTGGCGCGGCGTGCTCTGGCGCGGCGTGCTCTGGCGCGGCGTGCTCTGGCCCGGCCTGCGGTGACCCGGCGTGCTCTGGGCCGGTGCTCTCCGTCTCGCCGCCTTCCCGCCCGCCGGGCTCCTGGCCGCCCGGTTCCTCCACGCCGCGCTGAACGGTCTCCCACACGTAGACGTAGCTGGTCAGCGTGGTGCCCAGCAGGGCCAGGGACCCGGTCAGGTCGTGGCCGCGCAGCGACAGGACCGGCACCAGGCTGGCCCTGAGCAGCCGGGGCCAGTCCGGGTGAGCCAGCACGGCGGCCGCGGTGAAGGCCAGGAAACCCGGCAGCACCCAGCGCAGCAGCGTGACCACCTGGCCGTACCTGCCGAACAGCAGCAGGGCCCCGAGGCCCGCGCCGAGCGGCAGCACGAGCCAGCGGGAGCTGACGCCGGCCAGCAGCCCGATCCCGGCCGATCCGGCCTGGAGGTCGGCGGCGATGGTCACCACGTTAACCACCACCACCGACACCAGCAGGACCGCGGCCACCCCCCGGCCGTACCGTTCTCGGGTCAGCGTTTGCAGGTCGCTGCGGGCGGCCAGGCCGACCTGGGCCGCGATGGCCAGCACGACGGCCAGCAGGGGAGCGACCAGGAGCGCGACCCAGGACAGCCGGTAGCCGGTCTGCGCTCCGACCACGGCCGCCGTGCCTACGTTCGTGGGGTCGTTGTCAGACGCCCCCGCGATCACCTCCGGGCCGATGCCGCGCAGGCTGAGCCGGCGTGCCCGCGCGTGGCGGCCCTGCCCCCGCCCGCTCACTCGTCCAGCATGCCCGGCCCCAGGTCAGCCGGGCGCAGGACACTCCGTCAGCGCCTGGTCAGCAGGTAGATCCGCGGATGGTGCCCCTTCTGGAAGACGCGGACCACCTGCTGCGACTCCCACCGGGTCCGAGCCTCGGCCAGGCACCGCTCCATGATCCGCACCTCGTGGGTGAGCACGGCCAGCCGGGCGCCGGGAGCGGCCACCGCGTGAGCCCGCTCGAGCAGCAGCGCGTGCAGGGCCGCGTTGGTCTGGTGCTCGCCCATCAGCGTGCCCCAGGGCGGATCGGCCAGCAGCACGTCAAACGGGCCGCAATCGGCCCAGTCCTGATCGCCGATGTCGGCCCGCAGCAGCGTGACCCGGCCGCGCAGGCCCGCGGCGTCCAGGTTCTCGGCACAGCAGTCCAGGGCGCCGGGATCGGCGTCCACGGCCACCGCGAACCGGGTCGGCGCGGCCCGCAGCCGCTCGATCAGCAGCGTGCCGGAGCCGCACATCAGGTTGGCCACCCGGTCGCCCGGCCGGGGCGAGGTCAGCTGGCTCATGGCCGCGGCGATGGTGGCGTTGGCCGCGCCGGGCAGGTTGGCCACCCGCCAGGCCCGGCTGGACAGCGGCCGCGAGGACAGCCGGACCAGCACGTCCCAGCCGGCGTCATCGGGCGAGCGGCGGAAGCGCAGCAGCAGCTGGCCGTCCTCGGGCACCTGCGGCAGGCCGGTCGCCTCCTCCAGCTGGCTGGCCAGCCGCTGGAACCCGGCCGAGTCGCTGCCCGCCGCGTCGATGCGGAACGTCCGCGGTGTCTCGGGGTTGATCCGCTGGACGAGCCGCACCGCGTCCATGATCTGCGGGAAGAACTCGCCGCTGGTCAGCGACCGGGGCCGCGGCACCGGAAAGCTGAGCAGCAGGAACGGGGCCACGATGGTGCGCAGGTCCAGCAGCCGGTCCCAGTCGCCGCGATAGTCGGCGACCAGCGAGTCGGGCCGGCCCGGCACCTCGCGGGCCGGCCCGGCGTCCGGCAGCCGGTCGCGTACCTCCCTGGCCACCATGGGCCCGAGCCCCGGCAGGAACAGGAACTCCACCGGCACGGCCGGCCGCGGCGCGGGCCGCGCGGGCCGGGCCTGGCGGGCCTGGCGGGCGGGCGGCTCGGGCGCCGGCCCGCGCGCCGGTCAGCGGGCAACGAGGCTCAGCTCG
This sequence comes from uncultured Actinomycetota bacterium, assembly GCA_963822485.1. GTDB lineage: Bacteria > Actinomycetota > Actinomycetes > Streptosporangiales > Streptosporangiaceae > DASUBV01. The sequence goes on from CAWGHW010000007.1 coordinate 177,937, forward strand.
AACGAGTACCGCGAGGCCCGGTAGATGTGGGTCCCGTACTCCACCACCCGCCCGCGCTCGTCGTAGGTCGTGCGCTCCATGGTCAGCAGCGGCGCGCCCTTGGCCTCGCCGAGCAGCCGGGCCTCGGCCAGCGTGGCCGCCCGGGCGCCGATGGTCTGGGCGGCGGCGTGCAGCGTGATGCCGTGCGCGCGCAGCATCTGGTACAGCCCGCGCTCCTGGAGCGCCTCGGTGGCCAGGCTGGGCACCAGCTCAGCGGGCAGGTAGTTGCGCATCCGGGCCAGGGGCTCGCCGCGCGCGTAGCGCAGCCGCTCCAGCGCCACCACCGGCGACCCCTCGGCCACGTCGAGCTTGCGGGCGATCTCGGCGCTGGCGGGCTTGGCGTCGTTGGACAGCACGCTGGTGGTCGGCTGCTGGCCGCTGCCGACCAGGTCATCCCACAGGCTCGACAGCTCGACCGGCCGCTTGACCTTCGTCTGGACCACCTGGGTGCCGATGCCGCGCTTGCGCACCAGCATCCCCCGGTCGACCAGGTACTGCATGGCCCGGCGCATGGTCGGCCGGGACAGCCCGAGCTGCTCGGCCAGCTGGATCTCGTTCTCCAGCCGGGCGCCGGGCGGGAGCTCGCCCGACTCGATGGCGCGCTCCAGGTACTGGGCGACCTGGAAGTACAGCGGGACGGGGCTGGTCCGGTCCACCGGGATCGTGCCGACGGATGGAGCCATGGCTTACCCACCCTTACATACGGCTGACTTCGTAAATATGACAGCACGTACTTTACAACTGATGACCGGCCGGCCCGGGCGGGCGCCTGCGGTTCATCGCCAGTCCATGCTCGCGCATACCTACCATAGATAGTATGTCATAACAAACTATTGACATGGGGGGCCGGTGTCGATTTCATGGTGACGCGAGGCGGCGGCCGGCGGGTAGGTAGCCAGCGGGAGGATCGTTATGAGGGTGCGGCTGCGCCGGGGGCGCCACGGGGCGGGTCATGAGCCCGCTTGAGGTGCTGACCATGGGCCGGGTCGGCGTGGACATCTACCCGCTGCAGACCGGGGTCAGGCTGGAGGACGTGTCCAGCTTCGGCAAGTACCTCGGCGGCAGCGCCACCAACGTGGCCGTGGCCGCCGCCCGGCTCGGGCACCGCGCGGCCGTGATCACCCGGACCGGCGAGGACCCGTTCGGCCGGTTCGTGCACCGGGCCCTGCGCGGCTATGGCGTCGGCGACCAGTACGTGACCCCGGTGGCCGGGCTGCCCACCCCGGTGACGTTCTGCGAGATCTTCCCGCCTGACGACTTCCCGATCTACTTCTACCGCTACCCCAAGGCGCCCGACCTGGAGATCAGCCCCGACGAGCTGGACTACGACGCCATCCGCGCCGCCGGGGTGTTCTGGGTCACCGGCACCGGCCTGTCGGCCGAGCCCAGCCGGTCGGCCACGCTGGCCGCGCTGGAGGCACGGGGCAAGGCCGGCGTGACCGTGCTGGACCTGGACTACCGCGCCGTCTTCTGGCCCTCCCGCGCGGAGGCCCGGCGGCAGGTGCAGGCCGCGCTGCCGCACGTGACCGTGGCGGTGGGCAACCTGGATGAGTGCGACACCGCGGTGGCCGAGCGCGAGCCGCACCGGGCGGCCAAGGCGCTGCGCGACTTCGGCGTGGACCTGGCCGTGGTCAAGCAGGGCCCCGACGGCGTGCTGGCCCAGGACGCCACCGGGATCAGCCAGGTGCCGCCGGTCCCGGTGGAGGTCGTCAACGGCATCGGGGCCGGGGACGCGTTCGGCGGCGCGCTGTGCCACGGCCTGCTGGGCGGCTGGGCGGTCCCCGCGATGATCAGGTACGCCAACGCCGCCGGGGCCATCGTCGCCGCCCGGCTGGCCTGCTCCGACGCCATGCCCACCACCGCCGAGGTCGACGCGCTGCTCGCGGGGCACGCCGATGTTCTCTGACCGGCTGGCCGAGGTCATCCAGACCCGCGTCCACCACCCCGAGGCCATCGCCAGGGCCGCCGCCCGCCGGGTCCGCCCGCCCGCGCTCCTCGGCCCCGAGGGCCGCCTGGTCATCGTGGCGGCCGATCACCCGGCGCGCGGCGCGCTGCGGGCCGGCCGCGAGCGGCTGGCCATGGCCGACCGGGCCCGGCTGCTGGAGCGGCTGTGCATCGCGCTGGGCCGCCCCGGGGTGCACGGCGTGCTCGGCACCGCCGACGTGCTGGAAGACCTGCTGCTGCTCGGCGCGCTGGACGGCAAGGTGGTCATCGGCTCCATGAACCGGGGCGGGCTGGCCGGCACCGTCTTCGAGATCGACGACCGGTTCACCGGTTATGACGCCGCCGCCATCGAGGCCATGGGCTTCGAGGGCGGCAAGATGCTGCTGCGCATCGACCCCGACGACCCGGTCACCGCGGCTGCCATCCAGGCGCTGCGCCATGGCCGTGAACGACCTGGCCGGACGGCGGCTGATGGCCATGGTCGAGCCGTTCGTCTGCCACCGGGTCGACGGCCGGGTCCGCAACGACTTGTCGCCCGAGGCCATGATCCGGGCCGTCAGCGTGGCCTCGGGGCTCGGCACCACCTCCGCCTACACCTGGCTGAAGGTTCCGGTCGTGGCCGACATGGAGCAGGTCATCGGCGCCTCGACGCTGCCCGCGCTGCTGCTCGGCGGCGAGGTGCCCGACGACCCCCAGGTGGCGTTCGCCGGCTGGCGCAAGGCGCTGACGCTGCCTAACGTCAAGGGGATCGTGGCCGGCCGGTCGCTCCTGTACCCGTCCGGCGGCGACGTGGCCGCCGCCGTGGACACCGCCGTAAGCCTGCTGTGAAGGGGCACAGACATCATCGTGGAGAACAAGCTGCACCGCCCGGCCGGAAGCCTGGCCGACGACCGCTATGCCCTGTCCGTCACCCCCGAGCAGGCCGGCTGGGGCTACTCCAGCCTGCGCGTGCTTGACCTGCCGCCCGGCGGCAGCCACGAGCTCAGCACCGGCGCCGACGAGGTGCTCGTGCTGCCGCTGGCCGGATCCGCGGTGGTCGAGTGCGAGGGGGCACGGTTCCGGCTGGCCGGCCGGGCCGACGTGTTCAGCGGCGTGACCGACTTCGCCTACCTGCCGCCCGGCGCCCTGGCCCGGGTGCAGTCCGCCTCGGGTGGCCGGTTCGCGCTGCCCGGCGCCCGGGCCGCCCGGCGGCTGCCGCCCCGCTACGGGCCCGCCTCCGGTGTCCCCGTCGAGCTGCGCGGCGCCGGCGCCTGCTCCCGGCAGGTGAACAACTTCTGCACGCCCGGTACCTTCGAGGCTGACCGCCTGATCGCCTGCGAGGTGATCACGCCGGCCGGGAACTGGTCGTCGTACCCGCCGCACAAGCACGACGAGGAACGGCCGGGGGAGGCACAGCTCGAGGAGATCTACTACTTCGAGATCGCGCCCGGGCCGGCTGGCCCTGGCGTCGGCTTCCAGCGCGTGTACGGCACCGAGGACCGGCCGCTTGACCTGCTGGCCGAGGTCCGGACGGGGGACGTGGTGCTGATCCCGCACGGCTGGCACGGCCCGTCGATGGCCGTCCCCGGATACGACATGTACTACCTGAACGTGATGGCCGGGCCCGGCGCCGAGCGGGCCTGGCTGATCTGCGACGACCCGGCGCACGCCTGGATCAGGGAGACCTGGCCGGGCCAGCGCTTCGACCCCCGGCTGCCCATGACGGGAGAGCTGTGATGACCGTGCCGTCGGAGCCGATCCGGCTGACCGTGGCCCAGGCCCTGGTCCGGTTCCTGGCCGCCCAGCGCAGCGAGCGGGACGGCGCCGAGCACCGGCTGTTCGCCGGCTGCTTCGGGATCTTCGGCCACGGCAACGTGGCCGGGCTGGGCCAGGCCCTGCTCGAGGCCGAGCTGAGCGACCCCGGCGCTCTGCGCTACCTCCAGGCCCGCAACGAGCAGGGCATGGTGCACGCCGCGGCCGCCTACGCGCGGATGCGCAACCGGATGCGGATGTGGGCGTGCACCTCCTCCATCGGCCCCGGCGCCACCAACATGGTCACCGGGGCGGCGCTGGCCACCATCAACCGGCTGCCCGTCCTGCTGCTGCCCGGCGACGTGTTCGCCACCCGCCCCTCCCGGCCGGTGCTCCAGGAGCTGGAGCATCCAGTCAGCTATGACGTCTCGGTCAACGACGCGTTCCGGCCGGTGTCAGCGTTCTTCGACCGGGTCTGGCGGCCCGAGCAGCTGCCCTCGGCCCTGCTGGGCGCGATGCGGGTGCTCACCGACCCGGCGCAGACCGGCGCGGTCACCCTGGCCCTGCCCCAGGACGTGCAGGCCGAGGCCTGGGACTGGCCCGCCGCCCTGTTCGCCCCGCGGGTCTGGCACGTGGCCCGGCCGGTGCCCGAGCCCGCCGCCCTGGACCGCGCGCTGGCCGTGATCAGGACCGCCCGGCGGCCGCTGATCATCGCCGGCGGCGGGGTCATCTACTCCGAGGCCAGCGCCGAGCTGGCCGAGCTGGCCGAGGCGGCCGGCATCCCGGTGGCGCAGACTCAGGCCGGCAAGGGCGCGCTGCCCTACGACCACCCCCTGTCGGTCGGGGCGATGGGCAGCACCGGCAGCACCGCCGCCAACCAGCTGGCCCGCGAGGCCGACGTGGTGATCGGCGTCGGCACCCGGTACAGCGACTTCACCACCGCCAGTGGTTCCGCCTTTGCCGACCCCGGCGTGCGATTCGTGAACATCAACGTGGCCCCCGCCGACGCGGCCAAGCAGTCGGGCACCGCGGTCACCGCCGACGCGCGGGAGGCGCTCCGCGCGCTGACCGCCGGGCTGGCGGGCTGGTCGGCCAGCGACGAGTACCGCGCGCTGGCCTGGCGGCTGGCCGCCGAGTGGGACGAGACCGTGACCCGCGCCTACACCCTGGGCCACCAGCCCCGGCCCGCGCAGTCCGAGGTCATCGGCGTGGTCAACGAGGTGTCCGGCCCCCGCGACGTGGTCCTGTGCGCGGCCGGGTCCATGCCCGGCGACCTGCACAAGCTGTGGCGGGCCAGGGACCCCAAGGGTTACCACGTGGAGTACGGCTACTCCTGCATGGGCTACGAGATCGCCGGCGGCCTGGGCGCCAAGCTGGCCGCCCCCGACCGGGACGTGTACGTCATGGTCGGTGACGGCTCCTACCTGATGATGGCCCAGGAGCTGGTCACGGCGGTGGCCGAGGGCGTGAAGCTCATCGTCGTGCTGGTCCAGAACCAGGGCTTCGCCTCCATCGGCGCGCTGTCGCAGAGCGTGGGCGCCCAGCGCTTCGGCACCGCCTACCGGTACCGCGACCCGGCCACCGGACGACTGGACGGCGGCGTGCTGCCCGTCGACCTGGCCGCCAACGCGCAAAGCCTCGGCGCGCGCGTGCTGCGGGCCCAGACCATCGGCGAGTTCCGGGCCGCGCTGATCCAGGCCAGGGAGGACCCCGGGCCCGGGCCGGTGGTCGTGCACGTCGAGACCGACCCGCTGGCCCCGTCGCCGTCCAGCCAGTCCTGGTGGGACGTGCCGGTGGCCGAGGTCGCCGGGCTGGACACCACCCGCCAGGCCCGCAAGGCCTACGAGGCGGGCCGGGCCCAGCAGCGCCAGTTCCTCGCGCCGAGTGCCGCAAACCCGACGCGATCCAGGGGAGCAGTCGTTGACGCTCAGCGTCGGGATCGTCGGCGTGGGCCTGATCGGCCGGGATCACGCTCGCCGGCTCAGCGGCCTGGTCGCCGGCGCCCGGGTGACCGCGGTGGCCGACGCCGACCCGGCCCGGGCCAGCCAGGTCGCGCAGGCCCTGCCCGGCGCCCGCGCGCTGGACACCGGTCACGACGTGATCGCGGCCAGCGACGTCGACGCCGTCCTGGTCACCTCCTCCGGGCCGACCCACGAGGAGTTCGTGCTCGCCGCCATCGCCGCCCGCAAGCCCGTGTTCTGCGAGAAGCCGCTCGCCCCCGACCCGGGGGCCTGCCTGCGCGTCATCGCGGCCGAGCAGGCCGCCGGCCGCCGGCTGGTCCAGGTCGGGTTCATGCGCCGCTACGACCAGGGTTACCGGGCGATGAAGCAGGCCCTCGATGATCGCGTGATCGGCGCGCCGCTGCTGGCCCACTGCGTGCACCGCAATGCCGCGGTGCCGGCTGCGTTCGCCAGCGACATGCTGCTCACCGACTCGGCCGTGCACGAGATGGACGTCATGCGCTGGCTGCTCGGCGAGGAGATCACCGCCGTGTCCGTGGTCCAGCCGCGGCGCAGCGGCCGGGCCCCCGGCGACCTCCAGGATCCTCAGCTCCTGCTGATGCAGACCGGCTCCGGCGTGCACATCGACGTCGAGCTGTTCGTCAACTGCGGCTTCGGCTACGACGTCCGCTGCGAGCTGGTCGGCGAGACAGGCACCGTGTCGCTGACCAACCCCGCGCCGGTCAGCGTCCGCTCGGCCGGGATCATCGCCGAGCCGATCTACGCGGACTGGCGGGACCGGTTCGCCGGGGCTTATGACATCGAGCTGCGGGAGTGGGTCAGCAACGCGGCAGCCGGCGTGGTGGCCGGCCCGTCGTCCTGGGACGGCTACGCGGCCGCCGCGATCGCCGAGGCCGCGCTGACCGCACGGGCCTCCGGCCAGCGGGTGCCAGTGGTTATGGCGGACCGGCCGGACTGCTACGGCCCGCACTAGTCGCGAACCCGGCCGCTAGAGCGCCACGGTGCCGGTCACGCAGGTGACCGTGCCGCCACCGACCCAGATCTGGCCGTCGGCATCCTGAGTGATCGTGACGCGGCCGCGGCGGCCCAGCGCGGTGCCCTGGCAGGCCACGTACGGCGCCGTGACCCGGCCGGTGCTGGTCAGCCACTGGGCCAGCGAGGCGTTCAGGCTGCCGGTGACCGGGTCCTCGACCGTGGACACCTGGCCCGAGAACGCGCGCACCTCCAGCGCCTCCGGCGAGCCCGCCGGGTACAGGCCGACCACGCCGATGTCCCCGTCCACCCGCCCCGGCTCAATGGCCAGCACCGCGTCCGCGCTGGCCAGCAGCACCGCCACCCAGCCCGGGCCGTTGTCGGCCCACTGGATGTCCACGATGTCGGCGCGGTCGATGTTCAGGCTCCGGGCCACCCGCTCGACGTCGTCGTCCGCGACCGGGCCGCTGCGGATCAGCGGCGGCGCGCCGAAGGCCAGGCCCGCCTCGGCCTGCCGGATGGGGATCAGCCCGGCCTTGCACTCCTGCACGATCACGCCGTCGGTGGCCGGGCGGCCGCCCGCCTCCAGCCAGGCGTGACAGGTGCCCAGCGTCGGGTGGCCGGCGAACGGCAGCTCGCTGCTCGGCGTGAAGATCCGGACCCGGTAGTCCGCGCCGGGCGCCTCCGGAGTGAGCACGAACGTGGTCTCCGACAGGTTCGTCCAGTTGGCGAACTGCCGCATGTCCTGGTCGTCCATGCCGTCGGCGCCGAGCACCACGGCAACGGGGTTGCCCAGGTAGGGCGTGGTGGTAAAGACATCAACCTGGCGGAAGTCACGGGTCACGACCCGAGTCTAGAACGGCCGCCCGGGCCAGCAGCAGCTCGGTCACCGGCTGGGTGGCCCGCCGCACCGCCCGCAGCTCGGCGGCGGCCCGGTCCCGCTGGGCGGCACGGTCGCGCTCGGCGGCCCGGTCCCGCTCGGCGTCCGGTCCGGCTCGCCCGCCTGGTCCCGCGCCAGCGACTCGACCACCACGCGGAACACCAGCGCCCGGAGCAGCAGCTGGTCGATCTCCGGTTCGCCCGCCAGCTCGTCCAGGATGCCTGGCGGCGCACCCGACCAGGACAGCAGGTCCACCGCCGCCACGGCCAGCGCGTAGCCCGGCGGCCGCCAGTACGGCGAGAAGTCGATCACCGCGGGGGACTGGCCCGCCGCGAACAGCACGTTGCCTGCGATGTCCCCGTGCACCAGCTGGCTCGGCAGCCGCACCAGCCGCATCGCCGCCAGCAGCCCGTCCACCAGGTCGGCCAGCTCCGGGACCAGTCCGGTGGTGGCCTCACCCCAGGCCACCCGGTCCGCCACCGCCCACGGGCTGGTGCCCCGGCCCACCCAGCGCGGCCGCCCGCGCCCGGCCAGCGCGGCATGGAACGCGCGGCTGACCGCGACCAGCTCCGGCCACCGGGCCAGCGGGTCCGGCTCGCCGTCCACCCAGGCCCAGGCCGCCCAGCCCGCCACTACCCAGGACCCGTCCACGGCCCGCACCGGGCGCGGCACCCGGAACCCCGGGCCCGCCAGGTCCGCGAACACCTCGGCCAGCCAGGACGCCTCGGCCGGGTCCTGGCCCGGCTTGAGCACCGCGTCGCCCACCCGCCAGCAGGTGCCCTGGCCGCCCGGCAGCCGCGACGGCGACCCGGTCAGCGCGAAGGCGGCGGGCAGGCCGGTCGGAAGCTCGCCGGACGGTGGCTTGCCGGACGGCGGCTTGGCGGACGGAAGCTCGCCGGACGGCGGCTTGTCGGACGGCGGCTTGTCGGACGGCGGGTTGTCGGGCACGCCGTTAGGTTCCCGAGCGGCCGCCGGCCCGGTCAACCCGGTTTTCCGGGCCCGCCGGCGACCGGTCAGACTACCGATTGTGCCTATTCGTCCCCGCCAGCCCGGCGACCTCGATGCCTGTGTCGCCGTCCTGCGGCGCGTTCATGACCGCAGCGGCTACCCGGGCCGGTGGCCCGCCGACCCCGCGCACTGGCTCACCCCGGAGGGCCTGATCGCGGCCTGGGTGGCCGAGCGCGAAGGTGCCATTGTCGGCCAGGTCGGCCTGGCCCAGGGCGACCGGCACCCGGGCCTGCTCCAGGCAGTCGGGCGGCCGGTCGGGGAGCTGGTCGAGATCACCCGGCTGTTCGTGGATCCGGCTGTGCGCGGTGCCGGCCTGGGGCGCGAGCTGCTGGCGGCGGCGTCTTCCCACGCCATGACCAGCGGCCTGCGTCCGGTGCTGGAGGTGGTCGACGACGCCGGGCCCGCGATCGCGCTCTACGAGCGGTCCGGCTGGCGGCTCATCGGCACCGACACGGCGACCTGGACCACACCCGACGGCGTGCACCCCGGGCTGCGCTACTACGTCAGCCCGGAGCCGGGCCCGGATGGCCTGGGCTCGACCTGCGCTTAGATCGGGTAGGGGTCGGGGCGGGTGGTGTACTGGCGGCCGCTGGGGAGGGTCCAGATCATGAGGCCGGGTTCGGGCTGGTCGAGGTGCCAGCCGGGGGCTTGCTTGGCGCGGTGGGCGTGGCGGCAGAGTGGGGCGAGGTCGCATTCGCAGGTGCGGCCGCCCTGGTGGTAGGGGATCGTGTGGTCGAGGTCGCAGCTGTGGGCCGGGCGCAGGCACCCGGGTTCGCCGCAGGTGCGCTGGCGGATGGTGATGAGGTGGCGCAGGGCGGGCGGCGGCCGGTAGCCGGGTGCCTCGCGGGGGTGGGTGCAGGTCCCGGCCTGGAGGAACACCGGCCGCAGGTCTGCTAGCCAGTCGGTGATCGGGCCGGCTGGTCCGGCGGGTCCGGGTGGCGCGGTGGGCCCCGGCGACTCAGCCGACCTGGGCGGCCCGGTGGAGCTGGGCGGGCCGGTGGAGCTGGGCGGGCCGGTGGACTCGGGCGGCCCGGTGGATCTTGATGGCCCCGTGGACCCCGGCGGCCCGGTGGATCTTCGCGGGCCGGTTGATCTTGGTGGTCCGGCGGGTCCGGCGGGTCGGGGTGGGGGGTGTCGGGCGCAGGCGTGGGCGGCGGCGCGGCCGTCGGGGTCGGTGAGGGTGAGGCACCATCTGGTGGCGGGGTGGGCGGCGAGGCGGTCGGCGAGGTCGCGGCACGTGTCCGCGTCGGCGGTGCCGCTCCCGGCGATCTCGCCGGGCCGGTCGGTGAGCCAGAGCCAGGCCGACAGGGGCATGGTCAGGTGCACGCTCCGGTGATCGACGGGCCGCCTGCCGGGCCGCCGGGCGGCGCCGGGCGCGGCGCCGTGCTGGCGCCGGCCGGCCTCAGGGCCCGGGCTACCTGCGCCGCCGCCGGCGTCGGCGTCGCCGGCGCTGTGGGGGCTGGCGGGCAGGAGGGTGGTGATGTCGCGGCCGTTGAGCACGGCGGCGAGGACGCTGCCTCCCGGAGCTGGTCCAGGCTGCCGGGTGCGCCACGCGCGCGCAGCCACTGGGCCTGGGCGGTGAGCCGGGCGTAGGCGCCGGTCGCGTCGGCGGGGGTCATCTCCCGGCCGGCCAGGGCGCTGTTGCCCGAGGGCTCGTCCCACCGGTGCACCGCCGCCTGCCCGCGGCCCCGCTCCCGGCGCCGCCGCGCGGCGTCCGGGTCATGCGTCTCGGCCTCGCGGCGCAAAGCGCGGCGCAGCTGCCCGGTCGTCATCCCGCCAGCGCGAGGCAGCACCCGGCGGGTGATCTTCCGCGCCGCCTCGTCGTCGCAGCCGGCGAGCTCGTCGGCGAACACCACCGCCCGGGCCCAGTCAATGACCCCGGCCGCCAGCGCGGCGCGGACCTCCGGCAGCCGCTCCAGGTAGCCGCAGATGTCCACCAGCCGCGACGCCGCCTGCCCGGTCAGGGTCAGCGCGGCGGCGACTTCCCCGGCGACATGCTCGATCAGGTGCTTGTTCTGCCGCTCCCGGGCCTGCGCGGCGCGGCGGCGGCACAGCGTGATCACCGCCTCGGCCTTCTGCGCCGCGGCCCAGGACGCCATCCGCTCGGCGGCGCACAGAAAGCCGATCAGCTCACTCTCACCCAGCCCCGCCAGACCAGCCCCGTCCCCGGCGGCGCCGGCGACGAACCCGGCCAGCACCGGACCCGGCGCCAGCCCGTCCAGCACCCCGCCCGCCGCGAACCCCGACCCCCGCCGCCCGCCCTCACGATGCAAGAACCCCGCCGGGATGGCCTCGCCATCCCCCGTCCACAGGTCACCCGCAACGACGTCGTCTTCGTCGGGCGGCGCGTTCTCCGGGCTGAACGGGTACCCCGGCCACGGCTCATCGAGATCGCCGGGATCGTCGTCGACCAGGAGGATGCGCGGATCGAACGGCTCATTGTCGAACGGGCTGTCGTCTTCGCGGCAGTTGCCGGAGGGCGTTGCTGGCATCCGCGGCACCTCCCTCCGCCTCGGCGGGTCAATCAGGCTAGGCAACCTCTGTTTCGACCATAATATCGAATGCCTATGACAGTCTCCATCTATTATCGAACGGAGAGACTAGGCCGGGCTGCTCAGCCGCCCGCGGGGTGCCGTCCTCGGCGAGGCCGTCCAGGACGGAGGGCAGGCCGACGCTGAGCATCTTGGTCCGGACGCGGCCGAGCAGCCTGGCCATGAACAGCCCGCTGACGCCGGTGAAGCCGGTGTGCTCGTAGGTGAAGCGGGTGCCGCCGCCGCGGGATTCGAGCCGGTAGGCGACCTGGGTGACGTTGCCGCCGCCGTTGCCGTCGGCCCACGAGTAGCGCAGCAGTCGCGGCTCGTCCACCTCGAGCACCTCGCAGTCGACGATGCCGTTCCAGCCCGGCTTGGGCTTGGCGACGAACCGGAACTTGTTCCCCGCGACGGGAACGAAGCCTTCCGTCCGCCCGCCGGCACCGGTGGACGTCCACAGCGGTATCAGCGCCGGGTCGGTCAGTGCGCGCCAGACCGTCTCAGGGGGTTGAGGATAGTCACGCACGATACGGATCTCGCTCACGGGCACTCCTCGGCTGACGGGGAACGGCAGGGACTAAGTTTCTGTTACTAGAAAATTATAGTAACAGAAAAAATGCTGGCGCTAAACTAGGATGAGGACATGAGCACAGGTACGCCCGAGTGGCCGGTGCCACCCGCAACGGCGGCCGGGGCACCCGAGGCCGCAGGGCTGCGGGAGCGCAAGAAGCGCCTGATGCGGCAGCAGCTGTCCGACACGGCGACGCGGATGTTCCTGGACCGAGGGTTCGCCGCCGTACGCGTGACGGAGATAGCCGAGGCGTGCGGAGTGTCGGAGAAGACCGTTTTCAACTACTTCCCGACGAAAGAATCGCTGATCCTGGACCGTCTGGAATCCACCATGGCCTCGGTCAAGGCCGGCCTGGCGGAGCCCGGCGCCTCGCCGGTGGAGGCGGTGCTGCGGATTCTGGACGACGAACTGGCGGCCATGACGTCCTGGCTGGCCGCGCAGGATGACCCGGCCCGTGCTGGCGCCGCGATCCGGCGCTTCGGCACGCTGATCTGGGACACTCCCTCGTTGCGCGCCTACCAGAGCGACATGATGGACCAGTTCACCGCCATGGCTGCCAGCATCCTGGCCGGACGCGCCGGGCTGCGCCCGGACGACCCGGAGCCGCGGATCGCGGCCACCGCCCTGCTCGGTTTGTGGCGCATCCAGTACCGGGCCTTGCCGAAGTACCTGGACGGCGCCCGCACACCGGTTGAGGTCCACGAGGCGGTGACCGCGGAAGTCCGCCGCGCCGCCTGCCTCATCAGCGCCGGACTGAACTCGGTCCCGGCCTTCGCGCCCGCGCAGCAGGAACCCTAATTTCCCGGACGGCGCCATTCCGGGCGGCGGCACCGGCAGCCGCGCCGCCTAGCTGGCTATCTGGAGACACACAGAGTCTTGAGCCAGTGGCGAGTGGTGGACTCCTCGGACGCGCTCAGCACGTCCAGGCCAGCGGCGGGCAACTGTGCAGCAAGCTCGTCGGCCTGGCGGTAGAAGTACCAGCGCTGGACGTCGGGCGCGAAGGGGACCGGCTCTAGCCTCTTGCCCTCGCCGAGCGCCGTGATCAGGGCCAGGTGCCCGCCGGGCCGCAGCACGCGGCGCAGCTCGGCCAGCACCGTCGCGGTCTGGTCCTGCGGCACGTGCAGGAGCGAGGCGCAGCACCAGATCCCGTCCAGGCTGGCCGAGGCCAGGGGCAGGCAGCGCAGGTCGCCGCGGGCCACCTGCCCCGCCAGCGGGCCGGCGGCGATGGCCAGCATGGCGGCCGACCGGTCGATGCCGACGACCCGGTGGCCGGCCTGGATGATCCGCGCGCCGTCGTGGCCGGGCCCGCAGCCCAGGTCCGCGACGAGCGCCCGCGCCGGAAGCCGCGCCGTGAGCGCGTCCATGAGATCGGAGAAGGACGGTTTCCGGCCGGCCTGGCGTCGTGCGTAGTGCGGAGCGATCTGGTCGTAGACGGCCTGGTTGTGCCTCGTCGTCTCGTCAGTCACGTGCTCAGCCAGCGTCCATGTTGCCAAGGTGGTGGCGGAAGAACGCGACCACGCCCTCGTACTCGGCCCGCGGCAGGCCGAGGTGGCCGCCCGGATTGGCATGCATGGTCTTGGCGGGCGAGCCGAACAGGTCGAACAGCATCAGCCCGTCGGCCCGCGGGAACAGCTCGTCGTCCCATTGCAGCAGGAACAGCAGCGGGATGGTGATCTTGCGGGCGGCCTGGCCGAGCACCGAGTTCTCGTCGGAGCAGCCGAACAGGCCGAACACGGCGGCCGAGATCCGGGGCTCGGCGGCGGCCAGCGGGACGCCGAATCGGGTCCCCATCGACACGCCGAAGTAGCCCACGGGACCCGAGCCCGCCAGCTCAGCGGCCCGCAGCGCGTCCAGGGTGGCGGTCCAGTCCGCCAGCGCCTGGGGCAGGGCCTGGTCGTTGCGCTCCCGCCAGGCATCCAGGCCGATACGCTCGCGGCGCTGCCGGGGTGACAGGCCGCGCTCCTGCGCCGGGACGCGGTCGCCGTGCAGCGGCAGGTCGATGGCGACGGCCGCGTAGCCGGGTCCGTGGGTCAGCCCCCGGCTCAGCCCGAGCACGCCGGGAGCTTCCTTGTGCATGCCGCCGCCGTGACCGAGCAGCACCAGGGGCCGCTGCCCGATGGTGCCCTCGGGCACCCACAGGATGCCGGGGACGGGCTCGGGCCGGGGGATCGTGAACTCGATCCGCCGGACGCCGTGCTCTTCAGTCTCGCTGGTGATGTCCACGGGAGCCTTTCCGCACGGCTGCCGAGCGCTGGCTGGCCCAGCTGACGTAGTGGTCGATGAGGGTCTGCTCGGCCGGCCGGTAGCTGAGACCGAGCTCGCGGACGCTGCGCGAGTTGTCGACCGTGAAGCGGATCCCCAGGTGCTTGCGGATGTAGTCCTGGCTGAGGCCGAAGCGCGCGCCGATCAGCCGGACGATCAAGTCCGGGACCCGGCCACGGGGCAGCAGGTAGCCCCGCCGGTGCCGGGGCCTGATGATCTGGGAGATCTCGAGAAACGAGAGCATGTCGGGCCGCGCGACGATGTACCGGCCGGCGGCCCGGGGCCGCTCGGCGGCCTCGATGTGGGCCAGGGCCACGTCGCGGACGTCGGCGATGGTGAAGCTGAAGTTGGCCGCGCCGTAGCAGAAGTAGCCCTTCAGAAGCTCGTCGAGCAGGAACAGGCTGCCCGACTCCGACGCCGGGGTGAGCGACGGGCCGAGCACCAGGCCGGGATTGATGGTGACCAGGCGCCACCGGTCCTGGGCCTCGGCGAGCCGCCAGGCCTCCTGCTCGGCCTGGGTCTTGGCGTAGTGATACGGGTTGTTCTCCAGGGTGCTGGTGGTGTTGACGTAGCGCTCGGACAGCCGCTGGCCGTCCATGGCCAGCACGTCGACGTAGTCCCCGAAGATGGCGCCGACGGTCGAGGTCAGCACCACGCGGCGGACCGACTCGGCCTGGTCCACGCTGGCCAGCACGTTCCGGGTGCCCTCCAGGGCGGGCTCGAGCATCTCGGTGCGCCCGTCGCTGATCTTCTCCGGCATCCGGAACGGGGAGGCGACGTGGAAGACCACCTGGCAGCCGTCGGCCGGGTCGTCGAACGAGCCGGGCTTGAGCAGGTCGGCCTCGGCCAGGGTCAGCCGGCCGGGGTAGCGCTCGGCCATGTCCCGCAGCGGCGCCACCTTGGCCATGTTGGCCAGGCTGCGCACGGTGGTGCGGACCTGATAGCCACGTTCGAGCAGCTGGAGCACCAGATGGCTGGCGACGAACCCGCTGCCGCCCGTGACCAGCACCGTCTCGCCCATCCGGCGCGCTTCCTCCCGGTAAAAGCCCCCGGGCAGAATGATCTCATGGTCTCCGCGCTGCTGTTTGACGTGTTCGGCACGGTGGTGGACTGGCGCGGCGGCGTCATCAGGGACGTCACCGAACTGGCCCGCGCCCGGGGCGCCGAGGTGGACGCGGCGGCGTTCGCCGACGCCTGGCGGGCGGGCTACGGGCCCTCCATGGACCTGGTCCGGCGCGGTGAGCTGCCCTGGACCAAGCTCGATGACCTGCACCGGCGCACGCTGGACCGGCTGCTGGCGGAGTTCGGGCTCGCGGGCCGAGCGGGCTCAGCGGGCTCGGCGGGCTCAGCGAGGACGAGCGGGACTGGCTCAACACCTGCTGGCACCGGCTCGACCCCTGGCCTGACTCGGTGCCGGGCCTGCGCCGGCTGAAGGAGAAGTTCGTCATCGCGGCGTTCTCCAACGGGAACGTCTCGCTGCTGGTCGACATGGCCCGGCGGGCCGGCCTGCCGTGGGACTTCGTGTTCAGCGCCGAGCTGTTCCGGCACTACAAACCCGATCCGGAGTGCTACCGAGGCGCGGTGGAGCTGCTCAGCCTGACCCCGCCCGAGGTGATGCTGGTCGCCGCGCACAACAACGACCTGCAAGCCGCGGCCGGCCAGGGCCTGGCCACGGCGTTCGTGGCCCGGCCCGCCGAGCGGGGCCCGGACCAGCACCGCGACCGGGCCCCGAGCGGCGACTACACCTACGTGCCCGTCGACCTCGAGGACCTGGCCACGACGCTGGGATGCTGATCAGCCGCTGGTCAGCCGCTGATCAGCGGCAGCGGAAGGCCAGGTTGCGCTGCTCGGCGCCGGCCGAGTCCAGGCTGAACATGCCGACGGTCCAGGCGTCGCTGGCCGACGCGGCGGCCACCCCGTACATGGCGCTGGTGTCACCGGGCGTGGGGCTGGCCATGTTCGACCACTTGCGGCCGTTCCAGTGCAGCTCGAACGCGGTTCCGGTGGAGATGATGGTGGCCTGCCCGACGGCCCAGGCGTTGCCCGTCGCGGTGACGGCCACGCTGTACAGGATGTTGTCGTCGCCGGAGCGCAGGATGTTGGGGCTGGGCACGCGGGTCCACCGGCGGCCGTTCCAGTGCAGGGTCACCGAGCGGCCCTTGGCCTCGTCGCCCACGGCCCAGGCGTTCTTGCCCGAGCTGGCGGCGACGGCCTCCAGCTCGCTGCTGCCGTCCGGGTTGGGGGTGGACACCTGGCTCCACCGGCGGCCGTTCCAGTGCAGCGCCAGGCTCTGGCTGCCGTGGCCGTTGTCGTAGGAGCCGACGGCCCAGGCGCTGGTCCGGCTGAGGGCCGCCACGCCGAGCAGCACGGTGCTGAACTTCCCCCGGCTCGGGCTGGCCACCTGCCGCCACTGGCGGCCGTTCCAGTGCAGGACGAGGCTCCGGTCACGGTCGTTGGAGCCGGAGTCCAGGCCGACGGCCCAGATGCTCGAGGCCGACACCACGGATACGCCGTTGAGGTCGTCGAAGCTGCCGCCGGGGCTGGGACTGGATACCTGACGCCACCGAGAGCCGTTGTAATGCAAAATCAGGGTCTTATTCGAGGCGACGCCGCCCGAGCCGCTGGCGTAATCGCCGACGGCCCAGATGTTCGAGGCGGAAACGGCGCGCACGCTGCTGAGGTAATTGGCGCCGCGGCCGGGATCCGGGCTGGACACGCGCTGCCAGGAGCGGCCGTTCCAGTGCTCGATGAGCGTGCGGAAGCCGCCGCTGCTGCTGGAGTAGTCGCCGACCGCCCAGACGTTGCGGCGCGACAGCACGGTCACGCCGAACAGGTCATCGGTCGAGGCACCGGGATTGGGCGGTCGCATCGCGGCCCAGCCGGGGCACCCGGCGGCCGTGATGGAGGGGGCGGCGGGGGCGGCGGGGGTGGCTGGCCCGGCCACGGCGGCTTGCGCGGGCCCGGTGAACGCCCCCGCGAGCACCAGCGGCGTGGCGAACGCCAGGCCATAACGTCCGGCCCGCACGGGGTGCACGGGGTGCACGCGCTGCCTCATCTACGCTCCTTTTCCGTCCGGCACTGGCCCCTTTACGGGACAGCCTAGGGCAAAGACGAAAAAGGTCTCGATGCGGCCATTCAGCCCGAGGAGCTGGCCTTGGCCTTCTTGTCCGGGTGACGGTTGTCCCGCACGTACAGGACGGGCTGCCTGCGGTCGCCGGAGCTGCGACGGTCCAGCTCGAACAGGGTCGTCGCGGTCATCAGGTCGCTGAGCTTGGCGTAGCCCCAGTTGCGGGAGTCGAAGTCGGGGCGCTGCTGGGTCAGGATGTGGCCCACCGAGGCGAGCTGGGCCCAGCCGTCGTCGTCGGAGGCGGCCTCCACCGCCTGCCGCAGCTGGCCCACCAGCCCGGCATCTCGCTTGAGCTGGGCCGCCGTGGTGCGCGGCGTCGGCTGGATGACGGCCCCGGCCGGGGTGGTCGTGCTCTCGGCGTAGGTGAGGTTCTCGATGTAGATGAACTTGTCGCAGGCGGCCACGAACGGCTTAGGCGTCTTGCGCTCGCCGAACCCGTACACGGTCAGGCCGGACTCCCGGATGCGCGCGGCCAGCCGGGTGAAGTCGCTGTCGCTGGACACGATGCAGAACCCGTCGAAGCGCCCGGAGTACAGCAGGTCCATGGCGTCGATGACCATGGCCGCATCCGTGGCGTTCTTCCCGGTGGTGTAGGCGAACTGCTGGATGGGCTGGATCGACTGGGCCAGCAGCTGGTCCTTCCAGCCCTTCAGGCTGGTGCCGGTCCAGTCACCGTAGGCCCGCTTGACGTGCGCGGTCCCGTACTTGGCCACCTCGGCCAGCAGGCCCTCGGTGATCGAGGGCGGCGCGTTGTCGGCGTCGATCAGCACCGCGAGGCGGGCCGGGTTCTCGTCGACCATGTCAGGCCGCCCGGATGAGGGCCGGGGTCAGCGCCGTCATGGCCTGCCGGACGGGATCCAGGCCAGGCCGGGCGGTGATGACCCGGACGATGGCCTCGTCCAGCCCGGCGCTCAGCCGGGCCAGCGCGGCGGGCGCGCCCGCGGCCGGGCCGAAGTAGCCCACGGCATGCAGCATCGAGTCCGGCGCGGCGGCCACCAGCTCGGGCCAGGCCGCGCCCTGGTCGCGCCGCTCCTCCAGCTCGCGCAGCTCGGCGTCGAAGCCCATCTGGGTGAACAGCCCGCGGTAGCCGGCGTCCTGCGGAATCCCCGGCCGGCCCATGGCGTAGCCCAGTACCTGGGCCCCGAAGGCCTGCCGCGCGGCGTCCACGTCGTCGTCAATGCAGACCCGGATGTACATGGTCATCGGCACGCTGCCGGGGGCGCGGCCGGCCCGGGCGCTGCCCTCGTCGATGCGGGCCCGGCTCTCGGCGATGCGCTCGGGCGTGGCCCAGTTGAGCAGCGCGCCGTCGGCGGTCTCGCCGGCCAGCCGGAGCATCTGCGGGCCGAGCGCGGCCAGGTAGACCGGCGCGTCCGGCAGGTCCCTGACGCCCAGCGAGGCGGGCTGGGGCCAGCCCGGCGTGCCGCCTTCCGCAGCGTCAGTCACCGGCGGCCCGTCGCTGACCGTCTTGCCCGCCAGCAGGTCCCTGACCTGGGTGACGTAGTCGCGCATCACGGTGATGGGCCGGTTGGCCAGGCCGACGGAGGCCCAGAAGCCCGGCCCGTAGCCGCCGGTGCCCAGGCCGAGCACGAACTGGCCGCCGGAGAACTGGGCCAGCGTGGCGGCCTGCGCGGCCAGGCTCAGGGGAGTCCACATCCGGGCCGCGGGCACCACCGAGATCCCGGTGCGCAGCCGGGTGTCGTGCGACCAGGCCGCGCAGACATGGAAGGAGTCGGGCACCCCGCCCGCCGGGGTCCACAGGCTTTCGAAGCCCAGGCCGGCGGCCTCGCGCGCGGCGGCGCGCAGGTCCTCGAGCGGTAGGCCGAGCCGGGCATCCAGTCCTATGCCGATCAGCATGAACAGCAGTATGCCGGATCCAGGCCGGCCTGCCGGCACTCAGCCAGCGGCGTCGTCCGGCGAATAACCGGCTGCTTCAGGCAGGTGCCAGAACGGGCCGGTCAGGCCCGAGGCCTCCAGCAGGGCCTGATTGTGCTCACGGGTGTGCGGCGCGAAGTCCTCGCGCAGCCGGTCGCCGTACCAGGGCTGGGCCAGCCGCCACACCGAGCCGGCCGCCGCGACCTGGCCGTCGGACTGGCCCGTCGCCGCCGCCCAGCGCCGGGCGTGGTCCTGGTCGCAGCACAGCCGGATCGACGTGCAGGTCCGCACGACGTCGTCCCACCAGCGCGCCGCCGGGAGCGGGAACCACACCGCGAGTTCCGCGTCCGGCGCCCGGCTCGGGCCGGCCGGCACCCGCAGCTGCGCGCCGCAGTCCGGGCAGGCGGTGTCGATCAGCACGTCCAGGTTCAGCGCGGCGCTGATCCCGAACGAGTCCCATGCGCAGCCGCCCCACCAGCGCCGGTCGTCGGTCCCGTCCAGCGGGGTGACCACGAAGGCCATCGGCGCCGCGGAGAACGGGTGCGCCATGCGGATCGCGTCCCCGTCCGGGGTCAGCACCAGGGCGTGCCGCTCGGCCAGCTCGGCCAGCCCGTGCCCGGCCTGGTCCGGCGTGCAGCCGGCCCGCCGGGCGATCTCGCGCAGCGAGGGTGCCCGTCCCTCGGCGGCCAGCGTGTCGTACACCACCCGGCGCAGCCGGGTGAGATCGGCATCCGTCATGAGCGCCACGATACGGCTCGGCCCGGGCCGATCAGCAGCTCGCGGCCCGCCCGCAGCACGGTCCGGCGCACGTCCTCGGGGTCGTCCAGCCCGGCCCCCGCCCTGGCTCCGTCGTGCAGCAGCACCAGGACCTGCCCGGCGTACTCGGGATCGGGATGCCCGGCCCGCTCGGCCAGCCCGGTGACGGTCTCCCGCAGCCAGGCCCGGTGCTCGGCGATCACGGCCCGCACCCGGTCGTCAGGGTCGGGGTACTCCGCGGCCGCGTTGACGAAATGACAGCCGCGGAAGCCAGCGGCGCCGATGGTCGCGGCGGTGTGGTCGAGCAGCACCGTGAGCCCGGCCGACGCCGGGACCCGCCCGGCCGTGGCCTCCAGGGCCGCCCGCAGTTCGGCGTCGGCGGCCTTGAGGTAGGCCACCACCAGGTCCTCCTTGGCCGGGAAGTGCCGGTAGAAGGTAGCCCTGGTGACGCCGGCCTCGGTGACCAGCCGGTCCACCGGCACCGTGTGGATGCCCTCGGCGTAGAACAGCCGCCCGGCGGTGGCCAGCAGCCGCTCCCGCGGGTTCGGCCGTTTCGGTGCCATGCGCGCAGTATAGGAACAGAACGTTCTGTCGACCCGGGGCTGGCCGACCCTAGGCCGGGTCGGTGACCGTGTCCGTGTCCGTGATGATCACCGGGGTGTCCAGCACGCGGTCGGGGCCCGCGACCCGGCCGGGGCCGGTCAGGGTGAACGAGCCGCGCAGCGGCAGGCGGTCCGACGCTCCGCCGACGCCGACCCGGATCTCGCCGGGCTCCACGATGCGCTCCCCGGTCAGACCGCAGAACGCGGTCCGGTCGGCGTGCACGCGGAACGTCACCCGGCGGGCCTGGCCGGGCGCCAGCTCCAGCCGGGCGAACCCGGCCAGCCAGCGCACCGGCTGCACGACCTGGGCCACGGGGTCGCTCAGGTACAGCTGCACGACCTCGGCGCCGGGCCGAGGGCCGGTGTTGCGCACGGTGCAGGCGATCTCGGCTAGCCCGTCGGCGGGGATCTCGGCGGCCGAGATGGCCAGGTCGGAGTACCCGAAGGTGGTGTAGGACAGGCCGTGCCCGAAGGCGAACAGCGGCGTCGGGTCCACGGAGCTGCCCGGGTGGGCGGAGGCCAGGCGGGACCGCAGGTAGGACGCGGGCTGCCCGGCGGGCGAGGCCGGCATCTCGACGGGCAGCCGGCCGCTGGGCACCACGCGCCCGGACAGCACCCCGGCGATCGCGGGCCCGCCCTCCTCGCCGGGGAAGAATGCCTGCACCACGGCGGCGAGCAGGCCGGCCACCTCGCCGATCGCGTACGGGCGGCCAGTGATCAGCACGGCGACCACCGGCGTGCCGGTGTCGGCCAGCGCGTGCAGCAGATCCTGCTGGACGCCGGGCAGCTTGAGCTCGGTCGCGTCGCAGCCCTCGCCGGAGGTGCCCCGGCCGAACAGCCCGGCCTCGTCGCCGACCACGACCACGGCCAGGTCGGCGGCCGCGGCCGCGGCCACGGCCGCGCCGAACCCGGTCCGGTCGCCGGAGCGGACGGCGCAGCCGCGGGCGTAGCTCACGTCGGGCAGTTCCTGGCCGCAGGGCGTCCAGCACGGTGACGACCTCCACCCCGGCCTGGCCAGGGTGGTCAGGGTCGCCGTGCGCGCCACCGAGATGTCGGGGCATGCTGTAGCAGCCGAAGAACGCCAGCGGGTCATCGGCCAGCGGGCCGACGACCGCGACCCGGGTGGTCCGGGCGATCGGCAGCGCGCCGGCCGGGTTGGCCAGCAGGATCACGGATTCCTCGGCCAGGCGGCGGGCCAGGGCGCGACTCGCGGGCGGGTCCAGGTCCGGGCTGGAGGCAGTGCCCGGCACCGGAGTCCAGCCGGGGTCGAGCAGGCCCAGCTCGCACTTCTGCCGGAGCACCCGGGCCACGGCCCGGTCCACCAGCTCCGCGGTGACCTCGCCGGCCTCGGCGGCGGCGAGCAGGGGCGCGCCGTAGCACCGAACGCTGGGCAGCTCCGTGTCCACGCCCGCGGCCAGGGCCAGGGCCGCGGCCCCGGCGGGCGTCGCGGCGACCGCGTGCTGTAACTCCAGGAACGAGATGGCGTAATAGTCGGACACGACCAGGCCGCCGAAGCCCAGCGTGCCGCGCAGCGTCGCGCCGAGCAGCCTGGTGTCCGCGGTGGCGGGCACGCCATCCACGGCGATGTAGGAGGGCATCACGCTGCGGGCGCCGCCCAGCCGGACGCCCATCTCGAACGGGGGCAGGATGACGTCGGCGAACTCCCGCCGGCCGATGGCCACGGGGGCCATGTTGCGGCCCGCGCGGGAGGCGGAGTACCCGGCGAAGTGCTTGAGCGTGGCGTGCACGCCGGCCGACTGGAGGCCGGTCACGTAGGCGGTCCCGATGGTGCCGACCAGGTAGGGGTCCTCGCCGATGGTCTCCTCGGTCCGGCCCCAGCGGGCGTCGCGGGTCACGTCGAGCACCGGGGCCAGGCCCTGGTGCACGCCGACCGCGCGCATGCTGGTGCCAATGGCGGCGGCCATGTTCGCGACCAGCACCGGGTCAAAGCTGGCCCCCCAGGCCAGCGGGGTGGGGAAGATGGTCGCCGACCAGGCGGCTAAGCCGGTCAGGCACTCCTCGTGGGCCACGGCGGGGATGCCGAGCCGGCTGGCGGCCGCGATCCGCGCCTGGAGCCCGGCCAGCGCGCGGATCCCGGCCGCGGGTGGCACCGGGCGCGTGCCGAACACCCGGGTGAGCTGCCCGATCCCGTGCCGGATGAGCTCGTCCAGCGGCGGCTGCTCGTCGCTGAACTGGTCCTGCAGGGGGGCCACGCCGTCGCCATCGGCCGACGCGCCCATCCAGACGCTGCCGAGCTGAGCGACCTTCTCCTCCAGGGTCATCCGGCCGAGCAGGTCGGCGACGCGGTCGTCGGCGGATCGCGACGGGTCACGCCAGATTTCGGTGGTCTGGGTGTCGTCGAGCGGCCGGGTCACCGCGGGTCCCATGCCGCGGTCGACTCTCGCACGATCAGCTCGGTGGCCAGCTCCACCCGGCTGGGCCGCAGCGGCAGGCCCTCGATGAGCTCGCCCAGCATCTGCGCGGCCGCCCGGCCCATCTCGGCCAGCGGCTGGCGCACGGTGGTCAGCGGCGGGGACACCCAGCGCGCGACGGGCAGATCGTCCAGGCCGACCACGCTCAGGTCCTGCGGGATCCGCAGGCTGCGCTGGCGGGCCGCCTCGTAGACGCCGAACGCCTGCTGGTCGTTGCCGGAGAAGATCGCGGTCGGCGGCTCGGGCAGGCTGAGCAGCGCGCTGCCGTGGATGAAGCCGCCCTCGTGCTGGAAGTCACCGTGCCGTACCAGCGCCGGATCGAACGGCACCCCGGCCCGGTCCAGGGCCGACCGGTACCCGTCGATCCGGGCCCGGCTGCACAGGTAGTCACCGGGCCCGGCGATGGCGCCGATCCGCCGGTGACCCAGGCCGAGCAGGTGCTCGGTGGCGGCCAGGCCCGCGGCCCAGTTGGTGGCGCCGACGCTGGGCTGGTCCGGCGGCGGCGGATTGACCGGGTCCACGACGACCAGCGGGATGCCGGCGCCGCGCAGCTGGCCGAGCTGGGTGTCGGTCAGCTCCGAGGTCACCAGGATCACCCCGTCGGTGTCGTGGCTGGCCAGCGCGCTGGTCCAGCTGGCCGGGCGCGCGTTGCCGTGCCGCACCGCGGATACCGTGATGCCCGTCTCGTGGATGGCGCCCCACTCCTCCACGCCGCGCAGTATCTCCACCGCCCACGGGCTGTCCAGGCCGTTGAACACCAGGTCGATCAGCCCCGAGCGGCGGTGCCGGCGCATGCCGCTGCGCGAGTAGTGGTGCTGCTCCAGCAGCCGCTCCACCCGGGTGCGGGTGGCGGGAGCCACGTCCGGGCGCCCGTTGACCACCTTGGACACCGTCGGCAGTGAGACGCCGGCCTCGGCCGCGATGGCGGCCAGCGTCGTGCGGCCCTCGACCCTCGCTCTCTCACTCGGCAATGGCTGCTCCCCGGATCCCGAAACATTTCGATCACGACATCGTAACTCAACCTGCATGATCACCACACTATGTACGCATATGGGATCAGCATAAGTAAGGCGAATAATGGCGAACAAGGGGGGTTGACCCCGGTCAAATGCGTCTCTAGTATGTCAGGCACATTCCGAAATGTTTTCTAAAGGTTTCGCAGATATTGAGGGGCCAAGCACCCGATCGAGACCGGGAGGAAACTAATGCCTGACACACCCGGACGTCCGGCCCGGCGGGCTCGCCGTCATACCTGGTTAGTAGCGGCCTTACTGGCGAGCGCCGTTCTCGCGCTGGCCGCCTGCGGATCCGCGGCCGGCGGCGGCAAGCAGTCCCATAGCGGTGGATCGAGCGGTACCACGGTCACCATGTGGCTGGTCACGACCGGCCCGAGCCCGGCCAATACCGCCGTGCAGAGCCTGGCCAGCTCGTTCGACAAGAGCCACCCGAAAGACCACATCACGATCGACTTCGTCGAGAACCAGTCCTACAAGCAGAAGATCCAGCTCGCGATGGGTGCGGGCAACCCGCCGACGGTCTTCTGGACCTGGGGCGGCGGGATTCTCCAGCAGTACATCAAGGCCGGCGACGTCTACGGCCTGGGCCACCCGTCCTGGCTGAGCTCGTTCCTGCCGTCGTCGCTGGGGGCGGTCACCGACAACGGCCAGGTCTACGGCGTCCCGGTCGAGGGCACCCAGCCGGTGTACTTCTTCTACAACAAGTCCATCTTCGCCAAGTACCACCTGACGTTCCCGACCACGTTCAGCGGCCTGCTGTCCACGGTGGCCAAGCTCAAGTCGCACGGGATCGCGCCGATCTCGCTGGCCAATGGCGATCAATGGCCCGGCCTGATGTACCTGGAGTACCTGACCGACCGTGTCGGCGGGCCCTCCGTGGCCAAGGCCCTGCAATCCAACGCGGCGAGCGGCTGGTCCAATCCCGCGGTCACCAAGGCGCTGGAGGATATCCAGCAGCTGGTGAAGGCCGGGGCGTTCCAGAGCGGCTACGACTCCCTGCACTACAGCGGCGGCGGCTCTGACGCCCTGGTGTACAGCGGAAAGGCAGCGATGCAACTGATGGGTGACTGGGATATCTCCAGCATCCTCGGGTCGGACAAGTCCTTCGTCAATGGCGGCAACCTGGGCATGGCCCCGTTCCCGGTCGTGGCCGGCGGTCAGGGCAGCCCGGCGGACCTGGCCGGCAACACCGCCAGCTACGTCGGCATCGCCAGCCACGCCACCGCAGCTCAGAAGGCCGTCGCCGTGGCCTTCTTCAAGGACGAGCTGACCTCGGCCAGCTACGCCAAGGCCGAGGTGGCAGCGGGCGAGGTGCCGGTCACCACGGGCGCGTCCTCGCTGTTCAGCGGTCAGCTCGCGCCGTACGACACGACCATCTACAACTCGGTCACCAAGGCCCCGAGCTTCCAGTACTCCTGGGACCAGGCGATGACCCCGCAGGTGGCGACGACGATGCTGACCAACCTGGCCCAGGTCTTCGAGCTGTCGCAGACCCCGCAGAAGTTCGAGTCGCTGCTCAACAAGCAGGCCAAGTCCGGCTCATGACCCAGCGTCGGGGTACCCGGCTGGCCGATATCACCGGCGTCGCCCCGCCGATGCTGCTGTTCGGCCTGTTCATCATCGTGCCGATGATCGCCGCGGTGGTGCTCAGCTTCGTGCGGTGGAACGGGCTGGGCGCGCCGCACTGGGCGGGCGGGTCCAACTGGGCCGAGTTCTTCCGCGACCCGGTGGCCCGCACCTCGGTGATCGTCACGGCCAAGCTGGTGGTGCTGAGCTACGTGGTGCAGACGCCGATCTCGCTGGCGCTGGGCCTGTTCACCGCGGGCCAGCAGCGCTACCGGTCGGTCTACGCGACGATCTACGTGCTGCCGCTGCTGCTGTCCACGGCGGGGATCGCGCTGATGTGGGAGTCGCTGCTCGACCCGAGCTTCGGCGCGCTCAGCGCGCTGGCCAAGTCCTGGCACCTGGGCTTCCTCCAGCAGAACTGGCTGGGCAGCCCGAACCTGACCCTGTACGTGGTGGTCGCGATCATCGCCTGGCAGTTCATCCCGTTCCACACGCTGCTGTACGCGGTGGGCCGCCGGCAGATCCCGGCCGTGCTGTACGAGGCGGCCACACTGGACGGGGCCAGCCCGCTGCGCACGTTCTGGCGGATCACGCTGCCGCAGCTGCGCTACACCATCGTCACGTCGGGGATCTTGATGATCGTCGGGTCGCTGACCTACTTCGACATCATCTACATCATGACCGACGGGGGGCCGGGCTACACGACGCGCGTGCTGTCCCTGGACATGTACAACGTGGCGTTCCTCCAGGACCAGTACGGCTACGCCAGCGTGCTGGCGGTCATCCTGGGCGTGGTCGGCATCGCGGTGGCGGTCGGCCTGGTCCGCTTCACCGGCTTCGCGTCCATGGCCAGCCAGCAGGAAGGAGCCGCGTGAGCTTCCGGGCCGGGCGGGTGATCGCGTTCGTGCTGGCCACCTTGTGGCTGGTCGTCGTGATCGCGCCGCTGTACTACATGATCCTGGCCAGCTTCCGGACCCAGGGCACCTACCTGACCGCCAGCCCCTGGGTGCCCTCGGGCGGCCTGTCGGCCAGTTCGTACAGCACCGTGTTCCACGCCGGCCTCGGCCGCTACCTGGTTAACAGCGTGGTGCTGACCGCGGCGTGCATCCTGCTCACGGTCACGCTGTCGCTGGCCGCCGCGTTCCGGATCGTCCGGCGGACCTCGCGGGCCGTGGGCGTCGCGTTCGTGACCATGCTGTTCGGCCTGGCCATCCCGGTCCAGGCCATCATCGTGCCCATCTACGTGCTCATCTACAAGATGCACCTGTACGACACGCTGTTCGCGCTGATCCTCACGCTGAGCGCGGCGGCCATCCCGGTGTCGGTGCTGATCATGGTGAGCTTCGTCCGGGACATCCCGCGCGAGATGATCGGCGCGATGCTGGTCGACGGCGGCAGCGAGTGGACCGTTTTCCGGCGGCTGGTCTGGCCGCTGTCCCGGCCGGTGCTGGCCACGCTGGCCATCTACAACGGCCTCAACGTGTGGAACAACTTCCTGCTCCCGCTGGTCCTGACCCAGAGCAGCAGCGTGGCCGTGCTGCCGCTGGGCCTGACCAAGCTGGAGGGCCTCTACTCGGTCAACGTGCCCGCGGTGATGGCCGGGGTGCTGCTGTCGGTGCTGCCGCTGCTGATCTTGTTCGTGCTGATGCGCCGCCAGGTCATGAGCAGCCTGGGCGGCCTGGTCGCGCGGTAAGGTCAGCGCGTGACCCTGATGCCCAGGATCGGCCTGGTGATCCGTCCGGAATGGCCGCCGGAGCAGCTGCGCGGCTACGCCGCGGCCGTCGAGGCGGCCGGGCTGGACGAGGTGTGGCTGTGGGAGGACTGCTTCTTCTCCGGCGGCGTGGCCGCCGCGTCGGCCGCGCTGGCCGCGACCAGCTCAGTGCGGGTCGGCCTGGGCCTGATGCCCGCGCCGCTGCGCAACCCGGTGCTGGCGGCCATGGAGATCTCGGGCCTGGCCCGGCTGTTCCCCGGCCGGTTCGTGCCCGCGGCCGGGCACGGCGTGCTGCCCTGGATGGTCCAGGTGGGAGCGTCGGTGGCCTCGCCCATGGGCCTGCTGCGCGAGTGGGTGCCGGCGGTCCGGGCCCTGCTGGGCGGCGAGACCGTGACGGTCAGCGGTGAGTACGTACGGCTGGACCAGGTCACGCTGGACTGGCCGCCGCCCGAGCCGGTGCCGCTGCTAGTCGGCGCGCGCGGGCCGAAGACCCTGGCCCTGGCCGGCGAGCTGGCCGACGGGCTGGTCCTGGACGCCAGCTTCACCGCGGCCGGCGTCGCGCGGGCGATCGCTCAGTCGGTTGCGGCACGGCCAGCCGCGGCGAGGCCCGCGGAGGTCGTGGTCTACCTGCCGACGGGCAGCGCGCCGGGCAGCGCGGAGCGGATCCTGGCCCAGCTGCGGGTGCCGACCGACCCGCTGCCGGAGCGGGCCGCGCTGGGCACCCCGGCCGAGGTGGCCGCGGCCATCCGCGCCTACGCCGACGCCGGCGCCACGACCGTGGCTCTCCAGCCCACGCCCGACGACCCCGACATCGAGGGCACGCTCGCGCTGGCCGCGGCCGCCCGCGACCACCTGCACCGCGAGGGCTAGCTCCTCGTCATACCTGCGGGCGGCACGGGGCGTGCGAGGGGGCTCAGGGACTGAGTGCGGCGCGGGCCAGGTCCCGCAGCTCGGCGTCGGCGATGGCGTCGGCGCGGTCGTGGCGCAGCCGCAGGGTGGCCTTCCCGGACAGCAGCTCCGGGTGCCGCTGGGCGAACCCCCCGTCCCGGTCGGCCTGCCAGCCGTACAGGGACACGCCGTGCTTCCATGCGCCCAGGTACAGCCGCCGTTTCCCGACCCGGTAGGTCGGGATCTGGTAGGAGATGCTGACCGTCGCCTCGGGATGCGCGTCCATGATCAGCCGCTGCACCCGGTCGAACAGGGCCCGGCTGGCCGGCTCGATGCCGTCGATATAACGCCGCACGGCCTCGTCCATAACCCCAAGTTACCGGCCCGCGGGCCGCCCGGTCGTAGGTCGCGCACTGGCTCATGGTGTTTGCGGGGGTCTGCGCCGGGAACCTTCCGCGCGGCAGGATCCGAGGCAAAAGGCAGGATCCGAGGCGAAAGGCATGTCCATGCACGGCACGCGGGTGTGGGAGAGCGTGGAGCGGCGGCAGCTGAGGCACCGCGGCCCGCGCATGGAGCGGCGCCAGCCCGGCCAGCGGCCGGACGCGGCACAGGCGCCGGGGACCGACCTGCTGCCGCCGATCAAGCACATCGTGGTGCTGATGATGGAGAACCACTCCTTCGACAACTACCTGGGCACGCTCGGCCGCGGCGAGGGCCTGTCAGCCGGGGCGGACGGGCAGCCCGACGCCGAGAACCCCGACGACCGCGGCCACGCCGTCCGCGCTCACCACCTGGCCTCGACCGAGCAGCAGCCGGGCGTGCCGTGCCAGAGCTGGAGCGCCACCCACGCGCAGTGGGCGGACGGCAAGATGACCGGGTTCGTGACTGCCACCCCGGAACTGACGTCGCAGGGCGGGGCGAAGCAGGGTGACAAGACCGCCGCCATGGGCTACTGGACCGAGCAGGACCTGCCCTTCTACCACGGCCTGGCCCGCACGTTCCCGCTGGCCGACCGCTGGTTCAGCTCCTGCCTGGGGCCGACGTTCCCGAACCGCCGCTTCCTGCTGGCCGGCACCGCCCACGGGCTGATCGACGACCTGCCGGTCAACATCCTGGACAGCCCGCCCGCGGGCACCATCATGGACCAGCTGACCAGGTACGGGATCTCCTGGGCCAACTACCGGCCCGCGGCCGAGGACGAGTCCCGGTTCCGGCAGTACGTGCAGTTCCGGCACCGCCGGGCCAAGCACCACGGCCGGGCGCTGGGACCGCCCTTCCAGCAGATGAAGGACGGGGTGAAGCGCGAGCTCCAGTTCACCGCGAGCCTGTATCCGCTGGGCCTGGCCCGGTACATGGCGCACGTGCGCAGCATCGGCCAGTTCCTCGACGACGCCGACGCGGGCACGCTGCCCGGGTTCTCCATCGTGGACCCCGACTTCGACGAGTACTCCGAGGAGAACCCGCAGGACGTCCGCAAGGGGGAGAGCTTCGCCTCGGAGATCATCAACCGGGTGATGCACGGCCGGGGCTGGCGCGACACCCTGCTGATCTGGACCTACGACGAGCACGGCGGCTACTACGACCACGTCGCGCCGCCGCCGGCGGTGGAGCCCGACGACGTACTCGGGCACAGCCTGGTCGCGCACCGGTCGCTGCTGCGCAGCGTGCTCAAGCCGCTGTTCCCCGCCTACGTCCGGCACGCCGAGCAGCTGGTCTCCGGGTGCGGGCTCCGCTACGACACCTACGGCGTCCGGGTGCCCGCGGTGATCGTCTCGCCGTTCGCCCGGCCGGACTGCGTGCTGTCGGAGGTGTTCGACCACACCTCGGTGCTCAAGCTGGTCGAGGAGAAGTGGAACCTGCCCGCGCTGACCCGCCGCGACGCCGCGGCCAGCTCGCCGCTGGGCGCGCTGGACCTGTCCGCGCCGCCGGCCTTCCTCACCCCGCCCGCGCTGCCCGCCCCCGGCCTGCCCTGGGGCTCCTGGTAGCCAGCCCGGCTGAGTAGCCAGCCCGGCTGAGTAGCCAGCCCGGCTGGGTCCTGGCTCAGCCGATGTGGTGCCGGTGCGCGTAGCCGATCGCGGCGGCCCGGTCCCGTGACCCGGTCTTGGCGAAAATCCGGCTGATGTGCGTCTTGATCGTGTGGTTGCTGAGGAACAGCGCCGCCGCGATCTCGGGGTTGGTCATGCCGCGGGCGATGAGGGCCAGGATCTCGACCTCGCGCTGGGTCAGGCCGTCGGGCGGCGGCGTCGCGGTGGCGGGCTCGGGCTCGGCCCGGGCCGACTGTGTTGCGGCGGCCAGCAGCGTGGCCTGCACCCGCGGGTCGAAGACGGCCAGGCCGCCCGCGGCCGCGTGCAGCGCCCGGGCGATGTCGACCCGGTCGGCGTCCTTGGTCAGGTAGCTGCGCGCCCCGGCCCGGAGCGCGTCGAGCACCGAGCCGTCATCGGCGTAGGTGGTGAGCACCACGACCGCCACGCCCGGATGCTCGGCCGACAGCCGCCGGGTGGCCCCGATGCCGTCGAGCACCGGCATGTGCAGGTCGAGCAGGATCGCGTCGGGCTGGTGCGCGGCTACCAGTTCCACGGCCTGCTCGCCGTCCGCGGCCGCGCCCACCACCTCGATGCCGGGCAGCCCGTTCAGCAGCAGGACCAGGCCCTCGCGCACGCTGGCCTGGTCGTCGGCGACGATGATGCGCAGCGGCGGCTCGGAGGCAGTCACGGGGACATGATCTCAGGCTCGGGGGCCGGCAGCCGCGCGGTGACGAGCCACTGGCCGTCCCGGCGGCCCGCTTCCAGGGTCCCGTTGATCATCCGAAGCCGCTCCCGCATGCCGGTCAGCCCGTAGCCGCCGTTCACCGTGCTCAGCGGGGGCAGCGTCTCGCGGCCGGGGACCAGCGGGTTGCTCACCGTGAGCCGAACCCCGGCGTCGCCGTAGTCGAGGCGGACCGTGACCTGCTGCCCGGCCGCGTGCTTGGCCGCGTTGACCAGGGCCTCCTGGGCGATGCGCAGCAGCGCGACGGTGGCGTCGGGCGGCAGCGGCCGCGGCTCGCCGTCGGTGCCGAAGCTGACCGCCACCCGGTAGCGCTGCCCGTAGGTATCGGTGACCCTGGCCAGCTCCTCGTTCAGCGGCAGGGTGTCGGTCCGCAGCGCGTGCACGGCCCGCCGCGTCTCGGCCAGGCCCTCGGCGGCCATCCGCTGGGCCGCGGTCAGCAGCTCGCCGGCCCGGTCGATGTCCGCCCGGTCGGTCAGCACCGACCGGGCCGCCTGGATCTGGATGCCCAGCGCGCCCAGGGAGTGGGCCAGCACATCGTGGATCTCCCGCGCGATGCGGGTGCGCTCGTCCAGCAGATCGGCCCGCCGCTGCTCGGACTGGAGCTGCTCGCGCTGCGCCAGCAGTGCCGCCGACTGCTCGGCCTGGATCCGGTACGCGCCGCGGTTGCGCCCGACCAGCAGCCCGGAGGCCACCAGCGCCGGGAGGCCGAGCAGGTTGGTGAGATTGCCGCCGAAGGCCAGCGCGCTGACCTCGGTGGCCAGCACGCCCGCGGCGGTCACGGCCAGGCCCTCGGCCAGGGTGCAGTCGGCCCCGGCGGCCAGCGTGGCCACGAAGCCGAAGATGACCAGGAAGGTGCCGCCGCTGCCCGCCGCCGACGCGAAGCCGGTGCCGACGGCGATGAGACCGAGCAACAAAGGAATGCCCGCGGCGCCGAGACGGCCCGGCAGCGGGCGGACGTCGGCCAGGATCCAGCCCAGGACCCCCAGCCCGGCCAGGCAATAGCCGGCGACCTGCACGGGCAGCGCGTAGGCGCCGTGCGGCGGCGAGATGACGAACGTCACCACGCCCACCCACGCGAAGCCCAGCCCGCGAGCCAGCCAGTTGACCCAGCGCAACATGACTCCAGTGTCGCCTGTCCAGGCCAGCCCGAGTCCCGGCATCCACCCTCCCCCACGCGGTCGTGATCGCGACGTTACGGGCGCGCCCGGGCCACCCGCGTCAGCCCACGGGCTGACGCCGGGCTGATTCCGGCCGCCCGGCCTGGTACCAGCGGGTACCACCGGGCAGCGGTCCGGGTCATGCCGGGGACCAGCCCGCGCTCCGATCCGGGGAACGCCGCCGGCGACGAGGGTTGGTGTCGTCAGCAGGACGGACTAACGAGGAGCACGAGATGCTTTCCCAGCTCACTGAGGCAATGATTGTCAACGGCGTCGTGCTGGCCACGGTACTGGCCAGCGATGTGGGTCCGGCCCGGAAGATCGGGCCCATGCGGCTGCTGCGGCCCCTGGTCGCGGCGGCCGTGATCATCCCGATCTTCGTGCAGCGGCCGGCCAGCCACGGCTCCGGCCTGGCAGTGGAGATCGCGGGCGTGGCCGCCGGGCTGCTCGGCGGGCTGGCTGCGGCCGCGCTGATGCGCGTCTACCGCAGCCCGGGCACGGGACGGCCGGTCAGCCGGGCCGGCTGGCCATACGCGATCTTCTGGACCGTGATCATCGCCGCCCGGGCGCTCTTCTCCTACGGCGCGGCGCACTGGTTCACCAACTCGATCGTGGCGTGGGCCATCGCCAACCAGGTCAGCGAGGCGGCGATCACCGACGGGCTGATCTTCATGGCGGTGGTCATGGTGCTGGTGCGCACCGCCGTCATCGGGGTCCGCGCCTCCCGGCTGCCCGGCCAGGCCCCGGCCGTCGGGAATGCCTAGCCGCCGCGCCGAACCCCACCGCACGGCCGTTTCGCCATCCGGGCCGCCGCCCCCTACGGGGCCGGCGGCCCGGATTGCGCGTGCAGCAGCACCTCGATCGCGCCCCTGGCCCCCCTGATCGGGGAGGGTGCCTGGCCCCGCACCCGCCAGCCGTGGCCGGCCAGTCCCCGGACGGCGGCGGTTACCGCCGCCGCCACCTGGTGCGGCTGGTCGGCCAGCGCCGCGGCGTGCAGCTCGAACGTCGGCTTGACCAGCGCGATGAGCCGCGCGCCCGGGGCTAGCAGCCGCCGGTCGAGCTGGCCGATGGCGTCGGCGACGGCCAGGTAGGACAGGTCCATGGTGACCAGCTCGGCCGGCTCGCCGATCAGGTCCGGGGTGAGCCGGGCCAGGTTGGTGCGCTCCAGGCTGATCACCCGCGGGTCGGCCCGCAGCCAGCCGCGGAGCTGGCCCGCTCCCGCGTCGACAGCGTAGACACGGGCGGCCCCGGCGTTCAGCAGGGCCTGGGTGAAGCCGCCGGCCGCCGCGCCCAGGTCGAGGGCGACCGCGCCGGCCGGGTCGATCCCGAACACGGCCAGGGCGCGGGCCAGCTTGATGGTGCCCCGCAGCGGGCGGGGCTGGCGGATCCGGATGACGGCGTCGGCGCGCACCCGGGTACGGGGGCTGGCCGCGGGCACGCCGTCGACGAGGACGGCGCCCTCCTTGATCAATCGCTCCGGATCGTCCAGGCCGGGAAACCGGCGCTGGAGCAGGGGGAGCAGCGCGACGATGGGGACGCGCCTGGAACTGGGCACGGCGAAGTTCTCCTTGGGCTCGGACCGGCAGAAACGGGAACCGAGCGGCCAAGGAGGCCCACGCGCCAGGCACGGCGCTGGGTACTAGCCCTAACGCAATGGCATGGTCGTCATGCTAGTGACCGATGCGCGGAGATCAACTAGGGTGCACGCGTGACAAGTTCGGGGACCGCTGAGGCGGATGGCGGGACACTCGACGTCATCGTCATCGGGGCCGGGCTGGTTGGCCTGGCCACCGCGATGGCGCTGCTGGCCAGGCCAGGGCTGCGGATCGCCGTACTGGAGAAGGAGGCCACGGTCGGCGTCCATCAGAGCGGCCACAACTCCGGGGTCATCCACGCCGGCCTCTACTACCAGCCAGGCAGCCTGAAGGCGCGGTTCTGCACCGCGGGACGGCTGGCCATGATGGAGTTCGCGCAGGCCCACCAGATCCCGTACCGGCAGACCGGCAAGCTGGTCGTCGCCACCAGGGACAGCGAGCTGCCCCGCCTGGCCAGCCTGGCCGAGCGCGGGCGGGCCAACGGGCTGGCCGTCCGGGAGATCGGCGCGGAGGAGATCGCCGAGATCGAGCCGTCCGTCCGCGGCATCCGCGCGCTGCACATCCCGGAGAGCGGCGTGATCGACTACCGGCTGGTCGCGGCGGCCTACGGGGCGGCGGTCAGCCAGGGCGGCGGGCAGGTGCGGTGCGGTCACGGCGTCCGCGGACTGAGCCGGGGCGCCGGCGGCTGGGTCGTCGAGACCGACGCCGGGCCGGTCCGGGCCAGGGCCGTGGTCGCCTGCGCCGGCCTCCAGGCCGACCGGATCGCCGCCATGACCGGCCAGGGCCGCGACGAGTACCGGATCGTCCCGTTCCGCGGCGACTACTACACGTTCCGGCCGGCCGCGGCCGGGCTGGTCCGCGGGCTGGTCTACCCGGTGCCCGACCCGGCGTTCCCGTTCCTCGGCGTGCACTTCACCCGGGGCGTCGACGGGACGCTGCACGCCGGCCCGAACGCGGTGCCGGCGCTGGCCAGGGAGGGGTACGGGCGCACGGCAGTGAACGGCCGGGACCTGCTGGACAGCCTGCGCTTCCCCGGCCTGCGCAAGCTGGCCAGGACCTACGTCCGTACCGGCGCCCTGGAGATCTGGCGCGACCTGGTCAAGCCGGCCTACCTGGCTGAGATGCGCCGGTACATCCCCCAGATCAGTTCCGGGGACATCTCGTTCGGGCCCTCCGGGATCCGCGCGCAGTGCCTCAGCCGGTCGGGCGCGCTCGTCGATGACTTCCTGATCGAGGAGGGTGAGGACGTGATTCACGTGCTGAACGCGCCGTCCCCGGCCGCCACCGCGTCCCTCGTGATCGGCCGGCACATCGCCGAGCGCGCCGTCGCGTCGTTCGGCCTGTAAGCGGCCGAGTGACCGTGTTCCCGGCGGCCGCCGGGGGTAGGGCGGGACGAGGAACGTTCCGCGCGAAGTGACGGGAGGCAGGTTTGTGGCTGCTTGGACGAGCGACGAGCTCACCAAGGTCGGGGGAGCGGAAGAGCTCCAGATCACCTCGCTGCGGGCGGACGGCAGGCTGAGCAGCCCGCGGACGATCTGGGTCGTTCCGTACGGGGACGACCTGTACGTCCGCTCCGTCAACGGGCCGACGGCGGCCTGGTTCCGCGGCACCCAGGTCCGCCACGAGGGCCGCATCATCGCCGGGGGCGTGGACCGGGATGTCACCTTCACCGACGCGGACCACGGCATCGACGACGAGATCGACGCGGCCTACCAGGCCAAGTACCACCGGTACCCCCAGAACATCACCGACTCCGTGCGGACGCCGGGCGCCCGCGCCACCACGATGCGGCTGCTGCCCCGCTGAGCGACGGGTCCGGGGCAAGATAGGGCGCATGGGCAGAATCGAGTTCCGGGCACCGCTTCAGCCACGCGGCCCGGCCGCCGCGGTGGTGCTGGACGACGCGCAGGTGGCCGAGGTCGGCGAGGGGGCCAGGCGCTTCCCGGTGGTCGCGACGGTGAACGGCTATACGTGGCGGACGAGCGTGGCCCGGATGGGCGGCGAGTTCCTGGTCGGGCTGAGCCGCGAGGTGCGCCAGGGCGCGGGCGTGGCGGCGGGCGACCAGGTCGACGTGATCCTGGAGCTGGACGGGGCGCCGCGCGAGGTCGAGGTGCCGCCAGCCCTGGCCGCCGGGCTGGCCCGGGATGCGCAGGCGCGGGCGGTGTTCGAGAAGCTGGCCTTCACCCACCGCAAGGAGTACGCGCGCTGGGTGGCCGAGGCCAAGCGCGAAGAGACGCGGGAGCGCCGCGTCCAGCAGGCGCTAGAGATGATCAAGGCGGGCCAGACCCGCTCCTGACCCGGGCGCCGCCCGGCCTGGCTGCGGCCCGCCGCCCCCGTGGCGGGAGCGGCCGGGCCACAGCGGATGACCTGCTACTTCGGCGCGGGGACGTGGGTGAACCCGGCCGGGATCCGCGGGTGGTTGGTGAGCTGGACCAGGGCCGGGGAGCGCGCCACCCAGGACTCGCTGATCACGATGTCGTCGTGGCGCAGCGGCCCGGGCTGGTCGGCGAAGTCGGCGATGACCACGTGCACGGGCTGGTACGTGTGCGCGTCGACCCAGATCTCCAGGTAGCCGCGCGCCCGCGGGCCCTTGATCCCGATAGCCCGGTGACCGTCGATGACCCGGTGCCCGATGATCCGGAAGTGACCGCCGGACAGCAGGGCCCTGATCTGGGCCGGGGTGCCGGCGGCGCCGCCATAGGGCCCGGCGGGCGGTGCGCCCTGGATCGGGCCGGCGGCGTGGATCACCTGGGTCCACCAGGTCCGGGGGGCAAGGTTGATCTGGGTGGTACGCCAGTGAATGACGCGCGCGACCAGGAACGTGCTGCCCCAGGCGGCCTGTCGGCCAGCGCCGGTGCCCTGCGTCAGGTAGGTGTTACCGGTCCGCGGGTCGGTCCACAGCGTGTAGGCCCCGCCGGGCGAGCGCGCCTGGTCCTTGACGATGTAGCGGTCAATCTGGGCCAGCGCCGACTCGGCGTGCGCGACGACGTAGGCCGCGGTCTGGATCTGGGGCGTACCGCTGGGCTGGCTGGAGGTGCGGGGGCTGGTGGTGCTGCCGGTCCTGGCGGCGGTGCCGGGTCCGGGCGGGGTGCCCCGGGTGCCCAGGACCAGGCCGCCAGCGGCCAGCGCCAGCACGCCGAGTCCGGCCGCGCCGCGGATGGCCAGGCCGCGGCGGCGCCGCGCGCGCCCGCGCTGCTCGATGAAGCCGAGGTCCGGCGCGTAGGGCTGGCCGTCAGCAAGCTGACGGTCGGCGAGCTGGCCGTCGGCGAGGTGGCGGAGATCGTCGCTGAGCTGGGTCTCCTGCGGGGTCTTCATAGCCGTGATTCCGTTCTGCTCAGGAAGGTTCTCAGGGTGGCCAGCGCGCGGGCGCTCTGGCTCTTGACGGTGCCCTGGCTGCAGCCCAGCACCGCCGCGGTCTCCAGCTCGGACAGGCCCTCGAGGTAGCGCAGCACGATGGTCGCGCGCTGCCGCAGCGGCAGCGTGAGCAGCGCCTCGAACAACCCGGCCCGCCGGGCGACCTCGTCGGTCGCGTCGGCCACGACGGGCTCCTGCACGAAGCGCGCCACGGGCACCATCGCGTCGCGGCGGCGCCAGCGGCCGCGCACCTCATTGATCAGGATGCGGCGGACGTAGGCATCGGGACTGTCGGCCCGGCGGACGCGCGGCCAGTGCTGGTAGGCCTTGACCAGCGTCTCCTGGACCAGGTCGTGGGCCAGGTGCCAGTCGCCGCACAGCAGGTAGGCGCTCTGATGCAGCGGCGAGGCCCGGCTCCGCGCGAACTCGCGGAACTCCTCGTCCCGTGTATGCCGCCCGCCGGGCGCGGGCTCGGTCTGTCTCATACGTAGCTAGATGCCAGATCCCCCGGGAAAGTTGTCACAGGTAGCGGTGAGAAGATCGGCTGGATGCAGCCATCTGAGATTCAGCGCGCGCTGGCTGCGGCCAGGTCGATCGCCTCGGCGCTCGGCCTGCCCGTCGATGACGTAATCGTTCTTCACGATTCGAACAAGCTCACCGTGCGCCTGCTGCCTGGTGACATCGTTGCCCGCGTCGCGCCAGTAGCGCATCAGGTCGCACAGTTCGAGATCGGGCTGGCCCGGCGGCTCGCGGAAACCCAGAGCCCGGTGGCTGCTCTGGACCCCCGAGCCGAGCCGCGCGTCTATGAGCGTGATGGCTACGTCGTCACGCTGTGGACCTACTACGAACCTGTGGCACCTCGGCAGGTCTCGCCAGCCGACTACGCGAATGCGCTCGAGCGACTGCATGCCGGCATGCGCCAGCTCGATGTCAGGACGCCGCACTTCACCGATCGAGTGGAAGAGGCTCAGCGCCTGGTGGAGAGCAGCCAACTCACTCCGGATCTGGCCGACGCAGATCGGGAGCTTCTCATCACTGCGCTACGCAGCCGCAGCCGGGCGATCCTCGACCGCCGCGGTGCCGAGCAGCTGCTGCACGGCGAGCCGCACCCGGGCAACATGCTCAGCACGAAGTCCGGACTGTTGTTCATCGATTTCGAGACGTGCTGCCGCGGACCCGTCGAATTCGACCTCGCCCATGTCCCCGAAGATGTGAGCGAGCGCTATGCCGGCGCTGATGAAGACCTGCTGACTGAGTGCCGAGGCCTGGTTCTGGCCATGGTCGCCGCATGGCGCTGGGATCGGGACGACCAGTTCCCGGATAGGCAGCGAGCAGCTCGCGCACTCCTCAGCGCTCTGCGACTGGGCCCGCCGTGGCCGCCGCTCGACGTCGTGATGCGCCGACCGGATGGTCCGTAACCCAGGCCACCACGGTTACCAGGGCACGGGCCCGGTGGCGTTGAAGTAGCCGCCGGTCGGGCCGTCCGGGCCGAGCCGAGCCAGAGTGACGATGATCTCGGCGCCCTGCTCGACGGTCTGGATGCCCTCATGGCCGTTCAGGTCGGTGTCGGTGTAGCCGGGATCGGCCGCGTTGATCCGCATGCCGGGGAAGGCCTTGGCGTACTGCACGGTGATCATGTTGACCGCGGCCTTGGACGCCGGGTAGGCCACGCCCGGGTAGGCGGCCGAGGGCGAGCCCGCCTCGGTCATGAGGGCCAGCGAGCCCAGGCCGCTGGTCACGTTGACCACCACCGGGGCGGGGGACTTCTCGAGCAGCGGCAGGAAGGCGTGGGTGACCCGGACCACGCCGAAGGCGTTGGTCTCGAACATGGTCCGCATGAAGTCGGCGGTCGTGTCGGCCGTACCGACCACGCCGTTGTCCGCCGTCCTGGCCTCGATGCCGGCGTTGTTGACCAGCACGTCCAGGCCGCCATCGGCGGCGATGGCCGCGGCCGCGGCCGCCACCGACGCGTCGTCGGTCACGTCGATGAGGATCATGCGCGCGCCCAGCCGCCCGGCGGCCTGGCGCCCGCGCTCGGCGTCGCGGCTTCCTGCGTAAACGGTGTGACCGGCGGCGATGAGCTGGCGGGCGGTCTCGAAGCCCAGGCCCTTGTTCGCGCCGGTGATCAGTGTCGTCGTCATGTCTCCAGGCTGCCCCGGGCTGGTCCGGTCAGCCAGCCGTCCGGTTTTCCTGGGACTGGCGGTACCAGGCAGCGGCGTGCTCCAGGGGGCAGACTGGGGGCATGGCGACCGCGGAGTTCGGGCAGGCGGTGCGCCGCTGGCGGGACCGGGCGTCGCCCGAGGCGGCCGGGCTGCCGGCGGGCGGGCACCGGCGCGCGGCCGGGCTGCGCCGGGAGGAACTGGCCCTGCTGGCCGGGATCTCCGTCGACTACATCACCCGGCTGGAGCAGGGCCGGGCGACCAGCCCGTCGGCGCAGGTCGTCGAGGCGCTGGCCAGGGCGCTGCGGCTGGCCCCGGATGAGCGCGCGCACCTGTTCCGGCTGGCCGGGCTGATGCCGCCGGGCCCGGAGACGGTGCCCGGCTACATCACCCCGAGCGTCCAGCGACTGCTGGACCGGCTGACCGGGACGCCGGTCGCGGTCTACGACGCGACCTGGACCCTGCTGGTGGCCAACCCGCCGTACGCGGCGCTGATGGGCGACCCGTCGGGCTGGCGCGGCCACGAGCGCAACGGCGTCTGGCGCAACCTGGTCGGCCCGGCCAGCCGGGTCCGGCAGACGCCGGAGGAGCGGCAGGCGCTGCAGCAGGCGCTGGTCGCCGACCTGCGTACCGCGGCCGGCCGCTATCCCGCCGACCAGCGGCTGCGGGCGCTGATCACGGACTTGCGGGCGAACAGCGCGCGGTTCGCCGAGCTGTGGGATTCCGGCGCCGTTGGCCGCCAGCAGGCGGCGCGCAAGACCGTCGATCACCCGCAGGTGGGTCCGCTGACGCTGGACTGCGACGTGCTCACCGTGGCGGGCAGCGGCCTGCACATCATGATCTACACCGCCGAGCCTGGCACCCCGGACGCCGAGCGGCTGGCCCTGGTCACCGTGCTCGGCACCCAGGCACTGGTGGGCTAGCGGCTCTCATCCGGGGTGACGGCGGCGGTCCAGCGGGCCTCGACGTCGCCGAACCGCCAGTAAACCAGGGCCGCCACCCACACGGCCACGAACAGCCCGGCGATGCAGAACCCGGCCACGTTGATGTTGAAGTTCGCCATCAGCGACCAGAACGGGCCGGTCAGGTGCTCCTCGCTGGTCAGGATGCCGAGGATCTCGACGGTGCCGATGATGAACGCCGCGCCGATGGACAGCCCGGTGATGACCAGGTTGTAGTAGACCTTGCGCACCGGCCGGGCGAACGCCCAGCCGTAGGCGAAGTTCATGAAGCAGCCGTCGAGGGTGTCGAACAGCATCATCCCGCCGGAGAACAGGAACGGCAGCGCCAGCACCGCGTAGTACGGCAGCCCCTGGATGGCCGCGTAGGCGGTCGCGGCCAGCAGCACCACCTCGGTGGTGGTGTCGAACCCGATGCCGAAGATGAGCCCGACGAAGTACAGCTGCCAGGTGTGGTTGATGGAGCGCATGAACCGGCCGAAGAACCGGTACATCAGCCCGCGCGCCTGGAGCTGGGCCTCCAGCTCCGCCTCGTCGTAGTGGCCCGCCCGCATCTGCCGGAACACCTTGAAGATCCCGGTGAGCACGATCAGGTTCAGCACCGCGATCAGGTACAGGAACCCCGCCGACACCAGCGTCCCGATGGTCCCGCCCGCGGTCTCGTAGGCCGAGGTCGGGTTGACGACCGCGCCGAACACCGCCCGCGCCGCGATCGTGATGCCGATCCCGACCGCCATGACGACCGTGGAGTGACCGAAGGAGAAGAAGAACCCGCTGCCCAGCGGCCGCTTGCCGTCCGCCATGAGCTTGCGCGTGGTGTTGTCGATGCAGGAGATGTGGTCGGCATCGAACGCGTGCCGGAAGCCGAGGAACCACGCCGTCACCGCCACCCCCAGCCCGACGCCAAGGCCGGGGTTGCCGGCCACGCCGTGGTAGTTGAAGTGGTGCGGCATGACGCAGAGCACGTAGATGCCCCAGCCCGCGGCGTTGAGCGCGAGGATGAAGCCGAACATGGCCGCCAGGCGGCCCCATTCGCGGGCTGACAACTCGCGAAGCCGCTGGAATCCTGACACGAAGCCGCCCTTCCTTCGAGGACTGGTGCTCGCGGCGGGCCAGGTCAGGCGACCGGACTCATCCCCTGCCGGGGCATCACCGTTGCGGGACAGTGCCGGGTTCACACCGGACTTCGCTGAGCTGGCTGCCACCCCCGGGCGCGAGGCCCGTG
Source organism: uncultured Actinomycetota bacterium (assembly GCA_963822485.1). GTDB lineage: Bacteria > Actinomycetota > Actinomycetes > Streptosporangiales > Streptosporangiaceae > DASUBV01. Next base: position 219,021 of record CAWGHW010000007.1, read on the forward strand.
GGCAGGCAGGAAGTTACCGGCCGGCCTGGACATCGTCAAGTCTGATTGGATGATCAGGTTTCGCGTCGCGCGCGGCGGGTGTGCCACACTGAGCGGCGTGCATCTCCTGCCCGCGGACCGGGCCGATCAGCGGATCATCGACGGCGAGCGCGTCTGCCAGGCCATCGCCGCGATCGACGATCCCGCCGGGATCCAGGCCCGCGCCCAGCGGTTCGCCATCCTGGCCGACCCCACCCGGCTGACGATCCTGACCTGCATCCAGGCCGCCGGGCCGATCAGCGTCTCCGACCTGGCCGCCGCGACCGGCATCAACGACGCGACCGTCTCCCAGACCCTGCGCCACCTGCGCGCCGCCCAGACGGTCAGCACCGAGCGCGACGGCCGGGTGATCCGCTACCAGCTCGCCGACAGCGCTGTGGGGGAGTTGCTGGCCCACCACTGACGCGGGCGTCCTGGCCTGGGTGCGGTCAGGCGGTGTTGTCGGGCCGTGTTGCCAGGGTTGCGTCAGGCCGCGTCTGCGCGGACCGCGGTCAGCACCACGGTCGTGTACTGGCAGACGAAGCTGCCGCCGACCGCGTCGATGGCCGCCCCGGACTCGGCCAGCACCTCCGCCACCGCCTCCGGCGGGGCGGTGGTCAGCACGCCCGTGGTCGGTATCTGGTCCAGCCAGGCGTCGCGGGTGTAGGTCCACTCCCACTCGAACCGCCACCGCTCCGGGTCGCCGAACCCGCCCGCCGCCCGCAGTCCGTTCTCCACCTTGCCGAAGCCCGCCAGGTACACGTCCGCGGCCGACGTTCGCGCAGGCATGCGGAACGGTGAGTCGGGCAGCGCGCGCCTGAGCACTCCCGAGAACGCCTCGGCCAGGTCCGGGGGCGGCTGGAAGGCGTTCCAGAACAGCGCCAGCCGCCCGCCGGGGCGCAGCGCCCGGGCCGCGGTGGCCGCGCCCGCGACCGGGTCCACCCAGTGCCAGGCCTGCCCGGCCACCGCCGCGTCGAACCGCCGCCCGGCCGGGTCCCACTCCTCGATCCGCGCCACCTCGACCTCGATCCCCGTCTGCCGGGCCAGGCTGGCCATCCGCTCGTCCGGATCGACCCCGAGCACCCGGCAGCCGGCCGCCTGGAACTGCCGGGCCACGATGCCCGTGCCGCAGCCGATGTCCAGGACCTCGCGGCCCGGGCTCCCGTCGATGATCGCCCTGATCAGCGCCTCCGGATAGCGCGGCCGGGCCCGGTCGTAGCGCTCGGCGTCCGTGCCGAAGGACTCCGCTACCTGCCGGTGCTCATGGGCCTGGCTGGTGGGTGGCAGTGGGGTGGTCATGCCGCCGACCGTAGTGGGCACGTGCCCACTCGTCAACGCGGTACGCTCACGGTGAACTCAGGGGAGGGAGGCGCGGTGCCGACCGGAGTGGCCATCCGCGACGTGCGCGAGCAGTTGTTCGACGCCGCCGAGCGTGTCCTGCTGCGGGCCGGCGCCAACGCGCTGACCAGCCGCGCCGTCACCACCGAGGCGGGCTGCGCCAAGGGCGTCCTGCACCGGCACTTCACCGACTTCGACGCCTTCCTGGCCGACTTCGTGCTCGACCGCATCGGCCGGCTGGACACCCAGGCCGCCGCCCTGCGCGCCTGCGCCGGGACCGGCACCGTGACCGGCAACCTGGCCGCCGCGCTGACCGCCCTGTACGGCTCGGTCGCGGTGGCCACGGTCGGCCTGGTCGCCGCCCGTGACGGCCTGCGCGAGCGGCTGCGCGAGGCCTGGCCGGCCGGCGTCCCCGTGCTCACCGAGGGCATGGTCATGATCACGTCCTACCTGACCGCCGAGCGCGAGCTGGGCCGCATCGCGGCCGACGCCGAGGTGGACATGCTCGGGCCCGCGCTGCTCGGCGGCGTCCACATGCTGTTCGTCAGCCGGGAGAACGTGCCGCCCGAGCCCGAGGCCATCACCAGGGTCGTGACCACGGTCCTGGCCGGGGCGGTGCGCTAGCTCATGCTGATCCGGCCCGCGACACCGGCGGAGATGGCCGATCCGCCCGAGTTCACGGTGGGCGACCCGGTCGGCGCCCTGGATGACGACCGGCTCCGGGACGAGGCCGCCAGCGGCCGCATGCGCCCGGAGTGGACCTGGTTCGCGGCCGACGGGTCCCGGATCGTCGGGCGGGCGGTGTGGTGGGGGCGCGCGGACAGCGAGCGCCCGCTCGCCCTCGACTGCCTGCACGTCGTACCCGAGGTGCCAGACCGCGCCGCCCTCGCCGCGCAGATCCTGTCCCGCGGGCAGGCCGAGTTCGGCGCGACCCCGCAGTACGACCTGGTGCTGCGAACCGGCTGGCGCGACGATCCGGACATCGTCGCCGCCGTGGCGTGGCGCGCCGACGCGGCCAGGGCGGCCGGGCTGACCGACGTCAACGAGCGGCTCCAGTACGAGTGGACACCCGTCGCCGGTGTGCCCGCTCCCTCGGACCGCCTGGTCTTCCATCCCGCCGGGGACGAGGAGTTCCTCGCCGTGTTCCGGCAGGTCGCCGTCGGCAGCCTCGACGTCACCACGCAGCGGGAGGTGGCCGCGACGGGTGCCGATAGGCAGGCCCGCGACGATCTCGAGTTCTACCGCTCCTGCCCCGGCGACCGGTCGTGGTGGCGGCTGGCCGAGACGGCCGACGGCGGGCTGGCCGGCTTCGCCATCCCGTCGGCCACGCCGTACCACCGCAACGTCGGGTACCTCGGCGTCGTGCCCGAACTGCGCGGCCGGGGGTACGTCGATGACCTGCTGGGCCAGATCACCCGCCAGCACGCCGCCGACGGCGCCGACCGCATCACCGCGACCACCGATGTCGACCAACGCTCCGATGGCCGCGGCGTTCAACCGCGCGGGCTACCAGGTGACGGAAATCAGGATGGTCTTCGAGGCCCCGGCGGGCTGAGTTAGAGGGATGAACATCCCATGAACCCGGCTGACCGGGTGTTGCCCGCGGCCCGGCGGCGGTCCTTGAATAGGGACTGCGGCCATGGTGCCCATGTCGTCCGTGCCATAACTCACCTGCTTCGCGCAGTGTCCCGGAGGCATGACGAAATGGCACCTCTTTGCTGCTCGGCTCGATCGCCTTTCCCGGCCTGCGCCATCACTAAATGCCGCCATTACCCATATTACCCATATTCATTTACCTAGGCCGGAAGTACAACAGACAAGGAGGCGGGATGAAATCCGCCATTCGCTTTATTCGGCATGCCCGGATACTGCTGGCCCTGGCCGTTGCCACGCTGGCCGTGCCGCTCGTCGCGCTCGCCGGTACCGCCCCGGCGTCCGCCCGGGCCGCCAGCGCATCGGGCGCGGTGCCGCATTTCCGGCACATCGCCGTCATCATGTTCGCCGACCATAGCTACTCGAACATTCTCGGCAACAAGTACGCGCCGACCTTCAACCGGCTGGCCAGGGACTACGGCCTGGCCACCCGCTACTACACGCCGTCTGACCCCGACGCGGCCGGGATCATGGCGTTCCTGGCCGGCAACTCCTGCGGTGTCAGCGACGATGCGCCGTACTGGGACCAGCCCATCGACAAGCCGAGCCTGATCAGCCAGCTCGATAAGGCGCACCGGTCGTGGAAGGAATACGTACAGGACCTGCCGTACCCCGGTTACCTCGGCGACTGCTATCCCACGGTGTGCCAGGAGACCGACTCGCTGTACAAGCAGGAGAAGTTCAACCCGGTGCCGGACCTCACCTACGTGGCGGGCCACCCGGCCCAGGCGCGCCAGATGGCGCCGGCCTCGGAGCTGGCCAGCGATGCTCGCCGGGGACGGCTGCCGGCCTTCAGCTTCGTGGACACCAACGAGTGCGCCAATATGCACGGCGGGCCGCCCTGGTGCGAGGACAGCTCGAACCTGACCGGCCAGCCCGACGACAACAAGCTGGTCGCGGGCGGCGACGCCTACCTGCGGCAGGTCACCGGCGAGATCATGGCGGGACCGCAGTGGCGGCACGGCAACAACGCGATCGTGATCACCGAGACGGAGGGCACGGGCAACACGGGCTGCTGCGACGCGAATCCCGGCACCGGGCAGGTCTTCACGGTCGTCGTCACCAGCCACGGGCCGCGGCACCTGAAGGACGCCACGCCGTTCAATCACTACTCACTGCTGGCGACGGTCGAGCACGCGTTCGGGCTCGGCTGCCTCCAGCACGCCTGCGACACCCGGCACGTGGTGCCCATGGCCAGGCTGTTCGGGGCGCGATCCGACAAGCCGGAGAGCTTCCCCGGCAGCAACACCGCCGCCGCCGGGAAGCCCAGCCGCCCGGACGGCCGCGGCACCGGCTCCGGCCCGGCCAGCGGCATCTTCCCCGTGGTCGGTGCTGCCCACGCCCGATACCGGGACTAACGACAACGACCTGTGGTCGATATCCGGCCGCTCGCGGTCGGACATCTGGGCCGTCGGCTCGCTGCTGCCCAGCGCCAATGCCACCATCGTCCAGACCCTCGCGCTGCACTACAACGGCAGCAAGTGGACGCGAGTCAGGACACCGGACCTGGGTCACGAGGCCAACTCGCTCTACGGGGTCGCGGCCCTGCCCGACGGGACAGCCTGGGCGACCGGGATCTATACCCAGGCCTCCGGGCATGCCGCCGGGCGCTGGGCACTGCGGCCGGTGGGTCATCTGCGGCCGTGCCGGCGGCGGGCTGCCTACGGCGAGCGCGGACCCGTGGACACGGGACGGACACCGCTGGGGCACCACGCCGATCGCCGGGCTGAGCCCGTCGGCGCACGGCATCCTCAGCTCGGTGACCGCGGCCGGCGGCGACGGAGTCTGGGCGACCGGCCAGCTCTCCGGCGCTCGCTCCGACCGGCAGGTCGTCCTGCACCTCGTCCGCGACACCTGGATCACCGTGCCCGCCAGCCCCGTGCGCAGTGCGGCCGGCGCCGCTGATGCCTACCCGCAGGCCATCGCGGCCTCACCGCAGGGACTGTGGGTCGCGGGCCGCGACCGGTCGGGGGACCACGGCTTCCTGACCATGCTCGAGGGTCCCGGCGCCGACGGTCGCCTGCGTCAGCTGAGCACGCCGAACCCGACGCCGCAGGACAATTACCTGTGGGGGATCGCTCCGGTCGGCGGCGGCCAGCACGCCTGGGCGGTCGGCGACAGCGTTCCGGTCTCGACGGGCAACGCGGCCTCGCTGATCGAGTACGGCTCGGCGGCGGCGGCTGGCAGACGGTCCCCAGCCCGGATCCGGGCGCGCCCGGCGGCAACACGATCCTCGACGGGATCCTCGCGTTCAGCCCGGCTAACGTCTGGGCCGTCGGCACCTACGACGGCCAGGGCGGCATGCGCACGCTGATCATGCACTACGCGGGAGGCAAGCGGTAGCGCCCGGGGACATAGCGTGGTTACTCCAGGCTGCCGGGGATGCCCAGCGTCTGGCCGCCGTCGATCACGATGGTCTGGCCGGTGATGTAGGCCGCGTCGTCGGAGGCCAGGAACGCGACGCTGGCCGCGATGTCGGCCGGGTCGGCGAACCGGCCGAGCGGGATCGTCTTCAGGTAGGCCGGGGCCAGCTCGGGATCGTGGACGACCAGCGCCGCGAGCGGCGTGTCGGCGACGCCGGGGGCCACGCCGTTGACCCGGATGTGATGCTCGGCCAGGTCGATGGCCGCCGACCGGACCAGGGCCCAGACCGCCGCCTTGGTCACGTTGTAGACGGCGTGCGTCTGCTCGACGAACCACGCGTTGATTGACGAGGTGCACACGATGGCCCCGCCGCCTGACCCGACCATGGCCCGCGCGGCCTCGACCACGCAGTGCATGGTGCCGTCGACGTTGACGGCCATGTGCCGGCGCCAGTGCTCGTCGGTCATGTCCAGCAGCGGCAGCGGGTCGGCGATGCCCGCGTGCGCGCACATCACGTCGATCCGGCCGAACTCACTGACGCAGGTTCGCACGGCCGCCTGGCAGTCAGCCCGGCTGGCCACGTCCCCGGCGACGGCAACGCAGTCCGGACCGAGGCCCGCGACGGCGGCCTCCAGCGCGGCCGCGTTGCGGTCCACGGCGACCACTCGCGCCCCCTCGGCCAGGAACCGGGTCGCGATGGCCAGTCCGATGCCCTGCGCGGCGCCGGTCACGACGACGCCCTTACCGGTAAACCGCGGCACGTGCTCTCCCTCCGGTGCTCGACATACCCGTGCCGGGGGCGGGCCGGCCAGCCGGCTGGCCCGCCCCCGGACAGCACGGTCCTAGCGCTCGCCTTCCGGTGACGGCAGCTGGTCGTGGGCCAGCACGCGCTCCTCGACCGCGTGCTCGACCGCCTCGCCCATGGCGATGCCGGCCAGCGACAGGTCGTTCGCCCGTCGGCCCCGGTAGACCGCGAAGACCACCACGATGCCGACCGCGAGCCAGCCCAGCACGATGAACGGCGCGATCGAGACCGGCCAGGCCGGCAGCGGCACGACCGAGTAGTAGACCACGACCGCCAGCGCGATCGAGCCGATGGCCGGGACGACGGCGTGCTTGAGCCAGCTGAACTCGGCGGGGTGCTCACGGCGGTAGAACACGTAGAGCCCGACGTTGGCCACGATGTAGACGAACGCCAGCGCGAAGGTAAACCACGTCCCGGTCACGTTGTAGACGTTCGCCACGCCGATGATCACGGGCAGGATCAGCCCGAGCACGATGTTGATGCCGGTCTGGGTGATCACGGCGTTGGTCGGGGTCTGGTTCCTCGGGTGCACCTTGAGCAGCCAGGACGGCAGCGCCTTGGCCCGGGCCATGCCGTACAGGAACCTGGTCGAGGCGTTCGTGCAGGCGATCGAGACGGCGATGGCCGAGTTGAACAGCGCGATCAGCACGATGATCCAGGCGCCGCCCCAGTACCGCTGGCCCAGGACGAAGGCCGGGAGCTGGGCGGAGCTGGCGAACGAGGTCAGCTTGCTGGTGCCCCAGCCGGTCGTCTGGCCCCACGAGACCAGGACCAGGAACACGCCCATGATGAGGATGGAGCCGAGCACCGCGCGCGGGACGGTCCGCTTCGGGTCGCGGCTCTCCTCGGCCAGCGGCGCCGCGGCGTCCCAGCCGGTGATCGCGAAGATCGCGAACACGACGCCCAGGAACAGGCCGTGCAGGTTGGAGCCGTGGAAGGAGTTGGAGACCCAGTGCAGGTTCACGCCTCCGGCACCCGGGCTGGCGAAGCCGTTGATGGCGAGCGCCAGCACGATCACCGCCTCCAGCACGCCGAGGACGATCATCAGGTTCACCGACAGCTCGATGCCGCGCCAGGCCGTGAAGGCCACGAAGAGGATCAGGAAGACCATGAACCACCACCACTCGAAGGTGATGTTGTACTCGGCCTTCAGCGCCGACTGCAGGGTGGAGCCCATGAACGACCCGACCTGCGCGATCACTACCGGGTAGAACAGCAGGTACACCCAGGCGACCAGGAAGCCCCACCGCCCGCCGATCGAGCGGGACACGAAGGTGTAGTAGCTGCCGGTTGAGGACAGGTGCTTGCTGAACTGCATGAGCGTGTAGCCGAGCAGCAGCGCGATGATGAACGCGCCGAGGTAGGCCATCGGCGCGCTGACCCCGGCGTTGAGCACGATGAACGGGACCGTGAACATGCCGGCGATGGCCGGGGCGATGCTGGTGACGCTCTGCATGAGGACGCCGGGGAGCCTGATGGCGCCGGTTTTCAGGCCAGGGCTGGCCTCCGCCGGCGGGCTGACGTCCGCGGGGCCCGTGGACTGGGTCATGGTCTTGCCTCCTTGGTTACCGAGGCCGACGCCTCAGCTGCCTGCATGGCCGGCCGCACGAACTCCTCGTAGGCGTGCTCCGGCTTGGCCGATTCGTGCACCACGGCGCGAATGGCGCGGATCATCGCGACCGGGTGGTCGCTCTGGAAGATGTTGCGGCCCATGTCGACGCCGGCCGCGCCGCCGTCGATGGCCTGGTAGGCCATGACGAGGGCGTCACGCTCGGGCAGCTTCTTGCCGCCCGCCATCACCACCGGCACCGGGCAGCCGGCCGTCACGGTGTCGAAGTCCTCGGCGCAGTAATAGGTCTTGACCACCTGCGCTCCCAGCTCGGCGCAGATCCGGACGGCCAGCCGCAGGTACCGGGCGTCCCTGGTGAGCTCGCGACCGACCGCGGTCACCGCCAGGACGGGGATGCCGGCGCGCTGGCCCTCGTCGACCAGCTGAGTCATGTTGGCGACCGACTGGGTCTCGAACTCGCCGCCGATGAAGACCTGAACGGCGACGGCGGCGGCATTGAGGCGGACCGCGTCGTCCATGGCCACCGCGACCCGCTCGTTGGACATCTCGCGCAGCACGCTCGGGCCGCCGCTGGCCCGCAGCACGATCGGCGTCCCGGAGGTCGGCGGGATGGTCGAGCGGACCATGCCGCGCGTGGTCATCAGCGCGTCGGCGAACGGCAGCAGCGGCACGATCGACAGGTCGACCCGCTCCAGTCCGGTCGTGGGGCCCTGGAAGTAGCCGTGGTCGATGGCCAGCATGACGGTCCGGCTGGTGGCCGGCGCGAACACCCGGGCCAGCCGGCTCTGCATGCCCCAGTCCAGCGCGCCGGCCCCCTTGAGCTTGTTGACCAGGGGCGCGGCGGCCAGCTGGGACCGGAACCGGGCGCCGCCGGAGTTATCGGCGGATTTATCTACGGATTTATCTACGGAGTGATCGTCAGCATCAGGCATCTGGTCCGTACCTCCTGGGTGCTAGGCGCCTGCGGCCCGCCAGAGCGGGCTGAGCAGGCCGTCGTCCGACATCGCGAGCATCCGCCGGTACACCTCGCGCCACGTCGCGTACCGCTCGTCGAACACCGTGACCGCGGCCGGGTCGGGTTCATAGGTCCGGGCCCGGGGCCGCAGGTCGGACTCCAGGTCGGACAGGCTGGCGTAGATCCCGGCGCCGGTCCCCGCGCAGATCGCGGCGCCGAGCGCGCTGCTCTCGGTGACCGCCGGGACCTGCACCGGCACGCCGAGGACGTCGGCGATGATCTGCGGCCACAGCGTGCCCTTGGCCGCGCCGCCGGTGAACGTCGAGCTCGCTGAAGCTGATGCCGGTCAGCTCGGTGATGATGTCGCGGTGGCCGCGGGCGACGTAGGCGGCCGCCTCCTCGATCGCCCGCACGCAGGCCGCCTGGCCCGAGCCCGGCCGCTGGGCGCCGAGATCAAGCTGGAGGAACGACGGGCTGGCGTGGGTCCAGCGCCGGGCGTTCATGACGTTGGACAGGATCGCCAGCACCGCCCCCGGCGGCGCCTGCGCGGCCGCCTCCTCCATGACGACGTAGGGATCCACGCCGCGGCGGCGGGCCTGTTCGACCTCGGCGGCGCAGAACGCGTCGCGGAACCAGCGCATGCTCATCCCGCAGTAGAAGCCGATCCCCTCCAGCATCCACTGATCCGGCCGGACGTGGCACAGCGTCCGCAGCCGGATCTGCGGGTCGATGAGCGGCCGGTCGAGCAGGATGGTGTTCTGCCAGAACGTTCCGGCCACGACCGTGTACTCGCCCGGCCTGGCGCCGGCCCCGAGCAGCCCGAGCTGCGTGTCGGCGCCGCCCGCGACGACCGGCGTGCCGGGCCGCAGGCCCGTCTGCCCGGCGGCGGCCGCGGTCACCGTGCCGATCACGGTGCCGGGGTCGTGCACCGGCGGGAGCACGCTGGCCGGCAGGCCGCTGAGCGCGGCGATCTCGTCCGACCACGTCCGGTCGGCCAGGCTGAACATCCCGGAACTCGACCCGCAGGACGGCTCGGTGGCCAGCACGCCGGACAGCCGGGTCGCGATCCAGTCGCTGAGCATGCCCAGGCCGCTGGTCCGGGCCAGGATGTCCGGCCGGTGCCGGGCCAGCCAGCGCAGCCGGGCCGGCGTGGTGATCGCCACCCAGTCGCCGCCGAGCGCGTAGATGCGATCGGCCGCGCCCTCGCGGATCAGGTCGACGGCCTCCTGGCCCGAGCGGGAGTCGACGTTCGGGCAGGCCCAGATCTCCCGGCCCGCCGCGTCGTAGAGCACGATGCCCTCGCGCATGCTGGTCGCCGCCACGGCGCGGACGCTGTCGCCGGTCGCTCCCGCGGCCGCGAGCGCGTCCCGCACGCAGGCGGCGATCGCGAGCCAGTTGGCGTCGACGTCGAAGTCCTGGCCGCCCGGCACGTCCGGCGGCTCGCGGTGCACCCACTCGCGCAGGCTCGCGGCGACCTGCTCGCCCTTCTCGGTGAACAGCACGGCCCGGCAGCTGCCGGTACCCGCGTCGATGGCCAGCAGGTAACTGCCGCTCATGGCTGTCCCCCGGAAAGGCGCTCATGGCTGTCCCCCGGAAAGGCGCTCATGGCTGTCCGCCGGAGAAGACCTGTCCGCCGAAGACCTCGGGGTTGACCACCGCGGCCGGGCGCCGCCCCGCGATGAGGTCAGCGACGGCCGCCGCGGCCAGCCGGGCACCGCGCGCGAGCGTCTCGCTGGTGGCGCCGCCGAGGTGCGGGGTCATGAACACCTGCGGCAGGTCAAGCAGCGGATGCCGGGCGCCCGCGGCGGGCGGCTCCACCACGTCGAGGGCGGCGCCGGCCAGCTGCCCGCGGCGCAGCGCGTCGGCCAGCTCGCCCTCGTCGACCAGCGACTCGCGTGCGGTGTTGATGAAGCTCGCGCCGGGTTTCATCAGCGCGAAGGCCTTGGCGCCGAACAGGTGCCGGTTGGCGGCGGTGGCCCGTGCGTGCACCGAGACGATGTCGGACTCGGCCAGCAGCTCCTCGAAGCCGACCAGGGTCACCGCGTCGGGCCGGACCGCGGGCGGCAGCGGATCGTGGGCGAGCACGGTGAAGCCGAGGGCCGCGGCCCGGATCGCCGCCTGCCGGCCGACGTGACCGAGGCCGACCAGGCCGAGCACCGTTCCGGGGGCCTCGGTGCCGAAGAACTCCCCGCCCTCGAACGTCGATTCCGCGAGCCTGCCGCCATCGGCGATGAACCGGCTGGCCCGCGGCAGCCCGCGGATGAGCATGAGCGCGAACGCGATGGTCAGCTCGGCCACCGCCTCGGCGTTCTTGCCGGGCGTGCTGACCACCGGGATGCCCCGCTCGCTCGCCGCGTCGACGTCGACGTTGACCGGTCCGCCGCGGGCACAGCAGACCAGGCGCAGCCCGGGCGCGTCCAGGACCTCGGCGCTCACCGGGGCGCCGTGGCACACCAGCACCTCGTGGCCCGCGGCGGCGCGCGCGACCTGCGCCGGGTCGCCGGCGTACTCGCGCAGCCGCCGCTCCGACGCGGTCCGGGCGGGCTCGGCGTCGGTCCGGGTGATCTGCAGCTCGGTGATCGTCACGGCGTCGCCGAGGCGGGCCAGGGCCGCGGCGAAGCTGGCGGCCGGCATGTACGGGTCGCCGACGGCCAGCACGCGCACGGGCGGGTTCATGGTCACGGGCAGCTCAGTCCCGGGCAGCTCAGTCACGGGTAGATGTAGCTCGGCTTCAGCTCGATGGCGTGGCCGTTGCCCGACTCCAGGACCCACTTGATGATCGGGCCGGTGTCCAGGTAGTAGAACTCGATCGTGTCGCCGATCCGGCCGCTCATGAGGACATCGGCGCCGCGCTCGCGCCAGTGCCCCTTGAGCGCCTCACTGTCGTCGTCGTTGTGCTTCATGCACGCGATGTGCTGCACGCCCTCGCCGAAGGTGTCCAGGTACTCCTGGTAGATGCTCGGGCCGCTGACCGGCTGGATGAGCTCGAAGCCGAGCCCGTCGACCTTGGTCTCGGCGCCGATCATCCGGTACTCGACGGGCTCGCCGCGGACCATCGTGTCGTGCAGGAGCGGTGGCTTGTAGTCGAAGACGCTCCAGGGTCCCCAGCCGAGGTTCTCGGTGTAGGCCTTGAGCGACGCTTCCATGTCCCGGACCACGATCGCGATCTGGGAGATCGTCATCGGGGTCGGCGGGGTGATGATGCGGCCGGCGGATCCGGCAGCGGACTCGGTCATCAGGTGCCTCCTAGTGCCGTGAGCATGGCGGACAGGTTCCCGGCCGGATCGCGGCCGTCGAAGATGGCGCTGCCGCTGACCACGAGGTCGGCGCCCCAGCTAGCGACCTGCGCGGCGTTGCGCAGCGTGACACCGCCGTCGACGCCGACCAGGACGGGGTGGTCCGCGCCGGCCACCAGGGCGCGCACGGCGGCGACGCGACGGGCGGTGGCGGGCGCGGGCGCCTGCCCCGGCCAGCCCGGGTTCACCGCCAGCACCAGCACCAGGTCGACGAGGTCAAGGACCGGCTCGATCACGCTCAGCGGCGTTCCGGGGTTCAGCGCGTAGCCGCGGATGACCGGACGGACCTCGGCGGACAGCGCGGTCAGCTCGCTGAGCACCCGGTGCGGATGCCGGCTGGCCTCCGCGTGCACCGTCACGATCGCGGCGCCGGCCGCGACCACCTCGGGCAGGAAGCGCGCGGGCTCGTCCACCAGGAGATGGGCGTCGACGGGCACGCCGGCCGACGCGGCCGCGGCGATGACCGCCGGGCCGACGGTGAGCTGCGGGCAGAAGCTGCCGTCCATGACGTCGACATGCGCGTACTCGGCGCGGCCGCGAAGCAGCTCAAGCTCGGCGCCGAGCCGGGTCAGGTCCGCGGTCAGGATCCCGACCGACAGTCGCGGCGGGGCAGCGGTGGCCACTGTCATGCCGGCACCCCGGCCTGGCCCGCCGCGAGCCGCGCCGCCTCGGCGGCGAACTCGGTGACCGCCGCCCCGGACAGCGCGCCGATCTCCAGCTCGTAGTGCCGCTCCTCGCCCGGCGCCAGGAAGCCGAGCTCGCCGCGCTCGCGTGCGTCGAGCCGGCCGGCGTCGCGATTGGTGCTCGGCTCCATGGCGACCACGTAGGTGCCCGAGCCGAGCTGCCGCCAGGTGATGTGGTGCGGCAGCTGATCACGGCGGTAGCGCTGGTAGACGCCAAGGCCGGCGGCCCGGTTGAGCACGGCGGCCCGGACGTAGCCGTCGGCGCCGGGCGTCATGTCGTGCTCGTAGCACTCCTCGACGAACGACGGCTCGGGCGCCGCGAGCGCGCGGTAGGCGTCGGTCCGGGCGTCGCTCACGCAGGTGCCGGGCGGGGCCGGATAGCTCAGCTCGGCCGTGTCGTCCACGACCGGGAACCCGATATTGCAGTGGTACAGCATCATGTGCGGGCAGGCGGTCGGGCCGGTGTTCGTGACGGTGTCGGTCAGCCGCACGGACGTCCCGCCCAGGTCGGCCTCGATCCGGCGGGTCAGCAGGAGCTGCTCGCCGAAGACGGCTACCTGGGCGACCTCGGCTTCCGCGTACAGCACGCAGTCGTCCCCGTCCCACCGCGTGCCGTAGCCGGCCAGCCGGGCCGGCAGCCCGGTGTACCGGCCGTGCAGCCCGTAGGTCTCGGTCTGGCGGTGCGGGTAGTTGAAGACCCGTGAGTCGTCGGTGCCGCCGAGCAGGGTGTGGTCGAGTCCGCAGGTCGAGACCAGGCCGCCGGGGAAGCCGCGGAACCAGCCGACGCCGGCCGGCTCGCAGTACCAGGGCCCGATGAGGCCGACGGGCGACCACCAGGCCAGCGGCCGCCCGCCCAGGAATGCCCGGCCGATGTCGAAGCCGCGGTCCACCAGCACCTCGAAGTCGAAGCCCGCGCCGGTGGCGAACCGCAGCAGGCGCACGCCCCGCTCGGCGCCGTCAGCCGCCTCCACGAGCTGCACGCCGGCCAGCTGCTCCAGCCGGCCGACCCGGGCCAGCAGCTGCTGCCTGGTCCACTGCCGCCCCCACAGCTCGACCACTGGCCAGCCTCCGCTGCTGCTTGGACATTTGCTCATAGTCAGAGCATTTGCTCAATAATGACGACTCCGGGGATTCCTGGCAAGAGTCCGGTGTGGCGAGTTTGTTAATGCTGGTGTTAATCGGCCTGCCGCAGCGCGGTCAGGAATCCCGAGTGCCCCGGCCCGCGCGGGAAGACCGGCCACACGCCGGTGACCAGGTCGCCGTCGATGGTGAAGATGACGTCATGCAGGTTGACCGTCGTCGGCGCGTATCCGCAGATCAGCCGCGCGCGATCGCCGATCTGCGCCGGGAATCCCGGATCGGTGTCGAACAGCGCGTGCTCCTCGGCGTAGTACCGGGCCTGGTAGTCGTAGCCCTGGATCGGCGGCAGCACGAAGTCGATCCCGACCGACTTGCGCCCGGCGTCGAAGATCACGGTGTCGCCGTGCCGCGCGAGCACGGTGGTGAGCACGGTCAGCGACACGGCGAAGCCGGGCACGAGGCTGCCGTGGAAGGCATCCATGAACACGTAGGACCCGGCCTGCAGCTCGGTGACGGCGGGATGCCGGCCGGTGATGTTATAGGTGCCGGTGCCGCCGGCCGACAGGACCTCGGCGGGCAGGCCGTCGGTCCGCAGCAGTTCCTTGACCGAGGCCGCGTAGGCCATGGCCTGCGTCGCGAGCTGGACGCGGGTGTCGCGGTCGGGCTCGAGCATGCAGTGACCTTCGTAGGCCTGGACGCCGCGCAGCTCCAGTCCCGGCGCGGCGTGCGCCTGCCGGGCGAGCTCGAGGGCCTGCTCGGGCGACCGCGCCCCGCAGCGGGCCATGCCGACATCAAGGTCGACCAGGACGCCGGCCTGGCTGCCCGCGGCCGTCATCGCCGCCGACAGGTCGGCGATGTTCCCGGCGTCGTCGACCGCGATGACCAGGTCGGCGTGCCGCGCGAGCGCGGCGGCCGCGGAGATCTTGTCCGGGCCGATGACCTCGTTCGCGACCAGGATGCTGCGCACCCCGGCCGCGGCCATGGCGGCCGCTTCCCAGATGGTCGCGACCGTGACGCCGATGGCTCCGGCCCCGACCTGCAGCAGCGCGATGTCCGGGCTCTTCTGCACCTTGGTGTGCGGCCGCAGGCGCGCGGACTGGCCCTCCAGCGCCGCCATCATGGCCGCGATGTTGCCGGACAGCAGGCCCAGGTCGACGATCAGCGCGGGGGTCGGCAGCGTGTCCGCCGGGGTGCCCGCGTGGTGGCCGTACATCTGCTGCACCCGGTCGCGGGCCAGGAGCCAGGGCGCCCGCCAGTCAGCCACCGCGAACCTCCAGCCGCGCGGTGCCGTATGGATTCAGGGTCAGCATCACGGTCCCTCCGGTACTGGTCACCTGCGGGCCGGTGAGCAGGAAGGACGGCAGGTCGGCGGCGGCCCGCTCCGCGGTGTGCTCGTCCAGGATCCGCAGCGTGGCCGGCGCCCCAGCGGCGGCGGCCGGGCAGCGCGACGCCGACCTCGCAGGCCCCGGCGGTCAGGTTGGCGAGCAGGACGGTGGTGCGGTCCGGCTGGCGCACCGCGATCGCGGCGACGCGGGCCGGATCGGCCCCGGTGACGCGGCACACCCGCCCGCCCGCGAGCCGGGCGGCGTCCGCGAGCACGACCGCGAGCGGGT
Organism: uncultured Actinomycetota bacterium; assembly: GCA_963822485.1. Classification (GTDB taxonomy): domain Bacteria; phylum Actinomycetota; class Actinomycetes; order Streptosporangiales; family Streptosporangiaceae; genus DASUBV01. The sequence continues at coordinate 234,396 of CAWGHW010000007.1, forward strand.
ACGGCGTATCCGCGCGGGAGAAGAACTCGGCCGGGGCCGGGCTGCCCGCCGGGCTCTCGATCACGCCGGCCGGGCCGACGGTGTCGTAGTAGGTCAGGCCGTCCGCGCCGGCGCTGGCCAGGGCCGCGATGCTGCCGAGCGTCCAGGCGGCGCCGAACAGCGACGGCTGGCGGACGTCGGCCGGCCAGGGCAGTGCGCCTTCGGGGAGTGCACCTTCGGGGAGTGCACCATCTGGGAGCCCGGCGTCCGTGACCGCGACCGCGTTGAACCGCGGGCGCAGCGTGATCGGCGTGACGAACAGCGCGGCGGCCGGCGCGAAGAACCGGGCGGTCGCGATCGTGGCCGGCTGCGCCTGGAGGTTCTCCATCAGCGAGAGGTCGTCGAACGCGTGGATCTGCGGATTCACCGACCAGGCCAGGCCGGCCGCCCGGCCCGGCGGGATGCGGTGCCGGTTGAGCTCGTTGAAGTAGACGTTCGTCCCGGAGACGAGGGGCACGCCGGCGTAGCCGGACTCGGCCAGCGCCGAGCCGACCGCGGCGACCGTGGCCGGCGAGCTCGACTCCTCGGCCTCGGAGAAGGCCAGGACCCGGACGAGCGGCGGCCTGGCGGTCCGCAGTTCGCCCGCCAGCCCGGCCACCGCGCTGGTCGTGTCGCCGGCGGGCAGGAACACCGCGAGCTCGAGGCCGCAGCCGAGATCAGCCGCGCGCCTTGCGGCGGCGGCCAGTCCGTTAGCCGCAGGCCCGCCCGGCCGCCGCCGGGTAGATGTCGGCGCGCAGGTGGGCGGGGCCGATGGCGCGCAGGACGGCGCGGGCGCGGCCGGACCAGCCGGCGGCGGGATCCGCGCAGCGCAGGCCGACCGGCGGGAACTCCGGCCCGTCCGCCGCGCCGATGCTGATGGTCAGCCGGCCGTCGTCCGGGGTGGCCTCCGGCGCCGCGCGCGGGAAGCCGGATGCCCGGATGACCACCTGCTGGTCGAACTGGTCGCCGGCGACGGCCTCGTGGTGGTACCCCAGGCTGGCCGGCGTCGACGCCGACTTGTACGAGGCGTCGGTCCAGTTGCGCTGGTCCTCCATCTCCCACAGGTCGCCGCTGAACTCGAAGCCGACCACGCCCCCGGACTCGTGGGTCACCGCGAGGTCGCTGACCGGATCGAAGAGCGGCAGGTCGGTGCCGTCGTCGAGGTGGACCTGCGGACCGATGGCGTCGGGCAGCGAGCCGGCGACCGGCCCGGCCGGGGCGGTGCCGTGGTACGGCTGGCCGGCGAAGCCGTCGGTCGGGTGATGCACGCAGATGCCGATCTTGGCGTACGGGAAGGCGGCCAGCGCCGCGCCGCGCATCCGGTACCGGATGGTGCCGTCCGCCTCGCCGTCGATCTCGGCGTGCCACTGGTAGTCCAGGCCGCCCGACCGGTGCCGGCGGGTGAAGCGGATCCGGAACTTCCCGCTGTCGTCGGCGATCTCCAGGTCGCTGATCTCACCGGGCAGCGTGTTCCAGTCGAGGTCCCGGACGGCCACGTAGATGCGGCGGACGATCTCGGTGCCGTCGCGGCGGACCTGCCGCAGGTCGCCGTCGGCGAACACGACGCGGACCGGCCCGGCGTCCAGCACGACGGCGGCGGGGGCGGGCGCTGGCGTTCCGGTCCTGATGATGGCGGCGTCCCGCTCAGTCACGGTGCAGCACCTGACCTCCGTCCAGCGGGATGACCGCCCCGGTCAGGAACGAGGCGAACGGGCTCAGCAGCAGGGCGATCCACCGGGCGACCTCGTCGGCCGTGCCGATCCGGCCCAGCGGTACCTGGTCGGCCAGCCAGCGGTAGGCCTCGTCCAGGTCGGCGGCCCAGGTCGCGTGGATCGGCGTGTCGATCGGCCCGGGCGCGATGCAGTTCACCCGCACGCCGGACGGGGCCAGCTCGCCGGCCAGGGTCCGGGTCAGGTAGTCGAGGGCCGCCTTGGTCGTCCCGTACACCGACTGGCCGGTCAGCTGGAGCGCGCCCGATGACGAGCTGATGTTGACCACCGACTTGACCGGTGAGTCCAGCAGATCCGGCAGGACCGCCTGAATGAGGAAGTACGGCGCCCGCACGTTCGTCGCGAAGTGCTCGTCGAAGCCCTCGGTGGTCCACTCGGCGATCGGCCGGTGCCGGACCACCGCCGCGTTGTTCACCAGGCCGTCGATGCGCCCGTACCGGTCGCGGCACGCGGCCGCGACGACCTGCGGGCTGTCCGGCCGGGCCAGGTCGGCCGGCACGCAGTGGGCCGCGCCGCCGGCCTCGGCGATGACCTTGGCCTGGGTCTCCAGCGCCTCCGCGCGGCGGCCGACCAGGACGACGCCGGCGCCCGCCGCGGCCAGCCGCCGGGCGGTGGCGGCGCCGATCCCGCTGCCTGCTCCGGTGACGATGATCGCCGCCCCGGACAGGCCGAGGTCATCCGGGCCACTCCCAGCCGAGCCCGGCGTCGAGGGCGCTGCCATCCGACCTCCAGACCTCGCGATGGGGGAGATTGGGTAAGATCCTGCTACATCACCCTGGGCATATGTCAAGGCTCTGAGCGGTCGCTCAGATCGCTGGCTGGCCAGCCGGCCCGGAGTTAAGCTTCGGGGGACCTGTCCGGGGGGGTGGAGGACACCGCTGGCGGCCGCCCCAAGCGAGGCAACGAGTGAAGAGCACCGGGATCGACGTCGGACGCTGGAGTTCAGAAGAGCTGCTGCTCCGGGCCGCGTGGTTCTACTACAAGGACGAGCTGACGCAGGACGAGATTGCCAAGCGACTGTCGGTGTCCCGTGCCTCGGTGGGCCGGCTGCTCGAGCGGGCCCGCCGCGTCGGCCTGGTCTCGATCAATCTCAATGCCGAGTATCTCGACTCCTTCGAGCTCAGCGCCGAGCTGCGCCGGGTGTTCGACCTGTCCGAGGCGCTGGTCGTGCCCGACCATGACAAAGAGCCCGCCGATCACCACGCGATCAACGCCCGGGTAGGCCTCGGCGGTGCCCAGTTCCTCAGCACGCACCTGCGGCCGGGCGGCAGCCTGGGCGTCGGGTGGGGCGAGACGGTGTCGCGGGTGATCGCGGCGACGAACTTCGGCGCGGTGGGTCCGATCCACATGGTGACGCTCACCGGCGGCGTGGACGGCTACCTGCAGACGATCTTGTCGTCCAAGGGGGAGTCGGCCGCCGACGGGGACCTGGTCACCACCGCGGCGGTCATCCCGGCGCCGATGTGCGCGTCGTCGCCGGCGCTGGCCGCCGCGCTGCGCGAGGAGCCGACCATCCAGCAGGTGCTCAAGCACGCCTGCGAGGCCGAGCAGGCCGTCGTCGGCGTGGGCACGCCGACGCTCGATGCCACCATCGCCCAGCTGGGCTATATCAGCCCGGAGGACGTGGCGATGCTCGACGAGCACAACGTCGTCGGCGACATCCTGGGCCAGTTCTTCGACGCCGACGGCAACGTCGTTACCCTGCCGCTGCATGACCGGCGGATCGGGGTCGAGCTGGCCGACCTGAAGGGCATCCCGAAGGTGGTCGGCGTGGCCGGCGGCGTGCACAAGGCGCGAGCCGTACTCGGCGCGCTGCGCGGCGGCTTCCTTGACGTCCTGGTCACCAACGAGCTCGCCGCCATCTCGCTCCTGGCCCTTGAGGGCGGCCAGGCTGAGCCGATCGTGAGCTGAGCCGATCGTGAGCTAGACAGCCCGCCCCGGGTTCAGGCCGCGGGGGATATCCCCCCGCGGATATCGGGGGAATCCCTGATGGACTTGCGATGTATCGCGTCGGTAGCGTCTATCGCGTGGCCATATTCGGAACGAGTGAGACGGCGCTGGCATGGGCGCTGACCGCGGCCGTCCTCTACGGAACCGGCGCCGCGCTGCAGCAGCGCCAGGCCGCCGCGACGCCAAGGCAGGCGGCGGGCCGGCCCCGGCTGCTCCTGCTGCTGGCGCGACGTCCGTGGTGGCTGCTCGGCATCGGCGTCGAGCTCGGCGGATTCGCCGCCCACGCGGTCGCGCTGCGCACCGGCCCGCTGACGATCGTGCAGATGCTGGTCGCCTCGTCCCTGCTGTTCAGCGTGGCCACGGTCCGGCTGTGGTCGGGCCGCCGGCTGGGCTGGACCGCCTGGGCGGCGGTCCTGGCCGTCATCGCCGGCATCGCCTCGTTCGTCGCGCTGGCCTCGCCCGCCAGCAACGGGGGTGCCCCGGCCGGGTCCGGGCAGGCCGGGCTGGCCGCCGCGTGCCTGGCCGCCTGCGCGGTGCCGTTCGCCGTCGCCGGCCTCACTGCCGCCGGCCGCCGCCGCGCGGTCCTGCTGGCCGTGGCCGCCGGGCTGGCCGATGCCGGGATAGCCGTCGTGACCATGGCGTTCTCGCATGCCGTGAGCGGCGGGCTGGCCGGCCTGGCCGGCTCCTGGCCGACGTACGCGCTGATGCTGGGCGGCCCGTGCTCGCTGCTGCTCACCCAGACCGCCTACCAGGCCGGGCGGCCGATGATCACCTTGCCCGTCACCGCCGTGGTCACCCCGGTGGCCAGCCTGGCCGCGGGCAGCCTGCTGCTCGGCGAGTCGGCCCGGCTCGGCGTGCTGAGCGGCGGGGCAGCGGCCCTGGCCGTGCTGGCCGCGCTGGCCGGACTCGTGGTGCTGGCCCGGCTGACGACCGGACCGCCCGGCCCGGCGCAGGGCGCGCCCGCCCGGCGCCGGCCACCCGCGCGCGGTCGCCTGCGTGCTGCCGCCCGCCAGCCGCTGACCACCGTGTGCATTCCGCTCATCGGCGGCCCGGCGGCCTGGACGTTCCCGGCCGGGGATGCCGAGCGCGCCGCGCTCGAGGAGAACGCCGAAGCGCGGCCCTGCCTGGTTCGCTAGGCACCTGGCGCCTGGCGCCCGCGGATTAAGAGCACTATCACGCGGTTGCACGCCGATGTCACGCCGATGTCACGCGCCGGTGCGAGCCTGCCCGCGTACCCCGCCCACCCGGCGCGACAGCCGCGCAGCCAGGAACGGCCATGCGGCCGCACGTACAACGAGAGGACAATGAGCATGATCCGATCTCCCCTGATCCGGAAAATCATTATCGGGGTTGTGCCCAGCCTCGCGGCGGCCATTCTCGCCGCCGGAGGCGCGACCGCGGCGTACGCTTCTACCCGGTCGGTGGATCACGGCGCCACCGCGGCGGCCGCGGCGGCGCCCAGGAGCAACATCGCCGACTGCAAGGCCGCGGACCCCACGCACAGCTACGTGTGCTGGTGGGTCGGCGCGAATCAGACCGGCAAGATGCACCCGGTCAGAGACGCCATCTCAAACTGGCAGACGCAAAAAGAGCCCACCTGCCAGACCGGAACATGGAACGACTGCGCCTCAACCCTCTACAATGACAACAGCAGTGACGGAGCCTTCTTTTTCTATAACAGCGGCGACGGCCCGCCTGACTTCTGCATGCCCCCCGGCACTTACCTGAATGACCTCACCAAGTACGATTACGCCGGCACCACTGTTCCCATAAATGACACGATAAGCAGTAACTCCTGGGACACGAATAGCTGCGTGACGACCTGATCTCAAGAAGGCCTGTAGGTTTCCGTGGGACGCCAGCAGCGGCTATACACTCGAACGCGGCATATTGCACTGGTGCTCACCGTACTGACTGTGCTGGCCGGCTGCGCAAGCAGTCGGCCAGCACAGCCGGCGGGGCAAAAGGCGGGCAGCGCGACGCCCGTGCTGGCGCTGGCCCAGTCTGTGCTCGCCAGTAATGCGTCTTCGCTCCGCGAGGGGTGGTACCTCAACAGCGCCGCGCAGCACCTCACGGCGCAATGCATGAAACGCCTCGGGTTCGTCTACCTAATTCCTCGCATGGGAGCGGTTCCGGGTCCGAATACGATCACCGAGTTTGCGCTCGGAAGAGGCTATCCAGCAACCTACGGTGTGACAACAGAATCTCTTATCGCTGCACCACCCAGCGATCCACAGGCGGACAAGCCCGGTTATCGGCTCGCACTCGACGGCCCAGCGGGCTCGCTGAGGAAGCTAAATCTTCCGGGCGGAGCCAGCGTTGGCTACGAGACCGGCGGCTGCCAGGGAAGCGCCCGCTCGCAACTCTTTGGCAGCGTCGGCGCGTATGTACTGTCCAGCTACCTGCCTCAGATCGAGAAAATTCTCTTCGAGAAGTTCCTCGGCCGCGATCAGGCCTACCAGTCCGCGTTGCACACGTGGCAGGCATGCATGCGGGCTGACAAGTTCTCCGTCGCGAGCCCTGGCGATGCCCTCGTCTCATTGCTGAAGATTGCGGACAAGACCAGCGAGGCAGCTCTGATGCGCCGACAGACCGCACTGGCCGCGGCCGACGCTAGCTGCGACAGGCCATCCCATCTCAGGCAGCGCACGGACCAGGCACTCGGGAAGTTCGTCGGCTCACTATCCCGCCAGGCACTGACGCGGCTCAACGACATCGCACGCAGTCGAGCGAAGGCCAGCCAGATAGCGCGGCACGCTGGGCTGGCGCGATAGCGTGGGCGGGTGAGCAGCGGGTGAGCAGCGGGTGAGCAGCGGATGAGCAGGGTGCACGATATGGGCGGGCAGACTGGGTTCGGTCCGGTCCCTGCCGAGGATGACGGGCAGTTTTTCCATGCCGACTGGGAGGCCCGGGTGTATGCGATCGTCCGGGTGCTGCAGCGGCGCGGTGTGATCAACGCGGCGTTCGATGATCTGCGCGACGCTATCGAGCGCATCCCGCCTGCGGAGTACCTGGCCTTGTCCTACTACGAGCGGTGGCTGCGGGCGGCGGAGATGCTGCTGGCCGAGCGGGGACTGCTGGCCGGTGACTAGGTTCGCCGCGGGCGCCCGGGTGCGGGCCCGGGCAGCAGACGCTGACGGTCACACCAGGCTGCCGCGGTACGCTCGCGGGCATGTTGGCGAGGTCATCGAGGTCCGGGCGACCTGGCCGCTGCCGGACGAGGCGGTGCGCGGGATCGTCCGGGCTGAGCCGGTCTATGCGGTGTGCTTTCCCGCGGCCGGGCTGTGGGGTTCCGGGTCGCACTCAGTGATCATCGACATGTGGGAGTCCTACCTGGAGGAGGCGCCGTGAGCGGCGGGCACGGCGAGCTTCCCGTGGCGGCCAGGGTCCGCAGGCTCGAAGAGCGCCTGATCGCCGCCGGGCTCGCCACCGACTCCGAACTCGACGAGATCCTCGAGCAGGTGTTCACTTCGGCCTCACCGGTCAATGGCGCCGCGATGATCGCCCGGGCGTGGAAGGATCCGGCCTACCGTGACCGGCTGCTGGCTGACGGTAACGCGGCGGCGGCCGAACTCGGCTTCGGCGGCGGCGCCCGGGGGTACCTGCTGAAGGTGGTCGAGAACACGCCGGCCATGCACAACCTGATCGTGTGCACGCTGTGCTCGTGCTACCCGACGGCACTGCTCGGGCCGTCACCGAGCTGGTACAAGAGCTTCGCCTACCGGTCGCGGGCAGTGCGCGAGCCGCGTGCCGTGCTGGCCGAGTTCGGGTTCGAGCTGCCCGACAGCACCGAGATCCGCGTCTGGGACGCCAATTCCGAGACCCGCTACCTGGTCCTGCCACTGCGGGCCGAAGGCGCCGACGACATGGACGAACGCGAGCTGGCCTCCCTGGTCACCAGGAACGGGCTCATCGGCACCGCCGTCCGGTAGCCCCGGGCCACCGAGGATCGGCGGCCGCCATCAGGGCAGTCAGCGATCACCACGGCGTCGTGGCAGTGCACGGTGGCCCGCACCGGACTGTTCTCCTGCTAGCTGTGATTCATTCATCTTCCGTTCATCTCTGAGTCGGGTTCTCCTTTCCGTCGATGGCTAGCTTCTGCGGTACGTGGTTCACGTGATGTTCACGGAGGATTCGGCTGACAGACGGGATTGCCGTGACGGAGAACGGGTCGCAGGGCCTGATCGCTGCGCTGGATGAGGCACCGCTGAGCAGGTTCCACCTGCGCGCGGTCGTGGTGTCGGGGATGGGGTTCTTCACCGACGCCTACGACCTGTTCGTGATCGGCATCGTCTCGGTCCTGATCACGGCGCAGTGGCACCTGAGCCCGGGCCGGCTGGCACTGCTGAACAGCACGATGCTCGGGGCGGCGTTCCTCGGCGCGCTAGTCTTCGGCCGGTTCGCCGACGTCGGCGGCCGCAAGCGGGTGTACTGGCTGGTCGCGGCGATCATGGTGGTCGGCGCGGCGGGGTCGGCGCTGGCGCCGTCGTTCTGGGTGCTGATCGCCTTCCGGTTCGTGCTGGGCTTCGGCGTGGGCGGTGACTACCCGGTCAGCGCGGTGATGGTGAGCGAGTACGCCAACCGCAAGGACCGCGGCAAGCTGGTGGGCATGGTCTTCGGCGCCCAGGCGGCCGGGCTGATCGTCGGGCCGCTGATCGCGCTGGCGCTGCTGGGCGCCGGAACGACCGATGACGTGGCGTGGCGGGTCATGCTGGGGCTGGGCGCAGTCCCGGCCGCGGCGGTGGTGTACCTGCGCAGCCGGATGCCCGAGTCACCGCGCTATCAGGCCCAGGTCCAGGGCCGGGCCGCCGACGCGGCCCGGCAGCTGTCGCGGCTCAGCCGCGGCCAGGTCAGCGCCGCCGGCCCAGCCGGGCCGGGCGCGGCAGTGGGGCTGCGGGCCTTCCTGACCAGCCGCCGGTACCTGATCCTGCTGGCCGGGACGGCCGGGACGTGGTTCCTGCTGGACTACGCCTACTACGGCAATACGATCTCCACGCCGCAGATCCTGGGCCTGATCTCGCCCGGCGCCTCGGCCATGACCAAGATCGCCCTCCAGCTGGTCATCTTCGTGGTCGCGGCCGTGCCGGGCTATGTCCTGGCGATCGCCCGGCTGGACCGGATCGGGCACCGGCGGCTCCAGCTGACCGGGTTCGCGATGATGGCCGCGTGCTTCCTGGCCATCGCGGCCATCCCGGGGATGACCACCATGGTCGCGCCGTTCCTGCTCGTGTACGGGGTGAGCTACTTCTTCACCGAGTTCGGCCCGAACATGACCACGTTCGTCATGCCCAGCGAGCTGTACCCGGTCAGCATGCGTGCCACCGGGCACGGGATCTCGGCCGGCATCGGCAAGCTCGGCGCGTTCATCGGGGTCTTCCTGTTCCCGGTTCTGCAGACATCGCTGGGCCTGCGCGGCGTGCTGCTGCTCACCGGCGTGGTCTCGCTCGGCGGGCTGGCGCTGACGCTCGTGCTGCCCGAGCCCGCCGGCCGCAGCCTCGACGACATCACTGCGGGCGTGCCGGATAAGGTGACCAGCGCCTCGGAGTCGGCCGGGCAGGCACCGGTCACCGCCCCGCAGGCGCGCTGACATCAGCGATCGCGGGCACCTGCTCCGCAGCCAGGCGCACGAACGCAGCAGCGCGGCTTAGCGTATCCGCGACCGCCCGGCCCGCCAGGAAATCCTGATACGCCTGATACCGCGAGGTCGCCCACGCCTCGCCTGGCGATTGCAGCGCGCCAGCCGTCAGCTCAGTGACCGGCTGCCAGGTCCACGCGCCGTCCCCAGCCGCCGCGCCGCGCGGCACGCCGATGAGCGCCGCGCGGCCGGCCGCGCGGGACAGCTGGTTGCGGACAAAGCGCAGCCCGCCCATTGTGCCCTCGGTGAGCCGCCGCTCCGGCGGCCGCTGCCGGGTCAGGACCGTGTCGTACACCTCCGGGTGGTACCGCATCAGGGTGGCATCCACGATCGTGACCTGCCACACTGCCTCGCTGACCACCGCCATCGCGCGGCCGGCGTCGTCCGCTGGGAGCTCCGCGAGTACCGCGAGCCGCGGTGGCAGGTCCGTCAGCGCGGCCGCCGACCAGTCCAGCGCCCGCAGCTCGATGACAGGGTCCCGCCGGTGCTCCCGGTTCCACGCGACCCGGCAGGCCGCAGAGCAGAACCGGGCATGCTCACGGCGTGGCGCGAACATCGTGCCGCACTGGTCGCAATGCCGGATATCTGCCATCAGTCGAGTTTACGCCGTCGTTCCCGGACGCCCCGGACTGAGACGCAGACAGCTGGGCTGCCCGCCGCAGTTCACCATGAAATCAGCTAATGTTCATCTTTTGTTCATCTGTGGATTATCCTAGTCGAATGGTAGTCATTAGTGCCGGCGCCGCCCTCACCGCGCCCGCCCTCAACGGGGAGGGCTGGCGGCAGGCCGCCGAGCTGGGCCTGGCCCTGGTGCTGTCCGCGGCGGTCGGCCTGGAGCGGGAGATCCGGCAGAAGAACGCCGGGCTGCGCACCCATACCCTGGTCGGTGTCGGCGCTGCGCTGTTCATGCTGATCAGCAAGTACGGGTTCACCGATGTGCTGGTGCCCCGCCTGGTCGTCCTGGATCCTTCCCGGGTTGCCGCGCAGGTCGTGACCGGCGTCGGGTTCCTTGGCGCCGGGCTCATCTTCGTCCGCCGCGATTCCGTCCGCGGCCTGACCACCGCGGCGTCGATCTGGGTCACCGCCGCTATCGGCTCTGCCTCCGGCGCGGGCCTGCCCGTGCTGGCCGTGCTCGCTACGGGCATCTACTTCATCGTGGCCCTGGCCTTCCCCCTCGCCGTCCGCCGCCTGCCCCGCTCGGCCACCGCGATCTCGGCCCTGCAGGTCCGGTACCCCGACGGCCACGGCATCCTGCGCGACGTGCTCGCCGAGACCACCCGCCGCGGCTTCGCCATCGACGACATCGCCACCCAGGCCCTCGGCCCCGCCCAGCCACCCGCCGGCCGGCCCGCTCCGGCAGCCGGGCGGCCCGTGGTCCAGGTCACCCTGCACGTCCACGGCCGCGCGCCGGTCACCGACCTGGCCGCCGCCCTGTCCGAGATCAGCGACGTCAGCGCCGTCCTGGCCACCGACGCCAACACCACCGACGAGTAACCAGCGCACCGCCGGCACCGGCGACGCCGCTAGCCGCGCCCGGCCGGGCGGGACGAGATCCGCAGGCTCGCTGCCGGAGGCAGTCCGCGACTGCCTCCCCCGGCAGCCGGGAACCCGCTGGTTACGCCGGGCCGGTTAGCATGCCGGTCGTGGCGGAGAGCACCCATGTCCTGACGTTCACCAGGGACCGGGTGGTGAAGCGGTACCGGTCCTGGGACCGCGGGGAGCCCGACCGGGAGTGGGACGGGCTGGGCGTGCTCCATCATCATGCTCGGGGCCTGAGCCCGCGGCCTCTGCGCCGCCGCGTCGCCCACGGCGCGCCGGTGATCGAGATGACCCGCGTCGCCGGCGAGCCGCTCGGCGCCGCGCCGCTGTCGCACGACCAGGTCGCCGCCGTGGCCCGCGCCCTGGCCCAGATGTACCAGGCCGTGCCCGCACAGACGCTGACCAGACTCCCCGAACGCCAGTCGGGACCCCGCGAGCTGCGCTCCCTGGCGCGGCGGTGGATACAGCAGGTGCCGCAGGAAACCCACTCGCCGGCCGCGGAAGCGCTGCGGGCCGCCCGGGCATGGCTCAGTTCCGGTGACTCCCGGGAGTGGCGTCCAGGGAAGTGGTGGCGAAGTTTCGCCTGGTAGGCGTGGCGTCGTGACATGAAGACGGTCATCGCGTGATTCTCATCGAGTTCCTGCGAAAGATCTCAGTGAGAAGGAGTCACGCGATGACCGCAGTTCCCAGTATCGACATGTCCGGCTGGCTGCACGAGCACCTTGACCAGGCGTCCCCGGATCTGCTGCGGGAGATGGTCCGCTCGTTCGCGCAGGCGCTGATGGGCGCCGAGGCCGAGGCGGTCTGCGGCGCCGGCTACGGCGAGCGCAGCGATGACCGCACGAACACCCGTAACGGGTACCGGTCCCGCGAGTGGGATACCCGGGCCGGGTCGATCGACCTGCAGGTGCCGAAGCTCCGGCAGGGCTCGTACTTCCCGGGGTGGCTGCTGGAGCGCCGCCGCCGGGCCGAGGCCGCCCTCGTGTCCGTGGTCGCGACCAGCTGCCTGCTCGGCGTCTCCACGCGGCGGGTGGAGAAGCTGATCCAGCAGCTGGGCATCACGTCCCTGTCGAAGTCGCAGGTCAGCGAGATGGCCCGCGATTTAGACGCTCAGGTCGAGGCGTTCCGCACCCGGCCGCTGGACGCCGGGCCGTACACGTTCGTCGCGGCGGACGCCCTGGTCCTGAAGGTGAGGGAGGCCGGCCGGACCGTGAACGTGCACGCGATGATCGCTACCGGCGTGAACGCCGAGGGCTACCGGGAGATCCTCGGCCTGCAGGTCTCCTCCGCCGAGGACGGCGCCGGGTGGCTGGCGTTCTTCCGGGACCTCACCGCCCGCGGCCTGTCCGGGGTCGCCCTCGTCACCTCCGACGCGCACCGCGGGCTGACCGCCGCGATCGGCGCGACGCTGCCCGGCGCGGCGTGGCAGCGGTGCAGAACCCACTACGCCGCCAACTTGATGGCCGTCACTCCCAAGGCCGCGTGGGGCGGGGTGCGGGCCCTGCTGCACTCGGTCTATGACCAGCCCGACGCTGATGCCGTCCGCGCCCAGTTCGACCGCGTCCTCGACTCCCTCGGCGACAAGCTCCCGCAGGTCACCGCGCACCTGGATGAGGCCCGCGCGGACATCCTCGCGTTCGCCGCGTTCCCGAAGGAGGTCTGGCGCCAGGTCTGGTCCAACAACCCGCAGGAACGGCTGAACCGGGAAATTCGGAGACGGACCGACGTCGTGGGCATCTTCCCGGCCCGCGATGCCCTGATCCGGCTCGTCGGCGCGGTCCTAGCCGAGCAGCATGACGAGTGGACCGAGATGCGCCGCTACATCGGCCTGGACGTCCTCGCCCGCTGCCGCCAGGTCACCGCCACGCCGGAAAAGACCGAGGAGGTGACGCTCACCGCCCTGACCGCCTAAAGTCCCAACCGAGAATCACGCGGAACTGCCTTCACACACCACTCCCGCGGACGTGACCCTCCCGGGCCCAGCCCGCGGAGCGCGTGTTCACCCACGCGGACGGCAACCTCGCCAACTTCATCTGGGACGGGCAGCGCTGCCGCATCGTCGACTTGGAGGACTCCGGGGTCGGCGACCCCGCCTACGAGATCGCTGACCTACTCGAGCACCCCTCGGCGCGGCTTCCCGGGCTGATCGGCGCCGATGACCTCATCGAAGCGCTTGGCCTGCCTGAAGCCCAGCGATCCCGGCTGCGCGAGTTCCGCCGCCTGATGGCGGTCTACTGGCTGCTCATGCTCCTGCCGGGCAGCCCGGGTCACCACCGCAACCCGCCGGGCAGCCTCGAACGCCAGGCCGCGCACGTGACGCGCATGCTCTGACCTTCTTCTCGAGCGGGAGGATCATGCTCCTTTTCCGGGTTGCCATCTCTTTTCGGCCGGCTCCTGCGGACTAGCTAATAGCTAGTCGGCAGCAACGGGTCGTCTGGCCTATGGCGGTGGCCGGTGCGCCGCGGCGGGCGCACCGGCTCCGATTCCGGATGAGATCCGAGATGACCAGTACAGAACAGAGAGGAGGAGCTAATCCTGGCAGGCCATCAAATACCAGACGGGTGCCCAGCTCATAGAATTTGAGTTGACAGGCTCGGGGTTTTCCGACCCGTCGGCCGGGATTGTGGCGAGCAGTTGCTCGTCCGAGTCCCCTAGGTACGCTCTGGTGCCGAACCTCTGGTTATTGACCCAGGAGCCGTAGCTATCCCAGCCGGAACCAGGCAGTTCCTGCCATGTGTTGCAGTCGCTGACGTTGAAATTGGCGCCGGTGAAGTTCTGGCCCTGCCAGGTGCAGAGAAAGTAGAACTGGCAGGATGCGCCGTTCGGCGCGTACCACGTCTGGCCGGTGGACCACGCCGGCGAGACGGCGGCCTTGGTGGCGTGGGCGATCTTGGCCTTGTCGACGGGGAGCGGCGGCGTGCCAGGCAGCACGCGTGCGACGCGCTGGCCGGGGAGCGGGAACAGCACGGAGGAGTCGTGGGGCAAGGCGATCTCGTTGAAGGGCGATCTGGTGGCCGCCGTAGCGGGCGATGATCTTGTTGACTTCGCGTCGCAAGGCGGCCTGCTGCGTCGCGCTGAGGTGAGCCGCCCTGGCCTGCGCGGCAAACAGCGCGGACGGTACGGCCGACGCATGAGAGGCGGCCGGGCTCAGCATGAGGGCTGCGGGCAGGATGAGCGCGATCACGGCCGCTCCCCGCAGCAGGTACCTGGATTTTGTCATGTCAATGATGCCTTTCTGGCTCGGTTAGCCGAATGGCCGGGCTGTCATTTCCCGTCCCTGCGGCAGGCGATGCCCCGTGCGTGTCGCCGATATCAGTGAACGGTGCCTGGCTTGAGTTCCGCTGGTCTTTCGCTGGTGCGAAACTCGTCCCGGGACACGGGACCGGCCGGGAGCCTCTTCGGACGCGCCCTCAGCGAGGAGCCCTCATGCTTGCGCCGCAGACGGTCGGGCGACCGCGGCGGCGGCGAGCAGGGTGGCGGCGGTGAGAGGGACCCAGAGGGCGGCGGGGCCGCGGGCGGCGAGCGCGGTGATGATGGCGGGCGAGATAGCCAGGCTGAAACCGGTGGACAGCTGAAACCGCGCCAGTGCACGGCCGAGCACGTGCTCTGGAGCAGTGGCCGCCACCAGGGCCGTCGAGCTGCCGGCATAGATGAGCTCGCCCAGCGTGCTGAGCACGGAGACGCCGACGATGGCCGGGACGGCCCACCGGTGAGGCAGCTCGACGCTGCCGAGGAAGCCCAGGTACGAGACGCTGATCACGACGCCTGAGATGGCCAGAGCAGTATGGCGCGAGAAACGGGACATCCAGACGGTCACGGGTACCTGGAACGCGACGACGAGCCCGGTGTTGATCACGAAGACCGCCGCCGCCCACACGGGCGAGGCATGCAGCTGGGTGACGAGCACGAGCGGAAGCGCGACCTCAGGAATGCTGAGGCAGAACACGTAGATGACGTTCGCGGCGAGCAGCAGGCGCATCGGGGGAACGGCAGTGCGGCGCGCTCGCGGGGCCGGCCCGGTGTCGCGGGAGGTGCTGTCGTGGGCGGCAGCGGGCGGGGCACTGGCACGGACTCGGACGCTATAGGCGAGCGCGGCGGACAGCAGGTAGCTCACCACCGTTCCGGCGGCCAGGGCGCGCAGGCCGGCGGTGCCTCCGGTGAGGCTGGCGGTAGCGAGCAGCGCGCCCAGGCCGAGGCCGGCGTTGCGCACGGACCGGCCCGCTGCCAGCGCGGCATCGCGCTGGCGGCCCGCCGAGATAGTGGAGACGAGAGCGGCGTGCGCCGCCGAGACGGCCTGGCCTCCGATGCCGAGAAATAGGGCGGCGACGGCGAACACCCACACGGTGGCAGCGTGGCCCGCCGGGGCGGCCAGCAGCAGCACGGTGCCGATGACGCGCACGAGCATGGCGGCCGCCACGGCCGCACTGCGCGCGCCCCGGTCCAGCCAGCGGCCGACGGCGGGCATGCAGCCGAGTCCCGCGACCACGCCCGCGGTCATGGCGAGGCCAGCGGTCAGGGCCGCCAGATGCAGCACGTCGATGCCGTACAGCAGCAAGAACGGCCGCAGCAGTCCGGCGCCGATGGAGTCGACCGCGAGGGCGACGACATAACGCGGGCCGCCGACCGCACGGACAAGAGCGCGGACGCCGGGCTTCCGGGCCGGCGACGAAGCGGCAGGCTCGGGAGCGAGAGGCGCGGGCGGCGAGGATCGGGCGGACCTGGTCATGAGGCCAGGGTGCGGTCGGCTGGCGGACTGAGCCGCTTCAGTTGACGGGATCCGTCAACTGAGTGGGGGCGGGGCCTCCTGCCAGCGATTATGGAGGAATGACGCTGCGCATCGACATCACCGGCCTGCCTCTGGAGCAGGTGTCGTTCGCCGCTTCACCGCTGGCCGAGCTGACCTCGATGCTGCATGTGCTGGCCGCTCCCGAGCATCATCCGCAGCTGACGGCCTGGGCCGCGGGCGTGCGCACGGGGCTGCGGCCGGAACTGGCGGAGCGACTGCAGGAAGCCGAATTCCTCTGGAGGTCCTCGCGCGCGGACTTCCTGCTGCCGGCGCAGCCGCGCGAGACGTGGGCGGAGGAGCTGGACGACGTCGACCGGATCGCGGACGAGGCGTACGTGACTTCCGCGCTCGTCACCACCTGCGGCAGCAACCGGGTCCGGTTCGGCGGGTCATCCCCGCTCACCGACCCAGACGCCCGCGACCGCGCGCTGGACCAGGCGCAGGCCCGCGGCGCGCTCCAGGAGGCATTCGCTGAGCGACTGCTCGCGGACCCGCAGGCGGTACGGGCGCGGGTGCGCGAGACGCTGGAGCAGTGCGCGTCAGCGTTCTTCGGCTCGGCGTGGGCTTGTGTCGCCGGGCGGATCGCCGCGGATCTGCGGGTGAAGACCGACCTGCGGGACCGCCAGGGTCTCGGCGCGGCCCTCGCGGCGGCCTCCGGGGCGATCGCGCTCGCGCCCGGGGGCGAGAGCATCGTGGTGGACAAGCTCCAGGACAATGCCACGAGCGCGCAAACGACAGGGGTGACGTTCATCCCGACCGTCTTCGGCAGTCCGCACCTGGTGGCGGTGCACTCACAGCGCTGGCGGCCCGTGGTGCAGTATCCGGCTGGCGGGACCGGCGACCCGGAGCCGGTGTCGCTGGAGGCTGTCGAGCGCAGGCTCGACGCACTGGCGCACCCGGTCCGGCTCCGGCTGGTGCGCACGCTCACGCGCAGCTCGCACACCACCAGCGAGCTGGCGTTCGCCTGGGACCTGACGGCCCCGGAGGTCTCCCGTCACCTCGCGGTCCTGCGTCGCGCCGGACTGCTCACCGCCGAGCGGCGCGGCCGCTACGTGCACTACTCCGTGGACCTTCTGGCGCTGACGGCCCTGGGCGCGGACCTGCTGGAGGCGATGCTGCGGTAGCCGGTCCCGAAGCCTCATCGCTGGCCGACAACAGGAACCACAGCGGCCCGCCGTCACCGACGGCGGGCCGCTGTGGTTCCGCGGGAGGAGAGCAGGCTAGGACACTGTCGAGCGGAACCGATACGTCCCCGACCCGACCCGCACCTGCAGGCAGGAACCCTGCATGCCGGTCACGGTCACGCCGCGGGCGCTGCCGATCGAGACCCCGCTTTCCGTTACCGACTGGGCGGTGGCGGCCGGGACGCACACCGACGCCTGCGAGCCGACGGGAACCTGGACCGTCAGGGCGAGGCTCGTCTTCGAGCGGGTCCAGGCCGAGCTCACCCGTCCCAGTGGCGTGGTCTCGTAGCCCGACGCGTGAGTGAGGCCCTCAACCGGGGATGGATCGATCGCAACTGTGCGGAAGCCGGGTGACGTGGCCGAGATCCCGGCGACACCCGAGAACAGCCAGTCGTCCACGGTCCCCATGAAGGCGTGGTCGCGCGAGCGGGCCGAATCGCAGGACGAGTCCTCCCACGCCTCCCACATGGTGGTGGCGCCGCACTGCAGGAACCACTGCCCCCAGCCGGGAGCGGTTGGGTTGGTGGCGACCAGGTAGGCGAGGTTGCCATAGCCGTAGTCGGTCAGCATCGGGAGGATGTACTTCGACCCGTTGGCGCCGGTGGCCAGGTGGTTGCCATCCGCGGTGACGTTGGCGGCCAGGCCGGCCGCGATCGCCTGCTGGTCCCCGTCCGGCGCCAGGCCGAACGCGAGGCCGTACACGTTGGCCGTCTGGTCGTAGGCGGTGGAGGTGATGACGCCGTTCGGCCCGCCAAGCGCGTGGGAGTTAAGCCCGAGGGGGTCGCGGTACTCATGGTCGGCTGCGTCGTAGAACTCGTTGTTGACGGCCGTGCGGATGTTCGCCGCGAGCGCGCCGTACTTGCTCGCGCCGGCGGTGTCGCCGACGGCGGCGGCCATAATGGACAGGTCCTCGGTCTCCCGGTAGAGGAACATGCTGCCCAGCATCTCGCTGGAGGGCGGGTTGGCGTTGCTGGGCACCGACCAGTCGCCGAACGTTGTGCCCTGGTAGATGTAGCCGCTCGGCGCGATCTGGCTCGCCAGGTCATCCACGTAGGCGGCCAGGTGGCTGTAGTCCCGGCGGATCACCGCGAGATCGTCGTAGTTCTCGTACATGTTGTACTCGATCAGCAGGAACGAGCCGCCCCACAGCGGGTCGACGTTGTCGTCGCCGGGCGGCGTCGGGACGAGGAACCCGATGTTGCCCGCTGAATCCTGCGAGTCGTCGAAGTTCTGCATCATGTGGTCGTAGTAGGACTCGGCGTCGAAGTTATCCATCTCCGAGGTCGAGTAGTCGCCGTTGTCGTTGGTCCAGCCGCCCTTCTCGTACACCGGGGTGTCGCTGCCGTAGGAGTACTGGTTGTTGAGGATGGTGTTGACCATCGCGGTGTGCATCTCGTTCAGCAGGCCGCTGGAGCTGGTGAAGTTACCCGACGTGGCCAGGGCCGTATGCGCCACCACACCGGTGACCGACAGGATGTCCGGCAACGGCGGCGGCGCGCCGCCCGCGGTGGCCGAGCTCGTCGTCACCTCGACGTACCGGTAGCCCTTCCAGCCGTACTTCGGCTCGTACGTCTCGGGACCGCCGCCCTTGAGGATGTAGGTGTCCGTCTGGCCGGCGCTGCCGTTGCCCTCGCTCTGCACCGTTCCGTCTGGGTTGAGCTTCTCGGAGTACTCGATCTCGACCTCGGTGCCGGCCGTCCCCTGCATCGTGATCCGCGTCCACCCGGAGGTGGTGATCCCGAAGTCGTAGACCTTCGACGGCCCCGCCGGGTTCTGGATGTTGGTGCCCCAGGGGGAGATGCCGTAGGCGCCGAGGACGGTCGCGGCGGGCCAGGCGGAGTCGTCGAAGCTGGCGGTGTTCCAGCCGTCGGGCGGGCTGGCGGGTGTGCCGGAGAGGGCCTTCCAGGTCCCATCGGTCACGATCCGCGTTGTGTCGAGCTGCGCGGCGGCGATGATCCCGCTGCTGTTGGCCTCGGTGTCCAGGCCCTCGACCGCGATCACGTTGGTACCCGCGACGAGCAGGGACTTGATGTCGGCGACCTGGGACGTCTGCCAGCCGTTGTCGACGTTGCCCGGTGAGCTGGTGACCTGCGTCCCGTTGACGAAGGCGACCTCGCCGTCGTCGCCGTTGACGCGCAGGACGGCGCTGGAGATGGTGGATGGGTCGGTGACGGTGAAGGTCTTGCGCAGGTAGATGGTGCCCGCGGTGGTGCTGCTGGCCGCGTTGGCGGTGTTCCAGAGCCAGTCCGCGGTCGGCGTCCCAGAGTACGAGGGGACCGGCACGGTCACGCCGGGCTGGTCGGTGACCTTCACCGGCTTGACCGTCGAGGTCTCCTCGACCGGCGGGATCAGATCCGCCCGGAGGACTCCGGCGGGCGCGGTCACGGGGCCTTGGACGCCGGTGCCCCAGGGGGAGATGCCGTAGGCGCCGAGGACGGTCGCGGCGGGCCAGGCGGAGTCGTCGAAGCTGGCGGTGTTCCAGCCGTCGGGCGGGCTGGCGGGTGTGCCGGGCAGGGCCTTCCAGGTCCCGTCGGTCACGATCCGCGTCGTGTCGAGCTGCGCGGCGGCGATGATCCCGCTCGCGTTCGCGGAGATGTTAAGGCCGGCGATCGCGATCACGTTTGTGCCCGCGACGAGCAGGGACTTGATGTTGGCGACCTGGGACGTCTGCCAGCCGTTGTTCACGGTGGCCGGCGAGCTGGCGACGAGGGTCCCGTTGACGTAGGTCATCTCGCCGTCGTCGCCGTTGACGCGCAGGACGGCGCTGGAGATGGTGGATGGGTCGGTGACGGTGAAGGTCTTGCGCAGGTAGATGGTGCCCGCGGTGGTGGTGGTCGCCGCGTTGGCGGTGTTCCAGAGCCAGTCCGCGGTCGGCGTCCCGGAGTACGACGGGACCGTGCTCGTCGCAGGCAGGACAGCGGCACCGCCCCAGCCGCTGTCGTCATAGCCGGGCTGCGTCCACCCCGGCTTCGCCAGGCGCGCGTCGTAGGTCTCGGCGGCCGGCGAGTTGGCGGTCGTGGGGCCGGTGGTGACCTTCCAGGAACCGTCGCTCACCACCTGCGCCGAGGTGCCGTCGGCGTACCACACGTCGAGTTCGAGCTTCAGCGTGGGCTCGCCCGGCTGCCAGGACTCGCCGCTGGCCGGGTAGTCGTCGGCACCGCCGGCGTAGAAGCCGTTGCCGAGGCTCACCGCGAGCGCGTCGGACCCGGGGCGCACCAGCTGCGTGACGTCGTAGGTGGAGTAGTCCACGGTCTTGTCGTAGGTGGTGAAGTTCGTGTTGAGTACGTCATCGGTCACCGAGTGCCCGTTGACGTACAGGTACGGGTAGCTGAGGCCCGCGACATAGAGGCGCGCCCTGGTGATGACCTGGCTGCCTGGCCGGCCGCCGGCCTGGCTCGCCAGCGTGAAGTCCTTGCGCAGCAGCAGTTCGCTGCCGCCAGCCGACGTGGGGCTGGTGATCCAGCTGCCCTGGAACTGGCTGGGGTCAAGGAACGCGGTCTCGAACCATGCGGGCTGGCTCCACGGCGAGAGCCTCCCGCCGTTGTCCCGCACGCGGACCTGCCAGTAGTAGCGGGTCTGGGACGCGAGCGCCGGGCCTGCGTAGGCCACGTCGAACGATTGGGCGGAGTGCACGGTGCCCGAGTCCCACACCAGGCCCCGGCCGCTCGCCAGGCCGTTCTCGTCGTGGGCGACGCGGATCTCGTACTGGCTCTGCGAGACCCCCCGCGCGGCCGAGGTGATCACCCAGCCGAGCTGCGGATGGCTGTCATCGATCCCGAGGGGATCGGTCGAGTGGTCGGTGGTCAGCGAGCCGACGGTCGGCGTCGCCTGGGCGGGCGGAGCCGCCTGCCGGGACGGCAGGGCGCTGGCCGTCGTGGCTCCGGTGAGCGTGAGCACCCCGAGGGCCAGGGAGAACACGCCCGCGGCGGCGGCCCGCAGTCGGCGTCTGCGTGGGCTGTCGGAGGGACCGGCCCGATGCGATGAAGCCGCCCGGCTTCGCTGCCTCGCCATCATGTGATACCTGCCTTTGGTGTCGGGCTAGAGACCTGGCTGGCGTTCACCTGCGCGCGACTCAACGCAGCGCCCCAGGCATTGAAACGTCCCAATCACCCCAAGCCAACTGCCGCGCCCGGTGATAGGCAACAGATGTGGCCGGAACCGGACACGGGATTCCACGGCCAGTCCGGCACGACCTCGCGCGTGGCTGCAGGCAAGTGGGCGCCGGAGTCGCTGTAGATCCCGCAGAGCCGGGCGGCGTGCAAAACGGCCCGCCGGATGTCCGGCGGGCCGTCTCGTTGTGATGCTGTTCAGTTGTTTGCCTGGCGACTCGTCAGCCCTGGTCCGGAGGCGGGAGGTAAGCAGCCGGAACCTGCGACGGGGTGTAGATCTTCGAGTCGCCGGGGTAGGGCACCTTCCAGTCGTGGGCCTGGTACCACGTGTACCGGTTCATCTGCTCCGGGTTCGCGAAGTCGGGGACCGCGCCGTTGCCCATGGTGTGCTGGTGGGCAATCCAGGCCTGCCAGGCAGCGGCGGTGGCCTTCTCGTTCGCGGGCACCGAGGTCTTCCTGACTTCCGCCTTGCTCAGCGCGTTCGCCGCGGCGCCCTTGAGACCCAGCGTGTCGAGGCCGCAGGCCGGCGTGGTGGCGATGCCCTCGGTGAGCGGGATCTGGTTCGGCACCGCGTTGAACGCAGCGTAGTTAGGTTTGCTGGTGAAGGCGTCGTACATCGGCGTCGCCGCGGCGACCTTCTCGTTCAGCGGCTGGGCGCCGAGGATCTGCTCGATCGTCCGGACGATCGAGATCTGCGAGTAGTAGGTGTTGATCACCTTGCCGTGCTGGGCCCAGGGGCTGATGACCTGGATCGGCGCGCGGTGGCCGTCGACGTGATCGGCGCCGTCCTGACTGTCGTCCTCGACGACGAAGATGGCGGAGTCCTTCCAGTACTTGCTGTGCGAGATCGTGTCGACGATGTCACCCGTGGCGAGGTCGTTGTCGGCCACCCCGGCCTCCGAGTCGGCCGGCCCGCCGGTGTGGTCGCTGGAGAGCCAGATCATGTTGAAGTCGGCGGGACCGTTCTGCTGGAAGTCCTGCTTCCAGATCTCGTAGCGATAGATGTCCGGGATCGAGAGGTCGAACGGCGGCGACAGCGGGTCGGCGATCGCGTTCAGCGACGGGATCGCCGAGCCGTAGTCGCCCTTCAGGTCCGAGGTGGTCAGCTGGGCCGGGTCACCGCCGTTCATGACGCTCTTGGTCGCGCAGTAGTACTGCTGCCAGGTACCGGGCGGCTTGCCCTCCATGTACTCGTACTCGCCGTAGTTCCTGGCCGTGTTGCCGGCGGACTCGACGGCGGTCCACAGGAAGCCCGATCGCTGGTGGCCCAGCACGTCCTCCTCGGTGTCATAGCTGCGCTGATACTCACCCGCGGACGACTCGCTGTACTCGGGGTTGTCGCCCTGCATCATCCAGTTGTGGCCCTCGGCAGAGTTGGTGCCGATGTCGTAGACGTTGTCGTAGTCGCCGAACTGCCTGGCCAGCGCGTGCTGATTCGGCGTCGCCTGCTCCCCGAACTGCGTGAGCGCCCGGTCGCCGTTGCCCTCACCCAGGTCGCCGAACAGCTGGTCGTAGGTCCGGTTCTCCTTAATGATCAAGAAGACGTGCTTGATCGTGGACGGGTCACCGATGCGCGTCGGAACCGGGACTGGCGCCGCCTTCCGGCCATCGGCCTCCAGGACGTCGTGCTTGCCCCAGCCGTTCTGCGCGAACACCATGGGGGTGTACTTGCTGGCGATGTCCCGGTCGCTCGGCATGGTGAAGCGCGTCAGGGATGCCGTGGTGCTGTGCGTGTCGTGGCCGCTGACCGGGTTGGTTCCCTCGCCCTTGTAGGTCACGATGGCGGGGCCGCGCGCGTCGATGCCGCGGGTGTTGGTGACCACGATCTGGCCGGCGACGGTCGCCACGTCCGCCGGGTAGTAGTCCGTGGGCAGCAGGCCGATGTAGCTCACCGGCCGCTGCGGCCTGCCGTAGTACTGGTAGACCGCGACGGCGTTCGCCCGCCCCAGGGTGACCAGCAGGCGCCCGTCCTGGGTCATGGCGATGTCGTCCGGCTCGTACCCGACCGCGGACGACGCCCACGGCCTGGTCTCGATCGTCTGCACGACCTTGTCCGTCGTCGTGTCGATGACCGAGACCGTGTCACTGTTGGTGTTGGCGACGAACAGCGCGCTGCCACTGGCGTACTCCGCGGTCGGATGCGAGCCGACAGCGATCTGACCGACCGCGGCGGACGGGTCGGCGGTGTTGATGACGCTGACCTCGCCGGTTGTCGATGTGCCCAGGTACCCGTTGGCCGGCACCTGGGTGCCGTAGGAGTCCATGGTGGTGTCGCCGGGCTTGGCCTGGCGGCCGCCCTCGTCGCTCACGTAGAGCTTGTTGCCCGCGAAGGCGAGCCCGCGAGGGGCGATGCCGACGTTCCAGGTGTGCTCGACCGCACCGGTGTTGGGGTCGAGCGCCACGACGGTGTTCTGCCCGTTGAGCGCGGCGTACAGCGTGGACCCGTCCGGCGAGTACACCATCTGGCCCACCAGCGCGGAATTGGGCGTCGGAGTCCGGCCGTTACCCGAAAGGTGGCTACCCGCCGTCGGGAGCGAGAAGCGGACCGGCGTGCCCAGGGTGCCTTCGGAGGTGACCGGGAACCGGGTCACGGCGTCTTGCTCGGGAAGCCACAGGAACTTGCCATCCGGCGAGTACGTCGGGCCCATCTGCCCGACTGTGCCATCGGACAGGCTCTGGCTGACGCCGGGCGCGGAGCCGACCGCCCAGATGAGCTTGTAGTCCGACAGGTCGAAGATCTGCAGGACCACCCCCTTGTCGGTGCTGGTCGCGGCGAGGAACCGGCCGTTCGGGCTGACCGTCGAGCCCATGAACTTGCCGAGCTCGGTGAGCAGGCGCTGACCGATCGGGCGGATGATCTGGTCGTCGGAGACCTGGATGCCGTTGCGGTAATGCCCGCCGACGTGGTTGTCGCCGAATCCCGCCGTCGTGGCGAGGGCCACCCCCCCGCCGGCGACGAGGAGAGCTGTCGTGCCGGCTGCGGCGATGGTGAGCCGAC
This sequence comes from uncultured Actinomycetota bacterium, assembly GCA_963822485.1. Lineage (GTDB taxonomy): Bacteria > Actinomycetota > Actinomycetes > Streptosporangiales > Streptosporangiaceae > DASUBV01. The sequence continues at coordinate 258,345 of CAWGHW010000007.1, forward strand.
GGCCGGCCCATCTGGGGAGCCTGAGCCGGACCCTCGAGGTTGCTCGGCGATGTCGAGTGACTTGCATGCCTATCCCTTCGATGTGGGAGCTAGCAGGTCGATCAGGCCGTCGAACTGCCATAGCGGGTTCGGTTCGTCACCCGCGGATGTGTGCAGTACGAAGTAGCCGTTGACTTCTTGCGGCCCGTCGCCGTCGGCGACGTAGCGCCCGTTCGGGCTGACCTCAAGCTGGTAGATGGCGGCCCCGGTGGCCGCGCCGGAGCCTGGTAGACGCCAGGAGACGGTGCAGCGCCAGTCGACTCCGGGGCCGACCTGGGCAACCAGGCCCTGCCCCTTGGTGCACGACGCCCTGGCCCGCAGCTGCGCCGCGGTGACGTTCTTGTGGTACAGCTCCCGGCTCTGCAGGCGGTAGAGATGGGCGAACGACGTGGCCAGCGACCGATGCAGCTTGCTGGCGTCGATCCCCGAGCCGGTAGCCCCGGTCGCCGCGGCCAGCACCCCGGCCGAAAGCACCCACACCCCGAGCAGCGGCAGGATCCCGAAGGTGATCGCGCGCCGGATCGAACCGTCGTTGGCCAGGCTGGTGAAGTCGCGCCGCGTGAAGAGCACGTACGCCAGCACGGTCGCGGTGACCGCCCAGGCCAGGCTCACGGCGATGCCGACCAGCAGCGGGCCGAGCGTCGGCGGGCTGGTGAACAGGCCGTTCCAGGACAGGAACGCGAAGCTGGGCAGCGTCAGGCGCACGGCGACCGGCATCGGCAGCACCTGGGACGCCAGCTGCATTCCCAGTCCGCCGAAGGCGGGCAGCAGGATGCCGATCGGGGACCGCCCGAAGATGACGGAGGCGAGCAGCCCGATCGCGGCGAAGGCCAGGATCGGGGCCAGTACGCAGAGCCAGGCCAGCAGGAGGTTCCCGGCGGCGGCGGCCGGCGATAGCTGGTGGCCGTCGAGACCGGTCAGCGGCCGGCTGCCGACCACCAGCCCGCCGACGATGCCGGAGACCGCCAGCCCGGGCAGGCACATCATCAGGACGGTGAGGCTGGCCAGTGCCTTGCCGATGAAGATCAGCCGCGGCGAGCGCACCGCCACCAGCAGGTGGCGCCAGGTGCCAAGCCGGTCCTCGGCGGAGAACACGTCACCGGCGACCACCGAGGTGAGCAGCGGGAAGAACCAGCTGCCCGCGAAGGACAGCACAACCAGCGCCCCGGCCCAGCCCGTGGCGTGCATCTCGCGGCCGAACAGCGTGTCAGACGGAAGCGTGCCCTGCCCGCTGACCGCGATCACCGCGACCCCCGGCCCGATCCAGCACAAGAGGATCAGCACGCGTACCCGCCACTGCGCCAGCAGCTTGACCAGCTCGAAGCGGTAGCCGCGCGCCAACGAGACACGATGGGCCGCCGGAGCGACGGCGGGGGCGACGGCGGCGGTCACTGGCCGGCCTCCTGCTGCTCAGCGCCCTGCTCGGTGAGAGCGAGGAACGCGGCCTCAAGCGGCGATACGACGGGCGTGAGCTCGCGCACCGCGATCCCCGCGCGAACAAGCCGTGGCACCAGTTCGTCGAGAGCGGGCAGCAGCGTGCGCACCACGAGCACCTCGGGGTCCGGCTGCTTCCCGGCGTCGTCGATCACCTGGATCCCGTCCGCATCGGCGGCCAGACGGCGCGCGGCGTCGGCGTCGGAGGTGCGCAGCCGGTAGTCCAGGTCCTGGTTCCCGGCGGCCAGCTTGCTCAGCGGACCGGAGAAGACGACCCGCCCGGTCGCGATGATGGTGACCTCAGAGCACAGTGCCTCAAGGTCACCCATCCGGTGGCTTGACAGCACCACGGTGGCCCCGTCCGCCGCAAGCTGGCTGAGGACACCGTCCACGTGCCTCTTGCCGGCCGGGTCCAGGCCGTTGGAAGGTTCGTCGAGCACGAGCAGCCGCGGCTTGGTGAGCAAAGCGGCGGCCAGCCCGAGCCGCTGGCGCATCCCGAGAGAAAAGCCGCGCACCCGATCGTCGGCGACGTCGGTGAGCCCGACCTGCTCGAGGACCTCATCGATCCCCGCCGTCGGCGCGCCGGGACCGCGGAGAGCAGCCAGCGCGGCAAGGTTCCCCCTGGCGGTCAGCGAGGGGTAGAGACCGGGGCCGTCGACAAAGCCTGCGACACCGTCAGGCGCCGCGAGCGCCCGGCTGACGGGCGTGCCCAGGATCTCGAGACTGCCGCGGTCCGCGGAGGCCAGGCCCAGCAGTAGGCCGAGCATCGTGGTCTTTCCCGCGCCGTTCGGCCCGACCACCCCGTGAATCTGTCCGGCCGGGACATCCAGATCGACCCCGTCGAGCGCGATGACATCACCGAAGCTCTTTGTGATCCCACGAGCCCGCACCGCACAAACGTCTGCAATCTGTCCAATACGCACAAATGAGACCCTCGGGCATGCGGCTAACGTGCGCGTTGACGGCAATTAAAGGCTCAGTAAACTCCGGGCGTCGCTTGCGCTGATGGCGGGGACACAGCAGGCCACCGGTACGCGCAAGCGGTGTGCGGCACGATGACGATGGCCCCGATCCCGTGGGGCACACGGGATCGGGGCCACTCGCCGACGTGGTCAGAGGGCCATCAGCGCCATCGGGTCCGGGTTGGCGGGCCCGTCAGGACGGATGACCGGCTGCTCCTCCCGGGGCTCGATGGCCAGGTGGGGGAGCCGCCGGTCGAGCCAGCCAGGCAGTGACCAGTTGGCGTTGCCGAACATGTGCATGACGGCCGGCACCAGGACCGTTCGAAGTATGAACGCATCCAGCGCGACCGCGGCCGCCAGGCCTACGCCAAACTCGGCGACCTGTATCTGGCCCATGAGCGAGAACACCGCGAACACGCAGATCATGATCGTCGCCGCCGCGGTGATGACCCGGGCCGTGCCCGCCTGTCCGGTGCGGACGGCCCGCCCGTTGTCCTTGCTGCGTGCCCATTCCTCGTTCATCCGGCTGACCAGGAACACCTGGTAGTCGGTGGACAGGCCGAACAGGATCGCGAGCGTGAACACGGGCAGGAACGCCTCGACCGGGCTGGCCGCGCCCAGGCCGAACGCGCTGGTTCCCCAGCCCCACTGGAAGAACGCGGTCAGCACCCCGAACGTGGCCGCCGCGGCCAGCAGGTTCATCACCGCGGTGGTCGCGGGGATCAGCAGGCTGCGGAACGCGACCAGGAGCAGCAGGAAGCTGAGCCCGAGGATCGTGAGCAGGAACCAGGGCAGCTTGGCGATGACGGCCGTGGTGAAATCCGCGTACGTGGCGGTGACGCCGCCGACGTAGACCCGCAGCGCCGTCCCGCGCTCGGCGGCCGGGATCGTGCTGCCGCGCAGGGCGCTGATCAGGGCGGAGGTGGCCGGGGCCTGCGGCGAGGTCCGGGGCGTTACCTGGATGACCTCAGTGCCCGAGGCCGCCGCGAGCGTGCGCACGCTGGCGACGTCGGCGACGTGGGGCAGCCGCGTTTCGAGGGCCCGGAGCGAGGCCGCGCCGGCGGGCGACCCGGGCTGCGCGACCAGGACCAGGGGGGCATTGAAGCCGGGGCCGAAGCCGTCGGTGAGCAGGTCGTAGGCCTGCCGGGTGGTGCTGGAAGCGGGGTCGCTGCCCTGGTCGGAGATGCCGAGCCGCAGGTGCAGCACGGGAACGGCCAGCACCAGCAGCACGGCCGCGGCCACGGCCGCCAGCGCGGCGGGGCGCCGCTGCACGGTGGCCGCCCACCTCGTCCACGCCCCACCCGCCGTGCTTGCCGGGAGCTGGGCGCCGAGGCGGCGTCGCTGCCGCCGGCTGAGCACGCGCGGGCCGAAGACGCCGAGCAGCGCGGGCAGCAGCGTCACGGCGGCGAGCACGGTGCAGGCCACGGTGAGCGCGCAAGCGATCGCCAGCCCGTTGAAGAAGCTGAAGCCGAGGACCAGGATGCCGAGCAGCGCTATGCACACCGTGCCGCCCGCGAACAGGACCGCGCGGCCCGAGGTGTCGATCGCCGTAACCGCGGCGTCCCGCGGGCTGAGGCCGGCCTCCAGGCCGCGCCGGTACCTGGAGACGATGAACAGCGCGTAGTCGATGCCGACGCCGAGCCCGATGAGCGCGCCAAAGATCGGGGCCAGGTTAATGATTTTCATGACGTGCGTCAGCAGGATGATCCCCATCAGCCCGCTGACCACCCCGGCGGTCGCGGTAACCAGGGGCAGCAGCATCGCCAGCAGCGACCCGAAGGCGATGAACAGCACGACCGCGGCGGCGAGCACCCCGACCGCCGAGCTGACCGACAGCGGCGGCTGCTCGGTGCTGTAGATGGCCTGGCCGCCGAGCTGGACGTCGAGTCCCGGCTCGCGCGCGGCATCGGCGGCGTCGATCACCCGGGTGATATCCGCCTTGGCCAGGTTGCCGGCCGGGCGGGTGAAGCCGACGGTGGCGTAGGCGATGCGGCCGTCATGGCTGATCTGCCCGGCGCCGTGCGGGCCGTACGGGCTGGTCACGGCGGCGACCTCGGGGAAGGCGGAGATCCGGTTCAGTACTCCGCTCATCCGGGCCACGACCGCGGGGTCGCGGACCGTTCCTGTGCGCACCCGCCAGACGATCGTGTCGGAGTCGCCGGACTGTGCCGGGACCGCCCGGGCCAGCAGCTGCTGGGCCGTGGCCGAGCCGGTGCCGGGCACCGAGAAGGAGTTGTTGTAATCGCTCTTGGCGGCCTGAGCGAGTGCGCTGAGTCCGATCAGCGCGACTACCCAGGCCGCGATGACGACGAATCGGTGGCTGATGCACCACCGCGCGATGGCAGACACGGAAACCTCCGGGGGGTTAAGCGGGTTCGGGCAAGGTCCATCGTTCGCGAGCGCCGGGGTCTGCGTCTTCGGCCGTGCGCGGTGACCTGGGCCGCCGCGGAGGCAGTAGCCCGGCGGCCCGGCTACTACGGCGACAGGCACCTGCGGCACGGGCCTACTGCGCCCGCGGTAGTTGGCTTGCTGGCCGGGCCGGGCACTCCTTACTGTCGTCTCGTGGGACCCTTAGTCGCCCGGATGCGGGCCGCCCGGTTGCGGGACTGGTGCCGGCGAGCGATCGCCGGGCACCGCGCGCTGGCGTTGGTCATCGGAACCGTCGTGCTGTTCGGCTGCGCGACGATATCCCCCCTGACGAAGGACCCGGGCTCGCTGTCGCCGGCCGAGCTCACGGTCGCCGCGGTGACCTACGTCAGCCTCGCCGCGATCGCGGTCGCGGCCCTTCCGGCGTGGCTCCTGGTGGCGGCTGCGGCAGCCGGCGCGTTCATATCGCTGGCCGCGGGAGCGCGGCTTGACCTGACCGGCCCCCTGCTGCTCGTGGCGGTGCTGGTGTTCTCGATGCGCAGCGAGCTGACGCCGGCCATCATCGCCACCATGGCGGCCATGGGCGTGGTCGGCGCCGGCGATCTGCTGTTCGACGTGCCCGCGCAGGCGCGCCCGTCTGACCTGGGCGTGATTCCGGCGCTCGCGGTGGTGGCCACGGCCGGGCTGGCGCTGCGAGTGCGGCGGGGGCAGAAGGCCATGCTCGAGGAGAAACGGGAACACGACGCCTGGCTGCGCATCCACTCCGAACGGCTGCGGATCGCCCGGGACCTGCACGACGCGGTGGGCCACCAGGTCGCGCTGATCAGCGTCCAGGCCGGCGCGATGGGCTACCTGCTGGACACCGACCCGGGCAAGGCGCTGGAGTCGCTCGCGCACATCCAGCGGGCCAGCGAGGCCGCGCTCGAGGAACTCAGGCTGGCCGTGGGTTTGCTGCGGCAGCCGGGCGACAGCGAGCCCACCGAGCCGGCCGGCGGGCTCGGCAGGCTCGACGAGCTCATCGGCTCGTTCGCCGCCACCGGCCTGAACGTGACCTGCAACGTGACCGGCCAGGCCCGGCCGCTGCCCGAGGCGGTCGACCTCACCGCGTACCGCGTAATCCAGGAGTCGCTGACCAATACCGCGAAGCACGCGGCCGGGGCGTCCGCCTCCGTCCGGCTCGCGTTCCGGCCCGGGGTGCTCGCGCTGGCGGTCGAAGACGACGGCCCGGGCGCGTCGGGTAACGACCTCATCGGCAACAGCCCCGCCGGCCACGGCCTCATCGGCATGCGCGAACGGGCCGCGGCGGTGGGCGGCTGGGTATCGGCGGGCCCGCGCGGCGGCGGCGGCTTCCAGGTCCTTGCCGAGCTGCCGCTCCCGACCGGCGCGGCGTCATGACCGGCGAGGCCGGCACCCGGGTGCTGCTCGCGGACGACCAGGAGCTGATCCGCGCGGGGCTGCGGATGATGGTGGACAGCGCGCCCGACCTGACCGTGGTCGGCGAGGCCGCGACCGGCAGGCAGGCCGTCCGGCTGGCCCGCGAGGCACGCGCCGACGTCGTGCTGATGGACATCCGCATGCCCGACCTCGACGGCCTGGCCGCCACCCGGCAGATCACGGCCGACGAGAACCTGGCCGGCGTCAAGGTCCTGATCCTGACCACGTTCGAGGTCGATGAGTACGTGTTCGAGGCACTGCGCTCGGGTGCCAGCGGCTTCCTCGGCAAGGGATCACGCCCGGACGTGCTCATCGAGGCGATCCGCACGGTGGCCCGCGGTGACGCCCTGCTCTCTCCCGCCGCGACCCGCGGGCTGATCGCGCGGTTCCTCACGATGAACGACCCTGGCCCGGCAGCACCCGGACTGCTCGACGCGCTTACCGACAGAGAGCGCGAGATCGTCGCGCTCGTGGCGACCGGCATGTCCAATGCCGAGATAGCCGACCACCTCACGCTCAGCCCGCTGACCGTCAAGACCCACGCCAACCACGCGATGACCAAGCTCGGCGCCCGCGACCGCGCTCAGCTGGTCGTCCTCGCCTACCAGGGCGGCCTGGCAGGTGCTCAGCCCGCAGACCCCCAGCCTTCCCGGGCTCCGGCTAGCTGGCCTCGACGGCCCTGACGTGGCTCAGCAAGTCCCGAACCGATCGTGCCGGGGCTAGCCGGCGGCCAGGATGTCGGGCGGAGCCTGTCGCTCCGGAGCGGGCCCGGTCGACCCGCGGACGACAAGCTCGGGCTCGAACAGCAGTTCCTCTGGCTGCACCCTCACCGCCCCCATCTGGCTGACCAGCAGCGAAACCGCGGCCTTGCCTATCGACTCAATCGGCTGGCGGATGGTGGTCAGCGGCGGATCGGTGGAATTCAGCCACGCGGAGTCGTCGTAGCCGACGACGGAAACATCGTCGGGGACGATCAGGCCTGCGCGCCGGACGGCCCGGACCGCGCCCAGGGCCAGGACGTCGCTGGCGCAGATGATGCCGGTCACGCCCTGGCGCAGCATCCGGGTGGTGGCCGCCTGGCCGCCCTCGAGGGAGAACAGCGTGTGCTCCACCGGAGCCATGCTGTGCCCGGCCCGTTCGGCAAGCTGAACGAAGGCCGACAGCTTGCGCCAGGAGGGCATGTGGTCCTCGGGGCCGACGATCAGGCCGATGCGCTCGTGCCCCAGTGAGGCCAGGTGGCGGAATGACTGCCCGGCGGCAACCATGTCATCGGTAGCCACGCACGGGAAGTCCAGGTTGTCGATCGCGGCGTTCACCAGCACCACTGGGACACCACGGCTGTGCAGCAGCCGGTAATGGTCGTGCGGAGCCGCCATCTCGGCAAAGTGCCCGCCCGCGAACACCACGCCGGACGCGTGCTGGTCAAGGAGCATGTCGACGTAGTCAGACTCGGACAATCCGCCCGCCGTGCGGGTGCACAGCACCGGCGTGAATCCCCGCTGGGCCAGCGCGCCGCTGATGAACTCGGCGAGCGCCGGGAAGATCGGATTCTGGAGCTCGGGCAGGACTAGGCCGACGAGCCTGGCGCGCTCGCCTCGCAGCTGGGTCGGCCGCTCGTAGCCGAGCACGTCCAGGGCGGTGAGCACGGCCTCCCTCGTGTGGTCGGCCACGCCGGCCTTGCCGTTGAGCACCCGGCTCACGGTGGCCTCGCTGACTCCGACCTTCTGGGCGACCTCGGCCAGCCGCCGGGCAGGAGTTCGCGTCATGCCGCAACAATACGACAGTTCTCTGCAAGAGATGGGCATGACCTGGATCACGCAGACTGAGGTCGTGGGGGCCTCATCGTCAGCCGTTAACGCCAGGTGAGAGCCGGAACGGGCTGATCATGCAGCGATGTCTCCCTGACTCGTCCGGCCATCTCCAGATCATCGTAATCAAGTTGTGTCCTTGCGAGATTTCGTTGACATCTTGCTACGAGAAGTTCATCTAAGTATGTTGAGCCCAACAAACAGCCGCGCCCCCGGGCGTAGCGCCAGGAAAGCCGTATCCGGCGTCATCCGGAGCGCGGCCCTCGGCGCGTCGCCAGTTGCTCACCCCGGCAGTTCGGGCGCGGATATCGGTCACGTTCGGCCCACGGAAGGATTGATCGATGAGCAGACAGCGTTACCGGCTGGCTCGCTACCGCGTGGTAGCAGCAGTCGCCGCCGTGGCGGGCCTGGGCCTGGCCGCCTCGGCCTGCTCGAGCAGCCCCGCCTCGAACTCGGGCGGTGACGTCGCCGTCAGCATTAACTGCGCGCCGACTCAGGCGCAGAATCCCGTGCAGCACAAGGAGTGGGTCGCTGACGTCGCGACGTTCGAGAAGGCCAATCCGACCATCACCATCAAGAGCGTCTACAACTACCCCTGCACGAACCTTCCTACCTTCACCGCGCAGCTGCGGGCCGGAACCGAGCCGGACATCACCTACATCGACTTCACCGACCTGCCGCAGGTCCTGACCGCTGGCCAGGCCGCCGACATCACCCAGTACGTGAACTCCAAGACCGTGCCAACGCTCAAGGACATCGTGCCCGCGGCGATGAAGGCAGTTACCGCTGGCAAGACCATCTACGGCCTGCCGACCAGCAACTACACCCAAGGGCTCATTTACAACCGCGCGCTGTTCAGCAAGGCCGGGCTGAACCCGAACGACCCGCCGACGACCTGGGCACAGGTGGAGACGGACGCCAAGGCGATCGCCAAGCTCGGGCATGGCATCGAGGGCTGGGGCGACTACAGCGCGGGCAACAACGGCGGCTGGCACTTCGCGTCCTACATGGACGCACTCGGCGGCACGACGGTCAATACCAACAACGCCCCGCCGACGGCGGCCTTCGACAACGCCAGCGGCCTGGCGATCCTGGACGCGCTGCACACGCTGCGGTTCACCGACAACGCCATGAGCGCCACGCAGGGCCTCGCCTGGGGCGCGCTGCAGCAGCAGTTCGCCGCGGGCAAGCTCGGCATGTACATCGCCGCGCCAGATGACATCTACAACGTGATCGTGCCCACCGACAAGGGCAACATCAACGACATCGGCATGGGCCCGCTGCCCAGCCTGACCGGTACGCCAGCCGGCTCGCTCGGCGGCGGCAATGCCTACATCTTCGCCAAGCGCGACACGCCCGCGCAGATCGAGGCCGGCATCAAGTTCATCGACTTCGAGGACCTGACGCCAGGCAAGGGCACCACCTTCAATTTCGCACGGCTGAAGGCGGACGGGATACCGGTCGGCTTCGACGAGCCTGCACTGTTCGACGGCGCAGCCGGCGCGCAGGTCAGCGCACTGCGGAGCAAGTACTCGACGATCAACCAGTCGTACTACCAGTCCTACGTCAAGGCCAACGAGGCCAGCGACGGTGAGCCGATTGATGCGCAAGCTGTCTACAAGACGCTGGACCCGATGATGCTGGCAGTGCTCACCGAGTCGAACGTCAACATCCCGGCACTGCTGAAGAAGTCAGCCACCGACGTCGACACCCTGCTCCAATTCACCTCGTAAGAGCACAGCCGGGGAAGATTCCCCGACGACGCAGGCGTGGGGGCCGGAGAGCGGGGCCGGCCCCCACGTCCTAACCCCGGCTCGACGGCAACAGGGAGACTTGATGGCGGATGTCGCGACGCTGCGCAAGGCGAATGCCCGGCAAGCGGCCCGAGGCCAGGTGGCCGGCGGCCGGTTCGGGCAGAAGGTCAGAAGGAATCTGTCGGCGTACGGCTTCCTGATCGGCGCAGTCCTCTGCTTCACGTTCTTCTCCTGGTACCCGATCGTCCGCGAAGTGATCCTGAGCTTCCAGAAGGCGGTGTACGGGGGCGGTTACAGCTGGGCGGGCTGGGTCAACTACGACCGCATCATCCACGACCCGACGTTCTGGCTGGCCTGGCGGAATACGCTGGAATTCAGTCTGCTCGCACTTGTCGTCGGGTACGCGGTCCCGTTCTGCGTGGCGATCTTGCTGAATGAGCTCAGGCACGCGCGGGGCTACCTGCGGGTGCTGGTCTACCTGCCGGTCATGCTGCCGCCGGCCTCGGCGCTGCTGCTGTTCGCCTACTTCTACAACCCGCAGTACGGCCTGTTCGACGACATCCTGCACACCCTGCACCTCCCGACGTCGCACTGGGTGTTCCAGCCAGGCACCGGATTTATCAGCGTCGCGATGATCTCGGTTGTGATCGCCTCGACCTGGATGAACATGGGCGGCGCCACGCTGATCTACCTGGCCGCGCTGCAGAACATCCCCGGCGAGCTGTACGAGGCGGCCGAGATCGACGGTGCGGGCCTGTTCAAGCGCATCCGGCACATCACGATCCCGCAGACCAGGCTGATCCTGATCATGCTGCTGATGCTGCAGATCGTCGCGACGATGCAGATGTTCGTCGAGTCCTGGGTGCTGACGAACGGCGGCGGCGGCGTCGGGGACAACACGGAGTCCGTGGTGATGCTCATCTACCAGTACGCATTCGAGCTGAGTGGTTCCAGCAACTACAACAGCGCGTCGGCTCTAGGCGTGATTCTCATGCTGGTGCTCGCGCTGTTCTCCGGCGGGTTCTTGTGGGCCACGCGAGAGCGCCGGGCCTGAGGGAGGGACGAGATGGCAGTACTGAGCACAGCGAGTGCCAGGGCTTCGGGTGCGGCCGGGGCGTCTCGGCGCCGGCCGACGACCGGCTCGACCAGGACACTGATATCCAGCGCGCAGCTGAACCGGCGCTCGGGCAAGATCGCGTACCGAATTGTCCTGACCGTGGTCATCGTGGCCTTCACGCTGGCGTTCATCGGGCCGCTGTACTTCCTGTTCAGCGACGGTCTGAAGTCCACGCAGGAAGCGATCGCCACACCGCCGACGCTCTACCCGCATCACTTGTACCCCAGCACTTATGTCCAGGCGTGGGACCGGCTGGACATGGCCAGGCTGCTGTGGAACACGCTGTACTACGCGTTCGGCGCGCTCGCGTTCCAGCTTGTCTTCGACGTGACAGCCGCGTACGCGCTCTCGAAACTGCGGCCCTTCCTCGGGAACGCGATTCTCTTCCTGATGCTCGCCACCCTGATGATCCCGGCCACCGTGCTGGTCATTCCGCAGTACGTGACCATGGCTGCCGAGCCCATCGTGCACTGGAACCTGATCGGGAGCCCGTGGGCGATCTGGCTGCCGTCCGTCGCTAACGCATTCAACATCTTCCTGCTCAAGCGGTTCTTCGACTCGATCCCGACCGACTACATCGACGCAGCTCAGATCGACGGCGCGTCCCGGATCCGGATCCTGTGGCGGATCGTGCTGCCCATCTCCCGGCCGATCATCGGTGTCGTATCGATCTTCGGGCTGGTCGCGGTGTGGAAGGACTTCCTCTGGCCGCTCCTGGCTGAGTACGGCTACACCCCGACCAGGGAGACCCTCAACGTCGGAATCTGGCAGGCAGCCAACGGCGCCACAACGCAGAACCTGATCATTGCCGCGTCTGCGATGGCAGCGATCCCGACGATCATTTTCTTCCTGATCTTCCAGCGCAACATCATGTCCGGCCTGACCTCGGGTGGCATCCGGGGCTGACTGCCGGCGTGCCAGCGAGCCGCCGCCTCGCCGCAGACCGTTCACTCCGTTGCCGCCGGTCAGCGGCACCGTGCCCAGATACTGGAGAAAGCAGGTTCACCGTGCACGAACTCGGATCCCCCGGGCCATCCGCGCCAGGGGACTCCTGGTGGCGTAGCGCCGCCATCTACCAGCTGTACGTGCGCAGTTTCGCGGACGGCAACGGGGACGGGATCGGCGATCTCGCCGGAGTGCGGACACGACTGAGCTACCTCGCCGGCCTGGGTATCGACGCCATCTGGTTCAACCCGTGGTACCCGTCGCCGATGTCCGATGCCGGCTATGACATCTCCGACTACCGCAGCATCGATCCGGTCTTCGGCACGCTCGCGGACGCTGACGCGCTCATCGCCGAAGCGCACGCGGCAGGCATCCGGATCATCATCGACGTGGTCCCGAACCATTGCTCCGACCAGCATCCGTGGTTCCAGGCTGCGCTGTCAGCCGCTCCTGGATCCGCTCAGCGGGCCAGGTTCTGGTTCCGGCCCGGCCGCGGCCCGGGCGGCGAGCTTCCCCCGAACGGCTGGCAGTCCATCTTCGGCGGGCCTGCGTGGACCCGCGTCACCGAGAGTGACGGGCGGCCGGGTGAGTGGTACCTGCATCTGTTCGCGCCGGAGCAGCCCGACTTCAACTGGGCGAACCCGGACGTCCGGGCTGAGTTCGAGGAGGTGCTGCGGTTCTGGTTCGAGCGCGGTGCCGACGGCATCAGGATCGACTCGGCGGGCATGATCACCAAGGACGCCTCCCTGCCGGAGGTGAGCATCGACGCACCGCCAGGACCGCATCATCCGTATTCAGATCGCGACGACGTGCACGAGGTGTACCGCCGGTGGCGGGCCGTCGCTGACGAGTATCCGGGCCGGGTCCTGATCGGGGAGATCTGGATTCCGGACGCAGTCCGGCTCGCCCGGTACGTCAGTCCGGGGGAGCTGCACACCGTGTTCAACTTCCCGTACCTGAGCTGCCCCTGGAACGCCCCCGCGCTGCGCGAGGTCATCGACAGCACGCTGGCCCTGAACGGGCCGGTCGGCGCCCCGGCGACCTGGGTGCTGTCCAACCATGACGTGGACCGCATCGTGTCCAGGTACGGCCGGGCCGACACGTCCTTCAACCTGCAGCAGCGCGCGTACTTTCACAGCTTTCCTGTCGATCTCCAGCTCGGCACCCGGCGAGCAAGGGCCGCGGCGCTGCTCACGCTGGCCCTGCCAGGGTCGGTCTACGTGTACCAGGGCGAGGAGATCGGCCTGTGGGAAGTGCAGGACATCCCCGACGAGCTGCGCCAGGATCCCATCTGGCGCCGAACTCGCGGTGCCGACCCGGGCCGGGACGGCAGCCGCGTACCGCTGCCATGGTCAGGCCAGGAGCCGCCGTTCGGTTTCTCCCCGCCCGGCGCGGCCAGCGAGCCGTGGCTGCCCCAGCCCAAGCAGTGGCGGGAGCTGACTGTCGAGGCCGAGAACGGTGAGGCGGGGTCGATGCTCGAGCTGTACCGCAGTGCGCTGCGCCTCCGGCGAGCCGAGCCTGCGCTTGGCGATGGCTCGATGACATGGCTGCCATCGGCCGAGGGCGTGCTGGCCTTCGACCGTGGCGGCAGCGTGCGCTGCGTCTCGAACCTGTCCGCCGCTTCGGTCGGGCTGCCCAGTCACCGCGCAGTGATACTGGCCAGTGGCCCGCTCGATGGCGGCATGCTGCCGCCGGACACCACGGTCTGGCTGCGGACAGAACTGCAGGACTGACTCCAGCCGCACCGGCACCTGTTCACCGGCACCGTTCACTGTCACCAGCTGCGCCTTTCCCACGGCGTCACGCTGTGCATACGTCCGGCTAATGCCGGGCAATTCCTGGCGCTGCCGTTTGTCCGCGACTCCGCCTATTTTGCCCGGTCGGCTGGTACTACCCGGTGTCCTGATCGTGAGCGCGTCCGCCTTCGATCCCCGCGACACCGCGACCGTGACATCCGCCTGCGCATGATCAGGCGCGACCACCCGCCACACCTCACTCACCGGACAGCAACAACCCGGCGGCCTGGCTCATCAGTTCCTCCTGCGCAGTCTGCGGCGACTGCCGATCCACCGTCAGCTAGGCGGCCGCCGATCCCAGCGCGAGCGGCATCAGGCCGGCCCGGCTTTGAGGGTGACCCGGCTGATTTCCTAGCGGTCTGGGGCTGTGGAGCAGCCGGGCTCAACTGGTGGCGGATGGCGTAGCCGAACGAGTCGTGCACGCTGCCGTCGGAGCCGGTCCCGCCTGCCGGTGACGAGCCTCGCGAACATGACCGCAGTGCTCTAGTACGTCAGGCCAGGGGCCCGCTATAAGAGCCGGTTAATTCCCCTAGGGGTATTTAGCCCTCAGTGGCACCTCGTCATGTCAATTATTTTACTTCGGGGTTACGTTCCCTAGAGACAACGCTCACTACCCCGTCAGGAGGTTCTCAGCATTCACTAGCCAATCGCAAGACATAGCGCTGCCTTACACGGAGCCGGCGTTGCTCGCCGGCGCCGGTAGTCCCATGCCCCGGATTCGGCAGCAGAAAGGACGATGCGATGCGGACCGTACAGCTGAATGACGAAGGAAAGGGCGGATGACATGGCGCGTAATCGGGCCCGTGGCGCTGTCAGGCGCGAGCGCGCGGCCGGGCCGGCGATCCTGCGGATGCCTGGCCTTCGCTGGGTCCCAGTGCCGCTGGCCGTGCTCGCTGCGGTGATCGGCATGCTGGTCATGGGCTCGTTCCAGGGCCAGGTAGCGGAGGCCAACGCTCACCAGTCGCCTGGCTACCGGGCGGGCGGCCTCGCGCTGGCCGTCGACACGATGTATTGGATGAGCAACAACATGACCGGCCTGGGGCCAGGGCAGAAGGGCGTCCCGGACGGCTTCGGGATGCCCGCGAGCGAAATGCCTGGCATACAGCCGGAAGGCGACAACCGGCTGCGCATCGAGGTCGCGCTCAGCAACGTCACCACCGGCATGCAGCGGTATTCGACCACCGATTTCACCCTGGCCGGACCGGGCGGGAAGACCTGGAAGGTCGACCCTCAGGGACTCAGTGTCATGGCGGCGTCGGCCAACCTGGCACCAGGGTTTCAGGCAACCGTTGACATCTATTTCGATATCTCAGCCTCAAGCAGCAAGCATCTAGTTCTTAAGTGGTCTCGCGGTGGTACCACGGTATCCATCCCGGTCCAGATCGGCGGCGCCTCATCAGCGGGAATGCGGATGTAGGAAGCGCCGTCACACTTCGCCAAGCCAATCCCCATCGAGCAGGTTTGCCAGCCAGCGGGCTGGCTCAGAAGAGGAAGAGCATATGTCATTTCTTGGCAGATCGAGCCCCCCGCGTTCCGGGCGGGCTAAGGAGATCACGCTGCTGGCGCTGCTGCTGAGTACGGGCGTCGTCGGCTTCCAGTTCGGTATCGACGCATTATTCGGGCGGCCCGGAGCCAGCCTGGCGCAGGTGCCGCGCGACATGCTGATCTCCGTGCCGGCCGCCCTGGTGGCCGCCTGGCTCGGCCTCCGGTTCGCGCCCCGGCCGGACTCGGAGCGGCGCTCCGGCTTCGCCGTGGCGCTGAACCGGGCCGCGCTGGTCTCGCTCACGTTCATGGTGCTGTTCGTCCCGTCGGCCCTCCTCGGCCGCTTCTTCGCGAGCGCCAGCATCACCGTCGTCCCGGGCTTTCTCCCGTCAGGAGGGGCGACCGCGGGCCTGGCCACGCAGGCGCTGCGCAGCGTCAGCGACGCACTAATCGGCCAGGTGGCCGGTCTGCCGCTGCTGCTGGCTGCCTTCCTGCTGCTGGGACAGGCTAGACCGTCGCCGCGGACCGCGGGCCTGAGACAGCCCTCACTGCTCGTCACCGTCGGGGCGTCCCTGGCCGCGGTGGCCTACTTCGTCAGTCCGGGCGCGACGGCGATGGCCGCCGTGCCCCCGGCGGCGTCAACGCCGGTTACGACCACGGCCGCGACCAATCCCTGCGCCAGCGCGCCGCACGACACGTTCAACGTCTCGGCGATCAACGTCGACATGCCGCTGAACCGCTTCGGAGTGCACGACCCGAACGGGTTCATGTACGTGCTCACCAGCAACGTCGCGGCGGTGCGGGCGGAGGAGAAGTCCCAGCAGGTGTCGAGCGGGCTCCAGGGCGGCGACGCTATCCAGCCGCTGGTGATCCGGGCGCACCAGGGCGACTGCGTCACGGTCAACCTCACCAACTCGACCACGTTCGGGGTGTCGGCAATGGACCAGCCGCCGGCACCCGACACCGCCCCGGCGGACGCGTGCACTCCGCAGCCGCTGCAGCCCTGCGACGGGTCGCTGGTGCACACCGCGGCCGGAGAACATCGCCTGGAACGTGGACGGACTGCCCGGCGTGTCGGCCGACGACGTGTCGAGCGACGTCGGCCAGAACGCGGACAACACCGCGGCACCGGGCAAGACGGCGAGCTACACCGTCTACATGGACCCGTCCCTGGGCTACGGCGCTCACCTGTTCCACACCACCGGCGACACCCGGCAGCTTCAGTCCCACGGACTGTTCGGGGTCCTGGTGTCCGAGCCGCCCGGGTCGCAGTGGCTGGACCCGCACACGAATCAGCCGCTCGCGAGCGGGTGGGACGCGACGATCCAGATGCCCTCCGGCGCCTCCCAGCCCAGCTTCCGCGAGTTCAACCTGATATTCCACTCGATCGGCGACGAGGGCTACCGGCAGATCATGGAGGCGGCCGGCGCGCCCTGCGCCACCGATCAGGGTGAAGTCCAGACGTCATCCGGGTGCGAGCTGCCCGTGGTGGACAAGTTCACCGACGCCTACCGGCCCTGCGCCAAGGCCATCAACTACCGGAGCGAGTGCTTCTTCGAGCGCGAGATGGCCCAGATGAGGGCCGGCTTCACTCCCGATGAGGCGCAGGACTACAGCGCGTACAGCAACGGCGACATGGCCACGCCGCGCCCGGAGAACTACATCGGCGATCCCTACAAGATCCTCCTGACGAACGCGGACTCGGAGATGGGCCACGTGTTCCACGAGCACGGCGGTGCCATCCGCTGGCTGCGTAACCCAGGCGCCGCCAACCCGGATATCGCGGGCGGGCTGGAGAAGCACCCGCCGGTGTCGAAGACTCTCGATCCGGCTGGACTCGCAGACGATCGAGCCGGGCGAGTCCTACGACCTGGAGACCGAGTGCGGGGCCGGCGGCTGTCAGCAGGCCGCGGGTGACTTCCTGTACCACTGCCACATCGCGGCTCACTACGACGCCGGGATGGTGGGCTACATCCGGGTCTTCGACACTCTGCAGCCGGGTCTGCCGCCGGTGCCGGGTCGCACGCCCAAGCCGCAGGCGGTCACCTCGGCCGGCCTGATCGGCAAGGTCATCGAAGGCAAGACCGTCGTCCCGCAGGACCAGCTCACCAACCCGAGCACCCAGGTCTCCGTGCAGCAGCTGGTCTCCGGCCAGCTCCCGCCGCAGGGCGTCGCGGTTCAACCAGGAGGACTCGACGGTCTGGGACTGGAGCTGGGGCGGCACGGCCGACCAGCCGGTCGCTCTCGGCGAGCCAGAGGACACCCACGTCTGGGCCGACTACACCGCGCCCAACCCGGGGCAGCGACCGCAGATCATGTTCGACCCGAGCAACGGGAGGTACGCGTGGCCGCTACTGCAGCCTCACCTCGGTGATCGGCCGCCGTTCTCGCCTAATGGCCATAGCGGGGCGCCGTGGCTCGGGCCGAACGTCACGGCCACGAGACCGGACGGCCTGTGCCCGCAGGGCGCTCCGATGCGCACCTACAACATCACCGCCATCCAGACCCCCATCCACGATCAGACGGACAGCGGGCGAGACGCCAGCGGGAACCCCATCGCCCCGCAGTCCGACCCCAATGGGGAGATCTTCGTCCTCAACCAGCACATAGCGGCGACGCGGAGTGGCGCCATGGCCGCGCAGCCGCTGGCCATCAGGTCCGATGTCGGCGACTGCATAGCCGTGACCCTGACCAACGACCTGAGCCCGTCGAGCGCGGGGGTGGAGGCGACCAACCTGGAGAATACTTTCCGCGAGGTCAACATCCACATCCACTTCGTGCAGTTCGACCCGCAGGCTTCCGACGGCGTGATCACGGGCTTCTCCTTCGAGCAGGCCGTGCGTCCCATCACCGGCGGGACGCCGGGAGAGACGACGCTGACTGCGGCCGCGCCGGCCGGAGCGACCCAGATCTCGGTGGCCAGCACCGCCGGGCTGCGGCCGGGCATCGGCATCGAGGTCGGCCAGACTCTGACCGACACCGAGGTCGTCAACCAGATCACCGCGATCAACGGCAACACGCTGACGCTGGGCAGCCCGCTCCAGAACGCGCACGCGTCAGGTGAGCCGACCGGAGTCGAGTTCGTGCAGTACCGGTGGTACAGCGACGCCGACAACGGCACGGTCTTCTTCCACGACCACGTGGACGCGCTGAGCTCATGGGGCCACGGCCTGTTCGGCGCCCACATCATCGAGCCCGCGGGCTCGACTTTCCACGACCCGGTGACCGGGGCGCCGATCGACAGCGGCCCGATCGCCGACATCGACACCACCGGCTCGGTGGGCTTCGGCGAGAAGGGAGACTTCCGCGAGTACGTGCTCTGGGAGCACGAAGGCATCCAGGATACCGGCTCCCCGCAGGGCTGCGAGATGGCCAGCTTCAACCTGCGCGCGGCGCCGCTGATCAACCGAGATCCGAACGCCGCCGACCCCAACAACGCCCCCGGACCCGACGTCAGCGTCCCGGACGGGGTCGGCAACTACAACATGGGCTTCGAGGCACACGAGGAACCCGCCGGGTCGGACCGGAAGGACTGCGCGAACATCGGCACGTCCAACGATCCGTACGTGTTCTCGTCGGTGGCCCACGGTGATCCGCCGACACCCCTGCTGAAGGCCTACGTGGGCGACCCGGTGGTGATCAGGCAGGTCGGCCTGGACGAGCAGGTCGGCGACATCCGGGTCACCGGCCACCGGTTCTCCGAAGAACGGTTCAACCCGCAGGGCGTCCTCACCGACGCCGGCACCGCCGGAATCTCCGAGAAGATGGACTACGTCTTCAACGCCGGGCAACTTCCCGGGTGACTACCTCTACTACAGCGGACGAAGCCTGGAGGAGGAGAGCGGTGCCTGGGGCATCTTCCGGGTGATGAACACGCTGCATACCTCCGGACCGAACGCCCTGGAAGCGCTGCCGGACCGGACGGCGCCACCGTCCGGGGCCGGGTTCCCGACGCTCACCACCACAGGTAAGGCGCCGCCTGCCGCACCCAGCGACAGCGGCTCCGTCTGCCCGAGCAGCGCGCCGGTCCGCAGCTACAACGTGTCGATCTTCAACGGGATCACCTTCGACAAGGGGATGCCCGGCGAGAGCGACAACGACGCCCCCGGCAGCACTGGCTCCTGGGCCATGATGTACGCGCTGACCAAGGACGAGGCCGCCATCAAGGCCGGGACGAAGCCGGCCGTGCCGCTGGTCATCCGGGCCAACGCGGGCGACTGCCTGCAGGTGACACTGCATAACGACCTGCCGACCGACAACTGGACCTGGACCTGGGGGTCGGGCACCACCAGGGCCGGGTTCAACATCGGCAACGTCCTCTACAACCCGCAGACCTCCTTCGGCGGCTCGATCGGGTACGACCCGGACTCGAGCGTGGCTCCGGGCGGCCAGCGCACCTACGACTACTACGTGGACAAGGAGCTGGGCACCAACCTGATCCTCAACACGGCCAATGAGTCGTCCTGGCGGCAGGGTGCGTACGGCGCCCTCATCGCCGAGCCGGCCGGCTCGGTGTACACGGACCCGTTCACCGGCCAGCCGATCCAGTCCGGGATTTTCGCCGACATCGCCCCGGGCAGCGGCAGCCCGTTCCGGGAGTACGTGACGATCTTCAGCGACCGGGAACCGCTGCTCGCCCACGAGGTCATGGTCTACTACCTCGACTCCGACCATTCATACACCGACTACAACGAGGCCTCGCTCACCGACCGGGAACCGGTAGATGAAGGAGGTAATGGCAACGGCAATTGCGGATCCAGTCCCTGCCCCGACCCGTTCAATCTCTGGCAAGCCAAGAGCGACAGCGTCAACGGCGGAGCTGATCCGACCACGCCGTTGTTCGAGGCCTACGCGGGTGATCCCGTCCGGTGGCGGGTGGCCGACGCGGCCGGAGACAACATCATCTCGTTCAATGTGGCGGGCCACGAGTTCCCGCTGGATCACGGGCTGACCGGATCGCAGGTCATCGAAGCCCGGACCCTGGCCCCCGGCGAGACGTTCGACGCCTACCTGGTCAATGGTGCGGGCGGCGCGACGCGCGCGACCGGTGACTTCGAGTACAACATGGGCCGGGCCCCGCTCATCAAATCCGGTGACTGGGGCATCTTCCGGGTGCTCCCGCCCCCGGGCTCGTCGATCAGTGCGGCCACAAGTGGGCCACCACTCAGAAACCTACCTAGCTAGGTGACTGGTGCTGCCGTCCCGGGCCCTCGCGGCCCGGGGCGGCAGCACGCCCGTCCGTTGGCGTCGGCCAAGACGACCTATCGCGGAGATGACATGCCCATCGCGTTCGTTCCTTCCAGGCTTATTTCGCGTGCCCGCACCCTGCGCCGGGCTGCTGTCGTCGGCGTCACAGCAGTGGCGGCGGTGCTCTTGTTCGCCGGACCTGCCCTGGCCCACATCACGGTCACTCCTGACTCGGTGCCTGCCGGGTCAACTGACGTACTGACCTTCCACGTGCCGAATGAGGAAGCGCACGCCGACACCGTCAAGGTCGATGTGCAAATCCCGACCAATCACCCGATCGCCCAGTTCCTCGTCCAGCCCGTGCCCGGCTGGACCTTCACCGTCAAGAACGTCAGGCTGGCCAAGCCGATCGTCACCGACGATGGGTCGTTTAGCCAGGCGGTCTCCGAGGTCATCTGGTCCGGCGGGCGTATCTCGCCCGGACAGTTCCAGAGCTTCACGATTTCCGCTGACCCGATGCCCACGGGCGAGCGCCAAGTGGCATTCAAGGCGATCCAGACGTACTCCAACGGAGATGTCGTCCGGTGGATCGACCTGCCGCAGCCCGGTCAGCCTGACCCGGCTCACCCGGCCCCGGTAGTCACGCTCACCACGGCCAGGGCCCCGGCTGCTGCCAGCCGTCCCAGTGGCGCCTCCGCAGGCCAGGGTACGAGCGGCTCTTTCAGCGCGCTCGGGCTGGCCGGCCTCATCGTGGGCTTGCTGGCCTGTCTGCTCGTGCTGACGGTGGTCAGGCAGAACCGCCGGCTGATGGCCGGGGCCGGACTTCGCGGCAGTGCTCCGACAGCAACTGATCTGGGCGAGGCAGGGGGCGAGCAGTCCGGCGACCGGATGCCCGCTGGTGCGAAGGCACCCGCCCGGCGAGATCAGGTGCCTGCGGCCGGCAAAACATCCGCGCCGCGAACAGGGGCCGCGAACACGAAGACATCCGGTCGGCAGCCTCAGCGGCGCCGACGGGGCTGATCTTGTGCTCACGGCCACGCTAAGGCAGCTCAATTGATTTCTTGATTTCCGGAGGTGGCTGAGTTGGCCCGCAGATTCGCTCGCCTGATGGCAATGCTGTTCTTTGCCGGGTTCGTTCTGCTGGCCGGGGCGACGGCTGCCTGGGCGCACGCGACGATCGTCAGCACGAGCCCGGCCGACGGCTCGATCGTGGCGCACGCACCGACCCAGGTAACCGCCACCTTCGACGAGCCGGTCGGTATCAGTCCCTCCAGCCTGGAGGTATTCGCGCCTAACGGGGAGCGGGTTGACACGGGCGGCGCAAAGCACGGCAAGGTGCCGGCCGAGGTCGTCATTGCCCTGAAGTCCGGCCTGGCCAAGGGCACCTATACGGTCGGCTGGGCGGTGGTCTCCGCTGACTCGCACCATGTTTCGGGTGCGTTTACCTTCTCGATCGGCGCACGCAGCGCCACGTCGGTCAACCCGAACACCGTCAACCAGATCACTAGCCCACTGGTCAGCCTGGCGTTCGGCGTCGTGCGGTGGCTCGCTTTCGTCTGCTTCGGGCTGCTGATCGGCGCGGTCGGGTTCGTGCTCTGGTGCTGGCCGGCCGGGGCGTCAAGCCCGCTGGTACTGCGGCTGACCATGGGCGCGTGGAGTGGGCTCGCCGGCTCGGTCCTCGGTGCGGTGCTGCTGCAGGGTGTCTACGGTGCCGGGGAGGGCGTCAGGCAGGTGTTCTGGCCCGATGTTCTGCACGCGACCTTGGACAGCCGCTACGGCCGGTCGCTCGGAATACGCCTGATCCTGGTGATCGTCGCCCTGTTCGTCTTCACCGCCATACTCGGCAGCCTGCGGGCCGATAGCCGGCGGGCGCCAGTCGCGGCGTCGGCTACCTGGGGAGTGCTCGCGGTGGCGCTGGCGGCGACCTGGGCCGCCGCCGATCACGCCGGGATCGGCAGCCAGGTACCGCTATCGCTGGTTTCCGACACGATCCACCTCAGCGCGGGCGCCATCTGGGTGGGCGGGCTGACCATGCTCGCCACGATCGTGCTTCGCCGACCCGGGCCCGCGCCCAGGCGGGCCAGAGGCGCGGTTGACCAGCAGACGCGGCTGGCGTCGGCGGAGGCGGTGCAGGCCGTGCAGCGGTTCTCCCCGATCGCGCTCGGCTGCGTCGGCGCCATCCTGGTCACCGGTACCTACCAGGCCTGGCGCAACGTAGGAACCTGGGGGGCCCTGTTCGGCACCACCTACGGCCGCCTGCTGCTGATAAAGATCGCGGCCATGTGCGTGCTCATTGGCCTGGGCTACCTGGCCCGCATTCGGATCACCGCGCTGCGGGTCCCGGCGTCAGCAGCTCGCGTCTCCGTCGTGGAATTCGTCACGGCCGGCCTGCCGCGAGTCGCCGTGGGCGTCAGATCAGGCCTGAGATTGCCAGGTACCGGCGGCGGCTATGGCGAGGGCGCCGCTAATGGCTCGCCCAACGGCGTGACTAACGGCTCGTCCAACGGCGTGGCTAACGGCTCGTCCAACGGTGTGGCTAACGGCTCGTCCAACGGCTCATCACCGGACTCAGGGCACACGATTGTGACGCTGAGGAGGCTACGCTGGTCCGTCGCTGCCGAGACGATGATCGTCTTGGTGGTGCTCGCCGTCACCGCCGTGCTGGTCAACACCGCCACCGCGCGGGAGACTTTCGCTCCGCCGGTCAGCGCGGCCGTCGCGTTCAACACCGGCAGTCCCGGTGGGCGTGGCGACGTCAGCATCACGGTGACGCCCGCCGTGCTCGGACCCAACCGGATTCGTGTATCTGTCACCAACAGCGCGGGAAGACCGTACTCGCCCCGGCAGATCGGGGTGGCTCTCCTGCTGCCCGCCCGCCACCTCGGACCGCTGCCCGTTGCCCTCAAGCAGGACGGTGCGGGGCGTTATGCCAGTGGATCCGTCGCGGTGCCCATTGCCGGACAATGGCAGCTGCAAATCACCATCCGTAGTGATGCCTTCGACGAGACGACCGTCGCCGTTCCCGTCACTATCCACTAAAAAACGGCGTCACCGCAGGTGACAGCCCGGATCCCAGTTGCCCTCAGGGAAGATTCGCCCTTGGTCACCCCGGTGCGGTGAATCTAGCACCCCTGATCTGCAGCCATTCTGGCGCTCCTCGCCCAGCGGGAGATGATGATCGTTTTCCTGATGAGCGGCGGTCATAGTGCCGCCAGTCCTCGTGCCCGTCCGGCTGGCCGCGGGAGGCTGCTTCCGTGAGCGCTCGAGCAGACGCTGTTCGACTCCGGTGGCCATAAGACGTGGTTCATTGACGCGATGTGGGATGGCCTCGGGTACCTGCTGGCCCTGGGCGGGGCGCCCAGCGCCTGAAATGCTCTGGGGCAGCAGATGCCCGGCGCCCGCGCGTCGTTACCAGCCAGGCGGAAGCCCCTCCGGAATCCCAACCAGCGCCGATCGACTCTGAGCGGCGGAGCGCTGCGTCTGCATCTTGGGCGGCGGCACGCAGATCATCCACTCCCGGGCGTCCTGCGTCGGTCACTCCATCTGAGGCTAGTGAGCACGACGAAATTTGGCTGCACATGCGCAGGTCGAATATGGCCTCCCGAAAAGCCGCAGAGCAGCTCTTCCGTGCCTGCGTGAGCTGTTCGCCGCCCGGTGGGCCACCCGGCATGGTTGCGGAGTTCAGTTGCCTGCGGCGCGGGTGAGGCGGGCACCGAGCGCGAGAAGGTATCCGGCGAGTTCCGGGGGCTGGTGCACCTCGAACTCGCAGCCGGAGCGGATAAGGCGGAGGGCCAGCCATTCCAGCGTGTCGGCGTGAGTTTCCAGTCGGCAGGTCCGCTCACCGGTCGCGGTGACGTCACTGGCGGCGCCGCCCAGCCGGCGGGCCACATCTGCGGCCGGGGCGTGCAAGGTGGCGACGGCCCGGTAAGTGGGGCCGAGGGAGTAGAGCTTGCCGGCGACGTAGGCGCCGGCATCGGCCGGCAGGTCGCGGAGCGGGGTCCGCGTGCCCGTCGGCTGCAGGTCCCGGATCCGGTCGGTGCGGAAGATCCGCCAGTCCTGGCGGTCGTTGTCGTAGGCGAGCAGGTACCAGCGCCGTCCTGCCGCGACGAGGCGGTGCGGGTCGGCCAGGCGGGTGCTGGCGGCCCCGTCGCCGGCCTGGTAGCCGAACCGCACCCGCTCGCGGCCGGTGATCGCGGCTGCCAGCGTAGTCAGCAGCCCGGGATCGACGCCAGGGCCGTCGCCGGCCGGCAGCGGGACCGTGGCGGCGCTCAGCGAGCGGACCCGGTACCGCAGCCGGGACGGCAGCACCTGTTCCAGCTTGGCCAGCGCCCGCACCGATGCCTCCTCGATGCCCTGCACCGGGTGGCGGGCGGCCGTGGCCAGGCCGACGGTGATGGCCACGGCCTCGTCGTCAGCCAGTAGCAGCGGCGGCATCGCCATGCCCGCGACCAGGCGGTAGCCGCCGCCGGCACCCATCGTCGCCTCTACCGGGTAGCCCAGGCCGCGCAGCCGCTCCACATCGCGGCGGATCGTCCGGCGGCTGACCTGCAAGCGCCCGGCGAGCTCGCTGCCGGGCCACTCGCGCGGGGCCTGCAGCAGCGACAGCAGCTGCAGCAGCCTGGACGGCGTATCGCTCACGGAATCCAGGATGCCTCCAGTAGAGGACAGGAGCTGGCCTACATGGCATCTAGCCTCAGTGGCACCTGCCCGCACCGCATCTCAGGAGGCACACCGACATGGCTGTCAAGCCGGTTCCCGAGGGCTACGCCACCGTCACGCCGTGGATCATCTCCCGCGACACCGCGCGGCTCATCGACTACCTGAAAGAGGCATTCGGCGCCGGGGAGATCGCCCGCCTCACCGGATCTCAGGGAAGAATCGAGCACGCGGAGGTGCGGATCGGCGATTCCGTCGTGATGATGTTCGACGCCAGGCCCGGCTGGCCGCCGACGCCCGGCTTCCTGCGCCTGTATGTCCCCGACGCCGACGCCGTCCACCGTCAGGCGGTCGCGGCCGGCGGCACCTCGGTGACCGAGGTCACCCATCTGTTCTTCGGCGACCGTGTCGGGCGGGTGCGTGACCCGCTGGGCAACCTGTGGTGGATCCAGACCCGCGTCGAGGACCTCACCTCGCAGGAGATGGAGCAGCGCCTCAGCGACCCGGCATTCACCAAGGCCATGGAGTACGTCCAGGGCGCCGACTTCTTCCCGGAGCCGGGCCGCTGAGCACCGGTGACCGCGAGCAACTGCCCGCTGAGGCTGCCTTCCCTGACTGGCCTCTCCCGTGATGACCTGTCCGCCCGCCGCCGCCGCCGCCGCTGACGGCCCTGCTCGCCCGGGCCTGCGGGCGTGGCTCGCCTCCGTCCCGGACCCGCGCTCGCCGCCGGGCCGCTGGCACCCGCTGGACTGCCTTCAGCTCGGAGGTCACCTCTTCCCGTGCGCGCGGGAGCGCGCCGGCGAAGAAGCGGAAGCCGTGGAAGAGCCCTGCGGCGTCGCGGTGCTCGGCGGGGACGCCGGCGCGGCGGAGGCGCCCGGCGTAGTCGGCCCCGTTGTCGCGAAGCGGGTCGAGTGCCGTGGTGTGGATGCAGGCCGGCGGCAGGCCGCAGGTCTGCGGCCCGCAGGGGCGCGCAGTAAGGATGCTCGGCGGCGGTGCCGGGGGCGTACTGGTGGAGTGCCAGTCGAGCAGCTCTGCGGTCATGCTGCAGCCGCCGCGGCCGTACGCCTGGCGGGAGGCGGTTGCCTCCCGGTGGCGCAGCATCGGGGTCAGCAGGGCCTGGAGCGCGATGCGCGGTCCACCGCGATGACAACGCTGCCGGTTCCCGCGGCGAGCCGGCGGCACATCTCGTCGTGGCTGGCCAGGCCGCGCAGGATGAAGCCGCCGCCGTGGACGAACGTAGAAGCGCACTGGCACGCGGCACGCCGGCCTGGGATCACTGCGTCCTCGACCGCGGCAAGGGTGACAGGGGAAGGGCCACCGGGACTGCCCTCGGCCATCGCCCGGAAGAAGGCGACATCGAAGCCGCCCGGTGCCGGGACCGAGGCATCCACCTGCTCCACGACGGCCCGCACGTCAGGGTCGATGGCGGTCATCGGGCTTCGTGTCCTTCGCGTGAGTCCGGTGCGGGGCGAGAATGCGCTCCAGGTGCGCCGCGATCCAGTCGGGCAGGGTGCCGGTGCCGTCGATGGCCCACGTCACCATGGCCCCGCAGTAGACGGCCCAGAGGTCCGCGGCGAGCGTCTCAGGAAGGGTGCCCGCGGCGAGCAGGCCGGCCCGGACGGCGTCGGTCGCGAGCGCGGCGATGCCGTCGCGCAGCGCCCTGCTGTGCGCGACGGCATGAGGCCGCAGTTCGGGGTCGGTCAGGTCCATCTGCAAGAACGCGAGGTTGTTGGCCAGGCCATCACGGGTGGTGACGGCACCCGGCAGGGCGGAAAGGACGGTCACGAGAGCCCGCACCGGATCGGCCCCCCCAGCCTG
Organism: uncultured Actinomycetota bacterium; assembly: GCA_963822485.1. Lineage (GTDB taxonomy): Bacteria > Actinomycetota > Actinomycetes > Streptosporangiales > Streptosporangiaceae > DASUBV01. The sequence continues at coordinate 285,144 of CAWGHW010000007.1, forward strand.
GGCTGCCGCGAGCGCGTCAGCGACGGCAGTGACCTCCCGGGCCTCGAACGCAACCAGCAGGCCCTGCTTAGAGCCGAACCGCTGGGCCAGTGCCGGCGCCGACAGCCCAACCCGCCCGGCGACCGCCGCCAGCGTCAGCCCGGACGGCCCGGACGCGGTGACCACGGCGGCCACCGCCTGGAAGATGGCTTCATCGCTGGCAGAGCGGGGGCGTCCGGTCACGGGACCAACCCTACCTCAGTTGCTTTATGAATGTTCGTAAAGTAACTTCCTGGCATGACCTCGACCACGTCTCCCGGCGGCACCGCCCTCACCGGGCAGGTAGCCCTCGTCGCCGGCGCCACCCGCGGCGCCGGCCGCGGCATCGCCGTCGAACTCGGCGCCGCCGGCGCCACCGTCTACGTCACGGGCCGCACGACAGCCGGCTCCCCGTCCCCCATGCAGCGCCCCGAGACCATCGACGAGACCGCCGAGCTGGTGAACCGCGCCGGCGGCACCGGCATCCCCGTCCAGGCCGACCACGCCGACGCCAGCCAGGTCCGCTCCCTCATCGAGCGGATCGACCGCGAGCATGGCCGGCTCGACCTGCTGGTCAACGACATCTGGGGCGGTGACCCGCTCACCCAGTGGGGCGCGGCGTTCTGGGAACACGACCTGGATAAGGGCCTGCGGCTGCTGCGCGGCGCGGTAGAGACCCACATCATCACCAGCTGGCACGCCGTCCCCCTGATGACCCGCACTCCCGGCGGGCTCATCGTGGAAGTCACCGACGGCACCGAGACCCGGTACCGCGGCTCGCTGTTCTACGACCTCGCCAAGGCGTCGGTGATCCGCCTCGCCCTTGCCCAGGCCGCCGAGCTCAAGCCACGCGGCATCACGGCAGTCGCCCTGACACCGGGATTCCTGCGCTCCGAAGCCATGCTCGACCACTTCGGCGTAACCGCTGACACCTGGCGCGACGCCATCGCCAAGGACCCCCACTTCGCCGCCTCCGAGACCCCCCGCTACATCGGGCGGGCCGTCGCCCGCCTTGCGGCCGACCCCGGCAAGATGGCCGGCACCGGCACGGCAACCGCCAGCTGGGAACTGGCCCGGCGCTACGGCTTCACCGACACCGACGGCACCACCCCCGACTGGGGCCGCTACGCACGCGAGAACCTATGACGCCCGCCCGCACGCCTCCCGCAACCCGGCGCGCCGCCCGCCACAACTAATAATTCTCAGCCGAATAGCACCGGCAGCGCCTAGCACACCACCGATTGCCCGGAATGTCCGCCGATGCCGCCTCCGGAGAGGCTATCCATGCCCGCGGAGTGGCGCGGGCTGCTGGAGGAGCTCGCGCCCGTGTTCGCGCGCCATTCGACGCACCGCCTGTTCATGCTGCTGGCGTGCGGGCTGATCCTGGCCGACCGGGGCACGGTGACCGGGATGGCGGCCGCGGCCGGGATCGGGAGGCAGTGGCGGCGGGCATGCTGGTTCTTCGCCTCGGCGAAATGGGACCCGGACGCGCTCGGTCTCGCGGTCGCCCGGCTGATCGTGAAGTACCTGCTCAGTGAGGACCATCCGCTGATCGTGGCCGTGGACGGATTTTCGGGAACACCTGGGTCATCGCGGCCCTGGTCGTGAAGCTGCCGTGCTGCCCGTCGCCGGTGGCGCTGGCGGTGCTGTTCCGGCTGTGGCGCGGCAAGGGGGCGCCCTCACAGGTCCGGCTCGCGGCGCAGATGACGGAACTCCTCGTGAAGGCGTTCCCCGGCCGGGAGGTGCACGGCACCGAGGACGCGGCGTTCCACGGGGAGCCCCTGGTCATCAAGGGCGCGACCTGGACCACCCGGCTGCCGGCCAGCGCGGTCATCCACGGGCCGAAGCCGCCGCCAAGCGGCAAGCGTGGCCGTGCGCATGGACGCGCCGCCGCGGGCGAGATCAGACCTCACGTAACTCGTCGGCAGCACGTCTGCAGGGCATGAAGGCAAGCGCTTGGGCGTGAAGCACCGGTCGGATTGCCGTAGATGCCGTTCGGGCTCTCGCCCGTCCCGCTGCGGAGTCGCGGCTCAACGTCCGGCCCATCTGCCCGGCCGGGACGCGGATCACCCCAGTCGTCTGACCGGTCTCTCGCGGGGCAGCAGCAGTTCAAGCAGCGGCAGGGGTTCCGGGCCGCGTGAAGGGACAGAAATGACCGGAGAAACGGAGGACCGTTCACGCGACGCACGCCTGGTTCTCCTTGCGGCGGCAGTCACGGTCCTGCTGTGGGCGTCGGCGTTCGTCGTCATCCGCAGCGCGGGCTCGCATTTCTCCGCTGGCCCGCTGGCCCTCGGTCGCCTGGTCGTCGGTCTGCTGGCCCTCGGGGTGACCTCGCTGATCCGGCGGCAGGGATGGCCGCCGCGGGCCGCGTGGCGCGGCATCATCATCGCGGGCGTCCTCTGGTTCGGTGTGTACTTGGTGACGCTGAACTGGGGTGAGCAGAAGGTCGACGCGGGAACGGCGTCGATGCTGGTGAATGTCGGCCCGATCCTGATCGCGCTGCTCGGCGGCTGGCTGCTGAAGGACCGGCTGCCGCCGCGCGTGCTCGCCGGGCTGATCATCTCGTTCGCCGGAGCCGCCGTGGTCGGGGTGTCCATGTCGGGCAGCGGCGCGGCGTCTGTCCTCGGCGTTCTGCTGTGCCTGGCCGCGGCGGTGGCGTACGCGTGCGGCGTGGTAGCGCAGAAGCCGGCGCTGCGGCACGCCTCGGCGTTGCAGGTCACCACGTTCGCCTGCCTGGTGGGCGCGATCGCCTGCCTGCCGTTCGCCGGCCAGCTCATCTCCCAGGTCGGCAAGGCGCCGTTGTCCGCGAATCTGGACATCGTCTATCTGGGCGTCTTCCCGACCGCGCTCGCGTTCACGACCTGGGCCTACGCGCTTTCCAGGACTACCGCGGCGAAGATGGGCGCCACCACCTACCTGGTGCCCGTGGTGACCGTCCTGCTGGCATGGGCGTTCCTCGATCAGGTGCCGGCCTGGCTGAGCCTGGCGGGCGGCGCCGCCTGCCTGGTGGGCGTAGCCGTGACCAGGAGCAAGCGGCGGGTCAGCCCGCGACCGCGGGAGAAGGTGCCGACCCCGGCCGCACAGCCCGTGCCCGCCGACCGCGTCGGCAGCTAACGGTGAGGTCGGCGCTGCTGTCGCGGAGAACGCCGGCACCGGGGTGCAAGGGTCAGTCTCCAGTTTCCGCGCCCCGGTTCCCGGTAGCTGGCCTCAGCGCGCCGGCCCGGCACCCTCATGCCCGCTTGCAGGCCGCGACGCTCCTCATACCATCCCGGTGGCATTCCTGGCAGGCGTTCAGCGCGCTGAAGGCTTCGATGCTGCGCGGCAGCAGGCCGCCGGCCCGGGGTCGCGCGGTCCTTACTGACGGATGCGGGCGAGGACGAGGGTGGCATCGTCCTCGCCGTGCTGGCGCAGTGCCTGGGTCACTGCGGCGCAGGTGCTGCCCAGCGTGGCGCGGGGCTGGGTCAGCGCGGATCCGAGCGCGGCGCGTAGCGTGGCCATCCCGTGCTCAAGCGGCCGGGTGCGGCTTTCTACCAGTCCGTCGGTGTACAGGGCGAGGGTGGCTCCGGGCGGCAGGCTGACCCTGGTGGCCTGGAAGGCCTCGGCGCCGGCTTCGGCACCGAGGCCCAGGGGAAGCCCGGGCGGAAGGTCCAGCACCTGTGTCGTGCCATCGGGAAGCACGAGCAGTGGCGGGTGGTGGCCGGCCTGGGCTATCAGGCAGTCGCTGCGCGACGGGTCGATGACGGCGCAGACGCACGTGGCGGCGAACGGCGCGCCGGCCATCCCGGCCGCCATCGTGTCCAGCCTGCGCAGGACCTGTTCCGGTGGCAGGTCCAGATCGGCCAGGGTGTGCGCGGCAGTGCGCAGCTGAACCATCACCGCTGCGGCCTCTGGGCCGTGGCCCATCGCGTCCCCGACGATCAGCGCGGCCCGGCCGCCCGGCAGGGCGGCGACGTCGTGCCAGTCGCCGCCGACGACGCTGTCGCCGACCGGCAGGTAGCGGTGCGCGACCTGCAGGCCCGCCGGGACGTTCGGCCGCGCTGGGAGGAGGCCTTGTTGCAGCGCGCGGGCGGTCCGCCGTTCCCCTTCATACAGCCGGGCGTTGTCGATGCACACCGCCGCGCGGGAGGCGAGCTCGCTGGCCAGCGTGATGTCGGCGGGCCCGAAGGCGGGGCGGCGGGCCTGGCCGAACGTCGCGCAGCCCACCACCGCGCCGCGGGCGATCAGGGGCATGGCCAGGAATGCGGTGTAGCCGGCCGTGAGGTCCCGGCCGCCGGGACGTCGGGCGATCCGCTCGGCGGTCTCGGCGTCGAGCCGGTCGAACAGGACCGGGCCGCGGCCGGCCATCGCGCGGAAGCCGGGTGAGTCCTCGCCGAGGACGATCGCCTCACCGGGGCGCAGCAGGTTGTCGGTGACGTCTGGAGGCTGGCCGGCCAGGCAGGCCGCGAGCCGCCGCACCGTCGCGTGCCCGGCCATGTGCCAGGCAGCCTCGCCAGCGACCAGCAGCCGTTCCGGTACGAAAATGGCCGCCGCGTCAGCGAAACCGGGTACGGCAGCGTCGGTGACCTCACGCGCGGTCCGGGTGAGGTCCAGCGTGCTGCCGATCCGGGCGGCTGCCTCGCTCAGCCAGCCCGGGCCGGGTTGCGGCGAAGTGCGCTGCGCGGTCACTAGCGACCCGCTGCCCGGACCGGCCAGCGGGTCGCAGCGAATGGCCACCGGGCCGCCGCCTGCGACGGCCAGCGTCCCGGTCCAGGGCCGCCCCGCCGCGACCTCGGCCAGCGCCCGGCCGGCCAGCTCGCGCTCGCCCGGGCCGGCTAGCACGTCGCGTAGGTCACGCCCGGTCACTGCGCCCGCGGCCAGGCCGAACAGTTCCGCGGCGGCGGCCGGCCAGCAAGCCACCCGCCCCCCGGAGTCCAGGGTGAACGCGGCCAGGCCAGCCGGGTCCGGCCCGCGCGCGCCTGACGCCACCGGCTCGTCTTCCCCGGCGATCTGTAACTCCACGGGCGCCCGCACCAGCCCTGCTGCTCCTTCACGACCAGGCCGCCGACCCTGCGGCGGCCTCTCCGCGCAAATGGCCGCTGGCCATTCGCCCCCGAGGCAACGCGAGTACGGGCAGCGATTACCAGTACCCTTTAGATATCGTGCAATCGAATGTATCGCACTATTGGGGGCGGAACCGGCCGCGCTGGAGGGCCGGTGACCAGGCGCCTCAGCGAGGGTCGCCGTGCACGCGTATCAGGAAAGGGCGGGCGTGATGGCTAGCGAGCCGGACTGGGTCCCCCCGGACGTCGACACCGGGCGGGCGAATGTTGCCCGGGTCTACGACTACTGGCTGGGCGGCAGCCACAATTTCCTGACTGACCAGGACCTGGCCCGCTCGATCGTCGCGGTCGACCCCAACATCCCGGAGATGGCCCGCGCTAACCGCGCGTTCCTCGGCCGGGCGGTGCGGTTCCTCGCCGCGGCAGGCATCCGGCAGTTCCTCGATATCGGCTCCGGCATGCCGACCGAGGGGAATGTGCACGAGGCCGCCCAGCGACGCCGTCCCGGGCGCGCACGTGGTCTATGCCGACATCGACCCGGTCGTGGTCGCGCACAGCAAGGCCATCCTGGCCGGGAACCAGAACGCCGCGACCATCGAGGCCGACCTGCGCGAGCCGGAGAAGATCCTCACCGATCACACCGTCAGGCGGCTGATCGATTTCAGCCAGCCGGTCGGGCTCCTGCTCGTCGCGGTCCTGCATGTCATCGGCGATGCCGACGATCCCTGGCGGATCGTGGCCAGGCTGCGTGACGCGCTCGCGCCCGGCAGCTACCTCGTGGTATGCCACGCCACCAGCGAGAGCAAGCCCGCAGTGTCGCAGGCCATCGAGAAGGTGTACACGCGCGGCGTCACCACCGGCAGCCGCATCCGCTCGCGCGCGGAGATCCTGCGGTTCTTCGGCGGCTTCGACCTCGTCGACCCCGGCCTGGTCTATATGCCGCAGTGGCGGCCCGATTCGCCCGATGACGTGCCCGCCGATCCCAGCCAGCTCTGGGCCCTGGTGGGAGTGGGACAGAAGACTTAATGCGCGATCACGCGCGACCACGTTGTGTCGCGCCGCATTGACCATGACCTTGGTCCTCCGCAGCGACTGCGCAAACGCCGGCGAGATGCGCCTCACGCGGGCCCATACCCAGGCCGTTCGATCACGTGGCTGGAGTACAGGCCCTCCCGGCGTAGCACCGCGCCCTTCTCACCGGTCGCCGCCGCGTCATACTCGGCCACCACGGCGAGACGCTGCGCACGAACAGGCGGGTGCTCAGCCTTTCCAGCCGGCCAGCACCGCCGCGACCGGGACCGGCACGGTCGGGGCCGGTCCGCGCTCGGCCGGGGTGCGGCTCATCTGCGCGATGGGGCCGGGCATGAGCAGCCCGTCGACCGGCCGCAGCGAGGCGCGCGCCTGGACCTGCGGGTGCGCGAACAGCCGAGTCAGGTCATGGACGGGTCCACAGGGGAGCCGGGCCGCGTCGAACGCGGCCAGTGCGTCGGCGTCCGGGCGCTGGGCGATCCAGGCGCCGACGAGCCGGTCAAGCTCGTCGGCGTTGGCCAGCCGGGGCCCAGCGGCGGCGAAACGCGGGTCGTTCTCGGTCACGCCGAGCAGGGGTAGCAGCCGGGCGACCTGGGCGTCGGTGGGCGCGGACAAGACGACGAACGTGCCGTCGCCGCATTCGTAGACGTTGCGCGGCGCGCCGTCGAGGAGACGGCTGCCGTGACGGGCCGGGCTGGGTTCGCCCGGTGCCCAGGCCGGGACGAGCGAGCCCGGCAGCGTGATGATCGGCTCGTACATGGCGACGTCCACGTGCTGCCCCGGCGCGCCCCGGACGTCCCGCCCCCAGCAGGCGGCCAGGACGCCGATTACACCGGCCAGGCCGGTCAGGGAATCGCCCAGCGGCAGCGACGGGAGCATCGGCGGCCCGTCGGACTCGCCGGTCAGGTAGGTCAGCCCGCCGAACGCCTCGGCCAGGCTGCCGCTGCCGGGCCGCCCGGCCCACGGGCGGTCGCACCCGAAGGCCGACACGGTCACCATCACCGCACGCGGGTTGCGGGCCAGCACGGCGTCGGGGTCGGCCTGCCAGCGGCGCAGCAGCGCGAGGGGCTGATTCGAGACGATTACGTCGGCCGTCGCCAGCTGGGCGTGCAGCGGAGCACGATGGCGGTCCGGGTCGAGGTGGACCAGACGCTTGCCGCGGTTGGCCAGCGTGTATGGCGCCGACACCCCGTTCCGGGCGCGCCCAGACTCAGCAGCGGGTCGCCGGCGGGCGGCTCGACCTTCACCACATCGGCCCCGAAGTCGGCCAGGATGGCCGCCACCTGCGGGACGGCGAACAGCGTCGAGAGGTCAACGACGCGCAGCTGGGCGGCGGCCTGCAAAGACATCTGGCGGCCCTCGGACCTGCTGGCCGCGTTCCGCCAGGTCGGGTTCGACCCGTCGCTGAGCAAGGTGTCGGCGCTGTGGAGCGGCAAGCCCGTCTTGGTCCGGCTGGATGACCTGGACAAGAATCTGCGCCGCGCTCGGCTGCACGGTCGGTGACCAGCTCGCAGGCCAGCCTGGCCGCCCCGGTCCGGGCCACGACGGTGAGACCGGCCGTGACCGTGACGTTCGCTGGATCAGGCGACGCGTTCGGCAGCGGCGGCCGCCACCAGGCCTGCATCCACGTGCGCAGCCCGGACCACCAGCTGGTCGTGCTGGACTGCAGCGCCACCTCCCTCCCGAGTCGGCAGCCCAGACCTACGAGGCGCAGGTGAGCTGCGGGGTGCCGAAGTCGGCGTTGCCGTAGCTGATCGTGCCGTTTCCCTCACCGACGTAGAGTTCGAGGACGTTTGCGCCGCTGATGTTCACGCTGGCGTGGATCGTGGGCGTGGAGTTGGTGACCACGCCACTGTCGTAGACCAGCTTCCCGTCGGCGTAGAACTCGTAGTCCACCGCGCCCGTGCTCTTGTCGGAGTCGTCCAGCCCGAGGTCGGCGCTGAACGTGCTGCAGTTGCCGCCCAGGTAGTAGTAAAGGGTGGCCACGGAGTTCACCCACAGGCCGTGCGGATATACGACCCCGTGGATGCTCAGCGGGCCGCCGTAGTGGTTCTCGTTGATCCCGATGGCGCCGAACCCGTTCACGGCCGACAGCCAGGAGAGCTGGTCCAGGGTCGGCGTGCCGGCCGGCGGCACGGCCACCTGGATGACGGCCTGGCTGCTGTCGCTGCCCGTCTGGTGGAAACCCCAGCGGTAGCTCGCCGTGGCGGTCAGCGTGTAGTTGCCCGCGGCGGTGCCCGGCGGCACCGTTATCTGCAAGATGCCGTCGAGTTCCCGCCCGGTGGGCAGGATGCGGGCCGACAACGGGCTGCTGGTGTCCCAGCCGCTGGGCCCGGTCAGGGACACCAATGCGCGGGTGACCGGTTCCCGGCCGTCGTTGGTGAATGTCGCCGGGACCGAGATGACCTGCCCGGGGTGGGCGACCTCGAACTGCGACCCTGAGTAGGCCGACGGCACGTCGGGGCTGACGGAGACGCTCGTGAGCGGGGCGTACCGGCCTGCCGCCAGGCCGCGCAGCGGCGATACTCGCAGCAGCATGGCGCTCTGCGCGGGCACGGTGGCGGTGATCGCCCCGGCCGTCTCCCGCGTGGTGTTCGCCCACAGGTCGCGCACGCCATAGGTGCTGGCGCGGCCCAGTCCGACGGCCCCGGCGGTCGTGCTGACCTGCTGCGGCGCCGACGACGTGTTGGCGAGCAGCACCGCGACATCGCCGCCGGCCAGCGGCTTGGCCACCACGTCGACACCGCCCTGCTGGGCCACGAGCTGGCCCTGCTTGCCGAGCGGGTCCTGGTCGACAGCAACGACTGCCTTGTTGCCGAGTATCTGCTTCGTGGCGGCGGACATGCTGGTCAGGTCGCTGCTGACGATGAGCGGTGAGGCCAGTTCGGCCCAGATGCTCATCTGGGTCTGTTCCTGCTGGACCGTCCAGTTGTAGGTGGTGCTCCCGGTGAGCAGCATGTCGAGGTCGTTCCAGGCGCCTGGGTGCGCGTAGCTGGCCAGCGGCAGGTCATCGGCCAGATGGCCGAAGATCGTGGAGTCGAAGTTGGTGGTAAGGTCCGGCGCGACCCGCCACATGTTGGCGATCTGCGCGGAGTAGGCGATGTACGGCAGGTAGTTGGCGTTGGCGGGGTTGGCGTCGCCGGCGGCGATCGGCAGTTCCTGGCTGAAGACGATGTGCCGCGCCCGTCGCGACCAGGTCCTGGCTCATCTGCTGGTAATCGGCCTCCAGGTCGGCGCCGGTGGTGCCGGCCGGCACCCCGCAGTAGTCGAACTTGAGGAAGTCAACGCCCCAGCTCGCGAACGTGTCCGCGTCCTGCTGGTAGTGCCCGTAGCTGCCGGGCAGCTTCTGGCAGGTCGTGGTGCCGAAGCTCTCGTAGAGGCCGAGCTTCAGGCCCATGCTGTGCAGCTGGTCGGCCAGCCACGCGATCCCGTGCGGGAACCGCGTCGGGTCGGCCTGGAGTTCCCCGTCGGCGGCCCGCTGCGGCGCCATCCAGCAGTCGTCCAGGTTGATGTAGTTGTAGCCGAGCCTGGCCAGGCCGCTGGAGACCAGCGCCTGCGCGTTGGCGAGGACGTCGCCTTCTGTGACGCTGCAGCGGTACTGGTACCAGTCGTTCCAGCCCATCGGCGGGGTCAGCGCGAGCCCGTTGTAGGACTGGCTCGCGCTCTGCTGGGCTGGGCGGCTGGCGCTCTTGTCCGCCTGGCGGCTCTGCCGCGCCGGGGCGGCCGAAGCAGCGGGCGCCACGGCGGCCGTGAGCGCCGCCGCCGTGCACAGCGCGGCGATGACCGCCGCCGTAATCCTGAGTCGGTGTCTGGGGTGGAGCATGAGTTCCTCTCTTCCTGGGTCAGGGTCAGGGGGCCAGGGAGCCGATGACGTTGATCTCCGCAGCCGAGACGTAGCCGTTGCGCCGGCCCGGCGGAGGCGATCACCGCGACGAGCTTGCGGGACCGGTGGGAGTGGCTTACTCATCGGCTGCTCTCTGGCCGGCGGTTCAGCCGGCGCAGCTGAGCTGCGGCGCGGCGATATCGGCGTTGCCGTAGGTGGGTGTGCCGTTGCCCTCGGCGACGGTGATCTCCAGGACCTGAGCGCCGCTGACGCTGACGCTGGCGTGCACGGTCGGCGTAGAGTTCGTCACCACGCCGCTGTCGTAGACCTTGGTGCCGTCGGCGTAGATCTGGTAGTCGACGGAGCCCTGGCCGGCGTCGGAGTCGTCCAGCCCCAGGTCGGCGGTGAACGTGGTGCAGTTGCCGCCCAGGTAGTAGGTGATGTCCGCCGGCGAGTTGGTCCACAGGCCGTGGGCGTAGGTCACGCCGTGGATAGTCAGCGGGCCGCCGTAGTAGTTCTTGTCGATTAGCACCGGGCCGTAACCGTTGCTGGCCGAAAGCCAGCTCAGCGTATCTAGGTAGGGCGTGCCCGACGGTGGCACCGCGACCGTGAGGCCGCCGTCGCCGCTGCTGCCAGCCGCGTGCCTGCCGGACCAGCGATAGCTTGCGGCGGCGGTCAGGGTGTAGCTGCCGGGCGATGTCCCTGGCGGAACGGTGACCTGCCAGGTCCCGGTGAGATCACCGCCGCTGCGCAGCACCGCCTGCGACGGCGGCGTTCCGGTCACGGTCCACCCGGCCGGTGCGTTGAGGCTCAGCCGGGCATCAGTGATCGCCGTCCGGCCGTCGTTACGGAAGGTCGCCGGCACGGTGATCGTCTGCCCGGGGCCCGCGACCTGGTACGTCGAGCCCGGGTATAGGGCCGGAACGCTCACCGCGACGTCGGTCAGCGGCGGGAGGCCGGCCAGTGGGCCGTGCAGCGGCGCCGCCGTGAACAGCACGGCGCTCATTGGCGGCACCGAGGCGGCGATGACACCGGCAGACTCGCTCGTCGTGTGCGTCCACAGGTTGCGCACGCGGTAGCCGCCCGCGGCGGGCAGCCCGGCGGCCCGCGCCGTGGTGCTGATGCTGAGCGGGGTGCTGCCGCGGTTCAGCAGCATGATCGCCCGGTCACCGTTGGCGAGCTGCTTGACCCACACGTCCGCGTTGCCCTGCTCCGACAGCCGGGTCGCCTCGGCGCCGAGCGGGTCCTGGTCGATGGCGATGACCTCGCGGTTGGTGAGGATGTCGCGCACCGCCGGGGTCATCGAGCGCAGGTCGTTGCCCGCGAGCAGCGGCGCGGACAGCATCGCCCACATGCTGAACTGGGCCTGGTCCTCCGATGTCGTGAGCCCGCTGCGGCCGATCTGCAGGATGTCCGGGTCGTTCCAGTGCCCGGGGCCGGCGTAGCCGGCCAGCGAGGCTTCCTGGCCGAGGTTCCCGAGCACCTGCGACCAGGTGTCACCGTAGTCGTCGTTGCTGCGCCACATGTTGGCGATCTCCGGCGCCCAGGTCCACGGCTGCAGGCTCGGATTCCATTCGCAGATGCTGTACAGGATCGGCCGTCCGGTCGCCCGGAGAGCCTGGCCGAACTCGGTGTAGAGGTTCTCCGCGACCTGCTGCTGCGTCAGCCCGGGGAAGTCGCTGAACGGGACGTTGCACCAGTCCATCTTGACGAAATCGATGCCCCAGGAGGCCAGCGTCTGCGCATCCTGCTGGTAGTGGCCGTAACTGCCCGGGTAGCCTGCGCAGGTCTTAGTTCCGACGTCCTCGTAGATGCCGAGCTTCAGGCCAAGGGAGTGCACGTAGTCGGCGACGGCCTTGATCCCGTCGGGGAACTTGGCCGGGTCGGCCTGAAGGCTGCCGTCGGCTGCGCGCTGCGGGTCGAGCCAGCAGTCGTCGATGTTCACGTACTGGTAGCCTGCCGCCTTCATGCCCGAGGTCACCATCGCCTGGGCGGTCTGCTCGATCAGCGACGCACTGACGTTGCACCCGAACGAGTACCAGTCGTTCCAGCCCATCGGCGGAGTGGCGGCCAGGCCATTCGGCGTGACGGTCGTGGCGGGCCGGGCTGGCGCTATTGCGGGGGAAGCCGCCGCGGGTCGGCCGGGCGCGGAGCTCGGGGAATCTCCCGCGGGCTGGGCCAGCGCGGGAGGCGAGAAAATGGTCACGCCCGCGAGGGCGGCCAGGGCTCCGGCGGCGAGGCGCGGTCGTGTCAACAAGGATCGTGCTCTGACGGCGATGTCAAGCGGCGTCATCGGAAGGTCCTCCTGCAGCGCGATGTCCGCCGTCCTAGGGCGGACGCTTACTCATCGTCGGAGGCTCCGGCGCAGGTGTCAATGCTATTTTAGTATTTAATTCTTTTAGTAGTATCAGAACGGCCCGGCTGCACCCTCCTGGTCTGGCGGGACTCAGGACCGCGACTCAGGACAAGGAGCGGGCGAACGAGGCGGCGGGAGCCGCGGAGGCGTCGGTCCGGGCGGACAGGATCGCGCCGGCCTCGGGCGCCGGGTTGGGTATCCCGTAGCGCGCTGTGGAGACGAACAGAAGGTCGCCTTCGGGTCCGCCCAGGCAGACGCTGGTAGGCCGCCGCGCCGGCACGGGGATGGTCACATCGACCGACCCATCCGGGCGGTAGCGGCGAACGGCGAAGCCGTCCCACAGCGCCACCCACAGCCGACCGGACGCGTCGACCGTCATGCCGTCGGGTGCGCCGTCGGAAGGCGGTATCTCCGCGAAGACCTGGCGGCTGATAATCTCCCCGGTCGGCGGATCGACCGGACACGCGTAGATCAGCCCGGCGAATGTGTCCGATAGGTACATCAGCGAGCCGTCCGCGGTGAATGCCGGGCCGTTCACGATGGTCATCCCGTCGAGAACCTTCGCCACCGCACCATCGGTGCCGACCCGGTACAGCGCCCCGGCCCCCTCGACGGCATCGTAGGACATGCTGCCCGCCCAGAACCTGCCGCCAGGGTCGCAGCAGCCATCGTTCATCCGCGACGCTACGGGCGACCCGTCCTCCGGGCGGTCGATCCAGGTCAGCGCGCCGTCGGGGTCGATCAGCGCGATCCCGGTCCCGGCCGCGGCGATCCACTCGCCTGGCCGTCCGGCGACCGGAGCCACGGCGCCAAGCGGCACGTCGAGCCGGGCGACAACCCGGGCATCACCGGGCCCGGTGGCCGGGGCCTCCAGCAGCGTGCCGGCCAGGATGTCGGTGAAGATCAGCCGGTCACCGAGCCAGCGCGTCCCCTCGGCGAGCTCGTAACCCCCTCCGGACCAGACCTGGAACGGTGCCGCGTCCGCCGCCGCGAGCCGCGTCACCGGATCGCCTCGTCCCCGGCGTCGAGCAGGTCAAGTTCCGGGCGCGCCGGCAGGCCTTCCCAGTCACCGGCGCTGGCCACGGCGAACGCGCTGACGGTCGCACCGCGCCGCAGGCAGCCGGCCACGTCCAGGCCGTCGAGGACGCCGGACAGGTACCCGGACACGAACGCGTCCCCGGCGCCGATCACGTCGACGGCGCGGACGGCGCGGGCCGGGACCGAGATGGTGCCGTCGGCCGTGTGCGCGGTCGCGCCGCGGGCGCCGCGCTTGACCACCACGGTCTGCACGCCCCGGCTCAGCAGCTCGTCCGCTGTCGCCGCCGCGCTGGCCGGCCGTCGGCCGCCAGCAGGGCCAGTTCCGGTTCGGAGGCGAAGACCAAATCCGCCATCGGGGTCAGCGGCCGCAGCCCGGCGCGGGCATCCGCGGCAGACCAGAGCCGGGCCCGGTAGTTGACATCGAAGCTGACGAGGCGGCCGGCCTCGCGGGCACGTTCCGCGCCGACCTGGGTGGCCCGCGCCGCAGTGGCCCCGAGCGCGGGCGTGATCCCGGTCATGTGCAGCGCCCCGTGACCGCTTCCCGCTGTCAGCACGGGCGCTAGGTCGGCCACGTCCAGGCCGCTGCCCGCCGAGCCGGAACGGTAGTACTGAACCCGGGTGACATCACCGAGCCGCCGTTCGAACAGGACGAGCCCGGTCGGCCGGCTGCGGTCGACGACAACGCCGCTGACGTCAACGCTCTCGGCGCGCAGTGTCCGCACCACGAGGGCGCCGAGCTCGTCGTCGCCGACCCGGCCGATCCATGCCGCGCCGTGCCCGAGCCGCGCCAGGCCGATCGCGACGTTGGCCTCGGCGCCCGCGACGGACAGGGCAAGGCTCCCGCCCATCCGCAGCGGTCCCGTGCTTCGCAGCGCCGCCATCGTCTCGCCGAACGTCACGACGTCGGCAGGCGTGGTCACTGCCGCCTCCCGGGCCGCGGCGCGTCATCGGGGACCGGGCCGCCGCCGCCGGCGGCCCGGACGGCGGCGAGGAACCGGCGGGCACGGACGCGCAGGTCATCCGGCGACCCCCCCGAGGCGGCGTCACCGACCAGCGGCGACCCCACTCCGACGGCCACCGCCCCGGCGGCGAGGTACTCGCGCGCGGCCCTGGCATCCACCCCGCCCACCGGGACGAGCGCGGTCGCCGGGAACGGGTCGAGCAGCGCCCGCAGATAGCGGACCCCGCCGAGCGAAGCGGGGAAAAGCTTCACCGCCGCCGCGCCATGCTGCGTGGCCGCCACGATCTCGGTCGGCGTCAGCGCTCCGGCCAGCAGCGGCAGCCCGCGCTCGGCGGCCGTGCGCAGGCCGGGCACGATCGCGGGCGTCACCACGAAATCCGCACCCGCGTCAGCTGCCCGATCCGCGTCCTCGGCCGTGATCACGGTCCCGGCACCCACGCTCGCCTCGGAGCCCAGCTCCGCGCGGGCACGGGAGATCACGGCGAAAGCGCCGGGCGTGGTAAGGGATACCTCGAGCATGCTGACGCCCTCCTCGGCCAGCGTCAGCACGGTCCTGGTCGCGGCAGCGGGGTCGGTGCCACGGATGATCGCCATCAGCCGCCGGGAACGCAGAGCGTCAGGGAGGTTCATGACACCGCCCCGGTCTCGCGTGCCAGCCCGGCCGTGCCGCTTGCGGTCAGGATCCCGATCTCCAGTTCCCACTCGACCCAGCCGGCCCGCGGGACCGTGACCGCGTCGCCGGGCTGCCGCGCCTCGGCGAGGTCGAAGACGGATCCGAGCATGGGCTCGACGCCGATGCTCCGGTACGGGCGGTCGCCCGGGAAGCCGCCGAGATTGCGCCAGAGGGCCACCGACGCTGGCATCCCCGCGTCGGCGTTCAGGGTCAGCCGCAGCCGGTCGCCGTCGCAGACGGTGGCGCTAGCGCAGCCGAGGGCGATGGCGCCGACGGCCGTCCCGTCGTCGGGCCCCAGCCTGTCCAGCCGGAGCCCGCCCGGGCCGGGCCAGCGCGCGGTGACGAACGGAGCCCCGGCCGGCCAGGGCCAGTCAAGGAAGATCGCGGCCTCCGGGTAGAGCCGGACCGCCGGGCTGTCCGGAAGCCGCAGCATGGCCCGGGCAGAAACCTCGAGCAGTGCATGGGCAGCCCAGACGAATCGGTACCCGGGATCTGCCGTCAGCCGGTACCGGGCGGTGACCAGGTCATCGTCTGTGCTGATGCGACGGCGCAGCGTGAAGTCTCCGCAGTCGGCCTCGGCGCTCCCGTCACTACGGTCGCGCCAGGAACGGGACCAGGCGTCCCCATGGTCTGGCCGGCCTCGGACTGTCGGCACGCATTCCTCGATCCCGCCAGCGTCTGCGAACGGATCACCGGGAGCCACCCGGTCGCGCCCGGGATCGTCCCGGCGCCACAGCCACTCGCGCCCGGCCAGCCGCAGCGAGGTCCAGCGCCCGCCGCGGCTCAGGTCGGTGCTCACCCGCGCTGGTTCGGTCATCACCATTCCCGGAACGAGCCGTCGGGCGCCCGCCAGACCGGGTTGCGCCAGCGGTGCCCGAGCTCTGCTGCCCGCCGCACCGCGGGCTCGTCGATCTCGATGCCGAGCCCGGGGCCCGTCAGCAGCGGCGCGTACCCGTCGGTGAACCGGAAGACGTCCGGGTCCATCAGGTAATCCAGCAGATCGCTTCCCTGGTTGTAGTGCAGGCCGATGCTCTGCTCCTCGATGAGGAAGTTCGGCGTAGCGAACGCGACCTGCAGGCTGGCGGCCAGCGCGATCGGGCCGAGCGGGCAGTGCGGGGCGAGGCTGACATCGTGCGCCTCGGCCAGGGCCGCGATCCGCCGCACCTCGCTGATGCCGCCCGCGTGCGAGACGTCGGGCTGCACTACGGCGATGCCGGTGGTCAGGACGTCGCGGAAGTCCCACCGGGAGTACAGCCGCTCGCCGGTCGCCAGCGGTACTGTCGTGTGCTCGACCAGGCGGGCGAGATCGCGGGAGTACTCGGGCAGGGCGGGCTCCTCGACGAACAGCGGAGACAGCGGCTCCAGCAGCGGCAGCAGCCGCCGGGACATCGCCGTGGACATGCGTCCGTGAAAGTCCACGACGAGGTCCCTGCGGGGTCCGATGGCGTCGCGGACCGCGGCGACCCTGTTCACCACCGCCTGGGTGCCGGCCAGCGTCTCGATCGGTTCCATGCGCCCGGATGCATTCATCTTGACGGCGGTGAAGCCGGCCTCGACCTGCTCGCGGGCCTGGTCGGCGACCTCCTGCGGCTCATCCCCGCCGATCCAGGTGTACACGCGCGCCTTGTCGCGCACCGGGCCGCCGAGCAGCCGGTGCACCGGCGCGCCGTAAGCCTTGCCCGCGATGTCCCACAGGGCCTGGTCGATGCCGGCCACGGCGGACGACAGCACCGGGCCGCCGCGGTAAAAGCCGCCCCGGGTCAGCACCTGCCAGTGGTCCTCGATGCGGAGGGGGTCCTCGCCGATCAGCAGGTCGCTCAGCTCGGCCACTGCGGTACGCACGGTCTCCGCGCGGCCCTCGACTACGGGCTCACCCCATCCGGTGATCCCCTCGTTGGTCTCGATGCGCAGGAACAGCCACCGTGGCGGCACCAGGAAGGTGCCGATGTCAGTGATCTTCACTCGGCGTCCCGCTCGCCCGGGTCAGCCTGACGCGTGTCGGTCAGTGCCTGGTCGAGCAGCTCCAGCACCGCGTGCTCGGCTGCGGCGCTGTCGCGTGCCTCGACGGCGGCGAGGATCGCCCTGTGCACCGGCACCGAGTCAGGCCAGTCTGATCTGTTGTGCACCAGCATGTCCCGGGCGCGGAGCCCGGCCTCGAGGATGAACTCCATGCGGCTCAGCAGTTCGTTGTGCGCCGCGTTCAGCAGCGCGCGGTGGAAGGCGAGGTCGGCGTCGATCACGCCGGTGCCGTCGGCGCCGGCGTCGATCATCGCCCGCAGGGCGTCGCGCAGGTCCGCCAGGTCCCGGTCGGTGCGGCGGAGGGCGGCCAGGCGTGCAGCCGCCGGCTCGATGATGAACCGGACCTCGGCCAGGTCATAGAGGAACGACGCGTCTTCATGGCCCTCCTGCCAGCGCAGCAGGTCTGCGTCGAGCAGGCTCCACGAGGACCGCGGCTTGACGACCGTGCCTAGCTTCTGGCGTGACTCGACGAGCCCCTTGGCCGCCAGGACCCGCATGGCCTCCCGGAGTACCGTGTTGCTGATCCCCAGCTCGCGTTCGAGCTGCTGGGGCGTGAGCTGGCTGCCGGGCGCGTAGTACCCGTTGACGATGCGTGACCCGATGGTCTCCACCGTCTCGCCGTGCAGTCCCCTGAGCGTGCCCGGCGGTCTCCTGGAGGGCATGTAGGAACGGTCGTCCCTGCTGACCCTGTCGGCACCGCCAGCAGCTCCGTTCGCTTCGCGCTCTGGCACCTCTTGCTTATCCTTCCTAGGTCAGGCCGAGTCCCTGACCACGCTCCACCCGCCATCCACCACCAGCGATGCCCCCGTGACGAAGGATGCGTCGTCGGAGGCGAGAAACGCGACAGCCGCGGCCACCTCGGCCGGGTCGCCGAGGCGCTTGGCGACGGTTGCCCTGATGCTGGCCTCCCGCGCCTCATCGGGAACACGGTCCCATGCCCGGGTCAGCACCGGCCCGGGAAGCACCGTGTTGACCCGGACATCAGGTCCGTACTCGACAGCGAGCTGCCGCCCGAGAGCGCACAGCGCTCCCTTGGCCGCCGCGTAAGCCGGGTGACCGGGCAGCCCCACCAGTGCGTGCACCGAGGAGGTGAGCACGATGGAGCCCCTGGCCTGCCGCAGCAGGCCGATGAGCGCCCGCACGCCCTGCCACGCCGCGGTCAGGGAGACCGTGATCTGCGCCTGCCACTCCTGCTCGGTGAGCTCATGAGCCGGCTTGACCACGATGACCCGGCCGGCGTTGCTGTGCAGCACGTCCAGCCGGCCCCAGGCCTGCTCCACGTGCGCGCCGAGCGCATCCCAGTCCGCGCCAGACGCTGCGTCCAGGTGCCGGTAGCTGGCGCTGCCGCCGCCCGAATTTATCCGTGCCGCGACCTTCTCCCCGCCCTCATCGTCAACGTCGGTGACCAGAACATGGGCGCCTTCCTGTGCCAGCCGCTCAGCGGCGGCGGCGCCGATGCCGCTGGCAGCGCCGGTCAGCACCGCTACGCGGCCGCGGAACCTCGCCCCGCCGGACCCTCGCCCGGCCCCTGGACTCACCACCATGGCCTGCCCTTCGCCCCGCTCTCGACGCCACGGCACGAGGCTAGCATTAGATGGGATTATAGTAAAATATGCTTGACTCTGAACGCGGCGTGCCGTTACCTTCTGCCTTGTCTGGCCAGTGTGCATTTGTCTGGCTGTCCGGCCCGGAGCTAGCGAGTCCGGTTAGCGGTCAGCGCGCCCGGCGGGATCCTGATGTTGCCTGTCCACGATGTGGTGATAGGAGGACCAGGGATGCGACGTAGACGCCTTCCTGTGACACTCGCCGTCTGCGGCCTGCTGGCAGCGGCGGCCCTAGCCGGGTGCGGATCCGGGAGTTCCGGCGCGAGCGCGCCGTCCCACCCGACGTTCGTCTACCTGCAGACGGACGGCTCGCAGTCGTATTTCGTGCTGGAGGGTGACGGTGCGAAGGCCGAGGCGGCGAAGCTCGGCGCCACAGTCAAGGTCTCCAATGAGAACAACAGCTCGGGCACGACCATCAGTGATATCCAGACGGCGATCGGCCAGCAGGCCAACGGGCTGATCGTAGTCGCGCCCGACGCCACGCTCGGCCCGCGCATGGTCAACCTCACCAAGACGGGGCACGTGCCGATCATGGCCTCCGACAACGGCTTCGCCGGGAGCGACGGCAAGCAAGTACCGTTCGTCGGGATCAACGCGACGGCCTTCGGCCAGAGCACCGGCACCATCCTGATGAGCTACTACAAGCAGCTCCGCTGGTCTGCGGGCAGCACCTACATGCTCCTGTTCACGAACCCGTCGCTGCCGACCTGCAATATGCGGACCGACGCGGAGGAGGCCAAGGTTGTCGCCAGCGGTCTCCCGAAGAGCCACATCATCAGCGTGCCAACGACCGACAACACCACCCAGGCGGCGTTCAGCAACACCGGGCCGGTCAAGACAGCGCACCCGCAGGCGAAGGACTGGCTGATCGCGGGGTGCAACGATGATGTCGCGTTCGGCGGCGCCAAGGCGCTGGTCAGCTCTGGCGTACCTGTCTCCGGCGTCGACGCGGTAGGCCTGGGCGGCGACCTGGCCTGCCAGGTGTGGGGTAAGGGCGCGCCCGACGTCGGCTTCCGCGGGACCAACTACATCTTCCCCAACGGGATCGGTGCGGACGCCGTGCTCGAGATGTATGACTACGTTGTCAAGCACAAGCCGTTCCCGGCCAACACGTACGTGGCACCCATCCAGATGTCGCAGTCGAACTTCGCGACCGTTGACAAGTCCTGCTGACCGGCCCGGCCGGCCAGGCGGCAGCATGGAAGACACACTGAAGGGGCCGCAGTGGGCAAGATGACCGCGGACAGGAACGAGACAGCTGAGGCGCCCGCGGCCGTGCGGGGCGCGGGCACAGGCAGATCCCGAGTGCTCGCCTCGGTCTCCCGTGACTTGTATGTCGACCTGGCCCTGGTCGCCGCCCTGGCGGTGCTGCTCGTCGTGTTCGGCGTGGCCAGCCACGGGCGCGAGTTCCTTGAGGCCAACCTCGTCGGCATCCTTGACTCGGGCTCGATCCTGGGCGTGGTCACCGTCGGCCAGGTCATCGTCATGATCTCCGGCAACCTGGACATCTCCGTCGGCTCGACCACCGGCCTGGTGACCGCTGCCCTAGCCGAGGTGATGGCGCACTCGCACGCGAATCTTGCCCTGGGCCTGGTGACCGCCGTCGCCGCTGGCCTGGTCGCAGGGCTCATCAACGGTGCCGCGGTGGCCTACGCGCGGGTCAACTCCGTCATCGCCACGCTCGCGACCTTCTCCGCGTACCTCGGCGTGGCCCTTCTCGTCACGAACGGGCAGGAGGTCGGGATCGACAGCTCCGCGCTCGGCACCCTGGGCACCGGCAGCGTGCTATCAGTGCCGTACCTGGTGATCGTGCTTATCGTGGTGGCGGTGATCGCGATGACCCTCATGCGCCAGTCGCTCGGCGGGCACCGGGTGTACGCGGTCGGCGGCAGCCAGCAGGCGTCCCGGCTGGCCGGGATCAAGGTCCAGCGTTACCTGTTCGTCGTGTTCCTGCTCAGCGGCCTGTGCGCGGCGATCGCCGGCGTGATGCTGGCCGGCCAGACCGGGACCGCCCAGCCCACGGAGGGCAGCGTGGGACTAGAGCTGACGGCCATCACGGCGGTCCTGCTCGGCGGCACCGGCCTGACCGGGGGAACCGGGACGGTATTCGGCGCGGTCCTCGGCGTGCTGGTGCTGTCCACCCTGGACAACGGGCTGCTGCTGCTCGGTGTACAGGCATTCTGGCAGCAGGTGGCCACAGGAGTGGTCCTCATGATCGCCGTCCTGCTTCAGGACTTCTCCGGCCATCGAAGCCGCCTGCGCGCGCTGCGGGCGTCCAGGAAGAGAGCCCAGCGCGCGGCAGGAGCCACCCGATGAGCCCGGCCGAGACGTCGGCGCCGCCGCGGCTGTCCGCCCGCGGCCTGGCTAAGGAATACGGGCACGTGGTAGCGCTGGACGGTGTATCCCTCGAGTTCAAGCCCGGGCTGACCGGCATCGTCGGCGACAACGGGGCCGGCAAGTCGACGCTGATGAGGATCCTGTCCGGGGTCGAGATAGCAGATGAGGGGTCGGTGCTGGTCGACGGGCAGCCGCGGGCTTTCGAATCGGCCAGGGATGCCCGGCTGGCCGGCATCGAGTCCCTTTACCAGGACCTGGCCCTCGTCGACACAATGTCAGTGGCAGACAACATCTTCCTCGGCCGCGAGATAACGCACCGGCTGCTCGGGGTCCGCACCGTCGACCGCCGCCGCATGCGCCAGGAGGCCGACGAGGTCCTGGACACTGTGCGCATCTCGATGCCGACATCGCGGGCTGGCGTCCAGCAGCTCAGCGGCGGCCAGCGGCAGGCGGTCGCGATCGCCAGGGCGTTGCACTTCAAGGCGCGGGTGCTGCTGCTCGACGAGCCGACCGCCGCGCTCGGCCCGCGGGAGACGGCAGCCTTCCTGGGCCTCATCAGGGACGTGGCCGACCGCGGCGAGACCGTCGTGATGGTCGGGCACAACCTGCCGCAGATGCTGGAGCTCGCCGATCATTTGCTGGTGATGCGGGCCGGGCGGGTCCGTGCGACCCTGAATCCCAAGGAGACGACGCTCCGCGACCTCGCCGAGCTCATGGTCGGCTCGGCCTGAGCGCCGGATGGCTGAGTGGATGTTCCGGGCAACTTGCCGGTCCACTGCCACCACCGCGAGGCCCGCAGGAAGTCCGCGGCGCCTGCATCACCTGCTGGTCGCGGATGAGAGCTGCGTGACCTGGCTCGCGGCCCACATCGCGGCCGTCTCGGCGGCCGGGATGTCGGGGGAGACGAGCCAGGCCAGCTCCAGGCCGCTGAGGAACGCCAGCATTCCGATCGCGGTCAGGCGCGGGTCGGCGTCCGGGCGCATCTCACCCCGGTCCTGCGCCTTGCCCAGCGTGTCCGAGATGCGGTCCACGGTGAGCTGGTAGTTGCGGCGCAGCCGCGGGCGGAGCAGGCCGTCGTCGGCGACGTTCTCGGCCAGCAGGACGGCCAGCAGGCCGACGATCTCCGGGTGGTCATCCCAGCTGCCCACGATCCCGGAGATGATCTCGAAGATGCCGAGTCCCGGGTCGGGGCCCTGCCGCCACAGCTGGGTGTCCTCGAACTCGTCGCGGTAGTTGAGGACGGCGTGCAGGAGCTCTTCCTTAGTGCCGAAGTGGTAGACCACCGCAGCCTGGGAGACGCCAGCTGCCGCCGCGATGTCGCTCAGCGTCGTGCCGCGTGAGCCGTTCCTGGCCAGCATGCGGGTCGCGACCTCGATGAGCTGTTTCCTGCGCGCGTCCCCCCGCGAGGACGATCGTCTGGGTCCGGCCTGGGCCTTCGTCATCGGCAGGTGATCTCCCTTGGCTGTCAGCTGCTCCGCCGTTCATCTCATCCTAGACAAACTGACTGACTAACCAGTATGGTTCCGGAAACTGACTGACTAACCAGATTGTTTCGGAGCCCGTGGCTCGGCGGAATCGCCGGCCGCGGGCAGATCCCGGCAACCCAGCCGTGCGCACGGAGAGACATCATGACCGACCTGGTCGAGCCCGCAGTGCCCGTTCCGGCCGAGGAGGCGCGTCGTTACTTCTCGGCGTCCGGCCTGCAGCCGCCGCCGTGGACGCGCGACATCGGGGAAGTGCGGCGCGAGACCAGGGCCGAAGCGCTGGCTGTGCGCGGCCCGCTTGAGCCCGTGGCGTCGGTGGAGGAGCTCACCATCGCGGGTGTCCCGGCCCGCCTGTACCGGCCCGCCCGCCGGAACTCCCCGGCCGGGGACGCCGGGCCGGGTCACGGACCGGACGACGCCGAGCGCGGCGTGCTGGTCTGGGTGCACGGCGGCGGCTGGATGCACGGCGACCTGGACTGCTACGAGGGCGTGGCACGCGCCCTCGCCAATCACGCGCAGTGCGTGGTCCTGGCGGTGGACTACCGGCTGGCGCCCGAGCACCCCTTTCCGGACGGGTTCGACGACGTGTGGAACGCCATCGAATGGGCGACGGGTCATTTCGGCCAGGTCGCGGTGGCCGGGGACAGCTCGGGCGGGAACCTCGCCGCCGCGGCCGCGCTCAAGGCCCGCGACCTGCAGGTCGGGCTGGCCGCCCAGGTGCTGGTGTACCCGGTCCTGGAGAGCCACATGGACACGCTGTTCAAGAACACCTTCAGGACCAGGTACGCAAGCTTCCTGAACCGGCCGGGATTCGGGGACGAGGCCTTCGACCGCATCGGCCACATCTGGGACACCTACGTCCCCGAGCCGTCGCTGCGGGACTCCCCGTATGTGTCGCCCATCCATGCCCGCAGCCTGCGGGGCATCGCCCCCGCCATGATCATCACGGCCGAGCACGACATCCTGCGCTGGGAGGCACAGGAATACGCGCGGCGGCTGCGCACCGAGAACGTCCCCGTCGTGCACCACAACTATGAAGGCCAGTTGCACGGCTTCTTCCAGATGCTGGGCGTCATGTCAGACGCGCGGCACGCGATCGGCATCGCCGCGGATTACGTGAGCGACTATCTCCGGTGTAAGTGACGAAGGAGTCTTCATGCACATCATCAGAACGCGGGTCATCAGAGCGCGTGCCAGCGCGAGGCTCCGCCCGGCCGCGCTGGCCATCACGATCGCCTCCGCCGCGCTCGCGGCGGCGGCGTGCGCTCCCGGCGCCAACTCGGGCTCGGCCGCACCGTCGCCGGTCGCGGCGACCACCAGGATCAGCGCCGCGCCGACCACGCTGAGCATCCTGGTCTCCACCCCGGACGTGCCCTTGTTCAGCGCGCTGGGACAGGCCTTCCATGCCAGCCACCGCAACGTCACCGTCAAGGTCACCAGCGACGACTTCAATACCCTGGTCACGAATACCCCGCACATACTGTCCGGCTCCAACGTGCCGGACATCATCAGGATCGCGTCCTTCGGCAACCTCATCACCGACCGGCTGCTGGCCAACCTCGACCCGTATGCCGCCGCCTACGGCTGGAACAAGTGGCCGCAGTCCCAGTTCGCCTCGACCCGGGTGGCCGTTAACGGCAAGCAGCGCGGCACCGGAGGGCTCTACGGCGTGGGCCCCGGGTTTGGCCTGACCGGCATCTACTACAACAAGGCCCTGGCCCGGCGCATCGGGATGACCACGCCGCCGGCCACGCTGGCCGACTTCGAGCACCTGCTGGCCAAGGCCAGGCGCGCGGGACTGCTGCCGATCCTGATCAACGGCCAGGACGGCGGGACGGTCTACCCGCTGCAGAACCTGCAGATGGACTACGCCGGATCCCCGCGGGGCGTGCAGGCCTGGAACTACGACACCCCGAGCGCGAACATTGACACCACGGCCACGGTCAAGGCCGCGGCCACCCTGGCCCAGTGGAGCAAGGATCACTACTTCGCCTCCGGCGTCAACAGCGTCAACCAGACCCAGGCCCCGGCCGACTTCGCCTCCGGCCAGGGCGTCTTCTTCCCCAGCGGGAACTGGCAGGCACCCGGCCTGGACAAGGCCGGGAAGGGCAAGTTCGGGTTCTTCCTGTTCCCGCCGCTGCGGCGCGGCGGTCAGTACACCGCCATGACGGCCGCGGACACCCTGGCCATACCGGCCCAGGCCCGGCACGCGGCCACGGCGGCCGCGTTCCTCAACTTCATCCAGACCAATGCCCGGGCGCGCGCGGACGCCGTCTCGCTGGGCGGCGTCGTCCCGGCCGGCCCGGCCGGCGCGCCGGTCCCGAGCACGGCCGCCGGCTCGGTCGTCGCCGCGACCGTGACCGCGTTCCGGCAGCTGCTCAGCAGCGACGGGCTGGTTGACTTCATGGCCAACGCGACCGCCTCGATCGAGGTCGATACGCTCTTGCCGCAGACCCAGCTGCTGCTGGCAGGGAAGATCTCTCCGGCCGCGTACGCCGCCAAGATCCAGTCGGACTACAAGAGCGATCTCGGGAGCTGACCACTCGCGCGCGGCCCCCATGGTGAGGTCCAGATGAACATGAACCAGATAACTCCGGGACTCCCGCGGCGCCGCCGCGGGGTCGCCGGATTCGTCCGGCGCCCGGCAGCAGCAGCCGCCCGGCGGCAGCATCACGCCCGGCGGCAGCACCGTGCCAGGCCGGCGCCGGACCGGGCCAGCCCGCCGACGGTGGGGCACACTGGCCTGGGTCGCTCCCGCGCTGCTGTGCTACACGGCGTTCGTGCTAATCCCGCTGGCCCAGTCCGTGCAGTACTCCTTCTACAACTGGGACGGCATCGGGCCCGCCACCCCCGCCGGGCTCAGCAACTGGGCGGCCATCTTCACCCAGCCCGAGCTGCTCAGCTCGGTCATCCACGCCTTCGAGCTGATCGTCTTCTACACCGTCATCCCGGTTGGCGCCGGCCTGGCCGCCGCCACCGCGATCCGGGAGCTGCGGCCCGGCCCGTTCAGCACGACGGCCCGGACCTTCCTGTTCATCCCGCAGGTGCTCCCGCTGGTCGCCGCCGGCGTCGCGTGGACCTGGATGTACTCCTCCAGCGGCCTGGTCAATCAGGTCCTCCGGACCGTCGGCCTGGGCGGCCTGGCCCGCTCCTGGCTCGGTGACTTCACCTTCGCGCTGCCCGCGGTCGGCGTGATCGGCGTCTGGGTCATGCTCGGGTTCTGCACCGTGCTCCTGCTGTCCGGCATCGGGCGGATCGACCCGGCTCTCTACGAGGCGGCGCGGCTGGACGGCGCCGGGTGGCTGAGCCAGCTCCGCACGGTGACCCTGCCCGGACTGCGCCAGGAACTCGTCGTCTGCACGACCTTCACCGTCGTCTCGGCCCTGGCCAGCTTCGATGTCATCCAGGTGTCCACCCAGGGTGGGCCCGGCTACCAGACCATGGTGCCCGGCGTCGAGATCTACCGGCTCACCTTCCTCGACCAGCGGGTCGGCCAGGCCTCAGCGCTGGCGGTCTTCCTGACCGTCATGGTCCTGCTCATCATCTGGCCCATCCAGCGGTTCGGGAGGCCGGATTGAGCCCGCCCGCAGCGCTACGCCGCCCCGCCGCGGCCCTGCGCACAGACCGGATCACCCGCGTCGGCCTGCTCGCGGCGATGATGTTGCTCGCGGTCATCCCGCTGCTCAGCATGTTCAGCGCCGCGCTCGCCCCGCAGGGCAGCACGCCGCCCGGGCTGAGCTGGCCAGCGCACCCGCACTGGGGGAACTTCGCGGACGCCTGGAGCGCCGCCAACCTGTTCACACTGTTCCGCTCCAGCATCCTCATCGTGCTCGGCGTGGTCCCGGCCACGGTGGCCATGGCCACCGTGGCCGGCTACGCCCTGGCCCAGCTGCGGGTGCCGGCCGGGAAGGTCATCTTCGGGCTGCTGCTGGCCGGCCTCACCATCCCCTACGAAGGGCTCATCACCCCGCTCTACTACGACATGAAGGGCCTGGGCCTGCTCGGCTCCCGGCTGGCCGTCGTCCTGCCGCTGATCGGCCTGCTGATGCCGTTCGGCGTGTTCTGGATGCGCGCCCATTTCCGCACGGCCGAGACCGCTCTGAGCGAGGCGGGCCAGCTCGACGGCGGCACCACCTGGCAGATCTTCCGCCGGATCCACCTGCCGCTGGCCCGGCCGGCCATCGCCGCGCTGACGATCCTGTTCTTCCTCGCCACCTGGAACCAGTACCTGCTGCCCCTCGTGCTGATCGACAACCCGGCCAAGCGCACGGTGGCCGGCGGCCTCGGCGCATTCCAGGGACAGTACGGCACCAACACCGCGCTGCTGTGCGCCGGCTCGCTGCTCATCATCACCCCCTCCCTGCTGGTATTCCTGATCTTCCAGCGCAGCTTCGTCAAGGCCCTGCTGCAGGGAGCGATCAGGTAGCGCGGCCAGCGGAGAGAGCGGAGAGCAGCCGGTGAAAGTCGTCGCCAAGCGCGTCCGTGGGCCTGATTGCCCGGCCCGTCCGGGCGCGCACCGACTTGGCCGGGCGCCAGAGTGTGGTTTTGTCGCGCGGGGAGTGAGACGTGCTGGGCGGGGAGCTGCCGGGTGGCGTGGTGGCTGGGCGGGCTGGTCATCGGCTGGTCTTCTCCTGATCGTGGTGGCGCGGGTGCGCGGCGGCGTGCCCGGGCCCGCCCGCGGGGCGTCTGCTGAGACGGGTCAGGGAGAGGCGAGATTGCGGGTCGGGGCGGCCAGCGCGACGGGCGGGGCTGCGGCGGTCCTGGCGGGCGGCCGGGGTGAGGTCGGCGGGGACGGGGGGGGGCGGGGGGGGAGCAGGTCAGGGCGCCAGCGGTGGCCGCGTTCGAGAGTGCTGAGGAATGACCGCCTGCTTCCGGTTGTGGCGCGAGCTGCGCCGCAGGCGCGCTCGTGAGCCTGGATGATCCCGGCGGCCAGGATGCTGGTGACCGACCACAGTTGGCCCGCTGGGGCGGCGGCGAGTGATTTCCACAGCACCCAGGTCAGGAACGCCGCCGCGCCCAGCGGCAGCACGCCGAGCATGACCGCGTTGCGGGCACTGGCCAGCACCCGGCGGCGGTAATACGCAACGGCGGCCAGGGCCGTGAGAACGTAGAACGCGCCATACAGCAGCCCGGTCGGCACGCCGTACTTCGGCAGCTGCCGTCCAGGGCAGGCTCGCGGGCTGCGGAGCATGTGCGCGGTTGCGGCTGGGTGCGGCGGGCTGAATCGCTACACACGGCGGTACCAGATGGCCAGATGGCTGGATGCCGTCCGCGGTGAAGGTGATGTCGGGGTAGTTGGCGCCGGAGCCGGGCCCCACATGCTCCTGCTCTTCAGCCCGATGCGGGACTTGACCGGGTCCAGGACCCATTCCCCGGCCAGGTTCCCGTCCTTCAGCAGAGCCTGCAGCGAACCGGCAGGGACTGCCTGACCTGGGCCTGGCCTGTCGTCCAGGCAGGCTTCGGTGTTTTCGCCATGGTTTATTCCATTCCTCTCTTGCCGGGGGTCCAGAACGGCTTGGTGATGATGGCGCGTCTGGGCCAGCCGCGGTCGCGTATGAGGTGGCTGCGGAGCGCCTGGATGGTGCGTGCCTCGCCGGCCAGGTAGGCGGTGCCGGGGCCGGGCAGGTCGGTGTCGCGCACGGCGCGCAGGAGAGAGGCCGAGCTGGCGGCGCTGCGCCCGTGCCGGTAGTGCCAGCGCACGTCGCCGGGGAGCGGGAGCTGGTCGCCCGGTTCGCTGGCTTCGATGATGGTCAGGGCGTGCTGGCCGACGGGCAGCGAGCGCAGGATCGCGCCGAACGCGGCGGCGGCGGTCTCCTCGCCGATGAGCAGGTGGCTGCCGGAGGGTTGTGCGACCAGGGTGCCCTGCGGCCTGGTGAAGGCGACGAGCTGGCCGGGGCGGGCGTGCCTGGCCCATTGCGCTCCGGGGCCGTCCCCGTGGTCGAGCACGGCCAGGTCCAGCCGGTCCGGGGTGCGCTCCCAGATCGAGTAGGTCCGCATCTGGCCGAAGATCCAGTCCTTCGGGTTCCTCGGGGCGGGAGCGTCGCCGACTGCCACGCGGACCTGCTGGCCGGGGATCCAGTCCAGCGTCGCGAGGGCGGCTGTGTCCAGGCGGATCCTGGTCATGCGCGCGGCTATCTGGTCCACGGACAGGACAGGAGCGTGCAGCAGCAGCCGGTCCCCGAGGCGGTGCCGGGGCGGGGATTTCGGCTGGCTGTTGCCGGGACGGGTGCGGGCAGTGTCCATTGCGGAACCTTTCTGCTGCGCGCGGGTACGGACTGGCCTGGCTGGCCGGCCCGGATGCGGGACTGGGACGTTCGCTGCTGCCAGCGGGCCCGGCTCAGCGGCGGCGGTAAAGGGCAGTGGCGGCAGGGATGAGGACGATGATGAGCCCGGCGGTCCAGGCCAGGGACTGCCAGGCCCAGTGGGCTGCCGGTCCGCTCTGGGTGAGGGCGCGGACGGCGTTCATGGTGACGCTGACGGGCTGGTTGCGGGCGAAGGCCTGCAGCCAGCCGGGCATGGTACCGACGGGGACGGCCAGCGAGCTGGCGAAGATGAAGATCAGGATGGGCAGGGTGCCGGCGAGCTGGGCGGTCTCGGCGTCCTTGACGGCCAGGCCGATGATGGCCAGCAGCCAGGAGTAGGCGTAGGCGAACGCGAGCACCAGGCCGATCGCGGCGGCCCCGGCCAGGGCGCCGTTGTTGAACCGGAAGCCGACGAGGGAGCCGACGGCGAGGACGACGGCCACGACGACGGTGGTGCGGCCGAAGTCGGCGAGGGTGCGGGCGATCAAGACGGCGGGGCGGGCGATGGGCAGGGAGCGGAACCGGTCGACGAGCCCGCCGGACAGGTCGGTGGCGAGCGCGACGGCGGTGGTGGCGCCGAAGAGGGTCGCTTCGACGAGCAGGCCGGGCAGCAGGTAGTTGGCGTAGCTGTAGCCGGGGGTGGCGATGGCGCCGCCGAAGACGTACCGGAACACGATGATGAAGACGATGGGCTGGATGCTGGCGAAATAGACCATCTGGGGCGTGCGGGCCATGCGCCTGACGTTCCGCAGGGTGATGATGCTGGTGTCGGTCAGGAATGTCAGGGGGCCGGCGGTCCTGGCGGCGGCGGGCTGGGCGGTCATCGGGTGCTCCTTGCGGTGACGGGGGAACTGCCGGCGTCGGCCTGGCCGTTGCCGTCGTCGCGGGTACCCGGGTGCCCGGTGAGGGCGAGGAAGACCTCGTCGAGGGTGGGGTGGCGCAGCGTGGCGTCGTCGATCGCGATGCCGGCGTCGTCGAGCAGGCGTAGCGCGGTGCGCAGCGTGGCGGTGCCGGCGGAGGCGGGCAGGGTGACCTGCTGGCTGTCGCGGCCGGTCCCTGCCGTTGCCCGGCCGAGCGGCGCGATGGCCTGGACCGCGCGGTCGCGCTGGCCGGGGTCGGTGACGCGGAACTCGACCAGGTCCCCGCTCAGGTCCGCCTTCAGCTCGCCGGGGCTGCCCTCGGCGATCAGCCGGCCGTGGTCGATGACGGCGACATGGTGGGCGAGCCGGTCGGCTTCCTCCAGGTACTGGGTGGTCAGCAGTACGGTCGTGCCGGCATCGGCGAGCTGCTCGACGGCGGTCCACATCGCCAGCCGGCTGGCCGGGTCCAGGCCGGCGGTCGGTTCGTCCAGGAACACCGCCGGCGGGCTGGCGATCAGGCTGGCGGCCAGGTCGAGGCGGCGGCGCATGCCGCCTGAGTAGGTACCTGACCGCCGCCCGGCCGCGTCGATGAGGCCGAACTGCTCCAGCAGCTCGGCGGCACGATGGCGGGCACGGGAGCGGGGCAGGTGGTACAGGCCGGCGATCATCTCCAGGTTCTCCCGGCCGGTGAGCAGCTCGTCCACGGTGGCGACCTGCCCGGTCAGGCCGATCATGGAGCGCAGCCGGGCCGCGTCCTTGACCACATCACAGCCGAGAACGCGGGCGGTGCCCGCGGTGGGTGCCAGCAAGGTGGCCAGGATCCGCACCAGCGTGGTCTTCCCCGCCCCGTTCGGGCCGAGCAGCCCCAGCACCTTCCCAGCGGGGGCGGTCAGGGACACTCCGTCCAGCGCGGTCGTCGAGCCGAACGTCCGCCGCAATCCCCTGATCTCGATGACCGTATCCGACTGCGCCACCAGAGCTCTCCTCCGACTATAGCAGTGTACTGTACTGCTCAGTTCGCGTACTGATCCGTACAGTACACGTACTGAGTGGTACGGTACATGCCAGTGAAACGCCCGTCAAACGGGCCTGCCAGGGAAGGAGCGGCGGTGGCACGACGCGTTCCGGGGCGGGAGGACCCGCGGGTCACCCAGACCCGCTTGGTCGTCCTCGACGCCGCCGCCACGCTGCTCGCCGAGCGGGGCTACGCCGCTTTCACCATGGACGCCCTCGTCGAGCGGACCGGCGTGTCCAAGACGACCATGTACAAGCACTGGCCCAGCCGCAC
Organism: uncultured Actinomycetota bacterium; assembly: GCA_963822485.1. GTDB lineage: Bacteria > Actinomycetota > Actinomycetes > Streptosporangiales > Streptosporangiaceae > DASUBV01. The sequence continues at coordinate 315,975 of CAWGHW010000007.1, forward strand.
CGTCCTCATCGCCGCCACCGTCCAGGCGATGGCCACCGACCCCGCCGCCCCCAATACCGGTGACGTCCGCGACGACCTGATCGCACTGACCATGGACAGCCTGGACGCCTACACCGGACCCCGGTGGTCAGGACTGGCGAGCGTGCAGGAAGCCGCCGTGCACGACCCGGAACTGCGGGCGTCCCTGCAATCCGCCGTCAGCACCCGGTTCTCCGCGCCCAGGACAGTCCTGGAACGCGCCATCAGTCACGGCCAGCTACGTGCCGGACTCGACGTGGACACTGCCATCACGATCCTCATCGGAGCCATCTTCTTCCGGCTCCGCACCGCGGACCTGCCGCAAGTCAGGCGCGAGGTCCCCGCCATCATCGATACCATCCTGGACGGACTCCGCCCTGGGAAGGCCGATTAACCAGGCCGGCATCCCAGCCGCGACCCCGGCCGCTGTCCCCACAGCACATCGATGACCGTCTCCCGCCGCACCAGCTCACCGGGGGGCGGGGCGCACCGCCCGCCGCCCCGGCGGCCCCAGCCGCAGCGCCACCCCGTCCCGCCACGCCGCCACCGGCCCCAGCACCGCCACCCACAGCCCCGTGCCCGGCCCGGCCGCCAGGCCCTCACCCGCCGACGCCCGCCCCGCGTCCTCCCCCGCGGCCCTGGCCAGCGCGGCCGCCTGCCCCGCATCCAGGCCCAGCGCCCCGGCCAGCGCCGCCAGCGACCCCGCCCGCGGCCGGTGACTACGACCCTGCTCCAGATCCCGCACCGCCGTCACGCTCAGCCCCGACCGGGCAGCCAGCTCCCGCTGCGTCAGCCCCGCCGCCCGCCGCCACCCCCGCACCAGCCCGCCCAGCCGCGCCTCCGGCCCGCCCTGCCCTCCATCCATCACAACACCCCATCCCGCACTCGCAGGCCAGCCCGCCGCCACAGTGCCCGGCCACACCATGCCAGCCCACCATCACCCCGCCTGTTCTCCGGCACAACGACCGCGAACCGGTACCGCGCCACCGGACCCCGCTGCCCTCCTGCACCCGGCCCGGCCCGGGACCAGGCACAACCCCGTAGTGCCCGCCGCGGCAGGTACCGGCATCCCCGCCCAGCCCTCGGCCAGCCTGCCGCCTGGTACCCGGCACATCCTGAACCCAGGCCCTATCCCCGCCCCACCCGCCAGCCCCCAGCCCGGCCCGGGCCCCGGGCGGATCGCGCATTATCACCAGCCCGGCACCATCCGCGCCGATCCAAAGAAAGGACCGCGACCTCGGCCCAGGGAGCACTACGAGCGATCAATCTCACAGCAGCTAGAGATGGGAGAGAGCATGAAGTTTCGCCTAGGCGCACTGCTTGTCGCAGTCGTCGCAGTATTCTCAGCATCGGGGCTCGGGGCTGCGTCAGCTTCTGCCGCCAGTCGGCCAGCGGCCAGCTTCGCCAGCGAGGCAACCGCAAACCAGAACAAGGTAATCGAGGGTGCGCTAGCCCGCGTCCCTGGCGGGACCCGGATCTCCGCGAGCCAGGCCAGGTGGCCCGCCGCCGGGTTCGGCCTCGTCGTTCCGGCGTCCCCGGCCGCAGATCCTCTGCAGCAATGCCTTAACACAGTAAACCTAGTTGTGTTCTGTGGCTTCACCAAGGCCAGCTGGGAGGGCAATTGGGTCTACGCCTACAATACAAACTCGGAGGGCGTTCCGACCGAAGATATCTGGGTGCCCTGGGGAGGCATTGAACCCGGTCAGGGAATGCACTCATGGTACAACCAGACATCAACACGTGTCTGGCGGGAGCAATTCCAGAATAGCGGAAACGAGCTGTGCATCAACCCGTGGCCAACTCGTAACTCCATCGTCTCGGACTACACCGGCCCGGACCTCTATGACTACTGGTTCCTGCTGACGACCAACGAAAACTTTTGTTAAGATAACCGCGGGCTGAGATCTTGGGCCGTCAGGACCGCGAAGACAGCTGCCGCGCGCCTTCTCCGAGGATTCAGGAACTCGGAGAAGGCGCGCGGCAGCACTAGGCCGCACCTGGCGCGTGCCTGCCAGCGCGTGGCGGAAGCTTTCAGTGGGTGATTGGCGCTCTGATGCAGTCATCGCCGGTGGTCTGGCCCTTCAAGATTTCTGCCCCGACCCTCGGTCATAGGCGCGATCATACTTTTGGGCAGGTTCTCATACCTGGCCGGTTTCGAGCGGTCCGTGACGGGGAGCTCAGGCTGATGCGGTCTGGAGAGAACTCGGCGGTGACATGGGTAATCGAGCATCGGCCCTGTTGGCTCCCAGTGCCGCGAGACGCTTGCCCGAATCGCGGCCGGGCTTCTGCGTGCACGAGCGGCACCCTGGCTGTAGCGTATTGCGTTCCGCGCGGCCTCACCCGTAGTGCGCCTGCAGCCTGCCCGACGACTCAGTCGGCGGCACCCGTGATCACGCCTGCCGTACGTCAGCCCGACAAGACCGGCTTATCCCGCCGCATTCCCGCGGTCGCTCATGCGCGCATCGCGTCGGACTCTCCTTTGCCAGTAGGAGATCGGTGAATACCGGCATTCCTGGTCCCAGAGTCCGGTCGTTCACGTAGCCTGGCGTCCGTTTAGTCACGTGAGGGCATCCGGGGGACGCGCGGGACGGCTGCCATCACGCGCGTTGAAGCTGAGAAATCAGAGGCTACCCTGCGGGAGGCTGCGCGTGGTAGCCATGGCCGTACTGCTCTGCAATGCGAGCGAGAGGCGCCACCTGGCAGCCAGGACGAACCCGGAAAGCCTCAAGGACAAATGGACCATCGCACGGGATCACAGAAAGTGGAAGAGCCGCCAGCTGATCCTCGTCGTGGCCGAGCACGAAACCGGCCGCGAGATAACCGCACCCCGCTGTCACCGTACCGACCTGGCGTTATGCCCGTTCCGGTCGGCCTCGTGGAGGCCGCTGTTGATGGCACGGGGGTTTCTGAACGGGTTTTTGGGGGCTTTCGGGGACTCCCGGTGCCTGCCAGGCTGGTCTTCAGTTAACGATCGATCCCTGAACGGCATCATCGTCGCGGACGTCCTTATCCATGGCGGCCAGGTCCGCCGCGGCCGGTCCTGCCTCGGCGGCTCCGATGCGCTGGTAGATCGCTGCGGCCTCGCTGAGGCCGGCGCGGGCGGCTGCCTGGCCACCGGTGCGCGCCGTGCAGCGGGCGGCGCCTTCGAGCGCCCGGGCCTCCTCCAGCGGGCTGCCGACCTGACGGGCGAGCTGCAGAGCCTCCCGGTACACCGCCAGTGCCTCCCGCGGTCCGGCGGACACCGCCATCAGGGCGCCCGTCGCGTTGAGAGCCTCGGCTTCGCCCTGCGCATCACCGACTTCCCGGAACAGCGCCACGGACCTTTCCAGCAGGCCCGCAGCGGCCGGGTAATCCCCGGTCAGGTAGCGGACGCGGCCCAGGTCGTGCAGGACGTTGGCCTCGCCGAGACGGCTGCCGATGCCCTGGTAGATGCCCAGCGCCCGCTCCAGCAGGCCCGCGGCGGCCGGGTAATCCCCGGTCAGGCAGCGGACGCGGCCTAGGTCGAGGAGGGCGCTGGCCTCGCCGAGACGGCTGCCGATGTCCTGGTAGATGCCTAGCGCCCGCTCCAGCAGGCCCGCGGCGGCCGGGTAGTCCCCGGTCAGGTAGCGGACGCGGCCCAGGCCGCTGAGGACGCTGGCCTCGCCGAGACGGTCGCTGATGTCCTGGTAGATGACCAGCGCCCGCTCCAGCAGGCCCCCGGTGGCCGGGTAATCCCCGGTCAGGTAGCGGCCGTGGCCCAGGTCGAGGAGGGCGCTGGCCTCGCCTTGGCGGCTGCCGATGTCCTGGTAGATGCCCAGCGCCCGCTCCTGCAGGCCGGCGGCGGCCGGGTAATCCCCGGTCATGTGGCGGACGCGGCCCAGGGCGTGCAGGGCGCTGGCCTCGCCGAGACGGCTGCCGGTGTCCTGGTAGATGGCCAGGGCCTGCTCCTGCAGGTCGGCGGCGGCCGGGTAATCGTCGGTCAGGTGGCGGACGCGGCCCAGGTCGTGCAGGGCGCTGGCCTCGCCGAGACGGCTGCCGATGTCCTGGTAGATGGCCAGGGCCTGCTCCTGCAGGTCGGCGGCGGCCGGGTAGTCCCCGGTCAGGTAGCGGACGCGGCCCAGTTCGTGGAGGGCGCTGGCCTCGCCGAGACGGTCGCCGTGGTCGCGGGCGGTGGCGGCGGCGGCCTGGTGCAGGGCGGCGGCCTGCTGCCAGGGGCCTTCCTGGTACAAGAAGGCGGCCATGGCGGCGGTCAGGGCGATGATCCGCCGGGGCTGGGCGGAGGCGGTCGCGTAGCCCGGTGCAGGCCAGCAGGTTGGCGCGCTCGGCGCGCATCCAGGCCAGGGCAGCGGCCGGGCCGGGCAGGGCCGGGGCAGCCGCGGGTGCCGGGGCGGCCGGCGGCTGTCCTGGGCGGGGGTGGCGGGTGAGGTGGCGGTCGGCTGCCCGGGCGGTGTGCTGGTAGTAGTCCAGGAGCTGGCCGGTGGCCTGGTCGCGGTCGGCGGCGGGGTCGTGGCTGGTAGTGAGGGTGCGGGCGTACTCGCGGATGAGGTCGTGGAGGCGGTAGCGGCCGGGGCCGGGCTCGTCGATGAGGTGGTCGGCATACAGGGCGTCCAGATCCTGGCGTGCCTCGCGCGAGCGGAGACGCCGGCCAGGGCGGCGGCGGCGTAGGCGTCGATGTCGGCGCCGGGGTGCAGGCCCAGGAGGCGGAACAGCCGCTGCTGGCCCTGCGGGCAGGTCGGCGTAGGACATCTGGAACGCGGCGGCGACCGCCGGGTCGCCGGGGCGGTCTCCGGCAGCGAGCTCGGCGAGCCGGTCGCGGGCGGCGGCGAAGTCTGCGGCGAAGCCGGTGATGGTCCAGCCGGGGTGATGGGCCAGGCGGCCGGCCAGCAGGGCGATGGCCAGCGGCAGGTACCCGCACAGCCCCACTAGGTCAGCCGACCGCCGCGGTGCCGGGGCCGCCGGGGGCGCGGCGGGCCAGGCGGGCGAACAGCTCGGCGGCCTCGTCCAGGAGGCAGGGTGTCCAGGGCCAGCGGCTGCGCGCCGTCCAGGGCGATCAGGCGGCGGCGGCTGGTGACCAGCACCAGGCACCCCGCGGCTGCCGGGCAGCAGCGGCTCGACCTGGGCGGTGCCCGGCGGCGTCGTCCAGCACTAGCAGCACCTTCCTGCCCGGCCAGGCGGCCGCGCCACAGCTGCGGCCCGCGCCTCCAGCCCCGCCGGGATCTCCCGGGCGTGACCCAGACCGGTGCAGGCCAGCAGCCCGGCCAGCACCTCGGCGGGGTCGGCGGGCGCTGGCCGGGGGTATGGGCGTGCAGGCCGACGAACAGCTGCCCGTCGGGGAAGTCGTCTGCGAGCAGGTGCGCGGCACGGGTCAGCCAGCGCGGTCTTGCCCACCCCCGGCATGCCATCCACCGCGTGGATCGCGACCACCCCGGCCGGCTCCCGCGGCCGGGTGCGCGGCGGGAGCGGCCAGCTCGGCTCGCGGCCGGTGAACGCCGCCGTATCCGGCGGCAGCGAGCAGGCCATCCGGCGCATCGGTCGCCCGGCATCCGGACCCGGCCACCGGTGACGTCGCGGTGCCGCTGCCGGACGGATATCCTGGCGCAGCACCCGCTGGTGCGCCGCGGCCAGCTCCGGGCCCGGCTGGACCCCCAGCTCCTCATCCAGCCGCCGCCGCACGTCCTCATAGACCCCGATCGCGGCGGCCTGCTGCCCGGCCCCGGCCAGCGCCACCATCAGCCGCGCGTGCACCCGCTCCTCCAGCGGCTGCTGCCCTCGCCAGCCCTCCAGCAGCGGGAGCACCCGCTCATGCCAGCCCAGCCGGCACGCCGCCTGCGCATAGCCCGGCCACCACCTCCGCCCGCCGCCGCGCCAGGCCCGCCACCGCCGGATGCCCCGCAGCACCGCCACGTCCCCGGCCGGGCTCCCCCCGCCACAGGCCCGAGCGCCTGCACATACAGCCCGCACGCCGCCGCCGCGTCGCCCGCCGTCGCCGCCGCCGCGGCCTGCCGCGCCAGCTCCGCGAACAGCACCACATCCAGCTCACCGGCCCCCACCCGCAACCGGCAACCCGCCGCCCCGGCCCTGTCCAGCAGGCCGCCATCTCCGCCCGCCGGATCCAGCACCCGGCGCAGCTTGCTGACATGCGCCGCACCAGCTCCGCCGCGGTCGCCGGCGGCCGCTGTCCCCACAGCACGTCAATGACCGTCTCCCGGCGCACCAGCTCACCGGGCGCACAGCCGAGCAGCCCGGCACCGCCGCCGCCCCGGCGGCCCCAGCCGCAGCGCCAACCCGTCCCGCCACGCCGCCAGCGGCCCCAGCACCGCCAGCCACAGCCCCGTGCCCGGCCCGGCCGCCAGGCGCCCACCCGCCGACGCCCGCCCCGCGTCCGCGCCCGCGGCCGCTGGCCAGCGCGGCCGACTGCCCGGCATCCAGGCCCAGCGCGCGGCCAGCGCGCCAGCGACCCCGCCGCGGCCGCTGACTGCGGCCCTGCTCCAGATCCCGCACCGCCGCCACGCTCAGCCCCGACCGGGCAGCCAGCTCCCGCTGCGTCAGCCCCGCCGCCCGCCGCCACCCCCGCACCAGCCCGCCCGGCCGCGCCTCCGGCCCGCCCTGCCCTCCATCCATCACAGCTCCCTATCTCACTCGCGGGCCAGCCCGCAGTCCCCGCGGCCATACCGCGCCAGTCCATCGTTACTCCGCCCATTGTCTGGCCAAACGACCATGAAGCGGTACCGCACTACCGGACTCTGGCTGGCCTTGGGCCATCAGCTCGGCCCGGCAGCAGCCATAACCCCGCATTGTCAGTCCCGGCGGGTACCGGCATTCCCGGCCAGCTCTCGGCCAGCCCGCCACCCGGTACACGGCACATGCTGAACGCAGGCGCTATTCCCAGTCTGTCGGCAGTCCGGGACCGGTCCGAACCTGGCACTCACCTGCAACCAGAACGGCACGCAGACGGCACGCCGGGCGCCCAGGCTGTGCTTTCCGGGCCCGCACTGTGGCTGGACTGGCTAGGAGAACTGCAACGAAAGGCAACAGGAAATGGGAATGTGGCCAAGGGGGCGCATGGCGATCATGACGTTCTGCGGACTCTTCATCGCCGGAAGCGTCAGCATTACCGGCGTAGCGCACGCGGCGACGAGGGCGACGACATGCACCACTTCAGCACAGTACGGGGAGTGCACATACGCCCCCTACGCGCTCGATAACAACATGTGGGGAGAAGTAAGCGGGTCAGCTCAGACGCTTACCGCGTCGAGCGCCAGTGACTGGTCAATTACCGGGTCCGAGCCGTCCGGCGGCGGCGTCAAGTCCTATCCAGAGAACTCGGAGAATATCTCAGGACCAGCTCTCGACACGATACAGACAACAGACCAGAATTTCACGCTTACGGCAGTGCCGGCATGCAATGCGTCAAGCTCATGGGAAGTGGCAGCCGATGACTGGCTGAATGGTATCACCGGCAGCGCGCATCCAATAGAGATCATGGTATGGGAAGATACCTGTCATCAGTACCCGGCAGGAAGCAACACCGGACACACGACCACGTTCAACGGTCAGACGTTCGATCTGTACGCAAAGACTGGCGCTGACCCAACCTATACGCTGGTCAGCACGACCAATGTGACGAGCGGTACGGTCCACTTCATGGACACAGTCAACTGGCTCGAAGGATTGGGGTACTTCTCCTCTGCTGCGGCGCTAGACCAGTTGAACATGGGTGAGGAAATCGTATCCACCAACGGCGCTAAGCTCACGTGGACATTCGACAGGTGCTTTAATAACATCGTGTACAAGAGCTGATTATTCGCGCGATCGGATCGGTACTCTCATGTAGTCAGGCACCAGCCCGACCGTTCGCGCCCGGGCCAGGACTTTTGCCTTCGCCGTCCCTCTTATGTCATTTAAGAAATGGCATTTCCCGCGCATTTCGCCAAGATTAAGGATCTGGCGCGATGAATGAAAGGACACCAATGACTTTCCGACTATCCGGGATAGGACACCGGGTCAGGATAATAAGGCCGCGGCGGGCCCTGCCCGCCGCGGTCGCGGCGGGCCTGGTGGCCTGCTCCGCGGGGGCTCTCATGGCGCCCCCCGCGTCGGCCGCTGCGCGGGGAACGACGGTGCCGGCTGCCGACCGGGCCAGGCTGACGGCGGCGTACGCGGCGTTCCGGCACATCCCGGTCTCGGATGTCGCCGGCATCCAGACGGGCAGCATCCACGCCGCCACGGTGAGCGGCCGGGAGTGGGCGACGGCCTCCTTCCTCCCGTCCCGCAAAGCCTCGCTCAAGGTTCAGGTCGGGTTCCAGGATGGCGGCTCGATCGGCGTATTCACCCGCCGCGGGCACGCGGCCTGGACGATGCGAAGCGTGGGCGGCGAGCCGTTCCCCTGCGGCCAGGCCGTCCCGGCCAAGGTCCAGGCGGCGTGGGGCCTGAAGACCCCGGCCGCCTGTGCTCCGGCCGCCCGGCGTGCGCCCAGGATGACGCCGCACGCAGAGACCGGCACCACCGCGTCGGTCGCCACCGTCGCACTGGCCCAGGTCGGCCGCGGGGACACCCCCGCCAGCGTCGACTGGTCCCGGGACTGCGATCCGTACAGCAGCCTGGTGGGCGCGGGCGCGAGCACCGCCGGATGCGGCACCGACCCCAACTTCAACGTCCTGGACGAAAACGAGCTCTGGTGCGCCGACTTCGCCAAATGGGTGTGGGAGCAGGCCGGGGTCACCACTGACCTGTCGACGCTGAACGCCGGAGCCACGTCATTCGCCACCTGGGCCCAGGACCAGGGCGAGAGCACGGCCTTCGACTCGGGCACGCCCGCGGTTGGCGACGCCATCGTGTTCTACCAGCCCGGAGTGTCGGCCGCGGTGGGCTCCACCGCGGACCATGTGGGGCTGATCGTCGGCGTGGACTCATCCAATGGCACCGTTGACATCGTCAACGGAGACTTCATGGGGTCGTCCAACATCACCGTGCAGGACTCCGGCTACATCAGCCTCCAGTCCTGGGCCGACTCGATCTGGCTCACCAGCACGCAGCGGGCGAACAACGAGCATGAGCAGTGGGTACTTGTCTCGCCCAAGCTCGCTGCCGGGTCAACGTCGCCGGTGTCTATTGATGCGGCGGGGAATGATGTGGCGTTCGTGAATGCGAGCGGTCAGATGGTCCATGACTGGGGGACTTCCGCGGGGTGGAAAGGCCCGGCGCCGCTCGGCGGGACCGCGCGGGCGGACTCGCCGGTGGTGGAGAACTCGGCGGGGACGCTGGTGGCGTTCATCAACGCCAGCGGTCAGGTGATGAACGACTGGGCCACCTCCACGGGGTGGAAAGGCCCGGAGCCGCTCGGCGGGACCGCGCGGGCCGGGTCGCCGCTGGCGATGGACGCCGCTGGTGACGACGTGTCGTTCGTGAATGCCAGCGGGCAGGTCGTCCACGACTGGGGCACCTCCAGCGGGTGGAACGGCCCGGGACCGCTCGGCGGGACCGCGCGCTCGGACTCGCCGCTGGCTGAGGACTCGGCGGGGACGCTGGTGGCGTTCATCAACGCCAGCGGTCAGGTGATGAACGACTGGGCCACCTCCACGGGGTGGAAAGGCCCGGAGCCGCTCGGCGGGACCGCGGCCTCGGGGTCACCGCTGGCCATTGATGATGACGGCGCCAACGTGGTGTTCGTGGACACCGCGGGGCAGGTGGCCCACGACTGGGGCACCTCCGCAGGGTGGAAAGGCCCGGCGCTGATCGGCGGGACCGCGCGAGCGGACTCGGGGATAGCCCAGGACGGCAGCGGGGCGGACGTGGTGTTCACCGACCCGTCCGGCGACGTCGTCAACGACTGGGCCACCTCCTCGGGGTGGAAAGGCCCGGACCCGATCAACGGCACGGCACGGGCCGGGTCGGGCATCGCCCAGAGCGACGACGGCCAGACCGTCGTGTTCATCAATCCCGCCGGTCAGGTCGTCAACGACTGGGGCAACTCCACCGGCTGGCACGGACCCGCCCTCATCGGCGGCACCTCCCGATAACAGGCGCACCGGGCGGCCGCGCAGGCCGCCCGGTGCTTTCCTCCCGGCTCTTCTGTTGCTGTTTCTTCCTAGGAGCTTGATGTCCGTGAAAGCTACGCGAAGCACCCGGGCGAGGGTCTCGGTCGCGCTGTCGGCCGCGATCGGCGCGGCGCTCTGCGTCCCGGCGGCCGCGGTCGCCGCGGCCGCACCCGCTATCTCGTCGCATGACTCCATCTCGCTGTCCGGGACGGTGACCAACGCCCGCGCCGAGCGGGTCTCCCACGGCGTGATCACGATGCCCGCGTCCACGCCGCCGGTGCGGGGCGCGCGCATCGAGGTGGACGGCCGCACGGTGGCCCGCTCCGGTGCGTCGGGCCGGTTCTCCTTCACCTACCAGGACCCGAGCCGCCGGCCGGTCACGATCACAATCACAGCGCCGGGCTTCGGCGCCTACGCGGAGCATGGCGTGACGCTCGAGCAGAGCGGGGACATGCTTACCGTTCAGCTGACCGGGCACCGCCAGACGGTGGACGGCCACGCGGCGCCGGGCCACGCGCCGTCCAACCGGGCCCGGCCCCGCCGGGCACCGACCGCCCGCGCCGGCATCAGGGGCCTGGGGGCCACGGCGTCCGCCACCAACTGCGGAGGCTACTCGTCCAACACGACCCCCCCATCGTCGATCCTGGTGCTGGAATTTTCCCAGCACACCAGCACCGGCGCGCCCGTCCAGGGGAGCCAGATCGGGGTATTCAGCGTGCCGTTCGAGACCTACGTCCAGGACGTCCTGCCCAACGAGTGGATCTCGTCATGGGACCCAGCCGCGCTGGAGGCCGGGGCGATGGCCGTGAAGACCTACGGCTGGTACTGGGTCAACAACTGGCGCGGCGACAGTTACAACGGAACCTGCTACAACGTCGACGACTCGACCGACTACCAGCGCTACATCCCCGGCCAGTCCGCCGCGTCCACCAACGAGGCCATCGCCGACACCTGGAACGACGTGATGACGCTGGGCGGCTCGATTTTCGAGGCGAGCTTCCAGGCCACGCTCACCGGCAACATTGACGAGGCGTGCGGCGCGGGCCTGTCCAGCTACCCAGACACGCTGAGCCAGCGGGGCTCGCAGAACTGTGCCGTCGACGGCGACTCCTGGCAGACGATCCTCAGCACCTACTATCCGGGCGTCGCGATCACCGGGCAGCCCAGCAGCCCGGTGTCTATTGATGCGGCGGGGAATGATGTGGCGTTCGTGAATGCGAGCGGTCAGATGGTCCATGACTGGGGGACTTCCGCGGGGTGGAAAGGCCCGGCGCCGCTCGGCGGGACCGCGCGGGCGGACTCGCCGGTGGTGGAGAACTCGGCGGGGACGCTGGTGGCGTTCATCAACGCCAGCGGTCAGGTGATGAACGACTGGGCCACCTCCACGGGGTGGAAAGGCCCGGAGCCGCTCGGCGGGACCGCGCGGGCCGGGTCGCCGCTGGCGATGGACGCCGCTGGTGACGACGTGTCGTTCGTGAATGCCAGCGGGCAGGTCGTCCACGACTGGGGCACCTCCAGCGGGTGGAACGGCCCGGGACCGCTCGGCGGGACCGCGCGCTCGGACTCGCCGCTGGCTGAGGACTCGGCGGGGACGCTGGTGGCGTTCATCAACGCCAGCGGTCAGGTGATGAACGACTGGGCCACCTCCACGGGGTGGAAAGGCCCGGAGCCGCTCGGCGGGACCGCGGCCTCGGGGTCACCGCTGGCCATTGATGATGACGGCGCCAACGTGGTGTTCGTGGACACCGCGGGGCAGGTGGCCCACGACTGGGGCACCTCCGCAGGGTGGAAAGGCCCGGCGCTGATCGGCGGGACCGCGCGAGCGGACTCGGGGATAGCCCAGGACGGCAGCGGGGCGGACGTGGTGTTCACCGACCCGTCCGGCGACGTCGTCAACGACTGGGCCACCTCCTCGGGGTGGAAAGGCCCGGACCCGATCAACGGCACGGCACGGGCCGGGTCGGGCATCGCCCAGAGCGACGACGGCCAGACCGTCGTGTTCATCAATCCCGCCGGTCAGGTCGTCAACGACTGGGGCAACTCCACCGGCTGGCACGGACCCGCCCTCATCGGCGGCACCTCCCGATGATGTCCCGCTAAGCAGCCGAAACGGTCCGCCTCGCGACCCGCGAGGCGGACCGCCGTCTTCTCACTCTCGTGAGCCGCTCGGACACGGTTGGCAGCTGCAGTACATCGCCGATGACCTGGTGCTGTGCCCCTCAAGACCGAGGCCAGCCGCCGGGTCCTGGCCCTGGACACCACCACGGTGGCGATCCTGCGGCTGCACCGCCATGCCCAGGAGGACTACTGCCGAGGCCATGGGCTGGTCCCGTCCGGATATGTATTTACCGGGGCTGATGGCGGGCCGCTGTCGCCGGAGTACCTGACCCGGACCTTCGCCCGGCTGATCAAGGAGACCGGGCTGCCGCCGGTACGGCTACACGACCTTCGGCATGGCGCCGCCAGTCTGGCGCTCGCGGCGGGAGCGGACCTGAAGGTGATCGCCGACCAGCCTCAACGGCACCCGGAAAGCCATCCGGCGCGCCAGCACCCGCTCTATCCCGCCGAGTCGAAGACCTGGAAGACGCTGACCCGGCGCGCCAGCCGGGCCTCCCGCATGCCAGAAACCCCGCAGAAACAGGCGGTCCAGCCCGCGAAATGATCACTACGGAAGCCTGGTCCCACAATGGACCCACCCTGGCCCCACCAGCCACGGCCAAGATCACGAAAGAACACTAAAACACCAGGTCAAAACGGTCGGGTGCGCCGCCAGGGACTTGAACCCCGAACCCGCGGATTAAGAGCGGCTTTTTTGAGTTCGCCTGCTACCGTATATTATCAACCCGTGCCGTTTTATCCTCAGCTCCGCTTATTCCGCTGCCGCCTCGTACCGGATGCTGCCAAATAGTATCGGGACATCCGCGCGAACATGGAGCAAACATGAAGCGGACTTTCGAGTCAGGTGAATCGTAACAGGCGGTCACCCCGGACTGGATCGATGCATGACTCTGGCGAGTCGCGGATGCAATCCGCAATTAACTCTGGGGGCGTCGCGGTCTGAAGCAGGGTCGGCCAGCGAGGGCATGCGGCTCATCGGCTCAGGTGGCTACCCACTGGTCGTGTGATCGGAGCGCATGCCACAGCGCTTTGCCGAGGCTTTTGAGTACTGGGCTTGTCGCCCCGCGGCGCCAGGCTACGGCGGTCGTCCACCGAAGCGGTTCGTTCTTGATAGGTCGCCAGGTGAGCCTGTTGTTGCTGGCTGTCGAGTCTTCACCTCTGAATGCGATTGCTCGGTCCGCGAGTAGCAGGCCGTCGACGATTCGCGTTGCGTACTCGATCCTGGCCGGCCGGTAGCCCGCGTCGTTGCAGATGGAGAGCGTCTGGTCGTACAGCCACGGCGAGACTTCGCGTCGGAACATGACCAGGACCTGGCCGTTCAAGTCGTTCAGCCGTATCAGTGGCAGTTCAGCGAGCGGGTGATCAGCGGCCATGAGCACCCCGAGGGTCTTGATCAGTTTCGGTCCGACAACGAGGCCCTTCTCGGGGAAGGGGTGCCGGAGAACCACCACGTCCAGGCGACCTTGATGGAGCTGCGCGTGCTGGTCAGCCGTGGTCGCTTCTTCGAACTCGATCGCAGCGGCTGGGTACTCGTCATGAAGGCGAGCGGTGACGTCCTGGAAGACGTTGGCAGAGGTGTCGGGTGGTACCGCTACACGTATTGGGCGGCCGTGGCCCGGGGCTTGACGGCTGACGAGGCGCTCTAGGTCTTCCATTGCGCCGAGGACCTTGCGGGCCTGCCGAAGGAATCGGGCGCCTTCCTCGGTGAGCTTGACCATCTGGCTGGATCGGTCGAACAGCCGGAAGCCGACTTCGTCTTCTAGTTCCGCGATGCGCGCGCTCAGGGGCGGCTGGCTGATGTGCAGGCGCTGGGCTGCTCTGCCGAAGTGGAGTTCATCGGCAACCGCAACGAAGTAGCGCAGCTGACGCGGCGTCACGCTCCGAACCATACCGCTTTCGGTATGGAGAGTGCGGTGATTGGTCTTGGACCGCGCTCCGTCTGCGGTGCTTTCATTCAGGGACCGAGCACCTGCACATGATGGGGGCCTGATGCGGCACGCTGATGAGCGGCTGGGAACCGAAGATCTGGTCGACGATCTGATCGTCGAGCGCGCCGGCCAAGTCGCGGTTATCGTCCTCAACCGGCCGGACAAGCTGAACGCTTGGACCGAGGCCATGCGTGAGCGGCTTTGCGACGTCCTGGCCGATCTCAGCAGCGATTCCGCGGTGCGGGCGGTCGTGCTGACCGGCGCCGGAGACCGGGCGTTCTGCGCTGGTCAAGATCTTGCGGAGACCAGGGATTTCATTGCCGGCGATCACGCCCGTGCCGAGCGCTGGATCGATCGTGTTGAGGTTCTTTACCGCCGCTTCCGTGATCTAGAGGTTCCGCTTGTCGCCGCGCTCAATGGTGTTGCCGCCGGCTCGGGTTTCCAGGTCGCCCTGCTCGCGGACCTGCGGATCGCGCACATCGGGGTTCGGCTAGGTCAGCCCGAGGTCCGGCACGGCATTCCGAGCATCACCGGCACGTGGTTGATCCGTGAAGCGCTGGGTGCCTCACGGGCATCTGAGCTGGTGCTTTCGGGAAGGCTCATGAGCGCCGAGGAGGCCCACGCTGCCGGCGTGATCCATGTCCTCGTCGATGCCGGCGCGGTACGCGAGGTCGCCATACGGCGCGCCGGAGAACTCGCCGCGCTGCCGCCTGGAGCGGTGCGAGAGACCAAGGGCTGGCTGCGCCAACTTGATGCGGCTGCGTTCGAGGAGGCGTTCCGGATCGCCCGCGAGGTGCACCGCCGCTCTTATGCCTCCGGCGAGCCTCAGGCCATGATGGAGCGCTTCCTCACCGCTCACCAGAACGACCGAGCGCGATGAGCGGTCCCTGGCTTTCGCGAGCGGCCCGGCAGCGCTGGCAGGTTCCCGACCGCTACAACATCGCTGCGGATGTCATGGACGGTAAAGACCCGGCCGCGGAAGCGATGATCTGGCAGGGCCCGGACGGGTCGACGCGCCGCGTGCCGTGGCGCGACATCCAACAAACGGCCGCGCAATTCGCTGACCTGGTAGCGGAGCAGGGAGTTCAGCCCGGCGACCGGATTGCATTCGTCCTCCCGCCCCTGCCGGAGACCGCCGCGACGGTCCTGGGGGCCTTCAAGATGGGGGGCATCGTCGTCATGCTGTCCTCGCTGTGGGGGCGTGATGCGCTGAGGTACCGCATCCTCGACGCCGCCCCCACCGTCATCCTCACCGACGCGGACAGCGTCGCGACCGTCCGCGCCGCGGCGGCGGGCACGTCCAGCGCCGTCATCGTCCTGAGCCCCGAGATGCTCGCCGGCCGCCCGGCAACCTATGACACTGTGCCCACGGCAGCAGAAACGCCGGCGATGATCTTCTATACCTCCGGTACGACCGGACCCGCCAAAGGCATCGTCCAGGCACACGCCTCGCTGCTCGGGCACAACGAATTCAGCGCGTGCCACGATCTGCAGCGCGGCGAACTGTTCCACGGTGCCGGGGACTGGGCGTGGTCTCTCGCGAAGATCATCGGCCCGTGGCGCCAGGGCGCCAGGCATCTGGTCGTCCACCAGGGTGGCCGGTTCGACGCCGCAAAGCTGTTCGCCGCCCTGTCTGAGCACCAGGTCAGCAACGTCCTGCTCAACCCGACGGTGCTTCGCCGTCTGCGTGAGGCACAGCCCGATGCCGGGCGCCGATTCGGGCAGTACTTCCGGATCGCGTGCTGTTCGTCGGAGCCGCTGCAGCCTGAGCTCGCGGGGTGGTTCGCCGAGCAGTTCGGCACACCGCTGCTGGACTACTACGGGATGACCGAGTCTTATCCGATGCTCGGCAACCGCCCGGGCCACCCCCTTCGACCGGGCTCTATCGGCCGGCCGCTTCCTGGATGGGAAGTGACCCTCCTCGATGACCGCGGTGAGGCAACCGCCTCCGGTGATTTCGGCGAGATCTGCCTACGGGCGCGTTCCAACCCGCAATACCCGCTTGGGTACTGGAACCGGCCGGAGGCCAGCGAAGCCACGTTTGGCGGTCACTGGTTCCGCACCGGCGACCTGGCCTCGCGCGATGAGGAGGGCTTCTACTGGTACGTCAGCCGGTCCGATGACGTGATCATTTCCGCTGGCTATCGCATCGGGCCTCATGATCTTGAGGATGTCCTGCGCGGGCACCCGGCGATCGCCGAGGTTGCGGTGATCGGCCTGCCGGACGCCCGACGCGGGCAAGTCGTCTGCGCCAACGTGGCGCTAGCCGACGGCTGGCAACCCTCCGATGGCCTGGTCCGCGAGATACAGCAGTACGTCAAGGAGCGCTACTCGAGGTTTGCCTATCCGCGAGTTGTGCGGTTCGTCAAGGAGATCCCGAAGACCGCCAGCAACAAGTTGCGCCGCAGCGCACTGCGCGCCGCGCTACGACCGGCCACTGCATCGGCCTCAACCACGCCGGCGACCGCCGCCGAACAAGCCGAACAAAGAGAGACGACATGACACGCAGCGCTTCCAGCATCGGCGACCCGCCTGATGTCTCCCGGGCCCGCGCCAGGGCCGTCGTGGCCGGCGGCATCGGCAACTTCGTCGAGTGGTACGACTTCGCCCTCTACGGCTATTTCGCGACCACAATCGCGACCCTGTTCTTCCCCGGCAGCGATCCCTCAGCGGCACTGCTGAAGACGTTCGCCATCTTCGGTGTCGGCTTCTTCGTCCGCCCGCTCGGCGGGATACTCTTCGGCCACATCGGCGACCATGTCGGTCGCCGAAGCGCACTTTCCATGTCGGTGCTGCTGATGAGCCTGTCGACGGCAGCCATCGGATTGCTGCCCACTCACCATGCCGTCGGTGTGGCCGCCCCGGTGCTGCTGCTGTGCTGCCGTTTGCTGCAAGGGTTCTCCGCCGGCGGCGAGTATGCCGGCTCGAACGCCTTCGTCGTCGAGTACGCCCTGGCGGGCCGGCGCGGCCGGTACGCCTCCGCGCTACCGGTCTCGGTCGTATTGGGCACTGCGGCGGGCGCGCTGGTGGCCCTTCTGGTGACCTCGCAGGCCAGCGCCGCAAGCCTCGACTCGTGGGCTTGGCGCATCCCCTTCTTCACCGCCCTGCCCCTGGGCCTAGCCGGGCTGTACCTGCGGCTGCGTATCGAAGACAGCCCGGTGTTCCGCGCTGTTCAGAATGCCGGCCTGGTCGAGCAAGTGCCGCTGGCCGGTGCCTTCCGAACAGCGAGAGCCGCGATGATCACGCTGTTCTTCTGGGCGATCGCGAACGCGGTCGGCTTCTACCTGCTCGCCGGCTACATGATCAGCTACCTGACCGAGCAAGCCCATCTCGCCAGCACCCCGGCAACCCTGAGCTACGTGATCGCGCTGCTCGTGTTCGGCCTGTCCAGTCTGGCCACCGGTCGTCTCACCGAGCGGGTCGACCGCCGAGTTGTTGGCATCGCCGCCACCGCCGGCCTGGGCGCAGCCGTGATTCCGGCGTTCGCACTGCTCGGCGCTGGGTCCTTCGGCAGCGCGGTGGCTGGGCTGAGCCTGTTCGGCTTCTTCATGGGCGGTATCTCCACCACCACGTCGCTGCTGGTGGTCGACCTGTTCCCGGCCAACGTCCGCTACAGCGCTTCATCACTGTCCTACAATCTGTCCTACACCGCGTTCGGCGGATCGGCCCCCTACCTGGCAACCTGGCTGGTGTCTCGCACGCACAACAACCTCGCTCCCGGCTGGTATCTCCTCCTGGCAGCGGCCATCAGCCTGATCACCATCGTGCTCGCTATCCGGCCCGCACCCGAAACCCTCCAGCCCGAACCAGACCCCGTCATGCGGCACTCGACCCCAGCAGCAGGCACGCTTTAGCCCGGATCGGAATCAGGCCGAGGCAGGCTGTGAGCGCAGCAGCGAAGAAGCCCTTAGCGGTACAGAGTTGGCCCACAAGCCGGACATCGAACTCATGCTCGGTCGCCCGGAGACCGGCGCGCAACAGCTCGAGTCCCGCCGCGGAGCTGGCCGCGCGCTTGCTGGTGACCAGGTAGATGGCCCGGTCTGGCGACGGATCCGCGAGGCGGTGGAGGGTGCAGCCGGTCCGCGCGTTTAGCGGTGCGACGGCGAACCGCGGCGCGACCGACCAGGTGTCGGGCAGCTCGAGGAACGGCACCAGTGAATGGGCGGTTTCGAGTGTCACGAACGGGCCGAAGGCGAAGACCCGCTCGCGCGTGTAGTCGGCCACGGCGCGGCAAGGCGCTGGGTCAGCGCGCCAGCGGCTGGCCCGGATCGCCGAGCCGACACGGGCCGCCGCCCCGGACGAGGCCGCCCTCGCGCCGGCTTCACGCCGGCCGTGCATGCGGTCCAGCCTGCCTGGCCGGCGCCCGCAGGCGAGAACCCGCTAACCGGGCATGTACCTGCGGCGGACCTGCGATATACCCGCCATAGACCCGGGACGGCCAGATGCCGCATTTGCCGCGCAGCGAAACTGCGGCCAGGCTCATCTCGCACCCCTGAATCGGCCTGACCCGGACGGGCGCAGTCACGCAGCGGAGTCGGCCCGCTAGCCACGGACCCGGCGCCAGCACCCGTGACCTACGACGGCTACCCGCAGGCACCGCTGGTGTCCTGCCCGGTACGCGGCGACCTCCGCAGCGCCTACCAGCAGGTATCACGCTGCGTATAACCATCGGAAGGGGGTCTCACCGGCCGCTCAGCCGCCATGATCAACTATGTTCCGACTGACGAGCAAACGTGGAGCAAACACCGCGGCGGCTCCGGGCCTAGCCGATTGATACATTCCGTAATAAGACCTGCTACAGAGGATGAAAGGTTGGGGTGATCGTTCTGCCGGCCGGGTGACTTCTCGGTCGGCGCGGAGTGCCTGGTTCGACGTTATCGCTGCCCGCAGAACGCGATCTCCAGCGCGTTCCGCTGATCGCGCTCGAACGCGGCCGTCTCGGTGCCCGCCGGCGGCGGGACGCTCATCGTGTAGCTGTTGTAGGTCATGACGGCCTGGCGGGAGCCGTCGGGGCTGGTGTAGGCGATGGTCTTGTAGCCGTTGGGGGCTCCGCCGTCATGCCCCCACGCGGTGCCGCAGGACAGCTGAACGCTGTAGATGCCCAGCCCGTAGTGCTCGGCGAACAGCTCGCCGGTATCGTCAACGGGCATGGTGGCCAGCAGTTCGCGCTGCTGCGCGGGGGGCAGCAGCCGGCCGGTCAGCAGTGCCTGGTAGAACGTCGCGACGTCATCGACGGTGGAGATTATTGCCCCGGCGGTCCACGTGGCGGACGGGTTTATCGCGCTGGTGGCGTCGATGGTGCCTTGATAGCCGTGCGCGTACGGCGCGGTGATCTGGGTGCTGGTCAGCGGAAACGAGATGTCGCGCAGGCCGAGCGGCGTCAGGATCCGGCGGCTGATCTCGGTGCCCGGGCTCTGCCCGGTCACCTTCTGGATGATCATGCCGAGCAGGATGTAGTTGGCGTTGGAGTAATTCCAGCCGTGCAGCGGCGGCCCGAGCGACAGCGCGATGTCGACGAGCTGCTGCGGCTGGTGCGTCTTCGCCAGGTTCTGCGGCGTCAGGAAGCCCGGCGCGTCCACGTAATCGCGGATCCCGCTGGTGTGCTGGAGCAGCTGGCGGACGGTGATCCGCGCCGGATCGTAGCCGTGGCCCGCGACAACCCCGGGCAGCAGCTGCTGCACGCTGTCGTCCAGCGACAGCCGCCCTTCGGCGGCCAGCTGCAGCACAACGGTGGCGGTGAAGGTCTTGGTAATGCTGCCGATGTACACCTTGTCCTGCGGCTGCATGGGCTGGCGGGTGGCCTTGTCGGCAAGGCCGGCCACAACGTGCGAGACCTGCCGCCCGTTCCGGCTCATGATGATCACGCCGGGCGCGCCGGCGGCGACCATCTGGTTGGCGACCTCCTGCAACCCGGCTGGCGGCCTGCCGGGCACCGACTGCGCGGAAACCTGCCGGCCGGACCTGCCGTGAGCAGCGAACGCATACGAAGACAACCCTCCGGCCACCATGGCCACCCCGGTCAGCACTCCGGTAATGCGCAGGATGCGCCCGCGGGCCGAACTCCTCGTGAAGCTCATTGTCTTTCTCCCTTTCGCAGCGGATTGCGGTGCAGGGGGAACCGGGAACCGCCGCCGCTGGCTTCGTGTGCAGTCGGGCGTGGAATCGCTGCTGTTTCCATGGCTTGAAACGTTGCCCGCGGCATCCGCGCGGGCATCGGAGCGGAAGTGGCATCAGCAGAGCGCCGGAGATCAGACCACGGGGTGAGCTCAGTCCGGTGCGGCAAGGCCGTGCCGGAACGCGTACCCGACCAGCTGCCCCCGGTCGCGCAGCCCGGTCTTGCCGAAGATGTGGTTGATGTGGTCATACTCCAAGGCTCCCGGCCGGCCCGTCGCGGAGCCATCGGGCCAGCTCCCCGAATTGACCGGGAGAAAATCCCCCACGACGTTCGGGATCCGGTGGAGTTAACCCCACTGATCCTGGCCGTCGCGGTGACCTATCGTCAGGTCATGGGCATGACAGACCCGGCCCGCGGTGCGCGCTGGGATGCGACCTGGCGGATGGTCCTGCGGCGGGAGGCGAACGTCTCGGCTGCGGTCAGCCTGCTGGTGCTCGTCATCTGGGTCCTGAGCGGCGGTAGTTTCTGGCCGCGCTGGGTGTGGTTCGGGCTCGCAGTTCCGCTCGCGCTGCAGGCCGGCGTTCGCCGCGGGCTGCGCGCCCCCCGGGCCGGCGGCCGCTGACCGTGCACGGCGCCGTGAGCGTCGTGCTGGCGTTTACGGCGCTGGCCATTTGGGTGCTGGCGGGGGCGAACCGCGCATTCTGGCCGGTCTGGCCGGCACTGGGCCTGGGCATCGCGCTCGCCCTGCACGGCTGGATCCGGCACGGCCTGCCGGCCGAGCGCGAGCGCGCGCTCATCGACCGGGTGGACGTGCTCACCCGGACCCGGAGCGGGGCGGTCGACGTGCACGCGGCGGAGCTGCGGCGCATCGAACGCGACCTGCATGACGGCGCCCAGGCCCGGATGGTGTCGGTGGCGATGAACCTCGGGCTGGCGGAGGCGCTGCTGGACAAGGACCCGCAGTCGCTCGCCGGGTTGCTCGCCGAGTCCCGCTCATCGATCCTCACCGCGCTGCACGAGCTGCGCACGGTCATGCGGGGGATCCAGCCGCCGGTGCTGGCCGACCGCGGCCTTGCGGGAGCAGTCCGCGCGCTCGCCCTGCACCTGGCCGTCCCGGTCAAGGTCGCCGGCGAGTCCCCGGACTGGCCCCGCCGCCGGTCGAGTCGGCCGTCTACTTCGCGGTCAGCGAGTGCCTGGCCAACGTGGTCAAGCACTCTGGTGCCCGGCGGGCCGAGGTCGGCCTCGGATATCGTGACGGCGTGCTGTGGGTGGTGGTGAGCGACGACGGCGACGGCGGTGCCAGCATGACCGCGGGCACTGGGCTGCGCGGCGTGGCCCTCCGGCTTGAGGTCTTCGACGGCACGATCGCGCTGACCAGCCCGGCGGGCGGCCCGACCGTGGTCCGGATGGAGGTTCCGTGCGAGCTGTCATCGCCGAGGATCTGACCCTGCTCCGGGACGGGCTGGCCAGGATCTTGCGGGCACATGACATCGAGGTGGCGGCGGCCGTGGGCGACCCGGTGGCGCTGGCCGCGGCGCTGGAGGAAGAGCATCCGGACATCGCGATCGTCGATGTCCGGATGCCGCCCACGTTCACCAACGAGGGCCTGGTGGCGGCCATCGGCGCGCGCGACAGACGGCCGGGCATGCCCGTCCTGGTCCTCAGCCAGTACGTCGAGCCGCTGTACGCGCGCGAGCTCATGCTTTCGGGCGTGGCCGGCGTCGGCTACCTCCTGAAAGACCGCGTCGCGGACGTCGGCGCGTTCGTCGACGCGGTCCGCCGGGTGGCCGGCGGCGGGACGGTGCTCGACCCGGACGTGGTGACCAGCATGCTCTCCCGCCGCGACCGCGGCCAGGCGATGACCCGGCTGACCGCGCGCGAGCGCGAGGTGCTGGCCTTCATGGCGGAGGGCCGGTCCAACGCCGCGATCGCCGCCAAGCTGGTTGTCACGCCCAAGGCGGTCGACAAGCACATCAACTCGATCTTCACGAAGCTGGACCTGCCGCTAGACGCCGACGACAACCGGCGCGTGCTCGCGGTCCTGCGCTACCTCCAGGCGGACTAATCCCCGGGCCGGCACCCGCCACCTCAAACCAGGCATCGCCAGACGGCGAAGTTCCGCGGAAGTAGACGTTCGCGGCGTGCGTAAAGCCGAAAACGAATGTCTCAGTTCCGCCAGGTCGCATCCCAGCGCGCACCGCGGGCCGGGTCTGTCATGCCCATGACCTGACGATAGGTCACCGCGACGGCCAGGATCAGTGGGGTTAACTCCACCGGATCCCGAACGTCGTGGGGGATTTTCTCCCGGTCAATTCGGGGAGCTGGCCCGATGGCTCCGCGACGGGCCGGCCGGGAGCCTTGGAGTATGACCACATCAACCACATCTTCGGCAAGACCGGGCTGCGCGACCGGGGGCAGCTGGTCGGGTACGCGTTCCGGCACGGCCTTGCCGCACCGGACTGAGCTCACCCCGTGGTCTGATCTCCGGCGCTCTGCTGATGCCACTTCCGCTCCGATGCCCGCGCGGATGCCGCGGGCAACGTTTCAAGCCATGGAAACAGCAGCGATTCCACGCCCGACTGCACACGAAGCCAGCGGCGGCGGTTCCCGGTTCCCCCTGCACCGCAATCCGCCAACGAGGGGTGGCTGCCTGACCAGCCAGCGCTGCACGGCGTGCTGGTCAAGGTGCGCGACCTCGGACTGACCTTGGTCTCGGTCCGCCGCCTAGGCCCAGGAGGGCAAGACAGATGAGGCAGATCCGCACTCTCAAGCACAGGCCCGGCTCGCGCAGTGCACAGCAACCGCCGCTGCCAGCCGACGCCCGGGACCCCGGCATCGTCCGCGCCCACCAGGGCACGCCCGGGCGCGATGACCATCCCTGTCGGCAACCGCTCACTAGCTAGAGAGGCCACAGTGCATTCAGCCTTGGATCAAACCTCCCGCGACAGCCGGGAGAAGCGCCGCAAAGCCAGGGCGCCGGTCGCCGAGCGTGTCGCCGGGTGGAGCGCGAGACACCGCAAGACCGCGGTCTTCGGCTGGCTGCTGCTGATCGCCGCCATCTTCATGGCAGGCCAGGCGATCGGCTCGGGGAATCTTCCGCAGTACGACGCCGGGCAGGCCGGGCGGGCCGAGCGGACCATGAACCAGGTCGCGCCCGCGCAGTACAACGCTCTCGCCGAGAGCGTGCTGATCCAGGCGCGCGCCCCCGGCGTCACGTTCGCGAACAACGCGAGCATGCGGCAGGCCGCGCGCGAGGTGGCAGCCGCGCTGTCGGCCCTGCCGAAGTCCGCCGCCGGCATCCGCAGCCCGCTGTCCGCAGGCGGACAGTCGCTGGTGGCGAAGGACGACCGCAGCGCCCTGGTCACCTTCCAGGTGCCCGGCAACGTCGCCGACGTCAGCCAGGCGGCAACCGCCGACCAGAACGCGGTCGCCACCGTGCAGGCCCGCCACCCGGACCTGCGCATCGCCGAGTCCGGCGCCGCGAGCATCCAGCAGGCGATCAACAACGACCTGACCTTCAGCAAGGCCGAAGAGACCTCGCTGCCGGTCACGCTGATCCTGCTGCTGATCGTGTTCGGCGCCCTGGTGGCGGCCGGCATCCCGCTGCTGCTCGCGGTGACCTCGCTGCTGCCGGCCCTCGGAGTCTTGACGATCGTCAGCCACGTGCTGCCGGTGGCCAGCTCAATCTACGAGGTGGTGGTGATCATCGGGATGGCGGTCGGCGTCGACTACTCGCTGTTCTACCTGCGCAGGGAACGCGAGGAGCGGGCCAGCGGCCGGTCGTTCCCGGAGGCACTGCGCATCGCCTCCCGCACCTCCGGGCGCACCATCCTGGTGTCCGGCGTGACCGTGATCGCCGCGATGTGCGCGCTGTTCCTGGTCGGCGCCGGGCCGTTCGCCGGCATCGCGGCCGGCACCATCGCGGTGGTCGCCATCGCGGTAGCAGGTTCGCTCACCGTGCTGCCCGCGCTGCTGGCCTGGCTCGGGCCGCGCGCCGACCAGGGACGGATCCCGTTCCTTGGCCGGCGGCGTGCCGCCGCCCGGCCGTCGCGCGCGTGGGCGGCGCTGGCTCGCAGCGTGGTCGCCCGACCCGTGATCTGGGGCGGTCTGGCCGCCATAGCGCTGCTCGCGCTGGCCGCCCCGGCGCTCGGCCTGCGGATCGGGCAGCCGGCCATGGACGCGCCCTACAACCTCCCCGTGGTGCAGACCATGACCGCGATCGAGTACGCGTTCCCGCAGGCCCCAGCGCCCGCGGAGGTCGTGGTGACCGGCCCGGGCGTGACCGGCCCGAAGGTGGCGGCCGCGGTCGGCGCGCTGCGTGCCCAGACCACGGCCACCGGCCCGCTCCGCGGGCCGGTCACGGCTACCTCCATCGGTGGCGGCCGGGCGCTGGTCGTGAACGTGCAGCTGGCCGGCAACGGAGAGGACACGGCGTCCTACGCGGCCCTGACGGCACTGCGCGACAAGGCCCTGCCCGCCACACTGGGCAAGGTGCCCGGGATCAGCTACGCGGTCGCCGGCGACACCGCCGTCGGCCACGACGACGTCCAGGCGGTGCACGACAAGACGCCCCTGGTGTTCGCCGTCATCGCCGTGCTGGCCTTCCTGGTACTGCTGGCAGGCTTCCGGTCGGTCGCGGTCCCGGTCGTGTCGATCGTCTTGAACCTGCTGTCGGTGGCGGCGGCCTACGGGCTGATCACGCTGATCTTCCAGGACGGGCGGCTGCAGGGACTGCTCGGCTTCACCTCCTTCGGCGCGATCACCTGGTGGGTCCCGCTGTTCATGCTCGTGTTCCTGTTCGGGATCAGCATGGACTACCACGTGTTCATCCTCAGCCGCGTCCGCGAGCTCTGGACGCGGGGCGCCTCGCCGCGGGAGGCAATCGTCGCAGGCATCTCCTCTAGCGCGGGCGTGGTCACCAGCGCCGCGCTGATCATGGTGGCGCTCTTCTCGATCTTCGCCACGCTGCCGCTGATCGAGCTGAAGGTCATGGGCGTCGGCATGGGCGCTGCCATCCTGATCGACGCCACCGTAGTCCGCGGCGTCCTGCTCCCGGCGGCCCTGTCGCTGCTCGGCGACCGCGCCTGGCGCCTGCGCCAGCACCCGCAGCCACGGCAGGTGAACCAGCCCGTCGCGGCCGGGCCTCCCTCCTAGGACGCCAGCTCGCATGGTCATGGGCCGCCAGTGACCGTAACCCGGGGCGGCCCATACATGCAGGACGCAGGCTCGCCGTCTCAGCTACACGCGCCATTGGCCGGCCGGTCTGGCTGTCTGCTTGTTAGGACACATGATAGGGAAGGGGTACTGGTGAAAGGCGATGCGCTAGGCAGCGGCGGAAACGAAGACTTGGTCCGCCTGGCCGGGGTGACCAAGCGCTACGGCGGCAGGAGTGCCGCCACCACCGCGCTCAACGACATCACGCTGGGCTTCGAGCGAGGCAGCTTCACCGCCGTGATGGGGCCCTCGGGCTCGGGCAAGTCCACGCTGCTGCACTGCGCGGCGGGCCTGGACCGGCCCACGGCGGGCACGGTCACATTGGACGGGACGGACCTGACGAGCCGGCCGGAGCGGGCCCTGGCCCGGATACGGCGCGAGCGGATCGGATTCGTCTTCCAGTCGTTCAACCTTCTGCCCGAGCTCAGCGCCGCCGACAACGTGGCGCTGCCGCTGCGACTGTCCGGCAGGCACCCGCGGCGGGCAGCCGTAACGGCGGCGCTCGACCAGGTCGGGCTGGGCGGCAAGCACCGGTCGAGGCCGGGGCAGCTCTCTGGCGGGCAGCAGCAGCGCGTCGCGATAGCCCGCGCGCTGATCGGCTCCCCGAGCGTCGTCTTCGCCGATGAGCCCACCGGCGCGCTCGACTTGGTGACTGGCGCCGAGGTGCTCGGCCTGCTCGGCTCGCTGGTGCGGGCGGCCGGCGCGACGGTCGTGATGGTGACGCACGATCCTGTCGCCGCCTCGCGCGCGGACCGGGTCGTGTTCCTTGCCGACGGCCGGATCGCCGGCGAGATATTCCGGCCGCAGGTGGACGCGGTCGCCGCACGGATGGCCCACCTTGCCGACCGCGGCCAGGCCGCGGCTACCCGGACGGAGCCGTCATGGTAATTCTCGGCCTGGCCGTCCGGTCGGTGCGCCACCAGCCCGCCGCCTTCGCCGCTTCGTTCCTCACGCTGGCCCTGTCGGCGTTCCTTGTCACGGTGTGCGGCGGCGTGTTCGAGACCGGCCTGACTTCCGACGTCCCACCGCAGCGGCTGCTGACCGCTCCGGTCGTCGTGACAGGCGCGCAGGACTACCTAGGCACTCCGCTGCCCGAACGCAACCGCCTCGCTCCCGGTCTTGCGAGCGAGATCGCCGCCGTCCCCGGCGTTGCGCGCACCGTACCCGACGTGTCATTCCCCGTCACGGTCCTGAGCGGCGGGCAGGCGGACGGCCCGCCCGCCGATGGGCACGACTGGTCCGCTGCCCAGCTCACGCCCTATCGGCTGATCAGCGGCCGGGCGCCCACGGGCCCCAGTGACGTGGTGCTAGACGCGCACCTCGCTGACAGCCTGCACCTAACGATCAATAGCCGGCTGCAGGCGCAAGCGCACGGCACCGTTGTCACCCTGCGCGTGACGGGGATCGCTGATTCCACTACGAGCCAGGCCCCGGCGCTCTTCGTGACAGACGCACGCGCCAGCGCGCTGACCGGGCAACCCGGCCTGGTGGACTCGGTCGCGGTATATCCCAGCCCCGGCGTAGCGACCGCTTCGCTGGCCAGCCGGATCACGGCCGCCCTTCCGCATGGCAGCGCACTCGTGCTGACCGGAGACGCCCGTGGCCGGGCCGAGTTCCCCCACGCGGCCGGCGACAGCTTTTTGCTCATCCCGCTCGCCGCCGTCTCAGGCCCGCTCATCACGGTAATCGCTATTTTTATCGTGGCTAGCACGCTGGGGCTGGCTGTCCAGTTGCGCCGCCGCCAGATCGCGCTGCTGCGCGCCGTCGGCGCGACGCCCCGTCAGCTACGGCGCCTGGTGCTCCGCCAGACCCTCCTGGTCGCGATCCCTGCCGTATGTCTTGGCCTGCTCCCGACCGAGGCGGCCGGACGGCAACTGCTCTCCGCGATGGCCGACCACGGCCTCGTCACCGGGGGCCTGATTTACCACCAGAACTTTATTCCCACCCTGATCGGCGCCGCCATTGCCGTGTTCACGGGCGTGATAGCCGCGCTCATTGCTTCGCGCGGCGCTATCCGCGTGCCGCCCGTCGAAGCGCTGGGCTCCGACAACACGCCACAGCCCTGGATGAGCTGGCCGCGGCTCGTGCTCGGGCTGCTGACCCTGGCGGGCGCGATAGCGCTCGGGGTCGTCACCGCGCTCGTCTTCAACGGGCCAATCGCCGCGAGCACCGCGGGGCCGTCGGTCATGGCGTGGGTCGTCACCATGGCGCTGCTCGGCCCGGCCCTCACCCGACCGGTGCTGTGGGTACTCGGCAGGGTCGCCGCCGCCCTCGCCCCGCGTACCGGCCATCTCGCGATGCTGACTATCCAAGGCCGGGGCGCCCGTACTGCCGCCCTGGTCACCCCGGTCATGTTTGCGACGGGGCTGGCGACCGCCCTGCTGTACATGCAGACATCGCAGCAGGCGGCGGCCGAGCACCTCTACGCCCAGCACCTCCAGGCCAACCTCGTGATCTCCTCGCCCGCCAGCGGCCTGCCGCTGGGCCTTGCCGCCCAGGTCAGCCGCCTACCGGGTGTCGTCGCATCGCCGCTGGTCACCAGCAACGGCTTCTTCAGCCAGTCACCGGGCGCTCAAGACGACGGCAATCCCGACACGACACCGCTGCTCGGCCTGGACGGAGCAACCGCCAGCCGGGTCGCCAGCTATCAGGTGACCAGCGGCAGCCTTGCCCGCCTGTCCGGGGACACCATCGCCATCCCTGCCAGCTGGGCCAAGAGCGGCCAGAAGGTGGGCGACACCGTGATGCTGCGGTTCGGCGACAACACCGTCACGCGGCTGCGGATCGTGGCCCTCTTCACCGCCCAGCGCGGCTACCCCGTGTTGCTCCTGCCCGCC
>CAWGHW010000008.1:0-308544 GCA_963822485.1 uncultured Actinomycetota bacterium
CGCCCATGCCGAATCTGGCGATGCTAAGCGCGTGACGCTGACAGATCCTTCGGGACGAGTCGGCTGAGCCCGCGAACCAGACTGGTAGTAGGCAAGCCGAAGGGGTGACGCAGGAGGGTAGCTCTACCGGGTGTTGGACGTCCCGGGGTAAAGGTGTAGGGCGATGTGTAGGCAAATCCGCACATCATGAGCCTGAGACCTGATGCCGAGCCGAGTTAGGCGAAGTGAGTAATCCCATGCTGCCAAGAAAAGCCTCGCGGTGAGTGTTTAGGCGGCCCGTACCCTAAACCGACTCAGGTGGTCAGGTAGAGAATACCAAGGCGATCGGGTGAACTGTGGTTAAGGAACTAGGCAAATTATCCCCGTAACTTTGGGAGAAGGGGAGCCACGTCTGGTGATGAGACTTGCTCTCTGAGCTGGATGTGGCCGCAGATACCAGGGGAAAGCGACTGTTTACTAAAAACACAGGTCCGTGCTAAGTCGCAAGACGACGTATACGGACTGACGCCTGCCCGGTGCTGGAACGTTAAGGGGAGGGGTTAGTGGCCTTCGGGTTGCGAAGCTCTGAACTTAAGCGCCAGTAAACGGCGGTGGTAACTATAACCATCCTAAGGTAGCGAAATTCCTTGTCGGGTAAGTTCCGACCTGCACGAATGGCGTAACGACTTTCCCACTGTCTCAACCACAGACCCGGCGAAATTGCACTACGAGTAAAGATGCTCGTTACGCGCAGCAGGACGGAAAGACCCCGGGACCTTCACTGCAGCTTGACATTGGTGTTTGGGACGTCTTGTGTAGGATAGGTGGGAGACTGTGAAGCGGAGACGCTAGTCTTCGTGGAGTCAACGGTGAAATACCACTCTGGTCGTTCTGGATGTCTAACCTAGGTCCGTTATCCGGATCAGGGACAGTGTCTGGTGGGTAGTTTAACTGGGGCGGTTGCCTCCTAAAAGGTAACGGAGGCGCCCAAAGGTACCCTCAGCCTGGTTGGCAATCAGGTGTCGAGTGTAAGTGCACAAGGGTGCTTGACTGTGAGACAGACATGTCGAACAGGAGCGAAAGCTGGGACTAGTGATCCGGCGGTGGCATGTGGAAGCGCCGTCGCTAAACGGCTAAAAGGTACCCCGGGGATAACAGGCTGATCTTCCCCAAGAGTCCATATCGACGGGATGGTTTGGCACCTCGATGTCGGCTCGTCGCATCCTGGGGCCGGAGTAGGTCCCAAGGGTTGGGCTGTTCGCCCATTAAAGCGGCACGCGAGCTGGGTTTAGAACGTCGTGAGACAGTTCGGTCCCTATCCGCTGCGCGCGTAGGAGTCTTGAGAGGGGCTGTCCCTAGTACGAGAGGACCGGGACGGACAAACCTCTGGTGTGCCAGTTGTTCCGCCAGG
The DNA here is from genome assembly GCA_963822485.1 of uncultured Actinomycetota bacterium. Taxonomy (GTDB): domain Bacteria; phylum Actinomycetota; class Actinomycetes; order Streptosporangiales; family Streptosporangiaceae; genus DASUBV01. Next base: position 1,391 of record CAWGHW010000008.1, read on the forward strand.
AGCACGGCTGGTTTGCTACGTTTGGAAGGGATAACCGCTGAAAGCATCTAAGCGGGAAGCTCGCCTCAAGATGAGGACTCCCTCAGGGTTAACCTGGTAAGGCCCCCAGTAGACGACTGGGTTGATAGGCCGGAGGTGGAAGCACGGTGACGTGTGTAGCTGACCGGTACTAATAGGCCGAGTGGCTTGGCTTCTACTCTTATTCTTGCAAGCGTCCACTGTGCGGTTCTCGAGATGCGGTCGGGTCCGTGATCTGCGGGAGACCGTAGACCGCGGATCGTCGACATCTCCATAGAGTTTCGGTGGCTATGGCGAAGGGGAAACACCCGGTCCCATTCCGAACCCGGAAGTTAAGCCCTTCAGCGCCGATGGTACTGCGTGGGAAGCCGCGTGGGAGAGTAGGACGCCGCCGGACATCTTCCCGCTGAGGGCCGTTACCTTGTTAGGTAGTGGCCCTCAGCGCGTTTTGGCATGCGCGCAGAAACGCGGGGCCGCGGTGGTGGTGGCACCCGGCCGCCAGCATCAGCTACGCCGGCTCGATTCACGACGCCGGTCAGGGTCACGTTGGAGGAATCGTGGGGAAGGCGCGCGGGCCTGCGGGCTCGGGCTCGCCGGCCAGCCGTTCGGGCCGTGAGGGATCCGGTCGCAAGCCGGGAACGGCGGCTGGCGGCCGGGCAGCGTCCGGAGCTGGCCCCCGATATCGGCCCGGCACGGGCAGCGACCGAGGCGGCGCGGCCGGCCGCTGGAGCCGTGGCCAGAACGACGCGGGCTCCCGCTCGGGCGGCCAGGCCGCCGACGGAGGTTACCGCCGCTCGGGCAGCTCAGGCCCCGGCGGATCAGGTTCTGGCCGATCAGGCTCCGGTGGATCAAGCTCCGGCGGCTCAGGATCTGGCGGATCAGGCAGATCAGGCGGTTCAGGCTCCGGCGGAACCAGTTCGCGCGGGTTCTCGGCCGGCCGCGGCTCGGGTAGCTATCGCGGTTCGAGCGCGGGCGCCTATCGCGGGTCCGGCGGTGCTGGCTATCGCGGCACGGGCGGTTCCGGGACCGGACGGAGCTACCGGGACGGCGACGACAACTCGGAGCGCGGCGGTCAGCGGGACAGGTTCAGCGGCGGCTCGGACGGCGAAGGCCGCGCCGAGCGAGGCGGCGGCTACTCCGCTCCCCGTGGCGCTCGCCAGGCGAGCTCAGGACGGCCTGGGGCCAGTGCGGGGCGCCCCAGCGGAACTACCCGGCCAGGCGGGCCTGCCAGGTCGGGTGCGCGAGGTTCAGCAGGCCCCGACGGCGGAGAGGGCTACAGCCGTGGCCGCGGCTACGGGTCGGGAGGCAACCGCTTCGGCGACGACCGTGGCGAGCACCGGAGCCGCGACGGTCAGGACCGGCCGGACCGCAGCCGGCGGATCGCGGCCAGACGGATCGCAGCCAGGATGACGGCCCGCGCGGTGACCGCCGGGGCGGGTTTGACGATCGTTCGAGCAGCGACCGTCGCGGGGGATCGAGCCGCGGTGGCTTCGACCGGCCCGGCGGGTCTGGCGATCGCCCCAGCGGCGATCGCCGCGGCGGGGCGGGCCGTGATCGCTTCGGCGGATCTGGCGGCGACCGCCAGGGCCGGACCGGAGACCGGCCCGGCGGCGACCGGCGCACGGGATCGGACCGTGGCGGCTTTCAGAGGGCTGGCGGTGACCGCCAGGACCGATATGGCAGTCGTGCGGGCGGTGAGCGGTATGGCGAGCCGGGCCGTGATCGCTCTGCCGGGCCTGGCGGTGACCGCCGGGACCGGTCTGACGATCGGTCGCCCGGCGGGCGGCGCGAGGGACCGGACCGCGGCGGCTTTGCGAGACCGGGTGGTGACCGACAGGACCGGTCGGGAGACCGGCCCGGCGGCGACCGGCGCACGGGATCGGACCGCAACGACTTTCAGCGGACCGGCACTGACCGCCAGGGCCGGTCCGGAGACCGGCCCGGCGGCGAGCGGGCAGGCGCATCGGGCCGCGGTCAGTATGACCGGCCCGGTGGCGACCGCCGCGACCGGCCGGGCGATGGGCGGGGCGAGCGCCCCGCTAGCGGCCGTCCGTACGGGGCGGGCCGTGATCGGTATGGCGATGGGCGGTCCAGCGGACCTGGCGGCGAGCGTCGGCCGTCGAGCCGCGATCGGTATGGCGCGGGTGCTGACCGGCGCGATCAGCCGGGCCGGTCCTCGGGCCCGGCTGGAAGGCCGGGATCGGACAACCGGGAGCGGCCGGGCCGGTACGGAGACTCGGGCCGTGGCAGCTCGGACGGACCGGGCGGCGGCTGGAGTGACTCGCGGGCTTCGGGTGGTCGGCCAGGCTCAGACGGTCCTCGCGGATACGCCGGGTCGCGTGGTGCGGGTGGCGACCGCGCAGGCGGTGAGCGTACGGGCGGCGAGCGTACAGGCCGGTGAGCGTACGGGCGGACCGGGCCGGAGTGGCTCCGGTTCCGGGCGGCCCGGCGGCTACCAGGGCGGCCATGACGGGCCGGGAACGGGCCGCGATGGGCGCGGCGCCGGCCGGTACGGCAGCGACCAGTCCAGGGGCGAACGGCCCGGCGGCGACCGGTACGACCGTGGCCGGGGCAGCGCTGACGGCGGCTCCAGGCCGAGCCGGGGCGGATTTGACCGCAGTGGCTCGTCTGACCGCAGAGGCTCGTCTGACCGGGGTGGCTCGGGCCGGGGCGGATATGACCGCAGCCGGCCGGGCGCGGCCCGATCCGGGCCGGGCCGGGGCGGGCCGGGGGACGACCGTCGTTCCGATACGAGACAGGCTCGTAATGAAAGTGGCCCGCGCGACGCCGAGGACCGCCAGTTGCGCGTGCCCGGCGACGTCACCGCTGATCAGCTGGACCCGGAGGCCGCGGCGGAGCTGCGCACGCTGCCGGGCGACCTGGCCGATGCGGTGGCTCGGTACCTGGTCGCGGCCGGGCGGGAAGAGGACCCCGAGCGGGCCTACGACTACGCGCGGGCGGCGCGCGGCCTGGCCGCTCGAGTCGGGATCGTCCGGGAGACAGCCGCCATCGCCGCCTACCAGGCGGGCAAGTGGCAGGACGCGCTGGCCGAGCTCCGGGCGGCCAAGCGGCTGACGGGGCGAAGCAGCTACCTGCCGCTGATGGCCGACTCGGAGCGAGCGCTGGGGCGGATGGACCGCGCCCTGGACATCGTGACCGGGCCCGAGGCGCGGGCAGCGGACCGGGCGACCCAGCTGGAACTGCTGATCGTGGAGTCAGGCATCCGGCGCGACCAGGGCCTGCCGGAGGCGGCCGTGGTGGCCCTGCAGGTCCCGGAGCTCAACGAGCGACGGGGCCGGACGGCCAACGCGCGCCTGCTCTACGCCTTCGCGGACGCGCTGGTTGAGGCGGGGCGAGACGAAGAGGCCAGGGCCTGGTTCGGTCGCGCCGCGGCGGCGGACCCGGCCGGGGAGACGGACGCGGCGGAGCGCGTGGACGAGCTGGACCAGGTGCTGTTCGAGGACCTGGACGCCGAGGACGACGCCGACGAGGCGGATGACCTTCTGGATGAGGCGGACGAGTCCGACGATGACGACGCCGAGGACGACGACCTCGATGAGGACGACGACCCCGACGATGCGGACGACCTCGAGGACCTGAAGGAGTCCGGCGAGCCTGACGAGGACGATCCGGACGACGAAGACGAGGAGCTCGACGCGGCAGACGACCTCGACGGCTCAGACGAGCCCGACGAGACGGATGAGGCGGACGACGCCGAGGACGAGGACAACGCCGACGAGGACAACGCCGAGGACGACGAGGACGACGCCGACCTCGAGAATGCGGACGACCTTGCCGCCCTGGACGGCCTGAGAAGCCGGACAAGCCGGACAAGCCGGACGAGCCGGGCGACGACGAAGACGAAGACGGCGAAGACGGGCCCGACGAGGATGGCGAGGACAAGCCAGCCGGGCCGTGACGCCCGGCGGGCCCGGACCCGCGTCAGCCTCCGCGGAGCCGCGACCAGGGCGGCCGCGACCAGGGCTGCCGCGACCAGGGCGGTGCCGCCGGCGTGCCCCGGTCCGGCCGAGCGCCTAGGCCTGCTCGGCCTGGTCCAGCCAGTGCATGATGCCGGCCACGTTGGCGGCGGTGCCGCTGATCCGCTCGGCCTTCTCGGCGATCGCGGGGTCGGCGCCGGGGGCCAGGGCGGCGTAGCGGTCGCGGACGCGCTCGGCGACCATGGCCGCGGCGTGGTCGAGGTCCATCCCGGCCCGGCGCGCCCGGCGGGTCTCGTCGACCCACAGGCTGATCTCGGCGGCGGACCGGTCCAGGGTCTCCTCGACGGCGGTGACCGGCCCGAAGTGGCTGAACAGCAGCCGGGCGGGCCGCAGGCCGGCGAAGGTGCGCAGCGAGGCCAGGGCGACGTCGAGGTCGAAGTCGGGCGGCGGCGTGGCGGGCCGCATGTCGCCGGTCTCCTGGAGGTAGATGCCGGCGGCGTCGCCGACGTACAGGTCGCCGCTGAGCGAGTCGATGAGGCCGACGTGATGCCGGGCGTGGCCAGGGGAGTAGTGGCTCTCCAGCTGGCGGCCGCCGCCGAGGTCAACGACGCCAGTGCGCTCGACGGCGCGGATGCGCTCGGCCGGGGTCGGCGCCAGCGCGCCGAACAGGCCGTCCAGCTCGTCGCCGTAGACGCGGCGGGCGCTGGCCATCAGCCGGGACGGGTCGGCCAGGTGCCGGGCGCCGAGCTCGTGCACCACGACCTCCGCCTCGGGGAACATCTGCGCGATGTCGCCGGTGCCGCCGGCGTGGTCGAGGTGGATGTGCGTGACCACGACCGTGGCCAGGTCCCGCGGCCCGACGCCGAGCGCGGCCAGGGCGCCGGCGACCAGCGGGGCGGACGGCGCGGTCCCGGTCTCGACCAGGCACGGGCGGTCGCCGCGGATCAGGTAGCCGGCGGTGATCCCGTCGTACCCGGCCATCCGGGTGTCGATCTGGAACACCTGGTGGCCCAGGTCGGTGATCACGTCGTTCGCGTCCATCATGACGGCATGATCTCAGGCCCGGTCCCGGCCGGCGCCGGGAGCGGGTCATTCCGGCTATCGGGGCTATTGCGTCTGGAAGGCGGCGTTAGGCCGCAGGCGCAGTCGTTTGCATCAAACGGAGTGGTATCGCCACCGGTTCAGCTGTCAGCGAACGTCCGGATGACGATCCCGGACCGCGGCTTGGGCCCGAACGAGGTCGATTTGCGCGGAACTATCCGCTCCTGGGCGGCGACCGCGTACACGTCGGCCGCGGACATCGGCGAGGCCAGCACGGCGGTGCGGCCCGGCGCCTCGTCGGCGGCCCGGAGGGCGCCGGCGGGGTCGTGCTCCACGCTGACCGTGGCCTCGTCGTCGCGGACCTGCCACAGGCGGTCCATCAGCAGGTCCTGGAGCACCGCCCCCGGCAGGTGCCGCCACGGCTCGGCGGGCTGGCCGGCCATGGCCGCGGCCAGCTGGGCCGGGTCGGGGTGGGTCAGCAGCCAGGCCTGGCCGTCCCCGGCGACCACGAACGCGACGCCGTCCCGCCCGGCGGCGGCCAGCTCGTCGAGCACGGCCGGGATGTCCTTGGTCCCGCCGGCGATCTCGCGCACGGCGAACGCGCTCTCGGCCAGCTCGGCCGCCCGGCGGGCGGCCAGGCCGGGGATGACCCGGTGGATGGCGCCCAGCTCGGGCGGGTAGGCGGCCGAGTCGACCAGCAGGGCCAGGCCGAAGTCCCACGGCCCGGCGCCGTCGCCGGCCGCCTGACGGCGCTGCTGAAGCTCCAGGTAGGCGGCGTAGCGGTGGTGCCCGTCGGCGATCAGCGCCGTCCTGGGGGCCAGGTCGGCGGCGATCTCCGCCAGCTCGGCGGGGTCGGTGATGGCCCACAGCCGGTGCCGGATGCCGTCCGCGGTCCTGGCCTGCGCCAGCGGCGGCCGGTGCCGGGCGGTCTGCGTCACGATCCGGGTGGCGGCGCTGGGGCCGGAGCCGCTGGTGCCCGCGTGGCCGTCGTAGAGCAGGAAGATCGGCTCCAGGTTGGCCTGGGTGGCCTCCATCAGCGCCAGCCGCCCGGCCACCGGGCCCGGCGCCACGGCCTCGTGCGGCTGCACGATGCCGGCCTCGCGGGGGACCAGCTCCACCGCGCCGATCAGGCCGCGCTGCAGCCGGTCCGGCTGGCCGTCCAGACCGGCCGAAAACTGCTCGTACACGTACAAGGCGGGCTCGGCGTCGGGCACCAGTATCCCGTCGGCCAGCCACTGCCGCAGGTCCGCCGCGGCGTCGTCCCCGGAGCTGCCCGGCTGGCCGGCCGGGTGCCGGGGCCGGATGATCCGGACCACGTTGTGCGGGTCGGCGGCCAGCAACTGGTCCTCGTTCTCGCTGGCGATGACGTCGTACGGTGGAGAGGTGACCTCGGCGAGCCCGCTTACCCGCGCCTCAACGTAACGGACGCCCCGAAACGGCGTCAGGACGAGGCCGGTCGCGCCTCGGTCGGATGGCCGGTGGCCGGACGGAAGGATCTGCACGTATGTCAGAAGGATCAGACGGCGGCCACGATTCCCGCTGGACGCGGGAGGCTGCGGAAACCTCGGACGGCGGCGATGCTTATCAGCTCTACCGGCGGGGCCTGAGCCTGCTCGAGAGCGGCAGCGCAGCGGCGGCCGCCCAGGTGCTCGAGCGGGCCGCGGCGGCCGAGCCGCAGTCCCGCAGCGTGCTCGAGGCCCTGGCCCGGGCCCAGTTCGACGCGGGCTGGTACGCCGACGCCGCGGCCAACTTCCGCCGCATCGTCGAGGCCAGCCCCACCGACGACTACGCCCAGTTCGGGCTGGGCCTGGCCCTGGCCCGCACCGGCGACCACCTCGCGGCGGCGGAGCACCTGGCCCTGGCCGCCGCCATGCGCCCCAACCTGCGCCACTACACCGAGGCCCTGCGCAGCGTCCGTGCGACACTAAACGCTCGGAACCGGCTCAGGGAGGAATCCTCCGATTGACCTATAACAAAGTGGCCCGGGCCGACGGGGGCCCGGCGGTCGGCAGTGCCCCCGCGCGGACCATGCCGGGCGCCAGCACGGAGCCGCTCTGCCAGGCCTACGACGCCGCGCTGCTGGACCTGGACGGCGTGGTCTACCTGGGCGGCAAGGCCGTCCCCGGCGCGGCCGAGGCGCTCAGCCAGGCGGCCGCCCGCGGCATGCGGCTGGCCTACGTGACCAACAACGCCTCGCGCTCCCCGTCGGCCATCGCGGCCCAGATCAGCGGCATGGGCGTGGCCGCGGCCGCCAGCGACGTGGTGACCTCGGCCCAGGCCGCGGCGCGGCTGCTGGCCGAGCAGCTGCCGGCCGGGTCGGCGGTCCTGGTCGTCGGCGCCAACGCGCTGCGCATCGCGCTGCGCGAGCGGGGCCTGCGGCCGGTGTCGGTGGCCGCCGAGCACCCGCTGGCCGTGGTCCAGGGCTACACGCCGGACCTGAACTACGGCCTGCTCACCGAGGCGGCCCTGGCCCTGCGGGCCGGGGCCAGCTTTGTGGCGACCAACGTGGACCCGACCCTGCCGACCCAGCGCGGCCTCCAGCCGGGCAACGGCTCGCTGGTCCAGGTGCTGGTCGTGGCGACCGGGCAGCAGCCCGAGGTGGCGGGCAAGCCCGCGGCGCCGCTGCACGCCGAGGCGGTGCAGCGCACCGGGGCGGCCCGGCCGCTGGTCGTGGGCGACCGGCTGGACACCGACATCGAGGGCGGGGTCCGCAACGGGGCCGACAGCCTGCTGGTGCTGACCGGGGTCAGCTCGCCGGCCGACGCGGTGCTGGCCCCGCCGTCGCAGCGGCCCACCTACCTGGCCCGCGACCTGGGCGGCCTGCTGACCAGCCAGCCGGAGGTGAGCCCGGCCGGGGACGGCGCCTTCGCGTGCGGCGGGTGGACGGCGCGGCCGACGGGGGACGGGGGCAAGCTGGAGCTGTCTGGTTCGGGGGATGCGGTGGACGGGCTGCGCGTGCTGTGCGCGGCGGCCTGGTCGGGCGCCGGGGTCAGCCCGGAAGCGGCGGCCAGTGCGGTGCAGGGGCTCGGCCTCTGACGGCTTTTGTTAGGGATGGCGGGTGTGATCTGAGGCCCGGCGGGCGGGGTCTGCTAGTGGGCCGCGACCGAGGCCCAGCGGCCGGCGTGCCGGGCGATGGCGATCGGGTAGTCGAAGCAGGTGCTGACCAGCTCGGTGGTGAGCACGTCGTCGGCGGGCCCGGCGGCCAGCACCCGGCCGTCGCGCAGCAGCAGCGCGTGCGAGGTGCTGGCGGGCAGCTCCTCGAGGTGGTGGGTGACCAGCACGCTGGCCAGGTCCGGATGCTGGCCGCGCAGCTCGTCCAGGCTCTCCAGGAGCTGCTCGCGGCCGCCGATGTCCAGCCCGGCGGACGGCTCGTCCAGCAGCAGCAGCCGCGGCCGGGACATCAGCGCGCGGGCGATCAGCGTCCGGCCGCGCTCGCCCTGGGACAGCACGGGCCAGCGGCGGCCGGCCAGCCGGCCCAGGCCCAGCAGCGCGACCAGCTCGTCGGCCCTGGCCAGCTCGGCCGGGCCGGGCTGCCACCGCGCGGCGATCTCGATGGTGCCGGTGGCGCCGGTCAGCACGACCTCGCGCACGGTACGCGCCGAGGCCAGCGGGTGGTGGAAGGTGACGTAGCCGATCATCGGCCGCAGCTCGAACACGTTCACCCGGCCCAGCCGGTGCCCGAGGATGTCGATCTGGCCCCGGCTGGGGTGGGCGTAGGTGGCGCAGATGCGCAGCAGCGTGCTCTTGCCCGCCCCGTTCGGGCCCAGCAGGGCCCAGTGCTGGCCGGCCCGGACGGTGACGCTGACCTGGCTCAGGATCAGGCGGTCATCGCGGACCAGGTCGATGTCGCGGGCGGCCAGGACGACGTCGGTGGCCTCGGGGATGCTGGTCACGCATGAACGTTATGCCAGCTGGGTCCGGTTGCTGGGTCCGGTTGCTGAGTCCGGCCCGGCGCGGGTGTGTCAGGCAGGCTGGCAGGCCGGGCACCAGAACGTGACCCGCTCCTGGACCACCGGTCCCTGATCGGCCTTGCGGATCAGCGTGCCGCAACGGCGGCAGGGCCGCCGGCCCGGCCGTAGACCCAGGTCTGCGCGCCGCGGGCCGGGTTGCCCGTGGTGACCTGGCCGATCCGCTCCTTGTTCGCGTCCAGCAGCTTGCGGGCCAGCTCGACCATCCCCGGCAGGTCGTCGATGCCGCCCACCGGCCGCCACGGGCTGATCCCGCGCAGGAACAGCGTCTCGGCCTTGTACAGGTTCCCGATGCCGGCCAGGTTGCGCTGGTCCATCAGCGCCTCGCCCGCCGGCCGGTCCGGCGCCGCCCGCAGGCGGCGGACCGCCTCGTCGGCGTCCCAGTCGGGCCCCAGCAGGTCCGGGCCCAGATGCCCGACCGCCCGGTCCTCCCGCGCCGTGGCCAGCACCTCGACCACGCCGAGCTGGAAGCCGATGGCCTGCCACCGCTCGTTGGCCAGGATCAGCCGGACCCGGTGGTCGCGCGGCGGGTAGCCGCCCGCCGGGCGGATCCGCCACGATCCGTCCATGCGCAGGTGCGTGTGCACGGTGACGCCGCCGTCCACCCGGGTCAGCAGGTGCTTGCCGCGGGCCACCGCCTCGATCACCCGCCGCCCGGTCAGGTCGGTCGTCGCGTACCGGGGGACGCGAAAGTCGCTGCTGGTCAGCACCTGCCCGGCCAGCGCGTCCTGCAGCTGCCGCGCCGCCCGCCAGACCACGTCACCCTCGGGCACCCCGCCAGCATGCCACCCGCCGCCGTCAGCCTGGCCCGGTGTGCGCGTGGCTGGTCGGTCTGGCGGGGTCAGCGCGGCCCCGGCGGGCGTCAGGTCAGGCCGGACTCGCGCAGCGTGATGTTCAGCCGGCCCGACGGCAGCCCGGCGTCCGGGTCGCCGGTGCCGGGAATCGTCCGGGGCACGCCGTGATAGGCCAGCCGCGACGGCCCGCCGAACACGAACAGGTCGCCCGACTCCAGCCGCACGTCGGTCCACGGCCGGTTCCGGCTGCTGGTGTTGCCGAACCGGAACACGCAGGCCGCGCCCAGGCTGACCGACACCACCGGGGCCGGGCTGCGTTCCTCCCGGTCCGCGTGCATGCCCATCCGGGCCTCGCCGTCGTAGAAGTTGATCAGGGCCACGTCCGGCTGGTACTCGCGCCCGGCCGCCTCGTCCTGGTAGGCGTCCGCGACGGCCCGCCGGCCCAGCTCGCCGAGCCAGCCGGGGAACGGCTTGACCGGCGCCCCGTCCACGTCGTCCGCCGTGCGCGAGTACCGGTACGGCACCCAGTGCCAGCCCAGGCACACCGTCCGCACCGACATCACGCCCCCGCTGGGCAGCCGGGTCGCCCGCATCCCGGCCGGCGGCCGGGCCCACTCCCGGCTTGCCGCGACCAGTTCTCGTCGCTGGTCAAGCCCGAGCCACCCCGGTACGTGCACCGCCCCGGGCGCGACCTCAGCCCGCTCCCGCGGAATCAGCGCCGTCACCGCCCCAGTATCCCGCCGGGCGCTCGATGCCGCCCGACTCCGGCCGGGGACGGCGGGGCCGGGCCTTCCGGCGGGCCGCTGCGGTCCCCGTAACCCCAGCGCCGCTGCCGGCCCCTCCTGGCGCGCTGCTGCGGCCCCCGTAGCCCCAGCGCCGCCACCGGCCACACACATTCCCAACGGCCGCTGTCGCCTGGCTCACCCAGGCGCGCCATCAGCATCAAACGCCTCCGCTGAACCACGCATAGCGGCTGGCGTGGATCTTGGTGCCGGTTCGAGCAGCATGGTTGGCCCTCTGGTGATGCTAGAGCAGCACCAGAGGCCCAACCATGACGCTGGCGGAGGGCGTACGGGGCGCGATGCGGGTCCGGCCGCAGTGCAGAGCCAGCTTTCGGCGCGTCTGTCGGAGGGTGCTGTCAGCATGTGCGCTATGGGGAAGTTGTCAGCTTTTGACACCGTGGCGTTAGCCGGCCTGCTAGCCCGTCAGCACGGCCTGGTCCGGCGCGAGCAGGCCTTATGTTGCTCCATGACCAAGCCCGCGCTGCGACACCGCATCCGGCCCGACGGGCCATGGCAGGTAGTGCTGCCTGGCGTCTACCTGACCCATCGCGGCGAGCTGACGGCTCGGCAGCGGGCGGCCGCGGCTTACCTCTACGCCGGGCCGGGCATGGCCGTGACCGGCCCGGCGGCGCTGGCCTGGCATGGACTCGCCGCCGAACCCGGAGACTTCGTTGACGTGCTGGTGGGGTCAGCGTGCCGCCGGCAAAGCGTCGCATTCGCGCGGCTGCACCGGACCGGGCGCGAGCCGAGCGTGGCCTTCGGGGACGGGGCCGTTAGCTATGCGCCACCGACGCGGGCCGTGGCCGACACCGTCCGCCAGTTAGCCGATCCCGCCGAGATCCGGGCCGTAGTCGCGGCTGGGGTACAGCGGGGGAAGATACACATCTGGCAGTTAGCCGAGGAACTCGGGCGCGGCCCGATCAGGGGGTCGGCCGGGCTGCGGCGGGCATTGGCGGAGGTGGCCGACGGGGTCAGGTCGGCGGCCGAAGCTGATCTGCTGCGGCTGATCCGGCGGGCGCGGCTGCCCGTGCCGTTGCTGAACCCGCGCCTGTACGCGAACGGGAAGTTCCTGGCCAGCCCGGACGCCTGGTGGCCCGACGCCGGGGTGGCCGTCGAGGTGGACTCGCGGCAATGGCACCTGTCCCCGGCGGAGTGGGAGCAGACCATGGCCCGGCACGCCCGGATGAGCTCGCACGGCATCATCGTCCTGCACTACTCGCCGAGCCAGATCAAGTCAGAGGGCAAGCAGGTCGCCGCCGAGATCCGGGCTGCACTGGCCGCCGGCCGCGCGCGGTCCCTCCCGCCAGTCGCTGCGATGCCTGCGTGACGCCGCCTGATAACAGCAAGAAAACTGATAACAGCAAGAGGCGTCGGACGCCGGTGAGCGGCAAGCGTCGGACGGCTGGTGAGCGGCAAGAGAGCGTGCGGGTCTGTCGGATGCTGCTGGGAGGCTTTTCGGTATGGGCGAGTTATCCGGCTACATCAGCTTTCGCAGCCGCAGCAGGTCGAACACGTTGCCCTCGACTTTCAGCCGGCCGGTCAGCCAGGCCCTGGCGAAGCTGCCGGGATCAGCGGCTATCGCCACCACGTCATCGCTCTTGGCGGTGAACCGCACCTGGGCGGGCGCGGCGCCGTTGGCAGCCTCGGTGACGGGGTCCGCGCCGTCGGTGGTGATCCGCGTTACGAACGTCAGGCCCAGGTCAGGGACGCGGCAGCTCAGCGTCCGGTCGGCCAGGTACGCCGAGCGGCGCTCGGCGTCCAGGTGCGCGATGCGCCCGATCAGGCTGTCCAGCGCGGCCCGGCACTCTTCGGCTGTCGCCATCGTCTGTCCTCGCTCTCATGGTCATTGTCCTTCGCCCAGGGGATACACGGGCCACGCGAGATACCCGGGATGCGCCGGATGCAGCGTTCTGGCGTCATCGGACGGTAGCGTTCCTGACAGGGTGAGTGGACCTCCGCCACGAGCCCGTCCGCTGGTTCACCGAAAGGCAGTGATGGAGGACGATAACGCGCGCGAGCGCCCGCTGGCCGTACCGCGGCCAGAGACTGGCGAGGCCAGGGTCGACGCCGCCCTGAGCGGGCTCGACGAGCTGACCGAGCTGCCGGTGACTGAGCATCCGGCTATTTTCGAGCATGTCCAGGCTCAGCTGAGCGAGGTACTGGGCGAGCTCGGCTCCCGGCCGCTGCCTGGCCCCGCGGGGCGGGATCGCGGCTGAGCGAGCTGGCAGCGACGGGATTGAGCACCAGGATGAGCAGGAGGCTGCGGCTGGACGCCGAGCTGGTCCGGCGCGGCCTGGCCCGGTCGCGCGACCAGGCCGCGGAGCTGATCGCGGCGGGACGCGTGGAGGTGGGCGGGTCGGCCGCGGCCAAGGCGGCCACTCAGGTGGCCGTGGACGCGGCGATCACGGTCCGGCAGGAGGAGACCGAGCCCGGCTACGTGTCGCGCGGCGGGCACAAGCTGGCCGGCGCGCTGGCGGCGTTCGGCGGCCTGAGCGTGGCCGGCCGGCGCTGCCTGGACGCGGGCGCGTCGACGGGCGGCTTCACCGACGTGCTGCTGGGCGCCGGGGCGGCCGAGGTCGTCGCGGTGGACGTCGGCTATGGCCAGCTGGCCTGGTCGCTGCGCAACGACCCGCGGGTCACGGTGCTGGACCGGGTGAACGTGCGCGGCCTGCGGCCGGAGCAGGTCGCGCCGGCGCCCGGCGTGGTCACGGCCGACCTCTCGTTCATCTCGCTGACCCTGGTGCTGCCTGCCCTGGTGGCCTGCGCGGCGCCGGACGCGGACTTCGTGCTGATGGTCAAGCCGCAGTTCGAGGTGGGCAAGGGCAACGTGGGGCCGGGGGGCGTGGTCCGGGATCCCGCGCTGCGGCAGTCCGCGGTGGCCGGGGTGGCGGCGGCCGCGGCCGGCCTGGGCCTGGGCGTGGCCGGGATCACGCCGAGCCCGCTGCCGGGGCCGTCGGGGAACGTGGAGTACTTCCTGTGGCTGCGCCGCGGGGCGCCCCCGCTGGACGAGGCGGCGCTGCGGCAGGCCATCGAGGCGGGGCCGCAGTGACGGGGGCAGAGGAGGCGGGTGGGCGGACCATGCTGCTGGTGGCCCACACCGGGCGGGAGGCCGCGCGGCGCATCGCGCGGGTGGTCGTGTCCCGGCTGACCGGGGCCGGGGTGGCCGTCCGCGTGCTGGAGCCGGAGGCGGCCGAGCTGGGCTGCGCGTCGGCCACCGTGGTGCCCGTGTCGCCTGCCGCGGCGGCCGGGACGGAAATGGTCCTGGTCATCGGCGGCGACGGCACCCTGCTCAGGGCCGCGGAGCTAGCCAGGGGTGCCGGGGTCCCGTTGCTGGGAGTAAATCTGGGCCGGATCGGCTTCCTGGCCGAGGCCGAGCCGGAAGACCTGTCGGAGGCCGTGCACCGGGTGCTGGCGGGCGAGTACTCGGTCGAGGAGCGGATGACGGTGGACGTCACCGTCCGGATCAACGGCCAGGTGCTCGCGACCACCTGGGCGCTGAACGAGGCGAGCGTGGAGAAGGCGGCCAGGGAGCGGATGCTCGACCTGGTCATCGAGGTGGACGGCCGGCCGCTGTCGCGGTGGGGCTGCGACGGCGTGGTGTTCGCCACCCCGACGGGCTCGACCGCCTACGCGTTCTCGGCGGGCGGGCCGGTGGTCTGGCCCGAGGTCGAGGCGCTGCTCATGGTGCCGATCTGCGCGCACGCCCTGTTCGCCGGGCCGATGGTGGTCTCGCCGCGCTCGGTGCTGGCGGCCGAGGTGATCGGGCCGGCGGCGGGCTATCGGAGACGTCGGGTGCTGTTATGTGGTGCGATGGGCGACGTAAGGTCGATTTGCCACCCGGGACCCGCGTGGAGGTCCGGCGCGGCACCAGGCCGGTGCTGCTGGCCCGGCTGCGCGTCCAGCCCGGCCGGGTCGAGGCCGCAGCGGGCCGACCCGAGGGGAGCGGCACCGCTGGCACTCAGGTGGGCGCGCCGTTCACCGACCGGCTGGTCGAGAAGTTCGGGCTGCCGGTGACGGGCTGGCGCGGCCGGAGCGCCGCGAGCCGAGAGAGCATGGCCGGGCCGGACACTACCGGCCGGGCGGAAGATGAGGAGCCTGGCGGCGATGCTTGAGGAAGTGCGGATCACCAGGCTCGGCGTCATTGACGACGCCGTGCTGGAGTTCTCCGGCGGCTTCAACGTGGTGACCGGCGAGACCGGCGCCGGCAAGACGATGGTCGTGACCGGCCTGGGCCTGCTGTTCGGCGGCCGGGCCGACCCGGCCAGGGTCCGGCCGGGTGCCGACCGGGCGGCGGTCGAGGGCCGGTTGCGGGTGGACCCGGACGGGCCGGTGGCCCGGCAGGTCGAGGACGCGGGCGGGGACCTGGACGACCAGGGCAGCACGCTGCTGCTGGGCCGCACGGTCAGCGCCGAGGGCCGGTCCAGGGCCACAGCCGGGGGCCGCTCGGTCCCGGTGTCCCTGCTGACCTACCTGGCCGAGGACCTGGTCGCCGTGCACGGCCAGTCCGATCAGCAGCAGCTGCTGCGGCCCGGCCGGCAGCGTGAGGCGCTGGACCGGTTCAGCGGGCCGGAATTCGCCGACCTGCTGGGCCAGTACCAGCGGGCCTACCGGCGGCACCAGCAGGTGCGGGCCGAGCTGACCGAGCTGACCACCCAGGCCCGCGAGCGCGCTCGCGAGGCCGAGGACCTGCGCCGCGGCCTGGAGGAGATCGACCGGGCCAGCCCGGCCGAGGGCGAGGACCTCGAGCTGCGCGAGGAGGACGACCGGCTGTCCAACGCCGACGCGCTGCACTCGGCGGCCACGACGGCCCACGAGGCGCTGCTCGGCGACCCGTCCAGCGGGTCCTACGAGGCCGCCGACGTGGTGTCCCTGCTGGGCGCGGCCAAGCAGGCGCTGGAGGCGGCGGCGCACCACGACCCCAACCTGGCCGCGCTGGCGAGCCGGGTCTCCGAGGCCGCCTACCTGGTCGCCGACGTGGCCACCGAGCTGGCCTCCTACGCGCAGTCGGTGGAGGCCGATCCGGCCCGGCTGGCCGCGGTCCAGGAGCGCCGGGCCGAGCTGGCCCGGCTGGTGCGGGCCTATGGCGCCGCGACGGTCGGCGGGGCCAGCGTGCCATCGGCCGTGCCGGGGGACAGCGCGTCGCCGGCCGGCGACGACTTGCCCGCCGAGGCCGGGGAGCCCGGATCCGGGGAGCCCGGATCCAGGACCGCCGAGGTGCCCGGCGGCGACCTGGCCGCGGTGCTGCGCTGGGCCAAGGCGGCGGCGGCCCGGCTCGGCGAGCTGGACAACGACGATGACAAGATCGCCGCCCTGGCCCAGGACGAGGAGACGCTGGCCGCGGAGGTGGCCGAGCTGGCCGGGCAGCTGACCGCGGCGCGGACGCAGACCGCTGCCCGGTTCGCCGAGGCGGTCACCGCGGAGCTGGCCGCCCTGGCCATGCCGCACGCCCGGCTGACCGTGGCCGTGACCCCGGGCGCCGAGTTCGGGCCGCACGGCGCCGACGAGGTGGAGGTCCGGCTGGCGGCCCACCCCGGTTCCCCGGCGCTGCCGCTGGCCAAGGGCGCGTCGGGCGGCGAGCTGTCGCGGGTCATGCTGGCTATCGAGGTGGTGTTCGCCGGCGCCGACCCGGTGCCCACCTTCGTGTTCGACGAGGTCGACGCGGGGGTGGGCGGCAAGGCGGCGGTCGAGGTCGGCCGCCGGCTGGCCCGGCTGGCCCGGCTGGCTCAGGTGATCGTGGTCACCCACCTGCCGCAGGTCGCGGCGTTCGCCGATACCCACCTGGTCGTGGAGAAATCGGACACCGGCGCGGTGGTCAGCAGCGGCATCGTGCGCCTGGACGACGACGGTCGGCTCCGGGAGCTGTCCCGGATGCTGGCCGGGCTGGAGGACTCCGAGTACGGCCGGGCGCACGCGGCTGAGCTGCTCGCGGCGGCCGCCGCCGAGCGAGCCGGGCTGACCGGACTGAGCCTGGCCAAGCCTGACCAGGGCCTGATCAGGGCCTGACCATATGCAGGCTGTGACCTGCGATGGCGCGATATCTGGCAAACTTGCTATCCGATGAAGGCGCCGAACCGCAGTTTGCCCGGAGCGCGCCGGTCCAGGCCTGTTGACCTGCCCGGGGTGTCGGGACCGGCTCGCCTGGATCGGCGGACCAAGACGCTGACCCGGCGCCTGCGACCGGGCGACGTGGCCATCATCGATCACGCCGACCTGGACCGGGTCAGCGCTGAGGCGCTGCTCAGGTGCGAGGCCGCCGCCGTGGTCAATGCCGCGCCGAGCATCAGCGGCCGGTATCCCAACCTGGGCCCGCAGGTGCTCATCGAGGCGGGCATCCCGCTGGTCGACGACGCAGGCCCGGAGCTCTTCGAGCAGCTTCGCGAGGGCCAGGCCGTGCGCCTGGACGGGGACACCCTGTATATCGGGGAAGCGATCGTGGCCAAGGGCACGCTCCAGACGGCGCAGACGGTGGCCGCGAACATGGAGAGCGCCAAGGACGGGCTGGCCACCCAGCTCAAGGCGTTCGTCGCCAACACCATGGAGTACATCACCCGCGACTCCGAGCTGCTCATCGAGGGCATCCGGATCCCGCCGCTGCGGACCAGGCTGGAGGGCCGGCATGCGCTGGTCGTGGCGCGCGGCTACCGGCACGACGAGGACCTGAAGGCGCTGCATGCCTACATCCGCGAGTTCAAGCCGGTCATGATCGGCGTGGACGGCGGCGCCAACGCGCTGCTGGACGCGGGCTACCGGCCCGACCTGATCGTCGGCGACATGGACTCGGTCTCCGACCGGGCCCTGAACTGCGGCGCCGAGATCGTCGTGCACGCCTACCCGAACGGCTTCGCGCCAGGGCTGCCCCGGGTGCAGGACCTCGGCCTGGAGTCGGTGACCTGCCCGGCCAGCGGCACCAGCGAGGACGTCGCGGTGCTCATGGCCGACGAGGCCGGCGCGGCCCTCATCGTCGTGGTCGGCATGCGATATTCGCTGGTAGAGTTCCTCGACAAGGGCCGGTCAGGAATGGCAAGCGCAGTATTGACCCGGATCCGCGTGGCCGACAAGATCGTTGACGCCAAAGGGGTCAGCCGGCTCTACAAGAGCCGGATCTCCGGCTGGGCGCTGGTAATGCTCGCGCTCGCGGCGCTGGTGACCCTGGTCGTCGCGGTGTTGTCCCTGCCTCTGGGCCACACTTACCTGGAATACCTGAGCGTGCCCCTCAACCACGTCAAGCTGTGGCTAACTGGACTCTTCTAGTGATCGATTTCCGATATCACCTGGTCTCGATTATCGCCGTCTTCCTGGCCCTGGCCATCGGCCTGGCGATCGGGGCGAACCTGCTGCCGCAGGCTACCGAGGCGGCCCTGCAGAGGATCGCGACCCGGGTCACTGACGCCAACAACCGCCTGACCAAGCAGAATGGGACGCTCAAGCAGCAGATCAGCGCGGGCCAGACCTTCGCCGGGGCCTCGGCCAGCCGGCTGCTTGGCCATCTGCTGGCCGGGCAGAGCGTGCTGCTGGTCACCGCGCCGGGCGCCAACGGCCAGGTGCTGAGCGGGGTGACCGCGGCCGTCAAGCAGGCCGGCGGCACGGTGACCGGCCAGCTGTCGTTCCAGTCGCAGTTCTTCAGCTCCGGTGAGAGCACCGAGCAGAACCTCCTCCAGGTCGCCCAGGCCCAGGCCCCCGACGCCGGGGTGGCCCTGCCCACCCAGCCCGTCCCCGGCCCGGTGGGCGGCCAGCAGGAGGCCGCGCAGGTCATCGCGGCCGCGGTGGTGGCCAAGAACGGCGTCGGCCTGACCTCAGCGCAGAGCCAGGCGGTGCTCAGCGGGTTCGGCCAGCAGGGCTATCTGACCATCAGCACGCCCAGTAACTCCAGCCCCAAGAGCCTGCCGACCGCGACCTTGGCCATCGTGGTGGCCCCGGCGACGCCTCCCACCAGCAACGATTCCAGCCCGGCCAACCTGGCCCTGATCGCGGTGGCGGAGCAGTTCCAGGCGGCGAGCCACGGGACCGTGCTGGCCGGGTCGCTGGCCGGATCGGGCCCTGGCAGCGCGATCGACGCCGTGGTCTCCGGCGCGGCCAAGGTGACCACGGTGGACAACGCCGATCAGTCCAGTGGCGAGATCATGACCGTGCAGGCCCTCACTGACCTGATGACCGGGCACGCCCCGGCCAGCTACGGTGTGGGTCCTGGCGCGGCCCCGAGCCCGGCCCCGACCCCGTCGTCGAGCCCGACCGCCTCGTCGAGCCCGACGACCACCACCAAGCACTCCAGCGGCAAGAGCTCCGGCAGCAAGACTCCCAGCAGCAAGAACTCCAGCAGCAAGACCGACCCCCACCACGCGAGAAAGACAACATGAGCCGACTTCCGATCCGCCCCGCGGCGCTGGCCGCGGCGGCTGCGGGGCTGTCCTATGCCGCGCTCCGGCAGCGTCCCCCGGGCGGCGACGCCACCTGGTCCCGGACCAACCACCGCGGCGAGCCGGTCACGCTGCTAGAAGGGCCCGCCGTCGCCATCGGCGGCATGGCGGGAGCGCTGGCGGCCCGCGGCCTGACCGGGCGGGACCGCGCGGCCATGCTGGTGGCCGGGTCCGCCGCCGCGGCCCTGGGCGGGTATGACGACCTGGCCGGCAGCGGGTCCAGCCGCGGGTTCCGCGGCCACCTGGGCGCACTCCGACGCGGCGAGCTGACCACCGGGGCGGTCAAGCTGGCCGGGATCGGCGCGGCGGGCCTGGCGGCCAGCGCCCTGCTCGGCCCGGACGGCAGGGACGGCGGTGACGAAGGCCGCGGGGGCGGGGGCCGGGTGCTGGGCGCGGCTGATTTCGTGATCAACGCGGGCCTGGTGGCGGGCGGCGCGAACCTGCTGAACCTGTTCGACCTGCGGCCCGGCCGGGCGATCAAGGTCGCGCTAGGCACCGGCGGCGTGCTCGCCGCGACCTCGGAGCGCGGCCGCACGGCGGCGGCCGCCCCGCTCGGCGCGGCCGCCGCGCTGCTGGCCGAGGACCTGGGCGAGCGGGCCATGCTCGGCGACGCCGGGGCCAACGCGCTCGGCGCGCTGCTGGGTACCGCCGCCGCCAGCGCGCTGCCCCGTCCGGCCCGCGCGGTGATCCTGGCCGCAGTCGTCGGCCTGACCGCGGCCAGCGAGGTGGTCAGCTTCAGCAAGGTCATCGAGCGCACCGCCCCGCTGCGCTGGCTGGACATGCTCGGCCGGCGTCCCGTCCCGGCCCGCCATCGCGGCACCGGGGTGGCCGGGCGGGCCAGCCGGGCCAACGGGTCCCCGCGGCCCGGCGAGGCGGCGGACGGCGCCCCCGCAGCGGGCGCGCAGGCCGGGCCGACAGCCCCGGCGAGCGCTCCGCCCCGGTGACCGAGCCCGCGCCGCCGGTCACCCAGGACATCCCGGAGCGCGCCGCCCGACCGCGCCCCGCCATCGGCGCCGGCATCGGCCGGGCCGCCGCGCTGATCGCGGTGCTGACCATCTGCGCGCGCCTGCTCGGCCTGGCCCGCCAGGTGGTGTTCGCGCACACCGTCCAGGCGTACTGCCTGGGCACGGCGTACACCACCGCCAACCAGGTGCCCAACATCATCTACGACATCGTGCTGGGCGGCGCGCTGACCAGCGTCATGGTGCCGGTGCTGGCCCGGTCCGCGCGGCGGGCGGGCACCGACCCGGCCGCCGCCCGGCAGGTCACCCAGACCTCCTCGGCCCTGCTGACCTGGACCGTAGTCATCCTGGCTCCGGTCAGCGTGATCATCGCCGTGGCGGCCGGCCCCATCGCCGCCCTGCTCAACCCGGCCAACCCGGCCGGGCACTGCGGCCACGCCAGCATGATCACCCTGACCAGCCGCATGATCACGGTTTTCGCGCCGCAGGTGCTCTGCTACGGGCTGGCCGTGGCCCTGTACGGGATACTCCAGGCCCACCGCCGGTTCACCGCGCCCGCGCTGGCGCCGGTCGTCTCCAGCCTGGTGGTGATGGCGGCGTACCTGCTGTTCGTGCCGTTCGCCGCGGGACACCGCCGGCAGGTGGCCGGCCTGCCCGTCTCCGCGGAACTGATCCTGTCGGTCGGCACCACGCTGGGCGTCGCCGCGCTGGCCCTCACCGCGCTGGTGCCCGCCATCGCGCTGCGGCTGCGGCTGCGGCCCACGCTGCGGTTTCCCGCGGGCGTCGCCCGGCAGGCCAGGGGCCTGGCCGGCTACGGCATCTCGGCGCTCATCGCCCAGGACGCCGCGCTGCTGGTGGTGATCCGGCTGGCCAACGGCAGCGCCACCCAGGGCGCGGTGGTGCTGTACGGATACGGCTGGCAGGTCTTCGAGTCCATCTACGCCGTGCTCGCCGTACCCATCGTCATCAGCGCGTTCCCGGTCCTGTCGGGCAGCGACAGCACCGAGTTCGACGAGACCTCCGCCGGGTCCAGCCGGGCCGTGCTGCTGATGTCGTTCCTGGGCGCGGCACTGCTGGCCGCAGTGGCCACCCCGGCCGCCCGCGTATTCGCCGGTCACGGCCAGGTCCTGGAACTGGCCCTGGGCTTCGCCGCGTTCGCGCCCGGCCTCATCGGCTACGGGCTGATGGCCTGCCTGTCGCGGGTGCTACTGGCCTCGGGCCGCAACGCCATCCCCGCCGCAGCCATGGTCGGCGGCTGGCTGGCGGTGATCGGCGCCGACATCGCGCTCGTGCACCTGGCCTCGCCGCGCTGGGTCGTGGCCGCCCTCGGCCTGGGCAACACGGTCGGCTTCACGATCGCGGCCGTCGCCCTGGTACTCGCGGTCCGCCGGGTCCGGGGCCTCGCGGCCCTGCGCGCGACGGCCAGGGCCACCCTCGCCGGGCTGGCGGCCGGGCTCGCCGGGGCGGCCGTCGGCGCCGCCGTCGGCGTGCTCGCGACCCAGGGCCGGCACTCGCCGCCGCTCGTGCTGGACGGGGTGGCCGCGGCGCTGGCCGCCGCCTGCGCGGCGGCCGTCTTCGGCGGCGTGGCCTACGTGCTCGACGGCGGTGAGCTACGCGCCGCCATCGGACGCGTCCGCCGGACGGCGACCAGGTGAGCGGGCCGAACGGCCCGGACTGGCGAGGCGGGGGCTGGGTGGCTGGCGGGTCAGGCGGCTGGGAGAGCCGGGCGGGGGCAGCGGGACGGGGGAGCCGAGCGTCGCTGTGGTGCTGGGCACCGCCTCCGGCGGCACGGCCCGGCACGCCGGCATGCTGGCCGAGGGCTGTCGCCGGGCCGGGCTGCCCGTCCTGGCCATCGGGCCGGCCAGCGCGAGCCCGCGTTCCGCGCGGGCGCGGACGCCTGGCCGGGCGACCGCGACGATCCGGGGATCCCGTTCCACCTGGCCGAGATCTCCGACCGGCCCCGCCCCGCCCGCGACCTGATCGTGCTCCTCCGGCTGCGCCGGCTGCTACGCCAGGCCCGGCCGGACGTGGTGCACGCGCACGGCATGCGGGCCGGGGCGTTCGCGGCGCTGGCCCTGCGGCCGGTGCGACGGGGCGACTCCGGCCGCATCGGCAACTCGGGCGGGCGCGGCAGGGCCCGGCCACTCGGGTCGACCCGGTCACTCGGGTCGGCGCGGCCGTCCGGCGCTGGTCGTGACCGTGCACAACGCCCCGCCATCCGGCCGGGCCGGGCGGGCCGTGTTCGGCCTGCTCGAGCTGATCTGCGCCCGGCGCGCCGACGCTGTGCTCTGCGCGTCAGCGGACCTGGCCGACCGGATGCGGCGCCGGGGCGCGGCCGGCGTCGCCGAGTTCAACGTGCCCGCACTGCCCGTGCCCCCGCCATCCGATGAGGCGGTGGCCCGGGCCCGGCGCGACATCGGCGCAGCCGGGCGGCCCGTCGTGCTGGCGGCCGGGCGGCTGGCCCCGCAGAAGGGCTTCGACATCCTGGTGGCCGCCGCCGCGTACTGGCGGGACCGGGATCCCGCCCCCCGGCTGGCCATCGCGGGGAGCGGCCCGCTGGCCGCCGAGCTGACCGCGGCCGCCGGACGGTCCGGTGCGGACCTGGTGCTGCTGGGGGAGCGGGATGACGTGCCGGCCCTGCTGACCGCGGCCGATATAGTCGCGGTCCCCAGCCGCTGGGAGGCACGGGCGCTGATCGTGCAGGAGGCGCTGCGCGCCGGAGCGCCGGTCGTGGCCGCCCGTACGGGCGGGACGCCGGGCCTGACCGGGCCGGATGCCGCGATCCTGGTGCCGCCCGAGGATGCCGGGGCGCTGGCCGCGGCGATCCTGGCGGTTCTCGACGACCCCGCGCTGGCGGCCCGGCTATCCGAGGCGGCGCGAGCCCGGGCGGCGGCGCTGCCGTCGCCGGCGGACGCCGTAACCGCGGCCAGGGCCGTTTACCGGGACGTGCGGTCCGGCCGGTAACTCACGTCGCACCGGCTCGGCGGAGTACGACAAACCTCAGGCGCAATATGCATCTGTCAACGTGCAAAATGCGGGGTTGTTCTCCGATAACGAAGATTTTGACCGTTTCTCCTGAACAAAGGTTGCTTGGTGTGATGAGCTAGCGCCACTGGGGTCGTGCCGTCATCCCCGCTGACGGCCCTGGGGGGTTTAGTCATGAGCAAGCGAGCTGGTTCCAGGCCGCCCGCTGATCGGCCGGGTAGCACCCCGGCGGGTCGGTCGCGCCTGGAAGCAGCCATCCGCGAGGCGGAGGTGCACGAAACACCGGCCCGCGAGGTGGCAGCCGGCGAGTCGGTGGTGGACCTGGAGACGGTTGTCGCCGAGGCGGCGGTGCACGAGGAACCGGCTCGCGAGGCAGCCATGCTGGAGGTGCCGCTCAGCGAGACTCCGGTCCTCCTGGCGGCAGCGGCCCAGGCGCCGGAGCGTGAAGCACCGGTCCGCGTGGCACCGGCCCGTGAGGCGCGGCCGTGAGGCGCCGGCCCGTCAGGCGCCGGGCCCGGCGGCGGCATCGCCCGCGGCGCCGGCTCGTGAGGCGCCAGGCCTCGGGGTGACCGATTCCGAGGGACCCGCTCGTGAGGCAGCAGAACAGCCCGCCCGTGAGGCGGCTGAACAGGAGGCGAGAGTCTCCGAGGTAGCGCACGAGGCGCCGGGCCGCGACGCGGCAGTGGCCGAGAATGCTGCGTCACGAGGCGGCAGTCTCGAAGGGACCGGTCGTAGAGACCCCAGGCCGTCAGGCGCCGGACGCGGAGGCGCCGGATGCGTCGGTCGCCCAGGCACCGGACGCGGCGGATGCCCAGGCAGCGGACGCTAAGGCACTGGACGCTAAGGGCCCGGACGCTAAGGGCCTGGACGCTGAGGCGCCGCTGCATGAGGTGCCCGCCCGCGAGACAGCAGGCCACGAGGCGAAAGTCTCCGAGATACCAGTGGGAGAGACCCCGATCCGCCCGACGCCTGCCGCCGCAGCACCAGTGCGTGACGCGCCGGTCCGCGAGGTAGAGGTATCAGGTCCCGACGCGGCAGCCTCGAACTCCCCGGTCCGCGAGACCCCGGTCCGCGAGACCCCGGTCCGCGAGGTAGAGGTACCAGGTCCCGACGCGGCAGCCTCGAACCCGCCGGTCCGTGAGGCCCCGGTCCGCGAGACACCCGTCCCTGAGACCCACGTCGCTGAGACATCCGTCCCCGAGACCCGGCTCCGCCCGCCCGCGCCCGGCGTCCCGATCCCTGACTCACCGACCGGCGCGGCGCCGGTAAGCAGCCAGCCGCGCCCCGGTCAGCCCAGCCCCGCCCGGCCTGAGACCGCAAAGCCCGACCCAGCAAAGCCTCACGCCGCAAACCCTTCCCCCGCAAAGCCCGACACGGCAAAGCCCACCCCGGCCAAGCCCGCCTCCGCACCGCCCGCCCCGGCAAAGCCCGACATCGCACCACCCGAGAGCGCCAAGACTGACCGCCCCCGGCCGGCCACGATCAAGCCGAGCCGCGTCGAGCCCGGCCGCCCCAAGACCAGCCCGCCCGAGCCCCCGCCCGCCCCGCCCGCCGCGCCCGCCGCTCCCTCCGCCCAAGAGGGCGCGCCGCCCTGGTCGCAGGTCATCGCCACCACCCTCCAGCTGTGGCTGGGCCGCCGGGTGCGCCGCGGCCGGGATGCGCTGGCCCGCCCGGTGCGCCGCTCCCGCCGCTGGGCCGGGGTCCTGGGGCTGGCCATCGTGGTGTTCGCGGCCGGCGCCCTGACCATCGCCCTGGCCCAGAACCGTGGTGGCCAGAGCGGGCACCCGGCCTCGGGCAGCAGTGGGCGCGCTGACACCACCGGCAGCTCGAATCCGGTCCGGCTCAGCCCCGCCGCGCTGGAGGCGGCCGCGCGCAACCGCCAGCAGGCGGCGGCCTGGATCACCGCCCAGGTCAGCCACGCCGCGATCGTGTCCTGCGACCCGGTGATGTGCCAGGCGCTCACCACGGCGGGCTATCCGGCGGGGGACCTGCTGACCCTGGGCCCGTCGGCCACCGACCCGATGGGCTCGCAGATCGTGGTGGACACCACCGTGCTGCGCAACCAGCTCGGCAGCAAGCTCCCCAGCGTGTACGCCCCGGTGGTCATCGCCGGCTTCGGCACCGGCGCGAGCCGGGTCGACGTCCGGGTCGAGGCGCCCGACGGCGCGGCTGCCTACGCGGTGTCCCAGCGCGCCGACCTGCTGACCCGCCAGCAGGACGGCCAGCAGCTGATGGGCAACAAGGGCCTGCACCTGGCCGCGGCCGCCCGGCAGGCCATCGCCGCGGGCGACGTGGACACGCGCCTGCTGGTCACCCTGGTCGCGCTGATGGGTCAGCGCTACCCGATATACGTCTACCGCTTCGGCGACGTGGGCCCTGGCGCCACGCCCGGCGTGCCGATGCGGATGATGCGGATCGCCGCGCTGGTCCAGCGCGGGCAGCACGCCAGCAGCTACCTGCACTCGGTGCTGCATTTCCTGGCCTCGCAGCAGCCGCCGTACCGGGCCAGTGTCCAGGTACTGCACCTGCCCGGCGCCAAGACCTCGATCCAGATCGAATTCGCCGCGCCCAGCCCGCTCGGGCTGCTCGCGCACGGACAGAAATGAACCCCGCGTTACCTCAGCACCTGCCGCGTACCGCGCGGCAGTCAGGAATTACCAGAGGGGGAAGACATGATCGCTTCCGCATTGACCGGGAGGCTGACTAGGCTCCTGGGGACCGTGGCCCTGACCGGGATCGGCGTGCTCGGACTGGCCGTCTCGGCCGCCCCGGCCGTCTCGGCGGCCAGCTCATCGGGCGTCGGCTGGATCCGGCTGGCCCACCTGTCACCCAACACCCCGGCCGTCGACGTGTACCTGTACTCGTTCCATGACCCGAGCGCGCGGATCGTGCTCCATCACGTGGCTTACGGGACGGTCTCGTCGTACCAGCAGGTGCCCGCGGGCGAGTACACCGTCGCCATGCGCGGGGCGGGGGCCGCGCCCAAGACCAAGCCGGTCCTGTCCGCCACGGTCGACGTGGCCGCCGGCGGTGCCTACACCGTCGCGGGCATGGGCCCGTTCAAGGGCCTGCGGCTCCAGGTGCTGACCGACCGGCTGAAGACGCCCAAGGGCAAGGTCCTGGTGCGCGTCATCCAGGCGTCCATGCACCAGGAGCGCGTGACGGTCTCGGTGGGCGGCAAGAAGCTGGCCAGGCACCTGGCCTTCTCCCACGTCAGCGGCTACGTGGCCGTCCGGCCCGGCACCCTGCGGGTGCACGCGGCGGGCGCGACCGCGTCCTGCACGCGCACCGTGAGCCTCACCGCGGGCAGCATCCACACCCTGGTCGTGCTGGACTCCTCCAACACGACGCTGGGCGTCACCGACCTGATGGACGCGCAGGGCAGCAAGGTCGACCCCGTCGGCGCGGCGCAGACCGGGTTCGGCGGCACCGCGCCGCGGCCGGGCGAGCCCATGCTGCCGTGGGCCGCGGCGGCGGGCGCCGGCCTGCTGGCGGCGGTCGGCGGCGGGCTGCTGGTGAGCCGCCGCAGGCGGCCCGCGCTGCACGCGCGCTGACGTCGGGCCTGATGCGCGAACAGGCCACTGATCGCGGCGGCCGGCATATCTCGCCCATCCGGGTGATACGCCGGCCCGCCGCGGTCGTGGCACTGCTGATCGGCCTGGTCCTGGCCGGGGCGGGCGTCACCGGGCTGGCGGTCGCCAGCCAGACCGGCCGGGCGGCCACCCCGGTCGGCAAGCCGCGGCTGGCCCCGGTGCCCGCCGGCCAGTGGGCCGCCGTCCCGCCGGCCACGGTGCGGTCCGTGGCCCGCCCGGTCCGGCTGTACATCCCGGCCATCGGCGTGCGTACCCGGCTGATCCGGCTCGGCCTGACCGCGAGCGGGGCGCTCCAGGTGCCGGGCAGCACGGCCGTGGCCGGCTGGTACACCGGCAGCCCGCGGCCGGGCGAGCCCGGCGGCGCGGTCATCGCCGGGCACATCGACTCGATCGCCGGTCCCGGCGTGTTCTTCCGGCTGCGGCTGATGCACCAGGGGGAGCGGGTCTTCGTCCGGCAGGCCAGCGGCCGGCTGGCGGTCTTCCGGGTGACCAGCGTGCATTCCTACCTGAAATCCAGGTTTCCGACCGGCACCGTGTACGGGCCGGCGCCGGATGCCCAGCTCCGGCTCATCACCTGCGGCGGCACCTTCGACGCGGCCACCGGCCACTACCTGAGCAATACGATCGTCTACGCGACGCTCGTGTCCTGACGGGGCCGGCGCCAGCGCCTATCATGGCCCGCATGGTCCGGATTCGCCCGGCGGGTGCCGCCGATGGCCCGCCTATTGCCCGCATCCGCGCGGCCACCTGGCGCGCCGCCTATCCCGGACTCATCCCCGAGCAGACGCTGGCCGAGCGGACCGACCCGGCGGCCGTCGAGCGCGAGGGCGAATGGCGCAGCGCGCACTCCATGGACGGGGTGCTGGTCGCCGAGGGCCCGGACGGAGACGACGGCCTGATCGGGTTCGCCGCGTTCGGCCCGGAGCGCGATGAGGGCTATCAGCTCGGCCAGCCGCAGCTCGAGCCGCCCGAGCACGGCCGCGGCGAGGTGTACGCGATCTACGTGCTGCCCGGTCAGTGGAGTTCCGGCGCGGGCCGGGCGCTCATGGACGCCGTGCTGAGCTTAGCGGCCGGCCAGGATTACACCGACGTCAGCTTGTGGGTGCTGGAGGCCAACGCCAGGGCCCGGAGGTTCTACGAGAAGGCCGGCTTCCGGCTGACCGGGGAGAGCGGCGTGCTCGGCGGCCTGCGCGGCCTCACCCAGGTCCGGTACCGGCGGCTGGTCACCTGACCCGCCCCGCCTCCAGCCGCCCCGCCTCCAGCCAGCCCAGCTCCAGCCAGCCCGCCTCCAGCCGGCTCAGCCCTCCAGCTATCCCACCCTCAGCCAGCCCAGCCGCAGCCGCGCCGCCAGCCCGGCCAGTTCCGCGCCGCCGGCCAGCTCGTCCTCGCCGGTGGCCAGCGCGGCCAGCCACTCGCCGAGCAGCGGCCCGAACTTGAAGCCGTGGCCCGACGTGCCGCAGCCCACCACCACGTTGCCGATCCGGTCGAGGATGAAGTCCTCATCCGGGGTGTTGTCGTAGACGCAGCGCTCCAGCTGGACCGGCCGCGGGCGGCAACCGGGCAGGTGCCGCCGCGCCATCTCCTCCAGCTGCCGGACCAGCGCCGGGTCGGCCGACTGGTCCTGCGACGCGCCCGGCCGCACCGGCGGCCCGCTGTGGTGCAGCCCGAACTTGTACCGCGGCGAGCCCGGCACCGGCAGGCCGTACGGAATCTGCTCGTCGTGGCACAGGAAGATCGGCATGCCCGCCCCCGTCGCCCCGTCCGCTCCGTCCGCCCCGCCCGGGTCGGCCGGCTCCAGGTAGGCCACCTGCTCCAGCGTCGGCGCCGATGGCAGGACCCCGCCCAGCAGGCCCGCCGTCTCGGGACCGGCGCAGATGACCGCCGCCCGGGCCGACAGCGGGCCCTGGCTGGTCTCGAGCGTGACCCGCCGCCCGTCATCGGCCAGCGCGCTGACCCGCACCCCGGTCCTGATGTCGGGCACCCCGGCAGCCAGCGCGGCCAGCGCCACGTCGGCCGCCGTCACCGCCGACTCGGGCTCCAGCAGCGCCGGCCCGTCCACGCGGACGCCGGGGAACCGGGCGCAGGCCTCGGCGGCCGACAGCAGCTCGGTCGGCGCGCCCGCCGCCGTCATGGCCTCGCGCACCGCGGCCAGGCCGGCGCCGGTCGTGAGCTGAGGGGTCGGATACAAGATTTTTCTCGAACAATGGTCTTCCAGGGCATGCCACAACTCCCGCGACTGCCGTGCGGCCCGGACAAAGGCCGGATCGTCGTAGCCGAGGCGGAAGATGCGGCAGCTGCCCTTGGAGCCCGCGCCCGGGTGCCCCACGCTGACCTGCTCCAGGACCGTGACCTCGCGTCCCCGCCGGGCCAGGGCCCGGCCCGCGGCCAGGCCCAGCAGCCCCGCGCCCACCACCACGTAGTCGGCCTGCCGTGTCGTCACGCGCGCCGCCCCGCGAAGGCTGGCGGCATGGTCACTTCGCTCATGGCCCCTATTCTTTAACTGTCGTCATCGGGCTCGGGAACGGAGCAGGCGATGTTCGAGAGGTTTACCAACCGGGCGCGGCGGGTTGTGGTCCTGGCCCAGGAGGAGGCCAGGATGCTCAACCACAACTACGTCGGCACCGAGCACCTCCTGCTCGGCCTCATCCACGAGGGCGAGGGCACCGCGGCCAAAGCGCTGGAGTCGCTGGGCATCGGCCTGGACATGGTCCGTCGTGAGGTCGAGGAAGTCATCGGCGAGGGCCAGGAGGCGCCGTCGGGGCACATCCCGTTCACGCCGCGGGCCAAGAAGGTGCTGGAGCTGTCGCTGCGCGAGGCGCTCGAGCTGAACCACAACTACATCGGCACCGAGCACATCCTGCTCGGCCTGATCCGCGAGGGCGACGGCGTGGCCGCCCAGGTCCTGGTCCGGCTGGGCGCGGACCTGGACCGGGTCCGCCAGCAGGTGATCGACCTGCTGGCCGCGTATAAGGCGCGGGCCGAGGAAGCCGAGCAGGCAGTGTCCTCGGAACCCGCAGAACCCTCGGCACCCGCAGCGTCCGCAGCGCCTGCCGAGGGCGCGGCGCCGGGAGCGGCAGGCCGTCGCGCTGGCCGCCCGGATCGAGGCCATCGAGGCCCGCCTGTCGGCCATCGAGCTGCGCCTGGGCAGCGGGCCCGACGTGGACGACCTGGACGAGCAGATCACGCGGGTCACGATGGAGAAGCAGGAGGCCGTCGCCGCCGGGCGGCACGAGCAGGCCGCGGCGCTGCGCAACCGGGAGCGGCGGCTGCTCACCGACCGGGCCGTCCGCACGCACGACTGGGCGCGGGACCACCCGAGCCTGGCCGCGCTGGCCGAGGAGGTCATCCGGCTGCGCATCGAGGTCGGGCGCCTGCGCGGCCGGGAAACCGCGGCGGCACAGGAGGAGGCGCTCGACGACTTCGACGAGGCCCCGCAGGCGCCGCCAGGCGACGCGCCCCCGGAGGCCGACCCGCCCGGAGAGGGCGGTCCGGCCGCGGAGGACGTCCCGCCCGAGGACCGTCCGCGCGAGGACGTCCCCCGGACGTCCGCGCGAGGACTGGGCCGCCCGCGGACGGCGCGGCCTAGCGAGCGGCCGCGGTTACCAGCCCCGCTCGCGCCACTCCGGGACGTGCGGGCGCTCGGTGCCCAGCGTGGTGTCCTTGCCGTGCCCCGGATAGACCCAGGTGACATCCGGCAGCTCGCCGAACACCCGGTCCTCCAGGTCGGTCATGAGCTGCCCGAACCGCTGCGGGTCGTGCTGGGTGTTGCCCGGCCCGCCGGGGAACAGCGAGTCGCCGGTGAACAGGTGCGGCTGCGCGCCGTCGTCATAGCGCAGCGCGATGCTGCCCGGCGTGTGCCCGCGCAGGTGGATCACCGACAGCGTCGCGTTGCCCACCGCCACCGTGTCGCCGTGCCGCACCAGGTGGGTGGTAGGCACCGGAATCTCGCCGGCGTCCTCGGGGTGGGCGACGGTGTCCGCGCTCGTGGCCCGCTGGACCTCCTCCAGCGCGCCCCAGTGGTCCCAGTGCTGGTGGGTGGTGATAATGGTGGCCAGCGGCACGTCGCCGATCAGCGCGGTGAGCGTGCTGGCGTCGTTCGCGGCGTCGATCAGGGCCTGCGCGCCGGTCTGGGTGCAGCGCAGCAGGTACGCGTTGTTGTCCATCGGGCCGACCGCGACCTTGGTGATGGTCAGGCCGGGAAGCTCCCTGGTGTCGGCCGGGCCGCCGACGGTCACGTCGCCGGTATAGCTCATGAGTCTCCTCCTGGGCTCGGGCGCTAAATCCCGATTCAGCTATTTATGTGCTTGCTTACGGGAACCCGGCGAGCAAGGCTGTGCGGGGTGCCCGGGGACCTTCCCGCGCCGATCCTCTCATCAAAGGAGATGACCATGCGCAGCGTGCTCTTGACGCGTTATGCCCCGCTGCTGGCGGCAGCATTAGTGGTGGCGTACCTGCCAGTGGCCGGCGCGCAGGCCGGCACCGCCCCGTCGGGCGGCCCGATGCGGGCCCGCATCACCGGCGCGGCGATCCCGTACACCAGCCACGCGACCGCGGGCTCGAAGGCCGCCCCGGCGGGCCTGCCGACCCGCAAGCAGCAGATCAAGGTGCTGACCGCGGCCCTGAAGCTGATGCACAAGGATTACGTGAAGGATCACTTCTCGCAGGTCACGCCCGGCCCGATGGACGTGTTCGACTACGGCATCGGCGCGCTGTGGAAGAAGGGCATCGACGGGGCCGGGACCACGGTGGCGGTGATCGAGGGCTGGAACTTCCCCGGCATCACCAAGCAGGTCGACCAGTTCGACAAGGCCCTGGGCCTGCCGAACCCGCAGATCAGCACGATCTACCCGGCGGGCAAGCTGCCCAAGAAGTGCCCGCCCGGCATGGTCAAGCTGGGCAGCTACGGGTCCTGCTCGGCCTGGGCCGGCGAGCTGACGCTGGACGTGATCTCGGCCCACCTGATGGCGCCCTACGCGAAGATCGTGATCTCGGCGACGCCGGCGGACACCGAGGTCACCGACGACGCGTCCTTCCAGGTCGCGCCGCCGGAGATGATGAAGGCGCTGCAGTTCATCGCCGCCCATCACGTAGCCAACACGATCTCGATCAGTGACGGCAACGGCGAGTCCAGCTACAGCCACGGCGCGGAGCAGGTCACCGCGCAGAACCCCGGCGAGCTCGCGGCCGCGGCAGCCGGCATCCCGGTGCTGGTGGCCACGGGTGACTGCGGCGTCGTGCAGAACCTGCCGGTGGCCAACTCGCAGTGCGGCACCGCCTCGCAGCAGCCCGACACCGCGGCCTGGGACGACTCGCCCTGGATCACCGCGGTCGGCGGCAGCATGCCCAACCTGAACAACGCCGGCGTCAAGGTCGGCCCCGACCCCGTCTGGCACGTCGGCGGGATCTTCTCCGAGGGGGCCGGCTACTCCTCCATCTACGCCCGGCCGGCCTACCAGAACTCCGTCGCCAGCATCACTCGCAGCCCGATGCGGTCGGTGCCGGACATCACCATGGACGCCCAGGACGGTACGTCCGAGGCGGCCCCGCTGCTGAACGGCGTGCTCGCGCTGGCCACCCAGCTCAACCACGGCCACGACCTGGGCCCGATCAACCCGGCCCTGTACGCCATGGGGCCGCGCGGGGCGGCTGCGGGCCTCGCCGATGTCATCCACGGCAACAACTCCGTGGTCTCCGGCGGCAAGACCCTGGTTCAGGGCTTCACCGCCGCCAAGGGCTTCGACGTGGCCACCGGCTGGGGCACGGTCAACGGGAGCTTCCCGGCCAGCCTGGTCGCGCAGACCAAGGCCGACCACCAGGAGGCCGCGGCCCGGCACCAGGCGGCCGACCAGCTCGCGGCGCTGGCGGCCCACACCATCCAGCTGACCCCGGCCAGCATCCCCAAGGGCGGTTCGTCCTACCTGTTCGCGCCCGGCTTCCTGCCCGGCCACCCGGTGCCGCTGTTCGTCGACGGCAAGAAGGTGGCCACGCTGGTCGCCGGCGACCTGGGCACCGTCACCTTCGTGATTGATCCCAGCCTGCTCAAGCTGGCCCCCGGCCGGCACACGGTCCAGCTGGGCAGCTTGCTGCTCACGGCGACAAACCACGTTCACCAGCCACTAGGAGCGATCGCCAGCAGCACGGCACGCACAGGCGGGCCGCGGCCGGGACCGGCCGCGGCCCGCTCGCGTCACGGGCAGCAGTTGCCCGTGACACTGGCTCGACGACGTCCTGCGCTAGCGTCCCGGTCCATGGCGCAGAACATCTACGTGGGCAACGCGGACGTCGACGGCCCGCTCAACCGGGGCTGGCTGCTGGGTCACTTCATGCCCGAGGGCGACGTCCGGCACAGCGAGGACGTCGAGATCAAGTGGGGCGTGCATCCCGCCGGAGAGGAGCGCGCTCAGTGGGTGACCAGCGAAGAGCGCACCTCGCTGCACGTGCTGATCAGCGGCCGGTTCGAGATCCGGCTGCCGGACCGCACCGTCGAGCTGGCCCGGCGCGGTGACTACGTGGTGCTGCACCAGACCGGCCACTCGTGGCGCTCGGCCGAGCCCTCGGTGGTCCTGAGCGTCCGCTGGCCGTCCGTGCCCGGCTACGCGGTACCGGACAGCGCAGTCCCGGGCAACGCCGCGCCGTAGCCATGCCGGGCAACGCCGGGCCGTAGCCATGCCGGGCAACGCCGCGCCGGAGCCATGCCGGGCAACGCCGCGCCGGAGCCATGCCGGGCAACGCCGCGCCGGAGCCATGCCGGGCAACGCCGCGCCGGAGCCGTGCCGGGCAACGCCGGGCCGTAGCCGTGCCGGGCAACGCCGGGCCGTAGCCGTGCCGGGCAACGCCGGGCCGTAGCCGTGCCGGGCAACGCCGGGCCGTGGTCCCGCCCGGCTGGCTCGCCTTGCTGGCTCGCCCGGCTGGCCCACCTTCAGTCACATCAGTGTCGCCCGCCCCGCTGGCCACTCCCGCTCACTCCCACCCGGAACCAGCGCTCGTGGATGTCCCGTTGCCTACCGCGGAGGGTAGGCAACGGGACACCCACGACCTTGATCACCAGGTGCACGGACGCCACTGTGGCGCGGGGTGAGCACGGGGCGCGTGGGACTCGCGGTGGGCGGGTTGGGATCGCGCCGTGGCCGCACCACGCCGAGGTGGTCGGGTTTGGCGGGGTATGGGCGGGCGGGGCTGGGATCGCGCCGTGGCCGCACCACGCTGAAGGCCGGTCGATGACCCCGGGCCAGCAGCGCGTTGCCAGTGGTGAGGTTCGGCGGGGTATGGGCGGGCGGGAATCGGACGGCGGGCTGGCGGGTTTGAGTCTGCGGCGGGGCCTGGCGCGCTCGGGGACCGGCCCCCCGCGTTAAGGGCGCCCGGACTGTCAGACCCCCCGGATACCATGGCGAAGCGCCTTGCAGACCCCGTCCGACACGGCTTGATCAGGCACTGCATGATCGACCCGGCCTGGTCGGACCAGGTCGGCGCGCTAACGGCCCGACAGTTACCGGCACCAGAGAATCGAGCGCAGAGTGGCTGACCGTCTTGTCGTCCGCGGCGCGCGCGAGCACAACCTCAAGGATGTCTCGCTCGACCTGCCCAGGGACGCGATGATCGTCTTCACCGGCCTGTCCGGGTCGGGCAAGTCGAGCCTCGCCTTCGACACGATCTTCGCCGAGGGCCAGCGTCGCTACGTGGAGTCGCTGTCGGCCTACGCGCGGCAGTTCCTGGGCCAGATGGACAAGCCCGACGTGGACTTCATCGACGGGCTGTCGCCCGCGGTGTCGATCGACCAGAAGGCGGCCAGCCGGAACCCGCGCTCGACGGTGGGCACGATCACCGAGGTCTACGACTACCTGCGGCTGCTGTACGCCCGGGTGGGCAAGCCGCACTGCCCGCAGTGCGGGCGGCCCATCGCGCGGCAGAGCCCGCAGCAGATCGTCGACCGGGTGCTGGAGCTGGAGGAGGGTACCCGGTTCCAGGTGCTCGCGCCGGTGATCCGCGGCCGCAAGGGCGAGTACACCGAGCTGCTGCGCGAGCTCCAGGTCAAGGGCTACTCGCGGGCCCGGGTGGACGGCACCGTGATCCGGCTGGAGACCGCGGTGTCGGGCGACCTGCCGTCGCTGAAGAAGTACGAGAAGCACGACATCGAGGTCGTCGTCGACCGGCTGGACGTGAAGGAGTCGGCCCGGCGGCGGCTGACCGACTCGGTGGAGACCGCGCTGGTCCTGTCGGGCGGCGTGGTGGTCCTGGAATTCGTGGACCTGCCCGAGGACGACCCGCAGCGGGAGCGGATGTTCTCCGAGCACCTGGCCTGCACGTACGACGGGCTGTCCTTCGACGAGCTGGAGCCCCGGTCGTTCTCGTTCAACTCGCCGTGGGGTGCCTGCCCGGAGTGCACGGGCCTGGGCACCCGGATGGAGGTCGACCCTGAGCTGGTCGTCTCCGACCCGGAGCAGACGCTGGCCGAGGGCGCGATCGCGGTGTGGAGCGGCGGTCACGTCAGCGACTACTTCATCCGGCTGATCGAGGCCCTGGGCAACGCGGTGGGGTTCAGCATCGAGACGCCGTGGGCCCGGCTGCCCGCGGCGGCCCGCAAGGCGCTGCTGCACGGCTACGGCGAGCAGGTGCACGTCCGGTACAAGAACCGGTTCGGCCGGGAGCGCTCGTACTACACCAACTTCGAGGGCGCGATCCCGTACATCGAGCGGCGGCACTCCGAGGCCGAGAGCGACTCCAGCCGGGAGCGGTTCGCCGGGCTACATGCGCGAGGTGCCGTGCCCGGCCTGCCAGGGCGCCCGGCTCAAGCCGGTCTCGCTGGCGGTCAAGGTGGACGCCCGGTCGATCTCGGACTACTGCAAGCTGCCCATCGGCGAGCTGGCCAAGATGCTGCTCACCCTGGAGCTGTCCGACCGGGACATGCAGATCGCCGGCCGGATCCTCAAGGAGGTCAACGCCCGGCTGGGCTTCCTGCTCGACGTGGGCCTGGACTACCTGAGCCTGGACCGGGCGTCGGCCACGCTGGCCGGCGGCGAGGCGCAGCGGATCCGGCTGGCCACCCAGATCGGCTCCGGCCTGGTCGGCGTGCTGTACGTGCTGGACGAGCCGTCGATCGGGCTGCACCAGCGCGACAACCACCGGCTGCTGGAGACGCTGCTGCGGCTGCGCGACCTGGGCAACACGCTGATCGTGGTCGAGCACGACGAGGACACCATCCGGGCCGCGGACTGGGTGGTGGACATCGGCCCGCGGGCCGGGGAGCACGGCGGCCACGTGGTCGTCTCCGGTCCGGTGGAAGAGCTGCTGGCCAGCGAGGAGTCGCTGACCGGCGCGTACCTAACCGGGCGCAAGGAGATCCCGCTGCCCGCGCAGCGGCGGAAGCGGACTCGCGGCAAGGAGGTCACGGTCAAGGGCGCGTCCGCCAACAACCTGCGCGACGTCGACGTCACGTTCCCGCTCGGCGTGTTCGTCGCGGTCACCGGCGTCTCGGGCTCGGGTAAGTCGACGCTGGTCAATGACATCCTGTACAGCGCCCTGGCCCGGGAGCTAAACGGCGCGCGGATCGTGCCGGGCAGGCACACCCGGGTCACGGGCATGCAGCACCTGGACAAGGTCGTGCACGTGGACCAGGGGCCGATCGGCCGGACGCCGCGGTCCAACCCGGCCACCTATACCGGGGTCTGGGACCACGTCCGGAAGCTGTTCGCCCAGACCACCGAGGCCAAGGTGCGCGGTTACCAGCCGGGCCGGTTCTCCTTCAACGTCAAGGGCGGGCGGTGCGAGGCCTGCGCCGGGGACGGCACGATCAAGATCGAGATGCAGTTCCTGCCGGACGTCTACGTGCCGTGCGAGGTCTGTCACGGCGCCCGGTACAACACCGACACGCTGCAGGTCCACTACAAGGGCAAGACGGTCGCCGACGTGCTGCAGATGCCGATCGAGGAGGCGGCCGAGTTCTTCGAGCCGGTACCCGCCATCCACCGGCACCTGAAGACGCTGGTCGACGTCGGCCTGGGCTACGTCCGGCTAGGGCAGCCCGCCCCGACCCTGTCCGGCGGCGAGGCGCAGCGGGTCAAGCTGGCCACCGAGCTGCAGCGCCGGTCCACGGGGCGGACCATCTATGTGCTGGACGAGCCGACCACGGGACTGCACTTTGACGACATCCGCAAGCTGCTCGGCGTGCTGGGCCGCCTGGTGGACGGCGGCAACACGGTCATCGTCATCGAGCACAACCTGGACGTGATCAAGACCGCCGACTGGGTCGTCGACCTGGGTCCCGAGGGCGGCTCACGAGGCGGCGCGGTGATCGCGACCGGCACCCCGGAGCAGGTGGCCAAGGTGGAGGAGAGCTACACCGGCCAGTTCCTGGCCAAGATGCTCTGAGCAAATTTCCATAACAGGAGTGCCCTGGTGCGGCTGAACCCTGCGACGCAGTACGTCGATGACCGCAATCTTTCCGCCCGCCAGCGGCTGTGGCAGCAGCAGGACCCGCCCTTCGACCTCATGAACTGGGTGCTCGACCTGGCCGGCGTCGCGCCGGGGGAGCGCGTCCTCGAAGTCGGCTGTGGCAACGGACGCTACCTGGAGGCGCTGCGCAACCGGGGCGCGCGGGCGGCGGGCTGCGACCTGTCGCCGGGCATCCTGCGCGCGGCCGGGCACCCGGCGCTGCTCAACGCCGACGTCACCGCGCTGCCCGTGCGCGACGGCGCGGTCGACCTGGTGCTCGCGTGTCACCTGCTGGACCTGGTGCCGGACCGGGCGACGGCCATCGGCGAACTGGGCCGGGTACTCGCGCCGGGCGGGCGCTGCGTGGCGGTGACCAACGGCGCGCAGCACATCCGCGCCCTGCGCGATCTGGTCGAGCAGGCCGTCGGCCGGAGCAATCCCGAGTGGCGGCAGCGGGTCTCCGCTGGTGCGTTCACGGCCGAGAACGGAGCCGGTCAGCTGGCCGCGGCCTTCGGCGCCGTGACCCGGGTGCGGCCCGACCCGGTGCACCCGGTGATCATCCGCGACGCCGCGGTGGCCGCGGACTACGTGGCCAGCATCGCCGACCACTACCAGGACGAGGTCGACCGGCCGTGGGCCGACGTGGTCGAGGACGTCCGCGGTCAGGTGCAGGCCGTCATCAGCGCCCGGGGCGCGTTCACGACCGCCGGCGACGTGGCCGCCTTCGTCTGCGGGTGACGGCGGTCAGGCCGGCTGCCCCGCGCGCATGGGCTGGCCGGGCCGGTACATCTGCGCGGGCTTGAAGCCGGCGCTCTGGCCGCCGTCGATGGGCAGCACGGTGCCGGTGATGAACGAGGACCCGGGCGAGCACAGCCAGACCACGGCCGCGGCGACCTCGGCCGGCGTGCCGGTGCGGCGCATCGGCGTGGCCTGGCCGGCCAGCCGCTGCGCTTCCGGGCCGGCCGCCTCCAGGTGGTGGGTCAGGATCGGGCCCGGCGCCAGCACGTTGACCCGGACGCCGTGGTCGGCGTAGTCCAGCGCGGCCACCTTGGTCAGCCCGATGATGCCGGCCTTGCCCGCGACGTAGGCGGCCAGGTTGGCGGTGCCGGTCAGCCCGGCCAGCGAGGCCATGTTCACGATCGAGCCGCCGCCGCCCGCCAGCATGGCCGGGATCTGGTACTTCATGCCCAGGAACGTGCCGCGGATGTTGGTCGCGATGCCCAGGTCGAACTCGCCCGGGTCGATCTCGGTCAGCGGCGCGGGCCGGGGCCCGGCGGTGGCGTTGTTGAAGGCCGCGTCGAGCCGTCCGTACGCGGCCAGCGCCTGGTCGACCAGGTCGCGCATGGACTCGGCGCTGGTGACATCGGCCCGCACGGCCAGCGCGCGGCCGCCGCTGGCCTCGATGCGGTCCCGCACCGCCTGGAGGGCGGCCAGGTCGCGGGCCGCCAGCACCACCGCGGCCCCCGCGGCCGCGAACGCCTCGGCGGTGGCGGCGCCGATGCCGCGGCTGGCCCCGGCCACCAGCGCCACCTGCCCGTGCATGTCCCCGCTGCTGCTCATCGCGACTCTCCCGTCCGGCGCCCGCCTGGCGCGCTAGCTCGTAACCTCACCTCAGTAGCTCAGAGCTTAGATATCTAAGGGTTAGTCGTCAAATGCTTCGACCGTGCCAGGACGTGCTAGCCTGCGGGCATGTACGGTCCCGACCGGCCGCCGGTGGGCATGCACCTGGCCCGGGTGGCCAGGGAGACCGGCCGCGCGTTCGACGCGGCGCTGGCCGAGGCGGGCGGCTCGCTGCCGGTCTGGCTCGTGCTGATCTCGCTGAAGAGCCGTCAGCTCGCCAACCAGCGGGCGCTCGCCGAAGCGGTGGGCATCCAGGAGGCGACGCTCACCCACCACCTCAACGCCATGGAGGCGGCGGGCCTGCTCACCCGCCGCCGCGACCCGGCCAACCGCCGGGTGCACGTGGTCGAGCTGACCGCCGAGGGCGACGCGCTGTTCGTCCGGCTGCGCGCCGCGGCCACCGCGTTCGACCGGCGGCTGCGCGCCGGGCTGTCCGCGGCCGACCTGGACCGATTCGAGGCGGTCCTGGACCGCCTGCGCGACAACGTGACCTGAGGCCCTAGCGGCGGACGATCTCGATCTCCGACATCATGCCCAGGTCCTCGTGCGACACGATGTGGCAGTGCTCGACGAACCGGCCCGGGTAGTCGACGAAGTTGGACTGGAACGTGATCGTGTCGCCCGGGTCCTTGGTCAGCACGTAGGTGTCCCGCCACAGCGGCGGGTCCAGCACCTTGCCGTTCCGCCGGGTGATCCGGAACGGGTTGGTGTGGATGTGGAACACGTGCGCGTGCTGGCCCAGCGCCGGGTCGAAGTCGTTGTGCAGGGTCCACTCCTCGGCCGTGCCCAGCACCGGCCGGTACGGCGCCCGCGCCGGGTCGTAGGGCACGCCGTTGATGCCGAAGTTCATGAACACCCCGCCCGGCTCCTGCAGCGTGAACGCGAACTCGCGGTGCCGGGCGATGGGCAGGATGGGCGGGTCGTAGGCGGGCAGGCCGGACGGCAGGCTCATCTTCGGCCCGTCGCCGGCCACCTCCACGGTCAGGATCGTGCGCCGGTCCAGCTCGCCCTTGAGCAGCGGGAAGCCGGGCATGCCGCCCATCGGCGGGCTCGCCGCCGCGCCGCCGCCGGCCTCCGGCATGCCGGGGATGTCAGGCATCCCGCTGGAGCCGGGGGTGAGCACCAGGTGGTAGCGGCCCGGCCGCCCGGCCCGGACCAGCACCTCGGCCCGGTTGCCCGCCGACAGCATGATCGCCTCCTCGGGCTCGGGCTTCCTGAGCGTCAGGCCGTCCCAGGCCAGCACGTGGAACTCGTGGTGGCGCAGGTGCAGCGACAGGAAGTTGCCCTGGGCCGCGTTGAGGATCCGCCAGCGCTGGACCTCGCCGGGATACATGCGCACCGTCGGGTGCAGCACCCCGTTCACCGTGTACAGCACCCGGTCCTTGGGGAAGAACGAGCCGTCCGGCGGCGGGTCCGGGTCGGGGTCGCGCAGCTGGTAGTCGTGGCCGAGCTCGAGGGCCTGCACGATCATGATCTTTTCTTTGGCCGCCCGGACCTCGGGCACCCGGTCGATGTCGCCGCGCACGATCAGCGCGCCCGCCATGCCCGCCCGCAGCGACTGGGTCACCCCGCCGTGGTGGTGCGGGTGGTACCAGAACATGCCGCCCGTGTGGTCGGCCGGCACCGGGACCTCCAGGTCGTGGTCCCGGCCCGGCGGGATGACCAGGAAGATGTTGTCGGCGTTCCCGGACGGCGAGACGTGCAGCCCGTGGGTGTGCAGGTTGGTGGTGGTCCACTCGTGCGGCCGGTCCATCCGCACGTGCTTCATGTGCAGGTGCGGGAGCCGGTTGCGCAGGTGCACCCGGATCGTGTCGCCGGGGTCGATGTCCCAGGTGTAGGAGGGCACCACGCCGTCATAGGTGTAGGTGCGCACCAGCCGGGGCGCGCCCACGTCCACCACGCCGGGCCGGGTGGTCAGCCGCACGTTGAGCTCGTGGTGCGAGCTGCGCAGTACCCGCGGCTGCGGCAGCTCGATCGGCCGCCGCCGGGCCAGCCAGTCGCCGAGGGCCCGAGCCGCCTGGGCCCGCTGCGCGGTGTCGAGCGAGCCCGCCAGCGCGCCGGCCGCGGCGGCGCCGTAGCCGATGGCCTGGCGCCGGGACACAGGCTTAGCCGTCATCCTCAGTCTCCTCGTGACGTCACTCGTATCAGCAATTAGTGACGATGACGCTACAGTTAGTAATCACGTCGAACGAGATGCCACGCGGAGAGGACGGCAATGCGGCTGACCCGGCGGGGACTCCAGGTGTCCCTGGGGCTGATCTGGCTGCTGGACGCGTTACTTCAGTTCCAGCCCGCCATGTTCACCCGGTCGTTCCCCGATCAGGTCCTCAGGCCTGTGGCGCAGGGCAACCCGGCCTGGGTGGCTGACCCCGTGACCTGGGCGGCGACACTGATCAGCCAGCACGTGGTGCTGGCCAACGCCGCGTTCGCCATCGCTCAGCTGGTGATCGCGCTGGCCATCCTGTGGCGTCCCACGACCGGGCTCGGGCTGGCCCTGTCGGTGCCCTGGGCGCTCGCGGTGTGGTGGCTCGGCGAGGGCCTGGGCGGCGTGCTGACCAGCGCGCCCGCCGCGGTGGCCGGCGCGCCCGGCGCGGTCATCCTGTACGGGCTGCTGGCCGTGCTGCTGTGGCCCATGCCGGACGGCCCGCACGGCGGCTCGCTGGCTGCCGCCAGCCCGCTTGGCCCGGTGGTGGCCAGGCTGGTCTGGGTGCTGCTGTGGGGCAGCCTGGCCTACGACACCCTGCTGGCCGCCAGCCGGGCCAGTCTCGCCGCCCTGGTGTCCGGCGAGGGCGCGGGCGAGCCGGGCTGGCTGGCCGCCATCGACCGGTTCGCGGGCCACCAGCTGGGCGCGCATGACGCCGCCGTCTCCGCCGCGCTGGCGGTGATCTTCGCCGTCATCGCGGTCGCCGTGTTCATCCCGGCCGCCTCCCGCCCGGTGCTAGCCGTGGCCATCGCGCTGGCGCTGGCCATCTGGCTGGTGGGGGAGAACCTGGGTGACGTCTTCACCGGCCAGGGCACCGACCCGAACACCGGGCCGCTGCTGGTCCTGCTGGCGCTGGCCTACTGGCCGCGCCGCCCGCTGGAGCGGCCGCTGCCCGCCGTCGGCGGCCGCCCGCCTGCCCTGGCGCTGCCCTTCCGGCGCTAGGGCGCCCGGGCGCCCGCGCGGGCGGCGGCCCGGGCGGTGGCTTGGGACGGCGGCTGGGACGGCGGCTTGGGACGGCGGCTGGGACGCGGCGGCCTGGGACGGCGGCTTGGGACGGCGGCTGGGACGGCGGCTTGGGACGGCGGCTTGGGACGGCGGCTGGGCTCGCGGGCCGTTTTCTTTCCGGCCGGGAACAGTATTCCCGGACCCCTTCCGTGCGGCCGGTTTCGACAAGTTTGTCGAACTCGCGGCACAGATGCCGGTGATCTTTCTGAGCGGCCCGGCGTCTTTTATCGAGCAGGCCTTTTGACGCTTACGCGGAATTCTCGCGGCGGGCACCCAGGTTTCTCGCGGTGTTCTTTCAGCGGCCAGGCGGCCGGGGCACCGCGGAGCGCCAGGCGGCCAGGCCGAGCCGGACCAGCTCGGCGTTGCCGGTGACCGCCTCGCCGTACGGGCCGGCCAGCGTGTCCTCCAGGCCGATCCGGCTCGGCAGCCCCAGCGCCCCGGCGTGGGCCACCAGCGGCCAGCAGGCGTCCTCGTCGCCGTGCAGCAGCACGGGCTCGGGCGCGCCGGTGCGGTCCAGCTCGGCCAGGACCCGGTCGGCGCGGTCGATGGCGGTCTCGGCGGGGCCGCCGGAGATCTCGACCAGGATCCGGGCCAGCCGGTCGCCGGGCCGGAACGCGGCCAGCGCCCGGGCGTCGGCCACCGACCACACCCCGGCCTCGATCTCGATGCCCCCGGCGTGCAGGGCGGCGATGAGCTCGGTCCAGCCCGTCTCGGACACGTTGACGGACGCGAAGTCCGGCCGGGCGGCATCGTCCAGGTCGGCCCACCGGGCCACCTCGGCGCGCCGGGCCCGCTGGTCACCGCCGGTGATCCACAGCCCGGTCGACACGCCCACGCCGGTGCCGGGGCAGGCCGCCCGCACCGCCGCCACGGCCGGGCCGATGTCCGCGCTGGCCAGGGACTCCTGGCCGGTCGCGTCGCGCGCGTGCAGGTGGACGGCCTCGGCCCCGGCGGCCACGGCGGCCTCGGCCGCCCGGGCCAGCCCGGCCGGGTCGGTGGGCAGCCCCGGATGGTCACCGGGGGCTCGCTCGCCGTTGAGGCACACCTTCATCCGCCGGATGTCCGCCATGACGTCATGCTCGCACCCGGCCGGGCCGGATGGGCGGTGCCGCGCGTGACCGGGCCCGCACCGGCCGCTAGCGTGAAGACGTGCAGATCGAGACGGCTTACGGCCCGGCCGCCGTGGAGCTGGACGGGCCGGCCCGGGCCAAGTTCCTGCTGGTCCTGACCCACGGGGCGGGCGGCGGGGTGGACTCGGCCGACCTGCTGGCGGCCCGTGACGCCGGGCTGTCGGCGGGCGGCACGGTGGCCCGGGTGCTGCAGCCCTACCGGGTGCGCGGGGCCAGCGCGCCGGGCTCGCCGCAGCGGCAGGACGCCGCCTGGCTGGAGATCATCGCGGCCCTGCGAGACCGGCGTCCGCGCCGGCCGCTGGTGCAGGGCGGGCGGAGCAACGGCGCGCGGGTCGCCTGCCGGACGGCGACTGCGGCCGGGGCGACCGCGGTGCTCGCCCTGGCGTTCCCGCTGCACCCTCCGGGGCGGCCAGACCGGTCACGGGCTGATGAGCTCCGGGCCGCAGGCGTTGACGTACTGGTCATCAACGGCGACCGGGATCCGTTTGGCATCCCGGATCCGGCCGATGCGGCGAGAGTCGTCGTCCTGCCGGGACAGACGCATGCCCTCAGCGGTGCCGCCCGGCTGATCGAGCGGGAAGTCAGTGCCTGGCTGGGCGCGGTCCTGGCCGGTGGCAGAGCGGTCAGCACACGCGCGCGGCGCGCCTAGTGGCCCGATGGGCTAGGCGGCGGGGGTGTCGGCCTCGTTGGCCTGGCTCAGCGGGGCCAGCGGCCGGGTAGTAAACGGGTCCGTCGGCCGGTGCGGCTCGATAGCCAGCCCGTCCGGGAGCAGTTCGCCGGTGTCCTCGAAGACGACAATGCCGTTGCAGAGCAGGCTCCAGCCCTGCTCGGGGTGGCTAATAATCG
The DNA here is from genome assembly GCA_963822485.1 of uncultured Actinomycetota bacterium. Lineage (GTDB taxonomy): Bacteria > Actinomycetota > Actinomycetes > Streptosporangiales > Streptosporangiaceae > DASUBV01. The sequence continues at coordinate 45,118 of CAWGHW010000008.1, forward strand.
TTCTGGCCGCCTCGCGGTCCGGATCCTTAGGATCCGGGCACGGGGGCGTGTGTGGGCACATTCTTGTGCCTCCTGTGTAAGCGTCTAGTTGTGCTCTTGATCACACTCTACTGTGCCAGCTACCTTGCATTTCGCGGCATGGCTCGTTGTGACGGTTTTCTTTACCACCCTTTGTAGCTTTCCGCTCATCGCGCAGGTAGCCCGAAGGGGTCACCGCCCTATTCAGAGAGTAACAATGTGGGAACGCAGTGTTATTCCCGTGGTAAAGAGCAGGTCAGTGCTCGGGGAGGTGCGCGATCGGGACGCCAAGCGCCACGGTCTCGGGCCGGGCCGGGAACCCCGTGAGCTGGTAGGACTCCCGCAGCGTGAGCAGCCGCTCCGCCTCGTCGGTCAGCGCGTGCACGGCGGGCTTGGCCTTCGACTTGCGCCGGTAGATCCGATCGTCGTAGCCACGCGGGCCGATCTCCGCCCGCTCCGCCGCGTAGGCCGCGCGCATGGCGGCGGTCAGCGCCGCGTCCAGCTGGTGCGCGAGCCGGTACTGCACGTCGGCCGGCGCGAGGGTGGCCTGTGCCTGCCGGTAGGCCTGCTCGGCCTCCCTGGCCGTCGCCAGGAGGCTGTCGAAGTTGGCTGCCAGTGCTACGTCCGCCAGGTACGCGGCCTCGGCCGCCGAGCTGACCTTGTTGTTCCGACCCCTTGTCACGGCGGTCAGCTTAGCGGATCCGCCGGCCCGGCCGGCGGGGCCGCCGGCGGCCCTGGGCTGGCGCGAGGTGGGGCCCAGCCGAGCCAGAGCCAGCCCGGGAGGACCAGCGACACAGGACCAGGACCCGGCCCGCCCGCGGCCGCATCCGGATGCGGAGTCGACCCAGGTGCGGAGCCGGCGCAGGTCCGGGCCCGGGCTAGGTGCGGGCCCGGGCCAGGCGCGGAGCTGGGCCGGGTGCGGGGTCGGGCCGGGTGCGGAGTCGGGCCGGGTGCGGGGCCGGCCCAGGTCCGGGGCCGGGCCTGGTTGCGGTGCCGGCGGGTCGCCCCCCGCCTCCCCATCGGCCCCACGCGACTGACCAGGCTCGGCCGTCGCTCGGCTCTCATGCCGTGCCGGGCCGGATGCTGGGTTGTGGTCGGGCCAGAACGTCGGTCCTCGTGATCGTGGCCGTTCTGCCGCAAAATTCTGCGGCAAAACGGCCACGATCAAGGACCGGGGGCCCGCCATCAAGGACCGGGGGCCGTGATCATGGACTGGGTGGGCCGTGATCATGGGCTGGGGTTGGCCGGGCAGTCGGGCCGGGTCGGGCGCGGTTGGGGTTAGGCGAGGCTGGCTTGCCAGTCGGCGTGCAGGGCCGAGTACTCGCCCTCGGTCTCCAGCAGCTCGCCGGGGGAGCCGTCCTCGATGATCTGGCCGTCGGCCATGACCAGGACCCGGTCGGCGATGGCCACGGTGGACAGCCGGTGCGCGATGATCACGGCGGTGCGGCCGGTGAGCACGGTGTGCAGCGCGTTCTGGACCAGGCGCTCGCTGGGGATGTCCAGCAGCGAGGTGGCCTCGTCCAGGATGAGCAGCGCGGGGGCGGCCAGGAACGCGCGAGCGAACGAGATGAGCTGGCGCTGGCCGGCGGACAGGCGGCCGCCGCGCTTGCCGACCAGCTCGTCGTAGCGGGCGGGCAGCCCGGAGATGAACGTGTCGGCGCCGATGGCCTCGGCGGCGGCGACGATCTCGGCCCGGCTGGCGCCGGGCTTGCCCAGGGCGATGTTGTCCGCGATGGAGCCGCCGAACAGGTAGTTCTCCTGGGTGATCAGGATGACCTCGTGGCGCAGGGCCTGGTCGGAGAGCTGGCGCAGGTCGACGTCGTCCAGGGTGACCCGGCCTTCGTTGGGGTCGTACATGCGGGCCAGCAGCCGGGCGACGGTGGTCTTGCCCGCGCCGGTGGCCCCGACGATGGCCACGGTCTGGCCGGCCGGGATGCGCAGGTCCATGTGCGGCAGGACGACCTTCTCCCGGTAGGCGAACCGGACCGACTCCAGGGCGGCGGTCCGGCCGACCGCGGCGGACCGGGCGACCGCCGCGCCGCGGGCCGCCGCGCCGCGGGCCGTCCCGCCGCGGGCCGTCCCGCCACCGGCCCGCCGTCCCTCGCCCGCCATCCCTCGGCCCGCCGTCCCTCGTCCGGCCGTCCCTCGGTCCGCTGCCGTCTCTCGGCCCGCCGCTGCCCCTCCCGCCGCTGCCCCTCGCGCTGCCGTCTCTCCCGCCGCTGCCCCTCCCGCCGCTGCCCCTCGCACCGCCGTCCGCCGCGCCGGGCGCGGGGAGCGTCACCGGGTCGGCCGGCTCGGGCACCGAGGGCGGCTCCTCGAGCACGCCGGAGATCTTCTCCAGCGCGGCGCCCGCGGACTGGAAGTTGCTGTAGAACTGCGACAGGTCGACCAGCGGGTCGAAGAACCGCTGGAGGTAGAGCAGGAAGGTGACCAGCACGCCGAGCTGCATCTGGTGGTCGATGACGCGCAGGCCGCCGTAGAGCAGCACGGCGCCGATGGCCAGGTTGCCGACCAGCGTCACGCCGGGGAAGAAGATGGCCAGCAGCCGGGCGGCCCGCAGGCTGGCGTCGGCGTAGGCCTGGTTGAACTCGTCGAAGATCTCCTCGTTGCGCGGCTCGCGGCGGAACGCCTGGACCGCCCTGATGCCGCCGAAGGTCTCGACGAAGTGCACGATGACCTGGGCGATGGTCTCCCTGGTCCGGCGGTAGGACAGCGCGGACTCGCGGCGGAACCAGGCCGACAGCCACAGCAGCGGGATGAACCCGGTGAAGATCACCAGCGCGAGCTGCCAGTCCAGCAGCAGCATCCCGGTGCCCACCAGCAGCATGGTGAACAGCGCGGAGACCAGGCTGTCCAGGCCGTCGGCGAACAGGTCGGAGATGGAGTCGATGTCGGAGACCTGGCGCGAGATGACCCGGCCGGAGGTGTACTTCTCGTGGAAGGCCACGGGCAGCCGCTGGAAGTGCGCGAACAGGCGGCAGCGCAGGTCGAGCACGACCTTGCCGCCCAGCCGGCCGATGCCGCTGATGTAGGCGCGGGTGGTCACGGCCTGGACGGCGACGGCCACGGCGAACGCGCCGACGATCACCGCCAGCGACGTGATGTCGTGGTTGCGGGTCAGCTGCGGGATCTGGTCCACGCCCCGGCCGACCAGCCACGGCCCGGCCAGGATGGCCAGGTTGGCCAGGACGATGAGGACCAGGATGCCGAACACCTGGACCCGGTGCGGGCCGAGCAGGTCGCGCAGCAGCCGGCGGGAGCGCTGGCGCAGGAACGAGGACAGGCCGGGGGAGACGTCCTCGGCGTCCTCGGCCGCGATGCCGCGCCAGGCGTCGGCGGGGGACTGGCTCATCGGCGCGCTCCCGCGGCCAGGTCGGGCTCGGCGCTCATCAGGTCCCGGTACCGGGACTCGCTGACCAGCAGGTCGCGGTGGGTGCCGACGGCGCTGATCACGCCGCCGGACAGCAGCGCCACCCGGTCGGCCAGCAGCACCGTGGACGGCCGGTGGGCCACGATCAGCGCGGTGGACAGGGCCAGCACCTCGCCCAGCGCGCGGGTGACCTTGGCCTCGGTATGCACGTCGAGCGCGGACAGCGGGTCGTCGAGCAGCAGCACGTGCGGCCGGCCCAGGATGGCCCGGGCCAGCGCGATCCGCTGGCGCTGGCCGCCGGACAGGGCCATGCCCTGCTCGCCGATGCGGGTGTCCAGGCCCCAGGGCAGGTCGGCCACGAAGTCGGCCTGGGCCACGTCCAGCGCGGCGTTGATGTCGGCCTCGCTGGCGTCGGGCATGCCGAAGCTGACGTTCTCCCTGACGCTGGCCGAGAACAGCGTGGGATCCTCGAACGCGCAGCCCAGCCGGGCCCGCAGCACGCCCAGCGGCAGGTCGCGCACGTCGGTGCCGTCCAGAGCGATGGCGCCGGTGGTCACGTCGGCCAGCCGCGGGACGAGCTGGAGCAGCGTGGTCTTGCCCGAGCCGGTGGCGCCGACCAGCGCGACGGTCTCGCCGGGCGCCAGCTCCAGGCTGACCCCCCGCAGCACCGGCGTGGGCGCCTGCGGGTAGGTGAAGGTGACCTCGTCGAAGACCAGGTGCCCGTAACCCCGGCCGACGCCGGGCCGCGTGCCCTTCGCGGCGCCGGCCTGGGCCGGGACCAGCGCCCGTACCTCGGTCACGCCGGGCCGGTTGGTGACCGCGGGCGGCGTGTCGAAGATCTCGTACACCCGCTGGGCCGCGGTGGCCGCCTCCTGGCCGCCGGCGATGATGTAGCCCATCGCCTCGATCGGCCAGACCAGCAGCAGCGCCAGCGTGATGAACGCGACCAGGCCGCCCACGGTCAGCTCGTGCCGGCTGACGGCCAGCGCGCCGAGCAGCAGGATCAGCCCGATCACCACGTTGGGCACCAGGTCCAGCCCGGACCAGAAGGAGCCGCGCAGCCGGGCCATGGACAGCATGGTGCCGAACACCTGGTCGGCCTGCTCGCGGTGCCGGGCCTCGGCCTCGCGGCGGCGGCCCAGCGCCTTGAGCACCCGGATCCCGCTGGCCGCCTCCTCGATGTAGGTGGCCAGGTCGCCCTGCTCGTCCTGGACCCGCCGGGACAGCACCCGGTACCGCTTCTCGAACGCCATGCACAGCAGGAACACCGGCACGAACACCGCCCCGGTGAGCAGCCCCAGCCACCAGTTGAGGTGGATCAGGATCGCTACCACGACCAGGAACGTCCAGATGTTGGTGATGAAGAACACCACGCCGAAGCCGCCGAACCGGCGGATCGCCGACAGGTCGGTGGTGGCACGGGACAGCAGCTGGCCGGACTGCCAGGCGTCGTGGAAGCCCGCGTCCAGCCGCTGGAGGTGGGCGTACAGGTCCTGGCGCAGCGACTTCTCCATGCCCGCGACGGCGCCGGCCTGGACCCAGCGCCGGAAGAAGTTCAGGAAGCACTGGAGCAGCCCGAAGGCCACCGCGAGGAAGCCCAGCTCCACCAGCAGCGTCCGGTTCACGTGCCGGATCGCGCTGTCCACCACCGACTTGGTCAGCAGCGGGATCGCGATCTCCGCCGACACCGACAGCAGCGCCGCGAAGATCATGAAGGCCAGCCGGCCGTAGTAAGGCCGCAGGTACTCGCGTATGCGCCACAGCGCTGCGGCCGGAGTCTGCGCAGCGGTAAGTTCCCGCGCCTGGGCATGCGGACGCGAGGGGGGTGAATCAGGGGGCATTATTCGCAGGTTAACTGCGAGTGCCCTGGATGTCACGTCATTTTCTGGCCGGCTGGCGACGGCGCAGGTCCCGGCCGGGCTGGCGGAGCCTGGTCGCGGGCCGGCGTCGCGGGCCGGCGTCGCGGACCGGCGTCGCGGACCGGCGTCGCGGACCGGGGCGAGCACGGCCTTCGCCTATATACGGCACAGGGTGGCGGACAGCGGGCAACTCTGGCACTCTGGCCAGACGCGGGGGCGAGCCGGAGCCGATCCGGCAGGGAGAGGTACCCATGGAATGCGCCAGTTCCTGGGGGTTGTCGGAGACGGCGTGGGGGCCGTATCCGGTGCTGGCGGCGTACCAGGATGGCGTTGCCGCGATCTGCGGGCTGGCGGACCGGTTCACCGGGAGCATGTGGCACGCGCGGACGCCGTGCCCCGAATGGCGCGCCAGTGACGTGGCCGCCCACCTGCGCTGCGTCGCTGACGACTACCACGAGTACCTCAACGACGCGCCGGCCAGCCGGTACGCCCGGCTGATGGGCCGCGGCGTGCCGCCGCAGACCATCGCCAGGAAGCTGGCCCGGCAGAACGCGGCCGAGCTGGCCGCGCTGTCCGATGCCCGGCCCGCCGAGCACATCGCCGCCTTCGCCGTCGCCGCCCGCGCCTACGCGGCCCGGCTGCCGTCGGTCTGGGACCTGCCCCACCACCAGTACCGCGACCAGGTGGTCACGGTGGCCGGGATGGCCGGCGCCGCCGCCGCCGAGTACCACCTGCACGCCTGGGACCTGTCCCGCGCGCTGGGCCTGGACCACCGCCCGGCCCAGCCCGAGGTGGTGCTGGAGGGCTGGCGGGCCGGCATGCCGCACCAGCCGGTGGACGCCGAGGCCGGCTGGCTCGGCTTCGGCCGGCGCCGCGATCCCTGGTACATGCTGCTGCTGGCGTCCGGCCGGCTGCCGTCCTGGGCAGGCCGCCTGCCGGCCTGGGCGGACCGCGGCCAGGATCGCCGGGCCCGCCGCATACGCTGAGCTGGCACCAGGCGACACTGGCACCAGCAGACACAGAGCGGCTGTTACCCGGAGGATCGATGGGCTTTGACGTCGGCGCGGTCCGCGCCGCCTACCCGGCGCTGGCCGACGGCTACGCCTACCTGGACGGCGCCGCGGGCACCCAGGTGCCCACGCCGGTCATCGAGGCCATCGCCGCGGCCTACCGCGACGGCCTGGGCAACACCGGCGGCGTGTTCCCGGCCAGCGCCCGGTCGCAGGAGCTCACCGACCGGTGCCGCGCGGCCATCGCCGCGCTGACCGGCGGCCAGGCCGGCGGCGTGATCCTCGGCCCGAGCATGACGGCGCTGACCTACCGGCTGGCCGGCACGCTGGCCCGCAACTGGCGCGAGGGCGACGAGGTCATCGTGTCGCGGCTGGACCACGACGCCAACGTGCGGCCCTGGGTGCAGGCCGCGGAGCGGGCCGGCGCGGTGGTCCGCTGGGCCGAGCCCGACCCGGTCACCGGCGAGCTGCCCGCCGCCCAGTACGCCGGGCTGCTGTCGCCGCGCACCCGGCTGGTCGCCGTGACCGCGGCCAGCAACCTCATCGGCACCCGCCCCGACGTGGCCGCCATCACCGCTGCCGCCAGGGCCGCGGGCGCGCTGAGCTACGTGGACGGCGTGCACGCCACGCCGCACGGGCCCACCGACATGGTCGCGCTCGGCGCGGACTTCTACGCCACCAGCGCCTACAAGTGGTCCGGGCCGCACCTGGCCGCCGTGGTCGCCGACCCCGCGCTGCTGGCCACGCTGCACCCGGACAAGCTGGTCCCGGCGCCGGCCGAGGCGCCGGACTGCTTCGAGCGCGGCACGCTGCCGTTCGCCGACCTGGCCGGGGCGGCGGCCGCCGTGGAGCACCTGGCCGGGCTGGCCGGCCCGGCCGCCGGCGGCCTGCGCGAGCGGGTGCTGGCCGCCATGACCGTGGTGGCCGCCTACGAGCAGGAGCTGTTCGCGGTGCTGCTGGGCGGGCTGGACGCCCTGGAGCACGTGACCACCTACGGCAAGGCGGCCAGCCGCACCGCCACCGCGTTCTTCAACGTCGAGGGGCGGACGCCGGGCGAGGTGGCCGAGCACCTGGCCCGGCACCGGGTCAACGTCTGGAACGGCGACAACTACGCCTGGGAGCTGGCCGGCGTGCTGGGCATCCGGTCCTCCGGCAGCGCGGTCCGGGCCGGCCTGGTGCACTACAACGACCGCTCGGACGTCGACCGGCTGCTGGCCGCGGTGGCGGAACTGGCCTGACCGCCCGCTGGCGTGTTCCGGCCTCCAGGAGCCGGCGGGCCGCCAGGCGCCAGCCGGGCCTCAGGAGTCGGCCGGGCCGAGCAGCGGGTACCGGTACATCCGGGTGTCCCGCAGGTCGAAGCCCAGCTTCTCGTAGAGCCGGCCCGCGGCCACCCGGGAGGGCCGCGAGCTCAGGTCGACGGTCCTGGCCCCGGCCTCGCGCGCGATCCGGATCGCCTCCCGGGTCAGCGCGCTGCCGATGCCCTGGCGTCCCGCGGCCTCGTCGACGACTACGTCCTCGATCCAGGCCCGCAGGCCGGTGGGGATCTGGAACATGACGAGCGTCAGCGTGCCGGTAATGACACCGTCGGTCCGCGCGATCAACAGGGTGCTGGCCTCGGATTCGACGATCCGGGCCAGCGCCGCCTGGTCGAGGGGAACGGCGGAGCGGGACAGCTGGGGCAACAGCCGGGCGAACGCCTCGACGGTCTCGTCGGTTGCCTTGGTGAGTACCTCAACCTGCACAGTCACCAGGGGCACATTACCTGGTGACGGTGCGCATCCGGGGACCGACCCGGCCCCCGGTCAGGGCCGTTGCGACCGGCCGAAACCCCGTGTGATCAGGTGAGATAACTTAGAGTGTCTTTGCTGTTACCCTTAGCTCGCGCAAGCCTGGAGAGCGACTGAGTCGCACAGTCTGAAACGAGAAACTGACATGCCGAATAAGGGACGGTCCATCGCCAAGCGGTCGCTGCTGAGCGCGGTCGCCGGCGGCCTGGCGTTAGCCGCCGCCAATTCCGGAATTGCCCTGGCTGCCTACGGCCCGACGCCGCCGGTCATCACGGACCCCGGGCCGGGCGGCTACTACTGCGTCGTCACCAGCCAGTCGGTCGGTCACCAGGCCGGCGAGATCGGGCCGCTGCGGCTCGGCGGGGGGCGGGCCGTCCTCCACTTCGACCGCCGGACGTTCGCCGGCCAGTTCCAGATCACGCTGACCGAGCCATTCGGGCAGCACGGCCTCGAATGCGCGGGTGGCCGGGGCATCGGGGATGGCGGTTTCAGCGGCTTCTGGGCCGTGGCGGGCCTGGGCATCGCGGTGCAGCATGACGGCGCCGCCTTTCACGGCCGTTTCGCGCGGCCCCTGCGGCTGCGGCTCGACTCGCCGATGATCAGCCCGGCGAGCCTGCTGGTGGCCTGGAATGGCCGCCGCTTCGTCCGGGTGCCCGGCGCGGTGGTCCGCCGCGGCTCGGTCCGGGCCGACGTGTCCGCGGGCGCGGACCTGGCCATCCTGTCGCCGGGCGGCCGCCACCACGGCACCGCCAGCAGCGCCGCCAGCAGCACCGTGTCGGTCCAGGCGCCGGCGGGCTTCCTGGCCGCGGCCGGGCTGACGGCCGCCGGGGCGCCCGAGCCAGGGCTCGGCCTCCTCGCGGCGCGGTCGACACGCTCAACATGACGGGTGCGCCTATGCGGGCTAGACCTATCCTCACGAAACTCATCGCCGCCCGGCCCCGCCGCGTGACCGCGGCCGGGCCGCGCGGCGATGCCGCCGCAGCCTCCCGGCGGCTCCGCCCCGCAGCCTCCGGACGGCTCCGCCGCGCAGCCTCCCGGCGGCTCCGCCGCGCGGCCGCCGTCGCCGTGCTGCCGGTCACCCTGGTGGTGGCCGGCTGCGGGGCGGGCCACCCGGCCGCCAGCCCGCAGCGCTCCGGGTCGGCCAAGGCGAGGCCGCAGCGCATCCTGCGGGCGCCGAAGAGCCTGCTCAGCCTGGCCGGGCCGCAGTCGAACGGGACCATGTGGGCGCTGGCCGGGCGGCTGGATACCGGGCTGTTCCGGTTCGACTCCGGCTCCGGCAGGCTGGCGCAGGGCCTGCCGGTGAGCAACACCGCCCGCTCGGTGGCCGTGTCGCCCGCCGGCGTGCTCGCCCTGGCCCTGGCCACCCGGCACTCCGGCGCCCTCGAGCTGCTGAGCGGCAGCACCACCAAGCCCATCCAGACCGTCGCGCTCCCGGCGCCGGCCCGGCAGGTCGCCACCGGCCCGGGCAGCCCGGCGTTCTTCGTGCTGTCCGCCTGGTCGTCAGCGGCCAGCGTGACCATCGTCGGCGCCACCGGCGCGATCCGCGGCACCGTCCCCATGCCCGTCGACGCCGTGTCGGTCGCGCCCGACCCCGCGCAGGGCAGCCTGTACGTGCTGGAGAAGACCGGCCTGGTCGACCAGGTCGCGATCACCAGCGGCAAGATCACGTCGCGGTTCCGGGCCGGCCAGGACGGCCGGGCCATCGCGATCAGTCCCACCGGCAGCACCCTGTACGTGCTCAAGGGCACGCCGCGGGTGTCCAACATCGCGGTCATCGACGCGGCGACCGAGAGCGTCCGCCGGGTGCTCCCCGCGCCCAGCTACTGTCGCGGCCTGCTGGTGTCGCCCAGCGGCGACCAGCTCTACGAGGTGGTGGGCACGTCCGGCTATGGGAACATTCAGGTCTTTGCGCTCTAGCAGCCCCCTGCTGCCCAAGGTCATGCGGGTCTCCTCCGGCGGCCGCCACCGGTTCACCGACGGCCGGATCGCCGGCGTGCTCACCCCGCTGCCCGAGTCCTGGACCGGCCCGCAGGAGACCGAGGTCCCGCCGCCGCGCCCGGCGCGGCCGGGCGGCGCCCCCGAGCCCGGGCCCGGCGACGCCGACGGCAGTGCCGACGCTGGCGCCGACGGCGGCGCCTGGGCCGGGCGGGCCCTGCGCACGCTGGCCGGGGCGTTCCTGGTCACCTGGTCGTTCCGGCTGTCCGGGTACCTGACCTCCGGCCCGTGGCTGGCCGTGGCGGTGGCCGTGCTCGGGCTGGCCGGGCTGCTGGCCATCATCGCCGCCTGGCTGCCCGAGCGGGTCATCGGCCGCCGGGCCCAGCGCCGGACCGACTGGGCGGTGCTGATCCTGGTCCTCGGCGCGCTCGCGGCGTGGAGCTACTTCCAGGTCTTCCTGGCGCCCGACTACGGCACCGACGAGATCGCCTTCGACCAGTACGCGGCCCAGCTCGCGCTGCACGGCATCGACCCGTACCTGCACTCCATGGCCGCGGCCTTCCCGCTGTTCCACGTCTCGCCCAACGGCTACACCTTCCGGCTCAGCGGGCAGCCCGTGACCAGCCTGTCCTATCCCGCGCTGTCGTTCGAGGCCTACCTGCCGCTGCTGGCGCTGGGCCTGTCCACCCAGGCCGCCGTGTGGACCGACGTGGCCGCCTGGGCGCTCGGCGGCATCGTGCTGTTCGCCGTGCTGCCCAAGCGCCTGGGCCCGGTCGTGGTCGCGCTGCTCAGCCTGGACGTCTACATCGGCTACGCCGTCGGCGGGGTCACCGACTTCCTGTTCGTGCCGCTGCTGATCGGGGCCGCCGTCAGATGGGACCGGTTCCCGTGGCTCAAGGGCCCGGCGGCCTGGCGCGGCCCCGTGCTGCTGGGCCTGGCCATGGCGGTCAAGCAGACCCCGTGGCTGGTCGTCCCGTTCGTGCTGGTGTCCATCGTGGCCGAGTCGCGCCGGGTCCGCGACTGGCGCCGGGCCCGCCGCGACGCGCTGCGCTACCTGGGCATCGCGCTGGGCGCCTTCCTGGTCCCCAACCTGCCCTACCTGGTCCAGGACCCGGCCGCGTGGCTGCGCGGCATCCTCACCCCGCTGTCGTCCGGCGCCGTGCCCGCCGGGCAGGGCCTGATCAGCCTCAGCCTCTCGCTGCCCGTCGGGGGCGGCTCGCTGCGCGACTACACCATCGCCGCGCTGGTCGTCATGGCCGCCGCCCTGGTCTGCTACGCCGTGACCTACCCGCTGCTCAAGCCGGCCGCGTTCCTGCTGCCCTCGGTGGTCCTGTTCTTCGCCACCCGCTCGTTCGGCAGCTACCTGGTCATGCTCCTCCCGCCCGCCATCGCCGCCGCGGCGACCGTGCGCCGCCCGCCCGGCCTGGCCTGCTGGCGGCACTGGAAGTGGGCCGTGGCCGGCAGCGCCGCCGCCTGCGCGGCCGCCATCACCGCCGCGCTGACCTCGGCCAGCCCGATGACCATGGCCATCCAGTCGGTGCGCACCACCGGGCAGCTGGCCACCGTCGAGCAGCTCGGCCTGACCGTCACCAACAACACCGCCGGCCGCCTCAAGCCCACCTTCACCATCGAGGACGGGATCAGCACCACCGCGTTCTGGCGCCGGGTCACCGGCCCGCCCGAGCTGGCCCCGCACCAGCGGGCCCGGTACGTCATCGAGGCGCCCAGCTACTTCGCCATGCCGTCGATCAGCAGCGGCTTCCAGGTGCTGGGCTTCTCGCAGGACCCGGCGTCGGTCAGCCGGACCGGCGCCTACGTGGCCAGCCAGTGGCGGGTCGTGCTCCAGCCGGCCACCATCAACGCGCCCGTGCGGCGCGGCAAGGACATCACCGTCCACGCGCAGATCGTCAACCGGCTCGACGATCCCGTGCGGGTGGCCAGCGTCCCCGTCTACCTCGGCCAGGTCATCTACGCCCAGCGCGGCCTGCAGTACAGCCAGGCCACGATTAACAGCAGCCTGCCGGGCCAGACGCCCATCCGAGCAGTGACTGATGCCCGGGGCGTCGCCACCTTCGTCATCAGCAGCCCGGCCGCCGGCAACCCGGTCTACTTCGAGGCCAACCTGGTCAAGCCCGACTCGGCCTACCCCTACGGCTACTCGCCCATCCTGGCCGTGCGGTTCCGCCAGTGAGCAGCCGGGCCGCCACCGCCCGGTCACACGCCGCGCCCAGCCATCTCCGCAGGCACCTGCGGCGCACGGCCGCCGAGCCGCTGGTCCGGGTGCGCCGGGTCGGCTACGCCGTGCTGGCCGTGCAGCTGGGCTGCATCTGCGCCTGGAGCGCGGTGCTGTACCACCGGTACGCGCTGACCTTCGACTTCGCCGTCTACCACCAGCCCTGGTACCTCATCGCGCACGGCGACCTCGACCCGTACAGCTCGGTGTCCAAGCTGCCGTTCTGGCGCAACGACGCCGAGTTCGCGCTCTGGCCGCTAGCCGCCCTGTACTGGGTCTGGCCGCACGACGTGGTGCTGCTCTGGGCCCAGGACGCCGGGGTGGTCGCCGCCGAGGCCCTGGCGTTCGGCTGGCTGTGCGACCTGGCCGGGCGCTGGCGCAGCGGCCGCGACGCGGCCGTGCTGGCCGGCACGGGCCTGATCCTGCTGGCCGCCAGCCCGTGGATCTGGTGGGCCGTCTCCTTCGACTATCACGAGGAGTGCCTGGCCATCCCGTTCGCCGTGCTGCTGGCCAGGGACCTGGCCACCGGCCGGCGCCGGATGTGGCTGTGGCTGGTCCCGATCCTGGCCGCCGGCGCCCCGGCCGCCACCTACGTGGTCGGCGTCGGCCTGGGCGGGGTGGTGGCCGGGCGGCGCCGGGCCCGGCTGGCCGGCGCCCTGCTGGCCGGGTCCGGGATCGCCTACTCTGCGCTCATCGTGGTCCTGCACGCCGACGCGGGCGCGCCGCTGGCCCGGCACTACGGCTACCTGGTCGCGGGCGCGGCGGGCAGCCAGCTCACCGCCGGCGGCCTGGTCAAGGGCCTGGCCCGGCATCCGCTCAGCCTGGTCCGCGCCCTGTGGGCCAAGCGCGTCGACGTACTGGCCAACCTGGTCCCGGCCGGCCTGCTCGGCCTGGGCTACCTGCGGCTCCTGCCGCTCATGCTGGTCGTGCTGCTGGCCAACACGCTCAGCTCCGGGGCGCGCTTCGCCGAGCCGCTGTTCCAGACCCTGCCGGTGTACGTGCTGCTCCCGGTCGGCTCCGTGGCCGTGCTGGCCTGGCTGGCCGCGCGGCACCGCCGCACCGCGCTGGTGCTGGCCGGCCTGCTCGTGGTCCAGGCGCTGGGCTGGGCCGCCGTCTGGGGCCCGCGCACGCCGCTGCAGTGGCTGCGTGTCTCCCGCCCGGCCGCCGCCACGCTGGCCGCGGTCCAGGCTCGCATCCCCGCCGCGGCCGAGGTCATCGCCTCACAGGGGGTGGTGGGCCGGTTCTCCGGCCGCGCCCAGGTGCACGAGCTGGCCCACACCGGCTCGACCCCGATCACCAGCCCCGACGTGTGGTTCGTGATCACCCCGTCGGCCGGGGTCGAGCTGGAGCCCGTGGCCAGTGCCCTGGCGCTGATCGGCAAGCTGGCCGGCCCGCTGCACGCCACGCTGGTCGCGCACGGCCACGGCGTGTGGGCCTTCCGCTGGCGCCCGCCGCCCGGCGTGGCACCCTGCGCATCCCCGACGGCTCGGCCGGCCTGCCCGCCTGGGCCGCGCCGGGCGCCGCCCGCGCCGTGCTGGCCGGGCCGCCGTCCAGCTGGCACGCGGCCTCGTCCGGTGCGGCCGGCTACGTGGCCGACGGCCTGGCCTGGCAGGAGCCCGTGGGCCGCTACCAGGCCGCGGTCACCCTGTCCGCGTCCGGCCCGGTCAACGTCGAGGTCTGGAACGACAACGGCGGCGTGCTGCTGGCCCGGCGCACCATCCCGGCCACCTCCGGGACGCAGACCGAGACCATGCCGGTCGTCGCGCCGGTCAGCTACCAGGTCCGGTCGTACTCCGGCTGGGGGCCGTTCCGGGCCGAGTTCGTGCCCCCGCCGCCGGGGCAGCGGCTGGAGATCCGGGTCTGGGCCCCGCGCGGCACCGCGGTCAGCGTGTACCAGGCCCGGCTGATCCCGGCCGGCTAGCTCACGTTCCGCCGCGGCGGCGCGTCTACCGTCTATGACTGAGTCAGATATCCGCGTCGGCCAGTGCGACTGGCCGGCCATCACCCGCGAGCTCGACGCGCTCGGCGGTGCCCTGACCGGGCCGCTGCTCAGCCCGGCACAGACCGCCGAGGTCGCCTCCTGGTACGACCGTGATGAGCTGTTCCGGTCCACCGTGGTCATGGCCCGCCACCAGTTCGGGGAAGGCGAGTACCGGTACTTCCGGTCTCCGGTGGGCGAGGTTGTTATGGATCTCAAGCGGGCTCTTTACCCGCGGCTGCTGCCCATCGCGCGGGACTGGTACGCCCGGCTCGGGCGTCCCGCGCCGTGGCCGGAGACCCTCGATGAGTGGCTGGCCATGTGCCACGCGGCCGGGCAGGACAAGCCGACCGCGATCCTGCTGCGGTACCGGGCCGGCGACTGGAACGCGCTGCACCGCGACCTGTACGGCGACCTGGTGTTCCCGCTCCAGGTGGTGATCAACCTCAGCCACCCCGGCACCGACCACGCCGGCGGCGAGTTCCTGCTGGTCGAGCAGCGGCCGCGGGCCCAGTCGCGGGGCACGTCGACGCTGATCCCGAACGGCCACGGCCTGGTCTTCACCACCCGCGACCGGCCGGTGCGGTCGGCGCGCGGCTGGTCGGCGGCCCCGGTCCGGCACGGCGTCTCGGTCATCCGGTCGGGGGAGCGCCTCACGCTGGGCCTGGTCTTCCACGACGCGGCCTGACGCGGTCGGTATCAGGTGGTCAGGGTGGGAGCCGGGCCGGTTCCGGCCTTGATGAACGCCCACACGTCATGCGGGCCGACCGGGACCTCGAACGTCTGGCCGTCGAAGCTGATCGTCACCGACGCGCGGCCGGGCGCACGGCCGAAGGCGAAGGAGGCGTCGCCGAATTCGCCGCCGGTCTGGATGGTTCCGAGGGTGTCGAGCTGGCCAGTGCCGGAGGAGGAGCCGGGGGTCCAGCGGCCGTCGTCCCAGAGCCAGGCCTCTTGCTCGAGCTCGGCGCCGTCGCCGTTGCCGTCCACGACGGCGATGCCGTAGTCACCGTCGCTGGCCACGGCCAGGACGCGTACGTAGCGGGGGTGCCAGCCGCCGCTGGCCAGGACGTCGTCCGGGGTGAGGGGAGGATGTACGGGCGGGTGCATCGGGCTGCCGGCCTCAGCTAGCTGCGGGCGTCGGCGGCGGCTTCCTCGACGGTCAGCTCGGCCGTGGGGTCGGCCTCGAGCCGGGCGTCGGGAATGGGCTCGCCGCTGCGGACGGACCGGCCGTAGGTGCCGCTGGCCAGGCGCTGCTCGGCGCGCTCGATGGCGGCGAGCCGGTCGCGGAGGGACTCGGCGATGGCGTCGGACTCGCCCTCGGCACTCAGCGACTGGGCCGGGTCGGCGACGTCCACGCCCTGGTCGTCCTCGGAGTCCCGGTCCTCGCGGCCTTCTTCGTCGACGGACTTGAGCAGGCTCTCGGCTTCGGCCCGCCGGGCGGCCAGAAGTTCGCGTGCCCGGTTCTCGTCCATCTGCGGCCTCCTGCTGATCGGCGGCGTCGCGCGGCCTCAGCCCGCGCAACATTACGGTGGGTCAGCCTACGCGGTGGCCTACGCCGTGGCCTGGGCGGGAGCATCGGCGGCGGGGCCGGGATCGAGCCTGCGGTAGCGGGCGAACGCGGGCAGCGCCAGGGCAATGACGACCGCGCCGGCGACGGTGGCCAGGCCGCCGCTGACGGCGCTGATGGTGGGGGAGGCGAGCGAGCCGACGGCGCCGGCTCTGAGGCCGCCGAGCTGGGGGCCGCCGACCCCGACGACGTACTCGGCGGCGGAGATCCGGCCGCGCAGGTTATCGGGGATGACGGTCTGCACGACGGTGGAGCGGAGCACGACGGTGGTGGTGTCGGCGGCGCCGGCGACCGCCAGGCAGGCCAGGGCCAGCCACAGGTGATGGGCGGCGCCGAATCCGGCGACGGCGGCGCCGAACACGCTGATGCTGATGAGCATGGCCCGGCCGGGCCGGACGATGTGGCCGACGGGGCCGGAGAACACCGAGCCGAGCAGGCCGCCCACGCCGACGGCGGTGGTCAGCAGGCCGAGGGTCGCCGGGCTGCCGCCGAACCGCTCGGCGTTGATGGACGGGAACAGGGCGAACGGGAAGCCGAGCACGGCGCCGCTGAGGTCGGTCAGGAAGGCTCCGGCGACTGGCCGGCTGGCGAAGATGAACCGGATGCCGTCGGCCACGGCGCGCAGGCTGCGGTGGGCGGTGCCGCCCTGCGGGGGCATGGCGGGCAGGCGGGCGACGGAGTAGATGGAGGCGGCGAAGCTGACGGCGTCGATGAGGTAGCACAGCCGCAGGCCGCCGGCCGCGGTGATCAGGCCGGCCAGGGCGGGCCCGGTGACCAGCGTGGCCTGGAAGGTGAGCTGGTTGAGGGCCAGCCCGGCGGGCAGCAGCGGGGCGGGCAGCAGCCGGGGGGTGAAGGTGCGCCGGGCGGGGTTGTCGATGGCCGAGAGGGTGGCCTGCGCGGCGGCCAGCACATAGAGGAGCCAGACCTGGCGCAGGCCGGCGAAGGCCTGGACGGCGAGCAGCGCGGACACGGCGGCCAGGCTGCTGCTGGTGACCAGGACGACCTTGCGGCGGTCGGCGCCGTCGGCCAGCGAGCCGCCGAACAGGCTGACCGACAGGATGGGGATCATCGAGGTCAGGCCGATGGCCCCGACGGCGAACGCGGAGTGGGTCAGCCGGTAGACCTGCAGGCTCAGCGCGAACGTGGTCATCATGCTGCCGATGCTGGACACCAGCGAGCCGGCCCACATGCGCCGGTAGGCCGGGCTCTGGCGCAGCGGGCGGACGTCGGCCAGCAGCCGTGACGGGCGCGGCACGGGAGATCCTCCTGTTAGTGATCTGGGTTAATGATCGGTCAGGGCTAGTGATCGGCCGGGCGGCCAGCGGTCACGGCGGCGGTGAACAGCGGGTGCTCGCGGGCCCAGGCGGAGGTCAGGATGCGGTCGCGGAAGGCGCGGCGGTCCAGGGCGGCGGCGATGGCGGGCACGAGCTCGCGGAGCGGGAACGGGAGCTCGGCGTCGAGCTCGTCGGCGGCGGAGGCGGTGGCGTCCCACTCGGCCTCGATGGTGGGCAGGATCGCGCGGGCCTGGTCGGTCAGGTGCACGATACGCTGCCGGCCGTCGGTGCCAGGCCGCAGGTCGACCAGGCCCTGGCGGGACAGCTCGGCCACGGTCTGGCTGGCCGCGGAGTGGGTGACGCCGGTGGCGCGGGCCAGGTCGCGGATGGGCACGGGGCCCAGGGTGGCGACGGCGCGCAGGTAGACGCTGAACCGGGGCTTGTAGTCGGGCAGGCCGAGGTCGGCCAGGACGGTGGCGATGTCGCCGTCCATCTGGTCGAGCACCTGCCGCAGCAGGGTGCCCAGGCCGACCAGCCGGCGATCTTCGGTCACGAGCAAAGTATAACAGCACTGTTGTATTGGCGGTGCGGACGGGCCGGGGCTCGGCTAGGGCCGGGCCGGGGCTCGGTCAGGGGCGGGTCGCGAACCGGTCGGTGGCGGCCACGATGGCCTCGGACATCGCGGCGCTGCCGGTGTGGGCGGCGTCGCCGATGAGCACCAGCTCGCTGTCCGGCCAGAGCCTGGCTGAGCTGCCAGGGGACGTCCACGGGCCCGCTGATGTCCAGCCGGCCGTGCACCATGACGCCGGGGATGCCGGCCAGCCGCCCGGCCTCGCGCAGCAGGACGCCGTCCTCGAGGAAGCAGTCGTGCCGCCAGTAGTGCGTGACCAGGCGGGCGAACGTCATCCGGAACGCCGGGTCGTCGTAGCGCGGGTTGTGGCGGCCCTCGGGGAACAGGCTGACGTGGGTGTCCTCCCAGGCACACCAGTCGCGGGCGGCCCGCTCGCGGACGGCCTCGTCGGGGTCGGCGAGCAGCCGGGCGTAGGCCTCGACCAGCCGGCCGTCGCGCTCGGCGGGCGGCACGCCGCCGGCGAACCTGGCCCACTCGGCCGGGAAGTGGCGCTGCATGTCGCGGGTGATCCAGTCGACTTCGCGCCGCACGTGGGTGCCGACGACCGCGCCGAGCACCAGCTCGCTGACCCGCTCGGGGTGCCGCTCGGCGTAGGCCAGCCCGAGCGTGGTGCCCCAGGACAGGCCGTGGACCAGCCACCGTTCGACGCCCAGGTGGACGCGGAGCAGCTCGATGTCGGCCAGCAGGTGCGGCGTGGTGTTGGCGGCCAGGCTGACGGCCGGGTCGCTGGCGCTCGGCCGGCTGCGGCCGCAGTTGCGCTGGTCGAACAGCACGACGCGGTAGGCGGCCGGGTCGAAGTACCGGCGCATGCCGGGCCGGCAGCCCGAGCCGGGCCCGCCGTGCAGCATCAGCGCGGGCTTGCCGTCGGGATTCCCGCAGGTCTCCCAGTACGCGAGGTTCCCGTCGCCGACCTCGAGCAGGCCCTGGTCGTACGCCTCGATCTCCGGATACAGCCCCGCCACGGCGGGCCTCCCTTCGTTGTGGATCTGCCCGCCGCAGAATACAACAGTACTGTCATATATGTGGGCGCAAGCTGGGCGCAGTCGCTCGTGGATGTCCCGCTGGCAGCACCCGGCCGGCGCTGTCCATGCGGGCCAGCATCGTTGCCGTCTGCGCCGGGCGTGCCCGGCGCCGGACCACGTTCATTCGTGATCACGCGGACTTTTCAGTCATAGTGACTGAAAAGTCCGCGTGGTCATGAACCCTGCTGTTTCGGCTGGGCGAAAGTCCGGATCTGGCCGGGCACTGAGCGAGGCGGGCGGGATCATCGGGGCGGACGGTACTGCCGGGGCGGGCGGGACGCGCCGCGGGGCTCGCGCTCGCGCGTCCCGCTCATCCACGGGCCCTCCATCTGATAACAGCAAGAAGCGGCCACGCGAAACGGGGTCGGGTAAATAACTGGCGGGGGGTGGGGGTGCGTGGGGTAGCGTCGGGCTCGCTACGCGACACCGAGGAGGTGAGCCCGATGACCAAGAACCGCCCTGTCCGGGCCCTCCTGGCCGCGTCGGTCTGACCCTCGCCCCGGGAGTGCCCGGTTCATCGAGCACACCTGAGCGAAGGATGTCATGACCGTCACGCCGTTCCAGATCCATGTCTCCGACGATGTCCTGGCCGACCTGCGGGCCCGGCTGACCCGGACCAACTTCACCTCGCCATCCGACTCCGACGGCTGGGCCGCCGGCACCGACCCCCGCTACCTGCGCGACCTGGTCGCCTACTGGGCCCGCGGGTTCGACTGGCGCGCGGCCGAGGCCGCGCTCAACGCCGTCCCGCAGTTCACCGCCGAGGTGGACGGGCGGCGCGTGCACTTCGCGCACCTGCGCGGCCGCCGGGCCGAGGGCGCGCCGGCGCCGCTGCCGCTGGTGCTGTCGCACGGCTGGCCGGGCAGCTTCGTCGAGATGCTGCGGGTCGCCCCGCTGCTGACCGACCCGGAGGACCCGGCCGACGCGTTCGACGTGGTGATCCCGTCGCTGCCGGGGTTCCTGTACTCCGACCTGCCGCGGGGACCGTTCACGCGCCAGGCCGTGGCCCGCACCTGGCACCAGCTGATGACCGAGAGCCTGGGCTACCCCAGTTATGGCGCGTTCGGCGGGGACATCGGCGGCGGGGTGACCCAGTGGCTGGGCGCGCTCTACCCCGGGCCGGTGGTGGGCGTGCACCTGACCTCCGCGCCGATGGCCGACGAGTTCGCCGGCCAGCCCCCGACGCCGGACGAGCAGGCCTACCTGGACGCGCTGCACGCCTACGACCTGACCGACCAGGGCTACAGCGAGATCATGTGGACGCGGCCGGACACCATCGCCGCCGCGCTGGCCGACTCCCCGGCCGGGCTCGCGGCGTGGATCGTCGACAAGTACCGGGACTGGAGTGACTGCGGCGGCGACGTGACCAGGCGCTGGGACCGGGACACGCTGGCCACCATCTTCACCCTGTACTGGGCCACCGGCTGCATCGGCTCGTCGTTCCGCTCGTACTACAACTACGCCCAGAACCCGCCGGTGCCCCAGATCGTGGTGCCCACCGCGGTCACCCTCAGCAACGAGCCGGCCTACGCCGGCTTCCCGCGCAGCCTGGCCGAGCGCCGCTGCGCGGACCTGCGGCACTGGAGCACGCCGGGGCGCGGCGGGCACTTCATGGCCCACGAGGAGCCCGAGCAGGTGGCACGGGAGCTGCGCGAGTTCTTCCGGCCGCTGCGCGCCTGATGCGCCGCCTGCCCCGGGCCAGAATGTAGGCATGCAGACCTGGGACGCCATCACCGCCCGGCGGAACGTCCGGTCCTTCGCCGACCGGCCGATTCCGGCCGCCGACCTGGACCAGATCCTCGAGGCGGGCCGCCGGGCCCCGTCCTCGCAGAACTGGCAGCCGTGGGACTTCATCGTGGTCACCGACCGCGACGTGCTGGGCCGCATGGCCCGGCTCTCGCCCGGCGCCGGCCACGTGGCGCACGCCGCGGCCGCCATCGCGGTCATCGGGCCCCCGGCGGACAACGCGTACCGCCGGGGGCAGTTCGACCTGGGCCAGGCGGCCATGGTCATCCAGCTCGCCGCGGCCGACCTGGGCATCGGCACCTGCCACGCGGGCGTGGCCGACCTGGCGCTGGCCCGCGAGCTGCTCGGCTTCCCGGCCGACCGGGACTGGGCCTTCCTGATCTCCCTGGGCTACCCGGCCGACCGGCCGCTGAGTCCCATCATTAATCCCAAACGACGCAGCTTCGACGAGGTCGTGCACCGCGGTGCCTGGTAGGCCGTCCGGCCGGCCGCACCGAGCCATCGCGGCCGGCCGAACCGGCCCCTCAGACGATCAAGGTGTGGCATCCTGCTCTCGCCGTCTGCCCGGCAGCTGAGCTCCATCACCGATATCGCTTCATGATCGTTGCTTCCGGAGATCATGTGACTCCGAGAGGACCATGAGCGTGGCTGACCTGAATATCGGGCGCCGGGCGGCGTTCGCATTCGCCGGCGTAGCCGGGCTGGCCGGGGGCGCGGGCGCGCTGGCCGCCGGCGGGATGGCGGCCCCGGCGGCCGCCGCCACCACCGTCCTGGACTGGTTCAGCGTCAAGGACTACGGCGCGGCCGGGGACGGCACCACCGACGACACCAAGGCGGTCCAGGCCGCCATCACCGCCGCCGAGCCCACGGGCGGCACGGTGTACTTCCCGATCGGGCACTACCTGGTCACCCCGTCCGGCGCCACCCCGGCCCTGACCGTGGCCGGGAACGGCATCCGGCTGGCCGGCGCGAGCAGCAAGGCGTCCATGCTGGTCAAGAACGGCAACGGCATCCTGCTGCGGATGTCCGGCACCGCGGCCGCGCAGACCGGCACCACGCACGTGAAGTACTGCTCGATCGAGGACCTGGGCTTCAACGGCAACGGCAAGACCGGGCTGCTGCTCGAGCTGTACTACAACGACAACTCCTACTTCCGCGACGTCTACATGACCAGCAACAAGGACCTGTGCATCGACGCGGTCGAGTTCTGGGACTCGCGGTTCTACAACCTGGTCATCGAGTCCAGCACCGGGACGCCGGGCAGCACCAGCCAGCCCAACATCTGGCTGCGCAACTCGGCCACGTCCACCGCGGGCGCCTGGGGCTACAGCACCGACAACGTCAACCAGGTCCACTTCATCGGCTGCCGGCTGGAGGCGTTCGGCACCGGCGCGCTGTGGATCACCCAGGGCAGCGGGTCGGTCAACAACCCCAACGGGATCTACCTCACCGACTGCAAGTTCGAGACCTCGGCCATGCAGGGCGGCCCGCACCTGAAGGTGGACGCGTCCTGCAAGCACGTCTACGCGACCAACATCTACTGCTACGCGGGCGGCTTCGCCTCGGGCTACTCCACGGCGCAGAACATCATCGCCTGGGCGGGCGTGGCCAGCGCGCTGGAGAACGTGCTGATCGCCAGCGGCTCGTCGGCGGCCACGGTCAACTCCGGCGTCGACCTGTACTCGGGCACCGGCGTGACCGCGGTGCTGCGCAACGTGGTCGGCCTGTACGCGACCAAGCCGGCCGGCAGCCACATCTACTACGAGGCCGCCAGCACCGGCGACTTCCGGGTGGAGAACTGCTACGGCAGCGCCGGCGGCCAGGCGGGCGGGACGATCCCGGCGAGGAACTTCCAGAACGCGCCGCTGCGGCTGGTCGCCGGGCCGGTCAGCGACGCCTCGTTCGCCATCCCGCCGCTGGACGGGACGCTGGCGGTGGACACCACCGACAAGCGGCTCTACGTGCGGGCCGGCGGCGCCTGGCTGTACACGGCACTGAGCGGCTGAGTTCTCCCGGTCTCACCGTTCCGTACTGTTTATCCCGGTATGGCGTCCCCTCGGGTTCAGCCAACCGGCCGGTTTGACCCTCTCCAGCGCGGGCAGGGTCCATCAGCGTGCCGGTGATGTTCAATCCGAGAGAAAGAGGTGCACGCCGTGCTGACGCTAACCGACCGGGCCGCTGAGACGATTCGCACGCTTATCTCCCAGCCGGGCGTTCCTTCCGAGACCGGTCTGCGCATGTCACTTCCCGACGGCGACGCGGGGGCGCTGACCCTGTCGCTGGAGGGCCCGCAGCCGGGCGACGAGGTCATCGAGGACTCCGGCGCGCGGGTGTTCGTCCAGAGCGACGCGGCCACCATCCTGGAGGACCGGGAGCTCGACGGCCAGCTGGACGAGCAGGGCCAGGCTTCCTTCATCCTGGGCAGCCAGGCCACTGCCTAGTCCGAGACGACCGTCTAGTCCATGACGACCGTCTAGTCCGACACGACCGTCTAGTCCGTGAAGACTTCTTCCTGGAACCACTGCCAGGTGCTGCGGATGCCCTCCTCGCGGCTGATGCTCGGGGTGTAGCCCAGCACCTGCTTGGCCAGGTCGTACGACGCGAAGTTGCGGTCGACCTCGCCGGGCCGCTTCGGCCGGTACTCGACCGGGTGGTCCGGCAGGCCGGCCGCGGCCCGGCAGAGGTCGGCCAGGTCACTGACCGTGGTTTCCACCCCGGAGGCGATATGCAGCACCGTGCCTCCGGGCACGTCGTTCTCCAGGGCCAGCTGAAGGGCCCCGGAAATGTCGTCCACGTGCGTGTAGTCGCGGGATGACGTGCCGTCGCCGTAGATGACGATGGGCTGGCCGCCGTGCAGGGCCTGGAAGAACTTGGTCATCGCGCCCTGCTTGCGGCCGCTCCACGGGCCGTAGACGTTGGCGAACCGCAGCGCCACCGTGCGCAGCCCGTAGGTCTTGGCGAAGGCGTGCGCGTAGCCCTCGCCGGCCAGCTTGCTGGCCCCGTAGGGCGAGATCGGCTTGGGCAGCGACAGCTCGTCCACCGGCGGCGTCGCGTCACCGATCAGCGCCCCGCCGGTGGAGGCCTGCACGGTCCGCTCGACGCCCGCCCGGCGGGCCGCGTCCAGGACCCGGAACGTGCCGACCACGTTGACGTCGAAGTTGGCCACCGGGTCCTCCACCGACATCACGACCGAGCCGGCCGCGGCCAGGTGGATGACGGAATCGAGCCCGTCCAGCGCGGCATCCAGCGCCGCGACATCCCGGATATCGCCCTCGACCAGCTCGGCGTCCACCCCGGCCAGGTGGGCCGGGTCGCCGGTCGTGTAGTTATCGAAAACCCGCACAAAGTGGCCGCTGGCGACCAGCCGCCGCACCAGCGTGGCCCCCACGAAGCCGGCTCCGCCGGTCACTAGTACTCGTCGTGTCTGCACCATGGCAGGTAAAGCTAGCAGCGCGGGCGGGACCCCGGCGCCCGGCCCGGAGACTCCGGCCGGGCGCCGCCACACATATTGAGCTGTACGGCCTGCCTACGATGACGGGGTGGGCGAAAACGTACTGACCTCCTACCCGAGCCCTTCGGGGCGGGCGGTCACCAAGGAAATCAGCCACCTAGACGAGTACTGCCAGGCGTTCATCGAGATGTGCCCGCTCGTCATCCTGTCGACGGCATCGGCGGACGGCGAACCGGACCTCACGCCGCGCGGCGGCGAGCCCGGATTCCTGCGGGTGCTCGGCCCGCACGAGCTGCTGCTGCCCGACCGGCCGGGCAACAACCGGCTGGACAACCTGCGCAAGGTCGCGGCCAACCCGCGGGTGGCGCTGCTGTGCCTGGTGCCCGGCATCGACGAGACCCTCCGGATCTTCGGCCGGGCCGAGCTGCTGCCGGCCGATGCGGTGGACATCGACACCAGCGAGCGGGGCCAGGCCCGGTCGGTGCTGCTGATCCACGTGGACAAGGCCTTCATGCACTGCGCCAAGGCGCTGATGCGCGGCCGGGTCTGGGATCCGGACGCCCGGGTGCCGCGCGACTCGTTCCCGAGCATGGGCGAGATCCTGCGGGCCCACGCGGGCGGCGACGGGCCGGTGGAGAGCCAGGAGGAGATGATCCGGCGGTACCAGCCTCAGCTGTGACCGGCCTCAGCTGTGACGGGCTGACGGCCGGGTGGTTTTCGGCTTGGTGGCCGCGGTGAACGCCTCGGCGTCGCGGACCGCTGCGCCGTGCTGGTCGTTGTTGAAGTACGCGAACACGTCCGCGTCGTCCGGCCAGGTGCCGGTGATCCGGGCCGCCCAGGCGCGCAGCGCCTGCCGCCCGTAGCGCGGCCAGGGCCGCGCGGCGCCCTCATGGAAGCGCAGGTAGCCCCAGTCGGCGGTGCGCCACAGCGGGGTGACCGGGCGGCCGAGCCGGTCGGCCCAGCACAGTGCGGCCCCGTGGCGGGCCAGCAGGGCCGCAATGTCGTCGGTCCACCAGGAGTCGTGCCGGGGCTCCACCGCCACCCGGACCGGCCCCAGGCCGGCGTCCGGCGCCTGGCGGGCGAACTCGGCCAGGCAGTCGTCCAGCGCGCCGGCGTCGGCGCGCAGGGTCGGCGGGAGCTGGAGCAGCACCGGGCCGAGCCGGTCGCCCAGCCCGGCCAGCGCGGTCAGCAGCCGCCCGACCGGCTCGGCGGGCTCGCGCAGCCGCCGGATGTGGGTCAGGTACCGGCTGGCCTTGACCGCCATCACGAAGCCGGCCGGCGTCCGGGCCCGCCAGTCGGCGAAGGTCTGCGGGCGGGGCAGCCGGTAGAACGCGCCGTTGTTCTCGACCGTCGGGAACTGCTCCGCGTAGTGCTCCAGCCAGCGGCGCTGCGGCACGCCCTCCGGGTAGAGGACGCCCCGCCAGTCGCGGTACTGCCAGCCTGACGTGCCGACCATCACCGCCATCGTGACCTCCCGTGTTTAAGGAGCGAGCAGAACGCCCCCGGCCGAAGGCCGGGGGCGTTCTGGCCCAGGGGGTTAGCTACCCGCCGGGCACCGGGACACGCGGTCTTGACGCAGTACGGTCAGGAGGACGGGTTGTGGTAGCCGTCGTAGGGGATGCCCATGTACGGGAAGCGGCCCAGCGGCCCGTTGGTGACGCTGGCGCCGGTCAGGCCGTCGGTGAGCACCTTGGCCACCGCGTCGACCGTGTAACTGGGGGAGACCAGCGCGTAGGTCAGGCCGGCGATGGCCCGCAGCTCGATGGTGACCACGTCGTCGGTGATCCGCCGCCCGTTGGGGAACCCGGCCGGGTCGCCGCCGACCAGCCCGAGCGTGCTGAACTTCGGCGACGAGGCCGGCGTGGGCGGGATCGAGGTGTTCAGCCGCAGCATGTCGGCCTGGGTGGACCCGGTGAAGTTGGTGAACCCGGGCACGATGCCCGGCGGGATGCCGGTCAGCAGGATGGCCTCCAGGTCGGCGCGCGGCTTGCCCGACTTGACCAGCGCGGCCAGGTTCGCGAACGGCGCCGAGCCCGGCGGGATGGCCGGGTAGATGACCGGCAGCAGGGCGGCCAGCTCGGGGTGGGCCACGTAAGAGGCGAACTGCTTGTCGTGCGCCGGCGGCTGGTGGTTCCAGAAGTCCTTCTTGCCCAGCGGCACCAGCACCTCGTTGAACAGCGGGTTGCCCAGCCGGGAGACCTGCCGCCACGGGCCGCTGGCCGCGCCGTCCTCGCTGTCCGCGCCGCGCACCGAGACGGCGCGGCGGCTGGCGCTGGTCCACACCCCGATCGTCGGCCGGCCCTTGGCGGTCAGGTCCGACATCGGCACCTGGATCGCGATGGAGTGCACGTTCAGGTGGTTGGTGGTGTTGACGCCGGGCATGTTGCCCAGCCCCAGCGCGTGCGCGAACACGTTGGCCGACTGGAACGGCCGCAGGTTGGCCAGGTCGAAGATCGAGCCCAGGTCGACGTAGAACTCCTCGGCGCGCTGCCCGGCGAAGACCTTGATCCCGCCCGCCAGCGAGTGCACCGCCGGCTGGCCGAGCGCGGTCTCGTAGTTCGGCGTCGACAGCGGGCCGATGTTGCACGGCGGGCAGAGCAGGCGGCGGCCCAGCACGTGCACGCCGCGGCGGTCCACCCGCTCGACCGAGTACATCTGCCTGCTGTTCCAGGTCTTGTCGGTCAGCGAGGTGATCGGCCCGGTGTTGTACAGGAAGCTGCCAGGGTCCGTCAGCACCGTCTCGAAGTGGAACTGGTAGGTGATGTCGGGCTCACCGTCGCCGGTGTTGTCGATGTGGATGTTGTAGAGCAGGTCGCCGCCGAACTCGTAGAAGTTCGGGCCGCCAGCCGGCTCCTCGAGCGGGATGTAGTTGGCGATCAGGGTGACCGTGCCGGACTTGTCCGGGCTGACGAACGCGTAGAGATCGGTGCTGTCGGCCACCGGGTCCTTGGAGATCTCCGGTGCCTCGCGGTGTGATGACATCGGCTGCCTTTCTTACCGGCTGGCCCGGATGAGCAGGGCGGCCAGGGCGTGGTCGTGGACGCGGGTCTCGCTCGTCCCGCGGAAGATGTCGATCTCGCCGGTCCTGGCGTCGCGCAGGTGCGCGACGATCGGCTCGGCGCTCTGGTGCTCGGCGTCGTCGTGCGCGGCGGCGCCATGGTGGGCGGCGTCGTGCTTGGCCGCCGTCCGGGTGGTCGCCGCCAGGGCGGGCACGCTAGTGGCGGCCAGCGCGCCGGCCGCGAGGCTGGCGCCCGCGGCGGTGCGCAGCACCGACCGCCGGGACAGCGGTCCCTGGAGTGCCGGCACCGGGCCGGTGGCGGCAGTCAGGTCGTCAGGACCAGACATGGTCGTCCTTTCCGGGCCCGCCGGCGGCGCGCCCACAAGTCGAGCGCAGGACGAACTGCGCTGCGCTACTGCCGTCTGTTTCGGTGCCGACCGGGAAGCGGATTGGCCGGCCGGGCGGAAAATCCACGCCCGGGCCGCAGCCGTTTTCCCTACCTGGCGAGGCGAGACTAGCGGCGCGACCAGGCACGATGCGGCCAGGCGGCCATTTCCGCGGGTTTGGCCGCCGCGGCGTTTCCGTGACGGGACTGGCCAATCCGGCCCGAACGGCTCACCGCAGCGAACGGCTCAGCGGCCCGGCCGGCCCGGCGGCCCGGCGCAGCGGACGGCTCAGTGTCCCGGACGGCCCAGCGGCCCGGCCGGCCCGACGGCTCAGCGCAGCGGACGGCTCACTGTCCCGGACGGCTCAGTGTCCCGGACTGCTCGGCGGCTCAGCGCAGCGGACGGCTCAGCGCAGCGACATCGCGGCCAGGGCCGCGTTCACGATCGAGCCCGCGTCCAGGTCGTTGGCCCGGTACAGGTCGGCCACCGTGCCGGACTGGCCGAAGGTGTCCACGCCCAGGCTCACCGCCGGCGCCCCCAGCGCCGAGCCCAGCCAGCTCAGCGCGTGCGAGGCGGCGTCGTGCGCGGTCACCACGGGGGCGCGGTCGGTGAACACGTTGCGCAGCGCGCCGGGGATGGACGGCGTGGTGGCCGTGCGCACGCCCTGGCGCAGGGTCCGCTGCCAGGCCCGGTACAGCCGGTCGGCCGAGGTCACGTCGACGACCGTGGCCGCGATGCCCTCGTCGGCCAGCTCGGCCGCGGCGGCCAGCACCTCGGGCAGCACCGCGCCCGACCCGGCCAGGTAGACCGCGGGCGCGCCCTCCCTGGCCGCCGCCTCGGCGTCGACCAGCCGGTACGCCCCGGCCAGCACCTGGCGGCGCAGGATGGCGTCCCCGAGCCGGTCCCTGGCCTGCTGGAACGGCTGCTGGTCGATGGCCCTTGTTGTTAGTCGGAAGTAGTAGGAGCCACCCTCGGCCTGCTGGCCCGCGTTGGCCGCGGCCACCGAGCGGAGCGCCCCGCACAGCAGCCAGTCCAGCGCGACCGCGTAGGCGGGCTCGATGAACGTCACGCTGGGCAGCTCGAGGCCCACCGACGCGGTGATCGTGGACTGGTGCGCGCCGCCCTCGGGGGCCAGGGTCACCCCGGACGGCGTGCCGGCCACCACGAACCGGGCGCCGGAGTAGACCGAGTAGATGAACGCGTCCAGGCCGCGCAGCACGAACGGGTCATAGACCGTGCCCACCGGCAGCAGCGGCTGGCCGGACAGGTCCCAGGCCAGGCCGAGCTGGCCGAGCAGCAGGAACAGGTTCATCTCGCTGATGCCCAGCTCGATGTGCTGCCCCGACGGCCCCTCGGCCCACTTCAGCACGGGATCCTCGCTCCAGGACCGCCTGGTGTCGGGGCTGAACACGCCCATCCGGTTGATGAACCCGGCCAGGTTGGTCGAGGTGGCCACGTCCGGCGCGGTGGTGACCAGGTACGGGGCCACGGCCGGGGACCGGGACAGCTCGACCAGGATCCGCCCGAACGCCTCCTGGGTGGAGATCGGCCGGGCCGCCCGCACCCCGGTGCCGTCCGGCACCGCCACCGCGGGCGCGGGCTCGGTCAGGTGCCGGGCCAGGTGCTCGCGGCGGGCGGCCGCCCACTGGCCCGGCCGGCGTCATCGGGTCCAGCCGGTCCCACTCGGTGGCCTCGGTCAGGCCGAGCCGCGCCCGCAGCGCGCCGACCTGCGGCCCGGACAGCAGCGCCGAGTGGTTGCGCGGGTTGCCCGCGATGGGCAGCCCCCAGCCCTTGATCGTGTAGGCGAACAGCACGCTGGGCCGGTCCCGGTGCTTGTCGCACTCGGCGAACGCCTCGAGCAGCGTGGCCAGGTCGTGCCCGGCCAGGTCGGTGACCAGGCTGGCCAGCTCGTCGTCGGGCAGGCCCGCGCAGAACGCGGTCACCTCGGCCGGCGCCCCGTCGCAGAACCGGGCCCGCACCGCGGCCGGGTCCAGGCCGAACAGCGACTGGTAGTGCTCGTTGGGCATCGCGTCGATCCAGTCCCGCAGCGCCGCCCCGCCCGGCTGGCCGAACGCCGCCTGGAGCCGCCGCCCGTACTTGGCCTCGGCCACGTGCCAGCCCGCCGCGGTGAACTGGTGCTCCCACTGCGCGATCCGCACGCCGGGCACCACCCGGTCCAGCGACTGCCGGTTGACGTCCACGATCCACAGCACGTCGCCCAGCCCGTCGGTGGCCGGGTCGGCCACCGCCTCCCAGATGTTGCCCTCGTCCAGCTCGGCGTCGCCGATCAGCGCGATGTACCGGCTGCGCGGCCGGGGCCCGAAGTGCGCGTCCACGTAGCGCCGGGCGGCCGCGGCGAACAGCGGCGCCGCCGCGCCGAGGCCGACGCTGCCGGTGCTGAAGTCGACCCCGTCCGGGTCCTTGGTCCGGCTCGGGTAGGACTGGAGGCCGCCGAAGGCGCGCAGCCGCGGCAGGTAGCCGCGGTCCAGGTTGCCCAGCAGGTACTGGATGGCGTGGTAGACCGGCGAGGCGTGCGGCTTGACGCTGACCCGGTCCGGCGCGTCCAGGTAGGCGAAGTACAGCGCGGTCATCACGCTGACCAGGCTGGCGCTGGAAGCCTGGTGGCCGCCCACCTTGACCCCGTCGCCCGTCTCGCGGTCGTGGTTGGCCGCGTCCACGATCCGGGTGGCCAGCCAGAGCACCCGCTGCTCGATCTCCGCCAGCACGGCCAGGTCGGGCTCGATTGCGGGCCGGGCGTCACGCGCTCCAGTGATGTCAGCTACCATGCCTACTATCATGCTGCGCCTCGTACTCATCCTTAGCAGCCGTAGCGGGACCTGATCATTTAGGCCAGCAACCCGCTACGGGGGTGAGGTGCTGGCCGTCTGCGTATCGGGGTCCCTTCCTTAGTTTTTTAGCTTCGCTGGTGCCGCACGCACCGCGAGCATCGCGCAATAGCCGGGATCCCGCCTGCCAGCCATCGAGAGCGAGCATGCCGGGAGGCAGCGTTATGTCCGAATCCACCCCCACCACCCGAGCCGCCGAGCGCGACGACCGTCCGGCGACCCGTCAGGTTCCGCAGGCCCTGCAGGCTGTGCAGGTCTCCCTGGACCGCCGTGACAACGGCGGCGACGGCGCCGCCATGCTAAACAAGTAGGACGACCAACAACTTCAGCCCCACTGGTCAGCCCCATTCGCGGGCACCACACAGCAAAGGATCATGTGATGACCGACAGCCCGGAGATCTCGTTCGAGATCCTTGCCAGTGACAGCCCCGTTCCCGCCGCTCAGCGGGCACAGGTCATGGCGGAGCCCGGGTTCGGCAGCGTATTCACCGATCACATGACCACCATTAGGTGGAGCGAGGACCGCGGGTGGCACGACGCCCGGCTCGAGCCCTACGGGCCGATCGTGCTCGACCCCGCTTCCGCGGTCCTCCACTACGGCCAGGAGATCTTCGAGGGCCTCAAGGCCTACGCCCAGCCCGGCGGCCGGGTGGTCAGCTTCCGGCCGCAGGCCAACGCCGCCCGGTTCAACCGGTCCGCCGACCGGCTGGCCATGCCGTCGCTGCCCGAGGACGTGTTCGTGCGGGCCATCGAGGTGCTGGTCGGGCAGGACCGGGACTGGGTGCCGACGGCCGAGGGGCACAGCCTCTACCTGCGCCCGTTCATGATCGCCACCCAGCGCGGGCTCGGCGTCAACAAGCCGTCCGGGTCCTACCTGTTCACGGTCATCGCCTCGCCGGTGGCCGGGTACTTCGGCGGGGCCAAGGCGGTCTCCGTGTGGCTGTCCGACGACTACACCAGGGCCGCGCCCGGCGGCACCGGCGAAGCCAAGTGCGGCGGCAACTACGCCGCCGCGTTCGCCGGCCAGCTCCAGGCCATCGAGCACGGCTGCGACCAGGTGGTGTGGCTCGACGCGGCCGAGCGGCGCTGGATCGAGGAGATGGGCGGGATGAACCTGTTCTTCGTCTACGGCTCCGGCGCCGACGCCCGGATGATGACCCCGGCCCCGACCGGCTCGCTGCTGCACGGGATCACCAGGGACTCGCTGCTCAAGCTCGGCCCCGACCTGGGCATCCCGACTCACGAGGGCAAGATCTCGGTCGAGGACTGGCGGTCGGGCTGCGCCTCGGGCGATATCACCGAGGTCTTCGCCTGCGGCACCGCGGCCGTCATCACCCCGGTCGGGGCGGTGCGCAGCGCCAGCGGCGACTGGCTGGTCGGCGACGGCACGCCGGGCCCGGTCACCATGCGGCTGCGCGAGGAACTGGTCGGCATCCAGACCGGCTCCCGCCCGGACCCCTACGGCTGGATCCACCCCCTCGTCTAGCCCGGCGCAGGCGGCTAGCCCGGCGCGGGCGGCCCAGCCTCGGCCACGCGGCCCAGCCCCGGCCGGGCCGCCACGACACCGCCACGCTGACCCCTCCAGCCACACTCGTCTCAAGATCATGTGTGGATGTGCCGTTGCCTACCCTCTGAGGTAGGCAACGGCACATCCACAGACGCCCTGCGGGGTTCGCCGCTGATAACAGCAAGAAGCCTGCTGCCGCTGGATCCACTGGCGGGTGTTTGCTCACTCCGCCAAACCCCTCTCGTCACACGAGCAACGTCAGCCGGGAGCAGTTCGGTTCGGCGGTGTCATGGACGGGGTAAAGCGAACTGCTTCTGCCGCGTGCTACGGGTGGGGCGAGTGAGTTAGCTGGGGTGGGCCAGGCGGGCCAGGTCGGCGGCGGCCTGGACGACTAGGGGGGCCAGGCGCTTGCCGGGGGCCTGGCCGATGCGGCTGGCCGGGCCCGAGACGCAGAGGGCGCCGAGGAGCTGGCCGTCGGCCAGCACGGGGGCGCTGACGCTGGCCACGCCGGGCTCGCGCTCGGCGACACTGGCGGCCCAGCCGCGCTTGCGCACGGCGGCCAGCTCGGCGGCCCACTCACCGGCCGACCGATCGGCGGGCGGCGGCCCGCCCGGGCCACGCCCCGCGCCATTCGGCTCCGCGCCGCCCGCGCCAGGCCCAGGCCCCGCGCCGCCCGACCGCGACTTCGCGCCACCGGACCTCGACCCTGGGCCCGGGGCCGTCCGATCGGCCGGGGACGGCGCGGGGGACGACGGGTGGAGGGCGTCGGGGGACCAGGCCAGGAGGACCTTGCCGCCTGAGCCGACGTCTAGGGGGAGCAGGGCGCCGACCGGGACGCTGTCGCGCAGGCCCGTGCCGGCGTCGCGGGCGGCCACGCACAGGCGGCGGTCGCCGGAGCGGACGTAGAGCTGCACGCTCTCGCCGGTGGCCTCGTGCAGCCCGGCCAGCACCGGGCCGGCCACGGCGGCCAGGTCCAGCGCGGGACCGGCCCGGACGGCCAGCTCGGCCAGCCGCGGGCCCAGCCCGAACGCCCCGGTGGCATCCCGGGCGACCAGCCGGTGCGCTTCCAGCGCGACCAGCAGGCGGTAGGCGGTCGGGCGGGGCAGCCCGCTGGCGTCGGCCAGCCAGCGCAGCGTGCGCGGGCCGTCGGCGAGCAGGTCCAGGAGCCCGACCGAGCGGTCGAGCACGCCGACTCCGGTGATTCGTTTGCCGCCGGGCTCGGCCGGGCGTAGAGTGCTCATATCCTGAGCAGGCTATCTCATTATTTGAGACGGCGCCACTATCAACTGATTCGAGACCCACGTGACCGGACGCCTTTTCGACAAGGTGTGGGACCGTCACCTCGTGGCCAGCCCCGAGGGCGAGCCCCCGCTGATCTACATCGACCTGCACCTGGTGCATGAAGTGACCTCGCCGCAGGCCTTCGAGGGCCTGGAGCTGGCGGGCCGCAAGGTCCGCCGCCCTGACCTGACCATCGCGACGATGGACCACGATGTGCCGACGATCGGCCTGGACAAGCCGATCGCGGACGAGCTGGCCGCCGCGCAGATCGCCCGGCTGCGGGAGAACTGCGCCGCGCACGGCATCGTGCTGCACGCGCTGGGCAGCAAGGAGCAGGGCATCGTGCACGTGATGGGCCCGCAGCTCGGGCTCACCCAGCCGGGCATGACGGTGGTCTGCGGCGACAGCCACACCTCCACGCACGGCGCGTTCGGCGCGCTGGCCTTCGGCATCGGCACCACGCAGGTGGAGCACGTGCTGGCCACCCAGACGCTGCGGCAGGGCAAGCCGGATGCCATGGCGGTCACCGTGGACGGCGAGCTGCCAGTCGGCTGCACGGCCAAGGACCTGGTCCTGGGCATCATCCGCCAGCTGGGCACCGGCGGCGGGGTGGGCTCGGTCATCGAGTACCGGGGCGCCGCGATCCGCGCGCTGTCCATGGAAGGCCGGATGACGGTCTGCAACATGTCCATCGAGGGCGGCGCGCGGGCGGGCATGATCGCCCCGGACGACACCACGTTCGCCTTCCTCGAGGGCCGGCAGTACGCCCCGCGCGGCGCGGCCTGGGAGCGGGCCCTGGACGACTGGCGCAGCCTGGTCACCGACGAGGGCGCGCCGTTCGACCACGAGATCCGGATCGACGCCAGCGCGCTGACGCCGGCCGTGACCTGGGGCACCAACCCGGCCCAGTCGGTCTCCATCGACGGCGCCGTGCCCGACCCGGCCTCGTTCGGCTCCCCGGCCGAGCAGCAGTCCGCCGAGCGGGCGCTGACCTACATGGGCCTCCGGGCGGGCACCGCGATCCGGGACATCTCCGTCAACACGGTGTTCATCGGCTCATGCACCAACGGCCGGCTGGCCGACCTGCGGGATGCGGCCGAGGTCATCCGGGGCAAGAAGGTGCACCCCGGCGTGCGCGCCCTGGTCGTGCCGGGCTCGGCGCGGGTCAAGGCCGACGCCGAGGCCGAGGGCCTGGACAAGTTCTTCACCGAGGCGGGCTTCGAGTGGCGCTCGGCCGGCTGCTCGATGTGCCTGGGCATGAACGGGGACATCCTGTCGCCCGGCGAGCGCTCCGCCTCGACCAGCAACCGCAACTTCGAGGGCCGGCAGGGCCCCGGCGGCCGGACCCACCTGGTGTCTCCGGCCGTCGCCGCCGCGACCGCGGTGGCCGGTCACTTCGCGACGCCGGGAGATGTGTGATGGCAGTGACACCAACCACGGGGCCGACCACCCCGGGAATCAAGCAGGTCGCCGGCCACGCGCTGGCGCTGGACCGCCGCGACGTGGACACCGACCAGATCATCCCGGCGGCCTGGCTCAAGCGGGTCGAGCGGACCGGGTTCGCCCCCGGCCTGTTCGGGGCCTGGCGCAACGACCCGGAGTTCGTGCTCAACCGGCCGGGCGCCGACCAGGCCAAGGTCCTGGTGGCCGGGGCCAACTTCGGCTGCGGCTCGTCCCGCGAGCACGCGGTCTGGGCGCTCCAGGACTTCGGCTTCCAGGTCGTCGTGGCGCCCAGCTTCGCCGACATCTTCCGCGGCAACTGCATCAGCTCGGGCCTGGTCCCGGCGCAGGCCACCGAGGACGGCGTGCGCCGGCTGTTCGCCGAGCTGGCCGCGGACGAGGCGGCCGAGGTCGTGGTGGACGTGGCGGCCCGGACCGTGAGCATCCCGTCGGCCGGGATCACCGAGCCGTTCGAGCTGGCCGACTTCGCCCAGTGGCGGCTGCTCGAGGGCCTGGACGACGTCGCGCTGTCGCTGCGGCACGAGGCGGCGATCTCGGCCTACGAGGGCAGCCGGGCCGCCTGGCTGCCGACGCTGGCGGCAAACGCGCCCGCGACCCCCTGAAGTGCGCTATCGTGATACAAACGCGTGACGGGCGGCGTTGCCCGTACGGGTAACGCCGCACCGGCGCGGTATTACATGCAGATCGATTAACAACTGGCAATGAGGCCAGGCCCGCTTATCTGGCGGGGCAGCGCGTCTGGTAGAACTGAACCAGGTGTCCTGACCAGGACAGCGCCGCAAGGACAGTGCCGCAAAGACACCCAAGCAGTCAGACAGCCCCAAAGACACAGCAGACCGGAGCAGAACCGTGAGCCGCGTGTTCCTCGAACACCTCGTACTTATTATCACGTAGCGCGTAGCCCCAGCCGGGGTGCGCGCTACAACCTCTTTGCCGACACGGCAGGGAGGTTTTTTGTTGGACTACCAACCATATTCCCAAGCATTTGCAACTAGCGACAAGGAGCATCCCGTGCAACTGACCGGAGCCCAGGCCCTCGTGCGCAGCCTTGAAGAACAGGGTGTCGAGGTAGTCTTCGGGCTGCCCGGCGGCACGATCCTGCCGACGTATGACCCCCTGCTGTCCTCCTCACTGCGGCACGTGCTGGTCCGGCACGAGCAGGGCGCCGGCCACGCCGCCGAGGGCTACGCCTGGGCCACCGGGCGTCCCGGCGTCTGCATGGCGACCAGCGGCCCGGGCGCGACCAACCTGGTCACCGCGCTGTCGGACGCCTACATGGACTCGGTGCCGATGGTGGCCATCACCGGCCAGGTCGGCACGCCGATGATCGGCACCGACGCGTTCCAGGAAGCCGACATCACCGGCATCACGCTGCCGATCACCAAGCACAACGAGATCGTGACCAGCGTGGAGCGGATCCCGGCGGCGGTGGCCGAGGCGTTCCACATCGCCACCACCGGCCGCCCCGGCCCGGTGCTCATCGACGTGCCCAAGGACATCCAGCAGAACCTGGGCGAGGTCTCCTGGCCGGCGACGATGGACCTGCCCGGCTACCGGGTGCCGGGCCCGCCGAGCGTCGAGGCCATCCGGGCCGCGGCCGCGCTGCTGCGCCAGGCCCGCCTGCCGGTGCTGTACGTCGGCGGCGGCGTGATCAAGTCCAACTCGCACGCCGAGCTGCTCCGGCTGGCCGAGCTGGCCCAGGCCCCGGTGGTCACCACGCTGATGGCCCGCGGCGCGTTCCCCGACGCCCACCCGCTGGCGCTGGGCATGCCGGGCATGCACGGCACCTACCCGGCGGTGGCCGCGCTGCAGGAGGCCGACCTGCTGGTCGCGCTGGGCTCCCGGTTCGACGACCGGGTGACCGGCAGCCTGCCGCACTTCGCGCCGCACGCCCGGATCGTGCACGCGGACATCGACCCGGCCGAGATCGGCAAGAACCGGCACCCCGACGTGGCCATCCTGGGCGACCTCAAGGCCACGCTGACCGGGCTGGCCCAGGCGCTGACCACGGAGATCGCCGCGGACGGCCCGCTGGACACCGCGGACTGGCTGGCCGCGACCGACGCCTGGAAGCGGCAGTTCCCGCTGCGCTACACCCAGGAGAGCGGCGGCCCGCTGAAGCCGCAGTACGTGGTCGAGCGGCTGTCCGCGCTGACCGGCGGCGACGCCATCGTGGTGGCCGGGGTCGGCCAGCACCAGATGCACGCGGCCCAGCACTACTCGTTCACCAAGCCGCGCAGCTGGATCAACTCCGGCGGCGCCGGCACCATGGGCTTCGCGGTCCCGGCCGCGATGGGCGCCCAGATGGGCAGGCCGGGCGAGACCGTGGTGGCCATCGACGGCGACGGCTGCTTCCAGATGACCGCGCAGGAGCTCGCCACCTGCGCCATCGAGGGCCTGCCGATCAAGGTCCTGATCTTCAACAACGGCTTCCTGGGCATGGTCCGCCAGTGGCAGGAGCTGTTCTACGAGGAGCGCTACAGCCAGGTCGAGCTGGGCCAGGCCATCCCGGACTACGTGAAGCTGGCCGAGGCCTACGGCTGCTACGGGCTGCGCTGCGACTCGGCCGACGAGGTGGACGCGGTGCTGGAGAAGGCGCTGTCCGCCACCGATGTCCCGGCCGTCGTGGACTTCCGGGTGCACGACCGCGAGGGCGTGTTCCCGATGGTGCCGGCCGGCAAGCCCAATGACGAGATCGTGCTGGGCCCCGAGTTCAGCGCGGACGAGCAGCGCGCCGCCACCCGCCGGGTCGTGGCCCGCGCGGAGACCGCGCACGCGGAAATGGAGACCCGATGACCAGCCCGGACCCCAATACCACGCACACGCTGTCGGTGCTGGTGGAGAACAAGCCCGGCGTGCTCTCGCACGTGGCCGGGCTGTTCTCCCGGCGGGCGTTCAACATCGCCTCGCTGGCGGTCGGGCCGACGGCCGACGACCGGGTCAGCCGGATCACCATCCTGGTGGACGGCGCGTCCACCCCGGTCGGCCAGGTCATGGCCCAGCTCAACAAGCTGGTCCGGGTGCTCAAGGTGGTCGAGCTGCACCGCGGCACGGCGGTGGAGCGGGAGCTGGCCCTGATCAAGGTGCGGGCCGAGCCCGAGCGGCGCGGGCAGCTGCTCGAGGTGGCGCAGGTGTTCGGGGCCTCGGTGGTGGACATGAGCCCGGAGACGATCGTCCTGGAGGCGGTCAGCAGCCCGGGCAAGCTGGACGCGCTGCTGGCCATGCTCGACGACTACGGCACGACCGAGATCGTCCGCACCGGGCGCATCGCGCTGGCCCGCGGCGCCGAGACGATCACCGATGACGCGGAGGCCGGCCCGGCTGCCGTAGGCACCGCGGCCTGACCGCGAGCTCATTTGTTATTCGATCCGATTTTCTCAACCTGACGAGAGGAACACGCCGACATGGCCACCGTGTATTACGACGACGACGCTGATCTCAGCCTGATCCAGGGGCGCAAGGTCGCGGTACTCGGCTACGGGTCGCAGGGCCACGCCCATGCGCTCAGCCTGCGGGACTCCGGCTGCGAGGTGCAGGTCGGGCTGCCCGAGGGGTCGAGGTCGCGCAAGCGCGCCGAGGCGGAGGGGCTGACCATCGCGACGCCGGCGGAGGCGTGCGCGTGGGCCGACGTCATCATGGTGCTCACCCCGGACACCACCCAGCGGCGGCTGTACGCCGACGTCATCGCGCCGAACCTGAAGGCCGGGGACGCGCTGATGTTCGCGCACGGGTTCAACATCCACTACGGCTACATCACGGCGCCGTCGGACGTGGACGTGGCCATGGTCGCGCCCAAGGCGCCGGGCCACATCGTGCGCCGCCAGTACGAGGCCGGCCAGGGCACCCCGGTGCTGGTCGCGGTGGAGCAGGACGCCACCGGCAAGGCCTGGGACCTGGCCCGCTCCTACGCCGCGGGCATCGGCGGCACCAAGGCGGGCGCGCTGGTCACCACGTTCAAGGAGGAGACCGAGAGCGACCTGTTCGGCGAGCAGGCGGTGCTGTGCGGCGGCGTGACCGCGCTGGTCAACGCGGGCTTCCAGACGCTGGTCGACGCGGGCTACCAGCCCGAGGTGGCCTACTTCGAGTGCCTGCACGAGCTCAAGCTCATCGTCGACCTGATGTACGAGGGCGGCGAGACCTGGATGCGCTACTCGGTCAGCGACACGGCCGAGTACGGCGACCTGACCCGCGGCCCGCGGGTGATCAGCGACGCGACTAAGCAGGCCATGGCCAAGATCCTGGCCGACATCCAGTCGGGGGAGTTCGCCCGCGAGTGGGTGGCCGAGGACGACAACGGCCGGCCCAACTTCCAGCGGCTGCGCGAGGAGGCCACCAAGGCCCAGATCGAGCAGGTCGGCAAGCCGCTGCGCAAGATGATGAGCTGGCTCAACGCCGCGACCGACGAGATGGATGGCTGAGGCATGCCGGACATGGATGGGGGCTACGTAGTAGCCCACGTACCCGGCGACGGCGTCGGTCCCGAGGTCACCGAGGTGGCCAGGAACTGCGTCGACGCCGTCGCGGCGCGCCGCGGCTTCGGAGTCGACTGGCGGCCGTACTCGCTGGGCGCCCGGCACTACCTGGAGACCGGCGAGGTGCTGCCCGACGCGGCCCTGGACGAGCTGCGCAAGACCGACGCCGTGCTGCTGGGCGCGGTCGGCAGCCCGGAGGTGCCGCCCGGCGTGCTGGAGCGCGGCCTGCTGCTGCGGCTGCGGGCCGAGCTGGACCTGTACATCAACCTGCGGCCGTCCAAGCTGCGGGCCGGGGTGGACAACGCGGTCAGCCGGGACAACCTCAGCGACCTGGACCTGGTCATCGTGCGGGAGAACACCGAGGGCCTGTACGCGGGGGCGGGCGGCACCGTGCACCGGGGCACCGAGTTCGAGACCGCCACCGAGGAGTCGCTGAACACCTGGACCGGGGTCCGCCGGTGCGTGCGCTACGCGGCCGAGCTGGCCGCCGGGCGCAGCGGGCGGCTGACCCTGGTCCACAAGACCAACGTGCTGACCCACGCCGGCGGCCTGTGGCAGCGGGTGGCCACCGAGGTCGCGGCGGAGCACGGCGTCCAGCTCAGCTACGCGCACGTGGACGCGGCCTGCCTGTGGATGGTGGACGACCCGCAGCGGTTCGACGTGATCGTCACCGACAACCTGTTCGGTGACATCCTGTCCGACCTGGGCGCGGCGCTGACCGGCGGCCTGGGCCTGGCGCCGAGCGGGAACCTGAACCCGGACCGGACCGGGCCGTCGGTGTTCGAGCCGGTGCACGGCTCGGCCCCGGACATCGCGGGCAAGGGGCTGGCCAACCCGGCGGGCGCGGTGCTGTCGGCCGCGCTGATGCTGGCCCACCTGGGCCAGCCCGAGGCGGGCGCGGACCTGGACACCGCGGTCTCGGCGGTGCTGGCGGCCGGGGCCCCCGCGACCACCGCGGAGTGGGACAAGGCGCTGCTCGCGGCGCTCGAGGAGTCGGGGTCATGAGCAGGGAGCTGAGGTAAGCGGGCCTTGCGGCCTGAGGCAGCTGGCGCGGCCAGGGTCGAGATCTACGACACCACGCTGCGGGACGGGTCGCAGCAGGTCGGGCTGGACCTGACGGTCACCGACAAGCTGCGGGTGGCCATGGTGCTGGACAGCCTGGGCGTGGACGTGATCGAGGGCGGCTGGCCGGGCTCCAACCCCAAGGACGCGGAGTTCTTCACCCGGGCCAAGTCCATGGAGCTCAAGAACGCGCAGATGGCGGCGTTCGGCGCCACCCGGCTGCCGCGCCGCGGCGTGGACGACGACGCCAACCTGGCCGCGCTGCTCGAGGCCGAGACGCCGATCGTGACCCTGGTCGGCAAGTCGTGGACGCTGCACGTGGACGAGGCGCTGCGCACCACCCGCGAGGAGAACCTGGCCATGGTGCGCGAGTCGGTCGCCTACATGGCGGCGGCTGGCCGGCGGGTGGTGTTCGACGCCGAGCACTTCTTCGACGGCTACCAGGCCGACCGGGGCTACGCCCTGGCCGTGCTGGCCGCGGCCATCGAGGGCGGGGCGGACACGCTGGCGCTGTGCGACACCAACGGCGGCACGCTGCCCGACGACGTGGTCACGATCATGACCGAGGTCGGCCGGCAGGTGACGGCGGACTGCGCCGCGGCCGGCCTGGCGCCGGTCCGCATCGGCGGGCACTTCCACAACGACTCGGCCTGCGCGGTGGCCAACACGCTGGTCAGCGTGGCCGCGGGCGGCCTGCACGTGCAGGGCGCGGCCAACGGCTACGGGGAGCGGTGCGGCAATGCCGACCTGTTCTCGGTCATCGCCGGGCTCGAGCTCAAGCGGGGCCACGAGCTGCTCCCGCCAGGCCGTCTGGGCGCGCTGGCCTCGACCGCGCGGACCATCGCCGAGGTGGCCAACCTGCCGTTCGAGGCCCGGCAGCCGTACGTGGGCGGGTCGGCGTTCGCGACCAAGGCCGGGCTGCACGCCTCGGCCATCGCGCGGCGGCCCGATGCCTACAGTCACATCGAGCCCGCCGCCGTGGGCAACCGGGCCCAGGTGCTGGTCTCCGAGCTGGCCGGCCGCAGCAACGTGCTGGCCAAGGCGGCCGAGCTGGGCCTGGACCTGGACGCGGGGCTGGCGGGCCGGGTGCTGGACCAGGTCAAGGAGGCCGAGCACCGCGGTTACGCCTACGAGGCCGCGGACGCCTCGTTCGAGCTGCTGGTCCGGCGCAGCGCCGGGGTGCTGCCGACCTGGTTCCAGCTCGAGGGCTACCGCGTGGTGATAGAGCGCGCGGCCTCGGGGGCGGACCGGAGCGAGGCCATCGTCCGGCTGCGGCTGGGCGCGGACCGGGTGGTGGCCGTCGGTGAGGGCGTCGGCCCGGTGCACGCGCTGGACCAGGCGCTGCGCCGCGGCCTGGCCGAGGTGTACCCGGCGCTGGCCGACATCCGCCTGGTCGACTACAAGGTGCGCATCCTGGACGGCCGGGACGCCACCCGCGCGGTGACCAGGGTCATGCTGACGTCGGCCGACCACGACGGGGAGTGGACCACGGTCGGGGTGTCCGACGACATCGTCACGGCGTCCTGGGAGGCGCTGGCCGACGGAGTGGCCTACGGCCTGCTTCGCGCGGGCGCGGCGGCCATCCCCGACGATCAGCTGAACCGGGACTCCGAACGGATGTCGGAGGCGGTATGACGGTGCCTCGCGTGGGTTCATCGGGGCCAGCGAAGCTGCCCCGGCCGGGGTTGGCGGGGGAGCCGGGGCCGGGGCCAGCGAAGCTGCCCCGGCCGGGGTTGGAAGGGCAGCCGGGGCCGGGGCCAGCGAAGCTGCCCCGGCCACGGTCCGGGCCGGTTACCACCGGCCCGGCCCGCGCGCCGGCCCGCGCCATGCTGCGCGCGGTCGGGCTCAGCGAGGAGGACCTCGAGCTGCCGCAGGTCGCGGTGGCCTCGTCCTGGAACGAGGTCACGCCCTGCAACGTCCACCTCAACGGCCTGGCCGCGGCGGCCAAGGAGGGCGTGCGGCAGGCCGGCGCGGTGCCGCTGGAGTTCGGCACCATCGCGGTCTCCGACGGCATCTCCATGGGCACCGAGGGCATGAAGGCCTCGCTGGTCAGCCGGGAGATCATCGCGGACTCGGTCGAGCTGATGATGCAGGCCGAGGGGTTCGACGCGCTGGTGGCGCTGGCCGGCTGCGACAAGTCGCTGCCCGGCATGCTGATGGCCTGCGCCCGGGTCAACGTGCCCGCCGCGTTCCTGTACGGCGGCACCATCCTGCCGGGGCACGCGCTGGGCCGGTCGCTGACCATCCAGGACGTGTTCGAGGCGGTCGGCGGGCACGCGGCGGGCGAGGTCTCCGACGCCGACCTGCTGGCCGTGGAGCGGGCGGCGTGTCCCGGCGCGGGGTCGTGCGCCGGGATGTACACCGCCAACACCATGTCGGCCTGCGCCGAGGCGCTGGGCATGACGCTGCCCGGCGAGGCCTCGGCCCCGGCGGTCTCGGCCGAGCGCACCGGCCTGGCCCGGCGCACCGGCGAGGCGGTGGTCGCGGCGCTGGCCGCCGGGCTGACCCCGCGGCAGATCATGACCAGGGCGGCGTTCCTGAACGCGGCCACCGTGGTGATGGCCACCGCCGGCTCCACCAACGCGGTGCTGCACCTGCTGGCCATCGCCCGCGAGGCCGGCGTCGAGCTGACCCTGGACGACTTCGACGTGGTCAGCCGGCGGACCCCGGTCATCGCCTCCCTGCGGCCCTCGGGCCTGTACATCATGAGCGAGCTGCACCAGGCCGGCGGGGTGCCCGTGATCCTGCGCGAGCTGCTGTCGGCCGGCCTCATCGACGGCGACGCCCTGACCGTGAACGGGCGGACGCTGGGCGAGAACGTGGCCGCCGCCGGTGCGCCGGACGGCAGCATCGTGCGGCCGGTGGCCGAGGCGTTCCAGCCCGACGGCGGGCTGGCGGTACTGCGCGGCAGCCTGGCCCCGCGCGGCGCGGTGGTCAAGACGCCGGGCATCGAGGCGCTGCGCTTCGACGGGCGGGCCCGGGTGTTCGAGCGCGAGGAGGACTGCTTCGCGGCGGTCACGGCCGGCTCGGTGGCGGCCGGCGACGTGCTCGATCATCCGCAACGAGGGTCCCCGGGGCGGGCCGGGCATGCGGGAGATGCTGGCCGTGACCGCGGCCATCAAGGGCGCCGGGCTGGGCCGGGACGTGGTGCTGGTCACGGACGGCCGGTTCTCCGGGGCCACGTTCGGGGCCTGCGTGGGCCACTGCGCGCCCGAGGCCTGGGACGGCGGCCCGATCGCGCTGGTCCGCGACGGCGACCCGGTGGTGCTCGACGTGCCGGGCCGGCGGCTGGACTTGCTGGTGGACGAGGCCGAGCTGGGCCGGCGCCGTGCGGACTGGCAGCGCCCGGCGCCGAACTACACCAGCGGGGCGCTGGCCAAGTACGCGGCGCTGGTATCGGGCGCCGACACCGGCGCCGTCTGCACGGTCCCGCTCTAGCCAGCCTGGATCGGCCTGGATGGGCCTAGCCGGGCGTGGCTGGCCCTCACCCGGCCTTTGCCGGCGTGGCCGGGCGTCGCCCGGCTTCCGCCGCCCCGCCCGGCTTCCGCCGGGTCCGCCCGGCCAATGGGCCCCGCCTGGGCTCGGTGGCCCGGCCGCCAGCAGCATCGTTGGCCCTCTGGTGCTGCTCTAGGACCCTGTTGGCTTATTCGGCGACGCGCCGGGCGGCGTCCCGGGGGGCTGGTCGTGGATGGTTCATCATCTTTGCCTGCGGTCGCTTCCCTGTCCCCGTTCGCGGCTGCAGAATCGGGTGGTTATGTCGATGCAGCCGCGGCCGTGGCCGGAGGTCCCGGCCGAGACGGCCAGGGTCGCGCGGAGCGCGTTCCGGAAGGGGTCGCTGGCGATCCGGGCGCGTGATCGGCTGGGGGCCTGGTGCGGCGATGGCGCGTTCGCGGGGGTGTACGGGTCGCGGGGCAGGCCGGGGATCTCGCCGGCGCAGCTGGCGATGGTGACCGTGCTGCAGTTCAGCGAGAACCTGGCCGACCGGCAGGCCGCGGATGCGGTGCGGGGGCGGCTGGACTGGAAGTACTGCCTGGGCCTTGAGCTGGAGGATGGGGGGTTCGACTTCAGCGTGCTGAGTGAGTT
This sequence comes from uncultured Actinomycetota bacterium, assembly GCA_963822485.1. GTDB lineage: Bacteria > Actinomycetota > Actinomycetes > Streptosporangiales > Streptosporangiaceae > DASUBV01. Next base: position 89,095 of record CAWGHW010000008.1, read on the forward strand.
CCGGTCCCGGCTGGTAGCCGGGGGCCAGGAGCGGGTGATCTTTGACCTGCTGCTGGGCCGGCTGAAGGAGCTGGGCCTGGTGGAGGCCGGCGGGCGGCAGCGCACGGATTCCACGCACGTGCTGGGGCGGATCGCGGACCTGAACCGGCTGGAGCTGGCCGGGGAGACGGTCCGGGCGGCGCTGGAGACCCTCGCCGTGGCGGCGCCGGGGTGGCTGGCTCAGGTGATCGACGCGTCGTGGCAGGAGGTGTACGGGCAGCCGGTCGATGAGATCCGGCTGCCGGGCAGCGCGGCGAAGCGCCAGGCGCTGGCGGTGCAGTACGGGAAGGACGGCTACGCGCTGCTGGAAGCGGTCCGGGCGCCGGGCGCGCTGTCCTGGCTGCGGGAGCTGCCCGCCGTGCAGGTGCTGCGCCGGGTCTGGGTCCAGCAGTACTACCGGGTCGCTGATGAGCGCGGGGAGCAGGTGATCCGGCGGGAGGCCAGCGAGCATGGCCTCCCGCCGGGCAGGTACCTGATCTGCTCCCCGTATGACACCGGTGCCCGGTACTCCGAGAAGCGCAGCACCCGGTGGACGGGGTACAAGGTCCACCTCTCCGAGACCTGCCACGAGCCCGGCCCCGGCCGCGCCCGGCCGGCGCTGAACCTGATCACGAACGTGGCCACCACCGAGGCCACCAGGACCGACGTGGCGATGACCGAGCCCGTCCACGACATGCTGGCCGCCGCCGGGCTGGCCCCCGCCGAGCACGTGGCCGATTCCGGGTATGCCTCCGCGGACCTGCTGGTCGCCTCGGCTGCGCGGGGGATCACCCTGACCGGCCCGCTGCTGACCACCGCCACCCCGCAGGCCCGGTCCGGCGGGTACACCGCGGACATGTTCACCATCGACTGGGACGCCCGGCAGGTCACCTGCCCCCAGGGCACCGCCAGCCGCACCTGGTGCGAGCACGTCAGCAGCAGCGGCAACGACGTGATCACGGTCAGGTTCCCCCCGGCCGCGTGCCGGCCCTGCCCGGCCCGCGGCAAGTGCACCACCTCGGCCGCCGGCTGGCAGCTCGGCCTGCGGCCCCGCGAGATCCACGAGGCCGTCACCACCGCCCGCGCTGCCCGGGCCACCACCGGATGGCAGCGCCGCTACGCCATCCGCGCCGGCGTCGAGGGCACCATCGCCCAGGCCACCCACGTCACCGGCATCCGCCGCGCCCGCTACCTCGGCCTGCCCAGGACCACCCTCGAGCACGCCGCCGCAGCAGCCGCCATCAACCTCATCCGGATGGATGCCTGGTGGACTGGCAAGCCACTAGACCGGACCCGGACTACCCACCTCCAGCGACTCCAGCTGACCGCCGCCGCCTGAGTCCGAATAAGCCAACAGGGTCCTCTAGCAGCACCAGAGGGCCAACCATGACGTTAGGCGGAAGCCGCACCAAGATCATCCGCGCATGCGGGACTCAGCCGCGTGGCGGGTGGGGCGACTGGTGCGGGTGGTGCCAGTGCCTGGGCGGGGTCGCGCACTGGGCGGGGTGCGGGGCCAGGGCGGGGTAAGGGGCCAGGGTAATGGCCGGGCGGGCTCGGCGGGTGGTGCGGGTGGCGGCTGCGGCGGCGATGGCGGCGACCGCGGCTGCGGCGGCCAGGGCCCAGCCGCAGAAGGCCAGCACCGTAGCCACGGCCAGCAGCGCGGGCCAGGCCGCGGCCCGTGCGGGCCCGGTCAGCACCCGGGTCGCCGCGGCGGTGCAGGCCAGGTAGACGAACAGGAACATGGTCGTGGGCAGGGTCACCAGCGCCGTCGTGGTCACCAGGTGCAGCGCGTAGAGCCCGATCAGCACTAGCCCCGTGGCCGCGATGATCAGCAGGAACGTGGCCGGGCGCACCGCGGGCCGCCCGGTCGTCGCACGTCCGGTCGTCAGCCGCCGGGCCGCGGTGAGCTGGCCGATCATCTCGGTCGCGCCGGACAGGTAGGCGTTGGTCGCGCCCAGGGTCAGGATCAGTGCCGCCACGGCGGCCACCGCGCGGCCGGCCGGGCCCATGGCCAGCTCCAGCAGCGCCGCCAGCGGCACGTTGGTCGCGGCGCCGCGGCCCAGGCAGGCGATGGTGGCTACGGCCAGGCCGAGGTAGAGCAGCGTCGTGGTGCCGAACGCGATCCCGATCACCCGCGGCAGCTGGCGGCGGGGGTCGCGCAGCCGGGCGGTGAGCGGGGCGACGGCCTCCCAGCCGACGAACGACAGCATCAGCGTGGACGCGGCCCGCCCGATGGACGGCCAGCCGTGTGGCGCGAACGGGGTCCAGCTGGCCGCCCGCGCCGCCGGGGCCGAGCCGGCCACCGCCACCACGACCACCGCGATGAGCAGCCCGACCAGCACCAGCTGGGCCGCGGTGGTGGCCCGGACGCCGCCCAGGGCCAGGCCGAGGACGGCGAGCAGCAGCGCGCTGGCCACCAGGGCGCGCATGAGCTGGCCGCCGCCGGCCAGGTCGGTGACGTAAGTCGCGCCGATGAGGCAGACGATGGGCGCGCCGCAGACCACGCCGACCAGGAAGCACCAGCCGGCCGCCGCGCCCGCGCGCGGGCCCAGGCCCGCGGCGGTGTACCCGATCACGCCGCCGGAGCCGATGGCCCGGCCCAGTGCCGCGAAGACCATCGCCAGCAGGCCGGACAGCCCGATCAGGCCGAGCCAGGCCAGGATCGAGGCCGGGCCGGCCTGGGCGGCGGCCAGGCCGGGCAGCAGGAGCAGCCCCGGACCGAGCAGCGCGCCGATGTAGAGGGCGGCCCCGCGCGGGACCGACAGTGATCCTGGAACCGAGGATCCTGGAACCAAGGACCCTGGAACCGAGACTGACCCCCGGACCGAGCCGGGAGCCGGCCGCGGGGCTGAGAGCACTCGCGCGGCGGACGTTGCCTGCTGTACCGACATGACTTCAGCCTGGCCGAAACCGCCTCGCACGCGATGGCAAATGTTGCGCCGAATGGGCCGGATCCAACAACATCGTGCGGTAAACCAGGGGATACGATCAACGATATGCCAGAGCAGAAGCACGACCGCCTGGATCGTGCCATCGTGGCCCGGCTCCAGCGTGACGGGCGCATCGCCAACATCGACCTGGCCGACGCCGTCTCGCTCTCGCCGTCGGCCTGCCTGCGCCGGGTCAAGGCCCTGGAGTCCAGCGGCATCATCGCCGGCTACCGGGCCGAGGTCGACCGGAGCAGGGCCGGGCTCGGCCTGACCGCGTTCATCGGGCTGCGCGTCGAGGGCCACTCGCGGGAGATGTCGGCCGACATCGAGCAGGCCCTCACCGCCATCCCCGCGGTGGTGGCCTGCTACCTGACCTCCGGCACCGACGACTTCATGGTCGAGGTCGCGGTGCCCGACCTGGCCGGCTACGAGCGGCTGCTGCTGGACCAGGTGCTGGCGGTACCCGGCGTGGTCGAGGCACGCAGTACCTTCGTCATCCGGACCGTGCAGTCCCGCGGCCCGGTCCCGCTCGACCACTGGCGCTGACCGGTACCCCCGGGCAGGTCCGCCGGCATTGCCCGGCTCGACCCGCGTTTGATTGAATGGCGCGGATGATCACCCTGGAGCTGCCGCGGATCGCACTTGGCTGCGGCAACTTCGGCGGAGTGGGCTCGTCGCCCGCCTTCTTCGGCCAGGGGCTGAGCCAGGACCAGGCGCTTGAGCTGATGGACGCCGCCTGGCAGGCGGGCATCACTTATTTCGACACCGCCGACGCCTACGGCGGCGGCCGCAGCGAGCAGGCGATCGGCCAGTGGATCCGCAGCCGCGGCGTCCGGCCGCGGCTGACGACCAAGACCTACAACCCGGTGCGGGACGGCGCCGACCACGGCCTGCGGCCGGAGCGGATCGCCCGCCAGCTGCGGATGAGCCTGGACCGGCTCGGAGTCGAGGCGGTGGAGCTGTACCTGGCCCATGACTTCGACCACGACGTGCCGCTGCGCGAGTCGCTGGCGGCCTTCGCCGACGCTCAGGCCGCCGGCCTGATCGGAGCCTACGGGGTGAGCAACTTCGATGCCGGGCAGCTCGCCGCCGCGCTGGAAGCCGGCGCGCCGCGGGCCGTCCAGAACTCCCACTCGCTGCTGGACCGCCAGGACGAGCCGGACCTGCTGCCGCTGTGCGCCGAGCGGCACATCGCCTACCTGGCGTTCGGCCCGCTGGCCGGGGGCTGGCTCACGGGCAAGTACCGGCGCGGCGAGCCGTATCCGGCCGGCTCGCGGATGACCCAGCGCCCCGAGCCGTACCGGCGGCTCGTCGCTGACTCGACATTTAACGCCATCGAGGGGCTGGTCGCGATCGCGGCCGGCCGGGGTACGTCGCTGGCCGGGCTGGCGCTGGCCTGGCTGCTCGATGACGACCGGGTGACCCAGGTCGTCATCGGCCCGGGCCGGCCTGAGCACCTTGCGCCCGTCGCCGAGGCGCTGGAGCACCCGCTGGCCAGCGAGGAGCGAGCAGCGATCGAGGAAGTGCTTGGCTGATGCGAGTCCTGGTCCTGAGCCATAGTGACGTGCTGGCCGCGCTGCCGGCCGCCGCTTGCGCCGAGGCAATGGCCGAGGTACTCGCCGCGCGGGCGCGCGGCGAGGCCTACGGACCCCTGCGGTCGGTGATGATTCCGCCGGACGCGGCCGGATTCATGGGGCTGATGCCCGGCTGGCGCGGGGCGCACGACGGCGGTGCCGCAGCGTTCGCGCTCAAGGCCGTGTGCATCATGCCGGGCAACCCGGCGCGCGGGCTGGACGCGCACCAGGGGATCGTCACGCTGTTCGATGGCCAGACCGGCCAGCCGACCGCGATCCTCGACGCCTCGGCGATCACTGAGCGGCGCACCGCGGCGGTGACCGCCGTCGCCACTGAGGCCCTGGCCCGGCGCGACGCGCGGGTGCTGGCCATCCTCGGCGCCGGCACCCAGGCGCGGGCGCACCTGGAGGCGCTCGCCCCGGTCCGCGCGTGGGAGCACGTCCGCATCTACTCGCCGACGCTGGCGCACGCCCGCCGGCTGACCGACGACGCCGCCGGGTCGACGGACGGCGGCAGGCGCCGCCTGGAGCCAACCGTCGCAGGCAGCGCGCAGGAGGCACTGGCCGGCGCCGACGTCGTAGTGACCGCGACCAGCTCCCGCGAGCCGGTGCTGCGGCGGGACTGGCTGGCCGAGGGCGCCCACGTCAACGCCGTCGGTGCCAGCAGCCCGCAGTCGCGCGAGCTGGACACCGCCACGGTCGCGGCGAGCGTGCTGTTCTGCGACAGTCGTGAGTCGCTGCGCAACGAGGCCGGCGAGTTCCAGCTAGCGATCGCGGAGGGCCTGATTTCCGGCGAGGAGCACGTCCGTGCCGAGCTGGGCGAGGTGCTCGCGGGCACCGCCGCCGGGCGCGGCGACGATGCCGAACTCACCGTTTTCCGCTCGCTGGGCCTGGCCCTGGAGGACCTGGCCGCGGCGCAGAGCGCGGTGGCGGCCGCAGCCGAGCAGGGCCTGGGAACGGAGATCGAGCTGTGATAGAGCTGGCTGAGATTGAGGCCGCGAGGGACCGGATCGCCGGCGCCGCCGTCCGCACCCCGCTGGTGCGGCTGCACGTCGACGACGCCTCCGCGCAGATCTACCTCAAGCTGGAGAACCTCCAGCCGATCAACTCGTTCAAGATCCGCGGCGCGACCAATGCGATCATGTCCGCGCCCAGGGACGCCTGGGCCCGCGGCCTGGTCACCGCGAGCGCCGGGAACATGGCGCAGGGCGTCGCCTGGGCCGCCCGCGAGCTGGGTGTCCCCGCCACGATCGTGGTACCCGAGCACGCGCCCGAGGCCAAGCTCGCGGCCATCAGCCGGCTGGGCGGCCAGGTGCGCAAGGTGCCCTACGACGACTGGTGGAACATCATCGTCACCAGCCGGGTCGAGGGGGTCGACGGCCTGTTCGTGCACCCGGTACAGGATCCCGGCGTGATGGCCGGCAACGGGACGATCGGCCTGGAGATCCTGGAGGACCTGCCCGACCCCGACGCCGTCGTGATCCCCTACGGCGGCGGCGGGCTGACCGTCGGCATCGCCAGCGCGCTGCGCGCGCTGCGGCCGCAGACCAGGATCATCACGGCCGAGCCGGCCACCGCCGCGGCGCTGGCCGCCGCGCTGCCGGCCGGGCAGCCCGTCGATGTCGACTACACCGCCTCGTTCGTGGACGGCTCGGGCAGCCGCCGGGTTCTCGACAGCATGTGGCCACTGGTCTCGCCGCTGGTCGACGAGGCCCTGGCGATTCCGGTCGACGAGGTCGCCGCCGCGCTGCGCACGCTGGCCGAGCGGGTCCGGATAATCGCCGAGGGTGCGGGCGCGCTGGCCCCGGCCGCCGCGCTGAGCGGCCGGGCCGGGACCGGCAAGGTCGTGTGCATTGTCTCGGGCGGCAACATCGACCTGACCAAGGTGGCGGAGATCCTCGGCGGCGCCGCCGGGTAGCTGCGCGACGTCGCACGGGGTGCCTGACTACAGGAGTGCTGACTACGGGGTGCCTGACTACGGGCGGCGGGCGTCGGACAGCGCCTGTACGAGCCGGTCGACCTCGTCGGCCGTGTTGTAGTGGATGAAGCCGATCCGTACCGACTTGTCGTCGTAGCCGAGCCGCCGGTACAGGTCGAGCGAGTACCACGAGTCGTGCGCCCAGACCCCGATCTGGGCGGCGGCCAGCCGCTCGGCCACATCCGCCGCGGGGACGCCGTCGACGTTGACCAGGAACGTCGGCACCCGCCCGGCCATCCCCGGCAGCCCGTACACGGTTACCTCGTCGGGGATACTGCTCAGGAATCGCTCGCCGAGCGCTCGCTCGTAGGGCGCGATCGCGGCGAAACCGCCGATGGAGTCCAGGTAGTCGGTGGCCGCGCTGAACCCCGCCAGCAGCTCATAGGGCTGGGTGCCGGTCTCGAACCGCCGCCCCAGCGGACTGCCCGGCGCCGGGCGGGCCTTGTAGGGCCGCCAGCGCTCGATCACCTCGGCCCGTCCGTAGGCCAGGCCCAGGTGCGGGCCGCAGAACTTGTATGGCGAGCAGATCAGCACGTCGGCGCCGACCTCGCGGACGTTGATGGGCTCGTGCGCGGCGTAGTGGACGGCGTCGATCCACGCCAGCGCGCCGGCCCGGTGCGCGAGCTCGCACACTCGGCGGGCGTCCACGATCGTGCCGACCGCGTTGGACGCCCAGGCGAAGGCCACCACGCGGGTGCGCGGGCCGAGCTTGGCCTCCAGGTCGGCGAAGTCCAGCGTGGTGTCCTCGTGCAGCTCGACGTGCCGGACGACAAGGCCGCGGTCGCGGGCCAGTTCGAGCCACGGCGCAACGCCGCCGTCGTGGTCGAGCGAGGACACCAGGATCTCGTCACCAGGCGCGAAGTCCCGGCCGGCGGTGCGTGACAGGGCGAAGTCCAGCGAGGTCATGTTCGGCCCGAAGATCACCTCGTGCGGCTCGCAGCCGAGGAACCTGGCCGCCCTGGCCTCGGCGCCGGTGAGGATCTCCGCGACGCGGTGGCTGGTGGCGTAGACCGCGCCGAGGTTGGCGCTCGCCTCCCGCAGCGCGCGGGCGATCGCGTCGCCGACCTCGTCGGGCACCTGCGAGCCGCCCGGGGCATCGAGGAACGCGAATCCCTGCTGTAGCGCGGAGAAGCGGGCCCGGACGGCCTCGACGTCCAGACCCGTGGCGAGCGTCTCGGTCATCGGCAACTCTCCATCCGCATACCCGCTCCGACCAGGTTCGATAACGATCGTGATCACAACTGTCCCAGAAATACCCCTCTTGCAATAGAGTGCCGGCAATGGTTTGCTTGGCCCATTAATTCGGCGGCTGGGTGGGGCGGGCTTGAGCTGCTGCCGAGTCGGCTGCTGCACGTCTCTCGCACGCCCCGGGCCGCACCCCCCGCTTACTTCACTGCATAACGCCCTAGGCGAAACGGAGACACAGATGAAGGGTCGCGTGATTACCGCTGCCGCCGCGCTCGGCGCGCTCGCGGTGGCGGGGTGCGGCAGCAGCGGGGGCAGCACCAGCAGCTCCGGCGGGGGGACCGCGGCCAAGGCGTGCGTCGCCTCGATCGGCTTCGAGGGCCCGATCACCGGGCCGGTCGCGGTGCTGGGCACCGAGCAGCTGCACTTCGCCGACCTGGCGCTGTCGCTGGACAACAAGGCGAACAAGACCAAGATCTCTCTCGTGCAGGGCGACACCCAGCTCCAGCCCTCGCAGGCCACGACGGTGACGCAGCAGTTCACCTCGAACTCGAAGATGGTGGCGGTGGTCGGGCCGGCCGGCAGCCAGGAGGTTGAGGCCGTCGGTCCGTTGTTCGCCCGCGCCGGGATGCCGTTCATCACCGGATCGGCGACGGCGGCGGCGCTGACCACCGGCAAGTACCCGACGTTCTTCCGCGTCGTGTCCAAGGACAGCGTGCAGGGCCCGCAGGACGCCCACTACATCGTGAACACCCTGCACCCGAAGTCGCTGATGATCGTCGATGACCAGGAGGCCTACTCCACCGGCCTGGTCGCCGCGATGACGCCGGTGTTCAAGGCGGCCGGGATCAAGGTAGACCACGAGTCGGTCCCGCAGACCAACACCGATTTCTCGTCGCTGGTCAGCAAGGTCACGCCCAGCACGTCGGTGGTCGTGCTGCCCTGGCAGGTGGCCGCCAACGCCCAGCAGTTCGGCCGTGACCTGGCGCAGCAGCACAAGAAGGCGGTGATCTTCGGCACCGACGGCCTGTTCTCGCCGGGCACCTTCACCATCAACGGCTCCTACGTCTCGTCCTTCGGCCCCGACATCACCGCGATCCCGGCCGACGCTTCGCTCGCCGCGGCCGCGAAGGCCAAGTACGGGTCGTTCGGCACGTTCGGGCCGCCCGTGTTCGCGGCGACGCACGTGATCGATGAGGCGATCGCCTCGGTCTGCAAGGCCGGCCAGACGCCCAGCCGCAGCAACGTCCTGGCGGCGATCAAGAAGACGAGCGAGCCGACCTCGATCCTCGGCCAGCCGATCCAGTTCGACTCCCACGGTGACCTGATCAACGGCAAGTTCTTCCTATTCAAGATCAATTCGTCGGGCAAGTACCAGCTGATCCCGAGCTCGTGATCGGCTGACTGACTCCTCTACAAGCGCCGCGGCGCGCACCAGCTTCCGAGCAGGCGCGCGCTGCGGCCACGGTGGGCGGGATCTCGCACGCATGGCCTTCTTCTTTCAGGAACTGGTGAACGGGGTAGCGACCGGCGCCCTGTACTCGCTGGTGGCGCTCGGCTTCTCGATGGTGTACGGGGTGCTGAAGCTGCTCAATTTCGCGCACGGCGACCTGTACATGATCGGGGCGTTCACCGGCTACTTCGTGATCCAGTGGTTCGGCGGGCCGACCGCGCTCGGGATCCCGGTGCCGCTCCTGCTGATCATCATGTTCGTGCTGGCCGCGGGCCTGGTCGGCGGCATGGGCGTGGCCATCGAGCGGTTCGCCTACCGCCCGCTGCGGGACGCGCCGCGGATCGCGCCCCTGATCACCGCGATCGGCATCTCGTTCTTCCTGGAAAACTCGGTCCTGCTGCTGTTCGGGGGGCAGACCAGGGTGTACAACACGCCGGACTTCATCTCGCTGTCCAGCGGGATCAATATCGGCCCGGTCAGCATCGACACGGTCCAGATCATGGTGCTGGTGACCGGCGCCGCGCTGATGGTGGGGCTGCGGCTGCTCGTCAACAAGACCGGGCTCGGCAGGCAGATGCGGGCCGTGGCCTCCGACCGGGAGGCCGCCGAGATGATCGGCATCAACGTCAACATGACGATCGCGGCGACGTTCTTCCTCGGCTCGGCGCTGGCCGGCGTCGCCGGGGTGATGGCCGGGCTCATGTTTAACCAGGTGACGAACCTGATCGGCTTCATCGTGGGGCTCAAGGCGTTCACGGCCGCGGTGGTGGGCGGGATCGGGTCGATTCCCGGCGCGATGCTGGGCGGCCTGCTGATCGGCATCGCCGAGTCGATGATTACCGGCTACGTCTCCTCGACCTACACCAACCTCATCGTGTTCGGGATCCTGATCGCCGTGATGCTGGCCCGGCCCAGCGGGCTGCTCGGCCGCGTGCAGCTCGCGAAGGTATGAGGCGCACGTGAGCCACGAACCCCAGCCAGCCCCGGCCGGCGGCCCGGCCCCCGGTCCGGCAACGGGTCCGCAGGTCGGTGCCGACGAGTGGGTGGCCAGGCAGGCGCTGCGCCGCGAGTACCCGCCCGGCTGGCGCGGCGACGCGCAGCGGCTGGGCGACCGGGTGGGCTGGTGGCCGCGGCTCGGCGCCGCCGTGGTGGTCGCGGCCCTGCTGCCGCTGTTCGGCCTGGGCGGCTTCCAGCTCCAGGTCGGCATCAACGCGCTGCTGCTCGCGCTGCTCGCGCTCGGGCTGAACGTCACCGTCGGCTGGGCTGGCCTGCTGGACCTGGGCTACGTCGCGTTCTTCGGCTTCGGCGCCTACGGGTTCGCGCTGCTGTCCTCAGGCCAGATCGGATCGAGCGGCATCCACCTGCCTGCCTACCTGTCGCTGCCGGCAGTGATCATCGGCGCGGCGATACTGGGGCTGCTCGTCGGCCTGCCGTCGCGCCGGCTGATCGGCGACTACCTGGCGATCGTCACGCTGTTCTTCGGCGAGGCGTTCGTGGAGTTCACCAATAACGTGGCGCCGCACGCTCTGGGCGGCCCCAACGGGATCGTCGGCATCGACCCGATCCGCATCGGCGTCAGGTTCATCGGCACCGAGGGCTACCAGCTCACCACTAACAAGGACTACTACTACCTGCTGCTCGTCCTGCTGGTGCTGACGATGGCGGCGCTGCACCTGCTCGACCGCTCGCGCACCGGGCGGGCCTGGCGCGCCGTCCGCGACGACCCGCTAGCTGCCGCGTCGATGACGATCCCGGTCAACCGGGTCAAGCTGATGGCGTTCGCCCTCGGCGCCATGATCGCGGCGCTGGCCGGGTCGGTGTTCGCGGCGCAGCAGATCAGCGTGTTCCCGCCGGACTTCAACACCGCCTACCTGATCCTGATCTACGCCGGGCTGATCCTGGGCGGGGCCGGCAGCATCGCCGGCGCGGTGGTGGGCGGCCTCACCGTCGTCGTCATCCTGGACGGGCTGCTGCGCAGCCCGACCGACGCGGGCTACATCTTCTACGGCCTGATCCTGGTGTCGCTGCTGGTCAAGGTCCGGCCGTGGCGCAAGCTCGGCGCGGTGCTCGCGGCGACGGTCGCGGTGGGCTTCGCCGCGCACGCGATCGCCGGGGCCATCTCGGCCAGCGCGGTGGCCGGCGGCCCGCAGTCCGGCGGCTGGATCGGCGGCGCGCTCCGCGACTGGATCATCGTGCCCGCCAGTCCGCAGACGGCGGGCAACATCGGGTTCGTGCTGGTGGTGTGCCTGCTGATCGCGCTGGTCCAGCTGCGCGGCCGGTGGCGGACGGCTCTGCTGGTGCCGACGATCTACCTGGCCGCATGCGTCTGGGAGGCCCGGCTGGCCGCTGAGCCATCGATCACCCGGCAGATCCTGATCGGCGCGATCCTCGTGGTGATGATGAACTCGCGGCCGCAGGGCCTGCTCGGAGCGCGCCGGGTCGAGGTGATCACGTGAGCGCCGAGCCCGAGCCCTCGCCTGAGTCTCAGCCAGAGCCAGAGCCGGAGCGCGGGTCCATCCTCGTGCTTGACCGCCTCTCGCTGTCGTTCGGCGGCCTGCGCGCGCTGTCCGAGCTGGAGCTGCAGGTCGGCGACCGGGAGGTCGTCAGCGTGATCGGGCCCAACGGGGCCGGCAAGACGACCGTCTTCAACCTGATCACCGGCGTGTACCGCCCCGACGATGGTGACGTCGTCTTCGCCGGCCAGTCGATCTCCGGGCGGGCGCCGCATACGATCGCCCGGCTGGGCATCGCGCGGACCTTTCAGAGCCTGCGGCTGTTCCCGAACATGTCGGTGCTGGAGAACGTGATGGCCGCGACCTACGGCGGCACCAGGGCGACGCCCGTTGAGTCGGTGCTGCGGCTGCCGAGGGCGCGGCGCGAGGAGCGCGAGGTACGGGCGCTGGCGGCGGAGGTGCTGTCGTTCTTCGGGCAGCGGCTGGCCGGGTATCGCTGGGACCAGCCCGCGTACTCGCTGTCGTACGCCAACCGGCGGCGGCTTGAGATCGCCCGCGCGCTGGCCACCCGGCCCCGGCTGCTGCTGCTCGACGAGCCGGCCGCCGGGATGAACCCCATGGAGACGCACGAGGTCACCGAGCTGATCGGGCGGCTTCGCGACGAGCTCGGCCTCGCGATCCTGGTGATCGAGCACGACATGCACGTGGTCGCCGGGTGCTCAGACCGGGTCGTCGCGCTCGACCACGGTGTCAAGATCGCCGACGGCGACTTCGACCGGGTGGCCAGCCACCCGGCCGTCGTCGAGGCCTACCTGGGCCGCGACCCCGAGTCGCTGGCGGGGGCGGAATGACCCTCGAGCTGCTGCGCCTGGAGGATGTGACCACCTACTACGGGCAGATGCGGATCCTGGAGGGGATCTCGCTGCACGTCGACGAGGGCGAGCTGGTCTGCCTGCTGGGGGGGAACGCGTCGGGCAAGTCGACGACGCTCAAGACGATCCTGGGGCTGGTACGGCCGCGCTCGGGCCGGGTCCGGCTGGGCAGTGAGGACGTGACCGGCTGGCCGGTGCCGCAGCGGATCGCCCGCGGCATCGCGATCGTGCCGGAGAACCGCCGGCTGTTCGGCCAGCTGACCGTCCGGGAGAACCTGGAGCTCGGCGCGGTGCTGCGCCGCGGCGAGTCGCTCGCCGAGGACTTCGACCGCGTGCACGCGCTGTTCCCGCGGCTGCTGGAGCGGCGCCAGCAGCTCGCGGGCACGCTGTCGGGCGGCGAGCAGCAGATGGTCGCGATGGGCCGCGCGCTGATGTCGCGGCCGCGGCTGCTGCTGATGGACGAGCCGTCGATGGGCCTGTCGCCCGCGCTGGTGCAGCAGAACTTCCAGATCATCAAGGGGATTCACGAGTCGGGGACGGCGGTGCTGATGGTCGAGCAGAACGCCGTGATGGCGCTGTCCATCGCCGATCGCGGCTACGTCCTGTCGACCGGGGAGATCGTGCTGGAGGGCCCGGCGGCCGAGCTGCTGCGCAGCGAGGACCTCAGGCGCGCCTACCTGGGCCGCTGATCGCGCAGGCCCAGCCGCCCGCAAATGCCGCGCGTGCTGCGGTCAGCCGGTCGCGATCATGGAGGAAGGGCTCCGGCGGGTCGGCAACTGCGCCCGGCTGCTCATCGAGCCCGATCCTGGGGCCCGAGCCCGATCCTGGGGCCCGAGCCCGATCCTGGGGCCCGAGGCCGAGCCTGGGGCCCGAGGCCGAGCCTGGGCCCGAGTCTCGGGCCCGAGCCTGGGCCCGAGCCCGAAACCAGGGCCCGGGACCATCCCAGACAAGCGCCCGCCCGGCCTGGAAGCTGATAACAGCAAGAAGCGTCGCAGACCATGATGTCACGGTGGGTGCCGGGACGGCCGGACAGCATGACCGAGCCCTGGCCCGAGGGCTCGTTCGTGTTCGTCCACGGCGGTCCCGCTGATCGTGCTGGACCGCGGCTGACCACCGCGGAGCAGACGGCCATCGCGGGCTTTTTTGATTGACCTCAGGTGCACTTGAACTCATAAGCTCCGGGCATGAGCCTGACCACCGCTACTGAGCAGCCCGCCGGCCCCGGCCCGGACCCGGTCCCCGGTCCGGACGGCCTGTGGGCGCCCGCGCGGCGGACGCTGACCACGGGCCTGGTGCTGACTATCACCTTCATCGCGTCCGAGGCCCTGGCCGTGGTCACGGTCATGCCGGTGGTGGCCAGGGACCTGGGCGGGCTCGACCTGTACGGGTGGGTGTTCAGCGCGTTCATGCTGGGCAGCGTGGTCGGCATCGTAGTGGCCGGGCGGCAGGCTGACCGGCGCGGCCCGGCGCTGCCCTATGTGGGCGGCCTGCTGCTGTTCGCGACCGGCCTGCTGGTGGCCGGGCTGGCCCCGGCCATGCCGGTGCTGGTGGCCGGGCGCGCCCTGCAGGGCCTGGGCGCCGGGGCGGTGCCCGCCGTGGCCTACGTGACCATCGGCCGCTGCCTGCCCGACCGGCTGCGGCCCCGGATGATGGCCGTGCTGTCGACCGCCTGGGTCGCGCCCGGCCTGGCCGGGCCGGCGGCCAGCGCCGCGGTCGCGCACCTGTTCGGCTGGCGGTGGGTCTTCCTGGGCCTGGTGCCGATCGTCGTGGTCACCGGCGCGCTGGCCATCCCGGCCCTGATCCGGCTGGGCCGCCCGCCGCAGCGGGCGTCCGCCGAGCCGGGCGGGACCGAGCACCGGGTCATCGACGGGCTGGGCGCGGCCGCCGGGGCGGCGCTGCTGCTGGCCGGGCTGACCGAGGTGTCGGGCTCGGGTGCCGGGCCGCTGCTGGGCGCGGTGCTGATCGTCGCGGGGGCGGGGCTCGGGCTTTCGGTGCTGCGGCGGCTGCTCCCGGCCGGGACGATGCGGGCCCGGCCCGGCCTGCCCGCCACGATCCTCAGCCGCGGCCTGCTCACTTTCGCGTTCTTCGGCGCGGACGCCTACGTCACGCTGACCCTGACCACGGTCCGCCACCACAGCCCGGCGCTGGCCGGCGTGGCCGTGACCGGCTCCACGCTGGGCTGGACGGCCGGCTCCTGGGTGCAGGCCCGGATGAGCGAGCGCTGGCCGGGCCGGACGCTGGTCCGGACCGGCCTGGCGATTGTGCTGGCCGGGATCGTGGTGATGGCCCTGGTGCTGCTGCCGGCGGTGCCGGTGGCGGTCGGCATCGCCGCCTGGACCGTGGCCGGCTTCGGCATGGGCCTGGCCTACGCGCCGATCTCGCTGATCATGCTGCGCGAGGCCCCGGCGGGCCGGGAGGGGTGGGCGTCGGCGTCGCTCAACCTGACCGACGTGCTGGGCACCGCGGTGGGCATCGGCGTGGGCGGGGCGGCCGTGGCCGCGACGGTCCGCGGCGGCCAGTCGCTGGCGCTGGGCGTCGCCGTGGCCTTCGCCGCCGCGGGGGCGGTCGGGCTGGCCGGCCTGGCCGTCACCCGGCGACTGCCGGGCGGTCGGCTGAAGAGCCCGGCGCCCGCCGAGCCGCCAGCTGCCGAGCGCCCCGCTGCCGGGTCGGCCGGTGCCGGGTCGGCCGCGGTCGGAGCGGCCGCTGTCGAGTCAGCCACCCTTGAGGCGGCCGCCGCCGGGTCAGCCGCTGTCGGGCCAGCTGCGGTCAGGTCAGCTGCGGTCAGGTCAGCCGCTGCCGGGTCGGCCGCGGTCAGGTCGGCTGCGGTCGGGTCGGCTGCGGCCGGGTCAGCCGGCGTCGGATCCGGTGGCGGCGGGAGCGGCGGCGGCCAGGCCGAGTGACCGCATGGCCTTGCGGTAGGCCACGGCCACCGCGTCGAACTTGAGGTGCAGCTCGGCGGCGAGGTCGAACGGGACGCGCTCGGGCCGCTGGGATTCCACGACCACCTGGTCCTGGCCGAAGATGGTGTCCTCGAACTCCTGGATGACCTGGTCGGGCTGGTCCAGGTTGTAGTTCCGGCCGATCATGACGTACCCGGTGCAGCGGTCCGCGGACTCGGGCTGCGAGGCGAAGAAGTACACCATGCCGCGCTCGCCGCCCCAGCCCAGCCGCAGCGCGATGGTGTAGGGCAGGTGGAGCTCGTAGCGGCTGCGCCGCTCGGGCGGGCCGGCCTGCTCGTTGCCGAACACCGGGAACTCCTCGCTGTTCTCCGCCTCCGGCCGGACGATTGAGTAGTGCAGTACGTGGCCCTCGGTGCGCACCTCATACCGGGGCACCACCGGCCGCGACGGGTCGCCCAGCAGGCCGGGGTGCACCCAGGGGAAATGCCCGAAATCGGTGAAGTTCTCCACCTGGCGGCCGGCGTCGCACTCCCAGCGGTACGGGCCCGCGGGCACGACGGCCCAGTCGCGGTCCTCCAGCTCGGGCACCTCGGGCAGCGGCCACCGGGGCGGCTCCAGGGCGACCCAGATCAGCCCGTACCGCTCCCGGGCCTCGTAAGCCGCCACCCGGGCCTTGGCCGGGACCCGGCCTGGGTCCTCAAGCTGGGGGATCGCGACGCACCGCCCGTCGGCGCCGTAGCGCCAGCCGTGGTAGGCGCAGACCAGCTCGGGCCCGTCCACCCAGCCCAGCGACAGCGCCGTGCCGCGGTGCACGCACAGGTCCGACAGGGCTTGCGGGCGGCCGCCGGGGCCGCGCCACAGCACCAGCGGCTCGCCGAGCAGGTCGGCGTGCATCGGCCGGTCGGTGAGGGCGGTGGCGAAGGCCACCGGATGCCAGCACGCCCGCAGCGCCCGGGTGTCGGCGAAGGCGGCCGGCCGGTCTGAAGTACCCATAGCTGATTATGCGGCGTTAAGGATCCGTCAAGATCGGCCAGGGCGGCGTTAGGAACTCGTATAGATCGGCCGCATCCCCGTCCATCCGCGGTGAACTGGCAGCGGAGATGGACGGTGATGGAGCAGACCACAGCATCCCGCACCTCGGCAGCCCGGAGCTCAGCAGCCCGGACCCGGCGGCGCGGTCTCGCCGCGCCGCTCGCGCTGCCGGCCGGCTTCGCGGCCCTGCTGGTGGTCGGCGCGATCGCGGCCGGCACCGGCGGCGGCCTGTCGGCCGGGTGGGTCCTCGGGCTGGCGGCGGCGATCGTGCTGGCGGGCTCGGCGGTCTCGGAGCCCGCGGTGGCGCCGGTGCTCGGGGTGATCGGCTGGCTCACGGTGGCCGGCTTCTCTCGTGCTCCCTACGCCCAGCTGCGGCCCACCGGCTCGCTGGCGCTGACGGCGGCCCTGGTCATCGCCGGATGCACGCTGGCGGGCGTTTCCTGGGGGCTGGTGTTGCGCCGCGTGGCGTCGTCCTTCACGCTGTGGATTGTGAGTGTTTCTGGCCCGCCGCAGCCAGACGAGGAGCCAGTCACCGGGCTGCCCGCTGACTGGAGCCTGCCTGAGCCCGCCCAGGCCGCCGGGAATCCCCCCCTCCCGGTCGGCCTGGGCGCCCCTCCCCGCCGCCGCCTGCGGTTCCCCGACCTGACCGGCGGCATCGGCCGCCGCCGGCTGGCCTGCGGCGCTGTGCTGCTGGTGGCCGGGCTGCCGCTGCTGACCCTGATCCTGTCGGCGGCCCGGATGCACCACCTGGGCGATGACCTGCTGGTCTACCTGGTTGTCGTGGTCGCGGTGGCCGTCGTCGGCGGCTTCTGGCCCGCCGTGGTCGCCGCCATCGTGGCCAGCCTGCTGGTCAACTGGTACTTCACCCCGCCCGTGCACACGCTGACCATCGGCGACGGCGAGAGCCTGCTCTCGCTGCTGCTGTTCATCACCGTCGCGGTCACGGTGAGCAGCGTGGTGCACCTGGCCGCGCACCGGGCCCAGCAGGCGGCCAGGGCCGCGGGTGAGGCTCAGGAACTGCTCGCCCTGGCTCAGACGGTGCTCGGCGGCGCCGACGCGCCCGCGGCGGTGCTGGCCCACCTGACCAGCGGTTACGGTGGCCGGGCCGAGCTGCTGGAGAAGACCGGCGGCCAGTGGGGCGGCCAGTGGGTCCGGGTCGCGGCCAGCGGGGAACTGCCCGCGGCCGGCGACGGCGCGCCCGGCCGGCCCGAGGTGCGGGCCGCGGCCCGCTCGGACCTGGTGCTGGTGGCCGGCGGCCAGGCCCGGCCGCTGACCGACCGGCTGCTGCATGGCTTCGCCGCCCAGGCCGCCGCCGCGCTGGACCGGGACCGGCTGCGCACCCAGGCCGCCCAGGCCGAGGTGCTGGCCGAGGGCAACCGGATGCGCACCGCCCTGCTCGCCGCGGTCAGCCACGACCTGCGCACCCCGCTGGCGTCGATCAAGGCCAGCGTCAGCTCGCTGCGGCAGACCGACGTCACCTGGAGCGAGGAGGACGAGGCGGAGCTGCTGGCCACCATCGAGGTCTCGTCTGACCGGCTGGACGCGCTGATCGGCAACCTGCTGGACATGAGCCGGCTCACCACCGGGTCGCTGGAGCCGTTCCTGCGGCCCACCGCCATCGACGAGGTAGCCCCCGTGGCGCTGCGCGGCCTGGATGACGGCCGGCGGCTGCTGCTGATAGTGCCCGACGACCTGCCGCTGGTGCGGACCGACCCCGGCCTGCTGGAGCGGGTGCTGGCCAACCTGTTCGCCAACGCGCTGACCTACTCGCCGCCGCGGACCCGCCCCGAGCTGCGGGCGCGCCAGGACGGCGGCGAAGTGCAGCTGGACATCGTGGACCATGGCCGCGGTGCCCCCGACGAGCTCAAGCAGCAGATGTTCGAGCCCTTCGAGCGGCTGGACGTGCGCGGCGGCGGCGCGCCGGGCGGCATCGGCCTGGGGCTGGCGGTAGTCAAGGGCTTCCTGGACATCATGGGCGGCTCGGTCGAGGCGCTGGACACGCCGGGCGGGGGCCTGACCATGCGGGTCCGCCTGCCCGCCGCGGCGGAGTCCGCGGCGGGGCAGTCCGCCGGGGCGGCGGCGCCGCGGCCGGCCCAGCCGTGACCAAGGTCCTGGTCATCGACGACGAGGCGCCGATCCTGCACGCGCTGCGCATCAACCTGTCGGCCCGCAAGTACGAGGTCAGCACGGCGGCCGACGGCACGGCCGGCCTGGCCGCCATGGCCCGCGACCGGCCCGACGTGCTCATCCTGGACCTGGGCCTGCCGGACATGGACGGCACGGACGTGATCAGGGGCGTGCGGGGCTGGACCTCGACGCCGATCATCGTGCTGTCGGCCTGGGGCCAGGAGAGCCAGAAGGTGGCCGCGCTGGACGCCGGCGCCGACGACTACGTGACCAAGCCGTTCGGCATGGACGAGCTGCTGGCCCGGCTGCGCGCCGCCGTGCGCCGGGCCACGCCCGCCCCCGCCGAGCCGGTCGTCGCGACCGAGCACTTCACCGTGGACCTGTCGGCCAAGCGGGTGACCAAGGACGGCGCGGACGTGCGGCTCACGCCCACCGAGTGGCAGCTGCTCGAGGTGCTGGCCCGCAACGCCGACCGGCTGGTCACCCAGCGCCAGCTGCTCCAGGAGGTCTGGGGCCCGGGCTACCTGAAAGAGGCCAGCTACCTGCGGGTCTACATGGCCAACCTGCGCCGCAAGCTGGAGCCGAGCCCGTCCCGGCCGCGCTACCTGCTGACCGAGCCGGGCATGGGCTACCGGTTCGTCCCCGGCGGCTAGCGGCCCGTCAGCCAGCTGCTTTTCGCCAGCCCCCGTTAGCCAGCTCCTGTTAGCCCCGGTCGGCCGCGGTGGGCTGGAGCTCGTAGGACGGGTTGAAGATGGTCCGCTCGCCCCGGATGGTGGCCAGCCGCCCGTGCACGATCGAGCTTGCGGCCGGGCTCGATGCCGGGGATGTCCCGGCGGCCGAGCCAGACCAGCGTGATGTTGCCGGTGCCGTCGAACAGGTCGGCCTCCATGGTCAGGCTGGCGCCGCGCGGCCGGCGCGTGACCGCCCGCAGCGTGCCCGCCACGTCCACCATCTCGCGCTGCGCGCAGTCCGCGATGGGCACCGCCTGGGTCTGGCCCGCCTGGACCATCCCGGTGACCTCGGCCCGCACGTCCTCCGCGTGCAGCGCGTCCCGGCCGCTGGTCAGCCGCTGCCACGCGCGACCCCTGGTCCTGGGCGCCGGTGCTCTGCCGGCCGCCCCCGGCGAGCGGGTCGGCGGCCTTCGGCCGCTGGCCGCGGGTCGCCGACTGAAGCTGGTAGGGCACGCTGGCCACCACCACGCCGCGCAGGCTGAGCAGCCGGGCCTTGAGCCGCAGCGCGCTCTGGTTGTGCAGCAGCTGCTCCCACCAGTGGCCCAGCACGTACTCCGGGATGAACACCGTCACGATGTCGCGCGGGCTCTCCAGCCGCAGCCGCTTCACGTAGGACACCACCGACCCGGTGATCTCGCGGTAGGGCGAGGAGATGACGGTCAGCGGCACCGCCATGCCGGCCCGCTCCCACTCCTCCATGAGCCGCTGGGTCTCGGCCTCGTCCACGTCGACGGTGATGGCCTCCAGCCGGGCCGGGCGAGTGGCCCGGGCGTAGGCCAGCGCGCGCAGGGTGGGCAGGTGCAGCTTGGACACCAGCACGATCGCCACGTTGCTGGACGGCAGCGTCACCGGGCCGTCCTGGGCGGCGGGCGTGAGCTCCTCGGCGACGCTCTGGTAGTGGCGCTGGATGCCGCGCATGGTCAGCCAGATCACCACCATCGCGGCGACCGCGATCCAGGCCCCTTCGGCGAACTTGGAGATCACCACGATGACCAGCACCGCGCCGGTGACGAACGCGCCGACGGTGTTGATGGCCCGGGAGCGGATCATCCGCAGCCGGACCGCCGAGTCGGTGACGCCGCGCAGCAGCCGGTTCCAGTGCCGGATCATCCCGGTCTGGCTGCACGTGAACGAGACGAACACGCCCACGATGTAGAGCTGGATCAGCCGGGTCGGCGAGGCGTGGAACGCGATGATCAGCACGATCGCGAAGCCGGACAGCAGCAGGATGCCGTTGCTGTAGGCCAGCCGGTCGCCGCGGGTGCGCAGCTGGCGGGGCAGGTAGCCGTCCTTGGCCAGGATCGAGGCCAGCACCGGGAAGCCGTTGAACGCCGTGTTCGCGGCCAGCACCAGGATCAGCGCGGTGAACAGCTGGAGCACGTAGAACAGCGGCGAGGAGTCGCCGAACACGGCCCGGCCCACCTGGGCGATCACCGTGCGCTGCACGTAGCCGTGCGGCGCGCCCACCAGGTTGCCGATGTGCACGTGGCTGACCAGGGCCAGCGTCGTGACCCCGGCGAACATGGCCACCGCGATCGCGCCGAGCAGGGCCAGCGTGGTCGCGGCGTTCTTGCTCTTGGGCTTGCGGAACGCGGGCACCCCGTTGCTGATCGCCTCGACGCCGGTCAGCGCGGTGCAGCCGGAGGAGAAGGCGCGCAGGATCAGGAACACCAGGGCCAGGCCGGCGAAGGCGCCCGTGGCCTTGACCGGGTACCCGGCGGTCTCGGCGTGCAGGTGCCCGCCGGTGGCCAGCCTGATCCCGCCCCAGATGATCATCAGGATGACGATGCCGACGAAGCAGTAGGTCGGGATCGCGAACGCCGTGCCCGACTCGCGCACGCCACGCAGGTTCATCACCGCGATGACCGCCACCACCACCACGGCGATCAGCGTGACCTGCGAGTTCAGCCCGGGGAAGGCCGAGGCCAGGTTGGCCACGCCCGAGGACACCGACACCGCCACGGTCAGCGTGTAGTCGACCATCAGGGCGCTGGCCACGGTCATGCCGACCCGCGGCCCGAGGTTGGTGGTGGCGACCTCGTAGTCCCCGCCGCCCGACGGATAGGCGTGCACGTTCTGCCGGTAGGAGGCGACGACGACCAGCATCAGCAGGCCCACGGCGAGCGCGATCCACGGCGTGTAGCCGATGAACGCCAGGCCGCCGACGGCCAGCACGAGCAGGATCTCCTGGGTGGCGTAGGCCACCGACGAGAGCGCATCGCTGGCGAACACCGGCAGCGCGATCCGCTTGGGCAGCAGCGTATGGCCGAGCCGCTCGCTCTGCATCGGCCTGCCGACCAGCAGCCGCTTAGCTGTCTCATAAAGCACCGGCACGAGCGAATGCTAGGCCCGCAACATCACGAAACGCCAGAGTTCGGCCCGGGAATGACCTTCGGGGCCCCGCGGTCGCACCTCGCATTGTTGTGATTGGGACGCCTGGGACAGTAGCTACGGATGTAGGCAGTGCAGCCGGGCTGACCTGGGCTAACGATGCAATCGTCTAATTCGGACGCTCGATGAGAATTACGGGTAAACGCCTTGTGCGGGGCTAGTGGTTGCGCAATGCTGTCACTCGATCACAGATGGATCTTTGTGGCAGCGGGAGCAACCTAGCTGATGTATGTACCAAACGCCGGTAAATCACCCTTATCACCGGCGTCATGCCGCTGGCGCGGCCCGCGCCGGCCTGATGGCGGGGCTGGCGAGCGTCGCGCTGGCCGCGGCCGCCTGCGGCGGTCAGCAGGCCAGCGTGTCCCTGCCCGCCAAGGGCGGGACATCGGCGCCCGCACAGGCCGGGCTGACCCGGCCCGCCCGCACCCCGGCGCAGGCCGTGACCGCGGCCTACCAGGGTTACTGGCAGGCCTACGCCGCCGCCATGACCGCCTCGAGCTCCGGCCGCGCGCGGGTCATCCTGGCCCGCTACTCGACGCCGGGCGGCATCACCGCGCTGATCGGCTCGCTGCGCCGGGTCTGGCGCGCGCACGAGGTGGCCTACGGCGGGGCCGTCACCCACGTGCTCAGCGTCCGGATCACCGGGCGGCGGGCCTCGGTGCACGACTGCCTGGACCTGAGCCACTTCGGCGTGCAGGACAAGACCACAGGTCAGGTCGTTCCGAACAGCTTCGGCTTGCCTGATCTGAACTATTACGTAACACTCGAGCTCTCCGGGGGCCGGTGGCGAGTCAGCAACATGACACCGGTGGAGGTCTCATGCACGTCGTGAGGTTCCGGCTCGGCGCAGCACTAGCTGTGCTCGCCTTAGCCGCACTAAGCCTGGCCGGGCTGGCGTGGCCCGCCAGTGCTAGTACCCGCTCCCTAGCGGGTCGTGCCGCCGCCAGCGGCAGCGATGCTGGCAGCAGCAGTTGCTCAGTGCTGCCCCGTCAGGCTGCCATGAGGTGTTCCAGCCGCCCAGTACCTGGGTGGTCGAGTGCACCAGCGGCGGCGGGACCGGCGGCAGTGGTGGCGGCGGAGGCGGCGGCGGCAAGGTCGCCTGCACGCTCCAGCCCCTGGCACCCGCCCAGATCCACTTCCTGGGCCTGCCCAAGGCGCCCCAGGGCGAGGAGTGGGCGGCCGTCACCTGCCCGGGCAAGCAGCCCTTCGGCGGGGTCACGCTGGTCTCCAAGGCCACCGGCGTGCCCAGGATCACGCCCCGCGAGCTGATGGAGTACGCCAGGGGCCTGCTGCACATCCCGGTCACGGCGCCCGCGACCGCGCCGCCGCGGACCAGGAAGGGCCTGGTCGGCCTGCCTGAGTGGTACTGGATCCCCCGAGGCTGGGGCCCGGTCCGCTCGCCGCGGGTGACCGCCGGGCCGGTCTGGGCGCAGGTCACGGCCACGCCCATCCTGCTGTCCTTCGACCCGGGCGGCGGGCTGGCCGGCTCCTCCTGCCACGGCCCCGGCACCCCGTACGCCGCCGGACGCCACACCGCCTGCTCCTACACCTACCAGCAGTCCTCGGCCACCCAGCCGGGCGGCCGGTACCAGGCCCAGGTCGTGGTGACCTGGCGGGTGACCTGGGCGGGCGGCGTAGGCGGCAGCACCACCGACGGCGGCACGCTCAGCGCGGGCCTGCCCGAGGCGTACGGCTTCCCGCTGCGAGTGGCCGAGGGACAGGCGCTGGTGACCAGGACCGGGGTGAGCAAGTGAGCACCGAGCATCCAGGCGGCGGCTTCGGCACCGTCTTCCATCCCGAGCCCGACCCGGTCCCGGCCGGCAACGGCGGACCGGTACGGGTCGGCCAGCTCCGGCCGCTGCCGCGCCGCCGCCGCCGGCCATGGTCGCGCTCGGCGTGGCCCTGGTCGGCGCCGGCGTCCTCGGCGGTGCGGCGCTGTACCAGCACGTCAACCACCAGGTCCCGGTGCTGGTCGTGAGCACGGCCGTGCCGGCCGGCACCGTGGTGACCTCGGCCGACCTGAGCACCGTGACCGTGGCCGCGGGACCCGGCATCCAGCTCGTCCCGGCCCGCCAGGAGAGCCAGGTCGTCGGGCTGGTGGCGGCGACCAGCCTGCGCCCCGGCGCGCTGCTGGCCGCGTCCGACCTGACCACCTCGCTGCCGCCGGGCGCCGGCCAGATGCTGGTGCCGGTGGCGTTCAAGCCGTCCCAGCTGCCGGCCAGCGGCCTGGGCGCGGGCGACCACGTGGTCGTGGTCTGGGCGCCGACCGGGTCGAGCAGTGCCGCGTCGGCCTCGGCCAGTACCCCCCGCAACTACGACGCCGTGGTCGAGGACGTCAGCAGCGGCCCGGACCAGGACGGCTTCTACGTCGTGGACCTGCTCGTGACCTCGGCCAACGGCCCCGGCCTGGCCAAGGAGGCGGCCTCGGGCAACGTGGTCCTGACGGTCACCAGCAGGAAGCCCTGATGACGGTCTTCGCGCTGGCCTCCGCCGGGGGGTCACCGGGCGTGACCACCACCGCGCTGGCCCTGGCCCTGGGCTGGCCGTCCCAGGTGATCATGGCCGAGTGCGACCCGAGCGGCGGCGACGCGCTGGCCGGGCTGCTGAGCGGGCACCTGCCCGCCCGCACCGGCCTGCTGCCGCTGGCCCTGGAGGCGGGCGGCGGCGCCGAGGTGCCCGCGGACGCGCTCTGGCGCCAGCTCATCGAGCTGGACGAGGAGCGCAACTGCCTGCTGCTGGCCGGGATCTCCGACCCGCGGCAGTCGGCCGCGCTCCAGTCCTCGCTGCCGTGGATCGCCGACGCGCTCCAGGCTCTCAAGGCCGACGTGCTGGCCGACTGCGGCCGGCTGGACGCGGTGGCGGCGGTGCGGCCGGTGCTGTCGGCGGCCAGCCTGGCCGTGCTGGTGCTGCGGCCCACGCTGCGCCAGGTCAGCCGGGCGGTGCCCCGGGTGGAGATGCTGACCAACCTGGTCGGCCGGGAACGGGTGGTAGCGCTGCTGGTCGGCGAGGGCACCGCGTCCGGCCGGGAGATCGCCAGGTCGCTGGGCGTGCCGGTGGCCGGCCAGCTGCCCGACGACCCGAAGACCGCGGGCGTGCTGTCCGACGGGCTGGGCAGCCGGCGGGCGCTGGACTCGCGGCCGCTGCTGCGCGCGGCGACGGCGGCGGGCCGGCGGCTGCGCGACGTGGCCGAGGCGGCGGGGCCGCGGCCCGGCCTGGCCGAGGAGACCGTGTTCTCGGTGTCCGGATCGCACGCCCAGCCCAGCCTGGACCCGTTCGGCGCCGACCCGTTTGCCGGGGACGACCGGTACCTGAGCGGCCCGGTATCTGATAACAGCAAGAAGCGTCCCGCGGACCCGTTCTCGGCGGGCGGGCTGGGGCGGGAGGCGGCCGCCCTGGACCCGCCGTCCCCGGACCCGCGCGGCCAGGGATCGCGTGGCTTCGAGTGGCCGGGCCTGGAGACGCCCGGCCTAGACCCGGGAGCGTTCGAGTGGCCAGCGGCGGATAGGCCGGCGCAGCCGCGGCCCGGGTCCGGCCGGCCCGGCAAGCATGCGCTTGGCCCGCGGCCGCCTGAGTTCGGGATCGGGTCTTATCCCGGCGCGCCTCCGGATGGGCAGCTCGGCAGCACGCCGAACGGAAGCACGCCTAACGGCCGCGGGCCGCATGGCGGCGGCGCGCAGAACGGCAGCCGGCCGTGACCGAGGTTCGCCTGTCACCCCCGGCCGGCGCGCAGCCGGCTGGCCGGGACCGGCCGCCGTCCGGCGGGCCGGCGCCGCGGCATGTGCCCCAGGCGGCGCTGGCCGACCCGCGCTTTCGCGGTGTCGTGGCCGAGATCCTGGCCGCGGTGGCCGGCCGGCTGGACGACGGCGCGACCGAGCCCGAGGCGGCGGCGTTCATCCGCGAGGCGGTCCGGATGTGGGCCGAGCACCAGGTCCGGTCCGGCGCCCGGATGCCCTCGCCGGCCGAGCGCGAGGCGCTGGCCCAGGCCGTCTACGACCAGCGTTACGGGCTGGGCTCGCTGGCCGGGTACCTGCGTGACCCGAACGTCGAGAACGTGGACGTCAACGGCTGCGACCAGGTGTGGATCACCTACGCGACGGGGGAGCGGGTAGCCGGGCCGCCGGTCGCGGCCAGCGACGAGGAACTGCTGACCATGATCCGCACCTGGGCGGCCCGCGGCGGGCAGACGGCGCGCGACTTCTCCTCGGCCGCGCCGCTGGTCAACGTGGCCCTGACCGGGGGCGCCCGGCTCACCGCCACCATGTCGGTGACGCCGCGCCCGTGCCTGTCGCTGCGCCGTCACGGGCACCTGGACGCCAGCATGGCCCGGCTCATGCAGCTGGGCACGGTGGACGCCACGCTGGCCGCCTTCCTGGCCGCGGCGGTCCGGGCCCGCTGCAACATCATCGTCACCGGCGGCGTGAACGCCGGGAAGACGACCATGCTGCGCGCGCTGGCCAGCGAGATCCCGCCCGGCGAGCGGCTGGCCACGCTGGAGTCGGAGTACGAGCTGTACCTGCACGGCTCGCCCCAGCACCCGGACGTCATCGCGTTCGAGGCTCGGGACGCCAACTCCGAGGGCGCGGGCGGGATCAGCCTGCACGACCTGGTCGCGCACGCGCTGCGGCACAACCCGCAGCGGATCCTGGTCGGCGAGGTGCGGCGCAGCGAGATCATGCCGATGCTGGAGGCGATGAACTCGGGCCAGGACGGCTCGATGTGCACGCTGCACGCCAACTCCCCGGCCGAGGCCTTCGACCGCATCCTGATCCTGGCCCTGCGCGGCGGCCTGACGCTGGCCGAGCGGGCCATCCACATCCTGGTCGGCATGGCGGTCGACCTGATCGTGCACGTGCGCAAGCGCTTCGACGGCACCAGGACCGTGCGTTACGTGTCCGAGGTGCTCGAGGTCCTGCCGCCGGCCGACACCGAGCGGCCCGCGGCCAACCGGCTGTTCCTGCCCGAGGGGCAGACGGGCCGGGCGGTGGCCGCGCACACCCCGTCGCCGCTGCTGCTGGAGCGCCTCGTGGCGGCCGGGTTCGACCCGGCGCTGCTGGACCGGCACCGGGCCACGGGCCGGAACGGAGGCTGGCGATGATCTTACTTGCGGCGCTGGCCGGCGCGGCGATCGTCGGCGGCCTGGTGCTCGGCCTGGCCGGCCTGCGCGGCCACGTCCCCGTGCCCGGCAAGCCGCCGGGGCTGGCGGCCGGGCTGGCCATCTCGGGGGCGGGCCGCAAGCGGGCGCTGATCGGCGTGCTGGCGGGCCTGATCGTGTTCGTGCTGACGGGCTGGCCGGTGGGCGGGCTGGCCGCGGCGGCCGCGGTTGTCTTCCTGCCCAAGCTGGGCCTGAGTACCGGCCAGCGGCGGCGGACGTCCATGCTCGAGGGCCTGGAGCAGTGGATCCGCCGGCTGGCCGACATGGTCACCGCCAGCCGGGGCCTGGAGGACGCGCTCGAGGCCAGTGCCCGCTCCGCGCCGGCCGCGGTGGCCGGGCCGGTGACCCGGCTGGCCACCCGGCTGGCCGCGCGCGGCAGCACGGAGGCCGCCCTGCGGGAGTTCGCGGCGGAGATCGACGACCCGGCGGGCGACCGGATCGCGGCGGCGCTCATCATCGCCACCGGCCGCCGCGGCGGCGGAGCCAGGGACGTGCTGGTCGCCCTGGCCACCCTGCTGGCCAGGGACGTGGCCGCGCGCCGCGAGATCGAGGCCGAGCGGGCCCAGCACCGCACCACCGTCAAGTGGATCGGCATCTTCGTGTTCGGGTTCACCGTCTTCTCGGTGCTCAACCGGTCCTACTCGGCCCCGTTCGGCACGGCCGCCGGACAGGTGGTGCTGGCGATCATCGCGGCGCTCTACGCCGGCGGGCTGTTCTGGCTCAACCGGCTGGGCACGGTCCCGGCCCCCGGACGGTTCCTGGACGACACCGTGACCGGGCCGCCGGCCGCCGGCCCCGCGGCGCTCCCGCCGGGCGCCGCGGCACGCGGGGTCGGCGCGGAATCAGGGAGGCCGTGGTGAGCACCTGGGCCGTGGTGGTCGGCGCGCTGGCCGGCCTGGGCGTGTTCATCGCGCTGGCCGAGCTGATCCCGTCGGGCCCGCGGGTCGACGCGGCGCTGGACCGGCTGAACGAGTCCGATCACCGGTCGGCCTGGCACGCCGCCGGTGCGCCGCCCGCCCAGCGGCTGGGCCGGCGGCTGGCCGACGTGCTGCCCTGGCTCCCGATGCCCTCCGCCGACCTGGCCATCCTGGGCCAGGACCGGGCCACCTGGCTGGCCAGCAAGGTGACGTGCGGCCTGCTCGGCCTGGCCACCCCGGTGCTGCTGGCGTCCGTGCTGGCCCTGGGCGGCGCGCCGCCGAACTGGCAGATCCCGGTCGGCGCCGCGCTGGTCTGCGGGGTGGTCCTGTTCTTCGCCCCCGACCTGGTGACCCACGTCAACGCGGCCGAGAAGCGCTACGACTTCCGGCACGCGCTGAGCAGCTACCTCGACCTGGTGGCGCTGGAGCGGGGCGCCGGCGCCGGGCCGACCGAGGCGCTGGAGGCCGCGGCCCAGATCGGGGCCGGGTGGGCCTTCCAGCGCATCGACGCCGCGCTGGAGAGCGCCCGCCGGGTCGGCGCGGCGCCGTGGACGGCGCTGGCCGGCCTGGCCGCCGAGACCGGCATCACCGAGCTGGCCGACCTGGCCGACATCGCCGAGGTCGCGGGCCAGGAGGGCGCGCGCATCCTCGATACCCTCGCCGCTCGCGCGGCGTCCATGCGGGCCCAGCAGCTGTCGGCGGACCGGGCCAAGGCCGGCTCGCGCAGCACGACGATGGTCGTCCCCATCGCCTTGCTCGCGGCCGGGTTCCTGCTGCTGCTGATCTTCCCCGTGCTGTACCGCTCCTTCCTCCTCCAGTAGCCCGCCGCCGATCGATCTTAAGGAGGGGATCATGTACCCCGACCCGCTGTGGCTCTACATCACCTACATGTGCGGCCGCGTTCGCCAGCGAACGCGCGCCGCGCTCGACGGGCAGCCCGAATCGGGCGCCCTGACCCTCGAGTGGCTGGTCATCGCCTTCGTCATCGTGACCGTCGCGCTCGCGGCGCTCGCGTTCTTCAGGTCGAAAGTCAAGAGCTTTGAGAGCAAGATTCCCTAACCGGCGTGGCGCCGCGGCCGGTCGGCCGGGCGGGCGTGACTCCGGCGCGCTGATTCTCGGCTACGTGATTGTCGTCCCGGCATTCCTGCTGGCCATGATGGTCGTGACCCAGGCGGCCCTGTGGTACCTGGGCCGCTCGGCGGCGCTGGCCGCCGCCCGGCAGGGCGTCGACGCGGCCCGGGTGATGCACTCCACCCCGGCCGCGGGGCGCAGCGCGGCCACGAACTTCGCGCAGCGGTCCGCGTCCGGGTACCTGCTCGGGCCCAGCGCCAGCACGGCCGGCAGCACGGCCACCACCATCAAGATCACCGTTTCCGGCCACGTGCCGAGCCTGGTGCCGGGGGTGCCGATCAGGATCAGCCAGGTGGCCGAGGGCCCGGTGGAGAGGTTTACCGCGCCATGACCCGCGCCATGAACAGCGCCATGAACAGGCGGTGCCGGGCTGGGCGCGGCGAACAGGGGGGCGGCGGCCGACGCGGCCGGGAGGCCGGCAACGCGGCCCTGGAGCTGGTCATCCTGGCCCCCGTCATCGTCCTGCTGATCTGCATGGTGATCGCGGCCGGACGGGTCGCGATCGCCAAGGGCTCGGTCGACGCCGCCGCTCGTGACGCCGCGCGCCAGGCGTCCATCGCCCGCTCGCCGGACGCGGCCCGCGCGGCGGCCATCGCCAGCGCCAGGGCCGAGCTGGCCGGCGACGGGCTGAACTGCTCGCCGCGGGTCTACGTGGATACCAGCCAGTTCGGCACGCCGCTCGGGCAGCCGGCCAGCGTGAGCGCCACCGTGTTCTGCCGGGTCAGCCTGTCCGGCCTGGTGCTGCCGGGCCTGCCCGGCAGCCTGCCGCTTCGATTCACCTTCCGGTCCCCGCTCGATCCGTTCCGGGGGCGGACCGGATGACCACTATTCCGCACGCTGACATCAGGAGGTGCCCGATGAGACCAGCCGGAGGCCTGCCTCCAGGCGCGGCGGTCCCGGGCGCGGGCGTCACTGGGGGTGTCACAGGCATCGTCACACCGCGCGGGCACGCTGTGGCGCCTGAGAGCAGGAGCCACCACCGGAGCAGGGAGCAGCGGATGGGCCAGCCCCGCGAGCGCGGATCGCTGACGCTGCTGCTGGCGGTGATGTTCGTCGCCCTGCTCGCCCTGGCCGGCATCGTCATCGACGGCGGGGCGAAGCTCACCGCGGCGGAGAACGCGACGGCCATCGCCCAGGAGGCGGCCAGGGCCGGCGCGGGCATGGTCAGCCAGCCTACGGCCTATACGAAGGGCAGCTTCGTGGTCGATCAGAGCCAGGCGGTCCAGGCCGCCAGGCAGTACCTGTCGCAGCCGTCGGTGACCGGCGCGGGCTATCAGGGCTCGGTGACCGGGGAGGGCACCCAGTCCATCCAGGTCACGGTGACCTTCGCCGAGCCGACCCGGGTGCTGTCCATCATCGGCATCGACCAGGTGACCGGCCGCGGCACCGCGACCGCCAACCTGGTCTCCGGCGTGACGGGACCGGGCCGGTGACCCGCAGCCGCCGCGCTGCGACCGCGGCCGGCCTGGGCGCGATCGCGGCGCTGCTGGCGGTGGTCGTCGGCCTGCCGGTGCTGCTCTACCTGCTGGGCGGCTCACCGCTGCCCGCCCACCTGCTGGGCGGCTCGTCGCACCCGGGCCACCCGTCCGGCCTGAGCAGCATCGGTCATGACCTGCTGCACCGCGACAGCGCCGGCGTAGTGCTGGGCGCGGTGCGGATCATCAGCTGGCTCGCCTGGGCGGCGTTCACCCTCGCGGTGCTCAACGAGCTCCAGGCGGCGCTGCGGCGCCGGACTCCGCCCCGGCTGTTCCTGGGCGGCCTCCAGGACGCGGCGGGCCGCCTGGTGGCGCTGGCCGCGCTGACGTTCACCGCGGCCCCGGTGGGCACCCTGCTGGCCACGCCGCAGCCGGTCAGCGCGGTCGCGACCGTCCCGCAGGCCGACGTGACGCCGCTCGGCCAGCTCGCGCCGCCGCATCTGGGCGGGGAGCAGGCCCCGCCGCGGGAGCACGCCCCAGCGCGGCCGGAGGCCACAGCGCCGCAGGAGTCCGCAGCGCGGCCGGAGTCCGCAGCGCGGCCGGAGTCCGCAGCGCGGCAGCAGGCCCCGCCGCGCGAGGACGCGCTCGCCGCCCGACCAGGACCTCAGGGGAAGAGCATGGGCTTCTACCAGCTCGTAACGGTCCGGCCCGGTGACTGCCTGTGGACCATCGCCCAGCAGTACCTCGGCAACGGCGACCGGTACACCGAGATCGTGGATCTCAACCTGGGCCATGACATGGGCCACGGCCAGGCGTTCACCGATCCCTCGATGATCTGGCCCGGCTGGGTGCTGCACCTGCCCGCCCGGGCCGGCGGCCAGCACCGGCTGGCCGATCCGCCCGGGCACGGACCCGGCGGGCACTCGGAGGGCGGCGGCGCGCACGGCGGGCACCCGACCAGCCACCCGCCCTTCAGCCACCACCACCGGACCGCCTCGGCCGGCGGTAACGGGCACGCCCATGGCCCGGTGACCACGCCGACCCCGGTCACCACACCGACCCCAGTCACCACTCCGTCCCCGGTCACCAGCCCGCGCACCGGCGGCCAGGCCGGGCTGGGTACCAGCCAGAGAGGCCCCGCCGAGACCAGCGCCGACGGCACGCCGCTGCCCTTCGGCGAAGAGTCCTCGCTGCCGCTGCTGGTGGCGTTCGGCACCGGCGTGCTGGCCGGCGGCGCGGCGATGAGCCTGAGCCGGCTGCGGCACCGGCAGCGCCAGACCCGGCGGCGCGGCCGCCGGATCCCGCTGCCGGTGAGCGCCCCGGTGGCTCGGGCCGAGCAGCGGCTGAACCTGGCCGCGGCCCAGCAGCCGGTCACCTCCGCGCTGCGCGGCGTGCTGCGCGACCTGGGGGCGGCACTGGTCGCCACCGGCGCCCAGCTGCCCGAGATCACCGCCCTGCGGCTCCAGCCCGACGTCCTGGACCTCCTGCTGGCCAGCCCGGCCGCGGAGCCCCCGCCGCCCCCGTTCACCGTGCCCGGCGGCTACCAGGGCATGACCTGGCGGCTCCGGCTCGACGACGACATCCCCGGCTACCCCGACGAGGCCGGGGACCTGCTGCCCGGCCTGCTCACCGTCGGCACCGCCGACGACGGCTACCTGCTGACCGACCTGGAGTACCTCCAGGTCACCCAGGTCGACGGCCCGGCCAGCCTGACCGCGTCCGTGCTGCGCAGCGCGGCCGCCGAGCTGGCCACCGGCCAGCTCGCGGGGTGGTACGAGCTGATCCTGGTCGGCTTCCCCGAGCTGGCCGCCCTGGGCGGCCGCGGCACCTGCTGTGACTCGCTGGACGCCGGGCTGGACCTGCTGGCGGCCAAGGCCGTCGCGCTGCGCCGGCGGCTGGGCGACGCGCCGGCCGCCGACGTCCGCTACCACCGGCTGACCGAGCCCGGCGACGAGGACTGGGCGCTGACCCTGCTGGTCAGCGCCGTTGCGCCGACCTCGGGCCAGCTGGCTTTGCTTACTGACCTGGCCGCCGACCCTGGCGGTATCGCGGCACTGGTGGCCGGCGGCTCGGTGGCGCCGCCGGGGCACCGGGAGCCGTCCAGCATCGACCTGTCCGGCGGGCCGGGCGGGTCTGACACCTGCACCGCGCGGGTGTGGCCGCTTCAGCTCGAAGCCCGGCCACAGCCCCTGGCCGACGCCGACTACGTCGCCCTGACCAGCTTGTTCGCCACCGCCACCGAGGACTACGACATCGCTCCCGCCGACCCGCCCTATGACAGCTGGACCTGGCCGCCGGACCTGGCCGATCCCGACGAGCTCCCCGCCGACCTGGCGGGGGACACCGACCCGCTGCTGACCGACCCGCTGCTGACCGACCCGGAACTGACCGCCGACGAGGCCGTCCAGGTCGGGCCGGACTGGGCCCAGCCCCCGGACTGGGCCACGGACCTGGGCTGGGATGCTGACCCGGAGTGGGCCGCCGGCCCGGAGTGGGCCACCAGCAGCCCGGAGTGGGTCACCGGCGACCCGCAGCGGGCGTCCGAGCCCGAGCCCGCCTCGCAGCCCGAGCCCACCACCCAGCCCGAGGCCGCCACCCAGCCCGAGGCCGCCACCCAGCCCCAGCCGACCGCCGACATGATGCAGCCCGAGGCGGCGCCGCTCCACGAGGCGGCACTGGTGGACGGGGCGCCGCCCGAGGCGATCGTCCTGGAGGCTCTGGACCCGGACGGCGCGGCCAGGAACGCCGCCCCCGAGCCGCCCGCCAACCCCAACCCCGAGCCCGAGCCCGGCCCTCCTGGCCTGCGCATCGGGGTCCTCGGCGCCTTCACGATCAACGGGCAGCCCGGCGCGCTGCTGCCGGCCCAGAGCCAGCTGGTGCTGGCCCTGGCCCTCAACGGCGCCAGCGGCCTGTCCAACCAGCAGCTCTGCTACCTGCTCGGCGCCGACCCCGACCGGCCCAAGCCCAGTGACTCGCTGCGCCAGCTCATCGTCAGGACCCGGCGCCAGCTCGGCCGGGCCCCGGACCGCCGGGAGTGGATCGAGCACCTGGGCGGCGGCCAGTACGCCCTGCACCCCGATGCCCGGTTCGACTGGCAGGAGTTCGACCAGCTCACCACGGAGGGCATGCGGTCCCGCGACGCGCAGAAGCTGCGCCGCGCGCTGGGCCTGATCCGGGGCCGCCCGTTCACCGGCTGCTACTACTGGTGGCTGGACCTGGCCACCACCGAGTCCATCCGCGCTCAGATCGTGGACGCCGCCGACGTGCTGGCCGCCCTCGAGATCGCCGCCGGCGACCCGGCCGCGGCGGCCAGGGCGGCCCGGATCGGGCTGACTGGCGACGTCGGGGCCGAGCAGCTCTGGCGCGCCCTGATGCGCGCCGAGCACGCCGCCGGTAACCTGTCGGGCGTCCGGGAGGCGTGGAACCGCTGCCTGGACGCGATCAGCGAGATCGCGCCGGACGGCGAGCCCCACCCGGGCACCGCCGCGCTCTACCGGGAGCTACTCGGCGGGTCTCGCGCGCGTCCGGCGTGGGCGGGCGGATGACTCCGGGATGACCATCGGCTGACCGGCAGATCACATATTTGGGCGGGTGCTATTCAGCCTGCTCATGCTTGGGTGAAACGATCGTCTTGTGAGGTTGTCCCGACGTGAGCCGTCGCTGCCCGAAATGCAGCAGGCGGTTAGCCCCTCTGAGGGCGGTTCGCCCAGTCCGGCGACCGCCCCGGCGGATCACGCCCCACCGCCGGACCACGCGCGCAAAACGCACCCGGCCGCGGCCGGCTGCGACCGCGCCGGCCGCGCCCGGCGGCCCGGCCGTCCAGGTCGAAGACGACCTCCAGCCCCGGGTCCGGATGCCCGCCGACCTGCTGCGCTGCATCCTGACCGGCTTCGAGCTGCTCGTGGTCGCGGGCATCAGCCTGCTGGGCGTGCAGGTGAACGCCTCGGGCGCCACCCACCGGCTGCCCACCGGCCTGGTCGCCATTCTCGGGCTGCCCGCCGACATTTTCGTGTTCGCCCTGCCGCTGGCCCTGGCCGTGCTGATCGCCGTCAACGGCGGCTGGCGGCGGCTGGCCGAGGCGGTGGTCACCGCCGGGGTGGTGATCGGGTTCGTCGCGGCGGCCAACGCGGTGCTGCGCCTGGACGCGTTCTCCCTGCTGTACAACGGGCTGGTCGCCGCGCCGCGCAGCGGCGTCCATCCGCCGCTGTTCGACGTCTACCTGGCCGGGCTGGTGGCCTACATCACGGTCATCGGGCTGGCCAGCCGCCCGCAGTGGCGGTCGGCCATCTGGGTCGCGATCGGCTTCTACTCGCTGACCATCCTGGCCGCCACGCAGATCACCGTGCTGGCCCTGATCATGACGATGCTGATCGGGTCGACGATCGGCTCGGGCCTGCGCTTCGCGGTCGGCACCGTGTCCGAGCGGCCGTCCGCCCTGAAGATCGCGACCGCGCTGACCGGCGCGGGCACGCCCATCGCGGCCATCCGCCGCATCTTCGACTCTCGCTCGGAAAACCGGCGCTACCTGGTCACCACGACCGAGGGCCATGATCTGGATGTCACCGTCTTCGACCGGGATCAGCAGGCGGTCGACCTGCTCTACCGGATCTACCGCTCGGTCCGGCTCCGGTCCTCGGTGTCGCGCAGCTCCCCGCTCACCATGGAGCGGGCCGTCGAGCGCCAGGCCCTGCTGGTCTACGCGGTGGAGGACGCCGGCGTGGCGACCCCCCGTTTGCGCGCTCTCATCCGGGTCGGCTCCGAGGCGGCCGTGATGTGCTGCGAGCGGCGCTCCGGCACCACCCTGGCCCGGCTGTCCGCCTCGCCCACCGATGAGCAGCTCACCAGCGTCTGGGCCGCCGTGCTCCGGCTGCACGAGCACCGGGTGACGCACCGGGCGCTGACCGCTGACCACATCCTGCTGACCGGCCCGGAGTGCACCGACGTGGTCCTGCTCGACCCCGGCAACGGCGACGTCGCGGCCACCGAGCTCCAGCTGCGGCTGGACCTGGCCCAGCTGCTGGCCGAGCTGGCCCTGCTGGTCGGGCCGGACCGGTCCGTGGACATCGCGATGGACCAGGTCGGGCCGGAGCTGCCGGCCATCGTGCCGCTGCTCCAGCCGGTGGCGCTGTCCCGCTCGACCAGGGCCGCGCTGCGGCGGCGCAAGGACGTGCTGCCCGCGCTGCGCAAGCGGCTGACCGGCGGCGCGCCGGACGGCGAGATCCCGCAGGTCCAGCTGGAGCGGTTCCGGCTGCGCACCATCCTCACGCTGGTCGTCGGCGTGGTGGCGGCCGACATCGTGGTCGGCCAGCTCAGCAAGCAAAAGCTGCCCTCGCTGCTGGCCCACCTGAACTGGGGCTGGGCCCTGGTCGGGCTCGCGCTGGCCGCGGCGACCTACATCGGCGCCACCTTGTCGCTGACCGGCTTCGTGCTGGAGCGGCTCAGCCTGGTCCGGACGTTCCTGGTCCAGGTGGCGGGCACGTTCGTGGCCCTGGTCACGCCGGTCGCGGTCGGCGGCGCCGCGCTGAACATCCGGTTCCTGCGCAAGTCGGGCGTCGCCTCGGCCGACGCCGCGGCCAGCGTCGGGGTGTCCCAGGTGTTCGCCTTCGCCCTGCACATCCTGCTGCTGATCATCTTCGTGGCCATCACCGGCACCACGCAGCAGCACTCGCTGGCCCCGCACGCCTGGGTGTTCATCGCGCTCGGAGTCCTGGTCGCGGCGGCGCTGCTGGTGCTGGCGTTCCCGGCCGGGCGGCGGCTGGTGCAGTCACGGGTCGCCCCCGTGATCAGCCAGGTGGTACCGCGGCTGCTGGACGTGGCCCAGCAGCCCGCCAAGCTGACCGAGGGCATCGGCGGCGCGCTGCTGGTCACCGGCGGCAACATCCTGTGCCTGGACGCGTCGGTGCGCGCGCTCGGCGCCTCGGTGTCGCTGGCCAGCGTGGCCGTGGTCTACCTGACCGGTAACGCGATCGCGTCGGTGGTGCCCACGCCCGGCGGCCTGGGCGCCGTGGAGGCGGCGCTGTCGGCGGGCCTGACCGCGGCCGGGCTGGCCGGCACCACGGCGGTCAGCGCGGTGCTGCTGTTCCGCACCCTGACCTTCTGGCTGCCGGTGGCGGTCGGCTGGGTGGCCCTGCACAACCTCCAGCGCCGCGACATAATCTAGCCCCGCCCCAGGCCCGCCCCGGGCCCGCCCCGGCCCGCGCGGCCTAGCGCAGCCGGGCCACGGCCAGCGCCGCGGCCAGCAGGACCATGCCCCACGACATCGCCCGCAGCGCGTGCTCCAGCGGGGCCAGCAGCCGGGCCCGGTCCAGCTCCAGCACCTCGCCGTCGGCCAGGACCACCTGGCCGCTCACCGCCCCGGACTTGCGGCGCAGCAGCCGGGCCGGCGTGCTCAGGCTCCGCTGCGCCGCCGACAGGCCGAGCGCCGCGCCGGCCGCCAGCACCGGCGCCACCGCCAGCCGGCCCGTCTCGGCCACGTAGGCGGTGAGCACCGGGAACGAGCCCCAGGCCGCCGCGAACCCGATGTCGTTGTGGACCACGCCATGCAGCAGCTCGGCGTTGTAGGCGATGACCAGCACCGGCCCGGCCACCATGAACGGCACCAGCGTCCAGCCCACCCTGATCACCCCGTACACGCCGAAGCCCAGCGCGCCGGCCAGCGAGGCCACCGACACCGCGACCAGCACCGGGCCGGAGATGCGGGTGCGCAGCGGCCGCCCGTGCAGCTCGTCCAGCGCGTGCGCGGCCACGCCCACGGCCAGGAAGAAGGCGCCCAGCGTCCACAGCAGCGGCACCAGCTTGACGACCGGGGCCAGGCAGGCCCCGATGACCACGTAGGACAGGTGCCAGGCCGTGTAGGGCGGGTGCAGCAGCGTCCACCAGTCCCGCCAGGGCCCCTGACGGGCTGCGTAGTACGCCGGCGCCGTGGCCGGCGCGTCCTGCGGGCCGACCGCCTGCCGGTCAGTCACCTGCCCGGGTTCCCCACATCACCAGGCCGCCGCCCAGGCTCATGACCCGGACCCCGACGTCCCGCAGGCCGGCCCGGCGCCAGGCGTCCGCCGTCCAGGCCACCGGGTAGCGCCGGTAGTGCCCGGAGATGTTCGGGCCCAGGAACCGGCCGACCTGATACCACTCCCGGCCGCCGGTCAGCAGCCCGCCCGCGGGCAGCAGCAGCCGGGTGTACAGCCACCACCAGAACCGCCAGAACGGCGCCGGCGGGGCCAGGAACTCCAGGCTGGCCACCGTCCCGCCGGGCTTGACCACCCGGGCCAGCTCGGCCAGCGTGGCCTGCGGGTCGTCCACGTACCGCAGCAGGTAGGTGAAGGTCAGCGCGTCGAAGGTGTTGTCGGCGAACGGCAGCTGCTCGGCCCGGCCGGTGACCAGGCCGATGCTCCCGGCCTGGCCGGCGGCGGCCACGTTGCGGCGGCCCTGGCGCAGCATCTGCTCGGTCAGGTCCACGCCGATGACCGTGGCGCCGGTCCGCTCCGCGAGCTGGATGGAGACCCCGGCGGTGCCCGCCGCGACGTCCAGGATGACCTGGCCAGCGGCCGGCGCGCCAGGCGCCCCGCGCGCCCCGCCCGCCGTGATGCGGTCCACCATGGCCCGGCGCCACCGGCCGTTCTGGCCCATGGACAGGACCTCGGCCAGCCGGTCGTAGCGCTCGGGGAGCGGCGCGAAAAGGTGCTGGGCGAAGCGGTTCCGCTCATCGACAGCGGCTAGCGGCACGTGGGCTCCTCGGGGTTCGGGTTTCAGGTTCGCCTTTGCCGGCCATCCAATGCAAGAGCCGGGCCCGGCGGGTTGCGCGCGGAAACGGTGCGCGCGGAACCGTGGCCGAAGGACGGAACCGCTCATCTGTCGCATAGCGGCTGACCTGCAGGACTGGTCCCGTACATTCCCTCTATACCAATTCTTTACCATTTAGTTGTTTAATCATGACCAACGGTCACTATAAGTTCGCGGCGACGCCCCGCAGTTACGGTGAACCTGGCCAAAAGCTCCGCTTACCCCAACAGGTCCGCCGTTCTCTGCCCAAAGACGGCAAAGGAGCCTCTATGTTCCGTCGCTGGTGCATACCCCTCACTACCATCGCCCTGGTGTTCGGCTCGCTGATGGCCGCCGCTGGCGGCGCCAACGCCGCAGTGACCGCGCACTCCGCACAGCATCCCGGTATCACGCACGTCCGGCCGGGCGGCACGGTTCACGCGTTCAAGCCGGGCGGCCTCATGCAGCGGCCCACCGGCGCGCTGGCCCGCGCTCACGGCATCAAGAACCAGGCCGAGAGCACCAACTGGTCGGGCTACGCCGTGACCGGCGCCAACGGCGCGTTCCACAGCGTCTCGGCGACCTGGACCGAGCCCAAGGCCACCTGCACGAGCCGCCGGGCCACGCAGTACGCGGCCTTCTGGGTCGGGCTGGACGGCTACAACAGCAACTCGGTCGAGCAGACCGGGACCGACTCCGACTGTGACGGCACCACGCCGGACTACTACGGCTGGTACGAGATGTACCCGGCCAACCCGGTGTACTTCACCAACGCCATGTCGCCCGGCGACAGCATCAGCGCCTCGGTCACCTTCAGCGGCACCGAGACCTACACGCTGGTCCTGAAGGACAACACCAAGGGCTGGACCCAGACCATCACCAAGAACCAGTCCGGCCTCGCCCGGTCCTCGGCTGAGGTCATCACCGAGGCGCCGTCCTCGAACTCCGGCGTGCTGCCGCTGGCCGACTTCGGCACCGTCAACTACTCCGGCTCGTCGGACAACGGCTCCTCCATGGGCGGCCAGAGCCCGACCGCCATCGTCATGATCAACAACAGCGGTGCCGACAAGGACTCGACGAGCTCGATCAGCAGCTCGGGCGCGTTCAGCAACACCTGGATAAGGAGCAGCTAGCCGCTAGTGCCCTGACCGCCTGACCCAGCTGCCCCGGAGACCGCCCAGGCCTCCGGGGCAGCGTCATGGCTGGCCGGCCGGTGTGGGAGCGTGGGACCGGCGCCGGGCGAGCCGGCCCGGACTGCCGAGCGCTACGGGGAGGGACGTGGAGATTCGCGGGGCCGCCGGGCTGGACACGCCGCGGCTCCGGCTCGCCGCGGTCACCGAGGCCGACGCCGAGGAAATGGCCGTCGTGCTCAGCGACCCGCGGCTGCACGAGTTCATCGGCGGCAGCCCGCTCGGCGCGCTGGAGCTGCGGACCCAGTACCGGCGCTGGGCGGCCGGCTCGGGCAACCCGCACGAAGTGTGGCTCAACTGGGTAGTCCGCCTGCGCGACACCGGCGAGGCCATCGGCTTCGTCCAGGCCACCGTGGCCCGGCCGCCCGGCGCCCGGCTGACCGCTGAGGTGGCCTGGGTGACCGGCGTGCCGTGGCAGGGCCGCGGCTTCGCCGCCGAGGCGGCCACCGCCCTGGTGAACTGGCTGGCGCAGGCCGGCGTGGCCGACGTGACCGCCTGCATCCACCCCCAGCACCGGGCCTCGGAGCGGGTCGCCGAGCGGGTCGGCTTCACGCCCACCGGCGGGACCGTCAAGGGCGAGCGGGTGTGGCGCTACCGGCCCGCCGTACCATC
The DNA here is from genome assembly GCA_963822485.1 of uncultured Actinomycetota bacterium. Classification (GTDB taxonomy): domain Bacteria; phylum Actinomycetota; class Actinomycetes; order Streptosporangiales; family Streptosporangiaceae; genus DASUBV01. Next base: position 128,914 of record CAWGHW010000008.1, read on the forward strand.
GCAGTGACCCGCCAGGAGCATTAACAAACCCGCCAGGAGCATTAACAAAGGAGCGGCCCATGACGCCGAGTTCCGAGCCCGGTACCCGCACCGTCCCGGCGGCCGGAGGCCGCCAGCTCGAGGTGCTGGTCACCGGTCCGGAAGACGGCCTGCCCCTGGTGTTCCACGAGGGCACGCCCGCCGGGCTGGTCAGCTTCGAGCCCATGGCCGCCGCCGCCGCCGACCGCGGCCTGCGGCTGGTCATGTACGCCCGGCCGGGCTACGGGGCGTCCACCCCGCAGCCCGGCCGCCGGGTCGCCGACGCGGCCGGGGACGTCACCGCCGTGCTCGACGCCCTGGGCGCCGGTGACTTCGTGACCGCGGGCTGGTCCGGCGGCGGCCCGCACGCGCTGGCCTGCGCGGCCCTGCTGCCCGGCCGGTGCCGCGGCGCGGCGACCATCGCCAGCGTCGCCCCGCGTCAGGCCGACGGCCTGGACTGGCTGGCCGGCATGGGCGAGGAGAACCTGGCCGAGTTCGCCGCGACCCAGGCGGGCGAGGCCGAGCTGACCGAGTTCCTCACCGCGGCCGCCGCCGAGCTGCGCGACATCACCGCCGACCAGGTCGCCGAAGGCCTGGGGGACCTGGTCGGCGACGCCGACAAGGCGGTCATCACCGGGGAGTTCGCCAGCTACCTGGCCGCCTCCTTCCGCGCCGCGCTGGTCAGCGGCATCGACGGCTGGCGCGACGACGACCTGGCCTTCGACCAGGACTGGGGCTTCCCGCTGGAGGCCGCCGTCCCGGTGGCGATCTGGCAGGGCGACCAGGACCGGATGGTGCCGTTCGCGCACGGGGAGTGGCTGGCCGCGCACCTGCCCGGCGCCGCCGCCCACCTCATCCCCGGCGCCGGCCACCTCAGCCTGGCCGTCGACCAGCTCGGCCTGATCCTGGATGAGCTGCTGAGCACCGCCGGCGTCCGCTAGCCCGGCCAGCTCACCTCACTCATCCAGCTCATCTGTCTCGCCTGGCTCGCCTGGCTCGCCGTCGCGCTCAGATCCAGCTGTGGAACCACATGCGGGACAGCCAGGAGCTGTAGGGGATGATCCGGGCGGCGAGGATGGGATAGAGGTAGGCCAGGTTGAGCAGGACGGCGAGGAGGTAGGTGCCGGCGGTGACGGCGCCGGTGGCGCGGCGGGCGGGGCTGGCGTGGCGGGGGCCGATGATGAGGCCGAGGCTGAGGGTGATGGCGATGATGAGGTAGGGCTCGAAGGCGATGGCGTAGTAGTAGAACTCGGTGCGCTGGTCGTGGAGGTAGAACCAGATCCAGGGGAGCCAGCCGGCGGCGGTGGCGAGGAGGAGGGCGCCGGTGCGCCAGTCGCGGCGCATGAGCCACCAGGCGAGGCAGAAGGTCAGGGCGGCTAGGGCGCCCCACCAGATCAGCGGGGTGCCGATGGCCAGCACCTCCTGGGAGCACGAGGTCGCCCCGCAGCCGGAGGACGGCGTCGTGTAGGACAGCGCGATCGGCCGGGCCAGCACCAGCCAGCCCAGCGGGTCGGACATGTACGGCTGTTGCTTGTGGGTTGAGGTCAGCGTGATGCCGAAGTCGAGCATCGACCTGTTCTCGGCCAGCCACGCCGCGATCGTCGAGGTCGGATGCCCGTTGTTCAGCGCCGCTCCGTTGCGGTTGTAGCCGTAGGGGGTGGCGAACCAGCCGGTCCACGAGGCGGTGTAGACGGCGGCGGGGATGACCGCGAACCAGGCGGGCAGCCATTTCGCGTCGGAGCGGAGCACGCCGGCGAGGCGGTCGGTGTAGCCGGCGGCGCGGCGGGCGCCGAGGTCCCAGGCGATCACCAGGGCGGCGAACGCGGCGATGAACCAGATGCCGTTCCACTTGCAGGCGACCGCGGCGCCCAGGCACGCCCCGGCGCCGATCAGCGGCCAGCGGATGCCCAGCTTCGGCCCGCCGCCGGGCAGCCCGCGCCGCGCCGGGCCTCGCCGCCCCCGGCCGCCTCGGCGGCGGCGGCGAGGCGGCCGCGGGTGCGGTCGCGGTCGATGACCAGCAGCCCGAACGCGGCCAGCACCCAGAACATGACGAAGATGTCCAGGATCGCGGTGCGGGACAGCACCAGCTCCAGGCCATCCAGCGCCATCAGCAGCCCGGCGACGCAGCCCAGCAGGGTCGAGCGGGTCATCCGGCGCACGATCCGGGCCAGCAGCAGGATCGACAGCGTGCCCACCAGCGCGACCGCGAACCGCCACCCGAACGGGGTCAGCCCGAACAGCCACTCCCCGACCGCGATCATCATCTTCCCCAGCGGCGGATGCGCCACCACCTCGGCCTGAGTGCCGAGCAGAATGTTGGTGTCTCCGCGCGCCAGCAGCGCGCTCACGTGGCTGGAGTGGTTGATCTCCACGCCGTGCCGCAGGATCGCCCAGGCGTCCGGCACGTAGTAGACCTCGTCGAACACCAGCCCGCGCGGCACGCTCAGCTGGTCGAAGCGCAGGAACCCGCCGAACAGCGTCACCAGCAGCGGCCCGGCCCACCCCCACGCCGCCCGGCCCGGCATCGGCGGCACCAGCCGCTCCCGCAGCCCGCGCTCAGCCTCCGCCGCGCTGGCCGCCCGCGCCGGGGCCAGTGACGTGCCTAACTGCGGCGCCGGGCTGCGGTGAGCCATGTCCCCGATCCTAGGTCGCCCACGCCGCCCAGCCGAGCCCCGCCGCCGTGTCCGTCCCATCCGCCCAGCCGAGTCCCGCCGCCGTGTCCGTCCCCATCCGCCCTGCAGCAGGCCGCGCCGCCGTGCAGCACGAAGCTAGGCGGCACCGGTCCGCCTAGACCAACTGCTGCCTTATGTCGCATACCGACTGAGCTGCGACGATGTTGTTTTGGATCGTTAAAATACCTACCCTTTACTAACTCATTGTTTAACCATTACCAATGGTCTTTATAGGTTCGCCCCGACCACGCAGTGACGGTGTAATGGGGACCAAAGGGGTAAGTCGCCGCCTGCCCGAACGACGGCCGAAGGAGACCGTATGATGCGCCGCTGGTGCATACCCCTCACGACAACTGCCCTGGTGTTCGGCTCACTGATGGCGGCGGCTGGCACCGCCAGCGCCTCGGTGACCGCGCACCCCGATCTCACGCATCCCGCTATCACCCACCCCGCTATCACCCACCCGGGGGTCACGCACGTCCGCCCCGGCGGCGCGGTTCACGCGTTCACGCCGGGCGGCGTGATGCAGCGGCCCTCGGGCGCCCTCGGGCGGGCCCACGGCATAAGGAACCAGGCGCAGAGCACGAACTGGTCCGGCTACGCGGTGACCGGCGGCAGCGGAGCCTTCAACAGCGTCTCGTCCACCTGGACGGAGCCGGCGGCCAGCTGCGGCGGCGGCGGTGACCAGTACGCGGCCTTCTGGGTCGGCCTGGACGGCTACAACAGCGGCTCGGTGGAGCAGACGGGCACGGACTCCGACTGCTCCGGCTCGTCGCCGGACTACTACGGCTGGTACGAGATGTACCCGGCCGACCCGGTGTACTTCAGCAACCCGGTCGCGCCCGGTGACCAGATCAGCGCCTCGGTCACGTTCAGCGGGACCGAGACCTACACGCTGGTCCTGACCGACAGCACCCAGGGCTGGACCCAGACCATCACCCAGAACGAGAGCGGCCTGTCCCGGTCCTCGGCCGAGGTCATCACCGAGGCGCCGTCGTCGGAGTCGGGCGTGCTGCCCCTGGCCGACTTCGGCACCGTCAACTACGGCAGCTCCTCGGACAACGGTGCCTCGATGGCGGGCCAGAGCCCGACCTCGATCATCATGGTCGACAGCAGCGGTCAGCAGGAGGACTCGACCAGCTCGATGAGCAGCTCGGGCGGCTTCAGCAATTCCTGGCTCGCGAGCAACGCCAGCCGCCACTAGCCGCCGGGCTGGCTAGCACCACACCAGCCAGAACAGCACCGGCAAGCACTGCCCCGGAGGTCCTCAGCCCTCCGGGGCAGTGCGCCGCTCGTCAGCAGGAACCGACCGGGGAGCATCACGGGCCGCGGCCGTTGCGGCCTCCGGGCCGGCCCGGAGGCCGCCGCCTCGTGCGGCAGGCCGGGACGGCGTGCAGCGCGTCGTGTGGTGTCAGTGTTGCCGGTGGGCGCGCAGCCCCGCGGCGGCCCGGTGCCACGCCGCAAGTCCCGTGCGCCCCGCAGTCACCAGCGGCCGCAGCGCTGTCGCGCACCTGGTGATCATGGTCGTGGATGTCCCGTTGCCTACCTCCTGGGGTAGGCAACGGGACATCCACGGCTGGCGGGCCGGTCCGGCCAGCCCCAGAGCAGCCTCCGGGGCAGCACCGGCCCCACTGGCCGCGCCAGCAACACGCCAGGCCGCTCCCGCCATCGGACCGGCCCCCGGATGTACCGGAATCCACACCCGGCGACGCTGTCCATCGGGGCCAGCGAGCTCGCCGCCTGCGCCGGGCCCCAGCCGCGAGTCTCCTGCCCCCCTGCACCCCCCACGTCACAGCGGTGCCCGCGCACCTGGTGATCATGGTCGTGGGTGTCCCGCTGGGTACACCAGAAGGTACCCAGCGGGACACCCACGACCGGCCACGCCGGCCCGGCCAGGCCCGGCGAGCCCCAGCGCAGCCTCCCCTGCACCACCCGCCCCGCCAGCCCCTGCAGCCAACACGCCAGCCCGCTCCGGCCAGCGCGCAGAGGGCTGGATGTACCGGAAGCAGCACTCCGTTGTGGGCAACGTGACATCCACGAGCTCTGCGGCAGGCCGGGACGGCGAGCGGCGGGTCGCGTGGTGTCAGTGTTGCCGGTGGGCGCGCTGGGAGCGGTACAGACGGTCAGCGGGGGTCGGTCAGGTTGTAGACGGTGTCGCCGCCGACGGTCTCGGACTTGAAGTGCGCTGCTACCCAGCGGGTGATGGCGGTCGCGTCTCCGGAGCCACCGCCGAAGCTGTCCGCGTTGGCGCCGACGAAGTAGTGGATCTTGTGCTCGGCGACTAGCCGCTTGAACTCGGCCAGGGCGGGGTCCGGGTCGGTGCCGTTGAACCCGCCGATGGACATGATCGGCTGGCCGGTGGCCAGCTGCAGGGGTGCCGCGCTCTCGGAGCCGATCGTGGCCGCGGCCCAGGTGTAGGCACTGGCGTCGCGCTCAAGCAGCCGCTTCAGCGCCTGGCTGACCTGCGTCGAGCCGCTGAGCCCGCCCGGCCCGCCCGCGCCCTGGCCGCCGCGACCAGGAAAGCCCCCGGTGACGCGCGACCCACTGCCGCCGGCCGGCCTGGTCCCGCCCGGCAGCCCCGCCGAGCCTGTGCCCGCAGCTGAGCCTGTCCCGAAGCTCGCCCGGCCGGGAAGGCCCCCGCCACCGGGCAGTGCGCCCGCCACCGGGACCGCCTCTGCCGCCCGGCCCGCCGAACGCACTCGTCACAGCCGGCCCGGCCGTCGGCAGCGCGCCGGCGTGCGCCGTGGCGGCGGCGTCCGCGCTGTAGGCCGTCGGCCCGGCCAGGGCCGCGGCGATCCCGCAAGCGGCGGCCACAGCACCCAGCGTCGCCCCGACCCGGTGCGCCGCGGCCGTCGGCCGGCCAGGACCGGCGCTGCCAGCAGGCCGCCCGCGGCGACCAGGCCGAGGGCCAGGATCACGAACCTGAGCCAGGGGTACCAGCCGGGGGACCGGTCCAGCAGGACGAACGACCAGCCCGCCGTGACCACGACACCCAGCGCCAGCGCGGCACGGGCCGGCCACTCCGCGCGCAGCCGCCACAGTTGCACGGCGCCGATGGCGGTCAGGGCGGCGATGGCCGGGGCCAGCGCCACCGTGTAGTACGGGTGGATGATGCCGGCCATGAAGCTGAACACCGCCCCGGTGACCAGCAGCCAGCCGCCCCACAGCAGCGCGGCGGCCAGGTTGCGGTCCGTCCGCCAGCCCGTCCGCCAGCCCGTCCGCGACCCCAGCCGGCGGGCGCGCCAGGCCAGCCAGCCCAGCACCGCGAGGGCCAGCAGCGCGGCCGGGAGCAGCCAGCTGATCTGCCCGCCCATGTCGCTGCCGAACAGCCGCCCCAGGCCGGCCGCGCCGCTGAACGACGGGCTGCCGCCGTGTGCGCCGGCGAAGCCGACCGAGCCGGTTTCCTGGCCGTCGAGCCGGCCGAGGCCGTTGTAGCCCAGCGCGAGCTGCAGGATGCTGTCGTTGGTCGAGCCGCCGACGTAGGGCCGGTCGGCGGCGGGCGTCAGCATGACCGCCGCCACCCACCAGCCCGCCGCCGCCACGACCGCGCCCAGCCCGGCCAGCAGCTGCCAGATCCGCCGCCGCAGCCGGGGCGGCCCGGCGACCAGGTAGACCAGGCCGAAGCCGGGCAGGACCAGGAACGCCTGCAGCATCTTGGCCAGGAACCCGAAGCCGAGCAGCGCCCCGGCCAGCACCAGCCAGCGGGTCCGGCCCGACTCCACCGCGCGCACCAGGGCGTACGCGGCCGCCGTCATCAGCAGCACGAGCAGCGCGTCGGGGTTGTTGAACCGGAACATCAGCGTCGCGACCGGGGTCAGCGCCAGCGCCGCCCCGGCCAGCAGCCCGGCGCCGGGCCCGGACCAGCGGCGCACCGCGGCGTACAGCAGGGCCACCGAGGCCACCCCCTCCAGGGCCTGGGGGACCAGCACGCTCCAGTAATTGAGCCCGAACAGGCGGGCCGACAGCTCCATGACCCACAGCGAGGCCGGGGTCTTGTCGACGGTGATGAAGCTCGAGGCATCGAACGAGCCGAAGAAGAAGGCCTTCCAGCTCCGGGTGCCGGCCTGCACGGCGGCGGCGTAGAAGTCGTTGGCCCAGCCGTTGCGGCTGAGCCCGGCCAGGTACAGCAGCGCCGTCGCGGCCAGCAGCCCGGCCAGCGCCCAGCGGGGCCACCGGGCGGCCGGCGCCGCCGCCTCGCCGGCCCGCGTCCGGGCGCGGCGGACAGTGAGCGCGGTCACCGGGCACTCCCGCGGAAGACCCAGCTGCGGTACAGCACGAACCGGGCCAGCGTGGCGGCCAGGCTCGCGATCAGCAGCACGGCCAGCTCCGCGACCCGGGTCGGCCGCGGGGTGATCCAGTGCAGCGCGGCCAGCGCGCCCGAGGTCAGCGCCAGGCCCGCGGCGAAGGCGATGAGCCCGCGCAGCTGGTGCCGCACGGCGTGCTGGCGGCCGGAGATGCCGAAGGTGACGCGGCGGTTGACCGCGGTGTTGCCGATGGCGGTGAGCAGCAGGCTGATCGCGTTCGCCGGCTGCGCCGCCAGCCCGCGGCGCAGCAGGACGTAGAGCAGGATGTAGGCCACCGTGCTGGCGATGCCGACGGCCACGAACCGGGCCATCCGGTGGCCGCCGCCCATCCGCAGGATGCCGCGGATGTCGGCCAGCGCGGTGGCCCGCACGTTCACCCGCGAGTCAGGGTCGTCGGTCCAGTCCACCGGCACCTCGTGGATCCGCAGGCCGGCCCGCTCGGCCAGCACCAGCAGCTCGGTGTCGAAGAACCAGCCGCCGTCCCTGGTCAGCGGCAGCAGCTCGCGCGCCTTGTCCCGGCGGATGGCCTTGAACCCGCACTGCGCGTCGGAGAACCCCGTGCCGAGCGTGGCCTGGAGCAGCAGGTTGTAGCCGCGCGAGATCACCTCCCGGCGGGGCCCGCGCACGACGCGGGAGCCGCGGGCCAGCCGGGTCCCGATGGCCACGTCGCTGTGCCCCGACAGCAGGGGCGCGACCAGGGGCAGCAGCGCGTTCAGGTCGGTGGACAGGTCGACGTCCATGTAGGCCAGGACCTCGCTGTCGCTGTGCGACCAGATGGACCGCAGCGCCCGGCCCCGGCCGGGCTGCGCCAGCCGGACCGCGCTGACCCGGCTCAGCTCGGCGGTGAGCCCGCGGGCGATGTCCCAGGTGCGGTCCCGGCTGCCGTTGTCGGCGATCGTGATGTGCCAGGTCAGCGGGAAGCCGCCGGACAGGTAAGCGTGCAGCCGGCGGATGCTGGGGGCCAGGTCGGTCTCCTCGTCCTTGACCGGGACCACGATCTCGACCTGGCAGGAGGCGGACGGCACGCCCGCTGTCTGTGGTGTGCCCGGTCTGTCTGATGAGGTCAACGGGGCAGCAGCGTCGAAGATGAGGGCGGGTTTGTTCATGGCAAGAACCATCGGTGACCAGGCTGGTCACGACCTGCCGCGCCATTCTCAGCCGTCTATGAGAGGATCTTGACCGGTTGTTTTGCAGAGCAACATGAGAGTTTGCAGTGCGCCGCTACCCGGCTGGCGCGCGGAGGAGGGCGAGCGCCCCGTGTTCGACGTGCTGCTGCGCGGTGGCTGGGTGGTCGATGGCACCGGCGCGCCGCCCTGGCGGGCGGACCTGGCGGTCACCGGCGACCGCATCGCGGCCATCGGGCACCTGGCCGCGGCGACCGCCGCCCGCGAGGTGGACGCCGGCGGCCGCTACCTGATGCCCGGCCTCATCGACACCCACGTGCACGCCGACGCGTCGGCGGCGGCCAGCGACACCCAGCTCGCCGCGCTGCGCCAGGGCGTGACCACGCTGCTGCTCGGCCAGGACGGCGTGTCGTTCGCCCCGGCCTCGGCCGCCACCATCCGCGCGATGAGCCAGTACTTCGGCCCGGTCAACGGGCCGTGCCCGGCCGAGCTGGCCGAGGGCTGCTCGGTGGCCGACCTGCTGGCCTGCTACGACCGGGCGGGCGCGCTGAACGTCGGCTACCTGGCCCCGGCGGGCACCATCCGGGCCGAGGTCATGGGCTACGACCCGGCGCCCGCGACCGCCGATCAGGTGGCCGCGATGCGCGCGCTGGTCGAGGCGGCACTGGCCGACGGGGCGCTGGGCCTGTCCACCGGGCTGGACTACGAGCCGGGCCGGTTCGCCGACGCGGCCGAGATCACCGCGCTGTGCGCCCCGGTGGCCGCGGCCGGGGCGGTCTACGTGAGCCACATCCGGGGCTACGAGGCCGACGCCTGGCGCGGCATGGCCGAGCTGACCCGGATCGCACGGGACAGCGGGGCGGCGGCGCACGTCTCGCACTACCACGGCCCGGCCGGCATGCTGGCCGGCCTGCTCGACGCCGGCCGGGACGAGGGCCTGGACCTGACCTTCGACAGCTACCCCTACCAGCGCGGCAGCAGCATCCTGGCCATGGTGGCGCTGCCGCTTGAGCTGCGGGCCGGGGAGCCGGCCCGGGTCCGGGAGCGGCTGTCCGAGCCCGGCGTGCGGGCCGGGCTGGCCCGCGACTGGTTCCCGGCCATCGCCGACGTGCTGGACCGGATCACGCTGGCCTACATCGGGTCGGCCGACTGGGCCTGGGCCGAGGGCCTGACCCTGCCGGCCGCGGCCCGGCAGGCGGGCCTGGCCGCGGGGGAGCTGGTCTGCGAGCTGGTCGCGGCCAGCGAGACCGGGGCCGGCTGCGTGTTCGGCCACCCGCCCACCAACACCGAGGCCGACCGGCGCGCGCTGCTGCGCCACGAAGCGCACATGGGCGGGTCGGACGGCATCCTGCTGGGCCGGGCGCCGCACCCGCGGGCCTGGGGCACCTTCGCCCGGTATCTGGGCCGGCACACCCGGAGCCTGGGCGACTGGAGCTGGGGCCAGGCCGCGCTGCACCTGGCCGGACACCCGGCCCGCCGGTTCGGGCTGGCCGGGCGCGGCCTGCTGCGGCCCGGCTACGTGGCCGACGTGGTCGTGCTCGACCCGGCCGCGGTGACCGACACCGCCGACTACGAGCGGCCGCGCAGCCTGGCCGAGGGCGTGGACCACGTGCTGGTCAGCGGCCAGTTCGCGCTGAGCGACGGCGCGCTGACCGGCGCCCGGCCCGGCCGGGCCCTGCGCCGCGGGCAGGAGACGTGATGGCCGCCGCGCCGCCAGCCGCCGCGCCGCCAGCCGCCGCCGTCGCCCGCGCAACAACTCCGCCTCGCTGCGCCGGGCCCTGGGCATCCTGCTGCGGATCGGCGAGGACAGCGCCGACGGCCGCGGCCACACGCTGGCCGGGCTGGCCCGCGACCTGGACCTGAACAAGAGCACGCTGCTGCGGCTGCTGGCCCCGCTGTGCGAGGCCCGGCTGGTCGAGCAGGCGCCCGACACCGGGCGGTACCGGCTGGGCTGGCGCACCGCCCAGCTCGGCGGCGCCTACCTGGAGCAGGCCGACCTGCCCGGCGCCGCCCGCGACGTGCTGCGCGGCCTGATGGAGGAGACCAGGGAGACCGTTCACCTGGTGCTCGCCGACCTGCCCGAGGTGGTCTACATCGACAAGGTCGACAGCCCGCGGCCGGTGCGGATGTTCTCCCGGATCGGCGTCCGCCAGCCCGCCTACAGCACCGCGGTCGGCAAGGCCATCCTCGCGCACGCCGGCGACGCCGCCGTGCGGCGCGTGATCCAGGCCGGGCTGCCCGCCCGCACGCCGCGCACCCGCACCACCGCCGCGGCGCTGCGCGCCGACCTGGCCGCGATCCGGGCCCGCGGCTACGCCGTCGACGACGTGGAGAACGAGCCCGACATCCGCTGCGTGGCCGCGCCCATCTTCGACCACGCCGGGGCGGTCGGCAGCGCGGTCAGCGTGTCCGCGCCCGCCAGCCGGCTCGGCGCCGAGCAGGTGCCCGGCCTCAGCACCCTGGTCATCGCGGCCGCCGACCAGATCTCCCGCCGGCTGGGCGCCCGCCGGTGAGTGATGACCGATGAGTGATAACAGCAAGAAGCGTCCGCGCGGACTCGTCACCCTGGGCGAGACCATGGGGCTGCTCACGCCGGCCGCGGCCGGGCCCCTGCACCGCGGCGCCGGATTGCGGCTGAGCATCGCCGGGGCCGAGTCCAACGTGGCCATCGGGGTGCGGCGGCTGGGCGGCGCCGCGACCTGGATCGGCCGGGTCGGCCAGGACGACGTCGGTGACGTCATCGTGCGCGAGCTGCGGGCCGAGGAGCTCACGCTGCGCGTCATCCGCGACCCGGCGCCCACCGGGCTGATGCTCAAGACCGCCCGCGCCGCCGGCGTCACCAGGGTCAGCTACTACCGCACCGCCAGCGCCGGGTCCCGGCTGCACCCCGGCGACCTCGACGAGGACGCCATCGCCTCGGCCGGGGTACTGCACGTCACCGGCATCACGCCCGCGCTCGGCACCGGGCCGGCCGCCGCCGTCCGGTCGGCGATAGAGATCGCGAGCATTAACAAGGTGGTTGTCTCGCTGGACGTCAACTACCGGTCGGCGCTGTGGGACCCGGCCGAGGCTGCCGCCGCGCTGCGTGAACTCGTCCGCCACGCCGACATCGTGTTCGCCGGGGAGCAGGAAGCCGCGCTGCTGACCGACGCCGCAGACCCCGCCGCCATGGCCCGGCAGGTGGCCGCCCTCGGCCCGCGCCAGGTCATGATCAAGCGCGGCCACCGCGGCTGCGTGGCCTGGATCGACGACGCCGCCCGCGAGCAGCCCGCCCGCCCGGTGCGGGCCGTGGACCCGGTCGGGGCCGGTGACGCGTTCGTGGCCGGCTACCTGGCAGAGTTGCTTGCCGGGCAGCCCGCCGAGGTCCGGCTGGCCACCGCGGCCGCCGCCGGCGCCTTCACCGTCACCGTCAGCGGCGACTGGGAGGGCCTGCCGACCCGGCCGGACCTGGACCTGCTCGATGCTCCCGACGATGTCATCCGCTGAGAAGCAACCCGGAGGAAAGATGTCCCGCAGCCAAGTCAGCACCGCCAGCGCGCCGTCGCCCAAGGGGGCCTACTCCCAGGGCATCGTGGCCGGCGGGTTCCTCTACACGGCCGGGTTCGGCCCGCACGACCCGCTCAGCGGCGAGGTCGTCGGCGACGCCATCGAGGAGCAGACCGCCCAGGTCATGCGGAACATCGCCGCCGTGCTCGCGGTGCACAACCTGGACTTCTCCAGCGTGGTCAAGTCCACCGTGCACCTTCAGGAACTGCACCGGGACTTCCCCGGCTTCAACGCGGTCTACGAGGGCTTCGTGACCGCGCCCTACCCGGTGCGCACCACGGTCGGCTCCCAGCTGGCCGGCATCCTGGTCGAGATCGACGTGGTCGCCGCGCTGGCCTGAGACCGGACCGCCGGTCCGCCGGTCCCGGACCGGACCGCCGTCCTGGACCGCACCGCCGTCCCGGCAAGCCGGGACGGCGGTGCGGCCATGTTGCTAAAACACGGCCGCCGCCGGCGCTGGCCTGTGACCGGGTGATCGCGTAGCGTGACAGCCCATGAGCGCACGCGGTCCCGTGCGGTCGGCCCGGCACCGCGCGGATCCGGCCCGCCAGGCCCGCCCGGCGCGCCCGAGGGTGCCCGTCCGGGCCGTGATCGCCGCGGCGGCCCGGGCCGGCCGGCGTGAGCCGTGGCGGGTCCTGGCCGTCGCGGTGCCGCTGACCGTGTGCACGGTCGCGGCCGAGATCCTCATCGACCACTACGTCAAGCCGACCAGCCTGCTGCTGTCGCTGGCCGGGACCATCAGCACCACCGGCCTGAGCCTGCTCGCCACGGTGTTCATATCCGGAGTCCTGTGCCGGATCGTCGGCGAGGTCGAGCACGGCCAGGAGCACCTCACCATCAGGCAGATCGCGAAGGGCCTGCCGTGGGTCCGCCTGGCCCTAGCCGACCTGCTGGTCGTGGTGCTCGTGGTCATCGGCCTGCTGGCCCTGGTCATCCCCGGGCTGGTCGCCGGCAACCTGCTGGCGGTCACCGGCCCCGTGATCGAGATCGAGCACCGGCGCGTCCGGGCGGCGCTGCGCCGGTCCGCCCGCCTCGTCCGGCCGCATTTCTGGAGCGTGGCGCTGCTGGCGACCCTGCCGGTGCTGGTCGCCAGCGGGGTCGAGACCGTCGTTCCAGAACCGCACGGCGTCGCCGAGATCCTGGAGGCCCTGGCCGTCCGCGGCCTGGCCGAAGGGCTGATCGAGGCGGCGATCGGCCTGATCCTGGTGGAACTTTGTTATCGCCTCATCGCCCTGGCCGCGCTGCGCGCAGAGAGATCTGATCCGACTCCGCGATGACGTCGGCGTCGATGGCGCGCAGGCCCTCGCCGAGCCGCTCGCGGGCCTGGCGGAGCAGCTTGAGCGAGTTGCCGGCCACGGCCTGGTCGACGGGGCGCTCCGGGTCGGCCCCGTGTTCCTCGATCAGGTGCACCTGAAGGGCCGCGGCCACCTCGTCGACTGCCTTGAGCGCGTGGTATATCGCCAGATCCCGGGTCACGTCGTTCACCATGCTGCCTATATGCCCAGCGAGGTCCGGGTCATCCCGGCGCCGCGGCCGGGCCCGCATGGCCATGAGTCGCCGCGCCGGCACGTCGCGTGGCCGAAGCGATCACGCTGAGTAAGGTAACCGGCATGGTCCAGGGGGAGGGCGGCGTCGCGGGCCCGGGCAGGGTCGCGGGCCAGGGGGCCGCGGGTGGCCTGGCCGACGCCGAGATGACGGCCGGCAGCCCGCTGCGGACGCCGAAGGCGGCGGCCTGGGCCGGGATCGTGTTCTCCGTGCTCGCCATCACGGCCATGGTGCTGATCCGGCTGTCCATCCCGCAGAACAGCGGCCAGACCGGGGCCTGGCTGTCCGACCAGGGCAAGCGCCAGGCCGTGGACGTGGCGCTGAACCTGGTCCCGTTCGCCGGCATCGCGTTCCTCTGGTTCGTCGGCGTGATCCGGGACCGGGTCGGGGAGCTCGAGGACCGCTTCTTCGCGACCGTTTTCCTGGGCAGCGGCCTGGTGTTCGTCGCGATGTTCTTCGTGGCCGCGGCCCTGGCCGGCGGACTGGTCGACGCGGCCGCCGCCCACCCGTCGTCGACCGGCTCAGACACCTTGTCGCTCGGCCGCGACTCCACCACGATCCTGCTCAACGTCTACGCCATGCGGATGGCCGCGGTGTTCACGCTGACCACCGTCACCATCGCCCGCCGGACCCAGATCATCTACCGGTGGGTGTGGATCGCCGGCTACCTCACCGCCATCGCGCTGCTCTTCGCGTCCAGCGCCAGCGGCTGGGTGGAACTCGTTTTCCCGGTGTGGATCCTGGTCCTGAGCATCAACATCCTGCGCAACCCGCAGGGGTCGGGCGAGGCTAGGACGACGCCGGGTCCGGCTCGGCCAGCCGCGGAAGCGTGATCGTGAACTGGGTGCGGCCGGGCACGCTGGTCACCGCGACCTGACCGTGGTGGGCGGCGGTGACGGCGTCCACGATGGCCAGGCCCAGGCCGGTGCTGCCCGCCGTGCGGGACCGGGAGCTGTCGCCGCGCACGAACCGCTCGAACAGCGTCGGCTGGAGCTCGGCCGGGATGCCGGGGCCGTCATCGGTCACCGTGACCTGCACCGTCCCCGGCGCGTCCGGCGCTGGCCCGGCCCGGGTTGCGCCGCGCCGGCCGCGTCGGCACCGGCGGCATCGCGGTCAGTTGCACCGACACAGTGGTCCCGTCCGGCGTGTGCCGGGCGGCGTTGCTCAGCAGGTTGGCCAGCACCTGGTGCAGCCGGTGCTCGTCGCCGCGGACCCAGACCGGCTCGTCCGGCAGCTCGAGCTGCCACCGGTGCCCGGCCGCGGCCGCCCGGGCGTCGCTGGTCACGTCGATGGCCAGCCGGGTCAGGTCCACCGGCTCGCTGGCCAGCGGCCGGCCGGCGTCCAGCTGGGCCAGCAGCAGCAGCTCGTCGACCAGCACGCTCATCCGGGCCGACTCCGACTCCACCCGGCTCAGCGCGTGGGCCACGTCGTCGGGCACCGGCCCCGGGTGGCGGCGGGCCAGCTCGGCGTAGCCGCGGATGGCGGCCAGCGGCGTGCGCAGCTCGTGGCTGGCGTCGGCGGCGAACCGGCGCAGCCGGTTCTCGCTGGCCTCGCGCCGGGCCAGGGCCTGCTCCACGTGGCCGAGCATGCGGTTCAGCGCCGCGCCCACCTGGCCGACCTCGGTGCCCGGGTTGGCGTCCGGGACCCGTTCGGGCATCGTGACCTGGCCGCTGCTCAGCGGCAGCTCGGTCACCCTGGTCGCGGTAGCGGCCACCCGGCGCAGCGGCCGCAGCGACACCCGGACCCAGGCGGTGCCGATCAGCCCGGTCAGCAGCAGCGCCGCCGCGAACACCGCGATCTCGGCGATCGCGACGTCGTGCAGCGTATTGGAGACCGAGGTCAGCGGCATCCCGCTGATGATGGCCCCGTCCGGGCCTGAGGTGGCCAGGAACCGGTACGGGCCGTAGTTGGTCAGCGTGATGTCCTCCGCCTGGCCGTTGACCCGCAGCTCGCTCAGCTCGTGCTGGTCGGCGGCGGTCAGCCTGCACAGGCCGTCCTCCGCCCCGGCCAGCCGCGGCTTGCGGACCGCGTCCATCCGGTACGGGTTGCTCCCGGTGGTGTAGGCCATGGCGGTCACCGTGCGGTTGTTCTGCTGCTGCGCGCAGTTCTGCGGCGTGCCCGGCGGCGGGCGGTGCTGGGCACCGTCGTGATCGCGGTCGGTGCCGGGGGGCGGCGGATGCGGCTTGGGGTGCAGGCAGTTGGCGTAGCGCTGGCTGGCCAGGGAGAGCTGGTCGTCAAGCTGGGCGACGAGCACGGTGCGCAGGTGGGAGTAGGTGACCGCGCCGACCGCGGCGCAGGCCACGAACAGCGTCACCAGCAGGCCCGCGACCAGCCGGCCGCGCAGCGTCCGCCGGGCCAGCCAGCGGCCCGGCGCGCCCAGCACGCCGCGAGCGGGCTTACTGGCGCCGGGCTTACTGGCGGCGGACACCGTCAGGCCGACGGCTTGAGCACGTAACCGACGCCGCGAACGGTGTGGATCAGCGGCTCACGGCCGGTGTCGATCTTCTTGCGCAGGTAGCTGATGTACAGCTCCACCACGTGCGCCTGGCCGCCGAAGTCGTAGTTCCACACCCGGTCCAGTATCTGCGCCTTGGACAGCACCCGGCGCGGGTTGCGCATCAGGTAGCGCAGCAGCTCGAACTCGGTCGCGGTCAGCTCGACCAGCTCGCCGCCACGCCGCACCTCGCGCGCGTCCTCGTCCATGGTCAGGTCACCCACGACCAGCTCGGTGCCGCTGCGGGCCTGGCTGATGCCCGCCCGGCGCAGCAGCCCGCGCAGCCGGGCCAGCACCTCCTCCAGGCTGAACGGCTTGGTCACGTAGTCGTCGCCGCCCGCCGTGATCCCCTTGACCCGGTCCTCCACCGAGTCCCTGGCCGTCAGGAACAGCACGCAGACGTTCGGCTGGCTGGCCCGCAGCCGCCGCAGCACCTCCAGGCCGTCGAAGTCCGGCAGCATGACGTCGAGCACCACGGCGTCGGGCTCGAACTCCCTGGCCACCCGGACCGCGCTGGCCCCGTCGGCGGCCGTGCGGATGTCCCAGCCCTCGTAGCGCAGCACGCTGCCGAGCAGCTCGGCCAGGCTGGGCTCGTCGTCGACGACCAGGACCCGGACCGGGCTGCCGTCGGCCCGTCGGAAGCTGGGCCCGGACTCGGGCCGGTCAGCGGGGAACCGCTCCATGACGCTCATCATGCTGCCACCTTGCCTGACCTGGCTACGCGGGCCTTCTGGGGAGTTTCTGCGTTTCCTCTGAATGAATGGGCGCTGCGTGAAATCATCAGGGCGAGGGCCGGGCAGTCCCGCACCGCGCGCCGCGCCTGGCGGCTCAGCCCGGCCGGCACGCCGCCCTCGGCCAGCAGCGGGTAGCCCCACTCATCCAGGGTGATCAGCTCGGGCAGCAGTTCGGCGCACACGCCGTGGCCCGAGCAGGCGACCGGGTTGACCCGTAGCCGCAGGCCCCTAGTTCCCTGGTCACTAGTTCCCTGAGCACTAGTTATTTGGGAACTAGTTGCCTGGGAACTAGTTCGTGAGACACCAGTTTTCGGGGAACTAGTTCCTGGGCGACCTGTTCTTGGGGAACTAGTTCCTGCGAAACCGGTTCTCGGGGAACTAGTTCCTCGGAGACCAGTTTCTGGGGGACTATTTCTCGATGAACTAGTGACCGGGGAATTAGTCATCTCGGCTCCCGGTGGGCGGGCCGGCGGGCACCGGCAGGAACGGGGTGCGGTCGGTGGCGGTGCACCGGCCCCGGGCATGCGCGTCCAGCTCGGACCGGAACACGGTCAGCGCGCTGCCGACGAACCGGACGAAGCCGTCGGGGTGATGACAGGCCCCGCGACCGGTGACCAGCCCGGCCCAGCGCCGCACGTCAGCCAGGGCCTGCCGCCGGGGGTGCGGCCCGGCCAGCTCGTCCAGCGCGCCGGCGATGTGCGGCAGGCCGTTGAAGCACGGGCCGCACTGCCCGGCCGATTCCAGGGCCAGGTAGCGGCCCACCCGGGCGGTCTCGGCCAGGCCGCACCGGCCGGCTGGCAGCGCGGCGAGCACGCCGGCGCCGGCGAAGGCGCCAGCCGGCCGCAGCGACGCGTTGCTCAGGGTCAGGCCGGCCGCCTGATCCGGGGCCAGCCAGGCGCCGTGGTAGCCGCCGACCAGCACGGCCTGGACGCCGCCGGCCGACGCGCCGGGGCCGGCCAGCTCGGCCGGGAGCAGCGCGGTCAGCGGCGTGCCCAGGCTGGTCTCGGTGATGTAGCTGCCGCCGTCGGCGCGATGGACGGTGGCGAGCATGGTGCCGGGCTCGGCCGTGGTGCCGAGAGCCCGGAACCAGCCCGCGCCGAACCGGGCGATCAGGGCCAGGTGGGCCAGGGTCTCGACGTTCTGGACCAGGGTGGGCAGGCCGGCCACGCCGCGCTCGTAGACGGGCGGCTGCTTGAAGGCGGGCCGCGCCGGGCCGCCGTTGATCCAGCCGACCAGGGCTGATTCCTCGCCGGCCAGGAAGGCGTCCGGGGCCTGCACGAACTCCACCTCGACCCGGTCCAGGCCGGCCGCGGCCCGCTGGCGCAGCGCGCCGAGCAGCCCGCGGGACAGTTGCTCGCCGCGGTGGACGTAGAGGAACGCCTCGGTGGCCCCGGTGGCCTGCGCGGCGAGCTGGAGCCCGTCGAGCACCAGGTGCGGCGCGCCCCACAGCAGCGCGGCATCCTTGCCGCTGGCGGGCTCGCCCTCGGCCCCGTTGGCCACGACCACGGCCCGGCGGCGCTGGCGGGCGTGATCGGCGACCGCGGCGAGCTTGCGGTGCACGGGGAAGGCGGCGCCGCCGCGGCCGGTCAGGCCGGCCGCCTGGGCTTCGGCGATGAGCCCGCCGGGCCGGGCCGGGTAGCGCAGCGGGCCGAGCCGGGCCAGGTGGCCGGCCAGGCTGTGCTCACCCAGGCTGTGCTCACCCAGGCTGTGCTCACCCAGGCTGTGCTCACCCAGGCTGTACTCACTCGGACTTTGGCCACGTCCGGCGTCGGCCGGGATCAGCCGGGGCAGGCCGGTGAGCGGGGCGGCTGGCGGCCGGCCGGCCGCGGCCAGGTAGTCGACGCTCATCGGGCACCAGCTTTCGCGTGCTGCTCTCGGTCGAGCCGCCTGCGGGCGCTGTCCGCGGCCAGCACCAGGGCGGCGCGCTGGCCGGGCGGGACGGCGCGCCGCGCGGCGGTCACCCGCCAGGCCAGCGCGGCCGCGACGGCCGCCGCGCAGCCGATGCCCAGGTACAGCAGCCCGCCGCGCTGCATGTCGGTGGCCGAGCCGATGCTGTGCGCGAACGCCACCGGCCAGGTCAGGTAGGCCAGCCAGTGCACGACCCGCCAGGTGCGGCGGCCGATGCGGCCGCGCAGCAGGCTGGTCACGATCAGCGCGGCCATCAGGTCCAGCGAGACCGCGCCCAGGCCGAGCCAGAACGCCTCGTAGTGCGACACGAACGGCACCACGGAGGCGACGATCCCGATGGAGACGAACGGGTCGGCAATGGCGGTGGCCACATGGACCGCGACGAATACTGCCGCCAGCAGCGACACGCTGCGGTGCAGGCTCGTGGCGCCGAACCGCGGCAGGCCAGGCAGCCGGCCCTGCCGGTTGACCAGGATGCCCAGCACCATGACCGCGGTCAGCAGCAGGAGCGCCACGACGCCGGTGGCCCGGCTCGCGTACCAGAGCGCTGTGCTTGAGGTAATTCCGTTCACCAGTGCATCTCCAGTGCATCTCCAGTGCTTCTCCACCCGAAATCTGGCCTGCGGCCTGGACTGCGGCCCCGCCTTCGGTGACTGTGAGCATGCCGGGCCGGGCGCTGGAGGAGATCTGGGCTACCTCTGCGCAGCCTCTGAAGGCGCGGATCATGCGTGTGGTTGCCAACTGGCATGTATGGCGGCCTGCGCACCTCTACGATTAACGCGTGATTATCTGGCTGAACGGGACCTTCGGCGTTGGCAAGACATCAACGGCGGATCGCCTCGCGGCCCTGATTCCTGACGGCCGCGTGTTCGACCCCGAGACGGTCGGAGCCATGCTCAGGGCCAATCTCGCTGACCGCCCGGTGTCTGATTTTCAGGACTGGCCGGCCTGGCCGCCGCTGGTCGCGACCGCGCTTATCGAGATCACCCGCATGACGGGCCAGAACGTCATCGCCCCGCAGACCGTGCTCAAGCGCGAGCACCTGGACCAGGTACTGGTCCCGCTGCGGGTGGCCGGGCTTGAGGTGTTCCAGGTACTGCTGGACGCCGACGAGGCGGTATTGCGCAGCCGGATCGAGGGCTCGGACGAGGCCATGGCCTGGCGGCTTGACCACCTGGATGAGTACAAGGCGGCCCGGTCGTGGATGGCGGAAATGGCTGACCTGGTCGTCGACACCGTCGCGTCGACGCCGCCGCAGATCGCCCGGCGGATCCTGGCCGGGCTGCCGGACCTTCGGGCCAGGGCAGGCGCGGCCAAGGCGGATGGCGGCAAGTCAGACGGCGGGAAGCCGGACGGCGGGGCCGGGCCTGGCGCGCAGGCGAAGCCGCAGGCCGCGGCCAAGGCGGATACGCCGGCGAAGCCGGAGGCTGCGGCGAAGCCCGAGACGCCGGCGAAGCCGGACGCCGCGGCCAAGCCCGACAAGCCGGACGCCGCGTCGAAGCCCGAAACGCCGGCTAAGCCGGACGCTGCGGCGAAGCCGGACGGTGCGGCCGGGCCGGACACCCCGGCCAAGCCGGACTCGGCGCCGCAGCGAGAGACCGCGCTCGCCGACAAATAGGATCTGGCCGCGCGCTGACCCGCGCGGTTTCCCCAGCCCGGGCACCTACAATGGCCGCTTCGGGAGAGGGGAAGCCGATGGTGATACGCCGGCCGAGGTTCCGGGGCCGGCCGTTGCTGTCCGCGCCCCTGCGCCGGCCGGCCGGCCTGCTCATCGCGGCGTGCGTGGTCGTCATCGCCACGCTGGGCGCGCTGACCGCGCATCAGACCCAGGCCGACTCGGTGGACGCCCGGATCGACGGGCCCATCATCGCCCGGCTGGGCAGCCACCCGCATGCCGCCATGCTCGTGGTCGACCTCGGCAACCAGCACACGGTCACGATCATCTGCGTGCTGCTCGTGCTGGCCTGTCTGGCCTTCCGGCGGCCGCGCAGCGCGCTGCTGGTGGCGGTGGCCGTGCCGCTGGCCAGCCTCATCACCGAGGACGCGCTGAAGCCGCTGTCCGGCCGGACGCTGGGCGGCGGGCTGTCGTTCCCCAGCGGGCACGAGACCGCTGTCTCGTCCGTGGCCGTGGCGGCCATCGTGGTCCTCACCGGCCCGGCCCGGCCACCGCTGCCCGCCGCGCTGCGCTGGACGCTGGTGGCGGTGGCGGCCGCCGCGGCGGCCGTGGTGGCGCCGGCGCTGGTGGCCGTGCACTTCCACTACTTCACCGACACCATCGGGGGAGCGGCGGTGGGCACCGGCACGGTGCTGGCCACCGCGCTGGGTCTGGAGGCCCTGACCGCCTGGCTGGCCCGGACCCGGGCCGCCGGGGACGCCGCGGCCGGGCCGGCCTCGGCCGAGGACGGAATGACGACGGCCGGCCGGGGGTTGCCACCAGCATGACGTCAGGACACCAGATCACGATCACGCCCGCGAACGCGCACATCGAGGTCACGGTTGACGGCGAGAAGCTGGCCGAGTCCAGCCGCGCCGTCATCCTGGAGGAGACCGGGCTGCCGGCTCGCTACTACCTGCCCCGTGAGGATGTCCGCACGGACCTGCTCCAGCCGACCGCCACCCAGAGCACCTGCCCGTACAAGGGCCAGGCCGCCTACTGGTCGGCCGAGGTCGGCGGCCAGGTCCACCAGGACATCGTGTGGAGCTACGACTCGCCCATCCCCGAGGCGGAGGGCATCGCCGGGCTCATGTGCTTCTGGACCGAGCGCGGCGCCAGCCTGACCGTCGACGGCGCCACCCAGCCGGCCTGAGCGGTCACGCGGGCTGAGCGGGCCGCCGCTGCGCCGGCGGCCCGCTCAGCCCGCGTCGTCCTGGGCCGGCCGTCCGATGCCAGCGTGCCGGATGACCTGCCGCGCGTGGGCGGCGAGTTCGGTGGTGGGCCCGCCCCGGCGCAGGCCCAGCAGCTCCCACGACCGCGCGATGCCCACGCCGAACAGCACCATGACCAGCGTGGCCGCCGCTGACGGCGCCTGCACGGCGCTGCTCGCGGTGAACGCCGTCACCACCTGGGCGCCATACAGCACGACGATGAACGCCATCAGGAACGGCCACCGGCGGCTCAGCCGCTCTCTGGACCGGGCCCGGTACAGCCTGACGACCAGCGCGATCGTGCTGGCCGCCCCTAACAGGCCCAGCGCCAGGCTCGCGCGCGGCAGTTCGTTGCCCGGCCGCAGGCCGAACAGCGAGATCCACATGGCGTCCAGCAGCGCCGTGAACGCGGTGGCGGCCACCGTTCGCTGCTGCTCGGACGCCTGCGCGCCGGTCAGCCGCTCCGGGGCCAGTGACACCGCGACGAACAGCAGCCCGGTCAGCGCCCCCGCGACCGTCGTGCTGGACAGGAAGAAGTTCGTGTAGTCCCCCATGGTCGCCATGCTGCCCTATGGGGCCGGCGGAGGCTAGCAACCACGCTCGCCCGACCGTGGTCGCGACCGGGGCCGACCGGGGACGGCGCCTCAGACGGCCAGGCCGAGACCGCGCAGGTCGCGCCGCAGGTCCTCGGGAGACACGAAGCGCAGGGCCGCGATGCCCAGGTCGCGCGCCGCCGCGACGTTGCCCGGCGAGTCATCAATGAACGCGGTCCGGCCCGGCTCCAGGCCGTGGCGCTCCAGCAGGATCTCGAAGATCTGCCGGTCGGGCTTGGCCACGCCCTCGATGCCGGAGATCACCGCGCCGTCGAACCAGCGCATGAACGGGAAGCGGTCCCGCCGCACCACGTACCGGTCCGGCTCCATGTTGCTGAGCGCGAAGCACGGCAGCCCCGCGGACCGGAGCTCGGCCAGGATCTCGACCGTGCCGTCGATCTGACCGCGGATCATCTCCTCGCCGCGGTACGCCCAGGCCATGATCAGGTCGGCGTAGCGCGGATGCTGGCGGGCCAGGCGCTCGCACGACTGCGTGGTGTCCGCGCCGAGATCATGCGCCCGGTGCCAGTCGCTGGTGCAGATCCGCGCGAAGAAGTCGCTCATCTCGTCGGGATCGTCGAACAGCTGGCCGTACAGGTATCGCGGACTCCAGTCGAGCAGCACCCCGCCCAGGTCAAAGACGACCGCGTCGACATCCCTGCCACCCACCGCCCGAACCTAACACGGCGCCCGGCGCAGCGACGTGGCTGTGTCAGCCACATCGCTGAAGCGACGTCAGGGCAGCAACCACGACGCTGGGAGCCCCGCCGGTGGCGGCCGCCAGGGCTGACTACGAGCCGCCGCTGGTGACCTGACCACCGCCGGAGCCGGAGGACGGCGCCGATGACGAGCTCAGGCCAGAGCTCGAGCTGGACTTGTGCGAGCGGGACGAGTGCGTGGCTGAGCTGGACTTATGCGTGGCTGAGCCCGAGCTGCCCGACCCCGACGAGCTGGTGCCGCGCGAGGCCGAGTGCTGCGCCGCCTGGTGCGAGGCCGATGACGCCTGGGCGCTCGCGGTGCCCGGCAGCACGTAGGCGACCGCGCCGCCGGCCACGATGCTGGCCGCGCCGATGGCGGCGGTGACGGCGCGGATCCGGCCCCGGTCGCGGTCCCTGGCCGCCACAGCCGCCCGGACTGGCCTGCGCTCGGTGCCCACGGGATCCTCCTTCTGGTGCGGTCCGGCTGACCGCTGCCGAGAGCCACTCTGGCCGGCCTAGCTCTCAGGTTCCTCTGCGCCGGCTGCCGGACTGCTCTGAGCGACCGTCATCCGCAGGCTGTGGATAAGTGTGTGGACAGCGCGGTGGAAAGCTCAGGCGCACAGGGGATAAACGGCAGATGTCCTGTGGACGACAAAAGAATCTTGGAGTTGCCGCCGGAAAGGCCTTGTGTGGCGCGCCGCGAAGGCAGTAGAACTACTTCACCACTGAAGACGTGCTCCACCCGGAGGAAGGTCCGGGAGGCGGGGGATCGCCGGGAAACCGGAGATTTACCGCAGCGGCACGCGACCGGTGGCAGCCACGTGGCGCACGGCAGCCGGGCAGCCGGCAGGCCAGGGCCGCAGCGGCGAGGAGAGGCCCCTCCATCTCATACATGGAGGGGCCTCGTCCTTTTGTGTGCGGGGTGACAGAGCCCGCCGTACGGTACGGCGTGCGTTAACTCGCCATTGCGGGTGTTTCCCTGCGCCGGACCCCGGCAAACAGCGGCCGCCTGGCAAGCCGGCCGATATGGTCACGATATGCCCCAGAAGACTTTCCAGGCGGACACGGGCCCGGGGGTGCTCGGCGCCTGGGAGACGGGCGACGGGCCGCCGCTTCTGCTGCCGCACGGCGGCCCGGGGCTCAGCGACCACATGAGCATGCTCGGTGCCGAGACGGCCGGCTGCGTGGCCACCGCGCTGGCCGCGATCCAGGGCCGCGCGAGTACCTGAGGGCACCGGACGGGGACATGAGCGGACGGGGACGTGGACCTTCGGCGGACCGGGCACGGGCAGCTCGGATTGGGATGCCGTGGGCAGTTGGCGGGGACCTGCTGGCGTGTTTTCCGGGCGGTCGTGACGTCACGATGCGACACTGTCCGTTACGCTCCGCGCTGAATAGCCGCGCAAGCTGGGATGATTCACCACCTCCCAGCTGAGAACGACACGTGAACGGGGGTGTTCATGGGCCTGCTGGCCGGCCAGAACGGTGCTGTCGACGGTTATGAGCCCGTAGCGCTCCGGCCTGATCTGGTGACCGCGCCGCAGCTGGGCGCGGCGATGTTCCGCCGGGTGTCGCCGCACCCGAGCCGCCGGGCCGTGCTGCACCTACAGACCGCCCGCGACGCCTCGGCCCCGCCCGATCTGGCCCGCTGGTTTACCGAGCGGGGATTTCACTTCTACGTGGCCGCGCTGCGCTGGCCGGGCGGGTCCCGCCGGCCGTGGCAGCGGTCCGCGGCGGCGCTCATGTCGGGGTTCGCGGAGATCGACGCGCGCTGCGCGCACCTGCGCACCGCCGACGGGATGGACAACGTCATCGTCACCGCGCACGGCGAGGGCGCGCTGGCCGCCGCGCTCTGGTGCGACGCTCAGCGCGGCGACGCGGAGCGGTACGACATCCACCACCCCGGCGGCCGGGCCGACGCGCTGATCCTCTACACGCCGGCGTTCGGCGGGAATCTCCGCCGGGCCCTGGACATCCCCTGCCCGGTGCTGGTCATCGGCGGCCCGCTGGCGCAGGTCCGCGGCGGCCGGGCCCGGCGGCCCGAGCCCGCGGCCACGGTCGACCTGGGCCGGCATGTCACCTGGCTGCGGCCGACCGACGGGGAGGCCCGGCCCGACGCCCAGCGGCCCGAGGACCGGGCCCGGTTCTTCGACGAGATGGGCCGCTGGCTGGGCGCCTACATGTACGGGCGGGTGCGCGACAAGCTGCTGTGAGCGGCCGTCAGGCTGGCTCTTGCCAGCTGACCCGGCCGGCGACTCAGCCGACCTTCACCAGCACCTGCGGATAGCCACTGGCGCCGTTGGGCGCGGGCGCCGCCTGGAGCGCGGTCTGGGTGTAGCCGGTGCGGTCGGTGGCCCGGGACTCGATCAGGTGCATGCCGGGCGTCGCGGGCCACTCCCAGGTCCACTGCCGCCAGGTGTCGATGTCGGGCACCGCGGCCAGCCGGGCCTCGTGCCACGGCCCGCGGTCGATGCGCACCTCGACGGCCTCGACGCCCTTGTGCTGGGCCCAGGCCACGCCGGCCACCGCCGTGGGACCGGCCTTGAGCGGGCCCGAGCCGGCGGGCACGTCGATGCGCGACTCGGTCTTGATCGGCGCCTGCTGGGACCAGCCCCGGACCGTCCAGTAGGCGTGGCTGGCCGCGAACGTGGTGACCTCGATGTCGGTGATCCACTTGCACGCGGAGACGTAGCCGTACAGGCCGGGCACCACCATCCGGACCGGGAAGCCGTGCTCGACCGGCAGCACGGTCCCGTTCATGGCCACGGCCAGCATGGCGTCCCGGCCGTCCATGGTCACCTCGATCGGGGTGCCGGAGGTGAAGCCGTCGGAGGAGGTGCACAGCAGCTGGTTGGCCCCGGCCTTGATGCCGGCCTGGCGCAGCAGGCTGCGCAGGCTGGCGCCCAGCCACTTGGCGTTGCCGACGTAGGGGCCGCCGACCGGGTTGGACACGCAGGTGAGCGTGACGTAGTCCTCGATCAGCGGCCGCCGGATGAGGTCGTCGAAGGTCAGCGTGAGCTCCTTGTCGACCATGCCGTGTATCCGGAGCTGCCAGCTGGACGGCGCGATCTCGGGCAGCACGATCGCGGTGTCCACCCGGTAGAAGTCGGCGTTCGAGGTGATGAACGAGCTGAGCCCGGGGATCTTGAGGTTCACCCCGGCCGGGAGCGGCGGGGCAGGCCGGACCGGGGGCGGGATCCGCAGCGTCCGCTGCGCGACGCTGACGCTGGCCCGCTCGCCCAGCAGCCGCCCGCCAATGCCGGCGACGACCGCCGTGCCCGCGACGACGGCGCTGGTAGCAATGAACGACCGGCGCGGCGGCGCGGGGCGGGCAGGCTCGCGCCGGGGGTCAGGACGGCGGCCCGCGTCGCCGGGGGTCCACTGGCCGGGGCCCTGCCGCCCCGTCCGGCTGGGCGGGCCGGCGGCCGGCGTACGCGCCGGTCCGGCCGGACCCGAGGAACCGCCAGGGCCAGCCAGGCCGCCCGCACCCGAAGGACCAGACCGGCCAGCCGGGCCGCCCGCACCCGAAGGACCAGCCGGGCCGCCCGCCCCCGGTCGCCCGGCCGGGCCCCCCGAGCCGGCCGGGGCCGAGGAGCCGCCTGAGCCGTTCGCGCCCGGGGCACCGCCCGAGGCAGCCTGGCCGCCCGAGCCAGTCGAGCTGGCCGGGCCGCCCGCGCCCGAAGGACCAGACGCCCGGGCCGGGCCAGCAGCCCGGGCGTGCGCCCAGGCGGACACCGGCGGCGGGGCCGCGCGGACCAGCCGGCGCAGGGCCAGCACCGCGGCGGCGCCGCCGACCAGGGTGGGCAGCGCGTCGCCGGCCGACGCGCCGGGCCTGGTCAGCGCGGCGATGAGGCCGACCAGGGCGAATATGGCCAGGCCGGTCATGCCGTAGGCCAGCCGCCGCACCGCGAGCACGCCCACGACGGCCGCGAAGATGGCCAGCACGACGAGGATCCCGCCGACCAGCACGACCTTGTCGTGCGACCCGAAGGCGCTGATCGCGAAATCCTTGACCGGAGGCGGGGTCAGGTCGATCGACAGCTGCCCGACCGCGACCACGGGCGAGCTGTCCGAGCTGATCAGCCCGGCGACGAGCTGGCCGACGGCCAGAGCCAGGCCACCGGACAGGATCCCGGCGATGGCGCCGCGGACGGTCCTGCCCGAACGTTGATTGTCAATAGTCACAGTAGTAATTCGTTACAACAGAGAGGTCGGATTGCCGCCCGGAGCAAGCCGATCGGGGCGGCCGCTACGAATATAGCTACGTGGACGTCTCGCATAACAACCCCGGCCCCGGCGGACCGCCCGGCCGCCCCCGGCCGGCCGGGGCCCGCGGACCGCCCCGCACTGACCTGGCCGCGCTGCTCGGCCGGGTGGCCAGGGGAGAGGACGCCGCGTTCCGCGCCGTCTACGACCAGGCCGCCGGGCAGGTCCTGGGCGTGGCCCGGCGGGTGGTCCGGGACCCGGCCCAGAGCGAGGAGGTCATGCAGGAGGTCCTGCTCGAGGTCTGGCGGACCGCGGCGCGCTTCGACCCGGAGGCCGGCTCGGCCAGCGCCTGGATCATGACGCTGGCGCACCGCCGGGCCATCGACCGGGTCCGGTCCGAGCACAGCGCCGCGCTGCGGGAGCAGCGCGCCGCGGTGGCGCGGGTGGACTACGACGACGTGACCGAGGCCGTGGAGACGAACCTGGAGCACGAGCGGGTGCGGCGCTGCCTGGCCTCGCTCACCGACCTCCAGCGCGAGGCCGTGACGCTGGCCTACTACCAGGGCTACACCTACCGCGAGGTGGCCGGGCTGCTCGGCGTGGCGGTCGGCACGGTGAAGACGCGGATGCGCGACGGGCTGATCAGGCTCCGTGACTGCCTGGGGGTGGAGTGATGTCCGAAAGCCACCGCCGGCCCGGACGCTGGCGCGGCCGCCGGGTCGACCCGCACACGCTGGCGGGCGCCTACGCCATGGACGCGGTCACCGACGACGACCGGGCCCGCTTCGAGCAGCACCTGGCGGACTGCGAGACCTGCCAGGCCGAGCTGCGCGGGCTGCGCGAGACCACGGCCCGGCTGGCCGCGGCGGCCGAGGTCCGGCCGCGGGCCGCGCTGCGGGAGCAGACGGTGCGGGCGGCCGCGCAGATCCGGCAGCTGCCCCCGGTCACGCCCGCCGGCCCGGCCCGGCCGGGCGGCTGGCGGCGGCGCGTGCTGGCCCCGGCGGCCGGCACCCCCTGGAGCCGGGGCTGGCTGCCCCGGCTCGCGATCGCCGTCGCGGCCGTGTTCGCGCTGGTGGCGGCCGGGTTCGGGTACGCGATGCACGGCGCCGAGCACCGGCTGGACATGGCCCAGAGCCGCAGCCACGCGATCGCGTCCGTGCTGGGCGCTCCCGACGCGCGGATGATGACCGGGCGGGTCAGCACCGGCGGCAGCGCCACCGTGGTGATGTCGCACCGGGCCAGCGCCCTGGTGTTCACCGCGGCTGACCTGCGGTCGCTGCCCCGCGCCCGGGCCTACCAGCTGTGGCTGATGGGCCCGTCCGGCAGCCGCTCGATCGGGGTGCTGCCGGCCGCGCGCGGCGGCATGGCCGGGCCGATGATCATCTCCGGGCTGGCCCCGGGCGACGCGATCGGGCTGACCGTCGAGCCCGCGGGCGGCTCCCCGCAGCCGACCTCCGCGCCGATCCTGATGCTGCTGCTCTAGCGGCACCGGGGACCAGCCGAGGCGCGGGGAACCAGCCGACGAACAGCCGGGCCTAGCCCGCGAACGTCCAGCGGGTCGGCGACCCGGTGAAGTCACCGTGCCGCATGCCGATGACCTTGCCCGGCCGGACGGCGACGGTGGCGTTCCGCGCCGGGTCCAGGAAGCTGATCTCGATGTCGGTGTGGTACTTCTCGTTCATCAGGTCCAGCACCCGCCGGATGGTCTTGTCGTCGGTCACGATCCGGGCCGTGCCCTCGATGATGACCGGGTCGCTGGCGTCCTCGGTGGTGACCACGCAGCGCGGCTCGGCCCGCAGGTTCACGGCCTTGCGCGAGCCCGCCGCGCAGGTGAACCACAGCACCGTGTCGTCCCACATGCCCCATACCGGCGTGGCCTGCGGCCGCCCGTCCGGCCACACCGAGCTGACCCAGTAATTCCGGGCACTGGTCAGCCGCTCGGCCGCCCAGGACCAGGGCAGCAGCCCGCTGCCCTGGTCCGGCCCGGCGATCCCGTAGCCCGGCATATACGGACGGCTGATCTCGGGATTCTCCATTGGCATGGTCTACCGCAGCGGCCGGCCGGGCGCTGCGTTTTCCCGGCGTTGCCCGCCGATACACCCCAGGGCGACACAGCGCACCAGGCAGGCTAACGTGGCCACGTGAAAGCATCTCCCGAGGCGCAGCGCAGGCTGCTGGAGCTCGCCGAGGTCGACGCCGAGCTGACCAGGCTCGAGCACCGCCGGCGCTCCCTGCCCGAACACGAAGAGATCAGCACGCTGGAGCAGCGTGACCGCGAGCTGCGGGATCAGCTGGCCACGCTCGAGGCCAGGGCCGGGGACCTGAAGCGGGAGCAGGCCAAGGCCGAGGCGGACGTCGAGCAGGTGCGGGCCCGGATCGACCGGGACCGCGTCCGCCTGGACGCCGGGCAGGTGTCCTCGCCCAGGGAGCTGGAGAACCTCCAGTCCGAGGTCGAGTCGCTGCACCGCCGCCAGTCTGACCTGGAAGAGATCGTGCTGGACGTGATGGAGCGCCAGGAGACCGCCCAGGCCCAGCAGCAGGCGGCCGTGGCCGAGCGGGCCAGCATCGGCACCGACCTGGCCACCGTGACCGCGCGGCGGGACGCGGCCCTGGCCGAGATCGGCGAGCAGGCGGGCAAGGCGGCCGACCGGCGCACGGCCGTGGTCGCCGACGAGCCGGCCGACCTGATCGACCTCTACGAGCGGCTCCGGGCCTCCCACGGCGGGGTGGGCGCCGCGGCGCTGCGCCGCGGCCGCTGCGAGGGCTGCCACCTGTCGCTGAACACGGTCGACCTCAACGCCATCCGCGCCGCCGCTCCGGACGAGGTGCTGCGCTGCGAGGAGTGCCGCCGGATCCTGGTCCGGACCGACGAGTCCGGGCTGTGACGCGCAGGCTCGTTGTCGAGGCGGACGGCGGCTCGCGCGGCAACCCTGGTCCCGCGGGGTACGGGGCGCTGGTCGCCGACGCGCAGACCGGGGAGGTGCTCGCCGAGCTGCACGACAGCCTGGGCACCACCACGAACAACGTGGCCGAGTACTCGGGGCTGCTGGCGGCCCTGCGCGCGGCGGGCGACCTGGCGCCGGGCGCCGACGTCGAGGTCCGGATGGACTCCAAGCTGGTCGTCGAGCAGATGTCGGGCCGCTGGAAGATCAAGGACCCCGGCCTGCGCGAGCTGGCCACCTCGGCCCGCCAGGCGGCGGACCGGCTAGGCCGCATCACTTACACCTGGGTGCCGAGATCGAATAACAAACGGGCCGACCGGCTGGCCAACCAGGCCATGGATGCGGCCCAGGGTAAGTCGGGCGACGCCCCGGGTCAGCCCGGCGCGGACTCCGATGCCGGGGGCGGGCGGGCTGAGGTACCGAGGACCGTTGGGGCCAGTGCTGGAACTCCGGGTGCGGGCCGGGGGTGGGGGCAGGCGCGCGGCCAGGCCACGACGACGCTGCTGCTGCGGCACGGGGCGACGCCGCTGTCGGCGGAGCGGCGGTTCGCCGGGCGCGGCGACATCCCGCTGACGGACGACGGCCGCAGGCAGGCGGCGGCGGCCGCGGCGCGGCTGCGCGAGCGGGGCGGCATCGACGTGATCGTGACGTCGCCGCTGCGGCGCGCGCGGCGCACGGCCGAGGCGGTCGCGGAGGCGTCGGGCGCGCCGCTGGTGGTCGACGACGACCTGGTCGAGGCGGACTTCGGCACGTGGGAGGGACTGTCGTTCGCCGAGGCGAGCGCGAAGTCGCCGGAGGAGATGACGGCGTGGCTGGGCAGCGCGGACGCCGCGCCGCCGGGCGGGGAGAGCTTCGCCGACGTGGCGCGGCGCGTGCTGCGCGCGCTGGACCGGCTGCTCGAGGCCTACCCGGAGCGCACGGTGGTGCTGGTGAGTCACGTGACGCCGATCAAGACGCTGCTGTGCCGCGCGCTGCTCGCGCCGCCGGCCGCGCTGTTCCGCATTCACCTGGACGTGGCGTCGCTATCGCGGGTCGACTGGTTCGCGGACGGGCCCGCGCTGGTGCGCTCGATGAACGACACCGCGCACCTTCGCTAACGCACGCGTTCCGCGCGGACTTCGCCGAATTGCCGGCCGATTGCGCGAAATCATGTCTGCTTTAGTTCCGCTTGAGTTCAATGTGCTCCCGATGTGCGCTGCGAAGTGTGTAAGACCTGGTCACCCGTGGAATAGCACTTCCGTAATTGATCACGACGGGGGGAATTCAGTGCCTGTACAGACCACGACCCGTGCGGCCGCACAGCGCAAGCCGGCGAATTCGGGGAGCGCGCGGTCGGCGAGCACCAGCGCCTCGCGGCGCCCGGCCCGGCCCAGGACGGCCGCCGCCGGCACCGCTGGCACCAAGACATCCGCGCGCGGTACGGCCACGAAGTCAGCATCCGGCCGCACGGCCCGCAGCGCGGCCAGCCGGAGCACCACGTCCCGCGGTACCACCTCGCGGAGCACCGCCTCACGCAGCACCACCGCGCGCAGCACCGCTGCACGCGGCACGGGCAGCGCGGCGCGGCGCAGCACCACCCGCTCCACGACCCGGCGCACCTCGGCTAGCTCTTCGCCGACGCCGGCCACCGCCGCCCGCACCGTCTCTTCGGCGGCGACCAAGGTGACCTCGGCCGCGACCAAGATGACCCAGGCCGCGACCAGGGCCAACACCTCGGCCAAGACCATGTCCACCGCCATGCTGGCCATGAACAACGCGACCAAGGCCATGACCACCGCGGCCAAGGCGCTGACTTCGGCGGCCAAGACCATGTCGACCGCCAAGCCGGCGACGCCGGCCCGCCCGGCCGCCTCGGCGCGCCCGGCCGCGCGCCGCACGTCAGCCGCGCGCCGGTCCAGCACCAGCCGGTCGACCTCGGCGCGCAGCGGCTCGTCGTCGCGGCCGTCGGCCAGTTCGCGGTCGACCCGGAGCAGCTCGAGCCGGACGACCTCGCGGTCGAAGGCCGGGACCACGGCCCGGACCGCCAGCACGTCGGCCCGGACCGGCACCTCGGCCCGGACTGGCACGTCAGCCCGGACTGGCACGTCGGCCCGGACTGGCACGTCGGCCCGGACCGGCACCTCGGCCCGGACTGGCACCTCGGCCCGGACCGGCACCTCGGCCCGGACCGGCACCTCGGCCCGCACCGCGGCCAAGCCGAACGGCGGCGCGGCCAAGGCCAGCACGGTCAGGAACGGCTCGGCCAAGAACGGCGCCACCAAGAACGGCAGGAACGGCGCCGCGTCCAAGCCGCAGACCGCCTCCAAGGCCAGCACCCGGCCCGGCGCCAGCCGGCGCAGTGCCACGCGGCCCAGCTCCAGCCGGCCCAAGTCGACGGCCACCCGCCGGCCGCAGCCGCCGATGCCCACGCCGTCGCCGACGCCGACGTCGCGCGAGGAGCAGTACGGCGACCTGCTGGGCGGCCTGATCCGCTAGCCGCACCGCCGCTCTCGCGGGAGCGGTTTCATGATCCCGGAGGATCACGGGCCAACGCTGACCCGGATCCTCCGGGATCAGCCATGTCCACGGCACGACCGCCCCGAAGCCTCCCCGGCGAGGGCTACCTCATGATCGTGGTGGATTTGGGCCGCCGGCGGCCCAAATCCACCACGATCATGGAGCTGGCTGATTGCGGCGGCCGGAATGCCGTTTCCGGGCCGGCCTTTCGGCCTAACTACGAGCCTGGGGCCGCTGGTCCCCGTCGGTCACGCCGACAGCAAGCTCACTGGCCTCCCCAGCCCCATGTTCGCCTCCTCGCGGATGCCTGGCGGAGGCTGCTTCATGATCTCGTAGAGCTAGCGGGCTCAGACGCCGCAAACGCTACGGGATCATGGAGCAGGCTGATTGCGGCGGCCGGAATGAACGATGCGGGCGGGCCGGATGTCGGGCGTCGACGTGGATTGCGCCGCGGCATCTGCCCTTATCCTTGATCCAGCGACGGGCGAGTTGGCCGGGCGGTCGCGTCGCTGTCCGGAAACGGGCGGCGCCGAGGAAGGTCCGGGCTCCACAGGGCAGGGTGGTCGGTAACACCGACCCGGGGTGACCCGCGGGAAAGTGCCACAGAAAACAGACCGCCGCCGGCCTGGCCGGCGGTAAGGGTGAAACGGTGGTGTAAGAGACCACCAGCGCCGCGGGTGACCGCGGCGGCTTGGTAAACCCCACCCGGAGCAAGGTCAAGAACGGCCCCGCGCAGCGGGGCCCGCGCGAGTGCTTGAGGGCGGCCCGCCCGAGCTCGCGGGTAGACCGCAGGAGGCTGTCGGCAACGGCAGCCGGAGATGGATGACCGCCGGCCCGCGCAAGCGGGTGCACAGAACCCGGCCTACAGGCTGACTCGCCCGCCGCGCAGGCCTGTGACCTGCGCGGACTCTGGGGGAGAGGTCCGCGAGGGCACTTTCGGGCACATTCGCCGTGCTCGGCGAGACGAGGCCAGGTGTCACGGACAGGGCTTCGCCTGAGCCTTACTGATGCCGCTGGCCAAGGACACAGAACTCGTTGCCTTCGGGGTCGGCCAAGACAACCCACGATTGCTCACCCTGGCCAATATCGACACGCTGTGCGCCGTGCGCCACCAGGCGAGCCACCTCGGCGTCCTGGTCATCAGGCCTGAAGTCGAGATGCAGCCGGCTCTTAGCCTTCTTGCTCTCATCAAGCCGGACGAAGTCCAGCCCCGGCAGGCGATCCGGCTCCGGGCGGATCTCGAACTCGTCATCAGAGGAGTGGACGACAACCCAGCCAAGAGCCGTGGCCCACCACTGCCCCAAGGCCACCGGATCTGCCGAGTGCACAATTACCTGTTCCCATTCCAAGGCCATCCGCCGAGCTTAGACCGGCCAGGACTTCGAACCCGTTACGAGCTGGCCCGAAGTTCGCGGTAGTGCGATGACTTTGGCCCCGCCTGCCCCGTCCCCATAGCAAGACTTCGCCGGGCGCGCAGCCCGGCCTCAGCGCCCATCGAGAAAGCGGTTCGTCGATGACAACACCAGTGACCACCCTGGACGAGCGGTACAGCGCCCCGGACGCCGTCCCCACCCAATGGGATGAGACCCGGCGGGTGCTCGAATCGGCCCAGGTGTTCTGGATCTCCACCGTCCGCGCAGACGGACGGCCTCACGTCACGCCTTGTGCTGCCGTGTGGCTCGACGGAGTCCTGTACTTCGATACCGGAGTCACCCAGCAGAAGGCCTTCAACCTGGCCGCCAACCCGCGCGTCGCGCTCACGACCGGCTGCAACCACTGGGACCGCGGGCTCGACGTGGTGGTCGAGGGCGAGGCCAGCCGGGTCACCGACGATGCCGCGCTCAAGCGCCTGGCGCAGGCCTGGGCGACCAGGTGGGACGGAGGTTTCCGGTTCGTGGTGCGCGACGGGTACTTCCGCCATGAGCACGACGAGAGCCTCCCCGCGGTCCTGGTGTACTCCGTGACGCCCGCCAAGGTCCTCGCCTTCACCAGGGGCGCCCTCGGCAGCCATACGACGCACAGGTTCTGACCGCGGCAGTTTCGCGCCGCCGAGCGCCATGACGGTCGGCCCAGCCCGCCGCCCCGCGCGCTCGGACCGGGCCGGGCCGCCTGGCTAGACTTGGGTCCCATGCGCCAGGCCATGGGACGCCGGACCGTGGAACGCCGGACCGTGGAACGCCGGGAAATGGGAAGCCGGGCCATGGGACGGAGCCAGTTATGCCGCCAATCGTGATCGCCGTCGTCGCGCTCGGCGTGGCGATGGCCATGGGCATTCCGGCCACGCTGGCCATCGCGCGGCGGTCCGGCCGGCCGGGTCAGGCCCGGGTTCGGCGCTGGCACCTGCGGGGGAGCGTCCCGCTGGCCGCCGCCGGGCTGGTGCTCGGCGTCATCTCGCGCCAGGCCGGGCAGACGCCGGTGACCCACAACGTGATGTACGTGGTCACCAGCGCGCTGCTGTTCGGTGCCTTCCTGCTCGCGCTGGCGGGCGCGAGCACCGCGACGCGCTCGCGGCAGCACGGCGACGAGGCCTGACCGGCGGCCGCTGAAGAACAGTAAGAGCGGTTTCAGTCGCGCTCGCGGGTCCAGTGCGGCCGGCCGAAGAACCGGCCCAGCACGTCGTGCATGTTGTGCCCCGAGTTGGCCAGCGCGTCGACCCGGTAGACCGGCGGACCATCGGGGGCCGGCAGCTGCGCGGCCTCCTCGTCGCTGATGGTGCAGCGGATCTCGGTGAGCCGGAACTGCCGTACCCGGTCGGCGTCGATGAACCGCAGGCCGTGGTGGGTGGCGATCGCGATGCCGTCGAAGACGTCGAGCTCGGGCACCTGGAGCACGTGCTCCAGCGTCCCGATCCGGGTGCCGCTGCTGCTCAGCACCGGGGTCCCGGGCCTCGCGGCCTGGTAGGAGATGACGGTCTCGTCGTCGTCTGGTTCTTGTCTCATGCCTGCCTCGCCGCCCGAACGGCGCGCCCGGGCAGGCGGCCGGATTCCAGGAGGCTACCACCGGGGCCCGCCCCGGCCGGGTTTGCGGCGGTTAGTATCCGGCGCATGCGGATCACGGTGCTCGGCGCCTGCGGCGCGTGGCCGGAGGCGGGCCGGGCGTGCAGCGCCTTCCTGGTCGAGCACGACGGGTTCCGGCTGCTGGTCGACGTGGGCTACGCGGCGCTGCCCCGGCTGCTGGAGCACGTCGCGGCGCGGGACGTGGACGCGGTGTTCGTCAGCCACGGCCATCCCGATCACTGCGCCGACCTGAACCCGCTGCTCCGGGCGCGGGCGCTGGACGCCAGCCCGCCGTCCCCGCTGCCGGTGTACGCGCTGCCGGGCGCGCTGGACGCGGTGCTGGCGCTGGACCGGCCGGGGATGCTGGACGACGCCTATGACCTGCGCGAGTTCGCGGCCGGCGCCGAGCTGCGCATCGGGCCGTTCGCGGCGCAGACCCGGCTGCTGCCGCACTGGGTGCCCAACGCCGGGGTCCGGCTGACCGCGGGCGGCCGAACGCTGGCCTACACCGGCGACAGCGGCCCGAGCCCGGAAGTGGTCACGCTGGCCCGGCGGGCCGACCTGCTGCTGGCCGACGCCACCTACGCCGGGCCCGTGCCGGAGGACTCGCGCGGGTACATCTCGAGCGCGGCGGACGCCGGCCGGCAGGCCGCGCGGGCCGGCGCGGCGCGGCTGCTGCTGACCCACCTGTGGCCGGGCACCGACCATGCCACGGCGCGGGCCGCGGCGGCGGAGCACTACGACGGTGACCTGGGCGTGGCCGCGCCCGGCGTGGTCGCCGACCTCTAGCCCGACAGCGCTAGCCCGACAGCGCTAGCCCGACAGCGCTAGCCCGACAGCGGCACTGGCGACTCACGCACCACGCGTGTCACAAGCCTCAGGAACGTTACGTTACTGAACTTTGGGTAAACAATTAAGGTCTGTTTACTGACATATTGCGGGATAGTTGGCCTAACTACTTCACAACCGCACTAGTGGCCAAAGACCCTGTTGCCGTGAACGACTTTGTACTCGTCCTCGTGGTCATCACCGCTCTGGGATTCGACTTCACCAACGGCTTCCATGACACGGGCAACGCCATGGCGACGTCCATCGCCACCAAGGCGCTCGAGCCGCGCGTAGCCGTCGCCCTGTCCGGGGTGCTCAACCTCGTGGGCGCGTTCCTGTCGCTGACCGTCGCGGCGACGATCGCCAGCGGGCTGGTGGACACCAACCTCGTCACCCTGACCGTGGTCGCGGCAGGCCTGGCCGGCGGGATCATCTGGAACCTGCTCACCTGGCTGCTCGGCATCCCGTCGAGCTCGTCGCACGCCCTGATCGGCGGCGTGATCGGCTCGACGCTGGCCGCCGCGGGCGGGCACGCGATCCAGTGGCGCGACCTGGTCGCCAAGGTGATCATCCCCGCCGGGCTGTCGCCCATCATCGCCGCGCTCGTCGCCGCGACCGGCACCTACCTGCTGTACCGGATCAGCCGCCGGCTCAGCGAGGGCGCACGGGGCCACGGCTTCCGGATCGGCCAGATCGGGTCGGCCTCCATGGTGTCCCTGGCGCACGGCACCAACGACGCCCAGAAGACCATGGGCGTCATCACGCTGGCCCTGATCGTGAACAAGACGCTGCCCACCGGGGCCGGCGCCCCGTTCTGGGTCATCCTGAGCTGCGGCCTGGCCATCAGCCTCGGCACCTACATGGGCGGCTGGCGGGTGATCCGGACGCTCGGCAAGGGCCTGGTGGAGATCGAGGCGCCGCAGGGCATGGCGGCCGAGTCGGCGTCGGCCGCGGTGATCCTGCTGTCCAGCCACTTCGGCTACTCGCTGTCCACCACCCACGTGGCGACCGGGTCGATCATCGGTACCGGGCTGGGCAAGAAGGGCGCCGAGGTGCGCTGGAACGTGGCCGGGCGGATGGCGACGGCCTGGGTCTTCACGCTCCCGTCGGCCGCGGTCGTCGGTGCCGGGGCCTACGCCCTGGCCAACGCCATCGGCAACACCGCCGGGGTGGTCGTCGACCTCATCCTGCTCATCGCCGTGGCCGGCGTCATCTACTGGCGGTCCCGCAAGACCCGGGTGGGCCACGACAACGTCAACAGCGAGTGGACCGGCGGGGTTGACCCCAACGCGCCGGCGCAGCCCGAGCCCGCCGCCGCGGCCTGAGAGGGATGGAAGACAAGTCATGGCAGCACCCATACCGCCTCCCCCCTGGATCAACTTCAAGGCGCTCTGGCAGATCCTGGTCTTCGGCCTGATCGCCGGCGCGGGACTCCCGGCCCTGTTCGCCATCGGCCTGCGCACCCTGTCCCTGTCCGGCGGCGCCCGGGCCAGGACCGCCGCCGCCGGCGGAGGCGACTCCGATTCGATCGTCGGCGGTAGCGTGGTCGGCATGGTGATCGGCGGCCTGTGCTTCGCGATCGTGCTGGCCGCCGTCGTCTGGGCCATCGTGATCATCTACAAGTCCGGCCACCCCGCTCCCGCCCCCAAGTAGCGAAGACCTCGTGCCCGGGCCGGACACCCGGCCCGGGCATCCGAACGGAGAGGCGTTAAGCGCATGGCCCTGCCACCGATCCTCAGCTCGATCATCACCTGGCTGCGCGCGGGCTACCCCGAGGGCGTGCCCAGCGTCGACTACATCCCGCTGTTCGCCCTGCTCGGCAGCGAGCTCACCGACGCCGAGGTCAGGCAGATCGGCGAAGAGCTGGCCTCGGCCGCCGACCCCGATTCCGCCCAGGCCATCCGCGCGGCGATCACTGAGGTGACCAGCGAGAAGCCCACCGACGCCGACGTGGCCAGGGTCCGCGCCCGGCTGGCCCAGGGCGGCTGGCCGCTGGCCAAGCCCAGCCTGCTGCATCACCTCAGCTAGGGCCCCGGGGTGGTGGCCCGGCGGCCGGCCGGGTCATGATGGCGACATGACGAGCGCAGACGGCCGTGTTAATGATTCTGGATCCCTAACAGGGGGGTCCTCGCCGGCTGCCGCTCACGCGGCCGCCGACGGGCGGGCTGACCCGAAGGTCCAGCATGAGCTGGCCGAGCTGGTCGCGAAGTCCGGCGGCCACCACTCGGGCACCTGGCGCGAGGGCTATCCCTACGACCACAAGATGACCCGGCACGAGTACGAGGAGATCAAGCGGTCCCTCCAGATCGAGCTGCTCAAGCTGCAGAGCTGGGTCAAGCAGACCGGCCAGAAGGTGGTCCTGATCTTCGAGGGCCGGGACGCGGCCGGCAAGGGCGGCACGATCAAGCGGTTCACCGAGCACCTGAACCCGCGTGGCGCCCAGGTCGTCGCGCTGGCCAAGCCCACCGAGCGCGAGCGCACCGAGTGGTACTTCCAGCGCTACATCGAGCACCTGCCGTCAGCGGGCGAGATCGTGCTGTTCGACCGCTCCTGGTACAACCGGGCGGGGGTGGAGCGCGTCATGGGCTACTGCACCCCGGCCGAGTACATGGAGTTCATGCGCGAGGCCCCGGAGCTGGAGCGGATGCTGGTGCGCAGCGGCATCCACCTGACCAAGTTCTGGTTCTCGGTCTCCCGCGGCGAGCAGCGCGCCCGGTTCGCCCGGCGCGAGACCGACCCGGTGAAGCGGTGGAAGCTGAGCCCCACGGACCTGGAGTCGCTGGATAAGTGGGACGAGTACACCGAGGCCAAGGAAGCCATGTTCTTCTACACCGACACGGCCGACGCGCCGTGGACGGTGATCAAGAGCAACGACAAGAAGCGGGCCCGGATCGGGGCGCTGCGCTACGTGCTGCACACCCTGGACTACACCGACAAGGACGTCGAGGTGGTCGGGGTGCCCGACCCGCTGATCGTGGGCCCGGCCAGTGCCGTCTTCGAGCACGGGGAGCAGCCCGACCGGCTGTTCCCGACCCTGTAGGGCCGCTCAGGCACCCTGTAGGGCCGCTCAGGCGGGCTGCGCGGTGATCAGGCGCAGCGACCCGGTGAACTCCGGCTGGCTGCGCAGCGCGCCGTAGCGGCTGTCCCAGGCCCCGGACTCCAGGTCCTCGCGCAGCCGCCGGACCGACCGCGCCGCGACCATCTCGTCCACGAACCCCCACGCGGACTGGGAGCGGCGCACCGCCGGGTCCAGGAACCGCTCCGGCCGGGCGTAGAACGCCTCGGTGAAGCCGTCGACGCAGTCGATCGGCACCGGCACCGGCGTGACCGCGGCGACCCCGCCCAGGGCGGCCCGGATCTCGTCGATGGCCGGGTAGCGCTGCCGCTCGGCCTCGATCAGCTCCGGCGCGTACTCGGCCAGCCAGAACTCGTCCAGCGCGTCGCCGTCGAAGGTCAGGATCACCACCGGGCCCCGGCTGACCCGCCGCAGCTCGCGCAGGCCCCGCTCGGGGTCGGGCCACTGGTGGATGGTGACCATGGCCATGGCCGCGTCGAAGCTGCCGTCGGCGAACGGGAGTGCCTCGGCGACGGCATCGACAGCCGGCGCCAGGTGCGCCGGCCGCTGGCGGCGCATGGCCGCCGATGGCTCTACCGCGGTCACGTCCCGGCAGGCCGGCTCGTAGGATCCGGCGCCCGCGCCGACGTTGATGACGCTCATGGCGTCGCCCAGCCCGGCGTGCACGCGGGCCGCGATGCGCGGGTCGGTGCGGCGGTGCGAGGCGTAGCCCGCGCCGCCGGATTCGTAGTCGAAGTCGCCTGCGACCGTCACAGCTTGGTCAGTTTGGCGCACGGCATGCTGAGGCGCCGCTCGTGCGAGCCGAAGTCGACTTGGACGGCGATCCCCTCCTCCACGCCGGTGACCGTACCCAGGCCGTACTTGTCGTGAGTGACCATGTCGTTGATCGCGTAGTCCTCGGCGGGCTGCACGGCGACGGGACGGTTGAAGGGACTACCAGGCAGCTGGCGCCGGGGCACGGCGCGGTAAGGAGTCATCGCTCCAAGTATGCGCCCTTCCGGGCCTGAGCTGGCGCGAAAGTCCTCGTATTGAGATCACGCTGTCAGCCGCCCGAGTCCGCGGTCAGGGGCAGGCCGACGGCGTGCAGGTGCCGGAGCACCTGCACGTAGGAGGCCATCAGGCCGGTCTCGCTGTACGGGATGCCGTGCTCGGCGCAGAACCCGCGCACCGCCGCCTGGGCGTGCCGCAGCGTCGGCCGTGGCATGGAGGGAAACAGGTGGTGCTCGATCTGGTAATTGAGCCCGCCGAGTGCGAAATCGGTCAGCCACCCGCCGCGGATGTTACGCGAGGTGAGCACCTGGCTACGGAGGTAGTCGAGCGACTCGTCCTGGGCCAGGATCGGCATGCCCTTGTGATTGGGCGCGAACGAGCAGCCCATGTAGAGGCCGAACAGGCCCTGCTGCACGCCCAGGAACGCCAGCGCCTGCAGCGGGGACAGCACCAGGAACACGGCGGTGAGGTAGGCGGCGAGGTGGACCGTCAGCAGGGCCGCCTCGGTCACCCGGACCTTCATCCGGCGGCGCCCGAGCACCGCCCGGACGCCGGCCGCGTGCAGGTTGAGCCCTTCCAGCAGCAGCATCGGGAAGAACAGCCACGCCTGGTTGCGGGCCACCCAGGCGCCGACCTGGCCCCGGGCGCTGGCCTGGCCCGTGGTGAACGTGAGCGCCTTGCTGTCGATGTCCGGATCCTGGCCGACCTGGTTGGGGTGGGCGTGGTGCTTGTTGTGCTTGGCCGTCCACCAGCCGTAGCACAGCCCCGTGAGCAGGTTGCCGTGGATCCGGCCGATCAGGTCGCTGAAGCGCCGCGAGCGCGAGACCTGGTGATGCCCGGCGTCATGCCCGATGAACGCGGTCTGCGTGCACATCACCGCGAGAAAGACGGCGACCAGCAGCTGCCACCAGGACCGGCCCAGGAACCCGAACACGACCCAGCCGCCCGCGAGCAGCAGGAGGTTCACCGTGATCTTGATGGTGTAGTAACCCGGCCGCCGCCGGAGCAGGCCCGCGGCCCGCACCAGGCGGGACAGCTCGGCATAGTCGCTGCCCCTCCGGGTCGCGGGCGGCTCGAGGGCCGCGCCCGGCTCGAAGGCCGCGGGAGGTCGAGATAGGGGAGGCTCGAAGGCCGCGGGAGGCTCGAAGGCCGCGGGAGGCTCGAAGGCCGCGCCCGGCCCAGCGGCCCGGGCTGCGGCAGCGTCGCTTGTAGCGCCAGCGGTCAAGGTGTCCTCCCGCCGCGGGCGCCTTCGCGGCGCGCGCACGTGGTCAGCTTGCGGGCCGCCGGGCCAGGGGCCCGGCGGGGTGCTCCACACACTGATTGTCGGGCCAGGTGCGGCAGCCAGCCATCTCGGTAGCTGAATGATCGGCGAACATCTGGATACTCCGGCGGATGCCCTCGCCCCGCCCGGCGGACGTCAGCGTCGACGTCGGCCCCGGAAGCCGGCCGACATGGCGGCCGCGCCGCGGCCGGTGGCCGCGAGGCCGCTGCCGTCAGCCTGGTCCGTCACGGCCACCGGCCGCGGCGTGCGCGCGGCGGGCGCGGTCCGGACAGCGGGCGGGCCCGCGATGGACCGCAGCAGCTCGGAGCCGGGGCGCACGGTGGCCCGCAGCGGGATCACGCTGGCGCGGCGCATCATGGCGGCCACGTCAGCCGCCTGGGCGGAGGTCTGCACGGTGATGGCCACGCCGCTGGCGCCGGCCCGCGCGGTCCGCCCCGAGCGGTGCACGTAGGCCTTGTGCTCGGCGGGCGGGTCGGCGTGGATGACCAGGTCGATGCCGTCCACGTGGATGCCGCGGGCCGCGATGTCGGTGGCCACCAGGACCCGGACGTCGCCGGCCGCGAACGACGCGAGGTTACGCTCCCGCGCGCCCTGGGCCAGGTTGCCGTGCAGCTCCGTGGCCGGGACGCGGCTCGCGGCCAGCTGGTGGGCCAGCTTGCGCGCGGCGTGCTTGGTCCTGGTGAAGATCAGCGTGCGGCCCTGCCCGGCGGCCAGCTCGGCCACCACGCTCACGCGGTCGGCCGCGGCGACGGTCAGCACGTGGTGCACGATGGAGGCCGGCTTGGCCCCCGAGTCCACGGCGTGCTCGGCCGGGTCGCTCAGGAAGCGCCGGACCAGGACGTCAACGTCGTTGTCGAGAGTCGCCGAGAACAGCATCCGCTGTCCCTCGGACGGGGTGGCGGCCAGCAGCCTGCGGACAATCGGCAGGAACCCGAGGTCGGCCATGTGGTCGGCCTCGTCGATCACGCTGACTTCCACGTCGCCCAGGTGGCAGTGGCCCTGCTCCATCAGGTCGGCCAGGCGGCCCGGGCAGGCGACGACGATGTCGGCGCGGGCCTGGAGCGCGGCTACCTGCGGGCGCTGCGGGGTGCCGCCGAAGATGGTCACGGCGCTGAGGCCCATGGCGCGGGCCAGCGGCAGGAGGACGGCCTGGACCTGGCTGGCCAGCTCGCGGGTCGGGACCAGGATCAGGCCGCGCGGGCGGCCGGCCATGGTGTACCCGTCGGCCAGCGCGGCGACCAGGGGAATGCAGAACGCGAGCGTCTTACCCGAGCCGGTCTGGCCGCGGCCGAGTACGTCGCGGCCGGCCAGCGTGTCAGTCAGCGTGGCGGCCTGGATCGGGAACGGCACGGTGATGCCGGCCTCGGCGAGCGAGGTCACCACCGGCGCGGGAACGCCGAGGTCGGCGAAGGAGCGGCCGGGCTGGATCGGGGTCGGGCTCCCGGGCCGGCGCTGGCGCCCACGCCGGGCGGTCGCAGGCCGGTCAAGAGGCAGGACTGTCAAAGATGTTCCCTTCGGAGTGGAAAATGGCCGCATGTACTGAGGCCACCACGTCCGTGGGAACCAGCTTCGCCGGATATGCGCGAAAAATACGACCGGCGCCGCCTAGCTGGCCGCGCCTCACGACGTATCGTGTGCCCCTATCGTATCTCACCGGCCTCCGCGTCACCGGGGCGGCGGGCCGGCCGGGGCGCCGCGGTCCCGGCGGGACCGCCGCCCCGGCCAGCGGGCGCACGAATTCTAGAGCGGGTGAATCTAGATCGGGCGGACCTCGTCGGCCTGCGGGCCCTTCTGGCCCCGGCTGGAGGTGAACTCGACCCGCTGGTTCTCGGCCAGGCTGCGGTAACCCTCAGCCTGGATAGCGGAATGGTGCACGAAAACGTCGGCGGTGCCGTCGTCAGGCTGGATGAAACCGAAGCCCTTGTCGGCGTTGAACCACTTGACGGTGCCTTCAGGCATTTACTTCTCCCGGACGAACGATCTTCGGGTTCACAGTCGTGGGACCCGGGCTGATACGACCGCCTGCCGGTCTGGAAAACCTGACCTTGCCGCTCACGGCGCCCGCTGTCAGAAATTCGCAGGCGCTATGACACGTGCACGAAATTCGACTCCAACCGCGTCCCATTAAACACCATCACCGGACGGGGGGCCCTGCTTCGGCGCGCGGGCACCTCACCAGCCGAGCTCCCTCAGCCGCTCGTCGCCGATGCCGAAGTAGTGCCCGACCTCATGGATCACGGTCCGCCGGACCTGCTCGGCCACCTGCTCCTCGGTGTTGCAGATGGCGCAGATGGCGCGGGCGTAGATAGTGATGCGGTCGGGCAGCACCCCGGCGTAGCCGCTGCCCCGCTTGGTCAGCGGGATGCCCTGGTAAAGCCCGAGCAGGCCGGGCGGTCCCGGCTCGTGCTGGACCGTGACCGCGATGTTCTTCATCTCGTCGCCGAACTTCTCGGGCAGCCCGTCCAGCGCCCGCTCGACCATCGCGTCGAACCGGGCCGGCTCTATCTCGATCACGTCCCCATCCTGCCCCGGAAGTCAGGGCTCGATGACCACCTTGAGGCCATCCCTGCGGGCCGCCGTGCCGAACGCCTCGGGCGCCTTCACCAGCGGGAACCGGTCACTGACCAGCGAGTCGAGGTCGACCCGCCCGGCGGTGGCCAGCCCGATGGCCCGCGGGTAGACGTCGTTCATCCGGCGGACCATGGCGATGGTCAGGCCCTTGCGCCGGGCCACCGAGGCCTGGAAGCGGGTCCAGTCGTCGCCGGGGATGCCGCCCAGCACGACCCGCCCGCCGGGCCGCACCGCGGCCATGGCCAGCTGCACGCCGCCGTCGGTCCCGGCCATCTCGAACGCCACGTCCACGCCCAGCCCGCCCACGGCCGCGCGCAGCGCGGGGCTGGTGCCCGGCGCCGTCGGGGTGCCCAGCTCGGCCGGGTCCAGCGCCGCGTCCGCGCCCCGGGCCAGCGCGGCCTCGCGCCGGTGGGCCAGCGGGTCGAACGCGATCACCGAGGCCGCGCCGGACGCGCGCAGCACCTGGATCAGCAGCAGC
This sequence comes from uncultured Actinomycetota bacterium, assembly GCA_963822485.1. Classification (GTDB taxonomy): domain Bacteria; phylum Actinomycetota; class Actinomycetes; order Streptosporangiales; family Streptosporangiaceae; genus DASUBV01. The sequence goes on from CAWGHW010000008.1 coordinate 173,280, forward strand.
CCGATGGGCCCGCAGCCCGCCACCGCGGCCGTCCCGCCCAGATGCAGGTGCCCCAGGTCACTGGCGTGGATGGCCACCCCCAGCGGCTCCAGGACCGCGCCGGCCGCGTCCGACACACTGTCCGGCAGCGGCGGCAGCAGGTGGCTCGGCCAGGCCACGAACTCGCGCATGGCGCCGTCCTGCGCCCCGTGCCCGGCGAACACGATGCCGGTGCACAGGTTGCGGTAGCCGCGCAGGCACAGCTCGCAGGTGTTGTCCGGGATGGCCGGGTCGATGGCCACCCGCTCGCCCTGCCGGGGCCCGTCGGCGATGACCCCGGCCGCCTCGTGGCCCAGGGCCAGCGGCCGGTCCAGGACCGCGTCGCCGATCCCGGCCTCGCCCCACCAGTGCAGGTCCGACCCGCAGATGCCGATGGCCGTGACCTGGACCAGGCTCTCGCCCGGCCCGGGGACCGGGACCGGCTCGTCGCTGACCCGCAGGTCACCCACTGCGTACAGCCGGGCTGCCTTCATGCGCGCGCGCTCTCTTCCAGACGGGGGATCGTCGCTCTTCCAGACGGGGGATCGTCGCTCAGATGGTGTCGTAGGGCGCGGCGGCCAGCAGCTTGGCCGCCGTGGCGTACAGCCCGGCGCCGGCCGGCAGCACCAGGTCGTCGATGCTGGCCACCGGGGCCATCCCGTGGGAGTTGGTGACCAGCGCGCCGTCGAAGGCGGCCAGGCCGTCCAGGTGGACCGGCGCGGACCGCCAGGGCACCCCGGCGCGGGTCAGCTCGCGCTGGAGCACCTGCATCATCACGCCGCGCAGCGCCGGGGCGCTCGGCCACACGATGGCGTCGCCGTCGAGGAACGCGATGTTGGTGAGGCTGCCCTCGCAGACGGCCCCGTCCGGGCCGGCGAACAGCGCCTCGTCGAACCCGTTGGCCGAGGCCAGCCCGCCGAAGTAGTTCTGCCCGAAGCCGGTCGAGTGCTTGATGTGCGCCAGCGGCCGCTGGTACGGCACCGACTGGAGGCGCTGCGGCCGCGACGGCGGGGCCGCGGGCGGCCGCACGCTGATCATGACCGATGGCGTACTGGTCCCGTCGGGGACGAACACGTTGGCCCGCACCGAGGCGTCCGGCGTGCCGTCCAGCGCCTGCCGGATATAGCCGCGGATCAGGTCCCCGTCCAGTCCGGCGCCGAACAGCTCGCGGCTGGCCGCGTCCAGCCGGGTCAGGTGGAAGTCCAGGCCCAGCGTGGCCCCGCCGCGTACCTGCATGGCCGTGAAGTGGCCGCGCGGGCTCAGGTCCAGGGCCCACACCTGCTCCAGGCTGGCCGGGCGGCCGTCGATCTCCAGCCGGGGCGGAAATGTCGTAGCTCACGCCCGCCAGCCTAACCTCGCGGCTGCCCCGGCCGCCGACGCCGCCGGCGGCACCGTTCTGTCGGCGTGGCCGTGCATGATGGGCCTGCGGGATGACCACCGGAGCGGAGACTGTCTGAGGAGGGGCCGGTGCGGCTGCGGGACGTTGAGCTGGGCGATGTGGGCGCTTACGTGCGGATGCAGTGCGACCCGGTCATGATGGCCGAGCTCGGTGGTCCGCTTCCCCGTGAGGGTATTGAGGAGAAGGTCGCCCGCGACGTCCGGTCGGCTGCGGAGGGCACCGACTGGATCAAGATGATCGTCCCCGATGAGGCCGCGCCCGATGTGGTGGCGGGAAATGTGGTGATGTGGTCCCACGACGAGGACGACGGGACGCAGATTTCCGAGATCGGCTGGATGGTCCTGCCGGAGTTCCAGGGCCGCGGGCTGGGGAAGCGGGCCGTCCGGATGCTGCTCGAGCTGGCCGCTGAGGATGGCCGCTGGGGGCTCGTGCACGCGTTGCCGGCGACCACGAACGCCCCGTCGAACGGGATCTGCCGCTCCCTTGGCTTCACCCTCACCGGTGAGCGGGACGTGACCTTCGCCGGCCGTGTTCTGCGGAGCAACTGCTGGGTCATCGACCCGGCCGCCCTGGCGTCGGGCGGCTAGCCGGCGATTTCGTAGTGGGTGATGGTGGAGGGCTCGAGCAGGTAGCGCTCGTCCTCGGGGTACAGGACCGACTGCTCGATGTCGGGGCCGGCGAAGCCCTCGATGGCCTCACGTCCGTCCCAGAAGCTCAGCGCGATGATCTCGGCGCGGCCGCCGTCGACGCGCGACATCGTCCACGCGCCGCGGTTGCCAGGGGTCCGCTTGTACTCACCGCCCCCAGTCGCCTCGATGTACGTGAGGTACTCCCCGACATGCTCGGCGCGGATGACGCCGCGCCACACTCTGGCGATCATGGTTCCTCCGCTGGACTGGCACATTCGGCCGCGCGGACGCGCAACATGGCAGGTTCACGGTCTCTTGCTGGCCGGGCGCTGTCTAGTACGGCACCCGGCCGCCCTCACCCCGCCTGCGGAGCCACCAGCCAGCGGGCCGGCCGAAGCTGCCCGCCTGACTGATGGTTCCGATGCGTCGTGCCAGTCCCGCCGTCTGCGGGCGTCCCCTGGACGCGATTGGGGGAGCGGCTGCCGTCGCCTACCTGTAGCTGAGCTGGACCAGGAGGTCGCAGCTGGCCCCCGAGTGTGACTTCCTGAGCGGACCACCCACGCGCAGCGGCGGGGCGTACAGGAGGAAGCCGTCGCCGCCCGAGCACGACAGCGTTCCGGTGGATGCTGCCTTGATGGCGATGTAGTCACCCTTGGCGACACGCAGCTTGACCCGGAAGCTCTGGACGACGTAGTGGTCGCCGCTGGCCCCCCCGCACGGACTCTGGCCGGCGTAGCTGATCTCCGGGCCACTGGCCACGATCTTGGCCGTGCGGGCACTGCGGCTGGCCCTGGCCAGCTGGAGCCGGAACTTTCCCCTCACGCACGACACCAGCTTCACGTGCCGGACGGTTCCCGTCCTCGGGGCCGTGAAATGACTGCCGTTCTCGAATGCGGTGATGGCCACCCAGGTGCAGGTGGAACCGTGCGGGATCCCGCCGTTCTCATCGCACGACTGGCCGTTCTGGGCGTTAGAGGGCTGGCTCTGGCTGGTCAGCCTGGCCCCGAAGAATGTCGGGGTGGTCGCGGTAGCCGCACTCCCCGATGAGGCGGTCAGGCCGGCCAGGATGAGAGGCGCCACCAGCACGCTGAGCACTTTGAGGAAGTACGACGCAGATCTCTTGCTCATGACGTCCTCCCGGCTCTGCTCTTCGTCGATCTTGTTCCTGACGCGCATCATGCTCATCTCCTGTCCGCTTCCGGCCGGCGTCGCCTGGCTGCCGCCCGCGCGATCGCCGGGTTCAGCGGTCTCACACAGGCGGCGGTCCGTTGCGTGCCATCGCGTTCCATCGCCCGCTGGCCGGCATGTTCTCCCGCCCAGCCTGGGACCCCGGACCACCGCCAGATCATCAAGAGTCGGCACGGCCGTACTAGCTTCCGGTCAGGACGGAGCCTCCGTCGACGGTGAGCACGGTCCCGGTGACAAAGTGGTTCTCCATCAGGAACAGGTGCGTCGCGGCGATCTCGTCCGCTTCGCCGATCGTCTTGGTGAGCGTTCGCCCGGCGAGGGTCGTGAACAGCGCTTCACGCTGCGGCTCCGGAATCCGGTCCCACATCGGGGTGCGAATCGCTCCGGGCCGGACCGCGTTGACGCGGACGGGGGCCAGCTCGACGGCCAGCCCTCTGGTCAGGCCCTCGATGGCGCCGGCGCCGCTGGCCGCGAGCGCGGCGCCAGGCGCTGGGCGCACACCGACTGTCCCGGACGTCAGCACGATCGAGCCGCCCGGCCTGATGCGGGGCGCCGCGTGCTTGACGGTGGCGATCGCTCCCCAGAAGCGGACCTCGAACTGCTGCCGGGCCTCATCGAGTGACAGGTCCTGCAGCGCCCGCAGGGTTACCGCGTCACCGGCGGTGTAAACCAGGTGGTCCAGCTCGCCGATACGGGCGAACAGGGCGGCAACCTCGGACTCGCTGCGGGTGTCGACCAGGGCCCCGTCGCAGTTGCCCGGCAATCCCGCGAGCGCAGTGCTCAATCGCCCCTGGTCGCTCGACGCGATCGTGACCGCCGCGCCCGCGGCCGCGGCGGCGCGGGCGGTCGCCAGTCCCGTTCCCGAGCTGCCGCCGATGATGACAATGCGCTGGTTAGCGAGAGTCACAGTCCGTCCTCCAGGGTCAGATGCCACCGTTGCGGGCAGCCCGAGATGTGATGACTCAGTGAGCCATCAGTGTAACAAATGATGACTCACTGAGTCATCACAGCTATGATCGTGGCCATGCCGCGGTGGGATCCTCGAGCCAGGGACCGGCTTCGCGACGCCGCGCTGGACCTGTACCTCGAGCACGGATACGAGAACGTCACCGTCGCGCAGATCACCGAGCGAGCCGGACTGACCCGCCGGACGTTCTCCCGCTACTTCACCGACAAGCGTGACGTGCTGTTCGCCGGCTCAGAGCAGCTCCCGATCGCGCTCGCCGACGCCGTCCGGCACGCCGATGACGCCCTCGCGCCTTTCGAGGCCCTGCTGGCCGGCCTGGTGGAGACCGGCGAACTGCTCGTCGACCGGGTCCCGCACGCCGCGCAACGGCGTGCCGTCATCAGGGCCAGCCCCGAACTGCAGGAACGCGAGCGCACCAAATTCGCCGCCGTGACCGACGCCCTGGCCGCTGCGCTGCAGCAGCGAGGCGCAGCCGGATCACGGGCGAGGCTGCTCGCGCAGGTGGGTGTGGCCATCTTTCAGACGGCGTTCGAGCGCTGGACTGACGAGCCGGAACACGCCGATTTCTCCGCCCGCGTGCGCGAGGCGACGGCTGAGCTTGCCTCCAGCCTGGGGGCAGCCGATATCACCGCAGACAGGGACGGGCGGCAATGACGGCATTCCCGGCTAGGCCGACCGAACCGACGACAGTCGGCCGGGACCTGCGGGTGCTGCCGAAGGCGGAGCTGCATCTGCACCTGCTGGGCGCGATGCGCCCGGCCACCCTGACCGAGCTCGCCGCTGAGGCCGGGCTGACCGCCCCCGACCCGCGCGGCTTCACGACGTTCGCCGAGTTCCAGATGGTCTTCCAGGCGGCATTCCAGGTCACCCTGACGCGGCCGCAGAACCTGGCCCGGCTCGTGCGTGAAGTCGTGGCCGACGCCGCGGCAGACGGCGTCGTGTGGGTACAGCCGCATTTCGATCCGCATGTCTTTCCCCAGTTCGGGCCGCCGGAACAGGTACTTGAGCTGGTCCTGGACGCGGCGCGCGACGAGGGCGTCCGCCGCGGCGTCGGATTCGGGCTGACCATGGCCGCCCAGCGGCACCTCGGCCCGCAGGCCGCCGTGGACCTGGCTCGGTTCGCCGGGCGCTACACGGGCCAGGGCGTGCACGCCTTCGGGCTGACCGGTGACGAGGCCGCGTTTCCCGTGCGAGCCGTTCGCCGAGGCTTTCGCGACCGCCCGCGCGCGGGCCTGACCGCCGCGCCCCACGCGGGCGAACTGTCCGGGCCCGCGAGCGTGCGGGCCGCCGTGGCCGCGCTGGGCGCGCAGCGGATCGCGCACGGCGTGCGCGCCATGGAGGATCCCGCGGTCCTGGCCGATGCTGGCCGAACGTGACGTCACCCTGGATGTGTGCCTGACGTCGAACCACGTCCTCGGTGTGGTCTCCGCGATCTCGCAGCACCCGCTGCCGCGCCTGCTGGCGGCCGGGGTGCGCTGCTCGCTGGGCGCCGATGACCCGCTCCTGTTCGGCGTGGGACTGCTCGACGAGTACCAGACCGCGCGGTCCGGGCTAGGGCTCGCCGATCACCAGCTGGCCGCCCTGGCCCGCACCTCGATCGAGACGAGCGACGCTCCCGCATCGCTCATCCACGCCGTGACGGCCAAGATCGGCCGCTGGCTCGCCGAGCCTCGGGTCCTCCGGATCGTCGTGCCGGGTTCGGCGCTCCACGCTGGCACCCAGCCGGATCAGTTCGGCAACCTTGGCCTCGACGATCTCGATCCGCCGCTCCATCGGCAGTGCGTTATCGCGGCCCGTGGGGTAGAGGTCGAGATGGAGCCGGTTCTTCCCCGCCTTGGCCTCCGGCACTTCCTGAAACCAGATAGGCGGGGGCAGCCCGGCCGGGGCGAAGAGCCGGTCGTCGAAGGCCGCATCCTCTCCCAGCCGGGCGCGGTAGTGCGCGTGCCAGGTCGTCTCTGGCTCTGCCGGCGGCACCGGCTGATAGCCCAGCGCTTGCGCCCAGAACCGCGCCAGCACCGCCGGGTTGTTCGCGTCAATGGTCAGCTGCCAGAACACCATGCCCAGAGGCTAGACCCGTCATCGGCTCTGGTGCCGTAGCAGGTCAGGCGTTGGCCAGACCAGCACCGGGGCATCGACGACACCGCCTACTCGATCGACACCCTGCTGGCCTGGGCCGACCGCGACGGCCTGGACTAGAGCGCGTACGTCGACCGCCTGTCCGGCGACCCTGATCCTCAGCCGACGGTCAGGTGGGGTAGGGGTCGGGGGTGGTGGTGTAGGTGCGTCCGGTGGGGGTGGTGAGCTGGAAGTGGCCCGGCTTGGGCTGGGTTAGGGTCCAGCCGGGGAGCTGCTTGATTTTGTGGTGGGTGCGGCAGTGGCCGCCGAGATTGCACTCGCAGGTGGGTCCGCCTTTGTGCCACGCGGTGGTGTGGTCGAGGTCGGTGTGGCGGGCGGGCTGGCGGCAGCGGGGGTTGCGGCAGGTCTGGTCCCGGGCGACGACATGGTCGCGGATCTTGGTCGTCGGCCGGTAAGCCGCCGTGGCGGTGGTGTGCCCGCACCCGCCCGGCGCGGCGGCGTCGGCGGCGGCCTGGCGGCGGGCGCGAGCGTGGGCACGGCGGGCGGCGCGCAGCACCGCAGCCCGGATCCCGGTCCCGCTGTCGTTGCCGGTGGTGGTGTCGGTGGTGGTGTCGGGTGGCAGGTCGGCGGCCGGGATGGTGACGGTGACCTGGCCGGTCACCCCGGCGGGGCGGCGGCCGCGGCCGCCGCGGTGGCGGCGGATGGTCTCGACCGCGATGGCGTGTCCGTCTTGGTTGGTGAGGATGACTTGCCAGCGGGCGTGCTGGTCGGCGGCGGCGGTGAGGGCGAGCAGCCGGGCCTGGATGGCGGTGATCGGGCCGATGCGGCTGAGAGCGGCGGGCCCGGCGGGGTCGCCGTTGAGGGCGCGCCAGGAGATGACCAGGTCCAGCAGGCTCGGGGGTGGCCGGGCGGGCTGGCCGCGGGGCGGCGGGTGGCTGACGGGCGGCGGGCGGCTTAGGGGCGGGTGGCCGGGTGGTGGCTGGCCGAGGAACGGCGGGGTCTGGGTCAAGGTGGCGGGTATCGGCGGCCAGGCGGCGGGCGGATCAGCGCCGAACGGGTCGTCGTCCTCGTAGTCGTCGCTGTACGCAGCGTCGGGCGGATCGTGGGGCGGAGCTGTGGCCGGCGGGCCTGGGTCGGGCGGCATCAGCTCGTCCGGCCGGGGGTCGCGATGGTCGTCCGCGGCGTCCTCATCATCGTCGCCGGGATCGGGGTCGGTGCGGCTACCTGAGCCGGGGGCGGTGGGGTCAAGGTCGCCGGGGCCAGGGCCGGGGCGCGGGCCTGGGCCACCCGGGCCAGGGCCACCGGGATCGGGCCCGGGCCCGGTGGGCTCGCCTGGGCCAGGGTCGCTGGGGTCAGAGTCGGGTGGGCCGGGGTCGGGGTCGGTGGGGCCCTCGGGGCCGGGGTCACCGGCGGGCGGGGGGACCAGGGGCAGGGTGCCCAGCAGCAGGCCGATCAGCGCGACCGCCCGCAGGTAGTCCAGGCCGCCGGCCATCCCGGCCGACTTCATCGCCCGGGCGATCGCGGTCAGCCGGGCCATCCCCGCCGCCGCGTGGACTCCCGGCAGCCGCGTCGCCGCCAGCGTCGCCGTGCCCTCCGGATCCGGGTACAAGCTCACCTTCGCGTGCCGCTGCGCGTCCTGGCGCCGCTGCTCGGCGCCCTCGGGGTCCGCGGCGATCACGGCGCGGCGCAGCGCGACGCGCAGTTGCCCGCTGGTCTGCCCGCCCGCCTTCGGCAGCACCGCGGACTCCACTTCGCGGGCGGTGTCGTCGTCGAGGGGGCTGGTCGCCTCGACGATGAGGCGGGCTCGGTACAGGTCGATGGTCCCGGCGGACAGCGCGGCCCAGGTGGCGGCGAGCCGCCACCGCAGCGTCACCCCCAGACCGGTCCAGGCCATCGCCGCGGGATGGGACATGACCAGCTCCAGGCCGACCTCCGACCCCGCGGCCGGAGTGACCTGGTCGGGACGGCCATCAGGGCCGACGCGGACATGGTCATCACGCGCCGCGGTGCGGGAGGCGATCTCCGCGACCGCGGCGAGTTCCCCGGCCTGCGCCCACGCCGCCAGGCGGCGGAACGCCGCGGCGACGCCGGGCAGGTCCCACTCCGACAGCGCCGCCGGATCAGCGCCGGACAGGCACGCGGCGAGCGCCGGACCCGGCGGCAGCTGATCCGCGATGACCCCGGTCAGATCCCGCGCCGGCGTCCCGGCCTCGGCCGCCGCCTCCATCGCCGCGGCCTCCTCGGCACCGGCGTCCTCGTCACCCGCTTCGCCGAGCTGGGTGGCGCCGATCGCAGCCAGGATCTGGGCCAGGTCCAGCTCATGGGTCCAGGCCAGCCCACCGCGCAGCGGGTCGTGATCCGTGACCTCCGGAGCGGGCATCGGGATCACCTCCTGCGCGTCGCGGCGGCTTTCTTCGTCTTCGATAACAGTAGCGCCCGCCTCTGACAGTCTGGCCGCTCAGACGAACACACCAGCGAGAAAAATCCGGCCAGGTAACACCGAACAGCCCGCGGGTGATCCCACGTCGGCGCGGGTAGGCGAGGCGGTGGACAGGCCGCGCTGGTGACGAAGTGCGCGCAGCAGGTGGCCGTCGACGATTGCGGTGTAGGCGGCAACGTGCTCGGGTCCCCTGCGGGGTCGGCCGGCGGGCTCGCCGGGCGGGTCGCTCTGCCGGGTGGAGGGGCCAATCCGCTGATAGGAGGAGTGACCCGGACTCGCCGATCCCGCTGCACTTGCAGGCCTGCGACTACATGATGGCGCAGATCGCGAGCGGGAAGCTGGTGGTGGGCGCGCGTCTGCCTGTGGAGCGGGACCTGGCCGAGCAGTGGGCCACCGCGTATCAGACAGGGCACCGGGCGATGCGCGAGCTACGTGAGCGCGGCCTGGTGACGAGCGTGATCGGCAAGGGCACCTTCGTCGCCGGGAAACCCTAGCCCGCCGTCTTCGTGGCTTTGACGGCGTAGTAGGCCGGGATGTGTGCCGCGGCGTCCCCCGAGATCCGGGTAGATCGCTGGTTCTGGGGCCTCGAAGAAAGCGTCCAGCCGGAGCCCGGCGCGGACCAGGGCCATCACGACATCGCTGACCGGCTACACGAAGGCGGCGAACGAAGGCGTCTCGGTCTCGCCGCGGGCGCCGGTGGGCTGCTTCGCCTCGTCGGGGGAGTTTCTGGGCATGGCCCGCCCGAAGTAGTCGCCGGTGACGGTCAGGTGGTTCTCGCCGCGCACGGTCAGCACCTCCCAGAGCGGGTGGTGATCTGAGATGAGGACGGATCCCTGGGGTCGCAGGCGTCCGGCGATGATGTCGGCGAGCACGCTGAGATCGGGTGCCCAGCAGATCGCGCCCCAGCTGAGGTAGATCAGGTCGAGGTCGGTCAGTCCGGCCGGCAGGTCGAACATGTCAGCGCGGTGGAACTCGGCCTGGAGGCCGGCGTCGGCCGCCTTGCGCATCGCCTTGCCGATGGCAACGTCTGAGATGTCCGCGCCGATCGTGCTTATATCGCTGGCGATGAGGATGTGGGTACGTGGAACCACCCCTGGTCGTGTTCCAGCCGGGCCTTGGTGTCGGGGGTGTCGGCTTGGTGGTCAGTCTGCCGTGACTTCGGCGGCGGTACCGGAGGCGGACTCGTCGACGATGGCCTTCTTCCGAGTCTCGCCGATTATCGTAAGAACAATCGAATCTTATCCACTTCCCTTGGATGCTGGTGGGTCAACTGACTATCTGTTGCGCTCATTGTTGGGTGTCCCGAGAGAGAAGTGTCTTGGTCGTTCTCGCAGCTCACTGCAGAATCCCGGTGTGATCAAATAGACAGGCGCCGTGGTACTCCGGATGCCCGTGACCGAGCGCTGCTGTGCTATCCGCCTTCGTCTCTCATCTGCCTGACAGGAGCAGCAGGGGGCGATAGCCTTACCAACTGCCGCAGGATTCGCGAGTACTCGTATCAGGGGATGCGGATGGAAGGTACGAAAGAAGAGTGTCCCGAAACGGTAGGGGGAGTTCCGGGAGAAGAGCTTCCCGAAGCAGCAGCAGATGCCCCGAGAGAGTCTGATAAAGACTATGAACGGTCACTCGGATGGTACGCTGCCCTTGTTGCTATTACCACGGGCTTTTTTTGTGCACTGCTCAGCGTGGGACTGACCCTTCTGCCGGCGACGACACTAACCGAAAAGTCGCTGATCATTGGATCGTGCATCACTCTGGCGGCGGCTGGCTTCACCGGGGTCGGCGCGTGGCAGAGTGCGAGGAGGTTCGCCGCCACGGCGGTCGCGGTGGGTTTGGCGATCGTCGGCCTTGCTGCCCTGTCCATCGCCGCGGATGCTGGCGCTAGCTTGCACCATCCCGCAGGAGCATCATCGGTTGCGTCGCCGGTTGGTCAGCCTAGCCGGGCATCGACCGTGTCGTCCATGCCGACTGCTCAGCCGCCTGTCTCGGGGCCGGGCACGCACGGCAAGGCGGACTATGTCTCGGGAAACATCGACGGAACTCCTGGCGTAGGCGATCCCGGACCGGATGACGGTACCTACTATCTCGACGGTACTAAGTATGTCAGGAGCCTCGGATACCCGAAGCTATGCAGCTGGGACGCATCGGGGCCGGTGACGGTTACTTATCCCCTGAGCAACACCTACCGGTATCTCTCCGCTGAGCTGGGAATCGCGCAAGCATATGGCCGGGATGGCCATAACGAGCAGGTCATTTTCAAAGTCGATAAGCGAACGGTGAGCGGGCTCCGGAAAGAGATTAAACAGGTAGTTCTGACCTACGGTCATAAGGTCCGGATTAGGGTGCCTATTCAGGGCGCACAGCAAATCATCTTGTCGACGGCAGGATCGGATTGTATTCCCGCCTCGGTCCCCATCTGGGGCAGCGTTCGCCTGGATCCATCCTGAATCCAGGAAGCTTTTCGTCTGTGCCTCGTGGGGCGATGGCCGGGGGGCGCACCTGCCTGCCGCTCAGCCCTCGGGATAGAGGCCGGCGAGCAGCTCATAGGCACGCTCGAACACCGTGGGGGTGAGGATGTCCGGCGCGATGTTCTGGTAGATCTGCAATCCGATGAGCAGTGCGTGGCCGATGGCCCAGGCTTCGACGGGGGCGGTCCCGGGGAGCGGCTGTTCGTGGTCTGCCTCGACCAGCTCCGCCAGCCGCCGCTCAAGGACGGCGCTGTAGCGCCGCAGGGCATCCGGGCGGCGCAGCAGCGCCGCGAGGAACTCAAGCTCCATCGCCAGCACGGCCTGGTCCCTGAATGCCTCATCCACGGATATGGCCCGGCTGAACTCCGCCAGCCGTTCGCGCAGCGGCAGGGACTGGTCGTTCATCCCGGTCGCCCAGGCCGGTATCGGCGCCGCCTCGATCGCGCTGATCAGCAGATCCTCCTTGCTGGAGAAGTGACCGTAGATAGCGCCCTTGGTCACGCCGGCCGCCTCGGCGATCTGCTCGAGCGAGGTCGCGGCGTAGCCACGGTCCCGGAAGAGCCGCTCAGCCTCGCCCAGCAGACGCTGGCGCGTCATCGCTTTCGTGGTCTGCCTGGTCATCCTGGTCACGGGCCAATGCTGCCACACGGTGTGACCATTGATATTCCACCGGTCTCTAGATACCGTCAGTATATGAAATGGCGGCGGCCGGTCGCCCGGATCGGGGAGGACGCAAGTGAGCATCGCAAAAAAGGTGATGCGCCGCCTGGAGCCCGCGGTGATCCGGTACTACCAGTGGCGCGGCGATCCCCTCGCCCGGTGGATGCGACCGCAGACGAAGATCGACCCCTACTCGCTCTACGCCGATATCCGCCAGCGCGGCCTTGCCCGCAGCGCGCTCGGTCCCTGGATGACGGCGGATCACGCCGCGGCGGAGAGCATCCTGCGGGACCGGCGGTTCAGCTCCTCCCCCGTGCACCAGCGCGGTTACCGGCCGCCGGCTTACCCGGCCGGCGATCCCCGCGCGGAGCTTCCCGCCGCCGACCTGCTCACGATGGACCCGCCCGACCACACCCGCATCCGGCGCCTGGTGTCCGGCGCCTTCACCCCGAAGGCGATCGCCGGCCTGGAACCGTGGATCCGCGAGGTCACCGGCCAGCTCCTGACTTCTGCCGACGCCGCGGCAGGCTTCGATCTCATCGACATGCTGGCCTTCCCGCTGCCCATCGCGGTGATCTGTCACCTGCTGGGTGTCCCGGCTCAGGACCAGGCCAGCTTCCGGGCCTGGGGCCACGCCGTCGCCGCCACCCTCGAACCCCAGACCTCACTGGCCGCCGAGAAGCAGTCGCGCGCAGCGGAACTGGCCCTGACCTCTTACCTGCAGGACCTCGTGGCCAAGCGCCGCGCCGATCCTGACCAGAGCCTGCTTTCCGCCCTCGTGGCGATCGAGGCGGACGGCGACCGGCTCAGCTCGGCCGAGCTCGTCAGCACGGCGCTGCTGCTGCTCGTCGCCGGCTTCGAGACGACCGTCAACCTGATCGGGAACGGCACCGTCGCCCTGCTCGGCGAGCCGGAGCACTGGGAGCGGCTGCGGGAGGATCCGGCCCTGGTCCCCGCGGCCGTCGAGGAACTGCTCCGCTACGACAGCCCGGTCCAGGTGACCGCGCGGACCGCGACCGAGGACGTTGACCTCGACGGCACGGCGATGCCGAAGGGCACGACGGTCATCGTGGCCATCGGCGGTGCCAATCGCGATCCCGGCGTGTTCGACCAGCCCGACCGTCTCATGATCGACCGGCCGAACGCCTCGCGGCACCTGGCGTTCTCGTTCGGGATTCATCACTGCCTCGGCGCCGCGCTCGCCCGCCTCGAGGGCCGCATCACCGTCGAGGAACTCACGCGCCGGTACCCAGGGCTCGAGATCGCCGGGCCGCCAGTCCGGCGGCCGCTGGTCGTGCTGCGCGGCTTCGAGACAGTCCCCGTCCGCGCGCCCGCGCGCTCGACCGGAGCGCCAGGCCAAAAGTGAAAACCAGCCTGGCCGGCGCCGCAAGCCCGTAGCCGTTGCGCCTGCGCCCGGCAGGCGGGGCGCCGGGGCTAGAAGCCGCCGATGCCGTTGGGGGTGCCCAGGCCGGTGGGGGCGTCGTAGCCCCGCTTGGCCACGCACAGGTAGTCGTCGCCGCAGGACTGCTTCGGGGTGCCGGTCAGGGCGTTGTTGCCCCGGGTGACGTCGAAGAAGTCGGCCGCGTGCCGGTACAGGTCGCGGGTGGTGACCAGCGCGCCGTTGCCGGCCAGGCCGTAGATGCCCGAGGTCAGCGGCGCGGCCACGCTGGTCCCGGCCACGGTCAGCCAGCCGCCCCAGGCCTGGTTGAAGATGGGGATGTCGGCGGCCACGGCGGAGGTGTCGGCGACGGTGCGGCCCGGGCAGTGGGGGGAGTGCTGCCAGGCCGGCTTGCGGACGTAGGCCGAGCAGCCGCTGCTGCCGGCCCCGAAGATGCTCGGGTCGTTCCAGACCCGCTCGGTGAACCCGCGCGCGTTGTGGGCGCGGGACAGCGTGGTGCCGCCGACCGAGGTCACCGTGGCCAGGTTGGCCGGGAAGTTGGCGGCGTCGTAGCCGAAGTCCCCGGACGAGGCGACCACCATGTGGCCGGGATGCCGGTAGGCGCGGGCGAAGGTCTGGCTGTAGCCGCTCTCCCGGATCCCGTAGCTGTTGCTGATCACCTGGGCGCCGAGCCGGGCCGCGGTGTCGTCGCTGCGGGCCAGGTCGCTCACCGACGGGCTGTTGGCCTCGACGACCAGGATCTTGCAGTACGGGCAGGCGGTCGAGATCATCGACACGTCCAGCGTGGCCTCGACGTCCCAGCCGCTGCCCAGGCTGGATGGCGCGGCCGGGGTGGCCTTGCCCTTCTGGTTGACGATCCGCAGGCAGCCGCTGGGCTGGCCGCACGCCGGCAGCCCGAAGTGCGCGCGGTAGGTGCGCAGGTAGCTGCCCAGGTGCGGGGTGCGGCCGGCGATCGACACCGCGACCGTCTGGTGCGAGCGCAGGTTCACCGGCAGCCGGTAGGCCCGCTCCAGCTGCTGCGGGGTCCAGCCCTGCGGCCGGGTCTTCCGGCCGGCGGCCAGCGCCCGGTTCACGGCGTACTGCGGCTGCACCAGGACGAAGCAGCGCATGTCGCCGGCCCGGGGCTGGGGACAGGCCGGCTGCAGCCCGGTCCGCGCGGCCGCGGTCAGCCGGGCGATCCGGGCCGCGCCGGAGCGGGACCAGGCCGGCCCGGCCGAAGCCCCGCCGACCGAAGCTCCGCTGGCCGAAGCCCCGCTCGCCGCAGTCCCGCTGGCCGAGGCCGGGCTGGCGCCGACGCCGGCCGCCAGCAGCCCGCACATGGCCAGCCCGCCGCCGAGCGCGGCCAGCGCCCGGCCGGCCCGGCCGCGGCCGCTCATGATGGCGGTTACCCGGGATGTCACGCTCATCTGCCTTGCTCCCCGCGTCGCTTCCCGCACTCGTCCGGTTCCTGCGGCCCGGGTCACCTGGACACCCCGTAGCCGCGCACGATGGTCTCGCTGATCGAGCCGCCCGCCGCGTCGGCGGCGCTGACCCGGAGGGTCACGTCGACGCCGGCCGGGGCGCTGTAGGCGACCTTGAACCGGCCGCCGCCCAGGGCGGTCGTCTTGGCCGGGAACCAGGTGTCGCCGTCGTTGAAGGACACCTGGGCGCTGGCCCCGGTGACGGCCGCGGTCCCGCCGAGCTGGATGTGCCCGGCGGTCACGTCAACGACCTGCGGGCCCGGCCGGGTCAGCCCGGTCAGCCCCATGCCCTGGACCTGGTAGCTCAGCGTCATCAGGTGCTGGACGGCGCACTGGCGTTCCAGCCGGAAGCTGGTCTGGGTCGCCGCGATGGTGCAGTACCACGCCCGCGGCACCCTGGCCGTGGTGTCCCGTGCCGTGTGCCAGGTCCACACGGTCTGGCTGCCCGAGGACAGCCGGAAGAAGCTGCTGTACCGGTGGGCGTTCAGCGTGAACTTGACGACCGATGGCCTGGCGCCGAGCCGGATGGCCGGGATGCCGTTCAGGGCGTTCCCGCGGGCGATCCGGTGACCGTCCTGGTCGATCACGTAGCTGCCGGTCACCAGGGCGCTGCCGTTGCCGAAGAAGCCGGGGCCGGTGTGCCCGAACTGGTTGTCGCTGAACGGGGTGAAGGCCAGGTTCAGCAGGTTGCCGCTGCGGGAGGCCGAGGCCTGCACCGGGAACGCGGCGGCCAGGCCGCCCAGGGTGGTGTCCGGCGCCGGGTGCAGCGGGAAGGCGTTCCAGGTCTGGGACGCCTGCTGCCCGCCGGCGTACCCGCGCAGGGCGTCGGTGTCACCGCCGGAGAACTGGTTCAGGTTGGTCAGCGTCTCCAGGCTCCACAGCAGGTTCCGGCCGGCCGAGAAGTACTGCGTCTGGACCTGCGGCAGGTGGAACTGGATGACCGGCTGGAACTCGAACGCCAGCTGGGCCACCGTCCCGCCGAACACGACCCACCCGGCGTTGCCGGTCGGGACGTCCTGGTAGTAGTGCTCGGTGACGGCCCCCAGGCCGGCCGGGCTGACGGTGAACCCCTGGGGCGGGATGATCCCGGCCGGGCCGGGGAAGTCGAGGTTGTAGGCGTAGCTCGCGGCGGACTTGGCGGGCGAGGAGAACGTGCCCGAGGTGTAGGTCTGCAGCGTGCCGACGGTGGGCTTGCGAGTCGTCGGGCTCACCCAGGCGGTGAGGCCCGACCAGCCCTCGGTGAAGGAGAACGGCCCGCCGGTCCGGGCGCCGCGCACGACCTCGAAGCTCTCCTGCTGGTTCACGGCCGGGCGCGGGGTCCGCATCGTGACCTTGCTGCTGGCCGACCGCGCGGAGATGCGCACCGTGGTGTGCTGGCCCGCCACGGTGAACTGCGGCAGCACGACGATGCGCATCGTCGCGCTGTTGCGGCTGAAGGTGAAGAACGTGGCCAGGGCCCAGTAGTGACCGGCCGGGACGCTGAACTTCGTGCTGCCCCGGTAGAAGAAGTTGTCGGTCTCCTGCAGGCCGTCGAAGCGCTGGACGTTGTCGGCGCTGGTGATGAACACGTCGTCGCCGTTGTCGGGCTTGCCGTTGAGGGTGGTGCCGCGGATGGTCAGCGTGTGCTGCCGGAACGCGGGCCGGGCCGGCGGGGTCAGCGGGGACCCGGCCAGCGTGATGCTCACCCCGTGGCCGAACAGCCCGTCGGTGCCGTAGCTGGCGCGGGCGTGGTCGGCGGCGAGCTGCCGCCAGAGCGCGGCGCCGAACTCACGGGCCGAGGCGGCGGTCAGGTAGCCGGCCGCGTGGCCGGCCCCGGACCGGGTGATGGTCAGGCCGGGGATGGCCGGACGGCGGCCGGAGAAGGCCACCTCGACCGGCAGGCGGCCGCCGGACTCGGCCTTCTCCAGCGCGCTGACCCGGAACAGGCTGGGACTCAGGCCGCGGCCCAGGTAGGGCAGGGCCGCCGTCGGGATCTCCATGATCTGGCCGCCGAACCGCAGCGACGTGACCGCGTCCCGCGCCGCGGCGGCCCGCACGGCCACGGCCAGCCGTCCGTCCGGGCCGGCCCGGACCATCAGCCGGTCCCCGTTGATCAGCAGCAGCCGCCGCACCGGGCTGGCCAGGCTCGAGCTGCGCACGGCGCCGGGCGGCGCGGCGGGCCGGGCGGCGGGGGCAGCCGGGGCGGCCGGGGCCGCGGCCGCGGCCAGCGCGGGCAGGCCCGAGCCGAAGGCCAGGCCGGCGGCGGTCAGGACGGCGGCGAGGCCAGCCAGGGGCAGGCCCGCACGGCGACGGGGGAGTCGGAACACGCGGCCTCCTGGGCGGGAGAGGCATTTCCCGCGCCTGGCGGTAGCGCGGGCCATATGCCGACACCACACATATCAGAGGCCAGGCGCATTTTGCCGGATGGCGGCCGTAATGAAGGTAATTGTCACCTGAACGCTATCCGGCAATTCCCCGTGCGCTCCCTGCGTAAGCCCCGGGCGTGCCCCGGGCGCGAAACCCGGGGCCCCGAACCCGGTCCGCTACTGGTGGTAGTCGCGCAGGAACGTGGCCAGGCGGCCGGCCGCGTCGTCGAGCGTGGCCACCGGGGCCAGGAACACCAGGCGCAGGTGGTCGGTGGTGGGCAGGTTGAAGCCCGTGCCGTGGGTCAGCAGCATGTGCTGCTGCTCCAGCAGGTCGATGACCATCTGCTCGTCGTCGGTGATCTTGTAGGCGTCCGGGTCCAGGCGCGGGAACAGGTACAGCGCGCCGGCGGGCTTCACGCAGGTCACGCCGGGGATCTCGGTGATCTTCTCCCAGGCGTGGTCGCGCTGGTCGCGCAGCCGGCCGCCCGGCTCCAGCAGCGGGGTGATGCTCTGCCGGCCGCCCAGCGCGGTCTGGATGGCGTACTGCGCGGGCACGTTGGCGCACATCCGCATGTTGGCCAGCAGTTCCAGCCCGTCCAGGTAGTCGGCCGCCTCGTGCTTCGGCCCGGAGATGACCAGCCAGCCGGACCGGAACCCGGCCAGCCGGTAGGTCTTGGACAGGCCGCCGAGGGTGAGCACGACCAGGTCGGGGGCCAGCGCCGCGGCGCTCAGGTGCTCGGCGTCCTCATACAGGATCTGGTCGTAGATCTCGTCGGTGAGGACCAGCAGGTCGTGCCGCCGGGCCAGGTCGAGCAGGCCGAGCAGGGTCTGCCGTGAGTACACCGCGCCGGTCGGGTTGTTCGGGTTGATGATCACCAGCGCCCGGGTGCTGCCAGTGATCTGCGCGGCCACGTGCTCCAGGTCCGGCGCCCAGTCCTGCGACTCGTCGCAGCGGTAATGGACCGCCCGGCCGCCGCACAGGTTCACCGCGCCGGTCCACAGCGGGTAGTCGGGGCTCGGCACGAGCACCTCGTCGCCGGTGTCCAGCAGGGCCTGGAGGGCCATCACGATGAGCTCGGACACGCCGTTGCCCAGGATGACGTCGTCGGGCGTGACCCCGGCGATGCCGTGCCGCTCGAAGTGCTGGGCCACCGCCAGCCGGCCCGCGTGGATGCCCCTGGCGTCGCTGTAGCCCTGGGCGTCGCCGATGTTCTGCACCACGTCGCGCAGCACCGCGTCGGGCGCGAACAGCCCGAACGGGGCCGGGTTGCCGATGTTGAGCTTGAGGATCTGGTGACCGGCGGCTTCCAGCTGGCGAGCTCGGTGCAGTACCGGGCCCCGGATGTCGTAGCGGACGTTCCGTAGCCGGCTCGCCTGCGGCACTGTCACCTGTGAACCTCCTGCCCGGGGCGCCGGCCACAGGGGCACGCGGCGCGGATGTTCCCGGGCAGGAACTGGTGAGGCGCCGGCCGCGGGAGTGCCAGATAACACTCCGGGCACCCTACCGTGACCGGCCGCTCACCCCGCGACCGATTAACGAGCGGAGCAGCCCATGATCACGACCGATTTGCCCCGGCGATCGGGGTCAACCGGTCGTGATCATGGGCTCGATCTCCCGCCGAGCGCCGAGCGTGAGCGCCGAGCGCTGAGCGCCGAGCGGTCGAGACCTAGCTGGAGGTGGTGTAGGTGATGGTGAGGCCCGAGAAGGTGGAGGTGCCGATGGGGCAGGCGCCGATTGAGTAGGCGAAGGTGGTCATGTTGACCTCGCTCTCGGCCTTGGGAATCGACAGGGTCTTATGCGTGTAGGACGGGGTTCCCGTGGTGGTGGTGCTGTTGAAGCTGGCCAGTTCCTTGGCTTTGTGGCTGGTCAGGTTCTGCCGGTTGATCTCGGCGAACAGGGACGACGCGCCCTTGGTGTAGTAGAAGGTGATCGACTTCATGACCGCGTTCGGCGGCAGGGACAGCCCGGCGTTGAAGCACCGGCCGGAGTCGGTGTTGCTCAGCGTGGTCGGGTCCCACGAGTTGAAGTAGTCCTTGGTCACGTCGTGCAGCCCGTCCGGCGCGAACGCCGACGCGGCCAGCGAGTAGTGGTGCGTCACCGTCTTGGCGGCCGGCGAGGCGGAGACGGCGGCCGCCGTCCCGACCGCGGTGAACCCGAGCACGAGCCCGGCCGCCAGCGTGATCAGGTGGCTGGCTCGGCCCTTGGTCACAAGCTTCATCTAACGATTCCCCCCTTGAGTACGTGCGTGATGCCGGCCCGAACTGGGCCGGTTGCTGCCGTGGACCACGGCGGTGGCCGGCCCGCGGGCCGGCCCGTGGTAATTGCTGTCGTGCCTGATCGGGACGACGAGTGCCGTCCGGGCGGGTCCCCGGTAGTTCGAGTGCGTGGCATGGGACCCTGATCCGTGCCCGGCTGCGGCCAGCGCGGTGGCGCCCGCGCAGATGACGGACGCCGCGGCGGCCGCGGAGACGGCCAGGACGGACCACTTGCGACGAGTCATGTGTTCACCTCCCCTTTTTGAGCTTTAACTCGTGAATGGCTGATCTTTACCTGAACATGACCCTTTGGCAAGAGGCCCCGCCGGCCCGGGGCGGCTGAGCCCGGCTCAGCCGTTTTCTGGGACAATTGCCGCACGCGCAGGGGTATACACGGGGAGAGCGGAGGGACAGATGGCGAGTTCGGAGAGCCGGATCCTGACCAGCCACGCGGGCAGCCTGCCGCGCCCCGAGGACCTGATCGAGGCCAACCGGCGGCGCGCGGAGGCCGGGTTCGCCGACGAGGAGGGCTACCAGCAGGACCTGGCCGCTGCCGTGGCCGGCGTGGTCGCCCGCCAGCAGGAGACCGGCATCGACCTGGTCAACGACGGCGAGTACGGGCACACCATGGGCCAGCGCTATGACTACGGCTCGTGGTGGACCTACGTGTTCCAGCGCCTCGGCGGCCTGGAGCTGGCCCCGGTCGGGCTGATGGAGGTGCGGCGGGAGGCCCCCAAGCCCGGCGAGGTGGTGCTGGGCAGCTTCAACGACCGGCGCGACTGGCTGGCGTTCAGCGAGGCCTACGGCGACCCCAGCTCGGGCGCCATGCTGCCCAACCGCGCCGCGCGCACCATGTCGCCGGTCTGCCGCGGGCCCGTCACCTACCAGGGCCAGGACGCGCTCCAGGCCGACATCGCCCACTTCAAGGCGGCGCTGGACGCGGCCGGGCTCGCCGACGGCTTCATGAACGCCGTCGCGCCGGGCAGCTGCTCCCGGTTCGGCAACGAGTACTACGCCAGCGAGGAAGAGCTGCTCTACGCCTGCGCCGACGCGATGCGCGAGGAGTACCAGGCGATCATCGACGCGGGCCTGATCCTCCAGCTCGACGACCCGGCCATCGCGGAGAACTGGGACCAGATCAACCCGGCGCCCACCGTGGCCGACTACAAGCGCTTCACCATGGTCCGGGTCGAGGCCCTGAACCACGCCATCCGCGGGCTGCCCGCCGAGCGGATCCGGTTCCACCTGTGCTGGGGCAGCTGGCACGGCCCGCACACCACCGACATCCCGATGGCCGACATCGTCGACGTCATGCTGGCCATCAACGCCGGCGCGTACTCGTTCGAGGCGGCCAACGTCCGCCACGAGCACGAGTGGAAGGTCTGGCAGGACGCGGCATTGCCCGACGGCAAGAAGATCCTGCCCGGCGTGGTCAGCCACGCCACCAACGTGGTCGAGCACCCCGAGCTGGTCGCCGACCGCATCGCCCGGTTCGCCGAGGGCGTGGGCCGGGAGAACGTGGTCGCTTCGACCGACTGCGGGCTCGGCGGCCGGGTGCATCCCCAGATCGCGTGGGCCAAGCTCGCTGCCCTCGCCGCGGGCGCCGAGCTGGCGACCAAGCGGCTGTGGCCCTGAGGACCCTTGTTAGGGAGCCAATAACAAGGAGGTACGGGCTCCGGCGCGGTCCGGCGGCCCGGTGTGGTGCCTAGCCGGGCACTGCGGCGGGGGCCGGTCGCCTGCGCAGCAGCGTGACCGCGAAGATGGCCAGGCCGGCCGCGGTGGCCCCGGCGCCGATGGCCAGCGCGGCCGGGTAGCCCCACAGGTCGGCGGCCACGCCGCCGGTGACCGAGCCGAGCAGGCCGGCCAGGCCGCTGCACGCGTTGAGCAGGCCCTGAGCGTCACCTTCGGCGTCGGGCCTGAGCTGCCCGGCCAGCCCCGGCGAGGCGACGCTGAGGAATGACCACGCGAACATGATGCCGGCGAAGGCGGCCAGCGGCGCCGCGGCCGGGACGTGCCCGGCGGCGGCGAACGCGGCCAGCGCGGTGAGCAGGATGATGCGCCCGATGTAGGCGGCCGCGATGACGGGCGCCGGCCCGAAGCGCTGGCTGGCCCGGCCGGCCAGGACGAACAGCGGCAGGCTGACGAACACGATGACCGCGAAGGCCAGCGCGGAGGTGGCGGTGGCGATGCCGAAGGCCTGCCGGAACAGCACGGGGTACAGCGAGAAGATGATGGCCGAGCCGGCGTAGGCGGGCAGCCAGGCGGCCAGCATCCAGCCCAGGCCGCCGCGCAGCAGGCCGGTGACGCCGGTCAGTCGCTCCCGCGACCACACCCGGGTCCGGTGCACGCGGGACGGGCTGGCCGGGCCCCACTCGCCGACGTGCCCGATGGAGGCCAGGTGGTGGCCGGGGCCCGGGCTGGCGGGCTCGGGCGGGGCCGCGCGGCCGGCGGGCATCCGGGGGATGAGCAGCAGGGCCAGCGGGATGGCGGCGGCGGGCACCAGCGCGCCGATCAGCAGCCCGTCCTTGGGGCTGAGCCCGCTGAGCCAGGCGGACAGGAACAGCGCTCCGCCCTGGCCGACGGACAGCGCGGTCTCCAGCCAGCCCAGGCGCTGGTTCCACTCGGCCCGCGGGTGTCGCTCGACGACGAGCAGGTTGGCGATCGTGACCGCGCCGGCGAACCCGGCGCCGTCGCCCAGCGCCAGCAGGACCTGGAGGGCGTTGCCGGCCAGCGGGAACAGCCACAGCGAGACGGCCGTGACGGCGGCGCAGGCGGTGGCCAGGGCGCGGTAGGCGTGCCGTTGGTCGGCCAGGCTGCCGATGAGCGGCGCGGCGAAGGCGCCGAGGTTGAACGCGCCCATCACGATGCCGACGTGGCCCAGGCCGTGCCGGGCGGCCACGACGGGCAGCAGGATCGGGGTGATGCCGACGGCGGCCCCGTTGACGAGCGCGAAGGGCGCGAACCACGGTTCGAGCAGCCCGGCGGGGCGCCGCTGGCGCCGCTGGCGCGCTGGTTGCACGGCGAGAGCCTACTGCCGGCGACGGCCGCGGGCCCGGGTGCGGGCTGGCGCACGGGGCTGAGCGGACGGGGCTGAGCGGACGGGTTAGAGGGCGGGGTTAGTGGACGGGGCTAGAGGACGGGGCGCAGCGCGGTCATGGCCCGGGCGGCGTGGTCGCGCAGGGCGCCGGTGGTGACGCCCATGGCCGCCGCGGCCTGGCCGTCGGCCAGGTCCAGGAACAGCCGGAGCACCACGGCCTCCCGCTGGCGGCACGGCAGCGCGCGGACGGCGGTCATGATCCGCGGGTCGGCGGCCTGCGGGCCGGCGTCGCGGGCCCGGTCGTCGCGGGCCCGTTCGTCGTGGTCGCGGTCGTCGTGGTCGCGGCCGTCGTAGTCGCCGCGGATCCGTTCGTCGCGGTCGTCGGGTCGCTCATGGGGCCGGGGCGGCGCAGCTGGCGGGAGCGGCTGACCACCGCGCGGCGCAGGAAGGCGACCGCGGCGTCCCGGTCCCGGGGCCGGGGCCAGGCACCGTGCAGCGCGACGAAGGAGGCCTGAGCGATCTCCTCCGCCGCGCGCACGTCCCCCCCGAGGAGCAGCACCGCCAGCCGGACGAGCGAGCGGTACTGGGACCCGTACAGCGCCGTCACCATGTCTTCAACCTGCGGCACGGCGGCCCCCCCGGCAGCTGTCCGAGCTACTAACATGCCGTAAGAGTAGGAAAGAATCGGAAGGTATGTCAAGTCATAGGAAGCAAGTAACTGGATTCTTCCTGCCTCTTCCGGCATACTGACGTCATGGCAGATGAGGACTGGCAGCGACTAGGTGACTACGTCGTGGCAAGGCGCATCGCCCTCGGCATGCGGGACCGCCGCTCGCTCGCGGTGGCCACGGGAGTCACCGAGCGGACGCTGGGCAAGGTCGAGACGGGCCGCCGGGTGTCGGCCAGCACGCTGGGCGCGCTCGACAACCACCTGCAGTGGGCACCGGGCTCGTGCCGCCAGGTACTGGCCGGCGCCGAGCCGGTGGTCGCGGCGGGCGGCGCCAGCGTGCCCCACTACGACGACCCGACCCTCCAGCACATCGCCGAGGTTCCCGGGCTGCCGCCCGACGTCGTGCGCGGGCTGATCGCGCTGGCTCGCAACTGGCGCGAGCAGCAGGACGAGCAGGCCGATGAGCCCGGCGAGCAGACGCGCCGCCGGGCCTGACCCGCCGCGCGCAGGTCGCGCATGCCCGCCGCCCGCCCGGTGGGCATGCGCGCCCGGCATGTGCGCCGGGCATGCCGTAGACGGGCAGTGCGTTCCGGGCTAGAGGCTGAGGCAGACCACGATGCCCAGGATGATGATGCAGTGACCGCTCTTCGACGGCTTGGGTGAGGGCTTCGGCGTCGGCTTAGGGGTCGGGGTTGGCTTGGGCGTCGGAGTCGGGGTGGGCGTCGGTGCCGGCGTCGAGGACCGGCTCGGATTGGGCGTCGGCGTCGACGAGTGCCCCGGCGGCGGGCTGGACGAGGTCGGTGCGGTGTGCGACCGGCCGGGCGCGGGGGAGCTGTGACCGGGACCTGGCGAGGTGCTGCCAGGCTGAGGGCCGCCCGACGCCGGCCCCGACGAGTTCGCCGCCACCGGCTGCACGTGCCGCCGGCCATGCCCGCGTCCGCCCGGCTGGCCCTGGCCGGCCGGGCCGCTGGTGGAGACGCCGGTCGGCCCGCCGGACGCTAACGGGCTGTGCGAGCCCGGCGAGGTCAGCAGGACCGCGGCCACCACGGCGCCGGCCGCGACCGCGCCGACGCCCGTCGCCCACCCGGCGGGCTGGGCCCGGACGAGCGACTGGAGCCGCCGCAGCCAGAACCGGAGCCCGGCCGCCAGCCCGATCCAGATCGGCAGCGCGGCCCGCCAGCCCGCCCGCCGCGACGCGCGGACCGCCTCCAGCACCGCCGCGCGCTGCTGCCGGCTGTCCAGCTCGGCCGCCACGTAGATGACCAGGTTGCCGCCGTCGTCCCGGCGCGCGACGGCGCGCAGGCCCGACGGCAGGGTGACCCGCTCGATGCGGATCATGACGCGCCCGAGCCCAGCCGGCGGATCACGGCCCACCACTCGCGCGGGTCGCCGCCCTCGTCGCCGATCACCGCGATGACGTCACTGCCCTCCACGGCCAGGCGCACCGGGGACCCGTCGCGGCCCGGCTCCGAGGCCGCGGCCAGCAGGGTGGGCGGCACCGGCTGGGATGAGTTAGCCGACGGGGAAGGCTGGCCTGGGCCGGCGTCCGTAATGGACACGCCGGCCGCGGCAGCGATTTTCTCGAACATCTCCACCCGCTGCTGAAGGACGACCTGGGCCGCCCTGGCCTCCGCAACTTCTTGCTCAAGCCGCTGCAGGCGCCGCCTTGCCTGCCACACCGAAATCGCAGACCTCCCCCCACCGGCCGCATGTCCGATTGGCCGGATGGCGCCACTGCTGTGGTCTTGCGGGTAGCTTACGCCTCCGTGCAATCTCACTGAATAGCCCCTCTTCTCGGGCTAAGACCCGGCAAGCCGGTTCTACCGCCTCCGCAGAGGGCTTATGTCGCAGTCCCGGAGACTGTCAGCGGCGGCTCGTACACTCGGGTGCCATGGCTGCGACTACCGACACAGACAGCGTCAGGGACCCCGTCAGCGCAGCGGATATCCACCCCGAGGGGCTGGAGGTCTACCGCCGCGAGCTGACCGGCTACTGCTATCGCATGCTCGGCTCGGCCTTCGAGGCCGAGGACGCCGTCCAGGACACGCTGCTGCGGGCGTGGCAGGCCGCCGCACGGTTCGAGGGCCGGTCCAGCGTGCGGTCCTGGCTGTACCGCATCGCCACCAACGTCTGCCTGGACATGCTGCGCGGCCGCGGCCGCCGGGCCCGGCCCATGGAGCTCGGCCCGTCGTGCCCGCCGGACCCGTCCTACCTGAGCAACGTGCTGCCCGAGCACAGCTGGGTGTCGCCGATCGCCGACGAGCGCATCCTGCCCGAGGACAGCGACCCGGCCGAGGTGGCCGTGGCGCGGGAGACGATCAGGCTGGCCTTCGTGACCGCGCTCCAGCACCTGCCGCCACGGCAGCGGGCCGCGCTGATCCTGTGCGAGGTGCTGCGCTTCCAGGCCGCGGAGACGGCCGAGCTGCTGGGCACCAGCGTGCCCGCGGTGAACAGCGCGCTGCAGCGGGCCAGGGCCACGCTGGCCGCGCTGCCGGAGGAGGACCGGCCCGACGAGCCCGGCGCGGATCAGGCCGAGCTGCTGGCCCAGTACGTGGAGGCCTTCGAGCGCTACGACATGACGGCGCTGGTCCGGCTGCTGCACGAGGACGCGGTCCAGTCCATGCCGCCGTACGCGATGTGGCTGCGGGGAGCGGAGGACATCTGCGCCTGGATGACCGGTCCCGGCGCGGAGTGCGAGGGCTCCCGGCTGCTGCCGGTGGCCGCCTCCGGGGCGCCGGCGTTCGGCCAGTACCGGGTGGACCCGGCCGGGGGGCACGCGCCGTGGGCGCTTCAGGTGCTGGAGATCACGGGCGGGCGGATCACGGGGATGAACGTGTTCCTGGACACCGCCGCCCTGTTCCCGGCGTTCGGGCTGCCCGCGCACCTGCCCTAAGTGACGAGGGCAGGTGCGCGAGCTGGCTAGTCGGCTCGAGCTGGCTGCCGGCTAGCCGGACGGACTGGTTACTTGGCGAGCGCCAGGCGGCGACGGCGGCTGAGCTGGTAGGCGGCCCCGGCCGCCAGCAGGAGCACCAGCCCGCCCAGGGTGGCCGGCAGGGCCATCCCCGGCAGGATCGGCACCGGCGCCAGGCTGGCGGCGTTGCAGACCGACACCCCGAGCGACAGCCGCTGCGTGCTGCCGAGCAGCGAGACGAAGATGGCGGTCACGGTCAGCGTGCCGTCGGACGCCTTGGTCTGCCGGTTCAGGGTGATCGTGGCCAGCCCGGCCAGGGTGATCTTGGTGTTCGCGGCCGGGTTGGCGGCCAGCGTCGTGGTTGGGCGGCCGGGCCGGGTCACCTGGCCGTTGGTGATGCCGGCCGTCCCGGTCACCAGGCCGGTATTGGTATTGAAGCTGCACGACGACGTCACCGAGCTGGCCGTGAGGCGGGCCAGCACCGACAGGATCCCGCGGATGCCGTTCACCGTCTCCGATGCGCTGGTCGGCCCCGCCGTGGCGGTCGCCACCCCGGTGGTGAGCAGGCCGGTGATGCTCGCGCTAGCGATGGTCACCGGGGACGTGCCCGGGAAGGTCGCCTCGCCCAGCGGGCTCTGGCTGACCAGCCCCGAGGCCGAGGCCGCGTAGGCCCGGTTGGGCGACGCGGCGGCCGCGGGCAGCGCCGCGGCCAGGACCAGCCCCCCGGCGGCTGCGGCCGCCCCGGTCACCCGGATAAGGGCACGGACTGCCTTGCTCATGAGTTTTCCCCCATAATCTCTCTGATTACCTGCATGCCGCCGGCATGCGCCGGCGAGTCCAGGGCGAGTCCCAGCCCCGCCGCCGCGTTGCGCGGAGTCTTGGTCCATTCGCCGCGGTGGCGCAGAATCCGGCTGAGCGCCCGCCATGACGTGACGTAGAAGATGAGCACGTAGGCCGAGTAGGCCAGGCCGAGGCCCATCGAGCGGGCCAGTCCCAGGCCCGGCTCGCAGCGCCGCCGGTACAGCGGGCCCATGAACACGAACGGGCCCAGGCCGAACGCGCAGTAGAGCAGGACCAGCATCCAGCCGCCCGAGATCACCCAGGCCCGCATCTGGGCCGGTCCGGCGGCGTAGTTGGCCAGGAACACCGCGATCGGGATCGGGTAGATCAGCGTGCCCACGACCTGCATCCACGGCTGGAACAGGTAGTAGCTCGCCTCCAGGGCCCCGATCGTGGACACGTGCCGCGAGGCCCACAGCCGGCGCAGGTAGCGGCCGCACTGCATGGTGCCCTGGCCCCACCGGGTCCGCTGCCGCACCAGCCGTCCCAGGCCCGGCAGTGCCTCCTGGTCGACGTAGGTGTCCTGCGTGTACTCGTTGCGGTGGCCGGCCAGCATCAGGTGCAGGCTGAGCTCGTAATCCTCGAGCAGCGCGCCGCGCCAGGGGCCCGCCTCGCTGGTCACCGTGTCCAGCGCCGACAGCCGGCTGAACTGGCCGTTGCCGCCCAGGCCCACGGTCCTGGTCAGGACCCGTGTCTCCTGGATCGCCGAGATGGCCACCCGGAACTCCAGGTCCTGCATGCGCACCAGCAGGTGGCCCAGCGCGTTGACCAGCCAGCCCCGGTCCGGGAACGGGCGGGCGTCGTCGCGGTTGAGCATGCGGACCTGCACCTGCACCGAGCCGACCCTGGCGTCGCCGAACAGCTTGCCGCCCGCGCAGACATCCAGGCAGTTGGCGGCCGGGCGGCCGTCCGCGTCGACCACCCCGATGATGATCGCGCTCCGGTCGGCGTCAGCCGGCAGCCACTCGTTCAGCGCCGCGTAGGCCGAGTTGAGCGCGTCGCCCTTGCCAGTCCGCGCCGCCGGTAAGCAGCGCGAGACCAGGTGCACGTGCGGGTCGCTCCACGCCATGGCCCGGGCGATCACCCCGGTCGCGTCGTCGCTGGCGTCGTCGATCAGCCAGATGTGCGTGGCCGGGAACGTGGCCCGCAGGTAGTCGACGGTGTCGCCGATGACCAGTTCCTCGTTCAGCGCAGGCACGAAGATGTGCCAGCGGAATGCCGAGCCGTCGCCCGGCGACGCCGGCCGGTGCCGCAGGAACGGCCAGATGATGATCGCGACGTACAAGACGAACGCCGAGCTCATGATCAGCGCGAGCGCCTGGGCCAGCGCGATGCCCACCTGAACGACCTGACTGTTCACGATCATCGACCCTCTCGGTTCACTCCGGGTGAGCCAGCGCCGGCCCGCCCGGCCCCGCGCCGGCCTCCCGGCCCGCCCGGTTCCGCCACGGGGAGGTGATGGCCCAGGCCAGGAACACCAGGCTGGCCGCGATGCAGATGATGCTCACCAGCGAGCCGATGATCAGGTGCCCGACCTGGTAGCCCAGCCCCAGCCCGGCGATCCGGACCGCCACCGCGATGACCCCGATCCGCGCCATGTTCCCGCCGACCAGCAGCACCGCCGCGCCGCCCAGGCCCCCGGCGACCCGGCCCGCGTGCAGCCGGCGCGGGATCATCAGCCCGATGCCCAGCAGGCACAGCGGGACGAGCAATAAGGCGGAGCTGCAATCCGGCGTGATGACCAGCCCGAACGCGCCCGGCTGGCCGAGCCCGAACCAGATGATGGGCGCCTTCGTCGCGGCCAGCGTCGGGGTCGTCAGGCCGATCATCGCCGAGGCCGCCACCGCCTCGATGTGCCGGAACTGGTACTCGAAGACCAGCAGCACCGTGGCGGTCGCGGCGAGCGCGGCGATGGCCGCCGCGCGCCCAGGCGAGCCAGCTACGGCCAGGCGCACCGCCCCCCGTTCCGCCGACCTGTGTACCACCCTTCACCGCCTGCCGCTCAGTCTCGCGAAGTGACTGTCAGTAGCCGCAGGAACGCTATCGGCTACCTAGGGTCGCGGCAAGCAGAAACGGCAAGCCGGCGAGGTCGGCACAATCCGCTCGCTCGGCCTTGGGCATTCGGCCTTGGGCATCAGGCCTTCCGGCCGACTCCGCCCCACAGCGCGGCTGGCGCCTTGGCCTCAAGCTCGCTGTCGGGCCGCCATTCCTGGACCTTGGCCAGGCCCGGCTCCACCAGGTCCAGCCCGTCGAAGAAGCGCAGCACCTGATCGTGGGTGCGGTAGGTCTGCTGCTGCTGGATGAACTGGCTGACCCGGCTGCCCGCCTCCGACACCGCCGCCACGTTGATGTCCGAGGCGATGTGCGACATGGCCAGGTAGCTGCCCGGCGGCACCGCGCTCAGCAGCCGGGCGATGACGCCGTACGGGTCGTCCTCGTCGCCGATCAGGTGCACGATCGCCATCAGCGTGATCGCCACCGGCTGCGTGAAGTCCAGGGTCCGGGCCGCGCCGTCCAGGATCTTGCCGGTGTCGCGCAGGTCAGCGTCGATATAGTCCGTCACGCCCCGCGGCCCGCTGGTCAGCAGCGCGCGGGCGTGCGCCAGCACCGTCGGGTCGTTGTCGACGTACACCACCTTGGTGCCGGAGGCGACGTCCTGGGCGACCTCGTGGGTGTTGTTGGACGACGGGATTCCGGTGCCGATGTCGAGGAACTGCCGGATCCCCGCCTCGCCCGCCAGGTACCGCACCACCCGGGCCAGGAACGCCCGGTTGGCCCGGACCGAGAACACGATCTCGGGCCAGGCCTCGATGGCCCGGTCCCCGGCGGCCCGGTCCACGGCGAAGTTGTCCTTGCCGCCCAGCCAGTAGTCGTACACCCGTGCGACGTGCGCGACGCTGGTATCGAAGGACTGGTGGTCGCCGCGATCCGGCCGGGGCACCGGAACCCGGCCGCCGGCGTGTCTTGATACACTCACCGGGCTGGTCCCGCAGTGCTCGCCGACATGGAGACGATTGTGCCAGCCGCCCGGCCCGCTCTGGCCTTCAGGGTCGAGCGGGAACCGCCTTCTATGACCAAACCGCCTCGATAACTTTAGGTTACTTACGCGATCGTTGCGTGATATCTACGGCGGAGCGCGGCTGCGTGGGTCATCGCCTGCTCATCGATCCGACATTCCTGTTCTGTTCCGGGCGGGACTGCAGCAATTGGCTATATATCTCGGCCGCCTGTCTTCCGGTAGCACATCGCTCGGCCCGAGCGGCGATGACATAGCGGTTCGCTGCCTGGATCGCGCTGCGCTCCGTATCGGACAGGCCTAGGGCGAGCCGGAGGGCAGCGGCGACCGCCTCTGGATCGTCGTACGTGGCCAGGAAGCCATTCTTGCCGTGCTCGATCCATTCCCGGATTGACGGCAGGTCGCCGCAGACCGGGACGGCACCTGCCGCCATGGCCTCAAGAAGGCTGTTCGGCATCCCGTCCCGATCGGTGATCGAGACACTCAGCTCGGCTCGGCGCAGGAGATAGAGCACTTCATCACGCGAGCATTTCTCGGTAAGGATGACCTGGTCCGCCAGTCGACGGCTATGGATAGATCGCCGCAACGCCTCATCGTGGGCGGAGCCAACGAACACCACGCGAACGCCGGGATCGAGATGATCCCCTAGAAGGGATAGCGCTTCGATCAGGATCTCGTTGCGTACATAAAGACGACGCCCGCGAGAATTGATGACAAGGCGGTGACCTGAGCCCAGCAGCTGGGCGAGCTGTGGTGTTAGGGCAAGGTCGTCGTCGGTCATGCGCGCTAGGTCGATGCCGCCTCCGCCAGGCAGAACGGCCGTGGCAGTCCCTAGCCGCATTCCCCAGATCCTCGCTAGGTCAATGTCGCGCTGGCAGTCGGCGAACACTAGCTCAGCCCTCGCCAGGACCCGACGCGTAGCCCGTCCGGTCGGACGGCTCATGGCCGCCTCGTGGGTCAGGTCGTTGCCCCAGATCGACACGGCCAGCGGCACGGCAGGGGGACACGCGGCCAGGGCAGCCACGGCTTCGTAGGGGATGCGCATGGCATGGACGACATCCGGCCTAACCTCCCTGACGACGCGGCGAAGCCGATGACCCTTGACCGGAGCCAGCAGCGGTCCCTGTATCTGGCGGACCCTGTTCAGCACCTCCAGCCGTCTCGGCGTGGCCCCGGCGAACGCCCGAAGCCACTGCCCTAGACCGTTGCGGATGCGCGCCGCCGCCGCCCGATGGCGGATGATCGGGCCATGGTCGGCCATCGGTGCCATGAACCGCGACGCCCGCCGACTTGACCGCGTTGACCCAGCCCCACGTGTGCGGGCTGCGCAGGTCGGCCACGAGGAGGACGCGCACCGCAGGGAGAGCGCGGTGATCTGGGCCGGTCATCAGCTGCCACCCGGACGTGGCGTAGTCGTTTCTCGGCCGGCGGCACCGACGCCAGCACCAGAAGCGTGGATCCACCAAGGATTCGTGCCGACAGCTCAGGCCTGAAATGCTGGCCCAGATTGCGCGGAATATTGGCGATGCGCGTCTTCGTGCGCCTATTGGGCAACGTATTGGGAAACAGGAGTTTATCGCATACGATCTTGAATCCGGCCGTTTCAAGACTGGCCAGCGCGGTACCGCGCGTGAAGTAATGCAGATGCCCGACGGTAGACCGTGCCGCAAGCAGCGGCCTCTCCCGTATGACCGACTGAGCTGACGTATCGAGCGGGATGTGGAACATGAACCAGTCGGCTATCGGCCGTAGCGACCGGAGGAAGCCGATGTAGTCCTCGATGTGCTCGAAGACGTCGAGGCTCAGCAGCAGGTCGTAGTGCTCGCGAACGTCCAGCGGAGTACCAACGTTGAGCGCGATCCTGCTGGAACGCCTGAACATCCTTATCGCATCCGGCGACGGGTCGTAGCCGGCAAGCCGCGTTCCCTGCCAGATGCTGGCGATCACCTCCAGCACGCCACCGGTTCCGCAGCCGATGTCCACGATGGACTCGGGCCGCAATTTTCGGTCATCGAGGAATGCCAGCACCTGAGATGCCTTCCAGGCGGCATCGTGTTCATGCCACCCGGGGTTCTTCGATAGGTAGCAGCCGTCGGTGTACATAGGGGTTTCGTTCACGCGTTGCCGCCTGACTGGCGGCGCCCAGCCTTCAGCGCCTTCACGAAGATCGCCGTGTCCCAGACGCCGCTGCTGGTCCAGATCTGTCGCCATGGGGCAAGAGCCGTGGCTACCTGCTCCCATGTGGCCGTCGCGGGCCGCTGGCGGCCGTATCGAGCCTGGGGAAGTCGTCAGGGACGGGAGGTACCGGTTCACGTTGTCGATGACGATGAGGCCGCCCGGTCTGATCTTCGGCAGCAGGGCCAGTGTGACGTAGTCCCGGTATAGTCCGTCGACGAGTGCGACGTCGATGCTCTCGTCGCGGAGCGATTGCGCTACTGCGGCATAGGTGCTCCGGTACCCCGTCGCATCGGGCTCTTCGCGCAGATGGCACAGATATCGAACGTTGGTGATCCCCTCGGCGGCGATGGTTCGTGATACCTTCGCATGCCACTGCTCGTCGTGTTCAACGCTGGTCAGGTGCGCGCACCGCCGGGCCAGCCATAAGGTCGACCGGCCGGAGCCGAACTCGGCACAGATGTCTGACGATCGCAGCATCGAGTCCAGCAGCCTGATGGCTTCGGGGGTGAGCCACGGGGCGTCGGGCTGCGCCCGCTGGTAGAGGGCCTGGCGCATTCGGGCACGGATGTACCGGGGCGTCCAGTGGCCGAAACTGCGCCCGCGTATGCCGCGGGGGATGACTGCGGTCCTTAATACTGTTGTCACGCGGTTGAGCTTATACGGCTACCGTCAGTGAGCATCTAGGCTTTTGCGAAAACCGTCTCTAACGCAAAAGTAGCGTCGTATGATCTGCGGGTGACCATAAGGGCGAGTGCCATCGATCGCTAGGAACGTCCTGAAGTTTGTCTGGGAACATCCGTCGAATGATGGAGAGGCGCACCAGGGCCGTGTTGCGCGCTACTGGCTTCCAGGCCCGGGGGAGGGTACTGCATCGGCGAACCCTTGCGCGCTTAGGTGAAAAGTAGTGGTGGAGGCAGATTTGCACCGCACCTGTGCGTCGCGGGTCGTCTATGCCAATCCTCCGGACCACCCGGGGAGATGCTCACTTGGCGAAATAGCCTCCCGGCCCGGTGACCTCTTTATCGATGTCGGCTCAAACGTCGAGATCTATGCCATCTGGGCCGCAGAACTGGGTGCAGAGGTCATAGCCCTAGAGCCAGCCGAGGACACGTTCGCCCTGCTGGAGGAGAACGTCGCGCTCAACGGGTACCCGATCAAGACCATCCGAGTCGGCGGCAGGGGCCACGCGGGGGTCGCCCGGTTCACGAGCGGCCGCGACTGCGTGAACCGACTCGAGTGCGCCGGCGGCGTCGAGGTCACCATGCTCGCGATCGACTCGATCATCGGCAACCGCACCGTGGCCAGCATGAAAGTGGACGTGGAAGGCTTTCGCAATCGACGTGCTGCGCGGGTGCGAGCAGGCCCTGTCCGAGCACCGGGTCAAGCTCATCCAGCTCGAATGGAACGCGACGTCGATGCAGGCGGTCGGCAGCGGACCGGAAGGCCGGTCGCCAGCCTGCTGGCCGCACACGGTTACCACCTCTACTGCGCCCGGCCCTGACGGCTCGCTCACGCTCCAGTTGGATCCTGGCTTCCGTCCCGACGTCTTCGCTCGCCCGTCTCCGTAATCCGTGGCAGGCCGCTAGAGGCTTGTAGTCGGCCCAGTCAGCGAAATTCACCGCCATGCTCCGGATCGTGTTTTTCTCAGCGGTCATTAGTGCCTCATTCCGCATGCGCTCCATGGTCGGCCGGTCTGCTAGCAGCGCTGCGAGCCTTCCGGCGGCGGTATCTATGTCCCGGCTCAGCAAGAGGCCGTTGATTCCATCTTTGAGGTAGGCAATCTCGGCGCCGTGTAGCGAATCGGCCAATGTTGCGAGGGGGAGTCCCGCGCTCGCCATTTCCAAGACGGCCAGTCCGACACGCCCGGGAATGAGGGCGAAGTCGGAGGCCAGGGCCAGCCCTCGCAGGCGCTCTCCTCGCTTGGCCCCGTGGTAATGGACCCACTCTCGCTCAGCCGCGGCCTGCTGGCACCGGGACCGCAGTGGGCCGTCACCGACAATGTGAAGCGTCGCGCCTGGAGTCCTCAGCCGAAGCCGGTCAACGATTTCACCGCGGCGAGCGGCTCTTTGTCCTCGACGAGCGATGCGATGAACAGAATCTGAAGCGGGACACGGCATACTGCCATTGCCTGCTCGCGGGTGGCGAGCGGCTCGACGGCGTTGTTGAGCGTAGTGATCCGACCCAAGTCATATCCGCTGTCCAGCAGGCTCATGGTGCTGAGTTCTGGTAGCTCAGGTAGTGATCACAGGTGGAAAGCATCAGGCGCCGGACAGCCTCCGCCGCCGGGCGGCGATCACGCTCCGCCGCCATGCCGTAGCGGCGCGCCAGTCCCATGCCCCAGAACAGTTGCTTTCGCCGATGGGCCTGCGTCAGCCGTGTAGCGGCCGCTACCGGGGCAACGCGGCCGCTATGCGGCAGTACTAATGCGGCTGGCCGCTCGCGGTAAGCGATCTCCAGGGCGGGGCGACCGTACCGTGACGTCGGCACGCGCCGATGCTGAAAGCCGAGCTCCGCTGTCGCTGGCAGCGCGGTCGACGAGACCACCCGAGATCGAGGCCGTGGCTAGTCAGTTCGCCGGAGAGAAACCGAAAGAACGGCACTCGATACGGCGGAACCTGTTCTGCACGACCATGACGGCGGGATTCATGCGCTGGTCTCTGCCAGGCGGCCCTCGCGCTGTTGCGCGCGGGCCCGGACCGGAATCCGGCCGAGGCTTCCCGTCCCCGATGCGCTCCCCGGCGTGTCCCTGGGACCGTCACCGGATGCGATTGCGGACGCCCTGCAACACCTCATCAGAAGCCAGACAGGCGGCATCGAATGCAGCGCATCCTAATCTGCGCCGGTGGGTCTGAGCGACCCTTGTGGGCGAGTGAGATGAGGACTGTCACGAACAGGACGAGGGCGCTGACCCACGTGGCGGGCGTGCTCGCCGAGCCGATGTGCGGGTAGTTGCGCACCCGGAAGGAGACAGCCCCTATCTCCGCGGCGTCGACGAGGCGGTCGGGAGGAGCGAAATCCTCTGGCCATTTCTTCCTATCCGTGGTCTTTGGTGCGAGTCCGTGATCTGTCCGGGGCGCCGACGGCGGAACATGCGCTCAATACTAAAAGTAATGAACTGTTCATTGGTCTCCCATGGCCGTCTCGGCGGTATTGGTAACCCAGCCCGACCCCCGGGCATGACGTGGCAAGTGCCATAGTGAATGAAGACAAAACTCGCCCAGGGCCAGTCCGTACGCGACGGTTGAGGCGATTGCCGCACCATAGACTCCGACAACTGGCAGAAGGGCAATAAGGAGCACGACGGTAAAAATAGCTGCCAGGCCTTGCGCCCATGCGACCACCGTCGGATGATTCCTGCCGCGCAGCAGATCGCCGGCGACCTGACCGCAGGCCAGGAAGATAGCCCCCGGAGTAAGGATCCAGAGCATCGGAACGGCCGCACGATAACTGGTACCGAAGACCAGCGGGATCAGCCAATATGCCGTGAGCGCGAGCGGCACGAGCATGGCGGTCGCAACTCCCGCGCTTGCGAGGATGGCGCGCTGCTGCATCCTAAGGGTCGCGCTGGTGGCGACCCTGCTGAGCTGCCAGTCGTGGGAACGCGACGTTGCCTACCGCTGCGACGAGGGGGAGTGGCAGCGACGTCAGCGACACGGCGATGGCGTATCGGCCAAGGTCAGCAGACGCGACCGTCTGTGAGAGCACAAGCTGGTCGAGCTGAGCATTGAGCGTGGCGGGTGTCAGCGCGGCTATCTGCGCGATGCCGTACGCGGCGAGAGGGCCGAGCAGCGGAATGCTCGGATGGCCAGGTGCGAGAGCGTTTCGTCGACAATACCAGTAGGCCGTTGCGAGCTGCAAGGCGAACGCGCTGGGGAAGATAAGTAGGGCGGTGTTAAGCGTGAGTATCTTCAGGAACCACAGGACGGTCAGGGCCAGCATGTTGAGTACGGGCTGTATCGTACGGACGGCATTCCACTGGAATAAGTGACGAGCCTGAAGCGAGCATCCGTACGCTATTCCGACGTTTGTGACGATTGAGGCGCCGAACGCAATCCTGTAGCCCTCGGCCACCATCGGGTTTCCGCGGGACATGAGCGAGGCGAGCAAGAGTCCGGCCATAAGAGCGATCAAGCCAGTGGCGAGACATCACTGGAGCGCGCTGTCGCTACATACTCTCGGGCGCGCCGCGGGTCTTTGGAAATGTAAGAACACAGGGCCGCCGGCAGGCCCATCTGGCCGATGATACAGGAGATCCCGAACCATGCCGTGATAGCGGCGTACTCGCCGCGCACCGTAGGCCCTAACGCGCGCGCTACGATAACGCCAGCCAGTCCGGTCGTCATGGCGGTTGCCATATTGAACGCCGCTGTTCGGGCTATCAGCTTCCCCGTGCCTGACCAGCGAAGTTGCCCCTTGGGGCTTGCTTCTCGTCCAGGCCACGCCAGGCGGCTCACGCAGACTCGGCATGAGGCGCTAGGTGCGGCATGCGGCTAAGAGGGCTGATCTGGCCATCGGGATCAAGTCACGCACTGAGCATACGCGATTACCAATCGTGATGTACCGCGATACTCAGGGGCGCATCGGAATGCCTCATGTTGGCCGCCGGGACAGCAGCATGCGCAGCGCTCCATGGCGCGAGTTACCGGGTGCTGGGTTGCTTTCAGTGTCCAGCCCGGCCAGGGCGGCGATTGCGCGCCACCGCCGGATCGGATGACGCTGCCGCGAGACCCTCAGGTAGGTCAGGTAGCTGTCCAGCGCTAAAATTTTTTTTTTTTTTTTAAAAAAAAAAAAAAAAAAAAAAAAAAAAAAAAAAAGCCAGCGCACCGGATGACGCATATTCGGCACCGTGCACAGCAGCGTACCGCCAGGCTGCAGCAGACGGGCGCACACCCGCAGGACCGCAATGGGGTCGTGGACGTATTCCAGAACGCTGGGGGCCACGATCGCGCCGAATGCCATGTCCGCAAACGGCAGCCTCCGCCAGCGGGGTCAAGCCGGGTCGACCGACCTGCACCGCGGATCCAGCCGCGCAGCGCGCACCAGCATCCCCACGGGGATGTCCCATCGGTCACCTGTTCCGGGCCGCGCCAGGTGCCGGGAAAGATCGCCGAAGCCGCGGCCGAGATCCAGCACCGCGCGGCCCGGCCGCCTGGCCTTGAACGGCAGTTGCGTGAAGCTGAGCCTAGCCTGCCGGGTGAGGCGACCGCCTGCCGCGTATTTTGCCGACCAGGTCGCGGCCTTGGCATCAAAGAGCTGGCGAACCTGCGTCGGCTGTGCCATCCTGTCTGATCTCAGTCATCGCCACGGGCCCGTCCCGCTGCTCCGATAATCGTGGCCGCCATGGTGGCCAGCATCTCCTCGGTGGGCATCGCCGCCCCGCCGGTCACCGCCGGGCGGAACGCCGCCGCGCAGGCCCGGTGCCCCTTGTCCTGGCGCGCCCTTCCAGATGACCTTGCCGTCGGCCGTCGCCCGGCGGAAGTCGTCGATGACGATCCGTGCTCGCCCGGTGGTCACCTCGATCCATTCCTTGCCCGCCCGAGCCGGAACGCTGGCGTACGCGATGGTGGCCAGCGACCCGTCGGTGAAGCGCAGCGAGACCGCCGCGTCGTCGCCCGGCTGGCCGCCGCCGGGCAGGCCGGCCGCCTCCTCGATCTGCGCGCCGATCAGCGCCTGGGCCGTGTCCACGAAGTGGCAGACCTCGCCGAGCAGCCGGCCGCCGTGCCGCCGGTCGTGGTACCAGTGCCCGTCCGGCACCGGCCCGGCCGCGACCCGGTAGACCAGCAGCTTCGGCCCGGCGGCCGCGGCCAGCACGCGCCGGGCGGCCAGCACGGCGGGGGACCAGCGCCGGTTGAAGCCGATGGCGAGCTGCCGCCCGGAGCCCTGCCAGGCGGCCGTCGACCTGGTCCAGCTCGGCCATGCTCAGCGCGAGCGGCTTCTCGCACCACACGTGCCGCCCGGCCCGCAGGGCCAGCGGCCAGCTCGGCGTGCGTGTCGTGCGGGGTGGCGATCACCACGACGTCGGTGTCGGGGTCCTCGATGACGTTGAAGCCGCCCGACACCGCCCGGGCGAAGCCGTGCCGCTCGGCGGCCCGGCGCGCGCTGACGCCGCTGGCCGAGGCGATCGCGGTGAACCGGCTGAACCCGGCCGCCCGGAACGCGGGCAGCAGCGTCCCGGCCGTGAACGCGCCCGCCCCGACCCAGCCCACGCCCGGCGGCGGGCTGCGCTCGGGCGCCGGCGGTCCGCCGCGGCGCCGCCCCCACGCCGGCCGCGGCGGCGCCCGGCGGGTAGCTGATCCGGATGGCCAGGTACGGCTCGGCGCGCTCCTCGATCAGCTGGTAGGCCGCGGCCGCGTCGCCGATGTCGAAGGTGTGCGTGACCAGGTCGGCGACCTGCAGCCGGCCCGCGGCCAGCAGGTCGAGCACGGCCTCGAAGTTCCGGCCCTCGGTCCAGCGGACCTGCCCGGCCGGGTAGTCCACGCCCCAGGCCTCGTACGACGGCGTCATACCGGCCCGGCCCGTAGGAGCGCGCGAACCGCAGCGACAGCTCCTTCTCATAGAACGGCGTGCGGTCCAGGTCCAGGCCGATGTCGCCGACGATCACGACCGGCGCCCGGTCGCGGCACAGCGCGGGCGCCCGCAGCACCGGCACCGACGACTTGCTCGCCGCGCAGACCAGCACCGCGTCCGCGCCGCGGCCCCGCGACCAGTCCAGGACCCGCCCGGTCGTCGCGTCGCCCAGCTCGTCCAGGGCCAGCACGCCCGAGCCCGGCCGCGACCGACCGCGCGTGCGGCGCCGGGTCGATCCCGGCCACGTCGCAGCCCGCGGCCATGGCCAGCCGGGCGGCGAGCTGCCCGACCAGGCCGAGCCCGATGACGACCACCTTCGAGCCGGGCCCGGCCTCGGCCAGCCGCAGCCCGTGCAGCGCGATCGACGCCACCGTGGTGAACGCCGCGTCGGCGGGCCGGACCCGCCTCGGGATGACCGCGCACAGCAGCCCGGGCACCGCCTGGAACTGCGCGTGGTTGGCCTTGCCCGCGCCGCCGGTGGCGACGAGCTGGCCCGCGCCGGATGCCGGTGACCGCCGTCCCGACCTCGACCACCTCGCCGGCCGCCGAGTAGCCCAGCGGCAGGTCCTGCGCCAGCCGGCCGCGGACGGCCCGGGCCGTGGCGCGCCAGCCCGTCGGTGCGGGCCTTGCGCGCGACCTGGCGGACCAGGTCCGGCCGGGCCCGCGCCTTGGCCAGCAGGCTGGACTGGGCCAGCGCCGTGACCGCCCGCTCGGTGCCCGGCGAGATCACCGACGCGATCGTGCGCGACCAGCACCTCGGTCGGCGCCGGGGACCGGCCGGGGCACGTCGAGCACCTCGACCGGGCCGCCCTTGATCGGCTGCACGACGGTCTTCACGCGGCCTCCCGTCGGCCGGCTGGTCGTTGGCGCCCGGCACCAGCTGGTGGTCAGGCGCACCGGCAGGACCGCGTCCGATCCGGCAGGTAAGGACCGGCGCGGCCGCGGTGCGCAGGAAGCCGGTGGCCATCGGGCCGGACTCGACACTCCAGCCTGAACGGGGCCGTCCCCGCCACGGTCACCGCGAACTCGCCGGCCGCCGTGCGTGACGGCCCCGCCGTCGGCCAGGCGGACGTCGGTCGCCAGGCGGCAGGTGCCAGCGGACCGCGACCGCATGCCGTCCCGCGCCGGTCACCTCGTCGTCGACCTGCAGCCCGCCGCTCGGTCAGCGACCAGCGGCGGCGGTGGCACGGCCGGCCGGCGCAGGTGGCGGTAGCCGTCGTGCGCGGCCTCGGCGGTCATGCCGTCGGCGGCGGCCGGGCCGACCGGCCGTACACCCGGGCGCGGCGGCCGGCCCGGAACGCGCCCCACACCTCGGTGGAGTCGGCGCCGTCGATCTCGACCGTGTTGTGCGCGGCGGTCGACCGCTCGTAGTCGCGGACCGGGCCCGGCCGCGTAGGTCGAGGTGCCGGTGTCGACCAGCAGCGGCTCCGTCGACATGTACCACGCAGCCGAGCGTGTCGGCGTGGGCGTGCGCGGGCAGCTCGTCGGGGCAGGGCGCGCCGACATCGGCGAGCAGGTGCCAGCCGCCGGCCGCGCCGCGGACCAGCCCGGTGTCGGCCAGCGTCAGCAGCGGGCTGGCCGGGGCCGGCGCCGGGCCGCAGCGCGGCGACCAGGGCGCCGGGCACCGGGTAGCCGTCGTTCAGCAGCGGCACGCCGCCGTCCGGGGTCAGCACCG
Organism: uncultured Actinomycetota bacterium; assembly: GCA_963822485.1. Taxonomy (GTDB): domain Bacteria; phylum Actinomycetota; class Actinomycetes; order Streptosporangiales; family Streptosporangiaceae; genus DASUBV01. Next base: position 213,479 of record CAWGHW010000008.1, read on the forward strand.
CGCCGAGCCAGCGGCGCATCCGGGCGATCGCCAGGGTGAGTGCCGGCGCGGGCACCCGCCCGGCCGCGCTGAGCAGGTCGGCCACGTCGATGAGGTCGGCCAGCACCTGGCAGTGGTAGGCCGGGGCGCGCTCGTAGTGGCCGCCGTCGGGCAGCATCTGCACGGCCAGCTGGCTGGTCAGCAGCCGCAGCGCCCGGCGCAGCAGCGGCTCGTCGCCGAGGAAGACGGCCAGCCCGGCCAGCGCCTTCAGGTCCTTGATCAGGTGGTTGCCGCCGACGTCGGACTCCAGGTGGCGGCGCAGGAACCCGGCGTGCGCGGCCAGCTCGCGGCGGAACTCGCCCGCCAGGTCGGTCCCGGCCACCAGGTCGCGGTACAGCCCGCACCAGGACCAGGCGCGCAGCGCCGCCGGGTAGGGCAGCCACGCGTCGCCGCGCCGAACGCGCAGGACGCCCGCCAGGACCGCCACAGCCCGGCGAACAGCCCGCGCCGCGCTCCGGTCCGGGTCGGCGGCCAGGCCCCAGGCCCAGTCCCAGTAGTGCAGGTGGAACCGCCACAGCTGCGGCGCGTCGGGCTGCTGCCAGTCGGCCGGCCAGCCGGCGGCGGTCATGCCGAGCAGCCGGATCTGGCCCGCCCGCAGCTCGGCCAGGCCCGGCCAGTGCCGGGGCGCGGTGACGGTCAGCGCGGTCGCGTCCAGCGGGCGAAATCGGCGGGCCAGCCGGCCGCGCAGCCGGCCGGCGCCAGCCGGGCGTCGGCACGGCGGCCGGCCGGGCGCGCTGGCGCCGCCGGACCAGCGGCCGCCGGTCGCGGGCCAGCGGTGCAGGGCGGCGCCCTGGGCGCGCAGCCGGGCCCGGTGCGCGACTGGGCCGGCCGCAGGTGCGCGGCGGTCCGTCCGAGCAGCGCGAGTTCCTCGCCCGTCATGCCGCCAGGCCCAGCGCGCACGGGCCTCGGCCGGATCCCGTCGGCGAACGAGCGCGGCGCGAAGCCGAGGTCGCGGGCTGCGGCGTCGATCGCGAACGCCTTGTCCTCGGCCAGCCGGCGGACCTGCTCGGCCCGGATCCGGGGGCTGCCGGCTGACCAGCTCGTAGCCGCGGGCCGCGGCCAGCACCGGCGGCAGCGGCACCGGGACGAACCGGGTCCGGCTGCCCACCGCCTGCCCCGCCGTGCGCAGCAGCTCGCCGAAGGTCAGCGGCACCGGCCCGGCCAGGTCGTAGGTCGTGCCCGGCGGTGCCGGGCCGCTCGGCCGCGGCCAGCACGGCGTGGGCCACGTCGGCCACGTGCACCGGCTGCTGCAGGTGGCCGCCGCCGGGCACCGGCAGCACCGGTGCCCGGCGCAGCAGCGGCAGCAGCCGGGACAGGTTCCGGTCGCCGGGCGCGCCGTAGATCATCGTCGGCCGCAGGATGGTCCAGTCCAGGGCGGACTCCGCGATCCGCTGCTCGGCGGCCAGCCGCACCCGCTTGGTCGCGGCGGGCAGCGTGGTCGTGACGGCCGTGGTGGAGACGAACACCGCCCCGCGGACCTGCGCCCGCTCGGCCGCCGCGACGATGGCCGGGGCGTGCCCGAAGCCGAGCGACGCCAGGTTGACCAGGACGTCCCCGCAGCGAAGGCCGGCGCCAGCGCCGGGCGGCCGCCGGGCCGCGGGCGGCGAGGTCGCCGCGCGACGGGCCGCGCGCCGAGCGCGCGCACCGCCGCGCCGCCGCCGGGCTGCGGGCCAGCGCCGCCACCTCGTAACCGCGCCGGCGGCCTCGCGCAGCACGAACCCGCCCAGGAAGCCGCTGCCCCCCGTCACCACCAGCCTCACCGGCGGCCCGCCGTCAGGGACCGGCGGCGGCGGGTCGTCCAGGATCTTGCGGTACTGCCGGGCCAGGTCGGCCGCGGTCGAAGAAGCGCTCCACGTAGGCGCGGCCCTGCGCGGCCATGGCCCCGCGCCGCCGCGGGTCGGCGGCCAGCGCGCTGATCGCCGCGGCCAGCGCGGCGATGTCGCCGGGCGGCACGACGATCGCGCCGGCCTCCCGCAGGATCTGCGCCGCCTCGCCGGCCACCGCGCCGATGACCGGCCGCCCGGCGGCCAGGTACTCGAACATCTTCGACGGGATGAACGTCGCGAACAGCGGCACATCGCGGAGCGTGACCAGCAGGATGTCCGCGGTGGCCAGCAGGGCGGGCACCAGTTCGGCGGGATGGCGTTCGCGAGGGTGACGTTGCCCAGGCCCAGCTCGGTCACCTGCTGCCGCAGCCGGGGCTTGTCGGCGCCCTCGCCGACGAAGGCCAGGTGCACGGGGCGGCCGCGGCCGGGCACGGCCGCCTCGGCCGCCTCGGGCAGGCCCTGCGAGATGCCGTGCGTGCCCGCGTACAGGACCAGGCACTCGTCGGGCCGGGCGCCGAGCCCGGCCCGCAGGTACGGGTCGGGCGGGGTGGCCGGGTCGAAGCGGTCCGCGGTGACGCCGTTGCGGATGGTGTGCACCTTGGCCGCGGGCACCCCGCGGCCGATCAGGTTGGCACGGAAGCCGTCGCTGACCACCACCACCTCGTCGGCGGCGGCGTACGCGGCCAGCTCGAGCCGCTCCAGCAGGCCGATCACCCGGCGGTTGGTGAGCACGCCCAGCTCGACGAAGATGGCGGGCCACAGGTCGCGGACCTCGACGACGAGCCGGGCGCGCTTGATCCGGGCCAGCAGCCAGGCCGAGGCGATGGAGAAGAACGTGGGCGAGGACACCACCACGGTGTCGGCCGGGCCGCTGGCCCGCCAGCCGAGCAGCACGCTGGAGAGCATGAAGCTCAGGTGCGACGCGGTCTTGCGGGCGAAGCCCTCGTTCGGCGTCGCGTACAGCCAGGTGCGCAGCACCACGTAGCCGTCCCGCCGCTCCCGCCGCCGGATCGCGCGGCGGTACTCGGGCGGCAGCACCCCGGTCGGGTGGTTGGGCATCCCGGTCAGCACGGTCACGTCGTCCCCGCCCGCCGCCCACGCGGCGGCCAGCGCGGACAGCCGGGCCTGCGGGGCGCCGGTCTCGGGCGGGAAGTAGTGGCTGACGATCAGCGTGCGCATGTCAGGCCGCTCCCGCTCTCGCGGCCGGGCTCGGCCGCGGCGCGGGCCCGCGGCCGAGCCGGCGGGGCGCGCAGGTAGGCGGCGAGCAGGGCCAGCGCGGCCAGGTCGGCGGCGGCCCGGGCCGGGGTCGCCGGTCAGGCTGACCGCGCCGAGCAGGCTGAGCGCGGCGGTCACGGCGCCGGTCACCGCGGTGACCCGCTGGTGCGACCAGCCCGCGTCGGTCAGCCGCTGGTAGGCGTGGCTGCGGTGGGCCTGCAGCCACGGCTCGCCGGCCCGGATCCGGCGCTGCAGGGTCCATGCCGGTGTCGGCCAGGTAGAGCGCGAGCGGGCCCAGCGCGGCCTCGGGCGGCAGCCCCGCGATCAGCACGGCGCAGGCGGCCAGCACGGCCAGGGCCGCGCCCAGGCCGTAGCTGCCCACATCGCCGAGGAAGACCCGGGCGCGGGCCGCGTTCCAGGGCAGGAAGGCGCCGCGCCGCCCGCGACCGCGGCGCCGCCGACGGCCAGCAGCCGTCGCCGTGCCCGAGGCCGAGGGCGGCGTAGCAGGCGCCGCCGATCAGGGCGTGCACGCCGGCGATGCCGTTCACGCCGTCCATGAAGTTGAAGGCGTTGACGAAGCCGGTCGATCCAGACGGCGGGCCGCCGCGGCGGCGAGGGCCGCGGCCGCGGGCAGGCCGGCCGCGCGGGCCAGCCCCCAGCCGATGGCCAGGCCCGCCGCCGCCTGCATGGCCAGCCGGCCGCGGGCGGGCAGCGCCGTGCAGGTCGTCGGCCAGGCCCAGGGCAGCGAAGACGGCCACCGCGGCGCCGAACAGCAGCGCCGTGGCCGCCGGGATCAGCGCGGCCGAAAGCACCACGGCGATCGCGATCGGGGCGCCGCCGCCGCGCGGCGTGGGGACGGTGTGCGAGGACCGCGCGTTCGGCGAGTCGATCGCGGCGACCCGGCGCAGCAGCGGGATGGTCACCGGCTCGGCCACTGCCACGAAGGCGGCCAGGACGGCGGCGGCCGCCGCGGTTGCCAGATGCCCATGCACGGTGCTGGATACTACCGAGCAGAATCACAATGCGTGGCAGTTCGAATACGTTAAGTTAAAGAAATGGCCGCCCCCGAGACCGTCCGCCCGGAGTACCCGACGCCTGACCGGGCGCTGCCGGTCGCCGTGGTCGGCCTTGGCTACATCGGCCTGCCGACGGCGGTATGCCTGGCCACCGGCGGCCTCGACGTCACCGGCGTCGATGTCAGTCCCGGCATCGTGGAGCGGGTGAACCGGGGCGAGGCGCCGTTCGCCGAGCCCGACCTGTCCGTCGCGGTCAGCGGCGCGGTGGCCATGGGCCGGCTGACCGCGCAGCGCGAGATGCCCCCGGCCAGCGCCTACATCATCGCCGTGCCCACGCCGTTCGCCGGCGGCCACCGGCCCGACCTGAGCGCCGTCCTGGCCGCGGCCCGGGCCATCGCGCCCGTGCTGCGCGGCGGCGAGGTCATCGTCCTGGAGTCCACCGTCCCGCCCGGCACCACCCGGCGGATCAGCGAGCTGATCGGCTCGCTGCGCCCCGACCTGCGGCTGCCGCACGGCGGGACGAGGCGCCCGACGTGCACCTGGCGCACTGCCCCGAGCGCGTGCTGCCCGGCCGGATCATGATCGAGATCGCGACCAACGACCGGGTGATCGGCGGCCTGACCCCGGCCTGCGCGGCGCGTGCCGCCGGGCTGTACCGGACGTTCTGCCACGGCGAGCTGCTCATCACCGACGCGGCCAGCGCCGAGATGGCCAAGCTGGCCGAGAACGCCTACCGGGACGTGAACATCGCCTACGCCAACGAGCTGTCGCTGATCTGCCAGCAGCTCGGCCTGGACGTCTGGGAGATCCGCCAGCTGGCCAACCACCATCCGCGGGTCGACATCCTGCGGCCGGGACCGGGCGTCGGCGGCCACTGCATCGCCGTGGATCCCTGGTTCATCGTCGATGCCGCGCCCGAGCAGGCCACCCTGATCGCCGCCGCCCGCGGCATCAACGACCAGATGCCCGGCCGCACAGCGGCCCAGATCGTGGCCGCCTCCCGCCGGTTCCGCGAGCCGCGCATCGCCTGCCTCGGCCTGTCGTTCAAGGCTGACGTCGAGGACCTGCGCGGCAGCCCGGCGGTGGCCATCGTGGCCCAGGTCGCGGCGGAACTGCCCGGCAACAAGGTCTCGCCGTCGAGCCGCACGCCACGGCGCTCCCGGCCGAGCTCGACGCGCTCGGCAACGTCCTCCTCACCGACCCCGCGACGCCCTGCGCGATGCGGACATCGTCGCGCTGCTCACCGATCACTCGTGCTTCCGCTCCATCCGGCGCACGGCGCTGGCGGGCAAGGTCGTCTACGACACCCGCGGCCTGTGGGCCTGATGCCCACGCAACACGCAGCAACCTCGTCGGGGTGCCGTGTATGCACGCCCCTAGGGCTTCGATGCAGAGGATGAACTGGTCGTCGGGGTTGCTCAGGTTCCGCGTACCGGATGGGAGGTGAGCGGGACCTGATGCAATCGCGATTTCCAGCCGGAGCGATTGTTTCGTAGACACGGGCGACAGGACAGCCCAGCGGCACCGGTCAGGGAGGGCACGGTAGTCGGCTTTCCCTGCCGCGTGGTTCCTCTGGGCTGTCGGCGGAGACAAAGGAGAGCGGTACTAGATGTCAGCGCTGACCGGTGTGTCCATGCCGGAACCTAACTCCGCATCCTCGGCGAAGTCACCGTAATTGCTCAAGCTGCAGACAGAGAAAGTACGCGCGATAGCGGACTCTATCAAGACAGGCTGACCTGCATTGATAACGTAACGTCCACAGACGACTACACTTAGGCGGCCCCTCGTGACGATCACCTTCGCACCCGTTTCACCCGCAGAGCGCCGCGCGATCTGGCAGGTCCGATTAACCGCTCTGGCCGTGTTCGGCCCCTACGTCACCGGCAGTGCCCGCACCGAGCAGATCATCATCCTGGCCATTCTCACTTGGGTGCTTGTAACCGGCTGGCCACGCCTGGTGAACGCCAGCCACGGCCCGTTCCCCTTTCTGGTCATTTGGGGCGCGGTGTACACGGTGATGTTGACGTCCACGGTCTGGCGCCCTAGTGACCCGTTGTTCTACGGCGCGCTGGCTGAGTCGAACTCCCTGGCGGCGATGGCGGGCGCCGTTGGCGCTGATGTATCGTCACTGGCTACTGGTTGTCAGCCGTGAGCCCGGACCGGCTGCTGGCCGCCGCGGCACGGGTCGCGGTCCCCTCCGGACTGGCGGCGCGACGCGGCTCCGGACATGGTCGAGCCCGCGAGGGGCAAGGCAGAGGCGTCGGCGCTGGCTGCTGCAGCTCCGGAATGCTCCGCCCAGCCGGGGGGTCGGTCCGCGGCTGACGCGGCTGGTAACGAGAGGTATACGGGGAGATCTTCAACCAGCCAGCGGAGGCGGGGACAGCGTTCGGGGTGGCGCTGCTGCTGCTGCTCGGGTGAGCCCGGCGGGAAGCTGAATGCTCTCCTGGCGACTCGTCGTGCGGGGGTACCTGCTGAACGGCGGGGGGCGTGCTGACGCTGTCGAAGGTGCTCCTGCTCGCGGACCGTCCGGGCCGTGGTGGTGACGGTGCTGGGTGGACGGTCTGGGGTCTGGGGCCGTGGCGACGGCGGGGGTGTGCGCGTGCGCGGACGGGCTGGGCAGGCTCTGGCCGGCCTGCTGCCGTCGTGGGCGCTGGGGGCGGTCGGTCGCTGGGCAGCCACGCGGATCCTGGGGCGCTGCTGGGGGCGCAGAACTCGGCGGGGCGGTACGGGACTGGGGGTTCGCCCGCCCGGGTCACTGTTTACGCGCCGGGGAACGCGTGGCTGGCGGGCTCGGTGCTGGGGGCTGGGCGGCTCCTGGCTATGACTCCCTGTGGCAGGAACTGCTGCGGCTCTCCCGGGTCCTGGGCGTGGTGCTGGGTGCGGGGGTGATGGTGATGCTGGCTTGGCTGCTGGCGCGGCTTCTACGGGTCAGAGACCGGGTGTTGTGGCAGCTTGCGGCTGGTGTTTTGTTCCTTGCTGCTGGGGGCGTCGCTTGCAATTCGTCGCTCACCGTGAAAATCTGCGCCGGTGCTGCCTTTTGGCTGCTTCTTGGCCTGCTGGTCACTGACCGTCAGCCTACGGACGAGGGTGATGACATGGCACCGGAAGGCTCCTTGCTGCAGCTGATTGCTCTTCCCCGCGTCCGTCCTGGTCCCATGCCGAAGGGCTGCGCGACGTTGTTGCACCATGTTCGGCGGCGCTCTTCGACGACGGAGGACATGGGACGCCTGAGGTCCTTGGAGTTGGCGCCGAGATGCCCCAGAAAGGTACAGACGCTGGAGACCAGCGATCCAGGGGCAAGGGAGGCCGCGGCACAATTCTCTTCACGATCCGGATCGAGATACCGCCAGAAGCGCCATTGTCAATGTCGCGGGCGCCGAGGAGTACGCTGACACCCTACAGTCCGTCGCTGACGTAGCCGAGCTCCTTGACTTCGCACGGGGACGACGGAAGGTCTCGCTCCCATCCTCGAGGCCGTCTACGTCCTCGTCCCGCGACGCAGACAGAGGCCGGAAGAAACTGGAAGAGCCTGATGAGTGAAAGGCGCCAGCCGTTCGAAGGTCCGCCGTCAGATCTATCGTCGGTATCCGGAACATTCCAGCGCCAGCCATCTGGCGTGAGCCGACCGGCGACTGGATTCAGTGAGTCACCTGTCACGGCATCAACGGGGCCTGCGGTGGTCGCTGGCGGTTGCTGCTCCCGCGGGACGAGGCGGCACTGTTGCCGTTCAGCTGCGCCGGGACGTCCGCTGGAGCGTAGTCCTGCCCACCTGGTCGGGCCGAAGTAGCCCTGCCGGCCGTAGCCGCTGTAGAAGCCCGAGCCCTGCCGGGTCGCTTCGTTGAGAACCACGCCGACCACCCGGGCGTTGACCTGGGCCAGCTTCTCGGAGGCCCGCAGCAGGTCGCCGGACTTGGTCCGGAACGCCGCGACGACGAGCAAGGTCGCGTCGGCATCCTTGGCTAGGACTGCAGCGTCGGTGACCGGCAGGATGGGCGGGCTGTCGATGAGGATCAGGTCGAACGGCCGCGCAGCCCAGCGAAGATCTGCTGGGACCGGGCCCCGTTGAGTAGTCGGCCGGGTTCGGCGGGGTCGGGCCGCTGGGCAGCAGCCACAGGTTCTCGGTGCCGGGTGCCCGGCAGATCAGGTTCTCCACCGAGTCTTCGCCGAGGATGGCGGTGGTCAGGCTGCCGACTCGTCGATCCCGAAGAACTGCCCGAGCCGGGGCTTGCGCAGATCGCAGGAGACCATCAGGACGTTCTGCCCGGCCTGGGCGAATACGGCGCCCAGGTTGGCCAGGGTCGAGGTCTTGCCCTCGGACGCCGCCGGGCTGGTGACCAGGATGGTGCGAAGCTCATGCTCGGCCCGCGCGAACTGCAGCGAGGTGCGCAGCGACCGGAAGGCCTCCGTGGCCGGCGACGAGGGCCGGGCCAGAGACACCACCAGCGGGCGGTCTCGCTTGCGCCAGGACGTGACCATCGGCACTGCGGCCAGCATGGGCGCGTTGGTGATGTGCTCGACCATCTCCTTGGCCGACACCGCATCGTCCAGGCTCTCCCGCATGAACGCCACGGCCAGGCCCAGGATCAGGCCCGCGACAAAGCCAAGCAAAGCGTCCTGCGCGGGCTTGGGCGAGCTGGGCGAAAGCGGCGGCGCCGCGGGCGTCACGACCAGTGAGGGCGTAGTCTGACTGGCGCTGTTCAGCTCCAGCTGGTTCAGCTGGAGCTGGAGCACGGCCTGCTGGTTCACAACGCAGTTGACCTGGGGGCGGGGACGACCTTGGGCCGAAGCTTAGTGATCTCCGCGGTGTCCGCCGCGATCTGCGCCGGAGCTGCGGACTCGGAACGGAGTCGCGATGGCGGTGGAGCGGACTCCTGGGTCTCAACGAACGTAGGCGTAAGCGTTGGCGATCCGGGCTGCGGCGCCGGCCGGCGCCACGGCGGTGATCGCGATGATGTTCGTCTGTGCGACTTCGGTTGCCTGTACGGGCGGCGCGCTGCCGAGCTTGCGCCGGACCGCTTGCTGTACGGATGCGCTAGTCACGAGCTGCAGCATGGTTTGCACCTGGGTCGGGGTGACCTGCTGCGGTGCCTGCGCCAGGGCGGTGGGACCGGTCGTGCCCTGAACCAGGATCTGCGCCGTGGCCGTGTACTCCGGGCTTGGGTGAACGGGGCGCCGATGCCGACGGCCAGGCCGAGCAGCGTCAGGCCGCCGATCCACCACTTGCGGCGGCGCACCAGCCGGGTATACGAGCGAGCGTCGGGCCGGCTCCGGACGCGGTGGTCATGCTCGATCCTCCGTCGGCGCGGTCAGCATTGATCATAGGAATGGATACGGAACGTGAGAATGCATATACGCTAGGTAAGCGACCCTATCGGCAGAGCGGGGGTTGCGGCTGGTGGGACTTGCCTCAAATTACGTCACTCTCCGGAGGCTGCCGCCGGACTGCGAGCACCGGGGCCAGGGCGACCCGCATCCGGGCCCGGGCCGCGGCCGTCCAAGCTGGTGACCAGGTGCGGGGCCAGCGGCGAGACCGGAACCTGGCGGATCAGGGGATGACACGGCCGCACGTCGGGCTCGCCGGCGCTGAGCAGGTCCTCGGTCAGCTTCTCGCCCGGCCGCAGGCCGGTGAACACGATGTCGACCTGCCCCGGCACCGCCGCCACCAGCCGCCGGGCCATGTCGGCGATCCGTATCTGCTCGCCCATGTCCAGCACCAGCACCTCGCCGCTGCGGCCGATGACCGCGGCCTGCAGCACCAGCTGCACGGCCTCGTCGGCCGTCATGAAGTAGCGCCGGACCTCGGGGTGCGTCACCGTGACCGGCCCGCCCGCCGCCACCTGCGCGGTCAGCGCGGTCAGGACCGAGCCCCGGCTGCCGAGCACGTTGCCGAACCGGACGCTCAGGTAGGTGCCCGGCCTGCCGCGGGCCATGTGCGCGGTCAGCCGCTCGGCCACGCGCTTGGAGTAGCCGAGCACGCTGACGGGGTCGGCCGCCTTGTCGGTGGAGATGTTGACGAAGCAGCTCGACGCCGCCGGCGCGGGCGGCGTGCAGCACGTTGAGCGTGCCCCACACGTTCGTCTTCAGCGCCTCGGCCGGGTAGCGCTCCAGCAGCGGCAGGTGCTTGAGCGCCGCCGCGTGGAACACGATCTCGCGGCTGGTAGTCCGCGAAGACCTGGCGGATGCGCCGCGGGTCGCGGATGTCGGCCAGCACGGTGTCGTCGGAGTCCAGCAGCGCCCGGCCGTGCAGGTCCAGCTCGATGGCGTGCAGGGCGGACTCGTCCCGGTCCAGCATGATCAGGCGGCCGGGCGAGCTGGTGCAGCTGGCGGCACAGCTCCGAGCCGATCGACCCGCCCGCGCCGGTGACCATGATCCGCTTGCCCGGACAGGTACTCCTTGACCGCGCCGATGTCGGTCTTCACCGGCCAGCGGCCGAGCAGGTCGCTGATCCGGGGGTCGCGCACGCCCTCGATGAGGGTGGTGCCGCTGAGCAGCTCGCCGATGGTCGGGATGACCTTCGGCACCAGCCCGCAGGCCTCCGCCGCGGCGGTCAGCTCCGCGATGGCGGGCCGCTGGGCCGCGCGATGGCGATGACCAGGACCGTGGCGCCGGTCTCGGCCGCGACCTCCCGCATCCGGGACCGGTCACCGAGCACCGGCACGCCGTGCATCCGGAGCCGCCGCTTGGCCGGGTCATCGTCCAGGAACGCCACCGGCTGGTAGCCGGAACTGGGCTGGCGGTGCATGTTCTGCACCAGCCGGCCGCCCGCCGCGCCGGCCCCGAACACGATGACCTGACGGCCGAGGCGCGGGGGCGGCGGCGCGGGCGCGCTGGCGCACCGCGTATAGGACGTGGCGGCCGCCGAGCATGGCCAGCATGGCCAGGACCGTCCCGCCGGCCACGGTCCGCAGCGGCTCGCGCTGGCCGGGCAGCGTGACGGCGGTCAGGAGGACCAGCAGCGCGCCCGTGCCGAACGTCGCGACGCTGACGGCCACGACCTCGTCGAAGCTGCCCCGCTGATGGCGGCCCCGGTACAGTCCGGCCGCCAGCCCGCAGCCAGCCGCCAGCACCCAGACCACGGGGAGCACCCGTCGCCATGCTCAGCGTGACGGCGCCCCCAGCGACGTCATGGACGGCCCAGCTCCGCGCAGCAGCAGGCCGCAACCCGCCCGCGCAAATAGGCCATAGGCCACCTCAATCACCCGGCGGCACCGTAAGCGCAGGATAATTATGCGGTTCGACGAAATTCACTCCAGAGCGTGCTGCTGTTCACAAAACCCCCGCTCTCGAAAGTTTCGTTAAACGCTCGAACAGAGGAAACTGCCTGGCCCCCCGCGCATTGCGGCTAAGAATCTAGCCGCTGCCTCGGCTACATTATTCCGAGTTGGCGAAGCAATGCGTCAAGTAATTGCACATCAGTGTTGGGCCATCGCCCGGAGTCGCTGAGTAGGTGGCCGCCACAAGGGGGCAATACGAATGTCTGATTCGTCCGTAGACGATTTCTTCAGCCGTCAGGCTCACGAGGCCCGCGGCCCCGAAGGGGGAAGCCCGGCACGCCGGAAGAGGAAGCGCGCACGGCGGTTACGGCGCATCACCTTAGCCTCGGTGCTGTCTCTGGTGGTCCTGGCTGCCGGGGTCATGGTCGCCGGGTACGCGGCTGTCAACCACTACGCCAGCAGCGTCCGCCGGGATAACCGGCATCACCGCGCTGGACGCCGCCAACCAGCCGGTCGTGCCCGCCGCCTTCCGGCGCAGGATGACCATCCTGCTCACTTCGTCGGGCGTGATCGAAGGCGCGAACGATATCAAGAGCAGCGGCCTCATCGCCCTCGTCCACCTTGACGCCAACGGTCGTGGCGGTGGTGTCGTCTCCATTCCCGGCGACGTGCTGGTGCACATACCGGGTCATGGCACCATGCAACTGTGGAATGCCGAGAAAATCGGTGGCCCCTCGCTGCTCATCAGGACCGTGGAAGACCTCACGAATGTCCGGATCGACCATTACTCGGTCATGGACTTTCAGGGCGCAAAGAGCGTTATCGCGGCGCTGCATGGAGTCGACGTGGATGTGCCTTTTACCTTCACAAGTGACGGATTCACGTTCCACGCCGGGATTAATCACCTGAACGCTGCGGATGTGCTCGCTTATGTTATAGCAGGGCGAAAGCGAGGTCATCCAGGCAGAGCTGCAGAGCAACCTTATCCGGGCCATTCTCGACAAGATCAGCTACGAGAACGGGGAGCCAACTTCAGCGCCGAGTTCCACGTGCTGAAGGCCATGGCCGCCGCGCTCAGCATGGACAGCAATTTCAGCGACGCGCAGCTCGAGTCCGGCCCTGCGGCGCCGACATCTGTCAGGGCCCGACGGCGTGTTCGTCACCGCCCCCACCACCGGTGGTCCCGGTGGCTCCGCCATCCTGACTCAGCGGATCGCCCGTCAGCTCTGGTCGGCGATCAAGAGACGCCGTCGCCCAGTTCGCGCGGCGGTTCCCGTATACCGTGACGCCCGGCGCCCCCGCCTGATCGGATCCTTAGCGGGCGGCCAGGACTTCGGCGATCTTGGCCGCCGCGCCGGGCGGGTCGCCGGCATCGTGCAGCGCCTCGCAGCAGATCGTGCAGTGCCTCGCCCAGGACCAGCGGTAGTACCAGTACAGGCGGGCGTCGTCATCGTTGCCGGGACCGGTCGATGCTCTCCGCCAGCATCGACGCTCCCGGCATGAACACATGCGATGCGCACATCCCGGACTGCGGCCGTTTTATGCGGAAACGCAGAACTTCGTACTCTAATTAAATGTCGTCGCATGATCGAGGTATCCAAATAGCGCGGCAGCGCAGCCACTGCCTGCTATCTCTTGATTTCATTTGACGAAAAAAGCCGTCGGCTTCGGCGCTCTGTGTTAGTCTCGCTAATCGAGTCGGACACTTTGCAATGGTTACACGTCGGGTCCAAGAAGGAGCGCTATGTGCGGCTTACGGGGTGCCTCAAAAGTCCAGATTTTCTAGAAAGGGTGATTATATGAGCAAGGTCGGTAACCGGCTGGTCTTCGGTGTCCTTGCGCCGCGCTCTCGGCGGGCCTCTCACGAGCGTATTCGTTCGTCCACAGGCCGAACTCACCGCCTCCTAGGAATGCTATGGAACCTGCCCGTCCGCAACGGAGCTATTCCTAACTAGGAAATTTGTCAGGTACGGCCGGAAGAGGATCGAGCACTTCGAAGTCATGGTGCAAGCGACCTGGCCGAAGCGGTATTCCGGCCGGTCAGGTAGAGGTGCAATCCGGGTCAAGGATCCTGTGCCCGATCCACCTCCTCTCGGGAGGGGTATGTGCTCGCCGACCGCCAAGGAACTCACGCCAGGGTTGCACGACATCGTGGCCGACTACATCTCGACGAAGGGCTTCACGTCGTCTAGGTCGCGGGAAGTGGGCCTCATCGTCCTCAGGCATCCGTTCTTCGGAGGCCCAGGCGGTAATGGTCTTGGTGGTAATCACCAGACTCCCGGCGCTCGCACATTCACGGCCCGATAACGGTCGGCTCTAACTTCAGCGCCCAAGCCAGCCGGGCTCTGAAGCCATCACGGGGAACGGCAGCTTCATCATTCATGCAGCTCGGTCCAGCGGGGGTGAAGCATGCCTCTGGTACGGTCACGGAGAAACCGAGTCCGAACGATCCTGGGCTGCCAGGTGGTCGTCGACCACCTGGCAGCCGATGCGGACGGGCTCAGCCTGGCCGCTGCACGCCTATGAGCGCGTGACGTCAACGGTACCGGTCGCGTTCGAAGAGAGGGCGCACGGCCCGCCGGAGAGCAGCCAGGGTAGGGGACGCCATCGCCGCAGCCCGCATCGGCGCATCCCTCCGGGCTACTCGGCGGCGGTGGCTGGTCCATCGTGGTCGCCACGACGGGGGTTAACGGGCTTAATTTCCTATTCCATGTCCTGATCAGCCGTCTGCTTGGCCCGTCGTATTACGGAGCGCTTGGCGCTGTTCTGAATGTCATTTCTGTGCTCGCCGTCCCGCTCGGCGCGGTGCAGCTCGCCGTGACGCAGGCCGTCGTCCCCGGCGCGGGCAAAGAACGGATATCGCTGCGCAGACTGACCGTGAAGGCCACGCTCTGGGGCGCCGGGGCGATGGTTGCCATCTGGGTGCTCTCACCACTGATCGATGGTTTCTTGAACCTGAAGTCACCCTTTGCGGACCTGGCTATTGGTGTCTGGATCCCCCTCGCGGTGGTCGCCGCAGTCCTGCAGGGTGCGCTGCTCGGCGAGTTGCGCTTCGTGCCCGTCGCCGTCGCCACGTTCTTCGGCGGCGGTGCGCTGCGGCTGGCCAGCGGTGCCCTGCTCGTCTCGGCGGGCTTCGGGCTGGAGGGCGCGGTGGCGGCGACGGTGATCGGCCAGGCCTTCACTACCGCGGCCCTCCTCCTGGTCGCGAGGAGGGAAGTATTCGCCAAGGGAATTGACCCGATACGGATCTCCCTGCGCGACGCCGTGCTGTCGATCGCCGCGCTCGCCGGGTACACCACGCTGACCGGGATCGACGTATTCCTGGCTCGTCACTTTCTCGCGCCCGTCGCTGCGGGTCTCTACGCGGCTGCGGCGATCGCGGGCCATATCGCCCTGTTCCTGCCCGGAGCGCTCGTGACAGTAGCCTTTCCGCGGCTTGTCTCCGCTGGCCGCACGGGCATCAGCGTCGGCAAGACTCTCACCGAGACGCTCGGGCTGGTCACCGCCATCGGGCTCGCGGCCTTCGCGGTCCTTGCCGGAATACCCGGCGTAGTCGTCAACGTGCTCTTCGGCCCGAAGTACGCCGGCGCCGCGAGCGTCGTCGGGATCATCGCCCTCACCTCCGTCTTCCTCGGCATCATCGGCGTGCTCACCTACTTCCACGTCGCCCGGCGCTCGGTGGCCGCGTTGTACAGCTGGGCGGGGGTCGCACTCGTATGGGTGCTGGTGGCCGTGCTGCACGGCGGGATGGAAACCATCGCCGTCTGCATGCTGGCGGCGAGCGGGGTCGTGCTGGTGGCCGTGTCCCTCCCGGCCTTGGCGGCGGTCGTGCGGCCGGTTTCCCGCGCGGCCGTGCCGAGCGACGGCGACCTTCGAGCTTCCTCCTGCGGAGATCGACCTCAGCCTGGTCATTCCGTTCTACAACCCGGGACGCCGCCTGGCTTCCCACGTGCAAGCCGTCGTCGGCGTTCTCCGGGCCGAGCGGGTCACCTTCGAGGTGATCGCGGTATCGGACGGCTCGACCGACGGAAGTCCGGCGTCGATCGCCGGGATCGGCCAGGTCCGGATCGTCGAGCTGGCGGAGAACCGGGGCAAGGGAGCCGCGCTGCGCGTCGGCCTGGCTCAGGGGAGAGGCCGCTACCTCGGGTTCATCGACGGCGACGGCGACATCCCGGCTCGGCAGCTGAGCCACTTCCTCGCGGCGATCAGGGCGGGCGATCCGGACGTGGTCCTCGGCAGCAAGCGCCATCCGGACTCCGATGTCATCTACCCGCCGCTCAGACGGCTGTACTCGTTCGGCTACCAGCAGCTGACCAGGTTGCTCTTCCGGCTGCCGACCCGGGACACCCAGACTGGCATCAAGCTCATCCGGCGCGAGACGCTGGCCGCCGTCCTGCCGAAGATGGTTGAGAAGCGTTTCGCGTTCGACCTGGAACTGCTCGTCGTCGCCCGCCGGATGGGCTACCGGAACTTCGTCGAGCTCCCGGTCCAGATAGCCGAGCGCTTCACGACCACCATCTCGCTGAGGGCGGTGTGGCGAACGCTCCTCGACACGCTCGCCATCTTCTACCGGCTGAGGATGCGCATTTCTACGGGCCCCAGCTCGCGCCGCCTCTGGCCCAGTCGGGGCGTCCCGGCCCCGGTTCCTCGGCTCTCCTGGTCGACGGGCACACGGCCCCCGGTCGCTCGCTCCCCGAGCACTGCGGGCTCCGGGCCCGCGGACAGGCCGCTGCGGATCCTCGCCTACAACTGGCGGGATCTCGCGCATCCCCGGGCCGGCGGCGCCGAGGTCTACCTGCAGTCGGTGGCGCGCGAGTGGGTGAAGTGCGGCCACGAGGTGACGATCTTCTGCGCCGCCGTGGACGGCAGGCCCGCGCAGGAGCTTGCTGACGGAGTGAAGATCATACGGCGCGGCGGACGCATCGGCGTCTACCGGGAGGCCAGGCGCTACTGGCGGCGCGAGGGAGACGGTCAGTACGATCTCGTGGTCGACTGCGTGAACACGAGGCCGTTCCTCTGTCCGCGCTTCGTGCGGAACGTGCCGGTCGTGGCCGTCATCCACCAGGTCGCGAGGGAGGTCTGGCGGTACGAGACGCCCTGGCCGATCTCCGTTCTTGGCCGTTACCTGCTGGAGCCGGCCTGGCTGCGGGCATACCGGGATGTACCGGTCGTCACGGTGTCTGAGTCAAGCCGCGAATCGCTAGCGGAATATGGCCTGCGACGGGTCACGGTCGTGCCGGAAGGATGGGTGCCGGCATGACAATGCCTGCGGCCGGTCCAGTCGAGAAGGAGCCTGTCCCGACCGTTGTCTTCCTCGGACGGCTGAGCGCCAACAAGCGCCCGGAGCACGCCATTCGGGCCTTCGGCCTCGTCCGCCGCCAGATGCCCGATGCGCAGATGTGGGTGATCGGGACCGGCCCCGAGGAGGCGAGGCTCCGCAAGGTGGCGGGACCGGGCGTCACCTTCCTCGGGCGCGTGTCCGAGGAGGAGAAGCGCGAGCGCCTGGGACGCGCGCACGCCCTGGTCGCCACGTCCGTCCGCGAGGGCTGGGGGCTCGTGGTCACGGAGGCGGCCGCGAGCGGCACCGTCTCGATCGGCTACGACGTGGCAGGTCTGCGGGACTCGATCGGAGCGTCGGGAGGCATCCTCACGCGGGCCGATCCGGCGTCCCTGGCCGCCGGCCTGGTCGGGCTGCTCTCCTCAGTCGTCGCGGGCGACGGTCCCCGGGCCGAGCCTGCCGGAGTCGTCCCGTGGGCGGAGGTCGCCGCTGGCATCCTCACCGTTGCGCGCGAGTCCGAGTCGCCCGCGATCAGGTTCTTGACAGGCGGGAGCGCGTGCTGGTGACCACGCTGCCGGTGCTGGTCCGGGGGCTCGCCCGGGTGAGAGCCCGCCTCGGCCTGGTTGGCGTAGCGCTGTCTTCTGTTCGGCGGCATGCGTGATGACGTACTGTCACCGATCCTCGTCGGTGCGGCGTTCCTGGCGCTGCTCGCCGCGACCGTCATCGGAGGTGTCGAGGGCTGGCCGACACGCGGAGGCCGCCTCGGTCCGCTGCGGGCTGCGGCGCGGCCGGCCGCGCGGGGACCTGGCGGCTGGCCATCGCGAATCGGCCTGGCCATCGTCGGGCTCGTCGCCGCCATCGCGGCGCAATCCTGGTTCGACCCCGGTCGGCTCCTCGCAGGAGGAGACGTGTCGCCCGTGGTGGGCACGGCTTGGCTGGGACGGCTCTTCACTCCCTGGGCGTGGTCGGGCTCAATCTCGGCGGCCCGGCGGCTGACGAGACTAAGGTGCCGATGGCCGCGGTCTACTGGCTCGTTCACGCGCTTCGCGGATCACCTGCCCTCGCTGAGGACATCTGGTACACCGCGCTTTTCGCCGGCGCTGCGGTTGCCTGCTACTGCTCCTGCGGGCGTTTCGCATCGGCCCGGCAGGATCCACCGTCGGTGCCCTCGCTTACGTCTTCAGCGCCCACGTTGTCATCATCGGACCAATCCGGTCTTCCTCGCCGCCATGGTACTGCTCACGGGGCTTCCCGCTGTCGTACTCACCACGGCATCAGGCCGGTGGACACTGCGAAGGGGCATCCTCCTCCTCTGCGCCAGTGCGCCGCTGCTGGGCTACGTATCCCTGAACCCGCCGCTGCTGGTCATGATCGGCGGGCTTGTCGCCTTGATGCCGCTCCTTGTGGCGTGGCTCGACGGCCGGGCGGCCGCACGCCGGGCGCTGCGCACTCTCGCACTCGGCCTCCCGCTCCTCGGGCTCGCCTCCTCTTACTGGCTCGTGCCGACCCTGCTGCAGCTCAAGATCGAGGCGACCGCAACGCTCGCCAGTCCCTCGAGCTGGATCTGGACCGAAGGCCGCGCCACCCTGGCCAACGGGTTCTGGCTGAACAACAGCTGGGGCTGGAATTATTCGCAATATTTCCCCTTCGCCGGCTCCTATGACAAATTTCCGCTCCTGATCCTGAAGTTTCTCCTGCCCGTAACAGCTTTCGGCTTTCTGGCGCTGGCCCGGTTCCCGCGAGCAACGGGAAGACGCCCGCCGGGCGCGCCTTGGCATCGCTGCCTCGGCCACGGCACTTTTCCTGGTCTTGCTCAGCACCGGAACCCGCCTTCCAGGCGCCCTCATCTTCGACCCGCTCTACGAACTGCCCCTCGGCTGGCTGCTCAGGGAGCCCGGCCGGTTCCTGATGCTCGCAGGGCTCGCCTGCTCTGTCCTCTTCGCGCTGACCATGGAGGCGGTCTGGGAGAGGCTGAACTCGTTCGTGCCGGGCGCCGTATGGCGAGGGCCCTCAGCCTTGCGTCGTCAGGAGTTCGTCTCGCAGCGGTCAGCGCGACGGTCAGCGCCGCGGGCTCGCGCCCGGGTTCCCGCTCATGACCGGAGCGATCGCCCCCGATCACCGCCCGGTTCTCCCCTCGACCCATGTCCGCGTGCCTGGGTACTGGACAGCGATGGCGTCCTACCTCAAGGCTTCCGCTCCGCCCGGCAATCTCCTCGTGCTGCCTGAGGACGACTACTACCAGATGCCCTACACCTGGGGCTACTACGGAGCGGACACCTTCATCACTGACCTGATAGCGCGACATGTGGTGGACGCGGTTAGCCAAGGCTATGCGCCCTCCCAGCAGGAGCTCACGGTGCGGTCGGCCTCGTCCAGCAGGGCCTGCTCGCCCATGACTGGCCGTCCGTGCAACGGACGCTCACGGCTATCGGAACGCCCCTGTTGCTGGTACGCGGGGACGTCAATGCCGCCTTTCCCGGGCGGAATATCACACCGCCAGCGGCGCTCGCCTGGCGCTACGCGAAGACAAGGGAATGAGACTTGTCCATCGGGTCGGAAAGCTCGAGCTATTCGCGCTTCGAGAGCGCCAATCCGACGGGTTCGGTCACGTCTTACGCTACGGTCAACTCCGCCGTGCCGGATCTGCGCGACCTGGCGCTGCTTCCCGTCTGGGACGGCCCTGATCTCAAGCCCGATACGCCGTCCGTTCCCGCGTTGCTGCAGGTTCCGCCGGTTCGAAATGGCGGCTCGTCGCGGCAAGCTCAGAGACTTCCGTCGCCGTGCCGCCCGGCCGCCGGTACCACGTCGAGTTGCTGTCAGCCACCGGCGCGGTCAGGCGACCCGGTGCCTCCTCTTGAGACCCCGTCGGCATCGCAAGCGCCGCGCAGGGCGACCAGAGCCTGTCGCATCGCGAGCCCCCGGCCCGTCTGGCCCGACTCACCGCGCGAGTCCGCCATCGCAACGGCCAGGTAGTCGAAGAGCTCAGCTATAAGGTGGGCCGTTCCGTGCTCAGCGACGGCGACTTCAGGTCTGGCACGTGGAGCCAGGTGGGCAACTGCGCGGCGCTTCCCGGTACGGCAGTGACCGCGCAGCTGGCCGCGCGTGTCCTGCAAGGACAGGGCCCGGCAGGAGGTCCGGCGCTCGCCTTGTCCGCGCACGCCGACAGTGCGTGCGAGATGCGGACGCTGGCCTGGCGGTCAGGACCGCTCTTTGTGAGCCTCTGGGTCCGCAACGTCAGCGGTGCCGCACCGCGGCTGTGCCTCTGGGAGCTACCGATCAAAGCGTGCGCCGCAATGGCGCCGCTCCCAGCCCGGTCAGCCGTTTCGCGATGGTACCACTACCAGACGCTGGTGACGCCTGGTCCCGGTACCCGCAGCCTGTCATCTTCCTTTACGCAAACGTGTACACCCGGAGCACTCACTATCTAACGAGTACTCGGACGTCGTGGTCCGGCGCGCCCCGGTCGTTCACCAGCCCGTGGTCGTGGCGGCCGGGCCGAAGCATACGCGCCCGGCGCCACCGCTCTACACGATGGGCGAGGGCTTCTCGCCGGACTGGATCGGGCCGTCGCGAGATCAGCGAGTGGAGGTCGACGGGCTGCGCAACGGCTGGGTAGGCCCGCGCTCCAGGGACGATCCGTGCGCTTCGGCCTTTCATCGTGGTACTGACTGTCCCGCCTCGCGTCGCTGCTCGCCGCCGTTCTCCTGCTTACGCTCGCGCTCCCCCGCTGGCGCGGAGGCCGGCACCGGCCAGCCGCACCAATACGAGCTGCTTCGGGAGGACGGATCATGCGTGAATCATCGGCGACCTGGGACGGCAACCGGTCACGCGACCGGTCAGCCTGGAGGCGGTCGTCTGGGCGTCGCCGATATTCGTCGTGGGATGCTTCCGGTCCGGAACGACCCTCGTGCAGACCATCCTGGACAGCCATCCCCGCCTGAGCGTGAGCTACGAAGCCAATTTCCTGGTCGATATCCCGCTCGGCCTGCGATCGTGCACGGCGAACGCCGCGGGGGCGCTGACATCGGCCGAGGCGCATCCGACTTTCCGGGCGGAGACTTTCGACGCCGGTGCAGCCCGCGCGGCATGCCGGGAACTCGGCATCACCGACGCCGCCGGAGCCATGCGAGTACTGGGTGGGTCACTGGCCCTCGCGCAAGGTAAGAGACGCTGGGGAACAAGACGCCGAATGCCCTTCTTCGCCTCGCCGAGCTGGCGGCTGTGTACCCGGATTCGCAGTTCATCCACGTCATCCGAGACGGCAGGGAGTCGGCGTCATCCCAGGCACGGATCGATCGCAGCCTCGTTCAGGGCGCTCTCCTGTGGCGTACCGGGATACGAAACGGGCGACGGGCCGGACCGCTTCTGGGGCTGAGCGCTACTTTGAGCTACGCCTCGAAGAGCTGCTTTCCTCGCCCGAAGAGCAGATGCGCCGGATGTGTGCCTTCCTCGGAGAGGACTTCGACCAGTCGCTGCTCCACTTCCACACGACCGCCAGAGGGCGGATCCCACCGTCGGACCTCCGGATCCATCCTCGGCTCGGCGAGCCACCTCGGCCTGTTCCTCCGAGCCGCGATGGTGCGGCAAGCGGGCTCGTGCGGCGCGCAGCCGCGGCCCTGATCAATGCCGAGCTCGTGGAACTCGGGTACGTCCGGGCAGCCTCATCCGGCCGCCTACGACGAATCGTCTACGTGGTCATTGGCTACACGATCTTTCTCGCCTCACTTTGGCGAAACCTGCCGGATCTCTTTCGCCATTTCACCCATTCCGTCGGTGCAAGCCGCGCCGCTCGCAGCGTCACCGCCAGTCCGTCGGCTGACAGATCGAAGGAGTCGCCTTGCCCCAACGAGCAGCCAGGCCCGCTACTGCCGAGGCAACGGAGAAGCCATGACTAGGCCCAGCGTCACGGTGGTCGTCCCGACGAAGAACGCCGCGCGGACTCTGCAGGCCTGCCTTGAGTCCATTGTCCGCCAGTCGGTGCGCTGCGGTCTTGTCGTGGTCGATTGCGGTTCCGTTGATGATTCGAAGGCCATCGCATCCGCCTTTGCGGATCTCGTGCTCCACGAGACACCCGGCTTCTCGGTGCAGCGCAACACAGGAGCGCGGGCGCTCCCGGCTGACATAATCGGCTTCGTCGATGCTGACATGGTGGTCGGCGAGCATGTCGTCGAGCAGGCGATCGAGCAGATCGCGGCCGGGGCCGGGTCAGTGGTGGTTCCTGAGCGCAGCTTCGGCGAGAGCTACTGGGCGAGGGTCCGCGCCTTCGAGCGCTCTATGTACTTGCGTACCTTGGAATGGCCCCGTTTCTTCTCCTACGACCTCTTCGAGGAGATCGGTGGCTACGACGAAGACTTGGCATCGATGGAGGACACCGACCTCGGGCTGCGCGCAAGCTCCCGTGCAAGCGTCGGCAGGACGTCGGATGTATTCCTTCACGACGAGGGCGCGCTGACCTTCGTCGCGGCATGCCGCAAGAAGGCCGGCGACGCTTCCGGGATCGCCGACTTTCGCCGTAAGCACGGAAGCCGGGTATTCGCGTCGCATCTCAGGCGTCCATACTTCGAGCAGCCGTGGTCGCTCCTCGCCAAGCCAACTCTAGGACTGGGCGTCCTTGCGTTGAAGGGCGGCGAGGCAGCAGCGGTCGCGAGTCGTCTCTTGCTCGACATGGCCTCAAGGCCGGGGCACAGCATTGAAGCGCCGGAATTGGGCAATGCTAAGACTCCTTGATTTGCACTCAGAATAGTCACTGGAGCAAAGGACGGTAGACGTGTCAATGATATCTACGGAAGCACCGTGGCGCGAGCGTGCATCCATGGCGGCAATCAAGGGTGCACGGAAGCTATTTGCCAGAACGCCCGTCGAAAAGCTGGCGCTAACTACGACGATCAAGACAAAGGTCTTCAGATTCGGGAGTAGCGCAGGCGACGAGGTAGTCGCGAAATTCCGGGGGGTCCAGCTTACCCTCCCGACCAAGGACATCATCATTACACCCGGCCTCATCGGTGGCTTCTACGAGAAGATCGAGCTTGATGTCTTCGAGCGGCTCGCGGCCGTCAGCAAGACGATCATCGACGTTGGAGCTAATGTCGGGCTGTATTGTTGCATCGCCGCAGAGCGGGCGCCAGCCTCTAGCAAGGTCGTAGCGTTCGAACCGATTCCCGAGAATTTGAGATATCTTAGGCGAAACCTTTCAGATAACGATCATGCAGCGAAGGTATTTGTAGAAGAACAAGCTGTCGCGCAGATCAGCGGGGAGGTGCAGATATAT
This sequence comes from uncultured Actinomycetota bacterium, assembly GCA_963822485.1. Taxonomy (GTDB): domain Bacteria; phylum Actinomycetota; class Actinomycetes; order Streptosporangiales; family Streptosporangiaceae; genus DASUBV01. Next base: position 236,336 of record CAWGHW010000008.1, read on the forward strand.
CTTCTTGAGGGATCTACCTGTAGACACTCTGCCTCGGCCAAGAATGTTCGTAACTCGACTACTTCAGTTAAGGTCCCCGCAGTATCACTGGATGACTATGTTCACCAGAAGCTACCAGATTGCCTCATCGACCTGCTTAAGGTTGACGTCGAGGGTTATGAAGGCGCTGTCCTTCGAGGCGCACGTAAGACATTGAACGAAGACAAACCCACCTTGTTCATCGAATTCGTGCCTGAGAACCTCGTCAACTGCGGCTTCAGGCCAGATGAATTTCTGGACGTAATTTTTGAGCTATACGACAATGTGTTCATAGTGGATGAGCCAAGAGCAACGGTTAAGCCTTGCAGCAAACATGATCTTCTTCGATACTCCACCCGGCGTTGCGTGAATGTCAACTTGATCGCTACCTCGAAATCGAATCACCTGGCCCACTACCAAGTGATCGAATCGGTCCGTGCCGCGCTCAAATAAGAATCGTCCCGTCCTGCTTCCCAGCCGACGGCGCGTCGCTTCGAACACCGCCGTTGGCGTCATTGCGGGCATCTGGCTGGGGTTCTGAGCGTGGCAGGCACGATGGTGAGTGCGGCAGCCGCCGGGACCTCGGGCGGCATGCGGGCGGCACGGGTACGCGTAGCGCTCGTAGCCTCGGCGCCGCTCCTGCTTGGCATGGTGCTCGCGGCGCTCGTCTGCTACCCGTTCGTCGGTGGACGGCTGCTCCTGCTGGACTACGTCTCGGGTCCGCACCAGCCGCTCCTGCCAGCGGCAGCCTTCGGCCTCGACGCTGACCTGACCGGGGGAGTCCCGCTCGCGATCGGCCGCAGCCTCCTCGATCACCTCCTCGGGCAGGCGGGCTCGGTCGTGCCGGCCGCGGTCTTCTTCCCGCTGGCTACGACCGGCGCAGCGCGCCTGGTGCGCACGGCGGGGCTCCCCGCGCGCCTTGGCGCCGGACTCTTCTACGCTGTCAACCCGTTCGTGTTCGACCGGTTCTACGCAGGCCAGCTGGGACTGCTGCTCGGCTACGCCCTGCTGCCCTTCGCCGTGACAGCACTCCTGGATGCCGCGCAAGAGCCGCACCGTGTGGGCCGCGCCGCCTTGTGGGCCGGGGCCACGGTCATGATGAGCGAGCACTTCGCGTGGATTCTCGTGCCGGTGACGGTCGCGATCGCCCTGACCCGGCCGCACCGGGTGCGGGCCTTACTTCGCCTTGGCGCGGCCGCGCTCGGTGCCGCGGCTATCAGCGCCTACCTGCTGGTGGCGCCGGTGCTCGCGGGCGTTAGCCCGGCCGGAGCTCTGGCCCAGCTCAGCGCCTATCGCACCCAGGCCGACCCGCGACTCGGGCTGCTGGTGAACGTCGCCGGGCTCTACGGCTTCTTCCGTCCGGGGCCCAGCGAGCCGAAGAACCTCGTCTCCGGCTGGCCCGCCATACTCGCTGCGCTGGCGCTGATCGTCGCAGTCGGTTACGTCGCTGCGCTGCGCGGCGCGGCGTGCAGGCGCGACGGGCTGGCTATCCTCGCGGCGGGTGTCGCCGGATACTTCCTTGCCCTCGGATACCAGGGCCCGACGGGCGGCCTGTTCAGGTTCGCGTACGAGCACATTCCCGGCTTCGTCCTGATGCGCGAGCCGGACAAGTTCGCGGTCCTCGTCGCCCTCGCGTATGCCTACGGATTCGGCTGGGGCATCGCGTGGCTCACGAATCGGAGCCGCCAGAAGGCCGCCAAGCTCGCGCCCGCCGCACTGGCGATTGCCTTGCCTCTTGCCTATACCCCGAACCTGCTCTGCGGCCTCGGCGGCCAGGTCAGGGCCAGCGAGATCCCGCCCTCGTGGTCCGTCGCCTCGCGCCTTGCCGGGCCGGACACAGTGCTGTTCCTGCCCTGGCACGAGTACTTCCCGACTCCCTTCACCAGCCAGCGCGTGATCGCCAACCCGGCCGCCTATTACTTCGCAGGAACCGTACTGACTAGCCAGGATCCCGGCTCTGGTTACGCCTTCGCCGCCGAGGACCCAGAGCACGTCTTCCTCGACAGGTTGCTCGGGCCGCCAGTTGACCGGCAACGGACGCGTGCCGCACTCGCCGATCTCGGAGTAAGGTTCGTCGCCCTGGCCAAGGTTGCCGATTGGCGGGACTTCTCCCAGGTGGCACACGTGCCCGGGATCCGTCTGGTGTACTCGAGCCCATCGCTCGACCTCTTCTTTGTGCGGCCGACCGCCCAGGAGACACGGGACACCCGGCGGGTGCGTTCCGTTGACCTCGTCGATTACCGGGTCCTTCCCGGTCGTCCAGGTGTTGTCCCCATCCCCGTCCCCTACTCGCAAGGCTGGACGATCGACGGCCATCCGGCTGAACGGCTGGCCGACGGGCAAGTGGGTGTTTTCGCGCCAGCGAAGGGAGGTGTCGTCCTTTACAGCCCTTCGAGCGGCGTTCTCGCGAGCGAGTTTGCATCTCTCGCCGCGGCTCTTGCTGTCGCGGGCGTCGCGTTCGTCGAGCGAAGAAGGCGGGCACTAGGCCGTTCGGACCCGGACCCGGACTCGGACCCGAGCCCGCCGGCAGAGCATTCGCAGGGTTCGCCGCCAATTGGATCAATCTCGAAAGGCCAGTGAGAGCTGCCTCTCCTCACAGATTCCGCGCCATCCGTTTGGCCTGGATCCAATGCGCCAATAGCGCAGAGAGTGAGGTTAACGGTGACTCCCGGCGCCTTAGGCTGAGCAGGTCCCTAGCGGGCGGCCAGGACTTCGGCGATCTTGGCCGCCGCGCCGGGCGGGTCACTGGCGTCGTGCAGCGCCTCGCCCCAGGACCAGCGGTAAAACCAGTACAGACGGCCGTCTTCATCGGTGCCCGGCACGCAGTCGATGCTCTCCGCCAGCATCGACGCTCCCGGCATGAACACATGCAGCGCGCACGGGTAGGTGGTCCGCACCGTGGCGTGGAAACCCTGTCTGTCAAGCGCCGCCGCCAGCTTGTGCAGGTAGTAGCTGCGTGCATGGTCACGAGCGCTTTGCTGCATGTCACCTGCCTCACCCGGGGAGATCCGGACATTGTCCGCGCTGGCAGGCACGTTCTGTCAAGCCCGCGGTCGGCGCGCCGCCGGCTCCGGTTCTCTAGTAGCCAGGGTAGCTGCCGTAGCCGCCCGCGCCATAGCCCGAGTCCTGGCCGCCGTAGCCGCCCTGGTCAGGGGCCGCGCCGGAGCCTTCGGGGGGCAGGTAGGGCTGCTGATCGTAGGGCCCGGGCGCATGTCCGTTGGAGCTGACGTGCCCGGCGCCGTTGTGACCGTTGCCATGCTGGCCATTGCCGTTGTGACCGTTGCCGTTATGACCAGCCGGGTAACCCGGCTCGCCGGGCGATCCGCCCTGGTAGCCCGCCGGCGCGGGCCCCTGGCTGGGGTAGCCGGTGCCGCCGGACCAGGACGCGCCGTAGCCCGCGGCGGGGCCGCCGGAGGCCGGGTACGCGGTGCCGCCGGGAGCGCCGTTCTCGTATACCGGCGCCGCGTGCATCGGCGCGGGCGCGGCCGGGGGCTGGGCGTACGCCTGGGTCTCGGCGCCGTTCACGTAGCTGCCGTAACCGCCGTCGCCGCTCGGGCGGCTCGCCTGGTAGCTGTCCGCCGGGGCGCTGACGTAGCTGCCGTACGGATTGCCCGCCGGCGGCGACGAGGGCGGCGATGGCGGTGATGACGGCTGCTCGGGGTAGCCCTGGTAGCCCGCCGCCGGTGCGGCCGGCCGGTAGGAGTTCGGCCCGGTGCCGTTGGCGCCGCCGTTGACGGCGCCGCCGTTGACCCCACCGCCAGCCGGCGACTGCCCGTACCCGCCCTCCCAGTTCGCCGGGCGGCTCGCCGACCGCCCGTTCTCGTAACCGGGCGCCGGGGCCGACCGCGGGTCCGGGCCGCCGGGCCGCGTCATCGTCGGGTACACCGCGGTCTGCGCGGGCGGGATGCCGTTGCCCGTCGAGCCAGCGCCGGCGCCGGCACCCGGACCGCCATACCCAGCCGGCCCGCGCGACCCGCGGCCGCCGGCCGCCGGGTTGTCCGGCCGGCCGTAGGACCGGCTGTCCGCCGACCGGATCGCCGGGAACGACGGGCTGGTCAGCGGATCGTCATCGAGCGGGGCCTGACGCCCGCCGCCGCTGCCTGGTCCGCCACTCGGGGTGGCCAGCCGGGCCAGGGCCGACAGGCTGGAGTCCTGGCTGCGGGGGTCCTGCGCCCGCGGGTCCTGACCGCGGCCGGCCAGGCCGGAGCCGGCCGCCGGGCCGCCGCGCCCGTCTGGGTACGGCGCGCCGCGCGAGCCCAGGTCGGCGGCTGGCCGACCCATGTCACGGCCCGGCGTCGCGGCTCGCGCCGCCCGGGCGGCACTCCGGCCGCCGCGGCTCGGCAGGGAGTCCGCGTTCGCCGCCGCCGCGGCCCCGGCCCGAGCCGCCGGAAGCACCGGAGACGGGCCCGTCGGCGCGTGCCGCCGGGGGAGCAGGGCCGTGGCGTCCTCGGGCAGCGGCGCGCCGCCGCGCTGGCTCGATCCGCCCGGCCGCGAAGCGCCAGAGCGCGAGCCCGCCGGTCGGGGCCCGGTGTCGGCGCGAGCGTCATCGGCCCGGCCCGGCCGCGGTCCGCGGTCCGCACGAGGGTCGGGCTGGGGGGCTGCGGCCGCAGCCGGCTGCGCCGTGGTCGTCAGCGGCTTGTCCGAGGCCAGCTCGGTCCAGTAGTCGATGTCAGACATCGAGTCCCAGTCCTGGCCGCCCTCGCCGCCGCCCTTGCCCCGGCCGCTCCGCGCGCTGGCCGCCGCCGGGCGGGGCTGCTGCGGCCGCTCGCCGCCGCGCCCGCCGCGGGATCCGCGGTCCGCCTGACCCGGCCCGTCGAAGCCCCGGTCGCTGAGCCCGCGGTTGTCGAACCCGCCGGTGTCAAAGCCCGGGCCGTCAAATCCCCGGTCGTCAAATCCCCGGTCGCCCGCGTAGCCGCGCCGGGCGCCAGCCGGCTCCCGGTCTTCCCGGCCGCCCGCGCCGCGCCCCGGCTGGGGCCGCCCCGAGCCGGAGCGGTCGCGCCCGTCCGGGCCGCTGCTGCCGCCGCGACCCAGCTTGCCGCCGCGCCCGCCGCGGTCGGCCATGGAGACCACTCGATCATCGCTATCGCCGCGCCAGTCACGGTCGGCGGCGTCGCCGCCGCGGGACCGGGTGGTGCGCTCCTCGGGCAGGTCGTCGAAGTCATCGTGGCCCTCGGCCCGCAGGTATCTCATTGCGAAGAAGCCGATGACGAGGATGAGCAGTACGACTGCTGCGAGGGTGATAATGATCTGGGTCATCGCACCGTCCCACGACGATGGCCTTGGGGTTGGCGTCGCTAGGCGCGCGCGGCCATCGGCGCGAACCTCCCCCGGTTTGCGAGCACCCTGAGCGTTGGCTGTCCTCAGCCGTTTCCTGTCGAGCTGTTAGCTGTGGAGCCGTTTGCTGTGGAGCTGTTTTCTGTGGAGCCGTCAGCTGAGCTTCTGGTGGATCTTCGTGCTGATGATCTTGTATGTGATCTTGGCGCGGATCCCGACCTGGGCTGATCGCCTGAGAAATGATTCTGTCGGAGCACTATGGCCGGTGTCATGCATTTCGAGAAGTTTGCCGTGCGTGTCGGCGAGCCTCGTTACGCTCCGCGCATAGTCCGCGCGACCTGCCCGGATGGGCCGGTCAGGGATCGGCCGTGACTTGCAGCCGGCCGCGCGCGATCGCGTGCCGCGCTATCGAGGACCAGGCTTCTTTCTCGGTCGCTCCGGACGGCAGGCGCAGCTTCGCATTCAGCGCGTAGACCGTGAACCGGTACTGATGCGATGAGCCATCCGGGCAGGGCGGGTTGTAACCGGTGTGCCCCGCGCTGTTGCGCGCCTGCCGCGCCCCGGTCGGCAGCGAGCCCGCCTGGATGTCGGTGGTGTCCGGGTTAATGTCAAACACAATCCAGTACAGCCGCGGCGTGATCGGCGCCGCCGCGTCGTCCACCACCAGGGCCAGCGACCTGGTGCCCGCCGGGGCCGCGGACCAGGACAGCGGCGGGGTCTGGGTGGGGCCGTGGCCGTGGCAGGTGAAGCGCATGATCATCGCGCCCTGCTGCATCATGGAGCTGGTCACGGTCATGCTCTGCTGCTCGGCCTGGCCCAGGGACGACTTCGAGGTCCCGATCAGGCCGCACCCGCTGAGCAGGCCGACCAGGCACAGCAGCCCGCCCACCGCGCCCGTCCGCCTGGCCGCGGCAGCCGCCCGCAGGCCGGTCCCGCGCCCGTTCTGGCCCAACCCTGCTCGCCCTCCCGCGCCGTCGTGGTGGTCCCCGATCCTATGCCGCGAACCCACGTAGCGAGCCCACGTCGCGAACCCATGGCGCATGACCCATGGCACCGCCCGCCGCAGCCGTGCGCGCGCACCAGCCAGCGGCGGACCGGGGTCAGTCAGTCTGGCGGGAGGTACCGAGCATGATCTCGTCCCAGGACGGGACCGACGAACGGCGGCCACGGGCCGACTTGCGGTTCGGCCGGGCCGGCCGCTGCTCGGGCGCTGACCCCTCGGCCGCGGCCTGGCCGTCCGCTGAACTGGCTGCCGCTCCGCTGGCCTCCGCACCACCGGCCTTCGCACCACCGGCGGCCGCGCCGCTAACCGCGGTCCCGGCCGCGGCGGAGACCGCCGACGCAGAGCCGCTCGGTGCTCCGGCCGCGGTCGTGGCTGAGCTGACGGACGGGGCTGAGCTGACGGACGTGCTTGCGGGCGCGCTGGCGGCCGGCTGGCTGGGCACGGGGCCGACGCCGGCCCCGTAGGGCGCCGCAGGAGCGTGCGTGTCGGCCGGGACGCCGGCGCGGGCGGCCACGTGGGCGCCCGCCTGGGCGACAGCGGCCGCATCGCGGCCGGCCTCGGCGGCGGCGCGGCCACGGTCGCGGTCGGCCTCCTCATCGGCCTCGCGGGACCTGGCAGGCTCGGGAGCGCGCGGCCCGGCCGGCCCGCGGCCCAGGCGCTCCGGCTCGGAACGCGGCTCGGCCCGCGGGTCGGCATGGTGCAGGCGCGAGCCGATGGGGGTCACCGTGGCGCTGGGCGCGCCCAGCGCGCCGAGCCGGCCCTCGGGCCAGTCGGCCTGGGGCAGGCACAGGCGCCGGGCCAGGTCATCCACCGGCATCACCTGGCGGCGCCGGGGGTCGAAGACCCACTCAGCGACCTGCGGCCGTCCCTCGATGATGAACTGCAGGTGCACCTGCCAGTTGCCGTCGCTGCGCTTGCGCGAGTCCCACTCGAGGCTGTCGGCGGGCGCGCCAGCCTCGGTGAGCCGCTCGGCGACGATCTCGCCCAGGCGCGGGCCAGGACCGGACTCAGTGTGACCGCGCACCGTCGACCGCTGCGCCTCCTGCGCCCGGTACTCCCGCTCCGCGAGCACAGGACCCTCAAACCGGCGCACTCGCTCGATGGGGATGCCGGCCGCATCGGCGATCTCGTCCGCCGTCTCGCCGGCCCGGATGCGGTCCTGGATCTCCTTCGGTCGCAACGGATTCTCCACTTCGATCTCGTACTGGGCGAGCCGGGAAAACTGGCCGCGAGCCACCGTCCTCAGCCGGTCATCGATGGGTAGCGAGAACCGACCGCCCCGTCCAGGAACCGCGAGGACCGCGTAAGTGCCGTCCTCGCTCACTGCGACGAGGCGCAGCTCCTGCATAGGCGTTCCTTCCGCGCTGTCGCTGTCTCCGCTGCCCGCGTCCGTGTTGTCGGTAACCGTGTTGTCGGTGATCACGTGTTGTCGGTGTCCACGTCTAGCTGCCCACGTTCGTGCTGTCCGCGCTGGGAAGTCAGCCCGGCCGTGTCGGGAGGATGTCGGGTCTTCCCCCAGTCAAGAGTCTCCCGGCCGGCGGCCTGCCTGGCCAGCACCGCGCCCGGCATGTCCCGCACGAGCTGGCCGGAATGTTCCAGAACTTGCCCCGCGTCTGCCTTGTCCGGCGGCCGACCGTGCCGTCGGCCTGTGTCGCACAGTATGCAGCCTTGGCTCCGCGCGCCCCCCGAACGCCGGCAATGGCCGCCCGCACGGGCCTGCTAAGCTGGCTCCAGAAATGTTCGGTAACAGAAGTATCTTGATGGAGGCCCCCCGCCCCGCCGCCGTCCGTCGGCATCCGCGGGCTCCGTGGCTGGCCGTCGGCGTGGTCTGCTTCGGCGCCTTCATGGGCCAGCTCGACGCGAGCATCGTCACCTTGACCTTCCGGCCGATGGAGCACGAGTTCGGCGCGCCGCTGGCCGGGGTGCAGTGGGTCTCGCTGGCCTATCTGCTGGCGCTGGTCGCGCTGCTGGCCCCGGCCGGCCGGATCGCCGACGCGATCGGCCGCAAGCTGGTCTACGGGTACGGCTTCGTGGTCTTCACGGCCGGGTCGGCGGCCTGCGCGCTGGCCCCGGGCCTGGGCGCGCTGGTGGCCTGCCGGCTGGTCCAGGCGGTGGGCGCGGCGATGCTCCAGGCCAACAGCGTGGCCCTGGTCACCACCAGCGTGCCGCGGCGGCGGATGCGGCTGGCGCTGAGCGTGCAGGCCGCCGCCCAGGCCATCGGCCTCGGGCTGGGGCCCACGCTGGGCGGCCTGCTGACCGACACCGCGGGCTGGCGCGCGGTGTACTGGATCAACGTGCCGGTGGGCATCGTGGCCATCCTGGCCGGGCGGCTGCTGCTGCCGCGGACCCGCCAGCTCAGCCCGGCGACCGCCTTCGACTGGCCGGGGGCCGCGCTGCTGGCCATCGCGACCACCTCGCTGCTGCTGGCCCTGTCCGCGGCGGCCGGGCTGCCGGTGCCGGGCTGGGCGGCCGTCGGCCTGGCCGTGCTCGCGGCGCTGGCCGCCGTGTCATTCGGATATCGCGAACGACACTCTCGCTCCCCCCTGATCCCGCTCGCCCTGCTGCGCTCGGCCCGGGTGGCGCTGGCGCTCGCGGGCGCGCTGCTGGGCTACCTGGCATTGTTCGGGCCGCTGGTGCTGATCCCGGTCATGCTGGCCGGGCACGGCGAGCTGCGCGCCGGCCTGGCGCTGTCGGCGCTGCCGGCCGGGTTCGGGCTGGCCGCGGTCGGCGGGGAGGCGGTGCTCCCCGCGGCGGTCAGCAACCGGGTCCGCGGCAGCCTGGGCGCGGCGGCCTGCGCGCTCGCGCTGGTCCTGCTGATCGTCGTGCCGCCGACCATCGCCGGGATCGTGCCCTGCCTGGCGCTGGCCGGGCTGGGCCTGGGCACGTTCGTGCCGGCCAACAACGCGGTCATCATGCGCAGCGCCCCGGCCCGCTCCGCGGCGGTGCTCGGCGGCCTGGTCAACGTGGCCAGGGGGATGGGCACCACGCTCGGCATCGCGCTGGTCACGCTGGCCCTGCATGTCTCGGCCGGGGCGCCGGGCGGGCCGGCCCGCCCGGCGCTGGCGCTGGCCGTGCTGGCCGCCGCGGCGGCGCTGGCCGCGGCAGCGGCCATGCTCATCCGCCCGCTGGCCGCCGGCGCGGGCAGGACCGGCGATCCGCCGAGTGGACCCGATGCGCCCGGCCGTGGTGAAGTGGGGCATGCCTCTGCCTTCAGCTGACCCCGTGCCCGCGCCGCCCGAGGCGGCGGCGGTCGGCGACGCGCCGTACGACACCGCGGCCTACGAGGCTGCGCTCCATGACGACGCGGCACCCTATGACACTGCGGCCTACGCCGCTGACCCGAACGGCCTGGCCGTCGCCGATGTCGTGTCCCGGCTGCGCCGCGCGATGCGCCGGGCCGCCCGCGCCCAGGGCAGCGGCGGCCTGCCGGGCGGGCTGTCGGTGGCCCAGCTGGAGTTCCTGTCCGCGCTGGCCGAGACCCCCGGCGCCCGGCCGGGCCAGCTGGCCCGCCAGCTCCAGCTGGCGCCCAGCTCGGTGGCCACCCTGGTCAACAGCCTGGCCCGGGGGCAGCTCATCGAGCGCAGCGGCGGCGTGGACGACCGGCGCACCGCGGTGCTGCGGCTGACCGCCGCGGGCGACACGGTGGTGGCCAGCTGGCAGCGGGTCAACGCGCACATCCTGACCGTCGCGCTGGCCAGCCTGGAGCCGGCCAGCCGGGACACCCTGGCCCGGGCGCTGCCGGCGCTGCGTGAGCTGACCGGCGCGATCGACGGCCTGGCTGATGCGCAAAATTAACCTATTCGGGCGGAAATCGGCGAACCGCAGGTCAGGCTAGGTTTCAGGTACATAAAAGCTGGCCGCGCCGGGCCAGGCCGTCGGCGGCGGGCAATAGGCTCTTTGACCATGCACATCGATGCGATTTTCGGGGGCATCGGCCGATGGGCCGTGCGTTTGCGCTGGCTGGTTCTCATCGTCTGGATCCTGGGCGCGATCGCGGCCGCGACGCAACTGCCGGCGCTGTCCAGCGTGACCCAGAGCAACAATGCCAAGTTCCTGCCGGCCAGCGCGCCGAGCCAGCACGCGATTGACCTGTCCGCGCCGTTCGGCAACGCCAGCCTGATCCCGATCCCGGTGATCGCGGCGACGACGAGCGGGCCGCTGACCCCGGCTGACGTGACCGCGCTGACCACCATGGCGCACAAGATCGCCGCCGATCCGAGCATCAGCCAGGTCAAGGACGTCGGTCAGTCCGCCAACGGCCAGGCGGTGCAGCTGCTGGCCCTGGCCAAGAACAACAGCGCCAACCAGAACTACGCCGAGGACCTGGTCGACGGCCTGCGCGCGCGGATTCGCGGCTCGGGGCTGCCCACCGGGCTGCGGGCGCACCTGGCGGGCGACACGGCCGTCCAGGTCGATGAGCAGAAGGCGACCGGCAACACCGGCAACAAGGTGCAGGACCTGTCGCTGGTCTTCATCATCATCCTGCTGGTGCTGATCTTCCGGTCGCTGACCCTCGCGATCACCACGGTGCTGCCGGCGCTGTTCTCGGTGCTCATCTCCGGCCCGCTGGTCGCCGAGGCGGCCAAGCACGGCCTCCAGGTATCGCCGCTGGCCCAGTTCCTGCTGATCGTGCTGGTGCTGGGCGCCGGCACCGACTACGGGCTGTTCCTGGTCTTCCGGACCCGGGAGGAACTGCGCAACGCCGGCCATGACGTGACGGGGATGGACGGCGGGTCGTCGGGCGGCACCATGCGCACCGTGCTGTCCGACCTGGCCGGGCCCCGCCCGGCCGCGCGGGCCGCGCTGATCGAGGCGGTCACCAGGGTCGGCGAGTCGATCACCTTCTCGGCCGCCACCGTCATCGCGGCGGTGCTGACCCTGCTGGCGGCCAGCTTCCCGTTCTACTCCAACCTCGGCATCCCGTTCGCCATCGCGATCGCGGTCACCCTGCTGGCGGGCCTGACGCTGCTGCCGGCGCTGCTGTCGATCCGGCTGTCGCTGCTGGCCGTGAAGCGGACGATCTTCAAGGCCATTTTCCACAAGCCCAAGCTGCTGCCGTGGAGCATCCAGGGCAGCGGGGGCGCGGGCATCTGGGGCCGGGTGGCCGGCCGCATCGTGCGCGTGCCGGCGCTGACGCTGATCGTCGGGGTGCTGGTGTTCGGCGGCCTGGCCGTGGCCGTGCTGGGCTACTCGGCGGCGGGCTTCGGCGGAACCACCAGCCCGCCGGCCGGCAGCGACTCCGCGAAGGGCACGGCGCTGCTGACCAAGTACTTCCCCGAGTCGGCGGCCAACCCGACCACGCCGATCTTCCGGTTCAGCCAGCCGGTCTGGACCGACCCGCAGGTGCTGGCCAAGGCGACCAGCGAGATGAAGGCCAGCAGCCTGTTCACTCAGGTGTCCGGCCCGCTGAACCCGGCCGGCGCGGTCCTGCCGCCCGCCACCTACGCCGCGCTGCACACCCAGCTCGGCCCGGCCAAGGCGCTGTCGCCGATCCAGCCGCCCGGCAGCAAGGTGCCGCCGGTCGAGTACCAGGTCTACCGCTCCACCGCGAACTTCATCAGCGCGGACGGGCGGACGGTGCAGTTCTCCGTCGGGCTCAAGGCCGGTGACCCGGGCAGTACCGAGGCCCTGGACGCCGTGCCGGCCATCCGCACGGAGGTCACCAGGGTGGCCGGGACGGTCGGGGTCAGCCCGGCCAACTCGGCCGTCGGCGGCGAGGCGCCCGCGCTGTATGACATCAGCAACGTGTCCAACCACGACCTGACCCGGATCATCCCGATCGCGATCGTGGTGATCGGGATCCTGCTGGCCCTCGTGCTGCGCAGCCTGGTGGCGCCGCTGTACCTGATCGCCTCCGTCGGGCTGTCGTACCTGGCCGCGCTGGGGCTGTGCGTGCTGCTGTTCATCAAGCTCGGCGGGGACAAGGGGATCGTCTTCTTCCTGCCGTTCCTGATGTTCATCTTCCTGCTCGCGCTGGGCGAGGATTACAACATCCTGGTCATGACGCGAATACGGGAGGAAGCCCACCGGCTGCCGCTGCGCGAGGCGGTGACCAAGGCGATCGGGGTGACCGGCACCACGGTGACCTCGGCCGGGCTGGTGCTGGCGGGCACCTTCGTGGTGTTCGGCGTGGTGGCCGGCGGCGGATCGGGCGGCAGCCAGTTCCGCGACATCGCGTTCGGGCTCGCGCTGGGCATCCTGATGGACACCTTCCTGGTCCGCACGCTGCTGGTGCCGTCGACGGTCGTGCTGCTCGGCCGGTGGAACTGGTGGCCCACCCGGGTCACCATGGACCGCCCGCCCTCGGACGGGCCGGACGGGCCGGGCGGCCGAGCAGGTCGAGCCGGAGACGGCTGGGCCCACGGCGCACCCGGAACTGTCCTGAGCGGTGGGCTTACCGCTGATCAGCGTCATCATCCCGGTCTTCGAGGTCGCTGAGTACCTGCCCCAGTGCCTGGACTCGGTGCTGGGCCAGCCAGGCCCGGAGATCGAGGTGATCGCGGTCGACGACGCCTCGCCGGACGGCAGCGCCGCGATCCTGGACGACCGGGCCGCGGCGGACCCGCGGCTGCGGGTCGTGCACCTGGCCGTCAACGGCGGCCAGGGCCCGGCCCGCAACGCCGGCCTGGACCTCGCGTCGGGGGAGTACGTCTGGTTCGTCGACGGCGACGACCGGCTGGCCGACGGGGCCCTGGCCGCGATCGGCGCCCGGCTGGCCCACTCGCGTCCCGACGTGCTGCTCATCGACTGGGTGAGCAGCTACGCCGGCGGCCGGACCGCGCCCAGCCCCGGCGCCGGCCTGCTGGCCCGGGTGCCCGCGGGCGGGTGCACGCTGGCCGACCTGCCGCGGCTGGTCGACCTGACCATGACGTCGTGGAGCAAGCTGCTGCGGCGCGAGTTCCTGGCCGGGCTCGACGTCCGCTTCGCGCCGGGGATTCACGAGGACGTGCTGGTGACCTGCGCCGCGCTGCTGGCCGCGAAGTCCATCGAGGCCGTGGACCGGGTCTGCTACCGCTACCGGCAGGATCGCGCCGGCTCGGCCATGGTCACGACCTCGCCCGGCGCACCTGGCCATCTTCGCCTCCTACGAGCGGGTGTTCGCCCTGCTGGACGAAGCCCTGCCCGACCAGACACCGGCCAGCGACGCCATCCGGACCGCGGTCTTCGACCGGGCGATCTGGCACTACACGACGGTGCTCGAGGCCCGCGGCGCCGACGGGCGCGGGCTGGTGCCGCCCCAGGAGCGGCGGCGCGTACTTCGCCCGGATGCACGCCGAGTTCACCGCCCGCCGCCCGCCCGGCTACCGCTTCCCGCCCGGCGCCCGCGGCCTGAAGTTCCGCCTGGTGGCGGCCGGCAGCTACCCGGCCTACGCCCTGCTGGAGCCGCTGAACCGGCTACGGGTCGCGGCGACTGGCCGAGCCAGCCCCTGACCCGCGGCCAATCAGCACCGGGAGAGTCCTGATAACAGCAAGTGGAGTCCGGCGTCGAGGCGCTGCTCGATCGCGGGCAGCAGGCCAGGGCTTTTGCGGAACAGCCTGCCGCTGAACTGGCTAGCGTCGACCAAAGAGGCGACCCGCCCTCCCGCCCAGGCGTCCACGCCGCTCCCGGCCACTCGCATCTCACCCCTCCGTACCCAAAAGACGTGGCGCGCCCTCGGGGCGCACAGCCTCCCAGCTCAACCGCCTCCGGACCGCCCACCGCTGATAACAGCAAGAAGGGAGGCGATCACGGCGCATGGACGACGACAGCCCACGACAGGCGACCCATCGCAGACGCCTAGCCAAGGCACTCCGCTGGCTGCACCAGCAGGCCGACCAGCTCTTCCCGCAACCACACGAGGCAGCACGCCCGGCACCCGCCGACATGACCGACAAGCAACTCCAGCAAGACATCCACGACGTCGGCGGAAACCTGCTGAATGGGCACGGCCCGATGATCATGAGCGGCTTCGCCCGCTACGGCACCGCGACAACCGACCCCGCTTCAAGCACGCCATGCCCACTACCGTGCGCGGACACCTGCTGAACATGACCGCCGACGCGAACGACTCCTACGGACTAGCCTACGCGGCCTCAACAAGCACGCCCACGCATCAGCCTCGGCGCCATCCGCAACGTCGCCGAAACCCTCGGCCAGACCAGCTGGCTTCTCGAAGATCCCGATGACGCGTCAGGCAAGCCCGCGCCTACCGCCTCACCCTCAACGCCATCAACCAGTACCACCTGATAGCGAAGACGCTGCGCCGGGTAACCAAAGACTCCGAACAGCCGTCAGATCTCGCGACGCAGCTAGACGCCGCCGAGGAGAGAATGAGGCGCAGCCTCACAGCCATCACCGAGCGGGATGGCATCACCATCCCCGACAACCCCGGCAAGCCGTCCAAGCTGATCGAGCGCTACCTCCCCGAGCACGGCGGATTCATGCTCTACGCCCTGCTCTGGAGCGCCGGCGTCCGCCCCGGCGCGGGCCGCGCCTACCTCTTCGCGGATAACCTGGAAGCGGCGTCTCCGACTACGACTTCCAGGGCAAGCACCTCGTCCGCGCCTACTGGACCGCCCAGAACATCAAGCTCTACCTCGCCCTCGGCCACCTCGCCGCACCCATCCTCGACTGGCACGACTGGGACGCGATCGCGAACACCGCCGAAACCAACCTTCGGCCCCTAGCCGAAGAAGCCGAACGCCGGTACATGGAACCCATGTTCCAGGCCATGGCCGACGCCGCCAAGCGCAACTGAAACCGACCTCGCGACAACGCCGCTGGGCCAGGCGCTCAATCACCACGCACGGCGACCGCAAGCTGAATGAGCGCTCACCGTCGGACCCTTCAGAACCCACGATCCATAGCTCGCGCTACCAAGTCCGAAGACCACCTCCCGCCGACCACGGGAACAAGCTCACCATCGAGTGGACCACCCAGCTCTAACCAGACCACCCACCCACGCGGCCGCGCCCGCACTGGCCGGGCCCGCGCGGACCGCGCGCCACCGCCTCGCCTGATAACAGCGTAAAGAACCGAAGCGGCGCGCCCCACCCCGAACGCCCGGCCGCTCGTCACACGCCTCTCACGCCCAGCGCCCGCTACAAGCCAAAGGCGCGCCCTCCGGGCGTACTCACTTCACCAGGCCACCATCCCCACCCGGCCCCGCCGCCCCGTCTGAACCTGCCCCAGAGCGCGGCGGCACCACGACCGGCGTTAGCGTCAAGAGCGCCACAGCCGCATTCACCAACACGGCCACCACCCACTCCAGACCCTCACCACCCCGCGCCCACGCGAACCGAGGCAGCGCCGCCAGACAACCAACCGCGACCACAGCCAGCGGCAGCGCCCACACCAGGTACGGGGCCAGAGCCACCGCCAGGGCGCCCCGGTGCTCCCCCCAGCGAGCCTGATCAAGCCTCCACCCACAGGCCGCCGCAGCCGCCACGTACAGCGAGCCACGCCCAGTCAGCCGCCTAGCCTGACCGCCAGCCCGAATCCCGGCGAGGTGATTGACCCATTCATGCCGCCGGGCTGTGGGTTTCGGTACATCCAAGCGCTCTGCTCGCTGGACCCAGCCGGGTATGCGGTGAACGGGTGGGAGCAACAGGGTGGTGCCTTTGGCGGGAGGCTGTCCTGCGCCAGCGGTAGCCTTCCCGCCACACACGGGAAGGTTGCGCCCGACACTCATCTGCCCAGGTACATCGCTCCTTGGCCGGACGTTGACCGGCGTGTCGTCCCATGTCGCGGATGCGGTAAGGGACTAGCCCCGCCCACCCACCAGCCAGCCACATCCCGGCTGCCCAACCGATATGAGCGCCCCCAGGGCTAACAGGGCACCCTCCAGGCGCGCAGCCCGCGAAGGCGGCCCGTCCGCAGGTAGAGTCTCCGGCCGTGCCTCGCCCAACTCCTGGACGGCAGCATAGGCGCGGTCATCGGCGGCATCATCGGCGCAATCGGCACTGGCGCCGCCCAGGTCTGGTCATACCGCCAGGGCAAGAAGTCAGCCCGCACCGACCAGAGCATCGCCACCGCCACCGACCTCCTGTGCACCCTGTACGCCACCAAGGACACGCTCAGGCTCCTGCCCTACACCGAACACGCGGCCGCGGCTCGCCACTGTCTTACGGGGAACGAGGCGACCGCGCCCGGCCCATGCTCGACGAACTACGCCGCGCCGCGTTCATCAAGGCACCCCTGCTCACCGACCGCGAGCTAGCACGCCGGTTCCGGCTGTTCCTCACGATCTGCGAGTACGCCGCCAGCACCAGCGTAGACGCCAGCGAAATCCACCAAGCCGCCAGAGAAGCCAGCGCCTACGCCGACCACCTCCGCGCCTGCCTCATCGCCCACATCGACGGCACACCACCCCCCGCCGCCCCCACGCTGACAATCACCGCCAGAGCAAGCGAACACCAGGCAATCATCGCCAGCGTCACCAAGCCCGGAGAAGCCATAGTCCCAGCCGACGAGCCCACGCCATGAACGGCCACATGCGGCTTCACGCTCTCGCCGACCGTGTGCGCGCCGACGAATACAGCGCCCCTCGCCGCCGCCCTCTACTTCATCGACGTAGCATCCCGCCGCCGCTCAGACCTCACTCAAGCCCTGCTCACGGCCCCCGAAACAAACCACTCCACCAGGGTTACCGCAAGATGCACGGCCATCCGCGCCTCCGCAACGGACTCCGGCCGCGTCGGATCCTTCCCGCCATGTCGTGACGTCTGGCCCTCCCACAGCAGCGCCATCATCGCCGTCACGGCCGCAACATCCCGCCCGCCTGACCGCCCCGCCAGCGTGATCCTGAACACAGAAGGCGAGGCGCGAAGCTGGCCGATCATTGTGCCCAGCGTGGCCCTGGCATTGCCAGGCTCAACGACAGTATGCGCCGCCGCCTCCACCGCCTTAACCGCCTCGCTGTAGGCCAGCACCGGATCCGGCTTCAGGGCATGCGCGGCACTCCACGCGTCGCGCAGGTGCCGGGCCGCTGACCCTGCATCCGGCTTCGCCGCCGCTACCCGTGCCGCCTCCACGCGGGCCCTCGTCGCGATGACGCCCGCTCGGCGCTCCAGGCCCGACCCGTCCGCCTTGACGGCGTACACCGAGCGGGCATCATCAAGCAGCTCCTGAAGCGAGCTTGTCCGCTTCCGGAACGCCTGTATCAGAAGAATCTCGCTGGCAGGACTAGCACCGGTCGGCTTAGGGGCCACGCTGAGTATCGCGTCTGCGATGTTCAGCAGATCCTTATCCTTCGTGCTGTAACCAAGCCAGTCCTCGGCAGGTACCCGAGGATCGTCGTCGCCAGCCAGGCCGAGCCTGAGCTTGACGCGCTCAACCATCCGCAATCCGTTGCCGCCCGCCTCGTCCCGGATCCAGGCCCGCAGCGGCCGCCGCAATGCAACTGGGATCCCCCTCCCGCAGGCCCTCGCGGCCCGCTCCCGCCAGCCGCTCCGCCAGCGGCAGCCATACCTCAGAGGTCATGCACGAAACCCTAGGGCAGCAAGCCGTCAGGACGGCCGAGAAGAAAGCCCGCCCGGCGACACCAGCCTCGCCTCGCCACACCAAGAAGGCGCACCCTCCGGCGCACAGACCTCCCAGGCCGCCCTACGGGCAGCACCCCTTACCCCACCTCCGGCGCCTGGAAGACCGAACTCTTCCGCGGACTCGAACACGCCCACATCCACATCGACATGACCCGCGCCGGATAGGCAGATCTCTAGGCGTGCGTGCCTCAAGTCTTCGCTGACCATGCCATGCCGTTCCCCACGCGGACCGCCGAAGCAGCCCGGAATAGCGCGGAAGCGCAGCCAGGACACCACCTGTACGGCGGAGCGGGAAGACATTAGCCCCTAACCGCGCCGCTACGGCCTGAACTTCCCGAAGCGCCTTCTTGAAAGCCGCCTCGACCCGCTCATACGTACGCTTCCCCGACTGCGCCTTGTCCGTCAGCTTCCCGGCCGCGCGCTGCAACTCCCCGGCCGCCGACCCAAGCCCGCCCGACTCATCCAGCTGAACGGCCACCGCCGCCGCGACCAGCCGCTGCAACGGAGGCGTGACCAGCTCCTTATAACGCGCCCCGGTGGAATCCAGCATCTGATCAGCAAGGCCGCCGATCTTAAACAAATCACGCACTGCCCACACCAGCCGCACCAGGAGAGCAGCCCGCGACGTGTCGCCCTCCAGCACGGGGTACTCCTGAGCCATCCCCGTGGCTATCCCAAACAGCCAGCTCCGCCGGGGAGCCGTTATCGCGCGGAAGAGCCGCACCGCATCATGCAGATGCTCGGCAGCAACTACCAGCTCCGTCACGACACGCCTACGCGCCTCCCGCTCGCGCACCCGCTCATCACGACGGCGCCGCACCGCCTCAATCCCGGCAGCGAGGCCAGCAGTCAGAACAACCGCGCCAAGCGTGAAACTGCCCGTAACGACATCTGAGCCGACCACACGCACAGCATGGCCCAGGCCACGCCGCCGGACAGACGACACGCCGTAAAGGAGCGCCCTCAGGGCGCACGCAGCTCCTCGGCGCCCTACGGCCACCCCCTCACCCCCAACCCCGCAACCCCCGCCCATACACCCCCACACCGGCCGTGCGGCCGGTGTGCGCCCTGCGGGGCGCGTCGTTGCCCGGCCTGCCTGCACAAACGTGCGCGGGCCCGGCACCAACAAACGTTCCCGACCTCACCCCCACCACAAGACACTGCGGGCGAGGTCGGGAACAGGCACCAGGCCCGCACACAGCAGGCAGGCCGGACAACAACGCGGCGGGGGGAAACCCGAGAAGGGACACCCTTCCCCTCTCCGAGCCCCAGGGTTCCCCTCTCAGGTTTCCCCCCGCACCCCCCGTCCTGCTCACCCCTCCAGGCCCACCCAGGGGGCGGCGGCAACGCTCCGCTCGCCGCCGCAAACACGTGGCACAGACCCAGCCACACTGACAGGCCGACACCGTGGCTAGATCGGCGCCAGCGCGGCGGGCCGCAGCAGCAGGTCTGGATTCGGGAGGACTTGGCAGGTGGGTAGCGGCTAGCGGGCCTTGACGAAGGTGCCGTAGCCGGGCGTGGTCTCGAGGAGCCCTTCTTCCTTCAGGGCATCCAGCGCCTTGCGCACCGTGACCGTGGCGATGCTGTGCTCCTGGCTCAGCTGCATGATCGACGGCACCCGCCCGCCCGGCGGCAGCTCGCCGGACTCGATCTGCTCGCGCAGTAGCGCAGCAAGCTGCCGCCAGGGGGGCACTGCTGTGCCGTGCTGCACCATGCTGCGAGCCTACGGAACCCGCCTCTGACCTGGCGAGAAGCACTATAGTGCAGCATGCTATACCATGCTATAGACAGAAGGCACTTCCCAGGAGGCCGCCATGACCGAGCCCGCACCCGCCGCCAGCCCCGCGACCCCAGCCCCGCCCGGCAGCGCCACCAGCGACTTACCGCGACCCGCCAGCCCGCCGAGCCCGCTGGCCGCCCCCGTCCAGGGTCCCTGCGCGCTTCCGCCCTATACCGCCGTCATCGACGGCCACCTGCTGCGCCGGCTCCGCCGCCAGCGCGGCCTGTCCATCGATGACCTCGCCCACCAGGCCGGCGTCGGAATCACCACCCTGGGACGGCTCGAACGCCAGGCCCGCCCCCGCTGCCGCACGACCACCCTCGCCCGGCTCGCCATCCAGCTCGGCGCAGACCCCTCGGCCATCGCCCTGCTGGTGCGGCTGGGCAAGAACGAGCCGCCCCGCCTCCCGCCGCCGCTGCCCTGACATCCGCAAACGACTGCGAAATCCCCGCAAACGACTGCACTCCGCCACCATCTGGTATCTGACCGTAATCTCGGGTCAGACTGGGACGAACAGCCACCAGACACGCGCGGGACACATGACCCACGCCGACACCGCAACCACCCGCCCGCCGTTACCCGCCGGGCAGCGCTCCGACGCCGGGACCATCCGGCTCACCAGCCGCGACATCACCGGACTGGTCCTGTGCGGCGAGCAGTACGGCGCCCCCTACGACCTCCTCGCCGCCTACCTGGACGTGCGGGAGGACCGGCTGCGCGCCATCACCGCCCGCTGGCGCGCCGCCGGGTACGCCGCCACCGGCCGCCTCGGACCCGGCCCCGCCTGGTGCTGGCTCACCCGCCCCGGCCTGGCCGCCACCGGAGTCGGCTCGCGCGGCCCCGGCGCAGACGACGGCTGGCACACTGCGCGCCGTCCTCGCCGTCCGCCTGTCCCTCGAAGCCGCGGACGCGTGGCGGGCTGGAGGGGCCAGAGTAGGACGAAAGGGCCAGACACGGGCGGGACACAGAACGACGGCGACACCGCAACCACCAGCCCGGTGTTACCGACCACACCGGTCCCGCTTCCGCCCGGATGGGCCTCGCCCTTGGTTTGACCATCAGCCAATTGTGTCGTGATAACAGCAAGTGGAGCCAAAGTATCGGCCGGTTCTGTCCTGATAACAGCAAGTTCGCCGCAGATCTAGCCGCCTGCCAGAAATGATCGGTAAGATCGCCCGGTGGTAAGTGTCGAGAACCCCGCGGCCCGGCTCGAGCCCGACGCGATCGGGGTCGCCCAGGACACGGTCATCGGGATGGCCTCGTCCGCCCCGGCTGCGACGGTCGGCCTGTCGCTCTTCGCGCTGGTCGCCGCCACCGCCTACGGCAGCGGGCCGATCCTGATCCTGACCGCGATCCCGATGCTCATCATCGCGAACTCCTACCGGCGGCTGAACCTGTGGAACGCCAACTCCGGCGCCTCCTTTGAATGGGTCGGCCGGGCCATCAACCCTTACCTCGGCTTTCTGACCGGGTGGCTGATGGTGGCCGCCTATATCATCGGCACGGTCGCCGAGGTGCTTTTGCTCGGCCCATCGGTACTGGCGGTTTTCGGCAGTAATTCCACGAATACCTGGGCCTACGTGGCCATTGGCGTGGTCATGGGGCTGATCATGCTGGTGATCGCCGTGGTCGGCATCCGGATCACCGCGCGGGTCCAGGTCGGCATGGCGCTGGTCGAGTACCTGATCCTGGTCGGGCTGGCCATCGCCGGCCTGGTGTTCGTGCTCAGCCACCACCCCGGCTCAGTCGCGATCACCAAGGGCTGGTTCAGCCTGTCCGGCATCGGCGGCAAGGGCGACGCGGTGGCCGGCTTCCTGACCGCGGTGTTCGTCTACGGCGGCTGGGACGGCACGCTGTACGTCAACGAGGAAGTCAAGCACCGGCGGGTCAACCCCGGCCGGGCCGCGGTGATCGCGGTCGCGCTGCTGGCCATCATCTACACGCTGGCCCAGGTGGGCTTCCAGGGCGTGGTCTCCTTCAGCAAGCTCAGGGCCGCCTCGGCCAACGGCACCGCGCTGGTCTACGTGGCCAACGCGATGGGCGGCGGCTTCTGGGCCAAGGCCATGGCGCTGGCCATCGCGCTGTCGGTGATCGCCACCACCGGCACCGGCATCGTGCTCAGCGCGCGGATCGTCTACGGCATGGCCAGCTACCGCACGCTGCCGCCGTTCCTGGCCAACATCTCCCGCAGGTACCACACGCCGGCCGCGGCCAGCATCATCGCCGGGCTGCTGATCGTGGTGCTGAGCACCGTCTACTTCCTGGTCACCACGGTGGAGAACGCCTTCTATGACGTGATCGACGTGACCGGGCTGCTGTTCTCGGTGTTCTACATCCTCACCGCGGTGGCCACGATGGTGTACTACCGGCGCCGGGTGTTCGGCGGCGCGTGGGACTTCCTGGTCCTGGGCCTGCTGCCGGTCGGCGCGGCCGGGTTCCTGGGCTGGATCCTGGTCCGCTCCCTCCAGCTGGCGCCGTGGACGCAGCGGTGGTCGTTCATCGGCGTCGTGCTGGCCGGGCTGGCCCTGATGGTCGTCGCGCGGTCGGTCCTGCGGTCGCCGTTCTTCGGCATGCGCCGGGAGAGCGACGCCGGGACGAAGTGATCGCCGCCGCGGCGGCACCGATCGCGGCATCATAGATCTATGCGCGGGCGCACGAAGACCGACTGGTGGGGTGTGGCGCTCGACGCGCCTGACGGCCTCGCCCTGGCCCGGTTCTACGCTGACCTGCTGGGCTGGCCGATCGCCAAGCAGGACGGCGATGAGGCGGCCATCGCCGTCCCCGGTACCTCGTCCTACCTGGCCTTCCAGACCGAGCCTCTTTATGTGCGGCCGACCTGGCCCGCGGTCGGCGGGCACCAGCAGATGATGATGCACCTGGATATCGCGGTGGACGACCTGGCCGGGGCGGTGGCCGACGCGGTGGAGCTGGGCGCGACCCTCCACGAGCATCAGCCGCAGGACGATGTCCGCGTCATGCTCGACCCGGCCGGTCATCCGTTCTGCCTGTACCTCGACCCCGATCCCAGCTGAGTCCCGGGCCGCCGGGCTATGGTGGCTAGCGGAGCGCCAGGGAGCGGCGCGTTAAGGGGGGAGCCAGGGACGCCGGGCGGGAACCGGAGAGTGGCAGATGCGGCACGTAGTTGGGTTCATACTCGCGCTCATGCTGGCGGCGGCGCTGTTCGCGGGCGGCGGCTGGGGCATCCACATGATCCGCGCGGTCCAGCAGGACGGCACCGGGCTGACCAGCATGACCGGCGCGCTGGCGCTGGCCGCGGTGGCGGGCACCGGGCTGCTGCTGGGCCTGCTCCTGGTCGCCCCCGCCGTGTCCCCGCTGGCCGCGGGGCTGCCCGGGCTCGCGCTGCTGGGCTGGACCGCGCTGCTGGTGACCCGCTCAGCCAGCGCGCTGCGGCTGATCCCGATGCACGACCGCGACATCGCGGACGGGTTCCAGGTCCTGCTGACCAGCGGGGTGCTGGCGCTGCTGGGCGCGGCGATGATCGTCCCGCTGTTCGTGCCGTCACGCTGGCGGCGCCGGCGGCCCGCCGCGACCTACGACGATTACGACGGCTACGACGACTACGGCCCGCCCGACGCGACCCGGCTGCTGCAGTAACCGGATCGGCCCGGGCACCGATAACCGAAGTCGGATACCTGCCGTGCTAGCGGCCGACAGCGTAGAGGTTGCCGTCGTTGATGGCATAGACGGTTCCGTCGGGGCCGAGCATCGTCGGCGTGTAACTCTCGCCTCGCGGGGCATTGAGGCGGATTTTCTCGGCCAGGGTATTGGTGGCGAGGTCCCAGCGATAGAGCATTCCGTCCTCGCTGTTGACGAAGACGGAGTCGTCGGCGGTGTCGACCACGGCGGAGTTGATGCACCATTCATACCGTGCGCCGGCGGGTGTCCCGGGCTCGTGGTCGGGCGACAGGATGCTCTTCACCACCTTCATGGTCTTGACCTTGGAGAACGGGTCCTTCTGGCTGACCCCTGGGTCCAGCACGGCAACTTCGTTGTGACCGTTTCCCTGCCCGGCGAAGATGTAGTTGTCGTATTTAGACACCAGCAGGTAGGAGGAGGGTCCGTGGTAGCTGGGCACCGCGCGAGCGGGCACCACGGACACGGTCTCGTCCCAGCCGAACGATCCGGGAATCTTCTCGCGGGTCAGGGTCGCGTTGTAGTGCAGCAGCCAGCCCCGGCTGTCGTGACTCGACACCGGATTTCCCAGGACGCCGAAGTACACGTCCCCATCCGGGCCGACCATCGGCGTGGCGGACCCCGTCTGTGAGATCACGGCCGGCTTCCCGTTGGCCGGGTCCTTCAGGGTGACGCGGAACCGTGGCCTGAGGGTGGCGGCATTGAGCCCGACCAGGATGCCGCCCGCTTTGGTGGTGACGGTGATGTAAACGGTCCGGCCGTCTGGAGACAGAGCCGGGGCGCAGCTGAAGGCCACGCCCGTGACGGCCCGGTTGCCAGCGGCGGCCGCGGCGCTGATCCAGGTTGCGTGACCGCTGGCATCGATCCGCGCGATCCCGCTCGACAGGTGCGCGGGCGTCGCGCCCTTCACCTGGAACCCGAAGTAGACCGACCCGTCAGGGCCGGCGGTCAGCGGCGTGCTGATCCGCACCGCGTTGTCGTACACCGACCGGTGCGCCTTCCACTGCGCCGCCCCGTAGAACACCCGTCGCCGCACGGCACCGGCGGCCCGGTTGGCGTGCGCGCGCATCAGGACCGTCCCGCCCGCGCCGGCGGCCGCCAGGGTCGCGCTGGGCGTCAGGGCAGCGGGGAACGGCGGGGGGAAGACGAGGCCGCCGTACCCGGGAGGACTGATCTTCGGCGGCCGGTAGTCAGTGTCAAGCGACCAGCGCCGGGCGCCAGTAGCCCCGGAATAGGCGACCACGCGGAACCCGGCCTTGGCGCTGATCCGGGTCGGGACCAGCACGGTGTTCGCGGCAGTGATCATGGGCGAGCCGTAGTGGGCGAGCAGCGCCTTGACGACCAGAACCGGGGCCAGGTCGACCTTCGCCCGCCAGCGGATTCGCTTAAGCGGCTGAGGCTGCTTGCTGGTGACGGCCGTATGCTGCGCGTTCTCGGCGAAGCCGGCCCACTCGACCGCGGTCCCCGTGCCGGTCGCCTCGGCCGTACCGGTCGCCTGCGCCGTGCCCGTCGCCCGGGTCGTGCCGGCCTCGCGAGCCTGCTGGGCGGAGGCCGCCGTGGAGGGCCATGCGCCCAGCAGAATCCCGGCCGCGGCTAGCGTGGCAGTCGCGCCCACCGCGATCCAGCCCAGTGCCGGCCGGGCCGGATGACCCGCTGACTCGGTGCCCTGCTTCCCTGGCTGGCCTAACGATCCGGGCATGATTTCCGACCCTCCGTGGGCACAACCCCGTGCTGAGCTCACGATAAATACGCCGGGAGGCGCCGCACCAGGTCAGTTACTCGTTACCACGGCAAATCGTTATCTCACGGTCACTTCGGCCGGGCGGCGTCTTCCAGCCGCTGCGGAGCGCGGCCGTCAGTGCGCCGCGGCGAACTGCTCCGCCTCGGTGGACCCGGTGAGCGCGGTCGTCGAGGCGTCCGGGTTGATCGCCGAGGTGACCTTGTCGAAGTAGCCGGTGCCCACCTCGCGCTGGTGCCGGGTGGCGGTGTAGCCGGCCGCCTCGGCGGCGAACTCGGCGTCCTGGAGCCGGACGTAGGCGGGCATGCCCTCGGCGGCGTACCCGCGGGCCAGGTCGAACATGGACTGGTTCAGCGAGTGGAAGCCGGCCAGGGTGATGAACTGGAAGGTGTAGCCCATCTCGCCGAGCTCGCGCTGGAACTTCTCGATGGTGCCCTCGTCCAGGTGGGCGCGCCAGTTGAAGGACGGCGAGCAGTTGTAGGCCAGCATCTGGTCGGGGTAGTCGGCCTTGATGGCCTCGGCGAACTCGCGCGCGACGTCCAGGTCGGGCTTGGAGGTCTCCATCCACAGCAGCTCGGCGTGCGGCGCGTAGGCCAGGCCGCGGGCGATGCACGGCTCGATGCCGTTGCGGACCCGGTAGAAGCCCTCGGCCGTCCGCTCGCCGGTCACGAACCGCTGGTCCCGCTCGTCGATGTCGCTGGTGATCAGCGTGGCCGCCTGGGCGTCGGTGCGGGCCACGATGAGCGAGGGCACGCCGCACACGTCGGCGGCCAGCCGGGCCGCGTTGAGCGTCTTGATGTGCTGCCCGGTCGGGATGAGCACCTTCCCGCCGAGGTGGCCGCACTTCTTCTCCGAGGCCAGCTGGTCCTCCCAGTGCACCCCGGCCGCGCCGGCCGCGATCATCGACTTCATCAGCTCGAACGCGTTGAGCACGCCGCCGAAGCCGGCCTCGGCGTCGGCCACGATGGGCGCCATCCAGTGCGGCGCGTCGGCGTTCTGCGACTCGGCCCAGGTGATCTGGTCGGCGCGCAGCAGCGCGTTGTTGATCCGGCGGACCACGGCCGGCACCGAGTTGGCCGGGTACAGGCTCTGGTCGGGGTAGGTCTGGCCGGCCAGGTTGGCGTCGGCGGCGACCTGCCAGCCGGACAGGTAGATGGCCTGGAGGCCGGCCCGGACCTGCTGCACGGCCTGGTTGCCGGTCAGCGCGCCGAGCGCGTTGACGTACCCGCCGGAGTGCAGCAGCGACCACAGGCGCTCGGCGCCGAGCCGGGCCAGCGTGTGCTCCTCCTGCACCGAGCCGCGCAGCCGCACCACGTCGGCGGCGCTGTAGGACCGCTCGATCCCGGACCAGCGCGGGTCGGTGGCCCACTGCCGGCGGATCGCGGTGACCTGGGCATCCATCGTCATGCCTGCGTTAGTGCTGGTGTCGCTAGTGCTGCTGGTGCCCTCGAGGCGACTGTTGCTCACGGGAAACCTCCTGGTGTGTCGTCCCCGGGTAGTGCCTTCAGGCTGCCTGGGGGACGGGCGCCACACTAGGGGCGTTCCATGTGAAGTTTACACCTCCTTCGTCTAGAGTGAAGAAATGAGCATCTTCACCGACGAAGATTCACAATCCTTGCCGGAAGTCGGCCTTGATCTCGGCGTGTTCGGGCAGCGGCTGCGGCACTTCCGGCGGGCGCGCGGGCTGACCCTGGCCGAGCTCGGGGCCAGGGTCGGCCGGGCCCCCTCGGTGCTGTCGCTGCTGGAGAACGGCCGCCGCGAGCCCAAGCTGTCGCTCATCGAGGCGCTGGCCGCGGCGCTCGGGGTGCCCGCCGACGAGCTCATGCGCCGTCAGCCGCCCAGCCGCCGGGCCCAGCTCGAGATCGCGCTGGCCGAGGTCCAGCGCGACCCGGCCGCCCCCGACCTCGGGCTGCCCCCGCTGCGGGTGGGCGCGCGGGTGCCCAGCGAGGTGATCGAGCACATCCTGGCCCTGCACGGCGAGCTGCGCCGGCACCGGGTCAAGCCGACCGCCACCCCCGAGGAGGCCCGCTCGGCCAACGCCGACCTGCGCGGGATGATGCGCGACCGGGACAACTACTTCGCCGAGATCGAGGAGGCGGCCGCGGGCGCGCTGGCCACGGTGAGCTACTCGGGCGGCGCGCTGTCGCACGGCATGCTGCTGTCGGTGGTGGCCAAGCACGGCTTCTCGGTGCGCTACGCGTCCGACGTGCCGACCTCGGCCCGGTCGGTGACCGACCTGCGCAACCGCCGGATCTACCTGCGCCAGGAGCCGCTGGGCATGCACACCCCGCGCGCGGTGCTGCTCCAGACGCTGGGCCACTTCGTGCTCGGCCACGCGGCGCCGGCCGACTTCGCCGAGTTCCTGCGCCAGCGGATCGAGGCCAACTACTTCGCGGCCGCGGTGCTGGTGCCCGAGCAGGGCGCGGCGGCGTTCCTGGCCGAGGCCAAGGCGGCCAGGGAACTGTCGGTGGAGGACCTGCGCGACGTGTTCTCGGTGTCCTACGAGATGGCCGCGCACCGGTTCACCAACCTGGCCACCCACCACCTCGGCGTGCCCTGCCACTTCGTGAAGAACGACGCGGCCGGGGTCATCTACAAGGCCTACGAGAACGACGGCGTGCTGTTCCCGGCCGACGCGGCGGGGTCCATCGAGGGCCAGCGGATGTGCCGGTACTGGTCCGGGCGGCAGGTGTTCTCGGCCGCGGACAAGCTCAGCCCGTACTGCCAGTACTCGGACACGCCGTCGGGCACCTACTGGTGCACGGCGCAGGTCGACCCGGGCGGGTTCGCGATCACGCTGGGCGTGCCGTTCGAGGACTCACGCTGGTTCCGGGGCCGCGAGACGACCCGGCGGACCGCGTCGGCCTGCCCGGACGGGGACTGCTGCCAGCGCCCGCCCGCCCCGCTGGCCGCGCGCTGGGACGGCCAGGCCTGGCCGTCGGCCCGCGCCCACTCGCACATCCTGCTGGCCCTGCCCGCGGGCAGCTTCCCCGGCGTCGACGAAGCCGACGTCTACGAGTTCCTGGAGCGCCACGAGAAGGATGATTAACAAGGGCCG
The DNA here is from genome assembly GCA_963822485.1 of uncultured Actinomycetota bacterium. Taxonomy (GTDB): domain Bacteria; phylum Actinomycetota; class Actinomycetes; order Streptosporangiales; family Streptosporangiaceae; genus DASUBV01. The sequence continues at coordinate 264,384 of CAWGHW010000008.1, forward strand.
CTGGCCTGGTCCCAGCACGCGGCGCGCAGAAGCACGCTGAGGCGTCTACCCCGCAGGCACGCGCACGCACGGTGAGAGGTCTAAACCGGAGGTGCGCGGAAGGCAAATGCGGTCACCGCTCGCCAGCCCAGCCCCGGTATGCCAGCCGGGAGGGTCGGCGAAGCCGGCCCGAGCGGACGGCAGCGGGGGTCCGGGGGCCGTCCCCCGGTCTGGGGGTCCGGGGGTTACCCCCGGGTATCAGCTAAACCGCGGGGGGCGCTTCTCGCGGAGGGCGGCGGCGCCTTCCTTGACGTCGTCGCCGAGGAAGGTGAGCATCTCGTAGGCCGCTGACTGGTCGAAGATCGGGCCCGCCACCCGCAGCCAGCCGTTCAGCGCCCGCTTGGTCAGCCGGATGGCCTGCTGGGGGCCGGTGGCCAGGCCCTCGGCGATGCGCAGCGCCTCGGGCAGCACCTCGTCGGCGGGCAGCGCCTTGCTGACCAGGCCGATGCGCTCGGCCTCGGCGCCGGTGACCATCTCGCCGGTCATCAGGTAGTAGCGGGCCTTGGCCATCCCGCACAGCAGCGGCCAGATGATCGCGGCGTGATCGCCGGCGGCGACCCCGAGCCGCACGTGACCGTCGCCCAGCTTCGCGTCCCGGGCGCACACGCTGATGTCGGCCAGCACCCCGACGACCAGGCCGGCGCCGACCGCGACGCCGTTGATCGCCGACACGACGGGCTTCTCGCAGTTGGCCATGTTGTAGACCAGGTCGCTCATCTCGGTGAGCATCTGGGTGGCCCGGTCGAAGTTGCCCGCGATGCGCTCGACCATGGCCAGGTCCCCGCCGGCCGAGAACGCCCGCCCGGCGCCGGTCACCACCGCCACCCGCACGTCGCGGTCCCGGCTCACCTCCGACCACACCCGGGCCAGCTCCGAGTGCATCACCTCGTCGGCCGCGTTCAGCTTCTCGGGGCGGTTCAGGGTGATGAGCAGGATGCCGTGCGGCCGCTGTTCGAGCTTCAGGTGCTGATAGCTGCTGGGGTCCATGCCGGCCAGGTTAGCTTGCCCGGCCCAGCGCAACGGGGCCCGGCCGCAGCGCGGCCGGGCCCCGTTTACGCGGTAGCCCTTATCCCTCGATCTTGCGCAGGGCCGTGATGAAGGACTGGCCGTTGGGCGTGCCCAGGCCGGTCATGTTGTCGTAGCCCTTGAGCGTCACCTGCCCGGTGTAGCCGAACATGGAGAAGCTCTGGTCATCGTTGGTGGACAGGGAATCGAAGCCGCAGTAGCTCTGCGAGCACAGCGCGCCGCGCCAGGCCACCGGGCTGTGGCTGGTCACCGGCAGCGGGTCGGAGAACGCGCTGCTGGGCAGCTTGTACAGCGCCGGGTTGAGGAACCCGAACGGCTGCGACCGCCCCTGCTGGGCGGCGGTCACCATGCCGGCCACCATCGGCGAGGAGATGCTCGTCCCGCCGACCGTGAGCGTGGTGTACTTGGCCGGCTTGCCCTTCGGGAAGTTGAGAATGCCGACCGCGAAGCCGGTGATCTCGTCGCCGTCCGCGCTGATGTCGGGCGCGGAGCGGACCAGGCCGCCCCGGTTGCCCGGGGCCGTGGCCAGCGCCGTCGGGACCTTGCCCTTCTGGTAGGCCGGCTGCCGCCACAGCAGGCTGGGCCCGCCGCCGCTGGCGCCGTTCTCGCCCAGCAGCAGCCAGCTCTTGCCATTCAGCGCGGAGATCGCGTCGGACCAGCCGGTCTCGAAGATGCGGGTGCCGGCCTTGCTGATCCCCAGCGTGGTACCGCCCACCGACGTGGTGAACGGGTCGGTCGACGGCAGGGCGTTGCCCGAGCCGTCGCTGGAGGAGAAGTACATGCCGACGCCTTCGCCCACGGCGCGGACCAGGTAGGCGTTCTCGACGTTGGTCTCGCTCGCGGGCTGGTTCTCGGCCCCGCTGCCCCAGGAGTTGGAGGCGATGGTGGCCAGCGGGTGGCGGCCGCTGCCGCCCAGGACGGCCAGGTCGGCGTCGAACAGGCCCTGGAGCCCGAAGTTGGCCGCGCAGCTGTCGCCGCCGACGACCAGCTGGCTCGCCGCCGGGGCCATGTCGTAGGACGCCTCGACGTCGAGCTGCTCCTCGATGTCGAAGGCGTCACCGCACGCGGTGCCCTGGCCCAGCGACAGCTCGGAGTAGCGCTCGGGGTTCGGCGCGGGCAGCCCGTCGGTCGCCGCGTAGTCCTTCAGGGTCGTGAACATGTCCTGGGTCAGGCCCAGCTCCACCAGCGCGATGGTCTGGCCCTTGCCGGTGTTGACATTGTTGGCCCCGTAGACCGACCGGTACTGCGCGCCGGTGTAGCCGCACAGCAGGGTCGGGAACTTGGTGGTGCCGAACTGGCTGGGCAGGCCGCCGACCTCGCGCTGCCCGTAGTAGTCCGAGCACGGGAACTTCGGCGCCTTGGCCCTCGGGGCGGCTCCCGTGCCCTTCCGGGTGACCGGCCGGTGGCCCGGCTTGACCAGCGGGAGCTTCGGCGCGGCGTTGTCCAGGCCGGTCACGCCGAGGACGCTGCTGGCCAGCGAGGACGGGACCTTGATCGACGTGGCGTTGGCGTGCAGCACGTACGGGCCGGCGTTGACCGAGCCGGTGGACCGGTACTGCCGGAGCTGGGTGCGGAAGGCGGCCTCGGCCCGCCGGGCCGTGCCCGCGCCGACCACGTAGGAACGGCCAGCGTCGGCGTGCACGCTGGTGAAGCCCTGGGAGCGCAGCCACGCGGCGACCTTGCGCGCCTGCGCCGCGGTGGCCGCGAAGCGCGCGGTGTACGCGGCCGGGCTCAGGTAGTGGTGGAACAGCCGGCTGCCCGGCGTGCTGACCGCCGTGGCGTAGCGCTCCGCGGCGGTCGTGCGCGGGCGCAGCCACACCTGGACCGACAGCTTCGTGCTGGCGGGCAGGTTGCCGATGACCGGCGCTAGTGGCGGTGAACGGGGCAACGCTGCCCCGCAGAGTAGTGTCCGCGGGCCGGGATGATGCCCCCGCGACGCCACTGGCGCCCGCGATCGTCATGCCGGCCACCACCGCAGTCGCGCCGACGGCGGCGGTGAACCTCCTTGTTCTGCGCATGATCCCCCTGTCCTGGTCGTCCGGTCGCTGAACCCGGCCGGGGAGCCAGGTCAGCGTTTCCTCAGAGACGGTATATACCATCGCGAATTGGAATCAAAGGATCACAATAAAGATTTGGAACGCTCGTTATTTAAACGGCAGGACAGGCTCAAGACCGGACAGTCCGCCCGTGCCGTCTACCATCGGGGCGGCGTGGGGGATACTTCCTGGCATGGACGACCGCAACGTGCTGGGCGGCGAGCTGGAGCCCTGCGGCACCGACCCGCTCACCGGGTTCTACCGGGACGGGTGCTGCAACACCGGCGCCGAGGACCTGGGCAGCCACACGATCTGCGCGGTGGTGACCGCGGAGTTCCTGGCCCACCAGCGCGGCATCGGCAACGACCTGAGCACCCCGGTGCCCCAGTTCGGGTTCCCCGGCCTGATGCCGGGGGACCGCTGGTGCGTGACGGCGGCTAACTGGCTGCGGGCGCACCGCGACGGCGCGGCCGCGCCGGTGGTGCTGGCCTCGACCCACGAGCAGACGCTGCAGATCGTGCCGCTGCCCGTGCTGCGCGAGCACGCCGTGGACGTGCCTCCTGATCCGGGCGGCCTTGAGGACTTAAGGCCGGGCCCCGGGGGCCAGCCCTAGCGGGCCGGCGCTGGCGGGCCGGGCGAGGCCGGGCCTGGCGGCGGCCTGGCCTGGCGGTCTGGCCTGACGGGCCTGGCCTCAGGCGCGCGGCTAGCCGTGCACGACGTCGGTGTGGTGGCAGAAGTGCACCCGGCCGCCGGACCCCGCGGACTTGATCCGGGTCAGCGACTGCTCCCAGGAGCCCCGGTCGGCGGCCTGGCCGTCGGGCAGCTCGGCGGGCGCCTCGCGGTACACCCGCGGCGTGTAGGCCGCGTCGCCGATGAGCACGTCGGCAGACCCGTCCGCGGCCGTGACGACGACCGACTGGTGCCCCGACGTATGCCCCGGCGTGGTGATCACCGACAGACCCGGCAGTAGCTCGGTGTCGCCGTCCAGCAGCTCGAACCGTGCGTTCATGAAATCAAACCAGTCGTACAGTTCGGGTGATTCGCGTTTGGCCCGCGAAAGCTCGGTGCCCTGCACGAAATGGGGGGCGTGCCGGAAGACCGCATTCTGGCCGCAATGGTCAAAATGCAGGTGCGTATTGATGACCATGCCGATGTCGGCCGGGCTCATGCCGATCGCGGCCAGCGCGTCCGCGGCCGAGCGGTTCACCACCCGCCAGTCGGTGAGCAGCTCGTCGGGGCCGCCGACGCCGGTGTCCACCAGCGCCGCGCCGCCGGGGTGGATGACCACGAAGCCGTGGACCGGCCATTCCAGGCCGTCCGGGCCGCGCAGGCTGGCCAGGTGCAGTCGCTTGATCTCCAGCGTCATGCGCGGCCGCCCTCAGGCCGGGGCCGGGCCGGGCGCGCCGGCCGGGTCGGCTGGGTCGGCTGCGCCGGGCGAGCCGCCGGCGATCACGTACGACCACAGCTCGCTGCTGACGCCCACCGACGGCGGCGCCTCGCCGCCAGACCGCTCGGCCGCCGAGCGGTGCCCGTGGCCGAACGCGGGGGAGTGCAGCCAGGCCTGGAACGACTCTTCGTCGCGCCACCGCGTGACCACCAGCCAGGTGGTGCGCTCGTCGGTCGGCTTGAGCAGCTCGAAGCCCTCGAAGCCGTCCTGGCTGTCCACCGCCCCGGCCCGGGCCGCGAACCGCCGGGCCAGCTCGTCTCCGCTGTCGGCGGGCACGGTGATGGCGTTGATCTTCACCACAGTCATGCACTGGATGCTATGCCCGCCGGGCCGGCCGCCGGATGCCGGGCACCGGATGCCGGCGGCGGCCGGCGGGCGGTCGGCGGGCGGTCGGCTGGGCACCGGATTTCGGCCTGAGTTTCGGTCGACCGAGACATCCTCGAACTAGTGTCCTAAAATGCCAGCATGACCGAAGCCGACCGCCTGCTGTACGCCACGCTCGCCGGCGCCGCGGCCCGTCACGCGGGGCTGGGGGCGCTCACGCCCGAGCAGGAGGCCGCCGCCGTGGCCGAGCTGCGCGAGATCGCCGGCCACCGGCCCGACCTGCTGGCGCACCGGGCCGGGACCGCGATCGGCTTCGGCGAGAGTCAGTATGACGCCGTGGTCTACCGGCTGATCTCGGACCTGTGCATCAAGGCCGGCGCCGACCCGGCGCAGATCCCCGGCTGGATCGAGGTCGGCCGCCAGCGCGCCGAGCTGGCCCGCCAGGTGCCCTACACCGGCACCGCGCACCCCGCAGCGCACCCCGCGGCGCATCCCGCCCCTCACCCCGCCGCGCATCCCGTCGCGCATCCCGCGCTGCCTGGAGCTCCTCGCATCCGGCCGGGCCAGGTGCCAGGGTAGGAGGACGCGACGGGATCGGCGGGATGCGCGACGGGACAACGGGATACACGGGATACACGGGATACACGGGATGAGGGACGGAATGCGGCGGGAGGGCACCGGGTGAGCGGCGAGGAGCGCGACGGGGTCACGCTGACCAACCTCGACCAGCCGCTGTTCGACGGCGCCCAGTCGACCAAGCGCGACCTGGTCGACTACCTGGACGCCATGCGCGACCGGGTGATCCCCGGGCTGGCCGGGCGCCCCCTGTCGGTGATCAGGGTGCTGCGCGGCCAGGCGCCGTTCATGCAGAAGAACGTGCCCAAGTACACCCCGGAGTGGGTGCCGACGGTGCGGCTGTGGGCCGAGACCTCCCGGCGGGAGGTGTCCTACGCGCTGTGCGGTGACCGGCGGACGCTGCTCTGGTTCGCCAACCAGCGGGCGGTCGAGTACCACCCGACCCTGGCCACCGCGGAGCACTGGGGCCGGCCCACGCACCTGGTGATGGACCTCGACCCGCCGGAGGCCGACGCGGCCGGGGCGGCCGGGTTCGGGCTGGCCGTGCGGGCCGCGTTCCTGGTCCGGCAGGCCCTGGCCGACAGCGGGCTGGCCGGCGCGGTCAAGACCAGCGGGGCCAAGGGCGTGCACGTGTTCGTGCCCATCGACACCGCCGCCGAGACCGCCGCCTCGATCGAGGACGTGGCCGCCGCCACCCGGGCGCTGGCCGCCAGGGCCGAGCGGCTGGACCCCGAGCTGGCCACCACCGCGTTCATCCGCGAGGACCGCGGCGGCCGGGTGTTCCTGGACTCGACCAGGGCGGGCGGGGCCACCGTGGTGGCCGCCTACAGCCCGCGGATCCGGCCGGGTGCGCCGGTCTCGTTCCCGGTGGCCTGGGACGACCTGGACCAGGTGGCGCCCGCCGACTTCACCGTGCGCAACGCGGCCGCCCTGGCCGGCGACGCCGACCCGTGGGCGGCCGCCATGCCCGCGCCGCAGGCCCTGCCCGCCGACCTCATCGAGGAGGGCCGGCAGATCCCGATCGCCCGGGTCCAGGCCATGCACGAGGGCAAGCGCCGGGCCAGGGCCCGGCGCCAAGCGGCGGACGGCGGCGAGCCGTAGCGGCACACTGGGGCCATGCCCGCTGATCTTGACGCCCTGATCGCCATCATGCCGTTCGCCGGCCGGCTCGGCATAACCCTGGCCGAGGCCGGTCCCGACCGCGTCGTCGCCCGGCTGGACTGGGCCCCCGACCTGTGCACCGCCGCCGGGATCCTGCACGGCGGCGTGCTGATGTCGCTGGCCGACAGCGCGGGCGCGTTCGTCGCCTACCTGGGCCTGGCCGAGGGGAAGTCGACCGCGACCATCACCTCCACCACCCACATGTTCCGCCCGGTGACCAGCGGCGCGGTGGAGGCGGTCGCGGTGCCGCTGCACCGCGGCCGGACCACCGTGACCGTGCAGACCAGCCTGCACGACGAGGCCGGCGGCTGGTCGCCCAGACCACGCAGGTCCAGGCGATCAGGTAGGCCGGCTACTGGCTCGTGGGTGTCCCGCTGGGTACACACGGGCGTAGGCGGGACACCCACAGCCCGTGCGGCCTGGGGGTGGGCGGCTGTGGCGTTACTGCGGCTCGGCGTCCGCGTCAGCGGGGGCGGGGGGCGGGGGCGTGGCCGGGCACTTCGCGTCGGTGGCCCGGAACTCGGCCTCCAGCATGTCCATGGCCTTGAGGAACGCGGCTCGCTCGTCGTCGGCCAGGCGGTCGAGCACCCGGGCCAGCGGCGCGGCCGCGCCGTCCAGCCACTCCTCGACCTGGGGCCGCGCCGCCGGGCTGATCCGCACGATCGTCCGGCGGCGGTCGGCCTCGTCGGGGGCTCGCTCCACGAAGCCCGCCTGGTCCAGGCCGGCCAGCACGCCGCTGACCGTGGACAGGGTCAGGTCCAGCCGCGACGCCAGGGTGCCCACCGTCAGCGGCCCGTCGCGCAGCTGCTCGAGCGCCGCCACGTGCCGCGGGCCCAGCGGGGCCTGGGTCGGGGGAGTGGTCTGGTCCCAGTAGCGCCGCATCCCGCGCACTACGCGGGGGAACAGCCGCATCAGGCGCAGGCACATGACCGAATGCCCGTCCGCCGACTCCCCGGTCACCGCACCCCGCCGTTCGCTAGCTGGTCACCGGGCTGCTCGTTGACCCAGTAGCTGCGAGTATATATTGTTCTAACGACAAAACTATTTTGACCTGCATAAGCAAATCTTCCTTGAGGAGTGACAGGCCATGAGCACATCGGCGCAGCCGGCCACGTCGGCGCTCCAGGCCCAGCTGGCCAGCGGCGCGCTGGCCGGAAGCTGGACGCTGGACCCGGCCCGGTCGACCGTGACGCTGCGGAGCAAGAGCATGTGGGGGATGGTCCCGGTCAAGGGCGCCTTCCGCGAGGTCACGGGCAGCGGCACGGTCACGCCGGCCGGCGAGGTCAGCGGCCGGATCGAGATCGGCGCGGCATCGATCGACACCGGGAACGCCAAGCGGGACAAGCACCTGCGCTCGGACGATTTCTTCCTGAGCGACAAGTTCCCGGTGATCACGTTCGACCTGGACCGGCTCGCGGTCACGGGCGACGGCGTGACCGGGGCCGGGTCCCTGACGGTCCGCGAGCGCAGCCAGCGGCTGACGTTCCCGGCGACCGCGTCGGTGGCCGGTGACGGCGAGGTGGTGCTGGACGCGACGGTCGAGGTCAACCGGGCCGACTTCGGGCTGACCTGGAATCAGCTCGGCATGGCATCCAGCCAGAACACGATCACGATTCACGCCGTCTTCACGCGCGGCTGAGCGAGGTCAGCGGCCCCTGGCCGAGGCCTGTTATTCCAAATGGCTCCACTGCGGCTCGACCGCGAGCCAGCCGACAGTCCAGTCGGACAGCCGGCGCCGGTTCAGCCGCCACCGGCCGGCCAGGGCGGCCAGCGCCAGCGCGCCGGCCAGCGCGGCCAGGGCCAGCGCCGCCGCGAACCGGCCGCGGTCGCGGGCCAGGCCCGGCGTGAGCGGGGGCAGTCGCACCTGACCCGACCGGGTCAGCCAGACGCGGACCCGGCTGCCCGCCGGGGTGCCCGCGCCGACCGGGATCTGGCCGGTGCGGGTGACGCCGCCGGCCGTCCACCGGGCCGGGGTCCAGACCAGCCAGCTTGAGCTCGTGCCGGATGCATGGGTCCCGGCGCGGCGGCCAGCAGCACCGCGGGCGCCGGGTGCAGGGACTGCTGGGCGGTGGTGTCGGCGGCGTTGGCCGCGTGCACCTGCCAGATCGTGGCCGCCGCCACCAGCGGGGCGAGGACCAGGAACGCCGCCAGGACCGCGGGCAGCAGCCAGGCCTCGACGCGGTCCGAGCGCCGGCGCAGCGGGTTGTGGTCGTCGCGCAGCCGGCGGGTCAGCCTCGTCCACGTCATTGTGGGCGTCGTCATACTCACTCCACGGGGCGAGCCCGGCCGCCGCACTGCGACCGTCTCCCCATCTCGATTGTCGCCCTCCGCGCGGCCTCGCCGCCATACCCCTGGCCGTCTAATTCGCCTGTTTCAGACCATTGGATCGTCCTGGCCTCTAATCGTGACGATGTTTCGAAACGATGTTATGATTCAGCGCATGGGAACGCTCGTCACCAGCCGGCTGGATAACTCGATCGCCACGATCACCATGGACGACGGCAAGGTCAACGCGCTGTCGCCAGACATGCTCGCTCAGGTCAACGCGGCGCTGGACGAGGCCGCCGACGCCGCGGTGGTCGTGCTGACCGGGCGGCCCGGCGTGTTCAGCGCCGGGTTCGACCTGCGCGTCCTGCAGGCCCGCGACGCCGCGGCCGAGGGGATGATCCGGGGTGGCTTCGAGCTGGCCGTGCGGCTGCTGACGTTCCCGGCGCCGGTGCTCATCGCGTGCACGGGGCACGCCATCGCGATGGGCTCGTTCCTGCTGCTGTCGGCCGACTACCGGATCGGCGCCGACGGGCCTTACAAGATCGCCGCGAACGAGGTCGCCATCGGCATGACCATCCCCGTGGCGGCGATCGAGATCTGCCGTCAGCGGCTCAGCCCGGCCCACCTGAGCCGGGCGCTGACGCTGGCCGAGACGTTCCCGCCCGCCGAGGCGGCGGCCGTGGGCTTCCTGGACCTGGTCGTGCCCGGGCCCGAGCTGGCCGACGCGGCCATGGCCGCCGCGACCCGCCTGGCCGCGCTGGACCGGGCCGCTCACGCGGCCACCAAGCTGCGGGTCCGCGGCGCGGCCGCGGCGGCGATCCAGGCTGACCTGGAGGCCACCGGCGCCGGCCTGCGGGGCTGAGCCGGCGCCGTGCCGCGGGCCAAGCAGCGCACTCCGGCCCTGCGCGACCACGTCCTGAACGTCGCGCTGGCCACGCTGGCCGCCGAGGGGGTGGCCGGGTTCACCACCCGCCGGGTGGCCGAGCAGGCGCAGACCTCCACGCCGGCCGTGTACGAGCTGTTCGGGGACAAGGCCGGGCTGGTCAGGGAGGTGTTCTTCGAGGGCTTCCGGCTGCTGCGGCGCCGGTTCGGCGAGCTGGCCCAGACGCCGGATCCGCGGGCCGACCTGGCCGAGGTGCTGCGCGCCTTCCGGGTGTTCGTGCGCGACAACCCGGTACTGGGCCAGCTGATGTTCTCGCGGCCGTTCGCCGACTTCGACCCGGGCCCGGCCGAGCAGGAGGCCGGCGCGGCGGTCCGGGAGTTCATCGTGGGCCGGGTCCGGCGGTGCACGCGGGCGGGCCTGCTGCTGCGGCGGGCGGGGCCGGGTCCTGACGCCGGCGCCGGACGCCGGCACCGTTGATGCCGGCACCGTTGATGCCGACATCGCGCATGTGCTGCTGGCGCTGGCCCAGGGGCTGGCCGCGCAGGAGAGCGCGGGGTGGCTGGGGAGCTCGCGCGAGTCGCGGGACCGGCGGTGGGAGCTGGCCGTTGCGGCGGTGCTTGACGGGCTGGGCTGAGCTTGCGGGTTGGGGTTGAGGGCTGGGCGTGGGTTGGGGCTGGGCTGAGCTTGCGGGCTTGGGCTGAGGGCTGGGCGCGGGCTGAGGGGGCGTGGCTGAGGGCTGGGCGTGGGCTGCGCTTGCGGGCGTGGGCTGAGGGGGCGTGGGGCTGGCGGCCGGGGTGGCGCCGCCAGCCCCGCCGCGATCAGTTGCTGAAGCCAGGGATGCCGGTGCCGGGGATCACGCTGCTGACGTGCAGGTAGACCGGGCCGCGGCGGGCGCAGGCGCGGAAGCTGAACGGGAAGCGGGCCGCGGTGAAGTCGTTGGGCGGGAAGACCTTCAGGCCGTCGGCCGTGACCGGGTGGCAGGCGCCGCGGGAGAACACGCCGACGTCGGTGACGCGCAGCTCCGCGTGCGCCGTCCCGCCGGGTCCGAGCACGACCTCCCTCACGGGATGCGACGCGACGCGGCTGGCCGCCCGGCCGACCTGGCCGCCGTGGCCGGCGGTCGCGGACACGCCGGGGTAGCCGAGCAGCGTGCAGGCGCGGGCCGAGATGTTGGACAGCTCGAGCTGGAACTGGACGGAGCCGGCCGAGCCGTCGCCGGGGACGCCGGCCCAGACGCGCAGGTTCGAGGTGGTGCACTTGGGCGGCGCGGCGGTGGCCGCGTCGGCGGTGCTGGCGGTGCTGGCGGTGTGCGCGGCGGGGTGGCCGGGGGCGGCCAGGGCGACGGCGGGGATCAGGATGGCGGCGCCGATGGCGCCGGCCACGGCACTGACGCGCCGGGCCGTGCGGCTGGTGAGGTTCATGGTGGCTCCCGTTTCTGGTCGGGCGGAGCTGGCACCTTTAAGACAGTCGGTCAGGCCACGGGGTTGCGGCTTTTTCATGATCACGACCGCGTTGCCGCGACGGTTTGCGGCGGATCGGTCACGATCATGGAGTGCACGGGCCGCGCGGCCTGTGTGCGGGCTGCGCCGCCTGTGTGCGGGCTGCGCGGCCTGTATGCCGGCTGCGCGGGCCGTGGCGTGCGCGGCTGCGCGGGCTGGGTGCGGGCTGCGCGGGCTGGGTGCGGGCGGCGCGGCGTGTGTGCGGGCTGCGCGGGCTGCGGGCGGGCGGCGCGGCGCGGGTGCGGGCGGCGCGGGCTGCGGGCGGGCGGGGTGGGCTGTGCGCGGCCTGTGTGGGCTGTGGGCCGCCTGTGCGGGGACCGCGGGCCGGCTAGAACGCGATGCCGTGGCGGGTGAGCAGCAGCTCGCCGGCCTCCCTGGACCGCCCGGCGGCCTGCACGTCGCCTTCGTGCGCGGCGATGATCGCGCCGTTCATCAGGATGTGCCAGCTGCGGGCTATCGCGTCCGGGTCCGCCGCCCCGGCCAGCGCCGCCTGGTCGCGCAGGAAGGCGCGGATGCGGGCCAGGTGCCCGGCCGCGGCCCAGCCCGCCGGGTGGCCCTGGTCGCGGAACTCCAGCAGCGCGGCCAGGAACGGGCAGCCCTCGTAGTCCGGGCGGGCGAACCACTCGCCGAGCAGGTCGAACACGGCCAGCAGCCGCGGGCCCGGCTCGCTCGCCCGCGCCGTGGCCTCGGCGATCAGCCACTGCTCGGTCCAGCGCTCCTCGCGGCGGTCCAGGAAGTCCAGCACCAGGTCGTCCTTGGACGGGAAGTTCCGGTACAGCGTCATCTTGGCCACGCCGGCCTGCGCGATCACCGCGTCGACGCCTACGGCCCGGATGCCCAGCCGGCTGAACAGCTCATAGGCGGCGTGCCGGATCCGTTCCCGGCCGCTGCCGGCCGCCGGGCCCGCGCGGTCATCCCGGCTCACTGAACACCCCCCCGGTTCGCCAGTCAGCATACTGCGGACAAGCTACGGCCTGTCGCTTTTAACGCCAGAACTGACTACTCAGCGTGATTCGCGGTTTCCGGCCCCGGACTGGCGCGGCGTGGGGAATGCGCCTAGGCTAGGTATTACTCGTGAGTAACTTGGGCCATTGAACCGCTGCTGACCGGGCCCGTCTCGGCCCGGAGATAACTGCAAGGAGCGACATGAGCGCTGAGCCGCAGACCGCGGGCTTCTCGCTGGACCCGCCGCCAGACGTGCGGGAAATGCGCGACTGGGTGCATGACTTCGGCGCCGAAGTCATCCGGCCGGCCGCCGCGGAATGGGACGAGCGCGAGGAAACGCCGTGGCCGATCATCGAGCAGGCGGCCAAGATCGGGCTCTACTCCCTGGACTTCTTCGCCCAGCAGTCGCTCGAGCCGAGCGGCCTGGGCCTGGTGGTCGCGTTCGAGGAGCTGTTCTGGGCTGACGCCGGGATCGGCCTGTCGCTGGTCGGCAGCGGCCTGGCCGCCGTGTCGGTGGCCAGCAACGGCACGCCCGACCAGGTCGGCGAGTGGCTCCCGCAGATGTTCGGCACCCCCGGCGACATCAAGCTCGGCGCGTTCTGCTCCTCCGAGCCCGACGCGGGCAGCGACGTGGGCGCGATCAGGACCCGCGCGGTCTACCAGGAGGCCACCGACGAGTGGGTGCTGAACGGGACCAAGACCTGGGTCACTAACGGGGGCATCGCCGACGTGCACGTCATCGTGGCGTCGGTCGACCCCAGCCTGGGCAGCCGCGGCCAGGCCACGTTCATCGTCCCGCCGGGCACCCGCGGCCTGTCCCAGGGCCAGAAGTTCCGCAAGCACGGCATCCGCGCCTCGCACACCGCCGAGGTCGTCCTGGATGACGTGCGCGTCCCCGGCCGGTGCCTGGTCGGCGGCAAGGACCGGCTGGACGCCCGGCTGGCCCGGCTGGCCCAGGGCGGCAGCGCGGGGGAGCAGGCCGCGATGAAGACCTTCGAGGCGTCCCGGCCCGCCGTGGCCGCGATGGCCGTCGGGGTGTCGCGGGCGGCGCTGGAGTTCGCCACCGACTACGCCGCCACCCGGGTGCAGTTCGGCCGGCCGATCGGGCAGAACCAGGCCGTGGCGTTCATGCTCGCTGACATGCAGGCGGGCGTGGACACGGCCCGGCTGCTGACCTGGCGGGCGGCCTGGATGGCCCGCACCGGGCACCCGTTCGACCACGCGGAGGGGTCCATCTCCAAGCTGGTGGCCGGGGAGACCGCGGTCCGGGTGACCGAGCAGGCCATCCAGATCCTGGGCGGCAACGGCTACACCCGCGACTACCCGGTCGAGCGCTGGCACCGCGACGCCAAGATCTTCACCATCTTCGAGGGCACGTCCGAGATACAGCGGATGATCATCGGCCGGGCCGTCACCGGGCTGGACGTGCGCTAATAACCGCAGGTCATGGCGTCGGCCTGCCAGACTCAGCAACGGCTGCCGCTGTCAGCACCCGCCGCAGCTCCGCCACCGACGGCGCCGGCCCGGTATGGCCAGAGGCGTCCCGGTACAGCCGGCACGACAGGCTCGGCGGCTGACCCGGCGCAGCGAACGGGTCGCTCCCGTCGACCAGCAGGGTCGGCGACCCGTGCATGCCCGCCTCCGCCGCCTCCCGCTCGTCGCCCACCACGCGGCGGCTGACCACCGCCGCCGGATGCCCGGCCAGCGCGGCAGCCAGGCGTTCCTCGAACGCGGCAGCGTTCGGGCAATCCGGAACGGTCAGCAACACCAGCTCCATGGCGACCAGCTCCTCGCGACATCATCCGGGATCGACGGTAAACCTTCCTCCACGCGAGAAGGTCAAGAGCCTCGCGGCCAGAAAGAATTTCAGCCGACGATGACCGAGCAGTAGCCGCGGCAGTCGGCCGGGTTCTTCGCGGCCGCCCGGCTGGGCGGGTGTTATCAGCCGGGGGAGGTCGCGTGCCCGGCGATGCGGAACGCGACCGGGGCGCAGGCGGAAGGCCCGGGCGAAGACCGGGTGGCTGACGGACGCCATCAAGGGCTCTCGCTTACTGGCGGTCTCCGCTTCGTCGCTGTCGGCTGGCTGCAGCAGGGCGCCGAAAGTGTCGATGCCGATGCGGAGCGCGCCAGCCTGGCGCAGGACCGTTCCGGTGATCTCGGGATGGCGGCGTGCCCACGCGCGCGCCGCCCGGCCGGTGGCAAAGAAGCTGATGTATCCGCAGCAGCGGTCGACCGACGGGCAGCCCGGGTCGCCAGCGTCGCCGGCGAACACTACCGCGGTCCGCGGTGCCCACCGGGCCCGGCTGGCGTCGACGGTCAGCGTGACCGCGCGGCCGGTGCCGGGCTCGGAGGCGTGAGGTGACGGGGCGGCCGAGCATCGCCGACATGCCGAGCGCGTCGATCGCGCACATCGCGTACACGTCCGGGCCGCCGTCCCAGCGGACCCGGATCGGGGTCGGCGCGGGGGAGAACGGGTAGGCGGCGCGGATCTCGCCGCGGGGGGTGAAGGCGAGCAGGTCCGCCTCGGTCAGCTCGGTCCGGACCCGGTCCGGCCTGGCGCCGGGAGCGGATGAGGCGCTCGAGCTCGGCTGCCGGCGGCGGCTGCCCGGCCGCGATGAACGCGGCCAGCACGGCCTGGTGCAGCTGCCGGGCCGGCCGGTCAGCTTAGCTGGCTCGCCCGCGCGGCCATGGCCGGGCGCGTCTCGCGTGTCCCGCTCACCGTCCGGCTCCCGGCGGCTGGGCCGGCTCCGCGCGGGGCGCGGCGTGCCGCCATGATGGCGGCTGCCGGGTCGCCGGCCAGCGCGGCCGCGGCCTCCGGCCAGGAGAACGAGCCGGGCGCCAGGTGCCACTGGGCCATCAGCCCGTACAGCCCGGCGGCGAACAGCCGCGCCGCCAGCGCCGGGTCGGTGCCTGCGGGCCATTCCCCGGCCGCTGACGCCCGCCGCGAAGAGCTCTTCCAGCTGCTGGTGCATCCGGGCGTCGGCGGCCCGGACGGCGGCGGCGATGGCCGGCTCGTGCGCGGCCAGCGCCCGGGCCTCCATCAGCACCCGGCAGGTCTGCGGTCTCGGCCGTCACGTGCGCGGCGATCGCGGCCGGCGACGGCGCGCAGGACCGGCCGCGGCGACGCCGCGCGGCCTCGGGCAGCGCGGCGACCGCCGCGTCGACCCGCTGGCCGGCGCCGCAGTCCCACTCCTCGTGCAGCGCCAGGAACAGCGCCTCCTTGCTCTCGAAGTACAGGTATGGGGTTCCCTTGGACACCCCGGCCTGCGCGGCGACATCAGCCATCGTGGTGGCGTGATAGCCGGAGCGGGCGAAGCAGGCCAGCCCGGCGGCGATGATCTGCTCCCGCCGCGCGGCCCGCGCCTGCTCAGCGATCTTCGGCATGCCTGTCCCTGCCTCCCAGCGACCGCCGCCCTGGGCGCGCCGCCGCCCAGTAATCCAGCCCGTATCTGGCGGCCAGTACCACCAGGAATACCGCAGGCTCCGCAGCAGCAGCCCAGCCCGGTTGAGCCCGCGGGCGATGCCAGCTGACCGGGTGAGAGCCGCGGCATGGTCAACGGCGATCATCAAGCGGGTGCGAGTCGGCGAGTCACTCGCCGCGATCGCCCGGAAAACCGTAGCCACCCACGAGCCAGGCCCCGGCCCGCTCCCGCCGCCGGGTCCCGCCGCAGGCGGCGGCCGTTACCTTATCGTTACGCCGAGTGAAATCCTGGCGCGGCAGGCCGGGCGTGTATAGCTCGTCATAGTCACCTGCGGAGTGCTGAGCCCGGAGGCTGAGTCAGTGCGTCATGGTGAAAATTTTCAGGACTTCTACGAGGCCAGCTACGGCAGGGTCGTCGCGGTCGTCGCGGCGATGCTCGGTGACCGGCATGAGGCCGAGGACGTCGCCCAGGAGGCGTTCGCCCGGGCATTAACCCGCTGGTCCCGCTTGGGTGGCTACGACGAGCCCGAGGCATGGGTCCGGAGGGTCGCGCTGCGCATCGCGATCGACTCGGGCCGCCGGCGGCGGCGTGCCATGGCGATGTCGCAGCGGCTGCTGGCGCAGCCCCGCCCGGCGGGGCCGGATCCGGGAGACGCGCTGGAGTTCACGGCACTCGGGTCGGCCCTGATGAGGCTGCGCCTGCCCGAGCGCGAGGTCGTCGTCTTGCACTACCTGGCCGACATGCCGGTCGAGGCCATCGCCCGGGACTGCGGCCTGCCGGTCGGCACCGTCAAGACCCGGCTGGCGGCAGGCCGTCAGCACCTGGAACGAGAACTCGCTCAGCGACCAGAGGAGGTGGCGTGATGAACGACGAGGATCTGCGCGAGAAGTTCGCCGCGTGGGCGCGGCCGCTGCATGAGGCAGTTCCGCCGCCGGCTGGGTCATCCGGCGGCGGGCCAGGAGGCACGCCGTACGGCGGGGCGCCGCCGGGGCTTCCGCCCTGGCGGCCGTCGGGGTAGTCGCCGCCGTGGTCGTCGGAGGCCTGCTGGCCCCCGCGTCGCGGGGACCGTCGGACCGATCCTGCGGCGCGGCATCCCGTCCGGTCCCGTCGGCCACCGCGCCGTGTAACGCCCGGCACTGGTTCCCGCCGGGCTATCGGTACCTGGTCACGATCGACCCGTACCCCAGCAAGGCCCTGGTCAAGGATGCGGCCACCGGCGCGACGGTGGGCGTGATCCGGCCGCCGCAAGCCGACACCCAGTTCCGGCACGTCGCCGCAGCGCTGGGTGACCATGTCTTCGTGCTGGCCGACGAGGAACCCGTCGGCGGGCAGGCCTGGTTCTACGAGCTGCGGCTCGGCCGAGGCGGCCGACCCGTGTCGTTCCGCCAGGTGCCGGGCAGCTACACGGCCCGCAGCATCATCACCGGGCTGGCGGTCAGCTCCGACGGCACCCGGCTGGCAGTGACCACCGAGTCGTGGGAACCGCCAGGACCCAGTCACGTGTGGGTATTCGCGCTGACCGGGCACCAGGCGCCGCGGGAATGGACATCGACCACTGGCGTCGCCAGCACGCCATCCTGGGCCGGCGACAATACGCTCGCCGTCAACTGGCAGAACTCTCACGACACCAGCCCGTCAGGGCTGCGAATCCTGCCGGTGACCGGCAGCGGCGGCCGGCCGCAGTCGCTGCTGGGCGCGTCACGGCTGGCCATCCCCGAAATGAAGCACGCTGGCATGCCGCAGATCACCCAGGATGGATCCACGGTGCTGTGGAACGCGGCCTCCGGCGGCGTGACCCGGCTCTATGAGTTCGCCGCGGCTACCGGCCGCCTGCTGCGCTCGGTTCCGCTGGCAGGCCAGGGCTCTGGCCGGCACCCGGCGTCCTGCGCCGTGCTCTGGTCGGGCAACACGGGCAGTCTGCTGCTGGCCCAGTGCGATCACCGCCAGGAGACCATCGCTGGCACGGCGGTCACCCGGGTCCGGCTGGCGGTGGCGATCGACGTCTCGACCTACATCCAGTCACGCTGGTTCGCCTGGTAGGCCCACCGGCATCTGCGGGGGTCCCGGCCGCTGTGCGGCACTGGCCGTGGCCTCCGCGAGGGTGCCCGAGCCGCTGGCGATGTCCGGAACGAGCTCGGGACCGCGAGGCCGAGCCGCTAGCTGCGGGCTCGCGGGATCCAACTGGGCAGCGCCGAGGGCTGACGACCGTGTCCAGAGCGCTGGCAACCGCTCCGCAGGAGTGAATGCCTGGGAGTGGGTGGACGCGGCGCGCGAGGAGCACTGGTTCGCCCGCACTGGCGGCCGGATGGCCGTCGGCAGCCATTACTCCGTCAGGGTGACTCGCAGCGACGGCGGGCAATAGCTCGAAGGCGGCGCGGTGCGTGGGTGCTTTCAGAGTGCTTCGGGAAGGAGCCTGAACGCGGAGACATGCCTTGGGCGGACGATGCTGAAGTGCTTGCGGTCCACCGTCGCGACCTCCGTCAGGTTTAGGCGCTCGGCGATCGCGATCACGGCCGCATCGACGATGCCGAGGGGAAGGCTCACGTACTGCTCGACGAGTTCCGCGATGCGCGAGATGTGCGATGCACGTGGAAGCGTTGCGCGAATGACTTGAGGAAGGTGACCTCCGCGTGCGGCCCGACACGTGACTGGAGTACGTAGCCGATCTCGCCTAGGACAGGAGACGGGACGAGGAGCGGCCCCTCTTCAGCGCGCATCAGCGAGAGGCACGCGGCGTGCTGAGTGGTCCTTTACGTTGCCCGCAGCGAGCAGGGCGCCTGTATCGCACAGCAGCATGTCACCGGCCGAGTTCGGCCCGCAGGATCTCCTCGGACCTCTCCGCCAGATCCGGATCAGACTCGAAGGACGCGAAGAACGGCAGGTCTCGCACGCCGTGAGACGGCGTCAGCACGGCCCCGGATCAGCTCAAGAACCGGCCGAACCTCCGCTTCAGGAAGCTCGTCCACCAGGCGATGCAGTTCTTCACGCATCGCGCTCATACAGCCAGCATAGGAGCACCGGCTGGAGAAGGCAGCGCGCCGCGGTTACCGGGAGACGGTGCCGACCGCGTCGATCAGCCCCCACCGCAGCGCCTCTTCGGCACCGATGGCCTGACCACTCAGCGCGAGGGAAGGCCGTCCGCCAGCGGCCGATGCGGCGCGGCAGGCTCACCGTCCCGATTTGTCCCCGGGTCTCCCCGCATCTTCTGCGCATCATCGACTGGCCGAGTTGGCGGGCGCGATGAGACGCCGGTGGCGGAGGCGCTCCTTGGCGGAATCGGATACTCCCGCATGCCCGATTCTTGACGGAATAGCGGGCGGGCCCGCTGCGCACGCCTATGAGCAGCGGGCCCGCCCTGTGTGGGGAGAGGGCCTGGGCGGGACTGCGAACGTCCGAGCCGACTGTGCCGCCCGGCGCTGGAGCGGCACTGAAACGGCCTGGAAACGGGGGTGGCGTGAAGAGGGAAGCGCGCTGGAGCGGAGTAGTGGGTGTCAGCCGTCCCTACGAGAAGGAGAGCCCGTGACCGGGAGAACTAGATGACGGCGTCCAGCCGAACGCTCGCCGAGCAAGCCGCGGCCACGAGTGACGCAGCACTGATCGAGGAGTCGCTGCGGTGCCCCGACCGGTTCGGTGAGCTGTACGACAGGTACTTCGGCGAGATCTATCGGTACGTCGCCGGCCGGCTGGACCGCGACGTGGCCGATGACCTGGCCGCGGACACCTTCCTCGTCGCGTTCCGCAGGCGCGCGCGGTTCGACGCGGCACGGGGGCCCGCGCGGGCGTGGCTGTACGGCATCGCGACCAACCTCGTCGGGCAGCACCGCCGGGACGAGGCGCGCCGGTACCGGACCCTGGCCAGGGTCCCGGCGGCGCCGGGCGCCGACCGCGAGGACGAGCGCGTCGCCGAGCAGGTCAGCGCCCGCGGGCTGCGCGGGCCGCTGATGCTGGCCCTGGCGCAGCTGCCCGCGGGCGATCGCGACGTGCTGCTGCTGGTCTCGCTCGCCGGCCTCAGCTACGACGAGGTGGCGGTCGCCCTGTCCATCCCGCCGGGCACCGTCGGGTCCCGGCTCAACCGCGCCCGGCGCAAGGTCCGCGAGACCCTCGGCGGCGCCAACCCCCTGCGTGATGACACCACCGGAGATGAGAAGCGATGAACAAGGAAGCCATGCCTGTCCCAGATGATCTTGAGATGGTGCGGGCGGTGCTGGCGCCGCCCGCACCGCCCGCGACCGTGCAGCACCGCGGCCGGGAGCGGCTGGCCGCGCTGGCGGTAGGGGCCGGCGGCCAGGTGCGGCGGCCGCGCCGGGCGCGCCAGGTCGCGATCGGCGCCGGCGTGACGCTGACGGCCGCCGCGGCGGCGCTGGCGGTCCTCGTGGCGACCGCGGGCACCGCGGCACCGGGCCGCGGCCATGCGGTGAGCGGCGGTGCGGTCGGCGGCGGGGCCGGGCACCAGGTCAGCTCGGCGCGGGACATCCTGCTCACCGCGGCCCGGCAGGCCGCGCATGCGCCGGCCGCGACCGGCCGGTACTGGCTGACCAGGGAGGTCGGGGGTACCAACCTGGTGGTCGGCCCGCCGGGGGACCGCTACACGATCACGATGCGCGGCAGCAACGACCAGTGGACCGCGCGGTCGGCCATCGGGAGCAGCTGGTTCCGCAACCGGCCGCTGGGCGCGCGGCCGGCCACCCCGGCCGACGCCGCGGCCTGGAAGCGCGACGGGTCCCCGTCCCGCTGGACGGTCGCCTTCCGCAAGCGCGGCGGGCGGGCCCGCCTCGTCATCACCGCCGCGCCGGGCCGCCCGTTCGGCAACCAGACCAACATCGGCGACAAGGTCTTCGCGATCGGCGGGACCAACGTGTCGATCCGCCAGGTGCGCGCGCTGCCCGTGACCGCGGCACGGCTCAGGGCGAGGTTGCTGCGCGCATTCGCGGCGCCCGGCGGGTCCGGTGGCGACCTGCCGACCGGGCGCGCCGACTGGCTGTGGCAGGTCGGCACGTCGATGATCATGAACATGCCGCTCACGCCGGGCACCAGCGCCGCCGACTACCGGATGCTGGCCGGCCTGCCGGGGGTGCGCAGCATCGGCACGGTCCGGGACCCGGCCAGGCGGCCGGGCCTCGCGGTCGAGATGACCAGCGCCACCGAATCCGCCGGGGTCGAAACGAGCCGCCTGATCGTGAACCCGGCCACCGGCCTGCCGCTGGCGCAGGAGATCCTGGTGGTCCGACCGGGCGGGCTCACCGTCGGCCTCGCGCCGGGCGCGATGGCCAGCTACGAGCTGGTCACGTTCGCGGGCTGGTCCAACTCGGCGCCACCCAGGCTGAGCAGGCCATGACCTGATCCGGCTGGCCTGCCGGGTATGAGCCCGGCAGGCCAGCCGATCTCGACGTCGAAGTCCCAGGAGGCCACGGGCCGGGGCGAGCGCGGGCTCCAGGGCAGCGTGCCGCTGCCGGTGGGCAGCACCGCGCATGACCAGGGTCAGGGTCTGGCCGGGCCAGACCGTGGCGGGCGGCCGTCCGACGGCCCGACCACTCAGCGCGAGGGAAGGCCGTCCGCCAGCGGCCGATGCGGCGCGGCAGGCTCACCGTCCCGCCCGATCCGGGAATGAGGCCAAGCCCGGTCTCCGGCAGCCCGATCCGGGCATCGCCGGCCGCGACGACCCGGCCGGCGAAGGCGGGCAGCTCGGCCCCCGCACCGAGGCACGCCCCCTGCAGGAAGACCGTGGTCCGCTTGCTCAGCCGGGTCATCATTCACGCGTCGCGGAAGCGGAGCAGGAGGCCGCCGCCCAGGAGGGCCGCGGCTGCCCAGGCGGCGAGCACGCCGAGGCCGGCCCAGGGGCTGATCGGGAGATGGCTCAGCCCGGTGCTGGCCTGGATTTCCAGTCCGGCGGTCATCGGCGCGATCTGCTGCAGGTGCCGGTGCCAGCCCGGGCTGGTGACGGCCAGGCCGAGGACCGGGAACAGGTACAGCAGGCCGAGCACCGTCCCGATGGCGGCCGCGGCGTCCCGGACGGCGGCGGCGATACCGAGGCTGAGCAGGGCGATCAGGGCGAGGTAGAGCACCGTCCCGGCGGTCGCGCGCAGCACTGTGGCGTCGGCGAGGGACAGGTCGGGGTAGCCGCGCGCCGGGGTGTAGCCCTGGCCGGGCAGGATCAGCCGCCCGGCCAGCAGCGAGCCGCCGGCGGCGAGGGCGCCGGCCGCCAGTGCCAGGGTGGCGATGACGATGGCCTTGGCGGTCAGCATGACGGTCCTGCGGGGCACCGCGCCCAGGGTGGCGCGGATCATGCCGGTGGCGTACTCCCCGGTGACGGCCAGGACGGCGATCACGGCCACGACCGCCTGGCCGAGGTCGGTGCCGGTGAGGCTGAGCTGGGTGATGTCGGGGTGGCAGGCGGCCGAGGAGGTGCAGGACAGCGCGGCGGAGGCTCCGGCGCTGACCGCCACGGTGACCGCGACGACCCCCAGCAGCAGCCATCCTGTGCCGGGCAGGGTGCGGATCTTGACCCATTCGGCGACCAGGGCCCTGGTCATGCGTCCCTCCGGCGGAGCAGGAACGCGGCCAGCGCGAGGGCGACGGCGGCCCAGGCGCACAGCACCGCGAGCCCGGCCCACGGCGGGAGCGGGTAGTAGCCGTACTGCGGTAGGTAGGCGTTGCTGACCTGGGGGTAGGCCGGGGAGGACCTGCTGGACGGCGAAGGCGGCGGCCGGGGTGACGCGCAGCAGCCAGTCCGCGGCCGTGCCGCGCAGGATCGCCATCGGGCCGGTGAAGAAGTAGGGCACGACGATCAGCGCGATGGTGGCGGTGACCGGCCCGGCGCCGTGCCGCCAGATCGCGCCCAGGGCCAGGGCGAGGACGGCGGCCACGGCCAGCAGCGCGGCGGTGCCGGCTATCACGCGGACCTGGGTGAGCCCGCCGACCGGGAAGATGTAGTACCCGCTGCCGCGCAGCATGCGCTCGCCGAGCAGGACCGCGGCGGCGGATCCGGCCAGCCCGGCGGTGAAGGTGACTGCGCCCGTCACGATCGCCTTGGCGGCCAGGACCTGGCCGCGGCGCGGGGTGGCGGCGAGCGTGGTGCGGATCAGGCCGCGCCGGTACTCGGCGGTGATGAACATCGTTCCTACCACGAGCACCACGATCAGCCCGGCGAACGCCCCGGTGATCCCCTCATCGGCGGCCCTGCCGCTGCCCGCGGAGTTCCGCACGGCGGGCGCGATGTCACCCGATCCCTGCACCGTGAAGACCCCGCCGGCCTGGCGGTACCCGCCGGGCAGGGGCTTGTCCGCGGCGCCGGACCCGACATCCCGGCCGGCCCACTGGCTGCCGGGCCGGGCGCCCGCCACGGTGACGTGGTCGAAGACGGCGCTGGCCAGGGTGGCGCCGGCGTTCTCGTCCGTCACCGAGTCCGGCGAGGTGACGAAGATACCGGCCTGCACGCCCGTGGCCGCCCCGGGCAGGCGGGCGGTGCCCACGAGGGTCCAGTGCGTGCCGTCGGCGGAGTCGTAGCCGGTGAGCGTGTCGCCGGAGCGGACCAGCCGCAGCCACCGCGGTGTGGCGGCGGAGACGGCGCCGGGCAGGCCGGGGACGTCGCCGGTGTAGTCGTCCTGCATCCGCACCCCGTGGCTGCCGGTGACCATCATCGCCGCGTACGCCGAGCCTGGCCGCAGGCTCGCCTTGATGATGATCCCGGCCTTGGCCCACGGCTGGAGCGCGGACGTCCCACCCTGGATGCCTGGCGTGGCCGAGCCAGCCAGCGCGGCCACCCGAGCGGTGACGGTGCCATTGCCGGGCAGTGACTGGCGGACGAAGTAGAAGCTGTCGGTCACCATTTCGCCGCCCGGGCCGAGCGGCGGAGCGGGGCAGGCACCGCCGACCGTCTGGCCGTCCGGGAGGATCTTGCCGCATGGCAGGCCGTGATAGCCGGACGTGGCCCAGATCCCGATCCCGGCGGTCAGCAGCGCGGAGATAACCATGGCGATGACCCAGCCGCGGACCGTCACGAACTTGGTCCACTCGGCATACAGCAGGCTGCCGAAGCCGGCCCGCTCGGCGGCGGGGCGCTGCGGCGTCACGGTCGCGGCGGTCATCGTGCTGCCTCCCCGGCGGCCGCGCGGAACTCCGCCGCGTCGCGGGTGAGCTCCAGGTAGGCCTCTTCAAGGGTCGCGCGGTGCGCCGACACCTCGGAGACCGGCACCGAGCTGTCGCTCAGCAGCGTGATGACCCGCCCGGCGGGCAGCCCCGACACGGTGAGCGCGTCCGGCCCCTCAGCGGCCACGCTGGCGCCCGCCCGCGCCAGCACTGTGGTCGCCGCCTCCGCCGCAGTCGTGCGGACCGTGACCCGGTCACCGGAGACCGCCGCCAGCAGGTCGGCCACGGGAGTGTCGGCGATCACCTTGCCGCGGCCGATGATCACCAGGCGGCCGGCGGTGTCTTGCAGTTCGCTCATCAGGTGGCTGGACACCAGCACGGCCCGGCCCCGGGCGGCCAGCGCGGCGAGGAAGCCGCGCATCCAGATGATCCCCTCGGGGTCCATGCCGTTGAACGGCTCGTCCAGCATCAGGATCGGCGGGTCGCCGAGCAGCGCCGCGGCGATCCCCAGCCGCTGCCGCATGCCGAGGGAGTACCCGCCCGCCTTCCGCCGCGCCGCTTTCTCCAGGCCCACCTGGGCGAGCACGGCATCGGCGCGGCTGGCGGGCAGGCCCTGGGAGCGGGCCAGCCACAGCAGGTGGTTGCGGCCGGTGCGGCCGGGCTGCAGCGCGGACGCGTCAAGCAGCGACCCGATCAGGGTCAGCGGGCGGCGCAGCGACTGGTAGCGCCGGCCGCCGACCAGCGCCTGGCCCGCGTCCGGCGCGTCCAGGCCCAGGATCACCCGCATCGTGGTCGACTTCCCGGCCCCGTTCGGGCCGACAAACCCGGTGACCTGCCCGGGCCGGACGGTAAACGACATCCCGTCCAGGGCCACGGTCCGCCCGAACCGCTTCCGCAGCCCGGCAACTTCGATCGTCTCTTCCATCGTCATGGTCCTCGTGAGTCAGTGAGCAACGCTCTGGCGGTGCCTGGCGCGGCCTCTTGCGGCGTCGCTCCGTGGCCAGCCCGGCCACGGGAAACGAAATGAGCAGGCCAGAGCTGCTTTATGGGTGGGGTCACTAGCAGGGTGACTGCGCGGGCGCCCCCCGAGGGCGCGCCTCACTCGCCGGCGTCGGCCGCAGGCTGGCTGGCCTGTCACGCCTAGCCGACGAATTCTCGCCTGGTGCCGAGGACCGCTCCGGGCTGTCGACGGCCCCGGCTGGAACCATTTAGGTCAGGCTAGGGCGGGCGGCCCTGCGGCTCGGATGCCGCGCGCGGCGCTGACGACCGCGACGGCAGAGGCCAGCAGCACGGCAGGCAGGTAGACAGCAAGCTGCCAGCCCTCGTGGTATCCCGCGTACGCAGGCGCCCACAGGTACAGGCCGACCGCGGCAACCACGCTGGCCAGTGCCGCCAGGCCCATCGTCACCGCCGCCAGGACCGCCGCCCGGGCGGCCAGGACAACAGCCGGGCCATCCGGGCGGAGGCTGCGCAGCGCCAGGCCAGGCCCGGCCGCGGAAACCGCGGCAGCGGCGAGCCCGAGGAGCACCAGGGCCAGGAACCACCGCGGGCCGATCATGCCGTTCGCCAGGTCCACCACGGACCTGGGCTGCCACGGCACGGCCGGACGGCTGGGCCTGCGGACAAGGCCGGCGACCGCGAAACTCGCTACGAGATAGGCGGCGGGCACGACGGCCGGCGCCAGCAGGCAGGCCACCTCCCGCCGACGCCGGGCACGCCAGGCGTCGCGGAGCATCACCCGCCACAGCGGCACCCCGCCAGCGACCACAGCCAGCACGGAAACAACAAGGCAGCCATCGAACGCCCAGTACGACCACTGGATCACCGGGTGCCGTGCCAGCGTCAGGCCCTGCGCAGACCCCTGCGCCTGGGCCAGCTGGACGAAGACAGCCGCCAGGCCGGCCAGGAGCACCCACGCCATCGCCACCCTGGCCAGGCTGGCCCGCATCCGCCCCGACGGCTCGTGCAGGTGACGCGCCGGCCAGGCCCACGCGGGAACCGCATGCCAGGCCAGGGTGGCCGCGGCCCGCACGCCGGCCCCGGAATCCTCAAGCAGCGCCCGGACCTCATCCCCGTAACGGGCTCGCCATGCCGGCGGGTACAGGCCCAGCGCGACGCGGGCCAGGACGCCGGCTCCCCTCGCCCGCCGGGGCTGGCGGGCGCTCACGCGCCAGCCCAGCCGTAGTTCGCGCGCAGCCGCCGCTGCGCGACCGATGACACCTGGTGCATCCGCTCGGACTGCTCGGCCAGCTCGCGGGCCCCGGCTGCGGTGAGCCGGTACGGGCGCCGCCGGTCATCGGACTCCAGCGGCTCGATCAGCCCGCGCGACTCCAGCCGCGAGATCACCGCATACAGCGTGCCCGCCGACAGCCGCACCCCCATCGTGTCCGCGATGTCCTGCGTGATCGCATACCCGTGCCTGGGCTCCTCCGCCAGGCTGGCCAGCACCAGCAGTGGCGGGTCGGCCCACCGGTCCAGCCGGTCTCTCATGTCAACCTCCGCGCCTGGCTCGTCACTCTCACTCAGCACACGCTATACCGTTCAACGCTATACCGCAAGACGGTATAGCGTCCCGCGTGATAGCTAGGGTCGCCCGCGTCCCGGCGGGATAACCGCCATCAATCGGGCGTTGCGGGCACGAGAACGTGCGGTAGCTCAGCCGCCGTAGGGGTTGGACGGGACGGTGCTTGCCCACGTGATGGACAGGTACACGGTTACGTCGACGAAGGTGGAGGTTCCGTTCGGATCCTGCGGAGTCACCTCGCCGGACCCCGGCGGATAGGTGATCGCCGTTTCGAGTAGAGCGCCGGTTGCGGGGTTTTCGTAGGTCGCGTAGGTGATGTGGTCCGACCGGAAGGTCGCGTAGGCCGTAGGGCCCGACTGGCCGCCAGGTAGCCCGCTCGTGTCGGTCCGGCTGATCTCAACCGCCCGTCGGCCGGCGGCGTCGCGCGCCGAGGAATCGACTTTGACTCCGGGCACGGTCGCGAGCACCCGGTAAAGCGCCGACCGCAGGTCCGGGCCGACGAGTGGGTTCCATAGCAGGAAGGTCGCCTGCTGGAACACCCTGTCGTTGTCGTTGAACGGGATCGGGTTTGTGGGGACGTTGTTCGGGTTCGGCCCCGGCTTGTTCTGCTCGTCCCACTGGGCGATGAGCGCGGCGCGCAAGGCCACCAGGCCGGTGGGCATGGCGGCGAGCTGCGCCGCGGTCGGTGAATAGTTCTTGGTAAACCCCTTACCCGACGGCAAACCGTCGGTGCCCTGCTGGTAGGACCACATGTCGCCGGTGCGGCTGTCGATGACAGAGGTGTCCTTGACGTCGCCTCCCCCGGTCATCATCACCGCGTAGCGGCCCTGCCCCGGCGGCTGGCTGGCGGCGACGGAGCTGAGCTTGTCGAGCTTGCGCTGCTCGGCCGTCAGCGTGAGCGCTGGCTGCTTGATGGTCTTGCTCGGCATGCTTGTCGCGGGTCGCGCGAATCCCGGCGCGCGTGACGCGTGGCCGGGAACGACGGCGATGACCCCGGCCGCCGTGGCGAGCGCGGCACCCGTGGCGGTGAGTGATGCCACCCGGCGGCGGTGCAGGCGGAGTTGCCTGGCTGCCACCTGCGTCGCGATGGACTCTGGCGGCTGCAGGTGGTCGGTGTAGCGATGCAGCAGATCGCGGACGATGTCTTCGTCGATGACGGGCATCGGTAGTCCTTTCACAACATGTTTTCGGTGGTGGTGAAGAGGTCGGCGAGCCCGGGAAACGCGCGCAGGTGCGCGATGGAGCGCGAGGCCGTGCTCTTGACGGTGCCGACGGAGATGCCGAGCAGCTTGGCCGTCTCGGCCTCGCTGCAGTCGTCGAGGTAGCGCAGCGCGATGACCGTGCGCTGCTGGACGGTGAGGCTGTCAAGCGCGGTGCGCAGCGTCGGCCAGAGCTCGACGGAATCGTGCCGGTCGGCCGCCCGCGGGTCGCTCCGCTCGCCCGCGTCATGCAGACGCAGCTCGCGCGGTCGCCTGGCACGGGCCCTCATCTGGTCGACGACGATGTTGTACATCACCCGGCGGCAGAACGCCTTGGGGTTGTCCACGCGCGGCCAGCGCGCGGCCAGCCGCTGCAGCGTCTCCTGGTAAACGTCTTCGGCGGTATGCGGATCCGACGTGAGGACCGTTGCGATGCGCAACAGCTCAGCGCCGGACTCGGCAGCGAACCCCTCGAAGGCTCGCGTCTGCCGTTTATCCATGTAACCTCCCGTTCTTCGGAATCATCGCTAAGACGGCTCCTTCGCGGATGAGGTTGCTCCTGCCGCCGGGGGACGCACGGTGCCGACCAGGCACTCGACATCGGCCGGATCGCTGTCATAACCATTCGGTGCGACGCGGTGCCCGGGGCTAGCTTTCAGGCATGCCTTCGATCGACGACATCGCGGCGGAGTACGTGGAGCGGGCCGCCGCCCTGGACCCGTGCTTCGCCACTAACGCCGGGATCGCGGGGCACGACCACGAGCTGACGGATCTGAGTGCTGACGGGTTCGCCGGACGGGCCGGGCTGGATCGCTCAACCCTCACCGCCCTGGACGCGGCCCAAGCCCCGGAGCCGGGCGAGCAGGTCGCGCGGGCCGCGATGCGGGAGCGGCTGGCACTGGCTGCGGAGCGCTACGACGCCGGGGACACCACCAGCGAGCTCACCACCATTGCCAGCTGGGTGCAGACGGTGCGCGAGGTCTTCGACCTGATGCCCACCGACGGCGAGGAAGCCGCCGCCAGTATCGCCAGGCGGATGGCCGCGGTGCCGCGGGCTTACCGCCAGTTGTCGCAGACCTTGCTGGAGGCGGCCAGGGATGGCCGCTGCGCGGCCAGGCGGCAGGTCGAGGAGGTCGCCGGGCAGTGCGCGGCCTGGGCCAGGCCGGGAGACTCCTTCTATGCAGGGCTGGCCGGGCGGCTGACCGGAGTCCCGGACTCGCTGCGCGGGGAGCTAGGCGTGGCCGCGCGCGCGGCCACGGCCGCTACGGCCGAGCTTGGCGCCTTCCTCGACCGCGAGCTGATGCCGCTGGCCAGGGAGAAGGATGCCTGCGGGCCTGAGGCCTACGACCGGGCGTCGCGGTATTTCCTCGGCGCCGCCGTAGACCTGCGGGAGGCCTACGCCTGGAGCTGGGAGGAGATCGCCCGGCTGCGGGCCGAGATGGCACAGGTCAGTAACCTGATCCGGCCCGGGGCCACCGTGGAGGAGGCCGTGGCGATCCTGGACGAAGACCCGGCCCGGCGCGTCGAAGGGCGCGAGAACTTCCGTGCCTGGATGCAGGAACATGCCGAGCGCACCATCTCGGAGCTGGACGGGAGGCACTTCGACATCCCGCAGCCCGCGCACCGGATCGAGGCCGTGATCGCACCCACCAACGACGGAGGGATCTCCTACACCGAGCCCTCCGAGGACTGGTCCCGGCCCGGGCGGATGTGGTGGTCGGTGCCGGACGGCGTTGAGACTTTCTCCACCTGGAAGGAGGTCACGGTCGTCTACCACGAGGGCGTTCCCGGCCATCACCTGCAGATGTCGCACGCCATGGCCGACCGGGAGAGCCTGAACCGCTGGCAGCGCATGTCCTTCGTGTCCGGCCACGGCGAGGGCTGGGCGCTGTACGCGGAGCGGCTCATGGGAGAGCTCGGATACCTGGACGACCCGGGGGCATATCTCGGGATGCTCGACAGTCAGCAGCTGCTCGCCGCCCAGGTGCCCCTGGACATCGGGGTGCACCTGGAGCTGGCTGTTCCCAGGGGCACCGGCTGGCGCGAGGGCGAGCGCTGGAATGCCGAGATCGCCTGGGAGTTCCTGCGCGCCCACTCCAGCTGGGATGAACGGCAACTGGCCTCCGAGCTACGTCGCTGTCTCGGCTTGCCGGGCCAGGCCCCTTCCTACACCCTTGGCGAACGGATCTGGCTACAGGCCAGGCAGGATGCCATGGCCCGGGCCGGAGCAGCCTTCAGCCTCAAGGACTTTCACGCCAGGGCACTCAGCCTGGGCGCCATGGGCCTTGACCCGCTGCGCGAGGCGCTGGCCCGCGTCTAAGGACGCTCAGCACAGCGCTGACGGGCCGGGCGCCTCGCCCATCAGCCGGCGAAGCGTGTTCTCCAGCTTCGCCTGCTGGATGAACAGGTCGTGCTCGGGCTGGACGCCGAGCGCGTGCTGCGGGCTCTTGAAGTAGAACGACAGCCACTCTTGCACGCCCGTGAGCCCGGCTCGCCGGGCCAGGTCGGTGAAGAGCACCAGGTCAAGTACCAGGGGCGCGGCCAGGATCGAGTCACGGCACAGAAAGTCGACCTTGAGCTGCATCGGGTAGCCGAGCCAGCCGAAGATGTCGATGTTGTCCCAGCCCTCCTTGCTGTCACCGCGGGGCGGGTAGTAGTTGATGCGCACCTTGTGGTAGACGTCGCCGTAGAGCTGGGGATAGAGGCCCGGCTGCAGGATGTCATCGAGCACGCCGAGCTTGGTCTCCTCCTTGGTGCGGAAGCTGTCGGGGTCGTCCAGCACCTCGCCGTCGCGGTTGCCGAGGATGTTGGTCGAGTACCAGCCCTGGAGCCCCAGCAGGCGGGCCTTCAGCATCGGCGCCAGCACGGTCTTCACGAGGGTCTGGCCTGACTTGAAGTCCTTGCCGCCGATGGGCAGGCCGGCCGTGCGGGCGAGCTCCACCATCGCCGGCACGTCGACGGTCAGATTAGGCGCTCCGTTGATGAACGGCACGCCCTCCCTGAGGGCCGCGTACGCGTAGAGCATCGAGGGCGGGACGCTCTTGTCGTTCGCATCGATCGCGGCCTCGAGCGCGTCCAGGTCCTGGTGGGCCGGGCCGGGCTCGAGGAAGATCTCGGTGGACGCGCACCAGATCACGACCATCCGGTCGCAGGAGTGCGCCGCCCTGAAATCGCGGATGTCCTGGCGGATGGCCTCGGCCAGGTCGCGCTTGCTCGCCTGGGGCTTGACATGGGAGCCGTCGAGCCGCCGCACGTAGTCCTGGTCGAAGACGGCCGGCATGGGCTCGATCGCGCGCAGCGCGGCCGCGATCGGCTCGATGTGGGCGAGCCGGTCGAGCACGCCGCATTTCAGCGCGGCCTCGTAGGCCGTGTCCGGGATCGGGTCCCAGGCGCCGAAGACCAGCTGGTCAAGGCCGGCCAGGGGCACGAAGTCGCGGATGAGCGGGACCCGGTCCTCAGTCCGGCTGCCGAGGCGGATGGCGCCCATCTGAGTGAGCGAGCCGATGGGCTCAGCGAGGCCGCGCCTGATCAGCTCGACGCCGGCGACAGCGGTCGACGCCACGGCGCCGAGCCCGACGGTCAGGACGCCCAGCCGGCCGGCGGCAGGCTCGATGGGGTGCTCGGATGTCTCCACGAAATCTCCAGCCTCCAGGACGATCTGTCGGTCCGATATATCGAGTCGATACATCGCAACGATATGCACGGGGGTGCGTACGGCGCAAGTGGGACGGAAGCGATCTATGCAGATACGCGTGATCAGATTTATGTTTGTGAGCACAACTAAGGACCGAGGAACGCCACGCCGTCGTTCGAGGAGGAACGGAATGGTGAAGCCACTAGTGCTCTCCGGCCGGTCGCGCCGTAAGCTGCTCGGCGCCTCATTAGCGCTCGCGCTGCCCACCGCACTGGCCATCTCGGGCGGAACCCTCGCCAGTGCGCCAGTGCGGCCAGTGCCCAGCCTGCCGCCTCGCCCGTCGCGCCCGCGTATAACGGGTCCGCGGCCGGCGGCAAGGTCATCGTGGTCCTGAAGCAGCAGCAAGCCGGCATGAACCTGAGAACGCAGGCCAGGCAGCGGATCGCCGCCGCGCATGCCGATCAGGCACCGATCGTCGCCTCCATCCGGTCCCACGGAGGCACCGGCGTTACCCAGCTGGCCGCCCCGGACGCGGTCGCGGCAACGGTGTCCGCCGCGGAGGTCGCCCAGCTGCGCGATAACCCGGCGGTCGACGAGATCGTGCCCGACGCCGGGATCCAGGTCTCGCAGGTGCACACCGAGACCGCTCCGCCGGTAGCCGCTCGCGCTGACCACGTCAGCGTCAAGCCGAGCCCCGGGCCGCCCGGTCATGGTCGCGGGCCGGCCACGATCTCGCCGCTGCGCACTCACGTCATCCCCGCGAACTGCCCGTCCAGGCCGGTGCAGGAGCCCGAGGCAGTGGCCGACATCCACGCCTCCGACGGCAACCCGAACGCGCCGGATGAGGCGAACTCCATCGCCACGGGCCAGGGCGTGATCGTCGCCAACGAGGGGATGAACGCCCTGGCGGGCGACCCGGACCTGCAGCGCGCAGACGGCTCGCACGTCGTCATCGATGCCCCGGACTACACCGCTGACCAGGGCAACGACGAGACCTTCGAGGACGCGGCGTCGGTCGCCGCGCAGGGCCATATCGTCTACCAGTACTCCAAGGCCCTGCCGTTCTCGAACGTGTCGCCCGGCTGCACCTTCACCATCAAGGGCGACGCACCCGACGCCTCACTCGTCGACCTGTCCGAGATCGACACGCCGATCCTCTCCCTGGCCCAGGTCATCGCCGGCATCGACAACGCCGTGACGACCGTGCACGCCGACGTGATTTCCGAGTCGTTCGGGAGCACCTCGCTGCCGACCAGCCGGTCGGGCGCGCTCCTGGCCGAGGCCGACAACGCGGCCGTCGCCGCGGGCGTGACCGTCGTGGAGTCCTCCGGCGACAGCGGCCCCCAGGGCACCATGATCACCGCTGCCGATGACCCCGCGGTGATCGCGGCCGGCGGGGTGGACAACCTCCACATCGTGGCCCTGAACGACGGTTACCACAGCTACGTGAGCAATAACATGGCCGCCCAGTCCTCGGGTGCTACCGCGCCGACTGGCAAGGTCGTGGACCTGGTCGCGTCTGACTGGTTCGGCGGCGAAACTGACTGCGCCCCGCTCATCAACGGCTGCCCGGATGACTACCCGATCGAGGCAGCGGCAGGCACCAGCGAGGCGTCTCCGCTCATCGCCGGTGCCGCGGCGGACGTGATTCAGGCCTACCGCGCCACGCACAACGGGACCAGCCCCACCCCGGCGATGATCAAGGACATCCTGACCGGCACCGCCACCAGCATCGACGCGCCAGCCGACCAGCAGGGCGCCGGCCTGCTCAACGTCTACGCCGCGGTCCGGGCCGCGCAGCAGATGCCCGG
Organism: uncultured Actinomycetota bacterium; assembly: GCA_963822485.1. Taxonomy (GTDB): domain Bacteria; phylum Actinomycetota; class Actinomycetes; order Streptosporangiales; family Streptosporangiaceae; genus DASUBV01. Next base: position 297,263 of record CAWGHW010000008.1, read on the forward strand.
CACCACGTATGGCCGCGGTCCCGGCGACGCGCCCAGCCTGATCGCGACGCCGTCGCAGCTGGACATCACCGGCAACGGCGGCACGGTCAGCGACCAGTCCGTCAGCCTCTACAACGCCAGCACCCAGCCGGCCAGGGTGACCGGCAGTTACCGCTGGATCAGCCCCGAGTTCCCGATCGGCCGGGTCGTCACCGAGAGCGTCAGCGCGCCCGACCCCAGCCTGCCGGTTCCCGTGGCGGGCGCGACCGCGGCCAGCACGATCACGTTCAACGTGCCGCCGCACCTCAGCCGGCTGGACGCCGACATGATCTGGCCCGATCCGACCAACAGCAACGTGCTGGAGTTCGTGCTGTTCAACCCGCAGGGCGCGGTCGTACAGGAGTCCTACAACGACGGCACCCCCGGACAGGCCGGCAGCTCGCCGAACATCCAGCATGCCGAGGTCACCGATCCCGCGCCCGGCCGGTGGACGGCGAGGTTCCTGTGGGGCGGCATCGACGACTACGTCGAGCTCGCGCCCGCCGCGCCCGGCACCTACACCGGCCCGATGTCGTTCCGGGTCTCCGGGCAGGACTATCTCACCGCGCCCGCCACGCGGCCGGTCACGATTCCGGCCCGCTCGAGCGTGTCGGTGCCGCTGCAGGTCGTGATGCCGGTCCAGCCGGGCGACCAGCCGGAGTCGCTGCAGCTGTCGGCGAGTAACGGCGCGGCGGACTCGGTGCCGATCGCCCGCCGGACCCTGATCCCGTCCGGCGGCGGCAGCTTCCAGACGCGGATCATCGGCACGAGCGCGCGGGACGTCGGGCAGATCAACACCTACGAGATCAACGTCCCGGCCGGGCAGCCCAGCCTCAGCGTCGCTCTCCACACCGCCGACGCCAGCCCGGACAACGTGTACAGCTACTACCTGGTCAGCCCGACCGGCACGGTCGTGGCCAGGGCGACCACGCCGCAGACGGTGAACGGCCAGGCGACCGGCGACGCCGAGCTCAGCACCACCAGCCCGGCCGCCGGTCTCTGGCAGATCGACGTCGTGCTGAGGCTCACGGTCAGCGGAAACGAGTTCGACCAGACCGTCTTCGGCGACGTGACGGACGGAGGCGGCGGCTAGTTCCGGTCTGAGGAGCCGGGATGGGGCGGCATGCCGGTCGCCCCTTCCCGGCCTCCTACGGCTTGGCTGTCGCGCGAGCTGCTGTGCCCTGAGCTGCTGTGCCCTGAGCTGCGGTGGCCTGAGCTGCGGGCGCCGGGAACGGCTTGCCGCGCAGAGTGCGGTCCGCCATGCGGTTGTGCCCCCAGGTGTCCTGTCCCTGCACCAGGACCGCACCATATCTGTCGAGGGGTATGCGACCGCCATATTCTTCAACCCAGTCGGTATCGGGGTATACCCGGACCGACGTAGGAACGTAACGGGCGGCAAAGCCCATGCGGTAGCGCTGGCCGATGTTCGGCAGTGAGGCATGCATCAGCGTCGACCAGAAGATCACGCACTGGCCGGCTCGCATCACCAGGGGGACCGCGTCGTCCTCGTTGGGCTTCCAGTCCGGATCAATCTGAAGCTGACGGTAGTCGTAGCCGAAGAACCCGCGCCTGATCCCGTCCTTGTCGGTCTGGTTGATGCTCGAGGGGTCATAGGACATCCTCTTTGACTCATCGAATTTCATCTCGTGGTGCGTGCCCGGCATCAGCAGCAGGCATCCGTTCTCACGCGTGGAGTCCGTGAAGGCGGTCCAGACCGTGATCGTTCCGGCGCCGAAGCGTGCCTCGCTTTCACCTGGCCAGAGGATCTGTGGCTTTCCGCTGGCGTTCGCGAACGTGTCGGCCTGATGCCAGTCGGTCCCCTCATCGCCAGGGTACTTCGGGAAGAATTCGGTCCGCCAGCAGAGTACATCGGGTCCCAGAATCGACGTCAGCCGCTCGACGATGCGACGATTGCAGATGTGATCGGCCAGCAGGTCGACGTCGAGATGCCGATCGTAGTTGGCGATGTTCGTGGCGCCCGATTCAGCATCCAGGGGATAGGCTGCCTGCGTGCGGTCGAGCAGATGCCGCCGGACGGTTCTCCAAAACCGGTTCATGTCATCTGGGTCGTAGATAGTAATCGGCCCGATATAACCATGGCGTTCGAAGTGCTCCATCTCTTTTTCGTCGAGAGCAAAAGACTTCGCGGTTTCTTGAGACACGGCGTGACTTCCTCTCCGCAGATTCCTGTGGTTCTTTATGACCGCGTTGTCGCAGGCTTCCCGCGGCGATACTACCTCGATTGGCGCTGTATGGCCCGCGGTGCCGCTGCGACCTTGCCGCGGTGCGGGCAGAGGATCCGCGGCAGTTCCGATTATTGCCACGCCGGGATCCGCTGGGGGAGCCTGTAGGTGCGATTCCCCAGGACAACCGACATCGTCAGGCAGATGCGAGTGATCAACTGATGCACCGAACCGGTTGAACGCCGGCCGGCGCCTGCCGCCCGCCCGGCAGGTGATCCTTGCCCCGGCGCCCGGGCTCGCGGTTGTTAGCGCTAAGGGCATATGACGCTTACCGTGTTTGTAATGGAGGGAAATATGACCGACAACGGCGAGCCGATGTTTCTTCGTTCCAATGTGATAATAGAGGCGCTGGTTGACGGGTTCTACGCCTGGCTGCATACTGTCGCCCCGGTCCAGGCATCGATGAACCTGGCCTACGTGCAGCTGCCATTGCTGGAGTCGTACCTGAGCTCCCCGCAGGTACACATCGCGGCCAGCAACAACCCTGACCTTCGCGGTGGGTACTTCGTCAACATCGAGGAATCCCGCAGCGGGCAGGTGGCCGATCTAGTCGCCTCGATCAAGCGCGACCGGTCAGCGATGCTTGAGCTCGCGGCCGCGGTCGCCGCGGCTGAGGACCTGGTGCGGGAGAACGCGACCGGATTCGATGTCACTCCGCTGTACCCCAAGCTACCGCCCGCTCTTAACGGGCTGGTCGAGATTACCTACGACACAAGTAATCAGGCTTCCATCCACTTCCTCGAGCCGCTGGCATATGAAAGCGACGCCTACGACGAAAAGCGCCAGTCGGTCCAGCTCTCCCTCGATCACGGGGTAGAGCGTCCGTTCATCATGAGCACACCGCGTCTCCCCGGCGCCGGCCTCCTGGATCTGCCGCTCGCGTTCCGGCATCCTGGTCTCGAGGAACTGGTCAAGGCGAGAATCTCGCCCACCACCGCGGCCCGGCTGCGGGAGGCACTCGAACTCGACGACGCGGGGGCCGCGCAGCTCAGCTCGTTCCTGGACACGCGGCCGAGCCTGTCGGCCGAGCGGCATATCGAGTCCGGCGCCCGGATCCGCTACTTCGGGCATGCGTGCCTGGTCCTGCAGACGCCCGAGGCTGCCATCGTCACGGACCCGTTCATCAGCACGAACAACCAGCCCGGCGATCGCTACACGCTGGACGATCTCCCCGATTACATCGACCTGGTGCTGATCACTCACGGCCACCAGGATCACATCGTCCTGGAGACGCTGCTCCAGTTGCGCGGACGGGTCGGCGCGGTAGTCGTGCCGCGATCCTCCCGGGGTAACCTGCCCGATCCGTCGATGGCGTTGTACCTGTCGCGCATGGGCCTGCCAACAGTCGAGGTCAACGATTTCGATGAGGTGCCCTTCCCCGGCGGAAAGGTCGTGGCCACGCCGTTCTTCGGCGAGCACGCCGACCTTGACATCCGGGCCAAGTCGACGTACTGGGTCCGCCTGGGCGGGAAGTCGGTGTTCGTCGGAGCGGATTCCTCGGGCATTGACCCGGTCCTGTACCGGTATATTCGCAACCACCTGGGCAAGACGGATATCGCGTTCCTGGGCATGGAGTGCGATGGCGCGCCGCTGACCTGGCTCTACCAGGGCCTGCTGACTAAGCCGGTCAGCAAGAAGATGAGCGATTCGCGCAAGCTGTCGGGATCTAATGCCGCCCAGGCCGGCGACATCGTCACTGAGCTGGGCGCGGAAGAGGCCTATATCTACGCCATGGGCGAAGAAAGCTGGGAGGGGCACATCATGGCCACCAGCTACAACCCGGCCAGCTACCAGCTGAAGCAGATCGAGGAATTCCTCGGCTGGTGCGCGAATTCCGGTGTCGCCGCGGAGCATCTGCTCAACATGCGGGAGTGGCGCTGGTAGCGCCGCACCGCTCCGCTCTCCGGGGGGTCGTCAAGCGTGGCGCGATATGCATCAGTTGCACGAACCACGCATCAAGCGACAAGGAATGACCATGCGTATCGTGTTTGTCCATACGCCGATGTCGACTGTTCCGGTGGCACAGCGTGCCGGCTTCTGGCAGAACTTTGATATTCAGTACCACTCAACACACCCCGGCCTGCGCCATATGAAGCGTGTCATGTGGGAGCTTCCGCACTGGATGACATGGCTGGCCGGAGTGCTGGCCGCGCACGGCTATACCGATCTCGACGTACTCGATCTGTACACCGAACCCGGCACGTTCGAGGAGCCCGGCCTCATGAACGAGGCCATGGTGCGCGCCGAGGTGACCGCCCACCCGGGGGACGTCTACCTCTTCTCTCCGATGACACCCAACCTCTATTACGCTTTCGGGATCGCGGAGACGGTCAAGGCCACCTACCCGAAGGCCATCACGATATTCGGCGGTGTCGTGGCCACGCCGCTGGCCGAGGAGGTTGCCCGCCACGCCAGCGTCGATTACGTGGTGGCGGACCGGGGCGAGATAGCGCTCCCCGCCCTCCTGGACGCGCTGAGCACGGGTCAGGACCTGGAGAAGGTAGGAAACCTCGTTGTCTGCCTGCCCGACGGGACGGTCGCCAGGAGCGGGACTCGCTATCCGAGTGTGGCCCCCGGCGACATCCCCTTTCCCGTGGTCGACCTCTTTCCCTCCACGGCCGGCGAGGATATCCGGTACCTGCGGCAGGTGTACGCGCTCGGCTGCCCTTATCAGTGCACCTTCTGCACCATTCAGACCATCGGGCAGAAGCCTTCGTACTTCCCGATAGACCGAGTCCTCAGCGAGATACATGCATATCGGTCGCAGTACGGTGAGCACCACAACATCTACTGGGGCGACGAGACGTTCACGCTTTTCCCGGACCGGACCATGCAGCTTCTCTCGGCGCTGGAGGGCGATGGCACCATCAGGTATGACTGCCAGACCCGGCTGAACTGCCTCACCGACGACCGCATCCTGGCCAAGCTCAAGAGCAGCGGCTGCCAGTGGATAGAAATCGGTCTCGAGACCGGCATCCAGAGCAGCCAGAACGTGCACAAGCACCACATGAAGCTGAACGCCACGGAGGATACGCTGCGCCAGCTGCGAGACGCCGGGCTGGCCGCATGCGCGTTCTCGGTCAACGGATTTCCCGACCAGACGGTGGATGACATGCGGCGCAGCATCGACTGGGTGTGCGAGCTGATCGGCAAGGATCTCTTGCAGGCCTCGTATCTCTTCGGGCTCGTGCCCTATCCGGGAAGCACGATGTACAACTATCCCGAGCGCTTCGGGATGAAGCTGCTGCATCACGACTACCGGCGCTATCACGAGGACCTGCCGCCGGTGTTCGCCACCGAGCATGCTGAGCCGGACCAGGTTTACGAGGTTTTCCTCAGCGGCGTGGCGCAGCTAGGCCAGGCCATGTCGAAGGCTCCGTACTTCGGCTCGCTGCCGACGCCCGGCCAGCGCGCCGACTACGGCGCGTTCTGGGCCGAAGCCCATGTATGACCCGACAAGAAAGGGCTGGAGCTGCTGAAGGCGGTCGCCCGGCAGCGGCTGGCCGCAGGGGCGTAGTCTCGGGGTTGGCGCGCGGGGCGCCGCCGGGTCCGCGGACAGGGCCGAGCCCACCCGAGCAGGTTTTGTCACGAACGGTACTGGCTGATCAGCCTCCTTTCGGCCTGACGATGCGGACCGCAGGCGGTGAAAGGGGTCGGCAACGTGCCATCCGTATCTCTGCCCGACGACGCCAGCCTGGAGCAGCTCCGCAAGCAGGCTAAGGACGTGCGGGACCTGGCCCGCGCGGGCGTGCCCGGAGCCCTGGATCTGGTCGCCGAGTATCACCCGAAGGGCGCGCACGCGGTCACGCTGGCCGGCGCGCAGCTCGTGGTCGCCCGCCACAACGGGTTCGCGTCCTGGGCGCGGCTGAAGCAGCACCTGGAGATAATCGAGCGGTACCGCCGGTCCCCCGACGAGGTCGGCCAGACCTCCGGCGCGGCGGATGAGTTCCTCGCGTTCGCCTGCCTGCGCTTCGGCGACGACGAGCCCTCCCGCTGGGAACGAGCGGCCCGGGTGCTGGCCGCCCACCCGGAGCTGACCCGCTCCAGCATCTATGTCGCGGCCGCCGCCGCGGACGAGGCGTCGGTCCGGGCGCAGGTCGCGGCCGACCCGGCGCTGGCCAGCCGCGAGGGCGGCCCGTACGGGTGGGAGCCGCTGCTGTACCTGGCGAGCGCCCGGCATGACCCGGGGATCAGCGAGGAAGCCACGCTCGGCACGGCCCGCGCGCTGCTGGAGCACGGCGGCGACCCGAACGCCGGCTACCTGTGGCACGGGCTGTACCCGCCGTACACGGCGGCGGCCTGCGCGCTGGGCAGCCACGACGAGGACGAGCACCCGCACGCGTTCGCGCTCGCCGGGCTACTTTTGACCGCGGGCGCCGACGCGAACGACGGGCAGTTGCTGTATGACCGCCAGTTCGGCCGCGACGACCGGCACCTGGTGCTGCTGTTCGAGCATGGTCTTGGCCGGGGGGACGGCGGGCCGTGGGCGAAGCGGTTCGGCGACAAGGCCGACCCGCCGCGCGAGATGCTGCGCGGGCAGCTGTGGTGGGCGATCGTGCACGACATGCGCGACCGGGTCCGGCTGCTGGTCGAGCACGGCGTCGACTTCGCCGCGCCGTACGCGGCACCGGGCGGACGGCCGACAGCGCTGCGGAACTCCGACGGGCTCACCCCGGCCGAGCTGGCCAAGCTGAGCGGGTACCCGGAGCTGGCCGGGTGGCTGGTCAGCCGCGGCGCCGCCCCGCCGGCGCTCGACGAGGTCAACTCGCTGATCGCTGCCGTCCTGGCCGGAGACCGGGACGCCGCGACTCGGCTGCGGGCCTTCGCCCCCGAGGCGCGCGAGCGGCGGCCCGGCCTGATGGCCTGGGCGGCATCGGGCGGCAAGCTCGACGCGATCGCGCTGCTGGCCGAGCTCGGCTTCGACGTGAACGCCCGCGGCCGCCTCGACATCCCGCTCGAGCAGCAATGGTTCACCCCGCTGCACGAGGCGGCGCAGACGGGCGACGTCGAGCTGGCGCGGCTGCTGCTGGGGCTGGGTGCCGACCCGAACATCAGGAGCGAATGGGGCGCGACGCCGCTGGACAGCGCCCGGCAGCACGGCCAGGAGGCCGTCGCCGAGCTGCTCGAGCCCCTGACCGCTACGGCTACGGGCCGGTGACCGCGATCCGCCGCCCCTACTTCTCGGCTCGCCGGCCGGGCGGCGGGGTCATGTGGCCGGGCCTGACGATGCCGTTCTCGTAGGCGTGGACGGCGATCTGGACCCGGTCGCGCAGGTCGAGCTTGGCCAGGATCCGGGCGATGTGGCTCTTGACCGTGGCCTCGCTGAGGTAGAGCGTGGCGGCGATCTCGGCGTTCGACAGGCCCTGGGCGACGAGCCGCACGACCTCGAGCTCGCGCTCGCTGAGCGGCCCGGCAGCGGTGGCGGCCGTATTGCCGGGGGCGGGGCCGCGGCAGAAGTCCTCAATGAGCCGCCGGGTGATGGCGGGGGCGAGGAGGGTCTCGCCGATCGACGCCGCGCGCACCGCGCCGGTGAGCTGCTCGCGGGTGGCGTCCTTGAGCAGGAAGCCGCTCGCGCCGGCCCGGAGCGCCTGGTAGACGTACTCGTCCAGGTTGAACGTGGTCAGCATCAGGATCCGGGCCCGTGACCCCTCCTGGACGAGCCGCGTGGTGGCCTCGATGCCGTTCATCCGGGGCATGCGGACGTCCATCAGGATCACGTCGGGGTCCAGGAGCCGGGCCTGGGCCAGCGCCTGGCCGCCGTCGCCGGCCTCCCCGGCGACGGCCAGGTCCGGCTCGGCTTCCAGCAGCATCCGCAGGCCCTCGCGGACGAGATCCTGGTCATCGGCGATCAGGACGCTGATCACGGCAGCCCGTCCGCTAGCGACAGGGGGTCGGCGAGCGGCAGCCGGGCCCGCACGGCGTACCCGCCGCCGGGGCACGGCCCGGCGTGGAACTCACCGCCGAATATCGCGGCCCGCTCGCGCATCCCGGCCAGCCCGTTCCCGCCCGGCGGGATCCGGCTGCCGGGCTCCCTCGATCCGTCGTCGGTGACCTCGATCGTGACCGCTTCATCCGCGCAGCCGATCGTCACGTCCGCGCGAGCCTGGCCGGCGTGCTTGAGGACGTTGGTCAGCGCCTCCTGGACGATGCGGTAGACCGACAGGTCCACGGCCGCGGGCAGCGCCGCGGGGTCACCGTCGATGACCAGGTTCACCGGCAGCCCGGCGGCGCGGACGGTGTCGGTCAGGGCGTCCAGCTCGCCGATGCCCGGCTGCGGGGCGAGCGCGGCCTCCTGGTCGGTCTCGCGCAGGACGCCGAGCAGGCGGCGGGTCTCGGCCAGCGCCTGCCGCCCGTTGTTCTCGATCTTCTCCAGGGTCGCCTCGGCGGCCTTGCCGGATGCCCTGGCCCCGGCCGCCTGGAGCACGATCACGCTGAGGTGATGGGCGACGATGTCGTGCAGCTCCCGTGCGATCCGCGTCCGCTCGGCGGCCGCGGCCTGCTCGGCCTGCCGCTGCAGCGCCGCGTTCCGCCTGGCCAGTGACGTGGCCCGCCGGCGGGCGCGGACGAGCACGCCGACCAGCCAGAAGCCCAGGATCGGGATGAAGGACAGCGTCATGCCGACGCCGCCCAGCCGGCTGATCAGGGCCACGACCGGGGCGGTGACGGCCAGCCCGACGGCACTGCGGAGCAGGCTGGCGTGCGCGCCCAGCGAGTAGCCGCCGACCAGGAACACGAACAGGAACTCCAGGCCCTGCGGCGGGTGCCTGGTGACCAGGTCCTGCAGCGCCACGCCCGCCCATACCCCGGCCCACATCACCAGGGGCGCGCGGCGGCGCAGCGCCAGCGCCGCGCCCATGAGCAGGGGCACCAGTACCAGCAGCCACGGCGGCCCGGCGGACCTGGCGCCGATCAGGCCGGCCGGGTCCCACGCGAGGAAGGCGGTCACCGCGGCCCCGGCGATCGCAATACCGGCATCCGCGACCGCGGCGGGGTCACTGCCCGCGAGGCGCCGAATTACCTGCATACCTCGAAAGTAGCGCCCGGCCAGGCCGTGTACATCATCCGCGAGGCGGCCCGGATTCATCCCAGGGGATGAACCGGGTTCGCTCCTGTGGCCGCAGACGCGGGGGGCCGGGATCCAGGAACAGTTAAAGCCAAGCAACGACCCATCGAGGAAGATGCATATGACCACCATTTCCGATCATGGCGAAAGGCCGTATCCGCGCACCGATCAGCCCGCTTCGCTTACTGGGGACTGGGCTGTCGAGGTGCACGGACTCACCAAGCGCTTTGGTACCCGGACCGCCGTCGACAACGTGGACCTGCTCGTTCCGCGGGGCTCGGCGTTCGGCTACCTGGGACCGAACGGGGCGGGCAAGACCACGCTGATCCGGACCTTGCTCGGCCTGACCAAGGCCGACAGCGGCACCATGTCGCTGCTCGGGGTCCCCGTGCCCGCCCAGCGCGGGCGCGCCCTGGCCCGGGTGGGCGCGATCGTCGACGAGCCCCGATTCCACAGCCACCTGACCGGACGGGAGAACCTGAAGGTACTGGCCGCGGCCAGGGGCGCAGGCGCCGACCAGCAGATCGGCCCGGCGCTGGACCGGACCCGGATGACCCAGCGGGCCGACGACAAGGTCTCCGCGTACTCCATGGGCATGCGCCAGCGGCTGGGCCTGGCCGCCTGCCTGCTGGCCGACCCGCAGCTGCTCATCCTGGACGAGCCGATGAACGGACTGGACCCAGCCGGGATCCACGAGATGCGGGACATGCTCCGCGGCCTGACCGACGAGGGACGCACCGTCATGCTGTCCTCGCACCTGCTGGACGAGGTGGAGCGCACCTGTGATCAGGTCGCCATCGTCGACCGCGGCACGGTCATCCGCCAGGGCTCGATCGAGGACCTGACCGGAGGCGTCGGCGTCGTGCTCGAGGTGAAGTGCTCCGACCCGCCGGCGGCGGCCCGCGCTCTCGGCCAGTCCACGATCGCATCCCGCATCACGGTCGCCGAGGACGGGCTGACCGTGAACCTGGCCGCGGGGTCGGCACGGGAGCAGACCGCCGAGATTAACCGCCTCCTGGTCGAGGCCGGGATCGGTGTCTACAGCATCCGGCCGACGCACGCCACGCTGGAGGACTGGTTCCTGTCCGTGACCAGCCGCCTGGGGGAGGAGCAGTGACCCAGCACAGCTTTGCCGCCGACCGGCGCGGATCGTGGCTGCCGACGGTGCCCCTGATCGGTGCCAAGCTCCTCGAGCTGCGCAAGCGCCGGACCCTCATGATCGTCATCGCGGCGTTCACCGTGCTCCTGCCGGTCCTGTTCTACGGCGTCCGGCTGGCGCTGCACCTGAGCAATCCCGGGCAGTACGAGCCTGCCGGCGCCCCGGACGCGTTCGCGACCGCCGGCACGCTGATGGACGAGTTCGGGTTCATCATCGCCGTGACGCTCGGCGCCACCGCCGGGACCACCGACCTGACCGACGGCATGTTCCGTCACCTCGTCATCACCGGCCGGTCCCGGCTCGCCCTCTACCTGGCCCGCATCCCGGCCGGGCTGTCCATCCTGCTCTCGCTGGCCGCCATCGGCTTCACCGTGACGTGCCTGGTGACCGCGTTCGCCGGCAGCCCGCTGGCGGCCGGCGCCGTGACCCCGTCACCGGGCACCATGGCCGATGTCGGGCTGTGGCTCGAGCTTGACCTGATCATCGGGTTCACGGTCGGGCTCGGCCTCGGCTCGCTCATGGGCCAGCGGACCGTGCCCATCGTCCTGCTGATCCTCCTCCAGATCATCTTCACGCCCATCCTGGCCGATCACGCGCTGCCCGGCTTCATCAACGGCGAGCGCCTCGTTGTCGGCGTCGCGATGGACCAGCTGAAGCCGGCCGCGCTGGCCGGAGGCACCACGGTCGGGCCCGGCGGCGGCCCGCATGAGCTGCACCTGCCGCTCATGCCCGCCTGGTTCATGGCCGTCGTCATCGGCGGCTGGATCATCGGCTGGTCGGTTCTCGGGGCCTGGAAGAT
>CAWGHW010000009.1:0-452039 GCA_963822485.1 uncultured Actinomycetota bacterium
GCTAGAGGGTGAGGGCGCTGTCTTGGCCGGCGCTGAGGGCCGAGGAGTGGTGGCCGACGCCGCTGGGCTGGCTGTTGGCGGCCAGTTCTACGGTCGTCCGGCAGGCGTACCAGGTCACGACCACGAAGGCCGCGGCCGGGAGCAGCAGCAGCGCCAGGCGGGTGTCGCGGGCGGGCGAGGACAGCCAGATCAGCGAGCCGATCGTGCCGATCTCGCCGCCCACGCCGACCAGGGTCACGAACGCGGCGACCAGCAGCGAGAACCCGGTCGCCTTGACCAGGTCGGGGTCATCGGAGCGGGGCAGGCACAGGCCGAGAACCAGCGGGCCCGTGACGACCACGGCCGCGAACAAGGCCAGCAGAATGGCGAACCGGTCGAGGGCCACCCCGGGAAACACGGTGCTGGTCGCACCAGCTGCGGCGGCGATGGCGCCGACGCCCCCGCCAAGCGCGGTGATGTTGGTGGCCCAGCTGTCCTTGAACGACCACGACGCCGAGGCGTAGATCGGGCGGCGCAGGAAGGGCTCCCGGACTGGCGCCGGTTCGGGCTGCCGGGAGCGGGCGGGCTGGGGCTCGACTGGGCTGGCACCATAGCCCGGGCCCGGGTCGGCGCCGAGTTCGGTGCGGGTCGACTCGCCGTTGATCTCGAGGGCGTGCTCGTGGACCGCAGCGGGGGCGGTCCGGGACGGTACCGGGTCGCCGTTGGCCATGCCGGGGAGTACGACGTGCGGGTGCGGCGCCATCGGGTCCGGGCGGGAGTGCGAGTGCGGCCTCGGCTTGATCCGGCGGACCAGGATCAGGATCAGGACAATGGTCAGCAGGGCCAGTGCCGCGGCCACGGCCAGCGGGATGGCCAGGTCATACCGCGGACCGACCTGGCGCTCGATGGTCAGCTGGACTTCCTGCGGCACCAGCGCCGGCGTGGCGGCCGCGGCCGAGCCAGAGGCCGGGTGGCCGTCGATGACCAGCGCGGCCTGACCCAGCGGCACCGGGAAGCGAGTCCGGAACCGGATCCGGACCCTGGTCACCTGGTCCAGGGCCAGCGGGCAGTCGCGGGCCGTGCCCGGGTAGCAGGCGACGACGGTGCCGGAGACCACCCGGTGGCTGGGGACGATGGGGACGAGCTTGTAGGCCACGTCGCGGGCCGCGGCGCCGCTGTCGGCGACCAGGACCGTGGCCATCCAGGTGTTGGGGCCGGTCTGCACCAGCGCGGGGCTGGTGCTGGCAATGGTCAGCACCGGAGCGGGCGGGGTGGCCCGGGCCGGGGTACTCGCGGCGGCCCGCGCTGACGGCCGGGCCGCGTTCTGGGCTGACGCCCAGGCGGCCGGCAGGATCAGCCAGGCTAAGCAGGCGAAGGCCGCAGCGGCGAGCGCCAGACGGCGGCCGGCTGGTCGCAGTGGGTGGGTCGCACGGCTGTGCATGCGCGGGACGATACCCCGGGCGGGCGGCCATGGTTGGCCACTCTCAGCGCCTCTATCAGGCAAAACAGGCATATCTGCCGGGCGTCCGCGCGGCCGGGGTCGCATCTCGGGCAAGCGGGCCGATCGTGACCCAGCCGATCGTGACCCAGCCGATCGTGACCCAGCCGATCGTGACCCAGCCGATCGTGATCCGTCCGAGTCGCACTCCGGATGTCCATCGCGGCGCCGGCCGTACGTCGTCGGGGTGACGGAGCCCAGCGGGCTCGACCAACTCGATCACCCGGAGGTTGCGCGATGACTCTTCCCGACGTCGTCTCCCGCGAGGAGTGGCTGGCCGCCCGCAAGCGGCTGCTGGTGCGGGAGAAGGAGCTCACCCGGCAGCGTGACGCGCTCAATGCCGACCGGCGGCGGCTGCCGATGGTCCGGATCGACAAGGAGTACGTGTTCGAGGGGAGCGACGGGCCGGCCGGCCTGCGGGACATGTTTGATGGCCGCCGCCAGCTGATCATCTATCACGCCATGTTCGACCCCGCGTGGGGGAGCGCCTGCCCGGGCTGCACGGCGCTGCTGGATGAGACCTCGGCCGCCCTGCGGACGCACCTGAAGGCCCGCAACACGGCCTTCGCCGTGGTCTCCCGCGCCCCGCAAGCCCGGCTAGCCGCCTACGCGGCGGCCCGCGGCTGGACCTTCCCCTGGTACTCCTCGTACGGCAGCGACTTCAACTACGACTTCCACGTCACGCTGGACGACGCGGTGGCGCCGATCGAGTACAACTACAAGACCCAGGCCGAGCTGGCGCTCGATGACCCGGGCTGGCTGGAAGCGGGCTCCAGCGAGGCGCCGGGCTTCAGTTGCTTCCTGCTGGCCGCCGATGGCGACCCCGGCGACGGGGGCACCGGCGCTGGCGGTACCGGCGCTGGCGGCACCGGCGCTGGCGGCACCGACGGCGAAGCGGTGTTCCACACCTACTCCGCCTACGGCAGGGGCACCGAAGCGGCGGGCAGCACGTACTCGCTGCTGGACCTGACCGCGCTGGGCCGCCAGGAGGACTGGGAGGAGCCCAAGGGCCGGGTGGCCCAGCCGGGCCCGGCGGACCCGAGCTTCTCCTGACCGCGGGCGCGACGAGCTAGGCCAGGACCGGGCCAGATCAGTCCGGCCGGGGCCGGCGGGTCAGCGGGAGCCGGGCCCTGGTCGGCTCGTCGGCCGGGGTGTAGACCACCATGCGGACCTCCGGGCAGGTGGGCAGGTCGAACTCGGTCGTGGTGAAGCTCATGAGTCCGGCCCGCCGGTGCTGGAACCGCCGGATCCGCTGCTCCGGTCCGGCTACCTCATGGCGGTCCCACAGGTCGGCGAACTCCTGGCTCAGGCTCCTCAGGCGGCGGATGTCCTCCTCCCATTCCGGCTCGCCCACGTGCACGGCGTAGGCGGCGCGCATCCGCGCGACCATGTACGGGACCTCTTCGTCGTAGTTGACGAACTGACTGCGGGCCTGGGGCTCGGTGACGCAGCACCACAGCGTGTTCCGGTGCACGCATGGCAGGGAGTGCCAGTCCCAGAAGAAGTCCTGGGACGCGGGGTTGGACTCGATGACGTCGTAGCGGCTGTTGATCAGCATGGCGGGCGCGGAGCCGAGCGACTGAAGCACCTCGAGCACCGCCTCGGGCACGACGTCGGAGACGGTCCAGGACCGCACCGGGGTGGCCTCGGCCAGCCGGTAGAGGTGCCAGCGCCCGGGCGGGTCGAGCCGGAGCGTCCGGGCCACGGCGTCGAGTACCTGGGTGCTGGCGTTGATGGGCCGGCCCTGCTCGAGCCAGGTGTACCAGGTGATGCCGACCCCGGCCAGCAGCGCGACCTCCTCGCGGCGCAGGCCGGGGGTGCGGCGGCGCGGGCCCGGCGGCAGCCCGACCTCGTCCGGGCTGACTCGGGACCGGCTGGCCTTCAGGAAGCGCCCCAGCTCGGCGCGCCGGGTCTCGGCCCCGGCGCGATCAGTCTTCGAAGCATTGCTCGGCTTACCTGGACTGTTGTGCTTACTCGGAGGGCTGTGTTTACTCGCAGGGCTGTGCGTGCTTGCAGCGCTGGCTATCGCCATGATGCCAATCTAACGAGGGCCTCTGACAGTCCGCGGTGACCGTACTGCCGCCCTGACGAGCCGCCGCTCTGAAGAGCCCCGCCCTGACTGGTGGTGGGGGTACCAGCATCAGCCGGCTCTCTCCAGGTCGCGGCCGCCCGCGCCAGGCTCAGACCATGACTACCGCGCTGAACACCAGTTTGCCCGCGGCGCCGGCCCAGCCGGCCCGCGGCACGTGGGTCATGCTCTGCTTGCTGCTGGCCGGGCAGTTCATGGGCCTGCTCGATGTCACGATCGTCAACGTCGCCCTGCCCACCATCGGCGCCAGCCTGCACGGCTCCGGCGCCGGCCTTCAGCTCGTAGTCGCCGGGTACACCATCAGCTACGCCACCCTGCTGATCACCGGGGCCCGGCTCGGGGACATCTTCGGCCGCCGGCGGATGTTCCTCATCGGGGTGCTCGCCTTCACGGCCGCCTCACTGGCCTGCGGGCTGGCTCCGACGTTCGCGTTCCTGATCGCCGCCCGGCTGGTCCAGGGGGCGGGCGCGGCGGCGATGATCCCGCAGATCATGAGCGTCATCCAGCAGCGCTTCGCGGGCCAGGCCCGGGCCAGGGCACTGGGCGCCTACGCGGCCGTGCTGGCCACGGGCGCCGTCGCCGGGCAGGTGCTGGGCGGCGTGCTGGTGACCGCCAACCTGCTCGGCACCGAGTGGCGGCCGGTCTTCCTGGTCAACGTGCCCGTCGGCCTGGCCATCGCCCTGGCCGTGCCGCGGGTCCTGCCCCGCGACGTGCCCGCGCCCGCCCGCCAGCCGCAGGCCGCCCGGACCCGCCTGCACCGCCTCGACCCCCGCCGCCTCGACCCCCGCCGCCTCGATCTGCGCCGCCTCGACCTGGCCGGGCTGGCCACCGTCGTCCCGGCCGTTTTCCTGATCGTGACGCCGCTGATGCTCGGCCACGAAGAGCACTGGCCGGCCTGGACCTTCGCCAGCATGGCCGCCGGGCTCGTGCTGGCCGCGGCGTTCGTCGCCGTGGAACGCTGGGTGGCGAGCCAGGGCCGCGACCCGCTGCTCGACCTGCGCGTGCTCCGCTCGCCGGGCCTGGCCTCCGGGCTGGCGGCGGTGGCCATCCTGATGATCACCTACGGCGGGTTCCTGTTCAGCCTGGCCCTGCACCTCCAGGCGGGCCTGGGCGACAGCGCGCTGCGGGCGGGCCTGACCTTCGCCCCCAGCGCCGCGGCGTTCGGGATCTGCGGGTACTTCTGGCGGCGGCTGCCGCGCCGGCGCCACCACCTCATCACCCCGGTCGGCAGCCTGCTGGCCGCCGCGGCCTACCTCGGGCTGGCCCTGGACCTGCGGACCGGCACGACCGGCGGCCCGTGGCTGTACCTGGTGCTGATCGTGCTCGGCGGCAGCCTGGCGCTTGGCTTCAGCCCGCTGGTCACCCACGCGCTGGCCGGGGTGAAGCCGGCCGACGCGGCCAACGCCAGCGGCCTGCTGACCACCACCTTCCAGCTCAGCCAGGCGGTGGGCGTGGCCACCTTCGGCAGCCTGTTCCTGACCCTGGCCGCCGACCACGGGCCGCGGGCCTCGGCGCACGCCATCACGATCACGTTCGCCGGGCTGGGCGTCCTGCTGGCGCTGGGCGTGCTGGCCGGGCTGCCGCTGTCCCGGCTCGTCGCGCGGACCGCCCCTGGCGCCGAGTAGTCCCACCCGGTGCACCGATTAGTCCCACCCGGGGCGCGGAGTAGTCCCAATATCTACATGGATGTAGTTATTGATCTCCGAATGCTGCTACAGAGGTGACCGGGGGAACCAGGTTCCCCCGGTCATTCGGCAATGGGAGGCCGGCAATGGGCGATAGACCGCTCAGCAGCACGAACAGATGGCTCCGCACCAGAACCCGCGTGGCGCTGACCGCCGCCGCCGCGCTGGCCACCACGGGACTCGCCGTGGCAGGCCCGGCGGCGGCCCTTCCCGCGAGCGCCTCGGTGACTGTCACCTCGCACTTCGTCTTCACCTCGGATAGCGCCAACACCTTCGCCGACTCGGCGTACCTCGTCAACGGCGCGACCAACAAGCGCCCTGATGACCTGCTGTTCGTGACGCCGAATTTCACTCCCGGCGGGCTGTGCCCCTGCCTCTACGAGCCCGCCGCCATCGGCGTCTGGTACGACACCGGCCTCCGCGAGTGGGCGGCCTTCCGCGAGGACAAGACGACGATGCCCGCGGGGGAGTCGTTCAACGTGCTGGTCGTGCCCAGGTCCAGCAAGTCCGTGTTCGTCCAGCGGGCCACGACGGCCAGCATCTCAGGGAACGTCACGCTCATCAACTCCAAGCTCACCAACGGCAACCCCAGGGCCGAGCTCCAGGTGACCCAGAGCTTCGACCCGGGCGGCAAGGGCGGTACCTACAACCCGCACCCGATCGGCGTCGGGTACGACAGGTCCAGGAAGCGGTGGGCCATCCTCAACGAGGACCGGGCCCCGATGACCGTCGGCGCGGCGTTCAACGTGATGGTCGGCCAGGCGCCCAGCAACGGCGGCAAGTCCAGCGTGCTGACGACCACCAAGTCCAACCAAGACGGCGACACCACGCTGATCAGCAACAGCCAGACCACCGGCAACCCGAACAACGTCGTCTTCGTCACCCAGAACTGGAACCCGGGCGGAAAGGGCAGCACCTATAACAACGCCCAGACCGGCATCTGGTACACCGGCACCAGGGAAGGCGCCTTCAACGAGGACCATTCCCACACGCCGCTGAAATCCGCGTTCAACATCCTGGTCTTCTCCAGCTAGCCGCTCAGGGGCGCCACCGAGGCGCTGGCGTAGCAGGCCCGCAGCCGCGCGGCCGACTCCGGCGGCGCGCCCACGCGGTCCAGGCCCAGCAGCGCCGCGCCCGCGACCGGCGGCACGTCCACGATCCGCGGCGTGGCCGCCGGCAGCTCGGCGGCCAGCCGCTCGGTGAGCCGGGCGTTCAGCAGCGGGTGCCGGGTGGTCAGGATGCTGCCGCCGAGCGCCACCGGCATCGCCGCCTGGGTCAGCCCGAGCCGCCGGGCCGCCGTGGCGGCCATGTTGGCCACCTCGTCGGCCTGGCGCAGCAGCAGGTCAGTGGCCACCTGGTCGCCGTGCAGTGCGACCTCGAACAGCACCGGCACCAGCCCGTGCAGGTCGGGGCGGCTGATCTTGCTCTGGTAGCAGCCGATCGTCACGTCGCGGACCGTGGCCAGCCCGAAGTGGGCGGGCACGGCCGTGCGCAGCTCGGTGTCCGGCCCGCGGCCGTCCTCGGCCCTGGCCGCCCACCACAGCGACTCGCCGGCCAGGTCGCCGCCGCCGCCCCAGTCACCGCTGATCGGGCCGAGCGACAGGAACCGGGTGGTCTCCCCGTCCGGTGCCACCCCCACGCAGTTGATCCCGGCGCCGCAGGTGACCCCCACGCCCCAGTGCCCGCCCGCGTCGTCCACGCCCGCCCGCAGCACCGCGAACGTGTCGTTGACCACCAGGCTGGAACGCGTCCAGCCGCGGGCGTGCACCAGGTCGGTGAGCAGCTGCTCCTCGTCGGGCAGGTCCGCCCCGGCCAGGCAGGCCGAGGTGTGCTCGGCGATCAGGGCGCCGTCGGCTACCCCCGCCTCCCGTGCGGCCGTGCGGACCAGGCCGTCCAGCACCCGGAACGCCTCGTCCATGCCGATGCCCTGGAAGTTGGACCGGTCACCGCGCACCTGGGCCAGCAGCGTCCCGTCCCCGGCGACCAGCGCGACCTCGGTCTTGCTGTTCCCGCCGTCGATGGCCAGGACGGCGGGCTCCTGCGCGGGCAGCTCCTCAGTCACCGGGCCATTCACTGGGCCCACGGCAGGAACGCCGCGTTCTCCGCCACCAGCCGGTCGGCCAGCTTGTCCGCGAGGTCGTACTGGCCGACCAGCGGGTGGGCGAGCAGCGCCATCGCGACCCGGTCCCGGCCGCCGCGCAGCGCCGCGTCCAGGGCCAGGTCCTCGTAGGCCGACATGTGCGCCACCAGGCCGCGCATCAGCGGGCTCAGCGGGGCCACCGTCACCGGCGCCGCGCCGCTGGCCGAGATGATCGCCGGGGTCTCGATGACCGCCTCATCGGGCAGGAACGGCAGCGTGCCGTCGTTGCGCACGTTCACCACCTGCCGGTCGCCCGCGTCGGTGACCAGCGAGGCCAGCAGGTCCACCGCCGCCTCGGAGTAGTACGCGCCGCCGCGCTGACCGAGCAGTTCCGGCTTGTGGTCCAGCGCCGGGTCCGCGTACATCTCCAGGAGCTGCCGCTCGATCTCGGCCACCGCCTGAGCCCTGGTCGGCTTCCCGCGAGACTCGGCCACCACGGCGTCGTGCGCCCAGTAGTACCGCAGGTAATACGACGGCAGAGCACCGATTTCCCTAACAATGGACTCCGGGGCGCCGACCGTCTCCGCCAGTTCGCGGCCGTGGGCGTCGAGCAGTTCCGGCAGCCGGTCGATGCCGCCGACGACCGCGGCCCGCTCCCAGGTCAGGTGGTTGAGCCCGACGTGGTCGAGGTCCACCTGCTCGGGCTCCACGCCGAGCCAGCCCGCGAACCGGCGCTGGAACCCGATGGCCACGTTGCACAGGCCGATGGCCCGGTGGCCGAAGTCCAGCAGCGCCCGGGTCACGATCCCGACCGGGTTGGTGAAGTCGATGATCCAGGCGTCGCTGGCCCCTCGCTGCCGGGCCCGCTCGGCGATGTCCAGCACCACCGGCACCGTGCGCAGCGCCTTGGCCAGCCCGCCCGCGCCGACCGTCTCCTGGCCCACGCAGTTGCACACTTCCACCGGCCAGGTCTCGTCCCGGTGCCGGGCCGCCTGGTAGCCGACCCGCAGCTGCAAGAACACTCCGCCGGCCCCGTCCAGGCCCTCGTCCAGGTTCTGGGTCCAGCTCACCCGGGCCGGGTGGCCGTAGGCGGCCATGATCCGCTGCGACACCGGCCCGACCGCCGACAGCCGGGACTCGTCGGGATCCACCAGGACCAGCTCGGTGACCTTGATGCCACCGGTCAGCCGGGCCACCCCGTCGACCAGCTCAGGGGTGTAGGTGGAGCCTCCGCCGACGACTGCGATTTTCAAGAGAACGCCCTCACTTCCGCGCCGGACTGCGCTACGTGGCAGGCGGCATCGTGATCTGGTGCGAGCTGAGCCAGCTCAGGGGTAACGGTCTGGCAGATGTCGATGGCCAGCGGGCACCGCCAGCGGAACCGGCAGCCCGGCGTGGGGTCGATCACCCGGGGCGGCTCGCCCCGGTCGGTCTCCGCCCCGATGTGCGGCTCGGCCCGGGGGTCGGGGACGGCCGAGACCAGCAGCTGGGTGTAGGGGTGGCGCGGGTTGCCGAGCACCTCCTCGACCGGCCCGGCCTCGGCGATCTGGCCCGCGTACATGACGATCAGCCGGTCGGCCACGTAGCGGGCGCTGGCGATGTCGTGCGTGATGTACAGGATCGACACGCCCTGCTCGTCGCGCAGCTGGGCCATCAGGTTCAGCAGGCCGATCCGGATCGACACGTCGAGCATGGAGACCGGCTCGTCGGCGATGATCAGCTTGGGCCGCATGGCCAGCGCCTGGGCGAAGCCGACCCGCTGGCGCTGGCCGCCGGACAGCTCGTGCGGGTAGCGCTGCAGGGCCTGGTCGGCCGGGGTCAGCCCGACCACCTCGAAGACCTGGCGGGCCTCGGCGTAGCGCTCGTCGGGGGACAGCTCGGGCCGGTGCAGCTTGAGCGCGCGCAGCACCCCGTGCGAGATCCGGAACACCGGGTTGATCGAGGCGAACGGGTCCTGGAACACCATCGGCGCATCGCTGGAGTACTGCAGCCGGTCCTTGCGCGAGCGCATCGCCGACAGCGGCGTGCCCTGGAAGTAGATCTCCCCGGCGGTGGGCTGGTAGATGCGGGCCAGCAGCCGGGCAATGGTGCTCTTGCCGCTGCCGCTCTCGCCCGCCAGGGCCACGATCTGCCGTTCCCCGATGGTCAGGCTGACCTCGTCCACCGCGTGCAGCGTCCGCCGCGATATCGCGTTGCCGATCTTGAAGTGCTTGCTCAGCCGGTCGGTCCGCAGCAGCGGCTCGGCCATGCCCGCGGTGATGGGCCCGGGGCTGGCGGCGGCCTGCTCGGTCACTGCTCGCTCCTCACGTCCTGGTCGGCGGCCACGCTGGTGTCGGCAGCACCGTTGCTGGCGGCACTGTTGCTGGCGGCACTGTTGCTGGCGGCACTGCTGCCGGCCGCGCTGGCGCTGTTCCGGCCATCTTCATGCAGCAGGCAGCGCACCACCCGGCCGTCTACCTGGTACAGCTCGGGCGGCGTGGTCCGGCACCGCTCCATGACCTGCGGGCAGCGCGGGGCGAACCGGCAGCTCTGGTACTCCAGGCTCAGGTCCGGCGGGCTGCCGGGGATGCCGGTCAGCTTGACCTTGGGCCCGCGGATGGACGGGAACGCCTCCAGCAGCCCGGCACTGTAGGGGTGCAGCGGGTCGTCGAAGACGGCGCGGGTGGCGCCGAGCTCGGCCACCTGGCCCGCGTACATCACCATCAGCCGGTCGGAGTAGTGGCTGACCAGCGACATGTCGTGGGTGACGAAGATGACCGCGAAGCCGAGCTGCTCCTGGAGCTCCTTGATCTGCGCCATCAGCGAGCGCTGCGCCACCACGTCCAGCGCGGAGGTCGGCTCGTCCATGATGATCAGGTCCGGCGTGAACAGCATCGCCATCGCGATCATCGAGCGCTGCCGCATGCCGCCCGACAGCTGGTGCGGGTAGCTCTTCAGGTGCGCGGGGTCGATGCCGACCATCCTGAGCACCTCGGCCGACCGGTCGGCGATCTCCTGCCGGGAGGTCGTCCCGTGGGCCCGCATCGCGTCCTTGAACTGCGCGCCGATGGACATGACCGGGTTGAGCGCGTTCATCGCGCTCTGCATGACCACCGACAGGTCCTTCCAGCGCACCGCCGCGAGCTGGGAGTCGGTCAGGCCGACCAGGCTGCGGCCCTTGAACAGCACGCTGCCGCCGGTGATCGCGGCCGGGCCGCCGAGCAGGTTGGCGATGGCGAACAGCAGCGTGGACTTCCCGCAGCCGGACTCGCCGACGATCCCGATGAACTCGCCCGAGTCCACGTCCAGGCTGACCCGGTCCACCGCGGTGACCGTGCCGCGCTCCAGGGCGTAGGTCACGGTCAGGTCGCGGACCTCGAGCATCGCGGCGTTGGCCGCGGCCGCCATGTCGGTGGCCCGCGACGCCTCAGCTGGCACGCTTGACACGCGTCCTCCTCCTCACCGGCCGCAGGGCGGGGTTGCCGATCTCGTCAAACGCGTAGTTGATCAGCGCGAAGGCCGCGCCGAGCAGCAGGATCAGCACCCCGGGCACGATGGTCCACAGGTACTGCCCGGTCTGCAGCGCCTCGTTGTTCTCGGCCCAGTAGAGCATCGTGCCCCAGCTCACCGAGTTGGGGTCACCCAGGCCGATGAACTGGAGGCTGGACCCGAACAGCACCGCGTACAGCGCGTTGGTCAGGAAGCTGGCCACCAGCAGCGAGGTCATCGTGGGGATGATCTCGACCATGATGATGTAGAAGCGCCGCTCGCCGCGGACCCTGGCCGCCTCCAGGAAGTCCCGGTTGCGCAGCGACAGGGCCTGGGCTCTGAGCTGCCGCGCGGTGTAGGACCAGCCGGTCAGCGTGAGCACCACCACCAGGACCAGGGTCCCGGCGTTCTGCACGTAGGTGGCGATGACGATGAGCAGCGGGAACAGCGGGATGACCAGCAGCACGTCAGTGAGCAGGTTGAGGCCGCCGTCCCACCAGCCGCCCAGGTAGGCCGCGGCCACGCCGATCACGACCGCGATCGCGGTGGAGAACAGGCCGACCCCGACGGCCAGGAGCAGCACCTGGCGGGTGCCCCACACGGCCTGGGCGAAGATGTCCTGGCCCAGCGCCGTAGTCCCGAGCAGGTGAGCCCCGGACGGGCCGAGGCTGCGCTGGTAGATCTCGGCGCTCGGGTTGTCGTGCGCGATCACGCCGGGGAACAGCGCCATCAGGATGAACAGCACCAGCAGCACGGTGCCTACGGTGGCCTTGCGGTTGGAGCGCACCGCCCGGAAGATCCGGGACAGCGCGGGCCGGGCGCCGCGCCGCGCGGGCCCCGGCGGGGCGCCGATCTCGGGCGGGGCGGCCGGGCCGGTCGTCGTGGAGACGGGCATCATCGCCATGGCTACCCCCTCGTCCGGGTCCGCGGGTCGAACAGGGCGGTGGCGATGTCAGCCATCAGGATGGCCACCAGGACCGCCACCGTGATGAGCAGGAACAGCGCCTGCATCAGCGGGAAGTCCTCGTTGTTCACCGCCTGGAGCAGCATGTAGCCCACACCCGGATAGTTGAAGACGTACTCCACCAGGATCGCACCGCCGACCACGAAGCCCAGCGACATGGCGAACCCGGTGAGGTTGGGCAGGATGGCGTTGCGCGCGGCGTAGTCGAACATGATCCGCCGGCCGGGCAGGCCCTTGGCCCTGGCCATCCGGACGTAGTCCTCGGCCAGCACGGTCACCATGGTGTTGCGCATGGTCAGGACCCAGGTGCCGATCGTGGTGATCAGCAGCGCGGCCGCGGGCAGGACGGCATGCCACAGGACGTTCCCGATGAACGAGCCGGTGAGCGAGGGGATCAGCGTCACGTCGTAGCCGTTGGAGGGCGGGAACCAGCTGAGCTTCTCCGAGAAGATCAGGATCAGCATCAGGCCGATCCAGAAGTAGGGGATCGCCGAGGTGATCACGAAGACCGGCGGCAGGATGCTGTCCGTTATCCCGCCGCGGCGCCAGGCGGACACGATGCCGACGCCGGTGCCGAGCACGAAGGCCAGGATCGTGGTCACGCCGACCAGGCCGAGCGTCCACGGGATGGCGTCCAGGACGACGTGGCCGACCGACTCGGGATAGAAGTACAGCGAGGTGCCGAACTTGCCGGTCGCGATGTCGCCGATATAGCCGAAGTACTGCGAGATCAGGCTCTGCTTGGTGTCGACGCCGAACGCGACCTCGAGCGCTTTCAGCGCGGCCGGGTTCACCGGCCCGCGGAACTTGCCCATCATGGCCAGCGCCGGGTTGCCCGGCATCAGCCGCGGCAGGAAGAAGTTGAGGGTCACGGCCGCCCACAGGGTCAGCACGAAGAACCCGAGGCGGCGGAGTACGAACCTCACGCGCTCCTCCTGTTAGTCATTCGCCTTGTCCTCCGTCAGGGGTACGCCGGGCCCGGTCCCGGTGCACCCGGCCAGGCCGGGTGCACCGGGACGCGGTCATTACTTAGGCGCGATGTGCAGGAGCATCTGGCCCCAGTCCGGGTAGTTGTACGGCGCCGGCTGCGCGTAGGGGTTGGCCTGCGTGACCCAGCCGGTGAAGTTGAGCGTGCTGTACTGGTACCAGTCGACCGACTCCGTCACCGGGATCACCGGCACTTCCTTGAGCATGACCGCCTGCAGCTTGTTCACGATGGCCTTCTGCTGCGCCGCGCTGGTGGTGTTGGCGTAGGAGTTGATCAGCGCGTCGGTCTGCGGGTTGGAGTACCGCTCGAAGTTGGACCCGGCGGCCTGGCCGATCGGGGCCGTGTTGCCCGAGTACAGCCACTGCCGCAGCTCGTAGTAGGGCGTGGGCCCGCCGGTCTCGCTGCCGTAGGCCAGCTGGTAGTTGCCGTCGTACAGGGCCGCCTGGTAGGCCGGGGCCGCCTCGTCCTTCGGCGTGACGATGATGCCGATCGACTTCAGGGAAGCCTGGATGGTGTTGACCGCGGCCACCCAGTCCGAGAAACCGCCGTTGTTAATGATGCTGAACTGGAGCTTCTCGCTGCCCTTGGTCATCACGCCGTTGACCATCTTGAAGCCCGCGTTCTTGAGGATCGACAGGGCCTTGGACGTGCTGTAGGCGTAGTTGTTGCCGTAGGCGGCGGCCTGCGAGGTGTCCAGCCAGGAGGAGAAGGTCGGCGTGACGATGCCCGCCTGGTTGGAGGGCGGCTCGTAGCCGTACTCGCCGATCGTCGAGGCGCGCGGCCGGTTGATCGCGTAGGCCATGGCCTGCCGGACCGCGACGTTGCTCAGGATCGGGTTCTTCAGGTTGATGAACATCGACACGTTGGCCAGCGGCGGGAACCAGTAGTGGTTGTCCGGGCTCTTGGACATGTAGAACTTCGAGATGCTCGGGATGAACTGGCCGCCCCACTGAGCCGAGCCGCTGGCCAGGTAGGTGTTGGCCGTGTCGTTGGTGGTGAAGGCCGGGTAGTTCACCTGCTTGAGCTTGGGCTCACCGGGCACGTAGTAGTGCGGGTTGGCCTTGTAGGTGATGTTCTGCGGCGTGCACGGGTTGACCGTGAACGCGCCGGTGCCCACCGGGTGGGTGTCCGGGTACTTCACCGGGTCGCCGATCGTCGACCAGATGTGCTGCGGGACGATCGCGATCTGGTCGGCAATGTAGTAGAAGTACGTCTCGGCCGGCGACTTGAACTGCATCACCACCTGGTTGCCCTTCTGGGTCACCGAGGTCAGCGGACCGCCCGAGTTGGCCCAGATGGCGTTGATGTCCAGGCCCTTGTTCTTGTCCAGCAGGTTGAACGTGTAGGCCACGTCGGCCGCCGTGAAGGGCTTGCCGTCGCTCCACTTAACCCCGCTGCGGATGTCGAAGGTGAGCGTCTTGGCGGCGTTGCCCCAGGTGAAGCTGGTGGCCAGCCAGGGGGTGGTCTTGTCGTTCTGCAGCGCGTTCACGAACATCAGCGGCTCGTAGACCGGGCCCATCGAGTAGCCGATGTCGGACAGGTTGAACGGGTTGAAGTTACAGGTCCACAGGCTGCCGCTCTCGTTGTCGATCGTGAGCACGCTGTTGCCTGAGGCGCCGCCGCCGCCGCCCGACCCGGATGTTGAACTGGACCCGCACGCAGCGGCCAGCAGGCCGGCCGCGACGAGGACCCCGATCGACGCTATTCGTCGTTTCATGAGCCTAGCCCTCCGAGAATGATTCCGAGGATGATCATGCGGCCCGGCCTTCCCGTGCCGCGCAAACAGGCATGTACCGTACCTTTCACGCCTAAGCGCCCGTGTTGCTATTGAGTGTCAATTTCGTGCGCCAGTGACGCCAGTGACGTCAGTTATTGCAGTGTCGGTGATTTCCGAGAATTCCGCACCATCGACGGCCGCCAGGGCCACCGGTGCGCTGCTGCTGCTCGTGGCGGCGTCGATGGCCAGGGCCACCGCGCCGAGCAGCGGAGCGTCATAGGGAAACCGCCCCACCACCAGCTCCGGCGGAAAGGGCGGCCCGGCTTGCAGCGCGCTCTCCAGCCGCGGGGCGATCCGGTCCCAGGACCGGACCAGGCCGCCGCCCACGGCGATCCGCACCGGGTTGACCAGGATGGCCAGGTTGACCAGGTGGAACGCCAGCTCGGCGGCGAAATCGTCGACCAGGCGGCTGAACGCCGGGTCGCCGGTGCCGGCCTTGAAGACGTCGGCCGCGGTCACGCCCGGCGGCCGGCCAGGCTGGCCGCCGGCCCGGCGGGCCAGCGCGAGGCCGCTGACCATCTCCTCCAGCATGGTGCGCTGGCTGAGCTCCAGGCCCACGTCGGCCACGTTGCGCAGGTTGTAGCCGAACTCCCCGGCCGCGCCGTTGCCGCCGACGATGACCTCGCCGCCGGCCACGATCGCCGCCGACAGGCCGGTGCCGAGGTTCAGGTACATGCCGGGGTCGCAGTCGTGCAGGGCACCCCAGCGGACCTCGGCCGCCGCGGCCGCCTTGGCGTCGGTGGCCATCCGGATGATCGCGTCGGGGAAGGCCGCCCGCAGCTCGCGGCCGAGGGCCAGGTTCTCCCAGCCGTCGATGGCCGGGGCCAGCTCGACCTTGTCCTCATGGGGGATGCCGAACGTGGACGCGCCGACCGCGACCAGCTCGCTGTCCGGGGCCGCGGTGGTCAGCAGCCCGCGGGCGGCCCGGATGGCGCGGTGGAAGACGACCTGCGCCAGGTCCTGCCCGTCCGGGCTCTCCTCAGCACCGGGGCTGGCGGCACCGGGGCTGGCGGCACCGAGGTTGGCGGCACTGGGGCTGGCGGCACTGGGGCCGGCCGTCACGGCCGGGTCGGCGGCGTCAGCGCCCTCAGCGATGTGGGCGGCACCGGGTGAGGCGGTGCTTACCGTGGCCGAGGCCAATCGGTTACCCTGCACATCGCAGACCGCGACGGCGATTTTCGTCCCGCCGAAGTCAAGGCCGAGCACAACCGGAGGGCGTCCCACCCATCACCTGCCAGAACCTGGGATGCTTGCGTCTAGATAGTTAGGACAGTATCCTAACTATCTAGACGGTAACAAGGCTCGTGGCCGAAATGTAACCTGACATCAGGGTCCGTGCCGGAGCGCCCCTTGCGATGTGGAGACGGACGGCCTGTCCAGGCCACGGTGCCACATCGCGCGGCGGCGCGCCGTACGGAATCGGATTGTGGAATTCGCATTGTCGGCTGGCACTGTGTTGGCTGGCGCATTGTTGGCTGGCACGGTGCTGCACGATCGCGAGAGGCGCGGGAGGACTGCTCGGTTGGACATGATCTCGTTCGGCTCAGTCTTCCTCGAGCTGGTCTTCGGCCACGTGCGCACGCTGCCAGGCCCGGGGGAGGAAATCTTCACTGACGAGTTCGCGGTGTCCTGCGGCGGTGCGGTGACCAGCGCGAGCGCGGCGGCCAGGACCGGCGTGACGGCCGGCCTGTGCACGGTGCTCGGCGACGACCTGGGCTCCCGCGTGGTGCAGGAGTTCTGCGCCCGGCGCGGGGTGGACCTCACCCCGTCGATGCGGGTCCGGCGGGCCTCGGCCGGCATCACGGTGGTGCTGAACTTCGACGGCGACCGGGCCTTCGTGACCCACATCCCGCCCCGGTCGGCCAGCGAGCCGCCGGAGCTGGACCGCTGGCGCGCGGTGCTGCGCCAGGAGCGGCCACGCTGGTGCTACCTGCACGGCCAGGAGGGCATCCCGCAGCTGATGCGCGAGGCCAAGGCCCAGGGCACCAAGACCGTGCTGGACATCAACCTGGGCGACGAGCGGCGCCGCGACACGGTGATTGAGTGCATCCGGCTGGCCGACGTGTTCGTGCCCAACGAGGCCGAGCTGCTCCGGATCGCGGGCGCGGACAGCCTGGAGGCGGCGGTGGCCGCGGCCACCGCCTGGGGCACGCCCACGGTGGTGACCAGGGGCGCGGCCGGGGCGCTGGTGGTGGGCCCGGACGGGGTGACCGAGGTCAGCGACGGGGTGCGCCAGGTGCGGGTCCGGGACCTGACCGGGGCCGGGGACAACTTCGCCGGAGCGATGATCGGCACGCTGATCCAGGGCGCCCCGCTGCTGGCCGCGGTGGTGGCCGGCAACGCGGCGGGCGCCGAGGCGGTCAGCCATCTCGGCGCGGTGGGCGAGGTCGAGGTGGCCGGCTTCAGCTCGGCCGGGCGGACGCTCGGCGCGACGTTCGTGGAGAGCGTGGCCGCGGCCGCTCTCCGGGGTGCGGTGGCAGGCATTACCGAGCCTGCCGCCGGGCAGCAGCCGGTGCAGCAGCAGTCGGTGCAGCAGCAGCCGGTGCAGCAGGCAGAGAGGGAGACCGAGCAGTGAAGCTGGCAATCCTTGGCGGTGGCGGGGTCCGGATGCCCGCGTTCGTGCGGGCCGTCCTGGCGACCAGGCCAGGGGCCTTCGACCAGATCAGTCTCTTCGAGCCGGACCCGGCGCGCCGCGACACGATCTGCCGGCTGGCCGTGGAGCTGGCCGACGTGCTCGGCCATGCGGGCGTGGTCTCCGCGACCGGGGACGCCACCGAGGCGTTCACCGGGGCCGACTACGTGTTCTCGGCCGTGCGGGTGGGCGGTGACCGCGGCCGGGTCATCGACGAGCAGGTCGCCCTGGAGCGCGGCATCGTGGGCCAGGAGACGACCGGGCCCGGCGGCGCCGCGATGGCGCTGCGCACGATCCCGGTGGTGCTGGACTACTGCGACCTGCTCAGCCGCTGCGCCCCGGACGCGGTGCTGATCAACTTCACCAACCCGGCGGGCCTGATCACCCAGGCGATCTCCGCCCAGGGCAAGGTGAACGCGGTCGGGGTCTGCGACACGCCCGGCGGCACGGTCATCCGGCTGGCCCAGTTCCTCCAGGCCGGCCACTACGACATCGCGGGCTCCTACGCGGGCCTGAACCACCTCGGCTGGATCGGCTCGCTGCGGGTGGACGGCCAGGACCGGATCGGCGAGCTGCTGGACCGGTTCGAGGAGCTGCAGCGCTTCGACCACCGGTTCGCGGGCTTTGACCCGGCGATGGTGCGCCGGATCGGCGCGATCCCGGCCGAGTACGTCTACTACTTCTACGACCCGGGCCGCTACGTGGCCGGGGTGGCCAGGGCCGGCAGCAGCCGGGGCCAGGACGTGCTGCGGCTCAACGAGGAGCTGCTGGGCGGGATCGGCAAGGCGTTCGCGGACGGCGACGTGCACGCGGCATGGTCGGTCTACGACACGCTGATGGGCGTGCGCCGGGACACCTACATGCGCACCGACACCGAGGGCGACAACCGGCAGGGCGAGGCCCGCGCCCACCGCGCCGAGGCCGGCGCCGCGGCCATCGACTCGGCGCGGATCGGCGGCTACGAGGGCCTGGCCCTGCGGGTGATCGATGGCCTGTCCGGCCGCCAGCCCGGCGAGGTCATCGTCAACTCGGCCCACGGCACCAGCCTGGGCCTGGACGCCGGGGACGTGGTCGAGATGCCGACCAGGGTCGACCCGAGCGGCCTGACGCCGCTGGAGGTGCCCGAGCTGCCACGCGCGGCCAGGGCCCTGGTGGAGCAGGTCAAGGAGTACGAGCGGGGCATCGTCGAGGCCGCGATGACCGGCGACGCCGGCGCTGGCCGGCGTCGCGCTGGCCGAGCACCCCCTGGTGCCGGGAATCACCGCGGCCAGGGATCTCGTCGCCGCGTACCGCGAGCAGCACGGGCGCTACCTTGCCTACCTTCGGTAACCTGACGGCCGGCGTGCGCGCCGGCGCCCAGCGCCACGGCGGTCACGACCGCCAGCACGACCACCAGCACGGCGACCACCGACGGCGCGGGAGGCGGCGATGACGGTCATCTCGTCCGGCGCGGCCGAGGGGACCGGCGCCGGGCTGGGCGCCGGGATCGGGGCCGACGCCATAGCGCCCGACCCCCGGCTGGTCGAGCACGGCCTCGGTGAGGTCGGGCAGGCCGACGCCAGGGCCGGCGGCCAGGCCGCCCGGCCCCAGCTGCTGCGGGCGCTGAACGAGCAGCTGCTGCTCAGCCACATCCGCCGGCTGGGCCGGTGCTCGCGGGCCGACCTGGCCCGGCTGTCCGGGCTGTCCAAGCCGACGGTCTCGCTGGCCCTGGCCAACGTGGAGCGCTCCGGGCTGGTCCGGGAGGCCGGCCAGCGCACCGGCGTGCCCGGCCGCTCGGCGCTGCTGTACGAGATCCGGCCGGACGCCGGGTACGTACTGGGCCTGGACATCGGCCAGCAGTACCTGCGCGGCGCGCTGGCCGACCTGAGCGGGCAGATCATCGGCCGGGAGACGGTCCGGTCCCGTGCGACGAGCGTGACCGGGCGGGTAGCCGAGCTGGTGGCCCTGTCTGATCAGCTGTGCGGCGGCGCGGGCATCGGCCGGGGCGACGTGACCCAGACGGTGATCGGCAGCCCCGGCGTCTACGACCCGCGTCGCAACGCGATCGCGCTGACGGGCGGCCTGGCCGGCTGGGCAAGCCGGCCGTGCTGGCCGGCCTGCGCGACGCCTTCGGCCTCCAGCTGGTCATCGAGAACGACATCGACGCCGCCGCGGTGGCCGAGCGCGAGCACGGGCATGGCCGGCAGGTCCGCACGTTCGCCTTCGTCTCCATCGGCACCGGCATCGGCATGGGCCTGGTCATCGACGGCAAGCTGCACCGCGGCGTGCACGGCGTGGCCGGCGAGATCGCCTACATGCCGCTGTCCGAGGGCCAGGGCAGCTCGCCCGAGGACGCCCGGCGCCGGGGCACGCTGGAGGCGGCGGGCGCCGCGGCCGCGGTGGTCCGGGCCGCCCGGCGGGCCGGGATGCGCGGCTCGGTGTCGGCGCGCCGGGTCTTCGAGGCCGCGGCCAACGGCGACGAGCGCGCGTCGGCGGTGGTCGCGGGCGAGGCCCGCCTGGTGGCCAAGGCCATCTGCGCCATCATCACCGTGGTGGACCCGGAGCTGGTCGTGCTCGGCGGCGGCATCGGCCAGGCGCCGGGGTTCGCGGCCGCGGTCTCGGCCGAGCTGCGGGGCCTGGCCCCGGTGCTGCCGGACGTCCGGGTCAGCGCGCTGGGCACCGACGCGGTGGTGGACGGCTGCCTGGCCTCCGGGGCCGAGCTGGCCTGGCACCGGCTGACCGCGCTGCTGCCCTCGGCCGTGCCGGAGGCGCTGGCCACGGCCACGCAGCAGTTAGCGGCGGCGGACCGGCTGGGCGGCTAGCCGGCTCGGCGGCTAGGCAGCTCAGCCCGGTGATCCCGAACTGCTCGCCGCCCGACGCGGGGCGTGGTGGTCGTGTGGCTGGCCAGGCTAGGCGCGGCCGGCCCGGATGTAGTCGGTGGTGGCGGGCCGCCACAGCAGGATGACCGCGCCCACGCCGACCGCCCACAGCGGCAGGTAGACCAGCTTGCTGACCAGCGCCGCGGGCTCTCTGAGCGCCTCGGCGAAGCTCAGCGTGCTGATCACGGACAGCACGGTGGCGACAATCCGGGCCCAGCCCCGCCCGGCCTGGTTGGTCCGGGCCATGACGACCCAGAACCCGATCGTGACCAGCCAGATGAGCACGGACGCGGTGAGCTCGGCATGCGCGTTGGCGGTGACGCGGGCGTGGCTCCAGTGCGGGTTGGCGTTCTGGACGGCCGTGCTGATCTGCCCGGCGGTGACCAGGCTGACGATCAGGTCGATGGCCGAGAACGCGGCCCCGGCGTACATCAGCCGGACGGCGTTGCGGACCGTCCTGGGCATCGGCTCGGGCTCGGGCGCCAGCAGTGGCTGGGCCTTGGGCAGAGTCGACTTTGGCCGGACTGCCTTAGCCGGGACCGGCGTAGCCTTGGCCGGGACCGGCGTGCCCTTGGCCGGGACCGGCGTGCCCTTGGCCTGGCCCGCACGGGGCGTCGGCGGGCGCTGCGCCGATTGCTTGGGCTTGGCCATGGGGGCTCCTCTGGCTGATCATGGCTCCGCTGGTCTGGGCGAGCCTAGGACATTCGCTTCCAGACCGTGATGGTGCCCCAGGAGTTGTTGACCTGGTACGAGGGCCTGAACCCGGCCGAGTACAGGAACCGGGTGACGCCCTTGCGGCCGCCGAGGCCCGGCAGGGCCTTGGTGCCCTTGGGGCTGCC
This sequence comes from uncultured Actinomycetota bacterium, assembly GCA_963822485.1. Classification (GTDB taxonomy): domain Bacteria; phylum Actinomycetota; class Actinomycetes; order Streptosporangiales; family Streptosporangiaceae; genus DASUBV01. The sequence goes on from CAWGHW010000009.1 coordinate 20,858, forward strand.
GCTGTTCCCGCGCCAGACGACCACCCAGCCGACGTTGATGCGGCCGACGCTGCGGCGCGCCATGATCATGGCCCGGCCGTTGTTCGGGAAGTGCGCCCCGTTCTGGGCTTTGTTCAGGAAGTTGTAGAACGGAATCCGGTCGATGCCCTGGATCGTGGACTGCGGCACCCAGGAGGTGTAGGACAGCGCGCGCGGATGGCCGTCGGCGGTGGCCTGGACCAGCGCGGGCGGCGGCATCGGCTGGCCGGTCAGGTTCACGCCGCCGCGCAGTCCGAAGGGCAGGTCCACCACGATGGAGTTGCTGTGGTCGCGGGCGATGGCCCCGTCCACGGCGGGCAGCGACGAGGGCATCGTGGCGCCGGCCTGGGACCAGCCGGCCTCGAGGAAGGCCCCGGCGGCCAGCACGGCGACGGCCAGGCCGGCCAGGACCGGCTTGAGGTGCTGGCACAGCCACTGGATGGCCGCGCCGGCCAGGATGGCGGCACCCAGCAGGCCCAGCAGGGCCAGCCGGTCGGCCTCGCGCAGGGCCGACATGCCGGGGATCCTGATCAGCCAGGTGTAGGGCATGAGCTGGGAGACGGTGACCCCGTGCCAGCGGGCCGCCAGCGGCAGGTAGATCTTGGTGCCAATGGTCAGCGTCGGTCCGAGGGCCAGCGCGGCGCCGGCCACGAACAGCAGGGCCAGCCACCACATGTGGCCGCGCCGCCAGTTGAGGATCAGGCCCAGCACGGCCAGGCCCGCCAGCACGACACCGAAGACCGGCCGGCCCTCTCCGGGCTGGCCAGTAAGCGTGTAGTGGTAGGCGCTGGCGAGCTGGCCGAGGTGGAAGTGCGCGAGCCTGGGCGAGGGCGAGAACAGGGTGGGCAGGCCCACCCCGTAGCTCCGGTAGCTGTGGGTGAGCTGGGTGATAAGGCCGTTGGGGATCCGGGTGCCGCCGTCGGCCACCTGCCCGATCATCGCCGCGAGCTGCGGGCTGGCCACCACGACGGCCACGACCACGCTCAGCAGGAGCGGGCCCAGCTGGGGCGCGGCGCCGCCCAGCCGGGGCCGGGCGATGAGGAGCCTGATCAGCCAGGGCAGCAGGACGCCGATGGCCAGGAGCACCGCGAGCACGGCCGATTCCTGGTTGGTCAGCACGCTGGCGCCCAGGACCAGGCCCAGGACGATGGCCTCCCGGCGGGCGGGCACCCGGCCCGGGATCTCGGCTGGCGCCGCGCCGGGACGGCCGGCCGCCCGCCGCAGCCGGATGGCCGCCTCCAGCGTGAGCGGCAGGAAGATCGTCCCGATCGAGATGTTCAGGTGGTACAGGTTCTGCCAGGTCACCATCGTGGACAGGCCGAACAGGGCCCCGGCGGCGATGGCGCCCGGCTGGCCCAGCCACAGCCGGGCCGCGCGGTAGGTGGCGTAGCACAGCACGCCCGGCGTGATGATGGTCAGCACGGCGAACGAGGCGACCGGGCCCCACAGCAGCGTGACCGGGGTCATGATCAGGCCGGGCAGCGGCATCAGGGTGTCGAAGCCGAGCTGGATGCCGACCGGGGCGGCCATGTACGTGGTGGCGAACGGGTTGCCCAGGTGGGCCACCTGGTGGGCCATCCACCACAGGGCCCAGACATAGCTGGCCACGTCGGGGTTCCACAGCAGCTGGCCGTCGGCCAGCTTGGCCGTCATGGGCCAGGTGACGCCGATCCCGGCCGCGATGAAGCAGCCCAGCAGCAGCAGGTGCCAGGCCGTTGCCCGGCCCCGGCGGCGCGGGGGCGCGGCATCGGCGGCGGGTGGAGGCGGCGCGGGGGCACGCAGCCGGGACAGGATGGAAGCCGCGGTCCGCTTGCTGACCGTGCCGGGCGCGGCCAGGCCTGGCTCAGCCCTCCCGGCTATCGGGTCCGCCGCGGCCGTGCCCGTGCCCGGTGTCTGCGCCGCCTCCCGGTCCGAGCCGGTGGCCTGCGCGCGGCCTGGGTTCATGACGGCCTCGAATTGGCCGGGCACCCGGAGCCCGAACGGCCACAGACCGTCTTCAGCCCCACGGCAGCGCGCGCTGGCGCCGCCGCGGCGTGTCCGGAGTCGCCCTGGCCGCGGTGGCCGCGGGCCGCTCGCTTCATGAGCCCACCTTGTCGCTGTGCGCTAATAGCTGGCTGTTCCCCCCGGGGATTCCGTGCTGGCGGGCGGCCGACCGCGACGGGCACGGTTCCGGTGGCTGGACCCGGTCTTCTCCGCTCGCCGCGGGCAGCGCCGCGTCTCACACGTGCCGGCCGACTTGATGAGGCCGACCGGCCAGTCACAGGTTCGAGCCCACCGCCTCCAGAGAGATTACCGCTCGGCGCGCCTGCCTCGTGCACCAGATTGGGCCAGTAACTACTGGCCGGGCCGCCATACCGTCACATTGTCGGCCCGGTATGAGATGCGGAATCCGGTGCTCGCCAGGTACTGACCCACCGACGCCCGCGGGTGGTCCGCATTCCATACCAGTACCCATCCGACGTGCAGTCGTCTCAGATCCTGGCGTGCCGCTTCCAGCTGGGCCCCGGCGCACTTTCGCCAGTGCGACTGGGCCGACCCCAGGCAGCGGTAGAAGGCATGACCGACGATCATGCCGTGACTGGTGGGCTGGGGGACCCAGGAGGTATAGGAGACCGCGCGCGGATGGCCGTCATCGACGGCCAGCATCAGGGCCTGGGCCGGGAACGACAGGCCGCGCAGCAGGATCCCGCCGCGCAGGCCGAAGGGCACGTCGACCACGATCGACCGGGAATGATCGGCGGCGATGGGCTGGTCCACGGCGGGCATCGTGACCGGCATGAGGGCGCCGGTGCCGGCCCAGCCCGCCTCCAGGAACGCGGCCACCGCGACCACGGCGATCAGCGGCCGGGCGTGCTGGCTGAGCCACTGCACCGCGGCGCCGGCCAGTACCGCCGCCCCGACCAGGCCGAGCAGGGCCAGCCGGTCGGGCTCCCTGAGAGCTGAGAGGCCGGGGATGCGGATCAGCCAGGTGTAGGGCATGAGCTGGGACACCATCACGCCATGCCAGCGGGCCGCCAGCGGTATCAGCGTGGTCTTGCCGATGGTCAGCGTGGTGCCCAGGGCCAGCACCGCGCCCGCGGCCCACAGCAGGGCCATCCAGCGCAGTCCCGCCTGGCGCCGCCAGCTGACGGCCAGGCCGGCCAGGGCGGTGATGGTCAGCACCACGCCGAAGGTGGCCAGGGCCTCGCGGGGCTGATCGTAGACGTAATCGGCGGTCAGCCGGGACAGCCCGAGATGCCAGTAATCCAGCCGGGGCGAGGGGGAGAACAAGGTCGGCAGCCCGATGCCGAACTTGCCGTAGGTCTTGGCCAGGCGATCCGCGGGAGCGCTGGCCCCGCCCTGGCCGGCCTGCACGATCATCGCGATGAGCTGGGGGCTGGCCACGACGAGCGCGATCACGGCGGCCAGGGCCACGCCGGCGAACCCGGCTGGCCGGTCCTCGCCGGCGCCGCGGCGGCGGACGACAGCCTGGATCAGCCAGGGCAGCAGGATGACCGCGGCCAGCAGCACGGCCAGGGCGGCCGACTCCTGGTTGGTGAGCACGCTGGCCCCGAGGATCAGGCCGAGTGCCACCGCCGGACCGCGGCCGGACGACCGGCGCAACCGGACCGCGGCCTCGAGGGTGAGCGGCAGGAACAGGGTGCCCAGGGTGATGTTGAGGTGGTACCAGTTCTGCCAGGCCATCATGCTGGCCAGGCCGAAGAAGGCCCCGGCGGCGATGGCGCCCGCCTGGCCGAGCCAGAGCCGGGCCGCGCGGTACATGGCGTAGCACAGCAGCGCCGGGGTGACGATGGTGAGCAGGCAGAACGAGACCACCGGCCCGAACAGCAGCGTGATCGGCGTCATGATGAGGCCGGGCAGCGGCATCAGGGTGTCGAAGCCGAGCTGGATGCCGACCGGGGCGGCCATGTAGCCGGTGAACCAGGGGTTGCCCAGGTGCACTACCTGATGGGCCAGCCACCACAGGCTCCATACATAACTGGCCACGTCGCGCACGTTGGGCACCCGGCCGCGGGCCAGGAACGTGGCCTGCGGCCAGGTCACCACGATGCTGGCCACCAGGTAGGCGGCGATCAGCACCAGGTGGGCCGCGAACGGCCGGCCGGCGAGCGTCCGCCGCCGCGGCGCCTGGCCGCCGTTGGCCGGGGGGCTCGCTGGCCGCGGTGTCCTTGGCGGCGGCGTCGCCGGCCGGTCTGTCGCCAGCCGGGCTATCGCCGGCCGCGGTGTCGCGGGCCGTGCGTGTCGTGCTCGGGGGCGGCAGGGGGGGTCGCGCCCGCGGCGGCGACCGTATCGCCTGCCGCCGGACTCTCGCCTGCTCGCTTCACATGGCCCACCTAGGTCACCGTAACGGCACGGAACGCCGCAAAGGTGGAAGATTACCCGGCCGTGACGTGGGTGGCATAGCGACTACAGTCCAGGAGTGGCTCTCACTGACCAGGAGCAGACCAGCCTGCGCCTGCCGCCGCCGCGGTACCTGAAATGGGAAGTCTTCGCGGTCCTGGCCCTCTCGCTAGGGGCAAGCGCGGTCAATGCGCTGCTCAGCCTCATCGGCTCGCTGCTGCAGACCAAGGCGCTGCACAGCCAGGCGGCGACGCTGGTCGGCCCGGCCGCGCCCAACCCGTGGCTCGACCTGGCCTACCAGATCGCTTTCGTCGCCGAGGCCCTCGCGCCCGTGCTGCTGGTGCTGTACCTGCTGTACCGATCGGGTGAGCGGCCGTCGGACATCGGCCTGGACGCCAGCCAGCCGGGCAAGGACATCGCGCGGGGCGCGGTCCTGGCCGCGGTGATCGGCGGGGCGGGCTTGCTGCTCTACATCGCGGCGTTCCACCTCGGCATCAGCCTCAATATTGTCCCCGAGGACCTGCCCGACATCTGGTGGCGGATCCCGGTCCTGCTGCTCAGCGCGGCCCACGACGGCCTGCTCGAGGAGATCGTGATCCTGGCCTACGTGCTGCGGCGGCTGGATCAGATCGGCTGGACGCCGTGGAAGGCCATCCTGCTCAGCGCGGTGGTGCGCGGCTCCTACCACCTGTACCAGGGGTTCGGCGCGTTCATCGGGAACATGATCATGGGCCTGATCTTCGGCGTGCTGTACAAGCGCTGGGGCCGCTGCACTCCGATGATCATCGCGCACACGCTGATCGACGCGGTGACATTCGTGGGTTACGCCGCCCTGGTCGGCAAGGTGTCGTGGCTGCCGTGAGCCCGGGCGACCTTTGTTAGGGAGTCTGGTGTTGGTCCTGGGTTGCGGGCTACCGGCCCAGGCCGTCCAGGACCTGGGCGCCGGGCAGGCTGGCCAGCGCCGCGCCGGTGACGGCCAGCTTCGAGCGCCGCAGCCCACTGCCCACCACGACCATGGGTGCGGCGGCCACCGCGGCGTCGATGAGCACCGGCCAGCCCGCGGGCAGGCCGATCGGGGTGATGCCGCCGTACTCCATCCCGGTCAGCGACACGGCCTCGTCCATGGGCGCGAACGACGCCTTGCGCACGTCGAGCTGGCGCCGGGCCAGGCCGTTGACGTCGGCCCTGGTGGTGGCCAGCACCAGGCAGGCGGCGTAGCGCGGCTGGCCGTCGCGGCGGCCGGTCACGACGACGCAGTTGGCCGACTCGGCGGGGGCCACGCCGTAGCGCTCGCAGAACGCCGCGGTGTCGGCCAGGCCGGGGTCGATCTCGGCGACCCAGACGGAATCGGCCAGGTCCAGCTCGGTGAGGGCCTTGGCCACGGGGTCGGCGAGCAGGTCGGGGCGGTCCAGGGCGGGCGTGGTCTCCAGCTGGCCCATGAGTTTCGTCACCCGCGGAAGTCTAGGACCACGCTGCGCTGACGGCCCGGCGGTCTGGATTCCGCGCGCGGCAGGCGGCGATACTGCGGTGGTGCCTAACAGCGAATCCCGTGAACCCCGTGTATCCCGTGTATCCCGTGAATCTCTGGCCGAGCCGATCGGCGGAACCAGCCTCACCGCCGGGACGGCCACTGCCGTGGCCCTCGGCCGGGCCCTGTCTTCCGGGGCACTGACGGCAGCCGAGCTCACCGCGTTCTACCTGACGCGGATCGAGCGGCTCAACCCGGACCTGCGCGCGGTCATCTCGGTCAGCCTGGAGGCGGGGGCGCAGGCGGCGCAGAGCGACGCCCGGCGCCGGGCCGGCCAGGCCCTCGGGCCGCTGGACGGCATCCCGGTCCTGATCAAGGACAACGTGGGGGTCGCCGGGCAGCCCGCCACGGCCGGCTCGCCCGCGCTGGCCGCGGCCGGCGCGGCGGACGCGTTCTGCGTCGCCGGACTGCGCGCGGCCGGGGCGGTGATCCTGGGCAAGGCCAACCTGTCGGAGTGGGCCAACTTCCGGTCCCGGTTCTCCAGCAGCGGCTGGAGCACGCTGGGCGGCCAGACGGTGAACCCGTTCGGGACCGGGCGCAACCCGTCCGGCTCCAGCTCCGGGTCCGCGGTGGCGGTCGCGGCCGGGCTGGCCCCGCTCGCCGTGGGCACCGAGACCGACGGGTCGATCGTGTCGCCCGCCGCCGCCTGCGGCGTGGTCGGCATCAAGCCCACGGTGGGCCTGGTCAGCCGGTCCGGCATCGTGCCCATCTCCGTGGCGCAGGACACCGCCGGGCCGATGGGCGCGACCGTGGCCGACGCGGCGCTGCTGCTGGGCGCGATGTCCGGCGCGGACCCCGCGGACCCCGCGACCGACCAGGCGGCCGGGCTGCCCGGCGGTTACACGGGGTACCTGAACGGCGGCGCGCTGGCCGGGGCCCGGCTGGGCCTGTGGCGGGAGGGCTCGGAGTCGGCCAACCCGGCCACCGTGGCCGAGCTGGACGCCGCGATCGCGCTGCTGCGCGCGGCCGGGGCCGAGGTGATCGACCCGGTCGACCTGCCCGACGCCGGGAAGATCTTCGAGCCCGAGTACGTGGCCTTGCGGCACGAGTTCAAGCACGACCTCAATGCCTACCTGGCCGGGCTGCCCGGCGAGCATCCCGGCAGCCTGGCCGGCCTGATCGAGTACAACACCAGGCACGCGGCCACAGTGCTCCTGCACTTCGGCCAGGACATCTTCGAGGCCGCGGAGGCCACCAGCGGGAACCTGGAGGACGCCGACTACCAGAGCGCCCGCGCCGAGGCCCGGCGGCTGGCCCGCGCCGCCCTGGACGGCGCGCTGAGCGCCCACGGGCTCGACGCCGTGATCAGCCTCACCGGCAGTCCGGCCTGGCTGACCGACCACACCCTCGGCGATCACCACACGTTCGGCACGTCCAGCCCGGCGGCGGTCTCCGGATATCCGGCCGTCACCGTGCCGGCCGGGGAGGTCCACGGCCTGCCCGTCGGGCTCTCCTTCGTCGGCCCGGCCTGGAGCGAGCCGCGGCTGATCGAGCTCGCGCACTCTTTCGAGCTGGCCCGGGGGCCGCAGGGGGCGGCCCGGGCGGGCGGCCGGCCGGGCCCCGGTCCGGGGTAGGCGCGACGATAACCTACGCATATGCACACCTGGCCCGACACTGCCGTACCTGACCTGCCAGGACAGGCTCCGGAGACGAAGATCTGGGACACGGCCAGCCGGGCGCTGGCCGTGGCCGCGCCCGGCCCGGCCGCCCGGCTGTACGCGTGCGGGATCACGCCGTATGACGCCACGCACATGGGCCACGCCGCGACCTACGTCGCCTGGGACCTGCTGGTCCGGGCCTGGCGGGACGCCGGGCACGAGGTCACCTACGTGCAGAACGTCACCGACGTGGACGACCCGCTGCTGGAGCGGGCCGAGCGGGACGGCGAGGACTGGCGGGAGCTCGCCGCCCGCGAGATCGCCCTGTACCGGTCCGACATGACGGCGCTGCGGGTCCTGCCGCCCGCCCGTCTCGTTGGCGCCGTTGAGGCGATGCCGCTGATCGAGGAGTTCAACGCGGTGCTGGCCCGGCACGGCGCCCTCTACGACCTCGAGGGCGACGTGTACTTCGCCCGGGCCGCCGACCCGGACTTCGGGGTCGTGTCCGGGCTGGCCCCGGACCAGATGGCCGAGCTGTCCGCCGAGCGCGGCGGCGACCCCGGCCGGCCGGGCAAGAAGGACCCGCTCGACCCCATGGTCTGGCTGACCGCCCGGCCCGGCGAGCCGTCCTGGTCATCCGACTTCGGCCCCGGCCGCCCCGGCTGGCACGTCGAGTGCGCGGCCATCGCGACCAGGTACCTCGGCGTCTCGTTCGACGTCCAGGCAGGCGGCTCCGACCTCATCTACCCGCACCACGAGATGAGCGCCTCACACGCCCGGGTGGCGCACGGCCCGAACACGGGCGGCGGCCGGCTCGGCACGTCCGTGTTCGCCCGCCGCTACGCGCACGCCGGGATGGTGCGCCTGGGCGGGGAGAAGATGTCCAAGTCACTGGGCAACCTGGTGTTCGTGTCCAAGCTGCTCGAGGCCGGCGTCGATCCGATGGCGATCAGGCTCGTGATCCTGGCCCACCACTACCGCAGCGACTGGGACTGGACCGACGAGGGACTGGCCGCGGCGCAGGCGCGGCTGGCCCGGTGGCGTGCGGCGGTGGCCCTGGCCGGCGGTGTCCGGCGGTTCTGGCGTGGCCGGCGGGCCGGTGCTGGACGGCGTTCGTGAGCACATCGCTGACGACCTGGACGCGCCGGGTGCGCTGGCCGTCGTGGACGCCTGGGCCGAGGCGGTGATCGCGGCCGGGGCGGCTGACGCCGGCGTTGCCGGGCTGGCTGACACCGGCGAGTCGGCGGCTGAGCCAGGGCTGGCTGGGCCGGGGCTGGCTGCGGCCGGGCAGCGCTGGCGCGCTGGTGCGCGACGCGGTCGATGCCCTGCTCGGCGTGGCCCTCTAAGCTCCCTCAGCATCCGCCTCCGCTGAACCACGCTAGCGGCTGGCGTGGATCTTGGTGACGGTTCGGCACGCATGGTTGGCCCTCTGGGCTAGAGCAGCACGAGGGCCAACGCTGGCGGAGGGCGTACGGGACGCGATGCGGGACCGGCCGCAGTGCAGAGCCAGCTTTCGGCGCGTAGCCGCTGCACTGGCTGCCCGGGGCGGCGCTGGCTGCGCGGGGCCTGGCGCCAGCGCTGGCGGACGTTCTGGTCGAGCTGGAGCGATATCGTGATACCTCGGCGGTATCGCACGCCCACGGAGGCGGCCATGACCAGATCAGACCCCCAGTCCCCCGGCTCGCCTGCACCCGACCCCGCCGCTCAGCCGGCTTCGCCCCCGGCGGCGGGCGGCCCGGCCGGATCGTCGGGCGAGGCGGTCCGGCTCCTGGTCAAGGCCGTCGGGATGCTGCCCGACGGCGAGCGCGACGAGGTGTACACCTGGCTGCTCAGCCGCGGGCTGAGCACGGCCTACGGGACCGGTCACCTGCCGGCCCGGCTGCGCGACGTCAGCACCCAGATCCTGTCCCTCCAGGCCGCGGGCGGCCCGTCGGGGCCGCAGCAGGTTGTTCCGGTCCGGTTCGCGGCCGAGCAGCATGCCCAGCTTCGCGCCTGGTGCGCCGAGCACGGGTTCTCGATGGCGACCGTGGTCCGCGGCCTGGTGGCGCGCTTCCTGGAGGGGCAGCTTCCCGCCCGCAACTAGCAGCCGCGATCAGGCTTCGCCTGGTGGCTCGCCTGGTTGCTTGTCGGGCGGCGATTCCGGGTGCAGCGGGGAGGGGATGTCGGGCTCCGGGAGCGGGCGCGGCCGCGGGACTGGCTGCGGCCCAGGTTGCGGCCCAGGCTGCGGCAGGCCGGGCGGCTGCGGCGGGCCGGCGGCGGCTGCGGGTCAGGCCCGGGCGGCGCCGGCTGCGGCGCCGGGTCTGGCTCTGAGGCGGTCGCTGACATGCGGTCGGCCCTACCCCGGTGGCCCGGAGAGTAACTCGCGCGCTGGCGGATGCCGGGCGGCCGCGGGTGAGTCAAGGCAATTAACCGGGCTGTGCACCGGGACGGTCATCCCCGGGCGCGGGCGGTTTCGCTGTCGCGGGAGGGGCTGACCCAGGCGGAGCCTGGCGGCATGACAGATAACAAGCCAGCCCTTGACCAGTCATCCAAGCGTCGTCCCGCGGCGGACGACCCGCCGGCGCACGCCCGGCCGGGCGCGGAACAGCGCCCGGCGGGCAGGAGCGAATCGCACTTATCCGGACCGGTACGGGTCGGCTCGCCGGCCGGGGTGCTGGCGGTCGTGCCGCACCTGCTGGGCTTCCACCCGAGCCGCAGCCTGGTGGTGCTGGGCGTCACCGGCCCCAGCGACCGGGTGACGATGGTCTTCCGTTACGACCTGCCCGATCCGCCCGATGCCGAGCTGGCCGCGGATATCGCCACCCACGCCAGGGAGGTGCTCAGCCGCCAGGAGATCCCGGCCGCGATCGTGGTCGGCTACGGCCCGGCGCAGCTGGTCGCCCCGGTGGTCGACCAGATGGCGGGCGCGCTGCCGCACGCGGGCCTGGTGATCCGCGAGGCGCTGCGGGCCGAGGGCGGCCGCTACTGGTTCGCGTTCTGCTCGGACCCGGTCTGCTGCCCGCCCGAGGGCCGGTCCTACGACCCGTGCTCGCATCCGGCCGCCGCCGTGCTGAACGGCGCCGGGCTCGACGCCTACCCGGACCGCGCCGCGCTGGCCCGGACGCTGGAGCCGCCGCCGGGCGCGGTGCGGGCGATCAGGCAGGCCACGACCCGGGCACTACGGCGGATCGACGGGCTGCTGGCCCAGGCCGAGCGGGACGGGCTCCGGCCGGCCACCGCGCTGGCCGAGGCCGGCTGCGGCGCGGTCCGCCAGGCGATCGGGCGCTACCGCAAGGGCCGGGAGATCACCGACCGGGGCCGGCTGGCCTTCCTGGCGGTCTGCCTGGCCGACCTGCGGGTCCGCGACGATGCCTGGGCCCGGATGGATCCGGAGCACCGGCGCCGGCACCTGAGGCTGTGGACCGACGTGGTCACGGCGGCGGCCCCGGAGTTCGTCCCGGCCCCCGCCTCGTTACTGGCGTTTACCGCCTGGCAGTGCGGGGAAGGTGCTCTGGCCAACGTGGCCATCGAGCGCGCCCTGGGCGCGGACCCCGCCTACTCAATGGCCTTGCTGCTCGCCCAGGCGATCCAGACGGGCCTGCCGCCGTCCTCGGCCCGGCTGCCGATGACCCCGGAGGAGGTCGCGCTGAGCTACGAACAGGACAGCGCGGCCCGCCCGCCGGAAGCTGGCGCCGAGCGGACGGAGGATGGCCAGGTTGCGTGAGGTTAAACTGCCTGGAACCTTCGTCCAGTTAGAGGAGGCCGCGTGACCGACGTCGCGGACAAAGACCACCCGCCGTCACGGCCAGCGACCGCCACAGCGGCGAGCGGCGGTGCCGTTGCCGCGCCTGCCCGGCTCAGCCCGGCCGCCCTGCCGGGCCACCGCTCGGCGGTGGCCCGGATCCAGTCCGCCTATAAGGCGATCCCGGCGGGCCAGCCGGTCCGGCTGGCCAAGGCCACCTCGAACCTGTTCCGGTTCCGCGGCGACACGACCGGGCCGCGCCTGGACGTGTCGGCGTTCGGCCACGTCCTGTGCGTCGACCCCGAGACCAGGACGGCGCTCACCGGCGGCATGACCACCTACGAGGACCTCACCGCGGCCACGCTGCGGCACGGCCTCATGCCGATGGTCGTCCCGCAGCTCAAGACGATCACCCTGGGGGGCGCGGTAAGCGGCCTGGGCATCGAGTCCACCTCGCTGCGCAGCGGCATGCCGCACGAGTCCGTGCTGGAGATGCAGATCCTCACCGGCGACGGCCGGGTCATCAGCGCGGCGCCTGATGGCGAGCACGAGGCGCTCTACCGCGGTTTCCCGAACTCCTACGGCACCCTCGGCTACGCCCTCTCGCTCACCATCGAGCTGGAGCCGGTGACGCCGTTCGTGCACCTGCGGCACTTCCGGTTCTCCGGGCCGGAGGAGTGCATGGCGGCGGTGGCCAAGATCGCCGCCGACGGCAGCTACGACGGCCACCAGGCCGACTTCGTCGACGGCACGATGTTCAGCCTGGACGAGATGTACCTGACCGTCGGGGCGTTCAGCGAGGTGGCGCCCTGGCGCAGCGACTACACCCGCGAGCGGATCTACTACCAGTCCATCCGCGGGCCGCGGGAGGACTTCCTGACCATCGCGGACTACCTGTGGCGGTGGGACACCGACTGGTTCTGGTGCTCGCGTCCGTTCGGGGTCCAGCAGCCACTGGTCCGCCGGGCCTGGCCGCGCCGGTACCGTCGCTCGGACGTGTACCGCAAGCTGGTGGCCTTCGACCGGCGGCACCACCTGAGTGCCGCGCTGAACGACCGCCGCGGCAAGCCGCGCAACGAGGACGTCATCCAGGACGTGGAGATCCCGGTCGAGCACGGCGCGGAGTTCCTGCGCTTCTTCGCCGCCGAGGTCGGCATGAGCCCGGTGTGGATGTGCCCGCTGCGGCTGCGCGGCGAGCGGACCTGGCCGCTGTACCCGATGCGGCCGGGCCAGGCCTACGTCAACTTCGGGTTCTGGGGCACCGTCGGGCTGCCGCCCGGCCAGCCCGACGGCTTCTACAACCGGAAGATCGAGGACGAGGTCACCCGCCTGGGCGGGCACAAGGGGCTGTACTCGACCTCGTTCTACGCCCCCGAGGAATTCTGGGCCCGCTACAACGGGCCCGAGTACGCCCAGCTCAAGCGGACATATGACGCTGACGGGCGGCTGGCTGACCTGTACGACAAGTGCGTCGGCGGCCAGTGAACGTGCAGGTGCACCACGGAAGAAGGAGTAACTGACATGCCGCTGGCCGAGGTGTTCGAGCGGGTCGCGGGCCCGGATGCCCCAGTCGAGTTCATCGCCTACGACGGAAGCAAGGCCGGCGCGCCAACCTCGCCGGTACGGATCACGGTCAAGTCCCCCACCGCCGTGGCCTACCTGGCCCAGGCGCCGGGTGCGCTCGGGCTGGCCCGGGCCTTCGTCTCCGGGCACCTGGACGTAGAAGGCGATATGTACGCGGCGCTGAGCCGGATGGCCAGCGCGCAGCGGCTCGGGATCAGCATGAGCGAGAAGCTCAAGCTGCTCAACGAGCTGGGCGGGCCGCGCCTGCTGCTGCCGCGCCTGGATCCGCCGCCCCAGGAGGTCCAGGTCACCAAGCGGTGGCGGATCGGACGCCGGCACTCCAAGCAGCGCGACGCCAACGCGATCTCGCACCACTACGACGTGTCCAACACGTTCTACGAGTGGGTGCTGGGCCCGTCCATGGCCTACACCTGCGCGTGCTACCAGCGCGAGGACTTCACCCTCGAGCAGGCCCAGTGGGCCAAGTTCGACCTGGTCGCCAGGAAGATCGGGCTGCGGCCGGGGATGCGCCTGCTGGACGTGGGCTGCGGCTGGGGCGGCATGGTGATGCACGCGGCCCGCGAGTTCGGCGTCAAGGCCCTGGGCGTGACGCTGTCCGAGCAGCAGGCCGCCTGGGCCCAGCGGGCGATCAAGGAGGCCGGCCTGGGTGACCTGGCCGAGGTCCGGCACATGGACTACCGGGACGTGGAAGAGATCGGCTTCGACGCGGTCAGCTCCATCGGGCTGACCGAGCACATCGGCAAGGCCGAGCTGCCCGGCTACTTCTCGTTCCTGTACGAGAAGCTCAAGCCGCAGGGCCGGCTGCTCAACCACTGCATCACCCGGCCGGACAACACCGGGCCCGCCAACGTCAGGGACGGGTTCATCAACCGGTACGTGTTCCCGGACGGGGAGCTGGAAGGGCCGGGCTACCTGGTCTCGCTGATCCACGACACGGGCTTCGAGGTCCGGCACCTCGAGAACCTGCGCGAGCACTACGCCAGGACGCTGACCGGCTGGTGCACCAACCTCGACGACCACTGGGACGAGGCCGTCGCCGAGGTGGGCGAGGGCACCGCGCGGGTCTGGCGGCTGTACATGGCCGGCTCGCGGCTGGGCTTCGACCGCAACCAGATCCAGCTGCACCAGGTCCTCGCGGTCAAGCTCAGCCCCGACGGCCAGGCCGGGATGCCGCTGCGGCCCGACTGGGAGCCCTCGCTCCCGGCCAGCTAGCCGCCTGGTCCGGGCCGCTCCGTCAGGCGGGCCGCCCCGTCAGGCGGCCCGCAGCGGGCGGGGCGGCCGGGCGGGTGCGGTAGCTGTCGGCCACGGTGAAGGCCAGGTCGAGGGCCTGGCCGCGGTTGAGGCGCGGGTCGCAGGCCGTCTCGTAGCGCTGGTGCAGGTCCTCGGCGTCGATCTGGTAGCTGCCGCCCACGCACTCGGTGACGTTGTCGCCGGTGAACTCGATGTGGATGCCGCCGGGGTGGGTGCCGAGCCGGCGGTGCACCTCGAAGAAGCCCTGGACTTCATCGAGCACATCGTCGAACCGCCGGGTCTTGTAGCCGCTGGGCGCCTCGAAGGTGTTGCCGTGCATCGGGTCGCAGACCCAGGCCACCGGGGCCTGTGCCGCGGCCACCGCCTCCACCAGGGGCGGCAGCAGCTCCCTGATCCGGCCCGCGCCCAGCCGGGAGATCAGCGTGAGCCGGCCCGGCTCGCCGTCCGGGCTGAGCCGGCGGATGAGGGCCAGCAGCTCAGCCGGGGTGGTGGTGGGGCCGACCTTGAGGCCGATGGGGTTGCGGATGCTGGCCGCGAAGGCCACGTGCGCGCTGTCCAGCGCCCGGGTCCGCTCGCCGACCCACAGGAAGTGCGCGGACAGGTCATAAGGCGCCTGCGTGCGCGGGTCAGTCCGGGTCAGGGCCTGCTCGTAAGGCAGCAGCAGGGCCTCGTGGCTGGAGTACAGCTCCACGGTCCGCAGCTCGTCGGGATCGGTGCCGCACGCCCGCATGAAGGCCAGGGCCCGGTCGATCTCCCCGGCCAGCCGCTCGTAGCGCTGCCCGGACGGGCTGGCCCGGACGAAGTCCTGGTTCCAGGCGTGGACCTGGTGCAGGTCGGCGTAGCCGCCGGTGGTGAAGGCGCGGCACTGGTTCAGGGTCACGGCGGCACAGTGGTAGGCCCGCAGCAGGCGGCCGGGGTCGGGCGTGCGGGCCTCGGCGGTGAAGGCCAGGCCGTTGACCGCGTCGCCGCGGTAGGCGGGCAGCTCGCGGCCGCCGCGGACCTCGGTCGGCCGGGACCGGGGCTTGGCGAACTGGCCGGCCATCCGGCCGATCTTGACCACCGGCACGCTGGCCCCGTAGGTCAGCACGACCGCCATCTGCAGGATGGTCTGGAGCTTGGCCCGGACATCCTCGGCGGTCGCCCCGGAGAACGTCTCGGCGCAGTCCCCGCCCTGGAGCAGGAACGCCTCACCCCGGGCCACCGCGGCCAGGCGGTCGCGGAGCTGGTCGCACTCCCCGGCGAAGACCAGCGGCGGCAGCCCGGCCAGCTCGGCGGTGACGGCGTCCAGCGCGGCCGGGTCGGGCCACTCCGGCTGCTGGGCGGCCGGGCGGTCCCGCCAGCTCTCGGTGTCCGGGGCGGTCGCGGCGGCGGTCACGGCCGCCCGCCTGCGCGCTGGCGGCCGGCTGGCCCGCCTGGTCCTGCTGGCCCGGCTGGGCCGGCGTCCGGGGGTGGTCTGCGCGTGGGTCACGTTCTCACGCTACGCGCCCCGTCCGGCCCGCCGGGCCAGCCCGGCCTCGCGGCTCCTGGATGTCCTGTTGGCCAGATGGGCTGTCGCTGGGCGGGACATCCACGCCTCTGCGCGCCGGTCCGAGCATGATCCGGCAGGCCCGCCCGCCCCGCCGGCCTCGTCCGTCCCCGCCATTGCAGCGGCGGTGCCGCCTGATCGCGGGCTGGCGGTCGCCGTACGGGGGCGGTCGTGAGTGCGGAAACCGGTCAGCGAATATCGCGGACCGGTTTCCGTGATCATGGACCACCCCATTGCGGACCGACTACAGGACGCGATCCGGCTGGCCATCAGGCGCACGGCCCCGGATGGGGCATATGGACAGCGACGCTGAGGTGTGGCTGGGCGGGGCGTCCACCTCTACGCGCCGCGGCGCGGGGTGGGGTGCGGCCTCGCTCGCCCCGGCAGTCGCGTCAGCCCCCGGCAGCTCACTCGTCTCACGACTGATCCGCCTCAATCCCGGCTTACCGCGTGCCCTTATCCAGGCCGTCATTATGGTGACCGAGTTTCCGCAGCATCCTGCGGAAACTCGGTCACGATCATGAGCAGGACCGCCAGTCAGGGTCGCCGGCCCGGCCTGGCCGGCCCGACCTGGCCTGGCCGGCCCAACGGGACACCCCCACCGCGGCCCGGGGCCCAGAACATGAGCCAGACCGCCTGCCAGACCACGCCGCCTGGGACACCGGTGCCGCGGCGGGGGACAATAGCCATCATGGAAGCTGCCACCGACGCCAGCCCTCGGTCCCAGAGCACGCAGAGCACCCCCCGTGACAGCACCGCTGCGGATGGCGCCGCGCCGCGTGACATCGTCTTGCTGGGCTCGACCGGGTCGATCGGCACTCAGGCGGCCGACATCATCCGGCGCAATCCGGACCGGTTCCGGCTGGTCGGGCTGGCTTCCGGCGGGGGGCACGCGGACCTGCTGGCCCGCCAGGCGCTGGAGTTCGGGGTCGAGGTCGTGGCGGTGGCCAGCGAGCGGGCCGCGCCGGACGTGCAGCGGGCGCTCCAGGAGCAGGGCGGCAAGCGGCTGCCCAAGGTGCTGGCCGGGCCCGACGCGGTAGCCGAGGTGGCCGCCTGGCCCTGCGACGTGACCTTGAACGCGGTCACCGGGGCCGCGGGCCTGGCCGCCACGCTGGCCGCGCTGGACGCGGGCCGGGTGCTCGCGCTGGCCAACAAGGAGTCGCTGATCATGGGCGGCCAGCTGGTCACCGGGCGGGCCGCGCCGGGCCAGCTGGTGCCGGTGGACTCGGAGCACTCCACGATGGCGCAGTGCCTGCGCGCCGGGAGCCCGGACGAGGTCAGGAAGCTGGTGCTGACGGCCAGCGGCGGCCCGTTCCTGCACCGCAGCCGGGATGAGCTGGCCGGGGTCACGCCGCAGCAGGCGCTGGCCCACCCGACCTGGAACATGGGCCCGGTCATCACGGTGAACTGCGCCACGCTGGTCAACAAGGGCCTGGAGCTGATCGAGGCGCACCTGCTGTTCGGCATCGGCTTCGACCGGATCGAGGTGGTGGTGCACCGGCAGTCGGTGATCCACTCGATGGTTGAGTTCACCGACGGGGCCACGATCGCGATGGCCAGCCCGCCGGACATGCGGATCCCGATCGCGCTGGCCATGGGCTGGCCGCACCGGGTGGCCGACGCGGCGCCGCCGGTGGACTGGTCGGTGGCGCATACCTGGACATTCGAGCCGCTGGACGAGACGGCGTTCCCGGCGGTGGCGCTGGCCCGGGCGGCGGGCCGCACGGGCGGGACCGCCCCGGCGGCCTACAACGCGGCCAACGAGGAATGCGTCGAGTCGTTCCTGGCCGGACGGGTCCCGTTCACGGGAATTGTCGATACCGTGGCCCAGGTAGTCTCAGAGCATGACGGTGCGGGTGCGGCGGGATCCACGGTCGAGGAAATCCTGGCCGCGGATCGCTGGGCGCGAGCCCGGGCGCGCGAGCTGACCAGCCGCGCGAGCTGACCGAGCGCCGGCGCGTGACGGGGACCGTGATAAGACGGACATCACGACGTGAGTCCAGGCCCGCTGAGGGCTGGCGCACGGGGCGGACTGCCGCGCGGCAGGGAGGAGAGCCAGCCGGATGAGCTTCCTGCTGGGCGTGGTGATCTTCGTGTTCGCCCTGCTCGTTTCCGTCATGCTGCACGAGGCCGGGCACTTCCTGACGGCCAAGAAGTTCCACATGAAGGTCACCCAGTTCTTCGTGGGCTTCGGCCAGACCCTGTGGTCGCGGATGCGCGGCGAGACCGAGTACGGGTTCAAGGCGCTGCCGTTCGGCGGGTTCGTGAAGATCACCGGGATGACGGCGCTGGAAGAGGTCGACCCGGCCGACGAGCCGCGCTCGTTCCGCCGCAAGCCAGGCTGGCAGCGGGCCATCGTGCTGCTGGCGGGGTCGTTCATGCACTTCGCGCTGGCCTTCGTGCTGCTGTTCCTGCTCGCCGTGGCCATCGGAGTGCCCGGCACCAACTCGATCGGCGCGGTCACCAAGTGCCTGCCCAGGTCGGTCAAGGCCCTGGACAACGGCGCGGCCTGCGTGCCGGGCCAGGCGGCCTCCCCGGCCGAGGTGGCCGGGATCCGGGCCAACGACAAGGTGATCTCGATCGCCGGGCAGCCGGTGCCCGACTGGACGCAGCTCGGCAAGGTGATCAAGGCCCAGAAAGTGGGCAAGCCGATCCCGGTCGTGGTGGACCGGGGCGGCCGGGACGTGACGCTGACCGTCACGCCGGGCGCGGTACCGGGCCGGCATGGGGCCTACCTGGGCATCGAGGACAAGCCGTTCCTCCGGCTCAACCCGATCAGCGGGGTAGCCTACGCGGGCTCGACGTGGGGTCAGGTGCTCGAGCTGTCGGGGGAGGCGGCGGCCAAGCTGCCCTCGGCGCTGCCCGACCTGTTCGCGAAGGACCGGGCCAAGACGGCGGGCGGCGATGTCAGCAGCGTGATCGGGGCGGCCAACGACGCCGGCCAGGTGGTGGAGGCCGGCGGCGGCTGGCAGTACACGGTCTCCGCGCTGCTGCTGATCGTGATCTCGCTGAACATCTTCGTGGGGGCGTTCAACCTGCTCCCGCTGCTTCCGCTGGACGGCGGTCACCTGGCCGTGGTGATCTACGAGCGGATCCGGGCCTGGCTGGCCAGGCTCCGCGGGCGTCCTGATCCGGGCCTGGTAGACATGCAGAAGCTAATCCCGGTGAGCGTGGGCGTATTCGCCCTCCTCGTCGGGCTGGGCCTGATTCTCATCGCCGCAGACATCTTCAACCCGGTTCACCTAACTCAGTGAGGCGATAGCGCAGATGACTGTTGATCTTGGCATTCCTGAGCTTCCGGCGGCGCCGCTGGCGGCCCGCCGTAACTCGCGGCAGATTATGGTGGGCAAAGGCAGCCACGTGGTACCGGTGGGCGGCGGCGCGCCAGTGTCGGTGCAGTCGATGACCACGACGCTCACCGCGGACGTGAATTCCACGCTCCAGCAGATCGCCGAGCTGACCGCGGCGGGCTGCCAGATCGTCCGGGTGGCGGTTCCGTCACAGGATGATGCGGACGCATTGCCGGACATCGCGCGCAAATCACAGATCCCGGTCATCGCGGATATTCACTTCCAGCCCAAGTACGTTTTCGCCGCGATTGACGCGGGGTGCGCCGCCGTGCGCGTCAATCCCGGCAACATCAAGGCGTTCGACGACAAGGTGGCCGAGATCGCGAGGGCTGCCTCGGCGGCGGGCACCCCGATCCGGATCGGGGTCAACGCCGGATCGCTGGACAAGCGGCTGCTGGCCAAGTACGGGAAGGCCACCCCCGAGGCGCTGGTCGAGTCGGCGCTGTGGGAGTGCTCGCTGTTCGAGGAGCACGGCTTCACCGACATCAAGATCTCGGTCAAGCACCACGACCCGGTGGTCATGATCAACGCCTACCGGCTGCTGGCCCAGCAGTGCGACTACCCCCTTCACCTGGGAGTCACCGAGGCGGGACCGACCTTCCAGGGCACGGTCAAGTCGGCGGTGGCCTTCGGCGCCCTGCTGGCCGAGGGGATCGGGGACACCATCCGGGTCTCGCTGTCCGCGCCGCCGGTCGAGGAGGTCAAGGTCGGCATCGCGATCCTGGAGTCGCTCGGCCTGCGCCAGCGCGGCCTGGAGATCGTGTCCTGCCCGTCCTGCGGCCGGGCCCAGGTGGACGTCTACAAGCTGGCCGACGAGGTCACGGCCGCGCTTGAGGGAATGGACGTGCCGCTGCGCGTCGCGGTGATGGGCTGCGTGGTGAACGGGCCCGGCGAGGCGCGCGAGGCGGACCTCGGCGTCGCCTCGGGCAACGGCAAGGGCCAGATCTTCGTGCGCGGCGAGGTCATCAAGACCGTTCCGGAATCGCAGATCGTCGAGACGCTCATTGAGGAGGCCATGAAGCTGGCCGCCGAGATGGAGCCCGCCGAAGGATAAGGATTTCCCTCTTCGCGCAGAGCGGTTTCCGGCGACGCGCACCGGGGGTTAGCCGCGGGAAGGGCGAGCGTGATCACCGGCGCCGGCCGGCCGTTTTCGGCCGGTCGCGCCGGCGACCGCGAGCTGACGCCCGCAGCCCGGGCATGTACCGCGCCGATGTCATCCGCGTTGCGTCTCGCTCACTGGCGGTTCGCAGTCGTTGCCGGCAGGTAAATTACATCTTCGCATCTGTGCGTTTTCAGCATTGACTGTTGATCTACCCCTGTTCTAGCTTATGGCGTCTGATATGCACTGCCGACGAGATGTTAGCGCTCACAACGACGGGCCACCTACCGCGACTCGACCCGCCGTCGAAGTGCCCATGCCCGTCAGCGTTGCCGCAGGCCAGGACTCGTCCGGGCCGGTGGCCGAGCCGTCAGGTAGCAGGAAGGCCATGAGGCAACCGGGACGCCATGAGCCAGGGCGTCCCAGGTGTCAGCCAGTGACAGCGCCGTCGCTGAGCCTCCGGCCTGCTCAGGTTCCAGGTATCCGCGCCTGTTCGGAGACGGATGCCCAGTCCCACTACATCCCGGAGGTCTGCGATGGGGAAAGTCGACCCCAAGGTCGATGAGGCGATCCAAACGCTCAACATGAAGGACGGGCCGACCCGCCGTCGGCTTCTTCAGGGCACCGGCCTGGTCAGCGCCACGGCCGCCGCGTCGGCCCTGATCGCTGCGTGCAGCTCGTCCACCAGCACGGCCAAGGCGGCCAAGGACACGGCCGGGAACTTCCCCACCACGCCCAAGTGGAAGTTCACCTTCGTCAACCACGTCACGGACAACGCGTTCTTCACCCCGACCCAGTACGGCTTCGCGGACGCCGCGGCCCTGCTCGGCATCCCCACGCCGTCCTGGACCGGAGCGACCTCGACCCAGCCGACGGTCCCGACGATGCTGACCTCGCTCAACGCCGCCATCGCCGCGACCTCGCCGGGCATCGCCACCACGGTGGTCTCCGCGACGGCGTTCGGCAGCCCGATCGACAAGGCGCTGTCCGCGGGCATCCCGGTCGTGACCTACAACGCGAACGGCGCGACCAACAACCCGACCAACGGCCTGGCCTACGTCGGCCAGGAGCTGTTCGCCTCGGGCCAGGAGGTCGGCGCGCGCATCGCAGCCGGGATGCCGCACGGCACCACCGCCTGCGGGATCATCGCCCAGCCCGGCGCGCTGAACATCCAGCCGCGGCTGGACGGCGCCAACGCGGCGATCCTGGCCGCGGGCAAGGGCCTGAAGATCCTGCACACGGCGGGCTTTGACAGCGGCGCGTCGGAGAGCCAGGAGACCACCAGCATCCCGGAGTTCATCCAGGCCAACGGGCCCAAGCTGCATGGCGTGTTCGCCGTGGACGGCGGCTCGACCGCGCTGCTCGGCCCGGCGCTGGCCAAGTACAACCTGGTCGGCAAGGTCTCGTCCGGCGGGTTCGACCTGGAGCCGGCCACGCTGACGGCGCTCAAGGCGGGCCAGCTCGGTTTCACTATCGACCAGTCGCCCTATCTTCAGGGCTTCCTGCCTACTCTGTACCTGTACATGTTCAAGCTGTCCGGCGGCCTGGTGTCCCCGCCCGAGACCGACACCGGCCTGAAGTTCGTGACCAAGGCCAACGCCGCCCCCTACACCTCGCCCACCTCGAGGTTCGAGGGCTCCACGACGGCCGAGAAGCTCATCCCGCGGAGCGGCGCGATCCCGACCTGATCCCGACGCCGTGCGCGGCACCCGGCCGGGGCTCCTGCCCGGCCGGGTGCCGTACGCGATCCGCCCCTAGGCCCCCCGCCGGCAGGCGGGCCGACAGAACGGACAAGTGACGTGAGCGAGACTGCTCAGCGCAGTGCGGAACCGGTGGCCGGTCCTCCCGGTGGTGAAGGCTCAGGCGGCTTCGGATCCCTGATCCGGCGTGGCGGCACCGTCTTCCTGCAACAGCGCGAGGCCAGCGTCTTCATCGTCGCCGTCCTGCTGGTCCTCTACTTCGGCTTCATCAGCTCGGCCAGCTCATCCTTCTTCACCAAGAACAACATCATCAACGTCGCCGACGCCACGGCACCGTACGCCCTCCTCGCGGCGGGCGAGGTGTTCCTGCTGATCTGCGGTGAGATCGACCTGTCGGTCGGCTTCATCTGGACGCTGTCGCCGTTCCTGATGTTCTTCTTCAATACCTACTACCACTTCCCGCTGTTCCTGGCCATCGTTGCCGCGCTGCTCTGCGGTCTGCTCATCGGGCTGATCAACGGGCTGCTGGTGGTCCTGCTGAAGCTGCCGTCCTTCGTCGCCACGCTCGGCACCTCCTTCATCATCTACGGGTTCACGCTGACCACCTCGGCCGCGCAGGAGAAGAACCTGCCCAATGGCTCAGCAGCCGGCCTGGGCCGGTGGTTCGGCGGCTTCTCCTGGGCCGAGATCATCTGGGCCGTGGTGATCGTCATCCTCGCCCAGATCCTCCTGAACCGGACCCGCTGGGGGCTGCATACCATCGCCACGGGCGGGAACCTGGTCGGCGCCAGCGAGGCGGGCATCAGCGTGGCCCGGATCAAGCTCGGCAACTTCATGCTCACCGGCCTGTTCGGGGCCCTGGCCGGCATCCTCGAGGCGTTCCGCGTGGGCACCATCGATCCCAGTGCGGGCGGCTACACGCCGATGTTCTACGCGGTCGCCGCGGCGGTCATCGGCGGCACGGCGCTGGCGGGCGGCTCCGGCACCGTGATCGGCGCGTTCGTCGGCATGCTGGTCCTGGCCATCCTGCAGGACGGCTTCAGCCTGCTGGGCATCAGCAGCAACCCGTTCCTGATCATCCTCGGCGTC
Source organism: uncultured Actinomycetota bacterium (assembly GCA_963822485.1). Lineage (GTDB taxonomy): Bacteria > Actinomycetota > Actinomycetes > Streptosporangiales > Streptosporangiaceae > DASUBV01. The sequence continues at coordinate 43,662 of CAWGHW010000009.1, forward strand.
TCGATCTGCGCCGCCATGGTCGCCAACGTTTATCTCACCCGGCTGCGAAGGGCAGGACGAAGCTGATGACCACCGACACCCCGGGCACTGGCCCGGTCGACGTCAGGCAGCCGGTCACCGAGGGCTCGGATGTCCTCCGGGCCGAGCACATCAGCAAGTCGTTCGGCGCGGTCACGGCCCTGCGGGACGTGAACCTGCGGCTGGGCCGCGGCGAGGTGCTCGGGCTGCTCGGCGACAACGGCGCCGGCAAGTCCACGCTGCTGAAGATCCTGTGCGGGTTCCAGGCCCCCGACTCCGGCCGCATCCTGCTCAACGGCGAGGACGTGTCGCTCAAGTCGGTGACCCACGCGCGGTCGCTCGGCATCGACGTGGTGTACCAGGACCTGGCCCTCATCAACGAGCTCAGCGTGTACCACAACATGTACCTCAACCGGGAGTACCACAGCGGGCCGCTGCTGAACAACCGGAAGATGCGCGCCCTGGCCAAGCAGCACCTGGCCGACATGGGGGTCGGCATCCCTTCGGTCGACGTGGAGGTGGCCAAGCTGTCCGGCGGCCAGCGGCAGGGCATCGCGGTGGCGCGCTCGGTCTACTCCGACGCCAAGATCCTGCTGCTGGACGAGCCCCTGGCCGCCATGGGCGTCAAGGAGGGGGCGCTGATCCTGAGCCTGGTCCGCGACCTGAAGGAGCGCGGCGAGGTCTCGATCATCATCATCGCCCACAACTACGCCCAGGTGCTGGAGGTCTGCGACCGCGTCAACCTGCTGCAGCACGGCGAGATCACCTTCGACAAGGCCAGCGCCGAGACGTCGGTCGAGGAACTCACCGACATCGTCGTCGCGGAGTACCGCGCCGCGATGGAGGCCCGCCAGAAGGGCGCCTGACCCGCCGCCAGCGCAGCGCGCGCACCCCGGCGGTGACGCGCCAGGCAGCCCGGCTCGCGGTCGCCGCCGCGAGCCGGGCCAGCCATTACCCGGCCAGCCTCCACATCGGTCCGCAACGGGCCTCGGTACTCCCCGCTGACCCGGCCGGCAGCCGCAGTGCCCCCTCCGCTGACCGGCCGGCCACTCCTGCCCGGGCGTCGGCCAGCACCTTGACAGTAAATCCGTGTTAAACGAGATTTGTCCGGGGCCTAGGATGCGCCGCCGGTCCGGCGGCTGACGGGAGGATTGCCCATGCGTCGTGTACGCCTGCTGGCGGCAGCCGGAATCACGATCGGCCTGGCCATTGCCGCATTGCCGAGCCTGGCCTCAGCGTTACCAGCGGGATCGGCCCGCCCGGCCCGCCCGGGCGCGAGCGTGCCGGCCGGCCTGATCGCGCACCGCGTCCGCGGCTGCGGCCCTGGCGTGACGGTCTACACGCCGCGGCGGCCGGGGACCCAGCCATCCGCCAGGGCCCTGGGCCTGCCCCCCGGCCGCGGCAGCATCCTGGCCACCGCCACGCGCTGGCATGCCCGGTGGATGTCCACCCTGACCTGCGAGAGCGGGCCCGCCGGCCTGGTGACCAGCCCGTCCCGCGCGACCAGCGCGCTGGGCCTGCTGAACTGGTCGGGGTACCGGGACACAACTCCGTCGCCCAACTTCGTGACCGCGAGCTGGCGGGTGCCGAAAGTCTGCTGCAGTTTCGAGGGCAACAACGGCTCGGTGATCTGGCCGGGCATCGGGGACGCCACCGTCAGGAACACCTCGCTGATCCAGGACGGGACCGCCCAGAACGTCAGCTCGCGGAACCGGGCGTCGTACTTCTTCTGGTTCGAGGCCGTGCCTGAGACGGCCATCAAGCGGGTCACGAGCATGGTGCCGCGGCCGGGTGACAAGGTCATGGTGTCCGCCGGCTACCAGACGCAGGTCGCGCACAAGGCCTCGTACGTGCTGTGCGACGGCCGCCTGCGCCGGTGCGTCAGCTTCGTGCTGAAGTCCAGGCGCCCCGACAACAAGGTCGAGTGGATCGCCGAGCGCCAGGAGGTATGCCGGAGCGGGCATGAGTGGTTCCCGCCGATGGCTGACTTCGTGCACCCGGAGCTCTCGATCACCGACGGCCGGTACGACATCAACGGGTCCGGCAAGCCGGCCTTCCCGATCAGCCACGGCCATCCGCAGCGCCTCTTCATGGCCGCCGGCGGCGTCCGGATCGCGACGCCGCGGGGGCTGCGGAGCCGGGGCACGGCCTTCACCGATCTCCAGAACTCGCCTGGCACCTGGTATGAGCTGAAGAAGAACGGCCGCCCCATTCCGTGCTAAGCCGGCCCCCTCGCCAGCCCGCGCAGGCTCGCCTGTCCCGGCCCGGCCGCCGGCCGGCCGGTGACAGGCGGACCACTCGCGGATGTGCGAACATTGTCCAACCAGGACGGTTCGCGCCCGACTGGCGAGAGGAGATCGTGGGCATGGCTTCGTCAGCGGGGGGCTCTGCCATTCGCCCGTCAGTTGGCCACCTGACCCGGCAGGCAGCACCGCCCGCGCGGCGGCCGGTCATGGCCGACGTGGCCCGGCTGGCCGGCGTGTCGCACCAGACCGTCTCCCGCGTCGTCAACGATCACCCCAACGTCCGCCCGCAGACCAGGGACAACGTGCTGGCCGCGATCAGCAAGCTGGCCTACCGGCCCAACGCCGCCGCGCGCACCCTGGTCACCCGCCGGACCCACACGCTCGGCGTGATCAGCTGCGATACCGACCTGTTCGGCCCGGCGTCCATGCTCTACGGGATCGAGCAGGCCGCTGCGGGCGCCTACTTCGTGTCCATCGCCAGCCTGCCGGCCATCGACCACGGCGCGGCCCTGGACGCGGTGGAGCGGCTGCTCGGCCAGGGCGTCGAGGGCGTGATCGTCATCGCCCCGAGCACCTCGGCGGTGGCCGCGCTGGGCGGCATGCCGCCCGAGGTGCCCCTGGTCGCGGTCGGCTGCGGCACCAGCGCCCCGCTGGCCTCGGTGGCCGTCGACAACATCGCCGGGGCCAGGTCGGCCACCGAGTACCTGCTGAGCCTGGGCCACCGCAGCGTGCACTTCGTGAGCGGCCCGCAGACCAGCCTGGACGGCCGGGAGCGCACCATCGGCTGGCAGCAGGCCCTGGCCGCCGCGGGCCTGACCCCGCCGCCGCAGCTGACCGGGGACTGGTCCTCGCGATCCGGCTACGAGCTGGCTCGCCGGCTCGCCGCCCGGCCCGAGGTCACCGCGGTGTTCTGCGCCAACGACCAGATGGCGCTGGGCGTGCTCCGGGCCATGGCCGAGCACGGCCGGCCGGTGCCTGACGAGGTCAGCGTCGTCGGCTTCGACGACCTCCCGGAGGCCGGGTACTTCTGCCCGCCGCTGACCACGGTGCGCCAGGATTTCGCCGAGCTGGGCCGGCGTGCGCTGCGGCTGCTGGTCGAGAAGATCGCCGGCGCCAGCGCTGACGGCCCGCAGCGGCCCGTCAGCACCGAGCTGATCGTCCGGGCGAGCGCTGCCCCGCCTCGGACATAGCGCACACTGAATCAGTCTTCGCAGGTAGAGAGGGTGGCCAGAAATGGGTGTGAGCGCTAACAACGATGACCGGGCGAGCGCGGGCCCGGCGGGCGCGGACTTGGCGGCCGGGGGCGGCGAGCCGTGCGTGATCGGTGTTGACTACGGCACGCTGTCCGGGCGGGCGCTGGTGGTCCGGGTCCGGGACGGCGCCGAGCTGGGCAGCGCCACGCACGAGTACCCGCACGGCGGTGATGGACGAGGTGCTGGCGGCCACCGGCGAGGTGCTGCCGCCCGACTGGGCCCTGCAGGACCCGCGGGACTATGTCGGGGTGCTGCGGCACGTCGTGCCCGCGGCGATCAAGCGGGCCGGGATCGACCCGGCCCAGGTCATCGGCATCGCCACGGACTTCACCGCGTGCACGGTGCTGCCGGTGCTGCGCGACGGGACGCCGCTGTGCACCCTGCCGGACCTGGCCGGCCGGCCGCACGCCTACGTCAAGCTGTGGAAGCACCACGCCGCCCAGCCGCACGCCGACCGGATCAACGCCCTGGCCGCCGAGCGGGGCGAGCCGTGGCTGGCCCGGTACGGCGGCAAGATCTCCTCGGAGTGGCAGTTCGCCAAGGGCCTGCAACTGCTGGAGGAGGACCCGGAGATCTACCACCGGGCCGACCGCTGGATCGAGGCCGCCGACTGGATCATCTGGCAGCTGTGCGGCGCCGAGACCCGCAACGCCTGCACCGCCGGCTACAAGGGCATCTACCAGGACGGCCACTATCCGGAAAGGGATTTCCTCGCCGCGCTGAACCCGGGTTTCGCGGGCTTCGCCGACGACAAGCTGGCCCATCCCGTGGCCCAGCTCGGCACGCTGGCCGGGCGGCTGACCGCCGAGGCGGCCGGCTGGACGGGCCTGCCGGAGGGCATCGCCGTGGCGGTCGGCAACGTGGACGCGCACGTGACCCCGCCCGCCGCCAACGCGATCGCACCCGGCCAGATGGTGGCCATCATGGGCACCTCCACCTGCCATGTCATGAACGCCACCGGGCTGGCCGAGGTGCCCGGCATGTGCGGCGCGGTGCACGGCGGCATCGTGGCCGGGCTGTGGGGCTACGAGGCGGGCCAGAGCGGGGTGGGCGACATCTTCGCCTGGTTCGCCGAGCACGCGGTGCCCCCGGCCTACGTCGAGGAGGCCGGGCGGCGGGGCATCTCGCTGTTCGCCCTGCTGTCGCAGGAGGCGGCCGCGCAGCCCGCGGGGGCGCACGGCCTCATCGCGCTGGACTGGCTGAGCGGCAACCGCTCGGTGCTGGTCGATCACTTCCTGTCCGGCGCCATGGTCGGGCTCACCCTGGCCACCAGGGCCCCGGAGATCTACCGGGCGCTGGTCGAGGCGACGGCGTTCGGGACCCGGGTCATCATCGACGCGTTCGGCGCCACCGGCACGGTCGCGGTGACCGAGCTGGTCATCGCGGGCGGCCTGCTCAAGGACCCGTTCGTGATGCAGGTCTACGCCGACGTGCTGCGCCGTCCGCTCAGCCTGATCACCTCCGACCAGGGGCCGGCGCTGGGCTCGGCCATCCATGCGGCGGTCGCCGCGGGGGCCTACCCCGACGTGCCCGCGGCCGCGGCGGCCATGGGCGGCAAGCGCGAGGCGGTGTACACGCCGGATGCGGCCAGCGCCGACGTCTACGACGAGCTGTACGCCGAGTACGTCCGCCTGCACGACTACTTCGGCCGGGGCCCCAACGAGGTCATGCACCGGCTGCGGGCCATCCGCGACCGGGTCCTGGCCCGGCACGCCGAGGCGGCTGCAGCCGGCCGGGCACCCGGAGGCCGCCGAGCAGGCCCAGCGGCCCGGGCCGTCCGCCCCGACCGAGCACGCCGCCCCGACCGAGCACGCCGCCCCGACCGAGCACGCCGCCCCGACCGCCGCCGCCGCACCGAGCACGCCTGCCCCGCACCGAGCACGCCTCCTCCGCACCGACCGCCTCGCTCCGCGCCGACCGGCTCCTCCGCGCCGACCGGCTCCTCCGCGCCCGCCTCCTCCGCCCGCCGCTCCTCCGCCCCGTCCGGCTCCTCCGCCCCGTCCGGCTCCTCCGCCCCGTCTGGCTCCTCCGCACCGACCGCCACCGCGCCCGCCGCCCCATAGACCTGATAACAGCAAGTGATAACAGCAAGAAGCGTGAGCCCCGCCCGCCATTGAGCCCCCGCCCGTCCCCTGGCCCCCACCCCCCGAGGAAAACCGTTCATGAGCATCGATTCCGCCACGACCACGGCCGTGCACGAGGCCCGCGTCCAGGTGGCCGCACTGCACGCCGAGCTGGTCACGGCCGGCCTGGTCGCCTGGACCGCCGGTAACATCTCCGCCCGGATACCCGGCGCCGACCTGATGGTGATCAAGCCCAGCGGTGTCGCCTACCCGGACCTCACCCCGGAGTCCATGGTCGTCTGCGACCTGGACGGCGCCGTGGTCGAGGGCCCGCTCAGCCCGTCCAGCGACACCGCCACCCACGCCTACGTCTACCGGCACCTGCCCGAGGTGGGCGGCGTGGTGCACACCCACTCGCCCTACGCCACGGCCTGGGCCGCGATCGGCGAGCCGATCCCGTGCGTGCTCACCGCCATGGCCGACGAGTTCGGCGGCGAGATCCCGGTCGGCCCGTTCGCGCTGATCGGCAGCGACGAGATCGGCCGCGGCATCGTGGGCACGCTGACCGGCCACCGCTCGCCCGCCGTGCTGATGCGCAGCCACGGCGTGTTCACCATCGGCCCGAGTGCGCGCGCCGCGGTCAAGGCCGCGGTGATGTGCGAGGACGTGGCCAGGACCGTGCACCTGGCCCGCGCGATCGGCCGCCCCGTGCCGCTGGCCGCCGGCGAGGTCGACGCGCTGCACCAGCGCTACGTCAACGTGTACGGCCAGCGCTGACCAACGCCGGCCGCCCGCCGGCCTGAGTCCCGCCCCCGGCACTGACCCGGCCGTCACCGGTCAGTGCGAGCCCACCTTTGTTATGGAGGAATGTCATGACCGCGCGTAGGCCTCGCATCGGGATCCTGGGCATCATGCAGGATCTGTACGACGACATGATCCCCGGCATCGCCCAGCGCCAGGCCGGCTACGCCGCCGAGATCGCCGAGCAGCTGTCCAGCGTCGGCGAGTTCATCCCGGCCGAGCCGATCAAGTACCGCGAGGACGCCGAGCGGGTGATGTCCGAGTTCGAGCGCGCCGGCCTGGACGGCGTGCTGGTGGTGATGCTCACCTACGGCCCGGCGATGCGGGTGGCGCGGCTGCTCTCGGAGTCGCGGCTGCCGATCTGCCTGGCCAACATCCAGCCCGAGCCGAACGTCACCCCGGCCTGGGACATGGCGGACATGACCTACAACCAGGGCGTGCACGGGGCGCAGGACACCGCGAACGCGATGGTCCGGGCCGGGCGCCGGTTCCAGGTGCTGACCGACGACTGGCGCTCGGAGTCGTTCCGGGCCGACGTGGGCCGGTGGGCGCGGGCCGCCGCGGCGGTCACCCGGTGGAAGTCGCTCAAGGTGGCGATCTTCGGCTACGCCATGAACGACATGGGCGACATCCGGGTGGACGAGAGCGCGCTGATCCGGTCGCTGGGCCCGGAGATCCTGGCCGTCGCGCCGGGCGACATGTACCGGGGCATGCAGGTGGTCACCGACGATCAGGTGGCCGACGTGATCGCGGCCGAGGACGCGCAGTTCGAGATCGACCCGCGGCTGTCGGCGGCCGAGCGCGAGGACCACGCCCGGATGCAGGTGGCGATCAAGGCGATCCTGGACGACCGCGGGTTCGGGGCCTATACGGCGCACTTCGACGCGATCGGCGACGACGGCCGGTTCAGCCGGCTGCCGCTGGCCGCCGCGTCCACGCTGATGGCCAATGGCTACGGCTATGCGGCCGAGGGCGACGTGCTGACCGCCTGCCTGGTGTCGGCGGGCCACGAGCTGATCGGCGACGCGCACTTCACCGAGATGTACGCGATGGACTTCCCGTCCGACTCGGTGCTGATGAGCCACATGGGCGAGGGCAACTGGAAGATCGCCCGCTCGGACCGCCCGGTGAAGCTGATCAAGCGGCCGCTGGGCATCGGCCGCCTGGAGGACCCGCCGACCTTCCTGTTCCAGTACCAGCCGGGCCCGGCCACGCTGGCCACCCTGGTCTCGCTGGAGGGCGAGCGGTTCCGGCTGGTGGTGGCCGAAGGCGAGAATCTGGACAGCCAGGAACTGCCCGCGCTGGAGATGCCCTACGGCCAGTTCCGGCCCGCGAGCGGGCTGCGGGCCTGCCTGAACGGCTGGCTGAGCGCGGGCGGCCCGCACCATGAGGTGATGAACCTGGGCCACCACGCGGCGAGCTGGAAGGTCTTCTGCCAGCTGACCGGCATCGAGTTCGTCCAGGTCTGAGCCGGCCCGGTCCGCGGGCCCCATCCGCCGGGCCGTCGCTCCCGGCGGATGGGGCAGGATGGCTTTCATGACCAAGGCGGGCGGACGCGAGACGGGCGGGCGCGCGGCGGGCGGGCGCATGAACAGCCGCAGGCTGCTGGCTGCCGTCGCCGTGGCCGGGCTGGCGATCGCCGGCTGCTCGGCCGGGTCCGCGGCCGAGCGGCACGGCAGCTCCGCCGAGCCCGGCCGACCGGCTCGGCCCCGGCCGGGTCGGCTCGGCCGGGTCGGGCTCGGCCGGGTCGGGCTCGGCGGTGGCCTGGGGCGCCTGTCCGCAGGTGGCCCAGAACCTGCTCTGCGCGAGCCTGAAGGTGCCGCTGAACTACGCCCGGCCGCACGGCCGGCAGATAACCCTGGCCCTGTCCGAGGTGCCCGCCACCGCCCCGCCCGGCAAACGCCAGGGCGTGCTGCTGGTCAACCCCGGCGGACCCGGCGGGGCGGGCCGGAGCCTGGCCGCGGTCGTAGCCGAGGGGCTCAGCCCCGAGGTGGCGGCCGAGTACGACATCATCGGCTTCGACACCCGCGGCACCGGCGCGTCGGTGCCGGCGCTGCACTGCGACCCCTCGTTCTTCGCCAAGGCCCGGCCGCCCTACGTGCCCGCCAGCCGGGCGGCCGAGCAGGTGCTGGTCGGCCGGGCCAGGACCTACGCGGCCGACTGCCAGAAGCGCTTCGGGTGGCTGCTGCCCTACCTGACGACCCGGAACATCGCCAGGGACCTGGACTCCATCCGGGTCGCGCTCGGGCAGCGCCAGATCAGCTACTACGCCTTCTCCTACGGCACCTACATCGGCCAGGTCTACGCCACGATGTTCCCGACCCGGGTCCGCCGCATGGTGCTGGACAGCACGGTGAACCCGGACGGGGTCTGGTACGCCGACAACTTCGGCCAGGACTACGCGTTCCAGGGCCGGATGACGGCGTTCGGCCGCTGGGCGGCCCGCTATGACCCGGATTTCCGGCTGGGCAGCACGCCCGCCGCGGTGAGCCGGGCCTTCGCCACCGCCTCGTCCCGGCTGCTCGCCCACCCCATCGACGGCGTGGTCGGGCCGGACGAGCTCACCGACACGTTCCTGGCCGGGGGCTACGACGACCAGTACTGGCCCGCCCTGGCCACCGCGCTGGCCGCCTACCTGCACAGCGGCTCCAGCGGCCCGCTGCTGCGGCTGTACCGGCAGGCGGGCGTGCAGAACGAGAACGAGTTCGCCGTCTACAACGCCGTGGAGTGCGGCGACGTCCGGTGGCCCCGCAACTGGGCCACCTGGGACGCCGAAACCAGGAAGGTCGACCGCCGGGCGCCGTTCGAGGCCTGGGGCAATACCTGGTTCAACGCCGCCTGCGCGTTCTGGCCGGTGCACGGGCCCGCCCGGCCGATGAAGATCGGCGCGGCCGGGCTGCCCGGCATCCTCATGCTCCAGGGCACGCTGGACCCGGCCACGCCCTACGCCGGGGCGCTGGCCGCGCGGCGGGCGCTGCCCACGGCCCGGATGGTGGTGGTGGAGGGCGGCGGCAACCACGGCCAGTCGCTGGCCACGCCGCCGAACGCCTGCGTCAACGGCTACCTCAACCGGTACCTGGGCACCGGGGCGCTGCCGGGCCAGCCGGGCCTGGTCAGCGCGACCTGCCCGGCGGGGCCGCTGCCGTCGCCCTGAGCTCCGCGGGCGGGCCGCGGGCACGCAGGCGGCCGGGCAGGCGGGCGGGCAGGATTGTGCGGGGGCGCGCCGGCCCGCGTCCGGATGCCGTTACGCTTGATGGGTGCTGCGCACCAGGGCGTGGCGGTCAACCTCGCTGCGCCTGATGACCGATCACGATCGCGACGAGGTTCTCGCCATCTGCGACCGCGATGCGGTCACGAACGTATTCGTGGGCTCCCGGGTCCGTAACGCGGGGCTTGACCCGCGACGGCTCGGGGCTCAGGTCTGGGGATATTACGAGGGCGGCCAGCTGACCTCGATGTGCTACTCGGGCGCCAACCTGGTCCCCATCGAGGCCACCCCCGCGGCGATCAGCGCCTTCGCCGAGCGGGCCCGCATGCAGGGCCGCCGCTGCTCGTCGATCGTGGGCCCGGCCGAGGCCGTGACGCAGTTGTGGGGGCTGCTGGCGCCGTCCTGGGGCCGTCCGCGCGACATCCGGTCCGTGCAGCCGGTGATGACCATCTCAGGCCCGCCCAGCGTGCCGCCCGACCCGCTGGTGCGGCCGGTCACCCTGGACCAGCTCAGCGTGATGATGCCGGCCTGCGTGGCCATGTTCACCGAGGAGGTCGGCGTCTCGCCGATCGGCCCGGACGGCGGCGTGGCCTACCGGGCCCGGGTCAGCGAGCTGATCCGGGCCGGGCGCTCGTTCGCGCGGATCGAGAACGGCCAGGTGCTGTTCAAGGCCGAGATCGGCGCGGCCACGCCGCTGGCCTGCCAGGTGCAGGGGGTCTGGGTGCCGCCCGAGGCGCGCGGCCGCGGCCTGGCCGTGCACGGCATGGCGGCGGTGGTGACCGCGGCACTGGCCACGGTGGCCCCGGTGGTGACGCTGTACGTCAACGACTACAACACGCCCGCCAGGGCGGCCTACAGCCGGGCCGGCTTCACTCAGACCGGCACGTTCATGTCCGTGCTGTTCTGACGGCCATTTCAGCCATTCATCGATAGGCCGCGATAGTCATCGATAGTCCCCGATAGGCGGCCCGGACAGGCCGCAGGGCCCGTCGCAAGCGACGGGCCCTGCCCTCCCCCCCTTTGCGGCACTTCAGTGCGCAAAGCGCCCCTCCTGAACGTAAGCTAGCCTGTGCATGTCGCAGTAACGTCGCACAAGAGGGACGATAAGCGGGACGTGAGTGATTCTGAGCCAGCCGCCGGAAATGGCCGCGGATTGGCCGCCGCATACCTGCGGCAGTTACTGCTGAAGCAAGGCGCCTACCGGCGCCTGTGGGAGCAGCACGTGGTGCGGGAACGGCGCGGCGAGATCAACCAGCTCGCGGTGGCCGAGGTGCTCGCCCAGCACCTGTGGAGCTATCCGAGGCACGTCGGCGACTCCGATGTCATGCCGCGCCAGCTCAAGGACTCGGTGTCCCGCGCGCTCTCGGGCCGGCTGCTCAGCCGGCCGCAGCTGGCCTTGTTCATCGACGCCTTCAGCATCTCGGCGCAGGAGGCCGAGCGGCTGTGGCGGCTGTGGAACGGCGCCGGCTCGGTCGCGGTGCTGTCCGGCCGCCGGGCGGTGTCGCCGGAGCTCGAGGTCGACCTGCGCGAGGCCCTCGGCCCGCGCCGGCATCAGACGCTGTCGCTGCACGATCACATCGAGATCGGCGCCGACGGGCTGCCCGTCAGGACCAGGACCATGCAGGTCATCGAGGCGACCGCGCCGAACACCGACCGGATCCCGTACCTGTACGACACCAACGCGCTGACCCTGGACGTCGGCCAGGGCTGCCAGGGCGTGTCCCGGCAGCTCTACAAGATCGGCGACGAGCTGTTCGCGACCAGCATCCTGCTGTCCAAGGTGCTGAACGTGGGCGAGACCAGCACGCTGGAGTACTGGACCACCTACCAGTACCAGGACGACCCGGACGACCCGGGGCTGCGCGAGCACCGCCGGGCGGTGATGCACTACGTGGAGAACGTGGACATGCGGGTCCAGTTCGACGCGACCCGGCAGCCGGCCAAGCTGTGGTGGGCGACCTGGGACGGGGTGGACGGCCCGGTCACCAGCCAGGAGGAAGTGGGCCTGGACCTCCAGCACTCGGCGCACCGGTACATGCGCTCCATCGAGCGCGCCGTGGTCGGCTTCTACTGGAGCTGGTAGCCCGCACGGAGCATGGGGGCCGAGTCCGGGCCGCCGGGCGAAATTGAGATGACGGCCGGGGCCGGCGTTGCTAAGCTCTCGTGCCCTTCGCGCCCGTTTCCCCACGAGTCCATTCCGCTGGCTGATCGCTGCCCAGTGAACCGTGCCCACTCAATCGTGCCCACTGAACCGTGCCCAGTGAACGCCGCCTACTGAACCCTGCCCAGTGAAGGAGATGCCTCATGCCGCCGGCCAGCCGCGCCCGCGCCGGTACCGCCACACCCGACTCCGCGCCCGACCCCGCGCCTGACCCCACCCTGGCCGCGGAGCGCGCGCACCTGACCCGCTCCCGCGAGTTCCTCCGGCTGATGCGCGAGGACGTGCTCTCGCTGCGCGCCCTCGCCGGTGACCCGGTCTCGGAGGAGTACCTGAAGGCCGATCTCTACCGCCGGGCCGAGGCCCTCAAGGACCTGCCCGACACCCCGCTGTTCTTCGGCCGGGTCAACTACTCCGGCCAGCCGGGGGCCCGCGAGGCCGGCCCGGGTACGTTCGCCGGGGAGGAGTTCCACATCGGCCGGCGGCATGTCCACGACGACGCCGGGCGGCCGGTGGTGGTCGACTGGCGGGCGCCGGTCTCCCGGCCCTTCTACCGGGCCAGCCAGTCCGAGCCGCTGGGCCTGGACCTGCGGCGCCGCTTCGGTTTCTCCGGCGCCGAGCTCACCGCCTACGAGGACGAGCCGTTCGCCACCGGACCCGTCCCCGCCGCCGCGGCTGCCGCCCCGGCCACTGCCGTGGACGAGACGGTCAGCCGGATCCTCATCGAGGAGATCGAGCGGCCCCGGTCGGGCCCGATGCGCGACATCGTGGCCACCATCCAGCCCGACCAGGACGACATCGTCCGGTCCGCGGTCGAGCAGACCGTCTGCGTGCAGGGCGCCCCCGGCACCGGCAAGACCGCCGTGGGCCTGCACCGGGTCGCCTACCTGCTGTACGCCTACGCCGAGAAGCTCAGCCGCGGCGGGGTGCTGGTCATCGGGCCCAACCGGGCCTTCCTGGCCTACATCCGGCACGTGCTGCCCGCGCTCGGCGAGCTGAACGTGTCCCAGCTGTCCGTGGCCGACCTGCTGGCCACCGTGCCCGTGCGCGGCACCGACTCCGAGCGGGCCGCGGTGGTCAAGGGCGACGCCCGGATGGCCGAGGTGCTGCGGCGGGCGCTGTGGGACCAGATCGCCGGGCCGGCCGAGTCGATCATGCTGCCGCGTGGCTCACGGCGCTGGCGGGTCTCCGGGGCCGAGATCGACGAGCTGGTGGACGAGCTGCGGGCGCGCGGCGTGCGCTACGCGACCGGCCGCGACATGCTGGCCCACCGAATCGCCCACGTGATCCTGACCAAGATGGAGGCCGCGGGGGAGAGCTGCGACGACCGCACCCACGACGCCGTGCGGCGGACCCGCCAGGTGCGGGCCGCCGTCGACGCGATCTGGCCCAGGGCCGACCCGGTGCGCCTGGTCCTGGCCCTGCTGTCGGACCCGGCCCTCCTGCGCCGCTGCGGCCGACGGCCTGCTCGACCACGACGAGCAGGCCGCCATCTTGTGGGCCACGCCGCCCCGCGGTCCCGGCTCGGCCCGCTGGTCGGCCGGCGACGCCGTGCTGATCGACGAGACCAGGGACCTGATGGAGCGCACCCCGAGCCTGGCCCACGTGGTGGTGGACGAGGCCCAGGACCTGTCCCCGATGGAGTGCCGCGCCATCGGCCGGCGCTGCGCCACCGGCTCGGCCACCGTGCTCGGCGACCTGGCCCAGGGCACCACGCCATGGGCCACCACCAGCTGGGCCGAGATGCTCGGGCACCTCGGCAAGCAGGAGGCCGACCTGCGCGTGCTGGAGACCGGCTACCGCGTGCCGCGGCAGATACTCGACTTCGCCAGCCGCCTGCTCGAGCACATCGCGCCCGGCCTGGGCGCGGCCCGCTCGGTGCGCCAGGACGCCGGCGCGCTGGAGGTGCGCCGCGTCGGCCCCGGCGGCCTGGCCCCGGCGCTGGTCACCGCCTGCCGCGACGCGCTGGGCCGGGCCGGCTCGGCCGCCGTCATCGCCGCCGACGAGCAGCTGCCCGCCCTGGCCGCCGCGCTGACCGAGGCCGGCCTGCCGCACGTCACGCTGGACGGCGAGGCCACCGCGCAGCTGACCCTGGTCCCGGTCACCATGGCCAAGGGCCTGGAGTTCGACCAGGTCATCGTCGTGGAGCCGAGTCGCATCGCGGCCGCCGAGCGGCGCGGCCTGCATCGCCTGTATGTCGCCCTGACCCGCGCGGTGTCCCGGCTGACCGTGCTGCACGAGGAGCCGCTCCCGGACGCCCTGGCCGCGGCCGCCTGACCTACATTTCTTTCTGAACAGAGGTGATCAGGGCCGCCGAGGCGTCAAAGGACAGCGCCGTGGCCCGCAGGTGGTTGAAGAACATGTTGTACCGGTCGACCTCGTCCACGTCCTCCACGTACAGGGCGCTGGTCAGGTCCTCCAGGTAGACCACGTCGGGGTCGACGAGCTCGGGAAAGACCAGGATCACGAACGGCCGGCCCATCGCCGGGTGGGCGCCGCCGCCGAACGGGATGACCTGGAGCGAGACGTTCGAGAGCTGGGACAGCTCCAGCAGGTACTCCAGCTGCGGCCGCATGAGCCCGGAGCCGCCGACCCGGCGGCGCAGCGCCGCCTCGTCCAGCACCGCCCACACCTTCGGCGGATCCGCCCTGGTCAGCGTGGGCTGGCGGGCCATCCGCAGCGCGACCTGGCGCTCGATGTCGTCCTGGGGGCTGGTGACCATGCCCGCGCTGATCACCGTGCGGGCGTACTCCTCGGTCTGGAGCAGGTTGGGGATCAGGCTGACCTCGTAGATCCGGATCTCCGAGGCGGCGCTCTCCAGCCCGAGGTAGGTGGCGAAGTGCGGCTGGATGGAGTCGCTGTAGGCGTGCCACCAGCCCTTCTGCCGGGAGTCACGGGCCAGCTGGACCAGGCTCTCGCGCTGATCGGGCGGCACGCCGTAGATCTGCAGCATGTCCCGCACGTCACGGGGGGAGACCGAGACCCGGCCGGTCTCGACGCGGCTGATCTTGGACGCTGAGCACTCCAGCCGCTCGGCGACCTCCTCGCAGGTCAGCTTGGCCGACTCGCGGAGCCGCCGTAGCTCAAGGGCGAGCCGGCGTCGCCGGACGGTTGGGCTCTGAGCGCCGGCCATCGGTCCCCTCCCTCGCACGGCTCGACCGTGACCGTCAAGTGTGCTGGGTTCGGGTCCCCGCGTCCAGTGGCGGGGTCCTTCACGGCGACATGCAACGATCCTGAGGTCGCGTGCGATTTACGTTATGCATGTTGCATCTCATCATAACGACCGGCATGCTAGTGCCGTGCAGCTACAGCACGCTGTTAGAGAGCTACCAGGGGTGACTAGATGACGACCGAAGCCCGTGCGGCCCGCGACGACCGCAACGCTGCCGACGGCCCCCGGGCCTATCTCGGCCGGCTTGAGGGACTCGCGCAGGCCGTGACCGAGCACGGCCTGCGGGCCCGGCTCGTCACGCCGCCCGGCCGCGTCCCGAGCCTGCATGTGGTGAACCCGGACGCCTCCGCGCTGGCCGAGGACGTCTACGCCGGGCCATGTCAGGACGGCCAGTGGTTTTTCTGGTGGTCCTGGGCGGAGCGGATCGCCGCCGGAGACGACCTGGCCGGAGCGGCGAGCCGGATCAGTCGTGTCCTGGCCGCCCGCGACTGAGGCGTGCCCCGCAGATCATGTCCGGGCGCGCAGCCCGCGAGGCGCGGCAGCCCACCGCGAGGCGCGGCAGCCCACCGTGAGGCGCGGCAGCCCACCGCGAGGTGCGGCAGCGCCCACCGTGAGGCGCGGCAGCCCACCGCGAGGTGCGGCAGCCCACCGTGAGGCGCGGCAGCCCACCGCGAGGCGCGGCAGCCCACCGTGAGGCGCGGCAGCGCACCGCGAGGCGCGGCAGCCCGCTAAGCCCCTCGCGCCTCTCGTACCCCGGGCCGCCCATCCGCCTCCCTAGCGGCGACCCGGAACCAGCCTTATAGCCCCCCGTAATCGGGCTCGGGTCCGGCGAAACGACGTGGTTGTTGCTCGCACGTCGTTCCAGCGACTTGAGAGCAGCAACCACGACGCTGGGGCTGGGGCTGGGGCTGGGGCTGGGGCCGGGGCCGGGCCGGGGCCGTCCACCCCTAACGACGTCGTGCGGCCCTGGCCAGGGCCTGCACTGTCAGGCCGGGGAACGCCACCGTCGTGCCGCGCCAGGCCGCGGCGCGCAGCGCGGCGGCCCGGACCTGCCGGGCGCCGAGCATCCGCAAGTCCGCGCTGGGCAGCGCGACCAGGCCCAGGTAGGCGCTGGTTACCCGTTCCTCCAGCAGCTCGGCGAGCGCGATGGCCTGCCGGGCCGTGCCCACATGGTGCGGAAGCTGGTAGGCCACGGCGGCCGGTGCCGGGGTGACCCCGCGCGCCCGCAGCTCGGCCATCAGCCGGTCGGCGGCCTCCTGGTGGGCGGTCCAGTCCGCGGTGGCCGCGCCCAGGCCGGTCCCGGACAGGTGCGCGCCCACGACGCCGTAACCGTAGATCGCCGCCTGCTCAGCGGCCAGCGCGGCCTGGAGCACGCGGACCTCGCCTGCCTGGCTCCCCGCGCCGCGGCCCGCCGCCCCGGCGCCCATCACGCGCCCCCGGCCGCGTGCAGCGCGATCACGTGGGTGGCCTCGGACGCCGAGATGCTGGCGAATAGCTGAGCCAGCGCGGGCGGGACCTCGGGAACCTGGCTCAGCAGCCGGTCCGAGGCGGCCCGCTCGGCCCGGATCAGCACGCTCAGCGCCTGACGGGCCCCGGCGGGCAGCGCGGCCGCCTCCGGCCGGGGCAGCGGCCCCGAGCCGGCCGCCAGCGGCGAGCCGGCGATCAGCCGCTTCCGGAGCTGCTGCAGGTGGTCCTGATGCTCGGTGAGCACCGCGGTCAGGACGGCCCGCTGCGCCCCGCGCCCGCCGCTGAGCCGCTGGAGTACGGCCTGATAGCTGGCCACCAGGTCCTGCTCGGCCCGGATCGCCGCGCGCAGCCGGGCCACGTCCGGCGCCGGGCCGGGCGGGGTGCCCAGGGCCTGCGTTCCCTTGCAGCCGGCGATAAGCACCGGGAGGGCCGCCGCAGCGGCCACTATGGCCCGCCGGGTCGGGTCCGACGCCACCAGGATCCTCCAGCCGGATCGTGCGAGATGGTCTTACAAGGTCGTGCTAGATGGTCTTACGAAATCCTGACAAAGCGGGAACGGCGGACTCCCCGCCGCCCGCAGCACCCAGCATGACACGAGCGCGCCGGCCGCGCCGGGCCGGTCGCGGAGCCGACGGTGCGCGGCGGTGGTGCCACACCCGGCTAGGCTAGAGGCGCAGTGCACAAAAGCACAGGTCGCGGGGCGAGGAGGTCGTGATGAGCAAGAGCTCACGTCAGGGTTCGCTGCGACCTTCCGCCGCGTCCGCGGGCGGGCGGCCGGGCAGTGCCAGCCGGCCGGCCAGCCGGCCTGCCGGTCGGCCGGTGGACGCGGAGCGGGTAGCCGCCCTGCTGGAACCGGTGGTCAGCGCCCTGGGAATGGACCTGGAGGGCGTCCGCGTTACGTCAGCGGGCCGGCGCCGTGTGCTGCGGATTGTGCTGGACGCCGACGGCGGCGTCAGCCTCGACGACATCGCGGTGGTCAGCCGGGACCTGTCGACGGCACTCGACGATTCCACGGTGATGGGTGACCAGCCCTACACCCTTGAGGTCTCCTCGCCTGGCGTGGACCGCCCGCTCACCGAGCGGCGGCACTGGCGCCGGGCGATCGGCCGCCTGGTCGTGGCCCCGCTTATCGCGGCGGGCAACGGCGAGGGACGAGCCACCGTAGAAGGCCGCATCACGGGCGCGAGCGCTGACGGGATCACGCTGGACATCGGCGGCGAGAGCCGCATGTTTGGCTACAGCGACCTCGGCCCGGGCAAGATAAAGATCGAGTTCGCACCGATCGATGCCGGGCGAGGCGATGAGGACCCCGACGACGAGGGCGCAGACGAGGAGGGATCCGATGGATATTGACCTGAGCGCGCTGCGCAGCCTGCAAACTGAGAAAGACATCTCGATGGACCTGTCGATCAAGGCCATCGAGGACGCGCTTCTCGTCGCCTATCACCGCAGCGACGGCGCCGCGGCCACGGCCAGGGTCGAGGTCAACCGCGGCACCGGCCATGTCACGGTGTGGGCCGCTGAGACGGGCGACGAGGGCCAGGTGATCAAGGAATATGACGATACGCCCGACGGTTTCGGGCGGATCGCCGCCACCACCGCGCGGCAGGTCATCCTGCAGCGGCTGCGCGATGCCGAGGACGAGCTCACCTTCGGCGAGTACGCCGGCCGTGAGGGCGACGTGGTCGCCGGGGTGATCCAGCAGGGCAAGGACCCCCGCGCGGTCCTGGTCGACCTGGGCAAGCTGGAGGCCATGCTGCCGCCGAGCGAGCAGGTGCCCGGCGAGCGGTACGTGCACGGCGAGCGGCTGCGCTGCTACGTGCTGCACGTGCGCAAGGGCTTCCGCGGGCCGTCGGTGACGCTCTCGCGCACCCACCCCAACCTGGTCCGCAAGCTGTTCGCGCTGGAGGTGCCCGAGATCGCCTCGGGGGCCGTGGAGATCGCCGCCATCGCCCGTGAGGCCGGCCATCGCAGCAAGATCGCCGTGATCTCGCGTCAGCCGGGGGTGAACGCCAAGGGCGCGTGCATCGGCCCGATGGGCAGCCGGGTCCGCAACGTCATGACCGAGCTGCACGGCGAGAAGATCGACATCGTGGACTACTCGCCCGATCCGGCGCAGTTCGTCGCGCACGCGCTATCGCCGGCCCGGGTGTCGAAGGTCAACGTGATCGACGCGGCGGCACGGGTGGCCCAGGTCATCGTGCCCGATTACCAGCTCTCGCTGGCCATCGGCAAAGAGGGCCAGAACGCCCGGCTGGCCGCCCGGCTGACCGGCTGGCGGATCGACATCCGCCCCGACACCGCAGGTGAGGACCCCGCGGTCAGCGCGGCCGTGCCGGGCGCCCGCGGTCAGTCGGACCGGCCGGCGGCAGGCGAAGGGAGCGGCGGCGGCATGGCGGGGACCGTGCCCGGTGCCGCCGATGCGCCGGCCCTGTAAGCTAGACGGCAGAATGGCCAGGCGGTCTCCGTCGCCTTCCTCGTCGGTGCGGCAAACACCAGTGTCACCAACCCGGACGTGTGTGGGATGCGGAGTTCGCGCGGCCAAGTCCGAGTTGCTTCGCCTGGTGGCAGTCGGGGACGAGATCGTGCCCGATGCCGCCGCGCGGCTTCCCGGCCGGGGCGCGTACCTGCATCCCCGTCAGGGATGCTGGGAACGGGCTCAGCGCCGCAAGGCGCTCGCGCGGGCACTTCGCCGGCCGGGGATACTCCCGGCGGGTGAGCTCGCCGGGTACCTGGCGGCCGGGCTTGGCGGGGACGATGCAGTGGGGACGAATGGCCGAAGCGTGGAGAAGGCAGGCTGAGATTGCAATGAGCGCCCGATGAGCATGCGGCGATGAACAGCAGAGGCTGACGCCGGACGGAGCACGCGCTGCCCCGGACCGGCTGACGGGCCCGGTTATGGAGCCGGGCCGACTAGAGGGAGCGCAGTGGCGAAGGTCCGGGTATACGAACTCGCTAAGGAGTTCGGTGTAGAGAGCAAGGCCGTCATGGCCAAGCTCCAGGAAATGGGCGAGTTCGTGCGGTCGGCGTCCTCCACGATTGAGGCGCCGGTCGTTCGCAGGCTCAAGGAAGCGTTCGCGGCCCCGCCGTCAAGGTCGGGCGGGAACGGACAGCGGCGTGCTCAGCCGGCGCAGGAGGCCGGCCACGCCAGGCCCGCCGCGCCCTCGGGGTCGGCGCCAGCGGCGCCGAGCGCCGGGCGGCCGGCCACCGAAGAGGCCGCGGCCAGCATGAACGGCAGCGCGCAGGCGCCGTCGGCACCGCCCAGGGACGACACGGGCGGGGCGGCCGAGTCCGGCTCCCCGACCGGCCCCGTCGCGGTGCCCACTCCCTTCCAGGCCCCGCAGTCCGGAGAGCCCCGGCCCGACCAGGGCCAGCCCGGCGCGGGCCAGCCCGACCAGGGCCCGGCCCAGCCCGCGGCGGCTCAGGCCGGCCAGGCGCCGACCCGGCCCGGTGCCCCGCGGCCCGGCCAGTCCGGCGCGCGGCCCGGTGCCAGCCGGCCCGGTCAGGCGGGCCCCGGCGCGGCGCGGCCCGGCGCACCCCGGCCGACCCCCGGACCCGCGGGCGCCCCCCGCCCCGGCGGCGGCTCGCCGCGGCCAGGGCCCCGGCCCGGCCCGCGGCCGGGTAACAACCCCTTCAGCTCGACGGCGACCGGCATGGGCGCGGCGCGCCCGCCGCGGCCCGGTCAGGCGCCCGCGAGCGGTCCTGGCGCTCAGGGCGGCGACCGTCCGTCCGGCCCGCGTCCCGGCAGCCCGGCCAGCATGGCCGGCGGCCCGCGTCCGGCCAGCGCCCGGCCCGGCGGCCCGCGTCCCGGCGGCGACCGTCCGTCCGGCCCGCGTCCCGGCGGCCCGCGCCCCAGCCCGAGCAGCATGCCGCCGCGCCCGGTGGGCGGCCGTCCCGGTGGACCGGGTGGCCCCGGTGCGCGCGGCGGAGCCGGCGCAGGCACGGGCACCCGGCCCGGTGGCGGCGGCCGGGGCGGTCCCGGCGGTGCCGGCGGCGGTGGTCCGCGCGGCGGCGGTGGCGGCGGTGGCGGCGGCCCGCGTCCGGGCATGGGCCCGTCGCGTCCCGGCGGCCGCGGTCGCAGCGGCACTCAGGGCGCGTTCGGCCGGCCCGGCGGGCGGCCCTCGCGCGGCCGCAAGTCGAAGAAGCAGCGCCGTCAGGAATTCGACAACATGCAGGCCCCGGCGATCGGCGGCGTGTCGATCCCGCGCGGCAACGGCCAGGTCATCCGCCTGTCCCGCGGCGCGTCGCTGAGCGACTTCGCCGACAAGATCGGGGTCAACCCCGCTTCGCTCGTCCAGGTGCTGTTCCACCTCGGCGAGATGGTGACGGCCACCCAGTCGGTCAACGACGAGACGCTCCAGCTGCTCGGCGCCGAGCTCAGCTACAACGTCCAGGTGGTCTCCCCGGAGGAAGAGGACCGGGAGCTGCTCGAGGCGTTCGACATCGAGTTCGGCGAGGATGAGGGCGAGGACGACGACCTGGTGGCCCGGCCGCCGGTGGTCACCGTCATGGGTCACGTCGACCACGGCAAGACCAAGCTGCTGGACGCGATCAGGAACACCAACATGGTCGCGCACGAGGCCGGGGGCATCACCCAGCACATCGGTGCCTACCAGGTCGACACCGTGGTGGACGGCCACGATCGCAAGATCACGTTCATCGACACCCCGGGTCACGAGGCGTTCACCGCCATGCGTGCCCGCGGCGCCGAGACGACGGACCTGGTCGTGCTCGTGGTCGCGGCCGACGACGGCGTCAAGCCGCAGACCACCGAGGCGCTGAACCACGCGCAGGCCGCGCACGTCCCGATCGTGGTCGCGGTGAACAAGGTGGACAAGGAGGGCGCCGACCCGCAGCGGGTCCGGGCTCAGCTCACCGAGTACGGCCTGGTGGCCGAGGAGTTCGGCGGCCAGAACCTGTTCGTGGACGTGTCGGCGCGCAACGGCACCGGCATCGAGGCGCTGCTCGAGGCGGTCATCCTGACCGCGGACGCCGAGCTCGACCTGCGGGCCAACCCGGAGCAGCAGGCTCAGGGCGTGGCCATCGAGGCCCACCTGGACAAGGGCCGCGGCCCGGTCGCGACCGTCCTGGTGCAGCGCGGCACGCTGCACGTCGGCGACTCGATCGTGACCGGCGAGGCCTTCGGCCGGGTGCGCGCGATGCTGGACGAGAACGGCAACCAGGTCACCGAGGCCCCGCCGTCCCGGCCAGTGCTGGTGCTCGGCCTCACCGCCGTGCCCGGCGCGGGTGACAACTTCCTGGTCGTCGACGACGACCGGGTGGCCAGGCAGATCGCCGAGCGGCGAGAGGCCAGGGAGCGCAGCGCGATGTTCGCCCAGCGGCGGCCGCGGGTCACCCTGGAGGACCTGGAGTCCGCGCTCAAGTCCGGCGAGCGGGAAGAGCTGCTGCTCATCATCAAGGGCGACGTGTCCGGCTCGGTCGAGGCGCTGGAAGACGCGCTGGTCCAGCTGGACGTGGGCGAGGAAGTGGCCCTGCGGGTCATCGGCCGCGGCGTCGGCGCGATCACCCAGGACGACGTCAACCTGGCCATCGCGTCCGAGGCCGTGATCATCGGCTTCAACGTCCGCCCCGCGGGCCGGGCCGGCGAGCTGGCCCAGCGCGAGGGCGTGGACATCCGCTACTACTCGGTCATCTACCAGGCGATCGAGGAAGTCGAGGCCGCGCTCAAGGGCATGCTCAAGCCCATCTTCGAGGAGGCCCAGCTCGGCACCGCGGAGATCCGCGAGATCTTCCGGGTGCCGCGGGTGGGCAACGTGGCCGGCTGCATCGTCCGGTCCGGGACCATCACGCGCAACAGCAAGGCGCGGCTGGTCCGGGACGGGGTCGTGGTGTCCGAGAACCTCACCGTGGAGTCACTGCGCCGGTTCAAGGAGGACGCGACCGAGGTCCGCGAGGGCTTCGAGTGCGGTATCGGCATCGGGTACAGCGACATCAAGGTCGAGGACGTCATCGAGACCTACGAGCTGCGGGAGAAGCCACGCGCCTGATGCCCGCGGGAATCGCGTGTACATCGGCGGGCTGACCCTGGACCTGCTGCTCGGCGACGTCCGGTCGCTGAAGCAGAAGCGCTCAGTGGTCCGCCCGCTGGTGGCGGAGGTGCGGCGGGTGTTCCCCGGTGCGGCGGTCGGCGAGACCGGCCATCTGGACCTGCACCGCCGGGCCGAGATCGGCGTCGCGGTGGTGAGTGCCACCGCGGCGCACGCGGTCGAGGTCCTGGAGGCCTGCGAGCGCCTGGTCGCCGCCCGCCCCGAGATCGAGCTGCTGTCAGCACGGCAGCGGCTGTTCCATGACGAAGAGGAGTGACCGGGATGAACCCGGCGAGGACCCGGAAGCTTAGCGAGCGGATCGCCCAGATCGTGGCCGAGATGCTGGAGCGCCGGATCAAGGATCCGCGGCTCGGCTTCGTCACCGTCACCGAGGCCCGGGTCACCGGTGACCTGCGTGAGGCCACGGTGTTCTACACCGTGTACGGCACGGAGGAGGAGCAGGCCGGGACGGCGGCCGCGCTGGCCAGCGCGACCGGCCTGATCCGGTCCGAGGTCGGCCGCCAGACCGGTATCAAGCACACGCCGTCCATCGCCTTCCAGCTGGACAAGGTGCCCGACACGGCCCGGAGCATCGAGGACCTGGTGGCCCGGGCCCGCGAGGCCGACGCCGCGGTGGCGGCCAGCAGGCAGGGCGCCGTCCCGGCCGGGGATCCCGATCCCTACCGGACACCCGGCGACGACGCGGACTCAGACGACGCGGACTCAGAGGACGCGGAGTCAGACGAGAGCGAACTCGGCGAAACCCCGGCCGACCCGGATGATGACGCGGGATACTCGCGGTCGTGACGGCAGGCGCTCGGCAATCCGCGGACCTCGAGGCTGAGTGGGCCCGGGCCCTCAAGATCCTGGCCGGCGCGCCGGAGATCTGCCTGGCCTGCCACGTCAGGCCGGACGGCGACGCGCTCGGCTCGATGCTGGCCGTGGCCACCGCGCTGTGCGGCGCGGCGGCGGCCAGCGACGGCCCGCCGCGGCGGGTGATCGCCTCGTTCGGGGACCAGCCCTTCGAGGTCCCGCAGATCCTGCGGTTCCTGCCCGGCGTGGAGCTGCTCTCCCCGCCCGCCGGCTACCCGCGGCGGCCCGCGGTGATGATGACCTTCGACGCCGCCAGCGCCGACCGGCTGGGCGCGCTGACCGACTGTGCCGCCCGGGCTGACGAGCTGATCGTGCTGGACCACCACGCCTCCAACGTGGGCTTCGGCAGCGTCCGGCTGGTCGACCCGGCCGCGGCCGCCACCGCGGTGCTGGCCCGCGAGCTCATCGCCCGGCTGGGCATCGAGCTGTCCAGGGACATCGCCCTCGACCTGTATGCGGGCCTGGTCACTGACACGGGCTCGTTCAAGTTCTCGACCACCGCGCGCACCCACTACCTGGCCGCCGAGCTGCTCAGCACGGGCCTGGACGCGGCGGCGGTCGGCCGCGAGCTATTCGACCGCGCACCGTTCGGGTATCTGGGCTTGCTCTCGACGGTGCTGGGCCGGGCCACGCTCGAACGGCAGGCGGCCGGCGGCCTGGGCCTGGTCTGGGCCACGGTTACCCGGGCCGATCGCGCGCCCGCCGCGCTGCCGCTGGACGCGGTCGAGCCGGTCATCGACGTGCTGCGGCGGACCAACGAGGCCGAGGTGGCCGTGGTGCTCAAGGAGTCCGATGAGGGCGCCTGGCTGGTCTCGGCCCGGTCCAAGGGCCTCCTCGACGTCGGCCGCGCGTGCACGGCGCTCGGCGGCGGCGGCCATGCCCAGGCGGCCGGGTTCACCGCCCACGGCTCGGCGGCGGACGCGATCGCCGCGCTGCGGGAGCGGCTCGGCGGGTGAGCGGGCAGCGGGCCCTGAAGGGGGCAGGGGCGGCGGGCGGGGCGCCCAGCGGGCTGGTGATCGTCGACAAGCCGTCCGGGCTGACCTCGCACGACGTCGTGGCCCGGATCCGGAGGCTGGCCGGGACGCGCCGGGTCGGGCACGCCGGCACCCTGGACCCGATGGCGACCGGGGTGCTGGTCATCGGGGTCGAGCAGGCCACCAGGATGCTGGGCCACCTGGCGCTGACGCAGAAGCAGTACCGGGGCACGATCCGGCTCGGCCAGGCCACCGACACCGACGACGCCGAGGGCCAGATCACCGCCCGCGCGTCCGCGGCCGGGGTGACCCCGCGAGGCGCTGCGCGCCGCGACCGCCGCGCTGACCGGCGAGATACAGCAGGTCCCGCCGGGGATCAGCGCGATCAAGGTCGGCGGCCAGCGCGCCTACCGGCTGACCCGCGAGGGCGCGCCGCCCGAGCTGGCCGCCCGGCCGGTCACGGTCAGCGTGCTGGACATCCTCGGCACCCGCCGGAGCACCGACCCGGCGGGGAGGAGCTGCTGGACGTGGACGTCGACGTGACCTGCTCCAGCGGCACCTACATCCGGGCCATCGCCCGTGACCTGGGCGCGGCGCTGGGCACCGGGGGCCACCTGACCGCGCTGCGGCGCACCCGGGTGGGCCCGTACCAGGTCGGCGACGCCGCGACGCTGGACGAGCTGGCGCAGGAACTGCGGGTCATCCCGCTGGCGGAGGCGGCCGGCGCGGCCTTCGCCCGCCGCGACCTGACCGATGACGAGGCCCGGCGCGTGGGTCACGGCGCCCGGCTGCCCGCCGTGGGCGCCGGGGCCGGCCCGGTGGCCGCGTTCGCCCCCGACGGCACGCTGGTCGCCCTGCTCACCGAGGAATCCGGCCAGGCCAGGTCGCTAGCGGTGTTTGTCAGCTGACCGGCTCGCCGACCGCGCGGTCCCGCGAGCCGGGCGGCCGGCGTCCATGGGAGGCTTGGAGCACCGCCGTACAGGGCCAGATCAGGAGGGGATCGCACATGCAGCGGTGGCAGGGCCCGGACGAGGTGCCCGCCGACTGGGGTTCCTGCGTGGTCACCGTCGGCGTCTTCGACGGCGTGCACCGGGGCCACCAGCGGGATGTGAGCCGCGCCGAGGCGGCTGCCGGCCGCATGGGGCTGCCCGTGGTCACCGTCACCTTCGACCCGCACCCCGACGAGGTGGTCCGCCCCGGCTCGCACCCGCCGTTCCTGTGCAGTGTGCGCCGCCGCTGCGAGCTGCTGGCCGGGCTCGGCGTCGACGCGGTCTGCGTGATCCCGTTCAGCTACGAGTTCTCCCAGCTCGGGCCGGACGAGTTCGTCCGCGCCGTGCTGGTGGACCGGCTGCACGCCGCGCACGTGGTGGTGGGCGAGGACTTCCGCTTCGGGCACAAGGCCCGCGGCGACGTGGCCCTGCTGGCCGAGCTGGGCGACAAGTACGAGTTCACCGCCGAGGGCGTGCCGCTGCTCGCCGAGGGAGGCGTCACGATCTCCTCGACCGCCATCAGGAACCTGCTCAGCGCGGGCGACGTGGCCGCCGCGGCCCGCGACCTCGGCCGCCCGCACCGGGTGGAGGGCGTCGTCGTGCGCGGCCACCAGCGCGGCCGGGCGCTCGGCTTCCCCACGGCCAACCTGGAGATGCTGCCGCACACCGCGGTCCCCGCGGACGGCGTCTACTCGGGCTGGCTGGTCAGCCTGGACGCCGACGGCGCCGAGCGGGAGCGGTGGCCCGCCGCGATCTCGGTCGGCACCAACCCGACCTTCGACGGGCGGGAGCGGACCGTCGAGGCCTACGCCCTGGACCGCGACGACCTCGACCTGTACGGCATGCACATGGCGGCGGATTTCGTGACCCGGATCCGCGGCCAGGCCCGGTTCGACTCGGTGGACGAGCTGGTCGAGCAGATGCACCGCGACGTGGACGCGGCCAGGGCCATCCTGCGCTAGCGGCGGGCGGGTCACCGCGGGCCGGTCATAGTGGCCGCGCGTGCGTGGTACCGTTTGAAATCGGCCTGAGTATCTGGGCCCGGTCGGCTGCGCCCTCAGGCGGCTGACCATCCGGAGAGCCCGCGCGCCGCGATGGCAGTTGTGCTATGCCAGGCGCCGCTCGTCCTCTCCGTACCCCGATCGGCTCCCAGGGTCCCCTGAGTGTCCGAGAACGACTGAACTACGAGGGAGCAACGTGCCGCTTGACACGCAGCTGAAGAAGGAGATCATCTCCGGTCACGCGACCAGTGAGAGTGACACCGGCTCGTCCGAGGTCCAGATCGCGCTACTGACCAGGCGGATCAACGACCTGAACGAGCACCTCAAGGTGCACCAGCACGACCACCACAGCCGTCGCGGGCTGCTGCTGCTCGTGGGGCGCCGCCGGCGTCTGCTGAAGTACCTGGCCAGCCAGGACATCAGCCGTTACCGCGCGCTGATCGAGAAGCTTGGCCTGCGCAGGTAGGTTGAAGGCCAGCACGACGCGGCGCCGCGAGTCCGGCAGGACTTCCGGCATAGCCGCTCATAACTGAACACACCAGGAAACAAACGACGTCCCGCGGCTCCGGCCCGGAGTGCTGACTGCGCCCACCGGTCCTCGGTAGTGGTTCCCGGGTCTGCCATCGCCGCTCGCAGCACAGCTGCCGGCGGCGCGGCGGTGAGCCGGGAGCTTCAATCGAAGACCGGCCGGCAGCATTTTCCAGCTAGCTGACTGACATGGCACTCCACAGGCGGCGGGCAGGCGCGGGACCTCACGCAAGGAGGTCTCACCCGTGGAGGGTGTGTATAGCGCCGAAGTCATCATCGACAACGGCCCATTTGGCGTACACAAGATCCGTTTCGAGACGGGCCGGCTCGCCCGGCTCGCCGGCGGGTCATCCGTCGTCTACCTGGACGACGAGACGATGGTGCTGTCGACCACGACCGCATCCAAGCAGCCCAGGGAGGGCTACGACTTCTTCCCGCTCACCGTCGACGTCGAGGAGCGGATGTACGCGGCAGGCCGGATTCCCGGCTCGTTCTTCCGCCGCGAGGGCCGGCCGTCCGAGGACGCGATCCTCACCTGCCGCCTGATCGACCGGCCGCTGCGGCCGTCGTTCGTGCACGGGCTGCGCAACGAGGTCCAGGTCGTCGAGACGATCATGGCCCTGCACCCCGAGCACCTGTACGACGTGGTCGCCATCAACGCGGCGTCGCTGTCGACCCAGCTGTCAGGCCTGCCGTTCTCCGGCCCGATCGGCGGGGTCCGGGTCGCGCTGATCCAGGGCCAGTGGGTGGGCTTCCCGACTCATCCGCAGCTGGCCGAGGCCACCTTTGACATGGTGGTCGCCGGCCGGGTGCTCGAGGACGGCGAGGTCGCGATCATGATGGTCGAGGCCGAGTCCACGCCGAGCACGCTCGGGCTGCTGGCCCGGGAAGGCAGCGGGGCCGTCGCGCCGACCGAGGAGACCGTGGCCGAGGGCCTGGAGGCGGCCAAGCCGTTCATCCGGGCGCTGTGCCAGGGCCAGTCGGAGGTGGCCCGGGTGGCCGCCAAGCCGGTGCGCGAGTTCCCGACCTACGACGACTACGGCCAGGACGTCTACGACGCCGTCGCCGCCGATGTCTCCGGCGAGCTGGCCCAGGCCCAGGCCATCGCGTCCAAGCAGGACCGCGAGAACGAGACCGACCGGGTCAAGGCCCTGGTCACCGAGAAGCTCGCGGCCCAGTTCGAGGGGCGCGAGAAGGAGATCAGCGGGGCCTTCCGGGCGCTGACCAAGAAGCTGGTCCGGCAGCGGATCATCCGCGACGGCGTGCGCATCGACGGCCGCGGGCTGGCCGACATCCGGCAGCTCTCGGCCGAGGCCGGCGTGCTGCCCCGGGTCCATGGCTCGGCGCTGTTCGAGCGCGGCGAGACCCAGATCCTCGGCGTGACCACGCTCAACATGCTCCGCATGGAGCAGATGATCGACACGCTGAACCCCGAGCGCACCAAGCGCTACATGCACAACTACAACATGCCGCCGTACTCCACCGGCGAGACCGGCCGGGTGGGCTCGCCCAAGCGCCGCGAGATCGGGCACGGCGCGCTCGCCGAGCGGGCGCTGCTGCCGGTGCTGCCGACGCGCGAGGAGTTCCCCTACGCGATCCGGCAGGTCTCCGAGGCCGTCGGCTCCAACGGGTCCACGTCCATGGGCTCGGTCTGCGCCTCGACGATGTCCCTGCTCGACGCGGGCGTGCCGCTCAAGGGCATGGTGGCGGGCATCGCCATGGGCCTGATCAGCGAGGGCGGCGAGTTCGTCACGCTGACCGACATCCTGGGCGCCGAGGACGCGTTCGGCGACATGGACTTCAAGGTCGCCGGGACCAAGGACATCATCACCGCGCTCCAGCTTGACACCAAGCTGGACGGCATCCCGGCCAGCGTGCTGGCGGCGGCGCTGAAGCAGGCCCGCGGCGCGCGGCTGACCATCCTCGACGTGATGAACCAGGCCATTGACGAGCCGGGCCAGATGAGCGACAACGCGCCGCGCATCATCACCGTGCACGTCCCGGTGGACAAGATCGGCGAGGTCATCGGCCCCAAGGGCAAGATGATCAACTCGATCCAGGACGACACCGGCGCCGAGATCACCATCGAGGACGACGGCACCATCTACATCGGCGCCACCGACGGCACCTCGGCCGAGGCCGCGCGCTCGATGATCAACGCGATCGCCAACCCGCACATCCCCGAGGTCGGCGAGCGGTTCCTGGGCACGGTGGTCAAGACCACCACGTTCGGCGCGTTCATCTCGCTGCTGCCGGGCAAGGACGGGCTGCTGCACATCACGCAGATCCGCAAGCTGCACGGCGGGGCCCGGATCGACAACGTCGACGACGTGATCAAGGTCGGCGACAAGATCCAGGTCGAGATCCGCGAGGTCGACGACCGCGGCAAGCTGTCGCTGGTGCCGGTCGAGGTCGTGGAGCGCGAGGCCGCGGGCGAGGACCTCGGCGGCAACGACGACCGGCCCCGCGGCGGCGACCGCGGCGATCGCGGTGACCGTGGCGACCGCCGGGATCGCGGTGACCGGGACGGCCACCACCGCACCCGGCAGCGTCACCGCACCGGCCCGGGTTCCTCGGACGGACCCTCGGGATCTGACAACTCATGACCAGCGCGCAGCGGCTATCGGGCGACAACCCCGGAGTGCGGCGCACCGTCCTGCCGGGCGGCCTGCGGGTGATCACCGAATCCCTGCCGGCCGTCCGGTCGGCGGCGCTCGGGATCTGGAACGGCGTCGGCTCGCGGGACGAGGACCGCGACCACGCCGGGGCCACGCACTACCTGGAGCACCTGCTGTTCAAGGGCACGCCGCGCCGCACCGCGCTGGAGATCTCGGCGGCGATAGACGCGGTCGGCGGCGCGCTGAACGCGTTCACCGCCAAGGAGTACACCTGCTACTACGCGCGGGTGCTCGACAGCGACCTGCCGCTGGGCATCGACGTGCTGTCGGACATGGTGACCAGTTCGCTGATCGAGCCGCGTGAGGTGGACGCCGAGCGCGGGGTGATCCTCGAAGAGATCGCCATGAACGAGGACGAGCCATCGGACCTGGTTCACGAGGCGTGGACCGCCCTGCTGTTCGGGGACACGCCGCTGGGCCGGCCGACGCTCGGCACCGTCGACTCGATCAACTCGATCAGCCGGGACCGGATCTTCGAGTACTACCGGGCCAAGTACACGCCGGACAGCCTGGTGGTGGCCGCGGCCGGCAACCTCGACCATGACCGGGTCGTCGACCTGGTGCGCGAGGCATTCGGCCCGGTGCTCACCGGCGACCGCGAGCCCGCCCCGCCCCGGCTCACCGGGTCGTCGGCGCAGGACAACAAGAACTCGGGGGTGCGGCTGCTGTCCCGGCCTACCGAGCAGGCCAACCTGGTGCTCGGCTGCGCCGGGCTGGCCCGCAACGACGACCGCCGGTTCGCGCTGCTGGTGCTCGACGCCGCCCTGGGCGGCGGCAGCTCGTCTCGGCTGTTCCAGGAGGTGCGCGAGAAGCGCGGCCTGGCCTACTCCATCGGCAGCTTCACCGGCCAGCACGCCGAGTGCGGCATGTGGGGGATCTACGCGGGCTGCCTGCCGGCCAAGGCGGACGAGGTGCTGGCCATCTGCCAGTCCGAGATCGCCAAGGTGCTGTCCGGCGGGCTCACCGACGAGGAGCTGGCCCGGGGCAAGGGCCAGCTGCGCGGCTCGATGGTGCTCAGCCTGGAGGACCCGTCCTCGCGGATGATCCGGCTCGGCAAGTCCGAGCTGGTCTACCCGCGGCTGGAGCCGGTGGACGAGATCCTGGCCGCCATCGAGGCGGTCTCCCAGGAGGACGTGCGCGAGGTCGCCGAGGTCGTCCTGGGTCAGCCCAGGGCGCTGGCCGTGGTCGGTCCCTTCGACGACGCCGACGCGTTCGCCTCAGCTGTAGCTAACTGAGCCGTAGCCAACTGAGCCGTCCCTAGCTGGGGGTAGCGCGATGATCAAGGTCGGGGTGCTGGGCGCCAAGGGGCGCATGGGATCGCAGGCGTGCGCCACCGTCGAGGCGGCCAGCGACCTCGAGCTGGCCGCCCAGGTCGACGTCGGCGACCCGATCACCGCGCTGGCAGGGCTGCGACGTCGTGGTGGACTTCACCCATCCCGGCGCGGTCATGGAGAACGTGCGCTGGTGCGTCGAGCATGGCGTCTCCGCCGTGGCCGGGACCTCGGGCTTCAGCGAGGCCCGGCTCGACCAGGTGCGCGAGTGGCTGGGCGAGCCGGCCTCGAGCCGGGTGCTGGTGGTGCCCAACTTCTCGGTCGGCGCGGTGCTGATGATGCGGTTCGCTCAGCAGGCGGCGCGGTTCTTCGAGTCGGCCGAGATCATCGAGCTGCACCACGCGGGCAAGGCGGACGCGCCGTCGGGCACCGCGGCCCGTACCGCGGCCATGATCGAGGAGGCCCGGTCGGGCGCGGGCCTGGGCCCGTCGCCCGACGCCACGGTGACCGCGGCCGACGGGGCGCGCGGCACGGTGCTGGGCGGCGTGCACGTCCACTCGGTCCGGCTGGCGGGCCTGGTCGCGCACCAGGAGGTACTGCTGGGCGGGCACGGCGAGGTACTGACGATCCGGCACGACTCCCTGGACCGCTCGTCGTTCATGCCCGGCGTCCTGGTCGCGGTGCGCGGCATCGCCGGCTTGCCGCCGGGGTTGACCGTGGGGCTGGACTCCTTGCTAGGGCTGTGATCGCCGGGAACACGTGACCCGGCACAGACCCCTGCCGGCTGGTAACGCTCTGAAGCGAACCAGGCCCCGGTATGCCAGTCGGGAGGGTCGGCGAAGCCGGCCCGAGCCGATGGCAGCCGGGGGCTCCAGGGGTGTCCCCCGGCCTGGGGGTCCGGGGGTTATCCCCCGGGATAGACGCCGTAAGCGGGTCGGCGGAATCATCCCCGCGTAGCACGGTGTTCTTTAGGGCGGACCGGCCCGTGCGGCCGGCCCTTTGCATGGCGGGCTGAGCGCGGGGTAACTCGGCATTTGTGCCCAATCGCCCGCCGACCGACTCGCTGCCGGGCTCTGCCCTCGCCTGGCTGCTGCGCTGAGCACCCGGAGAACTGAGCACCGGAGAGCTGAGCACCCGAGACCGGCGCAGCCGCAACCGCCCACGTCACGATCGGAGCCGCATGCCATCCGGGCCGCACCACGCCTCGTCACGCCGCCGCCCCCCTGAGCGACCTCAGGGCCCGGCCCGGCCGCGAACCTGGCCCGCCGTGGTCGGCGTGGTCGTGGTCCTCCTGGCGCTCACCGGCGTCGTGCTGGCCAGCGGCTTCAGCCCGCCCGGCAGCGGCGCGGCGGGCCCCGCCCGCGGCCACGCCGCCCGTACGGCCCGGCACCCGGGCACCCGCGCGGGCGCCCCAGCCGGCCGTTCGTCCCGGGGCCAGACCGACGACGTCCAGGCCAGCCCCACGGCCCTGCGCACCTCGTGCCGGTCGGTGGCCCACATCGGGGACTCCACCACGGTCGACCTGATCTCGCCCGCCGTGCTGCCCGACCCGGCCCAGCGGCTGGCCGCCCGCTACGCCGCCGTCGGCGTCACCAGCCTGCACGTGGACGCCTCCGGCGGCCGCTCGATCGTCGAGGAACTGCCCGGCCAGGTCAACGGCTACGACGCGGCGCAGGCCTACTGGAACGAGGGCTTCCGGGGCTGCTGGGTCTTCGCCCTGGGCACCAACGACGCCGCCAACGTCGCGGCGGGCTCGCGCGTCGGCCTGACGGCCCGGATCGAGCGGATGATGTCGGTCGCCCACGGCGAGCCCGTGCTGTGGGTCAACACCCGCACCCAGCTGACGGCCAGCCCCTGGGCCGAGTCCAGTGAGCAGGCCTGGGACGACGCGCTGGTCCGTGCCCTGGCCCAGTACCCGAACATGCGGATCTTCAACTGGGCGGCCGTGGCGCAGCCGGATTGGTTCCTGTCCGACGGGATCCATTACAACTCGGCCGGCTGCGCGGCGCGGGCCGCCGCCATCGCCGATGCCCTGGCTCGCGCGTTCCCGGTGCACGGCAGCAGCCAGGGGCCGATCGTCGGCTAGCGCGCCTGAATCAGATCCATTCAACGGCCATACGTAGCCATTACATAACTCTGGGTAGTTCACCCGCTGCACGTGGTTCAGGATCGCGCCGGATGGAGAACCGGCCGGGGACCGCGGCGAGGGGGGAACCATGCCCAAGCCGGTACGCGCCGGCCAGCGCTACGTGCCCGGCCTCGACGGCCTGCGCGCGCTGGCCGTGCTGGCCGTCATCGCCTATCACGAGCAGTTCAGCTGGGCTCCCGGCGGATTACTGGGCGTCGGCGTGTTCTTCACCCTCAGCGGCTACCTGATCACCACCCTGCTGCTGGGTCAGTGGTCGGCCGACGGACGGCTCCACCTGCGGCGGTTCTGGCTGGGCCGGGCCCGCCGCTTGCTGCCCGCGCTGTTTGTGATGCTGGCTGTTGTGACGGCCTGGGTCACGCTGACCGACCGGGTCCGGCTGGCCAGCCTGCGCGGCGCCGTGGCCGCCGCTGTCACCTACTCAAGCAACTGGTACGCGGTCGTCCAGCAGCAGTCCTACTTCGCCCGGTTCGCGCCGCCCGGGCCGCTGGACCACCTCTGGTCGCTGGCCGTGGAGGAGCAGTTCTACCTGGTCTGGCCGTCGCTGCTGCTGGTCGGCCTGCTGCTGCTGCGCAAGCAGCCCGAGGGCGGCGTGGTGCGCTCGGTCAGCGTCGCTCGCTGGCTGACGCTGCCCACGCTGGCCATGGCGGCCGCGTCGGCCCTGGCCATGGCCACCCTCTATCAGCCTGGCCTGGACCCCACGCGCGTCTACGAGGGCACCGATACCAGGGCGTTCGGGCTGCTCGTCGGCGCCGCGCTGGCCATGGCCTGCGCCGGCCGCCACCCCGAGCGCGCCCGCCGCGGCGGGCGACTGGCCCTGGACGTCGGCGGCCTGGCCGGGCTGGTCGTGATCGGCCTGCTGATCTGGCGGCTGGGCCAGTACTCACCGTTCGTCTACCGGGGCGGCCTGGTGCTGCTGTCGGCCGCCACGGCGGCGGTGGTGGCCGCCGTGGCCTGCCCCGGCAGCCTGGTCGGCCGGATCCTGGCCTGGCGCCCGCTGCGCTGGATCGGAGTCCGCTCCTACGGCATCTACCTGTGGCACTATCCGGTCATCGTGCTGACCACGCCGCCCAACGCCGGCGAGGACCTGCCGCGGGCGACCGCCCAGATCGCGGCCAGCGTCGTCCTGGCCGCGCTGTCCTGGCGGTTCATCGAGGAGCCGGTACGGCACGGCGCGCTCGGCCGGCTCTGGGCCCGCCGCCGTTCCCTCAGCCGTCAGGCCTGGCCGGCCCGGCTGAGCGGGACGGCCGCCCTGGGCGGCGGGGCCGCGGTGCTGATCGTCGCCTGCTCCGGCCTGGCCAGTTCCGGCCCGGCCCCGGGTCGCGGCAGCGCCGCGGCCCTGGCCGCCGGGCTCGGCCTGCCCGGCTCGACCAAGTCCGTCACCAAGGTCGGGCCGCGGTCCAAGTTCCTCGGCGCGGCCCGGTCCACCGAGCGCGGCCGGGTGCACGGCGCCGAGCGGGTGCGCCCGGTCAGCCCGGCGGCCAGCGGGCCGCTGCGCACCTCCTGCCGCGCCGTGGCGCACATCGGCGACTCCACGTCCGACGGCCTGGTCTCGCCCGACTACCTGCCCAACCCGGCCGACCGGATCACCGCCCGTTACGAGGATGTCGGCGTGCGCACCGTGCGCATCGACATCTCCGGCGGCCGGTCGGTGGTCGAGGTGCTGCCCGGCCAGGTCAACGGCTTCGACGCGGCCCAGGACATGGTCCGGGCGGGCTTCCGGGGCTGCTGGGTCATCGCCCTGGGCACCGACGACACCGCCGACGTGGCCGCGGGCTCCGAGGTCAGCCTGGCCACCCGGATCGCGCGAATGATGTCCGCCGCCAGGGGCGAGCCCGTCCTGTGGGTGAACATCAGGACCCTGGTGTCCGGCGGACCCTACGCCGAGCCGAACATGGCCCGGTTCGACCACGCCCTGCTGCGGGCCTGTGCGCGGTACCCGAACCTGCGGATCTTCGACTGGGCCGCGGTGGCCAGGCGCAAGTGGTTCATCTCGGACGGCATCCACTACACCTCGGCCGGCTACGCGGCCCGGGCCCAGCAGATCGCGGACGCCCTGGCCAGGGCGTTTCCGCTGGACGGGCACAGCCAGGGCTGCGTGGTCAGGTAGGTCGTCCGTCAGGTCGTCCGGTAGGTCGTCCGGTGGTCGTCCGATAGGTCGTCCGCAGGAGGCAATCACGCCCGGCGTGACCAAGCCGTCCCCAGGTGGGCATGCTTCTAGCTACGGGGACCCTGGGGGGCGCGATGAAGCTAATCCTGAACGTGATCTGGCTCGTGCTATGCGGCTTCTGGCTGGCCATCGCCTACGTGGCGGCCGGGCTGGTGTGCTTCGTCCTGATCATCACCATTCCGTTCGGCATTGCCTGCTTTCGCATCGCCGGGTACGTGCTGTGGCCGTTCGGCCATCAGATCGCGCCGCGCTCCACGGCCGGGGCGGGCGCGCTGATCGGGAACGTCCTGTGGATCATCCTGTTCGGCTGGTGGCTGGCCCTCACCCACCTGGTCACCGGCATCCTGCTGTGCCTGACGATCATCGGGATCCCGCTCGGCCTGGCCAACTTCAAGATCATCCCGATCTCGCTGATGCCGCTCGGCGTCGAGATCGTCCCGACCGACGTCCAGAGCGTCACGGTAGCCAGCCGCGCACGCTGAGGCCTCCTGGAACTGTCGGCCCTCCGGCCTCAGCGGCCCTCCGGCCTCAGTCGGCCCTCCGGCCTCAGTCGGCCCTCCGGCCTCAGCGGCCCTCCGGCCTCACGGCCCGGACTCAGGTGGTCGTGGGCTCAGCCGAGCCCGAGAATCAGTGCCAGCCCGTGCACTCGGCTGACTCTGGTCCAACCCTTACCCGTGGATCGGCCCGGCCGGAATGTCGCCGCGATGATCACGACCGACTTGCCGCAGAATTTTGCGGTCAATCGGTCGTGGTCGCTGGCTTGTCCATAACGGTCGGCCGCAAGCCGGGTTTGTGAGTCGGCCGAAATGTGGTGCTGCATAATCCCGGTGGATTTGGGCCACCGGTGGCCCAAATCCACCGGGATTACGCAACGGCGCCCTTCGAAGGCACAGCGAGCTGTGACAGGCGGGACTGGAGAGCCCACAGGAGCCGCCGGGCCCCGCCGCCGACCGCCGCCCAGCGACGTGGAGGGCTGATGGCGGACCCACGCGGCCCGCTCAGGAGCAACATCCAGCGAGGCCACCCGCGAACGCCCCACCCTCAGTCAGTCCCAGCCCCGGTCAGTCCCCAGCCCCGGTCAGTCCCCAGCCCCGGTCAGTCCCCAGCCCCGGTCAGTCCCCAGCCCCGGTCAGTCCCCGGACTCCGCGATCCGCTTGATGTCTCGCAGCCGCTGGTCCCACTCCGCCGCCAGCGCCGCCATCCACCGCGCGGTCGCGGCCAGCCCCTCAGGCCGGGCCACGTAGCGCACCTCGCGGCCCTCCCGCTGCCCCGCCACCAGCCCGGCCCGGCTCAGCACGGCCAGGTGCTTGACCACCGCCTGGCGGCTGACCGGCAGCTGCTCGGCCAGCTCCGTCCCCGTGGCCGTGCCGCGCGCGGCCAGCTCGGCCAGCAGGTGCCGCCGGGTCGGATCGGCCAGCGCGACCAGGACCTCGCCCGGCTCCCCAGCCGCATCCCCGCCAGCCACGGCCTCCTCAGCCGCGGCCTCCTCAGCCGCGGTCCCTTCAGGCCTGGCTCTCTCAGCCGCGGTCCCTTCAGGCCTGGTCCTCTCAGCCACGGCCCCTTCAGGCCTGGCTCTCTCAGCCACGGCCCCCTCCGGCCTGGCCCCTTCAGGCACAGCCGCCTCAGGCATAACCCCCTCAGGCGCAGCCCCGGCCGCGAACGGCTCGCTCACTAGGCCGGCTGCTCCGCGTAGTCCTTGAGCTCGCCCAGCTCCGCCCGCCAGCCGTCGATGTTCTCCTGGACCGCCGTGCCCCGCTCCTCCTCGCTGACGTCCAGCCCCGTGAAGCCCGTCTCCACCACCCGCAACCGCGTGCTGCCCGGCCCCGCCGCCGTGAGCGTGAACTCCACCAGGGTCGAGTTGCCCGGCGTGACCGGCTCGCCCGCCGGCCGTGCCCAGCGGTAGGAGAAGAAGCCCGGCGGCTCCACCCGCTCGATCACCGCGTGATGCGTGCTGCTGTCGTACTGGCTCCAGCCGAATGCCGCCTTGCCGCCCGGCGCCAGGTCCACCTGGGCCGAGTCGCCGAACCACTTCGCCAAGTGCTCGGCCTCGGTCAGCACCGCCCATACGCGCTCCTGCGAAGCCTCGACGATGATCTCCCGCTCGATCTTGTCCGCCGCCATGAATGGTCCGTCCCTCCGCGCGATGTGCTACCTCAGAGTTGCACATCGGTCCCGAAACGCGCAACCCACGGGTTGCACCGAGCACGCCGGGCCGCCCAAGGACCGCTAAAAGACCGCCAAGGGGGCCGCTACCGGTAGCCGAGATCGCTGGCCTGCAGATCCCGGTCCTGGACCTCGACGACGTACCGCCAGCAGTCGGGCTGGGTGCCGTCGGTGTCGGTGAACCCGTACACCTGAGCGAGCTGCCCGCTGGAGACCACCTGGCCCGACCAGCGGGCCGCCTGCGGGTCGGCGGCCAGGGCCGCCACCGCCCGCCCGGTATAGGTGGGGGACTCGGAGATGCAGAAGTGGGGCACACGCGCGGTGGCGTCCCGCCAGTTCTCCTCGGTCACGCCGTAGAAGTCGAGCATGTCCTCCGACCGCATCCAGCCCGGCGTCACCGCCACCGCCGATCCCTGGTGCGGCCCCAGCTCATGCGCCTGGGCCAGCGTCATCCGCTGCACCGCCGCCTTGACCAGGTCGTAGTAGAAGCCCTCCCGGTACCGGTAGCTGGCGTTGTACTCGGCCGTCCCGTCGGTCATCTCGATCACCAGGCCGCCGGGGCGGCGGATCAGCAGCGGCAGCATGACATGACTGGTGATGGCGTGGGTGTCGATGCCGAGCCGCAGCATGCGCAGGCCGCCCGACAGATCGTGCTCCCAGAGCGTCTTGCCGAACTCCCCGTAGCTGCCGCCGTCGAAGATGTCGTTGACCAGCACGTCCAGCCGCCCGTGTTCGTGATCGATCCGCTCGGCCAGGCCGCGCACCTGATCGGCCTCCAGGTGGTCAACCCGCAGCGCCACCCCGTCACCGCCCGCCGCGGCGATCAGCTCCCCGGTCTCCTCGATGGTCTCCGGGCGGTCGACCTCCGAGCGGCCGTGCTCGCGGCTGCTGCGGCCGGTCGCGTACACCGTGGCCCCGGCCCGGCCTAGCTCCACGGCGATGGCCCGGCCCGCGCCGCGCGTCGCGCCGGTCACGAGTGCGACCTTGCCCCGCAGGGGCGCGTCTGCTTCCTCGGTCATGGCCCAGGATCCTGCCAGCCGCCACCGTCAGCCAGCCGCCACCGTCAGCCGCCGCCACCGTCAGCCAGCCGCCACCGTCAGCCAGCCGCCACCGTCAGCCCGGCCGCCACCGCCAGCCCTTATAGCTGCCCGACCTCGGTCACCGTCAGCACCGCCTCGCCCGCCTCGTCGCAGGCCGCCAGGTCAATGGTGGCGCTGAAGCCCCAGTCGTGGTCATCCGCCGGGTCGTCGAAGATCTGCCGCGCCGCCCACTCCCGCGGCTCCTCCTTGAGGATCAGCAGCGCCGGCCCGCGGGCGTCCGGCCCGGTGCCGATCTCGCCGTGCTCCTCGAAGTACGGCAGCAGCGCGTCCTCCCAGGCCTCCGCGTCCCAGCCCGCTCCGGCGTCCAGCTCGCCGAGCTCGTCCCAGCGCCGCAGCGCGGCCAGCTCCACCCGCCGGAACAAGGCGTTGCGGACCAGGACCCGGAACGCGCGCCGGTTGCCGGTCACCGCGGGCGGCACCTCGTCCATCTGGACCGCCGCCTCCGCCTCCGGGTTGCGCAGCCGCTCCCACTCGTCGATCAGGCTGGAGTCCACCTGGCGGACCAGCTCGCCCAGCCACTCGATCAGGTCCGTCAGCTCCTCGGTCCTGGCCTCCTCCGGCACCGTCTGGCGCAGCGCCTTGAACGCGTCGGCCAGGTAGCGCAGCACCAGGCCCTCCGAGCGGGACAGGCTGTAGAAGCTCACGTACTCGGTGAAGCTCATGGCCCGCTCGAACATGTCCCTGGCCACCGCCTTGGGCGCCAGCTCATGGTCGGCCACCCAGGGGTGGCCGCGCCGGTAGATGTTGTAGGCCCCCTCCAGCAGGTCGGCCAGCGGCATCGGGTAGGTGACCGCCTCCAGCAGCTCCATCCGCTCCTCGTACTCGATGCCCTCGGCCTTCATCGCCGCCACGGCCTCGCCACGGGCCCGGAACAGCTGGGCCGAAAGCACCTGCCGCGGGTTGTCCAGCGTGGCCTCGATGACCGACAGCACGTCCAGCGCGTACACCGGGGACTCCCGGTCCAGCAGCTCGATGGCCGCCAGCGCCAGCGGGGACAGCGGCTGGTTCAGCGCGAAGTCGTCCTGGAGGTCCACCGTGAGCCGGACCCAGCGGCCCTCGGAGTCCGGCTCGGCCAGCCGCTCCACCACCCCGCCCGCCAGCAGCGCCCGGTAGATCGCGATGGCCTGGTGGATGTGCCTGCGCTGCGCGGTCCGGTCCTCGTCATTGTCAGTCAGCAGGTGGCGCATCGCCGCGTACGCGTTGCCCGGCCGCGCGATGACATTGAGCAGCATCGCGTGGGTGACCTTGAAGCTGGACTTGAGCGGCTCCGGCTCGGCCGACACCAGCCGCTCGAACGTCGGCAGCCCGTAGCCCACCGAGCCCTCGGGCGGCTTCCTGCGCACCACCTTGCGCCGCTTCTTGGGGTCGTCGCCCGCCTTGGCCAGCGCCCGCTCGTTCTCGACTACGTGCTCGGGCGCCTGCACCACGACCCGTCCGGTGGTGTCGAACCCGGCCCGCCCGGCCCGGCCCGCGATCTGGTGGAACTCCCGCGCGGTGAGCAGCCGCACCCGGGTGCCGTCGTACTTCGACAGCGCCGTGAACAGCACCGTGCGGATCGGCATGTTGATGCCGACGCCCAGCGTGTCCGTGCCGCAGATCACCTTGAGCAGCCCGGCCTGGGCCAGCGTCTCGACCAGCCGCCGGTACTTGGGCAGCATGCCCGCGTGATGCACCCCGATGCCGTGCCGGACCAGCCGGGACAGCGTCTTGCGGCCGAACCCGGCCGCGAACCGGAAGTTGCCGATCAGCTCGGCGATCGAGTCCTTCTCCGCCCGGGTGCTCACGTTGATGCTCATCAGCGCCTGGGCCTGCTCGATCGCCGCCGCCTGGGTGAAGTGCACGATGTAGACCGGCGCCTGGCTCGTGGTGAGCAGCCCGGTCACCGTCTCGTGCAGCGGCGTCATCGCGTAGTCGTAGACCAGCGGAACCGGCCGTTCCACCGACTTGACCACCGCCGTGGGCCGGCCGGTGCGCCGGGTCAGGTCCTTCTCGAACCGGCTGACGTCGCCCAGCGTGGCCGACATGAGCAGGAACTGAGCCTGCGGCAGCTCGATCAGCGGGACCTGCCACGCCCAGCCCCGCTCCGGGTCGGCGTAGAAGTGGAACTCGTCCATGACCACCAGGCCCACGTCGGCCTGCTCGCCGTCGCGCAGCGCGATGTTGGCCAGCACCTCGGCCGTGCAGCAGATGATCGGCGCCGAGGCGTTGACGCTGCCGTCGCCGGTCATCATCCCGACGTTCTCCGCGCCGAACGCGCTGATCATCGCGAAGAACTTCTCCGACACCAGCGCCTTGATCGGCGCGGTGTAGAACGTCACCTCGTCGCGGGCCAGCGCCGCGAACGCCGCGCCCATGGCCACCAGGCTCTTGCCCGACCCCGTCGGGGTGCTGAGGATCACGTTGGTGCCCGTGACCAGCTCGATCAGCGCCTCCTCCTGGTGCGGGTACAGGGTCAGGCCCTGGCCCGCCGACCAGTCGGCGAAGGCCGCGAACACCGGATCCGGGTCCGCGGTCGCGGGCAGCTGCTCGATGAGGGTCATGACCGG
Source organism: uncultured Actinomycetota bacterium (assembly GCA_963822485.1). GTDB lineage: Bacteria > Actinomycetota > Actinomycetes > Streptosporangiales > Streptosporangiaceae > DASUBV01. The sequence continues at coordinate 84,534 of CAWGHW010000009.1, forward strand.
CTCCATCGCAGGGAGCTAGCGAGGTGCTAGCGGGTGCTGGCGACAGCCAGCATGGCGCAGGACGCCGCCGCGCCCCAAATCCGCGCCCGCCCGTGTCGCGCCCGTGTCGCCGCTCGTGTGGCCGCCCGGCTCAGCGGCTGAAGTCCACCGCCGTCGTGTTGGCCCCGCTGACCACCACGCCCAGGTGCTCGCCCGGCTCCGGCCGGTACCGCCCCGACAGCACCGAGGCCAGCGCCGTCACCCCGCCCGGCTCGGCCACGATCCGCAGCCGTTCCCACAGCAGCCGCTGCGCCTCACCGATCGCCTCGTCGCTGACCAGCACGACCGCGTGCGCCCGCTGCGAGATGATCTCGAACGTCAGCTCGCCCACCTGGCGCGGCGCCAGCGAGTCCACCGCCACGCTGCCCGTCGGGGCGTCCACCGGGCGGCCCGCCGCCAGCGCGTCGGTCATCGTCGGCGCGCCCTCCGGCTCCGCGCCCACCACCCGGACAGTGTCCGAGCAGGCCAGGCAGATGCCTGACAGCAGCCCGCCGCCGCCTATCGCGGCCAGCACCGTGGTCACCTCCGGCGCCTGGGCCAGGAACTCCAGCCCGGTCGTGCCCGCGCCCTGGATCGTCTGCGGGTGATCATAGGCGTGCACCGGCAGCGCGCCGCTCTCCGCGATCCAGCGCTGGCTGATCGCGAACGAGTCCGAGTACGTCGCGCCCTCCACCACCAGGTCGGCGCCGTAGCCGCGGATCCGGCTGATCTTGGCCGGCGAGGACACCTCCGGCACGAAGATCCGGGCCGGCACCCCGAGCACGCCCGCCGCGTAGGCCACCGCCGCCCCGTGGTTGCCGCCCGAGGCCGCCGCCACGCCCGCCGCCGGGATCTCCCGCAGCAGCAGGTTCGTGAACGCCCCGCGGGCCTTGAACGAGCCCGAGTGCTGGAGCTGCTCCAGCTTCAGCGTCAGCGGCCCCGGCGGCAGGCCGAAGTCGGCCAGGTCCACCGTCACCACCGGCGTGCGCCGGACGTAGCCGCCGATCCGCTCGGCCACCTCCGCCACGTCCCGCCGGGTCAGCGACCCGGCGACCGGCCCGCTGTCACTGGCCCGCTGGCTGGCCACGCTCACGAGAACCTCCATTGAGCTCGATAACGCACTGTCGTCCCCGCCGACCGTCCTCAGCCCGGGCTGGTGCCGCCCCGCGCTGATCGACGACCCGGTCCGCGCTCAGCCCTCGTCGGTCGGCCGCTCACCCGCCGGCGGGCTCCCGCCGAAGAATTCCCGCATGAACTCCGCCGCCTCGGCCCCGCTCACCACCCGGAGCCCCGGATCGCCGGCGCTCGCCTGACCCTCGGTCGCCCCCGGCGTCCCCGATGTTCCCGGCTGCTCCGGGCTGCCCGGCTGCTCCGGGCCCACCGGCTGCTCCGAGCCCTTTGGCGGGGCCAGCATATTAGCCAGCGCCGCCGCCACCGCGCTGCCTGCCGTCTCGCCGCCCAGCCGCCGCACGATCTCGGCCACGTCCCCCAGGGCCGCGGAGCGTCCTCGGCGACGTTCACCGTCACGTTCACGTCGCCCGGCGCGCCGGCCCCCGGCGAGTCGGCATTGCCCGGCGAGTCGGTACCAGGCGAGTCGGCAGCGCCAGGCGAGTCAGCGCCGCCCGCCCAGTCAGCACCGCCCGGCGGGTCGATCTGCCCCGGCGAGAGGCCCTCCACCGGGTCCGCGTCGAACCGCACCTCGCCGGTCTTGGCGTTGACCTCCACCTTGACCTGCGTGCCCGGCGGCAGGTCCGGGCTCATCGAGCGGGTCGGCGCGAGCCGGGCGCGCAGCCCGCCGCGGCCGTCCAGCGGCACGTCGACCAGGTACACCGGCTGTCGTGATGGCGCGGGTCCGGCTCGACGCCCGTGATGGTGCCCAGCGCGGGCTCCCACTTGTGTCCGAACATGCTGTCTGCCCTCCCCGTGCCTGGCGCCCGGGCCTCCAGCGCAACTATGACATGCCCGTACCGGGCCCCCGCTCAGGCGGTCGCCTCCCCGCTGGCCGCCTCCAGCCCGAGCTCGGTCACCGAGGTCTCGCGCATCTTGAACTTCTGCACCTTGCCCGTCACGGTCATCGGGAACGCGTCGGTGAACCGCACGTAGCGGGGGATCTTGTAGTGCGCGATCTGGCCCTGGCAGAACTCGCGGACTGCCTCGGCGCTCAGCTCGGCCCCGGGCCGCAGCTTCACCCAGGCGCACAGCTCCTCGCCGTACCTGGCGTCCGGCACCCCGACGACCTGGACGTCCTCGATCGCCTCGTGCCGGTACAGGAACTCCTCCACCTCGCGCGGGTAGACGTTCTCGCCGCCCCGGATGACCAGGTCCTTGATCCGGCCCACGATGTTCAGGTAGCCGGCCTCGTCCATCACGGCCAGGTCGCCGGTGTGCATCCACCGGGCCGCGTCGATCGCCTCAGCGGTCTTCTCCGGCTCGTCCCAGTAGCCGAGCATGACCGAGTACCCGCGGGTGCACAGCTCGCCGTTGGCGCCGCGCGGCAGCACCAGGCCGGTCTCCGGGTCAATGACCTTGACCTCCAGGTGCGGCCCGACCCGGCCCACCGTGGAGACCCGCCGCTCCATGTCGTCGTCCGCCGTGGTCTGGGTGGACACCGGGGACGTCTCGGTCATCCCGTAGCAGATCGTCACCTGCTCCATGTGCATCTCGCTGACCACGCGCTTCATCACCTCGACCGGGCACGGCGAGCCGGCCATGATGCCGGTGCGCAGCGAGGTCAGGTCATACCGGCCGAAGTCGGGCAGCGCCAGCTCGGCGATGAACATCGTCGGCACGCCGTACAGCGACGTGCAGCGCTCGGCCTCCACCGCCGCGAGCGTGGCCGCCGGGTCGAAGCCGGGGGCCGGGATCACGATGCAGGACCCGTGCGTGGTGGCGCCCAGGTTGCCCATCACCATGCCGAAGCAGTGGTAGAACGGCACCGGCACGCAGACCCGGTCGGCCGGGGTGTACCGGCAGCCCTCGCCGACGAAGAACCCGTTGTTCAGGATGTTGTGGTGGGACAGCGTGGCGCCCTTGGGGAAGCCGGTGGTCCCGCTGGTGTACTGGATGTTAATCGGATCGTCGAAGGCCAGTGCGTCCCCGCGCCGCTGGAGTTCGGCCTCGCCGCCCTCGGCCAGCGTCACCGACCCCGCCGCCACCAGGTCGTCCCAGTCCTGGGTGCCGATGTAGATGACCCGCTCCAGCCCGTCGAGTCCGCCGCCGCCGCGGACCTCCTCGACCATGGCCCGGTAGTCGCTGGTCTTGAAGCTCTCCGCGCTGACCAGCAGCCGGACGCCCGACTGGCCCAGCACGTAGCCCAGCTCGTGGCTGCGGTAGGCCGGGTTGATGTTGACCAGGATGGCCCCGATCTTGGCCGTCGCGTACTGAGTCAGCACCCACTCGGCGCAGTTCGGGGCCCAGATCCCGACCCGGTCGCCCTGGCCGATGCCCAGGCCCAGCAGCCCCAGCGCCACGGCGTCGGTGTCGCTGTCGAGCTGGCCGTAGGTCCAGCGCCGCCCCGACGGCACGTCCACCAGCGCCTCGTTCCCCGGAAACGCCGTGGCGACCTCGCGCAGGTTGGTGCCGATGGTCTCGCCGATCAGGGCGGTGGGGTAGATGCCGTGGCTGTAGGACGGCTCTGTGATTGCGGCCATGTCCAGACCTCCGTGACGTCGGTCAGTCCATGGTCCTACGCGAGCCGGACTGCACAAACAGCGGAGTCGGAGTTACTGTCGAGGTATAGCTGAATGACGTTTCGCTATCGGAGCGCTGCGGTGGGAACCTGGATCGTCTGGCTCATCATCGCCGCGGTGCTGGGCGCGGTCGAGATCGTCACCGTGACGCTCGCGTTCGGCCTTGTCGCCGTCGGCGCACTTTTCGCTGCCGTGGCGGGCGCCGCCGGGGCGCCGCTGGCCCTCCAGTTCGGCACCTTCGCGGTCGCCTCCGCGGTCGGCCTGGGCGTGGCCCGGCCGCTCGCCATGCGCCACGTCAAGCAGCCGCCCCTGCTGCGCAGCGGGACCGCCGCGCTCGTCGGCCGTTCGGCCACGGTCACCGAGGAGGTCAGCGCCGACGGCGGCCGGGTCCGCATCGGCGCCGACGTCTGGACGGCCCGGCCTTACGACGAGACGCTCGTCATCCCGGCTGGCACGCGAGTGGACGTGCTGCACATCGAGGGCGCGACAGCGCTCGTGTACCCGAGGGAGTAGCCGCGATGGACCCGATCGCGATCGCCGGTGCGGTCATCGTGCTGCTGGTACTGCTGGTCGCCACGCGCACGGTGCGGATCGTGCCCCAGGCCAAGGCGAGGAACGTGGAGCGGCTGGGCCGTTACCGCAAGACCCTGGAGCCGGGGATGAACTTCGTCATCCCGCTGGTCGACCGGGTCAAGCCGCTGATCGACCTGCGTGAGCAGGTGGTCTCCTTCCAGGGCCAGCGGGTCATCACCGAGGACAACCTGGTCGTGACCATCGACACGGTGCTGTTCTTCCAGGTGACCGACCCGCGGGCGGCGGACTACGAGATCGTCGACTACATCCAGGCCGTCGAGCAGCTCACCGCGACGATGCTGCGCAGCGTCATCGGGTCCATGGACCTGGAGCAGGCCCTGACCTCCCGCGACCAGATCAACACCATGCTGCGCGGGGTGCTCGACGACGCCTCGGGCAAATGGGGCATCCGGGTCACCCGGGTCGAGATCAAGGCCATCGACCCGCCGCAGAGCGTCAAGGACGCCATGGAGAAGCAGATGCGCGCCGAGCGGGAGAAGCGGGCCGCGATCCTCACCGCCGAGGGCGTCCGCCAGTCCCAGATCCTGACCGCGGACGGTGACAAGCAGGGCACCATCCTGCGCGCCGAGGGCGACAAGCAGAGCGCGATCCTGCGGTCCGAGGGCCAGGCCCAGGCCATCTCCACCGTCTTCGAGTCCATCCACGCGGGCGACCCGGACCCCAAGCTGCTGGCCTACCAGTACCTCCAGACGCTGCCGCAGCTGGCCCAGGGCCCCGGCAGCACGGTCTGGATGATCCCCAGCGAGCTGACCGGCGCCCTCAAGGCCCTGGGCAGCGCGTTCAGCCCTGCGGACGGTCAGCCCGGCGACGGCCAGCCCGGCGCGGCCCGGGCCGACGGCGCCGGCCGCCGGGCGGCTGGTCCTGGCGACGCGGCTGGAGGCGGTGAGCGCCGGGAGCCGCGGTCCCGGCGGCGCGGAGTGCCGCGGTCGCGCGACGGCGAGCAGCCCGTAGCTCCAGCGCCTGCCGTGCCGCAGGTGCCCAACGGGGCCGCGCCGGCTGGCGCCCTGCCCGGCGCCGATCCGGTCCGTGCGGCGCTGAGCCAGGCCGGCCTGGTCGCGCAGGCGACTGCGGCCGACCCGGTGCCCGAGATCCTGGGCGGCGCCGAACCCATCCCCGAGGTCCTCAAGCGACGCCGACGCCGACACCGCTGCCGACACCGCTGCCGAGGACACCAGGTAGCTGGTCCGCGGTCTAGCGGATGGCCAGGCCCAGGGTGAGCAGGGCGCCGAAGGCGAGCTGAAGGCGGCCGGTCTGGCCCAGGGCGGAGATGAGTGCGCGGCCGGTGACGCCCTGGCGGACCAGCCGGACCGGCGCGAAGGCCAGCGGGACGGCGGCCAGCGCGGCCAGGCACAGCGGCGCGACCGGGGCCAGCGCCGCGGCCACGCAGAACGGGACCAGCACGCAGCTGGTGTACAGCGCCCTGGTGCGCTGGTCGCCGAGCAGCACGGCCAGCGTCCGCTTGCCGGTCTCCCGGTCGGTGGGAATGTCGCGCAGGTTGTTGATGATCAGCAGCGCGCAGGCCAGCAGGCCCACCGGCGCGGCGGCGGCCAGCTCCAGCCAGGTCAGCTCACGGGTCTGCACGTAGGCCGTGCCGACCACGGCGACCAGGCCGAAGAACACGAACACCGAGACCTCGCCGAACCCGCGGTAGCCGTAGGGCCGGCTGCCTCCGGTGTAGAACCAGGCCGCGGCCACGGCGGCCACCCCGACCAGCAGCAGCCACCACGAGGTCACCGCGGCCAGCACCAGGCCCGCCACGCCGGCGACGAAGAACGAGGCCAGCGCGGCAACCAGCACCTGCCGGGGCCGGGCCAGCCCGGAGGCCACCAGCCGGACCGGGCCCACCCGCACCTCGTCGGTGCCGCGGATCCCGTCGCTGTAGTCGTTGGCGTAATTGACCCCGACTTGCAGGGCCAGGGCCACGACCAGGGCCAGGGCCGCCCGCCAGAGCGAGAAGCGGTCGTAGCCCGCCGCGACGCCGGATCCCACCACGACCGGCACGACCGCCGCGGGCAGCGTGCGCGGCCGAGCACCCGCCACCCAGTCCTTCAACGCCGCCACAGCCCGCCCTCCGACCAAGTAACCGAGGGTCACAGGTTAGTCGGGCGCGCGGCCTGCCCGGCACGCCGGCCAGGTCGCGCGCGCGCCAGCCAAACCCCGGGGCCTGCCCGGCACGCCGGCCAGCCCAGGCGTGCGGGCCCGGCTAAGGCGTATCGCGCAGATCATGGTCAGGCACGCGGCCAGGGAGCCGGGGCAGCCCGTGAAGCCACCCGCGCCACTCGCGCCCCGGCCAGCTCATCCGGCTCGCCAGCGGCGGACCGGAACCCAGGGCACGGCACCGCCGTAATTCGGACCGCCCCCCGCCAGCGACGTGGTTGTTGCTGTCACGTCGCTAGAACGCAATGCCAGGAATTTAAGGGGTGTCACGGCTGGGTCACGGGTGCTGGCGCGGTCGGCGTGGCTGCCCGGAATGCGACGAAGCTCCCGCTAGAACGGCGATTGCCTAGATCATCCGTTCGCAGCGAGGAGCTTCGTTGCCTGTTCATGCTGTCACGTCGCGGGGCTGGTCGTCACGCCGGGGACGGGTTCTTGCCCGGGCCGGGATCGGGGTGCTGACCTGGGTGGTCGCGCCTGGCCTGGTGGATGAGGCAGTGGGCGCCGGGCAGGCGCGGGAGAGGCGGCTGCGGTCGCTGCCGTCCCGGCTCGGGGTGTATTTCGTGCTGGGCTTGTGCCTGTTCAGTCATCTGCCGTACGGGCAGGTGCTGCGGGAGCTGACGTCCGGGCTGGAGGCCGGGCTGGCCGCGGCCGGCTGGCAGGTCCCGGCCACGACCGCGCTGACCGCGGTGCGCCGCCGGATCGGCGAAGAGCCGCTGGAGTCGCTGTTCCGCCGGCTGTGCCCGGGCGTCCTGGCCGGGCAGGCGCGGTGGTCGCATGTCTGCGGGCTGCTGGCGGTGGCCCGGGACGGGACCACCGTCGCCGCCGGGAACACCCCGCCGAACACGGCCGCGTTCGGCAAGCCCGGGCGGGGCCCGAAGCGCTCTGCGGCCAGCAGGCCAGACGAGCAGCAGGCCGCCGCCGGCTACCCGCAGCTGCGCCTGGTCACGCTGGTGGCGTGCGGCACCCGGGCGCTGCTGGGCGCGGCGCTCGGCCCGGTGCGCGGCAAGGGCACCGGCGAGCAGGCCCTGGCCCGCGAGCTGCTGGGCAGCCTGCGCCCGGGCATGCTGCTGCTCGCCGACCGGAACTTCTACGGCTATGACCTGTGGCAGGCGGCGGCCGGCACCGGCGCGGACCTGCTGTGGCGGGTCAAGGGCAGCATGCACCTGCCCGTCGTGGCCGAACTGCCCGACGGGTCCTGGCTCACCCACATCAATGACCCCCGGGCGGTGCGGGCCCGGCTGGCCAGGAACGGCATGCGCCGCCGCCGCGGCAGCAAGCTCCCGCCACAGACCGGGCCGCTGCCCGGCATCACCGCCCGGGTCATCCAGTACGCCCTCACCATCACCACCGATGACGGCCAGGCCCGCACCGAGCAGTACCGCCACCTCACCACGCTGACCGACTGGCGGGCCTGCCCCGCCGCCGAGCTCGCTGCCGGGTACGCCCGGCGGTGGGCAGCCGAGACCGGGTACCGGGAATTCAAGACCTACCTGCGCGGACCCGGCCGCGTCCTGCGCGGCCAGACCCCCGACCTGGCCCGCCAGGAACTATGGGCCTACCTGATCATCTACCAGGCGATCCGCGTCATCATCGCCCGCGCCGCCGCCGGCGCCGGCCTGGACCCCGGCCGGATCTCCTTCACCGCCACGCTGCACGCCATCCGCCGCACCATCCCCGCCGCCCGCGCCAGCACCACCGCCGCGCTAGCCGCCACCGAAGCCGAGATCCTGACCTGCCTCATCCCCCGCCGCGACGGCCGCATCAGCCCCCGCGCAGTGACCAGGCCATCCTCCCCCTACCCCTCCCGGCACAACCACAGCGGACCCATATCACAACGCGGCAGGTACACCCTCACCATCACCACCCCCCGCCCGACCACACCCACCACCACTGACCAGCCCGCACACCCCCCAAAACAGCCAGACAAACCGCCTTAAGTTCCTGGCATTGCGCTACAACGACGTGGCAGCAACAACCACGTCGTTCCCGGCACCGCGGGCCGCTCCGCCGAGCGTGATCTACGAGACACGCCCTAGTCGGCCGGGGGGAGGACTCGCTCGGCGGCGGCGTAGATCTCGTCGATCTCGTCCTCGCCCAGGCGGTGGCCGCGGGCCTGGCGCTTCTGCCGGCGGAAGAACTTGCGGATCCGGCTGCCGCTGAACACGTCCACGTCCCGCAGCGTGGCCACGCCCCACGGGACGGTCGGGCCGTAGATCACCATGACCGCGCTGACGTCGATCTCCTGGCCCAGCTCGGCGCCGATCAGGCTGGCCGCCATGGCCGCCTCCCAGCGCGCGTGGGCCAGCCGCGGGGACTGACTGAACGGGCCGTGGTACAGCACGCCGCTGGCACCCTTGCCGCCGGCCGTGGTGCGGACCGGCAGACGGCGGTCCCACCGCTCGGAGTCGACGGCGAACACCCCGGCCGGGCCGATGACCAGGTGATCGATGATCGAGTCGGTACCGGGGATGGCCCGCTCGTGCAGGGCCAGGTAGCCGGACGGCCGCAGCATGGCCAGCCGGTGCCGGGTGCGCCGCCGCGCGGAAAGGGCCCGCACGTCGGCCGGGATCGGCGACATGGCCTTGGACTGGTAAACGGTGTCGACAATGGCGATCAGGGCGGCCGCGGTCAGTCCCCAGCGCCAGTCCTGCCACAGCGTGAGCGCGCCGCCCACGACCAGGGCGAAGATGGTCCGCCGGATCCAGACCGGCACGCGGGGGTCGGCCAGCAGGCCCGGTCCCGCGGGCCCGGCGGGCTCGGGCGGATCGGGGCGGGCCAGGTCGGCGGGCCAGGGCGCGCTGCCGCCAGGGGCGGCGCGGTTTGGCTCGGGAATGGCGGGGTCCCGGCCCGGCACCACCCGACCGATTGGCCGTGTATCGGGCCCGGTCTCGTGGTCCACGTGCCTCAGAGTAATTGAGCCGTGACCATGGTGACCACCAGTAACCAAAGCTCGTCGTCTGAGCCCGGATCCGGCGGAACGACCCGAACCGGGCCGGACCACCGGACCGGGCCCCGGCATAGACCGGGCAGGCGGTCACGTTCTACTGTTCGGTTCGTGGCCGACATTCATGACCTTACGGTGACCGAGCAGGCAGCAGCGATCCGGGACGGGCAGCTGTCCCCCGTCGAGATTACCGATCATTACCTGGACCGCATCGACCGGCTGAATGAGCAGGTCGGCGCGTTCTACACGGTGACGCACGAGCTGGCCCGCGAGCAGGCCGCGGCCGCGGAGAAGGCCGTCGCGGCCGCCCGCAAGAACGGCGCCGCCGTGCCGCTGCCCCCGCTGACCGGCGTGCCGATCCCGATCAAGGACCTGAACATGGTCGCCGGGGTGCGGATGACCCTGGGCAGCACGGCCTACGCCGACATGGTCGCTCCCGAGGACGACTACGTCGTCGCCGAGCTGCGCAAGGCCGGGATCGTGATCACCGGCAAGACCGCGACGCCGGAGTTCGGGCTGCCCTGCTACACCGAGACCAAGATCGGCCCGCCCGCCCGGACCCCGTGGGACCTGAGCCGGTCGGCCGGCGGATCCAGCGGCGGCGCGGCCGCCGCCGTGTCCACCGGGCTGGCCCCGGCGGCCCAGGGCAGCGACGGCGGCGGCTCGATCCGGATCCCGGCCAGCGTGTGCGGGCTGTTCGGGATCAAGCCGACCCGCGGCCGGATCTCCGGCGGCCCGCTGGTGCCGGACCTGTCGGGCCTGGGCACCGACGGCCCGCTGGCCCGCACGGTGGCCGACGCGGCGCTGCTGCTCGACGTGATGACCTGCAACTACCCCGGCGACATGTACACCCAGCCGCCGCTGCCGGCCGGGGAGACGTTCCTCGGCTACGTCGGCCGTGAGCCCGGCCGGCTGCGGATCGCCCGCACGCTCACCACCGCGGTCGAGGGCGCCGTGGTCCACCCGGACTGCGTGGCCGCCTACGAGGAGGCCAGCGCGCTGCTGGAGTCGCTGGGCCACGAGATCATCGACATCGAGCTGCCGTTCGGGCCCGACGCCGTGCCGTCGTTCGTGACCCTGTGGTACGCCATGGCCACGCTGGCTCCGGTGGGCCCGGACCAGGAGGACGAGCTGCTGCCGCTGACCAGGTACCTGCGCGGCAAGGGCCTGGAGCTGAAGGCGACCGACCTGATGATGGCCCAGGGCTACCTCCAGGCCATCACCCGGCCCGCGGTGGCCACGCTGAGCAACTACGACGCGGTGCTCACCCCGACCCTGGCCCTGCCGCCGGTCCCGGTCGGCTACTTCGACGAGGTCGAGCCGGCCGAGAACTTCGAGCGGCAGAAGCGGTTCACGCCGTGGACGGCCCTGTACAACGTCTCCGGTCAGCCGGCCGTGAACGTGCCGCTGCACTGGACCGAGGCCGGGCTGCCCATCGGCGTCATGCTGGCCGGCCGGATGGGCGACGAGGGCACGCTGATCTCGCTGTCCGCCCAGCTCGAGGCGGCCCGCCCCTGGAAGGACCGCCACCCCGAGATCTGGTAGCCGCGCTCGCCGCGCCTGTCGCGTGCCTGCGTGCCCGTGCCCCGTCGCGCTCTCCGCGCCTCGTCGCGTGCCTGCGTGCCCCGCACCCCTTCGCGCTCTCCGCGTCCCGTAGCTGTGCCTGCGCTCCCCGCACCCCTTCGCGCTCTCCGCGCCTCCGCGCTCGCCGCGCCCCGTCGCGTGCTCGCCGCGGCCGGCAAGCACCCCGGGCCCCGCAGTCACCACGCGCCACATTGGCTGGGGTGCGCAGGATGATCAGGCGTGGGTCCTGTGACACCCACGATGCAGCCGACGCTGAAAAGACTTTGACCCGGGGAAAGCCGAGTTCGTAGGGTCGCCAGGGACGGGGTGCCGCAGAGGCGGCGAGCGGTGGCTTAGCACCAGAACGAGATATATCTCTTGCTGGCGGCAGCGGATGAGATATATCTTAATCCCCGAGTCGCGGCGGGTGCGGGGCACCTGGCCGCAGAGCGAACTGCCGATCCTGGGGGATCCCGATGAACACAGCCCGCTCGATCATGCGCCTGCCCAGCGGGCGCCGGACCAAATGGTTGATCCTCGTCTTCTGGGTCATCGTGGTCGTGGCGCTGGGGCCACTGGCCAGCAAGCTGACCGGCGCCGAGAAGAACGACTCGCAGGCCTGGCTGCCGGCCAAGGCGGAGTCGACGAAGGTCCTGAACCTGCAGTCCAGCTTTCAGTCGCCGAACATCTTCCCCGGCGTCGTGGTCTACTCGCGGCCGTCCGGCCTGACCGCCGCCGACAAGGCCAAGGCGACCGCCGACGCCCAGCGCTTCGCGACGGTTCACGGCGTGGTCGCGAGCGAGATCCAGGGGCCGATCGTGGCCAGGGACGGCCGGGCCATCGAGACGGTGGTGCCGGTCAACCTGGGCAAGAACGGCTGGAACCAGGCTGGCACGGAGGCCGGGAAGCTTCGCGTCCATCGCGCAGAGCAACGCTCACGGCGCGGCCATCTACATCGCCGGGCCGCTGGGCACGGCGGCCGACTCGTCCAAGGCGTTCAAGGGGATCGACAGCACGCTGCTGTACGCCACGCTGGCGGTGGTCATCATCTTGCTGCTGATCACCTACCGGAGCCCGGTGCTGTGGCTGCTGCCGGTGCTGTCGGCCGGCATCTCGCTGACCGCGGCCCAGGCGCTCATCTACCTGCTGGCGGCGCACGCCGGCCTGACCGTCAACGCGCAGACCGCCGGGATCTTGTACGTGCTGGTGTTCGGCGCGGGCACCGACTACGCGCTGCTGCTGACGGCCCGGTACCGAGAGGAACTGCGCCGGCATTCCGACCGCCACGAGGCCATGGCGGTGGCCCTGCGCCGGGCCGGCCCGGCCATCCTGGCCAGCGCGGGCACGGTCATCCTGAGCCTGCTCACGCTGAGCGTGGCCCAGCTGAACTCGACCAAGGGCATGGGCCCGGTGCTGGCCATCGGGGTCGGCGTCGCGCTGATCGCCATGATGACGCTGCTGCCCGCGCTGCTGGTGATCTTCGGCCGGTGGATCTTCTGGCCGGTGCGGCCGGCCTACGGGTCGGCCGAGCCCACCACCCGCGGCGTCTGGGCGCGGGTGGGGCGGTCCATCGCGGTGCGGCCGCGGGTCGTCTGGATCACCACCGCGGTGGTGCTCGGGGCGCTGGCCCTGGGCTCGCTGGGCCTGAAGGCCAGCGGCCTGACCAATGCCGAGTCGTTCCGCGGGCACCCCAGCTCGGTAGTCGGCCAGCAGGTGCTGGACCGCAGCTTCCCGGCCGGCGCGGGCCAGCCCGTCATCGTGGTCGGCAGCCCGTCGGCGGCGCCAGCGATCAGGTCGGCCTTCGCGGCACACGCCGGGCATCACCCAGGTGACGCCGCCGGTGGTCCGGGACGGCCACGTGTTCCTGTCCGGGACGCTGACCTCGGCCCCGGACAGCCAGGCCGCCTACACCACGATCGGCGACGTCCGCACCGCGGTGCACGCGGTACCCGGCGGGCACGCCCTGGTGGGCGGCACGACCGCGATCAACCTGGACGTCCGCCAGGCGGCCACCCACGACCGCGAGGTGATCATCCCGTTCATCCTGATCGTGGTGTTCCTGATCCTCGGCCTGCTGCTGCGGGCGGTGGTCGCGCCGGTCATCCTCATCGCCACCGTGGTGCTGTCGTTCTTCGCCGCCCTGGGCGCCAGCGCGCTGGTGTTCAACCACCTGTTCCACTTCGGCGGCGCGGATACCTCGTTCCCGCTGTTCGTGTTCGTGTTCCTGGTCGCGCTGGGGATTGACTACAACATCTTCCTGATGACCAGGGTCCGGGAGGAGGCCCAGCAGCACGGCGCGGCCCGGGGCGCGCTGAACGGGCTGGCCGCGACCGGCGGGGTGATCACCTCGGCGGGCGCGGTGCTGGCGGGCACGTTCGCGGTGCTCGGCACGCTGCCGGTCACCTTCCTGGCCGAGCTGGGCTTCGCGGTCGCCTTCGGGGTGCTGCTGGACACCATCATCGTGCGGTCGGTGCTGGTCACGGCGCTGAACCTGGACCTGGGCCGGTGGATGTGGTGGCCGAGCAAGCTGGCCTTCCGGCCGTCCCGGCCGGGCGACGAGCTGACCAGCGGCGAGAAGGCCAGAGTGGGCTAGCCAGCCGGGCCGCCCGCTGATCATCACCCCGGCCGGGTGATGACAGGCGGCCGGGCCCGCCCGCATCCTGACGCTCCGAAGTGGCTGGACCGCCGCGCTGTTGCCCAGCGCGGCGGTCCAGCATCGTGCTGGGCAGCGCGGCGGAGAGCGCCGGGGGCGCCGGAGGGGTGGGGCATGAACCAGCTGCTGGAACGCGTGGCCTCGTTCGCGGCCAGGCGGCACTGGCTCATCATCGTCGCGTGGCTGGTCATCCTGGGCGGCCTGGTCGGCGCCAATCAGGTCTGGGGCGGCACGTACGTCAACAACTACAACGTGTCCGGCACCGACTCGGATAACGGCCTCAACCGGCTGAACAACGACTACGCGTCCCAGGGCGGCTACGGCGGCCAGATCGTGTTCCACGCCAAGCACGGCACGCTGACCGGGGATACCAGCCAGATCGACCAGGCCACCACCAACGTGTCCAAGCTGCCGCACGTGATCAAGGCCACCAGCCCGTTCGCGTCCTCGAACAGTGGCCTGGTGTCCAAGGACGGCACCATCGCCTACGCCACAGTCTCCTGGTCGGTGAACCCGGACTCACTCAGCACCGACTACCTGAACCGGCTGAACAACGCCGTGGCCCCGGCCACCAAGGCCGGCCTGACCGTGGACTACGGCGCTGGCGCGGGCCAGATCGGCCAGACCAGCAGCGACAAGACCTCCGAGGCCATCGGCCTGGGCTGCGCGCTGATCCTGCTGCTGTTCATGTTCGGCTCGCTGATCACCGCGGCCATGCCGCTGATCTCGGCGCTGTTCAGCGTCGGGGCCGGGCTGTCCGCGCTGGGCCTGCTGGCCTCGGTGCTCACCTTCCCGACCACGGCCCCGACCATCGCCACGCTGCTGGGCCTGGGGGTGGCCGTCGACTATGGTCTGTTCCTGGTCTCCCGGCACCGGGAGCAGCTCGACGCGGGCATGGACGTGGTCACCTCAGCCGTGGCGGCCGAGAGCACCTCCGGCGCCGCGGTCGTGGTGGCCGGGAGCACGGTCGTGATCTCCATCCTGGGCCTGTACATCTCCGGTGTCTCGTTCGTCGGCGCGCTCGGCCTGGCCGCCGCCCTGGTCGTGACGATCACCATGGTGGCCGCGCTGACCATGGCGCCCGCGCTGATGGGCCTGGTCCGGGGCAACGTGCGCTCGCTGCCGGACCGGATCCGGGCGCGGCGGGCGGGCATCTCGAGCCGCGAGCAGGCCCGCCGGACCGCGGCCAGCACCGAGGAGCACCACGAGCACAGCGCGTTCGCCCGCTGGGGTCGCATGGTGAGCCGCAACCCGTGGCCGTGGGGCATCGCCGCCGTGCTGGTGCTGGTCGTGCTGGCCATCCCGCTGTTCTCGATCGTGCTGGCCCAGCCCGACAACGGCACCAACCCCACCTCGCAGAGCAACCGCCGGGCCTACGACCTGATCAAGCAGGGCTTCGGCGTCGGCGTCAACGGCCCGCTCACCGTGGTCGTCGCGCTGCCCAAGCAGTCCAGCTCGGCCACCTCCTCGCTGCTGTCGACCATGCAGAAGAACGTGTCCGGCACCTCGGGCGTGGCCTCGGTCGGCCCGGCCGCGGTGAATTCCCCGGGCAACACCGCGGTCTTCAACGTGATCCCGACCACCCGCCCGCAGGCCGGCGCGACCACCAGCCTGGTCGACACGCTACGCGACACCGTGCTGCCCAAGTCGCACGTGACCACCTACGTGACCGGCACCACCGCGGGCTCGCTGGACTTCACCCGGCGCATCACCAGCCGGATCTTCTACCTCATCCTGGCCGTGGTCGCGATCTCGTTCATCCTGCTCACCGTGGCGTTCCGGTCGGTGGTGATCGCGACCAAGGCGGCCATCCTCAACCTGCTGTCCATCGGCGCCGCCTACGGCGTCATCGTGGCCATCTTCCAGTGGGGCTGGGGCGCCGGGCTGATCGGCCTGCCGACCACCCTGCCCATCCCGGCCTACGTGCCGGCGCTGGTGTTCTGCATCGTGTTCGGGCTGTCCATGGACTACGAGGTGTTCCTGCTGTCGCGGATCCACGAAGCCTGGATCCGGACCGGGGACGCGCACCGCTCGGTGGCCATCGGCATCGGCGGCACGGCCCGGGTCATCACCACCGCCGCGGCGATCATGGTCGTGGTGTTCGCCAGCTTCGTGCTCAACACCGAGCCGACGGTCAAGATGCTGGCCCTCGGCATGGCGTTCGCGGTGCTGATCGACGCCTCCCTGGTCCGCATGGTGCTGGTGCCGTCGATCATGTCGCTGCTCGGCAAGCGCGCCTGGTACATGCCGCGCTGGCTGGAGCCGGTCGTGCCGCACCTGCACCTGGAGGGCAGCGCGGCCGCGGCGGCGGGCGCGGCCGGCGCCGCGAGCGTGCTCGAGCCCGCCGGCCCGGCCGCCGCCTCCCCGGCCGCCGCCTCCCCGGCCGCCGCCTCCCCGGCCAGCGCCTCCCCGGCCAGCTCGGCCGCCGACACCCAGCCTGACCTGCCGCGCCAGCCGGGCCGGCCCGGCGACCCCGGCGCCAGCTAACCCGGACACGCGGGTGGCCGTAACACGCGGGGTGGTCCGTGCGGGACCCGGCGCGGGCTCCTACGATGCCTGTGTCGGCGGACACCGGCGCAGCGCCGGCGGCGGGCCCGCGGGCTGCGGCCAGCGCGCAGTGTGCGCGTGCGCGTCCGCGAGGCAATCATCAGGGCTGTACGGGATCCGCGGGTTACGCGGGAGGCGGAGGTGGTCGCGTGTTGCCGGACCGGCGGCGCTCCCGCCTGGTACGCCGGATCGTCAACCTGGTCCTCGCGCTGGTTGTGTCCGCCGCCCTGCTGGTGCTGCTCGGCGCCGGCTACCACGTCATCCCGGCGCTCGGCCCGGCCCTGGACCCCGGCCGCGGCGCCTGGGCCTCGGCGGCCGACGCCACGCTGCCCGCGCTCCCAGGCGCTGCGGCTGCCCGGGCTGGACCAGCCGGCCCGGGTCTCGTTCACCCGCCAGGGCCTGGCCTCGATCAGCGCGGCCAGCGACCCCGACCTCTACCTGGCGCTCGGCTACGTGCACGCACGCTTCCGGCTGACCCAGATGGATCTCGAACGGCGCCTCGGTGAGGGGCGGCTGGCCCAGCTCGCCGGGCCGGGCGCCGTCTCATCGGATCAGTTCGAGTTGCGCCTTGGCCTGCTGCGAACCGCACGCCAGGAATGGGCCGCCATGCCCAGGTCCAGCCCGGTGGCCAGGGACCTGGTCGCCTACGCCCGTGGGGTCAACGACTACCTGGCCCAGGTGCGGGCCAGCCACCAGTGGCCGGCCGTGTTCTCGCTGGCCGGCGTCTACCCGGCGCGCTGGACTCCGGTCGACAGCCTGGTCGTCCAGGGCGACTTCACCCAGGGGCTGAGCTTCACCACCACGCCGCTGGACTACGCGCTGCTGGAGCGGTCGCTGGGCGCGCGGGACACCATGGCCTGGTTCCCGGTCCTGGGTCCGGGTGAGCAGCATCCCTACGACCCGGGCCCCTACCGCCACCGGGGCCTGGCCCCGCTGGCCGGGTCGGCCTCGACCGCGCTGACGTCGACCGCGCTGACCTCGACTGCGCCGGCCTCGACCGCGCCGCTTGGCTGACTTCGACCGGGCTGACTTCGACCGGGCTGACTTCGACTGCGCTGGCGTCGACCGGGCTGGCGTCGACCGGGCTGGCCTCGACTGCGCTGGCCTCGACCGGGCTGGCCTCGACCGGCGCCGGCCTCGACCGGGCTTCCGGCGGCGGTCAGGCCGGGGCGGGGTGCGGCGGGCCGGGCCACCGCGCGCCAGCAGGCGGCGGGCGGGCCGGGCAACCGCCTCGTTGCGGGCCCTCAATCGACGCGGGCCGCGGCGGCGATCCTGGCCGCGGTGCGGTCACTGGCGCCAGGGCAGGTTCATGAGTATCCCGATTCCAATGCCTGGGCGGTGAACGGGGGTAAGGCGGCCGGCGGTGGCGCCCTGCTGGCGGGCGACCCGCACGTGCCGCAGACGCTGCCGTCGTTCTGGTTCCAGGTCGCGCTGAGCGCGCCGGGGCTGGCGGTGTCGGGGGTGAGCACGCCGGGCATGCCGGGGGTGCTGCTCGGGCACAACGCGTCGATCGCCTGGTCGCTGACCGACACGCAGAACCAGTCCACGCTGTTCTACGACGAGAAGACGAGCAAGAGCCGGCCGGGCGAGTACTTCTGGCGCGGCCAGTGGCGGCGGATGCAGCGGGTGCGCTACACGATCCCGGTGCGCGGCGGGGCGACGCGCCACCTCACCGTCAGCATCACGGTGCACGGCCCGGTGATGACCACGGCGGGCCAGACCGTGGCGGTGGACTGGATGGGCAGCGTGGCCTCGCCGGACCTGGCCGCGTTCCTGGCCATCGACAAGGCCGGCGACTTCGCCCAGTTCACGGCGGCGCTGGCGGGCTGGCGGGCGCCGACGGAGAACTTCGTCTACGCCGACCGGCACGGCCACATCGGGGCCATCGCGCCGGGCTACTACCCGGTGGTGCGCCACGGCGACCCGTGGCTGCCGCTGCCGGGCACCGGCGCCGACGACGTCGCGGGGGTGATCCCGTTCGCGGCGGTGCCGCGCGCGTACGACCCGCGGGACCACGTGATCGTGTCGGCCAACCAGCGGCCGGTGGGCAACTCCTACCCGTACTACATCGGCACGTCGGCCAACGCCTTCGACCCCGGCTACCGGGCCGGGACCGAGCTGACCGACCTGCAACGGCACGCCTCGACCGGGCCGTCTCAGCTGGCCGCGCTCCAGGTCAGCCTGACCGACGGGCTGGCCAGGCAGATGGTGCCCAGCCTGCTGGCCGCGCTGAAGCGAGATCACGGGCTGACCTCGGCCCAGCAGCAGGCGGCCGCGCTGCTGAAGCACTGGAACGACGCGATGACCACGCAGTCGGCGGCCGCCTCGGTGTGGTTCACGTTCTGGGCTGACTACCTGTCGGCGGTGTTCCAGCCCTGGTGGACGGCGAAGCACGTCCCGGTGCACCTGGACCGGGACGGGCTGACCATCAACCCGTACCAGGCCAGCCTGGACGAGGTGCTGGCCTCGTGGACGCGCGGCGACCAGCACAACCCGGCGTTCACGCCGCCGGGCGGGCCGCGGCGGGACGCGGCCACGGTGATGCGGACCGCGTTCGCGACCGCGGTGAGCGGGCTGGCGCGTCAGCTCGGCGGGGCCCCGTCGAGCTGGTCCTGGGGACGGCTGCACAGCCGGCGGTTCCCGTCGCTGACCGGGGCCACCGGGCTGGGCTACGGGCCGCAGCCATCGGGCGGCGACCCGTGGACGCCGGACGGCGCCTACGGCGGGATGCAGTCCACGGCCGGCCCGAGCTGGCGGATGATCGTGACCTGGACGCGCCGGGGCACGCCGCAGGGGGAGGGCATCTATCCCGGCGGGCAGAGCGAGAACCCGGCCTCGGCGTGGTACGAGAACCTGATCGCGGACTGGTGGGCGGGGCGGTACCTGCCGATGCCGGTGGCGGGCTCGGGTGGCTCGGGGTCGTCGGGGTCGGGGTCGGGTGGTCGGCTCGGGTGGCTCGGCGGCTGTGTCGGGGTCGGGGTCGGGGGAGACTCGGTGGGTGCTGGCCCCGTGACCGACCTCAAGCGACTCGGCAAGCGCGGCTCATACCGCCTGGGCCGGCTGCGCGCCCAGGGCGTCATCGGGGCCGCGCCCCCGGCGCCGATGCGGCCGAGCTTCACCCGGAGCTACCACCAGGGCCGGACCTCGCTGTGGCTGCTGGCCATGCTGGCCGGGGCGGCCGCCATCTGGGGCGGGGCGATCATCGGGCTGTGGGCCGCGCCGTTCATCGTCGGCGTGCTGGCCGGGCTGGCCAACTGGTACGGCGGCTGGCGGGCGCGGGCCATGATCTTCGCGGTGGTGTTCATGGCCGTCGTCGGCTGGGGCATCGCGCTGGCCTGGCCGGCCCTGCACCACCAGCCGGTCTGGGCCACTTCGCGAACCATCGCCGCGCTGCTGGGGCTCCCGGCGCATGCGCTGGCCGGGATCGCGCTCACCCTGCTCATCGCGGTGGCCCAGGCGGTGGTCGGCCTATGGCTGGGCCGGGCCCTGACCCCGCGGTCGAGCCAGCGTCTCTAGCCGCCACGCGGCTCTAGACCGCCCGGTCGCGGCTCGGGCTCGGGGCTGGGCTGGTGGCTTGGAGACCGGGCAGTCGGCCGAGCAGGCGCGGCCGCCGGTGTATCCCCGTAACCTCAGCACCTCGGCGACCTGGACCGCGACCCGGCAAGGGTGCTGGGTAATGTCCAGCCAGCCGTACCTGAGCGTCAGGATGCCGCCGGCCGCAGCCGCGTTGTCCCGGTAGATGTCCGGCCAGCGCCGGTCGCCGGGGTGGGCCGCCCGGCCGTCCAGCTCCACCGCGACCAGGTATGCCTCGTAGAGCACGTCCCGGTACTGGGTCCGGCCGCCGTCGTCCCTGGCCCGCGCCTGGCGCTGGGCGCGCGGGAGCCGGTGCGGCCGCTCTACGTCCCGGAGGTAGCGGTGCTCCAGCACGGAGTGCACGCCGGCAGTGTCGGCGGCGAGAGCCTCGGTCAGCTCCCGCCGCCAGCGCAGCCGGGCCCGTAACTCCATGGCATCGCGAAGGCGAGCCTCGGTGGTCAGCCGCCGTCCCACCGCCCGTGCCGCCCAGCCGTAGGCGTCATCGACCGTGCTGGCCGCGCCGGCCAGGTCCAGCACCGTCTCCTCCACCCGCGTCTGCGGCGGCGTCAGAGCCGGGTGGCAGGCTTGCGCTGCGCGGTCGGACCAGTGCAGCGCCACGCCTTGAATCTTGCTGATGCGCCGGTCGCCCGGCAGCGTGACGTGGATCAGACCGTCCTGGCGCTCGCCCAGTCCAGCCAGCTCGGCGGCCGAGTGGTAGCTCAGCATGGCGCCCCGGCCCGCGCGCAGCACCGCCGCCCACTGTGCGGCTTGCCGGTCGGGCCGGCCCGAGAACACGACGTAGACCCCGCAGTGCGGGCGTTGCCAGATCCCCTGGCGGACCCTGGAGCGGAGCAGGTCCATGGTCAGACCGCCCTCGATGGCCTGCCTCGTCGTCAGCGCGCCCCGCTGTAGCCAGGCCAGCTCGCGCAGATCCGGGGGTAAATCGGTCGGCATGCCCACAGGATGCTCGCCCGCACCGACAAAAGGGGCTGGCCTTCATGATCCCGTAGAGTTAGCGGGCTCACAGCCCTCTAACGCTACGGGATCATGAAGCTTCCCCCCGCTGCGGATGAGGCACAGCGCACGGAAGGTAAATCATGGGGGGATGACTGATCCGGAGTTGATCCGGCGCGCGGAGGCCGCCGGCATCACCACCAGCTACGAGAACTGGCAGCACCAGCGCGTCGATGTCCCGCCGGAGACCCTCGAAGCCATCCTGGCCGCTCTAGCCCAGTCCTCGTCAGCCGCCCCGAGCCGCCCCAGCCGACCCGGTCGGCCCGGTCGACCCAGCCGCAGCCAGGGCTGACCGTGCGGCGGGGCAGAGGCCTGGGGCCGGTGGTGCGGTGGAGGGTGCCGCTGGGGCACCAGGTGCGGCTCGAGGCGGTGTTCCGGGCGTTGCCGGGGCGGGTGATGCGCCGGTGCCCAGCGAGCGCAGCTGGGGGTTTACCGTGCAGCTGTACTCGGTGCGGTCCCGGGAGTCGTGGGGGCACGGGGACCTGCGGGACCTCGCTGAGCTGGCCGCCTGGAGTGCGCGCGAGCACGGGGCCGGGTTCGTGCTCGTCAACCCGCTGCACGCGGCCGAGCCCGTCCCGCCGGTCAGCCCTTCGCCGTACCTGCCCATGACCCGGCGGTACGTCAGCCCGCTTTACCTCCGGGTCGAGGACATCCCCGAGTACGCCCGCCTGGCCGCGTCGCGGCGGGACCAGATCCAGCGCCTGGCCGAGCCCCTGCGGGCCCGGAACACCTCCGCCGACCTGATCGACCGGGACGCGGTGTGGACGGCCAAGCGCGCCGCCCTGGAGCTGATCTACCAGGCGCCGCTGAGCCAGCAGCGCCAGGCCGCGTTCGACGCCTACCGCGAACGAGAGGGCGCCGAGCTCACCTACTGGGCCAGCTGGTGTGCCCTGGCGCAGGAGCACGGGCCCGACTGGCGGACCTGGCCCGCCCCGCTGCGTGACCGTGACCAGGGCCTGGCGCAGACCGCCGGCACGCCCGGCCTGAGCCAGGCGGCCGGGTTCCACGCCTGGCTGCAATGGCTGGCGGACGAGCAGCTGGCCGCCGCCCAGCAGGCCGCGCGGGACGCCGGCATGGCCCACGGGGTCATCCATGACCTGGCCGTCGGGGTCCACCCGGGCGGCGCCGACGCCTGGGCGCACCAGGATCTGCTGGTCCGCGGGGTCAGCGTCGGCGCACCGCCGGACAGCTTCAACCAGATCGGGCAGGACTGGATGCAGCCGCCCTGGCACCCGCAGCGGCTGGCCGCGAGTGGCTACCGGCCGCTGGCCGAGCTGTTCGCCGCCACCTTCCGCAACGCCGGGGGGCTGCGCGTGGATCACGTCATGGGCCTGGCCCGGCTGTGGTGGGTGCCCGCGGGCATGACCGCCGACCACGGCGCCTACGTGCGGTATGACCTGCCCGCCGCCGTGGCAGCGCTGGCCGGCCAGGCGGGCCGGGCCGGGGCCGTGGCCATCGGGGAGGACCTGGGCACGGTGGAGGAGTCCACGCGTAGTTACCTGGCCACCCACGGCGTGCTGGGCACGACCATGCTGTGGTTCGCCGAGGAGCCCGACGGCGCCCCGCTGCGGGCCGAGCACTGGCGCCGGGCCTGCATGGCCACCGTCGGCACCCACGACGTGCCGCCGATCGCCGGGTTCCTGAGCGGGGATCAGGTGCGGGAGCGGGCCCGGCTGCACCTGCTCGCCGCCCCCGAGGGCGAGGAACTGAAGCGGTCCGAGGCGCTCGTCTCCGCGTGGCGGGACACCCTGGTGGCGCACGGCCTGCTGCCGCCGGGCCAGCCGCCGTCGCTGGACCAGCTCACCGTGGCGCTCTACGGCTTCCTGGCCCGGACGCCCGCGCTGCTGGTCGGCGTCTCGCTGGCCGACGCGGTCGGCGACACCCGGAGCCAGAACATCCCCGGCACCAGCGACGAGTACCCGAACTGGCGCATCCCGCTGTGTGACCAGGCGGGCCGGGCGGTGCTGCTCGAGGAACTGCCCGCGCTGCCGCTCGTGCAAGCGACAGCGCGGGCCGCCAGTCCCCGGTAGTTCCGGACTCGCTAACAGGGCCGGATCAGCCGGCCAGGGCGTCACGCTGGCGGCAGCGCAGGGCACGGGCTACGTCGTCGCGGCCCTCGCTGAGCAGCCGCCGCAGCGGCGCCGGCGGGCGGGTCCGCTCGATGTAGGCGTCGGCCTCGTCGATGGCCTGCTGGCTGATCACCGACCTGGGGTAGCCGGCCACGGTGAAGTACTGGGCCATGTCCGAGCCCCAGTCCCGCCAGATGTGGGCCACGACCTCGAAGTACCGCCCGGCGTAAGGCACGAGCAGCTCGTCCTGGTCCATGTCCTGGAAGCCGCCCAGCGCCGCGCGGAACGTGGCGTTGGCCATGGCGCCGCCGGTGATCTCGTCCCAGGCCGCTGTCTTCGCCTCCGGCGACGGGATGGCCGCCTGGGCCGCGGCCGCGTGCCGCTCGCCGGCGTCGGTGCGGTCCCGGTCCACTTCCTGATTGATCTGCCCGTGGCCCGCCGCGCCCCGGCTGACCAGCCGGTGCAGCAGCCGCCACCGCATGTCGGTGTCGATGGCCAGGCCCTCGATGACCGTGCCGCCGCTCAGCAGCGCGGCGATCAGGTCCAGGTCCTCCGGCGCCGATGCCGCCTCGGTGAACGCGACCGCGTAGGCCAGCTGCTCGTCCGAGCCGGGTGCGGCGCCCTGCAGCAGCTCGCGCATGGTGGCCGCGTACTCGGCCAGCCCGGTGGCCCGCCAGGCGGGGTCCCCGTAGCGGCGGACGGCCGCCGCCACCTGCCGGAGCACGACCTGCAGCACCGAGATGTCGGTGATGGAGTCGACCCCGGCCAGCACCAGGCTCAGGTAGTCACGGGTGGCCAGCTCGCCGTCGCGGACCATGTCCCAGGCGGCCAGCCAGCAGATCGCGCCGGGCAGCGAGTCGGTGAACCGGCCGCTGGCCTCGATCAGGCTGCGCAGCGAGTGCTCGTCGAGCCGGATCTTGGCGTAGGTGAGATCGTCGTCGTTGACCAGCACCAGGTCCGGCCGGGCCACGCCGACCAGCTCGGGCACCGGGGTGACGTCGCCGTCGATGTCGAGCTCGACCCGCCGGGTGCGGCGCAGCCCGGCGTCGGTCCGGTCGTACAGGCCGATGGCGATGCGGTGCGGGCGCAGCACGGGATGACTGGCCGGCGCTTCCTGGAGCACGCTGAACGAGCTGAACGTCCCGTCGGCGGCCAGCTCGAACTGGGGCCGGATGGTGTTGATGCCGGCCGTCTCCAGCCAGGCCTTGGACCAGGCGGCCAGGTCCCGGTCGGAGTGCTGCTCCAGCGCGCCGAGCAGGTCGGTCAGCGTGGCGTTCTGCCAGGCGTGCTCGCCGAAGTACTGCCGCACCCCGGCCAGGAAGTTGTCCCGGCCGACGTAGGCGACCAGCTGCTTGAGCGCGGCCGCGCCCTTGGCGTAGGTGATCCCGTCGAAGTTGACCTCGACGGCGGCGATGTCGGGGATGTCGGCGGCGATGGGGTGCGTCGAGGGCAGCTGGTCCTGGCGGTACGCCCAGGCCTTGTCCACCTGCGCGAACGTCGTCCAGGCGTCGGGCCACCGGGTGGCCTCGGCCTGGGCCACGGTGCTGGCCCAGGTGGCGAAGGACTCATTCAGCCACAGGTCGTCCCACCAGCGCATGGTCACCAGGTCGCCGAACCACATGTGCGCCATCTCGTGCAGGATGGTCGACGCCCGGCTCTCCCTGGCCGCGTCGGTGACCCGGGAGCGGTAGATGTAGCTCTCCAGGAACGTCACGCAGCCGGCGTTCTCCATCGCGCCCGCCTTGAACTCGGGCACGAACAGCTGGTCGTACTTCCCGAACGGGTACCGCATCTGGAACTCGCGCTGATAGAAGTCAAAGCCCTGCCGGGTGACCTCGAAGATCTCGTCCGGGTCCAGGTACTGGGCCAGCGACTGGCGGCAGAAGATGCCCAGCGGGATGCCGTCGTGCTCCTGGCGGACCACGTGGTAGGGCCCCGCGGCGACCGCGGTGATGTAGGTCGGAAGCAGCGGCGTGGCCGGGAAGCGCCAGCGCTGGCGGCCCGGGCCCGCGGTCTCGGGTGCCCCGGCAGGCGCCATGTTAGAGATGACCTCCCAGTCGTCCTGGGCGATCACCGTCAGCTCGAAAGTGGCCTTGAGGTCGGGCTGGTCGAAGCAGGCGTAGATCTGGTGGGCGTCGAACGTCTCCAGGTCGGAGTACATGTAGACGCCCTTGTCGGCCGGATCGGTGAACCGGTGCAGGCCCTCGCCGGTGTGCGAGTAGGCGCAGGCGGCCACGACCCGCAGCTCGTTGCTCTCGGCCAGCCCGGTCAGGGCGATGCGGTGGCCGCTGAACGCCCCGGGGTCCACCGCGGCCCCGTTGAGGACGATCTCGGTGATCTCCGGCGCGGTCAGGTCAATGAAGGTGTCCGAGCCGGGATTCGAGCACGTGAATCGCACCGTTGTCGCCGAGCCGAACGTGGACTCTCCGGCGGTCAGATCCAGGTCGACCTGGTACGACTGCACGGTGAGCAGCCGGGCTCGCTCCCGCGCTTCGTTGCGCGTCAGATTGCTCGACACTGCGATGCCCTCCTAGGGTTGCCGTTCCGGCATGTTCCCATACTCCCAGTAAGGAATTACGAGAGGCACCCTCCGGTTGCGGTGAGCTAGAGTCCCCCGACCAGCAGGAGTGCACACATGGCTGAGCAGCAGCCGACAGAAGTCGATTTCTGGTTCGATCCGCTGTGCCCATGGGCGTGGATCGCCAGCCGCTGGATCCTGGAAGTAGAGAAGGTCCGCTCCGTTGCGGTGCGGTGGCACGTCATGAGCCTGGCCGTGCTGAACGAGAACAACACCGATATGCCCGAGCAGTACCAGGAGCTGATGCGGACGGCGTGGGGCCCGGTGCGGGTCTGCATCGCCGCCGAGCAGAAGTTCGGGCCCGAGGTGCTCGGCCCGCTCTACACCGCGCTGGGCACCCGCTTCCATCACGACAAGCTGGACCGCAGCCGGGCCACCTACGAGGCCGCGCTGACCGAGGCGGGCCTGCCGGCGGAACTGGCCGACGCCGCCGACTCGACCGAGTACGACCAGGCCCTGCGGACCTCGCACGCCGGCGGCATCGACCGCGTCGGCTATGAGGTCGGCACCCCGATCATCTCGGTGCTGGGGACCTCCATCTTCGGCCCGGTGGTCTCGCCGATCCCGCGCGGTGAGGCGGCCGCGAAGCTGTGGGACGGCGTGCTGCTGGTGGCCGGGACCGACGGCTTCTTCGAGCTGAAGCGCAGCCGGACCAGGGACCCGATCTTCGACTGACGAGACTGGCGGCGTGCCGGGTCGCTCCGGTACGCCGTCAGTCCGCGGTCAGTCCGCGGTCAGTCCGCTGTCACCGGCTCACCTGTGGCCAGCTACCAGGACGTTCCAGGTGCAGTCGCTGGCGATCACCAGCAAGTGGTCGCGATAGTCGGAGTAGGTCCAGACGGTGCCGTGGCCGGCCTCGCCTACGGCGCTTACCCTGGCGCCGGTGCGGTTGTCAGGCTCGCTGATCACCAGGTGTCCGCGGCTCCCGGCGGCGTGGCAGTGGTAGGACCACGTCAGTTCCCAGCGGCTGTGCGCGGCCATCGAAAACGACGTGCCGCCGAGGCCGGTGCCGCTGATCCGCTTGATGTACTGGACGTAGGCCGCGTTCTTGGCTGCGCCGCCGCCTGCGTCTGCATCCGTGCTAGGGCGCGCCGGGTGATGCGGCACGGCGGCCTGAGCCACCATGGCCACCAGGCCGATGACCAGGCATAACCCCGCTCCCCACGCCCCCGCCGTGACGATCAGCCGCAAGGCGCGCCCGCCGTGCCGCCGCAGTGGGGCGGAAGTGTCGAAAGGAGCCGCGTGCTGCGGGCCGCGACGTTCCAGTCGCCACGGGTCTGGGGTCTGGTAAATCATCCGCCTGCCCTCGGTTCGATTGTCCGGTCCCAGTCACGATCCGTAACTGAAGCTTCGGTTACTCATCGAGAGCGTTGTATCACGGGTTGCGGTGGCGTCCCGGACTTACGAACGTTTTGCCTGCTAGATGGCCTTCAAGTGATCTTGGCATGCGACGTCCCAGGCGCACGCAGCGGAGGGCTTCCTGGCAGATCATGGACGTTACGTAGTGGTGTGATTACGTATTGACCAACAAATGTCTCACTCTCCGTAATTAAACCGTCTCTCCTGACTCACCGGTCAGGAGCGAGGCTCGCCCGCCCCGGGCGGATGAGGCAGGATGCGGTTATGCGCAGCAACTACATCGGCGGCCGGTGGGTCCCCTCCGCCAGCGAGGCCAGCATCGACGTGGTCAACCCGGCCACCGAGGCGATCATCGACCGCGTCCCGGCTGGCGCTCCCGCCGACGTCGACGCGGCCGTGGCGGCGGCCAGCGCCGCGTTCACCACCTGGTCGGTGACCACGCCGGCCGAGCGGGCCGGGTTCCTGGCCGCGGCGCGGGACCTGCTGGAGCAGCGCGCGGACGCGGTCGCCGCGGCCATCAGCGCCGACATGGGCTCGCCGCTGGCCTTCGCGCGCAGCGTCCAGGTCGGCACGCCGCTGGCGGTGCTGGCCAGCTACGTCGACCTGCTGTCCGGCTACGACTTCGGCGGCGAGCGGGTCGGCAACTCGCTGGTCGTCCGCGAGCCGGCCGGGGTGGTCGGTGCCATCACGCCGTGGAACTACCCGCTGCACCAGGTGGTGGCCAAGGTGGCCGCCGCCCTGGCGGCCGGCTGCACGATCGTGCTCAAGCCGAGCGAGGTCGCGCCCGCCGCGGCCTACGAGCTGGCCGACATCTTCGACGCCATCGGGCTGCCTCCGGGCGTCTTCAACCTGGTCAGCGGGACCGGGCCGGTGACCGGCGAGGCCATCGCCGCCCATCCGGGCATCGCCACCGTCTCCTTCACCGGCTCGGCGGCCGCCGGCCGCCGGGTGGCCGAGATCGCGGCCGCCACGCTCAAGCGGGTCACCTTGGAGCTGGGCGGCAAGTCGGCCAACGTGATCCTGCCCGACGCCGAGCTGGCCACCGCGGTCAAGGTGGGCATCGCCAAGGCCTTCATCAACGCCGGCCAGACCTGCACCGCCCTGACCAGGATGCTGGTGCCGCATGAGGTGTACGACGAGGCCCTCGGGCTGGCGGCCAGGAGCGCCGAGCGCTACGTGCCCGGCGACCCCATGGCCGACGGCGTCCGGCTCGGCCCGCTGGTGTCGGCCACCCAGCGGGACCGGGTGCTCGGCTACATCGAGAAGGGGCTGGCCGAGGGCGCCCGCCCGGTCATCGGCGGCACCGAGCGGCCGGCCGGGCTGAGCACGGGCTACTACGTCGCCCCCACGATCTTCGCCGACGTGACCCCGGACATGGTCGTGGCCAGGGAAGAGATCTTCGGGCCGGTGCTGTGCGTGATGCCCTACGGCAGCGAGGACGAGGCCGTGGAGATCGCGAACAACACCCCGTACGGCCTGGCCGCCGCCGTCTGGTCGGCCGACCAGGAGCGCGCCGTGGCCGTGGGCCGCCGCCTGCGGGCCGGCCAGGTCGAGATAAACGGGGGCGCCTTCAACGTGTCCGCGCCGTTCGGCGGGTTCGGCCAGTCCGGCTACGGGCGCGAGCTCGGCGTGCACGGGCTGGAGGAGTTCCTCGAGGTCAAGGCCCTCCAGTTCTGACCGGCTCACAGCCGGCCCGGCCCCGGGTCAGGTCTGATAACAGCAAGTATCTGATAACAGCAAGAAGAGTCGGTGGCGGTGGCGGGGGCGGGGCCGTGTCGGCGGCGGGGCCGGTGCCGGGGGTGGGCCTGTGGCGGGGGCGGGTGGGTCCTGTGGCGGGAGCGGAGTGGGCCTGTGGCTTCGGGGGTGAGTCTGCGGCGGGCCGACGCCGGGCCGGCTGATACGGGTTCGGCGGCTCATCTGCCAGACTGGGCCGGTGCGCGTCTACCTAGGATCCGACCATGCCGGCTTCGAGCTGAAGAGCCGCCTGATCGACTGGCTTAAGCAAGCCGGTCACGAGGCCGTGGACTGCGGTCCGGCCGACTACCACGACGGCGATGACTACCCGCCCTACGTGATGCGGGCCGCCAGTTCCGCCGTCGGGGACCCCGGCAGCCTGGGCATCGTGATCGGCGGGTCAGGCAACGGCGAGCAGATCGCCTCCAACAAGATCGACGGCGTGCGGGCCGCGCTGGCCTGGAGCGAGGAGACCGCTCAGCTGGCCCGGCTGCACAACAACGCCAACGTGCTGAGCCTGGGCGCGCGGATGTACTCGATCGAGGACGCGATCAGCTTCGCCAAGACCTTCATCGAGACCGCGTTCTCGGGCGAGCCCCGCCACGCCCGGCGCCTGCAGGAGATCACCGACTACGAGCACTCCGGCGAGCTGCCGCCCCTGACCTAGACGGGTCTGGCGGCCGGCCCGGCTAGCGGCCGCGGCGGCGGGACCGCCGGCGCGACCGGTGCGGCCCGGCCGGACTGGCGGGCAGCGCTGGCGCGGGTGGCTGGGCGGCGCTGGCCCGCCCGGCGCCACTGGCCTGCGGCGCCGAGCCTGGCGTGGCGGCCGACCCGGCCTCGGCTGACGGGCTGGCCTGGCCCGACCGGCCAGATGTGCCAGGTGGGCTAGATGTGCCGCCGGATGCGGATGCGCCGCCCGACCCCGAGGGGCGACCCGGCCGGCGGCCGGGCGCGGCCGGCGTCACGGGCGCGGCGGCCGCCACGGGCGCGGCGGGGCGCGCGGGTTGCTGGCCCTCAGCCGCGGACGTGGTGTCGTCGGCCACCGCCGGGCGGGACACGTCCCTGGCCCGCATGGCCGAGCTGATCGTGATCTTCATTCCCGCCATGACGCTCCCGTGCCGGCGCGGCGCCGCCGTCCAGCGCCGCATCTGCCCAGTGTGCCCGACGGCCGGGCCCTGGTCGCTGTCGGCTGGGTTTCAGAAGGCAGGTTTCAGAAGGCCGGGGGTTCAGAAGGCCAGCGGCTCAGAAGATCATCGGCGCCCAGGGGGCCGGGTCCCAGGACATCGCGGCGGACAGCTCGGCCAGCGCACCGGGGCGCTGCTCGGCCAGCTGGCCGGCGGCCGCCAGCGAGCCCAGCCGGGTGCCACCGAGGTAGGCGGCACCGAGCGCGTGGACTGGCATCAGCAACTCGGCCGCCGAGTTTGTCCGCTCGCAGGTGGCCTTGCCGTCGGCAGCCGCCCGCAGCCGCCATCGCCCGGCGTTGGCCGGCAGCACGTCGTCGGTGACCTCGATGACCACGTCCACGTCGCGGGCGTACTGCCGCTGGCTGAGCGCCGCCGGCACGTCCACGAGCCGGACCCAGAGCCCGTCGCTCAGGCTGGCCCTGGCCCGCCGCCGCCCGGCCAGCATCGGGAACAGCTCGTCGTCGACCGGGCGCAGGACGGCGCGCACCTCGCCGATCAGGTCCCTGGTCAGCAGGTCGGTCCACAGGGCGGCCGTGGCCGCTGGATCGATGGCCATGAGCTCGGCAACGCGCATCCGGTTGGCCGGGATGCCGTCCTGGCTCCAGTCGGGCCGGACCGAGTAGCAGGCATACCCGCGCATCCCCGAGTCATCCTCGGCCACCAGCCAGCGGGTGGGTGTCGAGCCATCCCTGGCCCACTCGGGGTCAGCGATCCGGCTCTGCCACCACCGGTCGTCCCTGGCGAACATGCCCGGCCGGCGGCCCGCCACGGTGGCGAAGACGGCGGCCAGCCCGTCGCGGACCTGTTCCGGGTCGGCGACCCGGAGCCGCGGGACGGGACCGTCCCCGGTGACGGCGGGCGGGATCAGGCGCCCGTCACCGCGCGGGATGGTCAGCCCCAGGTCCTCCGACGCGCAGCCGAAGCCGAACCGGCCGTAGATCTCGGGCTCGGAGGCGAACAGGGCGGCCAGCGGCTCACCGCGATCGGCGATGTCAGCCAGCAGGTGCCGCAGCATCCCGGACATGATGCCCCGGCGCCGGTAAGTCGGCAGCACCGCGACGAAGCTGACGCCGCCGCAGGCCGCCTGCCCGCCGGGCACCGAGAGCTGGAAGGTGAAGGCGCACGATGTCCCGACGATCTGATCGCCGTCGAAGGCGGCCGCGCTGCGGTCGAACTCGAACGTCACGAGGTCGAGCTGCATTGCCCCGGCGGGCGGATAACTCGAGTTGAACGCCTGCCCGGGGACGGCGCAGAACGCGGGGAACTCGGCGGGCCCGATGGCTCGGATCGGGTAGCTCGGCGTCACTTAGCCATTGGTACCCGAAGGCTCAGCATCTTGCGAGCGAATATCCAGCCCGCGGGCATGTCCCGGGACCGGGAGGTAACGGTACAGTGCGGCCATCATGGTTGGTGGGGTTACCGGGCGGATCCTGTCCGTAGCGCGGACGTCCGCGCGGCGGGCCCGTGGCGTGGCCAGACGCCAGTTCATCACCAGGAACCGCAGGCTGGCCGGGCTGCTCGCGCTGTCGGTGGTGATCATCGGCATCGCCGCGGCCCAGGAGACGGGGGAGTGGTTCTCGCCCGGCGTCATGATCCTGCCCATCCTGGCCGGCGGGCTGCTGCTCTGGCCGCGGGCGCTGCGCATCCTGTTCTGCCTGGTAGCAGTGATGCTGGCCTATGACGGCTGGGTGGACAACGATGTCGGGCCGGGTATCGCGGCCACGATCGTGGTCACGGCCCTGTTCGCCGATGTGCTGGCCCGGACCAGGGAGAAGCTCGGCATGCAGGGCCTGCGCGGCGACCAGATGCTGATCGAGCTGCGGGACCGGATCCGGGTGCAGAGCCGGCTGCCGGCCCTGCCCGACGGGTGGCACTCGGTCTCGGTGCTGAAGCCGGCCGGCGGCGCGTCGTTCGGCGGTGACTTCCTGGTGTCGGCCTGCGACGGCAAGACGCTGGAGGTCGCCCTGGTCGATGTCGCGGGCAAGGGCATCGACGCCGGCACCAGGGCGCTGCTGCTGTCCGGGGCGTTCGGCGGCCTGCTCGGGTCGGTCCCGCCCGCCGACTTCCTGGCCGCGTGCAACGCCTACCTGCGCCGCAGCACGCCGGCCGAGGGGTTCGTCACCGCGGTGCACATCGCGGTCGACCTGGCCACCGGCGAGTACGTGCTGTCCTCGGCCGGGCACCCGCCCGCGGCCCACTTCGAGGCGGGCAGCGGCCGGTGGCGGCTGGCCGGGGCCCGCGGGATCGTCCTGGGCGTGGTCCCCGACCTGCGCAGCCGGCCGGACCGCGGCGAGCTGCGCCGCGGCGACGCGCTGATGCTCTACACCGACGGGCTGGTCGAGGTGCCGGGCAAGGACATCGACGAGGGCATCGACCGGCTGCTCGGCGAGGCGGACCACCTGGTGGCGGGGGGCGGCTTCGGGGCCGGGGCGGCGCGGCTGGTGCAGACCATGCAGGCCGGGCGGGCGTCTTCTGACGACTGCGCGCTGGCCCTGATCTGGCGGGCCTGACGGGCTAGGCGACGGGCAGGGTCTGGTCAGCGCGGCCTTCGGCGGCCAGCCGCAGCGCGTGCTCGGTCAGCGTGACCAGGACATCGCGCGCGGACTCGCGGCGCCGGGCGTCGCAGAGCACGACGGGCACGTTGCCGGCCAGGTTGAGCGCCTTGGTGACCGGCCCGATGGGGTAGTGCTGGACCCCGTCGAAACAGTTCACCGCGACCACGAACGGGATGTCCTGGCGCTCGAAGTAGTCCACCGAGGGGAAGCAGTCGGCCAGCCGCCGCGCGTCGGCCATCACGATCGCGCCCAGCGCGCCGAAGGCCAGGTCATCCCACATGAACCAGAACCGCCGCTGGCCCGGCGTGCCGAACAGGTAGATGACCAGGTCGCTGCGGATGGTGATCCGGCCGAAGTCCATGGCCACGGTGGTGGTGGCCTTGCGCTCGACCCCCTCCAGCGAGTCGATGAACTCGCCGCGCTCGCTGAGCATCTCCTCGGTCCGCAGCGGCCGGATCTCGCTGATCGAGCTGACCAGGGTGGTCTTGCCCGCGCCGAACCCGCCCGCCACGAGGATCTTGATCGTGATGGGGACGCCGGGAGGCAGCCCGGCCGGGTCAGATTCGTCGTAGTCCATCAGCGACATCCTTGAGAATCTGAGTATCGGTCAGCCGGGACCTGGTCGGCTGGTGGATCGTGACCAGGCCGCGTTCGCGCAGGTCAGACACCAGGATGCGGACGACGCCCAGCGGCAGATCCAGGTCCGCGGCCAGGTCGGCGGCCGGGGTGGGCACCTGACACCGCCGCAGCAGGACCAGTTGCTCGGGCTCGAGCTGGAGGCTGTCCCGCGCGACGCCGCGCACCGCGCACACCAGGGCAAGCAGGTCGAACCGCTCGCCGACCGGCCGGGTCCGGCCGCCGGTGAGCGCGTAGGGACGGACGACCGGTCCGGCGTCCTGGTCCACCCACTGGCTGTCTGGCGGATGCACCGCGGATCACACTGCCTCGGCCGACGACGGCACCGGTCGCGGGCTGACCCCCAGGTGCTCGCCGACTCGCCGGACCAGGATGGCCATCTCGTAGGCGACCATGCCCGCGTCGACGCCCGCGCCGGCCAGCACCGCCAGGCAGCTGCCCTCGCCGGCGGCGGTCACGAACATGAAGGCCTGCTCCATCTCGACCACGGTCTGGCGCACCGCGCCGCCGCCGAAGTGGTGGCCCGCGCCCCTGGCCAGGCTCTGGAAGCCGGCTGCGACGGCGGACAGGTACTCCGAGTCCTCCCGCGACATCCCGCTAGACGCGCCGATCACCAGGCCGTCCCTGGACAAGATCACGGCCTTGTCGATGTTCGTGACGCGTGCGACCAGGTCATTCAGGAGCCAGTCCAGTTGCCCAGCGTGACTCATAATTCAGCCTCCCCTGTCGCCGTCGCCGGCGGCTATCGAATCGTTACTGGTCGGCTCCGTCCGCGGCGTTCTCGTCGGCCGCGGGCTCGCCGGGCAGATCCGTCGTGGACCGGCCCAGCTCCCACCCCCGTTGCAGGGCGGCCATGGTGTTCCTGGCTGCTTCGGCCGACGCGGGCGCGGTCTCGCCGGCGGGAGCGTCGTCCGGGGGCAGGCTCTTGTCGCGCAGCTGCGGGGCCAGGCTGGCCTGGCGGACCCGGACCGGCAGGTCGTAGCCGCCCAGGTCGGCCGGGGTTATCGGCGGGGTTACCGGCGGGGTTACCGGCGGCACGTGGCTGTCGTCCGCCCCGTAACCGCCGGCCCCGTTGCCGTTCGCGCCGCCGGCCCCGTTGCCGTTTCCGGCCGGGCCGTGCGCGACGGCGTCGCCCTCGCCGCCGGGCCCGGTGTCGGACATGACCGGCTGGGCCGCGGACGGCTTGGTCCACCAGCCCGGCTCCTCGGCGGTCGGCAGCGGCGTCACCGACCCGGGCGGGGCGGGCTGGCGCGGGCTGGGCACGGTCGGCATGGCCGGCATCCCGGCGCCAGACAGCCCCGGGATGTCCTCGGGCGGCATGCTGCCCGACGGCGAGGACGCGGGCGTCGCGGTCAGCGGGGGGCCGAACTGGGCCCCGCCGGGCAGGGCGGTCACGCTCGGCCGCGGCGACCAGACGTCCGCGTCATCGGCGGCCGCCAGCTCGCGCGGGTCGGCGAGCATCCCCAGGCCGTTCTCGGTGGGATCGGACACGGCGTGCCGGCCGCCCGCCGACAGGCTGCGCCCGTCGGCCCCGATGGCCGGGACGCGCTCGTAGGCATCCTCGCTGACCAGCAGCTTCAGCGGGATGATCACGATGGCCGTGGTGCCGCCGTAGGCGGAGGGCCGCAGCGTGATCGAGATGTCGTGACGGCGGGCCAGCTGGCCGGCGATGAACAGCCCCAGCCGGTCGCTGCCGGACAGGTCGAAGACCGGCGGGCTGGCCAGGTTGCGGTTGATCTCGGCCAGCCGCTCCTCGGTGATGCCGAGCCCGCGGTCCTCGATCTCCACCGCGAACCCGCGGCCCACCGTGTCCCCCATGATCCGCACCGGGGTGTTCGGGGGCGAGAAGACGGTCGCGTTCTCGGCCAGCTCGGCGATCAGGTGGATGACGTCGGCGACCGCCTGGCCGGCCAGCGCCGCCCTGGTGCGCGACTCGACCCGGATCCGGGTGTAGTCCTCGACCTCGGCGACCGAGGCGCGCAGCACGTCCATCAGCGGCACCGGGTGGCGCCAGGTCCGGCCCGGCGACTCGCCGGACAAGATGATCAGGCCCTCGGCGTGGCGCCGCATGCGGGTGGTGAGGTGGTCGATCCGGAACAGGTCCTCGAGCTCGTCCGGCTCGCTGGCCCGGCGCTCCATGCCGTCCAGCAGCCGCAGCTGCCGGTGCAGCAGCACCTGGCTGCGCCGGGCCAGGTTGCGGAACACGTCGCTGACACCGCGGCGCAGCGTGGCCTCGTCGACCGCGGCCTCGATGGCGGTGCGCTGCACGATGTTGAACGCCTGGCGCACCTGGTCGATCTCGTCGGCGCTCGACTCCACCGGCGGCGCCTCGGCGGAGACGTCCACCTCCTCGCCGTTGCGCAGCCGGGCCATGACGCTGGGCAGGCCGACGTTAGCCAGTTCCAGGGCCGACTGGCGCAGCTCGGCGAGCTGGCGGATCAGGCCGCGGCCGACCAGGATGGAGAACAGGATCGAGATGATGATCGCGAGCAGGCCGAGGCCGCCCGCCAGGCCCAGTCGCAGGTAGGCGTCGTTGGCCTGCGTCTGCGCTGCCGCCGTGGCCTGGTCCGCGGCGATGGTCAGCGCCTTGCCCAGGCCGACCGAGTAGGTGGTCACCGCGGTGCCCCAGGTGGTCGGCCCGACCGGCGGCAGGCCACGCCTGGCCCGGCCATGGATGATCACGCTCTCCAGGTGCGTCAGCGTGGCGGCGGATGTCCGGGGGACGTACTTCTCGTACGCGGCCATGACCGTCGGGGTGAGCTGCGGCAGGGTGTCACTGACCAGGTACTGCCGGACCGCGACCAGCTCGGTGAACTCGGCCCGGTCGGCGGGCGGGAAGGCCCGCGCGGTCAGGTCGCTGGCGAACAGGTCGCTCTCCTGGAGCAGGACCTGGTAGACCTCGTCCAGCTTGATGAGGGTCAGCGACTCGTTCACCAGCGGGACGTTGGTGTACTGGTCTACCGCGCCCTCGAGCACGCGGTAGGCCGCGGTCACGATGTTGCTGTACTGGGTGAGCACGGCCGGCCTGCTGATCGTGGTCGCCTCGACGTAGCTGCGCAGCGAGGTCAGGCCCTTGGCGTCCGTGACGAGCTGGGCGGCGTACTGCTTTTCCTGCGCCGACGCGTTGGCGGCCAGGGCGCCGGACATCTCCTGGCTCTCGAACGCGGCGACGGCGCGGTTGGTGGCCGGTACCTGCCTCGTGAACGCGGCCAGCGCCCGCTGGGTCTTGGCCGCCAGGTACTGCAGCGCCAGGCCGCGTTCCTTGTCGACCTGAGTCTGGAGCTGGCCCGCGGGCGCGGCGATCACGTTCTTGACGGTCTTGGCCCGTGACAGGTTGACCGCCGCGCTGACCGTGGTCGTGGCGGCGAATGCGTAGACCCCGATCAGCGAGATGATCGGGATCACGACGAGCAGGAGCACCCGAAGGCGGATGGACTTGTGACGCAAACCCATGGCTTTGGCCCCGGTGTGAGAAGTGGCTGGCCGAACCCCGTGTGGCGTGAGAGTCGTGCTAAGATTTCGTAGCTTAACACCGCATTAATGAGCCAGATGGCGAAACTGGCGGTATTGGTGCGGACCTTTCTTGACCTCCCTGAACAGGCGATCAGCGGAGCGCTCACCGGGTTCCGGTTTGCCGGGAATGCACCCGAAAAATGGCGCCCACGAACACGCTTTGTTTCTTTTCATGTACGTTGTGCGCGCAACCACGACCGCCCGGCGGCGCCTGGCCGCCAGAGGGCGCCCGGCTTCTCATGATCATGAGTGATCTGGGGGGACCACGGAGGCCGTCGCGTAAGTCGCGACGATCACTGCGCTGACTTTCATGATCACGGAGAGTCGTCAGTGGCATTCGCTGACGGACGACCGTGATCACGATGCCCGGCATTCCGGCGGCGTCAGAATGCAGGATCGGGCGGGCAGGATCCGGGGATGCCGTGATCGGCGGTGTTTTTGTGCCTATATGTGCGCGAGTGACCAGCGGGGCGGCCCGGCCGGGACCAGCCGGGACCAGGCCGGGCTGACGGACTGGCCGGGCTGGCGGGGCTGGCCGGGCGAGGCTCGCGCCCATCAGTCATGCGACAGTCTCCCCCGGGCAGGCGACCTCCCCGGGCAGGCGACGTCAGCTGAGGGCCGGGTCAAAGGGGACATTCAGCTCGGCCGTACCGGCCCGCCCGGCCTCCCGCGGCCGGTCGGCCCCGCTCCCCAGGCGGTGGCCGATCGCGGCGGCCGTTCCCGCCGCCGCCTCCGCGGCCGGGCGCCCGCCGTCGCCTGACTCCGCCGCACCCCTGACTCCGCCGCACCCCTGGCTCCGCTCGCCGCGGCCGGGCTTTCTCGGCTGCCGGTCCGCTCCGCGCAGCGATATCGCTCTAACTGTCAGTAAAGAATTTGACTTCGTCCGGGATTTGAGAATCACGGCGGAGCAGGCGCGGGGCGGCGGTGACGGTCATAATGAGGGTCGGCGCCGGCCGGGCGCGGCCTTGCAGTTCCAATGGGTCAACACGACGCGAGCGTCATCTGACGTCGATGTCATTTTTGCCTTCATTGCATACCTGTGCGGAAAATAGGGTCCGTGGTGCGTGACGGGACGCCAATGAGCGGGGAGTTCCTCTGGGCTGAGCAGGCTGACCCTGCTCGGCTGGACGCGATGATGACGCGTTCTACCAGGGAGAACTTCCCTGTCGCGCTGCGCATGCTGCCCGCGCGCCACCGTCGCCACCTCATGGCCGTATACGGGTTCGCGCGGATAACCGACGACATCGGGGACGAGGCGCCGCCCGCCGAGCGACCGCGGATGCTGACCGAGCTGGAGGAGGATCTGGCCCGGCTTTCCGGCGGTCAGGCGCGGCTTCCGGTGATTCGCGCACTGGAGCCGACGGTGCGCGAGCTAGGCGTTCCGATACAGCCCTTTCTTGACCTCATCGCCGCTAATCGGCAGGACCAGATTGTCACCAGGTACCCGACGTTCGAGGACTTGCTGGGCTACTGCAAGCTGTCCGCAAATCCCGTCGGCCGGATCGTGCTGTACGTGTTCGGCGCGTTCACGCCGGAGCGGGCCGAGCTTTCCGACCAGGTCTGCACCGCCCTTCAGCTCGCCGAGCACTGGCAGGACGTGGCCGAGGACTACCAGGCCGGCCGGATCTACCTGCCCGGTGAGGACCTGGACCGCTATCAGGTCACCGAGGCCGACCTGGCCGGCCCGCCGGCCGGGCCCCGGCTGCGCGAGCTGATGACCTTCGAGACCCGGCGGGCGCGGCAGCTGCTCGACGACGGCGCGCCGCTGGTCGGCACGCTGCGGGGCACGGCCCGGCTGGCCGTGGCAGGATACGTGGCCGGCGGTCGCGCGGCCCTGGTCTCGATCGCGGCGGCCGGCTACGACGTCCTGTCCGCGACCCCGACCCCCGCCCATCGCCGGGTCGCGACCGAGCTGCTGCGGGCGGTGGTGACCGGACGATGATGGATACCCAGGCCCTGGCCACGGACGTGCGCGCGGCGTACGAGCACTGCGAGCAGGTCACGAAGACCCAGGCGCGGAACTTCTCCTACGGGATCGCGCTGCTGCCCGGCGACAAGCGCCGCGCGCTGTCGGCGGTGTACGCCTACGCCCGCCGCATCGACGACATCGGGGACGGCGACCTGCCGCCCGCCGACAAGCTGACCGCGCTGGCCCAGGCCCGCGACCAGATCACCGGCCTGGTCGCGGGGGCCGCCCCGCCCGACGACGACCTGGTGCTGCGGGCGCTGGCCGACGCGGCCGGCCGGTTCGCGATCCCGCTGGCCGCCTTCATCGAGCTGATCGAGGGCTGCGAGGCCGACGTGCGCGGCACGGTCTACCAGACGTGGGCCGACCTGGAGCACTACTGCCGCTGCGTGGCCGGCTCCATCGGCCGGCTGTCGCTGGGCGTGTTCGGCTCCGCCGACCCGGCCGCCGCCGCGCCGCTGGCCGACGCGCTGGGCGTGGCCCTCCAGCTCACCAACATCCTGCGCGACATCCGCGAGGACCTCGGCAACGGGCGCGTCTACCTGCCCGCCGAGGACCTGGCCCAGTTCGGCTGCACGCTGGACCCGGCCGAGCCGCCGTGGTGGGGCATCCAGCCACCGGGCCGGCCGGCCCCGCGCCCGGTGACCCCTCCGGCATGCACCGGCTCATCCGCTACGAGGCCGACCGGGCGCGGAGCTGGTACGCCACCGGGCTGCGGCTCATGCCGCTGCTGGACTGGCGCAGCGCGGCCTGCGCCGGTGCCATGGCCGGGATCTACCTGCGCCTGCTGGGGCACCTCGCGGCCACCCCGGACGTGGTGCTGGAGCGCCGGATGTCGCTGCCCGGCCAGGAGAAGATCCTGGTCGCGGTCGCGGCCCTGGCGGGCCGCACGCCCCGCCCCCCGGCTGGCGTGACGCCCGCGGCCCCGCCCGTGCTGGCCGGGCCCTCGGCGGCCCCTTCAGCCGCGCCCGCCCCAGCCCCGCCCGTCGTGCCCTCAGCGGCCCCTTCAGCCGCGCCCTCGGCGGCACCGACCGCCGCCTGCCCTCGGCGGCACCGACCGCCGTGCCCTCGGCGGCACCGGCCGCCGCGCCGCCGGCCCCGGAGAGCGCTCCATGACCCGCGGGAACGTCCTGGTCATCGGCGGCGGCCTGGCCGGGATCAGCGCCGCCATCCAGCTGCGCGAGGCCGGGGCGGCCGTCACCCTGCTCGAGTCGCGCGCCTGGCTCGGCGGCGCGACCTGCTCGTTCACCCGCGGCGACCTGGTCATCGACAACGGCCAGCACGTGTTCCTGCGCTGCTGCACCTCCTACCGGGACCTGCTGGCCCGGCTCGGCGTGGCCGGGTCCGTGGCGCTCCAGGACCGGTTCGACGTCACCGTGCTCACCCCCGGCCGCCAGGCCCGGCTGCGCCGCAGCTCGCTGCCCGCTCCGCTGCACATGACCGGCGCGCTGGCCCGGTACGGGCTGCTCAGCCCGGCCGAGCGGCTCAAGGTGGGCCGGGCCGCCCTCGCGCTGCGGTTCGCCGACCCGGCCGACCCTCGGCTCGATGGCCAGCGACTCGGTGACTGGCTGGGTGCTCGATCGCAGGGTGAGCGCGCCCGCCGCAGACTCTGGGACCTGTTCATCATCTCGTCCTTGAACATTGCCGGTGATGACGCCGCCACCGGCCTGGCCGCCAAGGTCATCAAGACCGCGCTGCTGGAGAGCAAGGACGCCGCCGACATCGGCATCCCGTCGATCCCGCTCGGCGAGCTGCACGGCCAGGCGGCGGCCAGGCTGCTGGCCCGGCTCGGCGCAGACGTGCGGCTGAGCACCAAGGCCGTGTCCATCGAGCCCGTCGCGCCGGGCCGCCCGGGCGGGTTCCGGGTCCGGGCGGTGGCCGCTGGTGACGACGCCGACCGCCGCCTCGGCGCCGCGCAGACTGCCCCAGCCGCCCCAGTTGACCCAGCCGCCCCAGTTGACCCAGCCGCCCCGGACGCCGACGACGCGACTCCCGCCCCCGAGGGCGGCGAGATCCTCACCCCCGACGCCGTCGTCCTCGCCGTGCCGTCCTGGATCGCGGCCCGGCTGGCCCCGCCCCAGCTGCCCGGCGCCGCCCAGTGGGCGGAGCTCGGCATCTCGCCGATTGTCAACGTGCACGTGCGCTACGACCGGCGCGTGACCAGGCTGCCGTTCGCGGCCGGCCTCGAATCGCCGGTGCAGTGGGTCTTTGACAAGACCCGGGCGGCGGGCGTAGATACAGGCCAGTATCTGGCAGTATCGCTGTCCGCGGCCGATGACCTGGTAGATGTCCCGGCTGCCCGCCTTCGGGAGCAGTTCCTGCCCGCGCTTGAGCAGCTGTTCCCGGCGGCCGGGGACGCGAACGTGCTGGATTTCTTCGTCACCAGGGAGCGCCGGGCGACGTTTCGCCAGGTGCCAGGGTCTGGACGGCTGCGGCCGGCGGCGGGCACCGCGGTGCCCGGCCTGGCCCTGGCTGGCGCATGGACCGAGACCGGGTGGCCGGACACGATGGAGGGTGCCGTGCGTAGCGGACAAAACGCCGCAGAGCACATCATCACGCAGCTGACGGCGCTAGCGCCGGGCGACGAGATGGCAGACAGAGCGGATCAGCGGATTAAGAACAGCGAGATTGCGGCAAGGGCGTCCTCATGACTACAACCATGCCGGCGGGAGTGGCCGCCGCTCGTGACCTGGTCGGACCGGCCGTCCTGGGCTGGCTTGACCGGCTCAGCCCGGATGTCCGCATTGTCGCGGCTTACCACCTGGGCTTCGTGGACTCCAGCGGGACGCCGACCGGGGAGGCCCAGGGCGGCAAGGCCCTGCGCCCGGCCCTGGCGCTGCTGTCCGCCCGCGCCGCCGGGGC
Organism: uncultured Actinomycetota bacterium; assembly: GCA_963822485.1. Classification (GTDB taxonomy): domain Bacteria; phylum Actinomycetota; class Actinomycetes; order Streptosporangiales; family Streptosporangiaceae; genus DASUBV01. The sequence goes on from CAWGHW010000009.1 coordinate 125,742, forward strand.
GGCGCCCGAGCGCGGGGTCACCGCCGCCGCGGCCGTCGAGTTCGTGCACAACTTCTCCCTGCTGCACGACGACATCATGGACGACGACACCGAGCGCCGGCACCGGCCGACCGCGTGGACCGTGTTCGGCGTCGGCGCCGCGATCCTGGCCGGCGACGCGCTGCTCTGCCTGGCCCAGGACATGCTCATCACCGACCCGTCGCCGCAGGGCGTCTGGGCGGCCCGCTGCCTGTCCGCCGCGGTGCACCGGCTGATCGCCGGCCAGGGCGCCGACCTGGCCTTCGAGCGGCGCGATGACGTGACCCTGGACGAGTGCCTGCAGATGGCCGGGGACAAGACCGCCGCGCTGATGGCCTGCGCGTGCAGCATCGGCGCCATCGGCGTCGGCGCGCCCGCCGAGCTGGCCATGGGGCTGGCCGGCTTCGGCGCCCACGTCGGCCTGGCCTTCCAGCTCACCGACGACCTGCTGGGGATCTGGGGCGCGCCCGAGATGACCGGCAAGCCGGTGCGTGCCGACCTGCGGGCCCGGAAGAAGTCGCTGCCGGTGGTGGCGGCCCTCACCGGCGGCACCCAGGCCGGCCAGGACCTGGCCGAGCTGCTGGCCCGGCCCGGCACCCTGAGCGAGGACGACCTGCTGCGCGGCGCCGAGCTGGTCGAGCAGGGCGGCGGCCGCAAGTGGGCCGAGAACGAGGCCGACGCGCAGCTGGCGGCCGCCAGCAAGTGCCTGGCCGAGACCGAGATGCCCGATGACGTGCGCGGCGAGTTCGCCGCTATCGCCAGCTTCATCACGGTGCGGCAGAGCTGACCAGGGCCGTGCTGAACAGGGCCGAGCTGACCAGCCAGCGGGCAGCCATATGGAGATGACGCGATGACGATGACCGCGGCCAGCGGAGTCGGTGGCGACACCGAGGAGACCGCGCGGGCGACCCTGGGCCGGGCCGCCCGTCACCTGCTCGACCTGCAGGACGAGCAGGGCTGGTGGCAGGGCGAGCTGGAGACCAACGTCTCGATCGAGGCCGAGGACCTGCTGCTGCGCGAGTTCCTGGGCATCCGCACCGCCGAGCTGACCGACGCCACCGCGCGCTGGATCAGGTCGAAGCAGCGCTCCGACGGCACCTGGTCCAACTCCTACAACGGCAAGCCCGAGCTGTCCTCCACCATCGAGGCCTACGTGGCCCTGCGGCTGGCCGGCGACCCGCCCGACGCCTACCACATGGCCCAGGCCGCGGGCTGGATCCGCAACCGCGGCGGCATCCCCGCCGCCCGGGTGTTCACCCGGATCTGGCTGGCCCTGTTCGGCGAGTGGTCCTGGGACGACCTGCCGGTCATGCCGCCCGAGCTGATCTACCTGCCCAGCTGGTTCCCGCTCAACGTCGCCGACTGGGCCTGCTGGGCCCGGCAGACGATCGTGCCGCTGACCATCGTGGGGTCGCTCAAGCCCGTCCGCCCGCTTCCGTTCGGGCTGAGCGAGCTGCACGGCCCGGCCGCGACGGGGAAGACAACCGGATCGATTAACAAGGCCGCGGCGGCCGAGCACGAATCGCCGGCCGACGCCGCCTGGGCGAGGGTCTTCTCCGAGCTCGACCGGGCCCTGCACGTCTACGAGAAGCACGGGCTGCGGGCCCGGCCGCTGCGCGCCGTCCGGTCGGCCGCGATCCGCCGCTGCGCCGACTGGATCCTGGCCCGGCAGGAGAAGGACGGCTGCTGGGGCGGCATCCAGCCGCCCTGGGTGTACTCGCTGATCGCCCTGAACCTGCTGGGCTACGACGTGAGCCACCCGGTCATCCAGCGCGGCCTGGCCGGCCTGGACTCGTTCACCGTCTGGGAGGACAGCCCCGAGGGCCCGGTCCGGCGGCTGGAATGCTGCCAGTCGCCGGTCTGGGACACTGTGCTGGCCATGATCGGGCTGGCCGACGCCGGCCTGCCCGCCGACCATCCGGCCCTGGCCAAGGCCGCCCGCTGGGTCATCGAGGAGGAGATCCGCGGCCCCGGTGACTGGCAGGTACGCCGCCCCAACCTGGAGCCGAGCGGCTGGGCGTTCGAGTTCCACAACGACGTCTACCCCGACGTCGACGACACCGCCGAGGTCGTGATGGCCCTGGACCGGGCCGCGCTGCCCGCCGGCTCCGGCCTCCGGGAGTCCATCGACCGGGGCACCCGGTGGATGACCGGGATGCAGTCCAAGGACGGCGGCTGGGGCGCGTTCGACGCCGACAACACCCGCCGGCTGGTCACCCGGCTGCCGTTCTGCGACTTCGGCGAGGTCATCGACCCGCCGTCGGCCGACGTGACCGCGCACGTGGTCGAGGCCCTGGCCAAGCAGGGCCTGGGCGGCACCCGGCCCGCCCGCCGGGGCGTGGCCTGGCTGCTGCGGGCCCAGGAGAGCGACGGGTCCTGGTTCGGCCGCTGGGGCGCCAACTACGTGTACGGGACCGGCGCCGTGGTCCCCGCCCTCATCGCCGCGGGCGTGCTGCCCGGCAAGCCGGTCATCCGGCGCGCGGTGCGGTGGCTGGTCTCGCACCAGAACGCCGATGGCGGCTGGGGCGAGGACCTGCGCTCCTACGAGCCAGGGGCCGGGCCGGGCGCGCCCGCCGACCGCAGTGCTGGCCAGGGGGGACGACCCCCTACCCCCCGACTGGGCCGGCCGCGGCGAGTCCACCGCCTCGCAGACCGCGTGGGCGCTGATGGCGCTGCTGGCCGCGGTGGGACCGCAGGGCACCGACGCCACCGAGCGCGAGTCCATCGAGCGCGGCGTGCGCTGGCTGGCCGACACCCAGCGCGCGGACGGGGGCTGGGACGAGCCGCAGTACACCGGGACCGGGTTCCCCGGCGACTTCTACATCAACTACCACCTGTACCGGCTGGTCTTCCCGGTCAGCGCGCTCGGCCGCTACCTGAGCGGTCACCTGGGTGATTCACCGGGCGATTCACGGGGCGGTGCCGGTTGAGCGCGCCAGTGAGCCGCCTGGCGGTCTGCGCGCCGCTGCGGATCGAGGCCAGGGCCGCGCGCCGCGGGCTGGCCAGCCAGGGCGACGTGCTGCGCACCGGCTACGGCGCGCGGCGGTCCGCCGCCGCGGCGCAGCGGCTGCGCGGCTACGACGCGGACGCGGTGGCCGTCACCGGCACCTGCGGCGGCCTGGCCCCCGGCCTGGTGCCCGGTGACCTGATCGTCGCCACCGAGGTGGCCGGCCCGGACGGGACCGTGGTGAGCTGCCCGTCCGCGCCGGTGCTGGCCGGCGAGCTGCGCCGGGCCGGGCTGCGCGTGCACGAGGGCCGGATCGCCACCCTGACCAGCATGTTCGACGGCGCGCAGAAGGCCGCCGCGGCGGCCGCCGGGGCCATCGCCGTGGACATGGAGTCGTCCTACCTGCTGGCCGGCGCGGCCGGCCGGCCCGTGGCCGTGGTCCGGGCCGTCTCGGACGCCGCCGACCGGCCGCTGCTGCGGCCGGGCGTGGTGACCGGCGGCATCGCCGCGCTGCGCTCGCTGCGGCTGGCCGGGCCGGCGCTGGCCGCCTGGGCCGCCGCCGCCGGGCCGCGGCAGGTGCTGCTGGCCGGGCCGCGGTCGTTCTGCGCGGGCGTGGAGCGGGCCATCCAGATCGTCGAGCGGGCACTGCCCGCCGACACGCCGCGGCCGGGCAGCCTGCTAGCCGGGGGGACGCCCTCCCGAACCCTCCGGGAGATCAGCCTGCGGCCAAGCCGGAGAGCCCGGTCTACGTGCGCAAGCAGATCGTGCATAACACGCACGTGGTGTCCGGGCTCGAGCAGCGCGGCGCGGTCTTCGTGGACGAGCTCAGCGAGGTGCCCGACGGCGCCACGGTGGTGTTCTCGGCCCACGGCGTCTCGCCCGCCGTCCGGGCCGAGGCCGGCGCGGCCTGGCCACCATCGACGCCACCTGTCCGCTGGTGGCCAAGGTGCACGCCGAGGCCCGCCGCTTCGTCTCCGACGGCTACCTGGTCGTGCTCATCGGGCACGCCGGCCACGAGGAGGTCGAGGGCACCCTCGGCGAGGCGCCGGGCGCCATGACCCTGGTGCAGAGCGTGGCCGACGTGGCCGCGCTTGACCCGGCCGACCCCGGCAAGGTCGCCTACCTGATGCAGACCACCCTGGCCGCCGACGAGGCCGGCGAGATCGTCGACGCCCTGCGCGAGCGCTTCCCCGGCGCCCGCGGTCCGGGCAGCGACGACATCTGCTACGCGACGACGAACCGGCAGCTCGCGGTGCGCGCGATCGCCGCCGAGTCGGACGTCGTGCTGGTCGCGGGTTCCGCCAATTCGTCCAACTCCCGGCGTTTGGTGGAGACTGCGGAGCGGGCAGGAACACCCGCACACCTGATTGATAACACGGGGGACATCGAGCTCGGCTGGCTGACGGGGGCGTCGACGGTCGGGATCACGGCGGGTGCATCGGCACCGCCTGAGGCGGTCAGTCAGATCGTCGCGGCGCTGGGGGGCCTGGGCCACGTCGAGGTGGGGGAGCGCGTGCTCACCACCGAATCCATCCGATTCAGCCTGCCCAAGGAGGTAAGGCCAGCATGAGTATGCCGTTGCGGCAGAGCCTGCGCATCGGAGGCTACCTAATGCGCCAGAAGCTGGCGCGGCGGGAGAAGTTCCCGCTGCTGGTAGAACTCGAGCCGCTGTTCGCCTGCAATCTTAAGTGCGCCGGCTGCGGGAAGATCCAGCAGCCGGCCAGCCTGCTCAAGCAGCGCATGCCGGTCGACCAGGCCATCGCGGCGATCGAGGAGTGCGGGGCGCCCATGGTGTCCATCGCGGGCGGCGAGCCGCTCATGCACCCCCAGATCGACGTGATCGTGGCCGAGCTGATCAAGCGCAAGAAGTTCGTCTTCCTGTGCACGAACGCGCTGCTGATCCCCAAGAAGCTGGACAAGTTCAAGCCGTCTCCGTACTTCGCCTTCACCGTGCACATCGACGGCCTGAAGGAGCGGCACGACGAGTCGGTCTGCAAGGAGGGCGTGTTCGACGAGGCGGTCGCCGCGATCAAGGAGATCCAGCGGCGCGGCTTCCGGGTCACCACGAACACCACGTTCTTCAACACCGACACCCCGCAGACCGTCATCGACGTGCTCGACTACCTCAACGACGACCTGAAGGTGGACGAGATGATGATCTCGCCCGCCTACGCCTACGAGAAGGCGCCCGACCAGGAGCACTTCCTGGGCGTGACCGAGACCCGCGAGCTGTTCCGCAAGGCGTTCGACGGGAACCGGCGGCGCTGGCGGCTGAACCACTCGCCGCTGTTCCTCGACTTCCTGGAGGGGAAGAAGGATTACTCCTGCACGGCGTGGGGCATCCCGTCGTACTCGCTGCTCGGCTGGCAGCGGCCGTGTTACCTGATGGCTGACGGGTACGCCAAGACCTACCGTGAGCTGATCGAGACGACCGATTGGGAGTCTTATGGTAGGGGTAGGGACCCAAGGTGCGCCAACTGCATGGCACACTGCGGGTATGAGCCGTCCGCGGTGCTCGCCACGATGGGGTCATTGCGGGAGTCCCTCCGCGCGCTGCGCGGAATCTGATTAGGCTCGGTTCCGGGTACCGGGATCTGTCCCATAGTGTCTAAGGAGCCGGCTGACGCCGGCTCCTGGGTACGTGATCAGTAACTACGGACGCCGGCGGGCTGAGCGGCCGGGGCGACCGCATGCGAAATCCGGAGGAACGCGGGCAATGAGCTCACCCAGTGGCCCGGCTATTATCGGCCGGGCGGCCGGGGCTCCGAGTGCTGTCGCTGACGGCAAGCGGGCCGGTGAACTGCGGGACTACAATCCCGGCCCGCTGTGGATGCGGGTAGCGCCACCCGTCGTGACGCTGCTCGTGATGCTGGCCGGCATCACCGTGCCGTCGTACTGGCGGGACGAGGCGGCCACGCTGGCCGCGGTGCAGCGGCCGTTCGGCGACATGATCCGGATGCTCGGGAACGTCGACGCCGTGCACGGCGCCTACTACTTCCTGGCCTGGGCGATCGTGCGGGTGTTCGGCTCGGGCGAGCTCGCGCTGCGGCTGCCGTCCGCCATCGCCATGGCCGTGGCGGCCGGCTTCGTGGCCGCGCTGGGCCGGCGGATCGTCTCGCCGCAGGCCGGCCTGGCGGCCGGCATCCTGTTCGCGCTGGTGCCCGACATCACGCTGTACGGCACCGATGCCCGGTCCTACGCCCTGGTCACCGCCATGGGCGCGGTGGCCAGCTACGTGCTGGTCCGGGCCCTGGGCGCCGCCCACGGCCACCAGCGCCGCTGGTGGGTCGGGTACGGGGTCAGCGTGGCCGTACTGGGCATCCTGAACATCTTCGGGCTGCTCCTGGTCGCGGCGCACGCCGTGACCATGGCCCTGCGCATGCTCAGGCCCGAGGAAGGCCAGTCTCGCAAGGCGCTGGCCGTGCGCTGGACCGCGTCGGCCGGCACGGCGCTGATCGTGGTCAGCCCGCTGATCGTGCTGGGCTGGCTCCAGCGCGGCCAGCTCAGCTGGCTGGTCGCCCCCGGCTTCACCGGCGCGATCAGCGTGACCAAGCTCATCGGCCCGCCGATCATGACGCTGGCCGTGGTGATCGCGTTCGTGGTCGGGGTCGGGGTCACCCTGTACAAGGCCCGGGAGGCCCACGCGCCCGAGTGGCTGACCACGCTGCCCGGCCTGACCCTGCCCTGGCTGATCCTGCCGCCCGCCATCCTGCTCATCGGCTCGGCGGTCACCCCGGTCTACAACTTCCGCTACATCCTGTTCTGCGTCCCGGCGGCCGCGCTGCTGGGCGGGGCCGGCATCGCGGCGCTCGGCCGCGTCGGCGCCACCGCCGCGCTGATCGTGGTGGCCATCCTCGGGCTGAACTCGCAGATCTACTTCCGCTCGCCCGGCGGCCACGGCGACGACATCCGGCAGGCCGACAAGATCATCGCCGCCACGGCCAAGCCCGGCGACCAGGTGTTCTACACCAACCCCAACGAGGAAGACTTCGGCGCGGCCTACCCCTACGGGCTCGTCAGGCTGCCCAACATCCAGCTCGCCCGGCAGGCGATCCCGTCGGCCACGCTCGGCGGCACCAACGTGTCCGCGGCCGAGCTGCACAACCGGCTGGCCCACGCCTCGCGGCTGTGGATCGTGCAGATCGACTTCTCCACGTCGGTCAACAATTACCTGCAGGGCCTGCACTACCACCTGCTGTACACCTGGCGGACCTCGGACGTCTGGCTGAAGCTGTACGTGCGCAAGGGCAGCCCGGCCTACCTGCCCGCGATGCGCGCGCGGAACCGGCTGGGCACGACGGCGTTCGTACGGGGCCCGGCCGGGCGCCCGGTCCTGAGCCTGCCCGCGGCGTCCCGCTAGCCCGCCGCTTAGCCTGCGTCCGCCGCTAGGTCTCGCTCAGCCGGGTGATCGCACCCGGCAACTTCAGAGTTCTCCTTCAGCGTCCGCTCAGTCGCCGTCGCCAGGATCTTTACCGGCGCAGGCGGCTGCGCCCGGCGCCGCTCTGGCACCGCAAGATGCCAGGCCTGGCCCGGCTCTGAAGGAGTTCGCTCATGTTTCTCACTTACCTGGGACGCGAACTGCGCCGGCGGGTGCGCCAGGCCAGCATGATCGCGATAGGCCTGGCCCTCGGCATCGGCCTGGTCATCACGGTGACCGCGCTGTCGGCCGGCGTGAAGAATGCCCAGGGCCAGGTCCTGCACTCGCTGTACGGCGTGGGCACCGACATCACGGTGACCAGCAAGCCCAGCGTCGCCACCACTGGCCCCCGGTTCGGCTTCCGCGGCGCGTTCGGCTCCAGGGCCCGCGGCAAGGCCGGGACCAAGATCGACGTTGACAACCTGGCCAACGTGTCGCTCGGGAAGATCAGCACCGACTCGGTCACGTCGATCTCGAAGATGAAGAACGTCGCCGGGGCGGCGGGCGGGCTGACCCTGACCGACACGAAGATCAGCGGCAAGATCCCGTCCTTCGGCTCCTCCGGCGGCGGGGGCGGGGGCGGGGGGTTCGGCGGCGGCAGTGGTGGCGGCGGTGGTGGTGGTGCGGGCGGTAACTTCCACGGGTTCCTCTCCCCGACCTTCATCACCGTCTCCGGCGTCGACCTGTCCGAGGGCGCGCTCGGCCCGCTCAGCTCGGGCAAGCTGACCTCGGGCGCGACCTTCACCGCCGCCGACGCCAGCGCCAACGACGCGGTCCTGAGCTCCAGCTACGCCACCCAGCGCAAGCTCAAGGTGGGCTCGACGGTCACCATCGCCAAGACCAGCTTCAAGGTCGTCGGCATCGTCAGCGTGCCCGCCGGGGACAGTTCCTCGGACGTGTACATCCCGCTGGCCCGCGCCCAGGCCCTGGCCGGGCTGAAGAACACCGTGAACACCGTCTACGTGGCCGCGACCAGCGCCTCCGACATCACCGCCGTGTCCAGGGAGATCTCCGCGGGGCTGCCCAAGGCCACCGTCACCAACTCCAGCGACCTGGCCAAGGAGCTGACCGGCTCGGTGTCGAGCGCCTCCAGCCTGGCCAACAACCTGGGCCGCTGGCTGGCCATCGCCGTGCTCGCGGCCGCGTTCCTGCTGGCCAGCCTGCTGACCATGTCCGCCGTCTCGCGCCGGGTGCGGGAGTTCGGCACGCTCAAGGCCCTGGGCTGGCGCAGCCGCCGGGTCATCGGCCAGGTGGTCGGTGAGGCCGTGGTCATCGGGATCATCGGCGGCATCGTCGGCGTGGGCCTGGGCTACCTCGGCTCGACGCTGGTCACGCGCCTGTCCTCACCGCTGACCGCGTCGGTCGCGTCGACGACCACCGGCTCCGCCACCCCCGGCGGCGCGCAGACCTTCACCGGCGGCGGCCCTGGCGGCGGAGGCGGGTTCCCCGGCGGCGGCACCGGCAGCGGCTTCAACGGCGGGTTCCACCGGTTCGGCGGCGCGGCCAGCGCCGCCTCGCATCCCGTGTCGGTGCACCTGACCGCGCCGGTCACCGCGGCCGCCATCGCCGCCGCCGTGGCGCTGGCCATCGCCGGCGGCCTGATCGCCGGGGCGTTCGGCGGCTGGCGCGCCGCCCGGCTGCGCCCGGCGGCCGCCCTGGCCAGGGTCGAGTAGCCCACCTCAACGTTCCCAGGGAGACACCGATGTACCAGCTGACTGACGTCAAGAAGGACTATCAGAAGGGCCGCACCACCGTGCAAGCTCTCCAGGGCGTGAACCTGGAGATCGGCGACGGGGAGTGGCTGGCCATCCAGGGCCCGACCGGGCACGGCAAGAGCACCCTGCTCCAGATGCTGGGCGGCCTGGACCGGCCCAGTTCCGGGATCATCGACTTCAATGGCACCGACCTGGCCCAGATGCGGGAGAACCAGGTCACCCGGTTCCGGGCCGAGTCGGTGGGCTTCATCTTCCAGACCTTCAACCTGATACCCACGCTCAGCGCCCAGGAGAACGTGGAGGCCGCGCTGGTGCCCGGCCACCTGCACGCCGCCGAGCGGCGCGGCAAGGCCAGGGCCACGCTGGAGAGCCTGGGCCTGGGCGAGCGGCTGCGGCACCTGCCCGGCGAGCTGTCCGGCGGCCAGCAGCAGCGGGTCGCCATCGCCAGGGCGCTGGTCAAGCAGCCCAAGGTGCTGCTGGCCGACGAGCCCACCGGCAACCTGGACGAGGGCACCAGGGACGAGATCATGGCCCTGCTCGACCAGCTCTGGCGGGAGTACTCGCTGACCATGGTCCTGGTCACCCACGACAGCTCGGTCGCCCGCCGGGCCCAGCGCATCGGCATCATGCAGAACGGCAAGCTGTCCATCCGCCAGGACACCCGGCCCCGCGCCGCGCCGGCCGGCACCGGCCGCGCCGGCGGCGCCGGCGGCGCCGGCGGCCGAGTCCGCCCCGACCCCGTTCTGACCCCCGAGATGTCCCGCTGGCGGCACGCGGAGGGCAGCCAGCGGGACCTCCGGGCCTGGCTCGTGTTAGAACATAGTTTCGCGCGACGGCCGCGCCGGCTAACCTGACCTCATGGACACCATGCGGGCGGCGCGGCGGTACGAGGCTCGGCCGGGTCGTACCGCGGTCGTGGCCGAGAGCCTGGCCGACCTGCATGGCCCGACCACCGGCCAGGTCACCCTGCCGCTGCGGATGTTCTGGGGCCCGGAGCCGACCTTCGACCTGGCCGTCACGGGCATGCGGGAGTGGATGTACCGCACCGTGCTGCGCGAGGCCAGCAGCCCCGGCGAGCTGGCCGAGTTCCTCGACGCGGACACCCTGGTCGCGCTGTGGCCCGACCTGTACCTGCCCAAGGGAGTGCGCCGGGCCTGGGAGGAGCGGCACCCGCGCCTGCGCGAGGCCGCCGCCGTCGCCGCTGCCTGACCACGCCGGGCCGGTCGGCTGATGCCGCTCGACGACCTGCACCGCCAGGTAGCCGCCATCGCCCTGCGCGCCGCGGAAGCCCACGGCTTTGCCCTCGGCGGCGGAAACGCCCTGATCGCCCACGGGGTGATCAGCCGGCTGACTCACGACGTTGACCTGTTCAGCGACCAGGAGTCCGGCGTCGCGCAGGCCAGCGCGGCGGTGGAAGCGTCGCTCGTCGAGGCGGGCTTCGGGGCCGAGCGCCAGGACACGACCGGCGGGCTCGGTGACATCTTCTACGGCATGGGCGACGGGCTGGCCGAATGGATCGTCACCGCGCCGGGCGGGCAGCAGATGACCCTCCAGATGTCCTACTTCGACCGTGCCCGGAGGCCGGTCAGGCAGGACGTCGGGCCCGTGCTGGCCCTCGAGGATGCCATCGGCGGGAAGGTGTGCGCGCTGGCCTCACGGGCCGAGCCCAGGGACTACATCGACACCGCGGCGACCTTGCGGCGCGGCTACACCCCGGCGCAGCTCATCGGCTTCGCCCGGCGGCTGGACCCCGGCCTGACCGAGCAGGACTTCGCGGACGCCGGGAGGCAGCTGGACCGGATGCCCGACGAGGTGTTCGCCCAGTACGAGCTGGGTCCGCCGGACGTGGCCCGGCTCCGGGAGCGGTTCGCGGCCTGGCCCCGCTAGCCGGAGAGCGTCAGGTCTCGGTCGTCGGGTGCGGCAGCGGCAGCTCGCACCAGACGATCTTGCCGGACACCGCGCGGCGGGCGCCCCAGCGCTGGGCCACCTGGCTCACGACCTGGAGCCCGCGCCCGCGCTCGTCCTGGTCGTCGGGGTGCCGCAGCCGCGGCAGGGCGGCCGAGTCGTCCAGCACCTCGATCACCAGGCCGCCCTCCAGCACCAGGCGCAGCCCGATCTGGCCCTGGGCGTACCGCACCGCGTTGGTCACCAGCTCGGAGACCAGCAGCTCGGCGCTGAACGTCAGCTCGCTGAGTCCCCAGCGCTTCAGCGGGCGGCGGATCAGCGTCCGGGCCCGGTGCGCCGAGGTCAGCTCGGCCGGCAGCTTCCAGGACACGTAGTTGTCCTCGGGAATCCGGCGCAGCCGGGCGATCAGCAGCGCGATGTCGTCCCGCTGCTGATCGGCGTAGACGCCGGCCAGCGTGGCCTTGCACAGGTCCTCGAGCGGCTGGGTTGGCGACTCCGGGCCGAAGATGCTCTTGAGCTTGGCCAGGCCCACGTCGATGTCCTCGGTGCGCCGCTCGACCAGGCCGTCGGTGTACAGCACCAGCAGGCTGCCGTCCTCGACGTCGATGACCCGGCTCTGGATCGGGCCCGACCCGATGCCCAGCGGCGGCGACGGGGAGATGTCCAGGAACTCGCCCTCGCCGTTCGGGTGCACCAGCAGCGGCGGCAGGTGCCCGGCCGAGGCCAGCTCACAGGTGCCGCTGACCGCGTCGTAGATGCCGTAAACGCAGGTCGCGAAGTGCGGCTCGCGGGCGCCCAGTTCCTGCATCAGCTCATTCAGCTGCTGCAGGGTCTCGGCCGGCGGCAGCTCCAGCATGGCCAGCGTGTGGATCGCGGTGCGCAGCCGCCCCATGGTGACGGCCGCCCGCACACCGTGCCCGGCCACGTCGCCGACCACCAGGGCCACCCGGCCGCCGGGCAGCGCGATCGACTCGTACCAGTCGCCGCCGATCTCGATGAGCTTGCTGCCGGGCAGGTAGCGGTGCTTCACCTCCACCGACGACGGCGCCGACAGCCCCGTCGGCAGCATGCTGCGCTGCAGCGTGAGCGCCGTGGCGCGCTCCCGGCTGAACCGCTGCGCGTTGTCCATGAAGATCGCGGCGCGGGAGGCGAAGTCCGTGCCCAGCTCGGTGTCGTAGGCGTCGAAGCGCCGGTAGCCGGGCAGCCGGGTACACACGAAGAAGCCCAGCATCGTGCCGCGGGCGATCAGCGGCAGGATCAGCAGCGAGGTGCCGACCAGCAGCTCGGCCACCGGCTTGCGGATCCACGCGTCGGCGATCTGGTCCGCGCTCTCGCTGACGATCGTCTCGCAGACCGGCAGGCCCGTCTCCATGCACCGGGTGTACGGCGTGCCCGCCGGGTAGCGCAGTACCTCGCCGACCGGGAACGTCGCGTCCCACGCGCCGTCGTCGTTGTCGTGCGCCACCGCCAGCCGCCGGAGCAGCTGCGACCCGTCCGTGGTCTCGGCCAGCATGTCCTCGTCGCCGATCAGGTTCTCCCGGATCAGCAGCCCGGCCGAGTTGCAGAAGTGCGGCACCAGGATGTTGATCAGCTCCGGTGCCATCTGATCCATGTCCAGCTCGCCGCCGATGCGCCGCAGCGCGCCGTCCAGCATCGCGTGCCGCATCACCGCCGGGTCCAGGAACCGCTCCTCCAGCGGCGGCGGGATGCGCAGGATTACCTGGGCCACCAGCTCCGGGTCGGCCGAGCGCACCGGCTGTACCGTGACCACGCCGTCGGCGGCCGTGCCGCGCGCGGTCCGGACCTTCAGCACCGCCGTGCCCTCACGGCCCGAGCAGGCGCCGTCGATCAGGCCCTGTAGCGTGGCGGCGTGCGCCTCGGACCCGGCCAGCAGACTGCCCAGGTCAGTGCCGAGCAGCGCGGCGGGCTCGTCGCAGAGCACGTCGGCGGCGAGGCGGTCGTGCTGTCGGATTCGGCCGGTTTTGTCAATGCCGAGCGTGAGCGTTCGCGCCGAGGTATTCGCCATGAGCGCGGAGATCTCGGCCGTCGCCGTGGATTCCACCGGGGCGCTCCTTTCGGCTGCGCGGGTCGTCGCCTGTTCTTCTTATTATGGAGCAGCTTCATGCAGGTTGAGGGAGAAGACCAAACGGCCAGCCCGGCCGATCGCGGGCATTGGGTCAGAAAACCGCGCCGACAAGTCCGAGGAGGGTTGCGTGCCCACAGCCGAGTCGGGCGTCGTGATCGTTGGTGCTGGCCCGACTGGCCTGCTCCTGGCCTCGGAGCTGGCCCTGGCCGGGGTGCCCTGCCAGGTCCTCGAGCGCCGCGACAACCCGCGCGCGGACTCCCGCGCTATCTGCCTGCACGCGCGGAGCATGGAGGCCCTCGACCTGCGCGGCCAGGCTACCTCGTTCGCCGATGCCGGGCTCGCCGTGCCCGGTTTCCCCCTCGGCCCGCGCGGAGCGAAGATCAACTTTGGCGTGCTCGATTCGGACTTCCCGTACATGCTGGACATGCCGCAGAGCCAGATCGAGCGGCTGCTGCTGGCCAGGGCCCTCGAGCTCGGGGCGGAGGTCCGCTGGTCGGCCACCGTCACCGCGGTCAGCCAGGATGACGATGGGGCCACCGTGGCGCTGTCCGACAGCACCCAGGTCCGGGCCGCCTTTGTCGTCGGCTGCGACGGCGTGCACAGCTTCGTCCGCAGCGCCGCCGCGATTCCCTTCCCCGGCATTAACAACCCCGGCTCGGTGGTGCTCGCCGATCTGCGGCTCGACGGCCTGCCCATGGACGCCGCCTACGGCGACCTTTCCCGCGACGGAATGCTGCTGGTCTTCCCGTTCCGGGACGGGACCTGCCGGGTGGTCTTGTACGACTATGCTCGCGCCGAGGTCCCGGTCACCGAGCCCGTCGACCTGGCCGAGGTGATCTCCAGCCTGCGCCGGGTCACCGGCCAGGACTTCGGGCCGCGCGACTTGTACTGGTCGCGCCGCTATCGCAGCGAGAGCCGCCAGGCCCCGCGCTACCGGTCCGGCCGCGTCCTGCTGGCCGGGGACGCCGCCCACGCCCACTCGCCCGCCGGCGCCCAGGGCATGAACACCGGCCTGCAGGACGCCGTGAACCTGGGCTGGAAGCTGGCCGCCACCGTGCACGGCTGGGGCCCCGGCTGGCTGCTCGACTCCTACCACGCCGAGCGCCACCCGGTAGGCGCGGGCGTGCTGGCCCTGACCGGCCGCCAGTTCCGCCTGAACACCGCCCGCAGCCCGGCCATGCGCGTCGTGCGCTGGGGCGTGCACCACCTGTTCGTGCCCCTCCCGCCCGTCCAGTCCCGCCTGGCCCGCGACTACTCCGGCATCTCCATCGCCTACGCCCCCCTGCCCGCCTACGCCCCCCTGCCCGCCTCCGCCCCGGCCTCGGCTGGCCCTGGCGCAGCTGGCCCGGACAGCGCCGGTGTGGCCGCGGAACGACCGCCAGCGATCGGGTCTCAGTCTGAGACGGCCGGCTCGGCTGCCCCGGCCCCGCACCCGCTGGCCGGGACCCGGCTGCCGCCGGGCACGCTCACGCTCGCCGATGGTGGCACCAGCCGGCTGTATGAGCTGTTCGGTGACGGGCGGTTCGTGCTCCTGGAGAGGTCCGCCGCCGACGGCCCGGACATCCTGCCCAACCGGATCAGGACCGTGCGCTACACCCGCTGCCAGCCGTCCCGGCTGCCCCCGGCCGCGCTGGTCCGCCCCGACGGCTACATCGCCTGGGCCTCCGGCGAGCCCGACCCCGCCCTGCGCGCCAAGGCCGCCGACGCCGCCGCCCACCTCTGGTGCGCCAGTCACTTACCGACTCCCGAGTGACCCCAGAGGTCGCGGGCCGCCGCCGTCAGCGCCCGCACTTGTGAGCTGTGGGTGTCCCGTCGCCTACACCACGAGGTAGGCGACGGGACACTCACAACAGATCCTGGGGCGGGTGCGACGGGTGGGCTAGTTGGCCAGGCTGCCCAGCAGCAGGCCACTGCGCCAGTACCGCTGGAGGACCAGGAACAGCGCGATCAGCGGGATGATCGTCACCAGGCCGCCCACCACCACCAGCGGGAACAGCTCCGCGTTGCCGCTGTTCTGGCCCCGCTCCGCCCACAGTCCCAGGCCCACCGTGAGCGGGTAGAGGTTGTTCTGGCTGAAGATAATCAGCGGCAGGAAGTAGTTGTTCCAGATCCCGACCACGCTGATCAGCAGCACGGTCATCAGGCCGGGGACCATCAGCGGCAGGGCCAGCCGGAAGAAGATCCGGACCTCGCCCGCCCCGTCGATCCGGGCCGCGTCGAGCAGTTCCCTGGGCACCGACACCTCGACGAACACCCGCATCAGGTAGACGCCGACCGGGCTGACCAGGCTCGGCAGGATGATGCCCCAGATCGAGTTGATCAGGTGGACCTTGGCGTAGGTGAGGTACAGCGGCAGCGTGATCGCGGTGATCGGGACCAGCAGGGCCGAGATCACCAGGTAGAACAGCCAGCGTGAGCCGCGGAAGTTGTACCGGGCGAAGCCGTACCCGGCGAAGGCCGCCAGCGCGGTGGCGCCGATGCCGCCGGCCAGGGCGTACAGCGCGGTGTTGCCAAACCACCGGAAGTAGATGCCGTACCCGTCGACGTTCTGGAACAGCAGGGAGAAGTTGCGGAAGAACTCGAACGGCCGGGCGAACCAGAACCCGAACGTCTCGAAGATGTTGGCCTGGGTCTTGGTGGAGTTGATCAGGATCCAGGCGATCGGGATCAGCGTGAAGATCGAGAACAGGAAGCACAGCGCGGTCAGCCCGCTGACGGTGCCGCGGCGCAGCCCGTAGAGCTTGATCGGGATGGCCGCGGCCTCCTCCTGGAGCCGCTCCAGCCGCCGACGCTCGCGCCGCTGCTGACGGCGCTCCCGCGCCCGCGGCGACAACGTGAACGCGCTCATCAGACTTGCCCCTTCCGGCGGCGGAACAGCAGCGATCCGACCGAGATCGCCACGATGACCACGCCCAGCACCACGGCGCCGGCGGCGGCCAGGTTGTACTGGGCCCCGGCGATGGCGGTGTTGTAGATGTACAGCGTGGGGGTGTAGTTCACCGAGACCGCCGAGTTCTGGAAGTACGCGAGGATCAGCGGCTCGGTGAACAGCTGGAGCGCTCCGATGCTGTTCAGGAAGATCAGCAGCACGATGGCCGGGCGGACCATGGGGAGCTTCACCCGCCAGATGATCTTCCAGATGGAGGCGTGGTCCAGGATGGCCGCCTCGACCACGTCCCGTGGCACGGACCGCAGCGCAGTGTAGAGGATCACCATGTTGTAGCCGGTCCACTCCCAGATCGCGATGACGATGATCGAGGGGAGCAGCAGGCTGCTGGAGAAGAAGTTCACGTTGTGGATGCCGACCGCGCTGGCGGCGTGGGTGAACGGCCCGAACTGCGGCTCGAGCAGGAACGCCCACATGACCGCGCCGACCACGGCCGGCACGGCGAACGGGATGAAGAAGATGGTCCGGAACGTCCGGCCGAACTTGGTCACGCCGAGGTCGAAGATGGTCGCGAAGAAGAACGCGATGGCCAGCATGACGGGGATCTGGATGGCCCCGAAGATGATCACCCGGATGACGCCGGACCAGAAGTCGCCGGACTGGAGGGTGGCGGTGTAGTTGGCGGCGCCGGAGAACGTGGTGCCGCCGATGATCCGGCTGGTGTACAGGCTGGTGTAGATGGCGTAGCCCAGCGGGGCCACCATGAACAACAGGAAAGCCAGCAGGAACGGCGCGACGAACCAGATCCCGCGCCGGTCGCGCCAGTGCTTGTGGCCCGCCCTGGGGCCCCGCCCGGCCGCGGCCCGCCGCTGCGCTGCCTGGCGCGCGGCGGTCTGTGTGGCCATACTGCTCACGGCTGCTCCTTCCCAGTGTGGGCGATCATGGACCGCTACGCCCGTAGTTGCCCCGTCTAGTTCTGAATATCTCGCCGCGGCCTGCCCGGCCAGGCCCGATCGGGAGAACCCGGCCGGCACCCGCCCGTACCCGCCCGTACCGCCCGCAGGCGCGCCGCGGGCAGGTACCGGGCCAGGCGTCAGGTGGTGACGGTGAAGCCCTGCGCCTTGGCGTAGCTGACCAGCTGGCCCTGGAAAGTGGTGAAGGCCTGCTGGAGCGTCTCCTTGCCGGTCATCACGCCGGCGAAGGTGGTCGCCGACTCGGTCAGCGCGTAGGTCATGAACGGCGGCCACTGCACGGTGGCGATCTTCGGCGCGGCGGCGGTAAACGCGACGTTCGGCGTGGACGACCCGGAGATCGGGTACTTCAGGTCCTTGAACGACGCGGCGTTCAGCAGCGGCACGTAGGTCGGGAACAGCGATGAGGGCGGGGTCTTCACGATGTTCCACGAGGCGTTGTTAGCGGTCAGCCACTCCGCGAACTCGGCCGCCTGCGCCGGGTGGGCGCTCTGCGAGAACACCGGGTAGGTGGAACCGCCCCAGTTGGCCGCGATGTCGGCGCCGGCCGTCCACTGCGGGAGCGGGGCGGCCTTCCAGTCGCCGACCGTCGACTTGGCGTCCGGCGCGAAGTAGGACGGGCCCCAGGCCGAGCTGAGCCAGCTCGCGTCGATGCCCTTGTCCATGTCCGCGAACGAGGGCGCGCTGACGTCGCTGACCGCGTTGAGCTCGTGCGCCGACAGGATCTTCTGCCAGTAGGCGGCGAACTTCATCTGGGCCGGGCCGGTCCAGTTGATCTTGACCTTGCTGCCGCCGGTGTAGCTGAACGGGAACGCGCCGTCCTGCGACATCAGGCTGAGGACCCACTGGAGGTCGTTGCCGGCGAAGTTGGTCAGGTACTCCGAGGAGTTCGCCTTGTGCAGCTTGGCCGCGTCGGCCGCGAACTGGGCCCAGGTGGTCGGCGGGGTGATGTGGAACTTGGCCAGCTGCTTGCCGTTGTAGTAGAAGCCCATCGGGCCGGAGTCGCTGGGCATGGCGTAGACGCCGCTGCCCTGGCTGACCTCGCTCCAGGCCCACGGCACGAAGTCGCTCTTGTAGTTGTTCGCGCCGTACTTGGTCAGGTTGACCACGTTGTGGGTGATCTCGAACGAGGGCAGCTCGTCGAACTCGACCTCGGCCACGTCGGGCGCGCCGGAGCCGGCCTTGAGCGCGTCGGAGATCTTGACGTACTCGGGGCTGCCCGCGCCGACGTCCTCCTGGGTGACGCAGATGCTGGGGTGGGTCTTGTTGAACTCGTTCACGGCCCGGCCGAAGCCCGGCACCCAGGCCCAGAAGGTGATCTTCGTGGCGCTCGAGGACTTGCACGAGCTGCCGGCGACCAGGGTCGTGCCCGCACTGGGGGCGGCGGCGGCCTTGCTGCTGGACGAGCCGCCCGAGCTCGACGGGGTGGACGAGCCGCTGCTGCCGCAGCCGGCCAGCACGGCCATGGCCGTGGCGCCGATCAGCAGCGCGGCGCCGCGACTGGCGGGGAAGCCGGGTCCTGACGAGCGGCCCCGGTGTCTTGTGAGCGCAACCATCTCTGCTGGACTCCTTGCTTGTCTGCGTTGTGCCTATCTCGGGTGGGCGGTAACCGCGGGATACACGGGGTACACGGGTCCACGGCTACTACCGGGTCGTCGCCGCCTCGATGACGGTGAACGACTGTGGCGGGAGCGTGAGCGACAGCAGCGAGCCGGCCGGCTTCTCCGACCCTTCTGTCACGCACGCCCCCTCGACATCGGGCAGGACGCGGGCGTCGGGCCCGCGCTCGGCGGTAACGGTCGTGATCTCGGCGACACCGTCAAAAGACGAGTCGCGCAGAATGATGTCCGCGGGCTCGGCCTCGAGTCCCCGGTTGACCAGCGTGAGCGCGATCCGGCCGGGCTCGGCCGAGACCGTGGCCGCCGCGTCGACCAGGGTGAACGGGCCCAGGTCGCGGACCCGGTGCGGCCACCGGCCGCGCGGCTCGGCGGCCGGACCGTCCACGGTCGGGCCGCTCACGTAGGTGTCGACCGCGACGTCCAGCGCGGCCTTGGCGTGCAGCAGGACGGGGTAGTAGATGGGCTGGGTGGCGATGGCGCCCGTGCTGGTCACGATCGGCGCGATGGCGTTGACCATCTGAGCCAGGTTGGCCATCCGGACCCGCTGGCAGTTGCGGACGAAGATGTTCAGGTAGGTGCCGACGGCCAGGGCGTCGGAGAAGTTGTACCGCTCCTCCAGCGTGCCGTCGTCGGTCCGGTACCAGACGTTCCACTCGTCGTAGGCGATCCCCGGCCGCCGGGCGAGCTTCTTGGTGTAGGCAGCCCGGTCGATGAGCGCGCCGGCGCACCGGATGGCCCGCTCGGCCTGGTGCGGGGCCAGCACGTTGGCCCAGTAGTCGTCCGAGCCGGTGTAGATGTGCAGCGAGTGCAGGTCGACCAGGGGCGCCAGGCCGTCGATGACCACCCGGTCCCAGTCGTTCCAGCCGTTCATGCCGCAGCTGACCAGAATCGCGTCCGGGTCGAGCCGCCGGATGGCCCGCGCCCACCGGGCCGCGTTGCGCACGTACTCCTCGGCCGACACCGCGCCGACCTGCCAGTCGCCGTACATCTCGTTGCCCAGGCCCCAGTAGCGCACCCGGAACGGCTCGTCATGGCCGTTCTCCCGGCGCCGGGCGGCCCAGGCCGTCTGGCCCGCGCCGTTGCAGTACTCGACCCAGGCCAGCGCCTCCTCCAGCGTGCCGGTGCCCATGTTCAGGCAGACGTAGGGCTCGGTGCCCAGCTCGGCGCAGTAGGCCATGAACTCGTCGGTGCCGAACCGGTTCGACTCCTCGCTGCCCCACGCCAGCTCGGGACGGCGGGGCCGGCGGTCGGCCGGGCCGATGCCGTCGGTCCAGTGGTAGTTGCTGACGAAGTTGCCGCCCGGCCAGCGCAGCACGCCCATCCGCAGCTCGCGCAGCAGGCCCAGCACGTCGGTGCGGAAGCCCTGCGCGTCGGCCAGCGGCGACCCCTCGTCGTACAGGCCGCCGTAGATGCAGCGGCCGAGGTGCTCGACGAAGCCGCCAAAGACGTTGCGGTCCAGGTCGCCTAGCTGACGGGCGGGGTCAGCCACGATTCGGGTCACGAGTCCTCCGTTCCGGTGAGCGCGGTGGGGTGCGATGCGGGCTGCGATACGGGGTGCGATACGGGATGCGGGACGGCAGGCCCGGCCGCCGGGGTGGCGGCCGGCCCAGGGTCGGGGCGCTCCCGCGGCGGCTGGCCGCTGGAGTCGCGGATGATCAGCTCGACCGGCAGCAGGACCGGCTCGGCGGGCGGGTCCTGCCCGGCGATGCTGCTCAGCAGCAGCTCCACGGCCCGCTCCCCGGTCTGCGCGAACGGCACACGCAGCGAGGTCAGTGACGGCGTGAGGTAGGCCGCGAACGGCATGTCGTCGCAGCTCACGACGGCCACGTCGGCCGGGATCCGGCGGCCGGCCGCAGCCAGCGCGCTGAGCACGCCGATGGCCATGGTGTCGCTGTGCACGAAGATCGCCGACATCTCCGGGTCGCGCTGCAGCAGCAGCCGGGTCGCGGCCGCCGCGGTGCCCGGCGTCCAGTCGGCCTCCACGGCCAGGTCCTCGCCGGGCTCGATGCCGGCCTCGCGCAGCGCGTCCTCGTAGCCGTGCAGCCGGCTGCGCACCACGTGGCGGCGGAACGGGCCGGTGATCGTGCCGATCCGGGTGTGGCCCAGCCCGAGCAGGGCCCCGGTGGCCATCCGGGCGCCCTCGCGGTGGTTGGAGCCCACCACCGGCACCCCGCCGCCGGGCACGTGATGCAGGCTGACCGCGGGCACGTACCGGCGCAGCAGGTCGGCCACGGCCGGGTCGCCCTCCAGCTGCGGGGCGGCGGCGATCACCCCGTCGACGCGCCGGTCGATGAGCATCTGCAGCACCGAGGCGCCGTCCTCGTCCTGCTCGGCCAGGTTGCCGATCAGCACGGCGTGCTGGTGGCGGCGGGCCATCTGCTCGGCGGCCACCGCGAACTGGGACAGCGCGCCGTCGGTGAGGTCGCCGGTGATCAGCCCGATGGTCGCCGTGGTCTGCTGCACCAGGCTCCGGGCCACGGTGTTCGGCCGGTAGCCGAGCTTCTCGGCCACGGCCATGATGCGGGCGGCGGTCTCGGCCGAGACGCGCACGTTGCCGCCATTCAGCACCTTGCTCGCGGTCTGGAAGCTCACGCCGGCCTTGGCGGCGATTTCCTTGACCGAGACGTACCGGCGTGCCATTCCCGTCCTGTCGTGCGCTGTCGTCTGCTGCGCTGTCGTGGGCTGCGCTGTCGTTTGCTGCGCTGTCGTCTGGTGAACTGCCGTCAGATGCCTGGTAGAGCCGCCTCGCGGGGGATGCGGCCGGGGCTGGTCGGGGGGTTGCGGGAGGTGCTGAGCACTCTGGCGGCGGCCGGCCGGGCACGATCCCGGCGGTCGCCCGCCAGCTTCCGAGTGGATCGCGGAGCTGGACGAACGTTCGCTTAAAACCGTAGATCTGCCGCCGATCGGCCGTCAATACCCGTTACCAATATGTTTCGTAACATCAGCAATAACAGTCTGGTTCCTGGCTGTTCCGATGTTCAGGCAGCTAATGGCCCATATTCGGGTCTGTGTACGCCTGCTGCAGGGAGGCCGCGACCCGTGTTACGGGCTGGGCGCGGCGCTGCTGCCGGTCCCGGTCCCGGTCCCGCGGTCGTCGGCCAGGCGGTCGCTGGCTGCCGGTTTGCGGCCTTTATTCGTGCGAACGTTCGCCCTATGGAGTCGCAGGGCGGCCGGCGCCTAGACCGCGGTCTGGCCGCTCGCGGCCTGGCCGTTCCCGGCGTCCGTCATCGTGGTCTCGTGGCCGGCCGAGTCCCGGAGCACCAGCCGGCACGGCACGCCGCGGGCGCCGTGCGTCGGCTGGCCGCCGATGGCCGACAGCAGGTGCTCGGCGGCGATCCGCCCTACGTCCTCCAGGCACATGTCCACGCTGGCCAGCGCGGGCTGGGCGCCCAGCGCCATGGGCTCCCAGTTGTCGTAGCCGATCAGCGCGATGTCGTCGGGGATACGCCGGCCCATGGCGCGCAGCGTGTCGCTGACCCCGCGGGCCAGCTGGTCGCTGCCGCAGAAGATGGCGTCCACGTCCGGGTGGTTGCGCAGCAGGATCTCCGCCGCCTGGCGGCCCCAGCGCTCGCTCCACTCTCCGTAGAGCACGTCGCTCGGCTTGAACTCCAGGCCGCCCTCGGTGACCGCGCTCCAGAAGCCGGCCGCGCGCTTGCGGGCGCACAGGAACCGCTCGGGGCCGGTGATGTGGCCGACCTTGCGCCGCCCGGTCGCGACGAAGTGCCGGGCGGCCAGCGCGCCGCCGCCGTGGTCGTCGGGCAGGATGGCCGGCTCGTCGCTGTCCAGCGACTGGGTCATCGCGTACACCACCGGGATGCCCAGCGCGGTGCCGATGCTGGGCCGCGGCTCGATGCGGCGGCCGGTCACGATCAGCCCGTCCACCTGGCGCCGCAGCAGCATGTCCACGTAGTGCCGCTCGCGGGCCGGGTCGTCGCGGGTGTCGCACATGAACACCGAGATCTGGCCGGCGCCGAGCGCGTTCTCGGCGCCGAGCATGACCGGGATGCTGAACCGGCCGAAGCTGTCGGTGGTGATCAGGCCGACGGTGTAGGTGCGGCCCGCCAGCAGGCCGCGGGCCAGCACGTTCGGGGTGAAGCCGAGCTCGGCCGCGGCCGCCGCGACCCGCTCCCTGGTCTCGGCCCGCAGCTTGCCCTGGCCATTGAGCGCCTTGGACGCCGTGCCGATGGAGACACCGGCCAGCGCCGCAACGTCCCTGATGGTCGCTCTTCTGGAGTCCGACCCAGGTTCTGTCAGAGGCAAAGGGTTGCTCCATCCGGTCGCGCACCTGGTGGTCAGGATAGTACGACAAAACCTGTGGTAGATGTACTTGACGCAGCACATGGGGGCCTTCTAGCCTTCGCTAGGAAAACCTATTCTCTCGCCGATTTCCTCCCATCGGCACCCCGCCGATACCCCGCCGATACCCCTCCGAGCCCCCGCTGGAGTCCCCCAGGTGAGCAGTGTGAGTGACGCGGCAGAGCTGAGCGGGCCGGTACGCCCGACGGCGTCCGCCGATGTGGTGCACCGGCCCGTGGCCGGCCCGGGAACCCGCCTGACCGGCGGCCTGCTGCACGACTGGCAGCAGCGCAGCAGTGAGGTCAGCCTTCCGCTGGCCGTGACCCAGATGGAGGCGGCCGGCAACCTCGGCAACCTGCGCCTGGCCATCTCGCGCGGCGACCCGGCGGCCTACCGCGGCCCGGCGTTCATGGACTCCGACATCTACAAGACCCTGGAGGCGGTCTCCTGGGAGCTGTCCCGCGAGGCCGGGACGGCCAGCGACCCCGCGCTGGCCGCGTTCGCGGCCGAGGCGACCGATCTCCTGGTCCAGGCCCAGCAGCCCGACGGGTACCTGAACTCCCACATCCAGGTCACCGGCAAGCCCCGCTACGCCCAGCTGGCCTCCAGCCACGAGCTGTACTGCGCCGGCCACCTGATCCAGGCCGCGATCGCCGCGCACCGCACCGCCGTCGTGCTCGAAGCGGCCGGGACCTCCGCCGCCGCGCCGGACTTCAAGGCCACCGCCGACTCGCTGTTCGCCGTGGCCACGCGGTTCGCCGACCACCTGGTCGATCACTTCCTGGGCCACGAAGGCAACGACGGCCACCCCATCATCGAGACCGCGCTGGCCGAGCTGTACCGCGAGACCGGTCACGAGCCCTACCTCCGCCTGGCCAGCCAGTTCCTCGAGGAGCGCGGCCACGGCCACATCGGCGACTCCGGCTTCGGCAGCCGCTACCTGCAGGACCACCTGCCGGTCCGGGAGAACCCGACCGAGGTCGGCCACGCCGTCCGCGCCCTGTACCTGGAGGCCGGCATCGCCGACGTGGCCGCCGAGACCGGCGACCGCGGGCTGCTGGCCGCGTCGGCGACCCGGTGGGACGACATGGTCGCCACCAAGACCGCGCTGACCGGGGGCAACGGCTCCCGGCACTCGGGCGAGGCGTTCGGCGACGCGTTCGAGCTGCCGCCCGACCGGGCCTACAACGAGACCTGCGCCGCCATCGCCAGCTTCCAGTGGAGCTGGCGGCTGCTGCTGGCCACCGGCGAGGCCCGGTACGCCGACCTGATGGAGCGGCTGCTCTACAACGGGTTCGGCGCCTCGGTCTCGGCCGACGGGCAGCGCTTCTTCTACGTCAACCCGCTCCAGCGCCGCGCCGACCACTTCGAGAACGACCTGCCCGGCCGCCGCCGGGAGTGGTTCTCCTGCGCCTGCTGCCCGCCCAACATCATGCGGATCAGGGCCTCGCTCCAGCACTATCTGGCCACCGTGGCCGGCGACGTGCTCTACCTGCACCAGTTCACCGGGTCGGCCATCGCCGCCCAGCTCCCGGCGGGCGCCGCGGAGCTGGCGGTGCGGACCGGGTACCCGTGGTCGGGCGGGGTCGAGATCACCGTCCGCGCGGCGCCCGAGGCCGAGTTCGGGCTGGCCGTCCGGGTGCCCGCGTGGAGCCCCGGCGTCCGGCTCACCCTGGACGGCCAGCCGCTGGCCGCGACGGCCGAGGGCGGCTACCTGGTCGCCCGGCGCCGCTGGCAGCCCGGCGACGTGGTGACCCTCGACCTGGACGTGCGCCCGCGGCTGAGCTACCCCAGCCGGCGCACCGACGCGCTGCGCGGCACCGTGGCCGTGGAGCGCGGCCCGCTCGTGTACTGCTTCGAGCAGGCCGACCACGGCGAGGTGAGCATCGAGGACCTCGCGGTCACCGCGTCCGCCCTCGGTGAGCGGCCCGCGCCGACCGCGCTGGGCGAGTCGGTCGCGGTGACCGTGCCCGCCGTGCAGCTGCCGGCGGCCCGGCCCGCCTACCCGGACCAGCCCGACGTTCCCGCCGAGGGCCAGCCGGCCACAGCGGTGGCCATCCCCTACTTCCAGTGGGACAACCGCGACGGCGGCCCGATGCGGGTCTGGCTGCCGCTGCGCGAGTCCAGCGAAGCCGGCGCCGCGAGTAACGCCGACCATGAGCCAGACCGGGTCCCCCGGCCCCGGCAGATCCCTTAACAACCCCTCTTCCAGGAGGTTTGCTGAAGATGCCTGAACCCAAGTACCGGACTACGGGCGCCGCCAGACCGGCGGGACGCTCGCTGGCGGCCAGGGCCCGGCCGCAGCTGCTCGGCATCATGGTGGTCGCGGCGGCCCTGGCGCTGGCGGCCTGCGCCAACACCGGCTCGTCCGGCTCCACGTCGGCGCCCCCGAAGACCTTCGGCGTGAACGCGACCGGGACCGTGCACTTCTGGGCCCGGCAGGCCACCGACGGCCCGGCCAAGGCGCTGGTCGCGGAGTTCAACCGCACGCACAAGAAGCTCAAGGTCGTGCTGCACCTGACCCCGCCGAACGACGACACCAGCCAGCTGGCCACCGCGATCCGGGCCGGGCGACCCGCCGGACGTGGTCGGCCTGAACGACATTGACGTTCCGACGTTCTCGCACGAGAACGCGCTGCTGGACATCACCAAGTACGTGAACGCGCTGCCGTACAAGAGCGCGCTCAGCCCCGGCCACCTGGCGCTGGCCACGATCGGGAGCAAGTACTACGGGGTGCCCTACCTGGCCGACCTGTCGGTGCTCTGGTACAACAAGACGCTGTTCAAGAGGGCCGGGCTCAACCCGAGCGACCCGCCGACCAACTACGCGCAGATCGTCTCGGACGCCAAGAAGATCAGCGCGCTGGGCCACGGCATCTACGGTTTCTCCTTCGCCGGCAACTGCCAGGGCTGCCTGGGCTTCACCATGCTGCCGTCGCTGTGGGCCAACAGCACGCACCTGATCAGCGGCCCGCTCGGCACCCAGAAGGCCAACGTGACCGGCGACGCGCCTCTGCAGACCATGCTGGGCGCCTACCGCACCATGTGGGCGGACAAGCTGGTGCCGCTGAACGACCAGACTCAGAACGGGCTGACCTGGGGCGCCGACTTCGAGGCGGGCAAGGTCGGCATCCTGCCCGGCGACTACGGCATCGCGGCCAAGTTCACCACGCCGGCCCAGAAAGCTGAGTTCGCGGACGCGCCGCTGACCGGCGTGAACGGCAACGACTACAGCACCTTCGACGGCGGCGACGACTTCGTGATCCCGGCCGGCGCCTCGAACCCGTCCGGCGCGTGGGAGTTCATCAAGTGGGCCCTCGAGCCCGCTCAGCAGGTCCAGTACCCCTCGCTCGGCGACACCCCGGTGCGGACCGACATCCTCACCCCGACGTTCGCCGCGAAGAACCCCTACGACGCCATCGCGCTCAAGGCCCTGGCCAAGGGCTCGGTGGAGTACACGCTGGCCTATGACGCGGTGTTCAACGAGCCCGGCTCGCCCTGGTTCAAGATGTTCGAGGACGCGGTCTACCAAGGGAACATGAAGACCGCGATATCGGAGGGCCAGTCCGGCATCCAGAGCACACTGGACTCCGTGAAGAGCTGACTCCCCACGGCCGCGCCGTGTCCCCCGCTTACTCCCCAGGGCGGCCGGGACACGGCGCGGTCGGCTGGCCGGCCGCAGGCGCGGCAGCCCGCGATCGCAGAGATGAGGGATAGGTGGCCCCCACAGTCGCAACCCGCCCGGCGACGGAACCCCAGGCCCGCCGCCGGCCGCGGAGTACCGCACAATCCAGGAGAAACGCCAGGACCGGACTGCTGCTCGCGGCCCCGGCGCTGCTGTTCGTCGTGGTATTCGCGCTGTACCCGCTGGGCTTCGGCGCGTATATCTCGCTGACCAACTGGCCCCTGGTCGGCGCGTACCACTTCATCGGGTTCTCGAACTACACGGCCCTCATCCACAACTCGGTGTTCGTCGAGTCGATCATCTTCACGCTCAAGTACACCGCGATCGTGACCGTCCCGATCTTCGTCGTCGGATACGGGCTGGCCGTGTTCGTGCGGGGCAACCGGCCGGCGTCGACGACGTTCCGGACGCTGATCTTCCTGCCCTACATCGTCGGCCTGGTCACCGAGAGCTACATGGCCGTGGTCGAGCTCCAGCCGACCTCGGGCAGCGCGAACTGGCTGCTGTCCAAGGTGGGCCTGGTGTCGGCCTCGACGGCCTGGCTGGTGCACACCGGCGAGGCGCTGACCGCGGTGTCGGTCCTGGTCATCTGGTTCTACGCGGGCTTCGCGATGATGATGATGCTGGCGGGCATGCAGAGCATCCCGACCGAGCTCTACGAGGCGGCCAAGGTCGACGGCGCGGGCTGGTGGACGACCGAGTGGCGGATCACGCTGCCCAACCTGCGCCGGTGGATCGCGCTGAGCCTGATCATCTCCGTGGTCGGCTCGCTGCTGGCCTTCAACCAGTTCTTCATCATGACCGACGGCGGGCCGGGCACCAGTACCGTGACCGTCGTGATGTCGATCTACGACACCGCGTTCGCGCAGATGGACGTCGGGCTGGCCAGCGCCATGTCCGTGGTGCTGGTGATCGTGGTCGGACTGGTCTCGTTCCTGCAGTTCCGCTTCCTGCGAGAGGACGGCGACTGATGACAGCCGTACGCAACCCGGCCATCCGCAGGCAGCAGGCCGCGCGCGGCGCGGCCCGCCCGCCCGGCGAGGCCCGGTTCTGGTACATCGTGGCCGGCGTGACCATCAGCCTGGTGTTCGTGCTGCCGCTGGCCTGGGAGGTGCTGCGCTCCTTCCAGCCCGAGTCGGCGATCAGCTCGGCCCCCTCCGCTCAGAGCTTCGGCCACCTCACGTTCGAGAACTACAAGACACTGCTGTCGGGCCAGGACGACATCCTGCGCAACGTGATCAACAGCCTGATCGTGGCCGTGTTCACGGTCATCCTGACCACGCTGCTGGCCACGCTGGCCGGCTACGGCTTCGCGCTGTTCCGGTTCCGCGGCTCGGGCTTTGCCTTCGGCATGGTGCTGCTGGCCTTCATGATCCCGTTCCAGGCCGTGCTGACCCCGCTGTTCATGGAGCTGCACTCCATGCACCTGCTGAACAGCCTGCTCGGGCTGTCGCTGTTCTACACCACGTTCAACCTGCCGGTCGGGGTGTTCGTGATGCGCAACAGCTTCCTCCAGGTGCCGACCGAGATCGTCGACGCGGCCAAGGTGGACGGCGCGTCCACGATCAAGACGCTGGTGTCGGTGCTGCGCCCGCTGGTGCTGCCGGGCATGGCCACGACCGCGCTGTTCGCGTTCCTGTTCTCCTGGACCGAGTTCCTGGGCGCGCTGAGCTTCCTGACCAACGACAACCTGTTCACGCTGCCGGTGGCGCTGAGCAACGTGGAGACCGGGACCTACGGCTCGGTCAACTACGGGCTGCTGCTGGCGGGCGCCGTCATCGCGATGATCCCGTGCGTCGCGGTGTACGTGGCGCTGCAGCGCTACTACGTGCGCGGGCTGCTGGCCGGTGCGCTCAAGGGCTAGGGTTTCCGCATGAGCCGGGTTGTCGTGATCGGGGCCACCGGCCACATCGGGAGCTACCTGGTGCCGCGGCTGGTGCGCGGCGGGCACGAGGTCATCGCGCTGAGCCGCGGGGCCAGGGAGCCCTACCAGCGCAGCCCCCAGTGGCGCGAGGTCACCAGCGTCACCGTGGACCGGGATGCCGAGGACGCGGCGGGCACGTTCGGCCGCCGCGTCGCCGCGCTGGCGCCCGACGTGGTCATCGACCTGATCTGCTTCACGGCGCCGTCGGCCGCGCAGCTGGTCGAGGCGCTGCGCCCGGCCCGGCCGCTGCTGGTGCACTGCGGCACGATCTGGGTCCACGGCCCGGCCCGGCGGGTGCCGGTCACCGAGGACGAGCCGCGGACCGGCTACGGCGAGTACGGCGCCGGCAAGGTCGAGATCGAGGCTCTGCTGCACCGGGAGACGCTGGCCGGCGGGGTGCCATCGGTCGTGCTGCACCCCGGCCACATCAGCGGCCCCGGCTGGCCGGTGATCACCCCGGCCGGGAACCTGGACCCGGCGGTCTGGACGGCGCTGGCCACCGGGCAGCCGCTGGCCCTGCCCGACCACGGGCTGGGCGTGCTGCACCACGTGCACGCCGACGACGTGGCGCAGGCGTTCGAGCTGGCGCTGAGCCGGCCGGCCGCCATCGGGGCCAGCTTCCACGTGGTGTCCGAGCAGGCCATGACGCTGAGCGGGCTGGCGGCCGGGGTGGCGGGCTGGTTCGGCCGGGAGCCGGTGCTCGACCTCGTGGACTGGCCCGAGTTCGATCGCCGGGTCGCGCCCGAGCACGCGGAGGCCACCCGCGAGCACACCTTCCGCAGCATCACCGCCAGCATCGCCCGGGGCCGTGAGGTGCTGGGCTACGCGCCGCGGTTCAGCACGCTCGACGCGCTGCACGAGGCGCTGGAGTGGCTCGTCGCGGCCGGTCAGGTGGACGTGGGCGGCCAGGCCTTCTAGCCGGGTCCGGCCATGGCGGCTTGACGCGAGTGCCGCCGGGATGCCATACCGGAAGCTCAGGGTGGCCGACGGCCGCCGGAGTGCGCGTGGATGGTGTGGCCCAGTCGTGCGAGCGCCGCGATGACCATGAACGGTCCGGAGCCGGACGACGTCATCGGGACCGAGGACCCGCGGGCGTCGTTCGAGGACTTCGTCGAGGACGCCGCGGACCGCCTGCTGGCGGCGGCCGAGCTGCTGACCGGCCCGGCCGAAGCACAGGACCTGCTGGCCGGCGTGCTGGAGCGGGCGCGCCACCGCTGGTGGTGGATCGCCCGGCCGGGCCGCGACCCGGAGCCGCAGGTGCTGCGGATGCTGGCCCGCGCCTCGGGCCGCCGCGACCGGCCGGCGCCAGACGAGCTAGCGCGGGCGGCCGCAGTGAAGGCGGGCGGGCCCTCCGAGCCGGGCATCGGGTCGGCGCCGGATGAGCTGGCGCGGTGGGCCGCGGTGAAGGCGGGCGGGCCCTCCGAGCCGGGCATCGGGTCGGCGCCGGATGAGCTGGCGCGGTGGGCCGCGGTGAAGGCGGGCGGGCCCTCCGAGCCGGGCATCGGGTCGGCGCCGGACGATTCGGCGCGGTGGGCCGCGGCGAAGGCGGGTCGCCTCCCCGAGCCGGGTGACCGGCCGGCGCCGGATGAGCTGGCGCGGTGGGCCGCGGTGAAGGCGGGCAGGCCCCCCGAGCCCAGCGTCGAACCGGAATCGGACTGGCCTGCGTCGGTCCTGCTGGCCACGGTGGCTGAGAAGCGAGCCCGGCACGCGCGGCGCCGGGCGGTGGCCTGCGGCGTGGCCGGGGTGGTGGTGCTGGCCGGGGCGGCCTGGCCGGTGACCAGCGCGCTGCGCGGCGGGCCGCCGGGCGGTGCCCCACCGCATCAGGTGATCACCGCATCGCGCTCGCCGCTGATCTCCGCGGTGTCGGGCCTGGGCTCGGTGCCCGGGCCGTCCCCGGTCGGCCCGCCGGTGCGCCGGGCGGCCGGGACCGTGCTGCGGGAATGCCAGGACGCCAACAACGGCCAGATCTCCCGGCACTGGCGGACGCAGAGCCTGCACGCCGGGCCGGTGTGGTTCGTGTACGCGAAAGTACCGGGGGTCTGGTCGGGCAGCCGCCCGCTGCCGCACGGCCGCCTGGGCGGGCAGGCCGGCGTCATCGCCATCAGGGCCGGCCAGCGCGCGGTGGTGCGGGTCACGGGCCCGGCGCGGGCGCGGTTCCGCTTCCTGCCCGGCTTTGACAGCAGCGACGTCTACACGCTGCGCGGCGGCCTGCCCGGGCTGACCCTGGGCGGCTGCCCGAGCGTGTTCACGATGTTCTGGCAGGGCTACATCTCGTCGGTGGGCTGCGTCCCGCTCGTGGTGCGCCCGCTGCCGCACGGCCGCCCGGTCCACATCACCCTGTCGGCCTCCGGTCGGCCATGTACGACCAGTTAGCCGTCCGCCCCGTCAGTCACACCCGCAACGCGACTCCGAAATGGTTCGGATATTCGGGTCTATCGCACCGACGATCCGAACTGCTCCCGGCCCTTGTGACTCGTGTGACGAGCGGGGTTGGACGGGAGGAACATCCGCCTCGTCAGCAACACCCGTGCCGCGGCGTGTGAGCAGTTCGGGTCGTCCGGTCTGGGACACCGACGATCCGAACTGCTCATCCGGTGGGCGCTGCTAGGCGTCGCGGGCGGGCTCGCCGTGGCCGGCGTTGGCGCGGCCGCGGCCCCAGTAGGCCTTGGGTGACATCTGATCGGCGGGCAGGCCGCGGGCAGTCAGCACCTCGCGCAGCGCCAGCACCACCTTGGCCTCGCCGAACAGATAGGCCTGGCCGCGGCCGGGCAGCAGTTCCACCTCGGCCGCCTCGCCCTGCAGCGCGCCGGGGTCGCCCGCCGGGCCGTCCAGCCGGTGCAGCCAGGTCAGCCGGGTCCGGGCCGGAGCCAGGAGCTCCTGCTCGTCCTCGGGGTCGGGCACCTCCAGCACCACGGTGGCCTCGGAGTCGCCCGGCAGCGACTCGGTCATCGTGAAGATCGCCGGCAGCGCGGACTCGTCGCCCATGAACAGGTGCCAGTCCGCGACGGGCGAGGTGGTGATCTTGCCGCGCGGGCCGATGCCCTCGATCCGGTCGCCGGGCCGGGCTGTCCGGATCCAGCGCTCGCCGGGCCCGTCGCCGTGCAGGACCACATCCAGGGTGACCTGCCCCTGCGCCCGGTCCAGGTTCCGGATCGTGTAGCGCCGCCGCACCGGCCGGTTCCCGTCCGCCGCGACCAGCAGCATCACGTCCTGGCCCGGCGCGTAGCTGAAGCCGTCGAGCTCGGGCGCGGTCATCTCCAGCCGCTGCATGTGCGGGGTCAGCTGCCGGCTGCCAGTGACCTCGAACTGAAGCCGCCGGGTGCCCGCCAGGTTGCCCGACAGCTGGGCGAACGGGTCGTCAAGCGTCGCGCGGACCGCCTCAGAAGGCGCGTCGGTCATGGGATCCAACCTCTTCCTGTCGCCGGGACCGTAGCCCGGGCTCTGCGCCGCCGTTGCTGGCCGGCACGGCACGCCGACCAGCGCGGAAGCCACAGTACGCGAGCCAGGTAGACGCAAGTGACGCTGGAGGTTCCGGCGCTGGCCGTCCAGAATGAGAGCGAGCGAGGGATCTGGGGGATCAGTCATGCCGCACGAGGACAAGCCAGGCACGCCTGCCGACCCGCGCGATGACCTCGGCCACCCGGTGGCGGTGCCCCGGCTGGTCGGGCGCGTGGTGTCGCTCGTGCCGTCGCTGACCGAGGCCGTGGCGTCGTGCGCGCCGCGCATCCTCGTCGGCGCCACGAACTGGTGCAGCCACCCGGCCGATCTGGCCGTGACCCGGATCGGCGGCACCAAGAGCCCGGACCTGGCCAAGATCGTCGCGCTGGCGCCCGACGTGGTGCTGGCCAACCAGGAGGAGAACCGGGCCGAGGACCTGGACGCGCTGCGTGCCGCCGGCCTGGCCGTCTGGGTGACCCGGGTGCAGGACCTGCCCGAGGCGCTGGCCTCCCTGGGCCGGCTGCTGACCACGGCCTGCCGGCTGGCCCCGCCCGCGTGGCTGGATGCGGCCGCGGCGGCGTGGGGCCGGCTGCCCGTCCGGTCGGACTCGCCGGAACGGACCGCGGTGGTGCCGATCTGGCGGCGACCGTGGATGGTGCTCGGGCGCGACACGTTCGCGGGCGACCTGCTGGCCCGGCTGGGGGTGGACAACCTCTACGCGGGCCACGGCGAGCGCTACCCGCGGATCGGCATCGAGCAGATCCGCGGCGCCGGGGCGGACCTGGTCGTGCTGCCCGACGAGCCGTACCGGTTCAGCGCGTCGGACGGGCCCGAGGCGTTTCCCGGCGACAGCACGGCGCTGGTCAGCGGCCGCCACCTGACCTGGTACGGGCCGTCGCTGACCGAGGCCCCGGCGGTGCTGGGCCGCCAGCTGGGGGCGGCCAGGGTGCGCTGCCCTGGCTTACCCGGCCGCGCCGACCACCCGCACCTGCGCGCGGCCCGGCCCGGCAGCTGACCCGCCCGCCCAAATCCAGACCCGCCTGGACCAGACCAGCCGAGCCGGGACCCGAGCGAACCAGCACCCGGCTGAACCCCACCCCGCTGAACCCCACCCGGCCGAACCGCCCGGAATCGGTGGCCCGGGCCCGGAAATGACAGCGCCCCCGGGAGCATTCTGCTCACGAGGGCGTGCCACGGCCGGTGCGCGGTCGCCTCACGGCGAGCGGCGCAACGCGGTTCCAGCCGAACGGTATTCCGCGAAGGCAATAGTTACGGCCCTGGGGACCCAAACGCACCGGCGAAGGCTCACAACGCACCCCCGCCCCCGGCTATTCCAGCCCGCCCCGGGAGCTTGTGAGAGCCTGGGGTCGCCTGGGGTGGCCGGGGCCTCCGCCGGGCAGCCCGGGCCAAGATCACCAGCCCCGCGCAGGCAGCCCGTAACGACGTGGTTGCTGCTCTCACGTCGTTGGAGCGACATGAGAGCAGCAACCATGACGTTCCCGCGCTGACTGATCATGGTCGGGGTCGAGGAAGCTGGGGCGAGTGCGGCGCGTGTGGCGAGTGAGAGCGTGAAATGCCCGTATACGTCGTTCGTCCGCCAGGCCAGTCAAGATCATCATGAGTACGTGGGCCGGATGGGGTGGGTGTGACTCGGGGGAGCGCCGGGGGCGGGGCCTGCGGGGCCTGGGCGGGTGTCCTCCCCGGCGGGGTTCAATCG
The DNA here is from genome assembly GCA_963822485.1 of uncultured Actinomycetota bacterium. Taxonomy (GTDB): domain Bacteria; phylum Actinomycetota; class Actinomycetes; order Streptosporangiales; family Streptosporangiaceae; genus DASUBV01. The sequence goes on from CAWGHW010000009.1 coordinate 159,367, forward strand.
TCCTTAGGGGAGAGGGCAAGGCCGCCAGGGGCCGCCCGTGCTGGAGGGATGAACATGGCGCTGTACGCGATGCTGCTCTATTACCCGCAGGACCGGTACTGGGACTCTCCGGAGGACGCCCGGCTCTCGGCGGTCTACAACACGGTCAAGCAGGAGGCCATAGAGGCCGGGATCATGCGCGGCGGCGAGGCGCTGCACCCGGTGTCCATGACGACCACGATCACGGTGGCGGACGGGCCCGGCGGGGACATGCAGCTCACAGACGGGCCGTACGCCGAGGCCAAGGAGGTGCTGGGCGGGTTCTTCCTGCTGGACGTGGCTGACCTGGACGAGGCGGTCCAGTGGGCGGCCCGGATGCCGGCCGCGTGGCGCGGCAAGGTCGAGGTCCGCCCGGTGGTGCCGCAGCGAGCCCCGGCGGCCGCGACTCCGTGAGCCCGGACCGCCCGGGCCCGGACCGCGCCAACCCGGACGAGCCGAGCCCGCCGACGCCGGGCCGGGCCAGCTCGGGCCGGGCCAGCCCGGACCGCCCGGGCCCGGACCGCCCGAGCCCGCCGACCGCTGGCCAGGCCAGCCCGGGCCGGGCCAGCCCGGGCCAGGCCAGCCCGGGGCGCGCACGCTCCGGCGGTCCGAGTCCGGATGAGCTGCTGGCGCAGACCGTCCGGGTCGAAGGGCGGCGGGTGCTGGCGACGCTCGTCCGGACCTTCGGCGACCTGGAGCTGGCCCAGGACGCCGTCCAGGAGGCGGCGGTCACGGCGCTGCGGGTGTGGCCGCGGGACGGGACCCCCGATGACCCCCGGGCCTGGCTGACCGTGGCTGCCCGGCGGAAGGCCTATGACGTCTTGCGCCGGGAGGCCGCCCGGCCGGCCAAGGAGGCGGCGGCGGGCTGGCCGGACTCCATCCCCGGACACGTTCCCGACCACGCGCCGGAGGTGATCGAGATGGTCGAGCCGGACAGCTCGGTGCGCGACGACATGCTGCGGCTGGTGTTCACCTGCTGTCACCCGGCGCTGAGCCGGGAGGCGCAGGTGGCACTGGCGCTGCGCACGCTGGCCGGGCTGGAGGTGACCGCGATCGCCCGGGCGTTCCTGGTGCCCGAGGCCACCATGGCCAAGCGGCTGGTCCGGGCCAGGCAGAAGATCGGCCACGCCCGCATCCCGTACCGGGTGCCGTCCGACGCCGAGCTGCCCGGCCGGCTGCCGAGCGTGCTCAGCGTGGTGTACCTGATCGCCACCGAGGCGCACGCGCCCACCGGCGGCGACGCGGTGGCCCGGGCCGACCTGGAGCTGGAGGCGGTGGGACTGGCCCGGCTGCTGACCGAGCTGATGCCCGCCGAGGCCGAGGTGCTGTCGCTGCTGGCGCTGCTGCTGTTCACGGCGGCCCGGCGGCCGGCCAGGGCCGACGCGGCGGGCGATCCGGTGCTGCTGGCCGACCAGGACCGCAGCCGGTGGGACGGCGCGGCGGTGACCGAGGGCGTGGCCCGGCTGGATGAGGCGGTCCGGCTGTCCGGCGGGGCGGCCGGGCCGTACCAGCTGCAGGCCCACCTGGCCGCCTGCCACAGCACCGCCCGGAGCTGGGCCGACACCGACTGGAACCGGATCATCGGGCTGTATGACCTGCTGCTGGCCCGGGCGGCGAACCCGGTGGTGGCGCTCAACCGGGCCGTGGCGGTGACCGAGCGGGACGGGCCGGCCGCGGGGCTGGCGGCGCTGGACGCCATCGGCGGGCTGGCCCGGTCGCACCTGTGGCACGCCGCCCGCGGCGACGCGCTGGCCCGGCTGGGCCAGACCGGCGAGGCGGCGGCCGAGCTGGCCGCGGCGGCGGAGCTGGCGCCGACCGAGCCCGAGCGCCGGCTGCTGGCCCGGCGGCTGTCGCTGCTCCCCAGGCCACGCGCGAGCGGGCAGGCTAGAGTCGTCGGCGACAACCCTTGTTAGAGAAAATGGAGTGAATCGCCGTGCTGTCGCTGGTCCTCCCGAAGGGGTCCCTCGAGCGGGCCACCCTGGAGCTGTTCGACGCGGCCGACCTGACCGTGCGCCGCTCGTCGGACCGCGACTACCACGCCACCATCGACGATCCGCGCATCGAGCGGGTCCGGTTCCTGCGGCCGCAGGAGATCCCGTCCTACGTGGCCGAGGGGCTGTTCGACTTCGGCATCACCGGACGCGACTGGATCACCGAGACCGGGGCCAACGTGGTGTCGCTGGGGGAGTTGCAGTACTCCAAGGCGACCTCGTCGCCGGTCCGGGTGGTGCTGGCGGTGCCGGCCAGCGTGTCCTGGCAGTCGGTGAGCGACCTGCCGGACGGCATCCGCGTCTCGACCGAGTTTCCCGAGCTGACCCGGCGCTTCCTGGACGCCCACGGGGTCAAGGCGTCGATCGTGCCGTCCTACGGCGCCACCGAGGCCAAGGTTCCCGACATCGTGGACGCCATCGTCGACCTGACCGAGACCGGCTCCTCGCTGCGCCGCAACGGGCTGCGCATCCTGGAGACCCTGCTGACCAGCTATACCGAGCTGGTGGCCAACCCGGCGGCGCACGAGGACGCCGGCCAGCGGTCGGCGATGGAGGACATCGCGCTGCTGCTGCGCGGCGCCATCCAGGCCCGAGCCAGCGTGTTGCTGAAGCTGAACGTCAGCGCGGCCGACCTGGCCGCGGTGACGGCCATGCTGCCCGCCATGTCCTCGCCGACGATCACCTCGCTGGCCCGCGGCGACATGAACGCCGTCGAGGCCGTGGTGCCCAAGCGCGGCGTGAACACGCTCATCCCGGCGCTCAAGTCGGCGGGCGCCAGGGACATCCTCGAGGTCCCGATCAGCAAGATCGTGGAGTAGGACAAACAGCCTCGGCCGTCAGGAGCCGGACAGGCCCTGATGTGGGTCGCTTTTCAGCGATTTAGCATGCACGTTACCCATCTTTCACCTTGACGAGCTAACTGCCGCATGGTCAAGATTGTCATGTCCACGGTGGAACCGGTTCCAGTCGGGGCCCGACCGAGGGGGGACGCATGCCCAAGGCGCGCCGGGCGACGATCAGCGACGTAGCGGCGGCCTCCGGCGTGGGGGTGGGCACCGTCTCGCGGGTCATCAACGGCGCCACGGGCGTCCGCGAGGCGACCAGGGCCCGGGTGCTGCGGGCCATCGAGCAGCTCGGCTACCGGCCTAGCCACCTGGCCGCGGCGCTGTCGCGGGGCACGCCGCGCACCGTGGCCATCGTGATTCCGCACCTGACCCGGCCGTCCTCGGTGGAGCGGCTGGCCGGGGCGCTGGCCGTGCTGGCCAAGTACGAGTACGACTCGGTCGTCTGCAACGTCGCCACCCCGGCCCAGCGGGACCACGTGCTGGCCATGCTGGTCGCCCGGCACCGGGCCGATGGCGTAATCGTGGTGTCGCTGCCGCTCAGCCGCGCGCGGCTGGACGCGTTCCGCGCGGCCGCGCTGCCGCTGGTCGCCGTCGACGTGGTGGCCCGCGGCGTGCCGCACACCGTGATCAACGACGTGGCGGCCGGCCGCCTGGCCACCAGCCACCTGCTGGAGCTGGGCCACCGCCGGATCGGCTTCATCGGCGACCGGGTACAGCGCGCGGTGTCCACCGCGCTGGGCTTTACCGCCTCCGGGCGGCGGCTGGCCGGCTACCGGCAGGCGCTGGCCGCGGCCGGGATCGACCGGGATGACTCCCTGGTCCGGCTCGGCCCGCACGGGCCGGCCAGCGCCCAGGCGCTGGCCGGGGAGCTGCTCGGCCTGGCCGACCCGCCATCGGCCATCTTCGCCGCCTCCGACACCCAGGCCATGGGCGTGCTGGCGGCGGCCGACCAGGTCGGCGCCCAGGTGCCGGGCCAGCTGTCGGTGATCGGCTTTGACGACATTCAGTCGGCCGCGCTGCTCGGGCTCAGCACTGTCCGCCAGCCGCTGGAGGACAGCGGCGCGCAGGGTGCGGAGCGGCTGTGCGCGCTGCTGCGCGGCGAGCCGGTCCGGCCCCGGCGCCAGGTGCTGGAGGTGCAGGTGGTGCCGCGGGCCACGACCGGGCGGCCCGGCCCGCGGCGGGCCAGCCGCCCGCCCTCCGCGGCCACCGAGCGCGGCCCGCGCGGCCGCCCGCAGACGTTGCGGACGGTGGCCGACAGCAGCGGTCCGGGGCGCCGCGCCGCATACCGGATCACCCGTGCCTTATGAGGCTAATGTTTAAAAAGTGAATGAACCGGAAGGTCGTGATGGCCGCAGGAACCTCGCGCAGTCCCGTGGGCACCTTAGGAAACCTCGGTGGAGGGAAGACGATGAAGGCTGACAAAGACAGACCGGCGCGCCGCGCTCGCCGCAGCCGCCTGCCGCACCTCAGGCGGCGGTCCTGGGCCGGGCTGGTGGCGGTCGCGCTGGCCTGCACGGGGCTGGCGGCGTGCGGCACGGCCGGGGCCAGCACCGGCCCCGTGACACTGAGCTTCTACTTCTATCCCGACGGCTCGGGCGCCACGGACCAGGCCATCGCCAACTGCAACGCGCAGAGCCACGGCAAGTACACGATCTCCTACCAGAAGCTGCCGCAGGCCGCCGACGGCCAGCGGCAGCAGATGGTCCGGCGGCTGGCCGCGCACGACAACAGCATGGACATCCTGGGCCTGGACGTGACCTGGGAGTCCGAGTTCGCCCAGGCCGGCTGGATCGAGCCGTGGACCGGTGCCAACAAGGCGCAGGCCGAGAACGGCACGCTCAAGCCCGCCCTGGACACGGCGATCTGGAAGGGCAAGCTCTACGCGGTGCCCGACAACAGCAACACCCAGCTGCTGTGGTACCGCTCCGACCTGGTGAAGACCCCGCCCACGACCTGGGCCCAGATGATCTCCGACGCCGAGCAGCTGGCCAAGGAAGGCAAGCCGCACTACATCGAGATCCAGGGCGCGCAGTACGAGGGCGCCACGGTGTGGTTCAACACCATGGTGGCCAGCGCGGGCGGCACCATCCTGAACCCGGACGCGACCAAGGTCACGCTGGGCGCGCCCGCGGTCAAGGCGCTGTCGATCATGAAGGAGCTGGCTACCTCCTCGGCCGCCGACCCCTCGCTCGGCGTGCAGATGGAGAACCAGAACCGGCTGGCCATGGAGGGCGGCACGGCGGCCTTCGAGCTGAACTACCCGTTCGTCTATCCGGCCATGAAGCTCGACAACCCCAAGCTGTTCAAGGACTTCAAGTACGCGCTGTACCCCGAGGTCACGCCGGGCGTGCCGGCCAAGGTGACGATCGGCGGCACCGACCTGGCGGTCAGCGCGTACTCGCAGCACAAGGCGCTGGCGTTCCAGGCCGCGCTGTGCCTGCGGGACTCCCAGAACCAGATCATCGGGGCCAACCTGGGCGGCGTGCCGCCGACCATCACCAGCCTCTACAACAACCCCAAGCTGTTCGCCGACTACCCGTTCCACGCCGTGATCCTCAAGGCGCTGGAGAACGCCAGCGTGCGGCCGAAGTCTCCCTCTTACCAGGTGGTGTCCATCGACATCTCGCACCTGGTCTCGCCGGCGTCCGGCATTAACCCGAAGAGCACCGAGCAGTCAATGGTCAGCCAGATCAATGACGCCCTGCAATCGAAGGGACTGGTCCCGTGAGCGCCAGCACCGAGGCCGCCACCACTGGCGCGGTCGGAAAGGCAACGGCCAAGGGCAGGAGGCGCCAGCTGTCCGAGGGCGCCAAGGCCGAGCGCCGGCTCGGCTGGATGCTCTGCGCGCCGGCCGTCATCGTCATGATCGCGGTCACCGGCTACCCGGTCATCTACGCGATCTTCCTGTCCCTCGAGCGCTACAACCTGGAGTACCCGCAGCTGGTCAAGTTCATCGGGTTCAGCAACTACGCCTCGGTGCTCAGCTCGTCGTACTGGTGGGAGGCGCTCGAGGTGACCCTGGTCATCACGGTGTTCTCGGTCGCCATCACGCTGGTGCTCGGCATGCTGCTGGCGATGATCATGCACCGCACGCTGTTCGGCCGCGGCACGGTGCGGACCGCGGCGCTGATCCCGTACGGGATCGTGACCGTGGCCGCGGCCTACGGCTGGCAGTACGCCTGGACGCCGGGCCAGGGCTACCTGTCCGCGGCGTTCAACTACAGCGCGCCGCTGACCCACCAGGTCGAGGCCATCATCGTGATCATCGTGGCCGAGATCTGGAAGACCACGCCGTTCATGGGGCTGCTGCTGCTGGCCGGGCTGTCGCTGGTGCCCGAGGACCTGCAGAAGGCGGCCAAGGTGGACGGCGCGACCGCCTGGCAGCGGTTCACCAAGATCACGCTGCCGCTGATGAAGCCGGCCATCCTGGTCGCGCTGCTGTTCCGGACGCTGGACTCGTTCCGGATCTTCGACAACATCTTCATCCTGACCAACGGGGCCAACGGCACCGGCTCGGTCTCGGTCCTGGGCTACGACAACCTGTTCAACGCGCTCAACCTGGGGATCGGGTCGACGATCTCGATCCTCATCTTCATCTGCGTGGCGATCATCGCCTTCGCGTTCATCAGGGGCTTCGGCACCGCGGCCCCCGGCACCAGCACCGGAAGGAGGTGACGGGGTTATGGCCGTGATCACGACGCCCCGTCAGAAGGTCGGCTGGGGCACGGCGAACTTCGTCGTCGTCGCGCTGGCGCTGATCCCCGTGCTGTGGATGGTCTCGCTGTCGTTCAAGACGCCGGCGGCGATCCTCGATCCCTCGTTCATCCCCAAGTCCTGGACTACGTCCAACTACAGCCAGATCCTCTCGACCTCGCAGTTCATCCGGCCGCTGATCAATTCCATCGGCATCGGGCTGATCGCGACGCTCATCGCCGTCGTCTTCGCGTCGATGGCCGCGTACGCGATCGCCCGGCTGGAGTTCCCCGGCAAGGGCGTGCTCATCGGGATGGCCCTGCTCATCGCGATGTTCCCGCAGATCGCGCTCGTGACTCCGATGTTCAACATCGAGCGCTACCTGGGCCTGTTCAACACCTGGCCCGGCCTGGTCATCCCCTACATCGCCTTCGGGCTGCCGCTGGGCATCTACACCCTCTCGGCGTTCTTCCGCGAGATCCCCTGGGAGCTGGAGAAGGCGGCCAAGGTCGACGGGGCGACCCCATACCAGGCGTTCACCAAGGTCATCGCCCCGCTGGCGGCGCCGGGCATGGTCACCACGGCGATCCTGGTCTTCCTGTTCTGCTGGAACGAGTTCCTGTTCGCGATCTCGTTCACCTCGACGCTCTCCTCCCGGACCGCGCCGGCCGCCATCGAGTACTTCAGCGGCAGCTCGCAGTTCACCGTGCCGACGGGCCCCATCGCCGCGGCCGCGGTCGTCATCACCATCCCGATCATCATCTTCGTGGTGTTCTTCCAGCGCCGCATCGTGGCCGGGCTGACGTCCGGCGCGGTCAAGGGCTAGCCGGACGTCAGTACGCAAAGGAGTCACAGTGGCCGAGATCGTTCTGGAAAACATCACCAAGCGCTACCCCGACGGCGCGCTCGCCGTCGACAAGATGAACCTGGACATCGCCGACGGCGAGTTCATGATCCTGGTCGGCCCGTCGGGCTGCGGGAAATCCACGACGCTCAACATGATCGCGGGCCTGGAGGACATCAGCGACGGCGAGCTGCGCATCGGCGGCAAGGTGGTGAACAACGAGGCGCCCAAGGACCGCGACATCGCGATGGTCTTCCAGAGCTACGCGCTCTACCCGCACATGACGGTGCGCGAGAACATGGGCTTCGCACTCAAGCTGGCCAAGACGCCCAAGGCGGAGATCGACCAGAAGGTCGAGGAGGCGGCCCGCATCCTGGACCTGACCGAGCACCTGGACCGCAGGCCCGCCAACCTGTCCGGCGGGCAGCGACAGCGGGTGGCCATGGGCCGGGCCATCGTCCGCGACCCGCAGGCCTTCCTGATGGACGAGCCGCTGTCCAACCTGGACGCCAAGCTGCGCGTGCAGACCCGCACCTCGATCTCGCGGCTGCAGAAGCGGCTCGGCACCACGATGGTCTACGTGACCCACGACCAGACCGAGGCCATGACGCTGGGCGACCGGCTGGCGGTGATGCGCACCGGCCTGCTCCAGCAGGCGGGCACCCCGCAGGAGCTCTATGACCGGCCGCTCAACCTGTTCGTGGCCGGGTTCATCGGCTCGCCGGCGATGAACTTCATGGGCGCCACGCTGGAGGAGGGCACGCTGCGGACCAGCCTCGGCGACCTGCCGGTGTCCCCGCAGCTGCGCCAGGTGCTGGAATCGGCCAACGTGGGCCGCCAGGTCATCGTGGGCCTGCGCCCCGAGGACTTCGAGGACGCCTCGATCGTCCCGGCCGAGAACCAGCAGTTCGGGTTCAAGTTCCGGCAGACGATCGACGTGCGGGAGTCCATGGGCTCGGACGTGTTCGTCTACTTCAACCTGGACAGCGACCTGTCGGCCCACTCCGACCAGCTCGCCGACCTGGCCGCGGACGCGGGCACCGCTGACACAGTTGGCGCCGACGAGCAGGTCACGGCCCGGCTCGACGCGGCGACCAAGATCAAGGAGGGCGAGAACGCGGAGCTGTGGGTGGACCTGCGGCCGATGCACGTGTTCGACCCGGAGTCGGGCCGGAACCTGGCCCTGGAGGCGCGCGCCGACGGCGCGGGCGGCTGATGCCGGGCTGACCGTCAGGCCCCGCCGGGACTCGCGTCCCGGCGGGGCGGCGGTCCGGCGGGCCGGACGGCCCCGGCGGGCCGGTGTCTTGGCTGGGTGGCGGCCGCTGTTTTGGCTGGACGGTGGCCGATCTCGGCTGGGCGGCGGCCGGTGTCGGGCTGGATGGCGGCCGGTGTCGGGCTGGGCGGCGTCAGTGCGCGGCGGTCGCTCGCACGTCCAGGCCGCGCTCGCGCAACGCCGCCTCGGCCCGGTAGATGTCGGCCTGGCGGGCCCGGTCGCCGCCTGGCGGCGGGCTGACGCCCAGCCGGGCGCAGGCGTCTCGCAGGGCGTCCAGGTAGGCACCGCGCACCACCCGGACGTGGTAGCTCTTGGCCTGCACCGCCGGGCTGAACTCGGTCGCCTCGAGCTCGGCCCGCAGCCGCCGCAGGTTGGCCGCCAGACGGTCGGCTGGCTCGGGCGGCGTCGGCCGTCTACGGCTCTCGGCCATCCTGCGAGAGACTCGAACCGATGCCACCAGCGCGTACCCCGCGGCGGTCGGCAGCAGCAGGGCCAGCACCAGTAGCGCGACAATGCGCATGCCCCAGTGTCCGCCGCGCGGCGACCACTAGGCAAGCGAAGGAGAGAGATGAACAACGAAACCGGCCGGCCCTGGTGGCACGGCGCGGTCTTGTACCAGCTTTACGTCCGGTCGTGGGCCGACTCCAATGGCGACGGATACGGGGACCTGCGCGGCATCATCAGCCGCCTGGACCACCTGGAATGGCTGGGCGTGGACGGCATCTGGCTGTCGCCCACCATGCCCTCGCCCGACGCCGACTGGGGCTACGACGTCAGCGACTACACCGCCGTCCACCCCGAGCTGGGCACGCTGGCCGACCTGGACGAGCTGATCGCCGCGGCGGCCGGCCGGGGCATGCCGGTGCTGCTCGACCTGGTGCCCAACCACACCAGCTCCGAGCACCCCTGGTTCATCGAGGCCGAGTCCGGCGCCACCTCGGCGCACCGCGACTACTACGTCTGGGCCGACCCGTCGCCCAGCGGCGGCCCGCCGAACAACTGGCTCGACATGACGGGCGCCCCGGCCTGGACGCTCAGCCAGCAGACCGGCCAGTACTACCTGCACAACTTCCTGCCCGCCCAGCCGGACCTGAACTGGTGGGACCCGGCCGTGCACGAGGAGTTCCGGCGCATCCTGGACTTCTGGTTCGACCGGGGCGTGGCCGGGTTCCGCATCGACGTGGCTCACGGCCTGTACAAGGACGCGCTGCTGCGCGACAACCCGGTGCTGGAGCAGGAGGACCCGCTGCACGGCCGGTTCGGCCTGCGGCCGGTCCACAACTTCAACCAGCCCGAGGTGCACGGCGTCTACCGGGACTGGCGGAAGGTCGCCGAGAGCTACACCCCGCCCCGGCTGCTGCTCGGCGAGACCTGGGTCAGCGAGCTAGAGGAGCTGGCCAAGTACTACGGCGACAACGACGAGCTGCAGCTGGCGTTCAACTTCCCGTTCGTGTTCTCATCCTTCACCGCCGAGGACCTGTCCGGCGTGATCCGGCGCACGCTGGCCCGGCTGCCCGCCGGGTCGTGCCCGGTCTGGACGGCGTCCAACCACGACGTGGGCCGGTTCCCGAGCCGCTGGTGCGGCGGCCACGACCAGCGGACCCGGCTCGCCCTGCTGCTGCTGGCCACGCTGCCCGGCACCTCGGTGCTGTACTACGGCGACGAGATCGGCATGCTCGACGTCGACGTGCCGCCCGATCTGCAGCGCGACGAGATGACGCTGGGCGCCACCGGCGGGCAGGGCAACCGGGACCGCGCCCGCACCCCGATGCAGTGGGACGACTCGCCTTCGGCCGGGTTCACCACGGCCGCCCGGCCCTGGCTCCCGGCCGGCGACGCCGCGGCCCGCAACGTGGCCGCCCAGCGCGCCGACCCGGGCTCGACGCTGTGGCTGTGCCGCGAGCTGCTGGCCCTGCGCCGGGCCGAGCTGGGCGGTGAGATCGCGCCCTACGAGGAGCTGGCCGTGGCGGACGGGCTGTGGGCCTACCGGGTCGGCGGGCTGACCGTGCTGGCCAACCTGTCCGGCCAGGCCCGCACCTGGCCGGGAGAGTGCGGCGAGATCCTGCTCAGCACTGGCGGCGAGCCCGGCCGCGACCCGGACGGCGTGACGCTAGCCCCCTGGGCCGGCCTTATCGCCCGCTAGCCGCCTTTCGCCGCCGGCATCAGCGGCTCGCCCGCGGTTCGCCAGCGTCATGGCTGGCCCTCTGGTGCTGCTCTAGGCGCACCAGAGGGCCAGCCATGACGTTCGGCCCGGCGGCCCAGAGCAACCCACCCGTCCCGTTCGCCCCATCCGGCGCTCCCGCCCCTCCGGCTCTTCAAACTGCCCGTTCGGCGCGGGGCGGTTGGGGGGCGCTGCCGGGGGCCGGGGCGACTGGTCGATCCCAGTCGCCCCATTGGCCCCATCCGGCGTTTCCGCCCCTCAGGCTGGACCAGCTGCCCGGCCGCCGGGGCGGGCCAGCGACGTGGTTGTTGCTCCCACGTCGTTGTTGCAGCGTGGGAGCAACAAGGGTGTGGCTCTTTTGGAGTGAGTGTCAGGCGGCGAGTTCGAGGCCGTGCTGGTAGCGGCTGAGGTGGTTGCGCTGGTGCTCGTGGCGCAGGTGGTAGTCCCAGTAGGCGTCCAGGTCGCCGCTGGCGTGGAGGGCGCGCAGCCACAAGATGGCCTGGGCTCCTGCCAGGCCCCAGCGGGCGCCGGTGATGCCCATGCGGTCCTGGACGAGGTGGCGGCAGGCGCCCTCGATGACGCCGGTGGCGATCGGCCACCCGCTGGCCAGTGCCCGGGGGTAGTCGAGGTAGGGCTTTTTGGCGTCGAGGTAGTGCAGGGTCTTGCGGATGATCCTGGCGTGCTCGCTGCCGGGGCGGGGCGGGTGGTTCTCGGCGAGCTGGCGGATCCGGGCGGTGACGCCGGCGACGCGGCCGTGCAGGATGTCCAGGCCCTGGGTGGTGACCCAGTCCTCGATCGCGGGGTCGCGGGGGGCGTGGAAGCACCAGGCGGCCTTCCGCAGGTACTCGAGCACGTGGATGAAGTCGACCAGGATGACCAGGGTGACGCCGCGGGCCGCGGCCTGGCCGCGGATCAGGCCGAGCTGGTGGATGTCGCCGTCGACCAGCGCGATCCAGGTCCGCAGGTGGCCCGGGTCGCGACGGTCGGCCTCGTCGAAGATCTTGCCGATGGTGACGTCGCGGCCGGCGGTGATGTCGCAGGCGTACCAGCGGCTCACCGCCCGCGGCGCGCCCGGGGCACTGCCCGGATCGCGGCACATGACCTGCTCCGCGGTCCGCGCCGGCCCGGCGTCCTCGGGGGGCGCGACGTCGAACACGCACCCGGTCTCGGCCATCCGCTTGTGGCCCTTCTCCCCGGTCCCGCGCCGTTTCTCGAAGGTCCGGGCCCGCTGCCCGGGGGCAATGGTGCGGCGGCGGCGCGCCTCGGGCCGCATGGCCACGCCCTTGCCGTCCGCCGAGATCGCCAGCGGCAGCAGGCCCGCCGGGCTGCTGTCCCCGGGACCGGGGACCGCAGCCCGGTCCCGGTCCCGGTCGTGGCAGAACTGCTCCGCGTCCGCCGCGGCGGCGCCGGTGACCTGCTCCAGCTGCCGCCGGCCGATGCTGACCCCGGTCGCGGCCAGCACCATCTCGTGTGCCTGGCCGTAGGACACCGACCGGCAGAACATCTCCGCCAGGCGCTGCAACGGCCAGGAATACCCGCACGGCGGCAAGTTCAGCGCCCCATCACGCGGGAACAGCGACCCCGCGCCCTTCACCCCGGACCGGTAAGCGATCCGCCGCACGACCACCTCACCCAGCGTCGTCACCACCGCCCGGCCATGACCACGCTCCGCCCGGGCCCGCGCCACCCCGTCCGCGCCGGTCACCGCCGCCAGCCGCACCTCAGCCAGCGCCTGGCTGTCCAGGGCCAGCTGCAGCACGCCCCGCAAGATCTCCCGGCCCTGCTCGCTGACCAGCAGCTCCATCTCCTCCAGCGGCACCGCCTGCCCCGCCGCCACGGCCAGCCGGGCCAGCCCGGCCGCCAGCGGCCCCAGCCCCGCCACCACCGCATCCGCGCTAGCCGCCAGCCCATCCAGCCCGTACTCTTCCACCGAGGCTTCCCTTCCGCCGGTCCCGTTTTCGCACTTCGCGACCATACGGAACGGAAGCCTCACCCACCCCCAGCCACGCCACCCACGACATCCCGGAACTCACTCCAAAAGAGCCACACCCGAGCAACAACCACGTCGTTCGGCCGGGGGAGCGGGCGGGCGCTGGCGGAACTGGCGGGGCTGGCGGGGCTGGCGGGCGGGAAGTGGCGGCAGTGAGTGGACCACGGACAGTCCGGGGCGAGGCGCCGGCCGGGACGGGCGCGGGGGCGGCTCAGCGGGCGGCTCCCGTAGGCTTGACGCGTGCTGATGCGAGTGGATCTTCGCGGTAAGCCCGCCAGCGAGCTGCGCCCCGGCGAGCTCGCCGGCCTGCTGCCGCGCGCCGAGCTGGATGTGCAGGCCGCCCTGGCCGCGGTCCGGCCGGTCTGCGAGGACGTCCGGCGGCGCGGCGGCGCGGCGGTCCGCGAGCATACGGCCCGGTTCGACGGGGTGGACCTGGCTTCCACGCGGGTGCCCCAGCAGGCCCTGGACGACGCCCTGGCCGGGCTCGACGCCGACCTGCGGGCCGCCCTCGAGGAGGCCGCCCGGCGGGCCCGGCTGGTGCACCTGGATCAGGTGCCGGCCGAGCGAGTCACCACCGTGGCGCCCGGCTCCACCGTCACCGAGCGGTACGTGCCGGTCGGCCGGGCCGGGGTGTACGTGCCCGGCGGCCTGGTCGCCTACCCGTCGTCGGTGGTCATGAACGTCATCCCGGCCCAGGCCGCCGGCGTGGGCGAGATCGCGGTCGCCTCGCCGCCGCAGGCCGATCAGGGCGGGCTGCCGCACCCGGCCATCCTCGGCGCCTGCGCGCTGCTCGGCATCACCGAGGTACACGCGGCCGGCGGCGCCCAGGCCATCGCGATGCTCGGCTACGGCACCGCGGAGTGCGCGCCGGCGGACGTCATCACCGGACCCGGCAACGTGTACGTCGCCGCGGCCAAGCGGCTGCTCAGCGGGCAGGTCGCGGTGGACGCCGAGGCCGGCCCGACCGAGATCGCGATCATCGCCGACGGGAGCGCCGACCCCGCCTTCCTGGCCGCTGACCTGGTCGCTCAGGCCGAGCACGACCCGCTGGCCGCCTGCCTGCTGATCACCAGCGACCCGGGCCTGGCCGACCGCGTGGACCCGGCCCTGGCCGCCGCGGTGGCGGCGACCAGGCACGCCGGCCGGGTCCAGGCCGCGCTGGACGGCCAGTCGGCCTGCGTGCTGGTCGACGACCTGGACGCGGCGCTGGCCGTGTCCGACGCCTGGGCGCCCGAGCACCTGGAGATCCAGGCCGACGATGCGGCCGCGCTGGCCCGCCGCGTGCGCAACGCCGGCGCGGTCTTCGTCGGCCCGTGGGCGCCGGTCTCGCTCGGTGACTACCTGGCCGGCTCGAACCACGTGCTGCCCACCGGGGGCACGGCCCGGCACTCCGGCGGCCTGTCGGTGCTGTCTTTCCTGCGCGGCATTCACATCGTGGAGTGCGACCAGGCCGGGCTGGCCGGCGCGGCCCCCTACATCGACGCGCTGGGCGGCGCCGAGGACCTAGTCGCCCACGTCCAGGCCGTACGCACCCGGGTGCCGAAGGAGCAGGCATGACCACCACGCTGCCCATCCGCGACGATCTAGCCGGTCGCGAGCCGTATGGCGCGCCGCAGCTCAGCGTCCGGATCGCGCTGAACACCAACGAGAACCCGTACCCGCCGCCGCCCGAGCTGGTCGCCGACATCACCGCCAGCGTCGCAAAGGCGGCGGCCGGGCTGAACCGGTACCCGGACCGCGACGCCGTCGCGCTGCGCGAGGGCCTGGCCGGCTACCTGGGCCACGGCCTGACCTGGGAGCAGATCTGGGCGGCCAACGGGTCCAACGAGATCATCCAGCAGCTGCTCCAGGCGTTCGCCGGGCCCGGCCGCAGCGCGCTCGGCTTCGAGCCGTCCTACTCGATGCACCCGATCATCGCCCAGACCACCGCGACCCGGTGGATCTCCGGGACCCGCAACGAGGACTTCAGCCTGGACGCCGAGGCGGCCGCCAGGGCCGTGACCGAGCATCAGCCCGACGTGGTGTTCCTGACCTCGCCCAACAACCCCACCGGCACCGCGCTGCCGCTGCCGGTGATCGAGGCGGTCTGCGCCGCCGCGCCCGGCATGGTCGTGGTGGACGAGGCCTACGCCGAGTTCGCCCGCGACCCGGACGGCAGCGCGCTGGCCCTGCTGCCCCGCTTCCCCCGGCTGGTCGTGGTCCGGACCATGTCCAAGGCGTTCGCGCTGGCCGGGGCGCGGCTGGGCTACCTGGCCGCCGACCCGGCCGTGGTGCGCGCCCTGCTGCTGGTCCGGCTGCCCTATCACCTGTCCGCGCTGACCCAGGCCGTGGCGTCGGCCGCGCTGCGCCACGCCCCGGCGCTGCTGGCCTCGGTGGCCGCCATCCGGGCCGAGCGTGACGCCGTGGTCGTCTGGCTGCGCGAGCAGGGCCTGGCCGTGGCCGACTCCGACGCCAACTTCGTGCTGTTCGGCCGGTTCGCCGACCGGCGGGCCACCTGGCAGGAACTGCTGGACCTGGGCGTGCTGATCCGCGAGGTCGGGCCGCCGCAGTGGCTGCGGGTCAGCATCGGCACCCCGGAGGAGATGGCCGGCTTCCGCGCCGCGCTGAGCGCGGTGCTGGCCGGGCAGCAGGCCCTGCTGGAAGGAGCTTCGTGAGCCGGTCCGCGCAGGTCGAGCGCGTCACCAGGGAGACCAAGGTCTCGATCGAGCTGGAGCTGGACGGCTCGGGGATCACCGACATCGCCACCGGCGTCCCGTTCTTCGACCACATGCTGGCCCAGCTCGGCAAGCACGCGCTGCTGGACCTGACCGTGCGCACCCAGGGCGACATCGAGATCGACGCCCATCACACCGTCGAGGACACCGCGCTGGCCCTGGGCCAGGCCCTGGCCGAGGCGCTCGGCGACAAGGCGGGCATCAGCCGCTTCGGCGACGCCCTGGTGCCGATGGACGAGACCCTGGCCCGCGCGGCGGTGGACCTGTCCGGCCGCCCGTACGCCGTGCACTCCGAGCCGGACGGCATGGCCCCGCTGATCGGCACCTACGACACCACGCTGACCCAGCACTTCTTCGAGTCACTGGCCCACACCGCGGGGCTGTGCGTGCACCTGGACGTGCTCAAGGGCCGCAACCCGCACCACATCGTCGAGGCGCAGTTCAAGGCGTTCGCCCGCGCGCTGCGCGCGGCCGCCGCGCCCGACCCGCGGGCCCGCGGCGCCATCCCCAGCACCAAGGGCACCCTGTGAGCCCTCCGCCCAGGGTCGCGGTGCTCGACTACGGCTCGGGCAACCTGCGCTCGGCCCAGCGGGCGCTGGCCCGCGCCGGGGCCGACGCCGAGGTGACCGCTGACCAGCGGACCGCGCTGGACGCCGACGGCCTGGTCGTGCCCGGCGTCGGCGCGTTCGCGGCCTGCATGACCGGGCTGCGCGCGGCCGGCGGCGAGCAGGTCATCGCCAAGCGGCTGGCCGCCGGGCGGCCGGTGCTGGGCATCTGCGTCGGCATGCAGGTGCTGTTCGAGGCCGGCGTCGAGCACGGCCAGCGCACGGCCGGCTGCGGCTGCTGGCCCGGTGTCGTCGAGCGGCTGACCGCCCCGGTGCTGCCGCACATGGGCTGGAACTCGGTCCGGCCGCCGGCCGGCTCACGGCTGCTGGCCGGGCTCGGCGGCGAGCAGATGTTCTACTTCGTGCACTCCTACGCGGTGCTCCAGCGCCGCCGCCCGCCGGGACCGCCAGGGCCGCCGGGACTGCCGGGAGCGCCAGGACCGCTGCTCCCCTGGTCACCTGGGCCACGCACGGCCAGCCGTTCGTGGCCGCGGTGGAGGACGGGCCGCTGGCCGCCACCCAGTTCCACCCCGAGAAGTCTGGCGACGCGGGCGCGGTGCTGCTCGCTAACTGGCTGGAGACGCTGCGCTGATGAAGGTCCAACCCTCGACGCTGACCCTGCTGCCCGCCGTGGACGTGGCCGACGGCCAGGCCGTGCGCCTGGTCCAGGGTGCGGCGGGCACCGAGACCCTGTACGGCAGTCCGCTCGACGCCGCCTTGACCTGGCAGGATGCCGGGGCCGAGTGGATCCACCTGGTCGACCTGGACGCGGCCTTCGGCCGCGGGTCCAATGCCCGGCTGCTCGCCTCGCTGATCAGCCGGCTCGACGTCCGCGTCGAGCTGTCCGGCGGGATCCGCGACGACGCGTCGCTGACCGCGGCGCTGGCCACCGGCTGCGCCCGCGTGGTCATCGGCACCGCCGCCCTGGAGAAGCCGGACTGGGTCCGCGGCGCCATCGCCGCGCACGGCGACCGGATCGCGGTCGGGCTGGACGTGCGCGGCACCACGCTGGCCGCCCGCGGCTGGACCAGCGACGGCGGCGAGCTGCTGCCGACCCTGGCCCGGCTCGACGCCGAGGGCTGCCGCCGGTACGTGGTCACCGACGTGCACAAAGACGGCATGATGCAAGGCCCCAACCTGGACCTGCTGCGCCGGGTCTGCGACCGCACCGACCGGCCGGTCATCGCCAGCGGCGGCGTCTCCACCCTGGCCGACCTGCGCGCGATCAGCGGCCTGCGGCCGCTCGGCGTGGACGGCGCGATCATCGGCAAGGCGCTGTACTCGGGCGCGTTCACGCTCCCCGACGCGCTGGCCGCGGTGACCCGATGAGCGGCGCGACCAGCAAGCTGGACCACGGCGAGCGCCGGTGACCACGACCGGCACCGCCACGACCGTCGCCGTCCGGGTCATCCCGTGCCTGGACGTCGATGACGGCCGGGTGGTCAAGGGCGTCAACTTCCGCGACCTGCGCGATGCCGGGGACCCGGTCGAGCTGGCCGCCGCCTACGACCGGGACGGCGCCGACGAGCTGGTGTTCCTCGACATCACCGCGTCCAGCGACCGCCGGGACACCATGTACGACGTGGTCCGCCGGACCGCCGAGCAGGTGTTCATCCCGCTGACGGTCGGCGGCGGCGTGCGCAGCGTCGACGACGTGGACCGGCTGCTGCGGGCCGGCGCGGACAAGGTGTCGCTGAACACCGCGGCCATCGCCCGCCCCGAGCTGCTCACCGAGGCCGCGCTCAGGTTCGGGTCCCAGTGCATCGTGCTGTCCGCCGACGTGCGCCGGCCAGCCAGGGGGCGACCGGCCCCCGTCTGGGCCGCCCAGACCCCCCGTTCGAGGTCACCACCCACGGCGGCCGGCAGGGCACCGGCATCGACGCCATCGAGTGGGTCCGCCGGGCCGCCGAGCTCGGCGTGGGCGAGATCCTGCTGAACTCCATGGACGCCGACGGCACCCGGGGCGGGTTCGACCTGGAGCTGATCTCGGCCATCCGGGCCGAGGTCACCGTGCCGGTGATCGCCAGCGGCGGCGCCGGCCTGCCCGCCGACTTCCCGCCTGCCGTCGAAGCCGGGGCCGACGCCGTGCTCGCCGCCAGCCTGTTCCACTTCGGCGCCGCGTCGATCGGCCAGGTCAAGGACGAGCTCGCCCGGGCCGGCCACCGGATCCGGCCCGTCACCAGCCCGCTTACCGGAGACCCGACAGATGAGTGAGCAGAGAATCAGCCCGGCGGACTCCGCGCTCGACCCGGCCATCGCGGCCCGGCTCAAGCGCGACCCCAGCGGCCTGGTGGCGGCCATCGCCCAGCAGTACGACACCGGGGAGGTGCTCATGCTGGGCTGGATGGACGACGAGGCCCTGCACCGGACGCTGACCACCGGCCGGTGCACCTACTGGTCGCGCAGCCGCCAGGAGTACTGGGTGAAGGGCGGCACCTCCGGCCATCACCAGCTCGTCAAGTCGGTCGCCCTGGACTGCGACGGCGACGCCATCCTGGTCCGCGTGGACCAGGTCGGCGCGGCCTGCCACACCGGCGACCGCACCTGCTTCGACGCCGCCGTCCTCACCAGCTCGCCCTGACCGGTCCGGCTCAGCCGGCGGACTGCTCGCGGGCGATCTGGGTGAAGGCCTCCAGGGCCTCGGTGTCCGGGTAGTGGTTCAGCACGTACTCGCGGGCCCACTCCTGCGCGTCGGCGTAGTCGCTGGCCGCGATGACCCGCGCCGCCGCCTCGGTGTCGTACAACGTCCGCCGCAGCACGACCGACGGGCCCAGCAGAGCCCACCCCGCCCCGGGGTGCCCGTAGGGCATGCCGACGCTGCCAGGATTCAGCACCCGTCGTCCGGCGGCCAGGCGGTCGAACGGCATGTGGGTGTGGCCGCAGGCCACCGTCGGCGCCGTCACGTCGGCCAGAACCTCGGCCCAGCGCTCCGGCGGGCTGTCGACCAGCACCATCTCGTCGTCGCGGCGCGGTGAGGCGTGGCAGAACAGCACCGGCCCGAGGCCGTCGACGTCCAGGGTGACGGTCAGCGGCAGGCCGTCCAGCCGGTCCCGGTGGGCCGGGCCGACCAGGGCCGCGGTCGCGGCGGCGGACGCGCCGAAGGGGCCGGGGACCACGCCGCCGTCGTAGGCCGTGACCAGCTCCCGCTCGCAGTTGCCGTGGACCCAGACCGCGCGCTCGCCCAGGTCCATCAGCCGGTCCAGGGTCGGCCCCGGCATCGGGCCGAGCGCGATGTCGCCGAGCAGCACCACCCGGTCGGCGGCGGCGACCTCGGGCTCGGCCAGCACGGCGTCCAGCGCGGGCAGGTTCCCGTGGATATCGGCCAGGACCGCCACGCGACCAGCCGCGGGCGCGGCCGCCGGCCCGCTCATGAGTCCTGGCTCGCCGCGACCTGGGCCGCGACCTGGGCCGCGAACTGGGCCCAGGTCTGGCGGCCGTCGGCATGGCCGGGGCAGGTGGCCAGCCCGTCCGCGAAGGCCCGGTAGGCCCGGCCGGGCAGCCGGACGCTCAGCACCCGGCGGGGCCAGCCGTGCACGGCCCGCCAGGCGCCGGCGATCTGCCAGCCGGTCAGCACCTCGGGGCCGCCGAAGTCGGGTGCCCGGCGCAGCGGCTCGCCCTCCAGCACCTCGGCCGTCCTGGCCGCCACCTCGGCCGCCGCCACGCTCTGGAACACCAGGTCCAGCGGCAGGACGGAGACTGGCCAGTGGCCAACCGCCCCCAGCGCCATGGCCAGCAGCTCGTGGAACTGGGTGGCCCGCAGCGTGGTCGACGGCACCGGGCCGCCCTCGATCAGCCGCTCGCAGTCCAGCTTGATGCGGTAGTAGCCGAACGGGATGGCGTCCACGCCGACGATCGACAGGTACACCAGATGACGGCAGGATCCGGCCGCCGCCACCGCGCTGAGCAGGCTGGCGGTCTGGGCCGGGTCGGAGCGGCCCATCCGCCGGTCAGACGCGGCGTGCACGACCAGCTCGGCGCCCTCCGCCGCGGCGGCCACGCCCTCCCCGGTGGCCAGGTCGCCGACGTGGGTGCCGGCGCCGGGCCGCCGGGACAGGACCCGGACCTCGTGGCCGCGCTCGGCCAGGATCGGGACCAGATGCTGGCCGAGGGTTCCGCTGCCGCCGGTCACCAGGACGATGCTCACCTTGCTGTCCTATCAGACTCTGCCTATTCAGCAGTGGCCCGCCGGCCGCGGAACTCGGCCACCGCCGACTCGAAGGTGTCCAGCGCCCGCTCGACCGGCCCGCGGCCGGCCGAGGGCAGCCAGTGCACCGCCCGCCGCCGGGTCGGCGTGGCGCAGATCTGATAACAGCAAGAAGCGGCCTCGCGGCGAATCAGGGACATCCCTGATGTTTTCGTTCACACATCGGCCTACTCTCATCAGCTATGCAGCCTCGCGGACAGCGCACGGCCGGCGGGCGGCCGTCCCGGTGAGCGCCAGCGGGTTCATCGCCTCGCTGGTCGGCTCGCTCGCCTGGCCCGGCCTGATCGTCACCATCGTGCTGATCTTCCACCGGCAGTTCGGCCGGATGCTCGAACGGCTCTCGCGGGTCCGCCTCGGCGCCGGCGGGGAGGCCGACCCGGACTGGACCCGGACCGAGGCCGTGATCCGGCAGAGCGTCGTCGTCGCCCGGCACCCCGAGCTCACCGCCACCGGGTCGCCGCTGGCCGGGCCGCCCCGGCCCGACGGCCTGCCGCGCGAGCGCACGCCGCAGTCGCTGGTCGATGACCAGTGGCAGGCGCTCACCGACGAGCTGCGGCGCTCCGTCCGGCCGTCGGGCTCGCTCAGCGAGGGCCAGCTCGCGCACGCCGACTTCGACCAGCTCATGGACGCCGCGCTGAAGGCCGGGAGACTCGACGCGGCCACGGTGCGATCACTGGACGGACTCCGGCACCTGCACAATCTCGCGCGGGGCAATAACAACCTCTCCCAGCGCCAGGCCGAGCAGTTCAGCGTCATGACCGATGCGGTGAGCTACGGCATCCACCGCGTGGCGGGATCCGTCTGACCCGCGAACTGAGCCCGGCGGCCGGCGGGCTGACCCAGCTCACCGAGGCCCGTTATCGATGTGGCGGGATGCCGGCCAGCCGGCACTGGGCTCGGGTCAGCCGCGCGGCGGCGTCGCTCCCCGCGTAGGCGGTGCGGCACATGGCGCGGGCCTTCTGGCCGCACCCGTGCAGCAGGCCGCCGCCGGTGGAGCTGGGCACGTTCACCGTGATGCAGCCGTCGCGCGAGGCCCCGTACTCGCCGGGGCGGACCGCCGCCCAGATGCCCACGCCGGCGAAGATGGCCAGCAGCACGACGCCCGCGAGCAGCATGACCCGCCGGTCGCGGTGGGTGACCGGCTGGGCGGCGGGAATCGACGAGAACGGCATGACAGGCGCAGTATAGGCAAGATCTCCCCGGCCTTATGGGTCCGGCCAGGTCAGGAGCCGAACGTGAGCCACAGCAGGTAGACGTTCAGCACGATGATCAGGCCCGCCACGCAGCCCGCCGCGGCCGTGGTCAGCCGCCGGTTCACCAGCGGGCCCATGATGTCCCGGCGGCGGGTCAGGGCGACCAGCGGCACCAGCGCGAACGGGATCCCGAACGACAGCACGACCTGGGAGATGACCAGGCTGGCGGTGGGCGGCAGGCCGAGCGCCAGCACCACCAGGGCCGGGGCCATGGTGAGCGCGCGGCGCAGGAACACCGGGATGCGCCGGCCGATGAAGCCCTGCATCACGACCTGGCCCGCGTAGGTGCCCACGCTGGACGAGGACAGCCCGGAGGCCAGCAGCGCGATGGCGAAGGCCAGCGCGGCCCCGCCGCCGACCAGCCGGCCCAGCTCGCTGTGCGCGGCCTCGATGGAGCCCGCGTGCGGCGCGGGCGTGCGGCTGAACAGCGACGCGGCCACGAACAGCATGGCCAGGTTGATCAGCCCGGCCGCGCCCAGCGCGATCACCACGTCGATCCGCTGGAACCGGAGCAGCTCGCGCCGCTCATGGTCGTCACTGCACGAGACACGGGACTTGGTCAGGGCGGAGTGCAGGTAGACCACGTGCGGCATCACGGTGGCCCCGATGATGCCGGCGGTGAGCAGCAGCATGCCGCGGCCGCCGTCCAGGCCGGGAACCAGCCCGGCGCCGATGCCCGCCGCGCTGGCCCGGACGGCGATCAGGTCATAGGCGAAGCCGAGCAGCACCAGGCCGAGCAGGGCGCCGATGGCCAGCTCGAACCGGCGGTAGCCGCGCTGGTCCAGGGCCAGGATCCCGAACGCCACCACCGCGGTGATGGCCCCGGCGGCCGGCAGCGGCACGCCGAACAGCAGGTTCAGGCCGATGGCGGCGCCGACGAACTCGGCCAGGTCGGTGGCCATGGCCACCAGCTCGGCCTGGACCCACAGCCCGTAGGTCACCGGCCTGGGCAGCTGGCTGCGGCACAGCTCGGGCAGGTCCCGGCCGGTGGCCACGCCGACCTTGGCCGACAGGTACTGCACGAGCATGGCCATGGCGTTGGCCGCCACGATGACCCAGGCCAGCCGGTAGCCGAACTGGGCCCCGGCGCTGATGTTGGTGGCGAAGTTGCCGGGGTCCACGTAGGCCACGGCGGCCACGAACGCCGGGCCGAGCAGGGCCAGCAGGCCCCGCACCCGCCCGCGCGAGAGCAGGGCCTGCAGCGTGTTCTCCGCCGCAACGGCGGCGGCAGGCCCGTCCGGGCCTGCCGCCGGTGCTAGCGCGGGCTCCGCGGCCATAAGCGCGAGCCTAGGAGACAGACGGGCCCAGGCCCAGGGACTGCGGCGTGCTGGCGTCTGGCGATGGCTGCCGCAGGCCCTCATCCAGGGAGCCGTACTCGGTCATCAGGGCCGCGCTGCCGCCCCACGGTGTCTGCTCCTCGGCCACCAGGGTGTTGGTGGTCAGCAGCAGGCCGGCCACCGACGCCCCGTTCTGCAGCGCCGAGCGGGCCACCCGCAGCGGGTCGATGATGCCCATCTCGATCATGTTCCCGTAGCGGCCGTCCAGGGCGTCGAAGCCCTCGTCGTGGCTCAGGCCGGTGACCCTGGCCACCACCTCCTCGCCGGAGTACCCGGCGTTGGTGGCGATCAGGAAGGCGGGCGCGGTCAGCATCCGGCGCACGATCTCCACGCCGGTGGCGTAGTCGTCCTTGACCTGGAGGTCGTCCAGCGCGGGCTCGGCGTGCAGCAGCGCCGCGCCGCCGCCGGCCACGATGCCCTCGGCCATGGCCGCCCTGGTCGCGGCCAGCGCGTCCTCCACCCGGTGCTGCAGCTCCTTGAGCTCGGCCGGGGTCGGCGCGCCGACCCGGATGACCGCCACCTTGCCGGACAGCGCGCCGATGCGCTCGGTCAGCACGTCCTCGTCGATCCCGAAGTGGGCCCGGTCGAGCTCGGCGCGCAGCTGGTTGATCCGGAACTCCACGTCCGCGGCCGAGCCGCGGCCGCCGATGATGGCCGTGGCGTCGGCGTTGGCCCGGACCTGGGCGGCCCGGCCGAGCTGGTCCAGCGTCATGGTCTCCAGGCTGAACCCGGACTGCCGGCTGTAGACCGCGCCGCCGGTGATCGCGGCGATGTCCTCCAGCTTGTGCAGCCGCCGGTCGCCGAAGCCGGGCGCCCGCACGGCCAGGCACTGGAACACCTTGTTGACGTGGTTGTGCACCAGCATGCTCAGCGCACTGCCCTCGATGTTCTCGGCGATGATCACCAGCGGCCGCGGCGCCCGCATCACCTTGTCCAGGATCGGCATGAGCTGCTGGACCTTGGTGATCTTCTCGCTGGACATCAGGATGTACGGATCCTCGACCACCGCCTCCAGGCTGGCCGGGTTGGTGACCAGGTACGGCGACAGGTAGCCGTTGTCGAACTCGAAGCCCTCCACGAAGTCCACGCTCATGCCGTAGGCCGCGGACTCCTCGACGGTGACCGTGCCGGCGTCGCCGACGGTGTGCAGCGCCTTGGCGATGACCGAGCCGACCGTCATGTCGTCGTTGGCCGAGATGGCCGCGACCCTGGCGTAGTCCTCCTCGGTCACCACCGGGTGCGCGACCGACTGGAGGTGCTCCACCAGCCGGCCCACGGCCAGGTCGATGCCCCGCTTGACCAGCACCGGGTTGGCCCCGCTGCCGATGGCCTGCATGCCCTCGCGGATGATGGCCTGGGCGATCACGGTGGCCGTGGTGGTGCCGTCGCCGACGATGTCGTTGGTCTTGATGGCCGCTTCCTTGACCAGCTGCGCGCCCATGTTCTCGAACTGGTCCTTGAGGTAGATCTCCCTGGCGATGGTCACGCCGTCGTTGGTCACCACGGGGGTGCCGGTGATCTTCTCCAGGATCGCGTTCCGGCCCTTGGGCCCGAGGGTGGACTTGACGGCCTCGGCGAGCTGGTCGACACCGGCCAGCAGCAAAGCGCGCGCTTCTGCTCCGAAACGAAGTTCCTTAGCCATAAGTCGTCCTCCAGCGTATACATCAGCGCATGAATCAGGGCACGAGGATGGCGCGGCCGCGGACCCGCCCGGCATCCAGGTCAGCCAGGGCGTCCGCGGCGGCGTCCAGGGGGTAGGTCCTGGTGTGCAGGGTGACCCGGCCCGCCTGGGCCAGGGCCATCAGCTCGGCGAGCTCGTTGTAGGTCCCGACGATGTTGCCGATGATGTTGCGCTCGGTGGAGATGATGTCCAGCGTCGGGACGTGCATCGTCCCGCCGTAGCCGATGACGAAGTACGACCCGGCCCTGGCCGTCATGGCCCAGCCGTCGGCCTCCGCGCCCTCCTCGGCCACGAAGTCGAGCACCACCTCGGCGCCGCGGCCGTCGGTGAGCTGCTGCACCGCCGCCACCTGGCCGCCGTCGGCGACCACGGTGTGCGCGGCGCCGAGCTGCTCGGCCAGCTTGAGCGCGTCCGGGTTGCGGTCGACCACGATGATGTTCGTGGCCGACAGCGCGGCCAGGCACTGGACGCCGATGTGGCCCAGGCCGCCCGCGCCGATGACCACGCAGGTGGTGCCGGGGTACAGCAGCGGCAGGGCCTTGCGCACGGCGTGGTAGGCGGTGATGCCGGCGTCGGCCAGCGCGGCCACGTCCTGCGGCCGGGTGGCCGGGTCCAGCTTGACGCAGGCCCGGGCCGAGGTGAGCAGGTACTCGGCCATGCCGCCGTCGCGGGACAGGCCGGGGAAGGAGCTGTTGATGCAGTGCATGTCGTCCCCGGCCCGGCAGGCCCGGCACAGGCCGCAGGTCGGGGTGGGGTGCAGGATGACGGTGTCGCCGACGGCCACGTTGCTGACCGCCGAGCCGACCGCGTGGACCCAGCCCGCGTTCTCGTGGCCCAGGATGTAGGGCAGCGGGGTGTGCATGGCCGCGTCCCACTGGCCGTCGATGATGTGCAGGTCGGTGCGGCAGACACCGGCGCCGCCGATCTTCACGATGACGTCGAGCGGGCCCTCGATGGCCGGCTCGGGCACCTCGTCGATCACCGGCTTGGCGTGAAACTCATGCAGTCTGACGGCCTTCACTGTGCCTCCTTGTTCGCGAGCAGGCGAGCCGCTGCGCGCCCCGCCTGCTCGCTCAGTGCCTCCTCCTCGTGAGCGAGCAGGCGAGCCGCTGCGCGCCCCGCCTGCTCGCTCACTGTGCTTCCTCCTGGCTGAGCTGGTGCAGGCCCGGGGAGTCGTAGCGGTGCTGGAGCATGCCGCGGCAGATGCTGCCGTTGGCCTCGATGCTGGTCCGGGTGAGCCGGGCCCGGCGCAGGTGGATCGGCGCGGCGTCGAGGCTGACCGGCTGGCCGGTCTTCGGGTCGATCAGCAGCGGGGCGTCGTCGCCGGCGGGTAGCCCCAGCTCGGCGCGGCGCTCCCGGAGCCGGTCGAGTGAGCGGGATGGCGGCACCTGGCCCAGCGTCAGGCCCGGCAGCTCGGCCGGGTCGGTGCCCGCGGCCAGCAACGGCCGGCACACCTGGTCGGTGCCGGCCATGACGGCCTTGCGCAGGAAGTCGGCCCGCAGCTCGTGCAGCTCGCCGACCGCCTCCCCGTCGAAGGACTGCGCGAACCCGGCCCGGGCGGCCACGCCGCCGTTGATGGCGTCCGAGGCGAAGTGGTCCTCCAGCACCACCTCGGCCTCGCGCACGCCGGGGAGAGCGCGGACCGCGTCGTAGGCGTCGGCGACCATCAGGTAGGCGAAGTTGGGCGCGCAGAAGTAGGTGGGCAGCCGCAGCCGGACCTGCGCGTCCCCCTCGGCCGTGAGGTCGCAGGAAGCGACGAACCCCAGCGCGGTGATCGGCTCGTCCAGCTCCGGATCCCGGACGGTCTGAAGCGCTGCCAGCAGCGTTTCAGACCGTGCGCTCCGCCGGGGGATAACCCCCGGACCCCCAGACCGGGGGGCGGGCCCCCCGGACCCCCCCGGTAGCCCGGGCGTCATCCCTCACCTCTCACGCTTCGCTGACCAGCTGTGCGTCGTCTTGCGCGGCGGGGGTGCCGGCCTCGGCGGGCAGCTGGTACTCGGCTGGCACCTCGATGCCGTAGAGCTTGGCCGCGTTCAGGCCGAGGATCTTCTTCTTGCCCGCGGTGCCCAGCCGCGGGAAGTCGGAGAACTCGTCACCGGGGTAGTCCCAGTCGACGAACCCCTCGATCTGCCACTTGGGCTCCCAGATGCCGTAGTCGCTGCCGAAGGTCATCTTGTCCTCGCCGACCCAGAACAGCAGCTCGCCCATGACCCTGGCGAAGAACTTCGGCCGCGCGTACATCAGCCCGCCGATGACCACCGACAGGCCCGCGTACACGTTGGGCTCCTGCGTCGCCATGAAGCAGAAGTCCTCGATGCGCGGCAGGCCCACGTGCTCGACGATGAAGTTCAGCTCCGGGAAGTCGGTCGCGCAGTGGTCGATGTCGGAGACATCGAAGGCGTCCTTGTCCAGCGGCCAGATCGTCGGGCCCTTGTGCACGTGGACGTTCTTGATGCCCAGTTCCTGGGCCGCTTCCAGGTAGCGGTAGGCGGCCGGGTCGCTCAGCTTGTAGCCGCGCGAGCCGTTGTTCCACTCGGCGGTGTAGAGCTTGACGCCCTTGGACCCGAACCGTTCCACGTTGGCGGCCAGCGTCTTCAGGCCCTCGTCGCCGTCGCGCGGGTCGAACCGGGTGTTGTAGACGAACTTGCCCGGGTGCTTCTCGCCCATGAGCGCGTTGCGCTCGGTGGTGTTGAAGCCCTCCTGGTACCACTCCTTCAGGTAGGTCGGCTGGAACACCGCCACGTCCACGTACCCGTCCTCGAAGACGTCCTTCATCAGGTCGTCCTCGGAGTACTTCTGGAAGTGCTCGATGGTCCAGTGCGTCTCCGGCGGCCCAAGGCCCTGATACGCGTGGAAGCATTCGATCCAGCCCTTGGCGTACTGCTCGGCGCCCGGCACCCAGTTGTCCGGGGCCGCGTTCCAGTAGTGCATGTGGCTGTCGACCACGAAATACTTCTCGCCGTCCTTCTCGTACACCGTGCCTCCAGAAGCTTCCTCGCTGGGCAGTTAACGGGTGGTGGCGCCGCGGACGTCTAGTTCGCGATGGGGGTGAGGTCGAAGTCGATGTACTCGGCGGCGTCTTCCGGGTTCGCGAACATGATCGTCTTGTCGTCCAGGTGGATCATCCGCCCGTAGTGCGTGGACATGTTCTCCTCGAACTCCGCGGCGTCGAAGTAGCCGGGTTCCTCGCCCAGGGCCTCGGAGACCTCGTCGTAGACGACATCCATCCGGCCGACGGCGTCGACCCGGATCATGGACGGGAGCGGCGTGACCGTCACATTGGGCTTCGTACCCATGACTTCCGCTACAACCACGCCGACCTGATTGTTCATCAGCGTGAATCCGCACATGTTGGAAGCGGTGTTGTCGGACTTGTACGGGCTTTCCGTGATCTTGAATGTGGTCACTGGGCCAGCTCCTTCGGTACGTCCAGGTGCAGATCGCCGACGATGACGGCGAAACGGTTCTTGGCGGCGTCGAGGCCGTCCTCGAACCGCGGCGGCTTGGAGTCGGGCTGTGACCAGAGCGGCTGCATGGTGCGGGCCGCGGTGATCGCGCGCGGCACCCAGGTGGACAGCCAGCCGGCCATGATCGTCTTGTTCCGGTCGCCGAACTCGCGGTCGTCGCTGAGCAGCTGGAACATGGCGATCGTGTAGCGCAGGTCCCGCTCGGCGAAGTCGTACTCCTCGGCGCCGACGAGGGTCGGGGTGACGAAGTCGCCGTTGCGCGGCGCGGCCTGCTGCACGAGGTGGCTGCGGAACAGCTCGCCGATCAGCGGCTCGAAGACGACGTTCGCCGCGAAGATGGCCTCGCACCAGTCGTCGATCGCGGTGAGCTGCTCGGCCACCTCCCGGACGCCCTGCCAGGACGGGTCGGAGTTCCACGTCGTGATGTGGGCGCTGCCGTCGAAGTTCTCGATCTCCTCGGTCAGCGTCAGGTTGTACAGCGCCAGGTCCTGGGCCGCCCTGATCCGGTGCATGCTGTTGACCGAGATCGCGTTGTTGTGCATGTTCGTGGGCGCGCGCCGGTTGGCGTTGGCGTACAGGTACAGCCCCAGCCCGTGGTCCACGTGCATCCAGGCGCCGACGTGCTGCTCGACGAAGCGCACCCAGTTCGGGTTCCACTGCTCGAACGCCTTGGCCGCCCGGGCCGCGTCGACGTTCTGGTTGAGCTGGCGCACGACGTTGGCGTTGTACCGGTAGAGGGTGAGCTCCCACTCCTCGTTGGGGTCCCGGAACTCGTGCCAGCCGAGGGCCGGCCAGTCGTAGCCCTTGCCGCCGGAGCCGGGGTAGCGCTCGGGCTCGGGCCGGTCCGAGCCCCACGCCTTGAGCGTGGTCCAGTCCAGCGGGTAGCCGCCACGGCCGTCGGAGAACCCGTACAGCCAGCCCTGCGAGAGGTAGTGCCGCGGGTCGGGCTGCACCTCGACGGTCACGTCCTCGTAGTGCGACTGCTTGCGCTTAGCCGGGGTGAAGTAGTTGAACCTTCTGACGGTGGAGTCAGGGAAAACCTTGGCTCCCGCCTCGGCATCGGTGAAGACCGGCTTGGGCACGCTGCGTTCTGGCGTAGTCATGGCGTCATTCCTCCGGTTCGCCGGTGGTGGTGAACTTGTCGTAATAGATGCGCTTTTCTTCGACGCCGAGGGTGGCCAGCAGCGGCAGGGCCGCCTCCACCATCGGCGGGGGGCCGCAGACGTAGGCGTGCGCTCCGCTCAGGTCGGCCGCATGCCGCTTGACCACGTCGGTGATCAGCCCCGTCTCCCCGTCCCAGTCGTCGTCGCCCGGCTCGGACAGCGCGGGCAGGTAGCGGAAGCCGGGCAGCTTCTCCTCCAGGGCCCGCAGCTCCGGCTCGAAGCACAGGTCCCGGCGCCCGCGCGCGCCGTAGAAGAACGTGGCCTTGCGCTGCAGGCCCCGCTCGGCCATGGACCGCAGCAGCGCCAGGATCGGGGCCATGCCCGCCCCGCCGCCGATAAAGACCAGGTCGGCCTCGCTGTCGCGAAGGGTGAAGACGCCGAACGGCCCGGTCAGCTCCAGCTGGTCGCCGACCTGGAGGGTCTGGTCCAGGAAATTCGAGAACAGCCCGTCCGGGTAGACCTTGATCACGAACTCCAGCTGCCCGCTCTCCCGGCTGGAGGTGTTGGCCATGGAGAACGAGCGCACGGCGTCCGTGCCGGGCACCGCGATGTCCATGTACTGGCCGGGGAAGAACTTGATCTCGGACGGCTCGGTCAGCCGCAGCACCAGGTGCCGCATGTCATGGGTGACCGGGTCGTTGGCGACCACCTCCGCGACGCCCTGCTGGATCGGCAGGCCGGAGCGGATCATCTCCTCGTCGTAGTTGAGCAGCTCGATGGTGAGGTCTTCGTAGGCGTGCGCCCGGCACAGCAGCGTGTAGCCTTCCTCGAGCTCATAGTCGGGCAGCGCGAACGTGGAGTAGCGGTCGTGCTCGATGTCCTCCCCGTCGAGGACGAACGACTTGCAGGAGGCGCACTGCCCTTCCTTGCAGCCGTGCATGAGCATGATGCCCTGCTCGGCCGCGGCCCGCAGGATGGTCTGCTCCTCGGCCACCTCGATCTCGATGCCTACGGGCTCGAAGCGCACTACGTGCTTGTCGGCCATGACCCCCTCGCGGGATATCTCGCGGGCTGCTTGTTATGGACCTGTCTGCGGGTACGGGCCGGAGAGGGCCGCCGCTGCCCCGGCGGCCCCCTCCTGTCCCGTGGGGCTCAGCCCTCCGCTGGCGCCGGCCGGCCGGCCGGGCCCTGCCGGTTGTAGTCCGCCTGGAAGGCGGCCCGCTCCTCCGGCGTCATCCGGTTGAGCAGCACGTTCGGGCTCTGCACTTCCGGCATCCGGCGCAGGTGATCCAGGGTCCACATCTTCTTGGGATCCAGGTTCAGGTGCGGCTGGGCGACCATGGTCTTGCCGTCGTCACGCACGTAGCCCATGTCGGCTACGACGTCGGCCCAGTTCCAGCCGTGGTACAGCGTCTCCCACTCACGGTGCCCGATGAGCTGGCCCATGTTCGGGGTCTCGCGGCCCATGTAGGTCGGCCGGAACGCGGTGACGTCGGTCCACCGGCATTCCTCGTGGCAGTAGGTGCGGACGACGCCGTCGACCTCGGCCATGACCATGTCCTCGCGGACCAGGCACGGGACCATGCAGGTCCAGCAGCGGTTCGGGTACACGTAGTCGACGCTCTCGGCCACGATCGGGTGGTGCCCGTTCGGCGTGGCCAGGCGGTTGTAGTTCTCCCACCACTTGCCGTACCGGTCATACCAGCCCGGGTACTTGTACTCGAACCACTCGAAGTCCTTGTCGGTCATCGGGTCGATCCGCCAGTAGTTGGCCAGCCAGCCGGTGGCGAAGAACTGGGCCACCTCGTGCACGTAGCCCTTGTTCCAGATCTGGTTCCACGCCTCCTCGATGAGGTCGTGCGGGATGACCAGGCCGTACTTCTCCAGCGGCACGAGGTAGCTGCGGTAGTAGTCGTCGTAGATCCACCGGCGCCACATCTCCGCGTAGGACTCACGGTCCTTGCGGCGGTCCTTCGTGCCGTACTCGATGAACGTGCCGATGGCGGCGTCCACCACGCGGTGGTTGTTCCACCACGCGTAGCGCAGGTCGCGCTGGAGCAGCTGGTGGTTGTCCTCGTCGGCCAGCGCCATCAGCAGCGTCGCGTAGCCGTTGCTGATGTGCCGGGACTCGTCCGACTGCACCGAGTGGAACACCGTCGGCAGCAGGTAGTCGCCGTTGGCGGCGGCCTCGGCGGGCATGGCCACGAACAGCGTGTTGGTGAACGCCGTCTCGGCCACGATCGTGAGGTAGATGCTCGCCGCGGTGATCGCGTCGCCGGTGATGAAGCCCTCGGCGAACTGCCGGCCGATGGTCCCGCAGTAGTCGTTCTGGAAGTTGCGCAGGCTGCTGTTGAAGCCCGCCGGGTCGATGTAGTTGTTCATGTACAGGCGCTTGAGGTTCTGCTGGATCGTCGAGTGCCGGACCTCGTCGATCATCTGGATGGCCTGGCCGTTGTGCAGCTCCGGGTTAGGTACGGTCCGGAACAGCAGCGGCATGGCCCGCGCGGCCGAGATCTCCGGCAGCGGGATGATCGACAGGAACAGCTTCTGCCACTCCAGCCAGCGCTCCTGCACCTGGCGGAACATGTTCCCGCGGATGGCGCCGTCCTGCGCGCCGTACACGCGGTGGTCCTTTTCCTCCTGCATCGGGAAGTATGAGCGCAGGACCTGCTTGAGCGGGTCCTTCTTCTGAGACTTGCGGAACGTGTAGTCCGTCCCGTACTGGGAGACCGGCTCGTGGTACTGCGGCTCCCAGGCGAGTTCCTGGATCTTCTGATGGGCCTTGGCCACGCTCTGGCGACTCATGTGCTACCCCACCTTGCCCTTCCGTGCGTCTGCGGAGACGGGTCCGCCCGTTATGCCAGATACGCGCGGATCCGCAGATCCGGCCTCGGCGCCCGGCATGTGGCCGCGCCGGCCGGTGCGCGGCGACGGCAGCCCGAAACGTCTCACGTGACGATGACAACCCGCCCCGGCGGTGTTGTGGCTCTCAACATGAGACAGCGCGGAAACGCGCCGGAAACCGGGACGTCACTCGCGCGGCTCGCCGAGCACCGCCGCTCGCAGCGCGTCCAGCTCCGAGCGGACCGCCTGGCTGTTCGCCTGCCGGTTACCTTCGGCGTGCGGCTCGATGCCCAGCGCGCGCAGCAGCTCCGCGGCGGGCGCGCCGGGATCCCCTGACTCGCCGAGCACCGGATGCAGCCCCTGGTCAGCGAGGTGATGAAAGACGAGGTTGACGATGGTCCAGGGGTTGTAGCTCTCGCTGGGTCCGGCCGGGGCGGAATCGGTCATCGGACACCTCCCGTGTATCGCCTCGATGGCCGGTCGTAGCCGCCGGCCAGCGGATCAAACTCCGTCCGCCGGTAAATGCCGGTCTCAACTTGAGACACGGGGCCTTGCGCCCGCGCTTATCGTGGGTACAGGCAGAACGCAGAGCAACGCCTCGAGTACCCGTCTCTATGCGGGCAGGGCCGGCCCCGCGGCTGGCGGGAGTCAGGAGGCGCCATGTCGCGCAGCTCACGCATACTGGGCAACGACAAACTGGCCCGGAGCAGGGAACGGTTCCTGACCCGGGATCCGGTCGAGGCGCAGCAGGTGCGCGAGCCGATCCTGGCGTCCTGGTGGCGGTCCCGGCAGTGGAATGTGCCCGCCGACAAGATCGAGCTGGCCTACGTCCGCGACCCGAACCTGGACACCCCGCTGACCCGCAGTGCGATGCCGGTGCTGCGGCACCTGCGCGAGCACCTGGAGGGCCAGCCGATCAGCCTGATCCTCACCGACTCCTCGGGCGTGGTGCTGTCCCGCCTGACCGCCGACCATGACCTGGAGCGGCACCTGGACGGGGTCAAGCTGGCGCCCGGATTCAGCTACGCCGAGGAGTCGGTGGGCACCAACGGCATCGGCACCGCCCTGGAGGGCGGCCAGCCCGCGCACGTGTTCGGCAGCGAGCACTACGCCGAGCACCTGGAGGACCTGGCCTGCGCCGGGGTCCCGATTCATCACCCCATATCCGGCAAGGTGGTCGGCGCGGTCGACCTGACCTGCTGGCGCAAGGACGCTGACCCGCTGCTGATCGCGCTGGTCAAGACCACTGCCGACCAGATCACCCAGGCGCTGCTGACCGACTCGAGCGGCCAGGAGCTGGAACTGCTGCAGGACTACCTGCGGGCCTGCCGGCGAAGCAACGGCATCGTGCTGGCGCTCAGCAACGACGTGGTGATGATGAACGACCACGCCCGGCAGGTGCTGGAGCCCGGCGACCAGGCGGTGCTGCTCGGCCAGGCCGGCGAGGCGCTGGCCGGCGGCCGCTCGGGGGCGGTCGAGGTGGACCTGCCGACCGGCCTCACCGCGCGGATGCACTGCCGGCCCACCCGCAACCTGAGCCCGCTGGGAACGGTGGGCGGGGTGGTGCACGTCAAGCTGCTGGAACCGGGCCGGCGGCTGGCCGCGGAGTCCGCGGTCCCGGCCCGGATGTTCCTGCCCGGCCTGGTCGGCTCGGGCGCGCTGTGGCTGCGCGGCTGCCAGCAGGTGCAGGAGGCCTACGACACCGGCGAGTGGCTGGTCATCGAGGGCGAGCCCGGCGTGGGCAAGGTGGCGCTGGCCCGCGCGGTGCACCAGCGGCAGAACCCGGCCGGCCACTTCGACGTGCTCGACGCCGCCGAGAGCAACTCGCCCGGCTGGCTGGTCCGGGTCCGCCGGGCCCTGCTGGAGGCCGACGGCGACCTGGTGATCCGGCACATCGACCAGCTCGGGGCCCGGCAGCTGCACGTGCTGGCCGACGCCCTGGCCGAGGCCAGGTCCGCGACCAGGGCCGGCCGCCTGTGGGTGGCGGTCACGCTGACCCACCGCAGCGCCGAGCGCAACCTCACCGAGCTGCTGCGGCAGTTCCCCACCTCGGTGGCGCTGCCGCCGCTGCGCCACCACATCGAGGACCTGCCCGAGCTGACCACGTTCTTCCTCGGCAAGCTCAGCCAGCACGGCCGGCTGACCTGCTCGCAGGAGGCCATGAAGCTGCTGGTCCGGTCCAGCTGGCCGGGCAACGTGGAGCAGCTGTGGCAGGTCATCCGGCGCATCGTGCAGCGCCGCCGGGTCGGCGCCATCATGCCGCGGGACCTGCCGCCCGAGTGCTGGACCGTGAGCCGCCGGCTGCTCAGCCCGCTGGAGGCCATGGAGCGCGACGCGATCGTGCAGAGCCTGCTCGACACCGACGGCAACAAGGCCAAGGCGGCCGAGTCGCTGGGCATGTCACGGGCCACGATCTACCGAAAAATCCACGAATACGGGATCGTCATCCCGGCCAGCTGACACCCGTTGCCGCAGGCTGTCGCGCCGCCGTGACTCAAGATGAGAACGGCGACGGCCAGCTGGCGACATAGGTGTAGTAACTAGCCCGCGATTATCCAGCGGGGCTCCCGCAGTCAACGCGAAGGAGCAGTGATGGCCACAGGATCTGGCTCTGTGCCACCCGGTTCTGCGCAGCAAGATCAAGCGGAAGCGCGCCGTGCGTCAGTGCCGGCCCAGCACGCCGGGCCCGAGACCCAGGGGATGGCGGCCGAGGGCCGCCTCGCCGAGGGCCGCCAGGCCCAGGAGGTAGAGGCAGAAACCACCCCGGAGGTCACCGGCCCGCTGGCCGGCGATCCGCTGTCCCTGGGCCTGCCGAGCTTCATCGTGGGGTCGGTAGCCCTCGGCATGGTGCTCATCGGGTTCGTCTCGCCGCTGGGCACGGGCGCGTCGCTGCCGATCATCCTGGCCGCTACCGCGGTCGGCCTGCTGGTCTCCACGGTCTGGGCCATGGGCCTGGGCCAGTCGGCGGTCGCCCTGGTGCTGGGCGTGTTCGCCGGCTTCTGGCTGAGCTACGCGTTCCTGCTGCTCGGCCTGACCAACGGCTGGTTCGGCATCGGGCTCGTCGACGTGAAGTCCACCCTGGAGCTGTTCCTGACCGCCTGGATCGTCGTCATGAGCATGCTGACGCTGGCCACGCTGAGGCTGCCCATGGCCTACACGGCGGTGCTCGGGCTGGTGGACGTGGCGCTGATCCTGGTGCTCATCGGCGTGATCCAGGTCTCGCCCAACCTCCAGAAGGCGGGCGGCGCGGTGGTGTTCCTGTTCGCGGCCGTCGGCATCTACATCTTCTTCGGTACCGCCTCCATCGCCACCGGAGGCAAGCCGATGCCGCTCGGCAAGCCGCTGCTGAAGGCCTGAGGGCCTGAGGGCCTAGAGCCACCGCCGCCGCGCCGGCTGCGCCGGCGCGGCGGCGGTCATGCCACTAAGAGCACCGCCGCGCCGGCGATCCCGGCGCGGCGGCGGTCAGCCAGTCAGCCGCCGACCGTCAGGCGCTGGAGGTCAGGCGCTGGGGGTCAGGCGCTGGGCGTCAGGGGGACGATGGCCTCGGCCGTCAGGAGCTGGAAGGTCAGGCTCTCCTGGAGGTAGAGCCGGACGCTGGTGTCGCTGTGCGACAGGTAGCCGATCGACACGTCCTGGCCCAGCTGAAGCTCGAAGTCGCCGCCCCTGGTCGTCAGCACCAGGCCGCCGTCGATGGCCGGCGCCCACACGATGTCGTCGCTGATCATCCGGCGCAGGTGCTCGATCACCGGGTAGCCGTGGTCAGAGGTCTCGCTGGCCGCGGTGTAGGCGGCGGCGCTCAGCACCACCGCGTAAGGCCCGTTCACCCCGGCCGACCGCAGCTCGCTCAGCGCCTGGGCGATGGCCTCCGGGTAGCCGGTCGCCTCGGCCGGCAGCGCGATCGACGCGTTGCTCGATCCCGGCCGGATGCCGTCGATGTCCGCCGCCGCGTAGCCGTCGAAGACCGCGCGGTCCTCGGCGAAGGCCAGCAGCCGCGCGGCGTCCTTGACCGGCTGCCAGTCGGAGTCCTTGGAGCCACGGGACACGTCGTCGATCTGCTCGCGGTCCAGCGAGAACGGCACCCGCAGCTCGACCACCGACAGGACGTGCCGCTGCCGGGCCTGCACGCCGTCGCCCGGCGACTCGATCTCGCGGACGTGGCCGGTGCCGACGGCCGAGAACTGGTCCCCGGCCGGGCCCTCCACGTCCACCACCCGGCGGCCGGCCACGTGGCGCTTGAATGTCCGGGCCGCTTCTTCCGCGACCTCCGCCCACGCGGCATCGGAGACCGGCGCTAGCTCGCGGTGCAGGTTATTCATCCGGGGAGGCTCCTCTCAGGCTGCCGATCTCCAGCGATCCGGTCGCTGCCGCCGTGTCCGCGGTGCCGGTGACCTCCGGGGGACCGGTGGTCTCCGGGGCCTGCGTGCTGTCGGCCAGCGGCCCGTCGCCCAGGTCTTCCAGCATGGTCGCCGACGGCACGAAGAACAGGCTCCCGGTGACCGCGATGCTGAAGTCCAGCAGCCGGTCGTAGTTGCCTTCCGGGGAGCCAATGAACATGTTGCGCAGCATCTGCTCGGTCGTGTCCGGCGACCGGGCATAGCCGATGAAGTAGGTCCCGTACTCGCCGCTGCCCGGCGCGCCGAACGGCATGTTGTCCCGCAGGATCTGCACCTCTTCGCCGTCGTCGTCCAGGATCGTGGTCAGCGCGTTGTGCGCGAAGCTGGGCTTGACGTCGTCGGTGAGCTCGACATCGGACAGCTTCTCGCGTCCGATGACCCGCTCCTGCTGCTCGACCGGCTGGGAGTTCCAGCCGTCCAGGTCGTGCAGGTACTTCTGCACGATCACGTAGCTGCCGCCGGCGAAGGCCGGGTCCTCGGCGCCGATCAGGACCGCGCGCTCGGCGGCGGCGCCGGTCGGGTTCTCGGTGCCGTCCACGAAGCCGATCAGGTCCCGGTTGTCGAAGTACTTGAAGCCGTGCACCTCGTCCACGACCCGCACCGCGCCGCTCAGCCGGGACGTGAGCACCCGAGCCAGCTCGAAGCACAGGTCCATGCGGGCCGACCTGATGTGGAACAGCAGGTCGCCCGGCGTGGAGACGGCCCGGCGGCGGCCGGCCTGGATCTCCTCGAACGGATGCAGCCCGGCCGGGCGCGGCCCGCCGGCCAGCGTGTTCCAGAGCCGGTCACCGATGCCCGTGACGCAGCTCAGGTAGGACTCGGGATCCCGGAAACTGACCCCGCGCACCAGCCCGGCCAGGTCGCCGCATACGCCGCGCACCACGTCGGCCGACCCCTGATCCTCATTGACCACCGCCACCAGGAAGATCGCGGCGCCGGTCAGCGGGGCCAGCACCGCCTGCGGCTCGATGTCCGCCGTGCTGGCTGGGTCGAACGTCACGATGACATCTTGCCCTGCCCGGCCAGGGGTCCGGACGCCGGCACGCAGGTCGCCGCGTTTTCGCTGCTCACGCCCGACTGCGGGCCAGGTCCGGCCGCGGGGCCAGGCCCGGACTGTGGGGCCAGGCCCGGCTGCGGGGCCAGGTCCAGCCGCCAGGCCCCGTCCCTGGCCACCAGCCCGGCCAGCGGATCGCGGCTGGTCACCACGGCCATGCAGGCCCCGGAGCCGGGCAGCAGCGGCCGGACCTGCTCGGCTGACCAGGCGTTGTCGGCCACCACCAGCACCCGGCGGCCGGCCAGCAGGCTCCGGAACCGGGCGGCGCGCTCGCCGGCCTCGGCCGGGATCTGGTCACCGGGCAGGCCGAGCGCGGTCAGGAACGCGGCCAGGGCCACCCCGGCCGGCACGGGCCAGTCCGCGCCGCCCAGGTTCACGTACAGCTGGCCATCAGGGAACCGCCCGGCGACCTGGTGCGCCCAGCGCACCGCCAGCGTCGTCTTGCCCGCCCCGGCCGGCCCGCCGATCACGCCGATCGGCACGGCCTGCCCGCCGCCCGCCCGGTCCAGCAGGCTGGTCAGCTCGGTCAGCTCGGCCGCCCGCCCGGTGAACGCCGTCGCGGCGGCCGGCAGCTGCCGCGGCACTGGCCGGGCCGGGCCGGCCGCCCACCCCGGCGCGCCCAGCCCCGGGTCGGCCGCCAGCATGCGCTGGTGCAGCTCACGCAGCTCGGCGCCCGGCTCGGTGCCCAGCTCCGCGATCAGGACGCCGCGGGCCCGCCGGTAGGCGGCCAGCGCCTCGGCCCGGCGCCCGTACTGGTACAGGGCCAGCATGAGCTGGGCGTGGAATCGCTCCCGCCGCGGATGCTCGCCGATCAGGCGCTGGAGCTCGGTGATCACCTCGGCGTGCCCGCCGAGCCGCACGTCGGCCTCGATCCGGGCCTCCAGCGCCTGGAGCCGCAGCCCGGCCAGCCGCGCGCCCTCCCGGCCGGCCAGCCCGGCCGACTCCACGTCGGCCAGCGGCTCACCCCGCCACAAGGCCAGCGCCGCGCGGGCCTGCTCGGCCGCCGTCTCCCAGGCGCCCGTGCCGCCCGCCGCCCGCGCCCCGGCCAGCAGCGCCTCGAACCGGTGCACGTCCAGCTCGCCGGGCTCCACCCGGATCAGGTAGCCGCCCGGCTGACCGAGCTGGGTGCTGATCCGGGCCCGGCCGGCCTCGCCCAGCGCCTTGCGCAGCCGCAGCACGTAGTTCTGCACCGCGA
Organism: uncultured Actinomycetota bacterium; assembly: GCA_963822485.1. Lineage (GTDB taxonomy): Bacteria > Actinomycetota > Actinomycetes > Streptosporangiales > Streptosporangiaceae > DASUBV01. Next base: position 198,033 of record CAWGHW010000009.1, read on the forward strand.
CCCTGGCCGACGGCGGTGGCGAGGCGCCCCACAGCAGCGCGGCCAGCTCGGCCACGGGCACGACCTGGTTGGCGCTCAGGAGCAGCGCGGCGAGCACCGCCCGCTGCCGCGCCGCGCGCACCGGCACATCCGTACCGCCCACGCGCACCTGCAGCGGCCCGAGCAGGCAGAACTCAGCTTCCGCGACTGGCCCCGTCACCCCGCTATTCCTTGTCCCATCGCCAGGGTTACGCGCCAGCCTAACAGTGGTTATAGCGGAACAAGAAAGACGAAACGACCGGCGGAGGGTCAGGAAAAAGGCGGTTTAGGCGGGCGCCCCGGTAGCCCGCCACCACCCTCCCTCGGCGTTGCCGCTTCTCAACGAAGATCCCGCGATTAACCTAGATGTCCTACGGGGCAGTTAAATCTCAGGGGGCACAGGGGGCTCTGAGTGGGTCATTCATCCCACGAGGTCGGGGTGCGGCAGGCGGGTCAGTACCTGCGTGAGCTGCTGCGCCGCGACCCGTACCGCAATCGCTGGGCCTGGTACGGCGCCCAGCGCGAACGAGACGTCCACCAGGTCGCGGTGGCCAAGGTGCTGGCCGGGTACCTGCATCGGCACGACGAGGATGAGGTGGAGTACGGCCAGCTCACCCGCCGGGTATCTCGCGCGCTGCGCGGCGAGGTGCTGAGCCGCCAGACGCTCGGCCTGTTCATCAGGGCGTTCGAGATCGGCGAGGAGCACGCCGCCATCCTCTGGCGGCAGTGGCAGGGCGCGGAGCTGGCCCGCGTCGTGATCGGCGAGCTGCCGCCGCTGGCCGCCGCGGGCCGGGACTTACCTGGCTACCGGACCATCCTGCTGCACGAGTTCCACTACCTCGGCCCCGACGGGCGGCCACTGCGGCACCGCACGCTGCGCGACATCCGGTCGCTGGTCGACGGCCTGGCCAGCTACCGGTACAGCTACGACACCAGCGAGCTGACCCTGAGCCGGGTGGCCGGCGGCACGGCCAGCCCGCCCTACCAGCGCGCGGAGAACATCTGGGCCGTGGACATCGCGCTGTCCCGCACGCTCCGCCAGGGCGAGGCGCACTCGCTGGAGTTCGAGTCCCGGTTCCGTTACTCCGGCCCGGTCGAGCCCTGCTTCCGGCGGGTCGCGCACGAGCGATTCGAGAACGTGGCTATCCGGGTCCAGTTCGATCCGGCCCGGCTGCCGCGGTACGTCTGGTGGACCGAGTGGCGGGACTACCGGGAGCCGGACGCGGTCGTGCTGCGCCGCGAGCCGCTTGCCCTCGACGCCGAGCACGCCGTCTACCACCGGCTCGACGTCCTGGACCGGGCGGTGGCCGGATTCTCCTGGGAATTCTGAGGTGGATTGTAAGCTCTGAGGCGGATTTATACGTGTATGGCCTAGAAACGCGCTACCTGCGGCCATGCTGGACCACGGCGGGGCTTAACTCTTTACTTCGGGCATGGTGCACATGCAGCCGGGCCCGGTCGGCCCGGCATGATGCTCGCCGCCGTGCTGACCGCGGCCGTGTTCGTGACCCTGGCCGCCGTGCTGTGCGCGGCGGCGGTGCTGGCCATACTAGGCGCCGCGCACGTCTACTTGTCCGGCCCCGAGGCCATCGAGCGCGACGGCCTGGCCCGCGGCCGCCGGGCGCCGCGCTGGTCGCTGGCCGACTCGGCCGGCACGGTGCACCACTCGCCGCCCGCCCGGCCGCTCCAGCTAGTCGTCTTCGCCGATCACTCGCTGAAGTCGTTTCCGTCGGTGCTGGACGGCCTGCGCGAGCTGATCGCCCGCGGCGACCCCGAGCTGGAGGTCGTCGTCCTGCTCCGGCAGCGCAACGACCTCGCCGAGCCGCTGCTGCGGATGCTGCTGGCCCGGCCGGCGGAGTCGGCCGGGCCAGCAGACCTGCCTCAAACGCCCAGCCTGGACGGCGTCCCGGTGCTCACCGGCTCGCCCGCGCTGTACGCGGCCTACAACGTGCGGGTCGGCCCGTTCGCCGTCTTTGTCGACGCGGCCGGCCAGGTCCGCGCCTCCAGCCTGGTCAACCACGACTGGCAGCTCGACAAGCTGCGCCAGCTCGCTGGCCTGCCCATCAGCCCGGCGCAGACGCCCCGGCGGCCCGCGCGCGCGGGCCTGCGCCGGCTGTCGCGCCGGGCTGCGTAGCGCCATGGGAGTCGCGGTGGACGTGGGGGTGGCCGGGGCCAAGGCGGGACTGGCGGTCCTGCTGCTGGTGGCGGGCGCGGCCAAGCTGGCTGGCCTCGACGGCTTCGCGGCCACGGTCCGGCTGTTCCTCCCGGCCGGCCTGCGCCGCCGGCCACCGGGGCTGCCGCGCTGGATTGCCCTGACCATCGCGCTGACCGTGGCCCTCGGCGAGGTGGCCCTGGGCGGCGCCAGCCTGGCCGCCCCGGCGGCCGGCTGGCTCAATCTGGTCGTCCTGGCCACGGGCGGCGCGTTCGTGGCCGTGTCCGGGATCGGCTACGCGCGGCACCGCGGCCGGTCCTGCCGCTGTTTCGGAGCCCTGTCGCGGCGCCGGTTCGATCGCGCGGGCATCGCCAGGGCCGTGGCGATCGCCGCCGTGGCCGCCGTCCCCCTGGCGGGCCTGCCGGCGTCGGCGGTCCGGCTCGCCCCGGCCGACCGCGGCCTGCTGCTCGCGGCCGCGTTCCTGCTGGCCGCCGGGGCGTTCACGGCGGCGCGGGTCCTGGCCGCCAGCCCCGACCCGGTCCCCTGGGGCGCGCCCGGTCCGGGCGGCGCCAGCCAGAGCCCGCCGGGCCAGGCTCACGCCGGCCACCAGCCGGCCGCAAGCTCCCCGGCCGGAAATCTCGCGGCCGGCCACGTCCCCGCCCGCCAGAACCCCGAGCCAGGGATGGTGTCATGATGCGGATCCCGCTGTTCCTCGTCGTCGCGCAGTGGGCGCTGCTGCTGGCCCTCGGGCTGCTGGTGATCACGGCCTACCGCCAGCTCGGCCGGGTCCTGGGCAAGTCCCGGCCCGCCGAGGGCATCGGGCCCGAGATCGGCAGCCGGCCGGGCCGGATCAGCTACCAGCGCCTGTCCGGCCCCGGCGACGCGTCCGGCGCGGGCGGCCACGCGCCGGCCGGCGCGGACGCCATCTTCGTGCCCGGCGGCGGGCACCCGGCCATGCTGGCCTTCGTCGACCCGACCTGCCCGTCGTGCGAGGAACTCGTCACCGCGCTGGGCACCGCGCGGGACGCCGGCGAACTGGGCGACACCCAGGTGCTGCTGCTCACCGCCGACCCGCCGGACTACGTGCAGATCTCGGCCGCCTTCCGCGCCACCCAGCTGGAGCTGGGCCGGCTGCTCGACCGCGACGAGCTGGAGCCCTACCGGGCCACCGCCACCCCGCTGCTGGTGGCGCTGGACGGCTGGGGCGTGGTCCGGGCCGCCGGCACCGCCGCCCGGCTGGCCGAAGTCCGCGCCTACTACCAGGCCTGCCTGCTGGGCCCGCCGGCCGGAGCACTGCTCCCGGTCGCGACGTGACCGCCCAGCCATGACGGGCTAGCCGACCGCCAGCCAGCAGCCCAGTCAGCAGCCAGCCAGCCAATCGACAGCCCAGCCAATCGACAGCCCAGCCGATCACGGGCCCCGGCCCGCCGCGGCCGAGCCCAGGCCAAGAGGGGAGACCGCAGCTCATGGGGTGGACACGATGGGGCGCCGGCCTGGACGCCCGCATCAGCAGCGTGGCCGAGCGAGCCGTCAGGCGGCTGAGCCGCCGGGACGCGCTGCGCGGCGCCGTCGTCGGCGGGACGGCCGGCCTGGCCGCCCTGTCCCTGGGCCAGCGGCCCGCCCTGGCCGAGGCCGAGGTGTGCACCTGCGGCCCGACCCGGCGCTGCTCGGGCTGCCCCGGCACCGGCTGCCCGCCCGGCATGCGGCTGTGCAAGGGCTCGGCCAGCAGCAGCTGCTTCAACAACCAGGGCTACCGCTGCGAGTGGCCCAACGGCACCTGGATCGCCTGCATGAACATGGGCACCGGCTACGGCTACAAGGTCTGCTACGACTGCATCGGCAAGGCCGGCTGCCGGGACTGGTGCACCTGCCTCAGCCAGTGCATCTGCTGCCGCTGCCAGACCGTCGCCGACCTGCGCGCCGAGCAGCACCGCATCGAGTCCGCGAGCGCCCGGCCGTGACCGGCTGGCTGGCCGCTCTGGCCGCCCTGGCCGTGCCGCTGGCCGCCGCCAACGGCTTCGCCAAGGCGTACTCGCCTTGAGGGGCCAACTCGGCGGCTTCGCTCACCGCCGGCCTTCCGGTCGGGAGGCTGCCCAGGACCGCGCTGGTGATCACCGCCTACGCCGTGCCCGCGGTGCTGGTCTGGGCCGCGCTCGGCGCCTGCCTCGGGGTGCTGCCGCTGGCCCCGGCCGCGCTGGTCGTGGCGGCGCTCTACGCCGCCGGCTACGGCCTGTCCGAGGCCGCCGGCCGGCCCGGCCCGCGGGCGCCCGGTACCCGCTGGCAGGTGCCGCAGGCCATGGTGGCCAGTGCGTCCCGGCGACGGCGGCTGCTGGTCTGGGGCTCGATACTCGGGCCGGGATTCCTGACCCGCAACCCCTACGCCGGGTTCTTCCTGCTGCCCATCCTCGTCGCCGCGGCCGGCCCGGAGTGGTCCGCCGCGGCGCTGGCCGCGGCCATCGGGCTCGCGCACGGCACCGGACGGGCCCTGGCGCTGCTGCGCGATGCCCGGCCCGGCGCCGCCGCGGTCGATCCCATGCGGCTCGTGCTGACCTCGATGCACTGGCGCAGGCTGGACGGCATCACCTTGCTCGTCATCGCGGCCGCGGCCGCCGCGGCCTGCGCGTCCCGGTTCTCCTAACCCCGAACGTCACCGTGGAGGAATAGGCATGCGCAGAACGCTTGTCGCCGCGATCACCCTGCTCACCACGACCGCGCTGATCAGCGGCGCAGCGGTGGCCGACGCCAGCGCCAGCCGGCCCGACCGGGTCCGGCAGGAGCACTTCCGGATCATCAGCACCGTCACCGGCTCGCGGCGGCAGAGCCTGCTCGCCACCGGGGCCTTCACCGCGGGCGGCTACCTGGTGCCCGGCCGGCTCGTGGCCCTCCGGTCGACCGACCGCGCCGTGTTCCCCAACGGGTCGTTCCTGATGGCCCGGCACATCACCCGGCAGTGGCTGCCGCTGCCCACCGGCAGCTGCATGATCCGGGAGACCCTGCGCGGGTCCTACCTGCTCGGCCACGGCACCGGCGCCTACCGCGGCATCACCGGCTCCGGCGGGTTCGCGCTGCGGATCACGGGCGTCATCCGCCGTGCGCACGGCAAGTGCGGCGGCCCCATGACCGTCTTCCAGCAGATCATCTACGCCGGCGGCCCCATCCACCGCTAGCCGAGGTAGGCGCGGGGACCTGCCCCGCAGGTGCGGTCGCGAGGGTGTCCAGGTCTGTCGCCACAGACCGATCATGGACGCCCTCGCCTCGTCCAGCCGGCACGCAAGAAATCTTGAAAATCCTCCGCAACGGCGCTCGGTTGCCCTCCGGGACTGTCGTACCCGGCCGGTAGTGTCGAACATGAAATAGAAAGCGTGTTCGAGGCCAGGGAAGGGAGGTCGCCGGGTGACAATCGCGCCGGATGCCTCCTTCTCCTCGGTCGATGAGGCCATGGACACTGGTCCGCGCCGCCCTGGGCTACCTGGCCCGGGCCGACGTGGCGTCCTTGCCGGCCGTGACCCAGGCGCGGCTGCTGCGCGAGTACGAGCGCGCCCAGTCGCAGCACACCGCCGGCCGCGTTCGTGCCCTGTCGGCGTTCACCGCGCAGGGCGCATATGCCGATGACGGTCACGGGGGCCCGCATCCGTGGCTGGCGTGGCAGACCCGGGTCACGGCCAGGGCCGCGTCCGCGACGATCGGGTGGATGCGGCGCCTGGGCGCTCACCCGCTGGTCGCCGCCGCGCTGGCCGCGGGGACGGTCACCGAGTCGTACGCGCGGAAGATCTGCTACTGGTCGGATCTGCTGCCCGTCGGCTACCGGGAGCTGGCCGACCAGAATCTGGCCGCCGCGGCCGCCGGCGGGGCGGACCTGGATTTCTTGTCGCAGATGGCGGAGGAGATGTTCTCCCGGGTCACCCCGCCCGATAAGGACGATGAGGATGACGCCCGGTTCCATGACCGGTTCTTCCGGCTGACCCGCTTGTTCCAGGGTCACGGCCGCGCTGACGGTGACCTGACGCCGGAGTGCCTGGCCGCGCTCACTGAGGTGCTGGACACGCTGGGGAAGAAGGCGGGTCCGGAGGATGACCGGTCGGCGGGGCAGCGCGGCCACGACGCGCTGGAGGAAGCGATGCGGCTGCTGCTGGCGTCGGGCTGCCTGCCGGAGCGGGCGGGCCAGGCGGCGCAGGTGCAGCTGCACCTGACCCTGGATGAGCTGCTGGACATGCCCGGCGGTACCGGCGCCGCCACCGCGTGGCTCGCCAACCACCTCGCCGCCAACGGCTCCGGCAGCGACACCGACCCGGCTGACGGCCTGGGCCAGCCCGCCGACGGCGACGCCGAGCGGGCTGACCCGCACCGACGACCCGGCACCCGGACCCGGCAGCCATCCTGGCGGTAGCCAGCCCGACGGAGGCACCCAGCCCGGCGGCGGGTCGGCCTCGGCCAGGCCCGACCTGGATGAGCTGCTGGGGCCCGACCCCAGGGACGCGTTCACCAAGGCCCGGCCCCGCGCCGCCCGCCGCGCCGCTGCGCGCGCCGGGCAGCCCGGCTGGCTCACCGGCAAAGCCGCCGAAGCGTACTCGTGTGACACGAAGATCGCGCCGATGGTCTGCGGGCACCTCGACCGCAACGCCCTGGCCCGCCTGGTCACCGACCTGCTCGCCGGCGACCTCGCCAACCTCGTGAGCAGCGCCGAGCCGGCGCCGGTCCCCGGCCCCCGCTGTGAATGCGACGAGCACCCGCCCGCACCCCGCGCGCCCATCCCCGGCGCTCTCCGTACCGCACCAGCGCACCGCCGCACCCGGCGTGCCCGCCGCCACCGGCCCGGTCCCGCCCGGCCTCAGCCGCCGCACCCGGCACCACCGCGCCCGGAACCGGCAGCGGCAGCAGCCCGCTGACGCCCGGCGGCCTGGCCCGCCTCCAGGACACGCTGCTGCGCTACGCCGTCAGCCTGCTCTCCGGCCCGACCGGGCTCGCTGCCTACCTGCGGACCCAGCTCACCGGCGGGTTCTTCCCCGCACCCAGCCTCCCCCTGGACCTCGGCCAGCCCACCGAGCAAGTCCCGCCCCACCTGCGCCGCGCCGTCACCAAACGCGACCGGCACTGCTAGCTTCGCCGGCTGCACCGCACCGCCCGTCCGCTGCCAGGTACACCACGTGATCCCGCGGTCGAAGGGCGGCCCGACCCGCCTGGACAACCTGACCCTTTTGTGTACTTTTCACCACCTGATCGCGGTACACCGCTGGGGCTGGACCCTGCAATTGCACGGCGACGGCACCACCACGGCGACCAGCCCCGACGGCACCAAGACCTTGCACAGCCACGGACCGCCACCCGGCCAGGACACCCTCTGGACTGACCGGCCAGCGCACGGCCCGCCCGGCACCGCCGCCTAGGCCATCCATAGGTCATCAGACGACCTATCTCGATAGTCGTCTAGGGGCTGGGGGAGGATACGCCCGGTGACGCGGTCTGGGCGGCGGGCGGGGACGAGTTCGGCGCGGCCGGCGAAGACGCGTTGCCGCTGGGCGTCGTCGACGAGCTGGGGCTGGGCGAACCGCTCGGCGTCGGCGTCGGCGAGGAGGTGGTCGGCGACGGCGAGGACGACGGCGTGTGGCTGGGCCGCGGCGAGTGCGACGAGCCCGGCGAGTGCGACGGCGACGGGCTGGTGCCCGGCCGCGGATGGTGACCGCCCGAGCCGCCGACCAGGCCGCCGAGCGTGGTCCCCGAGGAATGCTGGTGCCAGACCACGGCGTCCAGCGGCTTGCCGGCCAGCACCTCGAACACGGTGACTGCGCCCATCGCGACCACGAACACCCCCAGCGCCGTGGCGGCGGCGATCACCCACCGGCGCCGGGTCCAGGGCCAGCGGGTCCAGGGCCAGCGGTGACCTGCGTCCGGGGGCGGGCCGGCCGCGCCGGGCTGGTCCGGCCGGCCAGGATCAGCCGGCGCGCGCAGGCGGGCGGTTGGGACGTCGCCGCCCAGGTCGGCCGGAGCGCCGCGGACGGTGTTGCGGACCGTGTCGGAAGGGCCGCGCTGGTCCCGGCCGCGCTGGTCCCGGCCGCGCTGGTCCGAGCTGTGCTGGTCCGGGCCCTGCTGGTCGGGGCCGGGCTGGTCCCAGGCGAACGTCTGGGTCCGGGCCGAGGCGAGGTCGCCGTCCGGGTACCGCGCCGGCATGATCTGGGTCTCGGTCCCGTCGGGGGACACGTAGCCATGCGCCGGCGCCGGGGGCGCGCCGAGCTGACGGACCGGATACCGCTGGGTCTGATCCCAGCTGCAGCAGCCTGATCCAGTGCAGCCTGATCCAGTGCAGCCTGATCCAGTGCAGCCCGATCCCACGAGGCCCGATCCCACGAGGCCGGCCCCGGCCGGGCCGGCCCCGGCTGGATCGGGTCCTGCTGGGCGTGATGCCGGGCGACCGCCGAGGCCACCGCGGAGTGGCTGGCCTTGGGGGCCAGGCTGGCCGCCGCCGCCCGCAGCCGTTCGTTGCTCCTGGTGAGGTAGTGCTTGTAGATGGCCGAGCCGACCGTGCTGGCCAGGCTCATGAACGCCGCGCCGATGATCGTGCCCGCGATGCCCAGCCGGGACGCCGTCACCGCTCCGGTCAGAGCGGCCAGCATGCTGGCCGCCGCCTGAGTGGCGGTGACGTCCAGCCGCCCGCGGCGACCCCTGGCCCGCTTCCCGTGGGTCTTCTCCGCGCGGGTCCCCTCCGGCCCCCGCGTTCCCTCGCTGCTAGTCTCTCGCTCTTCAGTCCAGGCGCCGCCGCGCCTCTCCGGCCCGCTGATGGAAGTGACTCCCTTCGGAACTCGTCTGGTCGCTCTGCCCTGGAGCGGGCTCTCTAACCGAGCGGATTCTGCGATCTTTCGAGGCTATGCGCACCTTACGACCCGGATGTCGCACTGGCAGGATGTACTCCGTCACCATGCACGGTCACAGTGCGCAGGCAGGAATCCGCGGGAACGGCCGCTTCGAGGAGGCAGACGATGGGTGCGGAGTCCGGGCGGACGTTCCTGGTCACCGGTGGTAATACCGGCATTGGCCTGGCCACCGCGACCGAGCTGGCCCGGCGCGGCGGCCGGGTCTACGTGGCCTGCCGCTCGGAGAGCAAGGGCTCGCACGCGGTGGCCAGTATCGTCGCCGAGACCGGCAACGCGAACGTGGTCTACCTGCCCCTCGACCTGGCCGACCTCGGCTCGGTGCGAGCTTGCGCGGACGCGTTCCTGGCCACCGGGGAGCCGCTGCACGTGCTGATCAACAACGCGGGCGTGGCCGGGCGGCGCGGGCTGACCAGCGACGGCTTCGAGCTCACCTTCGGCGTCAATCACCTTGGCCACTTCGCGCTGACCATGGCCCTGCTCGACCGGCTGGCGGGCGGCGCGCCCGGCCCGGGTGGTCTGCGTGTCCAGCGACTCGCACTATCAGGCCAAGGGCATCGACTTCACCGCCCTGCGCCGGCGCACCAGGGGCATCACCGGCCTGCCGGCCTACGCGGTGTCCAAGCTGTGCAACGTGCTGTTCGCCCAGGAACTGGCTCGCCGCACCGCCGACCGGGGGATCACCACCTATGCGCTGCACCCGGGCGTGGTGGCGTCGGACATCTGGCGCCGGGTGCCGTGGCCGGCCCGCTCGCTGATGACCGCCCGGATGCTGACCACCGCGCAGGGCGCGGCGACCAGCCTGTACTGCGCGACCTCGCCCGAGCTGGCCGGGCAGAGCGGCCGCTTCTACGACAACTGCCGGGAGCGCGAGCCCAGCCCGGTGGCCACTGAGCAGCTCGGCAAGATCCTCTGGGAGCGCAGCGAGGCCTGGACCGGCTCCTGACCGCGGCCGGCCGGATTGGGCTTTCCGGCCGCACCGAATTGCCTGGAGCATTGCCCCAGGCCTGATCACGGCCGGATTTCGGCGCTATCCGAGGACGGATTGCCTGATCACCGAACTGTCCGGCGGGCCAAGCGGCTACGGTGAATAACCGTGCGTATTAACTGGCGCCTGGGCGCGCCGCTGGCAGTGGTCATGTTCGCGGCCGCCTGCGGGACCGGCACCGCGACTGCGCAGGCCCACCCGAACGGCAGCGCCAGAGCGGCGGCCGCCACGACCCGGTCCTCGCCCGCGGCGAGCCACCCGGCCGGGCCCGCCTCCAGCCACCCGGCGTCCGCTGGGTCGGCGACCAGCGCCCCGGCGGGCGCCGGGGCCCAGGACAGCGCGGCGGGCCGGCCGCTGGCCGGCAAGACGATCGGCATCGACCCCGGGCACAACGGCCGCAACAAGGACGACCCCACCTACATCAACCACCAGATCTGGAACGGCCGCGAGTGGGAGGCCTGTGACACCACGGGCACCGAGACCGACGGCGGGTACACCGAGGCCAGGTTCAACTTCAACGTTGCCACCTACCTGCGGGCTGACCTGCGTAAGCTCGGCGCGCGGGTGGTGTTCACGCGCCCGGGCAACAACGGCGTCGGGCCGTGCGTGAACCGCCGGGCCCGGATACTCAACCGGGCGCACTCCAACGTGGCCATCGACATTCACGCCGACGGCGGGCCGGCCAGCGGCCGGGGCTTCACCGTCCTGGAGCCCGTGGCCGACGGGCCCAACAATCACGTGATCAAGTCCTCGATCCGGTTCGGCGGCAACGTGCGGTCCGCGCTGCTGAAGTACACCCGGATGCCCGAGAGCGACTACTACGGGCACGACGGCGTGATCCTGCGCAATGACCTGGCGGGCCTCAACCTGGCCACCCAGCCCAAGATCCTGATCGAGACGGGCAACATGCGCAACGCGACCGACGCCCGGCTGCTGGTGACCACCTGGTTCCAGAAGCGCCTGGCGCTCGCGCTCACCCACGCCATCCTGCGCTTCCTGACCGGGCGCTGGGGGCACGTCTAGCCCTAGCTGGTCGACCCCTAGCTGGTCGACGGCGGGGGCAGGCGCAGGAGCATCCGGATCAGCCGCACCTGCGCCTCCAGGGCCGCGTCGGCGGCCCGGTGCCGGCCGTCCAGCCCGCGCATGCCGGCCAGCGTGCCCGCGCGGGCCTGCTGCTCGGTGAGCGCGATCCGGGCCTGGTTGACCCGGACCATGGCCCGCGCCGTCCGCTCGATCCGGGCCGGGAACGGGATGCGCAGCAGCCCCGCGTCGAACTGCCGCTCGGTCGCCACCTGCGCCAGCAGGTCGGCCCGGGCCCGGGCCAGGTCGTCCCGCTCGGCGTCGCCGTAGCCGTCAACCTCGACGTCCAGGCGGTGGTTGGCGGGCCGGGCGATCAGCAGGTAGCGGGCGGCCAGCGACGCCAGCCCGGGCGGCGACTGTCGCGCAGTCGCCGTGCGGGTCGCGGGCCTGGGTGAATAACGGTGCGCGGCCGGGCTCGTGCCGCAGCCCGCCACCGCCAGGCCCATGGCGCTGAGCAGGGCGAGCCCGCGGCTGGCGGTCACGCCCTGGCCAGGGCGGCCGAGCGTCGGCATGGCGGGTGACATCCGTTTCTGGCCTTCCGGCATGGTCAGGCCCGCGACGCACGCCCCGCGTCGCGGGCCTTCACCGACCAGCACGAATTACCGCGCCCGGCGGTTCACGCGCCGGGGTTAGCCCAGGTGGGCGGCGGCCGCCGTGACACCCTTCGCGGTGCAGACGCTGCCGGGCTGGCCGTTGGTCATCTTGCAGATGGCCGCGGTGATGAAGTTGGCCGCGCCCAGCGCGCCCTGCGCCACCGTGCTCGACGGGTTATGCAACTGCGTGGCCACCTGCGCCCAGGACAGGCCCGCCAGCGTGGCCGGGTCAAACAGCGGCCCGGTGATGGTGAACTTGTTGCCGAAGTCGATGAACGGGTAGCCAAGCGAGCCGCCGGGCTCGTTCTTCTTCCAGATCGCCAGCTGCTGCGCGGTGGTGTTCTGGAGCGCGGCGTGCGTCCTGGTCTCGTTCTCGACCGGGGTGAAGGTCAGGTACTTGCTGGTGTACGTCGACTTGTAGAACGTCAGCGTGGGCGTGTTGGGGTCGGTGTCCGTGCTGGAGGAGTGGATCCCGTGCAGCGGCGACAGCGTGCCGAACCGGTCCAGCGCCACCGCCATCGACCAGCGCATGGCCGCGCAGTACGGGCAGAACTCCGCGCCGATGTACAGCATCTCGGGCTTGCCCGCGCTGGTCAGCTGCGTGCCGGTGATCGCCGTGAGCGGCTTGGGGTTGTAGGAGAGCACCGAGCCGGTGCCCACCGAGTCCAGCGCGCTGGCCGGGACCGAGTTCACGTTCTTGGCCACCGCGGCGGGGAGCAGCGTCCCGTTGACCCCGCCCGCCGCGGCGGACCCGCCGCTGTTCGAGCTGTTGTTGTTATTGAGCACCTTGACCAGCACCAGCGCCACCACCACGGCGATGACCGCGACCGCCGCACCGCCCGCGATCAGGAACCGGCGGCGTGCCTCGGCCTTCCGGGCGGCCGCCTGCTGCGCGGCGATCCGCTCCCTGGCGCTCTGTTGTCTGTTCCGCTCTGCCTTGCCCATTCGAAGGATTATCCCATCAGTGACAGTGAGTGCTGACTAGCGGCTCTGCGTAGCCGCGGCGATCGGCGGACGGCGGAAGGCGGCATCGAACACGATCAGCACGAACAGCGCGAACGTGACGACGTGCACGCTCGTGCACCAGATGCAGATGTTGCCGATCTCGATGAGCTCGGCGTAGACCAGGTACAGGACGAAGCAGATCCCGACGATGATCGACGCCAGCCGCAGCCGCTGGATGAACAGTTCCTTCCGCTGCCACGCCCAGGGCGAGTTCAGCAGAACGAGGTAGACGTAGAAAGCCAGGCCGAAGTAGGCGACCGGGATCCCGACGATGTGCCCCTCCGCGCTGTGCAGCACGTTGGCGCAGTTGACGATGCCGGTCGAGGAGCAGATCAGCGCGGCCGGCGCCAGCTCGACGATCGTCAGGTAGATGGACACGCCCAGCCCGGCCACTGACAGCAGCCAGGTCGTCCACTGGAGCCAGCGCCCCGGCGCGGGCAGGTCCTCGGGGACCCTCTGCTGGAGCATCCGCTGCCAGCGCGATGTCCGCGCGGCGGCGGGCTCGCCGCCGGCCGCCACGGCCGCGGCCCGGGCGTCTCGGGCCGCCCTGGCCTGGGCCTTGGCCGCGGCCGCCTTGCCGCCCTTCGACCGGGCGGCCGGGCTGCCGGTCTTGATCGTGGTGGTCTTGAGGCCGGCGGCCGCTCCGCCGCTCCGGGCCTGGCGCTGACTGGCCATCAGGTCGCTCCGCTCGCCTTGGTCACTCCGGCCGTGCTGCCGACACGTCCGGGTTTGCCCCCCGTAGCGTGGCAGACAGCCGCCGTGCCGCAGGCGGCCGCCCCGGCGGTGAGCCGCTCCGCCTTGCCCATGGTCGTCCTGCCTTGCTGTATGGGGTAGTTGCTACCTGCACAACGTGGCGCTGCCGGACTTAGTTCGCCCTCGCGGCCGGTGCAGTCGCGGCCACGGCACGGCAACGTTCCCGTGCCGCCGCAGACTTATGGTAGGCCCCGGCCGCAGGTTCGGTCGCCCGTCCATCCAAGCGGTCCAAGCTGAAAACTAGCTGAACGCTGACTAGCCCCGAGATCCAGAATCTTCTGAAACACAGCACGGTTACGACATGTCCAGCTTTCTTGCGCCGCGCAACCAGTGGTGTCTATGTTCAGATAATGATCGCCTTTACGAGAGCCCGCGGGGCACGCCTGGGCGTGCTGATCGCGATTACCTGCATCGGGCTGGCCGCGGCGTCTATGGCGGTTGCGGCAGTTCCTCGAGCACCACAAGCTCAAGCTCCGGTGGGAAGAAGACCAGCAGCACGCCGAGCGGGACGGCCAGCGTGGCCTACGCCTCGTCGCTGCAATTCCTGAATGAGAAGGTGGCCGGGCCCGCCTTCACGTCCGCGGCCACATTCAAGTACAGCGGCCAGGGCGCGTCCTCCGGCGAGCTGGAGTCCGACATCGCCTCGGGCGAGATTCACCCCAACGTCTTCGAGAGCGTGGGCTCGGACAACATCACGCCACTGGAGCCCAAGTTCACCAAGTGGTACGTCCAGTACGCGGGAACCCAGATGGTGGTGGCCTACAACCCCAAGGGTAAGTACGCCAGCCAGTTCAAGGCCATCGCCGACGGCAAGAAGCCGATCAAGGACCTGTTCACGCTGCTGCAGACGCCGGGCCTCAAGCTCGGCCGGACCGACCCCAACATCGACCCGCAGGGCCGTGACTTCATCTTCATGCTGATGCTGGCCCAGAAGTACTACCACCTGCCCGCGGACACGGTGACGAAGATCCTCGGCGGGGCGCCGGCGTCACCCAGCTCGTCCGAGATCTTCGCCGAGTCCTCGCTGGACTCGACGCTGGAGTCCGGCCAGCTCGACGCGGCCAGCGCGTTCATCACCCAGGCGATCGAGCTGCACCTGAGCTACATCAAGCTGCCGGCGGCGATCAACCTGGGCGACTTCGCCGACGCCGACCAGTACGCCAAGGCCACGCTGACAATCTCCCCGCCGGGCGGCCCCAAGGCGACCAAGAACGGCTCGCCGCAGGTCATCGACATCACGATCGTCGGCAAGCCCACCCCGGCCGGCATCGCGTTCGTGGCCTACACGCTGTCCCAGCAGGGCCTGGCCCAGTACAAGACGGGCGGGTTCACCCTGCTGACGCCGACGCTGACCGGGCCGTCGAGCGCGGTACCCAGTCAGATCCGCAGTGAGCTGGGCGGCTAGCCCGGCCCCAGTCTCGGGGAGCGCCGGCGCGGGCGGTGGCCCGCGCCGGCCCGGCCCGCCGGGGACGGGCCTGGCCCGCCGGGCCAGGTCGGCCTCCGGCGTGGCCTCCGTGATCGGGGCCGGGGTGATCTGGCTGGCCCTGCTCGGGCCGGTGATCACCTTGCTGACCCACCTGTCCTGGCACCAGATCGTCACCGCGCTCGAGGTCCCCGGCGCGCTCGACCCGCTCGTCATCTCGCTGGAATCGGGCCTGGTGACGCTGGCGGTCCTCCTGCTGCTGGGCACGCCGCTGGCCCGGATGCTGGCCCGCGGCACGCTGCCGTTCCCCCGGGTCTGGGAGGCCGGGGTGCTGCTCAGCCTGCTGCTGCCGCCGCTGGTCATCGGCCTGCTGCTGGTGTTCATGGTCGGCCCGTACACCACGATCGGCCAGCTGCTCAGCCACGTGCACCTGACGGCGACCAACACCTTCCTGGCCCTGGTCATCGCCGAGGTCTACGAGTCGGCCCCGTACTACGTGGTCGGCGCTCAGGCCGCGTTCGCCGCGGTCGACCCGCGGCTGGAGCAGCAGGCCGAGCTGCTCGGCGACCGGCCCCGGCGGGCGTTCCGCCGGGTGACCCTGCCGCTGGCCGCGCCCGGCCTGGCCATGGCCCTGGCGGTGGCCTGGGCCAGGGCCATGGGCGCCTTCGGCGCGGTGGTTATCATCGCGTACCACCCCTACGGGGTACCGATGCAGATCTTCACCACCTTGCAGGAGACCGGCCTGCCGTCGGCGCTGCCTTACGCGCTGGTCCTGCTGGTGGTGGCGCTGCCGCTGCCGCTGGCCGCCTATATCTGGAGCGCCCGTGCTGGACGCCGACGTCGAGGTTGACCGCCGGGACTTCGCCGTGCGCGCCGCCGTGTCGGTGGCGCCAGGGGAGCGGCTGGCCCTGTTCGGCCCCTCGGGCGCGGGCAAGACCACGCTGCTCGAGGCCATTGCCGGGCTGGTCATCCCGCGCCGCGGCCGGATCGTGCTCGGCGGGCGGATCCTCACCTCGACCACGCCCCCGGCCGCCGCGGTGCCGCCCTGGCAGCGGCGGGTCGGCCTGCTGCGCCAGGATCCCGGCCTGTTCCCGCACCTGTCGGTGCGGGCCAACCTGCGCTACTCGCAGACCGCCAGCCGGGACCCGGCCGAGCTCAGCCAGCTGGCCGGCACCCTCGGCCTGGGCGGGCTGCTCACCGCCATGCCCGCCCGGCTGTCCGGCGGCCAGGCCCACCGCGTGGCGCTCGGCCGGCTGCTGCTGGCCCACTGCGACGCGCTGCTGCTGGACGAGCCGTTCACCGGCCTGGACGCGAGCCTGCGCCGGTCGCTGACCGAGCTGGTCGTCCGGCTGGTCACCGAGCGCGGCATCCCGGCCGTGCTGGTCACGCACGAGCTGCCCGACGCCCAGGCGTTCGCCACCCGGCTGGCCATCATCGACTCCGGCAGCCTGCTCCAGGACGGCCCGCCCGACGAGGTGGTGCTCAGGCCCGCGTCGCGGCGCGTCGCTGAGCTGGTCGGATACCGTGGGTTCGTGCCAGTCCAGCCGCACGGGGCCGCGGAGCTGACCGGGGGCGTGGTGGCCGGGATCCATCCCGAGCGCATCACCCGCGGCGCCCACCCCGACCGCGGGATCGTGCTCACCGGGGCCGTCACCGGCGGCCGGCCCGTCGGGGCCGGCTGGGAGGCCGACCTGATCGTGTCGGCGGCCGAGGTGACCTGCCGGCTGAGCCGAGCGGCCCGCTGCGGACGCCGCACAGCTGGTCGTGACCGCGCTCGACCCGCCCTGCTTCGGGCCCGACGGCCGCGCGGTGCGGCTGCCCGAGGCCGGCCCCGGCGCGGCCTGGCCGGTCCAGGTGAGCGCGTGAAGCAGGACCCGGCCGACGGCGGCCCTGGCCCGGCCGCCAGCGGGCCTGGCCCGGCCGCCAGCGCGGCCGCTGGCGGCGGGTCCAGCCCCGGCGGGTCCAGCTCGGGCGGGTCCAGCTCGGGCGGGTCCGGCTCGGGCGGGTCCGGCTCGGGCGGGTCCGGCTCGGGCGGGTCCGGCTCGGGGGAGTCAGCGGCGCGCAGCTCCGGCTGGCCCGGCAGGCCCGCGGCCTGTCCCAGCAGCAGCTGGCCGGCATGGCCGGCGTCTCCCGCCAGGCCGTGTCCGCGGTCGAGTCCGGGGTCTCCGACCCGTCGCTGCGGGTCGCGCTGGCCCTGGCCCACGCGCTGGGCATGACCGTCGAGGAACTGTTCGGGCGGGGCAGCCCGGCGCCGCTGGTGACCGCCAGCCCGCTGGCCCCGCTGGGCCGGGCCGGCGGCCGGGTGGCGCTGGCCCCGGTCGGGGACGCCCTGGTCGCCCTGCCGCTGTCCGGCGCCACCGCCACCAGGGCCGGCTTCCTGCCCGCCGGCGGCCAGGCCGCGCCCGGCCCGGCCCCCGACACCCAGCCCAGGGACACCCAGCGCACCGGCAGCCAGGGAAGCGGACAGCCAGGGAAGCGTCGGGCAGGGAAGCGGCAGCCAGGGAAGCGACGGGCAGGGCGCCGACGGCCAGGCCGGCCGCGGCGCCGGTCACTCGGTCCGGCCGATCGGCCCGCCGCGGCCCACGCTCGTGGTCGCCGGGTGCGATCCCGCGCTGCCGCTCATCGAGGCCCCGCTGGCCCTGCTCGACCCGCCGGTGGCGTTCGCCTGGTGGCCGTGCGCCAGCAGCGAGGCGCTCCGCCTCGCCGCCGACGGCCTGGTCCACGTGGCCGGGGTGCACCTGCGCGACGAGGACGGCGAGTACGACACCGCCCCCGCCCGCGACCTGCTGCGCGACGGGGCGGAGATCATCCGGTTCTGCGCCTGGCGGGAGGGGCTGGTGCTGCGGCCGGACCGCGCCGGCGGCATCTCCGGCGTGGCTGACCTGCCCGGCTCCGGCCTGCGGCTGGTCAACCGGGATCGCGGCGCCGAGGCCCGCCGGGTACTCGACCGGGAGCTGGCCGACCTGGGCGTGAACCCGGCGAGCCTGCCCGGCTACGACACCGCGGCCACCGGCCACCTCGAGGTCGCCGCGGTGATCGCGGCCGGGGTGGCCGACGTGGGCGTGGCCAGCGAGCCGGCCGCGCTGGCCTACGGGCTGGCCTTCGTGCCGCTGACCCAGGAGCGCTTCGACCTGGTCATCCCGGTCGGCTACGCCGGGTCGCGGGAGGTGCAGGCCATGGTCCGGGTGCTGTCCTCGCCCTGGCTGCGCGACCAGCTGGCCAGCCTGCCCGGCTACGACGCCTCGCGCTGCGGCGAGCCCGTGGCCACGGGCGGCGCCCAGCCCGGCCGGCCCGCCCGCAGCCGCGTGCTCCGCTACTGGCCCGAGCAGGCGGGCTAGCGGCGGCCGGCCCTACGCCGTTGATGAACACGCTCGGCGCCGGCCGGGGGCGCGGGGCACGATGGCGGGATGAAACTTCTGGTTCTGGGCGGAACTCATCACGTCGGGCGGGCTGTCGTCGAGGTCGCGCTGGCTCGCGGTGACCAGGTCACCACGCTGACCAGGGGCGTCAGCGGGCCGTCGGCCGAGGGCGCCGAGGAACGGCACGCCGACCGGACCGACCCGGTCCAGCTCCGCGCGGCGCTGGGCGACGATCGCTGGGACGCCGTCATCGACACCTGGAGCGGCGCGCCGCGGGTCGTGCTCGACTCGGCCCGGCTGCTGGCCGGCCGGGCCGGCCACTACGGCTACGTGTCCAGCCGGTCGGTGCACCAGTGGCCGTTCCCGGCCGGGGTCGACGAGAGCGCGCCGGTGGTGGACGGCGACGCGGCCAGCGACGCCGGCGACGATTACGCGGCGGCCAAGCGCGGTGGCGAGCTGGCCGCCATCGAGGCGTTCGGCGACCGGGCGCTGCTGGCCAGGGCCGGGCTCATCCTCGGCCCCTACGAGCTGGTCGGCCGGATGCCCTGGTGGCTGCGGCGGATCGAGCGCGGTGGCGACGTGCTCGCGCCCGGGCCGGCCGACCTGCCGCTCCAGTACATCGACTGCCGCGACCTGGCCGCCTGGATGCTGACGGCGGCGGACCGCGGCCTGGGCGGCCCGTTCAGCACCGTCAGCCAGCCCGGCCACGCCACCATGCGCAGCCTGCTGGACGCCGCGGTGGCCGCCGTGGGCTCGGACGCCCGGCTGGTCTGGGTGGCGCCGGAGGTCATCGAGGCGGCGGGCATCGAGCCGTGGATCGAGCTGCCGGTCTGGGCCCCGCCGGACGGGGAGACGGCCGGCCTGCACACCGGCGACGTCAGCAAGGTCTACGCGGCCGGCCTGACCTGCCGCCCGGTGACCGAGACCGTCGCCGACACCTGGGCCTGGCTGCAGGCCGAGGGCGACCCGCCCGCACCGCGGCCGGGCCGTCCCCGGCACGGGCTCGACCCCGACCGCGAGCGCGAGGTGCTGGCCGGCCTGGAGACTCCGTGAGCGAACGTGAGGATGCCGTGAGCGAGGGCATGGACCCGGGCACGGTCGCGGCCTACCTGGGCCGGATCGATGCCGCCCGGCCGCAGGCGCTCGACGCGGCGGCACTGGGCGGCCTGCATCGCTCGCACCAAAGAACCGTCCCGTTTGAGAATCTCAGTATTCACCTGTCCGAGCCCATCTCGCTGACCAGGGAAGACCTGCTCGACAAGATCATCTCCCGGCGCCGGGGCGGCTTCTGCTACGAGCTCAACGGCGCGTTCGCGCTGCTCCTCCAGGCGCTCGGCGCGCAGGTCATCCGGGTGGCGGCGCGGGTCTACGGCGACGGCGGTCTTGGCCCGCCGTTCGATCACATGGCGCTGATCGTGACGCCGGCCGACGGCAGCGGCCGGTGGCTGGCCGACGTGGGCTTCGGCAGTCACTCCACCTTCCCGCTGCGGCTGGACGAGCGCGGCGAGCAGGACGACCCGGGCGGCCGGTTCCAGCTCGCCGATGCGCCGGACGGCGACGTGGACGTGCTCAAGGACGGCCAGCCGCAGTACCGGGTCGAGCTGCGCGAGCGGTCGCTGGCCGACTTCGGCCCGACCTGCTGGTACCAGCAGACCGCCCCGCAGTCGCACTTCCGGGCCGGCACCATCTGCTCACGGCTCACCGCGGACGGCCGGATCTCGCTCAGCGGCCAGACGGTGATCAGGACCAGCGGCGGTGTCCGCACCGAGGAGGAGCTGGGCAGCGACGCGGCGGTGCTGGCCGCCTACCGGGACCTGTTCGGCATCACGCTGGACCGCCTTCCGCGGCTGTCCTGAGGCGTACCGTTTGGGCCATGACCTACCGGCGGGCCGCGGCCGCGGCGGCCGCGGCGCTCACCGCGTTAAGCCTCGGCCTGGCGGCGTGCGCGAGCGGCTCATCGAGCCCGCCCGCGCGCCCGAAGGTGCTGCCCCCCACGGGCGGGCCGTCCGCCTGCTCGACCAGGGTGGCGTCGGCGCCCCGCCTGGGCCAGGTCCCGACGGCGCTGGTGGCGGTGGCGGGCGCGCCCTTCGGCGTGGTCACGGCCGCCCGCGGTCACTGGGCCTTCGTCAGCGCGCCGGGCGGACCGGCCGGCTCGGTGGCCGTCTACCAGACCGGGCCGGCGGTGCCGAGGCTGGTTCGCGCGATCCCGCTCCCGGCGGCGACGCAGCCCCTCGGCGAGGCGCTGACCCCGGACGGCCGGTACCTGCTCGTCGCGTCGCAGAGCGGTGCCGTGGTGATCAGCGTGGCCCGGGCCGAGACCGGGCGGCCGAACGCCGTCATCGGCACGCTGACCAGCCCGAACGGCTTCGAGGCGATCGAGGTGGCGGTATCGCCGGACGGACGCTACGCGTTCGTCAGCCTGGAGTCCAGCTTCAAGATCGCCGTGTTCCGGCTGCACCAGGCGCTGACCCGCGGCTTCGGGCCGTCCGATTTCGCGGGCCTGATCCCGACCGGCGAGGCGCCGGTCGGCCTGGCGTTCTCGCCCAGCGGCCGCTGGCTGTACTCGACCAGCGAGCTGGCCGTGCCTGCGGCCGGCGGCCAGGGCACGCTGAGCATGATCAGCGTGCCGCGCGCGGAGAGCGACCCGGCCCGGTCGGTGGTGACCACGGTGCACGCCGGCTGCTCCCCGGTCCGGGTCATCACCTCGGCCGACGGCGCCGTGGTCTGGGTCACGGCCAGGGAGAGCGACGCCCTGCTGGCATTCTCCGCGGCCCGGCTGCTCAGCGACCCGGCACGGGCCCGGCTGGCCGACGTCCAGGTGGGCGAGGCGCCGGTGGGCCTGACCCTGGTGGATGGCGGGCGCCGGCTGGTCGCGGCCGATTCGGACCGGTTCAGCCTGCGCGGCGCGCAGGCCAACCTGGCCGTGGTCAGCGTGGCCGCCGCGCTGGCCCACCGGCCCGCCGTGCTCGGTTACATCAAGTCCGGCCTGTTCCCGCGCCAGATGGCGCTGGAGCCGGGCGGCCGGACGCTGCTGGTCACCGACTTCGCCTCGGACCAGCTGGAGGCGGTCAGCATGGCCGGGCTGCCCTGAGCCAGGCTGCCCTGACCCGGCCTTGACGCGGGCCGGCCCTGAGCCGGGCCGGTCAGCGGTCGCCGGGGACCGGGCGGACGCCGGCCGCGTGGCGGCGGGCCAGGTCCCGGTAGACCTGCGGGTTGGTGTCGACCCAGCCCTTGGCGCCGCCGCGAACCTCGCCCGCGAGCCGGGCGGGCACGCCGACGGCCAGCATGCCGTCGGGGATGGCCATGCCCGGCGGCACCGTCGCCCCGGCCGCGACCAGCGCGTGACGGCCGACGGTGGCACCGTCGAGCACGGTGGCGCCGTTGCCGATCAGCGCCTCGGTGCCGATGACCGCGCCGTGCACCACGCACAGGTGGCCGATGGTCGCGCCCTCGCCGACCTCGGTCACCGGGTCGGCGCCGCCGTGCAGCACCGAGCCATCCTGCACGTTCGCCCCGGCCCGGATCACGATCGGCCCGAAGTCGGCCCGGAGCACGGCCCCGTACCAGATGGAGGCCTCGGCCTCGACGCGGACGTCGCCGATCAGGGTGGCGGTGGGGGCGATCCAGGCCGACGGGCTGACCGTCGGCGCGCGGCCCTCGAACTCGAATAGCGGCACCCGCCCCATGATGCACGATGGCCGCCCGGCGTGGCTCTGGCCTGCGGCCTGCCCGTGCTTGACCTGGGCAACTGCCTGGCCAATGCCAGCTGGACGCCGCCTGCCGCTGGACCGGCCCGAGGCGTGGCTGGTGCAGCCGGACGAGCGGCGCATCGCCGCGGTGGCGGAGACTACCGCGCGTTTGAGGTAGGTGAGGGTGGTGGGACGGTGGGAGGGTTCGGGCGGTGTCGGCGGAGTCGGCGGGAGTCGGCGGGAGTCGGCTTCCGCCGGGGGCATCGGCGCTCGGGCCCGCCTCGAAGTGGCATTCCGGCCGCCGAACACGGTGTTTCATGATCGTGGGGGATCTGGATCGCCGCGGCCCGTGATCTCCACGCCGGTGAAACAGCCACCTGCGGGGGCGTGAGGCCGGGCCGGCGGGGCTGGGAGAGGCCGGTGGGGCTGCCGGGGGCGAGCCCGGTGAGGCTCGCGGCACCGGGGCTCACCGCAGGCGCATCTGGCCGACCGGAACGGCATTCCGCCCGGCCGCAACCCAGGTTCGCCATGATCCCGTAGAACTAGCGGGCTCTGAGGCCGCAAACGCTACGGGATCATGAATCAGCGCCGGCTCGACCGCCAGCCCAGTGGCAGACGGGGCCATTGGGGCGGATGGGGTAGCGAGCCCGGTGCCGGGCCAGCCTGGGTGCCGGGCCAGCCTGGTGCCGGCTGCCTGGGTGCCGGCCAGCCTGGGTGCCGGGCCAGCCTGGGTGCCGGGCCAGCCTGGGTGCCGGGCCAGCTTGGGTGTCGGGCCGACCTGGGCGAACACCCCGGTCGGCTGGCCGAGCGTGGGGACCGGGCTGGGCACGGGCGGTGACCGTTGCTGTCGTGACAGCAGTGAGAGTCCGGACGGCCGGGCTCGGCCCGCCAGCAACTTTTCCCGCCGGGTTATCGATGCCCCGGCGGTGGCTCTGGCCTGCGGATAAGGCCGGGATCGCCGGCTGGAAAGGCATCCTGGCCAACTTCAGGACCGGCCTTCGCCATTCGGTGTAGCGTCGCGCGGCAACGGGGGTTTCCGATTCAACTGGGGGAGCGAACATGCAGGTCAGAATGAAGCTCGCGGCCGTTATCGCGGCCAGCGGCGCGGCGGTGCTGCTGGCCGGGGGAACGGCGCTGGCGAGCACTCCGGCGACCCATCCCGCCTGGGTCACCGGCGCGGAAGTCGTGCACGGCGCGCTGCACGGCCGGGCCGCGTTCATCGAGGCGTCCAAGCGGGTCACGCGCATTCCCGTCAAGTTCCGGGGCGTGGTTCATACCCGGGGGGTCGTCGCCCTGAACAACTCGAAGTCCCGGCGTGGCTCGATCAGCACCGTGGCGGGCCGGTTCGCGGTTCGGTTCATTCAGAGCCACCAGCACGCCAAGGTGCTGAACCGGCGGATCTGCCGGATCGCGTTCACCGACCACGTCGTCTTCAGGGTGCGCCCCGGCCACAGCACCGGCGCCTTCCACGGAGCCACCGGCAACGGCGTCGCGCGGGTCAGGTTCGTGTTCAATTTCCCGCACAAGGCCAACGGCAAGTGCAACTTCAGCAACAACGCGGTGCCGCGCAAGCACGGCGGCCGGATCACGTTCACGGCCGTGGTGCCCCGGCTCACGGTCCGCTAGCCCGGTCCGGCTAGCGAGGTCCGCTAGCCCGGCTCGGTAGCCCGGTCCTGTCGCCGGGCTGGTGAACGGCCGGGCTCCCCTGACGATCAGCAGGGGAGCCCGGCCTCGTTCATCCGGGACGCGGTTATGGCGGGCCGCGTCCCGGCTGCGCTAGCTCTCGCCCAGGCGGCGGGGCGTGTTCACCTTGTCCGGCGCCACGACCAGGATGATCCGGCCGTGCGGGCCGACCGGCGCCCGGAACTCGTGACCCATATAGCGCTGGGACACCGCGTCGATGTGGTCGCGGGCCTCGCGGCCGTCGATCGTGCGTACCACGTGGCCCCGGACCTCGGCCCAGTCCTGGCCGTCGGTGGCCGAGTGGATCAGCACCGTCACCCGCGGGTCCCGCCGCACGTTCCTGGACCGCTGCCGCTGCGGCTCGGTGTTCACCAGCACGTTCTCGCCGTCGTGGTCGATCCAGGTCAGCTGGGCCTGCGGCTGCCCGTCGGGCATCAGCGTCACCACCGTGGCCAGGTTCTTGCCCTTGGCGAGCCGGGCGACATCCTCGTCGAGCGCCATCGCGGTACCTCCTGCTTGCGGTCTGCTGGCGACATTCTGCTGGGCGCGGTCGTCAGCCGCCCGGCTGGGGCCGGCCGGGCGCTCAGCGGATCAGGCCGTGGACCCGGTGCGGGCTGACCCGGATCTCCGGCGCCGGCAGGCCGGCCCAGTCCGCCTCGCGGATCTCGCGCAGCGCCCGCTTGCGGGCCGGCCCGTCCATCCGGTCGACGAACAAGACGCCGTCCAGGTGGTCGGTCTCGTGCTGAAGGCAGCGGGCCAGCTGGTTGTCCCCGACCACCCGCAGCGGCCGCCCGTCCGAGTCGACCCCGCTCGCGACGGTGTTCAGCCGCCGCCTGACGTCGTAGTACAGGCCGGGAAACGACAGGCAGCCCTCCGGGCCGTCCTGCTCGGCGTCGTCGGGGAAGCCCAGCACCGGGTTGATCAGGTGGCCGCGGACGCCGTCCACGTCGAACACGAAGACCCGCAGCCCCACGCCGATCTGCGGCGCCGACAGGCCCGCGCCCTGCTGGTCGCGCAGCGTCTGGGTCAGGTCCTTGACCAGCTGGCGCAGCGGCCGGTCGAAGTCGGTGACCTCCTGCGTGGGCGTCCGGAGTACTGGGTCACCGAACAGGCGGACTGGGCGGACGGTCATGCGGATTCTCCTCTTCCAGTCATCCAGCAGCCGTGGCTGGCATGCCCGGCGATGAGTTACGATACTTTGCAAACAATTACTTTGCAAAGCTAATGACGGACGGACGGGCGGGCTGGTGAACGAGCGGAGGCGGGTCGTGAGCGGCAGCATGCAGCCCGGGCCAGCCGCGCCGGGCAGGCCGAGCAGCGGGCTCGGTCACCCGCTGCGCGCGGCGCTGCTCGACCTGCTCGCCCGGCGGGGCACGCTGACCTCGACGCAGGCCGCCCGTGAGCTGGGCGAGAGCTCCGGCGCGTGCTCATTCCACCTGCGCCAGCTGGAGCGGTACGGCCAGATCGAGCCGGTGCCGGACCAGCCCGGCCGGGCCCGGCCCTGGCGGCTGGTCCGCGCGCGCGGGCCGGCGGCGGCGGCCAGGCCGGCGGGCGCGGCGAGGCCGGCGACGAGTTCGGGGAGCTGGCCAGGGAACTGGAGAACGAGGGCTACCGGCGCTGGCTGGCGGGCCGGGACACCGCCCCGCCAGGCTGGCATGACGAGGCGTTCAGCACCGTGCTGCACCTCACGCCGGCGCAGGTGACCGAGCTAGCCGGGGCGATCCGCGCCGTCATCACGCAATACAGCCAGCGGGAGCGACGGGCCGGGCAAGAGACGTCGGTGCTGCCGGTC
This sequence comes from uncultured Actinomycetota bacterium, assembly GCA_963822485.1. Taxonomy (GTDB): domain Bacteria; phylum Actinomycetota; class Actinomycetes; order Streptosporangiales; family Streptosporangiaceae; genus DASUBV01. The sequence goes on from CAWGHW010000009.1 coordinate 223,431, forward strand.
GGCGTGGTGGCCCGGCTGTTCCCGCTCCTCCCGCGCCGACCCTGAGCCACGTCCATGATCGTGACCGGCAAGCCGCTTGGATCCTGCGGTAAGCCGGTCACGAACATGACGGCTGGCGTTCCGGCGGGCCGGAAGCCGGATTAGTGGCCGTAGACCGGGACGATGACCGCCCGGGCGATGGTGTGGAAGCGCAGGTTGAAGCCGGCCACGGCGGGGGAGACGTCGGAGTCGATGCCGAGGTGGTCGGTGTCCAGCGCGTACACCGTGAACACGTACCGGTGGGCTGGGTCGCCCTGCGGCGGGGCCGCGCCGCCGAAGTCCTTGGTGCCGTAGTCATTGCGCACCGAGAACGCGTTGCCGGGCAGCTTGGCCCCGGCGGCCCCGGCCCCGGCGGGCAGCTCGGTGACCGACGCCGGGAGGTCCAGCACCAGCCAGTGCCAGAAGCCCGAGCCGGTCGGCGCGTCCGGGTCAAAGGCGGTGACCGCGAAGCCCTTGGTCTCGGGCGGGAATCCGTGCCAGCGCAGGTGCGGGGAGATGTTCTCGCCGGACATGCCAAAGCTGTTGTATACCTGGGCGTCGCCCATGGGCTGGTCGTGCGCGACATCGTCGCTCTCGACCGTGAACGACGGCACTTTCGGCAGGAACTCGTGGGGCAGCGGTGCCCGGTCGGTCATCGTCTCCTCCTTATCGCCGGTCCCCGGACGGGGACCTGTGCGTCAGGCCATCGTGGCCAGCACCACGCTACTCAGCCGACCCTGGCGGCGCTGCGGGCATCCGGGTGAAGCGGCCACGAGATGATCTCAGTCGGCCGGCTCGGCTGTGGCCGGGCGCCGGCCGGGCTACCGTGAGATCGGGCGATCGGCAGGCCGCAGCGGGGCTGAGGAGGCCGCCGGCGCGGGGTTCCCGGCGAGAAGGGTCACTCAGCGGTCGTGTCGTTCACGCGCGGGTCGGCAGTGTGGGCGCGGCGGGCTCTGCTCGCCGTGGTCCTCATCGGCGCGGCCCTGGTGCCGGGCCGGGCGAGCAGCACGGCCGTCGGGCGGTGCCGGCAGGCGCGCTGTCAGCATCAGGTCGCGGCGGTGCTGTGGACCCGGCGGCTGCCCGGCTCGTGGGCCGCCCAGAACGGCGCGCTGGGCACGGTGCCCAGCCAGGGCCAGGCCGACGCGGCGGTGGGCAATGGCCTGGTCGTGGTGGGCTTCGGCGGCACCGTGCTGGCCTACCGGCTCAGCGACGGCCAGCCGCTGTGGACCGCGGACCTGGCCGGATTCCCGGTCGGGTCGGCCATCGTCTCGGTGCGCGCCTGGCCCGGCGTGGTCACCGCGGGCGTGTCCCTCCCTGGCGGCAGCGGCAGCGGCGGCCGGGACGAGGTGGTGCTGTCCGCGGCGACCGGGCAGCGCATCCGGACGTACCCCGCCGCCGCCTACGGCGGCGCGGTCTGGGCCAGCGCGGCCCGCACCGTGATCATCGGCACCCGCTCGGTGACCAGCTATGCGAATAACACTGGCCGGGTGGTCTGGCGGCGGCCCACCGGCTCGGTCGCGCAGGCCTGGCGCGTGGACAGCGGTGACTTGCTGGTCACCGAGGCCAGGGGCGGCTACCTCGGGACCGCTCCGGTGACCGCGCTGCGGTCGATCGACCTGCGCACCGGCGCGCAGTCCATCCTGCGGCCCGCCGGGCGGTCGTTCGCCGGCGCGCTGAGCGGCGCAGTCGGCGGGGTCGCGCTGTTCTCCGGCCCGGCCGGGCTGACCGCCTACAGCGCGGGTGACGGGGCGCTGCTGTGGGGGCCCCGGCAAGCCGTGCCGCAGGTGGTGGACGCCGCCCGCCAGATCGTCTACGTGGTCAGCGGCAGCGCGCTCGTCGGCCTGGACCCGGTCACCGGAGACGTCATCACCCGGGCCGCCACGCCGGGCGCCGGCGGCCTGTACGCGGTCAGCAACGGCGTGGCCCTCGGCCTCGACCAGGGGGCGCTGGGCGACGCCTGGGGCTACGACCTGGCCCGGAACAAGGTCATCTGGACGACCAGGGCCATCCCGTGGCCGCACTTCTTCCTCGACCTGTCCGGGATCGGCGGCAGCGCGGACCCGTCCGGCCGCACGATCGTGCTGGCCTCCTGCGCCCAGGTCGGCGTGGCGGCGGCCAGCGCGATGCCGCCGTCATGCCTGCGGCCCCGGCTCGTGGCGATCAGCCTGGCCCAGGCCGCCCGCGAGACGGGCCGGGACCGGGATTCCTAGGGCGCCGGACGCCGAAGACCGAGATGCACAAGACCGGGACGCCGGCGGCTGACCGCCGGGTCCTGATCGGCTAGCGGCCGGTGTACAGCGGGTTCAGCACCGCCGGGCACGTCTTGGCCTGCTGGCCCTTCTGACCCTTATGGGGCTGCCGGCCACCCGAGAACGGCTTCGCCGTCGCCGCCGTCGCCGTCGCCGAGCAGCGCGGCGTGCCGCCGAACCGGGCCACCAGCACGATCGTCGCGGTCGCCATCACCAGCGCGATGGGGAACAGCAGGGCCGCCGGGCGCCGGGTCCTGGCGTGCAGTCGCCCGCGCACCCGCGCCGGCCCGCGGCCGCGGGCTCGCCCGCGGCCGGGCGCCATCCAGAGCCGGATCCGGAGGAACATGATCGCCAGTCTGTGTCGGAGTTCCTCTATTCGGGGCATTTCCTCATTAAGAGTTAGGCGCCCGAAAATGGCGAACATTGTCGCTAGCCGGGGATCTGTCCCCTCCAGCGAGTCCTCAATTCGGTCCAGTACTCTGCGCTGGCGTGCAGGTAGGCCCACCGAGACCTCCGATCTGGCCCATTCAATCCGCTTGGACCTCAAACTAACAGGCCATCCGGGCCGAGGTGACACCGACGTCGTAGTTACCACCGCCGGCTCCGTGCGGCCGCCCCGCCTGGCCCGCCGGGCCGGGCCGACCCGTGACAGATGTCATGGCCAGGTCAGGACGGTGACCATGCGACTGCGGTCACGTCCGGGGCTAGCGTGAAGAATGTCACAGTAAGGCAGCCCGTCCGCACGGCCGGGCTGCCCCCGCCGGCCAGCGGGCCGGCGACTCGATCAACGCGGGAGTAAAGGGCAAGTGAATTCGCAGGTTGCGACTAATGTGATCATCGGGATCGTTGTCCTGGGATTGCTGATTTACCGGCAGCTGGTGGCTCGCCGGGTCAGCGCGTCCAGCCTGCGGCTGACGCTGATACTCGGCGTCATCGGCATCGTGGAGGCCGCGAATTTCCTGAGCAAGCACCACGGCGGGGGACTGACGATCGCGGCGCTCGGCGGCAGCCTGGTGCTGGCGGTCGTGTTCGGCGCGCTGCGGGCGGCCACCGTCCGGGTGTGGATCAAGGACGGCGTGGCCTGGACCCAGGGCAACTGGATCACGGCGCTGCTGTGGGTGGCCGCGGTGGCGGCGCATCTCGGCTACGACGCCCTGCTCGACCACCACAAGGGCACCTCGGGCCTGGGCTCGGCGACGATCGTGCTGTACCTGGCCATCAGCCTGGCCGTGCAGCGGGGCCTGGTGCTGGTGCGGGCCCGGCGGCTGGACCCCAGCGCCGCGGGCGCGTCATTCTTCGGCGCGGGCCCGTTCGGCGGCGGCTCGGGCCCCTACGGCGGCTCCGGCCCGGTCAGCGGGCCGCGGCGCTGAGGCGAGCGGCCGAGCACGGCGGCCGAGCACGGCGGCCGAGCACGGCGGCGCAGCACGGCGGCGCAGCACGGCCGCGCAGCACGGCCGCGCAGCACAGCGAGGCCGGGCCGGCCCGCGCGCCAGGCGCGCCGGCCGGCCCGGGCCGCGGGCGGCCTTTTTACATGGGCACCAGTTCGTAGATGTCGATGGCGAACCGGCCCTTGCCCTCACTCAGGAACGGGTGGTCCTGCGTGAGCAGGCGGGCCGCGGCCAGGTCCTCGGCCTCGACGATCGAGTATCCGTTCTGCTCGCTGGCCGTGGCGGCGCCCCCGTCGTCGGCGACCGCGTCGCGGGCGCCGAACGGTGCCCCGCCGTCGGTCAGCGCCGGACCGCAGCGCTGCATCCACGCGCCCCAGGCGCGCATCTGCTCCTCGGACTCCTCGGCCGTGAACTGGTCCATCGGCCGGGCCGGACCGCGGTACAGGAACAGGTACTTGCTCATGGCGTAACTCCCCTCACGAACGCTTGAAAACACGGGATGCGCCCGATGCGCGTCCTACCTAACCGACGGACGGCCCCCGCCCGGATCGACAGGCCGGGGAGCCGGCCGGGTTGGATCGAAGCCCAGGACGTCGCGCCAGAGCCCGGCCGACCGGTCGAGGCTGCTGGCCGTGCTGCCGGCGTGATCGACGCCGAGAACAGTGGCGGGCATCGGCCTACTCCTTCCCAGCCGGGCTGGCGGCGATGAATCCGGAGATCGCGCGCCAGGTCGCCGCGGGGTCTTCCTCGTGCGGAAAGTGGCCCGCACTGTCGATCACGGTCGATCTGACGTCGGTCACGCCGGCGCGGTGCAGACCGTTGGTGTAGGCCCCGATCGGGCCACCGCGCTCGGCGCCGCCCCGCAGGTAGAGCAGCGGCGTGCCGGTCGGGGCCCTGGACGCGGCCTCCCGGTTGGTCCGCACGTCTTCCTGGAAGGCCCGGTACCAGCCGAAGCCGGCCGCCAGCGCATCCGGCGTCTCGTAGGCGCCGACCTGCTCCTTCCGCACCTCGGCGGCCGGGACGCCAGCCGTCGCGGAAAGCAGGTCGTAGAAGTAGCCGAGGTAGTCAGGCTCCCGGCCCGTCACCAGCAGCTCCGGCAGCCTCGGCACACCGTGCAGTGCGAAATGCCACAGAAACGGGGCGCGCACGAAGTCGTCCCACGGGTCGAGGCCGGGAATCGGGACATCCATGATCACGGCGCGGGCCAGGTCTGTGAACTCCCGCAGGTAGGCATAGGTCACCATGCCACCGATATCGTGCCCGACCAGGGTGATGTCGACGAGACCCAGGGCGCCGGCCAGGCCGTGGACTAGCCGGGCGATCGCGGCCTTGGCCCCCGGTGCGCCGCCGCCCCTGGATCCGCCGATACCAGGAAGGTCGATCGCGACGACCCGATGCGAGCGCGCGGCGAGCGGGATGAGCTCGCGCCAGGTGGCCCAGGATTCGGGCCAGCCGTGCAACAGCAGCAGTGCTGGCGCGCCGGCCGGACCTGCCGTCACCGCGTGGATCGACGCACCGTCTACGGTCACCTGCTCATGCCGAAGCTGGATCATGACTGTTCCTCAGTTCTTAAGGAACGCCGTGACGGTGTCGGCCAACGGCGTCGTCGGACGGCCGATGAGACCGCTCAGGACCGCGGAAGTTCCCGCGAACTCGCCTTCTGCGATGGCCCGGCGGGTGTCCAGTGCCGCATCAGCCACTATCGGCGGCAGGCCCGCGGCGATCAGTAGCTCCCGGTACTGCTCCGGCGGCACATTCTGGTACACGACGTCCCGGCCCGCGGCCCGGGAGGTCTCGGCCGCCAGCTCGGGAAGACTCCACGAGGTGTCCCCGCCCAGCTCGTACACCTTGCCCTCGTGGCCGTCGCCGGTCAGCACCGCCACGGCCGCCGCCGCGTAATCAGCATGGGTCGCGCTGGCCACCCGGCCCTGGCCGGTGCCGATCAGCGTCCCGGACGCGGCCGCCTGGCGGACCTGCGGCGCGAACTGCTCGGTGTACAAGTTGTTACGCAGCATGGTGAACGGCACACCCGCGGCCCGGATGAGCGGTTCGGTCACCCGGTGCGGGGCCGCCGGCAGCGCCGTTGCAGTGTCCGCGTGCCAGAGGCTGGTGTAGGCCAGCAGAGCGACGCCCGCCCGCTTGACCGCGTCGATGACCGCGGCGTGCTGGGCGACCGACCGCTGCGGGTTGTTGCTGGAGATCAGCAGGACCCGGTCGGCGCCTTCGATCGCGGCGTCCAGGGTGGCCGGGTCGTCGTAATCGGCCCGGCGGACATCGACTCCGCGTTCGGCGAAATCCGCCGCCCGGCCCGGGTCGCGGACCGCGGCCGTGATCTCGGCCGCGGGCACCCGCAGCAGCAGGCCCTCGATCACCAGGCGGCCCAGTTTTCCGGTGGCTCCAGTGACGACGATCATGACATCCTCCAGTTGTCTTCCCTGGTAGTGGGGCTGGGGTGGAGCAGGGCCTGCGGCGCGTGACCAGTGATGGCCCGCATAGTTCCGCGACCGTGTGGTCGAGCTCGGTGCCGACCGCGGTGATCTCGGGGTTGCCGAGCCCGGCGAAGACACTGCTGGGCTGGTCGAAGGTGATGATGGCCTGGTCGCCGGGGTCGCTGTGGATGACGACCCGCAGCGGCGCGTAGAGGGCGACGGCGGGATCGTGGCGGAACATCCGCTCGGCGGTCACATGGTTGCCGAGCAGGTACTCGACGCACCTGACGGCATGCCCGGCCGCGGTCATCAGCTGGCCGATGTCGATGGTTGCGTAGATCATCAGGCCGTTAGGAGCATTGCGCTCGGCCGCGGCCTCGATGTCCCGCCACCCGCCGCCGCGGGCGATCAGGTCCCGCACCCCCGGTGCGTCGAAGGCCGGAGCCGCCGCCTCGAACCGGCGGCGGAACTCGGCAAAGCGCATCCCGGTCGGAATGGCCAGCCGGGTCATGGCGTGCGGTTTCGCGCTCATCTCGCCGCTCCTTGCCGGGGGAGGTCAGGTCCGCCGCCGTAGCTTTCATTTTAAAAGCCAGAGCGACGAGCCCACCCTAACCGCCCTGGCTTGCACAACGCAAGTCAGGGCGGATAAACTTGCAGAATGCGAGCCAAGGAACCTGGTAGCCAGCCGAAACTGGCGCCGCCCTGCCCGATCGGGCGGGCAGCCGACGTGCTCGGCGACCGCTGGACACTGCTGATCCTGCGGAACGCGACTGTGGGCATGACCCGGTTCGAAGAGTTCAAGTCCGAGCTGGGGATCGCCGACAACATCCTGTCGACCCGCCTCGGCCGGCTGGTCGACGCCGGCCTGATGACCAAGGTCCCCTACCGCGACAACGGCCGCAGCAGGCACGAGTACCGGCTGACCGGCGCCGGCGCCGACGTGCTCCCACTCCTGCACGCGCTGTCCGCCTGGGGTCAGCGCCACACCGAGCCGGGCTACCCCTCCGATCCGATGCAGATCATCCACCTCGCCTGCGGGCACACCACCAACGACGAACGGACCTGCGACCACTGCGGCCAGCCCATCGAGCGCGATCAGGAGGCCTGGCTGCGCCCGTGGCGCTCGGCCACGCCGTTTCCGCTCGCCCCGCCGGTCGGCCCGGTCACGCCCGCCTGACCGTCGTCTTCGCGCGACTGGCGGCCAGTCGCCGGATCGAGCGCCAGACCCGGCTGGTCCATCCGCAAATTCGTCAAGCCCGGCCGCTACCGCACCATCGAGTCCGGGCCGGCCCGGATGCGCCGGTCAGGCGGGCCGGTCAGGCGGGCCAGTTAGACGGGCACGGCCGCGCCGCTGACCAGGGCGGCGCCGGGGGAGGCCAGGAACAGGTAGCTGCGGGCGATGTCGGGGATCTTGGGCCAGTCCTCGTGCCGGGCGTCCGGCATGGCCGCCCGGTTGGCCGGGGTGTCGATGATGCTCGGCACGATGCAGTTCACCGTGACGCCGGTGCCCCTCATCTCCTCGGCGGCCATGGTGACCAGGTGCAGGACACCCAGCTTGCTGACCGAGTAGGCGAATCCCGAGCCCTTGCTGACCACGCCGGCCCGGCTGGCGGTCAGCACGATCCGGCCCTCGCCAACAGGCTGCATGACCCGCAGCGCGTGCTTGGTGACCAGCGCCGCGCTGACCAGGTTCAGGCTGAGCTGAGCGGTCAGCTCAGCCGGGTCCAGCTCGCTCAGCGGCCGGTGCCCGGCGAACCCGCCCACGGTGCTGGCCACGGCCCAGAGCGGGGCCGCGGCGTCGAACAGCGCGCCCAGCGCCGCGTCGTCCAGGACGTCGGCCGCGGCGTAGCGCACCCCGTCCAGCCGCCGGCTGGCCGGCGGCTCGGCCCGGTCGACCCCGGTGACCTCCGCGCCGGCCGCGCGGAACGCCTCGGCCACGCCCGCGCCGAGCGCGCCGGCCGCCCCGAACACCAGTACCGTCCGGCCCGCGAGACTGTCATCGCTCATGCTGGAACCCCTCCGCTTCGCTCATCGTGCTCTGACCGCTGCTGACGAAACCCGGCAGCGATTTACCCCGGTGGCAGGTCCAGCGAGGCGACCAGGTAGGCCACCCCGAACGGGTCGCCGGCGTACCGGATCTCCACCCTCGGCCGGGTCCCGGCCAGCGCGCCGGCCAGCACCTGCCAGCCCGGCCGGCCGGTCGCCATCAGCTCGCGGGCCAGGACCGGGTCGATGGCCAGCAGGGCTTCCAGGTCGCCCTCGCGCACGGCCCGCTCTACCTCGGCGTCGAACGGCGCGCTCCGCTCGTCCAGGTGGCCGGGCGCGCGGCGGCCGCGCCGTGCGCTGCCGTCGGCCATGACCAGCAGGGCCACCCGTCCGGCCCGCCCGGCCAGGTCGGCGCCCAGCTCAGCGCACCGCTGCGCCGGCTCGTCCGGGCTGACCGACTGCAGGAGCCGGCGCCCCTGATACCCGGCCTGGTCGAGCAGGCCCGCGCCCAGGCCCGGGGCCAGCGGTACGGTCGGCCCGGCGGCCGCGCCGAGCATCGGGGCGTAGGCGGCCAGGTCCAGCCGCCCGCCGGGGTCCCAGCCGGTGGTCTTCTCGGCCGTGCCCACCACCGCGACCACGTCCGGACGGCTGGCCAGCAGCGCGGCGACGGCCTGGCGGCACGCCTCGCGCAGGTCGGGGATGACGGGGTCGGCGCCGGTCAGCTCCCTGGCCAGCAGCGGGGGTGCCGGGCACAGCGCGGCAGCGGTGATCATCGGCTAGGCCAGCCCCCGCACCGCACGGGCCGGCGGCCGGTCGCCCCGGATCGACGAGACCATGTCCAGCACCTGGCGGGTCTCCAGCACCTGGTGCACCCGGAAGATCCGCGCGCCCAGCCAGGCCGAGACCGACGTGCTGGCCAGCGTGCCGGGCAGCCGCTCCTCGGGCGGCACGCCCAGCGTCTCGCCCACGAAGTCCTTGTTGGACAGCGAGACCAGCACCGGCCAGCCGGTCGCCGTCATGTCGGCCAGCCGCCGGGTGACCTCCAGCGAGTGCCAGGTGTTCTTGCCGAAGTCGTGCGCCGGGTCGATGACGATCCGCGCCGGGTCCACCCCGGCCCGCTCGGCCCGGGCGGCCAGCGCCAGCGTCCGGTCCAGCACGTCCGCCATGACGTCGGCGTAGGCGACCCGGAAGGGCCGGGTCCTGGGCGTCTGCGGGCCCGCGTGCGAGCAGACCACTCCGGCGCCGGCCTCGGCCGCCACCTCGGCGAGCCGGGTGTCCAGGCCGCCCCAGGAGTCGTTGATCAGGTCGGCGCCCGCGGCGCAGGCCGCCCGGCCGACCTCGTGCCGCCAGGTGTCCACGCTGATGACCACGTCCGGGTAGGCGTCGCGCACCGCGGCGATGAACCCGGCCGTGCGGCGGATCTCCTCGCTCGCGTCCACCTCCGACCCCGGCGCGGCGGGCACGCCCCCGACGTCGATGATGTCGGCCCCCTCGGCCATCACCTGATGCACCCGGTCCATGGCGGCGGTCTCGTCCCAGGTGATGCCGGGCTTGTAGAAGGAGTCGGGGGTGCGGTTCACGATCGCCATGATCAGCAGCTGGCGGGGCCCGAACTCGTGCCCGCCCAGCCGCAGCACGCCCTGCTCGCTCACCGGCCGCCGCCGGCCTGCTCGGCCACCGAGGCGGCCGGCGGCCGCTCGTGGGTCGGGACCGGCCGCAGCCGCGGGCTGACCCCGCCGGCCTCGTCTCGCACGAACTGGCGCAGCACTGCCTCGGCGGGCAGCCGGGGCCCGGGCCGCCGGCGCTCGGCGACGACCAGCAGCTCGGCCGCCATCAGGGCCAGGTCATGGTTGGCCTGGTGCCGGTGCGCGCGGGTGCCCAGGTCCACCTGGGCCAGCGCGTCCAGGCCGTGCCCGGACACGGTGTCCATCAGGGTGGCCAGCTCCACGCCGTAGCCGACCGGGATGCTCAGCGACTCCATCAGGCTGCGGCGGGCCGCCCATTCCCCGGCCAGCGGCTGGACCACGCCGGACAGCTCCGGCCACCACAGGCTCAGCAGCGGCCGGGCGACCAGCTCGGTGACCCGGCCGCCCTCGGTCGAGGTGGAGCCGTCGGACTCGGTGCGAACCCGGGCGTAGAAGCCCTTGACCAGGCGGACCTGCTGGTCGGCCAGCAGCGGCCCGATCAGCCCGGTGACAAAGTGCGGCCCCCAGCGGGTCAGGTCGGCGTCGACGAAGACCAGCAGGTCACCCTTGGTCACCAGCAGCGACTTCCACAGCGCCTCGCCCTTGCCGGGGTAGCTGCCCAGCGCCGGGGCCACCTCGCGGGCCGCGTAGACGGTCGCGCCTGCCTCGGCCGCCACCCTGGCCGTGCGCGTCGGTGGAGTCGGAGTCCATCACGACGAGCTCATCGACCAGGGGCGTCTGGCTGACCAGAGTCCGAGACAGGGCACCGACCACGCCCGCGACCGTGCGTTCTTCGTTCCGGGCCGGAATCACCACGCTGATCCGGGTGCCCTGGCGCTGCTTCAGCTCGATCAGGTCACGCGCGGGCCAGTCCTGCCAGCGTGAGGTCCGGCGGCGGTACCAGGACTGCTCAAAGTCCCCCATTCCCGCCGCGGTCTCCTTCCTCTTGCCGCTCCCGGCCCCAGCCCGCTCCAGTCCCGCATGCGGTCCCGGATGCGCCTGCGGCCAGCCTAACGCGGCATCGCCGGGCCCCTGGCGGGGGTCCGGCCGCGCGGTCCGGCCGCGAGGGTCAGGTGGCGGGTCAGGGTCGCGGGGTCAGGCGCCGGGCCGCCAGGCCGGCGGCCGGCCGCCCGGGGTCAGGTCCAGCACGTTCCACAGCGGCCACAGCAGGTCGACGTGCCGGTCGTCCTGACCGGGCCCGGTGGGGCCCTTCTCGGTCGCGTAGAAGTGCCGGATCTCGCCGTCCCGGCGGGCGAACACGTTCAGCACCGAGCGCTGCTCGCCGTCCGCGGTCTCGGCCAGGTAATCGCGGTTGAAGCTGGTGCCGGCCGACGACAGCAGGCGCAGCTGGTCCCAGCCCCGGTCCCGCGCGTAACCGCGGATCCGCTCCAGGGGCGAGCTGGCCACGACGGCCAGGCTCACCCGCCGCGCGATGTCCGGGGCCGAGCCGTTCAGCCCGTCCAGCAGCGAGGTGCACATCGAGCAGGCCTGCTCCATCAGCGGCCCGTACATGAAGCTGTACAGGACCAGGGTGTCCGGGCCGCCGAACAGCTCGGACAGCCGGACCTGGCGCTCGGGCAGGTCCCGCTCGAGTTCATCAGGGCCCTCGGTGAACACGTAGTCCTCGGGCACCGGGCCGCCGGGCGGCAGCGCCCGCCGCATCGCGGCCACTTTCTCGGTCGCCGCGGTCAGCTCGTGCTCGGCGGCCGTGAGCTCGTCCCGCGCCGCCCGGTACTCGGCGCTCTCGCCGGGAAGCCGGTTACCTGTCATGACCTTGCTCCTTGCTGATCGGCCCGCGCGGCGGACAAGCGCTTCCGCGGGAGCTTGTGGTGCGGCCATGGGACCATCCTGGCCGGTCCCGGCCCGGCCAGCAGCCCGATACCGGCCGGCTACCAGGCCGCGCTCAGCACGCCGGGCGTCCAGGGGATCGGCGTGTAGTGACGATCCTGGAGGATCCCGGCGCTGGCGGCTCCGTCGGCGCCGGTCACGATGAGCGTCTGCCCCGACGCGCTGGTCCACAGCACCTGCTCGAAGCTGCCCTGGCGGACCGGCAGGGCGTTGAGGACGGCCGTGGGCCGGCCGGTGGCCGCCGACAGCCGGATCAGCTCCTGGCTGATCGCCGCGCCGCGCCGGCGCTTGGTCGTGATCTCCCTGACCGCCACGAGCGCCTGCTGATCCGGGGTGAGTACCACCTGGCGCCAGGCCGCGAAGGCCTTGATGAGCGGGCCGCTGAGCGGGCGGCTGTCGGCGATCAGGTCGGCGCCGGGCGCGGCCGTGTTCAGCAGCCGGACCGAGCCGGCCCCGGCGACGGCCAGCGTCCGCTCGTCGGCCGACCAGGAGAGCCGGCCGTTGCCGCTGGCGGGGCCGAATTCGGTGACGGCACAGCCCGTGCACTGGGGCAACCCGGCCCAGGCATGCTGCGCTCCGGTGGCCAGGTCGACGACCTGGACCTCCTGTTTCGCGTCGGGGCCCATGGCCACGGCCAGCTGGCGGCCGTTCGGTGACAGGGCCAGGCCCCAGGTCTGGATGCCCCGGGCCAGGGCGGGCACGGGCAGCGCGGCGAGCTGGACCCGGCTGGCCGGCGCCCGGCGGGCCGGGTGGATGCGCAGCACGAACAGCCGCTCCGCGAGCGCCGGCGGGAACCGCTCGGCGGCCAGCACGAACGTGCGGTCGTCGCGGGCCGCGGTCACCATGGTGAAGGTGTTGTACGGCCGCGGCGGCGTGACCGTCGCGATCGTGGCACCCGTCGCGGTGGACCGGACCACGGCGCTGGCCCGCTGCCGGGGCTTGACCCGGCTGAGGCCCGCGGCCACGGTCAGCGCGACGTAGTACCGCGGCACCGCCGAGGTGAGCCTGGCCACCGCGGTGCCCGGCGCCCGGGCCCCGAGCGCCGACAGGTAGTCGCCGTCCCGGTGCCCGTGCAGCACGCTGCCCACGCTCGCGGCGGCGCCGACCACCACGGCCACCGTGACGGCCGCGCTGGCCACCGCGGCCCAGGCCCGGGCCCGGCCCGCCGCCGGCGGCGCGGACTGGCGGGTAAGCCAGGAGCGGCGGCGCCGGGCCGGGAGGATCAGCGGCGGCACCGAGTCGGCCGGCACCTCGTCGGCGGCCTCGCGGAACGCCCCGCGCAGGCTTTCCTCGATGGACCTCACACCGCCTCCTTCAGGATGCGGCCCAGGGCCGCCAGGGCCCGGTGCATGGTGGACCGGACCGTGCTGGGCCGCACGTCCATCACGCGCGCGATCTCGTCGTCGGGCAGGTCCAGGTAGAAGCGCAGCACCAGCGCCTCTCGCTGCCGGGTGGGCAGCCGCCGCACCGCGCGCATGAGCTGGCTGCGCTCCTCGCTGCTGAGCATGGCGGCCTCGGCCGACTCCGCCGGGATCTGGTGGGTGACCCGGCGCCGCAGCACGGCCCGGTGCCGCAGCACCGACCGGCAGCCGTTCAGCACCGACGCGCGCACGTACGGCAGCGCCTTGCCGCTCTCGGCCAGGTGCTCCCAGCGCTTGAAGAGCCCGCAGAACGCGTCCTGCACCACGTCCTCCGCACTCGCCCGGTCGCCGAGCGTGATGTAGGCCAGGCGAATCAGCGAGAGGGCATGGGCCTGGTAGAGCGCCCCGACCGCGGCCTCCGCGTCATCGCTGGTCACCCACCGCGGCAGGGCCGGGTCAGGGCTGCGCAGCGCGCCGACAGGACCGACTTCATCGGACTCCATGTCATGGAGACGCATGGCGCCGCTCTCCGCTGCTTCTGACCCGGCTCCGGATTTATGCCAATTGTGCTCCAGGTCCGGCCGGCGCGCGCTCTGCTACGGACACCGCCGCCAGCACCACCGCCAGCGTCACCGCCAGCACCACCGCCAGCACCGCCGCGAAGACGCTGGTCAGATCACCCGCGCCCGGCCAGGCCGCGGCTGCGCTGCTGCACGCCCATCTCGCCGTAGGGGTAGTCCACGGCGGGCGGGTCGCTGACCGCGTCCAGCGTGGCGGTCTCCTCGGCGGTCAGGTGCAGGCCGGCCGCGCGCAGGTTCGCCTCGAGCTGGTCCATGGTGCGCGCGCCCAGGATCGTGGAGGTGACGGCGGGCCGGGCGGTGACCCAGGCCAGCGCGACCTCGGCCGTGGACACCTCGCGCTCCTCGGCGATCTTCTGCACCGCGTCGATGACCTGCCAGGTGTGGTCGCTGTCGCGGCGGTCCCACCCCTCCATGCCGCGGCTGGGGTTCTCGCCCAGCCGGGTGGCCCCGGTCGGCTGGTGGTCGCGCCGGTACTTGCCGGACAGCCACCCGCCGCCGAGCGGGCTCCACGGCAGCAGGCCCAGCCCGGCGTCCAGCGCCGCGGGCACGATCTCCCACTCGATCTGGCGGACCAGCAGGCTGTACTGCGGCTGCAGGGTGACCGGCTGGGCCAGGCCGAGGGCCCTGGCCACGTGCACGGCCTTGGTCAGCTGCCAGCCGGTGAAGTTGGACAGCCCGTAGTAGCGGATCTTGCCCGCGCGGATGAAGCCGTCGAGGGTGCGCAGCGTCTCCTCCAGCGGCGTCCACGGGTCGAACGCGTGGACCTGGTACAGGTCGACGGCGTCCAGCCCGAGGCGCCGCAGCGACGCGTCCAGCGCGCGGGTCAGGTGCCGGGTGGACAGCCCGTCGCCGTTGGGGAAGCGGTCCAGCGCAAAGCGGCCCTTGGTGGCCAGCACGACCGGCTCGGTCAGGTCGGCCGGGCGGCTGGCGAACCAGCGGCCGATGATCTCTTCCGACACTCCCTGGCTGTAGACGTCGGCCGTGTCGACGAAGTTCCCGCCCGCCTCGATGAACCGGTCGAGCTGGCGGTGCGCGCCCGCCTCGTCCGTCTCGGTCCCGAAGGTCATCGTGCCCAGGCAGTACGCCGACACCGCGCAGCCACTGTGTCCCATGGTGCGATATTCCATGCTTGCCACCCTAACGCGGAGATCATCACCGACCCGGGAGCCGCCCGCCGCCTGCGGCAAGCACCGCAGGTCACGGGGGTCACGCAGCGCGCTGGGGGCCTGGTCCGGCCCGTTATAACCTCGGGGGAAGGCAGGCCGGAAGCGAGCGGGGAGAGGTGCCCATGCTCACAGCAGAGACGGTTGACCGCATTGTCCAGTTCAGCGGGCGGGACCTGCCAGTGACCTCCGTCTACGCCCGGGTCGACGCCGACCCGGGCCGGCGCGAGGACCTGCAGTCCCGGATGTCGAGCATGCTGGACCAGATCCGCCCGCTGGCCAAGAACGGCTCGCTGGGGCACGAGGCCCGGCTGTCGGTCCGCGCCGACATCGCGCGGATCAAGACGGCGCTGGCCGAGGAGCGCTGGAAGCCCGGCGCCATCGCGATCTTCTCGTGCAGCGGGCGCGACCTGTACGAGGAGGTGGCGCTGCCGCAGGCGGTGCGTGACCGGGTGCTGGTCGACGCGGCGCCCTACGTACGCCCGATGCTCACGGTCCTGGACGAAGTGCACCGGGCCTGCGTGGTGCTGGTGGACAAGGACTCGGCCTGCGTCTGGGAGGTCTACCAGGACGAGATGCGCGAGCTGGAGAACATCCGCGGCCAGGCGCTGCGGCGGTCCGGCTACACCGATCGGCTGAACGAGTACCGGGGCCGGAACAAGGCCGACGAGCTGACCAAGCGCCACTACCGCAATGTCGCCCGGGTGCTGGATGACCTGTTCCGGCCCGGCGAGTTCGACCTGCTGATCATCGGCGGCCACGACTACGAGGTGCCGGCGTTCACCGAGTTCCTGTCACCCGGCCTGCGCTCGGTCATCGCCGGGACGTTCTGCGTCGACCCCGGCGCGGCCGGGCTGGCCGCGATCCGGGACCACGCCGACCAGATCCTGGCCCGCTACGAGCGAGACGCCGGGCAGCGGCTCGTCGCCGACCTGGAGGACCGGGTGGTGGCCGGCGGGCTGGCGGCGGCCGGCCTGGGCACCTGCCTGTGGGCGGGCTCGGTGGCCGCCGTGCAGACGCTGGCCGTCCTGGACGGCACGCAGGAGCCGGGCGTGGTCTGCGACCACTCCCGCTGGCTGGGCCTGTCGGGGGACACCTGCCCGCTGTGCGGCCGGCCGACCCGCAAGTCCCCGGACGTGATCGCCGAGCTGGCCGAGGTGGTCGCCGCGGAAGGCGGTGCCATCCGGCACGTGGCCGGCAGCGACTGGCTGGCCGACTACGAGGTCGCCGCCGCGCTGCGGTTCCAGCCGCCGCCCCCGCCCGAGCCGCCCGAGCCGCCTGAGGTGGCTGGCTAGCGGTCGGCCAGCGCGCGGTTGATCACTGTGGCCACCGCCTCCACGGTGGCCACGCCGTAGTCCATGTCCGGGTTATCCATGGTCAGGATGGCCATCGAGTAATCGCCGCCGCCGGCCCTGGTGAAGTCGCCGATGCTGTTGACCACCCAGAGCGTCGGATCGGGCAGCCAGCCGTTCTTCAGGTGCGCCGTCACGTCCGCGGCCGAGCCCGCCGGCACGCCCCAGCACTGCGCCGGGACAACCGCGGCCATGAGCCGCAGCGCGTAGCCGCGGCTCCACCGGTCCAGGACCCGGTTCGAGGTGATGAGCAGCCGCAGCAGCAGCATCTCGTCGTGCGGGTTCACCTCGGTCAGGCCCCAGTAGTCGCCCGGTCCCAGCTCGGTGCGGATCATCCCGGCCGCGGCCAGGAAGGCGCTGAGGCCGGCCCGGCCGACCTCGTCCCACAGCGCGGTCGCGGCCGCGTTGCTGGACTCGGTGATCATGGCCGTGGCCAGCCCGACCTGCCGGGCGGTCAGGTCCTCGTGCCCGGCCTGGAGTTCGCGCAGCAGGGCGCCGAGGATGATGACCTTGACCACGCTGGCCGAGTGGAACTCCCGCCACGGGTGCAGTCGGCAGCTCAGCCCCAGTGCCGGGTCGGCGGCCGAGACGCCCACCACGGACAGCCGGCCGCGCAGGGCGCGGGCGATGCCGCGCGAGATCCGGGCGGCCAGGCCGGGATGCGCCGCCGACGAGCAGAGCCCGGCCCGGTGGTGCCGGCTGGCCACGCCGGATCCGGCCCGCGGGCTGGGCCCGGTTCGGGAGGGAGCCCTGGTCCGCGAGCTGGGCCGGGTCCTGGCAGCAGCTGGGCTGGCGGCCGGGCGGGTACTGGCCGCGGCCGGGGTCGCGCCCGTCCCCGAGCACCCCGCGGCCCCCAGCGCCAGCGCCGTCGTGATCAGCAGGGCAGATCCAGGCCACCGGTGCCGCATCGTCATCACGCTCCTCAAGAAGCGCTGACGTTAGGCAGCCAAGCTGCAATGACCGTGTCGACTCGGTCAGAATTGCGTGAGATGTTCCGCGGCTAGACCGGCGGCTCGGCGCTCACTTCGGGCTTGCGGCTGGCCCATCAGCCGGGCAGGCGCCGCACCTGAGCCCCGGAGGCCGTCGGCCGGGCAGGGCAGGGCCGGGGTGTTCCACGGCCAGCCCTCGTTGCACCAGGCCAGCGTGCGCAGCCGGGCGAGCAGGTTCTTGTTCCACACCAGGACGGCGTACTGGCCGACGCGGTAGGTCGCGGCCGGCGGGCCGAAGCTCATCATCAGGGCGCGCCCCCCGACGCAGACGCCGGAACAGGCCCAGTCGCGGCGCGTGATGACGAAGTTCGCGTAGTGCTGATGCGGGTCGTACCACGACGCGCTGGACTCCGACAGCGTGGTCACGATCCGGCCCTGGAACGACCGCACCGGGCGGACCTGGATGCGGTCCCCGGAGTCCATGGTGACGACGGTGGCGTCCCAGAATCCGGCCAGGCCGTAGTGCAGGTGGTGCCCCTCCAGCCAGGACGCGGTCAGCTCGTAGCCCCGCGCCGGGTCGGCCGGCTGAGACGCGTTGTAGGCCACGATCCCGGTGCAGCAGGCCAGCACCAGCGCCAGCGCCGGTACCAGCTGGTCCCGGAGGATCGGCCGGGCCAGCAGGCGGCCCGCGAGCACCGCGCCCAGCGGCAGCAGGCCCACGATCTCGTTAGTGTCGTGCTTGGTGCCGAGCAGGAAGGCCGCCAGCACGATCAGCGCGGCGATGGTCAGCACCTGCACGATCAGGTCGGTGTCGGCGCGGTAGAGCCGCCGCACCCCGGTCGCCACGGCCCACGCGGCCAGGAGGAAGCCGACCACGCCGGGCACCAGCACCAGCATGGCCGCCCCGGTCGGCGTGCCGAAGAACTTGCCCCCGAACACGTCCAGCACCTGCGCGAGGTCGCCGTACAGCCTGGTCGCCAGGGAGCTCGCGGGCAGGAAGCTGACCGCCGCCGGCCTGACCGTGAACCCGCCCGAGTGCTGGATCAGCCTCAGGATGAGCCGGGCCGCCGCCGCCGACACCGCGGCCCCGGCGGCCAGCGACAGGTCGTACCAGTTCCCGGCCAGCGGCCCGCGCCGCCGGTTGACCCGCAGGAGGCAGGCCACGGCCAGCGGGATCGCGCCCTCGTAGAGCACGAGGGCGTCCGCGACCTGGGCCCAGGTCAGCAGCACCGTGACCAGCACCGGGACCCACCAGCGCCGCGTGGCCCGGTCCAGTATCAGGTAGATGATCAGCAGCGGCACGTGGATGCCGGTGTGGTCGGGGGCGCCGAGCAGCAGTGAGGTGTCCCGCGGCGCCAGCATGATGCCCACCGCGACCAGCAGCCGGATCGCGCCCTCCCAGCCGGTCGCCCGGCCCCTGGCCAGCAGCCCGGCCAGCAGCACGATGCACGTATACGACAGTGCCGCGGCCACGTGCACGGTGTCGCCGTTGAGCCCGCGCACCAGCTCGACCAGCATGTACTCGGGCAGCTCGGTGGTGTAGAAGGACACGTCCGACAGCGTCCAGCCGTGCAGCAGCAGGTTGCCGTGCAGCATGTCCCAGGCCTGGAGGGCCTGGCCGCCGCCCTCCGAGCTGGCCGCCACGATGCGGGAGTGGGCCAGGTAAGCGGCGAACAGCACGACGCCCAGCACCGTGAAGGCGGCCCGCCCGGCCCAGCGCCCGCGCAGCTCGCCGCCGAGTCGCCCGGCGGCGACCCTCCCGGCGCCGAGCCGCCCGGAGCCGAACGCGGTTAGCACTCCGCCGTTGAGCAGGTCACCGCCCGCCTCCTCCCGCTGGCCGGGTCGTCCCCCGATGACATGACCTATATCTCATCTTCACCCGACAATTCCGGCGCGCGCGGAGCCTTGGCCATCCGCTTACTGTTCGCCGACCGGGGCCGTACGCTTCGCTTAACGTGCCACGGCGTCGGAGGTCCCGGTGACAGTTGCCGGCCTGCCCACGGGCCGCGGCATCCACGCCGTCAATTCGCCGACCTGTATGGCGCTATTCCTCAGGCTCAGCCGACGCGGACGCCGGCCGGGAGCGCTTCCAGAACAGCAACTCGCCGGACCTGATCCCGAGCACAACGGCGATGGCCAGGAGGGCTAGCCCGATCCACCTAGACCAGTCACTGAGCTGAGCCGTTAGGTGCGGGTGGCCGGCCAGCCATTCGTGCCGGTGCGCCAGGGCGGTTATGAGCTGGGAGATAGTGCTCAGCAGGAGGCTGGCCGAGAACCACAACCAGAAGGTCCCGCGCCGCCGGACGAGGGTCCAGATGAAGTACCCCACCCAGAAGACCGACATGGCGCTGTAGGCCACTATGAGATTGCTGCCGGTGACCAGGTAGTAGAAGACGGCGCCGACAGCGGCCAGGGCCAGCAGGATCCCGACGACGATGGCGGCGACTTGCACCAGCCAAAGCCCAGTCTTGGACGCGCCCTTGCCCGACGCGTGTGCGTGGCGCCCGGTCATATCAGCCCGGTCATATCAGCACTGTAACCCCGGCCTGGCCATATTCAGCGGGCTGTTTTCGGGTGATCTTCGGGCCCGGGCCGGCGCGGGCGATATAGCGTAAGCGCGACAAACCGGTGCCGTCGGTCACCCAAGAGGACCTTGTTAATCATCGGGGGGCTCACCATTAACCAGAAGGCCTGTTCAGGCTGCCTGCCGGCCGCGCCGCGGACCCGGTCTTACCGCGCGCTGCGCCTGGGTGCACCGGTGGTCACCGGTGCCGCCATCGTCGCGACCCTGTCCGCCCCGGTCGGCGCCGCCTCCGCCGGAGCTGCCACGGCCGCTACTGCCGCCGCGCCGCCGCCGGTGACCGTGCTCAAGCAGGGCGCGAACAACGGCAACGGCGACATCTTCTTCGCGCCTCGCGGGGGCGGCTATTCCGCTGGCCCGGAGATCATCACCCGCACCGGGAAGGTCGTCTGGTTCCACCCGCTGCCCGCCGGGCAGATCGCCACCGACTTCCGCACCCAGACCTATCGCGGCCAGCCCGTGCTCACCTGGTCCCAGGGGCCCGAGCTCGTCGGCCCGGCCGGCGGCACCGACTACATCTACAACGACCACTACCAGCGCATGGCCACCGTGAAAGCGGGCCGCGGCTTCAAGACCAACCTGCACGAGTTCCTCATCACGCCGTGGAACACCGCGCTGATCCTGGCCCAGAAGAGCACCACCGCCGATCTCACCTCCATCGGCGGGCCCGCCGACCAGAAGGTGGTCGACGGCATCGTGCAGGAGATCAACATCAAGACCGGCAAGGTCATCTTCCAGTGGAACAGCATCGGCCACGTCCCCTTCCGTGACAGCCATACGCCCCTGCCCGCCTCGGCCACCACCTCCTGGGACTGGTTCCACATCAACGCCGTCCACCTCGACACCGACGGCAACCTGCTCATCAACTCCCGGTTCACCTGGACCACCTACAAGGTCAGCCGGAGCACCGGAAAGATCATCTGGGAGCTCGGCGGCCGGCAGAGCACGTTCAAGCTCAAGGCCGCGGCCGGCCAGGTGCTCGACCAGGCCGGCAAGATCTTCGCCTACCAGCACGACCCCGAGGCGATCGGGAACGGCGAGTACACGTTCATGGACGACGAGTCCAACGGCACGACCAAGGAGCTCCCCTACAGCCGGGTCGTCGTCGTGCGGCTCAACCTCATCACCAGGACCGCCACGCTGGTCCAGTCGTTCAGCCAGCCCGAGGGCCTGCTCACCGGGGCCGAGGGCAACGCGCAGACCACCCGGAACGGCGACCTGTTCGTCGGCTGGGGCGCGCTGCCCTACTTCTCCGAGTTCAGCTCGTCCGGCCGCCTGCTGTTCAACGCCCGGCTCCCGAAGGGCGTCATCAGCTACCGTGCCTACCGCATGCCCTGGAATCCGCCTGCTTAGACGAACACATCGCGGTCGTCCCCGGTGCGCTCGTCCAGCGGCTAGCGGATCAGGCCGAGCACATCGGCCGCCGCTCGCGGATCCAGCTCCATCAGCTGCTCCGCCGCCGCCGACCGCAGCCCGTCGTCCACGCCGTCGTCGCGCACGATGACGCGGAACGCCTCGGCCGCCGCCCGCTGGTCCAGCTCGGGCAGCCGCTCCGCCGCCGCCACGCGCAGTCCGTCGTGCACACCGTCGTCACAGGCGATCAGCCGGTAGGCCTCCGCCGCGCCGGCCCGGTCGAGTCGGGCCAGCGCCTCGGCCGCGTCGATCCGGGTCTCATCGTCCATGCCGTCGTCGCAGGCCAGGGCGCGCAGCGCCTTGGCCGCCGCGCCCGGATCGAACCTGGCTAGTTTCCTGGCCGCCTCAATGCGATCGTCATAGTCATCGAACATGGCCGTGCCCGCCTTCTCCGCGAGGTCGTCTTGGCTCAAGATACATCTCGACTTCTGCGGATGTAAAGATATATCGCGAAGGCTCCGCGATGTCGCGCGACAGCCGCCACCATGGACTCATGCGTAACGCCGAAGTGCCTCCCGAATCGCCCGGGCAAGTGGCCGAGGTCCAGCCCGGAACGGCCGAATTCGAGCTGGTCCTCGGCCTGGGCGCCCGGATCCTGTCTCAGGACCGCGCGCTGACCAGTGCCTTTCCGGCCGCCAGGGAGTCGCACGTGCTCGGTTCCTTCTCCGCCGGACAGTGCATGGGCTTTCTCCGGTACCTGATCCAGGTCATCGGCGCCGACGAGGGCCGCCCGCCCGTCATGTACGACGGCACCGCGCTCACCGAAGGCTACGTCGAGGCGTTCGGCGTCGACCCGCACGTCCGCCGGCGAGGTGTCGGGACGGCCCTGCAAGAGCAGGCCCGCCGCCGGTGCCAGGCGGCCGGCTGCTACCAGATGCGCTCCCGAAGCCCCGTGACCAGCACCGAGAACTACGCCCTCAAGATCGCCGCCGGCTACGTCGTGCAGCCCAGCACGGAGAACGACTCCTACTACTTCCTCATCCGCCTCTAGCCCGCCTGAGGGGTGCTGTCGAATCCGCGGTCCCCGGCTGGCAGCGTGCCGCTACGAGGTCCGGGGCGGAATCGGCGAATCCGATCACACGCTCGGTGCCCGGCCAGGGCCGCCCCGGTTCAGCGGCCATGGTGGCCGCTTACGGCCCGTTCTGGGTGAACACGCCCTCGCCGTCGGTGGCGCCCAGCAGGAACCGGAACTTGCTGCAGGCATGCGGCCTGGCATCATAAGGGGGGCCTGGATCTGTGCGGTCCAAGCAGCAGCCCGACGTCATGCGAGGGTGATTGATGAGGATCAGGCGGACGGTATCAGGGCGGCTGACGCAGGTCACGGGGGTGGCCGCGCTGGCCGCAGTGGCCGGGCTGGCGGCGGTGGCCGGGCTGGCGGGCTGGCTGGCCACCGGCCCGGCGGCGAACGCCAGTCCCGCAGCGGGGAAGGCGGCTGCGGTGGCGACGCCGGCGTGGCGGATGCAGGTGCCGCCGGAGCCGGCCAGGACGACCATCCAGGCCTTTGGCGATGTGTCGTGCTCGTCGTCCTCGGCCTGCCTGGCGATCGCAACCCACGATTACGACGAGCATGGCTACGGCCAGTACGCGGAGACCTGGAACGGGTCGCGCTGGACCCTGCGGACGGTGCCGAAGGCGGCAGATGTCTACCTGTACGGCGTGCAGTGCCGCACCGCGCACTGGTGCGTGGCGGTCGGCGCCGGCGGGGCCGGCCCGGTCGTCGATCGCTGGAACGGCAGCGCCTGGACGCAGGCCAGGCCGCCGGTCCCCGCCGGTGCCACGACCAGTGCCTTGACGGCGGTGGCGTGCTCGGGAACCGCGGCGTGCACGGCGATCGGTGAGTCCGAGAAGGGCGGCGGCACCCCCAGCCTGCTGGCCGAGCGCTGGAACGGCTCGGCCTGGAAGATCCAGCCGGTTCCCGCACCGTCCGCGGGCCACGGCGTGCTGGCCGCCGTGGCCTGCCCCGCGGCGGACGCCTGCCGCGCGGTGGGCAGCGACAAAAAGGGCCTGTTCTCCGAGGTCTGGAACGGCACGTCGTGGGTGATCCGGCCGGTCCCGGTGCCGGCCGGCGGGTCGTTCGCGGGGCTGAATGGCATCTCCTGCACGGCGGCTGACTCCTGCGAGGCCGTCGGCACGTACAGCAAGGGAGGCACCTTCCGCCCGCTGGCCGAGGCCTGGAACGGCTCTCGCTGGCTCACCCAGGCGCCGTCCACCGTCTCGGGCGCCACGTCCACCAAGTTGAACGCGGTCTCGTGCGTCTCGGCCACCGACTGCGAAGCGGCGGGCGAGGCCGTGACGAGCGCCGGCCGGCTCCAGTCCGGGTTGCTGGAGAAGTGGAACGGCACTACGTGGTCGGTGCAGAAGAAGGTCCTGCCCGCGGGTGACAAGTGGGCGGGCCTGTCCGGGATCTCGTGCACGACGGGCCCGGTCTGCGAGGCGGTCGGCTACCACGGGCCGGCGGTCGACGGCACCCACCTGCTGGCCCTGCGCTACTCCTCCTGACAACGCGGCGAGCGAGGGCTCGACCCGGCTTGACATCATGGTCAGCGAACATGACTAGGCCGGTTCAAGGCTGAGGAGACGGAGCGGTGACTCGAATACGGCCAGCCGCCTGGCTCATGGCCGCGGTCGCCCTGTTCCTGCTGGCCGTGGCCGGTTATGTCCTGCTCGTCCACGCGTCCCCGCAGTACTACGGGAGGCACATCGACACGGCCGTCTACCGGGCTGGCGGCATCGCTGTGCGGAACCAGCCAGCGATGCTCTACGCGCTGAAGCTCGGGGTGGCGAAGCTGCCCTTCACCTACACGCCATTCGCCGCGCTCCTGTTCGCTGCGGGGAGCGCGGTGTCGTTCGCGACCTGGCAGGTCGCGCTGGCGGTGCTCACGATCGGGCTGCTGCCGGTGGTGGCATACCTTTCCCTGGGACTCGCCGGGCGGCCCGCCGGCCTGGCCAGGGCGGCGGCGGCGTTTGCGATCGCCGCGGTGGGCCTCTGGCTCGAACCGGTTGCGATGACACTGTTCTTCGGGCAGATCAACCTCGTGCTGCTGGCCCTGGTGGTGGGCGACCTCGCGCTGCCGGACCGCATCAAGGGCAAGGGCATCGGAATCGGGCTGGCGGCAGGGATCAAGCTCACGCCGTTGATCTTCATTCCGTACCTGCTGTTCACGCGGCGAGTAAAGGCCGCGGCGGTCAGCGCGCTCACCTTCGCGGTCACGGTAGGACTCGGGTTCGCGCTGCTGCCGCACGCCTCCGCGGTCTACTGGGGCGGGATGATCACCCGGCCGGGCAGAAGAGCCTTCCACCTGGACAACCAGTCCCTTAACGGCGTCATACTGCGCCTTACCCACGCCGGGGCCGACGCGCACGCATACTGGCTGGTCGCGGCGGCCGTCGTCGGCATCGCCGGGCTCGCCACCTCGATACTGGCCAGCCGGCGCGGCCA
Source organism: uncultured Actinomycetota bacterium (assembly GCA_963822485.1). Lineage (GTDB taxonomy): Bacteria > Actinomycetota > Actinomycetes > Streptosporangiales > Streptosporangiaceae > DASUBV01. The sequence goes on from CAWGHW010000009.1 coordinate 247,853, forward strand.
CGAGCTACTCGGCCTGGTTGCGTGCGCCGCGACCGGCCTGCTGGTGTCCCCGATCAGCTGGTCGCACCACTACGTTTACGTGGTACCGGCACTTGTCCTTGCCGCGTACGGGCCACGGCGCCTCGGCTACCGGATCCTCGGCGCCGCGCTGGTGGTGGGCTTGTTTGGCTGGTGGCCCGTGCCTATCGGCAACCAGGGCGGCTACGACCCTAGCGCCCGGCTGCTGCCGCGCGGGCTGCTGCTTCTCGCGCCGAACCGCGGTAACCGCGGGGCAGTCGAGTTCACCTGGCGTGGGCTGGAATTGATCGTCGGCAACTACTACGTGCTCACCCTGCTCGTGTTTATCGCGGCCACCGCATGCGCCCTGGCGTTTACCCGTCAGCTCAGGCCGGAGCGCGCAGTCGGCCCCGAGCCCGATGCCGTGCGCGGCACGCCCGCCCGGCGTCGCCCGGTAGGGCGATCAGCTTCCTGAATGGAAGGCGCTCTGAGCTGGCCAGGCCTATGACTGGGTTATCTACGGCGAGCCAGCCTGGCGCCGAGAACGATCACCATGGGGCCGCCGATCACCAGAGCAACAAGGCCGCTGGCCTCATGACCTGTAGCCAGTCCAACGACCCCCAGCACCCCCATCACGGAGAACACGATGACGCCCCCCGCGTTTCGGATGTTCGTCAATGCTCGCAGTCTCGCTCGGGTCTGCGCCTGACCTTCAGGATCCTGTAATGGGCTCGGCACTGTCACGACGGCTTACCCTTCCGCAGGTCGTCCAACTACAGTACGTCGTATGACCTGTCGCCGCAGAGCCCCCACAGCTGCATGCGTTCAGCTGCCCGGTCCTCTAGCGGTAGGGCGTCAGATCGGCCCGGGGGTAGCGCGTCTGGGTGTCGGCCAAGGTTTGCTCGTCCCAATACGGATCGCCCGGAGCTGGGAAGCCGAACACCGACCGCTCCCGGGGAGAGGCCCGCTCGACGATCTCGAACCAGTCTGACCGCGTCGCGCGCTCGGCCCAGGCGACCCGGCCGGTCCAGCGCGGAGCCCACACATCGTAGTCGGCGAGGAGCGCAAAGCGGGCTGATCGTTCGCCGGTCATGCGCGACCCGCGGTGAAGTACGTCGGACCGAAAAGCGAACAGGGTTCCTGCCGGACCGGTCATCGAGACCTCCTCCTCGGCGAACATCCCCTCGGGGAGGTAGTTCATGATGTCGTAATGCCCAGGGACCGGCCAGTACGGGACACTCTGCCCGACCGACAGCGGAACGACCCTGGTAGGGCCGTCCTCATCGCCTACGTCGGACAGCAGGATCCAGCTCAGCATTTGCGTGGCCGGCTCGGAGCGCTTGGGCACGACGAGGCTGTGGTTGACGAAGTCGCGGTGGAGGCGCTGGTCGTAGTCGACGGCTCCGGCGTACTTGGCCCACAGGGACGCCTCGTAGAGCCGCAGGTCGGCTGAGCCCAGGAAGCGCTCCGCCAGGTCGAGCAGGTCCGGGTGGAAGGCCAGCCGGTTCAGGTTCCAGGATCGCCACGGTCCGCTGACTTCGCCGGCCCACTGGTCCGTCGCCAACCACGCATGAGCAGCTGGGTCGGCGAAATACACCTCGGGCCGCGGGTAGTGCAGCCACAGAGCTTCCCGGGCCGCGGCCAGCTCGTCAGCCTCAAGGAAACCCTCGAAGAGCAGGTAACCCCGCTCCCGCAGGTCCGCCAGGCAATGGTCAGGCACCCTCATCCCCGCACCCTAGCCGCCCTCGCAGTTCGACCGCACCGGCATTTCGACAGCGCAGCGGTTCAGGGTCACCGCTGAACCCGCCGATCCGGCCAGACTCAGGGCGCGGTAGGGCACCGTCCTGGAGGAAGCCGGTCAGGGCGCCGGCTACGCTGGGCAGCCGGTCCTGGACGGAAAAGCCTGGCTGCTACGAACGATGACTCAGCAAGCGCCGCACCATAGCCACCGAGGATCACCAGCGCCACCTTGACCGAGACAGAAATAGGAGTGTCAGGGATTACGGAGCACCTCGCGCGGGCGAACCAATGGGTTAGACCGGACGCTGTGGTGATAGCTAGCATCTGCCCGTGGCCAGGAGCTTGCCTTGATGAGGATCGACAGGTTCGGGCTTGGTGACTGGTGGCCACGGCCTCAGCAGGCTGCCGCGGGCGCACTGGATCATCTTCCGCCGGATCAATGGCCGATGCTGGCGGCGAGATGGCTTGCAGCAGGGTTCGATTCGCCGTCGCTGCGCCAGTTCGCGCAGCTTCAGACCGGGGAATCCCCGGCTAGCCTCCGAGCGGATCGCCGCAGTTCCTCTCGCCGAGGTGGCTTGTGGGCTCAGCCGGTTGGAGCTGGTCAGCCGGTTCCCGCAGAAGTCCAGCGTCTCCAGCGCTGGCATCGCGCTGCCCTGGATGCTACGGAGCTGATGCCTGAGGTCCTGCGGTCGCTCGGCTTCGACCCTGCCCCGGCCGACGCGGAGTTCGTGGCCCGCTGCCAGAGCGCGGTGGATGTCGTGCAGCACGACCTGGACGCCACCGGTTACGGCCGGTTTCAGATGCGGGCGCGTATCGGCGGGGGATGGCCCTCGAGTGTGCATGCGAGCATGTCAGACGGCTCGTACTGGGGCCAGGGCATGTCCCGTGAGATGCAAGGTTCCTGGCTGCTATGCAGTGCGGCCGACTCGGTCTCCGGCACGCTCAAGGAGATACCCGAGATCGAGTGGCCGGTGTGCGCCGTCCACGGCGGTCATCCGGAGTCGATCTGGGACGGCGAGGACCCCGTTGACCTCATCAAGAAGGTGGCGTGGTGGCGGTGCACCAACACCGGGCATCCGCTTGCCCCGGTCGGCCAGCTCACCGCCGAGACCGCCAGAACGCGCTAACCCGGCCGTGTGTAGCTATGCGGGCAGGCATGTGCTCGGCCGGTGCCAGAAATAGGAGCGTCAGCGCTGGCTAGGCACTGGCGAATAGACGGGAGCTGCGGAGTGCTCGAGCGCCATGCCTGGTGACTCGACGGGTCTGCCTCACGAAGGTCGTCCTAGTGCGCAACCACGGACCACCACAGCCGCGAAACCCGAGGTCAGCGGGCCGCCCGAAACGCTCACCGCTGAAACGTGGCCCAGCTCAGGGCCACACCACCCCTTCGCCGGTCCACGTGACCCCTTCGTGGCGGCACAGGCAGAAGGGATGCCCGACCGGGTCGGTGTAGACGCGCCAGCCGTAGCCCTCGGGTCCGGTGAAGTCCTTCTGCAGTGTCGCGCCGAGCTGGACGACACGGCGCTGCTCGGGCTCGATTTCGTCCACTTCGAAGTCGAGGTGGTACTGCTTGGGGTGTTCGTCGCCGGGCCAGCGCGGAGGGCGGTAGTCCTCCACCCGCTGGAAGGCCAGGTCGACCTCGCCGAAGGTGATGGCGGCCAAGCTGCCGGAACTGCCCTCCCTGATGGCGCGGCCTGTCACCTCGGAGTAGAAGGCCGCCAGCTTCATCGGGTCCGGGCAGTCGATGATAAAACCCAAGAGTTGGAGCATCAGGCGATCTTGCCACACAGCAGGCCGTACCCGATCTAGCCCCCGCGCAGTGCAGCGTCCAGTCGTCCCGCCAGGCTGTCACCCCGCTGGTCTGCCGTAGTAGGCGGATCATCCCGTGGATATCTTGCGGCCTCTGTACTGCAAGACAAGGCTCAACGTCGAAAGTGCCCCACCGACGGCTACCAGCGCGGGCCAGTAGTGCTGCCACCAGCCTGCGAGTACGAACAGGATGACCAGGGGCGGCGGTACAAGCAAGATCCAGACGTACCAGGGCTGTCGTGGCGCAGTTGGCTCGGGCCTTTGATGCCTGCCAGCCATGACCCGGCTCCCATTCGCGATGCGCACTGATTGGAAGCCTACGGCCCCGTTGGGCTGCTTAGGAATAGGTGGTCCTGGCCCGCTCCCCACGGAGTCGAGTCGAGGTTGGCTCGAGCCGCAATGATCTACTTGCACGCGACCGACCCCCGTCAACGCGCCCTGGCCGACGAGGTCGACAAGGCCGTCCGGGCGGAACTGCGCAAAGCCCGCAAGAAGGCCAGGTCCAAGAAGCCCGGCAATGGCAGCACCCAATCTGGCACGGAAGCGGCGCGGCAGCATGATGATCGGCTTGGAAGAGTCGGTGGTCGTTGTTACCGCTGGCCAAACCATGGGCGGCATGATTCGTATCCGGAGACCGTTACCTCGCGACGGCGGCCATGCGCCCGCCAGTCCTGCTCGGTGAGGCGCATGTGGCTTAGCTCGACAAACCCGCGGCCTGAGTCGTTCAGGCTGATCCCGTTGAAGACGTAACCGATGCTGCGGGATACCCCCAGTGATGCGGCGTTGTCGCTGCGAGCGGAGGTCACGGCGGCCAGGGCGCCAAGATGGTCGAATGCCAGTCCGAGGACCGCCATCCGCATCGCCACGCCAAGGCCACGGCCCCGTACGGTGCGGACCAGCCAGGAGCCGGAGTCGACGGTCCGCAGTGCCGGGAAGTGCTCAGCCTCCAGAGACTGGACCCCGACAACCGTGCCTTCGTGTTCGACGGCCAGGTCGAGGCACCATGACGATGGTGACCAGGTTCCCAGGGACCGCCAGAAGTCTTGGTACACAAGGCGGCTGCGGTTCTGGTGCACGTCCAGACCGGAAAACATCTCCGCGCCCGGGTTGTGCTCGTAGTCGTCTGGCTGGATGGTGGCCAGCCTGGGAAGATCACTTTCCCGTATCGCGCGCAGTTCGACGTCACGGCAGCGGATACGCAAATCGAACAGCGGCCAGGTTGTCATACTCATGGCAATCAGTTTCCCGCTCAAGGGTGCCGAAGTCCGTATCGGCGGACACGACTACCCGCTGCTCGACCTCAGCCCGGTCCATCACGACCTGATCCGTAGCGGACTGCAATCCGATCTCGCGGACGTGACTCGGATCGTGGCCTGCCGCGCGCAGCAGCTCGGCCAGGATCGGTGAGAGGTTCATCGTCGACGAGGAATCTCACGCCGTATGCCGCAGTGGCAGCTACCGCCTGCGCGGCAGCCCGCCCATGACGTCGGGATCAGAGTTGATCCGCTCGTATGCCATATCACGACGCTAGCCGAAGCAGCCGATCTGGCTCGGGAACGACGGCTCGCGTGGGGGAGAGACTTTAGGGTTAGCGGGCGGCTTGTTGCGTGACGGGCGAGCCGACATGTCTTAGGCCGTGCGAGGGTACGAGGATCTGGCATTGGGCGCATAACGGGCACGCGTCGCGGGCGGGAGTCGCGAAGATCAGGTGCCGCAGTCGAGGTAAGCCCCTGGCCAGGGGATTCGTCGAGCCGGGGATGCGCGCCTGGCAGGACTCGAACCTGCGACCGGCTGCTTAGAAGGCAGCTGCTCTATCCAGCTGAGCTACAGGCGCCCGGAGCACATTGTGCATGGCGTAGGTCACATGCCGGAAACGATGCGCACTCGGGTATGTCGCTAACCCACCCGCGTGCGACGGCCGGCCCGCCCGGCCCCGGCGGCCCTGCCGACCTGGTCCCGGGCCATCGACAGCGGCTTCATCAGGCCGCGCCGGACCAGCATATGCCGGATCAGCAGTACCGCTGCCGGCGCGGCCAGGGCCAGCAGCGCGAACGCCGGAACTGCCGTCTCGTAGGGCCTCGCCGAGTCGTGCAAGGCCCGCAGCAGGGCCCGCTCAGCGTCCAGCGGGCGGACTGCGCCGTCACCGCGAATGATCGCACCATGCCCGGCAGCGCCGACGTCAGGGCGAAATAGCCCAGCTGAATGCCGAACAGGGCCAGCCCGACCGCGGTCAGCGAGCCGCGCTGCCGGGTCACCAGGCTCATCCCGTCCAGTTTCGAGACGAAATCGTTCCGGAACTACTGCGTATCGCTATTCGCCATCCGGCCGAACCCCGGACGCCCACCCCCGGCGGACCGCGCCCCCGCCCAGCCCCATCGCCTGACTGCCCTTCCCCGGCCGGCGGCGAACGTGACCGGCATATCAGCGACGATGATGTCTGAGCAGACATGCCCGACAGGGAGGACGAGCCAGCGGTGCAGATCTATATCAGTGCGGACATGGAGGGCATTACCGGCCTGGTCGACGCGGTGGACGTGCAGCCGGGCGGCGCCGACTACGAGCGCGGCCGGGTCATGATGACCGAGGACGTCAACGCCGCTGTTCGCGGCGCGCTTACGGCCGGCGCGACCCGGGTGGTGGTGAACGACGCCCACGGCCCGATGCGCAACCTCCTGCCCGACCAGCTGCACCCGGCCGCGCACCTGGTCCGGGGCCGCCCCAAGGTGATGGGCATGCTGGACGGCCTGGACGGCAGCTTCGACGCCACGGTCTGCGTCGGATACCACGCTCGCGCGGGCGCGCTCGGCGTGCTGAGCCACAGCTTCATGGGCCACGAGATCGAGGACATGTGGCTGGACTCCTACAACGTCGGCGAGATCGGCATGGTGCACGCGACGGCGGCCGCGCTCGGTGCCCCGGTGCTCCTGCTGACCGGCGACGACGCGGCCTGCGCCGAGATGACCGACTGGGATCCGGCCGTGGAGACCGTGCCCGTGAAGCGGGCCCGCGGCCGGTTCGCGGCCCAGCTGCTGCCGGTCGGCGAGGCGCGGCACGCCATCGAGACCTCGGTGGCGGCGGCCATCGAGGCGGCCAGCGGCGAGACCATTCCCTCCGTGACCAGCGTGGCCCTGGGCCGCCCCGGCGCGGCCGCGCCGGCCAGCCCGCGGCCCGGCGGTCCGGGCCTGGGCGACCGCCCGACCCTGGCCGTGCGCTGGCAGTCCGCCTCCGTCGCGGCGATGCTCCTGGGCATCCCCGGCGTGACCCTGCGCGACAGCCGCACGGTCCAGGTCACCGGGACCATGCCCGAGTTGTTCCGGCTGTTCAGCATCTTCATCTACGTCGCCATACCGTTGGCTGGCGCCGGGCCATACTGCTGACGATGAGCCGACGCCAGCTCCGCCAGCCTGTTTCGTTCCTTGATCCGCAACGGACTCGGCTGACCCTCCCGCCGTCTCAGCAGCAACTCACGCCTCCGCGGAACGGCTGGCGCCGGGCTGACTGGCCCGCGGCAGGCGGGATCGTCGCCGGGGTGGTCGCGGACGCCCTGCTGGGTGACCCGCGCCGCGGGCACCCGGTGGCGCTGTTCGGCCAGGCCGCCAGCCGGCTGGAGGACCGGCTCTACGCCGACAGCCGCCCGCGTGGCGCCGGCTACGCCGCCGCCTGCGTGGCGCTGGCCGCCGCGCCCGCGCTGGCCGCCGGCCGCCTGACCAAGGGCCGGCCCTGGCTCGCGCTGGCCGCCACCGCCGCCGCCACCTGGACCGTGACCGGCGCCCGGTCGCTGACCGGCGAGGCCCGTCGCATCCAGGCCGCCCTCGACGCCGGTGACCTGGCCGCGGCCCGGGCCGCCCTGCCCAGCCTGTGCGGCCGCGACCCCCGCGGACTCGACGCCAAGGAGATCAGCCGGGCCGTCATCGAGTCGGTGGCCGAGAACTCCGGCGACGCCATCGTGGCTCCGCTGCTGTGGGGTGCGCTGGGCGGGAACACCGGCCTGCTCGTCTACCGGGCGGTCAACACTCTCGACGCGATGGTCGGCCACCGCTCGCCGCGCCTGGCCCGGTTCGGGACCGCGTCGGCGCGGCTGGACGACGTGGCCAACTGGCTGCCCGCCCGGCTGACCGCGCTGCTCACCGCGGCCTGCGCCCCGGCCGCCGGGGGCCGCCCGAGACGCACGTGGCGCCAGGCCCGCCAGTACGGAACCCGCCATCCCAGCCCCAACGCCGGCTGGTGCGAGGCGGCCTTCGCCGGCGCACTCGGCGTTCGCCTGGGTGGCCCGAACACCTACGAGGGGGTCACCGAGCGCCGCCCCGAACTCGGCGACGGCCCGAGCCCGGAGCCCGGCCGACATTGCCCGCGCCGTCCGCCTCTCCCGCGCCGTGACCGCCGCGGCCACGACGCTGGCCGCCGCCCTGGCTTACTGTGGCCGCCGTGGCTGACGTGACACCAGGGACTGGCCGCCGCCCGAGCCCGGCGGTGGATGTCCCGTTGCCTACCCCCGAAGGTAGGCAACGGGACACTCACACGACCCCGCCCGGGCTTCTGGTGCGGGTGTTGTTCACGGGGTGGGCGGGGTGGGCGGCGTGAAGGGGGCGTTGCTGGTCGCGGGGACTACGTCGGACGCCGGGAAGAGCGTGGTGGCGGCCGGGGTGTGCCGGTGGCTGCGGCGGCAGGGCGTGCGGGTGGCGCCGTTCAAGGCCCAGAACATGTCGCTGAACTCGTTCGTCACCCCGGACGGAGCCGAGATCGGCCGGGCTCAGGCCATGCAGGCGGCCGCGGCCGGGATCGAGCCGGACGCGCGGATGAACCCGGTGCTGCTCAAGCCGGGCGCGAACGGCAGCCAGGTGGTGCTGCTGGGCCACCCGGCCGGCGAGGTGGGCGCGCTGGACTACCCCGCGCGCAAGGCCCGGCTGCTGGAGGTGGCGCTGGACTGCCTGGCCCAGCTCCGCCGGGAGTTCGACGTGGTGGTCTGCGAGGGCGCGGGCAGCCCGGCGGAGATCAACCTGCGCGCGACCGACATCGCCAACATGGGCCTGGCCCGGGCGGCGGGCCTGCCGGTCGTGGTGGTGACCGACATCGACCGGGGCGGCTCGTTCGCGGCGCTGTACGGCACGGTCGCGCTGCTGGAGCCCGCTGACCAGGCCCTCATCTCCGGGTTCGTGATCAACAAGTTCCGCGGGGCTCGTGAGCTGCTCGACCCCGGCCTGGACATGATCACGAGCCTGACGGGGCGGCCGGTGCTGGGCGTGCTGCCCTGGGCGCCCGGCCTCTGGCTCGACGCCGAGGACTCGCTGGCCCTGGAATCGCGGCCGGGCGCGACGGGCGACCCGCTGGGCCGGGACGTGCTGCGGGTCAGCGTGGTCCGGCTGCCGCGGATCAGCAACTTCACCGACATCGACGCGCTGGCCGCCGAGCCGGGCGTGCTGGTCCGGCTGGCCAGCCGCCCGGCCGAGCTGGCCGACGCGGACCTGGTCGTGCTGCCGGGCTCGCGGGCCACGGTGGCCGACCTGGCCTGGCTGCGCGAGCGCGGGTTCGCGGCGGCGCTCGAGGAGCGAGCCCGCAAGGGCCTGCCGGTGCTGGGCATCTGCGGCGGCTATCAGCAGCTGGCAGCGGAGATCGACGACGAGGTGGAGTCGGGCGCGGGCCGGGTGGCCGGGCTGGGCCTGCTGCCGGCCAGGGTCGCGTTCGCGGCGGACAAGACGCTCGGCCGGCCGGCGGGCACGGCCTACGGCGAGCCGGTGCGCGGGTACGAGATCCACCACGGGGTCGTCACGGTGACCGGGCCGGGAGCGGAGCCGTTCCTGGACGGCTGCCGGGCCGGGTCGGTCTGGGGCACGAGCTGGCACGGCACCCTGGAGAACGACGGCTTCCGCCGGGCCTTCCTGGCCGAGGTGGCGGCGCTGGCCGGGCGGGACTTCCGGCCGGCGCCGGACACCTGCTTCGCCCGGCTCCGGGAGGAGCAGCTGGACCGGCTCGGCGACCTGGTCGAAGAGCACCTGGACGCCGGCGCGCTCACCCGGCTGATCGAGGCCGGGCCGCCGGCCGGGCTGCCGGTCGTCCCGCCGGCGGGACCGGTCCCGCAGGCCGGTCCCGTCCCGCCGGCCGGTCCCGCCGGCCGGTCCCGTCCCGCCGGCCGGGCCGGGACCGCCCGCCGGAAGCCTGGCCCCTGTCTGATAACAGCAAGAAGCGCCGGCGCTCGGCTACTGCCAGCTGATCGACAGCTCGCCGAGCAGGGCCTTGAGCGCCCGGGCGGCGCGGCGGAACGCCTCGGGCCCGCTGAAGCCGCCGAACCGCCCGGCGGCGGCCAGGTGCGGCTCCAGCGACACGTACCCGGCGAACCCGGAGTCGCGCAGCGCCGCCAGCGTGTCCGCGACCTGGCCGTCGCCCTCGCCGGCCGGCACGACCTCGCCGGTCGCCGCCAGGGCGTCCTTGACCTGGAGGTAGACCAGGTAGGGCCGGATCAGGTCGTAGGCCTCGCGGTGCGGCACCGACCCCGCACTGGACGAAGTTGGCCGCGTCGAAGGTAGCCCGCAGCGCGGGCGAGCCGACGCCCTCGATCAGCTCGACGCACCGCTCGGGGCGGTCGCCGTAGATTTCCTTCTCGTTCTCGTGGGCCAGCACCAGGCCGTGCTCGGCGGCGATCTGGGCCAGCGCGGCCATCCGGTCGATGACCTCGGACCGGTAGCGCTCTGGCGGCTGGCCCGCGGGGATGAAGAACGAGAAGACGCGCACGAGCGTGGTGCCGAACTGCCCGGCGACGTCGGCGATCCGCCGCATCCGGTCCAGCTCGGGCCCCATGGGCGCCGTGATGTCGATCTTGCCGATGGGCGAGCCGATGGCCGACACCCGCACGCCGGCGTCGTCCAGCAGCTTCCGGAACTCGGCCAGCTGGGCGTCGGTGAGGTCGGCGACGTTGGTGCCCCAGGCGCTGCGCAGCTCCAGGTGCGAGATCGACTCCGCGGCCAGCGTGGCCAGCTGCTCGGCCGGGTCAGCGGAGATCTCGTCGGCGAAGCCGCTCAGGTGAAGTCATCGCTGCGACCGTGGGCGCGCCCGCCCAGCACCACTGGCCTGGCCCTCGCGCGCGGACTCGTAGACGGCGCGGACGACCTCCAGCGTGTCCCGGCCATCCCGGCCGGTGACGGCCGGCGGGCGGCCCTCGTCCACCGCGGCCAGCAGGTCGGCGATCTGCGCCGAGTGGCTGGACACGCCCAGCGCGGCGGCGTTGGATGCCGCGCCCGGCTCGGCGGCCGGCCGGGGGAGCAGCGTGCCGCGCAGGCCGAGCTGCGCGGCGTCGTCGGTCAGGTCCGACGACGCGATCGCGCCGTCCTCCACGACCACCGTGCCGCCGGTGCCGCTGACCTCCAGCCGCTGGGCGAAGCCGGGGTAGACGACGGTGCTGGACACCAGCGTGCCGACCGCGCCCGAGGCGAAGCGGAGCACGGCCAGCGCGGTGTCCTCCACCTCGATCTCGTGGTTCTGGGTCGCGTAGAACGCGCTGACCTCGGCCACCGGGCCCATGCTCCAGCGCAGCAGGTCGACGTAGTGGATGCCCTGGTTCATCAGCGAGCCGCCGTCCAGGTCCCAGGTGCCGCGCCACGGGCCGCTGTCGTAGTAGGCCTGGCTGCGGAACCACTTGGTGCTGGCCTCGCCGAGCAGCAGGCGGCCGAGGGCGCCGGCGTCGATGAGGCGGCGCAGCTCGACCAGGCCGGGGTCGAACCGGTGCTGCGAGATCACCGTCATGGCGACGCCGGCCGCGTCGGCGGCCTCGATGAGCCGGTCGGCGGCGGCCAGGCTGACGTCGATGGGCTTCTCCACGACCAGGTGCTTGCCGGCCCGGGCGGCCGGGATGCCGACCTCGGCGTGCAGGCCGCTGGGCACGCACACCGCGACCACGTCGACGTCGTCGCGGGCCAGCAGCGCGTCCAGGGTGGGCTCGGCCGCGCAGCCGTGCCGGTCGGCGAACTCGCGCGCTCGCTCGGGGACCACGTCGGTGGCCGCCACCAGGCGGGCGCCGGGAATGGGGCCGATCGCCGCCGCGTGGGTGGCCGCGATCACCCCGGTGCCGACGATCCCGATGCCATGTTCACGCCTGCCGTTCAAGCCGTCTCCTGCCTCTCGCTGATCTCGCTGATCCAGGAATCGAGCACCGCCAGGTGCTGGGGGAGGGCGACCTCGGGCGGCTCGATCTCGGGATGCCAGCGCTTCTCCCACTCAACCGAGATCCAGCCCGGGTAGCCGCCGGCCGCCAGCAGCCCGAGCATGTCCCGCACGTCCACCTCGCCCTCGCCGAGCAGCACAAGCTGCCAGCCATCCTCCCGCGCGGAGTCACGCCGGGCATCCTTGACCTGGGCCAGCAGGACCCGCGGGCCGATGTTCGCCCAGACGTCCTCCGGGCTCTCGCCCATCCGGTGCGGGTGGTGGCTGTCCCACACCGCGCCGACCGCCGGCGAGCCGACCAGGGCCAGCAGCTCGGCCAGCACCGCCGAGGACGAGAAGGCGTCGTGGGTCTCGACGCCGATGCGCACGCCGAGCCGGTCGGCCGCCGGGACCGCCGCCTCCAGCACCTTCGCCGCCGCCTCCAGCCGGGCCCGGCGGTCCCGGTGGTCCTCGGGCAGCGTGCCGCCGAACACCCGGACCAGCGGGGACTCCCAGTCGCTGGCGATGGCCAGGAACTGCGCGAGCTGCGGCCCGGGGTCGTCGTCGGTCAGCCGGATGGAGGTGTCCACCGCCACCACCGGCAGCCCGGCCGCGTCGATGATCCGTCTGACCCGGGCGCGTTCGGCGGCCGACATCGCCGGGTCGATCAGCTCGCCGTCGATGAGCCGCAGCTCGACGCCGGCGTAGCCGCTCGAGCGGCCCAGTGCGACGGCGTCGGCCAGGGTCATGTCGGGACAGGCCAGGGTGCTGAACGCGATGCCCGGGTCAAACATGTACGGCCTCTCTCTGGAAGAGTCTGGGCGAAGAAGAGAGGCCCGCCCCCGGAGGGGGGGATTCCGGGGGCGGGCCAGCTTGCGAAGTGATCCTGATCGGTGCGGGGCGCTAGCTCCGCGGGGCCAGGTGCAGGAGCACTACTTCATCCGTGCCGGAGCCGGGCCCGTTGTTGGTGCCCGACGGCTGGCCGGTCTCGTAGGGATTGGACTGGGTTGGCCAGCCGACGAAGTTCTGCGAGTTGTACTCGAACCACTCCGACGCCGTCTCCACCGGGATCACCGGCAGGTTCGCGGCCACGTACTTCTCGAGCGGCACCAGGGCGGCAGTCTGCTGCGCCACCGTGTTGGCCCCGCTCAGCTTGGCCAGGTCGGCGTCGAGGGCCGGGACCTTCAGCCGCTCGTAGTCGCCGGTGGCGGTCTTGGTGGCGAGCGCGCTGTTCAGCCAGCCGTTGTACATGTTGTAGGGGGTGATACCGCCGTTGGACCAGTGCTCGGTCATGTCGAAGTCGCCGTCGGCGACGTCGTTGTTCCAGGCGCTGACCGACAGGCCCTGGAAGGTCGCGTCGATGCCCGCGGCCTTCAGTTCCTGCGCGGCGATGGAGTCCACCTCGGACATGTCGGTGTAAGCCGACGGGCTGATGATCGTCAGGGCGACGGTCTTGCCGCCCTGCTGGAAGAACCCGTTGCTGCCCATCTTGAAGCCGGCCTGCTCCATGACCTTCTTGGCCGCCGCAGTCTGGGCATGCGCCGACACGGTCATGTTCGCCACCGGTCCGCTCCACGCGGAGAAGGTCGGCAGGGTCAGGCCGGTCGCGTTGAGCACCGGGTTCTCCAGCCCGGCCTCGCCCTCGGCGCCGAGCTGGGTGCGGTCCACGGCCAGGCTGATCGCCTTGCGGACGGCCAGGTTGTTGGTGGGCCACTTGGTCAGGTTGGGCTCGAAGCTCTCGTCACCGCCGGCTGCCTCCCAGAAGTGGTGGTAGGCCGGGGCCTTGTCGACGAACTGCTTCTGCAGCCCGGGGATGAAGTTGCCGGTCCAGGTGATCTGCCCGGAGAACAGCGCACTCAGGGCACCGGTGTTGGAGGTGTAGACCGGGAAGAAGACCTTCGCGACCTTTACCTTGGAGGCCTGCCAGTAGTTGGGGTTCTTCTTCAGCGTGAACCCCTGCGGGGTGAAGCTCTGCAGCATGTACGGCCCGGTGCCGACCGGGGTGGCGTCGGCGAACGTGGCCGGGTTGCCGGCCTTGCTCCAGATGGCCTTGGGCACGATGGCGGTGCCCGCGATCTCCTCCAGGTTGGTGTACTGCGGGCTGGAGAACGTCAGCGTGACGGTGCTGGCCGACGTGGTGACGCTGGAGATGCTCAGTCCGCCCAGGTTGATCGACGCGTTGGCCTTCACCAGGTCGAAGGTGTAGGCCACGTCAGCCGGGGTCAGGGCCGAGCCGTTGCTCCACTTGACGCCGGAGCGGATCGTGAAGGTGATCTGCTTGCCGCTGTCGCCCCACTTGTAGCTGGTGGCCAGCCACGGGTACTGGACCGTCGGGTTGGCCAGGTCGAACTGGATTAGCGGCTCGTAGATGAGCCCGGTGGCGCCCATGCCGTAGGCGGCCTGGGTGGTGACGAACGGGTTGAACGCCTGGGTGATCGTGCTCTCCGGCGAGCTCTCCATGGTCAGGGTGGCCGACGAGCTGGTTTTCGAGGACCCGCCGCCGCCGGAGCCGCTGCTCCCCGAGCCGCAGGCGGCCAGCCCTAGCGCCAGGATGCCGGCCGCGGCCGCGATCACGAACCGTCTTTGCTCTGCCAATCTCCTCATGTGCTTCGTCTTTCCTGTCGTGATGGATGGGGGGTGAAAGCTCTGCTGTCGGGATGAATCCGCGGGGATTTATCTGCGGAGGTGCTGGTCAGTACCGGGCCGCCGTCGTCGTGGCTAGCCCGTCGTGTCTCCACCCCCCCGTGGCTGCTGCGGCCGCGTGATTTCCGGTGCCGCGACATCGAGGCGCCAGCAGGCGGCCGACCGGGTGGCGGACACGCGCTGCGGCGGCGGGATCTCGGCCCGGCAGTGGTCGTCGGCCAGCGGGCACCGCGGCGCGAACAGGCAGCCAGCGGCGGGAATGCCTGCCTCAGCGGGCCGCGCACCGTTAGTGCTATTCCTTAGCCCGCCGCCAGCGCGCAGGGCGGTGCCGAGGTTGTCGGGGTCGGGGGCCGAGGAGACGAGCAGCTGGGTGTAGGGGTGGGCGGGCCGCTGGGTCAGCTCTTCGGCCGGGCCGCGCTCGACGATCTGGCCGCCGTACATGACCAGCACCTCGTCGGCGAAGTACCGGGCCGAGGCGATGTCGTGGGTGATGTAGAGCAGCGCCAGCCGGAACCGGCGCCGCAGGTCGTCGAGCAGGCTGAGCATCTCCAGCCGGATCGACACGTCGAGCATGGACACGGGCTCGTCGGCCAGCAGCACGGTGGGCTTGGCCGCCAGCGCCCGGGCGAACGAGACCCGCTGGCGCTGCCCGCCGGACAGCTCATGCGGGTACTTGCCGCTGAACTGGTCGGCCGGGGTCAGCCGGACCTGCTCCAGCAGCGCGTTGATCTCGTGCTCCACCTCGGCCTTGGACTTGCGGCCCTGGTGCAGCCGCACCGGGCGCTCGAGGTGGTAGCTGACGGTGTGCACGGGGTTGAGCGAGGCGAACGGGTCCTGGAAGACCAGCTGGACCTCGCTCTTGTGGCGGCGGAAGGCCGCGCGGCCGGACAGGTCCACCGGCCGGCCGTCGAGCATGATGGTGCCCGAGGTGGGGAACTCCTGCCCGGCCAGCAGCCGGGCCACCGTCGACTTGCCCGAGCCGCTCTCGCCGACCAGCGCGACCACGGCCCCGCGGTACAGGCCGAAGCTGACGTCGCGCACGGCATGCAGCGAGTAGCCGCGGCCGATCCGGAAGTCCTTGCTGAGGGACACGGCCTCCATGGCGGGCGGGCCGTCGGCGGCGGCCACGGACTGAACCTCAAAGCTGTCGGTGGTACTCATGAGGTCAGCTCCTCGGCGGTCGCCGCGGTCGACTCGGCCCGGACCTTCGCGGGCGGGACCGGCGTGTCCGGCAGGACGAACGGGCACGCCGTCACGTGGTACGGGTCCTCGGAGGTGGCGACCCTGGCCAGGCTCATGTCGACGCTGGTGCAGGCGTCGGTGCCGTAGTCACAGCGGGGCAGGAACGGGCAGCCCGGCGGCGGGGTCTTCAGGTCCGGCGGCGAGCCGGGAATGCCGGCCAGCTCCCGGCGCGGACCGTGCAGCGACGGGAACGAGTTCAGCAGGCCCTTGGTATAAGGGTGCGACGGCTCGCGGTGGATCTCGGCGGAGGTGCCGATCTCCAGTAGCTGCCCGGCGTACATGACCGCGATCCGGTCGGCCAGCTCCAGCAGCAGCGACAGGTCGTGGGTGATGAACAGGATCGAGAAGCCGAGGGTCTCCTTCAGCTCCACGATCTGGGCCAGGATGTCGCGCTGGACCACCACGTCGAGCGCCGTGGTCGGCTCGTCCATGATGACGATCTCGGGGTCGGTGGCCAGCGCCATCGCGATCATGACCCGCTGGCGCATGCCGCCGGACAGCTCGTGCGGGTAGCTGCGCAGCCGGGACCGCGGGATGCCGACCAGGTCGAGCAGCGAGGCGGCCTTCTCGTTGGCCTCCTGCCTGGTCATCTTCAGGTGCGCGTGGATGACGTCGACGAGCTGGTTGTGGACGTTGAGGATCGGGTTCAGCGCGTTCATCGCGCTCTGGAACACGATGGCGATCTCCCGCCAGCGCAGCCGCTTGAGCTCCTCGGGCCGCATCTGCAGGATGTCCGCGGGCTGGCTCAGCCGCCGCCCCGCGTAGCGGATGCTGCCGCCGGTGATCAGCGCGGGCGGGCGCAGCAGCCGGCAGGCGCCGTAGGCCAGCGTGGACTTGCCCGAGCCGCTCTCGCCGACCAGGCCGACCACCTCGCCGGGGTACAGCGCGAGGTTGACCTTGTCGGCCGCCCGGACGTCGGCGCCGGGGGTGCGGTAGACGACCGAGAAGTCGCGGATGTCGAGCACCGGGCCGGACTGGGTGGGCCCGGTGCTCGCGGCACCGGCCGGGGGGATCAGCGGGGCGCTCATCGACGGCCTCCCGGCTCGCCGTCGCTGAGCAGTGAGCTGCGCGAGAAGGAGTGCAGGAAGCCGGCCACCGGGCCGCGGCGCGGCGCGGCCGCGCCCAGCACCGGCGTCGGGTCGGCGGGCCGGACCCGCCGCCCGCCGAGCCGGATGTCGGTGCCGGCGTCGCGCAGCCGCGGGTTGCCCAGCTCGTCGATGCCGAAATTGAGCAGCACCAGCGCGGTGCCGATCAGCGCCACGGCCAGGCCCGGCGGGGCGAACCACCACCAGGCGCCGAGCTGGAGGGCCTGCTGGCTCTGCGCCCAGTAGAGGATGGTGCCCAGGCTCCAGCTGGTCAGGTTGGCCAGGCCGATGAACGCCAGCGCCACCGACGCCCCGATCGCGTAGAGCACCGTGTTCACGAAGTTGGCCGCGATGAGGCTGATCTCGTTCGGGATGATCTCGTAGGTGATGATCCGCCAGTTGCTCTCGCCGGTCTCCCTGGAGGCGGCGATGAAGTCCCGGTTGCGGATGGCCAGCGTCTGCGCGCGGATCACCCGCGCGCCCCACGGCCAGCCGAGCACGCTGAGCACCAGGATCGTGGCCAGCTGGCCCTTCTGCGGCAGGTAGCCCAGCAGCAGGATCAGCAGCGGCAGCGCCGGGATGACCAGGAACACGTTGGAGACCAGGGACAGGAACTCGTCCCAGACCCCGCCCAGGAAGGCCGCCGTGACGCCGACGAAGACCGACAGCGCGGTGGCGATAACGCCGACCAGGACGGCCAGCTCCAGCGTGAGCCGGATGCCGACCAGCAGCTGGGACAGCACGTCCTGCCCGCTCTCGGTGGTGCCGAGCAGGTGGGCCGCGTCGGGGGCGTGCATGGACAGGGCCGGCGACGGGTTCTGGAAGCCCGGATCGTAGGGCGTGACCATCGGGCCGATGATGGCGGCCAGCACGAAGAGGCCGAGCAGGATCGCGCCCACCTTGGCCTTGGTCGGCAGCCGCCGCCAGCGGCCGAGCTCCTGCGGTGTTGCGGTCGGCGCGGCCTGGCCGGTGCTGACCGGAACGGCGAGCGTCATCGGGCTCCCTCCCGGGCTCGTGCGCGCGGATCAGCGACGACGATGATCATGTCGACGATCAGGTTGGCGAGCAGGACAGTGAAGGTGATCACGAGGAAGATCGCCTGCATCAGCGGGTAGTCGTTCGAGGTCACCGCGTTGAGCAGCAGCAGCCCGATGCCCGGGTAGGAGAAGACGATCTCCATGACGATGGCCCCGGAGACCACGAACCCCAGCGCCAGGCCGAAGCCCTGGAGCTGGGGCAGCAGGGCGTTGCGCGCGGCGTAGGTGAACACGACCCGGCGGCTGGACAGGCCCTTGGCCTGCCCGGCGAGCACGTAGTCCTCGCCGATGGTGGTGATCATGACGTTGCGCATCTGAAGCATCCAGCCCGCCACCGACGTGATCACGATGGTGAAGGCGGGCAGCAGCGAGTGGTAGATGGCGCTGCCGATGAAGCTCGCGTTCCAGCCCGGGATCAGGCCGTTCCCGTAGCCCTGGCCGATGGGGAACAGGTGCAGCGTCACGGCCAGCAGCTCGAGGAGGATCAGCGCGAGGAAGAAGTACGGGATCGCCTGGAGGAACATCAGGCCCGGCAGCAGCCGGTCGGTCCAGCCGCCGTGCCGCCAGCCGGCCACGATGCCCAGCCCGGTGCCCAGGAAGAAGGCGATCACGGTCGCCGTGCCGACCAGGGTGAGCGTCCACGGGATCGTCTGGGCCAGCAGCGTGCTGACCTGGGCCGGGTACTCGACCACGTCGGTGCCGAAGTTGAGGTGCAGGATGTCGTTGAGGTAGGTCACGTACTGGTGCCACAGCGAGCCGGGGTGGCCGACGCCGAGCATGGCCTCCAGCGCCCGGTAGGCCGAGGGCTGGAGGTTGGGGAACTTGGACATGATGTCCTGGACGGCGCTGCCCGGCATGGCGCGCGGGAGGAAGAAGTTGGCCGTGAGCGCCACCCAGGCCGCGACCAGGTAGAAGACCAGGCGGCGGATGATGAAGGGCATCGCCAGCTCCTAGCTCTCGGGGGTCATGAGCACGTCGGGCTCCGAGGTGAAGAGCACGTCGGTCTCGGGGGTGAGGAGCACGTCGGTCTCCGGGGTCTTGAGCGCGTGCGGTGCGGCTGGCGCGAGGGCTGGCCGGGCGTCGGGCATGGTGTCGCGTATTAAGCGGGTGTCCTGGGTGGCCCGGCCCCGGCGGGCCGGCGGCGCGGCGCGGGCTGGCGGTGCGGGATGGGCCGGCGGTGCGGGGTGGGCCGGCGGCCGGGTGGGCCGGCGGTGCGGGGTGGGCCGGCGGTGCGGCGCGGCCGCGCAGCGGGCGCACCGGGCAGCCGCCGTGCGGTGCCCGGCGGGCAGCCGCAGCTAGAGCGGAGCACAAGCTCGGTCGGCAGCATCTCCACCTTCGGGCTCAGGCTGGGGTCGGCGATCCGGTCCAGCAGCCGGGCGCAGGCCCGCTCGCCGATCAGGCCCATGGGCTGGTGGACCGTGGTGAGCGGCGGGTGGGACAAACTGCCCGGGTAGATGTCGTCAAAACCGACCACCTTCACCTGCTCGGGCACCCGCACGCCGGCCCTGGTCAGCGCCTGGAGCACGCCGATGGCCATCTGGTCGTTGGAGCAGACGACCGCGTCCGGCAGCGCGTCGCCGTGCCGGGCGAGCAGGAACTCCCCGGCGTCCTCACCGCTCTGCACGCTGAACTGGCCGCTGCAGGAGCCGATCAGCTCGGTGTTCTGGTGGGCACGGTCGCGGTGCGCGCCGTCCGGGTGGGCGCGGTCCGGGTGGGCGCGATCCGGGTGGGCACGGTCCGGGTGGGCACGGTCCCGGTGGGCGCGCAGCACCATGTCCAGCGCGATGCGCCGCTCGCGGGCGTCGGAGGCGGCCGCCGGGCCGTCCACGTGGAACAGCCGCCGCACGCCGTGCTCGTCGATGAGGTGGTTGATGAGCGCGACCGACCCGGCCCGGTTGTGCGCCGTGACCACGTCGGTGGAGCGCTCGGCCGGGTCGCCGCCGATGACCACCAGGGGCACCCGGCGGCCCAGCCGGGCCAGCAGCTCCGAGGAGACGATGCCCTCGCCGATGAGCAGGCCGTCGACCTTGCCGGACAGCGACTGGAGCCGGGCGAGGTTGGCCTCGTCCTCCTGCAGGAACGTGATCAGCAGCGACCAGCTGCCGTGGTCGCGGATGCGCGCCTCGACGCCGTGCAGGATCTCGTCGTAGTAGAGGAGGTTCATGTTCTCGATGTCGTACTGCTTGGCCCGGCGCTCGACGCAGACCAGGCCGATGACGTCCTTGCGGCGGCGGGACAGGCTCTGGGCCGCGCCGTCGGGCACGTAGCCGAGTTCCTCGATGACCCGGGTCACGCGGACCCGGGTGCTTTCGCGGACCCGGTCGAGGCCGTGCACCACGCGGGACACGGTGGCGGTGGACACCCCGGCCAGCCGGGCGACGTCGTAGAGCGTGACCGGGCTGCCGCCGCCGTTGCCGTCACTGGCGCTGCCGTCACTGGCGCTGCCGTCACTCGTGTTGCCGTCACTGGCGCTGCCGGCCGGGGCGCCAGCGTGGGCGCCGGCGGGTCGCGGGGGCCCCGGCCGGGGCGGCGACGACGGGCGTGCTGGCCGGGGCGGCGACGGGCGTGCTCGCGGGGGCGGCGACGGGCGTGCCTGCCGGGGCGGCGATCGACTCGGCGGCGATCGACTCGGCGGCGACGGCCTGGCCGGGGGCCGGGGCTGGCGCCGGGTCGTCGAGCGGGCCTGAGGCCGGCCCGCGGACCGAGCTCATCCGGCGACCGAACGGTCGTCAGAAGGCGCGCTTGTCAGCATCGAGGGCATCCAGTGCATCAATCATGAGAGCGGATTAAAGCGGTTACATCGTCATGTCTAACCGGTTACATCGCTAATCTAAGCGCTTACACTAAAACCCACTATGGGGGCCGTCAAGACCCTCGGCCGGACCCGCGAAGCTCCGGTGAGCGGGTCAGTACCGGACGGGCCGGCACCCGAGGCTGGGTCAGGGAGGAGCTGATGACGATGGGGTGGAGCACCAACGGTGCTTTGTCCTTCCCGCCGGGATTCGCCTGGGGAGCGGCCACCGCCGCCTACCAGATCGAGGGCGCGGCCGACATCGACGGCCGCGGGATGTCCGTCTGGGACACCTTCAGTCACACGCCTGGCAAGGTCCACGGCGATGACACGGGCGACATCGCCTGCGACTCCTACCACCGCTACCGCGAGGACGTCGGCCTGCTCGCCTCGCTCGGCCTCAACTCCTACCGCTTCTCCATCTCCTGGCCCCGGGTCCAGCCCGGCGGCCGCGGCGGCCCCAACCAGAAGGGCCTGGACTACTACCGCGCCCTGCTCGACGAGCTGGCCGAGCACGGGATCGCGCCGGCGGCCACCCTGTACCACTGGGACCTGCCCCAGGAGCTCCAGGACGAGGGCGGGTGGGCCGCCCGCGACACCGCCCAGCGCTTCGCCGATTACGCCGCGATCGTCGCCGAGGCGCTCGGCGACCGCGTGGACCGCTGGATCACCCTGAACGAGCCCCAGGTCGTGGTCAGCCACGGCTACCGGCACGGCGAGCACGCCCCCGGCCTGCGTGACGCCGCCGCGGCTGCCGCCGCCACCCATCACCTGCTGCTCGGCCACGGCCTGGCCACCCGGGTGCTGCGCGAGCTGCTGCCCGCCGGGCAGCCCGTCGGCATCAGCCTCGACTTCAATCCCGTCCGGGTCCTGCGGGGCGAGATGACGAGCACCGGCGC
The DNA here is from genome assembly GCA_963822485.1 of uncultured Actinomycetota bacterium. Classification (GTDB taxonomy): domain Bacteria; phylum Actinomycetota; class Actinomycetes; order Streptosporangiales; family Streptosporangiaceae; genus DASUBV01. Next base: position 269,226 of record CAWGHW010000009.1, read on the forward strand.
GGCCGATCGCCTGGAGCAGGCCCGCCGCACGATTGACGCCGAGCTGAATCGCCTGTTCCTCGAGCCGGTGCGGCACGGCCGTTATCCGGGCGACGCCCGGCCCGAGGTGCTCCCGCCCGCCGCGCTGATCGCCGACGGCGACCTGGAGCTCATCAGCCAGCCCATCGACTTCCTGGGCCTGAACTACTACTCGCCGATCTACCTGCGCCCCGGCGACCCCGCCGACCTGCGGCGCGGCGAGGAACGCAGTCGCCTCGGGACGCCGGGCGTGGTCGAGTACCGCCCCGAGTGGCTGGAGCAGACCAACATGGGCTGGCTCATCGACCCCGAGGCGCTGCACGACCTGCTGCTGGACGTGTCGCGGGAGGTGCCGGACTGGCCGTTGTTCGTCACCGAGAACGGCCGAGCGGCCGAGGACTACGTCAACCCGGCCGGCCAGGTGCACGACCCGGAGCGGGTCCAGTTCCTGCACGCCCACCTGGCCGCCGCGGCCCGGGCCGCCGCGGCCGGAGCCAACCTGGCGGGCTACTACGTCTGGTCGCTGCTCGACAACTTCGAGTGGGCCTACGGCTACCAGAAGCGGTTCGGGATCGTGTTCGTGGACTTCGGCACCCAGCAGCGGATCCCGAAGTCCAGCGCCCGCTTCCTCTCGGAGGTGGCCCGGTCCAGCGCAGTCCCGCCCCTGCCACAGCTGCTGCAGCCCTGCCGGGCTGGCGCGGAGACCCGGCCGCCCGCAGCCCCGCAATTCACGCTGGCCACGCCAGCCCCGCTCAGCCCCGCGACCGGCGCCGGGCCCGTTCGTGATCACGCGGACTTTTCAGTCACTATGACTGAAAAGTCCGCGTGGTCACGAATGCTGCCATTACGGCGGGGCGAAAGCCGGGATCTGGCCGGGCACCGGGCGAGACGGGAGGGATCACCGGGGCGAAGGGTGCTGCTGGTGCGCGCGGGTCGTCCGGCCGAGCCGGACTGGCTCATCCACGCCATGATCAGGTCGGGTGCACCGCACTGGCGATGGCGGCGGCCACGTCCCCCATCGCGGCCCGGAAACCTGGGTCCGTAATCGTCCCGTCCGGCCCGACCCAGCCCCGGGCCACCGGCAGCCGCCGGCAGGCCGCCTCCACCCGCACCGCGCCCACGTAGCCCAGCACCGTGGTCAGCGTGGCCTGCGCACCCTCGCCCCGGCCCTCGGCGGCCACGTTGATCCAGGCCACCGGCTTGCCGTAGAGCTGGCCGCCGCCGACCGTCCAGTCCAGCAGGTTCTTGAAGCTGCCCGGCAGCGTGCCCGCGTACTCCGGCGTGCAGACCACCACCGCGTCCGACTCCTCGATCTCTTTGCGCAGCTCACCGACCGGGTACGGCACCGTCTCGTCGTCGTCGTCCGGGTTGAACGCGGGCAGCCCGGCCAGCCCCTCGTACAGCGTCGCGGTCACCCCGTCCGGGGCCACGGCCCGGATCGTGCGCAGCGCGGCGGTGTTGCCCGAGCCGCCGCGCGTGCTTCCCGAGATCAGCAAGATCCGCACCGGCGCTGTCACAGACCCGCACCCTTCTCCCGTCGGACTCCGACCCCGTCGGACTCCGAAACTGCTGCAACGCTGACTGCTGCAACCGCGCCGCCCGCCCGGTCATCCCGCCCCCAGACCCAGCCGCCCCATCCGCCCGCCACCAGGCCCCGCCAGCCCGAACCCAGCCCGAACCCAGCCCGGAGCCGGCTTCAGCTTGAGGCGGGTGACTCCTGGGGGAGGCCGGCGCCGGAGTCCGGCTCGTCGTCCGGGTCGAACAGCCTGGAGTGGCGCACCGCCGGGATCACCCCGCCCAGCAGCAGGGCGCCGATCACGCAGGCCAGCCCGCCGCTGACGACCGAGATGACCGGGGAGAACGCCTGGGCCACCGCCCCGGCCTCCACGTTGCCCAGCGCCGGAGCGGTGTTGACCTGGGCCAGGTAGAGGCTGCTGACCCGGCCCCGGAGCGGATCCGGCGTATAGCGCTGGAGCAGCGCGTTGCGCAGCACCTCCGAGATCAGGTCGCCCATCCCGGCCAGGGCCAGGAAGGCCAGCGCCAGCGGCAGGCTGCGGACCAGCCCGAAGCCGACGATCGCGCCGCCCCAGACGATCCCGGCGCCGATGACGACCATGCCCGGCCGCCGCAGATGGCCGGTCCAGCCGCTGATCGCGCCGCCGATGATCGCCCCCAGGCCCGGTGCCGCCGTGAGCAGCCCGAAAGTGGCCGACCCGCCGTGGAAGTGCTCCGCCGCCAGCGCCGGGAACAGTGCCGTCGGCATCCCGAAGATCATCGCGTTGGTGTCGATGAGCAGCATCCCGCCGACCACCCCGCTGCGGCGGACGAACCGGAACCCGGCCGCCAGCGAGCGCAGCCCCGGCCGCTCCGCCCGCACCGTCGGCGGCAGCGGCCGGACCAGCAGCATCGACAGCGCGAACACCGCGAATGCCGCCGCGTCGATCCCGTAGCAGACGGCCAGGCCAGGCCCCGCGATCAGGATGCCGCCGAACGCCGGGCCGACCAGGTTGCCCAGCTGGCCGCCCACCGAGTTGAGCGCGACCGCCGGCGCCAGCTGGCGCGGGCCGACCAGCGCGGGCACCACGGCGGTGGCGGCCGGGCTGCCCAGCCCCGACAGCAGGCCGATGCCCAGCGTCAGCGCATAGATCGGCCACAGCCCTGGGTGCGGCAGCACGCTGTTGACCAGCATGAGCAGCGACAGCAGGGCCTGCGGCAGCCGGACCGCGATCAGCAGCTTGCGCCGGTCGTGCCGGTCGGCCAGCATGCCGCCCGCCAGCAGGCCGACCAGCATCCCCGCGCTGTCGGCCAGCGTCAGCAGGCCCACCGCCAGCGAGGAATGGGTCAGCCCGAAGACCTGCCAGTTGGCCGCCGTGACCGCGACCGCGTTACCCGCGTTGGAGACGAACCGGCCCGCGAACAGCCAGCGGAAATCGCGGCTCTCCCGCAGCGGCGCAACGTCAATGACGATCTGCCCGACCCGCATGCCCGCCCTGTCACCCCTCCCGCTGCCCGCACAGGCAGGTTACGCGGGGTACTTGCCGAACGGAAACTAATCATCTGGCTGGTCAGGGGAGATCACGCTTAGGGTCGGTCCATGACCCACCGTCTGACCGGCCCGGCGGCTTCAGCGTGCTAGCCATCGTCTTGGCGCTGGCCGCGGCCCTGGGCTACGGCGGCTCGGACTTCGCCGCCGGCCTGGCGTCCCGTGAGGCCAGCGTGATCCGGGTGACCGTAGTGGCCGAGGCGGCCAGCGTGCTTCTCATGCTGCTGGTGGTGCCCTGGGTCAGCACGGGGACGCCGTCGTCGGCCTCGGTCGGCTGGGCGGTGGCCGCCGGGGTGGGCGGCATAGGCGGGGCCATGGCCCTGTACCTGGGCTTCCGCCACGCCGCGTTCAGCGTGGCCGCGCCGCTCAGCGCCGTCGCGACGGCCGCGTTCTCGGTGCTGGCAGGCCTGTTGTTCGGCGAGCATCCCGGCGGCCTGGCCCTGGCCGGGATCGCCCTGGCCCTGCCCGCCATCGTCGCCGTCTCGGCCAGCCCGCCGTCCTCCGACACCGCCGAGGCCCCGGCCACCTCGGAGGGTTCCGCCTCAGGCGCAGCAGCCGACGGCGACGGCGGTGGCGGACGCGAAGGCGGGTCGGGGCGGCATCTGGCCGGGGTGCTGTACGGACTGGCGGCCGGGGCCGGGTTCGGGGTGCTGTTCATCGGCCTCAACCGGGCCGGTTCCGGCAGCGACCTGTGGCCCGCCGTGATCGCGCAGCTAGCCGGGCTGGCCTTCGTGAGCGTGCTCGGCGTGGCCCGGGGCCAGCTGCGGCTCCCGCGCGGGCGGGCCAGCTGGCTGGCCGTGCTGACCGGGGTGACCGGGGCGGGCGGGACGCTGTGCTACTTCGTGGCCACCCACGCGGGCCTGCTGGCCGTGACGGCAGTGATCACCTCGCTCTACCCGGCCTCGACGATCTTGCTGGCCCGGCTCGTGCTGGGCGAGCGGATCACCAAGATCCGGATCGCGGGCCTTGGCCTGGCCGCCGCGTCGGTCGCCCTGATCGCCTTCGCCGGCACCGGCTGACCGCCGCTCGCTGCGGCTGGCCCGGGGCCCCAGGGGCCCGCGCGGATAACGGCCGCCGCCGGGGGGATGATCACTGCAATGAGCAGCACCAGCACCAGCACCAGCGCCGGGCCGGTCCCGCCCGCCAGGGCCGGCTTCCGGCTGCCGCTGCGCGGGCGGGTCGGGGCCATCGACCGGAAGATCATGGCGCGGATCTCCGCGATCCAGTCGCCCGCCCTCGATGAGGCCATGCCGCGGCTGAGCCAGGCCGCGAACCACAGCGTGCTGTGGCTGAGCATCGCGGCCTGCCTCGCGCTGACCGGCAGCGGGCGCGCCCGGCGGGCCGCCGCGCAGGGACTGGCCAGCGTGGCGGTGGCCAGCACGGTCAGCAACGTGATCGGCAAGGGCCTCACCGGGCGGGCCCGGCCCGCCGCCGAGGTGCCGGAGGCCCGTCGGCTGTCCCGCGGGCCGCACACCACCTCCTTTCCCTCGGGCCACGCCGCGTCGGCCGCCGCGTTCGCGACCGGCACCGCGCTGGAGCTGCCCGTGCTGGCCGTGCCCATCGGCGCACTCGCTGCCGCCGTCGGCGCGTCCCGGGTGGTCACCGGCGTGCACTACCCGTCCGATGTGGTCGCCGGGTTCGCGATCGGCGCCGGCGCCGGGCTGCTGACCCGGCGCCCGCTATCTCGGTTCGCCCGCCGCCGGGCCGCCTGACGCCCTATGGCCGCTCACTGGGCGGCGGTAGTCTCGATGACGGAACCAGCGCCGCCGCCACGGCGGCGCGCCCCGAAGGGGAGCCGCCATGCGTCCCAGCCTCGAGCTGACCCAGCTCGTCGCCTACGCCTGCGGGCTCGGGCTGGCCCTGGCCAGCCCGCGTGATCTGCTCGCCCTCACCGCCTTCGCGCTCGTCGGCATGGCCGTCGCACTGCTGGCCTACCGGGCCAGCCTCGCGGTCCTCGCCGGCCCGCTCACCGGCCGTGTCGTGGCCCTGCGCGAGAAGGCCTGGTCAGCCGCGTTCCAGCGGCAGCGGGATCCCGATGCCGCTGGCCGCCCGCGGCCAAGAGCACCCGGACAGGTGGCCCTGGCGGCCGCCTGACCTCCGCCTGAATCCCCCCGCGCACGCCCCGCGCTGACGCGCGCCCTGAGCCCCGTGCTCGCGGCGCCGCGCGGGCCGGTGCCGGGCTGCGGCGTTCCAGCCGGCCGCCTCCAGCCGTTCCCGTCGTCCCGACCCGCTGGAGGGTGCTCCCATGCTCGGATTCCTCGACGCTGGCATCAGCGTCGCCTATCACCTCGTCACCACGCTGGCCAGCGCGTTCGCGCCGGTGGCCGGCTCCCTCGCGGCCGCCGCGGCCATCGTCGCGTTCACCCTGGCCGTCCGCCTGCTGCTGCTCCCGCTCAGCTACTACGGCCTGCGCGGCCAGGCCGCCCAGGCCCGGCTTCAGCCTCAGATCGCCGAGCTGCGCCGCCGCTACGCCAGCCAGCCCGACCGGCTCCAGCGCGAGCTCGCCGCCTTCTACCAGCGCGAAGGCGGCGGCCTGCTGCTCGGCTGCCTGCCGCTGCTGGTCCAGCTGCCCTTCTTCAGCGTGGTGTACCGGCTGTTCCTGTCCCACTCCGTCGGCGGTCAGCCCAACCGGCTGCTGGCCCACCACCTGCTCGGCGCGCCGCTCGGCTCGAACTGGCTGAACGCCGGCCCGCTCACCGCGCACGGCCTGGTCTATCTCGGCCTGTTCGCGCTGCTCGCCCTGGGCGGCTGGCTGTCCGTCCGGCTGGCCAGCCGGGCCGCCGCCGCCGCCCAGTCCGCCGCCGCCCAGTCCGCCGTCCCCGCGGCCAAGGCAGCCACGACCGACGCCGCGGCCGCCCAGAACCGGGCCCTGACCGCCGTGACCAGGCTCATCCCGTTCACCACCGTGGTCATCGCGATGTTCGTCCCGCTGGCCGCGGGCCTCTACCTGCTGACCACGACCTGGTGGACCCTGGCCGAGCGCGTCATGCTGCGCCGCCGCGTGCAGCTGGCCGTGGCCAGAAAGGCCTCCCGTCCGGGCGCCGCGGTCAGTTAGCCGCGGCCGCTTCGCGCCGGGCCTTTCGTTATCCCTAACAGAGGTTGTCCGGGCCACTCGCCGACCCGGCGGCCACTCGCCGCCGGGTAACTCCTTTGGGCGCCCTTTTGCCCGCTGAATAAGACCATGGCCGGCGCGTCGGGCCGATTCATGACGTGGCCGCCAACTAACCTGAATTCCCATAACACCGCGGCCGAATGGCCAGCAGCAGGTAATAACCACCGTCGCGGTGTTAAGCGTCCAGTCGGGGGACTGGGCGCATAACGGGGGAGGTTTACGCGAGTCATGCGCTGCTGCATGCGCGCTTTTCGGCGGTCCAGGATCACGCGTCAGGCGTCCGCCCTGGCGGCCAGCCTGCTGGCCGGCGGGCTCATGCTGGCCGCGGGCGCGGGCCCGGCGGCGGCCGGGCCGGCCGCGGGCCTGAAGCAGGTGCTGTACCAGGGCTACACCTTCGACGTGCCCGCGTCCTGGCCGGTCATCGACGAGGCGCTGCACCCGCATACCTGCGTGCGGTTCGACCAGCACGCCGTGTACCTGGGCGGCCCGGGCCCGGACCAGTCCTGCCCGAGCTGGCTGTTCGGGACCACCGAGTCGGTCGTGATCCAGACCGGCCCGGCAGCGGCCCGGCGCTCCGCCACGGAGAACCCGGTGTCCCGCCAGATCACGGCGACCGCGCCGCGGGTCCGGATCAGCGCGACCTTCGACCGTGACCCTAACGTCATCTACACCATGCTGAGCCGGGCTGACCTGCCCGCGCCGCAGATCGTGCTGTCCAACCCGGCCCTGCTGGACGCGGCCGAGGGCACGTCCGCCCCGAGCCAGCCCGCCGCGGGCCAGCCCGCCGCCCCGGCTCCGGCCGTCCCCGGCCGGGCGGCGGTGCTGACCGCCACCGCCAGCAGGCTGGCCCGTCAGGCCGCCTCGGCGTCCGGCAGGGCCGTGCCCGTGCGGCGGCCCACCTTGCCGGCCGACGTGGCCAACTTCCGCGGGCTGGGCTTCGACTCCTGCGCGGCGCCCAGCGCCGGCCACATGCGGCAGTGGCGGCGGCACTCGCCCTACCGCGCGGTCGGCATCTACATCGGAGGCTCGGACCGGGCCTGCGACCAGAGCAACCTCACGGCTGGCTGGGTGCGCCGCGAGGCGGGCGCGGGGTGGAAGTTCTTCCCCATGTACGCGGGCCCGCAGGCCGCGTTCGGCGAGCTGAGCAACCCGGCCGCCCAGGGCACCAGGGCCGCCGCGGACGCCGTCACGCAGGCCCAGCGCCTGGGCTTCGGCCCGCGCACGCCGATCTACTACGACATGGAGGCATATCCGGCCAGGGCAACCGGGGCGGCATTGCGATTCCTTTCCGCCTGGACGCAGGCGCTGCACCGGCTGAATTACCTCTCCGGCGTCTACAGCAGTTCCCGGTCGGGAATTATCGACCTGTCCCGGCAATACGGACGAGGCGCCTATGCCATGCCCGATGCCATCTATGACGCATTGTGGAATGGCTCCCGCAACGTGTCCGACAGCGTTTACCAGCGAAAGGCGTGGCCGCTTAGTCACCGCCTGCACCAGTTCAGCGGCAATGACACCCAGACCTACGGCGGCGCCACCATCGACGTGGACGAGGACTACATGGACATCAGCCTGCCCGTGCCGGGCGGGACCATGGAGGGCAGCCAGGCCGCCGAGTCCTCCGCGGTCTTCTACGAGGGAGCCGACCATCACCTGTGGCGCCGGGCCCGCGCCCGCCAGGGCCACTGGCAGCCCGCGGTGGACATGGGCGGCGAACTCACCGGCCAGCCCTCAGTGGTGGCGGTGGGCAGCAACATCATCGACGTCTTCTACCGGGGCCGGGGCGGCGCTCTGTGGCTGGTGCGCCGGGTCGGGGACCGCTGGCAGCGGCCGCAGCAGATCGCGGCGATGGGCGACCTGGGCAGCGTGCCGCGAGCCGTCGCCCAGCCCAACGGGGTCATCGACGTGTTCTGGAAGGGCTCGGCCGACAACCACCTGTGGCACGGCCAGTACAGCCCCGGCCGGGGCTGGAGCGGCCCGCAGCGCCTGGGCGGGCACCTGGACGGCCTGCCGGCGCCGGTCGAGAACCGCTACGGCGTGGTCCAGGTCTTCTGGGAGGGCGCGGGCCCCGGCCGGACGCTGTGGCGCGTCACGCGTCGCCTGGGCCAGGGCTGGAGCCGTCCCGCCAGCCTGGGCATGGGCCCGATGGGCGGCGCCCCGCACGCCACGGCGCTGCCCAGCGGGGCCGTCGACGTGGTCTGGCGCGGCTCGACCAGCCCGCACCACGTCTGGTCGGCGTTCCTGAGCCCCGGTCATCAGCCCCGGGTCCCGCGCAACCTGGGCGGCGTGATCAGCGGTGCCCCGTGGCCGGCCGCCGCGCAGAACACCGCGCGGGTATTCTTCCGCGGCAGTCGCGGCCGCCTGTGGGAACTGACCTACAAGGCCGGCGGGCGCTGGCGTCCTCCGGCCCGGGTCTCCACCGGCAAGCTCGGGTCCGTGCCGTTCGCGGCGGCCGGAATGGGCGGAGGGCCGTTCGAGGTGTTCTGGAAGGGGGTACATGGCGGCCTATGGGCAGCGTCCTCGTCGGGTGCCCGGTGGCAGGTGCCGCAGTCCCTGGGCGGCCACCTGAGGTGACGCCGCGCTGCCTGTGGTCAGTCGCGGCCGGCGCGTGCGTTCCGGGCGGTCTGCCCGGCGGGCCGTGGGGTCGTGCCAGGGCGGAAATACGAGAACCCGAGGCGGGCGAGCTCAGCCTCGCGCATACTCCTACCTGGCCCGCCGCGCGATCGCGGGCTCGTGTCCGCCATGATTCAGGTGGCGGAACCAGGGCAGGGCATATGGGGATCCCGGCCAAGCGGCCGTTCGGTTCCCGTACTGTATACGTGTCTCACTGACCCGAAAGCGCGCTTAATGGGGACTTCCATGGCTGGAGCTCATAGCAAGATCGGCAACGCCGCGTGGGACCTGGTTCCCGGACCGCTCCGGAGCAAGCTCCAGAGTGAGGCGGGGAAGCGGTTCATGCGGTTCGTGCCGGTGTCGCTGGCCGCGCTGGCCTCCAGCCAGATCACCCTGGCGGCCCTGGTCGGCATCTGGCAGGTCACCGCCGGCGTCGCCGCCTTCGTGGCCTCCATCGTGGGCGCGGGCGTCAGCTACGTGCTGAGCCGCTGGGCGTGGGAGCGCAAGGGCCGCCCGGACCTGCTCCGCGAGACGCTGCCGTTCTGGATCGTGTCGGTGGCCGCGTGGAGTTTCCTGTCGTTCGTCAGCCACGAGGCGAGCATCTTGTCCCGCCACATGCATCACGGCTCGCTCGAGCACGTGGCCTTCATCAACGGCGCGTACTTCCTGGCCAACTGCTTTACGTTCGTGGCCCGCTTCGTGATCTTCCACTACGTGCTGTTCGCGAGCCACGGCAACAAGGCGAGGGCCGCCCAGGTCCTCAGCCCCAGCCAGCAGCTGGCTGAGGCCGAGGAGCAGGCGGCCCAGCAGGGCGGGGTCGGCCACCGGGCTGACGACGAGCCGGCGCCGGCCCCCGCGGAATATGGCGGTCAGCCCCGGGCGCGGCGCTGACGCTCGCGCCACCAGGTCCGGCAGATCACGCCGATGAAGTGCAGGGCGTAGGTCGCGTTGTGCCCCTTCTTGCTGTGGCCGACCTGGCGCTTGTGAATCGTCGCCGGGACCTCGACCACCTTGTACCCGTGGGTGATCACGCCGATGAGCAGCTCGGCGGCCTGGTACTGAGGCTGCTCTAGCAGGACCGCGCCGGTCACCTCGGAGCGCATCGCCCGCAGCCCGAACGTGGTGTCACTGATCTTCTGCCCGGTCAGCGCGCTGATGACGATCGCGAAGACCCGGACGCCGAGCTTGCGCACCGGGTCCTTGGTCTCCTCGCTGCCCATCGTCCGGGAGCCGGTCACGAAGTCGGCCTGGCCAGCCAGGATCGGCGCCATCAGCGCCTCGATCTCGGACGGGTTGTACTGGCCGTCAGCGTCCGTGGTGACGATGTACTGGGCCCCGCCCTCGCGGGCCAGCCGGTAACCCAGCCGCAGCGCAGCACCCTGGCCGCGGTTCACCTGCACGTCGCAGACGAGCGCTCCGGACGCCTCGGCGTCCTTGACGGTGGAGTCGACCGAGCCGTCCGACACGACGATCTTGGCGACCTCCAGGCCGGAGATGACCGACGGAAGGGCCTCGACGACCGGGCCGATCGCGCCCTCCTCGTTGTAGGCGGCGATCACGATCGCCAGCGGCGGCAGCTCGGTGGCCCGCTTGCCGTACTGGTCGACGAAAGCGCGGCTAGCCGCGCTGTCAACGGCGTTGTCGTCTGCCTTGCTTACTGTCACTACGCTGCCTCCGCGAATTCGGGCCCCGCTGTCTGCCAGGCCCGACTTGAGGTCGTGCTCCGGTTGGTCACCAATCGAACGTGCCTTGAGCCGCCGGCCAGGGTCGCTGGCTGCCCGCCCGGCCGAGCCGGGATGTGCTGAACGAATCTTGCCGCAGCTCACGAGGCCGGGTACCGAGCCATCCGGCCGCTGCGTCATGGCCATCGCGGGGCCCCCGCGAGAGCCGTGGCCTGAGAAGGTCAATCTCCCAGTGGATCTCCAAGGCGCCCGGCCGGTAAACGTAGCCGGACCGCATGGTCCCCCAGGTCAGACCGACCCGGAGACGATGGCTGTCGCCCACCGCAGCTCCGTTTCCGCATGATGTAGTGCTGGCCAAGATTTATATCTGGATTTGGCGGGTTCTGTCTGGCCGTCGCCCAGAAGTCGCCCTGCGGCCATGATCTGGCCCGCTGTCTGCCACTGTCTGCTCGCTGGCCGCGCCGCTACGCCGCGGTCAGCTCCCATCAGGTGCGCGCACCCGAACCGGGGGGCGCCACGCCAGTGTATCGATGTACTTAGGCAAGCGAACCAACTATGGCCTGTATCCAGCGACTATCCAGCGACGCAACACTTCAGGGCGTGTCCGGGCGGTCCGATCCTGCCGATTACGCCGGTCTTGGCGGGGCTCGCTATGCCATGCTGGGAGGCTGCACGCCGGGGAGGTTTCCCGGCCGGGGAGCATGTCTCAGGGGGTCTGTGGTGCCGGGGGAGGAGGTGACTTCGCCGTGACCGAGCCGGGCTGGGCGCCGGCGGACCCGCGGGCGGCCGAGGAAGAGTCGTACCGCATCGTGCGGTCTCGTATAGATCTCTCCCGGCTGCCCCGGTTCAGCCGCGACGTCACCGAGCGGGTCATTCAGGCCAGCGCGGACTTCGATTACTTCACCGACCTGGTCTGCGACGAGGACTCGCTCGCGGCCGGGGTCGCGGCCCTGGCCGCGGGAGCCCCGGTGATCGCGGACTGCGCCATGGTCGCGGCCGGGATCACCGACTACCCGGTGATCTCCAAGATCGCAGAGCCGCTGACGGCCCGGCTGGCCAGGACCGCCGCGATCAGCCCGGCGGCGGCCGCGGTCCGGCTCGCGTTCGGCGAGGCGGGTCCCGGCGCCGTCTGGGTGGTCGGCGGCACGGCCGAGGCGCTCCAGGAGATACTCGCCCGGCGCGTGGAGGCCGCGTTCGTGGTCGGGCTGCCGGCCGGCTTCGTGGGCGCGGCCGAGGCCAAGGACGCCCTGCGGGCCAGCGGCCTGCGGTCGGTCAGCAACGTGTCGGAGAAGGGCGGTCCGGCGGTGGCGGTCGCGGCGCTCGGCGCGCTGCTGGCCGCCGCCAGCGGCGGATCGCAGCCCGGCTGGGAGGCGGACGTGCCGCCGGGCCTGACTGAGGGCGACTGGGCGGCCGGCAGCGGATGAGCCCGGATCCGGTCGCTGAGCTCACGATGGGCGGCGCGGGCGGGTGCTGGGGGCGCGATTCCGGCGAACTAGCCCGAATGAGTCACTTTTTACTCACCCGACAGCCCCTGATTGAGCGGTCGCTGCGGGTAATCTTCCCTCGCGGCGCACAATAGCCCCAAGGCCGGATACCGGATACTGTCGCCACCTGAGCACTGGGATGGCGCCCCTGGCGGGCTAGGTGACGCCGGCAGCACAGGAACCGGGCACAGCGGCGGCTAGGGGCGGAGAGCCGGCGCAGATGATCCGGCGCACGGAAGTTGAACCTGGTAGGAGCGGCGGACGGGGCGTCCCAACTGGGCAGGAGGCCCGGGAGCATGACTGAGGGACAGGGCGCGAGCACTGTGCCGGTGTCGGCGGGCGGCACGGGCGGTGCCGCCATGCCCGCCCCCGAGTCCGGTGGCGCCCTTGCGGCCGGGGATCCCGGCGGCAGCGGTGGCGGCCACGCTGGCGGGGCCCACGACGGCCCGGTGCAGGCGGGCGGCGCCAGTCCGCGAGCGGCCAGTCCGCGAGCGCTCAGTCCGCGAGCGGCCAGTCCGCGAGCGCTCAGTCGGGTAGCGGTCAGCCCGCCGATTCCGTTACCGGCGGCGCCCATGCCGCCGGTGCGCACGCCGCGGGCTCCCGTCCCGACAGCGACGAGCCGGCCGCGCGCATGCCGGCGGAGCGCACCCGGTAGGCGTGCACGCGGCCGGGGCCAGGACCGCCGCCCCGCGCCGGGGCACGCATGCCGGCCCGTCCGCGGATCCCGGCCCGGTCGCTCAGGCGAGCACGCCCCGTGGCAGCGGACCTCCGGAGCACAGCCCGGCCCGGGAGAAGGAGGCCGGGCCTGGCCGACAGGCAGCAGGCCGGCCCGGCTCGGCCAGCGCTAGTCCCGGCTCGGCGGGCAGCGCTCCGCGCGCGGGCGCGGCGCCAGGCCGGCCCCCGGTGACAGCGGCCCGGCCGGAGCAGAGTCGCCCGATCCCGGCGCGCCGACCGAGCCCTACGTCAAGGTGGACGCCCGGCGACTGGAGGCCGCGCTGCTCAGCCTGCGCCACCCGATCGTCACGGTGCCGCTGCTGCTGGAGGCGCCGGGCGTGGCCGACGCCAGGGCCGAGCGGCGCAAGCTGCTCAGCCAGATCGACGACTACCTGCTGCCCCGGCTGCGCCAGTCCGGCGCGCCCATCCTCGTCGCGCTGGTCGGCTCCACCGGGGCCGGCAAGTCCACGCTGATGAACAGCCTGGTCGGCAGGCAGGTCAGCCAGACCGGCATCCGCCGGCCCACCACCAACAGCCCGGTGCTCGCCTGCCACCCCAGCGACGCCCACTGGTTCGCCGAGAACGTCTTCCTGCCCACCCTGCCCCGGGTCCGGCAGCAGGGCCTGGCCATGCCGGGCCGGGACGGCCTGCTCGTGCTGGCGGCCAGCGAGGGCATGCCCAAGGGCGTCGCTCTGCTGGACACCCCGGACATCGACTCGGTGGTCAAGGCGCACCGCGACTTCGCCCACCAGTTCCTGGACGCCTCGGACCTGTGGCTGTTCATGACCTCGGCCCGCCGCTACGCCGACGCCACGGTCTGGGAACTGCTCCAGGACGCGCGGGACCGCGCCGCCGCCCTGGCCGTCGTGCTCTCCCGGGTGCCGCCCTCGGCCGCGCCGCAGCTCAATGCCCACTTCGACGCCATGCTCGAGGCCAACGGGCTGACCGGCATGCGGCGCTTCCTGATCGCCGAGACGTTCGTGACCGACTCGATGCTGCCCACCGAGATCGCCCGGCCGGTCCGGGAGTGGCTGGAGGAGACGGCGTCGGGTGACGACCGGCGGGTGGCGGTGCTGACCCAGACCATGTCCGGCATGCTGGACACCTTCCGGATCCGGATCCCCGCGCTGGCCGCCCAGGCCGAGACCCAGCTCACCCTGCGTCGCGAGCTGGCTCAGGCGGTCCAGTCCGCCTACGATGCCGGCCGGGCCGAGATCGACCAGGCGGCCAGGGACGGGTCGCTGATGCAGGGCGAGGTACTCGCCCGCTGGCAGGACTTCGCCGGCACCGGCGACCTCATGCGCACCCTCCAGGTACGGCGGGGCCGCAGCTCCGCCAGCAAGGCCAAGAAGAAGCGGCTGCCGGCCAGGGCCGGAGCGCTGCGGGCCGCGCTGCGCACCAGCCTCGAGTCGCTGATCACCGCCACCGCGGCCAAGGCCGCCGAGCAGGCGGTCAGCCGCCTGCACGAGCATCCGTCGGGCGAGGCGCTGCTCACCGAGCTGGCCGCCGCGGCCGAGGCCGGGCCCAGCGCCGCCTCGGATTACCTGGCTCTCGCCCTGGCCGACCTCGGGCTGACCGACAAGGCTCCCGCCACCGAGCCGGCCCCGCCGGCCGACGCCGAGGCCCTGGCCCGGCCCTCGCATGAGCTGCCCGCCCAGGCCCGGCAGCTGGTCCGGGGCTGGCAGGACCGCGTACTCGAGCTCGTCCAGGCCGAGAACGTCACCAAGCGCTCCATCGCCCGGGTGGTCTCCTTCGACCACGAGCCGCTGGCCCTGGTGCTGATGATCAGCGTGCTCGGGACCCGAGCCCCGGCCAGGGCCGCCGTCGGCGCGGCCGGGCCCGACGCGGGCGCCGGCTCGGCCGACGGCGTCGGGGCCGGGCCGGAGCAGCTGCTCAGCTCGCTGTTCGGCAGCGGGCAGCTGCGCGACCTCACCAACCGGGCGCGGCAGGACCTGCACGACCGGGTGGCGGCCGTGTTCGACGCCGAGCTAGCCCGGTTCGGCCAGGTCATTGACGCCGCCGGGGTGCCCGACGAGACCGTCGCACGACAGCTCCTGGCGGCCAGCCAGGCCCTCGAGGCGGCCCGATGACCGGCGCCAGAGGCCCCGTGGCGGGCGGCCAGGCCGACGAGGAGCACGCCGTGGCCTGGCCGCCGGACGGCCCTCGCACCATGCCCGCCGTCACCGACGCGACCATCGGCGAGCCCCGGGCCATGCCCTTCCGGATCGTGAGCGAGCTGTCGGCCCGGCTCGGCGCGCTGGCCAGGCTCGTCCAGATCGGCTCGGCCCGCAGCGGCGCCGACGGCATCAGCCGGGACCTGCTCGATGACGCCGACGCGCTGCTGGCCAGGGCCGGCCAGCGGCTGCGGCTGTCGTCGGAGCACACCGTCGTGGCGCTGGCCGGCGGCACCGGCAGCGGCAAGTCATCGCTGTTCAACCGGCTGGCCGGGGCGGATTTCTCCACCGTCGGCGTGACCCGGCCGGTGACCAGGGAGGTGCACGCCTGCGTCTGGGGCGTGGCCGGGTCCGGCTCGCTGCTCGAATGGCTGGGCGTGCCGCGCCGCTACCGCTACGCCCGGGCCAGCGCCCTGGACAGCGGCGAGGACGGCATGAACGGGCTGGTCCTGCTGGACATGCCCGACCACGACTCGGTGATGGCGCACGCCAGCGACCAGGTCGATCACCTGGTCGAGCTGAGCGACCTGATGGTCTGGGTGCTGGACCCGCAGAAGTACGCCGACGCGGCTGTGCACCGGCGTTTCCTGGTCCCGATGGCCGGTCACGCCGAGGTCATCGCCGTCGTGCTGAACCAGTCCGACATGCTGGCCCCCGAGCAGGTCGACGAGTGCGTGCAGGACCTGCGGCGGCTGCTCGACTCCGAGAACCTGCAGGACGTGCAGATCCTGGTCACCTCGGCTACCACCGGGGCCGGGGTCGGCGCGCTGCGCCGGCTCCTCGCCGAGACCGTCTCGGCCCGCCGCGCGACCGCCGCCCGCATCTCCGCCGACGTGGACGCCGTCGCCGCCCGGTTCCTGCCCTACGCCGGGGAGGAACCGCAGGCCGATGACGGTACCCCCGGACCTTCCCCGGCCTCGCAGGCGGCCGACGCCGGGTCCGGTCCCGGTGCTGGCAGCAGCCGCCGGGCCGTGGACAGCCGGACCGCCGCCGCCATCCTGGCCGCATCGCCCGGCCGGCTCGCCGTCTCGTTCGCCAAGGCGGCCGGGGTGTCCGCCATCGGCGACGCGCTCCAGAGCGCCCGCGAGCTGCGCGCCGTCGACTTCGTCGGCTGGCCCGTGAGCTGGCTGTTCGAGCGGCTCACCAAGCGCGACCCGGTCCGCAAGATCAAGCTCGGACGGCTTTGGGCCGAGCTGCGCGGGGTGACCGCCGGGCCGTCCGGAGCCCAGCAAGCCGAGATCGACAACTCCCTGACCGAGCTCGCCGACGAGGTCAGCCCCGGGCTGCCCAGGCCCTGGTCCCAGACCATCAGGATCGCCATCCGCTCCCGTGCCGACGACATCCCCGGAGCTCTCGGCCAGCGCATCGACGAGGCCCTCCCCGCCGAGAACAAGATCGCGGGCTGGTGGCGCGCCATCGGCGTCTGGCAGGGCCTGCTGCTCGGCTGCGTCATCGTCGGCATCGCCTGGGTCGTCACCATCGTGATCTTCGGCGTGTTCAAGGCGGGCAGCGGGGTGCCGAGCCTGTTCCGCGACGTCGGTCTGCTGCCGCTCGTCGCGCTGCTGATCGCGGCGTTGCTCGTGCTCGGCTGGCTCACCGCCTCCACCTGCGTCAACGCGGTCCGCAACGCCGCGACCCGCGAGAAGGAGGAGGTCGCGGAGAGCATGCAGGCCCGGATGGCCAGCGTGGCCCAGGAGCTGGTGGTCACGCCTGCCCAGCAGGAGCTGTCGGAGCTGGACCGCTTCCGCGCCGAGCTGCGCGTTGCCCTCGGCCGGCCGAGCTAGCCGCTCGGACCGGCTCCGGCCTCCACCCCGCGGCCCCTCGGCCCGCCGTCCTGCGGCCCTCCCGGCCCGGCCGGTCCTGCCGTCCGCGGGCCGATATCGGCGCTCCTGGCCCTCTGCGCTTCGCCGCCGCCCGCGCTCGGCCGAAGCGGCGGCGTTCCGGCGGGTCCGGAATGGCCGATCCGGCTGGGCGGCCCGGCAGAGGGGCGGGGGCTGTTCTCCTATCGGTGAACAGCGAAGGGGTCGCCGGGCGGTGTCAGCCGTTCTATTTCGTCGTAATGTTGTAAGCATGTCATCAGAGTCTGGGCTTGACGGCTACTCACAGGTCGTAGCCGGCGTAGCCGCCGAGATAACACCGAAGGTGGCCAGCCTGCGGGTGCCGCAGGACGGCGGCCGCCGGGGCGAGAGCCAGGGATCGGCGGTGGTATTCACCCCCGACGGGTTCCTGCTCACCAACGCGCACGTGGTCGGGAGCGCCGATCACGGCACTGCGCTGTTCTCCGACGGGACCAGCGCCCCGTTCACCGTCGTGGGCGCCGATCCCCTGTCCGACCTCGCCGTGCTCCGGGCTGACGGCCCGACGCCAGCGCCCGCCACCCTCGGCGAGGCCGACGACCTGGTCGTCGGCCAGCTAGTGGTGGCGGTCGGCAGCCCGCTCGGGCTGGCCGGGTCCGTCACCGCCGGCGTCGTCAGCGCCCTCGGGCGCTCGCTGCCCACCCGCAGCGGGGCCGCCGCCCGCATCGTCGAGGACGTCATCCAGACCGACGCCGCCCTCAACCCCGGCAACTCCGGCGGTGCCCTAGCCGACTCCAGCGCGCACGTCGTCGGTATCAGCACGGCGGTGGCCGGGGTCGGCCTCGGGCTGGCCGTGCCCGTGAACGCCACCACCCGCCGGATCATCTCCGCCCTGATCCGCGACGGCCGGGTCCGCCGGGCCTACCTCGGCCTGGTCTGCGTCCCCGCGCCGGTGCCGGCCGCGATGCGGGAGCGGTTCGGCCGGAGTGAGGGCCTGCGCGTGGCCGAGGTAGTCCCCGGCGGCCCGGCCGCGCGAGCCGGACTGCACACCGGCGACCTCCTGCTCAGCGCGGGCGGCAATCCTGTCGCCAGCGCGCAGGATCTCCAGCGGCTGATGTTCGCCGAGGCGATCGGCCGCCCGCTGGCCATCACCGTCATGCGCAACGGTGCCATGGTCGACGTCATCGCCCAGCCCTCGGAGCTGGTTGCTGCCTGACACTCGCTGTGTCGCTGTGTCGCTGTCCTCCCTCCCCTGGTCCTTCCCTCCTTCTTCCGAGCGAGTTCCTGACCTCAGGTCTGGCCTGCGCTCAGGCTGGCACACGCGGCTGCCATCGCGGCTGCGGCCGTCCACAGGACCGCCGGACGGCCGAGGTTATCCACAGGCGCCGATACTGAGCGGCCCGAGCTGGGCCCCGCCGGAGACGGTGGTGGCAGAACCGGCGGCACCGAGCCGCCGGCGCCGACGGCCCAGGAGGTCCGATGTTCAACGATGCGCACATCAGCCTGAATGGCTATGTCGCCACCCAGCCCCAGATCGGCGAGACCCGCACCGGGATCCCGAGCCTGACCATGCGCGTCGCCTGGACCCCGCGCCTGATCGACCGGGTCACCGGTGAGTGGAAGGACGCGGGCACCTCGTTCCTGAGCGTGCGCCTCTACCGGAAGCTGGCCGAGAACGCCGCCACCTGCCTGCGCAAGGGCGACCCGGTCATCGTCAGGGGCCGGTTCATCGTGCGGGATTACGAGGACAAGAACGGTGCCAAGCGGACCGCCGTCGAGGTGGACGCCATCTCCATCGGCCATGACCTGAACCGAGGGGTGGCCCAGTTCCAGCGCGTTCGGCCGCAGACGGGGCTGACAGCGGCGCAGTTCCAGGAGATCGAGACCGGTCAGGGCGGCGTGGACACGGACGCGTTCGCCGGCATCACGGGCCTCTCGGAGCGGGGCGCACTGGCCGCCGGAGACGAGGACGGGGCGAGCGACCGGGACGACACGGACGACGCCGACGACGCGGACGGCGCGGACAGCGGGGGCAGCGGGGCGTTCGACGAGGCGGCCGTGGACTCGCTCACGGAGGAGGCGGCGTCGGCTGCGGTGCCCTTCTGACCCGGCGTTGGCGGGGCCCGGCCGGGGCTTCCCCCGATCCCGGCCGGGTCCAGGTACGGTCGCCCGCGCGGGCTCAGCCGGGTGGCGCGCCGGGGCTCATGCGCAGGCTCAGCCCAGCTGGACCGGCCAGGGTGACGGCGGTGGTCCGAAGCCCGGCGCGCTGCCCCTACCCTTGTCTACATGCCAGAGTTCATCTATCAGATGAGCCGTGTGCGCAAGGCACACGGCGACAAGGTCATTCTCGACGACGTGACGCTGGCGTTCCTGCCGGGGGCGAAGATCGGCGTTCTGGGGCCTAACGGCACCGGAAAGTCAACGCTGCTGAAGATGATGGCCGGGATTGAGCAGCCCTCGAACGGCGAGGCGCGGCTGATGCCGGGATTCACGGTGGGACTGCTTGCGCAGGAGCCTGCCCTGGACGAGAGCAAGACCGTCCTGGGCAACGTCGAAGAGGGCGTAGCGCAGACCAAGGCCCTCCTCGACCGCTATAACGAGATCGCCGAGCAGATGGCGACCGACTACTCAGACGCGCTGCTGGAGGAGATGGGCAAGCTCCAGGAGCAGCTGGACCATAGCAACGCGTGGGACCTGGACAGCCAGCTTGAGCAGGCGATGGACGCGCTGCGCTGCCCGCCGCCCGATGCCGACGTGACGGTGCTGTCCGGTGGGGAGCGGCGCCGCGTGGCGCTGTGCCGGCTGCTGCTGTCCCAGCCTGACTTGCTGCTGCTGGACGAGCCGACCAACCACCTGGACGCCGAGAGCGTGCTGTGGCTGGAGCAGCACCTGGAGAAGTATCCGGGAACGGTCGTGGCGGTTACCCACGATCGGTACTTCCTGGACAACGTGGCGGGCTGGATCCTCGAGCTGGACCGGGGCCATGCCTATCCCTACGAGGGCAACTACTCCACCTACCTGGAGTCCAAGGCGGCCCGGATCAAGGTCGAGGGCCAGAAGGACGTCAAGCGCCGCAAGCGCCTGGAGGATGAGCTGGAGTGGGTCCGGTCCAGCCCCCGAGCGCGGCAGGCCAAGAGCCGGGCCCGGCTGACCAGGTATGAGGAGATGGCCGCCGAGGCCGACAGCCAGCGCAAGCTGGACTTCGAGGAGATCCAGATCCCGCCGGGTCCCCGCCTGGGCAGCTTGGTGGTCGAGGTCAGCGGGCTGAACAAGGGCTTCGACGACCGCATGCTGATCGAGGACCTGAGCTTCAGCCTCCCCCCGAACGGCATCGTGGGTGTCATCGGCCCGAACGGTGTCGGCAAGACAACGCTGTTCAAGATGATCGTCGGCGAGGAGCAGCCGGACAGCGGCTCGATCCGGGTCGGCGAGACGGTCGACATCTCCTATGTCGACCAGAGCCGGGGCCGGATCGCGGCGGACAAGAACGTCTGGGACGCGATCTCGGACGGCGAGAGCTACATCCGCGTCGGGAAGACGGAGATCCCGAGCCGGGCCTATGTGGCCGCGTTCGGGTTCAAGGGCGGCGACCAGCAGAAACTGGCCGGCGTGCTGTCGGGCGGTGAGCGGAACCGGGTCAACCTGGCCCTGACGCTCAAGCAGGGCGGCAACATGCTGCTGCTAGACGAGCCGACCAACGACCTGGACGTGGAGACGCTCTCGTCGCTGGAGAACGCGCTGCTGGAGTTCCCCGGCTGTGCCGTGATCACCAGCCACGACCGGTGGTTCCTGGACCGGATCGCGACCCACATCCTGGCCTGGGAGGGCGGCGCGAACTGGTTCTGGTTCGAGGGCAACTTCGAGGCCTACGAGAAGAACAAGATCGAGCGGCTCGGCGCGGAGGCGGCCCGGCCGCACCGGGTCACTTACCGGAAGCTGACCCGAGGCTGATCACGAGGATCTGAGGCTGGCCAGGAGCGCACGCTCCTGGCCAGTTCCTTTTGCGGTCCGCCTGGCGAGCAGGCTGATCAGCGGAGCACCGGGCGGATGTGGGAGTGCACGATCGCGCCGTCGACGACCCGGTAGGTCCCCTGAAAGAACTTCCGGGTGCCATTGGTCTGCCGTGCGATCACCCGGGCCCTGACGCTGTCGCCGGACTGGCCCAGGATGCGCACGCTGTCATGGGCGGTACCAGCGAAACCGCTCACGAACTCGGCCTTTGACCTACCGGTGTTCTTGCCGCCCAGGCGCCAGGCCAGGCCGTAGTTGTGGTGGTTGATCGCCGCGAAGTAGGCCCGCACCACGGCCGCGGGCGCGGTCGGGGGCGGCACCGGGACGGTCCGGGTCGCCGATGCGGCGCCGATATTGGTCGCCTTGCCGTGATTCACCAGCTTGTAGCCGAGCGCGGCCAGCGCGATCAGGACGACAATCCCGGCCGCGATGCCGAGAGCCGCACCGGGGCCGCGGCGGCGCTTGCGCGCCCTGGGCCGGGGTGCGGTGGGCGCGGGGACCGGCGCCGACCGGTAGAGGTCCGGCTGGACCTGCCGGTCGGACGGACCCCCGGAGCCAGGGCGGTACAAGCCGCCCGCGCCGGGCGGGGATGACCAGGGCGCCGGGCTCGCGGGCTGGGGTACGGACGACGCAGGATTCGCGGCGGCCGAGGCGGGCCAGGGCGACGCCGACCAGGGCGAGTCCGATGATTGCTGCGGTGGCGCGGCGGGCGATCCCGAGCGGTAGGAGACCGGCGGGTACGGGCGGCATGCCGGAGGTCGGCGCGGCGGACAGGTCCGCCTGGCCCAGCCGGGCGGCCTGGCCCCAGCGGGCGGCCTGCCCGGGCTGCGCCTCCCGGCCCCAGAGCGCGGCCTGGCGGGCTATGTCGGGCTGGCCCGGCTGGCTGGCGCCTGGTGCCTGAGGCGGGCTCTCCTGCGTGCTGGCCGGGCTCTGCGCGCTCTGACCCCAGGCGGCAGGCAGGGGCGCCGCGCCGGTCTGGCCGGGCTGCGAGACGCTGGGCGGTCCGCCCTGGCCCCACGCGGAGGGCAAGCCCGCTGCGCCGGTCTGGCCGGGCCTGGAGACACTGGGCGGTCCGCCCTGGCTGGCCAGATCGCCCTGGCCCCAGGCGGCGGACCCATCTGCCTGGCCACTGTGGCCCGGCTGCCCAGCCCGAGATGGATCGGCCGGACTCTGCGCCTCGCCCTTACCCCACGCTGACGGCCGGCTTACCAGGCCGGTCAGGCCCGCCTCGGCCGCAGCGGACGATTCGCCCTGGCCCTGCTCCCACGATGAAGGCCGATCACCAACATCGGCGTGGCCGTCCTGAGTGTCCTGGCCCCAGGCAGACGGCCGACCGCCCGGGCGGGTCGGGGCGGCACTGGGCGACGAGCCGGGCGCGTCGCCCTGGCCCGGCTGGGCGTCGGCCGACGCCGCGGCCCGTCCCCACTGCGCAGGCGGCCCAGGCGGCCCAGCCGATGCCGCCAGGGCACCGGCGCCGGGGGCCGCCGCCAGCGGATCGACGGGCGTCGGCTGGGGCCGGTGGCGGGCCCGCTCAGTCGGCGTCCTGACCGCTCCGGGCGGACCGAGCGGGCCAGGCGGCTCGGCGACGCTGGCGGCGCGCAGGGCGGCGGCGAAGTCCATGCAGGTCGGGAACCGCTCGGCCGGGGACTTAGCTAGCGCCCTGGAGATGACCCGGTCGATGGCCTCGGGCAGCTCGGGCCGCCGCTCGCGCAGCGAGGGCGGGGACTCTGAGAGCTGGGCCCACATGAGGGCGATGTTCTCGTTGCGCCGGAAGGGCGGCTGGCCGGTCAGCATCTCGACGACGGCGCAGGCCAGGGCGTACTGGTCGGCGCGGCCGTCGACGACGCGGCCCTCGATCTGCTCGGGCGCGACGTAGTCCAGGGTGCCCATGAACTGCCCGGTCGCGGTCAGGCCGGACGGGGCGAGGGAGTGCTTGCTGAGCCCGAAATCGGACAGGTACACGTGATCGGCGCGGCCCTCGGCGGACTCGGCGAGCAGCATGTTGGCTGGCTTGACGTCGCGGTGCACGAGGCCGCGGCCATTGGCGGCGTCGAGCGCGGAGGCGACCTGGGCGCAGATGGCGACGGCGCGGTCGACAGGCAGGCGGCCCTGGCGCTCGAGCAGGGTGCGCACGTCGCCGGTGCCGACGTAGCGCATGGCGATGAACAGGACGCCGCCGGACTCGCCGGCCTCGAAGACCGGGACGATGTGGGGGTGGTCGACGGCCGCGGCGGCCCGTGACTCGTGGATGAACCGCTGGCGGAACGAGTCATCCTCGGCGAGCCGGGGCGCGAGGATCTTGAGGGCTACGCGCCGTCCCAGCTTGACGTCGAGGGCCCGGTACACGGTGGCCATGCCGCCGTGGCCGATCTCGGCCTCGACGCGGTAGCCGGCGATCTGCCCGCCCCCGCCGAGCGCGGCGACGTCGAACGCGCCAGTCTGAATCGAGCTCGCGTCAACCGCAGCCGAGCCGGTCTCCTCGGTCACCGAGCCTCCAGCGTGGGACCTGCTCGCACTCCGGTCGCCGCCCGCTATCGGCCGCTGAAGCGCAGTTGCCTGGGTGCAGGGCGGGACGGACCAACCAGTTTAGTCTGGACGAGCCCGCTCGGCACCTGTCAAACCATAGCCAACAGGACGGACAGTTCAGGCCGGAGTCAGGCCAAGGTCGGATCCGCCAGGGCGCTCCGTCGGCTGGTTGACGAGGCTGTGGGCGGCCATGACCAGGTAGTCCCAGAGCTCCTTGTCGAGCGCGGGGTCCAGGTCCAGCTCGTCCAGGGCGGTGCGCATGTGCCGGAGCCAGGCGTCGCGCTCGGCCTCGCCGATGCGGAAGTGGACGTGCCGCATCCGCAGCCGGGGGTGGCCGCGCAGCTCGTTGTAGGTGGCGGGGCCGCCCCAGTACTGCATGAGGAACAGCCGCAGGTGCTCCTCGGCGGGCCCGAGGTCGCGGCTGGGATACACGGGCCGCAGCTCGGGATCGGCCGCGACCTCCTCGTAGAACCGGTGCACGAGGCGGCGGAAGGTTGGCTCGCCGCCGACGGCCTCGTAGAAGCTCACTGTCTGAGTGTCATCCATATCGGGCTCCAGGTTACGTTCCGCCGCCGCCGCCCGAGCCGCCCGGCCCGCCGGACCCGCCCGGCCCGCCGGACCCACCCGGCGAGCCAGACCCGCCCGGCCCACTGGCCGCCCCGGCCCCGGCCCCGGCGTCCGAGCCGGAGCCGTCCGGGCCGCCGTCGGGCGCGTCCCCCGTGACGGTCACGGTGCCCTCGGTCAGCGCGCTGGTCGAACCCGCGCCGACCAGGCCCGACAGCGCCACCATCATCCGCTCGCGCAGCTCGCGCCCGACCTCCCACTGCCGCAGCGGAGCGGTCCGCGCGATGACCCGCATGAGCACGGCGTCGCTGGTGACCTGCTGGACGCCCCAGACCTCGGGCCGCTCCAGGATGACCTCGCTCCAGGCGTCGTCGTGCCACATGGCCACCGCGGCCTCCTCCATGAGCGGCCGGGCCTCGGTGATGTCCAGGCTGTAGGGCAGCGGGATGTCGACCACGGCCCGGGCCCAGCCGTGCGACTCGTTGCCGGACTTGCTGATCGTCCCGTTGCGGATGTGCCAGATCACGCCGTTGACGTCGCGGACCCGGGTGATCCGCAGGGTCACCGCCTCAACAGTGCCGCTGACCTGTTCGATGCTGACCATGTCGCCGACGCCGTACTGGTCCTCGAGCAGCATGAAGATCCCGGCCAGGAAGTCCTGGACCAGGTTCTGCGCGCCGAACCCGATGGCGATGCCGATCACCCCCGCGCTGGCCAGCACGGGAGCCAGGTTCAGCCCCAGATCACCCAGGATGATGAACAAGGTGATCGTGAAGATGGTCATCGTCGCCACGTTGCTCAGCACGCCGCCGAGCGCGGTGGCCCGCTGCTGGCGCCGCTCGCCGAGCAGCGAGTGCGCCCGGCCGCCGTTGTCGGTGTTCGCGGCGCGGTTGGTGATCCGGCGGATCACCCGCCCGGCGGCCATCCGGAAGGCGATGGCGAGCAGCAGCACGAACGCGATCCGCAGCACCAGCTGAACCGGCCCGGCCAGGTAGACCCGGGTGAAGTGGGCCGCGGTGCCGCTGTGGGTGATGTCCCAGACCAGCTGGCACGCTATGCCGGGGTTAGCGCGGCAGGCGCCGTCCAGCGAGTCGGGCGGCGCGGCCGCCAGCAGGGTCGACTGGGTGCTGAGCGGCGCCGTCAGGGCGTGCATGACCACGACGAGATCCTTTCAGCGAGGGGAGCGTGCTGCCCGGCAGTCGGTGTCATTGCCGGGGGCAGGGGAACGTCCGGCGAAACCACTCAGGTCGCAGCACGCTGCAACAACACGGCTACGAACGATAGCCGCAGGCCCGGCAAAGACGAAATCTCCGTCAGCGGCCGGGTCGTCCTGGTTGACTCCGCGAGCTCTTCCGGCCACCCTGGCCGGCGCGCTCCCGCCGGACCAGGCCGTCACGGCCGGCGACGCCCGCGCGATCAAGTTCCGGATCACCCGGCGCGGCGGCTATGACGAGCGGCTGGTGGACGACGCGCTGGACCGCTACGCCGAGGAACTGGACCGCCGCACGACCCAGCCCCGCTACCCACCCCCGCTAGCCGCGCCCGCCCGGCTACCGCAGCACAGCCCAAGCCCGCCAGGGCTACAGCGCCAGCCCCGTATACCGGGCGCAGAACGCCAGCTGGTCGCCCGCCAGCGCCACGTTGCGGCTGACCGACCGCTGGCCGTGCCCGACATCGCCCTCGCGGCGCAGCACCACCGGCCGCTCGCTCAGCGGCACCGTGGTCGCGAACTGGAGCGCCGCGCACATCTTCCTGGCGTGCAGCGGGTCGACCCTGGTGTCCCCGTCGAACACCGTGAACAGCACCGCCGGGTAGGCCGTCCCCTGGCGCACATGGTGGTAGGGCGAATACCCCAGCAGCCAGCCCAGCTCCTGCGGGTCGGCGGCCGTGCCGTACTCGTCGTTCCAGGTCTCGCCGAGCCCGAAGCGCTCGTACCTGACCATGTCGAGCAGCGGCGCCGAGCACAGCGCCGCCGCGCACAGGTCAGGATGCTGGGTGATCGTCGCGCCGACCAGCAGGCCGCCGTTGGAGCCCCCGGCCACGGCCAGCTGGCCGGCCGTGGTCCAGCGGTCGGCGATCAGCTTGCGGCCCGCGGCGGCGAAGTCGTCGAACACGTTCTGCTTGCGCTCGCGCATCCCGGCCCGGTGCCACTGCTCGCCCTCCTCGCTGCCGCCGCGCAGGCTGGCGATGGCGTAGACGCCGCCGGCCTCGACCCAGGTCAGGGTCAGCGCCGAGTAGGCCGGGGTGAGGCTGACGTTGAAGCCGCCGTAGCCGTACAGGATCGCGGGCCGCGCCTGCCGCGCCCCAGCACCGGCCCCGGCCAGCTCGCCGGCCCCGTCCCCGGCACGGGAGATGACCAGCATCCGGATCGTGGTGCCGTCGGCGGACGGGAAGGCCACCTGCTCGGTCCGGATGTCCGGCACGTCCACGGCGCCCGGCGAGCGGGCCCAGGTCCGGGTGGCCCCGGTCCGGGCGTCGTAGTGCAGGACCACCGGCGGGGTGGCGTGGTCGGTGTAGCTGAACCAGGCCTCGTGGCCGCCGGACGGCCGGCCGCGCAGGCCGCTCACCGCGCCCAGGCCGGGCAGCGGCAGCCGCTCGCCGACCACGGCGCCGGTGGCCAGGTCGTGCACGCTGACCTCGCTGACCGCGTGCCTGGTCCGCTCCGCCACCAGCAGCGGCCGGTCCAGCTCGGCCCCGTCCAGCACGGTGTACTCGCCGAGCACCGCCTCGGGGTCCTCGGGCAGCACGTCGTGCCAGGACTCATAGGCCGGAAACCGCGGGTCGGCCGGGTCGGCCACGGCCAGCCGCCAGCGCGGCGCGTCCCGGTCGGTGAGCAGGTACAGCCGCCCGTCCCGGCCCGCGCGCACCCCGACCAGGGCGTCCACGCCCTGCTGGAGCACCTGGAGGTCCGGGGTGGCCTCCTCCGAGGCGGTCAGGTCGGCGATCCACACGTCGTTGCGCGGCGCGGTACCCGCCGACGCGTCGATGATCAGCCACCGGCCGTCCCGGCTGACCAGCACGCCGTAGTAGTTGACCTTGTCCAGGCCGTCGCCGTGGATGAGCACGTCGTCCTGGGCCGGGGAGCCGACCCGGTGCAGGTAGACCCGGCGGTGGAACTGCTCCTCGCCGGCCGGGACCTGGCCGGGCGGCAGCCGCCGGGCGTAGTAGAACGCCTTGCCGCCGGGCAGCCAGGCCACCTCGGTGTACCGGCAGCGGTCGATGGGCCCGTCCACGTCCGCCCCCGTGGCCACGTCCATGATCCGCAGCACGGACTCCTCGCGGCCGCCCTCCGAGACCTGGTAGGCCAGCAGCCGGCCCTCGTGGTCGGGCTGCCAGCTGTCCAGCGTGGTGGTGCCCGACGAGTCGATCGCCATCGGGTCGATGAGCGCCCGCTCGGCCTCGCCCGGCCGGCCGTCCGCCCCGGTCACGGCGGTGTACAGCACCGCGTGCTCCTGGCCCGCCTCCCGCCGCAGGTAGAACCGGCGGTCGCCGCGCCAGACCGGCGGGCTGACCAGCCCCGCGTTCTGCAGCTCGGCCAGCCGGGCGGCCAGCCGCTCGCGGCCGGGCAGCGCGCCCAGCACCTCGGACCAGAGCTCGTCCTGCGCCGATTGCCAGGCTCGGGCTTGCTCGCTGTCTGGGTCCTCCAGCCAGCGGTAGGGGTCAGCGACGTCGTGGCCATGCAGATTCTCGTGGATGTCCTGGCGGGCAGCGGCGGGATAACTCACTACGGTCATGAGGTGCACTTTATTGCCAGAATCGCCCGGCTCCGAGGTCCCGCCAGCGCCAGGCCTCGCGCGGGCGGCGGCCAGACGACCAGAAACCGACGCGAAAGCGACGCTGAGCTGCACTGGGCGCCGACGTGCTGTTTCCCTCCGGGGGGCCGGTTAGGCTATTGGTGTTGGCGGCCGGGCCATTCGGCGGTCACACTGGTCACGGGTGCCCCGGCGCCGCAATTAGGGGCGCACCCGACTGGAGGTGCGAGTGCGTCGGGTATTGCTGCTCAACGTCACGTATGAACCGCTCACGACTGTCGGCCTGCACCGAGCGGTATGCCTGGTGCTCGGTGATAAGGCCGAGGTGCTGCACGACGACGCCGAGGGCAGGATGCTGCACTCGGCGTCTTCCTTGCTGGCGGTCCCCTCGGTGATCCGGCTCCGGCGTTATGTCCGGATCCCGCACCGCAGCCGGGTGCCGCTGACCAGGGCGGCCCTGATGCGCCGTGACAACTACCTGTGTGCCTACTGCGGCGCCAAGGCCGACACCATCGATCACGTGATCCCGCGCAGCCGCGGCGGCCAGCACGTGTGGGAGAACTGCGTGGCCTCCTGCACCCGGTGCAACCACCGCAAGGCCGATCACCTCATCGAGGACATCGGCTGGACCCTGCGCTGCGACCCGGCCGCCCCCCGCGGCGCGCACTGGCGCCTGATCGGCGCGGCCCACGACGGCGACCCCCAGTGGGTGGCCTACCTGGCCGAGACCAGCGCCGCCTGACTCCCTGGGTGAGAGCCGCTGGGATAGCTGGGGCAGAGCCGCTGGGCTACGGCCGTGCCCGGCGGCGCGAGATCACGGCCAGGTCGCCGTCGCCGGTCAGCAGCACCCGCACGCCGTCCCCGAAGTGCCCGGCCAGCAGGTCGTCGCGCAGCACCGCCGCCGGGCTGCCCGCCGCGGCCACCCGGCCCGCGGCCAGCAGCAGCAGCCGGTCGGCGAACTGCCCGGCCAGCGTCAGGTCGTGAATGGCCGAGACCACGGTCAGCCCGCGCTCCCGGCGCAGCTCGTCGATCAGCTCCAGCGCGTCCATCCGGCGGCCCAGGTCCAGCGCGCTGGTCGGCTCGTCCAGCAGCAGCAGCGGGGCCTCCTGGGCCAGCGCCCGGGCCAGCACCACCCGCTGCAGCTCGCCGCCCGACATGGTCCGCAGCGCCCGCCCGGCCATCGGCCCGAGCGCCATCCGGCCGATGACCTCGGCGCAGACCCGCCGGTCGGCGGCCGTCTCGACCCGGAAGTAGCCGATGTGCGCGGTCCGGCCCAGCAGCACGTACTCGCTGACCGTCATGTCCGGCGGGAACTGCGGCCGCTGCGGCACGTAGGCCATCAGCCTGGCCAGCCGCCGCGGGCCGAGCCCGCCGATGGCCTCGCCGCCCACGCTGATCTGCCCCTCGCAGCCCAGCAGCCCGGCGGTGGCCCGCAGCAGCGTCGTCTTCCCGGCCCCGTTGGGGCCGATCAGCCCCAGCCACTGGCCCGCGGGCACCTGCGCGGTGACCCCGTCCAGCGCCACCGCGGACCCGTAGCGCACCGTCACCCCGGTCAGGCTGATCATGACAGGTCCTGCCGGGCCCGCCGGGACCGCAGCACGAACAGGAAGAACGGCGCGCCCACCGCCGCCGTGATCACCCCGATGGGCACCTCGGCCGGGGCCTGGACGGTCCGGGCCGCGATGTCGGCCAGCACCAGGAACGCCGCGCCGCCGATCATCGAGACCGGCAGCAGCACCCGGTAGCTCGGCCCGGCCGTCAGCCGGACGATGTGCGGCACGATGATGCCCACGAACCCGATCAGCCCGCTGACCGCCACCGCCGCCGCCACGCCCAGCGTGGCCGCGATCACCACCGTGAGCCGCAGCCGGCCCACGTGCACCCCCAGGCTGGCCGCCTCGGCCTCGCCCACCCGCAGCACGTCCAGCAGCCGCCGGTGGGCCAGCAGCGCCACCGCGCAGACCGCCACGTAGGGGATGATCAGCGTCACGTCCGGCCACGAGGCCAGCGACAGCCCGCCCAGGATCCAGGCGTAGACGCCCTGGAGCGTGTTGGTGTGCTCCTGCTGGAGATAGGTCTGGATGGCCGTGAGCATGGCCGCCACCGCGATCCCGGCCAGCAGGATCGACGCCGTGCTGCCGCCCGCGCCCGGCACCGCGCCGCCCCGCGCCCCGGCCGGCCCCGCGCTGGCCCCCAGCAGGTAGGTCAGCGCCACCGCCCCCAGCGCGCCCGCGAACGCCGCCGGCGGCAGCAGGCTCGCGCCGCCCCCGGCCACGATCACGATGGTGGCCCCCAGGCCGCCGCCCGCCGCCGCGCCCAGCAGGTACGGGTCGGCCAGCGGGTTGCGGAACACCCCCTGGTAGGCCGCGCCGCCCCCGGCCAGCATCGAGCCGACCAGCGCGCCCAGCACCACCCGCGGCAGCCTGATCTGCCACACGATCGCGCTGTCCAGCGGGGGCACGCCCGCGGCCAGGTGGCCGGGTATCCTGGCCAGCAGCGCGTCGAGCACCGTCGGCAGCGACAGCGCGGCCGGCCCCACGCACACCCCGGCCACCATCGCCGCGGCCAGCACCACCACGGCCGCCACGATCGCCCGCCCCGGCCGGACGGTGCGGGCTGGGACGACCCGCGACGTCAGCCCCGGAGCCTGGCCCGCGCTGGCCGCCTCAGCAGGCTGACCCTCGCCCGCCTGATCCTCAGCATCATCCGCAACAGCTGCGCCGCCCGGCTCTGGCCTGCCCGCCGGGTCGGGCCCGGGCTGGCCGCCACGTGGCGGGCCGTCCGGGCCGCTGGCTGCCGCCGCCATGGGTCCCGGCCCTCAGTGCTTCCCGCTGCGGGCGATCGCCGTCGCCACCGTCCGCAGCAGGTCCACGATCCGCGGCCCCCAGCGCGAGGCGATGTCGTCGTTGAGCCCGATCACGTGGCCGTCCCTGACCGCGGCCAGGCTGGCCCAGCCGGGGCGGTGAGCCACCGTGGCCGCGTCCTGGTGGCAGCACACCGTGTCGGCCAGGATGATGTAGTCCGGGTTGGCTGAGGCGATGAACTCCGAGGACAGCTGCGGGTAGCCGCCCGACGCCGCGGCGCCCTTGGCGGTGTCGGCGATGCTCTTCAGGCCGAGCAGGCCCAGCAGCCGGCCCACGAACGTGTCCGAGGTCACCGAGTAGTACGTCTGGTCCAGCTCGTAGTAGTAGCTCAGCGGCTTGCTGTGGTGCGGCGCCGCGGCCACGATCTGGCGCAGGCCCGCCGCGATAGCGCCGGCCTCGTGCTGGGCCTGGGGCAGGTGCCCGGTGGCCCGGCCCAGCTCGTCGATCTCCGCGTAGACCTGGGCCAGGCTCGTCGCCGGCGGCAGCTCGAGGACCGGCACCGACAGCCCGGCCAGCCGCCGGGCCAGCCCGTTGGTGTTGTCCGACAGCACCACCAGGTCGGGCTTGTAGGCCACGATGGCCTCCAGGTTGGGCTGGAAGCCGTTGAGCTTGGTCCGGGGCGCCTGCGGCGGGTAGTCGGAGTCCTCATCGACCGCCTTGACCTGGCCGCCGGCCCCGATGGCGTAGAGCATCTCGGTCAGCGTCGGCGACAGGGACACGATCGCGCCGGGCCGGGCGCCGACGTGCACGCGGCCGTTGGCGGCCTGCACCGTGACGGGAAAGCCCGATGACCGAATGCCGCCGGAGGTGCCGCCGCTGGTCCCCTTTGTTTGGGAGTCCCCGCTACCTGATGCCGTGCCGCCGCTCGACGCGGAGGAGCCGCACGCGGCGCAGGCCATAGTCAGGGCCGCGGCTGCCAGCAGGCCGGCCGCGCGCCGGTGAGAAGCCCGCATGGATCACCCTCCTCGGATCGTGGAGGATGACGTGGCCCCCGGTCCCGCGTGCCCGCGGCGCGCCGGGAGCGGACGGACTGCCCCTCCTCCGAGGCCAGGCCGCCGACGCTGGCCAGGCGTCCGGGCTCGTCCTGCGCGGCGTCATCGCGTCATCGCGACGTCATCGCGGAGGCATCACCGTTGCGGGACAGCGCCGGGATCACACCGGCTTCGCTGGGGCAGCGCCGCCCTGGCCGAGGCCAGGACACCGGTAGCGTACCGCAGCCGGCCCGTCCGGCCGGGCCTGTGGCCAGAGCTGTGGACAGCCCTGCTGACAAGTCGGCGCCGGCGGGGGACAACTTCCCGGTAGCTGTGGATAGTGGTGTGGACAGCGAAAATGGCCACAAATTGTGTGGTCAAGGCCTTGTGTCGGCCCGCCGATTGGCAGTAGAACGGCTGTCACCACTGAGGCGGGCCCGCCCCGAAGGAAACTCCGGAACGGCGGGTGGGCGGGGAGACCGGCCCAGCCCGACGGGGGCCCGGTGCCGGTGGCGGCCGCGCGGCGTCGGCCAGCCGGGCTAGCCGGAAGGCCCCGGACGGCCCGCCGTCGCGGGACCGTCGAGGCCCCTCCATCTCATACATGGAGGGGCCTCGTCCCATTTTGACGGGTGCCGGGCCGGGAACCCGGCAGCGACACGCGGAACGAGCGGGGTCCATTGGGGTGAGCCGGTCTTAACGAATTGCGCCCAACGAGTAACGCCATGTGCAATGGCGGGCGATAATGAGACAGACGTCGGCGGCGTGGGTACCCCCGAGCTCACGTCGCCGCGTCTCTCTCTTTTTCCCGAGCGCGCTGGCGGGCCGCCTGATGACGCCGTCTTCCATCGTCGCTCGTGCGCTCCTTCGTCGCTGCTCGCTCCTCAGGAAGACGGCGCCGCGGCCCTCCAGCGCGCGGCTGTCGCGGTTCCAGCGGGCGGCTGGTCGCGGTTCCAGCGGGCGGCTGTTGCAGTTACGGCAGGCACCTGGTTGGGCTAGGTGACCGCGCCGGCAGTACCAGCCGGCTGCCGCGCCCGGTAGCGTTCGGTACATGACTGTTACAGCGACGCCCGCCGGCGGGGAGAGCGCCCGCCCT
The DNA here is from genome assembly GCA_963822485.1 of uncultured Actinomycetota bacterium. Classification (GTDB taxonomy): domain Bacteria; phylum Actinomycetota; class Actinomycetes; order Streptosporangiales; family Streptosporangiaceae; genus DASUBV01. The sequence goes on from CAWGHW010000009.1 coordinate 301,643, forward strand.
CCCGCCCCGTTCGGCCGGAATCTCACGGCCATGATCACGCCGATGACTGGCGACGGGGCTGTCGACTACGGCGGTGCGGCTCGCCTGGCGGAGTACCTGGTCACGGACATGCGCAACGACGGCCTGGTGATCAGCGGCACGACCGGCGAGTCGCCGACCACCAGCGACGCCGAGAAGGACCGCCTGCTGCGCGCGGTCATCGAGGCGGTCGGGGACCGGGTGCCCGTGGTGGCCGGAGTCGGCACGAACAACACCGCGCACACCTGCGAGCTGGCCCGGGCGGCCGAGCAGGCGGGCGCCACCGGGCTGCTGGTGGTGACCCCCTACTACAACAAGCCCCCGCAGGCCGGCCTGGTGGCGCACTTCACCACGGTGGCCGACGCGACCGGGCTGCCGGTGCTGGTGTACGACATCCCCGGCCGCAGCGCCACGGCCATCGAGACCGACACGCTGGTCCGGCTGGCCGAGCACCCGCGGATCGTGGCGGTCAAGGACGCCAAGGAGCACGTCCTGGACAGCTCGGAGGTCATGGCCCGCACCGGCCTGGCCTATTACTGCGGCGATGACCCGGTGAACCTGCCCTGGCTGTCCATCGGCGCCTGCGGGTTCGTCAGCGTGCACTCACACGTGATCGGCGACCGGCTGGCCGACCTGATCGAGGCCTACTTCAGCGGCCGGGTGGCCGACGCGCTGGCCATCCACCGCGAACTGCTCCCGGTCTACCGGGGCATGACCAGGGCCCAGGGCGCGATCATGGCCAAGGCCGCGCTGAACATGCTGGGCCTGCCCGGCGGCACGGCCCGGCTCCCGCTGGTCGACGCCACGCCTGCGCAGATCGAGCAGCTGCGGCAGGACCTCATCGCTGGCGGCGTGAAGATCCGGTGAGCCACCCGCATCCAGAACTTCCCCCGCCCCCGCCGCTGCCCGACGGCGGCCTGCGCATGATCGCCCTGGGCGGTCTCGGCGAGATCGGCCGGAACATGACCGTCTTCGAGCATGCCGGACGGCTGCTCGTGGTGGACTGCGGCGTCCTGTTCCCCGAGCCTGACCAGCCCGGAGTCGACCTCATCCTGCCGGACTTCTCCGCGCTGGAGGACCGGCTGGGCCAGATCGAGGCGCTGGTCCTCACCCACGCCCACGAGGACCACATCGGCGCCGTGCCCTACCTGCTGCGCCAGCGCGCCGACATCCCCCTGGTGGGCTCGCGGCTGACGCTGGCCCTGCTGGACAGCAAGCTGGCCGAGCACCGGATCTCGCCCTCGACGGTGGAGGTCGTCGCCGGCGGCAGGCAGACGTTCGGGCCGTTCGAGCTGGAATTCCTGTCCGTCAACCACTCCATCCCCGACGCGCTGGCCGTGGCCATCAAGACCGCGGCCGGGGTGGTGCTGCACACCGGCGACTTCAAGATGGACCAGCTGCCGCTCGACGGCCGGCTGACCGACCTGGGCGGCTTCGCCCGGCTCGGGGCCGAGGGCGTGGACCTGCTGCTGGCCGACTCGACCAACGCCGAGGTGCCCGGCATCGTGACCAGCGAGCGGGCCATCGGGCCGGTGCTGGACGACGTCTTCGACGGCGCGCAGCAGCGGATCATCGTGTCCTGCTTCGCCAGCCACGTGCACCGGGTGCAGCAGACCATGGACGCCGCCGCCACCCACGGCCGCAAGGTCGCGCTGGTCGGCCGGTCCATGGTCCGCAACATGGGCGTGGCCCGCGACCTGGGCTACCTGCGCGTGCCGAGCGTCCGTGGCGGCCTGCTGGTCGACATGCGCGAGGCCGAGGAGCTGCCGCCGGACCAGATCGTGCTGATCTCGACGGGGTCGCAGGGCGAGCCCATGTCGGCGCTGTCCCGGATGGCCGCCCGCGACCACCCGATCCGGATCGCCGAGGGCGACACGGTCATCCTGGCCTCGTCCCTGGTGCCGGGCAACGAGACCTCGGTGTCGCGCATCATCAACGAGCTGACCCGGCTCGGCGCGCACGTGGTGCACAAGGGCAACGCGCTGGTCCACGTGTCCGGTCACGCGCCGGCCGGGGAGCTGCTCTACGTGCTGAACCTGGTCCGGCCGGGCAACTTCGTGCCGGTGCACGGCGAGTGGCGGCACCTCAAGGCGCACGCCGACCTGGCCGCGCTGACCGGGGTCGCCCCGGACAGCATCGTGATCGCCGAGGACGGCGTGGTCGTGGACCTGGTCGACGGCAAGATCGCGGTGACCGGCAGCGTGCCGTGCGGCTACGTCTACGTGGACGGCATGTCGGTGGGCGAGATCACCGAGGCGTCGCTCAAGGACCGGCTGATCCTGGGCGACGAGGGCTTCATCTCGGTCGTGGTCGTGATCGACTCCACCAACGGCAAGCTGGTGGCCGGCCCGGAGATCCACGCCCGCGGCTCAGGCATCGACGAGTCGGCGTTCGCCGAGGTCCGGCCGCTGGTCGAGGAGACCCTGGCCCGCGCGGCGGCGGACGGCATCAGCGAGGTCCACCAGCTGCGGCAGATGATCCGCCGCACGACGGGACGCTGGGTGAGCGACAACTACCGCCGCCGCCCGATGATCATTCCCGTCGTGGTCCAGGTCTAGCGCCGGGACCCGCGTTGACGGCCAGGGGGGTGGCATGACGGCCGACGGTGCCGCGCCCGGTGCGGGCACGGGGCCGCCGGAGCCCGCGGCGGGTTCCGGCGGCCGCCGGATCGCGCTGGCGGCGGTGGCTGCCTGGGCGGTGGCGGCCGTGGCCGCGGTGTCGGTGATCGCGGCGCAGGGCCGGGGCCAGTCCTCCGAGGGCGCCCGTCCGCCGGCGGGCGGGCAAGCCGGCCAGCACGGGACGTCCGGGCGCCTGTCCCGCGCCATGGTGACGATCGCCGACGTCGGCAACATGAACTTCGGCACCGCCGGCACCTACCCGCCCGGCGGGCCCGGGCCGCTGCTGGCGGGCGTCACCCGGCACCTGCGCAGCCAGCTCACCCTGGCCACCCTCCAGACCACGCTAGGCAGCGGCGGCACCACCAAGTGCGCGGTGAGCACGCCGGCGGTGAGCTGCTACGCCTTCCAGGCCCCGGCCGCCTACGCGCTGGCCGTGCACCAGGCCGGCTTCGCCGCGCTCAACCTGGCCGGCAGTCACGTCGAGGACGCGGGCCGGCTGGGCCTGCGGCAGACCGACGCCGCGCTGCGAGCTGCGCACCTGCGCTTCACCGGGCGCCCCCGGCAGACGACCTACCTGGTCCGCCAGGGCGTGCGGATCGCCCTGCTGGGCTTCGCCCCCTACCCGTTCACCCGCGACCAGCTGGCCGCCAGGGCCGCGGCCGGCGCGGTGCGCCAGGCGGCCGCCCGCGCGCAGCTGGTGATCGTGTTCATGCACGCCAACGGCGAGGGCGTCGGCACCCGCAGCGATGACCCCATCGCGTTCGCGCACGCGATGGTCCGGGCCGGCGCCGACCTGGTGCTCGGCTCCGGGCCGCACGCGCTGCGCGGCATGCAGTGGTACCACGGCCGGCTCATCGCCTACAGCATGGGCAACTTCGCGGGCTACTACAGCCTGGGCCTGAGCGGGCCGGGCGGGCGGGGCGCGATCCTGCGGCTGCGGCTGCGGGCCGATGGCCTGTTCGTGAGCGGCCTGATCACCCCGATCATGCTGGTCGAGCCCGGCATGCCGCTGCTGGACCCGGCGCGGACCGGGATCAGCCTGCTCAACTCGCTGTCCCGGGCCGAGTTCGGGGCCAGCGCGGTGCGGATCACCCCGGCGGGCCGGATCCTGGCCCCGCCCAGCTCGGGGTCGGGCCCGCGGCCCCGGGCCCATCCGCGGCGCAAGTGACGGCCATGCGCAAGGAACGTAAGGAACGCAAGCCGCTTGCAAGCGCCGGCGCAGCTGGCCTTAGGGTCCTTAGCCGGCGCAGCTGGCCCTATTGGTCCTTAGGGGTCCGACGCCGAGGCGCTGGTGACCGGCGGCTACTTCCACCACCAGCGGCCGCGAGGCACCCTTAGCCGGACACCGCGGGGCCGCGCCGGATCCGCAGCCACACGGCCGTGTCGCCGGGCAGCCGGCCGCCGTCGAGCGGCCCGCTGGCCAGCCGCACCTCCGCCCCGCCGGGTAGGCTGACCGGGTCGGCCGACAGGTTGACCACGCAGCCGACCCCGCGCCGCCCCCGCCCCAGAGTCCCGACGGCGGCGAGCGCGGCAATCTGGCGGCGACAGCCGGCCCGTTGGTGCAGCTGTCTGCTCCTGGGATTTCCTTCCATGACTGGAACATGGCGATGTCTCAACAACGATGGGGGACATGAGGCAGAAAGAATCTAATGAAAATTAGCAAGAACACAACTTGATCACGAAATGGATCGGCCGGGCTCGAGGCAATGCCCGACCAGGCCCGTCGTGGCCGGGGACGCAGCGACGCGGGAAGTTGCGGCAAGGCGGCCGTTGGATCACGCAAGCACTTGCGGCTAAATGTCGTATCGTTGCGGCATGACGCGCACACCCACCCGCCGCCTGGCCGAGGTCGCCAAGAAGGTCGGCGTCAGCGAGGCCACCGTGAGCCGGGTGCTGAACGGCAAGGCCGGCGTCTCCGACGCCACCAGGGAGGCCGTGCTCAGCGCGCTGGACGTGCTCGGCTACGAGCGCCCGACCCAGCTGCGCGGCGAGCGGGCCCGGCTCGTCGGCCTGGTCCTGCCCGAGCTCCAGAACCCGGTCTTCCCGGCGCTGGCCGAGGTGATCGGCGGCGCGCTGGCCCAGCGCGGCTTCACCCCGGTGCTGTGCACCCGCTCCGCGGGCGGGCTGTCTGAGGCCGACTATGTCGGCATGCTGCTGGAGCAGCAGGTGTCCGGCGTCGTGTTCACCGGCGGCCACTTCGCCGAGCTGGCCGCCCCGCACGACCACTACCGGCTGCTGCACAGCCGCGGCATCCCCGTCGTGCTGCTCAACGCCGCGCCGCAGATCGACAACATGGATTTCCCCTGCGTGTCCACCGACGACATGACCGCCGCGGCCCAGGCCTTCCGGCACCTCGCCTCACTCGGCCACCAGCGGATCGGCCTGGTCGTCGGGCCCGAGGATCACGTGCCGTCGCGGCGCAAGCTGGCCGCCTTCACCGAGCACGCGCAGCGGGCCGGCCTGGAGGTGGCCCCGGTCGAGCACGCGCTGTTCTCGCTGGAGGGCGGCCAGGCCGCGACCACGCGGCTGCTGCGCCACGGCGTCACCGGGGTCGTCTGCGGCAGCGACGTCCTGGCCCTGGGCGCGATCCGGGCCGTGCGCCGGGCCGGCCTGTCGGTGCCCGGCGACGTGTCCGTGGTCGGCTACGACGACTCCGCGTTCATGAACTGCACCGACCCGCCGCTGACCACGGTCCGCCAGCCGATCGAGTCCATGGGCAAGGCCGCCGTGGCCCTGCTGGTCAACCAGATGGAGGGCATGGCGGTCTACCCCGAGGAACTCCTCTTCGAGCCCGAGCTCGTCGTCCGCGGCTCCACCGCCCCAGCCCCCGCCACCGCCCCGTCAGCCAATGTCCCGTCAGCCGCCACCGCCCCGTCAGCCGCCACCGCCCCGTCAGCTGCGTCCGTCCCGTCAGCTGCGTCCGTCCCGTCAGCCGCCACCGTCCCGTGAGCCGCTGCCGCCCCGTGAGCCGCCGCCGCCCCATCAGCCGCTGCTACCCCAGCAGCCACCGCCGTCCCGTGAGGTGCGGCCGCCCCGCCCCCGGCCAGCTCGCCCGCCGCCAGCTCTGCCCGCCGCCAGTCCTGTCCCCGCCAGCCCCGGAGCGACGGCGCCGGTCTGACCGCCACCCCGCCGCGCAGCGACGTGGTTGTTACAACCGCGTCGTTCTAGCGACATGAGAGCATCAACGACGTCGTTGTGCGGCGGTGCCGCGATGCGCACCAAGATCACCGAGAGGTGCGGGTGAGGCTGGTGGGGATGACCGTCTTTCGTGGTGCTCCGGAAGCGGGCTGGACGCCTCTGCCGGGGCAGGGCGGGTCGGGCGGGGCGGGCGGACGTCCCGACGGGGTCGGGCAGCGTCACCGGCGGGCCGCTGGTGAGGCTGGGACGGTACCAGAGGGCCGCCGGTACCGTGCGGAGCGGGAGGTGGCGGGCCGCCGGAGCGGTGCGGAGCGGACAGGCCGCGGGCTGGCGGCGGGCCGGATTCCGGGGGCGGGCGACACGCGGGGCGGCCTGGGGTGCTTTGAGCTGAGAGTTCCGCTGGCTACCGTTGGGCATCATGGCGACTCGTGCGCCCAAAAGCGCCCCATCCGCGCCCGGCGGTAGCTCGCGCTCGGGCCGCACCGGTCAGGCGAGCGGCGGGTCGCGCACCACTTCCTCGCGCACTAATTCGTCACGCACCAATTCGTCACGCGCGGGTTCTCCCCGCGCCAGCTCCTCACGCAGCGGTTCCTCGCGTGCTGGCTCATCCCGCAGCGGTTCCTCGCGCACCAGGACCCCGGCCAGCAAGTCGCGGACGACCTCGCCGTACCGGCGCTCGGGCGGCAAGTCGCGGTCGCGGTCCAGCGCGGCCCGGCGGCCGCCGTCGGCCAATCCGCTGATGATCCTGGCGAGCTGGCTGGTAGCGCTGCTCAGCGGGATCTGGATGGCGCTTGGCGCACACCCTGGGCGCGGCGGCCAGGGGCTACGGCCAGCACGCCCGTGACCTGGACCCGGCGCACCGGCGTGACGGGCTGGGGCTGGTGTCGCTGTGCGGGGCCATCATCACCGCCGCGGCCATCTGGTGGCACCTGGGCCTGGTCGGCAAGCCGCTGACCTCGCTGCTGCACGGCGCGTTCGGCTCCGGCGCCTGGACCATCCCCATTCTGCTGGTGCTGCTGGCGGTGCGGTTCCTGCGCCACCCGGACCGCAACGCGGACACCGGCCGCATGGTGATCGGCTGGTCGGCGCTGCTGATCGGCGCGCTCGGCCTGGTGCACATCGCCGACGGCACGCCGGGCCCGGCGGACGGCGAGGCCATGCGGGCCGCGGGCGGCGTGGTGGGCTACCTGGCCTCGGCGCCGCTGGTGCACCTGGTGACCAAGTGGGCGGCGGCGCCGGTGCTGGCCGCGGTGACCGGCTTCGGGCTGCTGGTGATCACCGGCACTCCGCTGCATCAGCTGCCGGGCCGGCTGGCCGACCTGCACGGGTTCATGTGGGGCCGGACCGATCAGGACGAGGCGGACCTGGACCCGGACGACCTCGCCGACGACGACGGGACTGCGGACCGGGCGCAGTTGCCCAGGGGCAAGGCCCGGCGGGTGGCGGCCCTGGAGGCCGGCGAACACGAACGGCCCTACGACACGCCGCTGCTCGGCGGCAGCGTGCCCAAGTCCCAGGGCGGAAAAGGCGGCGGGCGCGACCGCGCCAGGGCCGTGTCGCCGCCGGAGCCGGTGCCCGACGGGCTGGCGTTCTCGGCACCCGCCGCGCCGGCCGCCGCGGGCGCGGGCGGCTCGGCGGTGGACGAGGCGTGGCGGGAGTCCTGGTTCGGCGGCGGCGAGGGCGCGGCCGCCGCGACGGCGGGAGCGGCCGCGGGCCAGGCAGCCGCGGCGGCCACCGACCAGAAGCCGGAGCAGCTCACGCTGGCCGCCTCCAGCGACTCGACTTACACGCTGCCGCCCGCCGCGCTGCTCAAGCCGGGCACCGCGCCCAAGGCCCGGACCAGGGCTAACGACCTGATGGTCGAGGCGCTGACCGTGGTGCTGGACCAGTTCGAGGTGGACGCCCAGGTGACCGGGTTCACCCGGGGGCCGACGGTGACCCGGTACGAGATCGAGCTGGGCCCGGCGGTCAAGGTGGAGCGGGTCACCCAGCTGACCAAGAACATCGCTTACGCGGTGAAGAGCGCCGACGTGCGGATCCTGTCCCCGATCCCGGGAAAGTCGGCCATCGGGGTCGAGATCCCGAACACCGACCGCGAGATCGTGTCGCTGGGCGACGTGCTGCGGTCCCCGGCGGCCACCTCCGACCACCACCCGATGGTGGTCGGCCTGGGCAAGGACGTCGAGGGCCGCACGGTGGTGGCCAACCTGGCCAAGATGCCGCACATGCTGATCGCCGGGGCGACCGGCGCGGGCAAGGCGCTGGCCCTGGACACGCCGATCCCGACGCCGCAGGGCTGGACGACCATGGGCGAAGTCCGGGTCGGCGGCGAGGTATTTGACGAGCGCGGTCAGCGGTGCACGGTGACGGCCGCCACGCCGGTCATGCACGGCCGCCCATGCTACGAGGTCGAGTTCTCCGACGGCACCATCATCGTGGCGGACGAGCAGCACTTGTGGCAGACCGACACGACGGCCGGGCGCGGTCGGCGCGGCAAGGCACTGCGCGGCAAGACACTGCGCGGGGCGCCGTACTGGCCACCCGCTGACGTCGCGCATGTGAGCAAGCGGACTGCCGAAGTTCTCGGCGAGCCGGACCGCCTGGTGACCACCGCGGAAGTGCTTGAAGACGTCGGCGGACAGTTCCGGAACATCCTCTATGCCCTTGTGGGACGTCTTCCGCATGAGGGCCGGCAGGCACGGCTGACCTACCGGCGCAACGGCAGGATGGTCAGCTTCTGGGCGCCCACCTACTCGCGGCAGCTGGTCTATAAGGCACTCTCGGAGCGGGTCAGCACGCCGGCCGGGTTCGGTCAGCGGCGTCAAGCCGAGCGCGAGCCGATCACCACGGCTGACATGGCAGCCTCGCTTCGGGTACAGGGGCGGACGAACCACTCGATTACCGTGTGCGGTCCGCTCGACTATCCCGAACGCGATCTTCCGGTCGCCCCGTACACGCTAGGTGCCTGGCTCGGCGACGGGCACTCCGACAGCCCGCGCATCGCCTGTGCGGATCAGGACATCATCGAGGCGATCGCCGGCGACGGATACCAGGTCACCAAGCACCAGGCGTCTCTCAACTACGGCATTGCCGAACGCGGGACCGGCTCGGCGTGGCATCAGGCCCGTGCCGGCATCAAGGCCCACCTGCGCGAGCTCGGCGTGCTCGGCAGCAAGCACATCCCCGAGTCGTACCTGCGGGCCTCGATCGGCCAGCGCCGTGACCTGCTGGCGGGGCTGCTGGACACGGACGGGTATTGCGGGCCCCGTGGCGGGGTTATGTTCTCGGTGACGAGTGAGCGACTCGCCCGGGGCACGCTGGATCTCGTGCTGGGGCTTGGCTACAAGGCCACGCTGACCACCAAACCGTGCCGGGGCCGGAGCGAGAGCACATCGGTCGTCTATACCGTGGCCTTCACCCCGAACGAGCCGGTGTTCCGGATGCGCCGCAAGCTAGTCCGGCAGGTGCCGGTCAGGTCGACTAGCACGGCCCGGCGGCGCTATGTCACCGACGTGCGTCCGGTCCCGTCTGTTCCGGTTCGCTGCATCCAGGTCGATAGTCCCAGCCGCCTGTACCTGGCCAGCCGTTCCTGCGTCCCCACGCACAACTCCACGTGTATCAACGGGGTGATCACCTCGATCCTGCTGCGGGCCACGCCCGAGGAGGTGCGGATGGTGCTGGTCGACCCCAAGCGGGTCGAGCTGGCCGCCTACGCGGGGATCCCGCACCTGATCACGCAGATCATCACCAACCCCAAGAAGGCGGCGGACGCGCTCCAGTGGGTCGTGGGCGAGATGGACCGCCGCTACGACGACCTGGCCGCCTCGGGGTTCCGGCACATGGATGACTTCAACAAGGCCGTCCGGGCGGGCAAGCTGACCGCCCCGCCGGGCAGCGAGCGGGTCTACGTGCCCTACCCGTACCTGCTGGTGATCGTGGACGAGCTGGCCGACCTGATGATGGTGGCCCCGCGCGACGTGGAGGACGCGATCGTCCGGATCACGCAGCTGGCCCGGGCAGCCGGCATTCACCTGGTGCTGGCCACCCAGCGGCCGAGCGTGGACGTGGTGACCGGGCTGATCAAGGCCAACGTGCCGTCGCGGCTGGCCTTCGCGACCTCCAGCCTGACCGACAGCCGGGTCATCCTGGACCAGCCCGGCGCGGAGAAGCTGGTCGGCCAGGGCGACGCGCTGTTCCTGCCCATGGGCGCGAGCAAGCCGATGCGGCTCCAGAACGCGTACGTCAGCGAGAAGGAGATCCGCGAGGTCGTTGCGCACTGCAAGAAGCAGATGGAGGCCGAGTACCGCGAGGACGTCGTGGTGCCCGAGGGCAAGCAGAAGGACATCGACGCCGACATCGGCGACGACCTTGACCTGCTGGTGCAGGCCGTGGAGCTGGTCGTGGGCACGCAGTTCGGCTCGACCTCGATGTTGCAGCGAAAGCTGCGTGTCGGCTTCGCCAAGGCGGGCAGGCTTATGGACCTGATGGAGAGCCGGGGCGTGGTCGGGCCGAGCGAGGGCTCGAAGGCCAGGGACGTTCTGGTCCGGCCGGACGACCTGCCGGGGCTGCTCGCGTCGCTGCGCGGCGGGGCGAACTGACCCGCTCAAGAACGAATTGGCAGTTTCTCGCGGTCGCGAGAGACTTGGCAGAGACACGATCTGAACCGCTCCGGTCCTCGCCGGGAGGTAATTGCGTGTCTACACTTAGTGACCGTTCCCAGTGAAGGGAGCGGGAGAACCACGTCACTGCGCTCGCACCCCCGGCCGATCGCAGTGTGACCAAGCAGTGGAGGCGTCGAGTGACTATCGGTGACGCCCTGGCCGAGGCACGTCGCCAAGCCGGGCTCACAATCACGCAGGTCAGCCAGCGAACCTGCATCCGAGAGACGATCATCCGGGGGATTGAGCGCAACGACTTCTCCGCCTGCGGAGGCGACTTCTACGCGCGCGGCCACATCCGGAGCATCGCCAGGGCCGTGGGGGCCGACCCCGAGCCGCTGATCCGGGAGTACGACGCGACCCAGGGGGCCCCGGAGGCGATCACGGCGGCGGACGTATTCGAGCCGTCCACTCCGATCAAGCTCAAGGAACGGCGGCGGCCGAACTGGAGCCTGGCCTTGCTGGTGGTTCTCGCCGCAATTGTCGGCGTGGCCACCTACCATTTCCTTTCCGCGCCGGCCAAGTCGGATCCGCGGGCCGCCGCCGGGACGACACAGGTCAAGTCGCACGACACGCCCAAGGCGGGCGCGACCAAGCAGACGACCTCGCAGACGACCCGGCCGCACCACCGGCACCGCACCGTGATCAGGGTGAGCGCGGTCACCGGTGACTGCTGGGTGCAGCTGACCACCGCGAGCGGCCGGTACATCTACTCCGGCGTCATCCCGGCGGGCACGGCCAGGACCTGGTACGAGCACCATCGGGTGCACCTCCTGCTGGCCAACCCAGGCGCGGTGACGCTGACGGTGGACGGCAAGACGGAATCGCCCGGTCTCCAGGGCCAGACCCTGACCATCGGGCCCGGCCTGCACGTGACGAGCTAGGTGCCCCATGGCAGAAGTTGCCGGGGCGCTGGCACGCGCGGGCTTACCGTAGTCTGCCGGTGTGTCATCGAGCGTGTCGTCGCATGAGGAGGCCCGGGCCGCCGGGCGCAGTGTCAGCGGGCGCAGTGTCAGCCTGATCACGCTGGGCTGCGCCCGCAATGAGGTGGACTCCGAGGAACTGGCCGCCCGGCTGGAGCAGGCCGGCTGGCAGCTGACCGAGGACGCCGAGGAGGCGTCCGTGGTGGTCGTCAACACCTGCGGGTTCATTCAGGCGGCCAAGCAGGAGTCCATCGACGAGCTGCTGGGCGCGGCGGGCGGTAAGGCGGCGGTGGTGGCCGCGGGCTGCCTGGCCGAGCGGTACGGCTCCGGGCTGGCCGAGGCGCTGCCCGAGGCCCAGGTGGTCAGCTTCGACGACTACGGCGACATCGCGGCCCGGCTGGACGACGTGGTGGCGGGCAAGCGCTGGGCCGCGCACGAGCCGCGGGACCGGCGCAAGCTGCTGCCGCTCACCCCGGCGGACCGGCCGGGTAACGCGAGCGTGGCCCAGCCGGGGCACGGCATCGTGTCCGGCCCGGCCCCTGGTTTCCCCGCGGAGACCGCCTTCCCCGCGGACGTGATCCCGGACCTGCCCGCGGGGGTGGCCCCGGCCTCCGGGCCGCGGGTCATGCGGCGGCGGCTCGGCGGCGCGCCCGCCGCGCCGCTCAAGATCGCCTCGGGCTGCGACCGCCGGTGCAGCTTCTGCGCCATCCCGGCGTTCCGCGGCGCGTTCGTCTCCCGCCCGCCGGCCGACCTGGTCGCCGAGGCCGGCTGGCTGGCCGAGCACGGCGTCCGCGAGCTGTACCTGGTCAGCGAGAACTCGACCTCCTACGGCAAGGACCTGGGTGACCTGCGGCTGCTGGAGACGCTGCTCCCGCAGCTCGCGGCCGTGCCGGGCATCGCCAGGGTCCGGGTCAGCTACCTCCAGCCCGCCGAGGTCCGGCCGGGCCTGGTCGAGGTCATGACGGCCACGCCCGGGGTGGCGCCCTACTTCGACCTGTCCTTCCAGCACGCCAGTGGCACGGTGCTGCGCTCGATGCGGCGGTTCGGCGACGGCGAGCGATTCCTGGCCCTGATCGACCAGATCCGCCAGCTCGCCCCGGACGCCGGGATCCGCTCCAACTTCATCGTCGGCTTCCCCGGCGAGACGCCGGACGACGTCGAGCAGCTCAGGGAATTCCTGACCGAGGCCCGGCTGGACGCCATCGGCGTGTTCGGCTACTCGAGCGAGGACGGCACCGAGGCGGCCGGGCTGCCGGGCCAGGTGGATGAGGACGAGGTGGCCAGCCGGGTCGAGGACCTGGCCGCCCTGGCCGACGAGCTGATGGCCGAGCGGGCCGCCGACCGGGTCGGCGACCTCCTGGACGTGCTGATCGACGAGGAGCTCGAGCCCGGCCGCTACCTGGGCCGCGGTGCCCATCAGGCCCCGGAGGTGGACGGCACCACCGAGGTCACCGCCGCGCCGGGCCACAAGCTGGCCCCCGGCGACCTGGTCCGGGTCGTGGTGACCGGCTCGGACGGCGTGGACCTGCTCGGTGAACCGCCCGCGGGACCGCATTGAGCCAGCCCGGCTCAGGCACACCGGGGGACGGGGCGGCGAGCGGCGTCACCGTCGCCGCGCCTCGGCTGATGAACGTGGCCAACGCGCTGACCATGCTGCGGCTGGCGCTGGTCCCGGTGTGCGTGGTCCTGCTGGTGGAGGGCGGGGCGGCCTACCGGGTGGCGGCGTTCGGGGCGTTCGCGGTGGCGTCGGTGACCGACCTGCTGGACGGCGAGCTGGCCCGGCGGCGCAACCTGATCACCGACTTCGGCAAGATCGCGGACCCGATCGCGGACAAGGCACTGACCGGCTCGGCGCTGGTCACGCTGTCCTGGCTGGGCGAGCTGGCGTGGTGGGTGACCATCGTGATCCTGGTCCGCGAGCTAGCCGTCACGGCGCTGCGGTTCTGGGTCATCCGCCGCGGCGTGATCGCCGCCAGCCGTGGCGGCAAGGTCAAGACGATGCTCCAGATCGTGGCCATCAGCCTGTACATCCTGCCCGGCCACTTCTCGCTGGTGCGGGAGCTGTTCATGGGCGCGGCCGTGATCGCGACCGTGGTCACCGGGGTGGACTACACGGCCCGGGCGGTCCGGCTGCACCGGGCGGTGCCGCACCCGGCCGGGCCGGGTCCGGGGGCGGCGGCGCCGCCCCCCGCTACAGCGGGGCCGCCCCCCGCGGCCGCGGCGGCGACGCCCCCGGCCGCGGCGGCGACGGCCCGGGCGGCAGCCAGTGATTCAGCTATGGGCGATTCAGCGTCGGGCGAACCGGCCGCGAGCGAGGCGGCGGCGGGCACAGACTCGTCGGCAGGCCGTGCCGCCCGCGACGCGCCGGGAGGACGCTCATGACTGCTGCGCAGGCTCGCGTCAGCGAGCTGGCCGGAGAGGCCATCGGGCTGCTGATCGCCCGCGGCCAGACGATCGCCGCCGCCGAGTCGCTGACCGGCGGGCTGGTGGCGGCCGCGCTGACCAGCATCCCCGGCGCCTCGGCCGCCTTCCGCGGCGGCGTGGTCGCCTACGCCGCCGATCTCAAGGCCGCCGTCCTCGGCGTGCCCGATGACCTGCTAGAACGTCGCGGCGCCGTGGATGCGGCCGTGGCCGAGGCGATGGCCGAGGGCGCGCGGACCCGGATGTGGACGACCGTCGGGGTGGCCACCACGGGGGTGGCCGGCCCGGATCCGGCCGAGGGCAAGCCCGTCGGCACGGTCTACGTCGCGGTGGCCGGGCCGGCCCGGACGACCTCCCGCGCCCTGGCCCTGTCCGGGGCCAGGGACGTCATCCGGATGGCTACGGTGGAGAGTGTTCTGGCCTTGCTGATAGCCACCATGCGGGAAGAGGATGACTGATTACAGCGTTACAGAGACGAACACGCAGCTATACCCTCTCCCGAACTGTCCGTAAGGACAGGTACGGTGGAGGTGTCAAGGGAACGGCTTCGGGGAGGGAGTGCGACGATGGTCTTGCTTCGTCACATGCTTGGCGATGCGCTTCGACGGCTGCGCATTCGTCAGGGCCGCACTCTCCGTGAGGTCTCGGCCGCCGCGCGCGTGTCACTGGGCTACCTGTCCGAGGTCGAGCGCGGGCAGAAGGAAGCGTCCTCCGAGCTGCTGGCGTCCATCTGCGGCGCGCTCGGGGCGCCGCTGTCCCAGGTGCTGCGCGAGGTCTCGGACAGCTTCGCGCTGGCCGAGCTGCAGAGCGAGCCGGTCTACTCGGGCCCGGTGGAGCCGGCGCTCGGCGGGCCGCCCGCGCCGCGCCGGCACGAGAGCCCCGCCACGGTTCCGGCTGCCCCATCCGCCGCGGCCCGGCGGGTCGCCGTGGCCGGCGGGGCCCGGCTGCCGCTGGCCGATCAGCGCCAGATCACCGTCCGCTCCGACCGCAGCATCATCTCCGAGCCGCAGCCCGCGCTGGACCAGGCCCGGCTGACGGGCGGCACGTCGCAGTTCGAGCGGATCAGCGACGTCACCAACATGGTCCCGGTATAGGGGCTTTTAAGTCCGCTGAGCCCGGCCGGGCGTCGCCTGGCCGGGCTCTTGTATTTCTGCCTGCCGCGCCTGCTGCTCTGACTGCTGCGCCTGCTATGGGGCCGGGCCGTTACTCCCAGGCGCCCGGGTTCTCCGAGAGCTTGCGCACGTCGTCGGGCAGGTTGCCGCTCACGATGTGCTCCAGGCTGACGTCTTCCAGCACGGCCCGCTCGTTCGCGCGCAGGGCGATCCACACCGTCTGGAGCGGCTCGGCCGCGCCGATGTAGCCGAGGTTCTCCGGCCGCTCGCCGCGCATGCTCACCAGCGGCCCGTCGATGGCCCGGATGATGTCGGCCAGCGAGATCTCGCTCGCGGGCCGGGCCAGCCAGAAGCCGCCGTCGGGGCCGCGCTGGCTGCGCACCAGCCCCGCGCGGCGCAGCTGGGTCAGGATCGCCTCCAGGAACTTGCCGGGAATGGCCTGGCTGCGGGCGAGCGAATCGGCCGTGACGTGGCCGCCGCCGGAGGCGGCCAGCTCGATCGCGGCGCGAAGGGCGTAATCGGCACGTGCGGACAAACGCATGCCAAGCATTATGCAGGTAAACGGCACCTGTCCGCTGACGCCGCACGGCAATACACGGTCCGCGGGCCGTGTCACGCGCGCCTCACGGGCCGCTGACGGCACGCCTGGCCCCCGGAGCTGCGTCCCGGTCCGCACGGCCGCCAGGGCCGTCCTGGAGGCCGCGCGGGGGCCCCGCGGGGCGGAGCCGAGGCCGCGCGGAGGCCGAGCGAAGGCCCTGCGGGAGGCCGAGCGGCAGCTGCCTCGGTCATGGAGGGACCCCGGCCGAGCGGGAGGCCACGCGGCAGCCTGCCTCGGTCCTGGAGGGACCCCGGGCCGGGCGGGAGGCCATGCGGCAGCCCGCCTCGGTCCTGGAGGCACCTCGGAGCGGCCCTGGGGCAGCGGAGAGCCCGTTCCGGCGGCAGGCCAGGGCCGGCGAGCGAGCCGCGGCCCGTTGCGGACCGATCTGGGGGTTCAGGGGCGGGCGAGACCGAGGATCTCGGCGGCGGCGCGGCTGCTGGTCTGGGCGGCGCCGTGGGTGGCCAGGTAGAGCCGGGCCGGGGGGCGCCAGACGGGCAGGCCCATCTCCACCACGACCGCGTCCGGGCGGGCGGTCAGCAGCGCGCCCACGACCTGGGCGGCCGCGGGATAGCGGTGCGCGTCGCGGGTCACGATGAGCAGCGAGCGGGCGGCCGCCGCGGCCAGCACGGCGGCGATGGAGCTGGCCTGCTCCGGCGCCGGGGCGCCGGTGCTGATCCGGCGCAGGCTGTCGGCCGGCACCCACGGGCCCAGGCCCCAGGGCACCGCCCCGCCGGCCATGTTGTCCGGCGGGACCACCTCGACCACGAACGGCCGGTGCAGCGGTCCGGGCGTGCCGTCCACCCGGACGGCGCGCCGCGCGGCGGCCAGGCCGATCTCGTCCCCGTCGCTCGCGGCCGCCTGCCCCCCGTTGACGGCCCGGCCCCCGTTCGCGGGCCGGCCACTGGCCTGGCGGGCGGCCGAGGCCGTCCAGGCGCGCAGCTCGGCTACCCTGGCCGCGGCCTCCTCCAGCCGCTCGCCCGGCATCCGGCCCGACCGCACCGCCTCCACCAGCGCATCCCGGACGTCGAGGTACATCCGCTGATCCTGATCGCGGCCCAGGCACAGCAGGTCGGTGCCCGCCAGCACGGCCAGCACGGCGGTCTCCGGGATCCCGTAGACCTCGCTGACCGCCCGCATCTCCAGGCCGTCCGACACGATCGCCCCGGTGAAGCCCAGCTCGCCGCGCAGCAGCCCGGTCAGCGCGGCCGGGGACAGCGAGGCGGGCAGGTCGCCGGTGAGCTCGGGGACCAGCAGGTGACTGGGCATGACGGTGCGGACGCCGGCCGCGATGGCGGCGGCGAACGGGGGCAGGTCGCGGTAGGCCAGCAGTTCCATCGACGCGTCGACCGTGGCGATGACGTGATGGCTGTCCAGCTGGGTGCTGCCGTGACCGGGAAAGTGCTTGGCGCAGGCCGCGATCCCGGCCGACTGGAGCCCGATGACAGCGGCCGCGGCGTGCCGGGCGACCAGGGCGGTGTCGGAGCCGAACGCCCGGGTGCCGATGACCGGGTTGTCCGCGGCGGTGTTGACGTCCACCGCGGGGGCCAGGTTCAGGCTCACGCCGAGCGCGGCCAGGTCGGCGCCGAGCGCCGCGTACACCGCCTCGGTCAGCGCGACGTCGTCCACGGCGCCCAGCGCGGCGTTGCCCGGGTAGGGGCTGCCCTGCTGGTGCGCGATCCGGGTGACGTCGCCGCCTTCCTCGTCGATGGCGATGACGGCGTCGGGGTCGGCCGCGCGCAGCGCCGTGGTCAGCCGGCTGAGCTGCTCGGGGGAGTCGATGTTGGGGCCGTACAGGGTGACCCCGCCCAGGCCGCCGGCCAGCGCGGCCAGCACCCAGGCCGGGGCGTCATGGCCGGGGAAGGGCGGGATCAGGACGGCGTCGGCGAGCCGGTCCAGGGCCGGGTCGGCGTGGCGGGTCTTCACCCCTTCACCGCCCCGGCGACCAGGCCGCCGACCAGGCGGCGCCGGACGATCATGAAGAAGACCAGGACCGGGATGGTGTACAGCGTGGACGCGGCCATGATCGGCCCCCACTGCGCGCCGCCGCGGCCGAAGAAGTACGTGACATAGATCGGCAGCGTGTAGGTGGAGTGCGCCTGGCCCAGGAAGGTCAGCGCGACGATGAACTCGTTGTAAGCGGTGATGAACGAGAAGATGCTGGTCGCGACCAGTCCCGGCATCACCAGCGGGAACAGGATCCGCCAGAAGATCTTCGGCGCCGACGCCCCGTCGATGGCTGCTGCCTCCTCTAGCTCTTTAGGCACGGTGGCCACGAAATTGCGCAGCATCCAGATGGACACTGGCAGCGCCTGGGCCGCGTAGACGATGACCAGGCCACCCAGGTTCTGGAGCAGGTTCAGCCGGTTGAAGTCGACGAACAGGGCCACGATCAGGGCCTGGCCAGGGATCATCTGCACGATCAGCAGCATGATCAGGAACGAGGCCCGGAGCCGGAACCGGAACCGGGCTACGGCCACCGACGCCAGCAGCGACAGCAGCGAGGCGATCAGCACCGTGGCCAGCGTGACGCTCAGGCTGTTGCGGAAGAACAGCCAGACCGGGCCGATGCCGGACGCCTGGCCGCTGATGACCTGGGCGAAGTTGTGCAGCGTCGGGTGGCTCGGCAGCAGGCTGGGGGTTAGCGAGTAGATCTCCTGCGAGGGCTTGAACGCGGTGGAGATCAACCAGAAGATCGGGAACAGCGTGACCAGGGCGATGATCAGGGAGATCCCGTTGAGGCTGACGGCGCGGGCTCTCCGCGCGGCCCGGAACCGGGCCGGGTTGCCGGGGCGCGCGGCCGAGGCCGGCAGGCGCGGCTGGCGGGATAGCGGGGCGGCGGTCATGTCAGCGCCCCCTGCCGGACGGACGAGCGGACGTACCCGACGGTGACGACGAGCAAGATCAGGGTGAAGATCAGCGCGAGCGCGCCGCCGAGGCCGTAGCTGGGCGGGAAGTTGAACGCCTTGTCGTACATGTACAGCGAGAGGTTGTACTCGTTCTGGTTCCCCGGGAAGCCGCTGATCAGGTAGAGCTGATTGAAGACGTTGAAGTCCCAGATGACCGAGAGCAGCAGCAGGACCAGGAAGATGGGCTTCATCAGCGGGAAGGTGACCCGCCAGAACATTCGCCACCGGCTGGCCCCGTCGATGCAGGCCGCCTCGTACAGGTCGGCCGGGATGGTCTTGAGCCCGGCCAGCACGCTCACGGCGATGAACGGGAACGAGGTCCAGAGCACCAGCAGCGTCAGCACGGTGTAGGCCTGCAGCGCCCCGGTGGTGGTCCAGTTGTACTGGGCCCAGTTGGTGCTGCCGACCAGCCAGTGCGGCAGCCGGGACAGCGTCCAGTCGACCAGCCCGCCATCCGGGTTGAACATCCAGTAGAACAGCACGGCGCCGGCCGTCGGGGGAGTGGCCCAGGCCAGCAGCGCGGCGGCGGAGACGAAGGCCGCCATCTTGCGGCCCAGGTGGTTCAGCAGCAGCCCGATCAGGGTCCCGATGATCAGGGTCAGCGGCACGACGACGACGGCGAACATGACCGTGTTGCGCAGCGCGACCCAGAACTCCGGGTCGGAGAAGGTGCTGGTGAAGTTGGCCAGGCCGACCCACTGGGTCGGCGCCGCGCCGGTGAGCTGGGGCAGGCCGTAGTTCTGGAACGAGTAGAGGACAACCTGGACCAGCGGCCAGAGCAGGACCAGGGCGATCCCGATCAGCGCCGGGGCCAGCAGCAGGTAGGGGGCGAGCTTGTGCCGCCGGATGAAGGCGGCCACGCGGGCCGGTGAGGACGGGATGGCCGGGCCCTGGCCTGACGGGCGCTGGCCGGGCGGCCGGAGGGCCGACCGTCCTGAGCGCCGACGCTCGACGGTGTCCGCCACGGGTCAGCTCCTTCCGGGGGCTGGGCTGCTGGGGCAAGCCTGGCCTGGCCGACCGCGCGCAGGGGGGGTGCGCGCGCGGCCGGCCAGGGGCTGCGGGGCGCGGCGGCTGATGCCGCTGCCGCTGCCGCTGCCGGGGTGCGGGCGCCCGCGCCCGCGCCCCGGCACCGGTCAGGACTCCTTGCCCGTGTTCAGCACATTCTGCAGCTCAGTGTTGGCCTTGCTCACCGTGGCGCTGAAGTTGGCCCCGGTCATGAGGGCCTTCATCATGTTGGGGATGATCTGGTCGGTGGCGTCGGCCGTGGCCCAGTTCTTGGAGTTCAGCGGGGAGATCTGCGTGTACCCGGCCGCCTTGGCGAACCCGGACATGACCGGGCTGCTGGTGTAGACGCCGCTGGACAGCTGCGAGGTGAACTCCGGGAAGAAGCCCGACGCCGTCGCGAACGTGGTCGCGTCGGACGGGCTGTCCATGACCGACACCAGGTCCCAGGCCGCCGTCTTGTTCGCGCTCTTGGCCCACACGCCCAGGTCGGAGCCGCCGGCGAAGGCGGGTGCCGGGTTCGGGCCGTTCTGGCTCGGGATCGGGAACGAGGCCCACTGGGACTGGTACTTCTTGCTGACCGCCTCCAGTTCGGCCTGCGCCCACGGGCCGTCGATGTACATGTCCAGCGTGCCCTTGGCGAAGTCCTCGTCGGTGCCGCCCGAGGTGGCGCCGGGCGCGCCCAGCTCGGTCTGGCCGATGTACTTGGCCGCCGAGACGTGCTGAGTGAGCAGCAGGTCAGCGTAGAACTTGATGCCCGCCTCGGCCTGCGGCGAGGTCAGCTCGGCCGTCCACTTGCCGCCCTTGCTCACCGCAACCTGGCCGCCAGCGCCCCAGATAAAGCTGACGATCGCGTTGGTGTAGTTGCTGGGCGCGCCGAGGCCGACGGTGCCGGGGAACTTCTTCATCAGCAGCTTGGCGTCCTTGACCAGCTCGGCCCAGGAGGTCGGGGCGGCGGTGATGCCGGCCTTGGCGAACTGGTCCTTGCGGTACCAGATGCCGCGCACGCCGCCGAACCACGGCACCGCGTAGTTCTGCCCGTTGACCACGTCGTTGGCCAGGTTGCCGGCGATCAGGTCCGAGCCGTGCGACCAGCTGTGCACCTCGGTGGAGATGTCGGCCAGCGCGCCCTGAGAGGCCACGCCCGGCGTGTCGGTGTTGCCCAGCTCGGTGATGTCCGGGCCGCCCTTGCCGCTGGTGAGGGCGTTGGTCCAGTCCGTGGTCCGGTTGCCCCACGGGATCCAGTCCACGACCACCTTGGTCTTGGCGTAGGAGGGGAACTGCTTGTGGAACTGGCTGACGACGCCCTTCATCCAGGTGACCTGGGTTGGCACCGACGAGCCCATCCGCCAGACGACCAGCTTGGCCGGCGCCGACGAGCCCGATGCTGAGTTACTACCGCTCGAGCCGCAGCCCGCGATGCCCGCGGCGGCCCCAGTGAGCATGACGGCCGCGCCGACCGCGACCGCTGATCTGGTGAGGTTCACTGCCCGATCTCCCTTCCCGACTCTGCCTGTCGCGGAGTCACGTCCTCCGGGCGGACGCCTCCGGCCCGGGCACGCTGCTGGCGGCCGGCACTTACGCTGGAGGCTGGCCGGTAACTGTGCTTCGGCCAGCGCTTGCCCGACCCCGCTCAGCTCGGTCAGCCTTGCCTGGTGCTCGCCGGGTAGCGGCCTAGACACGACCTGGGCAGAAACTAACAGGAAAGTTTCCTGTAAGATAGATGTCGTTGCCATATTGAGACACAGTGCGCATCCGCGTATACCCTGGCAGGCTTGCCACCTGGGACCTCTGGACCCGTCGGCACCAGCCGGAGCGGGCCCAGCGCGGTAAGGGGTGGGGATGGATCGACGGCCGGGGACGCCGAGCCTACTGCGGGAGCTGAATGACCGGGCGGCTTTGGAGTTGCTGCTCACCGGCGGCCCGCTGACCAGGGCTCAGCTCGGTGAGCACACAGGACTGTCCAAGGTGACGGCATCGCAGTTGCTGTCCCGGCTCGAGGAGCGCGGCCTGGTCACGGTGGCCGGCGAGCTGGCCGGCGGCCGGGGCCCGAACGCCGCCCTCTACGCCGTCGTGCCGTCCAGCGCCTACGTGGCCGGCATGCACGTCGAGGCGGACGAGGTCAGCGCCGGCGTCGCCGACATCACCGGCAGCGTGGTGGCCGAGGTGTCGGTCAACCCCAACGGCACTCAGGACCCCGTCGACCTGGTCCGCGGCACGATCGTCACCGCCTGCGCCTCGGCCGGGATCTCGCCCGAGTCGCTGCGCGCGTTCGTGATCGGCACCCCCGGCGTGCTCGACCCGCGGACCGGCGACCCCCGGCTCGCGGTCAACCTGCCCGCCTGGCACGAGGGCGTGCTCGCCGCGCTGCGCAGCGAGCTGGGCTGGCCGGTGACCATCGAGAACGACGTCAACCTGGCCGCCATGGCCGAGCGGGCGGTGGGCGCCGCCGCCGGCTTTGACGACTTCGTGCTCGTCTGGGTGGGCGTCGGAGTCGGCCTGGCCACCATCCTCGGCGGCCGCCTGCACCGCGGCGTCGGCGGGGCGGCCGGCGAGATCGGCTACCTGCCCGTGCCGGGGGTGCCGCTCCCGCAGGACGTGACCCACCCGGCCACCGGCGCGTTCCAGTCCCTGATCGGCGGCCAGGCCGTGCCGGCGCTGGCCGCCCGGTACGGCTTCGAGGCCCTGACCCCGGACGCCGCCGTGACCGCGGCCATCGCGGCCGCCGGGGCGGGAGATCAGCGGGGCAGCGAGTTCGTGGCCGAGCTGGCGCTGCGCATGGCGACCGGGGTGGCGGCCATCTCGGTGGTGCTGGACCCCGGCCTGGTGGTGCTCGGCGGCGACGTCGGCCGGGCCGGCGGCATGGAGCTGGCCAGCCGGGTCGAGGCCGAGGTGGGCCGGATCTGCCCGGCGCATCCCCAGGTGGTGCCGACCGCGGTCACGGGCGGCCCGGTGCTGCGGGGCGCGATCCTGGCCGCCGTCGACCAGGCCCGCCGGACCATCCTCGACTCGGTAGCCGCCCCGGTCTGAGGCCCGGGATGGCCAGCTGGGGTGCCAGCGAAAACTAAAACGTAGTTCATTGAAGTGTAGTTGATTAAAGTGTAGTTCAGTAATCTGTGAGATACTGGCTGCGTGTCAGCAGCCAAGCCCCCGGAGATTTTCGACCGAGACCGCGAGTGGTCCGCCCTGGCTGACTTCGCCGCTGACCCGCGCCCGGAGGTCTCCTTCGGCGTCGTCAGCGGGCGGCGCAGGCAGGGCAAGACCTATCTGCTGCGCTCACTAGCCCGGCTGACCGAGGGATTCTTCTTCGAGGCAGCCGAGGCAACCGAGGCCGACTCGCTGCGCATGTTCGGCGCCGCCGTGGCCCGCTACGCCGGACTTTCCGTCGATCTGCCCTTCGCGCGCTGGGAGGACGCCCTCGCCTATCTGCTCGGCCTGACCAGGGACCGGCCGACCCCGGTCGTCATCGACGAGTTCCCGTTCCTGATCAAGGCCAGCCCGCAGCTGCCATCCCTGCTCAAGCGGGAACTGGACGAGCGGGGGCCCTCCCAGCAGACGGCCAGCCGGGCCCGGGTGCTGGTCTGCGGCTCGGCCATGTCGGTCATGGGCCGCCTGCTGGCGGGCAACGCGCCACTGCGCGGCCGGGCCAGCCTGGAGATGATCGTGCAGCCGTTCGGCTACCGCGAGGCCGCCTCGTTCTGGGGCGCGACCGATCCGCGGCTGGCCGTCCTGGTGCACTCGATCACCGGCGGCACGCCCGCCTACCGGCGCCAGTTTGTCCGCGACGACGCGCCGGACGGTCCCGGCGACTTCGACGCCTGGGTGATCCGGGCCGTGCTCAATCCCGACCGGCCCCTGCTGCGCGAGGCCCGCTACCTGCTCACCGAGGAGACCGACATCCGCGATCCGGCCATCTACCACTCGGTGCTCGCCGCCGTCGCGGCCGGTCACCAGAGATGGGGGGCGATCGCGTCCTACGTCGGCCGCAAGGCCGTCGACATCGCTCATCCGCTCAACGTCCTGGAGGACGCGGGCCTGGTAGCCAAAGAGGAAGACTGCTTCCGCAGCGGCCGGGCCCGGTACCGGATCATGGAGCCGCTGATCACCTTTTACGAGGCGATCATGCGGCCCCGGTGGGCCGACCTGGAGCAGGGCATGGGGGAGAGCGTCTGGCAGGACTCCCGGTCTCGATTCCTGTCCGGCGTGGTCGGCCCGCATTTCGAGCAGGTGTGCCGGGACTTCGCCCGGCGGTACGGCCGCGAGGCGTTCGGCCAGCCCGTGGGAGAGGTCGGGCACGGGACCGTCACCGATCCGGCCAGCCGGTCGCAGGTCGAGGTCGACGTCGTGGTCCTGGGTCCGGCCGAGCCGGGCGCGCGTCGGCGGGTCGTCTCCCTCGGCGAGGCGAAGTGGGGGGACGTCATGGGCCTGCGGCATGTCGCCCGGCTGCGCCGCGCGCTGGCCCTGCTGGAAGTCAAGGGCTATGACACCAGCGAGACCGTGCTGGCCTGCTACGGCGGGGCTGGATTCGACCCCGAACTTCGCGCCGAGGCGGACCGGCAACGTCTGCTGCTCATCGACCTGGGCCTGCTGTACGGGGCCTGACCCCTGACCGTGTCATGTCCCGGCCTGAGTCACGGGCCCAGGTCCCAGAGCAGGCGGTAGTAGCGGGTGCGGACCAGGTCGCGGCCGACGCCATAGGCCGCCAGCAAGACGTCCTCCCAGCCGGGGCCGTAGTTCCACGCCGTGCTCCAGGTGGCCACGGCCAGGTCGGCCCACCGGTCCGCCACGCCCAGCTCACCCAGGTCCACATGCGCCGACCAGTGACCCTCGTCGTCCAGCAGCGTGTTCGGCGCGCAGGCATCGCCGTGGCACACCACCAGCTGGTCGACCGGCGGGATATCGGCCACCAGCTCGAGGGCGCGGTCCAGGCCCAGCGGCCGGTGTTCCTCGTGCCACCGGGCCGGGTCGTCCAGCCAGCCGAGAGCCGCCCGGCGCCGAGCGTCGGCCACCCGCTCGGAAGCCGCCCAGGAGAACGGGCAGTCCGCGACCGGCAGCCGGTCGTGCAGCGCGCGCAGCCCGGCGCCGATCGCGGTGACGGCGGTGCGCGGGTCGGCCAGCCAGCGCGGCGAGACCGCGTTCTCGCCCGGCAGCGCGGTGGTGACCAGCCAGGATCCGGCCTCGTCGGCGCCCAGGTCCAGCGGCCGCGCCACCGGCGTATAGGCGGCGGCCCAGGCCATCCGGTCGCGTTCGGCGGCCAGGTCGATGCCCGACTCGGCCGGGGTCCACTTCACGAAGCGCTGGCCGGCCCCCGTCCCGATCAGGAACGCCCGCCCGCCGACCTCGTTCTCCCACAGCGGCCGGACCCGGCGCCCGGCGGCGCGTTCCGGGCCGCCGGGCACTGGACCCATCATGAAAGCGTGCCCGGCCGCGATCGCCGCCACGCTCGGCGGGACCTGGATCTCCGACGTCGGCTTGTCCAGCGGCTGGTCCGTCGGCTGGTCCGTCGGCGGCGGCTCGGTAACCACGGCTCAGATCCTGCCACCGGGAGAGGTGGCTCGTTTGCCGGGCCGCCGCGGCCCCGCCCGGCTACTGTCGGGCCGGTGACCTCGATGCGCGCGCTATATGCCCGGTTCCGGCAGCTGATCCACGAGGTCGGGCGCTTCGGAGTGGTCGGGCTGGGCGGCCTGGTCGTGACCGACGGCGGCGCCAACCTGCTCACGTACCGGGCCGGGATGAACTCCGTGGCCGCGACCGCCATCGCGACCGTGGTCGCCACCGCACTGACGTTCGTCGGCAGCCGTTACTGGACCTTCCGGCACCGGGAGCGCAGCGGGGCCCGCCGCGAGACGGTGCTGTTCTTCGCACTGAACGCGGTCGGCATCGGCATCGCCGAGGCCTGCGTCGGGCTCACCTACCCGCTCGGCCTGGCCCGCGACGGGCTGGCCTACAACGTGGCCCTGAACGGCGGCATCGCCCTGGCCACTCTGTTCCGCTACTGGTCGTACAAGAAGTGGGTCTGGCCCGCCACGCCCGCCATGCGGCCCGCCACGCGGCCTGCCACGCCCGCCATGCGCGCGCCCAGGCCCGCCCGGCTTATCTGCGGCCGGCTCTGGCTGCTGGCCCAGGAAGTCACCCGGTTCGCCGTGGTCGGCGGCGCCGCCCTGCTGATCACCGACGCCGGCGCCAACCTCCTGCACTTCGGCCTCGGTACCGGGCCGCTGACCGCGGACGTGATCGCCACCTCCGCCGCCCTGGCCGTCACCTACACCGGCCACCGCTACTGGACCTTCCGCCACCGCCACCGCCCCGGCGTGCCGCGCGAAGCGGTCACGTTCCTGGCCCTCAACACCGCCGGGCTGGCCGTCCAGCTCGCCTGCATCGGGCTGGCCAGCTACGCCCTCGACCTGCGCGGCGGTCTGGCCTACAACCTCGCCCTGGTCACCGGCGTGGCCCTGGCCACCGCTCTGCGCTACTGGACCTACCGGACCTGGGTCTGGCCGGCCCAGCCGGCCTCGCCCGCCGAGGCGCGCCGGCAGCTAGCCCGCAGCTAAGCCGGTTAACGGGGTAGGTTCCGCGATATGCCCAGGAACTATCTGATATCGCGCCAGTTGTCGATCACCGACCGGTTCTCGATCACCGACGAGACCGGGGCCCCGCAGTTCACCGTCCAGGGCCGGTTCGCGTTCTCGTCCCAGCTGTCCGTCCGTGACGCCATGGGCACCGAGGTCGCGACCATCCGGCGCCCGGCCTTCTCCCGGCGCTACGAGGTCGTCGCCGGCGGCCACCCCGCCACCGTCCGGCCGGTCGGCGTGCTCGCCCGGCGGTACGAGATCGACTCGGCCGAAGGGCACCTGGCCGCCACCGGCAACTTCACCGGGCGGCAGTACACCATCTCGCGCGGCGCCACCCGGGTGGCCGCCGTGGCCCAGCGCCGCGGGCTGCGCGAGCGGTTCGCCGTTGAGGTCCAGGACGAGGAGAGCCCGGTGCTCATGCTCTCGGTGATCGTGGTCATCGAGACCATCCGGGACCGGCGCCGCCGCTCAGCGTCCAGCTAGCCCGCTAGCCCGCTAATCCAGCTAGCCAGCTAGTCCGGCTCCCCGTCAGCCTCACGGCGCAGCAGCGGCAGCACGAACCACAGCCCGGTGAACACCACCCCCACGGCGATGGTGATCAGCACCGCGGCCAGCCCGGCGGCCACGTAGCTCAGCACCAGCGCCACCGACGCCGTGATCGACAGGCCCACCGCCACCAGGCCCAGGATGGCCAGCACGTTGGCCGTCCGGACCAGCGACTCCTTCTGCCGCCGCCGGAACACCAGCCGGTGGTAGGCCACCGGGCTGAGCAGCAGCCCCGTGGACAGCGCCGCCAGCAGCAGCGCGGTCAGGTACAGGTCGCGCTGGTCCGGGGACAGCCGCACGAACCGGGTCGTGAACGGGATGGCCAGCAGGAAGCCGAACAGTACCTGCACGCCCAGCCCGGCGATGCGCACCTCCTGGAGCAGCTCCATCAGGTTGCGGTCGTCGCGCTCGGCCTCCGTCTCCGCGCGCGGGTCCGCGGCCGGCCTCATCGCCTCACCTCCCTGCCTTCAGGCCAGACACCTGCCCTCAAAACGCCTGGTTAGACTCGCCGGACCGCCCGACAAGAGGAGCATTAACAAATGAGCTCAGCGCCGGTCCTGCTCGACGGCGAGTCGCTGACCTGCGCCCAGGTCGCTGCCGCGGCGCGGGGCCGGGCGCCGGTCACGATCAGCGACGCGGGCCGGGCCAGGGCCAGGGCCGCCGCCCTGGTCGCGGCCGAGGTCACCGCGCAGCGCCCGGTCTACGGGCGGACCACCGGCGTGGGCGCCAACCGCGACCAGCCCGTCGGCCCGGCCGACGACGAGGCCGGCCTGCGGCTGATGCGCAGCCACGCCGGCGGCGGCGGCCCGCTGGTGCCGCCCGAGCTGAGCCGGGCCATGCTCGTGGTCCGGGCCAACCAGCTGGCCGCCGGGGGCGCCGGCGTGGACCCCGGCGTGCTCGACGTGCTGGCCGACGGCCTGAATCGCGGCCTGTCCGTGCCCGTGCCCACCTACGGCGCCATCGGCACCGGTGACCTGACCGCCATGGCCGAGGCCGCCCTGTGCCTCATCGGCGAGCGGGACTGGCTGCCCCCCGGTCCCGGCCAGCCCCGGTTCCCGCTCGGCTCGGCCGACGCCCTGGCCTTCATGTCCTCCAGCGCCGCCACCCTTGGTGAGGCCTGCCTGGCCTGCGACGACCTGGCCGGCCTGCTGCGGGCCAGCACGCTGATCGCCGCGTTCTCGCTGCTGGCCGTGAACGCGTCCATGGAGCCCTACGCCGAGGCCGTGCACCGCGGCCGCCGCCCCGGCCAGCAGGCCGTGGCGGCCCGGATGCGCGGCCTGCTCGACGGCCAGCCCGGACCGTCGGCCCGGATCCAGGACCCCTACGGATACCGGGCCCTGCCCCAGGTCCACGGCGCCGCCGTGGACGCCGTCGCCCACGCCGAGCGGACCGTCACCGTCGACATCAACGCCGCCGACGAGAACCCCCTGGTCGACGTGGCCGGGCAGGCCGTCTGGCACAACGGCAACTTCCACACCGCCTACCTCGGCCTGGCCCTGGACGCCGTCCGCGCGGCCCTGTTCCAGACCGCCGCGCTGGCCGCCGCGCGCCTGGGCACGCTGGTCGAGCCCCGGTTCACCAGCCTGACCCCGTTCCTGGCCGGCGAACCTCAGCCCAGCTCCGGGATCATGATCCTGGAGTACGTGGTGCACGCCGCGGTGGCCGACATCCGCCGCCTGGCCGCCCCGGCCGCGCTCGGCGCCGCGGTGCTGTCGCGCGGCGTCGAGGACCACGCCGGGCTTCTCCACCCAGGCGGCCAGGGCCATCACCGACGTGCTCACCCCGTACCGGATGGTGCTGGCCAGCGAGCTGGTCGCCGCGGTCCGAGCGCTGCGGATGGCCCAGCTCCGCCCGGCCGGCGCCGAGCTCGCCGACGCCCTGGCGCTGGCCGCCGGCGTCCTGTCCGCGGACACCCGGGACCGGCCGCTGGACGACGACCTGGCCGCCGCGCTGGACCTGCTGCCCCGACTGGCCGGCGGGTGATCCTTGCCCCCATACGGGCGTGCTGCGACAGTTGTCCGCGTGCACTACACAATGTCCAGTAAGTGGGCGCTCCTGGAGCGGTTCGAGATCACCGACGCCGACGGCACCCCGTACCTCGAGGCCCGCGGCCACCTCCGCGCCAAGATCACCCTGCACGACACCAGCGGCCGCGAGGTGGCCGACATCCGCAAGCACATGCTCAGCGACGCCCACGAGGTCTACCTCGGCGGGCAGCGCGCGGCCCACGTCCGGCACGCCGGGTTCCTCGGTGATCACTACGACATCGAGACCAGCTACGGGCCGCTGCGCGCCCGCGGGCACTTCGACGGCGGCGACTACACGCTGGACCAGGGCGGCAAGGCGGTCGCGACGATGCGGCGCAAGCTGTCCCTGCGGGAGCGGTTCGCCATCGACATCGCCGACGGCCAGAACGACCTCCTCCTGCTCGCGGTCATGCTGGCCATCGAGGCCATCCACGAGGAGCGCCGCCAGCAGCAGGGCGGCGGTCGCGGCGGCCTGCTCGGCAACCTGTAAGCGGTCCAGAGCACCGTGGCGCGCGGCCATCAGGCACCCAGCCAACAAGTGTCCGCTCCGGCCCTGCCACGCAGGCCGCACGCGTCCCGCTGGCAGCGCCAGTCACTCCCGCCAGCTGCGCGGCCGGGCGCGACGCTCGGGGGTGCCCAGCGGGCTGTGACTGATGCGGCTAGAGGGCCCGACGGGGCCGAGGTGACGGCGCGCAGGAGTGCCGCGGGCCTGTCGCAAGATCAGGCCATCGTGGATGTCCCGCTACTACCCCCATAGCGTTACCAATGGGACACCCACGACCGTGATCATCGGGCTGCTCACCGTGTGTGAGGTTTGTGAGGCGAGCGGGACGTGCGCGAGGCGGGGCCGCGTTGTGGCCGGCCGGAAAGCCCGGATGTGGCTGGCTAGTTCGGGGTAGCTCATGATCACGACCGACTCGCCGGAGTCTGCTGCGGCAAGTCGGTCACGATCATGATGCTGAGCAGTCAGCTCTCTGATAACAGCAAGAAGCGTCGCGCCGCCGCCGCGCCGCGGGGCCCCGACACAGACCAACAGGCTCCGGGTGTTACCAACGGGTGTCCGCCAGCTTGATCACGATGGCGGGCTACGTCGGGGGCTGCCGGGCTCGTCCGCCGGCGAACGCGGCTGCTGGCTGGCCGCTGGGCACTCCGGCCGGTGGCCCTCGGACTCCATGGCCCCGCAGTCCGGGCAGACCAGGTGGGCCCAGCAGGCCGCCTCGCCGCCGCGCTCCTCGCGCTGCTGGCCCTGATCCGTCATCGCCGCTCCTCCCAGCCGGCCGCCCGCCGCCTACCGCCCCGCCGTAGATTTATACCCGGATCGGAGGTGCTCACGTGAGCGGCGGCAGCCGGACCAGGCGGGCGATCACCGGGTTCCGCCAGGACGCCGAGGGGGACTGGGTGGCCGAGCTGGCCTGCCTGCACAGCCAGCACATGCGCCACAACCCGCCGCTCAACTTCCGGCCCTGGGTGACCGACGCCGGCACCCGGCAGGCCCGGATCGGCACCGAGATCGGCTGCCCGCTGTGCGACCGGGCGGAGTTGCCGGCCGAGCTGACCCTGCTGCGCACGGCCGGCCCGTTCACTGACGAGTCCCTGCCCGCTGGCCTGCGCCGCACCCATCACACCGCCGAGGGCACCTGGGGCGTGCTGCGGGTGCTCGCCGGTGTCGTGCGCTGCCAGCTGGAGGTCTGCCCGCCCCTGGACGTGGTGCTGGCGGCCGGATCGGGCCAGCCGCTCCCGCCCGGCATCGCGCACCGCATCGAGCCTGACCCGCCCGTCCGGCTGGCCGTGGAGTTCTGGGGCCGCGCCCGCGACGGCCGCCAGCCGGACGCTCACCAGCCGGACGCTCACGAGCAGGCCGCCCCCTGAGCTGGCCCGGGTCGTCTCGGTGGCCGCCGCCTTCACCTGGCTCGGCCCGGCCTGGGACGGACCCTGGCCAGGCCCTGGTCAGGAGGCCAGCTCGGAGAGTTTCTGCTGGGCCTTGGCCAGGCTGTAGCGATGCCGGGCCAGGCCCGCCCACGGGTCGTCGGCGCCGGTCAGCCCGGCCACCCGGTCGGGCACGGTCGCGATGGTGAATCGCCGCGGGGTCAGCCCGGTGTCGTCCAGCTCGGCCCAGTGCAGCGGCGTGGCCACCGGGGCGCCGGGGCGGCCGCGCACGGCGTAGGGCGCGGTGGCCGTCTGCGCGTAGGCGTTGCGCATGATGTCGGCGTAGATCCGGTCGCCGCGCTTGTCCTTGCGCTGCTCCAGGGTGAGCAGGCCGGGCTCGCGGGCGACCAGCAGCTCGGCCGCCTGGCGGGCGAACTGCCGGGAGGCGTCGAAGTCGCCGTCGGCGACCAGCGGCAGGTGCACGTGCAGGCCCTTGCCGCCGGTGGTCTTCACGAACGTGGTCAGGCCCAGCTCGCCCTCCAGCAGCTCGCGCAGCAGCCGCGCGGCCCGCGCGGCCTCGGCGAAGTGGCCCTCGCCGGGCGGGTCCAGGTCGAAGATGACCTGGTCGGGCCGGTCCACGGCCTCGATGCGGCTGAGGAACACGTGCAGCTCGATGCAGGCCTGGTTGGCCAGGTAGGCCAGGGTGGCGGGCTTGTCGCAGATCACGTGGTGCACCGACCCGCCCTGCTTGGGCACCTCGGCGCGGGTCACCCAGTCCGGGAAGTAGTCCGGCGCGTTCTTCTGGAGGATCGAGTGGGCGGTGATGCCGTCCGGGTACCTGATCATGGTCACCGGCCGGTCCTTCAGCAGCGGCAGCATCCGGCCCGCCATGCCGTAGTAGTACTCGACCAGGTCGCGCTTGGTGAAGCCGTCGTCGGGAAACAGCACCTTGCCGGGGTGGGACAGCTCGACGGTGATCTGGCCGTCCTGCACGCGCTCGGCCGCCATGGCCTTGCCTCCTCCGCGGCTCGCTCCGCTGGCCTACGCTGGCTCGGCCCTACTGGGCCTGGGCTTTCTCGCGGACCACGGTGGCCGGGTCCTTGTCCCGGCGCAGGCCCTGGAAGCGCGGATGGCGCAGCTGCCCGGCGGTGGTCCACTCACTGAACGCGACCTGCCCGACCAGCTCGGGCTCAACCCAGTGCACGCCGGAGCGGGGCAGCGCGCCCCGGTCGAACGGCGGCTGCGGCCGCTCCAGCCCGGCCAGGGTGTGGCCCAGGCTGGTCAGCAGCGCGGTGTCGAAGCCGGTGCCGACCTTGCCGGCATAGGCCAGCCGGCCGTCGGCGTCGTAGTAGCCGATCAGCAGCGCGCCGAACCCGGTCCGCGAGCCCTTCGGGTCGGTGTAACCGCCGATCACGAACTCCTGGTTGTTCTGGCACTTGAACTTCAGCCAGTCCTTCGACCGGCCGGCCCGGTACGGCGCGTCGGCGCGCTTGACGACCAGGCCCTCCCAGCCCTGCGCGCAGGCGTACTCGTAGTACTTCACGCCGTCATGGGTGCGGTGCTGGGTGTACCGCAGCGGCCCGTCGAAGGTGAGCAGGCCGTGCAGGATCCGCTTGCGCTCGTGCAGCGGCAGCGGCCGGACGTCCTCGCCGTCCGCCCACAGCACGTCGAATATATAGAAGATCACCGGCACCGCCGCGCGCAGCGCCTCGGTGGGCCGGTGCACGCCCAGGCGCTGCTGGAGCCGGCTGAAGCTGGTCTCGTCGCCGTCGAAGGCGACGACTTCGCCGTCCACCACGAAATCGGTGCGCTCCTGAGCGTCCAGCGCCTCAGCCAGCTCCGGGTAGGTGTCATTGACCTGCTGCTGATTGCGGGTCAGCAGCCGGGTGCTGCGCCCGGAGCGGTAAGCCAGGCACCGTTCCCCGTCGAACTTGCGCTCGTACACCCAGGCCGGGTCGCTGAACCGGTCATTGGTGAGCGTGGCCAGCTCGGGCTCCAGCCAGTCGGGCTGGGCGCCAGGGCCGGTGGCCGGGCCCGCCACTGGCTAGAGCTCCGGAGACTGCGAGACGGCGGGGGCCGGAGCGCCGGCCGGCAGCGCCGGCCGGGGCAGGGCCGGATGGGGCAGCGACAGGTGCGGCAGTGTCGGATGCGGCAGCGTCGGGTGCGGAAGCGAGGGGTGGGGCAGCGACGGGTGCGGCAGCGCGGCCGGCCGCAGGCTGCTCAGCACCGGCGCCCGCGCGACCAGGATCACCCCGGTGATCAGCGCGACGATCCCGGCGGCCTGGAAGGCGATCATGCCGGGGGAGACCCGGATCACGTCGCCGAACACCACCACGCCCAGCGCGATGCCGGCCACCGGCTCGGCGGCCGTGATCGCCGGCAGGGACGCGTTCAGCGGGGCCGCGTTGAACGAGCTTTCCATCAGCCACATGGCCAGCACGCTGGCCGCGACCAGGCTGTAGGCGGGCCAGCTGGTCAGCACCGAGGCCAGCGGATGGTGGCCCAGCATCTCCACCGTGCGGCGGGTCAGCGCGTCCGAGATGCCGAAGATCAGGCCCGCGGCGGCCCCGGTCAGCGTGGCCCGGGCCTGGCCGGACCGGCGCCAGCCCCCGCGCAGGAAGCAGAACGCGACCCCGGCGATGGCCGCCGCGGCCCACCAGTAGGCAAAGCCGCCGAAGTGGATGCCCTGGGAGTTGATCGACCGGGACACCGACAGGACGGTGACGCCCGCGCCGAGCAGCAGCGCGCCCAGCACCTCCGAGCGGCGCAGCCGCTGGCCGGTGATCGGCACGGCCAGGATCAGCGCGAACAGCAGGCTGGTGGCCAGCAGCGGCTCGGCGACGGTCAGGTCGAGGTGGCCGATGGCCCACATGGACAGGCCCTGACCCGCGGCCATGATCCCGATGCCGGCCAGCCAGCGCCGCTTGCGCAGCAGCTCGGCGATCAGCCGGGGGTGCAGGAAGTAGGACTTGGGTACCTGCTCAGCGGACTGCTGCTGGAAGACCAGGCCGGTCCCGACCAGCATGGCGGCGACCAGGGCCATCGCGATGCTCATGAGTCAGCCCGGGCCAGGTCAGCCTGCTGGCGCCCGGCCTTGGTCCGGTCCTCGCCAGTCTGCGTGAGGTGCAGCACAGGCGAGCGGCTCAGCGCCAGCACCGCCCCGGCGACCGCGAGGAGCGGCAGGGGGCTGAGGGCCAGGAGTACGCCATGGTTGATCTGTTCGCCGAAAACCACAACTCCCCAAAGAGTCGAGACGATCGGATCCACCAGCGTAATTCCCGGCTGGGACGCTGTCAGCGGCCCGGCCTGATACGCGTTCTGCAACAAGAACGCCGAGGTTACGCCAGCGGTCACCGTAGCGTACAACTGCCACGAGGTGAGCACGCCCGGAACG
Source organism: uncultured Actinomycetota bacterium (assembly GCA_963822485.1). Taxonomy (GTDB): domain Bacteria; phylum Actinomycetota; class Actinomycetes; order Streptosporangiales; family Streptosporangiaceae; genus DASUBV01. The sequence continues at coordinate 335,442 of CAWGHW010000009.1, forward strand.
CCGCCGGAATTGAACTGATCTGCCATGGCTTTGGTAAAGGCCGCGGTCAGGCCGTAGCCAAAGCCTGAGGCCAGGCCCAGGAACCCGGCCCGGGCGGCCGGGGCCGGGTGGGCCTTGGCGGCCAGGAATAGCACCACGATGGCCCCGAGGTTGGCCGCCGCGGCCATGATCCACTCAATCGGCGGGATCGCCTTGGGCGGGCCGGGCCGCGGGTGCAGCAGGGCCAGCAGGCAGATGACCCCGCCGGTCATCACGGCCACCGCCACCCAGTCCCGCGTGGCGAGCTTGCTGCCCAGGATCAGCGATCCGCCGATCAGCGTCATCGGCAGCTCGAGCACGATGATGAGCTGCACCGAGGCCAGCTGGCCGAAGCCCAGGGCCGCGGAGGCGAAGATGAACGACAGCGTCATCAGCCCGACCGCGGCCAGCCAGACCCGCTTGTGGATCAGGTCCTCGAACAGCTGCCACCGGAAGGCCACCTTCTCCGGCTCGTCCTTGGACGCCTTGCGGTTCAGCGCGTTCCCGGTGGCGTTGGCCATGGCGCCCAGGAACGCCAGCACGTAGCTGATCACATTGCCGCCCGCGGCCTTGTTGCTCGATTCAAAGCAGGTTGCCCCCAGCGCTCTGCTTCACATCTGCCCAGTGATCCAGGCTATATTCCCGCCCGCGGCCAGGTCAGGCCGCCGTCAGCGCGGCAGCTTGACCACGGTGATGAAGAAATCGTCGATCTGCCGGATGACTTCCATGAAGCTCTCGAAGTCCACTGGCTTGGTCACGTAGGCGTTGGCGTGCAGCGAATAGCTGCGCAGGATGTCCTCCTCGGCCTGGGAGGTGGTCAGGATCACGACCGGGATGACCCGCAGCTCAGGGTCGGACTTCAGCTCGGACAGCACCTCCAGGCCGCCGCGCCGGGGCAGGTTCAGGTCGAGCATGATCAGGCCGGGTACGGGCGCGTCGGCGTAGTCGCCGGTGCGGCGGACGAACTCCAGGGCCTGCTCGCCGTCGCTCACCACGTGCAGGGGATTGCGGATCCGGTAGTGGTCGAAGGCCTCGCGGGTCATGAGGATGTCGCCCTCATCGTCCTCGATCAGCAGAACGTCCACGAGCTGGCCTTCCATCTCAATCGTCGTCATCCGCATCCTCGTCAGAATCGGGCGAGCCGGGTCCGCCGGACCGGGCCGCGTCGGCAGTGCCGGGCTGATCAGGCAGGCCAGCCGCGGCGGGCTGGCCCGGCCCGGCCGCGTCGGCTGCGTCGGCTTCGTCGACCTTGCCGGGCACGCCGGGCACGTCGGGCACGTCGGCCACCTGGTCGACCGTGTGGACCACGGGCAGCGTGAAGCAGAACCGGGCCCCGCCGGTCACCGAGGTGTCCAGCCAGACCCGGCCGCCGTGGTACTCGATGATCTTCCGGCACATGGCCAGGCCGATGCCGGTGCCCGGATAGGTGGACTTGTCGTGCAGGCGCTGGAAGATCACGAAGATCCGGTCGGCGTAGTCCGGGGCGATGCCGATCCCGTTGTCCTCCACCGCGAACAGCCAGAACTCGCCGTCCCGCGCGGCCGAGACCGTGACGTGCGGAGCTTCCTCGCCGCGGAACTTCAGCGCGTTGGACAGCAGGTTCTGGAACACGGCGGTGAGCAGCGTCGGCTCGGCCAGCACGGTGGGCAGCTCGCCGGCCTCGATCCGGGCGTGCGTCTTGCGGATGACCGTGGCCAGGTTGGTCCGGGCCTGGGCCAGCAGGGCGGCCGCGGGGACCAGCACCCGCGGCTGCTCGATCCGGCCCACCCGGCTGAACGCAAGCAGGTCGTTGATCAGCATCTGCATGCGCTTGGCCCCGTCGACCGCGTACTCGATGTACTGGTCGGCCTTCTCATCCAGCTGGCCCGCGTAGCGGCGCTGGAGCAGCTGGCAGAAGCTGGCCACCTTGCGCAGCGGCTCCTGGAGGTCGTGCGAGGCCACGTAGGCGAACTGCTCCAGCTCGGAGTTGGACCGCTGCAGGTCCAGGGTCCGGCCCTCCAGCGTGGCGTTGATGTCCCGCACCGCGGACAGCTCGCTGACGATGCGCCCGCGCATGCTGTCCACGTCGAAGCTCAGGTCGCGGACCTCCCGCGGCCCGCTGCGGGTCAGCTCGTGCCCGAAGTCGCCGTCGGCGATCTGCCGCACGTCGCCCGCCAGCCGGGCCAGCGGCCGGATCGCGGCGTTGCGCACCCCGAGCGTGAGCAGGATCACCACCAGCAGCAGGCCCGCCGCGATGCCGATGAACGAGCCGTCCAGGGTGCCCGCGGCGTGCGCCAGCGCGACCTCGGAGCGCTGCCGCTGCGCGGAGATGTCGCCCTGCAGCGCGGTCATCGAGGCGCGGATGCTGTCGAAGTCGGCCTTGCCGCGCTGCACGTCCGCGCCGGCCGGGGGCTTGCCGGTGCTGGCCACCTGCGCGATGGCTTGGGCAGCGTAGTTAGCGCGCCAGTCGTCGGCCTTGCGGATCACCTGGGCCAGCGCGCCCTGGGCGACGGGCAGCCCGGCCAGCACGGGGCGCAGCCGCCGCAGCGCGTGCTGCTCCGCGGCCCGCCCGGCGGTGTACGGCTCCAGGAACGACCGCTGGGCGCTGAGCGCGTAGCCGCGGACCCCGGTCTCCTGGTCGAGCAGGGCCACGTACAGCTGCGAGGCCTGGTAGGCGGCCGGATCCAGGTTCTGCACGACCCGGTTCCGCGCGCTGGACAGGTCGGCGAGGGCCAGCGCGCCGATCAGGATGGCCAGCAGCGAGAACACGGCCATGAACGCGATGCCCACGGCGATCATCCGGCCCACCGGCCAGCCGCCGGTGACCCTGGCCACCCGCTCGTCGCTGGTCCGGGGTGGCGGCGCCGGCGGCCGCGGGCCCGGGGCCGGCCGTCTCGGCGGTGGCGCTGGTGCTGGCGGTGGCAGTCGTCTGATCGGTCATCGCTGGCCGGCCTCCTGGTAGCCGACCGCCAGCACGGCCAGGTCGTCGTCTAGCTCGCCGCCGTTGAGCTCGCGAACCCGGCTGACCAGCTGATCCAGCAGCTGGTCGTCGCGGCGCCTGCGGTCCGGCGGCGGGCCCGAAGGGGCGGCGCGCAGCATGGCCTCGATGTTCTCCATCAGGCCGTCGGTGCCCAGCCGCTCGGCGCCGTCGCCGATCCGGCCCTCGATCAGGCCGTCGGTGAACATGAGCACCGACCAGTCCGGGCCCAGCTCGACCTCCGTGGCCGGCCAGTCCCTGGTCACCGCGATGCCCAGCGGCAGGCAGGCCGGCGCGGTCAGCTCGCGCACCCCGTCCGGGGTCAGCAGCAGAGGCGGCGGGTGCCCGGCCAGGTAGAGCCGGCCGTGAGTGCGCTCGGGGGCGATGGACAGCACGCAGCCGGTGGTGAACATGCGTTCCTGCTGGCGCTCGGCCTCCAGCACCCTCTCCACCGCGGACAGGATCTCGTCCATCGGCCGGCCAGCCAGCACCATGGTCCGCCAGGCCACCCGCAGGCAGACGCCCAGCGCGGCCTCGTCGGGCCCGCGGCCGCAGACGTCGCCGATGAGCGCGTGCACCCAGCCGTCGGCCGTTTCCACCACGTCGTAGAAGTCGCCGCCCAGCAGGCTCTGCCCGCCGCCGGGCCGGTACCGGGCCGCCACCGTCACCCGGCTGTCCGCCAGCATCGGCGAGGGCAGCAGGCCCCGCTCCAGCCGCGAGTTCTCCCGCGCGATGATCTGCGCCTCGCGCAGCTGGCGCTGCGCCTCCTCCAGCCGCCGCCGCTCCATGGCGTAGCGGACCACCCGGTACAGCAGCAGCCCGTCTACCTGGCCCTTGACCAGGTAGTCCTGGGCCCCGGCCCGGACCGCCGCCGCGCCCAGGTGCTCATCGGAGATGCCGGTCAGCACGACCACGGCGACCTGCGGGAGCTGCTCGTGCAGCCAGCGCACGCCCTGGAGCTCGTGGGAGTCGGGCAGGCCCAGGTCCAGCAGCACGCAGCTCACCCCCGGCGGCAGCGGCGTGGCCTCGGCCAGTGACCGGGCCCGGTGCGCCATGACGGGCACCGCTGCCTCGGCGAGCAGTTCCTCGACCAGCAGCGCGTCGCCGTCGTCGTCCTCGATGAGCAGCACCTCAAGCAGCTCGGGCGCAGCCGGAGCGGGCGCCGGAGCCGACGTGGCTTGCTGAGTGACCAATGTGACCCTTGCTTATCCGGAAGAGTGGCCGGCGCTGCGCCCTGCGAGCTGCGCCCCGCGGTGGGTGCCGGGCCAGCATAGTTTGGCCTGTTGCCGGCTGCCTACTGATGCCTGCTTGACTCATCTCCGGCATTGGCGATGATCGCGGCAATAGGCGGGACGAGGCCGACGATGACGGATATGACGATCGCGGCCGTCACCGAGAATATCCGCACCACTGTCCAGGCCAGGACCACGGCCGCGATGCAGCCGCCCATCAGCAGGAAGTAGGCGCGGTTGCGCGTCATAGCCCCACCGTGCCCAGGGCGGGCCCCGCCATGCCTGGCCGAGCCGGCGCCGTGTTTGCGCGCCATGTTCCGCGGTAGTTGAACAGGCCTGACTAACCGCTGCTGACGCATTCCGGGGGCCGTGATGGAAACCGACAACACCGCGCTGGCGTCGCCGGACGACGCGAACCCGGACAATGACGACATCGCCACTAGCATCACCGAGCTTCAGAACGTGCTGCTCGGCACCGAGAGCATCGAGAAGTTCGTCCAGGAGCTCGCCGTCCAGGCCGCCCACCTGGTGGCCGGCAGCCTGTCCTGCGGCATCACCCTGCGCCGCGGCAGCCAGAACACCACCGTCGCCTGCAGCGACGAGCTGGCCACGGCGGTCAACGACCTGCAGTACCAGCTGCTGGAGGGGCCCATCCTGACCGCGCTGGAGCAGGGCCAGGCGGTGCGCGTCGACGACATGGCCACCGAGACCAGGTGGCCCCGGTTCGCCCCGGCGGCCGCCGAGCGCGGGGTCCTGTCCTGCCTGTCCCTGCCGCTCATCGCCCAGGACGCCGCCGTGGGCGCGCTGAACCTGTACGCGCTGGCCGCGAAGGCGTTCGGGGCCGAGGAGACCCGCCGCGCGGAGAAGTTCGCCGAGCCCGCCGCCGGGGCGCTGGCCCTGGGGCTGCGGCTGGTGACCTACGCCGACCTGATCGACCAGCTCAGGGCCTCCCTGGCCTCGCGCGCGGTCATCGACCAGGCCGTGGGCGTCATCATGGGCCAGGAGCGGTGCACCCAGGACAAGGCGTTCGCCGCACTGCGCACGGCCTCGCAGAACCGTAACGTCAAGCTGCGCGACATCGCTCACGAGGTTGTGCTGAGCGCCGGCGGCGAGCCGCCCAAGCCGCCGCCGTTCGAGCACGCCTAGCCGCCTGCGCGCCCGGCCGCTAGGCCCGGGCGACGCGAGCCGGGTTCTCATCCTCATCCCCCGTATCCTCCGGGCTGGGGGCCAGGCCGCCGGGCCCGGCCAGGGCGTCCGCCACCGTGCTGAAGACCGGGACCAGCCGGTCCATTCCGGTCAGGGCCAGCACCCGCAGGACGATGGGGGTGGTCGTCGCGACCCGGAGCCGGGCCTGGTTGGCGGCGGCGCGCTGCTGCGCCCTGGCCAGCGCGCCGACGCCCGCGCAGGCGCAGAAGCTGGTGCCGGTCATGTCCGCCACCAGCGCGCTGACCCCGCGGTTCAGCACAGCCAGCAGCGTGTCGCTGACCAGCCCGGCGTTGGAGATGTCGATTTCCTGCGGGAGCGTGACGACAGCGTGCGGGCCTGCCCACAGCACGGGGAAGTTCTCCAGAGACGTCATGGGGCTCCGCTCAGGCGTACTGATCACGGTGAGCCGCGTCTCTGGACTCAAAGGGGCGGTCAGGCGTGCCTGCCACCGCGACACGCATTATGTCCCCCGCCCCGCTGACCCGCAACTTTCCCGCTGGCCTCGGATTCACCGCCGGACCTGCATGATCAGTGCCGGGCGGGGAAGCTAGCTGTCCTGAGCTAGCGGGGACCAGAAGGCAACGGCACATGCCGATCAAGGCAGCGGATCCGGTGACGCAGATGAGCTGGGGGCAGGCCGCCGGCGGCGAGTTCAGCCATCAGGCGGTGTACTACCGCGCGCCGGACGGGTACCTGGGCGCCGTCCTGCCGTTCGTCCGGGCTGGCCTAACTCGTTCCGAGCCGGTGCTGGTCGCCGTGCCGCCGGCCGCGGCCCGGCTGCTGCGGACCGCGCTGGCCCGCCCCGGCGACGACGGGACCAGCGACAACGGGATCAGCGATAACGGGATCAGCGATAACGGGGCCAGCCATAACGGGACCAGCGAGGCTGGCTCAGCCGGCAGGGATGGCTCAGCCGGGGTGACGTTCGCCGACATGACCGAGCTGGGCCGCAACCCGGGCCGGATCATCTCCGCCGTCTGGGAGTTCATCAGCCGGCATGCCGGGCGGCCGGTGCGCTTCATCGGCGAGCCGCTCTGGCCCGCCAGGACGGCGGCCGAAGCCCGCGAGGCCGTCCGCCACGAGGCCCTTATCAACGTCGCGTTCGCCGGTGCGCCGGTGGCCGTGCTCTGCCCGTACGACGTCGCCGCCCTGGCGCCGCGCATCGTGGCCAGCGCGGGCCACACCCACCCGCTCATCGGCACGCTCGCCGAGCCGCGGCCCAGCCCTGACTACGACGGCGGCCGCGTGCCGCGGACCTCCGCCCGCCCGCTGCCCCGGCCGCCCGCCCGCGCCGAGCACCTCGCCTACCGGGGCGACCTGCGGCCGGTGCGCGACTTCGTGACCCGGTTCGCCCAGCGGTCCGGCCTGGACCCCGACCGGGCCGCCGACCTCGTGCTGGCCGTCGGCGAGCTGGCCGCCAATACCCTGCGGCACACCTCGGGCGGCGGCGTGGTGAGCGCCTGGCGCGCACCCGGCGAGGTCATCTGCCAGGTGACTGACCAGGGCCGGATCAGCGACCCGCTGGTCGGCCGCCGTCGCCCCCCCGACGCGAGCGGACTGGGCATCTGGGTCGTGCACCAGGTCTGCGACCTGGTCGAGCTGCGGACCGGCCGGAGCGGCACCGCGGTCCGGGTGCACCTGCGGACCGGGATCCCGGCCACGCCGGTGCCGGCCGGGCGCCGCTAGGCGGCCAGGGCAGCGTGGCCATGGCAGCATGTTAGGTAGGTAAGAATGTGCGTCCAGAGAATGTGCGTCCAGTGCATGCCGCGGGTACCGCGGTCCGCTGCCGTTGAGGGGAGGCCGTCATGCTCAGCATGGACCTCGCCGCCCAGACCGCCGACCTGCTGACCATCGCCGGCGCGTCCGAGCCGCGCGCGCTCGACCGGCTGGTCACCCTGGCCGTCCTGCAGGTGCCCGCCTGCTCCGGTGCCGAGGCTGCGCTGTGGCGTGACGGCGAGCTCGCCGTCACCGCGGCCAGCCATCCCGACCTGGCCTGGGTCACCGAGGCCCAGCGGGCGGCCGGCCGCGGGCCCGTGCTGGCCGCCATGACCGGGGACGGCCCCGTGCACTGCCCCGACACCCTGACCGAGGAGCGCTGGCCCGAGTACGCCGCCGCCGCGCTGCGGCTCGGCGTGCGCTGCTCGGTGACCCTGGCTTACGGCGACGCCGACCTGGCCGTGACGCTCGCCCTGTCCGGCGCCCGGCCCCGCGCCATCGACCCCGATCAGATGCCCCTGGCCGAACTGCTCATCGCGCTCGGCGGCGCCATGCTCGGCAACGCCTCCGAGTACGACGACTCCCGGCGGACCGCGCTCCAGCTGCTCGACGCGGCCCAGTCCCGTGAGCTGGTCGACCAGGCCAAGGGGATGCTCATGCACGCCCTCGGGTGCAGCGCCACCGAGGCGCTGCAGCGCATGCGCCAGGTCTCCCAGCAGCAGAACCTCAAGGTCACCGACGTCGCGGCCCGGATCATCGCATCCAACGGCCGCGACGTCCTGTGACCTGGCCTACTCCTCGAAGAACTCCTCCACGGTCTCCTTGTCCGGGACCACCGTCTTGTCCGGGAGCACGTCTGGTCCGGGAGCACCGTCGCGTCAGCCTGGGACCAGCTCTCCGCGTCGCTGTCGGTCGGCATCTCCGGCATCTGCGCCGTCGCCGCCTCGGCGGTGCTGCCCGCCACGCCCGCCGCGGCCGGGTTGATCATGATGTAGGGCGGATAGCGCTTCTCCCGTACGCCCACCACCCGCTGGCCCTCCGGAGTGCGGCGGACCACCATCTGCCGGCGCAGCCAGCCGTAGCCGCGGCGGGGGATGACCAGCCCGATCACGCCGATGATCATCAGGATCCAGCCGACGATCTGGAGGTTAAGGAACCAGGGGTGGCCGTTGACGGCGAACGCGAGCACGGCGCCCAGCGCTATCAGCGTCAGTCCGGTTGCGGTCTTCATGTGGGGGCTCTCCTCAATGGGGGCGGTGGGGTGCGCCGGTCAGGCTGCGGCGGTGGCGCGCGGCGGCTCGGCGATGCGCTCCCGCAGGTAGGCGAGCGCGCGGCTGAGCAGCCGGGATACGTGCATCTGGGAGATGCCCAGCTGGGCGCCGATCTGGGCCTGGGTCATGTTGCCGTAGAACCGCATCATCAGCAGTTCCTGCTCGCGGTCCGGCAGCTCCTCCCAGTGCGTCCAGACCGCCTGCATGTCGAGCGTGCGCTCCAGGCCCGGGTCCTCGGCGCCGAGCAGGTCGGCCAGGCTGCTGCCCTCGTCGTGACCGTCCGGCAGCGGCGCGTCCAGTGAGGCGGCCTGGAATGCCGCCGAGGCGACCTGGGCCTCGCGGACCTGCTCCTCGCTCACGTGCAGGTAGCCGGCCAGCTCCGCGTCACGCGGCGTGCGGGCCAGCCGCTGGGTCAGGTCGGCCGTGGCCTTGCGGATTTCCAGGCGCAGTTCCTGGACCGGCCGCCGGACCCGGACCTGCCAGCGCTTGTCGCGGAAGTAGCGCTTGATCTCGCCGCCCACGCAGGGCTGGGCGTAGGCGGCCAGGCTCGGCCCGACCGCCAGGTCAAAGTTGTTGATGGCTTTCAGCAGGCCCAGGTAGCCGACCTGCATGAGCTCCTCAGGCGACTCGGGGGTGTCGCGGTAGCGCTGCACGCAGGAGCGGACCAGGCCCTGGTAGCGCGCGACCAGCGTCTCGCAGGCCGCCTCCCGCTCCGGGTCGCCCTTCGGCCGCGACTGCACGGTCCAGACGAGGTCACTGTCGCTGGGCCCCGCCTCGGTGGCCGAGTCAAGCTGCTCGGTGCGGGTGCTGGTGCGCATGTCCTACCTCCCTGCCAGGCTGTCGGTGCGCCTGCCGGGTCGGGTCATGCCCCTCAGTCAGAGTTCAAACATCGGTCTTTTGCGCCTGGCGGGCTGGATTGGCTATCGGCGGCCTGTCGGTGGCCATTCGGCGGGGCCGTTCACCCGGCTGGGATCAGCCGGCCGTGGCGGGCGGGCCGCCCTCCGGCAGTTCCGCGAGAGTACCGGGGGCTGTTAGTGATCCTAGGAACGAAGGCGCAGGCCGCGCGGGGTCGGGCGGAAGCCGGCCGTCTCGAGGGCGTTAGCCAGCGGCGAGTCGTAGACGGTCTCGCCGTCGGCGCGCTCCACGGTGAGGCGGCCGAGGGCGCCGGCCCGGCCGGCCGCGGCCAGCGCGCGGGCGGCCGGCTCGAGGATCTCGGGGTCACTGCTCCAGGACAGCAGCGTCTTGCCGCCGCGCTCGACGTAGAGGACGAGCTCGCCGCGGGCCAGGACGACCAGGGCGCCGGCCTTGCGGCCGGGACGGTGGCCGCCGCCGGTCTCGGCCGGGCGCTCGGGCCAGGGCAGCGCGGCGCCGTAGGCGTTGGCCGGGTCGGCCGCGGCCAGCACCAGCACCGGGATCTCGGGTCGCCGGGACTGGCCCTGGCCCGCGGACCAGCCGTTCGAGCCGGCGAGCGCCGGGCGGGGCCGGGTGAATGTTCCAGTCGGGCTCGGCGGACTGGCCCGGCGTGCTCCAGGCGGCCAGGCTCTCGGGCGTCGTCGCGGCCGGAGGGGCCGGAGCGGCCGCCGCGGTCTCGGCGGGCAGCACGTCGCTGGCCAGCGCGCGCATCCGGTCGACGGCGCCGGGCAGCGCGAACTGGGCCGCGCCCAGGCCCTCGACGAAGTAGCCGCGCCGGCACTGGCCGCTGTCCTCCATGGCCCGCAGCACGGGGTAGACGGCGCTGAACCCGCCGGGGACCCGCTCTACCGACGCGATGCCGCGCAGCACGATGCCGTGCCGTTCCAGCAGCGTGATGGCCAGGGCGTGCAGCCGCCGGGTCTGGTCGGCCTCGGGCGGCGGCAGCAGCGACCAGCGGCCGCTGACCGTCGGCGGGCCGCTGCGGGACGGGAGCACCGCGCGGGCGTAGCCGGCCCGGCGGCCGCCGCCCCGGCCGCGGCGCCCGGATAGCTGGAGGCTGCCGCCCGCCGCCGGCCGGGGCGGCACGACCTGGCCCTGGCTGGCCACGGCCTGGCTGACGGCCGCGGCGGCGGGGACTTCGGGAGCCACGGGACGGCCGCTGGCCAGGACGGTGCGCAGCGGGGCGAGCGTGTCGTTGGTGAGCCGTCCGGCCCAGACCAGGTCCCAGATGGCGCTGGCCACGGCCTGGTCCCCGGCCTGGCGGCCGGCGCCGGGCCGGTCGGCGGCGAGCGTGGCGGCGACCCGGTCGGCCAGCGCACGGAAGAACAGCGCGCCGCCGCCGTCGAGCGCCTGGAGCAGGGCGTCGTGCACCGGGGTCATGGTGATCTCGCCCGGCTCGGGCAGCAGCACGGACGCCGTCTCGGCCGGGGCCAGCACGACCCAGCCGTCGCCGCCGGGCAGCCCGCCCGCGCCCGACCAGACGATGTCGCCGGCCGAGGTCAGCTCGTCGAGCAGGGCGGGCGAGTAGCCGGGCACCCGGCCGGGCAGCACCAGCGTCTCCAGCGCCGAGGCCGGCACGGTGACCCCGGCCAGCTGCTCCACGGCCTCGTAGACGGCGTCGACCCGGGCGGTCCGGCCCCCGCTGCCGGGCGCGCGGACCTGGCCCGCGTGCTGCCAGGCGGGCAGGAAGGCGGCCAGCACCTGGGGCGGCACCGGCTCCACCTCCTTGCGCAGCCGGGCCAGGCAGCGGCGGCGCAGCAGCCGCAGCACGTCGGCCGCGCACCACTCGGTGCCCCGGCCGCCGGGGCGGAACTCGCCCTCGGTTACCGCGCCCTCGGCGGTCAGCCGGTGCAGCGCCCCCGTGACCACCGCGACGCCGAGCCCGTATCGCTCGGCCACCTCGATCGCGGTGAACGGCCCGTGCGTGCGGGCGTAGCGCAGGACGAGGTCGCGCAGCGGATCGGGGACCGGCTCGGTGAAGGCGACCGGCACGCCGACCGGCAGGGCCACGCCCAGCGCGTCGCGCAGCCGGCCCGCGTCCTCGATGGCCGCCCAGCGTGACTCGCCGGCGATGCGCACCTCGATCACCCGGCGCTGCCCGGCCAGGCTGGCCAGCCAGGCGGGCGCGGCCGGCGGCTCGGCCGCGCGCTCGGCCACCTCGGCGGTGGTCAGCGGCCCCAGGCTGCGCAGCAGGTCGGCCACGGCCTCCTCGTCGCGGCAGGTCCGGCCTGGCGCCAGGCGCTGTTGTTCGCGCTCAGTCTCCTCGACGACCAGCGGGTCGAGCAGCTCGCGCATGTCGGCCTGGCCGAGCAGGTCGGCCAGGAGCGCGGAGTCCAGCGCCAGCGCCTGGGCCCGGCGCTCGGCCAGCGGCGCGTCGCCCTCGTACATGAACGCGCCGATGTAACGGAACAGCAGCGAGCGGCTGAACGGCGACGGGCCGGGGGTCTCGACCTCGACCAGCCGGATGCGCCGGGCGGACAGGTCGCGCATCAGCCGGGTCAGGCCCGGCACGTCGAACACGTCCTGGAGGCACTCGCGCACGGTCTCCAGCACGATCGGGAACGTCGAGTACTGGCTGGCCACCGACAGCAGCTGGGCCGAGCGCTGCCGCTGCTGCCACAGCGGCGTGCGGCGGCCGGGCTGGCGGCGGGGGAGCAGCAGCGCGCGGGCCGCGCACTCGCGGAACCGGGAGGCGAACAGCGCCGAGGAGCCCAGCTCGGCCGTCACCAGCTGCTCGACCTCCTCCGGGTCGAGCATGGCGATGCCGCCCGGCGGCGGGTCGTCGGCGTCGGGCACCCGGATCACGATGCCGTCGTCGGTCGACACGGCCTGCACGTCCATCCCGCCGTAGCGCTCGCGCAGCCGGGCCGCGATGGCCAGCGCCCAGGGCGCGTGCACCTGGCCGCCGTACGGGCTGTGCAGGACCAGCCGCCAGTCGCCCAGCTCGTCGCGGAACCGCTCGACCACCAGCGTCCGGTCGTCGGGCAGGTACCCGGTGGCCTCGCGCTGGGAGCTGAGGTAGCCGATCAGGTTAGCGGCGGCCAGCTCGTCCAGGCCGTCGGCGCGCAGCCGGGCCGTCGCGGTCTCGTCACCGGCCGCGGTGAGCTCGCGGGTGAACGCGCCGATGGCCGCGCCCAGCTCGGCCGGGCGGCCGGGCGCGTCCCCGTGCCAGAACGGCAGCCGCCCGGGCTGCCCCGGCGCGGGGGAGACCAGCACCTGGTCGGCGGTGATGTCCTCGATCCGCCAGGAGCTGGCGCCGAGCACGAACACGTCGCCGACCCGCGACTCGTACACCATCTCCTCGTCCAGCTCACCGACCCGGCGCGAGTGCCGGCCTGACCGGTCCCGCTCGCCGCCGGCCAGGAAGACGCCAAACAGGCCGCGGTCGGGGATCGTGCCGGCATTACCGACAGCCACCCGCTGTCCGCCCGGCCGACCCCGCAGCATGCCGGTGGTGCGGTCCCAGACCAGCCGCGGCCGCAGCCCGCCGAAGTCCTCGCTGGGGTAACGGCCGGCCAGCATGTCGAGCACGGCGTCCAGCACGGGCCGGGTCAGGCCGCTGAACGGCGCGGCCCGGCGGACCGTCCGCTCCAGCTCGCCGACCTCCCAGTCGTCCATCGCGGTCATGGCCACGATCTGCTGGGCCAGCACGTCGAGGGGGTTGCGCGGCATGCGCAGCTCCTCGATCTGACCCGTCTGCATGCGCTGGGTGACCACGGCCGCCTGGACCAGGTCGCCCTGGTACTTGGGGAAGAACACGCCGCGCGAGACGTCGCCGACGTTGTGCCCGGCCCGTCCGGTGCGCTGCAGGCCGCTGGCCACCGACGGCGGCGACTCGACCTGGATGACCAGGTCCACCGCGCCCATGTCGATGCCCAGCTCCAGGCTGGAGGTGGCCACCACGGCGGGCAGCTGCCCGGCCTTGAGCGCCTCCTCGATCTGGGTCCGCTCCTGGCGCGACACCGAGCCGTGGTGGGCGCGGGCCACCACGGGCGGCGCGCCGGCGCCCGCGCCGGCCTGGGCCATGACCTCGGCCGGCGGGGGCGGGGGCAGTCCCTGGCTGGCCGCCTCGGCCAGCGCCGCGTCGACCAGCTGCTCCTGCGCCCTATCGGCGGCCAGCTCGTTGAGCCGGGCGCACAGCCGCTCGGCCAGCCGCCGCGAGTTGGCGAACACGATCGTGGACCGGTGGGCCTGGATCAGGTCCAGCACCCGCTCCTCGACGTGCGGCCAGATGGAATGCTGCCGGACCTCGCCGCCGGTGCTGCTCTCATCCTCGGGCCCGCCCGCCCGGCCGTCGCTGGCCTGCAGGTCGGCCATGTCCTCGACGGGCACGACGATCTTCAGCTCAAGCTGCTTGTCGCTGGGCGGGGCGACGATGCTGACCGGCGCCGCGCCGCCCAGGAACGCGGCCACCTCCTCGGGAGGCCGCACGGTAGCCGACAGCCCGATGCGCTGTACCTGCCCGGGGGACGACCCCCGGACCCCCAGTCCGGGGGGCTGGCCCCCCGGAGCCCCTGCCGTCGCCGGCCTCCGCTCCGGGCCATGGCCGCTGCGCCGGCCGGCGTCGCGGACTGCATGCCGGGGTCCGGATTGCTCTCGGCCTTCTGGTCCGCTTCCACATCGTCTTGCGCACGTAGTGCGTCGAGGCGTTCCAGGGACAGGGCCAGGTGCGCGCCGCGCTTGCCGCCGGCCATCGCGTGGACCTCGTCGATGATCACCGTCTGCACGCTGCGCAGCGTGTCGCGGGCCCGCGAGGTCAGCATCAGGTACAGCGACTCGGGCGTGGTGATCAGGATGTCCGGCGGCTTGCCCGCCAGCTTGCGCCGCTCGTCGGCGGCGGTGTCGCCGGTCCTGACCCCGACCCTGATGTCCGGCTCGGGCAGGCCCAGCCGCCGGGCCGCGTGCCCGATGCCGGTCAGCGGCGAGCGCAGGTTCCGCTGCACGTCCACGGCCAGTGCCTTCAGCGGCGACACGTACAGCACCCGGCAGCGCTGCTTGGGGTCCTCGGGCACCGGCTCGCTGGCCAGCCGGTCGATGGCCCACAAGAACGCGGCCAGCGTCTTGCCCGACCCGGTCGGCGCGATGACCAGGGTGTGCTCGCCCCGGCCGATCGATGTCCACGCCTGAGCCTGCGCCGGGGTGGGCGCGGCGAACGAGGCCGTGAACCAGGCCCTGGTCGCCTCGCTGAACCCGGCCAGATCCGGGGCGGCGGGCGAGCGTACAGACATGCCTCCATACTGCCTGGTCCTGCCGACAGTCTGGTCCGCTCGGCCCCACCCAGCCTGACCTGGGAACCTATTAACGTCAGGTGCGCCGCTGGCGGGCCTGCCCGTGATCTAGATGTTTGTCCGGGCCGCCCCACGGTACTAGCGGCCCATGCGATCCACATCCGCCATGCAGGTCAAGGCCCGCGCCCGGCGTGCGTCTAACTCCCGGGCCGCCCAGTGGCTGGCCAGGGCCGGCCTCACCGCACGTGGGGTGATCTACGTGCTCATCGGCTGGGTCGCGATCCTGATCGCGATCGGCCACACCTCCCACCCCGCCGACCAGCAGGGTGCGCTGCAGCTGCTCGCGGGCAAGCCCTACGGCCTGGTCTCGCTGTGGCTGCTGGCGATCGGCTTCGCCGCCTACGCGCTCTGGCGGCTCAGCGAAGCGGCGTTCGGGGTAGTCGGCGAGGGAAACGGGGCCGGACCGCGGCTTAAGTCGCTCGCCCGGGCCGTGGTTTACGCGTTCTTCTCGTTCCTCACGTTCAAGGTGATTGCCGGCACGGCGCACAGCCAGGTCCGGCAGCAGCAGGACCTGACCGCCAAGGTCATGCAGCACACCGGCGGCCAGTGGCTGGTGGGTATCGCCGGCCTCGTCGTGGTGATCGTCGGCCTGGTGCTGGTCGCCCAGGGCATCCGGCGCACGTTCATGAAGTACCTCCAGACCTCCCGGATGAGCCCGCGCACGCGCAAGGTCGTGGAGTGGCTCGGCGTGATCGGGACCGTGGCCCGCGGCGCGGTGTTCGCGCTGGCCGGCGTGCTGGTCATCGAGGCCGCCGTCACCCACAAGGCAGCCAAGTCCGGCGGCATCGACAAGGCGCTGCTGACGCTCCGGGACCAGCCGTTCGGCGAGGCCCTGCTGTTCCTCGTCGCCCTGGGCCTGGTCATCTTCGGGATCTACGGGCTGTGCGAGGCGCGCTGGCGCCGGGTGTGAGCCCAGCCCCCGATGCCGCCCGCGGCTCGAAGGTCGCCGTGGTGGCCCACGCCCGCAAGAGCCTCGGCGGCGGCCTGGGCGAGCTCCGCGAGGTGCTCGCGCAGGAAGGCGTAACCGACCCGATCTGGTATGAGGTCAGCAAGAGCCGCAAGGCCCCGAAACGGGCCCGCCGCGCGCTCAGCGAAGGCGCCGGGCTGATCTTCGTCTGGGGTGGCGACGGCATGGTCCAGCACTGCGTCGACGCGCTGGCGGGCACCGACGCCGTGCTGGCCGTGCTGCCCGCCGGCACCGCCAACCTGCTGGCCACCAACCTGGAGATTCCTGAGCGCCTGACCGAGGCGGTGCGGATCGGGCTGCACGGCGGGCGCCGCCGGCTCGACACCGGGATGGTCAACGGCGAGCACTTCGCCGTGATGGCCGGGGCGGGGCTCGACGCCCGCATGATCTCCGGCGCGAAGCGGAAGCTGAAGAACCGCCTGGGCCGCGCGGCGTACCTCTACACGGGGGCCAGGAGCCTGCGAGCGCGTCCGGCGATGGCGGAGGTCGAGGTGGACGGCAGGCCCTTCTTCACCGGCCCGGCCTCCCTCGTGCTGGCGGGCAACGTCGGCCGGGTCCTCGGCGGAATCCGGGCCTTCAGCGCCGCGGAGCCCGACGACGGCCTGCTGGACCTGGGCGTGGTCACGGCGGCCAACCCTGTCGAGTGGGTCAGGGCGCTGGGCCAGGTCGCGCTGGGCGAGGCCGGGGAGTCCCCGTTCGTGCAGCTGACGCGAGGCAAGCAGTTCGAGATCAGGTTCGACCGCGAGCAGCCCTACGAGCTGGACGGCGGCGCGCGGCGCGCGGTCAGGGACCTGTCGATCGAGGTGTGCCCGGCCTCTATCAGCGTCTGCGTCCCGGAGCGCGGCGCAGGATGACGCGGGGCACGGTAACCGCGGCGCAGGGTGAGGATCAGCGCCGTGCTGGCGGCCAGCCAGGCCAGTCCGAACAGCCAGCCGGCGACGACGTCCGTTGGCCAGTGCACGCCGAGCCACACCCGCGACCAGCCCACCGCGCCGGCGTAGACCGCCGCGCCCGCCCAGATGGCGCGGCGCGGCCAGCCCGCGCGGACCCGGCCCGCGCAGGCCCAGGCGCAGGACAGGGCGAAGAGCGTGGCGACGGTGGTGTGGCCGGACGGGAACGACGGTCCCGAGGCCGCGCCGGCCCAGTCGGAGATGGGCGGCCTGGCTCGCCCGATGAGGTGGTTGACCTGGGTCTCGACCCCGATTCCGGCGCCGGCGATGGCGCACAGTATCAGCCCGGAACGCACGCGCCGGCTCCAGCCGGAGCCGGGCGCGGCCGCCAGCACGCCCACCGGGACCAGGACCGGCAGGACGACTCGGGTGATCCCGCCCCACCGCAGATCGTTGGCGATGGTGACGCTGACGGGATCGCGGTGCGCGACGACCCACCGGTGGATGCTCTCGTCGATCACGGGCACGGCCGCGCCGCGCTCCGCGACCCAGACGGCGAGCAGCGCGAAAGCCAGGCCGGCTGCTCCGGCGACCAGCACGGCCGGGCCACGCGATATGGCCGGCGGCGGCGCCAGCGGCAGTACGTCGGCGGCCTCCGCGGCCTCCACCGCCTCGGCAGCCTCCGCGGCCTCGGTGGCCTCAGCGACCTCCACAGCCTCGGTGGCCTCAGCGGCCTCCACAGCCTCGGCGGCCTCGGCCTCGGCGGCCTCGGCGCGCTGGCGGGCATCGCCCTCCGGCGGCCGCGTCATCGCCGCGCCGCGGCCCGGTTCCGGATTCCGCGGCCGGGCCGGGATACGCGGCCGGGCCGCGATCCGACCGCAGGCCGCGATCCGACGGCGGGCCGGGGCTGCCGCCGAAGCAGCGTCGTGACCACCAGCAGCAGCCACAGGCCGCCCAGCAGCGCTCCGGCGATCACGTCACTGGGATAGTGCATGCCCCGGTAAAGCCGGGAGAACGCGACGAAGAACGGGATGAGCGCCAGCACCGCCGCCGCGACACGGGCCGCCGGGCGCCTGCCGTAGATCCAGATGACCAGCACGGCCAGGGAGCCATAGAGCGCGACGGCCGCGGCGGTGTGGCCGGACGGGTAGCTCGACGTCGGCGGGGCCTTGTCCAGGTGCTGTACCGGCGGCCGGTTCTGGTGGATGGTCTCCGCCGCGGCCAGGAACAGCACGATCTCGCCCACCATCACCGTGACCAGGACCAGCGACTCGTGCCACCGGCCCACCAGCCAGCGCAGCAGCAGCGCCACCGCGGCGGTGACCGCGATCACGGTGACGGTTGTGGCCATGGTGGTGCCGACCATCGTGGCGGTGTTCCAGAACGCCGTCCGGTGCGCCGCCAGCCACACGTCGACCCCGAGGTCGGCCCGGTGCACGGGCCCGGAGTTCAGCACCTGCGTCTCCAGCAGGCCCAGCAGCGAGATCAGGGCCCAGACGGCGACCAGGCCGCCGACCAGGCGGATCGCGATGATCTTCCAGTCACGCCGGTCACGGGCCGGCTGAGCCTGCCGGGTGGCAGTCCGCCGGGTGGCAGTCCGCCGGGTGGCGGCCCGCCTGCGGTCGCGTCTGGCCGGTGCTTGTAGCTGCATGCGCATCGGACGTCCCTTCGGGGGTTCGCCACCGAGTGCCCGGCTCCGGCCGGGCCAAACACGGCCGCCGGGCCAGGCGCCGGCCCCGGGACGGACTCAGTCGCCGGCGTGGCTGGTCAGCCGCAGGAACGCCGTGAGCGCGGCGATGACCACGGCGATCCCGCCGCCGATCTCCAGGACGAACAGGCCCTCGGTGGGGTCCAGGGCTTCCTCCGCGAAGCCCACGGCCAGGACCATGACGATCATGGCGATGACCCGGGCCTTGAGGTCGTTGAGGTCGTGCATCTCCAGCCAGTGCGGCATCTGGGCCGCCTCGCCCAGGCGGATCTCCCGGACGAACAGCTCATACAGCCCGATGGCGGCCAGCAGCAGCGTGGCCCCGATCAGGAACAGGTCGATGTCCAGCAGGAACAGGCCCACCTTGTGACCCACGGGAAAGGGGTGCCTGCCGATCTCGATGATCGCGTCGATGAACACGGCGGCGCCGTAGACGAACGCCCCGAGCGCGGCCAGGACCAGGAACACGACCGGGATCACCACCAGCCGGACCGAGCTGGCCAGGGCGCGCTCGACCACGGCCTCCAGCGGGGTCACGGCGCGTTCCGGCGCAGGGCCCTCCCTAGGCTCGCGCATCTCACCCCTCTGCCCGGTCGGCTGCCAGGTCGGCTACCCGGTCGGCGGCCCGATGTGGAGATGCCCCCGGCGGCGGCCGGGGACACCCCCGCCAGACTAGGCGGCCAGCGCGGGGCGGCGGGAGGCGGTGCGGTAGCGGTCGATGACCACGCCGGCCAGTGCCGGGTGGCCGCCCAGCGGCGCGGTCACCCAGTCGGCGCCCGCGTGCCGGAGCTGGTCGTGGAAGTGGCCGGGGGCCAGCAGGTACGTCGCCACCGCGACCGGCTGGCCGGTCCTGGCCCGCAGCTCGCCCACCGCCTCGGGCACCGAAGGCCGGGCCGCCGACGCGAACGCCGCCGTCACCGGGACGCCGAGCCGCTCGGCCAGCAGCCTGGCCTGCTCGGCCGCGTCGGCCTCGGCGGCCGGGTCGGAGGAGCCCGCCGCGGCCAGCACCACCGGCGTGCCGTCGGGCACGCCCGCCTCGGCCAGCCGCCCGGCCAGCGCCGTGACCAGCAGCGAGTCCGGCCCCAGCGGGTCGGCCAGCCGGGCCCCGGTCGCCCGGGCCGCGCCGGCCAGGTCGGTGGTCAGGTGATAGCCGGTGGACAGCAGCAGGGGGACGATCACGGTGTTCGGGCCCGCGGCGGCGAGCGCGGCCGGCAGCGACGGCTCGGCGTGCTGCACGAACGCCACCCGCACTCGCAGCACCGGCGCCAGCCGGCTGATCTGCCCGGCCAGCGTGCCGATCGTCACCTGCGCGGCGGCATGCCTGCTGCCGTGCGCCACGGCCAGCAATGTCGGATTGCTCACGCTACGTTCTCCGCTCTGCCTGGCTCCAGCAGTTCACGCAGCCGCACTACCTCGCCGATGACCACCACGGCCGGCGGCCGGATGCCCGCCTGGTCGGCCTCGGCGGCGACCGCGCCCAGCGTCGAGGTCAGTACCTGCTGGCCGGGCATCGTGCCATCGCGAATGACCGCCACCGGGGTGGCCGCGTCCCGGCCCCGCTTGATCAGCTCGGCCGAGATCTCCTCCAGGTGCGCCACGCCCATCAGCAGCACCAGCGTCCCCGGGCCCTGGGCCAGCGCCGCCCAGTCCACGGTCGCGCCGGGATGGGACGGGTCCAGGTGCGCGGACACCACCGCGAAGTCCTGGGTGACGCCCCGGTGGGTCACCGGGATGCCCGCGTAGGCGGGCACCGCCACGGCGCTGGTCACCCCCGGCACGACCGAGAACGGCACGCCCGCGCGGACGCAGGCCAGCGCTTCCTCGCCCCCACGGCCGAAGACGAACGGGTCCCCGCCCTTGAGCCGCACCACCCGCTGACCAGCCAGTGCCCGGCGCACGATGAGCTCATTGATCTGGTCCTGGGTCAGGTTGTGCGCATGCGGGGCCTTGCCCGCGTCGATGATCTCCACGCCGGGGTCCAGCTCGGCCAGCAGCGAGCGCGGCGCGAGCTTGTCGACCACCACCACGTCGGCCTCGGCCAGCAGCCGCCGGCCGCGCACCGTGATCAGCCCGGCGTCGCCAGGTCCGCCGCCGACCAGCGCCACGCTCCCCGTCCCGGTCCCGCGGGCGGCCGGCTCGGAGCGGTGATGGCGCAGCGGCAGCCGGCCCTCAGCCAGCGCCGTGGCGATGGCCGCGCGCAGCGCCTGGGACCGGCGCGGGTCCCCGTCGGCCGTGACCGCGACCGTGACGTCGCCGTGCCGGGTGACGGCCGGCGTCCAGGCCGCCGAGGCGGCGGCGTCGTCGGCGCGCACGCACCAGATCCGGTCCCGGTCCGCCGCCGCCGCGACGGCCGCGTTGACGGCCGGGTCGTCGGTGGCCGCGTGGACCAGCCAGGCCCCGGCCAGGTCGCCGTCGGCGTAGCCGCGCCGCACCAGCGTGAGCCCGGATCCCGCGGCAGGCCGCGTCGCCAGGCTGGTCTCTTGTTCGAGAAAATCGGTCTTGAAACGTGGCGCGATGACGGTGACCAGCGCGCCCGCCTCGACCAGTGCCCTGGTCCGGCGCAGCGCCACCCGCCCGCCGCCGACCACCACCACCCGGCGGCCGGCCAGGTCCAGGCCGAGGGGGTAGACGGCCTTGCCGCCGTCCGGAGGCACGGGGGGGATGGGGGGGCCGTCCCCCCCGTGCAGCTCGGTCACGACGCCAGCCCGGTCGCTGGGTCGTGGCGCTGCGGCCGCATGACGGCCACGAAGCGCAGCTGGAACCCGCGGGCGCACGCCCCGCACTCCCACTCGCCCGCGTCGGGCCCCGAGGGCCGCAGTGTCTCCTCGCCGCAGTACGGGCAGAAGAACGGCACCTGGCGCTCGCTCATGTGCTGGCCCCCGCTCGCCTCCGGGGCGCCTTGAGGCGCCGCCTTCCCTCGTCGCTCGTTCCTCGCTCCTCAGTCCAGGCGGCGCCGCGCCCCTCCGGCTCGCTCACTGCGCACCTCCCGTGCCGGCCATTTCGGCCGTGCCGGCCGTGGTCAGCAGCTTCTCGTCGGCCCGGCGCACCCAGGCGGCGAACTCCTCGCCCTCGGTGCGATCGGCCTGGTAGCTGCGCAGCAGCCGCTCCACGTAGTCGGTCAGCCCGTCGGCCGTCACCTTCAGGCCGCGCAGCTTGCGGCCGAACGACGGGTCGGTGCCCAGCGAGCCGCCCAGATGGACCTGGAAGCCCTCGGTGCCGTCCACGATCGAGCCCTTGAGGCCGATGTCGGCGAGCTGGAAGCGGGCGCAGGAGTTGGGGCAGCCGTTCACGTTGATGGTGATCGGCGTGTCGAAGTCCGGCAGCCGGCGCTCCAGCTCGGTGTACAGCTCGCGGGCCCGGCCCTTGGTCTCCACGATGGCCAGCTTGCAGAACTCGATGCCGGTGCAGGCCATCGTGCCGCGGCGGAAGGCCGACGGGCGGGCCTGCAGGTCCGTGCCCTCCAGATCGGCCAGCAGGTCGTCGACGCGGTCCTCGGGGACGTCGAGGATCAGCAGCTTCTGCTCGGTGGTGGTGCGGATCCGGCCGGAGCCGTAGGCGTCGGCCAGCTCGGCCACCTGCCAGAGCTGGGTGCCGGAGCTGCGTCCCACGTGCGGGGCCACGCCCACATAGAAGCGCCCGTCGCTCTGGCGGTGCACGCCGATGTGGTCACGGCCGCCCCGCGGGGCCGCGGGGGCCGGGCCGTCGGGCAGCGCCTCGCCGAGGTACTCGGTCTCCAGCACCTCCCGGAACCGCTCCACGCCCCAGTCCGCGACCAGGAACTTGATCCGGGCCCGGCTGCGCAGCCGCCGGTAGCCGTAGTCGCGGAACAGGCCCGCGACCCCGGCCCAGACGGCCGGCACCTGGTCGGGCCGGACGAACACGCCCAGCCGCTGGGCGATCATCGGGTTGGTGGACAGGCCGCCGCCCACCCACAGGTCAAAGCCGGGCGTGCCGTCCGGCCCGAGCACGCCCACGAACGAGATGTCGTTCACCTCGTGCGCCGTGCAGTGCGACGCGCACCCCGAGATCGCGGTCTTGAACTTCCGGGGCAGGTTGCCGAACTCGGGGTTGTTCGCGGCCACCGCCTCGGTGGCGCGCAGCACGGCCGTGGCGTCCAGGATCTCCCCGGCGTCGAGCCCGGCCACCGGGCAGCCCAGGATGTTGCGCGGCACGTCGCCGCAGGCCTGGATGGAGGACAGGCCGACCTCTTCCAGCCGGGCCCAGATGTCCGGGACGTCCTCGATCCGGATCCAGTGGTACTGGACGTTCTGGCGGTCGGTGATGTCGGCCAGGTCGCGGCCGTACTCCTTGGAGATGTCCGCGACCGTGCGCAGCTGGTCCGAGCTGAGCTGCCCGCCGGGGATGCGGATCCGCATCATGAAGTAGGTGTCCTCGATCTCGGCATCCTCGAGGGCGCCGGTGCGGCCGCCCTCGATGCCCGGCCGGCGCTGGGTGTACAGCCCCCACCAGCGGAACCGGCCGCGCAGGTCGGCCGGGTCGATGGAGTCGAACCCCAGGTGCGCGTACCGGTTGACGATCCGGTCGCGGACGTTCAGCCCGGCGTCGTCCTTCTTGAAGCGTTCGGCGGCATTCAGCGGCTCGAGGTGACCCAGGGCCCACTGGCCCTGACCTCGCCGTTGCGGCGACGGCATGCAGGCATCCTTCTTCTGCTGGCGTGCGGACAGGAGTCATTCGTGTCGCGCCGGGAGCTACCCGGTCACGCGGGAACGGGGAAGGTAAATCCGCTAGGAACGGATCAGCAGAAAGAACGACACATGGCGCTGGAAACGCGCAGGAGGTCGACGTGACGCCGGGAAACCAGCCACTCGCCGGGGCTATCAGCCGGGCGTGTCACTGTGGTGCCTCCGGGTGCTAGACGCTACGGGGTTTGCAGCCCCGCGGGCTAACGCTGCTCTTGGCGGGCGCGGCGTTGCGCTCTAGGTCTTGTCCTCCACTGAGACAGTAACATCCGGTCCCGGTGCCAGGGCAAGAAAATATTTCTGTCTCGAAACACTACCCGGCCCCGGCAGCAGCCTGGTCAGGCCCGGCCCGCGGGCCGCGGCCGGAGCGGGCGGCGCAGGCGCCGCGGGCGGGTAACGTGGCGCGGGTGCGGCAGACGGAATTCTGGGAACGGATGCGCGAGCAGTTCGGCGAGGCCTACGCCGCGAGCGTGGCCCAGGACTATGTGATCGGCTCGCTCGGCAGCCGGACCGTCAATCAGGCGCTCGCCGACGGCGAGGACGCCAAGGTCGTCTGGCGGGCCGTCTGTGACGCGTTCCACATCGCCGAGCGCCAGCGCTGACCCCGCGCCAGCGCTGCGCCCCGCGCCAGCGCCCCGCCCCGCGCTGACCCCGCGCCAGCGCCCCGCCCCGCGCTGACCCCGCGCCAGCGCCCCGCCCCGCGCTGACCCCGCGCCAGCGCCCCGCCCCGCGCTGACCCCGCGCCAGCGCCCCGCCCCGCGCTGACCCCGCGCCAGCCCCGTGCCAGCGCTGACCCCGCGCCAGCGCCCCGCCCCGCGCTGACCCCCGCACCTCCCGTGATCACGACCGGTATGCCGCTGGATGCTGCGGTCAAACGGCCACGATCATGGTGACTGGCACTCTGGCGCCACCGAAAGCGCGATCTGGCCAGGCAATTTGCGCCAACTCCGGCGTGTCGCTCTCATGATCGAACAGTTGTTCGTTACAGTGGGGAATGCCGGCGGCCGTGTCAGCACCTGAGGCCCGAGTGCGTGGGTCAAGCGCACAGGATCCAGCGCGCGGAAGCCCGGCAGCGCGGAACTGTCGGTGGGTGCGCGTAGCGTCTCCGCCGCAAGCAGATGACATGGCCTGGCAGTGCGGATAGCGCACGCTGCGAGGGGCTCAGCGGAGTTCCTCGATTCGACGGGAGTTCACATGGCAGCCAGCGATAAGACCAGTACCAGGGGTGCTGGCGGCGGCGACAGGGAGAAGTCCCTGGAGACCGCGCTCGCGCAGATCGAGCGGCAGTTCGGCCGGGGCGCCGTCATGCGGCTCGGCGAGGAGACCCGCGCCCCGATCGAGGTGATCCCGAGCGGCTCTATCGCCCTGGACGCCGCACTCGGCATCGGCGGCTACCCCCGCGGCCGGATCGTCGAGATCTACGGCCCGGAGTCCTCAGGCAAGACGACCCTGGCCCTGCACGCGGTGGCCAACGCCCAGAAGGCCGGCGGCATCGCGGCATTCATCGACGTCGAGCACGCGCTCGACCCCAGCTATGCCTCCAAGCTCGGCGTGAACACCGACGCGCTGCTGGTCTCCCAGCCCGACACCGGCGAGCAGGCGCTGGAGATCGCCGACATGCTGGTCCGGTCCGGCGCCATCGACGTCGTCGTCGTCGACTCGGTGGCGGCCCTGGTCCCGCGCGCCGAGATCGAGGGCGAGATGGGCGACAGCCACGTCGGCCTCCAGGCCCGGCTGATGTCCCAGGCCCTGCGCAAGCTGGCCGGCGCGCTGAACAACACCAAGACCACCGCCATCTTCATCAACCAGCTCCGCGAGAAGATCGGAGTAATGTTCGGCTGCGCATCCTGGTCCACGATACGTCACCCTCGCCGACGGCAGCCGGGAGCGGATCGGCAAGATCGTTAACCAGAGGATGCAGGTCGAGGTTCTCTCCTACGACCCGGAGACTGGGCAAGGTCGTACCCACGCGAAAGTCGTCAACTGGTTCAACAACGGCACCACCGAGCGAGTTCCTGCACTTCGTGGTCGAGCGGGCCGGGCGGTAACCGAGGCCACGGCCGCGCCAGCATGGACCCACGGAGCAATCATCTCGATCCGGACTCCTGGCGGATGGCGTGAGGCTGGCGAGCTAGCCGTGGGCGACCGGGTACATGCTGGCCGAGCCCTACCGCCTGGGCCCTTCGCAGCGTCAGCTGATCCTCGGGCGCCTGATGGGCGACGGCAATCTGTCGAAGCCGGTTGGCGGGATCGAGCACAGCGCGCGGTTCCGCATGGGCCACGGCGTTAAGCAGGAGGCTTACCTGGACTGGAAGGTCTCTCTGCTAGAGAACATCGAGCGCTGCCGGACTGACGAACTCCAAGGGGGCGGTCTTCGCCGACTTCCCCCGCTGGCCGAGCTGGCGAGCTGCGTGACGTGGTCTACCACGGTGATGGCAAGAAGCACCTGAGCTGGGACTACCTCAAGGAACTCACGCCGTTCGCGCTCGCCGTCTGGTACATGGACGATGGGAGCTTCACGTCCGGTCGAAGGGCGTGCAGGAGAGGACACAGGGCGGAAGTCGGGTCGATCGAGATCTGCGTGGAGGCGATGAGCGCTGGTTCACGAGAGCGACTCGTGCAGTACCTGCAGGGATACCCATGGCCTGAACGTCAAGCTGCGGACCAGCCGGGGCGCGGCAGAAGGCTCGTCCGTGGTGTTCACCACCGCGGCATCGGGGAAGTTCCAGGAGCTGGTGGCGCCGTATATCCATCCGTCGATGGAGTACAAGCTCCTGCCGCGCTACCGCGGGCAGTTCGCGCGTGGAGGCCGAAGTTCGTCGCCGCCGAGCATGCGACTGCGAGCCCGGCTCGCGTCCTGGATGTCCAGGTCAAGACCGCCGACCCGCTCGATGAACAGCTTCGACATCGAGGTCGAAGGCGGTCCCACAACTACTTCGTCGACGGCGTGATGGTCCACAACAGCCCGGAGACCACCACGGGCGGTAAGGCGCTGAAGTTCTACGCCTCGATACGGCTGGACTCGCGGCGGATCGAGACGCTCAAGGACGGGACCGAGGCGGTCGGCAACCGGACCCGGGTCAAGGTCGTGAAGAACAAGCTCAGCCCGCCGTTCCGGATCGCCGAGTTCGACATCCTGTACGGGATCGGGATCAGCCGCGAGGGCAGCCTGATCGACCTCGGCGTCGAGCACGGCATCGTGCGCAAGGCCGGCGCCTGGTACACCTACGACGGCGACCAGCTCGGCCAGGGCAAGGAGAACGCGCGGACTTTCCTGCGCGACAACCCCGACGTCGCCAACGAGATCGAGAAGAAGATCAAGGAGAAGCTCGGCGTGGGCCCGCGGCTGGACGCCGACGTGTCGGCCGAGCCCGCCGGAGCCGAGCTCGCGGGAGCCAAGGCCGCCGGGGCCAAGGCCACGGTGACGCCGCTGCGCGGCGTCGAGTAGGGCCGTGGGCCGCGCGGTCCGGGGAGCGGCCAGGAGCGGCTCCCCGGACAACGGCGCCCCGGCCCCGGGCCAGGCCCCCGCTCCGGACCCGGCCGATCCCGAGGCGATGGCGCGGCAGATCTGCCTGAGGATGCTGACCGCCGCGCCGCGGACCAGGGCCCAGCTCGCGACGGCGCTGGCCAGGCGCGGGGTGCCCGACGAGGTGGCCGAGGCCGTGCTGGACCGGTTCGCCGAGGTGCAGCTCATCGACGACGCCATGTTCGCGCGGGCCTGGGTCGAGTCCCGGCATCACGGGCGAGGGCTGGCCCGCCGCGCCCTGGCCGCCGAGCTGCGTCAGCGGGGCGTCGAGACCGACGACATCAAGGCGGCAGTCAGCGACCTCGACCCGGAGCAGGAGTACGCGACGGCGCGGGCACTGATCGAGCGGCGGCTGGCGGGCACCCGCGGCCTGGCCCGGCCGGCCCGGTTCCGCCGGCTTATGGGGGTGCTGGCCCGGAAGGGATATTCCGAGGGGCTGGCCTATCGCGTGGTCCGCGAGGCGCTGGAGTACGAGCCCGGTGATTCCGAGACCGAGCCCGGCGACCGGCCTGGAGCAGAGGCCGCCTTCGAGCCGGACGAATCGTAGCTCAGCCCCCTAAACGGGTGCTGAGCTGCGCGGCCAGTCGCCGGAGATTTCAGAGAACGTCTGCCCCACTTGCCCAAATCGTTATCTGCGCTTAACCTCACGGCAGCGAGGTTTTCTCCGCGCAGGGCGGATCAGCGGTGTGAGAAACATGAGATAACCACACCGGGCGACCCGGCAGCAGGCGCTGTCAGGACGGTCGGCGGCTATGAAAGTAACGGCACGACGAACGGGCACGAACCGGACCGGAGCACAGGCCGCAGAGTCGGCCTGACCCGCCGGTGAGAGCTCAGGGGAAGGAGCAGGCAAGACCGGAGCTGTCAGTCTCGGCAGGCATGGCGCCTGTGCCAGTGCTCGCTCGGCTATGGCGATCCGGCTGAACCGGACCGTACCGGGCGGCTTCTGTCATACCGGGATCTAGCACAACCAGATCCCGGCGGGCCCGGTCGGTCGCTATGGGCTGGTCGCTTACCCGTGATCGGACGCTGGCCGAGGTGGCTGCCGATAGGGCTAAGCGTGCACTCCGGGCCATGGGCTAGACCCGTTCGGCGGGCTGTGCCGCTGGTCCCTGTCTGGGTGACCGCCACCCCGCGTCGCTCTGCGCGAAGTACCCCTCGCTGATGGGCATGTGCACGGTGCACAGGCCGGGTCAGGCCCGCGACCAGCGCGGGCCCGTGAGCGGGAAGAGGTGCGACTTGAACAGCGGAACTGCACTCACGCTGGTGATCGTTGTGTGCGTTGTTGCGCTGGCCGCGCTGATCGCGCTCGGACTCGTCCTGCACCGCAGTGCTGGGCTGCTGAAGGCCCATGACACCACCCGTGACTCCGCCCGTGACTCCGCCCGCACCGCCGGCCAGCGCGAGGCCGACGGCGCCGCGGCCAGCCGGGCTGAGAGTGCCGCCCCGGCCGAGACGGGCGGAAGTCCCGCCGGCCCGGCCGCCGCCGGGGTCGCCGCGGCCCCCGCGGTCCCCGCGGTCCCCGACGAAGAGGCCGTGCGGCACGCCGAGCAGCTGCTGGCCCAGGCCGAGAGCGACGCGGCGGCGATCGTGGCCAGGGCCGAGGCGTCCGCCACCCAGGCCGAGGTGGCCCGCCGCGAGGTCGACACCGAGATCAAGGCGGTCAAGGAAGAAGTCCGGCTGCTGCGCGCCGACGTCGAGCGCCGCGAGGTCCGCCTGGCCGAGCGGGAGCAGCGGATGGACGAGGACGCGCGGAAGGCCGACCAGCGCGCCGAGTCGCTGGAAGAGGTGCAGCGAGACCTGGACCGGCAGCGCGCGGACCTCCAGCAGCTCGACGCCGAGCGCCGGGAGATCCTGGAGCGGGTGGCCGGGCTGACCGCCGACCAGGCCAAGTCGGAGCTGGTCACGGGCATCGAGAACCAGGCCAAGCGCGAGGCCGCGCTGATTGTCAGGGAGATCGAGGCCGACGCCCGCAAGGAAGGCGACAAGCGGGCCCGCAAGATCGTGACGCTGGCCATCCAGCGGGTCGCCAGCGACCAGACCAGCGAGTCGGTGGTCTCGGTGCTGCACCTGCCGGGCGACGAGATGAAGGGCCGGATCATCGGCCGCGAGGGCCGCAACATCCGGGCCTTCGAGTCGGTGACCGGCGTCAACCTGATCATCGATGACACGCCCGAGGCGGTGCTGCTGTCCTGCTTCGACCCGGTGCGCCGCGAGGTCGGCCGGCTGACGCTGGAGCGGCTGGTGCTGGACGGCCGGATCCACCCGCAGCGCATCGAGGAGGCCTACGAGCGCAGCAAGTCCGAGATCGAGCAGCTTTGCGTGCGGGCGGGCGAGGACGCGCTGGTCGACGTCGGGATCACCGAGATGCACCCGGAGCTGACCAACCTGCTCGGCCGGCTGCGCTATCGCACCTCTTACGGGCAGAACGTGCTCAAGCACCTGGTCGAGTCGGCGCACATCGCCGGCATGATGGCCAGCGAGCTGGGCCTGGACCCGGTGCTGATGAAGCGCTGCACGGTGCTGCACGACATCGGCAAGGCGCTGACCCACGAGGTCCAGGGCAGCCACGCGCTGATCGGCGCGGAGATCGCCCGCCGCTACGGCGAGTCCGCGGACGTGGTGCACGCCATCGAGGCGCACCACAACGAGGTCGAGGTGCGGACCGTCGAGGCGGTGCTGACCCAGGCCGCGGACGCGATCAGCGGCGGACGGCCCGGCGCGCGCCGGGAGTCGCTGGAGGCCTACGTGATGCGGCTGGAGCGGCTGGAGGAGATCGCGCTGGCCCACGGCGGGGTCGAGAAGGTCTTCGCCATGCAGGCCGGGCGCGAGGTCCGGATCATGGTCAAGCCGACCGACGTCGACGACATCCAGGCGCAGGTCATCGCCAGGGACGTGGCCAAGCAGGTCGAGGAGGAGCTGACCTACCCGGGCCAGATCCGCGTGACGGTCGTGCGCGAGTCCCGCGCGATCGAGTTCGCCCGCTGACCCGGGTCGGCCAGGGCGACCTCTAGTTTTTCCCCTCGGTAACGGCGATCACGGGGACGCCGGGCGGAGTGAAGCCGAGAATCTGCCCGTAGAACGACAGCTCGGCCTCGATTGACGTGATCACGGTCTCGGTCCGGCGGAAGCCGTGCGACTCGCCCTCGAAGGCCAGGTACGCGTGCCGGATGCCGTGCTCGGCCAGGTCGGCGGCGATGCTCTCGGACTGCGCGGGCGGCACCACGGGGTCGTCCAGGCCCTGGAGCAGCAGCACGGGCGCGGTGCCAGCGGACACGTGGCCGACCGGGGCGCGCTCGATGTAGACCGCCTCGAAGCCGGGCAGCGGGCCGAGCAGCCCGTCCAGGTAGCGCGACTCGAAGTCGTGCGTCTGGTCCACGAAGCCGCGCAGGTCGGACACGCCGTAGTAGGACGTCGCCGCGCTGAACACGGGGGTGCGGCCGATGACGCCGGAGGTCACGGCGGCCAGCGCGGTCCAGCCGCCCGCCGACCCGCCGCGGATGCCCAGCCGGTTCTCGTCGGCCTCGCCTGCGTCGGCCAGCGACCGGGCCGCGGCCATGGCGTCCTCCACGTCCACGATGCCCCACTGGCGGCGCAGCCGCTCGCGGTAGGAGCGGCCGTAGCCGGTCGAGCCGCCGTAGTTGACGTCGATGACGCCGATGCCGCGGCTGGTGAAGTAGGCCTTCTCCAGGTCGAGCAGGGCGGTGACATTGCCGGTCGGGCCGCCGTGCACCCAGACCACGTAGGGCGGCGCCGCGCCGGCCGGGCCGGTGGCGTCGGGGCTGGACGGCGGGTAGACCAGCGCGTGCACCACGCGGCCGTACTTGCCCTCGAGCTCCACGGGGCGGGGCACCGGCAGGTACTCCTCGTCCGGCAGCGCCTCCAGCTCCCGGCGCAGGACCTCGGCCTGCCCCGTCACGACGTCGACCCGGATCACGGCGCGGGCCTGCCGGGGGCCGCCGGCGATGGCCACGATGGAGCTGCCGTCGGCGGCGACGTTGAAGGAGAAGTCCTCGAACGGCACGTCCAGCTCGGTCAGCTCGAAGGACTCAGGGTCCAGGATGCCGAGCGTGCCCCCGCCCCGGCCGTGCGTCACGGCCAGCCGGCCGTCGCCGAGCCGGGCGAACGGCCGGCCGCCGAGCTGCCACAGCGGCCCGGCGAACTCCTCGTCGGCCGGGTACAGGGCGCGCGGCTGCTCGCCGGACAGGCCGAGCTGGTAGATGTTCCACCAGCCGGTCCAGTCGGTGGCCACGTACAGGCTGCCGTTGTCGCGCCACAGCGGGGCCAGCACGGACTCGCGCAGGCTGCCCTTGAGCAGGCGGCTCCGGCCGGGCACGCCGTTCTCCAGGGCGGCGACCCGCAGCTCGGTGCCGTCCCACGGCATGTGCGGGTGGTTCCAGGAGATCCAGGCCAGCTGGCGGCCGTCCGGCGACGGGCTGGGGAACGCGAAGAAGTCGGCCCCGGTGACCAGCGTGCGGATCGCGTCGGGCGCGCTGGCGGCCGACCCGTCCAGGGGGACGGCGACGATGGCCCGGCTGACCTTGCCATCGTCGTGCTGCTCGCGCACGCACCAGATCTCACGCTCGTCGGGGGAGAGCGCGAAGTCGGCGTAGCGCAGAGCGCACGGGGCCAGCGTGCCGCTGCCGGTGGCGGCGGGCACCTTGGTCGGCTCGGGGGTCAGCGGCTCCGGCTGGCCCTGGCCCTCGGCCGTATCGCGGTCGGCCAGGTACAGGCGCTGGTCGGCGTAGCTGGCGAAGACGATGGCCCGGCCGGGCGGCACCTGGCCGTCCGGCCGGCCGGCCGCGGCACGGGCAGGTAGGACAGGCCGCCGTACTCGTGCACCCGGGTCCGGGCGTTCCACGGCGCCGGCAGCAGCTCGGTCTGCCGGCCGTCGGCATCGTGGCAGATGACGGTCGACCGGCCGCCCTCGTCGGGGCGGGCCTCCTGCCACCAGACGTCAGCGCCGACGACCGTCGGGAAGGACAAGCGCAGGCCGGCGCGGGCTACGTCCGCGGCGGAGATGGGGGACGGCCATTCGCCGAAGGGGATTACTGGTTTCGTCACCGCGGGCGGCGCAACTGCGTCGTCCGCTGGGCTGTTTGTGCTGTCTGGGTCCGTCCCGCCATCTGTCATAGGCATATCGTGCCCTACTGGGCCGACGCGCGTTGCCCGGCGTGGTGCCAACCGGACCCGGGCGCCGTCTACCCTGGTGGGCATGGCCGCCGCCACCGCTGGGATACACGGGATACACGGACAGCGCACCTTCGAGATCCGCACCTACGGGTGCCAGATGAACATGCACGACTCCGAGCGGCTAGCCGGGCTGCTGGAGACGGCCGGCTACCAGCGGGCCGCGGATGGCGCCGACCCCGATGTGGTGGTGTTCAACACCTGCGCGGTCCGGGAGAACGCGGACAACCGGCTGTACGGCAACCTCGGTCACCTGCTGCCGGTCAAGAAGGCCCATCCCGGCATGCAGATCGCGGTGGGCGGCTGCCTGGCCCAGAAGGACCGGGCGACGATCACCCAGCGCGCGCCGTGGGTGGACGTGGTGTTCGGCACCCACAACATCGGCTCGCTGCCGGTGCTGCTGGAGCGGGCCCGGGTCCAGGAGCAGGCGCAGGTCGAGATCGTGGAGTCGCTGGAGCGGTTCCCCTCGGTGCTGCCGGCCCGCCGCGAGTCGCCCTACTCGGCCTGGGTGGCCATCTCGGTGGGCTGCAACAACACCTGCACGTTCTGCATCGTGCCCAGCCTGCGCGGGCGCGAGGAGGACCGGCGGCCGCCGGACGTGCTGGCCGAGATCGGCGCGCTGGTCGCCGAGGGCGTGGTCGAGGTCACCCTGCTGGGGCAGAACGTGAACTCCTACGGGGCCGCGTTCGGCGACCGGCTGGCGTTCGGCAAGCTGCTGCGGGCCTGCGGCGGCATCGAGGGCCTGGAGCGGGTCCGGTTCACCTCGCCGCACCCGCGGGACTTCACCGACGACGTGATCGCGGCCATGGCGCAGACGCCCAACGTGATGCCGCAGCTGCACATGCCGCTCCAGTCGGGCTCGGACACGGTGCTGCGGGCCATGCGCCGCGCCTACCGCCGGGACAAGTACCTGGCCATCATCGACCGGGTCCGCGCGGCCATGCCCGCGGCGGCGATCACCACCGACATCATCGTCGGCTTCCCCGGCGAGACCGAGCAGGACTTCCAGGACACCCTCGAGGTGGTGCGCCGGGCCCGGTTCGCCGGCGCGTTCACCTTCCAGTACTCGATCCGGCCCGGCACCCCGGCCGCGGAGCTGCCCGACCAGGTGCCGGCCGAAGTGGTCAGGGACCGCTACGAGCGGCTGGCCGCACTGGTCGCCGAGACCTCCTGGCGGGAGAACCAGAAGCTCACCGGCGCTCAGGTGGAGGTGCTGGTGGCCGACGGCGAGGGCCGCAAGGACGAGGCCACGCACCGGATGTCGGGCCGGGCCGCCGACAACCGGCTGGTCCACTTCACCCCGGCGGGCGCCGACCCGCGGCCGGGCGACATGGTCACCACGGTCATCACCCGCGCGGCGCCGAACTACCTGCTGGCCGACGACGCGCCGGTCAGCATCCGGCGCACGCGCGGCGGCGACGCCTGGCAGGCCCGCCGCGCGGGGCTCGCGGCGGAGCCGGACGGCGCGCAGGACAGCGTGCTGCTCGGCATGCCGGGCCGCCGCCCCGCCTCCGCCGCTACCTCAGCCTGACGGGCGGGTCGCATGCCGGCGCCGGTGCTGGCGGTGGTCGGGCCCACGGCCGCCGGGAAGTCCGCGCTCTCGCTCGGCCTGGCCCGCGCCCTGGGCGGCGAGGTGATCAACGCCGACTCCATGCAGCTGTACCGGGGCATGGACATCGGCACCGCCAAGCTGACCGTGGCCGAGCGCGCCGGCGTGCCGCATCACCTGCTCGACATCTGGGACGTCACCGAGGCGGCCAGCGTCTCGGAGTACCAGCGCCTGGCCCGGCAGGTCATCGCGGAGATCCAGGCCAGGGGCCGGGTGCCGATCCTGGTCGGCGGCTCGGGCCTGTACGTCCGGGCCGCGATCGACAAGCTGGAGTTTCCCGGCACCGACTCCGGCCTGCGCGCCCGCCTGGAGGAAGAACTGGCCCGGCTGGGCCCCGCGGTCCTGCACGCCCGCCTGGCCGGGCTTGACCCGGCCGCCGCGGCGGCGATCCTGCCCGGCAACGGCCGCCGCATCGTGCGGGCCCTGGAGGTCATCGAGCTGACGGGCCGGCCGTTCAGCGCCACGCTGCCCGAGTACGAGTCGGTGCTGCCGACCGTGCAGATCGGGGTCGAGCTGCCCCGGGCCGAGCTGGACCAGCGGGTGGCCGACCGGGTGGGCCGGATGTGGCAGCTCGGCCTGGTCGACGAGGTCAGAAAGCTAGCCGCGGCCGGGCTGCGCGACGGCCGGACCGCCAGCCGGGCCCTGGGCTACGCCCAGGTCCTGGCCTACCTGGACGGCCAGTGCGCCGAGCGGGAAGCCGCGGCGCAGACGATCCTGGCCACCCGCCGGTTCATCCGGCGCCAGGAGTCCTGGTTCCGCCGCGACCCGCGCATCCGCTGGCTCCCCGCCGACGCCCCCGACCTCCTGACCAGCGCCCTGGCCGCCGCCCGGGCGTAGCCCCGCAGCGTGGGGCGGGGGAGCCAGCCGCCGTGACCCCCTACTATCGGTGGATGCGTTTCGCTAAGGGGCACGGGACCGGCAATGACTTCGTGATCCTGCCCGATCCCGACGGGCAGCTGGAGCTGTCCGCGCGGACCGTCGCGCGGATCTGTGACCGGCATGCCGGGCTGGGCGGCGACGGGGTGCTGCGGGTGGTCCGGTCGGCGGCGGCCGGGCCCGAGGCCGGGGACTGGGCCCGCCTGGCCGACGGGCGGGGCGCCGAGTGGTTCATGGACTACCGCAACGCCGACGGCAGCATCGCGGAGATGTGCGGCAACGGGATCCGGGTGTTCGCCCGGTACCTGCTGGACAACGGCCTGGCCGCCGGGCCGGAGCTGGCCATCGGCACCCGGGCCGGGGTCCGGGTGGTGCGCGAGGCGCTGGACGGCCGGCTCACCGTGGACATGGGCCCGGCGCGGGTCACCGGGCGGGGGTCGGCGCGGCTGGGCGGCCGGGCCGTGTCCGGGCTGGCCGTCTCGGTCGGCAATCCGCACCTGGCCTGCGTGGTCGACGACCCGGTGGCGGACTATGACCTGTCCGCGCCGCCGGTGCTGACCGAGGGCGATTTCCCCGACGGCGCCAACGTCGAGATCCTGCGGCTGGCCGAGGACGGCCGGGCCGAGATGCGGGTGTACGAGCGCGGTTCTGGCGTGACCCTGTCCTGCGGGACGGGCGCGGTGGCCGCCGCCGTGGCGGCGGCGGTCGCGGCCGGGGAGTGGCTCAACGGGGCCGAGCGGACCTGGACGGTGGACGTGCCCGGCGGGCGGCTGGACGTGACCCCCGGCGGCACGGCCAGCCTGCTGTCCGGCCCCGCCGTCATCGTGGCCGCGGGCGAGCTGGATGACCGCTGGCTCGCCGAGGCGGCCGGCGGGGCCGCCGGCCGCCGGTCCGCGGCGGTGTCAGCCATCGGCTGAGCCGGACACCAGCCGCAGGCCCAGGTGGACCAGGGTCCAGCCGGCCCGGTTCCTGATCGCGGCCGGGGCGATCCCGGACGGCCGCCCCGCGGCGGTCCTGGTTCCGGCGGTCCTGGTCCCGGCGGTCTGGGCGGCGAGCCGGCTCTGGTCGGCGGCCCGGTGCAGGTCGGCGATGTGCTCCTGGCTGACGCGGCTGCTGAGGTACGGGTGCATGGTCGTCTCCTTGTCGGTAGTCCCGGACTGGGTTGCGGACGGCGACGATCCGCGCGGGCTACGCGGCGGGAACCGGGTCGGCCCTGGTGATCCGGATGCCGCCGGTGACGCTGCGGCAGCTCACCTGGAGCCCCACGTCGTCGCGGCCGTCGGTCTCGTCAAGCTCGTTGCTGATGTTGCCGGTCAGGCTGGACAGGTCCAGGTAGACGCCCACGCCCGCGGCCACGCCGACCTGCGTGTCGCCGGACGCGGTCTTGGTGCTGACCTCACCCGCGGCCGCGCTGCCCACCCGCGTGTCGCCGCTGGCCGTCTGGACGTGCACCGAGGCCGCGGCCTGGCCGATGGCGACGTCGCCGCTGGCGGTCTGCACCGAGACGTCACCGTCCGCCTGGCGCAGCTGGATGTCGCCGGAGGCCGTGTTGACCTCGGCGGTCGCGCCGGCCCGCTCCAGCCAGACGTCGCCGGAGGCCGTCCGGACCTCCAGCGGGCCGCGTCACCGACCCGGCGGTCACGTCGCCGCTGGCCGTCCTGGCCTCCAGCTCGGCCAGTCGGCCCATGCAGGAGACGTCGGCCGAGGCCGTGCGCACCACGCAGGACGAGTCGGCCGGTGCCATCACCGTGACGTCCAGCCCGGCGTGGCCGCGCAGCAGGTTCCGCTTGTCCTTCGGCTCGATGATCTCCAGGCGGCCCTGGCTGAAGGTAACGCTGACCTCCGACAGCAGCCGCTCGCCGCTCCGGCCGCTGGCCTCCAGCAGCACCGTGGTCACGTCGGCCGGCTCGGCCGCCACGGCGATGCTGCCCGCGGCGATGTCGATCAGGATGTCGATGGGCTCTGATCCGGGGAATTCCCAGCTGGTCATGTCCTTGCGTCCTTTGCGTAGTGGAGGGGTCAGCCGCGGGCGAAGCCGGTGTAGCGCTGGCCGGGGCCGCCGCGGGACCGGCCGGACCGCTCCCGGCCCGGCGGGGTGTCCAGCGCCTGGCTGATGGCGCGCACCAGCCAGGCGTTGACCGACACCCCGGCGGCGCTGGCCGCCGCCTCGACCCTGGCCTTGAGCGGCTCGGACAGCCGGAGCGTCACCCTGGCCATGTCGTCCGGGGCCTCCCCGCCCGGCGGCGCGGGGGGCGCGGGCGGGGCAGGCGGCCGGAACGGCTCGTCGTTGGTCATCGTGACCACGAAGTCCGCGTCGCTGCCCGCCAGCCGCACCTCGATGACCGCGTCGTCCAGCCGGGTGGTGATCTCGGCCGCCGCCGCGGACAGCACCTCGAGCAGCGTCAGCCGGACCGAGGAATCCATCGCCTCGGTCAGCATCTCCGCCGCCCGGCTGACGTCCTCGCCGGCGAACCGGGTGATGGTGGCCAGCTCCCGGCGGAGCGTCGCCACGTACTCTGACATGTCCATGACGTCACTATGACGTCATAGCTGACGCATGTCAAGCGCAGGACGACGCCATCTGCGATGTCATCCTGGCGTCGGCCGACGTCGAATCCGACATCATATTGACGTCATCCCAGGCCAAGGCGGCCAAGAATCTGATAACAGCAAGAAGCGGCGCGCCGCACTGCAGGTCGCGGCCAGCCGGCTGGCGTCCAGGGTCATGGTTGGCCGCTCCGGCCATGACCAACGAGCATGCTACCAGAGGCTGACACCTTCCAGGAGGCTTCGCCCTGGTTGCCTGGGCGGGCGCGGTCTAGAGCCTGAGCAGGCCCTCGGCGGGCAGCCCGCGCAGCGAGGCGTCCAGGACCTGGGCGATGTGCGCCACCGGCATCGGGGCGCCCTGGTCGCGCAGGGCCGCACCGATCTGCATCGCGCAGCCGGGGTTGGCCGAGACCAGGAGCTGGGCGCCGGTGGCCGCCACCCGCTCGGCCTTGCGGGCGCCCAGCTGGCCGGCCGCCTCCGGCTGGACCAGGTTGTAGATGCCCGCCGACCCGCAGCAGACCCCGCCGTCTCCGATCTCGGCCAGCGTCAGGTCCGGGATCGTGCCCAGCAGCTCGCGGGGCTGGCGGGTGATCCGCTGGGCGTGGGCCAGGTGGCAGGCGTCCTGGTAGACCACGGTCAGCGGGAGCGGCTGCCGGGGCGCCGCCGGGCCGATCCCGGCCAGGAACTCGCTGAAGTCGGCCACCTGGGCGCTGAGCGCCGCCGCCCGGTCGGCCCAGCCCGGCTCGCCGGCCAGCAGCTGCCCGTACTCCTTCATGGCCGAGCCGCAGCCGGCCGCGTTGACCACCAGCGCGTCCACGCCCGCCTGCTCGAACACCTCGATGGTGCGCCGGGCGAACGCGGCCGCCTCGGCCCGCCGTCCGCCGTGCAGCGACAGCGCGCCACAGCAGCCCTGGCCGCGCGGGACGATGACGTCACAGCCCTCGGCGGCCAGCACCCGGGCGGTGGCCGCGTTGACGTCGGGGAAGAAGACCTGCTGGACGCAGCCGGTCAGCATGCCGACGACGGCGCGGCGCGGGCCGCGGGCCGGGATGCGCTCGGGCAGCCGGGTCCCGCGGGCCGTACGGCTGGCCGGGGGCGGGGCGATGCGCAGCGCGGCGGTCAGCTCGGGGGCCAGCCGGGTGGCCAGGCCGCTGCGGCCCAGCCGCCGGTCCGCCCCGGCCCGCTGGGTGACCCGCAGCGGCCCCATCAGCAGCCGCAGCCGGCCGGGGTAGGGGAACGTCTCGAAGATGGCCCGCCGGATGGCCCGCTCCCGCCGCGAGCGCACGGGCAGCGCCCTGGCCGGCCCGGCGGTGGCGGCCGTCCCGGGCGGCTCAGTCGTCCCAGGCAGCCACACTCGTCCCGCCGGACACCCCACGTCGTCCCGCCGGACACTGTCGTCCCGCCGGACACTGTCGTCCCGCCGGACACTGTCGTCCCGCCGGACACTGTCGTCCCGGCGGACACGTCGTCGGCCGGCGGGCTCAGTTGGCCCGGCCGTCGACGGCCCGGCCTGCTCGCCCCACTCCCTGGCCGACTCGATCAGCCGGTCGTAGCGGACCCCGGACGGGCAGGCGGGCACGCAGGCCATGCAGCCCAGGCAGCGGTCCAGGTGACTGGCCGCCGCCTCGGTGCCCGGCGCGCCGTCCAGGATCTGGGTGATCAGGTGGATGCGCCCGCGCGGCGAGTCCATCTCCTCGCCCCACAGCTGGTAGGTCGGGCAGGCCGGCAGGCAGAAGCCGCAGTGCACGCAGTCGCCCGCCAGCTCGCGCAGCTCGCCGCCGGGATCAAGCTCGCTCATGAGGTCCTTCCCGCGAAGCGGCCAGGGGCTAGTCGGTGCTCGGGGTCGAACTGGTCCTTGACCGCGCGCATCAGCGCCAGCGCGGGGACCGGGCCCCAGACGTCGACGGCCTCGCGGACCGCGGGCGGCGCGTGCAGCACGATCACGCTGGTGCCCGCTCCGGCCGGCAGGATGCCCGCCGGCATCCCGTCGGCGGCGGCGCCGGCCGGGCCGTCCCGCAGCTCGGCCCGCAGCGCGGTCACGAACCCGGTGACCTCGTTCGGCGGCGCGCTGCCGGGCAGCGCCGCGTGCAGCACCCCGGCCGCGGCCGAGCCGCCCACCGCCGGGTCTACGCCCGTCATGGCCGCGGCCGCGCGGATAGCGGCCAGCACCGCCTCCAGGCGCCCGGCCCAGAACGCGATCCGCAGCACCGTGCCGCCGGCGGCCGCCGCCGGGCCGGCGCCCCACCACGGCGGCGGGACGTCGCTCACGGTCGCGGTGCCCAGCAGCCCGGCCAGCCGGGCCGCCCGCTCGGCCACGCCCTCGGCGTCGCCCTCCAGCAGGACCGAGGTGGCCAGCGGCGCGCCGCCGGACGGCCAGTCCAGCTCGGCGGCGGACGGGGCCAGCGCGGAGCCGCCCGCGGTGAGCAGCGCCGCCGCCGCGGCGGCCGGGTCGGGGGTGGCCAGCGAGACGTAGGCCGAGGCGGGCGGGCGCGGGTGCAGCCGGAACGTGGCCTCGGTGATCAGGCCCAGGGTGCCGTAGGAGCCGGCCAGCAGCTTGCCGATGTCGTAGCCGGCGACGTTCTTGACCACCTTGCCGCCGGCCCGCGCGACGGTCCCGTCGGCGCGCACCAGGGTGATCCCGATCAGCAGGTCGCGCGGCGTCCCGTAGCGCAGCCGCAGCGGCCCGGCCACCCCGGTGGCGATCAGCCCGCCGACCGTGCCGCCCGGCTCGGCGAGCTCGGCCGGGCACTGGTGCCGCGCGGCGATCGCGGGCGGGTCCAGCGCCAGCCGCTGGCCCGCGGCCGCCAGCACGTCGGCCAGGTGGCTCAGCCGGGCGCCGGCCTGGACCCGGACGACCAGGTCCCCGGCGGCGTGCTCCAGGACCGCGTCCAGCCTCTGGGTGTCCACGACCAGGTCGCAGCGGCTGGGCGGGTCGCCCCAGTCCAGCCGGGTGCCGGTGCCGCGCGGCACCACGGCCAGGCCGAGCCCGGCGGCCGCGGTCAGCAGGGCGCCGGCCTCCTGGGTGGAGGCGGGCGTCGGCCACGAAGCCGGGCCGCACGCCCGCGACCGAGTCCGCTTCGTCGGCCGGGCGGACCTCGCCGCACGCTTTGGAGAGTTCGGCCGGGATCAGCTCAGCGGTCATGGGCGGCGGCCTGGGGGACGGACCTTGTTAGGCATCTCAGAATTGCTCCGCCTGGCCGGCGGCCACGAGCGGGTGCGGACCGCGCCGCACCCCGGGGACCTCCCCGCACAGCCGGGGCGTGGGGAAGATCTTGCCGGGGTTGCACAGCCCGGCCGGGTCGAAGGCGCACCGGACCAGCTGCATGGTGTCCAGGTCGGCGGCGCTGAACATCTTGGGCATGTAGCGCGACTTGTCGACGCCGACGCCGTGCTCGCCGGTGATCGAGCCGCCGTGCTCGATGCACAGGTCCAGGATCGCGCCGGACACCGCCTCGGCCGCCTCGATGGCGCCCGGCTCGCCGTCCTCGAACAGCACCAGCGGGTGCAGGTTGCCGTCGCCGGCGTGGAAGACGTTGGCCACCCGGACGCCCGACTCGGCGGACAGCTTGCTGATGGCGTCCAGCACGGTGGGCAGCGCGGTGCGCGGGACCACGCCGTCCTGGACGATGTAGGCGCTGCTGATCCGGCCCACGGCGGCGAACGCCGACTTGCGGCCGGTCCAGATGGCGGCCCGCTCGGCGGCGTCGTGCGCGGCCCGG
The DNA here is from genome assembly GCA_963822485.1 of uncultured Actinomycetota bacterium. Taxonomy (GTDB): domain Bacteria; phylum Actinomycetota; class Actinomycetes; order Streptosporangiales; family Streptosporangiaceae; genus DASUBV01. Next base: position 375,773 of record CAWGHW010000009.1, read on the forward strand.
ATCTCGAACGCGCCGGCCTCGGTGCAGATGGCCCGCACGGCCTCGGTCTCCCGGCGCACGTCGCCGGCCGGGCCGTCCAGCTCCACGATCAGCACCGCGCCGGCGCCTTCGGGGTAGCGGCAGGCCACCGCGGCCTCGGCGGCCTCGATGGCCAGCGCGTCCATCATCTCGATGGCGGCGGGCAGGATCCCCGCGCCGATGATCTCCGACACCGCGGTCCCGCCCGCGCCCATGGTCGCGAACGCGGCCAGCAGCGTGGTGACCGCCTCCGGGATCGGGGTCAGCTTCACGATGATCTTCGTGACGATGCCCAGCGTGCCCTCGGAGCCGGTGAACGTGCCCAGCAGGTCATAGCCGGGCGAGGCGCCGGTGCCGTCGCCGATCCAGGTCAGGTCGCCGGCCGGGGTGACGACCTCGAGGCCGGTGACGTGGTGCACGGTGAAGCCGTACTTGAGGCAGTGCGCGCCGCCGGAGTTCTCGGCCACGTTGCCGCCCACCGAGCAGATCACCTGGCTGGACGGGTCCGGGGCGTAGAACAGGCCGTAGGGCTCGGCGGCCTTGCTGACGGACAGGTTGGTGACGCCCGGCTCGACCACCGCCCGGCGGCTGACCGGGTCGATGGCCAGCACCCGGCGCATCTTGGACATCACGATGAGCACGCCGTCGGCGCGGGGCAGCGCGCCGCCGGACAGGCCGGTGCCGCTGCCGCGGGCGATGAACGGAATGCCCGCCTGCGCGCACGCGGCTACGATCTGCGCCACCTGCTCGGCGGACTCGGGCAGCACGACCAGGCCGGGGCTGCACCGGTGCGCGGTCAGCCCGTCGCACTCGTAGGTGCGCAGCTCCTGCGGGTCGGTGATGACGTTGCCGGGACCGCAGATCCGGGTCATGCGGGGCACGAGTGCCGCCGTGTCCCCGTGGTCCGCTGGCTGATCCATCGCCGTCGCCTCCCGCCTGCGTCTTCCCCAGGATCTCTCGCCGTGGCCCCGGGCGCCAGCGGCGGGTCCGCCGGACGACGGCTAATACCGTTGATGTCTCATTATTCGGACATCTAGTATCAGAATATGAGCACCTCCCCGGATGACGGCGATAGTCCCGCGGCGGTGCCGCCCGAGCGCGACGGGCGGCGCTGGCTGATCCTGTTCGTCGGCCTGATCGCCATGACCGCCGGGTGCACGTTCCAGTACGGCATCGCCTACCTGATCCCGGCGCTGCGCCAGGAGGGCTTCTCGCTGGAGCTGGCCAGCGTGCTGGTGGCCTGCCCGACCATCGGGCTGCTGCTCACGCTGATCGCCTGGGGCGCGGCGGCGGACCGGTGGGGCGAGCGGGTCGTGCTGTCCGCCGGGCTGGGCCTGGCCGGGCTGATCCTGCTGGTCGCGCGGGAGGTGCACGGGGTGACCGGGCTGGCTGTCGGCCTGGCCCTGGCCGGCGCCGCGGGCGGGTCGGTGTTCGCGGCCAGCGGCCGGCTCATCCTGGGCTGGTTCGCCCGCAGCGAGCGGGGCCTGGCCATGGGCATCCGGCAGGGCGCGCAGCCGCTGGGCGTCGCCGTCGCCGCCGTCACCCTGCCCACGCTGGGCGCCGGCGGCCGGTCCGCGCCGCTGCTGTTCCTGGCCGTGTTCTGCCTGGCCGCGGCGGCGGCCGTGATCCTGGTCGTGCGCGACCCGCCCCGGCCCGCCCCCGCCGCGCCGGGCCAGCCGCGGGCCGCCTCGCCCTACCGGCAGCCGGTGCTGTGGCGGATCCACGCGGCCAGCGCCCTGCTGGTCGTCTCCCAGTTCACCGTGGCCACGTTCGCGCTGGTGTTCCTGGTCGACGCGCGGCACTGGGACGCCGCCACCGCGGGCCGCGTGCTGGCCATCGCCCAGGCCTGCGGCGCCGGCGCCCGGCTGGGCGCCGGCTACTGGTCCGACCGGACCGGCAGCCGGATGCGCCCGATGCGCATCCTGGCCGTCACCACCGGCGATCGCGCTGCTGGCCCTGGCCGGCGCCGCAGTGGCTGCGTTCGCCCGTCGCCGTGGTGATCCTGCTGGTCTGCGGCGTCGTCGCGGTCAGCACCAACGGGCTGGCCGCCACCGCCATCGCCGAGTACGCCGGCTCGGCCTGGGCAGGCCGGGCGCTGGGCATCCAGAACACGGGCCAGAACGCTCTCGCCGCGGCCACCCCGCCGGTGCTCGCGCTGGCCATCGGAGCGATCGGCTTCGGCGGGTCGTTCGCGATCGTGGCGCTGTTCCCGCTGGTCGCGGCGTTCGTGGTGCCGGTCGCGGCGGAGGCGTCAGGGGATGCGTCGGGGATGCCTCAGGTGCAGGGTCCGTGGCTCGGCCCGGACAGGTCGAAGCCCTCCGGAAGCTGGACGACCTCGGCCCCTGGTGACAACAGACCCGCCCGCCACGTGATCGTCGGTGAATGTCGGGTCCGGGGCGGGCTAGGGCATGCGCTCGTAGGCCGGGATGGTCAGGAAGTCGGCGTAGTCGTCGGCCAGCGCGACTTCCTTGAACAGCGCCACCGCCTGGTCGTAGCGGGCCGCGTCGAACGCCGGGCCGGCCTGCTCGCGGATCGTCGCCAGCTCCTCGCCGATGATCTGCTCGACCAGGCCGGGGGTCACCTCGGGCCCGTCGTCCAGGGTGATGTCGTTGTACAGCCACTGCCAGACCTGGGACCGGGAGATCTCGGCCGTGGCCGCGTCTTCCATCAGGTTGAAGATGGCCACCGCCCCGTTGCCGCCCAGCCAGTTAGCCAGGTACTGCAGGCCCACGCTGACGTTGTTGCGCAGCCCGGCCTCGGTGATCACGCCCGGCGTCTGGTCGATGGCCAGCAGGTCGGCGGCGCTGACCGCGACGTCCTCGCGGAGCTTGCCGAGCTGGTTGGGCGCGTCGCCGAGCACGCCGTCGAAGATCTCGCGGCAGACCGGCACCAGGTCCGGGTGGGCGACCCAGGAGCCGTCGAAGCCGTCCCGCGACTCGCGGGTCTTGTCCTCGCGCACCTTGGCCAGCGCCTTCTCGTTGACCTCCGGGTCGCGGCGGCTCGGGATGAACGCCGCCATGCCGCCCATGGCGTGCGCGCCGCGGCCGTGGCAGGTCTTGACCAGCAGCTCGGTGTACGCGCGCATGAACGGCGCGGTCATGGTGACCGAGTTGCGCTCGGGCAGCACGAACTCCAGGCCCCTGGTCCGGAACTTCTTGATGATGCTGAACAGGTAGTCCCAGCGGCCCGCGTTCAGCCCGGCGCTGTGCTCGCGCAGCTCGTAGAGGATCTCCTCCATCTCGAACGCCGCCGGGATGGTCTCGATCAGCACCGTGGCCCGGATCGTCCCGTGCGGCAGGCCGAGTGCGTCCTGGGCCAGCAGGAAGGCGTCATTCCACAGCCGGGCCTCCAGGTGGCTCTCCATCTTGGCCAGGTAGAAGTAGGGGCCCTTGCCCTTGTCCAGCTGGCGCAGCGCGCAGTGGGTGAAGTACATCGCGAAGTCGAACAGGCTGCCCGAGACCCGCTGCCCGTCCACCAGCAGGTGCTTCTCGTCCAGGTGCCAGCCGCGCGGCCGGACCACGATGGTGGCCAGCTCGTCGTCGGGCCGCAGCCAGTAGGACTTGCCCTCCTCGCTGGTGAAGTCGATGGTCCGGTCGAGCGCGTCCTTGAGGTTCAGCTGGCCGCCGACCATGTTGTCCCACAGCGGCGTGTTGGCGTCCTCGAAATCGGCCAGCCAGACCTTGGCCCCCGAGTTCAGCGCGTTGATCGTCATCTTCCGGTCGGTCGGCCCGGTGATCTCGACCCGCCGGTCGACCAGTCCCGGCGCCGGCGGCGCCACCCGCCAGGCGGTGTCCTCCCGGATGGGCCGGGTCTGCGGCAGGAAGTCGAGCATGGCCCCGGCCGACAGCTCGCGCTGGCGCTGGACCCGGGCGGCCAGCAGCTCGGCCCGGCGCGGGCCGAGCTCGCGCTGCAGCGTGGCCACCAGGCGCAGTGCCTCTGGCGTCAGGATCTCGTCGTAACGCGGTCCCGTCGGGCCGGCGACCTCGACACCCCTGGGTTCGGTCATGTCGCTTGCTCCTCCCATGGCCTGCGCCTGGTTTGTTACCGGCGAGTAATAAACGCTAGCTCACGCCCGGCCCGCCGCCCAGCCTGGCCCATAGGCAGGAGGGTACGAGGCCCGCCCGGGCACATCCGGACGCGCCCGGGCGTTATATGAGATGAGGATGGTCCCGATGCGTGGCACCATCAACAGCATTGAGCCAGCAGCTGCGTGCTGAGCTGGACGAACCCGATCAGCCGGATGTGCAGCCACCCGGCCCCTGGATGGCAATGACAGCTACTTCTGAGAATTATCCCGAGGACAACACTCCCTGGCTCGAGCCCGAGCCCGGTGCCGAGCCGGATGCCGGCGAGCTGGACCTGGAGGACCGGCACGCGCTGCGGCGCGTCGGCGGCCTGTCGACCGAGCTGGAGGACGTCAGCGAGGTCGAGTACCGGGCCCTGCGGCTGGAGCGCGTGGTGCTCATGGGCGTGTGGACCGAGGGCACGCAGGCCCAGGCGGAGCACTCGATGCGCGAGCTCTCCCAGCTCGCCGAGACGGCGGGCTCTGAGGTGCTCGACGGCCTCATCCAGCGCCGCGGGCGGCCGGACTCGGCCAGCTACGTCGGCGCGGGCAAGGCCGCCGAGCTGGCCGAGGTCGTCGCCTCCACCGGCGCCGACACGGTGATCTGCGACGGCGAGCTGACCCCCGGCCAGCTGCGCCGGCTGGAGGGAATCGTCCGGGTCAAGGTCATCGACCGGACGGCGCTGATCCTGGACATCTTCGCCCAGCACGCGCGCAGCAAGGAGGGCAAGGCGCAGGTCGAGCTGGCTCAGCTCCAGTACCTGCTGCCCCGGCTGCGTGGCTGGGGTGAGTCGCTGTCCCGGCAGGCGGGCGGCCGGTCCGGCGGCGCCGGCGGCGGCATCGGGACCCGTGGTCCCGGCGAGACCAAGATCGAGACCGACCGGCGCCGGATCCGGACCCGGATCGCCCGGCTGCGCCGGGAGATCGGCGAGATGTCGGTCGGCCGGGAGGTACAGCGCGGCCAGCGCCGCCGCGGCGAGGTGCCGTCGGTGGCCATCGCCGGCTACACCAACGCCGGCAAGTCCAGCCTGCTGAACCGGCTGACCGGGGCCCACGTGCTGGTGGACAACTCGCTGTTCGCCACCCTGGACCCGGCCGTCCGCAAGGCCCGGACCCCGCTGGGCTGGCCGTACACGCTGACCGACACCGTCGGGTTCGTCCGGCACCTGCCGCATCAGCTCGTGGACGCGTTCCGCTCCACGCTGGAGGAGGTCGGTGACGCCGACCTGATCCTGCACGTGGTCGACGGGTCCGACGCCGACCCGCGGGCGCAGCTGGCCGCGGTCCGCGAGGTGCTGGGCCAGGTCGGGGCCAGGAACGTGCCCGAGCTGGTCGTCATCAACAAGGCCGACGCGGCCACCTCGATCGAGCTGGAGGGGCTGCGGCTGGCCGAGCCGGACTCGGTGGTGGTCTCGGCCCGGACCGGCGAGGGCATCGACAAGCTGCTCGCCGAGCTGGACCAGCGGCTGCCGCGCAAGCAGCGCGAGATGACCGTCCTGCTGCCCTACGACCGCGGGGACCTGGTCTCCCGCGCGCACCGCGAGGGGGAGGTACTGGCCGTCGGGCACGGCCAGGACGGGACCGAGCTCACCGCCAGGGTCCCGCTGGGCCTGGCCGCCGAGCTCGACCACTTCGTGGTCATCCCGGCCACGGGCTGAGCCCGGCTGATCCGCCGGCCCGGCCGATCCGCCGGGCCGGCGAGTACCCAGGCGACACCCAGGCGACTACCCAGAAGTGTCCGCCGGCCCGCGGATCGCATTCTGCGCATCACATTTTCGGTAACGCACCGTGCCCAAGATCGGGACAATTGTGCCGCCGGAGTCACGCCTGGCTCTCGTCGAATTGCCAGGCGCAATTGCCTCCGCCGCGAGGCCGCCCACCTGCGGCGAGGGGGACAAAAATGGCCCTGTACACGGATCCACTTGTGCAATAGCGTGACTGAACCGATATGTTGGCTAGCACCATCCGCAGGGCTTACGGGCGCCGCGCTTCACGCGTTCCGGCCACGCTGGCTTTGCCGGAGTTCCACCATCGGCATGACTTTCATGGCAGGTGACTGCGTATGGCGATCTTGGCGCCCCGTCCGCGCGCCAGGCGGGCAGCGGGGTAGGGCTAAATGACCGTTCGGCTTCTCACCAACATCGGCCGGCTGTGGACCGGCACTGAGGTGTGGAGCAACGCGGCCATTTTGTCCGTCGAAGACCGTATTGCCTGGGTGGGCCACGCCTCCGACCTGCCGTCCAGCATCCCCGGCGTGATCTCCGACATCGTCGATGTCGACCAGGTCGAGAACCTCAACGGCGCGCTGGTCACGCCGGGCCTCATCGACGCGCACACCCACCCCGTGTACGCGGGCAACCGCTGGGCCGAGCTGGCCATGCGGGCCAACGGGTCGACCGCGGCCGACATCGCCGCGGCGGGCGGCGGCATGGCCTCCACCGTCACCGTCACCCGCGGGACCGACCCGTGGACGCTGTGCAGCGGCGTCCGGGAGCGGCTGGGCAGCTGGCTGGCCAGCGGCACCACCACCATCGAGGCCAAGACCGGCTACCACCTGACCAGGGACGGCGAGCTGGCCGACCTGCGGATGCTGCGCTCGCTGGAGAAAGAGCCCGGCATGCCGCGGGTGCACGCCACCCTGCTGGCCGCCCACGCCGTCCCGCCCGAGTACTTCGGCCGCCGCCACGATTACGTTGACGCGGTCGGCAGCTGGTGCAGCGACGCGGCCGCGGTCGGCGCCGACAGCGTCGACGTGTACTGCGACGACGGCCGCTTCACCCGGCGCGAGGCCCAGTGGATCCTGGCCGCGGGCCGGGCCGCGGGACTGCTGCCCCGGCTGCACGCCTGCGGCGATTCCAGCAGCGGCGCCGCGCAGCTCGCGGCCGAGATCGGCTGCGCCTCCGCCGACCTGCTGCACGGCGCCTGCGACGACGACGTGGCCGCCCTGGCCCAGGCCGGCGTGGCCGCCGTGGTCTGCCCCGCCGTCACCACCGAGTCCGGCCGCACGCCGCCCGTTCGCTCCCTGCTCGACAAGGGCGTGGCCGTGGCCCTCGGCTCTGACCACTCGCCCGGCGGCAACGGGATCACCTCCATGCCGCTGGTCATCAGCATGGCCATCACCAACTTCGGGATGAGCGTGGCCGAGGCGCTCCGGGCCGCCACCGTGGGCGGCGCGGCGGCCTTGCGCGCCCCCGACCGCGGTGTCCTGGTCCGCGGCCGGCTGGCCGACATCGTGGCCTGGGACGCCGACCACGAAGGCGCCTTCGCCTGGGCCTACGGCCTGAAGCCCTACCGCGTCTGGCGCGGCGCCGAGCTCGTCGCCAGCTAGCCGCGCCCATGCCCGGCCCCGGACCGGCGCCCGGCCAGGTGGCGGTGGTGACCGACTCCTCGGCCAGCCTGCCCCCCGCGAGCCTGCCCCCCGCGAGCCTGGCCGTCGTGGTCGTGCCCCTCCGGGTGCTGGCCGGCGGGGCGGCGGCCGACGACGCCGCCGGCCCGCTGCCCGCCGCCATCGCCGGGGAACTGGCCCGCGGCGAGCGGCTCAGCACCGCCCGCCCGGCGCCCGGGCGGTTCGGCGCCGCCTACGCCGCCGCGGCCGCCGCCGGCGCCCCGGCCGTCGTCTCCGTGCACCTGTCCGGCGAGCTGTCCGGCACTCTCGGCTCGGCCCGGCTGGCCGCGGCCGCCGCCCCGGTGCCGGTGCACGTCGTCGACTCCCGGACCATCGGCGCCGGGCTCGGCCTGGTCGTCGCCGCGGCCGCCAGGGCCGCCGCGGCCGCCCGGCCCGCCGAGCAGGTCGTCCAGGCGGCGTGCGACCAGGCCGCCCGGCTGGGCTCGTTCTTCGCGCTGGACAGCCAGGACCAGCTCCGGGCCGGCGGCCGCCTGAGCGGCGGCGTCGCGAGCCGGGGCGCAGGCCGGGGCTCGGCCGGTGCCATGCTGCGCTCACGGCCCCTGCTGACGATCTCCGGCGGCCGCGTCGTGATCCTGGAGCGCGTCCGGACCAGTGCGGCGGCCCAGGATCGATTGGTCGAACTGGCCTCGGTCCATGCTGCCGGCCGGCGCTCAGAACTCGCCGTTCAGCACATCGGCAATCCGTCCGGGGCCGATGACCTCCGACGCCGGCTCGCCGCGGCCATCCCGGCCGCCGGGCCGATCGCGGTGACCGAAGCGGGCACCGCGATCCTGGCCCACACCGGCCCCGGCCTCCTCGCGGTCGTTGTCGCCCCGGAGCCGTGAGCCGACCGCTGGCCCGTTCCGGCTACGCCCGCCCCGCGCCGCCCCGCCGCCGCCCCGCACCGCCTCGCGCCGCCTCGCGCCGCCTCGCGTCCTCACGATCGAACTTCTTAGTGATACGAGTTGACTAGATTTCAAATCTGGTCATAGTCTGACTGCATGACAGAGACAGGACGTGCGCCGGCCGGGTCTGCGGCCCGGCGGGCTCGGGCCGAGCGGATCCTCGACGCCGCCGCGGAACTGCTGAGCCAGCACGGCTACCGGCGGGTCAGCATCGACGACGTGGCGGGCCGGGCGCGGGTCGGCAAGGGCACCATCTACCTGCACTGGAAGACCCGCGAGGTGCTGTTCTGGGCCGCGCTCCAGCGGGAAGCCATGCGAATGCTGGATGACCTGGTGCGGCGCCTGGACGAGGACCCGGGGCTGGCCCTGCCGCGCCTGCTGATGCCCGCGATCTTCCTGGAGGTGGTCCGGCGGCCGCTAGTCAAGGCGGTGCTGCTGTCCGACGCCCAGGTGCTCGGCGCGCTGGTCGTGGACGACTCGGTGGCGGCGGCCCAGCGCGAGCTGGCCGGCAACCCGGACTACCTCGGCCTGGTGGCCCGGCACGGGCTGCTGCGGCCGGGCCTGAGCACCATGGCGGCCGGCCACATCCTGAGCAGCGTGCTGCGCGGGTTCTTCCTCGACCAGGACGAGGACGCCCAGCCCGGAGGCGCGCGAGACCTGTCGGCGTCGGAGCGCGCCGACCTGCTGGCCGACGTCATGGCGCGGACCCTCGAGCCGGACGCGCCTGCTCCCGAGGACGCAGTCGCCGCACTCGGCGCCGAGGTGACCGAGCTGTTCCGCGGGATCACCACGGTCCAGCGAGCACAGCTGGAGCGGGCCTACTGACCCGGTAACTACTGACCCAGTAAGCAGCCCCGGGCCGGAGTCCGCCAAGACAAGCCCGGCCCGGGGCCATCGATCAGCAAGGAGCTAATCATGACCAAGACTACGTCTGGCCTGTCCCGGCCGCCCGGCGCGAGCGTCGCCGGACCCAGCGTCGCCGTACACAGCCCGGCGGCCGCGCCCGCACCCGGCGGTCGAGTCCGCGGCCGCTGGTGGGCCATGGCCGCCATCGCCGTCAGCTTCCTGGTCGTCGGCCTGGACAGCTACATCGTGGTCACCGCGCTGCCCACCTTCTCGGTGCGGCTCGGTGCCTCGGAGAGCCAGCTCCAGTGGATCACGGCCGCCTACACGCTGGCCTGGGCCGGGCTGCTGCTGCCCATCGGCAAGCTGGGGGACAAGATCGGCCGCCGCAGGCTGCTCACGGCCGGGCTGGCCCTGTTCGGCATCGCCTCGGTGGCGGCCAGCCAGGTCAGCACGGCCGGGGAGCTGATCGCGCTGCGCGCGACGCGCTGGCCGGCCACCTGGCCGGCCTGCCGCCGGCCGCGCGCGGCGCCGCGGCGGCCAGCGTGGCCGGCGCCCGCGGCGTCGCCGCGCACCTGCCCGGCACGCTCGGGCCGCGGCTGGCTCACGCGGCCAGCTTCGCCTACGCCCAGGGCATGACCCACGCGGCGGTTGCCGGCACCGGCGTGCTGCTGGCCGGGGCCATCCTGGGCCTGCTCCTGCTGCCGGGCCGGCCTGCCGCCGGCCGCCCCGAACCGTCCGCTTAGCCGGTCACGCCCGCCGCCCTCGGCCCGTCCTCGGCAGTCCCGGAAACGTGGCATGCTGCGGGCATGGCTACTGCACCGAAGGCGGCGGGCAGCGCCGTGCCGGCCCCGGTCCGCGGCCTGTCACCGTCGTGGTGGGCGAAGAGGACCTGCTGGTCGAGCGGGCCGTCAGCGCCATCGTGGCGGCCGCGGGCGGGTCGGGCGCGGCGGCGCACAGCGCCGAGGGCACGGACGTGCACGACGTGGCCGCGGCCGACCTGTCGCCGGGCGAGCTGACCGGGCTGACCGCGCCGTCGCTGTTCGGCGGCGGGGCGGTGGTCATCGTGCGCGGCGCGCAGGACGCGGGCAAGGATCTCGCCGCCGAGATCACCCGGCTGGCCAGCGCGCCGTCCCCCGACGTGGTCCTGGTGCTCACCCACGCCGGCGGGGCCAAGGGCAAGGCGCTGCTGGCCAGCCTGACCAGCGCGGGCGTGGCCCGGGTGAACTGCCCGGCGGTCAAGCGCTTCGGGGAGCGGATGGACTTCCTGCGCGGCGAGTTCCGGGCCGCCGGGCGCAAGGCCGATGAGGGCGGGCTGCGCGCGCTGCTGGACGCGGTCGGCAACGACCTGCGTGACCTGGGCGCCGCGTGCAGCCAGCTGGCCTCCGACACCGAGGGCGTCATCAGCCAGGATGTCGTGGCCCGGTATTACCGCGGCCGGGCCGAGGCGACCGGGTTCACGGTCGCTGACCGGGCGGTCGAGGGGAAGCTGGCCGAGGCCCTGGAGCAGCTGCGCTGGGCGCTGGCCACCGGCACCAGCCCGGTGCTGATCTCCAGCGCGCTGGCCCAGGGCGTGCGGGCGCTGGGCCGGGTCGGGTCGGTGCCGCGCAGCCAGCGGGCGGAGTCGGTGGCCGCGGAGCTGGGCATGCCGCCGTGGAAGATCGACCGGACCAGGCAGCAGCTGCACGGCTGGACGGCCGACGGGCTGGCCGCGGCGCACGCGGCCGTGGCCGAGGCGGACGCCCAGGTCAAGGGCGAGGGCGTCAGCGCGGGCTACGCGCTGGAGCGGGCCATCAGCACCATCGTGGCCTCCCGCTCCCGCGGCTGAGCCGCCCATCGGGCCGACCGCCTGTCGCACGTCGTATTTCTCCATGATCGTGGCCGTCTGACCGCAAATCGCTGCGGCGAAACGGTCACGATCATGGCCGGTGGGGGTTGTGCGGTCCGGGCGGCCTTAGCGGCGGTGCAGGGTCGTGACGTCCACGACCTGCTCGATGGCCAGGGCCTCGGCCAGGCGGCGGTCGTGGGTGACCACGATCAGCGCGCCGCCGTAGGCGCCCAGGGCCTGCTCCAGCTGCTCGATGGCCTCGATGTCCAGGTGGTTGGTGGGCTCGTCCAGAACCAGGCAGTTCACCCCGCGCGCCTGCAGCAGGGCCAGCCCGGCCCTGGTCCGCTCGCCCGGCGACAGGGCGGCGGCCGGCCGGAGGGCGGCGTCGCCGCGCAGCCGGAACTTGGCCAGCAGGGTCCTGGCCTCCTCGGGGGTCAGTCCGGCGGCGGCCCGGACCACGTCGGCCACGGGGTCGGTGACCGAGAACTCGCGGCGGGACTGATCCAGCTCCCCGAACACCACGCTGGGTCCGGCGTAGCGCTCGCCCGCGTCCAGCGGCTGGCGGCCGAGCAGCGCGTCCACCAGCGTGGTCTTGCCCGCGCCGTTGGGGCCCGCGATGCGGATCCGGTCGGCGGGGCCGACGCTGAGATCGAGCGGGCCGAGCGTCACCTGGCCGCGGCTGATCACGGCGCCGCGCAGGGCGACCACCACGTCCCCGGCCCGGCCCGGCGGCGGCGATGGACAGCTGGAGGTGCCAGGGCTCGCGGACCTGGTCGGGGGCGTCGTGGTCCAGCCGGGCGATGGCCCGCTCGGCGCGGGCGGCCCCGGCGCCGGTGTTCTGCGCCCCGGTCGTCCGGAAGTGCTTGATGAACTTATCGGGGTCCAGCTGCCGCCGGGGGTCGGCGGCCCGGCGGGCGCCGGAGGCGGCCCACTGCCGCTGCGTACGGGCGGCCTCGGTCAGCTTGTCGCGCTGCTGCTCATAGCCGGCATAGGCGTCGACGGCGCGCTGCCTGGCCCGGTCCCGCTCGGCCAGGTAGGCGTCCCAGCCGCCGCCGAACTCACGGCCGGAGCGGGTGAACTCGTCCAGCTCGAGGATCCGGGTGACGGCCCCGGCCAGCAGCGCCCGGTCGTGGCTGACCAGCGCGATGCCGGCCCGGCTGCCCCGCAGGTGGGCCTCGAGCCGGGCCAGGCCGTCGTCGTCGAGGTCGTTGGTCGGCTCGTCGAGGAGCAGGATGTCGGGCTGGGCGAGCAGCACGGCGGCCAGCGCGAGCCGGGCCTGCTGACCGCCGGACAGCTGGGCCGCGCCGCGGCTGAGCAGCCCGGCGGGCAGCCCCAGGTCGGCGGTCACCTGGCCGGCGCGCTCGGGCAGGTCGGCGCTGCCCAGCGCGAGCCAGCGCTCCAGCGCCTCGGAGTAGGCGTCGTCGGCGCCCCGGTCGCCGCGGGTCAGCGCCTCGGTGGAGGCGTCGAGCGCCTCCTGGGCGGCGGCCACGCCGGTGCGCCGGGCCAGGTGCTCGGTCAGCGTCTCGCCGGGCCGGATGTCCGGCTCCTGGGCCAGCCGCAGCACGGTGGTACTGGCCGGAGACCGGGTCACAGACCCGGCGTCGGGCTCAAGCTCACCGGAGAGGATCTTGAGCAGGGTAGACTTCCCGACCCCGTTAGGGGCCAGGATGCCGATGCGGTCACCGGGACCGATGGTCAGGTCGACGCCATCGAGGACGGTGAGTCCGCCAAAAGTGATCTGGATGCCGTGCGCGGCCAGCCTGGACATGAGCGCTCTTTCTGCCAGGCGGTCACCGCTGCCGGCTCCGGGGGCGTCCCCGGAGGAGCGGGCGGGAGCTGCTGGCTAGGCCTGCTTGAGCTGCTCGGCGCGCTGAGCGATCGCGGACTTGCGGTTGGCGGCCTGGTTCTTGTGGATCACGCCCTTGCTCGCCGCCTTGTCTAGCTTGACGGAAGCAGCGCGCATGGCCAGGGTCGCCTCATCGACGTTGCCCGCGTCAGCGGCCTCGCGGAACTTGCGCACGGCGGTCTTCAGCTCGGACTTCACAGCCTTGTTGCGCTGCCGTGCCTTCTCGTTCTGCTTGTTGCGCTTGATCTGGGACTTGATGTTTGCCACGCGAGTGCCTCGCTCGATGTCGTTAGATGTGGTCCGCGGCTTGCGCCCGGCCCAGCGCACGCGGGCGTAGCAGGCAGCCAGCAGTGAAGGATAGCCGAGATCGGCCCGGCCCCCCAAACTGAAGGCCGGCCTGGCCCGTCAGCGCGACGAATATGGGCTAAGTTCCAGAATAGGGGGAATCTGCGGCTGCTGGCACTCGGGAGGCCACGATGCGGCGATACGTACGGCGATACTCGGTCTTAGCGGCCCTCGCGGCGCTGCTGGTGATTTTGGGGTCAGCGCTCCCGGCAGCGGCCGGCGCGGCGGCGTCGCACCGGCCCGCCGCCGCCCCTGTCGCGCGGAAGATCGCCCGCGTGGATACCTGTGCCTCCTCGCACCAGTGCAACGCCAACGTCGACTCGGTGTCCTGCCCTTCAGCCGGCGCCTGTACCGCCAGCGGTTACTACGCCGACGGCCTTGGCCGGGGCCAGGCCTTCGTGATCAGCGAGAAAAGCGGCCGCTGGGGCCGGGCCGCCGAGGTAGCCGGCACCGCGGCCCTCAACGACGGAGGCCACGCCGCGGCCGAGGCGGTGTCCTGCCCTTCGGCGGGCAACTGCGCCGTGAGCGGACACTACGAGGACGCCTCGCACCACTTCCACGTGTACGTGGCCAGCGAGGTCAGGGGGAAATGGGGCGCGGCCAGGCAGATACCCGGCAGCGCCGCCCTGCTCCGGGGCAACGACGCCGCCGACCCGCTGCTGTCGTGCCCCTCGGCGGGCAACTGCACGACCGGCGGGATCTATGACGTGCCTCCCGACAGCCAGGAGTCGTTCCTGGCCAGCCAGACGCATGGCCACTGGGCACCGGCCAGGCAGATCCGGGGCAGCGGTTCCTTCAATTCAAGCGGGCGGACCGTCCTGCTGACCCTGTCGTGCGCCTCGGCGGGCAACTGCAGCGCCGGCGGGAGCTATGCCCCGGCGGGCGGGCTCACCCAGGATGCCTTCGTCATCAGCGAGAAGAACGGCCGATGGGGCCAGCCACTCCAGGTCGCCGCGGCCCTCGACGCGGGCCGCAGCGCTGAGATCGAGAACGTGTCGTGCCCGTCAGCGGGGGACTGCACGGCCAGCGGGTACTACACCGATGGCCACGGCAGCCTGCAGGCGCTCGTCGTCAGCGAGAAGCGCGGCGCCTGGGGCCGGGCGCAGGCCATCCCCGGCCTTCAGGCCCTGAACGTCGGCGGGGATGCCGCGGCCGCCGTGGTGTCGTGCGCCTCGGCGGGCAACTGCAGCGTCGGCGGCGACTATGCCGGGCCGGTCCCGGCCGAGGGGCCGCAGCCGGCCCAGGCGTTCGTGGCCAGCGAGAAGAACGGACGCTGGGGCGCGGCCAGGGAGGTGCCCGGCTCAGGCGCCCTGAACACCGGCGGCGACGCGGAGGTCACGGGGATGTCGTGCCCGGCCGCGGGGGACTGTGCCGCCACCGTGACCTACAGCGGGCGCAGCGGCTCGGCGGCGGGCGTGGTCAGCGAGGTCCGCGGGACCTGGACCCGGATCACCACGACCCGCGGCTGGGCGGCGATCAAGTCGCAGGGCAACGAGCAGATCGCCCCGATCTCCTGCGCCTCGCCGGGCAACTGCGTCGCGGGCGGGTCCTTCCTGACCGCGGTAGGCACCCAGGCGTTCCTGGTCGTCGAGCACGGCGGGGCCTGGCGCAACGTCTGGCAGGTCCGCGGCTTCTGAACGCTCCGCGCGGCGCTGGCCGGGCGCTGATGGCGTGGGCATCAAGCCCGGCATGCAACCATAGACCGCTGGACCATATGCCGATCACCTGGCGGATCTCTGTGCCACCTAGCCCTGCGTCACAAGCATCTGTGCCGCAACCACCGGCTGCGCCCCGGCTCGCTGCCGCGGCGCTGCCCGAGCCTTCCCGGACCGATCAGGCGATCATCCGCAATTTCTGCATTATCGCCCATATCGACCACGGCAAGTCGACGCTCGCGGACCGGATGCTCCAGCTCACCGGCGTGGTGGAGGGCCGCCAGATGCGCGCGCAGTACCTGGACCGGATGGACATCGAGCGCGAGCGCGGCATCACGATCAAGAGCCAGGCCGTCCGGCTGCCCTGGCGCGGCGAGGACGGCCGCCAGTACGTGCTCAACCTGATCGATACCCCCGGCCACGTCGACTTCTCGTATGAGGTCTCCCGCTCGCTGGCCGCCTGCGAGGGCGCGATCCTGCTGGTCGACGCGGCCCAGGGCATCGAGGCCCAGACGCTGGCCAACCTGTACCTGGCCCTGGGCGCCGACCTGCACCTGATCCCGGTCCTGAACAAGATCGACCTGCCCGCGGCCCAGCCGGACAAGTACGCGGCCGAGCTGGCCAACATCATCGGCTGCGAGCCGAGCGACGTGCTGCGGGTGTCGGCGAAGACCGGCGAGGGCGTGATGGAGCTGCTGCACGCGGTCGTGGCCCAGGTCCCGCCGCCCAGCGGTGACCTGGACGCGCCCGGCCCGCGCGCTGATCTTCGACTCGGTGTACGACACCTACCGCGGCGTGGTCACCTACGTCCGGGTGGTGGACGGGCGGCTGTCCCGGCGCGAGCGGACGCTGATGCTCTCGACCAAGTCGGTGCACGAGACCCTCGAGGTGGGCGTGATCTCGCCCGAGCCGGTGCCGTCCGACGGCCTGGCCGCGGGTGAGGTCGGCTACCTGATCACCGGCGTGAAGGACGTCCGCCAGGCCCGGGTCGGCGACACGGTCACCACCGCGGCCCATCCGGCCTCCGACGCGCTGCCGGGCTACGCCAACCCCCGGCCGATGGTGTTCTCGGGCCTGTACCCGGTCGACGGGGACGACTATCCGGAGCTGCGCGATGCCCTGGACAAGCTGTCGCTGAACGACGCCTCGCTGGTCTGGGAGCCGGAGACTTCCACCGCGCTGGGGTTCGGCTTCCGGTGCGGCTTCCTGGGCCTGCTGCACATGGAGATCGTCCGGGAGCGGCTGGAGCGCGAGTTCGACCTGGCGCTCATCTCCACCGCGCCCAACGTGGTCTACCGCGTGGTCACCGAGGCCGGCGAGGAGATCGTCGTCACCAATCCGAGCGAGTTCCCGGACGGGAAGATCGCGCACATCTACGAGCCGGTGGTCCGGGCCACGGTGCTGGCCCCCAGCGACTACATCGGCGCGATCATGGAGCTGTGCCAGGGCCGCCGGGGCGTGCTGCTCGGCATGGACTACCTGTCCTCGGACCGGGTGGAGATCCGGTACACGATGCCGCTGGCCGAGATCATCTTCGACTTCTTCGACCAGCTCAAGTCCCGCACCCGCGGCTACGCCTCGCTCGACTACGAGCCGGACGGAGAGCAGGAGGCCGACCTGTCCAAGGTCGACATCCTGCTTCAGGGCGTGCCGGTGGACGCGTTCAGCCAGGTCGTGCACACCAGCAAGGCCCGCGAGTACGGGCTGGCCATGACCGCGCGGCTCAAGGAGCTCATCCCGCGCCAGCAGTTCGAGGTGCCGATCCAGGCCGCCATCGGCGCCCGGATCATCGCCCGCGAGAACATCCGCGCGATGCGCAAGGACGTGCTGGCCAAGTGCTACGGCGGTGACATCACCCGGAAGCG
Organism: uncultured Actinomycetota bacterium; assembly: GCA_963822485.1. Lineage (GTDB taxonomy): Bacteria > Actinomycetota > Actinomycetes > Streptosporangiales > Streptosporangiaceae > DASUBV01. Next base: position 392,526 of record CAWGHW010000009.1, read on the forward strand.
CAAGCTGCTGGAGAAGCAGAAGGAAGGCAAGCGGCGGATGAAGACCATCGGCCGCGTCGACGTTCCCCAGGAGGCGTTCGTGGCCGCCTTGTCCACCGACCAGACGGCCGACAAGAAGCGCTAGCTCGCCGACTTGTGCCCGGCGGCGATGATCGCGATGATGGCGATCACCGAGATCAGCACGCCGATGATCCCGATGACCAGGCCCGCGATGGCCAGGCCACGGCCGCGCTCGCCGCGGGCGGTGATCTGCTTGAGCGCGAGAGCGCCGAGAATGATGGCCGGGATGCCCGCGATCAGGCCGAGCAGGATCTGAGCGATCCCGCAGACCAGCGAGATAATGGCCAGCGTATTGGTCTTGGCCTGGGCGGGCGGGCCGTAACCGCCGGGCCCGTACTGGCCGTACTGCTGCTGTGGTACTGGCCGGGCTGCTGCGGGTACTGGCCGGGCTGGTTGTAGCCGGGCTGACCGCCGTACTGAGGCGGCTCGCTGTACTGCGGCGGCTGCTGGCCGTAACCCGGCTGGCCGTAGCCGGGCTGCTGGCCGTACTGAGGCGGCTGCTGCCCGTACGGCGGTTCCTGGCGGTAGTCCTGCGGGCCTGGCTGAGGCTGGCTGTTCGGATCAGGCTGGCCGTAGCCTCCGGGCTGGTTGGCCTGGCCAAAATCGTCTGAGGTCATGGTCTGCCTGTCCTGTGCGTCACTTGTTGGGAACCGCATGGGCCAGCAGCACGACGAATAGCAGGATCGCCAGCACGAAGGCGATGGCCGCCGTCACTCCCGCCCAGCCGAGAATAAGGCCCCAGGTAGCCATCGCACGGCCATCTTCACCAGTTCGCCGGATCTGTCCGCGGGAGATGTGACCGAGCGCGACCGCCGGGATGGTGGTCAGCATGCCGGTGAACGGCTGGGCCAGCCCGCAGACCAGCGCGGCGACGGCCAGCGCGTTGGTGCGCCGCGGCCCCGGCGCCACCGGGGCGTCCGGGTAGCCGGGCCGTTCGGGCAGGTCAGCGGTGAGCTGGTCGAGCTCGGCATAGGTCTGGGCACACAGCGCCCGGCTGACCCGCGCGTCGTGCTCGTCCTTGGTCAGCCGCCCCACGGTGTAGGACGACTGGAGCACCCCGATGGCCGCTTCCCGGTCCCGGTCGGTCGCGCGTAGCTGCTGACTGGGAACGGGGGACCGGCTGTAGCTGGCTTGCGTCATGTCAGTTCTCGCCCCGTGCCGCCGGGCCGGGCCTCTCCCGGCCTCGCTGCTGTGCACCCCCAGCGTAACCGCGGCCAGCGACGATGTCCCCTGCCGAGCGGCTCGCTCCGCCTCCGGGCGGTCGGATACCGTGCGGGCATGGCACATGCGCAGGTGATCTCGGTGAATACCGGTCCGGAGGCGGACCTGCTGGTCGGCGGGAAGCCGGCCAGGACCGGGATCGACAAGCGGCCCGCGGCCGGGCCGGTCCGGGTGAGCTTCGGCGGGCTGGCCGGCGACGAGTTCGGCGACACCGAGAACCACGGCGGCGTCGAGCAGGCCGTCTACGCCTACGCCAGGGAGGACCTGGACTGGTGGGTGGAGCGGCTCGGGCGCGAGCTGCGCAACGGCCTGTTCGGCGAGAACATCACCACCGCCGGGCTGGACGTTACCGGCGCGCTGATCGGCGAGACCTGGCTGCTCGGCACGGCGGTGGTGCAGGTCACCGCGCCGCGGATCCCGTGCGTGACGTTCCAGAGCTGGCTGGGCGAGCAGCACTGGGTGAAGCGGTTCGCCCAGGGCCGCCGACCCGGCGCCTACCTGCGGGTGCTGGCCGAGGGTACGGTGGCCGCCGGCGACGAGGCGCGCGTGCTCGACCGGCCGGCGGGCCGGGTTACCGTGGCAGAGTCCATGCTCGCCTTCTACGGCGACCAGGAGATCATGCGCAGGCTGCTTGAGGTGGAGGGGCGAGGCCGGAAGTGGGACGAGATCGGCCGGCACGTCCTGAGCCGGGCTGGCGTCTAGCCGGGGCGGGCTGACCATGGCGGGCCAGCCGCCGGCCGGTCAGCCGGTTCCGCCCGGCGGTGCCCTGCCCGACGAGGCAGTTGACCAGCTCGGGCGTCATTTGTTTGGGATATACGTGCATGTGCCGTTCTGCCTGACGCGGTGCGGCTACTGCGACTTCAACACCTATACCGCCACTGAACTGGGCTCGGGCGCGTCCCGCGAGACGTACGCCGGCCTGGCCATCGGCGAGGTCGGGCTGGCCGGGCGGGTGCTTCGCGGCGGGGTGCTTCGCGGCGGGGTGCTTCGCGGGCAGGCCGGGCCGGTGTCCACGGTGTTCTTCGGCGGCGGGACGCCGACGCTGCTGCCAGTGTCAGACCTGGCTGCGATCCTGGATGCCATCGGACAGGAGTTCGGGCTGGCCGACGGGGCGGAGGTGACGATCGAGGCCAACCCGGAAACCGTGGACCCGCGGGTGCTGGACGGCCTGCGCGCCGCCGGGTTCACCCGGATCTCCCTGGGCATGCAGAGCGCGGCGCCGCACGTGCTGGCGGCGCTGGACCGGGTGCATCAGCCGGGACGGCCCGAGCAGTGCGCGGCCTGGGCCCGGGCGGCCGGGTTCGAGCACGTCAGCCTGGACCTGATCTACGGCACTCCGGGCGAGACCGCCGCTGACTGGGAGCGGTCGCTGACCAGCGCGCTCGCGGCCGGGCCCGACCACATCTCGGCCTACGCGCTGATCGTCGAGGAGGGCACCCGGCTGGCGGCCCGGATCCGCCGCGGCGAGCTGGCCGCCCCGGACGACGACGAGATGGCCGACCGGTACCTGGCCGCCGACGAGCTGCTCAGCAAGGCCGGGCTGACCTGGTATGAGATCAGCAACTGGGCCGCGGACGACTCGGCCAGGTGCCGTCACAACGAGCTGTACTGGACCGGGGCCGACTGGTGGGGCATCGGGCCGGGCGCGCACAGCCACGTCGGCGGCACCCGCTGGTGGAACGTCCGGCACCCGGCCGCCTACGCCCAGCGGATCACCGCGGGGGACAGCCCGGCCCAGGCGCGGGAGATCCTCACCGCCGACGAGCGCGCCATGGAGCGGATCATGCTGGCCACCCGGCTGGCCGAGGGCTGCCCGCTGGCCGAGCTGGGCCCGGCGGGCCAGGTGGCCGCGGCCACGGCGGTGGCCGACGGGCTGGCCGATCCGGTGGCCTACGAGGCCGGGCGGCTGGCGCTGACCACGCGCGGCCGGCTGCTGGCCGACGCGGTGATCCGAGACCTGACCGATTAACAGCTGCGCGTTGCCGGCCCTGGGACGCAGCAGCGAAGGAAGCACCCGCCTCATCAGCAACACACGCAACCGGGCGGCCGCTGCGGCGGAGGCTCGGATGCCTCATCGACCACACCCGCCCCACGCTCCGGGAGCAGTTCGGATGTCCCGGTCTATGGCACCGACGGAACTGCTCCGGCTGAGTGTGACGCGTGGGGCTGGAGGGGCGGCTAGCGGGTGAGTGTGGCGCAGATCCAGCGGGGGAGAGCGTAGAACTGGCCCCGGCCGGCGCTGATCGCGGCCCGGGTCAGGAAGTACAGCGCGGCCAGCCAGAGGGCCAGCGCCAATGGTCCGGCCACCAGCAGCGCGGCGCCGACGTTGTCCGCGGCCATGATCCCGGCCAGGATGAGCACGCAGAGGTTGTAGAGCAGCACGGTGATCGACAGGTTGAGGGCCTGGGCGGCGTGCTGGCGGACAAACCGGGACCGGCGCGCGCGGGTCAGGTAGACGGCCAGCGGGGCCACGATGCTGACGAACGGCACGCCCAGGTAGCCGAGCATCGCCCAGACCTCGTCGCCGTCCCGCGCGGCGCTGTCCCAGGTGGCGCTGTCCGAGGCGGCGCTGTCCCGTGTGGCGGCGGCCTGGCGGCCGTGCCCGCCGGCTGCCCGTTCCCGGTCCCCGGCGGCCATCAGCGCCTGGACGGCTGGGGTCTGGGCCGCGGTCCGGGCATGTGCGGGGCCGGGGCGGGGCGCGGGTCCGGGGCGCTGCGTGGGCTCAGGGTGGGGCGCGGGTGCCGCAGGTGGCGGCGTAGGCGCGGCCAGCGGCGGTGCGAGCGGTGCCAGTGCCGGGGCGGACTGCGGCGGCGGGGCTGGCTGGGCCAGCTGAGCGGCCGGGGCAGGCGGTACGCCCAGGCCAGGCGGTGAGCCCGGGGCAGGCGGTGAGCCCAGGCGTGAGGCCGGGGCGGCAGTCTGGCAGGCGGTTCGGGGCAGGCGTGCGGCCAGGCTGCGAGCAGCGCCGGGGCAGGCGGTGCGGCGGGGGCGGGCCAGGCAGGCTGGGCCGGCTGGGCAGGCCAGGCGGGCGGTGCGGGCTGGGCCGGTCGTGGGGGCTGGGGGGTGAGCCACTCCCAGCCGCCTGTGCTGGCCGCGGGATGCGGTGCCTCCGTGGCGTGCGCCTGGCCGACCGCGGGCTGCTGCCCGGTCTGCCATTCGTCACCTGGCCCCGTCGCCCAGCCTGGCTCCGGCGGCGACGCGATACCCGTCATCGGTCCCCGTTCGTCGTGTCTACGGCCAACGCTAGCCGGTCCGGCGGGAATTGCGCCTGGAGGAACCTGTTCCGCGACGCACCGGGCCAGTAGTGTTCGCGCCATAGAATTGGCACTCTAGACACGGGAGTGCCAGGGAGGTGGCAGCGTGCTCGACGACAGGAAGCTTGCGGTCCTGCGCGCCATCGTGGAGGACTATGTCTCCACGAATGAGCCCGTGGGATCCAAGAACCTCGTGGACCGCCACAACCTGGACGTCTCCCCGGCCACCATCCGCAACGACATGGCCGTCCTCGAGGAGCAGGGCTTCATCGTCCAGCCGCACACCAGCGCGGGCCGGGTGCCCACCGACAAGGGCTACCGGCTGTTCGTGGACCGGCTGTCGGGCGTCAAGCCGTTCACCGCCGCCGAGCGCCGGGCCATCGAGACGTTCCTGACCGGCGCCTACGACCTCGACGACGTGGTCATGCGGACGGTCCGGCTGCTGGCCCAGCTCACCCGCCAGGTGGCCGTGGTCCAGTACCCGTCGCTGACCCGGTCCGCGGTCCGGCACATCGAGCTGGTCCCGCTGACCGACCAGCGGCTGCTGCTGGTAGTGATCACCGACACCGGCCGGGTCGAGCAGCGCGCGGTGGACCTGCCCGGCCCGGCGGGCGAGAGCTCCGTCACCCAGCTGCGCGCGGTGCTGAACGCATGTCTCGACGGGCGGAGGCTGACCGAGGTAGCGTCGGTCGTCGCCGATCTTCCCGAGCGCGTCGAAATGCGCGAGCGGCCCAACGCGGCGGCGGTGTTCTCGGTGATCCTGGAGACCCTGGCTGAGCGGCATGAGGAGCGCGTGGTGGTCGGAGGCGCGGCTAACCTCGCCTCGGGTGACTTCTCCAAGGGACTGCATGAGGTGCTGGAAGCGTTGGAGGAACAGGTAGTCCTGATGCGCCTGCTGGGCGAGTCAGCGGATCAGGCTCTGGTCACGGTTCGGATCGGGGCCGAGAACCAGGTGGAAGGGTTGCAGAGCACCTCAATGGTGGCCACCGGCTACGGTTCAGGTGACCAGGCGCTGGCCCGGCTCGGAGTGCTGGGACCGACACGGATGGACTACCCGACGGCGATGGGAGCAGTGCGCGCGGTGGCACGTTATGTAGGCCAGATCCTGGCGGGGGCGTAAGGATGCCGGTGGTGAACGACTACTACGGCCTGCTTGGCGTGCGCCGGGACGCGGACGCCGACGAGATCAAGAAGGCCTACCGGCGGCTCGCCCGCGAGCTGCACCCCGACGTCAACCCGGACCCGCAGACTCAGGAACGGTTCAAGGAGATCACCCAGGCCTACGAGGTGCTCTCCGACCCGGAGAAGCGGCAGATGTACGACCTGGGCGCCGATCCGTTCGCGCCGGGCGGCGCCGCTGGCGCCGGGGGCTTCGGCGCGGCCGGGTTCCCGTTCAGCGACATCATGGACGCCTTCTTCGGCGGCGGGGCGGGGACGCGCGGGCCGCGCAGCCGGGCCCGCCGGGGCCGCAACGCCACCATCCGGGTCGAGCTCGACCTGTCCGAGTGCGCCTTCGGCACCACCAGGGACCTGGTCGTGGACACCGCCGTGGTCTGCCCGACCTGCTCGGGCGAGGGCACGGCGCCGGGCACCCACCCGACCACCTGCGAGGTCTGCAACGGCCGCGGCGAGGTCAGCCAGGTCACCCGGTCGTTCCTGGGCCAGGTCATGACCTCCCGGCCCTGCCCGGGCTGCGGCGGCTACGGCACGGTGATCCGCCGGCCCTGCCCGGAGTGCGACGCCGACGGCCGGGTCAGGACCCGCCGCACGATCAAGGTGCGGATCCCGGCCGGCGTCGAGGACGGCACGCACATCCAGCTGGCCGGAGAGGGCGAGACGGGCCCCGGCGGCGGCCCGCCCGGCGACCTGTTCCTGGAGATCGTGCAGCGGCCCCACGACATCTTCGAGCGCTCGGGCGACGACCTGCACTGCACGGTGACGATCCCCATGGTGGCCGCGGCGCTGGGCGCCACGCTCCAGGTGGAGACGCTCGACGGGCCTGCCGACGTGGACATCCGGCCGGGCACGCAGTCCGGCCAGTCGATCCCCTTGTACGGGCAGGGCACCGCGCACCTGAACGCCTCCGGGCGCGGTGACCTGGTCATTCACGTGACCGTGGAGACGCCGAGCAAGCTCGACCCGGAGCAGGAGAACCTGATGCGCGAGCTGGCCAAGCTGCGCGGCGAGGAGGCCCCGCCGGGCCGGTTCCAGCCCGGTCAGCAGGGCTTTTTCTCCCGCCTGCGGGACGCGTTCAACGGACGCTGACGGCCGGGCTGGGGGCTGAGCTGAGACCGCCCGTCTTCCTCGCCGACCCGGCCGAGCTGGCCCGCGACACGGTCGTGCTCACCGGGGCCGAGGGCCGGCACGCGGCGACCGTCCGCCGGCTCGCGCCCGGCGAGCGGCTGGACCTCACCGACGGGGCCGGGACCCTGGCGCAGGGCCGGGTGACCGCGGTCCGGCCGGGCACCGTGGAGCTGGCCGTGCTGGCCCGCCGCACCGAGCCCGCGCCCGAGCCGCGGCTGGTCGTGATCCAGGCCATCCCCAAGGGCGACCGGGGCGAGCTGGCCGTGGAGACGATGACCGAGGTCGGCGTGGACGTCATCGTGCCCTGGGCGGCCGAGCGCTGCGTGGCGGTCTGGCGCGGGGAGCGGGCGGACAAGGGCGTGGCCCGCTGGCGGACCACGGCGGTGGCGGCGGCCAAGCAGTCCCGCCGGGCCTGGTTCCCCGAGATCACCCCGCTGGCGTCCACGGCGGCCGTGGCCGACCGGGTCCGCGCGGCACGGCTGGCCCTGCTGCTGGACCCCGAGGCGCCGGATGCGCTGGCCAACCTGGCCGGGCCGGCGGCCGGCCGGGCTGCCCGGCTCGGCCGGAGCAGGCGGCGAGGTCGTGCTGATCGTCGGGCCGGAGGGCGGGATCGCGCCGGGTGAGGCCGAGCTGCTGGCGCGGTCCGGGGCGACGGGCGCGCGGCTGGGGCCGACCGTACTGCGCGCCTCCACAGCCGGAGCGGTGGCGGCCGCGCTGGTGCTCAGCGCGACCGGCCGCTGGGCTTAGGGCCGCTCGGCTGGGCCTAGGGCCGCTCGGCGCCTAGTACGAGTCCCCGTTCCGGCCGGAGGGCGGCACGAACCGCCCGGTCCGGCCGGAGCTGGTGATGACCAGGGCGGACCGGCCCAGGCCCAGCGTGTGCACGATCTTGCGGGTCGCCGTCTTGCTCGGCGAGGCCGACGGGCACGGCCCGGTCGGGCTGGACGAGCTGACCGGGCCCGCGGTCTGGTTCCGCCCCGCCGAGCGGTTCCCGCCCGGTGCCAGAGCGCTCGGGCTGGGCGAGCCGGGGCTGGCCGAGCCGCTGGCGCCCGGGCTGGTCGAGGTGGCCGCGCTGCTGGCCTCGGCGCCCGGCGTGCCCGTGGTGCCCGAGCTGGGCTCGCTCGGCGAGGTGTCGCTCGTGGTGGGCGACGGGGAGGTCGTGGTCGGCCCGGGACTGGTCGACGTCGGGCCCGGTGAGGTGCTGGTGCTCGTCGGCACCGAGCTGTCCGAGCTGCCCGGCGACGGGCTGATGGTCGGCGACGCCGAGCTGCTGACCTGGTGACACCTGCTCGCCACCGGCGAGCTTTGCGACGGACCCGTGCTGTACCCGGGGGAGCCGGGGGTGCCGCTGCCAATCGGCTGGGAGCCGTTCACGGCGCCCTGGCCCTGGCTTCCGCCCGCCCCGCCGCCCGGGGTGGTCTGAATCCCGTTCCCGCTCAGCGAGCCGGTGATGTGGGGGATGGCCATCGCCGCGAAGCCGCCGGCCGCGACCACGAAGATGGCCAGGGCGGTGGCCGTCACCGGCCGCAGCCAGCGCATGCCCGGCTTGGCGTGCCCGGGCGGGGTGTCGAGCGGCCGGAACCGGTCGATCAGCGCCCAGAAGATCTCGCAGGCCGTCCCGAAGGCCGGCACCGCCCAGCTGGTGAACCGCGCCGCGGCCACCGAGTACCAGCCCGCGATCGAGGAGAACGACAGCAGCGGCGGATGCCCGAGCCGCTCCCTGATCCGCTCGAGCCCGTCAGCCGACGGCTCGACAGACTCCGCGGCCGCGTGCAGGGCACGCCGCAGGATGTCGTCGTAGTCGCGGTGGACGGCGCCGTTCACGCTTCACGCTCCAGCACGCCGCGCATGGCGATCATGGCCCGGGCCGTGTGACTCTTGACGGCCCCCTTGCTGATGCCCATGGCGAGGGCGATCTGAGCCTCCGAAAGGTCCCCGTAGTAGCGCAGCACCAGCGCCTCGCGCTGGCGTGGTGGCAGCGTCCGGAGCGCGGCCACCACGGCCGACCGCTCCAGGAGCGTCATCGCGCCATGCTCAGCACTCGGCATGTCGGGCGGCGGCTTGGGCGCGTTGCGGTCCACCACCACCCGGTGGCGCAGGACTGATCGGGATCGGTTGACCACCGACTGCCGCAGGTAGGACAGGGCCTTATCGCTGTCCCGCAGCCGGCGCCATCCGCCGTGCATCGCGACAAACGAGTCCTGCACTACTTCCTCCGCGGTTGCGACATCCCGTACGAGCAGGGCCGCCAGGCGCACGAGCGAACGATAGTGCGCGGTGTACAGAGCGGTCACAGCCCGGTCGGCATCCCATTCGGCTGGCACCGACCCCAGCGCGATATCCGCTACCAGGGTTTCGGTCACGTTAGTTGGACGCGTGACCACGTCACTAGGTTCACCCGCCGTCATAGCGGATCCATGCAGCCCGCTGCTCGGGCGTCGACATTACCAACGCTCGCACTTTCCCCCCATGCCCGTCCATTTCTGGATTGCATCGCCGCTACCGCCAGTTTTGCGACGCACCCGCGGCGACGGCAGGCAGACATGGCCCGCGCACCAGAGGGGTGGTGCATCGTGGGTTCGCAGTACTGTCACCATATATGTCGGCGGCCCGGTTAACCCGCTACACGTTAAGATCTTCCCGTGCCAGACTGCCTCTTTTGCAAGATCGTTGCGGGCGATCTGCCGGCTGACCGGGTGCTGGAGAGCGAGCGAACTATCGCGTTCCGCGACATAGATCCTCAGGCGCCCGTGCATGTGCTGGTAATACCACGCCAGCACCTGCCCGACGTCGCAGCAGTGGCGCAGGCCGGCGACGGCCTGCTGGACGAGATCGCGGCCCAGGCCCGGCAGGTGGCCGCGGACGCGGGCATCACCGACTACCGGGTGGTGTTCAACACCGGAGCCGGGGCCGGCCAGACGGTCTGGCATGCCCACGCCCACGTCCTGGGCGGCAGGCCGATGACCTGGCCGCCGGGATAGCGACGGGGATATCCACTGGGGGTATCCGCGGGGGATCCAGGGGCCTGGATGAGGTGCTGTCGCGACGGGCATAAAATGGCGGCAGTGCCTGGCACGGGCGCGCTGGCCAGGATCAGGGAGCAGCGCGCGGCGCGTGCCTGAGCAGGGAAGGGTCATTGACAGACAAAGCGCGTGATACGGCCAAGGGCCGGAGCGAGGCGGCCGCCGGCGGTACCCCGCCCACCCAGTCCCAGTCACCCACCCAGGTGAAGATCGTCATCCCGGATGACCACTCGATGGTCAGCCTCCTCGGATCCCGCGACGAGCTGCTCGCCGTCATCGAAAAGTCGTTCGATGCCGACGTGCACGTGCGCGGCAACGAGATCACGGTCACCGGCTCGCCGTCCGAGACCGAGCTGGCGTCCCGGCTGCTCGACGAGCTGATCCAGATGATCGCCGAGGGCACCGAGCTCACCGCGGACGCGGTCGAGCGCAGCGTGTCCATGCTGCGCCGCAAGCGCGGAGCCCGGCCGGCCGAGGTCCTCAACCTGGGCATCCTGTCCTCGCGCGGCCGCACCATCCGGCCCAAGACGCTGGGCCAGAAGCGCTACGTGGACGCTATCGACAACCACACGATCGTGTTCTCGATCGGCCCGGCCGGGACCGGCAAGACCTACCTGGCCATGGCCAAGGCGGTGCGGGCCCTCCAGGACAAGGAAGTCAACCGGATCATCCTGACCCGGCCGGCCGTGGAGGCGGGTGAGCGCCTCGGGTTCCTGCCCGGCACCCTGTACGAGAAGATCGACCCGTACCTGCGGCCGCTGTACGACGCCCTGCACGACATGGTCGACCCGGACTCGATCCCCCGGCTGACCGCCGCCGGGACCATCGAGATCGCGCCGCTGGCCTACATGCGCGGCCGGACGCTGAACGACTCGTTCATCATCCTGGACGAGGCGCAGAACACCTCGGCCGAGCAGATGAAGATGTTCCTGACCCGGCTGGGCTTCGGCTCCCGGATCGTGGTCACCGGCGACGTGACCCAGGTTGACCTGCCCTCGGGCCAGGTCAGCGGGCTGCGCATGGTGCAGGACATCCTGGATGGCGTCGACGATGTGTACTTCTCGCGGCTGACCAGCCACGATGTGGTCAGGCACAAGCTCGTGGCCGACATTGTTGACGCCTACGAGCGGTACGACGCCCGGCAGGCCGCCGAGGGCGGCCCGCTGCCCGGTGGCCGGCCGCGGCGAGACTCCCGCCGCACCCACTGACCAGGCCTTCCCCTGGCCAGTCGGCTAGATCGGGTCGGGCGGGGTACGAGGAACTCAGACAGCGGAAATGACGGGAAAAAGGTGAGCATCGAGATCGCCAACGAGTCTGGCGTCGAGGTGGACGAGGCCTCGCTGGCCTCGCTGGCCCGGCATGTCCTGGACGGCATGCGGGTGCACCCGCTGGCCGAGCTGTCGGTCCTGCTGGTGGACGAGCCGGCCATGACCGAGCTGCACATGCGCTACATGGGCGAGCCGGGGCCGACCGACGTGCTCGCGTTCCCCATGGACGAGATCCGCCCGCCGCAGCCCGGCGGCACCCACGCCGACCACAACTCCACCGAGCCGCCCGAGATCCCCGGCCTGCTCGGCGACGTGGTCATCTGCCCCCAGGTGGCCGCGGTCCAGGCCCGCCAGGCCGGGCACGAGGTCGGGGACGAGATCAGCCTGCTGTGCACGCACGGCATCCTGCACCTGCTCGGCTTCGACCATGCCGAGCCCGAGGAGCACGCGACCATGTTCGCGCTCCAGGACAAGCTGCTGGGCAGCTGGCCTGGCGCGGCCAGCCAGGACGGTGCCGCCAGCCAGGACGGTGCCGCCAGCCCGGACGGTGCCGGCCTGGACGAGGGCGGCGGCGGCCAGGACGAGGCCGGCGAGGAACCGCGGGAAGGGCCTCCCAGGTGATACGCGCGGGTGAGACGCCCATGGGCTGGCTGCTCGTAGCCGCGCTGGCGCTGCTGGCGCTGGCCGGCTGGTGCGCGAGCGCCGAGACGGCCCTGCTGCGGGTGTCCAGGGCCGGGGCCAAGGAGCTGGGCCGCTCGCCCGGCGAGGGCGCCGGCCCGCTGCCCGCCGTGCTGGCCGAGATATCGCGGTATATGTCGGTGCTCGTCCTCATCCGGGTGATCGGCCAGATCACCGCGACCGTGCTGGTCGCGGCCGTCCTCGTGCACTGGATCGCCCCCGACTGGCGGGCGTTCCTGATCACCGCCGTCGTCATGATCGTCCTGAGCTACATCATCGCCGCCGTGATCCCGCGCAGCATCGGCCACCAGCGCGCCGGGCGGGTGGCCACCTCCGCCGCCGCCGTGCTGGCGCCCGTCGTCCGGGTGCTCGGCCCCCTGCCCCGCCTGCTCTCGGCCACCGGCGGCGCGCTGAGCCCGGACAGCGAGGAGCGCGACGGCCCGTCCGGGTCCGAGGAGGAGCTGCGCGGCCTGGTTGACCTGCTGGAGCAGCGCCGGATCATCGAGCCCGACGAGCGGGCCATGATCCACTCGGTGTTCGAGCTCGGCGACACCATCGTCCGCGAGGTCATGGTGCCCCGCACCGACATGGTCTTCGTCGAGCGCGGCAAGAACCTGCGCCAGGCCCTGTCGCTGGCCCTGCGCAGCGGGTTCTCCCGCATCCCCGTGGTCGGCGAGAACCTCGACGACGTGGTCGGCATCGCCTACCTCAAGGACATCGTCACCCGCAGCTACGAGCACCGCGAGGGCGAGTCCGTCGAGACCGTCGACTCGGTCATGCGCCCGGCCACCTTCGTGCCCGAGAGCAAGCCCATCGATGAGCTGCTGCGCGAGATGCAGGCCATGCAGACCCACGTGGCCATCGTGATCGACGAATACGGCGGCACCGCCGGCCTGGTCACCATCGAGGACATCCTCGAGGAGATCGTGGGCGAGATCGCCGACGAGTACGACCGCGAGCAGCCGCCGGTGGAGTGGCTCGGCACCGATGAGGCCAGGGTCACCGCCCGGCTGCCCGTCGAGGAGCTCGCCGAGCTGTTCGACGTCAGCATCGAGGCCGAGGACGTGGAGACCGTCGGCGGACTGCTGGCCCAGCGGCTCGGCCGGGTCCCCATCCCCGGCGCCGTCGGGACCGTGGCCGGACTCCGGCTCACCGCGGAGAGCCTGGCCGGCCGGCGCAACCGCATCGGCACCGTGCGGGTCGAGCGCATCGGCCCGGACACCGAGCCCGTCGCCGCCCAGCCCGCGGCCGAGCCGACGGGCATATCGGCCGGCACCGCCCCCGGCAGCAGTTCCGGAAATAGCATGAACAACGGCGGTACCGGCACCGACCGGTCCCGCAGTGCCGGGTCCCGGAGCCCCGGCACCAAGAACGGCGGTACCAGCCCGGCGCCGGGCAGCGACCCCGGTCCCGGCTCGCCTGGCAGTGGCCCCGGAAACGGCCCCGGAAACGGTCCCGGCGGCGCCCGGACCGGGTCCCCGGACGGCGCCGGCGGGACCAGCAGCGGGTCAGGGCCGGGCCAACTGCCGACGGGCCGTCGGTCCCGGCACTAGACTCGCGCAGGTGAGCGAGGCCCATTCCGAGGAGGCCGAGCCAGCGCCGGGGACCCCGGGCCCCGAGGATGTCAAGATCATCACGCTGGCCCGATCCGCGCGCGCCAGGGTCGCGGCCGCCGAGGGCGCCGCCGTCAGGGACGAGACTGGGCGCACCTACGCGGCCGCCGCGGTGGCACTGCCGTCACTGCGGCTGTCCGCCCTGCATCTGGCGGTGGCCATGGCCGTGTCCAGCGGCGCGTCCAGCCTGGAGGCCGCCGCGCTGGTCAGCGACGGCCCCGGGCCCGACCCCGTGGACCTGGCCGTGGTCCGTGATCTCGGGCCCGACGCGGTCATCTTCCACGCCGCGCCGGACGGCACGCTGCGCGCGATGCTGCGCGCCTAGCCCGTTCGCCCGTCCAGGTACTCGTGCCCGCCCCTGATTCCGGGACCCGGCCATCCCCGGCCGGGGCCGGGATAACCGACCTGGCCGCCTTCATCCGGGCCCAGACCCGGCTGGCCGCGCCGCCGCTGATCCCGGAGATCACCCTGTGGCTGAGCCAGGCGGAGCCGACCGTGCTCTGGGAGCACCTGGAGCAGGCCAGCGGACGGTCGGACCTGCCGCCGCCGTTCTGGGCCTACCCCTGGGCCGGCGGTATCGCCCTGGCCCGCTACCTGCTCGACCATCCGGGTCAGGTGGCCGGCCAGACCGTGCTGGACCTGGCCTCGGGCTCCGGCCTGGTCGCCATCGTGGCCGCCCGCCTGGGCGCGGCCGACGTCACGGCCAGCGACATCGACCCGGTCGCGACAACGGCCATCGGCCTCAACGCCGAGGTCAACGGGGCTGCGCTGACCGTCTGCACCGCCGACCTGCTGGCGACCGGTCACGTCAGTCACTCTGACCTCCTTAGCCACACGGGTCTCGTGCTCGTGGGCGACGCGTTCTACGAGCGGCGGATGGCCCACCACGCGCTCGGGTTCCTGCGCCGCATGCGCGAGGCCGGGGCGCGAGTGCTGATCGGGGATCCGGGCCGGGCCTACCTGCCGTCGGGGCTGACGGCCCTGGCCAGCTACCCCGTGCCGGCCTGGGCCGGGCTCGAGGACACCGAGATCAAGCCGACCACCGTCTGGGAACTGCCCTGACCGAGACCCGCAGGTCCGGTCAGGACCCCTGGCCGGCCTGGTCCTGGCCGGGCTCGCGATCGTCATCCTGACCACCGGCCGCCGGCCCGTTCTGGGCGGAGTTAACACCGGACCGCCCGGCTAGGAGACAATCGGGCCGTGGGATCGCCGTCGTCACCGTCGCCAGCCTCGCCCGCGCCGCCGTCGGCGGCCGGGTTCAGGTCCGGGTTCGCCTGCTTCGCGGGCCGGCCCAACGTCGGCAAGTCCACCCTGATGAACGCTCTCGTGGGCACCAAGGTCGCGATCACCAGCAGCCGCCCGCAGACCACCCGGCGGGCCATCCGCGGGATCGTGCACCGGCCCGACGCGCAGCTGATCATCGTGGACACGCCGGGCCTGCACCGGCCGCGCACCCTGCTCGGCGAGCGCCTGGACAGCCTGGTCCGGTCCACGCTGACCGAGGTCGACGTGATCGGAATGTGCATCCCGGCGGCCGAGCGCATCGGGCCGGGCGACAAGTACCTGGCCGCCGAGCTGGCCAGCGTGGGCAAGACCCCGGTCGTGGCGATCGTGACCAAGACCGACGAGGCCAGCCGCGAGCAGATCGCCCGCCAGCTCGTGGCGGTCGGCGAGCTGGGCGACTGGGCCGACGTGGTGCCGGTCTCGGCCGTCTCCGGCTTCCAGCTCGACGTGCTGACCGATGTGCTGATCTCGCACCTGCCGCCCGGCCGGCCGCTGTACCCCGACGGCGACCTGACCGACGAGCCCGAGCAGCAGCTCGTGGCCGAGCTGATCCGCGAGGCGATCCTGGAGGGCGTGCGCGACGAGCTGCCGCACTCGATCGCCGTTGTGGTCGAGGAGATGGGCCCGAGGGCGGGCCGCGAGGACATGGTCGACGTGCACGCCATCATGTACGTCGAGCGGCCCAGCCAGAAGGCCATCGTGATCGGCGCCAAGGGCGCCCGGCTCAAGGCGGTCGGCACCCAGGCCCGCCAGCAGATCGAGGCCCTGCTCGGGGCCAAGGTCTACCTGGACCTGCGGATCAAGATCGCCAAGGACTGGCAGCGTGACCCCAAGCAGCTGCGCCGCCTGGGCTTCTACGACTGAGCTGCCAGGACCTGGCCAGGAACCCCGGCCAGGACCCGGCTAGGACGCCGACCAGGCGTAGCTGTCCCGGCGGCCGGCCAGGTACGCGGGGACGCTGACCTCCCAGGACCGCAGCCGGCCGGCGGCCAGGTAACCCAGCGCCTCGTTGATCGTGATCATGTGCCGGTTGGTCTCCGAGTTCGAGGTCACCACCCGGCGCACGCTTGTCTCGGCGTCCACCAGCCACTGGTGGGTAGCCGCCTTGACCAGCAGGCCCAGCCGGTGGCCCCGGTGCGGCGCGGTCACCGCCGTCATCATCTGGTAGCCCCAGTCCGGCACCTGCGGGTCGGTCAGCAGCTGGCTGAGCGCAGCGAACTCGCCCGTGCCGGCGTGGCGGGCCGCCGCCGAGTACAGCCGCGCGCCGTACTTCAGCGGCCGGTCCTCGGCCAGCCGGACCCGGTCGGCGTCCCAGTGCTCGGGCTCGATGTCGTCCTCGCGCGGGGCGTCGTTCATAGCCTCGTTCACCCGCGCCACCTGGTCGAGGTACTCGGAGGGGGTCCGGCCGGCCCAGGTCAGCAGCTCGTAGCCGGCCGCCGCCGGCTCGGCCTCGGCGCGCAGCCGGGCCAGCCGGGCGGGCAGGGCGTCGTCCACCGGCAGGATCCGCCGCACCTCGGTCAGCCCGGCACGGCCGCCTGCCGCGCGAGCGAAGGCATCGCCGGGTGCGCCCTCCAGCGTCTCGGCGACCACCCGGGTCCGGCCCTCCTGGCCGGCCTGCGCGCAGCAGTGCGCCAGCAGTTCGCTGCCCAGGCCGCGTCGCCGCGCGCCCGGCACCACGACCACCACGGTGTCCCCGAGGCCGGTGTTCTCCCGGTGCGGGAGCTCGAGCAGGTAGCAGCCGACCGGACCGGTGTCGTCGGCGGCCAGCCAGACCTGGCGCGGCTCGCCGGTGAAGCCGGCGCTCCACCACCCGGTGAACCCGGCCAGTGACATCGGTGCGCCGTCCGGGTCGTCGTGTCGCTGGGCGGCCTGCCACAGCGCATGGCAGGCCGCCAGCCGCGTTCCGTCGGCGACGGGATCGAATCGTTCGATACGCACCTAGTTCAGCCAACCCGCGACGCCCGCCTGCCGCAACGCATTATCCGGCGGCCAGTCTGGCCGGCCGGTGTTTGCCCGAATCCGCTGCTCATCGTCCTCAGACGTGTGATGATCGGCGGACCTGGGCGTAGCGGGGGCGCCCCCTGAAGCCGGCGGCCGGACTTGAAAAAGGGGGAATATGTTGATCTTCGGATTGCGGGTTTGCTACCACACCACCGGCACCGGCACGTTCCACTGCCAGCGTTGCGGCGGCGACCGGCAGTACCGCCAGCGCGCCGGGCGCCGCTGGTTCCACCTCCTGCTCATCCCGGTCATCCCGCTCGGCCACGCCGGCGAGCACGTGCAGTGCGTGAACTGTGGCGTCCGCTACCGCACGGGGGTGCTGGCGGTGCCGACGTCCGCGCAGATGGAGGCGGCGCTGCCCGCCGGGACGCTGGCCGCCGCGGTCTGCATGCTGCTGGCCGGTGACCCGGCCAGCGAGCCGGCCCGCCGCCGGGCTATCGACGCGGTCCGGGCCGCCGGGCTGGCCGAGTATGACGAGGCGGCGCTCAACCGGGACCTGGCCCAGACCTCGGTCACCGGCGCCGACGCCGTCACGCTGAACACGCTGGCCGTGCAGCTGGCCGTGCCCGCGCGCGAGTGGTTCCTGGCCGATGTGGTGCGGATCGGGCTGGCCGACGGCCAGCTCACCGACGACGAGCGGATGGCCGCGCGGCACGTCGCGGCCAACCTGGGCCTGACCGCCGCGCATGCCTACGGCGTGATCACGATGACCGAGGAAGGCGCGACGGCCGAGTAGCCACGGCTCCGCCGTGGCTACTCGGCCGGGTGCTGGCCAGGGGGGAGACCCCCCTGACCCCCCGGGACGCCTGCGGCAGGGCGAGTGCTGCACAGGGGGAGACCCCCCTAACCCTCGGGGCGCCTGCGGCGGGGCGGGTGCTGCACAGGGGGAGACCCCCCTGACCCTCGGGGCGCCTGCGGCAGGGCGAGTGCTGGCCAGAGGGCTGATGCCCCTGACCCCTCGGGGCGGCTGCGGCGGGGCGGGTGGCGCCCAGGGAAGACCCCTGACCCCTAGGGCGCCTGCGGCGGCATCGTCGGCGGCATGCGCGACAATGGCCGGGTGAGCATCTACCGCGACGACGGCGTCGTGCTGCGCACCCACAAGCTGGGTGAGGCCGATCGCATCGTCACGGTGCTGGCCCGCAAGTCCGGCCGGATCCGCGCGGTGGCCAAGGGCGTGCGCCGCACTAAGTCCCGGTTCGGCGCCAGGGTCGAGCCGTTCACGCACGTGGACCTGCTGCTGTACACCGGCCGGTCGCTGGACGTGATCACCCAGGCAGAGACCATCCGGCCCTACAGCGAGCCGCTGGTCGGCGACTACCCCCGGTACACCGCCGGGACGGCCATGCTGGAGACCGCCGAGCGGCTGACGCCGGTGGAAAAGGAGCCCGCCCTGCGGCAGTTCCTGCTGCTGGTCGGCGGGCTGCGGGCGCTGGGTGAGGGCCAGCACCACCCGCGGCTGGTCCTGGACGCCTACCTGCTGCGCTCGCTGGCCGTGGCCGGCTACGCGCCGGCCCTGGACGAGTGCGCGGTCTGCGGCACCAGGGCCGGGCCGCCGGGCAGCCAGACGGCGCTGCGCGCCTTCGGCGTCGCCGCGGGCGGGCTGACCTGCGCGGCCTGCCAGGGGCCCGGTGCCGCCCTGCCGTCGGCCGCTACCATCGCGTTGATGACCGCGCTGCTGCGGGGCGACTGGACCGCGGCCGACGCGAGTGAGCGCCGGG
Source organism: uncultured Actinomycetota bacterium (assembly GCA_963822485.1). GTDB lineage: Bacteria > Actinomycetota > Actinomycetes > Streptosporangiales > Streptosporangiaceae > DASUBV01. The sequence continues at coordinate 410,944 of CAWGHW010000009.1, forward strand.
CTCAGGTAGAGTGCAGCGGCCTCACCGCCGCGTATCTGCAATGGCACCTGGAGCACTCCATCAGGTCACTTCAGCACGTGGAGCACGCATGAAGGAGGGTTCCCGCCCGGTCGGCCCGGACGGCGCCACCCGCCCCCGCCCGCCGGACCCGCACGTCGGCGGCGCCCGGCCCCCGGCCATCCCGCGTGACCTAGTGCCCCGGCACGTCGCCCTGGTCATGGACGGCAACGGGCGCTGGGCCAAGCAGCGCGGACTGCCGCGCACTGAGGGCCACAAGGCCGGCGAGCACTCGCTGTTCGACGTGATCATGGGCGCCATCGAGCTGGGCATCCCCTACCTGTCCGCGTACGCCTTCTCCACCGAGAACTGGCGCCGCTCGCCGGATGAGGTCCGGTTCCTGATGGGCTTCAACCGGGATGTCATCCGCCGCCGCCGCGACCAGCTCAACGAGATGGGCGTGCGGGTCCGCTGGGCGGGCCGTCGCCCGCGGCTGTGGCGCAGCGTCATCTCCGAGCTGGAGGACGCCGAGCGGATGACGGCCGGGAACTCGGTGCTGACCCTCCAGTTCTGCGTGAACTACGGCGGCCGGGCCGAGATCGCCGACGCCGCGGCCGCCATCGCGGTCGACGTCGCGGCGGGGCGCCTGCGGCCCGACAAGATCAACGAGAAGGTGTTCGCGCGCTACCTGGATGAGCCGGGCATCCCCGACGTGGACTTGTTCGTCCGCTCCTCGGGCGAGCAGCGGACCTCCAACTTCCTGATCTGGCAGTCCGCCTACGCCGAGTTCGTGTTCCTGGACACGCTGTTCCCCGACTTCGACCGCCGTCACCTGTGGCGGGCTTGCGAGATCTACGCCAGCCGGGACCGCCGCTACGGCGGCGCACTGCCCAACTCGCTGCCCGATACCGGCTGAGCCCGATACCGGCTGAGCCGGTACCGGCTGACGCGACTAGCGCAGCGCCTGGATCACCGCGCCGACCAGCACCAGGGCGACGATCGCGCTGCGCCCGGCCCGGCCCAGGGGCGTCAGCCGCGGCCAGGACACCGCCGCCAGCCAGCCCAGGAAGATCGCGGCCAGCAGCAGCAGGACCGCGCCTGCCGGCCCGCGCACAGTCAGCCCGCCGAAGACCAGCACCGCGAACAGCACCGGGATCAGCCACGCGGGCAGCTGCCGCAGGAACAGCAGCGGCGCCGCGCTGCGCCGCTCCATCTGCTGACGGCCCGGCGTGGCGTCTGGTGTGTACAAGGTCTGGCCCGGCGACTGCGGCCTGCGCCGCGCTCCTGGCCTGCTGCTGCTCACGCCCGTGATCCTTCCGGCCAGTCCCGCTGGCCCGGTTTTGGGTAAGTCCTGGCTGCCCAGGCTACCTCCCGGCCGCCGATAACCGGGGGCGGGCACGGCCAGGTCACCGCTAAGCTGAGGGCACCGCCCACCCCTTTTCCGGGTCCGCGCATGCACGCACCGCGAGCCGCCGACTGCCAGCCGGATGGAGACCTTTGATGGCACGCCGCAACGATCGTATGGACACCCTGGTCAGCCTCGCCAAGCGGCGGGGGATCGTCTACCCGTCCAGCGAGATCTACGGCGGCCTGCGCGCCGCCTGGGACTACGGTCCGCTCGGCGTCGAGATCAAGAACAACATCAAGCGCCAGTGGTGGCGGTCCATGGTTCAGGAGCGCGATGACATCGTGGGCCTGGACTCCAGCGTCATCCTCGCGCCCGAGGTGTGGCAGGCCAGCGGCCACCTGACCGAGTTCGTGGACCCGCTCACCGAGTGCCAGTCCTGCCACCACCGGTTCCGCGCCGACCACCTCATCGAGGCCTACGAGGACAAGCACGGCCACCCGCCCGAGAACGGCCTGGCCGACATCGCCTGCCCCAACTGCGGCACCAGGGGCGCCTTCACCGAGCCGCGGATGTTCAACGGGCTGCTGCGCACGTATCTCGGGGCCACCGAGGACGAAAGCGGCCTGGCCTACCTGCGGCCGGAGACGGCGCAGGGCATCTTCATCAACTTCCGCAACGTGCTCCAGACCTCGCGCAAGAAGGTCCCGTTCGGCATCGGCCAGATCGGCAAGTCGTTCCGCAACGAGATCACGCCCGGCAACTTCATCTTCCGCACCCGCGAGTTCGAGCAGATGGAGATGGAGTTCTTCGTCCGGCCCGGCACCGACGAGGACTGGCACGACCGCTGGATCGAGACCCGGCTGGCCTGGTACCACGACCTCGGCGTGACCAAGGAGAACCTGCGGCTGTACGAGCACCCCGCGGATAAGCGGTCGCACTACTCCAAGCGCACCGTCGACATCGAGTACCGGTATGACTTCACCGGCACCGAGTGGGGCGAGCTGGAGGGCATCGCCAACCGCACCGACTACGACCTCGGCGTGCACGCCAAGGCCTCCGGGCAGGACCTGTCCTACCTGGACGCCGAGAGCGGCGAGCGGTTCATCCCCTACGTCATCGAGCCCGCGGCCGGGGTCGACCGCGCGATGCTGATGTTCCTGCTCGACGGCTACGCCGAGGACGAGGCGCCGGACGCCAAGGGCAAGCTGGAGAAGCGCACCGTGCTGCGCCTGGATCACCGGCTGGCCCCGGTCAAGGTGGCCGTGCTGCCGCTGTCCCGGCACGCCGACCTGTCGCCCAAGGCCCGTGACGTTGCCGCCCTGCTGCGCAAGCACTGGAACGCCGACTTCGACGACGCCAGCGCCATCGGGCGTCGCTACCGCCGCCAGGACGAGATCGGCACCCCCCTGTGCGTGACCGTGGACTTCGACACGCTCGAGGACCAGGCCGTCACGGTCCGGGAGCGGGACTCGATGGCCCAGCAGCGGGTCGGCATCGACGCCCTGGTGGCCTACCTGTCCGAGCGTCTGCCCGGCTGCTAAGGCGGTCCGACCCGCTAGTCGCCGGACGGAAGACCGCGCTCGCGGCTCCACTGGCGCAGCTGCCCGGCGAAGGCCGCGTCAGCGAGCCCGGGCGGCCGGGCGGCAGTGAAGATGACGACGTTGCCGTCCGGATCGGCCGTGGTGAGATCCGTGGTGTTCCATGGCGTGTCGGCCGGCCCGTCGACCCGGCCGCCGCTATGCGCACGGGCCCGCCCGGCCAGCGCGTCCAGCTCGTCGTAGACGGCCGCGAAGCTCAGCGTGCATCCGCGGCCCGGCGCGACCGGCTCGCCGGCCGGCCGCACGAGCAGGTCCTGGAACTGCCACCGCCGCAGGTGGACCAGCACCGGGTCGCCGTGCGGGCCGGGAATGGTGAACAGCTCGATGAAGCCCAGGCCGGCGGTGTACCAGGACACAGTCGCGCGGATGTCAACGGCCAGCAGCGTCGCGAACATCGGCATGCCGTAGATCGCGCGGCTGATGCCGGGGGCCGGCGCTCCGGCGTCCGGGTCAGGAACCGGGGATTGCATGTCGGTCATGCTGGCTGACTGTGTCGCTTCCACCTACTGGAAGGTCAAGCCACTCCCGGCCCGCATGACCTAGTCCAGGGGCATGCGGGGAAAGTGGGGGAGAGGGCGTCCAGGTTCGCGGCTGGCGCCGTGGCGGTCCCGCACCGGGGTCGCGCAGGGGTTCAGCGGGCCCTGGGGCATCTTCGTCAGGCCCCGGCGCCAGGGCGGCTGTCGCGCCCGGCAGCCGGTACCTGCGCCTGTTCTGCGGGGTCGCCTGGTCCGTGTTCGCGATCTTCAGAGGTCAGCTCGGCCCGGGAGCGTCCCGGTGCCCTGGCTCCGACGGGCGTCGCTGCCGGGTCGCCTGGCAGTTTGTCGCTTTGGCCGCCGCGATCGGCCGCGGCTGTTTCTCGCTAGCGTGTTCGTCTGGGTGGCCAGAATGTCAGAGGCGGGCGCTACTGTTATCGAAGAAGACAAACAGACGCCGCGACGCGGAGGAGGTGATCCAGGTGCCAGCTCCCGCAGGCACGGATCACGACTCCCGCCGCTCGGAGGGGCTGGCCTGGTCGCATGAGCTGGACCTCGCGCAGCTGCTGGCCGCGGTCGGCGCCACCCAGCTCGGCGCGGCCGGTGACGAGGACGCCGCCGCCGAGGAGGCCGCCGCGGCCGATGCCGCGGCGGAGGCCGGGACGCCGCCGCGGGATCTGACTGGGGTCGTCGCTGATCAGCTGCCGCCTGGCCCGGCGCTGGCCGCGTGCCTGTCCGGCGCGGACCCGGAGTGCTGTCGGAGTGGGATCTGCCCGGTGTCGCGTCGGCGTTCCGCCGCCTGGCGGGGTGGGCGCAGGCCGGGGAGCTCGCCGCGGTCGCGGAGATGGCCTCGCGCACCGCCGCCCGTGATGACCACGTCCGCGTCGACCGCCGATGGCCGCCCCGAGCAGGTCACGCCGGCGGCGGGGTCGACGGTGGGCCTGGAGCTGGTGATGTCGCATCCGGCGGCGATGGCGTGGACCGGTCTGGGGGTGACGCTGCGGTGGCGGCTCGCCGCCACCTGGGCCGCGCTGTCCGCCGGGACCATCGACCTGTACCGGGCCCGGCTGATCGCCGAGGCGACGGCCCGCTGGATGATGACACCGCCCGCGCCGTCGAATCCGCGGTGCTGCCGAAGGCCGGGGGGCAGACCAGCGGGCAGCTGCGGGTGGCGCTGCGCCGCGCGGTGATCGCCGCTGACCCGGAGGGCGCGGAGCAGCGCCGTAAGGACGCGCAGCGGCACGCGAAGGTGAGCTTGTACCCGGATCCGGAGGGCACGGCGACGCTGGCGGCGACGCGGCTGCCGGGAGTCCACGCGGCGGCGGGGATGGCCCGGCTGACCGCGATCGCGCGGGCGATGAAGTCGGCGGGGATGGGCGGCGGCCTGGACTTCCTGCGCTCGGTCGCGCTGATCGGCCTGCTGCTGGGCACCCTGCCCCTGGTCCCCCCGCCCGCCGGTGACCCCGGCCCGCCCGGCCCCACCGACCCCGACCCTGATGCAGGCGGCCCCGCCGACCCTGGCGACAAGGGGCCCGGCCCCGGCGGCCCCACCGACCCCGACCCTGATGCCCGGCGGCCCCGGTGGACCCCGGCGACAGGGGGCCCGGCCCCGGCGGCCCCGCCGACCCTGAGCCCGGCGACCCCGGTCCCACTGACCCTGGCCCGGGAGATCCGGACGTCGGCCCCGGTGGCCCCGGCCCCGGCGTGCCCGACCCGGGCGAGGCTGACTCCACCGACGCTGGCGCTGGCGGCCGCACCCACCCCGGCCCGGACCCGTCCGACGACCCTGGCGACGGTGCGGAGGGCCACCCGGACGACCAGCGCCCAGGCGAACCGTTGCCGTCCGACCCAGGCTCGCCCGACGATCCCGGCGGCGAGTACGAGTACGAGTACGAGTACGAGTACGACGAAGACACGACGATGGCCCGTTCACCCCCGGCCCGGCAGGCGCCTGGCCGCCATTGCCCGCCACCGCCGCCCAGATCCCGCCGTTCCTCGGCCAGCCGCCGCCCGCCGACCCGCCCCCACCCAGCGATCCGCACCACCCGGCGGTCACTCACCACCCGGCGGTCACTCGCCACCCGGCGGCCGCCCGCCACTTGCGGCCCCCCGCCTGTCAGCAATCCGCCGCCGCGCGGCCAGCCTCGGCCGGCAGTCACCGGGCCTGCTGGAGCTGGTGATCTCCTGGCGGGCCCTCACCGGCGACCCCGCCGGGCCCGCCACCCTGAGCCGGATCGGCCCGATCACCGGCGGGCAGGCCCGGCTGCTCGCTCTCACCGCGGCCGCCGACCCGCACGCCCGATGGCAGGTCATCCTCACCGACCCTGACGGATACGCCATCGCCACCGAGACCGTCCGCCGCCGGCCATCGCCGCGGCCGCGCCGGCCGGCCCGCCGGGGTGACCGGCCAGGTCACCGTCACCATCCCCGCCGCCCTGCTCGAGAGCGCCCGCCCCGACGACCCCGCATCCGATACCGGCACCACCGGCTGCGGCAGGACCAGCTCTGGCAGCGCACCGGCTCTGGCACGACCGGCTCTGGCACGCACCAGCAGCGGCAGCGCGACCGGGATCCGGGCCGCGGTGCTGCGCGCCGCCCGCCGCGCCCAGGCCCGCGCCCAGCGGCAGGCCGCCGCCGATGCCGCCGCGCCCGGCGGCTGCGCCCATACCTCCGCCACCCCCGCCTACCGGCCCACCACCAAGATCCGCGACCACGTCACCGCCCGCGACCAGACCTGCCGCCACCCCCGCTGCCGCCAGCCCGCCCGCCACGCCGACCTCGATCACACCACGCCCCTGGCACAAGGGCGGACCCACCTGCCAGTGCAACCTCGGCGGCTACTGCCGCACCCACCACCAGATCAAGCAACTCCCCGGCTGGACCCTGACCCAGCCCCAGGCCCGGCCACTTCCAGCTCACCACCCCAGCCGGACGGACCTACACCACTACCCCCGACCCCTATCCGGACTAGCAGAGCTTGCATGTCGGGGCCGCACACGGCAGCCGTGCGCCCCGGAGCCTGGTTTATGGCGCCCCACCCCCGGAGAAGCTCCGCCAAGTTCAAAGGCCAGCTTGACCTTGAGCGCCACGGCGACCACACCCCATCCGGCGACCTAGCCACCGGCGCGGCCGTCATGCGCGCCATGGCGGCCTACGGTCATCCGACCCAGAGGCTCGCTAGCCGCCCGATAGGGCCTTCAGGACCCGGTCCAGCTCGGCGCCGGCGGCGTGGCTGTCGCGCGGGGAGCGGCGGAAGATCTCGGCCGCGGCCTGGTGGAATCCGTCCGGCAGGCCCGCGGCTGCCATGGTCGCGGCGATCTCCTCCATCTCGGCCACCCAGCGCCAGCCCTTGGCCAGCGCCGACTGGGCGGCGCCCTGCGACCGCCCGGGCAGCTCGGGCAGGGACAGCTCCCACTCGGCCAGCAGGGCGTCCTCCACGCCCTGCTCGCGGGCCAGTGCCCGCAGGCCAAGCAGCAGGGCGGCGCTGCCCTTGGTCCAGCCCGCGTAGGCCATCTTGACCGCCGAGGCGGCGGTGGCCGAGCCGGAGATCACCCGGGCGTCCAACGGCGTCCCGGCGAACAGCTCCGCCATCTGCCCGGCGTCGGCGCCGGACAGGTACAGCCGGGTGGTGCCGGGGCCCGCCGGCGGGGAGCCGATGATGCCGCCGTCCACGTAGCGGCCGCCGCTCTCGGTCATCATCTGCGCGACCTCCCTGGCCGTTCCCGGGGAGATCGCGTTGGCGTCCACGTACAGGCCGCCGAACCCGTGCACAGCCCAGGCCACGTCCAGGGCGGCGTGCGGCGGGCAGACGGAGATGATCACCTCGGCCCGGCGGGCCAGCCCGGCGACGGTACCGGCGTCGGCCAGCCCGGCGGCCCGGGCCCGCGCGGCGGTGTCGGGGCCGCGGCCCTCGGACGCCCACAGCACCTCGTGACCGCGCCCGGTCAGGCAGCGGCCCACGGCCGCGCCCATCTCCCCGGGATGCAGCAGGCCGATGATCTTCGCTGAGTTGCTCACGCCTGACATTGTGGCCGGCGTCCTGGTGGCGGGGCTGAATCGCGTGAGCAAGTCAGCCGACTGTAAGACCAGGCCGGCGGGTGAGCCGGGTCAGCCGGCCGGGCTTTCCGCCTCCCGCAGGACCCGGCGGGCCAGTGCCTCGACGGCCCGCACCTGCCGGCCATGCTGGCGCACGAACCCGGTCTGCCCGGCGGCCAGCCACCGGTCCTGGGCGGCGAGGGTCGGCCTGCCGCAGCGGACAAACACGACCGACCAGTGCTGGTCGAGCCGGTGCATGGCGGCCGCGCTCGCGCCCCGCGATCCCGCGCCGTCGAGGTGCCCGAACACCCAGTCGGCGAAGTCGGTGAACGAGCGAATGGCGGTGGCGGGCGGCCCGTACGGGTTGGACGGCCAGCCGTAGCGTCTGGCGCACGCGCGCAGGGCGCCCAGCGTGGCCCGTACTGGGCGGGCGGTCGGGGCGCGGGTCATGAGGGTGCTCCAGGCGCGGTCGTTCAGCCGCTGGCCGGCCGACAGCAGCGGCGTGACCACGGCGGTAGCGGCCTGCTGGCACGGGTGCAGCCACCGGCGGAATGCCGGGCGCTGCCCAGCCGGCGGCTTGAGCTGGACAAGGAACGTGCTCGGCACGAAGACGTGGGTGCGCGAGATGCGGGCCAGGTCCGGGAACTGGCTGTTGTCCGGGTAGTTTCCGGCGTACCGGGCGGCCATGCTGGCCATCGGGCGGCACCGGGACCGTCACGCCGTGCCGGGCCAGGCAGCGGGCGGTGCCGGTGATCTGGAGCGCCTGGATGGTGCCCTCGAGCTGCGTGCCCGCCGTGTACTGGGGACCGGTGGCCGGCACGAACAGGCCGAGCACCTGGCTGTCCAGGCGGGCCGCGGCGCGGCCGGGCAGCCGGGCCGGGTGCGCCCGGTGCGGTCGCCCGCTGGACGGCGACGCGCCCGCGGACGGCCGGCCCTGGTGGCCCGTGCTGACGCCGGCCACCACGGCCGCGATCAGGCCCACTGCCGCGGCGGCCGCGACCGGGGCGATCCACCGCCGCCTGCCGCCCCTGACCCGGCTGCGCCCGGGCACGGGCCGGGTCAGCACCAGCGGCCGGATCCGGTCCGGGGTGATCTCATCGGCCCGGCCCCTGGTGGCGGCCTGGATCTGCTCCTCGAGCCTGCTCATGCTTGCTCCCGCAGGTCGGCGCCGAGCGCTTTCAGCGCCCGGTGCAGGGTGGAACGGACGGTGCTGGCGCCGATCCCGAGCGAGGCGGCGATGACGCTCTCCGGCTCGTCCAGGTAGTAGCGCAGCACGAGGACCTCGCGCTGCCGGTCCGGCAGCCGGGTGATCGCGGCCAGCACGGCCTGGCGGTCCTCGCCGGCCAGGACGTCGGCCTCGGCCGAGGGCTGGGCGGCGCCGTGCGCCTGGTCAGCCGATGGCCCGGCTGGCGCCCGCGGCCGCCGCAGCTGGGTCCGGCAGCCGTTGAGCACCGACGAGCGCAGGTACTGCGGGGCCTTGGCCGGGTCCTTGAGGCGATCCCAGCGGCGGTACAGCTCGTAGAACGCCTCGTGAACGACGTCCTCGGCGCCCGGCCGGTCGCCCAGCATGACGTGCGCGAGCCGGGTCAGGCCGAGTGCGTGCTGCCGGTAGAGCGCGGTGACGGCGGCCTCGGCGTCCGCGGTCATCTGGTTCCGGCGGCCGGGGGACTGGCCAGGCCGCACCGCAAGGGCGGGCGGTGGTTTGCTGTCCACTTATCAGAGACTCAGCCAGGGGTCATCCGCTGCTCAGGAATGAGCAGTTTTATTCACGTCCGGCCTATGGCCGGCGGTCCCGGGCACTGGGCAGGCTCGATAGAGTCCAGATGAGGGGCCGCGAGGCCAAATATCACTGAGCCGTCCAGCGCCGGGCTCGTCGGGCAGGCGGGCGGCATTCCGAGGAGTGCATGCAGTGCCGAAGCTCGTCTATGACTTTACCGAGGGGAACAAGGACCTCAAGGACCTGCTGGGCGGCAAGGGCGCCAACCTGGCCGAGATGACCAACCTGGGCCTGCCGGTCCCGCCCGGGTTCATCATCAGCACCGACGCCTGCCGTTACTACCTCCAGAACGGCTCGATTCCCGACGGCCTGGCCGCCGAGGTGAGCGACCACCTGGAGCGGCTGGAGCAGCAGATGGGCCGGCGGCTCGGCGACCACGCGGACCCGCTGCTGGTCAGCGTGCGGTCCGGGGCCAAGTTCTCGATGCCCGGCATGATGGAGACGGTGCTGAACATCGGCCTGTCCGATGAGTCGGTGCACGGCCTGGCCAAGCAGGCCGGCAGCGAGCGGTTCGCGTGGGACTCCTACCGGCGGCTGATCCAGATGTTCGGCAAGACGGTGCTGGACATCGAGGGCGAGGCGTTCGAGCACGCCATCGACGCGGCCAAGCAGGCCAAGGGGACCAAGAACGACCTCGACCTGGACGCCGGCGACCTGCAGGCGCTGGTCGAGACGTTCAAGGGCATCATCCGCGAGCACACCGGGCGGGACTTCCCGCAGGAGCCGCGCGAGCAGATGGACCTGGCCGTCGAGGCGGTGTTCAACTCCTGGAACGCCGACCGGGCCATCCTGTACCGGCGCCAGGAGCGCATTCCGGCCGACCTGGGCACCGCCGTCAACATCGTGACGATGGTGTTCGGCAACCTGGGCATGGACTCGGGCACGGGCGTGGCGTTCACCCGCGACCCCGGCACGGGCCAGCAGGGCGTCTACGGTGACTACCTCCAGAACGCCCAGGGCGAGGACGTGGTGGCCGGCATCCGCAACACGGTGCCGCTCCAGGACCTGGAGCAGATCGACGCCAAGTCCTACGCCGAGCTCATGAAGATCATGAAGACGCTCGAGGACCACTACAAGGACCTGTGCGACATCGAGTTCACGATCGAGCGCGGCAAGCTGTGGATGCTGCAGACGCGAGTCGGCAAGCGCACGGCGGCGGCGGCGTTCCGGATCGCGGTCCAGCTCGTGGACCAGGACATGATCGACCTGGACGAGGCGCTGTCGCGGGTCACCGGCGACCAGCTCGCGCAGCTCATGTTCCCGCGCTTCGACGCCGGCTCCGACGTCAAGCGGATCGCCAAGGGCATCAGCGCGTCGCCGGGCGCGGCGGTCGGCGAGGCCGTGTTCGACTCGGCCCGCGCGGTGGAAGAGGCCGCGGCGGGCAAGGCCGTCATCCTGGTCCGGCGCGAGACCAACCCGGACGACCTGTCCGGCATGATCGCCGCTCAGGGCATCCTGACCAGCCGGGGCGGCAAGACCAGCCACGCGGCGGTCGTCGCCCGGGGCATGGGCAAGACCTGCGTCTGCGGCGCCGACGAGCTTCAGGTCGACGTGCCCGGGCGCAAGTTCACCCTCGCGGACGGCACCGTCGTCAATGAGGGCGACATGATCTCCATCGACGGCTCGTCGGGCGCGGTGTACCTGGGCCAGGTCCCGGTCATGGCCTCGCCGGTGGTCGAGTACTTCGAGGGCAGCCTCGACCCGTCGGCCGACGAACTGGTCACGGCGGTGCACACGCTCATGCAGCACGCCGACGCGCGCCGCCGGCTGGGCGTGCGGGCCAACTCCGACAACGGCGAGGACTCCGCCCGGGCGGTCCGCTTCGGCGCCCAGGGCATCGGCCTGACCCGTACCGAGCACATGTTCCTGGGTGACCGGCGGCAGCTGGTCGAGAACCTGATCCTGGCCGAGGACGAGGCCGGCCGGACGGCCGCGCTGGACGCGCTGGAGCCGCTGCAGCGCGGTGACTTCGTGGAGATCCTGGAGGCCATGGACGGGCTGCCGGTCACCATCCGGCTGATCGACCCGCCGCTGCACGAGTTCCTGCCCGACCTGACCGAGCTGTCGGTCAAGATCGCGCTGGCGCGGTGACAACGGGCGACCGAGAAGGACCGCAAGCTGCTGGAGGCGGTCCGCCGCCTGCACGAGCAGAACCCGATGCTCGGCCTGCGCGGCGTCCGGCTGGGCCTGGTCATCCCCGGCCTGTTCGCGATGCAGGTGCGGGCGATCGCGCATGCGGCGGCCGACCGGGTGAAGGCCGGCGGCGACCCGAAGCCGGAGATCATGATCCCGCTGGTCGGCGCGGTGCAGGAGCTGGAGATCGCGCGCGAGGAGGTCGAGCGCGTGCTCGCCGAGGTCGCGGACGAGACCGGCGAGCAGGTGCACACGCTCATCGGCACGATGATCGAGGTGCCGCGCGCAGCGCTCACCGCGGGGCAGATCGCCCAGGCGGCCCAGTTCTTCTCGTTCGGCACCAACGACCTGACCCAGATGGGCTGGGGCTTCTCGCGCGACGACGTGGAAGGCTCGTTCTTCAGCCGGTACATCGAGCTGGGCATCTTCGGCGTCTCGCCGTTCGAGACGCTGGACACCGAGGGCATCGGCCGGCTGGTCAAGATCGCCGTCGAGGAAGGCCGGGCCACCAGCCCTGACCTGAAGATCGGCGTCTGCGGTGAGCACGGCGGTGACCCCGAGTCGGTGCACTTCTTCCACTCGGCCGGACTGGATTACGTGTCCTGCTCGCCGTTCCGCGTGCCGGTAGCCCGGCTCGAGGCGGGCCGGGCCGCGGTCATGGAGGCCGTGGGGGGCAGCGACAGCAGGTGACGCCGGGCTACGACGAGCACGCAACAGCCCGGTGGGCTGCCGAGCCGTCGAAGCATGCGCGCAATTCCGGGCGCGGTCCCTTCGTCAGGGACCGCGCCCGGGTCCTGCACAGCGCGGCCCTGCGGCGGCTGGCGGGCAAGACGCAGGTGGTCGAGGTCGGTTCCGGTGACTTCCCGCGCACCCGGCTGACGCACTCGCTGGAGTGCGCGCAGATCGGGCGTGAGCTCGGCGCGGCCCTCGGGTGCGATCCCGACCTGGTGGACGCGGCGTGCCTGGCCCATGACCTGGGCCACCCGCCGTTCGGCCACAACGGCGAGTCGGCGCTGGCCGCGCTGGCCGCGGACTGCGGCGGGTTCGAGGGCAACGCGCAGAGCCTGCGGCTGCTGACCCGGCTGGAGGCCAAGGCGCTCGGCGCCGGGCTGAACCTGACCCGGGCCACGCTGGACGCCACGCTGAAGTACCCGTGGGTGGGTCCGGTGTCGCCTGACCAGCCCAAGTACGGGGCCTACGCCGACGACGCGGAGGTGTTCGGCTGGATCCGGGCCGGGGCGCCGGACGGCCGCCCGAGCCTGGAGGCCCAGGTCATGGACTGGGCCGACGACGTGGCCTACTCGGTGCACGACCTGGAGGACGGCCTGCACGCCGGGCTGATCCAGCTCGGCCAGCTGCGCGACCCGGCCGAGCGCGCCGCGGTGGCGCAGCTCACGCTGACCAGCTACTGCGCGCCCGGCTCGGCCAGCACCGACGAGCTGGGCGAGGTGTTCGGCCGCCTGCTGGACCTGGACTGCTGGCCCTGGAGCTTCGACGGCGGGCTGCAGACGGCGGCCGCGGTCAAGTCGCTGACCAGCGAGCTGATCGGCCGGTTCTGCGGGTCCGCCGAGCAGGCCACCCGGCCGGCCGGCTCGCCGCCGCTGACCAGGTACGCGGCGGACCTGACCGTGCCGCGCCAGCAGCGGCTGGAGTGCGCGCTGCTCAAGGGCGTCACCGCGTACTACGTGATGAGCAGGCCGGGCGCCGCCGCGCAGCAGGCCCGCGAGCGCGAGGTCATCCACGAGCTGACCCAGGCCGTGCGGGCCGGGGCGCCCGGAACGCTGGACCCGATGTTCGCGGCCGCGTTCGCGGCCGCGGCGACCGACCAGGCCCGGCACCGGGTAGTGATCGACCAGATCGCCTCGCTGACCGATGCCTCGGCCAACTCCTGGCATGATCAGCTATGCGGGGCCGCTGACACACCGTCGTGAACCGGAGGAGCACCCCATGCCCGCAGTCGAGACCTATGTGATCGTGGGCGCCAGCCTGGCCGGAGCCAAGGCGGCGCAGGCCCTGAGGGAGGAGGGGTTCGCCGGCGCGGTGGTGCTCATCGGCGCCGAGCACGAGCGCCCCTACGAGCGGCCGCCGCTGTCCAAGGACCTGCTGCTGGGCAAGGCGGAGCCGGGCTCGGTGTTCGTGCACGACGCGGGCTGGTACGCCGACAACAGCGTGGAGCTGCGGCTGGGCACCCGGGTCACCTCGGTCGACCGGGCCGAGCGCCAGGTGCACCTGGAGGACGGCTCGGCGGTTGGCTACACCCGGCTGCTGCTGGCCACCGGCTCCTCACCGCGCCGGCTCCCGGTGCCCGGCGCCGACCTCGAGGGCGTGCTGTACCTGCGCACGCTCGGTGACAGCCAGGCGCTGTCGGCCGCGTTCCAGCCCGGCGCCACCGTGGTCATCGCCGGGGCGGGCTGGATCGGCCTGGAGACGGCCGCCGCCGCCCGCCAGGCGGGCTGCCAGGTCACCGTCGTCGAGCCGGCACCGACTCCGCTGCACCGGCAGGTCGGGCCCGAGCTGGGCGAGATCTTCGGCGGCCTGCACCGCAGCCACGGCGTCCAGTTCCGGCACGACGAGGGCATCAGCGAGCTGCGCGGCGACGGCGCGGTCGTGCGCCAGGTGGTGACGTCGGGCGGGGCTGAGCTGCCCGCCGACGTGGTGGTGGTCGGCATCGGCGCCGCGCCCAACGTCGGCCTGGCCGCCGACGCCGGGCTGGAGGTCGACAACGGCGTCCTGACCGACGAGTCGCTGCGCACCTCGGACCCCGACATCTTCGCCGCGGGCGACATCGCCAACGCGGTCAACCCGCTGTTCGGCCGGCGGATCCGGGTCGAGCACTGGGCCAACGCGCTCAACGGCGGCCCGGCGGCGGCCCGGGCCATGCTGGGCCAGCCGGTCTCCTACGACCGGGTGCCCTACTTCTTCAGCGACCAGTACGAGCTGGGCATGGAGACCGCCGGGCTGCCCGAGCCGGGTGGCTACGACCAGATCGTCTTCCGCGGCGACCCGCAGGCGCTGGAGTTCGTCGCGTTCTGGCTCAGCTCCGGCGCGGTGGTCGCGGGCATGAACGTGAACGTCTGGGACGTCAACGACGACATCCAGCGGCTGATCCGGGCCAGGACCGCAGTGGACGCGGCCCGCCTGGCCGACCCCGACGTCCCCCTGGGTGACCTGCTGGCCTAGCCGGGAAGGTCAGGCGTAGCGGGCTAGCTTGCCGCCCAGCTCGGCCGCGACCTCCCTGGTCAGAGCTCGGCGCGCAGCCGGGGCCCGAGGGGCGGCCGGCATCCCGGTGTGGATCATCATCGTGACCATCCCGGCCGTGCTGCTGGCCATCTTCGGCTACGACTGGATCCACCGGATCCAGCCCTACCTGACCGTGCTGCTGGGCGTCTCGCTGCTGGTGGCCGTGATCATGACGGCGACGAGCGGGGACCCGCTGGCCAAGGGCATGGGCGGCACCCACCTGTCCAGCTTCCCGATCTTCATCGCCGCGGTCGGGCTGTTCTTCATGAACATGCTGGGCTGGGCGGTGTACGTCTCGGACTACTCGCGGTACCTGCCCAGGAACGTCAGCGCGTCGCGCACCTACTGGGCCGTGTTCGGCGGCAACGCGCTAGGCACCTGCCTGTACGCGGGCCTGGGCATCTACATCACCGCCGTGGCGCCGCAGGCCTCGAGCGTGGCCTCCATCGGCATCATCGCGGGCAAGTGGATCCTGCCCATCCTGGCCATCAGCCTGCTGGGCAGCGACGCGCTGAACGCCTACACCGGCATGCTGGCGGTGGAGAGCGTGCGCAGCACCTGGCAGAAGGTGGCGGCCTCGCGCACGGCCAGGGTGGTCGGCCTGCTGCTGGTGTTCATCATCGGCACCGTGCTGGCCGAGTTGGGCTACAAGACGTTCCTGACCTCGTTCGAGGACTTCATCAACGTGCTGCTGTTCTTCTTCGTGCCGTGGAGCGTGATCAACCTCATCGACTTCTACATCGTGAAGAAGGGCCGCTATGACGTGCGGTCGTTCTTCACGCCGTCGGGTGCCTACGGCGGCTGGCGGCTGACCGCGATCATCCCGTACGTGATCGCGCTCGCCGCGCAGGTGCCGTTCCTGGACCAGACGCTCTACGTCGGGCCGATGGTCAGCGTGCTCGGCGGGGCCGACATCTCGTGGATCGTCGGCTTCGTCGTGGCCGGTGCGGGCTACCTGGTAGCCAGCCGGATCACCGGCCGCCCGGCGGTGCTGGCCACGGGCGAGGTCCAGGACGCCGTGAGCTAGCCGGGGCCTGGCTTCTGGTGACCACCAAGAGCCGTCAACTTCCATGACCGATTCGCCGCAAAAATCTGCGGAAAAACGGTCGTGATCATGAGGTCGCCCGAGGTTTTCCACAGCGTGCCGCTGTATCCACAGAAGGGTTTTTGCGGTTGGACTCGCCCAGGGCGCGAGTCACCCTGGCCGTATGAGGGCAGACTTCCCGCCGGGCTGGTCCGAACTGCTGGATCGCCAGGCCCAAGTCGTCTCGCGCCGTCAGGCCTTGGCTTGCGGCCTGACGGCGGACGCCGTCGAGAACCGGCTGCGGTCGCGAAGCTGGCATGCCGTTCACCGCGGTGTCTACGCGACCTTTACCGGGGACCTCGGCCGGGAGGCTCTGCTGTGGGCAGCCGTGCTGCGGGCCGGTCCCGGTGCGGCGCTCAGTCACCAGACCGCGGCCGAGCTTGTCGGCCTGACCGATACACCGAGCCAGGTCATTCACGTGACCGTTCCGGTCGATCGTCATCCGGAGCCCGTCCGGGGAGTGCTTGTTCATCGGTCAGTCCGGATTGGCCCAGCCACCCATCCCACCCAGCTCCCGCCCCGGACCCGGGTCGAGGAAACCGTGCTCGATCTCGTGCAGACGGCGGTCAGCCTGGACGCGGCCTGCGGCTGGCTGTCTCGCGCCGTGGGCCGTCGGCTGACCACCGCCGCACGCCTGGGCCGGGCGCTAGATGACCGGGCCAAGATGCGGTGGCGAGCCGATCTCAAGACGATCCTGGCTGACGTGCGCGACGGAGCTCATTCGCTGCTGGAGCACCGCTACATCCGCGATGTCGAACGGGCCCACGGCCTGCCTGCGGCCAAGCGGCAGGTGAAGACTGTCGTGCGGTCAAGGACCCGCTTCCTCGACAATCTTTATGCCGAAGCCCGGCTCGCGGTTGAACTGGACGGCCAGATCGCGCACCCCGCCGAGGAGCGCTGGGCCGACGTTCGCCGGGACAATGCGCACGCCGCCGTCGGCATCCTGACGCTCCGTTATAGCTGGGCTGACGTCACTTTGAGGCCGTGCGAGGTCGCGCAGCAGGTGGCCAGCGTGCTGCGCGAACGTGGCGCCGCCCCCGCGGTGCACCGTTGCGGCGCTAACTGCACGGTCGCCCTCGTGCCGACGAGAACCCGCATGATCGTGACCGGTCGCCGCAAAAGTCTGCGGTCAACCGGTCACGATCATGAAGGCCGGGCGCGGCGCTGGGGCTGGGGCGGGGCCGGGCGCGGCGCTGGGGCTGGGGCGGGGCTGGGCGTGGGGGGCGGGGCTGGGCCGAGCGGGGCGGGGCTGGGCTGGGCTGAGCGGGGCGGGGCGGGTTAGGCGGGGCCGAGGATGGCGGTCAGGGCCCGGGGGGTGTCGGAGAGGTCGGGGAGGGCGGCGTGGGCGCCCGCGGCCAGCAGTTCCTCGACCGTGAAGCCGCCGGTGGCCACGCCGACGGCGCGGGCCCCGGTGGCCAGCGCAGCCTCCACGTCGAGCGGGGTGTCGCCGACCAGCACCGTGGCCAGGCCGCTGAAGTCCTCGCCGTAGCGCTCGGCCGCGTTGCGGCGGGCCACCGGGACCAGGTCGGCCCGGATCTCGCTCTCGGTGCCGTAGGCGCCCGCGTCCAGGTCCAGGTGCTCGGTCAGGCCCAGCGAGCCCAGCTTGACGTTAGCCAGCTCGCGAACGTTGCCGGTGAGCAGCGACTGGATAATCCGCAGCCCCGGCCGCGGGCTGGCCGCGATGGCCGCGATCACCTCGCGGACGCCGGGCAGCACCCGGCCCTTGGCCGCGAACTCGGCGGCCAGCTCGGGCGCGTAGGCGGCCTGGACGGCCTGGAACTCGGTCACCCGGCCGTGCGGGTCGGGCAGGCCGGCCACGGTGAGCATCTCGATGGCGATGGCGCGGTCGGTGCGGCCGGCCATGTTGATCCGCACGGACGGCACCTCGAGGCTGTACAGCTCGCGGAACGCCTGTTCGTAGACCTGAATGCCGACGCCGCCGGCGTTGATGAGGGTGTGATCGACATCCCAGAGCACGAGCAGGCTGGCCACGCCCGGACGGTATCAGGTCACTCTAAACCGCCCGTACGGCGACCCGGCCTGCGGTGACGCCGCGGGCCGCGCGGACTGGGGCCGGACTGACAGCCGGCGGGACTAGACTCGCCGGGACTGGGTGACGCAGGACGGGGATGCTTAAGGGTGCCAGGCCGGATACGCGACGAGGACATCGCTCTGGTTCGCGAGCGGTCGGCCATCGACGACGTGGTGGGGGAGTACCTCCAGCTCCGCAACGCCGGCGGCGGCTCGCTCAAGGGGCTGTGCCCGTTCCATGAGGAGAAGACCCCGTCGTTCAACGTCACCCCGGCCCGCGGCCTGTGGTACTGCTTCTCCTGCGCCGAGGGCGGCGACGTCATCAAGTTCGTGCAGCGCATCGACAGCCTGGGCTTCGCCGAGGCCGTCGAGCGGCTGGCCGCCCGGATCGGCATCGAGCTGCGCTACGAGCAGGGCGGCCACGTGCCCGGCCAGGAGCAGACCCTGCGCCGCCGGCTCCTCCAGGCCCACCGCGCCGCGGCTGACTTCTACGCCGAGCAGCTGGCCACCCCCGACGCCGCGCCCGGCCGGGACTTCCTGACCTCGCGCGGCTTCACCCGCGCCGACGCCGAGCACTTCGGGGTCGGCTTCGCGCCCGCGGGCTGGGATGTGCTGACCCGGCACCTGCGCGGCCGCGGCTTCACCGATCAGGAGCTGCTCACCGGCGGCCTGGCCAGCAGCGGCCGGCGCGGCCTGATCGACAAGTTCCGCGGCCGGCTGATCTGGCCCATCGCCGACCTGACCGGAGACGTGATCGCGTTCGGCGCCCGCAAGCTGCGCGCCGACGACGACGGCCCCAAGTACCTGAACACCCCCGAGAGCCCGCTGTTCAAGAAGAGCTCGGTGCTCTACGGCTCCGACCTGGCCCGGCGCGAGATCTCCCAGCGCCGCCAGGCGGTGATCGTGGAGGGCTACACCGACGTGATGGCCTGCCACCTGTCCGGCATCGGCACCGCCGTGGCGACCAGCGGCACCTCGTTCGGCGAGGGCCACATCGGCATCCTGCGGCGGCTGCTGATGGACTCCGACAAGTTCCTGGGCGAGGTCATCTTCACCTTCGACGGCGACGCCGCCGGCCAGAAGGCCGCGCTGCGCGCGTTCAGCCTGGAGGAGCGGTTCGTCACCCAGACCTTCGTCGCCGTGCAGCCCGACGGGCTCGACCCCTGCGACCTGCGGATCAAGCACGGTGACGCGGCTGTGCGCGATCTCATCGCCCAGCGCGTGCCGGTGTTCGAGTTCGCCATCCGCAGCGAGCTGGCCCGGCACAACCTGGACACCAACGAGGGCCGCCTGGCCGCCCTGGACGACGCGGCGAAGATCGTCGGCCGGATCAAGGACCAGGGCCTGCGCGGCCGGTACGCGATCAGCCTGGACCGGTGGCTCGGGATGATGGACGAGCGCTTCGTGCTCGAGCGCGTCCGGCTGCACTCCGGCCCGGCGCCGAGCAACGGCCGGGACCGGCCGCAGGCGCGCGGCCAGCGTGGCGGCCAGGCCGCCAGACGGACGGGCCGCGAACGGACGGGCCGCGAACGGGCAGGCGGCGAACGGGCAGGCCGGCAGCGTGCCCCAGCCCCGCGACGGCGACGGGCCGCCCTACGACCTGCGCGATCCGGTTACGCAGATCGAGCGCGAGGCGCTCAAGCTGGCCGTGCAGCGCCCGGCCCTGTGCGGCCCGGCGTTCGACGCCCTGGGCGCCGGCTGCTTTACGGCGGCCGCCGTGCACTCGGCCGCCTTCGCGGTCATCGGCAGCTGCGGCGGGGCGCTCTCGGCGGCCGCCGGCGGCCGGGAGTGGGCCGAGCAGCTGCGCAACGCCGCGCCCGACGACGGCGTGCGCGCGTTCATCACCCAGCTCGCCGTGGAGCCCGCCCGCGCGCCCCGCGCCGACGGCGAGCCCGACGCCCGGTACGCGAGCGAGGTGCTGGCCCGGGTCGAGGAACTCGCCGTCAGCAGGCAGATCGCCGCGATCAAGTCGCGCCTCCAGCGCCTCAACCCCGTCACCGAGCAGGGCGATTACAACAAGATGTTCGGCGATCTGGTGGCGCTCGAGCAGCGCCGGAAGGTGCTGTCCGGCCCGGCCGCCGATGCCCTCTGAGTAATGGCATGCACACGATGGGCCGGCCGGAGCACTACCGTTAAGGTAACAATATTGTAACCACGCAACGGCCGTTCTGTGACGCACACTTGTCCCCATGAGCGTTACGGCTGCGCCCCCCCGTGCCGATCAGGTAGCAGATCTCATCGCTCAGGCGCGAGAACGCGGGACGATCGCCATGTCCGAGCTGGCCGCCGCGTTCGACCGTCATGAGTTCACCCAGCGGGCCGTCGACGAGGTGCTCAAGCTCCTCGCCGACGAGGGCGTGGAGGTGATCGAGGCGCTGCCGGAGGAGGTCGAGGAGGTCCGCCCCGTCGGCGACGACAGCGCCCGGCGGGTCGCCGCTACCGGCGACCTGGTGCGGATCTACCTCCGGGAGATCGGCCGGGTGCCGCTGCTGACCGCCCAGGACGAGGTGGAGCTGGCCAAGGCCATCGAGGCCGGGCTGTTCGCCGAGGAGAAGCTCCAGCGCGGGTTCCCGGCCAGCAACGGGCACGGCGTCCTGATGGGCGAGCTGTCCCTGGTCGCCGCCGACGGCCTGCGGGCCAAGCAGCGGCTGATCGAGGCCAACCTGCGGCTCGTGGTGTCCATCGCCAAGCGCTACATCGGCCGCGGCCTGGTCTTCCTGGACCTGATCCAGGAGGGCAACCTCGGGCTCATCCGGGCCGTGGAGAAGTTCGACTACACCAAGGGCTACAAGTTCTCCACCTACGCCACGTGGTGGATCCGCCAGGCCATTACCAGGGCCATTGCCGATCAGGCCCGGACCATCCGGATCCCCGTGCACATGGTTGAGACGATTAACAAGATGGCCCGCATCCAGCGTCAGTTGCACCAGGACCTGGGCCGGGAGGCCACCCCGGACGAGATCGCGTCTGAGATGGGCCTGCACCCCGACCGGGTGGCCGAGATCCAGCGCATCGCCCAGGAGCCGGTATCCCTCCAGTCGCCGATCGGCGAGGAGGACTCCGACCTCGGCGACTTCATCGAGGACGCGGACGCGGTCGTGCCCATGGAGGCGGCCGCGTTCATCATGCTGCAGGACCAGCTCGAGCGGGTGCTCGACAACCTGTCAATCCGCGAGCAGCGGATCATCCAGCTGCGCTTCGGGCTGACCGACGGTCATCCGCGCACCCTGGAGGAGGTCGGCCGGGAGTTCGGCGTGACCCGCGAGCGCATCCGGCAGATCGAGTCCAAGACCCTGGCCAAGCTGCGCCACCCCAGCCGGGCCCAGATGCTCAAGGAGTACCTGGCCTGAGCCCGGCCGGCCGCCAGCCGGCGGTGGCCGACCGGCGCCCGGCTACAGTGCGTTCGGGCTACTTCTTGCCCTCACTCAAAGTGGTATACCCGCTGCTCTCGTGGCTCCCGTGGCCGTTGTGCCGCCGGCCCGGCACCCGCTCGCGAACGCCGTCGCTGATCTTGGTCCCGGCCGTCGACGCCAGGCCGGTGGCCTGGGCCTGAACCGCCCCGGCGGCCTGCTGCACGGTCGGGTTCTCCGCGAAGCTGCGCGCGGCCTTCTTGATCTGCTCGTATCGCTCCCGGCCCGCCCGCGAGCCCAGGACGTACCCGGTCGTCAGGCCGGCGATGAAGCTGAACCGGTATTTACCCATCTGCACCTCTCCTCGGCGACTCGGCGCAGCGCTCCTGGTGCCCCCGAGTGGCGTGCCGCGGCGCCCAGCTGTGACACTCCTACATGCCCGTGGTGGCGCCGGTTATGCGCGGCTGGATCCCGGGGCCGGGCGCGCGGTGCGCGGGTGCTCGCGTGGTGCGCTAACCTGGTGACCGCGATAACGGCGGTCCGTCGGCTCCGGCTGGAGGGTCGGGCAATCCCGCGTAGCTCAATTGGCAGAGCAGCCGGCTGTTAACCGGCAGGTTATAGGTTCGAGTCCTATCGCGGGAGCCCATCGCAGGTCTCTGACCTGCATGAATGTCTGAGTGCCGGTGGCGCTCGCAGGTGCGGCATGAGCCCGAAGTTGTGCGCTTTTGTGGTGATCTTGGTCTGAGGACAAGACAGCGGCATGAGTACAGCGTTTTTCGAGCGCGCCCTGGGGCGTGACGGCATGCTGTGCGTCTGACGTGTCCAGAGTGTGAAGTGCCTGGTCAACGACGTCGAGGGTCGGCTCCGGGTTGGCTTGCTGGGCGCTGGCTACACCTGGCCATGGGTCTGCGCCGGGTGCGCCGCGGCCTGTTTACATGGCGTTCTGCGGCCGGTCGCTCTTACGGCCTCGTCAGGTGATCACGCCTCGCGTCGGCGTGTCGGGGAGCAGTACAGGCACGGCTCCCAAGATCATGTGGTTGTCGACGCATCATGATCACGACGGAAGACCGTGCCTGCCCATCCATCATCCCCGATCAGCGCTGTCGTGGAGCAGCTTCAGGACCTGTCCGCCTGTGATCGCGCTGAGCTGGCTCAGGCCAGTGCCCCGGACTGGCTGGAATACCTGGCGCTGGTGCCTGATCCGCGTGACCCGCGCGGAGTGCGGCACACGCTGGCCTCGTTGTTACTGGCCGCGATCGCGGCGGTGTTGGCCGGGGCGCGATCGCTGACCGCGATCGGTGAGTGGATCGCGGACGCGCCGCCGCTGGTCCTGGCCGGGCTGGGGATCCGCCGTGATCCGCTCACCGGGCGGTTCGAGCCGCCGGAGGAGGCCACATCCGGCGGGTCCTGGAGGCAGTCGATGCCGCAGCGCTGGACGCCGCGGTGGGATCGTGGCTTGCCGGACGGCTGCGGGCCGCTGATCAGGAACAGCGCCCGGGCGGCGCCCGCGGCGGGCGGTGGCGGTGGATGGCAAGGCGGTGCGCGGCACCCGGCACGCCAGCGCGGACGGGCAGGCCGCGCACCTGCTGGCCGCCGCCGATCAGCAGGCCAGCGCGGTGCTCGCCCAGGCCAGGGTGGACGGCAAGACCAATGAGATCACCCAGTTCGCGCCGCTACTGGAGCCGCTGGACCTGAGCCGGCGCCGTCGTCACCGCTGATGCGCTGCATACCCAGCGCGAGCACGCCGAGTTCCTGGTCACCCGCAAGAACGCGCACTACATCCTGGTGGTCAAGAAGAACCAGCCAATGTGCCAGCCGCGCTCACTCAGCCACGGCGCGGTGCTGTCGGCCATCGCCGATCTGGCCGGGCGAGGCACTTGGATGGCAGCGGCCGTCCGTCATGCGTCCGCGTCTGGCAACACAGTGGCCTGCTTTCTGGCGAAATCCTGTGTTTGGGACATCCGAGGCTTAGTGTTGCCATTACATGAACTGATCATGCTTCAGACCCTTAGTTGTGAGTCGTTCTTGGCCTATCGGTGCCGCCAGCGGCCAGGAGACTGAAACCGTGCGTTGCCGGGGGGGCGATGGGAAGTCACGGCAAGCTCAGTGCGGGACCGCCCGCCAGTGACCCTGACGGCCGCAGGGAGCCACTACCGGCGACCGCCGATTTCCTGGGTTCACGTGTTCTGGCCTTGGAGAACTGGCCGGTGTCGAGGCGCCTCTTCGCGGTGATCTTGCTGACGCTCGTGATGGGCCTGGTCTTCGGCGGCCTGCGCGTTGCGGCGGCGGCCGACAGCGCGGCGCAATTTAGCCGCGTATCGCAACTCGCCCGCCTCGGGCAGCAGGTCACCATCCTGACGCAGGCCTTGCAGGATGAAAGGGACGAGACATGCGGCAGTCTTCCTGTCCGTAACCCCGGGGTCCTTCAGCGTTGGTACGACGCAACGGACACGGTAACGGCGAAGGTTCAGACACAGGTCGCGGGAATCGGCGGGTCCTTCCCGGCGGGCATCCAGGCGAAAGCGGCCGGGGTGCGGTCCGCCCTCGCCAGTCTGCCGCAGCTGCGCCACGCGGCCCAGAACAGCACGTCCGCGCTGCTGGTGATCGCTGACTACTCGGTGCCCATTGATGACCTGATGGCCCTAAACGGCCAGATCGCGCTGGGCGCCGATGATCCTGCCCTTACCAGCGACGTGCAGACGCTGAACTCGCTGTCCCTGGAGAAGGACCAGGTAGCCCAGCAGCGCGCCATACTTCTCAACGCGTTCACGAAGAGGTCGTTCGCCAACGCCGAGCAACAGGCGCTGGTCACCGCAGTGGCGGGGCAAGGCGCTGACGCGACGGCGTTCGACGCAACCGCCACTCCGGCCGAACAAAGCTCGTTCAACCGGGTCGTCGCCGGGACGGCGGTCAAACAGGCACTCGGACATCGAGCAGTATGTCGACAGTACCGGCAGCCTGGACATCGGTACTGGCGCCCTGAACATCAGCGCGCGGGATGCGCCTGGTCAGTGGTACACGGCGATTTCCGCCACGATCAACAAGATGCAGACTGTCGAGCTGGGGATAGCCGGCAATGTCGTCGCGCGGGCCCAGGTCCTGCAGCGGGGCGCGGAGCAGGCCGCGCTGGTCGGCTCGGAATTTTGGCGGCGGCCTTCCTTGATTCTTGTGCTGCTCGCGACGTTGGCTGTCGCCAGGTCCTTGGTCCTCCCGCTGCGCAGGCTGCGGGAAGGCGCGCTCGATATCGCTACAGTGAAGCTGCCTGAGCGTGTCCGGCAGCTCAGTGAGACTCCCGAGTCTGCTGCCAGCCTCGAGGTGTCGCCGATCGACGTGCTGTCGGCGGACGAGATCGGCCAGGTCGCCCGCGCGTTCGACCAGGTACATGCGGAGGCGGTGCGGCTGGCCGGGAACGAAGCACTCCTGCGTGGCAGCTTCAACGCGATGTTTGTCAGCTTGTCCTGGCGGAGCCAGTCGCTGATCGAGCGGCTGGCGCAACTGATCGATTCCCTGGAGCAGACCGAGGCTGATCCTGGTCGGCTCTCCGACCTGTTCAGCGATGGACCACCTGGTCACCCGGATGCGGCGCAACGGCGAGAACCTTCTCCTGCTCGCTGGGCATGAGGGTGACGCGGAAGTGGAGTCACCCGGTCCCGCTCACCGATGTGGTCCGGGCCGCGCTATCGGAGATCGAGCATTACAGCAAAGTGACGCTAAGCATCCAGCCTGGGCTCCTAGTCCCGGGGCACGCGGTGTCCGACATCGTCCATCTGCTCGCCGAGCTCATCGAGAACGCCACGGTGTTCTCCGCCAGCGACACCCAGGTGTGGTGTCTCAGCCCGAGGAGCTGCCTAGCGGGGGCGTCCTGATCGAGATCAGCGACGTCGGCGTCGGCGTTTCCCAGGAACGGCTGGCGGAGATGAACCGGCGGCTAGATGATCCACCCGCCATCGACGAATCGGTATCCCGGCACATGGGGTTGTTCGCGGTGGCACGCCTGGCCGAACGGCACGGGGTGCGAGTCCAGCTGCGTGCAGGAACCCCGCAAGGGCTGACCGCCCTGGTATGGCTGCCGGACAGCATCGCCGAGCGGGGAACCAGCCAGCACGGCGACATGCCGCAACGGCTCGCCTCCCTCCAGGCCGGGCGCATGCCCGGCCAGCAAGCCGCTGCCATCGGCTCCGATACCGGCGGCCAGGGCCGCCACCGGCCGGCCGGATGCCGTCACCGCGTCCGCCATGGGACCGGCGCTGGCACCAGCGAGAGTAGCGCAGGGAGCCGAGTCGGCGAGCTACGACTGGTTCACGTAAACCATGGCCGCCCGTAACAGGTACCGCGATCACAGCGGGCCGCCACGGACGCGGTCCCGCAGCCGGGGGGCGCTGGCGTACCCGGTAACGGGCGTCTGGGCTGAAGGTCGGCATGCCGCCCAGATCATCGCCGACCCGGTCCGCGGCGATCGCACGGTCGCCGGGATGCCTGTGCGCATCCCGCATGCCAACCTCCTCCCCGGATCCGCGGGCGGCCGCCAGCCCCCGGACGGCCGTCTGGGCGACGGGCGACCGAGAGGCAGACACCGGCCGATGCTGCCGCCGCGATCGCCCGAGGCGGCCCGCAGCCGCCTGGCCGGCTTTCAGCGCGGATCCCGCCGGGCTGAGGGTCGGGCAAGCTCCGCAGAAGGCAGGAAAACGGATCGGTGAGCAGCGTATACCCGCGGGATCTGAACTGGCTCGTCAGCGATTTCACCCGACGAGTGCCGCATGCGGTGCACGCGGTCGTGGTGTCGGCGGACGGCTTGCTACTGGCGCCAGTCGGAGCGGATCCCGCCTGCTTTCGCCGAGCAGTTCGCGGCGGTCATCTGCGGGCTGGCCAGTCTGATGCAGGGCTGCCGGGCAGATCCTGCAGACCGGGTCACCCACTCAGGCGCTGGTGGAGATGGATGACGGGCTGATGCTCATCAAGATAATCGGCAACGGATCCAGCCTGGCCGTCCTCGCCGATCCCCAGTGCGACACGGACCTTGTCTCCTACGAGGTGACACTGCTGGTCGAGGCGGTCGGCGAGGCGCTGACACCGGCAGCTCGTGCCCCCCGAGGATCCTGAAGGCTTCTGGAGGTCCTGACATTGAGGAACAAAATCGCCCCGGTAGTCGACGAGGCGATCGAGACCCTGAACATGAAGGACGGGCCCGCCCGCCGTCGGCTGATCGCAGGGGCAGGGCTGTTCAGCGCCACCGCGGCCGCCTCCGCCCTGATCGCGGCGTGCACGAGTTCCCGGGGTGGCGCGGCCTCAGCCGCCAGGGCCGTGGCGGGCGATTTCCCGGCCACCCCGAGGTGGAAATTCACCTTCGTCAACCATGTGACGGACAACCAGTTCTTTACGCCCACCCGGTATGGCCTCGCCGACTGCGCCAGCCTGCTCGGCCTGCCCGACCCTGCCTGGACCGGTGCGTCGTCGGCCCAGTCGACGGTTCCGACCATGCTTTCCACGCTGAACGCCGCCGTCGCCGCGAAGTCGCCCGGTATAGCCACCACGGTGGTGGACGCGACGGCGTTCGTCAGCTCGATCGACAGCGCGCTAGCGCAGGGCATTCCGATCGTCACCTACAACGCGAACGGCTCCGCAGCCGACCCGACCAGCGGCCTGGCTTACGTCGGCCAGGACTTGTACGCGTCCGGCCTGGCAGTGGGCACGCGGCTCGCCTCGCTTATACATAAGGGCGACACCGTGGTCGGCGTCATCGCCCAGCCCGGCTCGCTGAACATCCAGCCACGGCTGGATGGCGCGGTGGCGGCGCTACGGGCCGCGGGCATGACCATCATGTTCGGAAGCAAGGGATTGGACGCAGGCAACTCGGTCGCCCAGGAGACTAGCGTAGTCGCCGAGTTCATCAAGTCCCACGGCTCCGAAATCCAGGGCATCTTCGCGGTCGACGGCGGCGACACTGCGCTAATCGGTGCTTCGCTGGCCAAATACGGGCTGAGTGGCAAGGTCGCGGCAGGCGGCTTCGATCTCGAGCCGCAGACCCTCACAGCGATCAAGGCAGGCCACCTAGACTTCACCGTCGACCAATCGCCGTACCTGCAGGGCTTCCTGCCCACGTTGTACCTTTACCTGTGGCAGCTGTCCGGCGGGCTGATTACGCCGTCCTCCGCCGATACCGGCCAGAAATTGGTGACCAGGTCCAACGTGGCCCCCTACACCTCGCGTGCCACCCGGTTCGAGGGCTCGACTGCGGCGCATCGGTACATCCAGCACTCCGGCGCGATCTCGATCTGACGACAAACGCAGCGGGTCAGGGTGTCTTACCCGTGTACTGCGCCAAAACCCTGCTGCCGCCGCATTGGCAGCAAGATCGGCACCATCCCGGTCACTACCGGGAGTGGTATGCGATCCTCGTACGTGCTTAGATCGGCCGACGGAGAGCTGTGCACGGTACGCCGTAATTCGTGCCGCAGCCAGCGGCGCTTGCCGCGCGATCATCCTGATTCGGCAAGCGAAGACAGGGCGCGAACTTCGCTTGTAACTGCTCATAACAGATGTTCTGCGCACACGGGCTCACATATGCCTATCGCATTGGTCGGCATCCATAGTGGGCGTTATGTGTCTGCCGGGCCAGTCCCGTGCCAGGCGCGGAGGGTGTACTGGCCATGGTCAACTGGCGGGTGCCGCCGCCCACAGCACGCCCACAGCACGCCCACAGGCCGCTGGCCGGGGTGTGCGTGCCCCACGCGATTACCACGAACGACATGGCATCATGCGGTACGAAGTGGCACCGCTGATAGAATCCATGGAGAAGCCCGCAACCAGTTCCGATGCAGGTGAGACGGGCTGACAGTGCCGCACCGCGTAGGTGATTCCCGGCCGGGATAAGGCTCCTGTTAACCGGCAGGCTATAGGTTCGAGTCCTATCGCGGGAGCCATCACAGGGTGTCTGGCCTGCGTAAACGTGTGAGCGGCGCAGGTGCTTGCCCGGCTTGGGGCTGTGGGAGCGGGTAGAACCAGTCGCGGAACCAGCGGGTCCCCCGGCGAGGGAAATCGTCGGTGTTGCCGGTGGGCCGGCGGTGTACGGGTGTTACGGATCGTGCCCATTCCGGCAAGTCCGACGGACCTTGACCCCCTATTACATATGACGCACAATCCTCGCTATGAGTGAAGAAGCCAAGGTGAGGGACCAGTCGGCGGTCGGCGAATTAGGACCGGATCCGGGGTGGCAGGAGATCCTGGTTCCTGGCGGGCACGGTACCGCTTTCGTCGCCCGGGCGGATCAGCTGGTGGAGATCGTTGATGTCGAGGGGCAGCAGGTCGCCGATTTCGTTGCCTTCGCGGAACTCAACCGCACCGAGTGGCTGTCGACAACGCACACCCGTTCCGCCATCTTGCGGCTGACCGTGGAGGTGGGGGACCGCCTGGAGAGCAACTGGCGCAACCCCATGTTTGAGATCTTGCGCGATGACGTGGGCAGGAACGACGTCATCACCTCGATGTGCGACGACCGGCGGTATCGGCTTGACTACAAGACCGAGGGCCATCGCAGCTGCCGGACCAATTTCACTGAGGCGCTGGAGCCGTGGGGGATCGCCGAGTGGCAGATCCCCGATCCGTTCAACTTCTTCCAGAACGCCCCCATTCACCCGGACCGGAGGTTCGGCAATGAGGTCCCCACCGGTCGGCCTGGGGACAAGCTGGTGCTGCGCACGCTGATGGACGCGATCGTGTCGGTCTCCGCGTGCCCGCAGGACCTCAACCCCTGCAATGGGTTTCACCCGAGTCCGCTCATGATCCGCATCAGCGATCCGGCGACGTGATCAAGCAGTCCGAGCAGGTGCTCGACAACTTAGGCACCGTGCTCATCAACACGGTGCGCCGCCGCTACTTCGAGGCCGTGGCGTTGCTTGACCGCCGGGATGGCTTCGAAGCCTGACGCGCTGCTGGCAGTTCATCATCCGGAGGTGCGTTATGCGAATCGCCGTGACAGCACTGGGAGCGGCGCTTGCACTCCTGGCCGCTGGCGCCTGCAGTTCATCGAATGGCGCCAGTGGCGGTGGCTCTACGTCGTCGACGCTGGTGGTGGGGGAGTTCAACCCGTTCTCCGGGCCGGACGCGGCATTCGGGCCGGAAATGGTCGGTGGCTGCGTTCCGGCCGTCCGGCTGATCAACTCAAGCGGCGGGGTGCTGGGTCACCAGCTGAGCTGCGCCCAGGAGGACACGCGCGGGGATCCGGCCGACGCCGTGCCCGCTGCGCAGAAGATGATGGCGACGGAGACGTCGCTGATCGGCGTTCTCGGGCCCAGCTCCGATGGAAGGCGCTGGCCACTGTTCCGCTGCTGAACACCGGCCACGTGCCGATGTTCGTCGACACCGGCCAGGCGGCCTTTGACCACTCCAGCTACGCCTACTTCTGGCGGATCACGCCGGCCGACGACGTCAAGGGCTACGCGATGGCGCTCTGGGCGCACAAGGCTGGGTACACCCGGGCCGCCGCGGTGTTCGGCAACGACGCCGGCGCTCAGTCGGACGTGCCGACGCTGGTCCGCGCCTTCACCAAGCTCGGCGGGACCATCGTGTACAACAGGCCCGTCGCGCTCGACCAGAGCTCTTACCGTACCGAGATCGAGAACCTGCTCGCCGCGCGCCCGCAGGTGATCTTCACCGAGATCGACCCGCAGACGGGCGCGACCTTCCTGTCCGAGCTGCAGCAGTTGCACGGGCTCCTGCCCGTGGTCGGCACCGAGATTACCCTTCAGGCGCCGTGGCTCAAGGCGGTCAGCAGCGCGATCGGCGCAGGGGCCATGGCCAGGTACTTCGAGGGGATGCAGCCGTACGCGCCGGCGAGCGGCCCGGCCTGGCAGGCCTACAACCGGTCCCTGCTGGCATCCGGGTCACAGGTGCCCAAGCCCGGCCAGTGGAGCACCGACCCGTACTCGATGACGTACTACGACGGGGTCAACGTGATGGCGCTGGCGATGGTCGCGGCCAAGAGCACCAGCCCTAAGGTTTTCAACGCCTCCATCATGAAGGTCAGCGAGCCCGGTCCGGGCAAGACGGTCGTCACCACGTTCGCCGCCGGGAAGGCCGCGCTGCAGGCCGGCAAGCAGATCCAGTACGTCGGCGCGGGCGGGCCTATCGTCTTCAACCACTGGCACAACTCGACCGGAGCCTTCGAAGCCGCGAAATACGTGAAGGGCAACCCGGTGGTGATCGGCTCGGTATCGGCCGCGCAAATCGCGACACTCAGCCGGTGACCTCGACCACGGGCGGCGCTGACGTGACAGCGCACCGCCTCACGCACCGGGCGCAGCGGAGGCGGCGGTGAACACGCTCGTGCCCGCGATCGGGTTCGGCATCGTCACCGCGTCCATCCTGGCGGTGGCCGGAGTGGGGTTCACCCTCCAGTTCGGCGTCACCAACATCCTCAACCTCGCCTACGGCGACATCATGACCGCCGCCGCGTTCGTCGCCTATCTGGTCACCAGCGCTGGCTTCAGCGTGTGGCTGGCGCTGGTGGCGGGCGCGGCGTTCGGGTCCGTCTTCTCGGTCCTGCTGAACCGCTGCCTGTACACCCCGTTCGTCCGGCGCGGTACACGCCTGTTCGGCATGATCATCGTGACCATCGCGGTCAGCCTCATCGTGCAGAACAGCCTGCTGGCCGTCTTCGGCGCGAGCTTTTTCAGCCTGCGGATGTCCCGCCCCGCGTCGGTCCACATCGCCGGGATGGTGTTCACCAACGTCCAGATCGCCATCATCGGCATCGCGATCGTGGCCATGCTCCTCATCCACCTGCTGCTCCGCCACACCAAGCTCGGCAAGGCGATGCGGGCCACCGCCGCCGACCCTGAGCTGGCCCGCAACTGCGGGATCGCAACCGACCGGGTCATCGACCTCGCATGGGCTATCTCGGGTGCCCTGTGCGGCCTGGCCGGCGTGATCCTGGTCATGAACGTGACCTCGTTCACCGACGCGACCGGCGCCCAGTTCCTGGTCCCGATCATCGCGGTGGCCGTTCTCGGCGGGATCGGCCAGCCGTACGGGGCCATGCTGGGCGCCCTGGTCATCGGGATCGCCAGCGAACTGGCAGCCGCCGTCATCAGCCCTGACTACAAGAATGTGGTCGCCTTCGTGATCCTGGTGATAGTCCTCCTGGCCCGGCCGCAAGGCATCCTGCCGGAGATCGCCACCCGCAAGGAGGTCGCGGCGTGAGCGTCGCCTGGCAGTTCTATATCTCGACGGTGCTGGTCTACCTCGGCGTCGACGTGATGGCCTGCTGGGGGCTCAACCTCCAGTTCGGCGTGGCCGGGCTGGTCAACTTCGCCTTCATCATCTTCCAGGCCGCCGGCGCCTACACCGCGGCGGTTCTGACGCTCGGCAGGCCACCAAAGGCGGGTTCCAGCAGTACCTCGGCGGCGCCCACTGGCCTTTCCCGCTGCCCATCCTGGCGGCCGGGGTGGTCGGAGGCCTGCTCGCGGTGCTGGTGGGCAGCTTCGCCATCCGGCGCTTGCGTCGCGACTACGAGGCGATGGTCATGCTCGTGGTGTCGCTCATCGCGACCAGCATCGCCACCAACCAGGTCGGGCTGGTGAACGGGCCGAACGGGCTGGCCCTGGTCCCCAAGCCGCTCGCGACGATGGTCAATCTCTCGCCCATCGGCTACCAATGGCTGTTCGTCGGCATCACTGCGGTGATCTGCCTGTGCGTCTACTGGCTCGTGCACATCGTGACAAGCTCGCCGCTCGGCCGCACGCTGCGCGCGATCCGCGACAACGAGCAGGCCGCGGCGGCGCTGGGCAAGAACGTAACCGGGCTGCGCATGCTGGCGTTCGTGCTCGGCGGCATGATCGCCGGGGTCAGCGGCGCCATCCTGGTCGAGTTCATCTCCGCCTGGTCACCCGGCTCCTGGCTCTACCCGGAGACGTTCGTGTATTTCACTGCCGTCATTGTCGGCGGATCCGGGAACAATCTCGGCGTCATGGTCGGGGCGCTGCTGGTGCCGGTCGCCTTCCTCGAAGCCACTCGTTTCGTCCCCCAGTTCGGCCCGCCAGGGTTCATCGACGCCCTGCAGTGGATCATCGTCGGCGTCCTCGCCCTGGTCTTCTTGTGGTTCTGGCCTCGCGGTGTCATCCCCGAGCGCCGACGGCGTTTCCCGCCGGCCGCTCAGAGCGAAGCACGGCAACCGCTCCCATCTACCAGGACCGGCAGATGAGCGAGTCGGCCGGTGCCCTGCTCGCGGTCCGGGACCTGCACCGCCAGTTCGGCGGGGTCCATGCGGTCAGCGGCGCGTCCTTCGAGGTCCCACCCGGCCGGATCACCGGCCTGATCGGGCCGAACGGCGCCGGGAAGTCGACCGTGCTCAACGTCATCGCCGGCGCTCTCCGCCCTACCACCGGGAAGATCTCCTACCGGGGCCAGGACATCACCGGGCTGCCCTCATACCAGGTGGCCCGGCGCGGGATTACCCGTACCTTCCAGATCTCCAGCGAGTTCGCCGCACTGACCGTGCTAGAAAACCTGCTGGTAGCTGCGCCGTCCCAGCGCGGAGAGGCATTGTGGCAGGCCGCGCTCGGCAAGCGGTACTGGCGACCGTATGAGCGGGAAATGGTGGAGCGGGCGCGGCAACTGCTGGCACGATTCGAAATGTCCGCCAAGGAAGACGAGTACGCCGGAAATCTCAGCGGCGGCCAGAAACGTCTGCTCGAGTTAATGCGCGGGCTGATGGCCGGCCCGGCGCTGCTGCTGCTCGATGAGCCCATGGCCGGCGTGAACCCTTCCCTGGCCAGGCGGATCGAGCAGCACCTGCTCGACCTGCACGGTGAAGGGCTCACCATGCTCATGATCGAGCACGAACTCGCGGTGGTGGAACGACTGTGTGACCCCGTCATCGTGATGGCGCAGGGGCGGGTGATATCGCAAGGAACCATGGCCGAGGTCCGCGCCGACCGGGAGGTGCTGGATGCCTACCTCATCGGATAGCCCGCCCCCAGGCGGGCCGGGCAGCCCGCCTGGGGGTGGGCTGCGCCCCGACGGCCTGCCCGGGCACCCGCCGCCCGGCGACGCGGGGCGTCCGTTGGCGGTCCTGCGCCTCCAGGACGTCGCGGCGGGTTACGGGGCCGCTGCGATCGTGTCCGGTGTGAGCATCAGCGTCGGGCCGGGGGAAGTGGTCTCAGTGATCGGGCCGAACGGCGCCGGCAAATCCACCTTGCTCAAGGCCATTACCGGCAGGCTCCCGGTCATGACCGGTATGGTCACGTTCGGTGATCGCGACATAACGAACATGCGCGGGCACCGTCTGGCCCGGATGGGACTGGGTTTCGTCCCGCAAACCAAAGACGTGTTCGACACCCTGACCGTGACCGAGAACCTGGAGATGGGCGGCTATCTGCTGACGAAGCCACAGCTCACCGCCAGGATCGAGGCAGTGCTATCGACATTCCCGGCGCTGGCGGACATGCGGTCCAGAACCGCGAGCAAGCTCAGCGGAGGCGAGCGGAAGATGCTCGCGGTAGCGCGGGTCCTGATGCTCGAACCGGCAGTTCTTATCCTTGACGAGCCGACCTCCAACTTGTCGCCGGAACTGTCCCGTGCGGTGCTGCGGGACCAGGTTCGGCGTCTCGCCGACTCGGGCACTGCTGTGCTGCTGGTCGAGCAGAAGGCGTTCGAGGCGCTCGGGGTGTCCGACTGGGCCTACATTCTCGTCGCAGGGCGGGTCGAGATCGCCGGCCGGGCCAGCGAGATCGTTGCCCGTCCCGACATACGCGAGGTTTTTCTCGGCCAATCTGCCCAGGACGCCTCGCCTGGGTCTCGTCGGCCGGGCGGGCCGGGCTGAGGATGCCGGTCATCAGGGCGCCTGCGCGGGCGTGGTGGCGGAGAGCGGCTGGTCGTCGGGGTGGTGGTCGTCGGGGTCGATGGCGCGGAGAATGCGCCGGCTGATCTCGCGCAGCTGCCGGGACTGGGTCTTGGTCAGCGGGTCGAAGACCAGGCGGCGGACCTCCTGCACATGGCCGGGCGCGGCCTCGGTCACCTTTGCCTGGCCCTGGTCGGTCAGGATCGCCAGGGTGTAGCGGCCGTCGGCCGGATCGGGGGTGCGGCGCACCCAGCCGCGCTGCTCCAGCCGGGCGACGACCTGGGACAGGCGCGGCAGCGAGCCCTCGGCCTGCGTCGCGAGCGCGCTCATCCGCAGGGTGCGGCCGGGCGCCTCCGACAGCAGGGCCAGCACCTGGTACTCGAAGTGGCTGATCCTGGCGTCGCGGCGCAGCTGCGCATCGAGCGCGGCGGGCAGCCTGACCAGCGCACTGGCCAGGGCGCGCCAGGCCTGGCTTTCCTCGGCGTCGAGCCAGCGGGGTTCCTGCGGGGCGTCCATGAGGACAGGATAACTTAAAACTTGAAGTGAATCGGCGCTCTGATGACTTGCATCGTGAAGTGACATGAAGGTACTGTCAGTTAACGCTTTAAGTCAGCGGGACGCCTCGTCCTCGTTAAGGCGCCAGCGCCGCTGGTGCCGTACATCGAGCGCGGCCGTCCATGGATAACCCATCGGAAGGAAGCAATCATGACCGCCACTGTCAGTCTGAGTGTCGCAGCCCTGACCATCGACTGCGCCGATCCCGCCGCCCTGGCGGACTTCTGGGGGAAGGCCCTCGGCCGCCCGGTCAGCCCGGGCGCGGTCGCCGGGGACACGGCGGTCGACGCCACCGGCCCCGACAGCGGCCCCCGGATGATTCTGCACAATGTCCCCGAGCCCAAGGGGATCCATCCTGTCCTGGTCACCGACCACTACGACGAGGAGATCGAGCGGCTGACCGGCCTGGGCGCCAGGCCGCTCAACGAGATCAAGATCCCGGAGGTCCGCACGGGCGGTATGACGTTTAGCGTGTCGCAGACCACGTTCGCCGACCCGGAGGGCAACGAGTTCGATCTGGTGATATGGCAGCAGCAGCCCGAGTAGGTGCTGAGTCCGCGCACTAACTGAGACCCCATCGATGATCTTGGATCGGCGGCCGCCTCCGGCGGTGCGCCTCCGGCGGTGGCCTCCGGTCCAAGATCGTCGAAAGGGGATCCAGCCACCAGGTCGCCCACAAGTTTGCGGGAATCATCTACACCGGGTGATTGCCGCTCACCCCGCTCCGTTCCAGCCTGGCAGCCAGGCCGGAACGATAGGGGGAAGGTCATCATCAAGCTCACTACCTGCGGAGCCTGTGCGTGCGTGCGCGCCGCGGGCTCACGCACGCGCATTCACCAATGACGGGCGCGCAGCGCGAGTCCGGACCGCAGCGGTATCAAGTTCGTGTCCGCGGCCAGCTGGGCCAGACGATCTGCTCCGCATTTCCAGCCCTGCGGGCCCGGACGGACGGCGGCGACACCGTGCTGACGGGCATGCTGACCGATCAGGCCGCGCTTTACGGCGTGCTGGCGGAGCCGAGAACGGCCGGGCAGCTGCGAGCGCTGCGCGGGCCATAGCGGCTCAGGAGTCCGCCGGGCCGGTCAGGGCTTCGCGCAGCACCCCGGCCCACTCGGTGGTCGCGTCCAGGTGCGCGTCGTGCGTACCAGATCCCAGCACCACGTGCCGGGTCCCGGGACGGGCGGCCACGAACTCGGCCTGCGCGCCGGGGCTGAACATGCTCTTCGCGGCGAACACCGCGGTCACCGGCGCCGTGACGGACTGCCACTGCCGCCAGCAGGGCTCGGCCACGCCCGTCATGATGGCCTCCATCACGTCGGCGTCGAACCGGGGGGCCAGGCCACCGCCCGGCGCCGGCTCCAGATGGTCGGCCCAGGAACGGGACAGCGCGTCGTCACCGAGGAACTCCAGCGCTGCCTGGGCCGAGGCGAACGGAAGCGGCCAGGAACGGAAGTAGTTCCCGATAGCCGCCGCATCGGCGCCGCCCGCGGCATTCGCTTCCAGCACCACCAGCCGCCCGACGAGTTCCGGGCGGGCGGCCGCGACCAGGATCGCGGTCTGACCCCCCATCGACTGCCCGGCCAGTGCGACCGGGCGGCCCGGCGACACGTGGCCGATCAGCGCGGCCACGTCGCTGGTGAACGCCGCCCGGGACAGGTCTGCGGGCCGTCGTGTGCTGGCACCATGCCCGCGCAGGTCAGGAAGGATGAAGCGGTAGTGGCCGCCGACCGCGCTGGCGGTCGCGGTGAACTCATCGCCTGCCCCCGCCAGCCCGTGCAGCAGTACGACGAC
This sequence comes from uncultured Actinomycetota bacterium, assembly GCA_963822485.1. Lineage (GTDB taxonomy): Bacteria > Actinomycetota > Actinomycetes > Streptosporangiales > Streptosporangiaceae > DASUBV01. Next base: position 447,191 of record CAWGHW010000009.1, read on the forward strand.
CGGCCCGGGCGCGTCGTTGTCCAGGTAACTCAGGCGGACACCGTCACGGCGGATCTCCCGCTGGGTGAACGCTTGCGCCATGGCCAGACAGCCTATTCATCCCGGCTGGTGGCGCGGCGGGCGGCTGGAACGCTGCGGTGCGGCCAGCTACGGTGGTAGATCGTGCGGGACGTGCCGTGGTGGGGAGTGGTGTCGTCGGCTGCGGCTCCGGTGCTGATGGTTGCCGGGTGGAGCGTCGCCGGCGGACTGCAGCCGCGTTCGTTTGATCCTGTTGCTGAGCCGGTCAGTGCGCTGGCTGCGGTGGGTGCCACGGACCGGTGGGTGATGTCGCTGACGTTCGTGGTGGTGGGGGCGTGCATGTTCGTGACCGGGCTGGCGCTGCGGCCAGCCCGGGTGCGGGGGCGGCTGATCCTGATGGCGGGGGCTGTCGCGGGCATGCTGGTGGCGGTGTTTCCCGAGCACCCGGGAACGAGTTTTCCGGTTCCGCATATGGTCTGCGCGGCCGCGGGGTGCGCCGGGGTGGTGGCCTGGCCGGCGGGGGCGTGGCGGCGCGGGCGGTCGGTGCCGTGGGGCCTGCGGCCAGGGGTGTCGGCGGGTGCGGTCGCGGTGCTGGCCGCGCTGGTGGCCTGGTTCGCCGTGGCGCTGATCACCGGCGACGGGCTGGCCGGCCTGGCGGAACGGCTCTTCGGTGCCGGGCAGGCGCTGTGGCCGCTCGCGGTGGTCGCATCCTGTCGTCATGCCGCCAGGAAGAATGCGAGGGCGAGCCTGAATCCGCTCGGCGTGTCCGCCAGTCGGACAGATGTCCGGACGATGTGGCCTGACGCTAGTCAGTAGTGGCGGGGCGGGCGGCGGAGGGCGGCGCTGGGGCTCCGCCCCGACCTAGCCGGCAGCGGCCGGCGCAGCCGACCGGTCCAAGGTGACCTGCGGCGCAGCCTGGTACGCCGCCCAGTCGGCGCTGATCGCGCTGGCCGTCTGCAGCAGCAGTGGCAGGTACTGCCCGGTCAGCACCTCGACCGGGGTCTCCGCGGCGTGGGTGTTGACGTTCAGGGAGGCGATCACCTGGCCGTTCCCGTCCCGCAGCGGGGCCGCCGCCGACCGGATCCCGGCAGCGAGTTCCTCGTCGGTCAGCGCCCAGCCACGGGCACGGATCTGCCGCAGCGTGGCCGCGCGTTCCTCGGCGGTGGGCTGAAGGCGAGGGGTGATCCCCGATCTGCTCGGCTCGGCGAGGACTCGCTCGGCCTCCTCTAGCGGCATGGCCGCTAGCAGGACCTTGCCGAGCGATGTCTGCATGGCCGGGAACCTGGTCCCGATTGTCACGGTCAGCGCGACGATCTTCGGAACGGCGACCCTGGCCACGTAGACGATGTCCGAGCCGTCGAGCTGGGCAATAGAGCTGGACTCGTGGGTCTGAACGACCAGGCGCTCCATGTGCGGCCGGGCGACCTCCCAGAGGTTGCGCGACAGGACGTAAGACATGCCAAGCTCCAGCACGCGCGGCGTCAGCTCGAAGCCGCCCTCAGCAGGACGCACGTAACCCAGCTGCTGGAGGGTGAGCAGCACGCGGCGCGCCGTCGGCCGGGCCAGTCCGGCCGCGCCCGCCACGGCGGTCAGGGACATGACTGACTGGTGCGGCCGGAACACCCGGATCACGTCGAGGCCGCGCGCCAGCGCCTCGATGAAGTCCGGGCTGGCATCTCTGCGTGCCATGCCCTTCCTCTCCCAAGCTTCTTCCTCGACACCGACAGCTCACCGACAGCTCACCGAGAGCTCACCGACAGTAGCGCGACGGGACCGGAGTGTCCGCACCGCGGACAAGTTAGCTTAGCCCGGCGGTCGTGCGCGCCGATGGCCAGGGTTTCGGTAGCCAGCCAGGGTCGCACCAACGGCATCCACTGCGTCCGCCGCTCTTCCGGGCCGCTCTGAGCCTGATCGGCACATCGATTGCCGGATGTTTCCGAGTCATTTAACTGGCCTCTTGACAGCGATACATGCCAGCGAAATGCTGTGCCCGTTCGCTAGGTGAGTGTTTGTCCGTATGGCGGTCACGGTCGGCTGCCAGCGTCTCTGGTGCCGTCACGCCATCTGGGCGAGTTCGCTCACCTCGGGGTCTGCGCCGTCGGGGCGCGGCCACCAGGCAGGGAGGCTCGCGATGACAGATGTGCAATCTGAAGCCGCCGACAGCAGTGCGCAGCATGCCGAGGTCCAGCCGGCAGAGTCAGTGCAGACCCCGCAGCTAGCCGGCAATCCCGCGGTGCTCGGGCTGATGGTCTTCGCGACCGGCAGCCTCGTGCTGGGCATCTCGCTGCTCGGCAACGTACCGCTGGCCGTGCAGCCGGGAACCGTGCAGCCAATCGTCTACGCTGGCACCGGCCTGGGCCTGGTGATCGCCACGATCTGGGCCGCCGCGCTGCAGCAGACGTTCGTCGCTACGATCCTGGGCACGTTCGCTGGGTTCTGGCTGAGCTACTCGGCGATGGTGCTGGGGCTGACGCACAACTGGTACGCCATACCGCCCGCGGACATCCCGCACACGCTGGGACAGTTCCTCATCGGCTGGGATGTAGCGATCTTCATGCTGTTCCTGGTGACACTGCTGCTCCCGCTGGTCTTCTCGATAATCCTGGGCGCCGGCACGGTGGGTGTGGCGCTGCTGGCCATCGCGGTGATGGGCACGTCCTCCGTGACGTACCGGGCTGGCGGTGTCTTCGTCTTGATCTTTGCGGCCTTCGGGTACTACGCCTACCTCAGCGGTGCCCTCGAATCCGTGGGCGGCAAGGGACTCCCGCTCGGCAAGCCGGTGGTCAGCTGGTTCGCGAAGTAGCCATGGCGGGCCGCCGGCGACCGAGACGGTCAGCTCCGCCTCCGCGAGCCGGCGGCTCAGCCCTTACTGGCCGCCATCCGCATGACGCGACCTCGCTGGAGGATTCATGACCGCCACGTCTAGCCTGACCACAGCCGCTGATCTGACGCCGGGGCGCCCGCTGGTGTTCCGCAATGCCACGGTGCTGACCATGGACGGCGCGCACCGGGTCCTGCAGGGCGCGGATGTGCTGGTCACCGGTGACCAGGTCGCGGCGGTGGGCCCGGGCCTGGGGGTGCCGGAGGGCACGGCGGAGATCGACGCGGCGGGCGGCATCCTCATGCCGGGGATGATCGATACGCACCGGCACATGTGGCAGACGGCGATGCGGGGGTACGGCGCGGACTGGACGCTGACCCAGTATTTCGTCTGGTACTACCTGCAGTGGGGGAAGGTGTTCCGGCCGCAGGACATCTACGCGGGGAACCTGCTCGCCGCGCTGGAGGCGGTAGACGCGGGCGTGACGACCACGGTGGACTGGTCGCACGGCCTGCAGACGGTGGAGCACGCGGAGGCGGCCGCGGACGCGCTGGGCCAGGTCCCGGCCCGGTTCGTGCTGGCCTACGGGAACATCCAGGCCGGCCCGTGGGAATGGGCGGCGGCCCCGGAGTTCCGCGGGTTCGTGGGCCGCCGGTTCAGCGGTGATTTCAGCGGGCGGGACAGCCTGCTGGGCTTCCAGATGGCGTTCGATGTGACCGGGGACCCGGAGTTCCCGGAGCGGGCGGCGTTTGAGGTGGCCCGGGAGCTGGGTGCGCCGGTCACCACCCACGCCGGGGTGTGGGGCGCGACGAATGATGACGGGATCCGGCTGATGCACGAGAACGGGTTCATGACGGCGTCGACGATCTACGTGCACGCGGCGACGCTGACCCGTGATTCCTATCACCGGATCGCGGCGACCGGCGGGTCGGCGTCGGTGTCGACGGAGAGCGAGCAGTCCGCGGGGCAGGGCTACCCGCCGACCTGGCGGCTGCGGGAGCATTCCATCCCGGTGTCGCTGTCGATGGACACCAGCGTGTGGTGGTCGGGGGACTTGTTCTCGGCGATGCGGGCACGCTGGGCGCGGACCGGTCGCGGGAGCACCTGGAGGCGCACGCCCGGCAGGAGACCGTCACCCACGCGCACCTGCGCGCCGAGGACGTGGTCGCCTGGGCCACCCGCGGCGGCGCCGCGGCGCTGGGCCTGGACTCGGCGACCGGCAGCATCGAGCCGGGGAAGAAGGCCGACCTGGTGCTGATCAAGAACGACGCGTCGCCGGTGATGTTCCCGGTGCTCCACCCGTACGGGCACGTGGCGTTCCAGGCCCAGCGCGGCGACGTGCACACCGTCGTGGTCAATGGCCGGGTGCTGAAATTCGAGAACCGGCTCGTCGGCGCCGACCTGGCCCGGGCCCGCCAGCTGACCGACCAGACGGTGGAGTACCTGATGGGCCAGCTCGGCCCGGACGCCTGGACCCAGGGCATGCACCCCGACGTGCCCGCGACCAGGGTCCTGGACAACCCCTACACCTACACCACCTGGGACGCCCGGCTCAGCCCAGTGGAAAGGCGGCAGCAAAACCGACGAACCGGCCTAGCCCTCGACGGGCTGGCGCAACTCACAGCCAGCCGCGGCGCGCTGCCTGCAGGCCTGCTTGGAACCGGGTCGCCGCGCCGAGCTTGTCGAGCAGGTCACGCACCCGGCGCTGCACCGTGCGCGGGTGGGTGCCGAGCTGCCGCGCGATCGCCCCGTCGGTGAGCCCGGCAGCCAGCAGCGGAAGCAGCGCCGCATCGGCCGCGGACGGCCCGGCATCCAGGACCGGCAGCTCGCCGTCGCCGTGAATCGCCACGGCACGGTCCCACACGTGCTCGAACAACGCGATGAGCGTGTCCAGCAGCGACGAGGCATGGATGACGAGGCACGACTCGGCGCTGCCCGCGATCTCCAGCGGCAGCAGGCCGGTCTGGTCATCGGCAATGAACATCTTCACCGGTACGTCCTCGGTGACCC
>CAWGHW010000010.1:0-42071 GCA_963822485.1 uncultured Actinomycetota bacterium
GTTCCGCTGCTGAACACCGGCCACGTGCCGATGTTCGTCGACACCGGCCAGGCGGCGTTTGACCACTCCAGCTACGCCTACTTCTGGCGGATCACGCCGGCCGACGACGTCAAGGGCTACGCGATGGCGCTCTGGGCGCACAAGGCTGGGTACACCCGGGCCGCCGCGGTGTTCGGCAACGACGCCGGCGCTCAGTCGGACGTGCCGACGCTGGTCCGCGCCTTCACCAAGCTCGGCGGGACCATCGTGTACAACAGGCCCGTCGCGCTCGACCAGAGCTCTTACCGTACCGAGATCGAGAACCTGCTCGCCGCGCGCCCGCAGGTGATCTTCACCGAGATCGACCCGCAGACGGGCGCGACCTTCCTGTCCGAGCTGCAGCAGTTGCACGGGCTCCTGCCCGTGGTCGGCACCGAGATTACCCTTCAGGCGCCGTGGCTCAAGGCGGTCAGCAGCGCGATCGGCGCCGGGGCCATGGCCAGGTACTTCGAGGGGATGCAGCCGTACGCGCCGGCCAGCGGCCCGGCCTGGCAGGCCTACAACCGGTCCCTGCTGGCATCCGGGTCACAGGTGCCCAAGCCCGGCCAGTGGAGCACCGACCCGTACTCGATGACGTACTACGACGGGGTCAACGTGATGGCGCTGGCGATGGTCGCGGCCAAGAGCACCAGCCCTAAGGTTTTCAACGCCTCCATCATGAAGGTCAGCGAACCCGGTCCGGGCAAGACGGTCGTCACCACGTTCGCCGCCGGGAAGGCCGCGCTGCAGGCCGGCAAGCAGATCCAGTACGTCGGCGCGGGCGGGCCTATCGTCTTCAACCACTGGCACAACTCGACCGGGGCCTTCGAAGCCGCGAAATACGTGAAGGGCAACCCGGTGGTGATCGGCTCGGTATCGGCCGCACAAATCGCGACACTCAGCCGGTGACCTCGACCACGGGCGGCGCTGACGTGACAGCGCACCGCCTCACGCACCGGGCGCAGCGGAGGCGGCGGTGAACACGCTCGTGCCCGCGATCGGGTTCGGCATCGTCACCGCGTCCATCCTGGCGGTGGCCGGAGTGGGGTTCACCCTCCAGTTCGGCGTCACCAACATCCTCAACCTCGCCTACGGCGACATCATGACCGCCGCCGCGTTCGTCGCCTATCTGGTCACCAGCGCTGGCTTCAGCGTGTGGCTGGCGCTGGTGGCGGGCGCGGCGTTCGGGTCCGTCTTCTCGGTCCTGCTGAACCGCTGCCTGTACACCCCGTTCGTCCGGCACGGTACACGCCTGTTCGGCATGATCATCGTGACCATCGCGGTCAGCCTCATCGTGCAGAACAGCCTGCTGGCCGTCTTCGGCGCGAGCTTTTTCAGCCTGCGGATGTCCCGCCCCGCGTCGGTCCACATCGCCGGGATGGTGTTCACCAACGTCCAGATCGCCATCATCGGTATCGCGATCGTGGCCATGCTCCTCATCCACCTGCTGCTCCGCCACACCAAGCTCGGCAAGGCGATGCGGGCCACCGCCGCCGACCCTGAGCTGGCCCGCAACTGCGGGATCGCAACCGACCGGGTCATCGACCTCGCGTGGGCTATCTCGGGTGCCCTGTGCGGCCTGGCCGGCGTGATCCTGGTCATGAACGTGACCTCGTTCACCGACGCGACCGGCGCCCAGTTCCTGGTCCCGATCATCGCGGTGGCCGTTCTCGGCGGGATCGGCCAGCCGTACGGGGCCATGCTGGGCGCCCTGGTCATCGGGATCGCCAGCGAACTGGCAGCCGCGGTCATCAGCCCTGACTACAAGAATGTGGTCGCCTTCGTGATTCTGGTGATAGTCCTCCTGGCCCGGCCGCAAGGCATCCTGCCGGAGATCGCCACCCGCAAGGAGGTCGCGGCGTGAGCGTCGCCTGGCAGTTCTATATCTCGACGGTGCTGGTCTACCTCGGCGTCGACGTGATGGCCTGCTGGGGGCTCAACCTCCAGTTCGGCGTGGCCGGGCTGGTCAACTTCGCCTTCATCATCTTCCAGGCCGCCGGCGCCTACACCGCCGCGGTTCTGACGCTCGGGCCGGCCACCAAAGGCGGGTTCCAGCAGTACCTCGGCGGCGCCCACTGGCCTTTCCCGCTGCCCATCCTGGCGGCCGGGGTGGTCGGAGGCCTGCTCGCGGTGCTGGTGGGCAGCTTCGCCATCCGGCGCTTGCGGCGCGACTACGAGGCGATGGTCATGCTCGTGGTGTCGCTCATCGCGACCAGCATCGCCACCAACCAGGTCGGGCTGGTGAACGGGCCGAACGGGCTGGCCCTGGTCCCCAAGCCGCTCGCGACGATGGTCAATCTCTCGCCCATCGGCTACCAATGGCTGTTCGTCGGCATCACGGCGGTGATCTGCCTGTGCGTCTACTGGCTCGTGCACATCGTGACAAGCTCGCCGCTCGGCCGCACGCTGCGCGCGATCCGCGACAACGAGCAGGCCGCGGCGGCGCTGGGCAAGAACGTAACCGGGCTGCGCATGCTGGCGTTCGTGCTCGGCGGCGTGATCGCCGGGGTCAGCGGCGCCATCCTGGTCGAGTTCATCTCCGCCTGGTCACCCGGCTCCTGGCTCTACCCGGAGACGTTCGTGTATTTCACTGCCGTCATTGTCGGCGGATCCGGGAACAATCTCGGCGTCATGGTCGGGGCGCTGCTGGTGCCGGTCGTCTTCCTCGAAGCCACTCGTTTCGTCCCCCAGTTCGGCCCGCCAGGGTTCATCGACGCCCTGCAGTGGATCATCGTCGGGGTGCTCGCCCTGGTCTTCTTGTGGTTCTGGCCACGCGGTGTCATCCCGGAGCGCCGACGGCGTTTCCCGCCGGCCGCTCAGAGCGAAGCACGGCAACCGCTCCCATCTACCAGGACCGGCAGATGAGCGAGTCGGCCGGTGCCCTGCTCGCGGTCCGGGACCTGCACCGCCAGTTCGGCGGGGTCCATGCGGTCAGCGGCGCGTCCTTCGAGGTCCCACACGGCCGGATCACCGGCCTGATCGGGCCGAACGGCGCCGGGAAGTCGACCGTGCTCAACGTCATCGCCGGCGCTCTCCGCCCTACCACCGGGAAGATCTCCTACCGGAGCCAGGACATCACCGGGCTGCCCTCATACCAGGTGGCCCGGCGCGGGATTACCCGTACCTTCCAGATCTCCAGCGAGTTCGCCGCACTGACCGTGCTAGAAAACCTGCTGGTAGCTGCGCCGTCCCAACGCGGAGAGGCATTGTGGCAGGCCGCGCTCGGCAAGCGGTACTGGCGACCGTATGAGCGGGAAATGGTGGAGCGGGCGCGGCAACTGCTGGCACGATTCGAAATGTCCGCCAAGGAAGACGAGTACGCCGGAAATCTCAGCGGCGGCCAGAAACGTCTGCTCGAGTTAATGCGCGGGCTGATGGCCGGCCCGGCGCTGCTGCTGCTCGATGAGCCCATGGCCGGCGTGAACCCTTCCCTGGCCAGGCGGATCGAGCAGCACCTGCTCGACCTGCACGGTGAAGGGCTCACGATGCTCATGATCGAGCACGAACTCGCGGTGGTGGAACGACTGTGTGACCCCGTCATCGTGATGGCGCAGGGGCGGGTGATATCGCAAGGAACCATGGCCGAGGTCCGCGCCGACCGGGAGGTGCTGGATGCCTACCTCATCGGATAGCCCGCCCCCAGGCGGGCCGGGCAGCCCGCCTGGGGGTGGGCTGCGCCCCGACGGCCTGCCCGGGCACCCGCCGCCCGGCGACGCGGGGCGTCCGTTGGCGGTCCTGCGCCTCCAGGACGTCGCGGCGGGTTACGGGGCCGCTGCGATCGTGTCCGGTGTGAGCATCAGCGTCGGGCCGGGGGAAGTGGTCTCAGTGATCGGGCCGAACGGCGCCGGCAAATCCACCTTGCTCAAGGCCATTACCGGCAGGCTCCCGGTCATGACCGGTATGGTCACGTTCGGTGATCGCGACATAACGAACATGCGCGGGCACCGTCTGGCCCGGATGGGACTGGGTTTCGTCCCGCAAACCAAAGACGTGTTCGACACCCTGACCGTGACCGAGAACCTGGAGATGGGCGGCTATCTGCTGACGAAGCCACAGCTCACCGCCAGGATCGAGGCAGCGCTGTCGACATTCCCGGCGCTGGCGGACATGCGGTCCAGAACCGCGAGCAAGCTCAGCGGAGGCGAGCGGAAGATGCTCGCGGTAGCGCGGGTCCTGATGCTCGAACCGGCAGTTCTTATCCTTGACGAGCCGACCTCCAACTTGTCGCCGGAACTGTCCCGTGCGGTGCTGCGGGACCAGGTTCGGCGTCTCGCCGACTCGGGCACTGCTGTGCTGCTGGTCGAGCAGAAGGCGTTCGAGGCGCTCGGGGTGTCCGACTGGGCCTACATTCTCGTCGCAGGGCGGGTCGAGATCGCCGGTCGGGCCAGCGAGATCGTTGCCCGTCCCGACATACGCGAGGTTTTTCTCGGCCAATCTGCCCAGGACGCCTCGCCTGGGTCTCGTCGGCCGGGCGGGCCGGGCTGAGGATGCCGGTCATCAGGGCGCCTGCGCGGGCGTGGTGGCGGAGAGCGGCTGGTCGTCGGGTTGGTGGTCGTCGGGGTCGATGGCGCGGAGAATGCGCCGGCTGATCTCGCGCAGCTGCCGGGACTGGGTCTTGGTCAGCGGGTCGAAGACCAGGCGGCGGACCTCCTGCACATGGCCGGGCGCAGCCTCGGTCACCTTTGCATGGCCCTGGTCGGTCAGGATGGCCAGGGTGTAGCGGCCGTCGGCCGGATCGGGGGTGCGGCGCAGCCAGCCGCGCTGCTCCAGCCGGGCGGCGACCTGGGACAGGCGCGGCAGCGAGCCCTCGGCCTGCGTCGCGAGCGCGCTCATCCGCAGGGTGGCGCCGGGCGCCTCCGACAGCAGGGCCAGCACCTGGTACTCGAAGTGGCTGATCCTGGCGTCGCGGCGCAGCTGCGCATCGAGCGCAGCGGGCAGCCTGACCAGCGCACTGGCCAGGGTGCGCCAGGCCTGGCTTTCCTCGGCGTCGAGCCAGCGGGGTTCCTGTGGGGCGTCCATGAGGGCAGGATAACTTAAAACTTGAAGTTAATCGGCACTCTGATGACTTGCATCGTGAAGTGACATGAAGGTACTGTCAGTTAACGCGTTAAGTCAGCGGACGCCTCGTCCTCGTTGATGCGCCAGAGCCGCTGGTGCCGTACATCGACGCGGTCGTCCATGAATGAATCCATCGGAAGGAAACGATCATGACCGCCATTGTCAGTCTGAGTTTCGCAGCCCTGACCATAGACTGCGCCGATCCCGCCGCCCTGGCGGACTTCTGGGGGAAGGCCCTCGGCCGCCCGGTCAGCCCGGGCGCGGTCGCCGGGGACACGGCGGTCGACGCCACCGGCCCCGACAGCGGCCCCCGGATGATTCTGCACAATGTCCCCGAGCCCAAGGGGATCCATCCTGTCCTGGTCACCGACCACTACGACGAGGAGATCGAGCGGCTGACCGGCCTGGGCGCCAGGCCGCTCAACGAGATCAAGATCCCGGAGGTCCGCACGGGCGGTATGACGTTTAGCGTGTCGCAGACCACGTTCGCCGACCCGGAGGGCAACGAGTTCGATCTGGTGATATGGCAGCAGCAGCCCGAGTAGGAGCTGAGTCCGCGCGCTAACTGAGACCCCATCGATGATCTTGGATCGGCGGCCGCCTCCGGCGGTGCCGCCTCCGGCGGTGGCCTCCGGTCCAAGATCGTCGAAAAGGGATCCAGCCACCAGGTCGCCCACAAGTTTGCGGGAATCATCTACACCGGGTGATTGCCGCTCACCCCGCTCCGTTCCAGCCTGGCAGCCAGGCCGGAACGATAGGGGGAAGGTCATCATCAAGCTCACTACCTGCGGAGCCTGTGCGTGCGGGCGCGCCGCGGGCTCACGCACGCGCATTCACCAATGACGGGCGCGCAGCGCGAGTCCGGACCGCAGCGGTATCAAGTTCGTGTCCGCGGCCAGCTGGGCCAGACGATCTGCTCCGCATTTCCAGCCCTGCGGGCCCGGACGGACGGCGGCGACACCGTGCTGACGGGCATGCTGACCGATCAGGCCGCGCTTTACGGCGTGCTGGCGGAGCCGAGAACGGCCGGGCAGCTGCGAGCGCTGCGCGGGCCTAGCGGCTCAGGAGTCCGCCGGGCCGGTCAGGGCTTCGCGCAGCACCCCGGCCCACTCGGTGGTCGCGTCCAGGTGCGCGTCGTGCGTACCAGATCCCAGCACCACGTGCCGGGTCCCGGGGCGGGCGGCCACGAACTCGGCCTGCGCGCCGGGGCTGAACATGCTCTTCGCGGCGAACACCGCGGTCACCGGCGCCGTGACGGACTGCCACTGCCGCCAGCAGGGCTCGGCTACGCCCGTCATGATGGCCTCCATCACGTCGGCGTCGAACCGGGGGGCCAGGCCACCGCCCGGCGCCGGCTCCAGATGGTCGGCCCAGGAACGGGACAGCGCGTCGTCACCGAGGAACTCCAGCGCTGCCTGGGCCGAGGCGAACGGAAGCGGCCAGGAACGGAAGTAGTTCCCGATAGCCGCCGCATCGGCGCCGCCCGCGGCATTCGCTTCCAGCACCACCAGCCGCCCGACGAGTTCCGGGCGGGCGGCCGCGACCAGGATCGCGGTCTGACCCCCCATCGACTGCCCGGCCAGTGCGACCGGGCGGCCCGGCGACACGTGGCCGATCAGCGCGGCCACGTCGCTGGTGAACGCCGCCCGGGACAGGTCTGCGGGCCGTCGTGTGCTGGCACCATGCCCGCGCAGGTCAGGAAGGATGAAGCGGTAGTGGCCGCCGACCGCGCTGGCGGTCGCGGTGAACTCATCGCCTGCCCCCGCCAGCCCGTGCAGCAGTACGACGACCGGCCCGGGCGCGTCGTTGTCCAGGTAACTCAGGCAGACACCGTCACCGCGGATCTCCCGCTGGGTGAACGCTTGCGCCATGGCCAGACAGCCTATTCATCCCGGCTGGTGGCGCGGCGGGCGGCTGGAACGCTGCGGTGCGGCCAGCTACGGTGGTAGATCGTGCGGGACGTGCCGTGGTGGGGTGTGGTGTCGTCGGCTGCGGCTCCGGTGCTGATGGTTGCCGGGTGGAGCGTCGCCGGCGGACTGCAGCCGCGTTCGTTTGATCCTGTTGCTGAGCCGGTCAGTGCGCTGGCTGCGGTGGGTGCCACGGACCGGTGGGTGATGTCGCTGACGTTCGTGGTGGTGGGGGCGTGCATGTTCGTGACCGGGCTGGCGCTGCGGCCAGCCCGGGTGCGGGGGCGGCTGATCCTGATGGCGGGGGCTGTCGCGGGCATGCTGGTGGCAGTGTTTCCCGAGCACCCGGGAACCAGTTTTCCGGTTCCGCATATGGTCTGCGCGGCCGCGGGGTGCGCTGGGGTGGTGGCCTGGCCGGCGGGGGCGTGGCGGCGCGGGCGGTCGGTGCCGTGGGGCCTGCGGCCAGGGGTGTCGGCGGGTGCGGTCGCGGTGCTGGCCGCGCTGGTGGCCTGGTTCGCTGTGGCGCTGATCACCGGCGACGGGCTGGCCGGCCTGGCGGAACGGCTCTTCGGTGCCGGGCAGGCGCTGTGGCCGCTCGCGGTGGTCGCATCCTGTCGTCATGCCGCCAGGAAGAATGCGAGGGCGAGCCTGAATCCGCTCGGCGTGTCCGCCAGTCGGACAGATGTCCGGACGATGTGGCCTGACGCTAGTCAGTAGTGGCGGCGAGGGCGGCGGAGGGCGGCGCTGGGGTCCGCCCCGACCTAGCCGGCAGCGGCCGGCGCAGCCGACCGGTCCAAGGTGACCTGCGGCGCAGCCTGGTACGCCGCCCAGTCGGCGCTGATCGCGCTGGCCGTCTGCAGCAGCAGTGGCAGGTACTGCCCGGTCAGCACCTCGACCGGGGTCTCCGCGGCGTGGGTGTTGACGTTCAGGGAGGCGATCACCTGGCCGTTCCCGTCCCGCAGCGGGGCCGCCGCCGACCGGATCCCGGCAGCGAGTTCCTCGTCGGTCAGCGCCCAGCCACGGGCACGGATCTGCCGCAGCGTGGCCGCGCGTTCCTCGGCGGTGGGCTGAAGGCGAGGGGTGATCCCCGATCTGCTCGGCTCGGCGAGGACTCGCTCGGCCTCCTCTAGCGGCATGGCCGCTAGCAGGACCTTGCCGAGCGATGTCTGCATGGCCGGGAACCTGGTCCCGATCGTCACGGTCAGCGCGACGATCTTCGGAACGGCGACCCTGGCCACGTAGACGATGTCCGAGCCGTCGAGCTGGGCAATAGAGCTGGACTCGTGGGTCTGAACGACCAGTCGCTCCATGTGCGGCCGGGCGACCTCCCAGAGGTTGCGCGACAGGACGTAAGACATGCCAAGCTCCAGCACGCGCGGCGTCAGCTCGAAGCCGCCCTCAGCAGGACGCACGTAACCCAGCTGCTGGAGGGTGAGCAGCACGCGGCGCGCCGTCGGCCGGGCCAGTCCGGCCGCGCCCGCCACGGCGGTCAGGGACATGACTGACTGGTGCGGCCGGAACACCCGGATCACGTCGAGGCCGCGCGCCAGCGCCTCGATGAAGTCCGGGCTGGCATCTCTGCGTGCCATGCCCTTCCTCTCCCAAGCTTCTTCCTCGACACCGACAGCTCACCGACAGCTCACCGAGAGCTCACCGACAGTAGCGCGACGGGACCGGAGTGTCCGCACCGCGGACAAGTTAGCTTAGCCCGGCGGTCGTGCGCGCCGATGGCCAGGGTTTCGGTAGCCAGCCAGGGTCGCGCCAACGCGCATCCACTGCGTCCGCCGCTCTTCCGGGGCGCTCTGAGCCTGATCGGCACATCGATTGCCGGATGTTTCCGAGTCATTTAACTGGCCTCTTGACAGCGATACATGCCAGCGAAATGCTGTGCCCGTTCGCTAGGTGAGTGTTTGTCCGTATGGCGGTCACGGTCGGCTGCCAGCGTCTCTGGTGCCGTCACGCCATCTGGGCGAGTTCGCTCACCTCGGGGTCTGCGCCGTCGGGGCGCGGCCACCAGGCAGGGAGGCTCGCGATGACAGATGTGCAATCTGAAGCCGCCGACAGCAGTGCGCAGCATGCCGAGGTCCAGCCGGCAGAGTCAGTGCAGACCCCGCAGCTAGCCGGCAATCCCGCGGTGCTCGGGCTGATGGTCTTCGCGACCGGCAGCCTCGTGCTGGGCATCTCGCTGCTCGGCAACGTACCGCTGGCCGTGCAGCCGGGAACCGTGCAGCCGATCGTCTACGCTGGCACCGGCCTGGGCCTGGTGATCGCCACGATCTGGGCCGCCGCGCTGCAGCAGACGTTCGTCGCTACGATCCTGGGCACGTTCGCTGGGTTCTGGCTGAGCTACTCGGCGATGGTGCTGGGGCTGACGCACAACTGGTACGCCATACCGCCCGCGGACATCCCGCACACGCTGGGACAGTTCCTCATCGGCTGGGATGTAGCGATCTTCATGCTGTTCCTGGTGACACTGCTGCTCCCGCTGGTCTTCTCGATAATCCTGGGCGCCGGCACGGTGGGTGTGGCGCTGCTGGCCATCGCGGTGATGGGCACGTCCTCCGTGACGTACCGGGCTGGCGGTGTCTTCGTCTTGATCTTTGCGGCCTTCGGGTACTACGCCTACCTCAGCGGTGCCCTCGAATCCGTGGGCGGCAAGGGACTCCCGCTCGGCAAGCCGGTGGTCAGCTGGTTCGCGAAGTAGCCATGGCGGGCCGCCGGCGACCGAGACGGTCAGCTCCGCCTCCGCGAGCCGGCGGCTCAGCCCTTACTGGCCGCCATCCGCATGACGCGACCTCGCTGGAGGATTCATGACCGCCACGTCTAGCCTGACGACAGCCGCTGATCTGATGCCGGGGCGTCCGCTGGTGTTCCGTAATGCCACGGTGCTGACGATGGACGGCGCGCACCGGGTGCTGCCGGGCGCGGATGTGCTGGTGACTGGTGATCAGGTCGCGGCGGTGGGCCAGGGCCTGGGGGTGCCGGAGGGCACGGCGGTGATCGACGCGGCGGGCGGCATCTTGATGCCGGGGATGATTGATACGCACCGGCATATGTGGCAGACGGCGATGCGGGGGTACGGCGCGGACTGGACGCTGACCCAGTATTTCGTCTGGTATTACCTGCAGTGGGGGAAGGTGTTCCGGCCGCAGGACATCTACGCGGGGAACCTGCTCGCCGCCCTGGAGGCGGTGGACGCGGGGGTGACCACCACGGTGGACTGGTCGCACGGCCTGCAGACGGTGGAGCACGCGGAGGCGGCCGCGGATGCGCTGGGGGAGGTGCCGGCGCGGTTCGTGCTGGCCTACGGCAACATCCAGGCCGGCCCTGGGAATGGGCGACGGCCCCGGAGTTCCGCGGGTTCGTCAGCCGCCGGTTCGGCGGCGGTGATTTCAGCGGGCGGGACAGCCTGCTGGGTTTTCAGATGGCGTTTGACGTGACCGGGGACCCGGAGTTCCCGGAGCGGGCGGCGTTTGAGGTGGCCCGGGAGCTGGGTGCGCCGGTCACCACCCACGCGGGGGTGTGGGGCGCGACGAATGATGACGGGATCCGGCTGATGCACGAGAACGGGTTCATGACGGCGTCGACGATCTACGTGCACGCGGCGACGCTGACCCGCGATTCCTATCACCGGATCGCGGCCACGGGCGGGTCGGCGTCGGTGTCGACGGAGAGCGAGCAGTCCGCGGGGCAGGGCTACCCGCCGACCTGGCGGCTGCGGGAGCATTCCATCCCGGTGTCGCTGTCGATGGATACCAGCGTGTGGTGGTCCGGTGACTTGTTCTCGGCGATGCGGGCGACGCTGGGCGCGGACCGGTCGCGGGAGCACCTGGAGGCGCACGCCCGGCAGGAGACCGTGACCCACGCGCACCTGCGCGCCGAGGACGTGGTCGCCTGGGCCACCCGCGGCGGCGCCGCGGCGCTGGGCCTGGGCTCGGCGACGGGCAGCATCGAGCCGGGGAAGAAGGCCGACCTGGTGCTGATCAAGAACGACGCGTCGCCGGTGATGTTCCCGGTGCTCCACCCGTACGGGCACGTGGCGTTCCAGGCCCAGCGCGGCGACGTGCACACCGTCGTGGTCAATGGCCGGGTGCTGAAATTCGAGAACCGGCTCGTCGGCGCCGACCTGGCCCGGGCCCGGCAGCTGGCCGGCCAGACGGTGGAGTACCTGATGGGCCAGCTCGGCCCGGACGCCTGGACCGAGGGCATGCACCCCGACGTCCCGCGACCAGGGTCCTGGACAACCCCTACACCTACACCACCTGGGACGCCCGGCTCAGCCCAGTGGAAAGGCGGCAGCAAAACCGACGAACCGGCCTAGCCCTCGACGGGCTGGCGCAACTCACAGCCAGCCGCGGCGCGCTGCCTGCAGGCCTGCTTGGAACCGGGTCGCCGCGCCGAGCTTGTCGAGCAGGTCACGCACCCGGCGCTGCACCGTGCGCGGGTGGGTGCCGAGCTGCCGCGCGATCGCCCCGTCGGTGAGCCCGGCAGCCAGCAGCGGGAGCAGCGCCGCATCGGCCGCGGACGGCCCGGCATCCAGGACCGGCAGCTCGCCGTCGCCGTGAATCGCCACGGCACGGTCCCACACGTGCTCGAACAACGCGATGAGCGTGTCCAGCAGCGACGAGGCATGGATGACGAGGCACGACTCGGCGCTGCCCGCGATCTCCAGCGGCAGCAGGCCGGTCTGGTCATCGGCAATGAACATCTTCACCGGTACGTCCTCGGTGACCCGGACTTGCTCCCCCGCGGCGATCAGCGCGCGCACCGCCTCGGGCCGGCCAGGCAGCGCGAAGCCGGCGGGATGGTAGACGGACCGGTAGGCGACGCCGCTGGTGAGCATCTCGAGCTCCAGCGGATTGTGGCCGGGGTCGCTCACGTACGGGGCGCGGTCGAAGGAACGGACCTGCTGCCGGGCTGACCGCTGCAGCTGCTCCCAGCGGCGCAGCGTGGCCTCCCGGGAGGTCACTACCTCCACGACCTCGTCTGGCCGGGTCACGATCCGTGCTAGCCGGTAGCGGCTGGTGAGCTGCGCGATGGCCAGGCGCGCCCTGGCCAGCTCCTGCTCCCTGGCCCGGGCCAGCACCTCCAGCGCCACGTCGGGCGGCGACGGGGCATACCGGACGGACGAGCCGGGCAGCCGCGAGACCAGCCCCTTGCGCTCGAGGCCGGCCAGCGCCGCGGGCACGCTCGCCCGGGGGCAGCGGGCGCTCAGCTCCGCCTGCTCGGCCGACGACAGGTCAACCAGCGCGATGTAGACGGCTTCCTCACTGTCAGTGAGGCCCATCCCGTCCAGCACTGCCCGCTCCTGTCGTGTTTGCGAAGCGCCGCAAAAGCGACACACGTCACTTAAGCACTTCAGGCCGCCACAGTGACAGCCTTTATTGACCGATCTGCGTTACCGAGAGGTGTTCATGCGCTGGAGAAGTGCTGCCGTGGTGCCGGTCGTGGTGCTCGCCCTTGCCGCCGGGCTGCTGCCGGCGGCCAGCCAGGCTTCGGCCACGAGCACGGTGTCGATCAGTGCCAGCAAGGTGTTTGAGACGGATACCGGAAACACGCGTACCGCGGCGATGCCGGGCGGCGGGTACCTGGCGGTGCACTCGTTCGGCACGCTGTCCATGGTCGGCCGTGACGGCCGGACACTCTGGCAGCGCGACACCGCCCGCCTCTACCAGGACTGGGGCGTGCAGTGGCAGGACCCGGCCGCCTACGTCAACGCCCCGCAGGTCCCCTGGGGAGCCAACCCGGTGAACCCGCTGCAGTTCGCCGGCGGTGTCGCCGGCCTGATCAACGACGTCACCCCGTACGCGGTCGGTGGCCTGGGCGGCAGCCGGAGCCCGGACGTCGCGGTCGCCGAGGTGGTCGGCACCAGCCTCCTCGGCGAGTCGTCGTGCGAGTTCTGCGCGTGGCCCTTCAACGTGCCCGGCTCGTCCGTGCACCTGGGCACCTTCGTCAGCGTGCTGGACGGGCGGACCGGCCGGATGCTGTTCCACGAAGTGGAGCCGGGCTACGTCACCCAGCTCGCCATCACCGGCGGCCGCCTGATCGTCGGCGATGAGACCGGAGACCCGCTGCGCCAGGGAGGCATCGGCGCGTGGGGGTCGGCCAGCAACGTCAGCGCGCTCAGCTTCACGCCGTCGGGCGACGGCCTCGCGGCGCACCAGAGCTGGACGTACTCGACCGGTGCGCCCTGGTCAAGGATTCTCGCCATGACGCCCGCCAGCAACGGCCTGGCAGTGGCGTGGAGCGACACCCCGTTCGGCCTCGGCGTGCCCGCCCCGCCGCATGGTCACGTGCTGTTCTTCGATGCGCAGTCGGGCCGCCAGCGCTGGCACATCCGGACCGGAGGCTATCCCGTCCTGCTCGCTCCCGACGCCGCTCGCGGCGAGCTGGTCACGGTGCAGCTGAGCGATCCCCTCCAGTCGGTGGGCTACACGGTCACCGGCCTGCAAGCCAGGAACGGCGCTACCGAGGTCACCGCTCATCGAGCCGGCGCGCTGCCGCTCACGCTCGCCGTGGGCCAGCCGGGCTGGGCCGTGGCCGCCGTGGACGCCACCGTGCCGGCCGGGGTGCTGCAGTACCAGCCGACTGGCGGGCGGGTCACGCTGACCAACCCGGCAACCGGCCGGGACCGCTGGTCGGTGCAGCTGCCCAGCCGCGGCCCGAACGGCGTGCCGAGGCCGGGCGGGCTGGTCATGGCGCATGGGTCGATCTTCGTCGGCTCGTGGGTAGGCGACCCGCTGTATCCGACCGCCGCGCAGCCGGAGCAGCAGGTCGACGCCATGGCCGCGCTGTCGGCCAGCGACGGCTCGCTGCGCTGGCAGCAGACCGGGGACACCGGAGACCCGCTGTCCATGAGCCCGGCAGGTACCGGGGTGCGCGCGGTGACGAGCAACCAGGTCGTGCGGACGTACCAGCCCGACGGCACCTCGTCGGCCGGGCCTGGCGCCGGCCCGGGGATGAGCTCAGCGCCGTCGTCGCGGGCGTCTCGTCGGCCAGCAGCACGGACCTGGTGACCGGCGACCAGGACGGCGAGGTTTCTGCCTTCGCCGGGGCCAGCCTGACCTCGGGACATCCGAAGCTGCTGTGGCAGACGATGCTGCCGGGCGCGGTGCACCAGATCCGGCGCGCCAGGCTGGACGGGCGCTCGGTGCTGGTCGCGGCGGCGAGCAGCGCGGTCGCCGTGCTCGACACCCGCACCGGGCGGCTGCTCACCCTGATCAAGGTGCCAGGCAGCTACGTCTGGACGGTCACGGTCGCCGCGGCGGGCGGAACTCCGGTGGCCGTGGTGCCCGGCACCAGCCTGACCGCCTACTCGCTGGCCCGCGGGACCGTGGTGTGGCGGGACCGGGCGCCGTCTGGCGCGTTCTTCTCTGACGCCGCCGTCGCCGACGGGATCGTTGCTGCTGAGTACAGCAGCGCGGAGCGCCCGGGAGACGCCGCAGCCAGTCATCTGGCCGCCGTCGGCGTGAGCGCCGCGACCGGCGCGGTGAAGTGGAGCCACCAGCCCGGCCGGACCGTCCTTCGCGGCCAGCTGTGGAATGGCGTGATCGCCAGCCCGGACATCGCCGGCGCCAGCGGTCACGGCGTCGCGTTCACCTGGCAGACCAGCGGCAGCGGCCGGGTGGACGTCCGCGACATCCGGACCGGCGCGCTGCTGTACTCCGACACCGCCGACGATCTCGACTCGCACACCGCCTTCCTGGCCGCGCCGCGCATCGGGCTGGTCGCCGTCTCCCAGCTGGGCTCGGTGGTGATCAAGCCGGGCGGCGGAGCCGAGTCCACCCTGCTGAGCGGCATGTCGATGGCGGTGGCCAGCACGGCCGGCGGCAGCTCGGCGCTGCTGGTCGCGGATAACGGCGTGACCGCGTACGGGACCAGCGCCCTGACCGACCCGTCGGCTGCGCCGCTGGCCAGCGACAACACCTACAGCGCCGGGACGCTGGTGGCCGGTGACTTCGCGGGTAACGGGCGCTCGCAGGTCGTGACCCTGCCCGTGGACTCGATCGCCTACCGCGTGGTCGGCAACGAGTCCGGCGCCAACCCGTATGGGTACCAGGACACCCAGCCGCATGGCGTGGCCGTGCTGGCCCTGACCGGTACCGGGGCCGCAGCGGCCGCGGCGCGGGCCGCTCGTCATCCGGCCATCCCGGCGACGACGGGCACGCCCGGACTGGTCGGCGCGACGGGCTTCGCCAACCCGGAGCCGGCCCGGTCGGGAATCAGCCAGCCGCTGGCCCGGCCCGCCAGGCACGCGGCGAGCGCCTCGGCTCCGCCGGGCTACGCGCCGGCGCTGATCCGGTCCTACCTCGGCCTCACCGGCCAGGGCCGCGGCCAGACCATCGCCATCGTCGACGCCTACGGTGACCCGAAGATCGCCGCCGACGCGCAGACGTTCAGCCAGCAGTACGGGCTGCCCGGAGTCTGCGGGGCCGGCGGCAAGGCCGGCGACTGCTTCACGCTGGACGTGGCCCGGCCCGAGGGCACGGCCAGCACGAACGGTGACTGGGACCTGGAGACCTCGCTGGACGTGGAGTGGGCCCATGCGATCGCGCCGCGGGCCCGGATCATGCTGGTGGAATCCAGCGACGCGAGCCTCGGCGCGATGTTCCGGGCGGTCAGGGTGGCGGCCGCGGCGCACCCGGCGGCGGTCAGCCTCAGCTGGGGCGGCGGGGAGTTCTCCGACGAGACCTTCTACGACCGGTACTGCGCGGTCAGCGCCAGCGTGTGCGTGGCCGCCAGCGGTGACAACGGGCATCCCGGCATCTACCCGGCGGCCAGCCGCTACGCGATCGCGGTCGGCGGAACCAGCCTGACGCTCGGCTCCGGCGGCTCGGTCGACTCCGAGGTGGCCTGGTCCGGCAGCGGCGGCGGCCGGAGCTGGTTCGAGCAGATCCCGCCCAGCCAGCGGCCGGTCGTCAGCGGCGACCGCCGGGAGTTCCCTGACGTCTCCTACGACGCCGACCCCGCGACCGGCGTGGCGGTCTACGACAGCGTGCCCTACCAGGGCGAGACCGGCTGGTGGCAGGTCGGCGGGACCAGCCTCGGCGCGCCGTCGTGGTCGGCGATCCTGGCTGACGCCGACCAGATGCGCGCGACGGCCGGGAACGCCCCGCTCACCGCGGCCGGCTTCGGGGCCCAGCGCGCGCTCTACGGCCTGTCCTCAGCCGAGATCGCCGACATCACGGCCGGGCCGGCGAACGGGTTCTGCCCCGTCGGCTGCCTGGCCGGCCCGGCTACGACGAGGTCACCGGCATCGGCAGCCCGCGGGCCGGCATTGACGCCGCGCTGGCGGCGGTCGGCTCACGGCATTGAGCGCGGACTCACCTGGAGGGGTACACGGGGTACACGGGGTGCACGGAATGGACATGCGACGACGGTGGTGGCACGGCGGCGCCGCGGTGGCTGCGGTGGCATGTGTCGCGGCGACTCTCGCGGCGCAGTCCGGCGCGGCGCAGTCCGGCGCGGCGCAGTCCGGCGCGGCGCTGGCCGCCGTGTCGGCGGGCCGCCCGGTGCGGCGGGCTGCGGTCACGCAGGACCCGCTCGCCGGGCCGGCGCGCGGCCAGCAGGGCGGGCCCGGTACTGCGGCGGGCCGGCCGCTGGACAGCACGCCCGCTGGCGGGCTGGCGGTGTATACCACCCCCGACCCCACGCCAGCCGGATCCGCCGCCTACATCTACAGTCCGGCCACGCTGGCTGTCGCACCGGCTGTCCTGGTGACCGGGCCGGACGGCCGCCGGTACCGGCCGACGGCAACGCTGAACCAGAGCGCACCGCCGGCGCAGTGGTGGCGGGCCACACTGCCGCACGGACCGGCGGGCATCTACCAGGTTCGAATTGCCGATAACACTGCCGCGGGCGCGAAGGTGACCGGGCACTCGGCGTATGAGGTCGTGAGCACCAGGCAGCCCGGCCCCGCCGGGCCGCGCTGGACGGTCGGCCGGGCCGGGCGTGAACGGCGGCCTCTTCGCGGTCGATCCCGGCCACTCGCGCTCCATGTACCTGGCCTCCGGGCTCGCCGCCGAGCTGTTCGCCAGCCGCGACGGCGGGCGCAGCTGGCGGATGGAGCGCACCCTGCCGGTCGCGGGCGGCTACCCGACGGCTCTGCTGGCGCTGCCCGGACGACCCGCGCGGCGGGGACGACCCGCGCGGCCGGGACGACCCGCGCGGCTGGTGCTGGCCATCAACGGCGGCAACGGCTTCTACACCGACGACCCCACCTATACCGGCAAGGTGCTGGAAAGCCGCGACGGCGGCGCGCACTGGCGCGACCTCGGGCTGCCGGACTCGTTCGTCGACACCGTCGTGGCCAGCCCCGATGGCTCGACGCTCGCCGCGGTGACTACGGACGGCATCGACGTCACCCACGACCAGGGTGCGCAGGGTGCGCGGGGTGCGCGGGGTGCGCACTGGACGCACCTGGACGTGCCGTGGAGCTCTCGTGCTTACTCCGAGGCGTCGCTGGTCGGCGGAGATCTCTACGTCGCCACGCTGTCCGGGCTGTACGTCGTGCGCGACATCGCAGGCGACCCGGCCGCGCCGGTGCTCGCCTTCACCCCGCCGGACCAGACCTCGGCGTGGGTGGTGGGCGTCGCCGGCGACGCGCAGACCGTGTACGCCGCGGGCTGGCAGGGCGGCATCTACGCCTCACACGACGGCGGCGTGACGTGGACGCACGTCTACGACGCGCCCGGCCAGATGCTCATGTTCCAGGACGTGAATGGCACGGTCTACGGGGCCGCCAGCAACACCATCGTGGTCGGTACCCAAGGTGGCGCGAGCTGGACCACCTGGCCGGAGCCGGTCAGCAACATCTATAACCAGGATGTCGTCGTGGCCGGCCACACGGTCTACCTGGGCACCTGGGACACCGGCGTGTTCTCGACCAGCGACCAGGGTCAGCATTACCACTGGCTTGGCGGCGTCCCGGATGTCAACGCCTACGGGGTGGCTGTGGCCAGGGGTCCTGGTGGCGGCGAGATCATCGCCGGCACCGACTCGAATACCTACCGGGCCGACGCGGCCGCGGCTGCCACCGGCGACCCGGCAGCATGGGGGCCGCCTTCCCCGCCCGTCGCGGTCGGCGGGATAACCCCGCTGGTCGCCGCCAGCCCGGACCACTCGGTCATCTACAAGGTGCGCAACGGACCACGGACCGGCACCTACACGCTCTACGTCAGCCGCGACGCTGGCGCGACCTGGAAGCAGCTCGGCGCTACCCAGTACGGCAGCGCCGGAGCGCTGCTGGTCGACCCGGCCGATCCAAGCGAGCTGTTCGTCGCCGGCAGCAGCGACATCACCGGCTCGACCATGATGAGGAGCACAGACGCGGGTGCGACATGGTCGACCGTCAGGATGCCGGCGCCGATCACCGCGATGGCTGGCGATCCGTCGAATCCGCGTCGGCTGTGGCTGGGCGGGCCTGACGGCCTGTGGATCTCAGCCCAGCGCGGCGGGAAGGCAGTTCGGCTCCAGCAGCGCCCGGTCACCGCGATCGCGGCACTGTCCTCGGACCGGATCGTCGTAGGCGGCAACGGCCTGGCCGTCAGCTCCGATGGCGGGGCGACGTTCCGCCCAGCCCGGCTGCCCGATCTCGACCTGTCGGTGTCCGCGCTGGTCGTTTCGCCCGCCAGCCCGGACACGCTCTACGCCGCAACGGGCGCGTTCCACGACGCGGGGCTTCTCAAGGGCGGCCATGGCGTGTACCGGAGCACCGACGGCGGCCGCAGCTGGCAGCCGTTCTCGGCCGGCCTGACCGACCGCGACGTACTGTCTCTGGCCTTCTCCCCGGACGGCCGCACTCTGTACGCCGGTATTCAGCGCGGCGGCGTAGCGGAGATCCCGCTTATCCAGAGTCACCATGGCTGAAGCACCAGGCAGGTTCCGCGTGAATCGCCCGGCCAATGGTTCGGAGTAAGACGGAAGACAGAGCGCGCCCATAGTCCCACTTATGACCAGTGCCGGATTACCGCCACTCTGCGCGGAATAGTTCCCTGTCGTTACCGGGCCGTTAGTAGGCGCGCGCTGCTTACTGCCGCTACCGCATGTATCAGTCTAACTACCCGTGGTAACGTGCAGCTACTGACTGGCAGGGCGGGATAACAGAGAGAAACCTTAGCCAGCTTTTGTGCAGTATCGTCGCCAGCGGTTCCCGGAGATGGCTTGACCGCCCAGGCCCCCGGAACAGGCAGTCGGACTGGCGAGTTCCCGAACAGGAAAGGAACTCCTCCATGCGCAACCGCTTTGCGAGGGCGTGCTCATTGCTCGCGGCTGGGGTCGCCGTCACATCGGTGATTGGCCTGTCCGGGGCGAGTGCGGCGAGCGCCTCGGTCCGGCCGGCCGCCACCCCGGCGTGCGGCTTCAACTGCTTCAATCTGTTCAGCCTGGTCCTCGGCCCGCACACGATCCAGAACGCCTACGTCCCGGGTGACACCGGCACGGGCGGCAGGGCCGGCATGGAGGTCAACCTGAACTTCGCCAGCAACAGCCACCCGAACGAGGACTTCACCGGTGCCCAGGTGGGCACCCTGCTCAACTTCTGCCCGAACTTCGGCGGGTCCGGCCTGTCGGCCACCGCGTACGTCTGCATCAACTACCCGTCGAACTACCCGGTGTTCGAGTCGAACTGGTCGCCGTTCGGCAACGAGAGCGGCCTGTGCGTCGGCTCCAAGCTGCCGTTGTTCAGCGGCCGGGAAACGACCCTCCAGGCCTGTGGGGTCAACGCCACCACCATCTGGGTCGGCGACCTGAAGAACTCCACCTTCCACCACGGGCACCTCTACACCCCGTGGGTGAACGGCGCCAGCACCACCTTCAGCCACGCGCTAGTGCTGACCGTCGACCCGAGTACCAGGAATCCGCGCAACCAGCTTCGCGTCCAGTCGCTGAACCAGCTGACCGGCGGCGTGGTTCCGGACACCCAGGAGTTCAGCTTGACCTTCGGCCCGGTCTAAGCCGGAGGAGATAGCTCATCGAGAGCCCGGCCCGCGGCGGAACGCTGTCAGCCGCCGCGGGACCGGGTTCCGATTGCTCCGCTCACTCCGCGCGTGCGGGAGCTCGGTAAGGCTGAGATCACGAGTTACCTGACTCCGGCACAAGCCCGTCACTATCGCGCAGAATTTGAGAACATCATCGCATCGTAGCCAGGCGATCGATCACGGGACTCACCCGCCAAAGAGAAGCATAATCCGGTCCAGGTGACACGTTACTTTGACATGGGGAGCCTGGGCAGGCACGATCTCAGCATGGCAAAAACTGTGAACATAGTCGTCACCGACGACCTGGACGGATCGCCCGCTGCCGGGACGGTAGGTTTTACCTTCAACGGCCAGGAATACGAGATTGACCTCAGTAAGAAGAACCGCTCCAAGCTGGAGAAGTCACTACAGCCCTTTATCGACGCCGGACGCCGAACGGCTCACCGCGCAACAGCCAGGGCAGCGCGACCCGCCGGCCCGAGGATCGACCGGGCGGCCATACGTACCTGGGCCGCCGGGCAAGGCCTCCAGGTGTCGGAACGCGGCCGAATCAGCGCCGAGGTGATGAGCAAGTACGAGGCCGCTCACTAGGCGGTGGTGGCGGTGGATTGCTGCCGCAGCTGGGTGGCGAGGAACTGATCCCAGGTCCGGGCGCCGGTGGTGTGTCCCGGCGGTGGCAGCAGGGCGCCGTTGCGCACGGCCCGGGTGCCCGGTATCCGGACCGGCAGCACCCATCGGCGGCGATGGCTGGCCCTCAGGTACCCGCGCAGCAGGTCCGTCCAGTCGCTTACCTGTGGTCCGGCCAGGTCCGGCGCCCGGCCGGCGGGCTCGCCCAGCGCCAGCTCGACGAGCCGGGCCGCCACATCGCGGGGGTCAACCGGCTGGACGGTGAAGCCCGCCGGCACCGGCGCTACGGGGAGCCGGCTTAGTTTCTGCGCATTGGCCAGGCAGTAGTCGTAGAACTGCGTGACTCGCAGGATCGTCCAGGGCAGGCCGGAGGCGGCCACCGCCTGCTCGGCCTGGAGCTTGGCCTTCGGGTATCCCCAGGAGGCGATCTGGTCGATACCGACGATCGACACGTACACCAGGTGGGCCGACCCGGCCCGGGACGCGGCTGCCACGAGGTTGCGGGTCGCCTCGGCGTCGCCTCTGGTGCTGGTCGCGCAGTGGATGATGACCGCCGCACCGGTCACGGCCGGGTCGATGCGCTGGCCGGTCCGCAGGTCCGCGGTGAAGAACGTGACGCCCGGCGGGGCGGGCCGGTCATGCCGGGCGAGCACGCGGACGTCGCAGCCGCTGTCCTGCAGCCGCGCGACGACAAGCTTCCCGAGGCGGCCGGTGCCGCCAGTGACAAGGACGGGCGATGCCATGGGCGCTCCTTAAACTGTCACATCGGCGGGGTCTGGACGGTCACTTCTATGTCCGACCACGACAAGGAAATGTGACCGATGGACGAACATGACGAGCTCGCGGACCGGTTCGAGGCTCACCGGGCCCGGCTGCGGGCGATCGCCTACCAGACGCTCGGCTCGGCCAGCGAGGCTGAGGACGCCGTTCAGGAAGCCTGGCTGCGGCTGAGCCGCACCGACGCCCGGCAGCATCGAGAATCTCGGCGGATGGCTGACGACGGTCGTCGCCCGGGTGTCCCTGAACATGCTGCAAGCACGCCGGGAACAGCCAGCGGGAGTGCACCTGCCCGAGCCGGCCGCCAGCGACGCGGACGGCACCGACCCCGAGACCGAAGCGCTGCTGGCCGACTCCATCGGTCCCGCGCTGCTGGTCATCCTGCACACGCTGGCGCCCGCCGAACGGCTCGCGTTCGTCCTGCACGACATGTTCGCCGTCCCGTTCGATGACATCGCGGCCGTCGTCGGGCGCTCGCCCGCCGCGGCCCGCCAGCTGGCCAGCCGGGCCCGCCGGCGGGTCCAGGGCGTGGCTCCGGTCCCCGGCACCGACCAGGCCCGGCAGCGGGCCATCGCCGGCGCCTTCCTCACCGCCGCCCGCCACGGCGACTTCGACGCGCTGCTGGAGGCCCTCGACCCGGACGTCGTGGTGCGCTCCAACGGCGCCGAGGCGGTCCGCGGTGCGGCGGCGGTGGCCGGACGCGCGTTCCCCTTCACGCGAATCGCCCACGTCACCCTGCCCGCGCTGATCAACGGAGCGGCCGGCGTCATCACGGCCGCGCACGGGAGGCCGATCACCCTCGTGGCGTTCACCATCACCGGCGCGAAGATCGTTGCGATCGACCTTACCGACGACCCCCGCCGCATCGCCGAAGCCGACCTGGCCATCCTCGACCGCTGACGGCCCGGCAGATCCTCTCGCGGCTCGGCGGTGCTCGCGCCTGTCTGATCCGGGAGAAGACCATGATCCCTAACAAGCTCGCGCCAGCCGCCGCCGTCCAGATCCGGGCCCCGCTGTCGGCTGATGCGCTGGTGGCGGCGGCGCCGGCTAGCCGCGATCCTGCGCGGGGCGGGGTTTTCCCGGGGCGACCGTGCGGGCCAGGATCCCCAGCGTGGCCCGCAGGGCGCTTTCCGGGATCACCGGGAAGATGGCGGCGTCCTTCCAGTCCTGCCCGGCCGCCGACCAGTCGTAGTACGACGTCACGAGCGTGCCCTCGGCGATGGGCTCCAGCCGGTAGCCGTACACGTGGCCGAGGTCCAGCTGGCCGCGCACGGTCCAGGCGATCTCCTGGCCGGGCTCGAAGGTGACGATCTCGACGGTGACGTCGTACAGCCCCAGGGGATAGTCGTTGAGCGCTTCCCGGTCCATGTGCACCACGAAGGTGTCGCCCGCCCTGGTGACGGCGTCCCCGCTGGCCGCCATCAGCATGCCGGAGCTGTCGATGGCCACGTGCCCGCGGGGGTCGGTGAGCACGGCGAAGATCTCCTCCGCTGATGCGGCCACCGCCCGCTGCACCTCAAGTCGCTCCCCCATGCGCCGATTGTCGCACCCCGACGCCGTGGGTCCCCTGGACGGGTAGGTTCTGCTGGCATGACGAGGATGCGGGCAGTCGTTGTCCCGGCCGTGCTAGCGGCTGCGCTCGCGCTGGCCGGTGCCGGCTGCGCCGGGGCCCCCGCCGCGTCGCCGCCGCGTCCGGCCGCCGCGTCGACGCGGCCGGCGCCAGCCGCCACGCGGTCGGCCGTCCCGCACCGCACGCATCAGCCTGCCGTCCCGCACCGCAAGCATGAGCGCTCGCAGGCGTTCACCGCGAAGGTCACCCGGATCCAGCATCGCTCTCAGGTGCGGTACTCCTGGCATCCCGGCTGCCCAGTCGCGTTTTCCGAGCTGCGGCTCATCACCATGACCTACCGCGGGTTCGACGGCCAGGTCCACACGGGCGCGCTGGTGGTGAATGCCGCGGTCACCGGCAAGCTGATCCTGGTCTTCCGCAAGCTGTTCGCGATGCGCTACCCGATCCGCCGGATGGTGCCGGTGGACGCCTACCACGGCTCGGATTTCGCGTCGATCCAGGCGGACAACACCTCAGCCTTCAACTGCCGCGACGCCACCGGCTCGTCGACCTGGTCCGAGCATGCTTACGGCCTCGCCGTCGATCTCGATCCGTGCGAGAACCCCTACGTCTACGCCGACGGCTACGAGGCGCACCGGCGCTGCCGCAAGTTTGTTGACCGGAGCCTGCATGACCCGGGGATCATTCACGCGGGCGACCAGGTGGTACGCGCGTTCGCCTCGGTCGGCTGGGGCTGGGGCGGCACCTGGCCGGGTGACCGTGATTACCAGCACTTCTCCGCGAACGGCCGCTGATCCGCCGTCATCATTTCCCTGCGGTTGCATTTCGCGGCCGTGCAATCGGATAATCTCTGCGGCCCGCTACCGCCTGCTACCGCCGAGGAGCCGGGCTAAGTGAACCGCCCAGAGGAGGCCGCCGATGCCGCGAATAGTTTCTGGCCGCATCCCGGCCCTCTCCGAGATGTTCGTCCCGCGTCATGAGACGGGACTGACCTCGGCGGTGAGCGTGCCGCTGGCCGCGACCGTGGTCCTGGTGCCTGCCGAGGGCCGCGTCGGCGTGATGGGCGGCACCGGCAAAACTCAGATGGCCGCGGCTGTGACCCGTGAGCTTTACCGTGACCAGGCGGTCGAGCTGGTGGTCTGGGTGGCCGCGGCGAGCCTTGACGCAGTGCTGTGCAGCTATGCCCAGGCGCTGCGCGATGTGGGCATACGCGCCACGACCCAGAGCGCGGAAGAGGCGGCATCGCGGTTCGTGGCCTGGCTCGCGGTAGCCGACCGGCCCTGGGTCGTTGTTCTCGATGATCTGCGGGAGGGAGCTGTCCCTGACGGGCTCTGGCCCAGCGGGCCGGCCTGCCGGGTGCTGGTCACGTCCTCGCACCCGGACGCCGCCGCCGGGGCAGTTAACCGGCGCATCGTCCCGGTGGGCCCCTTCAGTCCCAGGGAGGCCATGAGCTACCTGTCGGCGCACCTGAACACCGACACCGCCCTGCGGACCGGCGCCCTCGAGCTGGCCACGGACCTGGGGTTCTGGCCGCTCGCGCTGGGGCAGGCCGCCGCGGTGATGACCGCGAACGGCATCGGCTGCCGTGAGTACCATTCCCGGTTTTCGGAGTACCAGATGAGGCTGGCCGACTCGGGCGGCGCCGGCGACCTGCGGGATCTGGTGCCGGCCTGGTCGCTGGCGGTCAGGACGGCGGATATGCCGAGCCCGGCCGGGCTAGCCAGCCGGGCCCTGAGCCTGGTCTCGCTGCTCGCGCCACACGGCATTCCCGGGGTGGTGCTCACCAGCCCGGCGGCCTGCGAGTACCTGACCGGGCGGCCGGGCGGGCCGGCCGAGCGTGCCCAGGCCGCCCAGGCCGTCCACAACCTGGCCCGCTCGGGCCTGCTGTCGGTCGACGACCAGAGCGCGGCGAGCACGGTCCTGGTCCACCCCGTGGTCCAGTCGCTCGCCCGCCAGCACCTGCCGACCGCCGAGCGCCGCGGGCTGGTGCTGGCCGCCGCGGACGCCTTGCTCCAGGCGTGGTCGCTGCCCGAGATACCGGAGGCAGTCGTCCAGCGGCTGCGCGACTGCACGGCCAGCCTGCACCGGCTGGCCGGGCAGTTGCTGTGGGACGGCGGCTGCCATCCGGTGCTGATCCAGGCCGGGCGCAGCCTCCGGAATGAGGGTGCGGACAGCCGGTCGGTCGACTACTGGCAGAGTCTGCTCGCCGTCAGCGAGTCGGTGCTCGGCCCCGCTCACGCCCACACCGCCCTGATCCGGGAGGAGCTCGGCGCCGCCTGCGAGGCATCGGGACGTCCGCAGGACGCTATCGCCATGTATGAGCGGGTTCTCAGCGAGCAGGAACGGGCCTCAGCCGGCGATCAGGCGCAGACCGGGGTGGCCCGCGTCGCGCTGGCCCGTGTCTACCATGCCGTCGGGCGCGACGCTGACGCGATCCGGCTGGCGCAGGGCGCGCTGGCCGAGGTGGGGGACCAGCCTGGGTCCGTGCAGGACCAGCTCATCGCCCAGGAAGCGCTGGCCCGTGCCTACCTGGCCGCGGGCCAGGCAGGCGAGGCTGTCGCCGGCTTCCGCCAGGTGCTGGCCAGCCGGGAGCGGGCGCAGGGACCCGATCATCCGATGACCACCACGGCGCGCGGTGAGCTGGCCGCCGCCTGCCAGGCGGCCGGACAGCGCAAGGAGGCCCTCGCCCTGTTCCAGCGCGCGCTGGCCGACTGCGAGCGGCTGCATGGTCCGGGTCATCTGGACACGCTGGCCGCGCGGGCCAGCCTGGCGTCGGCCTACCTGGCCGCATCGAAGCCCAAGCAGGCCATCCCGCTGTACCAGCGGACGCTAGCTGGCCGGGAGCGGCTCCAGGGCCCTGACCACGCCGACACGATCAGCACCAGCGGTGACCTGGCCGCCGCGTACCTGGCGGCGGGCCAGCTGGGCCGCGCCGTCTCCCAGTGCGAGGCAGCGCTCGCGGCCTGCCAGCGCGTATTCGGCCCCGGCCATCAGCTCACCCGCGCGGCGAGCAGCAGCCTGAATGCAGCGGTCGCGCGCGGCATGGCGGAACGCGGGATCGATCTGCGGTCGCGCACCGCGTAGCGAGCCTCAGGAGCCCTGGCCGGGCCTAAGCCCTCGAACATCCGGCCAGCCGTCGAACATCCGGCAACCAAGGAGGCGGGCAGCATGACGATCGTCAGGCACGCGGCAGTCACGGGCTTAATGATCCTGGCCATGATCCTGGCCGCAGTCTCGCTGACGGCGGCCCCCAGCCAGGCCTCGCAGCAGCCACCACGCGGGCGGATACCGTCGTCGCCGCATCGGATCAAGGTCACGGCGACCATTGATGTCGGCAACTCGCCGTATGGCATAGCGGCCGACCCGGATACCAACGCGATCTACGTCACCGGCGCTAACGCGGTCACCGAGATCAGCGGGCTGACCAGTACCGTGGTGGCATCGATCCCGGTCGGCAGCGATCCGCTCGCAATCGCGACCGACCCGGCGACCGACACCGTCTACGTCGCTAACTTCGAGAGCGCCTCGGTCTCGGTGATCAACGGACGCACAAACAAGATCACGGCCACCGTGGGCGTCGGCAGCCACCCGCTCGCGATCACGGCCGACCCGCGAACCGATGCCGTCTACGTCGCCAGCAACCCTGGCGTATCGAGCGGTTCGGTGTCGGTCATCAACGGCCACACCAACAAGGTGACGGCAACGATCCCGGTTCCGGCCAGCCCCGGCGGGATCGCGGCCGACCCGCGGACCGGCAAGATCTACCTGTCCTCCAGCGAATCCAGCACCGTCTCGGTGATCAGCGAGAAGACCAGCACCGTGACTGGCTCGATCCCGGTGGGGCTGACCCCGGGCGGCGTCGCGGTCGACTCTGCGACCGACCGGATCTACGTCACCAGCGAGCACGACAACACCGTGTCGGTGATCAGCGGCGAGTCAGGCAAGGTACAGGCCACGGTGACCGTGGGCCGCCTCCCAGAAGGGATCGCGATCGATCCGGCGACCCACCACGTCTTCGTCACCAGCAGCTTCGTCGATAACCACGCGCCGAGTTCGGTATCAGTGATCGACGAGCGGACCAACACCATCGACTTCAGGATCACCGTCGGTGTCGAGCCCGAGGGCGTCACGGTAGATCCGCTGACCGATGCCGCCTACGTAGCCAATACCCAGAGCGGCACGATCTCTGTACTGACACCGTCCTGACCCTCCAGGCACCGACCGGGGGTTAGACGTCCAGGATGAACCGGGCCGCCGGGCTCAGGCGGGCCAGGGTCTGCGGGCGGATGTATTTCTTCTGATCCAGTTGCTGCTGGTTGCCGCGGCGGGTGAACAAGGAGTGCAGCGCCCGGCGCGGCCGGTCGCTGCGGTTCTGGGTGCCGCCGTGCCACAGGTGGCTGTTGAAGATCACCACGGTGCCCGCCCGGCCGGTGATCTGCACCTCATCGGGGTGGGGCGCGGCCGGATCCGGCATGGCCAGGCGCGGCACCATGCCCGAGCGGTGCGAGCCCGGTACGACCCGGGTGGCGCCGTTGGCGGCGGTGAAATCGTCGAGCAGCCAGATCGAGTTGCATACCTGGTAGTCGCCGGGCGGCACCGGCCCGCTCCAGTCGGTGTGCAGGCTCTGGCGGCCCTGCCCCGGCAGCGCGGCGCGGAAGTTGAGCGATGAGAGCCTGAACTCGCCCAGCACATCGGCGATGCAGGCCAGCACCCGCGAATCGGTGAAGCAGGGCTCGAACACGGCGCCCTTGTTGACCAGGTCAGCGAGCCGGTCAGTGCCTTTCTCCTGATGCACCTCGAGCCCGGCCCGTTCCCCCTCGACGGCCAGCAACCCGGCCAGCTGCGCTCGCACCGCCTCCAGTTGCGCATCGGCCAGCACATCAGGCAGCGGCGCGTACCCGTCCCGGTCGAGGCGCTCTGTGGTCTCAGCATCGACAGTGGCCGCTGTGACACCGAGCCCGGCCAGCGCGGTCGCCATATCCATGGCCGCCTCCCGAAATCAGCTGCCTCGCCTGGCGAGGGCTACCCAGACGGTCCTTCCCAGCCTAGGCCGCGCAGCGATGCCGACCCTGACCAGAGCGCAAGGCGCCGTGGTCCGCTACGGTCGGACGCAGGGATTTCGGGTCAGTCGCTCTCCGAGCCGGGGGTCCGTGGCGATGCTTACCCACCAGCCAGATGAAGGCGTCTTCAGGTCGGTACTGGCCGAGGACATCGACTGGGAGCCGTTCGCGGCATTCCCGCCGCCGGCTCGCCTGGCCGTTGTTGTGGGTCATCCGTCAGAGCCCGGCCCGTACGTGGTCCGGGTAAGGCTGCCGTCCGGCGTGAAGCTCATGCCGCACTGGCATCACGAGGACCGGGTCTACACCGTCATATCCGGTGTTTTCTACATCGGGCTGGGCGAGCAGTTCGAGGACGAGAAGCTGCAGGCCTACCCGCCGGGCGCGGTTGTGGTCCTGCCGGGCGGCACCCGTCACTTCCACTGGGCAAAATCTGGTGATTACGTGACGCAGGTAACGGCAGCCGGCCCGATTAGCCTTGAGTACGTGGACCCGAGCGACGATCCGCGGAACCAGTGAGCCACATGCCGAGCCAGGCAATGCAGGACTCGATCGATGCCCTCCGGGACCGGCAGGAGGCCAGTGCCAGCCAGGCCTCGCCGACGCTGGAAGAGCTCCGCGCCGCCTTCGTCCCCGGGGATCGGCTTCATCCGGTGCCTGATGACGTGCTGGTGAGGGAGGTAACCGCGGGCGGGGTGCCAGCCCACTGGCTGGCCGCCCCGGGAGCGGACGCCGGCCGGGTGCTCCTCTTCCTGCACGGCGGTGGTTACGAGCTCGGTTCGCTTCGCAGCGACGGCGAGCTGGCCGCCCGGCTGGGCCGGGCCGGCGGGATGCAGGTGCTGTTCCCTGAATATCGCCTGGCCCCCGAGCATCCTTTCCCCGCCGCCATCGACGACGTCCTGGCCGCATGGCGCTGGCTCCGCACCGACCAGGACCTGAGCGCACGATCAATAGCGGTGGCCGGCGACTCGGCCGGCGGAGGGCTCGCCGTCGCCCTGCTCGTGGCCCTGCGTGACGCCGGGGAGGCATTGCCCGCGGCCGCCGCGCTGATGTCCCCGACGGTGGATCTGACCAGCTCGGGAACCTCGATGACCGAGCGCGCCGATCAGGATCCGATCTCCACCCCCGCCATGCTCCGTCAGTTCGCCTCCGACTACCTGGCCGGGGCTGACCCTAAGACGCCTCTGGCGTCGCCGCTGTTCGCCGCACTGTCCGGGCTCCCGCCGCTGCTGGTGCAGGTAGGCACCGCCGACCTGCTACTCAGCGATTCCGAACGCCTGGCGGCCGCTGCAACCGAAGCCGGGGTCGACGTCAGGCTGGAGATCGGCGAGGGTCTGCCCCACGTCTACCAGCTCCTGCTCGGCACCCCCGAGGCGGCCGAGGCCACCGGGCACATCGGGAAGTTCCTGCGGGCCCGGGTTCCCTAACCAGACCGTCCGGCATCGTCCATGCGGCGGTTTCACGGATCGCTGGCGTCGGCCGTTCCCGACGGGAAACTAGCGTGGGTCCTGAGACGGTACGAGCTGGTCGTCGCCGGCAGGCCGCAGTCGCGCGGGGTAGGTATCCCGGTCCGGCCGGCCTCGATCAGTCCGATGGCGTCTGTCATCGCGCTGGGCTGAATCCGGGCGATGGGAGAGAACGGGCGGTCGAGGACGGCCAGGGAAGCGACTTCGACGGTCATCAGCACGGTCACTGCCGCCAGCACTGTGCGCCTGATGATCTTTCGTTGCGATTGGGAGTCGCCGACCTGCAAGAAAATCAGGATGCCGCTGCTGAGGAACACGATGACCCACAGGATTGCCGGTATCTGGGGCTGAGCCAGGAACAGAAGCTGCTGGCGCGCATTGTCCGCGTTGCTCAGGTCCGCGCCGACCACCTGGGTGGCAGGCGAGTCCTGGGGAAGCTTGTTCCTGAAATTACGCAGGCGGTCGCCCCACACGACCGTGTCGGGCGACTCCTGAGCGTCCCCCCGCTCTTGCGCCTTCCAGTCACGCTCGGCGACCGACCACATGTAACAGATGATCACGCGATGTCCCGCAGCGCGTACGGGCGGCGGAAATACGCCTAGGTCGTTGTACATCGTCACCAGGCTCGTCGGCTCGGACTCGGCCTGAGAACGGGCCTCCGAGTAGTGGTTGGTCGCGAATACCTGGAGCGTGGTGAGCAGGAACCCGAACAAGAACCCGACGAACAGGACGATGTTGGTGAACTGCCCGGACGTGGCTGCCCCGCGCCGCTTCAGGCACCAGGCCACCAGCCATGCGAGCGCGATGATGCCCCAGAGGATCAGGACGTAAATCAGGATAGTGAGCATGTTCAGGCCGGCGCGATGCTCTGCTCGTACCGGAAGACGTTGTCAGGGTCGTACTTGGCCTTGATCTCGCGCAACCGGGCGTACTGGTCACCCCAGTAGGCGGTCTCCCAGTCGAGCATGGCCGGGTTCGGCACGTTGACGTACGCGCCGTTGACGTAGGGTCGCAGCGCCTGGCTGAACTCGGCGACCCAGGCCTGTGCCCGGGGCGTGATCGCGTCGCCATTCCAGCCCGCGCCCGGCTCGGCGTAGAAGAGCGCGTCGCGGTGGGCGAACGCCGAGCCCCCTGGCGGCGCCTTCTTAACCGCGCCGCCGAGGCTGGAGCAGAAGTAGTCGCTCACCTCCGAGGGCGCGTTCTTCATGAACTTGCCGACGATATCGATCGCCTCCGCCGGGTACGGCTCGGTGACGAACTGCGAGAAGAACTTCCAGTTCTTTGCTTTTTCCATCGCGCTTTTCGACGGCGGCTGGAGTCGGGCAAAGATGTCGGCCCACCTTCCGGCCTGGACGGAGACGCCGGGGTTGCCCACCGACAGCACCGGCGCCAGCAGCTCCCTGGCCTCGGCCGGCGACCCCGATTGCAGCACAGCCAGGAGGTCGATCCTGTCCGGACCGATGTCGAGCACGCTGCTGAGGCGCAAGTCGGTCGTCGGCGCCTGCCGCTGCCACGCGCCGAAAACGCCTCGCAGGTCCTCGAGGCCATTCCACTGCGCCTCGAGCAAGCTGACCTGCTTCAGCGGGTGCATCCGGTAGGTGAAGGAGGTCACGATTCCGAAGTTGCCGTTGCCGGCGCCCCGCAGGGCCCACAGCAGGTCCGAGTTGCTGTGCTCGTCGGCGGTGATCGCCCTGGCGCCGTCGTCGCCCGAGGGAACGACGACCTCGGCCGCCATCAAGTTGTCGCAGGCCATGCCGAAGTTGCGGGTGAGGAAGCCTAAGCCGCCGCCGAGCGTCGCACCAGCGAGCCCGACGGTCGCCTCCCCTCCGGTCGGCACGGCAAAGCCCTCCGCGCCAAGCGTCGTCACGACCTCACCCTGGGTGAACCCCGCCCCGACGGTCACGGTAAGGGAGCCCTGGTCGAGCCGAGCGGACTTCATCTCACTGACGTCGATGACGATCCCGCCGGTCACATTCGACCAGCCCTCCAGGCTGTGGCGGCCGCTGCGCGCCCGCACCGCGATGTCGTTCTGGCATGCGAAGGTGATCGCGTTGACGACGTCCTCCGTCGTCTGGGCGAAGACGATCGCCATGGGGTAGGAGCGGTAGATCCCGTCCCAGTCGGTGCGCGCCTTGGTGTAGGCCGGGCTGTCGGGGCGGATGACCCGGCCGGTGAGCTGTTCCATCTCCGCAACCCCCGTATCGCGATATGCATTTCCATAACAGGGGGGGTCGAATGATTCTCATGCACGTGCAAGACATTGTCAAGGAGGTGCCGGCCGATGTTTTGCGGCTGGACGTTGCAGCCATTCCGTGCGAATTCACCGACAATTATGAAAATGAGGAGCCGCTGGCATTGCGGCCTGCCAGCCGACTGATTTCGAGGGCGTCAGCGGCAGAATTCGGTGAGCTGCCCGGCAGGACGGTTTCGACTCTGCTGCCGCGGGCGCGTAGCTCGTCGACCTGTGCGGCACGCAGCCAGCCGCCCAGGCTGATCTGCGCTGCCCACGCGGTGCCCGGGCCGGTCCGAGCGAGAGGATGGCACAGTGCCGTTGCAAGCTCTGCGGGATCTGGCGCCCTCCGACTTCGCCGCCGCTGGCTCGCCGGAGGGGCAGGCATGGATGGCGGCTTTGCCGTCCCTGCTCGGCGACCTTGCCCGCCAGTGGGATCTGGCCGTCACCGGCGGACAGGCCCGGCATGGGTACAACGCGATCGTCGTGCCCGTCCGCCAGCGCGGCCGCCCGCTTGCGCTGAAGCTGAACTGGCCAGCCAGCCAGGTGCAGGCCGAGGCGGACGCGCTGGCCGCGTGGCAGGGCCGGGGTGCCGTCGAGCTGATGGCCGCCGACATCCCGCGCGGCGCGCTGCTCCTGGAGCGCCTGGATGCGTCGCGCTCCCTGGCCAGCATCCCGGTAGCTGACGCCGCGGCCACCGCAGGAGCCCTGATCCGCACGCTCGCCATCCAGGCCCCGGGATCGTGGCCGTCCGTGCCGGCCACGGCCCGCCAGATCGCCGGCGCCATTGAGGCACGCCAGCGGTCGCTGCATGACCCGGTTCCCGGCCCGTGGGTCACGCTGGCCGCTGGCCTCGCCGCTGACCTGGCCAGGGACCCGGCCCGGATGCTGGTCCACACCGACCTGCACTACGACAACGTCCTCGCCTGCCAGCGGCCCGGTCAGCCATGGGCCGCGATCGACCCGAAAGCAGCCGCCGGTGCCCCCGAGCGCTCGGTGGCCGAGCTGCTGTGGACCCGGGCCGACGAGCTTCCCGGCCCGCAGGCCATCACCGGCCTGCTCGACACCGTCATCCATCACGGGCACCTGGACCGATCCAGGGCAATCGCCTGGGCCTTCGTGCGAACCATCGACTACTGGCTCTGGGCGGTGCAGAACGAGCTCACGATCGACCCCCTGCGATGCCGCAGAATCGCCGAAACGCTAGCACCGAAGGCCAGGCAGGTCGGCCGGTAAGACACCGGCAACCCAGCGCACACTGCGGGTCACGCGGTCTGGCAGCGCTCCCGCAGGGTCGCGGCACCGTCGCCTTGGAGTCCGTCGCAGTATGTCCTGCGCCCGGCCATGGCCATGGTCAGCGCCAGGGTGGTGCCCGACACGAGCGGCCCGGAGCCGGTGTTGAAGGGGCCGTCGGTCGCGGCGAGGCGTAGTCCCCTGATCCGTGTTTTGGTGAGGACGGGGAGGTCAGAGCCCTGGTAGTACTCGGCTACCCGCGTGAGGGTCTCGATCGGGTAGTCGCGGCGGATGCCCAGCGGCAGCCGGATGTCCTGCGCGTGCACGATCGTTTCGCCGAGCATCGCCAGCGTCGGGACGGGTGGTTTGGTCGTGCTCGTGAGGACAGAACGGAACCTGTCGATGGTCTCGGCCGGGGTTGCGCCCAGCTGCTCGGCCAGCCGCATGGCCACCTGCTTGTCGAAGTCGAACCGGCAGCGGATCACGCCGGCCAGCCAGCGGACGGGGTTAAGGCTCGCTCCTGCGGTGAGGTGCGCGAGCACCTCGCGCACCGTCAAGCCGGTGCACAGCGACGGCGTCGCCCACTGCTCGCCGGTCAGGTCCGCGAGATCGGCCGCCAGGGCCGCCCGCTCGGCGTGGACGAGCGGCCAGATGCCGGTCGCGCGGTGGAGGGTTGTTTCCGGTTCCGGGTCGGTCATGTCAGCCGGTCTCCTAGTCGTGGGGTCGTAGCCGTCGCTGCACCGGGCGGGGAGCAGCCCGGTGGGCGTCATGCGGATCCTCCCTGGCCGGGCTGGTCATGCCCGGCCGGAGGTAGGACTCCCGCCATGAGGCGAAATCGTCGCTTGCGGGCGAAGTTCTCTCGGGCATCCCCGGCCAGGCACCCGCCGGGCCGGTCACCCAGCGGGCGCCGCTGACATGCCGCTCGCGACCCTCGCCGCGGCGGTCGTGGCGCTCGAGACCGCGGCTGGAAGCCGCGGCCCGCCCGGACGGCGGCAGTAGCGAAGATAAGCTCCCCGGGCTCTGCGGGCCGCTAGGTCAGGCGTGGATCTTCTGATGCTGGGCCAGCATCTCGACGAACTTCTGGATCCGGCGCGCCCGGGTTTCCGGCTTCTTGGCGTCCTGCACCCGGTAGAGGATCGAGTACCGGTTCTGGCTGTCGAGAGTCGCGAAAAACTCGGCTGCGGCGGGGCTGGCCGCCAGCGCCACCGCGAGGTCTTCGGGCACAGTGGCGGTCTTCGACCCAGCGTAGGCGGCATCCCAGCGGCCGTCCGCCTTTGCGCGCTCGACCTCCGCCATCCCCGGCGCCCGCATCCGCCCCTGCTCGATAAGGGCGCTGGCCTTCTCCCGGTTGACCCTGGACCACTTGCTGCGCGGCGTGCGGGGGGTGAATCGCTGGAGCCAGCAGGAGTCGTCGAACTTGTCCTTCTGGCCGTCGATCCAGCCATAGCACAGTGCCACGTCGAGAGCCTGAGCGTAGTCCAGGCAGTCCACGCCGCGGCCCTTCTTGCGGAGCTTCAGCCAGATCCCCGGACAGGCGGAATGATGCGCCGCGATCCACTCCTCAAAGGCCGCAGCCGACGCGAACTCGATGACCTCTTCCTCGCGAGCCACGCCGTCAGTGAATCACAAGGCGCCCGCGGCTGGAGCATGAGCCTGCCAGGTGCGGGATCACATGCTGGCGGGACGGCGGCTACCGCCGCAGTATCGCGGCTCCCCGACGTTAACCCGGATCTGACAGCCGCCCGGTTACCCAGAGGTGATCTGCTCTTGGCCTGGGCAGGTGCCCTGCTGCCGCCGCGGGTGCAGGTGCGGGCGCGCAGGTTCAGCGCGTCGCGGAGCTTCTCTTTCCCGATCCAGGCGGCCAGGATCTGCTGCCCGTGCCGGCTGCTGCCGAGGGTGTCCATCACCTTGGCGAACTGGGCGGGTGACAGCTGCTCCAGGTCCTCTGATCCCCGGATAGATCGAAGAAACACGTGTGCGAGCGGTCCGCGAGCAACTGGTACTCGCCAGTGTCCGCATCGGCCCGCCAGCCGGGCCGGCCGCGGCGGTGCTCGTCGATCCCCAGGTGCGCAACCAGGGCAGGAGCCCGCGCTAACACTGGGCCGCGCGTTCAGCGAACGCGGCATGGGCCACCGGCCAGGACACATGCTGCATGCACCCGGCCCGAGACCGTCCCGCAGTCCGGGCACGCAGCCGCGCCTGCGTGATCTGTGACCAGCCAGACAGTGAGCGTGCCACCAGCCTCCGCTCAGCGTCGGCGACCCGCAGCCCTTCCACGCCGAACAGCGCAGATGCCGTATCACCGGCCACAACGCTCACGACTCCCTGCTGATCACGTGTCCCTCGGAAGATCCATGATCTCAGGAGCCGCGGACGTCTCGGTCACCACGCCACACGAACGCAAGTTCCCCCGCGTCACCGCCAGCGCGTCCCCCCCAGCAGTCACGCGCTGTCAACGGACCGCGACACTATCCCGTTAACCTCGAAGAGCCGCATAAGACCGTTACCTGGGATCAGGTCATGGGCACGCAACTATCCGCCGTCCAGCATGGTCGGCAAGCGGCAGCTGTGCGGAACCTGCGATTCTGCCGTGGGACATGGGCAGAAACAGGAGGGCCATCATGCCACGGCAGATCATCACGACCGCGCACGCGCCAAGTTCGCCGCTGTTCAGCCAGGGAATCAAGGCTGGACCTCATGTGCTCGTCTCGGGCATCGTGGGCATCGACCCGGGCACCGGCCATCTCGCCGGGAACATCATCCAAGATCAGACACGGCAGGCGCTGGCGAACTGCGAGGCCATCCTCCGGGCGGGCGGGGCCAGCCTGGATGACGTCATCGAGGTGGGGGTACTACTTACTGACCCCGCCGACTTCGCCGGCCTGAACGAGGAATACGCGCGGTGGTTTCCATCCGAGCCGCCGACCCGCTACGTCGCCAAGCTCGGCGTGGAAGTGCCCGGACTGCTGGTCTCAATTCGGATGACAGCATTCACCGGCTGACACATCAGCCGGGCCTCGCGGATCATGCTCGGAGCTTATTCGCGCGCGGACGTGTAATCAGCAGGAGAGGTCCGGCCACTTCCAGGGTGACAGGGCAACAACCTGGCACTGGAGGTGGCCTGATCAGGCTCGGCGATCCAGTGACGGAAAGCCGGACGCTGCCGGGCCGGGTGATTCTGTGCGCTCCTTGCCCGCTCGCGTGCCTGACCCGGATCTCCTCGGTCCTCGCGGCTTTCTCCCATGCGCCTTCCCGGGCGACGATGTGGTTAGCACCGGCAGCTGGAGGCGGGATGGCGGCAGAAGCAATGGCGTGGGCTGCGATGCGCTGCGCGCGCACGCGCGGTGATCTGGTCGCGCGCTTTGCCCGTCAGGGAACCGAGTGGCAGCTGACGGAGCTTACCCCCGTCGAGGAGTCCGTCGACTCCGGCGAGGCGCGGCTGCACATCGCGGGCCGCTTCGGGTTAGCTCCTGGCTATGCCGGCTGTCCCGGCTGCCAGGCCAGGGGCTATGTCGAGTGCATCAAGTGCGGCTCACTCAGCTGCTGGCCCCAGACCCCTGCCTACACCTGCGGCTGGTGCGGCAACCAGGGGCAGGTTAGCGGCCAGATCGAGGCCATCGAGGCCATTGACGCGGGCTAGCCCGGCCTGGCGGCCCGCACTGACGATGCTGCCGTAAGGCCGGCTGAGCACAGCGAGTGACCAATAGCTGGCGATGGAGCGCGCATCGCCGCCGATCTGCGCGGCCAGCACTTGTTCGCCGCTCATCAGCTGCGGCACGCAGATTAGGCCTGCGTGCACCCGCGAGTACTCCCTGGTGCCTAGCGTTCGCCTGAGGGTTCCTGCTTCGACGCAGCACTTGGCGGGGGGCACTCGAGCAGGTCGAGGTCGCGCACGCAGAAGCCGTGGTGTTCCCACTCCTCGTTCAGTACCACGTGCACGCACTCGAGCACCGACTTGCCCCTGGCGTACGGCGGCCAGCCCGGGCCCGCTGGCACGGGCGCGGGCGCCGACAGCTCACCGGGCGTCACGGCCGACAGCCAGCGCTCCAGCTCGGCGCCCTGCTCGCCGCGCACGGCCAGCACCTCGTCGAGGCTCGGGGCCGCCGCTCGATCCAGGCCCTGCTCCTCCTGGCCGGGGACGAACTCGGACGCCAGGCCGATCGCGGTGAACGGCTCGGCCGACCCCAGGCAGCAGCGCCGGAACCACGAGTCGTGCACGAACACCAGATGACGCAGAGTCTCCACCGCCGACCACTCGCCGCCGGCACGCTGGCTCTCCGAGCCCTGGGGCATCCCCCGGAGCCGCCCGAGCGTCGCAGCCCAGCCCGCCCGAAGCTGCCGGAAGGCTTCCCGCAGGTCGGCCGGATCCGCCGAGCGGATCAGCAGCCGCACTGGATGCCGCCGGTCAAGCTCGGCCTCCACGTACGACGTCACCTCGACCCCGTTAACCACCAGGTTCCTGACCAGCCCGTCGATCACAGCGTCCTGCATCACCACCCCGATCAGACGGGCCCGGGTCAAGTCGCACTCACGAAATTCGGCACCGGTCAGGTCCTGGTCCTCAAATCTCGCCATGCCGGGCAGTATCCACTGAAGTACTGACACCCCGTGCCAGGCGGCGGGGTCGCGAATCCCTGTCCTCCCCGCCGCCGATCCGCTAGCCGCACGCCCTGATGGCGCTGATCGGCGTCAGGAAGCTGGCCGGAACCGGCCAGGCAGATCGGCCGCGAGCCAGGCGCCGCACCACGCGCGTACCCGCCGGTAGGTTGTCGGGGCGCGGCTCTGACGATGCGGATGGCCGGGTGCCGAGCGGGTTATCCGGCGCGCGGACTGCCCTCAGCCGCTGCCCTGATCACGGCACGAACCTTTGCCTCCGGGAAGAACACGGTGAGGTTCCTCGCCGCGGCCAGAGCCCGTTCGCGGGCCTGGCTGTCGAGCTGGCGAGTTGTCCGCACGGCATACACGGCGGCCCGGCGCCGGACTCCGGCGCGGTAGTGCCCGATGTCCATACTGATGGTCACGCTGTGGGCGTCGGCCAGCTCGAGGGCCTCGGGGGTGATCTTCTTGCCCTTGGCCGAGTTGCACTCCTGGTGCAGGAGCTGGAGATTCCAGCGGCGATGCGGTCCGCCGTAAACCCTGGGGATGATGTGATCGATCGCGGTGCCGCGCGGAGAGTCCGGCAGATAATCCGCGCACCACGGGCAGTGCCAGTGCTGCAGCTCCACCAGCTCGGTCATGAAGGCCAGGCTGTGTGATTCCCACGGCGCGCCGTGATCCTGCCCATCGCCAGCCCGGCCGCCAAACGGCCAGCGGCAGAACCTCTCCCCGGCAGGCACCGGCAACCCGCACACACCGCACCAGCCGGGCTCCGCCAACATGAGCACAAGCTAACCGGACCCCTCGGACATCGCGGCAGCTGCCGGCCGGGAGCCAGGAGGACCCTGCGGCGCCACAATCGCAGCCCGGACCTGCCGCTGCCGATCCGGAAGACCTACCGCCTCAGCCGGCGATGGCCATGGGTCCGCATCCCGCCGCATGCACACCGTGCCGGCGAGCCCACCACGATCTGGCTAGTCCCAGGTCGGTCAACCGTGCCGCAGGGCCGGCGTTACTCGAACCGGTTCACCTGGCCCTGGCGGTCGCGCGAAGACTGTTCTTGCTCGGCCTCGATGCGCGGGTCTTGCCTTGAGCATCGCCGTCACTGCTCCGGCTCGCCATGCCGGGTCGCATGTGGGGCGGATGCGGGGCTGGGCCACCGCAACACGATGTCAGCGTTCAGCGATAGGTTCCGGCGATCCCGCCCGTCTATGTTGTGAACTCTTCATCCGATCGCAGAAGGAGTCGTGATGCC
Source organism: uncultured Actinomycetota bacterium (assembly GCA_963822485.1). Classification (GTDB taxonomy): domain Bacteria; phylum Actinomycetota; class Actinomycetes; order Streptosporangiales; family Streptosporangiaceae; genus DASUBV01. Next base: position 38,772 of record CAWGHW010000010.1, read on the forward strand.
ACGCACCCGGGTCCACAACATGAACGTCTCCCTCGACGGCTACGCCGCCGGCGAGCACGTGACGTTCGATGCCCCGATCGGGGGCGCCGAGCGGCTGTTCACTTGGTTCGATGGCCGGGTAATCCATGGCGTGGATAAGGCGGATGCCCCCGTCACGCTGGACCGCGCTCTGACCAGCATGTGGAGCCAGGGCATCGGCGCCGAGATCATGGGACGGCGCAAGTTCGGTCCCAGGTTGGTGACTGGCCTGACGACGGGTGGCGGGGCTGGTGGGGCGACGACCCGCAATTCCAGACACCGGTGTTCGTCATGAGCCACCACCCGCATCCCACGATTGACTTTCCCAACGGGACCAGCTTCCGGTTCGTGGACGGCCCACCCCAGGAGGTGCTCCGCCTAGCCCAGCAGGCTGCTGGTGGTCGTGACGTCCGCATCGGGGGAGGACCCTCGACGGTGCGTCAGTTCCTCCAGGCCGACCTGGTCGACTTCATGCACCTGGTGATCGTGCCGATTACCCTCGGGCGCGGCGTATCCCTCTGGGAGGGATCAAGCGGCCTCGAAGACCGCTTCACCATCGAGTCGGTCACCTCGCCTAGCGGCCTTACTCACCAGCTATGGAACAAAAACGACCACGCCTGAACCCGGACCCCCAAACCGGGACTGCCCCCGCGCCAGACTGACCAGATCTGCGGACCTCAACGGCCAGCAGCGATCCTGGCCCTCAGACTGGGCGAACTCCTCGCGGAGCCTGAATTCACCGGCAGCAGGCGCCCGCTGGTGGCGGTGCCGGGCTGGCGCTTCATTCGAACCAGTAGTCCAGGTGCACCTGGGCGCTTTCTCCCAGTTTGGCGCGGAACCCGCCCTCGCCGCGAAGGCCGGCCAGCTGCCCGGTGCCCTCACCCGGGCGATCACAAACGAGTCGCCGCTGACGATGTTGTCCTGGACTGTGCCTGCGTCTTGGAGCAGGAAGGTGCCGCGTCGCCCGCCGAGGTCCCCGGTGACCCGCTCGATGCCCACGAAGCTGGCTGATCCATCGGCCAGTGCCGCCTGCAAGAACTCGACGATGCCGTCACCGTTGATGTCACCGGAGAAGCTTTCTTCCACGTGAATCCTGGTCAGCACCGGGCCTTGGGCTGGCTCGTCAGACGCCGACGGCTCGTACTTGCGCACGGTGATAACCGCGGTCGCGCGGGTCCGCCCTGCGTTTCCGCTCATGTCACTGCCTCCGTTAAGTTGCTGGAAGGGTGTGCGCGATCTCGCCGTGCCTCCGGCCCGGTGACGTCGTAGCGGGAACCGGCGTGCCCGGGCTCGGTGAGGGCGAGGCAGGCCACCGCGGCGACGTCGCGGGTATCGACCATGCTGATCCGTGCCTCGCCCGCGTCGGCGTAGAAGGTCCCTGATGCGTCGAGGGAGGGGACCCCCGATTCGGGGATGTTCGGCAGGAAGAGGTTGGGGCGCACGATCACGTAGGGGCGCCCGGAGACCTCAAGGTAGCGGTCGCAGGTGGTGTGAGCGCTGATGAACTCCGCCGCCACTCCCCGTCGGCGCCAAGAATCGAGCTGCGCACCAGCAGCTGCACCTGTGTCCGGCGGGCGGCGTCGATGGCGTTGCGCTGCCAGCAGGCCGCGTCGGGGTGAGGGCTGGAAAGCAAGAACACTTTCTCGACCCCTGCCATCGCTGTCACCAGCGAGCCCTCGTCGGCGAGGTCGCCGGTGACGGAGCTCGGGCCCCGCCGGGAGGCGGCCCGCGGGCTCACCGGCGCGGACCAGGGCCCGGACCTGCTGCCCCCCGCCCAGCAGCTCCCCGATCAGCGCAGCGCCGATCTTGCTGCGGCCCCCGATCACCAAAATCAACGCCCATCCTCCCTCTCTATGAGTCCTTGCCCGGTCCCAACCTGGGGTACGGGCCGGGGCTGATCAAGGGCGAATCGCTGATTGGATCGATTAGGATCGCTGATTGATGCGGTGGGACGTGGAACTACGTGAGCTGCGGATCTTCCTCGTCCTCGCCGACGAGTTGCATTTCGGCCGGACTGCCGAGTGCCTGGGCATCTCTCAGCCGGGGGTCAGTGAGGCCGTGCGGGCCCTGGAGTCCCGGCTCGGCGTCAAGGTCTTCGACCGCACCAGCCGCCGGGTCCGCCGAACGCCCGCGGGCGAGGAACTCAAGGGCAGCCTCGCGCCCGCGCTGGCTAGCCTGGACCAGGCGCTGGCCCAGACCAGCCAGCTCTCCCACGCCGTCCGCGGGCTGCTGCGCGTCGGCTTCGTCCTCACCACCGAGGGCCCAGCGCTCAGCGGGCTTGTCGCAGCGTTCCAGGCCCGCTATCCCGCCTGCGAGGTCCGGCTCCAGGAGGTCGAGACCTTCGATGCCTACCGGGCGCTGCGCCGGGGCGACATCGACGTGCTGTGCAACTGGCTGGCCGTCGATGAGCCGGATCTCACCGCGGGCGCGGCATTCGCGTCTTACCCGCGGCGCTCGCCGTCGCCGCAACGCACCGCCTCGCCGGGCAGCACAAGGTCTCCATCGAGGATCTGGCCAGCGAGGACGTCGCCTTGCTCCCGCCGACCATCCCGCCGGCGGTCTACGACCTGATCGTCCCCCCGCGTACGCCATCAGGACGCCCGATCCGCCGCACCCAGCCCGTCCAGACCATCAACGAGATCCTCTCGCTGGTGGCGCGCGGGCGCATTGTCCATCCGACCAGCTCGACGGTCCCCATCTTCAACCGCGACGACATCGTCCTCATCCCGATCCAGGGCCTGTCCCCGATTCCGCTCGGACTGGTCTGGTGCACCAGCCGGGAGGGCCCGCGCATCCGCGCCCTCAACGAGGTCGCCCGTTCCATGATCGCGGCGCCCGGCACCGCACCATTCCGGCCGCGACAGCATTAAGTGAAAGGCGCCAGAATCGGACGATCTGCGTGCGGGTCACCGGCACAGCCGCCCGAACACGCGCCGCGCGAAATCGGCGATCAGGCTCCAGCGGTTCAGAAGAGATCGTCACGATCCGTAATTGGTGCTGCTCAGAGCTCAGAGCGCGAGATCCTCCGTTAGGTGCGGTATCGAAGTGATCGGCTCAACTTGCCGACGATGCGCATAACAGGGTCATTTGGAATGGAGGGCCTGGCCGACCGGCGGACTCATAATCCGCCGATCCTCGCTAATGGGCGTCTACAGCGAGGACACGGCGCCTAGGAATGGCTGATGGAGCGCTACGGCGACCAGGCCGACAGTTCCTTGAGCACCGAGTCCGCAACTCCCCGCCGACTACGCATGCGGATCGGCCTTGCATGGGTGATGCTGG
>CAWGHW010000011.1:0-139114 GCA_963822485.1 uncultured Actinomycetota bacterium
CTGCTGGCGCTGGCCGCGGCGGTGGAGCGGGCCTCGGAGCACCCGGTGGCCGCCGCCATTACCGCCGAAGCCGGAGGCACCGGGCCGGCCGCGGCCCTGGCCGATGGCTTCCGGGCCCTGCCGGGACTGGGGGCGCGGGCGATCGTCGACGGCGTCGAGGTGATCGTCGGGCGAGAGCGGCTACTGCGCGAGCGCGGGCTGACCGTCGCGGCCGAGCTGAGCGAGCAGCGGGCCGCCTGGGAGCAGACCGGCCGCACGGTGGTCCTGGTCGGCTGGGACGGGCGGGCCAGGGGCGCGGTGGCGGTCGCCGACACGGTCCGGCCTTCGGCCCGCGGCGCCGTCGCGGAGCTGCGACGGCTTGGCCTGCGGCCGGTGCTGCTGACCGGCGACAGCGAGGCCACCGCGCGGACGGTGGCGGCCGCCGCCGGCATCGACGAGGTCATCGCCGAGGTGCGGCCGGACCAGAAGGCGGAGTTCGTGACCGGGCTGCGCGCCGCCGGCCACCGGGTGGCCATGGTCGGCGACGGCGTCAACGACGGGCCCGCCCTGGCCGCCGCCACTCTGGGGCTGGCCATCGGGTCGGGCACGGACGTCGCCATGACCGCGGCGGACCTGATCCTGCTGCGCGACGACCTGGGGATCGTGCCGGACGCGATCCGGCTCGCGCGAGCCACCTTCACCACGATCCGCCGCAATCTGGGCTGGGCGTTCTGCTATAACCTGGCCGCGATTCCGCTGGCCGCGACCGGGCTGCTCAACCCGCTGATCGCGGCCGCGACGATGACCCTGTCCTCGACCTTCGTGGTCGGCAACAGCCTGCGCCTGCGCCGGTTCCGCGCCGGCGCTTCAGTGGAGGGCACGCGATGACCACCTCGACGTACACCGTGACCGGGATGACCTGCGAGCACTGCGTCCGCGCCGTGACCAGCGAGCTCGCGGGACTGGCCGGGGTCGCCGGCGTCGCGGTGGAGCTGGTGCCGGGCGGCCAGTCGCGGCTGACGGTGACCAGCGCCGAGCCACTGACCGAGTCGGCGCTGACCGCCGCGCTCGACGAGGCGGGCGGTTACGTGCTGTCCGGCGCGTGACTGCTAGCTGCGGGCGGCTCGGTTATGCAGCAGGTGATTGATGGCGGCGATGATGATCCGGGCGGACCCGTCGATCGCCTTCGCCACGGGGGTTGACGGATCTCCGCAGCTGGGCGGCGATCTGGGCGGCGGACAGCCCGGCGAGTACCTGGGGGTCGTACTGCGCGCCGGCCAGGATGTCGCGGTTGCCGATGTCCAGGAACGGGACGGACCCGGACTGACTGGCGCTGTTGACATACGGCGGGACGTCATAGGTGCGGATGAGCTGGGTGTCGAGCGCGGTCTGGGGCTGCAGGGGGCGGCCGGCGCTGTCGGCCAGCTCGGTGGTCCGCAGCGTGAGCTGCGCGCTGTGATAGGTCGCGGTGCGGAACGAGAGGGTAGCGGTGTCTGGGTAGACGTCAGTGGAGGAGGACCTGGTCGTGCCGAGGTGGCTCCAGGTGCCGAAGTGGGAGAGCGCGACGGCCAGCGGCCAGCGCTCGGCCGCGCAGAACGGGCACGACTCCTCGCTGACGAACACGATCGTCGGCTTGCCGCTGACGGTCAGCACCGGGCCGGGCGTCCTGACCGGCTGCGGCGCGGTGACCGCCGGCCCGGCGCTGGCCTGCGCGAGCACCGCGGCCGGAACGGTCGTGACCTGGCGGACGACGCTGGCCACCGCGGCCGACTCGCGGCCGTGCCGGGGCCGGCGTGGCCGAGGTCAGCTTGACCGCGACCAGCGTGGCGACCAGCGCGACCACGACGGCCACGCTGCTGCCCGCGATCAGGAATCTCCTGCGAGTCTCGGCCCGCCGGGCGGCGGCCTGCTGAGCCGCGATCTTCTGCCTGGCGTTCCGGGTCCTCGTCCGCTCGGCCTTGCTCATCGTCCCCGACCATCCCTCCACCATCTACTGCCTACGTACGTAGATAGTAGAACACGGGAGGACCGATTCGGCTCACCGGTGGGGCGGCCCCAGGTACGGGAAGTCCCGGAGCAGGTCGGTGTGCGGCTTGAGGCCGGTAGGCGGGATCTCGCCCCGGGACAGGAACGCCAGCCGGTGCTCGATCACGTCGTCGGTGAAGACCCGGCCGTTGGGGTACTGCGCGGGCCGGGCCGGGTCGAAGGTGAGCATGTCGGGCAGCAGGCCGTCGGCGTCGATCGCGGCGATGGCCTCGTCGCGGGTGTAGTGGCCGGTGTGCCCCATCAGGTGCACGAACTGGTCCAGCCAGCGCTGCCGGTCGTGGACCGGCTCGCTGGCGTTGTACTCCAGCTTGGTCTCGTCGGTGTTGAAGAAGCTGCTGACCGACGGGTGGCCGGCCCGGTCCGCGTGCACGAGCCCGCCGTCGCGATGCAGGCTGCACCGGCCCCAGATGTTGACGTCCGGCCGGGCGCCGATCTCGCCGGTGGGCAGCTCGAGCACGGTCGACAGCACGTTGGCCTCGGTGTTGGAGTCCTTTCCCGTCCACGGGGACGGGCCGCCCAGGTGCGGCGCGGTGAAGTTGCGGCCGCCATTGGTGTCAAAGAGGTTCTCGATGCCCTGGTAGTCGAAGAAGAACGCGTCACTGCGGGCCCCGGCGCAGAACGTGATCTCGCCGGCCGTGACGATGTTCGGCTCGGGACCGAAGGAGACCTCGGCGTCGGAGATGATCTTCGTGCCCGCGACCTCGTCCGACCGGGCCTGCGTGCCCCTGGCCAGGTGCACGCTGACGGTCTGGCGGCCGTCGGTGACCGGGCTGAATGTGTAGATGAACGCGATGTCGGTCAGGTAATCGCCGTCATTGTCGATGTTCAGCCGGTAGATGGCATCCGGATGGAATCCGCTGATCTCGGGATTCGCGTTGAGGATGAGCACGGTCCGGCCGGCCGGGTCCGAGGGCGCCTGGAAGGCGTACAGATCGCAGAGGTCCAGGCGCTGGTCCCCGAGGGGCGGGCCCAGGCTGAGGCCGGTGAAGTGGTTGGACATGAGTGATCCCCCCGAGATCGCGGATGGGCCGGGCACCGTCGCGGGTCGCGCAGGCATGGTCGGTGTTCCGCGCGCTGCCGGGCGGAAACCCCCCGCACCGGGTGAGGCCGGCCGGCCCTGGCCTGGTCGGGGCATCCCGTTCGATCGGGCAGCATGAAATGGTGACAGAGCTGGTCGACGGGTCGGGCGAAGCACCTCTTGTTAGGGATTATCCGCATTCGCGGGGTGCGGACGGGAGTCTGGCCGCGCTGACCGGGCTGGTCGCGGCCGGGGACGTGCTGGTGCTGAGCGGCGCGGGGCTGTCCACCGAGTCCGGCATCCCGGACTACCGGGGGCCGACGGGGCGGGCCCGGCGGGCGCAGCCGATGACCTACCAGGCGTTCACCAGCGGGGCGGCCAGCCGGCAGCGGTACTGGGCGCGCAGCCACCTGGGCTGGCGGCACATCGCGCGGGCGGCGCCCAACGCGGGCCACCAGGCGGTGGCCGAGCTGGACCGGCGCGGGCTGCTGACACCGATCATCACCCAGAACGTGGACGGGCTGCACCAGGCGGCGGGCGCGCGGAGCGTGGTCGAGCTGCACGGCAGCCTGGACCGGGTCGTCTGCCTGGGCTGCGGGGAGCGCACCGCGCGCGGGCTGCTGGAGCAGCGGCTGGACCGGGCCAATCCGGCCTGGGCTGCGGAGGAGATCCGGATCAACCCGGACGGCGACGCGGTGCTGTCCGACGATCAGGTCCTGGGCTTCCGGGTGGTGGACTGCACGGGGTGCGGGGGGCTGCTGAAGCCGGACGTGGTGTTCTTCGGGGAGAACGTGCCGCCGCCGCGGGTCCGGGAATGCTACGGCCTGGTCGACCGGGCGGCGATGCTCCTGGTGCTGGGCTCGTCGCTGACGGTGATGTCCGGCCTGCGGTTCGTGCGGCGGGCGGCGCAGCTGGGCCGGCCGGTGGTGATCGTCAACCAGGGCGAGACCCGCGGCGACGAGCATGCCCAGTTCACGGTCGACGCGCCGCTGGGCGAGACGCTCACGGAGCTGGCTGCGCGCCTGAGCTAGGCCCGGCGGTCCGTGTACAGGGGCGTACAGGTCCGGGTCTCGGTTTGGCTACGAAAGTGACGCTCTGGCTTGCGCGCGGCCTGAGTTGTCATGAATCTTGGTTCAGTACCAGCCGGTAGAGCCTAGTTGAGCAAGGCAAATGCTTGATGAATAGCGATTCATCTCCGGGCTTTGAAGCACCGGGCCTTGAAGCACCGGGCCTTGGAGCACCGGGCCTTGAAGCGAGCACGTCCCTGGATGTGCGCGGGGTCTCGGTGCGGTTCGGCGGCCTGACGGCGCTGGACGACGTCTCGCTCACGGCCGCGGGGCGGCAGGTGACCGGGATCATCGGCCCCAACGGCGCGGGCAAGACGACGCTGCTGAACGTGCTGTGCGGCTTCGTCCGCCCGCAGTCCGGGGCCATCAGCTTCGGCGGCCGGCCGCTGGCGCGGCTGCGGCCAAGCCAGCTGGCCGGGCGCGGCATCGCGCGGACGCTCCAGGGCACCGGCCTGTTCGCCGGGCTGACGGTGCTGGAGAACGTGATGACCGGGGCGGCCAGCCAGCGGCGGGCCGGGTTCTGGTCCGCGATGTTCGGGCTGCCCCGGTCGGACCGCGACGAGCGGCGACTGCGCGAGCGGGCCATGCAGGCGCTGGACCGGCTGGGCATCGCGGACCTGGCCGACGACCTGCCGTCGGCGCTGGCCCACGGGCCGCGCAAGCGGGTGGCGATGGCCCGGGCGCTGGTGTCGGAGCCGCGGCTGCTGCTGCTCGACGAGCCGGCCAGCGGGCTGAACGAGGCCGAGCTGCCGGGCCTGGGCGAGCTGATCAGCGAGCTGGCGACGGATGCCAGCGTGGTCGTCATCGAGCACCGGATGGACCTGGTGATGTCGGTCTGCCAGCGGATCCACGTGCTGGACTTCGGCAAGGTCATCGCCTCGGGCTCGCCGCGGGAGGTGCAGGCCGACCCGGCGGTGACGGCGGCCTACCTGGGCGAGGCGGACCAGGCGGACCAGGCCGAGCCGCCGAGCCGGCGGGCGAGCCGGCGGCGGGCGGCGGACCAGCCGGCGAGGGGCGAGCCGGAGGCCGGCGATGAGTGACACGGGCGCCGCGCTCGCGGTCGAGGACCTGGTGGCCGGCTACTCCGCCGCGCCGGTGCTGGACGGGGTCTCCATCGAGGCGGTCCGGGGCACCATCACGGCCGTGCTCGGCGCCAACGGCGCGGGCAAGACCACGCTGCTGCGGACCATCTCCGGCCTGCTCAAGCCGCGGGCCGGGCAGGTCCTGCTGGACGGGGCCAGCATCGCCGCGCGCAGCCCGGAGGACATCGCCCGGTCCGGGATCGCGCACGTGCCCGAGGGCCAGGGCGTGATCACCGAGCTCACCATCGAGGAGAACCTGCGGGTCGGCCTGCTGCTGCGGGACGGCAAGCAGCGGGCCGCGGCGCTGGCCGGCACCTACGAGCGGTTCCCGGTGCTGGGCGACCGGCGGCGCCGGCTGGCCGCCACGCTGTCCGGCGGCGAGCGGCAGATCCTGGTCATCGCCCGGGCGCTGCTGACCGCGCCGCGGGTGCTGCTGCTGGACGAGCCGTCCCTCGGGCTGGCCCCCAAGATCGTCGCCCAGGTGATGGACCTGGTCCGCCAGCTGCGCGACGACGCGGGCCTGACCGTGCTGCTGGTCGAGCAGAACGCGCGCATCGCCCTGGGGATCGCCGACCAGGGCATCGTGCTCAACCTCGGCAAGGTCGTGGCCAGGGCCGACGCGGCCACCCTGGCTGCCGATGAGGGGCTGCGCCGGCACTACCTGGGTTTCTAGGACCGGCGAGTCCGGGGGCCGACTGGAGGGCAGGACATGCAGGAGTTCCTTGAGTTCACGCTCGGGGGCATCAGCACCGGGATGATCTACGCGGCGATCGCGCTGTCGCTGGTGCTGATCTGGCGCGGCACCCGGGTGCTCAACTACGCCCAGGGCGGCATGGCGATGTTCACCACCTACATCGCGCTGATCGTCATCAACCGGACCGGCAGCTACTGGCTGGGCTTCGTGGTCGCGCTGGCCGCCGGGCTGGTGCTCGGCGCGGTGCTGGAGCGCACGGTGGTCCGGCCGACGATGCGCAAGCCGCCGCTCAACGCGGTCATCGTGACCATCGGGCTGCTGATCTTCGTGGAGGGCCTGGCCGGGATCATCTACGGCGGCCAGTACCGGTCGTTCCCGCCCGCGTACTCGATCACCGGGATCAAGGCGGGCTCGGTGGCGCTGGGCATCTCCCGCGACGGGATCTTCACCGCCGCCGCCGTGCTGGCCGCCGCGATCCTGCTCGCCCTGCTGTTCCGGTACACCTCGGCGGGCCTGCGGCTGCGGGCCACCGCGTTCAGCCCGGACGTGGCCCGGCTGCTGGGCGTGCGGATCGGCCGGGTGCTGACCCTGGGCTGGGCGCTGGCCGGGCTGCTCGGGGCGCTGGCCGGGCTGCTGGTCACCCCGAGCACGTTCCTCTACCCCAACAGCATGGACGCGATCTTCGTGCTGGGCTTCACGGCCGCGGTGATCGGCGGCCTGGACAGCCCGGTGGGCGCGGTGGTCGGCGGGCTGATCCTCGGCGTGGCGCTCAGCTACGTCGGCGGCTACCTGGGCAGCGACCTGGTCGAGGTGGCCGGCCTGGTCGCGCTGGTGGGCGTGCTGATGCTACGGCCCTCCGGGCTGTTCTCCTCCACTTCCGTCCGGAGGGTATGACGTGACCCTGGCTAAGCACCTGGCCGCGGCGCTGGTCGCCGGCCTGGTCCTGCTGCTGCTGTCCTACAAGCTCGGCTCCTACCGCGACTACCAGCTGGCCGAGGTGGCCGCCTACGTGGTAGCCGTCGGCGGGCTGACCGTGCTGATCGGGGTCAGCGGCCAGCTGTCCATCGGGCAGGGCGCGTTCATGGCCATCGGCGGCTACGCCGCCGCGCTGCTGCTGATCCACCTGGCCTGGCCGCTGGAGCTGGTCATCGCGGCCAGCGCGGTGATCACGGCCGCGGCCGGCGCGATCGTGGGGGTGGCCGCGGCCCGGCTGCGCGGGCCCTACCTGGCCGGCGCGACGCTGATGCTGGCCGTGGCGCTGCCCTCGATCGCCGACCGGTACCAGGGGGTGTTCGGCGGCGACCAGGGGCTCGACGTCACGGTCAACGTGCCCGGCTTCCTGGGCCCGACGTTCCAGCTCACCCAGTGGCTGGCCTGGGTCTGCTGCGCCGCCGCGCTGATCACCCTGGTGCTGCTGGCCAACCTGGTCCGCAGCGGCATCGGCCGCGGCTGGCGCGCGGTCCGCGACGACGAGGTCGCGGCCGCGCTGGCCGGGCTGAACGTGGCCCGGCTGCGGGTGCTGGCCTTCGTGGTCAGCGCGGCCTGCGCGGGGGTCGGCGGGGCGCTGCTGGCCGTCGTGACCGCGAACGTCTCGCCCGGCGGGTACACGCTGTCGCTGTCCATCGGGCTGCTCACCGCGGCGGTGCTGGGCGGGCTGGGCAGCCTGGCCGGCGCGGTCTGGGGCAGCCTGCTGCTGGTCCTGGTGCCCAGCTTCCTGACCGACTTCGCGGCCAGCCACGGCCTGTCCGGCGCGGCCAGCTCCAGCGTGCCGATCGCCGCCTACGGCTTCGTGCTCATCGTCGTCATGCTCGCCTTCCCCACCGGGATCCAGGGCGGCCTGCGCCGCCTGTTCGGCTTCGCCGCGCCGGTCGTCGGCGAGCCGCCCGTCTGGTCCAGCTTCCTGCGCCGGCACGCGCCGGCGCGTGACACCAAGGAGAAAGGCACCACCACATGAACACAGCACGCCGAACGCGAAGACTGGCGCTCGCGCCCGTGGCCGGCCTGGCCGCGGTCGCGATGCTCGTCGCCGCCTGCGGGTCCAGCTCCAGCTCCGGTAAGTCCGGCTCGGGCGGCTCGACCCAGCTCACCGCCTCCGCGCCGGGCATCACGGCGAGCACCATCACCCTCGGCAGCCACCAGCCGCTGACCGGCATCGCCGCACCGGGCTACGACGAGATCGCGCCCGCCTCCAACGCCTACTTCCAGTACCTCAACGCGCACGGCGGCATCTACGGCCGCAAGGTCGTCTACAAGTACCTCAACGACCAGTACAACCCGTCGATGACCGCGAGCGTGGTCCGCCAGCTGGTGCTCAAGGACAACGTCTACGCGATCTTCGACGGCCTGGGCACGCCCACCCACCTGGCCGTGGCGCCGTTCCTGAACAGCGAGAAGGTGCCGGACGTGTTCGTCGCCTCCGGCTGCGAGTGCTGGGACGACCCGGCCAAGCTGCCCGAGACCTTCGGCTGGCAGCTCGACTACGTCCGCGAGGGCAAGATCCTCGGCCAGTACGTGAAGGACCACTTCAAGGGCAAGAAGATCGGCTTCTTCTACCAGGACGACGAGTTCGGCCAGGACGGCGTCAAGGGCCTGGACGACGAGATCCCGGCCAAGCAGATCGTGGCCAAGGAGGCCTACGACCCGACCAACACCACGATCGCCCCGCTGGTGGCCAAGCTCAAGGCGGCCGGGGCCCAGGTCGTGGTCTCGTTCTCGGTGCCGGCCTTCACCGCGCTGCTCAAGCTCAACGCGCTCGGGCTGAGCTTCAACCCGCAGCTCGTGGTCAGCGACGTGGGCTCGGACCCGATCACCCTGGCCGGGCTGCTCCAGGCGTTCGCGGCCAAGGCCCACAAGAAGGTCGACGGCAACCTGCTCACCCAGGGCATCATCACCGACGGCTACCTGCCCTCGCTGGGCAGCACCAGCAACAGCTGGATCCAGCTGTTCACCAAGATCCACAGCCAGTACATCCCCAAGCTGCCCATGGACGGCAACGTCGAGTTCGGCATGTCCGTCGCCTACACCTTCGCGCAGGCCATGTTCAAGGCCGGCCGCAACCCGACCCGGCAGGACCTGATCAACGCGATCAACGGCGGCCTGTCGCAGGGGGTCTCGGTAGCCCCGTACGCCTACTCGGCCAGTGACCACAACGGCATCACCGGGGCCTACATGGCCATGATCTCCGGCGGCAAGCTGGTCCCGATGGGTCCGGTGCTGGTCACCGACACCAGCCCGACCGGGGCCATCACGCCCGACACCACGACACCGCCCGCGGCGCCCGCCACGGGCATTCCGCCGCACTGATCACGCTGACCGCGCCGGCTGCCCGCCCATTTACCGGGCGGGCAGCCGGTGCCGCCCCGCGCACTGGCTACGCGGGATGCCAGACTTGTCTGCGCGAAGCTGACAGGGGGTGGACGGGTTGAGCGTGGCAGCGAGCCGCCGGCCGGCGGCGGAGGACCGGCCGCCCGCCGAGCGACTGCTCGGCGCGGCCGAGCAACTGTTCGGCGAGCGGAGCTACCGCGATACCACCGTCGCCGAGATCTGCGAGCTGGCGGGCATGGCCACCGGCAGCTTCTACGCCCACTTCAACTCCAAGGCCGACATCTTCGTCGCCGTCATCCGCCGGATCAACGTCGACCTGCGCGCCGCCATGGCCGCCGCGCTGTACAAGGCCGAGGACAACCAGCGGGCCAGGGAGCGGGCCGCGTTCCGCGCGTACTTCGACCTGATGTCCGAGCGGCCGTGGAGCTTCCGCATCCTGCGCGAGGCCGAGTTCGTGGCCCCGGGCGAGTACCGGGCCTACTACGAGCGGCTGGCCAGGGGCTACGCGCGCGGGGTGCGGGTGGCCCAGCTGGCCGGCGAGGTCGACACGCACTACGACCCGGAGGTCATCGCGTATGTCTACACCGGCCTGGGCCACTTCATCGGCATGCGCTGGGCGGAGTGGACCGCGGGCGGCCGGGTCCCCGACGACATCTTCGAGGACCTGATGGACGTCCTGGCCCGCGGCCTGCCGCCACCCGCCTAGCTCCCGGTCTGCGCTTAGCTCTCGGTGCTCTCGGTGCGCCGTCCGGCGATCTTCCAGGCCGCGGGCAGCAGCCCGGCGGCGATCGCGGCCTTGATGGCGTCGCCGGCCAGGAACGGCGTGAGCCCGGCGGCGATCGTGGCCGACGCGCCCAGGTGCAGGTCCAGCGCGAGCCAGGTCATGCCGACCGCGTAGATGACCACCTCGCCCGCCAGCATCGCGGGCACCGACTTGAGCACCGACCGGTCGGCGCCCCGCTCGGCCAGGTAGCCGCACAGCGTCGCGGCCAGGAAGAAGCCCAGGATGTAGCCGAACGACGCGCTCGCATAGCCGCTGGTGTGCGCGGCGAACCACGGCACCCCCGCCACCCCGGCCACCGCGTACAGCGCCATGGCCGCCGCGGCCCGCCGCCAGCCCAGCGCCGTGCCCGCCAGCAGCACGCCGAGCGTCTGCCCGGTGATGGGCACCGGCGTGAACGACAGGTGGATCGAGATCTGGGCCAGCAGCCCCACGAAGCCAGCGGCCCCGACGACCAGCGCCACGTCCCGGACCAGCGTGCCGGGGAGCAGGTCGGCCAGGACCAGCGGACGCGGACGTCGTAGCGTATCTGATTGCGACATTCGGAGCCGAGCCTCCTAGGGGAAGGGGCGGGATCACGTGGACCCGGACGTGCTCGGACGCTACCACGAGGGCGCACCGCCGACATTCCGGGCACCAGTACCACTGGTAACTGACAAATCCCGAGGATCCCGAACAGGGCCGCGGCCGCCTTACTCCGTGCCGGACGCCCTGTCGTTCCTGCTCGGCGCCTGGCACATCGAGCGTCGCATCGATGACCACGCCCTGGCCGTCAGCGGCTCGTTTGCCGGGGAGGCCCGCTGGGTTCCCGCGGCCGATCCTGCTGCGGCCGAGCTGGTCTATGACGAACGGGGCGAGCTGCGCTTCAACGGCCACCGCGGCCCGGCCAGCCGGCGCCTGATCTACCGCGGCCGCCCCGACGGCACCGCCGACGTGCTGTTCGCCGACGGGCGGTACTTCTACCACCTCGACGCGCGAACCGGCAGCTGGCAGGCCCGGCACGACTGCGGCCGCGACGTGTACGAGCTGTCCGCGCGGCTGCTGCGGCCGGGAGTCGAGCCGGGGTCGACGCCGGGGAGTTCGACGCCGCGGAGTTCGAGGCCGCGGAGTTCGAGGAACGGTGGCGGGTGCGCGGGCCCGGCAAGGACTACGAGATCATGACCACGCTGGTGCGCGACGGAGAGGACGCTTGTTGAACGTGGAGTACGCGGGCACCATCCCGCGGCTGCTGGCCGCCGCGGCCGACCGGGACAGCGAGGGCACCTGGCTGCGCAGCGACTCCGGGTCGCTGACCTTCGGCGGCACCGTGGCCGCCGTCGGGCTGACCGCCGAAGCGCTCACCGCGGCCGGCGTACGCCGCGGCGACCTGGTCATGATGACCGCGCGGAACCTCCCGCCCTACCTGATCTGCTGGCTGGCGCTCACCTCCCTGGGCGCCGTCACCGTGGCCGTGAACCCGCGCAGCACCGCGGCCGAGCTGGCCGGCCTCATCGGCCAGACCCAGCCGCGCGCGCTGATCACCGACGAGGGCCTGGTCGCTCTGGTGGCCGATGAGCACCGGCCGCTCGTCCTGGACGTCGGCGCACTGGTGCCCGCTGACTGGTCCGACCCGGCCGCCATGGCCGCCGCCGCCCGCCAGGCCCGGCTGCCCGACGCCGGCGTCGTCCCCGCCGACCCGGCCGTCCTGATCCCCACGTCCGGCACCACCGGCCGGTCCAAGCTCGTCATCCAGACCCACCGGGCCTACGCCATGGCCGGCGAGGGCTTCCCGTTCTGGATGGAGCTCACCCCCGCTGACCGCGTGATGACCTCGCTGCCGCTGTTCCACATCAACGCGCCCGCCTATACCGTGATGGGCTCGCTGGCCTGCGGGGCCGGACTGGTGCTGCTGGAGCGATTCTCCGCCAGCGGCTTCCTGGACTCCGCCCGCCAGCACGGCGCGACCGAGTTCAACGCCATCGGGGCCATGCTCGAGATCCTCATGCGCCAGCCCGAGCGGCCCGACGACGCGCAGACCCCGCTGCGGCTGTGCTACACCGGCCCCGCCCCCGAGCGCGAGCGGCAGCTCGAGATGGAGCGGCGGTTCGGCTTGCGCATCGTCGTCGGCTACGCCATGTCCGAATCGCCCTACGGGCTCGTCTGGGCCCACGGCACCCGGCCCTACGGCACCCTCGGCTCGGCCCGCCAGCACCCCGTGCTCGGCGTGATCAACGAGGCCCGCGCCGTCTCCGAGTCCGGCGCCGATCTGGGCCCCGGCGCCAGCGGCGAGCTGCTGCTGCGCAACCCCGTCGTGACCCCCGGCTACTGGGGCATGCCCGAGGAGACCCAGCGGGTCCTCACCGCCGACGGCTGGCTGCACACCGGCGACCTGGTGACCGTCAACGCCGACGGCACCTACACGTTCGTGTCCCGGATCAAGGAGGTCATCCGGCGCCGCGGCGAGAACCTGTCGCCGCTCGAGGTCGAGGAGGTGCTCGACGAGCACCCCGCCGTGCTGGAGAGCGCCGTGGTCGGCGTGCCGTCCGAGCTGACCGAGGAAGAGGTCAAGGCGTTCATCGTGGCCGCCCCCGGCGTCGAGCCCGACTTCGCCGAGCTGCACGCGTTCGCGGCCAGCCGGCTGGCCGCGTTCAAGGTGCCCCGGTACTGGCAGCAGGTCGACGCGCTGCCCCGGACCCCCACCGCGCGGGTGGCCAAGCACCGGCTCCCGGCCGGCCACCCGCCCGGCGAGTACGACGCCGGCGCGCCCGCCCCCGCCGCGCCCCATGTCGATGCCGCCGCGCCCGCCCCCCATGTCGCTGCCCCCTCCGAGGAGACCAAGTGACCGACTACCCCACCTCCATCGGCACCGCCGACGCCACCTCCATCTCGCTGCTCGGCCACGACCTGGCCACCGAGATGATGGGCCAGGTCAGCTTCGGCGAGCTCGCGTTCTGGCTCGTCGCGCTGCGCCGGCCCGAGCCGGGGGAGCTGCGGGTGTTCGAGGCCGTGCTCGTCGCGCTGGCCGACCACGGGTTCACCCCGTCCGCCATCGCCGCCCGCCTCACCCTGACCGGGGCGCCCGAGTCGATCCAGGGCGCCCTGGCCGCCGGCCTGCTCGGCGGCGGCTCCCGGTACCTGGGCGTGACCGAGGACAGCGGCAAGTTCCTGGCCGCCGCGCTCGCCACCCGCGACGGCGACCTGCCCAGCGACGAAGCCGGCTGGGACGAGCTCGCGTCCGAGGCCATCCGGGCCCAGCGCGCCGCCGGCCGCCTCGTGCCCGGCCTCGGCCATCCCGTGCACAAGACCGGCGACCCGCGTACCCCCGTCATGTTCAGGATCGCCGAGGAGGCCGGCCGGCTCGGCCCGCACCTGACCCTGTTCGCCGCCATCGGCCGGGTGCACCCGCTGATCCTCGGCCGCACCCTGCCCCTCAACGGCGCCGGCGTGTGCGGGGCGGCCCTGGCCGACCTCGGCTTCGACCCCGACATGCTGCGCGGCTTCGCGCTGCTGGCCCGCACCGCCGGCCTGCTCGGGCACCTGGCCGAGGAAATGCGCAACCCGGCCGGCCCCGCCATCTACCGCCAGGCCGACGAGTCCATCCGCTACGCGCCCCCGCAAGCGTGACCAAGCCCCGCCCAACCCCACCCGCCGCGCGCCCCTCCAGCCCCCCAGGCCCACCCGCCCCCGCGTAGTCGGCTGCGTCCCCGTTACGCCATCGCCGCAACCGGCGAGTCCATCCGCTGCACGCTCAGAAGCGTGACCAAGCCCGGCCTAGCCCCTCTCGCCGCGCGCCCCTCCAGCCCCCCAGGCCCCACCCGCCCCACACAGTCGGCTGCGCCCCCTTTCCGGCACTGCCGCAACCCGCCATTCGGCTGGCACCAATGCGCCCGGCCCATGATCACGACCGGTTGACCGCGATCTGCTGCGGTGAGTCGGTCACGATCATGGGGTTGGGGCCGGGCATGGCTGGCTAGCCGTGGCTGAGGTCCACGATGCAGAACCGGTTGCCGTCCGGGTCCGCCAGGACCACGAAGTCCGGGTCGTCCGGGTACAGGTCCCAGTCCGCCCGGCGCGCCCCCAGCCCGATGAGCCGCTCAGCCTCCGCGGCCTGCTCGGCGGCGCTGGCCACATGCAGGTCCAGGTGCATCCGCGGGAGTTCCTCGGGCGGTGACTCACTGGTCTGCATCGCGATCATGGGGCCCGCCCCGCCCGGCGGCACGAGCACCGTTGACCAGCCGCCGAACCCGTCGGTCCGCAGCTCATAGCCCAGCGCGGCCTGCCAGAACTCCGCGGCCCGCTGCTTGTCGGTAACGCCCAGCACGAACATTCCCAAGGTCAGCACAGCCCGATTCTGGCCGATCCCGCCCGCCCCTGTCTGCCCGTGCCGCGCCCCAGCCCAGTGCCGTGCCCTATCTCCGTGCAGTGCCGCGCCCCAGCCCCGTGCCGTGCCCTATCCCCGTGCCGTGCCGTGCCGTAGCCCAGTGCCGCGCCCTAGCCCAGTGCCGTGCCGCGCCCTAGCCCAGTGCCGTGCCCTAACCCCGTGCCGTGCCCGGCGAGTGCCGTGCCCCAGGCCAGTGCCGTGCCCCAGGCGAGTGCCGTGCCCCAGGCCAGTGCCGTGCCCCAGGCCAGTGCCGCACTCCAGCCCCTTGGCGCGCTCCAGCCCCGTGCCCGCCCACGTTGTCTGGCCCGCCTTCCCTAACCCCGCGATGCGGCGGCTCCCTCCGTCACGCCAGCCGCGCACCGATGTTGCTCGTGTGACGAGTGGGGTTGGGCAGGAGGAAACACCCGCCCCGTCAGCATCACACTCACCGCGTCCCGTGAGCCGTTCGGCTTACCCGGTCTATGGCACCGACGATTTGAACCGTTCCTGGACCGTGTGGCCGGTGTGTTCCGTGTGGCTATCGGGGTCCAGCCGGGGAGGAACGGAGACCCGTCAGCCACACCCACCAACACCCCGGCAGCTCGCTTCCAAAGAAGTCTTTCCAAAGAAGTCTTTCGAAAGGTATGTTGGCATGTCATGAGCGAGGACACTGGGCGGACCGTCAAGCGGCTGACTGACCCGCGGGCACTGCGGGCGCTGGCGCATCCGACGCGGCTGGCGCTGGTCGGGGTGCTGCGCCGCGAGGGACCACTGACCGCGACCAGGGCGGGTGAGCTGCTGGGCCAGAGCTCGGCCAGCTGCTCGTTCCACCTGCGGCAGCTGGCCAAGTACGGGCTGGTCGAGGAGGCTGGCGGCGGGACCGGCCGGGAGCGGCCGTGGCGGGCGACCACGATGTTCACTGCCTGGCCGGAGGTGAGCGAGGACCCGGAGATGGCGGCGGCCAGTGACCTGTTCCAGGGCGTGCTCGCGGAGCGCTACTTCGAGTACCTGAACCGCTGGCTGGAAGCCCGGCACCGCGAGCCGACCGAGTGGCAGGAGGCCGCCGAGTTCGGCGACACGATGCTGTATGTCACCGCCGACGAGCTGACCGAGCTGGTCCAGCAGGAGCGGGCCCTGGTGGACCGCTACCTGGACCGGCAGCAGCATCCCGAGCTGCGGCCGCCGGGTGCGCGCCGGGTCACCTACCTGCACCTGGCCTTCCCCGGCGACATCTCGGGCGCGATGCAATGATCGGCGGGCTGACCCGGCGGGTGCCGCCGCTGCTGCGCGACCGGCCGTTCCGGCGCTACTGGAGCGGCCAGACGATCTCCATGTTCGGGGACCAGATCGGATTCGTGGCCATGCCACTGGCCGCCGTGCTCGTCCTGCACGCCAGCGCCGCCGACATGGGCTACCTGAGCGCGCTGGAGTGGCTGCCGAGCTTGTTGTTCGCGCTCCCCGCAGGGGCCTGGGTCGACCGCCGTGGCCGCCGCCGCGCCATCATGATCATCGCCGACCTGGGCCGATTCGTGCTGATGGGCAGCGTCCCGGTGTGCTACGCGCTCGGGGTGCTGACGCTCGCGCAGCTGTTCGCGGTGGCCTTCGCCGCGGGGTCGCTGAGCGTGCTGTTCACCGTGTCGAACGCCACGCTGTTCGTGACGCTGGTCCCCGAGGACCAGTACGTGGAGGGGAACTCGCTGATCTACTCCAGCCGGGCGCTGTCGTTCGTCGGCGGGCCGAGCCTGGGCGGGCTGCTGACTCAGCTGCTCTCCGCGCCGCTGGCCATCGGCACCGACGCGCTGTCCTTCCTCGGCTCGGCCTTCTTCCTGCGCCGGATCCAGCCGGTCGAGCCGCCGCCCGCCGAGGCCGAGCAGGGCTCGCTGACCGCGGGCGCCCGGTTCATCCGCCAGTCGGGCATCGTCCGGGCCTCGCTGCTGTCGGTGGCGACGATCAACTTCTTCAACTTCATGTTCTTCGCGCTGTTCGTGCTTTACGCCACGCGGGAGCTGCACGTCCGGGCCGGCCTGCTCGGGCTGGTCCTGGGCGCCGGCGCGATCGGCAGCGTGCTGGGCTCCGCGGTCACCAAGCCACTGGCGAACGCCATCGGGATGGGCTGGGCCAACTTCGCCGGCTGCGTGCTGTTCACCGCGCCGCTGCTGCTGGTGCCCCTGGCCGGCGGGCCCAGGCCGCTGGTCCTGGCGATGCTGTTCCTGGCCGAGTTCGGGTCGGGCTTCGGCGTGATGCTGCTGGACATCAGCATCGGGTCGATCTTCGCCGCCGTCATCCCCGACGAGTTCCGGTCCAGGGTCACCGGCGCCTTCCAGGCCGTCAACTACGGCACCCGGCCGGTCGGCGCGCTGGCCGGGGGCGCGCTCGGCACCCTGCTCGGCCTGCGCCCGACGCTGTGGATCGCGACCGTCGGCGGGCTGGCCGGGTTCCTGTGGCTGCTGCCCTCGCCGCTGCCCCGTTTCCGGATGCCGGCCGCCCGCTCGGCCTCGGCCGCGAGCGACCAGCAGCCCAGCCCGGACCCGGCCTGATCGCCGGGCCGGCGGCCGGGCTGCCGGGGTGCCGGGCCGGGCTGCCGTGGCCGTGCGCTAGATGCGGAAGAACAGGTTCAGGAACCGGTCGGCCAGGTCCTCGTCACCGCGGACCGTGCCCCCGTTGACCCGGCCGAACGTGGTCAGCACCAGGCTGCCGGCATCGAAGTCGATGACCGCCGGGAGGTCGTCCACCGGGCCCGGCTCGTAGGCCATGCCGTCGGGGCCGATCGAGACCCGGTACTCGCCGGCGTTGCGGCCGCTGACCGTGACCCCGATGGTGAACGGGGTCAGGTCCGCGTCCGGCTTGAGCGTCGACTGCCAGATGATGAACATGAACGGCACCAGCAGGTCAGCGGCGTCGCCGGAGATGCCGTGCGCCTCGCCGCTGCCCTCCTTGATGTCCCAGGTGTGCACGCCGTAGTCCATCAGCTGGCCGGCCGCGTAGATGAACGCCGGCACAGTGCCCATGTAGAAGTGCGGGACCATCAGGCCGCCCCACTCCTCCTCGGTGAGCGGCTCCAGGATGCCCATCATCTTGTCCAGGTCGGTCCGGGCCCGGGCCAGCATCTCGGCCTGGGCCAGCTCGCCGAACGCCTGGGCCGTCTCGCCCGCCCGCTCGTGCATGCCCGCCAGGCCGTAGGCCGCGGGCGCCTCGACGCCGGTGCGGGCCAGGTCGAACGCCTTGAAGTAGCCCTCGGTGGTGTCGACCAGGTGACCGATGACGTCCTTAACCTTCCAGCTCTCGCAGGCCGTCGGCGCCTCCCAGGCCCCGGGTCGCTCGGCTAGCGTGAACATCCGGTTAGCCTCGTCGCGAACGACCCGCAGGATGGTGGGCTTCCCCGCGTATGTCATCGCGTTCCACTCGTCGCTCATGCCTTACCTCTCCATCGGTGGAGTGCGCTGCCTGACCAGTCTCCTCGGGCAACGGCTGCGCCGGGCGAGGAGTTCGGTGCAGAAGATGTTCGTGCACCGCCCAGTCGGTCACACTACGAACCCCAGCGCACCACGGGTCTAGTGTCAATGGCGCTGGCGGCCCGTCTGGAGGTATAAGTCAGCCCGGCCTGCCGGCCGGGATGCGGCAGGTACGCGGCGTGGGCGCGAGGTTAGCCGACCCGGCTCAGCCGGGTGAGAGCGGCGCCGTAGCGGATGGCCACGAGCTGGCCGACCGCCGCGTGTGACCCGAGCGGCTGCGCGTACGGCGCGCCGATCGCGGCGCTGACCGCCTCAATGTCCGCCACCGAGGTCTCCGGCCCGATCACGCACGGCGCGATGACCGGGTGCTGCGCGCCCGCCTCCCGGAGCCGGGCCAGCGCTGCGTCAATGCCAGCCGGGTCGTCGATCGACGCGGGCGCGGCCGGCATGGCCAGCCGGGACGCCAGCAGCACCGCGGCGACGCCGGCGGTCTTCACCGCATCCTCGCCCCGGTCGGCCAGCACCAGCACGCCATAGGTCGAGCTCGGCGATGGACAGCCCGCGACTGCGGGCGCCGCGAGCCAGGCCGGCCTCGGCCAGCCGGGCGTGCAGCGCCTCGGCGATCAGCGGGTGCGGCCCCAGGTGCGCGCCGAGCATGACCTGGCCGGAGGTCCCGTCAGCGGCTCGGGCCAAAGACGCGTCGGACAGCGGGTGCGGGCCGGCCAGCAGCGGCACGAGCACGCCGTCGAGCGGGTGCTCTCGGGCAGCCTCGGCGTCAAAGACCAGGTTGTCGTCCAGCCGGTGCTCTGCGCCCTCCAGGAAGCCCAGCCGGATCTCGATGCCGGGGCAGGAGGTCTCGGCCGTGGAGGCGACCTCTTCGGCGATCCGGATGGCGTCGTCAGAGGCCGCGCCCGGCACCGCGATGACCAGGGCCGGGGCGTCGGAGGCCACGCTCAGCCGGTGCGGGCTGCGGTGCCGTCCGGCTGGCCGGGTACGCCCGGTCCGCCGCGGCAGCGTCCCGTTGCCGCCGCGCTGGGGCAGATCGCCACCGCGCTGCGGCAGCGGCTGGCCCCCGCGTTGCGGGAGGGGCTCGGCGCCGCGCTGCGGCAGGGGCTCGGCGCCGCGTTGCGGCAGTGTCTCCGGGCTGCGCTGCGTCTCCGGGCTGCGCTGCGGCAGCGGCTGGGCGCCCCGCTGGGGGAGCGGTTCGGCGCTCCGCTGCGGGAGCGGCTGGGCCCCGCGCTGTGGCAGGGGCGCGGGGCCGCGCTGCGGGAGGGGCGGCTCGCTCAGGTCGTCGGCCGGCGGCATCGTGCGCTGAGGCTTCTCAAACAGACTGCCTCCGCCGGAGCCCTCTGCGGAGTCACCGAGCGCCGGGGGCTTACGCCGGGGCAGCGGCTGTTGCGCCGACGGCTCCCGCCATGCCGGCCGCTCCGTGTCCGGGCTCTGCTCAGTCACGCTGAAGTATCGTAATCGCTGGTGGCATGTATTGTTGGCCTTCTGCGATCTTCGCACCTTAAATGCGACTGTCACCGTTTGGGGTCGTGCTACTCGGTTCGCAGCATGCTCCGGTACACGGCGACAAGCGCGCTCTTCTGTTCAGCGCTGAGCCTATCCTCTGCCTGGATGGCTTCCTCCACGGTTGAGGTGCGCTGGACGTCAGTATCGCCCGCCCGGTCCTGGCGGAGCAATCCCGCCTGCGTGAGCAGCGTCTCGGTGGAGACGTTGAGCGCGTCCGAGATCAGCCGGATGACCCGGACTGACGGCTGGTGCAGGCCCCGCTCGATCTGGCTCAGGTAAGGGTTGGAGAGCCTCGTCCGCTCGGCTAGCTGGCGCAGGGAGAGGTTCGCGAGCTTGCGCTTGCTGCGGATGAAGGCACCAAGCGCCTCCATCTGGCTGTCTCGCGACTCGGTCATGGCTACCTTCCTGCTCCCGCCCCGGCTCCACCCGGCTCCGCCGTACGTGGATGTCCCATAGGTAACACGCGCGTGTTACCTATGGGACATCCACGAGGCGGCCAGCCCGGCCGGGGTGATGAATCACACATGTCGGGTGCGGGTGTGCGGGCCGGGCCCGGCTCGCTGGGAGCGGCCGGCCGACCCCGCGCCGGGATGGGCGGCTAGTCCTCGGAGTCGCTCGCCTTGGGCGAGCGCGGCTTCGCGGAACTGGCCTTGGTGCTGGCGGGCTTGGTGGTGCGGGCCTTGGCGGCGGCCTTGGCGGTCTCCGTCTTGGCCGTCTCCGTCTTGGCGTTGTCGGTCTTGGCCGGGTCGGCCTTGGCCGTAGCTGGCTTGGGCCGGGCCGTCTTGGCCGTGCTGGCCTTCGGGGCGCTGGCCTCGGCGGCAGCGGAGGTGGCGCCGGGCTGGCCGGCTCGGCCGGGGTGGTGGCCCCGGCCGGGGTGGTGGTATCGGCCGGGGTGGTGGTATCGGCCGGGGTGGCCGAGGCGATCGTGTGGCCGTTGCCGCGGGCCGGCGGAATGGCCGGGATGACGGTCCTGAGCGTCTGCGCGGCCTGGCTAACCCGGGCGGCGCCCTGGGCGAGCAGCGGGCCGGCGGCCTGGGCGGCACGGGCGGCACCCTGGGTGACCTGCTCCGGGAGCTTGTGCTCGGCGGCGAAGGTCTGGGCGGCCTGGGTGACTCGCGCGGCGCTCTGGCTGACCTGGTCGGGCAGCTTGCGCTGGGTGGCCAGGGTCTGGGCCGCGTGGGTGACGCGGGCGGCGCCCTGGGCGAGCAGCGGCCCGGCGGTCTGGGTGACCTGCTCGGAGATCTTGCGCTGGGTCGCGAGCACCTGGCCGGCGAACTCCTCGGCGCTGGTCATCAGCTCACTGCGGCTCGGCAGCTTGGGCGCGGGCAGCTTCGGGCCGGGGAGCTTGGACAGGTCAGGCGTGGTGGGCAGCTTGGGGGTCGGGAGCTTGGAGAGGTCCGGGGTATGCAGCTTGATTGTGGGTAGCTGCGAGCGCAGGGCCTCGGCGTGCGGGGTCAGGGTCCGGACCAGGTCGGTGACGGCCTCCTGGCCCTTGCGGACCTGGGCCTGCGCCTTGCGCGCCTGCTCCTGGGCCTGGCGCGC
Organism: uncultured Actinomycetota bacterium; assembly: GCA_963822485.1. Lineage (GTDB taxonomy): Bacteria > Actinomycetota > Actinomycetes > Streptosporangiales > Streptosporangiaceae > DASUBV01. Next base: position 20,840 of record CAWGHW010000011.1, read on the forward strand.
GCGGGCCTGGCCGCGGCGGGCGGCCCCGGCAAGCTGCTCCTGTAGCTCCTGCCCGACGGCTCGGGTGTCGATCATGAATATCCTCCTCGGATCTTCTGCAAACTATATCAAGCAAAACGCTCAGTATGTCAAGCGAGCCCCTGAGCAGCGAGGACGCCAGGCGGGACGAGGGCGCCAGGCGGGACGTGGCTCATCACCTGCCGGCCATCAGCGATGGCCCGGGGTTCAGCGGGAGGAGAGCGGCCACGCCTCGAGACGGCCAGTGCCGCCCGCTAGTTTGGCGCGCGTCGGGCCCGTGGAATCTGGGCTGAGGGCGTAGCAGGCGGGAATGGACCGGGTGAGTCGGACCGATATTGACCGGCCGGACTGGTAGCGGCGGCATCTCAGGCTAGTGATCTGGCTATCTGGCGCGGTCGGAAAGGGGATTCCAGCCGCCGGAAACGGGGTGCTTCTTGGTCCCGTAGCGTTTGCGTCGCCTGGGCCCGCTAACACTACGGGATCATGAAACAGCCACCCGGGAGAGGCGGCGTCTCGCGAGGCCGGGGCCGACGTCGGGCGGGTCAGGCTGGCCGACTGCGGCAGAGGGCTCTCGTTGAGCCCATCTGGTCCATCCGGAATGGCATTCCACGCGACCTTAACCATAGGCTTCATGATCCCGGAGGATTGGGGGCCTCCGGCGACCCGAATCCTCCGGGATCACGTGTGTCTGGCGGCGCGGGCCGGCTCAGCCGTGCTGGATGGGTGGCGCGGCGGGCTTGACGGTGACCAGGTAGGCGGCGAACAGCACCGCTCCGATCAGCAGCGTCGCCCGGGTCCATCGCGGGGCACTACGCCAGCCGATGCCCGCCACGAGCATGGCGGGAATAGTCAGAACGGGGATGAGCAATAGGCCCACTCCGGAGGCAACGACGGCAAATGTCGCCGTTCGCTTGCTGCCGAGTGCGCCCTTGGGAATCAGTGCCACACCCTGAGGATAACTCCGGATTACGTTTACGCAAAGACCTGGACTGGCATTTTCTGGCCGCTGGCCGGGAGTGCTGCTAAAACACCTATCTGCACGTCAGCGTGCAAGTTGCAGCGGGATGTGAATCGTGAAGATAACTTACTCCTTCGGCAAGAGAAAGAGCCTGTCACCTGAATCACATTGACACCTGGAGTCCGGGGATGGCAATGCCATTAGGCGCCGCTAAGGCTAAAGGCCGCCGGGTCTGAGTTATCGGCGTGCTAGCGTCGGCGGCATGGCGGCCGAGCGAGTGATCCCGCCCCTGGAGGCGGGGGAGCGCCAGATGCTGTCGGCCTGGCTGGACCTCCAGCGGGCCACGCTGGCGATGAAGTGCGATGGCCTGAGTGACGAACAGCTGCGCGAGCAGGCGGTCCCGCCGTCGAGCCTGTCACTGCTCGGCCTGGTCCGGCACATGGCCGAGGTGGAGCGCAACTGGTTCCGGCCGCTGCTGGCCGGTGAGGAGATGGGCGGCCTGTGGGCGCCGGGGCCGGAGCTGGACCCGGAGCCGGCCTTCGACGATGTGGCGACGGCCGATGTGGCGGCCTCCTTCGCGGCCTGGCGGGCCGAGTGCGACCGGGCCAGGGAACTGGCCGACGCGGCCGCGTCCCTGGAGGTGACCGGCATGCGCGGCGGATCGCGGTTCTCGCTGCGCTGGGTCATGGTCCACATGATCGAGGAGTACGCGCGGCACAACGGCCACGCCGACCTGCTGCGCGAGCGCATCGACGGCACCACGGGCGCCTGATCCGCGCCCAGCAGGCAGAGCAGTAACAGCCAGATCTGATAACAGCAAGAAGCGGGCGAGAGCGGTCTGATAACAGCAAGAGGCGGTGGTGCCTGGACGACAGCACCTGGTGGCGCCTGAACGACAGCACCTAATAGAAGGAGTGGAAGCCCGCCCCGTCCGAGCCCGGACGGGGCGGGCGGCTTATGCGGTGCCGGAGGCGGCGGAGGCGCCGAGGTGGCGGGCCATCCAGTCGGCGCTGTAGGGCCGGTTAGTATTGCACACGATTGCAGCCGATCGGGACACGCGCGGAAGCAGACCGGCTTCCAGCCTCGGCGCGGACCCGCTAGGTTGCTGGTTGTGACCGGAAGGTGGCTGTTATGGCTGGCCACGCGCCGGAAATGTCGGACAGGCCGGACGGACCGGGCAACATTCCCGCAAAGGCTGGCCGAAGCGTGTTGACAAGCACCAGACCGGTGAGCCAGGCTCATGCCCTGCAAACGATTGTTGCTGCGATTGGCACTGTCGTCCGCCGCTGACTGCGTCAGTGCCCTGGCTGCTCACGGCGGTCGGCCGGTGCCGGCGGGGCGCGCAGCAAGCTGCGGAGACGGCGATCTAGAGGTGGGTGGATGACCGATCAGGGGACCAACGGCAAGGTCGGCTGGCTGGGTACCGGCCGGATGGGATCAATACTGGTCCGCCGGCTGCTCGCCGCGAACTGCGATGTGGCGGTCTACAACCGGACGCGGGCCAAGGCCGAGCCGCTGGCCGCGGCCGGGGCGACGGTCGTGGACTCGGCATTCGAGCTGGCCACCTGCGACGTCGTCTTCGTTACCGTCGGCACCTCCGAGGACCTGATCAGCGCCCTGCTCGGCCCGGCGGGGCTGATGTCCGGCAGTGCCGCCCCGCAGGTCGTGGTGGATTGCTCGACGATCTCGGTCGAGGCCTCCCGGCAGGTCCGCGAGCGCCTGGCCGAGCGCGGGACGGCCCTGCTGGCCGCTCCGGTCATGGGCAACCCGCGCGTAGCCGGGGCGGGCAGGCTCACGCTGGCGGTGTCCGGGCCGCGCGACGTGTTCGACATGGCCGAGCCCTACCTGGATGTGCTCGGCGCCGGCGCGACCTATGTCGGCGACGGTGAGCTGGCCCGAACGGTAAAGCTTTGTCACAATCTTCTGCTCGGTGTCGTCACGCAATCGCTGGCCGAGGTCACGATCCTGGCTGAAAAGAGTGGCATCAGTCGTGAGGCATTGCTGGCCTGCCTGAACAACAGTGTGATGGGATCGACCTTCACCAGGTACAAGACGCCCGCGTTCGTCAACCTTGACTTTCACGCGACATTCACCGCCACGCTGCTACGCAAGGACTTTGACCTTGGCCTGGCGGCCGCGCGGGAGCGCGAGGTCCCCATGCCGGTGGCGGCGCTGGTGCACCAGCTTGTGCAGAGTCTTGTGGGCCACGGGGCCGGAGAGGAGGACTTCGCTGCGCTGATCCGGATGCAAGCTCAATCTGCCGGACTGGATCTCGTCAGCGAGGATGCCGACATATCCGACGGACTTGAGCAAATCACCATAGAACCACGGTAAAGTCACCGGCGGTCGGGCTTAAATCAGCTGACCGTTCCCGAGCCTCCGTCAGGGTCCCGCGGCATTGCCGCCGCTGGATTCGCGGCAGGCCACTTACTGGGCCATGCAGGAATTCAGGAAGGAGGACCGGGGATGAGATCCAACCGCGCCCGGTTCTTGACGGTGACCGCAGCGGCCGCCCTGATGGCGGCCACGGCGGCCGGATGCAGCAGTAGCAGCACTACCGGTGGCAGTAACGGTGGCGGTGGTGGCGGAAAATCCGACACCCCGATCACCATCGGCACGTCCCTCTCCCTGACCGGCGACTTCGACACCGACGGCCAGGCCTTCGAGAAGGGCTACAAGCTATGGGTCAGCGAGGTGAACAAGGCCGGCGGCATCGACGGCCACCAGGTGAAGCTGACCATCCTCAACGACAACAGCTCGCAGACCCAGGTAGTCACCAACTACCAGAAGCTGATCACCGTTAACCACGTCGACCTCACGTTCGGGCCGTTCTCCTCGCTGCTGACCGCGCCGGCCTCGGCCGCCGCGCACCGGTACGGGTACGCGTTCGTCGAGGGCGCGGGCGGCGCGCCGTCGGTGTTCGCGCAGAAGCTCAGCAATGTCTTCGACGTGAGCTTGCCGGTGGCCAACGAGCTGGACCCGTTCACCTCGTGGATCAAGTCGCTGCCCGCCAGCCAGCGGCCTAAGACGGCGGGCTACCCGATGGCCAACGACCCGTTCGCCACCCCGCAGGTTCAGCGCACCGCCTCATTGCTGACCCCGCTGGGAGTCAAGAACTCCTACGAGAAGATCTTCCCGGAGGAGGTCGCGGACTATAAGGCCCCGGCGGACGACGTCGCCTCGCTCAAGCCGGAAATGGTCGCGCTCGGCTCCACGGACGTGCCGACGGTCCAGTCGTTCATGACCGCGTTCGAGCAGCAGCACTTCAACCCGAAGATCTTCATCGCCGCGGCCGGCCCGGACCAGGGCGCCGCCTTCACCAAGGCGGTCGGCGTGAAGAACGCCAATGGCGTCATGGTCCCGGACGCCTGGTACGGCGGCTCCAAGAACCCGCTGAGCCTGGCCATGGTCAAGGCCTACATCGCCGCCTACGGCGGCACCGCGTCGGGCATCAACGCCGACGTCGCCGAGGCCTACTCGGTGGGCCAGGTCGTCCAGGCCTCGCTGATCGCCACGAAGACCGCGGGCGCCAGCGCGGCGACCATGAACAGCAAGATCATCAGTTACCTGCACAGCGGCGTGACCGTGCAAAGCGTGCAGGGCCCGGTGAAGTTCAACAGCCTGGGCGAGAACCTCTCGGCCACGGCGTTCATCTTCCAGTGGCAGAACGGCAACTTTGTCCAGGTCCTGCCGGCCAGCGACCCGGGCTCGGTGAAGATCGAGTACCCGAAGCCGCACTGGGCTAGCTAGACCACGGCCGGCTGGACCACGGCGGCCCCCGGGCGCCGTGGCCAGCCGGCCTGGCAAGAGCGGGATGCACGGAGGGCACAGGAAACCGACATGGGTCGCCAGATCTACGCGGCCATCGCTGACGGAATTCTCGAAGGCGGGGTCTACGCACTGATGGCCGTCGGGCTGACGCTGATATTCGGCGTCCTCGACATCATTAATATCGCGCAGGGCATCCTCGTGGTGACCGGCGCCTATCTCAGCTATGTGCTCTCCGTGCACCTGCACATCGACCTGTTCCTCGGTCTGCTGGTCACGGTCCCGGCCATGTTCATACTCGGGCTCGGCATCTACTGGGCCTTCATCCGGCCGCTGCGCGGCCGGGAGCGCACCTCGATGTCGCTGCTGGCCTGCTATGCGGTCGCCATCATCATCGAGGGCGTGCTCTACTGGGTCTTCGGTGCGAACGAGGAAACACTGCACGCCTCGTACATCACCAACAGCTTCCGGGTCTTCGGGTTCTACCTGTCCGACATCTACGTGTACGGGTTCATCCTGGCCGTGGCCCTGGTCATCGGCCTGTACCTGCTGCTGTACCGGACCAGGTTCGGCCGCAGCGTGCGGGCCACGATGCAGGACCAGACGGCGGCCCGCCTGATCGGCATCCAGGTAAACAAGGTGGCCGGGCTGACGTTCGCCATCGGCGTCGCGGTGACTGCGGCCGGCGGCATGATGTTCGGCGCCACCAGCGGCGGCTTCACCCCCAACAGCGGGTATGACCTTATCTCCCGGCTGCTGGCCATCATCATCCTCGGCGGCCTGGGCAGCATCGGCGGTGCGCTCGTCGCGTCCGTCTTCATGATCACGCTGGAGTCGCTGGTGGACATCTGGTCACCGAACTGGGCCATCGTGGTCTTCTACGTCGCCCTGGTGGTCGTCCTCACCGTCCGCCCGACCGGGATGTTCGGCCGCCAGCCGGTGCGTGCCCAGTGACGCGCGAGACGGCCTGGCAGCCCGTCACCGCTGTCGTCGTGCTGGCCCTGGCGGCCATCTTCCCGCTGGTCATCACCAACGGGCTGGCGACCACGATCGGCGTGGAGACGATGATCTTCGTGGCGGCCGCCGCCGCGTGGAACATCTTCTCCGGGTTCTCCGGCTACATCTCGCTCGGCCACGCGGTGTTCTTCGGCACCGGCGCTTACACCGTCGCCATCCTGGCCCAGCACTGGCACATGAGCGGCGAGTCGGTGTTCTGGCTGATGCCGCTGGGCGCGGTGGCCGGCGCGATCGTCGCCGTCCCGTTCGGCCTGGTGGCCCTCCGGGCGCGGCGGCACACGTTCGTCGTGATCACGATCGCGATCTTCTTCATCTTCCAGCTCATGGCCTTCAACTTCGGCTTCACCGGCGGCTCATCGGGGATCATCGCGCCGATCCTGAACTGGGACGCGGCCACCTACAACAACCCCTTCTACTACATCGCGCTGATCATCGCGGCGCTGACCGTCGGCCTGGGCTGGCTGATCCGCGGGTCGCGATTCGGCCTGCAGCTGCGGGCCATCCGCGACGACGAGGACCGGGCCAGGGGCCTGGGCGTGAAGACCCTGCGGGTCAAGCTGTCCGCGCTGGTGATCTCGGCGTTCATCACCGGGATGATCGGCGGGCTGTTCTACTACTTCATCGGCCAGGCCGTACCGCAGTTCATCTTCGACCCGCTGTTTGACCTGGCGGTGGCGCTGATGGCGTTCTTCGGCGGCCTGGGCACGGTGGCCGGGCCGGTGCTGGGCGCGATCATCATCGAGCCCGCCCAGCAGTACCTGACCGTCCAGCTCAACAACGACTACCTCAGCGAGATCCTGCTCGGCGCCCTGTTCCTGGCCGTGATCCTGCTGGTGCCGCGGGGCATCATCCCCACCACCGGCGAGCGGATCTCCAAGTGGCGCAGCCGCCAGGCCGGGCGGCGCCCGGCGACCGCCGCGCCGCCCGGGGAGCAGGCCGTACCCGAGCCCGCGGCCGGCCGGGGCAAGGAGGCAGGCAGATGAGCACCGCGCTGCTGCGCACCGAGCACGTGGCCAAGTCCTTCGGCGGCGTGCACGCGCTCACCGACGCCACGCTGGAGGTGGCGGAGGGCAGCATCACCGGGCTGATCGGCCCGAACGGATCCGGTAAGACCACCCTGTTCAACGTGATGACGGGCTACGAGCGGCTGGACTCGGGCCACGTCTACGCCCGCGACGCGAAGATCACCAACGCCTCGCCGCAGAAGGTGTTCGGCCTCGGCATCGGCCGGACCTTCCAGCTCAGCCGGATCTTCCCGCGGCTCACCGTCATGGAGAACATGCTGGTGGCCGGCCAGCACCGGCGCGGCGTGCGCAACCCGCTGGCCAGGGCCGGCGGGCCCGCCGACCGGCGGCATGCCATGGAGCTGCTGGAGTTCACCGGGATCGCCGGGCACGCCAGCGCGCTGGCCGAGACCCTGTCCTACGGCCAGCGCAAGCTGCTCGAGCTGGCCTACGTGCTGGTCACCGACCCGGACCTGGTGCTGCTCGACGAGCCGGCCGGCGGGGTCAACCCGTCGCTGATCAACCACATCGCGGCCCGGATCAAGGACCTGAACCGCTCGGGCAAGACCTTCCTGATCGTGGAGCACAACATGGATTTCGTCATGGGCCTGTGCGATCGCGTCACGGTGCTCGACTACGGCGAGGTGATCGCGACGGGCCCGCCCGAGGTCATCCGCGATGATGCGCGAGTGCTTGACGCCTACCTCGGCACGGCGGAGGAAGACGAAGATGTCCCCAGCTAGCACGCCCGTCCTCGTCGTCGAGGACGTCGTCTCCGGCTACGGCGGCGCCGACATCCTGCACGACGTGTCGCTGACCGTGGTCGAGGGCGGGATCACCTGCGTGGTCGGGCCCAACGGGGCCGGCAAGTCCACCCTGCTGGCCACGATCAGCGGCCTGCTGCGGCCCCGGCGCGGCCGGGTCACCCTGTGCGGGGAGCCGGTCGCGGGCAAGAGCCCGCGCCAGATCCTCCAGATGGGCCTGGTGCACGTGCCGCAGAACCACAGCCTGTTCAAGGACATGACGGTCCGGGAGAACCTGGACCTGGGCGGCTACACCCTGTCCCGGCAGATGGTCGCGCGCCGGCGCGCGCACGTCGAGGAGCTGTTCCCCCAGGTGGCGTCCTGGACGAACATGAAGGCGGGCAGCCTGTCGGGCGGTCAGCAGCGGCTGGTGGAGATCGCCCGCGGCCTCATGCTCGACCCGGCGCTGATCATCCTGGACGAGCCGTCCATGGGCCTGTCGCCGAAGGTGCTCAAGACGGTCTTCGACGCGGTCCGCATGCTCAACGCCGCGGGCAAGTCCATCCTGCTGGTCGAGCAGAACGCCCGCGCGGGCCTGCGGCTGTCCACGCACGGCGTGGTCCTGGAGAACGGCCGGGTGCGGCTGGCGGGCACCGGGCGCGAGGTGCTCGAGCACCCGGAGATCGGCGCCCTGTACCTGGGCGGCGCCGTGCGGCCCGTGGTCGACGAGACCGGGACGGCGGGCCCCGCCGGCCCGCCCGGCCCGGCGGCCAGGACGGAGCCGGGGAAGACGCGTTGACGGCCGGCTCGGTGCCGGTCGTCGACACCCCGGTCGTCGACACCCCGGTCGTCGACACCCACTGCCACATCGTCGTGCCCGAGATGCTGGCCGCCGCGGTGCCCGACGACTGGCGTCCCGAGATTGTCCGTGAAGATGGCCGCCAGGTGGTGGTGTTCCGCGGCCGCAGGCTGACCTCGGTCATCGGCGAGTTCACCGACGTCGAGGTCATGCTCGGCCAGGCGGCCGCGGTCGGGGTCGACCATCTGCTGCTGTCGCCGTGGATCATGCTCTGCCCGGTCGAGGCCGGGCTGGACGAGGCGCTGCGGATCTGCCAGATCCAGAACGAGGGGCTGGCCAGGGCCGCGGCCCGCTCCAACGTGAGCGCGCTCGGGGCGGTCCCGCTCCAGGACGCCGACGCCGCCGCCCGCGAGCTAGCCGCGCTGATGCAGGTGCCCGGCCTGTGCGGAGCCGAGGTGCCGGCCAGCGTGGCGGGCACCTGCCTGGGCGACGACCGGTTCCTGCCGTTCTGGGAGGCGGCCGAGGCCACCGGGGCGCTGATCTTCGTGCACCCGACGACCCGCGGCCTGCCCGGCCAGCCTGCCCTGGACGACCGGTACCTGTGGAACTCGGTCGGCAACCCGCTGGAGACCACGATCACCGCCGCGCACCTGGCCACGGCCGGGGTGCTGGAGCGCTTTCCCCGGCTGCGGATCCTGCTCGCCCACGGCGGCGGCGGGCTGCACGCCGTCCGCGGCCGGCTGCGCCGGGCCCACGAGGTCCGCCCCGAGGCCGCGGCCAGGGCCCCGGTCGGCCCCGACAACGCCCTGCGGCGGTTCTACTACGACTCGCTGACCCATGACCGGGCCCTGCTGGCCGGCCTGGTCGGCTACGCCGGGGCCGAGCACGTGCTGCTCGGCTCGGACCGGCCGTTCGACATGGGCACCGACGACCCGGCCGGCGAGGTCCGCGCCCTGGGCCTGGACGGGGCTGACGAGCAGCTCATCCTGGGCGGCAACGCGGCCCGGCTGCTGGGCCTGCCCGCGGCCTGACGCCCGCAGCGGCGCTTACAGGTCCGGCAGCGATGGCCAGCCCCGGAGCAGCGCTACAGCGGGTTCTCGGGGTGGTGGAAGTCCCACTCCTCCAGGGCGGCCACGGCCAGCCAGTCCAGGCCCTTGCCCGCCTCGGCCTCGATCCCGTGGGCCAGCGCCGCGATCGCCGCCGCGGCCGCGTAGCCGTCGACCGCGTCGGCTTCCCCCGATTCGCCCTCCAGCGCGTGCACCAGCAGCTCCCTGGCCGCGGTGGCCCGCGCCGGGGCCGCACCGTAGGAGTTGGCCAGCGCGGCGATGGCCCGGCGCACCACGCGCTCGGCCAGCCCGTCACTCATCTCCACGCGTCGCTCCGGCACTGCGCCCCCCGTCCGTCGATGCTGCGCTCCGTCTAGGACAGGCTAGGCCAGCCGGGCCAGGATCTCCCGCAGCATCTCCCCGTCCGCAGCATCTCCCCGTGCTCCCGCAGCGTCGCGCTGTGCTCGCGCAGGATGTCCCCGTGCGCGACGACCTCGGTCTTGAGCTCGGTCACGTCGGTCTTGAGGCCCCCGACGTCGGTCTTGAGTACGGCGACGTCGGTCTTGAGGCCCCCGACGTCGGTCTTGAGTACGGCGACGTCGGTCTTGAGTACGGCGACGTCGGTCTTGAGTACGGCGACGTCGGTCTTGAGTACGGCGACGTCGGTCTTGAGGCTGGCCACGTCCGGCGTCAGCGTGGTCTTGATCTCCAGGAGCTCCCGGTAGATCAGGTTGAGCAGCTCCGCGCTCATGTCGGCCTTTCGATCCGCCGCCATGGCGATCGTGGCCCATCCGCGGGTTTCTGCCCGGAGTAAGGCAACATCACGTTCGAGTGTGTCAACTCGGGTCTCCAGAGTCATGCCACGACGCTAGCGGCCGGTACCGACATTCCGCCGATATCACCCGTCACCGGGCAGGCCGCCACGACATCCACCACAGCTCGGATTCTTCCACGAGCCTAGCCGCCACGCGCGCCATCGGAGTTCCGCGCTGCGGACGGGGTGGGTGAGACCGGGCCAGCCGCCACGGCTCGGCTGAGCCGCAGGCACTGCCAGCCCGCAGGCCACTACCAGTCCGCAAGCAAGCCGGAGGTCAGCTCGCGGGCCGCCGCAGCACCTCGTGCACGAACTCGCGCATGACCTCCTGGAACCGGGCCGCCTCCTCGAATTGCGGGGAGTGACCGGACCGCTCGAAGATCACCAGCCGCGAGTCCGGGATCAGCTCGGCGATCGTCTCTGCCGAGGACACCGGCGTGATCCAGTCCGTCCGGCCCACCGTCACCAGCGTCGGGCAGCGCACCCCCGGCAGCTGCGGCTTGAGGTCAAAGCCCGGCATGTTGTGCTGGAAGCACCAGTTGTGCGCCTCGTAGCGGTAGATGCCGGCCTCCACCCGCGCGGCCGAGCGCTCGGCGTCGTACTCGAAGTCGTACAGCGGGATGATCTCCGCCCACCGGGCCTTCAGGTCCTCGTCGTCGCGGATCTCGCCGCCCCAGTACCGGTTGAAGTTGTCCCAGTTGATCTCGATCCGGTCCTGGCCGCGGGCGTTCTCGTAGGCCCGCTCCAGGTTGGAGTTGTCCGGGGAGGTGTCGCGCAGGATCATCGCCCGGACCCGGTCGGGGTAGGCGATGGCGTACTCCATGGCGATGAAGCCGCCGTAGGAGCCGCCGGCCACCATGACCTGCTCGACGCCCAGCCACTCCCGCAGGCCGTCCACGTCGGCCGCCCACTGGGCGTGCGAGAACGGCGGCGTGCCCTGGCTGCGGCCGCAGCCGCGCGCGTCGAAGACCACCACCCGCAGCTCGTCGGCCAGCGGGCCGAAGGTGGACCTGGGCTCGGCCAGCGAGCCGATCCCGCCGCCGCCGTGGTGGGCGATCAGCACCGGGGCGTCGTCGGCCCCGAGCACTTCGACGTTCAGGTCGTTGCCGTTGATATTCACGATCATGACGAGGCTCCCCCCAGAAGTACCTGCTGCGACCACTGACTGACGAGCTGGTCAAGCACGCCGAGCGGGACCGCGCCGTTGCCCAGGACCACCCCGTGGAAGGCCCGGATGTCGAACCGCGCGCCCAGGTCGCGCTCGGCCTGCGCGCGCAGCCGGCGGATCTCCCGGCGGCCGATCATGTAGGCCAGGGCCTGGCCGGGCCAGCCGATGTACCTGTCCACCTCGCTGATCACGTTGGCCCGGGTGGTGGCGGTGTTCTCCCACATGAACTGGATGGCGCGGGAGCGGGACCAGCCGTAGTGGTGCATGCCGGTGTCCACCACCAGCCGGCACGCGCGCCAGGCGTCGAACGACAGCATGCCCAGCCGCTGCACGTCCGAGGTGTACAGGCCCATCTCGTCGGCCAGCCGCTCGCAGTACAGGCCCCAGCCCTCGACGAAGCCGCAGACCTCGGCGTCCAGGTACCGCCGGAAGTCGGGCAGGCCGGCCAGGGTCTGGTTGGTGGCGATCTGGAGGTGGTGACCGGGCGTGCTCTCGTGGAAGGCCAGCGCCTCGTACTCGTAGGCGAACCGCTCCTGCGGGCTGACCGTGAGCACGCAGTGCGCGCCGGGGCGCTGGCCGCCGGCCGCGGGCGGCCGGTAGTAGGCCAGCGGCGCGTTGGCCGCCTCGACCGGGTCGATCTCCTCGATCACGCAGCGCGGGATGTCGTAGGCCGGGAACCAGTCGTTACGGGCCGCCTCGGCCCGGGCCAGCGCGTCGGTGACGGTGGCCACGATCTGCGCGGAGTCGGTGAACCGCAGCGCCGGGTCGTCCCGCAGCCGGGCCAGGATCTGCGGCACCTCGCTGGTGCCCAGCACCCGCCCGCCCAGCTCGGCCCACTCGGCGCGCAGGCCGGCCAGCACGTCCAGGCCGATCTGGTGGATCTGCTCGGCGGTCAGCTCGGTGGTGGTGTGCCGCCGCACCGCGGCCCGGTAGCCCTCGGCGCCGCCGGGCACGAACCGGATCCCGACCTGGCCGTCGGGGCGGGCGCCCGGCAGCAGCTCGTCGTGCAGGCAGGCCAGCAGCCGCCGCATCGCGGGCCGGACCTCGTCGGCCACGATGCGGGCCGCCTCGCCGCGGGCCCCGTCATCGCGCACCGCGGCGGGCAGGTCAACGTCAACGAGAACGTCGGCCGTGATCTCCTTGCCCAGGTGCCCCTCGAGCTGGTCAATGGCCTGGCGCACGCCGACCTGGGTGGACAGCCGGCCGTCGGCCACGGCCTGCCGGAAGCGGGCGGTGATGGCGTCGAAGTAGCCGGGCAGGCCGCGCAGCCGCCGCAGGTAGCCGTCCACCGCGGCCGCGTCGGACAGCAGCGCGGTCGGTATCGCCTGGAACGCCATCGACTGCGGCGAGACGTAGCCGCCCGCCGAGGCGTTGGCCTCCCACAGGCCGTGCTCCAGGTCCGAGCGGGTGACCGCGGCCAGGTGCCCGAGCACGGCGTGGCTGGTCTGGTCGGCCTGGCCGAGCAGGCCGGGGTCGATGCCGCCCAGCCGCTGCTCGATCGCGGCGATCCGGGCCGCGCCGCGCGCCGCGCCGTCCCGGCTCGGGTCGGGCAGCAGGTCGTCGAACCCGGTCACGCCCAGCTCGGTGGCGGCCAGCGGGTCGATGGTGTGCACGGTCTGGAAGTAGTCGTCACCAGGCGCCAGCCGGGCCAGCCCGGCCGCGGCCCCGGACACCTCCGTCACGGATTCACCCAGATGGACTGCAGCGCCCGGTAGATGTTCCCGCCCAGCACGGCCCGGATCGAGTCATCGTCGTACCCGTGCCGGACCAGCCAGTCGCAGATGTTGGCGAAGTTCTCGGTCGGGTTCTCCAGCCCGTCCACGTACTCGACCCGCTCGAACGACGGCCCGGTGGTGGCCCGGCCCAGGCCCAGCAGGTGGCCGAACACCCGGTGCAGCCCGACGTGGTCCCCGTACAGCGTGTCCGGCCCGAACGCGACGTGCTCGATGCCGACCAGGTCCGCGATGTAGCGGAAGTGATCCATCACCGACTCGATGGTGTGCCGCGAATGCTGGGCGGACAGCGTGGTGTGCGGCGCGGCCGACATGCCGATCACCCCGCCGGTCGCCGCCACCGCGCGCAGCACGTCGTCGGGCTTCATCCGCGGCGTGTCCCACACCGCCCGCGCCCCGGCGTGGGTGATGAACACCGGCGCCTCGGAGTGCTCGCAGGTGTCCAGCGCCGTCTGGTCCCCGGAGTGCGACAGGTCGATGGCCAGGCCGAGCTGGTTCATCCGCCGCACCGCCCGCCGGCCGAGGTGGGTCAGGCCGGCGTCGGTGACCTCGTTGAGCCCGCTGCCCAGCGCGTTGGCGTCGGAGTAGGCGATCCCGATCTGCCGCAGGCCCAGGCCGTAGAGCACGTCCAGCCGGTCGAGCTCGTTCTCGATCGGGGTGGCCGCCTCCAGCCCGAACACCAGCCCGACCCGCCCCGACCGGTACGCCTCGTCGATGTCGGCCACCGTCCTGACCACCATGACATGGTCCTGGTGGGCCAGGTCGGCCTGGCGCATGCCCAGGTCGGTGATGATGTCGCCCCAGCGCCACGGCGCGTTCCCGGTGACGCAGGCCGTGCCGTCCATCATGTTGTCGAACACCACGGTCATCCCGGACGCGGCCAGGCCCGCGTAGGCGGCGTGCTGGCGGCCGGTGCGGTTGTAGCCGGGCGTCTCCTCCATCCGGGCCGGGAACCGCACCGGGTGGTCGTGCAGGCTGATGACCAGGCTGTCGCGCAGCAACTCGCCGGCCCGGCGCCGCTCCGCCTCGGTGAGCTCCGCCGCGTACGGCGGCACCCGCCCGAACTCGGGAGCCAGGTCGAAACTGGGGTAGTCCTCGCCGGCCCGCAGGTAGGAGTAGGCAGTGTAGGGGGCGTCGGTCATATTTCTCCTCCGAGGCGGAACGGCCCGGAGGCCAGCAGCCGCCACAGCTGCTCCCAGGCGCGCATCCCCTCGCGCAGCCGGCCGGTCCGCAGGTACTCGTTGGGGGCGTGCAGGTTCTCGTCCGAGGTGGAGAACGAGAAGAACAGGGTCTTGCAGCCCAGCGTCCGCTCGAACAGGTCGGTGGCCGGCAGCGTGCCGCCGATCTTGGCGTGCAGCACCGGCTGGCCGGGGTAGACCGCCTCCAGCGCGGCGGTGGCGGCCCGGATGGCCGGGTGGCTGGCCGGGATGGTGTACGCCGGCACCCGGGCCTCGTCGGGCCGGACCTGCACCCGGACCCCGGCCGGCGCCTGCGCCTCGACGTGCGCGGTGATGGCCGCGATGACGGCGTCGGGGTCCTGGCCGGGCACCAGCCGGCCGGACAGGTGGCCGGTGGCGACGTGCGGGATCACGGTGTACTTGCCCCCGCCGGCCACCCCGTTGACCTCCAGCGTCGGGCGCTCCCAGAGCCGCTCGAGCGTGCTGTAGCCGGGCTCGCCGTGAGTCGAGTCCAGGCCGAGTTCGGTGAGGTACCTTGTTGCGGAAAAATCCACGGCGGCGATCTCGCGGCGGCGCTCGTCGGTGAGCGGGGGAATGCCGTCGTAGAAGCCGGGCACGGCCACCGTGCCGTCGGGATCGTGCAGGCTGGCCAGGACCTGGCTGAGCGCGTGCAGCGGGTTGGCCACGGTGCCGCCGTAGCGGCCCGAGTGCAGGTCGGCGCGGGCGCCGGTGACCACGATGTCCAGGCTGAGCAGGCCCTTGGAGGCCAGCGACAGGGACGGCTCGTCGGGCCGCCACATGGCCCCGTCGGCGGAGATGACCAGGTCGGCGGCCAGCTCGGCGGCGTGCTCAGCCAGGTAGCCGGGCAGATGCGGGCTGCCGATCTCCTCCTCGCCCTCGAACAGGAACTTCACGTTGAGCGGCAGGGCGCCCTCCTGGGCCGCGAAGGCCCTGGCGGTCTTGAGCACGACGTAGACCGGGCCCTTGTCGTCGGATGAGCCGCGGCCGCGCACCACGTCGCCGTCCTGGACCAGCTCGAACGGGGGCGTCAGCCACTCGGCCAGGTCGCCGGTGGGCTGCACGTCGTAGTGGCCGTAGACCAGGATCGTCGGCGCGCCGGGGGCGCCCAGCCACTCGCCGCGGACCACCGGATGGCCGGCCGTCGGCTCGACCCGGCCGCCGGCGAAGTCGAGCTGCGCGGCCAGCCACCGGGCGGCGGCCAGCATGGTGCCGGCGTCCGCGTCCCGGCTCACGCTGGGCACGGCGACGAACTCGCTGAGCTCGCTGATGTAGTCGCTGTCGCCGGCGTCGAAGATCAGCCCCGCCCGCCGCCGTGCCCGCCGCCGCCGTGCCCGCCGCCGCCGTGGCCCCCGGCGGGGGCGTCAGAGGAAGGCACTGCCACCGTCGATGGCGATGATCTGGCCGGTGACCCAGCCCGATCGCTCCGCGGCGAAGAACTGCACGCCGTTGGCGATGTCCTCGGGCTGGCCCAGCCGCCCCAGCGCGATGCCGGCCACCAGGTCGCGCTGGCCGTCCTCGCCGTAGCTGGCCCACTGCCGCTCGGTGGTCGGGTTGGACAGGATGAAGCCGGGGCAGATGCAGTTCACCGTGATGCCGAAGGGGCCCAGCTCGTGGGCCATCTGCCGGGTGAAGCCGAGCTGGCCCGCCTTGGCGCTGGCGTAGGCCTGGATGCCGGTCTTGCTCACGGTCAGCGCGGCCGCCGACGAGATGTTGATGATCCGGCCCCGGCGGCGCTGCTTCATGCCCGGCACCACGGCCCGGGTGCACAGGAACGCGCTGGTCAGGTTGGCGTCGACCACGGCATGCCAGTCCTGCTCGGAGACCTCCTCGAGCGGCTGGCCGACCTGGCCGACGACCCCGCCGGCGTTGTTGACCAGGATGTCCACGTCGCCGGCCGCGGCGAAGAACGCGCGCACCTGGTCGGCGCTGGTCAGGTCGGCGTCCTGCTTGTCGACGCCGGTCACGATGGCCCCGTCGGCGCGCAGGGCCGCGGCGATGGCGGCCCCGATGCCGTGCGCGGTCCCGGTCACGACCGCGGTCCGCCCGGCCAGCCCGCCCTCCGGCTGGCTCGCTGTGTGCCGCTCGATGATCGGCTGCCCGGGGGCGGGCTGCACCGTCGTCATCGGCGTCCCGATTGCCTGCTCTGCTGGCTGCTCTGCTCTCTACTCACGCAAACGTTATACCATCGGCCGCTATTGCCGCACAATTCCCCCGACCCGCCGCTTCCGCCGGAAATCAGGCGGCGCGGGGTCTCCCGCTGATCGTCCCCAGTGGCTACATTCGCAGGCAGGATCGGGCCGGACCGGGAGGTTCAGGTGGGCAGCTCGCAGGTAACGGTCGGCTCCGGTGAGCACCACGTGCTCGCGCTGCACGGGTGGTTCGGCTCCGCGCGCGGCTGGGGCTCGCTGCCCGACTACCTGGACGGGTCGGCCTACACCTACGTGTTCATGGACCTGCGCGGCTACGGCGGCCGGGCCGGCGTGGCCGGGGAGTACACCATGGAGGAGGCGGCCGCCGACGCGATCGCGCTGGCCGACGACCTGGGCTGGGACCGCTTCTCGCTGATCGGCCACTCGATGGGCGGCAAGGCCGTGCAGCACGTGCTGCTCAGCCAGCCCGGCCGGGTGCGCCGGATCGTGGCGCTGACCCCGGTGCCGGCCAACGAGGTGCCGTTCGACGACGCGGGCTGGAGCCTGTTCAGCGGCGCCGCGAACAGCCGCGACAACCGGGCCGCGATCATCAACCTGACCACGGGCGGCCGGCTGCCGGCCGCGTTCGTGAACCACGTGGTGCAGCACTCGCTGGACAACTCGGCCGTCAAGGCGTTCGGCGCCTACCTCCAGTCCTGGGCCAGGAGCGACTTCGCCGACCGGGTCCAGGACAACCCGGCCCTGGTCAAGGTCATCGTGGGCGAGCACGACCCGGCCCTGTCGGCCGAGGTCATGCGGCAGACCTGGCTGGCCTCCTACCCGCGGGCCGAGCTTGAGGTGTTCCCCAACGCCGGGCACTACCCGATGTTCGAGACCCCGGCCGCGCTGGCCGCGTCCATCGAGGAGTTCCTGGGCCGGGACTGACGTGAGCCAGCCAGGGGCGACGCCCCGTCCCGACACCGACCGCCCGGACACCGAGGTCGTCTTCGACCCGGCCACCTACGTCCGCGGCGTGCCGTTCGCCGCGCTGGGCCGGCTGCGCCGCGACCGCCCGGTGGCCTGGGTGGAGGAGGCCGCGGTGCTCGGCTGGCCCGCCGGGCCCGGCTTCTGGCTGGTGCTGCGGCACGCCGACGTGGAGGCGGTCATGAGGCAGCCCCGGCTGTTCTCCTCCTGGCTCGGCGCGACCCAGATCCGCGACCCGGCCACGCCGCGGGCGCTGGACTACGTCCGGGCCATGATGCTCAACATGGACCCGCCCGGCCACTCCCGGCTGCGGCGGCTGCTGGCCCGGTCCTTCACCCCCCGCGCGGTGGCCCGGCTCGAGGAGCGCATCCGCGGCCATGCCCGCGCCCTGTGCGAGCGCGCGTTCGCCGGCCCGGGCGGCGAGTGCGACTTCGCCCGGGACGTCGCCGCCGACCTGCCGCTGCTCACCCTGGCCGACGTCCTCGGCCTGCCCGAGCAGGACCGCTGGCTGCTGTTCGACTGGTCCAACCGCGTCATCGGCTACCAGGATCCCGACTACGCGACGTCGGCTGAGTTCGACCCGTCCGGCGCGACCCGCATGGCCCGCGAGGCCATCGCGCTGCGGCCGGCGCCCGACGCCAGCGGCCGGATGCCCGATCCCCGGACCCGCGAGGGCATGCCCGACCTGTACGCCTACGCCCACCTGCTGGCCGGCCAGAAGCGGCGGCACCCCGGCGACGACGTGATGTCGATCCTGCTGGCCCAGGTCGATGAGGACGGCGGCCGGGTCTCGGTCGAGGAGTTCGAGAACATGTTCTGGCTGTTCGCGGTGGCCGGCAACGAGACGCTGCGCAACGGGCTGCCCGGCGGCTGCATCGCGCTGCTCGAGCACCCGCAGGCCCAGCAGGCACTGCGCGCCGAGCCCGGCCTGATGCCGCTGGCCGCCGACGAGATGCTGCGCTGGTGGACGCCGGTGATGACGTTCCGCCGGACCGCCACCGCCGACTGCGAGCTGGGCGGGCAGCGCATCTGCGCCGGGGACAAGGTGGTCGTGTCGTTCACCTCGGCCAACCGCGACGAGGCCGTGTTCGCGGACCCGGACCGGTTCGACCCGGGGCGGCAGCCCGGCCCGCACCTGGCCTTCGGCCACGGGCCGCACTTCTGCCTGGGCTCCCACCTGGCCAGGGCCCAGATGCAGGCGCTGTTCACCGAGGTGCTCGCGCGGACCTCCGCGCTGGGCTACGCCGGCCAGCCGGCCTACCTGCGGTCCAACTTCCAGCGGGGTATCAAACGGCTCCCGGTCGCCTGGACCGCCTGACCATCAGCCAGCCGGGGCGCTCTCGGGGACCCGGAACAGCGTGAGGGCCAGGGCCGGGCCGAACGCCGGGTCGGCCAGCGGCAGCGCCAACCGGTACCGGCGCGGCAGCCCGGCCCGCAGCCCGGCCGGCGGCCGGGTCACCCGGGTCGACTCCGCCACCCGCAGGCCCAGCCGCTCCAGCTCGCGGGGATCGTCGCAGGACCAGTCCCACCTGGCCGGGATGTTCTTGCGCGCGGCCAGCTTGTGCTGCCGTTCGAGGGTCTTGCGCGGGTAGCTGTCCAGCGCCACCAGCGCGCCGGGGAACCGCTGCGCGATCCGGCTCAGCACCCGGTGCACGTCCGCCTCGGGCAGGTAAGCCAGCACGCCCTCGGCCGCGAAGAAGTACGGCCCCGGCTCGGCGGCCACGGCGTCCAGCCAGTCCTCGTCCAGCACCGAGCCGGCCATCATGTGCCGCCGGCCGGTGTCGGTGAAGAACCGGCGGCGCAGCTCGATGGTGTCCGGCAGGTCCAGGTCGATCCAGCGCACCCGGCCGTTGTCCACCCGGTCGAACCGGGTGTTCAGGCCGGTGCCGATCTCCGTCACCAGCCCGTCCGGGTGCTCGGCCAGGAACTGGCGCACCCACCAGTCGAAGATGGCGGTGCGCAGCACCGTGACCGCGCCACCCGAGCCGCGGCCGTACTTGCTGGCGTCGTAGTCGATGGACTCGACCAGCTCCACGGCGCGGGGGTCACGCAGCGCCGGGTGCTTGCGGCGGGTCTCCCGCGCCCGCGCGGCCAGCGGGATGAACAGGGTCTGCTGAACCGCGCCCAGCGCGGCGTCCGGCCGGCCGGCGGCGGCCTGGTCGGCGGGCTGGCCGGCGGCGGGCTGGCCGGTAGCGGGTGGGCGGCGGCGGGCTCCGGCCCTCCAGTTCATCGGCGGTGCGCGTCCTTTCCGGGTCCCCACGACGACGGCGGAGTTCCACTCCGACGAGACGATGGTCTGCGCGGCCAGCCCGTGCCCGGCCACGATCTCGGCCGCCAGCTCCGCCTGCCGGACGCTGGCCTCGGAGAGCAGGTGACCGCCGGGCGCCAGCCAGGACGCGGCCCCGGCCGCCACCCGCCGCAGCACGTCCAGCCCGTCCGCGCCGCCGTCGAGCGCCAGCTGCGCCTCGTGCAGCCGGGCCTCGGCGGGCAGCAGCCCGAGGTCGCCGGTGGGCACGTAGGGCACGTTGGCCAGCAGGATGTCGACCCGGCCGCGCAGCGCCGCGGGCAGCGGCTGGTACAGGTCGCCCTGGTAGACCCGGCCGTCCGCGGCGGCCACGTTGCGGCGGGCGCACCGCACCGCGGCCGGGTCGATGTCGGCGGCGTGCAGCTCGGCCCGGTCCAGCACCGCGGCCAGCGCCGCGCCCAGGGCGCCAGAGCCGCAGCACAGGTCGACCACGACCACCGGCCGCCCGCCGGGCGGCGCGGCGCCGGCCAGCTGCCGGGCCCGGGCCGCGGCCTGCCACATCAGGAACTCGGTGCGGCGGCGCGGCACGAACACGCCGGGGTCCACCGCGTAGTGGTGACCGCAGAACTCGGCCCAGCCCAGGACGTGCTCCAGCGGCTCGCCGACGGCCCGGCGGTCGACCAGGACGGCCAGCTCGGCCGGCGTGCTCGCGGCGGCGGACAGGAGCCGCGCCTCGTCCTCGGCGAACACGCAGCCCGCTTCGCGCAGCCGGGTGACCACATCGGCATCGGACAATGGCCGGGGCAAGGGGGGCAGAGCGGAAGATGACATAAGAGCGCCTTTCGGTGACGGCGGGCGCTCTGCTGGCCGGCTAGGCCCGGCGAAGCCGGCCGCGAGGCGCGAGCACCCAGACTGGTCGGGCGGGTCGAGCGGAAATGGGTCTCACCTCCTCGCTGGCCGGGCTGGTGGCACGCATTCTATCGTGGGCCGGGCGACTAGCCGGCATCGAAGGGGGAGCGGATGCCCAGGATCGGGACGGTCATCCGGGAGGTGTACCGGCGGCCCGGCGCCGAGCTGCTGCCCGGCCATCTCGAGGAGCGCTACGGGATCCGCGTCACCGCGATCACCCGGCTGGACGGCGGCGTCGCCAAGGTCACCCATGATGGCGGGCCGCCCTGGGTCGCGCGGATCTACCTGTCCAGCCTGCCGGCGGCCAGGACCGAGGCGGACGCCGAGGTGCTGCGCTTCCTGGAGCGGCAGGGCTTCCCGGCCGAGCGCTGCGCCGACCCCGAGCCCGTCTCGGTGCTCGACGGCCGGGCCGTGCTGGTCACCGAGTACGTGCCGGGGAAGCGGCCGCCGAGCAGTCCGGCCACCCGCCGCCGGCTCGGTGACCTGCTCGGGCGGCTGTGCGCCCTGCCCGCCGAGGCCGGGGCGCCGCGGCGGCCAGCCGGCGCGCTGCATCACCTGCCGGACTACGAGGGCCGCCCCGGCCAGGACCTGGCCGCGGCCGCGGCGCTGCTGGCCGACCTCGACGGGCGGGTGCCGCCGCAGTACCGCCAGGTCTACGAGGCGCTGCAGGAACTGCTGCCGCTCGGCGACGGCGCCCGGGGCCTGCCCGAGACGTTCATCCACCCGGACCCGGCCCGCAGCAACGTGATCGCCGGCCCCGGCGGGCCGGTGCTGATCGACTGGACCGGGGCCGGGACCGGCCCGCGGCTGGCCGCGCTGGCCGTGCTGGTGACCAGCGTGGCCCCGCAGCACGTCGCCGAGGTGCTGGCCGGGTTCCGGGTCCATGGCGGCGACCTGACCGCCGAGGAACTGGACCGGCTGGAGGGCGTGCTGTGGATCCGGCCGCTGTGGCTGGCCTGCTGGCAGTGCTGGCTGGCCGTGGTGTCGGCCAGGGTGAACCGGGCCTTCGTGCCCGACCGCGAGCACATCGCCGCCCTGGCCGCGGCCGTCCGCGCCGCCCAGCCCGCCGGCTCGCCCCGCAGCTGAGCGAGCGGGCAGAATTAAACTATGGCTGTGCTGGCGAAGCTTGAGGTGGGCAGCCCGCCGGTGGTCCTGCGCCGGGCGGTGGCCGCCGACCTGCCCGAGCTGGTCGCGCTGCTCGCCGCCGATCAGCTCGGCGTGACGCGCGACGGCATCCGGACCGACGGCGACCTGGAGGCCTACGAGCGCGCGTTCCGCGCCATCGACGCCGACCCGGCCCACCTGCTGGTCGTCGCGCAGGCGGGCGAGGACATCGTGGGCACGTTCCAGTTGTCGTTCCTGCCCGGGCTGGCCCGCCGCGGCGCGCTGCGGGCCCAGATCGAGGCGGTCCGGGTCAGCGCGAGCAGCCGCAGCCGCGGCGTCGGCGCCGCGATGATGACCTGGGCCATCACCGAGTCCCGGCGCCGGGGCTGCGGCCTGGTGCAGCTGACCACCGACAAGGCGCGGCCGGACGCGCACCGGTTCTACGAGCGGCTGGGCTTCACCGCCTCGCACGAGGGCATGAAGCTCCGGCTCTGACCGGGCTGGTCAGCTGGGCTGGCGGCGGCTCTTGATCCACCTGACGAGCTTCCTGATCAGGAAGTACATGGGGGTTCACCTCTTCGCGGGGGCAGGGCGTTGCGGGGATAGCGGGGACGGAGAGCGGGGAGAGCGGGGAGGCGGGGAGAGCGGGGATAGCGGGGATAGCGGGGCGCTGGGCTTAGCTCGTGCTGGCCGGGCTGCCGTTGGCGGCGGGCGCCTGGCGGCTGGTGACGGCGCGGCCCCGCGCGGCCAGCGTCCCGGTGCGGCCCAGCAGCATCGCGATGGACAGGAAGATGAGGCTGTCGGTGAGCGCGCCGACCGTGATCCGCTCGGTGAGCAGCCAGCTCCCGAGCTGCTGGCTGAACACGTGACTGGCGCCGTAGTCGAAGTAGATACGGCCGGCCGCGACCGCGACCCACACCGCAGCGTAGCCCCAGCCACCCTGGGAGACGGCCCGGCCGGCGGCGGGGTCGTAGCTGACCCGCAGCAGCGCGGCGGCCAGCACGCCCAGGGCCAGGCCCGCGGCGGTGCCGGCGGCCTCCAGGGCCAGGCCGCTGCCCGAGGAGGCGGCGCCCTTGAAGAAGAACGGGACGATGATGGCCGCGGCGATGAACGGGCGCAGCAGCCGCAGCGGCGTGATCTTGCGGCGGCCGAGGTCGGCCGTCAGCACCACGGCGAGAAAGACGAGGCTGATAATCCAGACGCTGGCGTCCACGGTAGTCCTTACTGAAAGTCCGGCACGGGTACGCCCTGGCGACGCTAGAGGCCGCGGGCCGGGCGGCGCGCCGGCCCGCGGCTTGATCCCGGGTGGAGCACGCCGGGTCCACCCGTCGTCCACCCGGCGGCCGTCGCGGCCGGGCCGGCCGGAGGATACGGTTGGTGGCGACCAGCGCGGGCTCGCCGGCGGGGATCGCCTCCGGGCCCGGCGGCCCAGGCAGGAGAGCCCGTGCTTCGTTCGCTCGCCCACGGCAGCGTCGTCTCGCCCGGCCGGCCGGTGGACTTCACCCGCGCGGTCGACCGGTTCCGGGCCCTTGGCGTGGTCGCCGGGCTGGCGGCGGTGGTGATCTTCACGCAGCCGCGGCCGTGGCAGGACGGCGGCCGCGGCGTGGCGGTCGCGGTCACCGTGGGCCTGTCCGCGACCGGCTGGATCGCCTGGATGCTGGCCGCGCGCTGGCCCCGGCTGCTGATCCCCGGGCTGGTCCTGATGGGCGGCGCGGGCGGCGTGCTGACCGGGCTGTCCCCGGCCAGCGCGGCGGCGGCGGTCGGCGCCCTGGCCGCGTTCAGCGCGGGTGACACGCTGCGACCGGACCTGTCGGCCGGCATCGCCGCCGAGATCCTGGCCGCGTTCCTGGGCGTGACGCTGGCCACCGGCCAGACGACCGGATTCCTGGCCGGCTACCCGATCGTCTTCGCCGGCATGTGGGTGCTGGGCGTGACCCGCCGCGCCTACCGCATCCGGGCCTACCAGGCCGAGGAGACGCTGAGCCAGACCCGCCGGGCGCACGAGGCCGAGGCCCAGGCGGTCGCGCTGGCCGAGCGGACCAGGATCGCGCGGGAGGTCCACGACGTGCTGGCCCACTCGCTGGCCGCCGTGGCGGTGAACCTCCAGGCGGCCGAGGGGCTCCTCGGCGCCGGCACGCTGCCGCGGGACAATCCCGAGCTGGCCAAGGCCATCGACTGCGTGACCCGGGCCGGCAGCCTGACCAGGGACGGCCTGGCCGCGGCCCGGCGGGCGGTGCTCGCGCTGCGCGAGGACGCCCAGCCGCTGCCCGAGCAGCTGTCCGTCCTGGCCGTCCAGTACCGGGAGGTGGGCGACCTGGCCGTCGAGGTCTCGGTGACCGGCGAGGAGCGGCCGCTGTCCGCCGAGGCGGGCCTGGCCGCGTACCGGACGGCGCAGGAGGCCCTGACCAACGCGCGCAAGCACGCGCCCGGCCAGCCGGTCCGGCTGGCCCTGGCCTACGAGCCGGGCCAGGTCACCGTGAGCGTGGCCAACCCCCTGCCGCCCGACGGCGCCGCCGGGCAGCTGGCCGCGAGCGGGGCCGGCTACGGCCTGGCCGGGCTGCGGGAGCGGGCCGCGCTGGCGGGCGGGTCGTTAGCGGCCGGCCCGCAGGACGGGCAGTGGCAGGTCCACCTGAGGATCCCGACGTGACGGTGCTGCCCAGGGGGGACACGGCGCGCCCTGGGGACACCCCAGGCCCCGATGGCCCCAACCCCCCCGCGCCGCCTGGCGGCGGCAGTGCCGAGGAAGCGGTGACCGTGGTGGTGGCCGACGACCAGTCCGCCGTCCGCGAGGGCCTGGTGCTGCTGCTCGGCACGCTGCCCGGCATCGCCGTGGTGGGCGAGGCCGGGGACGGCGAGGCCGCGCTGGCCGCCGTGGCCGCGCTGGCGCCCCAGGTCGTGCTCATGGACCTGAACATGCCCGGCTGCGACGGGGTCGAGGCCACCCGCCGGGTCCGGGCCGGCTTCCCGCGGACCAGGGTCGTGGTGCTGACCACCTACTCCGACGACGACTCGATCATCGGCGCCCTCCAGGCCGGCGCACTGGGCTACCTGACCAAGGACGCGACCAGGGCCGAGATCGGGCGGGCCGTGCACGCCGCCGCCGCGGGCCAGGCCGTGCTGGCCCCCGAGGTGCAGCAGCGGCTGCTGGCCGCCGCCGCCCGGGCGGGCGGCCCGGCCCCGGACGACGAGCGTGACCTCACCCCGCGCGAGTCAGAGGTGCTGCGCCTCATCGCGGCCGGGCAGTCCAACCGGGAGATCGCCCGGGCGCTGGTGGTCAGCGAGGCAACGGTCAAGACCCACGTGAACCGGATCTTCGCCAAGACCGGCTCACGGGACCGGGCCCAGGCCACCCGGTACGCCTACACCCACGGCTACGCCGGGCCGTAACCCGGCCAGGGGCTGCCGGGCGCGGAACGCGCTGCGATAGCCCTGCGGCGTCGTGCGCAGCGCCCGGCGGAAGTGCTTGCGCAGGTTATCCGCGGTGCAGAAGCCGCTGCGGGCCGCGACCGCCTCCACCGGCAGGTCCGAGGTCTCCAGCAGCCGCTGGGCCAGCCGGACCCGCTCGCGGGTCAGCCACTGGTAGGGCGTCGTGCCGGTGGCGGCCAGGAACCGGCGGGCGAACGTGCGCGGGCTCATGGCCGCCCGGGCGGCCAGGTCATCGATCGCCACCGCCTCGTCCAGGTGCTCCTGGAGCCAGGCCATCGTGTCAGCGAACAGGTTCGCGCCGTCCAGCACCGGCATCGGCGCCTCGATGAACTGGGCCTGGCCGCCGTCCCGCTGCGGCGGGACGACCAGGTCGCGGGCGACCCGGGTGGCGATCTCGGTGCCGTAGTCCCGGCGGACCACGTGCAGGCACAGGTCGAGGCTGGCCGCGGAGCCGGCCGAGGTCAGCAGGTCCCCGTCGTCCACGTAGAGCACGCCGGGGTCCACCGCGACCCGCGGATGGCGCCGGGCCAGGTCCGCGCACTCGGACCAGTGGGTGGTCGCCGGGCGGCCGTCCAGCAGCCCGGCCGCGGCCAGCACGAACGCGCCCGTGCAGAGCGACACGATGCGGCAGCCGCGGGCGCTGGCCGCGCGCAGCGCGTCCAGGACCTCGGCCGGCACCTGCTCGAGCAGGTCGGTCGGCGTCACGACCACCGTGCCGGCCGTGCCGAGCGCCTCCAGCCCGTGCGGCACCTCGATCCGGAACCCCGCGTCGGTCAGCGCCGAGTCGCTGGGGCCGCAGACCGACATCCGGTACCACGGCACGCCGAACCACGCCCCGTACGGGCCGCCGAACACGTCGCAGGCCACGCCCAGCTCCATCAGCGACAGGCCGTCGCAGACGACCACGGCCACGTCCTCGCCCGCGCCGGTCGCTCCGGCCCGGATCGCCGCGCCCGCGCCCGTGCCGGTCGCTCTGGCCCGGATCGCCTTGCCCGCGCCGGTCGCTCCGGCTCGGATCGCCTTGCCCGCGCCGGTCGCTCTGGCCCGGATCGCCTCGCCCTCACTCGCCCGGCCGCCGCTCACTCCGCCCCCGATCGCCATTGTGGCAGTTTTGTCGCGCACTATGTCAATGATGCCACTGTCGGGGCCGGGTGACCAGGGCCACCATGGACATATGGACGGCAACAACGGACCCGCAGCCACGGCCACCCCGCTCGCCCCGGCCCGCACTCCTTCCCGCGCCCGGCTGGTCCTGCACGACTCGCGGGGCTCCGGCCGGCTCGTGGGCCGCCCGTTCCGGGGCCTGGACCGAGCCCTGGCCCGGGCCCGCGCGCTGCGCCTGGACCGCGACCTCGCCGCCGGGCGCCCGCCTGAGGACAGCTGGCTGCTGGCCGCGCGGGCCCAGGACCTCGTGGCCGTCCGGACCCGCCAGGTGCTGGCCGGGGACTGGGAGCACCTGCTGCGGGTGATCCGGCGGCCGGCCGTGTCGCGCTCCCCGCTGGCCGCCATCTGCCGCCACCGTGTCGCCGCCGCCGAGCCCGACATTCGCGAGATGGTGTCCCGGCTGCTCGCCCCGCTGCCGGTCAGCGCCCGCGGCGTGGCCACCGCCAGCACCCTGCTCGGCGACGGCGCCGGGCCGCTGTACAACCGGGGCAGCCGCCGCGACCTGGCCGCCGATGTCCGGCGGGCCACCCGCCAGCTCGACCCCGCCCTCTCGCTGTTCCCGCCCGAGGCCTAGCAGTACCTAGCCGCCGGCCAGCGTCACGCCTCCGGCCGGCGGCTGGCGCCGGCGGGGCCGTCCAGTATCTCCAGCATCATCTGCCTCAGGCGGCCCTGATCGGCCGGCGACAGAGGGCGCAGGATTTCCCGCTCGATCTCGGTACCGATCAAGGCCAGATCGCGTGCGATCCCGCGCCCCGCCTCGGTCAGATCCAGGACCCGGCGGCGCCGGTCGCCGGGTCAACCTCGCGCCCGATCAGGCCGCGCTCGACGAGGGACTCGACAATCGGCACGGTGTTGCGCGGGTCCACGCCGATCAGCTCGGCCAGCCGCTGCTGGCCGACCGGACCGGCCTCGCCAAGCGTCATCAGCGCCTTGTACTGGCTGGGGTTCACGTCGAAGTCGGCCAGCATGGCCGCCCAGCGCTGGTAGGCCAGCGATCCGGTCTTGGCCAGCAGGTACCAGGTGCTGTCCAGGAAGAACGGCCCGCCAGGGATCCGGTGGCCCGTGGCATCGCCCATGCCCGCCGCTGATATCACGCGGCAATTCTACGGTAGGCATGTATCATGATAGACATGAACCATGTATATACGACGGCGGCCAGCACCGGGCTGGCGCTGACCTACAGTGAGCCAGAGCAGTCCGGAGGACGGTGCTGATGCCGGAGCAGGAACAGCAGATGACGGCCGGGCCGGCCACAGGCGCGGGCGGCGAAGGCCGGCGTGCTCACGTTCCCGACGGGCTCATCCTCGCGCTCGCCTGCGTGGCGCAGTTCATGGTCGTCCTCGACGTGTCGATCGTCAACGTGGCCCTGCCGTCGATCGGCCGGGAACTGCACTACAGCGCGACCGGCTTGCAGTGGGTCGTCAACGCTTACGTGCTCACCTTCGCGGGTTTCCTGCTGCTCGGCGGGCGCGCCGCGGACCTGTTCGGCCGCCGCCGCGTCTTCGTGGCCGGGCTCGCCCTGTTCACCCTGGCCAGCCTGGCCGGGGGCGCCGCCCAGACGGCCGGCTGGCTGACCGCCGCCAGGGCGGTCCAGGGGATCGGCGGCGCCCTGCTGTCACCGGCGACGCTCACCATCATCGTGACGACGTTCCCGCCCGATCGCCGGGCCCGTGCCCTCGGCATCTGGAGTGCCGTGGCGGGCGCCGGCGGAGCCGCGGGATCAATCCTGGGCGGCATCCTCACGTCGGCGCTGTCCTGGCGCTGGGTGCTGTTCGTGAACATCCCGATCGGGGTGATCACGACGATAGCGGCCCTCGCCTGGCTCACCGAGACCGCGCGCTCCGGCCCTGACGCCGGCCCTGCTGCCGCGCCCGGTGCCGCGCCTGCGCGGCGCCTCGACGTGGCCGGGGCGATCACCGTCACCGCCGGGCTCGGCGTGCTGATCTATGCCATCGTCGGCACCGAGTCACACCCCTGGGGCTCGGCCCGGACGATCGCCCTGCTGGCGGCGGCGGCCATCCTGCTGGCCGCCTTCGCGGTCATCGAGCTGCGCCTGGCCCGCGTGCCGCTGGTGCCGCTTGACCTGTTCCACTCGCGCTCGGTGTCCGCGGGCAATGCGGTGATGTTCCTGGTCGGGGCGGCGTTCTTCTCGATGTGGTACTTCCTGTCGCTGTTCCTGCAGAACGTCCTGGGCTACAGCGCGCTGCGGGCCGGCACGGCCTTCGTGCCGATGGCCATCATGATCATCGTCGGCGCTCAGGCCAGCTCGCGCCTGCTGCCCAGGCTCGGCGTCCGGCCGCTGCTGATGACCGGCACGCTGCTCGCCGCCGGCGGCTTCGCCTGGATATCGCGGATCGATCCGCACGCGTCGTACTGGGGCCAGGTGTTCGGGCCGGGCTGCATCATCGCGCTCGCGCTGGGCGTGCTGTTCACCCCGCTGGCCGCGGCCGCGACCGCGGGCGTGCCGGTCCACCAGGCGGGACTGGCGTCCGGCGTGCTCAACACCTCCCGCCAGGTGGGCGGCTCGCTGGGCCTGGCCATCCTGGCCACCGTCGCCACCGATCGCACCGCGGCCCTGGCCGGCCTCGGCCAGCGGGCCGCGCTCAGCAGCGGGTATGCCCGCGCCTTCGAGCTGGCCGCGGCCGCCTGCCTGCTCGCGTTCGTGGCGTCGCTCGCGATACCGCCGATCCGGCGGCGGCCGGCCTAGCGATTACTGGTTCCCGTGCCTTGAACCTGGCGGATCGGCGCCAGCAGCAAGAGACAGCCGAGGGCAGATCCCGCCGGGCAGGTCAGAGTCTGCGCGGCGGGATCGGCTCGTCGTGGTAGCCGCCGTCGGGGGACGGCTCCACCCGCCAGGCCCGGGCGCCATCCCGCATGGCGACGGCTTCGTGCAGTTCGGTGCCGATGTAGTGCAGGCCGACGCCGTCCTCGGTGGCGTACCCGGCCGGGAGTGCGCCGCTGGCTACGTACTCGCGGTAGACGCGGCGGCGGGGCTGGTCATCGAGCGAGTCATGCACCCCGTTGCTGCCGGGCAGCAGGCCCAGGCCGTCGGTGAACACGGCCAGGGAGTCACCGAAGGAGTCGGTCGGCCCGCCGCGGTGCCAGCACAGGCTGCCGGCGCTCCACCCGGCGAGCACCACCCCCGCCTCCCAGCATTCCCGCATGACCGGGGCCAGGCCATGCGCCCGCCACACCGCCATCAGGTTGACCACGCTGCCGCCCCCGACCAGCAGCACGTCCTGCGCCATCAGATGCGCCCCGACATCGGGCACGCTGGGCTGGGTGAACAGCTTCAGCACGCTGAAGGCGACGCCCTTACGGCCAGCGAAAACCTCGGACACCGCGTCAATCGCGGACGGTGAATCACCGGTAGCCGTGGGGATGAAGCAGACCCGCTTCTGCCCGCCGCCAGCCGCGAGGCTCACCGCGTACTCCAGGAACGCCGGGTCGCGCTTCTCACCCGGCGGGCGGTTCAGGACCCCGGAGAAAGCGAACACCTGTCTCGGCCTGACGGGCACCTTTACAGGCTAACGATCCTTACGGCAAGGGCTACCGGGTTGCGCTGACGTATGCCTACGAGCTCAATCCCGCTACGGGCTCAACCCCGGCTCGGGCACGGGCGCCCGCGCGTCGATGAGGCCCGCGGCGCGCAGGTCCGCCCACAGCGCCGCGGGCACCTCAGCCTCGAACGCGGCCAGGTTGCTGGCCACCTCGGCCGCGGTGCGCATGCCCAGCACGATCCCCGCCACCACCGGGTGCAGCAGCGGGAACGCCATCGCCGCCTGCGGCAGCGTCACCCCGTGGGCCTCGCAGATGTCCGCGATGCGGTGCACCCGCGCCACCACCTCGGGCGGCGCGGGCACGTAGTCGTAGTGGGCGTCCGCGGCCGGCCGCGGCGTGGCCAGCAGGCCGGAGTTGAAGACCGACGCGCCCAGCACCGAGACCCCGCGTTCCGCGCAGGCCGGCATGAGGTCGTCCAGGGCGCTGTGGTTCAGCAGCGTGTACCGGCCGGACAGCATCACCACGTCCACGTCCGCCTCGCGGACCAGCCGGGTCAGCAGGGCGTGGTCGTACATGCCCGCGCCGATGGCGCCCACCACGCCCTCCGCGCGCAGCTCGGCCAGCGCCGGGTAGCCGTCCCGCAGCGCGTCCTCGAAGTGCTGCTCCGCGTCGTGCAGGAACAGCACGTCGATCCGGTCGGTGTCCAGCCGGGCCAGCGAGTCCGCGACGCTGCGCCGCACCCCGTCGCGGGTGAAGTCCCACACCCGGCGGTGTGTCGCCGGCACCTCGAACGCCTCGTCCAGCTGGCCGGCCGCGTCCTGCGGCACCAGCAGCCGGCCCACCTTGGTCGAGAGCGTGAACTCGGCGCGCGGCTTGTCGCGCAGCGCCGCGCCAATCCGGCGCTCCGAGGTCCCGATGCCGTAGTGCGGCGAGGTGTCGAAGTAGCGGATCCCGCCGTCCCAGCCCGCGGCCAGCGCGGCCGCCGCCGTGTCATCGTCCAGCGCCGCGTACAGGCCGCCCAGCGGTCCGCCGCCGAAGCCGAGCTCGGTCACCTGCACCGCGCTGCGCCCGAGCCGGTTCTTCTTCACGTCGCCGCCCTCCTGTCCGTCCTCATCATCTCAGCTGGCTCAGCATCGCCTCGTTCCGCGGGATCGCGACCCAGCCGTCCTCTGCGGGTGCGCCGCCCGAACCTTATTGCGGGCCCTATCGAGCAGCCGGTAGGGTGCCTCAGGTCGGTCGCAGGCATGCCCATGCAGCGCCGACCTCGGATATGCCTAGTTCCGCAGCTCCCTAAACAGTCTGATAAGGATGGGTTCATAGGCTAGAAGCTGCCTGAAGCGTGTCATTCCCCTTGTCACCTCTGTTGAGGTTGTTGCCCGGTCCTGAGGCTCAGGCAGATCAGGAGCCGGGGAGTGCCAGGAGATTCTAGGAATGTCTGCTTGGAACGTTTCTGCGACGCGAGCGGTCACTTTGTGTCCTAGTCGAGAAGCGTGCGCAGTTGTTCTGTGAAATGCTTCGTCGCTCAGGCTGATCATGTACTGTGGCCCGCATGGCTGAGTCCCAGGGTAGTTTCGCTTGGCGCAAGAGCTCCCGAAGCTTTAACGAGGCCAACTGCGTAGAAGTCGCTAGTGCGGGCGAACACGTGCTCGTGCGTGACTCGAAAGCGGTAGCCGACGGCGGCCCGTATCTTAAGTTCAGCGCATCGGCCTGGAAGCCGTTCGTCAAATCCATCAAGGACGGCCAAATAGGCTGGTAGGGTCTGCGGGGCACGGTGTCGCTTTTCCGTAATGCGGAAACTGCCCGGCTACTACAGCAATCTGCGAATCCTCCGGGTTGCCCTCGTCAAGACGAGGAAGATGTAGATGAGGCACCTAGCGACCCTTTCCCGGCGAGTGACGCCCAGGTCGATCACGATCTGGGCAAGCCTGCGATGGTCTGAGCCGTAAGCTGCCCCACTGATCGCCAGGGCACGCTTCATGCTGGCGCGGACGTCGCTGAGATTTCTCATCCGCATCTGGACGACGGCCAGGCTGATGAGGGTTCTGGCGACTTCGAAATGGTCGGGGCCATAGACCGCTTCGCTGATCTCCAGGGAACGCTTCAGGCTCGCGCTGGCGTCCGCTAGCTCGCCCAGCCGCAACTGGACGACGCCCAGGAGAACCAGCGCTGAGGCGACCTCGGGATGATCGGGGCGATAGACCTCCACGCTGATCGCCAGAGCCCGCTTCAGCCTGGCGCTGGCGTCCCCCAGCTCGCCCAGCCTCAGCTGGACGAGGCTCAGGTTGATCAGCGCCGTTGCGACCCAGGGATGCCGGTCACGGTCATAGACCGCCTCTCTGATCACCAGCGCGCGTTCAATACTGGCGCGGGCGTCCCTCAGCTCACCCAGCTCCAGCTGGACGGCCCCTAGGTAAACCAGTGCTGAGGCAAGCTCGGGATGGTCAGGGCCATAGGCCTTCTCGAGGTCATCCAGGGCGTGCTCCAAGCTAGCGCGTGCGTTCCCTAGCTCGCCCTGCCGTGTCTGGACGGCGCCCAGGCTAACCAGCGCGGCAGCGACCTCGGGATGGTCGGCGCGATAGACCTCCATGCTGATCGCCAGGGCACGCTCCGAACTGGCGCGCGCACTCGTCAGCTCCCCCTGCCGCCTCTGGATACCGCTCAGGCCGATCAGGGCTCTGGCGGCCTCGGCATGATCAGGTCTGTCGGCCGCCTCGCTGATAGTCAGCGCTCGCTCGAAACTGGCGCGGGCGTCCGCCAGTTGGCCCAGCCGAAGCTGGACCAGGCCCAGGTTAACGAAAGTATGGGTGAGCTCCGGATGATCGTGGTTATCCCCGCCCTGAAAGATTGCCAGGACGCGTTCAATGCTGACGCGGGCCTCCCCAAGTTCCCACTGATCCCGCTGGATGATGCTCAGATTCCCGAGCGCCCTGGCGACCTCGAGACTGCCAGGGCCATACTGTCTCTCGAAGATGGCCAGGGCAGGTTCGATAACGGCCCGGGCCATGCCCAGCTCACCCAGCTTCAGTAGGACGGCGCCCAGATTATCGAGGTCCTTGGCTATCTCGCGATCATCGCGTGGGTCGGCCGTCTCCTGGACCTCCAAGGCGCGTGCAAAAGTTACCTGGGCAGCCCTCGGCTGCTCTGATTCCGACAGGTAGACCCCGAGCTTCCTGAGCAGGTCGATCTTTTTCGTTAGTAAGGAGGGATTGCTCGCGTGCTGGGTGACCGCCTTAATGTGTGGCGCCAGGCTGGCGTACCGCGGCCAGCCCCGGTAATCAGCTGGCTCGGGCGGCAGAACAGCGGTTACCAGGCCGAGTGCCCGCTCGGCCCACTCGGCAGACTGGGCGTTATCGAGCTGGTCACGGGTCACTGCCTGGACCAGCCGGTGGACTCGCAGGTGGCCCTGATCCAGAACGGTGACCAGGTTCCGTGCTGCCAGAGCTCCCACGGTCTCGCTGCGTTCGGTGTCATCAAGCATCCCGGCGGGGACGCCGCCGACCCTGGCCCTGCCCGTGCTCAGAAGGTCCAGATCGATGTCATCCGAATCGAGGAATGCGCACAGCCGAAGCAAGTCCACTGCGGCAGGTCTCTCGCTGGACAACTGGCTGAAACTCATCAGCCAGGTCTGGGCCACGCTGGCTGGATACTCGGCCGAGCCTAGGCTGGTCTCACGCAACCTCCTGGCCAGCATCGGATCTCGGTACGACTCCAGATACCGGCGAATCGTCATCGACCGGGTGTCGATATAGGCCGCGGCCTGGGCCAGAGCCAGCGGAAGATCACCTAGCTCGTCCGCGAGTTCGCCGGCAGCTTCCGGCTCATCACGCCCAGACCGCTTACTGACGAACTTCACGGAGTCTGCTCGGGTGAACTCCTCCAGATCCACCTGCGTGGCCATCCCGCTCCACACCCGGTTGCGGCTGGTGATCAGAATATGGCCCCCGCCATGGGGCAGCATTCCGGCAAGATCATCCGGAGACTGGGCGTTGTCGAACACCACCAGCCAATCCCGCCGCGACCCCAGAGCACTCATTACCTTGACGGCGGTCTTGCCTATCGCCGCCTCCACGGACAGTCCCAGGAGCGGCGCCAGCGCAGCCAGGTCCTCAGCAACAGACACTGACGAATCCGCCCGGACCCACCCCGCCAGCTGATACCGGCCGGACTGGCGCATCCGGTGGGCATACTCCAGCACGAGCTGCGACTTACCCACGCCGCCGAGCCCGCGCACGGCGACCACCGCAACGGGACCGCCTGCCAGGAGTCTCTCCAGGTCTTCCAGATTTACTGCGCGACCCGTGAAGGTCGGATTGCGCAGCGGCAGCGTATCTCCCGACCGGTCAGACGATTCGGGCGCAGCAGAGCCCTGGCCGTTATCTTCGGACGCTGGGCGGGCCACCCTCGTGGCGATCTTGCCCAGGAACACCGGGATGAGGGCACACGCGGCGAGCGGCACAGCCACGATGGTGGCCCAGCCAACCCAGTGGTTAAAGCCCGCCGTACTGTCTGCCTGCAGTGCGCGCACTGGCACTATGACCGCCACGGCCAGCACGACCAGGAGCAGCAGCGTCCATGCTGGAGCCCTGAACCCCCGTCTCACCAGTAGCCTCCATAGTGGTCCCGTGCTGATCGTCCCTCTGCGGCGATCAGGGTGCCACTGCTACGGCCATGGCATCATTACAGAGCGGCGCTGCGCCCGCGCCGGTTCTTCTTCACGTCGCCACCCTCCTGCCGATCCTCATCATGGCAGCTGGCTCAGCGTCGTCTCGTTCGGCGGGATCGCGACCCAGCCCTCGGTACGTGCCGCTGCCTCCTCGGCCGGGCTCCGCGGCCGGAGCTTGAGGCCGCGACTGGCGGCCCGGGCCGCCAGCGCGGCGATGAGGGCGTCGGCGGCGTCGTGACTGCGTCGGCACTGGTCGGCGACGTCCCCCTGTTTGAGCCAAGGGGTTTGGGCCGTCAGTCCATCCATCAGCTGCCCCAGCGTCGCCGGGTCACGGGGGCGCTTGTAGCCGCGGTGGGTCAGGCCCCAGACCTTCAGCGACGCCGCCGGGTAGACCTCGACGACCTTCCCGGTGCCCGTGCGGTCCACCGGGTGGCCGCGCCGGGCCAGCTCGGCCAGCAGGATCGCGCAACGCATGTGACCCGCAGCGCCAGCGCCCGGCGCCAGCCCGGCGTGGTCCCTTCGGGCTCCGCGGCCAGGTCCACCCCGACTGTCAGCACCCGCTCACGCTAGCGGGCCGGTGCCTGCGGCGCTTCCGGGGCCTGCGGGCGGCGATGCCGGGGGCGCAGAAGATCGTGTCGTAGTAGTGGATGATCAGGGGCTCGGTGAGCATGGACTCGAAGCTGTCGGTGAAGCCGCGTGCGGTGCGCCAGGCCAGGTAGTCCTCGTAGTGGTGCCGCTTCGTCCACTGGGTGAGGCCGCCGACGTGGTCGGGGTCGTCCTGGTCGCGCAGGATGCGGATGGCCTCGCAGCTCTCGTGCTTGAGGCTCTCGCCCAGGATCTCGAGCAGGAGGTTCGCGACGTCGTCGCCGCGGCCCGGCTGGGCCTTCAACTCGGTGATCACCTGGGTGCTCATGGCGGCTCCCTTCTCGACTCCGTATTCTGCTGTCAAAGTCGAGCCTGGCTGGTCCGGCTGGAGGAGCTGCAAGACCGCGCGACGTCGAGGTATGTCCTCCCAGGGGAGCTTCGCGTCTACGCCGCGGTGGGCGGTCCGAACCAGGTGGTGAGCGCGTCAGGGAGTCCGGGCTGGGGGTGATCTCCGGCCCAGGCGACGTGTCCGTCGGGCCGGATCAGCACGGCGGCGGGAGCGGTGACTACGCCGAGCACCGGCAGCTCCCAGGTGCCGGCGTAGGTGGCGTCGGTCAGCCGGACCCGGTCGGCCCAGGGGGTGATGTCGAGGCTGCCGGGCTCGCCGAGGTTCAGGAGCACGGGCCGGGCGTCGTGCAGCAGCGTGAAGACTCGCTGCGGGCCGTCGGCGGTGGCCAGGTCGAGGTCGGGCATGCGGCGTCCGAGCAGCGGGTGTCCCGCGCCGAGGTCGTAGCGGATGTCCAGGCCGGACATCATCGCGGCGATCCGCTTGCGCGGCTGGTCCATGCTCAGCAGGCCGGACATGGTGTCGCGCAGGGCGTCGGTACGGTCGTCCTGGCGGGTGAGCGCGGTCTGCGCCATGGTGTTCTGCAGCACGCGGGCCGCGACCGGGTGCCGCTCGGCGTGGTAGGTGTCCAGGAGGCTTGCCGGGGACGTCTGCCTGACCACCTGGGCCAGCTTCCAGCCCAGGTTCACCGCGTCCTGCACGCCGGTGTTGAGGCCCTGCCCGCCGACCGGGGAGTGCACGTGGGCGGCGTCGCCCGCGAGCAGGACACGTCCCTTCCGGTAGGACGCCGCCTGCCGGGTCATGTCGGTGAACCGGGAGATCCAGACGGGGCTGTGCACCCCGAAGTCGGTTCCCCATACGTCGACGATCGCCTGGCTGAGATCACGCAGGGCCGGCTCGCCGGGGTGCCCGGTGTGCTGTTCTCTCACGACGACCCGTACGTGCTTCCCGTCTTCTAGCCTGCCGAGGGAGTGGATGCCCTTGTCATCGCGGCGGATGCCCAGCTCCGGCTCCTCGGCCATCTCGACCTCGGCGACCAGCGAGCTGGTGGTCGGGTCCCAGCCGGGGAACTCGATGCCGGCTGCCTTGCGGATCAGGCTGCGCCCTCCGTCACAGCCGGCCAGGTAGTCCGCTCGCAGCGACGAGCCGTCCGCCAGCCGGACATCGACGCCGGTGTCATCCTGCGCGAGTCCCGCCACCTCGCTGCCGTAGTAGATCGGGACGTCGAGCTCGGCGACCCAGTCGGCCAGGGTGCGCTCGATGCGGTCCTGCCATAGCCCGAGCCCGTAGTTGTGCCGGGTGGGAAAGTCGCTGATGTCCAGGGGGATCATGGAGAACGACGTGACCTGAGCCACCTGCCCCTGGGCGAGGAAGCGGTCGGCGATTCCGCGCTGATCGAGAACCTCGATGGTGCGTGCGTGCAGGCCGCCTGCCCGCGAGCCGGTGAGATCGTGGCTGGCGCGGCGTTCGACAATGGCGACGTCGATTCCGGCCAGCGCCAGTTCGCCGGCCAGCATCAGCCCGGTCGGACCTCCTCCGGCGACTACCACCGCATGCTTGCTCATAGCTGAGTGACTCCCGTTTCCGCAGGTTGTGGCCTCGGCCAGCGATTATGCGGCATGACCCGGGTCTTGCGGCAAGTCCCCCGGTGCGCTATAGGTTGATAGTGGAGGGGAGTGCGAACCCCTCCTTTTGCTTTTCGCCTGCTGTGGACGGACAACGCCGGAAGCGGTTGCCGCCACGCTCCCCAGGCCGGTCTTCGACCGCTTCGCCGCCCACCGTGGCATCGCGTTCCGCCTCGGGCTGGTCGACTGCCCGTGTTTATGCGAAGCATGGTCTCGGAACCGCTTGCCAACGCCTCCTTCTTCGGTAACATACTGAGTATGCTACTGAAGATTGAGCCATGAGCATCCGGCACGCGCTGCTGGCGCTGCTCAGCGAGGGACCGAAGTACGGACTGCGGCTGCGCGAGGAGTTCGAGGCGGGCACCGGGGAAGTCTGGCCGCTGAACATCGGGCAGGTGTACACCACGCTGCAGCGGCTGGAGCGCGACGGCCTGATCGAGTCCGACGACGATGATGAGCGGGACAGCCCGCAGAAGCGGTTCCGCATCAGCGCCGGCGGTGAGCGTGAGCTGGCCAGATGGCTGCGGACGCCGCCGGACATGTCGTCACCGCCGCGCGACGAGCTGGTGATCAAGGTGCTGGTGGCGCTGCGCGTGCCGGGCACCGACGTGGGCGAGGTGATCCAGGCGCACCGCCGCTACCTGATCGAGCTCATGCAGCAGTGGACCCGGATCAAGGAGGCGGACGCTGGCCGCGATCTCGCGCTG
Source organism: uncultured Actinomycetota bacterium (assembly GCA_963822485.1). GTDB lineage: Bacteria > Actinomycetota > Actinomycetes > Streptosporangiales > Streptosporangiaceae > DASUBV01. Next base: position 58,495 of record CAWGHW010000011.1, read on the forward strand.
GGGCTGGCGGTGGACGCGGAGCTGTTCCGGCTGGACGCGGTGGTCCGCTGGCTGGACGCCGCGGACGGCCGGATCAAGCGCGCCGCCGCCGAGCCTCCCGCCGCCGTGCGGGACAACCTGCCGAAGCTCAGGAACAAGACAGGGGTGACGCCGTGAGCATGCTCGAACTGCGCCAGGTGTCCAAGGTGTACGGCACGGGCGCCGCCGAGGTGCACGCGCTGCGCGGCGTCAGCCTCGACGTCGGCCCCGGGATGATGGTGGCGGTGATGGGGCCGAGCGGGTCGGGCAAGTCGACGCTGCTGACCATCGCCGGCAGCCTGGAGGAACCGACCAGCGGCCAGGTCCTCGTGGCCGGGCAGGACCTGGCCACGATGTCGCGCAACGACAAGGCGCGGCTGCGCCGGCAGTCGATCGGGTACGTGTTCCAGGACTTCAACCTGCTGCCGGGCCTGACCGCCGCGGAGAACGTCGCGCTGCCGCTGGAACTGGACGGCGTCGGCGCCCGGAAGGCCGGGGAAGCCGGGCTGCGCGCACTGGACGCGCTCGGCCTGGCCGAGCGCGCGTCGAGCTACCCGGACCAGCTGTCGGGCGGCGAACGGCAGCGGGTCGCGATCGCCCGCGCGGTGGTCGGCGACCGGCACCTGCTGCTCGCCGACGAGCCGTCGGGCGCGCTGGACTCGGCCAACAGCGAGGCGGTGATGCGCATGATCCACGTCGCGTGCCAGCAAGGCGTGGCCGCCGTCGTCGTCACGCACGACGCGCAGCTGGCCGCGTGGGCGGACCGGGTGGTGTTCATCCGGGACGGCCGCGTCGTCGACCAGACGGTGCCGGCGCCGGGCCCGGAGTCCTTGCTCGGGCAGGACCGATGACGACCCTCACCCGGCCGCCCGCGAGGACGGGCAACGGGGGCGTCCCGGCCAGGCGCGCGGTGTTCCGCTGGGGCTGGCGGCTGTTCCGCCGTGAATGGCGCCAGCAGCTGCTCGTGCTCGGCCTGCTCACCGTGGCGGTCGCCGCGACGACGTGGGGCGCAGGCGTCGTCACGAACGTGCAGCCCGGCAACCCCAACTGGGCCGCTTACGGCACCGCTCAGGCGAAAGCCAAGCTGCCCGGCAGCGACCCGAGCCTGGCCGCCGACATCGCGACCATTCAGCACCGCTGGGGCCCGGCCGATGTCATCGAGAATGAGGCAATCGCCACCGGCACCAGCCAGTCTGTGCAGCTTCGCGCCGAGCCGCCGCACGGGCACTTTAACTCTCCGCTGCTCAGCCTGGTGAGCGGCGCCTACCCGGCCGGACCCGGTCAGGTCGCGCTGACCAGCCAGGTCGCGGCCCTGTACGGCGCGCACGCGGGCGGCACCTGGCGGGCCGCCGGCCGGACCTGGCGGGTGACCGGCATCGCGGCGGACCCGAGCAACCTGTCGGACGAGTTCGCGCTGGTCGCCCCGGGCCAGGTCAGGCACCCGAGCCAGGTGATCATGCTGCTCGGCCCGGCCGCGGGGCGGCTGGCGGCCAGCAAAGGCGACGTGACGCTGCCCGGCGTGCCGGCGGCCGCGCTGTTCACTCCCAATGAGATGGCGGGCGGACTCTCGCAGGCGGTGCTCATCCTGGTGCTGGAGGTACTCGGCCTGGCGTTCATCGGCCTGCTGTCAGTAGCCAGTTTCTCCGTGCTGGCCCAGCGCAGGCTCCGTGCCCTCGGCATGCTCAGCGCCATCGGCGCGACCGAGCGCAACCTCCGCCTGGTCATGATCGTTAACGGCCTGGTGGTCGGCGTGGTCGGCGCGCTGGCCGGGACGGCGGTTGGCCTCGCCGCCTGGTTCGCTTACGCGCCCACGTTGCAGCAGGCGACCAACCACGTGGTCGACCCGGCCAGCCTGCCCTGGTGGGCGATCGCCGTCGGGGCCGGGTTCGCGGTCGCGACATCGGTGCTGGCATCCCGCCGCCCGGCCAAGGCGATGGCCGCGGTCCCGGTGGTGGCCGCGCTGTCCGGCCGCCCCGCGCCGCCGAAGGCGGTACACCGCTCCGCCGTGCCCGGCGTCATCGCGTTCGCGGTCGGCCTGGCCGTCCTGGCGTTCGTCGGCCTGGCCGGGCTGCCTGGCGGGGGCGGCGGCCCGGGCAGCGGGCTGCCCCTGCTGGCCGGCCTGGTGGGCGTGATCGCCGGGATCATCCTGCTTGCGCCGCTGGGCATCAGCGTGCTGGCCGCTGGAGCGTACCCTCGGCTGCCGGTCGCGATCCGGATCGCGCTGCGTGACCTGGTCCGCTACCGGGCCCGGTCCGGTGCCGCGCTGGCCGCGGTCACGTTCGCCATGTTCCTGGCCACGGCGATCTGCCTGGTCGGCAGCGAGCGGACCGACAACCCGCTCACCCCGTCCGGCCCCAGCCTGTCCAGCAGCCAGCTTGTGATCACCTCGGGGCGGAGCCCGGCCCCCGGCATGATGATGCCGCTCAGCAGCGCCCAGGCGGCCAGCCTGAGCAGGCGGCTGAATAGCCTCGCGGCCAGCCTGCACGCGCGGTCCGCGATACCACTGGAATCCGCGGGCCTGCTGGTCCAGGCTGGGTGCGCCGCCCGACCACAATTCACCCAACCTCGATTCCGGCGTCGGCCTGTACGTGGCGACCCCGCGGCTGCTCGCCGCGTACGGGATCAAGGCCAGCCAGATCGCTCCCGGTACCGACATCCTCACCATGCGGCCATTGCTGGCGGGCCTGTCGCACCTGCAGATGACCTGGAGTTCCGGCAGCGGCGGCGAGCCCGACGGAAGCCAGTCCAACGGAAGCCAGTCCGACGGAAGCCGGTCCGGTGGTAACGGCGGTTCGTCCTGCACGCTGAGCAACTGCCTGGCCAGCCCGGCGATCCAGACGGTCAGCAGCCTGCCCAGCGGCACCTCCGCGCCGAACACCGTGATCACCGAGTACGCGGTGCGCAAGTACCACGTGCACGCTCAGCTGACCGGGTGGCTGATCCAGGCACCTGCCCCGCTCACCGCCAGGCAGATCAGAGCCGCACGGCACGTCACACTCGCCTACCAGGCGCCGCTCGAGATCGCCTCTGGCGGGGCGGACTTCGGCGAGATCGCCGGGATCGGCACGGCGCTCGGCATCGTGATCGCGCTCGGCGTGCTGGCCGCGTCCGTCGGCCTGATCCGCAGCGAGACCGCCCAGGACCTGCGCACGCTCACCGCGGCCGGCGCCAGCGGCGCGACCCGGCGGATGATCACCGCAGCCACTGCCGCGGCGCTGGGGCTGCTCGGCGCGGTCCTCGGCATGGCCTTCGCGGTGATCGTCGGGCTGGCCTGGGCGCATGGCGGCCTGTCCGCCATGTTCGGCGGCCTGCCGCTGGCCGACGTGCTGATCCTGCTGATCGGGCTGCCGCTGCTCGCCGCCGGCGTCGGCTGGCTGCTGGCTGGCCGCGGGCCGGAGGTCATCGGGAGACAGCCGCTGGATTAGCAGGCCTGTTACGGTCAACCGGGCTCGGCCGGCCGAGGGGTAACGCCATTCCCAGATGAGCCTTGTTCGGGCGCGGTGCGGCGGGCCAGACGCAGATGGGGCATCCGCCCTTGACGGCGGATCTCGCGCCCTTGGCGGCGACCAGCGCCAATCACCGGTCGCGACGGCATCGCTGCCGCCTGTAGCGAGCAGGCTCGAGCCGTGATCCTGCGCGCCGGCGGCATTTTGCTCGTTGAGGTCGGTTACGGCGCGCTGGCGATGACAGGCATCGCCGAGCGCGCCGTAACCGATCAGCCAACCGTCTATCGATCGGCCTGGGACCTCGGTCAGTCCCCGAGGTCGCTCAGGAACCTGTTGGTGTACTCCAGTGCTGACGTGCCGGAAACCGAGTTGCAGGTGGGCGACGCGTACGTCGTGGTCGTGGCGCAGGGTGTGTCCCGGTCCAGTGACCAGAAATGCAGCCCGGCCAGGCCGTTGCTGACCGCGTAGTTCGTCAGCGTGTCCACGTCAGCGGCAGTGAAGGTCTCGCTGGTGTTGTCGTTCAGGCCGATCATCGGGGTGACGGCGATCTTGCTCGCCGGGATTCCGTAGGTGTGCTCGAGATTCCCTACCGCCTGGATCGCCGACTGCGCCATCTCGCAGCTGCCGGAGACAACGACGCAGACGCTGCTGGACGCGCTGCCGAAGTCCATGGTCATCAGGTTGATGACGTACTTGTTCAGGCCGGAGCCGAGCACCGCCTCGACGACCTCGTTGCCGAGCGAGTTCACTCCGCCGTAGCTGCCATCGGATGCGGCCAGCGTGGCGAGCGTGAACGAGAACTGCAGGTTCGGGTACTGCGACTGTGCTCCCGCCGCCGCGTTGACCAGATCCTGGATATCCGACTCGGTCTGGCCGCCTTCGATGTCGAAGTCAATGCCGACCAGGTGCGGGCTGGCGTAGCGAGCGATGAACGATTCCATGCCAGCCGTCGAGTCGCAGGTGAAGGTCCCGGCCTCACCACCGGTCGAGACAACGTAATTCAGGCCGGCGTTCTGGAGTTGCGGAACGTTCTCGGCCGCCCAGCTGGCACCCGAGACACCACCCCAGGTCTCGCTGCCGCAGGCTCCGGAAGCGAACGCGAGCGTGATCGCGGGCAGCTTCGGGATGTACTGCGACACCAGGCTGCCGGAGCCCACCACCGGCAGATCGGACCCTTCAACGGCCGACTGCATCTCGTCGGTGTTCCAGTTCATGTTGATGGTGACGTCCTTGTACGGGCTGAAGAGCAGGCCGCTCACCGAGCCCGTGCCGCCCCCGCCCCCGCCACCACCACCGCCACCGCCACCGCCACCGCCGCCCGAGCCGCCGGTGCAGGAGCCGTCGGATGTCCACGGCTGTCCCGAGCCGCTGCCGCCGTTGTTGGTCGCCGGGTCGTTGCCCTGAGTCCACCAGTTGGCGGTGTAGTTGATTCCGTTCTCGCTGGCCTGCTCGCCGCCGGTATAGGCAGTAGTGGAGTTCCATGCCGCGGCGCATGCGGTGGATGCCTGCGCGGCGGGCCCGGAGGCCAGCGCGAGGACCGAGCCGCCGGCTGTCAGCCCGAGCGCCGAGCCAGCGATGAGAGCTGTGCGGAGAATCCGTAATCCGACCTGCATGAACCCTCCAGGGGTGAGAGGAGCTGAGGCGATCTGGCGCCTCGCATGACCCGGCGAACCGTTTATATGGTCACTTTGTATCCGGAGGGCTGAGTCGTCAAGGCTTACTGTAAAGAATATTTCTAGTTAATTTTTGGGCTGGAGCCACCCAGCGGTCGTGCGGGCCAGGACAACGCGTCGCGGTCTCACCCGGTACCGCCGCGTCAGCGGGCACCGCGCGGTGCCCGCGTCCTGTCGGCGAGCTGGCCGAGGAGTTGCGCGCCCAGGTGGAGCATCGGCGGAACCGGCGCAGCTGCGCCTAACGGCGGATCTAGCGCCCTGGCGGTCGGCCAACGCCAATCACAGACTGTTACGGGATTGCCTGAGAGGCAAGCGCTCGAGCGCTGATTCCGAGGCCGGCGCAATCAGGCGGCCTAACCACTGGACTGGCCTGCCACTTCCTGCCAGGTCTTGCCGCTTCGCACGCTTGCTGACTGCTCAGCGACGATATCCGAGCCCGGGCGCGCGTCCTCATCGCGGACCTTGACAAGAATCCAGCGGTTCTCCGCGGTCCGCGTGAGCGCAAAGCGGCCGGAAAGCTTGCGGCCATGCAGGACAAACGACATGTGCCCCGGTTCGTCGCGCACGGTCTCGGCGATTCCCTCATCCCAGATAATCACCGCGCCGGTGCCACGCACGTGGCCGCTGTGAACACCCTCGAAATCGCCCGCCGACATCGCGTGGTCCTCGACGGGCACAGCGAGCCTCCGTACCCGGGGGTCCAGCGACGGTCCCTTGGGCACCGCCCATGAGCGCAGCACCTCACCCGACTGGATGCGGAAGTCATAATGCAGCCGCGTGGCGTCGTGCAGTTGCACGACGAACCGCGGGGGAGTGACCACACCTCAGTATGGCCGTGACCGGATAAAGCATGGCCCGAGACGCACGGAGCCGGGATGAGTGACTGAGCTGCGGGCGGCTTGGCGCCGCCCGCAGCTCGATCAGATGAAGCGGTTAGTGCCTGCCGCCGATGCCGAGGCCGGGCAGGACTCGCGTGCCCTCTCGGCGGACGGACTGAAGCGAGCGCGGAGAGAGTCCGAGCAGCTTCAAGATCGTCGGTGCGATCTGGGTCGTTTCCACCGGATTGCGTGACTGGTCAGGCCGGACGGTGCCCGGCGCGTAGACGACGAGCGGAACGTCCCGGTCGCCCGCGTTGTCGCCGCCGTGCTCGGCGATCTTCGAGCCGGTCGTGTAGATCGTGCCGACCTGCGAGATGGCGAACACGTCCGGGTGGTGCGGGTCGGAGAACGGGACGCCGAAGAAGTGCGCGGCCTGGTGGCCGGCGAAGATCTTCCGCAGGCCGGAGTGCTGGACGGTGATCGTCTGGCCGGCGTAGTTGACCGCCGGTGCGGTGTGCGTCCACAGGTAGTTCTTGACGAAGTCAGTCGCCGCCTGCGACCGGTCTGACAGCCACCACAGCAGTCCGTCGTCGTCGGCCTCCTGAACGATCAGTGTCGGGCTGCCCGGATGCTTTGCGGCCCAGCCGGCATTGACGCCGGCAATGATCGGGCCGTCGTCGATCCGCTGTAGCTTCTTGTTGTTCAGCGGCGACTGGCCGTGCTTGGCCGTCAGGATGATCGCCGTTGAGTGGGCCTCGCCGTCGGCCCGGATCGTGTCGGCCATCCGCTGCAGTGCGTCGTTGACGTAGTTGAGCGCGCTCCGGAGCAGCGGGCCCGGCACCTGTCGGCCGTCAACGGTCACGTACCCGCCGAGCAGCGGCGGTCCCTCGGTGTATTTGCCCTGCGCGTTCGGGCCGATCAGCACCGCCGGGGAGCTCTTCAGCTTCTCGGCGGTCGAGACCGTCTGGAAGTTCATCCCGTAGATCGCCGGCGTGCCGACCTTCGGCCCGGTGCCGGAGTGGTTGTGGCCGTTGATCCAGTTGATGACCGCCTGGACCTTGTAGGAGTCGTACTGCTTGGTGGCGGCGTTGTCGGCCGTCCACGCGCCGTCGACCGGGTACGGCACGCCGTTCGGCTCGACCGCCTGCGAGTCGATCTCCGGCCCGAAGAAGTCGTCGATGCTCTTGCCATTCGAGCCCGGGCCGTTGAAGGACGTGTAGATCGCGTGCTTCTCAGAGAAGGCCGTGCGCATGCCGGCGCCGTGGATCACCTGGAAGATCGTGTTGACCCCCACGTAGTCCCACGGCTGAATCGGCTTGCAGGTCTTCGGACTGACCGGGTACGTCGCCGGGTTCAGACCCGACTGCGGGTGCGGACTCAGGTTCATGATCAAGCCCGGGTTGGTGTCGTTGCCGCCCGGGTAGATCGAGCCGCCCTCATCGAAGGAGGGGAAGGTGTTGCCGCTCCCGTTGTGCAGCAAGTCCGGCACGGCCGGAAGCTTGTCGTCCGGCGAGTCGTAGATCACGTCGCCGCCCGGGACCGGCCCGGAGCAGTTCGTCGTCCCCGGCGGGAAGACGCCGTGGCTGTACTCGTCGTCGTAGTAGATGCCGGTCAGCTTCGGGTCGGCGCCGGTCATGATTCCCGTGCCGCCCGGATCGGAGTCCGACGGGTCGGTGGTCTGCGCGTGGGTGTATTCAGCGCCACCGGTGGCCAGCCGCGCGAGCTCAGAGTTGGGATAGTGGGCGACGTACCAGTTCAGGTCGGACTGGTGCATGCCGTCGACCGATATCAGCAGCACGTGCCTGATCTGAGCGTGGTGGCCAGCGGCGAAGGCGCTGGAGGCAGACAGCGCCAGCGGCGCCGCCGCGATCGCGAACGCAGCGACTCCCGCCATCGCGACTTTCGTTCCTGAGTTCAATATTCGCTCCTTTGGCCGCAATCGATTGCTGGAGCGTATGGGCCGCGTTCAAACGATGCCTGACCGTGCGATGACCGGCATATGTCGAACAGGTAAACTCAGTGAACGATGCGACCGTATTAACGGGGCAATGAGCTGAGAAGTCCGCACCCCCTAAGTGCGCGTTCCATCGGAGAGCGTGGTAGCCGCGGGTAGTCGAGTCCGCGATAATCCGGGGCTTCAGCGCAACAAATTGCCTTACCTGGTGAGGCTTAGTGTAGCCCTCATGACTTTGGCCGCAACCATTCTTACATTCGTAGCCCTATCCTCATCCCAGGCACTGGTGACTGGCCTGCCAGCTTCGTCACGGACGCAGGCCGGGCTTAGGTAGCGGGTGCCGCACGGCATGATGTCGCAGAGGGTGAGCGGCGTCTCGCGTCCTTCGGTCGGCGACTCGGAGAGCGAGGCCTGGCCGTGCCTGGATCTTTGGCGGATGATGGAGCGGTCATGGAGATGTCGGATCAGACGCTCGCTGAGTTCGCGGTCCTCGCAGTCACCGGCATCGTGGTGTCGGTGGTAGCAGCGATCATGGTGACGGACTTCCGGGGCTCGCTGACACGTTATGCTCGCAGCTGCTGGCGGCTTTATCAGCACCGGTGGTATCAGCGGCTGTTCTTGTGGACCTCTTCGTCTCGCGCTCACTTCGCCGATGAAGCCCGGGTTCGGCGCACTTTACGAATGGTAGCCGTTCCGGGGCTGGCGATAGGAGTGCTCGTTCTGGCTGTCGAGTTCGCCGCTCTTTTCACGGGGCATGTGATCTGAAGGATGCCAGCACTCGGACGCCTGGCGAGATCACCGGTTCGCCCGCTGACGTGGCCTGGGCGGCTGGTGATGCTCTGCGCGTGGCGGCCCGCGTCCTTCGCAATCCGGGGCTGCACCGTGCCGCTGACACTTACCTGACTTGTGACACGTTAGTGCGCACCGTCTGCGCGCCCGTGGATGCGGTCGAGGGCCTGGTGCAGGTGCCGGGGAGGGCCGCCTGTGTCCAGGCCGGGCGGGCCCGCATAGGAGGCTCTGGCCCAGCTCGCTGGTTATGATGGCGGTACTTCTTGCGGCCTGCGCGCAAGGTCGCCGGGGGCTCAGCCGAACTGTGCTGGCTGTCCTGATAGCGGGAGGCGGTCGATGGCCGGGCCGGAAATAGCGCTGCCGGGCGATGCCGGTCATGGTCGCCTGCGGGCTTCCCATGCCGACCGCGACGGAGTGATCGATGCGCTCAAGTCGGCGTACGTGCTCGGCTTCGTGACTAAAGATGAGTTCGACACGAGGGTCACCCAGACGCTGGCGGCCCGCACGTACGCGGAGCTGGCCGGGGTCACCACCGACCTTCCTGCCTGGCTGGTCGCCGCGCAGCCGCCGGATGGGCGAGCGCCGGCCAGGGCGGCTCTCAGGCCGGCCGACCGGGCCATAGCTGCCTTCGCCCTTCTGTCGGCCGTTGCATTTGCCGCCGCGATCGTCTCAGACGACGGGTGGCTGGCACTTGGAGCGGTCGGTAGCGCCCTGGCGTCCTCGTTCCTGATGGCAGCCCAGATGCGTACCGCCCGGCGTCCCCGGCCGCCGGGCGGCCAGCTGCCGGGGCAGCGGCCGGGGCGGATCGCCGCGGGCTCCAGGACTGCGGCCGCGGGCCCGGCGCCAGATTCGCCGCGGGCCAGCCAGCGCGGGCGGCCAGGCGACGTCCGCCCGCCGAGCCGGCGTCCTCCGCGCCCGCTGTTGTCCAGCTAGCGCTGGCAACCTACGGCGTAAGGTGGCCTGGCCTGCTCCCGCTCGGCCGGCTCCCAGACGATCGCCAGGCAGCCAGCCGGTCACTCATCGTCACTAAAACCTGACTTGTGGCACGTTAATGCGCACCGTCTGCGCGTCCGTGGATGCGGTCGAGGGCTAGGCGGAGGTCGTCGGGCAGGGGATCGGCTGCGGTGATGACGTGCGGGCCGGCCTGGATCCTGGCGGTCCGGTAGCGGCGGGTGGACTTGACGAATTTGCGGATTGACCAGCCGGTCTGGTGCTCGGCACCGGGTCACTCTACGACCCCGGCTTAGTGCGCACCTTCAGCTCCCACCAGCCAGAAAACCACTGGTCACCGCTCTGCCGCGCTCCAGAACCCCGAACGTGTCACAAGCCAGGACTGGGGCTGCACCGTGCCGCTGACACTTACGACCGGGCCGCCCGTGCTCCATACGGCCGGACTCCGCGCCGGACCGCAGCAGGGGCCAGCTCCGACATGCTGCCGGGACCCTGGCCGCCGCCTGCTCGCTAGCCTCGCGGGTCTCATAGTCGTGGTGGCGGAGTTGCGCATCGTCCAGGGCCACGCTGCTCAGGCCGCCGCTGCCCGCTGTCCGCCCGAGCAGCTCCATGCCCGGACCCGCGTCAGGCGAGCTCCGTTCGGGACGCACGCATCGTGGAGAGCATCTGCGGCCAGAGCGGACTTTCCGTCCCACTCGTCCTGCCCCGGCAGCCCGTCCGAGACCCGGCCAGCACCACACATCAGAGTCCGGCTCAAGCATCCTGGAGCGAAGCCACCCCGACCCGTCGAAGGCCTCCGCCGCGCTAGCTTCCGAAAGCTCCTGGGACCGCTGCCTGGGGGTGTTCTCGGGGCCTGATCTGTGTTATCTCGCCCCGGCATTTCCTGGTGACAGACAAATTGATCAAGAAGGCCGGGCTTCGGGTTCGAAGACCGGCCTTGACCTGGGGTACTTGGCGTGGGCGGTACTGGGATTGAACCAGTGGCCTCTTCCGTGTCAGGGTAGTGCTCTCCCGCTGAGCTAACCGCCCGGGACCCCGTGAGCCTAGCAGATTAGGCGACCTGCCCAACCGTCACGCGTTCAGGTAGGCCCGGGCCATCTCGTACCTCCGCTCGATGATGCCGAGCGCCGTGTTGCACGACACGCACAGCAGGCCGCGCACGCACTTGCCACACGAGGTCTTCTCATCCGGGCAGCACCCGTGGTCGTGGTCAACGCAGACGGCCTGCCCTTCCTGGAATGGCTCGAAGCACATCGCGCAGGCACTCTGCTGTTCGATCAGCATCCGGGCGAAGCTCTGCGCAGTCAGGCCGTAGCGCTTCAGCTTGTGGGTCAGCCGCCACCTGGGCGGCCCGGTGCGGTCGGTGCTCCCGACCCGGCGCTCTGTCTTCCGCGCCCTGCTGTCGGCCACGGCCTTGGCCGTACGGCACTCGCCCTGATGGTGGGGACGCCGGGCGCACGTAGTCTGGGCTCGGGGCATCCACTTGCCGCAAAGCTGCTGGTCAGCCAAGTGCGCTCTCCCGCTGAGCTAACCGCCCGCAGAGGCGGAAGCGGGAATCGAACCCGCGTACAGGGCTTTGCAGGCCCTTGCCTAAGCCACTCGGCCATTCCGCCACAGACCCGTCCCCGAGAGGATCGGCCCGAGTACCGCTGAGCCGTGCTGGCCGTCGGCGCGCGAGACGGCTTCCGGCACTTCCGAGCGGACGACGGGATTCGAACCCGCGACCCTCACCTTGGCAAGGTGATGCTCTACCAGCTGAGCCACGTCCGCCTGCTGCCAGCTAGTCCGGATCGTGATCCGGAGCGCCGAAAGCGTGCGTGAAGAACTGTAGCCGATCCTGCCCGGCCCGCAAACTCGACTCCGCGCGGGGGTGCGACCTGGCCCGACCCCACGAAGCGGACAGCGACTTGTGTGCCGACACAAGCCGGGCTCGGACCCGGTCCGGCCAGATCCGGCCTGGGCGCCCGAGCCAGTCGCGCAGGCCCGGGCTGTCCGCTGGCGACAGCATCCTGGCAGCACCCTGGAAATGCGCAGAATGACAGGTGCGCGGCCGTATCGGCTTGTTATCGTCCGTCACGTCATCGGGGAACTGTCCGGAAAAAGCCTGGCGTCATTGCCGGGCAGGCCGGATAACTCGGGCGATGGGCGTTAGGCGGAATTGCGCCGTTCGCGCGTGGACAATGCGCGGGCCGGGCGCCCTAGGCTCGCCAGAGAAGATCGTCGAGCTCGTCGTCGACGTCGAGGAACTCGCTCTCCGCGCCTTCGGCGATCATCTCGAAGGTGCGGGCGAGGAACGCACCCGTCGCGGCGCGCGGCGCCTCGAAATGTGCCTCCCCGAACGGGGACGAAAGCGCCAGGTTCAGTAGTTCGCGGCCGTGCTCGTCGGACGGCCATACCTGGACGTCGCCCTCGCCCGCATGGCCCTCAAGGCCTGCGGTCAGCAGCTCCCTGGCGAAGATCCACTCGACAGGCTCGTCGGCACCCACGTGGAAGGCCATGCGGATGGCGTACGGGTCGTCGGCGCTGTAGTACAGGCTGGCCACGAGGGGAACAACCCCGTGCTCGGGAACCACCAGACTGAGTCCGAGTTCGGCGGACACGGTCGCGCTGCTGTTCATCATCGGGGTCAGACCTTTGCCTTGTCGTGTCCCGGATTGCCGGGCTTCTTTATTGGTATGCGTTTGGCAAGCCTTATGGCGCATAACGTGCCGCTGGAATGTTGTCGCGGGAGGTTAATTCCGCGAAACGAGCCACTCGTAACCTCGGTCACTGATCAACAAAACCAGCCCGACTAGGCTCGACCCGGTCAAACGCTTCGGCAGATAAAACACGGTTTCTGGCGCGTCCTGTTCCATGCCGCCCCACGACGGGATGTGACCTTCGTCTCACTGAACAACCTGGTGATGACCTGCCGCGTCAGCATGCGCCCCGACGATACGTGAGAGTCGGTATTTCCCCGGCTTTCGCTTGATTCGACGAGCGATCGGGGCGCGAAACCGGACTCGCAAATCAGGACATAAACTAATTCGCGACCCGGCCGTTAGCCGATGCGACGTCGCTTCCCAGGGCGGGACCGAGTCGCGGCGCCCAGGGCGGACCAAGTGGAAGGGGGACCTGCGAGCGGAGGACGGGTGGTCGCCGGAGCCGGGAAACTGCCAGCGGGAGGCGGACCGAGGCAGTGTCGCCGGCGGAGTTGGCGAGTGGGCACAGGGACTGGCGGATGCGCTACGCTAAAACAGCCGTTGCGGGGCCGGACAGGCCCGCAGGCACGGGCGATTGGCTCAGCGGAAGAGCACTGCCTTCACACGGCAGGGGTCACTGGTTCGAATCCAGTATCGCCCACGACAGCAGGGGAGCCCGCGAGGTGTTGGCGCACCTCACGGGCTGTGAGTAACACCGCGCTCGGGTACATCGCACCACCTGAACGACATCTGGGCCTGGACGGGGACGACCTGGACGCGGCCGCCTCGCCAGGGCTGCGGGCCTCCGGGTCTCTGCTATACGACCGGGACCCTGCACAAGCTGGTGCTGTTCGCGGGCAGCACGGGCCGCCCAGGCCGCGCTGACCCGGCCACGACCTGGACCTGGAACGGGACGCGCTTGCGGCAGGCCGACATGATCACGTCCGGCGGACGCCGGCCGCCCGGTGCCGGTCCCAGCCCGGGCCTGCCGCCCCGGCCGAGCAAAGCAGGCGAAAATCCAGACCACCGTTCTTCGCCCCCGGTCAGGGCTTGATGATCAATGGCCACGGCGACTGGATGCCCTGGCCTGCGCCTTGCATACGCCCTGGCCCGAATCAAGCAGCAATGGCCAGCTACGCCATTCTCTGTGTTACTCGTTACTGATCATTTACGCCGCCAATAGGTTCTCCGCCCGCCGAGTCGGGTACCTCACGTGACGCTAAGTAACTATGATGGCGCAGGCAGTTACGCATGGTGATCGCGCGGGCTGGGTAAGGCGCGGACGGGGGATCGGCGTGTTCGGTGTTCGGGGGGCCGGCAAGCAGGCGGCTGGCGAGACGGCAGCGGGAGAAGCAGCTGGCCAGACAGCGGCTGACGAGACGACAGCTGCCCAGGCAGCATCAGGCCAGACAGCAGCATCTGGCCAGGCAGCGTCAGGCGAGCCAGCGGCTAGCCAGGCAACGGCTAACAGGCAGCTGACTGGCCAGGGGACGAAGCAGCTACAGCCGGGCGGCCCGTCGGGTCCCTCGGGCTCAGGGCCGGAGGAGCCCCGCTCAGGCGGGCCCCAGCGCCGGACCAAGATCATTCTTCTGACGGCGGTAGCGGCCGCGGTGCTGGTGGCGGGCGTGGCCTTCGCGCTGGTCCACGGGGGCAGCACGCCAGCGGGGTCGAGCACGCCGAAGCAGAGTCATGGCACGGGGACGGTCGCGGCGCTGCGCGTGTTGTCGGTACTGCCGGCGTCGAACACCCGCCACGTGAACGGCAGCGCGCCAGTGATGGTCCAGTTCTCGGCCCCGGTGGCGCCGGGCTCGCCGGACCCGGTGATCCGCCCGGCGGTCGCGGGCACCTGGCGCCCGGTAGGCAACGACCTGGCGTTCACGCCGACGCATCCGTTCCGGCCGTCGAGCCGGTTCACGGTCACGGTGCCCGCCGGCCAGGGCGGAGTCCGGACCGTCGGCGGCGGCCTGCTGGCCAAGTCGGTCACGGCGCACTTCAGCACGGGCGCCTACACCCAGCTCCGGCTGGCCCAGCTGCTGGGCCAGCTCGGCTACCTGCCCGTGACCTGGTCGGCGACGCAGTCGCCGGCCCTGCGCTCGGAGGAGCACGACAGCGGCACGCCGTCCAGCCAGGCGGCGCTGGCGTACAACCCGCCGGCCGGGCGGTTCACCTGGAAGCCGGGCTACCCGGCGATGCTGGCCAGCATGTGGCAGCCGAGCCACGCCAACGTGGTCTTGCGCGGCGCGGTGATGGCCTTCGAGTCCCAGCATCACATGACGCTCAACGCGGACCTCAGCCCGAGGTTCTGGAACGCCCTGTTCCGGGCGGCGGCCGCGGGCCAGCGGAACGCGAACGGATATACCTACGCCATCGCCAGCAAGTCACTGCCGGAGTCGCTGACGATCTGGCACGACGGCCGGCAGGTGTTCCGCAGTCTGGCTAATACCGGTATTCCGGTCTCGCCGACGGTGGACGGTACATTCCCCGTTTACCTCAGGTTCAGGTTCCAGATCATGCGGGGCGTCAACCCGGACGGCAGCTCCTACGCCGACCCGGTCTCGTTCGTCTCGTACTTCAACGGCGGCGACGCGGTGCACTACTTCCCGCGCGGCTCCTACGGCTTCCAGCAGAGCCTGGGCTGCGTAGAGCTGCCGTACAGCTCCGCCCAGCAGGCCTACCCGTACCTGACTTACGGCAGCCTGGTGACCGTCGCCGGCTAGCCCGAAACCGGCCGAAAACCGCCCGAGCACGGCCGCCCGCCCGGTTCCCTGACGTAGCAGGGGGCCGGGCGGGTTGCCATGTCCTGGTCACATTTCGGCGTCCGTTTCTTAACAAGATCCCAAAGTGCTCCAGACCCGGCCCATATGGCTCCCAGTGAGAGAATCTCCTGGTATACATCAGGTCATCTGACACATCGCCGGCCCTGCGCGGGGCTGGGCGCGTATGGCGAGGGAGCGCGCCTTTGTCTGGATTGGGTAGTGTCCGCGTCCGGATCATCGCACTGGCCGGGGTGATCGTCGTCCTGCTGGGCGCCGGGCTGTGGATCGCTATGTCACACGCCAAAGCTCAGTCAACCGCGGGGGGCTGGCCGGCCACCAGGGGAGCGCGGCCAAGGACGCCAGCAAGGCCAAGGTGCCGCTCAAGGTCATGTCGGTGACCCCGGCCGCGGGCACCGTCGGGGTCAACGGGGCGGCGCCGATCAAGGTCACGTTCTCGACGGCGCTGGCCGCCGATTCGTCGATGCCGACCGTCCGGCCCAGGATCGCGGGCAGCTGGCGGCGGGCGGGCACCGACGCCATCGAGTTCGTCCCGGCCCGCGGGTTCGTCCAGCACGCCCGGGTCCGGGTCGCGATTCCGGCCGGCATGACGTCGGCCGGCGGGGGCCAGCTCGCCACGGCGAGCGTGGTGCGGTTCCGCGTCGGGGCCTACTCCAGGGCCCGCCTGGCGCAGCTGCTGGCTCAGCTCGGCTACCTGCCGCTGACCTGGGCCCCGGCCTCGGGCCAGACCGCGCCGGCGCTGGGCACCGGCTTCTCCGCCCAGGTCGCCGCGGCCTACACGCCGCCGTCCGGCTCGTTCACCTGGAAGGCGGGCTACCCGCTGCGGCTGCGCCAGTTCTGGAACAACGGCGCGGACGCCGGCCTGATCATCCACGGCGCGGTGATGGCCTTCGAGTCCGACCACGGCATGACCATGGACGGCGTGGCCGGCCCGGCGGTCTGGCGGGCGATGCTGCGCTCCGCGGCCAGGGACAACGCCAACCGGCATGGCTACACCTACGCGGTGGCCAGCCAGCACGCGCCGGAGTACCTGAGCGTGTGGCACAACGGCCGCCGGATCCTGCACACGCTGGCCAACACCGGCATCCCGGCCGCGCCGACGACCGTCGGGACGGCCGCGGTCTACCTCAAGTACTCGTTCCAGATCATGCGCGGCACCAACCCGGACGGCTCGAAGTACGCCGACCCGGTGTCCTGGGTCTCGTACTTCCGGTCCGGGGAGGCGGTGCACTACTTCCCGCGCGGCGGCTACGGGTACCAGCAGAGCCTGGGCTGCGTCGAGCTGCCCATGGCGCAGGCGCACTACATCTGGCCGTACATGACCTACGGCACGCTGGTCACGGTCACCGCGGCCTAACCCCGCGAGGCCGCATAGAGGCCAGGTACTGGCGCACAGCCGGTGCCTGGCCTCGATAGCATCGGGACCGGGATGCCGCGGGCACGGGCCGGCGGCGCCATCACACTCAAGGAGCCAGCCGTGCCTGCCGACAAGCTGCACATCACCCTCGCCGGACGCGAGCACGTGGTGGAAGCGGGCACGACGGCGGCCGCCCTGCTCGACGCCGACCCGGCGCCGGCCATCGCGGCCCGGGTCAACGGCACGCTGCGTGACCTGGCCGCGCCGCTGGCCGACGGCGACGTGGTGGAGCCGGTGGCCGCCGACAGCCCGGACGGGCTGTCGATCGTGCGCCACTCGACCGCGCACGTGCTGGCCCAGGCCGTGCAGGAGCTGTTCCCGGCCGCCAGGCTGGGCATCGGCCCGCCGGTGGAGAACGGCTTCTACTACGACTTCGACGTGCCTGCCGCGTTCGGCCCGGATGACCTGAAGGCCATCGAGCAGCGCATGCGCCAGATCGTCAAGCAGGGCCAGCGCTTCCAGCGCCGCCCGGTCAGCGACGACGAGGCCCGGGCTGAGCTGGCCGGCGAGCCGTACAAGCTGGAGCTGATCTCGCTCAAGGGCAGCGGCCCGGAGGCCGCGGCCGCGGCCACCGAGATCGCCGACGCCGACATCGCCGCGTCGGAGACCGCCAGCGGCCTGGCGGTCAGCGACGAGGAGGCGGTGGAGGTCGGCGGCGGCCAGCTGACCATCTACGACAACGTCGACGCCAAGACCGGCGAGCTGCGCTGGAAGGACCTGTGCCGGGGCCCGCACGTGCCCACCACCCGGCACATCCCGGCGTTCAAGCTGATGCGCAGCGGCGGCGCCTACTGGCGCGGCAGCGAGAAGAACCCGCAGCTCCAGCGGATCTACGGCACCGCGTGGGCCTCCCGCGAGGCGCAGGACGACTACCTGCACCTGCTGGCGGAGGCGGAGAAGCGCGACCACCGCAAGCTGGGCGCGGAGCTGGACCTGTACTCGTTCCCGACCGAGATCGGCAGCGGGCTGGCCGTCTTCCACCCCAAGGGCGGGATGATCCGCAAGCTCATGGAGGACTACTCGCGGCGCCGCCACGAGGAGGCGGGCTACGAGTTCGTCAACACCCCGCACATCACCAAGTCGGAGCTGTTCGAGATCTCCGGCCACCTGGACTGGTTCGGGGAGAACATCTACCCGCCAATGGAGCTTGAGGGGGCCAAGTACTACCTCAAGCCCATGAACTGCCCCATGCACATCCTGATCTACCGGGCGCGCGGGCGGTCCTACCGCGAGCTGCCGCTGCCGCTGTTCGAGTTCGGCACCGTCTACCGGTACGAGAAGTCCGGCGTGGTGCACGGCCTGACCCGGGTGCGCGGGCTGACCATGGACGACGCTCACATCTTCTGCACCCGAGAGCAGGCCGGCGAGCAACTGCGCAAGCTGCTGACCTTTGTTCTGGATCTGCTGCGTGACTACGGCCTGAACGATTTCTACCTGGAGCTGTCCACCCGCGACGACGTCAAGGACAAGTGGGTCGGCAGCCCCGAGGACTGGGAGCAGGCGACCGAGGAGCTGCGCCAGGCCGCGCTGGCGTCCGGGCTGGAGCTGGTGGCCGACCCGGGCGGCGCCGCGTTCTACGGGCCGAAGATCTCGGTCCAGGTCAGGGACGCGATCGGCCGGACCTGGCAGCTGTCGACCATCCAGGTCGACTACAACCTGCCCAAGCGGTTCGGCCTGGAGTACCAGGCCGCGGACGGCAGCCGGCAGCAGCCGATCATGATCCACCGGGCCCTGTTCGGGTCCATCGAGCGGTTCCTCGGCATCCTGGTCGAGCACTACGCGGGCGCGTTCCCGCCGTGGCTGGCGCCGGTCCAGGTGGTCGGCATCCCGATCGCCGACGCGCACGCTTCCTACCTGGAGGGCGTGGCCGCCCAGCTGCGCGAGCGCGGCATCCGGGTCGAGGTGGACACGGCCGACGACCGGATGCAGAAGAAGATCAGGACCGCGCAGAAGCAGAAGGTCCCGTTCATGCTGCTGGCCGGGGACGACGACGTGTCCAAGGGCGCGGTCTCGTTCCGGTACCGCAGCGGCGAGCAGCGCAACGGCGTGCCGGTATCCGAGGCGATCGCGGAGATCGTGTCGGCGGTGGACCGCCGGATACAGGTCTGACGGCGGTGCCGGACGAAGTCGAGCACCAGGACGGCGCGGGCACGCCGGATGGCTTCCAGCGCCTCTGGATGCCGCACCGGATGGCCTACATCAAGGGCGAGGGCAAGCCGGGCGAGACGGACGAGTGCCCGTTCGACCGGCTGCCCCGGCTCCCCGACAGCGAGGCGCTGATCGTCGCCCGCGGCGTGCTGGTCTACGCGGTGCTCAATTTGTATCCCTATAACAGCGGTCATCTGATGGTGGTCCCGTACCGGCACGTGGCCGACTACACCGAGCTGGACGACAAGGAGACGGCCGAGCTGGCCGACTTCACCAAGCGGGCCATGACGGCGCTGCGCGAGGCGTCGGGCGCGCAGGGCTTCAACATCGGCATGAACATGGGCGGCGTGGCCGGCGCGGGCATCGCGGGTCACCTGCACCAGCACGTGGTCCCCCGCTGGGGCGGCGACGCCAACTTCATGCCCGTCATCGGCGGCACCAAGGTCCTGCCCCAGCTCCTGGCCGACACCCGCGACCTCCTGGCCGCCGCCTGGCCCGCGTAGCCGACCCGCCAAGCTGATAACAGCAAGAAGCGATGTACGAACCTTGATCACGCGGACTTTTCAGTCATAGTGACTGAAAAGTCCGCGCGATCACGAACGGGGAGCCTGCGCCCGGCGCGGCCGCCGAGAGGCAGCGAGCTGGCTGGCACACATGGACAACGTCGCCGGGGTGTTACCAACGGGACATCCATGAGGCCTGGGTCAGCCGACCTTGGACTCCTCCGCGACCTTGTCGGCCAGGTGGGACGGGAGGGGCTCGTGGCGGAGGTAGGAGCGGCTGAACGAGCCCGTGCCGTGCGACATCGAGCGCAGGTCGATGGCGTAGCGGGTGATCTCCAGCTCGGGGATCTCGGCCTTGACCAGCGTCCGGCCGCCCGGCACCGGCTCGGTGCCCAGCACCCGGCCGCGCCGCGAGGACAGGTCGGACATGACCGCGCCGACGTAGTCGTCGGCGACCAGCACCGACACCTCGTCCACCGGCTCCAGCAGCAGCACCGGAGCCTTGTCGGCGGCGTCGCGCAGCGCGGCCCGGCCGGCTTTCTGGAAGGCCATGTCCGAGGAGTCCACTGAGTGCGCCTTGCCGTCGTACAGCGTGCAGCGGATGTCGACGACCGGGTAGCCGGCCAGCACGCCCTGCTCCATCTGCGAGCGGAGGCCTTTTTCAACCGAGGGGATGAACTGACGCGGTACTACGCCGCCGACGATCTTGTCGACGAACTGGAAGCCCTCGCCGGAAGTAAGCGGCTCCACCTCGACGTGACAGATGCCGTACTCGCCGTGGCCGCCGGACTGCTTGACGTTCCGGCCCAGTCCCTGCACCTTGCCGCCGAAGGTCTCACGGAGCTGGACCCGCAGCGGCACGGTCTCCACCCCGACGCTGTAGCGGGTGTTCAGCCGGTCAAGCAGCAGGTCGGCGTGGGCCTCGCCCATGCACCACAGCACCAGCTGGCGCGTCTCGGCGTTGTTCTCGAGGCGGAGGGTCGGGTCCTCGGCCACCAGCCGGACCAGGGCCTGCACCATCTTGTCCTCGTCGGCCTTGGACTTGGCCACGATCGCCACCGGCAGCAGCGGGTCGGGCATGTCCCAGGATTCCATCAGCAGCGGCCGGTCCTTGTCGGACAGCGTGTCCCCGGTCTCGGCGGTGCTGAGCTTGGCCACGGCGCAGATGTCGCCGGCGACGCACTGCGAGACGGTGCGCTGCAGCTTGCCCAGCGGCGAGGTGATCGCGCCGATGCGCTCGTCCAGGTCGTGGTCGGCGTGTCCGCGCTCGGCCCGGCCGTGGCCGGAGACGTGCACGGTGGCGTCGGGGCGCAGCGTGCCCGAGAACACCCGGACCAGGCTGATCCGGCCCACGTAGGGGTCGGAGACGGTCTTGACGACCTCGGCCACCAGCGGCCCGGCCGGGTCGGAGGTCAGGCCGCTGACGGGCTTGCCGTCGACCGTGGTGACGACCGGCAGCGGGTGCTCGGCGGGGGCGGGGAACGCCTGGGTCATGACCTCGAGCAGTTCCTCCAGGCCGATGCCCTGCGGCGAGGCGACCGCCAGCACCGGGTAGAAGGTGCCGCGGGCGACGGCGGTCTCCAGGTCGTCGATCAGCACCTTGGGGTCGATCTCCTCGCCGGACAGGTACCTGTCCATGAGGGACTCGTCCTCGCTCTCCTGGATGACCGACTCGATGAGCGCGGACCTGGCCTCGGCCACCTGGTCGGCGTCCCCGGCCTCGATGTCGCGCTCGGCGCGGCTGCCGCCTGAGTAGTCATAGAAGCGCTCGGACAGCAGGCCGATCAGGCCGCGCACGCCGCCGTCGCCGTCCGAGACGGGCAGGTACAGCGGGGCCACCGCGTCGCCGAACGCGTCCCGGCAGGCGGCCAGCGCCTCGTCGAAGTCGCCGCGCTGGTGGTCGACCTTGGTGATGACGACGGCACGGGGCGTCCCGGCCTTGGCGCATTCCTCCCACAGCATCCGGGTCAGGCCGTCCACGCCGTCGGCGGCCGAGACGGTGAACAGGGCGGCGTCGGCGGCCCGCAGCCCGGCGCGCAGGTCGCCGGTGAAGTCGGCGTAGCCGGGGGTGTCCAGGAGGTTGACCTTGACCCCCGCGTGCTCGAACGGGACGAGCGTGAGGTTCACCGAGCGCTGCTGCCTGACCTCGACCTCGTCGAAGTCGCTGGCCGTGGTCCCGTCCTCCACCCGGCCCTGCCGCTGGATGGTGCCGGTGACGGCCAGCAGCGCCTCGGCCAGCGTTGTCTTTCCTGCCCCTGAGTGGCCGACCAGCACCACGTTCCGCACGTGATCGGGCTGGTCGGCCGTCGGTGCCTTGCCGGCGGCTCCAGTGGCATGGGTCTTGTCCGCCATACGCGTCGCCTCCTCGCGTCGTTTGGCTGCTGCACGACCAGCCTTTACCTCCTGGCCACGCCATCACAAGACCCAGTGCGTAATCATGGGGAGAGTTGTGGTATGTCCCTGACCTCCGCCATCCCCGGTCAGCCCCCGGGCAGCCACAGGTCAGCCCCAGGTCAGCCCCGGCCCAGTTCCCCGATGACCTCGGGGGTCAGCCCGGCCAGGCCGGGCAGCACGACCGCGGCCAGGGCCAGGGCATCCGGTCCGGGCGGGTAGCGGGGGTGCGGGACAGCCACGACGGCCAGGCCAGCGGCCGCGGCCGAGCGCAGCCCGTTGGCCGAGTCCTCGATGGCCGCGCCGCGCCGCGGGTCGATGCCCAGCGCGCCCGACACGGCCAGGTAGACGTCCGGAGCCGGCTTGCCGCGCGGCACCCGCTCGGTGGACATGGTCGCGGCGAATGACCCGGCCAGCCCGGCCTGGTCGAGCACGGTCTCGATCAGCGCCGGCGGCGAGGAGCTGGCCAGCCCGAGCGGCCAGCGGGCGGCCAGGCCGCGCACGGCCTCGACGGCGCCGGGCAGCAGCGGCAGGTGCTGCCGGTAGCGGTCGGCCATCTGCCCGATCACCAGGGCCGCCACCTGGTCCGGCGGCAGGTTCACGCCCAGGCCCTCGGCCAGGTAGCGGGCCCACTCCCGGGTGCTCATGCCCATCAGGCGCTGCTGGGCGTCGTCCGCCCAGTGCCCGCCGTGCTCGGCGACCACCTGCCGGCGCACCTGCTCCCAGACCGGCTCGGAATCGATCAGGACGCCATCAAGGTCAAAAATCACCGCCTGGATCACGGAAATACCCTCCATCGGACGGTCTCGCTTGGGCAACATCGGGTGCCATGTCAGTTTGTGCCTTATCGCCACGGGGATCACTCGAGGTGAGTGTTCATTGCCGGATGGTGCCCGGATGAGCGTGCTGAACCCGCCCGAGGCGGCAGCGGTGCTGCCCAGGGGGGACGACCCCCCTAGCCCCCCCGCGCCGTCTGGCGGCAAGGCGAGAGCCGCGCCGCCGCAGACGTCCGCGCACCAGGCACGGTGGCGGCCGTGGCACGGCCGGCCTCGGGCCCGCGACGTGGTGTGCTGCCTGATGATCGGGGTCAGCGCGGTCTACGCGGTCGCGATGATCCCGCTCACGCCCGAGCTCATCGCCAGCCATCCGCTGCTGCTGGAACTGCTGTCGGGCAGCAACTCGGCCATCGTGGCCGCGGGCTCGTTCGCGGCCGTGCACGGCCAGGCGCGGCTGATCATGGTCGTCGGCGCCGCCCTGCCCGGCATGCTGCGCTTTGACTGGGTGATCTGGTGGGCGGGGCGGCTGTGGGGCCGCCGGGTGGTGGAGAAGCTGGGCAGCCACAGCCCGCGGACCGCGGCCGTGGCGGGCGCGGCCGAGCGCCAGGGCACCCGCTTCCTCCGCCCGGCCGTGCTGCTCTCGGCCCTCCTGCCGGTGTCCGGCGCGCCGGTCTACGCGGCGGCGGGCTGGGTCGGCCTGCCGCTGGTCACGTTCGTGATCCTGGACGCCATCGGCTGCGCGGCCTGGGCCACGCTGCTGGCCATCTGCGGCTATCTGCTCGGCGCGCGGGGCGTGGCCGCCGCTGACCTGGTGGCCAGGTACGCGGTCGCGTCCATCGCGGTGCTGCTGGTGCTGGCGATCGCCCCGCACCTGTGGCACGCCCGGCCGGCCCGCCGGCGCTCGCCGGCCCCCGCGGAGCCGGACGGATTTCCCGGCCACCTGGATTTCTCAGTGAATACCACTGAAACATCCATGTGAACGTGAATGGCACTCTCTAGACCCCGCGCCGACCGCCAGTAGGATCAAGCCGCCATGCTCAATAAGCTGCGACCGGCGCTGTCCCGGGTGCTGACGCCGGTCGGCCACGCCCTGGCGCGGACGCCGCTGACCCCGAACGCGATCACCATCATCGGCACGATCGGCGTGGCGGCCGGGGCGCTCGCGCTGTTCCCCGGCGGGCACCTGTTCGCCGGCACCGTGGTGTGCACGGTGTTCGTGCTGTTCGACATGTTCGACGGCGCGCTGGCCCGGGTGAAGGGGACCAGCGGCAAGTTCGGCGCGTTCCTGGACTCGACCCTGGACCGGGTCGCCGACGCGGCCATCTTCAGCGGCCTGGCCTGCTACTACGTGCTCCAGGGGCCGAGCACTAACAACCGAATCCTGGCCGGGGTGGCGCTGTTCTGCCTGGTGGCCGGGGCCCTGGTGTCTTACGCGAAGGCCCGCGCCCAGGGCCTGGGGCTGCGCTGCGACGCCGGCATCGCCGAGCGGCCCGAGCGCATGGTGACCATCCTGGTCGCCTCGGGCCTGTACGGCCTGGGCGTGCCGTTCATCCTGCCGATCGGGCTGTGGCTGCTGGCCGCGGCGAGCGCGTTCACCTTCGGGCAGCGCGTCGTGGCGGTGCATCAGTCCGCCGCGGCGGACGCGGCCGGCGCAGCCGCCCCGGCGGACGTGGCCGGCGCAGCGGGAGATGACGGGTGAGCGGCCGGCTCTCCGGCCGGCTGGCCAGCGCCGGGTACGCACTGGGCTGGTCGCTGATCTGCCGCCTGCCCGAGTCGCTGGCGGCGAGCCTGTTCCGGGGCTTCGCCGACATCGCCTGGCGCCGCCAGGGGCCCAGCGTGCAAGTGCTGGAGGGCAACCTGTGGCGCGTGCTGGGCCCGGACGCCACCGGGGCCGACGTCCGCGCGGTATCGCGGGAATCAATGCGGTCATATGCGCGCTACTGGCTAGAAGTGTTCCGGCTCCCCGTGATCCCGGTGGAGCGGCTGAACGAGGGGATGCGGGATGTCGGCCATGTCTCGGCCGCGTTCGAGAGCCTGGCCCAGGGCCGGGGCGTCATCTTCGCGCTGCCGCACATGGGGAACTGGGACCAGGCCGGGGCATGGATCATCGGCCAGGGGGCAGGCTCTTTTACCACGGTCATGGAGCGCCTGGAGCCCGAGTCCCTGTACCAGCGGTTCGTCGCGTTCCGTGAGGGACTGGGCATGGAGGTGCTACCTGCCAGCGGCGGAGGCAAGCCATTCGCCATACTGGCCAGAAGGCTTCAGGCGGGCAAGCTTGTCTGCCTGCCGTGTGACCGGGACGTGACCGGTCATGGCATCGAGGTCGACTTCTTCGGCGAGAAGGCCCGGATGGCGCCCGGACCGGCGGCGCTGGCCGCCGAGACCGGCGCGGCGCTCATGCCGGTGGTCTTGTGGTTCGAGGGCGAAGGCTGGGGCGTGGACGTCGGCGCGGAGATTCCGGTGCCGGACGAGGATGAGCTGGGTGACAGGAAGGAGCGCGTGGTCGCGATGACACAGCAGCTCGCGCGCTTCTTCGAGGCGGGAATCCGGGAGCACCCGCAGGACTGGCACATGCTCCAGCGGGTGTTCACCGCCGACCTGGACCCGGAGCGGCTGGCCCGGGCCGAGCAGCGGGCGGCCGAGCAGCGGGCGGCCGAGCAGGCCGATCAGCGGGGCGACGACCCCTTCCTCCCGGCGGGCAGCGGATGAGAATCGGCCTGGTCTGCCCGTACACCTGGGATGTTCCCGGCGGGGTGCAAGAGCACGTCCGCGGGCTGGCCGACGCCCTCATCGACCTCGGGCACCACGTGTCGGTCATCGCCCCGGCCGACGTCGACGAGCACCTGGAGCCGGACTACGTCGTGCCCGCCGGGCGCGCGGTGCCGGTGCCCTACAACGGCTCGGTGGCCCGGCTCTCGTTCGGCTTCCTGTCCGCGGGCCGGGTGCGCCGCTGGCTCAAGGAGGGCGACTTCGACGTCGTCCACGTGCACGAGCCCGCCGCGCCCAGCCTGTCGCTGCTGGCCTGCTGGGTCGCCGACGGGCCGATCGTGGCCACGGTGCACACGGCCATGCCGCGCTCCCGCGCGATGCACGCCGCGCAGCCCATCCTGGCCACGGCGCTGGAGAAGATCAGCGGCCGGATCGCGGTCTCCGAGGCGGCCCGCACCACGCTGGTCGAGCACCTGGGCGGGGACGCGGTGCTGATCCCCAACGGCGTGTCGGTGCGGCGCTTCGAGAAGGCCGACCCGCTGCCCGGCTGGCCCGGCGAGGGCGGCACGCTGGGCTTCCTGGGCCGGATGGACGAGCCGCGCAAGGGCCTGCCCATCCTGCTGCAGGCCTTCCGGCAGCTGGCCCGGGAGCGGCCCGGCCTGCGGCTGCTGATCGCCGGCCGGGGCGAGGCCCAGGAGCTGGACCAGCTGCCGCCGGCGGTGCGGGAGCGGGTCGTGCTGCTCGGCCAGGTCAGCGACGAGGACAAGGTGCGCGTCTACCACTCGGTGGACGTGTTCTGCGCGCCGAACACCGGCGGCGAGAGCTTCGGCATCGTGCTGGCCGAGGCCATGGCGGCCGGGTCGCCGATCGTGGCCAGCGACCTGGACGCCTTCAGCCGGGTGCTGCGCGGCGGGCGGGCCGGCGAGCTGTTCGAGAACGGCAACCCCGGCGACCTGGCCGCCGCCGTGGGCCGGATGCTCGATGACCCGGCCCGGCGGGCCCGGCTGGCCGCGGCCGCCGCGGCCGCGGTGCGCGAGTACGACTGGCCGGTGGTGGCCCGCGACGTGCTGCGGGTCTACCAGGCGGTGGCGCCCGCCGCCGGGCGGGTGCCCGCCGGGGCGCTATGACCATCATCACCAGCTTTGTCGTCATCGCCGTCCTGGCCCTGAGCGGGGTCTACGTGTCCTGGCGCGCGGGCCGCCTGGACCGGCTGCACGCGCGCCTGGAGGCGGCCCGCTTCGCCCTGGACGCCGCGCTGGTCCGGCGCAGCTCGGTGGCGCTGGAGCTGGCCTCCTCGGGGCTGCTCGACCCGGCGACCAGCCTGCTGCTGGCCGAGGCGGCGCACGACGCGCGGGCCGCGCAGCCCGCCCGCGAGCTGCCCGAGAGCGACCTCACCCGGGCGCTGCGGGCGGTGTTCAGCCAGCCCGAGTTCCGGCCCTCGCTGACCGGCCTGGAGGGCGCCCAGGAGCTGCTGGCCGAGCTGGAGGGCTCGGCCCACCAGGTCTTCCTGGCCCGCAAGTTCTACAACGACGCGGTCGCGGTGACCCAGGCGGCCCGGCGCCGCTGGCTGGCCCGGGCGCTGCGGCTGGCCGGGAACGCGGCCATGCCGGAGTTCTTCGAGATCGACGACTCCCTGGTGCCGGCCGGCGGGCCGGACGCCGAGGCCGACATCCCGCATCTGACCACTTAGCGCCTGACCCTGAGCGCGCTGACCGCTTAGTGGTCTGCCGCGCCCGGCGCTTACTGGCCATGCAGCCGGGTCGATC
This sequence comes from uncultured Actinomycetota bacterium, assembly GCA_963822485.1. GTDB lineage: Bacteria > Actinomycetota > Actinomycetes > Streptosporangiales > Streptosporangiaceae > DASUBV01. The sequence continues at coordinate 85,309 of CAWGHW010000011.1, forward strand.
AAGCCCCTACCATGGATTTAGTCATCACAAGCGATCTCAGTGAGGTATCCGTGTCTGTCCCGCATTCGACCGAAACCACCAGCGGCACCGCCGACGCGGGTCCGGAGCGCGGGACCCAGCGCGTCAAGCGCGGCATGGCGGACATGCTCAAGGGCGGCGTGATCATGGACGTCGTGACCCCGGAGCAGGCCAAGATCGCCGAGGACGCCGGCGCGGTCTCGGTCATGGCGCTGGAACGCGTCCCGGCCGACATCCGGGCCCAGGGCGGCGTGGCCCGGATGAGCGACCCGGACATGATCGAGGCGATCATCGCGGCGGTCTCGATCCCGGTCATGGCCAAGTGCCGGATCGGCCACTTCGCCGAGGCCCAGGTGCTCCAGGCCATCGGCGTGGACTACATCGACGAGTCCGAGGTGCTGACCCCGGCCGACGAGGCCTACCACGTGAACAAGTGGGACTTCACCGTGCCGTTCGTGTGCGGGGCGACCAGCCTGGGCGAGGCGCTGCGCCGGCTGACCGAGGGCGCGGCCATGATCAGGTCCAAGGGCGAGGCGGGCACCGGCAACGTGGTCGAGGCGACCCGGCACATGCGCAGCATCCGCGGGGAGATCGGCCGGCTCGGCACCCTGTCCCCGGAGGAGCTGTTCGGCGCGGCCAAGGACCTCCAGGCCCCCTACGACCTGGTGGCCGAGGTCGCGGCGGCGGGCCAGCTGCCGGTGGTGCTGTTCACCGCGGGCGGCATCGCCACCCCGGCCGACGCCGCGATGATGATGCAGCTCGGCGCGGACGGCGTCTTCGTGGGCTCGGGCATCTTCAAGTCCGGCGACCCGGCGGCCCGCGCCGCCGCGATCGTGAAGGCGACCACCTTCCACGACGACCCCGACGTGGTGGCCAAGGTGTCGCGCGGCCTGGGCGAGCCGATGGTGGGCATCAACGTGGACACCCTGCCGCCCGAGCAGCGCTACGCCGGCCGCGGCTGGTAGGCGGCCCGTGGCGGAAGGAGCACCGACCGGGAGCCAGACTGGCGGGAACAAGCTTGGCGGGAGCAGGGCTGGCGGGAGCAGGGCTGGCGGAGCGCCGCCCATCGGCGTGCTCGGCTTGCAGGGGGACGTGGCGGAGCACCTGCGGGCGCTGCGCGAGGTCGGCGCGAGCCCGTCGCTGGTGCGCAGGCCCGCCGAGCTGGACGCGGTGGCGGGGCTGATCATCCCCGGCGGGGAGTCCACCACCATGTGGAAGCTGGCCGACATCTTCGAGCTGGCCGACCCGCTGCGCAAGCGGATCGCCGAGGGCATGCCGGCCTTCGGGTCCTGCGCCGGGATGATCATGCTGGCCGACCGCCTGGCCGACCCGGCCAGCGGCCAGGAGACGCTGGGCGCGATCGACATGACCGTCCGGCGCAACGCGTTCGGCCGCCAGGTCGACTCGTTCGAGCGTGACCTGGAAATTAACGTCCTGGGCGGGCCGTTGTACCGGGCGGTGTTCATCCGCGCGCCGTGGGTGGAGCAGACGGGCGACGGGGTTGAGGTTCTCGCGACCGAGCCCGCCACCGGTAGGATCGTCGCCGTCCGCCAGGGTCCGGCGCTCGCGACGGCATTTCACCCCGAGCTCACGCCGGACCGGCGTATCCACGAGCTTTTCGTTGACATGGTGAGGGAACGATCATGAGCGGCCATTCCAAGTGGGCAACCACCAAGCACAAGAAGGCCGTCGTTGACGCCCGTCGCGGCAAGCTGTTCGCCAAGCTGATCAAGAACGTCGAGGTCGCGGCGCGCAACGGCGGCCCGGACCTGGCGGGCAACCCGACGCTCTACGACGCGGTGCAGAAGGCCAAGCGCAGTTCGGTCCCGAACGACAACATTGACCGCGCCATCCGCCGCGGCGGCGGCCTGGAGGCCGGGGGCGCGGAGTACGAGACGGTCACCTACGAGGGCTACGGGCCGGGCGGCGTGGCGGTCCTGGTGGAGTGCCTGACCGACAACAAGAACCGCGCCGCGGCCGAGGTGCGCACGGCGCTGACCCGCAACGGCGGCTCGATGGCCGACGCGGGCTCGGTTTCCTACCTGTTCAGCCGCAAGGGCGTCGTTCTCGTCCCCAAGGCCGGCGGGAGCGAGGCTGGCGGGAGCACGGCTGGCGGGAGCACGGCTGGCGGGAGCATGGCTGGCGGGGTGACCGAGGACGACGTGCTGATGGCGGTGCTGGACGCGGGCGCGGAGGAGGTCAACGACCTCGGCGAGTCCTTTGAGGTGGTCTGCGAGGCCACCGACCTGGTCACGGTGCGCACCGCGCTCCAGGAGGCCGGCATCGACTACGAGTCGGCCGAGGCGGCGTTCCTGCCCTCGGTCGAGGTGCCGCTGGACGAGGACCAGGCCAAGCGGGTGTTCCGGCTGATCGAGGCCATCGAGGACTCCGACGACGTGCAGGACGTGTACGCCAACTACGCGGTCTCCGACGAGATCATGGAGCATCTGGAGACCGCGGGCTGATGCTGACCGCGAGCTCGGGAAGACGGTGAGCCTCGACGTCCGCCTGGTGACGGCGGAGGACGACCTCGAGCCCGAGCTGGACCTGGCCGACCGGGCCTTCGGGCCCTCACAGCGGGACCGGGAGCGGCGGCTGGCCAGCGCGCGGGCCAGGGTCGCCGCGGGCCGGCATCTGGGCGTGTTCGACGGCGGGACCATGGTGGCCTCGGCCGAGTACTACGACATGCGGCAGTGGTGGCTGGGCCGGGCGCTGCCGATGGCCGCGGTTGCCGGGGTCAAGGTGGCGCCGGAGGAGCGGGGCCGCGGCGTCGGCCGCGCCCTGATGGCCGGCCTGCTGGACCACGTGGCGGCCGGCGGCTACCCGCTGTCGGTGCTGTATCCGGCCACCGCCGGGGTGTACCGGTCGCTGGGCTGGGAGCTGGCCGGCGGCCAGTACCAGGTCCAGGTGCCCGCGCGGTCCCTGCGGCGGCTGCTGCCGCCCGACCCGCTGGCCGAGGCGGCCTCCCCGGCCCGGCCCGGCGGGAAAGCGGGCGGCATCCGGCGGGCCGGGCCCGCGGAAGCGGCGGCGCTGATGGCCTGCCAGGACACGCTGCACGTCGCCGGGCGGGACTGCGGCCCGGTGAGCTACCCGATCGGCCGGCTGGCCGACTTGCTCGATGACCAGGACATCTACTGCTACCTGGCCGACGACGGGATGCTGGTGTACCGGTGGAACCGGCCCGAGAACGAGGTCCTGGTCTTCGTCCTGGTCGCCCGCTCGGCGCCGACCACCCGCGCGCTGTGGTCGATCCTGGCCTCGCACGGCACGATGGTCGACCACGTCCGCGCGTTCGTCAGCCCGGCCGACCCGGTGACCTGGCTGGTGCCCGAGCCGGACGTGGCGCTGTCGCGGCGCGAGATGTGGATGCTGCGGGTGGTGGACGCCCCGGCGGCCATCGCGGGCCGCGGCTTCCCCGAGCGCGCGCACGTGGACATCCGGCTCAGCCTGGCCGACGCCCAGCGGCCGGTGAACTCCGGCCAGTGGCGGCTGGAGGTCACCGCTGGGCAGGGCGCCCTGACCAGGGACGGCACCGACGCCGCCCGGGCGGCCAGCTCACCTCCGCCGCTGCGGATGGGCCCCAGGGGGCTGGCCGCGATGTACGCGGGAACGCCGCTGGCGGCGCTGCGCCGGGCCGGCCTGGCGGCCGGCGGCGACTCCAGCTGCGACGTGGTCCTGGATGAGGCGTTCGCAGGCCAGGCCTACATGCTCGACTACTTCTAGGCCCATTTGTTAATCATCTGGTTCTTAACACGCCGAGGCGGTTAGCCGCACCGGGCGCTCTGAGCCGGTAGGGTCACAGCCGAACACCTGTTCGCTAGCTACCGGACGGCAGGCTGCATGCGTGTGCTTGGCGTGGACCCCGGCCTGACCCGGTGCGGGCTCGGGGTGGTCGACGGCGTGGCGGGCCGCCAGCTGAGCCTGGTCCGTACCGACGTCGCGCGCACGCCGTCCGACGCCGACATCGGCGCCCGGCTGCTGGGCATCGAGCAGGAGATCGAGGAGTGGCTGGCCGCCTTCCGGCCCGACGCGGTCGCGGTGGAGCGCGTGTTCAGCCAGCACAACGTGCGGACGGTGATGGGCACGGCGCAGGCGGGCGCGGTCGCCATCGTGTGCGCGGCCCGGCACGGCATCCCGGTGGCGCTGCACACCCCGAGTGAGGTCAAGGCGGCGGTGACCGGCAGCGGCCGGGCGGACAAGGCGCAGGTCACGGCCATGGTGGTCCGGCTGCTGCGGCTGACCGACCCGCCCCGGCCCGCGGACGCGGCCGACGCGCTGGCCCTGGCCATCTGCCACATCTGGCGGGGCGGTGCCCAGGCCCGGCTGGCCGCGGCGGCGGCGAGGCAGGCGAGCATGACGGCCGCGGCGCTGCGGCAGGCGGGCGGATACTCGGGCGGATACACGGGAGGAACGAGATGATCGCGCACCTGGACGGGACGGTGGCCGCGGTGGCCCCGGACGGCGCGGTGATCGACGTGGGCGGCGTCGGGCTGCTGGTGCAGTGCACCCCGGCCACGCTGGCCGGGCTGCGGGTGGGGGAGCGGGCCAAGGTGGCGACGTCGCTGGTGGTCCGCGAGGACGCGCTGACCCTGTTCGGGTTCGCCTCCGACGACGAGCGGGGCACGTTCGAGCTGCTCCAGACGGCCAGCGGGGTGGGCCCGCGGCTGGCGCTGGCCATGCTGGCCGTGTTCAGCCCGGACGCCCTGCGGCGGGCGGTGGCGGCCGAGGACCTGGCCGCGCTGACCACGGTGCCGGGGATCGGCCGCAAGGGCGCGCAGCGGATCGTGCTGGAGCTGGCGGGCCGGCTGGGCTCGCCGGTGGGCGAGCGAGCTGGGGACGGGCGGCGGCGCGGCGGGCGGCGCGGCGCGGCTGGCCCCGTGGCGGGAGCAGGTGCAGGCCGGGCTGCTCAGCCTGGGCTGGCAGGCCAGGGAAGCCGACCAGGCCATCACGATCATCGAGCCGGAGCTGGCCAATGGCGGTGAGGTGGACGTGGCGGCCGCGCTGCGGGCGGCCCTGCGGGTCCTGGGCCGGTCGTGAGCGGGGCTGACACCGGACCCGGCGGGCCGGACGCGGGCCGGGCGATCAGGGATCCGGCCGACGCTCCGGAGCGGGTGGTGTCGCCGCTGGCGGACGAGGACGACCGGGACATTGAGGGCGCGCTGCGGCCGAAGCGGCTGGACGAGTTCGTCGGCCAGGCCCGGGTGCGCGAGCAGCTGTCGCTGGTGCTGACCGGTGCCATGCGCCGTGGCCGGGCGCCGGACCACGTGCTGCTGTCCGGGCCGCCGGGGCTGGGCAAGACCACCATCGCCATGATCATCGCGGCCGAGCTGGGCATGCCGCTGCGGATCACCAGCGGCCCGGCCATCGAGCGGGCCGGCGACCTGGCCGCGGTGCTGTCCACGCTGAGCCAGGGCGAGGTCATGTTCATCGACGAGATCCACCGCGTGGCCCGGCCCGCGGAGGAACTGCTCTACATGGCCATGGAGGACTTCCGGGTCGACGTGATGATCGGCAAGGGGCCGGGCGCCACCTCGATCCCGCTGGACATCGCGCCGTTCACGCTGGTCGGCGCGACCACCCGGGCGGGCCTGCTGCCCGCGCCGCTGCGCGACCGGTTCGGCTTCACCGCGCACCTGGACTTCTACGAGCCGGAGGAGCTGGGCGTGATCATCCGCCGGTCGGCCGGCCTGCTGGGCGTGGCGCTGCGCGACGACGGCGCCGACGAGATCGCCGGCCGGTCCCGCGGCACCCCGCGGATCGCCAACCGGCTGCTGCGCCGGGTCCGCGACTACGCGGAGGTCCGCGGCGACGGGGTGATCACCAGGGACGCGGCCAGGGCGGCGCTGGAGCTGTACGAGGTGGACGAGAGCGGCCTGGACCGGCTGGACCGGGGCGTGCTGTCGGCCCTGGTGCACCGGTTCGGCGGCGGGCCGGTCGGGCTGTCCACGCTGGCCGTCGCGGTGGCGCGAGGAGGCCGAGACGGTCGAGGTGGTGGCCGAGCCGTTCCTGGTCCGGGCCGGGCTGATGATGCGCACCCCGCGCGGGCGGGTGGCCACCCCGGCGGCCTGGGAGCACCTGGGCCTGCCGGCCCCGGAGCCGGGCGGTCCGGCGTGGCCGCCCGGGTCGCCCCGCACGGCCCCGCCGGGCGAGACGCTGTTCGGCTGACGCGGCCGGTCAGCGCAGGTCACCGGGGCGATCGGGGGCCGGAGCGCGGCTGCGGAATGTCACGACTGGTCGCAGCCTGGTCACGATCGCTCGGCGGAGGCCGTAGCCTGTTGGTGCGTCGCGCATGCACCGCTAAACTTCGGCAGTTGGCTCATGACGCACCGCGAGGCGCCGACACTGGAACCCGGTCACGCGCCCGACCGTTAAGCCGGTCACGGTAATCAACTGGAAGGATGCCCCGATATGGGGACGACAACTATCGCCGCCGCCGCGGCCGCCGCGAAGAGCTCCAGCAGCAGCTTTCTGCCGCTGCTGATCATCATCGTGCTGTTCGGCCTGTTCTACGTAACGATCATCCGCCCCCAGCGGAACCGTCAGCGCAATGCGCAGGCGACCCAGAGGCAGGTCATGCCGGGGCAGCGGGTCCGCACGACGGCCGGCATCTACGGGACGGTCATCTCGGGCGATGACCGGGACGTCATCGTGGAGATCGCGCCGGGCGTGCAGGTCACCATGCTCCGGCGCGGGATCATGGATGTGGTCCCCGAGGACGACCAGGGTGGTAGCCCGTCCGCGAGCCAGCCGACCCCGGACACCGGCGCTGAGGACACCAAGCCAGCGGATGACCGCGGCGACCTGACCATCTAGCGGCAGAGGTCGCGGGATCACCTAAGGACTGCCGACACGTGGCTCCATCGACGACAACCTCCCGGCCCGGGCGCCTCCTGATCGTCCTGGCAGTGATCATCATCGCGATGCTGGCGGGCGTGCTGCGCGCGAACATCGCGCAGCCCGCCAAGTGGCACGACAGCTTCAAGGTCGGACTCGGCCTGGACCTGTCCAGCGGCACGACCATCACCCTGCAGGCGGTCACGAAGAACCACGTGACGCCCAACCACGGGCCAGATGACCGAGGCCAGGAACATCATGCTCCAGCGCGTCGACGGGGCCGGGTTCAGCGGCGCGATCGTGCAGCAGCAGGGCAGTCAGTTCCTGACCGTGTCGGTCCCCGGCCAGGGCGCGGAGAAGGTGGCCAGCATCGTCGGGCAGACGGCGCTGCTGCGGTTCCGCCAGGTGCTGCTGTGCTCGGGCATCTCGACCCAGTGCCTGGCCGCCGGGCCGAAGGCGGCCAACCCGACCGTGGGCTCGTCGACCTCGCCGAGCCCGTCCACGACCGGCTCGACCTCGCCCAGCCCGTCGACAACCTCGCCCAGCCCCACGACCTCGTCGAGCAAGGGATCGGGCCAGGCGGCCGGGGCGACCAGGTTCGGCGCCTCGTCCTCGCCCAAGGCGTCCACCTCGGCCAAGGCATCCAGTTCGCGCCACTGCGTCCAGCTCGGCCAGCCCGAGCAGCTCGGCGTCCCCGTCGCCTTCGGCATCGGCCTCAGCGCCGGCCTCGGAGGTCACCGGCGACCCGACCAAGGTCAACAAGGCCACGCTGGCCCTGTTCAACAAGCTGAACTGCAACGACAAGAACTGGCAGCAGAAGATCTACGGCAGCTCCGGTGCGTTCGACAACCTCGGCTCGCAGATCGTCTCCTGCGGCACTGGCGCCGGGGCCGGGGTCAAGTACGCCCTCGGACCCGCGGCGGTCTCCGGCACCCAGCTGACCAGCATCAGCGCGGTGCTCAACAGCCAGAACAACCAGTGGGAAGTCAACTTCAACCTGAACGGCCAGGGCACCAAGGCCATGGCCGCGCTGACCAGCAACCTGTTCAACCACTACTACGACAGCTCGACCCAGGCCGAGACGTCGGTGCTGGACCAGTTCGCGATCGTGCTGGACGGCAAGGTCGTGGAAGCGCCGCAGGTCCAGGGCGTCATCTCCGGCGGCAACGGCCAGATCAGCGGCCCGACCAGCAACCCGTTCACCCAGACCCAGGCCACCAACCTGGCCAACGTGCTGAAGTACGGCCACCTGCCGCTGTCGTTCCATGCCCAGAACGTCCAGTCGATCTCACCCTCGGTCGGCTCGGCGCAGCTCAGCGCGGGCCTGACCGCGGCGGCGGTCGGCCTGCTGCTGGTGGTCATCTACTCGTTCTTCTACTACCGCGGCCTGGGCATCGTGTCGGTGTCCAGCCTGATCATCGCGGCCCTGCTGTCCTACCTGTCGGTGGTGCTGCTGAGCAAGTACGAGGGCTTCACCCTGACCCTGGCCGGCGTCGCCGGCCTGGTGGTGGCGATCGGCATCACGGCCGACTCGTTCGTGGTCTACTTCGAGCGATTGCGCGACGAGGTCCGGGAGGGCCGGTCGCTGCGGGCGGCCGTGGAACGCGGCTGGACCCGCGCCCGGCGGACGATCCTGGTCTCCGACACGGTCTCGTTCCTGGCCGCGGCGCTGCTGTACATCTTCGCCATCGGTGACGTGAAGGGCTTCGCGTACACGCTCGGCCTGACCACGCTGATCGACGTCATCGTGGTGTTCCTGTTCACCAAGCCGATGGTCACCCTGCTGGCCAGGACCAAGTTCTTCGGCCAGGGCCACAAGCTGTCCGGCCTGGATCCGCAGCGGCTCGGGGCGCGCGCCCCGTGGCGCGGCGGCCGGCGGCCGGCGTCCCGGCCAGCCACCGGCGGAGCCGCCAGCGCGACATCGGCCGCGAAGCCCCGGACCAGCCCCAAGGAGGCGTGATGTCCCGGCTCGGCAACCTCGGCGGGCGGCTGTACCGCGGCGAGGTGTCGGTTGACTTCGTCGGCCGCCGGAAGATCTTCTACATGGTCTCCGGGCTGATCCTGCTGATCAGCGTGGTGGCACTGCTGGTCCGCGGGCTCGACTACAGCGTGGACTTCAAGGGCGGCTCGCTGTTCGAGTTCTCCGCGCCGCGGGGTCACGGCCACGGCCTCCACGACCAACCGGATCGACACCGCTGGTCAACGGCGCGTTCCCCGGCGCCAACCCGACCACCACGGTGACCCGCCCGCCGGGCAAGGCCCCGCTAGTGGCAGGTCCAGACCCACCAGGCCTCGTTCGCGACCGGCAACAAGGTCCAGAACGCGCTGGCGAAGGCCTTCCACCTCGGGCCGAAGGCCGGTCACCAGGACCTTCGTCAGCTCGACCTGGGGCAGCCAGATCTCCCAGAAGGCGCTGGAAGGCCTGATCGCGTTCCTGATCGCGATCGTGATCTACCTGTCCATCGCGTTCGAGTGGAAGATGGCCGCCGCGGCCCTGGTCGCGCTGGCTCACGACATCGTGATCACGATCGGGGTCTACGCGCTGACCGGCTTCCAGGTCAGCCCGGCCACGGTCATCGGTTTGCTGACCATCCTGGGTTACTCGCTCTACGACACGGTCGTGGTCTTCGACAAGGTCCGGGAGAATACGGCGGGCCTGGTCGGTACCCGCAAGTCGACCTACACCTCGGCGGCCAACCTGGCCCTGAACCAGACCCTGGTCAGATCCATCAACACGTCGCTGATCGCCCTGCTGCCGGTGGCGGCGATCCTGGCCATCAGCGTCACGCTGCTCGGCAACGGCGAGCTCAAGGACCTGTCCCTGGTGCTGTTCGTCGGCATGCTGTCCGGCACCTACTCCTCGATCTGCATCGCCACGCCGGTGCTGGTCGACCTCAAGGAGCGCGAGCCGCAGTTCAAGCAGCTGACCCGGCAGGTCGCGCTGCGCGAGGCAGGCGGCCGGGCCAAGCTGCGCAAGGCCAGGGCGGCCGCGGGCAGCGGCGGCGCCAACGGGACCGGGGCCGGCGGCACGGCCGTGCTGACCGACCGGGACGAGGCGGCCGACGGGGCCGACGGTCAGCTCAGCGACGACCAGCTCGCCGATGAGGCCGGGTCCTCGCCTGGTGCGGGCGGCTCGGACGAGCCAGTGCCGGCGGCGCGCACTGCTCCCGGCGGACCGGCCCGCAGCGGCGCCGCCCGGCCGGCGGGCCCGCGGCAGCAGCCCAGGCGCACCAGCGCGGCGAAGCGGCGGCCCGCGGGCAAGAAGAAGCGGCGGTAGCGGCGTCGGTGCCCGGCGACAGCGCGAACATGCTGAATGTGAGTGATGGCCCGGCGGATGACGGGCCAGCGGGTGGCGGGCCTGCGGGTGGCGGCTCTGCGGGCGGCGGGGCTGCGGGCGGCGCGGACGTCGACGTCAGCTCGGTGATCCTGTCCCGCATCCGGGACATTCCGGACTATCCGCAGCCCGGCGTGGTGTTCAAGGACATCACGCCGCTGCTGGCCGACGGCCCGGCCTTCCGCCAGGTGGTGGCCGCGCTGGCCGGCGTCTACCCCGGGGTGGACAAGGTGGCCGGGATCGAGGCCCGCGGCTTCATCCTGGCCGCCCCGGTCGCCTGCGTGCTGGGCTCGGGATTCGTGCCGATCCGCAAGCAGGGCAAGCTGCCCGGCCCGACCTACGCCGAGTCCTACGACCTCGAGTACGGCACGGCCACCATCGAGGTCCACCAGGACGCCTTCGCGCCGGGCGACCGGGTGCTGCTCGTCGACGACGTGCTGGCCACCGGCGGCACCGCGGCGGCCAGCGCCGAGCTGGTCCGGCGCAGCGGCGCGACCGTGGCCGGGATCGTGGTCCTGCTGGAGCTCGGCTTCCTCGACGGCCGCTCCCGGTTGCCCGGTTTGCCGGTCAGCGCCCTAGTAGCGGTCTGACCTTCGGGTGCCATAGGGCACGTCCTGAATAGTCCGTCGATAGACTGGATCCTTGGCGGACGTGGGGAGGGCATGTGGCCGGTGACGTGGTGACGGCGGGAGACGCCGTAACCGGAGTCACCCAGCTGGCCGCGGGGCAGCGAGAAGACAGCGAGCAGAGCCAGCCCCCGGCGGGTAACGGGGTGACCCCGGACTCGGCCGTGCCCGCGACCCAGCCGCCTGGAGCTCACCCGGCCGAGGCTCAGCCGTCCGGGGCCAAGCCGTCCGGGGCTCAGCCGTCCGGGGCCCAGCCGCCTGGGGCCCAGCCGTCGGCGGACGAGGCGGTCGGCGCGCGCGAGAGCGGTCGCCGCTCGGGCGGCGGCCGCCGGACCGGCACCTCCCGGACCGGCGGCGCGGCGAAGGGCAAGCGGTCCGCGGGCGGCAAGCCCGGGACGGACAAGCCGGCCGCGCTCGATAAGCCGGCTGCCTATGACAACTCGTCTGCTTCGGATAAGCCGGCTGCTCCGGGCGGGCTCGCCGCGGATAAGCCGGCTGCCTCGGACAAGCCCGGTGGTTCGGACAAGGCCGCCGTCTCGGACAAGCCGTCTGCTCCGGGCGGGCTCGCCGCGGATAAGCCGGCTGCCTCGGACAAGCCGTCTGCTTCGGACGAGTCGGCCGCGCCGGACAAGCCCGGTGGTTCGGACAAGCCGCCGTCGGATAAGCCCGCCGTCTCGGACAAGCCGTCGTCTCGGACAAGGCCAGTGCGCCGGACAAGTCCGGTGGCCCGGACAAGGCCGGGGTCAAGCCGGCCGCCTCGGGCAAGTCCGCCCGTGACCAGGCCGGAGTGGCGGAGCCGCCGAGGCCGGAGCCGCCGGGCCGGACGCCGCCGAGCCGGACGCCCCGTCCGAGAACGAGGCCGTCGCGGCCTCGGCTGAGGCGCCGCCCGCGGCCCCGGCATCCGGCTCATCCGGCTCATCGGGCCGGCGTTACTCCGGCCGGGCCTCCCGCAAGGACACCCTGACCCGCGCCGGGGTCGCCGCCCGCGCCGCGGCCGCCGACGGCGCCAGCGGCACCGCGGCCGTCCGGCGCCGCCTGGCCCGGCTCGGCACCGCCCGCAGTTCCGGGATGAACCCCGTGCTCGAACCCCTGATCAAGACCGTGCGCCTGACCCACCCCAAGGCCGACATCCGGCCCCTGGAGCGGGCCTACGAGACCGCCGCCCGGCTGCACAAGGGCCAGGACCGCAAGAGCGGCGACCCGTACATCACCCACCCGCTCGCCGTGGCCACCATCCTGGCCGAGCTGGGCATGAACACCGAGACGCTGGCCGCGGCCCTGCTGCACGACACCATCGAGGACACCGACTACACCCTCGGCCAGCTGCGGGCCGACTTCGGCGACGACATCGCCGCCCTGGTCGACGGCGTGACCAAGCTGGACAAGGTCAAGTACGGCGACGCCGCCCAGGCCGAGACCGTGCGCAAGATGGTCGTGGCCATGTCGCGCGACATCCGGGTGCTGGTCATCAAGCTGGCCGACCGGCTGCACAACATGCGCACGCTGCGCTACCTGCCGCGGCCCAAGCAGGAGCAGAAGTCCCGCGAGGTGCTGGAGATCTTCGCCCCGCTGGCCCACCGGCTCGGCATGAACACGGTCAAGTGGGAGCTGGAGGACCTGGCCTTCGCGACGCTGTACCCCAAGCGGTACGACGAGATCGCCCGGCTGGTCTCCGAGCGGTCACCGCGCCGGGAGATGTTCCTCCAGGAGGTCAGCGAGGACGTCACCACCGACCTGCGCGAGGCCAAGATCAAGGCCATGGTGACCGGGCGGCCGAAGCACTACTACTCGGTCTACCAGAAGATGATCGCCCGGAATGTCGGCTTCGATGACATCTACGACCTGGTGGGCATCCGGGTCCTGGTCGACTCGCTGCGCGACTGCTACGCGGCCCTGGGCATCATCCACGCGCGCTGGAACCCGGTCCCCGGCCGGTTCAAGGACTACATCGCGATGCCCAAGTTCAACATGTACCAGTCGCTGCACACCACGGTGATCGGCCCCGAGGGCAAGCCGGTGGAGCTGCAGATCAGGACCTGGGGCATGCACCGGCGCGCGGAGTACGGCGTCGCCGCGCACTGGAAGTACAAGGAGGAGATGACCTCCGCCGCCGGCACGGGGTCCTCCGACATGGCCTGGCTGCGCCAGCTCGTCGACTGGCAGCGGGAGACCACCGACCCGGCCGAGTTCCTCGACTCGCTCCGGTTCGACCTGGGCGCGGCCGAGGTCTACGTGTTCACCCCCCGCGGCGAGGTCATCGCGCTGCCTCAGGGGGCCACGCCGGTCGACTTCGCCTACGCGATCCACACCGAGGTCGGGCACCGGACCATCGGGGCCAGGGTCAACGGGCGCCTGGTGCCGCTGGAGAGCGCACTCGACAACGGCGACACGGTCGAGATCTTCACGTCCAAGGCCACCGACGCCGGGCCCAGCCGCGACTGGCTCGGCTTCGTCAAGAGCGCACGGGCGCGGAACAAGATCCGGCACTGGTTCTCCAAGGAGCGCCGGGAGGCGGCCGCCGAGACCGGCAAGGCGGCCATCGCCCGGGCCATGCGCAAGCAGGGGCTGCCGCTGCAGCGGCTGGCCACCGCCGACGCGCTCAACCTGATCGCCCAGGACCTGCACTACAACGACCTGTCGGCGCTGTACGCGGCGGTGGGCGAGAGCCACGTCAGCGCCCAGTCGGTGGTCGGCAAGCTGATCAAGTCGGCGGGCGGCATCGCCGGGGCCCAGGAGGACCTGGCCGAGACCACGCTGCCCACCCGGACGCCGCGGCCGCTGCCCGCCGGCGACTCAGGCGTGGTCGTCGAGGACGCGGCCGATGTCTGGGCCCGGCTGTCCAAGTGCTGCACGCCGGTGCCCGGCGACGAGATCACCGGGTTCGTGACCAGGGGCAACGGCGTCTCGGTGCACCGGGCCGACTGCGTGAACCTCCAGCACCTGCTGCAGTCGGAGGCCGAGCGGCAGGTCAGCGTGCGCTGGTCGCCGCGGGAGGGCTCGCAGTTCCTGGTCGGGATCCAGGTCGAGGCGCTGGACCGGACGGGCCTGCTGTCGGACGTGACCAGGACGCTGTCGGACCAGCACGTGAACATCCTGTCCGCGACGGTGACGACGACCAGGGACCGGGTCGCGTTCAGCAAGTTCACGTTCGAGATGGGCGATCCCAAGCACCTGGGCCACGTCCTGCGCGCCGTCCGCTCCATCGACGGCGTCTACGACGTCTACCGCGTCACGAGCTAGCCCCGGGGTACCCCCGGACCCCCAGACCGGGGGACACCCCGGAGCCCCTGCTGCCATCCGCTCGGGTCGGCTCCCTCGCGGCTGCCATCCCTGTGGCCGGGCTGCACGCCGGGCTTCAGCGGCATGGTTGGCCCTCTGGTGCGGCTAGAGCAGCACCAGACCGCCAACGATCAAGCTCCCGCCGCCTGCCTGGCCCGATGATCATGACCCTCAGCGAGCGTGAGTGGCGCATGTGGCTGACGTGCTTTGTGGGGTGCTCCGCGCCAGCGGCGCCCTCTCGGCTAGCGACGTGGTAGTTGCTCTCACGCTGCTCAAGCGACGTGAGAGCAACAACCACGTCGCTGCCGCGCTCAGGGTCGCGCTGGGCGCGCCCCACGCGGGTTGCGCATGTGGCTGATGGGACTCAGGGGACGAGCCTCGGCGTCCGGGTCAGCCGGAGAACTCGGCCAGGGTGCGCTCAGCTTCGGCGAGCCAGGACTGGCGGGCGGCCAGGGCTTCCTGGGCCTGCTGCGTGCCGCGCGCGTCGCCGGCCGCCTCCGCCTTGGCCAGCTGCTTCTCGAGCCCGCTGATCGTGGCCTTGAGCTGGTCGACCGTGCTGCGGGCCCGGCTGCGCGCCTCCGGGTTGGACCGCCGCCACTGGTTGTCCTCGGCCTTGCGGATCGACTCCTCGATCCGCCGCAGGCCGCCCTCCAGCCGGTCCTGGGAGTCGCGCGGCACCGCGCCCGCCTTCTCCCAGCGCTCCTGGATGCCGCGCAGCGACGCCCGCGCCGCGCGCAGGTCGCTCACCGGTGCCAGCTTCTCCGCCTCGGCCAGCAGCTGCTCCTTGGCCACCGCGTTGTGCTGGAGCTCCTCGTCCTTGGCGGCCAGCATCCCGGCCCGGGCCTGGAAGAACGTGTCCTGGGCCGCCTTGAACCGGTTCCACAGCTCGTCCTCGGTGGCCCGGTCGGCCCGGCCCGCGGTCTTCCAGGACCGCATCAGCTCCCGGTAGGCGGCCGCCGTGCCGCCCCAGTCGGTCGAGCCGGACAGCGCCTCGGCCTGCTGGGCCAGGTCCTCCTTGCGGGCCCGGATGCCCTCGCGCTCCTCCTCGAGGTTCGCGAAGTACGCCTTACGGCGCTTGGTGAACGCGTTGCGGGCCGCCGAAAGCCGCTTCCACAGCGCCGTCTCCGCGGTGCGGTCGCCGCGCGGAGCGGCCTTCCACTCCTCCAGGAGCTCGCGCATCCGCTCGCCGCTGATCTTCCAGTGGGTGGCGTTGGCCGCGATGTCCTCGGCCTCGGCGACGATCCGCTCCTTGACCTCCAGCGCCTCGGTGCGGGCCTGCTCGCGGGCGGCCTTGTGCTCCTCGCGGCGGCGGCCGGCCAGGTCGGTCAGCTTCTCCAGCCGGCCCAGCAGCCCCTCCAGGTCGCCGATGGCGTTGGCATCGGTGACCGAGCCGATCAGGCGGTCGATCGTCGCCTTGGCCGCCCCGGGGGACAGGTCGGTGCTCGTGAGCCGCTGCTCCAGCAGGCTGA
Source organism: uncultured Actinomycetota bacterium (assembly GCA_963822485.1). Classification (GTDB taxonomy): domain Bacteria; phylum Actinomycetota; class Actinomycetes; order Streptosporangiales; family Streptosporangiaceae; genus DASUBV01. Next base: position 100,869 of record CAWGHW010000011.1, read on the forward strand.
CCTCGGTCTCCAGCGTCTCGAACTTCCGCTTGAAGAAGGCCAGCGCCTCGTCCGGGCTGCCCGCCTGCCAGGAGCCCACCTGCCGCTCACCACCGGCGGTACGCACGTAGACGGTGCCGTCCTCGGCCACCCGGCCCCACGGATCGCTTGCGGTACTCACCGCGTACCTCCCGGTCGTTTCCTTACTGGCGGCGCAGCGGATCAGTTCTTCTTGATGGTCACGCTCTCGATATCGACCTTCTCCTTCGGGTGGCCGTCGCCGGACCCGTTGGAGTTGTCGCTGCCAGCCTTCGCCACTTTCTGGATGATATTGAGTCCGCTCACTATCGTGCCAAACGGCGTGTAGTTAGCGGGAAGGCTCAGGCTGTTCTTATACACCAGGAAGAACTGACTGCCGTTCGTGTTAGGACCGGAGTTGGCCATGGCCAGCGGTGCCCGCGGTGTACTTCGCGCCGGACAGGTTCTCGTCGCTGAACTTGTAGCCGGGGCCGCCCTCGCCGGTACCAGTGGGGTCGCCGCACTGGAGGACGAAGATTCCCTTGGTGGTGAGCCGGTGGCAGTGAGTGTTGCTGAAGTAGTTCTTTGAGGCCAGGTAGACGAATGAGTTCACGGTGCACGTCGCCTTGCTGTTGAGCAGGTTAATGACGATATTGCCGCGATTCGTGTGAATTGTCGCCTGATACGTGGCCTTGTAATCGGGCGCCGTCGACGGCGTTCCCACCTTCCGGGAGGCCGGCGGGCTGCTCGTGTACGTGCAGTGGTGGGCCGGCTCGGTGACGGCCGCCGCCGAGCTGCTCACGCTGGGCGTGGCGCTGGCCGTGGGCGTCGTGCTGGCCGCCGGGGTACGCGACGAGCTGGCCGCTGCCGAGCTCGGCGATTTCCCGCCGCTGAACAGGAAGAACGCGCCTGCTATGAGGCCCAGCACGACCACGGCGGCCACGCCGCCGATCGCCCACTTGCGCGTCTGGGCATCGCGCTGCTCTCGCCTGGCCATGCGCCGCTGGTAGCGTGCTCGCTCAAGATCACGCTGCCGCTGCTTCTTGCTCGCCACCGCTGCGGTCCTCCTGGGTTACCCGCCGTTACCGATCGTGTTCGACGACCGGGCTGCTAGTCTGCCTCGACTTGCGTCGACGACCTGCGAAACTTCGCGAATCGTACCGGGCGTACCTCAGTATGAGGTGCGGCCGTTACCGGTTCGACGCACCAACTGGTGCAACCTGTGTCCTCGCCCGGCCGCACCCGGCTCACGGCCGGGCCGCACCCTCGAGGCATCCGAGCCCCAGCCGAGCCCACGGCCGGGCCGCGGGCCGCCGCTCGGTAGCCTGGTGGACACCGCTCCTATGATCCCGCTGCAGCGCCAAGGAGGCCACGTGCTTATCGCCGGGTTCCCCGCCGGCGCGTTCGCCGCGAACTGTTACCTGGTCGCGGCGGCGGCGGGCGAGCAGTGTCTCATCATCGACCCTGGCCAGGACGCGGAGGCGGGAATCGAGGAGATCGTCGAGCGGTACCGGCTGCGCCCGGCCGCCGTACTGCTCACCCACGGGCATATCGACCACGTCTGGTCGGTGGCGCCGGTGTGCGGGGCCAGGGACATCCCGGCCTACATCCATCCCGCCGACCGGGTGCTGCTCAGCGACCCGGCCAAGGGCCTGCCGATGCAGCCGGGCCAGGAGTTCCTGCGCGGCCTGACCTTCGCCGAGCCCGCCGACGTGGTCGAGCTGGCCGGCGGCATGACCCTGGACCTGGCCGGTGTCCAGGTCGTGGTGGACCACGCGCCCGGCCATACGCCGGGATCGCTGACGTTCCGGCTGCCCGGCGCGGCTGAGCCTGGCACCCTGTTCAGCGGCGACCTGCTGTTCGCCGGGTCGATCGGGCGCACCGACCTGCCCGGCGGCGACTACGCCACCATCCTGGACAGCCTGGCCAGGGTCTGCCTGCCGCTGCCCGACGAGACCGTGGTGCTGTCCGGGCACGGGCCGCAGACGACCATCGGGGCCGAGCGGGCCGGCAACCAGTTCCTGGCCGGGCTGGCCCCGTCCGGCGGCCCGACCCGCGGGCTGTAGCACCGGGCACCTGAAACATAGCGGGCACCTGAACATAGAAAGAGAGGGCGGGGAGCGATGATCCGCACCCACGAGGCAGGCACGCTGCGTGCCGCCGAGGCTGGCCAGCAGGTCACCCTGGCCGGCTGGGTGGCGCGGCGGCGCGACCACGGCGGCGTGGTCTTCATCGACCTGCGCGACGCGAGCGGCATCGTGCAGGTCGTGCTGCGCCAGGAGGACGTCGCCCACGACCTGCGCGCCGAGTTCTGCGTCCTGGTCACCGGCACCGTGCAGCGCCGGCCGGCCGGGAACGAGAACCCCGAGCTGCCCACCGGCGAGATCGAGGTCGCGGCGGCCGAGGTCGAGGTGCTGTCGGAGTCCGACCCGCTGCCGTTCCCCATCGAGAGCGGCGGCGACCTGAGCGAGGAAGTCCGCCTGAAGTACCGCTACCTGGACATCAGGCGCGCCGACATGGCCGCCGCGCTCAAGGCCCGCTCCACCGCGGCCTACCTGGTCAGCGACGTCATGAAGCAGCATCGCTTCGTCAACGTGGAGACCCCGTTCCTGACCCGGTCCACGCCCGAGGGGGCCCGCGACTTCCTGGTCCCGGTCCGGCTGCGGCCCGGTCACTGGTACGCGCTCCCGCAGTCGCCCCAGCTGTTCAAGCAGCTGCTGATGGTCTCCGGCCTGGAGCGCTACTACCAGCTCGTGCGCTGCTTCCGGGACGAGGACTTCCGCGCCGACCGGCAGCCCGAGTTCACCCAGATCGACATCGAGATGTCCTTCGTGACCCGCGAGGACGTCGTGGCCATCGCCGAGGAACTGGTGCAGCGGCTGTGGACCGACATCTGCGGCTACGAGGTGCCGGTGCCGATCCCGCAGATGACCTACGCCGACGCCATGGCCCGGTTCGGGTCCGACAAGCCCGACCTGCGGTTCGACAACGAGCTCTCCGACCTGACCGGCTACTTCGCCCAGACCCAGTTCCGGGTCTTCCAGGCCCCGCACGTGGGGGCCGTGGTCATGCCCGGCGGCGCCAGCCAGACCCGCAAGGAGCTGGACGGCTGGCAGGAGTGGGCCCGCTCCCGCGGCGCCAGGGGCCTGGGCTACGTGCTCGTTGACGCCGAGGGCGCGGTGTCCGACGCCGGCCCGGTGGCCAAGAACCTGACCGAGTCAGAGCGGGCCGGGCTGCCCGCCGCCACCGGCGCCGGCCCCGGCGACGCCGTGTTCTTCGCCGCCGGTACCGCGAACGCCGCCCGCAATCTGCTCGGTGCCGCCCGCCTGGAGATCGGCCACCGGTGCGGGCTCATCGACCCGGACGCCTGGGCCTTCACCTGGGTGGTGGACGCGCCCATGTTCGAGGAGGACGACGCGGGCGGCTGGACGGCCGTGCACCACCCGTTCACCTCGCCGCTGCCCGAGTGGGCCGGCAAGTTCGATGCCCAGCCCGGCGAGGCGCTGGCCGACGCCTACGACATCGTCTGCAACGGCACCGAGATCGGCGGCGGCTCCATCCGGATCCACCGGCCCGACGTGCAGCAGCGGGTGTTCGACGTCATCGGCCTGTCCCGCGAGGAGGCCACCTCGCAGTTCGGCTTCCTGCTCGAGGCCCTGCGCTTCGGGCCGCCCCCGCACGGCGGCATCGCGTTCGGCTGGGACCGCCTGCTCATGCTGCTGACCGGCCGCGACAGCATCCGCGACGTCATCGCCTTCCCCAAGGCCGCCTCCGGCCACGACCCGCTCACCGGCGCGCCCACGCCGATCACCGCGCAGCAGCGCAAGGAGGCGGGCATCGACGTCGTCCCGCCACCTGGCGGCTAACAGGTACTGTCGAGGCGTGCAGCCAGAAAGCTTGTTCGACGCGGCCGAGGAGGAGGCGGCGCTCGCCGCCGCGCCGCTGGCCGTCCGGATGCGCCCGCGCAGCCTGGACGAGGTCATCGGCCAGGGCCACCTGACCCGGCCCGGCTCCCCGCTGCGCAAGCTGGCTGAGTCCGACGCCGGGCTGTCCGTGCTGCTGTGGGGCCCGCCCGGCACCGGCAAGACCACGCTGGCCTACGTGGTCAGCCGGGCCACCAAGCGCAAGTTCGTCGAGCTGTCCGCCGTCTCGGCCGGGGTCAAGGACGTCCGCGCCGCCGTCCAGACCGCCCGCCGTGACCTGGGCCTGAGCGGCGTGCAGACCGTGCTGTTCATCGACGAGGTGCACCGGTTCTCCAAGACCCAGCAGGACGCCCTGCTCCCGGCGGTGGAGAACCGGTGGGTCTCGTTCATCGGCGCCACCACGGAGAACCCCTCGTTCTCGGTGGTCAGCCCGCTGCTGTCGCGCTCCCTGCTGCTCACCCTCCAGCCGCTCAGCGACGCCGACCTCACCGCCGTGATCAGCCGGGCGCTGACCGACGAACGCGGCCTGGGCGGCCGGGTCACGCTCGCCGACGGGGTCATGGAGCACCTGGTGCGGCTGTCCGGCGGCGACGCCCGCCGGGCGCTGACCTTCCTCGAGGCCGCCGCGCTGGGCGAGCCCGAGGGCGGCGTGATCGACACCCCGGCCCTGGAACGCGCCGTGGACCGGGCCATGGTCCGCTACGACCGGGCCGGCGACCAGCACTACGACGTGATCAGCGCGTTCATCAAGAGCATCCGGGGCAGCGACGCCGACGCCGCGCTGCACTACCTGGCCCGGATGATCGAGGCCGGCGAGGACCCCCGCTACATCGCCCGCCGCCTGGTCGTGCACGCCAGCGAGGACGTCGGCCTGGCCGACCCCACCGCGCTGCTGACCGCCGTGGCCGCCGCCCAGGCCGTCGAGCTCATCGGCCTGCCCGAGGCCCGGATCAACCTGGCCCAGGCCACCATCCACCTGTGCCTGGCCCCCAAGTCCAACGCGGTGATCATGGCCATCACCGCCGCCTCCGCCGACGTCCAGGCCGGCCTGGCCGGGCCGGTGCCCGCCCACCTGCGCGACGCCCACTACCCCGGCGCCGCCAAGCTGGGCCACGGCCAGGGCTACGTCTACCCGCACGACGACCCGGCCGGGGTCGTGCGCCAGCAGTACGCCCCGGACGCCATCGCCGGCCGCGCGTACTACCAGCCCACCCGGCACGGCGCCGAGGCCAGGGCGGCCGAGCGGTCCGAGCGCATCCGCGAGATCCTGGGCCATACCAATAACGGTGCCGCCGCCGTGCCTCCGGCCGCCCCCGCAGCCCCGGCCCCGCCCGGGCCAGCCCAGGACGCCGCCGGGCCCGGTGCCGCGGCCGGGCCCGATGCCGCCGGGCCTGATGCCACCGCCGCGCCCGACCGGTGACGATAAGGTCGGCGAACAGGACAGCCGGCCACCACCACGAAGGAGCGAGGCGCCGATGACCGCCGGACAGCTTGCCGCCCTGATCGCCGCCGGGTTCTTCGCCCTGCTGGTCATCGTGGCCTGCTACGTGCTGCTGCGCATCGCCCGGCTGCTCACCGCGGCCACCGGCCTGGTGACCGGCTACCGGGAGCGCGCCGACACCCTCATCGAGCAGGCCCAGGCCGTCGTCGACCGCACCAATGACCAGCTCACCAGGACCGACGCCATCACCGCCAGCATGGACGAGGTCACCGCCAACATGGCCGAGCTGTCCGGCCATGTCAGCGCGATGACCGGCCTGGCCAGGGCGCTGACCGGCGTCGTGGGCGCACCCGTGACCGGCATCTCCGCGGTCGCCTACGGTGTCCGCCGCGCGGTGGCCCTGCGCCGGCCGGAGGCCGTTGCGCCAAGGCCAGCCCAGCGCCGGCCAGAGGCCGCCCCACTGCCGCCGGCCCAGCGCCAGCCAGACGCGATCTCCGGCCGGGTCAATACCGGCGGCCGGCGGTGATCCGCCGCGGGTTCTGGCTGGTGACCGGCGCCGCCCTCGGCGTGACCGGCTACCGGCGGGCCAGCCGCCTGCTCCAGTCCTTCCGCCCGCACCAGGCCGGGCCAGGCGGGCGGGTCGTGCTGCGCTCCCCGGCGCCGCTCACCGGCCGCCGCGTGCTGGCCGGCGCCGCCCGGGCCGGGCGCGGGGCGGCCGCGAGCGCCGCGTTCGTCCGCGACGTGCGCGAGGGCGTGGCAGAGTATCTGGATCAGCAGGAGTCCGGCACACCTCGTACCCTCGAAAGTCAGCAGGGCCGCGCGAGCGGCGAGACGCCGGCCTCGTAGCGCTTCGCCCTGGCAGTCTCGATGCCCGGTGCTGATCCGGGCCGCAACCAGTCGATATATAACGTGAAGGATGGCCGTTGATGGAGTCGGCAGAGATCGCCCGCCGTTTCCTTAGCTTCTTCGAGCAGCGCGGGCACACCGTGGTGCCCTCGGCCAGCCTGATCGCCGAGGACCCCACGCTGCTGCTGGTGAACGCCGGGATGGTGCCGTTCAAGCCCTACTTCCTGGGCCAGCGCCAGCCGCCGTTCAAGCGGGCCACCAGCGCGCAGAAGTGCGTGCGGACGCCCGACATCGACGAGGTCGGCAGGACCACCCGGCACGGCACGTTCTTCCAGATGCTGGGCAACTTCTCGTTCGGGGACTACTTCAAGGAACTGGCCATCCCGTTCGCCTGGGAGCTGCTGACCGGCGCCGAGTCCGACGGCGGGTTCGGCTTCCCTGAGGGCCGGCTGTGGGTCACCGTCTACACCGACGACGACGAGGCGGCCAGGATCTGGCACGACAAGGTCGGCGTCCCTGAGGACCGGATCCAGCGCCGCGGCCTGGCCGACAACTACTGGCACATGGGCGTGCCGGGTCCCGGCGGCCCGTGCTCGGAGATCTACTACGACCGCGGGCCCGAGTACGGCCGCGAGGGCGGCCCCGTCGTGGACGAGGACCGCTATCTCGAGGTCTGGAACCTCGTGTTCATGCAGGAGCAGCTCAGTGCCGTCCGGTCCAAGGTGGACTTCGACGTCTCGGGCGAGCTGCCCTCCCGCAACATCGACACCGGCATGGGCCTGGAGCGGATGGCCGCGCTGCTCCAGGGCGTCGACAACATCTACGAGATCGACACCATGTGGAAGGTGCTCGACCGGGCGGCCGAGCTCACCGAGCAGAAGTACGGCCGCGAGCACCGCTCCGACGTCTCGCTGCGGGTCGTGGCCGACCACGTGCGGACCGCGGTCATGCTGGTCGCCGACGGCGTGGTGCCCTCCAACGAGGGCCGCGGCTACGTGCTGCGCCGGATCCTGCGCCGCAGCGTCCGCAACCTGCGGCTGCTGTCCGGGGCGCAGCGCGGGGGCGCGGGCGGCAGCCTCAGCCGGGGCGGCAGCGACGAGCACTACCTGCACGAGCTGGCCTCGGTCGCCATCAGCGCGCTCGGCGACCAGTACCCCGAGCTGCGCCGCGACGCACCGCACATCCACACCGTGATCGACGCCGAGGAGACCGCCTTCCTGGGCACGCTGCGCACCGGCACCGCGATCTTCGACGCCGCCGTGGAGGAGACCCGGCGGCGCGGCGCGGCGACCATCCGCGGCGGCCAGGCGTTCCAGCTGCACGACACCTACGGCTTCCCCATCGACCTGACCCTGGAGATGGCCGCCGAGCAGGGCCTGGAGGTGGACGAGAGCGAGTTCCGCCGCCTGATGGGCGAGCAGCGGCAGCGGGCCAAGGCCGACGCCGCGGGCAAGAAGACCGGCAACGCCGACATCTCGGCCTTCGCGCAGATCCTGGACACCTCCGGCCGGGTCGTGTTCACCGGCTACGACGAGATCGCCGGCGACGCCACCGTGACCGGCCTGCTGCTGAACGGCGCCTCGGTGCCGTCGGCGGGCGCGGGCACCGAGGTCGACGTGGTGCTGGACCGCACCCCGTTCTACGCCGAGGGCGGCGGCCAGCTCGCCGACGCCGGCCTGATCACCTCGGCCGGCAGCGGCGCGGGTGACGGGGCCCGGATCGAGGTGCTGGACGTGCAGGCCCCGGTGGCCGGGCTGATCGTGCACCGGTCCCGGGTCACCGCGGGCGAGATCGTGGTCGGCGACCAGGTGCACGCCGAGATCGACATCGAGCGGCGGCGCGCGGTGTCCCGCTCGCACACCGCGACCCACCTGGTGCACCGCGCGTTCCGCGGCGCGCTCGGCGAGTCCGCCGCGCAGGCCGGCTCGGAGAACGCGCCGGGCCGGTTCCGGTTCGACTTCACCGCCATGGGCGCGGTGCCGCCCGCGGTGCTCAAGGACGCCGAGGACGAGGTCAACCAGGTGCTCGTCAACGACCTGGAGGTCCGCGCCTTCCACACCTCGCTGGACGAGGCGCGGGCCATGGGCGCCCTGGCGCTGTTCGGCGAGAAGTACGGCGACCAGGTGCGCGTGGTCGAGGTCGGCGACTACTCCCGCGAGCTGTGCGGCGGCACCCACGTGCCCCGGTCGGGCAACCTGGGCCTGGTCAAGATCCTGGGCGAGTCCTCGATCGGGTCCGGGGTACGCCGCGTGGAGGCCCTGGTCGGCATCGACGCGTTCCGCTTCCTGGCCCGCGAGAGCGCCCTGGTCGGCCAGCTCAGCGAGCAGCTCAAGGCCCGCCGCGAGGAGCTGCCCGAGCGGATCTCCTCCATCGTGACCCGGCTCCGCGACGCCGAGCGTGACCTCCAGCGGCTCCAGTCCGCGGCGCTGCTCGGCAACGCGGGCGAGCTGGCCAGCGGGGCGGAGGACGTGGCCGGGGCGTCGTACGTGGCCTACCAGGTGCCCGACGGCACGCCCGCCGACGGGATCCGCAAGGTGGCGCTGGACGTGCGCGGCCGGCTGGACCCGGACCGGCCCGGCGTGGTCGTGGTGGCCGGCGTGCCCGCCGACCGGCCCACGGTCGTGGTGGCCCTCAACGACGCGGCCCGGGCGGCCGGCCTGAAGGCCGGCCAGCTCGTGCTCACCGCCACCGGAGTCCTGGGCGGCCGGGGCGGCGGCAAGGACGATGTCGCGCAGGGCGGCGGCGCCCCGCTCGGTGATCAGGCCGCCCAGACAATCGCCGAGTCCTTCCGCGTGGTGGGTTCGGCGATTAGGGATAAACTGGTCAGGGGTGGCGTACTGTGAGACCGTGTCGCAGCTTCTTTGTGTCCGTGATGAGATATTTGTCCGGACCGAAACCAGTTCGCCGCACAGTGTTGACCAGCCAGGCAGCACAGTGGTGACCAGCCTTTGAGGCCGGGGATCAGGCTTGCCATTGACGTGGGGCTGGCCCGGATCGGGGTGGCCGCCTGCGACCCCGGCGGCCTGCTGGCCAGCCCGGTCGCTACCGTCAGTCGCGGTCGCGGCGACGTTGACGAGCTGGCCCGGCTGACCGCCGAGCGCGAGGCCATGGAGGTCGTCGTCGGCCTGCCCACCGGGCTGTCGGGCCGGGAGGGGAAGTCCGCCGCCGACGCGCGGGGCTTCGCCGCCGCGCTGGCGGCCCGGATCGCGCCCGTGCCCGTGCGGCTGGTCGACGAGCGGTTCACCACCGTCCTGGCCCACGACGCACTGCGCCGGGGCGGCCGCGACGCCAAGGCCAGGCGGCCGGTCGTGGACCAGGCCGCCGCCGCGCTACTGCTCCAGAGCGCGCTGGACACCGAGCGCTCCACCGGCCGGCCTGCTGGCGAGCCCGTGGCCGACGTGCCCGCCCGAGGGGGGACGCATTGAGCCGGGACGGACGCGAGGGCGGCTGGGACTCCGGGCGCAGCCGGGTAGCCAGGGACCCGAGCAACTGGCCCGAGGACCCCGAGCGGCGCGGGCGGCGCGGCCGCCATGGCGCGCCCGACGACGACAGCAGCGACTCGCTCCCGCCCTACCCGCCGCCACCCGGGGGCTACGGGCCGCCCCCGGTGTCGGGTCCGCAGCAGCGGATCAGCGACCCCTACGGCCCGGCCGACCCTTTCGCGGGATCACCTGACCCCTATGGCAGCCCGGACCGCTACGCGGCCGAGCCCGGTGCCAGCGGCTACGGCGCCAGCCCCTACGGCCCGGCTGACCCGTACAGTCCGCCGGAGCCCTACGGCCAGCCCGGCGCGCCCAGCGACGGCGCGCCCGGCTCGGGCCGCCACAGCTCGGCCGGCCCGGCCGACCCGTACGGTCCGGCCGACCCCTACGGCCCGGCCGACCCTTATGCCGCCAACGGTTACGGCCCGGCCGGCCGCCAGGGCCAGACAGGCGGTTACGACCAGCCCGCCCCCGGCCCCTATGGCCCGGCTGACCCTTACGGTCCCGCCGATCCCTACGGTCCCGCGGACACCTCCCGCGGCCCGGCTGACCCCCGCGGCCCGGCTGACCCCTACGGCCCGGCCGATCCCTACGGCCCCGGCGACCAGCAGGGGGGCGCGAGCCGGTACGGCGCGGCCGACCCGTACGGCCCCGCGGACCCCTATGGTCCGGCTGACTCTTACGGCCGCCCCGACGCCTTCGGGCCCGCCGACCCCTACGGCCCGGCGGGTACCGCGGACCACACCGGCCCGCAGCCGGGCGCCCACAACCCGGGCGCCACCCGGCCGGCCGCACCGGCCGCCACCACCAGCCCGACCCGCGCTACCCCACGGGGCCGCAGGACGCGGGGGACCCGCGGTACTCAGCCGGACCGCCGGACCCGCGCTACTCGACCGGTCCGCAGGACCTGGGGAGCCCGCCGTACGCGACCGGACCGCAGGACCCGGGGAGCCCGCCGTACGCGACCGGACCGCAGGACCCGGGGAGCCCGCCGTACGCGACCGGACCGCAGGACCCGCGGAACCCCCCGTACGCGACCGGACCGCGGGACCCCGCCGACCGTCGTTACGCGACCGGCCCGCAGGACCTGGCCGACCCGCGCTACTCCGCCGGGCCGCAGGATCCGTCCGGCGGGCGGCCCCCGACCGGACCGCAGGACCCCTATCGCCCGTCCGGCGGCCCGCTCGACGCCTCCGGCCCGCAGCCCGGCTATGCCGACCCTCGCGGCCCGGCCGACCCGTACGGCGCGGCCGACCCCTACGGCCGCGGCTCAGCCGGCCCGGCCACCGGCCCCGGCGCCGCCACCGGACGGTTCGCCACCCAAGACCCGCTGAGCGGGCCCGACCCGCTCGGCCGGCCCGACCCGGCCCGGCCGCTGCCGCGCACCCCTTACGACGGCGAGGACACCGCCAGCTGGACGAACTACCCGCCCGGCCGCGACCCCTACGACAGCCAGGGCTCACTGCCCGGCCTGCCGCTGCCCGGCACCAACGGCGCCTCCGCCGCCGACGCGCGGGGCTGGCCGCCGGCTGGCCCCGGCGCCGGCCCGGCCACCGGACCCGGCGCCACCTCGCCCTGGGAGAACGACGCGTCCGGCAGCTACCGGCCCGCCGCTGACCGGGACCCGCAGGCCCGGGCCGATGGCTTCGGCGCTCCCGATGGCTTCGGCGCCGCCAGCCCCGGCGCGACAGCCAGCTTCCGCACCGCCGCGCCCGGCGGCGGATCCGGTTATGACGCCCCGGACGAATTCACCAGCCCCCGCCGCTACGAGGACCAGCCCGGTGGCTTCGACGCCGCTGGCCCGGCCGGGGCGGCCCCCTGGGCTCAGGACCCCCGCCACGGCGGCCCGCCGCCCGACGCGCGCCGTCCCGGCGGCCCGCGCGGCGCCGACCAGTACGACGCCGGCGGACAGTTCGCCGAGCCCGCCGAGGCGGCCGCCCGCGGCCGGCGGCCCGGCTCGCGGTCCGGCGGCCGCGGGCACGGCGCCGATGCGCGGGACGAGCGCGACCCGGCGGCTGCCGACGGCCCCGAGTGGGCCGACGAGAGCCAGCACAAGGGCTTCTTCCAGGGCTTCGGCAGCGACGACAACGTGGACCCGCCGTCCCGGCGCAAGCGGCGCAAGGGCAAGTTCGCGGCCCCGCTGATCTCGCTGATCGTCGTGCTGGTCCTGCTCGGCGCGGGCGGCTACTTCGCGGTCAGCTGGTACTCGGCCCGGCACGCCAACTACACCGGTCAGGGCTACGGCCAGGTCGACGTCAGGTCGACTCCGGCGACACCGCGGCCATCCTCGCCCCCGAGCCTGGTCAAGCTGGGAGTCATCGCGGCTACCCAGCCGTTCATCGACATCGCCAAGCAGAACGCCGGCGCGGGCCTGCACCCGGGCAAGTCTCCGGCTGCGCAAGCATATGAACGTCGACCGACGCCTGGAAGCTGCTGCTCAGCCGCAAGTCGCGGATCACGACCCCGACCAGCTTCTTCCTCGGCGGCCGTACCTCGGACATCGTCACCGAGCTGGCCAACGACTATGGCGTGCCGGCCCAGGAGGTCCAGGCCGACCTGAACAACACCAAGGCGCTGGGCCTGCCCTCGTTCGTGGGAACCAAAGCCGTGGGCTCGAAGTACCCGCTGGCTGAGGGCTACCTGTACCCGGGCACCTACTCGTTCAAGCCCCACACCACCCCGCTCCAGATGCTGCAGGCCATGGTGGCGCAGTTCAAGTCGCAGACCGCCAGCCTCAACCTGGCCGTCGCGGCCAGGAAGGCCGGATTCACCGAGGTCCAGGTCATCACCGAGGCCAGCATCCTGATGGCCGAGGTCGGCACCCAGACCAAGTACTACCCGGACGTGGCCCGGGTCATCGACAACCGGCTCAACATCCCGATGGCCCTCAACCTGGACTCGACGATCGAGTACGGCCTGGGCATCCACGGCTTCAGCATGACCACGAAGCAGCTGGAGACGAACACCCCCTACAACACCAACCTGCACGATGGCCTGCCGCCCGGCCCGATCGAGTCGCCGGACATCGCGGCGATCGAGGCCGTGCTGCATCCCGCGCCGAAGACGGCGGAGACCGAGAAGTGGCTGTACTTCATCACCATTAACAAGTCCGGCCTGACCAAGTTCACGGGCAGCTCTAGCCAGTTCAAGATCTGGAGCAACGAGGCCAAGAAGAACGGGATCTGATCATCGCCGGCCAGCACGCGGCCGTGCTCGGCTCGCCGATCAGCCACTCGCTCTCCCCGGTGCTGCACCGGGCCGCCTACCGGGCGCTGGGCCTGCGTGACTGGGACTACGAGGCCATCGAGTGCGACGAGGCCGCGCTGCCTGGGCTGCTGGACTCGCTCGGGCCCGGACTGGGCCGGGCTGTCGCTGACCATGCCGCTCAAGCGGGCCGTGCTGCCGCTGCTGGACCAGGCCGAGACGCTGGCCGCCGAGGTAGGCGGCGCGAACACCGTGGTCTTCGCCGACGGCGGGCGCCTGGGCTTCAACACCGACGTGCCCGGCATGATCACCGCGCTGGCCGAGGCCGGGATCACCACCGCCGGCTCGGCCCTGGTCCTGGGGGCCGGCGCCACCGCCTGCGCCGCGCTCGGCGCGCTGCGCGGCCTGGGCGTGGCCGAGGTCACGGTCGCGGTCCGGAACCCGGCCACCGCGGACCGGCTGCAGGAGGTGGCCGGGCGGCTGGGAATAAATGTCCGTCTCGTCCCGTTTAACGCGGAGTCTGCAGAGCCTGCCTGGCCCCTGCTGATCTCCACCGTCCCCGCCGGAGCGGCCGACGTCTACGCCGACCGGATCCGGGCCGGGACCCTCGCTCCCGCCGCCGTGCTAGACGTGATCTATCACCCCTGGCCGACCCGGCTGGCCGAGGCGGCGGCCGCGGCCGGAGCGTCGGTATCCGGCGGCTTTGAGCTGCTGCTGCACCAGGCCGCCCGTCAGGTGGAGCTGATGACCGGCCAGGACGCCCCGACGGGCGCCATGCGCGAGGCCGGCCGGGCCGCGCTGGCCCGCCGGACCGCGTCCGCCTAGCCCGCGTCCGCCCAGCCCGTTCCGGCCGGACCGCGTCCGCCTAGGCCGCATCCGCCCAGCCCGGTTCCGGACATTTCGGCGTCAGCACGGACGAGCCGGGCGCTGCGGGAATACCAGCAGGGGGATACATGCGTTAGTCTTAGCGGACGACCATGTGTGGCGTGGTTGTGTTGACCGGCACGTTAGTTCCGCGTCTTGCGGCGCGGGGAGTGTCAGCACACGACGCGCCGGGCATGCAAGCGGAGGACCACCTCGGCCGCCTCCCACCTAGCCAGCTAGCGCTGGCGGGTCACTGGCCGGCTAGCTCGTTCGGGCCGGCCGGCGGTCAGCTAGCCGCAGGGCTGGCTGATAAGGCCGGGCGCGTCGTCGTCGGCTCGTTCGCGGGCTGACCGGTGCGTCGCGGGTGCCATCCCTGGTCACTTGGACCGGGCGGGCTTCCTGCACGTGGTGGCCCCGCAGGCAAGGCGTGCGGGGCCTTCTGCTTTTGGCCAGGAGGCACCAGGCAGGTTCTGCACCGGGATGGTCCCGGTACAGGAGAACAAGGTGACACTGGAGGTCACATCAGCACCGAACCACGTATCAACGAGCGCATCCGTGTACCCGAGGTGCGGCTCGTCGGGCCCGCTGGCGAGCAGATCGGCATTGTTGCCATCAATGACGCGCTCCGGCTGGCCCAGGACGGGGATCTCGACCTGGTTGAGGTCGCCCCGAACGCCCGGCCCCCGGTGGCCAAGCTGATGGATTACGGCAAGTTCAAGTACGAGTCAGCGCTCAAGGCCCGGGAGAGCCGGAAGAACCAGGCTCAGACGGTCATCAAGGAGATCAAGCTCCGGCCGAAGATCGACCCGCACGACTACGGCACCAAGAAGGGCCACGTCGAGCGGTTCCTCAAGGCGGGGGACAAGGTCAAGGTCACGATCATGTTCCGCGGCCGTGAGCAGTCGAGGCCGGAACTCGGCTTCAAGCTGCTCCAGCGCCTGGCGGGCGATGTCGAGGAGCTTGGCTTCGTCGAGTCCCAGCCGAAGCAGGACGGCCGGAACATGATCATGGTGATCGGGCCGCACAAGCGGAAGGCCGATGCCCGGCCCGAGGCGAAGCCCGAGCATCCCGCGCGGGAAGAGCGGGCCGAGCGTGTGGCCGCCCGAGCGGCGACCATCGCGGCGTCAGCGCCTCCGGTGAGCGCGCCGGCCCGAGCCCGAGCCCGAGGCTGCCGCCGCTAGTGCGCCGGCCGAGCCCGTGACCGAGGCTCCCGCCGCGGCCGAGCCGCGCCCGGCCTCCTCGCAGGCCGCCCAGCGCCCGGCGTCGGCCCGCCCGGCCTCGTCGCGTCCGTCGACTTCGCCGCGCCAGGACAGCGCCGCGCCGCGCCCGGCCACTTCGGCCGGATCCCGGCCCGCGTCGACCCCGCGGCCGAGCACGCCCCGGCCCTCGGCGCCCGGCGCCGCGCCCCGGCCCGGACCGCCGCGGCCCGCGCCCCGGCCGGCTGCCCCCGGTGGCCAGGCCAGCGGTTCGCCGGCCCCGGCGGGCTCTGGCAGCCCGACCCCGAGGCCGAGCGCCCCGCAGACCGGCAGCCCGCGGCCGAGCGCGCCGCGGCCGAGTGCGCCCCGCCCCGGTGCGCCCCGGCCCAGCGCGCCGCGACCGCGGCCGGTGAGCCCGGTGCCCGCGCAGCGGGCCGACAGCGCCGGCGGAGCGGCCAAGCCGACCGACCCGGCGGACTAGGACTCGCGGCAGGCACCCGCCGGGCCCTGGCCCGGATGTGCCTGCCGCAACGGGCCCGCGTGCCCGAATGACCCGGCCGGACCCCTTCCGGCGGGCCGGCTGAATAGCATGCCCCTGGCATGCTGAGGAACGACGTGCCGCAGGGCACGAGGACGACCGTGCCCTAGGCACGCCAATGAGCGCTGCCCCGGGCACGCGGAAACGGAGACACGGCGACATGCCGAAGATGAAGACGCACAGCGGATCCAACAAGCGGTTCCGGCTGACGGGCACGGGCAAGGTCATGCGCCGCCGGGCCAACCGGAAGCACCTGCTCGAGCACAAGCCGAGCTCGCGGACCCGGCGCCTCAAGCCCGAGGTCGTGCTCGCGCCCGCCGACACCAAGAAGATCAAGCGACTGCTGGGAAAGTGACCCGGCCCGCCACTAACGGAAGCAGGGAGTCGAACTAATGGCACGCGTGAAGCGGGCTGTCAATGCTCACAAGAAGCGCAGGGTCGTCCTCGAGCGGGCGAGCGGCTACCGGGGCCAGCGGTCCCGGCTGTACCGCAAGGCCAAGGAGCAGTCCCTGCACTCCATGACCTACGCCTACCGCGACCGCAAGGATCGCAAGGGCGCGTTCCGGCGGCTGTGGATCCAGCGGATCAACGCCGCCGCCAGGGCCGAGGGCATGACCTATAACCGGTTCATCCAGGGCCTGAAGATCGCTGGCGTCGAGGTCGACCGGCGGATGCTGGCCGAGCTGGCCGTCGCCGACCCGCAGGCCTTCACCGCGCTGGTCGAGGTGGCGCGTCAGGCGCTGCCCGCCGACCTGGGCACCGCCGCTGCCTGATCACCAGGTGCGTGACCGCCCGCTGCGTGACGAGCGGCGGGCCCCCGCGACGACCGCCGAGGTAACCAGCATCAGGTCGCCGCGGGTGAAGGCCGCCCGGCAGCTGGCCAAGCGGGCCTTCCGTGAGCGCTCGCGGTCCTTCCTCGCGGAGGGACCGCAGGCGGTGCGGGAGGCGCTGGGCCGGCCGGGCGTGCTGACCGAGCTGTTCGCGACCAGCGCCGCCAGGGATCGCCACGGCGACGTGGTCGAGGCGGCCGTCGCGCTGGGCGTGCCGGTCCACCTGGTCAGCGGCGAGGTCATGACCGAGCTGGCCCAGACGGTGACCCCGCAGGGCCTGCTCGGCGTCTGCCGGTTCATCGACGTGTCGCTGGCCGAGCTGCTGGCCAGCTCGCCGCGGCTGGTGGCGGTGCTGGCCAACGTGCGCGACCCCGGCAACGCCGGGACCGTGCTCCGCACCGCCGACGCCGCCGGGGCCGAGGGCGTGATCTTCACCTCGGCCTCCGTCGACCCGTACAACAGCAAGTGCGTCCGCTCCTCGGCCGGCAGCCTGTTCCACGTGCCGGTGGTGGCCGGGCCCGAGCCCGGCGAGGTGGCCGCGGCGCTGCGCGGTGCCGGGCTGCGGCTGCTGGCCGCCGACGGCGCCGCGGACCAGGTGCTGGACCCCGGCGGCGCGAACGAGTGGCTGGCCGGCCCGACCGCCTGGCTGTTCGGCAACGAGGCCTGGGGCCTGCCCGCTGACCTGCTGGCGCTGGCCGACCTGGCCGTCGCGGTGCCCATCTACGGCCGGGCCGAGAGCCTCAACCTGGCCGCGGCCGCGGCCGTCTGCCTGTACGCGTCGGCCGGGTCCCTCTATCCGTCGGCCGCGCGGCCGACCGCGGAGCGCGATGCCGCGCGGCAGCGCGCGGAGCGGGACTGAGACCATCGTTTCTGAGACTGCGTCGCTCGGTTCTGAGACTGTGTCGCGCCCCGTGACACTCCTGGTCAGACCGACACAGACGGCGCAGTCAGGTGAAATTCTGCAACCGTTTGCCGCTTTGGCTACTCCTGGGGTGCCACACCACCGGCCGGGCACGCTAGAGTCTGATCACGTTGCGTCATTGGTGACCCCGGTCAGGGTCACGGTGTGGTGGCCGGATGACGCGGCGGTGCCAGCCCGCGGGTAACCCCCGGATCCGCGGAGCGGCAGCTGGGTCCTGCCGGGGGAGTGGGCCCCGGAGGCGGCGGACAGGTGAACGGGATGGTGTCGGGTCAGGCGAGTGTCCCGGCGGGCGTGCCCGCGGCGGCCTCGGATCCCTTCGGCGTCGCGGTCGACCCCGACGACATTCCCGACGGGCTGATCGTCGCCGACCAGGGCGGGCGGATCACCGTCTTCAACCGCGCGGCCGCCCGGCTGACCGGTATCAGCCCCGCCGAGGCCATCGGCCACGACATCCGCCTGGTGCTGCCGCTCCAGGACGCCGAAGAGCGCTGCTGGTGGACCAAGACCCAGCCCTACGGCGGCCTGACCACCCGCACCCGCCACCCGGAGTGCTCGCTGTTCCTGCCCGACGGCACCGAGCTGCTGGTGTGCGTGGGCTACGTGCGCAGCCCGCGCTGCGGCCCGCGCGAGGACTGGCACCGCGAGCCGGGCGCCGTCCGCCGCATCATGATCACGATCCGCGGCACCGAGCAGCGAACCCGCCTCGAGCGCAGCCGGGCCGACCTGGTCTCCACCGTCGCCCACGAGCTGCGCTCCCCGCTGACCAGCGTCAAGGGATTCACGGCCACGCTGCTGGCCAAGTGGCCCCGGTTCACCGACGACCAGAAAGTGGTCATGCTGGAGACGGTCAACTCGGACGCCGACCGGGTGACCCGGCTGATCACCGAGCTGCTGGACGTGTCACGGATCGAGGCCGGGCGCATCGAGGTGCACCGCGAGCTGGTCGACATCCCGGCCCGGGTGCGCAAGGTCATCAGCGGCCGGGTCGCGGCGGGCGACCCCGAGGACCGGTTCCGCATCGAGGCGGCCGCTGACCTGCCCGAGACCTGGCTGGACGGCGACAAGGTCGACCAGATCCTGGCCAACCTGATCGAGAACGCCATCCGGCACGGTGCTGGTACGGTTACAACTGTGGTGGAGCCGGTCGTGGTGGCGGGTACTCCTGGGGTGGCGGTATCCGTCTGCGACCAGGGGCCTGGCATCGCGCCCGAGATGGCTTCGCGTGTCTTCCGCCGGTTCTGGCGGGCCAAGCGGCGTGGCGGCGCTGGCCTCGGGCTGTTCATCGTGAAGGGCCTGGTGGAGGCGCACGGCGGGACCATCGAGGTGGGCCAGGCCGACTGCGGCGGTGCGGCGTTCCGATTTACCATGCCCGCCGTCAAGCCTGACTTCGGCTGACTGGCGGGCCGCAGGCAGCTGCTCCCTGGCCGCCTGGCTGCTGAGCGAGAGCCCGGCGGGTCACCGGACCACCGGGGCCGTGGGGGTAGTCCTGACGTGGCGATGGCACGCGTGGCGGATGGCCGCGCGGGCTCCGATGACATTTTGCTGACCGCAGGAGAGTAGACCGCGATGTCCGCACCGAATAAGACCTACGACCCGGTGGAGGTGGCGGCGCTGGCCCCGGATGAGGTACAGCGCATGACCGACGCGGCGCTGGCCGCGATCGGCGCCGCGTCGACCCTGGACGAGCTGAAGGCGGCCCGGCTGGCGCACGCCGGTGACCGCGCGCCCATCGCCCTGGCCAACGCCGAGATCGGCGCGCTGCCGCCCGCCGCGCGGGCCGAGGCCGGCAAGCGGGTCGGCGCGGCCAGGGCCGCGATCCGGCAGGCGCTCACCGAGCGGCAGGCCGAGCTGGAGGCCGAGCGCGACCGGCGGGTGCTGGTCGAGGAGGCCGTTGACGTCACGCTGCCGTGGGACCGGCAGCCGGCCGGGGCCAGGCACCCGGTGACCACCGTCGCCGAGCGGCTGACCGACGTCTTCGTGAACATGGGCTACGAGGTCGCCGAGGGCCCCGAGGTCGAAGACGAGTGGTACAACTTCGACGCCCTGAACTTCCCGCCGGACCACCCGGCGCGGGAGATGTACGACACCATCTTCGTGGCCGCGCCCGACGGCAGCGAGCGGTCCGGCGTCGTGCTGCGCACCCACACCTCGCCGGTGCAGATCCGGGCCATGCTGAACCGGCCGCTGCCGCTCTACGTGGTCAGCCCGGGCAAGTGCTTCCGCACCGACACGCTGGACGCCACGCACAGCCCGGTCTTCCACCAGATCGAGTGCCTGGCCGTGGATGAGGGCCTGACCATGGCCGACCTGCGCGGCGCGATCCGCGCGTTCGTCGACGCCATGTTCGGCGAGGGGCTGCGGACCCGGCTGCGGCCGGACTACTTCCCGTTCACCGAGCCGTCCGCCGACGTGTCCATGGAGTGCCACGTCTGCCGCGGCGCCTCCACCCGGCCGGGCGGGGCGCCCTGCCGGGTGTGCCGGTCGCAGGGCTGGATCGAGATCGCCGGCTGCGGCATGGTCAACCCCCGGGTGCTGGTGGCCTGCGGCATCGACCCGGACCGGTACAGCGGGTTCGCCTTCGGCCTGGGCATCGAGCGCTCGCTGATGATCCGCGACGGGGTGACCGACATCCGGGACACCCTCGAGGGTGACGTGCGGTTCAGCCGGGCATTCGGAATGGAGGCGTAATGCGGATTCCCCTGTCCTGGCTGCTGGAGTACGCGGCGATCGGGTCCGGCGGCGTCGACGGCGCGGACGTTGACAGCGTGGACGCCGACGACGTGGCCCGGCGGCTGACCGCGTGCGGCCTGGAGGTCGAGTCCGTCGAGCGCGTCGGCTACGACATCACCGGCGTGGTGGTGGCCGAGGTGCTCGAGGTCGAGGAGCTGACCGGCTTCCGCAAGCCCGTCCGGTACTGCCAGGTCTCCACCGGCGACGGCCAGGAGCGGCACGTCATCTGCGGGGCGACCAACTTCTCGGCCGGCGACCGGGTGCCGCTGGCGCTGCCGGGCGCCACGCTGCCCGGCGGGTTCGAGATCGGGGCCCGCAAGACCTACGGGAAGATCTCCGAGGGGATGATCTGCTCCGCGGCCGAGCTGGCCCTGGGCGATGATCACTCGGGCATCATGGTGCTTGCCCCAGACGCGCCCCTGGGTACCGACTTCGTTGCGTACGGTGGCCTGCGCGACATTGTTATGGATGTCAATGTCACCCCGGATAAGGGGTATGCGCTGTCGGTCCGCGGCGTGGCCAGGGAGCTGGCCATCTCCTACGGCGCCGCGTACACCGACCCGGCGGATACGGGCCTGCCGCCGTACGTGAACCGGATCTCCGACGAGGTCTGGCCGGCCAGCATCGAGGACCCGACGGCCTGTGACCGGTTCGTGCTGCGCGAGGTGCGCGGCATCGACCCGGCCGTGCGGACCCCGCTGCGCATGCTGGTCCGGCTGGCCAGGGCCGGGCAGCGCAGCGTGTCGCTGGCCGTGGACGTCACCAACTACCTGATGCTGGAGCTCGGCCAGCCGCTGCACGCGTTCGACCGGGACCGGCTGACCGGGCCGATCGTGGTGCGCCGGGCCCGGCCGGGGGAGCGGCTGGAGACGCTGGACCACGTGGTCCGCGACCTGGACCCCGAGGACATCCTGATCACCGACGACTCGGGGCCGATCTCGCTGGCCGGCACCATGGGCGGGCTGGCCACCGAGGTCACCGGGTCCTCGCGCGAGCTGGTCATCGAGGCCGCGCACTTCTCGGCCCGCGGCACGGCCCGGATGAGCCGGCGGCACAAGCTCGGCTCGGAGGCCTCGGCCCGGTTCGAGCGCGGCGTGGATCACGAGCTCCAGCTGCGCGCCTCGGCCAGGGCCGTGGCCCTGCTCAGCGAGCTGGCGGGCGGCCTGGTGGTCGAGGGCTGCTCCTACGCCAGCGCGCCCATCGGGGAGGTCTCCATCGTGATGGGCGCCGACTACCCCGATCAGGTGGCCGGCATGGTCTACGGGCTCGGCACCGTGATCCGGCGGCTGGAGCAGGTCGGCTGCGACGTCATCCAGACCGCCGTCGGCACGCCCGAGGCCGCGGCGGCCGCGGACGGCGCCGGCGCGCACGCCCGCCACGACCACGGCCGGCACGACCGGTCCGGGAGCGTGCTCACGGTGGTGCCGCCGTCCTGGCGGCCCGACCTGACCGACCCGGCCGACCTGGCCGAGGAGGTCATCCGGCTGGAGGGCTACGAGCAGATCCCGGTCCGCGCGCCGCGCGCCGCGGCCGGCCGGGGGCTGACCGAGCGGCAGCGGCTGCGGCGTACCACCGGGCGCTCGCTGGCCGCCACTGGCTTCGTCGAGGCCATCAGCTACCCGTTCGTGTCGCCCGCCGACTTCGACCGGCTGCTGCTGCCCGCCGATGACCCGCGGCGCGAGGCGCTGGCCCTGGCCAACCCGCTCAGCGACGACGAGCCGCTGCTGCGCACCGTGCTGCTGCCCGGCTTGCTGCGGGTGCTCGGGCGCAACATCGGCCGCGGCTTCACCGACCTGGGGCTGTTCGAGACCGGGCTGGTGTTCCGGCCCGGCCCCGACGGACCGAAGGTCGCGCCCATGCCGGGCGTGGACCAGGCGCCCAGCCCCGAGATGCAGGGCCAGCTCGAGGCCGCGCTCCCCGACCAGCCGCTGCACCTGGCCGTGGTGCTGGCCGGCGACCGCGAGCTGTCCGGCTGGTGGGGCCCCGGCCGGCGGGCCGGATGGCAGGACGCCATCGAGGCCGCCCGGCAGGTGCTCGAGGTCAGCCGGGTGTCGTTCTCGGTCCGCGCCGAGCAGGAGGAGCCGTGGCACCCCGGCCGCTGCGCCGCGCTGATCGTGCACGGCGAGGGCGGTCACGAGTGGCTGGCCGGGCATGCCGGCGAGCTGCACCCGCGGGTGACGGCGGCGTTCGGGCTGCCCGCCCGGACCGCTGCCGCGGAGCTGGACATGTCGGTGATCGAGACGGCCGCCGGGCTGCTCGGCCCGGTGCAGGCCCCGGAGATCTCCGGCTACCCGGTCGCCACCCAGGACGTCGCGCTGATCGTGGCCGACACGGTGCCCGCCGGCGACGTGGCCGCCGCGCTGACCGCCGGCGCGCGGCGGGCGCGGGGGACATCGCGCTGGAGGACCTCCGGCTGTTCGACGTCTACACCGGCGACCAGGTCGGCGAGGGGCGCAAGTCCCTGGCCTACACCCTGCGGTTCCGGGCCCCGGACCGCACCCTCACCGCCGACGAGGCCAGCCAGGCCCGCGAGGCGGCGGTCGCCGAGGCCGCCCGCCGCACCGGCGCCGTCCTCCGCAGCTCATAGCCCGCCCGTCTGCCCCGCGAGCAACCGCCCCCGCTCCAAGATCGGGTTGTGGGTGCTTCGTTACCTACAGCGGGGTGTAGGTAACTAAGCACCCACAACCCGCCTGCCACCCTGCCGCGCCGGGTCGGCCCCGCCGGCCCTCGCCGCCGCCCTCAGCAGCACCAGTAGCCACATCAGCATCAAGATCGCTTGTGGATGTACCCGCAACGGAGGGGTCATCGTGCGCTGCACCAGGCGCACCCTGGGTCACAGGGTGCGCAAGGCCTCGGGGCGCAGGGCTGTCCGGGTGAGGCGGGCCGGTTAGCTGGGGGTGGGGAGGACGGCCAGGATCTCGGCGCCGTCGCGGGTGCAGCGGGAGGCCCGGCCCGTCTTGAGCACCTCGGGCGTCGGGTAGACGCGGCACTGCCAGCCGCCGACGTTCACCGGACCGCCGCCGCCCGCCCCGGGGCCCTTGCCGTCGAGGATCGCCTTGCGGTACTGGTGCTCCACGGACATGGCCGCCGGGCAGCCAATCTGACCCTTGGTGATCTCCACCTTGACCGGCACGTTGGCGGGCGTGCGGGCGGTGCCGCACTGGGTGGCCGTCGGCGTGTGCGTGCCGCCACTGGCCGTCTTGTGCCCGGACGGGCCGCAGGCCGCGGCGGCGAGGCCGACCGCCGTGACCAGCAAGGCAAGCCTGAGCGGCACCGGGAGCCGCAGGGAAACGTCGCTCAGGGACCAGCGCGGATGCATGTGCGATCTCCCTTCCGGGGGATCATCATGCCGTCTCGGCTCGCGCAGGCCCAACCCGGCCTGGATAACCGCCATGACGCCCCGTCCCCAGGTTTGCATATTCACAACGACCATTGCATACTAATTCAGCAACGCGGCAGTCGTGGCCACGCGGCTGTCCCGGTCACGCGGCCGTCGAGCAGCGTGACCGTCGGGGCAGCGTGCTCGCCGGGCAGCGTGCTCGCCGGACAGCGTGCTCGCCGGGCGGCGGGACCGTCGAAGCGGGCTGGCCGACCGGGCAGCCCGCGCGGCGAGCGGAAAACGGCAGACGGATAGCGGCGGATAGCGGGAGGGTGCATGGGCGCGCGGGTCGCGGTGGCCGGGGCGAGCGGGTACGCCGGCGGGGAATTGCTCCGCCTGCTGGCCGGGCACCCGGACCTGGAGATCGGCCCGGTCACGGCGGACAGCAGCGCGGGCCAGCCCGTCGGCGCGGTGCACGCGCACCTGGCCGGGGTGCCCGCGCTGGCCGGGCGGGTGTTCGAGCCGCATGAGAGGTCCCGGCTGGACGGCTGCGACCTGGTCTTCGCGGCGCTGCCCGCCGGGCAGTCGGCCGCGCTGGCGGCCAGCATCCCGGCCGGGGCCAAGGTCGTGGACCTGGGGCCGGACTTCCGGCTGGCCGATCCGGAGGCCTGGGCCCGGCACTACGGCGGCGAGCACGCCGGCCGCTGGGTCACCGGGCTGCCGGAACTGCCGGGCCTGCGCGAGCGGGTCAGCGCGGCCGACCGGGTAGCGGCGCCGGGCTGTTACGCCACGGCCGCGATCCTGGCCCTGGTCCCGGTGGTGGCGGCGGGCCTGGCCCAGCCGCAGGACATCGTGGTCGTCGCGGCCTCGGGCACCTCGGGCGCGGGCCGGTCGCTGCGGGCCAGCCTGCTGGCCAGCGAGGTCATGGGGTCGATGTCGGCCTACCAGGTCGGCGGCACGCACCGGCACACGGCCGAGATCGAGCAGGCCCTGGCCGAGATCAGCCAGACCCGGACCAGCCAGACCGGGAACAGCCAGGCCGGGAACAGCCAGGCCGGGAACGGTCCGGTGACGGTGTCGTTTACCCCGGTCCTGGCGCCGATGCCGCGCGGCATCCTGGCCACCTGCACCGCCCGGCTGGCCGATCCGTCCACCGGCACCGAAGAACTCCGCGCCGCGCTGACCGCCGCCTACCAGGGCGAGCCGTTCGTGACCGTGCTGCCCGAGGGTTCCTGGCCGGTCACCGCCGCCGTGGCCGGCTCCAACGGCGTGCACCTGCAGGCCGTCGCCGACCCGCGGGCCGGGCGGGCCGTGGTCGTGGCCGCCATCGACAACCTGGGTAAGGGCGCGGCCGGCCAGGCCGTGCAGAACGCCAACCTGATGCTCGGCCTGCCGGAGACGGCCGGCCTGACTGTGAGCGGAGTCGCCCCGTGAGCGTCACCACACCACGGGGGTTCCGCGCCGCGGGCGTGACCGCCGGGCTCAAGGAGTCTGGCCAGCCGGACGTCGCGGTGGTCATCAACGACGGGCCGTCGGCCGCGGCGGCCGGGGTCTTCACCACCAACCGGGTCAAGGCCGCGCCGGTGCTCTGGAGCCAGCAGGTGCTGCAGGGCGGCCAGGTCCGCGCGGTGGTGCTCAACTCCGGCGGCGCCAACGCGTGTACCGGGCCGGCCGGCTTCGCCGACACCCATCACACGGCCGAGCACCTGGCCAAGGTGCTGTCCGGCGCGGGCCAGCCAGCGGGCCAGAACGAGACCGACGGGGCGAGACCGGCGCGGGCGAGGTCGCCGTCTGCTCGACCGGCCTGATCGGCGACCGCCTGCCCATGGACAAGCTGCTGCCCGGGATCGACGCCGCGGTGGCCGCCGCGACCGCGGACGGCGGGCTGGCCGCGGCCGACGCCATCCGGACCACCGACACCGTGCCCAAGACCTGCGTTATGGAAGGCCAGGGCTACGTGGTCGGCGGCATGGGCAAGGGCGCCGCCATGCTGGCCCCGGCGCTGGCCACCATGCTGGTCGTGCTGACTACCGACGCCGACCTGCCGGCCGGCCAGCTGGACACCGCGCTGCGCGGCGCGGTGCGCACCACGTTCGACCGGCTGGACACCGACGGCTGCATGTCGACCAACGACACCGTGCTGCTGCTGGCCAGCGGCGCCTCGGGGGTCCGGCCCGACCCGGCGGAGTTCGGCACGCTGGTGGCCGGGGTCTGCGCCAGCCTGGCCATGCAGATGCAGCAGGACGCCGAGGGCGCCAGCAAGGCCATCGCCATCGAGGTGATCGGCGCGGCCAGCGAGGACGACGCGGTGACCGTCGGCCGGGCCATCGCCCGGTGCAACCTGCTCAAGTGCGCCATCCACGGCGAGGACCCGAACTGGGGCCGCGTGCTGGCCGCCGTCGGCACCACCAGCGCGATCTTCGAGCCCGACCAGCTGCACGTGGCCATCAACGACGTCTGGGTCTGCCGCAACGGCGCCCCCGGTGCCGACCGCGCCGGGGTGAACCTCAGGCCGCGCGACGTGACCATCACCGTGAACCTGTCGGCGGGCCCGCACGCAGCCACCGTGCGGACCACCGACCTGACCGCCCAGTACGTCTACGAGAACTCGGCCTACTCCACATGACAACCCCCCAGGCCCCTCCCCAACAGGCCTCGGTACCCCAGACCGCTCCCGTCCAGCCAGTTGCCGCGGCGCCAGCAGACGGGCCGGGCGTCATCAGGGGCCCGTCTGCTCGCCAGCCAGCACTGCATGCTGGCGCGCAGGCCAAGGCCGCCACCTTGATCGAGGCGCTGCCCTGGCTGGAGCGGTTCCATGGCCGGACCGTCGTCATCAAGTACGGCGGCAACGCCATGACCGACGAGGCGCTGCGCGCCGCGTTCGCCGAGGACGTGGTGTTCCTGCGCTACGCCGGGCTGCGGCCGGTGGTGGTGCACGGCGGCGGGCCGCAGATCAGCGCCCAGCTCGACCGGCTGGGCATCGAGAGCACGTTCCGGGCCGGGCTGCGGGTCACCACCCCCGAGGCCATGGACGTGGTCCGGATGGTGCTCACCGGGCAGGTGAACCGGGAGGTCATCGGGCTGATCAACCAGCACGGGCCGTTCGCGGTGGGCATGTCGGGGGAGGACGCCCACCTGCTCACCGCGCGGCGGCTGCACGCCACCGCGGACGGAGAGCCAGTCGACCTGGGCCAGGTGGGCGAGGTGGAGACGGTCAACCCCGGCGCGGTCGCCGCGCTGCTGGCCGACGGCCGCATCCCGGTCATCTCCAGCGTGGCCCGCAGCGACAGCGGCGAGGTGCTCAACGTGAACGCCGACACGGCCGCCGCGGCGGTGGCGGTGGCGCTGCACGCGGCCAAGCTCATCGTGCTGACCGACGTGGCCGGCCTGTACGCGAACTGGCCCGGTGAGGTCCAGGGGGCGGCCGACGGCCAGGCGGCTCGCCAGACGGCCAGGCCGCCGGGCCCGAGGTGATCAGCCAGCTCACCGCCAGCGCGCTGGCCGCGATGCTGCCCAGCCTGGGCGGGGGCATGATCCCCAAGATGGAGGCCTGCCTGACCGCCGTGCGCGGCGGCGTGCCCCAGGCCCACGTGCTCGACGGGCGGCTGCCGCACGCCGTCCTGCTGGAGATCTTCACCGACTCGGGGATCGGCACGATGGTCATCCCCGACCCCGCCCCAGTCCCCGACCCCGCCAGCCAAGGTGCCAAC
This sequence comes from uncultured Actinomycetota bacterium, assembly GCA_963822485.1. Taxonomy (GTDB): domain Bacteria; phylum Actinomycetota; class Actinomycetes; order Streptosporangiales; family Streptosporangiaceae; genus DASUBV01. The sequence continues at coordinate 127,871 of CAWGHW010000011.1, forward strand.
CAGGAAGGGACCCCACGATGACGGCGACCGAGCAGCTCCAGGACCGCTACGCCGCGTCCATCATGCTGACCTACGGCATCCCCCCGGTCGCCCTGGCCCGCGGCAGCGGCTGCACGGTGTGGGACGTGGACGGCAACTCCTACCTGGACCTGATCGCCGGGATCGCGGTCAGCTCGCTGGGCCACGGCCACCCGGCGCTGGTCGCCGCGGTCAGCGAGCAGGTGGCCCGGCTGGCCCACACCTCCAACCTGTACCTGCACGAGCGCCAGGTCGAGCTGGCCGAGCGGCTGCTGGGCCTGCTCGGCACCGACGGCCGGGTGTTCTTCGCCAACTCCGGGACCGAGGCCAACGAGGCCGCGCTCAAGCTGGTCCGCCGGCGGCAGGGGCCGCAGCGGCCGGTCATCGTCGCGGCCGAGCACGGTTTCCATGGCCGGAGCATGGGTTCGCTGGCCATGACGGGTAAGGACAGCATCCGAGTACCGTTCGGGCCCTTTGGTGTTGACGTTCGGTTTGTGCCCTACGGAGACACCGCCGCGCTGACCGAGGCGGTGGGTGCCGACTGCGCCGCGGTGTTCCTGGAGCCGACCCTGGGCGAGGGCGGCGTGGTGCCGCCTCCGCCGGGGTACCTCAAGGCGGCCAGGGCCGCCTGTGACCAGGCCGGCGCGCTGCTGGTGCTGGACGAGATCCAGAGCGGCATCGGCCGGACCGGCGTGTGGTTCGCCCACCAGGCCGAGGGGGTCATGCCGGACGTGCTGACGCTGGCCAAGGGGCTGGGCGGCGGCCTGCCCATCGGCGCCTGCATCGGCCTGGGCGCCATGGGCACCGGGCTGAGCCGGGGCGAGCACGGCAGCACGTTCGGCGGCAACCCGGTGGCCTGCGCGGCGGCGCTCGCGGTGCTCGACACCATCGAGAAGGACGGCCTGCTGGCCAGCGTGACGCAGGTCGGCGGACAGCTCCGGGCGGACATCGAGGCCACCGGGCACTCGCTGGTCAGCGAGCGTGCGCGGCAGCGGCCTGTGGCTGGCCATCGCGCTCACCTCGCCGGTGGCCACCGCGGTGGAGGCCGCGGCGCGCCGCTCCGGGTTCCTGGTCAACGCGGTCCAGCCGGACGCGGTCCGGATCGCGCCGCCGCTGGTGCTCAGCGCGCGGGAGGCGGCCACGTTCACCGCGGCGCTGCCCGGCATCCTCGACGCGGCCAGCATGCTGGCCGGCCAGGAGGCGTGATGAGCCCGCGGCATTTCCTGCGCGACGACGACCTGGCCCCGGCCGAGCAGGCCGAGGTGCTCGCGCTGGCCGCCCGGCTCAAGGCTTCGCGGCGGGCCGACCGGTTCGCGGACCAGTCGCTGGCCGGGCCGCGCGCCGTGGCGGTCATCTTCGACAAGCCGTCGCTGCGCACCCGGGTGTCGTTCGCGACCGGCATCGCCGAACTCGGCGGCTACCCGCTGGTCATCGACAGCGGCGGCACCCACGCCGGGCGCGGGGAGACCGTCGGCGACCTGGGCCGGGTGCTGAGCCGGCAGGTGTCGGCCATCGTCTGGCGCACCTTCGGCCAGGACCGGCTGGCCGAGCTGGCGCAAGCCAGCACGGTGCCGGTGGTGAACGCGCTGACCGATCAGTTCCACCCCTGCCAGATCCTGGCCGACCTGCTGACCATCCAGGAGGCGGCGGGCCGGCTGAGCGGGGTCACGCTGACCTTCCTGGGCGACAGCTCGTCCAACATGGCCCACTCCTACCTGCTCGGCGGGGCCACGGCCGGGATGCACGTGCGGATCTGCGGCCCGGCGCAGTACGCCCCGGCCCCGGCCGTGGTGGCCACCGCGGTGGTCATCGCCGCCCGCACCGGCGGCTCGGTCAGCATCGGCGCCGACCCGGACGAGGCGGCCAAGGGCGCCGACTTCCTGGCCACCGACGTCTGGACGTCGATGGGCCAGGAGGGCCAGGAGCAGGCCAGGACCGCGGCCATGGTCCCGTACCGGCTGGACGAGGCCCGGCTGGGCCAGGCCGCGCCCGGCGCCAGGGTGCTGCACTGCCTGCCCGCGCACCGCGGCGAGGAGATCACCGCGGCGGTGCTGGACGGGCCGCAGAGCCTGGCCTGGGACCAGGCCGAGAACCGGCTGCACGCCCAGAAGGCCTTGCTGAGCTGGCTGATCGCGGAGTCCCGATGACGGCCGCCGCCCCGGTGACCAAGGCGGCCCGGCATGCCCAGATCACCCGGATCCTGGCCGGGTCGGGCGAGCCGGTGCGCTCTCAGGAGGACCTGGCCAGCCGGCTGGCCGGTCTTGGCGTGCACGTCACCCAGGCCACCTTGTCCCGTGACCTGGTCGAGCTCGGCGCGGTGCGGCTGCGCGCCCCCGACGGCGGGCTGGTCTACTCGCTCCAGGGCGCGACCGCCGCGCTGGGCGCGCTGGCCGACCCGAGCGCGCGGCTGGCCAGGGTGGCGGGCGAGCTCCTGGTGACCGCGGAGGCCAGCGCGAACCTGGTCGTGGTACGCACGCCGGCCGGCGCCGCGCAGCTGCTGGCCTCGGCCATCGACCACGCGGGCTGGCCGTCAGTGCTGGGCACCGTGGGCGGCGACGACACCGTGCTGGTCATCTCCCGCGACCCGGACGGCGGGGCCGAGCTGGCCAGCTCGCTGCTGCGGCTGGCCGAGCGGCGGTCCCGGACCGGAACGGACTACCAGGGGGGACCGATCCTGTGACCGTCCGCGCGCGCTGGCATGATGCCGGGAGTCCGTCTTGATCGCGGGAGCAGGAGAGCCCAGGGTGAGCGAGGAAAACGAGCAGCCGGCGGAGCAGGCCGGGTCGCCGGGCGCGTTGCGCCTGTGGGGCGGCCGGTTCGAGTCCGGGCCCGCCGAGGCGCTGGCCCGGCTGTCGGTCAGCGTCCAGTTCGACTGGCGGCTGGCCCAGTACGACCTGCTCGCCTCGGCCGCGCACGCCCGCGTGCTGCACCGGGCCGGGCTGCTCGACGAGGCCGAGCTGGCCCGGATGCTGGCCGCGCTCGAGGACCTGGGCCGGGCCTGCCGCGACGGCCGGTTCCGGCCGGACGCCTCCGACGAGGACGTGCACACCGCGCTGGAGCGCGGGCTGCTGGAGCGGATCGGCTCGCTGGGCGGCAAGCTGCGCGCGGGCCGCAGCCGCAACGACCAGATCGCCACCGACCTGCGGCTGTACCTGCGTGACCACGCCCGGTCTGTCGCCGCCCGGCTGGCCGAGCTGGAGACCGCGCTGATGGAGCAGGCGGCCAGCCACCTGCACACCCCGGTGCCCGGCATGACGCACCTCCAGCACGCCCAGCCCGTGTCCCTGGCCCATCAGCTGCTCGCGCACGTGCAGTCGTTCGCCAGGGATGTGGACCGGCTGCGGGACTGGGACAAGCGCGCGGCGGTCAGCCCGCTCGGCTCCGGTGCCCTGGCCGGCTCCTCGCTGCCGCTCGACCCCGACGCGGTGGCGGCCGAGCTGGGCTTCGACCGCGCGGCCGACAACTCCATGGACGCGGTCAGCGACCGTGACTTCGCGGCCGAGTTCTGCTTCGCGGCCGCGCTGCTCGGCGTGCACCTGTCCCGGCTCGGCGAGGAGATCGTGCTGTGGTCCTCGTACGAGTTCGGCTGGGTCCAGCTGGACGACGCCTACTCCACCGGCTCGTCGATCATGCCGCAGAAGAAGAACCCGGACATCGCCGAGCTGGCCCGGGGCAAGGCCTGCCGCTGATCGGCGGCCTGACCGGGCTGCTGACCACGCTCAAGGGGCTGCCGCTGGCCTACGACCGGGACCTGCAGGAGGACAAGGAGCCGGTCTTCGACGCCGTGGACACCCTGCTGACGGTGCTCCCGGCGCTGGCCGGGCTGGTGGCCACCTTGCGGTTCAATACCAAGCTGATGGCGCGCAGCGCGCCCGCCGGGCACGCGCTGGCCACCGACCTGGCCGAGCTGCTGGTCCGGCGGGGGACGCCGTTCCGGCAGGCCCACGAGGTCGTCGGGCACCTGGTGGTCTGGTGCCAGGTGCATGACTGCGAGCTTTCCGAGGTCAGTGACGAGGACCTGGCCAAGATCTCGCCGCTGCTGACGCCGGATGTGCGGGATGTGCTGACGGTGGAGGGGGCGCTGGCGGCTCGGAGTGCTCGTGGGGGTACGGCGCCGGCCCGGGTTTCTGAGCAATTGGAGCGGTTGCGTTCTGTGGTGGATGACCAGGCGGCCTGGGCGGCGGGAGGGTGACGGGTCGTCACCCCGGCCCGTCGTCAGCGGGAGACCCGAACGCTGTCGACGGGCCGGGGTCACGGCCCGCTGGGTGGCAGCTGCTGGAGCGGGCGTTCTTTGACCGGCCCGCGCTGGAGGTGGCACCGGAGGTGCTCGGGACGGTGCTGTGGCATGACAGTCCGGAGGGGGCGGTGGCGGCCGTCGTGGTTGAGGTCGAGGCGTATATGGGGGCGATTGATCCGGCCTCGCATTCTTACCGGGGGAGGACGGCTCGCAACGGGGTGATGTTCGGGTCGCCGGGCCACGGCTACGTGTACTTCACGTACGGGATGCACTTTTGCGTCAACTACACCTGCGGCCCGGGAGATGAGCCCTCGGCGGTGCTGATCCGGGCTGGGCGGATCATTGAGGGGGCCGGGCTGGCCTTGCGGCGGCGGCGGCCCGATGGGCGGGTGATCCCGGATCGGGAGCTGGCGCGGGGGCCGGGGTCGCTGTGTCAGGCGCTGGCGATCGACCGGGGGCTGGACGGGGCCGATGTGTGCTCGGCGGGGTCGCCGCTTGAGGTGGGGGCGCTGGCCGGGTGGGAGCCGCTGCCGGCCAGCGCGATCAGCACCGGGCCGCGGGTGGGGATCAGCGTGGCGGCCGACTGGCCGTGGCGGTTCTGGGTGACGGGGGACCGGGCGGTGTCCGCCTATAAGAAGTCGGCGCCGCGGCGGCCGCGCGGTAAACCAGTTACCGGGGGCGGCGCCGGGGATGGGACGATGCACCGGTGACTGAGATCATTGACGAGCTGAGCTGGCGAGGCCTCATCGCCATCAGCACCGACCTGGATGACCTGCGCAAGGCGCTGGACACCGATCGGGTGACGTTCTACGCCGGGTTCGACCCGACCGGGCCCGGGCTGCACATCGGGCACCTGGTGCTGCTGCTGACCATGCGCCGGCTCCAGCTCGCCGGGCACCAGCCCATCGGCCTGGTCGGCGGGGCCACCGGGCTGATCGGGGACCCCAGCGGCAAGTCCGCCGAGCGGGTGCTCAACCCGCGCGAGGTAGTGGCCGGCTGGGTGGAGCGGATCCGCGGCGAGGTGAGCCACTACCTGGACTTCGACGCCGGCCCGGCCAGCGCCATGGCGGTCAGCAACCTGGACTGGACCGAGCACCTGACCACGCTGGACTTCCTGCGCGACATCGGCAAGCACTTCCCGGTGAACCAGATGCTGTCCCGCGACGTGGTCCGCAACCGGCTCGAGTCGGGCGGGATCAGCTTCACCGAGTTCAGCTACCAGATCCTCCAGGCCAACGACTTCCTGGAACTGCACCGGCGGCACGACTGCGCGCTGCAGCTCGGCGGCAGCGACCAGTGGGGCAACCTGGTGTCGGGCGTGGACCTGATCCGCCGGGTCACCGGGGACTCGGTGCACGCGCTGGCCATCCCGCTGATCACCAAGCCGGACGGCACCAAGTACGGCAAGACCGAGGGCGAGGCGGTCTGGCTCAGCCCGGAGCTGATGAGCCCGTACGCGTTCTACCAGTTCTGGTTCAACCGGTCGGACGCCGAGGTGCCGGGGCTGCTGAAGGTCTTCACCTTCCGGACCAGGGAAGAGATCGAGGCCCTGGAAACCGAGATCGCCGAACGGCCCGCGGCCCGGCCCGGCCAGCGTGTCCTGGCCGAGGACGTCACCGAGCTGGTGCACGGCCGGGCCGAGCTGGAGCGCGTGCTGGCCGCGAGCCGGGCCCTGTTCGGGCAGGGGGACCTGGCCGAGCTGGACGCGGGCACGCTGGCCTCGGCGATCGCGGAGGTGCCGCACGCCACGGTGCGGGCCGAGGGCGGCCGCCTGCCTCGGGTGGCTGACCTGATGGCCGAGACCGGGATCGTGCGCAGCAAGTCAGACGGCCGCCGGGCCATCGCCGAGGGCGGGGCGTACCTGAACAACGTGAAGGTCACCGCCGAGGACGCGGTGCCCGCCATGCCGGCCGACCTCCTGCACGGCCGGTACCTGGTCCTGCGCCGGGGCAAGCGCACCGTCGGCGGCGTCGAGGTGGAGCGCGGCTAACGCCGCACGGCGACCCCTCGGCCCGGCTGCCGCTGCGCCGGGGCTAGCGCACCGTCGGCGGCGTCGAGGTGGAGCCGGCTAACGCCAGACGGCGACCCCTCGGCCCGGGTGCCGCTGCGCCGGGACTAGCGCAGCGACGTCGACGTCGACGTGGAGCCAGGCTAAGCGCCAGCCGACGCCAGTCGGGCGGCCCCGCTCGGGTGCCGCGGCACTGGGCTGCCGGCGTTCCGCCGGCCGCCGCGGGTCTCGGCGGGTGCTGCGGGAGGTCTGTCTGCCAGCCGCCGGGCGGCGTTCAGCGGGGCGGCCTCCCATGATCAATGTCACGCTGGTGGCGAAGCGGCGTCGCCAGCCGGGCGTTCGCGCTAGGCCCCGGCGCGCTCAGCGTCACCAGCGGCCCACTGCTGCTGTCCTAACGGCACAGTGGGGCCGCCGGTGCCGCTGCGCGTGAGCCTGGTTTGGGCCCCATCGATGTCACTGGTGCTGCTGTGACGGCGGGCCCTCGGTGCCCAGCGTCGTGGTTGTTGCTCTCACGCTGCTCTACCGACATGGGAGCAACAACCACGTCGCTAGCCGGTGAGCTGACCGGGAGCCGGCCAGCCCGGCCAGCCCGGCGAGCCCGGCGGCGCGGTCGTGTGCACGGCCTCGTGCTTGGCCGATCCGGGTGGCCGGGCTGGCGCCGGGGACTGTCTGTCTCGGTCCGATATCGGTCTTGTCTCAGCCCGGGCCGGCGCGTCACAAGATCATCGCTCGCTGTGCTCGCGGGCCGCGGCCAGGCCCTCTCGGTGCCTGGTCCGGCACGTGATGGTCGTCACTTCTGACGATCTTCGTGTCGAGCTGGGGGCCTGCGGCCCAGAACTTTCTGGCCCGCTCCCGGACCCCCTCACAGGGCGGCCGGGGCCCCGCACGGGGGGTCGGGCAACCGTCACGAAGAATTTTTCGGGGGTCGGGTTTGAGGCTCTGGCGGGACGGGAACACCATCCCACCTGCGTTGTCCCGGACCGGGTGTCCGGACCGGGCCGCCGCGGGGGCCGCCGGGACGGCCCGGGGGCGCCAGGTCGATTTGACGGGGTCCTGATTGCTGTCTAATGTTTCGTCCTGCCCCGAGGGAACGGGACGCCGACAAGGCGGAACGATCCAGGGGCCAGCGAAATCCTCTCCCACGAGCCTCAACCCGGTAACGGGCTGTCTCTAGGAGCGGTAGGCTGGCAGCACAGTAAGTAGCGGGACGGATCGAGTCGGGTGAACTGACTTGACAAGGTCTGATCCGCCCGGTAAGTTAGCAGGGTTGCCCCGGACTGGTCCTGACGGATCGGGATGGTGAGCGTCCGCTCCTTGAGAACTCAACAGCGTGCTAAAAGCCAGTGCACATGCACATCCTCGTCAATATGAGGTGACGGCGCCATTCGTGACGCCGATCTTCAGAGGAAATTGCCAAGATCGCCTCTGGCCCGGCTTGCCGGACTTAGAGGCATCTCTTTATGTCAGCAGATCGCCTGGTGCTCCTCTGGAGCGTCGGCGACTTTGCATATAGACATTCAACGGAGAGTTTGATCCTGGCTCAGGACGAACGCTGGCGGCGTGCTTAACACATGCAAGTCGAGCGGAAAGGCCCTTCGGGGTACTCGAGCGGCGAACGGGTGAGTAACACGTGAGCAATCTGCCCCTAGCTTCGGGATAGCTCCGGGAAACCGGAATTAATACCGAATACGACTACGGCCGACATCGGCCACGGTGGAAAGTTTTTCGGCTAGGGATGAGCTCGCGGCCTATCAGCTTGTTGGTGGGGTAACGGCCTACCAAGGCGACGACGGGTAGCCGGCCTGAGAGGGCGACCGGCCACACTGGGACTGAGACACGGCCCAGACTCCTACGGGAGGCAGCAGTGGGGAATATTGCGCAATGGGCGAAAGCCTGACGCAGCGACGCCGCGTGGGGGATGAAGGCCTTCGGGTTGTAAACCCCTTTCAGCAGGGACGAAGCGAAAGTGACGGTACCTGCAGAAGAAGCGCCGGCTAACTACGTGCCAGCAGCCGCGGTAACACGTAGGGCGCGAGCGTTGTCCGGAATTATTGGGCGTAAAGAGCTCGTAGGTGGTTTGCTGCGTCCGCTGTGAAAACCCAAGGCTTAACCTTGGGCTTGCAGTGGATACGGGCAGACTAGAGGTAGGTAGGGGAGAATGGAATTCCCGGTGTAGCGGTGAAATGCGCAGATATCGGGAGGAACACCGGTGGCGAAGGCGGTTCTCTGGGCCTTACCTGACACTGAGGAGCGAAAGCGTGGGGAGCGAACAGGATTAGATACCCTGGTAGTCCACGCCGTAAACGTTGGGCGCTAGGTGTGGGGTCCTTCCACGGATTCCGTGCCGCAGCTAACGCATTAAGCGCCCCGCCTGGGGAGTACGGCCGCAAGGCTAAAACTCAAAGGAATTGACGGGGGCCCGCACAAGCGGCGGAGCATGTTGCTTAATTCGACGCAACGCGAAGAACCTTACCAAGGTTTGACATGCAGGGAAAAGCCGTAGAGATACGGTGTCCGTAAGGGTCCTGCACAGGTGGTGCATGGCTGTCGTCAGCTCGTGTCGTGAGATGTTGGGTTAAGTCCCGCAACGAGCGCAACCCTCGTCCTATGTTGCCAGCGGGTAATGCCGGGGACTCATAGGAGACTGCCGGGGTCAACTCGGAGGAAGGTGGGGATGACGTCAAGTCCTCATGCCCCTTATATCTTGGGCTGCAAACATGCTACAATGGCCGGTACAGAGGGCTGCGAGACCGCAAGGTGGAGCGAATCTCAAAAAGCCGGTCTCAGTTCGGATTGGGGTCTGCAACTCGACCCCATGAAGTCGGAGTCGCTAGTAATCGCGAATCAGCAACGTCGCGGTGAATACGTTCCCGGGCCTTGTACACACCGCCCGTCACGTCACGAAAGTCGGCAACACCCGAAGCCGGTGGCCTAACCCCTTGTGGGAGGGAGCCGTCGAAGGTGGGGCCAGCGATTGGGACGAAGTCGTAACAAGGTAGCCGTACCGGAAGGTGCGGCTGGATCACCTCCTTTCTAAGGAGCACCTGGCGCTCACGGTCGAACGTACCGTGCAGCGTCCAGAGCCATATCTCAGGAACTCTGTCACAAGCAGCGTCCTGAGAGGGCAGCTCACTAGTGGAGCACTGGTTATTCGGTCTGAGCATCAGCTCGGGCAGGCTTAGTACGTGCCGCTTGCGGTACGGAACGACTGTCCGGGGGGCGCGCGGGCCGAGCACGCTGTTGGGTCCTGAGGGAACGGCCGCAAGGCGATTCCTTCTATACGGACCGGGACCTTCTCGTCTAAGGACTGAGATAGGACCGGGACCGCCCGTATCTTGAGAACTGCACAGTGGACGCGAGCATCATCTGTAGTTGCCAAGTTAATAAGGGCACACGGTGAATGCCTTGGCACCAGGAGCCGAAGAAGGACGTAGGAGCCTGCGATAAGCCTCGGGGAGTCGGCAACCAGACATCGATCCGAGGATTTCCGAATAGGGCAACCTGATTGGGCGTAATGGCCCATCGCCCCTGCCTGAACACATAGGGCAGGTGGAGGAAACGTGGGGAAGTGAAACATCTCAGTACCCACAGGAAGAGAAAGCAACCGCGATTCCCTGAGTAGTGGTGAGCGAAAGGGGAACAGGCCAAACCGAGCACGTGTGATAGCTAGCAGGCGTTGCGTGATCGGGGTAGCGGGACCATCCAGCTGGAGCTGCTGATCCGGCAGAGAGTAAAAAATCGCATTGGTAGCCGAAGACGTATGGAAATCGTCGGCATAGAGGGTGATACCCCTGTAGGCGAAACCTTTGCGACTCTCGGATGGTATCCCAAGTAGCACGGGGCCCGAGAAATCCCGTGTGAATCCGGGAGGACCACCTCCTAAGCCTAAATACTCCCTGGTGACCGATAGTGCACAAGTACCGTGAGGGAAAGGTGAAAAGTGCCCCGGTGAGGGGTCGTGAAATAGTACCTGAAACCGTGTGCCTACAAGCCGTGGGAGCGTGTCAGCCTTCGGGCTGAAGTGAAGTGACCGCGTGCCTTTTGAAGAATGAGCCTGCGAGTTATGGTATGTGGCAAGGTTAACCCGTGAGGGGAAGCCGTAGCGAAAGCGAGTCTGAATAGGGCGTTTTAGTCGCATGCTATAGACCCGAAGCGGAGTGATCTACCCATGGGCAGGTTGAAGCGCGGGTAAGACCGCGTGGAGGACCGAACCCACCAGGGTTGAAAACCTGGGGGATGACCTGTGGGTAGGGGTGAAAGGCCAATCAAACTCCGTGATAGCTGGTTCTCCCCGAAATGCATCTAGGTGCAGCGTCGCGTGTTTCTTGCCGGAGGTAGAGCTACTGGATGGTCTAGGGGGCCTACAAGCTTACTGAAATCAGCCAAACTCCGAATGCCGGTAAGTTAGAGCGCGGCAGTGAGACTGCGAGGGATAAGCTCCGTAGTCGAGAGGGAAACAGCCCAGATCACCAGCTAAGGCCCCAAAGCGTGTGCTAAGTGGGAAAGGATGTGGAGTTGCAGAGACAACCAGGAGGTTGGCTTAGAAGCAGCCACCCTTAAAAGAGTGCGTAATAGCTCACTGGTCAAGTGATTCTGCGCCGACAATGTAACGGGGCTCAAGCACACCGCCGAAGCTGTGACATTCGCGTGATAGCCCGGCCCTTTGTGGTTAAGGTGGATGGCTGTCTTGGCCACCGTGGTTTCGGCCACGGATGCCTCGACGGCGGCCACTGGCGCCTTTAGGGTCCAGGTGCGCGGATGGGTAGGGGAGCGTCGGGTGGCGAGAGAAGCGGCGGAGTGATCCAGCCGTGGATGCCACTCGAGTGAGAATGCAGGCATGAGTAGCGAAAGAGGGGTGAGAAACCCCTCCGCCGAATGACCAAGGGTTCCTGGGGCAGGCTAATCCGCCCAGGGTAAGTCGGGACCTAAGGCGAGGCCGACAGGCGTAGTCGATGGACAACGGGTTCATATTCCCGTACCC
>CAWGHW010000012.1:0-152693 GCA_963822485.1 uncultured Actinomycetota bacterium
TCGGGCTCGGCGAAATCGCTGCCGTGCCGCCGCAGGACCGGGTGGATGCCTGCCTTGACCAGGAAGTCCTCCATGCCGGAGCGAGTGGATTCCACCTGGGATTCGGGCGCCGATATCTGCTCGATGGCGGTGCGCAGCAGCCGTGACGCCGACGATCCCGGCCAGTTCGTCGACCGGACGGTCAGCGAGGCGACCAGCGCCGTCGACACGCCCCGGCCGCCGATGCCGTTCTCGGCCGGGACCTGCCGGTGCGCGGCCTCGTTGACGAAGCTGTCGGCGAACGACTGGTGGTGCTCGCCGTTCCGGTCGTCGTCCTCGTGACATCTCGGTCCCGACCAGGGACATCACCAGCGAGACGATCGACCGGTGCATGTCCTCGCGGGTGGCGCCGGCCGGCTGGGAGAACAGGAAGCCGGTCTGCAGCGTCCCGGGCGTCATGACGATCCGCTGGTTCCTCGGGTAGTGACGGCCACGCTCCTCGGGGTCGATCGGCTGCTGGTCGTGCGCGCCGCGCAGCTCGCGCTCGGCGTCGGCGCCGTTCTGCTGGTCGACCAGGCGGAACAGGTCGAGCAGCGCCCGGCCCGAGTTGAGCTCGGCGGCCCGCCCGCCGCCCAGGCCTCCTCGAACGCCGACGGCATCAGCACCAGCGGGTAGATCTTCACCCGCAGTGCCGCTGCTGCCGGAACATCTCGCGCGATGAGGTGCAGGTAGTCGTAGAAGATCCCGGCTCCGGTTCCGCCGGCCACCGAGAACGCGACGAAGACGTCGACCCCCTTGGGCGGCCTGCCGCCCAGGGCCTGCAGGTCTTCGCCGGAGTTGGCCAGCTTGCCGACCGCCTCGCGGATGTCCCGTACCGCCGGGGCGATGCCCTCGATGAACGTGCCGAACAGCGCGGCCCGGCCGATCGTCGGGAACTGCCCCGCGCCCCGGTGCAGCGGGTTCACCCTGCGGCTCATCCTGCGTCGGGCGGCAGCCAGCCCTCGACCACCCGCTCCGCCTCCAGCCGCAGGTTGCGCGGCCAGCTCGGGATAGCTGTCCACGTCGCGGCACCAGCCCGGTCACGTAGTGCGCGGTGAGCGCGCGCCGCCGGGATGTGCTCGGTGCCCGGCACCACGCGGCGCGGCAGCCGGTCGAGCTCGGCCTGGTTCATGTCGGCGTACACGAACTGGACGCAGGACGGGAGCTGGTAGGCCAGCATGGCTGTCCCGCTCGCGCTTGCTGCGGAAGTCGTTGCCGTCCGGGCCGCAGATCTCCTCGCGCATCCTGCGCTCGAGCTCGGCGCCGATGTCGCAGCCGGTGCCGCCCAGCCCGACGAACAGGACCGGCTGATATAGCTTCATGGTTCCCCCTCGTTTCGGTCTTCCCCGGATTCCCTGGTGGCCTCGGTGGCCATTGAGTCGGTGTCACATGCCACTCGTCCGGCGGTTCGGCGGCCGGAGTGCGGCCAGGGTGCGCGGGCCGGGTCGGCGGTGGCACGCCTGGGGTCCCGGCGGGCGTCCGGCCTGCTGCCGGTGCCCGCGTGCCTGTGTCCAGCCCCGCGCCCCGTTGCTGGGCCGTGGCGGGGCGGCCCGATCGGCGTTTGGCGTCGCGGAAGACCAGCTACAGCCCGTTTGTGCAGTGGCTCGCCAGGACCGCCCACGGCGATGTCGTACTTCTCGCCCTGCGGCGTCACGACCTTCACCTGCCACGTTCCGGCCGCGCCGGGCGGTATAGCTGGATCCCCTGGCTTCGGGTAGTCGAGCCGCGGCGGCACGGCTGTCCTCGTCGCGGATAACGAAGCGGAAGGTCTCGGCCCACTTGCCCGGCGCCTTCAACTCCGCGCCCACCTGCTCACCGTCGCCGGCGCAGCCTGACATGCCAGACCGCGCACATCCACCGTCTGACGGTGCCTGCGCGCAGCGCAGGTAAGCGAGCAGGACGAGCCAAGATGATCAAGATCACCACGCCGATGATTTCCCACTGGTACTTGGCGATAAAGCCGGGGGGCTGTGGTCACCGTGATGTTCAGCGTTCCGCTGCTGTAAGCGACACCAGGGTTGGCGGCGTTGACCACCTTGACCTCAAGCAAGGCCGCGCCCGCGGGCGAGTCCTGGCGATGGTGACCGTGAAGTGGAGTCCCGGGCTGCCGGACCGGGACCGTGATCCGGCCGGTCGGGCTGGTAATGCGCGGCCAGCGCGTGATCAGCGGTGAGCGCGAGCCGCACCTTCTGGGCCGCGCCGGTCTGGTTGATGAAGGTGACCGCGCCCTGCACACTGTGACCGGCCTGCACGCTGTGGCGTCTGGAGGGCACTGTCGCGGTGAGCCCTGGAAAGCTGTGGCCGACCCCGAACCGTCGCTGGGCACTTCCGTGGCGTACAGGCCATAGCCGGCCGCGGTGCCGGTGAAGGTCAGGGTTCCCGGCTGGTTCGGCGCGGTGAAGGTGCCCGTGGTAATCGCCTACGGTTCCCCGAGCTGTCCCGCTCGCCGGGGGCTGACCGGGACCTCGACCGGTGCGGCCAGCCCGTCACCGGAGACGCTGACCCCTACCTGAAGTCTCGCGAGCGTCGAGGGATCGGTGATCGGGCCGTTCGGCCCGAGGACGCTGAGCGTGACGCTGACCGGCTGGCCCGGCCTGGCGCTGGGCGGGTCTGCGGTGATCAGCGCCCGCACCGCGCCCTGCCAGAACGCGGTCGCGCTGACGAGCTGGCTGGCCAGGTCGGCGGGCGCGATGAGCTGGATCTGCCATGTCCCCGGTCGGCGCTGGTGATGTCGGGCAGGTGCAGGACCTCCACCGGGGAGTCCTGGCCGCTGATCGCCGGACGGTCGGTCCACCGGCGTGCCGTCCGGCCTGGTAGAAGTTCACCTGGACACCCGGGTTGCCCCGGTCGACGCTGATCGCGGCGGCGCTGGCGATACGCGGGATGGTCACCTGCAGCGTGCCGGATTACGCCGCCGCCGATCGCTGACCGGCCCGGGCTATGCTGATGCCGACGCAGCCGGCCTCCGCGTAGAGCTGGTCCATCGCGTTCATCGCGTCGGCGGGTTGTTCACCACAGTCGAGTGCGGCTGGACGCCTGCCCGGGAGTCGCAGCCAGCCGGGCGCCGCTCCTGGGCGATGTAGTTGAGGTAGTGCGCGTCGCTCGTAGGCCGTGATGTCGGTGCCGAAGCCCAGCGGCCAGACCTGGACGCCGTCCGCGCGCGCCGCGGCCAGCTGCTGGTTGACCGCCTGTCTGCTCGCCGAGCTGCCAGTTGGTGCCGTACTGCTGGGTGTCGCGGTGCACGTCCACGCCGCCGTCGGTCATCATCAAGATGACTTTGAGCGCCCCGTGCGGGGAGGCTGCGCCGTAGGACGTGCTGCGGGCTGAGGTAGGTCATCGCCTGGCCGAGCGCCGCGGCGTAGTCGGTGTCGTCGCCCTCCGCCTCGGTCCGGCGGTGCAGCTTGCTCGACGCAGGTCGCGAGGTAGGCTCAGGTTGGCCGTGCCGCTGGCGATCGTCGGCTGGCAGACGACGTCGGTCGGATTCTGGTTCGGCGCGACGTGGTTGACGCCGCCGAACCCGATGACGGTGACCCGGCTGCGCGGGTTGAGCAGGGTCTGGCACGATCGTCCCGGCGGTCTGCCTTCTCGTCGGCGACCTTGGCCGGGGTCTCGCTGCCCGACTCGTCGACGAGCATCACGACGTCAAGGACCGCCACTCCCGTCGGCGCCGACCCGGGGCCAGCCGCCCGGCTCAGTCCGGCCGGGCTGGCCGGGCTGGCCTGCGCGGCACCAGCCGCCGCGAGCACGCCCGCGAGCAGCGCTAGTAATGCCGCGCTCCCGGTCATGCCCAGGATGTGCCTTGGCTGGCGCCAGCTGGCTGTTCCGTGATCATCCCGGCTGTCACCAAAGCGCATATTATGGCTCACAGATCCCCCCCATGTGCCAGGCGTACGTTTTTCCCATAAATATACGGCGACCATTGCCGAGAATGAACATCCCGCTGCCGCTGGTGCGGCATACGTAATGTTCTGCACGTGTTCGCCGACTGTGTCCGTCGCAGATTTGACGCGCGTCGCCCAGGACAAGATGACAAAGATCTGTTGCGAGTGGATAACTATCGACAAGGATAGGCGACTATATCGACCGGGACAGGCTGATGTATGGCCGCTTTTAGTCGCTTATGAACGGTGATGCCCTGTGGTCTGCCAATATTTGCGCCGTTTTGCGACCTTTAGTACCGTGCCTTCCTGGCGAGCCGCAGGAAAGACGGCTCACGAAGTGAAGCGGAAGCCGCGCAAAAGCTGCTGCAGCAAGGCGCGCGCCCGCTCCCGCTCCGCCGCCGGGTCCGGGGCCGCCGCGACGGCCAGCGCCGCCTCGTCCATGGCCGCCATCAGCACCCGGGCCGCCAGCGCCGGGTCCGCGATCTCGTAGTCGCCCGTAGCGACCAGCCGGTCCAGCGCGGTCACGAACATGCCCAGGAAGTACTCCGCATCGATCTTCTTCCAGCGGGCCCAGCCCAGCGCGGCCGGCGCCTGCTCCAGCACGATCCGGCGGAAGTCGTCGTGCGCGCACTCGTCCAGGAACAGGTTCATCCCGGCGACGATCGCTTCCTGCGGGTCCTGGATGCCGGCCAGGCCAGCGGCGATCCGCGCCAGCAGCCGCCGCTGCATGGTCACGAACGCCGCCTCGAACAGCTCGGCCTTGTCCGCGAAGTGGTGGTACACGCCGCCCTTGGTGACCCGCGCCTCCTCGGCGATGGCGTCGATGGTGGTCGCGGCGTAGCCGTCGGCGGTGAATCGCGCGATGGCGGCGCTCACCACGGCTGCCCGGGTGAGCTCCGCATACTCTTCGCGCCGCGTCTTGCCTGCCATCGCCGTCTAGCTTACAGTGACAAACTATGAGTATCTCAAAGACCAACAGTCGTCCAGAGTCCTCCAGTATCCAAGATCGGGAGATCGTCTCCACCGCCTACGGCGACATCGCCTGCCGGGTGACCGGATCGGGCCCGGTGGCCCTGTTCATCCATGGCGTGTTCCTCAGCGCCGACCTGTGGGCCGGGCAGCTCGACGCCCTCGGCGACCTGCGCCGCTGCGTGGCGGTGGACCTGCTCGGGCACGGCGCCAGCGCGTGCCCGCCGCTCAGCGACATGACCCTGCCCGCGCAGGCGGACATGATCCTGGCCGTGCTCGACGCGCTCGGCGCCGACCAGGCTGACCTGGTCGGCAACGACTCGGGCGGGGCCGTCGCCCAGCTCGTGGCGGCCCGGGCGCCGCACCGGGTCCGGTCGCTCACGCTGACCAACTGCGACACCGACGAGAACCTCCCGCCGGCCGCGTTCGCCCCCATCGTGGACATGGCCAGGGCCGGGGTGCTCGCGGCCGGGCTGCCCGTGATCGCGGCCGACCCGGCGGCGGGCCGGGACGCGCTGGCCTCCGGGCTGGAGCGACCCGACGCGCTGTCCGACGAGGTGATCAGCGGGTTCCTGGCCCCGTTCGCCGACCCGGCCAGGGCCCGGGCCGTCCAGGCCATGGTGGCCAGCATGGACCCGGCCGTCACCGTGGCGATCCGGGCCGACCTGGCCCGGCTGCACGCGCCGACGCTGATCGTCTGGGGCACCGCCGACGAGTTCTTCGGCGTCGACTGGGCGCACTGGCTGGCCGAGACCATCCCCGGACCCACGGAGCTGCGGCTGGTCGAGGGGGCCAGGCTGTTCCACCCGCTGGAGCGCCCGGCCGAGCTGACCCGCGCGCTGCGCGACTTCTGGCCGGCCCGGCCCGGGCCGGCTCGCCGGCGGCCTGATCCCTAGCCCGGCGGCGGGACGAGCACCGTCAGCGCGCCGGGCAGCGCGCGGACGGTGAGCGGGGTGCCCGCCGGGAGCGGGCTCGCCCCCGGCAGCGTCTCGCCGTCGGCGCCGGCCGGCATCGGGCGGTCCATGGTCAGCGTCACCGCCGCGGCGCGGTCCAGGCTGATCAGCGGCAGCGTCACGTGGGTGCCGCCGCGGATCCGCAGCAGCACCCGCACGAAGGCCAGCTTCGGGCCGTGCCGCATCCGCACGATGTCCAGCAGGCCGTCGTCGATCAGGGCCGGGGGAGCGACCTGCATGCCCGCGCCGAACCGGGCCGAGTTGGCGATGACCACCGCATAGCCGGGAAACTCCCGCACCCCGCCGCCACCCCCGCCGCCCTCGCCGCCACCCCCGTCGCCCGGCTCCAGCCGGAAGCTCACCGGCCGCCAGCCCGCCAGCGCCCGCAGCGCCGCCACCGGGTAAACCGCCGGGCCCAGCCGCCACCGCATCGCGCCGGCGATCTCGCTCGCCACCGACGGGATGCCCGCGTAGACGCTGCCCGCGACCACGCACTCCGGCTGGCCCGGCACGCTGACCCCGATCAGGTCCACCGCCCGCACGTGCCCGCCGGCCAGCACCCGGGCCGCCGCCGCCGGGCCGGCCGGGATGCCCAGCACCCCGGCCAGGTCGTTGCCCCGGCCCGCCGGGACGATGCCGAACGTGGCCCCGCCGCCCGCCGCCACCCCGGCCAGCGCGCCCGCCATACCGTCCCCGCCGACCGCCACCACCACGTGCCCGGCGTCCGCCGCCGCGGCCGCGCGCTGCCGGGCGTCGGCCAGCGAGCGCGACTGCTCCACCGCGTAGCGCACGCCCAGCCCGTCCAGCTCCGCCGTGACCGCGGGCAGCAGGCGCAGCGACCGGCCCCCGCCGGCTGCCGGGTTGACGATCAGGCTGACCAGATCGGGCACGGGTCGCTCCTCACTGGCCCCGAGATCTGGCCCCGAGATCTGGCCCGGGAGGCCTGGCCCCGGGATCTGGCCCTGGAGCGGCCCGTCGCGGGCCGCGAGGCGGCCAGGCTACCGGCGCCCCGGCCACCGCGACAGGCCCCATCCGCGCGCACCGCGAACTGGCTCGCCGCGCGTGCATTAAGGCGATGCCGGGCTTGCAGCGCGGGGCGTACGATCAAGGCCATGCCGGGCAACAGCCCCGCGGCCGGCACCGAGCCGCAGTTCCTTCAGGTGCAGACCACGACCGACTCGCGCGCCGAGGCCATAGAGCTCGGGCACGCCGCGGTCGCGGCGCGGCTGGCTGCCTGCGCCCAGGTCGCCGGGCCGATCGCCAGCAGCTACTGGTGGGAAGACACCATCGAGCGGTCCGAGGAATGGCTCATCCTGCTCAAGCTGCCCGCCGACCGCTACGACGAGCTGGCCGAGTTCCTGACCGAGCGGCACAGCTACGACGAGCCGGAAATCGTCGCCACGCCCATCGTCGCCGGGTCGCCGGCCTACCTAAGCTGGCTAGAGGACGAAACCCGCCCGGACTGAGCCGCTGCCCGGGTGCCCCGGCGAAGGGGTGACCGCCATTGAGCTCCCTAACAAATGAGCACGGCCCGCTCGACTTCGACGGGCCGGCCGATCACGGGCTGTTCGGGCCCGGGTCGGTGACCTGGCGGGTCATGGCCGAGCCGGTCATGTGGGTGGCCGGCCTGCGGGCCCTTTACCTCCAGGCCCTGCATCCCGACACCATGCTCGGCACCTGGCAGAACACCTCGTTCACCGATCCCAGCCAGGCCTGGGGCCGGTTCATGAGGACCACCGAGTTCGTGCGGGTGCGCACGTTCGGGTCCACCGCTCAGGTCGAACGGGCCGGGCGCCGGCTGCGCAAGATCCACGCCTTGCTCACCGGCGTGGACGAGCAGGGTCGCGAGTTCCGCCTCGACCAGCCCGACCTGCTGCTGTGGGTGCACTGCGGCGAGATCGCGTCCTACGCCGATATCGCCCGCCGCAGCGGTGTGCCCGTGACCGCCGCCGAGCTCGACATGTTCGTGGACGAGCAGCGCCGCAGCGCCGCCGTCGTGGGCCTGGACCCGGCCGGCGTGCCCGCCAGCATGGCCGACCTCGACGCCTACTACGACGGCATCAGGCCCCGGCTGCACGCCACCCCCGAGGCCCGGCGGGCGCTGCGGATGTCGTTCACCCCGCGGGTGCCGCCCCCGCTGCTGCCACTGCGGCTGGTCGTGCCGCCGCTGAACACGCTGGCCTTCGCCAGCCTGCCGCGCTGGGCCCGCCGCATGTACGGGACGCCGGGCAGCCCGCTGACCGACGTGGCCGCCACCGCCGCGCTGCGCACCGCCCGCCAGTCAACGGCCCGGCTGCCGCGCCACGTCCTGCAGCACCCGCTGGGCCGCCGGATTGCCGCCCGCCTCCGCCCCGTCGCCTGACCGCGCCGCGAGCCTTCATGATCACGGCAATCCGTCAGCGGACCGTCAGCGAATAGCGCTGACCCGTTTCCGTGCTGATGAAAGTCCGCCCGGCCCGGCGGGTCAGGCGGGCGGCGGGGGGACGTTCCAGCCGGTGATGACCGGCTTGTCGTGCTCGGTGCCCAGGGTGCTCAGCGTGCCGGTGTCCAGCGCGAACAGGCGCCCGGCCGAGGCGTCCAGCTCCAGGTAGCGCGCGGTCAGGATGCGCAGGCAGTGGCCGTGGCCGACCAGCGCCACGTCGCCGTCGGCCAGCAGCGGGCGGACCCGGGCCAGCACGGCGTCCACCCGCTCGCCGACGTGCCGGACGGTTTCCCCCGGGTGCTCGGCGTCGCCGGGGATGACGCCGTCCCGCCACAGGTACCAGCCGGGCCGGTCAACCTGGATGTCGGCGGTGGTCCGGCCCTCGTAGCCGCCGTAGTCCCACTCCCACAGGTCCGGGTCGACCTTGACCGGCCAGGGCACGTCCGGGCGGGCCAGGCCGGCCAGCCGGGCGGTGCGCTCGGCCCGGCCCGCCGGGCTGGTGAACACGGCGACGATGTCACGCCGGGCGACCGCAGGCGCCAGGGCAGCCGCGGCCGCCTCGCCGCGGGCGGTCAGGGGGATATCGGTGCGGCCGGTGTGCCGGCCGGACCGGCTCCACTCGGTCTCGCCGTGCCGGAGCAGGATCAGCTGGCCCATGGCTGACCATCATCGCCCACCCCGGCCTTCCGGTCACGCAGGCACCGCCCCTCGCTCCGCTACCGCTCGATCCCGCTCGCCCTCGGCCGTCAACCCGCCCCCCACCTGCCCCCCGCCGCCGAGTAGCCCAGCACCGCCACGGCCAGGCCGCCGAACACCAGCACCCCGACGATCAGCGTCAGCGCCCGCACGCGCACGATGCGGCCGCCGGGCCCCAGATACCAGCGCCCCGCCCCCGAGCCGCCCCCGGCCGCCTGATAACAGCAAGAAGAAGGCTCGCGGGGACGTGCCGTCTGATAACAGCAAGAAGCGGGCCGCCGCGAATTAGAGTTGACGCTCGGAGCCGTCACATGTAAGTTCTGACTGACAGATGAAAGAAGAGCGCAGATGACCGATTCCAAAGGCTGGAGGGGACCGACGCTGACGAACCACGCCGGGCTCCTGACCGTCCTGACGGCCATCGCCAACCAGCAGCGGATGCGGGTGGTGGCGGAGCTGACGGGCGGGCGAGTGCATGTCAGCGAGCTGGCCCGGCGGCTGGGCATGTCACGGCCCCTGCTCTACATGCACCTGGACCGGCTGGAGAAGGCCGGCCTGGTGGTGGGGCACCTGGAGCTGTCGGAGGACGGCAAGGCGATGAAGTACTTCGCCCTGGCCCCGTTCGACATCCGGGTGACGGCCGAGACCGTCGCCGAGGAGGTCCGCGAGCTGGCCGCCGAGCCGGACGCGAACGAACCGGACTGAACCGAACCCCGGTGGCCCGCGAGCACGGGCCGCCAAGCCGAGAAAGGCACGCCAACCATGAAAGCGAGCGACAGATGACCGGGGTCCTGGCCGGAGGCACCAATCTGACGGCCGTCTCGATCGGGCTGGGCATTCCGGTAGCGGTCTGCCTGGCCATCGCGGTGATCGTCTGGTCCTACTTCCGGCTGCAGGCGCACCGGGCCGACGCGATCGCGATGGCCCACTACCGCAAGCTGGCCGAGGAGGCGGTGGCCAACCAGCAGGAGGTGCGGTCCCAGCTGGCTGAGCTCACCTCGCACGTGCGCGCGGTCGAGCAGCTCATGCGGGACGTGGGATGAGCACCGCGGCCGAGCTGGCCGGCGGCCGGCCGCCGCAGCTGCGGCTGACGGCGGCCGGGCGGAACCCGCTGCGCCTGGTGCTGTCCGGCACCCTGTGGCGCGCCGTGGGCTACCTGGCCACCTACGTGTTCGTGACCGGCTGGGTGCTGTTCTCGGTGGCGTTCACCGCGGTGGTCACGGCGCTCGCGTTCGTGATCACCATCGCCGGGATCCCGCTGCTCACGGCGGCGGCCGAGGCGATGCGCGGCTGCGCCAACGTGGAGCGCATGCGGCTGGCCCAGGTGCTGACCGGACCGGTTAGCGGCGGCTACCGGAAGGTGACCGGCGGCCTCATCGCTCAGGCCACGGGGCGCTGGCGGGACCCGGCCACCTGGCGGGACTTCGCCTACCTGGTGGGCATGTGGGTGCCGCTGTTCACGCTGGACACCGTGGTGCTGACCGTCTGGCTGGCGCTGCTCGGCATGATCACCGTGCCGCTGTGGTACTGGGCGCCGACCGGCACCGACACCTACGGGTACCTGGCCCACGGCCGCACGGTGCACGGCGTGGCCTTCGGCTACTTCCCGCACGGGCCGTACGGCCACGGCGCGGTCGGGGTGTTCATCGGCACGCTGCCCAGCGCGCTGGTCGCGGCGGCCGTCTGCCTGGTGCTGTTCCTGCTGTTCAACTACGTGCTGGTGGCCACGGCCCGTGCGCACGCGCTGGTGGCCAGGGGCCTGCTCAGCGCGCCCGCCGACCCGCTGGACGAGGTGCGGGAGGTACTGGACCAGCCCGGCCCGCTGGGTGCGCTGAGCGCCACGACGAGCATCGGATCGCCGCGGGCCAGCCGTCCCGGCTGAGCACGGCAGGCAGCTACTGCGAAAGACAGCTACTGCGAAAGACAGCTACGGCGAAAGACAAGTGCCCTCGCCCGCGAGTGCCAGCTCACGGGCGAGGGACGGAACGGCCCGCCACCGCCAACTACCCAGCCATGAGAGGTCACGATGAGCCAGCCGCTGAGCACAGTATTGCCTAATTACGCCCTCCGTTGCGCCACCCGTAGCGCCACTCGCTGCGCACTCCGTAGTGCCAGGGTCCGGGTAAACCCTGGTGCTGGCATCAGGGTCCAAACGGGGTTTAACCCCATTGTCCGGCCCGGCCGCAGCCAACAGGCTTTGTAGGGGCCCAGCTACCGACCAACGGAGGTCAACCATGCGTCAGCAGCCCCACCCGCCAGACGCGGGCCGGGATCACAAGAACACCGGCCGCCGCCGCGCGGCGGTCGCGGCCGGCGCGGTGATCGCCAGCGCCGCGATGGGCCTGACCGGCCTGGTGCCCACGGCCGTCGCGGCCGTGGCCGCCAGCCGGCCGACGGCGACGGCGACGACCACGACGGCCGCGCCGGTCACGCCGGCCGCGCATCAGCTCTCCGCGGTGATCCGCCGCACCACCGGCGGCATGCCGCACATCCTGGCCCGGAACTGGACCGACCTGGGCTTCGGCTACGGGTACGCGTTCGCCCAGGACAACCTCTGCACCATGGCCAGCGACTACGTCACCGTCGAGGGGCAGCGCTCCCGGTACTTCGGGCCCAAGGCGACCTACATCCAGCGCGGCAGCGGGACGGTCAGCACGAACCTGGACTCCGACCTGTTCTTCCGGCAGATCAGCGACTCCCGCACGATCCAGCGGCTGACCCGGGGACTGAGCCCGCAGGTGCGCCAGATCCAGGCCGGCTACGTGCGCGGCTACAACCACTACCTGGCCAGCGTCGGCGGGGCCAGGGGCGTGCCCGACCCGACCTGCCGCGGCCAGGCCTGGGTGAAGCCGATCACCCTGCAGGACAGCTACCTGCGCTTCTACCAGCTCATGCTGATGAACGGCGATGACGCCTTCATCGACAGCATCGGCTCGGCGGCCCCGCCCAAGGCGGCGCAGCCAGCGCAGCCGAAGGGCCTGGCCCTCACCGACCCCCGGCGGGCCGCGGCCGAGGTCGCCGCGCGCTGGAACTCGGTGTTCGACGCCTCGGGCAGCAACGCGGTGGCCATCGGCTCCGCGGGCACCCGCGACCACACCGGGCTGCTGCTGGGCAACCCGCACTTCCCGTGGATCGGCCCGAGCGCTTCTACCAGGCCCAGCTGACCATCCCCGGCCAGATCAACGTGACCGGCGCGTCGCTGTACGGGGTGCCGCTGATCCTGATCGGCCACACCGCCTCGGTGGCCTGGAGCCACACCGTGTCGACCGCGCGCCGGTTCACGCCCTACCAGCTCACCCTGGTTAAGGGCCACCCCACGCAGTACCTGGAGAACGGCCGCCCGGTGGCGATGACCCACACCAGGGTCACGGTCATGACCCGGCAGGCCGGCGGCAAGCTGGCGCCGGTGACGCGCACCCTGTGGTCCTCCCGGTACGGCCCGATGACGAACAACCTGCTGGGCCTGCCGCTGCCGTGGTCCGCCACGACGGCGTTCACCATGCGGGACGCGAACGCCGGCAACCTGGCCCGGGCCATGAACACCTGGTTCGGCTTCGACCGCGCCGCCACCACCGGCCAGATGCTGACCATCCTGAAGAAGTACCAGGGCATCCCGTGGGTGAACACCGTCGTCTCGGACCGGCAGGGCCAGGCCCTGTACGCCGACATCGGGGACATCCCCGGAGTGCCTAACTCGCTGGTCCGCTCCTGCGACACCGCGCTGGGCAAGCAGACCTGGGCCCAGGTCCGGCTGCCGGTGCTGGACGGCTCGCGCACCGCCTGCGACTGGGTCACCGGCCCGCACGCGGCCGCGCCGGGGCTGTTCGGGCCCGGCCAGGAGCCGTCCCTGCTGCGCCGCGACTTCGTCACCAACTCCAACGACAGCTTCTGGCTGTCCAACCCGCACCACCCTCTCGCCGGATTCCCGCGCATCATCGGCGACGTGGACTCCGCGCGGTCGCTGCGCACCCGGATCGGCCTGATCGATGTCCAGGCCCGGATCAACGGCACCGACGGGCTCGGCCCGCGCGGGTTCACCCTGGCCGGCATGGAGCACCTGGACCTGTCCGACACCGACTACGCCGGGATCCTGACCCGCGGCGCGCTGGTCCGGATGTGCCGCAGCTTCCAGGTGTCCGGCGGTGCGCCGGTCACCGGCGGCGGGACGGTCAAGCTCGACGGCGCCTGCGGCATCCTGGCCCGCTGGAACCTGCGCTGGGACGCCGGCAGCCGGGGCGCCGTCCTGTTCTCGGCCTTCTGGAACCGGGTCAGCAACGGTACCCAGTCACCCTGGACGCATTTGTTTGAGATCAGTAATCCGGTCCAGACCCCCAGCGGGCTCAACACGGCGAGCAAGACCGTCCGCGTCGCGCTGGGTGACGCCATCCGGCAGCTCGAGCAGGCGCACCTGCCGCTGAACGCCGCGCCCGCGGCGATCCAGTACGTCACCTACCACGGCCGGCGCCTGCCGATCCCCGGCGGGCCCGGCGACACCGACGGGATCTACAACGTGATCGACGCGGGCACCGAGCCCGGTGACTCGGCCACGGCGCCGGACTTCGGCTCCTCGTTCATCCAGGTGGTCACCTGGACCAGGGCCGCGTGCCCGGAGGGCGCGACGATCCTCACCTACTCCGAGTCATCCAGCCCCGCGTCCCCGCACTACGCCGACCAGACCGCGCTGTTCAGCCGCAAGCAGTGGCTGCCCGACCGGTTCTGCCCGGCGCAGATCAAGGCCGACCCGAACCTGACCGTCACGACCGTCAGAAGCTAGCCCGACCGCTCGACGCAACTACCCAGCCGCATCACCCAGCCACATCCTCTGAGAGGTCACGATGAGCCACTCGCTTAGTTCAGCGATGCCAGGAACCGGCCGACGACCCGACGATCACCGGCCCCCGCTGAGCCACCGCGGGGGCGGGCGCCGGTGGTGGAGCGGATCGCCGCCTGGAGCGCCCGGCACCGCAAGACCGCCGTGCTCGGCTGGCTGGTCATGGTCGTCGCGGTGTTCTTCGTGGGGACCCACGTGGGCACCAGCAACGTGAACTCCTACGACCCCGGCCAGTCCGGCCAGGCCGAGCAGACCCTGACCCGCCTGCACATCAAGAGCGCGCCGCCGGCCGAGAGCGTGCTGATCCAGGCCCGCAGCGGCGGCGGCACGTTCGCCACCGACCGGCAGCTGCGGGCGGCGGCGCGGCAGGTGGTCACCGCGCTGAGCGCGCTGCCTCACCGCACCGCCTCGGACATCAAGTCGCCGCTGAGCCACGCCAACGCGTCGCTGGTCTCCGCGAACGGCCGGTCCGCGCTGGTCACCTTCCACGTGACCGGCAGCAACGAGGACCAGGCCGTGGTGCCGGCCGAGCACGCGGTGGCCGCGGTCCAGGCCCGCTTCCCTGGCCTGCTCGTCCAGGAGGCCGGCGATGCCAGCGCCGACCGGGTGGCGACCAAGCTCATCGGCGACGACTTCCACCACGCCGAGGAGACCTCGCTGCCGATCACGCTGATCCTGCTGGTCTGCGTGTTCGGGGCGCTGATCGCGGCGGGCATCCCGCTGCTGCTGGCCGCCACCGCGGTGGTCACCGCGATCTCGCTGACCTCGGTCATCGGCCAGTGGCTGCCGACCGGGCAGAGCACCTCGGAGGTGGTGCTGCTCATCGGCATGGCGGTCGGCATCGACTACACGCTGTTCTACCTGCGCCGGGAGCGCGAGGAGCGGGCCAAGGGCCGGAGCACCGCGGAGGCGCTGCGGATCGCGGCGAGCACCTCGGGCCGGGCCATCGTGATCTCCGGGCTGACCGTCATGATCGCGCTGGCCGGGCTGTTCCTGACCGGGTACTCGGTGTTCACCGGCATCGCGCTGGGCACCATCGCGGTGGTCGGCGTGACCGTGCTGGGCTCGCTCACCGTGCTGCCCGCGCTGCTGTCCTGGCTGGGCCGCTGGTCGGACAAGGGCCGGATCCCGTTCCTGGGCCGCCGCCGTACCGCCTCGAAGCCGTCCCGGATGTGGGCGGCGCTGGCCCGCAAGGTGGTGCGCCGCCCGGTCGTCTGGGGCGGCCTGGCCGTGATTGCCATGCTGGCGCTGGCCGCGCCCGCGCTGGGCCTGCGGCTGGGCAACGCGCCCGACGGCGGGTTCGCCAGCAGCCTGCCCGTGGTCAAGACGCTGGACAAGATCCAGCAGGCGTACCCCCAGGCGCCGTCTCCGGAGGAGGTCGTGGTCACCGGCCGTGACCTGGGCCGCCCGGCGGTGCGCCAGGCCGTCATCGCGCTGAGCCACGCGGCCTCGGCGCACGGCCCGATCCGCGGGCCGGTCACGGCCGCGCCCGCGGCCGGCGGGCGGGCGGTGCTGGTCAGCGTCCCGCTGGCGGGCAACGGCACCAACGGCACCTCGAACGCGGCCCTGCTCACGCTGCGTAACAACGTGCTGCCCCGGACGCTGGGCCAGGTCCCCGGCCTCAGCTACGCCGTGACCGGGAACACCGCGAACAACTACGACGACATCGCCGACCTGCACATGCGGACCCCGCTGGTGCTGGCCGTGGTGGCGTTGCTGGCCTTCGTGCTGCTGCTGGTGGCGTTCCGGTCGCTGGCCATCCCGCTGATCTCGATCGGCCTGAACCTGCTGTCGGTGGGCGCCGCCTACGGGCTGATCACGCTGATCTTCCAGGACGGCCGGCTTGAGGGCCCGCTCGGCTTCACCAGCTTCGGGGCGATCGTGTCCTGGGTGCCGCTGTTCATCTTCGTGTTCTTGTTCGGGCTGAGCATGGACTACCACGTGTTCATCCTGAGCCGGATCCGCGAGCTGCGCTCGGGCGGTGCCAGCACCCGCGACGCCATCGTGGGCGGCATCGCCAACAGCGCCGGGGTGGTGACCAGCGCCGCGGTGATCATGGTGGCGGTGTTCGGGATCCTGGGCTCGCTGGCCAACATCCAGCTCAAGATGCTGGGCGTGGGCCTGGCCCTGGCGGTGCTGATCGACGCCACGGTGGTCCGGGGCATCCTGGTCCCGGCCTCACTGGCGCTGCTCGGCGAGCGGAGCTGGTCGCTGCCGCGCTGGCTGGGCTGGCTGCCTGGCCGGGGCATCGGGGCCATCCCCGCCCCCGCCGCTGCCGCTGCCCCTGACGCGGCTCCGGTTCCGGCGGCAGCCGGGGCCCCGACCGCAGACCTGGCCCCGGCCGCGGGTCCGGCGCACGGCGCCGGGTTGCGTGCCGCGGGTCCGGCGCACGCCGCGAGGCCGGGCCGGCCGCACTAGCCCGCGCCACCCGGCGCCCGGCCCTGGATGTCCCGTTACCCACGCTATTAGGCGGGTAACGGGACATCCGCCGTCGGTCTCCTATCGGGTGGCCGGGCCGGGCCAGCAGGAGTGCAGGTCGGGCTGAAAACTGACAGTTTCGTCAGTTAGTGCCGAATGAGCTGGGAAAACTTTTTTTGGCCAGTTCGGAACTCTGGCGGGAGGCGGGTCGTTCGCGGGTTCGAGCCCCCGAGCCAAGACCCCCGTTCGGGCAGTATTGTCCGGCCGCCGCAAGAGAGCCCCCATGCGCCCGCTCCTCAGTACTCCTGTGCCTGCCCCCGAGGCGCCCGCCGCCCCCGCGGTCCTCACCGCCGACCCGCTGAGCCGGAGCTCCCGGACCGTGGTCGAGCGGATCGCCTGCTGGAGCGTCCGGCACCGCAAGACGGCCGTCGTCGGCTGGCTGGCCTTCGTGGCCGTCGCCTACATCATCGGCCAGTCCTTCGGCGGGTCCAGCGTGCAGCAGTACGACCCCGGTCAGGCGGGCCAGGCTGAGCAGATGATGCACCAGCTGAAGGTGGTCACCCCCCCGGCCGAGAGCGTGCTGATCGCGGCGCCCGGCCATACGGCCGCGTCCCGTGCCCGGGTGGAGGCCGAGGTCCGGCAGGTGGCGGACGAGGTGGCCAGGACGCTGGCCGCCCTGCCGCACCACGCGGCGGCGGACATCCACGCCCCGTCCGCCCGCGGCGGGACCCGGCTGATCTCGGCCAGTCACCGGGCGGCCATGGTCACCTTCCACGTGGGCGGCCCGAACGGGGCGGCCAACTCGACCGTCGCGTCCGACGAGGCGGCGGTGGCCAGGATCCAGGCCCAGCATCCCGGGCTGACGGTGAGCGAGGCGGGTAGCGCCAGCGCCGACCGGGTCGCGGGCCAGATGCTCGACCACGATTTCCGGCAGGCCGGGGACACCTCGATCCCGCTCACGCTGGTCCTGCTGATCGGGGTGTTCGGCGCGCTGATCGCGGCGGGCATTCCCGTGCTGCTGGCCGGCACCGCGGTGTCGGCCGCGGTGTCGCTGCTGGCCATCCCGGCGCACTGGTTCCCCGTCAACTCGGGCACGTCGGAGATCGTGCTGGTCATCGGCATGGCGGTCGGCGTCGACTACACGCTGTTCTACCTGCGCCGCGAGCGTGAGGAACGGGCGGCCGGCCACTCGCACCGGGCGGCCCTGCGTATCGCCGCCAGCACCTCGGGGCGCTCGATCGTGATCTCGGGCGTCACCGTGATGATCTCGCTGGCCGGGCTGTTCCTGTCCGGCGTGGACATCTTCACCGGGATCTCGGCCGGCACGATCGTGGTGGTCGGCGTGACCGTCCTGGGCTCGCTGACCTTCCTGCCCGCCCTGCTGTCCTGGCTGGGCCCGTGGGCGGACCGCGGCCGCCTGCCGTGGCTGGGCCGGGCCCACAAGGACGGCACCTCGTCCCGGATGTGGACGGGCCTGGCCCGGCGGGTGGTGACCAAGCCGTTCGTGTGGGGCGGCGTCGGCGTGGTCGCGCTGCTGGTCATCGGCGCTCCCGCCCTGGGCCTGCGGTTCGGCGCGCCGTCGGTGGACCTGCCCGACAACGTGCCGATCGTGCACACCTTCGACCAGATCGCCCGCGACTTCCCCGGTACCTCGGCCCCGTCCCAGGTCGTGCTGACCGGCTCGGACCTGACCAGCCCGGCGGTCCAGCGTGAGGTGGCCGCCCTGCAGGCGCGGGCCACCGCGAGCGGGCCGATCCGCGGCCCGATCACGGCCCAGCTGGCCGCCGGCGGCCAGGGCATGGTCATCAGCGTGCCGATGGCCGGGAACAGCACCAACCAGGCCTCCGTCAGCGCGCTGCAGAAGCTAGAGAACCAGGTGCTGCCCGCGACGATCGGCCGCGCGCCGGGGGTGACCTACGCCGTCACCGGGGACACCGCCGCCAGCGTCGACATGAACTCGGCTCTGCACGCCCGCACGCCGCTGGTGTTCATCGTGGTCGGCGGCCTGGCCTTCATCCTGATGATGTGCGCCTTCCGCAGCATCGCCATCCCGGCCATGTCGATCGGCCTGAACCTGCTGTCGGTGGGTGCCGCCTACGGCATTGTCACCTTCATCTTCCAGGACGGGCACCTGCAGGGGCCGCTCGGCTTCACCTCGTTCGGCGGCATCATCCCGTGGGTGCCCTTGTTCTCGTTCGTGCTGCTGTTCGGGCTGAGCATGGACTACCACGTGTTCATCCTGAGCCGCATCCGCGAGCTGTGGTCGGGCGGCCACAGCAGCTCGGAGGCGGTGGTGCGGGGCATCGGCCGCAGCGGCGGGGTGGTCACCAGCGCGGCCGTGATCATGGTGGCGGTGTTCTCGGTCTTCGCCACGCTGTCCGGGATCGACGTCAAGATGCTGGGCGTGGGGCTGGCCGCGGCGGTCCTCATCGACGCGACGGTGGTCCGCGGCGTGATCCTGCCCGCGGCGCTGGCCGTGCTGGGGGAGCGGGCCTGGTACCTGCCGCCCTGGCTGCAGTGGCTGCCCGGCAAGCACCTGGTCGAGGAGGCCCCGGCCGAGCCCGAGCCCGCCGAGCCCGTCGAGCCCGACTCCGCCGAGCCCGCCGAGCGCGAGCCCGCCGCGGGCCGGTGGTCCGCCCGGCGCCGGCCCTGGCCACGGTGCCGGACACGGCAGGCGGCTAGCCCGGCGCCGACCCTGGTCACGGTGCCCGACACGGCAGGCGGCTAGCCCGGCGCCGGCCCTGGCGACGGCGCCGGACACCGCGGTCGGCTAGCCCGGCGCAGGCGGCCAGCCGAATCCCGGCTTACCGCACCGCCCAAACCTGCCTGCCCCTGATCGTGACCGAGTCTCCGCAGGATGTTGCGGCAAATCGGTCGTGATCTTGAACGACAGGCGGGGCGCGGCTGGCCGGAGCGCGCTGGCCGGGCGCCGGCCGGGCGCTGCCGGGCGGGGCCGGGCGGGGCGGCGGGGGAGCGCGGTCAGGCGCGGGGGAGCGGGTGGCGGTAGCGGACCTCGCTGATCGTGAACCCGGCGTCGGCCCAGGGCTCCTGCTTGGCCGCGCCGTCGGTCCGCCAGCCGCCGGCCTCGTAGAACTGCCGGGCCCGCTGGTTGGTGTCCAGCACCCACAGGGCCGCCTGGCCGTAGGCGGCCTGGCCCAGCGTGTCCAGCGCCGCGCCCATCAGCGCGCGGCCGTGGCCGCGGCCCCAGGCCGCGGGCAGCACGTAGATCGTGGTGACCTCGCCGACGGCCCGCGGCTCCAGGTCGGCGTCGCGGCTGGGGCAAAAGCCGGTGAACCCGACGACCTGGCCAGCGTCCTCGGCGACCAGCACGCCCCGGCGCGGCCAGTCCAGCTCGCCCAGGATGCGCTCCGCGCCGGCCGACCGTTTCCCGGGGTCCAGCCCGTCCAGGTAGTCCTGGGGCAGCAGGCCGCGGTAGGCGGACTGCCAGGAGCGGACGTGCACGGTGGCGATGGCCAGGGCATCACTGAGCTGAGCGCGGCGGATGCTCACCGGCCAAGCCTAGAGCGGGCCAGCCGCCAGGCGGCCGGCCCGCTCTAGGCCAGGGATGAGGTGCGCCGCGCGGCTAGCTGGTCCGGGCGGGCGACAGCTCGCCGGCGCCCAGCCCCGGCCCGTCCCCGACCGGCCGTCCCCGACCGGCCCGTCCCCGACCGTCCCGTCCTCAGCTGACCCGGCCTCAGCCTCGGCGGAGGCCTCGACCGCACTGAGCTCGGAGTCCATGCCGTGCACGTACTTGCCGCCGCGCAGCAGCGAGGCCACCGCCGCGATCAGGCAGGCCGCGATCGAGAAGCCGAACGCGATGGCCAGCCCGTGCTCGAACGGCGCGGAGATCAGCGACGGGAAGAACCGGTGCCCGGTCAGGTAGGCCGCGTGGCTGGCCGGCAGGTGGGTGAGCGCGTGACCGAGCAGCGTCTTGATCGGGTTGTAGCCCAGCAGGGCCGCGAACATGATCGAGACCGGTGGCAGCGCCGCGATCCGCGCGGCGTCGGCGTGCGGTACCCCCTGGGCGACCAGGCCGTGGGTCATCGCCTGCGGCAGGGTCCCGGCCAGCCCGAGGATGATCAGCGAGAAGAAGATCCCGATGGACAGCACCATGGCCGAGTTCTGGAACGTGGCGCTCATGCCGGCGCCCACGCCGCGCTGGTCGGGCGGCAGGCTGTTCATGATGCCGGCCCGGTTGGGCGACGCGAACAGGCCCATGCCGATGCCGTTGAGCAGCAGGATGCCGGCGAACTCCCAGTAGACGAAGTTGACCGGGAGCTGCTCCAGCAGCAGGAACGAGGCCGCGGCCACGAGCATGCCGCCGGTCGCGAACGGCCGGGCGCCGAAGCGGTCGGACAGGTAGCCCGACAGCGGCCCGGCGATCAGGAAGCCCACGGTCAGCGGCAGCATCGCGATGCCCGCCCACAGCGGGGTCTCGCTGAAGCCGTAGCCGTGGATCGGCAGGTAGATGCCCTGAAGCCAGATGATCAGGATGAACATCAGGCCGCCGCGGCCCAGGCTGGACAGCAGGCTGGCCAGGTTGCCCGCGGTGAAGGCGCGGATCTTGAACAGCGCGAGCCGGAACATCGGCTCGGCCACCTTGGTCTCGATGACCGAGAAGATGGCCAGCACGACCAGGCCGCCGATGATGAGCGTCATGACCAGGGGGCTGGTCCAGCCCATGGTGTGGCCGCCGTAGGGCTGGATGCCGTAGGTGATCCCGACCAGCACCGCGATGAGGCCGGCGCCGAAGGTCACGTTGCCCCACCAGTCCAGGTGCGCGGCCTTGCGGACGCCCAGCTCGCGGAGCTTGAGGTAGGACCAGATGGTGCCCAGCACGCCGAACGGCACCGAGATCAGGAAGACCAGCCGCCAGTCGACCGGCCCGAGCAGGCCGCCGAGCACCAGCCCGATGAACGACCCGGCGATCGCGGCCACCTGGTTCAGGCCCAGGGCCAGGCCGCGCTGGTGGGTCGGGAAGGCGTCGGTGAGGATGGCGCTGGAGTTGGCCATCAGCATGGCCCCGCCCACGCCCTGGAAGATCCGCATGGCGATCAGCCACCAGGCCGCGCTGGTGCCGTGCAGCCAGGTCACGGACAGCAGCACCGAGAACGCGGCGAAGATGGCGAAGCCCAGGTTGAACATCCGCACCCGGCCGAACATGTCGCCCAGCCGGCCGAAGCTCACCACCAGGACGGCCGTCACCACCAGGTAGCCCATCAGCAGCCACAGCAGCAGCCCGGTGTTGCCGGGCTGCAGGGGGTTGACGCCGATGCCGCGGAAGATGTCGGGCAGCGCGATCAGCATGATCGAGCTGTTCACCGTGGCCATGAGCATGCCGATGGTGGTGTTGGACAGGGCGATCCACTTGTAGCCGGAGCCGGCCTGGCGATCACGCCGGGCCACGGTGGCGGGACCGGGCCCGCCGGCCTGCTCCTGGAGCGCGGACGGCTGGCCTGGCCCGGGACGGGCAGAGGGCGGCACGAGAGTCCTTCCTTGGTGCTGGGGGCGCCTGGTGCTGGGGCGCTTGCTGCTGGGGCGCTTGTCGCTGGGACGCCGGACTAGGTCCGCGCCCTGTCACCAGGCTAGACGCGTTAGTTGCTATATGGCAACTAACGACCGGCCCGGATCATTCCCGCCCCCGGCCGCCCGTCCGCCGCGACTTCCGGCGATCATGGTGGGCGCGGGCACACGGGAGCGCTGAAGGAGCGACGCATGACAGGAATACTGCGCGGGATTGCCGTCCCCAACTTCGGCGAGGATCCGGCCGGGCTGATCGAGCTCGGCGTCGCGGTCGAGCAGGCCGGCTTCGACGGCTTCTTCCTCTGGGACCACATCGTGTTCTCCGACAGCGGCGACGGCCCGCCGATCGCCGACCCGTGGCTGGTGCTGGGAGTGGTGGCCACCCGGACTTCCCGCATCAAGCTCGGCACCATGATCACCCCGGTGCCCCGGCGCCGGCCCTGGCAGCTGGCCCGGCAGACGACCACGCTGGACCGGCTCAGCGGCGGGCGGGTGATCCTCGGGGTGGGCATCGGCTCGCCGGCCTACGGTGACTTCGGCATCTTCCACGAGCCGCAGGGCGCGCGGGAGCGGGCCGACATGCTCGACGAGGGCCTGGACGTGCTGGCCGGGCTGTGGAGCGGGGAGCGCTTCTCCTACTCCGGCCAGCACTACACCGTGGACCCGGTGCGGTTCACGCCGCCGCCGGTGCAGCGGCCGCGGATCCCGGTGTGGGTGGGCGGGATCCTGCCCGCCACCCGGACGGTCGACCGGGCCGCCCGCTGGGACGGCATGGTGCCCATCCGCTACTCCGGCGGGCAGCTGGCCACGGTGTCGCCCGAGGACATCGCCGAGCTCGGGCGCCAGGATCGGGGCCATCCGCGGCTCCGGCCCGGCCGCTGGCGGTCGTCCTGATAACAGCAAGAAGCCCCAGCCGCCGGGTGATAACAGCAAGAAGTCTCAGCCACCGAGTGATAACAGCAAGAAGCGGCCGGCCGACGGGGACCTGGTCGTCTGGGCCGAGGCGGCCGACGCCCCGGCCGCCGTGCCGGAGATCATCCGGCCCTACGAGGAGGCCGGGGCCACCTGGTGGATCGAGTCGGCCCGGCCCGGTGACGGCTGGTGGGACGGCGTGCGGCGGCGGGTGGCCGCCGGCCGGTGAGGGTAGGTGATCGAGCGTGACCCGTGACCTGATCACGCACCCGGACAAGGTGCTGTTCCCCGAGCGCGGCGAGACCAAGGCCGACCTGGCCGAGCACTACCTGCGGGTGGCCGGCCCCCTGATGCGCACCATGGGCGGCCGGCCCGTCCTGCTCCAGCGGTTTCCCGAAGGCGCGACAGGTCCGTCCTTTTTTCAAAAACGGGTCCCGGCCAACAAGCCTGACTGGCTCCAGACAACGACCGTGTCCACGCCCAATGGCACGACCTCCCAGGCGCTGGTCGCCGCGGACACCGACCACGTGCTGTGGGCGGTCAACCTGGGCTGCCTGGGCTTTCACGTCTGGCCCTACCTGGCCGACGACCCCGATCACACCGACGAGCTGCGCCTGGACCTGGACCCGACGCCCGGCGTCGAGTTCGCGCAGATCCGGGCCGCCGGCCGGGAGCTGGAAGCGTTGCTGTCCGAGCTGGGCCTGACCGGGTTCCCCAAGACCACCGGCAACCGCGGCCTCCATGTTTATCTGCGGCTTCTGCCGCGCTGGGACTCGTATCAGGTGCGGGCGGCGGCCGTGGCGCTGGCCCGCGAGCTGGAGCGGCGCCGGCCTGACCTGATCACGGCGGCCTGGTGGAAGGAGGAGCGCGGCCAGCGGGTGTTCATCGACTACAACCAGAACGCCCCGCACAAGACGGTGTTCGGGGCCTGGTCGGTCCGGGCCCGGCCCGGTGCGCAGGTCTCGACCCCGATCAGCTGGGCGGAGCTGGACGACGTCCACCCCGACCAGTTCACGCTGGCGTCGCTGGCCGGCGGCTGGAGACCGTCGGCGACCCGTGGCTGGGCATGAACGAGGCGCCGCAGTCCCTGGAGCCGCTGCTGGCCATGAGCGAGCGCGACCTGGCCGGCGGCCTGCTCGACGCGCCGTGGCCGCCGGTCTACCCGAAGCAGCCGGGGGAGCCGCCCCGCGTCGCCCCGAGCCGGGCCCGCAAGACCTAGTCCCAGACCGGCGGGCAGGTGTCGTGCACCCAGCTCTCCGTGCCGTCCTCGCCCTTGCGCCGGGCCGGCTGGCGGGCCGTGATCTCCCGGTCGCACTTCCGGCAGTACCGGCCCTCGGCATGGCTGAAGTGATCCGCGCCGTTGCCGGTGCCCCGGCTGCCGTCGGTGAAGTCGGCGTGCTCCAGCCCTGCGGCCGCGCCCCCAATCGACCCTCCGAGACCGACGATGCCGCCACCGGTCGCCCCGCCGCCCGCCGCCGCCACCGTGTCCCATGGTGCCTCCCGTAGGTAGTGCTCCCCTTCCAATGTGGCACCGCGGTCGAGCGGGCGGAATTGGCGCGCGGCCATTATGACCGCAATGGATATCTGCCGGTGAAGCCCCTGTTCGCCGGTGAGAATCGGGGTGCTGGTGGTGCTCAGCGGATAGCGCGGGCCGGGGTGGCCTCCCAGGTGGTCCACAGCGGGCGGTAGCCCTGCCGGCTCCAGAACGGCGCGGACAGCGGGTTGAGCACCCCGTGGTGCAGCAGGGTGACCGCGACCCCGGACGCGTCGGCCTCGCGGTGGAAGTGCGCGGCCAGCGCGGTGCCGACGCCGCGGCCGCGCTCGCCGGGCTCGACGAACATCAGCATCACGTAGGCCACGGGCGCGGACGCGGTCCGCGGCGCGATCCAGGCGGCGGACGGCGGGCGCTCGGCCGACAGCAGGCCCACGGGCTGGCCGCGCCGCTCGGCCAGCCAGGTCCAGGGCGTCGAGCTGGCCAGCCAGCCGGCCGCCTCGCACTCCAGCGCGGCCTCGGTGCCCAGCCGCTCGGTCGCGTTGCTGACCTGGGCGTCGTAGCGGACCACGTGCAGGCCCAGCCGCGTCACGATGTCCAGGTCGGCGGGCTCGGCCCGCCTGATCCGCAGCTCGTCCAGGCTGCGCACGTTGGCCCGCTCGCCCGGGCCGGCCTCGGTGACGGGGCGGCCGGCCGGGCGGACCGCGATCACCTCGGTCGGCGTCAGCCCGCGCCGGCGCAGGGCGGCGATCCCGCCGATGTCCCGGCTGGGCCAGGTGACGACGGCGGCGGTGTCCGGCTCGTCGGTGCCGGGCACCTCGGCCAGGTGATCGCGCCACCGGGCCAGCAGCCGGTCCAGCCCGTCGGCCACGTCGGGGCCCGCCACGCAGGCGGTCAGCCGGAACCGGCGGGCCGCGCCCCAGGCCAGCTCCAGCGAGCCGGGCTCGCCCGCCCAGTGCTCGCAGGTCCCGGCCGCGGCCAGCCCGCCGTGCGGCCCGGTCCCGATCAGCACCGGGCCGCAGCCCGTCGGCAGCGCCGGCCAGGGCAGCAGCGGGTCGGCGGCCTGCCAGCGCCGGGTGGCCTGGGTCATGAGCGCGCTCATGTGCTCGCCGATCCTCATCGCGATGGCTCGCTCTCGCGCCGGATGCCGAAGAACGGCGAGCGGAGCACGAACCGCGCGGCCAGCATCAGGACCAGGCCCAGGATGACGATGCCGGCCAGGGACCAGTTCTGGGCCGCGGGGGCCTGCTGGACGGAGCGGTAGATGATCCAGCCCAGGAACCCGGCGGCGGCCAGCGGGCCGATGGCCAGCTCGAGGGCGTCGCGGATGCTTTCGACGGCGCGGCGGCGGTAGTAGGCGACGGTGGCCAGCGCGGTGAGGATGTAGAACGCGGCGAACAGCAGCCCGGAGACGTTGACGACGTCGTTGAACGCGCCCTGGACCGAGGTGGCCAGCAGGTACACCCAGGTCAGCGCGATGAGCACGACGCCGGTGAGGACGCTGGCCGGGACCGGGGTGCGGAACCTCGGTGAGACGGAGGCCAGCAGCCGGGGGAGGGTGTGGTAGCTGGCCATGCCGTAGGTGATGCGGGAGGTGAGGACGATGTTGGTGCCGGTGGCGGCGATGACCGACAGCGCCAGTGCCAGCGCCATGACCTTGCCCCAGTTGCTGCCGCCGATGGCGGTGGCCGAGTAGACCAGGGCTGAGGTGGCGTGGGCCTGGAGCTTCTGCGGTGAGACGGTGCCCTGCAGGCCCATGGCGGCCAGGGCGTAGATGACGGTGAGGATGGCCACGGCGATGATCGCGGCCCGGCCGGGGTTGACCCGGCGGTGCTTGACCTCCTCGTTGACGTACAGGGTGCCTTCCCAGCCGGAGTAGATGAACACCGCCAGCAGCAGCCCGGCGGCCAGGCTGCCGTGCCCGCCGACCCCGGACAGGGTGAACCAGCCGGCGGTGACCGGGACGGTGCCGGGGTGGTGGTGCAGGACCAGCACCAGCCCGGCGATGGCGAAGCCGATGAGGATGACGTACTCGACGGCGGCCATGGTGACCTGGATCCGCGCGGTGATCTTGATCCCGGCGACGGCGACCGCCAGCATGACCGCCGACAGGCCGGTGGCGATCGCGATGTCAGCGGCGGTGCTGCCGGCGCTGCTGGTGAAGACGGCCAGGACCGAGGGGCCGATGACCTCGACGCCGGCCACGGCGCCGATGACGTACCCGGTGATCATCAGCCAGCCGGTGAGGAAGCCCAGGTAAGGGTTGATGGCGCGGCCGACCCACTCGAAGCTGGCCCCGCAGTTGGCGTTCCACAGGTTCAGCCGCCGGTAGGAGTTGGCGATGATCAGCATCGGGATCGCGGTCAGCACGATCACCGGGCCGCTGCCGTAGGCCGTCGCCGCGGCCAGCGCGGCCAGGGTCAGGCCGATCGACGCCGCCGGGGCCGAGCTGGCCATCCCGATCACGGTGTCCTGGGCCACCCCGATCGCATTGGGCTCGAGCTTGCCGGCCGGGACCGGCCGGATCGTCGCGGCGGAAGGCTGGGATGCCATGAGTGCTCCATCAGGGGAATCGGAGGTAGCAACGCGGGCGGGCGGAGGATCGCGGAGGATCTGAGTTACGGCGCGGTCCCCTGCCCCGGGCCAGCACGCCGGGGGCCGGTGGCCGGGGCAGGGGACGCGCCCCGCCGCGCGCGGCGGGTCAGGATGGCTGCGCCGGCAGGCGGAGCATGGGGAACATCAAGGGACCGCCCGGCAGGACGACCGGCGGCCCGTGGTCGCGATAGCCGCGGTGCAGGTAGACCCGGCGCGTCCGCTCGCTGGAGGCTTCCAGGTAGGCGGGCTGGCCGATAGCGGTGTCGAGCAGGCGGTGGTGGGCCTCCAGCAGCGCGGTGCCGGTGCCCTGGCCCTGCCGGTCGGACCGCACGGCCAGGATGGCCAGGTAGTGGTGCGCGAACCCGGTGGGATGGCGCTGGTCCAGCGCGGCGTCGAACTGCGTGAAGCGGTCGAGGTAGGGCCCGGTGACCTCGGCCAGCGCCGCGGCGTAGCCCTCGGGCGGGTCCGGCGGGTTCTCGCCGGCCGGGAGCCACAGCGCGGCGGCGTCGCGGCCTGGTGTGGTGTGCACGGTGCCGCTGGCCATCGCGTGCTCGACGTAGATCCGGAAGTAGCCAGGCCAGATCCGGCGCCGCTGCGCCCGGTCGGGGACCAGCCACCGCGACGGCGGCAGGTCTCCGAACGCCTCGGCGATCACCGCGGCGAGGGCCGGGATGTCCGCGGCGGTCGCCGTGACCACCGGCCCGGCCGGGGTGGCCGGGCCAGAGCCCGCGCCGGCCATCATGCGGCCGGCTCGCTGGTCGCGAGGGCGCGCTGGCCGGTGATGGCGTGGGGGCCCAGCCCGATCGTGGCGTACACCGCCGGCCGGCGGGCGCGCAGGATCGCCGCCCAGGCCAGCCCGATCACTGCGGCAGCCGGGTAACTGGCGGGCAGCGCCCAGGTAGCCGGGCTGCCGGGGGCCGTGCCGAGCAGCGTGGCGTAGTGCGCCACGGCCAGCACCACGATCCCGGCCAGCGCCGCGAACGCGATGGCCGGGGCGATCAGCCGCCGCCAGGCGACCTCGCCGTCGGGGTCGCGGGCGAAGAACACGATCACCGCGACGGAGGTGAGGGCGAGCAGGAGGATGATGCCGAACCCGCCGGTGGTGCCCAGCCAGAAGAACAGGTCGGTCATCGGCGGCCACCCGCCCAGCGCGTACACGGCGATGACGGCCACGCCGGTCGCGCTCTGCGTCAGGGATGCGGCGCGGGGGATGTTGCTGGCGCTGGTGCGGCCGAGCGCGGCGGGCAGCACGTTCTCCCGGCCCAGGGCGAACACGTAGCGCCAGACCACGTTGTGGAACGCCAGCGCGGCGGCGAACAGCGAGGTCATGAACAGCAGCTGCCCGGCCTGGGCCAGCCACGTGCTGCCGCTGAGGGTGAACAGCAATCCCGGGCCGAGCTGCCCGGCCGCGGCGGCGACGTGGCTGGTGCCGTAGTGGGCGGCCATGGCCCACGACGCCCCGGCGTACACCACCGCGATCACCCCGAGCGCCAGGTAAGTCGCGGCCGGGATGGTCCGGCGCGGACGGCGGGCC
Source organism: uncultured Actinomycetota bacterium (assembly GCA_963822485.1). Lineage (GTDB taxonomy): Bacteria > Actinomycetota > Actinomycetes > Streptosporangiales > Streptosporangiaceae > DASUBV01. Next base: position 28,245 of record CAWGHW010000012.1, read on the forward strand.
TCCTCGGACAGGCCGGCGCCGAACTCGAACCCGACGAACCCGAGCACGGCGACGACGGCCAGCACCCCGAACGTGCCCAGCCCCGCCGACCCCAGCCCCGCGGGCGACAGGGTGGCGAAGCTGAGGTGCCCGCCCGCCGGGCGGGCCAGCCCGCGCACGGTCTCGGCGATGACGACGGCCAGCTCGGCGGTGAGCAGGACGCCCAGGACCTTGCCGGTGATGTCGACCCGCAGCTGGCCCAGGCCGGTGACCAGCGCCCAGGCGATCAGCGCCCACACCCACCACGGCTCGTGCACGCCCAGGTGCGCGGCGGCCTCGCCCTGCGCCGCCGGGCCGAGCGCTCCGTAGAGCCCGACCTGCAAGAACGTGTACGCGACGAGGGCGATCAGCGCGGCGGCCACCCCGGCCGGGCGGCCCAGCCCACGGGTGACGAAGGCGTAGAACGCGCCGCTGTGGGTGATCCGCCGGCTCATCGCCATGTACCCGGTGGCGAACACCGCCAGGACCACCGCGACCACGCCGAATGCCGCCGGGATCCCGGTCAGTCCCGTGGTGGCGAACGCGGTCGGGATCACCCCGGCCGCGACGGTCAGCGGGGCGATGCCGGCCAGGACGAAGAACAGCACGGCCGGGATACCCAGCCGGTCGCGGGCCAGGGCGCGCGACACGGCACCGGGCCTGGCGGCCACGGACGTGCGGGCGGCTTGCGGTCTGGGCATCATGAGCTCCTGATTGCTCGACGGGGCTGAGGGGTTAACGGGGCTGAGGGGTTACATGCGCTGGGCGAGCACGGCGCTGTCCACGACCGCCTGGGTATGGGCGATCAGCTCGCGTAACGGGACTGGCAGCAGGGCGGCGGCTTCCTGCGGGCTGCGCCGGCCCGGCGCCGACGGGGCGTAGGCCAGCAGCCGGGTCTCCAGGCCGCAGGCCGCGGCCAGCCCGGCCAGCGCCGCCGCGTGCACGGCGGGAGCGCGGGTCGAATCCAGCGCCGACCGGGCCCGGTTTAACGGCATGAACGCGCAGTCAGGATCGGCGGGCACCCACCCTCCGGCGTGCCACAGCCGCCGCGGCGCGCGCATCAGGTACCCCGCCCCGGCCAGCCGCCGGCCGACATCGCCGGCGGCGGTGCGGCCCAGGAACTGCAGCCACTCCCCGGCCGGGAGCGACTCGCGCTCGCCGCTGATCTGGCCCTGGATCTGGGCCATGAGCTGGCCGGCGGGCGGCGCGCACCCGGCGGTCACGGTCCCGTCAGGTGAGATGCCGGCCCCGCCGGCCAGCAGCAGCTCGGCCAGCAGCGCCCCGGCCAGGCCAATGCCGGTCGCCCGCGGCTGGAGGTAGGGCCGGCCGGTGCTGTCGTTGTGCGCCATCAGGTACAGGTCATCGGCCAGCAGCCCGGTACCGGCCAGCTGCGCCGCCACGCCGCCGGTCATCGCTGCGCCACGTGAGTGCCGGTCATCTGTGGCTCTCCTCAGTCTCAGGCCGCCCCGCTTCCCGCAGGCGGCGCCGAAGCCGATCCGTCCCGCCTAGCTGATCGGCCGCCGGGCTCATCATATAGAGCACTGAGAGCTCTTAGTGCTCTATATCGGAGATATGCGGCTCAAGCGGGCGGTCCGGTGCTGCCGGGCGGGCTAGGGGGTGTCCCGCAGATCATGGTCAGGCACGCGGCCAGGGAGCCGGGGCAGCAGCCCGTGAAGCCACTCGCGCCACTCGCGCTCCGGCCAGCCCATCCGGCTCGTTAGCGGCGGACCGGAACCCAGGGCACGGCGCCGCCGTAATTCGGACCGGCCCCCGCCAGCGACGTGGTTGTTGCTCTCACGTCGCTAGGACGCGCGGCAAAATAACCCGCTGGTTCCCGGATTCCGGCATATTGGTGTGGTATGGGCGCTAGAGAGGTTACCCGGGAGATGCTGGCGGCGAAGTTCGAGGTGATCTTCCCGCATCTGGATGAGCGGCAGCGGCGGCTGCTGCTGGGGGCCGAGGCCCGGGCGCTGGGCCATGGCGGGATCCGGCTGGTTGCCCTGGCGGCCGGGGTTCGCGAGGGCACGGTATCGCTGGGCGTGGCGGAGGTGGAGTCCGGGGCGGAGCCGCTGGGCCGGGCGCGGCGAGCGGGCGGGGGCCGCAAGCGGGCCGCTGAGGTGGACCGGGGGCTGGTCCCGGCGTTGCTGGCCCTGGTCGGGCCGCAGGAGCGGGGGGACCCGGTGTCGCCGCTGCGGTGGACGGTCAAGTCGACCCGCACGCTGGCGGCCGAGCTGACCCGCCAGGGTCATAAGGTCAGCGCGGACACGGTCCGGGACCTGCTGCATGAGCAGGGGTTCAGCCTGCAGGGCAACGCCAAGACCATCGAGGGCAGGCAGCACCCGGACCGGGACGCCCAGTTCCGGTACATCAGCGAGCAGGCCACCGCGCACCAGGGCGCCGGCGACCCGGTGATCAGCGTGGACACCAAGAAGAAGGAGCAGGTCGGGGAGTATGAGAACAGCGGGCGGCAGTGGCGGCCCGCGGGTGACCCGGTCCGGGTCCGCGACCACGACTTCCCCGGCCCGCAGACCGGGAAGGCGATCCCGTACGGGATCTATGACCTGGCCGCGAACGCCGGCTGGGTGAGCGTCGGCACCGATCATGACACCGCCGCGTTCGCGGTGGAGTCGATCCGCCGCTGGTGGACCGCCCGGGGCAGCCAGGACTACCCGGATGCCCGGCGGCTGCTGATCACCGCCGACGCCGGCGGGTCCAACGGGTACCGCACCCGGGCCTGGAAGGCCGGGCTGGCCGCGCTGGCCGCCGGGACCGGGCTGGAGATCACCTGCTGCCACTTCCCGCCCGGCACCTCCAAGTGGAACAAGATCGAGCACCGGCTGTTCTCGCACATCACCATGAACTGGCGCGGCCGCCCGCTGACCAGCCACGAAGTCATCGTCAGCAGCATCGCCGCGACCACCACCGCGACCGGGTTACGCGTGCACGCCGAGCTTGACCCCGGCACCTACGCCACCGGGATCAAGATCAGCGACCAGCAGATGGCCGCCCTGCCGATCACCGCTCACGGCTGGCACGGAGACTGGAACTACACCCTGAGCCCCGCCACCCCGGCCAGCGCCAGCGCCGCGCCGCCCCCGCCCGCCGCCAGCCCGCCCCCGCCCGACCTGGCCTGGCTGGCCCGCCCCGCCATCACCGGCATGCCCGGCCCCGCCTTCGACGCCCTCGCCGCCGCCCTGACCACCCCCGCCGCCCAGCTCCGCGAAGCCGCCCTGGCCAGACGACGCGGCTACCGCCCGCCCCAGACCGCCCACCCCGGCCGCCCGCCCCGCCTCACCCTCACCGGCAAGCTGATCACCGCCATCCTGCACGACCGCCACGGCCTGCCCTACAAAGCCATCAGCGCCCTGACCCGGCTCCGCCACGAAGACATCTGCCGCCACACCACCGACATCCGCCGCCTCCTGCACCAGACCGGCCACACCATCCCGCCCGCCACCCACAAGCTCGCCACCCTCAACGACCTCTGCACCTACGCCACCGCCCACGGCATCACCACCCCAGCAAAGATCAAGGCAGCGTGTTAATAACCTGCGCGTCCCTAGAACGACGTGGCAGCAACAACCACGTCGTTCCCGGCACCGCGGGCCGCTCCGCCGAGCGTGATCTACGAGACACGCTCTAGCCGGGGGAGCGGAGGATGACGGACCTGATCTGGTCGCGGAGGTCGACGGCGTCCTCGCCGCGGACCCGCACGGGCGGGTCGGCGTCGCGCAGGCTCGCGTAGTACAGGCGGTCCACGCCTCGCCAGACCTCCCAGCGGGGGAACTCTCGCGCATACGGCCACCAGCCCGGGCTCTTGCCGTCCATGTCCACCGCCACAGGCTAAAGCATATAGACCACATAGAGCACTAGAAGCTTCGCAAGCTACCCGAGGTTTATGCAGGTCATGGACTGTCTACGTTGATCAGGTGCCCGACGTGGATCCTTACCGCAACCCGAGGGCCACCTACCTGCAGGTGGCTGACGCGATCACGGCGCGCATCAGGGACGGGGAGATCACCTACAAGCTGCCGGCCGAGCGGGCGCTGGCGGCGGAGTACGGCGTGGCCTACCAGACGGTCCGGCGGTCCATGAAGCTGCTTCGTGACCAGGGGCTGATCATCACCCGGCAGGGACGGGGCACGTTCGTCGCGTCCGCGGTGCTGGGCGACGAGGACGAGGCGGAGGGCGAGCCGGGCGGCGGCGGCGCCCGACTAGCTGATAACAGCAAGAAGCGGCCCGCCAGCCCTCCGGCGTCGCACAACCGGGCTCGTACAGCCAGGGTCCGGGCAGCCAGGGTCAGGGCAGCCAGGGTCAGGGCAGGGTCAGGATCTCGCGGCCGTCGGGGGTGACCAGGATGGTGTGCTCGAACTGGGCGGTCCGCTTGCCGTCGGCGGTGAGCACGGTCCAGCCGTCGGGCCAGATCTCGTAGTCGATGGTGCCGAGGGTCAGCATGGGCTCGATGGTGAACGTCATGCCCGGCTCCATGGTGATGTCCACGTCGGGGTCGTCGAAGTGCGGTACGACCAGGCCGGAGTGGAACGTGGTGCCGATGCCGTGGCCGGTGAAGTCGCGGACGACGCCGTAGCCGAAGCGCCGGGCGTAGGACTCGATGACCCGGCCGATGGCGTTCAGGCGGCGGCCCGGGGCGACGGCCCGGATGCCGCGCATCATGGCCTCGTGGGTGCGCTCGACCAGCAGCCGGGACTCCTCGGGCACGTCGCCGGCCAGGAAGGTGGCGTTGGTGTCGCCGTGCACGCCGCCGATGTAGGCGGTGATGTCGATGTTGACGATGTCACCGTCGGCGACGACGGTGTCGTCGGGGATGCCGTGGCAGATGACCTCGTTGAGCGAGGTGCACAGGGACTTGGGGTAGCCGCGGTAGCCCAGGGTGCTGGGGTAGGCGCCGTGGTCGACGAGGAATTCGTGGCCGACCCGGTCGAGCTCGTCGGTGGTGACGCCGGGCTCGACGTGCCGTCCGACCTCGGCCAGCGCCTGTGCGGCGATCCGGCTGGCGATCCGCATCCGCGCGATGGTCTCGGGATCCTTGACCTCGGTCTCGCCGGTCCGCGGGTAGCGCTTGCCGACGTACTCGGGCCTGGCAATGCTCGCGGGCACCTGGCGCGCGGGAGAAATCCGGCCGGGCTGGAGCATGGTCGCCATGATCTGGGAGTCTAGTAGCCATGGACGGCGACAAGCACTGGTGGTTCTGTCTGAAGCACAACACGGTGGAGGACGACGACGGCGTCTGCCCGGGCAAGGACCGGCTGGGCCCCTACCCGACCAGGGAGGCCGCGGAGCACGCACTTCAGACGGTTCAGGAGCGCAACGAGCAGTGGGACTCCCAGGACCGCTGACGTAGTGGGCGGACCGTCGGCGGCCAGGGGCGGGATACCCGGGCGCCGGCGGCCGCGCACCGTTGCTCGATCTGGGTAGGAGCCTGGGGTGCTAGCTGCCGGTATCGTGGGGGCAGCGGCCAGTGGCCGGCCGGAAGGGGTTGCGGTGACAGGGCAGCACTCGGGCGAGGAGTTGCCGGCGGCTGCCGAGGCCCGGATGGAGGAAATCCGCGAGAGCGGCACGTGGGGCTCGTCTCTGAGCACCGCCGAGTTCGCGGCCATCCGAAGCGTCGGGTTCGAGCCCGTCGGCCAGGTGCTCGGCGCGGCCGTCTACAACATCGGCTACACCGGTGGCTACTCCTGCCCCGGCGCGTGGGCGGGCTACGGCGGGTTCGTGACCCCGGCCGCGAGCGTGACCTCGGTCTCGGGCGCGACGTCGATGGGCTCGTTCGGGCCGATGGTGGCGACGCTCTACGAGGCCCGGCGCACGGCGATCGGCCGGATGGTGGCCGAGTGCCAGGAGCTGGGCGGGCACGGGATCGTGGGCGTTCAGCTGACGATCGGGAGCTTCCCGGCGGGCGGCCTGGAGTTCAAGGCCATCGGGACGGCGGTGCGCGCGCCGGGCGAGGTGTCGCGCCGCGAGCCGTTCACCTCGGACCTGTCGGGCCAGGACTTCGCGAAGCTGATGCTGTCGGGCTGGGCGCCGGCGGGCCTGGTGCTGGGCATCTCGATCGGGTCCCGGCACGACGACTGGCTGACGATCACGCAGACGCGCTGGACGAGCGGTAACGCCGAGGTGCACGGGTATACCGACCTCATCAACCGGACCCGGCATGACGCCCGGCACCAGCTGGAGCGGGACGTAACACGGCTGGGCGCTGACGGCGTGGTGGTGCAGGACATGAACGTGCGGGTCCGGGAGCGGGAGTGCCCGATGTCCGAAGGACGCCGCGACCACATTGTCGAGGCGACGATCATCGGGACGGCAATCGCCCGGTTTGCCACGAAGCGCCGGGAGGCGCGGACCCCGCTGACGATCATGTCGCTCGACCCGCAGCGGCGTCAGGCGGCGCGGGTCCGGCTGGGGCCGTGAACCGGGCGTGGCGAGCGAGCGTTGACCGGGCAAGGATAGGAGCGCGATGACCGACCAGCAGCAGACCGAGGGGGTCGCCCCCGGCGCACAGCAGTCTGCGGCGCAGCAGTCTGGGGCGCAGCAGAACGCCGACATCGAGGTGCTGGGCGTTCCGCACGACGCCATGGCCAGGCTCGCTGAATTGCGGCCGGGCCAGCCGGGCGGCATCTTCACCTCGGACCTGTCCGTCAACGAGTTCCTGCTCGTCCGCGAGGTCGGGTTCCGGCCCCTCGGGCTGGTGCTGGGCAGCTCGATCTACCACGTGGGCCTGCAGGTGGCCCGCTGGGGCAAGAGCCAGGAGCTGGACGTGCTGTCCCAGGCCATGTACCACGCGCGTGAGCTGGCCATGACCCGGATGGAGGCCGAGGCGGCGTCGCTCGGCGCCGACGGGATCGTGGGCGTGCGGCTGGACGTGGAGATGAAGGAGTTCGGCGCCGACATCGCCGAGTTCATCGCGATCGGCACGGCGGTCAAGGCCGAGCCCGGCGCGGGCGGCGGCGGCGTCACGAACTGGCGCAACAACAAGGGCATGCCGTTCACCTCGGACCTGTCCGGCCAGGACTTCTGGACGCTGATCCGGGCCGGCTACGCGCCGCTCGGCATGACCATGGGCACCTGCGTGTACCACATCGCACACCAGCGGCTCGGCGCCAAGATGGGCAATATCGGGCGGAACGTCGAGATCGAGCAGTTCACCCAGGCGCTCTACGACGCGCGCGAGCTGGCCATGACCCGGATGCAGGCCGAGGCGGAGGAGCTGAAGGCCGAGGGCATCGTGGGCGTGCAGCTACGCCAGCACAGTCATACCTGGGGCTCGCACACGACGGAGTTCTTCGCCATCGGCACGGCGGTCCGGCCGCTGCGCGACGACCACGTGATCCAGACCCCGACGATGGTGCTCAGCCTGGACTCCTGAGCCTCGCGCGGCGCGCGGCGGCGTGCCGGGGGCGGTTGGTGATCAGCACGTCCACGTGCTGATCACCGACGAAGTGGTCGATGAGCCGGTCGGAGTCGACGGTCCAGACCATGACGCCGATGCCGGCCCGGCGGCAGGCCCGGATGACGCCGAGCCGGGCCAGCGTGAAGTTGACGGCCACCCAGTCGGCGCGGCAGTTGCGGATCCGGGCCAGCGGGAACAGCTCGCTGGCCCGCACCCTGGCCCAGCCGGTCTTCGGCGTGCCGCGCAGGTCCCTGCCTAGCGACAGGGCGGTCCTGACGTGCGGGAACGACCGCTTGATGGCGGCCACCGAGGAGTCCTCCAGGGTGGTCGCGACGAAGTTCTCCGGGCCCAGGATGCGCTGGGCCAGGTCGATGATCTCGCCCTCGTAGCCGGTCTCCTTGAGGTCCAGGTGCCCGGCGGCGCGGCCGGCCAGCAGCCGCATGACGTCCCGGACCAGCGGGACCCGGTAGCCGGCCAGCTCGGACAGCTCGGCGTGCCGCAGCTCGGCGACGCGGTGCCGGCCCACCCGGTCGTCGTGATGGACCACCAGCGCGTGGTCGCGGGTCCGCCGGATGTCGAACTCCACGTACTCGGCGCCGGTGGTGACCGAGTGCTCGAAGGCCTCATAGGTGGCGGGCGGCGCGTGCTCGGAGCCGCCCCGGTGCGCCGAGATGAGCGCGGTTCCCGCGCCGCCGTCCCGGAAGCTTCCCATGACTCAAGACCCCTTTGTCCGGCCGGCCGCTCGGCCCCCCGCGGGCCCCAGCCGCCTGCCGGCCACTAGTCCGATTCTCCCCGATCTGGGGCTGATATCCGACCAAGTTAGCGAGGTCCCACCTGATTGTCCTGTATATAACACGGTCGTGTTACCGCCCGGACATCCAGCTGAGCCGGGCGTGGGCGTATTCGCAGAGCAGCGCGTGCTCGTACACCATCCGGGGGACGTCGGCGTTGCTGTCCACGCGCACCGGCAGGCCGCTGGCCCAGCCCAGGAACGTGGCGTCGCCGGTGATCGCGGTCAGCACGGTGAGCAGCGAGGTGTCCAGCCGCATGGAGTGCACGGCCCGCCGGTACTGCGCCGGGGTCAGGCAGAGCGCGAACGGGATGTTCATCAGGCACAGCGCGGTCTGGATGTCGAGGCTGACCAGCCGCCGGGCACCGTGTTCGGGATAAATATCGGGAATGGTGAGCATGCTGTAGTCGAGGCCGGCGGGATCGCGGTTTTGCGGCCTGGCGGCCGCCTGGCCGATGGCCAGCAGGACGCGGTAGACGTTCAGGTCGTGCTCGATGACCGCGCGGTTGCCCAGCTCGCCGATCGTGCGCGGGCGCAGGGTGACATCGGGCAGGCCGGGGACGCCCGCGTTGCGGGCGCAGAAGCTGAGCAGGTTGGTCTCCACGATGAAGTGCCTGATCAGCAGGCTGACGGCGGTGGGGGAGACGAACCGGCGCAGGAACCACACGCACAGCCGGTCCATGGTGGCGTGGGCCGAGAACCGGACCGGGCAGGCCCGTTTGGCGGCGACGATGACGGTGACCGCGACGCGGGACAGGACCCGCACCCAGGGGTAGAGCAGCGCGCGGCTGCGGCGGCGCTGGTCGGAGATGATCAGGAGCAGGGTCTCCTGGTCGATCGGCACGGACGGGTCGACGGCCATGACCTCCCAGAGCGACGGCTCAGACATGGTCGAGCTCCTCGAGCTGGAGGGCGTACAGCCGGGCCACCACGCGGGCCGTCCGGGCCACGGCGGCCAGGTCCGAGTCGTCCAGCAGGCCCGAGGTCAGCGCGGCCCGCAGCACCTCGAAGTGCTCGTCGTCGCCGTCGGCGTGGTAGCGCAGGAAGCTGAGCTGGTCGTCGGCCAGGCCCAGGCCGCGGCGGAGCCGGTCGGCCCAGCCCGCCGCGTTGCGCGCGCCCAGGCCCTCGATCACGAACATCGCGCCGAGCAGGTCCACCGGGTCGGGCTGCCCGGCCCGGTGGAACATGAACGCGGACAGCGCGGCCGACCCGATGTTGGCCGGGGTCGCGGCCATGTCCCGCCGGGTCGCCGCCCGCGGCCGCGTAGTCGTGCTCCAGCAGCTGGAAGTCGCGGTGCTCGGCCGCCGCGTGCTGGATCGCCGCGCTGCGCAGCCAGAACTTCTCGGCGCAGAAGCTGGCCGCGGCCAGCGAGATCCACCGGCCGCCGTCGACGACCTGCTGGCGCAGGTTGAGCAGCAGCCGGCGGTAGTCGGCCAGCGTCGCCGTGCCGTCCTCGATCCGGCGGACGATGGGCACCCGGCTCAGCATCCGCTGAAAGTCGGCCCACACCACGGCCAGCTCTCCGAGCGCCCCGGCGGCCGCCCCCGCGGGCCGCCCGAGCGGGGAGGCGGCCAGCTCGGCCGGGCTCGGCTCGCGATCCGGCCCGGCGGCCGGGCCCACGCAGGTCAGCTGGGCGAACGCGAGCGAGAACCGGCCCGACTCCGGGACGATCAGCAGCACCCGGTCGCCGGCCCGCAGCCGGGGCCGGACGGCCTCCAGCATGACGAAGATGCTGGCCGCGCCGGTGTTGCCGGCCGTGTGCAGGTTGGTGAACCAGCGACTCTCGTCCGGGTCGTGGCCGGCCGCCCGGAGCCGCTTGAGCAGCTTGGCCCGGAAGTGCTCGGCGCTGTAGTGGCACAGGACGTGCTCGGTGCCGGGGTCGATCCGCCCGGCCGTGACCAGCGCGGCGTACTCCGCGACGCCCAGGTCGATCAGCGCGGGCAGGGCGGACATGTCCTGGCGCAGGCGCGGCACGATGGGGCCCTGGTCGCTGGGTCCCGGGTCGCTGGGCCGGTCGAGCCAGGTCGCGCCGGGCTGCGGGTCGGTGCCCGGCGCCAGGCCGGCGCACATGCACACCGGGTGCTCGTGGGCGTGCGAGACCAGGTGCATCCAGTCCACCCGCAGGCTCAGCCCGCCGGGCCGGGGCTCCGGCTCGACCACCACGGCCCCGGCCCCGTCCGACAGGGTCCAGCGCAGGAAGCCGGCGTCGAGGGGCTCCGGGGGGCAGGCCGGGCTGGCCGCCCTGGCGCCCGCGGCCAGGGACCGGCTGGCCAGCTCCGAGCCGACGGCCAGGGCCACCGGGTGCTCGCCGAGCCGGACCGAGGTGACAGCGGCCTTGAGCGCCGCCATGGAAGACGCGCAGACCCCGGCCGCCGACAGCAGCTCCATCGGCCCGCCGCCCAGCCGCCCGTGCACCATCGAGGCGAAGCCGGGCACCAGCACGTCGCCCTGCGTCGTGCCGGTGGCCAGCATCCGCACCGCCGACGCCGGGATGCCCCGGTCGGCCAGCGCGCTGCGGGCCGCGTTCGCGGCGAGTTCCTCGTTCAGCATCAGCGTGCGGCCCCGGTCGTCCACGGCGTAGTGCCGGGTCCTGATGCCGTTCGCCGCGAGGGCCTGGCGGCCGAGCCGGGCACTCCTGGTCGTGCCGTCGGTCAGCCGGTTCATGAGCTGCTCGTTGTCCACCGGCTCGCCGGGGAGGTAGGCCCCGATGCCGGTGATGTATGCCTCTGCCATGCGGCCCATTCAGCCACCGGGCGGCCGCCCGCACCCGAGCCCGACTACCCGGCCTGGCTGAGCACTACTACTCAGTCAGCCCGCCGGGCCGACTGGGCCCACGGGGTCAGTCGGCGGGGCCGGCGGGGGTGCCGCTGACGGCGTCCAGGAGCTGGGCCAGGCGGGAGCGGAACGACCCGCCGCCCGCGGAGATCGCGTGCCGGCCGGGGCCAGAGCCCGCTCCGGTCACGCCGCCGGGCGTGGTGGTCATCGACGCCAGGAGGCCCCGGTGGCTGACCTGCCTCGGGCCGCAGGGCTCGCCGGCCGCCGCGCTGACCAGGTGCTGGGCGGCGTCGAAGGACAGCGGCGAGGTCTCGGCCGGCACCGCCAGCGCCTCGTGGGCCAGGGCCCCGAGCTCCGGGTCGCCCCGGTCCAGGGCCAGGATCGTCGCGCCGGTCCGGCGGACGTCGTTGATGCGCTCCAGCAGCTCGTCGGGGACCGCGGCCGGGCTGATCACCAGGAGCGTCTCGTCGCGGGTCGCGGCGCGCAGCCGGTCGATGCTGACCCGCAGGTGGGCGGGGGCGTTGGCCGGGGGTGCCCAGCGGACCAGGGTGGGCTCCAGCTCGGGGATCTCGGCCAGCCGGCTCTCGTCGGCCAGATGGGCGGCCATGTGCCAGGGCTCGTCGGTGGGCGTACCCACCACCAGGAGGCCCTGCGGAGTCCGCGAGTAGTCCCGGAGCGCCCGGGCGAACGACGTGGTCCGCTCTAGCCAGCCCGTCGGTGCCAGCAGGGCGCGCAGGGCCGCGACCTGATCGGCGTTCATGTCCTCCATGGTGCCCGACGGCCGTCATGGGCGCAGCAAGTTCGTGACTATATGACTACAACCCGTTGATGACGCCGAGGCCAGAAGCCCGACTGGCTGATAACAGCAAGAAGAAGGCCAGGTGCCCGTCTCGGCTGATAACAGCAAGAAGCGCTGGCGCCGGGGTACGGGCTCAGGCACAACCGACAGCAGGGCAGCCGATCGGGCCAGCCGCGCGCGGCCGCGGCCGCTCTGGGAGGATCTAGGCCATGCCTGCCAACGACAGCCCCGCCAGCAACAGCCCCGCGCAGCAACAGCCCCGCTACCGCCAGCCCCGCCACCGACAGCGCCGACTTCTCCGGACAGGTCGTGGGGGTCCTGGGCGGCACTGGCGACCAGGGCCGCGGGCTGGCCCGGCGGCTGGCCCACGCGGGCGTGCCGGTCATGATCGGCTCGCGGGACGCCGGGCGGGCGGCCAAGGCGGCCGCCGAGGTGGCGGAGACGATCCATGACGGGGCCCGGATCAGCGGGGCGGCCAACGAGGAGGTCGCGGCCACCGCGGACCTGGTGATCGTGGCGGTGCCCTGGGAGGGGCACCGCGACCTGCTGGTCAGCCTGGCCGGGTCGCTGGCGGGCAAGGTGGTCATCGACTGCGTCAACCCGATGGGCTTCGACAACCGGGGCGCCTACCCGCTGCCGGTGCCGGAGGGCAGCGCCGCCCAGCAGGCCGCCGAGGTGCTGCCGGACAGCACGGTGGTGGGGGCGTTCCACCACGTGTCGGCGGTGGTGCTGCTGGACCCGGAGGTCGCCGAGCTGAACCAGGACGTGCTGGTGCTCGGCGACGACCGGGCCGCCACGGACCGGGTGCAGGCGCTGGCCGGCCTGCTGCCCGGCGTCCGCGGGATCTACGCGGGCCGGCTGCGCAACTGCGGCCAGATCGAGGCGCTGACGGCCAACCTGGTCTCGGTGAACCGCCGGTACAAGGCCCACGCGGGCCTGCGCATCACCGACGTGTAGGCACCGGCCCGCCAGCACCGTCCCGCCAGCACCGTCCCGCCAGCACCGGCTCGCGAAACCCTCAGTGGTAGGAGTGCTCCTCGTCAGGGAACGCCCCGGAGACCACCTCGTCGGCGAACGCCTGCACGGCGCCGCGCAGCACCCCGGCCACGTCGGCGTAGCGCTTGACGAACTTGGGCGTCCGCGGCGACAGGCCGGCCATGTCCTGCCAGACCAGCACCTGCGCGTCGCAGTCCGGCCCGGCCCCGATCCCGACGGTGGGGATGGCGAGCACCCCGGTGACCGCCGCGGCCAGCTCCGACGGCACGGCCTCCAGCACCACCGCGAAGGCGCCGGCCTCCTGGAGCGACTTGGCGTCGCGCAGCAGCTTCTCCCCGTCCTCGCCGCGGCCCTGAACCTTGTATCCGCCAAATGCGTTTACGGACTGTGGAGTCAGGCCAAGATGCGCCATCACCGGGATGCCCGCGGCGACGAGCTCCTCGACCTGCCGGAGCACGCGCTCACCTCCTTCTAGCTTCACTGCGTGGGCGCCGGCCTCCTTGAGGAACCGGGTGCCCGCGGCCAGCGCCGCCTGCGGGGAGCCCTGATAGGAGCCGAACGGCAGGTCGGCCACGACCATGGCCCGGCGAGTGCCCCGGACGACCGCGGCGGTGAGCGGCAGCAGGTCGTCGACGGTCACCGGGATCGTGGTGTCATGGCCGAACACGACCATGCCGGCCGAGTCTCCGACCAGCAGCACCGGGATGCCCGCGTCGTCGAACACCCGGGCGGTGAGCGCGTCGTAGGCGGTGAGCATGGGCCAGCGCTCGCCGCGGCGCTTGGCCGCGGCGATGTCCCTGACGGTGACCCGCCGGGTGGCGGCGCCCCCGTAGAGCGACTCCGAGGGCCCGGTCCGCGCGTCTGTCGCGGCCTGCCCCTGGTCAGCCTGAGCTGGGGTCATGGCGATCCTCCGCGTCTCGAGTCGCCCCTGTGGCGTACCCGGACAACCCGATTTTGACATAGCCGCCGGGCCGTGGGAACGGCCCGGTGCGCCGAGCCCCGCCGGTCCCGCGCCGATCCGCGGAGTGGCGATTTTCACATCGGCCATAACAAAGCTGTCTGGCCGCAACCGGCCTCTGTTGCGATACGGTGTGGTTTCGTATTGAAAAGAGGGCAAGGGGAGCATGGACGCTCAGGCCGCGCAGAGCCGCCGCTGGATCATCCTCAGCGTGCTGATTCTCAGCCTCGCGGCGATCGTGCTGGACAACACGGTCCTGAACATCGCGCTGAAGACCATCGCCGAGCCGAGGGTCGGGCTGGGCGCCAGCCAGAGCCAGCTCGAGTGGGCGATCAACTCCTACACGCTGGTCTTCGCCGGGCTGCTGTTCACCTTCGGGGTGATCGGCGACCGCATCGGCCGCAAGCGCATGCTGATGATCGGCATGGCCATGTTCGGCCTGTTCTCGCTGGTGTCCTCCTACGCGCAGACCCCCGACCAGCTGATCTGGGCCCGCGCGGCCATGGGCCTGGGCGGGGCGGCGGTCATGCCGCAGACGCTGTCCATCATCACCACGGTGTTCGAGCCGCGGGAGCGGCCGCGCGCCATCGGCATCTGGGCCTCGGCGGTGGGCGTGGCCATCGCCGTCGGCCCGATCGTCGGCGGGCTGCTGCTGGACCACTTCTGGTGGGGCTCGGTCTTCCTCATCAACGTGCCGCTGACCGCGATCGGGATCGTCGCGATCGCGTTCCTGGTGCCCGAGTCGCGCAGCCCGTCGCCCGGCCGGGTGGACTACCTGGGCGTGCTGCTGTCCATCGCCGGGCTGGTGCTGCTCATCTACGGGATCATCGAGGGCGGCGACAGCGGCTCCTGGCTGACCGGCAGCGTGCTCGGCCCGATCGCCGGCGGCATGGCCGTGCTGGCCTTGTTCGCCTGGTACGAGTCCCGCATCCCGAACCCGTCGCTGGACGTGCGGCTGTTCCGCGACCCGCGGCTGTCGTCGGCGTCGGCGGCCATCATGCTGGCCTTCTTCTCGCTGTCCGGCGCGTTCTTCTTCACCAGCTTCTACACCCAGAACGTGCGCGGCTACAGCCCGCTGCACGCCGGCCTGCTGACCATCCCGCTGGCCGCCGGGCAGCTGCTGCTGGCGCCGCGCACCGCCACGCTGGCCCGGCGGTTCGGGGCCAAGGCCGTGGTCACCGCCGGGCTGCTGGTCGTGGCGCTGGCGCTGATCGGCTACCACCTGCTGGGCGTGACCACCTCGGTCTGGCTGCTGGAGGCGGTCTTCCTGGTCCAGGGCGCGGGCATGGGCATGGTCATGCCGGTGGCCACCGAGGGCGTCATGTCGGTGGTGCCGCGCGACCGCGGCGGGGCCGGCTCGGCCATCACCAACACCTCGCGGCAGGTGGCGGTGGCCCTGGGCGTGGCCGTGCTCGGCTCGATCGTGGCCCAGGACTACCGGAACCGGCTGACGCCCTACCTGGGCGTGCTGCCGCGCGCGGCGCGGGCCACGGCCACCCAGTCCATCGCGCAGACCCAGGCGGTCGCGGTCGGGCTCGGGCACGCCGGGAACCGGCTGCTGGCCGCGGCCAACGTCTCGTTCGTGCACGCCATGCACCTGGCCTCGCTGATCTCGGTGGTCATCGCGGTGCTGGGCGCCGCGGCCACGCTGGCCTGGATGCCCGGCCGCCCGGCCAGCGCCGGCGCGCCGGGCGGCGAGCCGCCGGCCGAGCCCGCGCTGGCCGGCCCGGCCGCGGATACGGAGGGCTGACCGCCATGGGCGCCGCGGGCGTCGACACCGCCAGTCCGGACACCGCCAGGCCGGACACCGCCGACGCCGCCGGCCGACACCGCAGGCGCCGCGCGGCCCGACCCTGATAACAGCAAGAAGCGTGCCGCCGCTGGCGCCAGGCCAGACAAAGGCGGCGAGCCGCGGCGGCCCGGGCGGCCCCGCAGCGAGCAGGCCGACCAGGCCATCATCGACGCCACGCTCGAGGTGTTCGCCGAGAGCGGGCCGGACGGGCTGTGCATCGAGCAGGTCGCGGCCAGGGCCGGGGTCGGCAAGGCCACCATCTACCGGCGCTGGCCCGGCAAGGAAGACCTGCTGGTGGACGCGATCGGGTCGCTGCGCACGAAACTGCCCCAGCCGCAGGGCCGGTCGGTCCGGGCCGACCTGACCGCGCTGGTCGACGCGCTGAGCCGGGAGGCCGCCGACCCGCGGCTGGCCCGGCAATTCGCGCTGCCGCAGGGGGACGGCCAGAAGTACCCCCGGCTGCTGGCCAAGTACCGGGCGACGGTGCTGGAGCCGCGCCGCGAGCTGATCCGCTCGGTGCTGCGCCGCGGCGTGGCCACCGGCGAGCTGCGCGAGAGCATCGACGTCGACACCGTCATGTTCCTGCTGAGCGGGGCCGCGCTGGCCCGCGGCGGGCCCGGCGAGCCGCCTGACTCGCGCTACGGCCGGCGAATTGTAGACGAGCTGATGAGCGGCCTCGCAGCCCGCTGACCTGCGCCTGGCCCCCAGTTGATCATCAGCCGGCGGTCAGCCGCTGCCGGGCTGGCCCGGAAGAGATCTTGACCCTATCTGTGCCGCTTGTTACTTTCGGTCGGCAATATTGTGGCGCTTTTGGCCTTAGGCGCGACAATATTGCGGTTTTACTATCTCTTGACCTGAGGCTGGTTGCGAGCGAAAGGTGAGGGCATGCGTCAAAGACCCCTACTGCGGCGCCGGTCGGCGTGGGCGCTGGTCATAGCGCCCGTGCTGGCGATCACGGGCGTCACCATGGCGACGGCGAGCCAGGCGGCTATCCAGCGCCCCGCGCAGACCGCGGCGAGCCACGAGGTACAGCCGAACCACGTCAACCAGGTTGACTGCAACGGGTACAGCACGAAGTACCGTGCGCTCAATGCGGGCAGCAAAATGCACTGCACCGACCCTATTTCCGTCCGTAAGGTGCGGTACTACGGCAAATCAGTGCTGCGCGGCTACCGGTTCCAGGACAACGGCCATTACATCGGCCACGACGAGCCGAGCGTCAAGTTCATCTCGCACACCCCTGGGTCCGGCAACACCATGACGTACATCATGAAAATGCCGGTGGACCCGCGCAAGGCGGCCACGGCCAACGGCAGCGTCACCCACTACGTCGAGCTCAGCCCGGCGCCGTGGTTCGGGCTGGCGATGTGCGACCCGCACTCCTACCCGCAGAACCCCTGCAAGCCCGACAGCGACAGCAACAACGGCGGAATCAGCAGCAAGACCGCCGCGGGCTCGGCGTTCATGGAGCTCCAGCTCTACCCGCCGGGCATCACCCCGTTCGAGGACAGCATCAGCTGCAGCTCGACCAAGTGGTGCGCGGCGATCACCATTGACAGCCTCGAGGCCGCGTTCGGGTTCAAGGGCCTCAACACGGCCTGCGAGGAGCCGGTCAACTTCGCCTTCCTGCAGCGCAACGGCAAGCCCGCCGGGCCGCCGAGCCCGCAGCTGGCCGACGTGGCCACCGACACGCCCAACGCGCAGACCCTGGAGATCAACTCGGGCGACGTGATCAAGCTGGCGATCACCGACCCCAAGGCCGGGTTCACCGCCCGGATCAACGACCTGACCACCGGGCAGTCCGGGTTCATGACGGCCAGCTCGGCCAACGGGTTCATGGACACCAACTACAAGACCTGCGCCGGCATCCCGCACACCTTCCACGCCGAGTACTCCACGGCCAGGCAGCAGAACCAGGTGCCGTGGGCCGCGCTTGAGGGCGGCGTGCTCATGCAGCAGGAGACCGGTCACTTCGAGAGCTGCAACTCGGTCACCAACGCGCTGCCGCAGAGCCTGGACGGCGGCAACTACGTCGACCCGAACGTCTTCCAGACCTGCATGGGCGGTCCGGAGGGCAAGAAGGCCGTCGGCGAGGGCCCGTGCAGCACCTCCACCGGGCTGTGCCAGCACTCCACCACCGAGGGCCTCAAGGGCCCGGTCGCCTGCCCGACCAACAACGCGGGCAGCGGCCAGCTGTGCGAGTTCTCCGACGGGTCCTGCTTCAAGCAGGGAACCCGGACGGTGACCATCAACGGCAAGGCGGCCAAGGAATCGTCCATCGTCACCGGCTGTGAGGACAACTTCTTCCAGAATGGCGACCTGGACTGGGACGGCACCGACTACCAGGGCAGCAGCTGGCCGAATGGCAGTGCCAGCCATCCGACGTCGTTCCGCTACATCGGCCCGTTCCTGGGCTCCGGCAAGCCCTATCCGCAGATCCAGTTCGAGACCGACGCGCCCGGCTCGGAGTCCCTGTGCAACACCACCACCGGCAAGGACTGCGTGGTCAAGCCGCTGGGCTCGAACTTCTACCCGTTCTGGACGCTGACCAGCAAGGAGACCATCAAGGGCGTGCGCACGCCCAGGGCGGCCTGCATCTGGAACTTCGGGAACGTCATTCCCGGGGTCACCAGGCAGACCTTCAACAAGGACGCCCAGTACGGCCTGTCGGACATCGCACGGTACGGCGGCACCGATGCCAGCAAGGTGCTCACCAACCCCGCGATTTCCGGGAACTGCCCCAAGTTCAACAAGCCGAAGTAATTAACCCATTCGATTAACAAAGGTGCCCGGCCCGACCTGTCCCAGGCCGGGCCGGGCACCTTTGGCTGTTTCAAAAACATCGGTGCCCGGCCCGCCGTTCATGACGGGCCGGGCACCTTTGCGGTGAACCGGAGCCGGTCGCCCCGCACCTGGACCTGGGCCTTGGCGAACCCGGCCGCGCGCAGCCGGCCCGGCAGCGCGTCCGGGTCCACGGGCACGAAGATGTCGTCGTGGTGCACCCGGCGGCGGTCCGGCGTGTCCAGGCCGTCCGAGCCGACGATCAGCCCGCCCGGCGCGCAGCACCCGGGCCATCTCGGCCAGCGCGGTGTCCTGGAGGCCGGCGGACGGGATGTGGTGCAGCATGGTCAGGCAGGCCACGGCCGAGAACCGGCCGGCCGGGAACGGCAGCCGGGTCGCGTCGGCGGTGACCACCTCCACGTTGGTCCCGGCCAGCCGCTGCGCCAGCCGGGCGGCCAGGCCCGCGTCCAGCTCGGCCGCGGTGACGTGGCCCGCGTGCCGGCGCAGGATGTCGGTGGTCAGCCCCGGGCCCCGGCCCGACCTCGAGCAGGTCGTCGCCGAGCTGGTAGTCGGCCAGCACCCAGGGCAGCAGGTCATCGGCCACGTAGGCGGCCCACTCGGGGCTGGAGCACAGCCTCAGGTGTTCCTCGTTCACCCGCGCAGCGTAACGCCGGCCGCCCCGCGAGCGGGACGGCCGGCGTTACGCTAACTGCCTTTCTGCTAGCCGCGGGTCGCTAGCCCTTGGCCCGGCAGGGGAGGCTGGGCAGGATCTTGCGGAAATCGTTGAACCGCTTGGTGATGGTCCCGAGCGGGCTCGACGGGTAGGACACCGCCAGCAGGGGACCGAACTCGGCGTGCGCGCTGCCGCCGAACTTGTTCGTGCTGCCGGGGATGTAACGGCCGCCGAACTGCCACAGGCAGCCCTCCGGCGAATTCCGCGTGCTGTAGAAGGGATAGAACACCGAGTTGGGCGGCGGGTTCACGCAGCCGGTGCCCGGGTGCGGGTCGGCCGGGTTGGTGAGATGCCGCTGGCACGGGACGTCCACCCGGAACGAGGTGTCCGAGGACTCGTCGCGCGAGATGTCGGACTCGAAGGACATCCAGCTGAAGTTCTTGCCCGCGGTGGTCGGGCTGGTGAACTCGAAGGACGTCGGGTGCAGCAGGTGGTCGGCCAGCGGGCTGCTGACCGAGCCGGGCCAGTTGAAGTTGTAGGGCACGCCGTCGAAGTCGCCGTCGATGTCGAGGCACCCGCCGATCTTCACCCGCGTCGAGTCCTTGCCTGGCAGGCAGAAGTCGTCGTCTCCCGCCGGGTCGGGCCCGGCGGTGTCACCGTCGTTGGTGTCGGCGCCGAGCGGGTCGAGGCAGGTGGCGTTGGCGTCGGTGCCGACCTTGCCGCAGTACTCGAAGTGACCGATCTCATCGGAGAAAGCCACGTTGTAGGTGTGCGCCGCGCTCACGTTGCGGGTCGCCGGCGTGGAGGTGCTGAACTCGGGGTGGAAGTCGTAGGGCTGGATCGTGCACTTCTTGGCGTTCGGGGCGAAGAGCACGTTGCCGAACCCGTTGGCCGTGCTGGCGGTCATGAAGCCGCTGGTGTGGCTGGTGTGGTCGGTGATGACGATCCGCAGGCCGTTCGCGGTGTCGAACAGGTGCACCGTGATGTGGTCGCCGGGGTTCATCAGCAGGTCGCGCTTGAGGTTGGGCACGAAGTGCTGAGGTGCGCCCGGGTTGGCCGGTGCGGTGGCCTTGCCGTTCTTGGTGATGAACGCGAAGTTCACCGGCTCGGGGCCGACCGTGTTCAGGCACGCCGTGTTGTCGAACTGGCCGGTGTTGTCGTTCTCGGAGAACGTGTCGATGTTCATGGCCGCGCAGTACTGCGTGGCCGAGCAGCCGTTACCGGCCGGCCAGTTGACCCAGCCCGGCGGGTAGAACTGCATCTCCTCGTAGGCCTGGCCGGGCCCAAGGCCCATGTAGTGCGAGCTCTTCGGGTCCGAGCTCTCGTAGATGTTGGAGTTGCTGTCCGGCTTGCACGGGACGGTGGCGTGGCCGGTCAGCGCGGTGCCGTCCGGGTTCGGCGAGCCCTGGCTGTCGCACATGACCATGCCGATCCAGAACGTCGGATGCAGCTGGAAGTTGTCGGTGCCGCCGCTGCCGTCCTGCTGCGGCCTGGTCGGCGGGTCCTTGGGCAGGACCATCTGGAAGGTGTCGTTGTTCCCCGAGCCGGGCTTGTTCGAGTAGAACAGCGTGGCCGGCTCGTCGTGGCCGACGTATCCCCAGAACTTGGCCCCGTCCGCCTTGGCCTGGTACCAGCCGCGGTACTCGTCCCAGTTGAGCGCGGGCTCGGCACATTCCACGCCGTTGGTGCCGCACCAGTGCTGGCGGCCGGCGATCTTGATCGTCTTGTTCATGGGGCCCGACACCTTGGTCGCGCTGGCCGCGGCTGGCCGGACCGGCGCCGCGGACACCGACGCCAGGCCGGATGCCAAGACCAACGGGGCCGCGATCATGGCCGCGGCCAAACTGACTCCTAGGGCACGTCTCATGGCCTCTCCCTCGAAACCGGGGCGTACGAAGCCATTCAGTTATACGGCTAGCGGGAGGGCGCGGCAATAGCACCAGTTAATGACCGGAAGCGATCCGCTTGATAACCAATGCGTGACCAGCCTGGCCCAATTCGCGATCCGGAATAGGGGACACTCAATAAAGCGACGGCTGTCCGTTAATTATGCCTGGCCCGTCCGGCCAGCACGGCGGCGGGGTGGCCGCTGACCAGGACCTCCTCGCCCCGCACTAAGCTGCCCGTGAATTTCTTCTACGGAGGCACCGGCATGCGCATCGCGGTTATCGGCACGGGGAACGTCGGCGGCGCGCTCGGCCAGCGGTGGCAGGGCGCCGGGCACGACGTGGTGTACGGCGGGCGCAGCGCCGGGGCCAGGGGCCCGGGCGGCGCGCCGGTGCTGGCGGTCGCGGACGCGCTGGCCGGCGCGGACGTGGTCGTGCTGGCGTTGCCGGGGCCCGCGGTGGCCGAGGTCATCGCCCCGCACGGCGCGGCGCTGGACGGCCTGGTGGTGATCGACGCGGCCAACAACATCGGCGCGGCCGAGGTCAGCAGCCACGCCGCCGTGGCTGCCGCCGCGCCCGGCGCCTACTACGCCCGCGCGTTCAACACGCTGGGCTGGGAGAACTTCGTCGACCCGCCGCCCGGCGCGGTGCTGTTCTACGCCGCGGACGCCGGCGCCCGCCCGGCCACCGAGGAGCTGATCACCGCGGTGGGCCTGGAGCCGGTGCTGGCCGGCGACGCCAGCGCGGCCGGGGCGGTCGACAGCCTGCTGCCGCTGTGGTTCGCGCTCATGCAGCAGCACGGCGGCAACCGCCGGATCGCGCTGCGGGTTACGCAGTAGCCGAGCCAGGCCTGCGGGCGTAGCGTTCGGGCAAGGCCCGCGCGGCCGGGGAATCCTTCAGCAGACCGAGGGAGCGGGCATGGAGCGGACGGTCAAGACCGCCGACGGCCGGATTCTGGCGGTGACCGAGGGCGGCGATCCGCGCGGCCGGCCGGTGCTGGCCCACATGGGCACCCCGAACTCCCGGCTGCTCTACGGCCCGACCGCCGACGACGCCGCCCGGCACGGGCTGCGGCTGATCAGCTACGACCGGCCCGGCTACGGCGGGTCCACGGCCCAGCCCGGCCGCACGGTGGCCGACTGCGCCGCGGACGTCGAGGAGATCTGCGCCGAGCTGGACATCGACCGGCTGGCCACCTGGGGTATCTCCGGCGGCGGCCCGCACGTGCTGGCCTGCGCGGCGCTGCTGCCCGGCCTGGTGGTGGCGGCGGCCTCGCTGGCCTCGCCCGCCCCCTTCGGCGCCGACGGGCTCGACTACTTCGAGGGCATGGGCCAGATCAACGTCGATGACATCATGCTGACGCTCCGCGACCCGGAGGCGGCGCGCGAGAAGCTGGAGCACGACCGGGAGCAGTTCCTGGCCGCATCGCCGGCGCAGGTGGCCCAGGGCATGAGGTCGCTGCTGTCCCCGGTGGACGCAGCGGTGCTCACCGGCGAGATGGCCAAGTTCATGACCCAGTCCACCAGGGACGGCCTGGCCCCGGGCGGCCAGGGCTGGTGGGATGACGGCTGGGCCGAGTCCACCCCGTGGGGGTTCGAGCTGTCGGCCATCTCGGTGCCGGTGCTGCTGATGCACGGCCGCCAGGACCGGTTCGTGCCGTTCGGGCACGGCCAGTGGCTGGCCGCGCGCATCCCCGGCGTGGACGCCCGGCTGCTCGACAACGACGGCCACCTCACGCTGATGGAGTGCCGGATCAGCGAGGTGCACGCCTGGCTGTCAGCCCGCCTGTGATCAGGCCAGCCCGCTGACCCGGTGCACGTCGCCGCAGGAGACGCCGATCGCCTCGTGATGCTGGCGGATGGCCTCCTCGTCGGGGCCGTCGAGCAGGCAGTACACATGCCCGTCTTCGTCGTGGTACAGCTCGACCTGCCGGACCCCGAACTCGTCGGTGGCGCCGTCGCGCGCCCCGGCGGCGATCTGCTCGATGGCCTCGGCCGGCAGCTTCAGGTCATCGTGGTAGTCCATGAACCTGGGCATATCTGATCCCCTCCCCTTTGACTCGCTGGTCCGACCGTGCGCCATGGCGGCTGACCGCAGGCGGCCAGGATCAGGATCAGCGACGGCGAACAGCACGTAGGAACTGCCCGCGGCTTGTTCCCAGGGCGCCCAGCGCAGCTCCCGGCCCGCGCCGTGCGGGAACCACCACTGGGGGGCCGCGGCGAAGATCACCAGCCCGCAGGCGGCGGCCGCCGCGGCCAGCCGGGAGCGGTGCCGGCGGGCCAGGCCGGCCAGGGTGAGGAGGGCCGGGACGCACCAGACCCAGTGGTGCGACCAGGAGACGGGCGAGATCAGCAGGGCGGCGAAGGCGTTCAGGCTCAGCGCCAGGCACGGCTCGCCCGCGGCCAGGGCCCGGCGCATGCCCAGGCCGGTGACCACCAGGACGGCCGCGGACAGGACCAGCCAGGCGGCCAGCCCGGCCGGGGCGTGCGGGCTGAGCCCGGCCCGGGCCAGCACGCCCTGGAGGGACTGGTTGCCGGCGTAGTCCGGCTGGCCGACCCGGCTGGCCTGGAACACGATGCTGGTCCAGTACCGCGCCGAGTCCCGCCCGGCCAGCGCGAACCCGAGCCCGGTCGCGGCGGCGAAGGACAGGCCCGCGGTCGCGGCGGCCCGGTAGTCCCGCCGCAGCAGGAAGAACAGCACGAAGGCGGCCGGGGTCAGCTTCACCGCCGCGGCCAGCCCGGTCAGCACGCCGCGCGGCCAGGGCGGCGTGACGGCCAGGCAGTCGAACGCCACCATGGCCATGAGGATCACGTTGACC
This sequence comes from uncultured Actinomycetota bacterium, assembly GCA_963822485.1. Lineage (GTDB taxonomy): Bacteria > Actinomycetota > Actinomycetes > Streptosporangiales > Streptosporangiaceae > DASUBV01. Next base: position 51,939 of record CAWGHW010000012.1, read on the forward strand.
TGCCCGAAGGACAGCGTGTTGCGGACCGGCTCCAGGAACAGCGCGGCGGGCAGCAGCCAGCCCGCCGCGGCCGGGCTCGGGCAGCGCCGCGACAGCCGCCGCAAGAACAGCCGCAGCACCGCGGCCGCCAGCGCGATGGTCACCAGGGTGAGCACCGTGCCGGCCACCGTCACCGGCACCAGGGCCAGCGGCGCTAGCAGCACCGCGGCGATCGGCGGGTAGGTGAACGGGAGCCGGAGCCCGGCCGGAGTCGGCGGCAGGCGCCCGTACAGGCTCGCGCCGCGCAGCCACGCCCGCGCGCCGATCCGGTAGACGTCCAGGTCGATCCGGTCCGGGCCGAAGCTGATCCCGTGCTGGTGGTAGGAGAGCAGGAAGAACGTGACGGCGGCCAGGTTCGCGGCGGCCAGCGCGGCCAGCGCGGCGGGCCGGAGGAGTCGGGGGGACATGGGCCCAGGTCTAGGGAACGGGCCCTATCGCACCGGTAAGCACGACGCTTATCCGGTCTTTACCCGGCCGGGTGGATACTGGGCGCGCGCGAGGTATGCGGGAGGCACTGATGCGCGTGCTGGTGGCCGAGGACGAGCCAGTGATCGCCGACACGGTCGCCGAGGGCCTGCGGCGGCGGTCCATGGCGGTGGACGTCTGCTACGACGGGGACGCCGCGCTGGAGCGGGTCCTGGTCAACCGCTACGACGTCGTCATACTCGACCGGGACCTGCCCCGGGTGCACGGCGACGAGGTGTGCCGGCGGATCGTGGCGGCCGGCGGGGAGACCCGGGTGCTGATGCTGACCGCGGCGGCCGGGATCCGCGACCGGGTCGACGGCCTGGACCTGGGCGCGGACGACTACCTGACCAAGCCGTTCGCCTTCGCCGAGCTGGTCGCGCGGGTCGGGTCGCTGGGCCGCCGGGCCCGGCCGGCGCTGCCGCCGGTGCTGGAGCGGGCCGGGATCACGCTGGACCGGCCGCGGCACCGGGCCTGGCGGGACGGGCTGCTGCTGGCCCTGTCACCCAAGGAGTTCGCGGTGCTGGAGGTGCTGCTGCGCGCCGAGGGCGCGGCGGTCAGCGCCGAGGAACTGCTGGAGAAGGCCTGGGACGAGCACGCCGACCCGTTCACCAACGCGGTCCGGGTGGCGGTCATGACCCTGCGCCGCAAGCTGGGCGACCCGCCGGTGATCGAGACCGTGCCCGGCGCCGGCTACCGGATCGGCCCGTGAACTGGCGCGAGACCTGGCGCGTGAGCTGGGACTGGCTGCGATCGTCGCTGCGGCGCCGGCTGGCCGTGGCGCTGGTGGTGGGGCTGCCGGCTGGCTGGCTGGCGGTCATGGCCGTGGCGGACACCATCTCGAACCTGGTTCACTCCACGAGCTACTCCTTCGACCCCTGCTATGGCTTCCACGTGCCGGTGTGGCCGCCGCCGCAAGGTAGCTGTGCCCCCTACAGCACATCCAGCCTGTGGGGCGTTCTGGTGTTCCTGCTCATCCTCCTGGCCGCGATCGTGGCGGGCTGCTGGGCGGCCGCCGGGCGGCTGCTCGCGCCGCTGTCGGAGACCGCGGAGACGGTGCGCCAGCTCGGGCCGCAGAACCTGGGCCAGCGCATCCGGCTGGGCGGCTCGCCGGACGCGCTCCGCGAGCTGGCCGACGCCATCGACGACGCGCTGGACCGGCTCGCGTCCGGCTACGACAGCCAGCGCCGGTTCGCCGCCAACGCCTCGCACGAGCTGCGCACCCCGCTGGCCGCCAGCGGCTGCTGACCGAGGTGGCGATGGACCATCCCGGAGGCCAGCGCCGACCTGCACCGGCTGGGCCAGCAGCTGCTGCGCGACCAGCGAGCGCAGCGAGAAGCTCATCGAGGGGCTGCTGGTGCTGGCCGAGAGCGACCGCGGCCTGCCGGGCAAGGTGCCGGTGGCGCTGGACGAGCTGGCCGGGTCGGTGCTGAAGGCACATGAGGAGCTGGCCGGCAAGCACGGCGTGAGCCTGCGCAAGACCCTGGCCCGGCGAGTCGTCCCCGGCGATCCGGTGCTGCTGGAGCAGCTCCTCGGCAACCTGCTGCGCAACGCCATCGCCTACAACCAGCCCGGCGGCTGGGTCGAGGTCATCGTGGCCACCGAGCCCGCGCTGCTGGTCAGCAACACCGGCCCGGAGATCCCGGCCGAGGCCGTGCCCGTGCTGTTCGAGCCGTTCCGGCGGCTGGGCGCCGACCGCACCGTCAACCGCGGCGGCGCCGGCCTGGGCCTGTCCATCGTCCGCTCGGTGACGACCGCGCACGGCGGCACGACCCGGGCCCGGCCGCGGGCCGGCGGCGGGCTGGTGGTGGAGGTCGAGCTGCCGCGCGACACCCGGCCCGCCCGGCTGGGCTAGCGGCCGGGCGTCCGCCTGGCGCTGGTCATCGCGGTATCTCCAGCCTTCGGCTATCCCAGAGGTAGGCGGCCGCGTCGGCTATCGAGTTCCTGAGCGCGGCGCGCAGCCTGTCGGCTATCTGGGCCTCCATGCCGGCATGATCGGAACTGAGTATCTCCTGCACGGTCTGCCGCGCGAGCATGTGCAGCGTGCTATTCACGATGCCGGCCGCGTCAGCGGTGACCGCGCGATTGTAGATTTCCTCTGCCCGCTCGTCCGGCGTCATGGCGCACCCCCCCGCTCGTGACCGGTCATCGCTCCCCATCCTGGCCGGCTTCGCCGGCGATTACCAGGTACCAGAAAACAGCGCCTGCGGACCCGTGATTTTCTACCCCACGATGCGGAATAGCGCTACGACAGATGGGGGATGCGGCCGGATCAGAGCCGTGGCTAAGGTTGGTCGGCATAGGACCATGATTCTGAATGACGGCTTCTATGCAACGGGCCGCCAGCTCTGGCGTGACCAGCGCGGACAGTCGCACAATGCGCAGTCGGTGCCAGGCCGATAGTGGCGGTGTGCATCGCGAATGTGCCCGCACTTACACAGACGGTAACCGAAGCCCCACTTCATGACATAAATCCCACTCTCCGCGGCAGCATCGTTAGTTCGTCTAATGCAGGTCGGCATTTACTCATCGTGAGCCTGGTGGAGTCTAGCATTAGAACAGTCGCCTATGGTCCCGGAAGCTGCCGGGATCACGGGCGTAACGATTGTTTGCAATTCTTTGCATTGATAATTTCAGGCAGCCCCAATGGCGGAATGGGGGAAGCCCACCCTATCCGCGACGACGTGATCGGCAGCGCACCTCTCACCCGCCGAAACCTGGGCCGAGATCCAGGAAGCCCTGCCCGGCGGCCTTGACAAGGATATCTATTTAAGGAAATGCGGTCTCTTGCTAGCATGTGACCAGTTCACGCATATGCGCGCTCGGCCGCCATGCGGGAGGGCGGGTGGTCAGTTCGATGCGTGCTGTCAGCAGCGGAGAGCACGGCATCTGCCGCGTAGCCACAACAAAGTGATTACTTCCGGTACCCCATTTGCGGATGGCTCACTGGGGCCCCGGATACGTACTCTTGCCTTGAATCTGGGTGGCTACCTTCTGTTGCCGAGGTCGGGTTTTCGAAACCTAGGTTATGGAATACTTGCCATTGAAAGAAAGGACATCTACAAGTTTGACGCCTGAAATAGTGGGGGGCTCAAATGGTATTTCAGGCAGGCGCGCGGGAGGGCGCGCCTCGTATTTCGGCCGTCATCCCGGTGCTGAATGAGGCCCGCAATCTCCCGCATGTGTTGTCGCTGGTGCCCGAGAATGTTCACGAACTCATACTGGTTGATGGGCATTCCGTCGACGACAGCATACGGGTCGCCCGTGCACTCCGCCCGGACGTGCGCGTGGTGATGCAAACACGCACGGGCAAAGGCAACGCCCTTGCCTGTGGCTTCACAGCGGCGACGGGCGACATCATCGTGACAATCGACGCCGATGGCTCGGCAGACCCTGGCGAGATACCGCTATTCGTCAAGGCTCTTAGGGAGGGTGCTGATTTCGCTAAGGGCACACGGTTCGCAGCGGGTGGGGGAAGTTACGACATCACGGGGCTCCGGCGCTTCGGCAACCGCATGCTCAGCGCCTTGGTCAACCTGCTTTATGGCACACGATATACCGACCTCTGCTATGGGCTGAACGCCTTCTGGGAGCGAGTCGTTCCCGTTCTCGGCCTCGACGCCGCAGCTGCGGCCGCCAGCGGCAGCGGCTGCCTGTGGGGTGACGGTTTCGAGATAGAAACCCTGGTCAACATCCGCGCCGCCCGGGCTGGACTAGCCATCATCGAGGTGCCCAGCATCGAGCACGCCAGGATCCACGGAGCGAGCAACCTGAACGCGCTGACCGACGGCATTCGCGTGCTCCGCACCATCATGCATGAGCGCTTTTACTCCCGCCGCCCCCCGAGGTATACGAGTGTCGCCTCCCCGCCCGCCCGCGCGGCGCACAACGCACTCAAAAGATGACTGCGGCCGGGCTCGTTACCGGCTCGCCACTGCCGAAGGCGGGGCATCACAGGCGGGAGCTAGGAAAGGAAGCGTGATGGCGTATCTGCTGCAGCGGCTGCTGGCCGAGGCTGCGGCGCGGCAGCCGCAGCGGCCCGCGGTAGCGTCCGACGGCTGCCTGCTCACCTACCAGGAGCTGGACCGACTGAGCAACAAGGTGGCCCGGGCGCTGCTGCGCCTCGGCGTGGCGCCCGGCGACCGAGTGGGGATCCTCGCCCCCAAGTCGGCCGCTGCGGTCGTCGGGCTATACGGGGCGTTGAAGGCCGGGGCCTGCTATGTGCCGCTCGACCCGAAGGCACCCGCTGGGCGGCTCAGTCATATCGTGCGGGACAGCGGCGCCGCCGTGATCGTGGCGGACGAGGCAACGACGTCCCAGGCAGCCACCCTGGCCAGCGCCGTACCACAGCCAACGCGTGTGGTAGTGGTGGGCGTTCCCGGCCGGCCGGAGCGTGAGGAGACGGCCAGTCTCCCGGACCAGGGCGCAGCCACTGTGCCGTGGACCGCGGTGGCCGGGGAATCAGGAGAGCCATTGGCGGAGGAAGGGGCGATCGAGACCGACCTCGCATACATCCTGTACACGTCGGGATCGACGGGCACCCCTAAGGGAGTGATGATCTCCCATCGCAACTCACTCACGTTTGTCGACTGGGCGGCAGCCGCTGCCGGGCTCAGCGAGCAGGACCGCGTCTGCAGCCCCGCGCCGCTGCACTTCGACCTGTCGGTCTTCGACATCTTCGCCACCTGCCGGGCTGCCGCGTGCCTGACGGTGCTTCCGGAAGGAGCAGCCACCTTTCCGGTATCGATCGCGAGGTGGCTGCAAGCCGAACGGATCTCGGTCTGGTACTCCGTGCCCTCGGTCCTCACCCTGCTGGCCTGCTACGGCGGCCTGCAGCAGTTCGACCTGTCGGACTTGCGGATGGTGATCTTCGCTGGGGAGGTATTCCCTCCCAAGCACCTCGCCCGGCTGATAGCCGAGCTGGCGCACCCCCGCTACCTCAACTGGTACGGGCCGACCGAGACCAACGTATGCACGGCCTTCGAGGTACCCGCGGGCTGGGCTGAGGCCCAGCCGACCCCCATCGGGAAGGCCTGCGCCAACACCGAGGTGTTCGCGGTCACAAGCGAAGGTCGGCGGGTGTCCCAGCCGGGCGAGGAGGGCGAGCTGTACGTGCGCGGTCCCTCGCTGATGTGCGGGTACTGGGGACAGCCGGCCAAGACCAGCGAGGTGCTGGTCCGGAACCCGTTCCGGGCAGAGTACGACGAGTTCGTGTACCGGACCGGCGACCTGGTGACCCTGGAACCGGATGGGAACTATGCGTACCTGGGCCGCCGGGACAGCATGGTGAAGATCCGCGGTTACCGGGTGGAGCTGGGCGAGGTGGAAGCCACGCTGTACCGGCACCCGGCCATCCGCGAGGCGGCGGTGCTGCCGGCGCCGGATGAGCTGCTCGGCAGCCGCCTCCGCGCGGTCATCACCACGGACGGCGGCGGCGACAACCTCACCCGCGAGGAAGTACTGGACCACTGCCGACGGTGGCTGCCGAGCTACATGGTGCCGGACATCGTCGAGTTCCGGGAGGAGATGCCGAGAACCTCGACCGGCAAGGTCGACCGGGCCGGCCTCGCCCAGGGGCGAAACGAGCTGGAGCTGGCCGGAGACGGCCGACGGAACAAGCGCTAGCAGGCACAAACACAGAAGGAGCGTGCTCGAGTGGAGACGGTCATCAACGACTACATCAGCCAGGAACTCGTCCCGGACGCAGCGCTGCTGCCGCTGGCGAACGACACATCGCTACTGGACAGCGGCATCCTCGATTCGCTGAGCCTGCTCAGGCTGGTGGTCTTCCTGGAGGAGCGGTTCGGGATCACGATGGGCGACGCGGATCTGCTCCCGGAGAATTTCGCCAGCCTGAACGCCATCTGCGCCTACCTCCGCAGCCGTGAATCAGGAACGGAGGCCGCGCATGGGTGACACTCGCGTGCCACGAGACCCGCAGCTCCCCACTGAGTGGTTCAACATCCTGCATGACCGGCCGCAGTACGTGACGTCGGCGGTGTCGAGATCACGGCTGGCGGGACAGGCGAAAGCGGCGGGACACATGAAAGCGGGACATGGCGCACTGCTCCAGCAGCCGTTGTCACTCGCACGGCAGTCCATTAACACGGCCGATCGGTTCATACCGATACCGGACGAGGTCCTGGATCTGTATGCGCAGTACCGTCCGACGCCATTGCGCAGGGCAGTGCGCCTGGAGGAGCGCCTCGGAGCCAACGCTCATATCTACTACAAGTACGAGGGTGCCAACCTCACCGGGAGCCACAAACTCAACACCGCCCTGGCGCAGGCCTACTACTACTCCCGCGCCGGCGTGAACCACCTGGTCACGGGCACGGGCGCGGGTCAGTGGGGGACCGCCCTCGCCTACGCGTGTCAGCTCATGAACCTCCGCTGCACGATCTTCTGGGTCAGATCCACCCTGCGCCAGAAGCCCATCCGCGGCGAGATGATGCGGCTGTTCGGTGCGGTCGTCCAGGAGAGCCCTAGCAACCTGACCGAAGTCGGGCGGAGGGCACTCAAGGAGGACCCGGAGGGGATCGGCACCCTCGCGGGGGCCACCGGGGAAGCCCTTGCGCTCGCAGGCGAGGACAGCGAATCACGCTTTGCCGTCGGGAGCGGCGAGAACTCGGTGTTGCTCCACCAGACCGTCATCGGCCGGGAGGCCGTCTCGCAGATGGCTGCACTGGGCGAGTTCCCCGATTGCGTCATTGCCTGCATGGGCGCCGGATCGAACTTCGGCGGGATCACGCTGCCCTTCCTCGGTGCGGCGAAGGACTCCGGGAGGTCGGTCAGGCTCGTCGCGGTCGAGTCGGCTGCGTGCCCGAAGCTGACACGAGGTCGCTACCGCTACGACCTGAGCGACGCTCTGGGCACAACCCCGATCACCAAGATCTACTCGCTCGGCAGCACCTACGTGCCGCCGCCGGTGTACGCAGGCGGCCTGCGGCACCACAGCGCCGGGCCGCTGGCGAGCGCCATGTATGCGGACGGCTCCGTGGAGGCGATGGCCGTCGACCAGCTCACTTCGTTCCGGGCCGGCCTGCTCTTCTGCGAGACCGAGGGCATTCTGCCCGCTCCTGAAGCCGCCCACGCGGTGGCCGGGATGATGGATGTCGCGTCGAGGCACCCGCGCCAGGGGCCCCCGCTGGTTGTCCTCGTGAACATCAGCGGGCACGGCCTGCTGGACCTGGATGCCTACCGTCGTTTCGCCGACGGCGAGATCGAGCCGGTGACAGCGGACGAGGCCAGCCTGTCGCAGAGCCTGAGCGCCCTCGAAGAGTTCAACCGAGGCATCGCTGAACCTGCGGAAGCAATGTGACTGCTGAGGACGGGTGGCCCGCTGGTTGGTCAGTCCTGAGCTGGGACGCTACCTGTTGGTCCGTCGTAGGGCTCGATCAGCCCGAGGCGGGAAACATCGACTGTGTGCCAGAGGTTCCAGTGGGCCGGGCTTCGCCGGATGGCGGCGCTCACGTCAGCGACGCAGCGCCCGAATGCCGTCGCCGTTTCTCCCTCCAGCGGCACTGGCGCGGAGATCTCCCAGACCTGGTGGCGGTAATCGGCCCCGCGGTACAGGAAACCCATGAGCACCGGCGCGCCGGTCAGCTGGGCCAGGGTCACGACCCCTGGCAGCAGCCGGGCCCGGCGGCCGAGGAAGGGAACATCGACGGCGCGGGCCCGCTCGTTGTCCAGCGGCGGCGCGTCGATCGAGATCGACACCACCTCATTGGCGCGAAGTGCGGCCGCTGCCAGCATCGCGACCTGGGGCCGGCCAGGCCATGGCTCGATGTTCGGCCGCTGCCGATAGCGGAGCACCGGCCTGGCGTAGACCCGTTCCCAGAACCACCGCTCGGCGGATGAGACGCCGACCCTACGGTCATAGTTGACCCTGTAGTCATAGTTATAGTTGTGGTCCCAGCGCCCGATGTGAGTGACGGGGAAGCCGCTGGCGTGCAGCACCGACAAGCCGCTGGCGTAGGAGCCGAAGTGGGCGGAGCACAGGATGGCTCCCTTGCCCGCCGCCAGCGCCGCCTCCAGGTGTTCCCGCCCACGGATCTCGACCAGACGCCGCAGGGGCCGTGCCCCGCGCCGCAGTCGCTTCACGTCGACCGTGCCGCAAGAGGTGAGCCGGAACCAGTCCCGGACTACTTGCTGCGCCGCCGCCGGGCTGAGGTCGTTCCCGAGCACCAGCCGCACGTTTCGTACCATCTCGGTGCGCTTCCCAGCCTGGCACCGGAAGAGCAAATCGCCGCGCCAGCATGCGATGCGGTAGCCCAGGGCGGCCGGCAGGCGGGCCAGGGTCGGCGCGGCTGCCACCCAGTAAGCCATGCCTTCCGCGCTGAGCAGCAACTTCCCCGCGGGGTTGTCACCCATGCGCGGGCTCCTGCTTTCCGGGTGCCGAGGTAGTCGCATATTGATAAGTCTCCCCCCCTGGCGTATTCTGCGCGGGTGGCTTTTGAAGATTTTGCGAGACGTTTCGCAGCCATGATGGTACTTCGGCTTCCACATGGCTATGACCTAGTGAGTCCTCAGTGGCGTTATATCCTGATGTACTGGATGCGTCGTCCTCATGAACGTGATTTCTGTGCTCTTCGGCTGCTGACGTTCAGTAATTGCCCCGTACTGGTCGATGTCGGTGGAAATACGGGACAGTCAGTACTGTCGCTTTACACGGTGTTTCCGGCTGCGACAGTCGTGAGCTTCGAGCCGAATCCTGCCGTATTCCTCAAGCTTCAGCGACTGACCAGGAAGTTTCCCCGACTAACCGTCATTCCCAAAGGGCTTTCTGACCAAACTGGCGAGGCGGCATTGTTCGTACCCTCGTACAACGGTAACGTACTTACTGGACTGGCATCCTTTGACTACGAGAGCGCCGAGAGCTGGGTCAGCTCAGAGACTGTATTGCGGTTCGATCCGATGAAGCTCACAGTGTCGTCCAAGCGACTGCCTCTTGTTCGTCTCGATGACTGCGGATTGCAGCCGGATTTCATCAAGATCGACGTCCAAGGGCTGGAATATCGGGTTCTTGCGGGAGGGCTAGAGACGATCCGAACGTATCGGCCGGTCATCATGGCTGAGACGATCCGACGCGGGAGCGACGCCCATAAGATCGTAGAACCACTTGACTACCGTCTAATGGAATTCGTTGGCCGCAGTTTCGCAGAGGTACGTGAAGCTCCTCGGCGGTTGAACCAGTTTCTCATCCCTGCTGAGCGCTTGCCCGACAGGTCGGCAGTCAGTTACGCGAGTACTGCATAACGCGCTCATAGAGCGACTCCGCCGTAAGCCGGAGCGGCTTGTTGCGTTCGTCAAAATACTCGGTCTGGCGTGCTTCCTTCGCACGTCGGCGCTGCTCGCTGGGCAGGGCGATACCCAGATGGTAATCCCACCCCGTCCTCATGGAATCCAGCTGCGCCATCCTCTCGACGGTCTGCCGAACCGAGTTCAGCGCTTCCTCAGTCGGCACAAACTCGTTAAAGGCCGTCCCATAGCGAGTGTTCACCATTCGGATAACGCTTGCGAGGTCCGATGTAACCGTTTCAAAGGGCGCGACCACCGTCTTTTCGAGGTAAGGAACAACGGCGGAATAAAAGCGTATGTAGCTGCGAAGAGCCCACCGCAGCGAGGCATGCGGGTCCCTGACCACCAAGGAAAGAATCGCTTCAGATGGCTCCCGTATCAGCACGATCGCCGGAACATCAAGACCTGCGGCGCGCTTAATCTGAGCGGCGGCATGGAGGTGATGAGCGATCTCGATCTCGCGACCCTGAGCCAGCCGGAATGCCACGACAGCGAACGTATTTCCCGAGCGAGGATATCCCTCTATCACGATCTCGGTTGTCCGGCTGACCCAGCAGCGGGGGTCTTCAGGCTCTTGCAAGGCCGGAACGAACCTGACGGTGGTTAGAAAGATCGGAGTCACAGACGACCAGTCATGGACATGCAACCAGGCAAGGTGAACCAACCGGGGCTTCGGCATGGCGGTCGTCCCTCCCGCTGCCGTGTTCATCTCCAGATCAAACTGTACACGATCCATCGCATCAAATAGCGACGGGGTCCCTGCCGCGCCGCCAGGAGGCACGGCCGACACAGTCAGATACAATCTTGGCGTGCGCTCCTGCGCGCATAACCGATAGAATAGAGTAAGCGAGCGGGGGACCTAGAATGAAGACAGCTGTACTCACAACCAGCTGGGACGACGGTCACAGGTGTGATGTGAGGCTGGCGCGGATGCTTAAAGAGTACGGGCTCAAGGCGACGTTTTACGTGGCACCTGAGAATCAAGAGTTCGCCAAGCAGGATCTACTATCTTTGCCAGAGATCAGAGATCTAAGCCAGGATTTTGAGATCGGCGCTCATTCGATGACTCATCGTCGGCTGCCTAACATCTCTCAACAGGAAGCAGCGAGGGAGATAACCGAGTCTAAGGCAGTGCTAGAGCAGGTTGTCGGCAAGGAGGTCAAGGTTTTCTGTTATCCAGGCGGCGCCTATACCAAGTTGCATGTGCAGCTGGTCAAGGACGCCGGGTACCGATACGCGCGCACAGTGGCCAGGCGCACATTTACAGTGGACGATCCCTACGAGGCAGGAACTTCTTTGCACGTCCATAAACGCCGGTTCGGGTTCGACCTATGGCACACCGCTCGTGTTGTGAAGTTCCGGCCCATTAAGGTCCTGCACTGCCTCGAATGGGATGCCTTGGCAAAAGCCATGTTCGATCGGGTCATAAAAGAAGGCGGCATATGTCATATTTGGGGTCATAGCTGGGAAATTGATGAGTATGATGATTGGGAGCGCCTAGAAAGCGTATTTCGTTACATCAGCGCGAACCCGAAGGTTAACTACGCCACGAATGGGGAGCTTGAGGCCTATTCATAAGAGGCGCTGGGGTTCAGCGGACAGCAACTCCTCCGCTGCCGAACGGTACTCCCGGCCGGGTCAGCGCGCGGCCCCCTGCGCCGTCTCCCAGCCGAGGGCGATCGGCTCGTAGGCCCCCTCCACGTAGATCTGGTGCCAGAGCGAGAACACGATGAGCACCCAGATGTGGCGCTCGTTCACGGCGGGGTCGCCGATCCGGAATGCATGCAGCAGATCCAACGCTTCCTGGCGGTTCACCCACTGATCGGTCTGCGCCTCGCGCAGCAGCCGGTCGGCGAAGCCGTAGGCGTCGCCCTTCAGCCAGTGGCCGATCGGTACCGGGAAGCCGAGCTTGGTACGCTCCGCGGCCGCCTTCGGCAACACCTCGCTCATGGCCGTGCGCAGCGCCCGCTTCGTGGTCCCGGCATAGACGCCACCGAGTCCGCGGCCGGCGCCGATCTTCTCCTCCCGGGCCAGCCGGGCCGCGACCGCCATCACCTCCCGGTCGAGGAAGGGCACCCGCAGCTCCAGGCTATGCGCCATCGTCATCCGGTCAGCCTTGACCAGGATGCTGCTGTGCAGCCAGGTGTTGATATCCACCAGCTGCATGCTGGAGACGTCGTCCAGTCCGGCCGCCTCAGCCTGGTCGTACACCGGGTCGGTCACGTCATAGGCCCGGGCCGGGCCCGGCAGGCCCGGGCCGGTGAACAGGTCGCCGTGACGAGGGTTGCCGATGTAGCGGCGGCGCAGCGGGGTGGACATGCGCTCCAGGAGGCCCTTGCCCATGACGCCGGCCGGGATGAGCGCGGCGGCCCGCTGCAGCGAGGCCCGGCCCCAGCCGGGCAGGTGCTCGGCCGCCCGGACCACGCCGGGCTGATGGTAGATCGTGTAGCCGCCGAACAGCTCGTCCGACCCCTCACCCGACAGCACGACCTTGACCTGCTTGCTCGCCTCGCGAGCGACGAACCACAGCGGCACCGCCGCCACCTCCGCCATCGGATCGTCCAGGTGCCAGATGATCTGCGGCAGGTAGTGGAAGAATTCCTCCGGACTGACCACGTACGGGACCGATTGCACCCCGATCGCGGCGGCCGTCTCCCGGGCCAGGTCGATCTCGCTGTAGCCCTTGCGCTCGAACCCGACCGTGAAGGTGAGCAGGTCGGGCCGGTGCTCGGCGGCCAGGGCGCAGATGGCGGCCGAATCGATGCCGCCGGACAAGAAGGCGCCGAGCGGGGCGTCGCTGCGCAGGTGGACGGCGACCGAGTCGCGCATCACGTCCAAGATGGCGCGCGGCGTGGCGGCGCTGGGGACGCGGGCGGGCCGCAGGTCGGCCCGCCAGTAGCGGTAGACGTCCGGCGTCCCGCCGGGCCGGGCGATCATGGCGTGGCCGGGCGGCAGCACCTGCACCGGCGGGGTTAGCGTGCCCGGCGGCGGGACGTACTGGAAGGACAGGTACCGTCGCAGCGCGTCCTGGTCGAGTGACCTTAGCTCGCCGGGATCGGCAAGGGCCTTGCGCTCGGACGCGAACCGCAGCAGCCGCTGGGGCCCGGCCTGGCCAGCGCCGTCGCCCGCCCGCTGGGGGACCGGGCCGGGCTGGCCGGGCTGGCCTGGCTCGCGGCCAGCCACCGCGGACGGTGGTCGCGGAACCCGGCGGGCCCGGGTGGCGGCGCCGTTTCGGCCCGCTGCGCGCCGGCCGCCTCCCACTGGCCGGCGGCGAGGGATAAACCAGTCGTCGCGACCGAACGGCGGGACGCCGTCCGCGCGGGGCGCCGACGCTGGCGCCGCGCGCCGTCCGCCGCCTCTCGGGCTCAGCGACGGCGGCGGGCCCGGGTCGACGCTGTAGTAGAACGGCTTGATGCCGAACTGGTCCCGGGCGCAGAACAACTCACGCGTCCAGCTGTCCCAGATGGCGAACGCGAACATGCCGCGGAGCCGGTGCACGACGTCCTTGCCGACCCGGGCATAGGTCTCAAGAAGGACCTCGGAGTCGGAGCTCGACCTCAGCACCACGCCCTGCTCCCGCAGTTCGGCGCCCAGCTCGACGTAGTTGTAGATCTCGCCGTTGAAGACCATCCAGTAGCGGCCGTCTGCCGATCGCATCGGCTGATGGCCGCCCTGCGACAGGTCGATGATGGCCAGCCGCCTGTAGCCCAGCACGACATCGTGGTCGCAGTAAAAGCCCTCGTCATCCGGCCCGCGATGGGCGATGCGCTGAGTCGCGCTCGCCACCCAGGCCTGATCGGGGTGCGCGTCCATGGCCAGTGCTAGGCAGCCGACAATCCCGCACATCCCGTCCCCCACGGTGTATGTACGTTCTCGGCTCTGATCATACGGCAGGCTCCCCACGCTGAGGCAGCGGGCCAAGCTGCCGCGCTACAGTCGACTGTAGGGGGGCGGATGTTACATGGCAGGCAACGGGGCGGGCCGCGGTGCTGCACTGCCCGAGACAGACGGGGACGCGTTGCCATCGGACCTTCCCATGAGGATCTCGATCGTCTCCCCGGGGTTCCCGCCACAACTCGGTGGCGTCGAAGTGGTTGTCGGATACCTGGCCGACGAACTGCGCGGGGACGGCCATCAGGTGACGGTCTACGCACAGCGACCCCGTGGCTCCTCGTTTCCGGCTTCGCCTGACTACCCAGTACGCCGGTTCGCCGACTGGAGTGGCTCCCGGCAGTTTCCGGTCGCGCCCGGGCTCGCCCGCGCGCTGTGGCGAGACAGAGGGCTGTTTGACGTCATCCACGCGCACAGCTTCCATGCGGTACCTGCGATGATGGCCGCCACCGTCCCGAAGGTGCCGCTGGTCTTTACCCCGCATTTTCACGCCGTCGGTCACACCAGGGCCGCATCCGCCCTGCACACCGTGTACGACCCGCTGGCAGCGCTCTTGTTTCGCCGTGCCGACAAGGTGACCTGCGTTTCCGTGGCAGAGTCCGAGCTGCTGCTGCGGCATTATCCGTCCGTGGAACCGCGGCTGTCCATCGTCCCGCTCGGCGTGGATAAAAAGGCCCTCCTGGCGGCCGAGCCCTTCGAGACCGATCGTCCGATCGTCCTGGTCGCTGGGCGCCTGGAAGCCTACAAGCGCGTCGACACGGCCGTACGGGCATTCGCGTCCATGCGTAAGGACGCGCAACTGGTTGTCTGCGGAACAGGTTCCCACCGGCCGGCGCTCGAGCGCCTCGCCCGGGAGCTGGGGCTAGTGGACAGGGTCTCATTTCGTGGCCAGGTCAGCGACGGAGAGCTGCGCCGCTGGCAGCGCACGGCCACCTCAACAGTGAGCCTGTCGGCAAGGGAGGCTTTCGGGCTGGTGCTCCTGGAGGCTGCCGTGGCAGGCAGCCGGGTGGTGGCTTCGGACGTCCCGGCCCATGCCGAACTGGCGCAGCGATTGGGGCGCGTGGGTGCACCTATGGCTGTCGTCACGCCAGACGTGGCAGCCGTCGCAGCGGCGCTGGACAGTCAGGTCGAGATGGGACGCCTGACCATGCCGCCAGATCGAAGCTTTGGCTGGTCCGCGATGGCTCGGCAGTTCGAGGCGATCTACCGGTCCGTGAGTTGATGTCGTGCGATTGATCGAGTTGAGCGACCTTTACTGGCCAGCGATCGGCGGCCTGGAGCGCTTCGTCGCCCTGCTGTCCGAGGGGCTCGCTAGCCGCGGTCACGAGGTGGACGTGGTGACGAGCGCGGTTCCGGGCACCCCGGCGGTCGAGATGTCCGCCGGGGTGACCGTGCGCCGGATTCCACTGCTCTACCAGAGGCTGGCACCCAGGCTGAGCCAGGATGCGGCCCGGCCATTTCACCCGCCAGCTCCCGACCCGCTGTTCCGGCGCCTGCTGGCCGAGGTCGTCCAAGACGTCAATCCGGACGTCATTCACGCCCACGGGTGGAGCGTCTTCTCCTGCCTGGCCCGGGCCTTCCCCCGGACACCCGTAATGGTGACCGCCCACGATCCCAGTCTGGTGTGTGCAAGAAAGTCGCTGGAACGCAGGTCGGGCGCCTCGTGTCCCGGCCCGTCCTGGCGGCGGTGCGGGGCATGCGCCAGCTCACAGTACGGCCCGGCCAAGGGCAACGTCCTGGCGGCCGCGTCCCTGACCAGTCTTCACCTGCTCAAGAAGGTGACCACATTCACCGCGGTAAGCGACTATCTGGCGAACCGGCTGTCGCCCATCATCGGCCAGGTCGCTGGTCAGCCGGTCCATACCTTGCATTCCTTCGTGCCCGATGGCCTCTACGAGAGCGGCTGGCAGGCGGAACGGCCGGAGTTCCTGCCCGCCGAAGACGGCTACCTCCTCTATGTCGGGCAACTATCGCGATACAAGGGCGCCGACGTCCTCATCGATGCCTATCGACGACTGCCATCCCGCCCGCCGCTGGTGATGCTCGGGACGCCACACCCGACCTCTCCGGCTCCTGAGTCCCTTCCGCCTGGCGTCACGATGCGGACCAGCGTCGCGCACCGGAGTGTTATCGCTGCCATGGTGCGGGCTGCGTGCGTGGTAGTTCCGTCGGTGGGGCCCGACTCGCTCCCGATGACGGTCAGCGAAGCGCAGAACTGCGGCGTTCCGGTGATCGCGTCCGCGATCGGTGGGATACCCGAGCAAATCGTCGATGGGAAGACCGGCTGGCTGGTGCCCCCAGCCGACGAGCGGGCTCTGGCGGACCGACTCGCTGAGTTGCTCGCCAGCGGCGACCGGGCCCGGGCGATGGGTCAGGCCGGGCGGCTGCGCGGGCGGCAGTTCACCGCCGCACACGGGACCGGCCTGTTCGAGGAGGCACTGAGGACGACCTCGCAGGCGGCCTGTTAGGTAGGCTGCGGCTGGGGGGACCCTCCGCCGGGACGGGGCTGTGCAGGGAGGGGTCGAATGAGTCGTACGCGTACCTTTGGCCTAACGGTCGCAAAGCTCCTTGTGGCCCTCCTGATCCTGCTCTTCGCGCTGGTCCAGCCTGCCTTGCACGGCTCCGCCGGGCAACTTCCGGCGCGCCTGGAAAGCACGGTACTGGGCCTCAAAGAGGTGAACTACTACCCGGCTGCCGCCGGGCATACCTACATGTGGTCCCGCTTCGACCCGACGGTGATCAACCGTGACTTCGCACGAATCCGCGCCCTGAGGGCGAACACCGTGCGCATCTTCGTCCAGCCATCCGTCTTCGGGTTCCCGACGGTCCACCCGGTCATGGCGAGTCGCCTGTCCGAGGTGATCGAGCTGGCCGCGAAACACTCGCTGCGGGTTCACCTGACACTGTTCGACTGGTGGTCCCAGTACACCGATATCGACGGCAGTAAGGAGTGGGTCTCCTCGCTCCTGTCACGCTACCGAGACGATCCGCGTATCGCTGTTGTCGAGCTGCAGAATGAAGTCGACCCGCGGGATCGTGCGGCCGTGGCCTGGGCGACCACGATGCTTCCGTACCTGTCTACCGTCCTGCCCGGCACGTTGCGGACGGTGTCTGCCGCGAGCGTGCCTCCCGAGGTTTTCGCCTTGTTCACCCGGGAGCTCAGGAATTCGCCGCCGGACTTCTGGGACTACCACTACTACGGCCCGGCCGGGGATGCCTACTCCCTGCTGGGAAGGATCAAGACGCTGGCGGCTCCCCGTCCGCTGTTCGTGGGAGAAACCGGTTACAGCACGAAGGCAGCGCCGGGAGACCAAGCGGCGCAGGAGCAGGCACAGGCGGCCTACTACCGGGCCCTCTTCACCGCGGCCGCGGCGCTGGGACTGCCCGCTCCGGCCCCGTGGATCCTCAACGACTTCTCCCCGGGAGGCATCCCGCCGGAGAGCCCGGCAGCGGATGAGCCGGCTCAGTACGGCTATGGCTTGTTCCAGGCAAACGGCACTCCGAAACCAGCGGCTGCCGTCGTGAGCAGGGCGTTCTCGGGAGAATAATCGGCTCTATGGCAGCGGCCGACACAGCGGAACCTAGGTCCGGGCTGAAGGTGTGTGTCGTCGGGTCAGGCACGAGGTTTGTCAGCGGAATCAGCTACTACACCTACTTTCTCGCCTGCGCTCTCAAGCAGCGCCACGACGTCGTAGCCATCCTTATGCGGCACTTGATCCCCAGGCGCTGGTATCCCGGCCGGCGACGCGTCGGCCACAGTGTCATGGCGTATGACCTCGCGGCCGAGGTGCCGACGTTCGACGGCGTCGACTGGTGGGGCTGGCCGTCGGTACCGCGGGCAGTTTCCTTCCTTCGCGCCCAGCGACCGCATGTGCTGATCCTCCAGTGGTGGTCCTCCTCGGTTCTGCCCTGGTACCTGCTGCTGGCGAGGCAGGCCGTCCGGGGCGGGGGCGTCGTGGTTGTGGAACTCCATGAGGATCTGGACACCGGAGAGGCGAGAATCCCGCTCATCGGCTGGTTCGCGCGTCGCGGCTTGAAGGCTCTGTGCCGGCGGGCAGCCACGCTGGTGGTCCACTCCACCTGGGACCGGGACCGCATGTCGGCGTCCCTCGGTATCGGCCCCGGACAATTCCGCGTGATTCCGCACGGACCCTATCCGATATCGGGCGCCGCGCCGGGAGAAGCGACCGGGCCGCCGCAGGCACAGCCCTCCCGCAAGCCGTCGGAGCTGACGGTGCTCTTCTTCGGGACCATCCGTCCGTACAAGGGGCTGGAACACCTGATCCGGGCGTTCGAGCAGCTCCGGCGGGACTTGGCTGTGCCCTGGAAGCTGATGGTGGTCGGCGAGACATGGGAGGGATGGACGCTTCCCGTCGAGCTCGTCGAGCGCAGCCCGTACCGCGATGACATCGAGTTGGTCAACCGGTATGTGACCGACCAGGAGGCGGCTGGCTATTTCCAGCGCGCTGATGTCGTTGCGCTGCCGTACCTGCGTTCGTCGGCCAGCGGACCGCTCGCGATCGCCCAGGCGTGTGGGCTGCCCGTAGTGGTGACTGCAGTCGGCGGCCTGGTAGAAGCCGCCGCCAACTACACCGGAGCGGTCTTGGTCCGGCCTGACAGCCCCGATGACCTCGCCCAGGGGCTTCTCGCCGCAGCTGAATTGCGCGGTCGCACGCATTCGGCGCCAGTCACCTGGCAGGCTGTGGCGCGGTTGTATGCGGACATCTTCGCCGACGTCGTGCCGCCGATGCCTGCCTAGGTGGATCAGAGCCCGAGCATCCGGGCGAGCACCACCCGCTGGATCTCCGACGTGCCCGAGTAGATGGTGCCGGCGACCGCATCCCGGAGGTCTCGCTCAATCCCCGCTTCCTTCATGTAACCGAAGGCCCCGTGGACCTGGATCGCGTCCTGGCTGGAACGCACCCACGACTCGCTGATGAACAGCTTCGCGGCGGCCGCCTCCGCCGGGGCTGACCTGCCCTGCTGCTTCAGCCACGCGACCCGGTAGATCAGCGACCTCGCCGCCTCCAGCCGCACGTACATGTCGGCCAGCTTGCCGGACACACCCTGGAACTTTCCGATGGGCTGGCCGAACTGCTCGCGGGACCGCGCATACCCCACACAAGTCTCGAGCTGCCGCCGCATCCCGCCCACGACGCTGGCAAAAAGGCAGCTCCGTTCCCAGTCCATGGACGAGTTGAAGATCGCCATCCCCGCCCCTTCCGGCCCCAGCCGGCTCTCCGCAGGAACGACGCAGTCGTGCAGCGTAATCTCGCCCATCGGCGAGGTCCGCAAGCCCATCTTCTCGAAGCTGCCGCTCACCGTGAGTCCCGGCGTCCCTGCATCGACGAGGAAGGCGGAGATACCGGATAGCCCGGGCCGACCCGGGTCCACGGCGTAGATCAGCAGTACGTCGGCGACTGGGGCGTTGGTGATGTACTGCTTGTCCCCTTCGAGGCGGTAATGGTCACCGCGCCGCTCGACACGGGTGCTCATGTGCAGCGCGTCGGAACCGGAGCCAGACTCGGTCATCCCGTGCGCGCCGATGAGGTCCCCCGAGACCATCCGGGGCAGGCACGCCCGCTGCTGCGCCGGGGTGCCGAACGTCAGCAGCGGCAGCTCGACGCTCCACATCTGCGCGTTGAGGGAGAAGAGGAGACCGTTGTCCTGGCACCCGTATCCCAGGGCCTCCATGACGAGGGCTGTCGTAAGGACGTCAGCGCCGGCCCCGCCCAGCTCGGCGGGAACAGGCAGGCCCTGGACCCCGAACTTGGCACATTTCCGCCACGCCTCCCGCGGAAACTCCCCAGCATCCTCGCGCTCCACCAGATCCTGGTTGAGCTCCCGCCGGGCGAAGTCGGCCGCAGCCTCTGTCAGCTCGCGCTGCTCGGCACTCAGCGAAAAGTCCACACCGCTCCCCCGACCGGCGTACGCACCCCTCGCGATCTGTCGAACGACCAGCATCGCCGGGATCTGAACTGCCTCTACTTCCTCACCAACCATAATCTCCCCGGGGCACGAGCCCGGGCATCGCCCTCGAAGCCGGAGTCCTGACGCCCGCCTCTCGGTGGTAGCGTTACTGACAGTGACCCTCGGGGGGGGAACCTGTCATGATCGTGGCATACGAACCGCCGGGCTTGAACAGGGTCGGCTCGCTGCACCCGCTGACGTGACTCGGCTTACCCATGCGCCCGTCCCGAAGGCCGGTTTCCGTGACTCTCCGGGGCTTCTCCAGGAAGACAGCCCGTCGAGGGTCCCGCTGGTTCCGAGTCGCCCACTGGCAGAGCTGCTGGCGGCCGGTCTCGTCGCGGCTGGCGCGGCCCTGGTGGTCTTGGCGTACCGCCTAGCGCCGAGCGCCAGGATCCAGTCTTACGATCCCATCTTCTGGGCCGGGATGCTGCTCGCCTACCTGGCGGTCGCGTGGCGGGCGGTTTCCGGACGCTACGCGGTTTTCTGGCTTGGATTGTTCGGGCTCTTCACCCTGTTGCCGACGTTCTGGACAAGCCCGGATGGCCCGAGCGGGTTCGATGAGATTGCTCAATTCGCCCTGCTGCGGAACGTCATTTCGGCGGGCCGGCTCTTCCAGCGCACGCCGTTGCTGCCGATCGGGACCTACTACCCAGGGTTGCAGAGCGCCGCGGCCACGATCCACTCGCTGACCGGCCTTTCCCCCTGGGACTCGGCCCTGACCCTGATCGCCGTGGTGCACTGCCTGCTACCGGTACAGGTCTACTACATAGCACGAGCCCTGCCAGTTCCCCATCGGTGGGCGGCGGTGGCCGGCCTCGTCTACGCCGCCAGTCCAAGTTTCGTCTACTTTGACGCTCAGTTCTCCTACGAATCCGTTGCGATCCTGCTCCTGCTGACGATCATCCGCCTGTACGTGGAAGCCTTGGCGGCCGAGCGATCTGGCGGCCGCACCTGGAGACAGAGCCTCTCGGTGCCGTTGCTGATCGCGGTGATGTGCTTCGGCCTCGTAGTGACACACCATCTCACCAGCCTGGCTGGCATCGCCCTGCTCCTGGCGGGCGCGCTCTTTCTCAAGCCGATAAGCGGGCTCGCCGACCGCAAGGGTGGTTGGCGCCGCCTGTTCGTCAGGTGGATGCCTGCGTTGACGCTGGCGATGTGCTTGGGGTTGTGGATTGTCTTCGTCGCGCCAACAACGGTGAGCTACCTCTTCCCCCACGTGTCAGGCACGGCATCAGATATTGTCGCCTTGGTCACTCGTTCCAAGGCTAGTAGTGGTTCATCGCGTACGCTCTTTAGCGGTTCAGGTGCACCTGGCTATGAGCGAGCCGCTTCAATCGCCGCGCCTGTCATCGTCGCGGTCGCGTTCCTCCTTGCGGTAATTCGCTGGCTGCAGAAACCCCCCCTCCGATCGAACTTCCTGTGGTCGTTCGTGATCGCAGCGGGCTACCTGGTGAGTCTTCCACTGACGGTGACCAGCGATGGGGCTCAATCAGCGCACCGTTCCTGGGCCTTCACGTCCGTGGGGGTCGCTCTGTTGCCGGCGGCTCTCGTCACCTTGTTCGCGCTGGACAAGCGCAGGCCGTGGCTAAGGCGTACGGCCGCAGCGGTAGGTGCCGCCGCACTCGCCGTCGTCTTCGTCGGGAATGTCGCAGTCGATGCACCGCCCGCCACTCGATTCCCTGGGCCGTACCAGTTCGGCTCTGACACCCTCAGCATCACCCCCGAGACCCTCAGGTTTGCGCAGTGGGTCGAGGCGCATCTGGGCCCCGGCGCGCACGTAGTGACAGATCGTTTCACCGCTGAGGCACTCACGGCTAACGCCGACGCCGTCACCCCTATAACGGGGCCCGGTCTGCCCATTTCGAACATCTGGTACGGCAGCCGCCCGCCGGCACCGGCTCTCATGTCCGCCCTGGAGTATCTGGGAGACGACTACCTGGCCATCGATGTCCGCGACGCGCGGTACACCACGACGGGGCCGCCCCTGTTCTACCTGGGCGAACCGAGCCGGGTGCCAGTGCAGAACATCACCCGTCTCGCGCAGTGGCCGTGGCTGCGGCTCCTGTACTCGTCACAGCACTATCGCCTGTATAAGATCGATTTCCACTTTTACGATTCGTGGTATCGCTCCCATGCCAAGGGTCATTGACGTGCCGCCGGGATGGCGGACCCGGCTGCACATGGCGCGAGACCAAGTGGCGCGAGACCGCGGACTCCTCCTGGCCGGTGTCGGAGCCGTCCTGCTCATGTGCGCCCCGGTTCTTCCCGGGCTCTCACGGCTGGTTGTCCTGCCGGCACTGTTGCTGGCCCCGGGATATGCGTTCCTGCGTCTGCTAGGGCAGGCCGCCGGGATGCGGTCTATCTCCGTAGCGGTGCCGGTATCACTCGTGCTCGTCATCTGTGCGTCGCTGCTTCGCGACGTCAGCGGCATTCGGCTCAGCCCGCTCTCGCTCGGATTGCTGCTAGGCGTGGTCACGGCGCTTTTCCTGGCCGGCTCGTACGGCCGCCAGCCGGACGCCGGGAGAACACCATCCGGCGATCGGGAGCTGGCCCCCAAGAAGCGGTGGTCGGACTGCGCGCCGATCCTCGGCTATGTCGCGGACAGTGAGCACGATGAGGCGGCTTTCGTGGCGGGGGAGGTGGACCGGCTGGCCGACGAGGGTGAGGCGACCCCCGGCGAGGTCGCGGTGTTCTACCGCACCAACGCCCAGTCGCGGGCGTTTGAGGAGGTCTTCGTCAGATCTGGGCTGCCTTATGTCATTGTCGGCGGGGTCCGGTTCTATGAGCGCCGTGAGGTCCGTGATCTGCTGGCCTATCTGCGGCTGATCGCCAATCCCGAGGACGAGGCGTCGCTGCGCCGGGTGCTGAACGTGCCCCGGCGGGGGATCGGCGACCGGACAGAAGAGTCCGTCGCCGCCTTGGCCCACCAGGACCGGACCTCCTTCGCCGCGGCGCTGGCCCGGCCCGGCGACGTGCCTGGGCTCTCGCCCCGGGCAGTCGGGGCCATCGAGGCCTTCAACGAGCTGATCGCCGGGCTGCGGGCCGACGCGGACGCCGGCGTGCCGGTAGCGGCCATAGCCGAGGCGGTGCTGGTGCGTTCGGGGTACGTCGCCGGGTTGGAGGCCTCCAGCGACCTGCAGGACACCGACCGGATTGAGAACCTGAAGGAACTGGTGGTGGCGGCGCGGGAGTTCGACGCGCTGCGCGGCGAGGCGGGCCCGCCGGACCCGGAGACCCCGGGGCTGACGGCGGGCTCGCTCGCGGACTTCCTGGAGCAGGTGTCCCTGGTCGTCGACGCTGACCAGATCCCGGAAGGTGAAGATCACGGGGGCAAGGTGACGCTGATGACCTTGCCCACCGCCAATGGCCTCGAGTTCCCGGTGGTGTTCCTCACCGGGACGGAGGAGAACGTCTTCCCGCACCCGCGGTCGGCGAACGACCCCGGGGAACTGCAGGAGGAACGGCGGCCGGCCTACTGGGGGATCACCCGGGCGGAGCGGCGGCTGTATCTCACCCGGGCCGCCAGCCCGGCTGACGGCCCGAGCAGTCCGGATGCCCGCCCTTTTGACGACGTGGTGCTGACGGCACCGGGCGATCATGCAGCAGCGACCAATGCCCTGCGGGCCATGTTCAGTCGCGATTTCGTCTACCTGGGAGTGTCCGTCCTACAGGTGGTCCTCGTCGCGCTGGTGACGCCCATCCTGACCCGGCGCGTCAGCGTAGGCGAGTTCGGGCAGTTGACGCTGGCCATCGTGGTGGCGCAGGTCCTAGGGGTGACCTTTAACCTCGGGCTCCCCTTCGTGGCGCAGAAAGTGTTCGCGGGGAACGACGGCGATCGCCGTTCTCGCGGGGTACTCGCCATCTCCGCCGTCCTTGCGGTCGCCGCTTCGCTTGTCGTCGTCCTCGCCGCACCGGCGTGGGGTCCCGCCGTGGGCCTGGACCGGGTCCTGGATGCGCGCTTGGCCGCATCGTGGGCCGCCTGCTTCGCGCTGACGATGACGTCACTCGCCATGCTCCGGTCCAGAGACAAGCTGAGGATGGCGATCTTCGTCGCTGCTCTGCAGTCGGTGGGAGCGCAAGCGGCCGGTGTGCTTCTGCTCTACTGGTGGGCGCCCACTGTTACGAGTTACCTCAGCGGCCTGATCATCGGGCAAGGAGCGGCCGCTCTTATCGGCCTGCTAACCCTGAGGCCGGCCTGGTCAGCACTGGCCGCGATCCGCCGCTACGGCCCGATATTCCTTTTCAGCCTGCCCATGGTGCCGCAGCAGCTCAGTGGATATATTCTCGGCCTCGGCGACCGAGTAGTCATTCGTCATGACCTCGGGTCGGCAGCCGTCGGGCGCTACTCCGTCGCTTACAACGTGGGCAGTCTCGGCTTCTACCTGCTCGTCTTCATCGGTTGGGCGTGGATGCCGCGCATCTACGCCGTGGCGGACCGAGTGACACGATCCCGGCTCCTGGCTAGCAGCCGCGACATGATGAACCTGCTCTTGATCCCAGTGGTCTGTGGCCTGGCTGCCGGGGCCCCAGTGGTGCTCGAGGTGTGGGTTCCACAATCGTTCCATCCAGCCGGGCTGACACCGATTGTCGCGATCATAGCCATTTGCACGTTCCCTTTCGGGCAGTTCCAGGCCAACCTACGAGCGCTGATGAGCGAAGGGAAAACTGGCCGGGCGGCGGTGGCAACGCTGGTCGCAGCGGCGGTGAACATAGGCCTGAACGTCGTGATGGTTCCGTTCCTCGGCATTACCGGCTCGGCTATCGCTACCGTACTCTCCTATGCCCTGTGTGCTCGGCTCATCCGGCCGCCGGTGAGTTCCGGTCTGCAGGTCCCCGGTGCCTCCGTCCTGCTCCGCACCCTCATCGGTGGTGCCGTCGTAGTCACCTTGGCGATTGGGGTACTGCCGACCTCACCCGTGTGGCTCGCCATCCGCCTGGCTATGGGTGCCGTGGCCCTACTCGCCTTCGCCTTGTTGCTGCGCCGCACGATGGCAGGGTTCGCCACATCCAGCCGGCTCGTGACACCGGTCGCCTGACCCGTCTTTTTGACCCAGCTGCGCGTTCCGCCAGGTGGGCTGGCGGGTTCCGCGGCGAAGCTCCAGGCTTCACGATCCCGGGTCATCACAGTCTCGCGATGCGTCCGTGGCTGCCGGACTTCGCTGGCTATGCGGCCGCGGACAAGGCTCGAATGGCCACAGACAGCGCCGATGTGAGCGTGATCCTCACCGCGCACCAGGCTTCCTTGGCCGCTGACCGCCATTTCAAGACTGCGCACTCGCTGTCGTGATCTCCTTCGGCGTCATGAGTGTCCTGAAACGGCACCGTTGCCCCGCCGGGCGCGTCGGCGGGCGGGCCCGGCGGGGGGCTAGTTAGGGCGGGGGCTGGTTAGAAGGCGGCTGTTCCGTTGGGGGTGCCCAGCCCGGTGGGGGCGTCGTAGCCGGGCTTGGCCGTGCACAGGTAGTCGTCGCCGCAGCTCTGCTTGGTTGTGTTGCCGTACATAACGTTGTTGCCCTTGGTGACGTCGAAGAAGCCGGCGGGGTGCTGGTATAGGTGGCGGACGGTGATGCGGGCGGCGTTGCCGGCCAGGCCGTAGATGCCGGCGGTCAGCGGCGCGGACGCGCTGGTCCCGCCGACCGTTAGCCAGCCGCCCCAGGCCTTGTTGTAGATCGGGATGTCCTGGGCTACGGCTGAGGTGTCGGCGATGGTGCGGCCGGGGCAGTGCGGGGAGTGCTGCCAGGACGGCCGGCGCACGTAGGCCGAGCAGCCACTGCTGCCGGCGTAGCCGGCGTAGCGCTGGTCCCAGACTCGCTCGGTGAACCCGCGGGCGTTGCGGGCGCGGGAGAGTGTGGTGCCGCCGACGGCGGTGACGGTGGCCAGGTTGGCCGGGAAGTTGGCGGCGTCAAAGCCGCCGTCGCCGGCCGAGGCGACGATCATGTGACCGCGGTGCTGGTAGGCGCGCGCGTATGCCTGCGAGAAGCCGGTCTCCCTGATGCCGTAGCTGTTGCTGATCACCTGGGCGCCGAGCCGGGCCGCAGTGTCCTCGGACCGGGCCAGGTCGCTGCCGTACGGGCTGCTGGCCTCGACGACGAGGATCTTGCAGTGCGGGCAGGCCGCGGAGATCATCGACACGTCGAGGGTGGCCTCGACGTCCCAGCCGGTGCCCAGGCTGGACGGCGCGGCCGGGGTGGCCGTGCCGTTCTGATTGACGACGCGCAGGCAGCCGCTGGGCTGGCCGCACGGAGGCAGGCCGAACTCCTTGCGGTAGGTGGCCAGGTAGCTGGCCAGGTGCGGGGTTCGGCCGGCGATGGACACCGCGATCGTCTGGTGCGTGCGGCGGCCGACGGGCAGCCGGTAGGCTCGCTCGATCTGGCGCGGGGTCCAGCCGCGCGGGCGGGTCTCGCGGCCGGCGGCGAGCGCCTGGTTGACCGCGAACTGCGGCTGCACCAGGGCGAGGCAGCGCATGCCGCCGGGCCGGGGGCGGGGGCAGGCGGCCTGGAGGCCGTGCCGCGCGGCCGCGGTCACCCGCGCGATCCGGGCTGCACCCGGCAGCGGCCCGGGCCCGGCCGGGCTACTGGCCGGGCTGGCCGCGGCGCTGGCGGTCAGCAGCCCGCACAGGCCCAGCCCGCCGCAGAATGCGGCCAGCACGCGGTGGGGCCGGCCGCGGCCGGTCACGACGGTCAGGCGGATTTTCTTGCTCATGTGACTTGCTCCTGGTATCTGCTCAGTCGGTGCTGGGCGGTTCACCTGGACACTCCGTAGCCGCGGGTGATGGTCTCGCGGATGGAGCCGCCCGCGGCGTCGGTGGCGCTGATCCGCAGGGTCACGCGGGCGCCGGCCGGGGCGGTGTAGGCGGCCCTGAACCGGCCGCCGCCAAGGGCGGTCACCGTGGCCGGGGACCAGGTGCGGCCGCTGTTGAATGACACCTGCGCCTGAGCCCCGGTCACCCGGGCGGTGCCGCCGAGCTGGATGTGCCCGGCGGTCACGTCCATGACCTGCGGGCCGGGCCGGGTCTGCCCGGTCAGGCTCATCCCCCGCACCCGGTAAGAGAGCGTCATCAGCGGCTGCACCGCGCAGTCGCGGTGGTAGCGGACGCTGTAGCGCAGCTGGGTGTAAGAGCAGTACCAGGCCTGCGGCACCCGGGCGGTGGTGTCCCGCGCCGAGCGCCAGGTCCAGACGGTGCGGCTGGCCGGGGATAGCGGGAGGTACCGGCTGTGCCGGCTGGCGGTCAGCGTGAACCGGACCGTGGACGGCCGGGGGCTTAGCGGGATGGCGGGGATGCCGTTCAGCGCGCTGCCGCGGGCGATGGTCTGGCCGTTCTGGGCCACCGTGTAGGTCCCGGTGACCTGCGCGCTGCCGTTCCCGGTGTAGCCGGGGCCGGCGTGGCCGAACTGGTTGTCGCTGAACGGGGTGAAGTCCAGGCGCAGCGTGCTGCCGGCGCGGCTGGCCGAGGGCTGCACCGGGAACGCGGCCGACGCGCCGCCCAGGGTCGTGTCCGGAGCCGGATGCAGCGGGTACTCGTTCCACGTCTGCGTCTGATGCTGGCCGCCGGAAAAGGTGCGGAACAGGTCGGTGTCACTGCCGCTCAGCTGGCCCGCGTTGGCCCAGGTCACCAGGCTCCACAGCAGGTCACGGCCCGCTGAGAAGTACTGGGTCTGCACCCGGGGCAGGCGGAACTGCCACAGCGTCGCAGGGGGCCCGATCTGAACCGGGGCGCCGCCGAACACGGCCCACCCGGCGTTATTCGCGGGCACGTCCTGGTAGTAGCGCTCGGTGACCGCGCCCAGGCTGGACGGCGTGACCGCGAAGTGCTGCGGCGGGACCAGCCCGGCTGACGGGAAGTCGAGGTTGTAGGCGTAGCCGGGCCTGACCCCGGCGGGCGAGAAAAGAGTGCCCGAGGTGAAGGCGCGCAGGGTGCCGACGGTGGGCTTGCGGGTGGTCGGGCTCACCCAGGTGGTCACGCCGGACCAGGTCCAGCCCTCCTTGTCCGGGAGGCCGCGGTCGCCGGCGCGGGCCCAGCGGTCGACTTCGAAGCCCTGCTCACCTACCGCTGAGCGGCGCGGGGTCACCATCGTGACCTTGCTGCTGGCCGACCGCTCGCTGACGCGCACGGTGCTACTGCGTCCCGCCACCGTGAACTGCGGCAGGACGACGAGGCGCAGCACCGGGTGGCTGCCGCTGAAGCTGGTGAACGCGACGAACGCCCAGTAGTGGCCCGCCGGGAGGCTGAACTTGGCGCTGCCCCGGAAGAAGGAGCTGTTCGTCTCGTTGTAGCCGTCGAAGCGCGTAATGTTGTCGACGTTGCTGATGACGATGGAGTCCCCGGTGTCGGGCTTGCCCCGCAAGTTCGTGGCGCGCACGGTCAGCGTGTGCATCGGGAAGTCCGGCCGGGCCCCGGCACCGGCGCCGGCCGGGGACGCAGCGGGGGCGCCGGGCAGCGAAATGATGACGTCGTGGCGGAACAGGCCGTCGGTGCCGTAGGAGCCACGGGCGTGATCGGCGACGAACTGACGCCACAGCGCGGCCCCGAAGCTGCGAGCCGAGGCGGCGGTCAGGTAACCGGACGCGCGGCCGGCCGAGGACCGGGTGAACCTCACGCCGGGGATGGCCGGGCGGCGACCGGTGAAGGCCACCCGCACCGGCAGCCGGCCGCCGGACTCGGCCCTTTCCAGCGCGCTGAGCTGGAACAGACTCGGGCTCAGGCCGTGGCCCAGATAGGGCATCGCGGCCGCCGGGATCTCCAGCACCTGCCCGCCGGATCCCAGCGAGGTGATCGCGTCGCGCCGGCCAGCCGACCGCAGGGCCACGATCGGCCGGCCGCCCGTCGTGGTGACCGCGAGCCGGTCCCCGTTGATCAGCAGCAGCCCCGAACTGGCCGGGCTCGAGTTCGCGGCGCCACCCGGCGGCGCCGTTCCCTGCCCGGCGGAAGCCAGCGGGGCCGACCGGCGCGCCGGGACAGCCAGCGCGGGCACGGCCGCCGCGCAGACCAGGCCAAACGCGGCCAGGACGGCAATCAGGCCAGGCACGCGCAGGCTCCGAGCGGCGCCTGCTGGTGTCAGGTGAAGGGACATACTGCCTCCTGGCAGATCTTCCGGATCTTCTGGGATAGGCATCCTCACCGCCATGGGGAGGCGTGGAGCGGCTGCCCGGACCAGACATATCAGTGAAAAAGACAGCAATGAACATCCAGGTCGATAAAGTAGGTAAACATCGCCTATCGGGCATAGGGCTAGGCCTACCTCAGCCAGGGAGATGCGCCTACCCGGGTAGCGGCCGGTCCACCAGCAGGGAAAGACAGGCCCACGGGCCCGCACGCGGTCGAGGTGACGGCCGGGCACATCAGGCTCGGCGGACTGCGCGGGTGACGGGCCCGACTGCCCAGGTGCTGTTCAGCGATGGCGGGAGCTGGTTCCCGGCCAGGGACACCGCGCTGGCGGCGGCTGGTTCAGGGCCGCTTTCAGCGCCCCGGCCGGTGTCGATGTGACGCTGCGGGTCAGCGCCCGCGACGGGGCGGACGGCTCGATCAGCCATACCATCGTGCGCGGCGGCCACCGCCGCGATGACCGTCGCGGCGCGCGATTCGCTTCTCCGGGAAGCCAGGTCTGCCGATCGCGCGAGGCCGCATTTACCTGCCTCCAGTCCTCGGGACCCTTCCCCGGATCGACCGCACCCCTGCCGCGTCTGCCTGGCCCAGTCGCAGGGAGCCCCGCTGATTTCGCTCGGTCTGGTCGGGCCGGTCCGCTGGCGAGAGTAGGGCTAGGCCTACCCCGGTGTCGGTGTGGGCCTATGGCGCCAGCCCACTTCGGTGCGGCACGCTGGAGCGCAGGCAGCGACGCGGCGGACGACAGCGGAGGCTGGCATGACGCAACGGTGGCGGCTCAGGAATCTGCTCTGGGGGGCCGGGCTGGTCGCCATCGCGCTGGCCATCGTGCCGACCCTGACGCTCATGACACCGCACCCGTGGGCGGTGCCGCTGGTCGCGCTGGTGCTGACGCTGGTCTGGCCACACTGGATGCGGCGGGTCGTGCCGGCCGCGATGATCCTGGCCGGGCTGTACGGGTTCGGGATGATCGACGACCCCAGCCGGTGGCAGCTGGGGTCCGGCCAGATGTACCAGAACGTGGCGGTCGGGATGAGGTCCTTGCCGAGCACGCTGGTGATACTGACGCTGGCTTACGGGCTGCTGGCGCTCGGCGGCTGGCTGGCCTGGCGGACCGCTGACCGGACCTCCGAGCTGGGGCGGCTGATGTTCGGGCGGCTGGCCGAGCCCGAGAAGCGCTGGCACCTGCTGGCGTTCCTGCTCGTGCCCGTCGTGCTCATGGCGGGCGAGCTGATCTTTCCCAGGTGCTGGTTCCGGGGCGGGCCCCTCGGCGTGGCCCTGAGCATCGCGGTGCTGGCCACCACGTACTGGCTGGCGACGCGGAAGCCCGCGCTGGCGGCGCGGATGGCCGCCCTGGGGCTGATCGTCCTCGGGATAGCCGGGGCGGCGGCGGCCGTGCTGGCGGGCCCGTCGGGGGCGGCCTTCTCCGTGACACCAGGGCAGGGGCCTGTACCGCAGTCGCAGCCAAGCTTCATGATCGACGGGTTCGCGGTCCTTGACGGCGAACACAACGGCATCAAGAGCATGGCCAATCTGATGGCGGTGCTGCAGGGGCTGGCGTTCGCCGGGTTCGGAGTCGGGCTGACCGCCCTGACCTTCCCCGCGCTGGGGCGGTTTGTGGGGCTGTCCGCGGACGGGGAGCTGACCAGGCGGGTGCAGCGGCTGACCGAGAGCCGGGCGGTGGTGGTGGACACGGCCGCGGCGGACCTGCGGCGGCTGGAGCGGGACCTGCACGACGGGGCGCAGGCCCGGCTGGTGGCGCTGGGCATGAACCTGCGGGCGGCGGAGAAGCTGATCCCGGTCAGCCCGGAGGCGGCCGTTGCCCTGGTGGCGGAGGCGCGGGAGGCCTCGGCCCGGGCCCTCACCGAGCTGCGCGAGCTGGTCCGCGGCGTGCATCCTCCGGTGCTGGCCGACCGCGGGCTGGGTGACGCGCTCCGGGCGCTGGCCCTGGATACCCCGATGAAGATCAAGGCGGAGATCGACCTGCCGGACCGGCTGCCTGCGCCCATCGAGACCGCTTGTTACTTCGCCGTCGCCGAGGTGCTGACCAACGCGGTCAAGCACTCGGGGGCGCGCCAGGGGCAGGTCTGGGCGTCGCACCGCGATGACGTGCTGCGGATCACGGTGACCGACTTCGGGGTGGGCGGGGCGGACCCGGCCCGCGGCACGGGGCTGGCGGGGGTCGAGAGGCGGCTCGCGGCGTTCGATGGCATCGTGGCGGTGAGCAGCCCGGTCGGCGGACCGACCATGGTGGTCATGGAGGTGCCGTGCGCGTCGTCATCGCCGAGGACCAGTTCCTGCTGAGAGACGGGCTGGCGCGGCTGCTGGACGCGCACGGGTTCGAGATCGCCGCCGCGGTGGACAGCGCGCCCGCCCTGCTGGAGGCCCTGCTGGAGGCCCTGCGCCGAGGTCGTGGGCAAGCTGCTGGGGCGGCGCGGGGCGGACGGGCCGATGGGCCTGCTGTCACCACGGGAGCGCGAGGTGCTGGAGCTGATGGCCGAGGGCCGGTCGAACAGCGCGATCGCGCAGCGGTTGCTTGTCACGGAAAGCTGGGCCTGGCCCCGTCCGACGACGACAACCGCCGAGTGCTGGCCGTGCTGGCCTACCTGAACTGCTGAAGGGCCCGGTAGCCGCCGCGGAACCGGATCAGCGGGGCGCCGCGCGGGGCCACGTAGTGGACCGCCAGCACGCCGGCCACCAGCGGCAGGTGATCGCCGGCCGGGACCCGGCTGGTGACCTGGCACTCCAGGGCGGCCAGGCCGTCGTCGGCGATCAGCGCCCCGCAGACCGCGCCGCGGTGATGGGCGACGCCGGCCATCAGCAGGCGGGCACCGGGCCGGCCCGAGGCGGCGAACCGGCCCGCCAGCCGACGCTGGCCGACCGCCAGCAGCGTGACCGCGAAGGCGTCCACCCGGCCGAGCACCTCGGCCGGATAGGAGCCGACCATCAGCAAGACCAGGACCAAGTCCACCGCCTCGCAGGAGGTGGCGTTGCTGAAGTGGTACCGGTAGACGGAGACATCGGGGGTGACCGTGAGGGCGACGCTCGACCCCTTGGCGGCCACGCTGGTGCCGTAGGTGATGCTGGTCTGCGACGGGCTCGCGCGGATCGATGAACGCCAGTCGGCGGTGCCCTTGTTGACCACCTCGTCAACGGTCGGATACAGCTGCAGCAGTCCCCTGGTGACGCAGTCGGCTATCTCGCCCTGCGGTGTCGACCACAGGCCGATGCGCCCCAGCGGGTAACGCATGAAGACCTCGCACGGACCCTGATTGTTGTCGACGTAACACTGGCCGGGCCGAGTCACGCCGCCGAGCCGGGGTCCTGGCCGAGATGGGCGGGGGCCCCGAGCCGGGACCGGGTCAGGGCCACCGCCTCCAGGGTGGTGTGCACGCCGAGCTTGGCCATCAGGTGCTGCAGGTGGGCCCGGACGGTATGGGGGGACACATGCAGTCGCTGCGCTACCTCGAGCCGCCCCGCGCCATCGGCCAGCCAGGTCAGGACCTCGCGCTCGCGCTGGGTCAGGTTGGCCAGCAGCTGATCGGCTGCGGCCTGCCGCTCCTGCTCGAACAGCAGCAGTCGCAGCACCAGCCCCGTCTGCGCCCGTGGCAGCCAGGTCTCCCCGCGGGCGACACCATGGATCGCCTGCAGCAGGTACTGCAGGGATTCGTCCTTGCGTACCCAGGCGGCGGCCCCGGCCCGGAGCGCGGCCACGATGCGGTCCGGCTCAGCGGAGCAGCTGAGCATGATGACGCGGGGCGCCGCCTCGTGGCCGGACAGGTCCTCGCACAGGCGGTTCGCGGCCTGGCCGGGCAGGTCCGCGTCGAGCAGGATGATGGCGGCCGGGCTGCCTGCGGTCAGGCACGACGCTGGCGCGGACATCTGGACCGCGGCGATGACCTCCAGCTCCTGCTCAGCTTCCAGCCGCAGCGCGAGGGCATCAGCGAAGGTGTGCTCCCGGTCGATGACGAGGACGTTGATGCCCATGCGGGCGAGCCTCGCTCAGCTGGCCTGGGCGGCGGAATCCCTGCCTGTGTGGTCACGCCTACGCCAAATGGGGGGTCAGCGGCCACGTCTAACCCCGGCGCGCATCGCGCGGACGATTCGCTCGGGCTCGGAAGAATCGCTGATCATGATGACCCGCGGCGACTGGCCGCGGCCGGAGATCTGCGCGCACAGCGAGAACGCGGCATCTCCTGGCAGGTCAGCGTCGAGCAGGATGATGTCAGCGGGCTCTGCGAATTGCGCCACGGGTACGAACGTCGGCCAGATGGGTCCTCAAGAGGAATCCCAGTTTGGAGAAGTTCGTCTACGCCGGATGGCTTAGACCCGGGGACTGGCCGGGACCCGTCATCGTGATCCGGCTGGGCTGCCCCCAGCCCTCCGGGAGCAGAAGCCACAGCCGGACGCAGACCCCGCCGAGCGAGCCGCGACCGTATTCCAGCCTGCCCCGGCACTCGCCCACGCTCCGGACTACCGCGCACAGGCCGAGCCCGGTAACCTCCTGGATCCTCCCGAATCCGGGGCCGCTGTCGTCGATGGCCAGCAGTGCCCGGTTCTGGTCGTACCCGATCTCGATGCGTACCCGGCCCAGCGGCCCCGCCGCCCGCGTCGCGTTGCTCAGCAGGTTGGCGATGATCCTGCGTATGGTCACCCGGTTGCCCTGGGTGAGGACCGGTACCGGGGGCCGGGCCAGTTCCAGATCGCCGACGTAGGTAACGCGCTCGGCGGCCACGGCCTCGTCGGCGACGACGGTCAGGTCCACCAGCGGGGGAGTCGCCCCGGGACGCTCGTCAGCCCCCAGGTAATCCCGGACCATGTCCGCCAGCCATTGCGCTTGCCCGACAATCTGCTCCAGGCGCCCGCGCGCGCTTTCGGGCAGCCCCGGCTCAGCCAGTGCCGCACCCGCCAGGGCGAACACACCGCCAATCGCCTGCCGTATGTCGTGGCAGGTCTCATGTAGCCGGTGCGCCTCGCTTGACCCTGTGCTGATGGCTGCGGACGCTGGGTTCGAGTCTCGGGCCTCCTTCTGCACCTGCCCCCCTGGACCACAGCATCGTGGTTCCCCGGTGCGAGACCATCATCGAATTTCCTGTAGACCCATGTAGCGGGAATTTCGACGAGCCAGCCCCATATCCCGCCTGAATTTGTGCCTGAAAGCAATACATTAGTGCGGGCGGCCAGTCACGTACAAGCCCCGGCAGCGGAACTGGCCTGCGGTGGGGCTTATAATGGCGAATGCGAAACCCTGGGGGATAGCGGAATATGGTGACACCTGCGCACGATTCGTGAAAGGGCGGGCGTATGCGGCTTGTGCTTTGTGACGATAACCGGATCCTCTGCGACGCGCTCGCTGCCGCACTCGAAGCTCGTGGTCACCAGGCCCTGGCGATCACCACCACGGCCAGCGACTGCGTCGCGGCGGTGGCCGGCTGCCGCCCCGACGCCTGCCTGCTGGATCTCCGGTTCCCCGGCGGAGAGGACGGCCTCGGCGCCGCCAGTACGATCACGCAGAACTACCCGGATACCGCCGTACTGGTGCTGTCAGCCCTTACCGACCCCGCGACCTCGGCGCAGGCCAGGAAGATCGGCGTCGCTGGCTTCCTGGGCAAGGACCAGAACATCGACCACATCGCCGACGCTCTCGACGTGATCGCGGCGGGCGGGCAGGTGTTCAGCCCGGTGCCGGCGCGTGCGCCGTCCCCCCGCGGGGCTCAGGCGGGCCCGGGCAACCCGCTGTGTGCACTGACCCAGCGGGAGCGGGAGGTGCTGCGCCGGATCGCCGAGGGCCAGAGCACCGGGCAGATGGCCCGCGAGATGGAGATCACCACCAGCACGCTGCGCACCTATGTGCGGAATGCGCTGGCCAAGGTGGGCGTGCACAGTCGGCTGGAGGCCGCCGCCCTGGTGAGCCGGGAAGGCCTGCCCGGCGACGTGTTCTCGGCCTAGTCCCGCTAGCGGCCCCGCGGGCAGGGGAAGAACATCCGGCCGTCCAGGTCCACGTCGAACTTGACCGCGGCGAACCCGTAGGCCGGCGCCCAGACCAGCCGGCAGAAGGTGGCGAACCGCCGCGGCGCCGGGCAGCGCTGGCCGGGGTTGCAGACATAGTGGTCGGCCGAGTACTCCGCCTCGCCCACCCACTTGCCGGTCGGCTGCCGGGCGGTCTTGTCGGTGCTGAAGTCGTCCCAGCCGCACGGCGTCCGGCCGGCCAGCGCGGTGCAGGTGATCCCGTACTGGCGGCTGCCGCGCAGCGAGGACGCGGAGCACATGTGGTAGACGTAGCACTCCTCGACGATCGCGCCGTCGGCGTAGCGGCGGCCCCACCAGCTCAGGTACGGCGAGTTCTTCCACAGCGCGGTCATGCCGTCGCGGTGCACCTGGTTGAGCGCGTAGGCCAGGAAGTTCTGCGCGTCGCCGGGGGTGAGCCGGAACCCGGTCTGCGACGGCGGGTCGAAGCTGTCGATGTCGTCCAGCTCGACGGCGTCGAAGCCCTTGCGCGCGCACATCGCGAGCCGCTCGTCCAGCATCGGCCGGAGCGCGTCGAGCTGGCGGAAGTCGACCCAGCGCTCCTCCGGGTAGCCGTAGTACACCTTGCCGAGCGTGTCGGCCGGGAAGTACCGGCCGGGGCTGCCGTCGGGCCGGTAGTCCTCCCAGGCCAGGTCGAGGTAGCAGATGGCGCGGGGGTGGCGCAGGGTGGCCGCGGGCCAGCGGGTGTGCAGCGCCCGCAGCTCGGCCCGGCTGGTCAGGAACCCGTCCAGGTCGTAGAGGTCGACGGCGCGGGCGCCGGTGCGCTCCAGCGGCGCGGCCCGGCCGATCTGCCAGTCCCAGCGCATCGGCCGGTGATTGGCTGCCAGGTGCTGGGGGTACCAGCAGCGCCCGGCCGGGCGGCAGGCGACCGGCGCGGGCAGCGGCGTGACCCGCCAGCCGAAGCGCAGCACGGTGGCGCCGGCCCGGTCGGCGGTGCGCACCGCGATCCGGTGCCGCCCCGGCCGCAGGGCGCCCGCGTAGAAGTCCCGGCTGGCTCCGAGGCGCCGCCAGCGGCCGCTGTCGACCTGGTACCACTGCCGGGCCAGCCCGGCAGTGGTGCGGTAGTGCGGGGCGCTGACCTGGAACCACTCCGCGTCCGAGCCGGTGCGGGCCTCCGGGGTGCCGTTGACCAGCGTGCTGACCGGCGCCCGCCCGGCCGGGTACGGCCCGGCCACGCGGCGGGCCGTCGCGCTGGCCGAGGCCCGGACGACGGTGAACCCGGAGCCCGGCCCGGCTGGTCGCCACGACCTCGGTCGCGGTCTCGGTGACCCGGAGCCGCCGCCCGGTGTCGGCGTGCCCGACCTGGTACCGGCGCGCGGCGAACGGCGTCGCCGTGGTGCCGGCGCCCGTCACGCAGCGCCGCCCGGCCTGGTCGCAGGCCCGCCAGGCGTAGCCGACCTCGAAGCTGAGCAGGTGGTCGCCGTGCGGCAGCCGTCCCGGCCGCCAGCCCAGCCCGGCCGCGGCCACCGTGCCGCCGTCTCGCAGCCGCCCGGTGATCCGCAGCCGCCCGTGCCGCCGCGGCGCGCCGATGCCGGGCGCGGCCAGCCCGGCGGACCGCGGCGCGGTCCCGGCGGGCTCAGCCGTGGTCCTGGCCGCCGCCGGCCCGGCGGCGGTAACCGCCAGCCCGGTCGCCGTGACCACCAGCCCGGCCACGCCCAGGACCGCCGCGCCCGCCCTGATCCGCTGCCTCGCGCTGACCGCACCTCGCCTGACCATGGCGCCAGCGTAGCCCCGGGCTCTGGTCAGGAACGGCTTATGCCGCGTTTCGGATATCCGGGCTCATGTACGTCAACCGGCCCGCGGGTAAACGCGTCTGATCATCGCCGGATTTTTCCGTGCGACTCAGGAGGGGAACCCATTCACGCCATGCACGCTCAGCTCAGATCAGCTACTCGCATGCTCGCCGGCCGCGCCACGATCGCCGTCGCGGCCGCCGCCGTCGTGCTCGGCCTCGCCGCCCCGGCCGCCCCGGCCGCCTGGGCCGGCCCGGCCGTGGCGGCCCGGCCCTCGGTGACGCTGAAGTTCGCGAACGCGCACATCAGCCACACCTCGCCGCCCGTCGTCGACTGGACCTCGAAGAACGTCCCGTCCGGTGCCCGGTTCGAGCTGCAGCGCCAGTTCGGCTCCGCCCATGTGTGGAAGGGCATCCAGGTGCTGCCGGGCAAGTCCGGGTCGAAGAACTCGGCCAAGGTGCAGATGGGCCGGTACGCCTACCGGATCCAGGTGCACCATGGGGGCAAGATCATCGCCACCTCGGGCACCGCGACGCTGTACTCCTACGGGCTGGTCCCGCTGGCCAACCTGTGCAACGAGGACACCAGCAAGGTCTTCGTCGACAACACCGATGGCTGCCAGACCCAGACCGTGCAGGTGGGCGGCACCGTGTTCACCTACCTCATTGACGCCGACCCCCCGGCGCCGCCGCAGTACGAGCAGGACGTGACCGTGGCCGCCCGGACCAGCTGCCGGTCCATCAGCCTGCAGTGGGCGCTGGACAACAACGCCCAGCCGTCGGACACCGCCCAGGTGGAGGTGGTCCAGGCCTCGGCCGACCCGCAGACGGCCAAGGTGGCCCAGGGCCGGATCGGCAGCAAGACCATGAAGCTGGACGGCGGGCCCTGGGACCTGAACCTGTCCTCGACCAACTCCGACAACGAGTACGCCATCGCCTCGCTGTCGTGCTGGTCGGCCACCGCCCTCACCTGACTAGGCCCTCACCTGAGTAGGCCCTGACCTGACTGGGCCCGGGTCAGGACTCGTCGAGCGCGTACGAGCCGGTCGCGCACCTGGCCGGCCTGCGTAGCTCGCGATGACGACGCCCGCGCCGGTCGTCGTGCTGTGGATCAGCCGCAGCCCGGCGGCCGGCGTGGCGTCGCGGAACAGCCGCTTGCCCGGCCCGACGTGCACGGGAAAGGAGAACAGCCGGTACTCATCGATCAGGTTGTGCTCCATCAGGGTCTGGGCCAGCGCGCCGCTGCCGTGCACCTGAAGCTCGTCGCCCGGCTGCTCCTTGAGCCGGGCCACCTCGGCCGCGACATCGCCGCTGAGCACCTGGGTGCCGGCCCAGTCGGGCGAGCGCAGCGTCGTGGAGGCGACGTACTTGGGCAGCGCATTGAGGCGGCTCGCGACCGGGTCGGCCGGGTCGGTGACCTTGGGCCAGTGGCTCGAGAACAGCTCGTAGGTCCGGCGGCCGAGCAGGAAGGCGCTGGCGTTATCGAACCACCTGGCGACGACCGCGCCGAAGTCCTCATCGCCGTAGGGGAACGACCAGCCGCCATAGGCGAACTGCCCGTCGCGGTCCTCGTCGGGCCCGCCGGGGCCCTGCATGACGCCGTCGAGGGTCAGGAAGGTCTGGATAGTCAGCCGCATCATGATCTCCTGTCTGTCGCGTGTGCAGGGTGGACGGTCCAGGGGCCTCGGACTCATCGCAGGGAGATGACGGCCCGGTGCGCGGACTGACCGCCCTCATCAGACGAAGCTGGCGGCTAGCGAGTGCCGGGCGATCGCGCCGAGCTCGTCGCTGGTGAGGCCGGCCAGTGCGGCCGCCAGCTCATATTCGTGCGGCAGCGTGGTCCGGCTCGTACGCGGATTGTCCGTGTTGAGGGTTACTGGCACACCGTTGCGCAGCAGTGCTCGCACCGGGTGTTCCTCGTAGCTGGCCGCGGCTCGGGTCTGCACGTTGCTGGTGAGGGCGACCTCAAGCGTGATGTGGTGCTCGGCCAGGTGACTCATCAGGCGCGGGTCCTCGGCCGCCCGGATACCGTGCCCGATGCGCTCGGCGCCCAGGTCGCTGATCGCGGCCCACACTGATTCCGGGCCGGCGGCTTCGCCGGCATGCGCAGTCAGGCGAAGTCCGGCCTCTCGCGCGCGGTTATAGGCCGGGGCAAAAAGGCGGGCCGGGTAGCCGGCCTCGTTGCCAGCAATGTCGATGGCGCAGAAATGCTCGGAGCGCTGCAGGACGGAGTCCAGCTGGGGGAGAGCGGAGTCGGGCCCGAGGTCGCGGAGCAGGATGCCGATCAGCCCGACCCGCAGGACGACCAGCGCGCGCGCTTCTGCCACCCCCGCGGCAACTGCGTCGATGACTGCCACGGGACGCAAGCCCGTGCGGGAGTGGATGAACCACGGGCTGAAGCGCAACTCCAGCGCGTCAAGTCCCTCGTCGTAGGCGTCCAGCACGACCTCGCGGGCGGCGCGGGTCCAGTCCGCCTCACGCGTGAATACGGCGGCGGCAGCGTCCACCCGCTCAAGGTAAGAAAGCAGGTCCGTGAGCTTCCCGTCGGCGACCAGCGCCTCACGAGGGTCAGGGGCTGAGGCGAGCGGGTGGTGTTCGCGGTGCGCCAATTCCACGACGGTACTGGTCCGGATTGCTCCTTCGAGGTGGCGGTGCAGGTCGATGAGCGGACGGCGGTCACGGTATGGCACTCCCGGAGAATAGTCCGAGAGTCCGAGCCCTGCCTCGGTTCGTGGCCGCGCCTGGAGATAATCGGCTTCAGTCGATCATGGGGGTGGGCGTGCCGGACAGCGCGGAATCGGTGCACTGCTGGGTGCCGGACTCGGCCGGGCTGGCCGCGACGAGATCCGGGCCACTGGACGGGGTGACCGTCGCGGTCAAGGACATGTTCGCCGTCGCGGGCCGGGTGTCCTCGTTCGGGCACCCCGCCTGGCGGGCCAGCCACGAACCGGCCCAGGCCACCGCGCCGGCCGTGGCCCGGCTGCTGGCCGCGGGCGCGTCGGCCGCCGGGCTGGCCAAGCTGGACCAGCTGGCCTACTCGATCATCGGCAACGCGGGCGAGGGCACGCCGCCGGTGAACTCGCGCTACCCGGACCGCTTCACCTGCGGCTCCTCCTCCGGCCCGGCCGCCGCCGTGGCCGCCGGGCTGGCCGACCTGGGCCTGGGCACCGATACCGGCGGCTCGGTCCGGGCGCCGGCCGCGGCCTGCGGACTGTACGGCCTGCGGCCCACCCACGGCCTCATCAGCGCGGAAGGCATCCTGCCGCTGGCACCGTCGTTCGACACTGCCGGGGTGATGGCGGGCGGCCTGGGCCTGCTGGGCCGGGCGCTGGGCGTGCTGGCGCCGGCGCCGCCCCCGACCGTGCCCATCCGGCGGGTCCTGCTGCCCGCCGACGTGCTGGCCGGGGCCAGCACCGAGACCGCGCAGGCGGTGCGGGCCGTCGCCGCGGCACTGGCCGCCG
Source organism: uncultured Actinomycetota bacterium (assembly GCA_963822485.1). Classification (GTDB taxonomy): domain Bacteria; phylum Actinomycetota; class Actinomycetes; order Streptosporangiales; family Streptosporangiaceae; genus DASUBV01. The sequence continues at coordinate 91,921 of CAWGHW010000012.1, forward strand.
CGATCGGCGGCGAGCTGGCGCGATGTGAGGTGACCCAGTGCGAGCTGGGCGCGTTCATCAGCGACGAGGTGGCCGACCTGTTCGCCCGGCTCCAGGCCAGGGAGGTCTGGGCCACGCACGCGGCCTGGCTGCGCGAGCACCGCGACGTGCTCGCCGCCGACGTGCGGGCCCGCGCGGACCGGGCCGAGCGGCTCAGCGGCGACCCGGCCGACCGCCAGCAGGCGGACCAGCAGGCCGGGCAGGAGTACCGGGCCGGGCTGGACCGGGCCGCGCCGCCGGACGCGGTGGTGGTCCTGCCGGTGATGCCGGGCCTGCCGCCGCTGCGCACCGCCAGCCCCGAGGAGCTGGCGGCGTTCCGGCTGAACGCGTTCCGGTTCACCGCCCCGGCCAGCCTGGCCGGACGGCCCGAGCTGGTCATCCCGGTGCGGCACCGGGCCAGCGGGCTAGGGCTGGGCGTGGGGCTGCTCAGCGCAGTAGGCCAGGACCCCGAACTGCTGCGCGTCGCGGGGCGGCTTGGCCCCGGAAACGGCCTCCTGGCCGTCTAGTAGCGTGCGGCTTATGACGATGCAGACGCGCCCGCTCGGGCGCACCGGGGCGGACGTGACCATCCTCGGCTACGGGGCCATGGAGCTGCGCGGCCGCCCGCACGGCCCGGCCATCGCGGACGAGGACGCGGGGCGGCTGCTGAACCTGGTGCTGGACAGCGGGATCACCCTGATCGACACCTCCATCGACTACGGCCGCAGCGAGGAGCTCATCGGCCGGTACCTGGGCCACCGGCGCGACGAGTACTTCCTGGCCTCCAAGTGCGGGTGCCTGCTGGAGACGCCGCCCGGCGCCCGGCCGCCGTTCGCGCACGACTACAGCGCGGGCAACGTCCGGGCGGGCGTCGAGCAGAGCCTGCGCCGGCTGGGCACCGACCGGCTGGACCTGGTGCAGGTGCACATGTCGCCGAGCCAGGCGCAGCTCGAGAAGGACCAGACCGTCGAGACCCTGCGCGCCCTGCGCGAGGAGGGCAAGGTCCGGTTCCTGGGCATGTCCGGGATCCTGCCCAACCTGCCCGACCACATCGCCATGAACGTGTTCGACGTCTTCCAGATCCCCTACTCCGCCGTGCAGCGCGAGCACGAGGACCTCATCACCGCCGCCGCCGACGGCGGCGCGGGCACGCTCATCCGGGGCGGCGCCGCCCGCGGCGGCCCCGCCGCCGACAAGGACTGGCGGCAGGGGCCCCTGGGCCTGCCCGAGGGCGAGGGCCAGCGGCGCTGGGCCGAGTCGAGCATCGACGACCTGCTCGGCGACATGAGCCGGATGGAGTTCGTGCTGCGCTTCACGCTCAGCCACCCCGGCCTGTCCACCACCATCGTCGGCACGTCCAGCCCCGACCACCTGCGCGGCAACCTGGCCATCGCCGAGCAGGGCCCGCTGCCCGCCGATCTCTACGAGAAGGCCAAGGAGCGCCTGGCCGCCCCGGCCGCTTAGCGGGCTCTTCGGCGGACTCTGCGTCGCGCTAGGCCGGATAGGAGTCAGGACCGGTGGTGTAGACCCGCCCGGCCGGGGTGGTGAGCTGGAAGTGGCCGGGCTTGGGCTGGGTCAGGGTCCAGCCGGGGAGCTGCTTGATCTTGTGGTGGGTCCGGCACTCGGGGCCCAGGTTGCATCCGCAGGTCGGGCCACCTTTGTGCCAGGCGGTGGTGTGGTCGAGGTCGGCGTGGCGGGCGGGCTGGCGGCAGCGGGGGTTGCGGCAGGTCTGGTCGCGGGCGGTGACGTGGTCGCGGATCCTGGCGGTGGGCCGGTAGGCCGCCGTGGCGGTGGTGTGGGCGCAGCCGCCGGGCGCGGCGGCATCGGCGGCGGCCTGTCGCTGGGCGCGGGCTAGGGCGCGGCGGGCGGCCCGCAGTACCGCGGCCCGGATCCCGCCGCCGGCGTCGGTGGTGCTGGTGGAGTCGAGCAGCGTGGTGACCGGGATGGTGACGGTGACGTGGCCGGTCACCCCGGCCGGGCGTCGGGTGCGGCCCTGACGGTAGCGGCGGCGAACGGTCTCGACGGCGATGGCGTACCCGTCGGAGTCGGTGAGGATGACTTGCCACCGGGCGTGCGGGTCGGCGGCGGCAGTGAGCGCGAGCGGGAGCGCTTCGCTGGCGGTGATCGGGCCGGCCCGGCTCAGGGTGGCGGGCCCGGCGGGGTCGCCGGCGAGGGCACGCCAGGAGATGACCAGTTCCAGCAGCCCGGGTCGGGGTCGGTCAGGCTGCCCGCGCGGCGGCGGGTGAGTGGCGGGGGGCGGGTGGCGGGGTGGTGGCTGGCCGAGGAACGGGGGGTGCTGGGTCATGGTGGCGGGCAACGGGGGCCAGGCGGCAGGCGGGTCGGGGGCGAACGGACCATCGTCTTCGTCCCAGTCCGCGTCGCCCGTGCCGCGGGCGTCGCTGTAGTCGGGCTCGCCGGGATCATCGGGCGGCGCTGGGTCGGGCGGCATCGGGCCGTCCGGGCGATGGCCGTCGGTGTCGCCCTCCTCGCGGCTGGCGGGGCCAGGGTCCGCGTCGCCGGAGTCACTCGGGCCAGGGTGGCCAGAGCCCGGGTCGGCGGGGCCAGGGTCGGTGTCGCTCGGCCCGGGACCGGAGTCGGCGGGGCCAGGGTCGGTGTCGCTCGGCCCGGGACCGGGGTCGCTCGAGTCGGGGTCGGTGGGGCCGTCGGGGCCGGGATCGCCTGCTGGCGGGGGGACCAGGGGCAAGGTGCCCAGCAGCAGGCCGATCAGCGCGACGGCCCGCAGGTAGTCCAGTCCGCCGGCCTGGCCAGCGGATTTCATGGCCCGGGCGATGGCCGTCAGCCGGGCCATGGCCGCGGCGGCATGCACGGCTGGCAGGCACGTGCCGGCCAGGGTGGCGGTGCCGTCGGCGGGGTCGGAGTACAGGCTCACCTTGGCGTGCCGCTGGGCGTCTTTACGGCGCTGCTCGGCGCCCTCGGGGTCGGCGGCGATAACCGCCCGGCGCAGCGCCGCGCGCAGCTGCCCGCTGGTCTGCTGCCCGGCGCGCGGCAGCACGCTGGACTCGACGGCGCGGGCGGTGTCATCGTCGAGCGGGCTGGTGGCCTCGGCGATCAGGCGGGCCCGGTACAGGTCGATGTGCCCGGCGTTCAGGGCGGCCCAGGTGGCGGGCAGCTTCCACCGCAGGGTGACGCCGAGGCTGGTCCAGGCCATCGCGGCGGGGTGGGCCAGGACTAGCTCCAGGCCGACGGTGGACGCGGCGGCTGGGGTGACCTGGTCGGGCCGGCCGTCGGTGTCGACGCGGACGTGGTCGTCGCGGGCCGCGGTGCGGGACGCCATCTCGGCGACGGCGGCCAGCTCCTGGGCCTGGGCCCAGGCGGCGAGGCGGCGGAAGGCCGAGGCGACGCCGGGCAGGTCCCACTCCGACAGCTCGCGGACGTCGGTGCCGGAGATCCAGGCGGCCAGGGCCGGGCCGGGCGGGAGCTGGTCGAAGATGGCAGCGGTCCGGTCGCACGGCGTCGACGCGTCCGCCGCGACGGCTTCCCGGGCGGCGGCTTGCTCGTCGTCGGCAGCGCCGGGCCGGGTGGCGCCGACCGCGGCCAGCAGCTGCCCCAGGTCCAGGTCGCAGGTCCAGGTCAGCCCGTCACAGCTGGAGTCGAGCTCCGTGGCCTCGGGTGCTGGCATCGGATCACCTCCTCGGCGTGGCGCTGGCTGACCTTCTTCGATAAGAGTAGCGACCACCTCTGACATTCTGACGACCTAGGGGAATGCGTTAGCGAAGAGAATTCGACTTGCTCGAAAGATCGGATTCCAGGCGGGCCGCCGCGCTGAGCACCCCGATCTGGCGCCGCACCGCATCTCAGCTTGACAGTCCCAGGACTAACGGTTATCTATATAGCTAACCGTTAGGAGGTGGCCGTGCAGCAGGAAGTGGTGCTGGCGCTGCTGGCCAAGGAGCCATCGCATGGCTACGAGCTGCGGGCTCGGCTCAGCCAGGCCCTCGGCCCGCTCGGCGACTCGATGAACGCGGGGCAGATCTACGTGACGCTGACCCGGCTGGAGAAGGCGGGCCTGGTCACCTCGGAGCGCTCAGCGGGCCTGGCCGACCGGCCGGACCGCAAGGTCTACGAGCTGACGGCGGCGGGGCAGCAGCGGGTCGCCGGGTGGCTGGCCGAGGTGAGCTGGCCCCGGCCGGACCTGGCGGAGTTTCATCTCAAGCTGATCGCGGCCGCGGCGGCGGGCCTGGCCGACCCGGTCGCGATCGTGGACACCCAGCGCCGCGAGCTGCTGCGGCGGCTGCGGGAAGCCCAGCGCGCGGCGATGGCCGAGCCGGACCGCTCGGACGCGGGGCTGCTGCTGGAGGGCATCGTGCTCCGGCTCCAGGCGGACCTGCGCTGGCTGGAAGCGTGCGAGCGGAACTGGACCGGGCGGAACTCGACGGGGCGGGACTCGACGGGGCGGGACTCGACGGGGCGGGACTCGACGGGGCAGAGGAGCCACCAATGACGGAGCCACGGGTAACCGGCACCGAGACGACGCCGGTACTGCGGGCCTGCGGGCTGCGGCGGGAGTACGGCCGGGAGGCCGGCCTGGTGCGCGCGGTCGACGACGTTGACCTGGAGGTGGCCGCGGGCGAGACGCTGGCGGTGATGGGGCCGAGCGGCTGCGGCAAGTCGACGCTGCTGCACTTGCTGGGCGGGCTGGACCGGCCGTCGGGCGGGGAGATCTGGCTGGCCGGGCAGCGGGTCGACCGGATGTCGGAGCGGGCGCTGGGGCGGCTGCGGCGCGACGGGGTGGGGTTCGTGTTCCAGGCCTTCCACCTGATGGACGAGCTGACGGCGGTGGAGAACGTGGAACTGCCCGCGCTGCTGGCGGGGCGCTCGCCGCGGGCGGCCCGGCGGCGGGCGGCGGAGCTGCTGGACCGGGTCGGGCTGGCCGACCGGGCCTCGTTCCTGCCGTCGGCGCTGTCGGGCGGCCAGCGGCAGCGGGTGGCGGTGGCCCGGGCGCTGAGCAATGACCCGCTGGTGGTGCTGGCCGATGAGCCGACCGGCAACCTGGACAGTGAGGCGACGGTGGACGTGCTGCGGCTGTTCGAGGAGCTGCACGAGGCGGGACAGACGCTGGTCGTGGTGACCCATGACGCGCGGATCGCGGCTACCGCGGACCGGCTGATCTCGATGCGTGACGGGGCGTTCGTGGACGAGACCCGGCTGACTGGCGGCAGCACCGGCACGCTGGGCGCGCTGGCCGGGCTGGGCGAGCTGGAGGGCTGACTGGTGGGACGCCTCGCGCTGATCGGCCGCCTGGCGGTCCGGGACCTGCGGCGGCGGCCGGCCCAGGCCGGGCTGCTGCTGATCGCGATCATGGCCGCGACGACCACACTGACCCTGGGGCTGGCCCTGCACGGCGTCACCACCCAGCCCTACCAGCGGACCAGGGCCGCGACGGCGGGGCCGGACCTACTGGCCGAGTATGGTCCCCCCGACCTCTTCCAGCCGGACCAGCCCGGCCGGACTGGCCAGCCGGGCCGGACGGCGCGGCCCGTGCCGCCGGACGCGCGGCCGCTGATCCAGACGCCCGGCGTCATCACGCACAGCGGGCCGTACCTGGCCGCCGACGTCGTGCTGCGGGCGCACGGCATCGTGGTGCCGGCGCAGGCGGAAGGGCGCGGCGAGGCCCGGGCCAAGGTCGACCGCCCGCTGGTGACCGAGGGCACCTGGGTGCGACCCGGCGAGGTGGTGCTGGAGCGCACGTTCGCCGCGGCGCTCGGCGTCCAGCCGGGTGACACGGTCACCCTGGACGGCCGGCGGTTCCGGGTCGCCGGGACGGCGGTGACGGCCGCTCTGCCGCCGTTCCCCAACTTCTGCTGGGTGGCGTGCATGTTCAACCTGCCGGCGAGGGCTCAGGACATTGCGCACACCGGCCCTGGCCTGGCCTGGGTCACCCAGGCCGACGCCCGCGCGCTGGCGGCGCACGGTGGCTGGGACTACCTGCTCGCCCTGAAGCTGTCCGATCCGGCCCGGGCCCCGGCGCTGGCCGATGCCTTCCAGCAGAACCGGAGGATTACGCCCGCCTCGTCGTTCGTGGTCCCCTGGCAGGACATCCGGAGCGCGGACGGCCTGCTGGTGGCCGACGAGCAGAGCGTGCTGGAGCCCGGCAGCTGGGTGCTCGGGCTGCTCGCGGTCGCGACCGTCGCCGTGCTGACCGGGGGCCGGATGGCCGAGCAGACCCGGCGGGTGGGCCAGCTCAAGGCGGTCGGCGGCACGCCGGGCCTGGTCGCGGCGGTCTTGATGGCCGAGAACCTGATCCTGGCCCTGGTCGCGGCGGCCGTCGGCCTGGCCGCCGGGTGGCTGGCCGCGCCGCTGCTCACCGGCCCGGGAGCGGGCCTGGTCGGGGCGCCGGGGGCACCGTCGCTGACGCTGTCCACGGTCGGCCTGGTAGCCGCCCTGGCCCTGGCCGTGGCCCTGCTCGCCAGCCTGGTGCCCGCACTGCGGGCCGCCCGGACCAGCACGGTCGCGGCCCTGGCCGACGCGGCCCGCCGGCCCCGGCGCCGCCGGGCGCTGATCGCGGTGAGCCGACTGCTGCCGGCCCCCCTGCTCATCGGGCTGCGGCTGGCCGGCCGCTGGCCCCGCCGGCTGGTGCTCAGCATGGTCAGCATCATGATCACGGCCACCGGGATCGTCTCCGTGCTGGCCTTCCACGCCATGCTCGACCAGCGCCTGGCCGGGACCGCGTCGAGGCTGGCCGACCCGGTGGCCATCCGGGACAGCCAGGTGCTGGCCGTGCTCACGGTCGCGCTGGTCGCCTTGTCGGCGCTCAACGCGATCGTCACCACCTGGGCCACGGTGCAGGACACCCGGCACTCGGCCGCGCTGACCCGCGCGCTCGGCGCGACGCCGCGGCAGGTCACCAGCGGACTGTCCGCGGCCCAGCTGGTCGCCGCGGTGCCCGGCGTACTGCTGGGCATCCCGGCCGGGCTGCTGCTGTACAAGGCGGCCAACGGCTCCGGCCAGCTCGTCACGCCGCCGGCCTGGTGGCTGGCCGCCGCAGCGGCGGCGATCGTGGCCGCGGTGCTCGTGCTCACCGCGATCCCGGCTCGCGCCGGGGCCCGCGCCCCGGTGGCGGGGGTGCTCCAGGCCGAGACGGCCTGAGCGGCTACACGCGGGGCTGGCCGCCGCCCAGGAAGGACTCGACGAAGTCGGGGCTGGCGGCCAGCTCGGCCGGGGTGCCTTCCATCCGGACCTCGCCGCCGCCCAGCACGTAGGTGCGGTCGGAGATGGCCAGCACGGCCCGGGCTCGCTGCTCCACGATGAGCACGGTCGCGCCGCTGGCCGCGAGCTGGCGGACGTGCTCGCCGAGCAGTTCGGCGGCGACCTTGGGGGCCAGGTTGGCGGTGGGCTCGTCGAGCAGGAACAGGCCCGGCTCCAGCATCAGCACCCGGGCCATGGCCAGCATCTTGCGCTCGCCGCCGCTGAGCCGGCCCGCCGGGCGGGTCAGCATCCCGGCCAGCCGGGGGAACAGGGTCAGCGCCCGCTCGATGCGGCCGGCCACCTCGGCCCGGCGCAGCAGGTAGCCGCCCATCTCCAGGTTCTCCCGCACGGTCAGCGGCGCGAACACGTCGTCCACCTGGGGCACGTAGCCGACCCCGGCCCTGGCGATCTCCTCGGGCGCGGTGTTGGTCAGGTCGGCCCCGCCGACCAGGACCCGGCCGGGCGCGACGTGCAGGATCCCGGCCAGGCTCTTGAGCAGGGTGGACTTGCCGGAGCCGTTCGGGCCGACCAGCGAGATGATCTCGGCCGGGTCGGCGGCCACGGTGATCCCGCGGATGACGGGGTCGCCGCCGTACCCGGCGGTGACGTTCTCGGCCCGCAGCGCCAGGCCGGCCAGGCCGGGCGGGCTGGAGTCAGCCGACAAGGTAGGCCTCCACGACCTCGCTGCGGGCCCGCAGGTCGGCCATGGTGCCCTCGGCCAGCACGGCGCCCTCGGCCATCACCACCACCGGATCGCAGAACTCGTCCATGATGGCCAGCTCGTGCTCGACCATCAGCACGGTCATCCCCTCCTGGCACAGCGCGACCAGCTCGCGGCCGATCCGCCGGGCCAGGTTCGGGTGCACGCCGGCCATGGGCTCGTCCAGCAGGAGCATGGTCGGCTCGGTCATCAGCGCCCGCATGATCTCCACCAGCCGGCGCTGGCCGCCGCTGAGGTCGCCGGCGTAGAGGCCGGCCACGTCCAGCAGCCCGAAGCGGCGCAGCAGCGCCTCGGCGCGGGCGATGGCGGCCAGTTCGTCGCTGCCCCAGTAGCGGCGGCCGCGGATCGCGCCGGCCAGCGAGTCGCCGCGGTTGCCCGGCACCGCGGACAGCAGGTTCTCCAGCACGGTCAGCCGCTTGAACTCGCTGGCCAGCTGGAAGGTGCGGACCAGCCCGATGCGGGCCCGGCGGAACGCGGGCAGGGCGGTGATGTCCTGGCCCAGGTAGCTGATGGTGCCCGCGGTGGGCGGCAGGGTCCCGGCCAGCATGGCCAGCAGGGTGGACTTGCCGGCGCCGTTGGGCCCGATGAGCCCGGTCAGGGTGCCGCGGCGGACGGTCAGCGACACGTCGCTGACGGCCCGGACGCCGCCGAACTCGCGGACCAGGCCGGCGGCGCTCAGCACCACCGGGCGGACGCCGGGGTCAGCGCCGGGATCAGCGGCGGGATCAGCGGCGGCGGCCGCGGGCCGGGGGGCGACAGTGGCCTGCGCCAGCTGTTGCGGATGATCGGGAACGTCCGCGGCGGCACCGGGCAGCGCGATGACCCGCTTGCGCTCGGGCAGGATGCCCTGCGGCCGGAACCACAGGAAGATGACGATCAGCAGGCCGATGGCCACCCATTCCAGCGAGGGGATGAGGTTGGGCGGCAGGCTGTTGGAGCTGGGGATGAACCGGGTGACCTCCTCGAACCCGACCGGGACGAGGATGGCGCCGAGCACGGCGCCGCGGTGGTTGCCGGCCCCGCCGATGATCACCGCGGCGAACAGCACGACGGTCTCGGCGTAGCCCCAGGCGGCCGGGGACCAGGTGGTGATGTAGGAGACGAGGATGCCGCCGGACAGGCCGGCGATGGCGCCGCCGGTGACCAGTACGCCGGTGCGCAGCGAGCGCAGGTCCTTGCCCAGCGAGTCGGCGACGATGTCGTTGTCGCGCATGGCCCGCAGCGACCGGCCGTAGGGCGACTCGGTGAGCCGGCGCACGAGCAGGTAAACCCCGGCGCACAAGATCACGGCGATGGCCGTGAAGGCCCACTGGTAACCGCTGGTGGCGGCGTTGAGCACGCCCTGCAGCGGCTCGGGGATCAGGGAGATCCCGGCGTCGCCGTTGAACAGCGGCACGTAGTTGGTGACCAGCAGGTTGACCAGGACCGCGGTGACCAGCAAGCCGACGGCGGCGAAGTCGCCGCGCAGCCGCCGGCCGACCAGGAACGTGAACGGCAGGGCCAGCGCCCCGCCGACCACGGCGGCGCCCAGCCAGGGCAGGGGGAACGGCAGGTGCCAGCCGCCGATGTAGGACTGGAAGCCGCCGTTGGCGTGGTCGGACGGCATGGCCAGCGCGGCGGCCGCGTAGCCGCCGGCGGCCTGGAAGATGATGAAGCCGAAGTTGGTGACGCCGGCGATGCCGAACTGCTGGCTCAGGCCCAGGCAGGCCATGGCGTCGACGGCGGCGTAGATGAGCAGGTTGATGAGGTAGTAGTTCATGCCCGGGCTCCCGAGCAGGCCGGCCGGGCGGACGCCGAGCATCACCAGCAGGACCAGGAAGGCGATCACGTACTTGTAGTCGGCCGGGATGAACGCGGCGCTGACCTCGGTGGCGATGCCGATCACGGCGGCGCCGAGCATGGCGCCGTAGGCCTGGCCGGGGCCGCCCAGGAACACCGCGGCCAGGATCAGGACCAGGAACACGTCGGTGCTGGTGGCGTCGAAGCTGCCCGAGTCGATCCCGAAGACCACCCCGGCCAGCCCGCACAGCGCGCCGGTCAGGGCCCAGGTCATGGTGATGACCCGGCCGGTCCTGATCCCGCAGTTGCGGGCCAGCATCCGGTTGGCCGCGGTGGCCCGCATGGCCTTGCCGAGCCGGGTGTAGCGCAGCAGGACGTGCACGACGGCCATCACCACCAGGCTGAGCGCGATGACCGCGAGCTGCACGGCGGTCAGGATCAGCCCGCCGGCCTGCAGCGTCGGGCCCTGGGCCAGGTGATAGGACACGCTGGTGCCGCCGGCCAGCGCCTGGACGCCGAACTCGATGATCAGCGTGATGCCCAGCGACACGATGACCATCGTGATCGGGGTGGCGCCGCGCCGCTGGAACGGCGTGTAGACCAGCGAGTTCAGCGCCACCGAGCCCAGCGAGCAGACGACCACCGCCACCACCAGCCCGGCCCACACCGACACCCCGGCGTTGTTGAGCAGGTAGGCGATGAACGCGCCGGCGATCATCACTGCCCCGTAGGCCAGGTTGAGCACGTCGGTCACGCCGAACTGGAGCGTGAAGCCGACCGAGGCGATGGCCAGTACCGAGGCGGTGACCAGCCCGAACCCGAGCGAGGCGAGGAACAGCGACACGGCGGCCCCCGCGCTACCGGACGCCGGTCATCCGGCCAGCGCCCTGAGTGTCGCGGTCGAGATGTTCCCGACCACGTTGACCTTGCCGGACGTGCTGTAGGTGTCGATCTGGAAGATGCCGGTGGAGTCGTGGTAGCTGTCGAAGCTGGTCGGGCCGCCCGGTCCCTCGTACCGGATGGCTTGCCCGTCCGGACGAGCGGTGCGCACTGGGAAATGAATAGCAACTGGTCGCGCCGGGGACGCCGTCGCCGATCTTGACGACGTCCGGGCTGTAGACGGCGGGGCTGGTGCTCTTGGCCATCAGCATGGCCAGCGCGGCCAGGTTGATGCCGTCGTACAGGTGCACGCCGCCGGGCGCGCTCAGGTAGGTGGTGAAGTCGCCGGTGACGCCGGGCACCTTGCCCTGCTGGGACAGCAGCGCGCTGGAGAAGGCCTGGTAGGCCGGGCCGCTGGTCTCGGTGACCAGGTTGTCGGCGTGGAAGTCAGCCGCGAACGCGCTGGCCCCCTCGGCCGCGGCCGCGGACTTGAAGAACGCGGGGGAGATGGCGGCGGAGGTCCCGATGACCGGGATGACCTTGCCGCTGAGCTGCTTGATCTCGGAGAACAAGGTCGGGTCGGCGGAGCCGAGCGCCTCGGTCATGATCGCGTCGGGCTTGGACTGGATGATCGCCTCGGCCTCGGTGCGGAAGGTGGTCGCCTTCAGGTCCAGGGTCTGGCTGGTGGTCAGGGTGAGCCCGGCCTTCTTCAGCGCCGCGATGGCCGGCTGCACGAAGGTCTGCGAGCCGATGTCGTTGCCGAACGCCAGCGCGATCCGCTTGTAGTGCAGCTTCTGCGCGATGGCCACCATGGCGTAGGACTCTTCGAGGTCGGGCGGGACCAGCCGGAAGAAGTAGGGGTAGTGCACGTGGTCGAACTCGGACTGGCCGGTCATGCAGAACGCGGTCATCTTGTGCCCGTTGATGATCGGGACCACCGAGGCGGCCTCGTCGGAGGTGCACCCGATGACCAGGGCCAGGCTGGGCGTGGTGGCGAACATCTGGTTCACCGCGGGCACCGCGTCGGCCGGGTCGCCGCGGGTGTCCACGCTCTTGCAGGCCAGCTTGTGGCCGAGCACCCCGCCGGCCGCGTTGATGGCCGAGGTGGCGCCGTAGCAGGAGGCCAGGTAGGTGGGGCCGAGCGCGGCGTCGGGTCCGCTGAACGGGGCGACGTCGGCGACGGTGAGCGACGAGCCGGAGGCGGCCCCGCTGCTGGCGCCGCCGCCGGGGTTCGAGGCGCTGGTGCCGGACTTGGTGCTGCCGCAGGCCGTCAGCGCGACGGCCAGCGCGGCCGCGGCCAGCGCCGCGGTGATTCTGGGGGTGGTGAGGCTCATGGTCCCCTCCAGGACTTCTACAGTCCGCTTGTTGATGGCGCCAGGGGCTGCCACCGCCAGTCGGCGGGCGCGTCGGCCTCGGCGACGATGCGGTTGCGGATGGTGCCGACCTGCTCGACGGTGACCTCGATGACGTCGCCGGGCTGCATCCAGACCGGAGGCTTCCGGGCGAATCCGACGCCGGCCGGAGTGCCGGTGGCGATCACGTCGCCGGGCACCAGCCGGGTGAAGGACGAGAAGAACTCGACCGCGCTGGGCACGTCGACGAGCATCAGGGAGGTGCGCGACGACTGCATGACGGTGCCGTTCAGGGTGGAGCTGATGGCCAGGTCGCTCACGTCGACCTCGTCCGGGGTGACGACCTCGGGGCCGATGGGCATGCTGCCCTCGAAGTTCTTGCCGGCCGTCCACTGGCTGGCCGCGCGCTGCCAGTCGCGGGCCGAGGCGTCGTTGAGCACCACGAAGCCGGCGATGGCGTCCAGGGCCTTGTCGGCGCGGATGTACCGGCCGCCGGCGCCGATCACGATGCCCAGCTCGGCCTCGTAGTCGAAGCGCTCGGTCAGCGCGGGCTTGACCATGTCGGCGTAGGGGCCCAGCACGCTGCCCGCGCCGCGGACGAACGCGTCGGGAAAGGTGGGCACGGCGCGGCCGCCCTCCAGCGCGTGCGCGGAGTAGTTCAGGCCCAGGCACAGCACGCGCGGCGGCTCGGGCGTCGCGGGCGCGAACTCGGCCTCGCTGACCGCCCGGCCGTCCAGGTCGGCGAGCCGGCGCAGCCGGTCCAGGGCCAGCGGCCCGCTCTCCAGGACCCGCTGGAGCGACCCGAGTCCCGCGTTGCCGGTCTCGGCGGCGACGTCCACGTAGCCGGACCGGCCCCGGACGTGCAGCCGCGGACCGTCGGGTGTAGCAATGGTGGCGAGCCGCACCGGTAGCCTCCTGCGAGGAGATTGGTTGAGTAGGCGGATTGGTTGAGCATAGGTCGCACCAATTAGGACGGTCAAGAGGGGTGTAGTGCGACTTTTGTTGACGGGTTACCCAGGATCGAGCAAAATTGGTAGGATTGGTTGCACGCGAGGCGGTGACCAGCTAGCGCGGCGGAGGGTCGATGCGAACAGCCGCAGGGGGAGCCGCCCCGGACGGGGCGGGGGGCGAGCACGGGCCGCGGCTGGCCGGGCTGATCCTGGCCGAGTCGCAGCGGGCCGGGCTGGGGCCGGGCTCCCGGCTGCCCACCGAGCGCCGGCTGGCCCTGGACCTGGGGGTGACCCGGTCCTCGGTGCGCCACGCGCTGGCGCTGCTGGAGGCGCAGGGGCGCATCTCCCGCGAGGTCGGCCGGGGCACGTTCCTGCGCGAGCCGGCCCCGGGCGGGCCCGCCGGGGCGGCGCCCGGACTGGAGCCGAACGGCGGGGCGCCGGCGGGGGGCGGGGACTTCGCGCCCGCCGACGTGATGATGGTCCGGCGGCTGCTCGAGCCGCCCGCCATGCCGCTGGTCGTGGCCTGGGCCACGGCCGCCGACCTGGACGAGATGGACCGCTGCCTGGCCGGCGGCGACCACGCGGCCAGCTACGAGGAGTTCGAGAGCTGGGACCTGGCCCTGCACCGGTGCATCATGCGGGCCAGCCGCAGCCCGCTGCTGGCCGCGCTGTACGGCGTCATCGAGCAGGCCCGGCACGGCCACGTGTGGGGCGACCTCAAGCGCCGCAGCGCCTCGGCGAGCGAACCGGCAGGAGTACCAGGCCGACCACCGGGAGATCGTGGCCGCGCTGCGGGTCCGCGACTCGGCCGCCGCCGTGGAGGCCATGCGGGTGCACCTGGCCCGGGTCTCCAACCACCTGCACGCCACCGACCCGGCCGCCGCCGTCACCTGGCAGTAACCGGGCCGGGCGGCGGCCGGGCGGCCGGGCGGCCGTCCCGGGCGCGGGCGGCTAGGTGTCGCCCCAGCTCTTGAAGTCGATGTTCACCGTGTTGGGGCAGCCGGGCTTGGGCGCGGGGATCAGCGTCGTGGGCGGGCAGGGGTTGAGGAGCACCGGCGGGCGCGGCTTCTGGCTGAAGTTGAAGTCCGCCCCGATGTTGCGGGCGATGGACTCGCGCACGTCCGGCCGCGAGTCGGGCCGGCCGTCATTGGCCGGGTTGAGACGGGCTTGGTCCATGAAGTCGTTCTCGATGAACTTCAGGTAGGCATCGGTGGACAGCGTCTGGTGGTCGATGAAGCCCTGGCGGGCATACGGGCTGATGACGATGCCCGGGGTGCGCATGCCGTAGCCCTCGGAGTCGACCTGCGGCGGCACCACGTTGTCGTAGAAGCCGCCCCAGTCATCCCAGGTCAGGAAGATCGCGGTGGAGTCCCAGTCCGGGCTGGCCATGGCCGCGTTGATGACCCGGGTCACGTAGGCCTGGCCCGCGCTGATCAGGGCCGGCGGGTGCTCGCTGTCGGAGGGCTGGGGCACGATCCAGGACACCTGCGGCAGCGTGCCGGCCTTGGCCCGGGCGTAGTAGCTGGACAGGGCCTGGATGTTGTTCTCCTGGTGGTCCTGCTTCACGTCGGTGAAGCCGGGCAGCGTGTTCCAGATCTTCGGCACGCCCACCTTGCTGCCGGGCTGCTGGGCGCCGTGGTCCAGGTAGTAGCCCCAGCTCACGCCGTACCGGTGCATCAGCCAGGTCAGGTCGGTCCAGGCGAACGGCCGCGGGCTGGCCGCGGTCCGGTTCCGGGGCTCGTCGGTGCTCTTGCAGCTCATCGGGTTGGCCGGGCTGGAGCAGTCGGCCGCCCAGGCCGAGACGATGTACATGTGCGTGGGCAGGCTCCACGAGTGGTCCGACACGTACATGTGGTCATCGAGCGCGAAGTCCCTGGCGTAGGTCCAGTAGTTCGGGATGTCGGACTTGACGTGGTAGCCCATCACGTCGGTCGGGCACGGCGCGACGCCGTGGCAGTGCAGTTCGGCCTCGTTGACGAAGCCGTCCATCTTCCCGTGGTCGATGTCGGCCGTGCTGTTGGGATCCTGGTGCGGACCGCCGTTGTTGCTGTCGGCGTGATCGACGTACGGCTTGACGCAGCCGCCGTTGAGCGAGTCCGGCACGCACACGCCCTTGGGGATGCCGTCCGCGCCGGGGAAGGTGCCGAAGTAGGAGTCGAACGACCGGTTCTCCTGCACGATCACGATGACGTGCTGGATCTTGTGGATTCCCTGGGGACTCGAGGACAGCGTGGCCAGGGACGGCGGGCCGGGCCGGTGCTTGCCGGGCAGGCCGAGGCTGAGCGTTAAGGCGACCGCCAGAACCAGCGCGACGCCGGCGCCGATCAGTATGCGAGGTTTCATTCCGCGAGTGCAGCAGCCAGGGCTGGGAAGCAGCCGTGAATCGCCTCGGCGGGGGCTGAGCGCTGGCTGAGCAGTTGGTCAGCGCAGCAGTTGGTCAGCGCAGCAGTTGGTCAGCGCAGGTCCATGGCGAACAAGACGGCGCCGTCGTCGAACGGCACCTGAGTGAAGCCGACGTGCCGGTAGAAGCCGATCGCCCGGGTGTTCTCGGCGTGCACGCCGAGGTGCACGCCGGGGGAGCCCTGCTCGCGCAGCGCACTGGTCAGCGCGGTCATCAGCCGCCGGCCGTTACCGCCGGACTGGAGCCGCGGGACGATGTCGATGTGCAGGTGCGAGGGATAGCGGGCGGCCACCTCGGCCGGGGTCTCGGCGTCGCGGTGATGGATCGCGCGGGCCTTGCGCTGATCGGCCGTCCACTGCTCCTGCGGCACCTCGGCCGGGGGCTCGGGGTAGCGGCCGCGCAGCCGCGGCCACCAGTCCCGCTCCAGCCGGGCCTCGAACGCCTTGCTGTCCAGCGCGCCGAGGATGTAGCCGCCCACCCCGGCGTCGTCCTGCGCCACGAAGGCCAGCGAGGGCTGGAAGATCCCGTACGGAGCGGCGTGCACGTGCCCGATCAGCCACGGGTCCCGGTACAGCGCGGTGGCGTCGCCGCCGTTGCGCCCGGTCTGCAGGCAGACCTGGTACAGCGCGTCCAGGTCCCGCGGCCGGTAGGGACGGATGCGGGCCGGCTCGGCGGCCACCGCCGGGCCTAGGCCTGCCGATCACCAGCGGGCAGCGACTCGCGCCACCGGCTGGTGATCGGCAGGCGGCGGTCCCGGCCGAAGTTCTTGCCGGTGATCTTGGGCCCCGGCGGGTACTGCCGGCGCTTGTACTCGGCCCGGTCGACCAGCCGGATGACCCGCTCGACCAGGGCCGGGTCGTAGCCGGCCGCGAGCAGCTCGGCGGCGCCCTTGTCCTGCTCCACGTAGTCGTCGAGCAGCCGGTCCAGGACCGAGTAGTCGGGCAGCGAGTCGCTGTCGAGCTGGCCGGGGGCCAGCTCGGCGCTGGGCGGCTTGGTGATCGAGTTCTCCGGGATCGGCGGCGTCTCGCCGCGCGCGGCGGCCTGCTGGTTCCGCCACCGGGCCAGGTCCCAGACCAGGGTCTTGAGCACGTCCTTGATCGGCGCGTAGCCGCCGGCCGAGTCGCCGTACAAGGTGGAGTAGCCGGTGGCCAGCTCGCTCTTGTTGCCGGTGGTGAGGACCAGGTGGCCGTGCTCGTTGGACAGCGACATCAAGATCATGCCGCGGACCCGGGCCTGGAGGTTCTCGGCGGCCAGGCCGTGCAGGTCCAGCTGGCCCCCGAACGCGTCCACCATCGGCGCGATGGCCACCGTCCTGGCGTTCAGGCCCTGGCGCTTGACCAGGTCCTCGGCGTCGCCGACCGAGTGATCCGAGGAGTACCGGCTGGGCATCAGCACCACGTTCACGTGCTCGGGGCCGATGGCGTCGGCGGCGATCGTGGCGGTCAGCGCCGAGTCGATGCCGCCGGACAGGCCCAGCAGCACCGAGCCGAAGCCGTTCTTGCTGACGTAGTCGCGGACCCCGAGAACCAGGGCCGCGTACACCTCGGCCAGGTCATCCAGCCGGGGCCACATGGCCCGCGGCGCGGCCTCAGGGTCGGCGGGCGCCGCGGGCTCGGCCCCGAGCTCGAGGCGCTGGATGGTCATGATCGTGCCGTCCTGCGCGTCGGCCGCCACCCGGCCCGGCCGCAGCGCCGGGTCGGCGGCCGGCAGCGCCAGGTCGGTGACGACCAGCGCCTCCTCGAACTGCGGTCCGCGGGCCAGCAGCGTGCCCGCCGCGTCCACGATGATCGAGTCGCCGTCGAAGACCAGCTCGTCCTGGCCGCCGACCTGGTTGGCGTAGGCCAGCGCGGCGCCCGCCTCCCTGGCCCGGCGCTGGCACAGCTCGAGCCGGTCGTTGTCCTTGCCCTGCTCGTAGGGCGAGGCGTTGGGCACCACCAGCAGCCCGGCCCTGGCCCGGGCGCAGACCGCCACCGGGCCGCCGTCCTGCCACAGGTCCTCGCAGATGGCGATGGCCACGTCGACCGGCTCGCCGCCCGCCGCGGGCAGCCGGAACACCGGCACGGTGTCGCCGGGCACGAAGTACCGGAACTCGTCGAACACGCCGTAGTTGGGCAGGTGGTGCTTGGCCGAGGTGACCGCCACCTGGCCGCCGTGCAGCAGCGCCGCGGCGTCCTGCGGGGCGCCGGCCGGCAGCCCGACCCGCGGGGCCAGGCCGGTGATGCGGTCCAGGTAGCCGACCACGACCGCGATCCCGCCCAGGCCGGCCGCATCTAGCTGGGCGGCCAGGCCGTGCAGCGCCGCCACCGACGCCTCCACGAACGAGGCGCGCAGCGCCAGGTCCTCGACCGGGTAGCCGGTCAGGGCCATCTCCGGGAAGACCACGATCCGCGCGCCGGCCGCCGCGGCCCGCCTGGTCCAGGCCAGCACCAGCTCAGCGTTGCCCTCCAGGTCGCCGACGGTGGTGTTGACCTGGGCAAGGGCGATCCGCAGCTGAGGCACGGCCTCATTTTAGGTGGCCGGCCGGCCGCGGCCTGGACCGCACCGGCAAGTCGGGCAGCGCCCAGGGCGCGCGTAATGCCGGTAATGGCCCGGCGGTCGAATCAGAAAAGCCGCCTTCTGACCTATTGCGGATGCCTCAATAAATGCATTAACAGAGGTTGTGTGCCTTATGCGAGCGCTATATCCGGCAAGGTTCCCGGCGTTACTGATTAATACGCGCCGGCGCAGGTCAGCGCTGCTAGAGTTTTCCAAGTCTTAGCGCACGCTGAATAAAGGCCCGGCGAAGCGCTGAATCAATTTCGTGGGATATGCATTTCGGGCATAGTTCCATACACCAATGCGAAAGCGGGGAAGTACAGATGACATGGACGCGCTCTAACAGCGTGGGCCGGGGCGCTGGCTCGGCGCCTGCGGCTCTGGCGAGGCGGGCGGTGCGCTGGGGCGCGGCCGGGGTGGCCACCGCCGCGGCCGTCGCGACCGGCCTGGGCGGGGTCACGGCCGCATCAGCGGCCACGGCGATCAGCATCCCGGTGCCGTGCAGCGTGACCGCGCTCAACGCCGCGATCAGCTTCTCGCCGAGCAACACGATCCTGGTGCTCAAGCCGGGCTGCTTCTACGTGACCAGCGGCCCGCTGAGCAACATCAACAGGAACCTGACCATCGTCGGCAGCAACGACACCATCCGCCTGACCGGGGCCGGCACGATCCTGCACGTCAACCACGCGCAGGTCGGCATCAGCCAGCTCACGTTCGCCGACGGCGACGGCTCCGGTTCCGAGCCGGGTGCCATCCACAACGTGGGCGGCACGCTCTCGCTGACCAGCACGACGTTCCGCGACAACGACGGCGGTTACGGCGGCGCCATCCAGAACAGCAGCGGCGGCGCGCTGACCATCTCCAGCTCCACGTTCGCCGACAATGACGCCAGCACCATCCGCGGCGGCGGGGCGATCGCCGACCGGGACTCCTCGACCACCACGGTGACCGGCACCACGTTCTTCGGGAACGAGGGCGGCAATGGCGGCGCGATCTACAACTACAGCGGGATCCTGACCTTCCCGACCTCGACGGCCCAGTCGACCTTCCGGGACAACACGGCCGACGGCGGCGGGGTCTTCGGCAACGGCGGCGCCATCGCCAATCGCAGCGGCCAGATCAACGCGGACAACGCCAACTTCGTCGACAACAGCGCGAATAACAACGGCGGCGCGCTCTACAACGTGGGCGGCGTCAGCACCATCTCCAACAGCGGGTTCTCCGGGAACCGGGCCGACAACGGCGGCGCGATCTACACCAGCACCAGCCTGAACCTGGTCGGCGACAACATCAGCGGCAACCGGGCCAGCCTGCGCGGCGGCGGCATCTATGTCCGCAACGGGCACACCACGCTGAGCCAGAACACCCTGGTCGTCGGTAACTTCGCCGGCATCACCGGCGGCGGCATCTACCGCCAGAGCGGCACGGTGAGCTTCACCACCGGCGCCGCGATCGGGATTAACTTCCCGAACAACTGCACGGGCCTGATCTGCATCTAGCAGCTAGCCCGGAACGCGCTGGCCCCCCTGGCGATGCCGCCAGGGGGGCCAGCGCGTTTAACCTGCACGAAACATGCAGCGGGCAGACTATGCCGGTGGACAGGCAGGAAGAGTTCGTGCTCCGGACGCTGGAAGAGCGGGATATCCGCTTCGTGCGCCTGTGGTTTACCGACGTGCTCGGATACCTCAAGTCAGTGGCGGTGGCGCCCGCGGAGCTGGAGGGCGCGTTCGCCGAGGGCATCGGGTTCGATGGCTCGGCCATCGAGGGCTTCTCGCGGGTCTACGAGGCGGACATGCTGGCCAAGCCCGACCCGGCGACGTTCCAGCTGATGCCCGCGGGCGGGGAGTCGGCGGGCACGGGCCGGATGTTCTGCGACATCCAGCTTCCCGACGGCTCGCCCAGCTTCGCCGACCCGCGGTACGTGCTCAAGCGGGCGCTGGCCCGCGCGGCCCGGCTCGGCTTCACCTTCTACACCCACCCCGAGATCGAGTTCTTCCTGCTCCGGGAGCGGCCGGAGCCGGGGCGCAAGCCGCAGCCCATCGACACCGGCGGCTACTTCGACCACACCCCGCACGGCATCGCGCACGACTTCCGCCGTGAGGCGATCACGATGCTGGAGGGGCTGGGCATCTCGGTGGAGTTCAGCCACCACGAGGGCGCCCCCGGCCAGCAGGAGATCGACCTGCGCTACGCCGACGCGCTGACCACCGCCGACAACATCATGACGTTCCGGCTGGCCATGAAGGAGGTCGCGCTCCAGCAGGGGGTGTACGCCTCGTTCATGCCCAAGCCGTTCAGCGAGTACCCGGGCTCGGGCATGCACACCCATATGTCCCTGTTCGAGGGGGACCGCAACGTCTTCCACGAGCCCGGCGCGGAGTTCCAGCTGTCCAAGGTGGGCCGGTCGTTCATCGCGGGCGTGCTCCGGCACGCGGCCGAGCTGACCGCGGTCTGTAACCAGTGGGTGAACTCCTACAAGCGGCTGTGGGGCGGCACCGAGCGGATCGCCGGCGCCGGCGGCGAGGCCCCGGCCTACATCTGCTGGGGCCACAACAACCGCTCGGCGCTGATCCGGGTGCCGATGTACAAGCCGCAGAAGGGCAACGCGACCCGGATCGAGTTCCGGTCCATCGACCCGGCCTGCAACCCCTACCTGGCCTTCGCGGTCATCCTGAGCGCCGGCCTGAAGGGCATCGAGGAGGACTACGAGCTGCCGCCCGGCGCCGAGGACGACGTCTGGGCGCTGTCCTCGGCCGAGCGCCGGGCGCTGGGCATCGACCCGCTGCCGCAGAGCCTGTCCGACGCGATCAACGTCATGCAGGGCAGCGAGCTGGTCGCCGAGGCCCTCGGGGAGCAGGTCTTCGACTTCTTCCTGCGCAACAAGCGCGAGGAATGGCAGGAGTACCGGCGCCAGGTGACCGAGTTCGAGCTGGACCGCTACCTGCCCGTGCTGTAATCCAGGGGTGAACCCCCTCCTGCACCTGGCCGGCCGGGCCGCCGACCGCGCCCTGGGCCTGCCCGGCCCGTCCGAGCCCTACCAGGTCCGCAAGAACGTCGGCGTGCCCATGCCCGACGGCGTCGTGCTGCTCGGCGACCACTACCGGCCGGCCGGGGCGGACGGCCCGCTGCCGGTGGTGCTGGTCCGCTCGCCCTACGGCCGGTCCGGGCCGGTCGGCTTCGTGTTCGCCGCGCCGATGGCCCGGCGCGGCTTCCAGGTGTTCATCCAGAGCGTGCGGGGCACGTTCGGCTCGGGCGGCCTGTTCCGGCCGTTCCTGCCCGAGCGCGAGGACGGCCTGGCCACGGTGGCCTGGCTGCGCGAGCAGCCGTGGTGCGACGGCCAGGTGGCGATGACCGGCGGCAGCTACCTGGGCCACACCCAGTGGGCCGTCGCGCCCTACGCCGACCCGCCGCTGAGCTCGGTCTCGCTCAACATCACCACCGGCGCCTTCTCGGCCGCCTTCTACCAGCACGGCACGCCGAACCTGCTCAACGCCCTGGGCTGGACCGGGCTGGTCGGCCGGCAGGAGCGCGGCCTGGCCGCCCTGGCGGGCGGCGCCCGGCAGCGGTCCCTGCTGCGCCGGGCGGTGCGGCGGGTCCCGCTCCAGGCCGCCGACCTGACCGTGGCGGGCGCGCCGGTGGCCTACTGGCGGGACTTTGTCCAGCACGGCGAGCCCGGCGACGACTTCTGGGCCGGCATCGACCATGACGCCGGCCTGGCCGCGCTGCCGCCGGTCAGCATGGTGACCGGCTGGTGGGACCTGTTCCTGCCCGGCCAGCTGCGGGACTACGCGGCGATCCGGGCGGCCGGGGTGCCCGCCCGCCTGACGATCGGGCCCTGGCTGCACGGCGAGCCCGCCGAGCTGCGCGCGATAACCCAGCAGGACATCGCGTGGCTGGACCACCACCTGCGCGGCGGCCCGGCGCCGGCGGGCCCGCCGGTCCGGGTCTACCTGCAGGGCGCCGACCGCTGGCTGGAGCTGGCCGACTGGCCGCCGCCCGGCCGCACCGAGTCGACCTGGTACCTGCGGGCCGGCGGCGAGCTGAGCCCCGACCCCGCGCGGGGCGACGGCGGCCCCGACACGTTCGTCTACGACCCGGCCGACCCGACGCCGTCGGCGGGCGGCCCGCTGCTGTTCCCGCCGGGCAAGCAGGTCGACAACGCGGCCATCGAGGCCCGGCCCGACGTGCTGGTCTACACCAGCGAGCCGGTGCCGGCCACCATGGACCTGGCCGGGCCGGTCAGCGCCCGGATCTTCGTGCGGACCGGGCGCAGGCACGCCGACGTGTTCGTGCGGGTGTGCGACGTGGACCCCGACGGCGTCTCGCGCAACGTGACCGACGGCATCCGGCGGCTGCGGCCCGAGACGGTCCCGGCCGCCGACGTCGAGGCCGGGGCGGACGGGGTCCTGGCCGTCGAGGTGGAGCTGGCCCCGACCGCCTACCGGCTGAAGGCCGGGCACCGGATCCGGCTCCAGGTCAGCGCGGGGGCCTTCCCCCGCTACGCGCGCAACTTCGGCACCGGCGAGCCGTTCGGCACCGCCACCAGCGCGGTCCGCTGCCGCATCGACGTCTACCACGACGCCGCCCACCCCGCGAGTCTGTCGCTGCCGGTACTCCCCGCGGGAAGCTAGCGCAGCCAGCCCGGCAGGTCGCCCAGCCGGAGCGGGCCGTAGCCCGACACGATGGCCTCCAGGTCGTCCTCCAGCGCGGCCAGCCGGGGCGCGCCGATCCGGCCCGCCAGCTCGCCGCGGATCCGCTCGAAGATCTCCGCGCTGCGGGCCAGCATGTCCCCGCCGCGGGCCGTGCGGACCAGGATCTGGGCCCGCCGGTCGGCCGGGTCCTCCCGGCGGGCCAGGTAGCCGAGCTGCTCCAGGCTGGCGGCGGTCTTGGCCGCGGCCTGCTTGCTCACCCCCAGCCGCCGCCCCAGCTCGCTGATCGTGGCCCCGTCCGGGCCCAGCGCCTGCAGGGCGAAGCCGTGGATCGGCCGGGCGCCCGGGTGGCCCTGGACGGCCAGCTCGGCGTGCAGGTCGTCGATGAGCGCCCGGAACGCGCCCGCGAGCAGGAACGGCAGCTCGAAGCCGTATCGGTCCCTGGTCATGGGGGACATGGTGGCCGGCCGGACCGGAGAACGACAACCCGGTGTACTATCTAGACAACGAGGTTGTCTACTCTGGAGGCCCGCATGTCAGTGACACCGGTTACCCCGATTACCCCCGTCCGCTCGGCCCAGGCCCGCCGGACCGAGACCCCGAACGCCGTGATGACCACCTTCGCGTCGCCGACCCAGGGCGCCAGCCAGGGGCTGAGCCTGTGGCAGGTGGACATGCGGGCCGGCCAGCGCGGGCCCGAGCACGTCTTCGACTCCGAGCAGGTCTGGCACGTGCAGCAGGGCGAGGTCCAGTTCGCCGTGGACGGCCAGGCCGGTGACCTGGCCGCCGGGGACTCGCTGGTCCTGCCGGCCGGGGCCGCCCGCCAGGTCACGCCACGACCGCGGCCCGGATACTGGTCTGCGGGCACGGCGACGCCAGTCGTCACAGTGCCGGGCGAGGCGGAGTCGCGCGGCACGCCGCCCTGGATAGGCTGAGGCGATGAGCCTGGAAGAGAGCGCTGAACAAGATCGTCGAGCTCAGCCGCGAGGAACTGCACATCGTGCGCAAGCGGGCCGAGGAGCGCACCGCGGCGCGCGAGCACGGCCACGACTTCCACGAGATGCAGAACGCCGCCGACCGCCTGGACCACTACGCGCACCAGCTGCGGCGGCTGCACGACAACGAGTTCGGCGACGGCTGGCGGCACGAGAGCGCCAGCGACCAGCGCTGACCCGGCCCGCCTCCGCGATGCTGGACCGCAGGTGAGCCCGGTCAGACCGAGGCCGTTTGCCTATCGGGTGAAAATGATCTTGATGTGACGGAACTGGACGAACCGGTGCGGGTAGCCGTCGCCGGGGCCGTTCTGGCTGTCGTCACCCGCGGCCGCGATCCGGCGCAGTACGTTCATGCCCTTCACGACCACGCCGAACGGCGTGTAGTCGGGCGCCAGCTTGGTGTCCTTCCAGACGAAGAAGAACTGGCTGCCGTTGGTGTTGGGGCCGGCGTTGGCCATGGCCACGGTGCCCGCCGGGTAGGTGGCGCCGGCCAGGTTCTCGTCGTTGAACTTGTAGCCGGGGCCGCCCGAGCCGGTGCCGGTCGGGTCACCGCACTGGAGCACGAAGATGCCCTGGGTGGTGAGCCGGTGGCAGTGCGTCTGGTTGAAGTAGGCCCGCTGGGCCAGGAACCGGAACGAGAACGTGGTGCACGGCGCCTGGGCCGTGAGCGCCTTGACCTCGATGACGCCCTGGGTGGTGATCATCTTGGCGAGGTAGGGCCGGGCCGCCTTCTTGGCCGTGAAGTCGGGCAGGCCCTTGAACCGGTCGAACGGGATCGCCTTCACGAAGCCGCAGCCCGCGGCCCGCGGGTCGCCGGCGTGGCGCGGCTCCAGCGTGGTCCGGGCGCGGTCGCGCTGGTCCGGGCCGCGGTGGTCCGGGCCGCGGTCGTGCCGGCCGACGCCGCGGTGACCGTGGCCGCGCTGGCCAGCCCGAGGGTGACGGTGGCGGCGGCAATGACGAGAAGCGGTCGCTTGCGCATAATGCTGGCCTTTCCGGTCGGAGTCATCCGGGCGCACCCTAAACCACCCCGCCGTCGGTCCGGAATGGCCGCGACCGCCAGATCACCGTTCAGTGACGACCGGCCGGACGCGCCTCCGATGGCAACGTTCTGTAGTCTCAGCGTTACTAGTAGGCAACGCTGGGGGGCGTGCGGCGCGTCGTCGCGCGGGCGGCCTGCCAGCTCAGGGGGATCATCATGCGTCGTTACGTCGTTATCGCCGCCGGGCTGGCGGCCGTCGCCGTCGCCGGCTGCGGCTCCAGCAGCAGTTCCGCCCCGGCCGCGTCGTCCAGCAGCACCCGCTCGACGGGTGTCTCGACCACGGGCGCCATCACGGTGTTCGCGGCCGCCTCGCTGCAAGGCACGTTCACCCAGCTCGGCAAGGAGTTCGAGGCCGCTCATCCGGGGTCCAGGGTGACGTTCAGCTTCGGGCCCAGCTCGGGCCTGGCCACCCAGATCATGAACGGCGCGCCCGCCGACGTGTTCGCCTCGGCGGCGGTGGCGAACATGAACCAGGTGGTCAAGGCCGGTGACGCCCAGGGCCCGAGCGACTTCGCCAGGAACAAGATGGAGGTCGCCGTGCCGCCCGGCAATCCCGGCCACGTCTCCTCGGTCGACAACCTGGCCAAGTCCTCGGTCAAGGTCGCCGTCTGCCAGCCCCAGGTGCCCTGCGGGGTGGTGGCCAAGGAGGTGTTCAAGAACGCCAGCATCTCCGTCACCCCGGTGACCCAGGAGACCGACGTGAAGTCGGTGCTGACCAAGGTCGAGCTGGGCGACGTCGACGCCGGCATGGTGTACGTGACCGACGTCAAGGCGGCGGGCAGCAAGGTCAAGGGGGTCAAGATCCCGTCCAGCGACAACGCCACCACGACCTACCCCATCGCCACCATCGCCAAGAGCAGCCACGCCTCGACCGCGAAGGCCTTCGTGAACTACGTGCTGTCCCCGACGGGCCAGAAGGTGCTCAAGGCGGCCGGGTTCGAGAGTCCCTGACCCAGCGATGCTGACGGCGCGGGCGCGGCGCAGGCGGGCCGCCGCGTCCGGCGGCCCGGCCCGGACCGCGCCCGTGCCGCTGCTGGTCCCGGCGCTGATCGCGATCGCCTTCCTGGTCCTGCCGCTGGCCGGGCTGCTGATCCGCGCCCCGTGGCGCAGCCTCGGCTCGGCCCTGGCCAGCGCGGACGCCACCCAGGCGCTCGAGCTGTCGCTGTGGACCGCGACCACGGCCACGGCCATCTCGCTGGTCGTCGGCGTGCCGCTGGCCTGGCTGCTGGCCCGGACCCGGTTCCCCGGCCAGCGGCTGCTGCGCGCCCTGGTCACCCTGCCGCTGGTGCTGCCGCCGGTGGTCGGGGGCGTCGCCCTGCTGCTGGCCTTCGGCCCGACCGGGTTCCTGGGCCGGTACCTGAACTCCTGGTTCGGGCTGACGATCCCGTTCACGTCCGCCGCCGTGGTGATGGCCGAGACCTTCGTGGCCATGCCGTTCCTGATCATCACGGTGGAGGGCGCGCTGCGCTCCGCCGACCAGGGCTTCGAGGAGGCCGCCGCCACCCTGGGCGCCCGCCGGATGACCGTGTTCCGCCGGGTCACCGTGCCGCTGGTGGCCCCGTCGCTGGGGGCCGGGTCCGTGCTGTGCTGGGCTCGCGCCCTGGGCGAGTTCGGGGCCACCATCACCTTCGCCGGGAGCTTTCCCGGCCGCACCGAGACCATGCCCATCGCGGTGTACTACGCCCTGGAGACCGACCCCGACGCCGCCATCGCGCTGAGCCTGGTGCTGCTGCTGGTCAGCATCGTCGTGCTGGTCTCGCTGCGGGACCGGTGGCTGCGGGGCGGCTCGGCCGGGTGATGGACGCGGGGCGCGCCGGGCTGGGCGCGGGGCTGGGCGCGGGGCTGATCGTGGACGCCGAGGTCAGCCGGGGCAGCTTCACGCTCCGGGTGGCGTTCACCGCGGCGCCGGGCCAGGTGCTCGGCGTGCTCGGGCCCAACGGCGCCGGGAAGTCCACGCTGCTGCACGCGCTGGCCGGCCTTACCCCGGTAGCCCGCGGCCGCATCGAGCTGGCCGGGCAGGTCATCGACGACGCCCGCGCCGGCACGTTCGTGGAGGCGGCCGGGCGGCCCGTGGGCTTCGTGTTCCAGGACTACCGGCTGTTCCCGCACCTGACCGTGGCGCAGAACGTGGCCTTCGGGCCCCGCGCCCGCGGCGCCGGCCGCCAGCAGGCCCGGAGCGTGGCCGGCCACTGGCTCGGCCGGCTCGGCCTCGACGCCCTGGCCGACCGCAAGCCCGGCCAGCTGTCCGGCGGCCAGGCCCAGCGAGTGGCCCTGGCCCGGGCGCTGGCCGGCGAGCCCGCCCTGCTGCTGCTGGACGAGCCGCTGTCGGCGCTGGACGCCGGCACCCGGCTCGACGTGCAGGCCGAGCTGCGCCGGCACCTGGCCGACTTCCCGGGCCCGTGCCTGCTGGTCACCCACGACCCGCTGGAGGCGCTGGTGCTGGCCGACCAGCTGCTGGTGCTCGAGGACGGGCGGATCGTGCAGGAGGGACCGCCCGCGCAGGTCGCCCGCCAGCCGGCCACGCAGTACGTGGCCCGGCTGGTCGGGCTGAACCTGTACGAGGGGGTGGCCGACGACTCCGGCGTCAGCCTGTCCGGCGGGGGTCGGCTCGGCGGGGGTCGGCTCGGCGTGCCTGGCCTCGGCCTGCGCGGCGACGTGCTGGTCGCCGTGCGGCCCGCCGCGATCGCGGTGAGCAGCCAGGAGCCGCGCGAGACCGGCTGCGGCACGGCCTGGCCGGCCAAGGTGACCGGCCTGACCCTGCTCGCCGAGCGAGTCCGGCTCAGCCTCGACGGCCAGCCGCCCGCCCTGGCCGACGTCACGCCCGACGCGGTGGCCGAGCTGTCGCTCAGCCCCGGCTGCCCGGTGTGGCTGAGGGTCCGGCCGGGCGACCTCGAGGTCTATCCCCGCCCGGACAGCGCGGCCGGGAGCGTCGGGTAGACCGGCAGGATCTGGCCGACCTGCAGGAGGTCGATGATCCGCCGGACCGGGCCGCTATCCGGGACGACCAGGCGCAGCTCGGCACCGCTGGCGGCGGCGCCGTCCGCGGCCTCGAGCAGGGTGCGGATCGCGGTGGAATCGCAGAACGTGGTGGCCGACAGGTCGGCGACCACCATCCGCGCGCCCGACCCCACGGCCCGGGCCAGTTCCTCGCCGACCGCGGCCGCATTGGTCAGGTCGACCTCTGCGGGCAGCCGGACGACGATCGATGAAGCAGCCATGGCATGTCGAGTCACGGCACTGTCCCCTGCCGGCCTGACGGGGGGCGGTGCCGCGAGGACTCGTGGGGCCCCGGTCACCAGTAATGCCGCCGGCCGCCGACCGCGTGGCCGACCGCGCCGAGCAGGACCAGGATCAGGCCGACCACCAGCGCGATGATGCCGAGGGTCCAGACGATGGCGATCTTGAGCAGGAAGCCGACGATGAGCAGGATGAGGCCAAGGATGATCATGAGAATCTCCTGTCCGGCAGTAACGACCTGAACTGAAGCCGACTGCGGTCAGGAGGCGCCTGGGACCGGCGCGGGAACCAGCATCGACGTGACGACGGGCCGCGGGGGTCTGGGCGGCGTCATGACGGTCCGTCCAGTATGCCTCAGACCGCGCGCCGCGCAAGCCCGCACGTCAGCGGGCCGGGTTCAGCGGGCCGCGGCACAGCGGGCCGCGGCTCAGCGGGCGGCGCCGTCCACGATCTCGGCGCAGACCGCCGGCAGCTTGCGGCGCTCGGCCCTGGCCTGGGCCCGGAGCTGCTCGTAGGCGGCCCGCGCCGAGATGCCCTTCGTGCCCATCAGCACGCCCTTGGCCTGCTCGATGACCTGCCGGGAGTCCAGGGCGCCCTGAAGCTGCTGGGCGAGCTGGGAATTCTGCTCGCCCTGCCATCATGCTGGCGATCAGCAGCGCGGCCAGGTCGGTGAAGGCCAGCAGGCCCAGCTCACCCTCGGCCGACCAGGGCCGGCGCTGCTCGGACAGGACCGCGACCACGCCCACGGCGTCCTGGTTGTAGGGCAGCGGGCTGGCCAGCACGGCCCGCACGTCGCGGGCCACGGCGGACCGGCTGAAGCCGGGCCATCGCTCCTCCGCCTCCAGGTCCTGCGTCCCGACGAGCTGCTTGGTGTCGAACGCCTCGATGCACGGTCCCTCACCGTGCTCGATCTGGAGGTCCTCGAGGTGCGCGAAGCGCTGGTCGGAGGCCGCGACGCCGCGGAGCCGCTGCTCGACGTCGGTCAGCATCAGGCCGGCCCCGTCGACGCTGAACACCGTGTGGGTGGTCTGCACGATCTCGCGCATCGCGTCCTCGACCGACATCGTGCCGAACCGCAGGCGGCCAAGCTCGGTCAGCGCCTGGTGCACGTCATGCAGCGATACGGTCACCGGCGGTCAGTGGTGGACGTGCTGAGGACGCGACTGAGGCGTCGCGTCACGGCGCATGGCCTCGCGGCGCAGGCGGTCATGGCGGTTATGGCGGTCCAGCGCCGCCTGATGCTCGTTGTCGTCTCGTGCCCAGATGGACTGCCAGAGCGGGAGGCCGACCACGGCGGCGATAACGACCAGTGCGACCGGCAGGAAAATCCACAGCCAGCTCACTGAACAGCACCTCCAGTGCATATCGCGAATCGGACCTTCTACAACTGACCCAGAAAACGGCTTCTATGCATTCCGGACGCGCCGGGCCAGTGTGAGCTGCGTCAAAGCCCGTGGCACGTCCGTGGCACGCTGGAGGCATGCTGATCGAGCACCGGGGCCGGGCCCCGCAGGTCCACCCGACCGCCTACGTCGCCCCGACCGCAGTGCTGTGCGGCGCGGTGCGGGTCGGGCCGGACGCCCGCGTCCTGTTCGGCGCGGTGCTCACCGCCGAGGACGGCGAGATCAGCGTCGGGGCGCGCTGCGTCGTCATGGAGAACGCCCTGGTCCGGGGCCGGGCCGCGCACCCGGCGATACTCGGCGACGACGTGCTGGTGGGGCCGCACGCGCACGTCAACGGGGCCCGGGTCGGCGACGGGGTGTTCCTGGCCACCGGGTCGGCGCTGTTCCCCGGCTGCGTGATCGGCGCGGGCTCGGAGGTCCGCATCCACGGCGTCGTGCACGTCAACTCGGTGCTGGCGCCGGGGGCAACGGTGCCGATCGGCTGGATCGCCGTGGGTGACCCGGCCCGGATCCTGCCGCCGGGCGAGCACGAGCAGATCTGGGCCGTGCAGGAAGGGCTGGACTTCCCCGGCACCGTCTACGGCCTGCCCCGCGACGCCCCGGCCACCGAGCGCATGACGCGGCAGGCGGCCTGGTTCGGCGCGCACCGCGACGACGTCCAGCGCTAGGCCCCGCTAGGCCCGGCTAGGCCCGCTAGGTCAGGAACTGCGCTGCTCGGGCGGGCGGCCGTTCCCGTCGGCGTCATGGCCGGTCTCCCGCCGGATCTGCGGCTGGTGCATCGTCCGCCGGACGCGCTCCCACTCCGGGTCGATGCCCGACGACAGGTTGGTCAGGTCACGCAGCCGGTAGGAACGCCGCCGGGACTGCCGCACCACGGCAAAGACGAACAGCAGCACCACTACGCCGCCGCCCAGCACGAATACGTCGGCGAAGCTCATCGGGCCCGCCTTCCGCCGTCACCCGGCTAACCTCGCACGGTCCGTGGCACGCGCGCCACGGACACGCTGCGTTACTTGTCAGATGCCCAGAATCAGCGGCTCACATACCTGGCCATGTCCAGGCGGCTGTTAATCGGAGGCTTTTCAGGCGGTTCTCTCGGGGCGGCCGATGCGGACATCCACGCCGGGGGAGTAGAGCACCAGCGGCTCGCCGCGCGGCGCGGGCAGCCCGGCCGCGGTGATCAGAGCGTCGTCCACCAGGCGGGCCCGGGCCCGGTGCAGCGGCCACGGCGAGTGGCAGGCCCGGGCCAGCCGCTGCCGCGAGCCGGAGACGCTGAACAGGATCCACCGGGCAGTCAGGAAGTGGTCCCGGTCGCTGACCTGGCCCGGCCGGATCAGCTCGCCGATGCGGACCCGAACCCGGCTGTCCGCGCCCGGCCCCGGCCAGCGGCGCTGGCAGCCGTAGGCGATCTCCGGGCCGCGCTGCTCCAGCCGCATGGCCGACCAGAAGTACGGCAGCCGGTAGGTGGACCGGGCCGTGGCCACCGCACCCAGCCGCGCGGCGTCCAGCGAGAAGAACCAGATGCCCGCCCGGCCCTGCCGGTCGCGGACGTAGGTGCGCACGTTGGTCTCGCAGAACTTGGAGGCCCAGGGCGCCTGGCGTCCGCTCGCCGTGGCGACGTGCATGTAGAACGGCACCAGCCCGACCCAGGCCGCGCCGTCGAAGGTCTCCGCGGTCAGCCCGGCGGGCAGCAGCCGCTGCACCTGCGCCGGGTCGAAGGACCAGTGCAGGAACGTCAGGCGCTCCCAGCGCTGCCGCATCACCGGCCGGTCCACGGTGAACGGGCAGGTGCCCGCCAGCCCGGCCTGCTCCTCGCCCGCTACTTCCATGTCCCCATCATCGGCCCGCCCGGTGCAGGCAGGCGAGCCCTAGCGGGCCGGCAGGCGGCCGGCCCACTCCGCCACGGTCAGCACCTCGGCCTGGCGCGGGAAGACCTTCTCGGTCAGCACCCGGTGCACCTCGGGGTCGGCGTCCAGGCACCCGTCGGCCAGCACCACCAGCCGGTAGTCCAGGTCGGCGGCCTGCCGCAGCGTGGACAGCACCACGCCGCTGGTCGCGATGCCGGCCAGCACCAGCGTGTCGGCGCCCAGTCCGCGCAGCAGCACCTCCAGGTCGCTGCCGCTGAACGCGGACACCCGCCGCTTGGTGACCACCGGGTCGGCCGGGCCCGGCGCGATGGCCGGGTGGACCTCGGTGGCCGGGCTGCCCTCGGTGTACGCGCCCGCGGCGGCGGCCGCGGCGAACGTCCGGTTGCGCGGGCTGATCTCCGGGTGGCCGGCGCGGAAGGCCACCACCACGTAGACCACCGGCACGCCGGCCGCGCGGGCCGCGGCGATCGCGCCCGACAGCCGCTCCAGGTAGCCGTCGTCGTCGGCGAAACGATCCACGATCCCGCGCTGGACATCCATCACCAGCAACACGGGCGTATCAGCCACGGCGCATGCTCCTCACGGTCGGCTCCGGGTGAGACTACCGACCGGCCGGCCCGGCTGGCCGGAGGGGGCGGGCAGCGTTGGCCAGAGAAGCCGTTGGTCACGCCGCCCGCTAGCCAGCTAGCCGGCGAACGGGGGGACGGGCGGGGGACCCCACCAGCCGCTCAGGAACCCGGCGGCCCGCTCGCAGGCGCCGGCCAGCGGGCCGCCGGGATGACCCAGCGCCTCGCCGATGAGGTCGGCGATCGTCGCTCCGGCCGACGCGAGCACCTGCTCGGGCGTGGCGTCCGGGGCGGAGCGGTAGCCGATCACCGCGCCCGCGTTGCACACGAAGTCGGGCAGGGCGGCAATGCCCCGCTGGTGCAGCACCTCGGCGCCCGCGCGGGTGTAAGGGACGTTGGCCGCCGGGGCCACGACCCTGACGCTGGCCGGCAGCGCCTGGGCCACGGCCTCGCTGATGGCGCCGGGCCGGGTGCCGGGCACCAGCACGTCGGCCTCGGTGGTGAACAGCGCGGCCGGTGAGGTGACGGGCCGTCCGTAGTGCTCGACGCAGGCGTCGCCATGCTCGCGGCGCAGCGCCAGCAGTCGGTCCACGTCGAGCCCGGCCGGGTCGGCCAGGCAGCCGCGGACCGTGGACACCGCGACGACCCGCCCGCCGCGCCGGGCCACCTCGGTGGCCACGCCGCCGCCGACCTTGCCGAAGCCCTCGATCGCCACCGACCGGCCGAGCCAGTCGCCGCCCAGCGCGGTCTGCGCCGCCACCGCCACTCCGTAGCCGGTCAGCACGTCCTCGAACGGCACGCCGTCGACCACCGCGCCGATGGCCGATGGCGCGGCGCGGCGCTCCCGCAGCGGCGCGAAGTCCTCCTCGAAGGTGCCCATGTCCGGGCCGGTGAGGAACCGGCCGGTGTCGGTCAGCGGGCGGATCTCGGCGCAGTACCTGGCCATCCGCTCCGCCCGGGCCGGCCGGTCGGCCGGGTCCCCGACGACGCCGGCCTTGGCCCCGCCGACCTGGGCGCCCAGCGCCGCGAACTTGTAGGTCATGGCCCGGGCCAGCAGGCCCACCTCGGCCGGGGTGACGTCCGGCGCCAGCCGGGTCCCCCCCGCGGAGACGGCCGTGCCGGGCAGGTCGAACACAATGCAGCCGGGCACCGAACTGAGGCTGATGATCTCCGGCGTGATCTGCTGCTGCTCGCTCACCGGGGGATCGTCACACGCCGGCCTCCCGCGGGTCCAGCACGGGCGGCGAGGAAACCTGAATTCTCTTCGCTTATGTGTTCGTCCGATCGGTCAGAATGTCAGAGGCGGGCGCTACTGTTATCGAAGACGGCAAAGCCAGCGCGACTCGCAGGAGGTGATCCGAGTGCCAGCTCCCGCCAGCACCGATCACGACTCCGCGCGCTCGGAGGGGCTGGCGTGGTCGCATGAGCTGGACCTGGCGCAGCTGCTGGCCGCGGTCGGCGCTGCCCAGCTCGGCGGGCCCGGTGATGAGGACGCCGCTGCCGAGGAGGCCGCCGCGGCCGATGCCGCGGCGGCCGCCGGCACGCCGCCGCGGGATCTGACCGGGGTCGTGGCGGATCAGCTGCCGCCTGGTCCGGCGCTGGCCGCGTGCCTGTCCGGCACCGACCCCGCAGCGCTGTCGGAGTGGGACCTGCCCGGTGTCGCCGCGGCGTTCCGCCGCCTGGCGGCGTGGGCGCAGGCCGGGGAGCTCGCCGCGGTCGCGGAGATGGCCTCGCGCACCGCCGCCCGTGATGACCACGTCCGCGTCGACCGCCGACGGCCGCCCCGACCAGGTCACTCCCGCCGCGGGGTCGACGGTGGGCCTGGAGCTGGTCATGTCGCACCCGGCGGCGATGGCCTGGACCGGTCTGGGGGTGACGCTGCGGTGGCGGCTCGCCGCCACCCTCGCGGCGCTGTCCGCCGGGACCATCGACCTGTACCGGGCCCGCCTCATCGCCGAGGCGACCAGCCCGCTGGACGACGACACCGCCCGCGCCGTCGAGTCCGCGGTGCTGCCGAAGGCCGGGGGGCAGACCAGCGGGCAGCTGCGGGTGGCGCTGCGCCGCGCGGTGATCGCCGCGGACCCGGAGGGCGCGGAGCAGCGCCGCCAGGACGCGCAGCGGCACGCGAAGGTGAGCTTGTACCCGGATCCGGAGTGGCACGGCGACGCTGGCGGCGACGCGGCTGCCGGGAGTCCACGCGGCGGCGGGGATGGCCCGGCTGACCGCGATCGCGCGGGCGATGAAGTCGGCGGGGATGGGCGGCGGCCTGGACTTCCTGCGCTCGGTCGCGCTGATCGGCCTGATCCTCGGCACCCTCCCACTGGTCCCCCCGCCCGCCGGCGACCCCGGCCCCGACGGCCCCACCGACCCCGACCCCGGCCCACCCGACTGTGACCCCGGCCATCCTGACCCCGGCGGGCCCGCCGACCCCGGCCCCGGCGAGCCCGGTCCCACTGACCCCGGCGGGCCCACCGACCCCGACCCCGGCCCACCCGACTGTGACCCCGGCGAGCCTGGCCCGCCCGACGACTCTGGAGAGGGCGACGAGGGCTACCCGGACCACCGCCCGGGCGAGCCGATGCCGTCCGGTGAAGGGCCGCTGGATGAAGGGCCCGCCGACCCGGCGCCGCCCGCCGATCCCGGCGGCGAGTACCAGGACGACGACGAGGACGATGGCCCGTTCGCCCCCGCCCCGGCAGGCGCCTGGCCCCCGCTACCCGCCACCTTGGCCCAGATCCCCCCGTTCCTCGGCCAGCCACCACCTGGCCCGCCCGCCCAGCCGCCCGCCCCCCGTCAGCCACCCGCCGCCCCGCGGCCAGCCCGCCCGGCCACCACCAGGTCTCCTGGACCTGGTGATCTCCTGGCGGGCCCTGAACGGCGACCCCGCCGGGCCCGCCACTCTCAGCCGGATCGGCCCGGTCACCGCCTTCCAGGCCCGGCTGCTCGCGCTCACCGCCGCGGCTGACCCGCACGCCCGGTGGCAGGTGATCCTCACCGACCCCGACGGGCACGCCGTCGCCACCGAGACCGTCCGCCGCCGCCACCACCGCCAGGGCCGCGCCGGCCGGCCCGCCGGGGTCACCGGCCAGGTCACCGTCACCATCCCCGCCACCGTCCTGGCCCAGCTCGACGGCACGCGGCCCGGCGACCCCGGACCCGCCACCAGTGGCACGACCGGCACGAGCGGCACGACCGGCGCCGGCACCGGCGCCGCTGGCTCCGTTACCAGCGCTGCTGGCTCCGGGATCCGGGCCGCGGTGCTGCGCGCCGCCCGCCGCGCCCAGGCCAGGGCCCGGCGGCAGGCCGCCGCGGACGCCGCGGCGCCCGGCGGGTGCGCGCACACCACCGCCACCGCGGCCTACCGGCCCACCGCCAAGATCCGCGACCGCGTCACCGCCCGCGACCAGACCTGCCGCAACCCCCGCTGCCGCCAGCCCGCCCGACACGCGGACCTCGACCACACCATCCCGTGGCACAAAGGCGGGCCGACGTGCGAGTGCAATCTCGGCGGCCACTGCCGGACCCACCACAAAATAAAGCAGCTCCCCGGCTGGACCCTAACCCAGCCCAGGCCGGGCCACTTCCAGCTCACCACCCCCGCCGGACGGACCTATGCGACCACGCCCGACCCTTACCCCGCCTAGTGACGGCCAGCCTGCCTGATGCAGGCCCTGCCGATGCAGGCGACGTCACCATCCAGCTAGGCGGCGCGGCTAGGCGGCGCGGCTAGGCGGCGCGGCCGGTGCGGGCGGCGCGGGCGGCGCTGCGGGCCTTGGACCGGCGGGTCTTGCGGCGCTCCTCGTCCGTGGTGCCGCCCCAGATGCCCTGGAGATCCCGGTGGGCCATGGCGAAGCCCAGGCACGCCGAGCGCACCGGGCAGCCTGCGCAGATGGCCTTGGCCCGGGCGACCTGCGGCGCGGCCGCGGCCGTCGCCGAGATCGGGAAGAACAGGTCGGGGTCTGCGTTGAGGCAGGCGCTGCGCGTGCGCCAGCCACGCCGCTTCCAGGACACGTCGAGGCTCGGAGCTTCCATGGCGCACCGAGGTTCCCCCGGTGCGCGGCCCTAAACCACGGCCGCTGCTGCCCCGCTACTGCCCGTCGAATTCCTCGTCGTCGGCGTAGGGGACTTCCTGGCGCTGCTCGAGCACGTCATCCTCCGGCTCCTCGGCCGGAATCTCCGCCGGAACCGACGGCTCGGTCCGGTCCTCGGCGTCGTAGTCGGCGTACTCGTCGTCGGCGTACTCGTCCTCGGGATTGCTCTCGGTGCTGGACATGGTGGCGAGTCTTGCTCGCCCCGGCGGGAGATGCAACCAGCGCTTAAGGTCGCCCAGGCGGGGCAGGGCAGCAGGACGAGGAGGTGGACTTAATGACGACGCAAGACAGGCCCGCCACGACGACCGACGCCGGCACCCCGGTCGAGAGCGATGAGCATTCGCTGACGGTAGGCCCGGATGGTCCGGTCCTGCTGCAGGATCATTACCTGATCGAGCAGATGGCCAACTTCAACCGGGAGCGGATCCCGGAGCGGCAGCCGCACGCCAAGGGCGGCGGCGCGTTCGGCTACTTCGAGGTGACGGGCGACGTCAGCGCCTACACCAAGGCGGCCGTCTTCCAGCCGGGCACCCGGACCGACACGCTGATCAGGTTCTCCACGGTGGCCGGGGAGCGGGGCAGCCCGGACACCTGGCGCGACCCGCGGGGCTTCGCGCTGAAGTTCTACACATCAGCCGGCAATTACGACATGGTCGGCAACAACACCCCGGTGTTCTTCGTCCGCGACCCGCTGAAGTTCCAGCACTTCATCCGCTCGCAGAAGCGCCGCGCGGACAACAACCTGCGCGACCACGACATGCAGTGGGACTTCTGGACGCTGTCGCCGGAGTCGGCGCACCAGGTGACCTGGCTGATGGGTGACCGCGGGATCCCCAGGAGCTGGCGGCACATGAACGGGTACAGCTCGCATACCTACCTGTGGATCAACGCGGCGGGCGAGAAGTTCTGGGTGAAGTACCACTTCAAGACCGACCAGGGGGTCGAGTTCCTGACCCAGGCCGACGCCGACTCGCTGGCCGCCTCGGACGGGGACTACCACCAGCGCGACCTGTACGAGGCGATCAAGCGCGGAGATCACCCGAGCTGGACGCTGAAGATGCAGATCATGCCGTTCGAGGCGGCCAGGACCTACCGGTTCAACCCGTTCGACCTGACCAAGGTGTGGCCGCACCGCGACTACCCGCTGATCGAGGTGGGCCGGCTGACGCTGGACCGCAACGTGAGCGACTACCACACCGAGATGGAGCAGGCGGCGTTCGAGCCGAACAACCTGGTGCCGGGCATCGCGCTCAGCCCGGACAAGATGCTGCTGGCCCGCGGGTTCTCTTACTCGGACGCGCACCGGGCCCGGCTCGGGGTGAACTACAAGCAGATCCCGGTGAACACGCCCCGGGCGCCGGTGCACTCCTACAGCAAGGACGGGGCGATGCGGATCCGCAACGTCTCCGACCCGGTGTACGCGCCCAACTCCAAGGGGGGCCCGCAGGCCGACACCGCTGACTACCAGCCGAACTACTGGTACTCCGATGGTGAGCTGGTCCGCTCGGCCTACACGCTGCACGAGCAGGACGACGACTGGGGCCAGGCGGGCACGATGGTCCGCGAGGTCCTGGACGACGCGGCGCGCGACCGCCTGGTCGGCAACGTGGTCGGTCACCTGCTGGAAGGGGTGAGCGAGCCGGTTCTCCAGCGGGCGTTCGAGTACTGGCGCAACGTGGACAAGAACCTCGGCGACAAGATCGAGGCCGGCGTCCGCGCGGGCCAGTAGCGGCCAGCGCCAGTAGCGGGCCAGCGCCAGTAGCGGGCCAGCCCGCGAGCTCAGGCGGCGGGCTGCCCGGCCGAGTGCTGGTAGGCGGTCAGGGTCTCCTGGCTGATCCGCTCCCAGGTGTAGCGCGAGCTGGCCCGGTCCGCGCCCGCGGCGCCGTAGGCTCCGCGGCGCACGGGCTGGGCCAGCAGCTCGCGGATGCGCTGGCCCAGCGGCCGGACCCGGCCGGGCGGTACCAGCACGCCGGTGGTCCCGTCGATGACGGCGTCCCGGTTGGCGCCCACGCTGGTGGCGATGACGGGCAGCCCGCAGGCCATGGCCTGCACGGTGGCCACCCCGAACGGCTCGTAGGCCGCCGCGCTGACGTACAGGTCGGCCGACCGGAGCCAGGAGGGAAGGTCGCCGTCGGGGACCCGGCCGGTGAAGATGACCCGGTCCCGCACGCCGGCGCTGGCGGCCAGGCCGGCCAGCGTCCGGTAGTAGGGCAGGCTGCGCAGCAGGCGGCGGTACGGGCCGCCGATGATGACCAGCTCGGCGTCGGGGGCCTGGGGGAGGGCCCGGATCAGGGTGTCCAGGCCCTGGCCGGGCTCCAGCGGAGCGCAGGTCAGCAGCCGGGGACGGGCGCCGCGCCGGACGGAAGGCCCGCCGGGCGCGAACCGCGCGGTGTCCACGCCGCACGGCACGACGCGGACAGCGGTCTGGGGCACGCCCAGCCCGGCCAGCTCGGCGGTCTCCTCGGACGACCCGGCCAGCACGGCGGACACGGCCCTGGCGATGGAGGCCTCCAGCCGGATCCGGCCCGCGGGGCCCTGGTCGGGCAGGTGGTGGCGGTGCTCGGCCGCGCCCAGCGAGGCGAAGGTCTGGACCACGGGCACGTGCTGGTCCCGCGACACCGCGAGCGCGGCCAGGCCGCTGGTCCAGAACCAGGCGTGCGCCACGTCGGGCCGGTCCCGGCGCCAGCGGTCGGCCAGCCCGTCGGCGAACTGCCGGACGTGCTGGCTCAGCTGGTCAGCGGGCAGCTCGGCGGCGGGTCCCGCGGGCAGGTACTGGACCGTCACGCCGGATTCCAGCGTGACCGTGGCCGGCTGCCGCTGCCCGCCCCGGCGGGCGTAGACGGTGATCCGGTGACCCTGGGCGGCCATCGCGTGCGCGAGGCCGAAGGGCCCGCGGTCGGCCAGGCTCGCTCCGGGGGCGGTCTCGAGGGCGGTCTCGGTGGCGCAGTCGCCGAGCGCGACGAGCGCGATCTTCAGCACGGGGTTCCCTCCGTCGGGCCGCCGCCGGGTGGCGCGTCAGCGCAGCCGATGCGCGCGGCCGAGGGAACTAAAAAAGGGCTCACGAAGCACAACTACGCTGTTGCGCCGGGCGGCGCAGCGGTGTGCCTGCTTCGTAAGCACCGATGCTCAAGCTATCACGAGGGGCGGCTGATCAGCCGACCTCAGCCCAGACTCGCTTGCCGTCGGGCAGCGACTCGGCGGCCCAGTGCCGGGCCACCGCCGCTACCAGGCCCAGGCCGTGACCCGCGGCCGGCGCCAGCAGCGCGGCGATGTCCGCGCCGGGAGCCGCGCGGCCGTCACGGACGGAGATCCGGATGGTGTCGGCGGAGCGGGAGACGGTGACCGAGAAGCCGGTGCGGGCGTGCAGGACCGCGTTGGTGGCCAGCTCGGTGACGACCATCGCGGCATCGTAGGCCAGCGCGGCCTCGCCCCACTGCTGGAGCGTGTCGACCACGAAGTGCCGGGCCGCGCGCGGCGCGCGGTCCGACCGCTCGAAGCTGCGGGCCGCCTCGGCCGGAGCCGCCGGGGCCGCACGCGGGTCGCATTCGGCCTCCGGTGGATCCGCGGCTAGCCGGCCCGCCCCGCCTGACATACCCGGTCCGTCTCCTGAGGTGCGTAATCTGCGCTACGCGCCATGATACCCGCGGCTCAGGATGGCCACGATAGTTCCGATGCCAATGTGGTTCTGAATTCCCTTAGCGCTTGAACGCGTCGCGGACATTCTTGCCGGAGTCCTTGACCTGCTCGCCGACCTGCTTGGCCGCGCCTTCGACCCGCTCGGCCTGACCGCTGGCCTCCAGGTAGGGATCACCGGTGGCCCGGCCGGCGTCCTGCCGGGCCTGTCCCCTGGACATCTGGAAACGATTCCGAAGCTTATTCATCAGACCCATATCGACTCCCTTTACCTAATTGAATTCCGCAGTCGCCATCAACTGCCCTGGATATCGCGATTCATGCGGCAGGGCTGGCGGGCGGCGAGCTCGTCGGGGGAGAGGTCGTCGGCGTGGGGCTCGGGGAAGTGGAGGTGGGCTGGGGGCTGGGCGTGGGCGGCGGGCTGGTCTTGGGTGGCTTGCCGGGCCCGTGCCCCTTGCCGGGTCCGTGCCCCTTGCCGTGCTTATGACCCTTCCCGTGCCCGGGACCGGGGTGATGGCGGAGCGGGCTGGCGGGGGTGCTCGGGGCCGGCCCGGCGGGCCGCAGGGCGCCGGTCACCACGACCACGCTCCGGGCAGGCACCTGCCCGGAGGGCTGGACGGCCAGCACGCGGCCGGGCGGCTCCCGGTCGGTCGGCCGCCACCGGACATGCACGATCAGGCCTAGGTGCCGCAGTTCGCGGGTCACGGCCGGGACGGGCTGGCCGCGCAGCCGGGCGCCGTCGATCTCGACGGTCCGGGCCCGGGACGGGCCGGCGGCCGACGGGTGCTGGCCGTGCGGGGCGAGCAGGCTGGCCAGCGCCCAGCCGGTCAGCGCCAGCACCGCGACGGCGGCCAGCCCGAGGGTCAGGCGGCGGCGCCGGGCCGGCGCGGCATCCAGAGGGCGGGCGAGCTGAGCCGGCTCAGCCAGCTCGTGCGGCACAGTTAGGTCCCGCGGCTCAGTCAGGTCCCGCGGCTCAGCTAGATCCGGCAGCTCGGCTAGCTCCGGCGGCGCGAGCTGGTCACGCAGCTCGGCGGCCCGGCGGGCCGTCTCGTCCGCGGCGGGCCGCCGGGCCGGGTCCTTGGCCGTGAGCGCGCCGATCAGCCCGGCCACCGCGGCCGGGACGGGCGGCGGGAGCGGCGGCAGCGGGCGGCTGTGGTGCGCCTGGGCCACCTCCGCGGGCGTTCCGGTGAACGGCGGCTGGCCGGTCAGGCACTGGTGGGCGACCACGCCCAGCGCGTACACGTCGCCCGCGGCGGTGCCCCTGGACCCCTCCAGTCGCTCCGGGGCCAGGTAGCCGGTCGAGCCCAGCACGATCCCGGTGGAGGTCAGCGAGGCGGCCCCGGCGGCGAAGGAGATCCCGAAGTCGGTCAGCTTCACCTGACCATCGCGGGTGA
The DNA here is from genome assembly GCA_963822485.1 of uncultured Actinomycetota bacterium. Classification (GTDB taxonomy): domain Bacteria; phylum Actinomycetota; class Actinomycetes; order Streptosporangiales; family Streptosporangiaceae; genus DASUBV01. The sequence continues at coordinate 132,637 of CAWGHW010000012.1, forward strand.
GCAGGATGTTCTGCGGCTTGATGTCGCGGTGCACCAGGCCCGCCTGGTGCGCCACGGCCAGCGCCGCGCCGGCCTGGGCCACGATATCCAGCACCCGGCCGGGCGGCAGCGGGCCGGCGTCCACGATCTCGGCCAGCGACGGACCGTCCACGTACTCCATGACCAGGAACGGCGGATGGCCGGGCCCTGGCTCGTCGTAGTCGAAGACCCGGGCGATGCCGACGTGCTCCAGCGACCCCGCGTGCCGGGCCTCGGCCCGGAACCGGGCCAGGGTCTCGGCGTCCCCGGCGACCTCGGGCCGCAGCAGCTTGACCGCGACCGGGCGGGCCAGGACCAGGTCCGTGGCCCGCCACACCTCGCCGTAGCCGCCCGTGGCGACCCGCTGCTCCAGCCGGTACCGCCCGGCCAGCGCCTGGGTGCTCAGGCGCCACCCCAGTCGTCACGCTGCTCGACGCGCTGCTGGCCGTCGGGGGTGGCGCGCACGTCGGTCCGGGTGGTGGTCCTGGTGCGCGAGCCCAGGGCGATGATGGCGACGCTGATGATGACCAGCACGATGCCGACCAGCAGCAGGATGTCGCCGATCTTGTGGATGTTGAAGCCGGAGGTGTGCACCGTGACGGCGAACCTGAGGATCGCCCCGATAACCACCAGCACCACACCGAAGCCCGTGAGGCCGATGCCTGAAGTTCTGTTCATAGCCGTGCTTCGCTACCCCTCGCGTCCGGCTCCAACCATCGTCAGGTGATCAGCGCCTCGGCCACGGTGGGGTAGATGCTCAGCACGTGGTCCAGGCCGAGCAGCCGCATGGTCCGGCGCACGCTGCCCTCCTGCACGGCCAGGCGCAGCTCGATATGGGCCGCGGAGGCCTCCTTGCTGGCCACGAGCAGCGTGCGGGCGCCGGAGGTGTCGCAGAAGGTAGTCACGGTCAGGTCGGCGACCACCACGCTGGCGCCGGGCCGGAAAGCCGCGCGCAGCTCGTTGCCGACCTGCTCGGAATTGCTCAGGTCGATCTCGGCCGGAAGCGTGATGACCTGCGGCGGCTGGGCACGGTGATCAGTCACTGAGAACCACCTCCGTGCAGAAACAGAAGACAGGCAGAGCCGGCATCCCACTGGCATCAGATGTTGCGACGCCAGCGCGGCACTGGGGCTGGCGCGACGACCAGCCACATTATCCCGCCCCCCGGCGGCTCCGTCGAGCGCGAGCGCGATTCACCCGAGTAGGGCACCGCTTTGCGGGTAGCAGGGACGGCCATGACCGATGAGGGGGGTAGTCATGGCCACCGCTGCTGACACATCGAGCAGGCCGAGCCCGGCCATCCGCAGCCTGATTCCGGCCCGGATCGACCGGCTGCCGTGGTCGCGCTTCCACACCAGGATGGTCGTGGCGCTGGGCATCGCCTGGGTCCTGGATGGCCTGGAAATCACGATCGCGAGCAATGTCGGGCCCGACCTGACGATGCACAGCACGCTCAACATGTCGGCCAGCGCCGTGGCCGACATCGCCAGCTGGTACCTGATCGGCGAGGTCATCGGCGCGCTGTTCTTCGGCATGCTGTCCGACCGGCTGGGCCGGCGGAACCTGTTCATGGTCACGCTGGGCGTCTACCTGATCGGCAGCGGCCTGACCGCGGCGACGCCCGCGGGCGGCCACTGGTTCATCTTCCTGTACGCGACCAGGGTGCTGGCCGGCGCGGGAATCGGCGGTGAGTACGCGGCGATCAACTCCGCCATCGACGAGATGATCCCGGCCCGGTACCGGGGCCAGGTCGACCTGGCGGTGAACGGCACGTACTGGGCGGGCGCGCTCCTCGGCACGGTCGCGACGCTGTACCTGCTCAACCACTTCGCGGCCAACCTGAGCTGGCGGATCGCCTACCTGGTCGGCCCGGTGCTGGCCCTGGTCATCATCTACGTGCGGCGCAACCTCCCGGAAAGCCCGCGCTGGCAGATCATGCACGGCCGGGCTGAAGCCGCCGAGGCCTCCATCGCCGAGATCGAGCACGACGTCGAGGCGACCAAGGGGGACATCCCGCCGGTCGACAAGAGCCAGGAACTGGAGATCACGCCCACCGAGCGGATTGGCTACCTGCCGCTGCTGCGGGTGCTGTTCACCCATTACCCCAAGCGCTCGGTGCTCGGCGCGACGCTGATGATCACGCAGTCGTTCCTGTACAACGCGATCTTCTTCACCTACGGGCTGGTCCTGGAGTTCTTCTTCCACGTCAGCGCCAAGGACACGGGCTACTACTTCCTGGCCTTCGCGGCCGGGAACCTGCTCGGGCCGCTGACCATCGGGCGGCTGTTCGACACCATCGGCCGCAAGAAGATGATCTCCGGGACCTACATCCTGGCCGGGGTGCTGCTGATCATCACCGCGCAGCTGTTCAAGGCGGGCACGCTGGACGCCACGACTCAGACGCTGTGCTGGTCGGTGATCTTCTTCTTCGCCTCGGCGGGCGCCAGCGCGGCCTACCTGACGGTCAGCGAGGTCTTCCCGCTGGAAGTGCGGGCCAAGGCCATCGCGGTGTTCTTCGCCATCGCCCAGTGCTTCGGCTCGCTTGGCTCGCATCTGTACGGGCACCTGATCGGCACCGGCCATGACCCGAACAAGCTCTACGTGGGCTACCTCATCGGCGCGGGAGCGATGATCTTGGGTGGCCTGGTCGCGGTGTTCTTCGGGGTCGACGCCGAGGGAAAGTCGCTCGAGGACGTGGCCAGGCCGCTGTCGGTGATGGCCAAGCCGCCCGAGTCCATCTTCCGGTCGGGCGCCCCGCCCAGCGGCTAATCCGGGTAGGCGTGGTGGCCCTCGACCGGGACGTACTCGGGATGACCGCGGCCGGCGGACATCTGCCTGATGCGGATATAGCGGGTGATGTCCTGCCGGTTGGCGAGTACCGCGGCGGCGAGAGCGGCGGCCGCGACGGCCATGATGGTGCGCATCGAACCTCCAGTGGCTGATTCAGATCGGGCCTGGCTTAGATCGGGCGGGGCGCGCTGGTCAGATAGGTGGCGCTGACGTCAGCGTGACCGTGCTGGCGGGCGCCCTCCTCGAGCCGCTCCCGGATGGCGCGGAGCACGGGCAGGTCCAGCTCGCGGCGGCCGGCGGCCTCCTCGACCAGCGCGGCGTCCTTGGCCGCCAGCGCCAGCCGGAACGCGGGCTCGAAGTCGCGCTCGGTGATGGCGGCGGCCTTCAGGCGCAGGTAGGGCAGGTCGAGCGGGCCGCCGTCGATGGAGTCGAGGAACAGCTCGGGCCGGATGCCCAGGCCCTCGGCCAGGGCGATGGTCTCCGCGCCGGCCTCGACCACGGCCAGCAGCCAGCTGTTGTTGACCAGCTTGAGCCGGGTCCCGCCGCCGGCCTCGCCGACCCAGATGGTCTTGCGGCCGAGGATGTCGAACACGGGCTGGACCTGGTCCCTGGCCCCGGCAGGCCCGGAGGCCAGCACCACGAGCTCGCCCTGCTCGGCGGGCTGGCGGGTGCCGAGCACCGGGGCGTCGATGAAGGTCAGCTCGCGGTCGGCGGCCAGCCGGGCGCACTCGTCGGTGCCGGCCTCGCCGATGGTGCTCATCTGCGCCCAGACGGCGGCCGGGGCCATGGCCGCCGCGGCGCCCTGCGGGCCGTCCATGGCCGCCAGCACGGCGTCCGCGTCGGCCAGCATGGTCACCACGATGTCGGCGCCGGCCGCGGCCTCGGCGGGCGACCCGGCCACCCGCACGCCGTCGTCGGCCAGCGGGGTGACCTTGTCCGGCGACCGGTTCCAGGCCGTGACGCTCAGCCGGGCCCGGGCCAGGTTGCGGGTCATGGGGTACCCCATCATCCCGCCGGCGCCCAGCACCGCTACGCGCATCCGCGCACCTCCCGTTGTCGGGCCCCCGCCCGCCGGGTCCCCTGCCCGCGGCCCCGGCGGCTACACCTCCTCGTGCTCGGGCTTCTTCGGCGTGGCGCTGTCGGGTGCGGGGACGGGCTCGGTGCCGAGCGCGTGGCTGATGACCTGGACCGGCCGCAGGCCGCTGAGCATCGGCGCCCTGGCGACCAGGATCACGCCGCCGACCAGCGCCACCAGCCCGGCGGCCTGGAGGGCGAGCGTGCCCGGCGAGATCCGGATGTCATCGCCGAAGACGATCACGCCGAGCAGGATGCCGATCAGGGGCTCGGCGGCGGTGATGGCCGGCAGCGAGGCGTGCAGCGGCCCGGCGTTGAAGGCGCTTTCCATCAGCCACAGGGCCAGCAGCGTGGCCCCGGCCAGGCTGTAGACCGGCCAGCTGGTCAGGGCGGCGGCCACGCCGTGGTTGCTCAGGATCAGCAGCGTGCCGCGGGTGAGGGCGTCGGAGATGCCGAAGATGAGCCCGGCGGCCGCCCCGGTGAGGATGGCCCGCCAGTGGCCCGAGCGCCGCCAGCCCGCGCGGACCAGGATGAACGCGATCACGGCGATGACCGCGGCGGCCGGCCAGTAGCCGGCCGAGCCGAAGCTGGTGCTGGGCGCCGAGATGGACCGGGAGACCGACAGCGCGGCCACGCCCCCGCTGAGCAGCACCGCGCCGAGCACCTCGGAGATGCGCGGCCGCATGCCGGTCAGCGGGATCGACACCAGCAGGGCCCAGAGCAGGGAGGTGGCCAGCAGCGGCTCGGCCACGGACAGGTCCAGGTTGCCGATGGTCCAGGCGGACATCACCTCGCCCGCGGCCATGATGCCGATGCCCAGCAGCCACCGGCGGCGGTGCAGCAGGTCGGCGATCAGCCGCAGGTGCAGGAAGTAGGACTTCGGGGCCTGCTCGGCGGCGGCCTGCTGGAGCACCAGGCCGACTCCGACCAGCAGCGCGGCGACCAGCCCAAGGGCGACCCTCACGGGACCGCGCCCGGCCAGATCGCGCCGTCACTGGTCACACTGGCACCCCGCCCTGGCCCCTCCGTTATCGGACATCCGGCTCGGCCGCGACGGGCCGGGCACCTGACCGGTGCGGTCGGCCGTGAGCCGATGCTTCGCACTCTACCGGGCAGCGGACGCGCCGGGATATTCACCGGGTGGTTCTGCACGGGATCGAGCCGGGAGAGCGCGAAACCGCAGCGTCGGCATTCCCGGCGCACACGGCTAGCTTCGTGCTAGCGAATGATTACCATCTGTGTATTCCGAGAGGCCAGGCATCCAGCCGACATCTGGCCGACATCCCGCCGGGAAAGCGGGCCGTTCGGTTACCGGTGAGCGCGGGCGCATCACTGATGTTATCGGATAGGCTATGACCCGAACTCCGGTGGAAAGGAAGACTCGCGTGGCACAGAAGACGCAGATCCTGTACGTAGATGACATTGATGGCACTGAGGCTGAGGGAACGCTCAGGTTCGGCTACAGCGGCGTAGAGTATGAGATTGACCTGAACCGCCAGCATGCCGACGAGTTCGCCAATGCCATCGGCCCCTACCTGGAGGCGGCCCGCAAGGTTTCGGCCCGCAGGCCAGGCCGCGGAACTGCGCGTCCGGTCCGGCATAACCAGTCTGATGTCCGTGAGTGGGCGCGTGCGCAGGGGCTGAAGGTCTCCGACCGGGGCCGGATTCCCGCGGAAGTGATGAACCAGTACGAGGCCGCTCACTAGCCAGGCGGGATTGCATCATTGCGACCGGGTGCAATGAGCTGGCCGGCCGCGCGGGCCCGAGCCCGATAATCGCGCCGATGACCGGCTTACGACCTGGAACATTGACCCGGAGTTCACGGACGGCGCGGGCCAGCGCGGACGGCCCGCGCCGTAATTACGCGAGGTGGCGCTTACCGGGCAGATCAGCCGCAGTACGGGTGTTGATGATCCGCTCCGGGCCGATGCCGAGTTCCTCGGCCCGCACGCATCCGCTGCCGAGCCAGTCAAGCTGGCCGGGCGCGTGCGCGTCGCTGTCGATGGCGAATAGGCAGCCGATTTCGGCGGCCAGGCGAAGCAGCCGGCCGGGCGGATCCTGCCGCTCCGGGCGGCAGTTGATCTCCACCGCCACACCGTGATCCCGGCAGGCGGTGAACACCGCCTGCGCGTCGAACTCCGACTCCGGGCGGCCGCGCCCGGCGATCATCCGGCCGGTGCAGTGGCCGAGCACGTCGGTGTGCGGATCGCGCACGGCGGCCAGCATCCGGGTGGTCATCTCCGCGGCGGGCATCCGCAGCTTGGAGTGCACGCTCGCGACGACCACGTCCAGCCGGTCCAGCAGGTCGTCGCGCTGGTCCAGGGCGCCGTCCTCGAGGATGTCCACCTCGATGCCGGTCAGGATCCGGAACGGGGCCAGCTCCGCGTTGAGCCCGGCGACCAGCTCGAGCTGGGCCTCCAGGCGCTCGGCGGACAGCCCGTTGGCGACGGTCAGCCGGGGGGAGTGGTCGGTCAGCGCGATCCACTCGTGGCCCAGGTCGCGCCGCCGCCCTGGCCATCTCGCCGGGCGGGCTGCCGCCGTCGGACCAGTCCGAGTGGGTGTGGCAGTCGCCGCGCAGCGCGGCCCGCAGCGGCACGGCCGGCTCGGGCGGCGCCTCGGCCAGCAGCCGGGTCAGGTAGCCGGGCTGCTGGCCGGCCGCGGCCTCGGCGATGACCTCAGCGGTAGTAGCGCCGATCCCGGCCAGGTCGCGCAGCGTGCCCGCGGCCAGCCGGCGTTCCAGCTCGCCGTCTGGCAGGCCTGCCACCACCTCGGCGGCCCGCCGGAAGGCCCGGACCCGGTAGGTCGGCGCCTGGGCGCGCTCGAGCTGGAACGCGATCGCGCGCAGCGCCTGGCCAGGGTCCACCGGTCCATGATCCACCGGTCCATCCTGCTACCGGAGCATGTGCATGCGCACGGTGGTGCCCCCCGGGCCGGACCTGAGCTCGACCAGGTCGCAGAGCTGGTTGACCACGAACAGGCCCTGCCCGTTTCCCTCGCTGGCGGGGCGGCGCCGTCCGGCCAGCGGATCGTCGATGCGGCCGGGGTCGGTGATCTGGCAGATGACCTCCTGCGCCGTGGCCCAGATCCAGATGGTGCCGGTGCCGCCGGCGTGCGCCAGCGTGTTGGCGGCCACCTCGCTGGCGGCCAGGACCAGGTCGGCGGCCCGGCCGTCGGCCAGGCCCGCCTCGGCCGCGCAGCCGGCGACCAGCATCCGGACCCGGCGCAGGTCAGCCCCGAAGGTCAGCGGGGCCGCGCTGGCCGGCGGCGGGGCCAGCGGCGGGTCGCACGGCGATGGCAGCACGCCGGGGCCGGCGTACCGGCGGCTGGCCTCGGGCCGGCCGCCGTCCAGGAGCGTGGGATGGGTCTGCTCGGCGCAGGACACCGCCTGCCCGGCCAGCCGCCGGGCCTCGTACACGCACATCACGGTCGCGGCCCGGCCGGCCAGGGCCAGGCCGACCAGGGACTCGTGCCGGGCCGCCTCGGCGCACTCCGCGTCCGACCGGCCGGCCCAAAACGGCTGGCTGAGGTAGCGCAGCGGACGGCCGGGGTGGCGGCCGGCGAAGTCCAGCATGGCGGGGATGATCCGGCCCGGATTGCGGCCCAGCCGGCCGGCGTCGAAGAAGCTCACCAGCGGCTGGCCGGGCACCAGGTCCCGCAGCGCGGGCGCCGTCGGCGGGCAGATGCCGACCCAGACCGGCTCCTCGCGGCGGATGCCCTCGTGGATGAACGCGGCGGCGGGCCCCAGCCAGTCGTCGCTCTCGCGCCAGATCAGCGCCTGATGCGCGTTAGGCTCCATCCGTCACCCAGCGGCATACCATGGGGGAGCAGTTGTCCCGTTCCGACTCGGCGGCCTCACGGGGGCGTACGTGCAAGTGCTTGAACTCTCGTCGCAGCGCCTGGATGGTGCTGTGGTGGTCGCGGCCGTCGGGGACCTGGACATCGTCACCAGCCCGCAGCTGGACAGCTGCCTGACCGAGGCCCGGCGCGGCGCGGCCATCGTGGTCCTGGACCTGTCCGCGGTCGACTTCATGGACACCAGCTCGCTGGCCGTCATCGTCGGGCACTGGAAGAAGCTGACGGCCAGGGGCGGGACGCTGGCCCTGGCCGGAGCCCGCTACCGGTACACCAAGACGCTGTGGATCACGGGCCTGGCCGACCGGCTGCCGATGTTCGACACCGTGCCGGAGGCGGTGGCGGCGTGCGCGGCGGCCGAGCCCGCGACGGGCCAGCCGCCAGGACAGTCCAGCGAGTGACCTCATGGTGGCGATCGCTACCCCCTATTCTCCGGCCAAACATTCTCCGGCCCGACCTCGGACCGCGCCGCGCCGCGGCGCGCCGTGATGGCCGCCAGCGGGTTCCGGCACGAGGCCGCCTTCTACCGGGACGCGGCCGGGTACCGCTCGGCGGTGCTGCCGTTCGTCCGGGAGGGCCTGGACCGGGCCGAGGCGGTGCTGGTCGCGGTGCCGGGCCCGGCGGCCAAGCTGATCCGCGAGGGCCTGGACGGCCAGCGGGTGGCATATGCCGACATGACCGAGCTGGGCCGCAACCCGGGCCGGGTCATCAGCGCCATCTGGGACTTCGCCGGCCGCTACCCCGGCCGGCCGGTCCGGTTCGTGAGTGAGCTGGCCTGGCCCGGCCGGTCCGACGCGGAGATCGGCGAGGTCGCCGTGCACGAGGCCATGCTCAACGTGGCCTTCGCGGGCGGCCCGGTGGCACTGCTGTGCCCCTATGACACCGGCCTGCTCGCCCCCGCGGTCATCGCGGGCGCGGGGCTGACCCACCCGTTCCTGCGCACCGCCAGCGGAGTGACGCCCAGCGAGAAGTTCGCCCCGGCGCCCGCGGGCCTGGCCCTGCCGCCGCCGCCCGCCGGGGCGGCCCGCGCTGGCCTACACCAGGGACCTGCACGTGGTCCGCTCGTTCGTGGCCGTCCGGGCCGGGCAGGCCGGGCTGAGCCCGGACCGGACCGCGGACCTGGTCCTGGCGGTCGGCGAGGTGGCGGCCAACACCGTCCGGCACGCCGGCGCCCGCGGCACCCTGCTGGTCTGGCGGACCGGGACCGAGATCATCTGCCAGGTCAGCGACCAGGGCCAGATCCGCGACCCGATGGTCGGCCGGCGGCGGCCGCCGGAGACCGGCGGCCTGGGCCTGTGGGTCGTGCACCAGGTCTGCGACCTGGTCGAGCTGAGAAGCGGGCCGGGCGGCACCGTGGTCCGCATGCACATGCTGCTGGACGGCGTTCCAGCGATGGGAGGTAAGCCGTGACGATGGGTCCCGCCAAGCGGGGCGAGGCGGCCGCGCTGCGCTCGCGCGGCGCCGAGCTGCGGATGGCCGCGGCGCTGCCGTCCGCCGAGCTGCGGCCGATCCTGGACGCCGCGCTGGCCGAGGTGGACGCGGCCGCCGACGCGCTGACCGGGCGCTCCGACAAGGGGCCGTCCGGCGCGGTGCACGCCGAGCGGCGCCTGCTGCACGCGGTGTTCGGGCAGCTCCCGGTGCCGGTGTTCCTGCTCGGCCAGGACCGGACCATCCGCCGCACCAACTCGGCCGCGGCCGAGCTGCTCGGCTCGGCGCCCGGTTACGCCACCGGCAAGCAGTTCGCGGCCCTGGTGGACGTGCCGGACCGGGCCCGGGTGCAGACGCAGATCGCCAACGCACTGCGCACCGGCAAGCCGCGGCGGCTGCGCTGCCGCCTGCTCAGCGGGGACGGGGCGGTGGATGCCGGACTGACCATGTGCGTGGCCGGGCTGCGCGGGGACGCCGACCAGCTGATCGTGGCCGTCACCGGTGGCGCAGCTGTTGCGGACGGTAAAGCTGCTGGGCAGGCGGCGGCCCGGCGGGCGGATGACGCCGACATGGACCTGGTCCGGCAGCTCACCCGGCGGCTGGATCTCGCGGCGGGCATCTCGCGCCTGCTGCTCGAGGACATCACGGTCAGCGAGTCCGCGATGGTGCAGCGGTGCGCCCGGACGCTGTCTGCCGAGCTGGGCGGCTGGGTCATCGTGGACATCGAGCGGCGGGGGCGGCTGCGGCGCCAGTTCGTGACCGGTCCGGACGACCCCAGGTCCGAGGACCTGGCCCGGACGGTGGCCGGGACCGAGCCGCAGCCGGGGTCGGCGCCGTGGATCGTGCACGAGTCGGCCAGCTCGCAGCTGCTCACGCACGCCGAGGACGCCGACGCGCTGGGGCCGGGGCCGGACGGGATGCCGCTGGTCCTGCTGCTGCAGGCGACCTCGGTGCTGAGCGTGCCGCTGGCCGACGGGGAGCGCAGCTACGGCGCGCTGACGGTGGTCCGGCAGGCCAGTCACGGGCACTTCGGCCTGTCCGAGGTGGCGGTGACCGAGTCGATCGGCGAGCAGCTGGGCCTGGCCCTGCGGGGCGGCCGGACGTTCCGGCGGCACAGCGCGGTGGCCGAGGCCCTCCAGGCCAGCCTGCTGCCCCCGGAGCTGCCGCCGGTGCCGGGGGTGGAGATCGCGGCCGCGCACATCGGCGCGGAGGGCCCGGATGTCGGGGGCGACTTCTACGATGTGTACCCCACGCCCGATGGCGCCGGGCTGATGATCGGCGACGTGTGCGGCACGGCGCGGGACACCGGGGCGGTGACCTCGGCGGCCCGGCAGGCGATCCGGGTCATCGGCCGCGGTGAGCCGGACCCGGCGCGGGTCCTGCGGGCGGCCAACGACGTGCTGCTGGACGAGAACCTGGCCGGGCAGTTCGTGACCGCGCACGCCAGCCGGCTGCGCTGGAGCTCGGGGCAGCTGAACGTGGCGCTGGGCAGCGCCGGGCAGCCCGCGCCCGCGCTGATCACCGAGGACGGGCAGGTGCGCCAGCTGCGCGGCGGCGGCCAGCCGCTGGGCATCTTCCCGGACGCCGAGCCGTCCGCGCAGGATCTGGAGCTGGCGCCGGGCGACGTGCTGTTCTTCTATACCGACGGGGTGGCCGACGCCCGGCATGCCGACCATGGCTATTTCGGGGACCTGCTCACCGATGAACTGGCCGCGCTGGCCGGGAAGTCAGCCGCCGAGATCGTGGCCGGAATGCGCCGCCGGGTGCTGGAGTTCTGCGGCGGCGAGATCCGGGACGACATGACCATGCTGGCCCTGCGGGTCGCGGAGCCACCGGACTAGCCCGTCATTCCGTACAATGACGGCAGCATGCACCCCCCATGCGTCACTCGCCGCGGGCCAGGGCCGGGGCCGGTGACTTAGACCGAGGCGATGCGAGGACGTGTGAGCCGGATGCGCCCCAGCGGTAGCTCCGCGAATTTGTTCTGTCAGAAAATGTCACTGACAGTTCGCCGGGCAGTCACGGTCTTGCGGCCCTTCCGGGAATGCGGATCGCGCACGGTGTGAGCGTGCGAATAGCTTATGTAACAGAGTCCTTCCCTCCCGACGTCAACGGCGTCGCGCACACAGCCATGCGCGTCGCGGAGCACCTGGTCAGCCGGGGTCACGACCCGCTGATCATCGCCCCCGAGCCGGCCAGCGGGGTGCCCTGCCCGGATAGTTCATTCGACTTCCCGGTGGTGCGGGTCAAGTCCATTGCGATCCCCTGTTACCAGGAACTGCGGGTCGGCCTGCCCGGTCCGCGGGTGCGCCAGGCCCTGGCCGAGCACGGGACGGAGCTGGTGCACCTGGCCGGGCCGTTCGTCCTGGGCGCGTTCGCGGCCTCGGCCGCGAAGAAGATGAACCTGCCGATGGTCGCGGTCTACGCGACCGACATGCCGGCCTACGCCCGGCTGTACCACGCCGGCCGGCTGGGCCAGACGGTGGCCTGGGGACGGCTGCGCAAGATCCACAACGCGGTGGACCGGACGCTCGCCCCGTCCTCCGCCACCGCCGCCGAGCTGCACGCGCACGGCGTGGAGCGGGTCTGGCTGTGGGCCAGGGGCGTGGACAGCGTCCGGTTCGACCCGGCCCGCCGCAGCGCCCAGCTGCGCGCCGAGCTGGCCCCGGACGGCGAGCTGCTGGTCGGCTACGTCGGCCGGCTGGCCGCCGAGAAGCGCGTCGAGCTGCTGGCCGACGTGGCCAGGCTGCCCGGCGTGCGCCTGATCATCGTCGGCAGCGGCCCCGCCGAGGCCGCGGCCCGCCGGGCCCTGCCCACGGCCCGCTTCCTCGGCCAGCGCGGCGGCGACGACCTGGCCGCGATCTATGCCAGCCTGGACGTGTTCGTGCACAGCGGGCCGCATGACACGTTCGGGAATACGCTGCAGGAGGCCGCGGCCAGCGGCCTGCCCGTGGTCGCGCCCGCCGCTGGCGGCCCGATCGACCTGGTCCGGGATGGCCAGACCGGCTTCCTGGTCGAGCCGGGGAGCGCGACGGCGATGGCCAGTGCCGTGGCCAGGCTGGTCGCCGACCCCGCGCTGCGTGCGGCGCAGGGCCGGGCGGGCAGGCAGTGGATGCTCGGCCGTACCTGGCCGGCGATGTGTGACGAGCTGATCGGTCATTACGAGGCGGCCCTGGCGGCCGCCGGAACGCTCCGCGCGGAGGCGTCAGCATGACACGGTTCGTAGCCCTTGGCGATTCGATCACTCTCGGCGTCGGCGATCCCGTCCGGGTGCTCGCCGAGTCCGGCAAGCCGCGCCGCGGCTGGCGCGGCTGGGCCGCCCTGCTGGCCGAGGGCCTGCCCGAGCCGGCCCTGTACAACCTGGCCGGCAACGGCGCCTGCATCGCCGACGTGGAGCTGCACCAGCTCCCGCAGGCCCTGCCCCTCCAGCCCGACGTGGCCAGCGTCGTCGTCGGCGTCAACGACACGCTGCGGCCGAACTTCGACGTGTCCCGTATCGAGTCCGCGGCCTCGCACACCATCGGCGCGCTGCGCGCGGCCGGCGCCGAGGTGCTGACCATGCGGCTGCCCGACCCCGGTGAGATGCTGGGCGTGCCCGGCGTGCTGGCCCGGCCGCTGGCCCGCCGGGCCCGCGAGATCAACCACGTCATGGACCAGCTCGCCGAGCGGTTCGGCACCGTGCACTTCGACGCCGCCAACGACCCCGAGGCCTACGACCCGCGGATGTGGGCCGTGGACCGGCTGCACCCCAGCGAGCGCGGCCATCGCCTGATCGCCCGCCGGTTCCACGCCATGCTGGCCGCGGCCGGCCGCGAGGTCGGGCCCGAGCCCGGCGCGGAGCCGGTCAACCCGCCGCCCAGCAAGGCGGCCGAGCTGACCTGGATGGCGACCAAGGGCACGGCCTGGGTGGTCAAGCGGTCCACCGACCTGGTGCCCAGCCTGGTCGCCATGGCGTTCGCGGAGTGGCGCACCGGCGACCCGGCGGACGTCGACGCCGTGAACCCGGACGACATGCAGCTCGACGACCGGAACGCCATCGCGGGCTGAGGATAGCCTGCTGATCATGACTGCTGCCGGACCCGACGTGCTGTCCGAGCTGGGACGGCACCGGCTGGTCCCGGTCATCACCCTGGACGAGGCCCGGCACGCCCGGCCCCTGCTCGCGGCGCTGACCGCTGGCGGCCTGCCCTGCGCCGAGGTCACCTTCCGCACCCCGGCCGCCGCGGACGGCCTGCGCGCGATGGCCGCCGCCGCGGCAGCGTCCGGCGGCGAGGCGCTGATCGGTGCCGGGCTCGGTGCTGCGGCCCGAGCAGGTCGACCAGGCGCTCGAGGCCGGCGCGCGGTTCATCGTCACCCCCGGCCTCAGCCCGGCCGTGCTGCGGGCCTGCGCTGACCAGGCCGTGCCCGTGATCCCCGGCGTGGCCACCGCCACCGAGATCTGCACCGCGCTGGACCTCGGCATCACCACGGTCAAGCTGTTCCCGGCCGAGCCGCTCGGCGGGGTGGACCTGATCAGCGCCCTGCGCGGCCCGTTTCCCGATGTCCGGTTCGTGCCCACCGGCGGTATCGGCGCCGAGCAGCTGCCCGCCTACCTGGCCTGCCCGGCGGTCGCCGCGGTCGGCGGGAGCTGGATGGCGTCGCGGAACCTGATCCGGCAGGAGCGGTTCGACGAGATCGCCGCCTTGACGGCGGGCGCGGTGGACCTGGCCCGGCGCCAGCCCGGTGGCTAGCCGCGCGCTAGCCGATCCAGACCGTCTTGATGTTGCAGAACTCGCGGATGCCCTGGCTGAACAGCTCCCGGCCGTGGCCCGAGGTCTTCACCCCGCCGAACGGCAGCTGCGGGTAGGACGTCACGTTGCCGTTGATGAACACCATCCCGGCCACCAGGTCCCGGATCAGCCGGTCCCGCTCCGCCTCGTCCGTGGTCCAGGCGTTCGCGCCCAGCCCGAACTCCGTGCCGTTGGCGATCTCGATGGCCGCGTCCAGGTCCGCCACCCGGTACAGCGTCGCGACCGGCCCGAACACCTCCTCCCGGTGCACCCGCATGTCCGGCGTGATCCCGGCCAGCACCGTCGGCGGGTAGTAGAAGCCCGGCCGGTCCGGCGCCGCCCCGCCGCACAGCACCCGCGCGCCCAGCGCCACCGCGTCCGCGACCAGCTTCTCGATGTCGTCGCGCTGCTGCTCCGAGGCCAGCGGGCCCACGTCCGTGCCCTCGTCCATCGGGTCGCCGACCTTCCGGGCCGCCATCTGCTCGGCGAACAGCCGCTCGAACTCGTCGTAGACCTCGTCGTGCACGATGAAGCGCTTGGCCGCGATGCAGGACTGGCCGTTGTTGAGCAGGCGCGCCGTGGTGGCGACCCGCGCCGCCTCGTCCAGGTCGGCCGACGGCAGCACCACGAACGGGTCGCTGCCGCCCAGCTCCAGCACCACCTTCTTGATCTCGCTCCCGGCGATGGCCGCCACCGACTGCCCGGCCGGCCCCGACCCGGTCAGCGTCGCCGCCACCACCCGCTGATCACGCAAGATCGCCTCGACCCGCGCCGACCCGACCAGCAGCGTCTGGAACGCGCCGGCCGGGAACCCGGCCCTGGCGAACAGGTCCTGCATGAACAAGGCCGTCTGCGGCACGCTCGAGGCATGCTTGAGCAGGCCCACGTTGCCCGCCATCAGCGCCGGGGCCGCGAAGCGCATGGCCTGCCAGAGCGGGAAGTTCCACGGCATGATGGCCAGCACCGGCCCGAGCGGCTGGTAGCTGACGTAGGCGCGGCGGGCCCCCACCGCCTCCGCGTCGCCCGGCTCGTCGGCCAGGAACCCCTCGGCGTGCTCCGCGTAGTACCGGCAGGCCATCGCGCACTTGGCCACCTCCTGCCGGGCCGCGACCAGCGTCTTGCCCATCTCGGTGGTCATCATCGCCGCGATCGGCTCGCGCTCGTCGTCCAGGATCTCCGCCGCCCGGCGCATCCACCCGGCCCGGTCGGCGAAGCTGGTCAGCCGGTAGCTCTCGAACGCCGCCGCCGCGGCGGCCAGGCAGCGCTCGACGTCCGCCTCGCTCATCTCGTCGAAGCTCTTTACGGTCTCCCCGGTAGCGGGGTTGACGGTCGCGATCGCCACGCTGTCCTCCCAGTGCCGCAAAACCCAGTGCTGCAAACCCAGTGCTGCACGTTAACTGAGAAAGCCCCTGCCCGGGCCGCGCTGAGCCACACCTCCGGATCGGACCGTCCGATTAAATATTCGATTAACAAATGACTCTGCGGCTTGTCTCGGCAATATGAGCGAGGCCGTTCGCCGCGGATCGCCGTGACCGACAGCCGAGTCGGCGTCGGACATCCTGCTCGGTCAGCGCGGCCGGAAGAGGACCGAGACCGGCCGGGCCTGCCGCGGCTCGTCCTCGGGACGGCTGAGGTCCCGGTCGAATACCCGGCTGACCGAGTTGCCGGCCAGGTCCTCCAGGACGGGATCGACGATGAGCTGGTGGGAACCGCGGGCCCAGGCCCGGCTGGGCGCCAGCTGCCATGACTGCTCGCCGGCGCCGATCCGCACGGCGCCGTCGATGAGCTCGCCGCCTGGCCCGGCCACGTGCAGGCAGCGGGCCAGCAGGCCGTGATCCAGCGGCCGCCCGAACGCGACCTGCACCGGCTCGGCCGTCCCGGCCGGCGGGACCGCCAGCGCCCAGCTGGCCGGGTCGACGTGGCGGCGTTCCTGTCCGCCGACCTCGTACCGCCGCTGCGCGCCGCCTCGCAGGGGGAGCCCCCGGGCGTCGCGGAACCCGCTGTCGATGACCAGCCGGAATGACTCACCAGATCGCAGCGGGTAGCCGGCCTCGCGGTGACCAGTCAGGCCGCGCTTGATGCGGGCGGGGTCGAGCAGGACGGTCAGGCGGCGGCGGGATGCGTCCCACAGCTCATGCTCACCCGGCAGCAAGGCCCCGGCGATCTCGGCGCCGCCATCGTCGGCGAGCCGCACGTGCCCGGCCGCGGAACCCTCGGCCATCGGCGCCGAGAACCTGACGTAGAGCCGGAGCAGGTTGCGCGGTACCCTGACCGCCGTCGGGCGGATGTCGGCCACCTCGGTCGTGGGCACCCGGCCGGGCCGGCCGCGCATCAGGGTTATCGCGCTGGCGCCCTCGACAGTGACGGTGTACGCCGTACCGTCCAGGAACGCGAACCGCGGCTCGAAGCACAGGTCGCCGCCGTCGCGTACCAGCCGTCCGGCCATCGGCGGCAGCCCGCCGTCCGCGACGGCCGGGCCCGGGCGCACCTGGACGCCCGCTCCGGCGGGCAGGCCGGTCAGCCGGATGCAGTCGCCGCCGCCGCTGTGCGACCAGGACGCCTCGGTCACCGCCGCGGTTACAGCGACGCGGCTTTCACCGAGCGCAGGTGCTGACGGCCGGCGTCGTCGGACTGCAGCGCCAGCACGTAGCTGTCGCCCAGGTTGGCCAGGCGGCGGATCCCCTGCAGATCCTTGGCCTCCCGGGGCACGCCGACCGGTTCCCTGGGCTCGGTCAGCGGTGACTGGCCGTCGATGTCGCGGCAGGCGATCTTCACCAGGCCGTGGGCGGAGTTGGCCACCAGGAGGTACTCCTGGCCGTCCTGGGTGAACGACACCATGTCAAGCGGCTGGTTGACCGCGCCGAGTTCGGCGACCGTGCGGCCCACGGCCTTGGCGCCGTCCTGGAGGTCGGCCAGCGGGAAGTGCACGACCGGCGTGCAGGTGTAGCTGGCCAGGATGCTCTGGCCGCCGTCGTAAGGCACGAACGTGCGGATCGGCGCCGCCGTCTCCCATTTGCCGTGCGAGACATGGAAGATCTCCAGGCTGCTGCCGGTGACCGCGTCGCTGAACGGGAACGGGATCCGCCGCAGCCGGGAGCTGAACTCCTCGTTCGACAGCCCGGCGACGAGCAGCGCGCCGTCCACGTAGGCCATGTCGGTCACCGTCGAGGTGCGGATGGGCTGCCGCAGGATGCGGATCGTCCGATCGCCGACCTGGAGCTCCTCGCCCTCATCGCCCAGCGGGAGCGTGATGTCCAGCCGCTCGTCGTCCTGCGCCGGGGCGTCGCCAATCACCGCCGCTGCGACGGGCACGTCATCCAGCGGGACGTCGGTGATCGAGCCGTCGAGGCGGCCGATCCGCACCAGCACGGGCTGCGCGGCATCGCCGCGGCCGCGCTGGACCGACAGGTACACATTGTGCGACAGCGGGTGGACCGCCATGTCCCTGATCACTACGTCGCCGGGCTCGCAGCCGAGGAACGACCCGACCCGCGCGTCGACGTTGTCCAGGTCGAATGGCTCGGATCCGCCGGCCGGGCCCGGGTCCGCGACATCGACGGCGAATACCTTCGCCGCGGCATTGTCGGCCAGGAACAAGATCCCGGCTGGCCCGAACGTGATCGGCCCGGCCGACCGGAGATCCGCCCTGCCAGCCCGCAATCCAAACTCGCCCATCGGACCTCCTCGTGTCATGCGAGCACTCACGCCAACTTAGTTGCTACTGGCTGATGCCGTCGCCGCCGCCATCCGGGGGCTCCCCGCATGCGGACCCGCTCGGCTGGGACTTAAGGAACTTCTCGATCTCAGCCAGACCACGGGCGGCCTCGGCGTGGACGGCGGCTCTGGCCATGCGCCGACGACACGCGTCACGTGCCCTGGCGCAGCCGCGCCGGAGGGCGCTAGCGGCAAACAGGCAGACCACGCCCGCGCAGAACACCACCAGCAGCAGGCACATCGCGAATCCGAAAGCTTGACCCGCAGCCGCGAGGACGTTGGCGCCGTCGCCCATGCGGATCACCTCCTCGCGGGGCATCCCAGCGGCGCGAGCCGCCGCAGAGCGCCAGGGGAGAACCCCGGGTTGCCGAGATGGTCGGCCGGCCGGACCCGCGTGCCGTCGTTTCTTTCGCGACCTGGCCATACGCCCCATGTAGTTGCTTAACCAAAACTAACATCTGAGATGGCCAACGCCAAGTGCGCGCAGCCAGAGTGCTGGGCCCCCTGCCCGTGCCGCGCCGGGCCACACCTCGATGATCGCGGCGTCCCAGTAGGAAAGCTGGAACCGCTGGCGAGCATCCAGGGCCGCCATCCGCGCGAGATGGCGTAGAGCAGGACGATCGTGTCAACGAGCCGCACGATCGTGCGCCTCGTCGCGGCTTCAGCCGGCCGGCGCGGAACTGGCCGATCTCGGCCTGGACCTCGAGCTGCAGCGCCTCAAGTCTGCCGAACTGTTCCTGCCGCGCAGACAGCCACTCAAGGTAGGCGACGACCAGCGCGCTGACCGAGGTGTCACGCTCCGCCGCGGCTACCCGAGCATCACGGTAGACGTCATCAGGGACAGAGACCGTGATGACCTTCACAGTTTCACTGTATCTGTGCCTTCGAGTCGTGCTCTCCACTCATGTTCGAGGACGGCGTACACGAGCTCGTCTGCCCACTGCCCCTTGACGAACTCGTTGTGCAGGAGGCGCGCCTCCTGGCGCATGCCGATCCGCTCCATGAGCCGCGCTGACGGGCGATTGCGGGCGTCGCAGGAACCAGTGATCCGGTGCCATCCGATGGTGTCAAACCCCAGCATCAGCATGGATTCGGCGGCCTCGGTGGCCAGGCCTCGCCCGTGGTAGTCAGGGTTGAAGACGAATCCGATCTCTGCCTGCCGGTGCTCCCGGCTGATCAGCTTCAGCCCGATCTCGCCCACCATGTGGCCGGCCTCACGCCACACGACGGCAAACGTGAGCCAGTCACCTTCGGCCCTGAGAGCGGTTTCCTCACACTGAAAAGCCAGGGCCTCCCGTACCTGCGCGCGGTCGCGGGCATCCCAGTGCAGATACCGGGCGACATCGGGGCGGGACTGATAGGCGTAAAGGTCGTCAAGATCGCCGGGAGTGAACGGGCGCAAAGTCAGCCGGGCTGTCTCAATAGGCTGTTCTGGGCGGAACATCGCGCTGATGCTACCGCGCCCTATCTGGGCCTGGCGGCCAGGGTCAGGCCCGCGCAGCCT
This sequence comes from uncultured Actinomycetota bacterium, assembly GCA_963822485.1. Taxonomy (GTDB): domain Bacteria; phylum Actinomycetota; class Actinomycetes; order Streptosporangiales; family Streptosporangiaceae; genus DASUBV01. The sequence goes on from CAWGHW010000012.1 coordinate 151,786, forward strand.
GGTCGGCGTCGGTTCTCGCCAGGCCGGCCAGCGCGACCAGCGTGATGAGCCCAAGACGCAGCGCGTCCTGCGGTGCGACGTTCCTGGCCTGGATGAGCTCGACGAGCGGATTGCTGGAAGCGGACCGGCCCAGACGCTCCAGGGTCCCGGCATCGCGGGGCTCCTGGCACTGGTACTGGCGGGCGAACGCGCGGACCAGTGCCGCGGCTATGAGCTTCCCATCTGGCAGGCCCGCATGCTCTGCGTCCGCCAGGGCTTCATCAAGGCTGCGCTCCATCAGGGCGAGGGACTCATCCAGCGGGTCCAGCCCGACGATCGCCCAGGTCGCGTCGGTGAGCGCGCACGCGCCCAGCAGGAACAGGGGACCGTGGGTCTCAGGGAAGTCGCTGTCCTCTCCCGTCTCCAGGACAAGCTCGTCACCGACGATGGGGGCGAGCAGATCCAGCACTCGCCCGACCACCGGGTCCTGCACCGGCGACCCCTCCAGGACGACGGCGCGGACCAGGGCGGACACCGCGGTCACCCAGTGCCCGGAGTTCGCCGCCATCTGCTCCGGGCTGGGCAGCGTCGCGTCCGTGAGGCTCGGTGCTTCGACGGCATCCTTGATGGCCGCACTGGCGAAGAATCGATCGCCCACGGAGTCCTCGCGCCACTGCGCAAGCGGGGCAGGCGTCGGGTCGGCGCCGCCAGTCCAGGCCTTTCTGGCCTGCCGCTCGCGTTCCTCGTCGGCCTCAATCTCGCCGAGCATCCTTTGCATGCCGGTCATCAGCACCTGGTAGTTGCGCCGCTTCTCGAAGTCCGCCCGCGACGGCCCGATCCCCTGGCGCCGCTCGGTCTTGCGTCTGCTCGCCTTGCCCACGACCCAAAATTACGCGGCGGGACAGCGATGCCGGCCTGGTTTCCGCGGA
>CAWGHW010000013.1:0-713025 GCA_963822485.1 uncultured Actinomycetota bacterium
TGTCAGCGCCAGCTTGTTACCGGCGGGCGACGACGACTCGGTAGCCGAGGTCGAGTTCGTCGAGCGCGAGCAGGTGGCCCCACCGGCGGTCCCATTCGCCGCTGTCGAGATCGCCCGCAGGCGGCCCAAGCCCTGCTCGCGGTCGGCGTCGGGGATCAGCGCCAGCGCCGACATCGATGACCACACCTCTGGGGCCAGGAATGCGTGCGGACGCCGCCAGTACGCCGCCTCGAACCCGTCGGTGCAGTCGGCGGGGATCGGGACCTGGATCACGTCCAGGCGGCCCAGCACGGCAGCGACCTCGGCGAGCTGAGTCTCCCGGCCAGCGACCAGTCGCGCGGTCGCGGGAAAGTAGTCATGCAGCCACCAGGTCCGGGCGACCTCCGGGTCGCGCAGGAACAGCACCACCCGGTCACGGGCCACGCGCCGCATCTCCGCCAGGCCCCGGGCCCGGTCCCGCCAGTGATGAATGGTCAGCACGCCCATCGCAGCGCCGAAGGCACCGTCGCGGAATGGCAGCGCCTCAGCAACTGCCTGGACTGCATGGGCCGGCCACGCTGATAGTGATCGCCGATCCGGTCATAGACGGGCGCATCGGCAGCGGGCATATTGTCACGCTAGCACCGGCGATCTGCTGGGCTGATCCTTCGCGAGGGGCGGTTGGCGCGGGCGGTCCTCCGCAGTCTGCAAAGAACGTGCGGAGGACCACCCGCGTCAACAGCCTGGCCGCGGAACAGGGGGATTTATGCGGCGGTGGCGGGCGGGCCGTTGGATGGCCGGTCAGTCCAGAGTGTGTCCTGGCCGGGTGGCGGGCCGTGGCTGTGCAGGATCTTGGTGCCGTCGGGGCTGGTGGCGGTGGTGGTGCCGTCGCCGTGCAGTTGCAGGCTCCAGCCCCAGCGGTGCACGGCGATGAGGTGGTGAAAAGTGCACAAAAGGGTCAGGTTGTCCAGGCGGGTCGGGCCGCCCTTCGACCGGGGGATCACGTGGTGTACCTGGCAGCGGACGGGGGGTGCGGTGCAGCCGGGGAAGCTACAGTGCCGGTCGCGCTTGGTGACGGCGCGGCGGAGGTGGGGCGGGACTTGCTCGGTGGGCTGGCCGAGGTCCAGGGGGAGGCTGGGTGCGGGGAAGAACCCGCCGGTGAGCTGGGTCCGCAGGTAGGCGGCGAGGCCGGTGGGGCCGGACAGCAGGCTGACGGCGTAGCGCAGCAGGGTGTCCTGGAGCCGGGCCAGGCCGCCGGGCGTCAGCGGGCTGCTGCCGGCGCCGGCTCCGGGCGCGGTGGTGCCGGGCGCGGCGGCGGCGGTGAGGCCGGGCGGGACCGGCCCGGTGGCGGCGGGCTGGCCGGGCTGGCCGGCCGCGGTGGTGATGGGCTGGCTGCCCGCGGTCGTGGTCGTGGTCGGCAGGGCGCCGGGGATGGGGGCGCGGGGCGCGGGCGGGTGCTCGTCGCATTCACAGCGGGGGCCGGGGACGGGCACCGGGTCGGTGCTGGTGACGAGGTTGGCGAGGTCCCCGGCGAGCAGGTCGGTGACCAGGCGGGCCAGGGCGTTGCGGTCGAGGTGGCCGCAGACCATCGGCGCGATCTTCGTGTCACAGGAGTACGCTTCGGCGGCTTTGCCGGTGAGCCAGCCGGGCTGCCCGGCGCGGGCGGCGGCGCGGCGGGCGGCGCGGGGCCGGGGCTTGGTGAAGGCGTCGCGGGGGTCGGCGCCGAGCAGCTCATCCAGGTCGGGCCGGCCGGACGCCGGGCCGCTGCCAGGCTGAGTGGCGCCCGGGTGGCCCGGGTGCGGGTCGCCGGGGACGGTGTCGCCGCTGCCGGTGCCAGGCTCGCTGGCACTGGGGTGGTCCGGGTACGGGTCAGCCGGGTCGGTGCCGCCGCCGGGCTGGCTGCCGCGGCCAGGGTCGCTGGCGCTCGGGCCGCTCGCGTGCGGGTCAGCCGGGCCGGCGTCGCCAGCCGGAGCCGGTGGCGGCGAGGTGGTTGGCGAGCCACGCGCTGGCGGCGCCGGTGCCGCCGGGCATGTCCAGCAGCTCATCCAGCGTCAGGTGCAGCTGCACCTGCGCCGCCTGGCCCGCCCGCTCCGGCAGGCAGCCCGACGCCAGCAGCAGCCGCATCGCCTCCTCCAGCGCGTCGTGGCCGCGCTGCCCCGCCGACCGGTCATCCTCCGGACCCGCCTTCTTCCCCAGCGTGTCCAGCACCTCAGTGAGCGCGGCGAGGCACTCCGGCGTCAGGTCCCCGTCAGCGCGGCCGTGGCCCTGGAACAAGCGGGTCAGGCGGAAGAACCGGTCCCCGAACCGGGCGTCATCCGCATCGTCCTTATCGGGCGGGGTGACCCGGGAGAACATCTCCTCCGCCATCTGCGACAGGAAATCCAGGTCCGCCCCGCCCGCGGCCGCGTCGGCCAGGTTCTGGTCGGCGAGGTCCCGGTAGGCGACGGGCAGCAGATCCGACCAGTAGCAGATCTTCCGCGCGTACGACTCAGTGACCGTCCCCGCGGCCAGCGCGGCGGCGACCAGCGGGTGAGCGCCCAGGCGCCGCATCCACCCGATCGTCGCGGACGCGGCCCTGGCCGTCACCCGGGTCTGCCAGGCCAGCCACGGATGCGGGCCCCCGTGCCCGTCATCGGCGTAAGCGCCCTGGGCGGTGAACGCCGACAGGGCACGAACCCGGCCCGCGGTGTGCTGGGACTGCGCCCGCTCGTACTCGCGCAGCAGCCGCGCCTGGGTCACGGCCGGCAGCGACGCCACGTCGGCCCGGGCCAGGTAGCCCAGGGCAGCGCGGGCGGTGTCCATGGCCTCATCGACCGAGGAGAAGGAGGCATCCGGCGCGATTGTCATCCGGCGACCTCCTTCCCTGGCCTCGAACACGCTTTCTATTTCATGTTCGACACTACCGGCCGGGTACGACAGTCCCGAGGGGCCACCGAGCGCCGTTGCGGAAAGTCTTTGAAGATTTTCTTCTTGGGCCTCACCCGAGGGGTGCGGCGCGGTGCAGCGGCTAGTACGCGGCGGCCAGCAGGAGGAGCAGCGGACCGGTGCCGCTGTACCGGGCGAGCCGGCAACAGGCCGGGTCGCGGCTTGTAGACCTCGGCCAGGGCGTCCTGGTCGCCGTCCGCGACCAGCTCGGCGGCCTCGGCCACGGCCGTGTCGGCCCGCCTGGCGCCAGGCGTCGGCTTGGCCTGGCTTTCGGCTACATCTTGACCCGGCGCCAGAGCGGGCGCGGGATGAGCCGGATCACCGTGGCCAGCACGGCCAGCGACGGGGGCACCCACACCTGGTCGGCGCCCTTGTCCAGCGCCGCGGCGACGGCCGCGCCGACCTGGTCCGGCGTGGTGGCCAGCGGGGCGGCCGCCATGCCCTTCGTCATCCGGCCGACCACGAAGCCGGGCCGGACCAGCAGCACCCGGACGCCGCTGCCGTGCAGCTGGTCGGCCAGGCCGCGGCCGAACGCGTCGAGCCCGGCCTTGGCCGCCCCGTAGACCGGGTTGAACTTGCGGGGCCGGACCGCGGCCACCGAGGACAGGATCACGATGGTCCCGGTGTGCTGGGCCCGCATCCGCTCGGCCGCGGCCAGCAGCGTGGTGACGTGCCCGGTGAAGTTGGTCTCGACCAGCAGCCCGGCCCGCAGCGGGTCGCGGTCCAGCGCCTCCTGGGCGACCAGCACGCCGGCCGCGGAGATGATCAGGTCCACGTCGCCGCCGGCGAACACGGTCTTGATCAGCTCTTCGTGGGTGGCCAGCGCGGTGGCGTCGTAGCGCAGCGTCGTGACCTGGTAGGGGAGCGCGCGGCCGGCCGCGGCCAGCCGCTCGGTGTCGCGGCCGGCCAGCAGCACCCGGGTGTCGGCGGGCGCGTGCAGCGCGGTCAGGATGGCCAGGCCGATCTCGCTGGTCCCGCCGAGGAGCAGGATCCGGGCGGGCCGGCCGGGCGGGCTGAGTCGGGTCATCGCCGTCATGATGACAGCCCCAGCGCGAACAGCGCGAGCCAGGCCAGCTCGGCCACCGCCATGGGCCGGTCCCTGGCCAGCAGGTCCTCCACCGGCCGGCCGGTGCCCTGGCCGGCCAGCCAGTCGAACCGGACCAGCGCCACGGCCAGCGGCAGCACGCTGACCAGGTGCCACGCGTGGGCCCAGCCGTCGCCGTCGCCGACGGCCCACAGCGCGTACGAGACGACCATGGCCGCCGCGAGGACCCGGGCCAGCGCGGACAGCGCGCCGAAGCTGTACCAGCGCATGACCGGCCGGTGCCGGGCGGCGGCCGGGCCGAGCACGGCCAGCTCGCCGCGGCGCTTGTTGACCGCGACCACCAGCGCGCCCAGGCTGACCACGGTCAGGAACCAGCCCGACGGCCGGACATGCGTCGCGGCGGCCCCGCCGAGCGCGCGCAGCACGAAGCCCGACGCCACGCAGGCCAGCTCGACCACCGGCACGTGCTTGAGGGCCAGCGAGTAGGCGAACGAGATGACCAGGTAGGCGGCGATGGTCACGGTGAGCAGCGGCTCGCCGATCCAGGCCCCGGCGGCCAGGGCGAAAAGCGCGGCTACCCCGGCCAGCGCCAGCGCCTGCCCGGCCGGGAGCGCGCCGGAGGCCACCGGCCGGAGCCGCTTCCTGGGATGCTGGCGGTCCCGCTCGGCGTCGATCACGTCGTTGACGAAGTACACCGCGCAGGACGCGGCCGTGAACGCGACCACGGCGACCAGGGCGTAGGCGGCGCCGTCGTCGCGGCCGAGCGAGGCGCCCGCGATCGGCGCGGCCAGCACCAGCAGGTTCTTCGGCCACTGGCGCGGCCGCGCGGTCTTGACAACGGCACCGATCCAGCGGCCAACCGCGGTGCCGGGCAGGGGCGCGGTCACCGGGCGAAGACCGCGGTGAAGTCGCGGTTGGTCAGCGCGTAGTAGCGCGCCGCCGGCTGGACCTGGTCCGGCAGCAGGTTCACCGGAGTCGGGCTGGCCGGGTGACCGCCGGGCTTGTAGTACATGAAGTTGGTCCAGTCCGGGTTGATGTCCAGCTCCATGGCCTCCACGCAGCCTGCTCGCCGGAGCAGCGAGGCCAGCGTCCGCACGTCCAGCGCCGGGCCGTAGACGTAGATCACCCGGCCGGTGCGGGTCACGCCGATACCCGAGCGCCACACGTAGTAGCCGCCGCCCAGGGTGGCGCCCCAGGTGGACTCCACGTTCTGGTCCACGGTGGCCGGGATCCTGCCGTGCTCCACGATGGGCTGCAGGTTCTGCCGTACGCCGACCACGTCCGGGGTCATGTGCAGGTGCTTACCCCAGACGCCGATGCGCAGGCCTCCGCCGCGGTAGTAGACCATCGAGGCCGCCCCGCGGACCAGCGCCCCGCGGTAGGTGCCGTTCAGGTAGAAGCCGCCGCCCGCTGAGGCGATCTTGAACCCGCCGTTGAACGTGGCCGCCAGGCCGCGCCGGTGGCCGGGATTGACCACCGGCTGGGCGCCGCCGTAGCCGCCGGGCCCCGGATCCTCGACGCCGGGCCGGAGCTGGAACTTCAGCAGGTGCTGGTTCATCGACACGATGCCGGCCACGTACGAGGTGTGCACCTTGTCGGGCCGCAGGTAGGTGGTGTAGATCGCGGGCTGGTGCTGCACCGAGTAGGCGACCCGCCACGCGCCCTCGCCGCGCAGCGGCGGCCGGCCGGGGAGGCCAGCCGGTGCGGTGCGGCGTAGGACACGGCGTGCCGGTGCCGAGCCGGGCCGGTCGGGCCGCCGCCGGGCGCGGCACCGTGGCGGGTGGCACCGTGGCGGGCGGCACCGCTCGGGCCGGCCAGCGAGAATGACGGCTTGCCGCCCACCTTCGGCGGCTGATAGGTCAGCCATTCCCCGAATGTCACCACTGCGCCCAGGTAATGGCCGCGGGCCCATTCCGCCATCCGCTGGGCCACGCTGCCGCCGCCGGGGGTGGTCAGCGCGGAGCCGACCGACCAGGACAGCCAGACCAGCGCGGCGGCCAGCAGCACCGCGATGACCTGCACGCTGCGGCGCTCGCGCAGTCGCCGTCGGCGGCGCGGCGGCAGCATCTCTCGCCTGCCCCCTTGTCGCACTGGGCTTCGCATGCGTCTCCCTCCCTGGCCGGCTCCCCAAGCCGGCCGTTCCGTCAGCGGGTGCCCGTCTCCCACGGATGCACCAGGTGCACCAGGAGCAGCGCGATGACCAGGCCGCCCAGCAGCGACGCGGCCACCAGGAGACCCCTGATCCAGCCGCCGCCAGCCCGGACCCCGAGCTCCGCCGCGCGTGACGAGAGCAGGATCCGCGGCAACTGCCATGCGTAGGTCAGGACGTGAATGGTCATGACCCCGAACCAGAGCACGAACGTCGCCTTGTGCAGGAAAAGCCACGGGCCCGACGCCGGGCCGACGATCGCCAGCATCACCCCCGTACCCAGGACCGCCAGGGAGGTAACGATGACGAACGGGCCGAGTACGCGCAGCAACGGCGCGGGCGGCCCCTTGGCCACGTAGGCCGGGGCCCCGGCGTAGTACCGCGTGAACCGGTAGCCGGTCGAGCCGATCTTCAGCAGCACCGGCCCGATCAGCAGCAGGCCCAGGAAGAAGTGCAGGGTCAGCAGCCGGCCCAGGCTCACGATCGTCAGGCCCTCCACGGCGAACCCGATCAGCAGCACGGTACCGGTCAGGGCGGTCAGCCGCTCGTTACCCGACACGCCGCCGGCCTCGTCCGGCGGCCGGCGGTGGCGGGACCGGGCCGTCATGTTCATCCGTGCTCCTTCCGGGCCGATTCGAGCCGCAGCGCCAGCGCCGGGCAGGCCCGCACCGCGCGCCGCGCGTGCCCGGTCAGGCCGGCCGGCACGTCACCGTGGATGACCGGGAAGCCCCACTCGTCCAGTTCGATGCGCTCGGGAAACAAGTCGGCGCACAGGCCGTGACCGGTGCAGGCCGTCGGGTCCACTCGCAGTCGCCACCTCATCGCCACTCGTCCTCGGTGCGCGGGATGGGCAGGTCGGCCAGGCTGCGCCGGTAGGCGGCCGGGCACGGGCGGCCGCCCGCGTGGGCCCGGACGTCGGCCGCGAACGCGGTCAGTGCCGAGGCCGCCAGGCGGACCGCGCCGTCCGGGTGACGGCAGGCGCCGCGGCCGGGGATGACCTCGAGCCGCCGGTCCAGCCGCCGCAGCACATCGCCCTCGGGCTGCCCGGCCGCGAGCTGGGCGAAGTCATCGGCGATGGCGGGCAGGCCGAACATGCACGGCCCGCACTGCTGAGCGCCCTGGCGGGCCAGGTAGCCCAGCACCCGCGCCGTCTCGGTGACCCCGCAGCGGCCCGCGGCCAGCGCGAACAGCACCCCGGCCCCGGGCGCCGCCCCGACCGGCCGCAGGCCCTCCTTGGTCAGCGGCAGCCCGCTGACCTGGCGCGGGTCGTGCCAGCTGCCGAAGTAGCCGCCGACCAGCACCGCGCTGACGTCGGCCGCGTCGGCCAGCGTCAGCACGTCCCCGATCCGGATGCCCGCCTCGGTCTCGTAGACGCCAGGCTGGCTGACCGCGCCGGCCACCGTGACCAGCATGGTGCCCGGTGCGTCGGGACGGCCGGCCTCGCGGAACCAGCGCGGCCCGTACCGGCCGATCAGGGCGATGTGGGCCAGCGTCTCCACGTTGTCGACCAGCGTCGGCCCGCGCTCCACCCCGCGCTCGAACGGCCGGGGCGGGGTCGCCGTGGGCTTGGCCTCGCCGCCGTTCAGCCAGCGGATCAGGGCGGTCTCCTCGCTGGACACGTACCGGTGCGGAAGCTCGTGGACCAGGAACTGCGCGTCGTCCAGCCGGGCCTCCCGCCGCTCGGCGATGGCCTGGAGGACGTCGTCCGCCTGCCGGCGGCGGGTCCGGTCCAGGCAGATGTGCACGATGTCCGCGCCCACCGCGCGGGCGGCCAGCGCGGCCCCGTCCAGCACCAGGTGCGGGGCCCTGGCCAGCAGGGCCTGGTCCTTCTCGCTGGCCGGCTCGCTCTCCATGCCGTTGGCCACCACCACCGCGCGGCCCCGCCGGCCGGCCACGGCGCGCAGCTTGGTCCCGGTCGGGAAGCCCGCGCCGCCCCGGCCGGTCAGCCCGGCGGCGGTCACCGCGTCCAGCAGCGCCCGCGGGTCCGGGTGACCGCGCCGGCCGCTGGGCATCGGCCCGTACACGTCCAGGTGCTCACGCAGCCGGCCGGGGCGCCCCGCGTCCTGCCAGCCCACGGTCAGCCGCCTGATGGTGTGCTCCCTGGCCGCCGCGTCACGCAGGCTCACGAATCCGCCCGCAGGGCGAGCTGTCCCGACGCGCGGGCGCCGCTGATGATCAGCGTGAGGCTGGCCTGCTGCTCGCGCGGGCCATCCAGGACCGCGGTGAGCCGGCGCCCGGCCAGCGCCGTCACCGGGCCCTGCTCGGCGGGCTGCCCGGCGGCCCGGCCGAGCGCCACGGTGCCGCTGGTCATCGAGATGCCGGTGCCATCAGGCCGCCCGCGCAGCACGATCGTGAGCCGGCGGTTCCCGGCGGTGCGGGCGCGCACCGTGATGGTGACCCGGCCGGCGGTGGCCGAGCGGGTGACCCGGCCGGCGTAGCGCACGGCCGGGCCCCTGGCGGCGGCCACGGACGGCCGGCCGGACGGCCGGCCGACGGGGCGACGGAGGACCGCGAGCCGAGCAGCGCGGTCGGCGTGCCGGCCCGCTGCGACCAGCCGGGCTGGAGCGGGCCGACGAAGACGAAGATCGCCGTGGCCACCGGCAGCAGGGCCAGGCCGGCCAGGGCGGCGGTCCGGCCGAGCCCGGGCGCGGCCAGCGACAGCCGCCACCAGATCGCCGCCGCGACGGCGGCCACGCACAGCGCGTCCAGGGCCAGCAGCCAGGGCAGCCGGGAGTCGGTCCCGGTGCCCAGGCCGTGCCAGAGCGCCACCGGCCAGCACGCGTAGCCGAGCCAGTGCACGGCGCGCCAGGCCCGGTAGGACAGCCGGTCCCGCAGCAGGCTGGTCAGCGTGACCGCGATCAGCAGGTCGAACGCGATCGTGCCCAGGCCCAGCCAGAGCCGCCGGTAGTCGGAGTTGAACGGGATGATCACCGAGGACAGCCCGATGCTGGTGTAGCTGTCGGCCACCGTGGTCAGCACGTGCACCGACACGAAGCCCACGACCAGCAGGGACAGGTTGCGGTGCAGTCCGGCGGTGAGCACCCGGGGCAGGCCGGGCGCGGCGAACCGCGCCGTCCCGGCCACGCCGAGCACGACCGTCGCGGTCAGCAGCACCAGCGCGACGACTCCCGTCGCGCGGGTGGCGTACCACAACACCATGAGTCAGGAACCGCCCGAGGAGACCGGGGGCGGCGCGGACGAGGAAGGCGCCGGCGCCGGGGGCTGCGCGGGCGGCGCGATGGCGTGGTGCCGGCGGGCATGGTGGCCCCGCCGCGCGGTGCGGGCCGGGCCGGAGGAGCTGGCCGGCCCGGACGGAGCTGGCCGGCGGGCCCGTGCCGGTCGTGCCGGGCAGGCCGCCGCCCGGCTGGGCCGGCTGGGCCTGGCTGGCCTGGGTGTGGTGGTGACCGGGGATCGCGTGCGCGAACGCCGTGCCGAGGCCGAGCGCGGCCAGCGCCGCGCCGCCCGCGATCCCGAGCGAGATGGTCCGGGTCCGGCTCAGCAGCCGGTTCCGCTCCGCCAGCGCCGTGTGGGTGGGGCCAGGTTGTGGCATACCGGTGTCTGTCCTCCTTGGGAGTAGCGGGCCGCACCCCCCGGGTGCGGCCCGACAGACAGCTTGCCCGGTGCCGTGCGCGGGACCGGTTCAGGAATCGTTCAGAACTGGTTAAGGTCGCGGGGATTCCCGGCCGAAAGCGCGCCTGGCCTGCGGAAATTGCGATGAGAACCGGCCAGCGGAAGCTCGATGGTGACCGTCAGCCCGCCGCCGGCGGTGTCCGACATCGCGGCCGTGCCGCCGTTGGCCAGCACCAGCCGGTTGACGATGGCCAGGCCGAGCCCGGTCCCGCCGGGCGTGCCGGTGGCGAACCGGCGGAACGCGGCCCGCTGCTGCGCGCCGGTCATGCCCTGGCCGTCGTCGGCCACGGTGACGCGGGCCCGGCCGTCGGCCTCGACCACGCCGACCCGGATGGTCCCGCCCGCCTCCAGCGCGTCCAGCGCGTTGGCGATCAGGTTGTCCAGGATCTGCTCCAGGTGGCCGTCGCAGGCCAGCGCGCTCACCGGCGAGGGGGTCAGCGCGGTGAGCGTGACGCCGCGCTCCTCGGCCGCCGGCCGCCAGGCCGCGGCCCGGTCCCGGACCAGCGCGTCGACGCTGACCTGGGCCTGCGCCGCGGTCACGTTCTCGGCCCTGGCCACCGCGAGCAGCCCGTTGACCAGCCGGGACAGCCGGGCGATCTCCTCCTGCGGCGCCGGCCAGCTCGGCCGCCGTGGCCTCGTCGGAATCCTGGGCCAGCAGGTCCAGCCGGAGCCGCAGCGCGGCCAGCGGGGTGCGGACCTGATGCGAGACGTCGGCCATCAGCGCCCGGTGGCCGTGCACCAGGGACTCCAGCCGGGCGGCCATGGTGTTGAACGTGGCCGCCAGCCGGCGCACCTCGGGCGGCCCGGAGCCGACCTCGGCCCGGGTGTCGAGCACCCCGCTGCCCAGCCGGTTGGCCGCGTCGGCCAGCGAGGTGATCGGGCGGCTGGCCCACCGGGCCAGGCTGATGGCGATCACCACCCCGGCCAGCAGGCCCGCCGCGGACACCGCGGCGATGAGCGTCCACAGCACCGTGACCCGGTGGTCGTAGGGCGCGGTGGACCGGGACAGGGCCACCGTGCCGAGGATCCCGGTGCCGGAGTCGGGGACCACGGGTACCAGCACCACCAGCCGGTCTCCGGCCGCGAAGCTGCGGACCGAGGTGACCGGCCGGCTGCCGACGTGGCCGGCTGCGACCGGCGCGCCAGAGGAGCCGGCGAGCACGCTGCCCGGCTCGGTCATAGACCGTGACCCGGTCGCCGCGGCTCTCCAGCGAGCGGATGGACCGGGCCAGGGCGGGGCCGCGGGTCCCGTCGCCGAGCCGCTCCTCGGCCACGTTGGCCAGCGTGCGGGCCCCGTCGGCGGTCTCGTCCCTGAAGTCGGTGCGGTCCTGGGCCGCGGTCAGCAGGCCCAGCGGCACGGCCACGATGGCCAGCAGCGCGATGATCAGCGCCAGGACCGTCGCGGCGATCCGCCGGGCCATCAGACGTCGCCGAGCCGGAACCCGCGGCCGTAGACGTTCTCGATCAGCCCGGGCAGGCCGAGCTTGCGCCGCAGCGCCGCGATGTGCACGTCCAGGACCTTGGTCGGCCCGTACCAGTTGGCGTCCCAGGCCGCCTCCAGGATCTCCTGGCGGCTCTGGACCCGGCCGGGGTCGGCGGCCAGGCACTCGAGGATGTCGAACTCCTTGGGCGTCAGCGGCACCTCCTGGCCGGCCACCGTCACCTTGCGGGTGCGCAGGTCGACCACCAGCGGCCCGTGCCGGATGATGTCGCCCTCGGGCCGGACCCGGCGCAGCACGGCCCGGATCCGGGCCAGCAGCTCGCTCAGCCCGAACGGCTTGACCAGGTAGTCGTCGGCGCCCGCGTCCAGCGCGGTGACCCGGTCGGATTCCTCGCCGAAGGCGGTGACCACGATGATCGCGGCGGCCGAGCGCTGCCGGAGCTGCCGGCACACGTGCACGCCGTCGGTGTCGGGCAGCTCCAGGTCCAGCAGCACCACGTCCGGGTCGCCCCAGCGCAGCGCCTCCTGCCCGGTGACGACGTGGTCGACCTGGTACCCGCCGCGGGCCAGCGCCCGGACCAGCTGGGTGGCGATGCCGTGGTCGTCCTCGACCACGAGCACGCTGGTACCGGCCGCCACGGAGGTGTCAGTGGGCGCGGTCATGCCCCTAACCGTAGGCGACTTATGGCCTAGGTATGCCGGAAGCCCCAGTTCAGCAGCGTCCTGGCGGCAGCGAACCGGACACTGGCTTCGGTGTTCGTGCTGTCCAGCACCACGCCGGTGAGCACGCGGCCGTGCCGCCGGGCCGCGAACAGCAGGCAGTAGCCGGCCCCGAGCGTGAACCCGGTCTTGATGCCGATCGCCCCCCGGTACCGGCCGACCAGCAGGTTGGTGTTCCGCCAGCCGTAGCCGTGGTGCCGCCGGGTCCGCGCGATCCAGTGGCGGCGCTGGCCGACGATGGCCGCGAGCCGGGGGTGCCGCATCGCGGCCGCGGCCAGGATCAGCAGCGACCGCGGCGTCGAGTACGTCGTGTACTCGGACGGCCAGGGCAGCCCGTCGAAGTTGGCGAAGTGGGTGCCGGTCATGCCCAGCCGCCGGGCCTCCGCGTTCATCTTGCGCACGAACGCCGGCCAGCCCGGCCCGTAGGCACGGGCCAGCGTGTAGGCCGCGTCGGCGCCGGACGGCAGCAGCAGCGCCTCCAGCAGCTGCCAGGTGGCCAGCACGTCGCCGGCGTGCAGGCCGGCGCTGCCCGCGTCGTGCTCGCGCGCGTAGCTGATCGCGGCGGCCGGGACCCGGATCAGCCGGTTCAGGTGGCCGGCCCTGATCACCACCAGCGCGGTCATCACCTTGGTGATGCTGGCCATGGGCCGGCGCTGGTTCAGCCCCCGGCTCCACAGCCGCCGGCCAGTGCTGGAGTCGACCAGGTCGGCGGCGGCGGCGACCACCCCGGCCGGCCCCGCGGCCGCCCGAGCCGCCCGGGCCGCCCCAGCCGGCCGGGCCGCCGCACTGGCCGTCGCGGCGCCGGCAACACCCAGTAGTCCGGCGGCCACCAGCACGACCGCGAGCAGCAGGGCAGCGCCGCGCGAGCGGGCCGCGGTCACCGGGCGAACACCGCGGTGAAGTCGCGGTTGGTGAGGTAGTAGTAGCGCGATGGCGGCTGCACCTCATCGGGCAGCAGCGCCACCGGCGTCGGATCATTCGGGTGATGACCGGGCTTGTAGTACATGAAGTCGGTCCAGTCCGGGTTGATGTCCAGCTCCATGGCCATGACGCAGCCGGCCCGCCTGAGCAGCCCGGCCAGGGTCTGGGCGTCCAGGGCCGGGCCGTAGGCGAAGATGACCCGCCCGTCGCGGGTGACCCCGACGCCCGACCGCCAGACGTAGTAGGCCCCGCCGATGGTGGCGCCCCAGTTGCTCTCGGTGTTCTGGTCGATGTCCGCCGGGATCCGGCCGTTCTCGATGATCGGCTTCAGGTTCTGCCGGACGCCCTCCACGTCGCGGGCCAGGTGCAGCCCGCCCCGGCCCCAGACGCCGATGCGCAGGTCGCCGTCGCGGTAATAGACCATCGACGCGGCGCCCCTGACCAGCGGCCCGCGCTGGGTGCCGTTGAGCCAGAAGCCGCCGCCCGCCGAGGCGATCTTGAACCCGCCGTTGAACGTGGCCGCCAGGCCGCGACGGTGACCGGGCCCGATGACCGCCTGGACGCCGCCGTAGCTGCCCGGTCCCGGGTCCTCCGCCCCCGGCCGCAGCTCGAACCGGAGCAGGTGCGGGTTCATCGACACGATGGCGCTCACGTACGAGGTGTGAATGCGGTCGGGCCGCAGGTAGGTGGCGTACACCGCGGGCACGCCGCGGACCTCGTACAGCACGCGCCACTGGCCCTCGCCGCGCAGCGGCCGGCCCGCCGGTGAGGCCAGCCGCCCGGGCACCTCGAACCCCGGCCGCACCTGGTGCCGGGCCGTTCCGCTGCCGGGCGTGGCCGCGGGCACCTGGCTGGGCCCGGCCAGCGAGAACGAGGGCTTGCCGCCGACCTTGGGCGCCTTATAGGTCAGCGACTCGGCCAGGGTGACCAGCGGGCCGAGGTAGTGGCCGCGGGCCCACTCGGCGACCCGCTCGGACATCGTGCCGCCGCCGGGCTGGGCCAGCGCGTGCCCGAACGACCAGCCGAACCAGGCCAGGAACAGCACCAGCACCGCGGCCGTGACCCGGGCCCAGCGCCGTTCCCGCAGGCGCTTGCGGGGCGTCGCCGACTGACGGCGCGGCCAGATGCGCATGCCGACATCTTGGGACGGACCGGGCGGACACCGCAAGAGCATGTGAGGCGCCCGAACCCGAAAATTCGGCCACCAGCTGGCTACCAGCGGCTACAGCCGGACTACCAGCCGGGACTACCAGCCCGTCGGCAGCGGCATGCCCTCCGTGTAGCCGGCCGCGCCCTGGATGCCGACCACCGCGCGCTCGTGCAGGCCGTCCAGGGAGCTGGCGCCCGCGTAGGTGCACGCGCTGCGCAGCCCGGCGGTGATCGCGTCGATCAGGTCCTCCACGCCGGGGCGCTGCGGGTCCAGGTACATCCGGGAGGTCGAGATGCCCTCCTCGAACAGCTCCTTGCGGGCCCGCTCGAACGCCGAGTCGGCGGCGGTGCGCAGCCGCACCGCGCGGGCCGAGGCCATGCCGAAGCTCTCCTTGTAGCGCCGGCCGTCGGCGTCGCGGAACACGTCGCCGGGCGACTCGCAGGTGCCGGCGAACCAGGAGCCGATCATCACGCTGGCCGCCCCGGCGGCCAGCGCCAGCGCCACGTCCCGCGGGTAGCGGACGCCGCCGTCGGCCCACACGTGCGCGCCCAGCCGCCGGGCCTCGGCCGCGCACTCCAGCACCGCGCTGAACTGGGGCCGGCCCACGCCGGTCATCATCCGGGTGGTGCACATGGCGCCCGGTCCCACGCCGACCTTCACGATGTCCGCGCCCGCCTCGACCAGGTCGGCCACCCCGTCCGCGGTGACCACGTTGCCGGCCGCCACCGGCACCGCCGGGGTTAGCTCGCGGACCGCGCGCAGGGCGTGCATCATCTTGTCCTGGTGGCCGTGCGCGGTGTCCACGACCAGCACGTCGGCGCCCGCGTCGAGCAGCAGCTTGGCCTTGGCCTGCACGTCCCCGTTGATGCCGAGCGCCGCGCCGACGCGCAGCCGGCCGCGGCCGTCCACCGCGGGCTGGTACAAGGTGGCCCGCAGCGCGCCGGTCCGGGTCAGGATGCCCACGCAGCGCCCGGCCTCGTCCACTACCGGGGCCAGCCGGTGCCGGCCGCCGTGCAGCAGCGCGAACGCCCGCTCCGGGTCGGTCCCGGCCGGCAGCGTCAGCGGGTCCGCCGACATCACGTGGCTGAGCTGGGTGAACCGGTCCACGCCGTCGCAGTCGGCCTCGGTGACCACGCCCACCGGGCGGTCGTTGTCGTCGACCACGATGACCGCGCCGTGGGCCCGCTTGGGCAGCAGGCTCAGCGCGTGGCCGGTGGTGTCGGCCGGGCGCAGCGTGAGCGGCGTGTCGTGGACCAGGTCGCGTTCCTTGACCCAGGCCAGGACCTCGGCGACCACGTCGGCCGGGATGTCCTGGGGCAGGATCACCATGCCGCCCCGGCGGGCCACGGTCTCGGCCATCCGGCGGCCGGCCACCGCGGTCATGTTGGCCACCACGAGCGGGATCGTGGTGCCGCTGCCGTCCCTGGTGGCCAGGCTCACGTCGAGCCGGGAGCCGATCGCCGACCGGTTCGGGGTCAGGAAGACGTCGCTGTAGGTCAGGTCATGGGCGGGCGGGCTGAGAAATCGCACGTCACCCAGTCTGCCCCATCGGGTTGTCCCGTAAGACCAGGCTGCAGTCCCGTAAGACCAGCCTCAGGACGACTGGAAGGCGGCGTAGATGATCGAGCTGAGCCGGTCCATCATCTCTTCCCTGGGCAGCCGGACCTCCACGCTGAACAGGAAGTTGACCCGCTCCAGCATCATCAGGCAGGCCACCGCGGTGAGCTCGGCGTGCTCGGTCACCGTCCCGTCCCCGGAGGCGCCGGCGCCCGCGGTCATGCCCTGGGTGATGGCCTCGGCCAGCCGGAACAGCTGCTGGAGCCCGTCACCGTAGACCGCCTCGCCGACCACGTCGGCCTGGGTCAGGATGCGCAGCACCGCCGCGTGCGCCGAGTAGATGTCGCAGAACTGCCGGGTCCACTTGCGCAGCGCGGCCAGCCCGGACTCGTTCCTGGTCACCACGGGGAAGTCGTCCGTGATGACCTGCATGTCGTCCAGCGCGTCCCGCAGCAGCGTCTTGAACAGGTCGTCCTTGTTGGAGAAGTACAGGTAAAAGGTGCCGTGCGAGATGTTCGCCCGGCGGACCACGTCGTCGACCCGGACCGCCTGGAAGCCGTTCTCGTCGAACTCGGCCAGCCCCGCTTCCAGGAGCTTGCGCACGGTCCGCTGGCCCTGGCGGCCCAGCTCACGGCCCTGAGCCGGGGCGCCGCCGCCCAGCGAGGGCCGCCTGGGGTGCGTCGCCGCGAGGGCCGGCGCGGCCGGGCGGGCCGGCGGTGCTGGCTTTACTGGCCCGGCGCTGCGCTGCCGCTCGACCGCCTCCGGCCGTCGCGGCGGCCTGGCCCCCGGCACCTGCCCACCGTCCCTAGTCATGCAGTGAGCGTAGTCTCTCCGCGCGCTGCCCGTCATGAACGCCCCGCGTTCAGCCCAGTACCTGGTCCAGGTAGGCGTTGCCGAACCGGTGCTCCGGGTCGACGGCCTCGCGCAGCGCGACGAAGTCCGCGAAACGCGGATAAGCACGGGCAAAGTAGTCGGCGGTCCGGGTGTGCATCTTGCCCCAGTGCGGCCGCCCGCCCGCGCTGACCATGACGTCCTCGATGTCGCCGAAGTACCCCTGGTGCGGGAACTGGCGCGGCACGTGGATGGCGATGTAGGCCGAGTCCCGGCCCTGGGCGGTGGACAGCCAGACGTCATCGCCCGGCGTGACCCGGACCTCGATGGGGAAGCTGATCCGCCAGTCCCGCCGCCGGAACAGGGCCCGCACCTCGCCCAGCACGTCGGCCAGCGCCTGCCGGGGCACCGCGTACTCCTGCTCCTTGAAGCGCACCCGGCGCGGGCTGGTGAACACCCGGTAGGCGGCGTCGGTGTAGGTCCTGGCGCCCAGCGCCTTCGCCGCCACCCCGTTCACCGCCGGGATGGCGGCGGGCACGTACCGGCCCAGCCCGCAGGTCACCCCGAACACCGTGTTGGACAGGAACTCGTCGTCCATCAGGTACCGCCACCGCGATAGCGGCCGGGGCGGCCCCGTGGTCCGGTTGTTGCGCTTGGTCAGGCAGCCCTCGGTGTGCGGGAACCAGTAGAACTCGAAATGCTCGTTCTCGGTGGTGAGCTCGTCCAGCCGGCCCAGCACCTGCGCCCAGGCCATCGGCTCCTCGCGGGCCTGGAGCAGGAACGCGGGCACGACCCGGAAGGTCACCGCGGTCACGATCCCGAGCGCGCCCAGTCCCACCCTGGCCGCCGCGAACAGGCCGGCAAACGGGCCTCCGTCATCGGTGGCGGTGCAGGTCAGGACCTGGCCGTCGGCCAGCACCAGCTCCAGGCCGGCCACCTGGGCGGCCATCCCGCCCACGTCGCGGCCCGTACCGTGGGTGCCGGTCTGCACGGCGCCGGCCACCGTCTGCACCTGGATGTCGCCCATGTTGGCCAGCGCCAGGCCGCGCTCCAGCAGCGCGGCGTTGAGCACGTGCAGCGGGCAGCCCGCCTCCACGGTGACCAGGCCCGCCGCCGCGTCCACCGACCGGATGGCGGTCAGCCGCCCTGGCCGCAGCAGCACCCCGTCGGTCGCGGCCACCGGCGTGAACGAGTGCCCGCTGCCGGTCATCCGGATCCGCAGGCCGTCCTCGCCGGCCCGCCGGACCTCGGCCGCGACCTCGTCCGCCGACCCCGGCGTAACCTGCCGCGCCGGCCGGGCGGTCACATTGCCGGCCCAGTTCTGCCAGGCCGTGGCGCCCGCGGGGGAGACGTCAGGGGCTGAGCCGCGCTGCCTGGTCATCGCCCTATTGTGCCGCCCGCGCTGCCCGAGTGCGCCGCCTCCCGCGCGGGCCCGCCCGCCGGGATCCGCAGCTTGCCCAGCCCGGCCACGATGATCAGCGCGCCGACCACGCCGCAGCAGGCCGCGAACACGTAGCCCCACCGGGCCCCGCCCATGTCCACGATGTGCCCGGCGATGGCCGAGCCCCCGGCCACGCCGAAGCCGATGCCCGACGACAGCCAGGTCATGCCCTCGGTGCGGCGGCCCGGCACCGCCTGCCGCTCGATCAGGCCGAAGCCCGCGATCAGCGTGGGCGCGATGGTCAGGCCGGAGAAGAAGATGACCACGTCCAGCGGCAGCAGCCCCGGCAGCGACCAGAACGTGGCCACCGCGGCCACGGTCATGCACAGCGTGATCGCGAACCGCCGCTCCAGCGGCGCGCGCCACTTCCGCGACCCGTACCAGATGCCGCCGGTGGCGCTGCCCAGCGCGTAGGTGCCCAGGATGAACCCGGCCAGCGGCTTGTGCCCGTGCTCCTGCGCGAACGCCACGGTGCTCAGGTCGATGGTCGCGAACATCGAGCCCAGGAACACGAACGCGGGCGCCAGCGTGACCAGCCCGGCCGCGGGCAGCCGGCTCTCGCCCGGCAGACGGGCCGCGCGGTGCGGGTGCGGGGCCGGCTCGGTGCCGACCTGCGCGGCCAGGGCCAGCGAGCCGCCCAGGCACAGCACCGCGGCGGTGACCACGCCCGCGGCGGGCTGGACCTCGGTGGCCAGCAGCGTGACCACCGCCGGCCCGATGATGAAGATCATCTCGTCGACGACCGACTCCAGCGCGTAAGCGGTGCCCAGCCGCTGCGGCGAGCCGTCGAGCAGGGCACTCCACCGGGTCCGGACCATGGAGCCCAGCGACGGCATCGACGCGCCGGCCAGGGCGCCGGTGACCAGCAGCACGCCCAGCGGGGCGCGCAGCTCGGCGGCGGCCACGAAGCCGGCCGTGGCGGCGGAGAAGATCACGGCCATCGGCCGCAGCACCCGGCGCTGGCCGAGCCGGTCGGCCAGCCGGGCCAGCAGCGGGGCGGTGACGGCGTAGCCCACCGAGCCGGCCGCCGCCACGATCCCGGCCAGCCCGTAGCGTCCGGTGATGGCCGCGATCAGCAGCAGGCTGCCCAGGCCGAACATGGCCATCGGGAACCGCCCGATGGCTCCCGCCACGCAGAACCGCAGGGCCCCCGGGATCCGCAGTACCGCCAGGTAGCCGCCGCTGGCGTCGGGGCTGACCCGGCCCGGGCCGCCGTTGTTAATCGTCTGGTTTCCTGGCCTTGATCCCGGTTCTTCGCTGTCCTGCTGTTCGCCGATCCCGGCGCAAACGTCCGTCATGTGCGGCAGTGACCTCCCCTTGGACGGTATCGGCCATGGCAAGCCTTTTACCTGCGCGTGGATACCCGATGCTTGGCCGGTCCGGCATCGCCGGTTACTGTGGACAGGTCATGGGACGCATAGCCCGGCGCCAGCGCGCCGCCGCCGCCCCCGGCGCACGCCTATCCCGAGTCGTCCAGCCCCCGGTCGCCGCCCTGCGGCGCCTGCACTCCCGCCTCCCCGGTCCTGGCTGGGCCAAGAACGCCGCCGCGGTGTCGGTCACGGCCGTTGTCGGCCTGGCCGGACTCGGCCTGGGCGGGCCAGCTGCCGTTCCGCGATCGGGCCGGCGCGGCCGACGCGCACGGCCGGCTGGCGGTGCAGCACGCGGCCCGGTTCCGGGTGCCGCCCGGCGGCGCCGAGCCCAGCACGGGCAGTGCCAGCAGCCAGGCCGCCTTCCAGGGCGCCAGCGCGGCCCAGGCCCGGTCGTTCCGCCGGATCATCCTGCCCGACCTGCTGATCGTCGCGCCCCGTGGCCTGACCCGCCGCGACATCGCCCGGCTCCGCAAGATCGCCGGGGTGCGGAACACGATCTCCTTCGACGGCGCCCAGATCACCGCGGGCGGCCGCTCGGTCAACGTCATCGGCGTGGACCCGGCCACGTTCCGGTCCTGGGTGCCGCTGCGCACCGCCTCGGACCAGCCGTTCTGGACCGCGCTGAGCAGCGGCGAGTTCGTGGCCGCCACCTCCACGGCGCGCCGCCTGCGGCTGCAGTCGGGCGCCACCTACCCGCTTTCGGGGGCGACCGGCGAGACGGTCAGTTACGGCTCGGCCGCCCGGCTCCGGCTCAACGGCGTGGACCTGGTCGTCAACCAGGCCGTGTCCCGCAAGCTCGGCCTGGTCCACCAGGTCGCCGCGCTGCTCAGCGCGCCCGGCGTGAGCATGAGCAGGCTCCAGAAGGCGGTCACCGCGATCCTCGGGCCGAGCGCCCGGATGGAGAGCCTGCGCAGCCAGCAGCTGCCGGTCACCGGCAGCGGCGGCAGCGGCCTGCCGACCACCTACCTCCAGCTGTTCAAGGAGTCGGCCGCGCGGTACTGCCCCGGCCTGTCCTGGACCGTGCTGGCCGCCATCGGCCAGATCGAGAGCGCCGACGGCCAGAACGAGGGGCCGTCCAGCGCGGGCGCCCTGGGGCCGATGCAGTTCGAGCCCAGCACCTGGGCCCAGTGGGGGATCGACGGCTTCGGCCAGACCGGCCCGCCCGACATCATGAACCCCTACGACGCGGTGCCGTCGGCAGCCCGGCTGCTGTGCGCGGACGGCGCGGCCAGTGGCGGCCAGTCGCTGTACAACGCGATCTTCGACTACAACCACGCCGACTGGTACGTCCGCGAAGTACTAGGCCTGGCGGCGGGTTACGCGAAGAACTACTGACACCCGGGGTCCGGGGGTGTCCCCCGGTCTGGGGGTCCGGGGGCGGGGCCCCCGGAGAAGGAGCTTTCGGCCGACCCCCAGGAAGTGCCAGCCGGGAGGGTCGGCGAAGCCGGCCCGAGCGGATGGCAGCGGGGGCTCCGGGGGTGTCCCCCGGTCTGGGGGTCCGGGGGTTATCCCCCGGGAAAACAGCAGCCTGGTTGGATGAGTACATGGCGGATTATGACGCGCTAGTGGTGGTGTCGTTCGGGGGGCCGGAGGGGCCTGACGACGTTATGCCGTTCCTGCGCAACGTGACCGCGGGCCGGGGGGTGCCCGACAGCCGGCTGGAGCAGGTGGCCGAGCACTACTACCGGTTCGGCGGCGTCAGCCCGATCAACCAGCAGTGCCGCGACCTGATCCTGGCCGTGCAGAAGGACTTCGAGGCGGCGGGCATCGACCTGCCGGTCTACTGGGGCAACCGCAACTGGCACCCCTACCTGGCCGACACCCTGGCCGAGATGGCCGCCGGCGGGGTGCGCCGGGCGCTGGCCTTCGTGACCTCGGCCTACAGCTCCTACTCCTCCTGCCGGCAGTACCTGGAGGACATCGAGCGGGCCCGGGCGGCCGTCGGGCCGGGCGCCCCGGTGGTGGACAAGATCTGGCCCTACTACCGCCACCCGGCCTTCGCCGAGTGCTTCACGGCCGCGACCGCGGCGGCCCTGGAGTCGCTGCCTGCCGCCGTCCGGGGCGACGCGGACCTGGTGTTCACCGCGCACAGCATCCCGGAGGCCATGGCCGAGCGCAGCGGGCCCGCCGGCGGCGCCTACCCGGCCCAGCTGGCCGAGGTCGCCGGGCAGGTCGCGGCCCGGCTGGGCCGGCCCTGGCGGCTGGCCTACTCCAGCCGCAGCGGCCCGCCGTCGCAGCCCTGGCTGGTCCCCGACGTCAGCGACTGCCTGGCCGAGCTGGCGGAGGCCGGCTCGCGGGCCGTGGTCGTGGTGCCCATCGGGTTCGTGTCCGACCACATGGAAGTCCGGTTCGACCTGGACATCGAGGCGGCGCAGACGGCCGAGCGGCTGGGCCTGCCGTTCGCCAGGGCGGCCACGCCCGGCACCAGCCCGCGGTTCGTCGCCATGATCACCGACCTGGTCCGGCAGTGGCAGGCGGGCCCGCCCGGCCCGGGGCTCGACGCCCCGCCGGGCCGCGGCGCGTTCTGCACGCCGGGCTGCTGTGTCCCGGCCCCCGCTCGCCCCGCCGCCCGGCCGCGGGCCGCCGGGTGAGCGCGCCCGAGCTGGCGGAGGCCGGCCCCGACCCCGAGGAGCTGGCCGAGCTGGCCCGCGCCGTGGCCGCCGAGACCGGCGAGCTGCTGCTGTCCCGGCACGGCCAGGTGGCCGTGATGCAGACCAAGTCCAGCCCCACCGACGTGGTGACCGAGATGGACACCGCCGCCGAGGCGCTCATCCGGCGCCGGATCCTGGCCGCCCGGCCCGGCGACGCCATCCTCGGCGAGGAGGGCGGCCAGGTCGACGGCCAGGCGGACGGCGAGGCAGGCGGTCAGCTGGTCGGCGGAGCCGCCGTCCGGTGGATCGTGGACCCCCTGGACGGCACGGTCAACTACCTGTACGGGCTGAGCGACTGGGCGGTGAGCATCGCCGCCGAGGTGGACGGCCAGGTGGTGGCCGGGGCGGTGAACGTGCCCGTGCACCGCAGCCTGTTCAGCGCCACCGCCGGCGGCGGGGCCTGGCTGCAGTCTGGCTGGCGGGAGGGCCCGCAGCGGCTGGCCTGCACCACCGGAGTGGACCTGGCCGAGGCGCTGGTCGGCACCGGGTTCGGCTACGCGGCCGGCCGCCGGGTGGTGCAGGGGCAGGTGGTGGCGGCCGTGCTGCCGCACATCCGGGACATCCGCCGGGCCGGGGCCGCGGCCGTGGACCTGTGCTCGGTGGCCGCCGGGCGGCTCGACGCCTTCTACGAGCGCGGCCTGCACGAGTGGGACTTCGCCGCGGGCGGCCTGATCGCCCGCGAGGCCGGGGCCCTGGTGGCCGGGCTGCACGGACGGCCGCCCAGCGAGTCGATGGCGCTGGCCGCCGGGCCCGGCCTGTTCGGCCAGCTGCACGACCTGCTGGCCAGCCTGGACCCGGAGCGCGACGCCTGACTGAGCCATCGCCAGGTCCGCCCCGCCCCACCAGCCCCGCCCCACGAGCAGCTCCGGCCCCACCAGCCCCGCCAACTAGCCAGCCCCGCCCCACCAGCAGCTCCGGCCCCACCAGCCCCGCCCAAGCGTCAGCCCCGCCCCACCAGCACCTCCGACCACACCAGCCCCGCCAAATAGCCAGGCCCCACTAGCCCCTCCGATCCCACCAGCAACTCTCGCCCAGGGCGCAACATCCCTGGCCGCTGGACCGCGGTCAGCTCTTGGCCAGCGTGCCGCTGGCCACCGGGCCGGTCTTGCCCCGGAAGGTGAACCGCAGCGCGCCGTCCGGCCCCGCGGTCAGCGTCACCGTGCCGTCGGCGCAGGTGTGACGGCCCTTGGTGATGCCCTGGTCCAGGGTCAGCTTGCCGGCGGCCACCGAGTCGGGGCTGAGCTGGCCCACGCAGGAAAACGAGGCGTTGGAGTAGGCGACGCTGCCATCGGACACCCCGGGCGGCAGGGTGAGCCGGACCTGGAATTCGTCCGGCGGGTTGACCTGCCGGGCCTGGCCCGTCCATGACCCGGAGAAGGTGGCCGGCACGGTGATCGCGCCCGGCCCGGGCGAGGCCGGGCTCCGGCTTGCGCGGGAGGAGACCGGGCTGGTCGAGGCGGCCGGGGGACTGGCGCTGTCCTGGGCCTGGCCGGCCGACCCGGCCGAGCCGAGCACCCGGATGATGACGAACGCGACCACGGCGATGACCACGATCCCGGCCACGACGGCCGGCACCAGGCCGCGGCGGTGCGGCGCCGGGGCGGCCCTGGCCGAGCGGCGCCGCGCGGCCGGATCCGGCCCGGCGTGACCGCCGCTGGCCCGGCTCGCCCGCCCGGCCCCGTGACCGCCGCCCGCCGTCCCGCCGCCCGCGTGGCCGGCCGCTGGGCCGCCCGCCGCGCCCGGCGCCCAGTGAGGCCAGGTCCCGTGCGGGCTGGTCGCCCGCCCGGGCGGCCAGGGCGGCCCGGCGCGCCCCCTCGGGCAGCGCCCGGTCGGCGGGCAGGGTGCCGCCCAGCAGGTCCAGCACGATCGAGCGAGCCGACGGCCGCAGGGCCGGGTCGCCGGACAGGCACTCGGCCGCCGCCTCGCGCAGGTCCGCCGGCAGCGAGTCCAGGTCCGCGTAGGTGGCGGGCGGACGGCCGATGGCCGCGAACACCATCGTCTGGGCCCAGGCCAGCATGTCGGCCGACGGCGTCGCCGAGCCGTAGGGCGGAGTGATGCCGTACTCGATCACCCGCGGGCCCGAGGCGCTCATGACGACGTACTCGGGACCGAAATTGCCGTGCACCAGCCCGGCCTGGTGGACCGAGGCCAGCCCGGTCGCGCTGCCGATGGCCAGGGCCTCGAGCTCCAGGCCAGGAAAAGGGCCGTCGTCGGACACCGCCTCCAGCAGCGATCGCCCGGCCACGTACTCGCTGACCAG
Source organism: uncultured Actinomycetota bacterium (assembly GCA_963822485.1). Classification (GTDB taxonomy): domain Bacteria; phylum Actinomycetota; class Actinomycetes; order Streptosporangiales; family Streptosporangiaceae; genus DASUBV01. Next base: position 24,071 of record CAWGHW010000013.1, read on the forward strand.
GAACGCGTAGTCGTCGACCACGCCCGCGTCGACGATCCGGGCGGCGCAGAACGGCGGCACCCGGGCCGCCGAGCTGGCCTCGGCCGCGAACCGGTCGCGCTCGGCCGGGTCCCGCGTCCAGCCCCCGCGCAGCAGCCGCACTACCACCTCCGGGCCCGATACGGCGCCGGCCAGGAAAACTGGCCCCGTTCCGGGCATGCCCGAAATCCGCCCGGACAGCCGATATCGGCCGACCCGGTCGGGGTCCTCGGCGCGCAGCGGGGTGACGTTAGGCACGGATCAACTCCGCGTCGCGGACGTAAGCGGCAGCATGAGTGGTTCGTACCATACGCACTTTGTGCCGTCTCGTTCCGCTGAATCCGACAGATTACTTGCTGGTCAGAGGCGGGTACGCAGGGTAGGCCAAAGGAGCGAACGGGCCGGAAACCGGTCGCTGGGACCAGGCCGGCGGGGGCTGGCGGCACGACACGCGCACCGTGTCTGGCGGTAGAGGTGTGCCTCGCGCTAGGACGTGGAAGAATTCCCCGCCGGAATCGGGCACAACCGAGGCTTCCCGAGCGTTACATCCGCGCGACGAGGTTAGTGAAGATGGAGGGGTAACGGCCAAGATGGCTACCGACTACGACAGCCCGAGGAAGACTGACGACGAGCTCACTGAGGACAGCCTCCAGGAGCTTCAGGCCCGCCGGATGGACAAATCGTCCACGGTGATCGACCTCGACCCCGACGATGTGGCGGAGTCCCTGGAGTTGCCGGGTGCGGACCTGTCCAACGAGGAGCTCTCGTTCCGGGTCATCCCGCGGCAGGCCGACGAGTTCACCTGCTCGAGCTGCTTCCTCGTGCACCACAGGAGTCAGCTCGCCGAGACACGGGGCAACCAGCTGGTCTGCCGGGAGTGCGCGGCCTGATCGCGGCGTGATTACACGTGAGCGGGCAGGCCGCTAACCCGGCAGCCAGTTCAGCCGTACGCCCGGAGACTCTCCGGGCGCACGGGCGGTGGAGCATGCCCAGACAGCATGAGCGAATTCGCAGAGCCTTAGCGGATGCGACGTCGCGCGCGACGGATGATCGCCGTGACCAGCAGCCGCGAGGCTAGGACAATAACCAGAACGACCAGGGCCGGGGGCAGTGTCCCGGCCCGGCTCAGGGTGAGGCACAGCGCGGCCAGGCTGGCCAGGCCCACCACGACGGCGATGATCGCCGCCACGGTGCGCAGCCACTGCGGCCGCCGCAGCATCCGGACCAGGTGCCGGCGCCCCTCGGGGGGCAGCTTGCGGACCACGACCGCGGCATAGCCGCAGGCCAGCCCGGCCAGTGTGACCATCATCACGGTGTAGGCCGTCGGCTCGATCCTCGTCGCCACCGGGACATCGATCCCGATCGCGAGCACGGCGGCCACCAGCACGGTGATGTTGGTCAGCACCTTGGCCAGCGCGACCTCGGTGTTCCGCCCGAAGATGCCCACCCCCGGGGCCGAGCGCGCGGCCCGCAGGAAATATCCCGCGGCGCGGCTGGCGTCGCGCTCGCGCAGGCTGATCCGGCCCAGCTCGTTGATGGCGCCGGAGTGGCCCGGATCGATGGCCAGGGCGGCCTGCTGGTGGGCGCGAGCCCGCGCCAGGTCGCCCCGGCCCAGAGCCACCTTGCCCGCCGTGAACTGCACGTCCGCCTCGTCCGGGCCGATGGCCAGCGCCTGCGTCACTGCCTCATTGGCCAGGTCCCGCTCGCCGGCCGCGACGGCCGCCTGGGCCAGGCACACGTGCGAGCGCCAGAAGTCCGGCGCCAGGCGGCGGGCCTCCGTGGCGGCCGACAGCGCCTCCTGGCCGCGGCCCAGGCTCAGCAGCGCCGTGCTGGCCAGCCGGTACGGCCAGTCGTCGGCCGGGTTCAGCGCCCCGGCCCGCCGGGCCGCGACCACCGCCTCGGCCGGCCGCCCGGCGCCCAGGTGGGCCCGTGACAGCAGGCACCAGCCGCGCGAGCTGTCCGGCGCCGCCGCCACCACCGTCGCCAGCAGCCGGGTCGCCTCGTCATGCCGGCCGAGCTCGATCATCGTGGCGGCCCGGCTGAGATCGACGGCCGTATCGGCCGTCACAGCATCTTCCGCTTCTTCAGGTAGGCAACCAGGTCGTCATAGGCGCCGCCCTCGTTGGCGAACAGCGCCACGTTGCGCGCCGACTCGAACCACGGCCCGATCGACGGCCGCACCTGGGCCACCGCGTCGGTCAGGTCCGCCTGGCCGATCATCCGCACCTCGCCCGCCCGCGCCGAGGCCAGCAGGGCCAGCTCAGCCGCCGACTCGCAGACGTGCGCGACGTCCGCGGCCGAGTAGCCCTCGGTCATCGCGGCCAGCCGGGTCAGCTCCACGCCCGCCACCGGCCGGTCCCGCAGATGGAACCGGAACACCGCCTCGCGGGCCTCCGCGTCGGGCGGCAGCACCAGCAGCGTGCGGTCGAACCGGCCCGGCCGGCGCAGCGCGCTGTCCACGTCCCACGGATGGTTGCTGGCCGCCAGCACGAACACGCCCTCGTTGCTGCCGGTCACGTCGTCCAGCTCCAGCAGCAGCTGGTTGACCGCGCTGCGGATGGGCGCGCTGCGCACCTGGCTGCGCTTCTGCCCGATCGCGTCCACCTCGTCCAGGAACAGCACGCACGGTGCCTTGCTCCGGGCGATGGTGAACAGCTCGCGGATGTTGCGCTCGCTCTGGCCGATGAACATGTCCACCACGTCGGCGAACGACACCGCCAGGAACCGGGCGCCCAGCTCGCCGGCCACGGCCCGGGCGATGAACGTCTTGCCGCACCCCGGCGGCCCGTACAGCAGCAGGCCGCCGCGCAGGCTCTTGTGGTACAGCCGCCGCAGCTCCGGGTTGCGCAGCGGGGCCAGGAACGCGGCCTCCAGGCGGGCCTTGACCTCGGCCAGCCCGGCCACGTCGGCCAGCCGCAGCTGCGGCCGCTCGCTGTCGTAGGCGTCGGGGGCGGTACCCGGCTCTTCGGCCGACGCGCCGTCGGCCGTGACGAACATCGGCGGCAGCACGCCGCGCAGCTCAGCCTCGGCCTCGGCCCAGTCAAACCCCGGCCGGGCCCCCTCCTCGCCGCCCCCGCCCGCCGCCGCAGCGCCCGCCGCCGCAGCGCCCTCCGGCGCATCCTCCCCACCGACAGCCCCAGCTCCGGCCCCACTGGCAGGTCCGGCCCCGCTGACAGCTCCAGCCCCAGCCGCTCCGACCGCCAGTCTTCCGCCCGGCAGCCCCGGCCCCGCCGACAGCTCCAGCCCCGCCGACAGCCCCAGTCCCAGGCCCGTCGGCGGCTCCCGCACCCCCAGTCACTTCCGCACCATCGGTAACTCCGGCACACGGCGACCCCGGCATCGCCGGGGTCCCCGAGGCGCCGGCGGCCGGGGCGGCGGGCCCCGGACCGGCCGTGGCGCGCTGGAGCAGGGCCAGTGCCTCGGCGTTGGCCGGGTCCGCGTGCACGATCGCGCCTAGGTGCCGGATGGACTCCTGGTGCTGCCCGGCGTCCAGCAGCAGGCTCGCGAGGTGGAGCCGCAGCGTCAGGTCGTCCGGCATGGCCGCGACGGCCCGGCGCAGGCTGGCAATGACGGCAGGCTCAGGTTCCATGCGGCCCAGCTTCTCGCGAGGGTTTGGTCGGGTTCACGGTGATTTTATGTTGGCTTCTCGCCGCTAGCTCCCAGCATGCACCCGCGCGCCGACAAACCGGTCCTACTTGCCCACGCCCCGCCGCTGTCCCCTCTGCTTGGTGACCCGCCCCGCCCAGCGACGTGGTCGCAACAACCACGTCGCTACAACGACTTGAGAGCAACAACCACGACGCTGCCCGCCCGCCCCGCCCGCCGTTCTTTGGGGCGGCTGCTGCTGGCGGTGACGGTGTGACAGCAGGTGAGCCCGCCCAAGCCCGCGGAGCCCGCTTCCGTCGCCCGCCCTCGCCTCCAGCACTCCGATCCGGCCAGTGCCAGCGTCATGGCTGGCCCTTTGGTGCTGCTAGAGCAGCACCAAAGGGCCAGCCATGACGTTCCCGGCCCACGGCGCCGGGCGCCCGCCCGACGCCGGCCGCAGCGAGTGTTGCCGCCGGTGGCTATGTGACGGGTGGGTCGGCGGCTAGTCGCGCGGGCGCGGTGCGGACGGAGAGCGGTCCGCGGCGTCGGCGGGGCTGAGTTCCGGGCGCGGTGACCGCGGGGCTGACGGGGCTGAGTTCCGGGCAGCGGGTGACCGCGGGGTCGGCGGGGCTGAGTTCCGGGCGCGGTGACTGCGGGGCTGGCGGGGCTGAGTTCCGGGAGGGGCGACCGGCGGCCGGCGGGGCTGAGTTCGGGCGCGGGCCGCAGGGCTGCGTTCCGGGCGCGGCGACCGCGGGGCTGGAGGGCCGCGGGTCCGCGGGGCCGCGGGGCTGGGTTCTGGGGGCGCCGGCCGCGGGCTAATGAGCGGGGGAGCGGGCCGGGCGGCGGAGCTGGTGGAGGGTCCAGCCCTTGCCTGCGGGGTCCAGCGGGCGGGTGCGGGTGGCGAAGATCTCCGCCGCGCGGCGGTAGGACATCCGCGCCCGGCCCGTGACCGGGCAGACGTCGGCCGCCGCCGCGCCGGCCGGGGCCCGGCGGTCGGTGAGGAACACCGGGCCGCAGGGGCGGCCGGCCAGCAGCCAGCCCAGCAGGTCAGACGTGGCCGGCGCCCAGGCCAGCGAGGCGGCTGGGCCGCGGGCCTGGCGCCCGGCCAGGTCCACCGCGGTCGCGTTCAGGGCCAGCACCTCGTCCGCCGGCGACCCGCTGTCGCGCAGCAGCCGCCACAGCGCCTGCTCGCGCAGCCCGGCCCGCAGCCCGAACACCGCCGCCGCCTGCCGGTCGGACAGCGCCGGGCGGGCCGCCTCGCCGGCGGTGCGGTGCCGCAGGCCGGCCGTCGGGTCGTGGCCGATCCAGCCCATGTCCAGCCACCAGCCGGCCGCGCTGCGCAGCGCCGAGATCTCGCGGTTCACCGTGCGGATGTCGGCGTGCCCGGCCCGCAGCGCCACCGCCGCGGCCAGCTTGGCCGCCGCGTCACCCCGGTCGAGCAGCGCCAGCGGTACCACCGGCGGCCGGGCGCCGCGCCGCTGGCTGCCCGCCGGCGGCGGCTGGCCGACCAGCGCCCAGGCCCAGCCCGCCAGCGAGATCCGGTAGACCCGGCGCGACGCCGGGCTCAGGCAGGCCTGGGCCAGGAACCGCTCCACCGCGACCGCGTACTCCACCGGGGCCGCGCCGGCCGCGGCGCCGGTCGCTGACAGCTCCGCTCGCAACGGACTCCCCTTTCCACGTCTATCTTAGCCTGGCCGCGCCGCGCATTTACTGCGGCAAGACGGCGGCAGTAAATCACTTTGTTAATCAATAACAAGGTATTTTCTTGCTTACTCATGAGTCGCTCTGACAGTGTTATCTGGCGGGTCGGAAAGGTAGAAAGGACCAGGCCAGTGCACCCCGAGATCATCCGCCAGCTCAACCAGGAACGTGTCGCCGACCTGCATCGCCAGGCCGCGCGAGCTCGCAGTAAATACCGCCGGAAGCGCCATTACAGCGGACGCCTGGCGCTGCTATCCGAGCATGAATTCATGGTCTTCTGCACCGGCTATTCCAGCTCGCTGCTCGGCACCGCGATGTCCACGGTGGCGCTGACCTTCGCCGTGCTCGGCAGCGGCGCGGGGCCGGCCGGACTCGGGTACGTGTTCGCCGCCGCCGTGCTGCCCCAGGTGGCGTTCATGCTCGGTGGCGGCGTGCTCGCCGACCGGCTGGGCCGGCGGCCGGTCATGCTGGTCACCGACGCCAGCCGGATGATCGTGCAGGCCGCCCTGGCCGCCGCGCTGTTCGCCGGGCGGCCGCCGATCTGGCTGTTCGCGCTGCTGGCCGGGCTGCTGGGCACGGGCGAGGCGTTCTTCACCCCGGCCCTGGGCGGGCTGACCCCGCAGCTCGTGCCGGCCGCCCGGCTGGCCGACGCCAACGCCGTGCTGGGCGTGGCCCAGTCCGCGGCCCGGGTGGCCGGCCCCGCGCTGGCCGGGCTGCTGATCGCGGTGACCGGCCCGGCCACGGTCATCGCCGTCGACGCGGCCACCTTCGGGATCAGCGTCATCGCGCTGGCCCGGCTGCGCCTGCCCGCCTGGGACCCGCCCGCGGGCCGCCGCTCGCCGCTGCGGGACCTGGCCGAGGGGTGGGCGCAGTTCCGCGGCCAGCGCTGGCTGGGCGTCACGACCGTTCAGTTCGCGCTGTTCAACCTGTTCACCTGGGCGCCGTACCTGCTGCTGGGCCCGATCCTGGCCCGGCAGTACCTGGGCGGCGCGCGGGCCTGGGGGATCATCGCGGCGGCCAACGCCGTGGGGGCCATCGCGGCCGGCGCTGTCGTGGTCGGCGGCGCCCCGGCCGTCCCCTGGGTCGCGGTCACGGCCACCTTCGGCTACGCGGCGCCGTGCCTGGCCCTGGCCCTGCGGGCGCCCTGGTACGCCGTGGCGGCGGGCGCGGGCGCGGCCGGGGTGGCCTCGGCGGTGTTCGGCGCCTACTGGTCCACGGTGATGCAGCAGCGGGTGCCGCCCGGCCTGCTCGCCCGGACGACGGCGTTCGCGCTGACCGGGGCCTACGCCCTGGGCGCGGCGGGCTACGCGGTGATCGGCCCGGTGGCCGGGCTGGCCGGGCCGGGACGGGTGCTGGCGTTCGCGGCCGGCTATGCGACGCTGAGCAGCGCGGTGGTCCTGGCCATGCCGGCCATCCGCGCGGTCCGATGGAGGGAAGGGGCGGCAGGCGATGACGACCCAGGCGGAACTGGTCTTCTCGGGCGGAGCCATCTACACCGCGGACGCGACGACGCGGCGGATGACCAGGGCCGTCGCGCCTGACGGCGGGCCGGCCGGGGCGGTGGCGGTGGCCGGCGGGCGGATCGCGGCCCTGGGCCGGGACGCGGCCAGCCTGCGCGAGCTGACCGGGCCGGGCACCGAGGTGGTCAGCCTGCGCGGCCGGGCGCTGCTGCCGGGCTTCCAGGACGCCCACGTCCACCCGGCGTTCGCGGGCGTGGCCATGGTCGGGTGCAGCCTGATCGGCGCGCCCACCCTGGCGCAGGCGCTGGACCGGATCGGCGCCTACGCCGCGGCCCACCCCGAGAAGGAGTGGATTTCCGGGTCGGGCTGGCGGCTGGAGTGGTTCGCGGGCGGCACGCCGGGCCGCGCCGCGCTGGACGCCGTCGTCGGCGACCGGCCCGCGTTCCTGCTCAACCGGGACGGCCACGGCGCCTGGGCCAGCTCGGCGGCGCTGCGCCTGGCCGGGCTTGACCGGCACACGCCGGACCCGCCGGACGGCCGGATCGAGCGCGAGGACGACGGCACGCCGCAGGGCACCCTGCACGAGGGCGCGGCCAGCCTGGTCGGCCGTGGTCCCTGAGCTGTCGCTGGAGGAGCAGGTGACCGGGCTGCTGCTGGCCCAGCAGCACCTGCACCAGCGCGGCATCACCGCCTGGCAGGACGCCATCGTGGGCAGCTACCTGGGCTCGGCCGACCCGCTGCCCGCCTACCTGGCCGCCGCGTCCAGCGGCCGGCTGACCGCGCGGGTGCGCGGCGCGCTGTGGTGGGACCGGACCAGGGGCGCGGAGCAGCTTGACGAGCTGCGGAGCCGGCGCGAGCTCGGCCAGGCCGGCCGGTTCAGCGCCGGCACCGTGAAGATCATGCAGGACGGCGTGGCCGAGAACTTCACCGCGGGCATGATCGACCCCTACCTGGACCCGGCACACTGCCACGATCATGGTTCGGGCCTGTCCTACGTGGACCCCGGGGCGCTGCGGGAGTACGTGACCCGGCTGGACGCCGAGCACTTCCAGGTCCACCTGCACGCCATCGGCGACCGGGCGGTGCGGGAGGCGCTGGACGCCATCGCGGCCGCCCGGACCGCCAACGGGCCCGGCGGGGCCAGCGCCAACCGGCATCACATCGCCCACCTCCAGGTGGTGCACCCCGACGACGTGCGCCGGTTCGCGCGGCTGGGCGTGACCGCCAACGTGCAGGCGCTGTGGGCGGCGCATGAGCCGCAGATGGACGAGCTGACCATCCCGTTCCTGGGCCCCGAGCGGACGGCCCGCCAGTACCTGTTCCGCGACCTGCTGGCCAGCGGGGCCCGGCTGGCCGCCGGCAGCGACTGGGCGGTGAGCAGCGCCAGCCCGATGCGGGCCGTCCACGTGGCGGTGAACCGGTCGCTGCAGGGCTACGACACCGAGCCGTTCCTGCCGGAGCAGCGGCTGGACCTGGCCGAGGCGCTGGCCGCGTATACGTTCGGCTCGGCGTACGTGAACCACCTGGACGGCCAGACCGGGACCATCGAGCCGGGCCAGCTGGCCGACCTGGTCGTGCTGGGCCGGGATCCGTTCGAGCATCCCAGCGCGGACATCGCCAGCACCCCGGTGGCGGCCACCTACGTCCAGGGCGAGGCGGTCTACCGCGCCTGAGTAGGCTCGTCCGGGATGGTTTTCCAGGCGTCGCGGGCGGAGGCAGGCGGATGGCAGTGAGCATGGTGGCCCTGGGCCGGGGCGGCCCGCAGGTCTCCCGCGTGGGGCTGGGCCTGATGGCCATGTCGGGCATCTACGGGCCCGCCGACCGGGCCGAGAGCATCGCCACCATCCGCGCCGCGCTGGACGCCGGGATCACGCTGCTGGACACCGGCGACTTCTACGGCATGGGCCACAACGAGCTGCTACTGGGCGAGGCGCTGCGCGGCGTCGACCGCGACTCGGTGTTCATCCAGGTCAAGTTCGGCGGACAGCGCGACCCCGGCGGCGCGTTCGTCGGCTACGACGCCAGCCCGGCGGCGGTGAAGAACTTCCTGTCCTACTCGCTGACCCGGCTCGGCACCGACCACATCGACTTGTACCAGCCCGCCCGCCTGGACCCGCGGGTCCCCATCGAGGAGACCGCCGGCGCCATCGCCGAGATGATCCAGGCCGGCTACGTGCGCTACCTGGGCCTGTCCGAGATGGGCGCGCAGACCATCCGCCGCGCCCAGGCCGTGCACCCGGTCAGCGGGCTCCAGATCGAGTACTCGCTGATGAGCCGCGGGCATCGAGGAACACGTCCTGCCCGTGGTCCGGGAGCTGGGCATCAGCGTCACGGCATACGGCATCCTGTCCCGCGGCCTGCTCAGCGCAGGCGCCCGCGAGCTGGCCGGCGACGACCCGCGGTCCCGGTTCCCCCGGTTCCAGGGCGAGAACCTGCGCCGCAACCTGGACCTGCTCACCGCGCTGGAGCAGATAGCGGCGGAGCACGGCGCGACCGTGCCGCAGCTCGCGTTCGCCTGGGCGCTGTCCCGCGGCGAGGACATCATCCCGCTCATCGGCACCAAGCGCCGCGACCGGCTGGCCGAGGCGCTGGGCGCGCTGGACCTGCGGCTCAGCCCGGACGAGCTGGCCCGCCTGGAGGCGGCGGTGCCCGCGGGCCAGGTCGCGGGGGATCGCTACGACGCGGCCCAGATGCAGGCCCTGGACAGCGAGCGCGGCGCGGGAGCCGGCCCGCGGTGATAACAGCAAGACCCTCGCGGTGATAACAGCAAGAAGCGTCAGCGTGGCCCACGCTCCGTGATCACCGAGCGCTTCGCGGCCCAGCTGCTGACCGGGCCGCCGGCCCGCAGTCCCGAGGAGGTCACCGGCCGCCTGCTGGCCGTGCAGGGCCAGGATCCGCGCGGGGCCCGGCTGGCCATCCGGCCCCGGTCGGCCGGGCTGACCGCGGCCGACGTTGACCGGGCCCTGACCGGCGGCACGCTGCTCATCACCTGGCTGAACCGGGGCACCCTGCACCTGGTGTGCCGCGAGGACTACTGGTGGCTGCACGCGCTGACCACCCCGCCGCTGGTCACCGGCAACGCCCGGCGGCTGGCCCAGGAGGGCGTGACGCCGGAGGCCGCCGACCGGGCCGTCGCGGTCATCGAGAAGGTCCCTGGCCGATGAAGGGCCGCTGACCCGGCCCCAGCTCCGCGACCGCATCGCGGCGGCAGGGGTGCGCACCGAGGGCCAGGCCCTGGTCCACGAACTCCTGCTGGCCTGCCTGCGCGGCATCGCGGTGCGCGGGCCGATGGCCGGCCGGGAGCACGCCTACGTGCTGGTGCGCGAGTGGCTGGGGCCACCGAGGCCGTTTGACAGAATTCAGGCACTCGCCGAGCTGGCCCGGCGGTTCCTGGCCGGGCACGGTCCCGCCGCCGAGCGCGACCTGGCCAGGTGGGCGGGCCTGCCGCTGCGGGACGCCCGCAGCGGCCTGACCGCCATCTCGGCCGAGCTCATCCAGCGCCCTGACGGGCTGGCCGACCTGGCCGCGCTGGCCGGCCAGCGGGACCACGGCCTGCCGCCGCCGCGGCTGCTCGGGTCCTTCGACCCGCTGCTGCACGGCTGGGTGTCCCGCGAGCCGATCCTGGGCCAGCACACCGGCATCGTCACCGTGAACGGCCTGTTCCGGCCGTTCGCCCTGGTAGAAGGCCGGGCGGTGGCCACCTGGCGCCTGCCGGGCGGGGTCGTCGAGCTGGACTGGCTGGCTGAGGTGTCCGCCGCGGCGCAGGAGGCGCTGGCCGCCGACGCGGCCGACGTCCGCCGCTTCCTCGGCCTCTAGCTAGTCCGGCCGGCGGCTAGGGGAGTCTGGCCGGACCGGATATGGCCGGCCCGGGCGCCCGGCCGCTAGGGTCGCCGCCATGGAACCCCCCGCGCCCGAGCCCGCGCCCGCGCCGGCCGAGCCGCGCCTGAGCTGGCCGAGGAGCTGAGCCGGCTCGGCGAGGACCTGCTGCTGCTGTCGGTCCGGCCCCGCGACGGGTCGATCGTCACCATCTCGCGCATCAACTACGGCCTGATGGGGTCCGAGCTCATCCGGCTGGCCGCGCTGCGCCGGGTCCAGGTCGACCAGCGCCAGATCACCGTGCTGAACGCCATCCCGACCGGCGACGCCGAGCTGGACGCGGCGCTGGACAGCCTCACCGGCCGGCGGCCGCCGCGGCCCAAGACGTGGGTCGGTCATCCCCGGCGCGGGATCCGGGACGCCTACCTGGAGCGGCTGGTCGCGGCCGGGGCGCTGGGCAGCGAGCCGCGCGGGTTCCTGGGCCGCAGGCGCTGGGTGGTCACCGCGCCGGAGCGGGCCGACCGGGCGCGGGCGCGGCTCGACGCCATCGCCCAGTCGGCCGGGCCGGTCAGCCTGGCCCAGGCGGCGTTCGGCGGGCTGGCCCACGCGGTCGGCCTGGACCGGCACCTGTACCCGAGGTTCGCCGACCGCCCGCTGCGCTGGCGGCTGGCCGAGGTCGGAAAGGGCCAGTCCATGCCGGTCACCGCGGCGGTGGACGCGGCCGGCGCGGCGGCCAGGGCCTCGGGCATGGCGGCGACGCAGGCGGCCACTCAGGCCGCGACCGACGCCGCTATCCAGGCCGCCACCGACGCCGCCATCCAGGCCGCCGTGCAGGCGTCCACGGCGGCGGCCATCTCAGCCGCGGCCAGCGCGTCGGCCGACGCCGGCGGGCACGCGGGCGGCCACGCCGGGCATCACTAGGCGGCCGGCTCGTCCAGGTGGACCAGGCCGACCTCGGTGACCCGCTGCGGGGAGGTCCGGTAGAGGTAGATCAGGTAGATCAGGCCCAGGATCATCCACACCCCGACCGCCGGGCCCATGTAGGACACCGGCGGGGACAGCGGGGCCACGAACGAGAACACCTTGATGCCCGCCGAGGTCAGCCAGGCCGGGATGAACGTCGCGATGCCCAGTACCGGGATCAGCACGTGCAGCACCGGGTTGAGGCGGCCCTTGCGGGCGAAGTACCCGATGCACGCCGCGTTCATCAGGATGTAGATCGCGGCCAGGATGATGACCAGGCCCGTGCCGATCATGAAGAACCCCTCGGTCGGGCCGTAGCCCAGCCCCAGGCCCAGGGTCACGCCGACGGTGACCACGGTGCCGACCAGGATGGCCGTGACGGGGGAGTGGTGCCGGGGGTGGATCTGGGCCAGCAGCCGGGGGAACGCGCCGATCCGGCCCATCGCGTAGGCCGTCCGGCTGGACACGTTGACCCCGGCGTTGGCGTTGGCGATCGTCGAGTTCACGATGGCCAGGAAGACGAAGAACCAGAACAGCCCGTACAGCGCCCTGGCCAGGCCCTCCCAGGAGGCGCCGCCGGTCTCGGCGGCGAACGCGGAGAAGCCCTTGGGCCCGAAGGCCACGTCCACGGCGTAGGTGGTGAACACGTACAGCACGCCGATCAGCAGGGTGGCCAGCAGCACCGCGCGCTGGATGGTCTTGCGCGGGTTGCGGGCCTCCTCGCCCAGCGGGGCCGCCCCCTCGAACCCGCCGAAAGCCAGGATCGTATAGACCGAGCCGCCGATCACCCCGGAGATACCACGGAAGCCCTTGGGCGTGTACGAGGTGCCGAACACGCTGAGCGTGTTGTGGCTGCCCGCGTGCACGATCAGGAACACCGCCAGGACAACGAAAACCCCGATCTCAAACAGGCCGAGCACGGTGCCCAGCCGGGTCGAGGTCCTGATTCCGTAGAACCCGGCGGCCATGACGATCAGGGCGCCGGCCAGCGACCACGGCCACCACAGGTTCGCCGGGTAGCCATGAAACTCCGAGTTCAGCGTGGCCGCCGTGGTGAAGCCGAGCTGGAGCAGCACCAGCGGCGGGATCAGCAGGCCGACCAGCACGTAGGCCCAGGCGGTCAGGAAGCCGATCGACGGGTGCAGGCCGCGGGCCGCGTAGGTGGCCAGCGACCCGGCCGAGGGCATCTCCCTGGCCAGCAGGCCGATCGACCAGGCGCAGAACAGGCAGGCCACCAGCGCGAACACCACCGACAGCGGCAGCGAGCCGCCCGCGAACGCCGCCCCGGCCGGGATGGAGGCCGCGATGGCGGCTCCGGGGGCCATGTCGGTAATGCTCTGGAATGTGACCTCACGCAGGCCGATCGCGTCGCGACGAAGACCGGGAGAACTCTGCGTCCTCGGTGATGTCGTCATGGTGCTCCCGGATGCCGAGGTGATCTTGGGTGGCTAGATCATCCCATGTCGGGCGTTCCGGAAGTAGACCCGAATCGGCACGGTAACTGGCCCGGTGCCGGCGGTGGTGGAGCCTGGCCGCCAGGCAGCGGCCGGCCGCCTGGACCAGCAGGACCAGGCCGAGCAGCGCGGCGGCGACGATGCCGTCAGCCCAGTAGTGATTGGCGGTCACGACCACGACCAGCGTGGTCAGGGCCGGGTAGAGCAGGATCAGCCAGCGCCACCTGGTCCGGGCCGTGCCGATCACCGCGATGGCGATCAGGATGGCCCAGCCCACGTGCACCGACGGCATCGCCGAGAGCTGGTCGGCCTCGAAGCCCGCGACGCTGCCGTAGACCGACTGGTGGTACAGGATGGCCGTGTCCACCAGCCCGGTCCCGGCCAGCATCCGCGGCGGCGCCACCGGGACGAACTGGATGACCAGGCAGGCGCCGGTGAACAGCACCAGCGTCGTGCGCAGCCGCCGGTAGGCCGCGCGGTGCCACGCGAACAGCCAGATCAGGGTGATGATCAGCACGGCGAAGTGCATGCTGAGGTAGTACAGGTTGAAGAACTGGATGATCAGCGGGTGCGGCAGGAAGGCCTGCTGGAGGGTGGTCTCGCTGGGCAGGTGCAGCACCCGTTCGAGATGCCAGATCCACCGGCCCCGGCCCAGCGCGCCGCCGGGCCCGACGAAGCCGAACGAGCCCGCGTACTGCCACAGCGCGAACAGCCCGAGGATCAGCGCGGTCTCCTGGCCGAACACGCTTACCGCGGCCAGCCGGGGCCGCCGGCTGCGGCGCATGGCCACCGAGGCCACCGCGACGGCCGCGGCCGCGATCGCCGCTTCCCGCCACGAGAGCTCCAGGTCGATCATCGCGACCCGGTGATGACCTGACAGTTACGTCGATCCGGCTGGCCCACGAAGCCTAGGTTACGGCCTGCCCAACTTCCGGGTCATCCCGGCTGAGGGGTCCGCCCGGCGCGCGGGCAAGCCGAGGCAATCAGGGCAGGTCAGGCCGGCTCAGCGAGGAGGGGTCCAGTTCCTGGCGCGGCAGCAGCACCTCGGCCGTGACGTCGGCAGCCAGCCGGACCACGTCGCCGTCGGCCAGCCGGACCGCGATGCCGGGCAGCACGCGGTCGCCGTTCACGTAGGTGCCGTTGGTGGAGTGCTCGTCGCGGATGGTGGCGTGGCCGGAGTCGTCCATGGTGATCGTGGCGTGCCGCCGGGACACGTTCTCGTAGCTGGAGAACGCCGCGGCGACCAGCGACTCGGCCGGGTCACGGCCCAGCAGCAGCGAGGTGCCCGCCGGGATCTCGACGTTGCCGGTCGGGAACGACAGCCGCAGCACCGAGGCCGAGATGGGCCCGGACTTGTCGTCACGCTTGAGGTACTCCTGCATGATCGTCGCCGCGGGCTGCTCGTCCTCCGGCGCGTCGTTGCGCGGCAGGTTCGCACCGCAGGTGAAGCAGATGAGGTCCGCCGGCTTCACCTCGGTTGCGCAGGCTGGGCAGGTGAGCGTCCCCATCACGTCCTCCAGTAGTACATAGCCCGTCGCGGCCGTGGTCACGATCTGCGCGACGGCCGCCCGCACGAGAGAGTAACGCCTGAGACCCCGTCGGCGGTGCCCGGATTGGCCGGGTGATTACCAGGACTCGGATTCCGGCGCCCGGCTCGCCGCCGCCCGGGCAGGGCCCGAACCGGCCGGTAGCATCGCGGTTATGTTTGGCTTCACGCTCAATGAGGAGCAGGAAGCGCTCCGCTCCACCGTCGAGGATTTCGCCCGCGCCGAGGTCGCGCCGGTGATCGGCGAGTACTACGAGCGCGGCGAGTTCCCCTATCCGATCGTCGCCAAGATGGGCAAGCTCGGGCTGTTCGGGCTGCCCTTTCCCGAGGAATACGGCGGGATGGGCGGTGACTACCTGGCCTTCTGCCTGGCCCTGCACGAGCTCGCGCGGGTCGACTCCTCGGTGGCCATCACGCTGGAGGCGGCCGTCGGGCTCGGCGCGATGCCCATCTTCCGCTTCGGCTCCGCCGCGCAGCGCGAGGAATGGCTGCCGCCGCTGTGCCGGGGGGAGCGGCTGGCCGCGTTCGGGCTGACCGAGCCGGGCGGCGGGTCCGACATCCCCGGCGGCATGCGGTCCACGGCCCGGCTGGAGCAGGGGCCGGCGGGACGGGCCGGGAGTGGGTGATCGACGGGTCCAAGGCGTTCATCACCAACTCGGGCACCTCGATCACCTCGGTGGTGACGGTGCTGGCCATCACCGGCCGGGCCGGAAGCCGGCCCGAGATCTCCTCGATCATGGTCCCGGCCGGCACGCCGGGCTTCACGGTCAGCCGCGAGTACTCCAAGGTCGGGTGGTGCGCCAGCGACACCAGGGAACTGGCCTTCTCCGGCTGCCGGGTGCCCGAGGGCAACCTGCTGGGCGAGGCCGGCCGCGGCTATGCCCAGTTTCTGGCCACCCTGGATGAAGGGCGGGTGGCCATCGCGGCCCTGTCGGCCGGGCTGGCCCGGGGCTGCGTGGACGAGTGCCTGCGCTACGTCGGCGAGCGGACCGCCTTCGGCCATCACCTCGGTCACTACCAGTCCATCCAGTTCAAGATCGCGGACATGGACGCGCGGGCCCGGCTGGCCCAGCTCGCCTGGTACGACGCGGTGGCGGCCATGCTGGCCGGCGGCTCGTTCAAGCAGCAGGCGGCCATCGCCAAGCTGACCGCGTCCGAGGCGGCGATGGACAACGCCAGGGACGCCACGCAGATCTTCGGCGGCTACGGGTTCATGAACGAGTTCCCGGTGGCCCGCTTCTACCGGGACGCCAAGGTGCTGGAGATCGGCGAGGGCACCTCGGAGGTCCAGCGCATGATCATTGCCCGTGAGCTGGGACTCAGCCGCGAAGGCGGCTAGGCGACGCGGGATCCGAAGACGCCGGTAACGGTTTCTTACGGAACGCGCCAGGTCTCCCATCTGCCGGACTTATCTACCCATAGATGCAGTATGGTGAGCCACTGACTCGCTGTCTTGTACCGGCTTCGCCGGTTCTCCCTGACTGTCCCGCTGAGGCGCCGGGCCGCGTGGCTGTCGGCCTTCGAGCGAGTAAATATTCGCGACCGAGGAAGGAGCAAACCGGGATGAGACTTCATCCGGCCCGGTTTCTCGCACTCGGCGCGGCCGCCGCGATGACGGCTTCCGCGCTGGCTGGCTGCGGTGGCGCAGCCACCGCCCAGAACGGCTCGAACCCAGACATCCTGGTCGGCATCTCGCTCCCGCTGACCGGCGGCTTCTCCGCCGACGGCCAGGCGTTCCAGAAGGGCTACGAGCTCTGGCAGAGCGACGTCAACAGCCACGGCGGGCTGCTCGGCCGCCAGGTCAAGCTCAAGATCGTCAACGACAACAGCGATCCGGTCAAGACCAAGGCCCAGTACAAGCAGCTCATCGTGCAGGACCACGTCAACCTGACGCTCGGCCCGTTCTCGTCACTGCTCACCGCGCCGGCCGCCGAGGCCGTGGGGCCCTACCACTTCGCCATGATCGAGGGCGCGGGCGACGCCAACGGCGTCTTCCAGGACCCCGCAGGGCGACGAGAAGTACCACAACGTGTTCAGCCCCAGCCTGCCGGTCGTCCGACTACATGCGGCCCCTGATCAACTGGATCAAGAGCCTGCCGTCCAGCCAGCGGCCCACGTCGGCGGCCTACCCGAGCGTGAATGACCCGTTCTCCCTGCCTGCGGTTGCGACCGCGCAGTTGGAGCTGCACAAGCAGGGGATCAGGACGGCCTACACCTCGCTGCCCAAGGGCATCAACGAGGTGACCGCGACCAAGGACCTGAACAAGGCGGAGGCTACCGCCTACCACGGTCCGCCGAGGCCACGGCTAGCAGCAACGCCCAGATCGTCATCCTCGGCTCCACGGACGTCGGGACCGTCGCCACGTTCATGAAGGTGTTCGAGCAGCGCAAGTACCAGCCGAAGCTGTTCATCGGGGTGTCGGGCCCGGACCAGGGCCAGGCCTTTGAGGGCACGGTGGGCAAGGCCGACTCCAACGGCGTGATGGTGCCTGGCGGCTGGGATGGTGGCTACGCGAACGCGCTCAGCGAGAACATGGTCGAGGAGTACATCGCCAAGTACGGCGGCACCGCCGCGGGCATGAACGCCGACGTGGCCGAGGCGTTCTCCTCCGGCGAGGTCGCCGCCGACGCGGTCGAAGGCGACGCACAGCATCAATAACGTGAAGATCCTGGGCTACCTGCACAGCGGGGTCACCCTCCAGACCGTGCAGGGACCGGCGAAGTTCGACAAGCTGGGGGAGAACCACGAGGCCGTCGCCTTCGCCTTCCAGTGGCAGAACGGCAACTTCGTCCAGGTTCTGGGCGGGCAGTCCGAATTCCGCCCAGATCCAGTATCCGAAGGCGCAGTGGTCTAACGGCTAAGCGAGGCGCGTCAGGCGCGGCGGGCGGAGCCCGGGCAGGGCTGGATCCTGCCCGGGCTCCGTCCTTTATCGAGCCATTCCGGCTGTGCCATTAGCACCGACCGCGGTGAGCTGGCCATGGCTCGCGGGCTCAGAGCAGTCCTGCGGGTACCGGGAGCCCGCAATCAGGAGACCCCAGGAGCCTTGCACGCAGGAGCCTTGCGCGGCTGATCCAAGAGCCCAGGGTAAGAATGCGGCGGGACTAAGAATGCCGCGGGACGCGAGAAGGCCGGGTGGCACTGGCGTTCCAGTGCCACCCGGCCTTCCGGTCCGGGTCCGGACCCTCGCTAGTGGAAGATCATGGCCGGAATGTTCTGGTCGGCGTCCAGGATCTCGAAGCTGAACATGAGGGCGGAGACCCGTGTCGGGCTGGCCGGGTTCAGCGTGGTCGGGTAGGACCCGATGGTGATCAGCGAGGCCGACTTGGCCATCCCGTTCTCGCTGGCCAGCACGGTGCGCACCGGCCCCGGCAGGGCCGCGTTGGCCTGGACCTTCTGGAGTTCGTTCCGGAAGGCGGTCAGCAGCGGCGAGTTCTGCTTGGCGTAGGCCTTGGTGCTGAAGTAGCCGGACAGCGGCAGGTCGGAGGTGGCCCCGCTGCACGCGTCGAATACCTCGATGGCCCCGAGCTTGCTCTCAGCCTCGTAGATGTACGGTTCCTGGACCACGATCGCGTTCACCTGGCCGCGGCCCAGGGCCCGGACCAGGTTCGCCGCGGGCATCGGGTCCCAGGTGATTTTCCCCGGGTGGATGTTGTCGTCGTTCAGCACCGACTGGGCGGCCAGCGATTCCAGGCTGTAGGGGGTGCCGCTGGGCTCCTTGGTGAGCTCCTGCGGCAACGGGGTGCCGATCTTCTTGCCGATCAGGTCCCTCGGCGAGGTGATGCCTGAGTTCGGCCTGGCCAGGACCTCCATCACGCCGGGCCCGGCGTGATAGCCGTCCGCCACGATCAGCAGGCCGGGCTTTTGCGACTCGGCGTACAGGAAGTCCACGTAGTCGCCCGCGGCGACGTCGACCTTGCCCTGCCGCAGCGCCGAGATCTCCGAGGCGACCGACGTGAAGTTGTCGATCTTGACGTTGATCCCCGCCCGGGCGAAGGCGCCGCCTGGGCTGTCCCCGGCGTACAGGGGGGCGGTGTCCACGCCCTTGATCGCCGCCACCGTGATCGTGCCCGTGGCGCCGGCGGTGCCGCCCGATCCGCCGCTGCACCCGGCGGTCAGCCCGGCCACCGCCAGGGTCGCGGCCGCTGCGGCCAGGACGCGAGGATGATTTAGGGGGGCCTTGGGCCGCGCAAGCCTCACGAGCCTCACGAGCCTCCTCCGAACGTGCTAGGGAAAGGTTGAACGAGCCTGGCATACCGAGACGGACAGTTCGGAAGACTGTCGCTATGCCAGGCAGTACCCTACTCGTGACGAGCGATCCTGCAAGCAATCGCGTACTATCGGTTCTTCTGAGTCATTCGTCGTATTGATGCACGGCAACCGACTAGCTGGTGGTAGTTTTTGCCGGCTGTGTTGTCCTGCCACGCGGAGCCTTGACCTGAGGAAGGGGTGCGGCTAGTTATGTCGCTTCCACCGCAAGTCCCGCGTGCGTGCAGGCTCGTCA
The DNA here is from genome assembly GCA_963822485.1 of uncultured Actinomycetota bacterium. Taxonomy (GTDB): domain Bacteria; phylum Actinomycetota; class Actinomycetes; order Streptosporangiales; family Streptosporangiaceae; genus DASUBV01. The sequence continues at coordinate 43,116 of CAWGHW010000013.1, forward strand.
CGGTAGTCATGTGAGCCACGGTAGCCAGTAGCCAGTTGAGAGGCGCAGAGGCTGTGCGGTCCCGAACCAATAACGCCCCAGGTGCTGACTCGGGGGCACCGAGCCAGTCGCCGGCCACGGCGCCGGCCGAGGGTCGCGCGCCGCAGGCACCGGTAACCGGCGAGCCGGACGGTGCCGGCTGGCGCCGTCAGCGGCGCGCGTCCGGCGCACCCCGCGGCTCACCGAGCGTCCCGCCGCGCCCTGAAGAACTGGCATGTGCGATCGCGGCTGCTGCTCCTGATCATTATCCCGACCCTGGCCGCCATCGGCCTCGGTGGCTTCTCCATCGCGTCCTCGATCCGCAGCGCCGAGTCCTACCAGCGAGTCTCCACGCTGGCCACGCTGGGCCAGCGGGTCGCGGTGCTGTCCCAGTCGCTGGAGGACGAGCGCGACCTCACTGCGGGCTTCATCGGGATGGGCAAGGCCGGCGGCCGGGGCTTCAGGAACGCGCCTCAGTACGCCAACGAGCAGTCCGTCCTCCAGCAGGCCTACGCGACCACCAACAGCGCGGCGACCCAGCTTCGCTCGGTGGCCGGGCAGGTCAACGGCTCCTACGCGGTGGAGGCCCAGCAGGCCGCGCAGACCGCGCTGACCTCGCTCAACGGCCTGAGTAACCTGCGCGGGGCCGCGACGGGACCCAGCTGCCGATGCTGGTCGTGGTGGAAAAGTACACCACGGTGATCAACAACGTCCTGGCCCTGGACGACCAGATCTCCCAGTCCGCCAGCGACCCGCAGCTGGCCCAGACCGTCCGCGCCCTCAGCCTGGTGTCCGCCATGCAGGAGAGCGCGTCGGAGCAGCGCGCGATCCTGTTCGCGGCGATCTGGGAAGGCCGGTTCGGCCCCGGCGAGCTGGCCGCGCTGCAAAACGCGGAGTCGGCCCAGCAGAGCAACCTCAGCACGTTCACCGCGTCCGCCAGCGTCGGCGAGCTGCGGCAGTGGACCGCCGCCGCCAACTCGGCCGACCCCGACGCCAGCGCCGAGGAGGCCCAGGCCATCTCGCTCGGGGGGTCGCTGCGCGGCGACGCGACCAGCCCGTCGGACTGGTACGGGGCCATGTCGAACACGGTCGACAAGAAGATGGGCGGGGTGACCACGTCGCTGGCCGCCGCGGCCTCGTCGCGGGCCGACGTGCTGCGCAACTCGGCCATCAGGACGGCCCTGATCGTCGGTGCCGCCGTGGTCATCGCCCTGCTGCTCGCGCTGATCTTCACCACGATCGTCGGCCGGTCCATGGTCCGGCCGCTGCGCCGCCTGCGGGCCGGTGCGCTCGAGGTCGCGGGCCTGCGGCTGCCCGACGCGGTCCGCCAGATGAACGAGAGCGACGGCGCGTCCGTATCGCTGGACGTCGAGCCCATCGATGTCGACAGCACCGACGAGATCGGTGAAGTCGCGCGGTCCTTCGACCAGGTCCACCGCGAGGCCCTCCGGCTGGCCTCCAACGAGGCCCAGCTGCGCGGCAACGTCAACGCGATGTTCGTCAACCTGTCCCGGCGCAGCCAGTCGCTGGTCGAGCGCCAGATCCGCCTGATCGACGACCTGGAGCAGGGCGAGCAGGACGAGGAGCGCCTGGGCAGCCTGTTCCGCATGGACCACCTGGCCACCCGCATGCGCCGCAACTCGGAGAACCTGCTGGTTCTCGCCGGTCACGACTCGTCCCGGCGGTGGAACCAGCCCGTCGCCCTGGTCGACGTGCTCCGCGCCGCCGTCTCCGAGATCGAGCAGTACGAGCGGGTCAGCCTCAACGTGCAGCCGGGCATCTCGGTCCGCGGCCACGCCGTCAACGACACCGTCCACCTGCTGGCCGAGCTGGCCGAGAACGCTACCTCGTTCTCCTCGGCCGAGACTCCGGTGACCATCTCCGGGCACCTGCTCAGCAGCGGGGGAGTGCTGCTCGACATCACCGACCAGGGTGTGGGCATGGGCGCCGAGGAGATGGCCCACGCCAACTGGCGGCTGGACAACCCGCCGGTCGTGGACGTCGCCGTCTCCCGCCGCATGGGCCTGTTCGTGGTCGCCCGGCTGGCCGCCCGGCACGGCATCCGGGTCCGGCTCCGGCCCGCCGCCTCCGGCGGCCTCACCGCCCTGGTCTGGCTGCCCGACGAGGTCATCAGCCGGGATGGCAGTGCCAGCGCCGCGCCGATGACCGACGGCGTCGCCGATGCCCTGGGCAGCCCCGGCCTGCCCAGCCTGGCCAGCTTCAACGCCGGCCAGCAGGTCGACGAGCGCGCCGCCACCGCCCAGGAGGTCAGCGCCTCCCGCACGCCCAAGTTCGCCTCCCTGCACGGCGACGTGCACGAGAACGGCCACCTGGGCCCGCGGCGCGTGCCCGGTATCGGCCCGCACCCCGGAAACTCCCGCTCCGCGCCCGCGGCCACCGGCCCGCTGCCCGCCTTCCGCAGCAGCCCGCAGCCCGCCGACGAGCCGGACGACGAGCCGTTCGCCACCGCGCCGCAGCGGGCCGTCGATCCTGCCACCGGCCCCGTGCCCGTCGTCGACAACGACCCGTTCGCCGGCTGGCCCGACCCGCCCGGCGCCGAGCAGGCCGGCCCCGCGGCCAGCGCCCCCGCCGGACCGTCCGCCCTGTCCAGCGGCAACGGCCAGCAGCTGCCTAAGCGCGTCGTGGAGCACCGGGACGCCGACGACGACGTCGCCGTCCGCGGCAGCACCGACATGTTCAGCCGGCCCGGCGCAGGCGGCAGCGACCTGTTCCGCCGGCCCTCGCCCGCCGAGCCCGCCGCTCCGGCCCAGCCGCCCGCGCCAGCCCGCCGCCTCGGCGTCCGGGGTGTACAACGCGCCGGCCGTCACCGACTTCAGTGCGCGACGCTGGACACCGGTTTCGGTGGCCAGGACCGGGTTTGGTGGGCAGGACACCGACGCCGCGGCCCCGGCCAGCGGCACCAACGGCTCGGGCGGGGGCCCATCCGGATTCGGCTGGGACGCCAGCCCGTCCGGGGACGATGTCGTCGTGCCGCCAGCTGAGCAGACGCAGGAGTACCGGTTGCCCATCTTCGAGGCCGTCGAGTCTGACTGGTTCCGGCGCGGGCGCAGTTCGGTCGGCTGGTCGCAGGAGGCGGAGGCCGAGGCCGCGGCGTCCGCCACAGACCAGCAGCTGGAGCTCGCCCGCCGACTCCGGCTGGCAGGCCGCCGCCGCGGCCGCCGCCCCCTCGTCCGCGGGGACTACGACAGCCGGGCTGCCCAAGCGGGTGCCAAAGGCTAATCTCGTGCCAGGAACCGCCTCATCCGAGCCAGCGGCACCGCAGCCGGCGCGGTCGGCGTCGGTGACCCGGGACCGGTTCGCCAGCTTCCAGCGCGGAGTGAAGGAAGGGCGTGCGGCCGCCACCGGCGGCGAGCAGAACACCGGAGAGGACGACGGTTCCCGATGACGGGTGGCATGAAGTGTCTGGGATGGTCATGCTTAAGATCGAAACGCCGTTCGGTCACCTGAGGGTCGCTAGGGTGACTGGCGTGCAGCCAGGCACCGGACCTCAGGATGCCTGTCACAACTGGAAGGAGCGCCCGTGAGTCCGCTAGTTCGGCCGGCGCAGGACCTCAACTGGCTGATCACGAACTTCGTCGAGCGTGTCGCCTCGGTTGCCCACGCGATCGTTGTCTCCGCCGATGGGCTTCCCATGGCGTTCTCGCAGGGCTTCCCTGCTGACCGCGTCGACCAGCTCGCGGCCGTCACCTCCGGTCTCACCAGCCTGACCCAGGGCGCCGCCCGGGTGTTCGAGGGTGGCGCCGTCACGCAGACCGTGGTCGAGATGCAGCGCGGCCTGCTGATCGTGATGGCGATCAGCGATGGCTCGAGCCTGGCGGTCCTCGCCTCGGCTGACTGCGACATGGGCCTGGTGGCCTACGAGATGGCGCTGCTCGTCGAGCGGGTCGGCAGCGCCCTGACTCCGGAAGTCCGCGGGAGCCTGCCGCCCCCAGGCTGGCCCGATGGTGGCCGATAGTGACAGGAGGCTGCGGTGGCCGGACTTGGCCGCGATAGATGGGAGCCAGCCGATCGTGTGAACTCAGCCGGGCGAGGTAATCCGCCCGATCCTCAGCTTGAGTTCTCCGCCGGCTTTGCTCCTCCTCCGCGCGATCCTTTCGTTCCCGAAACGGCTCAGGCCAGTTCCGGGAGCTCGCTCGTCCGTCCCTACGCGGTCACTGGCGGGCGGACCAAACCCAAGTACCACCTTCAGATTGAGGCGATGGTCGCGGCCTCGCACTACGAGGCGCGCGATCTGTCCGTGCTCAGTCCCGAGTGCCAGGCCATTCTCGGGTTCTGCCGCGACTGGAGATCCGTCGCGGAGATCTCGGCGGTGCTCAGGATGCCCCTGGGGGTTGCTCGCGTCCTCATCGGCGACATGGCGATGGATGGACTGGTCCGGGTCCACCAGATTGATCACGAACAAGGTCGCCCGGATATGAACCTGCTTGAAAGGGTGCTCAGTGGACTTCGGAAGCTCTAAGCTCGCCGCCGCCGAGACCGCGGACGCCGCGATGACCTCGGTGAAGATCGTCGTAGCGGGCGGCTTCGGTGTGGGCAAGACCACCTTTGTCGGCGCCGTCTCGGAGATCACGCCGCTCACCACCGAGGCCGTGATGACCGCGGCCAGCGACGGCGTCGACGACTTGTCTCACACGCCCGACAAGACCACCACGACCGTGGCCATGGACTTCGGTCGGCTCACCCTCGACGCCGGGTTGATCCTCTATCTGTTCGGCACGCCGGGCCAGCACCGGTTCTGGTTCATGTGGGACGACCTCATCCAGGGCGCCATCGGCGCCGTGGTGCTCGTTGACACCCGCCGCCTGGCCGACTCGTTCCCCGCGGTGGACTACTTCGAGTCCGCTGGCCTGCCGTTCATCGTGGCCATCAACGGCTTTGACGGAGACTTCCCGCACGCCATCACCGACGTCCAGGAGGCCCTGTCGATCAGCCCGCGGGTGCCGATCGTGCAGTGTGACGCCCGGGGCCGCGGCTCCACGAAGGCCACGCTGATCGCGCTGGTGGAGCACGCCATGGAGATGCAGCTGAGCGCGCGGTAGGCGATTGGCGGGTAGGGTACGTGACCGGTAGCAGGCCGGTTCGCGCGGTTCCAGGGGCGGTAGCTCAGCCGGTCAGAGCAGCGGACTCATAATCCGCCGGTCGTGGGTTCGAGCCCCACCCGCCCCACCTGTGCGTTGTGCGTTCTCGGCTGATGCTTGACGAATCGGTATCGGCTGATCGTTGACGGTGTCTCGGGTGATGGGTGACACCGTCTCGGCTGATGCTTGACACCGTCAGATCTAGTCCCGGCTGAACGGAACGATCGCCGGCGCCCTGCCCCGATCGAGGCCCAGATTGCGGCTATGCCCTCTCGGCGGTCAGGGTCTGGACGCGGTCAAGCATGGCGTCCAGCGTGACTTCGAGCGGCCTGGTGTCGCGCTGCAGCTGGGTCAGCAGCAAGCCTCCCTGCAGGGCGGCCAGCGTCGCGAGCGCGAGGTCATCCGGGTCCGTGCCCGGGGCGAGGTCGCCGCGCGCGTGCATGGCCTGGAATCCCTCGCGGATCCGTCCTTCCCAGCGGCGCAGCCCCCGGGCCGCGGCCAGCCGGGCCGCGGCATCGGTCTCGGCCACCTCGGCGCCCAGGGCGCCGATCGGGCATCCGCCGCGGCAGCCGAGCCGGCGCTGGTGCTCGACCAGGAGATCGCGCCAGGCCCGCAGGCCCGCCATCGAGTCCAGGCGGTCCAGGTGCGCCCCCTGGGCGTCGAGCACCGCGTCTGTCTGGTAGTCGATGACGGCGCGGACCAGGGCCTGCTTGTCCTCAAAGTAGTGATACACCTGCGAGCTGCTTACCCCCGCGGCCGCCCGGATGTCCTCCAGCGTGGTCTCCGCCACCCCGTTGTCGAACATCAGTTCCGCCGCTGCCGCGACGATCCGCTGCCGGGTCTCGCGCCCGCGCCGGGTCAGCGGGCGCCCCGCTGGCGCTCCGGTCTCGTTCTCGCCCATACCCGGAGGCTACCAGAAAACTGGATTGGACAAGCCAGTTTTGCCTCGCCATAGTGGATCGCACAACCCAGTTCACTGCGAAAGGGACTCACATGACTTCCACCGACCTTGCCGGGAGCACGGCCCTGGTCACCGGCGCGACCAGCGGCATCGGACGCGCCACGGCCGTCGGGCTGGCTCGACGCGGCGCGCACGTCCTGGTCAGCGGGCGTGATCCCGGCCGCGGCGAGGCGGCGGTCGATGCTATCCGCGCTGCGGGCGGGAAAGCCGATTTCATCGCCGCGGACCTGGCCGACGCCGATTCGGTGCGCGCGCTCGCCCGCCGGGCCGTCGAGCTGGGCGGTGGCCACGTCGATATCCTCGTCAACAACGCCGGCGTCTTTCCCTTCGGGCCCACCCCGGACGCCAGTGACGCCGACATCGACACCGTCTACGCCGTCAACGTCAAGGCCCCCTTCATCCTCGTCGCCGAGCTCGCACCCGCCATGGCCGCCCGCGGCAAGGGAGCCGTCATCAACGTGCTGACCATGGTCGCCCACTTCGGGGTCGCCGGCATGGGCCTGTACGGGTCAAGCAAGGCCGCACTCACCCTGCTCACCAAGGCCTGGGCGGCCGAGTTCGGTCCCAGCGGCGTCCGGGTCAACGCGGTCAGCCCGGGGCCGACCCGCACCGAGGGCACCGAAGCGATGGGCAGCCAGCTCGACGTGCTCGCATCCATGGCCCCGGCCGGGCGCCCGGCCGCACCGGACGAGATCGCATCCGCCATCGGCTACCTCGCCGGCGACGAGGCCAGCTTCGTCCACGGCGCCGTTCTCGACGTCGACGGCGGCCGGAACGCGGCGTAGCACTCAGGCACGGCATCCTCGTCTTCACGGGGGCAGGGCCAGGGAGGGACCTTCCCTCTCGGGCCCTGCAGGCCAGGCGCCCCGACGGTGCCGGGCGGCGGACTGGTGATCGCCAGACTCGGCCGGGTGAACGGACCCCGGTCGCTGCCTAAAGACATCGGCCTTGGCATCGCGACGCCCGACGACGTTCCCGAGCTGGTGCCTCATCGCGCGGCAGGGGGACCGCATCGTCGGGACGCTCACCCGCCATCGAACTCGCCGAGATCCTCCAGCTCATCACCGGATGGCTCACCGCCGACCCCGCCACGCTCGCGCCATCATTCCTGGCCCACGTCGGCCACCCCGCCTACGGCCTGGACGCGCTCCGCCCAGACCTCGACCGAGGCAACCAGCCACGCGCTCGGCGTACGCGCAGGTAGTCCGCGCCCCGAATCACCCCAGCCAGAGGTCGATAGCGCTCGGTTATTGACCTTGGGTCAGGAGCGCCGAGCGTATCCCCGCCGATCTGACCGGCTGTGCGGCCAAGATCGATGCGGCGGGATCGATGCGGCCGGCGGCTGTGCCGACTTGGGTGATGGGCGGGCTGCCGGGCGGCTGCCCGGCACAATGACTGCATGTCCCGGCCTCGTCCGCATCACCCGGTCCGGCTGTCCGGTGCCTGCCCGTGCGGCCTCGCCGCGACCTACGACGACTGCTGCGGGCGGCTGCATCGCGGACAGGCCCGGGCCGCCACGCCCGAGCAGCTCATGCGGTCACGGTTCAGCGCCTACGCCGTCCATGACGAGCCGTACCTGCTGCGAACCTGGCATCCCGCGACCAGGCCCGCCGCCATCAGGTTCGACCCGGCCGTGCGCTGGCTTGGCCTGCAAGTCCTCGACAGCACCGGCGGGGGCCCGCTCGGCGGCGAGGGCATCGTCGAGTTCCGCGCTCGCTATACCGACGGCAGCATGCCAGGCGAGCTCCACGAGCGAAGCCGCTTCGTGCGCCACCACAACGAGTGGACCTACGTCGACGGCACGTAAGCCGGCGAGAGAACTCACCGCCAGATCCCGCCCGGCGCGGCCTGCCCGGATCTGGCCCGGCACCGCTGCCGCCGCGGGCCGCCAGCGTGCTGACGGTGAGCGCGCACATCGCCGCCTAATTAAGGCGCGGCTAGACCAGGCGCGGTGGGCGATCGCCTGGGAGCGCGGCGCGTCATGATCACCGGCGACAGCGTCATCGAGGGGATGCTGGTCTGCCGCCACGACTTCTCGGGCAGCTACGTGGCCAGGGACTGCTGGCCACAGCGCACCCGCGTCAGGCTCGATCTGGCGCGACGGCGATTGCAGTAGCGCGCCGCTCGTCACAGCCGCACCGACCCGGCTTGCCACCACCAGGTCACCTGCCAGAGCCCAGCTGTCTTGCACGCTTTCGCTGACGCCAGGAACTGCGCTGTATGGGTGGCGACGAAGGGCGTCGTGATGTCGGGGACGTGTATGCCGCCGCTGAGGGTCGCGGGCGAGGGGAAGTGGGCGATGCCGTGGGAGCGCATGCATTCTGCTTGTTTCAGTGCCCCGACGACGAGCGTCCGGTACCTGGGCGAGCCGCCGTGGATCGCCACCTTCAGGCAGGCACGGACCGCCGGGTCATAGCCGGCGCTGCTCAGCATTCCGGCCGGCGGGTTCACCGGGTAGACCACGGAGCCGTGCTGGCCGGGCCTGGCGGCTGGGAAGTCGGCCGCGCCATGGGTGCGCATGCACTTGGTGTAGCGCTGTGCCTGCCGGTACAGCTTGCCATGCCGCGCTGAGGCGGAGTTCACCGCGCCGAAGTAGCCTCGCACGACTATTCCTGCCGGGCTGGGTTCCGCTCCTGCCGAACCAGGTGCCCCCGCCCAGCACGCCTGCTGCGCGGCCGCGAACTGCGCGGAACCGGAGTTGACGACGGTGCCTGGACTCGGGAAGCCGCCGCCGGCAGGACTGAGCACCGGACTGGGGAACTTGGCGATGCCGTGCCGGCGCATGCAGGCCGCGAGCTTGTCCAGTTGCGAGCGCAGCTTTCTCATCTGCGCTGCGGTGAACGGCGACCCCTGGATCGCCAGCGCGGCGCAGTGCCGCAGTGCCGCCCGCCAGCCCCTGCCGTGCTCCTGAGCCAGGACTCGCTTGGTAATCACGTACGCGTAAGGGGGATCGAACACGCCGTGGGCGACGGCGGTCGGCTCGGGCCAGAATGGTGCGCCGTGCGTGCGCATGCATAGCGAGTAGGCGTGATATTGCCGGTAGACCGGATTCGACGGCTCGGAGACGCTGGCCGGACCGCCACCGTAGGCTGCCGCGAGCGGCCGCGGCGCGCCCGAGCCCAGCGAGGCGTACTGGGAGATCTCGTTCGTTTTTCCCTTGCCAGTGACATACACGAACGGCGCCCCAGCCGGCAAACCGGCCCGCGCCCGCGGCCCGGCCGCTGCCGGAGCGCCTGCCACCGTGCACCCGGCCGCCAGCCCGCAGGCCACCACCGCGACCACCGCGACCCCCAGCCGCGCAGACCTCCGCCTCACGCCAGGCTCCCTTCACCGTATGGCTGATGCGCCACCCGAAGACCGGCCTGCCCGGCGCACCGTGACGCAGCAACCCGCGGCGGCTCGCCCGGCCCGGCGGCGCTGACCGCACCGCGCACCCGCAGCCGCGGACGCGCCACGGCGAAACCGGGCGGCCACGCGCGGACAGGACTACCACACTGATCGCTGTTCAGGTCACCCCTGCACCCTGCCGGTCAATCCTCCGGGCTCGGCATGACTGGCGTGCGAACTCGATGTGGCCGGAAGGGCGGTACGTCGCTGCTGGTAGTGCCGTGTCCGCCCGGCCGGACGGCGCGGGCGGTGGTGCTGGTCGTCGGGGAGCTCCTAGCTTCGCTTCGAGGCCCCGCCGGCCGCAGGGCTGGCTGCCTGGGTGGCCGCCGACCGGCGGAGCGTGCTGAGGGCATCGGCCATCTGGGTGAGGGCGGTACCGGGCAGCGGTGCTCGCAGCAGGCGGTCGAGCTCGCGGTCGAAGACGGGGGCGGCGAAACGCAGGTGTTCCGTGCCGTCGGGGGTCAGCTCCACGATCGATGAGCGCCGGTCCGCGGGGTTGGCCCGGCGGGCGCACAGGCCGGCGGATTCGAGGCGGTCGACGGCCTGGCTGGCGCCGCCCACGGTGATCGCAACCGCCCGGGCGATGTCGTGGACCCGGCACAGCGGTGTCGCGTCGATGACGAGCATGGCGTTCAGGCTCGCGAGACCGACGCCGCACTCCTCCTGCAGCCGCGCGTCGATCGCCCCCCACAGGATCGTCTCGAACCTCACCAGGTCATCGAATACCTGCCGCAGGTCAGTCACGTCGTCTCCGTCCTCGGTCACCCGTACAATCTAGCATAGAGCTAACTAGCTTGACACTAATAGAATTAGCGCTAATCTAAATCTTGAAACCCGGCCCGGCTCCGGAGCACCCGCCCCGGCCCGCCACGATGAAAGGAACGGCGATGACCGCCCAGCAGCGCGACATGGTCGACCAGCTCCTCCGCAACGCCCCGTTCGATCTCGGCGGGGACGTCGCCGCCCAGCGCCCCCTCCTCGAGCAGATGCTCACCGCGCAGCCCCTGCCGGCAGACGTCCGCATGACGCCCGCAGACCTGGGCGGCATCCCGGTGATCTTCATCGACATCGCGGACGCCGAGCCGCGCGGCACCATCTTCCACGTTCACGGCGGCGGCTTCGCGCTCGGCTCCGCGAGAGGATCCGCCGGGCTGGCGTCCAGCCTGGCCCGCAAGACCGGCATGCGCGCCGTGTCAGTCGACTACCGGCTCGCGCCCGAGCACCCCTACCCGGCCGCGCTCCACGACGTCACGGCCGCCTACCGCGCCCTGGCCGGGCAGGCCAGCCGCGCCGGCCACATCGTCGTATCGGGCGAGTCGGCCGGCGGCAACCTCGCCATCGAGCTCCTCATCGCCGGCCAGGCGGAGGGCCTGATGATGCCCGCGGCGGCCCTGCTGCTCTCCCCGATGACCGACCTCACCGTGACCGGCAGCAGCTATGTCGGCAAGGCGGACGCCGACCCGGCCATCAGCGCCCGGGCCATCCGCACCCGCGCCGCGGACTACCTGGCCGGCACAGACCCGGCCGACCCCCTGGTCAGCCCAATCTTCGCCGACCTCTCCGGACTGCCGCCGCTGCTGATCCAGGCCGGATCACACGAGGTGCTCCTCGACGACGCCACCCGCCTCGCCGCGAAGGCCGCAGCCGACGACGTGGCCGTCATCCTGGACATCACCCCCGGCGTTCCGCACGTCTTCCAGGCATTCGCCGCCCTCCTCGACGAAGCCGACGCCGCCCTCAACCGCGCCGCCCGATTCATCCAGGACCACGCCGTCGAGAAGGCAGCCGCCTGACGAGCGCCACTCAAACCTTTAGGAGGCCAAATGAGCAGGGACCAGCGACTCGCGCTGGACGCGATGCTGCGCGAAGCGCCGGCTCGCCCGAAACCGCGCTGCAGCTGACCGCGAACCTGCTGGCCAGGACCGGATTCAGGGCTTCTCGCTGGACTACCGGCTCGCCCCAGAGCACCCGTTCCCGGCCGGAGCCGACGACGCGCTGAACGCCTACCGCGCACTCCTCGATAACGGCGAAGACCCATCGGCCATCGCGTTTCGCCGGGGACTCCCGCGTCGGCGGCCACGCCGTCACGGCCTGCCTCGCCGCCCGCGACGCGGGGCTCCCGGTGCCCGCCGCGATCGTCGCGTTCTCCCCTTGGGGGGACTACACCGGGACCGGAAAGGGCATGGACACCGTTCGCCCGCGAGCTTGCGAATTGGGCCGCTGACCCCAGCGGCCCCTATAACGGCCCGGGCTGCCCTGCCGCCGGAGAGCGTCCCCGTCGGGGAAGCAGCCCGCGGGCAGCCACGACAAGACCCCGTTGGCGGTGGAGGCGCGCGAGACCATAGCGGTCCGGCTATCAGTCCAGGAGCGAAATGGTGAGCCTGTCACGGCCCAGGCCTGCCTCGCGCAGAAACTGATCCAGGACTCTTGCCCCATCCGGGGATGCGCAGATGAGGGTGTAGCCCCCGACCGGGCTGCCCTCGGCCCGTGACAGCGAGACCATTTCACCGCTGCCCAGGACGAAGACGGCGAGCTCTACCTCGCCAAGCTGGTCCGGCATACGCTGAATGAGCCCGCCGAGTTCTGTTATCTCCGCGGCGGTGACATCAAGCTGGCCGATGATCGCGTTGTCTCGTGATCCGGTCCACTGATCGGCCGCCACGCCTCTCATCACAAAACCGGTCCTCTCAGTGAGCCTAAGCGCAGCATGCCAGGCGCCCGGCTGCGAACGGGTCGCGGGCCTGCAGGGCAGCTTGGGCACGGCGACATGGGTGGCGAGTTGCTTACCGTAAATCGCGGCGGCGCAGACGGCTTGGGCGAAGGCAGGCCACCCGTCTGCTGGCGCCGGCAGGCCGGAGTGGACGAAGGCCTGCTCGTAGTTCTTCAGCCATGCGGCCGTCGCACCCAGGTACTCCGGGATGGTCCAGTTCTCCCAGCGACCCGGCGGTCCAGCGGCCCACAGATCCCGCAACTGCTTGAGGCTCATGACCGAGCCATAAAAGATGCCCTTATCCGAGACGGCCAATGTAGACGCCGCTGGCGGCTTTCGGGATGGTAGTTCGATGGGGCTTTGGCATGATCGGCGCGTGGTCCGGTTTCTTGTTCTGCTGGCACTGATTCCGGCCGTGGCCGGGGCTGCCGCGTTGCCCGCGCTGGCGGGCCCGGCAGCCCCGGCGGCAGGAACCTCGTATGTCGCTGCGGGGCAGCTCAGCGCGGTCACGACGGTCGGGCGGGACAACGCCTGGGCGGCCGGCGTCACCAGTGCCAGTAAGTCGCTGATCGTGCACTGGAACGGCCGGTCGTGGAAGCGGGTGGGTAGTCCCAGCCCGGGTGGCCGGGTATTCATCAATGGCATCGACGCCGTGTCGGCCGCGAACATCTGGGTGGTCGGTGAGTCAGGTCGTTACCAGGCGCTCATCTTGCACTGGAACGGCCGGGCCTGGAAGCAGGTCCCCGTGTCCGCGGGCAGGTCATCGGTGCTGGACGGCGTGGCCGCGACCTCGGCGCGTAACGCCTGGGCGGTTGGCCTGGCTCGGGGCAGGACGCTGATCCTGCACTGGAACGGCTCGCGCTGGAGGCGGGTGAGCAGCCCCGATCCCGGCGGCCCCGGCAGCCAGCTCATGTCCGTCACCGCGCGTACCACCCGGGACGCCTGGGTAAGCGGTACGACTGCAGGCTCGAAAACGCTGCTCGCGCACTGGAACGGGCACGCCTGGAAGCTGGTGCGTGCGCCGTCGCCCGGCGGCTCGGCGATTTTGTCCGGTGTGGCCATGAGATCGGCCTCAGATGCGTGGGAGGTCGGCGAAGGCGGCGGCGAGAAAACGGTCGCCCTGCACTGGAACGGCGGCGCCTGGCGGCACGTGGCCACCCCGAGCCCTTACGACCCGGTCACCCGCGAGGGCTCATTCCTGGACTCGGTTGCCATCGTGTCCGCCCGCAGCGCCTGGGCCGTCGGCGGAATCATGGCCACGAACAAGACGCTGATCCTGCACTGGAACGGCACGAGCTGGAACCAGCTGCGCAGCCCCAGCCCGCGCTGCGACATCCAGCTTGACGGCGTCGCCGCGGCGTCAGCCACGAGCGCGTGGGCCGTGGGCGGGTCGCTGTGCCGCAGTCAGCCCAGAACGCTGATCGTGCACTGGAACGGCACCAGATGGAGCTGAGAGCGGAGCCCCTGCGGGCGCTACGCCTACCCGCCGATCTGCGTGGTATCCGAGGTATGGCAAGTTCGGGGCCGGCGCGGCTGTCGCTAGACGACCGTGTTGATGGCCTTGTGCACTGAGGCGATCGCGCTGGCGCCCTCGCCGGTGGCTGCGGCGACCCGCTTCATCGAGCCGGAGTGGACGTCGCCGACTGCGAACACGCCCGGGATGCTGGTCTCGAACGGAAGCGGCCGCCGTCCCAGCGCAGCCCAGGACTGCCCGAGGTCATCATCGTTCAGCTGGACGTCGGTCCGGATGAACCCATCGTCCCCGGTCGCGATCCCGGTCAGCCAGCTCGTGGCGGGTTCGGCGCCGATGAAGCAGAACAAGCCCGAGCACAGCTGCGCCTGCGTGCTGTCCGCCGCGCGGTCGGTGATGCTGACTTCCTCAAGGAAGTCGCCGCCATCCAGCCGGGTAACCTCGCTCCGGCACCGCACGGTCACCCGCGGATGGGCCTGCAGCCGGTCGACGAGATAGGCCGACATCTCGGCGGCGATATCCGGGCCGCGGACGACCAGCGAGACCTCACTACCTCGCCCGGCCAGGTACAGCGCCGCCTGACCCGCCGAGTTCGCGCCGCCGACCACCGTGACCGGACTGCCCGCGCACCCCCGGGCTTCCAGTTCGGTGGCCGCGTAGTAGATACCGGCACCCTCGAAGTCAGGCCAGCGCTCCAGCGGCAGCGCCCGATAGCGGGCGCCAGTCGCGATGACGACCGACTTGCTGTCGATGACTTCCCCATCTTGCAGGTACAGGCGGAGCAGGTCGCCGTTCCGGTCGGTGTCTAGCCTGACCGCCTGGCATGGGCTGGCCAGCTGGGCTCCGAACTTCAGCGCCTGGAGCACGGCCAGGCCGGTCAGATCGGCGCCGGACAGGCCGAACGGGAAGCCGAAGTAGTTCTCGATCCGGGAGCTGGCCGCGGCCTGCCCGCCGGTGCCGACGGCGTCCAGCAGGACAGTGTCCAGGCCTTCGGACGCCCCGTAGACCGCGGCCGCCAGGCCAGCGGGGCCGGCGCCGACGATCGTAACGTCAACCGGCTTGGTGGAAGAACGACGGTAACTGAGGCCCAGCTTCTCGGCCAGGGCTCCCGGCGTGGCGTGTTTCAGCGTGGTACCGGGCATGACGACGGCGGGCAAGTCGACCTCGGCCAGGCCGGAGGACTCCATCATCGCCCGGCCGGCCGGCGTGTCGGCGTCGAACCACATGTGGATCAGGCGCTGCCGGGCGGCATACGTTCGCAGCGCCAGCGCAGCCGCCGACCTGGCGCCGCCAACGATGTCCATCGCCAGGGCAGCGGTGCTGCGTTGCAGCAGTTCACGGCGAGCGATCAGCGCCTTGAAGACAATGTCGGACAGTTCGACGTCGGTGGCCATGAGCTGCCGCAGGCGCTCCGGCGATACACGATGGACCGTCCCGGCCTCACGGGCCCGGCACAAGAGGTAGACGTTCTGCCCGGTCAGCAGGTTCAGCTCCCCCACAAAGCCGCCCGCATCCACCTTCGCGACAGTCGCGGCGGGGACGTGAGTCATTTCGGTCCGGACAACCTCCACCGAACCCCGGGCGACCACGATCAGATCGGCATCTTCGTCGCCCGGGCTGAACAGTACATCGCCCCGATGAATCTCCTGCGGCGTGCCGTAGGACAGAAGCCGGGCGAACAGCTCATCACCCAGCCGCGGCGATGCGACGCTGGTCGGCACCAGCGGCTGGCCAAGCCGTCCGCGTGCGCGGCTGGCGCGCAGCCGATCCAGATCACGCGGTGCGGCCGAGACCGCCGGCCGGGCCAGGCCGGCCTGGCTGAACATAGGGCCGCGCACAGCCCAGGGCGCGACACCGGCACGCGACAGGTCATCCATCGCTGTCACGCTCTCAGCCTTCCTGCCATCTGGTCAAATGTCCGAGAGCCGACGTGACTCTCAGCGGCGCCGGCAGCGAAGCTCGCTGGCCCGCTACGGAGCCAAACGGGTCCGATAATGCTCCAATAGGTGCGCCGCCGCGATGGCCCGACCTCAGCATTTGCATGGCGGCACGGTAGGGCTGGCGGCGCAGCGGTTGGACGGTGACCTGGGCCGCGCGGACCGCGTCCGGGGACCGGTTAATCCGTCGTGCGCCGGTGGAACGCGTGGCACAGTGCTGGCGTGGCGATCGACGATTTCCCCCGGCAGCTGGCCAGCACTAGGCGCTTCACGCTCGGTGTTCCGCGCGCGGTGACGGTTTCGCGGGATGGCAGGCGGGTGCTGTTCCTCCGCACTCAGGGCGGTGAAGACCCGGTCACGTGCCTGTGGCGGCTGGACCTGGCCGAGGATGCGGGGGAGAGCGGGAGCGGACGTGAGCGGCTTGTCGCCGATCCGGCGGCGTCGTGGAACTTCGGTCCCGGCGATGTGTCCGAGGCCGAGCGCGTCCGGCGGGAACGGGCACGCGAACGCGCAGCCGGGATCGTGGCCTACTCGGCCGACGCGAACTGCCGGACGGTCGTGTTCGCGCTGGACGGGCGGCTGTGGGTGCTGCGCGTCGGCGACGACCCGCGCGAGCCGGCCGGCGTCCCGGAACCGGTGCCTGCCGCGGGCTCGGTGACGGACCCGCGGATCGACCCGACGGGGCAGCGCGTGGCCTACGTCACCGGCGGCGCGCTGCACGTGACCGAGCTGGCCGACGGGGCGGGCCGCCTGCTGGCCGCCCCGGAGCACGACGACGTTTCCTACGGCCTCGCGGAGCATGCCGCGGCCGAGTCCATGTACCGCTTCCGCGGCTACTGGTGGGCTCCCGACGGCCAGCGGCTGCTGGCCGCCCGGGTCGACAATTCTCCCGTCCAGCGCTGGTGGATCGCAGACCCCGCTGATCCGGAGCGGCCGCCGCATCCGGTCAGGTACCCGGCGGCCGGAACCGCCAACGCGGACGTCACCCTGCACGTGCTGCGGCTTGACGGGAGCAGGACCGAGGTCACCTGGGACCGCGGCGCGCACGAGTACGTGACGGCCGCCGAGTGGGACTCCCAGGGGCCGCTGCTCAGCGTGCAGAGCCGGGACCAGCGGACCGTCATGGTGCTGGCGGCCGACGCCGTCACGGGACAGACAACGCCCCTGCACACCGAGCGCGACGACGCCTGGGTCGAGCTAGCGCCCGGCACCCCGGCGCGGACCAGCGCCGGGGACCTGGTCACCGTGTCTGACCGGGACGGCTCCCGGCGCCTGGTGGTCGGCGGCGCCGCCGTCACGCCGGACGGACTGCACGTCGACTGGGTCAGCGGAACCGACGGCGAGGCCATTTACTTCACCGCCACCGATGAACGCGACCCCACCGAGCGGCACCTGTGGCGGTACGACCCGGGGCAGGGCCTGTCGCGGTGCAGTGCGGACCCTGGCGTGCACGACGGCGAGGCGGCGGGCGGCACTGTCGTCGTGCTCTCGCGCACCGAAGGCGGCGGCGCCGTCACCGTCGCCTGGCGCGACGGGACCCGCGCGGCCATCGCCAGCCTCGAGGCTGAACCGGTGCTCAAGCCGCGGATCACGTGGCTGACTCTCGGCGCCAGAAAGCTGCGCGCTGCCCTGCTGCTGCCGTCGTGGTACCGGCGGGGAACGCGGCTCCCCGTGCTGCTGAGCCCGTACGGCGGCCCGGCCTCGCAGCGGGTGGTCCGCGTGCGTGGCGCGGCGTTCTGCGAGGACCAGTGGTTCGCTGAGCAAGGCTTCGCCGTCCTGGTCACGGACGGGCGCGGCACGCCCGGCCGCGGGCCGCAATGGTCGAAGGCCGTGTTCGGCGATACCCTCTCCGCACCGCTGGACGATCAGGTGGACGCGCTCGACGCGATCTCCGCTCAGTTCCCCGACCTGGACCGGGGGCGGGTCGGGATCCGCGGCTGGTCCTACGGCGGGGCGCTCGCGGCCATCGCCGTAATCCGCCGCCCCGACGTGTTCCACGCGGCCGTTTCCGGGGCCGCGCCGCACGATCAGCGGCTCTACGACACGCACTGGCGGGAGCGATTCCTCGGCCTGCCACAACAGAACCCGGAAGGATACGACCGGTCCTCCACCATAACCGGGGCCGCCAGCCTGACCAGGCCGCTGCTGCTGATTCACGGGATGGCCGACGACAACGTGGTGGTGGCGCACACGCTCCGGATGTCGGCGGCGCTGCTCGCGGCCGGCCGGCCGCACCAGGTCCTGCCGCTGTCCGGCACCACCCACATGCCGACCGACACCGACAGCCAGCTGCTGCGGCACGAGCTCGCGTTCCTCGCCGGGTCACTCGGCGTCGCCCGGCCTGACGCAGACTTACGGTGACAGCGCGGCCTGACAGATCAGCAGACGCGTCCTCGTGAACGGGCTTGCGGCAGTGGATGTCCGGCCGGGCCCAAGCGCATCATCCGCAGCCTGATCAGCGGCCAGGAAGCCGGACGGACGGCCGTGCCGGGCCTGGGCTGCCGGGCGCGGCGTTCGGGCCCGGCGGGTGCTGGCCGTCCGCTGCGCGTGTCACGATGGCTGCGTGGCGAACCGCTTCACTGCGTCCGGGCATGATGAGGTGCGCATGTCCAACGGCAGCACCGACGTGTTCTTCGACGTGCTGACCCTGGCCGGGAGGGGGTGGGCGCTATGGCCGCTGGCGGCCTGCCCGACGAGGGAGATCTGCGGCTGGGACCGGTGACGCTGCCGGCGGACAGGCGAATATACGCTGGCCGCGGGCCGGGCGTGCCGGTTGCCTGGGTGACTCGCGAGGCGGTGGCAGATGCCGGCCGGGTCTGGGCGGTGCTGTCGGGGCTCCGTCCCGGCACTGGCCTGGTGCCGTTCCTGCTGGGCGGACTGCTTTCGGACCCGGCACGGCCGTGGGATACCGGCGAGTTCAGCCTCCCGGTCGACCCCGCCGGGGCTGACGACCTGGACGCCGAGCAGGTGCTGGCGCAGATGTGGGACGGCCAGATGCCCACCGGCGAGCCGGGCGATGAGGACGATGAGGACTGGCAGGCGATGCGCGCACCGTTCTCCCGGCAGCTCCCGGGCCTGGCCCCGCCGGAGCACACGCTGCTGAGCCCGCAGCAGCTGACCCAGGCCCTGGGCGGGTTGCCGGCGGCGCGGATCGGCCTGGTCCCGGCTGCCCGGACTGCTGATGTGCTGCCGCTGATCGGCTGGACGCCGTCGGACCAGTCCGATGCGCTGCCGGTCGCCGCCGTCGTTCGCTCGTGGGAAGACCGGTTCGGCGCCCGGCTGCTGCGAGTGGGCTTCGCCGAGATCAGCCTGCTGGCGAGCAGGCCGCCGCGCAGCATCAGCCACGCCCAGCGGATCGCCGCCGAGCACTTCGTGTTCTGCGACGAGTGCGCCGGGCGAGGCCTGCACGACGTTCCCCGGATCACCGCCAGCCTGATGGAGTCGCCCGCCTGGACCTTCTGGTGGGACTAGATCCGCCTGATTGTAGGTACGGCGCGGCAGTATGCGGCGCTTGGCCTGGGCTCGCCACGGCGCGAATGTCAGGGTTGGAGTGTCGTGCTGCGGGGGAGTCGCTGCCCGGCCGTGGTGCTGGTGAGGTGCGTTTGGATTAGCTCCGCGCTGTGCTTGGTGTCGACGAGCCAGGGGCCGTGCGCTCCGGGGACTTCGTGAAGCGTCGCGTTGGGGATTTGGTCGATCGACGGCCGGGCACGGCTCGCGGAGAGGTACGGAGCGTCTGTGCCCCAGATGAACATGGTGGGTATTGAGATCGCGGCGAGCTGCTGGGTGGTGAGGACGCTCTCGGCCCGAGGCCGTCGGAAGTGGTCGATCGCGTGCATCAGCGAGGTCACAGTTCTCGCGTTCCCCGGTCGACGGGCGGATAGGCGCAGCGCGTCGATAAGCGAGTCCGGTGCGGCGGCGACCTCCGCTGGGCCGAGGCCTCGGGCGAGCAGGCGTCGATAGGCAGGACGAGGGCTGGGAGATCGCAAGGTAGCCACCCCGACGCCGGGGACCGTCAGCAGCGACAGCGGCATCCGTACGCGGACGCCTTGGAGCGCGACCGCGGGCTCTCCGATCGCGACCAGACTTGAGATCCGCTGGGCGCCAGTTGCCGCATACCAGAGCGCTAGCATCCCGCCCAGCGAGTGGCCGACTACGGGCGCTTCGTGGAGTTCGAGTGCGTCGAGGATGTCCTCGATCAGCTGATGTGCGTTCTGGCGAACGTGACCACGTCGATAGGAGGCGGGGTCTGAGAGCCCGTGACCGGGAAGGTCGATCGCGAGCAGTCTGCGGTCCGGGAGCGCAGTAAATAGGGGCGCCCACGCGGCAGCGCTGAGCGAAACGCCGTGGAGCAGAACCAGTGGCGGGCCGCTGCCGGCTGCCAGCAACCGCACGCGCAAGCTGGTGCTGGCGAGGCGCAGGAAGGACTCGTCGACCTTCGCTCCAACGGCATGGAATAGATCGGCTTCGGCCTGGTGGATACGTTCCTCGAGCGTCATGATGCGCTCCTCCTTCACTCGACGCTGATCTGTCGAGTGCTCGCTGGGATCGCGGCCACATTGGCAAGCCAGGTCCGCACCGCTCGCACCTCGTTGCGGCTGAGACCGGCGAGCGCTGCCCGCTCAACCGCGCGGACGCGGTCTGTTGCAGCCTTTAGGGTCTTAAGGCCGTGTTTGGTCGGGCGGACGAGGACGACCCTCTGGTTTTTGGATCTGCGCTCGAGCAGGCCGGCGGTCTCGAGCCCGAGGACGGCGGTGTGCATCGTCTGCCTAGTGACCTGGGTGATCCGCGCTAGTTCGGAAGTCGATAGCTCTGGCCGGGTCTCGAACACGCTGAGGATGACGTACTCCTGCGCGGACAGCCCTATTTCCTGCAGCGCATCCTCGAGCGCAGCGCGGAACCGCTGATGGGCAAGCCGAAACAAGTAGCCCAGATTCGCATCCGGCCCGGGAAATTTGTCAGTGCGTCTGACATCTGCTCGACGCTACCAGAGCGTCAGCCTAACTGACAACTAAGCGAGCGATCTGGGCTCCCAGCGATGCCCGGTCCGGCGGCCGACCATGCGGCCGCAGATGCCCGTGACGGCTAGCCGCCGATGGCGGGCATGGGGCGGGCGGGTTGCAAGAAACCGGATACATGTCCTTACGGCTGGTACGGCGGGGCAACGCCCCAGCCCCAGTGCGGGACCGGAGCCTGCGGCGCGACGTCCGCGCCGGGCTGGGAGTTGTGCATGGCCAGCCGGGTGCCCCATTCCAGGTAGCCGACGAGCGCGGCGCGGAACTCCGGGTCGTCGGGCAGCGCGGCGTCATCGGCGGCCAGGCTCATCAGCGATGCGAACCGGAACCGCTGCTCGGCCGTGATCCCGAGGTCGCGGTGGTGCGCCAGCATGGCCGGGTACCCGCCGAGCCGCTCGGTGTAGTCGGCCGGGCCGCCGAAGACCTCGCACCACCAGGTCGTCACGTGCTCGCGGTGCTCCGCGCTGACCCCGCCGGGGAAGAACGGGCTGAGCAGGTCGTCGCGCTCCACGCGGTCGTAGAAGCAGTCGATGAGCCTCGTGATGGCCGGGCGGCCCTGGGCCCACTCGTACAGCGTCGGCGGCTCGCTCATCACAGGAGCGTAACACTGTAATCATTCCTGGCCCCGGGCCGGGCTCTGTCCGGGCGTGCTGGTGCGGGTTGCCTGGCGCAATTAGCCGGTCATCGCGGCGTTGCCGGGGTAGCTGATCGCTACTGTGTGCCGGATGCTGGGGCCTGGGTGGACTGAGGTGGTGGCGCTGGTCGCCGCCTACGTCATCGCTGTGCTGGCGACCCCGGCGGGGATCTCCGGGGCGGTGCTGCTGCTGCCGTTTCAGGTCAGCGTGCTGGGGACGCCGAGCCCGGCGGTGACGCCGACGAACCTGCTGTACAACGTGGTGGCGACGCCGGGGGCGCTGTACCGGTACTGGCGGCAGGGGCAGACCGGGGGACGCCTGGCGCTGCTGCTGGTCGCGGGGACGCTGCCCGGTGTGGTCGGGGGGTCGGTGATCCGGGTGGAGCTGCTGCCCGGCGCCCGGGTCTTCGACCTGGTCGTCGCCGCGGTGCTGACCCCGCTGGGTGCGTGGCTGGCGCTGTCGCGAGCGCCCCGGCCGCGTGATGCGGACCGGCCCGGCCGGGGCATCCCGGCGCCGGTGCTGGTGGTCCTGGCGGCGGCGGTGGGGTGCGCCGGGGGGATCTACGGCATCGGCGGCGGGTCGATCCTCGCGCCGGTGCTGATCGCCTCGGGGCGCCCGCCCGCGGTGGTGGCCCCGGCGGCGCTGGGGTCCACGTTCCTGACCTCGGTGGCGGGAGTCGTCACGTTCACGATCTTGTCGGTGCACCAGCCCGGATCAGTGGCCCCGGCCTGGGCAACCGGGATCGCCCTGGGCGCCGGGGGGCTGGCGGGCGGCTACACCGGAGCCCGGATCCAGTCCCGGCTCCCCGACGCGCTGATCCGCCGGGTCGTCGGCGTCCTGGTCCTGGCCATCGGCGCCCGGTACCTGTGGGCCGGCCTGGCGTGACCGGGGCATCCCGGGTATTTCCGCATGCTGGGCTGCGGGCCAGGCACGCGGGCCTGGGCGGCTGGCCTGTACCGCCTTCGGGTCCGACGCTGGCACCCTGGTCGAGTCGTGGGACGGCGCCTCGTGGCACTAGCCGTCCACTCCGGTCCCGGCCTGCACGTCGGTCTCCTGGAAATCGCGGCTCACTCGGCGTCCGACGTGTGGGCGGCCGGCTTGCGGTCGTCACTGACTAATCCCCGCACCCTCCGTCCAGCCGTCCAGCACTGGAACGGGGCCACCTGGAACATTTTGCTGGCTCCCGAGCACGATCAGGCGTCAAAGCAGCCGGATGGGTGGTGGTCGCCAGGGACCACCACCCCGCAGACTGGGCTAGCTCCGGTGCCATCGAAGTCCCGGTCGACGCGGGGGAGCGATGGTCCCCGTGCCGGTGACCGGAACTACTTGTCCGTGATGGTGAAGTTGTTGTTGTGGTCGGCGGGCTTGGAGGTAACCGCGACCGTGGAGCCGTGGGTGTTGACGAGGCTGAACCGGTTCAGCTTGGCGTGGGCAGGCAGCTTGCCCAGCAGTTTGCTCACGCTGGCCTTGCCCTGGCCTTTCTCCCCCCACCACACGCGGGTGAAGCGAAACGCGATCGCGCTGGTCCTGGTGGTGTGGTCATAGGTGGGGTAGAGCGACTTCTCGTAAGCGGCGACCTGGCACCGGTTAGCGCTGGTGTCGGGGTTGGTTGCGGCCCATTCCTGACCGGTGCTGTCGTCGGTGATCTCCACCAGGTACCCGGAGGAGCCCTCGTCTTCGATGGTCACCTGCAGCTTGTCTCCCGGCTGTACCGAGAAGGCAGTGGTCCGCGTGCTGTTCCACTGGCCGAAGGCGGTGTAGAACGCCTGCCCGCCGGAGTTGTCCACCTCTACCCCGGCGTTGACCCCGATGTTCTTTCCGCCGAAGCTGTAGACGTCGTAGGAAATGCCGGGAGTGCCGTTGATGTCCGTTGCTGCGGGTACTTTGATGGTTCCGCTGATCTCGACGTAGACGGGATAGCCCTGATGGTGGCAGCCAGTCTGCTGATACCCGGCCACGTACAGGCTCTGGTGCGGCCTCGGCACGCTGCGGGCCGGGGCGGCTGCCGCCTGGGCGGTGGTGGGCGGCAAGGCGAGGCCGGTCGCGAGCGCGGCGGCTGCGGCGGCAAGTGTCATGAGTCTGGCACGCATCGTGGGTTCCTTTCGTGCTGAGAGGCCGGCGGCGAGGTGAGATGCGCGAGCGTCCCTGCGGGCCGGCTGGCCCGGGCGCGCTCCTGGTGTGCGCCTCATAGCGTCAATGGCTTTTGGTCCCAGGTTCACGGGCGGCTGGTGCGCGCACCACACGCAGCCGCCCACATAAGACCCACACGAACGCTTGCCCGGGGTTCCTGGCCGCATTTTCAGGACAGGTCCGGTACGTCGGGCGCCTGGCGTTCGCCGGAGCTGGCGGAGTACCGGGTGCTCGCGCGCGGGAGATAGCGCGCCGCCCGGGGCCGCCGTACCGTTGGCGCAGTGTCATCGCCCAGCCTCAGCGGGCGTAATGCGGTGGTGAGGGTTCGGGCTGTGGGCTTGCGAGGGGCGTTGGCAGTGACGGAGCAGTCTTTCCTGTCGTTTGCCGGGCTGTTGCGGCAGCTACGGGACGAGGCGAAGCTGACGCAAGAGGAGCTGGCGGAGGCGGCTGGCCTTTCCCCGCGGGCGGTCAGTGACCTGGAGCGAGGCATCCACCCCACTGCGCGCAAGGAAACCGCGGCGCTGCTGGCCGGGGCGCTGGGCATGGCCGAGTCAGTCAGCGTGGTGTTCGCCGAGGCGGCCCGCGGGCGCATCCCGGCCGCCGAGGTACTGACTGCCATGCGGAGTTCCGGTGACGGGCTGGCCGCGGCAGAGCCGCGGTTGTGGAACATCCCGGCCCGCAATCCGGCGTTCACCGGCCGCGATGGCCTGCTGGCCACGCTGCGGGAGGGGCTGCAGGGCGGCCATCCAGCGGTGGTGCAGGCCCTGTACGGGATGGGCGGGGTGGGCAAGACGCAGCTGGCCGCCGAGTACGCCCACCGTTTCGCCGGAAGCTACGACCTGGCCTGGTGGATCAACGCCGAGCAAAGCGGACTCATCGGGGATCAGGTGACCAGCCTTGGCCAGGGACTGGGATGCATTCCGCCTGGTTCAGGGAACGAGGCCGTGCGAGCCGCGGTACTGGCCGAACTGCGGCGGCGCGGCCGGTGGCTGCTGATCTTCGACAACGCCGCCGGACCCGCTGATGTGATGCCCTGGCTGCCGGGAAGCGGCGGGCACGTGCTGATCACTTCGCGCCGGAGTGGCTGGGACGAGGTGGCCACCTCAATCGAGGTAGATGTACTTATCCGGGCCGAGTCGATCGAAATGCTGCAGCGCAGGGCTCCCGGACTCACCGAGGCCGACGCGGGGCGGCTCGCCGCCGCGCTCGGCGACCTGCCGCTGGCCATCGCTCAGGCCGCCGGCTTCATGGCCAGTACCGGAATGCCGGCGAGTCACTATCAGGGCATGCTGCAAACCCGTGCCGGACATCTGCTTGACCTGGCCGTTCCGGGGTCTTACCCGCGGTCGCTGGCCGCGGCCACGGCTGTGACAGCGACTCGGCTGGCCGCCCACGACCCGGCTGCCGCTGAGCTGGCCAGCCTGTGCGCCTTTCTCGCCCCGGAGTCGATCCCTGAAGACCTGTTCACCGGGGCCGCCGGCCTGCTTCCTGACGAGCTTGCCGCCCAGGCTGCCGACCCGCTGGCCTGGCGGCAGACTCTGGCCCAGCTCGCCGGGCATTCACTGGCCCGCGTTGATCACCGCGGTCTGCAGATGCACCGGCTCACGCAAGCCATCCTGCGCGACCAGCTCACCCCGGCTCGCGCGGCGGCCACACGTCGGTGCGCCGAGGCAATCCTGGCCGCAAGCGACCCCGGCCACCCGCCGAACCCCGACACCTGGGCCCGGTGGGCACAGCTGATGCCGCACGTGCTTGCTGCCGACCTGGCCGCCACCGATAACCCCGCTCTGCGCGAGCTGGTCCGCCGGGTGTGCTGGTACCTGATTGAGCGCGGCGATGCCCGGACTCCCCGCGATGTGGTCAGCAGTCTTCACCAGCAGTGGCGCAGCCGGCTCGGCGAGGACCATGAGCACACCCTGATGGCCGCGCACTATCTCGCCTGGGCGCTCCTGGAACTGGGGAGCTACGCCGAGTCCCGTGACCTGAACCAGGACACCCTGGCGCGTCGCCGGCGGGTCATGGGCGCAGACCATCCCGACACCCTGAACTCCGCCCACAATCTGGCCCTCGGCCTGCGCATGCTGGGCGACGTGCAGACCGCTCGCGACCTCAACCAGGACAACCTGGCCCGCCATCGCCGGATGCAGGGCCAGGACGACCTCAGCGCTTTGCGCTCGGCGAGCAACCTGGCCGCCGACCTGCGGGAGCTGGGCGAGGTCCACGCCGCTCGTGACCTGGATCAGGACACGCTGGAGCGCCGCCGCCGGGTGCTGGGCCAGGACCATCCCGACACGCTGTACTCGGCCTACAACCTGGCCGCCGACCTGCGGGAGCTTGGCGACGTGCACGCCGCTCGTGACCTGGATCAGGACACGCTGGAGCGCCGCCGCCGGGTGCTGGGCCAAGACCATCCCGACACGCTGTACTCGGCCTACAACCTGGCCGCCGACCTGCGGGAGCTGGGCGACGTGCACGCCGCTCGTGACCTGGATCAGGACACGCTGGAGCGCCGCCGCCGGGTGCTGGGCCCCGACCACCCCGACACCCTCCGCTCCTCCTGCAACCTGGCCGCCGAACTCCGCGCGCCTGGCGGAGTAGCTGACAGCCCGTAGACGCGGTCAGGCACCGGGGCCGAGCTCGGCGGACCGCCGAGCGCCCCCGCGGCTGGGCGGGGGCGCTCGGGTTCGTTCGCGGTTACGGTGTGACGGAGTTAACTGAGGTGCCCCAGTTGGCCATGGCGTCCCTGGTGCCGCCGCAGGTGGCCAGGGTCAGGGTGAACTGCGGAGGCGCGCAGTTCGGGAACTGGATGTAGTTGGTAGAGAAAAAGATCTTGTTGCTGAGTGGGTCGTACACGCCGGCGCTGTAGTCGCCCCAGCGCGGGCTCGTGCGGCCGGGGAAGCCCTGGTACTCGCCGAACCCGTCCTCCGGTGATTGTCCGAGGTCGACGACGCTGACCCTGGAGCCTTGCAGGTTGTCGGCTCCGGCGGGCAGCCGCCCGAACGCGGTGCTCGGGAAGAAGCCGCCGTTGTCGGCGCCGGTCGGGCCGCCGTTGCCGGTGAGGGTGAAGAACAGCGCCGCGGGGCCATAGTCGGGTGCGGCGATGACCGGGAAGGCCAGGTCCTCATGGGCCGGCGACACGTATCCCTGGCTGGTCAGCGTGAAGACGCCCGACCGGTCGAAGCTCCTGGTGCCGATGACATAGAACGCCGCGCTCTGGTGCGTTTCGGGGGCCGACTCACCGGCGAACGACTGACTGGTCTCGGTGCTGATGGCACCCCATAGCTGGCCTTGTGCTTGCGAGGCCTGGGTGAAGTTGTCGCCGTTGGTCGCGATCGGGCCCTCGGGGCAGCTGGCGGGCGGATTCGTGCCAGTGCTCAGGCCGGCCGCGCCGCACTCGTCGCCGAGCGGGATCGGCCCGGTCTTCTGCGGGGCGCCGACGCCTTCGCCGAAGTAGGGATTGACGCCGGAGAACAGCTGTCCGCCGAAGTGGACCAGACCACAGGCGACGCAGCCGAAGCTGTTGAGCGCGCTCAGCCCGGTCCAGTCGAATGCCGCGATCCGGTTGTCGCCCTGGCCATAGAAGTCGAGATTGTCGAGCATGAACCCGGATCCGCCATGACTGTTGTCGTACTGGGCCGGGTCCGGCGGCATCGTCGGGATCACCGAGAACCAGCAGGTGATGCCGGGCCGGTGGAACTTGTTGTCCGAGGCGCAGGTGCCGTCAGGGGTCGCCAGCGTGCCCATGTTCTCGATCGCGACGTTGAAGAAGGGATCAGCCTTGCCGTTCGGGAGGGTGACGGGCAGGCCGCGCTCGAGCGCGTTCTTGTCGAACGCGAATTCCTGCGCGCCGTTGAAGCCGCCGCCGCCGACGCCGGGCGTGACCTGCGGGAACTCGTCGTAGAAGAGCTCGAACGCGTCCCTGGTGACCGCGATCTTCGTGAAGTCGTTGAGCAGGAAGGGAGCACCGGGCTCGGCCGGGTTGTAGTTGGCGTTGAGGAAGTAGTCGTTGTACGGGCCGAACGGGTTCGAGCCCTTCGTCACCGCGATGCCCTCGAAGCACGTGTTGGCCACGCCGGCGAAGCAGCCCGAGAACGGACCGCCGCTCGCCTCAGTGCTCGCGGACGCGAACTCGGTGAAGATGAAATGCCCGCCGTTGCTGTAGTCGTACTGGCACATGATGTCGCCGCCGCTGCTCCAGCCCCTAGCTGTCAGCCCCATCACGGTGTCGAGCGGGATGACCGAGGAGATCCGGTTGAGCCGGGTGTTGAAGATCAGGATCTCGCCGAGGTTGTTGTCCTCGACGACATACCCGTTGCCGGCGCACAGGCCCTGGTCGGCGGGTTCGATGTCACCGTTCGGGTTGGTGCTCAGCGTGCCGCTGTCCACAGCGTTGAGGCCCTTGACGCCCTTCGCGCCGTCGGCGCCCAGGCTGATCCTGTCGCACCCAGATCCGGGCGGATCGCAGCTCACCGACGGCGGGGCCGGGTCCGGGCCGTTCTTGGAGACCATCGGCGACGGCATGGTGTGCGCCAGCGCGGACGGGTTCGCCAGGCGGGCCGCCGCGGCATTACGCGCCGCGATGTCGGCCCTGGCTGCCTTGGCGGCGGCCTTGGCCTTGGCTGATCCCACGGCGAACGACGCCGTGGACGGCGAGACGAACGGGCCGGTCAGCAGGTTGCATCCGCTGGCGCAGCCGGTCGCGGCGGTGCCGGTGAAGGTCGGCGAGAAATTGCCCAGGCTGGAGGAGGTGACGGTGGAGTGCTGGGGTTTCGCCATGCTGGCCGACGCGCCTGGCGAGGCCGCCGCCAGCATCGAGATCGGCAGCCCTAGGCCGAGGAGAACGGCAGACAGGCGGTAGAGGTTTTTCCTTCTGAACGGCATTGTTCGGTGCCTCACCTATCACAGGGGACCTCGCCCCCGAGGAGCGTTCAGGCGCGGCTAGCGCCGTGCTCCGGGCGCTCGGGGGCTAACAGCGCAGGAGCAACGCTGTTGCCGCATGGCCCGTGCGGCAGCACATGACAGCCACATCGTTATCCCAGGTGCCCTATGAGTCAAGACCGGGTAATGGCGTGCTAATTGCACTGTGATCACGCGCATGCACGATCACCGGGTTAGCTGCTCGGCAATGAGGTAGGCGCCGAGCAGGACAAGAGCGACCCCGGCCGCCTGTCCGGCGCGCTCCCGCCAGCGTTCGCCGATCCTGGCGCCGAGGGCCAGGCCGAGCTGGGCGGCGATGAAGGCCTGGACCGCGATGGCCACGATCACGGCAACGACGGGCAGCCGAGTGAGGCCGATGGTGAAGCCGATAGCCAGCTCGTCCAGGCTGATGCTGACCCCCAGGCCGATGAGCGCTAGCCCGCGACTGCTAGTGATGCGGGTGGCTTTCTCGTCGTCGTCCTTGTCGCCTGCCAGGAGCATCCAGGCTCCGATCGCCATCACGGCGGCGCCTGCCAGGTAGCCAGCCACTTCCCCGATTCCGAGGGCCAGGGCGGCGCCCGCGCCCAGGCCGATGAGCGGCATGCCGCCTTCGAAGATCACGAAGATCAGCGAGATGCGCAGCCGCTGCCCCGCGGTCGTCACCTGCGCGGCCCCGACCGCAGCGGCGACGGCGAAGGAGTCCAGGCCCAGCGGAAGCACGAAGGCCAGCAGCTTCCCCACCACGTCAGGCACTCACGACCTCCCCGTCTCCTCCCTCGGCCAGCCTGACAGACTGGCCCGGTGACCTCTGCCGCTGGCACGGCACGGGACGTTCTGCTGCGCCGGGGCTTCGCCCTGGAGTACGCGACGCTGGCCTGGAACGTCGCCGGGATCGTCGTCCTGGCCTTCGCGGCTGTCGCAGCCCGCTCAGTGGCCCTGGCCGGGTTCGGCCTTGACTCCCTGATCGAAATCGGCGCGTCCACGGTGGTCATCTGGGAGCTGTCGGGTACTGGCGCGGAACGCCAGCGCCGCGGCCTGCGGCTGATCGGCTATGCGTTCGCCGCCCTGGCTGGCTATCTCCTGGCCCAGTCCACGGTGGTACTGGCAGCGGGCTACCACCCCCGGCACTCGGCGCTCGGGATCATCTGGACCGCGGTAACCGCCGCGGTGATGTTCGCGCTCGCCACCGGCAAGGCCAGCACCGGCCGGGCGCTGGACAATCCGGTGCTGCGGACCGAGGGCCGGGTGACGATGATCGACGGGATTCTCGCTGCCGCCGTCCTGCTCGGGCTGGCGCTGAATGCCGGGCTCGGCTGGTGGTGGGCCGACCCGGCCGCCGGGTACGTGCTCGTCTATTACGCCGCCCGCGAGGTACGGGAGATCTTCTCCGGACAGCACTGACCAGGCCAGGCCCGCCCGAGCCACAGCACTTCGCCGATGCGGCCGGCGGCCTGGGTGATCATCGGCCTGCGGCCATGGCGGAGAACGGCGAGGTGGCGATGATCCGGCCGGCGAAGTAGCGCCAGGCGGTCATGGATGGACCGGGCCGCTGGGGCCGCGGTCGAGGCGAATCGACTGCATGATCGCGAACGTCGTGGTCCTGGTGAAGATCTCGATGTCGGCACCGCCCAGCACGCCGGTGTATTTCGCGATGACGGGGGCGGCCGCGTGCTCGGTGACGGCGTCGAGGTGGGCGCTGACCGCGGCCCACACGTTCTCTCCGTAGTGCTGGAAAATCGGTGCCGGGTTGACCGAGGCCAGCGCCTCGCGTGAGCTGGCCTCGATGTCGGCGAGGTACTGCTGGTGCATCGCGACGTCCTCGCGGGTTGCCACCCGGCCCAGGTGCCCGCTGATGAGGTGCGTCCACGGGTAGTCCAGCGCGATGGCCGGGGCACCGGTGTACCCGATGACGTCGTCGCTGAGGTTGAGGTTGTAGATGGGTATCCAGCCGGCGTTGACCACGTCGATGAACATCAAGGTGTCGTGGTCGGGGAAGTGGATGTAGATGTTGTCCGGCGAGTGGTTGGGCCCGTGCCAGGCCAGTTCGACCCGCTCGCCGCCGACTTCCAGGGTGTAGCTGTCGGAGAAGGTCACGTCCGGAATGGGGCGGGCGGGGTCATCGTCGCGCAGCAGCAGTCGCCGGGTCTCCTCGTGGCCGATGCGGACGATGTCGCCCCCGAACAGCGAGGACGCTCCCTGGTGGTCTGCGTGATGGTGCGAGTAGACCAGGTGGGTGACCTGGTTGGTCAGGCCGCTGGCGGCGGTGATCTCGTCCACGGCTCGCCGGATGTTGTGGCCGATGTTCGGGGGCGCGTCGAAGATCACGACGCCGTCGGGGGTGGTCAGGAAGGCTGACATGTAGACGTTGTCAGTGACCGCGTAGAGGTTCCGCTCGACCTGCCAGACGTGGTATCCGTGCTCGTTCAGGGCCGCCCCCTTCGCGATCGCCGGGACGGGGGCGTACTCGGGCAGGTCTGGGAGGCCGGTAGCGTCCGTGGCTGGTGATGTCACTGTTTCTCCCTGGATTCTCGGGCACGTCGTGCCGGTCAGCCGTGCGCGTCCGCAAGCTCGTGACCACGCCAAGGATCGTCGGCGGGAGAAGGAAGGTCGTCACTGGATTCTGGTGATCACGGCGCCATCAGGGCAGGCGGGTGTCCCCGGGGTCCGGTGACTTTCCGTGCGGCTCCATCTGGCGGACCTCAAGCAGGACCAGGCCGAGGGCCTCCATCTCAGCGAGCACGCCGTACAGCGCTGACTGGTCCAGCCAGCCGGTGAGCACCGTGTGCGTGCCTTTCTGCTGTGGCGCCATCCCCGGAAACGCGGACAGCGCCATGCGGCCGAGATGCCCGTCGACCCGGATCATGTACAGCGCTGGTGCCCAGTCCACGACTACATGGTCGCGGGCGGGCAGGTGAAACCGCATCACGTGGATCCGGTGAGCGCGGCCGGCCGACGCGCGGGGCTGGCGCTTCACGGTGCCCGGCCGGTAAATCACCGTGATCCAGTGAAGACCTCTCACCGGCCTGGCGGCGAGCCTGAGTGTGTCGCGGCAGCCGGGCCGCCGGCCCGCGGGTTCCGGGCGGCTGCCGTGACGTCATCAGCGGCCGGCGCCCGTCCGCGGATTGGTGCGCGCCGGCCGGTCGATCGTAGGCCAGGGAGAAGTGACATGGCTTGGGACAACGAGCAGATCGTCCGTCAGGCGTACAAGGTCGCCGAGGAGATGGACATGGCGGCATGGGTCGCGGCCTTCACTGAGGACGGCACGTTCACCGACGAGTCCATCGGCGTCACCTGGAAAGGCCCGGCCGAACTCCCGCAGCAGGTCGAGAACTACCACCGGGCCTTCCCGGACATGCACCGCGAGCTGCTCCGGTTCTATGCCAGCGGCAATATCGTGGTGGTCCAGCTGGCTCTGCAGGGCACGCACCTCGGCCCGCTGCACCTGCCCGCCGGGACGCTGCCGCCGACCGGCAAGCGGATGGACGCACCGTGCTGTGACGTCTTCGAGCTGATCGACGGCAAGATC
Organism: uncultured Actinomycetota bacterium; assembly: GCA_963822485.1. Classification (GTDB taxonomy): domain Bacteria; phylum Actinomycetota; class Actinomycetes; order Streptosporangiales; family Streptosporangiaceae; genus DASUBV01. The sequence goes on from CAWGHW010000013.1 coordinate 74,919, forward strand.
AAGCGGTTCGACTGCTACCCCGAAGGCACGATCATCCTCACCCAGCTCGGCGTGCTCGGCAACCTCAGCGCCGTGCTCGAGCACTGACCGGCATGCCAGGGACTCCGGGTCTGCCGCTGTGGTGCCGCGTCCGTCAGGGCGTGACCACGAGCTTGCGTGATGCTCCGGTCTTGAGGTGCTCCCAGGTCCCGCTGATGTCCTCCAGCCGGGTCTGCTCCAGGTCCACGGTGAGCTTGCCGTCGATCGCGTGGCCGGTCAGCTGCGCGTAGGCGGAACGGCGCACCTCGGCGGGCGTGGCGAACAGGCTGTGACCCACGAGGGTCAGCAGCTTGTTGCGCAGGACCAGGCCGGTGATCGTGGACGCGGCCCCCGCGGAGCTTCCGACCTGGATGTACCGGGCACCGGGTTTGGCGTGGTTCATCGCGTGAGGGGCAACCCCGCCCCACAGAAAGTCAACGATCACGTCGTAGCCGCCGGGCGCTGCGGCGGCCAGCGCGGCGTCGATGGCCTGCTCATCTGCGAGGTCGACAACCGCGTCGGCACCGAGGTCAGCGGCTTGCGGGAGATCCTTTCCCCGGGCGGCCCCGACGACCTGGCCGGCGCCGAGGACCCGAGCCGATTGCAAGGCCAGCTGGCCCGCCGAGCCGCCCGCCCCGAGCACCAGGACGGTCTCACCGGGCTGAAGGTGAGCACGGTAGTCAAGCGCCAGCCATCCGGCCACGCCGGCTACCCCGAGGGCGGCGGCCAGAGCGGGGTCGAGGCCGGCCGGAACCGGGAAGCCGTCCGAATCCGATACGGGTACCAGCTCAGCCAGGGTGCCGTACGGAGATGGCGGGGCTGTCACGTACCAGCGGGTGCCATCGGCGAGCTGCACCACTGCCTCGTCAGCCGGCGATGCAGGGAGGCTGCAGCCGGCGAAGCGGGAACTGGTCGTTCACGAAGGCCACGTCCAGCGGATTCAGCGCCGCTGCGACCAGGGAACCGACCGAGACGCCGGGGCCGGGCTGGGGATCGGTGAACTGTTCCAGGACTGGAGTGGCGCCGGCCTGGTGGACTACTGCCGCTCGCATGTTGTTCCTCCGTTCGGTGATCGGGCACGTGCTACGCCGGAGCGACGTCCCGGGGATTACGCGGTCACGCGGGCTGCGCTGGCCAGGTGCGCCGTCAGTAGCTGCCCGGCCCGGTCCAGCGCATCGGCCGCTTCGTCGAGGATCGGATAGAAATTCTGGAAGACGTGCGGCACCTTGGGGGTCAGGTCGAGGGTGACGGCGACGTCGGCGGCGGCGGCCTTCTGCGCGAGGCGGACGGCGTCGTCCAGGAGGACCTCGTGCGTCCCGGCCTGGATGATCAGGGGCGGCAGGCCCGACAGGTCAGCGAAGACCGGGCTGATGAGGCCGAGGGCGGGGTCCTGCCCGGCCGTGTAGTCGGCCACCCGGGGCTGGAGCAGTTCCCGGCTGAGCAGGGGATCGACGTCGCTCTTGGTGTCCATCGTGGCCCCGGCCAGGGTGAGGTCGGCATACGGTGACATGAGGAAGGCCGCGGCTGGCAAGGGCAGCCCGTGATCGCGGGCGTTGACCATGGTGGCCACGGCGAGGCCGCCGCCGGCGGAGTCGCCCGCGAAGGCGATGCCTGACGGCGCGGTGCCCTCGCGCAGGAGGGCGTCATAGGCGGCGAGAGCGTCATCGACGGCGGCCGGGTACGGATGCTCGGGAGCGAGCCGGTAGTCGAGGGAGATGACCCTGGCCCGGGCCCGCCTGCCGATCTGCGAGGCCAGGTCAGCGGATTGGAATGCGTCCCCCAGGACGTACACGCCGCCATGGAGGTACAAGACGACATGGCGGGGATCGATCCCGTCGATGGTGATATCGGCCGCCGGAACGCCGCCCAGCTCGGCTGGGGTCACCGTCACGTCCGCGGGTGCTGGCCGCGCCGATGCCCGCTCCCGCAGCCGCCGTCGCTGCTCGCTGACGCTGCTGCCAGCGGGGATAGCAGACCGCCGCAGGACTGCTTCGAGGTTCTCCCGCTGTTCGGTACTCAACGGAGCATCTCCCTTCAGTCGTAGCTGGTCAGGAAGCGCACCAGGTGGTCCGCCAGGTCAGCTCCGGTACCTCCGGCTGGGCACGGGCCGCTGCCAAGCCTGCCGCCGGCGGGGGTGGGCAGGCGTCACTTGATCCCGGTGATTCGCGCGACCGCCGGGCGTTCAGGTGCGGCCGACGGACAGCAGCCGCAGTTCGCGGCCTCGCTCCACCGCCGCGGTCCGGTCGGCGGCGCCGAGCTTGGCGTATATCCGGCGGATGTGGGTGTCAACGGTGTTCAGCGAGACCGACAGCTCGCCGGCGATCTCGCGCCGGGTGAGGTTCGTCGGCAGGTAGCGGAGCACGCGCAGCTCACTTCGGCTGAGTTCCCCGACTGGCATCATGGCCGGCTGGCTCAGCCCCGCCCGCGCACCGCTGCGGATGGCGTCGAGGATGTCGGTGACCAGCGCCGCGTGCGAGGTGCCGTGCCGCGGCAGCGCTTCGAGGAGCGGCCACGCGCCGGTCATCGCGAAGGGCAGGATCAGCCGGTCCGGCTCGGCGAGGTTCAGCGCCTGCTCGGTTGCCTCCTGGGAGGCGCGCTCATCACCCAGGTCGCGGCAGGCGAGCGCGTCCAGGAGGTACGCCTCGACCCGGGTGAGGTAGGAAAGAACCGGGACGTCGCCGTCGAGGACGAGGCGGAGTTCGCGGCGGGCGGCGGCGGGGTCCTGCTCGGCCAGCAGGATCACCGCGGCCGCATTGCGGATCTCGCCGGCGCTGGCCTGCTGGCCGCCGAGGGCGGCCAGAGTGGCCCGCGCCTGCCCGGCCATCCCGAGCCGGGCCTGGGTGGCGATCGTCCACGCATGGACGCGGGTCGTCAGCCCATGCTCGCCGACCATGAGCGCCTGTATCTGCCGGGCGGCGGCGAACTCCTCCAGCGCCCGGTGGCCGTGGCCGCGCGCCGCCTGCAGAATTGCGGAGGTCAGGCACACCAGCAGCCGGATGCCGGGCTCGCCGTCGGCCTGCGTGGCGCGGCTCGCGCGGTCCAGCCAGTGTCCGGCGAGGTCGAACTGGCCCGTCCAGATCAGTGCGTTGGCGAGCGTCGCCAGCGCTGGCGCGGTCACCGCCTCGGCGTCCCAGCCGTGTCGCGCTGCCACCAGTATGGCTTCCTCGCAGCGCTGCCGGGCCAGGGCGAAGGAGCGGCTCGTGGCGGCGAACCCCAGATGGGCGAGGCAGGCCACCTCCAGATAGGGCCGGCCGATGCGGCGGGCGAGGGCGGCGCCTTCTGCGAGGTGCCGTTCGCTGTCGGCCAGCCGCAGCGACCATGCCTCGGTGACGCCCAGATTCAAGAGCGCGACGGCTTTCAGGTCGTTGCTGAGCGCGGCGTCGGCGCTGGTCTGGCCGTCGCCCGGGCACAGCAGCGCCCCGGCCTGCTCGAAGATGATGTCGAAGTGCCCGCGTAGCCGCGCTGACAGCAGGTCAACCGAGGCGATGGTCATCTGCAGCCGCCGCCGGCGGCCCGGCGGCGTGGTGGCGGCGTACGCCCGGATCTCGCGCAGGTGCGCATCGGTCTGGTCGAGGCGGAGCTGGTACTGGTCGGCGATGGCCCGCACCAGGCTCAGGTCGGGGGAGTCCTCGCCGGCCCGGGCCGGGAAGGAGCGCAGCAGCGCCGCCACGGTCCCGGCCTGCCCGTCGAGGGTGAGGCTGAGCGCGTGATCGGTCAGCATGCGGGCCGCCTCGGCCCAGTCCCCGGCGGCCTGCAGGTGGCCGATCGCGTCGGCGGCCTGGCCGTGCTCGGCGAGCCAGTGCGCGGCGAGCTGGTGCAGTCCGCCGATGTCCGCGGGCATGGTGCGGCGCAGTTCCAGCCGGAGCAGGCCCCTGAACATGTGGTGGTAGCGGAACCAGGTCCGGGCGGGGTCGAGGGACACGACGAACGCGTTGGCGTCCTCGAGGTCCAGCAGGATCCGTTCCGACCCCGTGGCCCCGGTCAGCAGGTCGGCGAGCTCGCCGTTGACCCGGTCCAGCAGGCTGGTGCGCAGCAGCAGGCCCTGGACCTCCGGCGGCTGCCGCTCCAGCATCTCGGCCATCAGGTACTCGGCGACCGTGCGGTCGCTGCCGGAGAACTCGGCGACGAACCGCTCGGGGTCGGGGTGCCCGGCCAGGGATAGCACGGCGAGCCGCAGGCCGGCTGCCCAGCCCTCGGTTCGCTGGTGCAGCATCGTGGTCACGTGCTCGGGCAGCGTGATGGCGGCGGCGGCCAGCAGCTTGCGGGTCTCGTCCTCGGTGAAGCGCAACTGCGCGGCGCGGATCTCGGCCAGGTCCCCGGCCAGCCGCAGCTGATGCAGGCGCAGCGGCAGGTCCCGGCGGGTGGCTACGATCGCGCGGACTCCCGCAGGCAGGCGCGTCAGCAGCGCGGTGAGCTGCCCGGCGGCCTCGGGTGAGCTGAGCTCGTGCAGGTCGTCGATGACCAGGACGAAGCGATCGCCGGACTCCTCGAGCTCGGACAGCACCTTGTCCGCCATGGCGCTACCGCTAGCGCCGGGTGTCACCGGCGGCAGCGGCGCACCGCCTTCGCCGGCACCGCCTTCCCCGGCACCGCCTTCGCCGGTGCCGGCCGCGGCCCGGACCGCGCCCAGCACGGTGAGCCAGAAGAGCTGCATATCGTGCTGGCCCGGCGCCACGGTGACGAAGGCGATCCGGCTATCCCGACCCGGCTGGTCCGCCCACGCGCGCAACAGCGACGTCTTCCCGCTGCCGGCAGGCGCCGAGACAATCGTGACCCGCTTCTGCGCTGCCCGGTTCAAGGCGGCCATCAGGTCATGACGGCGGATCAGCCCCGGCCCGGCCCGGTCCGGCGCGCGGCCTGAGCCCGCCGCGGCCGGCAAGTCGGTCATCGCGCCCTCTCCTCAGAGTCAGTCCGGCTGGCAGAGCCGCGGTCGAGAGAGAAGTTCACGCTCCAGATTACCGGCGTGCCGAACATTACCGAGGTCACTGGCGCTCAAGCACCGCCGCCGGGCCAGGCAGGCCGGGCCAGCTGAGCGAGGGCCTGGCCCGCCCCCCACTCTGGAGTATCTACTGGGGTGCCATCGGCTCTACTGGGGTGCCATCGGCGGGCAGTCGGCGGGGTCGGTGACGACGCGAATCGGTGATCCCGCGAGGTAGGCCGCGACATCCTGTGCCATGCGCTGCCAGGCGGCGCGGAACAGGTGCTCGGTGACGTAGCCGATGTGCGGGGTGACGACGACGTTGTCCAGCGATCGGAAGGGGTGATCCGCGGAGAGCGGCTCGCGGTCGAAGACGTCCAGCCCAGCGCCGGCGAGGTGGCCGGAGCGGAGCGCCTCGATGAGGGCCGCCTCCTCTACGATCGGACCGCGCGAGATGTTGACCAGGATGGCGCCCGGCTTCATCTTCGCCAGGTCACCGGCGCGCAGGGTGTTACGGGAACGCTCCGAGAACACGAGGAAGACCCCGAGGATGTCAGCGGACGAGAGCAGCTCGTCCTTGGTGACCTTCGTGACGCCGAGTTCGGCGCACCGCTCCCGGGTGAGGTTCTGGCTCCAGGCGACGACGTCCATGCCGAACGCCTTCGCGACCGGGACCATCGCGCCGCCGAGGTGGCCCGCGCCGAGGAGGCCGAGCGTCCTCCCGGCGAGCAGGACCGGGAACCCGGTCTGCCAGCCGCCGGCCCGGATGGCCCGGTCTTCGATGCCGGTCCGCTTCGCGACAGCGAGGATGAGCGCCCACGCCATCTCCGACGGCGCGGGCAGTCCGCGCGGTGACCCTGGCCCGGAGGGACGTGCCGGGGCGCCCTGGCTGGTGTCGGCGGTGCCGCACAGCAGGATGCCCCGCTCGATCCGGGCCTCGTGGTCGACGACGTTGCTCGTCCGGCCGTTGCAGACCAGCAGCTTCAGGCTGGGCAGGCCCTCGAGCACCTTGCGGGGGAAGCGCGCCCGCTGCTGGGTGATGACGATGACCTCGTAGTCGAACAGCTCGTCGACGAGCCGCTCCGGCGGTATCGACTCGCGGTAGACGGTGATCTCGGCGTCGCCGGGCAGCGCGGACCAGTCGCCGTAGTCCAGGGCGACGCCGATGTAGTCGTCGAGAATCGCGATCTTCGTCACGCCTGCCACCTGGCTTCGCCTCCGGCGCGCCGCACATCGCTCATTCCGAGCCCCTCAGCTCCGGCCGACTGTTCACTATCCCATCCTCCCAGCCGGATGACGTGACCTATTGACCGCTCGGTTGTGAGCGCTCACAATGGGCGCAATCCCCCTGATAGAACCCGTTCTAGCCGGTGACGGATAATGTGACCGTTCACATGTGACCGGTCACATTCTCCCGCCGCGGTCGGGTGCCATGAGTGGGGCAACCCGCGGCCCGGCTGCGCGCCCAGGACCTGGGCAGGCAGCAGCCGGCCCATCGCGCGGCGCCACATCCGGGTGGCGCCGGACCGGAGGAGGAGTCGATGAGGACGAGAACGAGACCCGGCCGCCGCCTGACGTTAGCGGCCGCCGCCGTCCTGGCGCTGGCGATCGCGCTGCTGACGCCAGGCCAGAGCCACGCGGCCGAGTCGCTGAGCGTGAACCTGGCCTCGGTGACCAGGACCGCGACCAGCGTCGGGGAGGGTTTCCTCTACGGGGTCAGCCAGGACGGCACGCAGCCCTCCGATCAGTTCCTGGAGCCGCTCGGCATCACCGCGCAACGCGGCGGCGGTCACGCCTCCAGTGGCTGGATCGGGGACGGCTACAGCTACGGTTCCGGTACCCAGGCCGACGTCAGTGAGGTGATCGCTCAGGCGAGGCGCCTGTCGACGTCGCCCTATCACGCGCAGTACCAGGTCATCCTGAGCGATCTCTTCGGCGCGGACGGATCCCAGCCCGCGAGCACGGTCTGGCCCTGCACCGGCGGGAACTGCTCCAACTGGGTCAGCTTCCTCGACGCCGTGGTGGGCGCGATCAAGGCTTCTGGCGTCACGGTCGCCTACGACATCTGGAACGAGCCGGACGAGACCGAGTTCTGGACGCCCGGCATGGACAGCACTCAGTACTTCCAGATGTGGGACACCGCCGTGCAGACGATCCGCAGCCTCGACCCCGGCGCGATCACCCTCGGGCCGTCACTCGCCGCCACCCCCGGGCAGAACTCCAGCGAGTGGCAGACGTGGCTCGCGCACGCCAAGGCAGCCGGGACACTCCCCAGCGAGATCACCAATCACCTCGAGGGCGACGGTGACGATCCCGTGACCGTGGCCCAGTCCATCGACAGCGACCTGTCGTCCAACGGCATCTCGTCCATCCCGCTGTCCGCGAACGAGTTCCTCCCCCAGGACCAGCAGACGGCCGGCCAGTCGGCCTGGTACCTCGCCCGCTTCGCGCAGTCCGGATACGCCAGTGCGATGCGCGGCAACTGGAACTGCTGCGAGACGCCTAACCTGGGCGGGGTCATCGCCCCGAACGGCAGCGGCGGCTGGTCGTACACCGGCCAGTGGTGGACGTTCCGTACCTATGCCGACCTCACCGGCTCGCTGGTGTCCACCTCCGGTGAGGTGGGGACCACGGCCATCTCCGCGGCCGAGGACAGCTCGAAGCGGCGGGCCGTCGCGGTCATCGGCGACGAGAACGGCTTCACCGGCGCCACGAGCGTGACCTTCAGCGGTTTCTCGTCAGTGTCGTGGCTCCCTAACAACGGCAACGTGGATGTCACCGTGTACCGGATACCGGATCAGTCCCCGCTCAACTCGCCGGTGGTGGTCTCCAGCCAGATCATGACCACGTCGAGCGGCTCCATTACCGTGCCGGTCACCTTCCAGTCCTCGCACGACGCGTTCGCGATCTACCTGACGCCGGGCTTCGCGGCCGGGTTCAGCAGCACGCTCGTCAACGAGGGCAGCAGCCTCTGCGCGGACGAGTTTGACTGGACCACCGTGGCCGCGGCGCAGTTCGACCAGTGGACCTGCAACGGCGGGACCAACCAGCAGTTCGCGTTCGTCCCGGTCTCCTCCGGGAGCAGCACCTACTACATCCAGCCGATGACCCCCGACGATTGCCTCGACGTCTCCGGCGGATCGACCGCGAGCGGCGCGGCGGTCATTCAGTGGCCGTGCAACCACGAAAACAACGAGCAGTTCACGCTTCGCTCGGTGAGCAGCGGCGTCTACCAGGTCGTCGCGCAGAACTCCGGGCTGTGCCTAGCCCCCTCGGGGGACTCCACCGCAAATGACGCTGCCCTGGTCCAGGTCTCGTGCACGACCGCGAGCACCCGGACGTGGGGAATCAAGGAGTAGTCCGCGTGTTCCGGGGCCAGCCGCCGCGCCCTGCGCGGCGGCTGGCAGGCCCGGCGCGGCGAGCGCCCTGTGGGAGGATCCGCGAGTGGAGATGACGCTGCGGTTTGAGATCTTCCCGCCCGACCTGGATGCTGCCGTTGACTTCTATACCCGGGTGCTTGGCTTCAGCCTGACCAGGGATCAGCGCGCGGATCCCGTGGCGTACGTGGCGATGCAGCGAGGCGGCGTCCGGGTCGGAGCGGCCAGGAGGGCCGGTCCGGACGCTCAGCCGGCGCGGCGGCCGCCGACAGGAGTGGAGCTAGTTCTCGAAGTGGACGACGTCGCCGGCGAGCGCGATCGGGTCGCCGCGGCCGGATGGCCGCTCGAAGAGGATCTCCAGGACCGGCCCTGGGGCCTGACGGACTTCCGGATCCTCGACCCGGCCGGTTACTACCTGCGGATCACCAGCCGGGCGGGGTAACGCCGTCAGCTCCCGACGAGCAGGCAGAAGGGATGCCCGGCGGGGTCAGCGAGCACGTACAACGGCTCGCTGTTGTCGTCGGTGCGGTCGTAGAGCAGGGTGGCCCCGAGTTCCTCGGCCCGCTGCCGCTGGCGCCGCAGTTCGCCGATGCTGGGCACCCGGAAGTCGTGATGCATCTGCTTCGGCACGTCGTGGGCGGGCCAGGTCGGCCGCGCGAGGGCCGGAACCTGCTGGAAGGCGAGCACGCGGTGGCCCGCAGGGTCGAGCAGGACCAGCCAGTCTGAGTCATCGTCGCCGCCGTCGGCGGGGACCTCATCGCCGGGGCGGTACCGCAAGCCGAGGAATTGCCGGTAGAACTCCGCGAGACCGCGGCAGTCGGTGGCGTCCAGAGCGGTGTGCATCAGAACGGGGTAGGCGGACATCTGGGGCCTCCTGCTACTGCGTCCGGGCAGCGTCAGCTCAGCACGAGCTCAGCACCGAGCCTGACGTGCCCGATCAGTCTGCCCGACGGATCCGCCCGGTCAGCTCGGCACGACCTTCCACCTGGTGCCGTTCCAGTGCAGGATCAGCGTGAGAGCAGTCCGGGAACGCTGGGACGTGCCGACCGCCCAGGCGCTGCGCGCCGACCGGGCCGCCACGCCGGCCAGCAGCGACGCACCCGCCAGGCGCGGGCCCCTGGCCACGTTCCAGGTGACGCCGTTCCAGCGGAGGATCACCAGCTTCACGTGCCGGGTGAACAGCCGGCTGGCGCCGACCGCCCAGGCGCCGCGGGCGGATGCGCTGCTCACGCCGATGAGCTCGTCAGGGCCCGCGGGGGTCGGCACGGCCGACCACCTGGCGCCGTTCCAGCGCAGGATCGCCGAGTGCGGCTTGCCGTCCGGTGCCGGGACCCCTCTCGTCCCGACCGCCCAGCCGCCGTGCGCCGCGGTGGTGGTCACCCCTTCGAGCAGGCCCTGCCCCGGCGGGACCGGCATCCTCCGCCACGACGTGCCGTTCCAGCGGGCGATCAGGAACCGGCCGGCATTGTCGCTGCTAGTGGCCCAGACACCGGCCTTGCTCGCGGTCACGCCCATGAAGCCGGCGGACCCGGCCGGGGCACGGACCCTGCGCCAGGCGGCGCCGGTCCAGTGGATGATCACCGACTGGCCGGCCTCGGTCATGCCAACGGCCCAGATGTCGCGGGCCGAGACCGCCGCCACGCCGTCCAGGGCACCGTGGCCGCGGGGGTCAGGGCCGGGCACCCGCGTCCAGGAGCGGCCATCCCAGTGCAGGATCAGCAGCCGGCCGCTGGTGTCGCCGGCGAAGTCCGCGTCGTACTCGCCGACGGCCCAGGCATTGCGCGCCGAGAGCGCGGTCACGCCGAGCAGAGCACTGCCGCGGCGGAAACTGGGAACAGGCACCCGCTTCCAGGCGGCGCCGTTCCAGCGCATGATGAGCACCGGGCTGTGCGGGCCGAAGGGGTCGGCGCCGCCAGCGCCGACCGCCCAGGCATTCCGCGCGCCCGTGGTACTCACGCCGTACAGCAGCCCCCTGGTGGCGCTGCCCGCGGCCCGTGCCGGACCGGGCGCGGGGAGGGCCGAGCCAAGCGCGGCGCGGGCCGCGCTCACGGCCGGCGCCGCCGCGGGCGCGGTCTGAGCCGGGGCGGCCGTTACCGGGGCGGCCGAAGCTGGTAAGAGCCCGGCGGTCCCGGCGACCGCGCTCATCAGAATCGCTCCGGCGATCCCGGCCACTCGCATGACAGGCCGCGTCAGGCGCATGCCGCCACCGTCCCCTCAGGTCGTCGGTCAGCTCACTTCCACGATGTGCCGTTCCACCGCAGGATCAGGGTCTTGCCGCTGCTGGTGGAGCCGACGGCCCAGGCGCTGCGGGCGGAGCTGGCGGCCACGCCGGCGAGGCTGCCGCCCGGGCTGGGTGCCTTCTTCCAGGACTTGCCGTTCCAGCGCAGGATCAGGGATCCGTTGCGGGAGGCGGTCGCGTAGGAGCCGACGGCCCAGGCGCTGCGGGCGGAACTGGCCGCCACGCCGGAGAGGAAGTAGAGAAAGCCACGGGGATTCGGGCTCGACACCCGCTTCCAGGTGCGGCCGTTCCAGTGCGAGATCCAGGTGCCGCCGCCGGTGCCGGCGAGACCGACCGTCCAGGCGCTGCGTGACGAGAGCGCGGCGACGCTGTTCAGGTTGGAGGCGGGCGGAGCCGGGCCCCGTACCCGCTTCCAGGTGGCGCCGTTCCACCGCTCGATGACGTCCGTGCACTGGCTGTCATTGGTGAAGCTGCAGCCGACCGCCCAGGCGCTGCGGGCCGAGGCGGCCGCGACGGACCTGAGGCCGCTGAACCCCGGGCTCGGGCTGGGCACCCGCTTCCACGTCTTGCCGTTCCAGTGCAGGATCAGGGTTCTGGGGTGCGTCGTGCCGGCCGAGCCGACGGCCCAGGCGTCGGTGGCGGAAACGGCGGCCACGCTGTCGAGGGTGCTATGGGCGATGGCCGGGCTGGGCACCCGCTGCCACGCCGTGCCGTTCCAGTGCAGGATCAGGGTGGCGCCGCTGCCGGACGAGCAGTTGCCGGCGCAGCCGACCGCCCAGGCATTGCGGGCGGACAGGGCCGTGACCCCGGCCAGGACGCCGCGCGCGGGGCTCGGGCTCGGCACCCGCTTCCAGGTGCTGCCGTTCCAGTGCGCGATCAGGGTCCGGCCGCTGGCCGAGAAGCAGTTGCCGGCGCAGCCGACCGCCCAGGCACTGCGGGCCGAGGCGATGGCCACGCTGGAAAGGGAGCCGCTGATGGTGAAAGATGATGCCCGGCTCGCGGGCCGGGCGGCCGCGGCGGTCGCCGGGACGGCCACCCCGGCTACCAGCATCGGGACGGCAACGGCGGTGACCGTACGTGCGGCAAGCTGGGGTGCGCGCACCCGCAGCCACCTCCCCCCTGGACAGCCTGCGGGCTCGGCCGCTCCCGGAACCGGGGCCGCCTGCCGCCGGCATCGGCGAACAGCCGCAAGTGGTGGAGGGGCACCGCTCGCAGCCCGAGCATGCCACCCAAGCTTGCTCCAGGGCAATGGGCGGTATATCGGATTACCGCCTGGCCAGGCGCGGCAGTATGACCTGCCGCAGCCGGGCCAGGACGGCCCGCAGATCTCCGTCGTCCAGGACGTACGCGACCACCCCGAACGCGATGACCGCCCCGGCCGCGGCCAGCACGGACATGCCCGCGGCCAGGAGCCGGTGGCTGACCGGCACCGTCAGGCCGATGGCCACCCCGGCGGCGACGCCCGCGCACGCGGCGGCCAGGCCGGCCAGCGCGGCCCGGCCGGCGCCCTGGACGGCGGCCGGGCCCCGGATCCGGCGTACCACCAGGAAGAGCGGGATGGCCACCAGGGTCTGGCCGATGGTGTTGCCCAGGCCGAGGGCGGCCACCACCAGGCGGGCCGGCACGACCTCGGTCAGGGCCACGTCCGCCGCGATCACGAGCAGCCAGCTGGAGGCCACGGCGACCGCGACCACCTTGAGCCGCCCGAGGGCGAACAGCACGCGCGACAGGTTCGCGATCAGCCCGATGCCCGCCAGGCCCGGAGCGAACGTGGCGAAGCCCAGCATCAGCTGCGATACCTGATCCGGCTGCCGGGCGAGAACGTGCGCGGCGGGCACGGCAATCGCGGCCAGCACGGCCGTGCCGAGCCACGATACGAGCAGGACAGCTCGCGTCGACCGCGCGCAGGTCTGATCGAACACCTCGCCGTCCCTGGCCGCCAGGACGGGGAAGGCGCTGGTCGCGATCGAGACCGCCAGGACGGCGTGCAGGGAGCTGAACGCCTGCCACGCGTAGTTGTAGATGACGATCGCCCCGGTTGCCCCGCGCCCGTTGGACAGGGCGATGGCCGCGACCGAGGACAGATCGCCGGCGATCAGCTCGATGACCCCGACGATCGCCAGCCCGCCCGCCCGGCGCGCGACTCCGGGCGGGAACCGCAGGACCGGCCGGATTCGCAGGTGCAGCCGCCAGCCCGGCACCAGGCCCGCGACCACCAGAGCGGCCACGCCGAGCGTGGTACCCGCGGACAGGATCAGCTCGGCGCCGGGGAGAGCCGGCCCAGCGGGAGTCCGTGGGCCACGGACGCGAACGCGAGGTAGGAGGCGATGACCACGAGGCTGGACAGCGCCGGCCCTAGCGCCGGGCCAGTGAACCGGCGGTAGGCCTGCAGCAGCCCGTAGAGCACGACCGACAGTCCGTACAGGACGATCTGCGGAGCGAATACCTCGATCATCCGGCTGGTGGTCGCGACCACCTCGGCATGGACGCAGTGTGCGCTGGCATTGGCCGGGTTGAGGAGTGATGCTATCGGCCCGGCGGCCGCCGCCACGCAGATGGTGAGGGGCACCAGGATGATCACGGACCAGGTCAGGAGGGCCGAGGAGATCTGGGCCACGCGCGCCTTCTCGGCCGGATCAGCCGCGGCCCGCGCGGCCGGGCGAGCCAGTACCGGCACCATGGCGCTGGCCAGCGCGCCGCCCAGGACCAGCTCATAGATGAGGTTCGGCACCTGGTTAGCGGTGACGTAGGCCGTACCCAGGCAGCCCGCGCCGACGGTCTGGGAGAACACCAGAGTGCGGGCCAGCCCGAGGATCCGCGAGAATATGGTGAGGCCGGCGATGAGCGCGGCGCCGCGCGCGAAGCTCGCGCCGGCCTGGTGCGCGGGATCCGCAGCCGTGCCGGTCATCGTCGGGGCAGGCTCGCTCACACGCTATCCGGGCTGATCAGCATGCGCGCGCTCCAGACCTTGCAGGCCACCGTCGGTGAGTGTATCGGCGGCCATGGGCGGGTTGCCGCGCTTTGCCCGGAGCGCTCGCCCGGGTCAGGCCTTCCGGGCCACGCCGGCCAGGACCCAGAACCGGGCAGCGTCGCCGGTCACGTCGGCGGGCGGGTCCGGCCGCCAGCGGGGAATGTGGACCAGTCCCGGGTCGACCAGATCGAAGCCGTCGAAGAACCGCAGGATGTCCGCGCGCGAGCGCATGCGCGCCTGGGCGGAGACGCTGCGGTTGTAGACCTTCTCGGCCGCCTGGGCCACCACGGGCCTGCTGTCATCGGTGGCGTGAGCCAGCACGAGGTAGCTGCCGGGCGCCAGGGCATCGCGCAGCGTGGCCACGACCTGCCAGGGGTCCTCGGCGTCAGGGATGAACGGCAGCACCGAGACCAGCAGCAGCCCGGCCGGCTGGCTGAGGTCGATCAGGCGCCGGGTGGTGTCGTGGTCGAGGATCTTCTGCGGCTGGCGCAGGTCGGCCTCGATGACCGCCGTGGCCGGGTTCCCGGCCAGCAGCGCCTTGCTGTGCGCGATGGCGACCGGGTCAATATCGGCGTAGACCACCCGGGCGCCCGGGCTGGCCCCCTGGGCGACCTCGTGCACGTTCCCCTCGGTCGGGATGCCCGAGCCAATATCGAGGAACTGGCGGACGCCGGCCCCGGCGATGAACCGCACCGCCCGGCCGAGGAAGTCCCGGTTGGCGCGGGCGATCGCCCGGACGCTGGGATCGGTCGCCACCAGCGACCGGCCGAGGTCCTGATCGGCCAGGAAGTTGTGGCTGCCACCCAGCAGGTAGTCATAGACCCGGGCGACATTCGCCCGCCTGACGTCAATTCCCGCCGGCACCCAGCCTGGCTCGTCCGCCATCACGCCTCCCGACAATACGCGGGCGCGGGCCGTCCGGCCGTGTCCGACCGAATCCCCTGTCCGGATCACGGATGCAACATGAGCCCCTTGCACACCTTGTCCACCGCGTTCCGTGCACCGTACACCGCGATCCCGGCCCGCGGGCTTCGCTGACCAGGCCGACCTCACCAGGTGGTTCCGACGTTGTTAGGGAATCACGCCTGCCGCTTTCCGGCGCGCGGCGGCGGGCGGCTGAAACGCCCGCAATTGCCCGGTGTGCTCCGCCACGTGGCCCGGGCCGTCTCAGTAGCGGGCCGCCATCGGGGGTCGGGGGATGCGAGGAGGAGCACCATGCCGGGGTTCTGGACCATGAGCCTAAGCAGGCGCTTTACGGCCGGGCTGCTAGGCGCCGCGCTGGCGGGCGCCGCCGCGCTAGCCGGACCGGGCACCGCGGCGCAGGCCGAATCCCGGACGGCCGCGTCCCGGACCATCGAGGACGCGGGGGCACCGGGGACCATCGCGACTGTCGCCGGCGGCGTCGGCGGACCGGGCCCGGCCACCAGCGTGTCGGTGGCCCCGTGCGGCACCGCGGACGGGGCCAGGCAGTGCGGCATGACGTTCGCCGGCGGCCGTCTCTACCTGACCGATATCGGCGAGGACGCCGTGTTCCCGACCCGGGCCGGCGACGTGATCCGGGCGATCAGCCTGCGCACTGGCGAGCTGACCACGCCGGCGGGCTCGGGCATTCCGGCCCCGGACAGTTCCGGAGTCGGCGACGGCGGCCCGGCGGCCGGGGCCGAGTTCCTCAACCCGAGCGACATCGCGGTGGACGCGGCGGGCAACCAGATCGTGTCCGATTCCTGGGACGACCTGGTCCGGGTCGTCGCGGCCAGCACCGGCCGGTTCTACGGCGTGTCGATGACCAGGGGGGACATCTACGCGGTGGCCGGTGACAGCGCCGGCAACGGGCCGCCGCCCACGCCCGGCGCGCCGGCCTTGCAGGTTGCGATCTTCCCGGTCTCGGTGGCCGCGGACCACGCGCGAGACCTGTTCATCAGCACCGCCGACAACGGCCTGTGGACCGTGCCCGCGGCCAGCGGCGTGTTCTTCGGCGCGCACATGACCGCCGGGGACATCTACCCCCTCGACCCGGCCGTGGGCGGCTTCGGCGCCGTCCGGGTGGACGGCCACGGCAACCTGGTGGCCACCAACGTGGACAAGGTGATGGTCATCGCGGCGCGGGCGGGCACGTACTACGGCCAGAAGATGACGGCCGGCCATGCCTACACCGTCGCCGGCGGCGGCACCCACGGCCTGGGTGACGGCGGGCCGGCCACCCGCGCGCTCATCCGGGGGGCAGACGCCCTGGCCATCGACCGGGCCGGCGACCTGATCGTGGCCGACGCCGGCGACGGCCGGATCCGCCTGGTCGCGGAGCGGACGGGCCGGATGTACGGCCAGCAGATGACGACCGGGCACATCTACACCGTCGCCGGGCAGGGACCGAGCGAGCGGGACGGCGCGCCCGCGCGGCGAGCCAACCTCAAGATCCCGCGCGCCGTCGCCGTGGACAGCGCGGGGAACATCGCGGTGGCCTCGGCCTTCGGCCGCCGCGTCTGGCTGGTGGCCGCCAGCACCGGGCGGTTCTACGGCCGGAAGATGATCGCGGGACACATCTACGAGATCGCCGGGAACGGGAACGTCTGGCTGTCCGGCGATGGCGGTCCGGCGTCCAGGGCGCAGCTGCATCCCACCACCGAGACCGTCGATCACGCCGGCAACCTGGTCATCGCCGACTCCGGCGGGGAGCTGGCCAGAGCGAGCTGCGCGTGGTGGCGACCCGCACGGGCACGTTCTATGGCCAGAAGATGACGGCCGGCCACATCTACGGCGTCGCGGGCAACGGCAGGAAGGGATTCGCCGGGGACGGCGGGCTCGCGACCAAGGCGCCGATCGAGCTGATGGACACCGACGGCGGGACCGGCGCGGGCGTGGTCGTCGATCACGCCGGCAACCTGGTCCTCGCCGACGTCGGCAGCCGGCGGGTCCGCGTGGTGGCCGCCGCGACGGGCACGTTCTACGGCCAGAAGATGACCGCCGGGCACATCTATACCATCGCCGGAAACGGCGGCTTGGCCGGCGGCGGCGACGGCGGCCCAGCCGTCAAGGCGCAGATCCCGATGGACCAGGGCGCCGAGCTGGCCATCGACGCCCACGGCAATATCGCCATCGCCGACGTGCTGCCCGGGACGGTCCGGCTGGTCGCGGCGACGACGGGCACGTTCTACGGCCAGCAGATGACGGCCGGGGACATTTACCTGGTGGCGAGCGGCCTGGGCTTGCCCGGCGGCGTCGCGGTCGACGCCCACGGCAACCTGCTGATCGCCGACACCCTGGCCAGCCTGGTGCGGGTCGTCGCGGCCACGGATGGCACGTTCTACGGGCAGGCCATGACGGCGGGGCACCTTTACACCGTGGCCGCGCTGGCCGCGACCGGGATCTCCGTACAGCAGCGGGAACCTGCTGGTCACCAGCAACACCCACGTCGACGTGGTGGCGGAGGCGACGGGCACCTTCTACGGCGTGCCGATGACGGCCGGCGGTACCTACCGGGTGGCCGGCACCGGCGTCAGCGGGTTCTCCGGTGACGGCGGCCCGGCGGCCAGCGCCGAGGTCGACAACCCGCAGGCCGCGGTCGCGGCCGGCGCGAACCTGCTGATATCCGACTCCGGCAACCTGCGAATCCGGCTGGTGCGGGGCTAGCCGCACGCCCCGGCGAGCAACCGCTGAGCACGGGGTCAGCGCGCGATCAGGATGAAGTTCGCGTTGGTGCCGATGGGAATCCCCCGGCCGGCCTTGTTAGTGGCGATCTGAATCGGGGTCACCGTGTGCGCGTCGACGTGGCCGGTGCCCTCGTTCGCCACATAGGCCGTCTTCCCGTCGGGCGTGATCGCGATCCACGTCGGGCCGAGGCCGACGCCGATGGCCGGGCCTGCCTTGCGGGTGATGACGTTGATCGGGGTGACCGAGTTAGAGACGTCGTTGGCTACGTAGGCCGTCTTCCCGTTCGGGGTGATCGCGATGGCGAACGGGGCCGAGCCGGCCGGGATGGCCGCGGCCGCCTTCCTGGTGCGGGTGCTGACCGGGGTGACCGAGTCGGCGACATAGCTGGCCACGAACGCGGTGTTGCCGTTCGGCGTGACCGCGATGGCCTGCGGGAACCTCCCGACCGGGATCGCCTGGCCGGCCCTGTTGCTGGCCGTGCTGATCGGGGTCACCGAGGCCGAGCCGGAGTTCCCGACGAAAACGGTGCTCCCGTTCGGCGTGACCGCGATGGGGCCGGGGAAATCGCCGACCCGGATGGGCGCGCCGGCCTTGCCGGTGGCCGTGTGAACCGGGATCACCGAGTTGGCCAGGGGGCAGACGATGTAGATCGCCTTGCCGTTCGGCGTCATCACCAGGTCGCCCTCGAAGCACTTGACCCGGATGTCCTTCCCGGGCCGGCTGGTGGCCGTATTGATCGGGACGAGCTCGTTGACGCCGTTGCCGATCTGGGACTGGGCGTAGAGGGTCTTCCCGTTCGGCGACAGCACCAGCTTGCCCACCGAGTTGCCTGGCTCGCCGCCCGCGATGCGGATCTGCCTGGTCACCTTGCGGGTCGCGGCGCTGATCAGCGACACCGTGGTGTCGGTCGCGTCGTAGATGGTCTTCCCGTTCCGGGACGCGACCATGGAGTAGGCGCGCGAGGAGGCATGCGGCGGGATCTCTGCGCCGGGCTTGTTCGTGGCGGTGTTAACCGGGACGACGCCATTCTCAGTGGCGACCCAGGCCGTCAGCGGCAGCGAGGCCGCCTCGCGCGGGGCGGTGCGGGCCGCACTGGCGGTGCCGGCCGCGCCGAGCGTGGCCAGGCCGGCCGCCGCGGCGGCGGCGAGGACCGTGCGTGTCACGGCCGTGCGTGTCGCAGTGCGTGAGCCAGAAACCCGGCGCGGGACAGCTATCCGCATGAGAAAGCTCCTCCAGGTGCGACGATGCGCCTGCCATGTTACGGTCAGCCGCCGACCGGGCCCGCACGAGGACGCACACCGCAGAAGGACGGACATGAGACTTGGCCGGATGATCCAGGCCGTTGACGCGCACGCCGACGGGATGCCCGGACGGGTGATCACCGGAGGCGTCGGCGACGTGCCCGGTCCGACCATGCTCGACAAGGCCCGGTACCTGCACGAGCATCGCGACGACCTGCGCAGGCTGATGCTCCGCGAGCCGCGCGGCTACCCCGCCTCCTGCTGCAACCTGGTCCTGCCCTCCGCTCGCCCGGAGGCGGACTACGGCTACGTGATCATGGAGCACGTGGAGTACCCGGCCATGTCGGGCACCAACACGATCTGCGTCGCCACCGTGCTCATCGAGACCGGCATGGTCGAGGTGACCGAGCCGGTCACCACGTTCACGCTGGAGGCCCCGGCGGGCCTGATCGAGATCCGCGCGACGGTCGAGCACGGCAAGGCCACCTCGGTGACCTTCCGCAACGTGCCGGCCTTCGCCGCGCACCTGGACATTCCGCTGGAGATCCCCGGCGTCGCCACGGTGGCGGCGGACATCGCCTGGGGCGGGATGTTCTACGTCATCGCGGACGCGAGCCAGTTCGGGCTCAGCCTGACCCCGGACGAGGGGCGGGATATCGTCCGGTTCGGCGAGATGCTCACCCTGGCGGCCAGTGAGCAGTACCCGGTCCGGCACCCGGTGGACTCCAGCCTGGCCGGCGTGACGATC
Source organism: uncultured Actinomycetota bacterium (assembly GCA_963822485.1). Classification (GTDB taxonomy): domain Bacteria; phylum Actinomycetota; class Actinomycetes; order Streptosporangiales; family Streptosporangiaceae; genus DASUBV01. Next base: position 94,079 of record CAWGHW010000013.1, read on the forward strand.
TCGCAGCTGTCGGGGCCGCCGAGGTCGTCGGCCAACCACCGTCGCAACGCGGTGACGATGTCCACCGGGCCGTCGAGCTGGGACCGGCCGGGCAGCTTCACCGGCTGCATCGACCGCTCGCCCTGCGGCACCGGCACGTCGGCGCGGATGGCGGCCATGCACGCGCGCGGCGAGCTGGGCATCGGGGCGGAGTTCCGGCACGAGAGCATCATCGACACGGTGTTCACCGGGCGCCTGGTGGAGACGGTCCGGCTGGGCGGCGTCACCGCGGTGGTTCCGGAGATCACCGGTCATGCCTGGATCACCGGCTTCGCCAGCTACGTGGTGGACCCGACGGACCCGTTCCCGGCCGGCTTCACGGTGGGCGACATCTGGGGCGGCTGACCGCGCTGCTGGCGGTGACTCAGCCGCCCGGCGCGATCAGCCCCGATTCGTAGGCCAGCACGACGGCCTGGACCCGGTCGCGCAGGTCGAGCTTGGCCAGGATCCGGCCGACGTGCACCTTGACGGTGCCCTCGGACAGGTGCAGCTCGGCCGCGATCTCCCGGTTGGACCGGCCGGAGGCCAGCAGGATGAACACGGTCTGCTCGCGCTCGGTGAGCTGGCCCAGCACGGCCTCCCGCGCCGGTCGCCGGCCTGGGTCGGGCAGCAGCGGCATGAACCGGTCGATGAGCCGGCGGGTGGTGGTAGGGGCGAGCACGGCCTCGCCGCCGGCCACGGTGCGGATCGCGGTCAGCAGCTCGGCCGGCGGGGCGTCCTTGAGCAGGAAGCCGCTCGCTCCGGCCTTGAGCCCGGCGAGCACGTACTCGTCCAGGTCGAAAGTGGTCAGGATGAGCACCCTGGTGCCCGGGCAGGCGGCGGTGACCGCCGCGGTGGCCTGGATGCCGTCCAGGCCGGGCATCCGCACGTCCATCAGCACCACGTCGGGGGACAGCGCCCGGGCCATGCTGACGGCGGTCGTGCCGTCGGCGGCCTCGCCGGCCACCTCCAGGTCGGGCTCGGCCTCCAGGATCAGCCGGAAGCCCATCCGCAGCAGCGACTGGTCGTCGGCGAGCAGGACCCGGATCATGACGCGTCCGGGTCCAGCCGGGCGCAGACCCGCCAGCCGTGCGGCTCGCGCGGGCCGGCCCGCACCTCGCCGCCGTACGCGCGGACCCGCTCCCGCATGCCGAGCAGGCCGCCGCCGGGGGCGCCGCCGGGGCCGGGGCCAGGGCCGCTCGCCGAGCCGGCGCCGTCGTCGTCGACCTCGACGCGCAGCTCGCCGGGGGAGAAGCGCAGGCCCACCGTGGCGGTGGCGCCCGGCCCGGCGTGCTTGAGCGTGTTGGTCAGGGCCTCCTGGACCAGCCGGTACACGGTGAGCTGCACCCCCTCGGGCAGGTCGGGCACCGGCCCGGTGATCTCGAGCGTGGTGTCCAGCCCGGCCGACCTGACCTGCTCGATGAGCCCGTCGAGCTGGGCCAGCCCCGGCACCGGGCGCAGGTCCCCGCCGGGGTCCTGGCGCAGCACGCCCAGGAGCCGGCGGGTATCGGCCAGCGCGCGCCGCCCGGTGGCCGACAGGCTGCGCATGGCCTCGGCGGCCCGCTCCGGCGAGCTGGCCGCGGCCGCGGTGGCCGCCTCGCTCAGCGTCACCATCACGGTCAGGTTGTGGGCCACGATGTCGTGCATCTCCCGCGCGATCCGGGCCCGCTCGGCCGCGGCGGCCAGCTCGCCCTGCTGGTCCCGCTCGCGCTCCAGCCGGGCCGCGCGGTCGGTGAGCTCGGCCAGGTAGGCGCGCCGGGTGCCGGAGTAAAGGCCGAGCCCGAGGCCGGCGCCGTACAGTCCGCACACCAGGATCGCGTCGTACCACCAGCTGCTCCCGCCCACCGCCACCGCGATCCCGACGATGCCCGCGGCCAGCACCCCGGCGCAGGCCAGCGCCTGGCGCAGCGGCCGCAGCGCGGCCACCGTGTACAGGGCGAACAGCAGGGCCAGCCCGTCGATCGTGCGGTAGCTGCCCCAGATCGCGGTGCCGATGCAGGCGGCCAGGATGATGCCGAAGACCGGGACCGGCCAGGTGCGCCGGACATACAGCGGCACGGCGGTCAGGGCCAGCACGATGACCAGCGCCGGGTCCGGGTGCGCGCTGAAGCGGTAGGCCGAGTTGACCGCGGAGGCCGCGGCCAGCAGGACGGCCAGCACGTCGGACACCCGGCGCGCCAGCTCGCGGTACGCCGGGTACCCGGTTGCCCTGGGCATCCTCATGCTCGGCATTATCGCTGGTGTCAGGCGTCCGATCGCCGCAGCCGCCACGCGGCGGCGGCCGTGAGGACCGCGGCGTAGCCGCACAGCAGCCCGAACCCGGTCCACGGCGACAGCGCGCCGCCGGGCACGCCCTGGGCGCCGCCCCAGACCGCCGAGCCGGCGTAGGACGGCAGGTAGCGGGTCAGGTGATCGCCGATCGACGCGGGCAGCAGGCCGGCCAGCGGCGGCAGCACGAAGAACACGGCCGCGAACACCGAGATGCCGGCCGCGGTGGCGCGCAGCAGCCCGCCCAGGGCCACGCCGAGCAGCCCGGCCGCGGTGATGTACAGCGCGGCCCCGATGACCGAGCGCAGCGCGCCCGTGGCGCTGATGGACACGCCCAGGTGGTGGCCGTTCAGCACGGCCTGGCCCAGGTAGAAGCTGATGAAGCTGGCCACCAGCGCGAGCGAGAACACCGCGCCCGCGAACACGGCCAGCTTGGCCCACAGCACGGGCAGGCGACGCGGGACCACGGTCAGCGAGGACCGGATCATGCCGGTGCCGTACTCGCCGCTCAGCAGCAGCACCCCGAGCACCCCGAACGCGACGACCGCGAACGCCGTGCCGGTCAGGCTCACGCTGACCGGGCTGAAGGTGGCCTGCTGGGCCGGGCTCAAGGTGTGGTACTGGCTGGCGTTGACGGCCGAGAACAGCGCGCCGATGCCGATCATCAGGACCAGCGCGACCAGCAGCGTCCACACGGTGGAGCGCAGCGAGCGGAACTTGGTCCACTCCGAGCGCAGCACCCGGGCCGGGGTCACCTTCAGCGCCGGTGCTCCGGCGGCGCGGCGGTGGGTGGCCAGCGCGCTCATCGGGCCGCTCCCGCCGTGGCCAGCGGCTGCGAGTGGTAGTCCACCGACTCCTCGGTGAGCTGCATGAATGCCTCCTCTAGCGATGCGTGCCTGGTGGTCAGCTCGAACACCGGCACCCCGGCCTGCCAGGCCGTCGTGCCGATCTGCTCGGTGCTCAGGCCGGACACGGTCAGCACGTCGGACGTCTCGCTGGACACCGTGATGCCCGGCCCCAGCAGCAGGTCGCGGAGCTGGGCCGCGCGCGGCGTGCGGACAGTGACGGCGCTGCCCCCGGCGCGGGCCACGAACTCGTCGACCGTGGTGTCGGCGATCAGCCGGCCGCGCCCGATGACGACCAGCCGGGCCGCGGTCAGCGCCATCTCGCTCATCAGGTGCGAGGACACGAACACGGTGTGCCCGTCGGCGGCCAGGCCCTTGAGCAGGTTCCTGACCCACAGCACGCCCTCGGGGTCCAGCCCGTTGACCGGCTCGTCGAGGACCACGACGCGGGGGTCGCCGAGCAGCGCCGCGGCGATGCCCAGCCGCTGGCCCATGCCCAGGGAGAAGCGGCCGGCCCGCTGGCCGGCCACCTCGGTCAGGCCGACCATGCCGATCACCTCCTCGACCCGCCGCCGGCTCACCCCGTTGGTCTGGGCCAGCGCGAGCAGGTGGTTGCGGGCCGACCGCCCGGTGTGCACCGCCCGGGCCTCGAGCATGATGCCCAGCTCGGCCATGGGGGCAGAAGCGGCCTGGTAGCGGCGGCCGCTCACCAGGACCCGGCCCGCCGTCGGCCGGTCCAGCCCGGCGATCATCCGCATCGTGGTCGACTTGCCCGCCCCGTTCGGGCCCAGGAAGCCGGTGACGATCCCCGGCTGGACCACGAAGCTCAGGCCGTCGACCGCGACCTTCTCCCCGTAGTGCTTGGTGAGGCTCTCCACCTCGATCATGAATCAGTCCCTTCGCTGCCGGCGCGGGTCACCCGCGCCACTGACCACGCTAGGAGCCAGCGGCCCGCCGGGGCATCGGCCGCTGAGCCACAAAATCGCCGGTCAGGTAGGCCGAAAGGCATACGCCCGGCTGCCGCCAGCGGATTACGGACGGCCTGGTACGTCACCCCCTCGGGCGGGCGGCGCGGCCGGGCCGGGGGAGTAACGTGCACGCCATATCTGGCCGTCAGGCCGGCCGCGGCAGCCAAGGGAGCGGAACGTGGTAGCCAGCGCGGGGGTAGCGGGGTCCCTGTTCGCGGCCCCGAGAATCGTCGTGTCGCCCGGCGAGCCGGGCGACCCCGACGGCACGCTGGTGCTGCGCTCGGCCGACCCGCTGCGCGAGCACCCGGCGACGGTGCTGCACGTCCTGCGGGCCTGGGCGGACTTCGACCCGGGCTATCCGCTGGTGGCCGAGCGGGCCCCGGACGGCGGCTGGCGGTCCTGCTCCTACGGGGAGGCGGCGGCCGCCGCCGAGGCCATCGGCCAGGCGCTGCTGGACCGGGGCCTGGGCCCGGGCCTGCCGCTGCTGGTGCTGTCCGGCAACAGCGTGAACCACCTGCTGGTCACGCTGGGCGCGATGACCGCCGGGGTGCCGGTGGCCCCGGTCAGCGTGGCCTACTCCCTGCAGAGCCGCGATCATGCCCGGATCCGGGCCATCGCCGAGCTGACCGGCCCCGGCGCGGTTTTCGCCGAGGACGGCGACCGGTTCGCGGCCGCGCTGGGCGCCGCCGGGGCGGTGCCCGCCATCGTGGCCGCGGGCGGCCCGGCGGGAGCGGACCGGCTCGCGGACCTGCTGGCCACCGCGCCGGGCCCGGCGGTGGCGGCGGCCTTCGCCGCCCTGGACCCGGACAGCCTGGCGAAGATCCTGTTCACCTCGGGCTCGACCGGCACGCCCAGGGGCGTGCTCAACACCCACCGGATGCTGGCCGCCAATCAGCAGATGATCTTCCAGGTGTGGCCGTTCCTGGAAGGCGAGCGCCCGGTGATCGTGGACTGGCTGCCGTGGAGCCACACCTTCGGCGGCAACCACAACGTGAACATGATGATCACCGCGGGCGGCACCGTGTACGTGGACGCGGGCCGGCCCGCCGCCGGCCTGTTCGCGCAAACAATCGAGAACCTGACCGACGTGCCGCCGACCGTGTACTTCAATGTCCCGGCCGGGTACGCGCAGCTGGTGCCCGCGCTGGAGGCCGACCCGGCCTTCGCCGGGCGCTTCTTCTCCCGGCTGCGGCTGATGTTCAACGCCGCCGCCGCGCTGCCCGCCGGCCTGCGGACCCGGCTGGCCGCCCTGGCCCAGCAGGCCGCGGGCCGGCAGATCCCGGTCACCGCGTCCTGGGGGGCCACCGAGACCGGGCCCGCGGTGACGGCGGCGCACTACGACTTCACCGACGTCCGGTGCATCGGGGTGCCGCTGCCCGGCGCCGAGGTGAAGCTGGTCCCGGCCGAGAACGGCTACGAGATCCGGGCCCGCGGGCCGATGGTCACGCCGGGCTACCTCGGCCGGCCCGACCTCACCGCGCAGGCGTTCGACGCCGGCGGGTTCTACCGCTCCGGCGACGCGGCCGCGCCGGCCGACCCGGACAACCCCGGGGCCGGCCTGGTCTTCCGGGGCCGGATCGCCGAGGACTTCAAGCTCAGCACCGGCACGTTCGTGCGGGTGGGCGCGGTGCGCGCGGCGCTGCTGTCCGCCGCGCCGGTCCTGGCCGACGCGGTGATCACGGGCGAGAACCGGGCCCAGGCGGGTGCGCTGGCCTGGCTGAACCCTGTTGAGGCCAGCCGGCTCCTGGGTGAGCTGCCGTCACCGGAAGGCGAGCTGATCAGCCACCCGGCCCTGGCCGGGCTGCTGGCCGGGGCACTGGCCGAGCACAACGCGGCGGTCGGCTCCGCGGCCCGGGTCGAGCGGCTGCTGATCATGGCCCGGCCCGCCGACCTGGACGCGGGGGAGATCACCGACAAGGGCTACGTCAACCAGCGCCGGGTCCTGGACCGCCGGGCCGCCCTGGTGGACCTGCTGTACGCCGATCCGGTCCCCGGCGGGGTCATCGTGGCCGGCCCCTCCTAGAGTGACGCGGTGATCCCCTTCGAGCCCGGCGGCCGCGTGCTGGTGACCGACGGCGGCCTGGCCACCGAGCTGGAGGCGCGCGGGCATGACCTGTCCGACGCGCTGTGGTCGGCGCGGCTGCTGATGGACGCGCCCGGTGAGATCACCGCCGCCCATCAGGCCTTCTTCCGGGCCGGGGCGGTGATCGCCACGACGGCGAGCTACCAGGCCTCGTTCGACGGGTTCGCGGCCCGCGGCCTGGACCGGGCGCAGGCCGCGGGGCTGATGCGGCGCAGCGTCGAGCTGGCCCTGGCGGCCCGGGCCGGGCTGGCGGGCGACGGCGGGCTGGCGGGCGACGGCGTCACCCGGTGGGTCGCGGCGTCGGTCGGCCCCTACGGCGCGGCGCTGGCCGACGGATCGGAGTACCGGGGCCGCTACGGGCTGAGCGTGGCCGAGCTGGCGGCCTGGCACCGGCCCCGGCTGGAGGTGCTGGCGCAGGCCGGTCCCGACCTGCTGGCGCTGGAGACGGTGCCGGACGCCGACGAGGCGGAGGCGCTGCTCAGCGCGATCTCCGGGCTGGGCCTCCCGGCGTGGCTGACCTACAGCATCGACGGCGAGCGCACCCGGGCCGGGCAGCCCCTGGCCGAGGCGTTCGCGGTGGCCGCCGGCGCGCCCGAGGTCGTGGCGGTCGGCGTGAACTGCTGTGCCCCGGCGGACGTGCCGGGCGCCATCGCCACCGCCGCCGCGGTCACCGGCAAGCCGGTGATCGTCTACCCGAACAGCGGCGAGGACTGGGACGCCGGGCGGCGGGCCTGGGCCGGGCGGTCTCAGTACGCCGCCGGGCAGCCCCGGCAGTGGCTGGCCGCCGGCGCCACCATCATCGGCGGCTGCTGCCGAGTCCGCCCGGCCGACATCGCGCGGATCGCCCGGACCGCGGCCGCGGCCGCCTAGCCGCAAAGCCGGGTTAAGGCCGCCCGAAATCCGCCGATGATCTTGCTGACCGCAGCACAGCGACGTGGCTGTAACAATCACGTCGTTCTAGCAGCGTGATTGCTTCAGCCACGTCGCTGGTTCGTCGTGGGCCGAGGAGCGCAGGCGCCCGGCGGCCGGTCACACGACTCTCGGTCGTCACGCCAGCCCCATCCCGCACTCCAGCTACGCGGCCGAAGCCGGTGACCGCGCCGCCGGACGTCACCGGTGGCCCTCTGGTGCTGCTCTAGCGTCACCAGGTGGCCACCGATGGGCCGATCCGGTCCGACACGTGGCGGACCACGGCCAGGCCGTGGGAGATGATCAGATGGCGGAGGTGGCTTACCTCAGCCGTTCTGGCGCGTGCACACCCGGGAGTTCAGCTCGATGGAGGATCAGCTAGCCGACCTGGCCGACCCGGCCGCGGTGAGCCGCGGGCACTACGGCGCGTTCGGCTACGGGGAGAACCTGGATGACCGGTGGACCGCGGCGATCGCCTGACCGGGCCGGCCCGGCGGCTGGCCGGCGGCCGGTCCTTCGCCGCGCTGGTCCTGGACATGGACGGGCTGATGCTCGACACCGAGATCGTCGAGTTCCGGGCCTGGCGGCGGGCGGCTGAGGACTTCGGCTGGTCGATCTCGCCTGAGCAGTACCTCCAGCTCGTGGGCCGGGCCTACCCGGACGCCTGGGCCATCCTGACCGGGTGGTGGCAGGAGCGCCCGGCCCGCCGCGGCAGCCTGGCCGAGGTTCGCGACCGCGCGGCCGTCTACGGCCAGGCCGAGATCGTCGCGGTCAAGCCGGGGCTGGCCGGGCTGCTCGACTGGGCGCGGGACGAGCGGGTGCCCGTGGGCGTGGCCAGCTCGAGCACGCGGGCCACGGTCCTGGCCCGGCTGGGCGAGGCCGGGGTGCTCGATCGCGTCGGGCCGGTCACCGGGGGCGATGAGGTCGCCCGCGGCAAGCCCGCCCCGGACATCTTCCTGCTGGCCGCCCGGCGGCTGGGCGCCGAGCCCGGCGCCTGCGTGGTCGTCGAGGACTCCGACAGCGGCATCAGGGGCGCGGCGGCGGCCGGGATGCTGCCGTTCCTGGTCCCCGACGCCTCGATCCCGCGGCAGGTGCCGGCCGACGTCCGGGCGCTGGCCTACCGGACCTGCGCGTCGCTGGCCGAGGTGCGGGATATCCTCAGCGCGGCCCAGGTGGCAGCCAGCTAGAGCGACGGAGCCGAAGATGGCGCAGTATCCGCACGTGCGGGTGGCCGGAACCGCGGAGCAGCGCGGGCGGCAGTACGGCGAGCAGGCCGCGGCACGGGTGCGGCGCTCGGTGAGTGCCTACCGCGAGGTGTTCGCCCAGGTCGCGGGCTGGGACTGGGCCACGGTGCGAGCCGAGGCGGCCCGGTTCGAGGCACCCATCGCCGCGTTCGGCCCGCGCTACCTGGCCGAGATCCGGGGCCTGGCCGCCGGCGCCGGGCTGGACTTCCTGGACGTGCTGGCGATCAACGTGCGGACCGAGGTGATGTACGCGGCCAGGGCCCGGCAGGCGGCGAACATCACCGCGGCCACCGCGCGGCCGGGTAGGCCAGGAGAGTGCAGCGCGTTCGCGGTGGCGCCCGCGCCCGGCCGCGGCGGGCCGACGCTGATCGGGCAGAACTGGGACTGGCTGCCGCACGCGGCCGACACGGTGGTCGTGCTCGAGGCCCGGCAGGACGACGGACCCGACTTCGTCACCGTGGTCGAGGCCGGGCTGCTGGCCAAGACGGGCATGAACTCCTCCGGGCTGGGCCTGGTGACCAACGCGCTGGTCACAGCGGACGACGCCGGCGCAGCCCGGCCTGCCCTACCACGTGCTGCTGCGGGCCATCATGGACGCCGAGAACATGTCCGACGCCCTGACCACCTTGCAGGCCGGCTTCCGCTCCTCGTCGGCCAACTACCTGATCGCGCACCGGGACGGCGTCGTGCTGGACGTGGAGGGCTCGCCGGGCGATTTCTCCCGGCTGTACTTCGTGTTCCCGGACGGCGACGGGATCGCGCTGCACACCAACCACTTCCTGAGCGAGCGGTTCGCCCGCCGGGACGTCTCGGTCTGGGCCATGCCCGGCAGCCCGGTCCGGCTCCAGCGGCTGCGGGCCGGCGTCGCGGCCGCGCCGGATCACTCGCTGGCCACGTTCCGGGCGCTGCTGTCCGATCACGCTAACTACCCGTCGGGCATCTGCTGCCACCCGGACCCCCGGATGGCCCCCGCCGACCAGGGCATGACCGCGACCTCGGTGCTGATGGACCTGGCCGCCGGGCGGATGTGGCTGACTGACGGCAACCCGTGCACGGTGCCGTACCGGGAGCTGGACTACTCCGGGTTCCTGGCCAAGCCCTCCCCGGTCGCCCAGGGCACGCCAGCGCCCGACGAGGAGGACGGACACCGATGAGCCAGCAGTCAGCCGATATGCCCGCGGATATGCCCGCGGATCTCGTGCTGCGCGGCGGCGCGGTCTACCAGGTGGACGCGGCCCGGTCGTGGGCCCAGGCGGTGGCCGTCCGGGACGGCGTGATCGTCGCGGTCGGCACCGACGCGCAGGCCAGCGCCCTGATCGGGCCGGGCACGGAGGTGGTCGAGCTCGGCGGGCGGATGCTGCTGCCCGGCTTCATCGACGCTCACGTGCACGCGTCCGGGGCCGGGCTCGAGCGCCTGCAGTGCGACCTGGCGCAGGCCCACGGCCTGGACGACTACCTCGCCCTCATCCGGCAGTACGCGCAGGCCCGGCCCGGCGACCGGGTGGATCACCGGCGGCGGCTGGTCCATGGACGTGTTCCCCGGCGGCACGCCGTCCCGGCACGACCTGGACCGGGTCGTGCCCGGCCGGCCGGTGTTCCTGTCCAACCGGGACCACCACGCGGCCTGGGTCAACACCAGGGCCCTGGAGCTGGCCGGGGTCACCGCGAGCACCCCCGACCCGGCTGACGGCCGCGTCGAGCGCGAGGCCGGCGGCAGCCCGGCCGGCACCCTGCAGGAGGGTGCCATGGGCCTGGTCCAGCGGGTCGTGCCCCGGCCGGAGGTGGCCGACCAGATAGCCGGCATCGTCGAGGGCCAGCGGTACCTGCACGCGCTGGGCATCACCGGCTGGCAGGAGGCCATCGTCGGCGATTACGCCGTCGTGCCGGACTGCTTCGACGCCTACCTGGAGGCCGATCGCCGCGGGCTGCTCACCGGGCGGGTGGTCGGCGCGCTGTGGTGGCAGCGCGGCCGCGGGGCCGAGCAGCTGCCCGGCCTGATCGAGCGCCGCGAGCGGGCCGGCCAGCGGGGCCGGTTCCGGGCCACCAGCATCAAGATCATGCAGGACGGCGTCTGCGAGAACTTCACCGCCTCGATGCTGACCCCGTACCTGGACGGGCACGGCCACGAGACCGGCGGCTCGGGCCGCAGCTTCTTCGACGCGGCGGAACTCCGGGAGTCCGTCACCGCCATCGACGCGGCCGGGTTCCAGGTCCACTTCCACGCCATCGGCGACCGGGCCGTGCGCGAGGCGCTCGACGCGGTCGCGGCGGCCAGGGCGGCCAACGGGGTCATGAAGAGGGCAGGGGAGGTGGGTGGGCGCCACCACATCGCGCACATCCAGGTCGTGCACCCCGAGGACGTCCCGCGGTTCCGCGACCTGGACGTGGCCGCGAACTGCCAGGCGCTGTGGGCCTGCGAGGAACCGCAGATGACCGAGCTGACCCTGCCGTTCCTCGGCCCGGTCCGGGCGGCGTGGCAGTACCCGTTCGGCAGCCTGGCCCGCTCCGGCGCCCAGCTGTGCATGGGCAGCGACTGGCCCGTGTCCAGCCCGGACCCGCTGTGGCAGATGCACGTCGCCGTCAACCGGACCGTGCCGCCCGGCTACCCCTACGCCCCGGCCGGCACCGGCAGCAGCGTGTTCCTGCCGCCCGAGCGCATCACCCTGCCCGACGCCATCGCCGCGTTCACCATCGGCTCGGCCTACGTCAACCACGCCGACCACGTCAGCGGCTCGATCGAGGCCGGGAAGGCCGCCGACCTGGTGGTGCTGGACCGCAACCTGTTCGCCCACCCGGCCGACGAGATCGCGCTGGCCCGGGTCGACCTGACCTTCGCCGGCGGCCGCCTGGTGCACGACCGGTCGGCCAGCTAGCCGGCCCGGCGGGCCGGGCACTCGCTGGTGCTTGCTGACCGCGTGCAGTAACCGAATGCCACCCGCCTGACCTGCGGCTGAGCCCGGGCCAGGCGCGTGAGCTGGATGGCAAGCCAGGCGTCAAGGCGAGTGCAAGGTACCGGGCACAAGCTGATGGCCATGGCTCCCAGGTAGGGAACCAGCAGCCCAGCGACAGGGGCGCCTGCCATGACGACGCTCTCCGATACCCGCCCGGCCCAGACAACTGACCAGGCCTCCCGCGAGACGCTCCCGCTCGACCGCGACGTGCGGTTCGGGGACCATCACTACACCTTTCACCTGAGATCGGGCCAGGACGCCTGGGCCGAGCTAACCGCCAGGCTCGCGGGCCTGAACGCGGATCACATATTCGTCGTCGCCGACACCGGTGTGCCCGCCGCCACGGTGCGGGCCACCCGCGCAGCAGCGGGCCGCGCCTCCCCGGTCACGCTGCTGACCGTCCCGGCCACCGAGCAGGCCAAGAACGCCGCCACCGTCATCGACCTGGCCGCCCAGGTCATCGCGGCGGGCGGGACCCGCAGCTCGGTGGTCATCGGGCTGGGCGGCGGCCTGGCCGGCAACGTGGCCGGGACGGTGGCGGGCTGGGTCTACCGCGGGGCGCCGCGGCTGGTCCAGATCCCGACCACCCTGCTGGCCCTGTCCGACTCGGTGCTCAGCCTCAAGCAGGCCATCAACTCGCCGTGGGGCAAGAACCACCTGGGCTGCTACAAGGCCCCGGTCTTCGTCTGGGGGCACCTGGACATCCTGCGCACGCTGCCGGCCGGCGAGAAGCGGGCGGCGCTGTGCGAGACGGCCAAGAACGTGCTGGCCATCTGCCCGGAGCGGTACGGCGAGCTGGCCGGGCTGCTCCGGGCCGACGCCGCCTACTCCGACGCCGAGCTGGCCTGGATCGTCGGCCTGTGCCTGGCGGCCAAGCAGTCGGTGATGGCCAGCGACCCTTACGAGGCCGGCGAGGCATTGGTCCTGGAGTACGGCCACACCGCGGGCCACGCCGCCGAGCACCTGACCGGGCACCTGACCGGGCAGCTGACCGGGCGCCTGGCCGAGGGCCGGCTGGCGCACGGGCCCGCCATCGCCATCGGGATGCTCGTCGCGGCCCGGGTCAGCGCCAGCCTGGGCTACCTCAGCCTGGCCGACGAGCGGGCCCACCACCGCCTGCTGGAGCGCAACGGCACGGCGCTGCGGTTCCCGGCCGGGCTGTCGGCGCAGGCGCTGCTGGCCGCGATGCGCCGGGACAACAAGCGCGGCTACCACTCACCCGAGCCGGGCCGCATCGACATGGTCCTGCTCGACGCCCTCGGGCGGCCGCACACCGAACGCGGCCGCGTCCTCACCCAGGTGCCGGAGGGCGTCGTGCTCGACGCCCTGCGGACCCGCACCACCCGGCCCGCTACTGAAGGGCCCGCTACTCAAGGAGAGCCAGCGTGAAAAGCACCATCATCGGCCGGCCCGCCGGGATCCCGGCGGCCGTCAGCTACGGGTCCATCATCAACAGCGGCGACAGCTTCGGCCTGGTCGAGAGCCTGGTCGGCGGCACGGGCAGCTGCTGGTGGACCCAGCTCGTGAACGGGATGCACGCGGCCTGGGGGCTGCGCTGCGTAGAGCACGTCAAGATCCCGCCCGGCGCCTCCTGCGGCACCCATCTGCACGACAAGGCCGAGGAGATCTACTACATCCTCGACGGCACGGCCGTGATGACGGTCAACGACCACCAGTTCGAGGTCGCCGCCGGCGAGCTGATCACCTGCCCGCTGGGCACCACGCACGGCATCGGCGTGCCGGCCGGCGCGCCGGAGCCGATGAGCTTCCTGGTCGTGGAGGTGTTCCCCGGCAGCGCCCCGCCGCTGGCCCAGCCCGAGCGCTACCTGGTCCGTGACCACCTGCGGGCCAGCGAGGGCTACCGCGGCTACCAGTCCGACGACCTGCAGATCGCGCACGTGGACCTGGCCCGCTGCTTCACCGGCCCGTGGCTGGGCTTCACCGAGATCGTGATCCCGCCGCACGACGCGCTGCCGCCGCACGACCGGCTGGGCCCCTACACGCTGCCCGGCCGGGGCGCCGAGGTGCTGTTCGTGGCCGACGGCGAGGCCGAGATCAGCGCGGGCACCCAGGTGCTCAAGGGCGGCCGCGGCGCCTGCCTGGCCGCCGCGCTGGGCGCGCCGGTGACCATGCGCAACCTCAGCCCCCGCCAGGACCTGCGGGTGCTGTCCGTGCAGGGTCACGCGTGATGGACCTGCAGCTGAGCGGCCGGACCGCGCTGGTCACCGGGGCGGCCAGCGGCATCGGCGCGGCGGCCGCGCGCGAGCTGGCCCGCGAGGGTGCCCGGCTGGTCCTGGTCGACCTGGACAAGCAGGGGCTGGCCGAGGTCGCTGCCGGGCTCGAGACCGCGGCGGACGGCCCGCCGCCCATCGAGGTGACGGCGGACCTGGCCACCGCCGAGGGCGTCGCCGCGGCCATGCGCGAGGCGCTGGCCGCCACCGGCGGCGTGGACATCCTGGTCAGCAACGCGGGCGTGTGCCCGTGGCGGACCCTGGACCAGCTCACCGACGAGGACTGGCTGGCCACCTGGGAGCTGAACTTCATGGGCACGGTCCGCGCGGTGAGCTGGCTGCTGCCCGGCATGGTCGAGCGGCGCCGCGGCTCGATCGTGATCACGGCCTCGGACCTGGCCCGCCAGCCCGAGGCCGCCCCGGCCGACTACCAGGTCAGCAAGGTCAGCCTGGTGTCGTACATGAAGAGCCTGGCCATCGAGGCGGTCCCGGTCCGGGTCAACGCCGTCGCGCCCGGCCCGACCTGGACCGCGCTGTGGGCGCGACCCGGCGGCATCGCCGACGACCTGGCCCGGCGCCACGGCCTGCCGCCCGCCGAGGCGGTCGACCACGAGCTGCGGCTGCGCCAGCTGCCGCTGGGCCGGATCGGCCAGCCCGGCGAGATCGCCAGCGTGATCGCCTTCCTCGCCTCGGACCGGGCCAGCTATGTCACCGGCTCGGTCTGGGGCGTCGACGGCGGCAGCATCCGCGGCCTGTTCTGATAACAGCAAGAAGCGCTCCGGCTGATAACAGCAAGAAGCCACGAACGGAGACCGGTCATGACCACGAGCTTTTACCAGATCCCGGCGCGCCCCGTCGTCATCGAGCCCGGCGGCGGTGACCTCATCCACATGGGCGCGCTGGCCGTGTTCTTCAAGGTGGTCTCCGCCCAGGTGGACGGGGCCTGCGAGCTGCACGAGCAGCCGATACCGCCGGGCACCCTGGTCGCCCCGCACACCCACGAGCGGCAGGACCAGGTCAGCTACGTGCTGGACGGCACGCTCGGATTCCGGGTCGGCGCGGCCGATGTCGAGGTCCCCGCGGGCGGCGCGATCTTCCGGCCGCGCGGCATCCCGCACGCGGTGTGGAACCCCGGCCCCGAGCCGGCCCGGATGCTGGAGCTCAGCACGCCGGGCCGCGAGATCGAGGCCTTCTTCCGGGAGTTCGACCAGCTCAGCCAGGCCGGCCAGGTCAGCGCCTCGGCCGTCGCCGAGCTGGCCCGGCCCTACGGGATCAGCTACCACCTGGACCTGATCCCGCAGCTCGAGGCGCGGTACGGGATCAGCGCGGGCAGCGGATGGTGGGCCCGGTGACCGACGTCGTCGTCGCCCCGACCCGGGCCCCGGCCCGGATCTGGGCCCTGCCCAGGGAGATGCCGGCCCTGGTGCTGGACCGGGTCAGCGTGGCCTTCCCCGGCGGCCTGGGCCGCCCGGCGGTGGACGAGCTGACCCTGGAGGTGGACCGGGCCCAGGTCTACGGCATCGTGGGCCCCAACGGGGCCGGGAAGACCACCACGATCAGCATGATCACCGGGCAGCTCGCGCCGGCCGCGGGCTCGATCCTGGTCCTGGGCCGGGACCGGGCCAGGGCCAGGGAGCGCAACGCCATCCGGCGCAGCATCGGCGTCGTCCAGCAGCGCAACGGCCTGTACGGCGAGCTGACCGCGCTGAACAACCTGCAGTTCCACGCCGCCCTGTACGGGATGCCGCGCCGCCAGCAGGCCGGCCGGATCGCCGCGGTGCTGGAGCTGGTCGGCCTGGCCGACCGGGCCGGGGACCGGGTGAAGACGTTCTCCGGCGGCATGCAGCGCCGCCTGGAGATCGCCAGGGCGCTGCTGCACGACCCGGACCTGCTGATCCTCGACGAGCCCACCACCGGGGTGGACCCGCACTCCAAGGCGGCGATCTGGACCTACGTCCAGGCCCTGAAGAACCAGGGCAAGACGATCATCGTCACCACCAACGTGCTGGCCGAGGCGGACGACTGCGACCAGGTGGCGATCATCAACGAGGGCCGCCTGCTGGTCGTGGACACCCCGAGCGAGCTGCGCCGCCAGCATGGCGAGATCCGGATCACGGTCCGGATGCGGGCCACGCCGTTCACCGCGGAGACCGTCGCGGTGCGGATGCGGCGGCTGGCCGGCATCACCTCGGTGTCGGTGGCCAGCGCGCCCGGCGGCTGGTGCGAGATGGCGGCGACGCGGCGCGGCGGCGGCCGGCTGGACGGCGTCTTCGCCTGCTTCCCGCCCGACGTGCACGTGGACGACCTGACCGTCGCCGAAGCCAACCTGGAGCAGGTCTTCCTGTCACTGACCGGCCCCGGGCTACGGGATTAGGAGCTCTGGCCATGGCGGACAACGCGGCCATCCGGCTGCTGCACTGGACGGCCTCTTGTTTGGGATCAGTGGCCCGCCGAGTCAGCGTCGGCGTGCGCGTGACGGCCGGCTGCGCGCGCAAGGAGGTCCTCACCTCGCTGACCGAGAAGAGCGTGCTGATCCAGAGCATCAGCCTGCCGGTCAACTACCTGATCATGATGTCGCTGTACGTGCTGGCCGGGTCGCACGCCCCGACGGCCGTGGTCATGCAGGACCACGGGCCGTACGCGCAGCAGTTCGTGCAGGCCATGGCCCATTCCGACAGCTACCGGCTGGAGATGGAGAGCGCCGGGCAGGCGGCGGCTCAGATGAAGGCCGGGACGCTGGTGTCGGTGGTGACCATCCCGCCCTACTTCGATCACGCCATGACGATCGGCCGCCACGCCACGATCCTGCAGAAGGTCAACAACCTCAACGCCGACCTGACCGACGACGCGGTGCGGGCCCTGCGCACCTCGGTGACCAGCTTTTACGCCAACGCCCTGCCCGGCCGGCTGCACGTGGTGACCCGCATCCACAACGCCTACCCGCACCCCATGGGCTACATCCCGTTCCTGTCCATGAGCGTGGTGGTCATCGCGCTGATGGTGTCCGGGCTGCTCCAGGCGGGCAACGCCGCCGCGCGCGAGTTCGAGCAGGGCACGATCAGCGAGATCCTGATGTCCCCGGCCCGGCAGGGGCTGGTGCTCCTCGGCCGCATGCTGGGCGCGTTCGCGATCAGCCTGCCCGCCGGGCTGGTCGTGCTGGCCGTGGTCATCTGGGGGGTGGGCGACCATCCGGTCCATCCGTGGCTGATGGCCGGGACCTCGCTGCTCACGCTGGCGGTGTTCATCGCCGGGGGCACCGCGCTCGGCCTGGCCGTGCGGGACCGGTCCACCCTGACCATCCTGACCCGGGCCATCCCGGTCCCGCTGTTCTTCCTGTCCGGCGTGTTCGGCGTGATCGGCTACCAGACCCGCATCGTGCAGGACATCGCCACCGCGCTGCCCACCCACTACGCGATCGTGCTGGAGCAGTACGCCATCGGCGGGTACGGCACCAGCACGCTGCCGATCTCGGTCGACCTGGGCATCCTGGGCGCGTTCTTCGCCGGGTTCGCCCTGCTGTCCGTCGCGCTGCTGATGCGGGCCCGCCGGCCCCAGACCGCCCGGCGGCGCGCCGCCCGGCTGGCCCGGCGCCGGCCCCGGCGCGCGCTCGGCCTGGGCTGCCGCAGCATCGCGGGCAAGGACCTGCGGCTGTGGCTGCTCAACCCGCTCCAGATCATCGCCAGCCTGCTGGTGCCGGTCAGCTACACGCTGGTGGTGTTCCTGGGTGCGCAGGCGGCCACCAACGAGCCAGTGGCCGTGGTCAACCTGGATCGCGGCCCGGTCGGCGCGCACCTGACCCAGTCCATCATCGACGCGCACGTGCTCCAGGTCACCGTGACCAGCCTGGCCCACGCCCGCCAGCTCTACGACGGCCTGCACGTCGCGGCGGTCATCACCATCCCCGCCGACCTGTCCCGCCTCGACCGCGACGAGCAGACGGCGCCGGTCAGCATCCAGGCCGCGGACTACAACGCCGACCTGAGCGGCGACATCGACCGGGCCATCCCGGACGGCACCTACGCCTACTACCAGCACCTGGGCGCCGCTGGCCCGCTGCGGATCACGGTCCGCCAGCACAACCTGCGGGCCCGCGACGTGTCGCTCTACCAGTACAGCATCCTGCCGGTGATCGAGCTGATCATCACCGTGACCGGCATCCTGGCCGCCGGGATGAGCGTGGCCAACGAGTACGCGCAGCGCACCATGACCGAGATGCTGCTCGCGCCGGTCAGCCGGGTGCGGATCATCTTCGGCAAGGCCCTGGCCGCCTTCGTCTCCACGTTCTTGCTGGCCACGGCGGTGCTGGTGGCCGGGGCCGCGCTCGGCTGGGCCCGCCCCGACCCGCGGTTCTGGCCCGAGGCGCTGGCCGCGATCGCGCTGAGCTCGGCGTTCGCCTCCGGCCTGGGCATCGCCATCGGCACCTGGTACCAGCGCCGCGCGCCGGTGTCGGTGGCCGCCACCATCGTGGCCGTCGAGCTGTTCGCGCTGGCCGGCGGGCTGGGCTGCATCTTCTTCGAGCCGGTGTGGCTGCAGCGGATCGCGGTGTGGGACCCGCTGACCTACGGGATCCGCTCGCTCCAGCAGGCCGTGTTCTACGCCAGCAGCTTCGGGTTCTGGCTGGACTGCGCCGTGCTGGGCGCGGCCGCCGCCGCGGCGCTGATCATCGGCACCGCGGCCATGCGCCGCAAGCTCGTCACCCAGTGAATACGCAGTGAATCGCGCAGTGAGAGGGGGCCGGGTCGATGCGGCCAGGTCAGATCGGTCAGATCGCCGAAGTGCGCCAGGGCCCGCGCGTGACGCTGGCCGACGTCGCCGCCAGGGCCGGGGTGCACCCCGCCACCGCCTCGCGCGCGCTCAGCCCGGACCGCCAGCCCATGCTCGGCCCTGGCACCGTGCAGCGGGTCGTCCAGGCCGCCGCTGACCTGGCCTACGAGCCGGACCTGGTGGCTCGCGCCCTGCGCACCCAGCGCTCGTTCACCGTCGGCGTGCTCATGCCCGGCCCCGAGGACCCGTCCGTGCTGCCGCTGCTGCGCGGCGTCGAGGACAGGCTCGCGGCGGCCGGCTACGCGACGCTGCTGGCCGGCCCCGGCGGCGCGGACCGCGAGGCCGCCGTGGCCCGGATGCGGGCCCGGCACGTCGACGGGCTGATCATCCCCGGCGCGGTGCTCGCCAGCACGGCCTGCGCCAGCGCGCCGCCCGATGCCTGGCCGCCCGGCCTGCCGGTCGTGGTGGCCGGCGGCCCGCCGGCCCCGGCCCGCGTCCCGGCCGCCGCCGTCGACCACGCCCACGGCGCGCGGCTGGTCCTCGACCACCTCACCGGCCTGGGCCACCGGCGCATCGGCCGCATCACGCTCCCGGCCGGCGGCGCAAGTCCCAGCCACCGTCCCGGCGTCAGGGACCTGGCCGCCCGGGCCGGCACGGCGCAGGAGGGCCAGCGCTGCGCTCACGCCCTGCTCGCCCGGGGCTGCACGGCCATCGCCGCGGCCACCGACCTGCTCGCGGCCGGCGTCCTGGCCGCCGTGGCGCAGGCCGGCCAGCGCTGCCCGGCCGACATCACCGTGACCGGGTACGGGGACACGCCGCTCAGCACGGCGCTCACCCCGCCGCTGACCACCGTCCGGCTGCCCTACTTCCAGGTCGGCCGGCTGGCCGCCGAGCTGCTGCTGGCCGCGATCTCCGGCCAGCCCGCCCCGGCCGAGATCCGCTACGCCGCCCCCGAGCTAGTCGTTCGCGCCTCCTGTGCTCCGGGGCCCGGCTACGACCGTCATACCCATACATAACAAAGGTGGCCTGCCCCGGCCCCCGGCCCCAGGAGGCACGGTGCTGGCACTCGCAGGCATCCCCAGGACCCTGACCGCCGGACTGCTCGGCGTCGCACTGACCGGCGGCCTGGGCGTGGCGCTCCCGCCCGCCGCCGGGGCCGCCCCCGCGAGCTCAGCCGCCCGGGCCCGGGCCGCCCTGGTGCCCGGCGCGACGATCAGCACCGTGGCGGGCGGGGTCGGCGGCCCGGGCCCGGCCACCGGCGTGTCCGTGGCCCCGTGCGGCGTCCAGAACAGCAAGACGCCGTGCGGCATGACCTTCGCCGGCGGCCAGCTCTACCTGACCGACCTGGGCGAGAACGGCGAGAACTCGGCCCGGTCCGGGGACGTCATCCGCGCCGTGAGCCTGGCCACCGGGACGCTGACCACGCCAGTCGGCGACGGCCTGTCGGTGTTCGGCGGCGACCCCGGCGACGGCGGGCCGGCCACCGCGGCCCAGCTGGTCTTTCCCGCCGACGTCAACACGGACCCGGCCGGCAATCTCATCGTGGCCGACCGCCAGGACGGCCTGGTCCGGGTGACCGCCGCCACGACCGGCACCTTCTACGGCGTGGCCATGACCAAGGGCGACATCTACGCCGTGGCCGGCGACGGCGTGACCGGCACGCCCACCTCCGGGGCGCCCGCGCTGAGCACCCCGCTGTTCCCCGAGTCGGTGGCGGCCGACAGCCACGGGAACCTGTTCATCGGCACCGGCCAGATCTGGATGGTGCCCGCGGCCAGCGGCACCCACTTCGGCCAGTCCATGACCGCCGGCGACATCTACCTGCTCAAGGACATCGGCGGCGTCACGGTCCGGGTGGATCCGCACGGGAACGCGGTCGTCGCCGATGGCCCGGCCGTCCAGGTAGACGCGGCGGCCAGCGGCACCTTCTACGGCCGGAAGATGACCGCCGGCCACGTCTACGTGGTGGCCGGCGGCGGCAGCAAGCTCGGCGACGGCGGCCCGGCCACCAGGGCCCGGCTGGACGACGCGGTCGGCCTGTCGGTCGACGGCGCCGGCGACCTGATCCTGGCCGACCAGACCGCCGGCCGGATCCGGGTGGTGGCCGAGAAGACCCGGACCTTCTACGGCCAGCAGATGAAGGCCGGCCACATCTACACCGTGGCCGGCGGCGGCACCAGCGCCAGCAACGGCGCGCCCGCGCTGAAGTCGCGGCTGGTGAACCTCCGCGCGGTCGCCGTGGACAGCCGCGGCAACATCGCGTTCGCCGTCGGGACCGGGCGCCGCCTGCGGGCCGTCGCCGCGACGTCCGGCCGGTTCTACGGCCAGAAGATGACCGCCCGGCACGTCTACGTGATCGCCGGCAACGGGAACACCTGGCTGTCCGGCGACGGCGGTCCGGCCAGCAAGGCCCAGCTGTACCCGTCGTCCGAGGTCACCGACCACGCCGGGAACCTGATCTTCGCCGACGCCGCCCAGCGGGTCTACCGCAGCGAGATCCGCGTCATCGCGGCCCGCACCGGCGCCTTCTACGGCCGGAAGATGACCGCCGGGAACATCTACGCCCTGGCCGGCTCGGGCCCCGAGGGGTTCTCCGGTGACGGCGGCCCCGGCACCGCGGCGAAGATCTCGCTCAGCAGCTTCGACGCCGCCGTCACCCAGCTGGCCCTGGATCCCGCGGGCAACCTGGTCTTCGCCGACACCGGCAACGAGCGGGTCCGGGTACTGGCCGCGAACACCGGCACCTTCTACGGCCAGCAGATGAAGGCCGGCGACATCTACACCGTGGCCGGCAACGGCGCCGCCATTGCGTCCGGCAACGGCGGCCCCGCGGTCAAGGCCCAGCTGGCCATGTTCAACGGCACCGGGCTGGCCGTCGACAGCCGCGGCGACATCGCCATCAGCGACGGCGAGAACTTCGCGGTCCGCCTGGTCGCGGCCCGCACCGGCACCTTCTACGGCCAGAAGATGAAGGCCGGGGACATCTACCACCTCGCCGGCCGGGCCACCGGCGGCACCGAGGGCAACGGCGGGCCGGCGCTCGACGCGCTCATGTTCCCCGGCGCCCTGGCCTTCGACGCCCAGGGCAACCTGCTGATCGCCGACAGTCAGCCCTTCCAGATCCGGGTCGTCGCGGCCCGCACCGGCACCTTCTACGGCCAGGCCATGACCACCGGGCACATCTACGGCATCGCCGGCGACGGCACGCCCGGCTTCACCGGCGACGGCGGCCCGGCCACCAGCGCCGAGATCACCTTCGCAGGCCTCCGCCTGGACAGCCACGGCAACCTGCTGATCCCCACGACCGCATCCCGGGTCCGGGTCGTCGCCGAGCAGGACGGCACCTTCTACGGCGTGCCCATGACCGCCGGCGACATCTACACCGTCGCGGGCGACGGCACGTCGGGCTTCACCGGCGACGGCGGCCCGGCGATCAGCGCCGAGATCTCCGCCCCGCAGGACGCCGCGGCCAGCGCCGCCGGCCTGTTCATCGCCGACAGCACCAGCCTCCGCTTCCGCCTCGTCACCGGCTAAGCGGTTCGAGAGCGGCCGGAAGCCCTGACCGGAGGTTATCGAGCCAGCCCAGGATGGCATCTGCTGCCGGGTCACACGAGACGCTCGTGGACGTAGCACCAGCTCCGCCGCGATCCCGGCTCCAGACAGCGGGCGAGCGGGTGGTTAGTCTCCTGGTAGTGCGCCTTGGCGTGCCGGCCTGGTGAGTCGTCGGAACATGCCACCCAGCCGCAGGTCAGGCAGACCATGAGGACCGCCGCGACATCCGCCCCGCAGGCCGGGCAGGTGTCTGACTGAGGTGTGACCGGCGCGAGCCCGTCGATGTGCTCACAGCGCGGCGCTGAGCCGTTCGGGCTGATGGCGGGCGCACCCGGGACCATGTTCTGGGCGGGGATCGTGGCCGGGCCCCCTTTTGCGGTGATGGCGACGCCGGGCATGCCCGGCTGATCACCTTCAGTCAAGCTCGGTGACGCCACGACGGAAACGGGCAATCTGAGCAGGGCCGATCACCAGAGCCGATCACCGACCACCGGAACCGATCAAACGGTCAGCACAGGCCGATGGCCGCCGGCCGCCGGGCCATGCAGATCGTTCAGCGCGCTGTCTGGCCGGTGGTCGCCAGCCAGCCGAGCCGCTGCGACATCGCCTGCGCGCACGTGACGAGGGCGCGTACGTGGTTGGAGTCGTCGGCCGCCCGCCACAGAACCGACCACGGGTAGTAGGACGCCGGTTCGGTGAGCGGCCGCCAGATCGTTCCCGGGAGCGCGGAGATGCAGGAGGAGGGCACGCAGTACAGGCAGCGTCCCTGGGCGACGAGATCGGCCGCTGCCCGGATGCTCTCCACGGTCCCCCGGTAAACGGTGGGGGTGAATCCGGCCGACCGGCACATCTCAACGGTGAACTGGTTGAACTCCGGGGCCTGCATTTCTTCGGCGAGCAGCAGCGGCTCTTCGGCCAGGATCGCAACCGGCGCACCTTCCAGGCCGGCGAACCGGTGACCGGTTGGCACCAGGACCCCGAGCGGGTCCTGGCGGAACAACAGCGAGGCGACCGGCGGCGGGGCGAGTGCCGCCCGGCCGATGCCGACGTCCAGGCGGCCGTTGATGAGCCGCTGATACTGCTCCGGCACGCTGGCCTCTACCTGGTGGATCACCAGGCCGGGATAGCGGGCCTGAACCTCCTGCAGGATCTGCGGCATCGAGTCGTAGCTGGAGTCGATGATGCCGACACGCAGCGTTGCGGTGGCCCCGGCCGCGCTCCGGGCCACCCCCGACGCCCGGTCCACATGAGCCAGGATCTGCCGCGCCTCAACCAGGAACGCTACCCCGGCCGCCGTCAGTGAGACGTGGTGCGTGCTGCGCTCGAGGAGCCGGACCCCCAGCTCACGCTCCAGCCGCTGCACCTGCTGGCTCAGCGCCGACTGCACTATGTGCTCTCGCTCAGCTGCCCGGCCGAAATGCAGCTCATCGGCTAGCGTCACGAAATAGCGAAGCTGGCGCAGTTCCATACCCGCCACCAAGTCCGTGTCCGGTCCATTCCCGGTACTCCCTGAAACTTACCCACTGAATCGCAGGACGTGCCCATCGTCGCGATCGGTAGCCCGCCGGGCCTTCGGGAATGGCCGACCGGGCTGTCCTTCCATTCATGCACGTGGGAACCTGAGCGACAAGACGCGCTGGGCCAACGTGCTCTCCCGTCAGGGAACGTCCCGTTGAAAACGGGGCGCTACCGAGGTCCGGAGCAACGCCTGCCGTGCGGTCAGGCACGCCTGCAACCCCGCACTCCCCTAGGGTAGCCGGGTCTGGGGACCGCGACTACGCCAACGTAGCCGGTTCAGGAAATCGTGCTGGCAGCTGGTGCCTGATCCGAACAAGACGCGAGCGCCGCGGTGGCCAGCAGCTCCGAGATAGCCGCTGGCTCACGGCCGACTGCGCGTGGCCGCGCGGCCGAATCCGGACGTCAGGCACACCAGGAGCCCGGGGCAGGCCGCGCCACCGGCCTGCGATCGATATGGGTGATGACGTGTTCGCTGATTGGCTATTTCCGCCGCCAATCATCCAGGGCTTCACTGGCTAGTGACAAAGGAGACGGTGAGCACCAGGATCCGTTGGTGAGCCCTCTCCTTTCCTGATCCGGCCGGAGCCGGCCATGGTTCATCACGACGCGAGGCCCGGCGGGAGACTGACATGTGGCATGAATCTCACACGCGCATAACGGGTGGGAGCCCAGGCCTGCTGGGCCGGATCGGCCGGACGTGCTACCGGCATCGGCGGCTTACCTTGATCACCTGGCTGGTCGCGGCGGCAGTCCTAGTCCTACTGTGGACCGGCTTCGGCGCAGCCGCGAACAACACCTTCACCGGCAGCGATCCGGGCCAGGGCCTGCTCAACCAGCACTTCCCGCGGCAGTCCGGGGACACGCTCACGCTGGCGATCCGATCCTCGGCCGGTATCGGCTCCCCGGCTGTCCGCACCCGCATCACCCGCGCACTGGTCCGGTTCGAGAGGGCGCCACATGTCACCTCGGTCGCCAGCCCCTACCAGGGCAGCGGCCAGATCTCCCCGGACGGTCATATCGCATTCGCGACCGTCCAGTTCGACCAGCCATCGGCAAAGATCCCTGGCAGCGAAACCAATGCGCTGATCAGCGACGCAACGGCCGCCTCCGGTCACGGCGTGGTATTCAGCCTCGGCGGCGACCTGGTGGACACAGCCGAGACCCCCGGGGGCGGATCCACCGAGCTGATCGGCTTCATCGCGGCGGCGGTCGTGCTGCTGATCGCGTTCGGGTCGCTGCTGGCCATGGGCCTGCCGCTGCTCACCGCGGCGCTGGGCATTGCCAGCGGCCTGTCGCTGATCGCGCTGCTTGGCCATCTGTTCCCCGCGCCGTCGTTCTCCTCGATCATCGCCGCCATGATCGGCCTGGGGGTCGGCGTAGACTACGCGCTCTTCATCATCACCAGGTTCCGCGAATCACTGCGGAACGGCGCCAGGCCCGATGAGGCCGTGATCACCGCGATGCGCACGGCCGGCCGGTCCGTCCTCATCGCCGGCACGACCGTAGTGATCGGAATGCTCGGCCTGCTGGTGCTACGCCAGCAGCTGCTCACCGGGGTCGCGGTGGCGGCGGCGGCCACAGTCGCGATGACGATGCTCGGCTCGCTGACCCTGCTGCCTGCCCTGCTAGGGTTCACCGGCACCCGGCTGGCCAGGCCCTCTCGGCTCAGGCTGCCCAGGCTCCGTCGGCATCAGCCCGCCGCCGCCCGCCCGGCCAGGCGGCCCGCGGCGGAACGGTGGGCCGCAGTCATACAACGCCGACCAGCGATCGCTGCCGTACTGTCAACCGCTGCCATCCTGGCGCTGGCCGCCCCGGCGCTGGGCATGAGGCTGAACATTCCCGACGAATCCGCTCAGGCCCGGAACACCATGGGATACGCCAGTTACGCCACCATGGCCCAGGGGTTCGGCCCCGGGTTCGACGCGCCGCTGATCATCGTCGCCAGGCTGCCCGCCCGCGGCACGGGCACCGCCGCGCTAGCAGCCGCGCTGCGGGGCACCCCCGGAGTGGCCCACGTCACTCCGGTGGTGATCAGCCGAGACGGCCAGGCGGCGCTGATGATCGCCTACCCGACCACGGCCGAGCAGAATCCGGCCACCAATACCCTGGTGAACCGCATCGGCGGCGTCGTGCTGCCGCAGGCGACCGCCGGCACCGGCATCCGCGCCTACGTGAGCGGCCCGAACGCCGGCAACGTGAAGTTCGCCAACCTGATCGAGGCGCGGCTGCCGTGGCTGATCGGCGTGGTCATAGCGCTGTCGATGCTGCTGCTGCTGGTGATGTTCCGGTCGGTCACCATCGCGATCAAGGCGGCGGTGATGAACCTGCTGTCCATCTCCGCCGCCTACGGCGTGCTCGTCGCGGTCGTGCAGAATGGCTGGGGGAACAAGCTGTTCGGATTCCCCGAGACGATGCCGGTGACCACCTGGGTGCCGATGTTCCTGTTCGTCATCCTGTTCGGCCTGTCAATGGATTATGAGGTGTTCCTGCTTTCCCGCATCCGCGAGGAGTACGACACAACCGGCGACAACGCCGTCTCTGTCGCCCGCGGGCTAGCGAAAACGGCCCGGGTGATCACCGCCGCAGCCGCGATCATGGTGGTGGTGTTCCTGTCGCTGGTGCTCGGCGCGGACGTCGGGGTCAAGGAGATTGGCCTCGGCCTCGCCGTGGCAGTGCTGATCGACGCCACTATCGTGCGGATGGTGCTCGTGCCCGCTGTCATGGAACTGCTCGGCCGGGCTAACTGGTGGCTGCCCGCGTGGCTGGCCCGCATTCTTCCAAAGGCCCCTCCCAGCGAAGACGAGCCCCCAGCCGAGGCCAAGATTCCCGTCACAGCGGGCGGCTAGCGCAGACCTAACTGTTACCGCCTCGCAGGGAAGCGGCAGGACCGCCGGCCCGGCGCCAGGCTCGCCTGGTCAGCCGGCCAGGCTGGCCCAGAAGGCGCACTGATGCTCGGTCACGAAGTCCGTCTCGACCTGCGGCCGGGGCGGAACCAGCGACAGCGCCTGCAGGCCGGTCGGGGTGAACCGCGGCCAGGCCGCGCCGAAGGCCGGCGCGCCGAACCGGGCGAAGGTGGTCCAGTCCCGCTGCATCGCGGCGGCCAGGTCCTGCTGCGCGGGCGAGAAGGTGCCGGGCAGCGGGGCGCTGCTCAGCGTGAACAGGTACTGGAGCTCCGCGGCGTGGTAGGCGCCGTAGGGGAAGCCGACGTTGGGCAGGAACCGCATGGGCGCGTTCTCGTCGTTGAACTCGTAGGCGTAGGTGGGCACGTACTGCGACAGCGACAGCTCGGCCGACACCGCCGGGCAGGCGAAGATGGCGTCGGTGCCGACGGCGCCCAGCGCCACCGCGGGACTGGAGTACGCGCTCAGCGGGTACTTGGCCGCGATGACCGCGGCCGCCGCCGCGGGCACGCCCAGGGTGGACTCGATCATCGACTGGTAGTTGGCCGCGGTGACCGGCGGAGTGCCCTGCAGCTGGTCGAGGCCGACGAACAGCCGCCACTCGTCGTGGTTGGTGCCGATGATGACGGGCACCCGGTGGAACTGGCCGCTCTTGAGCGCGGCGCCGATGGACTGGGGGAGCACCCGGCCGTCGAGGTTGGGCTGGTAGCCGCCGAGGTTCTCGTTGCCGATGATCGTCGCCACCGGAAGGTGACGCAGGCAGCTCGCGACCTGGCTCGTGCAGCCCACCTTGGTCGCGAAGGACGCGCCCGCGCTCTCGGCGGTGGCCAGCGGCGCCTGGGTCAGGGCGTAGGTGCCGCTCTCCACGATGGCCCGGGCGAACAGCCCGCGGGCACCGGGCGACACGAGCTGGGACAGCACGCTCAGGCCGCCGGCCGACTCGCCGGCGATGGTCACGTCGCGGCGGTCACCGCCGAACGCGCCGATGTTGCGCTGCACCCAGCGCAGCGCGGCCTGCTGGTCCATCAGCCCGTAGTTGCCCGACGGCCCGCCTGGCCGCCGGGCCAGCGCCGCGTCGGCCAGGAAGCCGAGGGCGCCGAGGCGGTAGTTGATGCTGACCACGATGACGCCGTGGCGGACCAGCGCGGTCGGGTTGTAGTCGTCGCTCTCGCCGACCAGCAGGGAGCCGCCGTGGATCCAGACCAGGACCGGCAGCCGCCGGCCCCAGCTGTGCGCGGGCCGGTAGACGTTCAGGTACAGGCAGTTCTCCGAGGTGCTGGCCACCCCGAACGGCGAGGCCGGCTGGGGGCAGTGCGGCGCGAAGCTGGTGGCGGGGCGGACGCCGCGCCAGGGCCGCGCCGGGTGCGGCGGCCGCCAGCGCAGCCGGCCGACCGGCGGCGCGGCGTAGGGGATCCCGAGGAACTCGTCCATCGCGCCGGCGACGGTGCTCCCAACGGCTTTGCCGCGCAGCGCGCCGTCCGCGGTCGGCACCACCAGCCGGCCGCCCGGCCGAGCCGCGGCGGGGCTGGCTCCGGCGGCCGGCGCCCCGGCCATCAAGGCGCCCGCGGTGATCAGTCCGAGGCCAATCCGGGTGAGCCGCCAGCGACGTCCGCTTCCTGGCATCTGAGTCTCCCTTGACTGCTGGTTGTATCGGGTCCGGGATCTAGAGGTCGGGATCCAGCTGCCGTGGATGCCTAGCGGGACCCGGCCGGGCAGGCGCACCCAGAGCCACAGAACACGCTCCGGATGAATCGCTATTCATCAAGCATTTGCCTTGCTCACTAGGCATTATCGGCTCGCTGTGAATCAAGATTCATGGCAAGCCCAGGCCGCGCGCAAGCACTGAGGCCACATTCGTGCCCAAACCGAGACCAGAACCCCCGGGCTGTACTCCGGCCCGCTGCCGGGGTCTAGTGGTCGGGGATCCAGCTGCCGTGGAAGCCCAGCGGGATCCGGGCGGGCAGGTGCACCCGGGCCACGGGCTGGCCGGTGAAGTCCTGCGCGGCCAGGATGATCAGGTCCGAGGCGCCGCGGTCGGGGTTGTGCGCGAACGCCATGACGTAGCCGTCGTCCTCCGCGGCGTCGGCTGACCGGGGCGCGAACACGGCCTCGCCCACGACGGCGTCACGGGCGAACTGGCGGACCTGAACGGTCCCGGCGCTCAGGTCGTGCCGCAGCAGCGCGTTGGTGAACGCGTCGTCGGCGAAGTCCCCGGTCGGGGTGATGGCCCGGGTGACCTCGCCGATCATCGCGCTGTAGCCGTAGCGGTGCGGCCGGGAGATGATCCGGTCGTCCACCCGCGGGAACTCCTGGCCGCGCTCGTCCAGCCGCTGCTGGGTCACCTTCCCGGCCGCCGGGTCGATGGTCCACCGGTCCAGGCTGACCGGGCCGTGCGCGTTCCACAGCGTGGACGGGTCGAACGACTGGTCGTACTGGCACAGGTCCACCACCACCTGCTCGCCGTCGTCGTAGGCGTTGAGGCAGTGGAACACCCAGCACGGCGGGATCTCGAACCAGCGGACGCCGGCCGAGCCGTCCCGCGGCAGCAGCCCGACCCGGGGCTGGTGGTCCGGGTTCCACACGTACGGCAGCTCCTTGTGCGCGGTGACCGCGTCCAGGCTGAAGGTGACCGGCAGGTCGAGCAGCACCACGTACCGGCTGGTGAGCGCGAAGTCGTGCATCATCGGCCCGTCGGGCACCGGGATGTCGGTGGTCCTGGCGACCCGGCCCGCGGCGTCCACCACCACGTGCTGCACATGGTCCCAGGCCCAGAAGTAGGCGATGGCGTGCAGCTCGCCGGTGGCCCGGTCGAGCTTGGTATGAGCGGCGAACCCGCCCGGCAGCGTGCCGCCGAAGTCGCACGGCCCCACCGTCTCCAGCTCCTCGGTCAGCTCGTAGGGCAGCGGCCCGGCCTCCACCGTGGCCAGCGTCCGGCCCCCGTGCCAGATGATGTGGGTGTTGGCCGCGAAGTCCATGCCCTCGTGCACCGGCCCGCCCGGCCACTGCTCGTGGTGGGCCTGGGCCACGGCCTTGGAGCGGACCCACCGGTTGCGGTACCACTGCGCCCGCCCGTCGCGCAGCCGCACGCCGTGCACCATGCCCGAGCCCAGGAACCAGTGGTAGTCCGGGTCGTCCAGGCCCATCGGGTTCGGCCCGTTGCGCAGGTACCGGCCGGTCAGCTCCGCGGGCACCTGGCCGGTGACGGGCAGGTCGAACGCGGTGATCTCCTCAGAAACCGGGGCGAACGAGCCCTCCAGGAATCGCCTCGGGTCGGGTGTCTGCTCGGCCATGTCCCCTCCTTGATCGGCCCTGCCCAGTCAATCCCGGACGCGATGCTGGGTAAAGAGGAGTCATGACCCCGGTATGGCTGAGCGTCCTCGCGTGGGCGTACATCTCGGTGTGCCTGGGCTGCGCGGCCATCATCGCCGGGGACATCCTGATTGGCCGGCGCCGTCAGCCCATGGGCGTGATGAACTTCGTGTTCCCCATCACCGCGCTGTACTTCGGCCCGCTGGCGCTGTGGTTCTACTGGCGCTGGGCCCGCGTCCCGGCCCGCACCGCCACCGCCTGGGCCCAGATGCCCGCCATGGCCGGGGCGCCGGAGCGAGGCCCGGCTGGCGGCCCATCTGATAACAGCAAGAAGCGGCGAAGCCGCCACCGGCCGGGCTGGGTCACCATGGCCATCGAGACCAGCCACTGCGGGGCCGGGTGCTCGCTGGGCGACCTGATCGCCGAGTTCGCCATCTTCTGGCTGGGCCTGGCCGTCGCCGGGCTGGCCCTGGGCGCCGAGTTCATCGGCGACTACCTGGTCGCCCTGGCCTTCGGCATCGTGTTCCAGTACTTCGCCATCGCGCCCATGCGCGGCCTGGGGATCAAGGACGGCCTGGCCGCAGCGACCAAGGCCGACTTCATCTCGCTCACCGCGTTCGAGATCGGCCTGTTCGGCTGGATGGCCATCTTCCAGCTGGTGCTGTTCACCGGGTCCAGCGCCCTGATGCCCAGCTCGGCCGCCTACTGGCTGCTCATGCAGGCCGGCATGATGATCGGGTTCGCCACCTCGTGGCCCGCCAACGTCTGGCTGGTGCGCCGGGGCATCAAGGTCCCGATGTAGGCGTCCACCGCCGGTGGGCGGGGCCCGCCTCGGGCCGGCGGATCAGCTCCAGGCGCGGCCGGGGTCCCTCCAGCCGTCCCGCGGCCGGCCGCCGGCTCCCGGCCTGCCAGGCCTGCGGCCAGACCGCGGCCGGCCCGGCGTAGCCCTGCTCGGCCGCGGCGTGCAGCGTCCAGTTCGGGTCGTACAGGTGGGCCCGGCCGAGCAGGCACAGGTCGGCCCGGCCCGCCAGCAGGATCGAGTTCACGTCGTCGTAGGACGAGATCACGCCCACCGCCATGGTCGGGATCCCGGCCAGGTGCCGGATCTGGTCGGCGAACGGCGTCTGGTAGGACCGGCCGAAGGCCGGCCGCTCGTCCGGGCTGACCTGCCCGGTGGACACGTCCACGATGTCCGCGCCCGCGGCCGCGAACGCCTGCGCGATCCGCACCGAGTCCGCCCCGGTGATGCCGCCGTCGGCCCAGTCGGTGGCCGAGACCCGCACGCTGACCGGCTTGCCCGCCGGCCAGGCCGCCCGGACCGCGGCGAACACCTCCAGCGGGAACCGCAGCCGGCCGGCCAGCGAGCCGCCGTAGGCATCGCGGCGGTGGTTGGTCAGCGGCGAGATGAACGAGGACAGCAGGTAGCCGTGCGCGCAGTGCAGCTCGAGCAGGTCGAACCCGGCTTCGTCGGCCCGGGCCGCGGCCTGCGCGAACTCGCCGGTGATCTGAGCCCAGCTCGGCCGCGGTCAGCTCGTGCGGGACCTGGCTCACGCCGGGCAGGTAGGGCAGCGGTGACGGGCCCACCACCGGCCAGTTGCCGTCGGCCAGCGGCTGGTCGATGCCGTCCCACATCAGCCGGGTGGACCCCTTGCGCCCCGAGTGGCCGAGCTGGATGCCGATCTTGGCCGGCGACTCGGCGTGCACGAACTCGGTGATCCGCCGCCAGCGCCGGGCCTGCTCGCCGGTGTAGATGCCGGTGCAGCCGGGGGAGATGCGGCCCGCCGCGCTGACGCACACCATCTCGGTCATCACCAGCCCGGCCCCGCCCAGCGCCTTGCCGCCCAGGTGGACCAGGTGGAACTCGCCGGGCAGGCCGTCGGTCGCCCGGTACATGTCCATGGGGGAGACCACCACCCGGTTGGCCAGCTCCAGCTCGCGCAGCCGGAACGGCTGGAACATCGGCGGCCGCGCCTCGCC
This sequence comes from uncultured Actinomycetota bacterium, assembly GCA_963822485.1. Classification (GTDB taxonomy): domain Bacteria; phylum Actinomycetota; class Actinomycetes; order Streptosporangiales; family Streptosporangiaceae; genus DASUBV01. The sequence continues at coordinate 125,616 of CAWGHW010000013.1, forward strand.
CGTGCCCAGGCCCCGGGCCTGCTCGTGCCGCGCGAACCAGCGGTCGGCCGCGGCCACGAACTCCGGGTCGCGGACCCGCAGGTTGTCGTAGGTGACCCGGCGGCTGCGGGTCATGATGTTGAACGCGAACTGCACCGGCTCCTGCCCGGTGTACTGGCCCAGGTTCTCGAACCACTCCAGGCTGGCCTGGGCCGCGCGCTGGGTGGAGGCCACCACCGGCCGCCGCTCGGCCTCGTAGGCATCCAGCGCGGTGCTGACCAAGGACCGGCCGACGCCCGGCTGCTCGCGCAGGCAGGCCGCCAGGGCCAGGGCGTCCTCCATGGCCAGCTTGGTCCCCGAGCCGATGGAGAAGTGCGCGGTGTGCGCCGCGTCGCCCAGCAGCACCACGTTGCCGTGACACCAGCGCTCGTTGCGCACCGTGGTGAAGCTGACCCACCGGGAGTTGTTGACCAGTACCTCGTGCCCGTCGAGCACGTCCGCGAACAGCTCGCGCAGCACCTCCACCGAGGCCTCGTCGGACTGACCCGGCCCCAGCGGCCCGGCCCGCGCGGCCAGGGTGCCGAACCCGGCCCGCTCCCACACGCTCTCGTGCATCTCGACGATGAACGTGCTGCCCTTGGCGTCGTACGGGTAGCCGTGCACCTGCATGACCCCGTGCGGCGTCGGCCGGACGTAGAACTTGAACGCGTCGAAGACCTTGTCGGTGCCCAGCCACATGTACTTGCAGCGCCGCACGTCCAGGTCCGGCCCGAAGACGTCCGCGTACTTGGCCCGCACCGCCGAGTTGACCCCGTCGGCCGCCACCACCAGGTCGTAGTCCCGGCTGAGCTGATCTGCGTCCGGGGCCGGGACCTCGAAGTGCAGCCGGGCCCCCAGCTCGCGGCAGCGCTGCTGGAGTATCTCCAGCAGCCGCCGCCGGCTCATGGCCGCGAACCCGTGCCCGCCGCTGGTCAGCACCTGGTCCCGGTAGTGCACGTCGATGTCGTCCCAGCGCGCGAACTCCCGCTCCATCTGCGCGTACACGGCCTCGTCGGCGTGCTCGATGCCGCCCAGCGTCTCGTCGGAGAACACCACGCCGAACCCGAACGTGTCGTCGGCCGCGTTGCGCTCCCAGACGGTGACCTCGTGCTCCGGGCTGAGCTGGCGGGTCAGCGCCGCGAAGTACAGTCCGCCGGGGCCGCCGCCGATGACCGCGATACGCACCGGGCTAGCCTCCGGCCGCCTGGCGCAGCACGAACCGCTGGAGCTTGCCCGTGGCCGTCTTGGGCAGCCCGGCCACGAACTCGACCGCGCGCGGGTACTTATACGGAGCGATCTGCTCTTTTACAAAATTCTGCAGCAACAAAGTGAGTTCGGGGCCGGCCTCGTACCCTACGGCGACTACGACGAAGGCCTTGACGAGCTGGCCGCGCGTTTCATCGGGCACGCCGACGACGCAGCACTCGGCGACCGCCGGGTGGGCCAGCAGCGCCTCCTCCACCTCCGGGCCGGCGATGTTGTAGCCCGAGGAGACGATCATGTCGTCGCTGCGGGCCTGATACCAGAAGTAGCCGTCCTCGTCCCGGACGAACGTGTCGCCGGTGATGTTCCAGCCGCCCTGGGAGTACACGGCCTGCCGGGGGTCGCCCAGGTACCGGCAGCCGGTCGGCCCCTTCACCGCCAGCCGGCCCGGCACCCCGTCGGGCACCGGCGCCCCGGCCTCGTCGAGCACCGCCGCCTCGTAGCCCGGCACCGCCTTCCCGGTCGCGCCGGGCCGGATGTCCTCGTCGGCCGCCGACACGAACACGTGCAGCATCTCGGTCGACCCGATGCCGTCGATGAGCGCGATCCCGGTGGCGTCGCGGAACGCGTGCCAGGTCGCCGCGGGCAGGTGCTCGCCGGCCGACACCGCCCGCCGCAGCGAGCCGAGCTGCCCGGCCCGGCCCGCCGCGATCATCGCCCGGTAGGCGGTCGGCGCGGTGCAGCAGACCGTGACCTGGTGCGCGGCGATGGCGTCGGCCAGCTCGGCCGGGCTGGCCTTCTCGATCAGCAGCGCGGCCGCCCCGGCCCGCAGCGGGAACACCAGCAGCCCGCCCAGGCCGAACGTGAACGCCAGCGGCGGCGTGCCGGTGAACAGGTCACCGGGCTCGGGCCGGACCGTGTGCAAGGAGAAGGTGTCGGCGATGGCCAGCACGTCGCGGTGGAAGTGCATGGTGGCCTTGGGCCGCCCGGTGGTGCCCGAGGTGAAGGCCAGCAGCGCCACGTCGTCGGCCGCGGTGTCCGCGGGCTCGAACCACTCCGGCGCGGCCGCCGCCCGCCGGGTCAGGTCACCGGGCTGGCCGCCGCCGTACAGCACCACCGGCGCGCCGCCCAGGTCGGCGGCCAGCAGGTCGGCGGCGAAGCGCGCGTCGCACAGGGCCAGGTCGACCCGGGCGATCTGCGCCACCGTGGACAGCTCGCCCGGCCGCAGCAGCGGCATCGTCGCCACCGCCACCGCCCCGGCCCGGACCACGGCCAGCCAGCAGGCCGCCAGCCACGGGGTGTTCGGCCCGCGCAGCAGCACCCGGTTGCCCGGCACGACGCCCAGCTCCCCGGTCAGCACCGCCGCCACCTGGCTCACCGTGCGCAGCAGGTCGGCGTAGCTCCAGGCCACCCCGCCGGGGGCGAGCAGGCACCGGCGGTCGCCGCCGTGCCGCTCGATGACCGCGTCCAGCAGCTCCCGCCCGCAGTTGAGCCGGGCCGGGTAGCACAGCTCCGGCAGCCCGAACACCAGCTCGGGCCAGCTCGCGCGCGGCGGCAGGTGGTCGCGGCAGAACGTGTCCACGTGCCCGGACGCGGCGACGTCCATGGTCATGTTTCAGTGTGTGGCGCTCGCGTCACGATAGTCAAGAGCCCGCGATACGCAGTCAGGAGCCCGCGAGACGCGGGCAGTGCCGCGGGCTCAGGCGATGGCCAGGCCCTGGACCTCGACCAGGGCCGCCGGGTCCCAGAGCCGGCGGACGCCCACGGCGGCCATGGCCGGGTAGTCCCGCCCCGCCAGCCGCCGCCAGACCGCGCCGACCTCGGCCCCGTGCCGCCGGTAGTCCTCCAGGTCGACCAGGTACACGGTCAGCGAGATGAGCTGGTCCGGCCGCCCGCCCGCCGCGGCCAGCGCGGTGAGCAGGTTGCCCAGCGCCACCTCGAACTGGCCCACCACGCCCTCGCCCGTCACCTGCCCGCCGGCGTCCAGCGCCGTCTGCCCGGCCAGCGCGATCACCGTGCCGCGGCCCACCACCGCGTGCGAGAACCCCGACGGCCGGGCCAGCTCCGGCGGGTTGATCCGGTCAATGCTCATGAGAGTGCCCTTCGTCAGTAACACGAGATACTACGAGCACCGGCTCGCGGTCGCCGGGCGTCCGGCGGCCGGTCATTACACTGGCCCGGTGCCCGCTACCCGTGCTCAGGCCGCCCCGCCGCGGGACCTGATCCTGACCTTCTACGGGCTGTTCCGGGAGGGCATCGGCGGCTGGATCTCCATCGCGCACCTGATCCGGCTGATGGCCGAGGTGGACGTGGACGCGCCCGCGGTGCGCTCGGCCGTGTCCCGGCTCAAGCGCCGCGGCCTCATCGAGGCCCGCGGCGTGGCCGGCGCCGCGGGCTACTCCCTGTCGGACGGCGGGCAGCGGCTGCTGGCCGAGGGCGATCCCCGCATCCTGGGCCGGACCTCGGCCCGGCTGGAGGACGGCTGGGTGCTGGCCGTGTTCTCGGTGCCCGAGCGCGAGCGCGACCGGCGGCACGTGCTGCGATCCCGGCTCGAGCGGCTCGGCTTCGGCGCCGCGGCGGCCGGGGTCTGGATCGCGCCCCAGCACCTCGCCGCCGAGGCCCGGCACCGCATCGAGAGCCTGGGCCTGGGCGGCTACGTCGAGCTGTTCGAGCACGCGCGCGCGCCCGACGGCCTGCCCGCGGCGGTCCGGCGCTGGTGGGACCTGGACGCGCTGGGCCAGACCTACGACGGCTTCTGCGCCGCCTACGAGCCCATGCTGCGCCGCTGGTCCCGCCCGCGGCGGCCGGACGACGCGGCCGCCTTCGCCGACTACATGCGGGTCGTGGACGCCTGGCGGAAGATCGTCTACAGCGACCCGCGGCTGCCCGCCGACCTGCTGCCCGCGGGCTGGCCGGGCACCAGCGCCGAGCGGATCTTCTTCGGCCTGCGCGCGGCGCTGCACGAGGCGGCGGAAAAGCACGTGACGGCCGTCATCTACCAGGGAGCAGCATGACCGACCAGCGAACCACCAGCCTGGACGTCCTTGAGGAGCGGGTGGCCCGGCTGCGCGAGCGGCCCGTGCCGGCCACCGACAAGGCGGTCGGCTGGCTGGCCGCCGCCGGCCCGGTGACCTCGGCCGGGCTGGCCGCCGCGCGGCCCGCCATCTGGGACTTCGAGCTGCCGGTCATGGTCGCGCACGAGTCGGCGCTGGCCCACAACATCGAGGCCATGGCCACCTACTGCGCCGCGGCCGGGGTGTCCCACGCCCCGCACGGCAAGACGCCCATGGCGCCCCAGCTGGTCGCCCGTCAGCTCGCGGCCGGGGCCTGGGCCGTGTCGGCCGCCACCGCCGCCCAGGCCCGGGTGTTCCGGTCCTTCGGCGTGCCCCGGGTGCTGATCGCCAGCCAGCTCACCACCCGCCCGGCCATCGAGTGGCTGGGCCGCGAGCTGGCCGCCGACCCGGGCTTCGAGTGCTACACCTATGCCGACAGCCTGGCCGGCGTCGCCCTGCTCGACCAGGGCCTGCGCGCGGTCACCCCCGGCCGCCAGCTCCCGGTGCTGGTCGAGCTGGGCTACCCCGGCGGCCGGACCGGCTGCCGCAGCATCGACGAGGCGCTGGCCGTGGCCGCCGCGGTGCACGACGCCGACGGGCTGGAGCTGGCCGGCGCGGCCGGGTTCGAGGGCGGCATCGAGCGCGGAGATCTGGACGCGACACTGGCTGCGGTGGCCTTGTTCATCATCGATCTCCGGACCCTCGGCGAGCGGCTGCCCGGCTTCGCCGACGGCGGCGGGCGCCGGCCCATCCTCAGCGCGGGCGGCAGCTCGTTCTTCGACGTCGTCTGCCGCGAGCTGGCCCCGGCCGACGCCCGGGTCGTGCTGCGCAGCGGCGCCTACGTCGCCCACGACCACGGGCACTACGCCGAGAGCGGCCCGGCCAGCCGCCCGACGCTGCCCGGCCTGCCGCCGAGCCCCGAGTTCCGGGCGCGCTGGAGCTGTGGGCGGCCGTGCTGTCGGTGCCCGAGCCGGGACTGGCCATCGTTAACGTCGGCCGCCGCGACATCTCCTGCGACCAGGGCATGCCCGTGCCGCTGCGGGTGCGCCGGTCCGGGGTGACCGAGCCCGCGGCCGGAATGCGGCTGACCAGCCTCGACGACCAGCACGGCTACCTGAGCATCACCGGCAGCACCGGCCCGCTGGCCCCCGGCGACCTGGTCAGCCTGGGCAGCACCCACCCGTGCACGACCATGGACAAGTGGCCGGTCATCCCGGTGGTCGACGACGACGACCGGGTCATCGACGCCGTGCACACCTTCTTCTAGCCGCCAGCCGCCAGCTGCCAGCCGTTGGCCGGGCTGGCCGCTAGTCGGCCCGGATGCCGATACCCGCCAGGTGGCGGGTGACCGCGGCCATCGCCGAGCGGTGCGGCAGCGCGCCCAGCAGCACCGCGTAGCGCAGCCCCTCCAGCAGGGCCGCCAGCCGCAGCCCCTCCGCGCTCGCGTCCAGGTCCGGGTCGCTGGCCGCCAGCAGCGCCTGGAGCGTCTCCGTTGAACCCGGTGAACGCCCCCCGCATGGCCCGGGCCAGCTCCGGCTGCGCCGCGGCCCGCTCGATGAACGCCAGCGCCACCCGGACGTCGGCCCGGCTCTCCTCGTCGTGCGGCAGGTACTCCGCGGCCATCGCGTACAGCACCTTGACCGGTTCCGGCGGGCTGGCCGAGCCCGCCCGGTCCCGGATCCGCTGGGTGAACCGCTGGTGCACGCTCAGCGCCAGCCAGTGCTCCAGCGCGTAGGACAGCATCTCGTCCTTGCTGGCGAAGTAGTGCTGCACCGCCCCCATGGACACCCCGGCCTCCTGGGCCACCTCGCGCAGCGAGACCGCGTCGATGCCCCGCTGGCCGGCGATCGTCAGCAGCGCCTCCACGATGTGCGCGCGGCGCTCGGCCGGGTCAACCCGCTTCGGCATGCCACCGCCTACAGCTCGTTCTTGAAGATCTGGCCGTCCTTCATGATGAGCCGGAGCGACCGGTGCGGGGTGGTAAGCACGGCGATGTCGTCCAGCGGGTTCCCGTCGATGACCAGCAGGTCGGCCAGGGCCCCGGGCGCGACCACGCCGAGCTGTCCCTCGCGCTGCAGCAGCCGGGCCGCGGTGACCGTCGCCGACCGGATCAGGTCGGCCGGCGGCTGGATCTCGGACCGGATCATGAACTCCTGCAGCTGCTGGTCGTGCAGGTCGGCGAACAGGTCCGTGCCGTAGACGATCGGCAGGCCCGCCGCGTGGGCCATCTCCAGCGCCCCGAGCGCGCCGCTGATGACCTTCTCGAGCTTGACCGCGATCTCCGCCGGCAGCAGGCCCTGGCGGGACCGGGCGGCGAGGGCGTGGTAGGTGACGATGGTCGGAACGTAGAACGCCTCGTGCCGCTGGAACAGCGGGATGCTGCTGGCGTCCATCAGGTTCCCGTGCTCGATGCTCCGCACGCCCGCTTCCAGGCCGCGGTTGATGGCCCGCGAGGTGTAGGCGTGGCCGGCCACGTAGATGTTGGCCGCCGTGGCCTCCTCGACGATGGCCCGCAGCTCCTCCATGGAGAACTGCGTCGAGTCGACCCGGTCGCTGGGCGAGTCGACCGCGCCGCTCAGGTAGACCTTGATGTGGTGCGCCCCGCGCCGCACCTCCTCGCGGACCGCCCGCCGGACCTCGGCCACGCCGTCGCAGATGACCCCGATGGCGGGGGAGTAGTAGTTGCCGTCGTACACCTGGCGGCTCGGCGCCCGCCAGTCGCCGGCCCCGCCGGTCTGGGACAGCTGCTTGCCGCCGTAGAACATGCGCGGGCCGGTGAAGTAGCCCTCCTCAACGGCCCTGGCCAGCCCGACCTCCCCGGCCCCGACGTCCCGGATGGTGGTGAAGCCCCGCGCGAGCATGCCCGCCAGGACATGGCTGGCCCGGGCGGCGACGTAGGTCGGCGGCCACTCGGCCATGGCGAAGATGTCGTGGTCCACGATCGCGGGGTGCGTGTGCGCGTCGATCAGCCCGGGCATGACCGTGCGGCCGGCGACGTCGAGGGTGAGCGCGTCGCGCGGGCCGGTCAGGCCGGGGGCGACATCCGCGATCCGGCCGTCCTCCACGGCCACGGACAGCCCGTCCTGCAGCGTGCCGTTCTCCGCGTCGAGCACCGACGCGTTGCGCAGGATCGTTACCGCCATGAGTCACCCGGCACCAGGCAGCGGCGGAAGAACCGGACGTGCGCCGCCAGCAGCTCCTCGATGATCTCCGGCGGCCAGGCCACGTGGGTGACGCCGGGCAGCAGGAGCAGTTCATGATCGCGCCCCGCGGCGGCCAGGGCCTGCGAGAGCTGCAGCGAGTGCCGCGGGTGCACGTTGTCGTCCAGCAGCCCGTGCACCAGCAGCAGCGGCCGGGTCAGCCCAGCCGCCAGCGGGAGCAGCGAGGTGCGGTCGTAGGCTTCCGGATGCTGAGCCGGGTGCCCCAGCCAGCGCTCGGTGGCGACCGTGTCATACCAGCGCCACTCGCTGACCGGCGCGCCCGCGATGGCCGCCGCGAACACGTCCGGCCGGCGCAGCACCGCCAGCGCCGACAGGTACCCGCCGAAGGACCAGCCGCGGATGCCGACGCGGCTGGCGTCGAGCTCGCCGGGATACTGCCCGACGACGTACTCCAGCGCCGCCACCTGGTCCTCGAGGGCCGCGGTCGCCACGTCGAACCGGAACGCGCGCTCCCAGCCCGGGCCGCGCCCGGGCGAGCCGCGCCCGTCCGCGACGATCACCGCGAAGCCCTGGTCGGCCAGCCACTGCGGCTCGTAGAACAGCCGCCGCGCGCTGAGGACCTGCTGAGCGGCCCCACCGTAAGGGGCCATCACAATGGGCAGCGGGCCAGCCGGCCGGACGTCGTCGCGGGGCAGCACGACCGCGGTCCGCAGCTCCCGCTCGCCCGCGGCCAGCAGCGTCACGCCGGGCGCGAAGGCCGGCTGGGGGAGTGAGGAGACGGTGGCGACCTGCTGCCCGTCGCTGAGCACGCGCACCGTGCTGCCGTCCTCGGTCGAGCGTCTCCGACGAGATGGCCAGCAGCGAGCCGGCCGCCACCGCGCTGTGCAGGCCCGGCTCGCCGGACAGCCGGGTGATCTCGCCGGTCCGGTGATCGAGGGAGTACACGTGCCGCTCGACTGGCTCGGTCGTCGCGCAGAAGATGGTCGTCTCGCCGGCGGTGCCGGCCACGCTGATGACCTGCAGCCCCGGCGGCGTCACCGGCTCGTCGCCGACGACCAGGCGGTGGGTGTCCTCGGAGGACGCGGCGTGCAGCAGCCGGCCGTCGCCCAGGAGGCGCGGGGTCCCCGGAGTGAGCTCCAGCCAGGCCGGATCGGTGTCCGCCTGGAGCAGCCCCGTCGCGCCCGTCTCGGGATCGACGGCCCGGATCTCGCTGCGGCCGTGATCGCGGGTGTGCAGGACCAGCAGCAGCCCGGCCGGATCCCACCGGACCGCCAGGAGGTAGGGAAGCTCGTCAGTAGGGACGTCGACGCGCGTGATCGAGCCGTCCAGGCCGGCCAGCAGCAGGCGGACGTCCGGGTTGGCCGTGCCGGCGAACGGGTACCGCTGCCGCACCGGCTCGGTCGACGCATCCGACGGATCACCCAGCCACCAGGACGCGACGTCATGCTCGCTGACCCGCGCCACCAGCAGCCGCTGGCCATCGGGACTCCACCAGCAGCCGTGGTGGCGGCTCATCTCCTCGGCGGCGCCGAACTCGGCCGCGCCGAAGCTCACCTCCGGGTCCGGGTCCGACAGCTCCAGCAGCACCCGGCCGTCCAGGCCGGTGACCCGCAGCGCCCGTCCGGCCAGCCAGGCGACCGCGTTCCCGTCCGGGCTGAGCTGAGGGTCGACGCACGGGCCCGCGACCGGAATCTCGCTCGTGACCCCACTGTCGACGCCTCACTGTCGAGGTCACTGCCGAGGTCGCAGGCGAACAGCCGCCCGGACAGCGCGAACACGGCCCGCTGGCCGGCGCTGTCCAGTGTGTATGCCACGATGCCGCGCGCGGTCTCCCGCATCCGCTCGCGTCGCCGCTGCTCGGCCGCCGGGATCAGCTCGGGCTCGCCGTCCAGCAGCGCGCGCGGGTCGGCCAGCAGCCGTTCCTCCCCGGTCGCGGGGTCGAGCGACCACAGGCCGGTGACCGGGTCGTCGGCCGCGAGCGCGCGCAGGAACAGCAGCCAGGCCGGCGGCGAACGCCAGGTCCCGCGGCCGGCCGAGCAGGAACCTGCGGCTGCGCGCGAACCGCCGCAGCCGCTCGTCGGAATCAGTGGTCACTGCGAGCCCATCACTGCCTGCCGTCACCTCGGCAGCGTATCCCGCGGCCCGTTTCCAATGCACTCGCATTGTGATCTTCGCGTGGAGCTTTTACAATGCGGATGCATGGGCAACGATACCGAGGAGATCGGCCGGGCTCGCAACGGCGAGGTCGAGATCGCCTATCAGACCTTCGGCGACGCCGGCGGCGACCCGCTGCTGCTCATCGCCGGCCTCGACTTCCAGATGGTGACCATGTGGCCCGACGGGTTCTGCCAGGCCCTGGCCGACCGCGGCTTCCGGGTGGCCCGGTTCGACAACCGCGACACCGGCCTGTCCACCCACGTCAAGCCGCCCGCGGCGCCCGGCGGTCGGCCGCTGCGCGTGCTGTTCCGCCGCACCGAGCCCGCCTACACCGCCGCCGACATGGCCGCTGACGGCGTCGCCGTCATGGACGCGCTGGGCTGGGACTCCGCCCACGTCATGGGCGCCTCCATGGGCGCCGGGCTGGCCCTGGCCACGGCCATCCTGTTCCCGTCGCGGGTGCGCACCATCACGTTCGTGATGGGCATCGCCCCGGCCGCCGCCCTGTCCCTCGCCGCGCTCCGCTACCTCAACCTGCCCAACCTGGCCCGCTTCGGCCGCCTGGCCCGGCTGCCCGACACCGAGGACCGCCCCGTCGTGTCCGAGGTCGAGGTCATGCGGATGCTCGCCTCCCCCAACCACCCCTTTGACGAGGCCTGGGCCCGGTCGGCGGCCGAGCTCAGCCACGCCCGCGCACCGCGGGACCGGGGCACCACCCAGCGCCACCTGGCGGCGGGCCGGGCCTCGATCCACCTGTACCGGCGGATGGGCGAGATCACCGCGCCCGTGCTGATCCTGCACGGCGCCGACGACCCCCTGGCCCGGGTGTCCGGCGCCCGCGCCCTGGCCCGCCGCCTGCCCGGCGCCCGCCTGGAGATCTATCCCGCCATGGGCCACGAGATCCCGCAGCACCTGTGGGCCACCATCGCCGACGCCGTCGCCGCCCAGGCCCGAGCCGCGGGCCATAACTAGGAGCGGGCCGGGCGGAAGACCTGGACCAGCACCCGGAGGGCCAGGATCGCCGCCACCGCCAGCAGGCAGTAGCCCAGGAACTGGTACAGGCTGACCCGCGGCGTCAGCACCGGTCCCCCGTGCAGCCCCAGCAGCAGCACCGCCATGATCCCCGACGCCGCGGCCAGGAACGTGATCAGCACCTGGTGCAGCAGCCCCGTCACCACCCGCCGGTCCGCCTCGTGGGCCAGCAGCCGGACATTCACCGAGAGCTGGCCCTTCTCCGCCGCCGCCGTGATCCGGTCCAGCCGGCGCGGCAGCCGCCGCAGCATCGGCAGCAGCGCCGTCAGCTCGTCGGCCGCCGTCTGCTGGAGCGCCTCCGGCCGGAACTGGCTCGCGAACGCCCCGGTCGCGAACGACCGCGCCTCCGCGATCAGGTCGAAGTCCGGGGCCAGGCTGGTCAGCGTCCCCTCCAGCGTGCCCAGCGAGCGGAACACCGCCGCGATCTCCGGCGGCACCGCCAGACCGTGCTCGGCCACGATGCGGAACAGGTCCGCGAACATCCGCACGTCCGGCACCAGCCCCGGCCCCAGGTAGCGGGTCATGAACCGGCCCAGGTCCCGCTCCAGCGCCAGCTCGTCCAGGTCCTCCGGCCGGTCGACTACAGCCAGCAGCGCGTCCGTCAGCCGCACCGGGTCGCCCCGGTCCAGCGCGAGCAGCAGCCGCTGCAGGGCGCCGCGCAGCTCGGCGTCGATGCGGCCCACCGAGCCGAAGTCCAGCAGCCCCAGCCGCCCGTCACGCAGCAGCAGGATGTTGCCCGGATGCGGGTCCGCGTGGAACACCCCGTCCAGCATGATCTGCCGCAGCAGGCTGTCCAGCAGCGCACGGGCCAGCTCCGCCCGGTCCGCGCCCAGCCGGTCCAGCAACGGCCCCGCCGCCGCCAGCGACACCCCGTCCAGGCGCTCCATCACCAGCATCTGTCCCGTGCACAGCCCGCTCACCGGCGCCGGCACCACCACCCCGGCGCCCGCCCGGCTCGCCGCCGCCCCCACCGCCGTCAGGTTGCTCGCCTCGATGCGCAGGTCCAGCTCCTCGCGCAGCGCCGCCGCGAACCCCCGGGCCAGCGTCACCGCCCCGATCCCCCGGCCCCACCGCGTCGCCCGCTCCAGCCGCTGGGCCAGCCGGCCCAGGATGTCCAGGTCGCTGTCCACCGCGCCGCGCACCCCCGGCCGGCGCACCTTCACCACCACCGCCTCGCCCGACGGCAGCGTCGCCGCGTGCACCTGCGCCACCGACGCCGCCGCGATCGGCGTCCGGTCCAGGCTCGCGAAGATCTCGTCCGGATCCGCCCCCAGCTCCGTCCGCAGCACCTCCTCGATCGCTGGCCAGGCCACCGGCGCCGCGTGGTCCTGAAGCTGGCTCAGCTCGTCGATGAACTCCGGCGGCACGATGTCCCGCCGCGTCGAGATCACCTGGCCCAGCTTCACGAACGTCACCCCGCCGTCGTCCAGCGCGAGCCGCAGCGCCCGGGCCAGCTGCGCCCGCCCCTGCGACGTCGCCAGCTCCGCCCGCCGCCGTCCCCGCAGGTACGGCGTCAGTCCGTGCCGCAGCAGGATCCGGCTGATCTGCGCGTACCGCCGCGCCCGCTGCGCCCGCCCGCGCAGCCCGCGGGCCAGGTACAGCGGCCCCGGCAGCGACCCGCTCGGCACCAGCGCCTCCGCCACCACCAGGAACACCATGCCGACCAGCAGCGCGATGACCACGCCCAGGATCACGAACCACAGCGCCGGCAGCACCTGCCCCTGGCGCAGCTCCGCCCGCCCCGCCAGCGCCGTGATGATCGGTGAGGCGATCACGAACGCCAGCACCCCCGCCGCCAGCGTGCGCAGCGCCGAGAACTGGAGTCCCAGCAGCCGGCGCACCCCGAACGCGAACAGCAGCACCGTGAGCACCGTGAACAGGACAATCAGCGGAATGGCCAGTGCCGTCATGGCTGGCCAGCCTAACGAGGCGGTTCGTTATGCTAGAGACCACTCTGGTCCGTGCTCCCACCGAACGACGCCGCAGAACGGGAGCACCGACGCCGCGCTCGCGGGCCCCGGAGGGGCGGCAGTCATTAGCCCCTGCCCTTCCGGAGGTACACGAACATGAACATCGGTCTCGGCCTGCCCATCAGCGACCCCGCGGTCCTGCTCGACTGGGCCCGGAGCGCCGACGCTGGCCCGTTCACCACCCTCGGCCTGCTCGACCGGCTCGTCTACGACAACCCCGAGCCCCTCGTCACGCTGGCCGCCGTCGCCGCCGTGACCACCCGCATTCGCGTGCAGACCGAGGTGCTGCTCGCCCCGCTGCGCCAGCCCGCCCTGCTGGCCAAGCAGGTCGCCACCCTCGACCGTCTGTCCGGCGGTCGCCTCACCCTCGGCCTGGGCGTCGGTGACGCCCGCCGCCGCGACGACTTCGAGGCCGCCGGCGTGGACCCGCGCCGTCGTGGGCGGCAGCTCGATGAGCAGCTGGCCGTCATGCGGCGCATCTGGTCCGGCGAGCCCTGCGGCAGCGACATCGGTGCCATCGGTCCAGCTCCGACCCGGCCTGGCGGCCCGGAGGTGCTGTTCGGCGGCTTCCGGCCTGCGGCGCTGGAGCGCGTGGCCCAGTGGGGCGACGGCTTCCTGGCCGCCGCGCCTCCGGCCTGGGCCGGGAACCTCTTCCGCGTCGTCGAGCAGGCCTGGCAGGCCGCTGGCCGGCCGGGCCGCCCGAAGATCGTTGCTCAGGTCAACGCGGCCCTCGGGTCGCCAGACGTGATCGACGACGCCCGGACCGCTATCGCTGGCTACTACGCCTTCACCGGCGACCCCGGTCCTGCGGTCGATGGCCTGCTCACTACCGCTGGCCAGATCCATGCGGCCGTCGCGGAGTTTGAAGGTCTCGGCGCGAATGAGGTCATGCTTTACTGCTGGGCGCGTGATCCTGATCAGGTCGACCGGATCGGCGATCTACTGGCCTGATCATCAGAGATGGGCGCGGCAGGGGATTCAGGCGGGAGCACAACGGCTATCGCCAGCCGCGGGAGGTGCTGAGGTGCCGGCGACTTCGCGCCGGAGGATCGAGATCGTTGATTACAACCCGGCCTGGCCGGAGCTGTTCGGCGAGCTAGGGCGAACGTTGCGGGCGGCGCTGGGCGCGGTGGCGCTGCGGATTGACCACATCGGCTCAACCGCCGTGCCCGGCCTGGCCGCCAAGCCGATCATCGATGTGCAGATCTCGGTTGCTGCCTTCGAGCCCATCCAGGCATTCAGGGACCCCCTTGAACAGCTGGGCTATGTCTACCGTTCGGACAACCCCGAGCGCACGAAGCGGTACTTCCGCGAAGCCGCCGGGCGCCGCCGCACTCATCTCCATGTCCGGCGCGCTGGCAGCTTCTCCGAGCAGGTACCGCTGTTGCCGGGTGCAAGCGATGCCTGAATCAGGAGACTGGAGACGTGCGGCACAGTAGGGGCCATGCCTGCGTATAAGCCGATGCCATTCCACCTCCAGACCGAGCGGCTGAGACTGCAGCCATGGACCGAGTCGGACGCCGGAGAGCTCCGTGTCCTGCACTCCGAACGCGGTAACGGGACGCCGACGGCTGGGGACACCCGGGCGCTTATCGCGAACCAGCTCGCGGCGACGGCGACAACGGGGATCGCCTTGCTGCCCATCCGGCGCCGCCACGAAGGCGACTTCATCGGCTATTGCGGACTGATCATCGGCCGCTCCACCATTGAGGAGCCGGAGATCGCCTATGAGCTGCTGCAGCGTGCGCACGGCCGTGGCTACGCCACCGAGGCAGCGGGCGCGGTGCTCGACGCTGCGATAGCGACGGGGCGGAAGCGGCTCTGGGCCACTACCCGGGCATGGAACACGCCGTCGCTCCGGGTCCTTGAGAAGCTCGGCTTCGAACGGGATCACGTTTCCGCAGACGACCGCGGCGAAGTGATATGGCTCACGCGCTCGCTGCCGTGATGCTGGCCTGCCTCGACGTTCGCTGATCAAGTGTTCTCAGGCAGAGCGGGCGGCCTGACGGTCGCAGCGCTGCAGTGCTAGGCGGCGGTGGCGGGCGGGCCGTGCGCTGGCGGGTCGGCCCAGAGGGAGTCTTGGCCGGGTGGGGGGCTGTGGCTGTGCAGGGTCTTGAGCCCGTCAGGGCTCACCGCCGTGGTGGTGCCGTCGGCGTTCAGGTGCAGGGTCCAGCCCCAGCGGTGCACGGCGACCAGGTGATGAAACAGGCAGAGCAGCGTCAGGTTGTCCAGGCGGGTCGGCCCGCCTTGCGAGCGGGGGATCACGTGATGCACGTGACAGCGGACGGGGGGTGCGGTGCAGCCGGGGAAGGAGCAGTGTCGGTCCCGTTTGGTCACCGCGCGGCGGAGGTGGGGCGGGACTTGCTCGGTGGGCTGGCCGAGGTCCAGGGGGAGGCTGGGTGCGGGGAAGAACCCGCCGGTGAGCTGGGTCCGCAGGTAGGCGGCGAGGCCGGTGGGGCCGGAGAGCAGGCTGACGGCGTAGCGGAGCAGGGTGTCCTGGAGGCGGGCCAGGCCGCCGGGAGTCAGCGGGCTGCTGTCGGCGCCGGCTAGGGGTGCGGTGGTGCCGGCCGCGGCGGCGGCGGTGAGGCCGGGCGGGACAGGCCCGGTGGCGGCGGGCTGGCCGGGCGCGGCGGGCTGGCCGGCGGCGGCGGGCTGGCCGGCCGCGGTGGTGATGGGCTGGCTGGCCGCGGTCGTGGTCGGCAGGGCGCCGGGGATGGGCGCGCGGGGTGCGGGCGGGTGCTCGTCGCAGGCGCACCGGGGGCCGGGCACGGGCGCCTGGTCGGTGCTGGTCACGAGGTTGGCGAGGTCCCCGGCGAGCAGGTCGGCGACCAGGCGGGCCAGGGCGTTGCGGTCGAGGTGCCCGCAGACCATCGGCGCTATCTTCGCGTCGCAGGTGTAGGCCTCGGCGGCCTTGCCGGTGAGCCAGCCGGGCTGCCCGGCACGGGCGGCGGCGCGGCGCTCAGCGCGGGGCCGGGGCTTGGTGAACGCGTCGCGGGGGTCGGGGCCCAGCAGCTCATCCAGGTCGGGCCGGCCGGACGCCGAACCGCCGCCGACCTCGCTGGTGCCCGGGTGGCCCGGGTGCGGGTCGCCCGGGTCGGTGCCGCCGCCGGGCTGGCTGGTGCAGTCAGGCTCGCTGGCGCCCGGGTGGTCCGCATGCGGGTCAGCCGGGTCGGTGCCGCCGCCGGGCTGGCTGCCGCTGCCGGGCTGCGCTGGCGGCCGGGCCGCTCGCGTGCGGGTCAGCCGGGTCGGCGTCGCCGGGCTGGCTGCCGCTGCCGGAGCCGGTGGTGGCGAGGTGGTTGGCGAGCCAGGCGCTGGCGGCGCCGGTGCCGCCGGGCATGTCCAGCAGCTCATCCAGCGTCAGGTGCAGCTGCACCTGCGCCGCCTGGCCCGCCCGCTCCGGCAGGCAGCCCGACGCCAGCAGCAGCCGCATCGCCTCCTCCAGCGCGTCGTGGCCGCGCTGCCCCGCGGACCGGTCGTCTTCCGGGCCCGCCTTCTTGCCGAGGGTGTCGAGGACTTCCTGGACGGCGGCCAGGCACTCCGGGGTCAGGTCCCCGTCGGCGCGGCCGTGGCCCTGGAACAGGCGGGTCAGGCGGAAGAACCGGTCCCCGAACCGGGCGTCATCCGCATCGTCCTTGTCGGGCGGGGTGACCCGGGAGAACATCTCCTCCGCCATCTGCGCCAGGAAATCCAGGTCCGCCCCGCCGGCGGCCGCGTCGGCCAGGTTCTGGTCGGCCAGGTCCCGGTAGGCGACGGGCAGCAGATCCGACCAGTAGCAGATCTTCCGGGCGTAGGACTCAGTGATCGTCCCGGCGGCGAGCGCGGCGGCGACCAGCGGGTGGGCGCCCAGGCGGCGCATCCACCCGATCGTCGCCGGACGCGGCCCTGGCCGTGACCCGGGTCTGCCAGGCCAGCCACGGATGCGGGCCCCCGTGCCCGTCATCGGCATAGGCGCCCTGGGCGGTGAACGCCGACAGGGCACGAACGCGGCCCGCGGTGTGCTGGGACTGCGCCCGCTCGTACTCGCGCAGCAGCCGCGCCTGGGTCACGGCCGGCAGGGACGCCACGTCAGCCCGGGCCAGGTAGCCGAGCGCGGCGCGGGCGGTGTCCATGGCCTCATCGACCGAGGAGAAGGAGGCATCCGGCGCGATTGTCATCCGGCGACCTCCCTTCCCTGGCCTCGAACACGCTTTCTATTTCATGTTCGACACTACCGGCCGGGTACGACAGTCCCGGGGGTCAACCGAGCGCCGTTAGGGAAGAATTTCAAGATTTTCTTGGTAGGTCACGTCTCGCCGTCCTGCCAGCCGGGCCGGACGAGGCCGGCCTGGTAGGCGAAGACGACTAGCTGGGCGCGGTCCCTGGCCCGGAGCTTGGTCATGGCTCGGGCGGCGTGGGTCTTGACGGTGGAGGCGCTGACGAAGATCTTGCGGGAGATCTCCTCGTTGGACAGGCCGAAGGCGATGAGCGCGACGACCTCGCGCTCGCGCGGGGTGAGCTCGCTGAGGCCGGGCAGGGGGCGGGCCTGGCGGGTGCGGGTGGCGAACTCGGCGATGAGCCGGCGGGTCACGGTGGGGGAGAGCAGGGCCTCGCCGGCGGCGACGACGCGGACGGCGCGGATCAGCTCGGCGGCGTCGGTGTCCTTGACGAGGAACCCGTAGGCGCCGGCGCGCAGGCCCTCGAAGACGTACTCGTCGAGCTCGAAGGTGGTCAGGATGACGATGTGCACGTCGCCGAGGCCGGAGCTGGCGGCGATGCGGCGGGTGGCCTCGATGCCGTCGAGACGGGGCATGCGGATGTCCATGAGCAGGACGTCGGGGCGGTGGCGGGCGGCGACGCGGACGGCCTGTTCGCCGTCGGCGGCCTCGGCGACGACCTCGATATCGTCCTCGGCGTCGAGCAGGGCGGCGAAGCCGGCCCGGACTAGTTCCTGGTCATCGGCCAGGGCGACGCGGATCACGGCCGGTCCCGCGGTCCCCGCGGTCCTCGCGGTCCTCGCGGTCCTCGCGGAAGGGGAGCCAGGCGCGGACCTGGAAGCCGCCGCCGGGGCGGGGGCCCGCTTTGAGCGTGCCGCCGAGGGCGCTGGCGCGCTCGGTCATGCCGGCGATGCCGTTGCCGGAGCCGCCGGCCGACGGTGAGGCCGACCTGGCGGCGGGCGGGCCGTCGTCGTCCACTTCTACCTCCAGGCCGTGGTCGGCGTAGCCGAGGCGGACGGTGGCGCGGGTCCCGCCGGAGTGGCGGGCGGTGTTGGTCAGTGCTTCCTGGATGATCCGGTAGGCGGACAGGTCGACGTCGGCGGACAGCGGCGCCGGCGCCCCGTCCTCCTCGACGCGGACGGTCAGCCCGGCGGCGGCGGCGTGGTCGACGAGGTCGCCGAGGCGGGCCAGGCCGGGGGCGGGGGCGCGGGGCGCGCCGCCGCCACCCAGGCCGCCGCCCAAGCCGCCGCCGTCGGCATCGACGTCGCGGAGCACGCCGAGCACGGAACGGAGCTCGACCAGGGCCTGCTTGCTGACGTCGTTGATGGTCGACAGGGCGGTGCGGGCCCGTTCGGGCTGGCGGTCCATGAGGTGCAGCGCCGTGTTGGCCTGGACGTTGATGACGGCGATGTTGTGCGCGACGACGTCGTGCAGGTCCCTGGCCATGCGCATGCGCTC
The DNA here is from genome assembly GCA_963822485.1 of uncultured Actinomycetota bacterium. Lineage (GTDB taxonomy): Bacteria > Actinomycetota > Actinomycetes > Streptosporangiales > Streptosporangiaceae > DASUBV01. The sequence continues at coordinate 143,861 of CAWGHW010000013.1, forward strand.
CTCGCTGGCCCGCCGGCGCAGCTCCTCGTCGCGGCTGTGCTGGGCGGCGGCGGCGCGCTGGCTCCGGTTGCGGATCAGCTCGGCGACGAGCAGCAGGAAGATCAGCCCGGCGGCCAGGCCGACGGCGCCGGTCACGGAGGTCTGGCCCCGGCGGCCGACCAGCCAGGGCGGCCACAGGGAGCCGAGGTAGCCGATCACCAGGGAGGCGATGGCGGCGGCCCGCCTGCGGGCCAGCACGGCGGTGAAGAAGGCGACAATCAGCGCGAACCAGACCGCGCTGGCGCCGAGCCGGGCCGCGATCAGCGCGGAGGCCAGGGTGATGGCCAGGACGGCGACGGGGTAGCGGCGGCGGACCAGCAGGGACACGCCGCCGGCGGCCAGGATCAGGTAGGCGGCCACGCCGGGCGCGGCGTGCCGGTGCCAGGACACCGAGGCGTGGGTGCCGAGGATCTCGAGGGCGATCACCACGGCGGCGATCACGGCGTCCACGGCCCAGCGGCGGCGCGCGGCGGCCTGGGACTCGCTGGGTCTGAGCTCGGCTGGCCCTGGTCTGGTCATCACGTCCTGTCGGATTGGCTCGGTCAGCTAAAACCGTACGCGCCGGCCCCGCGGGAGGGCATCGGCCAGGGGACGACATCCGGGGCCGGCGCCTACCCCCAGCGAGGTAGGAGCGGGCCGCCGGCTTGCGCAGCAGGACGACCGCGAACGGCCCGCCTGGCCGGCGACGGGGCCGGGGCCCGACCGGCAGCCTGGAGCCAGCCTCAGACACCGGCGCATAGAGAGGACACACCATGCCTGTGATCGACGTACGCGGGCTGACCAAGCGCTTCGGCGGCGTGACCGCCGTGGACCAGCTGAGCTTCACCGTCGAGCCCGGCACGGTGGTCGGCTTCCTGGGTCCCAACGGCGCCGGGAAGACCACCACCTTGCGGATGCTGCTCGGCCTGGTCCGGCCGGACTCCGGAACCGCGACGATTAACAGGGTGGCCTACCGTGACCTGCCCGAGCCGCTGCATCAGGTGGGCGCGGTGCTGGAGGCGTCCAGTTTCCATCCCGGCCGGACCGCGCGCGGTCACCTGCGGGTGCAGGCGCTGGCGGGCCAGGCCGACGAGTCGCGCATCGAGGACGTGCTGGACGTGGTCGGGCTGGCCGACGCGGCCGACCGTCGCGTGGGCGGGTTCTCGCTGGGCATGCGCCAGCGGCTGGGCCTGGCCACCGCGCTGCTCACCGACCCTGAGCTGCTGATCCTGGACGAGCCGGCCAACGGGCTGGACCCGGAGGGCGTGCGCTGGCTGCGCGACCTGCTGCGCGGGCTGGCGGCGGAGGGCACCACGGTGCTGGTGTCCAGCCACATCCTGGCCGAGGTGGCGCAGACCGTGGACTCGGTGGTGATCCTGGACCGGGGCCGGCTGGTCACCCAGTCGGCGCTGGCCGACCTGACGTCGGGCGGCAGCCTGGAGGAGGTGTTCCTTCAGCTCACCACGGAGCCCTCGGCGGCGAACTGATCACCCGCGCGGCGGGCCGAGCTGTGGAAAACTTGAATGGTGACAGATCTCGCTCGACCGCTGCGGCTGGCTGAGGCCGCCGCCGTGCTGTCGCTGGCGACTGACCTGTCGATGGGCCAGCCGCTGGAGCACGGGCTCCGCACGGCGGTGGTGGCGGTCCGCACGGCTCAGGCCATGGGGCTGTGCGTCGAGGACCAGGTGACGGTGTTCTACACCGGGGTGCTGCACTTCGCCGGCTGCACGGCCGAGAGCGAGATCGACGCCCGGTTCTTCGGTGACGAGCTGGTGGCCCGGCCGCAGATGCTCGGCGCCCAGTTCGGGTCCCGGCGCGAGCTGATGAGCATGGCCATGCGCACGGCCTACCAGGAGAGCCCGCCGCTGATGCGGGCGGCGATGATGGCCCGGTCGGCGGTGGGCGGCATGGCCGAGTTCCGCAAGTGGGCGGCCAGCCACTGCGACGTGGCCCGGATCCTCGGCGCGCGGATGGGCTTCTCGGAGCCGGTCCAGGAGTCGCTGCGGCACCTGTACGAGCGCTGGGACGGCAAGGGCATGCCCGGCGACCAGCGGGGCGATGAGATCCCGCTGGCGGTGCGGCTGATGCAGGTGGCCCAGGACGCCGACGTGGCCTGGCAGCGCGGTGGCGCCGGCCTGGCCCGCCACGTGGTCACCGACCGGGCGGGCTCGGGCCTGGACCCGAACGCGGTGACCGCGTTCCTGGACGCCGGCGAGCACGTTTACGAGGGCCTGGACGCCCCGTCCATCTGGGACGACGCCATGGCCGCCGAGCCCGGTCCGCAGCCGGTCATCACCGAGGACCGGCTCGACGACTGCCTGGCCGCCGTGGCCGACTTCGCCGACCTCAAGAGCATGTGGACCATCGGCCACTCGCGCGGCGTGGCCGCCCTGGCCGAGGAGGCGGCCGTGGTGGCCGGGATGGCCACGTCCGACGTGCTGCTGGTCCGCCGGGCCGGGCTGGTGCACGACATCGGCCGGGTCGCGGTGCCGGTGGGCATCTGGGCCAAGCCCGGCCCGCTCACCCGCGACGAGCGCGAGCAGGTCCGGCTGCACGCCTACCACACCGAGCGGGTGCTCGACGTGGCGCCAGGACTGCGCCCGCTGGCCCGGCTGGCCGGATCGCACGGCGAGCGCTGCGACGGCTCCGGCTACCACCGGGGCAGCCAGTCCGGCGACCTGCCGCCGACCGCCTGGCTGCTGGCCGCGGCCGACTGCTACCAGGCCATGCGCGAGCCGCGCCCGTACCGGGCCGCGTTGTCGGCCACCGAGGCCGCCGACGAGCTGAGCCGGGACGCCGAGGCGGGCAGGCTGGCGCCGGAGGCGACCAACGCCGTGCTCGTCGCCGCGGGCCAGCCCCGGCGGCCGATGCGGCGGCCCGCCGGGCTGTCCGAGCGGGAGTGCCAGGTGCTCGGCCTGCTGGCCCGGGGGCTGGCCACCAAGCAGGTGGCCAGCCGCCTGGGCATCTCCCCGAAGACCTGCGACCACCACATCCAGCGGGTCTACGCCAAGGCCGGCGTGTCGACCAGGGCCGGGGCCACCCTGTTCGCGCTGGAGCACGGGCTGGTCAGCCCGGAGTGATGGTTCTCCGGGGCTAGGGCCAGGGCTAGACCGAGGCTAGGCTGCGCAGGCTCTCCTTCAGTGAGCCCATGGTGGCCACTACCGCGCTCGGCTCGTACCCGCAGTGCGCCATGCAGTTGTCGCAGCGCGGGTCCTTGCCCCGGCCGTACGCGTCCCAGTCGGTCTCGTCCAGCAGCTCCTGGTAGGACTGCGCGTAGCCGTCCGACATCAGGTAGCAGGGCTTCTGCCAGCCGAACAGCGAGTAGGACGGAATGCCCCACGCCGTGCACGAGAAGTCGACCTTGCCCTCCAGGAAGTCGAGGAACAAGGACGAGTGGTTGAGCCGCCATTTCCGGCGCCGTCCGTCAGCGAAGGCCTGCCTGAACAGGTCGCGGGTCTGGGTCACGCCCAGGAAGCCGTCCTGATCGGGCGCCTTCTCATACGCGTAGCCCGGCGAGATCTGCATCCGGTCGATGCCGAGCTCGTCGTTGAGATAGTCGAGCACGTCGCGCACCGTGTCCGGGGTGTCGGTGTTGAAGAACGTGGTGTTGGTGTAGACGTTGAACCCGGCCGCCTTGGCCTCGCGGATGGCCGCCACGGCCTGGTCGAAGACCCCGGTCTTGCTCACCGACTCGTCATGCCGCTCGCGCAGCCCGTCGATGTGCACCATCCAGGCGAAGTTCCGGTTCGGCGCGAACTTGTGCAGGTGCTTGGGCATCAGCACCGCGTTGGTGCACAGCAGGATGAACTTCTTGCGCTTGAGCAGCTCGGCCACGAGCTGGTCCATCTGCGGGTGCATGAGCGGCTCGCCGCCCGAGATGGCGACCATGGGCGCGCCGCACTCCTCGACGGCGGCCACGGCCTGCTCGACCGGCATCCGCCGCCTGAGCTCGCTGGCCGGGTGCTGGATCTTGCCGCAGCCCGCGCACTTGAGGTTGCAGGCGAACAGCGTCTCTAGCTCCAGGACCAGCGGAAACTTGTCCTTGCCGCGCAGCTTCTGACGGACCAGGTAGCCGCCCAGCTTCACCGACAGGTGCAGCGGAAGTCCCATTGGCAACTCCGTTCCACGGTGCACATCCGTGCACATACAGACTGTATGGACCATACTAGCTGTATGGAGACCGGCCGATACGAGCAGCATGCCGCCGACACCCGGCAGGCCCTGCTGACCGCGGCCCGCGCCCTGTTCGCCGAGCAGGGCTACGCGGCCACCGGCACCGAGCAGATCGTGGCCAGTGCCCGGCTCACCCGCGGCGCGCTCTACCATCACTTCCGCGGCAAGGCCGACCTGTTCCGGGCCATCATGGAAGAGGTCGCGCTGGAGGTCGCCCGGGAGGTGACCGTGCGCGAGCTACAGCGCCCCGCGGCCGGGGACGACGCCTGGCAGCAGCTCAGGGACGGCTTCCAGTCCTACCTCGACGTCTGCACCCGCAACAGCGACTTCCAGCACATCGTGCTGATCGACGGCCCGGCCGCGCTGGGCCGCGACGCCTGGGAGGACCTGGTCGGCCGGCACGGCTACGGCCTGCTGGGGGAGTGGCTGGAGCGGGCGGCCGACCAGGGGGCCATCCCGCGGCTGCCGGTCGCGGCGCTGACCCGGCTGCTGGCCGCGGTGATCGCCGAGGCCAGCCTGTACATCGCCCGCGCCGCCGACCCGGTGCGGGCCCGCAGCGAGGTCGGCGAGGTAGTGGACCGCATCCTGGGCGGGCTGGGCCAGGCCGCACCGGGGCCCGTAGCCGGCCAGGCATAGGGAGTTCTCCCGACTTCCGGCCCGGCCCGCCGCCGCCTAGGTTCTTGATGGGGTCCGGAGGGGCCCCCTGGGGCCCGGGGGGGACCTCAGGGGGCCCACCAGGCCGGGGCTGAGCCCGGCGGTCCGGTGGGCCAGGAGGTAGCAGCGTGACGGGGTCGCAGCGCAGCGAGGCACCGCCGGGCGCCCGGCCGCTGCGCGCCGCGGAGATCACCGCCATCGGCGCGGGCCGGCGGCTTTACCACAGCGAGATCATCAGCGCCGAGGCCACCGTGAACACCATCCTGGTCCACACGGCGCAGCTCGAGCCGCCCGAGGCCGAGGCGCTGTACCAGATCGGCGAGCGGTCCTTCGGCATCTGCGCCCGCGCGGGCGTGCTCTACCAGCAGGCCGCCGACCTGCTGGCCGAGCTGCACGAGGCCGAGCCGTCCGAGCCCTAGCCGCCGCCCGGGCGGCGGCTAGCGCCCGGATCCGCCTGGTGAACTACGAGGGCGGCGCGAAGAATTCCAGCGCGATGTTGTCCGGATCGCGGAAGGACAGCGCCGAGCCGTAGGAGGCATCGACGACACCGCGATTGAAGATGCCGAGCTCGTCTAGCCGGGCCTGCCAGGTCTCCAGCTCGCTGCGGCTGTCACAGGCAAAGGACAGGTGGTCCAGGCCTACCCGGCGCTCATTGAAGGGCAGGGAGTCGGCCGGATCGGGAAACTGGTTAAACCCGATGACGCTCCCGCCTCCGATGATCAGGATGGCGCGCCGGTAGGGACCGGGCGAGTCATCCCGGAGCATGGCGGCGTCGAAGAGCTGCTCGTACCACGGGACGGTGCGGTCCAGGTCGCTGACGGTCAGCGTCACGTGGGCGATGGTCGGGTATTCGGGCATCTACGCCTCCGGGTGGGCGATCAGCGTGACGTCGCGGGCGGCGCCGGTGGCCGCCGAGGTGGCCATGGCCGCGTACACCTGGAGCGCCGCGCTGACCGGCCGCTCCCGGTCCGCGGGCCGGAACCCGGCCGGGCTGGCGGTCAGCCGGGCCCGCCGGGCCTGAAGCTCGGCCTCCGGCACGTCCAGCGTCAGCTCCCGCCGGCGGATGTCAATGACGATGCGGTCGCCGTCGGCGACCAGCGCGATCGTCCCGCCCGAGGCCGCCTCGGGCGCGATGTGGCAGATCGACAGGCCCGAGGTGCCGCCGGAGAACCGGCCGTCGGTGATCAGCGCGCAGGCCCGGCCCAGGCCCTTGCCCTTGAGGAAGCTGGTCGGGTACAGCATCTCCTGCATGCCCGGCCCGCCGCGCGGGCCCTCGTACCTGATCACCACCACGTCGCCGGCCTGGACCGCGCTGGCCAGGATGCCGTCGACGGCGGCCTCCTGGCTCTCGAACACCCGCGCCGGGCCGGCGAACTGCAGCAGCTCGTCCGGCACGCCGGCGGTCTTCACGATCGCGCCGTCGGCGGCCAGGTTGCCGTAGAGCACGGCCAGGCCGCCGTCGGAGGAGTAGGCGTGGGCCACGTCGCGGATGCAGCCGCTGACCCGGTCGGTGTCCAGGCTGTCCCAGCGGGCCGACTGCGAGTAGGGCTTGATGGTGCGCACCCCGCCCGGCGCCGCGTGGTACAGCTCGACCGCCTCGTCGCTGACCTCCGGCGAGCCCAGGTCCCAGGTCTCCAGGAACGCGCCCAGCGACGGGCTGTGCACCGTGTGCACGTCCCGGTTCAGCAGGCCGGCCCGGTCCAGCTCGCCCAGGATGGCCGGGATGCCGCCGGCCCGGTGCACGTCCTCCACGTGGTAGTTGCTGCTCGGCGCGACCTTGCACAGGCAGGGCACCCGGCGCGACAGCTCGTCGATCTCCTTGAGCCCGAAGTTCACCTGGCCCTCGTGGGCCGCCGCCAGCAGGTGCAGGATCGTGTTGGTCGACCCGCCCATGGCCACGTCCAGCGCCATGGCGTTCTGGAACGCCTCCACGCTGGCCACCGAGCGGGGCAGCACCGAGGCGTCGTCCTCGCCGTAGTAGCGCCGGGTGATGTTCACGATCGCCTCGCCGGCCTGCTCGAACAGCCGCCGCCGCGCGGCGTGGGTGGCCAGCGTGGTGCCGTTGCCGGGCAGGGCCAGGCCGATGGCCTCGGCCAGGCAGTTCATGGAGTTGGCGGTGAACATGCCCGAGCACGAGCCGCAGGTCGGGCAGGCCGACTCCTCCACGTCGCTCAGCTCGGCGTCGGACACCGACGGGTCGGCCGAGGCGACCATGGAGTCGATCAGGTCCAGCTTGCGCCCGGCCATGTCCGGCCGCAGCGCCGCGGCCCCGGCCGCCCGGCCCGCCTCCATGGGGCCGCCGGACACGAAGACCGTCGGGATGTTCAGCCGCATGGTCGCGATCAGCATGCCGGGCGTGATCTTGTCGCAGTTGGAGATGCAGATCATCGCGTCCGCGCAGTGCGCGTTGACCATGTACTCGACCGAGTCGGCGATCAGCTCCCGGCTGGGCAGGGAGTACAGCATGCCGCCGTGGCCCATGGCGATGCCGTCATCCACCGCGATGGTGTTGAACTCGCGCGGGATGGCCCCGGCCGCCTTGATCGCCTCGGCCACCACCTGGCCCACCTCGCGCAGGTGCACGTGGCCGGGCACGAACTCGGTGAAGCTGTTGGCCACCGCGATGATCGGCTTGCCGAGGTCCTCGCTCGCGACGCCGGTCGCGCGCAGCAGCGCGCGCGCCCCGGCCATGTTCCTTCCGTGGGTGACGGTACGAGACCTCAGCGGCGGCATGGTGTGGACCCCTGTCAGAAAACGATGTCGGCAAAGATCCACACTATCGAGGGCCGCGACCCCGGGCCGCCGAAATGACTGGCCCCGGGCCGCGGGCCCGCCGCCTGGCCGCCGCCGCTCGGCAGCCGCCGCTGGGAAGCCGCCGCTAGGCGGTCGTCGGCACCAGCTCGCTGGCCTCCTGGCGGGCGCGGGTGTACCGGTTCTCCGGCACCGGCAGGCCCAGGTGGCCGCGCAGCGTGCTGGTGGCGTACTCGGCCCGGACCAGCCCCCGCTCCTGGAGGATCGGCACCACCTCGTCGGTGAACCGGCGGAACTGGGCCGGGTGCCCGATGTGGATGTTGAACCCGTCCAGGGCCCGGCCCTCGAACCACTCCTGCATCACCGTGGCGACCGTCTCCGGCGACCCGGCGAACGGGGTCGGCCGGGGAGCCGAGATGTGCTGCACGGTCTGCCGCAGCGTGAAGTTGCTGTCCCTGGCCAGCTTGGTGATCTTCTCGGCCTGGGTGCGGAAGCCGCGCTCGGCCACGTGCAGCACGTCGGGGAACGGGGCGTCCAGGTCGTACTGCCGGAAGTCGTGCCAGGCGAACGGGCGGCCCAGCTCGGCCAGCGCGGCGTCGAAGTCCTGGTCGGCCAGCTGGAGGTCGTGCTCGATCTCCCGGCCCTCGGCGTCGGTGTCGCCCACGAACACCCGAACCCCCGGCATGACCACGAGGTGGTCGGGCTCGCGGCCCTTGGCCGCCGCGCGGGACTTGATGTCGCGGTAGAACGCCTGCCCGGCCTCGATGGACGCGGCGTGGGTGAAGATGCCCTCGCCGATGGTGGCGCCCAGGTCGCGGCCCTGCTCGGAGTCGCCGGCCTGGAAGATGACCGGCTGCCCCTGCGGCGACCGGGAGATGTTCAGCGGCCCGGCCACCGAGAAGTGCTCGCCCTTGTGGTGCAGCGCGTGCTGCCGGCTCGGGTCCAGGAACGAGCGGGCCGCCCGGTCGCGGGGGAACGCGTCGGCCTCGTAGGAGTCCCACAGGCCCTGGCACACCCGCACGAACTCCAGCCCGCGGCCGTAGCGGGTGTCGTAGTCGTAGTGCTCCTCGCGGCTGAAGTTGGCCGCGGCGCCCGCGTCGCCGCTGGTGACCACGTTCCACCCGGACCGGCCGCCGCTGATCAGGTCCAGCGAGGCCAGGCGCCGGGCCAGGTTGAACGGGTCGTTGTAGGAGGTCGTCATGGTGGCCACCAGGCCCAGGTGGCGGGTGCTGACGGCCAGCGCGGACAGCAGCGTCATCGGCTCCAGCCGGTTCAGGTAGTGCGGCGGGGAGTCGGCGGTGATGAACTGGCTGTCCACGATGAAGATCAGGTCGAACCGGGCCGCCTCGGCCTGCCGGGCCACCTCGATGTACCAGTCGATGTTCACGCTGGCGTCGCCGGGGATCTCCGGGTCCAGCCACTGGAAGTGCGCGCCGGGCCCGCCCGCGCCCATGGTGACCGCGCCCAGCTTGATCTGTCGGCTGCTCATGCTGTTCCTTCCCTGGCCGTGGTGAGCTAGGCCGTGGTGAGCTCGGCCGCCTGGGCCGCCTCGGCCGCCTCGGCCGCTCGGCTGCGGGACGGCCCGCTCCCGGCGGGCCACCTCCTCGCGGACCAGGGGCAGCAGGTGGCGGCCGTAATCGATGGCGTCGTCGTAGGGGTCGTAGCCGCGGATCAGGATCGTGGTCACGCCGATGTCCACGTAGTCCAGCAGGGCCCGGGCCACCGTCTCCGGCGTGCCGACCAGCGCGGTGGAGTTGCCCGCCGCGCCGGTGGCGCTGGCCAGCGGCGTCCACAGCGCCCGGTCGTGCAGCTCGCCCTTGGCCGCCGCGGCCAGCAGCCGCTGCGAGCCCCGGTTCTGCGGCTCGGCGCCGCCCAGCACCTTCGGCCAGCGCCACTGGCCCTGGAACGCCTCCCGGTTGGCCTGGGTGGTGGCCAGGATCTGATGCGCCCGCTCCCAGGCCAGCTCCTCGGTCGGGCCCAGGATGGGCCGGAACGACACGCTGATCCGGGGCGGCTCGGCCCGCCCGGCCGCGGCCGCCGAGGCCTGCACCGACGCGATCTGCTCGCGGGTCTCGCGCCAGCGGCTCGCCCCACAGCGCGTACACGTCGGCGTGCCGCCCGCCGACCCGGTAGGCCGCGTCCGAGGACCCGCCGAAGTACACCGGGATGCGCGGCTGCTGCGCGGACCGGACCTCGGCGTAGTAGTCCTCGAGCTGGTAGTAGCGGCCCTGGTAGCTGAACGGCGCGTCCGAGGTCCAGGCCTGCTTCATGATGTCCAGGTACTCGCTGGTCCGGTCGTAGCGCTCGTCCTTGGCCAGGTAGTCGCCGTCGCGGCGCTGCTCGGCGTCACTGCCGCCGGTGATGATGTGCACCGCGATCCGCCCGCCCGCGAACTGGTCCAGGGTGGCGAACGTGCGGGCGGCCAGGGTCGGGGCCACGAACCCCGGCCGGTGCGCGACCAGGAAGCTCAGCGCCTCGGTGTGGGCGGCGGCGTAGGCGGCCACCTGGAAGCCGTCGGGCTGGGACGAGGCGTAGCCGATCAGCACCCGGTCGAACCCGGCGTCCTCGTGGGCGCGGGCGAACCGCCGGACGTAGCCGCGGTCCACGACCGGGCCGCGTGAGGGCCGGATCTCGGACTGGTCCCTGGTGCCGATCATGCCGATGAACTCGACGGGCATTATGAGGTCCTCTCTGCTTCACATCTGGTCAGCGGGCCCGGGCCAGGGGTGCCCACTCCTGGTGGCGGTGGCAGGCGACGCTCCACTGGTCGCCGGCGGGCTCGAGCGGCGGCTGCGCCGCGCAGGCCGCGGCGGCGAACGGGCAGCGGGCCGCGTACCCGCAGGCGCCGGGGCCGTCGGGCGGCGCCGGGTCGTCCGGCGCCCGGCGCAGCTGGCCCAGCGCGAACGGCCGGTCGCCGTGGACGCTGGGCGCCGACGCCATCAGCAGCGCGGTGTAGGGGTGCCGCGGCGCGGTGAACACCTGGCCGACCGGGCCGTCCTCCACGATCCGGCCCCGGTACAGCACCACGATGCGGTCGGCGATGCCGGCCAGCGAGCTGAGGTCGTGCGAGATGACCACGATCGGCAGCCCCAGCGAGTCGCGCAGCTGGTCCAGCAGCCGCAGCACGTGGTTGCGGGTGCTGGCGTCCAGCGCGCTGACCGGCTCGTCGCAGATCAGCAGCCGCGGCTCGGTGGCCAGCGCCCGGGCGATGGACACCCGCTGGCGCTGCCCGCCGGAGATCTGGCCCGGCGTGCGGTCCGCCGCCGTCGCGTCCAGGCCGACCTTCTCCAGCGCGGCCAGCACCCGCGGCCGGACCCGGGCCGGGTCCCGCTCGCCGCGGATCCGCAGCCCCTCGCCGACGATCTCGGCCACGGTCAGGTCGGGGTCCAGCGAGCGCAGCGGATCCTGGAAGATCAGCTGCACGTGACCCTGGCGGCGCTGGGCCCGCCGGGCGCCGCGGCGCAGCTCGGAGATCGGCACGCCGTCGAACATCACCCGGCCCCGGCGCGGGTCGGCCAGCCCGACCACGGTGCGGGCCAGCGTGGTCTTGCCCGACCCGGTCTCGCCGACCAGGCCCACGATCTCGCCCGGCCAGACCTTCAGGCTCACGTCGCTGAGCACCTGGGCCGCCCGCCAGCCGCGGCCGAGCACCACGTCGACCGACTCCACCTCGAGCAGCGGGGCGGGTGGCGCGTCGAGGGCGGTCATCGGGCGACCAGCTCGCCGACCCGGCCGTCGGCCCGCACGCAGCGGACCTGGTGCCGGTCGCCGACCAGCACCGGCGCCACCGCGCCTTCGCGGCAGGCGGCCTGGGCCACCGGGCAGCGCGCGGCGAACCGGCACCCGGCGATGTCCGCGCCCACCTGCGGGGGCTGGCCGGGGATGACCTCCAGCTCGCGGCGCCCGAAGTCGCCCACCGAGGCCACCCGCAGCAGCGCCTGGGTGTACGGGTGCCGGGGCCGCTCGGCGATCTCCCGCGCGGGCCCGGACTCCACGATCTCCCCGGCGTAGAACACCGCGATGCGGTCGCAGAGCTGGGTGACGACGGCCAGGTCGTGCGACACGAACAGCACGGCCAGGCCCCGCTCGTCGCGCAGCCGCTGGAGCAGCTCCAGCACCTCGGCCTGGATGGTCACGTCCAGCGCCGTGGTCGGCTCGTCGGCCACCAGCAGCCTGGGCTCGCAGGAGATCGCGATGGCGATCATCACCCGCTGGAGCATGCCGCCCGACAGCTCGGCCGGGATCTGGTCCAGCACCCGCTCCGGGTCGCGCAGGCCGACCGCGGCACACAGGTCGGCCGCGCGGCGCCGGGCCGCGCGCCGGGGCAGGCCCAGCTTGACCCGCAGCACCTCGGTGATCTGCTGGCCGACGGTGATCGACGGGTTCAGGTAGGAGGCCGGGTCCTGGAACACCGCGCCCATCTGGCTGCCGTGCACCCGCTCCCAGCCCCGTCGCGACAGCGCCGTGACGTCGTGGCCGGCGAACGACACCGTGCCCCCGGCCACCGCGCAGCCCGGCGGGAGCACCCCCAGCGCGGCCCGGCAGGTCAGCGTCTTGCCGCTGCCGGACTCGCCGACCAGCCCCACGATCTCGCCGGCGCGGACCGACAGCGACACGCCGCGCACCGCGCTGGCCGCGCCGTCGTGCACGCTGACGTGCAGGTCGTCGAGGCGCAGCACCTCGTCGGCCCAGGGCTGCCGGGCCGGGCCTGGTTCACCCAGATCCCGGTGGCCCAGGTCAGGCAACGGCTGGCGATTGTCGATCATCACGGACTCCCTCGGGTTCGGTGACCGGCTCGAGCAGCACGAGCGTCCCCGCGCTGCCGCGGTCGCGGAAGGCGTCGGCCAGCGCGTTCAGCGCGCCGACGGTGACGGCGATGAGCAGCCCGGGGATGAACGGCGCCCAGGGTGCCTGAGAGAGGTAGTCGAGGTCGGAGGACAGGATGCCGCCCCAGGTCGGGGCGGGCGGCTGGACGCCGATGCCGAGGAAGGTCAGGAACGACACCGCGAGCAGCGCGGCCGCGGTCATGGACGCCGTGGTCACCGCGATGTTGGGCAGCACCTTGCGCAGCACGTGCACCCGGATGATGTGCGCCTTGGACGCGCCCAGCAGGGTCGCCGCCTCCACGTACTGGGCCCGGGCGTGCTCCAGGGTGGCGGCCCTGGTCACCCGGAAGAAGCCCGGTGCGAGCAGGATCCCGACCGGGACCATGGCCTGGACCAGGCCGTTGCCGAGCGCGGCGGTGACCGCGACGGCGAAGAAGATGGACGGCAGGGTCATCAGCGCGTCGGCGACGCGGTTGGCCGCGAAGTCGAACCAGCGGCCCAGGAAGACGGTGGCGATGCCGGGCACGGTCCCGAGCACCAGCCCGATCCCCACCGCCTCCACCGCGGTGAGCACCGACAGCCGGGTCCCGGCCAGCAGCCGGCTGAACACGTCCCGGCCCAGGTAGTCGGTGCCCAGCAGGTGCTGCGCGCTGGGGCCCTTGAACAGCTGGCCGGCGTTGATGGCCAGCGGGTTCTGCGGGGCCAGCAGGCCGCCGAAGATGGTCAGGATCGCGATGACGGCCAGGATGCCGATCGCGATCCGCGCGGACGGCATGCGCAGCACCGACCGCGGCCGCGCCCCGCCCGCCTCCCCTGCCCTCTTCATGCCAGCATCCCGTCGTCGGTGCGGTACAGCCAGTTCAGCGTGGTGTTGACGATCAGGTTGACCACGATCACGAACGTGCTGATGACCAGCAGCAGGCCCTGCACCACCGGGATGTCGCGGGTCTGCGCGCTTTCCAGCAGCAGCTGGCCCAGGCCCGGCAGCGAGAACACCGCCTCGGCGGCCACCGCGCCGGCCAGCATCTGCGGGAAGTCGTTGCCCAGCACGACCAGCGCCGGGCCCGCCGCGTTGCGCAGCGCGTGCCGGATCAGCACCCGGCGGTAAGGCAGCCCGCGCACCCTGGCGCCCACGATGTAGTTGCGCTCCAGCACCGAGACCAGGGAGGTGCGCAGCTGGCGGGCGATGTCCGCGGCGACCTGGAGGCTCAGCGCCAGGCTGGGCAGGATGATGTACTTCAGCCACTGCGGGACGCTGGTGGCCGGGCCCACGTACCCGTTGGCGGGCAGCAGGTGCACGGTCACCGCGAACAGCACCACCAGGATGATGCCGACCACGAAGGCCGGCAGCGTGGACACCGCCGAGCAGACCAGCGTGACCCCGCGGTCGAACCAGCCGCCCCGGCGGACCGCGGCGACCATGCCGGCCGTGCCGCCGAGGAGCACGGCCAGGACCACGGCCAGCAAGGCGATCGACAGGTCGACCGGCAGCCGCTGGGCGATGCTCTGGGCCACCGGGATCTGGGTGAACCAGGACCGGCCCAGGTTGCCCTGCACCGCCTGGGTCAGCCAGTGCCAGTACTGCACGATCAGCGGATGGTCCAGGCCCAGGGTGCGGTCCAGCCGCGCCACCGCGGCCGGCGTCGCGGCGTCCTGGCCCAGGATGGTGGCCGCCGGGTTGCTGTTGGACAGCGCGCCCAGGCTGTAGGTGATGAACGTGCTCAGGAACACGATCGGCACCAGCACGGCCAGCCCGCCGCCCAGCCGGGCGGCGGCGGCCCTGGCGCGCCGCCGCCGGGGGCTCACCCCGGCGGCAGCGCGGGTCGCGGGAGCGCGGACCAGCTCGGCCGCGGTCATCGGATCCCCTGTGTAACTGGCCACGGGCTCAGCTCGCCACCCGGACGCCTTCCCAGCGCTGCTGCACCAGGTCGGCCGGGATGCCGGTGACCTTGGGGCTGTAGGCGAAGATGCGCGGGTTGGTGTAGAGCCAGATGTGGATGGGGTCCTGCTGCACCGCGGTGCTGACCGCGTGCTGCAGGACGCCGGGGTAGCTGGGCGAGGACAGCGAGACCGTGAGCGCCTTGGCCAGCGCGTCGGTGACCGCCAGGGGCGCGGTGGCCGCCTTGCCGTCCACGTTCATCAGGCCCTGCTGGCTGTAGAGCACGTCCAGCATCTCCACCGGCGAGGTGCGTCCCGCCGTGCCGTCGACCGCGAACGGGATGGTCTTGTCCAGGTAGAGGTACTGGGTCTCGGTGTCGGTCGGCACGTTCTTGATCGTGGCCGTGATGCCGGCCTGCTTGAGCTGGCCCTGGATCTGCTCGGCCAGCGAGTCATCGGTGGTGACCGAGGTCAGCGTGATGCTGATGCCGTGCGGGTAGCCGGCCTGGGCCAGCAGCTGCCGGGCCTTGGCCGGGTTGTACGGGTACAGGCTGGCCAGGCTGGGGTCGTAGCCCACGAAGCCCTTGGGGAACGGCTGGTAGGCCGGCGTCCCGTAGCCCGAGGCCTGCACCTGGACGATGGCCTGGCGGTTGATCGCGTAGTTGATCGCCTTGACCACGCTGGGGTTGCTGAACGGCTTGGTCGTGGTCTGGATGTCCAGCTCGTTCACGACCTCCGACGGGATGGCGTCGATCTTGAAGCCGGCGGCCTTGGCCGCGGCCACCTGGTTGCCCGCGATGTAGGCCACGTTGACCTGGCCCGACTGCAGCGCGGACAGGATCTGCTCCGGCTGGGTGATCGACTGGACGGTGAAGTTGGCCACGTGGATCTGGCTGGCGTCCCAGTAGCCGGGGTTGCGCACCAGGTCGGCGTGGGAGTCGGGCACGTAGCTGGTCAGCTTGAACGGCCCCGCGCCGACCGGGTGGGTGGGCACGCTGGCCGCCTTCTTGAACGCGGCCGGGCTGACCATCATGCCGTCCTTGCCGGCCAGCAGGTCGGGCACCTGGTAGTCCACCTGGGACAGGTCCAGGGTGAAGCTGACCGGGCTGTTCACCACGACCTTGGAGATGACCGCCAGCTCCGAGGCGATCGTGGAGTTGGACTGCTTCAGGCCCCGCTCGATGTTGGCCTGCACGGCCTGCGCGTTCAGCGGCGTGCCGTCGGAGAACTTCAGGCCGGGCCGCAGCGTGAACGTCACGCTCTTGCCGTTGCCCGCGTACTTCCACGAGCTGGCCAGGCCGGGCCCGACGTTGCCGGACGGGGTGAGCGTGGTCAGCGAGGCGTAGACCAGGCCGAGCACGTGCACGTCCCAGCCCGCGGTCGAGGTGACCGGGTCCCACGAGGTGGGCAGCTCCCACTCCCAGTTCAGCGTCCCGCTGGCCCCGGCGCTGGTGACCGACGCCGAGCCGGCGGGCGAGCTGGAGGCGCTGCCGCAGGCGGCGGCGAGCATCGAGGCGGCGATGACGGCGGCGGTTGCGGCCAGTCGAGGTCGGGCTGCGCGCCAGCGGACGGGCATAACGAGCTCCTGTCGGGAGAGGCAGTCACGGGGGAGAGGCACCGCGCCACGCCATCGGGGCGCCGGTGCGAGCAGGCGGTCACGGGAGCAGGGGCACCGCCGCCACACCCCGTGCCGTCACTCTAATTCGATTAAATCGATTGGTCAACTAGACTTTAGGTCACGGGCAGGCAGGTCACGGGCAGGCAGGTCGGGGGCAGGCAGTCAGCGGCAGGCGAGGGCGGTCCGGGCTTTTGATCACAAACGGGCCCCGGTGGTCAGGGGCGCGTGCGTGACCGGAAGGCCGGCGTCGGCGGCGTGGTCGTAGCTGTCGTCGATGGCCGTCACCGCGCGGCCGGCCGCGTGCAGGATCGAGGCCGCGATGGCGGCCCGGTAGCCGGCCTGGCAGTGCACCCAGATCGGGCCCGGCGGCAGGTCGGGCACCCGGCCCGGCAGGTAGTGCAGCGGCAGGTGCAGCGCGCCCTCGATGTGCCCGCTGGCCCACTCCAGCCGCCGTCGCACGTCCAGCACGGCGGGCGGCTGGTGGTCCCAGGCCTGCGCCAGCCCGGCGAAGTCGGAGACCGGGTAGGACGCCCGCCCTCCCGAGGCCCCGGCCGGGCCGCAGGCCCCGGCGATCCGGTCGATGCCGATCCGGGCCAGGTCGCGCTGGGCGCAGCCGATCTGGCCGGGGTCATCGGCGATCAGCGTCAGCGGCGTGCCGGGCGGCAGCAGCCAGCCCAGGTGGGTCGCGAAGCCGTCGCCGTACTCGAAGCTGAGCGACCCCGGCACGTGCCCGGCCGCGAACGCCCGCCGGGCCCGCAGGTCGACCACCCACTCGCCGGCCGCGATGCGCGCCGCGACCTGCGCCGCGCTGGCCGGCGCGGGCGGGGCCAGGCTGGGCGCCACCGGGCCGGCCGCGTTGGCCGGGGCCATCCGCGCGTAGTAGGCCGGGTAGTCGTCCAGCCCGGCCAGCAGCTCGTCGACGTAGCGGCCCTCGTCCAGGGTCAGGGCCGGGTTGGCGCGCCGCTCGTCGCCGATGGTCGACCCGGCGCTGCCGGACGGCGCCGCCGCGCAGAAGCTGCCGAACCCGTGCGTGGGGTACAGCGCGGCCGCCGGCGGCAGCAGCGCGGCCAGCCGCCGGGCCGACCGGTGCTGCGCGGCGGCCAGCCCGGCCGCGTGCTCGTCGCCGAGCAGGTCGGTCCGCCCGGTCGACCCGTGCAGCAGCGAGCCGCCGCTGAACACCGCGATGGCCTGGCCGGCCGCCGCGTCCTCCAGCGCGTAGGACAGGTGGGTGAACGTGTGTCCCGGCGTGGCGATCACGTGCACCCGCATCGCCGGGCCGACCTCGACGACGTCGCGGTCGCGGACCCCGGTCCGGTCGAACGCCACCCGGTCGGCCACGTTGACGTGGTAGGCCGCGCCGGCGGCCCGGGCCAGGGCCAGGCCGCCGGACAGGTAGTCGTTGTGCAGGTGGGTCTCGAACACGTGCGTCACCGCGACGCCCAGGCTGGCGGCCAGGGCCAGGATCCGGTCGATGTCCCGCTGCGGGTCCACCACCAGGGCCACGGTCCCGTCGGTGGCCAGGTAGGTCCGGTCGCCCAGCGACGGCGTGGGCACCGTGAGGATCTCGATCATCGCCGTCCCCCTCAGGCCGCGACCGCGGCGTCGGCCCGCTCGCGCAGCAGCGGCACCAGCTCCCGGCCCCAGTCCACGACATCGCCCAGCGGGTCGAAGCCGCGGATCAGGAACGTGTCCACGCCCAGCTCGCGGTAGGCCAGCAGCGAGTCCACCACCTGCTCGGGCGTGCCGACCAGCGCGGTGGAGTTGCCGCCCGGCCCGGTCAGCCGGGTGATCCCGTACCACAGCCGCTCGTCGTGCACGTCGCGCTCGGCGCCCTGCTCCTGGAGCCGCGCCGACCCGACCGAGGACGACATGCGGAAGCCGAACATCCGGCGGCCCGGCGCCGGCGCCTCCTGGGCCTGGGCCGCCCGCCGGGCGGTGGCCGCCCGGATCTCCTCGGCCCGCTCCCAGGCCGCCGCCTCGGTGCCGGCCACGATGGGCCGGACCGACAGGCTGAACCGGATGCTCCGTCCGTGCCGGGCCGCCTCGGCCCGGATGGCGGCGATCCGCTCCGCGATCTGGGCCCGCGGCTCGCCCCACAGCATGTACACGTCGGCGTGCTCGGCGCCCACCCCGACGGCCGCGGCCGAGGCGCCGCCGAAGTACAGCGGGATCCCGCCGGCGGGCGGCCGGACCGCGCTGTAGGCCCCGGCGACCCGGTAGAACTCACCCGCGAAGTCGAACGGCTCGGCCGCGGTGAGCTCGCGGCGCAGCAGGCCCATGAACTCGGCCGTCCGCGCGTAGCGCCGGTCGTGGTCGGCGAAGTCGCCGTCCCGCTTCTGGTCCAGCTCGTCACCGCCGGTGATGTGGTGGATGGCGACCCGGCCGCCGCCCGTGAGCTGGTCCAGCGTGGCCAGCTTGCGCCCCACCAGGGTGGGGGCGACGAACCCCGGCCGGTGCGCGATCAGCACCTTGAGGGCGGAGGTGCCGTACAGCACGTGCGCGGCCACCGCGAACCCGTCCGCGCCGGTGGCGCCGTAGCCGATGAGCACCCGGTCAAAGCCCGCCGCCTCGTGGGCCCGGGCGAACCGGGTCAGGTAGCCGGGGTCGATCTGCGGCCCGTCCAGGGATCCGCGTGACTCCGAGACCTCCTGGGTCCCCACCATGCCGATGATCTCGATAGACATGTAGCTCCTCCCTGGTACCCGGGGTCGCCCCCCTGGGCAGGTAAGCACGGAGACGGGATTCCTGTCAATTAAGTCGATCGAGTTTGTAGGATAATGCCATGGAGACCGACGTGGAGACCGACGTGGATGCCACTGCGCAGACGGCCCCGGAGGCCGTCCGCCGCGCGCTGCGGGACCGGGCCGAGATCGCGCTGCTCGACGTGCGCCCGGAGGCGCGGTTCGCCGCCGGCCATCCGCTGTTCGCGGCCTCGTTCCCGCTCGGCCGGCTGGAGGCCGACGTCTACAGCCGGCTGCCCCGGCGCTCGGTGCCCGTGGTCGTCTACGGCGAAGGCCCCGGCGATGCCGCCGCGGCCGCCCGCCGGCTGAAGCCAGCTCGGCTATGAGCAGGTATCCCTGCTGGCCGGCGGCCTGGACGGCTGGACCGCCCGCGGCGGCGAGCTGTTCACCGACGTCAACGCGCCCAGCAAGGCGTTCGGCGAGCTGGTCGAGGCCACCGCGGGCACGCCCGCCGTGGACGCCCGCGAGCTGCGCGCCCTGCTCGACGAGCGGGCGGACATCATGGTGCTCGACGCGCGGCGGTTCGAGGAGTACCAGGTCATGAGCATCCCGACCGCGACCAGCGTGCCCGGTGCCGAGCTGGTCCTGCGCGCCCGCGCGCTGGCCCCCGATCCGGCCACCACGGTGGTGGTCAACTGCGCCGGCCGGACCCGCAGCATCATCGGGACGCAATCACTGATCAACGCGGGGCTGCCCAACCGGGTCGTCGCGCTGCGCAACGGGACCATGGGCTGGACCCTGGCCGGGCTGGCCCTGGACCACGGCCAGCGCCGCCGTCCACCCGACATCCCGGCCCCGGCCGCCCGCCGGGCGCAGGCCGCGGCCAGGTCCGTGGCCGACCGGGCCGGGGCGCGCCGGATCACCCCCGCCGGGCTGGCCGCCGCGCTGGACGACGGCGCCCGCACCGTCTACCGGCTCGACGTGCGGACACCAGAGGAGTACGCGGCCGGGCACCGGCCCGGCTTCCGGCCCGCCCCGGGCGGCCAGCTGGTCCAGGAGACCGACCGGTTCGCGCCGGTGCGCGGGGCGGTGATCGTGCTCGATGGCGACGACGGCGGCCGGGCCGAGATGACCGCGTCCTGGCTGGCCCAGATGGGCTGGGCCGTCGCGGTGCTGGACGCCGGGCCGGGCCCGGCGCAGACGGGGGAGTGGACGCCGCCCCGGCCCGAGCCGCCGCGGGTGCCGCTGGCCAGCGCGGCTCAGGCGGACGACTGGCTGCGCGCGGGCCAGGCCCGGGTGGTCGACATGGGCCCCAGCCCGCGGTACCGGGCCGGGCACCTCCCCGGCGCGGCCTGGGCGCTGCGCACCGAGCTGCACGCCCAGCTGCACGCTGAGCTGCACGCCCACCTGCACGACCAGCCCGGGCGGCTGGTGCTGACCAGCCCGGACGGCTACCTGGCCGCCTTCGCCGCGGCCGAGGTCGCGGCCATCCGGCCTGACGGCGCCGGGGTGCTGGCGCTGGACGGCGGGACCGACGGCTGGGCCCGGTCGGGCCGGCCGCTGGAGACCGGACCCGGCCGGCTGCTCTCGCCCGAGGTGGACGTGTACCGCCGGCCGTACGAGGGCACCGCCGTGGACCCCGCCGCGATGCGGGCCTACCTGGACTGGGAGTACGGGCTCGTGGCCCAGCTGGAGCGGGACGGCACCCATCACTTCACGGTGCTCACCTCGATCGGCGGCGATGCTCACGGTAAGTTGTCCGCTACATTCGCGGATGGGCTACCGTGATCATGAAAATTGCTCTTAGGGGACCGCAATGCGCCTCACGGTGAAGTCTGATTACGCCATCCGCGCCCTGGCCGAGCTGGCCGCCCGGTCGCGTGACGGGAAGCTGATCACGGCCGAGGAACTGGCCGACGCCCAGGGCATTCCGCGGCGCTTCCTGCTCGGCATCCTGGCCGAGCTGCGCAAGGACGGGCTGGTGATCAGCCACCGCGGAGTGGACGGGGGCTACGCGTTCGCCCAGTCGCCCGCCGACATCACGCTGGCCGACGTCATCCGGTCGGTCGACGGCCCGCTGGCCCAGATCGGCGACGAGCGGCCCGGCGAGATCCGGTACCCGGGGGCCGCCGCGGTGCTGGCTGACGTGTGGGTCGCCGTGCGGGCCAGCCTGCGGCTGGTGCTCGAGGAGGTCACGCTGGCCGATCTGGCCGCGGGCAAGCTGCCGCCCACGGTGGACAAGCTGACCCGCGACCCGGACGCCTGGCAGCCGCACTGACCCTGCGCTAGGGGACCGCTGCGCTGGGCGACGCGTGCTAGGTGACCGCTGCGCTAGGCGACCTTGGCCCGGCCGGCCTGCTCGCGGACCAGCCTGATGATGGTGGCGTAGTCGGCCGCGTCGGCCTCCCGGTCATAACCGCGGATCAGCAGCGTGCTGACCCCGATCGCCACGTAGTCCAGCAGCGCCTCGGCCACCTGCTCGTAGCTGCCCACCAGCGCCGTCGAGTTGCCGCCCGCGCCCGGCGTCGCGGCCAGCGGCGTCCACAGCCGCTTGTCATGGATCTCGGCCTCGGCGGCGAACCGGCGCAGCCGCCGGGACCCCTCGGCCCCGGCCGGGCTGAGCATCCCGCCGGAGCGGGCCTGCTCGGCCTCGAGGATCCGGCGGGCCCTGGCCCAGGCCTGCTGCTCGGTGGCGGCCGCGATCGGCCGCAGGCTGACGCTGAACCGCGGTGACCGGCCATGCGGCGCGGCGGCGGCGCGGACCGCGGCCATCCGCTCGGCGATGGCGGCCAGCGGCTCGCCCCAGAACGCGTAGACGTCGGCGTGCCGGCCGCCCACCGCGACGGCCCCGGCCGAGGCGCCCGCGAAGTACACCGGCAGGCGGCCGCCAGCCGGCCGCACCGCCGACCGGCCGCCGCTCACCCGGTAGAACTGGCCCGCGTAGTCGAAGGGCTCGGCCGATGCCCACTCCAGCTTCACGACGTCGAGGAACTCGCCGGACCGGCGGTACCGGGCCGCCTTGTCGCTGACGTCACCGTCGCGCCGCTGATCGGCGTCGTCGCCGCCGGTGATGATGTGCATGGCCACCCGGCCCGGATGAAAGGCGTCCAGGGTGGCGTACTGCCGGGCGGCGATGGTGGGGGCGACGAAACCGGGCCGGTGGGCCAGCAGCACGCCGAGCCGCGAGGTCGTGGTGAGCACCTGGTTGGCCACGGCGAACCCGTCCGGGGAACTGGAGGAGTGACCGACCAGCAGCCGGTCGAACCCGGACTCCTCATGCAGGCCCGCCATCCGGGCCGGGTACTCAGGGTCGGCGCTCAGGTCGGTTGCGCCGTTGACCAGCGATCCGATGAACTCGATCGCCATCGTGCTCCTCTCGCCTTGATCGGGCCCATCCCGATGGAGGATACTCGTCTATGTTGATTGGAATAATAGGCAATGCGAGGAAATAAGGGAACCCGCTAGCAGGCAAGATGACGCAGGGAGCGCAGCTCATGCCCGTGGAGTTCATCGGCATCGCCCACACCGCCGACCAGTCGGAGACCATCACCCAGGTCGGCCCGGCCGTGCAGCCCGACTACCTGTACCGGCTGGCCGCGGCGCACGAGCAGGCCGGCTTCGACCGGGTACTGGTCGCGCACAGCTCGTCCATGCCCGACGGGTTCATCGTGGCCGACCAGGTCCTGAACGCCACGATCCGGCTCGGGGTACTGCTGGCCCACCGGCCCGGCTTCATCGCGCCCACCGTCGCGGCCCGCAAGTTCGCCACCATGGACGCCTTCCATCCGGGCCGGATCGCGCTGCACGTCATCACCGGCGGCGACAACGCCGACCAGGCCCGCGACGGCGACTTCACCGACAAGGCCACCCGCTACCGCCGCACCGACGAGTTCCTGGACGTGGTGGAGCGGGAGTGGAGCAGCGCCGAGCCGTTCGACTACGCGGGCGAGTTCTACCGCGTGGTCGGGGCCCGGTCCGGGCTGCGCCCCGGCCACCTGCCGGTCTACTTCGGCGGGGCCTCGGCCGACGCCGTCCGGGTCGGTGGCCGGCACGCCGACGTCTACGCGTTCTGGGGCGAGCCGCTGGCCGGCATCCGCCAGCGCATCGCCGAGGTCCAGGCCTGCGCCGCGGCGGCCGGGCGGAGCATCGACCGGTTCTCGGTCAGCCTGCGCCCGATCGCCGCCGACACCGAGGCCGCCGCCTGGGACCGGGCCAGCCAGCTCCTCGAGCTGACCAGGGAGCGGGCGGCCGAGTTCGTCGGGGCTCGGGACACCTCGCAGGCCGAGGGCTCGCAGCGGCTGCTGCGCTACGCGGCGGCGGGCGACGTCCACGACAAGCGGCTGTGGACGCCGCTGTCGGCGGCCACCGGCGCGGCGGGCAACTCCACCGCCCTGGTCGGCAGCTACGAGCAGGTGGCCGAGGCGCTGCTGGACTACGTCGCGGTGGGCGCGACCACCCTGCTCATCCGCGGCTACGAGCCGCTGGCCGACGCCGCCGCCTACGCCAGCCTCATCCGGCTCGTGCACGAGCAGGTGGGCGACGACATCGACGGCTACCGCGCCCGCGTCGCCGCCTGACCGCGACCAGAAAGGACCGTTGTGGCTGCGCCGTTCCGGCTCGGATTCCTGACCCACCTGCACGGGAGCGCCGAGCCCCGGCAGCTCTACCGCGACTATGTCGAGCTGTTCGTGGCCGCCGAGGAGCTGGGGTTCGACTCCGGCTGGGTGGCCCAGCACCACTTCGACGCCACCGCCGGGCGGCTGCCCTCGCCGTTCCCGTTCCTGGCCGCCGTCGCCGAGCGCACCCGCCGGATCCGGCTGGGCACCGCCGTGGTCACCCTGCCGCTCGAGGACCCGCTGCGGGTGGCCGAGGACGCGGCGGTGCTCGACACGCTGAGCGGCGGGCGGCTGGAGCTGGGCGTCGGGAGCGGGACCGACCCCAGCGTGTTCGCCGCCTTCGGCAAGGACGTCGACGGCCGCCGCCAGGCCAACACGGCCGGGGTGGCGGCGCTGGCCGCCGCGTTCGCGGGCGAGCCGGTCGGCGGGACCGAGTTCCGCCTGCACCCGGCGGCACCCGGCCTGGCCGGCCGGCTGTGGCAGGCCGCGTTCAGCCGGGACGGCGCCCGCTTCGTGGCCGGCGCCGGGTCGCGGCTGCTGCTCAACCGGGCCACGTTCTTCAGCCAGGGCCGCACCGACGAGGTGCAGGCCCCGTGGGCCCAGGCGTACCGGGAACGCTACGCGGGTCCGCCCGGCCAGCTGCGCATCGGCCTGTCCCGCGGCGTCTACCCGGCCGCCGACAAGAAGGCGGCCAGGGCAGTCATCGAGGAGCCCGTCCGGCGGATGGCCGAGCGGATGGCCCGGACCGGCCGGTTCCCGGCCGGACTCAGCTCGGAGGAGTACTTCGAGCGGATGCACATCGCCTACGGCAGCCCCGAGGAGGTGGCCAGCCACCTGGCCGCCGACCGGGTACTGCCGCTGGCCACCGACCTGATCGTGCAGTTCAGCCCCGCGGCCCCGGCCCTCGACGAGGCGATCACCGCCCTGGGGCTGCTGGCCGGCCAGGTGGCGCCCGCGCTCGGCTGGCGGCCAGGGTCCGCCGAGCCCGAGCCCGAGTCCGAGCCGGCCGAAGCCCGAAGCCGTCGGCCTGCGCCGGGCGGGCTGAGGTGGACCTGGGACTGGCCGGCAAGCGGGCCGTGGTGACCGGCGGCAGCCGCGGCATCGGCCTGGCCATCGCCAGCGCGCTGGCCGCCGAGGGGGCGGACATCGCCCTCCTGGCCCGCGACCCCGCCCGGCTCGAGGCCGCCCGCCAGCGGCTGAGCGACTCCGGCCGCCGGATCCTCGCCCTGTCCGCCGATACCACCGACGACACCGCGGTACGCGCCGCGATCGCGCGCACCGCCGACGAACTAGGCGGCGTGGACATCCTGGTCAACTCGGCCGCCGAGCCCGCGGGCGCCGGCACCCCCCGCGCCCTGGCCGATCTCGTCGACGACGACCTGCTGGCCGCGATCGACACCAAGGTCCTCGGCTACCTGCGCTGCGCCCGCGCCGCCGCGCCTTACATGATCGCCGGGGGCTGGGGCCGGATCATCAACATCAGCGGGCTGGCCGCCCGCAGCGCGGGCCTGCCGTCGGGGTCCATCCGCAACGTGGCCGTCGCGGCGCTGACCAAGAACCTGGCCGACGAGCTCGGCCGGTCGGGGATCAACGTCACGGTCGTGCACCCGGGGGCGACGGTCACCGAGCGGACGCCGGCCCAGGTGGCCGGCTACGCCGCCGCGAACGGCATCACCGAGGCCGAGGCGGCCGACCGCCTGGCGGCGGGCGTCAGCATCGGGCGGGTCGTCACCGCCGCCGAGGTCGCCGACGTGGTCACGTTCCTCGCGTCGCCGCGCAGCGTGGCGATCAACGGCGACGCCATCGCCGTCGGCGGCGGGGCGCTCGGCGCCATCCACTACTGACGGCCGGGCCGGCCCACGCCCGCCCGCTCGCCCGCTCGCCTGATAACAGCAAGAAGCGTCCGGACGCGCCGGACCGCCGGACCGCGCCCGGCCCGGCGCCTGGTCAGGCCCGGTCGGGCCAGAGGCTGTCCAGGTTGACCACGATGCCCTCCTGGCTGCTGCGCGCGATGATCACGACGGCCTCCCCGTCGCCGGGGTTCTCCTCGCGGTGCGGCACGTAGGGCGGCACGAAGATGTAGTCGCCCGGCTCGGTCTCCAGCCGGATCTCCCGGTCGCCGTCGGCGAACACGAACGCCGGGTTCCCGGACAGCACGTAGATCGCGGTCTCCGCCTCGCCGTGGTGGTGGTCGGCGGACTTGGTGCGGGGCGCCACGTGGGTCTGGCCCATCCAGACCTTCTCCGAGCCGCTGTTCTTCCCGGAGATGGCCTCGAGCCGGGTCATCCCCGAGGTCTGGCCGGTGTCACCGCGCAGTTCCTTGCCGCGGATGTGGATGAGCGGCCGGTGCCAGTGGTCCTGCGTCATCACGTCTCCCCTTGGTCGAGCCGTCGAGCGCGCCCCGGAAGCCACCGGGCGGGTCCTGCCGACCCTATTATCTATTAATCCTACGAACAATATCTGTTATACTGACCGGGTGAGGTGCTCAGATAATGCTTCCCCGGTCCGCCCATGACGGCACTTGACGAGCCCCCGCTGACCAGGCCCGCGGTCAGCGGCGAAGAGTTCAGGCACGCCATCGGCCACTTCGCCACCGGCGTCACGGTCATCACCTCGGTCGGGCCCGGCGGCGAGCCGGTCGGCACCACGGCCAGCGCCGTCTCGTCGCTGTCCCTGGACCCGCCGCTGGTGCTGGTCTGCTTCGACCGGGCCAGTGTCACGCTGGAGGCCATCCGCGGGCACGGCGCGTTCGTGGTCAACGTGCTGGCCGAGCCGCAGCGCCACCTGTCGGCCAACTTCGCCCGCCGCGGGCTGTCCGCGGCCTGGGACGGCGTGCGGCACCGGCCAGGCCGGACCGGCAGCCCCCGGCTGGAGGACGTGCTGGCCGCGCTGGAGTGCACGGTGGCCGACAGCCTGCCCGGCGGCGATCACGAGATCATCGTCGGCCGGGTCCAGGCCGTCGAGACCAGCGCCAGCGGGGCCGCCCCGCTGGTGTACTGGCGCGGCGCCTACGGCTCCCTCGGCGCGGCCCGGCCGGCGTCCTAGCCGCCATTCACCGGCACGGACTGGATCGCGGCCAGCAGCTCGGTCCAGTAGAACGCGGCCATGAAGAACATCAGCGTGTCGCCCTGCTCGAGCATCAGCTTGCGATACATGATCATCTTGCCGACGTCGTAGCCGTCCAGCATGGCCTGCCAGTCCGCATAGGAGCCGGCCAGCACGAACGTGGCGCCGTCGGCCGCCTCGTCCCGGCCCAGCACCGCCGCGGCCTTCACCGCGCCCTCCTCCAGGTCCAGGGCCAGCGTGTCCCCGTCCGAGCCGGCCGGCATGTCCCGCACGCTGAGCGCCAGCCGGCCGGTGACGAACGGGCGGACCATGCCGATCCAGTCCCAGAAGTCCTGGAGCTTGCTGGCCTGGCGGGCCTCGTCCGGCCAGCCATTGATGGTGTCCTGGCAGGCCTGCGCCCAGGCCGCGGTCATCAGGCCGGGCATCTCAGCCGCCCGCCAGCGTCGGCTTGACCGACGACAGCATGGCCTCGAGCTCCTCGGGCAGCGACACCCCGACCATGGCCAGCTTGCGGCGCAGCTGGTGACCGAACAGCTCGGTGACCCGGTCGTCGGACCAGCCCAGCGGCTCGTAGTAGACGTAGCTGGACCGGGCCGCGCTCATCGTCAGCAGCGTGCGCAGCGTGTCGTGCAGGTCCCGGACGTAGGCCGGGTCCTCGGCGAGCAGGTCGCGCACGAACCGCATGCCGGCCTGCACGTGCCGGGCCTCGTCCCGGCAGGTGGCGGTGAACCCGGTGTAGAAGCCCGGCAGCACCCGGTAGTCCCGCGCGTAGTTCAGTGTGATCTTCATGACCGACAGCGCGAGCACGCCCTCGATCCAGATCATGTAGGTGGTGGCGTACTTCATCTGGAGGTGCTTGTCGTAGGGGTCCCGGCGCAGGTCGTCGGTCAGGTAGGCGAGCAGCCCGAACGGCCCGACGAACGTCTCCTGGATGAACGGCCAGGAGCCGTCCAGGATGTCCATGATGCCGTCGCCCTCCAGGCCCACCACCTCGCGGTAGAAGCGGTCGAAGAACACCGTGTGCCGCGCCTCGTCCTCCAGGTGGCTGGTCAGGAAGATCTTGTAGTCCTCGGGCACGCCGAACAGCAGCGGGGCCAGCTCCGCCTCCACCTGGCGCTCCCCGTGGTGGAAGCCCGAGGCGATGGCCAGGAACGAGTTGCGCGAGTCGTCGGTCATCCGCTCGGCCCAGTCGGCCCGGTCCTGCGTGAAGTCCAGGTCGTTGACGTTCCAGCGCTGCCGCAGGTACCGGTCATACAGGGGCCGGTAGCCGGGCAGCCGGGCCGTCGGCACGTGCACGTACTCGATCACGTCGTCGATGTCAGCCCGGCCCAGCCCGCTCAGGTCGTCGGATTCGATGCGAGCTAGTCGCGTTTCGCTGACGGTCATCCGAGTTCCCTCCGGGGCCGGCTGCTTTCCAGCGATGCTAGCCCGCGGCGGCCTCGTCTCCTATATCCGGTTTAGGCGCACCGCCCGTGGCGCAGGTGCGGGATGCGGATGTGGCCGGGGATCTTCCCGGCCTGGATCAGCCCGCCGCGGACCAGGTTGGGCGGCAGCGAGGCGTAGCCCAGCGCCCGGAGCTGGCGCTGGCCGGCCGGGCAGAGCAGGAAGGCCAGGAACGTGCTCAGCGTCCGGCCCTTGGCCCGGCCGAAGGTCGGCGGGGCCGGCTTGCGGCCCAGGCGCGGCACGACCAGGTAGCTGTAGGACGACAGCGGGTAGCTGCGCGGGTTACGGAACGTGTAGACGTGGTCGAGGTCCTGCTGGAGGAACTCCGTGCTGTGCGGGTTCTCGTTGATCTGGGCTCGGCGCAGCGCAATGGTCACGCTGGTGGCGGTGGGCAGCACGTAGCGGCCGGCCGGGTTGCGCAGCCGGGCCACCGGGGCGCGCGCGTTCAGCGCGTAGGCGTACTCGTCGTAGCCGATGGCGCCGTTGGCGTGCGGGCTGTCGATGTAGGTGACGACATTGCTCGACCCGTTCTCCGCCCTGACGTTGCCCCAGCCCGAGGTCGGGTAGAACTCGGTCGGCCCGCAGTTCCTGGCCACCCGGCCATGGGTCACCTTCTTGCAGAACGCGTTCCACTGGCGCGGGAACTGGTGCGCCATCCAGCGGGTGAGGAAGAACGTGTCACCGGCGCCCTCGGCGTGCACCACCGGGGTGATCGGGATGCTCGGTAGCTGGTGGCCGTAGTCCCGGGTGATCTGCCGGTTGTCCCAGTTCCTGATCTGGCCGGTGAAGATCTTCATGATGGTCGGCCCGGACAGGCGCAGGTTCAGGATCCGGTGCCCGCGGGCGTTCAGGTGGTACACGAACGCCGTGCCGCCCGCGACGTCGGGAACGTAGGAGAAGCCGTACCGCACCTTCTGCGGCCCCAGCCCGGCAATCTTGTCCCGGCCGGTGCGAAATGGCAGGTCCGACGCCGTGAAGTCGTTCTGGCCCTGGATGTAGTCCTCGAGGCCCTGGGCCGAGCCGTCCGGGTTGAAGTTGACCGTGATCCCCTTGGCCTGGACGTCCTGTGACCACTGGTCGATGGCCACCTCGGCCCATGACGAGCCCGACCCGTTGATCGTCGTGTAGGCGTGGGTGCGGGCGGGCGCGGCCGCCGCGGGCCCGGCCAGGCCGATCCCGGTCAGCACGGCGGCCCCCGCCGCCACGGCCATCGATAGTCCCCGATGCACCCTCCAGCCCGCGATCGAAGGGACTATTAGGCCGTGTTAGCTGCTCGCGGCCTCGGCGGTCTCCTGCTGCTCGACCAGCTCGCCCTCGATCGTGATCTGGATCTCCTCGCTGACCACGAACCGGCCGTCCAGCACCATGCTGAAGCTCAGCCCGAAGTCCTTGCGGTTGATCTGGGTGCTGGCGCCGTAGGCGATCCGGTGTCCCATCATCGGGTCGTTGAACTCGCCGTACCTGGTGACGTCGAGCGAGACCGGCTGCGTGTGGCCCTTGATCGTGAGGTCGCCGGTCAGCGTGTACTTGTCCGGCCCGGCCGGGGCCACGCCGGTGCTCTGGAACGTCATCGTCGGGTACTTGTCGACCTCAAGGAAATTCGAGGAGCGCAGGTCGTTATCCCGCGCCTCGTGGTTGGTCTGGATGCTGGCCACCGAGATGGTGACCTGCACCGACGACGATTCCGGATGCGCCGGGTCGATGTCGGCGGTGGCGGCGACCTCCGTGAAGTGACCGCGCACGGTCATCATCCCGAGGTGCTTGGCGGAGAAGCCGACCTCCGTGTGGTACGGGTCGAGCTGCCAGTTACCCATGCGAACCTCCTCGACTTGATCCATATCCGCTGTAAACGCTACGCCTGCCGCGCCCGGCTTACCCGGCGTCAACGGCGGCGGCGAACGCGGCCAGGGACTCGAACTCCCAGTCCGGGCTGACCGGCGCGGCGGGCTCGGGGGTGGCGCCCCAGCCGGGCCGGGCGTGCCGCCGGTTGATCCACACGGTGGGCAGGCCGGCCGCCTTCGCCGGCCCGTGGTCGTGGAACAGGCTCTGGGCCACGTGCAGCAGCCGGCCCGGCTCGATGCCCAGCCGGGCCGCCTGCGCCAGGAGCGCGTCGAAGTTGCGCGGCGCGGGCTTGTACGACCCGATGTCCTCGGCGGTCAGCACGCTGGCGAACGTGACGCCCAGGCGGCGCTGCGATCCGGCGAACGACGCCCGGTCCACGTTGGACAAGATGATGAGCTGGAAGCGCCGGGCCAGGCTGGCCAGCGCGCCGGGGGAGTCACCGAACGCGGGCCAGTCCGGCACCGAGTCAGCCAGCCGGGCCGCGTCGTCGCTGGTGACCTCGGCGCCCAGCTTGTCGCCCAGGCGGCGCAGGCTGCCCGCCAGGACTTCCGGGTAAAGCGCCGAGGGCTGTTGCGTCTCGATCTCGGCCTCGAACCCGGCGTACTCGGCCAGCAGTTGCTCGGCGCTGAGATCAAGCCCGCGGGCCCGGGCCCACGGGGTGAGCACGGCGGACAGGCCGGCCTCCCAGTCGATCAGCGTCCCGTAGCAGTCAAAGCTCAGCGCCTGGAAGTCAGCCAGCTTCATGCAACCACCATGGAACGCCGGGGGCGCGGGCGTCTAGAGCCCGTGCTCGGCCAGTATCCGCATCAGCGCGCGCTTGCGCCGCTGGTCGGTGCGGAAGGCGACCAGGTACCGGCGGAAGTCCTGGCTGGTGCCCAGGGCCACGTGGCAGTCGCGGGCCTTCAGCAGCAGGCCGGCCAGCCGCTGGTAGACGTCGTTGCCGGTCATCGTGCGCAGCTGGTCGATGGCCCGGCGGTAGACGCCCAGCGCGTCGGCCGGGCGGTCGCGGGCCACCGCGTCGGCCAGCCGCAGCCACTGCTCGGGCGTGACCGCCCGGTTCCCCTCGGCCGCGGCCCACGCGGCGCCGGTGTCGCCGTCGTCGAGCAGCGCGTCGATCAGCACCGGGCCCGTGGCCCAGCCACGGGAGAGCTGGAACCGCGCGCGCTCGGCGTCGGTGGCCAGCCGGGCCCGGGCCTGCTCGCGCTCGGCGGGCCAGGTCCCGGCGTCCTGCGCGGCCTGGCGCAGCGCGCGGTAGCTCTCCAGCGCGGGCTCGGCCGCGAACCGGTCCCGGCGCAGCGCCACCACGTCAGCGGTCCGGCCCGGCCGCGGCGTAGCGCCCGGCGAGGTAGTCGATGAGCGCGGGATCGGGGTCCGGGGCCTCGTCCAGGGCCCGCTCGGCCCAGCCCAGCGCGTCGCCGGGGCGGCCGGCCAGGTCCAGCTCCCGCGCGATGCGCAGGTGACCGCGGCCGTGCCCGTCCAGCTCGTCGGCGTGCAGCGCGACCAGGCCGTCCACGTCGCCCGCCGCCCGCAGCGCCGCCTCCAGGACCTGCCGGGCCGGCTCGTCGCCGGGGTCCTGCTCGTGCGCGCGGGCGGCGGCCGCGCGCAGGCTCGCGAACCCGGCGTCGCCCAGCAGGCCGGCGTAGTCGGCCAGGTCGGGCGCGAGATCCTCGTGGCCCAGCAGGCCGGCCAGGTAGCGGCCCAGCTCGGCCGGGTCGGGCGGGGCGGCCTGGCAGGCGCGCAGGTGCGCGGCCAGGAGCAGCCCGGCGGCCTGTTTTATCCCTCCATAACGGGGCTCGGCCCGCCCGGCAGCCTCGGTCAGCAGCCCGATCGCCGCCCGGGCTATCTCGATGGCCTCCGGCGCCTGACCCGCGCCGGCCAGCCCGGCGATGGCCTCCGCCGCCTCCCGGACGCCGTCCAGGTAGCGGTCCGCGTCGCCGTCGGACTCATAACCCCGGCGGGGCCGCACCAGGTCCAGCACCAGCCGCCGGACGGTCCCGGCGTCCCCGCCGCGCGCGGCCACCCGCAGCTCGAAGCGCCGCCGCAAGTCCCGGTCGCCGTCCAGCAGCCCGCGCAGCTCGGCCAGCAGCTCGGGCCGGGACAGCGACTCCAGCCAGCCGCCCAGCGCCGCGCGCCGGGCTCTGGCCGCCGCGGCCGGCCCTGGCTCGCCCGCGCTGAGCTGGCCGGCGCCATCCTCCAGCGCGACCAGCCCGACCGCGGCGCAGTGCTTGCAGAACAGGCCCTCCTGGCCCTGCGGGCACGAGCAGGTCCCGGCCAGCCCGCGGGGCCCCGGCCGCAGCCGGACGTCGTAAGCGCGGCCGCCGCGGACCGTGGCCGTGATCTCCGCGGGGGTGATCTCCAGGTCGGCCACCTCGCCCAGGTAATCCCGGGCGCGGTCGAACGACTTGCGGCCGGCGGCGCGCTGCACGTCGGCCCTGGTGAGCTCCGCGATAAACGACATGTCGGCCATTAACTACCACGGCCGACCGCCATTTATGCCCGCCAATGGCGAGGAGCGGACCCTCAGGCCAGGGTGCGGGAATGCAGCGGGGTGCGGTGCGGCTCGTCGGGCGGCTCCTCGATGCCGAAGCTGAGCACCCGGCCCGGATGCAGCCGGATGACCGACGCGTCGGAGGGACCGTCGCCGTCACCGTCACTGTCGCCGGGCACCGCCTCGGCCCGGCCCCGGATCTCCAGGAAGCGGACCCGCCACGGCTGGGTGGACACGATGTCGTCGATCACCAGCGCGGCCCGGCCGTCGCGGCTCACGTTGCGGTACTTCTGGCTGCCGGACATCATGAAGCCGGTCACGTCGACCGTGCCCAGTTCCGGGTTATAGCGGAAGCCGACCGGCTTGACCTGCGGACTGCCGTCGGGCTGGATAGTGGCCAGGCGGCCGAGCGGCTGCGATTCCAGGTAGGAGATCTCGGCCGAGGTGAGTGCCATTCGCGGATCCTTTCTCGCCGCCCGCGGGCGCGGGCCGGCGGCGCGCCCTAGCACGCTAGATCCTCAACCGAGGTGGAAGTCAAGGCCGGCTCTCTACCCGCGGTTAGAGGCCCGGTTCTACCTCCGGGCTGATGCGGCGCGGGCCGGCCGCCGCGACCATGAAGAACATGACTGACGTGCAAGAGATCAGCGGCATGCGGGCCTCGGACCACGACCGGCAGGAGGTCGTGGACCGCCTGCGCGGCGCGCTAGACGATGGCCGCCTCACGCTGGAGGAGTACCTGGACCGCATGGCGCACGCCTACCAGGCCGTGACCCACGCCGACCTCGTGCCGCTGTGCGCCGACCTGCCCGCGGGCGGCCCGGCCCGCGCGCCCGCGCCGCCCGCCACCCCGGTTCCGGCGGCGTCACCCGCGGTCGCGGCGCCGGGCCCGGTGGCGCCCTGGTGGGGGGCGTTCGCCCGCCAGCCCGCGCCGCTCAGGGTGCTGTGGACGATCTGGCTGATCTCGGTGTCGGTCAATGTCGTGGTCTGGGCCCTGGTCAGCGTGACCACGGCCAGCCTGATCTACCCCTGGCCGATGTGGGTGGCCGGGCCCTACGGCGCGGTGCTCCTGGCGCTGTCTGCTGGCGCTGTCTGCTGGCGCTACCCGCGGCGGTCAGCCGGGACACCTCGCTCGCGCCGGTAGCGAGGGGAGCTGGGCCGATGACACCGCAGGTCCGCGTGGCCTGGCTTTCGTGAGTCAGGGTGTCCCTCGCGGGGAAGGGTGACGCCGGGGGATGTTCATGGCTACCAGTCCAAGCTCTGCGGCGGCCGGCCTGGCTGATACGACCGGGCAGCGGATCGCGCCGTTTGCGTCGGCGTGGCGGCGCGCGCACCTGACGGTGGACCAGCGGGTTGCCCGCGGCCGGGCTGCGCGTCACGAGGCGCCTCGGTCGTCCCACGGCCGGTGGGCACCCGCGCCGGACCGGCCGGACCCGGTTGCCCTGCTGGAGGAGCAGGCGGCGTCAAGGGTGCCGCAGCTGGTCCCGGTCCGGTACGGCCGGATGCTGGTCTCGCCGTTCACCTTCTACCGCGGCGCCGCACTGATCATGGCAGCTGATCTGGCGGCCACCCCCGTGTCGGGGGTGACCGTGCAACTGTGCGGCGACGCGCACCTGTCCAACTTCGGTCTGTTCGGCACGCCCGAGCGGCAGATGATCTTCGATATCAACGATTTCGACGAGACCCTGCCCGGCCCGTGGGAATGGGACGTCAAGCGCCTGGCGGCCAGCTTCGAGATCATGGGTCGTGACCGTGGCTTCGCCCGGGCTGACCGGCGCGCGATCGTCAGGGCCGCGGTGTCCGAGTACCGGGACCGGATACGTCAGGCCGCCGGGATGGGGGCCCTGGAGGCCTGGTACGACCACCTGGAAGCCGGGATGCTGCTCAAGCTGGTCCGCCAGGAGGTCCGGATCAAGGCGGTCAGCAAGAAGGAGGCCCGGGCTCTCCGGCAGGACGTGGCCAAGGCGCATACCCGGGACAACACCCGCGTGTTCACCAAGCGTGCTTCCGAGGTCGAGGGTGAGCTGCGGATCGTCGCCGAGCCGCCGCTGATCATCCCGATCGAGGACCTCGTCACTCCCGGCTCAGAGTGGGAAGACCCGGTGCCGCTGATCAAGAAGCTGCTCAGCACCTACCGGCGCACCCTCGGACACCAGCACCATCCGCTGGAGGAGTACCGCTACGTCCACACGGCCTACAAGATGGTCGGCGTCGGCAGCGTGGGCACCCGGTGCTACATCATGCTGATGCTGGGCCGCGACCGCAACGACCCCCTGTTCTTGCAGATCAAGGAAGCTCAGGCCTCCGTACTCGAGCACTTCGCGGGCCAGAGCACCTACCCCCATCATGGCGAGCGGGTGGTGGCGGGCCAGCGGCTCATGCAGGCGGCGACCGACATCTTCCTGGGCTGGATTCGAATCAAGGGACTCGACGGCGTCACCCGCGACTACTACGTGCGCCAGTTCCACGACTGGAAGGGCAGCGCGGACGTCGACAACATGCTCGTGCCCGGCGCCACCCTCTACGCGCGCTTGTGCGGCGCGACGCTCGCCCGCGCCCATGCCCGGTGGGGGGACCGGATCGCCATCGCCTCCTACCTGGGCAAGGGACCCGCCTTCGACCGGGCGATCGCCGACTTCTCGGCCGCTTACGCCGACCAGAACGAGAAGGACTACGAGGCGTTCGCCGCCGCCGTGAAGTCGGGACGGCTGACCGCCGAGACCGGCCTGTAAGACCCGGCGCGCTGGCTGCCGCCGCGGTCGCCCGGCCGCGGCCGGTCAGGCGTCGGCGCGCGCCAGCCGCAGGTAGCCGAGCAGCAGGGCAGCCGCGGTCCAGGCCAGCATGATGGCCAGCCCGGCCCACGGGCCGTAAGGGCGGCTGAACCGTCCGTGCCCCGGCGGGGCCGCCAGGTGCATGATCACCGTGCCGGCCTGATCGGGGAAGTAGCGGAGGACGGCGTTCAGCCGGGGCACGTTGCCCAGGCCCTGCCCGTCCAGGAACAGCACCGGGAACAGGATGCCCAGCGCAATGGCCGAGCTACGCAGCAGTGTGGCCAGGCCCAGCCCGAGCAGGCAGATCAGTGTCAGGTAGAGGCAGGCGCCGAGGGCGGCCTGCGCCGATCCGGGCGCACCGAGCGAGGTGCCGTGCGGGGCCAGCGCCGCCTGGGCGGTCAGGAACGTCACGGCGATGGTGAGCACGGAGACGGCCAGCGCGACCAGAGTGACGGCGACCACCTTGCCGCCGTAGAACTGGCCGCGCCGGGGAACCGCCGCCAGCGACAGCCGGATCGTTCCCGACCGGTACTCGCTGCCGATCGCGAGCACGCCGAACGCCACCAGGGCGAGCTGGCCCACGGTGAGGCTGTAGAAGGTCGCGAACAGCGGATCGTAGGCGTGCCGCTGTGCCGGAGTCAGCGCGGCGAAGCTCGCCCGGAAGCTGAGCCCGGCCACCCAGGCCAGGCCCGCACTCAGCGCGACGGTCAGCAGCAGCGTCACCGCCGTGGACCGCACGCTGCGGATCTTGGTCAACTCGGCGAGCAGGACGCCGGGCATCCGGATCATGCACGGCACGCTAGGCCGGTCGCCGCCGAGGTTCAGTACCCGAAAGTCGCGGTTGCGGCCGGCGAAAGCCGACCAGGCGGCCGGGCCCGTAGCCTGTCCCCATGGGCCGGAACCTCCTGGCGGTCGGCGTGGTTGCGGCGGACACCGCCGTGCTGGTCGCGGGGCCGCGTGCCGGGCTCCCGCCGTGGAGCGCGCTGGCCTACGCCGCGATCGTGACCGCCGTCATCGCGCTGGGCCGCCGGGCGCCGGTCACGGCGCTGGCCGCCGCACTGCTCCTGGCCGCGCTGGTCGGCGGCGGGTACGTCCTGCTGCTGTGGACCGCCTACCACGCGGGGCGTGCCCTGGTGCCCTGGCCGCGGGCCGCGGCTGCGCTCGGCGTAGCGCTGGCCTGCCTCGGCGCGCAGGCCGCGCTGGCCCCGGCGGGCGCACGAGCCATCGGCGGCCTGGTCGCCGGCTACCTGGTGTTCGCGGCGCTGCCGCTGCTGACCGGCCGCTACCTGGCGCAGCAGGAACGGCTGATGTCGGCGCTGGGCCAGCGCAGCGAGCAGGAGCGTCGGCGATTGGCCGCCGACATGCACGACTTGCTCGGCCACCGGCTCGGCCTGGTGTCAGTCCAGGCCGCCGCGCTGGAGGTCGCGCCGCTGCCGCCGCCGCAGCGGGCGGCGGCCGCGCGGCTGGCCGCCGCTGCCCGCGGCGCCCTGGATGAACTGCATGAGCTGACGGGCTTGCTCCGCGATCCGCCGGACCGGGCCGGCGCTGAGGCTCGT
Organism: uncultured Actinomycetota bacterium; assembly: GCA_963822485.1. Lineage (GTDB taxonomy): Bacteria > Actinomycetota > Actinomycetes > Streptosporangiales > Streptosporangiaceae > DASUBV01. The sequence continues at coordinate 180,239 of CAWGHW010000013.1, forward strand.
GCGCCGGGCGTCGAGGCCATTGACGGGCTCGTCGGGGAGTTCCGGGCCGCCGGGGTGCCCGCCGAGCTGCGGCAGCGCGGGCCGCGCCAGCCGCTGCCCGCCGCGGCGGCGCAAGCCGCCTGCCGGGTGGCGCGGGAGGGCCTGACTAATGCCGCGCGGCACGCACCGGGCCAGCCGGTCACCGTGACCCTGGACTGGGAGCCCGGCGCGCTGCTGCTGACCATCAGCAACGGCATCCCGCCCGGCGCCGGCGCCGGCGAGCCGGGGCTGGGCCTGGCCGGGCTGGGCGAGCAGGTGCGGTCCGTCGGCGGGCTCCTCGACCACGCTGCGTCCGCAGGGCGGTTCCGGCTGTTCGCGATGCTGCCCGCGGCCGGGCCAGACCCGGCATCCGCCGGCCCGCCCGCGCGCCGGGCCGTGCTCGGCCGCGCCGCGGCGGTGCTGATGTTCGTCATCTTGCCGGCCACCCTGCTGCTGGGGGTGCGCTGAATGATCAGGGTCCTGGTGGCCGACGACGAGCCGCTGATCCGGGCCGGCCTGCGCGCCGTCCTGGCGTCGGCCGGCGACATCGAGGTGGTGGGCGAGGCCGGCGACGGGCGCGCGGTGGTCACACTGGCGGTCAGCCAGCGTGCCGACGTGGCGCTGGTCGACATCAAGATGCCGGTACTGGACGGGCTGACCGCGGCCGCGGAACTGCGCCGCCAGCAGCCCGGCCTGCCGGTGGTGATGCTGACGTCGTTCGGCACCGAGGACAACGCACTGCGCGCCCTGGAACTCGGCGCCGCCGGTTTCGTGCTCAAGAGCTGCACCCCCGCCGAGCTGATCGGCGCGGTCCGGGCGGTGCATGCGGGGGACGCCTACCTGGCCCCGCCGGTGACCCGGCTCGTGCTGGATATGGTCGCGCCCGCCCGGGCCGGGCGCCGCCGGGCCGCCGCGCAGCGCCTGGCCGCGCTGACCGCCCGCGAGTCGCAGGTCCTCGGTCTGGTGGCCGAGGGCCTGTCCAACGCCGAGATCGGCGAGCGGCTGCACATGAGCGAGGCCACCATCAAGACCTACGTGAGCCGGGTCCTGGCCCGGCTCGGCTGCGCCAGCCGGGTCCAGGCCGCGCTGCTGGCCCGCGACGCCTGCCCCGGCTAAGGCAGGCCGCGGTAGGTCGGACCCGGAATCCGGCTTGCCAGCTCCAGCTCTGTACCTACACGACGTTCAGGTCTGGGGAGAAGCGTCCAGGTCCGGCGAGGGGCGCTCAGCCGGCCCGCCCGGCCCGGCCGTCCAGCCACAGGGCCCACGGCTCGATGGAGCCGATCTCCAGCAGCCGCATGGCGGCCCACGGGTCCTGCGCCATCCGGGCCTCAATCTGGCCCGCGCCGTCCGCCGCGACCAGGTGCAGGGTGCGGTCGCCGTTGCCCAGCGGTCCGCCGACCACGATGAAGCCGTCGTCGACCAGCCGGTCCATGAACGCGGCGTGCTCGTCCCAGGCCGGCTGCTCCCGGATCGGCCGGGCAGCGTCCCAGCCCGGGCCGTGGGTCAGGGTGAGCGCGAAGTAGGCCATGGCGTGACGGTACCGGCGGCCGCCGACAGTCCGGTTTGCCCCCAGACAAGCGGAAAGGCCAGGCCCTCCCCAGCGTAGGCCCGGCCGTTCCAGCCCGAGGCGAAAAGCCTCCGTACCTTTTAACGTCCCATACCCGTCGGACATTTCCGGAACCCCCGACTCGGCCAGTCCTTTTTCGCGGCGGGCCAGGTTAGGGCCGCCGCCACACGTTGGTGATCGGCCGGGCGCTGGCCGCGTGCCCGTCGTGGCGCAGCCCGTAGGCGTCCTCGAGGGTGCGCAGCACGCGGTAATGGGTGATCCGCTCCCGGTACCGGCCGGGCCGCACCGGCTGGCCGTAGAAGATCGTCGGGATGTGGTTGGCGATCGTGCCGTCGTCCTCGTCCCAGGTCACGATCAGCAGGCTGTCATGCGTCATGGCCCAGCGGGCGTAGCCGCCCAGGTGCCGGCGCAGCCAGGCGTCGCCGGTCCCCACGCCGCAGTCGTGCATGTCGTCGCACAGGTTCGGGATCACGAACGACACCGCGGGCAGCCGGGCCAGGTGCCCGGCCGGGAACCGGGAGAACGGCCGGCTGGCGGAGCGGGGCACGCTGGGGAAGTCGGTCCACGGCACGTGCTTGCGGGCGTACTCGCCGCTGGAGCAGACCAGCGACCCGGCGCCCGGCAGGTCCTCGGCGTACCCGGCGAAGCCGCGGTGCGCGGCCAGCAGGTCGTGGCCCAGGCTGGGGGCGCGGAAGGAGACCGGGCAGGCGTCGCTGGTCACCCCGTGCGTGCTGCCGGAGAACAGGGCCAGGTAGTTGGGCTCGCTCGGGTGGGTGATCGCGAACGAGCGGGTGAACAGCGCGCCGTGGCGGGCCAGGTAGTTCAGGTACCGGGCCTGCGGGTTGCCGATGATCTGGCCATAGGAGTGGTTCTCCATCATGACGATCACGGTGTGCCGCGGCCGCGGCACCCGCGCGGCCGGAGCGGGCCGCGACGATGCCGTCCGCGAGGCGGTGACCTTCGCGGTCGAGGAGACCGGCCGGGCTGACTGGTGTGCGGCGCAGCCGGCGAGCAGCACCGCTGCGGCCCACAGCGGCACCAGCCGCCAGCGCATCGCAACTCTCATGCGGCCATCATGGCCCGCTGCCGGTGCCGCCCAGGGGACCGCTTCGTGAACACCCGGAGCTTTCCGTCAAGGCGGTCACCTCACTGGCGGCGTCTCTGGGTGGCGGGGTCGCGGACGAACTCGGCCAGCGCGCGGTAGTACGGCGCGATCGAGGCGATCTCGGCGTACTCGCTGGCGCCGTGCTGGCCGTCGCCGCCCACGCCGAAGATCACCGCGTCGATGCCGTGCTGGTAGTAGAACCGCGCGTCCGCAGCCCCGTGCTTGCGCAGGAAGTCCGCGCGGTAGCCCTGGCCGCGCGCGGCCCGCCGCAGCGCCTCGACCTCCGGCCGGCCCCGGTCGGCGTGGTGCGGCGGGTCGGCCTGGCCGATCACCGGGGTCACGCCCGGCTCGCAGAACGTGGCCAGGTAGGCGGTCAGCTCCGGGATCGTCTTTCCGGCCAGGTCCGGGTCCTCCGGGGGGTAGCGGATGTCCAGCCACGCCTCGGCCTGTTCGGGAATCTGGTTGCGGGCCTGATTGGGCGTCTCGATCCGGGCCACGTTGACCGTGGTCCGCCACTCCTCGTGGTCCGGCACCGGGTAGGCCGTCAGCAGCCGGGTCAGGCTGCGGTTCAGCTTGAGCAGGGCGTTGTCGCCCAGCCAGGGGTAGGCGCTGTGCCCGGCCCGGCCGGCGGCCCGCAGGTTGACCGTGATGATGCCCTTGGAGTCGGTCACGATGCGCAGCCCGCTGTGCTCGCCGATGACCACGAACTCGCCCCGCACGCCCCGCTGGAGCTGGTGCAGCGTGCCGTCCCGCCCGCCGACCTCCTCGTCGGTGACCAGCTGCAGGCCCAGCGGGTAGTCGGCCGTGCCCGCGACGTCGCGGAACACCTGCGCCTGGACCAGCGCCGACACCTTCATGTCCTGGGCGCCGCGGGCGTACAGCCGGCCGTCCTCCAGCCGGGGCTCGAACTGCCCGGGCGGGGCCGGGACCACGTCCAGGTGCGCGTTGAGGATGACCCGGAACTCCGGCCGCGGCCGGCCCCGGTAGAGCAGTGCGCTCGGCTTGCCGCCCGAGGCGAACCGCTCCACGGTGAAGCCCGGCCCGACGAAATCGAGCACGAAGTCCAGCGCCCGGCCCAGCTCACCGGGCCGGTCCGCGGTCGAGGGCACCGCGAGCAGCTCGCGGGCCGCGGCCAGGAACGCCTCGGTGTCCATCGCCCCATCCTGCCCCGCGCCGCCCGGCGGCCCGGCGGCCGGGCGGTGGCCGGCCGGGAGCGGCTAGCCGGGAGGGCGGCTCGGGACCAGCCCGGCCAGCATGATCTCGGCCGTGCGGCGCAGCCGGGGGAGCAGGTCCACGCAGGCGTGGGCCAGCTCCGGGTCGGCGGCGTACAGGTCGGCGAGCGCCGGCGGCGGGTTGGCGATCTGCCACATCGCCCCGGCCAGGCTGGCCATGGCCGAGATGAACTCGCGGCACTCGCCGGCCGTCAGCTCGGGCAGCGCCCGGTGGATCACCTCGACGGCGTCGGCGATGGCGCCCAGCGAGGTCAGCTTGTAGCGGCGAACCGCCGCCACCGAGACGTGTCGCTCCAGGTTGAGCGGGGTATGCGCGATCAGGTCGCACAGCAGCGGGCGGCTGGTGAAGCTGCGGGCCACCACGTCGGCGACCAGGCCGCGGTCGCCCGGCGGGGCGCCGGCCAGCTCGTCACCCAGCCAGCTGACCCACTCCCGCCAGGCTCGCGCCGTCAGCTCCAGGAGGATCTGCTCACGGGTCTCGAAGTAGCGCAGCAGCGCCGACTTGTGGATGCCGACGCGGTCGGCGATGTCGGTCAGCGTCACGTTGCGGACGCCATCCCGGAGGGCCAGCTCGCGGGCCGCGCCCAGGATGTCGTCCTGCCGCTGCTGCTTCTGCTCCGGGCGGCGCGCCCGCTGGAACCCCGCGTCCGTCGTCGTCACAGCGTCATCCTACCTAACGCAACGGCGTTGTGTTGTTAATGCAACATCGTTGCGTTATATTGAAGGCATCGTCACACGAGAGGACCAGCAGTCATGTCGAAGGTTTTCCTGCTCACCGGCAGCACCCGCGGCCTGGGCCGCCAGATCGCCGAGGCCGCGCTGGCCGACGGCCACCGGCTGGTCGCCACCGCGCGGCGCCCCGAGGGCCTGGCCGACCTGGCCGAGCGCTACGGCGACCAGGTCCTGCCCGTCGCGCTGGACGTGACCGACCCGGAGGCGGCCAGGGCCGCCGTGGCCGCGGGCGTGGCCGCGTTCGGCCGTATCGACGTGGTCGTCAACAACGCCGGCTACGCCAACCTGGTCGCGGTCGAGGACATCACCCTCGAGGACTTCCGCGCGCAGCTCGACGCCAACCTGCTCGGCGTCGTCAACGTCACCAAGGCCGCGCTGCCGGTGCTGCGCCGCCAGGGCGCGGGCCACATCATCCAGGTCTCCTCCATCGGCGGGCGGCTGGCCACCGCCGGCCTGTCCGCCTACCAGGCGGCCAAGTGGGCGGTCGGCGGCTTCTCCGAGGTGCTGGCCAGGGAGGTCGGGCCGCTGGGGATCAAGGTGACCGTGCTGGAGCCCGGCGGCATGCAGACCGACTGGGCCGGCGCCTCGATGGAGGTCCCGCCGGTCAGCGAGCCCTACCAGGCCACCGTCGGCGAGATGGCCCGGATGCACCACGGCGGCCAGGCCACGGCGCTGGGCGACCCGGCCAAGGTGGCCCGGGTGGTGCTGGCCGTGGCCGACATGGCCGAGCCGCCGATGCGGCTGATCCTGGGCAGCGAGGCCTACGCCTACGCGATGGCCGCCGCCCGGGCCCGGATGGCCTCGGACGAGGCCTGGCACGACCTGACCGTCAGCACCGACCGCGACGGCGCCACCGAGGCCGAGCGCGACCCCCTCCAGGCCGCCGCCCGCGGTTAACCTGAACGGGGACGGGGGTCCCATCGAGGGGGGTGCGATATGACGGTTCAGGACTGCCACGGCGACGAGGTCGAGGCGACCGTGCGCTGGGAGCGCGACGGGACCGGGCTGCGCGGCCAGGTGATCGTGCGCAACGTCGGCGGCCGGACCTGCCGGCTGCCCGGCAAGCCCGGGGTGAAGCCGCTGGGCCAGGACGGCACGCCGCTGGACGCCGACACGATGATCACCCTGGAACTGGTCGAGCCCGGCTACGTGGACATCGAGCCCGGAGGGCAGGCCGCGGCCCGCGTGAGCTGGCCGAACTGGTGCGGGCCCGCGGCTGGCGACCAGGCCGTGGTCACCTGGGGCGATGGCTCGGCCAGGGCCCAGGTGACGGGCCCGGTGCAGCCCTCCTGCGAGCAGGGTCTCGGCGGCAACCTCACATCCTCGTGGTTCGAGCCGGTCCGCTAGCGCGGGCCCCGGGTGTCGCGACCCGCAGTGTCACCGGCGGCCGGTAGCCTCCGGTCATGATCGATCACCTGGGAGTTCAGGTCGCCGACGTGGACGGGTCGCTGGCCTGGTACCTGCGGGCCTTCGGGCCCATCGGGCTGCGGGAGGCGCTGCGCTTCCCGGTCGAGGACAGCTTCGTGGTCGGGCTCTCCGGACGCGACGGGGTGCCGGGCTTCTGGCTCAGCCCGGCGCTGCGGCCGCAGGACCGGGAGCTGCACGTGGCCTTCGCGGCCGCCAGCCGCGCGGAGGTGGACGCGGTCCACGAGGCCGCGGTGAGCGGGGGCGCGGAGGTGCTGCACGCCCCGCGCGAGTGGCCCGAGTACCACCCCGGCTACTACGGGGTGTTCCTGCGCGATCCCGACGGCCACAACGTGGAGGCCGTCTACCACGGCGGCTAGCCAGCGGACGGGCTGACCGCGGCCGGCGCGGCGCCGCGGGGTCGGGCAGGATGGTGCCCTCGCCGTCCCCCGGAGGCCTGGTGCTGAGCCCTTTTGCCCTGGAGTCGGCTCGGGTCCGGCTCGAGCCGCTGACACCCGAGCACGCCGCGCCGCTGGCCGCCGCGGCGGCGGCCGACCGGAGCAGCTACCGGTTCACCTGGGTGCCGGACGGGCTGGCCGACGCGCGACGCTACGTGGCCGCGGCGCTGGCCGACCAGGAGCGGGGCCGGACGCTGCCCTGGGCGGTACGGCGGCGGCCCGACGGCCAGATCGTCGGCTGCACCAGGATGCTGGACCTGGAGGTGTTCGGCTGGCCGCCGCCCTGGCCGCCGGGCGTCGGCCGGGGGCCAGCGCCCTCGGACGACCAGCCGCCCTCGGTGGCGGAGATCGGCAGCACCTGGCACGCCGCGTCCGCCCAGCGGACCGGCATCAACGCCGAGTGCAAGCTGCTGCTGCTGACCCAGGCGTTCGAGGTCTGGGGCACGCTGCGGGTCACGCTGAAGACCGACGCCCGCAACGCCGCCTCCCGCCGGGCCATCGAGCGGCTGGGCGCACGGGCCGAGGGGGTACGCCGGGCCCACGCCCCGGCCAGCGACGGGTCGATCAGGGACACGGCGTACTACTCGATCATCGAGGCCGAGTGGCCCGGCGTCCGCGACCACCTGCGCCGCCGCCTGGGGCTGGCCGCCGGGCCGCCCGGCTGACGGCTCACTCGCCATCGCGAACACGAGTTTCTCTTGCTGAGTCCCGGTCGCTGAAAGGCTTAATCTTGATTCAAATCAGGCTAAATCTATATCTGATGCAATGCCTGACGCGGCTGAGCCCATGCCTGTCGGGGGTCTGAGATCAGCGAACCGTTAGCGTCTGATCCGGTCCTATGAAAGGTCGCATTCACATGAGACATGCGAGGTTCTTATGCCAGTCGCTGGTCATTGCAGTGCTGGCCGGTCCGCTGCTAGCGGCCGGTCCTGCCCAGGCGGCTTCGCGGGCCGCTAGTCCGCAGGTATTCGCTGGGACCGTCGTCACCGCGGCGGGAACCCCGGTGGCCGGGCAGAAGGTGAACCTGTACGTGACACCCGATGCCGCCGGGAAATCAGTGCTCATCGGCTCGGTGGTCACCCGTTCGGACGGCCGGTGGTCCCTGCCCGCGCCCGCCAACGCGGCGCTTCCCAAAGCGGCGCAGCAGGCCGCCAATGCCGACATGGGTTACATAAATGTCGATGTCGTTGCCCTGTCGGGCTCGTCCTTAGCAGTCGCCGTCGAGTCGGCGTGGGTTGGCACCCCCAGCCTGGCAACCGAGTCCAGCAGCAACAAGCCCCTGGCCATGATGATGAAGCTGACCGCCAGTACCGCTTCTCAGAAGGCGGCGGACTCCTGCTGCGGCCGGTTCGGGTGCGGGCCGCCGCTGGTGCAGAAAGTGCTCGGCCGTTCCCATGCCTATACCGTGGTCGGGGAGTACCACGCCTACTGGAATGCCTCCGGCGGCCTCAGTTACACCAAGGGCGCTACCTCCAGTATCGGCGACGCCCTGTCCTTCAGCGACGGGCCGTGGACCTTCGGCGGCTACGACAGCTTCTCCACCTCGCGCTCCCTGACGATGGGCTTCCCCAGCAACGGGCCGCACAACTCCCACCGGATGGTGGTGTCCCTGAGCTACATCAAGCGGCGCTACGTCGAGGAGTCCGTCAGTAGTGGCAAGGTCTGCCACCGGTGGCGGCAGATCGACGAGAACGGCCTGTATGACCCCGGCCACGGCTGGACTCTGTTCAAGAAAGGCATCAGCGTCATCAAGGACGACGGGAAATCCCGTTACGGGTACGTCAACCGCCACCACCCGCGCTACATAGACACGGTCCAAGCCGGAGGAGCCTTTACCCTGGACGTCGGCCAGGCCTACACCTATGGGGCAGCCGCCAGCGTCATGGGCGCGTCGATCCAGGCTGAGACCACCCACAGCAGCGATGTCGCCCAGGCCTACTCGGCCGGAAACTCCACCTTCCGGAGACACCATGTGTGGGGAAGCGACGGCAATCTGAAGGACAACCCGAAGATAGAGTATTCCTATTAGTCTCCGTGCCGCGCTCGTATCAGGGCTCGCTGCCCTGCTGACCGCCTTCCTGGCTGCCGGGTGCTCCACCGCGCCCGGCAGCCCGGCCGCGTTCACCCTGACTAGCGGCTACACCACGAGCTTCCCAACGCACACCGATGAACCAGAAAACATCGGGCTGTCGACGGGCTGGCTGCACAACAAGACCGGCAGCCCGGTACGGCTCACCGCCGTGCGCTTTCCTGATCCGCCCGCATCCCTGCGCACGCTGAGCGTGTACGCGTACTCATACAAGGACATCCGACAGGGACTGATCTCGCAGGCCGGGGTGCTCTACAAGGAGTGCCCGCGCGAGTTCCGGCCGCACCCAGTCAGTGTCGTGACGGTCGGCCCGCACTCCGACGCCAACTGGCTGGTCGTGATCAGCTTCGCCATTTCTCGCCCCGGCATCTACCATCTCGGCCGGGTCCGTCTCGACTACACCACCCAGGGTCGCAAAGGCTGGCAGTACCAGAACATCAACGCCACCGTGACCGTGAAGAACCCGCCTCTGCCCGGTCCCCGCCCGCTTCCCCGGTCCGCAGTGTGCTGACGGTCGCCGGGCTGCCGCTAGCGTGGCGCGCCGCCGAGTAGCCCGGCGTCCCGCGACCACCTGCGCCGCCGCCTGGGGCTGGCCGCCGGGCCCGGCCGGCTGACGGCTCACTCGCCCGGCGGGTCCGGATCGGTGATGCGGTAGCCGACGCCGGGGCTGGTGATGATGACCGGCGGATCACCGAGCTTGCGCCGCAGCCGGCCGATGGTGACGGTCACCGTGTTGGTGAACGGGTCGGCGTGCTCGTCCCAGGCCTGCTCGAGCAGGTCCTCGGTACTGAGGAAGGCGGGCCGGGCCCGCAGCAGCACCTCCAGCACCCCGAACTCCTTGACCGACAGGTCCAGGTGCCGTCCGTCGCGGGTGACCGTGCGCCGGACCGCGTCCAGCTCGATCCCGGCCGCGCGCAGCACCCGGGCCCGCGCCGCGGGCTGGCGGCGGGCCAGGGCCCGGATGCGCAGGACCAGCTCGGGGAAGTGGAACGGCTTGGCCAGGTAGTCGTCGGCGCCCAGGCCGAGGCCGGCCACCCGGTCGCCGGGCGCGCCGGCCGCGGTGAGCATCAGCACCATGGCCCGGCCGTCCCGCTCGGTGATCATCTGGCAGAGAGCATCGCCGTGGATGCCGGGCAGGTCGCGGTCGAGCACCACCACGTCGTAGGCGTTGACGCCGAGCTTGGCCGCCGCCTCCAGGCCGTCGTGGGCGGCGTCCACCGCCATGCCCTGGTCGCGCAGGCCCTCGACCAGCACGTCGGCCAGGGACCGGGCGTCCTCCACGACCAGGACTCTCACCCGGGCACCTCGGCCGGGGCCGGACGGACGGCCAGCGGAAGCCCGATGCTCACCCGCAGCCCGCCCTCGGCCCTGGCCTGGAGGTCCAGGGTGCCGCCGTGCGCGGCGGCGATCGCGGCCACGATGGACAGGCCGAGGCCGGCCCCGCGGTCCGAGCCGGTCCGGTCGGCGCCCAGCCGCCGGAATGGCTGCCCGAGCTGAGCCACCTGGGCCTGGTCAAGCATCGGCCCGCCGGTCTCCACGACCAGCCGCCCGGTGGCACCCTCCGTCTCGGTCGCCACGCGGATCCACCCGCCGTCCTGGTTGTGGCCGATGGCGTTGTCGATGACGTTGCCGGCCATCCGCCCCAGCAGCGTCTCGCTGCCCTCCACCCAGCCGCTCCAGCCGGCCGCGTGCTCGACCGTCAGCCGCCGGCCCGCGATGTCGCCGGCCCGTGCCGCCAGGGCCGCGGTCGCGAGGTCGCCGAGCGCGACCAGGTCGTGGCCGGGCGCGCCCGCCGCGCCGTCCTGGGCGCGGGCCAGCACCAGGAAGCCCTCCAGCAGCCGGTCGACCTGGTCCAGCTCGGTGCGCACCCGCCCGGCCAGCGCGATGGTCTGCCGGGGTACGGGCGCGGGCTTGGCGACCGCCACATCCAGCGCGGCCCGCATGGTCGCCAGCGGGGTGCGCAGCTCGTGGGAGGCGTTGGCCACGAACCGCCGCTGGGCCGCGAACGCGCCCTCCAGCCGCTCCAGCAGCCCGTCGATGGTGCCGGCCAGGTCGGTCAGCTCGTCGCCGGGCCCGGTCATGTCCAGCCGCTCGTGCAGCCGGTCGGCCGAGATCCGCTGCGTCGTCGTCGTGATCTGCCGCAGCGGCCGCAGCACCCGGCCCGCCACGATCCAGCCCACCACGGCCCACACCACGGTCATGACGGCCAGCGCGATCAGCGACCCGAGCACCAGGCCCTGGGACTCCGGCACCCGCCCCGCCGCGGCCGGGACGGCCGAGCCCGGCCCGAGGAAGACGGCCCGGTGCGTGGCCGGGGCCACGTTCGCCGACTTCGACGCGACCACGACGCCGCTGATGGTCAGCAGCAGCGCGCCGGACAGCAGGAACAGCACGCCGTACAGCGCGGTCAGCCGCAGCCGCACGGTGCGCCGGGGCAGGAGACGATGACCAGCCAGTCGCATCCTTTCAGGATGCCTGGCCGCGCCTAACAGCGAGATAACGACGCTCGTTCGGGCCGTGTTAGGGCCGCTGGCCTAGAACACCGGGCATGGAAGCAACCATTGAAGTCACCGGGCTGCGCAAGCGGTTCGGCCCGACGCTGGCCCTGGACGGGATGACCTTCACCGTGCGGCCGGGGCAGGTCACCGGGTTCGTCGGGCCCAACGGCGCGGGCAAGTCGACCACGATGCGGGTCATCCTGGGCCTGGACGCCGCCGACGCGGGCACCGCGCTGGTCGGCGGGCGCCCCTACGCCAGCCTGCGCTGCCCGCTGCGCGATCTCGGGTCGCTGCTCGACGCCGGGGCGCTGCAGCCCAGCCGCACCGCCCGCAACCACCTGCTGTGGCTGGCCCACTCCCAGCGCCTGGACGCGCGGCGGGTGGACACGGTCCTGGAGCAGGCCGGGCTGACCGGGGTGGCCCGGCGCCGGGCGGGCGGGTTCTCGCTGGGCATGCGCCAGCGGCTGGGCATCGCCGCGGCCATGCTGGGCGACCCGGCGGTCCTGATGATGGACGAGCCGTTCAACGGCATGGACCCCGAGGGCATCGTCTGGATGCGCGGGTTCCTGCGCGCGCTGGCCGCCCAGGGCCGGGCCGTGCTGGTGTCCAGCCACCTGATGAGCGAGCTCCAGGACACCGCCGACCACCTGGTCGTGGTCGGGCGGGGCCAGGTCATCGCGGACACCAGCGTGGCCGCGCTGATCGCGGCCGCGTCGGGGGAGCGGGTCCGGCTGCGCACTGCCGAGCCGTCGGCAGCGGCCGCGGCCCTGGAGCAGGCCGGGGCCACGGTGGCGGCCGGCGGGGCGGCGCGCTGACGGTCCAGGGTCTGGCCGCCGAGCGGATCGTGGCCGTGCTGAGCGACCAGGCCGTGCCGTTCTCGGAGGTCTCGGTGCACCGGGTGAGCCTGGAGGAGGCCTACCTGGACCTGACCCGCGAGGCGGTGGACTACAAAGCCACGGACGGATGGGCGATGACCGCCAGGACGCTGGAGCGCGCCGTCGGCCCGGCCGGGCGCGGCGGCGGGCTCGGGCCGCTGATCCGGGCCGAGTGGACCAAGTTCCGCACCGTGCGCGGCTGGGTGATCGGCATGGTCGTCGCCGCGGTGCTGATGGACTCTCGTCGGGCTGTTCGCGGCGGCCAGCAGCACCAACAGCTGCAGCGCGGGCACCGGCGCCGCCTGCCTGCCGTCCGTCCCGACCGGGCCGGGCGGCGAGGCCGTGTCCGACAGCTACTACCTGGTCGGCCAGCCGCTGGCCGGGAACGGCAGCCTCACCGTCCGGGTCGCCGCGATGACCGGCCGGGAGTCCGACGGAGTGGCCAGGGCCCAGCCCGGCCAGGCGCCCGGCCAGAGCATGGCCCGCGGCCTGGCGCCGTGGTCGAAGGCCGGGATCATCATCACGGCCAGCACTCGTCAGGGGGCGGCGTACGCGGCCATGATGGTCACCGGCGGGCATGGCGTGCGGATGCAGTACGACTACGTGAACGACGGCCCCGGCCTGGCCGGCGCGGTCACCGCGGCGTCGCCGCGCTGGCTGCGGCTGACCCGCGCCGGCGGCACGGTCACCGGCTACGACTCGGCCGACGGCAGGCACTGGCAGCTCGTCGGCACCGCCCGGCTCACCGGGCTGCCCGGCACCGTGCAGGCCGGGCTGTTCGCCACCTCGCCGCAGCGCACCGTGGTGACCCCGTTCTTCGGCGGCGCGTCCTTCCAGGGCGGCCCCACGCTGGCCACCGGAGTGTTCGACCACGTGCGCCTGGCGGGCGGGGCCGCGGCCACGGGCCGATGGGCCGGCCAGGCCGTCGGCGCCGGCGGCCGACGCCCCGGCTGCCGCTGTCCAGCTCCAGGGATATCACCAGGCGGGCGGGCGGTTCACCGTCACCGGGTCCGGCGACATCGCGCCCATCGTGGCCGGGCCGGGGTCCGGGGCCCCGACGGCGACGATCTCCGACCACCTGCTCGGCGCGTTCGCCGGGCTGCTCGTCCTCGTGGTCATCGCGGCGATGTTCATGACCGCCGAGTACCGGCGCGGCCTGATCCGCATCACGCTGGCCGCCAGCCCGCGGCGCGGGCAGGTGCTGGCGGCCAAGGCCATCGTGATCGGCTCGGCCGCCTTCGTGACCGGCCTGGTCGCGGCGGTCATCGCGGTCACCGCCGGGGTGCGGCTGTCCCGCGACCACGGCTTCTACGTGCTCCCGGTGCCCTGGTTCACCGAGGTGCGCGTGGTGGCCGGGACCGCGGCCCTGCTGGCCGTGGCCGCGGTGCTCGCGCTGGCCGTCGGCGCGCTGCTGCGGCGCAGCGCCGCCGCCATCACCGCCGTGATCGCCGGCATCGTGCTGCCGTACATCCTGGCCACGGCCTCGGTGCTGCCGGCCGGCGCCGTCGCGTGGCTGCTGCGGGTGACCCCGGCGGCGGCGTTCGCCATCCAGCAGAGCGTGCCGAGGTACCCGCAGGTCATCGCCCCGTACCCGCCGGTCGCCGGGTACTTCCCGCTGGCCCCGTGGGTCGGCTTCGGGGTGCTGTGCGCCTTCACCGGCGCCGCGCTGGCCCTGGCCGCCTGGCTGCTGCACCGGAGGGACGCATGATCACGCCGGCCGGGCGCCTATCTGATAACAGCAAGAAGCGGCCGGCCGCGGCCCAGGCGGCGGCCCGGGTGGGTGTGCTCCATGCCGAGTGGACCAAGGTGCGCACCGTGCCGGGCCCGGCCTGGCTGCTGGCCGCCACCGCCGCGCTGACCATCGCGGTCAGTACCGCGGCGGTCGCCGCCACCCGGTGCCCGCGTGGCCTGGCCTGCCCGGTCGACCCCGCCCGGCTCAGCCTGACCGGGATCCAGTTCGGCCAGGCGCTCGTGGCCGTGCTGGCCGTGCTGGCCGTCAGCGGGGAGTACAGCACCGGCATGATCCGCACCACGCTGACCGCGGTGCCCGCCCGGACGGCGGTGCTGGCGGCCAAGGCCGTCGTGCTCACCGGGCTGGTGCTGGCCGCGGCCGCGGTCGCGGTGGGCGGCTGCCTGCTGGCCGGGCGGCTGCTGCTGCCCGGCCACGGGTTCACCGGGCGCGCGGGTTCGCGCCGCTGTCCCTGGGCGACGGGGCGGTGCTGCGGGCCAGTGCCGGGTCGGTGCTCTACCTGGCGCTGATCGGCCTGCTCGCGCTGGGCTGCGCCGCGCTGATCCGGGACTCCGCGGTGGCCATCGGCCTGGTCCTCGGGCTGCTCTACCTGGCCCCCATCGTGGCCGCCGCGATCGCCAGCGACCCGACCTGGGCCGGCCGCCTCGACCGGTACGCGCCGACCAGCGCCGGGCTCACCATCCAGGACACCACCGGCCTGCGCCACCTGCCCGTCGGCCCGTGGGGCGGGCTGGGCGTGCTGGCCGCCTGGGCCGCCGGGGCGCTGCTGGCCGGCAGCCTGGCCCTGCGCCTGCGGGACGCCTGACGCCCGGGCGGGCTGGGTGGTGGACAATGTGATCCATGGCGGGCGCCGGTACGTATGCGCTGCTCACCGACGGGAGCACGGTCGAGATCCGGCCCGCGGCACCGGAGGACGCGCAGGCTGTTCAGGCCATGCACGCGGGCATGTCGCCGGACAACCTGTACCTGCGGTTCTTCAGCCTGAGCCCGCGCTCGGCCGACCGGGAGGCGCAGCGGGTGACCCGGCCGCCCGACGCCTACCACGCCGCCCTGCTGGCCTGGCTGGGCGGCCGGCTCGTCGGCGTGGCCAGCTACGAGCCGACCACGATGGCCGGCACCGCCGAGGTGGCCTTCGCCGTGTCCGACGACATGCACCACCGCGGCATCGCCACGCTGCTGCTGGAGCACCTGGTGTCGCTGGCCCGGCGGCGCGGGCTGACCGCGTTCGGGGCGACGACGCTGCTGGAGAACAAGGCGATGCTGCGGGTGTTCGCCGAGGCGGGCCTGCCGGTGCGGCGCAAGGTCGCCGACGGTGCCGTCGAGCTGACCTTCCCGCTACCCGGCGACGACAGCGACCAGGTGCTCGCGGGGTACCTGGACTCGGTGGCCAGCCGGGAGAGCCGGGCCGACGTGGTCAGCCTGCGGTCGGTGCTGGAGCCCGGGTCGGTGGCGGTGATCGGCGCCAGCCGCCGGCCGCGCACGGTCGGCCGGGCCATCCTGCACAACCTGGTGGCCGGCGGGTTCGCGGGGCCGGTGTACGCGGTCAACCCGCAGGGCCAGGCCCTGGAGGGCATCCCCTGCGTGCCCACCGCGGCCGACCTGCCCGAGCCCGTGGACCTGGCCGTGCTCACCGTGCCGGTGGCCGCGGTGCCCGAAGTCGCGCGGGCGTGCGGCCGCCGCGGGGTGCGGGCCCTGGTGGTGATCACCTCGGGCCTGGGCGCGGAGGGCGCGGACCTGCTGGCCATCTGCCGGCGGTACGGCATGCGGCTGGTGGGGCCGAACTGCCTGGGCGTGCTGGTGCCCGGCTGCGGGCTCAACGCCACCTTCGCGGCGGGCCAGTTCCGGCCGGGGGTGGCCGGGCTGGTGGTGCAGTCGGGCGGGGTGGGGATCGCGCTGCTGGAGCACCTGTCGCGGCTGGGCATCGGGGTGTCGTCGTTCGCGTCGGTGGGCGATAAGTACGACGTGTCGAGCAATGACCTGCTGACCTGGTGGGCGCAGGACGGGGTGACGCGGATGGCGGTGCTGTACGTGGAGTCGTTCGGCAGCCCGCGCAAGTTCGCCCGGACCGCGCGCCGGGTGGGCCGCCAGATGCCGGTGCTGACCGTCATCGGCGGCCGGTCGCACGAGGGCCAGCGGGCCGCCGCGTCGCTCACGGCGGCGGTAGCGACCCCGCTGGTCACCCAGGAGGCGCTGTTCGGCCAGGCCGGCATCATCGCCACCCGCAGCCTGGGCGAGCTGATCGAGGCGGCCGCGCTGCTGGGCTGCCAGCCGCTTCCGGGCGGCCGCCGGGTGGCGATCGTCTCGAACGCCGGCAGCGCGGGCGTGCTGGCCGCCGACGCGTGCGCCGACAACGGCCTGACCGTGGCCCGGCTGGGCGAGGCCACCCAGAGCGGCCTGCGCGGCCTGCTGCCGGCCGGCGCGGCCGTGGCCGGGCCGGTGGACACCACGCCGGGCGTGACCACCGAGGCGTTCCGGGCCTGCCTCGAGCAGGTCGCCGCCGACGAGGGCGTGGACGCGGTGCTCGCCGTGGCCGTGCCCACCGCCCTGTCCGACCTGCGCGCCGCCGTCACGGCAGCCGCGCTGGCCAAGCCGGTCGCCGCCGCGCTGCTCGAGCAGGCCGAGTCGGTACGGCTGCTGAGCCGCGGCCAGCCCCTGGACGCGGTGCCGGCCTACGCCTACCCGGAAGGGGCCGCCCGCGCGCTCGGCCACGCCGTGCGCTATCAGGCCTGGCGCGGCCGCCAGGACAACACCCCGATTCCCGAACAAGAGGTGCTGGAGGTCGCGGCCGCCCGCGGGCTGACCGCCGCCTACCTGGACCAGCACCCCGGCGGCGGCTGGCTGCCCGCGCAGCAGGCCGCCGAGCTGGCGTCCTGCTACCAGATCCCGGTCACGCCCGCCGGGCAGGCCGGGGTCGAGGTCCGGGCCCGCATCATGCACGAGCCGGTGTTCGGGCCGCTGGTCATGCTCGGGCTCGGCGGGACCGCCGCCGACGTGGTGGGCGGCTACGCCGCCCGGCTGGCCCCGCTGACCGGGGCCGACGCCGACGACCTCATCGCGGAATCGCCGGCCGCGCCGCTGCTACGCGGCCCGGCCGGCGCCGGGCCAACCGACACCGCGCCCGCCGACACCGTGCCCGCCGACACCGCGCCCGCCGACACCGCGTCTGCCGACACGGCCCCGCCCCCGACACCGCCGCGCCCGCCGGCCCGGCGCCCGCCGACACCGCCGCGCTGGCCGGCCTGCTGGTGCGGCTCTCCCGGCTGGCCGATGACCTGCCCGAGGTCGCCGAGCTTGAGCTCAGCCCGCTGATCGCCGGTCCCGGCGTTGCCCGCGCTGGCGCCATCCGGGTCCGGCTGCGCCCGGCCGAGAGGCCCGACCCGTTCCTGCGCCGGCTGCGGTGACCGGCGGTCCGGGCCGCCCGGGGGTAGCCTGCCGGGGCCCGTTGGAAATTCTTGTGCTGTCCCGCTGTTTTCGCTCCCGGCCCGCCCCGGGTGTCGATTCCGGCCGGGCGCGTTCGTGATCTGGGTGAGCGGCCGGGAACGCCGGCCTACGCGATAGGAGCACCGAGATGAAGCAGTACCTGCTGTCGGTCCACATCGACGAGGGCGCGCCCGACCGGTCCGAGGAAGAGATCCAGCGGTCCTACGCCGCCGTCAATGACTTCAACGCCGAGCTCCAGTCGGCCGGGGCCTGGGTGTTCGCGGGCGGCCTGCACCCGCCGTCCACGGCCACGGTGGTGCGCGGCCAGGGCGGCCAGGTGATCACCACCGACGGGCCGTTCGCCGAGACCAAGGAGCAGCTGGGCGGCATCTGGATCGTCCAGGCCGCCGACCTGGACGCCGCGCTGGACTGGGCGGCGCGGGGCTCGGCCGCGTGCGGCGCCCCGGTCGAGGTCCGGCCGTTCCAGGAGATCCCGGAGGACTAGCCCGTGCCCAGCCCCGACCCCGACGGCCCGCCGGACGCGACCGCCATCGAGCGCGCCTACCGGGAGAGCTCGGGCCGCGCGGTCGCCACCCTGATCCGCGTCTTCGGCGACATCGACCTCGCCGAGGAGGCGGTCCAGGAGGCCTTCGCGGTGGCCGCCGAGCGCTGGCCGGTCACCGGAGTGCCGCCCAATCCCGGTGGCTGGATCGTCACCACGGCCCGCAACAAGGCGCTGGACCGGCTGCGCCGGGAGTCCACCCGGCCCGGCCGGGAGGTCCAGGCCGCCCGGCTGCGGACCGACCCCGAGCCAGAGGAGGCCGGGCCCGTGACCGACGACCGCCTGCGGCTGATCTTCACCTGCTGCCACCCGGCCCTGTCCGCCGAGGCCCAGCTCGCGCTGACCCTGCGGCTCATCTGCGGGCTGCAGACCCCGGAGATCGCCCGTGCCTTCCTGGTCCCCGAGCCGACCGTGGCCCAGCGGCTGGTGCGGGCCAAGCGCAAGATCCGCGCCGCCGGCATCCCCTACCGGGTGCCGCGCGACGCCGAGCTGCCTGACCGGCTGCCGTTCGTGCTGACCGTCGTGTACCTGGTGTTCAACGAGGGCTACGCCGCCTCGGCCGGCGAGGACCTGATCCGCTCCGAGCTATGCGCCGAGGCCATCCGGCTGGCCCGCCTGCTGGCCGCGCTCATGCCCGACGAGCCCGAGGTCACCGGCCTGCTGGCGCTGCTCCTGCTGACCGAGTCGCGGCGCCCGGCCCGCACCGGCCCGGATGGCTCGCTGGTCGTGCTGGCCGAGCAGGACCGCGGCCGCTGGGACCAGGCGCTGATCGCCGAGGGCCAGGCGCTGGTCCGGGCGTGCCTGCGCCGCAACCAGCCCGGTCCCTACCAGCTCCAGGCCGCCATCAGTGCCGTGCACAGCGACGCCGCCGTGGCGCAGCGGACCGACTGGGGCCAGATCCTGGCCCTGTACGACCAGCTCATCGCCGTCGCGCCCGCCCCGGTGGTGGCGCTCAACCGGTGCGTCGCCGTGGCCGAGGTGCACGGCCCCGCCGCCGCGCTGGACCTGGTGGACGGGCTGGACCTGGACGGCTACTACCTGCTCCACTCCACCCGGGCCGACCTGCTGCGCCGGCTCGGCCGCGACCGGGAGGCGGCCGCCGCCTACGACGCGGCCATCGAGCGCACCGCCAACCAGGCCGAGCAGGCCTTCCTGCGCCAGCGCAAGGAAGACCTGGGTCATCAGGCGCCTTGACCCGGACGCCATTTCACCGCAGGGTTCCCGTAACCCGCACTCTGCTTTGCCCCGGCAGGATCAGGGCGCGTATTCCTGGCGGCGGGAGCAGTGTCATGGACTTGATCAGGCTGCGCGGCCTGCGGACGAGACTAGGGCTGCTGGCCGGCCTGGCCGCCGCGGCGGCGCTGGCCGGTGCGGCGGCTCTCCCGGCCCCAGCCTCGGCGCTGGCCGCCGCGGCGCCGCGGTTCACCTGGTCGGGGCCGCATTTCGCGGAGCGGGCGCCGTTCGGCCAGCCGACGAACATCGTCGGGGTGTCCTGCGCCAGCACGTCGTACTGCCTGGCCATCGACCACTGGGGCTACCTGCTGTCCTCGCGTGATCCGGCCGGCGGGGCAGGCACCTGGCACATCGGCCCGTCCTCGGTCCCGGCCATCGGCGGCACCCCGGCCATGTCGTGCGTCCGCCGCACCGGAAAGCACGCCGCGCTGCTGTGCGTGGTGATCGACGACAGCGAGCCCTGGGCCTCCACCGACCCGGCGGGCGGCCGCGCGGCCTGGCACCGGGCCACGGTGGGGATCAAGCTGGACACCATCGACTGCGCGAGCGTGTCGTTCTGCGTCGGCGGTGGCGCGGGCGGGCTGGCCTGGTCCACCGATCCGACCGGCGGCAAGGCGGCCTGGCACAGCTTCACGGTCGGCGGCGGCGAGGGCAGCTACCAGCCCTCCTGCCCGACCACCTCATTCTGCGCGGCGGGCGACTCCAACTACGGCGACGTGCTCACCTCCACCGACCCGGCAGGCGGGAAGGCAAAGTGGAAGGACGTCGACGTCACCGGCTCGACGTCGTTCGGCTACCTGTCCTGTCCTACCGCGTCGCTGTGCGTGGACTCCCGCGGCGGCAGCGTGCTGACCGCCACCCGGCCGCCGTGGCGCCTCGGCCTGGAAGCAGACCACCCTCACCGCCGGCGTCGGAGACCTCGTCTGCCCCAGCGCCACCGAGTGCGTGGGCCCCGCTGGCGTCCAGAGCGTGGTCACCAGCACCGACCCGACCGGCGGCGCCAGCCACTGGCACTTCGCCCCCGGCCCCGTGCTGTCCGGCGGCCCGGACCTGTCCTGCCCGGTCAACGGTCTGTGCGTGTCGGCGGTCAAGGACTCGATCGTCACGTCCGTCAACCCGGCCGGCGGCCCGGCCGGCTGGCCCAAGCCGGTGCCCCTGGACGGGTCGACGGAGATCCAGTCGGCGGCCTGCCCGACCACCCGGCTGTGCGTGGTCGGCGATGGCCAGGGCAACCTGATCAGCTCCACCGACCCGGCCCGAGGAAGCTGGCGGCTGGCCCACGTCGCTCCCTACGGGACGAACATCACGGCCATCTCCTGCCCGGCTGCCGCCCTGTGCGTGGCCACCGCAAGCGGCAACGTGATCACCTCGACCAGCCCGGCCGGCCCGGCGTCGGCCTGGCACACCGCGGCGGCCGACCTGGGCGCCGTCATCACCTCGATGGACTGCCCGACGACCGCGCTGTGCGTGGGCTTCGACTCCAACGGTGCCGCGGTGACCTCGACTGATCCGGCCGGCGGCGCGTCGGCCTGGCACGTGGCCGAGGTGGACAGCGGGGACACGATCAGCGGGGTGTCCTGCCCGAGCGTGAAGCTGTGCGTCGGCGCCTCCTGGGCCGGCAAGATCCTGATGTCCACCAGCCCGGCCGGGGGCACCTCGGCCTGGCAGGTGTTCCGGCTGCTGAGCGGCGACGAGCTCATCAACACGCCCTCCTGCCCGACCACCAGGCTGTGTATCGCGACCTCGGGCGGCCTGGTCCTCTACACCAGGCACCCGGCCGGCGGGCTGATCGACTGGTTCAAGGTGCAACCCAAGGACATGCCGCCGTACGACCCGGACTGCTTCAGCGCGAAGCTGTGCGTCGGCCTCAACAGCTGGACCACGGTCGCCGTCTCCGCCGACCCGCTGTCGGCCGGGGATGCCTGGCCGTCGACCACCATCGCCATCCCGCCGCGCGGCTTCCAGGTCAGGACCTTCGCCTGCGCTAGCCCGCGCTGTGCGTCACCGGCGACGACCGCGGCGATGTGTAACGGGCTCGGGGTCAGCGGGCGGGAAGTAGCGTACCGCCGCGGCCAGCCGGGCCACCGCGGCCTCGACCTGGTGGCCGGCCAGGTTGCCGTACCCGAGCACCAGGCCCGGCGGCCCCGGCGCGAGCCGGTAAGCGTCCAGGCTGACCACCCGCACGCCCGCCGCGCGGGCCCGGGCGACCACGGCGGCCGCGTCGGTGCCGGCCGGCAGGTACACCAGCAGGTGCAGGCCCGCGGCGGCCCCCGAGACCCGGGCCTCGGGCAGCCGGGCGGCCAGCGCCGCGGCCAGCGCGTCGCGGCGGTCCCGGTAGGACCGGCGGCAGGCCCGCAGCTGCCGGTCGTAGCCGCCGGAGTCCACGAACGCGGCGAAGGCCAGCTGGTCCAGCACCGGCGGCCCGGCCGGCTGGCCGGGGGGCGGCTGCGCCGGGGCCAGGCCAGCCTCCGGGGCCCAGCCGGGCGGGGTGACCATCCAGCCGATCCCCAGCGCCGGGGACAGCGTCTTGCTCACCGAGCCGACCAGCGCCACCAGCGGCGGCGCGGCACCCTGGAGCGTGCCGACCGGGCGCCGGTCGTAGCGGAACTCGGCGTCGTAGTCGTCCTCGATGATCAGCCCGCCCGTGGTCCTGGCCCAGGCCAGCAGGGCCGCCCGGCGCGGCGCGGACAGCACGGTCCCGGTGGGGAACTGGTGCGCCGGGCTGATGATCACCGCGTCCGCCCGGCTGTCCGGCCCGCTGTCGGCCTGGTCGCCCAGCCGGTCGGCCCGCAGGCCCTGGTCATCGACCGGCACCGGGACGACCGCCAGGCCCGCCGCGGCGACGACCTGCCGGATCCGGTGCCAGCCGGGGTCCTCCACCGCCACGGCCCGGCCGCCGCGGCGGCGCAGTTCCCGGCACAGCCGGCCGATGGCGTCGGTGGCCCCGGTGGTGACGGTGACGCCGGCCGGGCAGGCCTGGGCGCCGCGCACCCGGCCCAGGTAATCGGCCAGGACCTGCCGCAGCGCGGGATGGCCGGCCGGGTCGGGGTAGCCCAGGTCGGCGGACGGCAGGCCGGCCGCGGCCGAGCGCAGCGCGGTCATCCAGCCGCGCAGCGGGAAGGCCCGCAGGTCGGGCAGGCCGGGAGCCATGTCGAGCGGCTCCGGGGGCGGCGGCACGGCGGCCTCGGGGCCGGGCGGCTCCGGCGCCGCGGCCAGCCGCCGGACCCTGGTTCCCGAGCCCACCGTTGCCTCCAGGTAGCCCTCGGCGGCCAGCTGCGCGTAGGCCTCGGTGACTACCCATCGCGAGCAGCCCAGCTCGGCGGCCAGCACCCGGCTGGGCGGCAGGGCGGTGCCCGCGGCCAGCCGGCCGCGGCGGATGGCCTCCCGCAGCGCCTGGGCTACGCGAGCGTGCAGCGGTCCCGCGGCCGCCGCCCCGAGGTCGAGGAGCAGCCGCGGCGCCGTGCTGGCCAGTGAACTATTGGTCTGGGAATCAGGCATCACTTTGGATCGTAGATCCAGGCCAATCGGGCGGTACGGTCGACCCGGAGATCGAAGGGAGATCGGATGCGACAGCGCGTCATCAGCGACGGCCGGGTCAGCCTCACGGTCAGCGAGCTGTGCCTGGGCACCATGTACTTCGGCTACCGGACCGACGAGCAGACCTCGTTCGCGATCCTGGACCGGTTCGTCGAGGCGGGCGGCACGTTCCTGGACACGGCCAACAACTACGGGCAGTGGCACGGCGACGCGGGGGAGAGCGAGCGGGTCATCGGGCGGTGGCTGCGGTCCCGGCGGGCGGCCGGCCAGGTCGTGGTGGCGACCAAGGTGGGCGCCCGCACCACGGTGCCCGGCGACCCGGACCCGCGGCACTGGCAGGGCCTGGGGGCCGCCGCGATCCGCGAGGACGCCCAGACCAGCCTGCGCAATCTCGGCGTGGACCGGCTGGACCTGTACTACGCCCACATCGATGACCGGGCGACCCCGCTGGCGCAGACCGTCGGGGCGCTGGGCGAGCTGGCCGATAGCGGCCAGGTCGGCCTGCTGGGCGCCAGCAACATCGCGACCTGGCGGGTCGAGCAGGCCAGGGCCCTGGCCCGGCAGGCCGGGCGGCCTGGCTACGTTTGCGTCCAGCAGGAGGGCACCTACCTGCTGGCCCAACCCGGCCGCGGCCAGGTCAGCCTGGTCACCGAGGAACTGCTGGACTACGCGGCGGTCACCGGGGTCACCGTGCTGGCCTACTCGCCGCTGCAGGCCGGCCGCTACGCCCGGCCCGAGCAGCCGCTCCGGGCGGCCTACGCGCACCCCGGCAGCCAGGCCCGGCTGGCCGTGCTGCGCGAGGTGGCCGACGAGCTCGGCGCCACCCCCGGCCAGGTGGTCCTGGCCTGGCTGCTGCACCAGGACCCGCCGGTCCTCCCCATCCCCGGCGCGAGCTCGGTGGCCCAGCTGGAGGAGATCCTCGGCGCCACCGAGCTGAAACTGGACTCCGGCATCCTCGCGCGCCTGGACCAGGCGGGCCGGGGCGGCGCTCCTTCGTGAGCCGCCCCGGGCCGCCCGGCCCGCGGGGGCCGTGCCGTCCGTCAGCCCGCTGCGTCCTCGACCTGGAGGCAGAACCCGACGCTGCTCGGGGTGTCGGCGTAGTCCGGGGAGCTGTCGACGATGGCCCGGCTCGTGGCCACCACGGTGAGGGTGTAGCCGCACGGGGCCATCCCGCCGGTGTCCAGCGTCCACACGCCGCCGGGCGGCGGCGCCGTCGCCGCGTACCCGAGGGTCGGGCTGAGCGCCCCGCCCGGCGCGGCGAACGGCTCGGTGCCCAGCGTGTAGTGGGCCAGGTAGTCCTGGCCGCCGTCGTTGTCGGTGGCCACGAAGTTGCCCGCCAGCGTGGTGCCGACGTCGAACTTCCCGCAGTTGCCGGCCAGCACGTCGATGTCGATCGACGCGAACGGGCCCGTGTTGTACAGCTGCACCTGGTGGATGTCGCTGCCGGCCACGCCCAGGATGTCGATCTTCACGTTCCACAGCGCGTCGCCGGCCGTCTCCCAGATCGCCAGCACGTTGTCGACGTTGAGGCTCGGCATGAGATAGCTGAAGTAGTCCCCGCTGGCCACCTGGTGGGTCGCGATCGTGCCGGTCACGTCCCAGGCGGTGAAGCTGTTGTTGACCGTGGTCCAGTTGACGTCGGTGGCCTGCTTCACCTGGATCCGGTACTGGTAGCCGGGGAACGCCGGGCCCTGCACCACGACCGCGCCGGCGAACGGGCAGGGGCGGCCCAGCCCGTCCGGGTCGGCCGGCGCGCTGCCGCCCAGCAGCGCGAACGTGGCCAGCGGCGTGGTGAGCCCGGTGCCCAGGTCGATCTGGCTCACCGGGATCCCGCCCAGCACGCCGATCAGCGGCGTGACCGTGCCGGGCGGGATGACCGGACCCGGCCCGACCTGGACGTGGGCGTCCAGGATGTTGCCCCACGCCGGCTCGGCGTCCGGGTCGCTCGTGGACGGCGGGACGTTCCACGACAGCACGGCCCGGATCCGCAGCTCCTTCGGCTCTTTGCAGGACCGCCGCTGGTGAGTCAGGTCGACCGGCAGGATCGCGGCGTAGCACAGGCCGCCGGAGGGCAGCGGGCTGATGTCGTGCACGGCCACGCCGGCCGTGCCCAGGTAGGTCCAGCCGCAGCTGTCGTCCCAGCCCGAGGCCCAGAACGCCACGTACTCGGTGCTGCCCGCCTGGCACAGGCCGCCGTTGTAGCCGCCGGGCTGCTTGACCTGGAAGCTGGCCACCAGGTTGCTCACGTTGCTGTCCAGGCCCACGCACTCCAGCTGCTCGTAGGTCACGTCGCCGCCGGTCTTGATCACCGCGCCGGCCGCGTCGGTCCAGCTCAGGCCGGCCGCCTGCCAGGCCGCGATGTGCTGGGAGATGGCCTGGCTGTCCAGCGCGGCCGAGGCCGCCGCCCGGGCCAGCTCGGCGTACCCGAACCGGTGCGCGGGCACCGCGGCCGCCTGCTCCTGGTCCTTATCGGCCGGCGCGTAGCGCTTGGCCAGCTCGGCCAGGTCCAGCGGCTGCGGCGGTGGCGCGGGCAGCGGAACCTCCGCGGCGTAGGCCAGCGACGGCGGCAGCTTCAGCGGCTTGGCCTCCTTGCCGAGCCGGGCCAGCACGTCCAGGACGAACGGCGGCCGGGGCTGGATCTGGATGCTGCACTGCGCCACGTCGCCCCAGACCGGGATGAAGTCCGGCCCGGCCGGGATCACCGACCACGACAGGATCGCCCTGGCCGCCGGCAGCACCGGCGACCAGCAGGGCCGCTGCTCCCGGTCGACCTGCACGGTCGCCGTGTAGCTGAGCGGGAACACCGAGGCGTCGAAGCAGTCCAGCACCTCGGGCAGGTCGTGCACCGACACCGTGGCCAGCCCGGCGTCGACCCAGCCCGACCCGTAGTCGAGGAAGAACCGGATGAACTCCAGCGAGCCAGGCCTGGCACAGGCCGCCCCCGTAGCCGGACGTCTGCTTGATGGAGATGGTCGCCTCGAGCAGGTTGAGCGCCGGGTTGTAGCTCACGCAGTCGATCTGCTCGTAGCTGGTGTTCCCGGCGATCTCCTGCACCACCGGGAACCCCGAGTCCTTGGCCGTGCCGAAGTAGTTCGGGTTGCTGGCCAGCAGGGACCGGAACCCGGCGCGCTCGGCCGGTGTCTCGATGATCCCTGGCAGGCCCGTCTTCGCTGCCATGATGTTCCCCCCTGAAGAGTGCTGACGATCACGTGCTGCTTGATCGGAGCAGGTCACCGGGGGCGCTGATACGCGTGACTTTTGTGGCCGCCGCGGTGTATCAAGACGGCATCGGCCGGTCTCTGTCCTGGTGAGCTGCGGCCGCCTTACTTCACGAAGGGC
This sequence comes from uncultured Actinomycetota bacterium, assembly GCA_963822485.1. Classification (GTDB taxonomy): domain Bacteria; phylum Actinomycetota; class Actinomycetes; order Streptosporangiales; family Streptosporangiaceae; genus DASUBV01. The sequence continues at coordinate 206,058 of CAWGHW010000013.1, forward strand.
TACGCGATGCGCGACGACCCAGTGGTCATTGCCCTAGTCGCCCGGGTACGAGACGGAGACCAGAAAGCATGGGATGAGGTTGTTGAGCGGTACTCGCCGCTGGTGTGGTCCATCTGCGTCCGGTACCGGCTGAGCCGCCAGGACACCGACGACGTCGGGCAGAGCGTCTGGCTGCTGCTGGTCGAGCAGATCGGCAGCCTGCGCGAGCCCGCGGCGCTGCCCGGCTGGCTGGCCACCACCACCCGGCGTGAATGCCTGCGGGTCCTGCGGGCGGCCCGGCGGCATGACGCCGCGGGCCTGCCGTCGGAGGATCAGATGCCCCCCGATCCGGCCGCCGTGATGGTCGAGGACGAGGTCATCGCGGCCGAGCGCGACGCCGCGCTGCGCTCCGCGTTCGCCGAGCTGCCCGGCGGCTGCCATCAGCTACTGTCGATGCTGGTCAGCGATCCGCCGTGCTCCTACGCGGCGATCAGCGCGACGCTGGAGATGCCGGTCGGCAGCATCGGCCCGATGCGCGCCCGGTGCCTGGAGCGGCTGCGCCGCTCGCCGCACCTGACGGGGGTCCTCGGCGGTCCGGTCTCGGGGGGACCGGCCAAGGACACGGAAGGAAGCAAGAGGTGAGCACCGTGGCTGACAGCTGGAACGACGAGGCGCTGCTCGCGGCGCTCCAGCAGGCGCTGGATGCCCGCCGGGCCGTGCCGCCCGAGTTCGTCGAGGCCGGGAAGAGCGCGTTCGCATGGCACAACATCGACGCCGAGCTGGCCCAGCTCACCTACGACTCGGTCCGTGACACCGAGCCGGTGGCGGCCACCAGGGCCGAGGCCGCGTCCATCCGCGCGCTCACCTTCACCTCGGCCCACCTGACCATCGAGCTGGAGGTCACCCCGGACTCGCTGGTCGGCCAGATCGTCCCGGTCCAGGCGGCCACCATCGAGGTCCAGGCCAGGGCGGGCGCCCCGGTGCCGGTGGCGGCCGACGAGATCGGCTGCTTCCTGATCCACCCCGATCCCGCGCGGCCCGTTCCGGCTGCGCTGCCAGCTCGACGCCGGCGCCGACGTGCTCACCGACTGGATCACGCTGTAGCAGCGGCCCGCGGCCTGCGGGCCCGGTCAGGCGGCGCCGAGCGTGACCAGGGACATCGCCGTGGCCTGCTGGAGCGGATCGCCGGCCGCGTCCTGGCGGACGCGGCGCATCGCCTCGGCCAGGCCGGGCTCGTCCGCAGGTGCCGGTGCAGGCTCGACCATCAGCGGCACGACGGCGAAGTCGTTCAGCGGGACGACGCCCGCGATGATCCCGGCCGTGCCCAGCGGCAGCAGGCTGCTGACCAGGCCGAGCAGCTCGTCCGCTCCGGCCGGGGCCTGCAGGCCGGAGTCGCAGCTGGACAGGATCAGCCGGTAGGGCGCGCGGCGCAGCTGCTCGAAGTCGTAGACGGTCAGCGGCCCGTCGTGCATGCGCAGCGAGGAGAACAGCGGGCTGTCGGCGCGGAACCGGCCGTGCGCGGCGATGTGGCCCAGCCAGGCCCCGTCGAGCGCGGCCAGCACCCGCCCGGCGGTGGCCTCGCCGCTCGGCCAGCACGGTGACGTCGTCGTACAGCGGCGCGACAGCGGCACCTCGGCGCCGTCGGTGACCAGGCCCGGCCCGCGGGCGAGGGTGACGTGGCGGCGGTCGGGCGGCGGCGCGGCCTGCGCGCGCGCAGCCAGGCGGCGGCGGACGGGGCGACGCTGAACACGCGGTCGCCGAGCGCGGGGAGCAGCGCCCACGGGATGGTGTGCAGCCGGCCGGGCGGGACGACGACCACGGGCCCGTCGCCCAGGTGCCGCGACGGCCGGGCCGAGCAGCGCGTCCTGGAGCCGCGGCCCGGCCGCCGGCCAGGATGGCCAGCGCGCTGCCCAGGTCGTCGCCCGGCCGGCTGCGGGCCAGGCGGCGCAGCGCGAAGCGGGCGAAGTCGGCCGCCCGGATCGGCGTCCTCGGCCCGCCCGGCGGTGAACTGGCGCACCCGCCCGCCGCCGCAGGCCAGCACGTGCAGGACGCCGTCGACGTCGACGATCTCGATCAGCTGGGCCGGCGCCGAGCTGATCGAGCAGATCCGGCGATGCTCGACCGCCGCCGGGCCGCCGGCGCCGGCGCTGGCCCGCGGGCTCCGCAGCGCAGCGCGCGCCCGCGACCGCGCTCTCGAGCCGCAGCTGCTCCCGCTGGAGCGCGGCCGGCGGGCGCGCCCTGCCGCCGCGCCTTGCTCCAGCTCGCTGGTCACCTGGCGCAGCGCGGCCAGGCCGGCGTTGAGCTCCGGCGTCGGCCGGCGGCCGCACCGCCGGGACGGCCAGCGCGGTGGCCCGCCAGCGCTCGCTCCAGGCCAGCAGCAGCCGGGGCCGGCCGGCCCGCGCGGCGTGCCGCTGCGCGAGCGCGGCCAGCTCGGCGCCGTGCGCGGTGGCCTGCGCCCGCAGTTCCGACGCGCCCAGGGTGAACCGGTGCTCGTCCAGGACCTCGAGGCCGCGGCGGCAGGCGGCCAGCAGGCGGCGCGGATCGCCGGCGGCCTGCGCCCGCAGCGCCTCGCTGAGCCAGCCGCTGGCCCGGGACATCGCCGGGCCGCGCCGGCGGCTGCGCGGCCGCCGCGATCAGATGGCGGTCGGCGTCGGCGCGGCGGTCCAGGTCCAGCGCCACCCGCCCGGCCAGCAGGTGCGCCTGCGCGGCCTCGCCGGAGCCGAGCTGCCTCCAGCGCGGCGGCGGCCCGGCTCGCCGCGCGCAGCAGCGCGGCCGGACGCCGGGCCGGCCGCGTACTGCGCCCGGGCCAGCACCAGCCCGGCGTGGGCCTGCCACCAGGCGCTCTGCTGGGACCGGAACAGGCGGTAGCCGCCTGCGCCCGGTCCAGGGCGGCCTGCGGCTGCGCCGCGGCCAGCGCGCAGTTGGCCGCCATCAGCAGCAGCTCGGCCTTCATGCGTGGACCGGCCGCGGGCCTGCTCGATGTCGCGCGATCGCGGCGTCGGCCTCGGCCAGCGCGTCGCTGGCCAGCCCGGCGGCCAGCAGCACGGCGCACCGGTCGATGCTGAGCGCCGGGCGTCGGGCACGTTCAGCGGCCGGTACCGGGCGGCGGCCTCGTCCAGGTAGGAGAGCGCCGCCGGGAGGTCGCCGGAGCAGAAGGCGGCCGACGGCCGCGGTTGTGCACCGTATGGACCGCCTCCAGCTCCTGGCCGGTCCCGGCGTACAGGCGCCCGGCGGCGACGAAGTCGGCGTCCGCGCGGCTGGGCGAGCCCGACCGCCAGGTAGACCACGCCCGCGGGCGTTCAGCGCGCGGGCCGTCCAGAGCTGGTCGCCCGCGCGCCGCAGCACGCTGACGCGCGGCGCAGGTCGTCCAGGGCCGCCGCGTGCCGGCCCAGGGTCCACAGCACGATGCCGCGCCGGTGCAGCACCCGGCCCGTCAGCGCGCCGCTGGACAGCTGCAGCGGCGCGGTCAAAGGCCGCGAGCCCGGCCGCGGTCCGGCCCGCGTAGACCAGCGCCACGCCCAGGGTGGCCAGCACGTCCGCCTCGCGCTCCGGCGAGCCGGTCTGGCGGGCCAGGCGCAGGGCGCCGCGCAGCTCGCGGACGCCCGGCCTCGACGTCGCCGAAATCGCGCAGCACGATGCCCGCGGCCTGGTGCGCGACCGACGCCTCATGGGGGCCGGGCCGGCCGGCCAGGACGGCGCGCGCCCTGGCCAGGGCCTCCCGCGGGCGGGACAGGGCCAGCGGCAGCAGTTCCTCGCACGGACTCGCCCGGGCTCAGACCCGGCCGCGGCGTGCTTCCCCGGCCACGCGGCCGATTCAGTAGACGGACATGCAAGTATCAAACCGCCACCCGGCGCTCCGTAAGACGTCCGTCGCAGACCGGCCGGCATTAGCCGGCCATCACGGGCCGCTCTGACTCCGCCTTCGGGCGTCGGGCCGGGCCACACGGACGACTCCGAGCACTCGCCTGCGGAGGCATCATGACCGAGCGGCTGGACGCAGAAGAACTGGACCCGAGATCGCCGATGCAGGTCGATTACATCCGCGCCTTTGCCGCTCAGCCACCAGGACGGCGCCGAGATCGAGATCGGCGTGGTCCGCCGCGGACCGCGGGGTCGGCTACATGTACGCCGCGGCCAGATCCTGGTCCGCTGACGAGTACCTGGACGCAGGTGCGAGCAGATCCTCGGGATTCGAGACCGGCGAGAGCCAGCCCGCGAGGCCGCGCGGCTGCCGGGCGAGCCCGGCGGACCGAGGATCCGTCATCGCGAGGACCTGTCGTCCTGCTGCCGCATCCGCGACGGGCCCCGGCGGTGCCGCGAGGCGCTGGAGCTGATCGACCGGGACTCGGCGCGGGCGTGCGCCACGCCCGACCACGTGCTGACCGTCGCGCCGGCGAGGCCGCGCCGCTGCCCGGCCACCGAGCCCGAGCAGGTGTACGACGGGCACCGAGCCCTACCCGTCGGCCTGCCCCGGCGACGGCGGCCCGGCGTGCTGATCTACATGGCCGACACCGGGCTGCTGGCAGGACGCGACGCACCCGACTCGCTGGCTGCACGCCGTGGCTGACCGGGGTCCAGCGCCCGGGACCAGTCGGACTGCGACCGCTCGGCCGCAGTGGCACCGCCGGGCTCCAGAAGATCCCGCCTACGCCGGGCACGGCACGTTCGTGGCCGGGCGTGGCCCGGTGCCTGGCCCCGGCGCGGAGATCATCGTCGACCAACATCTTCACGGTGGCCGGCAGCGCGCTGGAATCGGACTTGTCCAGCGGCTGGGCGCGGCGCTCGGGCTCGGCGTGGACATCTTCCACCTGACGATCGCCGCGCCGTACCCGCAACGACCTGCCCCTGATCGGCTTCGCGGGCTGGCTCCGGACTGCTGCGCCGGTACAAGGGCACCGTCTGCGTCGTCGCGGCCGGGAACAGCGGCTCCCGGCGGCCGTCCTGGCCGGCCGCCTTCCCCGAGCGTGGTCTCGGTCGGGCGCGCTGGCCGCCGACTGGCGCAGCCGGGCCACGTTCAGCAACTACGGCGGGCTGGGTCGACGTGTACGCGCCGGGCCGGGACCTCGTCAACGCCTTCGCGACCGGCACTTACACCTGCCACGTCCGGCCGTACATCGGCGAGCGAGCGGAAGTTCTACGGGATGGCGAAGTGGAGCGGCACGTCGTTCTCCACGCCCATCGTGACCGGCCTGATCGCCGCGCGGATGTCCCGGACGGGCGAGAACGGTCGCGAGGCCGCCGACGCGCTGCTCGCCAGGCCAGGGCGCAGGCCATCCCCGGCGTCGGCGCCGTCCTGCTGCCTGCGGCGACCGCGAGCACCGCTGCCCGCCCGAGCGGCCGGGGTGCGGCTGCGAGCGGCGGTCGTGCGGCTGCTGAGGTAAGGGCCCGGCCTGCGTGGCGGTGCATCGAGGGGGGTACCGCCGCGCAGGCCCGGACGGGCCGCCTGGCCCCGGCGATCCGGCCTGGCCAGCGGCTATCCTGGGTGGCCCATGACGATTCCGATACTTCCGCCGGTACGCCCGCCGGTACTTCCGCCGATACGTCCGGGCTGACGATCCTCGGGGCGCGTGTTCGCGGGCCCGTGGAGCACGTCGAGGCGTTCCCGGCTCCGCCCACGGTCACCAAGGTCCGGTTCAGCACGAACGAGGTCAGCTCGGTGTGCCCGGTCACCGGGCAGCCCGACCTGTCCAGCGTCGTCATCGAGTACGAGCCGGGCCCGCTGTGCGTGGAGTCCAAGTCGCTCAAGCTCTACCTGTGGTCGTTCCGGGACCGCCCGGTGTTCGCCGAGGCGCTGGCGGCCGAGATCGCGGCCGAGGTGCAGCGCTCGGCCCGGCCCCGCTCGGTGCGGGTGGTCATCACCCAGCACGCCAGGGGCGGCATCGTGACCGAGGCGACGGCCGAGCTGCCCGGCCCGGCGTGAGCTGGCCGGAGTGAGCTGGCCTGATGTGAGCCCGGCCGAGCTGCGGACGCGGCGGGGGAGCCTGCCGCTGCCGGTGTTCGTGCCGGACGCCACCCGGGCCGCGATCCGCAGCGTGCCGACCAGCCTGCTGCCCGCGACCGGGACCGAGGCGCTCCTGGTCAGCACGGCGCACCTGGCCACCCAGCCGGGCACGTCGGTGGTCTCGGCCCTGGGCGGCGTGCACGCGTTCATGGGCTGGGACGGGCCGGTGGTCTCGGACTCAGGCGGCTTCCAGGTGTTCTCGCTGCTGTCCAGCGGGCAGGGGCTGGCCTCGGTGACCGACGCCGGGCTGAGCTACCGGTTCTCGCCCAAGCAGAAGCACCGTCAGCTCACCCCGCGCAGCTGCATCGAGACCCAGCTGCGGCTGGGCGCCGACGTCGTCTACTGCCTGGATTACTGCACCCACCCCAGCGCCCCGGCGGCGGAGCAGGACCGCAGCGTCCGCCTGACGCTGAAGTGGGCGGCGCAGTGCCGGGCGGAATTCGACCGCCTGGTCGAGGGCACGCCGGCGGCGGAGCGGCCGCTGCTGTTCGCGGTGGTCCAGGGCGGCAGCGACAAGGCCCGGCGGGCGCACTGCGCCCAGGAGCTGGCCGGGATCGGCTTCGACGGCTACGGGTTCGGCGGCTACCCGGTGGTGGACGGCCGCCTGGTGGACGAGGTGTCGCTGGTGGCCGAGCTGGTGCCGCCGGGCAGCGTGCTGCACGGCCTGGGCATCGGCACCCCGGACAGCCTGGTCAGCGCCTGGCGGGCGGGATACGGGGTGTTCGACTGCACGCTGCCGACCCGCAACGGGCGGCGCGGCGTGGTCTACACCGAGCTGGACACCGGGCGGCTGGGCGAGCGGGGCTTCTGCCGGGTGGCCCGGCTCGGCGACGAGCGCTGGGTGCGCCGCCGGGGGCCGGTCGACCCGGACTGCGACTGCCAGATGTGCGCTTTGCCGGCCGGGTACGTGGCCCATCTGTTCCGGCTGGAGGAGTCGCTGGGCGGCACCCTGGCCTCGCTGCACAACCTGCGGTTCTATGCCCGGCTGACCCAGGCACTGCGGCCCGTTAATCGAATTGATCCGGAGCTGCCAGCTCAGTCGCCTCAGTCGCCGCGATAGACGCAGCCGGAGGTGCAGGTCTCCCGGACGACGACGGCGGACAGCGCGGCGCCGGTCCCGGCCAGGGCGGGCGCCAGGCGATCCCAGATCCACCGGGCCAGCACCTCGCTGGTCGGGTTCTCCAGGCCGGGGATGTCGTTGAGGTAGTAGTGGTCGAGCTGGTCGCGGACGGGACGGCAGGCGTCGGCCAGGTCGCCGAAGTCCATGACCCAGCCGGTGTCGCCGCCGACGGCGCCGGCCACGTGCACCTCGACCCGGTAGGAGTGCCCGTGCAGCCGGGCGCACTTGTGCCCGGGCGGCACGTTCGGGAGCCGGTGGGCGGCCTCGAACGTGAGCTCGCGGAAGATCTCCATCAGCAGATCTCCATCAGCAGATATCCACTACGGGATCCCGAGGTACTTGTGCGACTGCACGCTGAGCTGCCACTGCGGGTGGGCCAGGCAGTAGTCGATGGCGGCGCGGGTATTGGCCGCGCGGTCGGGGCCGTCCATGGGCTGGAGCAGCAGGCGGCGGAAGCCGGGCAGCTCGAACCGCTCCGGCGGGGCGCCGGCCTGGGGGTAGACGAGCTTCAGCTCGTCACCGGCCTGGACCGCGAGCTCGGTCCCGGCCTTGGGGCTGACGCAGACCCAGTCCAGGCCGGGCGGCAGCGGCCGGGTGCCGTTGGTCTCGATGGCCACCTCGAAGCCCTCGGCGTGCAGCGCGGCCACGGCGGGCCCGTCGAGCTGGAGGGCGGGCTCGCCGCCGGTGCACACGACCAGCGGCCTGGCCCGTTCGTGCCGCTGGCCGGCCCAGGTCTTGGCCACGGCGGCGGCCAGGTCGGCGGCGGAGCGGAACCGGCCGCCGCCGGGCCCGTCGGTGCCCACGAAGTCGGTGTCGCAGAACTGGCAGATGGCCCGGTGCCGGTCACGCTCCCGGCCGGTCCACAGGTTGCACAGCGCGAACCGGCAGAACACGGCGGGCCGTCCGGCCTGGCCGCCCTCGCCCTGGAGGGTGTAGAAGATCTCCTTGACCTGGTAGACCACGTCAGCTACCCGGAGGCGGGCAGCAGCGCCGGGTCGGTCAGCCCGAGCTCCGCGAAGCCCCGCTGCCGCAGCAGGCAGGAGTCACAGCTGCCGCAGGCCCGGCCGTCGACCGGGTCGTAGCAGCTGTGCGTGAGGCCGTAGTCCACGCCCAGATCCAGGCCGCGCTGGATGATCTGGGCCTTGGTCAGCTGGATGAGCGGGGTGTGGATGGTCAGCTGCTGGCGGCCCTCGACGCCCGCCTTGGTGGCCAGGTTGGCCAGCTGCTGGTAGGCGGCGATGAACTCGGGACGGCAGTCCGGGTAGCCGCTGTAGTCCAGCGCGTTGACCCCGATGAAGATGTCCTGGCAGTCCAGCGTCTCGGCCCAGGCCAGGGCGAAGGACAGGAAGATCGTGTTGCGGGCGGGCACGTAGGTGACCGGGATGTCCGGGCTCAGCTCAGCCGCGCTGGCGTGGTGCGGCACGGCCAGCGCGTCATCGGTCAGCGCCGAGCCGCCGAACGCGCGCAGGTCGATGTCGGCCACCACGTGCCGGGCGGCGCCCAGGGCGGCGGCCACCCGGGCCGCCGCCTCCAGCTCGACGCTGTGCCGCTGGCCGTACCGGAAGCTCAGCGCGTAGGGCTCGAAGCCGTCGGCGCGGGTGATCGCGAGTACGGTCGCGGAGTCAAGACCTCCGCTGAGCAGGACCACGGCGGGCCGGGCTGACATCCTGGGCTGACTCCAGTACGTGCGGGAACGATGAGCAAGATCAGCTCCATTGTACGGTTACCCGTGTATACCCCTGGTGGTCACAGGAATCGGCGGAGAGGGCGATGGCAGCTACCGCAGGCGCGGCCGAGCCGGGCACCCTGTACCTGGTGCCCACGCCGATCGGCAACCCCGGCGACATCACGCTGCGGGCCCTCGAGGTGCTGCGCTCGGTGCCGGTCATCGCGGCCGAGGACACCCGCAAGGCGATGACCCTGCTGCGGGCCCACGACATCACCGCGCGGCTGGTCAGCTACTACGACCACAACGAGCAGGCCCGCAGCCCGCAGCTCCTGCGCACGCTGGCCGGGGGCCAGGACGTGGCGCTGATCACCGATGCGGGCACCCCGCTGGTCAACGACCCCGGCTACCGCATCGTGACCGCCGCGATTGCCGACGGCATCCGGGTCCGCCCGCTGCCGGGCCCGTCGGCGGTGATCACGGCGCTGACCGGAGCGGGCCTGGCGACCCACAGTTTTCACTATGCGGGCTACCTGCCGCGCAAGTCGGCGGCGCGGCGGGCGGCGGCCGAGGCGCTGGCTCGCGTGCCCGCCACGCTGATCTTCTTCGAGGCGCCGCACCGGCTGCTCGAGGCCCTCGGCGACCTGCGCGAGGTGCTGGGCGACCGGGACGCGGCGCTGGCCCGCAACCTGACCAAGCCGGGCGAGGAGTACCTGCGCGGGCGGCTGGCCCAGATCGAGGCCGAGCTGGCCGCCCGCGACGAGGTGCGCGGCGAGTACACGCTGGTGGTGGCGGGCGCGGGGGAGGACACCGGCAGCGAGGAGCTCGGCCAGCGGCTGGCCCGGTCGCTGCTGGGGCACGGGGTCCAGCCCAGCGTGATCCGCGACGTGGTCAGGGACGTGGCCGGGGTGTCCCGCAACGACGCCTATGACCTGGTCCGGCGGGCGCAGGACGAGCCGCCGGCCTGACGCTCCGGCTGGGGCTCAGGCGGGGTGCTCGCTGCGGTCGCCCGCCCACTCGGTGTGGAAGCTGCCCTCGGCGTCCACCCGCCGGTAGGTGTGCGCGCCGAAGTTGTCCCGCAGGCCCTGGATCAGCGCGGCGGGCAGCCGGTCCCGGCGCAGCCCGTCGTAGTAGGCCAGGGACGAGGAGAACGCGGGCGTGGGAATGCCGGCCATGGCGGCCTGGGCCACCACGTGCCGCCAGGCGTCCACCCCGCCCCGGACCGCGTCGGCGAAGTAGGGCGCGACCAGCAGGCTGGGCAGGTCGGCGTCGGCGTCGTAGGCCTCCTTGATGCGGTCCAGGAACCGGGCCCGGATGATGCAGCCGCCGCGCCAGATGGTGGCCATGGCGCCGCGGTCGATGTTCCAGTCGTACTCGGCGCTGCCCGCGGCGATCTGGTCGAAGCCCTGGGCGTAGGCCACCACCTTGGACGCGTACAGCGCCCGGCGGACCTGCTCGGTGAACGCGTCCGGGTCGATGCCGTCCAGCTGGTCGGCCTGGCCGCCGAACGCCTCGCGGGCGGCGGCCCGCTGGTCGGCGTGCCCGGACAGCGACCGGGCGAAGGTGGCCTCGGCGATGCCGGTGATCGGGATGCCCAGGTCCAGCGCGCTCTGCACGGTCCAGCGGCCGGTGCCCTTCTGCTCGGCCTGGTCGAGCACGATGTCGATGAACGGCCGGCCGGTCCTGGCGTCCTTGTGGGCCAGCACGTCGGCGGTGATCTGGATGAGGAACGAGTCCAGGTCGCCCTCGTTCCAGGTGCGGAAGATCTCGCTGATCCGGGCCGGGTCCTCGCCCAGGCCGGTGCGCAGCAGGTCGTAGGCCTCCGCGATGAGCTGCATGTCGGCGTACTCGATGCCGTTATGCACCATCTTCACGAAATGCCCGGCGCCGTCGGGGCCGACGTGCACGCAGCAGGGCGTGCCGTCCACCTGGGCCGCGATGGACTCGAACATCGGGCCCAGCCGGGCGTAGGACTCGCGGGACCCGCCCGGCATGATGCTCGGCCCGTTGAGCGCCCCCTCCTCGCCCCCGGACACCCCGCAGCCCACGAAGTGCAGCCCGAGCTCGCGCAGCGCGGCCTCCCGGCGCCGGGTGTCGGTGTAGTGCGAATTGCCGCAGTCGACCACGATGTCGCCCTCGTCCAGCAGGGTGGTCAGATCGTTGATCACGGCGTCGGTGGCCGGGCCGGCCTGGACCATGATGATGACCGCGCGGGGCCGCCGCAGGCTGGCCACGAAGCCGGCCATGGACTCGCTGGGCACGAACGTGCCCTCGCCGCCGTGCTCGGCGACCAGGCTGCGGGTGCGCTCCGGCGAGCGGTTGTGCAGCGCGACGGCGTAGCCGTGCCGGGCCAGGTTCCGGGCCAGGTTGCGGCCCATGACCGCCAGGCCGGTGACGCCGATATCCGCGGCGGGCTGCGCGGCCGGTTGCGCGGCGGGTTGCTCAGTCATGCACAGCAACCTACAACGGGCGGCCGCGCGGGCGACGCGGGGTGCGCGCCGCGTTACCCCCCAACTAGCATGTGGGCACCGGTCGAGGTCAGGACCGGTGGAGTCCAGGAGGGATGCCGTGGTGCAGCAGTCGGTCAGTGAGCTCGAGTCGGCGGCCTATCGCTCGGCGCTGGGCGTCATCCGGGGCGTGGAGCCGCGGGTGGCCGACGCCATCGTGGCCGAGCTCAACGACCAGCGAGCCTCGCTCAAGCTCATCGCCAGCGAGAACTACGCCTCGCCCGCGGTGCTGCTGGCCATGGGCAACTGGTTCAGCGACAAGTACGCCGAGGGCACGATCGGCCGCCGCTTCTACGCCGGCTGCAAGAACGTGGACACCATCGAGTCGCTGGCCGCCGAGCACGCCCGCGAGCTGTTCGGCGCGCCGCACGCCTACGCCCAGCCGCACTCGGGCATCGACGCCAACCTGGTCGCGTTCTGGGCCATCCTGATGCAGCGGGTCGAGCGCCCCGCGCTGGACGCGCTGGGCCAGCGGCACATCAACGACCTGGACGACGCGCAGTGGGCCAAGCTCCGCGCCGACCTGGGCAACCAGCGGCTGCTGGGCATGTCGCTGGACGCCGGCGGCCACCTGACCCACGGGTTCCGGCCCAACATCTCGGGCAAGATGTTCGACCAGCGCAGCTACGGCACCGACCCGGACAGCGGGCTGCTGGACTACGACGCGCTGCGCGAGCAGGCCCGCGAGTTCCGGCCGCTGATCATCATCGGCGGCTACTCGGCCTACCCGCGGCTGATCAACTTCGCGATCATGCGCGAGATCGCCGACGAGGTCGGCGCCACGCTGATGGTGGACATGGCCCACTTCGCCGGGCTGGTCGCGGGCAAGGTGCTGACCGGCGACTTCGACCCGATCCCGCACGCCCACCTGACCACCACGACCACCCACAAGTCGCTGCGCGGGCCGCGCGGCGGCCTGGTGCTGTGCGGCGACGACCTGGCCGAGTACGTGGACCGGGGCTGCCCGGCGGTGCTCGGCGGCCCGCTGTCGCACATCATGGCGGCCAAGGCGGTGGCCCTGGCCGAGGCCCGCACCCCGGACTTCCGCGACTACGCCCAGCGGATCGTGGACAACGCCAGGGCGCTGGCCGACGGCCTGCTGCGGCGCGGCGTCACGCTGGTCACCGGCGGCACCGACAACCACATCGTGCTGCTGGATGTCTCCTCGTTCGGGCTGACCGGGCGGCAGGCCGAGTCGGCGCTGCTCCAGTCGGGCATCGTGACCAACCGCAACTCCATCCCGCGGGACCCCAACGGGGCCTGGTTCACCTCGGGCGTCCGGATGGGCACCCCGGCGCTGACCACCCGCGGGCTGGGCACCGACGAGATGGACGCGATCGCGGACCTGATCGCCACGGTGCTCAAGGAGACCTCGCCCGGCATGACCGCCGAGGGCAAGCCGGGCAAGGTCAAGTTCCTGCTCGACGAGAAGGTGGCCGACCGCGTGTCACGCCAGGCCACCGACCTGGTCTCGGGCTTCCCCCTCTACCCGGGCATCGACCTGGGCTGACCCACCCGGCCGGGGCCGGGCCGGCGCGAGGCCGGAGCGGGGGCGGGGGCGGCTCGCGCAGGCCCCATTCCCGCGCCGCCGCCAGGACCACCAGCGCGCCCGCGGCCAGCAGCAGGATCAGCGGCGCCTGGTAGTGCACCGCGAACCGGTCCACCGAGCGCAGCCAGGCTCGCGGCAGGTGCGGGTTGCCCGGCATGTTGGAGATCGTCGCGGCGGTCAGCGGCACCAGCACGATCCAGTCCAGCCGGGAGGCCGGGTAGAGCGCCAGCACGCAGATCACGATGGCGTAGTACCAGGGCAGCTGGTAGGGCCACAGCGACAGCCAGGCCAGGCTGAGCGCCAGCGCGGGCCGCAGCGCCGGGCGCAGCGGGTCGCCGGGCGGCAGCCGCCGCAGCAGCAGGGCGGCCAGCGCCAGCACCAGCAGCCCGGACGCGGGCGCCAGCAGGTGCACGTGCCCGGGATCGTGCCAGAGGAACTGGTAGATGGTGTCCGCGCTCACGTGGTCCCTGGCCGCCAGCAGGGCCCGCACCGCCGGCATCCCGAACCAGGCGTAGGTCGGCACCAGCACCGCCAGCGCCCCGGCCGCCGCCGTCACCAGCGCGGCCGGCCAGCGGCGCAGCCCCCAGGCCAGCCCGACCGCGAACAGCAGGTAGTCGATCTTGATGTCGGCGGCCACGCCGACCAGCGCGCCCGCGGCCAGCGCCCGCGCCAGGCGCGGCCGGGCCGCCGGGCCCTGGCGGCCGATGGCCAGCAGCCCGGCCAGGCCCGCCGCGGCGGCCACCACGTCCACGTGCCCGCCCGCGATCAGGTCCCACAGCAGCAGCGGGTTGACCGTCCACAGCAGGTGCGCCCGCAGCCGCCGGGCGGGCCGGCCGCGCAGCAGCCGGTCCAGCGCGAACGCCACCGCCGCGAACGCGGCCGCGTTCCCCAGCTTGAGCCACAGCACGGTCCGGGCCGGCGACGCCCCGCCCAGCCGGGCGGCCAGGAACTGCTCCAGCGACGCGAACGGCCCGTACAGGCTGACCTGGTCCTGCCACTCGGCGGGCACCGACCGGGAGAACGCGTCGTGCGCCATCCGCAGGAAGTGCGGGGTGGTCACGTAGGGGTTGTGCCCCAGCACCAGCAGGCGGCCGTAGGCCGCGTAGTCCAGCGGGTCGCTGGAGCCCGCCGGCGGCAGCACGGCCAGCGCGACCACCGCGACCACCGCCGCGGCCACGATGACCCGCATCGGCGGCCGCGCCCCCCGGCTCGCCGCCAGCAGCCCGGCGACGACCCCGGCGCCGCCCAGGATGGCGGCCAGCCACAGCGCGATGATGATCACGACCGGGGACACCTGCAGGCTCTGCAACTCCCACGGTGGCCCGGGGCGGGGCATGACCAGAGGCGGCCGCATCCAGTCCTGGCGGACCAGCGAGGCCGCGATCATGATCAGGACCGCGGCGCCGATCCCGGCCATGGCCAGGCGGCCCAGGGTCCGGGCGGCGGTGTTGCCAGGCGGCTGGCGGTGGCCGGCCGGGTCGGTCGGGTCGGCCAGTGTGGCCGGGGCGGCCGGGCTGGGCGGGCTGGCCGGGGCGGCCGTAGTGGCCGGGGTGATGCGGGCAGGGTCGCTCATGGTGCCTTCGGGCTGGAAGGTGGCAGCCGTGACCCGCCGCGGGCAGGGCCGCGTGGCGGCTGGCCCGGCCCGGGCGAGTCGTTGCTCTGACGTGCGGGGGCAGCGCGGAGCCCCGGGTCGGGACGGTGCGCTGGGGGATTGCTCTCTGAACTCAGAGTCGGCGCTGTGCCCAGCCAGAACGGCAGCACAGGACGCCCTTAATCTACCCGACCGACAGCATTGATCAGTTTGTCCCCTGACCACCAAATACTACTATAACGATCGACTTGCTCGCATAGAGTTCCGCCGCGCCGCGCCGCGCCCGGCTGGGCCGCGCCCGGCCGGCAACTTCGCTCCCACGGGCCGCTCAGGGGGTTGCGAGCGGGGCTGGGCTTGGTGCCCCTGGGGGGAGAGGTCCGGTTTGACGGTCCGGGCCGTAGTGGTTATCGTTTTCATTTGTAATAAGGGGGCACCACACAGCGCGGCTCAGCGCCCGGAGCGGGTCCTGAGCTGCCCCGAGCACTCATGGAGAGTCATGACCCTGCGCCGCGTGGCCACCGCAGCCCTCGCGACGGCGGCCGCCAGCCTGCTGGCCGCCGCCTGCTCGGCCAGCTCGGCGACTAGTACCGCGACCGCGAAGACCGGGACGGTCGTGGCCGTGGGCGCCGAGAACGAGTACGCGAACGTGATCTCGCAGATCGGCGGCAAGTACGTCCGGGTCACCGCCATCGAGAGCAACCCCAACACCGACCCGCACAGCTTCGAGGCCAGCGCCAGCGTGAGCGAGGTCGTCGGGGCCGCCGAGCTCGTCGTGCAGAACGGCATCGGCTACGACTCGTACATGGACAGCATCGAGAAGGGCTCGCCCAACTCCGAGCGCAAGGTCGTCAACGTGCAGCACCTGCTGCGGCTGCCCGACTCCACCCCGAACCCGCACCTGTGGTACTCGCCGGGCACCATGCCCGCCGTGGCCAGGGCCATCGCGGGTGACCTGGCCCAGCTCCGGCCCGCGCACCGGGCCTACTTCCAGGCCCGGCTGCGGGCGTTCGACGCCTCGCTGCGCCCCTGGCTGGCGGCGATCGCCCGGTTCAAGGCGGCCTACGCCGGGACCACGGTGGCGACCACCGAGCCGGTGGGCGACTACCTGCTCCAGGCCATGGGCACCCGCAACCTGACCCCGTTCGGGCTCCAGGCCGACGTCATGAACGGCGTGGACCTGCCGCCGCAGTACGTGACGCTTCAGGACAAGCTGTTCGAGCAGCACAAGGTGAAGGTCTTCATCTATAACCAGCAGGTGGTGGACTCGGTCACCGAGGCCTTCCTGGCCGACGCGCACCGCGCGGGCATCCCCGTGGTCGGGGTTTACGAGACGATGCCGACCGGTTTCAGCTACCAGTCCTGGATGCTGGCCGAGGTGCATGCGCTCCAGAAGGCGATCACCGGGAAGGTCTCGACGGAGAAGCTATGACCATGACCTCCGCCACCCCCGCCGTCCTGGACCGCGCCGCCGACGTGCTGGCCGTGGATGGCCTGAGCGTCCGGCTGGGCGGCCGGGACGTCCTGCAGGACGTCGGGTTCCGGATCGGCTCCGGCAAGTTCGTGGGCCTGATCGGCTCTAACGGCGCGGGCAAGACGACCCTGCTCAAGGTGATCCTCGGGCTGGTCGCGCCGACCGCGGGCACGGTCAGCGTCTGCGGCCAGCCGCACGCGGCCCGCAAGGGGCTGGTCGGCTACGTGCCGCAGAAGATCCAGCTCGACCCGGACATGCCGGTGCGCGCCCGCGACCTGGTCGGCCTGGGCCTGGACGGGCACCGGTTCGGCCTGCCGCTGCCGAGCCGTGGCAAGCGCCAGCAGGTGGACGAGATGCTGCGCGCCGTGGACGCCGAGCGGTTCGCCGACGAGCGGGTGGGCAACCTGTCCGGCGGCGAGCAGCAGCGGGTCATGATCGCGCACGCGCTGATCAGCAGCCCGCGGCTGCTGCTGCTGGACGAGCCGCTGGCCAACCTGGACATCCGCAGCGCGCAGGAGATCATCGCCCTGCTGGCCAGGGTCTGCGCGGAGCGGGGCGTGTCGGTGCTCATCTCGGCCCACGAGATGAACCCGCTGCTGCCGGTCATGGACTCGGTGGTGTACCTGGCCGGCGGCCGGGCGGCCAGCGGGACGACCGGCGAGGTCGTCCGCTCCGAGGTGCTCAGCGAGCTGTACGGCCACCACGTGGACGTGATCCGGGTGCACGGCCGCATCCTGGTCGTGGCCGGGACCGGCGACGGGCTGGACATCCCGTCCGAGGCGGGCGCGGCGGCCTGCTCTCCGACCTCGGGCCAGTCGCCGGCCGCGGGCGAGTCGGTGGCGGGCGGCGCCCGGCTCGGCGAGCAGGTCGGCCACGGCCAGGCGCTGAGCCACGAGGCACCGCCGGGGCCCGGCCAGCGGTCGGGTGAATCGCGGGCGGGCGAGCCGCGGGCGGGCGAGCCGCGGGCGGGCGAGTCGTGACGGGGCTGCTGCACCTGCTGTTCGCGCCCGGCTTCTTCTCCAGCGCGCCGGTCCGGCTGGCCCTGCTGACCGGCGGCGTGGCCGCGCTGGTCTCGGGCGCCGTCGGCGCGTTCACCGTGCTGCGCGGCCAGTCCTACGCCGGGCACGCGCTGGCTGATATCAGCGTCACCGGGGGCTCGGGCTCCTACCTGCTGGGCATCAGCCCGCTGCTGGGCTTCGCGGGCACCGGCGTGCTGGCGGCCGGCGTGATGGACATGATCGGGATCCGCCGCCCGCGGGGCCGGGACCTGGCCACCGGGATCGTGCGCGGCGCCGGGCTGGGGATCGCGGCGCTGCTGCTGTACTGGGACACCACGCACACCGCCGCGACCGGGGCCGCCGTCACGATCTTGTTCGGCTCCATGTTCACGCTCAGCCCCACGGTCGTCCCGCTGGTGATCGCCTGCGGCGCGGTCGCCCTGGCCATCGTGGTGGTGCTGTACCGGCCGCTGCTGCTCAGCTCGGTCAGCGCCGACCTGGCCGCCGCGCGCGGCATCCGGGTCCGCGCCGTCGGGCTGGCCTGCCTGCTGGCCATCGCGCTGGCCGTGTCGCTGTCGGCGCTGACCGTGGGCACCATCCTGTCCACCGCGCTGCTCGTCGGCCCGGCGGCCATCGCCCTGCGGATCACCCGCAGGCCGGGCCTCGCGACCGTGGCCGCCGCCCTGATCGGGGTGGCCGTGACCTGGCTGGGCATCGTGCTGGCCTACGACAGCTTCACCTGGCCGCCCCGGTACGACGGCTGGCCGGTGAGCTTCTTCGTGGTCGCGCTGACCTTCGCCGGCTACCTGCTCGCGCAGCTCGGCGGCCGCGGCCGCCGAGCCGCCCGGCGGCGCCCGGCCCGGCTCGCTGCCGCCGCCGCCCCTCGCCCGTCCGCCCCGCCCGCCTCGCCGCGCCGGCCGCGCCGTCCGCCTCGGCCGGGAGGTAGCGGCCGTGTTCCAGCCCTTCATGATGAACGCCTGGGTCGTGGCCACGATCGTGGCCGTGGTGGCCGGCGTGGTGGGGTTCTTCGTGGTCATGCGCGGGTCGGCGTTCGTGGCCGACGCCGTGCCCCAGGGCGCCTTCGCGGGCGCCGCCGGGGCCAGCCTGATCGGCGTCAGCACGCTGGTCGGGCTGGGCGTGTTCGCGCTGGCCGGGGCGCTGGTGATCGGCTGGCTCGGCCGCCGGGGCCGCCACGACGTGGCGACCGCGCTGACGCTGGTGCTGATGCTCGGCCTGGGCGCGCTGTTCCTCAGCTTCACCACGCAGTACTCGTCGGAGATCTTCGCCCTGCTGTTCGGGGAGATCCTCGGCATCAGCTCCAGCGAGATCCTGCCCATCGCGGCGGGCGGCCTGATCTGCATCGTCGCCGTCATGCTGATGTACCGGCCGCTGCTGCTGTCCTCGCTGGCCCCGGAGTCCGGCGAGGCGCGCGGGGTGAAGGCCAGCCGGATGGAGCTGCTGTTCCTGCTCGTGGTGGCCGTCGCCACCAGCATGACCCTGCCGGTGGTCGGCGCGCTGCTGATCTTCAGCCTGATGATCGGGCCGCCCGCGGCGGCGCGGTCGCTGACCAGCAGCCCGCTGCGGGCCATGGTCCTGTCGGTGGTCATCGCCGTGGCGCTGGCCTGGGTCTCCGTCGCGGCGTCTTACCAGACCAACTGGCCGGTGGGCTTCTTCGTGGGGGTGGGCGGGGCGGTCTGCTACGCCGGCGGCCGCGGCTGGTCCGCCTGGTCGGCCGCGCGCCGCCCGGCTGTCGCCCCGGCCTGAGACGATCCGGTTGCGGGTGCAGCCGGACTGGCCGCTGCGGGCCCGGCCGACGGCGGGCCAGCCTGTTGTTTGTCATCTCGGTTGTTCCCGGCCCGCCGCTGCCGAGCCCGGTGCTGCCAGATCCCGTGCTGCCAGACCCGGCGCTGCCAGATGGCCAGGCCGCCGGCGATGGCGCCGGTCGCGATCGCGGTGGTATGGCCGACGGCCGCCACCTCGAGCTGGCCCAGCCCGCTGAAGATGTCCCCGGCGAAGGTCAGCACGGCCAGGTCGAGCAGCGCCGCGCCGCGGGCCAGCCAGCCGCCGTACAGGAGGGCCACCGCGACGGCCGCCACGACCACGTAGGACGGCCCCACGTCGATGATGAACCGCTCGGCCGGCGGCAGCGCGCCGTGGCTGACCCGGTAGGCCACGATGCCCTCGCTGACCAGCGTCCCGATCACGTGCCCGGCCGCGCAGACCATCAAGGTCCGCCAGTTCCCGAGCACGCGGTTGGCGCCGAACAGGGCCAGCGCGATGAGCAGCGGCCAGGCCCCGACCGACCCGGAGGGGAAGAACGCCGACGCGACCAGGCAGCCGACCGGGTCCTGATGCAGGTTGTGCACGTTCGTGCTGGCCCACCGCAGGACCGAGGCCTGGCCGGCGCGGGGCAGCAGCAGGTAGGTGACCCCGGCGATGGTCACCCCGGCCAGGTAGGCCCAGGCCACCGCGTAGCGGGTGACCAGGGCTCGGGCGGAGGGGCCTCGGGCGGCGGGGCGCGGCATAGGTCACCAGGCTAAGGCCAGGGGCGGGCCGGGCCCCGGCCCGCCGCGCCCGGCAGCTCAGGCCGGGCGCAGGCTGCCGCCGGGGTTGGGCAGGATCACGGGAGCGGGCGCGGCGTGGTCCCGGAAGCGCTTGGTGAGCCAGATGCGCTCGTGCAGGTAGGCCTGCACCTTCGCGATGTACTGCTGGGCCGGCGGAGTGTGCCAGCGACCCGTCAACCAGCGGCCCACGCAGCCCCACAGGTCGCCGCGGTGGTAGCGGCCGACGTGCTGGACCGTGTTCAGCCAGGTCTCGTCGCCGTCGTAGCAGGCCCGCCAGATCGCGTAGGCGGTGTCGGCGCTCATCGCGGTGGAGTCACCGAGGCCCGGCCAGGCGCTCTTCTCGCTGGAGTACCGGTTCTGGAGGATGCCGTAGCTCTGCGCGCACTGGGGGTGCTTGCGGGTGGGCTTGCGGCCGGGCGGGCAGGCGCTGCCGTCGGTGCCCCGGTCACCGAGCAGGCCCTGCCGCCACCAGCTCTCCGCCGCCGCCTGGGCGAACACCACCTGCTGGTTGATGCCCCACTTGCAGGCGGCCCAGCGCAGGATCTCCTCCGTGGTACCGGTGAAGTCGCCATTGATGCGCGGGGCGATCCGCTGGTTGGCCGGCGGCGTATCGCCGGCGAAGAAATGCGCCCCCACGTGCCGGCCGATGGTGTGGTTAGCGGGCTGGTTACCCGGCCGGATCTCGCGTTCCGGGCTTTCTCTTACCCAGTGCGCGCATTCCGCTCCGGTGGGCAGCACGGCCCCCGGCGGCAGGGTACGGAAGTGGATCGGCGTGGTGCTCGGCGGCGGGCTCGGCTCGGCCGGCGGCGGGCTCGGCGCCGCCGGCGGCGGGGTGCTGGACGACGAGTGCGGAGACGGAGAACTAGGGCTCGGCGACGGTGACTGAGACACGGATGCCGATGCCGGGGGCGTGCTGCTCATCGCCGCCGCCGGAGTCAGTGCCGGGGCAGATGAGTGCGATACGGGGGTCAGCGTGATCGTCGGGTCGACGGTGGCAGTGACCGCGGCGGACGGGTCCGGGTTGCTGGCCAGGGCCTGGCCGATGTTGGCGTAGTGCACGACCGCCAGGGTCCCCGCCACGACAATGGCCACCAGGACAGTGATCCTGCCCGCCAGCCACGCGTGGCGCCCCCGCGACGAACCAGTACCTGGCCTCATATTCCGCTAGCACTACTCCTGCGCCAGATTGGTGTCAATATCATCCTGATCCTGTGATCACTTCTGCTTACAGCTGCTATCCAGGCGTAACCGGGAGTTCGCCCGCTTTTTGGCTAGGCACCGGCCGGTGCCACAGTAGCGAGTACCGCCAGAAGAAATGACGGCGAAGCCGGGCGCCGGGGACCAGATCCCGCGCCGCGGCGGTGATCTCCGTCCAGGACGTCTCGGCCGGCCGGGCGGGCATGCCCGCGTCGTGCGGCTGGCCGGCCCGGCCGCGCGCCGCCAGCACCGCGCCCACCACCGCGTTGGCCGGCAGCCGGACCGCCTCGAACGCGTACTCGGCCGGGCTGGCGTTCCGGTAGAGGCCGACGACCACGAGCACGCCGCCGGGGCGCAGCAGCCCGGCCAGGCGGGCCAGGCCGGGCCGCAGCGGCAGGTGATGCAGGCTGGACAGCGCGGTCACCGCGTCGTAGCCGTCCGGGTCCAGCGGCAGGCCCGGGTCGAGCAGGTCACCGCTGAGCCAGCGCACCCGCGGCGCCTGCGGGTGCAGGTCCCTGGCCCGGGCGATCATGGCCGGGGACAGGTCCACGGCGTCAACCCGGCCGGCGCGCTCGGCGATCCGGGTGGCCAGCACGCCGGCCCCGCAGCCCGCGTCCAGCACCCGCTCGGGGTCGGCCGGGAGCTGGCGGAGCAGCCAGCGGTGATAGTGCGCGTTGTGGTCCCACCGCAGGGCCCGGGGAAGCTGAGGGACCACTCGCATGCCCAGGACTCTAAACGCCCTGGCCGCGTCTCCCTGGCTGAGCAAAGGCCCGTGACGGCCGAAGGGCCGCCGATGGCCCGCATCCGCATCGCCGCGCTGCGAGCGCCAGTGTCAGCGGTTCCTGCCCCCATCGCCGGACTGATCACCTCGGCCCGCTGGCTGTGGCGCTCACCCGGGCCGGCCCGGGGCGGTACGCTAGCGCACCAGTCACGGTGACCATTACCGGACAATGGCAGCTGCAGATTACTATCCGTAGCGACGCCTTCGACGAGGCGACCGTCATCCTCCTCGTCTCCGTCCATTCGCCCCCCTAGGGGTGTTTCGTCCTAGCTGCCATTGCGCGGCTCCTTTAACGTACAGTTAGTGGCCGAGACCGTGAGTAGGCCTCGGCGGGTCCATCCGCACAGTCCAGAGGCCATCGTGGTTGTATCTGTTCGATCAAGCTCGCGAACAGCGCCCTCACGGACAAATCTGGACATCAATGGCCACGCCTTAATGCGCACTTCGGCCAAGGCGGCCTTCCCGGGCCCTTCCGGGCGTGGCTTGCCACGCGCCCCATTTGCTGTGATCGACTGCCAAGACTACGCATCTGTGTTTGCCTCTGCGGATGGAGGTCCGCGCCATCGCTGCCGTGCGCAGCACCGTACCGGGGGGCTTCATTACGGAGATCCCTATGTCGGTCACCGGCAAGACTTCGGCTCCAGCCATCCCGCCGCTGCTCACTCAGCGGGAGATGATGATCGTTTTCCTGATGAGCGCCGGTCATACCGCTTCCGAGATCGCGGCGCTACTCGAGCTGCGACCGCGCACGGTGGAGAACCGCAAGCGGAGCATCTACGAGAAACTCGGGGTTGGCAACCAGAGCCATGCGGTGGCCAAGGCGATCGGGCTCGGATTACTCCAGCCCGGCCCGCCCGCAACCGTGCCTCTGCGGGGCCCGGTCCCGCAAAAGCAGGCCGGCGAGCCCGGGCGCGCCCTGCTCGCTGTCTTACTGGGCCCGGCCGGAAAGGACCGGGATGAGATAGCGCAGCAACTGATCTCCGAGAGCGTGCCGCTCGTCGTCGTGATGAAGCGCGAAGACCTGATCCGCGATCACTGGGTGTGGTGGCAGCGCGGCCCCATTGTCGTGGTGCTCGTCGATCCGGAGCCCGAGGACTGGCCGGTGACCATCGCGCTGGGTGCCCCCACCGTCATCGTCTACGACCGCGATGTCCCCGAGCGGCTGGCCATCGCCGACGTTCTGGCGCGGCAGGCGAGCGGCGTGGTGGCCAAGGCCGACGCCGCCGCCGGGCTGGTCCCTACCCTGAATGCCGTGGCGCAGGGCCTGATAGTGATGAGCTGGGGATATGCCGAAGTGCTGCTGAAATGGGCGCCTGCTCCGGCACCGGCGATGCCTAAGCTCACGGCGCGGGAGTACGACATCCTTAGCTCGATAGCTCGCGGTCACACGATCCGGCAGACCGCCCGCACGCTGGGTATCGCGGTGAAGACCGTGGAAAATACCCAGGCCCGGCTCTTCAGAAAGCTCGGCGTCCGCAACCGGATAGAGTCGCTGACCACCGCCGATGCGCTGGGCCTCATCGACCGGGCTTTAGTCCCCGTCGATCAGGCCGCACCCGGCCAGGACAATGGCCGATCCGTCTGCCCGGATCCGGCCATGAGGCCCACGTGAAGCCCGTTTGGCTCATCTCCCGGTAACCGCGAACCAGGACTCGGCCCCGCTCGGGCCGGTCACCAGCACGATCGGTGCGGTGCAGGGCTGCGGAAGGCTCACCCTCGCATCGATATCAGAGTTCCCGCGCGAGCTGGCCTCGAAGTCCCCCGTGCTGACATTGGCGATGGCGGCGGTGCCGTCTGGGCCGATGCGCAGGCAGCTGACGACAGCCCGGAAGGCGGGAAACGGATTCGTCCCGCGCAGGGAGTCCGGCACCGAGGGATGACGGGCAAGTACCAGCCCGCGTATCCGGACCAGCAGATGACCGTCGCGGCTGAGTGAGCCCGATCCGGCCTCGAGCACCCAGGGGAGCCCGCCGCCGGCTATTCCCCGGACGGCACTGGCCGAATTCGCATGGGGACCGGCGACCGGCGTCAGGGTGTCAAACTTCAAGATCAAGTCGCAACCCGAGTCCTCCGCGGAGGCACCGTCCGGCACCGCCGCTGAATCGTCGGCAGCCGCGCCGCTGACGTTGTCCGGGGGCGTGTCGTCGGCGGATGCCGTGTTGCGCATCTCAGACCTCTTTGCCCGGCGTGCGGACAGCACGCCGCCGCGGTGATCGGTTCTGTCTCCCGATCACACGTCTGGCCTACGCACGAGGTTCAGTCCGCATCAGGTTCGGTCCGCATCGGGGAAGATGCACCGAACCTGTGGTCACGCGTCCGCACACCTGCGTTCCGCGTAATTCCGGGGTCCTGAAGGTACCGGGTGAACGAGTTAACCGGTCACGGAGCGGTCCGGCTTCATGTGACGGATGCTTGCTCGTTCCGGGGCGAGGCGACTTGACTTTCGTCGAATACGTATTCGATAGTGGGCGTATGGGGGCGGAGATGGCGCAGGCCACGGCGCTCTCCCCGCCGCCAGCCCCGGTACGCTCGGCCGCCGTACCTGCGCTGGCGGTCCAGGGAGCGGCGGCACAGGGGCTGGCGGCACAGGGGCTGGCGGCACAGCGGGCCGGGCTGCCGGAGCTGACGGCGCTGGGGGCGGCGGCGCGGAAGCTGGCGGCGCCGGGCGAGAGCGTGCTGCCCGTGCTCCCGCCGCTGCGCGGGCTGCTGGCCTCCGGCGGGCTGCCGCGCGGGCAGGTCATCACGACCGGCGCCTGGGGGCTGCTGTGCCTCGCGCTGGCCGCGGGGGCGTCGCACGCCGGGGCGTGGTGCGCCGTCGTCGGCCTGCCGTCGCTGGGCGTGCTCGCGGGCCTGGACCTGGGCCTGGACCCTGGCCGGCTGCTGCTGATCGCCGAGCCGGGCGGGAGCTGGCCGCAGGTGGTGGCGTCGCTGCTGGACGGCTGCGACATCGTGCTGCTGCGGCCGCCGGACCGGCCGTCCGCGCAGCTGCGGCGCAAGCTGGAGGCGGTCGCCCGCCGCTACGGGAGCGTGCTGCTCGTGGCGGGGGAGTGGGACGGGGCGCAGGCCCGGCTGCGGGTCGCCCGGCACGAGTGGGCCGGCATCGGCGCGGGGCACGGGCGGCTGCGGGCCCGCAAGGCGGAAGTGGTGGCGGAGGGCCGGGGCACGCGGCCGCGGACGCAGTGGCTGTGGCTGCCGGGCCCCGATGGCGCGGTGGCCGCGGTGGCTAAGGCGGCCGACGCCGCTGACCCCGCCGGCCTCGGGCTGGCGAGCACCGGGCTGGCGAGCACCGGGTGACCCGGCCGTGACGAGGTCGCCCGGGGGCGGGGCCCACGTGCCGGACCGGGTGCTGGTGCTGTGCTGCGCCGGCTGGCCGGAGCCGGAGCAGGAGCCGGACGAGGAACCGGGCCCGGCGGCGCGGGCCTTTGAGCCCGTGGTGGCCGTGGTCGGGGAGTTCTGTCCCAAGGTCGAGATCCTGCGGCCGGGGACCTGCGCGATCGGCGTTCGCGGGCCTGCCCGGTACTTCGGCGGTGAGGCCGCGCTGGCCGAGAAGATCGCCACGGCGGTGCGCCGGGCCGGCTTCGCCTGCCAGACGGGGGTGGCCGACGGCCTGTTCGCGGCGGGACTGGCCGCCCGCACGGTGCCGCCCAGCCCGGCCGGGCCGGCCGGCCTGATCGTGCCGCGCGGCGATACGCCCGCGTTCCTGGCCGGGCAGCCGGTCAGCGTCCTGGGCCGCCCCGAGCTTGAGTACCTGCTGCCGCGGCTGGGCATCGCCACCCTGGGCGAGCTGGCCGCGCTGCCCGCCGCGGAGGCGGCGAGCCGGTTCGGGGCCTCGGGCGCGCTCGCGCACCGGCTGGCCCGGGGGCTGGACCCGCGGCCGCTGGTGCCCCGGCCGCCGGCGGCCGACCTGTCGGTGAGCGGCGAGTTCGACCCGCCCGCCGAGCAGGCCGAGCCGGTGGTGTTCACGGCCAAGTCACTGGCCGAGTCGCTGCACGCCGGGCTGGCCGCCCGCGGCCTGGCCTGCGTCCGGGTCCAGGTCCTGGTGCGCTGCGAGGACGGGCGGGAGATCAGCCGGTTCTGGCGGCACGACGGGCTGCTGTCCGGGCTGGCCGTCGCCGAGCGGGTCCGCTGGCAGCTCGACGCCTGGCGGACCGGCCAGGAGGCCGACCCGGAGCAGGGCAGCGGGATCACGCTGCTGCGGCTGATCCCGGACCAGCTGGTCCGGGCCACCGGACGGCAGCTCGGGCTGTGGGGCGACGCGGTGGTCACCGACCGGGTGGCCCGCTCCGCGATCCGGGTCCAGGCCATGCTCGGGCACGGCGCGGTGACCCGCCCGGTGCTGGCCGGCGGCCGGCGGCCAGCCGATCAGGTGCTGCTGGTCCCGTTCGGGGACGCCGGGACGCCGTCCCGCCCGGCCGATCGCCCGTGGCCGGGCAAGATCCCCGCGCCGGCCCCGGCCACCGTGTACCCGGTCCCGCTACTCGCCACGGTGACCGACGCCAGCGGGGCGGTGGTGTCGGTCACCGGGCGGGCCCAGCTGTCCGCCCCGCCCGCGCGGCTGACCGCCGGCGACGGGCCAGAGCGTGCCATCACGGCCTGGGCCGGGCCCTGGCCGGTGACCGAGCGGTGGTGGGACCCGGCGCACGCCCGCCGCCAGGCCCGGTTTCAGCTCGTAGCTGACGACGGCAGCGCCTGGCTCGCGGTCGTCCAGGACGGTCGCTGGATGCTGGAAGCAAGCTACGACTGAGGAATTCGGCCTCTCGTTTGGGATATCCAGACCGGTCACCCCCCGGCGGCGGAGCCCAGGACCTGATCGAGGATCGTCCGCGTGATCAGGGCCGGCTCGCGCAGCGGGGGCAGGTGGTCGACGCCGGGCATCCAGATCAGCCGGCAGCCGGGGATCCGCCGGGCGATCTCCTCGTCGCAGGCGATCAGCACCGTCCGGTCCACGTCGCCGAGCATCAGCACGGTCGGCAGGCGCAGGTCGTACAGCCGGTCGAACGCGGGCGGCTCGTCCGGGCGCTGGAACTCCTCCGCGTTGGGCTCGGCCCGGACCGCCGAGCGCAGCTGCTCGAGCACCTCGGGAGTGGGGCCGGCCGCTGCCCACATGCGCTGGTAGGCCGCGACGATGCCGTCCACGTCGCCGGCCGCGCCCAGGGCCTCGAACTGCGCGATCAGCTCGGGCGGCTCGTCGGGCCAGGGGTAGCCGGTGACGCCGGGGCACAGCAGGGTCAGCGTCTCGACCCGGTGCGGCTCGGCCAGGGCCAGGTCGATGGACGTTTCGCCGCCCATGCTGCACCCGACCAGGTGCACGCGGTCCACCCCGAAGTGGCGCAGCACCTCGCGCAGGTCGCCCAGCCGGGTGTAGTCCCTGGTCGCGGCGGGGGAGCGGCCGAAGGCGCGCACGTCATACCGGATGACCCGGCAGGCCTGCGTCAGCGCGGGCCAGACCGGATCCCAGATCCGCGAGTCGCCGACTCCCGGGTGCGAGAGCACGACCACGGGGCCGTCGCCCCCCGAGTCCTCGGCCCACACCTTGTCCGTGCCTACCGGCACCATGGTCTCCATGCCCGCCACCCTAGGACCGCCTCCGCCGCCCGGTCACGGCAATAAAACCGCCCCGGCCCGGCGGCACGAGTGTCCGGGCGCGGAGCCGGGGCTGGCCCGCGAGCTGGCGCAAAGCGTGCTGGCCGAGCCGTGGCTGGCCTCGGCGCTGGACGCGGTCGCGGCCAGCGGCCTGCCCGACGCCTGGATCGGGGCCGGGGTCATCAGGGACGTGGTCTGGGGGCAGCTGCACGACGGCTTCGACCCGGCGCTGGTCCGGGACGTGGACGTGGTCTTCTTCGATCCGGGCGACCTGAGCCGGGCGCGCGACGAGGCCGCGCAGCGGCGGCTGGGCGAGCTGGCCGTCCGGCCCTGGGAGGCGTCCAACCAGGCGGCGGTGCACACCTGGTTCCACGAGTATTTCGGCGGCCCGCCCGTGCCGCCGTTCGCCAGCGTCCACGAGGCCGTGGCCACCTGGCCGGAGACCGCCACCTGCGTGGCCATCCGCCGGGCCGCGGGCGACCCGGCTCCTGGTGACCCGGCTCCCGGCGACCCGGCTCCTGGTGACCCGGCCTCCGGCGGCCTGGAGGTGTGCGCCCCGCATGGCCTGGCCGACCTGATCGGCCGGACCTGGCGCCGCAACCCCGGCCGGGTCAGCCTGGCCACCTCGCGCGAACGGCTCGCCCGCCAGCGCGTCGCCGCCCGCTGGCCGGGTGTCACCGATCATCCCGCCGGAGTGAGCCTGACTGAGTAGATGTGCTCAGGCGCCGCGCCCGGCGGCCGCCGACCATGGACGCCATGAGCACACCGCTGAGACCCCGCACCACCAGCGCGTTCTACAGCCAGACGGTGATCTCGTTCGCCGTCTCCCTGGGCGCCACCCTGATCGGGATCGGCTACCTGGCCGACTCCCGCTGGGTCCGCGCCTTCCTGGCCCTCGGGCTGCTGTACACCATCACCTCGGCCTTCACCCTGGCCAAGTGCGTCCGCGACCGGCAGGAAGAGGGTGCCCTCGTCAGCCGGGTCGACCAGGCCCGGCTGGACAAGCTGCTCGCCGAGCAGGACCTGCTCCGGGTCGACAACCGCTGACCCGGCGCCCTCGGGCTACTCCTCGCCGGAGAACCGCTCCCAGGCCGACTGGCGGGTCATGCCCAGCGCCGCCCCGATCCGGGTCCAGGTGATCCCGCGGGCGCGCGCCTTGCGCACCCACGAGGTGAGCTGCTGCTCGGCCTGGGCCTGCGCGGTGGCGACCTTGGGCAGCAGCGCCAGCAGGTCCTCGTCCGAGAGGTTCTGGTTCCAGGCGGCCGACATCTCCGGGGTGACCTCCGGCTCGGCCGCGATGATCTCCGCGCTGAGCCCGACGCACTCGTCGCAGATGAACACGCCCGGCCCGGCCACCAGCGTCTGCACGTCCGCCGCCGCCTTCAGGCAGAACGAGCAGGCCGCGCTCGTCGTGGCCGTGTCCGTGCTCGCCTCGTCCGCCATCGTCATCTCCGGATCTCCCGTCTCGTGTCAGGCACATCCTGACGCCGTCAGGCGGTACCTTACGACGTCAGGAATTACCTGACAAGACGAACTGCGACGGTCGTCCGGGGCGGGCCGGGCGCCAGCACTCAGTCGACGTTGCCGAGACCCGCGCTGACCTGCACTTCGTCCTCGCGCTCCACCCGGTCCAGGTCGGTGAGCTCGGGCTGGGCCACCAGGCCGCGGTCGGCCGCGTCCAGGGCCTTGTGCACCGTGGTGAGCACGATCGCCGCCGCCACCACGGTGGCCGCGCCGATCAGGAACGGCACGTGCACGTTGTAGTGCACGACCAGCTTGGCCGCCACGAACGGGGCCAGGCCGCCGCCGATGAAGCGCACGAAACCGTAGGTCGCCGAGGCCACCGGCCGCTCCACCGGGGCGATGCTCATGACCGCGGTGGTGACCAGCGTGTTGTTCACGCCCAGGAACGCGCCGGCCACGATGACCGCCACGATGACCACCCCTGGCCGGCCCGGCCAGATGCCGATCACCGCCAGGTCGGCCGCCAGCAGCGTGAGGTTGACGTACAGGGTGCGCGGCGTGCCGAACCGGGCCTTGAGCCGCGGCGCCCCGAACACCGCGAAGAGCGCCACCAGCACGCCCCAGCCGCAGAACACCGCGCCCAGCCGCAGCGGCGACAGGTGCATCAGGAACGGCGAGTAGCCCAGCAGGGTGAAGAAGCCCCAGTTGTAGAGCAGGCCCACGATGCTGGTGGTGGCCAGGCTGCGGTGCCGCAGCGCCTTGATCGGCTCGGTGATGCTCTCCCGCCGGGCCGGCACGGGCGTCTTCTCCAGCAGCACCAGCGTGGCGACCAGTGCGATGCCCATCAGCACCGCCACGCCGAAGAACGGGCCGCGCCAGCTGATGTTGCCCAGCAGCCCGCCGAGCAGCGGGCCGGTCGCGATGCCCACCCCGAGCGCCGTCTCGTACAGCACGATCGCGCCCGCGAAGCCGCCGCTGGCCGAGCCCACGATGACCGCCAGCGAGGTGGCGATGAACAGCGCGTTGCCCAGGCCCCAGCCCGCGCGGAAGCCGACGATGCCCCCGATGCTGCCCGACGTGCCCGCCAGCGCGGAGAAGATCACGATCAGCACCAGGCCGCTGACCAGGGTCCACTTGGCGCCGATCCGGCTCGACACCCAGCCCGTGACCAGCATCATCACCGCGGTGACGACCAGGTAGCTGGTGAACAGCAGCTCCACCTGGCTCGGGCTGGCGTGCAGCTTGCCGGCCAGCGAGGGCAGGATCGGGTCGACCAGGCCGATGCCCATGAACGAGATCACGCACGCGAACGCGACCGCCCAGACCGCCTTGGGCTGCCGGAACGGGCTGGTGCCCGCCTGCTCGGCCGGCGCGTGCGCCGCGGCGTTCGTGTGACTCATGGAGTTCCTTTCTCGTAGTTCGGCGGGATCTGGGTCAGCGCGCGCAGCGCCTGCGCCGCGGCGCTCAGCGCGCGCTGGTGCTCGGCGGGCAGCCGGGAGATCGCGCCGCCGATGGCCGCCGACCGGGCCGCGCGCCGCTCGGTCAGCACCTGCCGTCCGGCCGGCGTGATGCGCACCAGGGCGGCCCGGCCGTCGGTGGGGTCGGCGAAGCGCTCCGCGTAGCCGTCCGCCGCCAGCCGGTTGACCAGCGTGGTCATGCCGGGCTGGGTGACGCCCTGCAGGTCGGCCAGGTCGGTGATCCGCATCGGCCCCGAGTGCTCGAGGCTGTCGAGCGTGGTGATGCTGGTGCTGCTCATCCGGGCCGGCATGCCGCGCCGGGCCCACAGGCTCACGCGCTCCAGCTCATCCGCGATCGCGAGCTGATCCGCGGTGGGGAGCTGATCCGCGGTGGGAAGTTGCATAGCGACAAGTATATAAGGCAGTTATATAACTTGCCTATGTTCTGTTGCTCACACCCGCCGGCCCGGCCGGGCTGGCCCGATCGCGGCGAGCAGCGCGATCCAGCCCGGGCAGTCAGGCCCGGCCCGGGCTGCTAGTCGCGGCCCTGCCAGGTGCACACGCAGGCCTCGTTGCCCTCGGGGTCGGCCAGCACCCAGAAGGCCGGCGCCTCGTCGTAGGTGAGCCGGCCGCCCGCGGCCAGCGCCGCGGCGATCCGGCCGGCCGCCTCGTCGTGCGGCACCGAGACGTCGAAGTGGATCCGGTTGCGCTGCGGCCGCGGCGCGTCCATCTGCTGGAACCAGATCGCGGGGCCCTGGCCGACAGGGTCGACGAGCCCGTTCGGCGGGCCGTCCTGGCCGGGCTCGTCTACGTAGCCGAGTACCGCCCGCCAGAACGGCCGGATGGCCGGGATGTCTAGCGCGTCGATCCCGATCTCCAGCCCCTGCACCGTCCGCGGTTCCTGTGCCGACCCTGGTGCCTCCACCGACCCTGGTGCCTCTGCCGTCTCTGGTACCCCTGTCGTGTCTGGCACCACTGTCGTCTCTGGTGCCTCCGCTGCCGCCGGCGCCCGTGCTGGCTCAGGCGCGGCGCCGTCGGCGCTGGTCGCCAGGCCGAGGCCGCTGGCCAGTACCGAGATCCGGTGGGCCAGGTCGATCTCGCGGCTGGTCACCCGGCCCGTGGCGAACGACCGGAGGGTCAGCACGACCCGGTCGCTGCGGACATCGGCCCGCAGGCTCTGATCGGCCGCGGGCGCCGGTCGCGTCGGCCACGTCCGCGACCACCCGCACGGCCTCGGCCAGCGACGTGACCGGCACGTAGGTCTGCAAGGCGCCCAGGATGAGCCGCCAGCCCAGCCCGGTGATGGCGGTCGAGATCTCCTGGCGGGTGAGCACGGGCTCGGCTGACGGCGTCGGTTCGTCCATGACGGCATCCTCGCAGCCGCCACCGACGCGCCTACGCCGTTCCCGCGGTCGGCGCGCGTTCTGGCGGGTCGGCCGGCGTTCTGGCGGGTCGGCCTACGTTGGGGCGGGTCGGCCTGCGTTCTGGGCGGTCGGCCCGCGTTCAGGCGGTGGGCCTGCGTTCGGGCGGTGGGCCGCGTTCGGGCGGTCGGCCCGGGCATCTGCCAGGTGAGCTCGCCCGGACGATCCGCCACAGAAGACGACGTCCGCCTCAGCTGCCCCGCCCGCCCCGCGCCAAGATCAGCGGCTCGCGGCCGTAACGACGTGGTTGTTGCTCTCACGCCGCTGTAGCAGCGTCGTTGTTGCAGCCACGTCGTTCGGCGGCGGGGCGGACGGGCTCGCGAGCGGCCGCAACGCCATGGCTGGCCCGTGGTTGCGGCCAGGTTCGTGAGTCCAGAGTGGGCGGAACTCGAATTCTTATTTGAAACTCGATTAGACATGTCACTGTGTCTCGCTATGCTGATCGAAGATGAGCCAGCCGCTCGGGGCGCGGTGCGGGAGGCGAGTGATCGGGGGAGGGGAACTGTGGGGTTCGACAACCCGCCTATACCGTGGCGGGAGCTCGAGCGGCGCCTGTCCTGGCCTAAAGGCTCGCCGGGACAGCCCGCCGCCCCGCCCCGTCCCGCGCGCTCAGATCGCGCCCCGGAGCCGCCCGACGGCACCGGGGCGAGCGGGGCCCCTGCACGAGCGGGCCAACGGCGGCGGGTGCGGGCGGCGACCGGCTGGGCCGAGCTGCACTGCCACTCGTCCTACAGCTTCCTCGACGGGGCCTCCAGCCCCCAGGCGCTGGTCGACGAGGCGGCCGAGCTGGGCCTGGCCGCGCTGGCCATCACCGACCACGACGGCATGTACGGGGTGCCGCAGTTCGCCCAGGCGGCGGAGCGGCTGCGGGCGGCCGGCGGCACGCTGCGGACGGTCTTCGGCGCGGAGCTCAGCCTGGACCGGTCCGGGACGCCGCGGGCCGGGACGCCCGACCCGGGCGGCCGTCACCTGCTGGTGCTGGCCCGCGACCCGGAGGGCTACGCCCGGCTGTGCCGGGTGATCAGTGCGGCCCAGCTGGCCGGCGGCGAGAAGGGCCGCCCGGTCTACGACGAGGACGAGCTGGCCGCGGTGCACGGCGGGCACTGGGTCATCCTCACCGGCTGCCGTAAGGGCACCGTCCCCGCCGCCCTCGGCGCCACCACTCTCAGCGGCCGTCCGGCCGGCCGCGCCGGCGCGCTGCGGGAGCTGCGGCGGCTGGCCGGCGTGTTCGGGGCCGGGAACGTCCGCGTCGAGCTGACCGTCGGCGACCAGCCGACCGACGATGAGCGCAACGACGCGCTGGCCGGGCTGGCCGCGGCGGCCGGGGTGCCCACGGTGGCGACGAGCAACGTCCACTACGCCACGCCGCGGGAGGCGAAGCTGGCCCAGGCGCTCACGGCGATCAGGGCGCGCAGCAGCCTGACCGAGATGGACGGCTGGCTGGCCGCGGCGGGCGGCGGCTACCTGCGGTCCGGCGACGAGGCGGTCCGCCGGCTGAGCCGTTACCCCGGTGTCGTCGAGCGGACCCTGGACCTGGCCGCGGCCTGCGCGTTCGACTTCCACGTGATCGCGCCCCGGCTGCCGGACTTCCCGGTGCCCGGCGGCGGCACGGAGGCCAGTTACCTGCGCGGCCTGGTGCTGGAGAAGGCCCTGGGCCGGTACGGCCCCCCGTCGGCCGAGCGGGTCGACGGCGCCTACGCGCAGATCGCCCGCGAGCTGGACGTCATCGACGAGCTCGCCTTTCCCGGCTACTTCCTGATCGTGCACAGCATCGTGAAGTTCTGCGAGGACGAGCGGATCCTGTGCCAGGGCCGGGGCTCGGCCGCGAACTCGGCCGTCTGCTACGCGCTCGGGATCACCAGCGTGGACCCGGTCCAGCACGGGCTGCTGTTCGAGCGGTTCCTGTCCTCGGGCCGGGACGGGCCGCCCGACATCGACCTGGACATCGAGCACCAGCGCCGGGAGGAGGTCATCCAGTACGTCTACCGGACCTACGGCCGCGAACGGGCGGCGCAGGTGGCCAACGTCATCTCCTACCGGCCGCGGATGGCGCTGCGGGACGCGGGCCGGGCGCTGGGCTACTCGCCGGAGCAGCAGAACGAGTGGTCCCGGCAGGTCGGCCCGCGCGCCTACGCCCCCGGCCAGCCCGTCCCGCCGGACGCGGGCGTCCCCGATCCGGTGCTCGGGCTGGCCCGGCAGATGCAGCGGCTGCCGCGGCACCTGGGCATCCACTCGGGCGGCATGGTGATCTGCGACCGGCCGGTGGGGGAGGTGTGCCCGGTGGAGTGGGCGCGGATGCCAGGCCGGTCGGTGCTCCAGTGGGACAAGGACGACTGCGCCTACGCGGGCCTGGTCAAGTTCGACCTGCTCGGCCTGGGCATGCTGACCGCGCTGCGGGACTGCTTCGAGCTGGTGGAGCAGGCGCACGGGGTGCGCTGGAACCTGCACTCGATCCCGCAGGAGGACCCCGCCGTCTACGAGATGCTGCGGGCGGCCGACACGGTCGGGGTCTTCCAGGTCGAGTCACGGGCGCAGATGGCGACGCTGCCCCGGCTGCGCCCGGAGAAGTTCTACGACCTGGTCATCGAGGTGGCGCTGATCCGGCCGGGGCCGATCCAGGGCGGCTCGGTGCACCCCTACATCCGGCGCCGGCACGGGGAGGAGGAATCCGGCCTGCCGCACGAGCTGATGCGCCAGGCGCTGGGCAAGACCCTCGGCGTCCCGCTGTTCCAGGAGCAGATGATGCAGATCGCCATCGACTGCGCCGGGTTCACCCCGGCCGAGGCGGACCGGCTCCGCCAGGCCATGAGCTCCAAGCGGGCCCCGGAGCGGATCGAGGAGCTGCGCGACCGGCTGCTGGACGGGATGGCCGTCCGCGAGATCCCGGCCGACATCGCCGAGGACATCTACGCCAAGATCCTCGCGTTCTCCAGCTACGGGTTTCCCGAGTCGCACGCGATCAGCTTCGCCTACCTGGTCTACGCCAGCGCCTGGCTCAAGTGCTACTACCCGGCCGCGTTCACCGCCGCGCTGCTGCGCGCCCAGCCCATGGGCTTCTACGCGCCCGCCAGCCTGATCGGCGACGTCCGCCGCCACGGCGTCGAGGTGCGCGGCGTGGACGTCAACGTCAGCGGCGTGCTGGCCACGCTGGAGAAGCCCGAGGAGGGCGACCAGCCGGTGATCCGGCTCGGCCTGTCCGAGGTCCGCCACCTCGGCTCGGCCGCGGCCGCCGCCGTCGAGGCCGGGCAGCCCTACGCCGACCTGGAGGACTTCGCCCGCCGCACCGCGCTGGGCGTGCCCGCGCTGGAGGCACTGGCCCTGGCCGGCGCGTTCGGCTGCTTCGGGCTGAGCCGGCGCGAGGCGCTCTGGGCGGCCGGCGCCGCGGCCACCATCCGGCCCGGCCAGCTGCCCGGCACCACCCTGGGCCTGGCCGCGCCGCCGCTGCCGCCGATGACCGCCGCCGAGGAGACCTTCGCCGACCTGTGGGCCACCGGGACCTACGGGACCCATCCCATCGAGCACATCAGGCCCCTGCTCGCCGAGCAGTCCGTGCTGCCCGCCGGGGAGCTGGTCACCGCCAGGGACGGCGCGGCCGTCGTGGTGGGCGGCCTGGTCACCCACCGCCAGCAGCCGGGCACCGCGCGGGGCGTGGTGTTCCTGAGCCTGGAGGACGAGACCGGGATGGCCAACATCATCTGCCCGCCCGCGGTCTGGCACCGCTACCGCAAGATCGGCGTGGCCGCCGACGCCCTGCTCATCCACGGCCGGGTGGAACGGCTGGACGGGGCGGTCAGCCTGCTCGCCACCCGCCTCCAGCGCCTCCGCGTGGTCGCCGCCGCCCGCAGCCGCGACTTCCGCTAACCCCGTCCGAGCAGGCTCAGCCGCGTAGGTCAGCTGGTCAGGCCGGCATGCCCTTCGCGGACACCGGCTCCCCGATGGTGACCTCCGCCTCGGCGATGAGCTCGCCCAGCGCCGGCGTGGCCGCGACCATCGCCGCGCTGTCCCGATGGGCGGAGAACGCCCCGTCGTCGGCGTAGAGCTCGGACACCCAGAACACGTCGGGATCGTCCGCGGACCGGTTCAGGGCGTAGACCAGCGTGCCCGGCTCCTGCTCCGCTAGCTCGAACACCGGCCGGAACGCGACGATCAGCGCCGCGCCCTGCCCCTGCTTCGCCCTGACCCTGGAAAGCAACGCGACTTGCGGCATCCGAACGCTCCTGCCCGGCAGCGAGACGAGATCGCCCAAGAGCCTATGCCCGCCAGTTTCCCCGCCCTGGCCCAAGGCTTCGATTGACATCCGGAGTGGCGACTCCGTATATTCGGAGTCGCCACTCCGGATACTGCCCACGCGCGGCGATGCGCCCGCACCGGATAACAGGAGATCCCATGGTCCAGTCCCTCAGCCCGTCAGAGGTCTTCCTCGCGCTGGTGAACGGCGTTGCCGAGGGCCGCTGGGAGGAACTGCCCGACCTCTATGCCGAGCAGACCCGCGTCGTGCACCCGTTCGACCCGCTTCGCCCCGCCGCGCTGCGCACCCGTGACGAGCTTCGTGAGCACTTCACGCCGGCCGGCGCAGGCCCTGCGCCGCACCGCCGGGCGGCGAACATCACCATTCACCAGACGACCGATCCCGAGGTGATCGTCGCCGAGTTCGAGTATCAGGGAACCATGGCCAGCACCGGGGAGCCGTTCGCGCTGCCGGGCATCTTCGTGCTCCGGGTCCGCAACGGCGAGATCGTCAGCTCGCGCGACTACTTCGACCATCTCACCGCGGCCCGAGTGCGGGGCCAGCTTGACGCGCTCATCGCAGCTGTTCGCTAGCTGCCGGCACGCGCACGTTGCCGTCACGGTCGGCGCGGCGGCATGGAATCCTCCACTTGTCCGCCGAAGAGCTGGCCAGCCTCGACTAGAGCCAGCGTGAGCGTCCGAGGTCCCACTGCCCAGCTGGGTCAGCGGTCTGTCCAGGACCGCAGATCTAGTCCGACCGAGCCGCTCCGCTTGCCCATGACGAACTCGGTCTTACCACTGGAGTCATCAACCCGCGCGAAGCGCGCAGGCGCAGCCGCGCCCTGCAAGCCACGTTCTTCAAGCAGCTTCGGCCCGGTGCGCTGGCCGCAAGCCAGTTCCCGTCTCAGCTCACCGACTCACGCGGCCGGAAGATCACTAAGCCTGCCGCCTGGTGACTGCGCTGCCCGGGGCCCAGAAAACGCAGAGGCCCCCGGCTGCCCGGGGGCCTCGCACTCAGTCACCGAAGCGCCTGAGGGGATTAGTCGCAGTCTAACGCGGCCGGTGCGGCAGCGCTCCTCCATTTTAGCCCGCTAGCCGGGCAGGTCGCGGGCGGCCAGGGCGCGC
Organism: uncultured Actinomycetota bacterium; assembly: GCA_963822485.1. GTDB lineage: Bacteria > Actinomycetota > Actinomycetes > Streptosporangiales > Streptosporangiaceae > DASUBV01. Next base: position 242,759 of record CAWGHW010000013.1, read on the forward strand.
TGGACCATGTCGCGCTGCTCGGTCAGCAGCCGGACCAGGCCGGTGTCGCGCTCGGCCGCCGAGAGGAACGCGTCGATGCGCGTGACCAGCTCGGGCGAGGCCGACCACGAGGGGAACAGCGCCTGGGCGAGCATGGCCCGGAAGTGCTCGCTGCGCGCGGGCCAGATCTCCGGCAGCACCGCGAAGTACCGCTCGGTATACGGGGCGAGCAGCGCCGCGTGCTCGGGCAGGACGAAGCCGAGCGCCACGTCGCTGACCCCGGCGGTGCCCAGCTCCTGAGTCTCGGCGAGCAGCCGCCACGCGGCGGCCTTGTGCTCGGCGTCCGGGATGGCGGCCCGGCTGCCCAGGGCGTGCCGCCGGCCGGCGTCGGTGTGGTCACGGGCCAGCTCGGCGTCGATCTCGGCGTCCCCGGCCCGGCCCGCGGCGGCCAGCCGGCGCAGCAGCGCCCACCGCAGCCCGGTGTCCACGACCAGGCCGGGCAGCTCGGTGCCGCCGTCGAGCAGCCCGGCGATCAGGTCGAGCTGGTCGGGGGTGGTCGCGGTCCAGGCCAGCAGCAGGACCCAGGCCAGCTGGCGGTCGCTGCCGGGCGCGGCGGCGCGCAGCAGCCGGGCGCCCTCGGCCGCGAGCTGCCCCTTGACCCGGGTCGCCAGGGCCGGGTCGCCGGCCAGCCGCAGCAGCTGGCTGGTCACGGACTGGAGGACCTGGATGACCGGGAGCGAGTCCTCCTGGCCGATCCCGGCGATGACGGCTTTCACGAACGCGGTGAGCGACAGCTCGCCCTGGCGCGCCATGTCGATGAGGGCGGTCCAGCAGACCGCACGGGACAGCGAGCTGCGCAGCCCGCCGACGGACTGGGTCACGGTGGCCAGCGAGCGCGGGTCGAAGCGGACACGGGCGTACCCGAGATCGTCGTCGTTGACCAGGATGAGGTCGGGGCGCGGCCGGCCGGCCAGCTCGGGCACCTCGGTCCGGGGGCCGGTGACGTCGACCTCGGCGCGGTCGGTGCGGGTCAGGCCGCCGTCGGCGTCGCGGGCGTACAGGCCGACGGCGATGTGGTGCGGGCGCAGGGTCGGGTAGGCCGGCGGCGCTTCCTGGGTGATGGCGAACGAGGTCAGCGTGCCGTCGGCGGCCTCATCGAACTCGGCCCGCAGGGTGTTCGGGCCCGCGGTCTCCAGCCAGGCCTTGGACCAGTCGCCGAGCCGGGTGCCGGAGCTGGCCTCCAGGGCCTGCAGCAGGTCAGCGAGCGTGGCGTTGCCGAGGGCATGGGCGGCGAAGTAGGCCCGGATGCCGGCGAAGAACCGCTCCCGGCCGACCTTGGCCGCGAGCTGCTGGAGCACGGCCGCGCCCTTGGCGTAGCTGATGCCGTCGAAGTTGGCCACGGCCTGGCTGAGCGTCGGCACGTCGGCCGCCACCGGGTGGGTGGAGGGCAGCTGGTCCTGCAGGTAGGCCCAGGTCTTGCGGCCGATGGAGAACGTGGTCCAGGCGTCGCCGAAGCCGGCCGCCTCGGCGCTGCTGAGCGTGGCCATGAACTCGGCGAACGACTCGTTCAGCCACAGGTCGTCCCACCACTTCATGGTGACCAGGTCGCCGAACCACATGTGCGCCATCTCGTGCAGGATGACCATGGCCCGCATCTCGTACATCTCGCCGGTGACCTTGGACGGGAACAGGAGCTGGTCGGTGATGACCACGCAGCCCACGTTCTCGGTGGCCCCGGCGCTGTACTCGGGCACGAACGCCTGGGCGTACTGGCCGAACGGGAAGTCCCCGTCGAACAGCCCGGTGTAGTAGTCCAGGCCGCGCCCGGTGAGCGCGAGCACGTCGGCGGCGTCCAGGTGCGGGGCCAGCGAGGCGCGGCAGGCCAGGGTGAGCGGGATCTGCTGGCCCCGCGCGGTGGTGTGGGTGCGGCGCACGGTCTGGTACTGGCCGGCCACCACGGCGGTCAGGTAGGTCGAGATCCGCGGGGTGGGCGGGAAGTGCCACGTGGTGCCGGCCGGACCCGGCTCACTGGCCGCCACGGGCTGGCTGGACAGCACGGTCCAGTCCGCGGGCACGGTGACGTGGAAGGTGAACGGCGCCTTGAGGTCGGGCTGCTCGAAGTTGGCGAACACCCGGCGCGCGTAGGCGGGCTCGAACTTGGTGTACAGGTAGACCCGGCCGTCGGCGGAGTCGACCGAGCGGTGCATGCCGGTGCCCTCGCTGGAGTACCGGCAGTCCGCGGTGACCTCCAGCTCGTTGCGGGCGGCCAGGCCGGGCAGCGCGATCCGGCCCGCGCTCACGACCTGAGCCGGGTCCAGGCGCTCGCCGTTGAGCACGATCTCGTGCACCCGCTCCGCGATCAGGTCCAGGTAGGTCGCCGCGCCCGGCTGGGAGCAGGTGAACCGGATCAGCACCCGCGAGCCGAACACCTGCGCGCCGCGGGTCAGGTCCAGCCCGACCTCGTAGGACTCGACCTGCACCAGCCCGGCGCGCTCGCGAGTCTCGTTGCGGGTGATTTCGGCAGCGGCCATGAGGACGTCCTCGCGCAGGCGGATGGGGCGGTGGGGGCGGATCACGCCGACCCCAGGCTAGCTACTCGCCGGCCGGATGACGGCCCGCGGGTGATTCGTGGTCGGATGGGATTATGGCGATTATGGGTGGGACATGAAAATCCGCATCGGAGTCAGCCTCGGGCCCGCGGCGGTGCCCGACGGCTTCGCCGCCGCCCTGGATCAGCTCGAGGCGTCCGGGGTGGACTCGCTGTGGCTGAGCGAGATGGTGTTCGGCCCGCTGATCGAGCCGTTCGCGGGCATGGCCTACGCCCTGGCCCGGACCCGGAAGCTCAAGGTCGGGACCGGCGTGGCCGTGCTGCCCGGCCGCCACCCGGTGCTGGTGGCCAAGGAGCTGACCACGCTGGCCGGGCTGGCCCCCGGCCGGGTGCTCCCGGTGTTCGGGCTGCGCCCGGCCCGCCGCGCCGAGGTGACGGCGTTCCCGGTGCCGCCCGGCCGCCGGGCCGCGGTGTTCGACGAGTCGCTGGCCCTGCTGCGCCTGCTGGTCACCGGGCAGCCGGTGTCGTTCGCCGGCGAGTTCTTCACCGTCGAGGCGGCCAGCGTCGGGCCCGCCCCGGCCAAGCCGCTGGACATCTGGCTGGGCGGCAGCGCCCCGGCCGCGCTGCGCCGGGTCGGGGTCTACGGGGACGGGTGGCTGGGCAGCTTCATGTCCCCGGTGGAGGCTGGCCAGGCTCGCGAGGCGATCCAGGCCGCGGCCAGCCAGGCCGGGCGCGAGATCGAGGCCGACCACTACGGCATCAGCCTGGCCGTGGGCACCGACGGGCTGCCGCCGGACCTGCTGCGGGCCATCGCCGACCGCCGGCCGGGCGCCGACCCGGCCAGCCTGGCCGCGGGTAGCTGGGCGGCGGCCCGCGACCTGATCAAGGGCTTCATCGAGGCGGGCCTGACCAAGTTCGTGGTCCGGCCGGCCAGCCCGGGCGCGGCCGTGAGCCAGTTCATCGACGAGTTCTGTCAGGAGCTTCTGCCGCTGCAGAACTGAGGCCTGTTAGTGCGCTAGTCCTTACGGCCGGTCAGGGCCAGGCTCGCGCCGATGCCGATCATGGCCAGCCCGCCGGTCCCGCCAATGGCCGCCAGCCGCCGGGGTGACCGGGCCAGCCAGCCGCGGGCCGTCCCGGCCACCAGGGCCCAGATGCTGTCGGAGATCAGCGCGATGCCGATGAACACGCCGCCGAGCAGCAGCATCTGCACCGGCACGTGCCCGGTGGCGCGGTCGGCGAACTGGGGCAGCACGGCGACGAAGAACACGATGGCCTTGGGGTTGGTCGCGCCGACCACGAACCCGTCGGCCAGCGTCCGGCGCACGGGCCGGTCGGGGCCGGGCCCGCCGAGCGCCTCGGCCAGCGCCCGGCGGTGCCGGATGGCCTGCACGCCCAGGAAGACCAGGTAGGCGGCCCCGGCCAGCTTGATCACGGTGAACACCGCCGCCGACGCCTCGACCAGGGCGCCGATGCCGAACGCCACCGCGGACACCTGCACGCACTCGCCGAGCTGACCGCCCGCCACCGCCGCCAGGCCGGCCGCCCGGCCCTGCTGGAGCGACCGGCTGATGACGAACAGCACGTTCGGGCCGGGCACGATGATCAGGGCCCAGGACAGGATGGCAAACTCGGCGATGCGGGCGGCAGGCACCATGCCGGGCAGCCTAGCCAGGGCTTATCCGGGACCGCACCTGAGTTTCGGCCGGGCCGCGCGGGCTAGCCGGGCACCACGTCGAGGAAGCCCAGCACGGTGCTGATCTTGCCGTCCTCGCCGGTCTCGGCCACGTCGAAGCCGACCACCAGCGGCTCGGCGCCCTCCGGGCCGAGGTTCCAGCCGAAGCGGGCCTGGCGGTGGTGCGCGTCCACCGGCCCGGCCAGCGTGAACACGAAGCCGGGGAACTGCCCCTGCACGGCGGCGATGGTGGCGTCGATGGCCGCCGTGCCCTGAGCCTCGGCCAGCGGGTCCACGTAGCGGGCGTCGGCCGCCCACACCTCGTCGATCAGCTTGCGCCGGGCCGCCGGGTCGGTCTCGTTCCAGCAGTCCAGGTAGCGGGCGATTACGTCGTTCATGTCGGTCTCTCCTTCGTCTTGGCGTGGTCCGGTCCAGATGGCGTGGTCCGATCCAGATGGTGTGGTCCGATCCGGAACGCGACCCATCCTGCGGACCGCCAGCGGCCGGTGTCGATTACGCCGCAGGTAAGGCCGCCGCCTTACCTGCGGGGTAATCGCGGCGCTGCGGGGCGGGCGGCTAACGTCGGGGGCGTGGTGACGACAACCTGGCCCGCGGCGGGCCCCCCGGCGGTCGGCACGCTGCTGCGCGAGTGGCGCGAGCGGCGGCGGCTGAGCCAGCTTGACCTGGCCATCCAGGCCGACATCTCGGCCCGCCACCTGAGCTTCGTGGAGACCGGCCGGTCCCGGCCGACGCCGGCCATGATCCTGCGGCTGACCGAGCAGCTGGACGTGCCGCTGCGCGAGCGCAACACGCTGCTGCTGGCCGGGGGCTACGCGCCCGCCTACCCCCAGCACGGCCTGGACGAGCCGGAGCTGGCCAGCGTGCGCGTCGCGCTGCGCCAGGTGCTGGCCGGGCACCTGCCCTACCCGGCGGTGATCATCGACCGCTGGTGGGACCTGCTGGACAGCAACGCCGCCATCGCGGCGCTGCTGGACGGCTGCGCGCCCGAGCTGCTGGCGCCGCCGGTGAACGTGCTGCGGCTGAGCCTGCACCCGCGCGGCATGGCGCCGCGCATCGCCAACCTGGCCCAGTGGCGTTCGCATCTGCTCACGCAGCTCAGCCACCGGGCCCGCGCGCTGGGCGACCAGCGGCTGCACGACCTGCACGCCGAGCTGCTCGGCTACCCCGGCGGGGGCGAGGAGCCGGTGTCGCCGACGGGCGTGGTGCTGCCGCTGCGCTACCGGCTGGGCGACCGTGAGCTGTCGCTGTTCAGCATCAGCGCGGCGGTGGACACGGCCACGGACGTGACGGTCGAGGAGCTGAGCATCGAAGCGTTCTACCCGGCCGACGCGGCCACCGCGGAGCTCTTGCGCGGCCTGTCCGCTCCGGGCGGCGGCGGCCAGGCCTGAGCTAGCGACGTCGCTGCCTCACGGGCGTCGTCCCCGCCTGCCGGGTCCGTCTGCCCGGCGGACCACGAGCCAGGCGGGCGGGCGCACGTCTCTCGGTCGTAACACCAGCACCGTCCCACCCTCTAGCACCGCGGCGGGGGCTGCGAGCGGACTGGCTCTGGCCCGCCGAACGTCGTGGATGGCCCTCTGGTGCTGCTGTAGGAGCACCAGAGGGCCATCCATGACGCTGGCCGCACGTGCCGGGCGTCGGCGGCCCGCTCCGGCGGACCGGAACCCGGGTTCCCGGCGGCCCAATCTCGGCGGCTGGACCGGTGCCGCCCGCACCCCTCCGCCTCGGTCTTGTCTGCCCGGCTATTGTTCGGTACGTTTCCTAACAAAGTCGAGTGCTTACCCGGTGGGTTGTGCTTTTCCGGGTGGGATGTGCTTACCCGGTGGGTCACTGGCCGGGTTGTCGGTTACCGGATCGCGGGCGGGATGAAGGCGGGCACCATGGCGAAGCTCTCGGGATCGGTGCGGGTCCCCGGACTGGCAAGAGGCTCAAGACCGGCGCGAGCCGCGGGGCTCGCCCGGCGGCTGCGGGGGCTGGCGGCGGGCGGGACCGCGCTGGCGGCGGCCGCGGCGCTGGCGCTGGCGGGCGGCGCGCCCGTGGCAGCGAGCGCCGCCACAGCCGCCACGGCCGCCACAGCCGGCCCGGCTGCCCAGGCCGCTGGCGCCACGAAGCCGGCCGCGCCGCAGGTGCGGGTCAACCAGGTGGGCTACGCGCCGCGCAGCCCCAAGGTGGCGTTCGCCATGCTGGCCAAGCCCGTGAAGTCGGTCAGGTACACGGTCACCGGCCCCCGCAACGTGACCTTCGTCGGCTGGTCCACCAGCGACGCGGGCCGGTGGAGCTCGCGCTACGGGGCGGTCTACAAGCTGGACTTCTCCCAGCTGACCGAGCCCGGCCGGTACCGGATCCGGATCGACGCGGCCGGCCAGACCGCCGTCTCGCCCGCCTTCGAGATCGCGCCCTCGGCGGCCCTCTACCACCGCCTGGTGCTCAACGCGGTGCGGTACTTCACCTCCGAGCGGGACGGCGGCGACGTCGTGCACTCGGTGCTGAGCCGCCAGCCGGCCAACCTGACCGACCGGCGCGCCACGGTGTACGCCGACCCGATCTACGACAGCAACGACAACCTGGTCGGCAAGCTCCGCAAGATCGCCGGCCCGGTGGACGTGTCCGGCGGCTGGTTCGACGCCGGCGGCGGCTACGAGAAGTTCGCCTACACCACCAGCTACGCCGACGGGCTGATGCTGCTGGCCGCGCGGGACTTCCCCGGCCAGTACCAGACCCTGGGCCCGGAGGCGGGCTACGGCCTGAGCTGGCTGGAGAAGCTCTGGAACCCGACGAAGAAGGTGCTCTACGACCAGGTCGGGATCGGCAACGGCAACGCCAGCAACACGATCCAGGGCGACTACAACTTCTGGTTCCTGCCGCAGGCCGAGGACCGGATGAACGTCAAGAAGGGCGGCAACCCGGGCCCGACCGCCTACTACGTCAAGTACCGGCCGGTCTTCGAGGCCGCGGCGGCCGGGCACAAGATCGACCCCGACTTCGCGGGCCGGTTCGCGGCCGACTTCGCGCTGGCCGCCCAGATCGCCGCGCAAGGTCACCGCCGGGCCGACCGGGCTAAGGCCGAGCGCCTGCTCGCGCTGGCCCGCGGCGTCTACGCGATGGCCAAGACCAGCCACATCGGGCAGCTCATCACCGCCTACCCGCACGACTACTACCCGGGCAGCCAGTGGAAGAGCGACATGCTCTGGGGCGGGGCCGAGATCACGCTGGCCGAGGAAGAGCTGCACGCGCCGCGGCACGAGGTCCAGGCCGCTTACGACGTCGCGCAGAAGTGGGCGGCGGCCTACATGGCGCAGGGCCACCCGGTCGGCGGGGACACGCTCAACCTGTACGAGACCGGCGCCATCGGCGAGGCCGAGCTGCTCCAGGCCAGCCGCGACGTCTGGTCCGGCGTCAAGCCCGGCACCATCCAGGCCGACCTGGCCCGGCAGCTGCAGGTGGGCGAGGACTGGGCCCGGCACGACCCGTTCGAGCTGGGCACCGACCTGGGCCCGTCCGACGCCGCGCCGCACGCCTTCGGGCTGTACATCACCAACGCGCTGTACCAGCGGTACGGCGGCTCGGGCAAGTACCAGGCCTTCGCGCAGCAGCAGCTCAACTTCGCGCTGGGCGGCAACCCCTGGGGCACCACGTTCGTGGTCGGCGCCGGGAGCACGTTCCCGCACTGCATGCAGAGCGAGATCGCCAACCTGGCCGGCTCACTGACCGGGCGGGGCGACATCCAGCTCGGCGCGGCCACCGACGGGCCGAGCAGCGCGGGCAACTTCGTCGGCCTGGGCACCGTCAGCGGCATGCGCAAGTGCAGCGCCGGGAACTTCAAGCCGTTCAACAGCAAGACGGTGGGCTACGAGGACAACGTGGTGAGCTGGCCGTCGGTAGAGCCGGCCAACGACTACACGGCCGACTCCCTGCTGGCGTTCGCGCTGGCCGCGGGACGCCCACGACCAACCGGCCTCGGCCACCGCCTAGCGCGTAGGCCGTCCACCCGGGCCAGGTCGGCCATGGAAGCGCGGCGGCGTGATCCCGTCCATGACCGGCATGCCGTTGGTCATGGGCTGGGTCAGGTCGACGACCCTCACCGCGGCGCCTTCTGCTCCTTCTGCGCGGGACTGCCGCCGGGGTGGAACACGCCCAGCACGACCAGCGGCTCGCCGCCGGTGTTCTCCAGGCAGTGCGGCTGGCCCACCGGCAGGTGCACGCAGCTGCCCGCGGCCAGCGGGTGGTCCTGACCGGCGTGCACCACGCCCTGCCCGGCCAGGATCAGCACCACCTCGTCGTAGGGGTGGCTGTGCACCGGCGCCCGGCCGGGCGGGATCTCGCCCACGAACTGCGTGGCCGCCGCGCAGCCCCGGCCCGGCCCGAACAGCACCCGGAACCTCCGGTTCCCGGTGGTCTCCACCGCGCAGTCGTCCAGGTCCACGACCGCCGGCCCAGCCTCAGCTTCATAACCCTCAGCACTAACAACGGCGCCGGGCAGGCTGACCACGTCGAGCTGGACCGGCTCGCGGCCAGCCGGCCGGAGGCGGAACTCGGCCCCGCCGGGCACGCGCACGCCCTGGCGCGGTCCCGCCTGGACCACGGCGCCGTCCACCTCCAGCTCGGCCGCCCCGGCGATCACGAACCACAGCTCGCCGCCGGCCCCGGCCGTCCCGGCGTGGGCCGCGTCCGGGTCCACGTCGACCAGCCGCCGGACCAGGTGGCCGCCCGCCCCGGTGGCGTCGAGCATGACGCGGGTGAGTGCCCCGGACCCACCCTGTTGCGGATGAATGTCGGTTTTCCGGGTGATCGCGGCGGTCATCGGCGCCTGCTGACCAGGTCGGCCAGCACCTCGTTGAAGCGGTCGATCTCGGCCAGCGTGTTGTAGTGGGCCAGGCCGACCCGCAGCGCATCGCCCCAGGCGATCCGCTCGAACAGGCCGGGCGCGTAGTAGTTGTCGCCGCTCCACACGCCGAAGCCGCGCTGGGCGAGCTCGGCGGACAGGTCGCCCGATCCGATGCCGGGGAAGTTCATCAGGAAGGTCGGCACGCGGCCGGCCGTGCCGGGCAGCCCGTACATCCGGGCCGTCGGCGGCAGCCCGGCCAGCAGCCGCTCGCCCAGCTGGCGCTCCCACTCGGCGGTGGCGGCCAGGCCGCCGATGTCGTCCAGGTAGCGCAGCGCGGCGGTCAGCGCGGCCAGCAGCTCGTACTGCAGCGTCCCGGTCTCGAACCGGTGCCCGACCGGGTCCATGCCCGCCGGCCGGACCTTGTAGGGCCGCCAGGACTCCAGTACCTCGCGGCGGCCGCAGGCGATGCCCAGGTGCGGCCCGCAGAACTTGTAGGCCGAGCACAGCAGCATGTCGATCCCGGCCGCCCGCACGTCGATGGGCTCGTGCGGCGCGTACTGCACGGCGTCGGCCCAGGCCAGCGCGCCAGCCTGGTGGGCCAGGTCGCTGATGGCGCGGGCGTCGACGATGGTCCCGGCCGCGTTGGAGGCCCAGGAGAAGGCCACCACCTTGGTCCGCGGGCCGAGCTGGCGCTCCAGGTCGGCGAGGTCCAGCGTGGTGTCGGGGTGCACGTCGGCCGTCTTGACCACGAGATCCTGATCGCGGGCCAGCTCGAGCCAGGGCGCGATGTTGGCGTCGTGGTCGAGCCGGGTGACCACGATCTCGTCGCCGGCCTTGAGGGTGCGCCCCAGGGTCCGGGTCAGCGTGAAGTTCAGCGACGTCATGCTGCCGCCGAAGATGACCTCCTCGGCGTCGCAGCCCAGGAACCGGGCCGCCGCGGCCCGCGCCTCGTCCAGGATGACGCCGATGCGCTGGCTGGTGGCGTAGGGCACGCCGATGTTGCCGCTGGCCTCGCGGTAGCAGGCGGCCACGGCCTCGCCGACCTCGTCGGGCGTCTGGGTGCCGCCAGGGGCATCCAGGAACACGAAGTCGTCACTCCGTGAATCCCTTAGCGCCGAGAACCGCTTCCGCGCGGCTACCACGTCAAACTCGGTCACACGCCACCCCCAGATTGCCTCATTATGCGCAAACTAGATTGAAGATCCGCTGAGGTCAATCCGTGGTCAGGCCGAACACGCGGGCCGCGTTGCCGCCCAGGGCGGCGGCCACGTCGTCGGCCGTGCAGCCCGCTTCCAGCAGCACCTTCTCCAGCGCCCGGGCGTTGGCCTGGACGCCGGGCACGCCCGGCCAGTCGGTGCCGAAGATCATCTTGCTGGCGAGCCGCCGCAGGGACGCTCCGTAGTAGTCCGGGAGCCGCCGGGGCGGCAGCCCGGACACCTCGAGCCAGGTGGCGGGCCGCATCAGGGCCAGGAACGCGGCCCGCTCGTACCACCAGCCGCGGCCGCCGTGCGCCAGCACCACCGTGAGGCCGGGGAAGTCGCGGAACACCGGGTCGAGCAGCGCCGGGTCGCCGTAGGCTTGAGTCGACCCGGCGAAGGTGGACGTCCCGCAGTGCACGATGACCGGCAGCCGGTGTTCCTCGGCCCAGGCGTAGGCCGGGTAGAGCATCCGGTCGCCGGGCTCGAAGCCGCCGTGCACCGGGTGGATCTTGCAGGCCACCGCGCCCAGGCCGACCTGGCGGGCCAGCTCGGCGGCGGGCGGGTAGTGCAGGTGCGGGTTGATGCAGGCCACGGGCCGGAACCGGGCCGGGCTGGCCGCGACCAGGGGCAGCAGGTCCTCGATGGGCTGGATCCCGGTGGCCTTGGGGCTGTACTCGGAGAACAGCAGCACGTGGTCGGCGCCCTGGCCGTCGAAGAACTCGTCCACGGCCTCGGGCCGGGGACGGCCCTCGGCGTCGAACAGCCCGGTGAACGCGGGGTCGCCGAACTCCTGCGCCCAGGATCGCCAGTCGGCCGACAGGGTGGGCAGCCGGGCCACGTGCACGTGCGCGTCGACCAGCAGCCGCCCGTCAAGCATCCGGCGCCTGCGCCAGCACCTCGATGGCGTGCTCGCGGAGCCGGAACCGCTGCACCTTCCCGGTCGCGGTGAGCGGGAACTGGTCCAGGAACAGCACGTGCCGGGGCCGCTTGAACGAGGACAGGCCGGCCCGGCAGAACTCGACCAGCTCCTCGGCCTTGGGCTCGGCCCCCGGCCGGGTCACCACGCAGGCCACCGACTTGTCCAGGCCGTCGCGGTCGGGCACGGCCACCACCACGGCCTGCTCGACGTCCGGATGGGCGCGCAGCCGGGTCTCCACCTCGGCCGGCGAGACCCACATGCCGCCCACCTTGAGCACGTCGTCGCTGCGGCCCAGGCAGGTGTAGTAGCCGTCGGCGTCCCGGGCGTAGATGTCGCCGGTGCGCAGCCACTCGCCGCGGAACACCTTCCTGGTCACCGCGCTGCGGCTCCAGTAGCCGCTGGCGATGGAGTCGCCCTTGACGTACAGGCTGCCCGGCTCGCCGTCGGGCACCGGCTGGCCGGCGGCGTCCTCGATGCGCAGCTCGTAGCCGGGCACGACCTCGCCGGTGGTGCCGGGCCGGACCCGGCCGGGCCGGTTGGACAGGAAGATGTGCAGGGCCTCGGTGGACCCGATCCCGTCCAGGATCTCGATGCCGAACCGGTCGGTGAAGCGCTGGTACAGGTCGGCCGGGAAGGACTCGCCCGCGCTGACGCCCAGCCGCACGCTGGCGAAGGTGTCGGCGGGCAGGTCAGCGGCCAGCATCGCGGCGTAGGCGGTGGGCGCGGCGAAGAACAGCGTGGGCCGCAGGCTGGTCAGCACGCTGGCCAGCCGCTGCGGGGTGGCCCTGACCCGGTCCAGGATGGTCCGCGCGCCGACCGAGAACGGGAACGTCAGCGTGTTGCCCAGGCCGTAGGCGAAGAAGAACTTGGCTGCCGAGTAGCAGACGTCATCGGGCCTGATGCCCAGCACCCGGGACCCGTAGGTGTCCGCCGTGCTGCGCAGCGAGACGTGCCGGTGCATGGCCGCCTTGGGCGTGCCGGTGGTGCCCGAGGTGTACAGCCAGAAGGCCGGGCTGTCGGGCAGCGTGGGCAGCGCGTCGCGGGCCGCGGCCAGGTCGGCCGGGGCGGCCGCGGCCAGGAACCCGCGCAGCGTCCTGACCCGGTGCCCCGGACTGAGCCCCGGACTGGGCCCGCCGGGGCACCAGCAGCGGCGCCAGGTCCTCGGTCTCGCCCGCGACCACCACCTCGCGGACGCCGGGCAGGCCGGCCGCGTCGGCGGCCGCGCCGATGAACTCGGGGCTGACCGCGATCAGAGCGGCCCGGCTGTCGGTGGCCAGCGTGACCAGGTCCTTGGCGGTGACCATGGTGCTGACCGGCACCGGCACCGCGCCGATGTACAGCCCGCCCAGGAACAGGGCCAGCACCTCGGGCGAGTCGGCCATGCACAGCAGCAGCCGCTCCTCGGCCCGCACGCCGGCGGCGACCAGCGCCCCGGCCGCCCGCCAGGCCAGCTCGTCGAGCTCGCCGTAGGTCAGGTCGACGGGCTGTGCCGTCCGCGTCGACGGCGGTGACCGCGACCCGGCCGGGCGTCGACGGCGGCGTTGCGGCCCAGCAGCCACTGGGCTGCGTTGAAGTAGTCCACCTACCCGGATCCTCCCGGGCCTCGCGGTCGTCGGCGGGTCAGAAGCGCACGTAGTCGTACTCGACGGGCAGCTCGTTGATGCCGACGCTCGGCGGCGCGATCCAGGTCGCGAACTCGCCCGGCTCGTAGTGCGCCACCATCAGCTCGGCCACCCCGGCCCGGTCGTCGTCGGTGGGCAGCCAGTCACCGGCCTGCCGGGCCCAGTCGGTCTCGGTGAGCAGCGCGCCGTCCGGGCTGATGTGGTGCCCGGCGAACACGCCGACCCGGCGGCTGAAGCCCTCGTGCGGCAGCGTCAGCCGCTGCTCCAGGCCGGCGTCGGCCAGCTCGGCGTTCCACTTGCGCAGGCCGCGGGCGCAGTCGGCCACGTACTCGTTGCGCAGGTCCAGGTTGAGCGCGGTCAGCAGGGGCACGGTCCGGGTCCCGATGCTGCCGTCGGCCAGGTCCGGGACGGCCATGGTCGCGCTGGCCAGCTCGTGGTCGTCGTCCCGCCGGGTCTCCATCCAGCGGCCCTTGAGCCCGGCGGTGAAGTACGCGGCCACGTTGGAGGAGGTCTCCGAGCCGAACAGGTCGAGCGACACCGCGAACTGGAAGTTCAGGTACTTCTGGATGACCTCCAGCGGGATGGCGCCGTGCCGCCACAGGTTGGCCCCCGCGCCGTGCTCGGCCAGGAGCTGCGCGGTGCGCCGGACGGTGCGCTGCACGCCGGTGGTGCCGACGAACATGTGGTGCGCTTCCTCGCGGAGCATGAACTCGCAGGTCCGCGACAGCGGGTCGAAGCCGCTCTCCTTGAGCGTGCCGAGCTGGTACTTGCCGTCCCGGTCGGTGAAGTAGGTGAACATGAAGAACGACAGCCAGTCGGTGGTCTGCTCGTTGAACGCGCCCAGGATGCGCGGGCTGTCCAGGTCGCCGGAGTGCCGCCGCAGCAGCTGCTCGGCCTCCTCCCGGCCGTCCCGGCCGAAGTAGGCGTGCAGCAGGTACACCATGGCCCACAGGTGGCGGCCTTCCTCCACGTTGACCTGGAACAGGTTGCGCAGGTCGTACAGGCTCGGCGCGGTGGCGCCCAGGTAGCGCTGCTGCTCCACCGAGGCGGGCTCGGTGTCGCCCTGCACGACCAGCAGCCGCCGCAGGTCGGCCCGGTACTCGCCGGGCACCTCCTGCCAGGCGGGCTCGCCCTTGTGCTGGCCGAACGCGATCTCGCGGCCGGGGCTGCGCTCGGACAGGAAGATGCCCCAGCGGTAGTCCTCCATGGGCACCCGGCCCCAGTTGGCCCAGCCGTCGCGGCCGATGGCGATCGCGGTGCGCAGGTACACGTCCCTGGTCGGCAGCGACGGGCCGAGGTCGGACCACCAGTCCAGGAACCTGGGCTGCCAGGACTCGAGCGCCCGCTGGAGCTTGCGGTCGGTGGCCAGGCCGACGTTGTTGGGGATCCGCTCGCTGTAGTCGACGATGCTGACCGGTCCGTCGGGCGCCGGGGCGGTCCCGACGATCTCCTCGTCGCTGGTGGACATGGTCAGACCCGCTTCCTGTCGTAGTCGGCTCGCTGGCCGGTGCCGTAGCGGCGCAGCGCGCCCGCCGGCCCCGCCGCGTTGGGCCGCTGGAAGATCCAGTTCTGCCAGGCCGACAGCCGGCCGAAGATCTTGGTCTCGCAGGTCTCCGGGCCGGCGAAGCGCAGGTTGGCCTCCATGCCGGTCAGCGCGTCGGGGGAGAAGCTGGCCCGCTCCTCCACGGCCAGCCGCAGCTCGTCGTCCCAGTCGAGGTCGTCGGGCGCCTCGGTGACCAGGCCCAGCTCGGCGGCGCGCGCCGCGTCCAGGTCCTGGCCGGCGGCGGCGCGGGCCGCGTCCAGGTCGGCCTGGGCGTGGCGGCCGCAGAACCGCACCCCGAGCCGGGTCAGCCCGCTGGCCGTGGGCAGCAGCCCCAGGCTGAACTCGTCCAGCCGGAGCACGGCGGCCGGCGCCGGCTCGGCCTGCTCGGTAAAGGTGCCCTCCAGCATGTACTGGCGGTCGGCGGCCAGCGCCACCTCCACCAGCGGGCCCGCGAAGCAGCTGCCCGGCTCGATCAGCGCGAACAGGCTGCGTGAGGTGGCGTCCAGCCGCCGCACCGTGCGCTTCCAGAACTGGATGATCTCGTTGACCAGCCAGTCCTCCCGGTGCTCGAGCAGGAACTGGCTGACCGCCGTGACCGCGGCCGGGTCGCCCTCGCTCTTCAGCAGCCAGGTGCCCAGGCCGCTCTCGTTGGCCCGCAGGGTCAAGATGGCGTCGTCCAGCTCCCGGACCACGGCCAGCGGCCAGGCCGCCGCGCCGTCGGCGTGCAGCGCGTCCAGGCTGGCGGGCGGCCCGTCCGGCCCGGCGATGACGATGGTGGCCGTGCCCGCGCCGCGATCGGCCTCGATCCGCAGGTGGTCGTAGCGGGTCACGTCGCCGTCGGTGACCCGGTGCAGGGGCGTCAGCGCCACCCCGGCCGGCGGGTCGGCTGCCGGGCCCGCCCCGGCGGTCCGGCCGGACCGCTCGACGGCCGCCTGGGCCCGCCGCTGCACCGCCGCGGCGAAGTCGCGGGCCCTGACCGTCTCGTCGGCCAGCCGCCAGGCCACCGCCTTGTCGCCGCGGACGCCCTCGGCCGTGGTCGCGAACACGTCGGCGCGATCCCGCCGCACGCCCCGCTTGTCGACCAGCCGGGTCAGACCGCCGGTGCCCGGCAGCACGCCCAGCAGCGGCACCTCGGGCAGCGCCACCGCCGACGAGCCGTCGTCGATCAGCACGATCTCGTCGCAGGCCAGGGCCAGCTCGTAGCCGCCGCCCGCCGCCGTGCCGTTCAGGGCCGCGATGTAGGTCTGGCCCGAGCAGGCGGTGGCGTCCTCGATGCCCGAGCGGGTCTCGTTGGTGAACTTGCAGAAGTTGACCTTCCAGGCGTGCGAGGCCTGGGCCAGCATCCGGATATTCGCGCCCGCGCAGAACATCCGGTCCTTGCCGCTGGTCACGACCACCGCCCGGACCTCCGGGTGCTCGAACCGCAGCCGCTGCACGGCGTCGTACAGCTCGATGTCCACGCCGAGGTCGTAGCTGTTCATCTTGAGCTCGTAGCCGCCGGTGATGCCGCCGTCCTCGGCCACGTCCAGGGTCAGCGTGGCCACCGGCCCGTCTGCCGACATCCGCCAGTGCCGGTACCGGGCGGGCTCGGTGTCGAACGACACCCGCACCGCGGCGGGGGAGTCCGGGGCAGTGGAATCCGGGGCAGTGGAGTCCGGGGCGGTCGTGTCCGGGGCGGTCGAGTCCGGGACCGGGGCCTGCGTCGCGGCGGCCGCCTGATCCTCGTGAGTGACGCTCATCGCAGGTTCCATTCAGCCACCCGGCCGCCGTCGCAGCCGGTTCCTCCATCCTGACGTGCTACAGCAGATTACGCAAGTGCCATGAAGTTGTAGACAATGCGAAGCCCGGAACACCAGTTCGGGCCGCCTTGTGTCACGGACATGGCAACATCAGTAGGGATGAACGAGCTTCACGTTACCCTCGGTGATCGCAGTTACAGCTTCAGCCCCGGCGAAACCGTGCGCATCGGGCGCAGCCCCGACAACGACATCGTGGTCGGCGACCCCACCGTCTCGCGCCAGCATGCCCAGCTGAGCTGCGGGGCCGACGGCTGGGAGTGGGAGAACGTCGGCCGGGCGCTGAGCTTCCTGGACGGGCAGCCGGTCAGCCGGGCCCGGCTGAGCCTGCCCGCCAGCATCCAGCTCGCCTCGGGGCACGGGCCCGTGCTCGACTTGCGCCCTGGCCCCCCGGCCGGCAGCGACGGCGGACCCGAGATTGACCACACCAGCGTCCTGGACAATAACGCGCAGTGGCTCGACGACCCCGGCTCAGGCCGTGGCGGCAGCCCGGGCCCGGGCCTGGAGCCCGGCGTGGGGGCGGGTGCCGCCGGCGGGCTGGCCAGCGGCGCGCTCAGCCCCGGCGGCCCGGGCGACCCCGCCGATCTAGGTGCCCCGGCCGATCTAGGTGCCCCGGCCAGTTCCGGAGCTCCCGACGGCCCTGGTGCTCTCAGCGGTCTCGATCTCGATGGTCCTGGTGCTCCGGCATCGGCATCGGAACTGGATAACGGGCCGGGCGGCGGGGGCGGGGCTGGTGCCCCGGGCGCCGGCGTGGCTGGCGGGGGCGATCCGTGGGCCGGGTCGCCGGACCCGGCCTGGGGAACCCCCGAAGGGACGCCCTGGGGGAGCCCCGACGCCGCCGCTGGCGGCAGCCCGGAGGGAACGCCCTGGGGGAGCGCGGACGTGGCTCCCGGCGGCAGCCCGGAGGGGATGTCCTGGGGGAGCGCTGAGGAGAGCCAGGACGCCGCGCGCCACCGGGCTCCGGAGGCGTCGCCCTGGGGGACGCCCGAGGCCGCGCCTTACGGGCGGGCCGACGCCGGCGACCCCTACGGCTCGTCCAGCGCGCAGCCGGGCCCACCCGAGGCCGCACCTTACGGCCACGCCGACGCCAGCGATCCCTACGCGTCGCCCAGCGCGCAGCCGGGGACGCCGGAAGCGGCACCCTACGGCTCGCCGGAGGCGGCGTCCTGGGAGAGTGCGGGGAGCGCGGAGGCCGCCCCGCCCTACAGCCCGGCGGGCGCAGCGCCGTACGGGATCCCGGACGCGCCGCCGCCGGGCAGCCCGGCCGCGGCGCCGCCGTACGGACCGGCGGATGCCGCGTCGCCAGGCTCACCGGAGGCGGCGCCGTGGGGGAGTAACGCGGAGTCCGCGCCGCCCTACGGCCCGGCGGGCGCCGGGCCGTACGGGACCCGGGAGGCCGGGCCGGACGGGTCACCGCAGACGGCCTGGGAAGGCCAGCCCTCCCCGGCGGCCAGCCCTACCCCGGCGGGCAGCCGTACCCGGGCTGGGAGCCGCCTCCCGGCGGGCCGCGGGAGGTGCCGCGGGTGCGGCCCGTCACCGCGCCGCCCGTGGACGAGATCGCGACCGCCCTGCACATCCTGGTCCCGATCCGCAGCTGGCTGCACGACCCGGGCTGGCGCCAGTTCGTCCGGCTGCTGGTCATCCCCTACGGGCTGCTGCCGCTGGTGTTCATCGCGCTGTTCGCCTCGTCCAACGACCTGTCCACGCCGGGCTGGGCCTACAGCCTGTACATCGCGCCGCTGTGGGGGATCGTGTTCTGGCTGCTGATCCGGCCGGGGCCGCTGGGCCGCCGGGAGATCGGCATCGCCGGCGGCTCGATCGTGTTCGCGCTGATCTGGATCCGCATCGTGACCATCAACATCAACGGGCTGATGGGCAAGGCGGGCCGCCCCCTGTCGTTCCCCGGCGCCATCGGGGTGGGCATCAACGAGGAGATCACCAAGGCGCTGCCCATCTTCCTGGCCGCGATCCTGCTGCTGCGGATGCGCCAGACCAAGCTCGACGTGCGGATGTGGATGTTCCTGGGCACGCTGGTCGGCCTGGCCTTCGGCGTGACCGAGCAGGCGGGCTACACGACCCTGGACATCGAGGGGATCGCCTCGGCCAGGGGCAACAGCCAGGCCATCGTGGAGGTGCTGGCCTTCGCCGAGCGGGTGTTCGTGGACGGCTTCCAGCACGCGATGTGGGCCGGGGTCTCGGCGTTCTTCATCGGCATGGCGATCAACTACCCCCGGCGGCGGATCCAGCTGATCGCGTTCGGCATCGCGGTGCCGGCGGTGCTGCACGGCCTGTACGACTGGAGCGCGGGCGCGTTCGCCTCGCTCTGGGTGCCGATCATCATCCAGGCGATCTCGCTGTTCCTGTTCCTGGGCTACACGATGTCGGCCGCGGCGATCGAGCGCGAGGTCCGGCAGACCCCGATGTTCCGGGGTGAGTCGATGATCATGGAGCGGATCAGCGACCAGCAGCTATCGGAGCAGCGCCGCCCGCCGACGTGAGCGGTAACCGGCCCCGGTCGCGTCGCTCGAGGCGGCTGGGGTCGGGCAGCCGCTCGGGGCGCAGGCCGAAGAACATCCCGAACATGACGCCCAGGTCGAGGATGGCGATCAGGCCGCCGATGTACGGGCCGGGGCCACCCAGCCAGGCCAGGTAGCCGCAGAAGGACAGCACGATGATCAGGGCGCCCAGGGCGCGCGGCCGCCCGGACTGGGCCAGCCGCTCGGGCACCTCGTAGGGCGCCCGCTCGACGTAGTTGGCGGTGGCCGCCTTCTCCTGGGCGATCCGCAGCCACAAGTCGTACATTTCGGGAGCCTGCTCGCGCAGGGCGATGGCCTGCTCGACGGAGATCTGGATGGTCGGCCCGCGCGGTGCGGGGATCGCGTCAGTGGCTGCGGGCTGCTCGCCCGTGTGCTCGGTCATACCGGTGATGTCGGTCATGGCGGCCTCCGGGGGAATGCCGTCCGTGCCGGTGCGCTGAGGCGGGAGGACCGGAGCGGGACAAGGCTGCGGGCCGTCCGCCGTGCGCTGGACATCGCGCTGTGGGTCGGTCATTCGGGTAACGCCACGCCGCTCTCATCGTGGGCGTCCACCATCGCGTCGTGATGCGCGCTCATGATCGTGCTCATAGCCGCCCGGAATGGGTCATTGCCGTCATCGTCGCTGGCCGGCGGGGGCGGGAGCACACCGCGCATGGTCTGGTAGACGGTCGTGCCGGTCAGGTCGAACACCGACGCGATGCCCATCGTGAAGGCAAGCACCCGGCGCGGCGACCTGACCGTCGGCATGCCAGGAGGATCCCCGCCCCTGCCCAGCGCAAACTCGGCGGCGCGGGCCGCCCCGGTTCTGCGGACGGCCTAGAATGCGGTGTTCCCCCAATTACTCTGCCCGCCCGGCGGGGCTACCCCCCGGAACCCCCAGCAGACAACCTTCTTTCATCGAGGCATGCATATGCGCTGGTCCCAGCTGCACATCCCGACGCTCCGCGAGGACCCGGCCGACGCCGACGCGGCCAGCCACCGGCTGCTGCTGCGCGCGGGGTTCATCCGTCAGCTCACGGCGGGCCACTACAGCCTGCTCCCGCTCGGGATCCGGGTCCGGGCCAAGGTCATGGCGATCATCCGCGAGGAGATGAACGCCATCGGCGGCCAGGAGTTCCTGCTGCCGTCCATGCAGCCGGCGTCGATCTGGGAGAAGAGCGGCCGGCTGGCGGTCATGGGCGAGGAGATGTTCCGGCTCAAGGACCGCAAGGGCACCGCCATGGTGCTGGGCATGACCCACGAGGAGATCTTCACCACCCTGGCCACCGAGCTGTCCTCCTACCGGGAGCTGCCGCAGTTCTGGTACCAGTTCCAGACCAAGTTCCGGGACGAGCCGCGACCCAAGAGCGGGCTGATCCGGACCCGCGAGTTCACCATGAAGGACTCCTACAGCTTCGACATCGACGAGGCCGGGCTGGACAAGTCGTTCGAGGCACACCGCGCCGCCTACGAGCGGATCTTCGCCCGGCTCGGCATCCCGGCCATCCCGGTCGAGGCGTCCAGCGGGAACATGGGCGGCAGCGACTCGGTGGAGTTCATGTGCCCGACCCCGGCCGGCGAGGACCTGGTCGCCCGGTGCCCGGAGTGCGACTACGCGGCCAACCTGGAGAAGGCCACCTCGGCCCTGGCGCCGGTCACCGACGAGCCCGGCCCGGACGCCCCGGTCCGCCTGGACACGCCCGGCGTGCGGACCATCGAGGACCTGGCCCGCGACTACGGGCTGGCCGCCGACCGGCAGATCAAGACGCTGATCCAGGTCATCGACGGGAAGCTGACGCTGGTGCTGCTGCGCGGCGACCACCCGCTGGCCGACCAGAAGCTCATCGACGCCACCGGCGCGACCGCCATCCGGCCCGCCCAGCCCGACGAGATCGTGGCCGCGCTGGGCGCCGCGCCCGGCAGCCTGGGCGCGGTCGGGGTGACCGACCTGCCGGTCATCGCCGACCTGGCCCTCCAGGGCCGGGCCAGCATGGCCACCGGAGCCAACACCGACGACGTCCACCTCACCGGCGTCGACGTGGCCAGGGACATCACCGTCGGCCAGTGGGCCGACCTGCGCGAGGTGGCCGCGGGCGAGCCGTGCCCGCGCTGCGGGCATGCGCTGGAGCTGATCCAGGCGGTCGAGGTCGGCCACATCTTCAAGCTCGGCCGCAAGTACACCACCGTGCTGGGCGTGTCCGTGCTCGGCCCGGACGGCGCCGCGATCACCCCGATCATGGGCAGCTACGGCATCGGCGTGGAGCGGGCCATGGCCGCCATCGCCGAGGTGCACCACGACGACGCCGGGCTGACCTGGCCGGTCCAGGTGGCGCCCGCCCGGGCCACGGTCATCCTGCTGTCGGTGCGCGACGAGGGGGCGAAGGCAGCGGCGGAGTCGCTGTACCAGGACCTGCTGGCCGCCGGGGTGGACGCCGCGCTCGACGACCGGGAGGAGCGGCCCGGCGTGAAGTTCAAGGACGCCGAGCTGACCGGCATCCCGGTCCGGCTTACCGTGGGCGCCCGCGACCTGGCCGACGGCCTGGTCGAGGTAACCCGCCGGGCCA
Source organism: uncultured Actinomycetota bacterium (assembly GCA_963822485.1). GTDB lineage: Bacteria > Actinomycetota > Actinomycetes > Streptosporangiales > Streptosporangiaceae > DASUBV01. The sequence continues at coordinate 263,960 of CAWGHW010000013.1, forward strand.
CCGGCGAGAAGGAGCGCGTGGCCGTCGACGCCGCCGTCGCCCACGTCGTAGCCCTGCTCCGCCCCTGACGGCGCCCCAGCCCCTCCGCGAGCCCGTCCGCGCCGCGACGAGCCCGCCCGCGCCGCGACGAGCCCGCCCGCGCCGCGCCGCCTTACCTCTGGGTCTGGCGCGCTGCGTGGTACCGGTGTGACGACCCACTCGCCCGCTGGACGCGATCCAAGATCAAGTTGATCGTGGGTGTCTAGCCGCCTACACCCGGGTGTTAGGCGGCTAGACACCCACGTCTGCAGATCATCAGGTGCGCGAGGCCGCTGTGGCATGGGGTTGACCACGGGACGCGAGGGACTCGCGGCCGCGTGCCCAGGCCCGCACCCGCCCGCGCTCCGCCCGCGCCCCGCACCCGCCCGCGCCCCGCACCTGCCCGCGGCCAGCACCTGGCCGCAGGCCGCGGCCCGCGCCACGCCCGCCCCTGCGGTAACGCCCGGCCCGGTCGTCCCGCCAGCCTCGTTCAGGGGCCAGATCCCGGGGTTCGTGCCGCCGTAAAGGTGGCAGCCGTGATCACGCGGACCTTTCAGTGACTATGACTGAAAGCTCCGCGCGATCACGAACCGGGGCTCCAGCGCCGCGCCGGGGCTGTTGCGTCTGAGGCGGGCGGGGTGGGTTGGGCTGGCCGGCCAGGGGGCGGGTCAGCCGTACTGGAGGACTACGGCCTGGATGGTCTTGCCGGGGTTGTTGACGGCGTGGGTGAAGCCGCCGCCCATCATGATCGCGGTGCCGGGGACCCGGGCCACGGACTCGACGTTGATCTGGCGCGGGCCGGCCGGCAGCGCGACCGAGGTCAGCTTGCCGCTGGAGTAGTGCAGCAGGTAAGACGGCCGGGCGCCGCTGGCGGGCATCGGGATCCACAGGCCGCCGTGGCCATCGGCCGCGACCTGCTGGACCGGCGAAGTGCCGGGCCCGTAGCTGCCCTGGGCCGCCTTCCGCCAGACGCTGCCGTTGAAGTGCAGGACCACCAGCGGGCCGCCCTCGTCCTCGGTGCCGCCGGTCCCGATGGCGTAGACGTTGGTCGCCGACTCGGCCTCGACGCCCACGATGGCGGGGCTGTTCGTGGCCGTGCTCGCGGGCAGCAGGCTGGCCAGCGAGGTCGGATCCCAGAAGTCGCCGTTCCACTGCGACACGCTGGTCCCGTTGAAGGCCCAGATGTCGCCCGCCGAGACCCCGCTGCCGCCGTCCAGGCCGACACCCGAGGTCACGTGGGTCCAGGTCTTGCCGTTGTAGTGCCAGGAGCCCAGCCGCTGGCCGGACGGCGCGGGCTGGCCGAAGACCCAGACGTCGGTGCGGGACAGGACGACCGCGCCGCCGATCTGCTTGGAGAACGACCGGGACACGGTCCACTTGCTGCCGTGCCAGACCAGCGCGCGGGACCGGCTGCCGCCCGCGGTGAACGCCCACACGTTGGTGGCCGACGAGGCCGCGGCCGTGATGACGTGCCCGGTGGTCTTGGCCGGGAGCGGGACCTGCTCCCAGCGCCGGGCGCTGTTGCGGAACCAGGCGGTCGGGGCGTTGCCCGCGTCGAACACCCAGGTCTCGATCTTGCCGACCGGCGCCTCGGCGGTGATGTCACCGAGCCCGGGGGCGTGCACATCCCGGACGATCTCCCACCGCGTGGCAGCCGCCGGCGCCTGCGCCGCCACGGCCGGGGCCCAGCCCGCGGCGGTCACCGCCAGCGCGGCCGCCGCGCCGGCGGCCGCGAGCCCGGCCGCGGGGCGCCGCCATCTCGCCGGGGACCCGCGGCGGCTGATGGGCTGAGTGCTCCGGTCCGGAGTGCTACGCGGCATGTGCCCTCCCAGGCGGTTCGGCGAGGCGATGCGGGAATCAGCGCGCGGACCCGCGCGCCCCCCAGTAAGACTCGCGACCGGCCCGGCGGGATTAGGCCACATCGGCTAACAAATCCGTAACGTTAGGCATGCGTAGTCCGCGTCCGGCCTGGTCCGGGCGCGGGCGAGCACTACGGACGGCGCGGGCTCCAGGCCCGGCACCGCCCGGCATGGCCCTGGCGCAGGGGCGCCGGTCAGGCGGAGCGGGCCAGCGGCACGTCCCGGCCAGACGCGTCCGGCCGGGTGCCGGCCTCGTTCCTGGCCTGTCCGCGCGACTGCCGGTCGGCCGTGCTGACAGTTCCCCCGGTGTGCTCACTGGACTGGTCCGAAGGCAGGACGAGCCGCTCGTTCTGGCTGGCCAGTTCTGCCCATTTGCCCATGGTCGACATGCCGCCTCCCGTTGTAGAGGTCGCGACGATCGCCCCTGTCCCAGGACCGCCGGAACTCTCTACTCCTTAGACACGCGGAGGCCCCGAATTAGTTAGCTCGTCATTGTCACGAATGAGTAACGAATGTCCCTGGCGGCGGGCCCGGCGGCGAGCGGTCACCACCCGGCTGCGCAGCGTCCAAGCCCCGCTGATAACAGCAAGAAGCACCCCGGTGCGGTCCCCGCTCGCCCTGCCGGTGTGGGGCCTCGCCCGCCCCGCCGGGCTTAGGGCTCGCTCAGCGGCACGGGCCTCGCTCGCCCGCCGGGCCCAGGGCCCGCTTCGCTGTCCGGGGTAGAAGACGGCGCGGCTGCCGGCGCGGACCCCAAGCCTGCGCCGACAGCCGCCAGATCCGCGGTTGACGCCCCGCTGATCAGCCTCCTTGCTGGAGGATCACGCCCACTACGGCCGAGCCAAGGCTGGTGGCCGAGTGGGTAAAGCCGACGGCGATCGCCCCCGCGGTGCCGGGGATGCCCGCCACCGCCTGCAAGTCGATCTTGTCGGAGGCTACGGGCAGATTAGTGAGGCTCAGGTGCCCGCCGGAGTAGTGCATGAACGATGCGATCGTACCGCCGGCCGACGTGCTGAGCGGAATCCACAGCCCGTTGTGGCCGTCCGGTGCCACCGACGGGAAGTTCTGGTAGCCGCCGGTGTTGGCCGAGCCTACCTTGGACCAGGAATGCCCGTTGTAGTGCAGCACGACTACGGGCCCGCCCTCGTCTTCGCGGTTGCCGTCGCCGACGGCCCAGACGCTGGTCTTGGACTGCGCGAACATCGACGTCACGGACGGCCCGTTGAGCTGCTGCTTGGCCGGAAGCAGCTTCTTCACCGAGGTCCGGACCCAGGTGCGGCCGTTCCAGCGGGCCACGCTGGTCCCGCCGAACGCCCAGTCAGTGGTCCCGGCGGCGCTGCCGCCGACGAAGCCGTGCCCGGAACTCACCTTGGCCCAGCGGTGGCCGTTGTAGTGCCAGGTGCCCAGCGCGCCGGGGATGCCCGTCATGCCGAAGACCCAGACGTTGCTCGGGCCGGCCACGACCGCCGAGCTGATCAGCCCGCTGAACGTGTGCTGAGTCGACCAGCTATGGCCGTTCCAGTGCGCGGCCTGCCCGTTCATGCCGAAGGCCCACGCGTTCGAGCCCGACGTGGCTCCGGCCGCGACGATGGGCTGGCCGTTCTTGCCGGGGAACGCGACCTTGCTCCAGCTGGACCCGCTGCGCTTCCAGGCGGAGGGCTTGTTCTGGCCGTCGAACGCCCACCCGCCGGACCGGCCTAGCGTGGCCACCGCGGTGAACTGGCCCAGGGCGCCGGCGTGCACCTGCTTGACGATCTTCCAGACCGGTGCGGGCACGATCGAGGCATGCGTGACCGAGGCCTGCGCCGCCGCGCCCGCCGCCGAGGTGGCGCCGGCGATGGCCAGCACGGCGGCCGTCCCGGCCACCGCCCGGCGGCCGGGCCGCCGCGACACCGTGCGCCGCAGCAGCGACGGCCGCGGCGCCGCGCCGGTGCGCGGCCGGGCCGCGTACGCGGCGGTGGATGCCGTGACCCACGGCACCGCGCTCATGACCTGCGTGTCCCCGCGCCCGGTCTCCCGCTGCCCGGTCCCGCCCTGCCCGGTCCCGTGATGCGCGGCCTCCGGCGTCCCCCCTCGCGCGACCTTGTCGGCGAGTCTCTCGTTCTGGCTCGCCAGGGCGCTCCAGTCCGGAGTGCTGCTTGGCATGTGCCCTCCCAGGCCTACTGCGAAATGACCGGCGCGCGCAGGCGAAGCGCACGTCCCTCTGTAAGACCCCTGAGCGGGCCGATCGGGCATTGCCATCACGGTTACAACTTCGTAACTCTCGTGAAGGCTGCCCACATCCGCCCCCTGATCCTCAGCGCCCGCCATGATGCCTCCCGCTATCAGTGGTGCCGAGTCGCCCCAGCGGCGACGTCCGGCCGTCGCTAGCAAGAGGCGGGATCAGCCAGATTGACAGCAGGAATACTGATAACGAATCGATAACAACGTCGCCGGGTGCTGGGCACCCGGCGACGTGGCGGACGGACGTGGCGGATGGACCCCGGGCTAGAGCCGGGCCCAGGCCTGCGTCAGCACGCTGCGCAGGATCTGCTCCATCTCGTCGAAGTGCTCCTGACCGCAGGTCAGCGGCGGGGAGAGCTGGATGACCGGGTCGCCGCGGTCGTCGGCCCGGCAGATCAGGCCGGCGTCGAACAGCGCGTGCGACAGGAAGCCGCGCAGCAGCCGCTCGGACTCGTCGTCGTCGAACGTCTCCTTGGTGGCCTTGTCCTTGACCAGCTCGATGCCGTAGAAGTAGCCGTCGCCGCGCACGTCGCCGACGATTGGCAGGTCGTTCAGCTTCTCCAGGGTGGACCGGAACGCGGCCTCGTTGGTGCGCACGTTGGCCAGCAGGTCCTCCTTCTCGAACACGTCCAGGTTGGCCATGGCCACGGCGCAGGAGACCGGGTGGCCGGCGAACGTGATGCCGTGCAGGAAGCTGGCCTCGCCCTTGGCGAACGGCTCCATCAGCTCGTCGCGGACGATCATGCCGCCCAGCGGCGCGTAGCCCGAGGTGACGCCCTTGGCGAAGGTGATGACGTCGGGCTGGTAGCCGTAGCGCTCCGAGCCGAAGTAGTAGCCCAGCCGGCCGAACGCGCAGATGACCTCGTCCGACACCAGCAGCACGCCGTAGGTGTCGCAGATCTCGCGGACCCGCTGGAAGTAGCCGGGCGGCGGCGGGAAGCAGCCGCCGGAGTTCTGCAGCGGCTCGAGGTAGACCGCCGCCACCGAGTCCGGGCCCTCGCGCAGGATGGCCCGCTCGATCTCGTCGGCGGCCCACTGGCCGAACGTGGCCAGGTCGTGGGCCACGAACTCCGGCGCCCGGTAGAAGTTGGTGTTGGGCACCCGGACCCCGCCCGCCGGCAGCGGCTCGAACGGCCCCTTGATGTCGGCCAGGCCGGTGATGGCCAGCGCGCCCATCGAGGTGCCGTGGTAGGCGATGGACCGGCTGAGCACCTTGTACCGGCCGGGCTGGCCGATGTTCTTGAAGTACTGCTTGGCCAGCTTCCAGGCCGACTCCACCGCCTCCGAGCCGCTGGTGGTGAAGAACACCCGGTTCAGGTCGCCGGGCGCCATGCCCGCCAGCCGCTCGGCCAGCGCGATGGCCTGCGGGTGGGCGTAGGACCACAGCGGGAAGTAGGCCAGCTCGCTGGCCTGCCGGGCGCCGGCCTCGGCGACCTCGGTGCGGCCGTGCCCGATCTGGCTCACGAACAGCCCGGCCAGGCCGTCCAGGTAGCGCTTGCCGTGCTGGTCGTAGACGTACTGGCCGGAGCCGCGCACGATGGTGGGCACCTCGGCGTTGTCGAACGAGGACATCCGGGTGAAGTGCAGCCACAGGTGCCGCTTGGCCGACTCCTGAAGGTCGGCGATCTCCTGGGCGCTGTACTCGGTCATCTGGTCCCCCAGCCGTAGGTCTGCTTGCGGAGCTTCAGGTAAACGAAGGTCTCGGTCGTGGTCACGCTCGGGATGGCCCGGACCCGGCTCAGGATGTCCAGGAGCTGGTCGTCGTTCTCGCAGACCACCTCGATGAGCAGGTCGAAGGAGCCCGCCGTGATGACGACGTAGTCGATCTCGTCCATCCCGGCCAGGTGGTCGGCGACCCGCTCGAGCTCGCCGTTGCAGCGGATCCCGATCATCGTCTGGCGCAGGAAGCCCAGCATCATCGGGTCGGTGACCGCGACGATCTGCATCGCGCCGACCTCGATCAGCCGCTGTACCCGCTGCCGCACGGCGGCCTCGGACAGGCCCACGGCCTTGCCGATCGCCGCGTAGGAGCGCCGGCCGTCCTGCTGAAGCTGCTCGATGATCTGCTTGGAGACGCTGTCGAGGACGACGCGGATGCTCTCGTGGTCACGGCCGCCCGAGGCGCCGCGATACCGGGCCACAGAGGCGAGCGGAGTACTGGGCGTATGCGCCACTTTCGGCCTCCTTCGCAAGCTCAATCGTGCCACGAGATCGCCGTGTGTCAACTGAATCAGTGGCGACATGGCGATTCTGTAACTGATTCACTTGTGTGACCAGATTTTTTCTGTCAGGGTCGGAGCGGTGTGCTGACACCGGGATATCTCCCGGGTGAAGAGGAGAGTCATGGCCGCCGCTGCGGAAACCGCGCTGAGCAACTTCGTCGGCGGCAAGCAGGTGCCCGCCCTGGACGGCCGGACCAGCGCCGTCGTGGATCCGAGTACCGGCGAGGCCTACCTCCGGGCGCCGGTCTCCGGCGCGGCCGACGTGGACGCCGCGCTGAACACCGCCGCCGAGGCGTTCGACACCTGGCGCAACGCCACCCCGGCCGAGCGCAGCCTGGCCCTGCTCCGGTTCGCCGACGCCGTCGAGGCCAGGGCCGAGGACTTCATCGAGGCCGAGTCGCGCAACACCGGCAAGCCGGTGACCATGACCCGCACCGACGAGGTGCCCCCGCTCGTCGACGAGCTGCGGTTCTTCGCCGGCGCCGCGCGGATCCTGGAGGGCCGGTCGGCGGGGGAGTACCTGGCCGGCCACACCTCGATGGTCCGCCGCGAGCCGATCGGGGTCTGCGCCCAGGTCACGCCCTGGAACTACCCGATGATGATGGCGGTCTGGAAGATCGCCCCCGCGCTGGCCGCGGGCAACACCATCGTGCTCAAGCCCTCCGACACCACCCCGGTGTCCACGCTGCTGCTGGCGCAGGTCGCGGCCGAGTTCCTGCCGCCGGGCGTGCTCAACGTGATCTGCGGCGACCGGGACACCGGCCGCGCGCTGGTGTCGCACGACATCCCGCAGATGGTGTCGATCACCGGCTCGGTGCGGGCGGGCATCGAGGTCGCCCGGGCCGCCGCGGCCGGCCTCAAGCGCGTCCACCTGGAACTGGGCGGCAAGGCCCCGGTCGTGGTGTTCGACGACGCCGACCCGGCCTCGGCCGCGCGGATGATCGCGGACGCCGGGTACTACAACGCCGGCCAGGACTGCACCGCGGCGACGCGGGTCATCGCCGGCCCCGGCATCGCCGCCGACCTGACCGACGCGCTGGCCGAGCGGGCCCGCGGGCTGCGCACCGGCGGGCGCGACCTGCCCGACGCCGACTTCGGCCCGCTCAACAACCCGGCCCAGCTGGCCCGGGTCTCCGGCTTCGTGGACCGGGCGCCGGACCACGCCACCGTGGTGGCCGGCGGCCACCCGGTCGGCGACCGCGGCTACTGCTACGCCCCGACCGTGGTGGCCGGGCTGCGCCAGGACGACGAGATGATCCAGGACGAGATCTTCGGGCCGGTCATCACCGTGCAGCAGTTCAGCACCGAGGACGAGGCGCTGCGCTGGGCCAACGGGGTCAAGTACGGCCTGGCCGCCAGCGTCTGGACCCGCGACCACGGACGGGCCATGCGGATGGCCAGGGCGCTGGACTTCGGCGCGGTGTGGATCAACACCCACATCCCGTTCGTGTCCGAGATGCCGCACGGCGGCTTCAAGCACTCGGGCTACGGCAAGGACCTGTCGATGTACGGGTTCGAGGACTACACCCGGATCAAGCACGTCATGAGCAACATCGAGTCATGAGCTTGGTGAGCTCCGCGCTGGCCGGGGCGCGCCCGGTGCCCTACTGGCTCGACCAGCCCGGCGCCCCGGTCCCGCTGCCGCCGCTGCGCGGCCGCGACGCCGCCGGCCTGGCCGTGGTCGGCGGCGGCTACACCGGCCTGTGGACCGCGCTGCTGGCCAAGGAGGCCGACCCCGGCCGCGATGTCGTGCTCCTGGAGGGGCGCAAGATCGCCTGGGCCGGGTCGGGCCGCAACGGCGGGTTCTGCTCGGCCAGCCTGACCCACGGCCTGGCCAACGGGCTGGCCCGGTTCCCCGGCGAGATGCCGGTGCTGCACCGGCTGGGCCAGGCCAACCTGGACGAGATCGGGAAGGCGGTCTCCCGGTACGGGATCGAGTGTGACTTCTCGATTAACGGGGAGCTCGCCGTGGCCACCGAGGCCTGGCAGGCCGATGCCCTCGCCGAGGCGGCCGACAGCGCCCGCGCGCTCGGTGCCGACGTCGCACTGCTCGACACCGCGGCGGTCCGGGCCGCGGTGCACTCGCCGACCTACCTGGCCGGGCTGCGGGACGCGGCGGGCTGCGCCACCGTGGACCCGGCCCGGCTGGCCTGGGGCCTGCGCCGGGCCTGCCTGGAGGCCGGCGTGCGGATCTACGAGCACACCCCGGTCACCGGCATCGCCGACGACGGCGGCCCGCCGGGCCGGGAGCGGCTGCTGCTGGCTACCCCGGCCGGCGAGGTGGTGGCCGAGAAGGTCGCGCTGGGCACCGGCGCGTTCGCCCCGCTGCTGCGGCGGCTGCGCTACTACCTGGTGCCGGTCTACGACTACGTGCTGATGACCGAGCCGCTGTCGGCGGCCCAGCTGGCCAGCGTGGGCTGGCAGGACCGGGCCGGGGTGGCCGACAGCGGGAACCAGTTCCACTACTACCGGCTGACCCGCGACAACCGGATCCTGTGGGGCGGCTACGACGCGGTCTACTACTACGGCAGCCGGATCTCGGCCGGCCTGGACCAGCGGCCGGCCACCTTCGAGGCGCTGGCCCGGCACTTCTTCCGGACGTTCCCGCAGCTGGAGGGGCTGGCGTTCAGCCACGCCTGGGGCGGGGTGATCGACACCTGCACCCGGTTCTGCGCGTTCTTCGGCACCGCCCACGGCGGCCGGCTGGCCTACGCGGCGGGGTACACCGGGCTCGGCGTCGGCGCGACCCGGTTCGGCGCCCGGGTGCTGCTGGACCTGCTGGGCGGCGAGCCGACGGAGCTGACCGAGCTGGAGCTGGTCCGGAGCCGGCCGCTGCCGTTCCCGCCCGAGCCGCTGCGGGCGGCGGGCATCGGCCTGACCCGCTGGTCGCTGGCCCGGGCCGACGGGCGGGACGGGCGCCGCAACCTCTGGCTTCGAGCGCTGGACCGGGCGGGACTGGGATTCGACTCCTGACCGGGCCCGGGCGAACTGCTCCCCGCCAAAACGCGCTCGTGACTGGTGTGGCGAGCGCGTTTGGCGGGACCAGCTAGCGGGACCAGGCTGGCAGAGCACCTGCGCCCCGCGAGTCACACCAGCGTCAGGCCCCGTCAGCAGTTCGGATCGTCCGGTGCGATGGGGCTTTTACGGCGCCTGGCGGCCGTCGCGGGCCGACCCGGACACGGCCTCCAGCGCGAGCAGCGCCACGTGCAGGGACAGCCGCGACTCGGCGGGCTCGAGGCTGGTGCCCAGGACCTCCTCGATCTGGCGCAGCCGCTCGTAGAGGGTCGGCCGGGCCAGGTGAGCGCGCTTGGCCGCCTCGGCCTTGTTGCCGCCGGCCTCCAGGTAGGCGGTCAGGGCGGTGACGAGCTGGCTGCCCGCGGCGTGGTCGTGGCGCAGCAGCGGGGCCAGCTCGCGCTCGGCGAAGGCCTGGAGCCGCGGGTCGTCCCTGAGCAGGTGCAGCAGGCCGCGCAGCCGCAGGTCGGGCAGCCGGTAGAAGGGCAGGCCGGCCGGGGTGCGCACGGCGACCTCGGCGACCTGGTCGGCCTCGAGGAACGAGCGCTGCACGGCGGTCACCGACTCCACCACCGACCCGGCGCCGATCACGTCGCCGGCGTCCAGCCGCGGCCGCAGCCCGGCAGCCAGCCGGCTCAGCACGGTGTCGGGGTCGGCCCGCGGCGGCAGGGCCAGCAGGGCGGCCACCCGGCGGTCGTCCAGCGAGGCCACCAGCGCGGGGACGGGCAGCTGACGGCAGGCGGCCGCGAGGGCGTCGGCGACCGCGGCGGTCCGGGCCTGCGCGGCCAGGCCGGGCTGAGCCGGGCCGCCGGCCTGCGGGCCAAGGCTGCTCGCAGCCGGGGTGTTTGCGGCCGGGGTGTTCGCGGTCGGGCTGGTCGCGGCCGGGGTGTTTGCGGTCGGGCTGTTCGCGGTCGGGCTGCTTGCGGCCGGGCTGTTCGCGGCAGCACCGTCGCTGACCCGGACGACCGCGGCCATGAGCCGGCGGCCGGTGACGGGCACCCCCAGCGCCCTGGCCCGGGCCTGGGCCTCGGCCGGGTCGCCGTAACCGTGCCCGACCAGGACCGACAGGATCGTGCGGTGGGCCTGCCGCTCCAGGCTCTCCCGCTGATGGTCCAGCAGCCGGCCCAGGGCCAGCGTGGTCGCGGCCCGCTCGAGCAGGGCCAGGTCGCGCGGCGCGGGCGGGCCGCCGCGGACCATGATCAGGCGGCCCCAGTCCTGGCCGCGGGCGCCGACCACGGTGACCAGCCAGCCCGACGTCGGGTCGTAGCCGGTGCGGTCGTCGGTGCTCACGGCCCGCGACCGGGTGGCGAAGCCGGCCAGCAGGCCGGCCGCGTCCTGCGCGGCGGTGGCGCAGGCCAGGACCTGATGGGCCAGGTTCTCCAGGATGACCGGGCAGCCGGCCAGGGTGGCGGCCTGGCCGACGACCTCGTCGGCGGGCGCGCCGGACACGGCCAGCTCGGTGAACACCTGGTGCATCCGCTCGGCGGCGCGCAGCTCGGCCAGCTGGTTGTCGATGATCAGCGCGTGCACCGACTCGGTGATCTCGATGAACTGGGTCTCCCGCTCGAACACCAGCAGCGGCAGCCGGTGGGTGACCGCGGCCGCGACCAGCGCGTCGGGCAGGCTGCGCGAGTACCGGGAGCCCAGCTCCACGGCCAGCGCGCTGACGCCCACCGAGGCCAGGTCGGCCACGTACCGGGCCAGGCCGCCGGGGTCGCCGGGCAGCGCGATGCCGGTCGACAGCACCAGCTCGCCCCCGCGCAGCAGGTGCGCGGCCTCGGCCAGCTCGATCACGTGCACCCAGCGCACCGGGGAGTCCAGCCGGTCGGTGGCCGCGAGCACCCGCGGCGCGCCGCGCCGCACGGCGTCCAGGGCCAGCACCTCGGCGACGGTCGGCAGCATCGGCCCTTCCCGCAACACACAGTCAGGTCAAGGTGGGCGTAACCTTACACTCTGTTGCGCCCGGCCAGCCCGGCCAGCCCGTCGGTCCGGTCGGCCCGGCCCGGCTGGCGGCCAGCGCCCCGACCCCCCAGCCCCCTAGCCACTCCCGCTCCTGCGGTCCCTAAGTCGCTGCTCCGTCACGATGTCCCCGGATCAGGCCCGGCCGGATACTGCTTTCTGGTTCCGCCGGAATGGTGAGTCTCATGATCACGGTAAGCCCGAGCAGTGAATGATCGCCCTGACGACTTTCCGTGATCATGCGGCCCACGTGAGTGATCATGAAAAAGCGGGGTGCGGGCGGTCAGGCCGCGGCGGCCCGGTCGCCTGGGGGGCGGCGGCGCAGCGCGGGGTCGGTCAGCGGCGGCGTGCGCCAGCCCATGTTGGGCTGGTAGACGTCGGTGCCCGGCGGCACGATCTCGTCGATGCGGTCCAGGGTGGCGTCGTCCAGCGCCAGCGACGCGCCCTTGAGCGCGCCGTCGAGGTGCTCCATGGTGCGCGGGCCGATGATCACCGAGGTGACGGCCGGGTGGGCGACGGTGAAGGCCAGGGCCAGCTCGGGCAGCGAGCAGCCGAGGCCATCGGCCAGGGCGGCGAACTGCTCGACGGCGGCCAGCTTGGCCGCGGTCTCGGGGCTGGCCGGGTCGAACAGGTGGCCCTGGAGCGCGGCCCGCCCGGCCGACATGTCGATGGGCTGGCCCTGGCGGAACCGCCCGGACAGGAAGCCCGGCCGCCAGCGGGCTCCAGGTCAGCACGCCCATGCCGAAGCGCTGGCAGGCCGGCAGCACGTCCGTCTCGATGCCGCGGGCCAGCAGCGAGTAGGGCGGCTGCTCGGTGCGGAACCGGTACAGGCCGCGGCGCTCGGCCTCGTACCAGGCCTCGGTGAGCTGGCCGGCGCTGAACGTCGAGCAGCCGAAGGCGCGGATCTTGCCCTGGCGGACCAGGTCGGTCAGCGCGGCCAGGGTCTCCTCGATGTCGGTGGCCGGGTCGGGGCGGTGGATCTGGTACAGGTCGATCCAGTCGGTCCGCAGCCGGGTCAGGCTGCGCTCGACCTCGCTCACGATCCACCGCCGCGAGTTGCCGCGCCGGTTCGGGCCCTCGCCCATCGGGAAGTGCACCTTGGTGGCCAGCACGACGTCGTCGCGCCGGCCGGTGAGGGCCTTCCCGACGATCTCCTCGGACTCGCCGGCCGAGTACATGTCGGCGGTGTCGACAAAGTTGATGCCCTGATCGAGGGCGGCGTGGATGATGCGGGCGCAGTCCTCGTGGTCGGGGTTGCCGATCGCGCCGAACATCATGGCCCCGAGGCAGTACGTGCTGACCTCGATGCCGGTGCCGCCCAGAGTGCGGTAGCTCATCGTCATGCCAGGGACGCTAGGTGCTAGAGCGGACTCTAGGTCAAGCTCTTATGCTGGGCTCCATGACGGAGACGGCCGGCGACGGAGACAGCCGACGACGGCGCCGGACGCGCAGCCCGTGCTCAGCATCGGGCAGGTCGCCCAGCGCACCGGGCTCAGCGTGCACGCGCTGCGGTTCTACGAGCGCGAGGGGCTGCTGGCCACCCCGGTGTACCGGGACAGCAGCGGCCGCCGGGTGTACAGCGAGTGGGACCTGGAGTGGCTGGAGCTGTGCATCAGGCTGCGCGAGTCCGGCATGCCGATCACCGCGATCCGCCGCTACGCCGAGCTGGTGCGCGAGGGCGAGGGCAACGAGACGGACCGGCTCGGCCTGCTGCGCGAGCACCAGGAGCGGATCACGGCGCAGCTCACCGCGCTGCGGGCGTGCCTGGACGTGATCAGCTTCAAGGTCGCGCTGTACGAGGAGCGACTGGCCAGGGGCACGTGGCGGGACCCGCTGTACACGCCGCCCGCCCTGGAGTCACAGCGGGAGACATGATGACGTCCGGGCCCGGCCGGGGCTGACAACCTGTCAGTTGGCCGGCCCGGCCGTCGAAGGCACACTGGACGCAGGCGACACGCGGCAGGTACGCGGCAGGTACGTGGGCTGCACGTGGGTGATACACGGGAGGCACGGCTATGGGGCAGGCAGACGGCCAGCATCGCACGCACTGGATCGGCGGAAAGCCGTGGACGGGCCAGGCGGCGCAGCGCGGCGACATCTACAACCCCGCGACCGGCCAGGTCAGCGGCACCGTGGACTACGCGGGCGCGGCCGAGGTGGACGCCGCGGTCAGCGCCGCGGCCGCCGCGCTGCCGGGCTGGCGGGAGACCTCGCTGGTCAAGCGGGCCGGGGTGATGTTCGCATTCCGCGAGCTGGTCCGCTCCCGGCAGGCCGACCTGGCCGCGCTGATCACCGCCGAGCACGGCAAGGTCGCGTCCGACGCGGCCGGCGAGGTGGCCAGGGGCCTGGAGGTGGTCGACTTCGCCTGCGGGATCCCGCACCTGCTCAAGGGCGCGTTCTCGGAGAACGTGTCCACCGGCGTGGACGCCTACTCGATCCGCCAGCCGGTCGGCGTGGTGGCCGGGATCACCCCGTTCAACTTCCCGGCCATGGTGCCGATGTGGATGTTCCCCATCGCGCTGGCCTGCGGCAACACGTTCGTGCTCAAGCCGTCGGAGAAGGACCCGTCGGCCTCCCTGCTGATCGCCGAGCTGCTGGCCGAGGCCGGGCTGCCCGACGGCGCGTTCAACGTCGTGCACGGCGGCAAGGAGGCGGTGGACGCGCTGCTGACCCACCAGGGGGTCCGGGCGGTGAGCTTCGTCGGCTCCACCCCCATCGCGCGCTACGTCTACGAGACCGGCACCGCGGCGGGCAAGCGCGTGCAGGCCCTGGGCGGGGCCAAGAACCACATGGTCGTGCTGCCCGACGCCGACCTGGACCTGGCCGCCGACGCCGCGGTCTCGGCCGGGTTCGGCTCGGCGGGCGAGCGGTGCATGGCCATCTCGGTCGTGGTGGCGGTGGACCCGGTGGGCGACGAGCTCATCTCCAAGATCACCGACCGGGTGGCCAAGCTGCGGGTCGGGCCCGGCGACGACACCAGGTCCGAGATGGGCCCGCTGGTCACCAGGGCGCACCGGGACAAGGTGGCGTCCTACCTGGACACCGGGGTGGCCGAGGGGGCGACGCTGGCCATCGACGGCCGCGCGCACCCGGTGGAGGGCGGCGCGGCCGACGGGTTCTGGCTCGGGCCGAGCCTGCTCGACCACGTGACCCCGGACATGAGCGCCTACCGCGACGAGATCTTCGGCCCGGTGCTGTCGGTGGTCCGGGCGGAGAGCTACGCGGGCGCGCTGGGCGTCATCAACGGCAACCCGTACGGCAACGGGACCGCGATCTTCACCAACGACGGGGGAGCGGCCCGCCGGTTCACCCACGAGGTCGAGGTCGGCATGGTCGGCATCAACGTGCCGATCCCGGTGCCGATGGCGTTCTACTCCTTCGGCGGCTGGAAGGCGTCGCTGTTCGGGGACACGCACGTGCACGGCGTCGAGGGCGTGCACTTCTACACCCGGGGCAAGGCGGTCACGTCGCGCTGGCTGGACCCCAGCCACGGCGGCGTGAACCTCGGCTTCCCGACCAACCAGTAGCGTGCCGGGCGTGGGCGGGCCGGCCGAGCGCGTCTCAGCCGAGGGCGTGTCAGCGGAGGGCGGGCCGGAACTAGCCGCCGCGCACGCGGCCACGCCGTCGGGCCGGCCGCGGGCCAGGGCGCTGGGCATCCCGTTCGACGGGACGCCCGGCCCGTGGAACGCCATCACCGACGTGCCGGGGGTGGAGGTCGGCTACGAGACGCTGGTCCTCGGCGAGTCGGTGCGGACCGGCGTGACCGGCATCCACCCGCGCGGCCGGGCCGGCGCCGGCGACCCGGTGACGGCCGGGTTCTTCAGCCAGAACGGCAACGGCGAGATGACCGGGACGGCCTGGATCCAGGAGTCGGGCACGTTCTCCGGGCCGGTGGCCATCACCAACTCGCACGCGGTCGGGGTGGCGCACGCGGGCATCGTGGCCTGGACGGTGGAGCACCATCCGCGGCTGGCCGACGCCTGGCTGCTGCCGGTGGCCGCCGAGACCTACGACGGCTACCTGAACGACATCAACGGCGGCCACGTCACCCAGCAGACGGTGATCGACGCGCTGGACGCGGCCGCGCCCGGCCCGGTCGACGAAGGCTCGGTCGGCGGCGGCACCGGGATGAACTGCTACCAGTTCAAGGGCGGCTCGGGGACCGCCTCGCGGCTGGTCGGCTACGGCGGCGACCAGTACGCGGTGGGCGTGTTCGTGCAGGCCAACTTCGGCGCGCGGCGCGAGCTGACGCTGGCCGGGGTGCCGCTGGGGCGGCTGCTGGACGCCGAGAACCCGATGTCGGAGTCCGCCTCCGACCCGCCGGTGCCGCCGGGCGCGGGCTCGGTCATCGCCGTGGTCGGCACCGACGCGCCGCTGCTGCCGCACCAGTGCACCGCGCTGGCCCGGCGGGTGACGCTCGGCCTGGCCCGCACCGGCACCGCGGGCTCGCACTTCTCCGGCGACCTGTTCCTGGCCTTCTCCACCGGCAACCCCGGCGCGATCACGCCGGGCGCCACCGCGCTGCGGCCGGGCGGCGAGGGCCGCTACGACCAGCTCCGGCTGGTCCCGTGGGGCTACCTGGACCCGTTCTACACCGCGGTGGTGCAGGCCACCGAGGAGGCGGTAGCCAACGCGCTGGCCGCCGGCGAGACCATGACCGGGCGCGGCGGCCACCGCAGCCCGGCCCTGCCCCGCGAGCAGGTCGCCGAGTTGTTCCGGGCTCGCGTGGCGGGCCCCCCGAATACCAAGGACATAGCCTAGGCTTCTGCGGGCCGGGCTTGCGCATTCGCATTAACCCGAGCGGCCCGCTATACCTCGTTCTGGGCGGTAAAACGGGTCGCTCGAATGCCGCTACAATCAGCGGTACTCGATGACGAGCGCATTGGCGTCTTATTTCTGACCGCGAACTACCGCGGGCCCGGCGGGTTACCGGGCCGCGCGCGGACGTCAATGCTGGCGACGCCGTAATAGGCGTCCGCGCGGCGTGCTCCGCGACCGGCATCGACGCACGCGAGGGAACGCGCACGTGGACCGTGCGTCCCGGCCTCGGATCCAGGTACCGCGAGCTAAGGGGACGGCGTGCCCGGCAGGGCAGGGAGCGGAGCCGATGAACCAACCTGTTGCCATAGACCCGCAGGGCACGATCCCCGGCCCGGGCCGGGTGCCCGGCCAGGGCCAGCCGCCGGGGCTGGGCGGCCGGCTCCGGGCCACGGCCCGCCATCCGGTCACCATCCACCTGGCCGTCCTGCTCGGCTACGTGGCCGCCGGGATCGCGGTGACCTGGCCGCGGGCCACCTACCTGGCCGACGGCCGGGTGCCGGCCACCCTCGACGCCAGCGGCTACGTCTGGGACCTGTGGTGGATGGCCCACTGCGTCGAGCACCTCAGCGACCCCTGGGCGACCAGCTACCTGGCCGCGCCGGTCGGCACCCTGCTCGGCCTGCACACGCTGATGCCGCTGCCGGGCGCGCTGCTCACGCCGGTCACGGCCATCTTCGGGCCCAGCGCGGCCTACAACCTGCTGACCATCGCCATGCCCGGCCTGCTGGGCTACGCCATGTACCGGGTGGCCAGGCTCTGGCTGCCCGGCCAGGCCGGGCCGCTGGCCGCGGGCGGCTTCTTCGGGTTCTCGGCCATCCTGACCTGGCAGACCTGGATGCACCTGAACCTGGCCCTGGCCGCGCTGTTCCTGCCCGTCACCCTGGAGGCCGTGGTGCGGCTGCGCCGCCACCCCGGCTTCCGCCAGGCCCTGGTGCTCGGCCTGGTCCTGGGGGCCAGCATGCTGACCGACCAGGAAACGGCCATCATGGCCGCCATGCTGGCCGTGGTCGCGCTGCTGCCCTGGCTGGTCACCCGGCCCTGGCTGCCCCGGCTGGCGGTCGTCGGGATGGCGGCGATGACTGCCCTGGTGGTGGCCAGCCCGCAGCTCATCGCGATCGCGCACGAGACCGCGGTCGGCGGACCGCAGCCGCGGCCCAGCGTGACCGAGTACTGGGCCGGGGTCCGGATCCCCAACCTGTTCGAGCCCTCGCCGCGGCTGGCTGAGCTGGGGCTGAACCTCGGGCAGGCGCACGGCTGGAGCACCTACGGCACCGTGCTCAGCGTCCTGGCCCTGGCCGGCCTGGTGCTGGCCCGGCGGCGGCGGAACGCCTGGCTGCTCGGGCTGCTGTGGCTGGGCGGCTCGATCCTGGCCCTGGGCGCCGTGCTGCACGTCGGCAACCGCGTCTACGTGCCGTTCGCGCAGCTCTGGGACGGCGTGCCGGTCTCCTACCTGATGCCCTACACCTGGTTCGTCAAGCTGCCCGGCCTGTCCGGCTTCCGGGAGCCGTCCCGGCTGGCCGAGCTGGGCCTGGTGGCCGCCGCGCTGCTGGGCGGGTACACGGTCAGCTGGATCCGGCAGCACACCAGGGGCTGGGCCCGCCTCCAGGGGGCCCGGCTGGCGGTGGCCGCGGTGTTCGCCGCCGGGCTGCTGGAGGCCGGCATGGGCACCGCGCCCGCCCCGACCATGGCCGCCGCGCTGCCCGCGCTGGACGGCCCGATCGCCGCCGACCACTCCCGCTCGGTGGTCCTGGACATCCCGTTCGGCCTGCGCGGCGGGGTCGGCATCACCGGCCAGGCCTTTAACCCCGAGACCCTGATGCTGGCCACCGCCGACGGCCATCCGCTAGCCGACGCCTACCTGTCGCGGGTGCCCGCGGTGACGGCCACGGACATCGGAATAGAACCCTTTTACCATGGCTTGATGAACGCCCAGACCGGGCATTACCAATTCACTGCAGGCGAACTGATGATGGCGGCCGATAACGCGCAGGCGATGCACATCGGGTGGGTTTTGCTGTGGGTCACTAACCCCCATCTTGAGCATTACCTGACCAGTACCGGATTCCGGCTTGACTATCAGGCTGACGGCGCCCTGGTATACCGGCCCGCGGCGGACCTGGCCGCGTCCCGGCACTGAATCCCGCGGCGCTGAATACCGCGGCGCTGAGTCCCCGGCGCTGAATGCCGTGCCCGCGCGCCGGGGGCGTCTGCGAGGATGCTCGGGTGCGCACCCACGTCGCGCTGCTGCGCGGGATCAACGTCGGCACCCAGGCCCGGTTCGCCATGTCCGACCTGCGGGAGATCGTCGCCTCGCTGGGCCATGAGGACGTCGCCACCTACATCCAGAGCGGCAACGTCGTGTTCACCAGCCCGGAGGCCGACGTGACGCGGCTGGCCGACGACCTGGAGGCGGCGATCAGCGCCCGGGTCGGCCTGCACCCCAGCGTCGTGGTGCTGACCCGCGACGACCTGGCCCGGGTCATCGCGGGCAACCCCTACCCGGAGGCGGAAAGCCCCAAGCTGCTGCACGCCGTGTTCCGCCGCGACGAGATGACCGCCGAGCAGGTCGCCGAGGTCGCGGCCGCGCAGCAGCGGGCCAGGGACAAGGGCAGCCCCGACGAGGCCACCGTGGCCGGCCGCGCGCTCTACCTGCACACCCCCGGCGGGCTCGGCCGCAGCGAGCTGGCCGCCCAGCTGGCCAGGACCGGCCAGGCCATGAGCCCGCGCGGCGGCGGCACGGCCCGCAACTGGGCCACCGTCACCAAGCTCATGTCCATGCTGGAGGACTGACCCCCGCGCGCGCTGCCCGGCCTTGACTCACCTCGTCACGCCCGCTATAACAACTAAGTAGTTGTACAAGTGAGTGGTTGTTAAGGAGGGGCCATGATCAGCGAGTGGATCGCCGCGGACCGGCGGGACCTGGCCGGGGTACTGGACGGGCTGAGCGCGGAGCAGTGGGACGCGCCCACGCTGTGCGACGGCTGGGCGGTCCGGCACGTGGTGGCGCACCTGACGATGCCGCTGCGGTACTCACCGCCGCGGTTCCTGCTCCGGCTGGCCGCGGCCGGCGGCCGCTTCCAGAAGATGTCCGACGGCGTGGCCCGCCGCGACGGCGAGCTGCCCCGCGCCCAGCTCATCGCGACGCTGCGGGACCGGGCCGACTACCCCTGGAAGCCGCCGGGCGGGGGCCTGGAGTCGTCGCTGACCCACCAGGTGGTGCACGGCCTGGACATCACCGCTCCGCTGGGCATCGAGCGGCGGATCCCGGACCAGGCCATGGCGGCCGTGCTGAACGCGGTCACCGGGCCGGTGAGCACGAAGCACTTCGGGGTGGACCTCGGCGGCGTCGAGCTCCAGGCCACCGACCTGGACTGGTCACACGGCCAGGGCGCGCCGCTGCGCGGGACCGCGGCCGGCCTGGTGCTGCTGGTCACCGGGCGCCGGGTGCCCGAGGGCGCGCTGAGCGGGCCGGGCGAGCTGCGGGCCGGGGGCGCGCGCCGGTGACGGTCGTCGAGGATGACCGGAGCCGTGATGACCGGAGCCGTGATGAGCTGAGCCCTGATGAGCTGAGCCGCACGTTCGCGGCGCTGGCCGACCCGACCCGGCGGGCCATCGTGGCCCGGCTGGCCGCGGGGGAGGCGACCGCGGGCCAGCTGGCCGAGCCGTTCGCCCTGACCCAGCAGGCCATCTCCAAGCACCTCAAGGTGCTCGAGCAGGCCGGGCTGATCTCGCGCAGCCGCGCGGCCCAGCGGCGGCCGTGCCGGCTGCGCCCCGACCACCTGGACGCCGCCGCGGCGTGGATCGAGCGCCACCGGCGGGCCTGGGCCGAGCGCTATGACCGGCTGGACGAGCACCTGGCCGCGCTGCGGGACGCCGCGGCCGCCACCGCGACGCCCGGCGGCACGGACAGTCCAGCCGCCAGTCCGGCCGCCAGCCCGGCCGCCAGCCCGGCCGGGGGGCCGGCTACCGAGGGGGAGGCACGATCATGAGCGAGAGCGCGAACGCCGGCGAGATGACCTACCGCCGGGTCCACGAGGCGCCGCCCGAGCTGCTGTTCGACTGCATGACCCAGCCCGAGCACCTGACCCGCTTCTGGGGGCCGGCCGGGACCTCGACGCCCCTGGACGGGATCACGGTGGACCTGCGGCCGGGCGGCTCATTCGAGACCGTGATGGTCAGCGACGCCGACGGCGGCCGGTACACGATGCGCGCGGTCTACGTCGAGGTCCGGCGGCCCAGCCGGCTGGTCTGGACCGAGCCAGGCGTGGAGGGCGGCATGACCACCACGATCACGTTCACCGACCTGGGCGGCGGCCGCACCGAGGTGGTCACGCACCAGGCCAACCTGCCCGAGGCCTACCGCGGCCCGCAGGCCCGGGCCGGGTTCGCGACCAGCCTGGACCGGTTCGCGTCCTACGTGGGCACGATCACCCAGCGCAGCTGATCCCGCGCCTGGGCACCTTGTTAGGGAAATGGAAAGAAAAGGACATTCTGCTATGGATCATCAGCAAGATCACTGATGTTACGCTGCGTAACCGACCCGCAGGCCCCGGACCTGGAGGCCGAGGGCTGACCTCCCACCGCCCCGTGCGTGACCCCGGCGCCAGATTGCGCGCGGCGGGACTGTTGATGACGCGCCGGCGGGCATAACGTTCGGAGCGGGGCCTGCCCGGCGCGGGCCGGCCCGCGAGCCAGCAGTCACGCAGCCAGGGCAGACGCAGTCAGGGCAGTCGCAGTCAGGGCAGTCGCAGTCAGGGCAAGGGAGGCAGACGATGGCCAATGCCGTCCGGGCGGGCCTGGTCCAGCAGCGCTGGACCGGGGACAAGGAGTCGATGATCAGCGCGTCGGTCGACGCGATCGGCCGTGCGGCGTCGGCCGGGGCGCAGGTGGTGTGCCTGCAGGAGCTGTTCTACGGGCCCTACTTCTGCCAGATCCAGGACGCCGACTACTACTCCTACACCGAGGCCATCCCCGGCGGCCCGACCACCGAGCTGATGCGCGAGGTCGCGGCCCGGCACGGCGTGGTGCTCGTGGTGCCCATGTACGAGGAGGAGCAGCCGGGCCTGTACTACAACACCGCGGCCGTGATCGACGCCGACGGCAGCTACCTGGGTAAGTACCGCAAGACCCACCTGCCGCAGGTCAAGGGGTTCTGGGAGAAGTTCTACTTCCGGCCGGGCAACCTGGGCTACCCGGTGTTCGACACCGCCGTCGGCCGGATCGGCGTCTACATCTGCTACGACCGGCACTTCCCCGAGGGCTGGCGGGCCCTGGGCCTGGCCGGCGCGAAGATCGTGTTCAACCCCTCGGCCACCAGCCGCGGCCTGTCCCAGTACCTGTGGCGGCTCGAGCAGCCCGCCGCGGCCGTGGCCAACGAGTACTTCGTCGGCGCGATCAACCGGATCGGCGTGGAGCCGCTGGGCGACAACGAGTTCTACGGTCAGACCTACTTCGCCGACCCGCGCGGCCAGCTCATCGGGGACGCGGGCTCCGACACCGACGACGACGTCGTGGTCCGCGACCTGGACATGGACCAGCTCCAGGAGGTCCGCGACCTGTGGGCCTTCTACCGTGACCGGCGGCCCGACGCCTACGAGCGGCTGACCCAGCCGTGACCGGGGGCCCGGATATGAAGATCGCAATAACAAATGGGACCGTCGTCACCGCCACCGGCGTCGCTGGCCGCCGACGTGCTGATCGATGGCGAGCACGTCACCGCGCTCGGTCAGCCCGGCAGCGAGCTGACCACCAGCTGGGCGGCCGGCGCCGACCGCGTGATCGACGCCGCGGGCAAGTACGTGCTGCCGGGCGGCATCGACGGGCACACGCACATGGAGATGCCCTTCGGCGGCACGTTCTCCGTGGACACCTTCGAGACCGGGACCCGCGCCGCCGCCTGGGGCGGCACCACCACCATCGTCGACTTCGCCGTCCAGCCCAAGGGCGCCAGCCTGCTGGCCGCCCTGGACCAGTGGCACGAGAAGGCGGGCGGCAACTGCGCCATCGACTACGGCTTCCACATGATCGTGTCGGACGTGAACGACACGACGCTCAAGGAGATGGCGACCTGCGTGGACGGCGGGGTCACCAGCTTCAAGATGTTCATGGCCTACCCCGGCGTCTTCTACGCCACCGACGGCGAGATCCTGCTGGCCATGCAGCAGGCCGAGCGCATCGGCGCGCTGACCATGATGCACGCCGAGAACGGCATCGCCATCGACGAGCTGGTCGCGCAGGCCATCGCGGCCGGGCGGACCACGCCCGTGGAGCACGGCCTGACCCGGCCGCCGGAGCTGGAGGCCGAGGCGACCAGCCGGGCCATCACGCTCGCCGCGGTCACCGGCGCGCCGCTGTACATCGTGCACCTGTCCGCGTCTCAGGCGCTGGACCGGGTGACCGAGGCCAGGGACACCGGGCAGAACGTGTTCGCCGAGACCTGCCCGCAGTACCTGTACCTGTCCCTGGACGACCTGGCCCGGCCGAACTTCGAGGGGGCCAAGTACGTCTGCTCGCCGCCACTGCGGTCCCGCGAGCACCAGGACTCGCTGTGGCGCGGGCTGCGGAGCAACGACCTGTCGGTGGTGTCCACCGACCACTGCCCGTTCTGCTTCAAGGAGCAGAAGGAGCTGGGCCGCAGCGCGTTCTCCAAGATCCCCAACGGCATCCCCGGCGTCGAGCACCGGATGGACCTGCTGCACCAGGGCGTGGTCGCCGGCGAGCTGACGCTGGCCCGCTGGGTGGAGGTGGCGTCCACCACGCCCGCCCGGATGTTCGGGCTCTACCCGCGCAAGGGCGTGATCGCGCCGGGGTCTGACGCCGACATCGTGATCTACGACCCGCAGGCCCGGCAGGTCCTCTCGGCGCAGACCCACCACATGAACGTGGACTACTCGGCTTACGAGGGCATGGAGATCACCGGGCGGGTGGACACGGTGCTGTCCCGCGGCCAGGTCGTCATCGACGGCGGCGAGTATCACGGCACGGCGGGCCACGGCCAGTACCTGCAGCGGGATACCTGTCAGTACCTGACCTGACCCACCTGACCTGACCCACCTGACCCAGCTGAGCTGACCGACCTGAGCTGAGCCGCCGGACCCCAGGGAGCGATCATGGACTTTGGCCTGGTCTTGCAGACCGACCCGCCCGCCCAGACGGTGATAGCCCGGATGAAGGAAGCCGAGGACCTGGGCATCAGTCACGGCTGGA
The DNA here is from genome assembly GCA_963822485.1 of uncultured Actinomycetota bacterium. Lineage (GTDB taxonomy): Bacteria > Actinomycetota > Actinomycetes > Streptosporangiales > Streptosporangiaceae > DASUBV01. Next base: position 287,277 of record CAWGHW010000013.1, read on the forward strand.
CCTTCGACTCGACCGTGCTCTGGCAGGAGCCGTTCGTCATCTACTCGCAGATCCTGGCCGCTACCTCGTGGATGACGGTCGGCCCCATGGTGACCAACCCGCTGACCAGGGACTGGACCGTCACCGCGTCGATGTTCGCCACGCTGAACCAGATGTTCGGCAACCGGACCGTGTGCGGCATCGGCCGCGGTGACTCGGCGCGCCGGGTGATCGGCCAGAAGCCGTCCAGCCTGGCCACCCTGGGCCGGGCCATGCGGGTGATCAAGGACCTGGCCGAGGGCCGCGAGACCGAGGTCAACGACATGCCGCTGCGCATCCCCTGGGTCCGCAACGGCAAGCTGGAGATCTGGATGGCCGGCTACGGGCCCAAGGCGCTGCGGCTGGCCGGGGAGCAGGCCGACGGGTTCATCCTGCAGACCGCCGACCCGGACATCGCGCGCTGGACCATGGGCGCGGTGCGGACGGCGGCCAAGGAGGCGGGCCGGGACCCGGATCAGCTCACGATGTGCGTGGCCGCCCCGGCCTACGTCGGCGACGACCTGGCCCACCAGCATGAGCACCTGCGCTGGTTCGGCGGCATGGTCGGCAATCACGTCGCCGACCTGGTGGAAAGGTACGGCCACGAGGGCCCGGTGCCCAAGGCGCTGACCCACTACATCCACGGGCGGCATGGCTACGACTACGCCCACCACGGCCGCCCGGGGAACAAGTACACCGACTTCGTGCCGGACGAGATCGTGGAGCGGTTCTGCCTGACCGGCCCGGCCGGGCGGCACGTGGACCGGCTGGCCGAGCTGGCCGAGATCGGGGCCGACCAGTTCGCGATCTACCTGATGCACGACCAGCCCGAGCAGACCCTGGCCGCGTACGGGGCGACGATCATCCCGGCCATGAGCTGACGTACCGGTGCTGGTGTGCACCTGATGCACCGATCGTGATGCACGCTGTCAGCTCGGGGGCCGATCGGCAGACAGTCTGTCATTTCCGGTCCGCGGGCCGGTAAGACAGACTGGCGGTGTTGTACGCATCCCCTGGGAGACGACATGGCTGAGCACCACACCGGTATCCCTGACCCCGCGCGCGGCGCCGAGGTCGTCGCGATGGACCGGGCGCACGTGTTCCACTCCTGGTCCGCCCAGGGGTCGCTGAACCCGCTGCCCATCGCCGCCGCCGAGGGCAGCTACTTCTGGGACTACGACGGCAAGCGGTACCTGGACTTCTCCTCCCAGCTCGTCAACACCAACATCGGCCACCAGCACCCCCGGGTGACCGCGGCGATCGCCGCCCAGGCGCAGAAGCTGTGCACCATCGCGCCGCAGCACGCCAACGAGACCCGCGGCGAGGCCGCCACCCGGCTGGCCGCGCTGGCCCCCGACGGCATGGAGAAGATCTTCTTCACCAACGGCGGCGCCGACGCCAACGAGAACGCCATCCGGATGGCCCGGCTGCACACCGGCCGCACCAAGGTGCTGACCTACTACCGCTCCTACCACGGCAACACCGGCAGCGCGATCTCCGCCACCGGCGACCCGCGGCGCTGGCCCAACGAGTTCGCCACCGGGCACGTGCACTTCTTCGGGCCGCACCTGTACCGGTCGCCGTTCTGGTCCGACTCCCCGGAGCAGGAGACCGAGCGCGCGCTCCAGCACCTGGAGCAGCTCATCCAGTACGAGGGGCCGTCCACCATCGCCGCGGTGCTGCTGGAGACCATCGTCGGCACGGCCGGGGTGCTGATCCCGCCGCCCGGCTACCTGGCCGGGGTCCGGGCCCTGTGCGACAAGCACGGCATCGTCTACATCGCCGACGAGGTGATGTGCGGGTTCGGCCGGGCCGGCCGGTGGTTCGCGTTCGAGGACCACGGCATCGTGCCCGACCTGATCACCTTCGCCAAGGGCTCCAACTCCGGCTACGTGCCCATCGGCGGGGTCATCATCAGCGACCCCATCGCCGCCACGTTCAGCGACCGCGTCTTCCCCGGCGGGCTGACCTACTCCGGGCACCCGCTGGCCTGCGCGTCCATCGTGGCCACCATCGACGCCATGCGCGACGAGGGCATCATCGAGAACGCGGTCCGCGTGGGGACCGAGGTCCTCGGGCCCGGCCTGCGCGAGCTGGCCGGGCGGCACCCGGTGATCGGGGAGGTGCGCGGCACGGCCGTGTTCTGGGCCCTGGACCTGGTGTCCAACCGGGAGACCAGGCAGATGCTGGCCCCCTACGGCAGCTCCTCGGAGGGCATGAACGCGCTCGTCGCCGACTGCAAGGCGCGCGGCCTGATGCCGTTCGCCAACTACAACCGGCTGCACGTGGTCCCGCCCTGCACGGTCACCGAGTCGGAGGCCAAGGAGGGCCTGGCCATCCTGGACGAGTCACTATCCGTCGCCGACCGCTACTACGAGGGCTAGCCTGGGCGTCTATGACTGAGCGGATCGTGATCCTCGGCGGCGGCCTGGCCGGCGGCAATGCCGCCGTGACCCTCCGGGAGGAGGGGTTCACCGGCCCGGTCACGCTCGTCGGCCGGGAGCCCGGCGTCCCGTTCGGCCGCCCGCCGCTGTCCAAGACCTACCTGCGGTCGGAGGAGGAACTGGACAGCTGGTACGTCCGGCCCGCCTCGTGGTACGACGAGCATGACATCGAGCGGCTGACTGCCGAGGTCACCGGCATTGACGCCGCCGCGCACACGCTGGCCCTGGGCTCGGGCCAGGACCTCGAGTACCGTCGCCTGCTGCTGGCCACTGGCGGCCAGCCGCACCGGCTCCGGCTGCCCGGCGCCGGCCTGGCCGGCGTGCACTACCTGCGCACCGCGGCCGACTGCGAGGCGATCAAGCGGGAGGCCCGGCCCGGCCGCCGCGCCGTCGTCGTGGGCATGAGCTTCATCGGGAGCGAGGTGGCGGCCTCCCTGACCCAGCTCGGAGTCGCGGTCACCACGGTGTTCGGCGGCCGGTACCCGCTGGAGCGGGTGCTGGGCGAGCAGGTCGGCCAGGTGATGGGCGACATCCACCGCGAGCAGGGCGTCGAGCTGCTGGCCGGCGACGAGGTGGCCAGCCTGGAGGGCGACGAGCGGGTGTCGGCGGTGGTCACGAGCAGCGGCAGGCGGGTGCCCTGCGACTTCGTCGTGGCCGGCATAGGGATCTCGCCCGAGGTGCCCGCCGTGACCGGCGGATCGCTGGAAACCGGCAACGGGATCCTCACCGACGGCCAGTGCCGCACCAGCGTGCCGGACGTCTACGCGGCCGGGGACGCGGCCGATCAGCTGCATCCGCTGTTTGGCCGGGTCCGGGTCGAGCACTACAACAACGCGGAGAAGCACGGGCAGGCCGCCGCCCGGTCGATGCTCGGTTCCGACGCGTCCTACGACTACCTGTACACGTTCTGGTCGGACCAGTACGACCACAAGCTCGAGTACGCCGGCTACGTGACGCGCTGGGACGACTTCGTGGTCCGGGGCAGCCTCGAGGACGGCAAGCTGATCGGCTTCTACCTGACCGGCGGCGTCGTGCGGGCGGCGGTCGGGCTCGACCGCGGCGGTGACCCGGAGCTGGACAAGGACTCGGAGATGGCGGCCAGCGCGCAGCTGGTGGCCCGGCAGGCCGCGCCCGCCGCCGCCGCGCTCGCGGACGAGGGGACCGACCTGTGGTCCCTGGCCGGCGGTCGTCCCTAGGCGCCTCTAGGCGTTCGAGAACAGCGGGATGTTCGCCCCGCTGGCCGGGGCCAGCGGGCTGTCCAGCAGCGCCACGATCAGGTCCGCGACGTCGGCGGGGGTCAGGCCGGGCCGCAGGTCCGGGTTGGCCCGGCGCAGCATCTGCGTGTCCACGGCGCCGGGGCTCACGCAGATCGCGCTGATGCCGTGCGGCCGGCCCTCGACCGCGATCGCCTCGGTCAGCCCGACGACGCCGTACTTGGACACGTTGTAGGCGGCCAGGCCGGGGAACTTCTCGGTGGCGTAGACGCCCGACAGCGAGGCGATGGTCACGATCCGGCCCTCGCCCGCCGGCCGCATGGCCGTGAACGCGGCCCGGCAGCACAGGAAGGCGCCGGTCAGGTTGACCCCGAGCGTCTCGTTCCAGATGGCCGTCGTGGTGTCCGCGAACGGCACCGAGGTCAGCACGCCCGCCGCGCACACCAGCGCCGCGGGAGGCCCGGCCTGCCCGGCCGCGGCGAACAGTCGCTCGACATCCTCGGGCTGGCTGACGTCCGCGGGCACCGGCGTGGCGCGGCCGCCGGCGTCCCGGATGCCGCGGGCGACGCCGTCCAGGGCGTCGCGGCCGCGCGCGGCCAGCACCACGTGGGCCCCGGCAGCCGCGATGGCCGCTGCGGTAGCCGCCCCGATGCCCTGGCTGGCGCCGGTGACCACCGCCACCCGCCCGGCCAGCCAGTGCCCCGGCTCAGCCGGGGGCCGGGGCGGGCGAGCCGGCCAGTCGCTGGTAGAGCTGCTCATGGGCGTCCAGACTCCGTTCCAGGTCAAGGTCGCTGACGGCATGATCGCGGCAGGCGCGGCGGGACAGCGCGGCGGCGCGCCGGACGGCGTCGGCCGCGGCCGCGATGTCGCCCGGCGCGGTGTCGCCCGCCGCGGTGTCGCCCGGCGTGACCAGGAACCCGGTCACGCCGTCAATGATCACCTCGGCGAGGCCGCCGCGCCGGAACGCCACCACGGGCGTGCCGCAGGCCTGGGCCTCGGCGGGCGCCATCCCGAAGGGCTCGTCCCACTGCGAAGGGCACAGCACCACCGCGGCGCGGGCCATCGCGGGCCACAGCGCCGCCCGCGGCACGCCCGGATGCACCGTCACGCCCGGCTCCGCGCCGCGCGGGGCGATCCGCTCGCGGGCGTACTGGGCGTCGTAGGGGTCGCCGTACACGTCGATCGTGATCCCGGCCGCCCTGGCGATGTCGATGGCCTCGGCCGCCCCCTTCTCGGGACTGAGCAGGCCCGCGAACACGGCGCCGTCCCCGGCCGCCAGCCGGAAGCCGATGACCCCGGTCGGGACGAGCGGCGGGAGGACCGCGTCGACGCGCGTGACCGCCCGCCAGGCGCCGGCCTGGAACTGCGACACGCAGGCGACGGCCAGGGGCGCAGCGCCGCTCGCGGCCCGGCTCAGCGCCGCCGCCATCCCCGCGTCGGGAGGCAGGTGGAGCGTGTGCACGACCGGCGCGCCCAGCCCGGCGGCCAGCTCGACGGCCGGAACGTCGAACGCGTGGTTGTGCACGACGTCGTACCGGGCCTGGCGGACCGCTGCGTAGACCGTGCCGAACGCCGCCCGCGCCGGCCCTGGATCAGCGGCGGCCGAGGCCTCGGCCCGCTCACCGGCCCGCCCGCCGGCCCGGAACAGCGTGGCCGCCAGCGCCGCCGGGTCGATCCCGGTGTCGATGACCCGGACCCCCGGTATCCGCGACCCGGCGGCCGCGTACACATCGACGTCATGGCCCCGCCGGACCAGGCCGCGGGCCAGGTCGGACACGAACGCCTGCGACCCGCCGGCCTGCGGCTCCGCGATCGCGGTCACGAGCGGCGCGACGATCGCGACCCTCACGGGGTCCCTGCTGGGGGGTCCGGGGGGTGGCCCCCGGGTCAGCATCTGCTGGGGGGTCCGGGGGGTGGCCCCCCGGGTCAGCACAGGCTTCTCCTTGAACGCGAGGTCGCGCGGGGGATTGACGCCCAGAACCTCGTATGGCACCACCGCCGATCCCTGGCGGCGCACCTCGGCGGCTGCCTCGGGGTAGAAGATCTCGGTCAGCTCAGCCGCCTCGCGCGGGCTGTCGAAGGTCATCGCCATCGGCCCGTCGAAGCTGACGTACTGGTAGCCGCGGTCAGCCAGCCAGCCGAGGTGGTTCGGCCAGACGATGACCACCCGGCCGCCGGGCCGGCAGATCCGCTCCATCTCCGCCAGGCCGGCGTCGGCGCCGTGACCGGCCTCGGGCGTGACCATCGAGCAGGCCACCACCAGGTCCGCGCAGCCGCTGCGCACCGGCAGCTCATCGATGAACCCGTCCGTCACCCGGACCCGCCGGCCCGGCCCGGCCGCGGCCAGCTTCCGCCGCAGGATCTCGCGCAGCGGCGCGGCCGGCTCGATCGCCACCAGCTCCCGCGCGCGGCCGGCGAGGTCCATGGTCAGCCGCCCGGTCCCGGCCCCGACCTCGACCACCCGGCCCGCCGCCGGCGGCAGCCAGGCCAGCACGCCGGGGTGGATCCGCTCGGCCCGGATCAGCCGCTCGTACAGTTCCGGCTCCAGCCGGTACAGCAGCTCCCAGGCCAGGGTGATGTCGGCACGCGGATCCCGGCCGCCTCCGGTGATGAAGCGGCGCGCCTCCTGCGCCGTGAGGACGTCCACGTCGGCCACGCGGTAGCGCTGCCGCAGCGCAGGCCCGCAGAGCCGCCGTGCGCCGTCATCCGCAGGCTCAGGCGCGATGACCAACCTCGGCCCAGTTCTTGTCGGTCTCGGTGACCCGGACCGCGCGCAGCATCCCGTCCGGGAGCTCGGGCTCGAGCCGGTCCCAGAAGCTGAGGGCCAGGTTCTCGGCCGTCGGGATCCGGCCCTTCAGCCACGGCACGTCCGTGTTGAGGTTGCGGTGGTCGACATCGCTGATGATCTGCCGGCACACCACGTCCGACAGGTGCTTCAGGTCCAGGACGTAGCCGGTGGTCTCGCTGACCTCCCCGGACACGACGACTTCCAGGACATAGTTGTGCCCGTGCAGATTGACGCATTTGCCGAACAAGCGCCGATTCTCCGCATCGGACAGATCGTGGTCACATAGCTGGTGCGCGGCGCTGAACGACTCGCGCCTGCTGATCAGCACCGTTGTCGGCCTGGTCATGGCTGTCGTCATGCCTCCAGTTCGTCGGCATGCCCGCATTAGCGGCCCGGTTCACTTTCCCGCAGTCTATGTACCCCGTCCCCGCCGGTCCTGGCGACCGGCCGGGGCGGCGCGGTACCCTGCTGGCAGTGGCAGCGCACCGCCTGCCCGCTTCCGAGCTGCCGGCCGGCCCGCGCCGCAGGTAGCGACGAGGACAAGGGTCACCGACTCGCGTGCATTCTCTTCGTCATGTCATTGCGCCTTTGGCGAGCAGACGCGGGCCGACTCGCCGGAGATGAGTTGACCATGACCCGGAACAAAGCTCAGAAGACCGATATTCGTCAGCGCATGGCCCAGACGGGCGAGCCCTACAGCGTCGCCCGGCGCGCCGTGGCCGATCAGGCCGACGGCGCACCCGCTACCGAACCGCCGCCCGCAGCACCAGCACCGCCCGAGTCCGCAGGCCCGCCGACGCTGGCCGTGCCGGGCTCCGAGGCCGCCGCCGGATCACGACTCGGGCCCGGTGGCCCGCCGACTCCGGCCGTGCCGCAGTCGCCGTTCCCGACGCAGACTCCGGCGGAGCCGGGTGGCCGGCCGAGGTCGGCCGTGCCGCAGCCAGGGTTCCCGGTCGAGACGCCCGAGGAGCAGTACGCCCGCGAGGCCGCCGCGGCGGGCATGCCCGCCGCCGAGCTGGAGGCCCGCCTGGCCTCGTTCCGGGTTCAGGAGGCCGCCGACCGCGTCCGGCGCGCGGCCGGCCGGGCCCGCGAGGAGGCCGACCGGGCGCGCGAGCGCGCCGACCGGGCCGAGGAGGACGCCGAGCGGGCCGAGGACCGGGCCGGCCAGGCCGACGAGGCCGCCGAAATGGCCCAGGAATGGGCCGACGAGGCCGAGCAGGAGCGGGCTCAGGAGCGCGCCGACCGGATGCAGGAGGCCGCCGACCAGGCGCGCGAGCGCGCGGACGAGGCCGAGGAGGCGGCCGGCGAGGCCGAGGAGCGCGCCGACGAGGCCGAAGAACGCGCCGAGATGGCGCAGGACGCCGCCGACGAGGCCCGCGAAGGGCGTGAAGAGGCGGGCCACTGGGCCAGCCACGCCTCGAGGCACGACGGGGACTGGGCTAGCCACGCCTCGCCGCACGACCCGGACTGGGCCGGTCACGTCTCGCCGCACCCCGAGGCCGGTCACTGGGCCAGCCACGCCTCGCCGCACGACGCGGACTGGGCCAGCCACGAATGGCCGGCCGAGGTCCGCCGGGTCCGCTACCGGGCCCGCCCGTCGCGCTACCCGGTCGGCCCGCCCGATCCCATGGGGCCGCCCGCCCCGACGGGTCCGCCCGATCCCATGGGCCCGCCCGACCCCACAGGGCCGCCCGACCGGATCGGGCCGCCCAACCCGATGGGCCCGCCTGACCCTATGGACCCGCCTGACCCTATGGATCCGCAGGAGCCGCCCTTCGGGGACGCCCCCTGGCACCCGCTGCGGCCAGCCCGGCCGCCCCGTCCACCGCGTCCGCCCCGTCCCCAGCGCCCCCCGCGTCCGTCCAGGCCCGGGCGTCCTCAGGGCTAACGCCAGTCCTCCGCCCGCTCGATCAGCGGCGACCTCGGCCGGGAGCGGCCCGCCCGCTCCCGGCCACCGCCGGTGATCACCAGGTTCCGGCCCGCCCGAAAACCGCGATTACTGCCGGGCGCAACCGGCATTTTCATGATGATGGTGGATCTGGGCCACCGGCGGCCCAAATCCACCACGTTAATGAGCCCGCCCATCCGGCCTGACCGGAATACGCCATTCCGGGCAGGCCGGATGGGCCGCCCCGTGGAACAGCCGCCGGCGAGGCGCGCCCGGGGCGGGTTGTTCGCGGAGCGGCCGGCTTGACCGCATGGCGGACAGGCCGAGACGATGGCCCCTATGCGCAGCACACCCCCCTTCCGCGCCGATCATGTCGGCAGCCTGCTCCGCCCAGCCCGGCTGCTCGCCGCCCGCGGCGAGTTCGCGGCCGGGAGCATCGACGCCGACCAGCTCCGGGCAGTAGAGGACGAGGCCATCGCCGAGGTCGTCCGGATGCAGGAAGAGACCGGCCTGCAGTCGGCCACCGACGGCGAGTTCCGGCGCGCGTCCTGGCACATGGACTTCATCTACCAGCTCGGCGGGGTCAGCAAGGCCCCCGGCAACCTGGCCGTGCGGTTCCAGAACCCGTCGGGCGCCATCGATTTCACGTCCGCCGCGCTGCACGTCGGCGGCAAGATCCGGATCGAGCAGACGATCTTCGAGCGCGACTTCAGCTACCTGCAGCTCGGTGGTGACCTCGGCCACGCCCAAGCTCACCATCCCGTCGCCGAACATGGTGCACTACCGCGGCGGCCCGGCCGCGCTGGATCCGGCCGTCTACCCGGACATCGAGGAGTTCTGGAGCGACCTGTCGGCCGCCTACGCCGACGAGGTCGCCCGGCTGGCCGCGCTGGGCTGCACCTACCTCCAGCTCGACGACACCAGCCTGGCCTACCTGAACGACCCGGCGCAGCGGGCCGAGATCGCCGAGCGGGGCGAGGACGCCGAGCACCTGCACCTGCGCTACATCCGGCAGGTCAACGACGCCATCGGCGCCCGCCCGGCCGGCCTGGCGGTGACCACGCACATGTGCCGGGGCAACTTCCGGTCCTCCTGGGCCGCCTCGGGCAGCTACGACTTCGTGGCCGAGGCGCTGTTCAGCGAGCTGGCCGTGGACGGGTTCTTCCTCGAGTACGACGACGAGCGGTCCGGCGGGTTCGAGCCGCTGCGGTTCGTTCCGCCGGGCAAGATGGTCGTCCTGGGCCTGGTCACGACCAAGCGCGGGGCGCTGGAGCGCAAGGACGACCTCAAGCGGCGGATCGACGAGGCGGCCAAGTTCATCCCGCTGGACCAGCTCTGCCTGTCAGGGCAGTGCGGCTTCGCGTCATCCGCGGAGGGCAACGTCCTGACCCAGGACGAGGAGTTCGCCAAGCTCCGGCTGATCGTCGAGACCGCCCGCGAAGTCTGGGGCTAGGGCTTACCAGGCTCGCATACCGCCCCGGCGTTTCCGCGGAAACGTCTCACGCACGTGCGTCACGCACATGCGCGGAACGTTTCCGCGGAAACGTCACCGACGTCCCGCCCGGCCATGGCGGGTGCCCGACGGGGCCGACCGGTGCGCGGTTCAGCTGGCCGGGCGGCGGCCGAGGATGTACAGGCTGACCGCGTAGCAGAGCATGGCCACCGCGGTGAGCACCGCCATGCTGATCGAGGCGCTGTTCAGCCCGGTGCTGACGAACCGCGAGCCGCTGGCCGCCGCGCCGAGCACGGCCAGCAGGCCGATGGACGAGGTCACGATCACCGGCACGTGGCGGCAGGCCACGGCCCGGACGACCAGGGCGACGGTGGCCACCACGAGCAGCAGCCCCAGGACGGCGTGCACGGTCAGCGCGGCCGGCCCGTCGGCCAGGGCGCGGCCGATGGCGGCCCAGAACGTGCTGTTCGCGTCCCCGGCCGGAATCGTCGAATACAGGTTGACGATCATCCCGACGGCGAACTGGATGATCAGCATGACCAGAGCGCCCATGCTGGCCCCGCGCAGCCGCTCGAGCTGGCGCGGCGAGGCGGCCGCGGGGCTCGCGCGCACGCCGGGCCGGGTGCTGGCCGCGGCCTCCGGGCGCCCTCCGCTGGCCGTCACCGCCCCCGCCCCCTGGCCCCGCGACGCCGGCTCAGGACCAGCGCGACCGGGATCAGCCACCACAGCCACAGCACGGGCCAGGGCCCGCCGCCCCAGTGGTGCGCTCCGTGCCACCCGCCGCCGGCCGCGAATCCGGCCGCCACGATCCCCGCGAACAGCAGCGGGACCAGCGGCAGCCAGGGCGCCGGCCAGCCCGGCCGCCCCGCCGCGGCCGCGCCGCGTCGCGCCGTCACGCCGGGCGCCGTCACGCCGGACCCGGGCTGGCGCCGGGGCAGGTCGGCCAGCAGGCCGCCCAGGTCGCGGCGGGTACGCGCCCGCAGCGCGGCGCTGACCCGCTCGTCGAACTCGGCCTGGTCGAGCAGGCCCGCCTGGAAATGCTCGCTCAGCTCGGCCGCGACCAGGTCGCGCTCGGCGTCCGATGCGCGCAGCTCGGTCCCGGCACCGGGGCGACCGCGCAGGTCGTCCGATGACATCACGTTGAACACCTCGCTCTCCAGGCTCCGTCCGCGGGTCGGCACAGATCCCCGCGGACCCGGAGCCAATAGCTTCGATGTAAAACTATCACGGTCTGAAACTACACCGCATCTTGGTAATCTGCCTGCATGGATCAGGACGACCGGGCCGCGCCGGACGCGCCGCACGGCCCCGAGGGGTTCGCCTACCTGCTGGTACAGCTGGGGACCCGGGCCGCGCGGCGGTTCGCCGAGCGGCTGGCCCCGCTGGAACTCGAGCCCCGGCACGCCGGCATGCTGCTGCGGCTGGCCGTCAGCGAGGGCCGCTCCCAGCAGGCGATCGGGGAGCTCATCGGGCTCAACTCGACCCGGATGGTGTTCCTGGTCGACGAGCTGGAGCAGCGCGGGCTGGTCGAGCGCCGCCGCAACGACGCCGACCGCCGGTCCTACGCGCTGTACCTGACCGACGCGGGCTGGGCCAAGCTGCGCCAGGTCCGGCAGGTGGCTGGCCAGCACCAGGCCGAGCTGGGCTCGTCGCTCAGCCCGGCCGAGCGGGTCCAGCTCACCGGGCTGCTGCGGCGGCTGGCCGCCGAGCAGGGGATCACCGAGCAGAACCTGCCCGGCTAGGTCCGGCCAGCCCGGCCGGCCCGGCCAGACCCCGCTAGACCAGCTGGGCGACGGCGTCCAGCACGGCCCGGTGAAAGGTCGGGTAGGCGTAGATCATCTCGCTCAGCCGCCGCACCGGGATGCGGGCGTGCACGGCCAGCGTGAGCATGCTCAGCACCTCGCCGCCGGCCGGCCCGGCGGAGGTCGCGCCGACGAGCACGCCCTGCTGGGCATCGGCGATCAGCTTGATGAACCCGTCGTTGCCCGCCTTGTGTATCCAGCCCCGGCTGGACGCCGGCACCTGGGCGATCCCGGTCCGCACGGCCACGCCCCGCTCCCGGGCCTGGGCCTCGCCCAGTCCCACCGAGCCGATCTCCGGGTCGGTGAAGGTGACCCTGGGCACCGCGTGATACTCGGCCTCGTGGCCGGGCCGTCCGAGGATGTCGGCGACGACGATGTCGGCCTCGTACATCGACATGTGGGTGAACGCGCCGTGGCCGGCGGCATCGCCGATGGCCCAGACCCCCGGCGCGGCCCGCAGGTGGCCGTCGGTGGGGATGTGGTGGGCCTGCTCGTCCAGGCCGATCACGCCGACGCCCAGCGCCTCCAGGTCGGTGTGCCGGCCGATGGCCACCAGCAGCCGCTGGCCCCGCACGCTGGACCCGCTGGTCAGGGAGACCTCGAACTCGCCCCCGTCGTGGGTCACCGACGCGGCGGTGCACCCGGTGCACACCGAGATGCCCTCCCGCTTGAAGACCCGGTCCAGCAGCTCGCTGGACTCCGGCTCCTCCACCGACAGCAGCCGGTCCGCCCGCTCGACCATCGTGACCGCCGCGCCGAACCGCGCGAACACCTGGCCCAGCTCCACCCCGATGGGGCCGCCGCCCAGCACGAGCAGCGAGTCGGGCACCTGCTCGGTCTCGATCGCCTCGCGGTTGGTCCAGTACGGCGTCCCGGCCAGGCCCGGCACGTGCGGTACCGCCGGCGAGGTGCCCGGGTTAAGCACGATCCCGCGGCGGGCCCGCAGCACCTCTTCGCCCACGGTGACCTGGTCCGGCCCGGTGAGCACCCCGTAGCCGCGGAACAGCGTGCCGCCCTTGCCGGCGAACCGGTCGACCGCGACCTGGTCGTCCCAGTTGTCCGTGGCCTCGGCCCGGATCCGGGCCGCCACCGGGGCCCAGGACGGCGTGATCTCGGACTCGCCGGCCAGGCCGGGGATCCGCCGGCCCTCGGCCAGCAGGTTCGCGGCCCTGATCATCATCTTGGACGGGACGCAGCCCCAGTACGGGCACTCGCCGCCGACCAGCCGGGACTCGATCCCCGCGACCGCCAGCCCGGCCTCGGCGAGCGTCTCGGCGACGTACTCACCGCCCGGGCCCATGCCCACGACCACGACGTCGAATTCCCGCTCGCTCACGCTGACCTCCGTCTGGGGCTCGCCTCGGGCCCGGTCGGCCGGGTCCCGCAGCACAGTCCCGGCAGCTAGCCAGACCGTTACGTTACCGAGAACGAAGTCGCTAACCGGGATGCGTGCCCGCGCCCCCCGGCCGGCGGCGGGAGGGCCGCCGGCCGGGAGGCGGGCTCAGCCCTGGTCGTGCCGCTTGATCAGCACCACCGGGCAAGTCGCGCTGGCCGCGCACATCTGGCTGACCGAGCCGAGCATGAGCCCGGCCACCGGGGACCGGCCGCGGATGCCCAGGACCAGCATGTCGGCGTCCTTGGACGCCTCGACCAGCGCCTCGGTCGCGTCGCCCTCGGCCAGCACCGTGTCCAGCGGGACGCGGGGGGAGGGCTCGGCCTCGCTGACCGTCTTGATCAGGAACTCCCGGTAGGCCTCCTCCAGCTCGCCGCGGTCAAAGGCGCCGGGGATCGAGACGAACGGCACCTGCCAGGCGAACACGGCGGTGACCTGGCCGCTGCGCCCCTCGGCCTGGTCCAGCGACCAGCGCAGCGCGGCGATGCTGTGCGGCGAGCCATCCACGCCAACCACGATCCGGTATGTCACGAGGCATGCTCCATTTCGCGTGGGGCCGGGGCCTTTGCCTCTTCGGCCAGGTCTTCCAGGCTCCTGCCCCGGGGCTCGGGCAGCAGGGCCACGGTCAGCAGCAGCCCGGCCGCGGCCACGATGGCCGCGACGATCTCAGCCCCCCGGACCCCCCAGGACGAGGCGAGCATGTCCGGGAACAGGAACGCGCCGACGAAGGCGCCCATCTTGCCCGCCCCGGCCGAGATCCCGTGCCCGGTCGTGCGCACCTCCACCGGGAAGATCTCGGCCGGATAGATGAACGTGGTGGTATTGGGGCCGAACTCGGTGAAGAAGTAGCTGATGCCATAGAGCAGGACGAATGGCAGGGCATATTTGGTCACGGCCGGGATCAGGCCGATGAGCAGGAACATCAGCGCCATCATGGCGAAGCCGAACCACTGGATGCGTCTGCGCCCGGTCTTGTCGAGCAGCAGGATGGCCACGATGTAGCCGGGCACCGCGAAGATGGCGAAGATGGCCAGCTGGATGAGCGTGTTATGCAGCAGCGAGGCCCTGGGATTCAGCAGGGCCAGGATCTCCGGGGTGGAGATGCTGTTGCCGTAGTAGCAGAAGTCCAGCAGCGCCCAGCACCCCGCGGTGCCAATCAGCCACAGCAGCATCGTCCGGTGCCGGAGGAAGACCTTGAACCCGTCGGCCGCGCTCTGCGGGACCCGCGCGGAGGACTCGCCGATGGGTGCCTTGGGCTTGGCGCCGTCGCCGCTGGTGGCCGAGCCGGAGGTATCGGCGGTGGCGGCCTTGATGGCCGCCTCGGCCTCGTCCGCGGCCCCGCCCGCCGCGGCGAACCGGGGCGTCTCGTGGATCTGCCGGCGCAGGTAGAACACGGCCAGGCCGGGGATCGCGCCGAAGCCCAGCAGGATCCGCCAGACGATGTCGTCGCCCAGCCCGGAGGCCAGCAGGGCCGACGCCAGCAGGGGGCCGACCAGCAGGCCGGCGCCCTGCATCGCGAAGACCAGGCCCACCATCCGGCCCCGCGACTTCTTGCCCGAGTACTCGCTCATGATCGTCGCCGAGACCGGGTAGTCGCCGCCGATGCCCACGCCGAGCACGGCCCGGCAGATCAGCAGGAACCAGTAGTTCGGGGCGAACGCCGAGGCGATCGCGCCGATGGCCAGGATCAGGACCTCGTACCCGTAGATCTTCTTGCGGCCCAGCATGTCGGCAATCCGGCCGAACACGATCGCGCCCACCGCCGAGGCGGCCAGCGTGACCGAGTTCAGCAGCGAGACCTGGGTGGTCGACAAGCCCCATTCGGGCTTGAGCAGCGCGACCACGATGCCGATGACGAACAGGTCGTAGGCATCGGTGAAGAAGCCCATGCCCGAGACGAACATGATCTTCCACTGAAACCTGGTGACCTTGGAATCATCAAGCGCATCAAATTGCCCAGCAGTCCCCCCAGCAACGCTCATAGTGGCGTCATTACCCGGAGCCATCAGGCAGTTACCGAAGGTAAAATCGACGTCCTGACAACATTTAGATGAACAGAAGGTGACCTTGGTAACTCGGCGCTCAGGCTGGCGGCAGGCCCCGCGGAACCTGCCGTACGCTCACCTGGGTCAGCCGCAGGGACGCCGTGAGCTGGTCCAGCACCGCCTGGCCGTCGATCGCGCCGCAGCTGAACAGGTCGACCGCGATCAGGTTCTCCTCGGGCCAGGTGTGAATGCTCAGGTGCGACTCGGCCAGGATCAGCACCAGCGTGATCGCGCCGTTGGGGAACACCACGTGGCTGGCGTCCAGCACGTGGCCGCCGCCGGCCGCCACCGCGGCGCTGGCCAGGGCGGTGAGCTCGGCCGCGTCGGTGACCGGCGAGTCCGGCGTGCAGTGGGCGTCGATGGCGTACAGCATCTTCGGCGAGGCGGCCTCCTGCCGCCTCAGCTCCGTGATGCTGCTCGCTCCGCTGATGTCGCCCGGCACGATGTGGGAGGATACCGTATGCCCTGCTCAGCACGGGGCACGCAGGCCATGGCCGCAGGTAGCGGCGTCGGGACGGCGGCGCGATCACGCGCCCGCCTGAGGTGAGATAGAGCGCATGGATCTGGACACAGTTGTGGCCGAGGTCGCGGCGGCCGTCGGGCTGGCCGAGGGCGAGGCCGGGGTCCGGGACATCCTGGCCGCGACGGCGAGCGCCGAGCCCGCGGCGGTGCGCGAGATCAGCCAGCTGGCCGAGCTGCCCGTGCCCATCGTCGCGGCGGTCTGCAATGAGCTGCGCCAGCGCGGCGTCGTCGATCGCACCCGCCCGGTGCGGCTGACCGCCGAGGGCCGCGCGGCGGTGACGGCCGGCCAGCCCGACCTGGATGCCACCTGCCCCGCCTGCGCGGGCCGCGGCGTGGTGATCCCGGAGGCCGTGGCGCCGCTGCTGGCCGAGCTGGAGCAGGCGGCCGAGGGCGGCCCCGAGGCCAAGCCCGAGCTGGACCAGACGCACTGCACCGTCGAGACCAAGCTGCGCCGGGTGCTGCGCATGCACGCCGCGCACGCCCTGGCCGGGCAGCGGATCCTGCTGCTCGGCGACGACGACCTGGTCTCGCTGGCCATCGTGGCCTTCGCCGCCTGGACCGGGCACGCCGAGGTGATCCGCCGGCTGGCCGTGGTCGACACCGACCCCGACGTGCTGGCCTGGATCGGCAAGCAGGCGGCCCGCAGCGGGGTCCGCGTGGACCTGGTCGAGCACGACCTGCGCCAGCCGCTGCCCGCCGGCCTGGCCGGCGGCTTCGACGTGGTGGCCACCGACCCGCCCTACACGGTGGCCGGCGCGGAGCTGTTCCTGTCCCGCGCGGTCGAGGCGCTGGCGCCCGAGCCCGGCCGGCACGTGTTCTTCTCGTTCGGGGCCCGCCGCCCCGACCAGACGGTGGCCGTCCAGGCGGCCATCGCCCAGCTCGGGCTGGCCGTCCGGTCGCTGACGCCGAACTTCAACGCCTACCTCGGCGCCGGCGTCCTGGGCGGCACCAGCCACCTGTATCACCTGCGCAGCACGGCGGGGGCCCGGCCGCTGATCACCGGGGTCCACGACGGCGCCCTGTACACCGCCGACAGCCGCGCCGCGGTCCTGCGGCCCTACCGGTGCGCGAGCTGCCCGGCCGTGCACGAGGTCGGGCCGGGCGGCCGGTGGCCGCGCATCGCCGTGCTCCAGGCCGAGGGCTGCCCCGACTGCGGCGGCACGGTGTTCCGGCCCATGTCGCTGGGTAGCAGGCCCCGATGACCAGTCCCGGGGACACCACGTTCGCCGTCCGCGCGGCCACGGACGGCGACCTGGACGCCATCGTGGCGTTCGAGATCGACATCGCCAAGGTGTCGTTCGCCGACGAGGCCATCACCGATCCGGCCCTGCACCGCCGCCGGGTCGGCAGCTCGCTCGGCAAGCCGGGCGAGGTCACCCTGGTCGCGGTCGGCGAGCAGGCGCCCGGCACCCCGCTGGGCTGGGCCTGGCTGTCGTCCCGGACCAACTCGCTGACCGGGGCCAGGTACGGCAACTTCCGCTCGCTGGCCGTGGCCGACGTGCCCGAGCGCGCCCTGATCGGCGAGCTGCTGCTGGCCGCGGTGCTCGAGGCCGCCGACGCGGCCGGGATGACCCAGCTCACCGGCAAGGTGCACGCCGGCAACCTGGGCATGCGGGCGCTGTACCGGAAGTTCGGCTTCACCGCCACGCATCTCACCATGGAGCGTCGCCGCCCGTGATCAAGTGCGTGATCTGGGACATCGACAACACGCTGCTGGCCGGGACCTACCTGGAGGCGGCCGGGCCGCCGCCCGCGCCCGACCCCGGCCTGCTGGCCGTGGCCCGCGAGCTGGACGGCCGGGGCATCGTGCACGCGCTGGCCAGCAAGAACCCGCCCGAGGCGGCCGACTACGTGGCCCGGGCGACCGGCCTGCCGTTCGCCGCCGCGGAGTGCGGCTGGGGCCGCAAGTCCGAGGCCATCGGCCGGATCATCGACGACCTGGGCCTGGCCGCGGACGCCGTCGCGTTCGTGGACGACGAGATGCTGGAGCGGGCCGAGGTGGCCGCCGCCCTGCCCGACGTGCTCGTGCTGACCCCCGAGGACGCGGCCGAGGCCGTGAGCTGGCCCGAGTTCAGCCCGGCCGTGATCACCGCCGAGGGCCGCCGGCGCGGCGAGATGTACGCCCAGCGGCGGCGGCGCCAGGAGGAGGCGCGGGCCTTCGGCGGCTCGCGGGACGACTTCCTGGCCTACGCCGGCACCGAGGTGCTGATCGCCCCGGCCGGCCCGGCCGACCTGCCCCGGCTGCACGAGCTGACGGTCCGCACCCACCAGTTCAACACCGGCGCCGAGCCGGTCACCCAGGACCGGCTGGCCGCCGCCCTGGCCGACCCCGGCCAGCGGCTGGTCGCCGTCTGGCTCCGCGACCGCTTCGGCGACGACGGCCTGGTCGGCGGCGCCTGGATCGACCTCGGCGACCAGGCCGGAGTTAGCGGGCCTGCCGGGTCTGCTGAGGTCCATGTGACTTCCGGGGCTGGTGGGCCCGGGACCGGCGGTGGGCCGGGGCCGGTGGTGGGACTGGGGGCGGTGGGCCGGGGGCCGGTGGTGGTCTGGGGCCGGTGGGCCTGGCGCCGGCGGTGGGTCTGGGGCCCGCGATCCCAGGGCCAGCGGGCCTGGTGCCTGGACCGTCTCGCTGCTGGTGATGTCGTGCCGGGCCCTGGGCCGGGGCGTCCTCGACGCCCTGCTGGCCGCGCTCTGCCAGCAGGCCGCCGCTGGCGGCGCCGCCGAGCTCCGCGTCCCGTGCCTGGTCACCGACCGCAACGTGCCTCTGCGCCTGGCCCTGGCCGCGGCCGGTTTCCGGGCCACCGGCAGCTCTCCGAGCTCCGAGAGCTCTGAGAGCTCGGGCCAGCCCGCGAGCTCGGGCCAGCCCGCGAGCTCCGGTCGGCCCGCGAGCTCCGGCCGGCCCGCGAGCTCCGGTCGGCCCGCGAGCCTGCCCACCGATCAGCCCGCGGCGCGGCCCGTGATCTTCACCCGCCCGCTGGCCGCTCCGCTGCCCGCTCTGCCTGGCTGGGCCACCGTCCGGGATGCGCCGTGACCGGCGAAGAGGTGCTGAGCCAGCTCCGGCCGATCCTGGCCGGGGTCACCGGCCGCGCCGAGGTGGCCGAGATCGCTCCCGAGACGGCCCTGTTCGGGCCCGAGGTCGGCCTCGACTCGCTGACCGGCACCCTGCTGCTGGTCGAGATCCAGCAGCGGTTCGGCGTCGACGTCGCCGCCGAGGACCTCAACCTCGACTCACTGGCCACACTCGCCACACTGGCCACGTTCCTGGCCGCGCACTCCTGACCGCCCGCCCCCGTTCAGCGACGTGGTTGTTGCTCCCACGCTGCTAGAACGACGTGGTCGTAACAACCACGTCGTTAGCCCAGGGCGGCACCTGGGGCGCCCCGGCTACATGCGCTCGCCGGCCCGGATCGGGGCGGTTACGGTGTTGCCCGCCGGGGCCAGCGGGCACTGCCAGGCCGGGTTGTACCGGCAGGACGGGTGGTACAGGAAGTTCAGGTCGATGACCAGCGTGTCCGGCCCGCCGCCCAGGTCCGCGCCCTTGGCCGTGTCCAGCAGGTACCGGCCCCCGCCGTAGCTGCCATCGCCCGCCGTGCCGTCCCGCACCGGCACGAACAGCCCGCCCGCGTACTGCCGCAGCGACCAGACGTCCAGGCTCGCGCCGACCGGGCCGGGCACCTCGACCCGGCCGATCAGCCGCAGCGCCGTCTCGTTGCCGCCGTCGGTGGCCAGGGTCAGGCTGGCCAGCCCGGCCGGCACCAGCGGCAGCTCGAACCGCAGCGCCGGATCGTAGGGCCAGTACGGCACGCCGTCGGCGCGCACCCGGTCGCCGGGCAGGGCCGGGCTCTGCGGGTGCTTGCCGATCAGCTCGTCGCGGACGGCCCGCCAGCGGGCATGCGCCCGCTCCGGGTCGTCGTCGGCGCGGATGGCCGCGTAAAGCTCGGCCACCCGGCGCCGCCAGTCGGCCAGGTCCAGTTCGGCGATAGTCACGCAACCTCCATATTGCCGGTGATAACAGCAAGAAGCGGCCACGCGGGCCAGTTATCAGTCCGCGCCGCCACCTCCGCGTTACACACCGGGAAACGGCGTCCCTCGGCGGCCGGTTCACCGGCCGGTAGTCTCGGCGGTGACGGCCATCCCGAGCGGCCGCCAGATCAGCAGAGGTGATGCCAGGATGCCCGCAGTACTCGCCGTTGACGCCTGCCGGACCCCGATCGGGAAGATCAAGGGCGCGCTGGCCGGGGTCCGGCCCGACCACCTGACCGCCGAGATACTCCAGGCCCTGCTGCGGCGCAACGACTGGCTCGACCCCGCGTCCGTGGACGACGTGTACTGGGGCGCGGCCAACCAGGCCGGCGAGGACAACCGCAACGTGGCCCGGATGGGCGTGCTGCTGGCCGGCCTGCCGGTCGAGGTGCCGGGCGCCACCGTGAACCGGCTGTGCGGCTCGGGCATGGAGGCCATCGCCTCGGCGGCCCGCGCCATCGCCGCCGGCGAGCTGGACATCTGCATCGCGGGCGGGACCGAGTCCATGACCCGGGCGCCGTTCGTGCTGCCCCGGGCGGACAGCCCGTTCCCGCGCGAGGCCGGCCTGGCCGACACCCGGCTCGGCTGGCGGCTGGTCAGCCCGAGGATGGCCGAGCTGTACCCGCCCGTCAGCCTGGGCGAGACGGCCGAGAACGTGGCTGACCGGTACGGCGTGGACCGCGCCAGGCAGGACGAGTTCGCCCTGGCCAGCCACCGCAAGGCGGCCGCGGCCGCCAGCGCGGGCCGGTTCGCCGCCGAGATCGTCCCGCTGCCCACGGCGGACGGCGAGGTCACCGCCGACGAGGGCATCAAGCCCGGGCTGACCATCGAGGAGCTGGCCGGCAAGCGGCCCGCCTTCCGCAAGAACGGCACCGTCACCGGCGGCAACTCCTCGCCGCTGAACGACGGCGCGGCCGGCCTGCTGCTGATGTCCGAGCAGGCGGCCGCGGCGGCCGGGGCCGAGCCGCTGGCCCGGTACGTCGGCACGGCCGCGGCCGGGGTGCACCCCGACTACATGGGCATCGGTCCCGTGCCCGCCATGACCAAGGTGCTGGCCCGCAACGGCTGGGCCATCGACGACCTGGACCTGGCCGAGGTGAACGAGGCGTTCGCCGCCCAGGCCGTGGCCGTGCTCGACGAGCTCAAGCTGGACCCGGCCCGGGTGAACGTGAACGGCGGCGCCATCGCCATCGGCCACCCGCTCGGCTGCTCCGGCGCACGGATCACCACCACCCTGCTGCACGAGCGCCAGCGGCGCGGCGCCGCCCGGGCCGCGGCCAGCATGTGCATCGGCGTCGGCCAGGGCATCGCCACCCTGTGGGAGGCGCCGTGACCAAGGCCCTGAATCTCTAACTAGAGGTTGCCGGGGCCGGGGCGAGCCCGCCGGGCCGGTGAGCTCCGCCGGTTCTTGTTCCGCGCTGGCGGGCAGGGCTGGCCGGGCCCGCCTGTGCGGCGCCCCTGGGGTTCAGCAAAGGCGCCAGGGCCCCGGCGCGGGGGCCCTGGGTTTCAGCGGACGCGCCAGGGCCCCGGCGCCGTGGTCCGGCGCCGGGGCCCTGGCTCTTAACTGGGCCGTGTCAGATGGTCAGCTGAACACGTGGAAGAAGATGTTCCCCGCGGAGGACGCGCTGGTGGTGGCCAGCTCGCCCCGCACCAGGGCCGGCCCGTACACGGTCGAGGTGCTGGGCACCGGGGCCGGCGTGCTCCAGCCGCTGGTGGTCAGCGTCTGGAAATTGATGTGGGCGCCGTGCGCGGCCTTGTAGGCCAGGATCAGCGGGCCGGTGCCGTGCAGGCCGAGGGCCGACGCGGCGGGGTTGTCGCTGGTCTTGGCGCCGGGCACGTCGGCGATGGTCCACTTGACGCTGGTCGAGGCGGCCAGCGGGTCGGTGGTGGCGGCGTAGCTGATCCCGCCGGTGGCCTTGTCCCGCCAGAAGATGCCGAGGATGCCGTGGCCGGTGCTGGCCTGCAGCTCGGCGATGGTCGGGCCGGAGTTGGCGACCGCCGTGGGCGACACCTCATGCGAGGTCGACCACACGAAGCCGCGGTGCGACGGGACGCCCTCGATGAAGCGGATGTGGTCGTGCGGACCGCGATACGCCACGACCGCGACGTAACGGTTCTGGGCGAAGAACACCGCCGGGGCGGCGTCGGTGGTGCTGTAGAGGTTCTTGGGCAGCGTGGAGATGCCCGTCCAGACGATCTTCTGGCCGGCCACGGTCTCACCCTGGGCGTACTGCACCAGGCCGCCGTTGCCCCGCCAGACAGCCAGCACGGCCTCGCGCCCGTTGGGGTCCCGGTAGGAGGAAACGCCGGGGGCCGCGGTGCTCGCCGCGCCGGGGATCTCGGCCTTGGCGCTCCAGCTCTTCTTGACCCCGATGGTGGGGGAGGCCTGGTAGAAGATGTGCGCGCCGCCCTGGCCCTTCCAGGCCACCAGGGTCTGGTTCTGCGCGCTGCTGCCGAACGTCACGTTGGTCAGGGCCGGGGAAGCGTTGGTGAAGGCGCGCGGAACCGGGCCGATGCGGCCGGACCACGCGGTGGTGGCGGACGCACTCGCCGCGCCGAGCGCGCAGATCGCACCCGCCGCGACTACCGCCGCGGCGAGCCGAGTCGTGTGGCTCTTGAGCATGTGTCAACCCTCGCGTTCTGTGGGCGTGACGCCCGCCGCGGCCGCGGCAGGCAGCGCACACGCTAGATGTCCGTCCCTGGCACATCGGGGGTAGGAAGCCCGGACTTGGCTGGGCGTTTCCCGGGGATTAGGTCAGAGCCGTCACCAGGCTGTCCGGCTGGCCGGGATATGCCCGCAATCTGCCGTTAGGTGCCCGGGGGTCCATGGCGGGTCCATGGCGGGTCCATGGCAGGCGGGCCAGGGCAGGCGGGCGGGCGGACGGGGCCGCTGGGTACGATTCGGCCGGGGGCCAGCCGGGCAGGCTGTCCGGCGCCTGGCCTCAGGCTGGCCGCTGGAGTGTCACGACTGCTGCGTCGACGGGAGCGCCCGGATGGCGGTCACGCCTACCTTCCCCAGCCGGGACTCGCTGCGCCGGCTGCGGTTCCGGCCGATCGACGTGACCGTCGGCGTCGGCGTGCTGCTGCTGATCTACGCGGTGGTGCGGGTGGGCGCGGGTGCGCGTGCGCCGTTCCATCCCGGCCAGTCGGCCAGCCTGATCAGCACCTCGCCGGCCGAGCTGCCGTACTACGCGGCCCGCAGCCTGCTGCGGATGTTTGTCGCGTTGCTCTTTTCTTTCGCCTTCAGTCTGAGCTACGCCTACGTGGCGGCGCGCAGCGACCGGGCCCGGCGGGTGATGATCCCGGCCCTGGACATCCTCCAGTCGGTGCCGGTCCTGGGCTTCCTGGCCATCACCGTGACGTTCTTCGTGGCCCTGTTCCCCGGCTCCGAGCTGGGCCTGGAGGCCGCGTCGGTGTTCGCGGTGTTCACCGCGCAGGCCTGGAACATCACGTTCTCCTTCTACCACTCGCTGATCAGCCAGCCGCTGGAGTTCGACGAGGCCAGCAAGCTGATGGGGCTGTCGCGGTGGAAGCGGTTCTGGACCATCGACGTGCCCGGCGGGGCGATAGGGCTGGTCTGGAACGGGATGATGAGCTTCGGCGGGAGCTGGTTCTTCCTCACCGCCTCCGAGCTGATCACGGTGAAGATCGGCGCCAGCCCGTCGCGCAGCTACGCGCTGCCGGGCATCGGCTCCTACGTCGGCGTGGCCGAGGCCCGCGGCCAGCTCGGCCACGTGGTGCTGGGCATCATCACCATGATCGTCCTGATCCTGCTGGTCAACTTCTTCTTCTGGCGGCCGCTGATCGCGTTCGTGGAGCGGTTCCGCGTGGAGCAGTCCGAGGCCAGCTCCAAGCCGAAGTCGCTGGTGCTGAGCTTCCTGCGCCGGTCCGGCTGGCCGCACACGCTGGGCCGGGGCCGGCGGGCGGTGGCCGAGCCGGTCAACCGGGTGCTGGGCGCCGTGACCGGGGTGGACGACCGCAGCCTGGAGGTGCACGCCGCGCGCCGCCGGGCCGCGGACCTGGCCTTCACCGTCGTGGTGCTGCTCGTGCTGGCCTACGGGCTGGCCAGCATGCTGGCCTACATCAGCAGCGGCGCGGACGGCATCGGGGTGCTGGGCCGGGCCTTCGGCCTGGGCTTCCTGACCTTCCTGCGGGTGGTCGTGGTGGTGACCGTGTCCTCGGCGGTCTGGGTGCCGATCGGGGTCTGGATCGGGTTCAACCCGCGGGTGGCCCAGTTCATGCAGCCCGTCGTCCAGGTGCTGGCCAGTTTTCCGGCCAACTTCGTCTTCCCGTTCGCCATCGTCATCTTCCTGGACCTGGGCATCAGCCTGAACTTCGGCAGCATCCTGCTGATGGCGCTCGGCACCCAGTGGTATGTCCTGTTCAACGTCATCGCCGGCGCCAGCGCGGTGCCCTCGGACCTGAAGGACGCGATGGAGAACCTCGCCGTGCACGGCTGGGAGCGGTGGCACCGGATGATCCTGCCCGCGATCTTCCCGGCCTACGTGACCGGCGCCATCACGGCGGCCGGCGGGGCGTGGAACGCTTCCATCGTGGCCGAGATCGTCCGGTACAACCATCAGACCCTGGTGGCCAGCGGGCTGGGCAGCTTCATCGCCCGCAGCACCGGCAACCTGCCGTCGCTGCTGGCCGGCCTGCTGGTCATGGCCGTCTACGTGACCGGCCTGAACGTGCTGCTGTGGCGGCGCCTGTACGCGCTGGCCGAGACGAGGTTCGCGCTCTCATGACGGACTCGCTGATCAGCGTGCGGTCGCTGAGCAAGTCGTTCGCCGGCCCGGCCGGCCGCCCATCACCGTGCTCGACGACATCAACCTCGAGGTGGCCGAGGGCGAGTTCGTGGCCCTGCTCGGCCGCAGCGGCAGCGGCAAGTCCACCCTGCTGCGCTGCATCGCCGGGCTGATCGCGCCCACCGAGGGCCGGGTGCTGTTCCGCGGCGAGCAGCTGACCGGCAGCAACCGGGAGACCACCATGGTCTTCCAGACCTTCGCGCTGCTGCCGTGGCTCACCGTGCAGCAGAACGTGGAGCTGGGCCTGGAGGCCCGCGGGGTGGCCACCGCCGAGCGGACCGAGCGCGCGCTGCGCGCCATCGACATCGTCGGCCTGGACGGCTACGAGTCCGCCTACCCCAAGGAGCTGTCGGGCGGCATGCGCCAGCGCGTCGGCTTCGCCCGGGCGCTGGTGGTCGAGCCCGCGGCGCTGCTGATGGACGAGCCGTTCAGCGCCCTGGACGTGCTGACCTCGGAGAACCTGCGCGGTGAGCTGCTGGAGCTGTGGGAGGGCCAGCGCTTCCCGACCAAGACCATCGTGATGGTGACCCACAACATCGAGGAAGCCGTCCTGCTCGCCGACCGCATCCTGGTGCTGGGCACCAACCCCGGCCGGATCCGGACCGACATGCGCAACCCGCTGCCCCGGCCGCGCCGCCGCCGGACCCCGGAGTTCGACGAGCTGGTCGACGAGATCTACCGGATGATGACCCAGCGGGACGCGGCGCCCGCGGCCGCGCCGGCCGGCGACGGCGGCCGGAGCCGCGGCACGATCAGCGACACCCCGCTGCCGCGGGCCACCGTCGACGGCCTGTCCGGCCTGGCCGAGGTCATGCTGGGCCGGCACGGCGGCAGCGCCGACCTGGCCGACCTGGCCGACAGCCTGGGCCTGGAGGTCGACGACCTGCTGCCGCTGGTCGACGCGCTGGTCATGCTGGACTTCGCCGAGCTGCACGAGGACCAGCTCGACCTGTCGCCCACCGGGAAGGTGTTCGCCGGGGCCAGCATCCAGGACAGCAAGGAGATCTTCGCCCGGGCCTCGCTGGACCGCGCGCCGCTGGTGCGGACCATCTACCGGGCGCTGCGCGGCAGCCTGGACGGCACGCTGCCGGCCGGGTTCTTCACCGACATCCTGCGCACCAGCTTCAGCGAGGGAGAGTCGGGCCGCCAGTTCGACATCGCCGTGAACTGGGGCCGGTACGCCGAGCTCTACGCGTACGACGTCGAGCGCGACGAGGTCACCAGGGAAGAGCAGGGCATCGGGGCCGCCCTGGCCGAGGAGGAGCCCGCCCGGCGCGGCACCCTGTCGGTCCACCTGGGCGCGGCCCCCGGCTCGGGCAAGACGTTCACCATGCTGCGGGAGGGCCGCGCGCTGCGGTCCCAGGGCGAGGACGTGGTGGTCGGCTTCGTGGACACCCGCGGCCGGCCGCGCACCATCGAGGCCATCGGCGGCCTGGAGGTCGTCCCGCCGCTGGATGACACCGGCGACATGGACACCGCCGTCGTGCTGGCCCGCAAGCCCGGCGTCGCCCTCGTCGACGACCTCGGCCTGGCACGCGGCGGGCATCGCCGCGCTGCGCGAGGCCGGGATCGACGTCATCACCACCGCCGACGTGGCCGACGTGCAGCGCGCCGCCGAGGCCGTCGAGGCCGTCACCGGCCACGCGCCCCCCGCCACGATCTCCGACGAGGTGCTGGACACCGCCGACGCGGTCCAGTTCGTGGACAGCTCGCCCGAGGCGCTGCGCAAGCGCCTGGGCCACGGCAACATCTACCCGCCCGACCAGGTCGGGGTGGCGCTGGCCACCGAGTTCCAGACGGCCCGGCTGGCCGCGCTGCGCGAGGTCGGCCTGCGCCTGATCGCCGACACGCTGCCCGCCCCGGACAGCGAGCGCCAGCGCGAGCGCGAGCCCCAGG
Organism: uncultured Actinomycetota bacterium; assembly: GCA_963822485.1. Classification (GTDB taxonomy): domain Bacteria; phylum Actinomycetota; class Actinomycetes; order Streptosporangiales; family Streptosporangiaceae; genus DASUBV01. Next base: position 313,571 of record CAWGHW010000013.1, read on the forward strand.
ACGTGCTGGTCGCCGTCACCAGCGCGGACCGGGCTCGCGCCCTGGTGCAGCACGGCCAGCGGCTGGCCCGGCGCGGCAGCGCGGCCTGCTCGGTGCTGGTCATCGGCCCCGCGCCGCAGCGGGCCACGATCGCCGCGCGGGTCCGCGAGGAGGCCATGGACGCGCGGATCCTCGAGCGAGAGGGCGACCCGGCCAACGTGATCCCGCAGGCCGTCCGCCAGATCAACGCGCGGCAGCTGGTCGTGGCCGCCCCGCCGCCCGGCCTGCTGGACCGGCTCGGCGGCGGCGCCATGGAGCGGCTGCGCGGCAGCGTCATCGAGCGGCTGATCGCCCAGCTGCCCGACGTGCACCTGCACGTGCTCCCGGCCCCCGCGGCCGACGCCGCGACGCTCGGCGACGGCGTGGTCGCCGCCTCCGGTCCTTCGAGCCCGGCGGCCGGCCCGCCGGGCGGCGGCCGACGGCGGCCCCGCGGCACCATTCGTGTCTACCTCGGCTACGCCCGCGGCTGCGGCGTGACCACCGCCATGCTGGAGGAGGGCGCGCGCCGCAAGGCCCGCGGCGCCGACGTCGTCGCGGCCGGCGTCCAGGCCCGCGGCCGCGAGGGCGTGACCAGCCTGCTGGAGGACCTGGACCAGGTCGGCACCGTCCCGTCCGGGGCCGGCCCGGCCCGGCCCGGGGCCGAGGCGGCCTGGTCCGGGACCGAGGCCGTCCTGTCGGGGGCCGAGGCGGCTATGTCCGGGGCCGGGGCGGCTCTGTCCGGGGCCGGGGCGGCCCAGTCCGGGGCGGAGGCGCCGGTCGGCATCGAGGCCATCCTGGCCCGCCGCCCCGAGGTCGTCTGCCTGGACGACGTGTCGGCCCCGGTGACCGAGGGGGAGAGCCGGCTCACCGCCGCCCGGCGGCTGGCCGACGCCGGCATCAACGTGGTCACCACCGCCCGCCTCGGCCAGGCCCTCGACGAGGCCACGCTGCTCGCCCTGGCCGACGAGATCGAGCTCGTCGACGTGGCCCCGTCCGCGCTGATCGACCGCGTCCGTCGCGGCGAGATCGTCCCGCTGGATCAGGTCGACGAGGCCCTGGCCACCGAGTTCGCCCCCGACGAGCTGGCCGCCCGCCGCGAGCGCGCGTTCCGCATCGTGGCCGAGCACGGCGACCGGCGGCTGGCCGGCTACCGCGGCTCCGGCCCGTCCGCCGACGGCGCCCAGCGGCCGTCCATCCTGGCCTGCGTCGCGCCCCAGCCCGGCATGGAGCAGCTCATCCGGCGGGCCGCCGCACTGGCCGCCCAGGTCGACGGCGAGTTCCAGGCCGCCACGGTGGCCCGGGAGCACCCGGCCGGCGAGGAGGAGCGGCTGCTGTCCGGCTACGCCACCCTGGTCGGCCAGCTCGGCGGCGACCTGGCCCGGCTGGACGGCGACAGCCCGGCGTCCGCGCTGGTCGCCTACGCCCGCCAGCACGGCACCTCGGAGATGGTCCTGGCCCGCAGCGAGCACAGCCGGCCTGGCCGCTACCCGGTCCTTCGCGAGCTGGCCGGCACGGCCTCCGGCCTCGATCTCCACGTCCTCCCCATCACCCCGCCCCCCTGACCCGCCCCGGCCTGGGGTGTGTGAGGCGCGCGGGGTCAGGCGCCGGAGACGGCTACTACGCCGTGCATGGTGCCGACCAGGAGGAGGCTGCCGGACAGCGACGGGGACACGAAGTGGGGGAGCGCTGAGCCCAGCCCGATCTGGTGGCGGACCCGGCCGCTGGCCGGGTTGAGCTCGTACAGGATGCCGCTGTTCCAGTCGGCCGCCCAGACCGCGCCGCCGCCCAGCACCGGCGAGCCGTTGGCCGTGCCCGGCCCGCGCCAGAGCACGCGGACCCGGCCGCTGGCCACGCTGACCGCGGTCAGCCCCGTGCCGTAGCAGGGCACGTACACCACGCTGCCGCTCACGGCCGGGCCGCCGAAGCTGGCGCAGACCTGGCCCTCGGCCAGCTGGCCGCCCACGCCGCCCAGGTGGTGCGCGTTGAGCAGGTACCCGAGCGTGCTCTTGCCGACCTGGAGGATGCGCCCGCCGGGCAGCAGCGCGGGCGAGGAGGAGCCGAGGTCCAGGTCGCCCGAGTTGTCCTCGGTCCAGCGCCGGGGCGCGAACACGCCGACTCGCTGGAGCCCGGGGCTGAGCGCGATGACCGAGTCGCTGCCGTCGAACGGGGGCTTGAACGCGGCCCCGTTGCCGGAGGCGACGTAGATGGTGCCCCAGGGACTGACCACGGGGCCGCCAGGGGCCCAGATGCCGGCCTGCTTCGCGGTGGGGATGACGTAGGACACGATCGGGCCCTGGCCCGAGGCCGGGACGCCGGCGATCGAGCCGCGGTAGGGGCCGCAGTCGCCGAAGTGGCCGCCGAACACGACGTAGATCCGGCCGTCGGCCAGGGCCAGCGCGCCGCGCTGCTGGTCGTAGGCGGCATGGCCGTCGGGAGCCGGGATGACCCGGCGCATGGCCACCGTGCCGTCGCTGACCTTGATCCCGGCCAGCACCTTCCGGCCGCCGCTGGTCTCGGCCACCACGTAGGCCAGCCTGGTCGCGGGGTCGTAGACGGGGGTGCCGGTGATGCCGAGGGGGCTGATGTCGCCGCAGGGCTGGTCGGACAGCGGCACGGGGTGGCCGCTGGCGGCCTGCACGCTCCACAGCACCCGGCCGGTGGTCCGGCTCAGCCCGTAGACCCGGTTGGACTCGGTGGCGGCGATCACGGTGCTGCCGATGATCAGCGGCTGGCCGTAGACGGCGCCGTCCAGGTGGCGTGACCACCGGATGAACAGCCGGCCGGCCGGGGCAGGCCGGCCACGGCGCCGGTGCGCTGGGCGTTGCCGTGGTAGGTGGGCCAGTCGGCCGTGGCGGGCACGGGCTGCGCGGTGCTGGTCGGGCCGGCGGGCGCGGGATGGCCGGCCCCGGTGCTGCCCGCGCAGCCGGCCAGGGCGGCCAGGGCGGCCATGGCGAGCAGAGCGGGGACGGCCGCGCGCTGGTGACGCGTTCCCATGCCCGCCAGTCTGCATCATGCGGGCCGGGCCTCGGGCGCAGCCGCGCCGGCCCGCCGGCCCCGCGGCCGCGGACTCCCGGCGCGGGGTGAGCGGCCGGATCGGGGTATGGTCAGCGAGGGGGTTGCCTGCACGTGGAGAGGGCCAGGACCATGCAGCCAGGCGGGGTGGCCGGGGTCGCGGAGGTCACCGAGCCCGACCCGATGGGGCGCGTCTGGACCATCCCGAACCTCATCAGCATGGCCCGCCTGGCCGGGGTTCCGGTGTTCTTGTGGCTGGTCCTCGGGCCGCGCAGCGCGGCCGCCGACTGGTGGGCCGTGGGGCTGCTGATCGCGGCGGGGGCGTCCGACTGGCTGGACGGGAAGATCGCCCGCGCGCTGGGCCAGACCAGCCGCCTGGGCCAGCTGCTGGACCCGGCCGCGGACCGGCTGTACATCGTGGCCACCATCATCGCGCTGGCCGTGCGCGCCATCATCCCCTGGTGGCTGGTCATCGCCCTGGCCGTCAGGGAGGTCCTGATGGCCGTGGTGCTCCTGGTGCTGCGCCGGCACGGCTGGGGGTCGCTCCAGGTGAGCTTCGTGGGCAAGGCGGCGACGGCGGCGCTGCTCTACGCGTTTCCGCTGCTCTTCCTGGCTGCGCACCCCTCCAGCTACGCCGAGACGGCGCGGGTGGCCGGTTGGGCCTTCGCGATCTGGGGAAGTGCACTGTATTGGTGTTCCGCCTTCCTGTACATCGTCCAGGCGAGGCGGCTGATCGCCGCCGGCCCGCCGGCCGGGCCCGCCGGACCCCCCAGCGCGGGACCGCCCGGCCAGGAACCGCAGGGCCAGGAACCGCAGGGCCTGGGACACCGCGGGCCAGGACCCCCTACTGAGAGGAGCACTGCTCAGCCGTGAAGGTAGGTCACCCATGAAGGCAGTGGTGATGGCAGGCGGCGAAGGCACCCGGCTGCGGCCCATGACCGCCAGCCAGCCGAAGCCGATGCTCCCCGTGGTCAACCGGCCGATCATGGAGCACGTGCTGCGGCTGCTCCGCCAGCACGGCTTCGACGAGACCGTCGTCACGGTCCAGTTCCTGGCCTCGCTCGTGCGCAACTACTTCGGCGACGGCGAGGAGTTCGGCATGAGCCTCCAGTACGCCACCGAGGAGACGCCGCTGGGCACGGCCGGGAGCGTCAAGAACGCCCAGGACGCGCTGCGCGACGAGCCGTTCCTGGTCATCTCGGGTGACGCGCTCACCGACATCGACCTGTCCGAGCTGGTCGCCTTCCACAAGTCCAGCGGCGCGCTGGTCACGGTGGCGCTGACCCGGGTGCAGAACCCGCTGGAATTCGGCATCATCATCGCCGACGAGGACGGCCGCATCCAGCGCTTCCTGGAGAAGCCCACCTGGGGCCAGGTGTTCTCCGACACCGTCAACACCGGCATCTACGTGATGCAGCCCGAGGTGCTCGACGAGGTGCCGGCGGGCGAGGTGGTCGACTGGTCGGCCGACGTGTTCCCGCGGCTGCTGGAGCGCGGCGCGCCGCTGTACGGCTTCGTGGCCGACGGCTACTGGGAGGACGTCGGCACCCACGAGAGCTACCTGAAGGCCCACGCCGACGTGCTGTCCCGGCGGGTGCAGGTGGACATCGACGGGTTCGAGGTCTCGCCGGGGGTGTGGGTCGCCGAGGGCGCCGAGGTGGACCCGGACGCCGTGCTCACCGGCCCGGTCTGCGTGGGCGACTACGCCAAGATCGAGGCGGGCGCGCAGCTGCGCCAGTACACCGTGGTCGGCAGCAACGTGATCGTGAAGGAGGGCGCGTTCCTGCACCGGGCCGTGGTGCACAACAACGTGTACGTGGGCCGCGGGGTCACCATGCGCGGCTGCGTGATCGGCAAGAAGACCGACGTGATGGGCGCGGCCCGGATCGAGGAGGGCGCGGTCGTCGGGGACGAGTGCGTCATCGAGCCGGACGCCTACGTGTCGGCCGGCGTCAAGGTGTACCCGTTCAAGACCATCGAGGCCGGGGCGGTCGTCAACACCAGCGTGATCTGGGAGTCCCGCGGTCAGCGCACCCTGTTCGGGGCCAATGGCGTTTCCGGCCTGGTCAACGTGGAGATCACCCCGGAGCTGTGCGTCCGGCTGGCCAGCGCCTACGCCACCACGCTGCGCAAGGGCAGCACCGTGACCACCTCGCGGGACGTGTCCCGCGCGGGCCGGGCGTTCAAGCGGGCGGTGCACGGCGCGCTCAACGCCAGCGCGATCAACGTGGTCGACCTGGAGGCCCAGCCCATGCCGGTGGCCCGGTTCGAGACCGCGCGCAGCGAGTGCAGCGGCGGGATCGCGCTGCGCACCACGCCGGGCGACCCGGAGTCCATCGACATCATCTTCATGGACGCCGGCGGCGCGGACATCTCCCAGTCGGCCCAGCGCAAGCTGGAGCGGGTGTTCTCCCGGCAGGAGTACCGGCGCGCGTTCCCCGGCGAGATCGCCGGGCTCACCTACCCGACCCGGGTGGTCGAGTCCTACATTGACGAGCTGCTGCGCAGCGTCGACATGACCGGCGTGCGCGAGGCGGAGCTCAAGGTGGTCGCGGACTGCGCCGGCGGGACCGCCTCGCTGATACTGCCGGGCCTGCTCGGCCGCATCGGCGTGGACGTGCTGACGGTCAACAACCGGCTGGACGAGTCGGCGCCGACCCAGTCACTGGCCCAGACCAGGGCCGGGATGCAGCGGCTGGCCGAGCTGGTCTCCTCCTCGCGGGCCGACTTCGGGGTCCGGTTCGACCCGGTGGGCGAGCGGCTCACGCTGGTCGACGACAAGGGCGCCCTGGTCAGCGACGACCGCGCGCTGCTGGTCGTGCTCGACCTGATCAGCGCCGAGCGGCGCGGCGGCCGGGCCGCGCTGCCGGTCACCACGACCCGGGTGGCCGAGCAGGTCAGCCGGTTCCACGGGGTGCTCATCGACTGGACGCCGACCTCGCTGCACGGGCTCTACCAGGCGGCGGCGGCCGATGACGTGATCTTCGCGGCCGACGGCCGGGGCGGCTTCATCATGCCCGAGTTCTCCCGCACCATCGACGGCGTGGCGGTGTTCGCCCGGCTGCTCGGCCTGGTGGCCAGGACCCGGCTGACGCTGAGCCAGATCCAGGACCGGATCCCGGACTCGCACCTGCTCAAGCGGTCCATCCCGACCCCGTGGGCGGCCAAGGGCATGGTCATGCGGACCGTGGTCGAGGCCGCCGGGGACCGGGAGATCGACACCACCGACGGGGTGCGCGTGGTCGAGCCCGCCAGGGGCTGGATCCTGGTCCTGCCCGACCCGTCGGAGGCGGTCACGCACCTGTGGGCCGAGGGCCACGACGCCGACGAGGCGGCCGAGCTGCTGGACGAGTGGGCCGCGGTGGTGGAGCGGGCCGGCCGCTGACTGAGTCATCTGCCTGCGGATACCGGCCCGGGCCCGGCCGACTGTGGACGCGGGGGCCTCATGACGTGAGAGAATCGCGACCATCGCAGAGTTGTCGGTGTCGTGTCGGAGGTGCGGCCAGGATGTGGCGCAGGCGTCGGGGGGGTGCCCAAGGGGGCTCGGGTCGGCCGGATGCGGCCGTGCGCGGGGCTCCCGGCAACCCGCCGCGTGGTGGCCCCTTCAGCCGCGGGCCCTGGGCTTCCCGGCGCGCGTGGCGCATGGACCGGCGCGCCGCGGCGCGGGTAGCGTTGAGCACGCCACCGGAGTACGCGCACAGCGCGTCCGTGGCGGGCATGGCCGCCACGCCGGTGGCCAGCCCGATGAGTGAGAGCCCAGGGGAGCAGATGCCGAGTGTGTACTGCACCGCGTGCGGTGAGGCCAATCCGGACGGTGCGCGCTTCTGCTCGCAGTGCGGCCGGCCGCTGATCCGCGGCGGCCAGGGCGGCAGCTGGGCCGATACCACGTCCACGATCTCGCTGGGCGGCACCGACCTGGCGGAGGAATCCGGTGACGAGTCGGTCGCCGATGCCGCCGCCCTCGACGTGCTGCCCGCGGGCACCGCGCTGCTGGTCGTGCGCCGCGGCCCGAACGCGGGCAGCCGCTTCCTGCTGGACAGCGACCTGACGCTGGTGGGCCGGCACCCGGAAAGCGACATCTTCCTCGACGACGTCACCGTGTCGCGGCGGCACGCCGAGTTCTACCGCCAGGGCGGCCGGTTCACCGTGCGCGACGTGGGCAGCCTGAACGGCACCTACGTCAACCGGGAGCGGATCGAGGAAGCCGACCTCAGCGGGGGTGATGAGGTGCAGATCGGCAAGTTCCGGCTGGTCTTCCTGCTCGGGCCGCGATCGCAAGCCGAATACGGCGGCGGAGGCTCGCAGGTCGGGGGATGAGCGCTCAGCCCGCCCGCGGCTATCTCAGCATCAGCGAGGTGCTGGCCCAGCTCCGCGCTGAGTTCCCGGACATCAGCGTGTCCAAGATCAGGTTCCTGGAGACTGAGGGCCTGATCGCGCCCGCGCGCGCCCCGTCCGGCTACCGGCGGTTCGCCGCCGGGGACGTGGACCGGCTGCGCTACATCCTGACCGCGCAGCGCGAGCAGTACCTGCCGCTCCGGGTGATCAAGGAACGGCTGGCCCGCGCGGACCTGGGCCGGGCCCAGGAGCAGAGCCCGGCGGGCGCGGCTCAGGTGCCCGCGCAGTCCGCCCGGCGGGGCGAGGACCGGCGGGCCGAGGACCGGCGCGGCGAGGACCGGCGCGGCGAGGACCGGCGCAGCGAGGACGGCCAGGCCGACGGGACCGCGCCGCGGCTGACCCGCCGCGAACTGCTGGACCAGGCCGGCATCACCGACCCGCAGCTCACCGAGCTGGAGATGTTCGGGCTGCTGCGCCGGGCCGAGGGTCGCCTGTACGGCCGCGACGCCCTCGAGGTGGCCCGCACCGCGGCCGAGCTGACCGCCTACGGCGTGGAGGCCCGGCACCTGCGGACCGTCCGGGCCGCGGTCGAGCGCGAGGTCAACCTCATCGAGCACGTGGTGGCGCCGATCCTGAAGCAGCGCGGCGCCGGGGCCCGCGAGCTGGCCGGGCAGACCGCCGGCGAGCTGGCCGGGCTGGCCATGCGCCTGCACCGTGCCCTGATCGAGGGCGCGCTGGCCGAGGCCGGGCTGATCGAGGCCGGACTGGCCGAGGCGGGCCTGCCCGAGGCGCGGCCGGCCGGGTCGGCCCGCGGGGAACCGGCCGGGGTCCGCCGTTCCGGCGTCGGCGGGGCGAGCGCATGAGCCTGCTAGCGGGTATCAGAGCCCAGGGGCGTGGACCGGGCACCCGCGATACCGGGTGTACGTTGACAAAGGGAGTGCCTGCGAGCACCAGGGGAATGGCAGTAAGCAGGGTTCGCAACTGAGGGCCACGCTGGAGGCGCTTGTGAGGACGGAGCCGTCGTGAGGCAGATGGAGGTCGTCGGCGTCCGGGTTGAGATGCCGACGAACAACCCCATCGTCCTGCTCAAGGAGATGCAGGGGGAGCGGTACCTGCCGATCTGGATCGGCCCCATGGAGGCGACGGCGATCGCCTTCGCCCAGCAGGGCATGGTGCCGCAGCGCCCCCTGACGCACGACCTGATGAGAGACGTCCTGGCCGCCATGGACATCCGGCTGACCACGGTGAACATCACCGCGCTGCGCGACGGGATCTTCTTCGCCGACCTGATCTTCTCCAACGGCAAGGAGGTCAGCGCCCGGCCGTCGGACTCGATCGCGCTGGCGCTGCGCACCGGCGCCACCATCTTCGCCAGCGACGAGATCCTGGACGAGGCGGGCGTGGCCATCCCCAACGAGCAAGAGGACGAGGTCGAGAAGTTCCGCGAGTTCCTGGACACGATTACCCCGGAGGACTTCGGCCGGTCCACCTGAGCGGCTAAGGGCAAGACCGGTCAGGCCCGGACATAAACGATCTTCTGCGACGCGCCGTATAGGGTCGTTGACGGGCTGACGCCGTCGGCCTACGGTGCGAAGGGTGCACCCAGGAGCGCATCGAGGGATGTCACCAGGGATAGCTGGACCTGGGCCGGAGGTGGTCGTGGCGGTGATGAGGGGCGAAGGGTCGGCGTCGGGTACCCCGAGCGTCGGCGTGCCCGCCACCGCGCGGGACACCGGCCAGCAGGGGCTGCTGTTCGACGCGGAGACCGATACGAGCACGGATGACATCGGCTACCGCGGTCCCACCGCCTGCTCGGCGGCCGGGATCACCTACCGGCAGCTCGACTACTGGGCGCGGACCCACCTGGTCGAGCCGACCGTGCGCGCGGCCAGCGGCTCGGGCTCGCAGCGCCTGTACAGCTTCCGCGACATCCTGGTCCTCAAGGTGGTCAAGCGACTGCTGGACACCGGGATCTCGCTGCAGCAGATCCGGGCCGCCGTGGACCACCTGCGTTCCAGGGGCGCCACCGACCTGGCCGAGGTCACGCTGATGAGCGACGGCGTGAGCGTCTACGAGTGCACCTCGGCCGACGAGGTCGTGGACCTGCTCCAGGGCGGCCAGGGCGTGTTCGGGATCGCGCTGGGCCGGGTCTGGCGTGAGGTCGAGGGCTCGCTGGCCGACCTGCCCGCCGAGCGGGCCGACGGCGAGGGCGCGGCCGAGGGGCACAGCAGTGACGAGCTGTCCCGCCGCCGCGTGCGAAAGACCGGATAACCCAGGCGAATAACGAACCGTCGCGCCACCTGGCCGCGGCTTGCTTGCCTGCTGCCGTCCTGCTGCGGCCTAGGCCGGGCTGGCGCCGCGGCCGGCCAGGGCCGCCACGCCGCCGATGAACACGTCAATGCCCAGGCGGTAGTGCAGCTCAGGGTGCTCACAGTCGGTCAGCGGCCCGGCCGCCGCCACCAGCCGCGGGAACCGGTCGGGCGGCAGCATGGCCAGCCGGATCCGGTCCTGGCGCAGATGCTCGGTCCGCTGCTCGATCGACATCGCGGGCTTGAAGCCCGGCTCGCTCATCACCAGCATCAGGCCGGTCCACAGCACGCTGCGCGCGATCTCGCTGGCCTCCTCGGAGTCGAACCCGCCGCGCTGGAGCACCTCCAGGGCGACCTCGGTCGCCTCCATCGACGCCTCGCCGTGCAGCTTCTCGCCCTGCATCAGCAGGTTCGACGCGGACGGATGGACCCGCAGCATCCGGACCAGCGACTCCATCAGGCCCCGTAGCTGGACGACCCAGTCCGCGCCCGGATCCAGGTTGACGTCGATCTCCGTCCAGACCCGGTCGCCCAGCGCGGCCAGCAGTTCTTCCTTGCTGCGGAAGTGCCAGTACAGCGCCATCGGCGTGACGCCGAGGTCCTGGGCCAGCCGCCGGATGGTGAGCGCCTCGAGCCCGTGGGCGTCGGCCAGCGCGAGCGCGCGGTCGACCACGACGGACTTGCTCAGCCGGGTCCGGTCGCCGTCGCGTGCGTCATCCGGGTCCGGCGCCGTGGCCGGGGCCGCGGCGTTGCCGGTGCCGGTGCCCGGGGTCTGGTTCTTCTGCCTGGTAGCCATCGCTTGACAACTATACGCCGTACAAGCCATGCTGGGCCAGTACCTGTTGTACGACGTACAGGTACTAGGTACACGTGCGAAGTACATGTCTGGTGTAAAGGGCGCGGTGAGAGGAGCCGAGCGAGATGCCTAGGCGCTGGTGGACCCTGGTGGCAGTAGGGCTCGCCACCTTCATGACCTATCTCGACAACAACGTGATCAACGTCGCGATCCCGACCATCCAGCGCGACCTGCACCTGTCCGTGGCGGGCCTGGAGTGGGTGGTCAGCAGCTACATCCTGGTGTTCGCCGGGCTGCTGCTGGCGGGCGGGCGGCTGGCCGACGTCTTCGGCCGGCGCCGGTTCTTCGTCGCCGGCCTGTCGGTGTTCACGCTGTCCTCGCTGGCCGCCGGGCTGGCCGGCAGCGGCGGCGTGCTGATCGGGGCCCGGGTGTTCCAGGGCCTGGGCGCGGCGATGCTGGTACCGGCCACGCTGGCCATCATCATGGCCACGTTCGACAGCGCCAGGGAGCGCGCCACCGCTATCGGGGCGGTGTCGGCCATCGGCGCGCTGGCCCTGGCCTTCGGCCCGCTGATCGGCGGCTTCATCAGCCAGCATCTGCACTGGGGCTGGATCTTCTTCATCAACGTGCCCATCGGCGTGATCACCATGGGCATCACGCTGGTCAGCGTCCGCGAGTCGCGCGGCTCCGGCTGCGGCCCGGCTCGACCTGCCCGGCCTGCTCACCTCGGCCATCGCCCTGTTCGCGCTGGTCTACGCACTGATCGAGGGGAACGACAAGGGCTGGACCTCAGGCCTGATCGTCGCCTCGTTCGCCGTCGCGGCCCTGGCCGTGGCCCTGTTCCTGCTCATCGAGGCCCGCACCGAGCACCCCATGGTGTCGCTGCCGCTGTTCCGCTCGGCCGCGTTCAGCGGCGGGACGGTGACGATGATGCTGTGGGCGTTCGGGGTGTTCGGGATCTACTTCTTCACCTCGCTCTACCTCCAGGACATCCTGGGCTTCTCGCCGACCAAGGCCGGCCTGGCCTTCGTCCCGATGGCGCTGTGCCTGGCCGTGTCCGCCGTGCTGGCCCAGCCCGTGGCCGCCCGCATACGCCCCTACCGCACGGTCGCGCTCGGCATGCTGATCATGGCCGCCGGCCTGGTGCTGTTCGGCCGGCTCGGCCAGGGCGCCAGCTTCGCCAGCCTGATGCCCGGCTTCGTGGTCTTCGGCGCGGGCGCGGGCCTGATGCAGGTGCCGCTGACCAACGCCGTCATGCACGCCATGCCGCCGGCCCGGTCGGGCGTGGCCTCGGCCGTGTTCAACGCCTCCCGCGAGGTGGCCGGGCTGCTCGGCATCACGATCATCGGCGCGATCCTGCGCTCCCGCCAGGGCGAGGCCCTGCACCACGGCACCGCCCCGGCGCCGGCGTTCCTGGACGGCTACCACGCCGGCCTGATCGTCACCATCGCCCTGGTCGCGGCCGGCGCGGTCGTGAGCTATCTGTCTCTGCGGCGGGCGCCGGACCTGACCGCCTCGGAGGCAGCCAGCACGCATGAGCTGACTGAGACGCCTGCGGCAGATGAGCAGCCAGTGACGGTCAGCCAGGCCTAGGCCGACTCCGCCTTTAGTGATCGTGACCGGTTCACCGCAGTACGCTGCGGTGAACCGGTCACGATCATGAGGTCGGCCGCTGGCCAGCGAGGAGGGCCGGGGCGTCAGAGGCTTCGCGACGCTGGAGTTCCAGCTGATGCTGCTGCGGCGGATGGCCGACTATCAGCCGGTCCTGGTCCGGGAGGCCATCGCCGCGCTGGGCGTGCCCCCGCTGGCGGCGCGGGAGGCGAACCGGCGCTGGCAGGCCATGGTCCGGTCCCGCACCTTCCCCGAGGGCCTGGACCGGCTGCGGCTGATCCTCGGGCCGCCCGAGACCTTGTTCGCCCGCGAGTTCGGCGCCGCCGTCCACGAGGTCGCGCACTGGCGGCTGCCGCTCTGGCCCGAGCTCCGCTACGAGGCAATGGTCGTGCCGGGCGGCCCGTCGCTCCAGGAGTGGCTGGTCCGGCCGGACCCGGCCACGCGCCCGGAGCTGGCCGGGGCGGCGGACGTGCGGCCCTGGAGCTGCGTGGTGGCCGACCTGGAGCACGCCTTCGGGCCGGTGGAGCACGAGGACGGCGACGCGCCCAGCCGCTGGACGGTGGCGTTCGCGAGCCCCGGCGGGACCGGGCGTTACCTGGCCCGGTTCACCTGGGGGCTGGTGCAGACCGTCAGCCCGCTGGCCGCCTGAAGATAGGTGTCAGGTAGTGAAAACTATCCCGGCCAGTTCGCGTTATATCGTGTTAAGGTGTCGCGGTGCAGGCGACGATATCGGTGCGGGATCTCCGCAAGTCCTACGGTTCGCTGGCCGCCGTCGACGGCGTCACCTTCGAGGTGGGGCAGGGGGAGTTCTTCGCCATCCTCGGTCCCAACGGCGCCGGGAAGACCACCACGCTGGAGATCCTCGAGGGCTTGCGCAAGCCGGACAGCGGCGAGGTCACCGTGCTCGGCCAGCACACCTGGCCCCGCAACCCGAAGCTGCTGCCGCGGATGGGGGTGCAGCTCCAGGCCTCCTCGTTCTTCGAGCGGCTGACCGCCCGCGAGCAGATCGAGACGTTCGCCTCGCTGTACGGGGTGGGCGCGAAGCGGGCCGACGAGATGCTCGGCATCGTCGGGCTGACCGAGCAGGCCGGCACCCAGTGGGAGAAGCTGTCCGGCGGCCAGGCCCAGCGGCTGTCCATCGCGTGCGCGCTGGTGCACGATCCCGAGCTGGTCTTCCTGGACGAGCCGACCGGCGCGCTGGACCCGCAGGCCCGGCGCAACCTGTGGGACCTGCTGCGGAAGATCAACGCCGACGGCCGGACCGTGGTGCTGACCACGCACCACATGGACGAGGCCGAGATCCTGTGCGACCGGGTGGCCATCATGGACCACGGCAAGATCCTGGAGGCCGGGCCGCCCGCGGCGCTGGTGCGCGGGCTGGACCAGGCCATCCGGATCAGCGTCGAGTCCGGCCTGCTCGACGCCGCGCAGGCCGAGGCGCTGGCTGCCCGGGCCGGCGGCGGCGCGTCTGACGTCAGCGACGACGGGGTGTCGCTCACGATCGCCACCCGCCAGCCCGCCACGGTGCTGGCCGGGCTGGCCGACCGCACCGCGCTGACCGGGCTGCGGGTCCAGGGGGCCACCCTGGAGGACGTGTTCCTCCAGCTCACGGGGCGGGAGTACCGGGCATGACGGGCAATTTCAACGCCCAGTTCAACGCCCAGGCGCTGCGCAGCCTGTCCCGGGCCATGTTCCGGGGGTTCATCAGGGACCGGTCGGCACTGATCTTCACGATCCTGATCCCGGTGCTGTTCCTAGTGCTGTTCGGGTCGATCTATAAGAGCACCAGCGCGCCCAAGGTCAGCGTGCTGGAGGTGGGCAAGGTCAGGCTGCTCGACCAGGCCGAGGCGGCCGCGCACGGCCAGCTGTCCAAGATCCTCAGCATCACCCACTCGGCCGGCCTGCCCGGCGCGCTCAGCCAGGTCCGCAAGGGCAGCTACGACGCGGCGGTGCAGGAGCAGGGCAGCACCCTGGTCGTGCACTACTCCATCGCCGACCAGACCACGGCCGGCATCGTGCAGGCCGTGTTCACCTCGATCGTGCAGCAGGCCGACCAGGCCGCGGCGGGCAAGTCCGGCGGGTTCGGGCTGAAGACCCAGCAGGTCGAGGACAAGTCGCTCAAGCCGATCCAGTACCTGGCCCCCGGCCTGCTCGGCTGGGCCATCGCCTCGGGCGGGGCGTTCGGCGCCGCTATCACGCTGGTTACCTGGCGGCAGAACAAGCTGCTGCGCCGGCTCCGGCTGGCCCCGGTGAGCACGGGCTCGGTGGTGCTGGCCCGGGTCGGCATCAGCGTGGTGCTGGCGCTGGTCCAGCTGGCCGTGTTCCTGGCCATCGCCACCACGCCGTACTTCGGCCTGAAGCTCACCTCCTCGTGGTGGATGTCGATCCCGGTGATCGTCTGCGGGACGCTGGCGTTCATGTCCATCGGCCTGCTGGTCGGCTCGTTCGCCAAGACCCAGCAGGCGGCCACGTCCATCGCGAACCTGATCATCTTGCCGATGGCCTTCCTGGGCGGCGCGTTCATCCCGCTGGACTACGCGCCCGCCTGGATCCGCGACGTGTCCTACGCCATGCCGCTGCGCTACCTGGTCACCGGGATGCAGGACGTGATGGCCCGGGGCGAGGGACCAGCCTCGGCGCTGCCCGCCATCGGCATCCTGCTCGGCCTCGCCGCCGTGCTGACGCTGATCTCCGTCCGGGTCTTCCGCTGGGACGACGTCTAGTCCGCGCTGGTCACCACCGGCGGCTCAGCCACGGCTGCGCCGGCCGCCAGTACCTGTCCGGTGGCCGGCACCCCGCCGGGGAACGTGAACGGCAGCCCGGCGCCCAGCAGCACCCCCGGCCGGTCCATGAGCTGGAAGTGCAGGTGCGGCTCGGACGAGTTGCCGGAGTTGCCGCAGGCGGCCAGCGGCTGGCCTGCCCGGACCCGGTCGCCCTGGCTGACCAGGGCCGACCGGCGGCGCAGGTGGGCCAGCAGCGCGTAGACCCCGTCGCCGAGGTCGAGCACCAGGTGATTGCCGATCACCCGGCCCGGGCCGGTGGCCTCCCGGACCAGGCCCTCGACCAGCATCATGTAGAGCACCGCCGGCCAGGACGTGCGGCTCCAGTGGTCGCGCTGCCAGTCGCTGACCCGGACCACCACGCCGTCGGCCGGGGCCAGCACCGCCTGGCCGAAGCCGGGGAACGTCCGCGGCCGCCGGGCCAGCGGCCAGCGGGTCAGCGCGACCCGCGGCCGGGCCGGGTCGGGCTCGTGCACCAGGTCGATGGCGTAGGTCTGGCCGTAGGCGTGGGTGCCGTGGCTGGGCGTCCGGGTGGCCGGGCTGTTCAGGGCCGTCCAGCGACCGCGGACCGGCGGCCGGACAGCGACCGGCAGCCGGCGGGTTCCGGGCGGCGTGGCCGGCACGAACAGCAGGATGAGCGCGACGGCGACGCCGGCCAGCGCGGCCCAGGTCAGCCACCCGCGGGCCGGTGAACGACGCGACGACCAGGACGGCCGACGCGGCCAGCGCGAACACGGTCCGCAGCCGCAGCGCGGCGCCGGCCACGCGGCCGGCCAGCAAGCGAGCGAGCATGGGAGTGCCTCCAGCTCTCATGGGGTGGCGGTTTTCATCGGGTGGCGGCCTTCATCGGGTGGCGGCTTCTCGTGGGTGGCGGCTTCTCGTGGGTGGCGGCTTGTCATCGGGAGGCGGCTTCTCATCGGGTGGCGGCCAGGATCGTCAGCAGCGGCACCACCCGGTCGGCGGGCACGTCGTACTGCCCGCGGGCCGAGCTGCGCAGCCAGCCCGCCGAGACCAGCAGCCGCAGGTGGTGGTAGAGCTGGCCGCTGGTGCCCAGCCGGGGGTGGGCGCTGAGCTGGGCGGCGGTCTGGGTGCCGTGCAGCACCTCGCGCAGCAGCAGCAGCCGGACCGGATGAGCCAGCGCGCTCAGCCCGGGCGACGACTCGCTCCAGTCGCCGTCGAGCAGGTCGCCGGCCACCGGCCCTCCTGCCATTCGTAATAGGCCCCGCCGGGCAGGGCCACGGATGCCGGTGAACAGCACCGCGCCCGGCTCGCCGACCCGGTCCTGGAGCCCGTGCAGGGCCCAGAACACGTCGTCGCCCGCGGCCTGAGTCCCGCCAGTCCGGTCGGCGGACTCGCTGCCTGGCGTGGCGTGGTGGTCAGCCTGGTCGCTGGACTGGCTGCCAGGCGCGGCGTGACGGTCAGCCCCGGTCTGGCTGCCGGGCGTTGCGTGCGGGTCGTCCGCTGGCTGGCTGCCTGCTGGTGTGGCGGACCCACCGGGGACTCCGCGGTCCCGCGTGCCGTCGGCGTGTGCCGCGGTGCCGGCGCGCGGCCCGCTGGCCCCCTCCGCCCCCCGACCCGCCCGCTCCCGCCCGCTCCACCCGACCCAGGTGACCCAGGCGACCCTGACGACCTACTCCGGTCAGACGGCCCATCCTGCGCACCCGGCCCCGCCAGCCCGGCCAGCGGGCCGGCCATGGGGGCGCAGCCGGCCTCCTCCAGCCGCGCCACCCGCTCCTCCAGGACGGCCAGTCGCCGCTCGACCGGCCCGCCGGGCCCGGTCTCGGCGTCTCCGCTGTTGTTACTCACGATTGTAAGAATTACGTAAATACGTAAAAGCGTCAACGGTGTGAGCGCACCTGACCGGGAGCACGAGGTCACCTGCGGGGGCAGCCCGGCCGATTGCGGTGATCACGACCGTTTTGCCGCGGTGAGTTACGGCGGATCGGTCACGATCATCAACTGCCGCCGGGCCGGTCGGCGTTCCGGCCTGGCCATAACCCCGCCCCGCTCACGCCAGCCCCTCAGGCCAGACCCTCCCCGTCCCACTCGCCCCTCTGGCCGCGCCCCGCCGGTGATCATGAGCGTGGGTGTCCAGTCGCCTACACCCGGGTGTAGGCAACTAGACACCCACGGGTCGTAGGCAGACACCCACGGGCCGCAGGCAGACACCCACGGGCCGCAGGCAGCCAGCCCGAGGCTCGCCGAGTTGATAACAGCAAGAAGCGGCCTGCGGGCTGGGTGCCGTGAGCGGCCGGGCATCCCGCGGGCCGGGCGTCCGGCCGCCGGGCTTCGGATCGAGTAAGCTCGGGGGCGCTGAACATGCCGGCTGGGAGAGATCTCGCGCTGCCAGCGCGGGGCGCCGAAGGGGCAACCTCCCCGGAACCTCTCAGGCATCAGGGACCGGTCGGCGTGGGCATCTCTGAAGCCTGCGCTCGCGGGCCGCCTTGGCGCGGCCGGGCCTCGCCGGTGACAGAGGGGGAGTTGGTCACTGCACGAGTGCCGGCCAGGGGAGGCTCCCGATGAACTTCGCGAATCGTCATATCGGCCCGTCGGGGTCGCAGGAAGATCAGCTGCTCGCCGCGGTGGGGTACGGCTCGCTCGACGAGCTGACCGCCGCCGCGCTGCCGGGCCAGGTCACCGCGGCCGAGCGGCCCGCGCTGCAGCTGCCCGAGCCGCTGTCCGAGGCCGAGGTGCTGGCCGAGCTGCGCCGCATCGCGGGCCGCAACCAGGTGCTCACCTCGATGATCGGCCTGGGCTACTACGACACTGTCACCCCGCCGGTAATCCGCCGCAACGTGCTGGAGAGCCCGGCCTGGTACACGGCCTACACGCCCTACCAGCCGGAGATCTCGCAGGGCCGGCTGGAGGCGCTGCTGAACTTCCAGACCATGGTGGCCGACCTGACCGGGCTGGCGGTGGCCGGGGCGTCCATGCTGGACGAGGCCACCGCCGCCGCCGAGGCGATGACCATGGCCCGCCGGGCCAGCGGCCAGGGGAAGATCTTCCTGGCCGACGCGGGCTGCCTGCCGCAGAACCTGGCCGTGCTGGCCACCAGGGCCGAGCCACTGGGCATCGAGCTGGTTATCGCGCGGTTGACCCCGGAGCTGATCGCGGCCCAGCCGGACGGCGAGCTGTTCGGCGTGCTGCTCCAGTACCCGGCGGCCGACGGCGGCATCGCCGACCCGCGGCCGGTCATCGAGGCGGCGCACGAGCGCGGTGCCCAGGTGGCGATGGCCGCCGACCTGCTCGCGCTGACGCTGGTCACCCCGCCGGGCGAGCTGGGCGCGGACATCGCGGTCGGCACCACGCAGCGGTTCGGCGTGCCGATGGGCTACGGCGGCCCGCACGCGGGCTACATCTGCGTCCGCGACGGGCTCAAGCGCCAGCTGCCTGGCCGGCTGGTCGGCGTCTCGGTGGACGCCGACGGCCAGCCCGCCTACCGGCTCGCGCTCCAGGCCCGTGAGCAGCACATCCGGCGGGAGAAGGCGACCAGCAACATCTGCACGGCCCAGGTGCTGCTGGCCGTGATGGCCGGGATGTACGCGGTCTACCACGGGCCCGAGGGCCTGACGGCCATCGCCCGGCGCGTGCACGAGCGCGCGTCGGCCCTCGCCTCCGCGCTGACCGATCTTGGCTTCGTAACAAATGGTGCCCCGGCCTTCTTCGACACCGTGCGCGTGACGCTGCCCGGGCAGGCGGCGCAGGCCGTCGAGCGGGCCAGGGCCGCGGGCTACAACCTGTACCTGGCCGGGCCGGATGAGCTGCAGGTGGCCTGCGACGAGACGACCACCCCGGCCCAGCTCCGGGACGTGCTGGCGGCCATCGCCGGCCCCGGCGCCCAGCTTCCGGACGAGCTGCCCGCGGCGCCGGCGGCGCTGCCCGGCGGGCTGGCCCGGACCAGCGAGTTCCTCACCCACCCGGTGTTCAGCGCGCACCGCAGCGAGACGGCCATGCTGCGCTACCTGCGGCGGCTGGCCGACCAGGACATCGCCCTGGACCGGTCGATGATCCCGCTCGGCTCGTGCACCATGAAGCTCAACGCGGCCGCCGAGATGGAGGCCATCACCTGGCCCGAGTTCGCCGGGCTGCACCCGTTCGCGCCGCCGGAGCAGGCGGCCGGCTACCTGGAGCTGATCGGCGGCCTGGAGCGGATGCTGACCGAGATCACCGGCTACGACCTGGTGTCGCTCCAGCCCAACGCCGGGTCCCAGGGTGAGGTCGCCGGGCTGCTGGCCATCCGCGACTACCACCGCAGCCAGGGCCAGCCCGAGCGGAACGTCTGCCTGATCCCGGAGTCGGCGCACGGCACCAACGCGGCCAGCGCCGTGCTGGCCGGGCTGCGCGTGGTCGTGGTCAAGTGCGGCGCCGACGGCGTCATCGACCTGACCGACCTGCGGGCCAGGCTGGCCGCGCACGAGGGCGCCATCGCGGCGATCATGCTGACCTACCCGTCCACCAACGGCGTGTTCGAGGAGACCGTCGGCCAGGTGTCGGCCGAGGTGCACGCGGCCGGCGGCCAGGTCTACATCGACGGCGCCAACCTGAACGCGCTCGTCGGCCTGGCCACGCTGACCGAGCTGGGCGGCGACGTGTCGCACCTGAACCTGCACAAGACGTTCTGCATCCCGCACGGCGGCGGCGGGCCCGGCGTCGGCCCGGTCGCGGCGCGGGCGCACCTGGGCCCGTTCCTGCCCGGCCATCCGGTGCTGGACCGGCCCGCGGTGGTGAGCGGCGAGTTCGGCGCCGCCCCGGAGGGCGGCTGGGCGGGCCCGGTGGCGGCGGCGCCGTACGGCTCGGCCGGGATCCTGCCCATCTCCTGGGCCTACATCGCGGCTGATGGGCGGCGCCGGGCTGCGCCGGGCGACCCAGGTCGCGATCCTGTCGGCCAACTACGTGGCCCGGCGGCTGGGCCCGCACTTCCCGGTGCTCTACACCGGGCGCGGCGGGCTGGTCGCCCACGAGTGCATCCTGGACCTGCGGCCGCTGGCCGCGCAGACCGGCGTGACCGCCGAGGACGTGGCCAAGCGGCTGATCGACTACGGCTTCCACGCGCCGACCATGTCCTTCCCGGTGGCGGGCACGCTGATGGTGGAGCCGACCGAGAGCGAGGACCTGGCCGAGCTGGACCGGTTCTGCGCCGCCATGATCGCCATCCGGCAGGAGATCGACCTGGTCGCCTCGGGCGTCTACGACAGCCAGGACAACCCGCTCAAGAACGCCCCGCACACGGCGAGCATGCTGATCAGCGGGGACTGGAAGCACGGCTACGACCGGGAGCTGGCCGCCTACCCGGCGGGCGTGGACCGGCGGTCCAAGTACTGGCCGCCCGTCCGGCGCATCGACCAGGCCTACGGCGACCGCAACCTGATGTGCGCCTGCCCGCCGCCGGAGGCGTTCGAGGACTGAGCGGGCGGCCTCCAAGGCGGATGCCCGGGTTGCCCCGGCTGGCCGCCGGCGGCGGCGAATCTCCCGGTTAGCGGCGTGCGGGACTGGCCGGCCGTTGTTGGCCATCATGGACCGGGCCGCCGGGTTGGCCCGGGCGGCCTCGGACAAGGGGGATTACCTGATGCTGAGCCGCCGCGCCGCACCGCTGCTCGTGCTGGGCGCGATCGCCAGTTCTGCCGCTCTGGCGAGCCCGGCCGGCGCGTCGTTAGCCGGGCAGGCGCCGCCGCGCACGACGACGATCTGCCAGCAGCTGGGCTGGACGGCGGTGACCACGCCGGCCGGCGGCCGGTACATCGTGCGCAACGACAACTTCGGCGGCCGGACGGAGTGCATCAGGAACGACGGCCTGCGGCCCAACTTCAGCGTGACCAGCTCGGCGGCCAAGCAGCCGCGGGCCCGACCCGGCGGCCTACCCGTACGTGTTCTACGGGTGCAGCTGGGGCCTGTGCACGGACAAGTCGGTGCTGCCCGCGCCGGTGACCCGGGTCCGCGCGGCCAGCGCGAGCTGGACCATCGCCACCCGGGCGCCGGGCCGGTGGGACGCGGCGTTCGACATCTGGTTCGGCAGGCACCGCTCGGCCTACCGGGACCAGGCCACCGGCGCCGAGCTGATGATCTGGCTGAACGCCCGCAACGACCCGGCCACCCCGGCCAAGACCTTCGAGGCCGACCACCGCCGCTGGTACGTCTACCACTGGGTGGCCCGGCTCGGGACCAGGCACTGGAACTACGTCCAGGTCCGCGCGGTGCACCCGACGACCCGCGTGAGCGGGCTGAACCTGCTGCCGGTCATCAGGCACGTGGAGGGCATGGGCCTGATCCGGCGCGACTGGTGGATGCTCAACGTGGAGTCCGGGTTCGAGATCTGGACCGGCGGCACCGGCCTGGCCACCAAGTCATTTTCCGCGCATATCCGGACCTGACGGGCTCGGCGGACCGGTGACACACTGGGGCCCATGCAGCTCATCGACAACGCGGGACGGCTCACCCGGACGGCGGACGGCAGCGCGCACTGGGCCGAGCAGCTGCGCGTGCCCGACCTGAGCGTCGGCACCTACAGCATCCCGGCCGGCGGCACCGACGACCAGCAGCCGCACACCGAGGACGAGATCTACGTGATCACCGCGGGCCGGGCCACGCTGACCGCCGGGCCCGATGGCGCCGAGCGGCTGGCCGTGAGCCCGGGCTCGGTCGTGTACGTGGCGGCCGGGGAAGTCCATCGCTTTGTCGATATCACCGAGGACTTCGCCGCGCTGGTGCTGTTCGCCCCGGCGGAGGAGACCCGTGCCTGAGGCCGAAGATCCCGCCGCCGAGGTACCGGTGATCGCGGTGGCCAGCGGCAAGGGCGGGGTGGGCAAGACCACGGCCGCGGTCAACCTGGCCCTGGCGCTGAGCGCCGGCGGCGTGCGCACCGGCCTGGTTGACGCCGACCTGTACGGGCCGGACGCCGCGCACATGATGGGCCTGCGCCGCCGCCGCGACGCCGCGCACCTGACCGTGTTCGCGCCCCGCGGCGCCGCGGCCGAGCGGCTCCAGGCGGTCGAGCGGCACGGCGTCCAGCTCGCCTCGGCGGCGTTCCTGATGGGGGAGTCGCAGGGGCTGGGCATCGGCGCGCCCATCGCCGAGCTGCTGGTGCACCGGCTGATCAACGGCACCAGCTGGGCCGAGCTGGACTGCCTGGTCGTGGACCTGCCGCCGGGCACCGCCGACGTCCAGCAGCTGGTGTTCCGGCTGCGGCGGCGGCGCACGTTCGTGCTGCTGGTCGTGACCCCGCAAGTGGTCGCGCACCGGGACGCGCACCGGCTGCTGGACAGCCTGGGCCGCGGCCAGGCGGTCACCCTGGGCGGCATCGAGAACATGGCCGGCCAGGTCTGCCCGAGCTGCGGCGAGACCACCATGCTGTTCCCGCCCGCGCCGCCGGACGAGGCCATCTGGGCCAAGGTGCCCAAGCTGGCCAGCGTGCCGTTCAGCGCCAGGGCCGCGCAGGACGCCGACCAGGGTCAGCCGGTCATGGTGACCCGCGCGGTGCCCCAGCAGGTCGCGGCCTACGAGCAGGTGGCCGGCGAGGTCCGGGACGCGCTGGCGTCCGGCGGCCAGCGCCCGGAGCTGAACTAGACCGGGCCGGGTCAGATCGTGTAGGCCAGCGCGCTGACGACCTGGCGGCCGAGATCCTCGTCGCCTCGCACCGTGACCTGGTCGCTGACCTGCTCCGGGCGTACCCGGCCGCCGCACAGCCGGGTGAACGTGCCCAGCGGCAGCCGGATGCTCGTCGTGGCCGGCCCGGGCAGCTCGTCGGCCAGCCGGGCCCGGCCCGCCACCATCACGTGCAGCTGGCGCGGGCGCGGCCCGGTCAGGTCGAAGGTCACCGACGACCCGTCCGGGGCCTGGGCCCGCTTGCCCACGAGGTAGCCCAGGGCCAGCGCGATCTCGTCCACCGACAGCGCCGCGCCCGGCCCGTCCTCGTTGCCCGGCTGGCCGGCCGAGTCGCGGATGTCCTGCTCGTGCATCCAGCAGTCGAAGGCCCGGATCTGCATGAACCGCGCGTAGGTGGCCTGGCCGGCGGGCGTCCACGACGGCGCGTGGAACTCCTGCTCGGCCATGCCGGTCAGCTTGGCCAGCCGCTGTGCGGTCACCGCGCGCAGCCGCTCCAGCATCTGGGCCGGCGGCTCGGCGCGCAGCGACTCCACCCAGACCTCGTTCAGCGCGCCGATGTCGTTGTGCACGTGCGAACGGGCCCGGACATCTTCCCGGCACGGCGCCGGCTGCTCGCCGCACAGGGTCAGCTCGGTGCCCACGATGTGCGCGGTCACGTCGTGCACCGACCAGCCCGGGCACGGGGTCGGCGCGGCCCACTGCGCCTCGTCCAGGCCGGCCAGCAAGCCCTCGATGGACGCCCATTCGGCGGCCAGGCCCCCGACGATCGTGTCCTTGTCCATCAGGCGCCCATCCTGTCCGGTTCGGTCTGGCCTTGTTCTGCCTGTTCTGGCTCAGTCTGTTCAGGCTCAGCCTGTTCAGCCTCGGCCTGGTCGAGCTGGATGACCCGGCCCCGGTCGATGCTGACCCAGTCCCGGCCGCGCAGGTAGGGCTGGAGCACGCTCAGGATGCGGGCCGAGTCCGCCGCCGACTTGGGCCGCTGGATCTCGAACACCCCCGGCAGGTCGGCCAGGCCGGTCATCACGTTCCACAGCGCCAGCGCCGCCGGCCCGGCCGGCGGGTCCACCAGCACCGGCCCGAACAGGGACGTGCCGTCCGCGAAGAACAGCGTCGGCACGCCGAACCCGCCCGCGTCCACCACCCGCTGATGATCGGCCCGGACCTCGTCGTGGGTGCTGGGGTCGCCGATCGCCGCGTCCAGGAAGTCCCCGCCCACGCCCAGCCCGGCCAGCAGCCCGCGAGCCACCTCCGGGTCATGCGGCTTACCGCCGTCCTCGTGCAGCAGCCGTCCGGTCACCGCGTACCACTCGTCCAGCAGGGCCGGGTCCCGCCGGCGCAGCGCCGCGCCAATCCGCATCAGCGACCAGCCGTAGGACCAGGGCCGCTCCCAGGGGTGCTTCTTGCCCTCAGCCCGGTTGATCTCCTCCAGGCTGAAGAACCGCCAGTCCACGCGCAGCCCGTTGCGGGCCCGCACCTCGCGGATCCAGCGCGAGGCCTGATAGGCGAACGGGCACATCGGGTCGAAGTGAAAGCTGACCGCGTCCCTGTTCATGCCGCTGCCGGGCGGCGGCGGGGATAGGGGGGTCGTCTCCCCTGGCTGCAGGGTCATGGCCGCACTCCTGGCTCGGTGAGATAGGCCGCGATCATCCCGCGCAGCCCGGCGCCGATCTCACCCGCCGGGCTGGCCCGGACCTTGGCCAGCAGGATCAGCCCCTGGGTCTGGGCCAGGATCGCGTGGGCCAGGTCGTCCGGGTCGGTGCCCGGCCGGAGCACCCCGGCGGCCGCCGCCCGGCGGCAGGCCCCGGCCAGCCGCTCCTGCCAGCGCCCGAACACCGCGGCGACGTGCTCGCCCAGGTCGGTCTCGACGGTGGCCAGCTCGGCGGCCAGGTTGCCGAACGGGCAGCCCACGATCCGGCCGAACCGCCGCTCGAACCCCTCCTGGACGTGGGCCACCGCGACCGCCACCGCGAGCAGTTCCCCGGCCGCGTCCCGCGCCTGGCCGGACCGCAGCTCAAGCTGGCGCTCGAACTCCCCGGCATGCAGGTCGATGACGGCCCGGCCCAGGTCCGCCTTGGCCGGGAAGAAGTGGTAGAAGCTGCCCTTGCGCACGTCCGCTGCCGCGCAGACGTCGGCGATGCCCACCGAGGTGTAGCTGCGGGTCAGGAACAGCCGCGCCGCCGACCGCACGATCCGGTCCCTGGTGCCCGGCTCCTGGCGCATGGCCCGGACTGTAACGTGTTCTTGGTTGACCGGTCAACTCTGCGTGATGAGGGGCGCGTGGTCGTCCCGTGCGCCCCGCGGTCACCAGCGGCCGCAGCGGTGTCCGCGCACCTGGTGATCATGGTCGTGGGTGTCTAGTTACCTACAGGCGGGTTGTCGGCAACGGGACACCCACGAGGTGGGGACCGGCGGATCTGCGCTAGGTGGTGCTGGTGTGGCGGGTGGGGCGCGCCGGGCGGACGCTTGGCCGGACGGGCGCTTGCTGACGGCCGGGGTGGGCGCTAGCCGCGGCCGGACTCGATGACGCGGCCCTTCCACTCACCGCCGCGGCCCGCGTGATGGCGGCGGGCTGAGTCCGCGGTCATGGCCGCGTACATGGCGGCGATCAGGGGCAGGCCGGGGGCGCGCAGCGGCGACAGCCGGTAGAGCCGCAGCATCGGCAGGTAGCTCACCGTCATCAGCGCCCAGCCCGCCAGCCCGGCCGCCGCCAGCCACCAGGCCATGGCGCCGCCGCCCGCCGCCGCCCAGGCCAGCCCGGCGATGGCCGTCGCGGGCGGCAGCAGGTAGAGCCAGGCCAGCCCGAGAATCGTGCCGAGGACGGCGGCGGGGGAGTAGCGCAGCTGGGTGTAGGCGCTGCGGGCGACCATGTTCCACAGCTCAGAGAACTGGTCGTACGGCCGGGTGCTGGTCACGGTCGTGGTCAGCCCCAGCCACGTCCGGGCCCCGGCCCGCCGCTTGAGCAGCCGGCCGAGGGCCACGTCGTCGATGCGCGCGCCGCGGATCTCGGCCAGCCCGCCCGCCGAGGCCAGGACATCGCGGCGCACCAGCATGCAGCCGCCCGCGGCGGCCGCCGTCCGGCCGGGCCCGTTGACCCGCCGGAACGGGTAGAGCTGGGCGAAGAAGTACACGAAGGCGGGCACCAGCACCCGCTCCCATCCGGTGTCCGCCCGCAGCAGGGCCATCTGCGAGACCAGCCCGCGTCGTCCGTCCACGGCCGCCCGGGCCAGCCCGGTCACCGCGCCCGCCCCGTAGGCGATGTCGGCGTCGGTGAACAGCAGGTAGTCGGTGTCCCCGGCGGCCGCCACGCCCTGGGACATGGCCCAGACCTTTCCGGCCCAGCCCGCTGGCACCGGCTGGCCGCCGACGATCCGCAGCCCGCGCCGGGACCCCGGCCAGCCGCCAGCGCTCGCGCCGGGCCGGTCGGCCAGGCCCGGTCCGGACGCGCCGGCGGGGACGGTGTCGGCGGGGACGGTGTCGGCGGGGACGGTGTCGGCCGCGAGCCGCACCGCCCAGCCCGCGGCCTGGCCCAGTTCCGCGGCCACCCCGGCGGTGCCATCCGTGCTCTCGTCGTCCACCAGCACGATCGACAGGTCACCGGGGTAGTCCTGGCGCAGCAGCGTAGGCAGGCTGGCCGGCAGCACGGCGGCCTCGTTGCGGGCCGGGATGACGGCCGTCACCGACGGCCACCCGGTGTCCCCGGCCCCGCCGGGCCCGTCGGCCCGTCAGGCGCCAGCGGCCCGGTCGCGGGCAGCCGCTGATCGGTGCGCCAGAACATGCCGTGACACACCAGCAGGTACACCCACGCGACCGCGGCCAGGCCGGTGGCCGCAACAGCAGCAATCACCCGCACAGCCTGGCACAGGCGCACGAGCCGTAGCGCGGGGGCCAGGTACGCACGGCGCCGGCCCGGCGATAGGAGAAACGGCGGGAAAGCTCCGACGACCCGGCTGAACTCGCCTTTCTCGCGGTGACCGGCATTGCGGCGCGAATAGGCATGCAGCTACAGCGCACCGGCTATTGCGCAGCCGTTGCGCGGTGAAGTAATTTCTGCTTTGGGAGGGAACGAGGGGTGACAAGTACATTAGGTGACGGTGCGCCGTGTTCGGCGTGCCGGCGCCAGAACAGCGTATCGGCCCGATTCTGCCGGTTTTGCGGCGCTAGGATCGATATCCAGGCTGCCCAGCCGGGGGCAGAGACGATACCGCCATCGCCCGGGCAACAGCCGCCATATACCGGACCCGCCACCGTTACATCAGCCCGGTTTTATGCGCCTGAGCACCCGCCATCGACCACTGCACCAAGCCCCGCTGAACCAGGCCCGCCGGGCCCGCCTCCGGGGCCGCCGGGCGACAGGTTCCGGTCTCGCCGCGGCGGTTCGCACGGCGACCGCCGGGCGACCAGGCGGCGCACGGTAACGGTCGTGTCAGCCGTCGCCGGGGTGGTCGCCGCGCTGGCCCTGGCCGGCTGGCTCGCGCACTGGCCCGGCGCGGTCTTCGGAGCCAAGGTCGCACCTGTGGCGCAGGTGGGCGCGGCGACTGGGGCCAGGTCATCATCGGCTGCGGCCGGCTCTGCTTCGTCGAGCCCGGCCCTCTCGTCGACTCCGGCGGCACCCGAGGGCTCGGCGAGCACGTCGGCCAGTCCGGCCGCGTCGCCGAGTGCGCCGGCGTCGACCTCTGCGCCGACCGTGAGCGCCCCGCCGGCCGCGCCGCCGTACAGCGGGCCCGTCGCCACGGTCCGGGCCTACTTCGCGGCCATTACCGCGAAGAACTACACCACCGCCTGGCGGCTGGGCGGTGACAACCTCGGCGTTTCCTACCAGAGCTACGCCGCGGGCTTCGCTGGCACCGCCAGCGACGCGGTGACGGTGCTCTCGGTAACCGGCGACACGGTCGCGGCGCGGGTTACGGCGACCCAGGCAAATGGCACCGTGAAGATCTTCCAGGGCACGTATACCGTCGGAAATGGTGCCATTACGGCATTCGACGTCCGGCAGATTAGCTGAACTTGTCACGAAGGGCGGCACCAGGTGAATTGCCAGCGGTGCGGCGCGCTAATTGTCGCGCAGTCAACTTTCTGCGAGAACTGCGGTACGCCCGTCGAGGCGGACCAGTCGCAGTACGCGAACCAGTCGAAGTACGAGGACGCATCGTCACGCGCCGGGACCTCGGCACCGTTCGCCGACGCTCCGCCGCCGTATGGCGGCGTTCCGCCTCAGGCCGGCCCGCCGCTGGTCCCGGCCGCGTCCCCCAGGGCGGCCGTCCCGAACGGCCGGGGCGTGCTGCCGGACTCGCCGATCCAGCTCGGCCATGGCGAGGTGCTGTGGCGGCGGTATGAGGCGGTGCGGCTGCGCAGCCGGAAGCGGGGCGTGGGCACGCTCTACGTGACCGACGCCAGGGTGGTGTTCTTCGCCTGGGCCACCGGCCGCGGCACTCAGGGCCGCAGCCAGCTGGTTCAGCAGGTCAAGCTGGAGGACGTGCGCGGGTTCAGCGCGTATGTCACCAACCGGCTGAGCACGTTCCTGCTGGTGCTCACCATCTGGTCCGGGCTGGCGACGATCGGCACGCTGTTCAGCTTGCTGCTGCCGCTGACCCTGCTGTTCGCGATCCTGACCGGGGTCTGCTTCGCGCTGCTGTTCACCGAGTGGGCGCAGCGCGGCTTCGCGGGCGTGACCCTGCAGGCCCGGCACGTCTCCGACAGCGCGGTCAGCTTCGGTGACGTGCCCGCGAGCAACAATCTGCTGCTCACCCTCCTGCTCTGGCCGATGCTGGTATTCGTCCACGTGTTCCTGCGCTCCTACACGGCCTTTGACGTGGTCGTCGGCCGACCGGGGAAGGACTCGGAGGCGATCATCGCCGAGCTGGGCGCGCTGATCATGGACTTGCAGACCCAGGGCACCTACGCGAGCCAGCACTGGGGCGTCCAGGGCGAGGGTCCGGCGTCCAGCCGGGCCCTCAGCTGACGGCGGCCGGTGCACTCCGGGCCGCCTCCCGACGCCACCGGCCGTCCGGGCCCGGACGGCCGCGCACCGGACGTCCGGGTCGTCGAGGGCATGACCATCGGGCCGCCGCTGTCACCCGCCCGGCCCGGCGGGCCCGGCGGCGGCCGCGTGTATCCGATGCTCGGCCGCAGCGGGCCGCTGTGGTTCGATGACGCGACGCTCAGCAGGCACCTGCTGTTCCTGGGCAGCATCGGCACGGGCAAGACCAACGCGATGATGCAGCTGGTCCGGGCGATCCGGCAGAACGCCGGCCCGGACGACGTGATCGTCGTCTTCGACACCAAGGGTGACTTCTGCCGCGAGTTCTACCAGCCGGGTGACGCGGTCATCTCCACCGATCCGGGCTCCGGCCCCGGCGGCGTGGTGTGGAACCTGTTCCTCGACCTGCTCGGCGACGACCCCAGCTCCCGCAGCGAGCAGATCTACGAGATCGCGGCGACGATCTTCGGCGAGGCTCAGGAGCAGGCCGGCGAGAACGCCTTCTTCGCCACGGCCGCCTGCGACATCTTCGCCGCGGTGGTGGAGATCATGACCCGCGAGGGCGGCCAGCACTCCAACGCGGAGCTGCGCGAGCGGCTCGAGCTGCCCAGCGATGAGCTGCTCACGCTCATGAGCGAGCATCCCGATCTGGGCGGCACCGCGCGATACCTGGAGGGGGAGCGCACCCCCGAGGCGGTGCTGGCCTTCCTCCAGCAGACCCTGAACCGCTCGTTCTCCGGGGCGTTCCGCCTTCCCGGCGGCACGTTCTCGGTGCGCGACTTCGTCCGCCGGAAGTCCGGCCGGGCCCTGTTCATCGAGTACGACATCGCCGTGGGCAGCCGGCTGCTGCCGATCTACCGGGTGCTCCTGGACATGGCCATCAAGGAGGCGCTCAGCCTGGGCCGCCCCCGTCCCGGCCGGACCGGCAGCGTCTTCTTCGTGATGGATGAGTTCGCCCTGCTGCCCCAGCTGACGCACATCAGCGATGGCATCAACTTCGGCCGCAGCCTCGGCCTGAAGTTCCTGGTCGGCACGCAGAACGTGAACCAGGTGCGGCACGCCTACGGCGGCGAGGCCGGGGCCAGCATCCTGTCCGGGTTCGGCACGGTGTTCGCCTTCCGGCTCATGGACGACGCCAGCCGGCAGCTGGTGCGGGAACGGTTCGGGCGCAACCGCAAGCAGATCAGCACCTACGCCGCCGTGCGGTCAGCGGGCATGCAGCAGGTCGTGGTGGACGGGAACGTCATCGAGGACTGGCACCTGTCGGGGCTGGGCCAGGGCCAGTGCCTGGTCTCGCTGCCCGACGGCCGGCCGTTCTTCTTCGCCGCCGAGAAGTACCAGGAGCGAGGCCCGCAGTAGTCAGCGCAGCCGGGGGCTCGAGGCCAGTCAGCGCAGCCGGGGGCCCGAGGCCGGCGGAGCGACCCGGATCCCTGGCTGGGCCTGCGCGGCCAGGTCATGGACCATCACGACCTTCACCTGGTCGGTCCACGCCGACAGGTCGTGGACCACCTGGCCGGGACCGGCCACCGACATCGTCAGGGACACGGAGAGGGTCAGCAGGAACCCGCCGGCCTTCACCAGGGCCGAGCGGGCCTTCCGCAGCCGGCCCGCCCGGCGGGCCGCCGAGGCGGCCGACTGCCCGGCCTCCTGCCGTGCGCTGCCCAGCTCCCCGGCCAGCGCGCAGATCTCCCCGCGCAGCTTTCCGACCCGGTCGAGGGCCGTCTCGACGAGCTGCGCACAGCGCAGCCGGGGGTAGCGGCGGCTGCTGGCCAGCGCCCCGCGCACGGCCCTTTCCGCCTCGGCCCTGGCCGCGTTCAGCCGCTCGGCGCGCTCTTCAGCGCCGCCGCCGCCGCTCAGGGTCCGCTCGATGGCATCGCCGAACAGCGGGCCCAGCAGCGCCCCGAACTGCTCCTGATCCTGGAGCGCCTCGCGCAGCACCCCATCCCGCTCCGGGCGCAGATCCTGCCACTGCGGACTGTCCGCCCAGTCCGTCAGCAGGGCGCAGGTCTCGGTGCAGGCCTGGGCGAGCAGGCGCTCCTGCTCCGGCTCGGGCAGCGTGCTGCCGGGGGCGGTGCGGTTCACGGCGTCCGCGATGTCGCGGCGCACGCCGTCGATCCGGTCGATGGTCACGCTTGCCATGCCGCGCCTCCGCTGCCGCCAGCAAACAACAGGGAACCCTGCGCATAGCGTGGCACAGCGGGCGGCCGGGCTCGGATCCCTTTGCCGCCGGGTGTTCCTGCGCCGGGGGACACGCCGGCTTGCATAGAGTTGCGGTGTGGCAGATCCGGCGAGTTACCGGCCGGCCCCCGGCTCGATCCCTGAGTCCCCCGGCGTCTACAGGTTCCGCGATGAGCGCGGCCGGGTCATCTACGTCGGCAAGGCCAAGAGCCTGCGGTCGCGGCTGAATTCCTACTTCGCCGACTTCGCCAGCCTGCACCCGCGGACCCAGACCATGCTGACCTCGGCCGCCCGGGTGGACTGGACCGTGGTCGGGACCGAGGTGGAGGCGCTCCAGCTCGAGTACTCCTGGATCAAGGAGTTCGATCCCCGCTTCAACGTCCGCTACCGCGACGACAAGAGCTACCCCTACCTGGCCGTCACCATGGACGAGCAGTACCCGCGGGTCATGGTCATGCGGGGGGCGCGGCGGCGCGGGGTCCGGTACTTCGGCCCGTACTCGCACGCCTGGGCCATCCGCGACACCGTGGACACGCTGCTGCGGGTGTTCCCGGTCCGGACCTGCTCGGCCGGGGTGTTCAAGCGCGCGGGCCAGATCGGCCGGCCCTGCCTGCTGGGTTACATCGGCAAGTGCTCGGCCCCCTGCGTCGGCCGGATCAGCGAGGACGAGCACCGGGTGCTGGCCGAGGAGTTCTGCGACTTCATGGCGGGCCAGTCGGGCAAGTTCATCCGGCGGCTGGAAGCCGAGATGCGCGCGGCCAGCGCCGCCGAGGAGTACGAGCGCGCCGCCCGCATGCGCGACGACGTCCAGGCCCTCCAGCGGGCCCTGGAGAAGCAGGCCGTGGTGCTGGGCGACGGCACCGACGCCGACGTGATCGCGCTGGCCCAGGACCACCTGGAGGCGGCGGTCCAGGTGTTCTACGTGCGCGGCGGCCGGGTCCGGGGTCAGCGCGGCTGGGTCGTGGACAAGGTCGACGAGGTCAGCACGGGCGAGCTGGTCGAGCAGTTCCTGGGCCAGGTCTACGGCGACGACGCGGTGGCGGCCGACCGGGCCGCCGGCGGTTCCGGCTCGGGCCACGGTGAGCCGGGCAACGGGGTGCCGGGCGGCTCCCGGCGCGGCGGCCTGCCCGCCGGCGAGTCCGGCCGCCGGGCCGGCCTGGTGCCCCGCGAGGTGCTGGTGCCCGAGCTGCCGCCGGATGAGGGCGCGGTGGAGGAATGGCTGTCGGAGCGGCGCGGCGGGCGGGTCAGCCTGCGGGTGCCGCAGCGCGGCGACAAGAGGAACCTGCTGGACACCGTGGCCAGGAACGCCGCGGAGTCGCTGGCGCTGCACAAGACCCGGCGGGCCAGCGACCTGACGACCCGCAGCCGGGCGCTCCAGGAGATCCAGGACGCGCTGGCCCTGGATGACGCGCCGCTGCGGATCGAGGCCTACGACGTCTCCAACCTCCAGGGCACCCACGTGGTGGCCTCCATGGTGGTGTTCGAGGACGGCCTGGCCCGCAAGTCGGAGTACCGCCGGTTCGCCATCAAGGGCCTGGACGGCACCGATGACGTGGCCGCCATCCACGAGGTCATCACCCGCCGGTTCCGGCGCTACCTGGAGGAGCGCGAGGAGGTCCACGAGACCGGCGGGCCCGGCGCCGACGTGGACGACGGGCAGCCGCGGCGCAAGTTCGCCTACCCGCCGGGCCTGGTGGTCATCGACGGCGGCCCGGCCCAGGTGGCCGCGGCGGTGCGGGCCCTGGAGGAGCTGGGCGTGGTCGACGTGGCCGTGTGCGGGCTGGCCAAGCGGCTGGAGGAGGTGTGGCTGCCGGGCGAGGACGGCCCGGTGATCCTGCCCCGCACCAGCGAGGGCCTGTACCTGCTCCAGCGGGTCCGCGACGAGGCGCACCGGTTCGCGATCACCTACCACCGCAAGAAGCGGGCGGCCGCGCTGACGGTCAGCGAGCTGGACGGGGTACCCGGCCTGGGCCAGGCCCGGCGGGCTACGCTGCTGCGGCACTTCGGCTCGGTGCGCAAGCTGACCGCGGCCTCGGCGCAGGACATCGCGGAGCTGCCGGGGTTCGGCCAGCGCACCGCCGAGGCCGTCTACGCCGCCCTGCACCGCAGGACCGCAGGACCAGCAGGACCAGCAGGACCAGCCTGATAACAGCAAGAAGCCGGACGGCAGCCGCGACACGTCTGATAACAGCAAGAAGCAGCCAGCGACCCCCGCCCCGGCACCGGGCCAGCAGCGAGCTGAGCCGGCCGGAGCCGGGCTCACGGGGCGACACACGACGCCATACACGGGGGAACAGACATGACCCACGGCGGTAACGCGTGACCGCGGACGAGGGATCGCCCGAGATCGTCATCATCACGGGCCTGTCCGGGGCGGGGCGCAGCACGGCGGCCAAGTCGCTGGAGGACCTGGACTGGTTCGTGGCCGACAACATGCCGGCCGACCTGCTGCCGACCATGGTCGACCTGGCCCGGCGGGCCAAGGGCGGGGTGCCGCGGCTGGCCGCGGTGGTCGACGTGCGCAGCCGGGCGTTCTCGACTGACCTCAAGTCGGCCATCAGCGACCTGCACGCCCGCGGCGTGCGGCCGTTCGTGGTCTTCCTGGAGGCCGGCGACGACGCCCTGGTGCGCCGGTTCGACGGCGTGAGCCGGCCGCACCCGCTCCAGGAGGGCGGCCGGATCGTGGACGGCATCGCCGCCGAGCGCGAGCTGCTCCAGGCCCTGCGGGCCGAGGCCGACCTGGTGCTGGACACCTCCGCGCTGAACGTGCACGAGCTGCGGTCCCGGATGCAGAGCACGTTCGCGTCCGAGGGCGAGACCGGCCTGCGGGTGACGGTGGTCTCGTTCGGCTTCAAGTACGGCCTGCCGGTGGACGCCGACATGGTGGCCGACTGCCGGTTCCTGCCCAACCCGCACTGGATCGCCGAGCTGGCCCCGCTGACCGGCCAGGACCGGCCGGTCCGGGACTACGTGCTCGGCCAGCCGGGCGCGACCGACTTCCTGGACGCCTACGTGCGGGCGGTGCGGATCGCGCTGGCCGGCTACGACCGGGCGGGCCGTCACTTCGTCGCCCTGGCCGTCGGCTGCACCGGCGGCAAGCACCGCAGCGTGGTCGTGGCCGAGGAGATCGCCGCGCGGCTGTCGGGGTCGTGGCCGGGCATCAAGGTGTCGCACCGCGACCTCGGGCGAGAGTAGGCCGATGCCGCGCGAGGACAGTCATCCGGGCCCCGAGGTCGCCCATCCGGTCCCTGAGATCGCCGGGCGGCCGCCCAGCCGCCGGGTGGTGGCGCTGGGCGGCGGGCACGGGCTGTTCGCCTCGCTGTCGGCGCTGCGCCGGGTGACCCGCGACCTGACCGCGGTGGTCACGGTGGCCGATGACGGCGGCTCCAGCGGCCGGCTGCGCCGGGAATTCGGCGTGCTGCCGCCCGGCGACCTGCGGATGGCGCTGGCCGCGCTGTGCGGCGACGACGCCTGGGGCACCACCTGGAGCCGGGTGATCCAGCACCGGTTCACCGGCGAGGCGGAGCTGGGCGGCCACGCGGTGGGCAACGTCCTGATCGTGGCGCTCTGGGAGCTGCTCGGCGACTCGGTCCAGGGCCTGGACTGGGTGGCCCGGCTGCTCGGCGCGCACGGCCGGGTGCTGCCGATGTCGTCGGTCCCGCTGGACCTGGTGGCCGAGGTTGAGGGCGCAGATCCGGGCAGGCCGGACGAGATCAGCACCGTTCGCGGGCAGGTGGCCTGCGCGACCACGCCCGGGCGGGTACGGTCGGTATCACTGATCCCCGCGGACCCGCCCGCCTGCCCCGAGGCAGTCCAGGCGATCGAGGCCGCGGACTGGGTCGTGCTCGGGCCGGGTTCCTGGTTCACCAGCGTGCTGCCGCACCTCCTGGTGCCCGAGCTGGCCCGGGCATTGCTCGGCACCCGGGCACGGCGGATCGTCGCGCTGAACCTGGCTCCGCAGCCGGGAGAGACGGAGGGTTTCTCCCCGCACGCGCACCTGGAGGTGCTGGCGGACCACGCGCCGGACCTGGCGGTGGACGTGGTGCTCGCGGACAAAGGCGCGGTGGAGGGAACCAAAGCAGAGCTCGAGAAGGCGGCCGGGCTGCTCGGCGGTCGTCTCGTGCTGGCTGACCTGGCCATGGGGGACGGGTCGCCTCGCCATGATCCGCGGCGGCTGGCGGGTGCATTCGCACAGATATTTGAGGGGGAGTGAAGCCCATGGCGCTGACCAGCCTGGTGAAGGACGAGCTCAGCCGAGTGACCGTGCTCAAGCCCTGCTGCCGCAAGGCGGAGGTTTCCACGCTGCTGCGCTTCGCGGGCGGGCTGCACCTGGCCGCGGGCCGCATCGTGATCGAGGCGGAGCTCGACACCGGGATCGCGGCGCGCCGGCTCCGCAAGGACATCGCCGAGGTCTTCGGCCACGCGTCCGAGCTGGTCGTGGTGGCGCCCGGCGGGCTGCGCAAGGGCAACCGCTACGTGGTCCGGGTGAGCAAGGACGGCGAGAGCCTGGCCCGGCAGACCGGCCTGGTGGACGGCAACGGCCGCCCGGTCCGGGGCCTGCCCCGGCAGGTGGTTTCCGGGACGACCTGCGACTGCGAGGCGGCCTGGCGGGGCGCGTTCCTGGCCCACGGCTGCCTGACCGAGCCGGGCCGGTCGATGTCGCTCGAGGTCACCTGCCCCGGCCCGGAGACCGCCCTGGCCATGGTCGGCGCGGCCCGGCGGCTCAAGATCCACGCCAAGGCCCGTGACGTGCGCGGCGTGGACCGGGTGGTGGTCCGCGACGGCGACGCCATCAGCGCGCTGCTGACCCGGCTCGGCGCCCACGACAGCGTGCTGGCCTGGGAGGAGCGGCGGATGCGCCGCGAGGTCCGGGCCACCGCCAACCGGCTGGCCAACTTCGACGACGCCAACCTGCGGCGCAGCGCCAGGGCCGCGGTCGCCGCCGGGGCCCGGGTGGAGCGGGCCCTGGAGATCCTCGGCAACGACGCCCCCGAGCACCTGATCGTGGCCGGCGAGCTGCGGATCAAGCACCGTCAGGCCAGCCTGGAGGAGCTCGGCCAGCTGGCCGAGCCGGCCCTGACCAAGGACGCCATCGCGGGCCGGATCCGGCGGCTGCTGGCGCTGGCCGACCGGCGGGCCTCGGACCTGGGGGTGCCCAACACCGAGGCGACCCTGACCCCCGACATGCTCGTGCCCTGATTCCGGTAATCTCAAGTCGCCAGCCCGACGTGGCAACGGGGCCAGCGGCCGGGGCCAGAGCACAGCACTCGTCAACAGGCGCTCGAGAACATCAGCGTCAGGCAATCCGAAGGAGATCGTGCAGTGACTGTCCGCGTGGGCATCAACGGGTTCGGCCGGATCGGGCGCAACTTCTGGCGTGCGGTGCACGCCGGCGCAGGCGCCGCTACCGACATCGAGATCGTCGCGGCCAACGACCTGGGTGATATCGCCACGATGGCGCACCTGCTCAAGTACGACTCGCTGCTCGGCACGCTGCCCGAGGAGGTCTCGGTCGACGGCGACGTGATCCGGGTCGGCGCCAGGGAGATCAGGATCCTCGCCGTCCGCGATCCCGCCGAGCTGCCCTGGGGCGACCTCGGCGTGGACGTGGTGATCGAGTCCACCGGCCGGTTCACCAAGGCCGCCGACGCGGCCAAGCACCTGGCCGCCGGCGCCCGCAAGGTGATCATCTCCGCGCCCGCCACCGGCGAGGACATCACCATCGTCATGGGCGTGAACGACGACTCCTATGACGCGGCCACCCACAACATCATCTCCAACGCCTCCTGCACCACGAACTGCGTGGCGCCGATGGCCAAGGTCCTGCACGACAGCTTCGGCGTGCAGCGGGGCCTGATGACCACGGTCCACGCGTACACCAACGACCAGGTCATCCTGGACTTCCCGCACAAGGACCTGCGCCGGGCCCGCGCCGCCGCGCAGAACATCATCCCGACCACCAGCGGCGCGGCCAAGGCCACGGCCCTGGTGCTGCCGGAGCTCGCGGGCAAGTTCGACGGCATGGCCATGCGGGTGCCGGTGATGGACGGGTCGATCACCGACCTCGTCGTGCAGCTGGACCGCGACGTCACCAAGGACGAGGTCAACGCGGCCTTCCGGGCGGCGGCCGACGGCCCGCTCAAGGGCTACCTGCACTACACCAGCGACCCGATCGTGTCCTCCGACATCGTCGGCACCCCGTACTCCTGCACCTTCGACTCGCTGCTGACCATGGCCTCCGGCGACCAGGTGAAGGTGCTCGGCTGGTACGACAACGAGTGGGGCTACTCCAACCGGATTGCCGACCTGACCGCCCTGGTCGGCGCGTCGCTCCCGGCCCGCTGATGCTCAGCGTCGACGACCTGGACGTCAGCGGCGCCACCGTACTGCTGCGGGCCGACCTGAATGTCCCGCTGGACGGCACTACGATCACCGACGACGGCCGGATCCGGGCCAGCCTGCCGACGATCAGGAAGCTGACCAGCCGGGGCGCGCGGGTGCTGATCGCGGCGCACCTGGGCCGCCCCAAGGGCGCCGGCTACGCCGAGCGCGCCGCGGGCGGCCCGTCGCTGGCCCCGGTGGCCGCGCGGCTGGCCGAGCTGCTGGGCCAGAAGGTCCCGCTGGCGCAGGACGTGGCCGGGGAGTCCGCCGCCGCGGTGGCGGCGGCCCTGGCCGACGGCGACGTGGCACTGCTGGAGAACGTCCGGTTCGAGCCCGCCGAGACCAGCAAGGACGACGCGGAGCGGGCCGGGCTGGCCCGCCGCCTGGCCGCCATGGCCCAGCTGTACGTGGGCGACGGGTTCGGCGCCCTGCACCGCAAGCACGCCAGCGTCTACGACGTGCCCGCGCTGCTCCCGGCGGCCGCGGGCGACCTGGTGGCCGACGAGGTGGCGGTGCTCCAGCGGCTGACCCGCGACCCGGAGCGGCCCTACGCCGTGGTGCTGGGCGGGGCCAAGCCCTCGGACAAGCTGGGCGTGATCGCCAACCTGCTGGACAAGGCCGACCGCATCCTGATCGGCGGCGGCATGTCCTACACGTTCCTCACCGCCCAGGGCCACGAGATGGGCAAGTCGCTGCTCGAGGCGGACAAGGTCGACCAGGTCCGGCAGGTGCTGGCCGACGCGGACGCCCGCGGCGTGGAGATCGTCCTGCCCGTCGACCTGGTCGGCGCGGCCGACTTCGCCCCGGACGCCCGGGCCGACATCTACGACGTGACCGCGTTCCCGGCCGACCGCGAGGGCGTGGACATGGGCCCGGCCACCCGCGAGCTGTTCGCGGCCAAGCTGGCCGACGCGGCCACGGTGTTCTGGAACGGCCCGGTCGGCGTGTTCGAGTTCCCCGCGTTCGCGGCGGGCACCCTGGCCGTGGCCCAGGCCATCGCCAAGGTGCCCGGGCTGACCGTGGTCGGCGGCGGCGACTCCGCGGCCGCGGTGCGCAAGCTCGGCCTCCCCGAGGACGCGTTCAGCCACATCTCCACTGGCGGCGGCGCCAGCCTGGAGTACCTGGAGGGCGCCACCCTGCCGGGCCTCCAGGCGCTGGACGACGCCCAGGCCAGGGTCGGGACCCAGCATGACCACTAACAAGGGCCGCAAGCCGCTGGTCGCCGGCAACTGGAAGATGCACAACAACCACTTCGAGGCGCTGGCGCTGACCCAGAAGCTGGCGTTCAGCCTGAACGCCAAGGACTTCGCCGCCGTCGACGTGGCCGTGCTGCCGCCGTTCACCGCCCTGCGCAGCGTGCAGACCCTGATCGAGGGCGACAAGCTCCAGCTCCTGTACGGGGCCCAGGACATCTCCGCCCACGACGACGGCGCCTACACCGGCGAGGTCTCCGGCCGGATGCTGGCCAAGCTCGGCTGCCGGCTCGTGCTGGCCGGCCACTCCGAGCGCCGTCAGTACCACCACGAGGACGACGCCCTGGTCAACGCCAAGGTCAAGCAGGTGCTCAAGGCGGAGATGACGCCCGTCCTGTGCATCGGCGAGCCGCTGGCCGTGCGCCAGTCCGGCGACCACGTCGCCTACACCCTGGCTCAGCTGGACGGCGGCCTGGACGGCCTCAGCGCCGCGCAGGTGGCCGGAATGGTTGTGGCCTATGAGCCGGTATGGGCGATCGGCACCGGCGAGGTGGCCACCCCGGAGGACGCGCAGGAGGTCGGCGAGGCTATCCGAGGCCGCATTTCCGCCGTTCACGGGGACGAAGTGGCCGCTGGTACGCGTATTCTGTATGGCGGGTCTGTCAAGCCCGACAACATGCCCGCGATCATGGCCCAGCCGGACATCGACGGGGCGCTGGTCGGCGGGGCCAGCCTGGATGCCAGCGATTTCGTGCGGATCTGCCGGTATCGTGAGCTGACCCGCGTTGTTTAACTAGCACAGCCTGACCGGCGCAGGACTCTGGCAGACCTGGCACACCAGACGAGAGACGAGAAGCAGCAGTGACTATCGCGATCTCTATTGTCCTGATTATTACGAGCCTGCTCATGGTGGTACTGGTGCTGCTGCACAAGGGCAAGGGCGGCGGGCTCTCCGACCTGTTCGGCGGGGGCGTGTCATCGACCCTGGGCTCCTCCTCGGTGGTGGAGCGGAATCTGGACCGGATCACGATCTTCACCGGCGTCCTCTGGTTTGTCTGCATCGTCGCGCTCGGGCTGCTGACGAATCGCTAAGCGAATCATCTGGCCAGCGTCGCTGGCGTCAGTTAGGCCTGAAGTTGAAGCAAGGGGTGAGCAGTGAGTAGTGGTAACGCCATCCGTGGCAGCCGGGTGGGAGC
Organism: uncultured Actinomycetota bacterium; assembly: GCA_963822485.1. Classification (GTDB taxonomy): domain Bacteria; phylum Actinomycetota; class Actinomycetes; order Streptosporangiales; family Streptosporangiaceae; genus DASUBV01. The sequence continues at coordinate 352,956 of CAWGHW010000013.1, forward strand.
CGGGCCGATGGGCGAGGCGGAGCGCGGCGAGGCCGCACCGCGAGTCCGGGTGTCGTTCTGGTGCAGCGCCGGGCACGAGACCGTGCCCAGCTTCGCCAGCGACGCGGTCGTTCCCGACCTGTGGGACTGTCCGCGCTGCGGCCTGCCGGCCGGCCAGGATGAGGCGAACCCGCCCGCCGCGCCGCACACCGAGCCGTACAAGACCCACCTGGCGTACGTGAAGGAGCGGCGCAACGACACCGACGGCGCCGCGATCCTGGCCGAGGCCCTGGACCGCCTCCGCAAGGGCGCCTGACCCGCCGCCGCTCGTCCGCCGCCCGAGATCCCGTCCCCGCTACCCGCCCTCGCGCCTGACCCGGGCTTAATCCTGCCCGGGTTAGTGCGCGAAGCCGCTGCGCTGCCCGCCGGGCAGCAGCGGGGCGGGCGGCGCGGGCATCGCGGTCAGCACCTCGACCTGCGTGCGCAGGTCGGTGACCAGCGCGTCGGCCAGGTCAGCGCTGAAGCCGTTGCGCACCACGATCCGCAGCACCGCGGTGTCCTGCATGTTCGCGGGGAACGTGTAGGCCGGGACCAGCCAGCCGCGCTGCCTCAGCCGCTCGGACACGTCGAAGACCGTGTAGCCCGCGGCCTGCGGATCGCGCAGCCGGAAGGCCAGCACCGGCAGGTCGGTGCCGTCCGAGAGCAGCTCGAACGGTCCCATCCCGCCGATCTGCCCCGCCAGGTAGGTGGCCACGTCCTGGCAGGCCTGCTGCACCCGGCGGTAGCCCTCGAAGCCCAGCCGCAGGAAGTTGTAGTACTGCGCCACCACGTTGCTGCCCGACCGGGAGAAGTTCAGCGCGAACGTGGGCATCTGCCCGCCCAGGTAGTTGACCTTGAACACCAGGTCCTCGGGCAGCGCCTCGGCGTCCCGCCAGATGACCCAGCCGACGCCCGGGTAGACCAGGCCGTACTTGTGCCCCGAGGAGTTGATCGAGGCGACCCGCCGGACCCGGAAGTCCCACATCAGGTCCGGCTGCAGGAACGGGGCCACGAACCCGCCTGAGGCCGCGTCCACGTGGATGGGCACGTCCACCCCCGACCGGACCTGGAGGGCGTCCAGGGCGTCGCTGATCTCCGCCACCGGCTCGTAGCTGCCGTCCATGGTGGAGCCGAGGACCGCCACCACGCCGATGGTGTTCTCGTCGCAGCGCGCCGCCGCCTCGGCCGGGGTCAGGTGCAGCCGGCCGGGCTCCATCGGCACCTGTCGCGGCTCGACCTGCCAGTAGCGGCAGAATTTGTCCCAGCAGACCTGGACGTTCGCGCCCATCACCAGGTTCGGCTGGGCGTCCGGGGCGCCCGCGGCGGCCCGCCGGGCCCGCCAGCGCCACAGCAGGGCCATGCCGCCCAGCATGCAGGCCTCGCTGGACCCGGTGGTCGAGCAGCCGGTCGAGCCGGGGTCGGGGTGCCCGGCGTGCGGCACCACCGACGGGGCGTGCCACAGGTGGGCCAGGATGCTCACGCAGCGCCGCTCCAGCTCGGCCGTCTCCGGGTACTCATCCTTGTCGATCATGTTCTTGCTGAGGCACTCGGTCATCAGCCGCTCGGCCTGCGGCTCCATCCACGTGGTCACGAACGTGGCCAGGTTGAGCCGCGCGTTCCCGTCCAGGATCAGCTCGTCGCGCACCACCTGCAGGGCGGTGTCGGGCAGCATGCCGTGCTCGGGGATCCGGTCGCGGGTCACCACGTGGTCGGGCACCTGGACGTACACCGGGTTGATGTCCAGGTCCCGCGCTTCCTCGGGGTCTTCGTGCTTGCGGTGCAGGGCCATGCTGGGTGGGCTCCTTCCGCGCGCTAGGCCGCGCGCAGGTAGCGGCAGAACAGGCTGCCGTCCTCGGCTAGGACGTGGGCCAGCGTGAGCGGCAGCACGCCGCCGGGCAGCGGCGAGCCGGCCAGGATCCGGCTCGCGTCCCCGCCGGCCAGCAGCGGGCCGACGGTCAGGCACAGGTCGTCCAGCCGCCCGGCCGCCGCGAGGTGGCCGAGCAGCTTCGGGCCGCCCTCGGTGAGGATCCGGGTGTGGCCCAGGCCGGCCAGCGCGTCGATGGCCCGGCGGGCGTCCACCCGCTTCTCGCCGGCCTCGATCACCGTGGCCTGCCGGGCCAGCGCCGCGCGGCGGTCCGCGGGCGCCGCGGCGGTGGTGAGCACGATGGTGCGGGCCCAGTCGGGCGCCGCGGCCAGCAGCGGGCTGCCGGGGTCCAGGTCCAGGCTGGCGCTGACGACGGCGATCGGCGGGGTCGGCGGGCGGCCCGCGCGCAGCGCCGGCACCATGACCTGCAGCCGGGCCGGCTTGTACTTCTCGGCCCGCGCGGTGCCGCCGCCGACCAGCACCACGTCGGCCAGGCTGCGCAGCACGTGGAACAGCTTGCGGTCGGCGGCGCCGCCCAGGCCGCCCGAGCGCCCCTCGAGCGCCGCGGCGCCGTCGACGCTGGCCACCATGTTGGCCCGCACCCAGGGTCGCGCCGCAGTCCCGTCGCCGGCCGGATAGGCGTAGCGGCGGGCCAGGAAGTCGTCGTCGTCGGCCGCCGGGTCCGCGTCGGGATAGATCTGGCGCACGCAGGCCAGTGAATCAGATGCCGCCCGGCGGTGCGGTCCCGGCTCGCGCAGCCGGCCGCGCCCTGTTCGCGAAATTGTTTGTGATGCGATCGCAATTGGGATTGCATGGCGGTGTGCCGGATTTCTACGGCAGGATGTGGCCAGGTCAGCGAAAAGCAGGCGAGCTCGGCCCGACAGAACGAGGCGATTCGATGGAATTCGTGGCCCTGGGCGTGTGGGCCGGAACGGCGTGCTTCGGCTTATACCTGCTCGTCGTCTGGCTTTCGCACGGCGGCCTGCGCCAGCAGGCGACCCGGATCACGGTCTTCCCCGCGGCCCTCATCTTCGCCCATCCGGTACTGGCCACCACGGGGCTCACGTTCTGGATCGCGTTCATGCTGACCCGCCACGTGATCTACGCCTGGTGCGCGTTCGGCGTCCTCACCGCCTCGGCCATGCTCGGCTTCGTGATGCTGACCCGCTGGCTGGTCGGCCGGGGCGGCAAGCACGCCAGGGGAGCGGAGCAGCACTTCCCGGCCCGCGTCGTGGCCGTGCACGGCATGGTGGGGCTGGCCACCTTCGCGTTAGTCCTGATCGCCTCGACGTTAGCCACCCGACAGCATTGACGGGGCCCCCGTTAGTCGCCTGGCGGTGGCCGGCCGCCTCGGCCAGCCCTTGGCACACCCGTTGGATTAACGGGCCTCGGCCCCGGCCAGCGCGCGGCCGCCCCGGTCAGCCCTCGGCGGACTCAGCCCGGAGCACGAGGCTGGTCCGGGACGGCACGTCCACGACGGCCCCCGGCCGCAGCGCCGGGGCGTCCGGGCTGCCGGAGGTGTCCACGACCTGCGCCCAGCCGGCCGCGTAGGCCGGGCCGGGCAGCCGGAAGGTCACCGGCTCGGCGCGGGCGTTGAACAGCAGCAGGAAGCTGTCGTCGCGGACCTGCTCGCCGCGCGGGTCCGGCTCGCTGATGGCCTCGCCGTTCAGGAACACCCCGACCGACATGAGCCCGCCGTCCCGCCAGTCGCGGTCGGTCATCGCCTCGCCCGACGGCGCGAGCCAGATGATGTCGCGCAGCCCGCCCGCGTCGCCGGCCGCGGGCTGGCCGCTGAAGAACCGGCGCCGCCGGAACACCGGGTGCTCGCGCCGCAGCGCGGCCAGCGTCCGGGTGAACTCCAGCAGGTCGGCGTGCTTGCTGGCGTCCTCCCAGTCGACCCAGGAGATCTCGTTGTCCTGGCAGTAGGCGTTGTTGTTGCCGCGCTGGGTCCGGCCCAGCTCGTCGCCGGCCAGCAGCATCGGCACGCCCTGGGAGCAGAACAGCGTGACCAGGAAGTTGCGCTCCTGGCGGGCGCGCACCTCGGTGATGGCCGGGTCGTCGGCCGGCCCTTCGGTGCCGTAGTTGGCCGACCGGTTGTCGTTGGTGCCGTCGGCGTTGTGCTCGCCGTTGGCCTCGTTGTGCTTGTGGTCGTAGCTGACCAGGTCGGCGAGCGTGAAACCGTCGTGGCAGGTGACGAAGTTCACCGACGCCACCGGGCGCCGGGCGCTGGTCTCGTACAGGTCGCTGGAGCCGGTCAGCCGGGAGCCGAACTCGGGCAGGGTGGCCGGCTGGCCGCGCCAGAAGTCCCGGACGGTGTCCCGGTACTTGCCGTTCCACTCGCTCCACAGCGGCGGGAACTTGCCCACCTGGTAGCCGCCCTCGCCCACGTCCCACGGCTCGGCGATGAGCTTGACCTGCGACACCACCGGATCCTGCTGGACCAGCTCGAAGAACGTGGCCAGCCGGTCGACCTGGAGCAGCTCACGGGCCAGCGCCGAGGCCAGGTCGAACCGGAACCCGTCCACGTGCATCTCGATCACCCAGTAGCGCAGCGAGTCCATGATCAGCTGGAGCGCGTGCGGGTGGCGGACGTTCAGGCTGTTGCCGCAGCCGGTGTAGTCCAGGTAGCGGCTCGGGTCGTCGCCGGCGAGCTGGTAGTAGGCGGCGTTGTCGATGCCCCGGAACGACAGCGTCGGGCCCAGCGCCCCGCCCTCGGCGGTGTGGTTGTAGACCACGTCGAGGATCACCTCGATGCCCGCGTCGTGCAGCGCCCGGACCATCGCCTTGAACTCGGCCACCTGGCCGTGCGGCTCGGCCGAGGAGGAGTAGGCGTTGTGCGGGGCGAAGAAGCCGAGGGTGTTGTAGCCCCAGTAGTTGGGCAGGCCCCGCTCGGACAGCCGCTGCTCGGACACGAACTGGTGCACCGGCATCAGCTCCACGGCGGTCACGCCGAGCCGGGTCAGGTGGTCGATGATCGCCGGGGAGGCCAGCCCGGAGTAGCTGCCGCGCAGGTTCTCCGCCACGTCGGGGTTGCGCAGCGTCAGGCCGCGCACGTGCGCCTCGTAGATCAGCGTCTCGTGGTACGGGGTGCGCGGGGCCCGGTCATCGGCCCAGTCGAAGTAGGGATTGATCACCACGCTGCGCGGCATGAACGCCGCGCTGTCAGCCCGGTTCAGGCTGGCCGGGTCGCCGAAGCGGTAGGAAAACAGCGCCTCGTTCCAGCGCAGGCCGCCCTCGACCGCCTTGCCGTACGGGTCGAGCAGCAGCTTGGCCGGGTTGCACCGCTGGCCGCGCCGGGGGTCGTAGGGCCCGTGCACCCGGTAGCCGTATCGCTGGCCGGGCCCGATGCCGGGCAGGTAGCAGTGCCAGACGAAGCCGTCCACCTCGGTCAGCTCGATGCGCTGCTCGCGGGTTCCGCCGGTGCCGTCCGGGCCGCGCCCGGTGCCGTTCCCGCCGTGCCCGTTGCCCTCGCCGCCGCCGAACAGGCACAGCTCAACCCGCTCCGCGACCTCAGAAAACAGGGCAAAGTTCGTGCCCGACCCGTCCCAGGTGGCACCGAGCGGGTAAGCGGTTCCCGGCCAGACTTGCATTGGGAGACTTTACCTGGACGTGGGGACCGAAGATCGCCTCAGCACCTCGGCCAGCGCCACGCCGTCGGGCAGCGTGCCGAACGGGCCGCCGGGTCCGCCCAGGCCAGCGGCCGCCTCCGGGTCCAGCCGCGAGGCGCAGAACGCGTCGGCGACCGGCGCCGGGGCGTGCCGGGTCAGCAGCGCGGCCTGGAGCACCAGGGCCAGCAGCCCGGCGATCCGGCGGGCCTGGTAGGTCCCCTCGGCGCCGGCCTTGGCCGCGGCGGCCAGGTCCTCGCGCAGCCGGGCCGCGGCCCGGTCCAGCCGCCGGTCGGCCCCGGCCGCCTCGTCGATCTCGGCCAGCACCGCCTCGGCCGCCTGGGGCGTCCGGGTCAGGGCCCGGAGCACGTCGAGGGCCGTGATGTTGCCCGAGCCCTCCCAGATCGAGTTCAGCGGCGCGTCCCGGTACAGCCGGGGCATCGGCGAGTCCTCGACGTAGCCGTTGCCGCCCAGGCACTCCAGGGCCTCGCCGGTGACCAGCGGCGTGCGCTTGCACACCCAGTACTTGGCGGCCGGCAGGGCCAGCCGCAGGAAGTCGGCCTCGGCGGCGTCGCCGCGGGCCGCCCGGTCGGCCGCCCCGGCCAGCCGGATGGCCAGCGCGGTGGCCGCCTCCGACTCCAGGGTCAGGTCGGCGATGACGCTGGCCATCAGCGGGTAGTCGATGAGCGCCGACCCGAACGCCTGGCGCTGTGACACGTAGTCGGCCGCGGTGACGCAGCCCAGCCGCATCTGGGCGGCGCTGCCCAGCACGCAGTCCAGCCGGGTGGCGCTGACCATCTCGATGATCGTGGCGATGCCCCGGCCCGGCTCGCCGACCAGCCAGGCCAGCGCGTCGTCGTACTCGACCTCGGCCGAGGCGTTGGACCGGTTGCCCAGCTTGTCCTTGAGCCGCTGGATGCGCATGTCGTTGCGGCTGCCGTCGGGCCGCACCCGGGGCAGCAGGAAGCAGGTCAGGCCCTCCGGGGCCTGGGCCAGCACCAGGAACAGGTCGCACATGGGCGCCGAGCAGAACCACTTGTGCCCGGTGAGCCGGTAGCCGCCGTCGCCCGCCGCCGGGTCGGGCACGGCCCGGGTGGTGTTGGCCCGGACATCAGAGCCGCCCTGCTTCTCGGTCATGCCCATCCCGGCCAGCAGGCCCGTCTTGCCGTCGGGCACGGCCAGGCCGGGCTGGTAGGCGCCCGAGGCCAGCAGCGGCTCGTAGCGGGCGGCCAGGGCGGGCTGATGGCGCAGGGCCGGAACGCTGGCGTAGGTCATCGAGATCGGGCAGCCGTGGCCCGCCTCGGCCTGGGTCCAGACGAAGAACCGGGCCGCCCTGGCCACGTGCGCGCCCGGCCGCTGGTCGGCCCAGGGCGCGGCGTGCAGGCCGTGCCGGACGGCGGTGGCCATCAGCTCGTGCCAGGCCGGATGAAAGTCGACCTCGTCGATCCGGTGGCCGCGCGCGTCGTGGGTGCGCAGCACCGGCCCGTACACGTTGGCCAGCCGGGCCAGCTCCTGGGTGCCGGCCGCGCCCGCCAGCGTGCCCAGCTCGTGCAGCCCGGCACGGGCCCAGCCCGCGCCCTCGCGCTCCATGGCGGCCAGCAGGGCCGCGTCAGCGGCGACGTCGTAATCGGCTAGGAGCGGGACCTGATTACGGACCTCATGAGTGGCAGGCAGGTCGGTCCGCCCTCAGGTGTGCAGGCCGCACTCGGTCTTGCCGGTCCCGGACCAGCGGCCGCTGCGCGGGTCAGCGCCCTCCTCGACCCGGACCGTGCAGGTCTGGCAGCCGATGGACGGGTAGCCGTCGTAGACCAGCGGGTTGACCAGCACCCCGTTCTCGGCGATGTAGTCGTCGACCTCCTGCTGGGACCACTCCACGATCGGGTTGACCTTGACCATCTCGCGGCGCGGGTCCCACTGGACGACGCGGGTGTCGCTGCGGGAGTCGGTCTCTTCCCGGCGCACTCCGGTGATCCAGGCGTCGTAGGGGCCGAGGGCCTGCTCGAGCGGCACGACCTTGCGCAGGTAGCAGCACAGGTCGGGGTTGCGGCTGTAGAGCTTGGGGCCGAGCTCGGCGTCCTGCTCCGCCACCGTGGTGGGCGGGGTCACGTTGATGAGGTTCACCGGGTACACGGCCGAGACCGCGTCCCTGGTGCCGATGGTCTCGGCGAAGTGATAGCCGGTGTCCAGGAACAGCACGTCGATGTTCTCCACCTGCCGCGAGGCGAGGTGGATGATCACCGCGTCGGTCATCGAGGACGTGATGCACAGCCGGCGCCCGAAGGTCTTGCTCGCCCACGCGATGACGTCCTGGGCCGGCGCTCCGGCCAGCGTCTCGGCGGCCTCTGCGGCCAGCCTCTCCATCTCGCTGGGCTCGGCGGCAGGGGCAGGCGCGACAGCCGGCTGGGGGAGTCCCAGCCAGGTGGGCCTGGCATCAGCAGCGTTCACGCGGTCACTCCAGCTTCAAGGGCTCGGTGTCCACAGTAGGGGCAAAAACGGTGAACCGCACGCCCGCATGTATGTTACATAGATCACGGTAACGCGGGACACCGTCATGAAACTCACGGCGGCGGCCTTCCGGAGCGTGCGGCTGCTGTCTGGCGCAACTACCTTGCGGCTGAGCCTATTCCTGGCCGGGCGGGCCATTCCACCCGCACCGCCGGCCGACCTGGTGACCAGGTGACCTGGGCGGTCGGTGACCTGGGCGGTCAGCCCTGGCGGAGCCAGCCCTGGAACGGCTCGGTGGCCTGCGCCGGAGGCAGGTGCTGGCAGTCGCACCAGGTGCCGCCCGGGCAGTCCTCATGGAGTTGTTCCCGGCATGCACAGCAGACCATGTGCCCATTATCGGACCGCGTATCCGCGCCAGGACGGTGAACACCCCGGCCAGGACCGTGAACACCCCGGAAAGCCGCCAGCCTGGCGGCGCGGGCCGCCAGGCTGGCGAGGCTGGTGCGGGGCTCGGGACCCGCGGGTCCCGAGCCGGTCAGGCCGCGTTCGCGCGGCGCATGCGGCGGCGGCGCTCGGAGGACCGCTCGTCCTCGTTGAGGCCACCCCAGGTGCCGTACTTCTCCGGCCGGCTGAGCGCGTAGTTCAGGCACTCGGTCCGTACCGGGCAGGCGGCGCAGACGGCCTTGGCCTGCCGCTCCCGGACGTCCCGCTCCGGCTGGCGCTCACCGTCCGGGCCGAAGAAGAGGACGACATCACGGCCGCGGCACGCCGCGTCATCCTGCCAGCCCCAGTTCGGCCGTTGCATCAGGGCGGCCTGACGACGTACCTCAGACATGATTTACTCTCCTCAACCAGTTCGCGTACACATTCTTGCCAAGCAAGCGCCCTTGCCAGGCACTCCGGACCTAAGCAGATCCGGATCCTGCGGACGCTGAGTCAGTCAATCGATGCGTTTCTCAAGCGATGTGGCATTCGCCCCGTCGCATCTCACAACGCATGGCAAAGCCGTGGTGTTCCCTGCGTGGATCGCGGAGGAACTCGCATGCTCAGCCGAGCATCGCGCCAAGTCCGTCCGCCAGACAATGATGCCACTCAAGAACGCCGTCGCGCAGGCAGGATGGCGAATTCGCCGGCCCGTCCTCAGTGGGACAGGTCACAGCATGATGATCATTAACTGGACAAGTCGCCTCGTTGCGGGTCACCATAGGCACCATGTCGTCGAATGACGCTGCCCCCCTGCCTCGTCTCGGCGAGGTCTTTTTCGACGTCAGGGGCGATTCGCGAAGTATGCGGCTGAGCTGGTACGGAGATACCGGCGTGGCCGTGTTCAGCATCTGGCAGGGCGGCCGGTGCACGGGCACCTTCCGCCTCCCCGTGGACGAGCTGCCCAGGATGATGGCGACCCTGCGCGGCGGCCCGGACGGGAGTGACGCTGGTCACGATGTCAGCGGCGCGCACGATGCCACGCGCGTCCGCGACTTCGGTGGCGAGAGCGCGGCCAGAGACCTGGCGCCGCGGGACCTGCCGCCGCCGCGGGATCTTCCGCCGCGGGATCTTCCGCCGCGGGATCTCCGCCGCGGGATCTTCCGCCGCGGGATCTTCCGCCGCGGGATCTTCCGCCGCGGGATCTCGCGCCGCGGGATCTCGCGCCGCGGGACCTGGCGCCGCGGGACCTGCCGCCGCCGCCGCGGGACCTGGCCCCCAGGGACCTGCCGGACCGAGAGGGCGTCGGCCTGCCCGCGGACCGCGAGGGCCTCGACCGGCCCGCCCGGCCCCGGCGCGCCCTGGAGGACGCCGTCACGAGCTACATGGCCGACCCCGCGCCCGAGGGCTACGCAGGCGAGCGCACGGCGGCCTTCCCGGCGCCAGGGCTGGCCTCCCGGTCAAGCCGGCCTGCCGACCCGGACCTGCCCCCGGCGGGCCGGGGGCGTGCCTCCGACCCTGGCTTCGACATTCCCTCGCCCGCCCGCCTGTCGGCGGACGAGAACCTGGCCGACGATCCGCTCGGGATGGGCTACCGGGGTGCGGAAACGGCTGGCTATCGCGACAGCGGCCGCGGCTCGCGCGGCGCCTACGGGCCCAGCGACGACAACCGGACCGATCCGGGTGCCGGGGACCCGCTGAGCTACCGGGCCGGCGAGAGCCGCGGCTACGCCGCGCCCGGCGCGCCCGACTATCCGGCCGGCGATCCGCTCGGATATCGGCCCGGCGATGACCGCGACTATGCCGCGGCCGAAGGCCACGATTATCGCGGCGGCGGCGGCCGTCACTATGCGGCGGGTGAAGGACCCGGGTATGGGGCCGAGGAAGGCCGCGGATATCCGGGCGATGACGATCGCGGGTATGCGCCCGGCGATCCGCACGGCTATGCCGCCGACGATGGCCCGGGGTATCGGGCCGCCGAAGGCCGCCACTATGCGGCCGACGAAGGCGCCGGGTATCGGGCCGGGGAAGGCCGGCACTATGCCGCCGGCGAGCCCGGCTCGGAGGGCTATAACACCTGGAACGAGCCGGAATCCGCCGGCCACTCTTACGCGCCCGCCTGGACCGGCGAGTACGGCGATGGCGCCGAATTTCCGCCGGATGGCGCCGAGGACCCCTACGGCCACACGCCCCGTGCGGTCCGCCGGGACCGGCGCTTAGCCGCCCAAAACCACGATCCAGCCGGGATTGGCCAGCCGCCGGCCAGTGACGCCCGGCACGCCCGGCTGGGCTGATTGGGTTAACCAGCCGCTCCCCGCCCCCTGACCGGTTTTCCCCGCAGGGGCCAGTAGTGCTGTCCGCCGGGCCTGCGAAAAGCATGGCCAGAACTTGGTTCAGCACCGTTTACCCTGGTGAGACTGCTGGGGATACATTTACGGCGGGGGAAGGGGGACACACAAGTGGCACAGAAGGTCTCAGTCACATTCGCTTGTGACTACGACTCACGAGAGATTCCGGACGGCGAGCACCTCACGCGGTCGTTCAGCCTTGACGGCCGGGACTATGAGATTGACCTATGCGAGAAGCACAGTCAGAAGTTCGATGAGACTCTGACGCGCTTCGCGGAGAAGGCGCGCCGGGTTACCGGCCGGGTGAGCCGCCCGAAGCGCCGTACCGCGGCACACCGTCAGCGCAGTGCTGACGTTCGCGCGTGGGCCAAGAGCAGCGGCATCAAGGTGAGTGATCGGGGCCGTATCCCGGCCCAGGTGATTGCCAAGTACGACGCGAGTCACTAGGAACGACCGGCGCCGCCGGGGGCGGCGGAGACGGCGCCCCCGGCGCGGGCGCGAGCACCGGCTCGTCGACCGGCGCCGGATCGGCGGGCGCGGGCGGCGGGAGCGGCCCGACGGTGGCGGCCAGGGCCTGCGCGTTAGGCACGAAGACCACGCCGTCGGCGGTCTCCAGGCGCACGTAGGTGATGCTTATGTCGGTCACGGTGCCCTCCAGCGTGCCGCCCAGCGCGCCGGCCCGGAACCGGACCCGGTCGCCGACCCGGAATGGCCGCGCGAACAGCAGCACCAGGCCGGCGAACAGGTTGGCCAGTGACTGCTGGGCCGCGATGCCCAGCAGCACGCCGGTCACGGCGCCGCCGAGCAGCAGCTGCCCGACCGGGAGGCTGCTCACGTTCAGCGCCACCACCAGTACGGTGAAGACGCCCGCCAGGGCCAGGGCGTACCGGACCACGCCGGCGTGCGCGGCCCCGATGTGCGGCTCGACCAGGTTCCTGACCTGGCCCGACAGGCCGTAGGCGGCGGCCACCCCGAACAGGAAGAACGCGATAGCGCCGCTGATCTTCAGCAGCCTGGCCGTCGTGTGGTCGATGTTCAGCGCGTGCGCGCCGGTCTCCGCCGCGGCCAGGCTGGCCAGGGCCAGGGTCAGCGCGATGATGGACCGCCAGGGCCGGGCCCGCGCCCTTACCTTGGCCACCTGTGTCGCCATGTCCAGCTGGCGCCGTTCGTGTAGATCCACCGTCCTACGCTATCCGCGCCTCGGGCCGGTCGGGCTGCGCACGCCTGAGCCCGGCGGCCTCCGGCCCCCGGGCTCAGGTGACATTCCTAACACCGGGGCCCGGCGGCCTCCGCCCCCCGGGCTCAGGTGACATTCCTAACACCGGGGCCCGGCGGCCTCCGGCCGCCGGGCTCAGGTGACATTCCTAACACGGTGGCCCGGCCTCCGGCCCCCGGGCACAGGGTGACATTTCCAGCACCCAGCCCGGCGGCCGCCGGCCGCCGGGCTCAGGTGATCACTCAGGCCGTGCGGCCCATGGCCATCATCGGCTTGCCGACGGGCAGCACGATGGTGCCCTTCATGCCGTTGATGACGCCCGCGGCCGAGGTGTACCAGGCACACAGCGCCGTGATGATGCCGATGTAGCCGCCGATCTTGACGATGTTGGTGTTGCCCGCGAAGTTCCCGATGAACAGGAAGATCTCGGTCAGCTCCAGGGTCAGGAAGACGGCGAATATGGCCGTGTTCACCTGCGTGCTGAAGATCAGCATGTAGGTGTTGAAGATGGCGAAGGACAGCAGGATCCAGCCCAGGTCATGACCGGCCGCCGAAGCGGACAGCGCGTGCGGCGCGACCAGCACCGCCCACAGCCCGAGGCCGATCCAGAACCCGCCGTACGTGGAGAAGGCGGTTGCGCCGAACACGTTCCGGTTCCGGAACTCCCACATGCCCGCCAGCAGCTGGCCCAGGCCGCCATAGGCGAAGGCATAGCCTAGCCAGTCGCTGCCGGTGCTGTTCTTGGCCCAGCCGGCGTTGACGGCCGACAGCAAGAACGTAGTCAGGGCGAACGCGGCCAGGCCGAGCGGTGCGGGATCGGCAATGCCGGTCACCGCCTGAGCGACCGGAGCCGGCGCCTCATCGGTGGAGCTCAATAGCTTTCCTCCTGAGTGGATGGCCCGCGCAGCTGCGGGGTCACGGCAGCACAGCCGGGCAGGCGCTCGGATGGGCAGGACGGCACGATGGCCCGACTTGGGCGACGGCCGGCGAGGGCGACATATCCCCGGTTGCCGGAAACGTAGCTCGGAGTACGAAAACGGCCATTCTCAGCCTTCCCGTGTCTTCGCACCGGACTACCAGCACCGGATAGAAGATCTTGCCTTGAGGGTAACTCTGGCCACCTTGATTTGGGGAGGCCCAGTTTTACCCGGACTTTCACCCGGACCCTCTCCCGGACGCTCTCACGCGGGCCGTGACCAATGGATTAAGGAGCGGCCGGCGCCGGTGCGGGATCCTGCGGGGCGGCGCGCCGCAAAACGGCGCTTAGCCCGGCCCTGGTGGCCAGGACGAATATCCGGTCCTGGGCCTCCAGCCGGTAATCCTGCCGGGGCGCCCAGTCGACCCACTGGGCGCCCCGGGTGCGCAGCGCGATGACCCGGGCCGTGGCCCGGTCGTGGATGTGCCCGACGGCCCAGCCGACCAGCTCGGCGCCGGCGCTCACCGGCACGTCGGCGATCATCAGCACGTGCCGGCCCACGGCGATGGTGCGCAGCACCTGGTGGTCCAGCATGGCGGCGGCGAAGACCGGCGCGGCCAGGTAGGAGACCGACCGGGAGATGGTGTTGCTGATCGTCTCCTGGACCCGCCGGGCCAGGTCGTCGTCCAGCAGCCGGACGATGACCCGCGGGCTCTCGGCCAGGCCCCTGGCGTGCAGCGCCGTCTCCAGGTTCACGATGTCGCTGTTGGTGACCGAGACCACCGCCTGGCAGGTGTCGATGCCGGCTGCCCGCAGGGTCTCCTCCCGGTGCGTCTCGCCGATCACCACCTTCAGGCCGAGCCGCCGGGCCATGGCCAGCCCGGCGGCGTGCTCGCTCTTGTCCACGCAGACCACGCCGACGCCCAGATCGTGCAGCTGGCCGACGATCCTGGTTCCGACGCTGCCCAGGCCCGCGACGATCACGTGGTCGCTGAGCGGCCGGCTGGGCCCGCGGCCCGAGCTGGTCAGCCGGGCGCCCACAATGGCCGCGGTGACCAGGGGCAGGAAGGCCATTCCGTCAAAGGTGAGCAGGAACTGGGCCAGCTTCACCGGCGGCGCCAGGCCGACGCCGGTAACCGCCGTGCCCGCCGCGTCGAGCAGCGTGAAGTACAGCGAGTCGGCGACCGAGAAATGGCTGGCCGTCACGAGCAGCACGAACCCGGCCACCAGCACGGCCAGCAGCGCGCCGAAGGCGATGATGGTCCGGTTGCCCAGCAGCCAGCGCAGCATCCGCAGCGCCCGGGCCAGCCGGTGCGGCTGGCGGGCCAGCGGGTTGCGCGGGGAGCCGTCGGCTAGCGCCAGGACCAGGCCGGCGCTGGCCGCCTGGGGCGAGGTCAGGTCGGGCGTGCCCGCGTCGTCGCTGGCCGACAGGCCGCAGACCACGTGGCCGGCGTCCACGTCCTCCCGGCGCGCGACGTACAGCGTGCGGCCCGACAGCCGGACGTGGCTGGGCGCCGGCTCGCCCAGCGCGGCAGCGACGAACGACGGCGCGGCCATGGCCGATTCCGACAGCACGGCGCAGTCGGCGAAGAACGTCCTGATCCGCTCGCCCAGGCTGGTATTGAAGATCGAGATGACCAGCCGCAGGCCCGCGTTGATCTCCTGGGCGCGCAGCGCGGCGTGGAAGTTGCCGAGGTCGTCCTGGTCGAGCAGGGCCAGGCCGCGGGCGCTGGCCAGGTCGGCCTCCAGGAAGGCCTGGCGGTCGGTCTCCGGGCGCTCGACTACCCGCACGCCGGGCAGCCGGGCGATCTGCGGTCCGTGATCGCGCTCGGCCGAGCGCATGATCACCGTGACCTGCTCGGCGTACCGGACCGCCAGGTCCTCCACCATCCGCAGCGCCAGGGCGTCGCTGCCGCACACCACGAGATGATCGCGCCGGCCCCGCTGACGCCGGGCGGATAGCGGGGCGGGTGGCATGGCGCGATCCTAGCCAGGACGAGTCCGGCAAAGCGCGCCGAAAGGCCGTAAGGCACCCAGTTACTGTGAGCGCGCGATCCGGGTTACTGTGAGGCGATCCGGCCGAGCTGGGCCGGGACCTGGGCGGCCGCCGCCCGGTCGATCAGGAACAGCGTCTGCTGGCGGCCGCGGGCCCCGGCGGCGGGCACCTGGACCGGTCCGGCGCCGGACAGCGCGAGCCGTACCGCGGGCGCCTTGTCCGGCCCCGAGGCGATGACCCAGACGTCCCTGGCCGCCTGGATGGCGGGCAGCGTCAGGGTCAGCCGGGTCGGCGGCGGCTTGGGGGCGCCCCGGACGGCCACGACCGTGCGCTCGTTCTCGTACAGCGCGGGCAGGCCGGGGAACAGCGAGGCGACGTGCCCCTCCGGCCCGATGCCCAGCAGCAGCACGTCGAATGAGGGCACGTCGCTGTGGTCCTCGGGCCGGGCGGCGGCGCGCAGCCAGCCCGCGTACCGGTCGGCGGCCGCCTCGGGGTCGTCCCCGTCGGGCCCGTCGGAGGGCGGCATGGGGTGCACCCGCTCGGCCGGGATGTCGATGTGGTCGAGCAGCGCGGCGCGGGCCCCGGTCTCGTTGCGGTCGGGGTGGCCCGCGGGCACGAACCGCTCGTCGCCCCACCAGATGTCCACCCGGCGCCAGTCGATGGCGTCCCTGGCCGGCGCGGCGGCCAGCTCCACCAGCACCTGGGTGCCGATGCCGCCGCCGGTCAGCACCAGCGAGGCGGACGCCCCGGCCGCGCAGGCGTCCACTATCCGGGTCACCAGCCGCGCGGCGACAGCCTTGGCCAGCAGCTCAGCGTCGTGGTGCACCAGCACCTGGGGCGGGTTGATGGCTACGCCCAGTCCGCGGACAGCACCGTGCAGGCGGTGGCCAGCGTCTCGCCGTAGACCTCGTCGGGGTTGAGCCGGCGCAGCTCCTCGGCCAGCAGCTCGGCGATGTCCCGCCGGTGCAGCGCCACGTGCCGGTCCGGCTGGCCCTCGCGGCTCAGCGTGGCCGTGCGGCCGTCGGGGCGGCTGATCGTGACGTCGCCCTGGTCGGTGGCGAACGTCGCGCCGGTGATGCCCGGCCCGTCGGAGATCTCCCGGCTGAACGGCACGTGCAGCCGGCTGGTCAGCCAGGCGGCCAGCAGGTCGGCGGTGGGGTTGCCAGCCTCGGCGTAGACGTTCCCGCCGAGCACCGTGCCCTCGGTCTGGTCCAGCGTGGCGGCCAGCAGCGAGCGCCACGACGTGGCCCTGGTCCAGGCCAGGTCGGTGTCGCCGGGCCGGTAGGCCGTGGCCAGCTGCTTGAGTGCCGCCACCGGCTCGGGGCAGGCGGCGGCGTCGGTCACCCGGCGCTGGGCCAGGGCGCCCAGCGGCTCGCCGGACGGCACGTCGGGGGCGGCGCCCGGCCACCACGTGACCACCGGGGTGTCCGGCACCAGCAGCGGCATGACCACCGAGTCCGGGTGCAGGCTCATCGGCCCGTACAGGCGCAGCAGCACGGTCTGGCCGGCGGCGCCGTCGCCGGACCTGATCTCCGCGTCCAGCCGCGACGGCCCGCCGGGGCCGCGGCTGATCACTCCCAGCACCCGGCACGGGTGCTCGCGGCCGGCCTGGTTGGCGGCCCGCACCGCGTCGTGCTGGCGGGACTCGTCGGTCATGATGATCAGGTTGAGCACCACTCCGGTGGTGGGACCGCCGAGCTGGTCCCTGGCCCTGGTCAGGGCGCCCCGCACGGCACTGGTGGTGGTGTCGGTCATGTCGATGAGCATGAGGCCTTTCCTCAGCTTCCCTGTGTCCTAGCTGCCCTGTGTCCTCAGCCGTCCGGTGGTCTAGAGCCGGCGCCAGGCCCGGCCGTCACGGGCGATCAGCGCGTCGGCGCTGGCCGGGCCCGCGGTGCCCGCCGGGTACTGCTCCGGCTTGTCGTGGGAGGCCCAGAACTGCTCGATGGGGTCGAGGATCTCCCAGGACAGCTCGACCTCCTCCTGGCGCGGGAACAGCGGCGGGTCGCCGATGAGCACATCGAGCAGCAGCCGCTCGTAGGCCTCGGGGCTGGACTCGGTGAACGACTCGCCGTAGGCGAAGTCCATGTTCACGTCGCGGACCTCCATGGCCGAGCCGGGCACCTTGGAGCCGAACCTGACCGTCACGCCCTCGTCCGGCTGGACCCGGATGACCAGGGCGTTCTGGCCCAGTTCCTCGGTGTCGGTGGCGGCGAACGGCAGGTGCGGCGCGCGCTGGAACAGCACCGCGATCTCGGTCATCCGGGACGGCAGCCGCTTGCCCGTGCGCAGGTAGAACGGCACTCCGGCCCAGCGCCTGGTGTCGATGGTGAGGCGCAGCGCGGCGTAGGTCTCGGTGGTGGAGTCCAGCGGGATGCCCTCCTCCTCCAGGTAGCCGGGCACGTCGATGCCGCCCTGCCAGCCCGCGGCGTACTGGCCGCGGGCCGTGCCGACGGCCAGGTCCTCGGGGATCTTGACCGCCGACAGCACCTTCTCCTTCTCGGCGCGCAGCGAGCTGGCCGAGAACGAGACCGGCTCCTCCATCGCGGTCAGCGCGAGCAGCTGGAGCAGGTGGTTCTGGATGACGTCGCGGGCCGCGCCGATGCCGTCGTAGTAGCCCGCCCGGCCGCCGATGCCGATGTCCTCGGCCATCGTGATCTGGACGTGGTCCACGTAGCCGCGGTTCCAGATCGGCTCCCACAGGGTGTTGGCGAACCGCAGCGCCAGCAGGTTCTGGACCGTCTCCTTGCCCAGGTAGTGGTCGATGCGGAACACCGAGTTGGCCGGGAACACCGCGCTGAGCAGGTCGTTCAGCTCCCTGGCGCTGTCCAGGTCGTGGCCGAACGGCTTCTCGATGACCACTCGCCGCCACGGCCGGGGGCCGCCGTTGAGTGAGTGCTCCGGGGCGTCGGCCAGGCCGGAGCGCTTGAGCTGCGAGACCACCAGCGGGAACGCCTTGGGCGGCACCGACAGGTAGAACGCGTAGTTGCCGCCGGTACCGCGCTCGGCGTCGAGCTGGGCCACGGTCTGGGCCAGGTGGTCGAACGCGGCGTCGTCGGCGAACTCGCCGGGCACGAACCGCACGCCCTCCTGCAGCTGCTCCCAGACCTCCTCGCGGAACGGCGTCCGCGCGTGGGCCTTGACCGCGTCGTGGGTGACCTGGGCGAAGTCCTCGTGCTCCCAGTCGCGGCGGGCGAACCCGACCAGCGAGAAGCCCGGTGGCAGCAGGCCCCGGTTGGCCAGGTCGTAGATCGCCGGGAGCAGCTTCTTGCTGGCCAGGTCCCCGGTGACGCCGAACAGCACGAGCACGCAGGGGCCCGCGACCCGCGGGATCCGGCGGTCCCTCGGGTCGCGCAGCGGATTGGGGATCATCGAGGTCCTCCGGTTACGGGCGGGCTAGCGGTCACCGCTCGCCGCCTTGTCCATCTCGGTCTTGATCGTCTCCAGGAGCTGGTTCCAGGAGACGGCGAACTTGTCGACGCCCTCGTCCTCGAGCGTGCGCACCACGTCGTCGTAGCTGACCCCGACCGCGGCGAGCTGCTCGAAGTACTGCCGGGCCGCGTCGTAGGTGCCGTGGATGGTGTCACCGCGGAGCTCGCCGTGGTCGGCCACGTCGCGCAGGGTGGCCTCGGGCATGGTGTTCACGATGCCGGGCGCGACCAGCTCGGTGACGTACAGGGTGTCGGAGTACGCCGGGTTCTTGGTGCTGGTCGAGGCCCACAGGGGCCGCTGCGGCCGGGCTCCGGCCGCCTTGAGGGCGGCCCACCGGTCGGTGGCCGTCCGCTGCTCGTTCAGCTCGTAGGCCAGCCGGGCATTGGCCACCGCGGCCTGGCCGCGCAGGGCCAGCGCCTCGGGCGTGCCGATCTTCTCCAGCCGTGCGTCTACCTCGGTGTCCACCCGGCTGACGAAGAACGAGGCCACGGACTCCAGATTCTTGATCGACTCGGGGGGCGCCTGCTCCACGCCGGCCATGAAGGCGTCGATGACCTCGCCGTAGCGCTCCAGCGAGAAGATCAGCGTGACGTTGACGCTGATGCCCTCGGCCAGGGTCGCCGTGATCGCCGGCAGGCCCTCCCTGGTCGCCGGGATCTTGATGAACAGGTTCGGCCGGTCCACCCGCCACCACAGCGCCTTCGCCTCGGCCACGGTCTTCTCGGTGTCCCGCGCGATCCGCGGGTCCACCTCGATGGACACCCGGCCGTCCAGGCCGCCGGTGGCGTCGAAGGCCGGGCGCAGCACGTCGCAGGCCCAGCGGATGTCGAAGGTGGTGATGTCGCGGGCCGCCTCGTCCACGGTGACCCCGCGCACGGCCAGGTCACGCACCTGCTCGCTATAGGCGGCGCCCTTGGACAGGGCGCTGGCGAAGATCGTCGGGTTGGACGTCACGCCGATGACGTGAAAGTCGCGCATCAGCGCGGCCAGGTTGCCGGTGGACAGCCGCTCGCGGCTGATGTCGTCGAGCCACACCGCCACGCCAAGCGCGCTCAGCTGCCCCAGCCTGTCGTTCTGGGTCGTCATGACAGTCTCTCCTTCTGGCTTGCTTGCCTGGCTTCCTGACCAGGGACCTTGCCGGGCGCGGGCTCGCTAACCCCGCGTCCCGCCTGCCCTGGCCAGGCTGGCCCGCGCCGCCTGCGCCACGGCCTCGGCGGTGATGCCGAACTCCTCGTACAACTTCCGATAGTCGGCCGAGGCGCCGAAATGCTCAAGGCTGACGCTCTCACCCAGGTCACCGACGAACTGCCGCCAGCCGAGCGCCAGGCCCGCCTCCACGCTGACCCGGGCCCGGACCGCGCCCGGCAGCACCTCATCCCGGTAGGCCGCGTCCTGCTCGGCGAACCACTCCACGCACGGCATGGACACCACCCGGGTGGCCACTCCGCCGGCCTGGAGCAGGTCCCGCGCGGCCAGCGCGATCTGCACCTCGCTGCCGGTGCCGATGAGAATGACCTGGGCGTCGCCGCCGTCCGCCTCGGCCAGCACGTAGCCGCCGCGGGCCGCGTTCTGCGCCGGGCCGAGCACTGACCGGTCGAAGACCGGGACCGCCTGGCGGGTCAGGCACAGCCCGGCCGGCCGGTCGGTGTGCTCCAGGATCGTCTTCCAGGCCACCGCGGTCTCGCTGGCGTCGGCGGGCCGGACCACGTCCAGGCCGGGGATGGCGCGCAGCGCCCACAGGTGCTCGACGGGCTGGTGGGTCGGGCCGTCCTCGCCCAGGCCGATGGAGTCGTGGGTCCAGACGTAGGTAACGGGCTGCTTCATCAGCGCCGAGAGCCGCACCGCGCCGCGCATGTAGTCGCTGAACACCAGGAACGTGCCGCCGTACGGCCGGGTCAGGCCGTGCAGCGCGATGCCGTTCAGGATCGCCCCCATGGTGTGCTCGCGGATGCCGAAGTGCAGCGTCCGGCCGAACGGGCTGCCGGGGAACATCTTGGTCTGGTGGTCGGCCGGGATGAACGACGGCTCGCCCTTCATCGTCGTGTCGTTGCTGCCGGCCAGGTCGGCCGACCCGCCCCACAGCTCCGGCAGCACCGGGGCCAGGGCGTTGAGCACCTGGCCCGAGGCGCTGCGGGTGGCCAGGCCCTTCTCGCTGGCCTCGAACGCGGGCAGCGCGTCGGCCCAGCCGTCGGGCAGGGCCCGCGCGGACAGCCGGTCCAGCAGCGCCTGGCGCTCCGGGCTGGCCGCCGCCCAGGCGGCGAACTGCTCGTTCCAGCGGGCGTGCGCCTGCTTGCCGCGCTCGCCGACCAGCCGGGCGTGGGCCACGGCCTCGTCCTCGACCGGGAAGTTCACCGCGGGGTCGAAGCCGAGGATCTTCTTGGTCGCGGCGACCTCGTCGGCGCCGAGCGCCGAGCCGTGCGCGGCGCCGGTGTTCTGCTTGTTCGGCGCGGGCCAGCCGATGATGGTGCGCAAGGCGATGAACGAGGGGGCGCCCTGGTGGTCGCGCGCGGCCTGGATCGCCGCGTATAGCGCCTCGACGTCCTCGGTGTAGCCGCCGGGCCGCCGCCAGCTCACCCGCTGCACGTGCCAGCCGTAGGCCTCGTAGCGGGCCGCCACGTCCTCGGACTTGGCGATGTTGGTGTCGTCCTCGATGGAGATGCTGTTGTCGTCGTAGATCACCACGAGGTTGCCCAGCTCCTGATGAGCCGCGAGCGAGGAGGCCTCGTGGGTGATGCCCTCCTCGATGTCACCATCGGAGCAGAAGGCGTAGATGTGGTGGTCGAACGGGCTGGTCCCCGGCGCCGCGTCCGGGTCGAGCAGGCCGCGCTCGCGGCGGGCGGCCATGGCCATGCCGACCGCCATGCCGATGCCCTGGCCCAGCGGCCCGGTGGTGGCCTCCACGCCGGGCGTGTGCCAGTGCTCGGGGTGGCCGGGGGTGCGGCTGCCCCAGGTACGCAGCTCCTCCAGGTCAGCCAGCGTCATGTCGGGGTACCCGGACAGGTAGAGCTGGATGTAGAGGGTCAGGCTGGAGTGGCCGCAGGACAGCACGAACCGGTCCCGCCCCGGCCAGGCCGGGTCGGCCGGGTCGTGCCGCATGACGCGCTGGTAGAGCAGGTAAGCCGCGGGAGCCAGGCTCATGGCCGTGCCCGGGTGGCCGTTGCCCGCCTTCTGGACCGCGTCCATCGCCAGCACGCGGACCAGGTCTACGGCCCGCTTATCAACCTGCGACCATTCCAGCCCGGCTCCAGGCGCGTCACTGCTCACGTCGGCTCAGGCCCCCTCTGCTCTATCTCGATCGGATGCGGATGGCTGAGATGCGGAAAACACCGTGGCGGACGGCACGGCGGCCGGCGGCGGCGGCGCTTCCCCACCGATTGACCCTATCCCGGCTGGGTTTCTGGTCGCGGGCCGCGCCTGTGAACCGTCGGTGAAGCCCGGGGCCCGCTCGCGCAGGGCGTAGGGGAGCAGCAGCGCGGTGACCCAGATCGCGGCCGCGCCGACCTCGTGCACCCAGACCACGCCCGCCGGCAGGCCGCTGAAGTACTGCCCGTAGCCAATGCTGCCCTGCACGCCGACCAGGGCCAGCAGCAGCCAGCCCAGCCAGACCGCCCGGCGCGGCGCTGAGGACAGCCGCAGGGCCAGGACCAGCGCGATGACCAGCCCGCCCAGCAGCCAGCCGATGTCGGCGTGCAGCTGGGTCACCCCGGTCAGCGGCAGCGGGTACCTGGGCACCGACCGGGCCCCGGCCAGCGGGCCGGTCCCGGTCACCACCGTGCCGGCCGCGAGCATCAGCGCCACGGCCGCGATCACGGCCAGCGAGATCAGCCGGACCTCGGGCCGGACCAGCGGCCGGGCCGGGCCGGTGCCCTCCTGGCACCGGACGTACAGCGCCACCGCCGCCGCGACCAGCGCTGCCGAGGCCAGGTAGTGCACCGAGACCCAGCCCGGGTTGAGCTTGGTCAGCACGACGATGCCGCCGATGATCGCCTGGGCCACGATGGCCCCCGGCTGGGCCGCGGCCAGCCAGACCAGGTCGCGGCGCCGCCGGCCCTCGGGCCCGGACCTGTACCGCCAGGCGGCCACGAAGACCAGCACGGCGGCCACGAAGATGGCGTCGGTCACCAGGCGGTTGCCGAACTCGATCCACCGGTGGATCAGCGAGTCGCCGTGATCGCCGCCGGCCACCAGGCTGTGCGCCGTGCACTGGGGCCAGTCCGGGCAGCCCAGCCCGGACTGGCTGAGCCGGACCGCGGCGCCGGTCAGGATGATGAACACCGACGCCAGCACCCCGGCCAGCGCGTACCGCCGCATCGCCGCGGGGGAGGGCGCCAGCACCGAGTCCGCCAGCTTCCGGACCCAGCCGGGCCAGCCGCGGCGGGCCGTGGCCGCGACGGCGGCCGCCGGGGCCGGGTGAGGCGAGTCGAGGTGTGCGGGCACGAGCCCCATCGTAGAAGTGCCAGGCGATCTCCGTTACATCGAGTACATCGAGCGGCCCCTCGCCACTGTCTCGGCCCCGCTGCGCTGTCTCGGCCCCCGCTGCGCCAATCGAGCGACAGGCTGACCCCGTGGCTTGAAGCGGGGCTGAGTCCCCAGGATGGACGGGACTGAGTTCCCAGGGTGGATATGTGGCTCGCTGCCCCCCGACGGACGCTCCCGGGGCACCTCCCCGTTCATGATCGCGCGGACTTTTCAGTCACTATGACTGAAAAGTCCGCGTGCTCATGAACGCTGCCTTACGGCGGACCGAAAGCCGGGATCTGGCCGGTCCTTGGCGAGACAGGCGGGATCACGGGGGCAGACAGTGCCCCAGGGGCGTGCGAGGCCGTGGGCTGAGCTCGCACCGGCCCGCCCCGACCGTGGTGTCGTTGGCAACACCCCAGCGACGCTGTCCATATGTGCCAGGCAGCTCGTCGTCTGCGCCGGGCCCGCAGCCGCAACTTCCGTGCGCCCCGCAGTCACCAGCAGCCGCAGCGGCATCGCGCACCTGGTGATCATGGTCATGGGTGGCTAGTCGCCTACACCCGGGTGTAGGCAACTAGCCACCCACGACCGGCAGGAGGTCCGGCCAGGTCCAGAGCAGCCTCCCGGGCAACATTCGCCCCGCCGGCCCCGGCGGCAAGCACGCCGGCCGCTCCGGCCAGCGGGCGAAGGGCTGGATGTCCCGGAACCCACACCCCGCTGTTACCCACGGGACATTCACGAGGCCTGCGGAATCCCTGGCTACTCCCAGCGGAACGTGCGGGCGGCGATGGCGATGGCGGCCACGGCCCAGGCCAGCAGGACGAGCAGGTCCAGGCCGGGCAGGCCGCCGCCGTGGGCCAGCGTCGCGCGCAGGCCGTCGGCCAGCGCCCCGGCGGGCAGCAGCCGCAGCTCGGGCCGGATCGCGGCCGGGAACCTGGCCAGCGGGAACAGCACGCCGCCGATGCCCAGCATGACCAGGTAGATGAGGTTGGCGGCGGCCAGCGTGGCCTCCGCGCGCAGGGTCCCGGCCAGCAGCAGGGCCAGCCCGCTGAACGCAGCGGTCCCCGCCAGCAGCAGGGCAACCGCGAACGCCACCCCGGCGGCGCTGGTGTGCGGCCGCCAGCCGAGCGCCGCGCCGATGGCCACGATGATCACCACCTGGAGGACCTCGACGGCCAGCACGCTCAGGGTCTTGGCCCCGATCAGCCCGCCGCGCGACAGCGGGGTGGCGCCCAGCCGCTTGAGCACCCCGTAGCGGCGCTCGAACCCGGTGGCGATGGCCTGGCTGGTGAACGCGGTGGACAGCACGGCCAGGGCCAGGATGCCGGGCACCACGAAGTCGATCCGGCTGCCGCGGATGGCCACCAGCGGCTCGTGGCCGAAGGCCAGGAGCAGCAGCACCGGGATGATCAGCGTCAGCAGCAGCTGCTCGCCGTTGCGCAGCAGGAAGCGCAGCTCCAGGCCGGCCTCGGCGCGGATCATGCGGGCCAGCGGCGCCGCCCCCGGCGCGGGCGGCGGCCACCCCGTGGCATCGCGCGCCGGGCTGACCCCGGCAGCCCCGGACCCGGCCACCCGGGACCCGGTCACGCTGGTCCCGGCCACCCGGGACCCGGCGGCCGCGGACCCGGCGGCCCGGGACCCGGTCACGCTGGTCCCGGCCGCCCCGGATCCGGCCGCGCCGGATCCGGCCACCTCGGGCCCGGTCACCTCGGGCCCGGTCTCGGCGGGGCCGGCGAAATCGGTCACGACCGCAGCTCCCGTCCGGTCAGCTCCAGGAACACGTCCTCGAGCGTGCGGCTCTCGATCCGCAGGCTCTGGGCCAGGATGCCGTGATCGGCGCACCAGGCCGTGACCGCGGCCACCAGCCGGGGATCGACGCCATCATCCACCTCGATCATGTAGTGCCCGGCCGGGGACTCCTTGGCCGCGCTGCCCGCGGGCAGCGCGGCGACCAGCGCGTCCAGGTCCAGGCCGGGCTCGGCCCGGAACCGCAGCTGGCCGGAAGAGCCGCACAGCTCGGCCAGGGTCCCCGCCACGGCGACCTCGCCGTGATCCACGATCACGATGTGGTCGGCCAGCCGCTCGGCTTCCTCCATGTAGTGCGTGGCCAGGATCACGGCGGCGCCGGCCGCCCGCAGGTCCTCGATCAGCTCCCAGGTGGCGTGCCGGGCCTGCGGGTCCAGGCCGGCCGTGGGCTCGTCCAGGAACACCAGCTCGGGGCGGCCGATCACGGCGGCGGCCAGGGACAGCCGCTGCTGCTGGCCGCCGGACAGCCGCCGGTACGGGGTGCGCCCGCAGGACTCCAGCCCGAGCCGGCCGATCAGCAGGTCCGGGTCGATGGGGCGGGCGTAGAAGCGGGCCAGCACGCGCAGGTACTCGGCGGCCCTGGCCGCGGTGGGGATGCCGCCGGACTGGAGCATCACGCCGACCCTGGGCCGCAGGTCGCGGGCGTCGCGCACCGGGTCCAGGCCGAGCACCCGGACGGTGCCGCCGTCGGGCCGCCGGTAGCCCTCGCAGATCTCGATGGTCGTGGTCTTGCCGGCCCCGTTGGGGCCCAGGATCGCGGTCACCTGGGCGCGCGCGGCGGTCAGCGACAGGCCGGCCACGGCGGCCTTGCTGCCGTACTGCTTGACCAGGCCGCTGATGTCGACGGCCGGAGCACTGCTCACGCTGGCGAGTCTAGGGTTCGCTACCCGCCCGTCACGAACTGGGCGAGCTGGGCGGACTGCTCCAGGCGGCTCGGCTCGTGCACGTACATCATGTGACCGGCCTCGAAGTAGCTGAACTCGATGTTCCCGGCCAGCTCGGCCGGGATCTCCAGGTGGGCGAAGGTGTGCTCGGCCGCGGCGTACGGGGTGGCCCCGTCGTAGTAGCCGCAGCCCACGCTGACCCGCATGTGCGGGTTGGTCCGCATGGCCGCGGCCAGCTTGTCGGCCACGTACAGGTGGGCGGCCTCGAACTCCTTGTACGACCACGGGTGCACGTGCCTGCTCAGCACCTCATACGGCAGGTCGCTGTGGTACTCCAGCTCGCCGCGCACGTAGTGGTTCAGGGCCGCCGAGTAGGGGCCGATGATGGCGTCCATGGACGGGTCGCTGGTCCACTGCTCCCGCCCGTAGTCCGCGTCCCAGCCGGTGAACCGGCCGTCCAGGCGGCCCACGGTGCGCCGCTGCGCGCGCAGCAGCTCGGTGAAGAAGCGGATGTGCTCGGGCCGCAGGTTGACCCGGTCCACGTAGTCCTCCGACAGCCCGGTCAGCCCGGCCACCCGGGCCACCGCGGCCGACCGCTCGGGCGCGGTCAGCCGGGCGCCGCGGCCGAGCACCCGCAGGTAGTCCCCGGCGGCGTAGGCCTCGGCGTCGTCCAGCACCTCGCGCAGCGGCCGGTCGCCGTGCTGCCCGTGGTAGTGCGCGATCGCGGCATAGGTGGGCAGGTAGTTCACGTAGGCGTCGTCGTTGCCCGGGGTGAACTCGGTGGTGCCGCCGTCCAGGAAGGTGGAGATCAGCATCAGGCCGTTCAGGTACATCCCGTAGCGTTCCTGGAGATGCCGGGCCAGGCCCGCGGCCCTGGTGGTGCCGTAGGACTCGCCGCACAGGTACTTGGGCGACATCCAGCGGTCCTCGCGGGTGGTCCACAGCCGGATGACCTCGCCGACCGAGTCGATGTCCGCGCCGAAGCCATGGAAGTCGCCGGACTTGCCGCCCTTGACGGCGCGGGAGAAGCCGGTCGAGACCGGGTCGATGAACACCAAATCCGAGTGGCCCAGCAGGGTCTGCTCGTTGTCGGCCAGGCCGTAGGGCGGCGGCAGCAGCGCGCCCGCGTCGCCCATCAGCACCCGGCGCGGCCCGAGCAGGCCCAGGTGCAGCCAGACGCTCGAGGAGCCCGGACCGCCGTTGAACGCGAACGTCACTGGCCGCTGCGCCGGATCGCCGGCGTTGTCGGCCGTGTAGGCGACCACGAACACCTCGGCGGTCGCCTTGGCGCCGGCGAACTCGTCGTCGCCGATCTGCTCCTTGCGCAGCACGACGCGCCCGGTCTGGACCGTGTACGGCAGCGCCGTGCCGTCCACCATGATCTCGTGGTGGGTGGTGACCAGGTCGTCCTGCGGCTCGTCCGGCTTGGCGTCCAGCCCGGTGCCCTCGCCGGCGGCGGCATCCCGGTCTTCCTTGTTGTCTGAGGCCATGGCAGAGCAGGCTAACGGGCCTCGGTGGCCTGGCGCTCGCCTGGGTCAGGCCCTGACTGGCTCCGTGGCGCGCTCGACGGCGGGCGCCGTGCTGGCTGCCGGCGCTGCGGTGGCGGCCGCAGCCAGCGCAGTGCTTTTTGGGGCGGGCGCCGCGCTGGCCTCGGCGGCCGCCGAGGCCAGCGCGGCGAACAGGCTCAGGTCCTCCCCGGCCTCCGGGTGCCACTGCACGGCCACCGCGAACGGATGCTGCGCGGGGCTCAGCTCGGCGGCCTCGACGACGCCGTCGGCGGTCCAGGCGGTGGCGGTCAGCCCGCTGCCGAGCTGGTCCACGGCCTGGTGGTGATGGGTGGGCACGACGACCGGCAGGTGGTCGGTCAGGTCGGTGCGGTGCAGGATCGAGGCCAGCCGGCTGCCCGGCGCGACCCGGACCTCGTGCTGCCCGTAGCCGCTGGCCTCGGGGGAGTGGCTGTCGTTCCCGACCACGTCCGGCAGGTGCTGGAT
Source organism: uncultured Actinomycetota bacterium (assembly GCA_963822485.1). Classification (GTDB taxonomy): domain Bacteria; phylum Actinomycetota; class Actinomycetes; order Streptosporangiales; family Streptosporangiaceae; genus DASUBV01. The sequence continues at coordinate 380,358 of CAWGHW010000013.1, forward strand.
CAGCGTGCCGCCCAGGGCCACGTTCATGACCTGCATGCCGCGGCAGATGCCGAGCACCGGCAGCCGCTGCTCCAGCGCGGCGCCGATCAGGGCCAGCTCGGCGTCGTCGCGGGCCGGGTTGGCCCGCCCGCTCTCCGGGTCGCGCGGCGCGCCGTAGCGGGCCGGGTCGATGTCGCCGCCGCCGGACAGCACCAGGCCGTCCAGGCGGCCGGTCACGGCATCGATCCCGGCCAGCGGCGGCAGCAGCACCGGGATGGCCCCGGCCGCGGCCACGCTGGCCGCGTAGCGCTCGGGCAGCAGCACGGCGAGCCTGTCCCAGGTGCCCCAGCGGGCCGTCTCGCAGTAGGAGCTGATCCCGATCAGCGGGCGTGTCGGCGGACGTATCGGCGGTGGCATGGACCCAGCCTACAAAGGCGTCACGTAGGCACCGCTGATGCCACCGTCCACCAGGAATGACGACGCGGTCATGAACGAGGAGTCGTCGCTGGCCAGGAAGGCCACGGCCGCCGCGATCTCCTCGGGCTCGCCGAACCGGCCCATCGGCACGTGGACCAGGCGCCGGGCGGCCCGCTCGGGGTCCTTGGCGAACAGCTCGCGCAGCAGCGGCGTGCTGACCGGCCCCGGGCACAGGGCGTTGACCCGGATGCCCTCGCGGGCGAACTGGACGCCGAGCTCACGGGTCATGGCCAGCACCCCGCCCTTGGACGCGGTGTAGGAGATCTGCGAGGTGGCCGCGCCCAGCACGGCCACGAACGAGGCGGTGTTGATGATCGAGCCCTTGCCCTGGCGCTGCATGTGCGGGATCACGTACTTGCAGCACAGGTAGACCGAGGTCAGGTTGACCTGCTGGACCCGCTGCCAGGCGGCCAGGCCGGTGGTCAGGATGGAGTCGTCGTCCGGCGGCGAGATGCCCGCGTTGTTGAACGCGATGTCGATCCGGCCCAGGCGCCGGGCGACGTCGTCGAACATCGCCCGGACCTGCTCCTCGCTGGCCACGTCGACGGCGAAGAAGAAGCCGTCCACCTCGGCCGCCGCGGCCTTGCCCGCGGCCTCGTCGATGTCCACGGCCACGACCTTGGCCCCCTCGGCCGCGAACCGCCGCACGGTGGCCAGCCCGATGCCGCTCCCGGCCCCGGTCACGACCGCGACCCGATTCTCCAGGCGTTTCATCAGCTCGCTCCCTCAGGTGTTGGCAACGGCGAACGGTGTTGGCAGCACCCGACTAGTTCCGGGGCCGCCTTGTGGCCCTGGAACTAGTCGGTCGAGATGAAGACGTTCTTGGTCTCGGTGAAGGCGTCCAGCGCGTCCGGCCCGAGCTCGCGGCCGAGCCCCGACTGCTTGAATCCCCCGAACGGCGTCCAGTAGCGCACCGACGCGTGTGAGTTGACCGAGAGGTTGCCGGTCTCCACGGCGCGGGCGACCCGGATGGCCCGGCCCACGCTACCGGTCCAGATCGAGCCGGACAGGCCGTAGGGGGTGTCGTTGGCGATGGCCACCGCGTCGGCCTCGTCCTCGAACGGGGTCACCGTGACGACCGGCCCGAACACCTCGTCCACGAACGCGGGGGAGTCGGCGCCGGCCGGGGCCAGCACGGTGGGCGGGAACCAGTAGCCGGGCCCGTCCGGCGCGCTGCCGCGGAAGGCCACCGCCGCGTCGTCGGGCACGTAGCTGGCCACCCTGGCCCGGTGCGCGGCCGAGATCAGCGGCCCCATCTGGGTCTGGCTGAGCGCGGGGTCGCCGACCTGGACGCCCTGCACGGCCGGCTCGAGCAGCTCCATGAACCGGTCGTAGGCCGAGCGCTGGACCAGGATCCGGGACCGGGCACAGCAGTCCTGGCCCGCGTTGTCGAACACCGCGTAGGGCGCGGTGGCCGCGGCGCGCTCCAGGTCGGAGTCCGCGAACACGATGTTGGCGCTCTTGCCGCCCAGCTCCAGGGTGACCCGCTTGATGTGCCGGGCGCAGCCCGCCATGATCTGGCGGCCCACCTCGGTGGACCCGGTGAACACGATCTTGCGGACCTGCGGGTGGTCCACCAGCCGCTGGCCGACCACGCTGCCCTTGCCCGGCAGCACCTGGAACACGTGCTCGGGCAGGCCGGCGGAGAGGGCCAGCTCGCCGATCCGCCGGGCGGTCAGCGGGGTCATCTCGGCCGGCTTGCAGACCACGGTGTTGCCGGCGGCCAGGGCCGGGGCCATGCCCCAGGCCAGGATCGGCATGGGGAAGTTCCACGGCACGATCAGGCCGACCACGCCGAGGGGCTCCTGGAACGTCACGTTGAGCCCGCCGGCCACCGGGATCTGCCGGCCGGTGAGCCGCTCCGGCGCGGCCGAGTAGTACAGCAGCACGTCCCGGACGTGCTGGGCCTCCCAGGTGGCCTGGCCGATGGGGTGCCCGGACCCGGCCACCTCCAGCGCGGCCAGCTCCTCGACGTGCGCGTCGACCTCGGCGGCGAAGGCGCGCAGCAGCCGGGCCCGGTCGCCGGGCGCGACCTGCCGCCAGGCGGCCTGGGCCACGGCGGACCGGGCCACGGCGGCGTCGGTCTCCTCCGCGCTGGTCTGGCCGATGGTGGTGACGGGCTGCTCGGTGGCCGGGTTGACGACGGTGTACTCCTGGCCGGTGGACTGGGGCATGACTCGCTTCCTGAGGGTGTTGCCTGCTGGCGGAGCTTGTTAGGGAAAAAGGTGTTTCTAGAGCCGCTCGAAGGCCCGCCGCAGCTCCCAGTCGGTCACCGCGGCGTCGAACGCCGCGAGCTCGACGCGGGCGTAGTTGGCGTAGTGCTCGACGACCTCGGTGCCGAACGCGGCGGCGGCCAGCTCGCTGTTCTCCCACAGCTCGAGGGCGTCGCGCAGGGTGTGCGGGACCCGGACGCTGTCGTCGGCGTAGGCGTTGCCCGCGAACTCGGGCTCCAGCGGCAGCTCGTGCTCGATGCCGTTCAGCCCGGCGGCGATCATCGCCGCCACGGCCAGGTAGGGGTTCACGTCCCCGCCGGGCACCCGGTTCTCGGGCCGCAGCGATTGCCCGTGGCCGACCAGGCGCAGGGCGCAGGTGCGGTTGTCCACGCCCCAGCGCACGGCGGTGGGCGCGAAGCTGCCCGGCACGTAGCGCTTGTAGGAGTTGATGTTCGGCGCGTAGCACAGGGTCAGCTCGCGCAGCGCGGCCAGCTGGCCGGCCAGGAAGTGCTCGCCGGTCTTGGACAGCCCGTACGGGCCGTCCCCGGCCAGCACGGGCTGGCCCTCCTCGTCGCGCAGCGACAGGTGGATGTGGCAGGAGTTGCCCTCGCGGGCGTTGGGCTTGGCCATGAACGTGATGCTCATGCCGTCCTGGGCCGCGATCTCCTTGGCGCCGGTCTTGTAGATCGAGTGGTTGTCGCAGGTGGTGACCACCTCGGCGTACCGGAAGGCGATCTCGTGCTGGCCGAGGTTGCACTCGCCCTTGGCCGACTCGACGTACATGCCCGCGCCGGACATCCCGTTGCGGATCCGGCGCAGCAGCGGCTCGATCCGGGAGGTGCCCAGGATCGAGTAGTCCACGTTGTACTGGTTGGCGGGCTCCAGGTTGGCGTAGTTCTTCTCGGCGGCCTGCTCGTAGGTGTCGTTGTAGACGACGAACTCCAGCTCGGTGCCGGCCAGCGCCTCCCAGCCGCGCTCGGCCAGCCGGTCCGTCTGCCGTTGCAGGATCTGCCGCGGCGAGGCGGCCACCGGCGAGCCGTCGAGCCAGGTCAGGTCGGCGATGACCAGCGCGGTGGCCGGATGCCAGGGCACCCGGCGCATGGTGTCCATGTCGGGCCGCAGCACGAAATCGCCGTACCCGGTCGACCACGAGGACATCGCGTAGCCGTCGACGGTGTTCATGTCGACGTCCACGGCCAGCAGGTAGTTGCAGCCCTCGGAGTAGTGCTCGGCCACCTCGTCGAGGAAGAACTCGGCCGACAGCCGCTTGCCCTGGAGCCTGCCCTGCATGTCGGTGAAGGCGAGGATCACGGTGTCGACCTCGCCCTCACCGACCTCCACCCGGAGCCGCTCCAGGCTGAGCATCCCGCGCTGCTGGCTGTACGGGCCGTGGCCCCGGATAAGCGGCATCAGACTCCGTTCTCGGTTCTCGGGCTTGTCGGGCTGCTGTTGTCAGGCGGACAGTTGTCGGGCGGACAGGTCAGGCGGACGGTCAGGCGCAGCCAGGGCCGATCTCTACTCCGACAGGTCGCGCTCGATCGCGGCCAGTTGCTCGGCCGAGCCCTGAGCCCGCGGGCCGGTGAACCACTTGCGGGCCGAGACCAGCCAGTAGATACCCGCGAAGCCGAGCACCACGGCCACCGCGACCACGGTGTAGTTGAAGTTGCCCGCCGTGATCGGGCTGACCTGCGGCAGCATGAACAAGATCGTGATGATCACGACCCAGGTCACCGCGATGATCCCGATGGGCTTGCTCCACCGGCCCAGGTGCCAGGGCCCGCGCTGGAAGTTGTCGCCCTGGCGCAGCCGCAGGAACGTCGGCATGACGTAGGCGATGTACAGCCCGATGACCGCGATCGAGGTCACGGCGGCGTACGCCGCGTAGTTCCACAGGTAGGGCAGGCCGAGCAGGAAGGCGAAGCCGGCCGCCAGCCAGATGGCGTTGGTGGGAGTGCGGGTGCGCTTGTTGACCCGGTGCCAGAACGCCGAGCCGGGCAGCGCGCCGTCACGGGAGAACGCGTAGATCATCCGCGAGTTGGCCGTCACCGAGGACATGCCGCAGAACAGCTGGGCGCCGATCGCGATCAGCAGCAGCAGCTTGCCGCCGGTGGCGCCGAGCGAGTCGATGAAGATCTGGGCCGGCGGTACACCGGTGGCCGAGCCGACCTCGCCGGAGTAGTTCTGGATCGCGAAGGTGACCCCGATCAGCAGGATCCACCCGGCGATCAGCGAGACGATGATCGAGCTCACGATGCCGCGCGGTCCGCTGCGCGCCGCGTCGTGGGTTTCCTCCGTCATGTGCGCGGAGGCGTCATAGCCGGTGAAGGTGTACTGGGCCAGCAGGAGCCCGATCAGGACCACATACAGGCCGCTGCTGAAGCCGGTGTTGTTGACGAACTTGGTGAACACGAAGCTGGCCGTCTGGTGGTGGGCCGGCGTGAAGGCCAGCACCCCCACGATGATCAGGACCCCGAGGAGGTGCCACCACACGCTCACGTCATTGAGCAGGGCGACCAGCCGGACGCCGAACTGGTTCAGGACCCCGTGCAGCGCCAGCACGATGGCGTAGACCAGGACGACGTGCGGTGCCGACGCCGAGACGTTCCACTGCAGGTCGAGGAAGGCGCTGATGAACAGGGCACAGCCGAAGTCGATGCCGGCCGTGACCGCGACCTGGCCCAGGAAGTTGAACCAGCCGGTGAACCAGGCCCACGCGGCGCCGTTGTTCGGGGCCAGCTTGGCCGCCCAGTAGTACAGGCCGCCCGCCGTCGGGAAGCTCGAGCACACCTCGGCCATGGCCAGGCCGACGAACAGCGTCATGATGCCGACGAATGGCCAGCCCCAGACGATCACGACCGGCCCGCCGGTGTTCATGCCGAACCCGTACAGGGTCAGGCAGCCGGACAGGATCGAGATGATCGTGAACGAGACCGCGAAGTTGGAGAAGCCCGACATGCGGCGGCGCAGCTCCTGCGCGTAGCCCAGCCGGTGAAGTTCTTCCTCGTCGCTGCTCAGCGGCGAGGCTTGCTCGTTGACCGCCACGGCCTGCTCCTTATGTCCGAACTGCGGGGTTTCGGTACTGCGGGGTCGGTACTGCGGATGAGGCTGCCGCGCGCCGTCCCCCACGCTGGGGCTGGCGGGTGGGTTTTTCAATGGTCTATTGTTGAACCAATGATGTTGAGACCAGCGTAAATGTCAAGAGTCCGGCGGCATTCGTTACATGCACGCCACATGGGCCTGGCACCCCGGCCCGGCTTGATAGCTGGGGTGTCCGGAGTCTCGTGCCCGGCACGCGGGTACGGGGGGGATCCGCGTGCCGGGCACCGAGGCCGGCCTAAACTCCGGGCGGGCAGTCCGAGCGGAGGGCGGTGAAGGGTGAGCACCGGGGTTGACCTGGCCGCGGTCCTGCGGCCCGTCCGCAAGGGCAACCCGTTCGAGGAGACCGTCGAGCGGCTGCTGACCGCGATCAAGCTGGGCCTCATCGCCGAGGGCGAGCGGTTCCCGCCCGAGCGGGACCTGGCCGCGCAGCTCGGCATCGGCCGGACCAACCTGCGCGAGGCACTGCGCGAGCTCCAGCAGGCGGGCTACGTCTCGCTGCCGGCGGGGCCGGTACGGCGGCACCTTCGTCACCTACACCCCGCCCGCGCCGGACCAGGGCGAGCTGCGCCGGCTGGCCACCGAGGACGGGGACAACCTGACCGACGCGCTGACGTTCCGGCTGGCCGTGGAGTCGGGCGCGGCCGAGGCCCTGGCCGAGTCGGTCCGGGCGGGCGGCCTGCTGCCCGGCCGGGCGGATGGCAGCGGGCCGGGGCTGGACGGCGCGGGCCCGCGTGCGGTGCTGCTGGCCCGGCTGGGCGAGGTGAACGCGGCCCGCCCGCAGGACTACCGGCGGCTGGACACCCTGTTCCACCTGACCATCGCCGAGCTGACGGGCTCCAGCCTGCTGCTGGCCGCCTGCACCGACGCCCGGATGCGGCTCAACGACCTGCTCAACGCGATCCCGGTGCTCCAGCGCAACATCAACCACACGGCCGGGCAGCACGCGGCGATCGTGACGGCGATCCTGGCCGGCGACCCGGCCCGGGCCCGCAAGGCGGTGGCCGAGCACCTGGCCGGCACGGCCGCGTTGCTGCGCGGCTTCCTGACCTAGCGGGCGTGGCCTGGCCAACGGTGGTGGCCCGCGCCGTGGGTGCTCAGCCTCGGTGCCGCGCACCCGCCCAGGCCGGGTGCGGGCCGGCCCGGTGGCTGCTTAGCCCAGCTCCCGGAGCGCACTGACCGGCCCCCAGCGCCGCCGTCGCCGAGTCACACTCGCCCCATGCGCCCCGATGCGCCCCATCTACCCCAGGCAAGCTCACCGGGGTGGCGGCCGCTCATGATCGTGACCGACTCGCCGTATTGCGCTGCGGTATGTCGGTCACGATCATGGTCGGCGGGGTTTCGGCGACGCCGGAAACCGGGTTCAGGGCGTGGCGGGGCGGGGGAGGCCGACCGGGTTCGGGAACGGCAGCACGGCCGCGCAGGCCAGTGACGTCGGGGTCAGCAGCCGGGCCAGTTCCTCGGTCCGCTCCGTGCCCAGCCGGGCCCAGGGCCGCGCGGCCGCCACGTCGGTCGCGTCCTCGATGGCCTGGTGCGCCGCCCGGCCCGCCGGGGTGATCGCCCCGGCCGCATCCAGCCAGCCCCGGCTGGCCAGGCGGTCCGCCGCCGCGTCCCACTCCTCGTCGGTCCAGCCGCGCGCGGGCTGCAACTGCGCACGGGACGGCCCGGCGCCCTCGGCCTGGCCCCTGGCTACCCGCAGAGTCAGCGCCTCGCAGCCGTCCACCCCGGCGGCGACCAGGGCCCCGATGTGGCCGTCGCCGCGGTGCTCGCGCAGCACGGTCGCCGCGTGCCACAGCCGGGCCACCGGCTCGTCGGGCGCGGGCAAAGCTGCGTTCGGCGCGCCCAGCGGGCGGCCCGCCATGTCCAGCTCCTCGGTCGCCGCGGCCAGCAGGTCGGCGGCGGCGCGCAGCGCCCCGGCCGCTCCGGCTGCTCCGGCTGCTCCGGCCGCCCCGGCCGCACCGGCGGAGCCACCGTCCGCACGCCCGTCACCACCGTCACCACCGTCACCACCGTCACCGCCGTCACCGCCAGCGCCGTGGCCAGCCGCGCCGTCGCCCTCGGCGACCAGCCGGCGGATCGCCGCCACCGCGCCGGCCGTCCGGGCCGCCAGGGCCTGCTCCGGGGTGGCCATGCCCCAGACCGCGGGCAGCGCCCGGCGCACGAACGGCGGCGCGAAGCTGAAGAACGCCGCGATCACCGGCGGTGCGTCCACCGCCCCGATCGGGGCGGCCCGGCCCGCGAAGTAGCCGCGCCAGAATCCGCGCAGCCCGGCCTCCTCGAAGCCCTGCCGGGCCTCGGGAGCGAAGTAGGTCACCACGTGGACCGGCTCGAAGAGGGTCCACATCCGCCGCGCCGCGGCCGCTGTCTCCATGGCCGCCATCATCCCAGTTTGCGCTTGGCCGGCCCCGCGTTGCGGGGCAGGAACGAATTACGGCACAATGATGTTGTGAAAAGTATGGGACACGGAGCCGGGCCCGCTCAGGCGAGCCCAGACACAGGCGTGAGCCGGTGCCGGCGGCACCGGTCGCAGCGCTGTGCCCGAGTCCGCAGCCGCCGGGGCCCTGGGGTCCGAGCGGAGCACCAGGGGCCGCATCGCCCGGCTGATCCTGGAGAACGGACCGGTCACCGCGGCCGGCCTGTCCGCCCGGCTGGGCCTGACCTCCGCCGCCGTCCGGCGCCATCTGGACAACCTGCTGGCCGACGGCTTGATCGAGACCAGGATCGCACGACCCTACGGGAACCGCGGACGCGGGCGCCCGGCCCGGCTGTTCGCCATCACCGACGCCGGCCGTAGCGCGTTCGAGCATGCCTACGACGACCTGGCCACCAGCGCGCTGCGCTTCATCGCCGAGACCGCGGGGCCGCAGGCGGTGACCCAGTTCGCGCAGCGGCAGATCTCCGAGCTGGAGCGCCGCTACCGGCCCGTCGTGGAGTCCGCCAAGGCGGGCGAGCGGGTCCAGGCGCTGGCCGAGGCGCTGTCCGCCGACGGGTACGCGGCCTGCGCGAGCGACGCGGCCGTGGCCGGCGGGGGAGAGCAGCTCTGCCAGCACCACTGCCCGGTGGCGCACGTCGCCGAGCAGTACCCCGAACTCTGCGAGGCGGAAACTGAAGCGTTCGGCCGGCTGCTGGGTACGCCTGTACAGCGGCTGGCCACGATTGCCCACGGCGACGGGATCTGCACCACCCATGTCACGCCGCCCGGGCTGCGGCATAACCGATCAACCGACACCAAGTCCGGAGGAATCTCCGCATGACGACAACCGCACACCCCGAGCTAGAGGGGCTGGAGCGTTATAAGTTCGGCTGGGCCGACTCGGACGCGGCGGGCGCCGCGGCCCGCCGCGGCCTGTCCGAGGATGTCGTCCGGGACATCTCGGCCAAGAAGAACGAGCCGGAGTGGATGCTCGACCTGCGGCTGAAGGGCCTGAAGCTGTTCCGGCGCAAGCCCATGCCGACCTGGGGCTCGGACCTGTCCGGGATCGACTTCGAGAACATCAAGTACTTCGTCCGCTCGACCGAGAAGCAGGCCGCGAGCTGGGACGACCTTCCGGCGGACATCAAGAGCACCTACGACAGGCTGGGCATCCCGGAGGCCGAGAAGCAGCGGCTGATCGCGGGCGTCGCGGCGCAGTACGAGTCGGAGGTCGTCTACCACAAGATCCGCGAGGACCTTGAGGAGCAGGGCGTCATCTTCGAGGACACCGACACCGCGCTGCGCAACCACCCGGAGCTGTTCCAGGAGTACTTCGCGACCGTGATCCCGGTCGGGGACAACAAGTTCGCGGCGCTGAACACCTCGGTATGGTCCGGCGGCTCGTTCATCTACGTGCCCAAGGGCGTGCACGTGGAGATCCCGCTGCAGGCCTACTTCCGGATCAACACCGAGAACATGGGCCAGTTCGAGCGGACCCTGATCATCGTCGACGAGGACGCCTACGTTCACTACGTCGAGGGCTGCACGGCGCCGATCTACTCGTCGGACTCGCTGCACTCGGCGGTCGTCGAGATCATCGTCAAGAAGGGCGCCCGCTGCCGGTACACCACCATCCAGAACTGGTCGGCCAACGTGTACAACCTGGTCACCAAGCGGGCGGTGGCCTACGAGGGCGCGACCATGGAGTGGGTCGACGGCAACATCGGCTCCAAGGTCACCATGAAGTACCCGGCCGTCTACCTGATGGGCGAGCACGCCCGTGGCGAGACCCTGTCGGTGGCGTTCGCCGGGGCGGGCCAGCACCAGGATGCCGGGTCCAAGATGGTGCACTGCGCGCCGAACACGTCCTCCAGCGTCGTGTCCAAGTCGGTGGCCAGGGCCGGCGGCCGGACCTCCTACCGCGGCCTGGTCCAGGTCCAGGAGGGCGCCGAGCACTCCCGGTCCACGGTGAAGTGCGACGCGCTGCTGGTCGACACGGTCAGCCGCAGCGACACCTACCCCTATGTGGACATCCGCGAGGACGACGTGGAGATGGGCCACGAGGCCACGGTCTCGAAGATCTCCGAGGATCAGCTGTTCTACCTGATGAGCCGGGGGATGACTGAGGACGAGGCCATGGCCACGATCGTCCGCGGCTTCGTCGAGCCCATCGCGCGCGAACTGCCGATGGAGTACGCGCTCGAGCTCAACCGGCTCATCGAGCTGCAGATGGAAGGAGCCGTCGGCTGATGTCGGTCCTGCAGGGGGCCGTCGAGTCGGCGGCGCCCGTTTCGAGGCTGCACGAGCGGCAGTCGTTCGATCTCGCGGACTTCCCGGTGCCTGCCGGGCGCGAGGAGGAGTGGCGGTTTACGCCGCTGCGCCGGCTTCGGGGGTTGCATTCGGATGAGGCCCACGGTGATGGGAAGGTTAGCGTCGCAGTCGACGCCGCGCCGGGGATCACCGTTGAGAACCCCGAACACGGTGATCCCCGGCTCGGCGCCGCCTACGTGCCGACCGATCGGGTCAGCGCGCGGGCGTTCGCGAGCTTTGCCGAGGCCACGGTGCTCACGGTGCCTGAGGGGGCTGAGAGCACGGGGGTTAGCTGGGTCAGCGTTCGCGGTGAGGGCGCGGAGGCTCCGGCGTTTGGGCACACCGTCGTGGAGGTCAAGGCCAATGCCCGGGCCGTGGTGGTGCTGGAGTACACGGGGTCGGCCACCTACGCGGACAACGTCGAGTTCCTGGTGGGTGACGGGGCCGCGCTGACCGTGGTGTCCCTTCAGGACTGGGACGGCGACGCCGTGCACCTGTCGCATCACCATGCGCGGCTGGGGCGGGACGCCCGGTTCACGCACACGGCCGTGACGCTGGGCGGGAGTGTCGTCCGGATGGTGCCGTCGGTGCGGTACGCGGGGCCTGGCGGCGACGCCGAGCTGCGCGGGATCTACTTCGCCGACGCGGGCCAGCACCTGGAGCACCGGCTGTTCGTGGACCACGCGGAGCGCAACTGCCGCAGCCGGGTGTCCTACAAGGGCGCGCTCCAGGGCCAGGACGCGCACGCGGTCTGGATCGGCGACGTGGTCATCCGGGCCGAGGCCACCGGGACCGACACCTACGAGTACAACCGCAACCTGGTGCTCACCGACGGCACCCGGGTCGACTCCGTGCCGAACCTGGAGATCCTCACCGGCGAGGTGCTCGGCGCGGGCCACGCCAGCACCAGCGGCCGCCTGGAGGACCAGCACCTGTTCTACCTGATGGCCCGCGGCATCCCGCTGGAGGAGGCCCGGCGCCTGGTGATCCAGGGCTTCTTCGGCCAGCTGATCGACCAGATCGAGGTGCCCGAGCTGCGGGGCCGGATCAGCGCCGAGATCGAGCGCGAGCTGCGTGAGCTGGCCGCCGGAACTCCCTCGGCAGGCACGGCACCCTCGGGAGGCACGGCACCCGCGGGAGACACAGCATGAGCGAGGCCCGGTTCGAGCGGGCGTGCGCCATCTCTGAGGTGCCCGCGGAGGGCGTGCTCGGCGTCGAGCTCGGCGGCGTGCCGGTGGCCATCGTCCGCGCGGAGGGCGAGGTCTACGCCCTCAGGGACGTCTGCTCGCACGAGGAAGTCCCGCTGTCCGAGGGCGAGGTCTACGACCACACCGTGGAGTGCTGGCTGCACGGTTCCTGCTTCGACGTGCGCACCGGCAAGCCCACCGGGCCTCCGGCTACCGAGCCGGTGGCCACCTACCCCGTCAGGATCGACGGCGACGACGTCTACGTCGGCCTGCCGTCCTAGATTCGCCCCAGCGCTGAACAGAAGCGCTGAACAGAAGCACAGCCGAATAGATACACAGGAGAGACGATGTCCACCCTTGAGATCCGTGACCTGCACGCCAGCGTGACGGATGCGGCTGGCGAGGCCCGGGAGGTCTTGCGCGGCGTGAACCTGACGGTCAAGGCGGGCGAGACGCACGCGATCATGGGGCCGAACGGGTCGGGCAAGACGACGCTGGCGTACGCGATCGCCGGTCACCCCCGGTACCAGGTCACCCAGGGCTCGATCACGCTGGACGGCGAGGACGTGCTGACCATGAGCGTGGACGCCCGGGCCAGGGCCGGGCTGTTCCTGGCCATGCAGTACCCGGTCGAGGTGCCCGGCGTCACCGTGTCCAACTTCCTGCGCACCGCGGTCACCGCGGTCCGCGGCGAGGCGCCCAAGCTCCGGGCCTTCGTCAAGGAGCTGAACACCGCCATGAAGGGCCTGTCCATGGACCCGGCGTTCGCCCAGCGCAACCTCAACGAGGGCTTCTCCGGCGGCGAGAAGAAGCGCCACGAGATCCTCCAGCTTGAGCTGCTGAACCCCAAGATCGCCATCCTCGACGAGACCGACTCGGGCCTCGACATCGACGCCCTGCGCGTGGTCTCGGCCGGCATCAACCGGTTCCGCGAGGACGCCGGTCATGGCGTACTGCTGATCACCCACTACACCCGGATCCTGCGCTACGTGCAGCCCGACTTCGTGCACGTGTTCGTCGGCGGGCGGATCGTCGCCGAGGGCGGCTCCGAGCTTGCCGAGGAGCTGGAGTCCAGCGGGTACGAGCGCTTCCTCACGGCAGGAGCGACGGCATGACGACCGCGAGCGAGACGGTGCGGCTGGGCGGCGCGACCCTGTCGCCGCTGGACTCCGACTCGGTCCGGTCCGACTTCCCGATCCTGGGCCGGGCGGTCCGCGGCGGGCACCCGCTGATCTACCTGGACTCCGGGGCCACCTCGCAGAAGCCGCGCCAGGTCCTGGACGCCGAGCGCGACTTCTACACCGTGCACAACTCCGCCGCGCACCGCGGCGCGCACCTGCTGGGCGAGGAGGCCACCGACGCCTACGAGGGCGCGCGGGTGCGGGTGGCCGAGTTCATCGGCGCTGACCCCGGCGAGATCATCTTCACCAAGAGTGCCACCGAGGCCCTGAACCTCATCGCCTACGCGATGAGCAACGCCGCCACGGCCGGGCCGGAGGCCGAGCGGTTCCGCGTCGGGCCCGGCGACGAGATCCTCGTCACCGAGATGGAGCACCACGCCAACCTGGTCCCCTGGCAGCAGCTGTGCCAGCGCACCGGCGCCACGCTGCGCTGGTTCGGGGTGACCCCGGACGGCCGGCTCGACCTGAGCAACGCCGGCGAGCTGATTAACGACCGGACCCGGGTCGTCGCGGTGACCCACCAGTCCAACGTCACCGGCACCGTCCCGCCCGTGGCGGAGATCGCCCGGCTCGCGCATGCCCGCGGTGCGCTGGTCGTGGCGGACGGGGCCCAGTCGGTGCCGCACCAGCCCGTGGACGTGGCCGCGCTCGGCGCCGACTTCCTGGCCTTCTCCGCGCACAAGATGCTCGGCCCGTCCGGCATCGGGGTGCTGTGGGGGCGGCGCGAGCTGCTCGAGGCCATGCCGCCGTACGTGACCGGCGGGTCCATGATCGAGGTCGTCCGGATGGAGGGCTCGACGTTCCTGCCCCCGCCCGAGCGGTTCGAGGCCGGCGTGCCGCCGGCCGCGCAGGCGGTCGGGCTGGCCGCGGCCTGCGACTACCTGGACGCCATCGGCATGGCCCGGGTGGCCGCGCACGAGGAGTCGCTGACCGAGCACGGCCTGGAGGCCGTCACCGCCATCCCCGGCGTGCGGGTCCTCGGCCCGCTGACCACCGAGAACCGCGGCGGGGCAATCTCGTTCGTGGTCGACGGCGTGCATCCCCATGATGTGGGCCAGGTGCTCGACGAGCTGGGCATCGCCGTGCGAACCGGCCATCACTGCGCGTGGCCGCTGCACCGCGCGCTCGGCGTGCAGGCCAGCACCCGGGCCAGCTTCTACCTGTACAACACCCACGACGAGGTCGACGCGCTGGCGGACGGGATCCGGCAGGCGCAGAAGTTCTTCGGGACGGCATGATATGTCCGCGTTCGGGGGCATCAGGCCGGGCGGCATGCCAGGCAGCAGGGCGGATAGCGGGGCGGATAGCGGGGCGTCTCGCGCGGTACCCGGGCGGGGCGGAACACCAGCGCATGCGGGCGTGTTGAAGGCGGCGTGATGCAGCTCGAGTCCCTGTACCAGGAGATCATCCTGGACCACTACCGGCACCCGCACCTCAAGGGCCTGCGGGAGCCCTTTGATGCGCAGGTGCACCACGTCAACCCGACCTGCGGCGACGAGGTCACCCTGCGGGTGGCGCTCAAGGACGCCGCCGGCGAGCCAGTCGTGGCCGACGTGTCCTACGACGCGCTCGGCTGCTCGATCAGCCAGGCCAGCACGTCCATGCTGACCGACATGGTGGTAGGCAAGACGGTAGCCGAGGCCATGGACGTCAGCGCGGAGTTCCTGGCGCTGATGCAGTCCCGTGGCGAGGGCGAGCCGGACGAGGACGTGCTCGGCGACGCGGTCGCGTTCGAGGGCGTGGCCAAGTACCCGGCCCGCATCAAGTGCGCGCTGCTCGGCTGGATGGCGTGGAAGGACGCGACCGCCCGCGCGCTGGCGGAAGCCGGCGAGCCGGAGCCGGGCGACCCCCGGAGAGCAGAGACGGAGCAGACATGAGCGACCAGAGCACGGAACTGACTGACGAGCAGGTCGCCGACGGGCAGCTTCCTGAGCAGCTGGGCGCCCCCCTGGGCCCGGAGACCGAGGACCTGCTGGAGGCGCTGCGTGACGTGGTGGACCCCGAGCTCGGGGTCAACGTCGTGGACCTCGGCCTGATCTACGGAGTCACGCTGGGCGAGGACCGGACGCTCACCATCGACATGACCCTGACCAGCGCGGCCTGCCCGCTGACCGACGTGATCGAGGACCAGACCAGGGACGCCCTGGACGGCCTGGTCAGCGACTTCCGCATCAACTGGGTCTGGATGCCGCCGTGGGGCCCGGACAAGATCACCGAGGACGGTCGCGAGCAGCTGCGAGCGCTCGGGTTCAACGTCTGACTCGGGTTCAACGTCTGACCAGGCGTTAGCCGGCTGCCCCTGACCCGGCGTCGGCCGGCTGGCCCAGGGCCCAGCGGACAACCATCTGTTAATCATTATTCATACTGTGCGCCACATGGTACTGTGTGGTGCATGGTAAGCGACGCCTACGACAAGCTCGAGCAGGAGCTGCGCCGTGGCGTCGTCGTTCTCGCGGTCCTGTCCCAGCTGCGCACCCTGCGCTACGGCTACGAGCTTCGTCAGTCGCTGGCGGACACCGGGCTCCGGGTCGAAGAAGGCACGCTGTACCCGCTGCTGCGCCGGCTGGAGGCGCAGGGCGTGCTGAGCAGCGAATGGCGCGCCGCGCAGGGGCCGCCGCGGCGCTACTACATCCTCAGCGCCGAAGGCGCGGACCTCTGCCAGCGGCTGACCTCCTCCTGGCGTGACCTCAGCAAGGCGATGGACCACCTGCTGGAAGGTGAATAGTGCGATGACCGCTGATGAGCTGATCGACGGTTACGTGGCCGACGTTGTCGTGCTCCTGCCGCGCCGGGAGCGCCGTGACGTGGCGCAAGAGCTGCGGATGCTGCTGCGCGAGGAGGTCGACGCCGCGGCGAGCGACCAGGCAGCGACCGAGCAGGCAGCGAGCGGGGAGGCAGCGACCAGCAGGCGGGCCGCGAGCAGGCGGCCCGCGCGCTGCTGGCCAGCTTCGGCCTGCGGCTGACGTAGCGGCGCGCTACGGCTCGCCGGTCACGCTCATCGACCCGGCGGACACCCGCAGTTTCCTGATCTTCGCGCTGGCCGGCGCCGTGCTGATCCCGTTCGGCGCGGTACTGAACGCGCTCACCAGCCGGGCGGACCAGCACCGGGACCTGGGGCAGGCGATCGAGCGGGCGTGGCCTTACGTGTTCGCGTGGCTGGGCCTGCTCGTGGTGGGCTTCGCCGTGGCGGCGTGGGCCCGCCGGCGGCGGCCGGACGCCGGCTGGAAGCCGCGCCCGATACCCGCGGACCAGATCAGCAGGACGGGACGGGCCGCCGCGATCGTCTTCTTTGTCCTTGGCCTGCTCGTGCTTCTCGACCCGGACCGGCTGATCAGGGCGGTCGCCGGCGGCAGCGCCCCGCCGGCGGCTTACCATGCGTTCGCTTATGACCAGGACTTTCTCCGGCTGCGCGGGCCGGTCGTGCTCGGCCTCGTGATCGCCGGCCTGATCGTGCAGGTGGCCTTGGTGTGCCAAGGGCGGTGGCGGCAATGGCTCCACCAGGCCGACATGGCCCATGGCCTGGTCCTGTGCATCGCGCTCACCTGGGCCGTCGCGGCGGGTCCGATCTTCACGGCGACTCCGACTGACCGGGCCGTCAAGGGCGCCATCGCCGTGATCATCCCCATCACGCTTATCGACCTCGCCGTGCGAACCCGCCGCCGCCACGTCCGGCAGGCCGTCGAGATCCCCGAGTGACCCGGATCGCCTAGTCCAGCCCGGATCGCTTAGTCCAGGCCGGTGCGGCCCGGCGCCCAGAACGGCTTGGTGCGGATCGCGCGGCGCGGCCAGCCCCGGTCGCGCACCAGGTGCTGCGCCACCATCTGCACGGTGCGCGCCTCGCCGGCCACGTAGGCGCTGCCCGGCTCGCCGGGCAGGTCCAGCTCCGTGACCGCCGTCAGCAGCGCCTGGGACGAGGCGGCGGGGGCTCCGTGCCGGTAGCGCCAGGTCAGCCGGTCGGCCAGCGGCGGGCCGGGCGGCTGCCCTTCGGCCAGCCGCTCGTCGGGCAGCGCGCCTTCGGGCAGTGGCAGGCGGTCGGCCGGGTAGCCGACCTCGATGACGCCGCGGATGTCGGCCCCGTGGTCCGCCTCGAGCAGCGCCGCCATCATCGGCCCGAACGCCACCGAGGCCGTCTCCTCGCCGACGAACACGTGGTACGGCGCCGGGCGCACCACCAGCGGCCCCTCCGGCTTGCCGAACAGCACCTCCTGGCCCGGCCGCACCGCGCGGGCCCAGCGGGCCCCCGGCCCGTCGCCGTGGTCCAGCACGCACAGGGTCATCAGCTCGCCGTCGTAGCTCCAGACCGAGTAGGTGCGGCGCAGCCCGTCCAGCCAGCTCGACGGCGAGCCCACGTTGCCCACGCAAACCCGCACCTGCTGGCCCGGTACCCACTCCTGGCCCGGCGCGGTGATCGTGATGCGCAGCATTCGCGCGGCGATCGGGGCCGTCTCAGCGACCTCACCCACCTGGAAGAACTGGCCGATGAGGCGCCGCCCCATCCCGCGACTGGCCGGGGGCATCATCGGCCCTCCCGTGGATAATCCGTTGATTATCAAAGCGATATATCGTGAGTACCGCAAACACGATATAACGCATATCGGGAGCCGCGCCAGCCAGTTGCGCAGATTCGCGGGACATCCGCACCGGGGGGTTCAGCCCCGCGGCCGCGGGCCGCCGGCTACTGTAGCGATCACCATGACTGGCGTGCTGCTTCTTCGCAGCCGCGGCGAGGCCCGGTAGTCAACCGGTCGGCTCCTCGTCGCGGGTCGTAGTGCTGCGCCGACCGACTTCTTCCGGTCCGTATCTCGCAGCCCCAGGAGCAGCATCCTCATGAGCACCGCCAATCGACAGCGCCCTTCCGGCATGCCCCGCCACCGCTACCGGCCTTTCCCGCCCGTGGACCTGCCCGACCGGCGCTGGCCGTCGGCCCGGATCACCGCCGCGCCGCGCTGGCTGTCCACCGACCTGCGCGACGGTAACCAGGCCCTCATCGACCCCATGAACACCGCGCGCAAGCAGGCCATGTTCGACCTGCTGGTCCGCATGGGCTACAAGGAGATCGAGGTCGGCTTCCCGGCCGCCAGCCAGACCGACTTCGACTTCGTCCGCGGCCTCATCGAGAGCGACGCCGTGCCCGACGACGTACGCATCTCCGTACTCACCCAGGCCAGGGATGAGCTCATCGAGCGCACCGTGCAGTCGCTCGCGGGCGCCCGGCTGGCCACCGTGCACATGTACAACGCCGCCGCTCCGATGTTCCGCAACGTGGTCTTCGGCTGGGGCGGCGACGGCCGCGAGGAGTGCAAGGCCGTCGCGGTCCAGGGCACCGGGGCCGTCATCAAGTACGCCGAGAGCTACCTGTCCGGCACCGACTTCGGCTACGAGTACTCGCCCGAGATCTTCATGGACACCGAGCTGGACTTCGCGCTGGAGATCTGCGAGGGCGTGATGGACGTCTGGCAGCCCGGCCCCGACCGGGAGATCGTGCTCAACCTGCCCTGCACCGTCGAGCGGTCCACGCCGAACGTGTACGCCGACCAGATCGAGTGGATGAGCCGCAACTTCAGCCGCCGCGAGCACATCGCCCTGTCCGTGCACACCCACAACGACCGCGGCACCGCCACCGCCGACGCCGAGCTGGCCGTGCTGGCCGGGGCCGAGCGCGTCGAGGGCTGCCTGTTCGGCAACGGCGAGCGCTCCGGCAACGTCGACCTCATCACCCTGGGCCTGAAC
This sequence comes from uncultured Actinomycetota bacterium, assembly GCA_963822485.1. GTDB lineage: Bacteria > Actinomycetota > Actinomycetes > Streptosporangiales > Streptosporangiaceae > DASUBV01. Next base: position 398,944 of record CAWGHW010000013.1, read on the forward strand.
CTGTACAGCCAGGGCATCGACCCGATGATCGACTTCAGCGACATCGACGAGATCCGCCGCACCGTCGAGTACTGCAACCGGATCGGCGTGCACGAGCGCCACCCCTACGCCGGCGACCTCGTCTACACCTCGTTCTCCGGCTCGCACCAGGACGCCATCAAGAAGGGCTTCGACCACCTCGAGAAGGTGGCCGCCGAGGCCGGGCAGCCCGTCAGCGCGATGCCGTGGTCCATGCCCTACCTGCCCATCGACCCCAAGGACGTGGGCCGGTCCTACGAGGCCGTCATCCGGGTCAACTCGCAGTCCGGCAAGGGCGGCGTGGCCTACATCATGAAGACCGACCACCACCTCGACCTGCCGCGCCGCCTCCAGATCGAGTTCAGCCACGTGATCCAGCGGCACACCGACGACGAGGGCGGCGAGGTCCCCGCGCCGCTCATGTGGCAGATCTTCGCCGCCGAGTATCTCGACGACGGCCCGTTCGAGCTGGTCAGCTTCAGCTCCCAGAACGACGAGGGCACCGAGCGGATCACCGCCACCGTGCGCGCCTTCGGCGTCGAGCACGTGCTCACCGGCGTCGGCAACGGCCCCATCGCCGCGTTCTGCGAGGCGCTGTCCCCGATCGACCTGGGCCTGGGCGGCGTCAGCGTCCGCGTGCTGGACTACGCCGAGCACGCGCTCACCGCCGGCCGCGACGCCGAGGCCGCCGCCTACCTCGAGATCGAGGTCGGCGACCAGGTGCTGTGGGGCGTCGGCGTCAGCGAGTCCATCGTCCGGGCCTCGCTGCGCGCCGTGATGAGCTCGCTCAACCGGGCCGCCCGCGACCGTGCCCGGCGCGAGGCCGCCAGCTAGAACCGTCGGCTGGCCCTCCGGAGCCGCTCCGGGGGGCCAGTTCCCGGCGGTGCGCTATCTCGTTAATGAGATACCTTAAAAGATATGGATGAACAAGGTCCGCCGCAGCCGCCCCGGCTCCCGCTGCTGCCCGGTTTCCGGGAGATGGCACTGCGTCGCATGTCGGCCGAGCGTCGCGCGCTCGTCCGCGAGCTGACCGCCCAGCGCCAGTCGGCCGGACTGTCGCAGACCGAGGTGGCCGCCCGCATGGGTACCTCGCAGTCGGCCGTCGCCCGGCTGGAGTCCGGCGACGCGGACGCCCGCGCCTCCACCCTCGAACGCTACGCCGCCGCCGTCGGCGGCCACATCTCCTGGCAGCTGCACGCCGCCGACCCGCCCGCCGCCCCACCGCCCGCCCCGCCCGCCGCCGCCGAGCAGCCCGCCGACAGGAGGCAGCCATGAGCATCACCCGCGGCCCCGATGGCCCGCGCCGCCAGCCCGGTTTCCGGCTCCCGCCCCGCCCCGGCCAGCCCGGGGAGCCAGATCAGCCATGGCAACCCGGTCGCCCGGGTCAGCCAGGTCAGCCGGGTCAGCCCGGTCGGCCCGAGGGCAGCCCGGTCGGGCCAGGGGCAGCCTGTTCGGCCGGGGCAGCCTGGTCGCCCAGGTCAGCCAGGTCAGCCTGGTCGCCCGGGTCAGCCCGGCGGGCCAGGGGAGCCTGTTCGGCCGGGTCAGCCCGGTCGGCCGGGGGAGCCCGGCGAGCCCGGCTGGCCCGTGCCGCCCGGCTGGCCGGACCCTCCCGGCGCGCCCGACCCCGTCAGCACCCCGACCCAGGTCTGGCTGAACCCCGGCGGCTGGCCCGCCGGCCTCTACGACCGGCTGCTCGAGCAGCGCATCGTCATCGCCAGCGGCCTGCTCGACGGCGAGGCCGCGACCAGGCTGTCCGCCCAGTTGCTGACCCTGGACGCCGAGGGCGACGACCCGATCCGGCTGGAGCTTCAGGGCCTGAGCGCCGACCTGTCCGCCGCCCTGACCGTCATGGGCGTGCTCGACGTCGTCGGCGTCCCGGTCCGTGCCCGCGCCAGCGGCCAGCTCAGCGGCCCCGCCCTCGGCGTGCTCGCCGCCTGCTCCGACCGCCGCGCCTACCCCAGCGCCGTCTTCACCCTGGCCGAGCCCCGCCTCGACTTCGACGGCCGGGCCTCCGAGCTGGCCGCCCGCGAGGAGCAGCTGCGCGTCATGCTCGACTCCCTCTACGAGCGCCTGGCCGACGTCACCGGCCGCGAGGTCGACCAGATCCGCGCCGACGCCCGCCAGGAGCGGCTGCTCACCGTCGACCAGGCCATCGCCTACGGCCTGATCCAGGGCCCCGCCGAACCTCGCCAACCGTAGCCCGCCGCACACCGGTTGGCTCACAGTCACGGTCGGCCGCCAAGCCCCGCCGCCACCCGTCCCCGTCCCCGTCCCCGTCCCCGCCCCGACCCCGCCCCGCCCCGCCCCGCCCCGGCTGATAACAGCAAGAAGCGCCCCCGCCGACCGTGGGCACCGCCCTCCGCCGCCGAGCGGGCAGTTGCTACTCGACGCTGGGGCTGGAGTTCAGGAGCTGGCGGGGCGGGGCGCCGGCAGCCCGGTCGCCGGCAGCCCCGCGGCCGGCCGCTGGTAGAACGGCGCCGTGTGGGCGGCGACCCAGCGGTCGATCACGTCCGGCTCGCCCTCGCCGGGGAACGTCACGTCTACCGGCCAGCCCGGCCCGCCCGCGGCCGTCACCGCATGCTGTACCGCTTCTACCGCCGCGTCCCTGGCCGCCGCGTCGGCCGGGTCCTCCAGCGTCACCGAGATGACCAGGCTCTCGCCACGCCGGTCCACGGCCAGCCAGGCCGTCGCTGCCTGGCGTACCGCGCGGACGCCGCCCAGTCCCGCCCGGACCAGTCCCAGCAACTCGCCCGGCACCGGCACCCCGACCGGGCCCACGCTGACCCGGCACGTACCCACGATGGTCCGTTCGGCGGCCAGGTGCGCCACCCCCGCCCGGTAGATCGGCACGCTCTCGCTGCCGCCCGGGTTCAGCGCGATGCCCAGGTCCGGCGGCAGCCGCCGGGCCAGGTCCGCGGCACGCACCACTGCATGCGGGATGACGGTGGCCCGATCGCCAGGGGCCAGGTCCTCCGTCGCCCGCAGCAGCCTTGTCGCCGATGTATACGCCGGCACGAACGTGTCCCCGAGGTACCGCACCGTCGGCAGCCGCACCGCCCCCTCGGCCAGCGCCCGTCGGCCGCTCGACCCGAGCGTCACCGGCACCCAGAGCCGCCCCGTGGCCAGGGCGTCAAGCAGGTCGCCCAGCCGCGCGGCCTCCCGCACCGCGGCCTCGAACGCCCGCTCCACCGCGTCGTCCAGACCGCCGGTGCTCATCACTACCCCGGCCTGCGGCGGGACAGCGACGTGCCCGGCCATGGCAGTGTTGTCCTCCGTGGCGATGCCCAGCTCGGGTGACGTCATGTCACGGATAGTAGGCGCTGAGGAGCTGTACGTAATGGAAAATGGGCTACCTGGCCGGACTCGCTGGCTGGACGTCGCTCCCGGCCGCCTGCCCGGCTGGCTGGAGTCCTTCGCCGACCGCCACGGCGGCCTGACTGGACCACCCCAGTACCTCAGCCCAGACACTCCCGAATCGGACACCGGCGACCCGGCCGGCAGCGGCTCGGGCTCGGCCGAGCGAGGGAGTGCTCGGGGGAGTGCCAGGGCGGGAGCCTCGGTCGTGGTATTCCACGCCGCCGACGGCGCCATCGCCGAATGCCACATCCCGTTCCCGCCCCTGCCGCCCGCCCCCGCCCGCGCCGACTCGGCTAGCGCTGGCCCCGCCCGTGCCGACTCGGCTAGCGCTGGCCCCGCCGGTGCCGACTCGGCTAGCGCTGGCCCCGCCGTGCCGACTCGGCTAGCGCTGGCCCCGCCCGGCCGACTCGGCTAGCGCTGGCCCCGCCGGTGCCGACTCGGCTAGCGCTGGCCCCGCCCGTGCCGACTCACCTAGCACTGACCTCACCAGCGCCGACTCCGCCAGCGGTACCCGGGCCAGCGCCAATCTCGCCAGCGGTGCTACGGCCAGCCGCCACGCGGCCAGCCATGAGCTCGGCGACAACGAGCCCAGGGCCAGCGCGACCCGGATGGCCGCCCACGCCCTGGCCGACCGGACCGTGGGCGTGCTGCTGGTCCGGCTGGGCGGCTACGCGGCCGGGGTGTTCACCGGTACCGATCAGCACCTGGCCGCGTCCAAGGTCGGCTCCCGGCTGGTGCACGGTCGGAGCGCGGCCGGGGGCCAGTCACAGCGACGCTTTGCCCGCCGCCGGGAGAAGCAGGCCAACGAGGCGCTCGGTGCCGCCGCCGACACCGCGGCGGCGGTGTTCGGGCCCTACAACGGACGACTGGACGCGGTCGTGCTGGGCGGTGACAAGCGGGCCATGTCCGGCCTGGCTGACGACCCGCGCCTGCGGCCGTTCCTGGACCTGGCCGTCGACCGCTTCCTGACCGTGCCCGATCCTCGGCTAGCCGTGCTGAAGAGCGCCCCGCGGATGTTCACCGCCATCCACATCCGCCTCACCGAGCCCGCCAGCCCCGACGACCCTGCCGCCGCATCATGATCCCGTAGTGTTAGCGGGCCCTGAGGCCGCAAGCGCTACCGGATCATGGTCCACGCGATTAGGGCCAGCCGGAATGCGTGATCTGGCCGTCGTCCGATACAGGCGCCAATCTGATAACAGCAAGAAGCGGGGCCGCCGCCGACGTGCCGCGATGACGCGCCGCCGACGACCTGCCGCCAACGACGCGCCGCCGTCGGCGTGCTGCGGACGGCGTGCTGCGGACGGCGTGCTGCCGATGACGTGCTGCGGACTGCGCGACGCGCAGCGGACTGCGCGGAGGGGCCGAAGCCGGGTGGGCTGGGCTGTGCGGAGGGCGGGGTGCCGACGCCGGCCCAGTCACACGCCCCTCATCAGCCGCAAAGTGCCAATCCCGTCCAGCCGGTCAGGGCGTCGGCCATGATCGTGGTGGATTTGCGCCACCCCCGTGGCCCAAATCCACCACGATCATGAGCCAGCCCAGGCGTGGCCAGCCCAATGCCGGTTTCCGGCCGGGCCGGAAACCGGCCAGGCGGTGATCCTCGCCCGCGCCGCAAACGCTTTGGCCGGCGGTGCCTGCGCTAGGTAGACTCGACCTCGTGCAACCGCTCATGTCGTGACGTCACGCCCCGTCTCAGGGGATACGTGTGCCCACATGCCGTCCGACTGCTAATTCTGGAGCGATTGTCCCATGATCACGGCTCAGGACCTTGAGCTGCGCGCTGGCGCGCGGCTGCTGCTCGACGCGGTGTCCTTCCAGGTCGCCGCGGGCGACAAGATCGGCCTGGTGGGCCGCAACGGGGCGGGCAAGACGACTCTGGCCCGGGTACTGGCGGCCGAGGGCCAGCCCGCGGCGGGCAGCGTGCGGGTCACCGGCACCGTCGGCTACCTGCCGCAGGACACCAGGGTCGGCAACCTCGACGCGCTGGCAGTGGACCGGATCCTGTCGGCGCGGGGCCTGGACGCGCTGCTCGTCGGGCTGCGCACGGCCGAGCAGGACATGGGCAGCACCGACCCGGGCCGCCGCGACAAGGCGGTGCGCCGGTACGGCCAGCTGGAGGAACGGCTGGCGGTGCTCGGCGGCTACGCGGCCGAGTCGGAGGCGGCGGCGCTGTCGGCCAGCCTGGGCCTGCCGCAGAAGGTACTGAAGCAGCCGCTGCACACGCTGTCGGGCGGCCAGCGCCGCCGGGTGGAGCTGGCCCGGATCCTGTTCGGCGGCTCGGACACGCTGCTGCTGGACGAGCCGACCAACCACCTGGACGCCGACTCGGTGAGCTGGCTGCGCGATCACCTGCGCTCGTTCCGCGGCGGCCTGGTGGTCATCAGCCACGACACGGCCCTGCTCGACTCGGTCGTCAACAAGGTGTTCCACCTCGACGCCGACCGGTCCACGCTGGACGTCTACAACCTGGGCTGGAAGGCCTACCTGGACCAGCGGGAAACCGACGCCCGGCGTCGCCGCCGCGAACGGGTCAACGCCGAGCGGCAGGCGGCCTCGCTGAACTCGCAGGCGGACAAGATGCGGGCCAAGGCGACCAAGGCCAAGGCGGCCCAGAGCATGGCCAAGCGCGCGGAGAAGCTGCTGGCCGGGGTCAGTGCCGACCGCGCTGCGGACCGGGTGGCGAGGCTGCGCTTCCCGGTGCCGGCGCATTGCGGCCGCACCCCGCTGACGGCCAGGGGACTCAGTAAGTCCTATGGCTCGCTGGAGGTATTCACCAGCGTCGATATGGCGGTGGACCGGGGATCACGGGTGGTGGTTCTCGGGCTCAACGGAGCCGGGAAGACGACGCTGCTGCGACTGCTGGCCGGAGTTGAGGATCCTGATGCCGGCGAGGTACTGCCGGGCCACGGTCTGCGCCTCGGGTATTACGCACAAGAGCACGAGACATTGGATAACGAGCGCACTGTTCTGGCCAACATGCGATCGGCGGCGCCGGACCTGAGCGAGGCGGATCAGCGCGGCATCCTGGGCTCGTTCCTATTCTCCGGCGATGATGTGGCCAAACCGGTCGGCGTGCTGTCGGGCGGTGAGAAGACCCGGCTGGCGCTGGCGCTACTGGTCGTATCGGGCGCGAATGTGCTGCTGCTGGACGAGCCCACGAACAACCTGGATCCCGGCAGCCGGGCGGAGATCCTGTCCGCGCTGCGCCGCTATGCGGGTGCGATTGTGCTGGTCACACACGATGAAGGTGCGGTGGAAGCGCTTTCCCCGGAGCGGGTCGTACTGCTTCCCGACGGCATCGAGGATGCCTGGAGCGAGGAACTCGGCGACCTCGTGGCGCTGGCCTGAGAAAGGACACTTCGCCATGGTCCCGGTAAAAGTGGAGATCTTTTTGCACGCGTGTGGGTAGCCGATCCCTGGCTGATGAGTGATCATGGCGGAGATACGGCAACGCTGCGGTCATCTTCAGTTCAACGGGAGGAACGCGTGACGGAGACCCTAAAGAAAGGCACCCGGGTCACTGGTGCCGACCGAGCCAAGCTGGCGACCGATCTCAAGAAGAGATACAACTCCGGCGAGAGCATCCGTTCGCTGGCTGCGTCTACCGGTCGCTCGTACGGCTTCATTCACCGCATCCTGTCCGAGAACGGCGTGACGTTGCGCGGACGCGGCGGTGCCACCAGGGGCAAGGCCAAAGCAAAGCGCTGATACCGTCACCTGTGGCAGGAACACCGGGTGCCGCAGGCGCTGGTGATCAAGGCTCGTGAGGGGAAGCCCCGTGGCGGCTCACCCCCTGGTGGTAGTGAACACAGTGGTGGTGAGCGCAGTGGGGATGAGTGCCGCTGAACTGGCGGACCGCGGGCTGAGCCTGGACATCAGCGGCGCCGTGGCGACGGTCACGCTGAGCCGCCCCGAGCGGCGCAACGCGATGACGCCGCGCATGTGGCACGGCCTGGCCGACATCGGCGCCAGCCTGCCCGAGCAGGTGCGAGTGGTGGTGGTGCGCGGCGCCGGGCCATCGTTCTCAGCCGGAATCGACCTGCGCTTGTTCTCGGCCGAGGGCGTCCAGGGGGAGGACCCGGCGCCGAGCGCTGCCGAGCCCGGCTTCGAGGACTGGGTCGCGGGACTTCAGGCGGGCTACCTGTGGCTGCGTGATCCCGCCATCGTGTCGATCGCCGCCGTGCGCGGTTACGCCATCGGCGCGGGCTGCCAGCTGGCGCTGGCCTGTGATCTGCGGGTGCTCGCCGACGACGCCAAGCTCTGCATCAAGGAACCCGCGCTCGGGCTGGTGCCCGACCTGACGGGGACCAAGCCGCTGGTCGAGATCGTCGGCCTGCCGCGGGCCCTGGAGCTGTGCCTGACGGCGCGCCTGGTCGGCGCGGCCGAGGCCGCGGTGCTGCGGATGGCCGAGCTGGTGGTGCCGGGCCAGGAACTGGACGACGCGGTGAGCGACCTGGCCGCCGCGCTGCTGGCCACGGACGCCGCGGCCTCGCGGGCGACCAAGGAACTGCTGGCCCTGGCCTCGGGCAACAGCCTCGAGGAGCAGGCGGCGGCCGAGCGCAGCGCGCAGCGCAAGCTGCTGAGCGCCAAACTGCCCGCGCCTGGCTAAGTACGCCCTGAGCTAAACCAGGGAAGTTCTGCCGGCGGGGTCCGGTTGTCGGCTGTATGTCGATGAGTAGCTGGCAGACCATGCGGTCATTCACTCGTGACCGGTCGATCACGAGCCAGCGGCTCAAGCCGGGCAGCGTGCGCCGTATCGCCTCCTACGCCCGGCCCTACCGCGGCTCGCTGGCCCTGTTCCTGGGCGTGGTCGTGCTCGACGCGGTGGTCATGGTCGCGGTGCCGCTGCTGCTGAAGGTGATCATCGACGACGGCATCCTGAAGAAGGACACCGCGCTGGTTGTCGGCATCGCCGGGCTGGCCGCGGGGCTGGCCCTGCTGGACGCGATGCTCACCCTGGCCCAGCGCTGGTTCTCCTCCCGGATCGGCGAGGGCCTCATCTACGACCTGCGCACGCAGGTGTTCCGGCACGTCCAGCAGCAGCCGATCGCGTTCTTCACCAGGGCCCAGACCGGCTCGCTGGTCAGCCGGCTCAACAGCGACGTGATCGGCGCCCAGCAGGCGCTGACCTCGACGCTGTCCTCGGTGGTCTCCAACGCCGTGTCGCTGGTCCTGGTGCTGATCACCATGTTCCTGCTGTCCTGGCAGGTCACCGTGATCTCGCTGGTGCTGGTCCCGCTGTTCGTCCTCCCGGCCCGCTACATGGGCCGCCGGCTCCAGCGGCTGACCAGGGAGTCGATGCAGCTGGACGCCCAGATGGGCTCCACCATGACCGAGCGCTTCAACGTGGCCGGCGCCATGCTGGTCAAGCTGTTCGGCCGCCCGGGCGAGGAGGCGGACGTGTTCGCCGGCCGGGCGGCCCGGGTCCGCGACATCGGCGTGGTCACCGCGCTGTACGGCAGCTCGCTGTTCATCGCGCTCACCCTGCTGGCCTCGCTGGCCACCGCGGCGGTCTACGGCGTGGGCGGGTCGCTGGTCATCAACGGCACCTTCCAGATCGGCACGCTGGTCGCCCTGACCTTGCTGATCGGCCGCCTCTACGGGCCGATCACCGCACTGTCCAACGTCCAGGTCGACGTCATGACCGCGCTGGTCAGCTTCGACCGGGTCTTCGAGGTGCTCGACCTGCGGCCGCTGATCGAGGACCGGCCCGACGCGCGGACGCTGCGGCTGGCCGGCCAGGCCGGGTCGGCGCCCGGCGACCCGGCGGCCGGGATCGCGTTCGACCACGTGTCGTTCCGGTACCCGACCGCCTCGGAGGTCTCGCTGGCCTCCCTGGAGTCCATCGCGCTGGCCGTGCCCGAGCGCGCCGACGCCGGCCAGGACGTGCTGCGCGACGTGAGCTTCCGCGCCCCGGCCGGCCAGCTCACCGCGCTGGTCGGCCCGTCGGGCGCGGGCAAGACCACGATCACTGCCCTGGTCGCCCGGCTCTATGACCCGGCTCGCGGGAGCGTCCGCATCGGCGGCGCCGACCTGCGCGAGGTGACCCAGGACTCGCTGCACGACGCGGTCGGCGTGGTCACCCAGGACGCGCACATGTTCCACGACACCATCCGGGCCAACCTCAGCTACGCCAGGCCTGGCGCCAGCGAGGCCGAGCTGATCGAGGCCTGCCGGGCGGCGCAGATCTGGGACCTGATCTCCGTGCTGCCCGACGGGCTGGACACCGTGGTGGGGGACCGGGGCTACCGGCTGTCCGGCGGCGAGAAGCAGCGGGTCGCGCTGGCCCGGCTGCTGCTCAAGGCCCCGGCCGTGGTGGTGCTGGACGAGGCCACCGCGCACCTGGACTCCGAGTCCGAGGCGGCGGTGCAGCGGGCGCTCAAGGCGGCGCTGGCCGGGCGGACCTCGCTGGTCATCGCGCACCGCCTGTCGACTATCCGGGAGGCCGACCAGATCCTGGTCGTGGACGGCGGCCGGATCCGCGAGCACGGCCGCCACGACCAGCTGCTGGCCGCCGGCGGCCTGTACGCCGAGCTGTACCGGACCCAGTTCGCCAGCCAGGAGCACCAGGAGCAGCCGCGCGAGGTGGTCAGCTCCTGACGGCGCTCAGGCGCCGTAGCCCACCCGGCGCAGGTCCTGCCCCGCGATCTTCTCGAACTCGGCCACCTGGGTGCTGGTCAGCCGCCGCCGCCAGCCGCCCGGCTCGATCATCGGCTGGCCCGAGGGCCGGGCCCGGCCCCGCACCGCGATCGGGCTCAGCGGCGCGCCGATGAACCCCGACACCGCCGCCGTGGCCGTGCTCGGGTGCCGGATCGTCTCCTCGTAGCGCAGCGTGGTGAGCTGGTCGGCGGCCAGCGTGGTGCGCAGCCGGGCCATCTTGCGCACCGAGCCCCGCCAGCGCATCGCGCACTTGCCCGCCGGGGACAGCTCCGGCCAGGCGGCCAGGTCCTGCTCGGTCTCGATGCCGAAGAACGGGTTCGGGAACTCGCTGTCGATGTTGGCGATGCCGCGCTTGAAGAAGCTCAGCGTCTGCGCGTCGCCCAGCATCCCGGCCACCACGTCCCGGCCGTCCCGGATGATCTGCACGATGCGGGCGTCCGGGAAGGCGTCCACCACCGACTCGGCGCAGTACATCAGGTCCGGGGTGGCGTCGCCGTACCGGGAGATCTCCCGCTCCTCGACGCAGGCGCCGGTGCCGTTCACCCGGCCGGTCTCCCGGCAGGCCGGGGAGCAGGACATGCAGCCGTGCGCCGTCACCTGCCAGGCCTGGGCGAACGCGTCGCGCAGCACCGTGGCGGCGGCCTCGCCCCGGCCGCGCTGGATCGACGGGCTGCGCGCGAACGCGTAGACCACGCTGAGCACGCTCTGCTGGCCGATGGTCACGTGGAACTCCGGCGTCTGCTTCAGGGCACGCGCCAGCAGGTCCACGCCAGAGTACGGGGCTCCGATGATGAAGACCGGCTGGCGGACCTTACGGCCGTTGACGACCAGGATGTGCGGACGGGGTGGCATGGCTGTGCATCAGTGTGGCATTGCCCGGAGCGCTGGCGAAGCGGGCCTGCCGGCCCGTTATGACCCGGTCAGGCCGGGGGAGCGGCCGTGACTGGCCGTCCCGCCGGCACTCGGCAGTGGTGCCCCGCGTGGTTGTGCAGGTTCAGCGCCGCCTCGATCAGCGGTACGTGACTGAACGCCTGCGGAGTGTTGCCAACCAGGCGGCTGTACCGCGGGTCGTACTCCTCGCTGAGCAGGCCCAGGTCGGTGCGCAGCGCCAGCAGCCGCTCGAACAGGGCCACGGCCTCCTCGTAGTCGCCGATCAGGTGCAGCGCGTTGACCAGCCAGAAGCTGCAGGCCAGGAACGCGCCCTCGCCGCCGGTCAGGCCGTCCACCTGGGTCTGGCCGGCGCTGGCCGCCGCGTCCGGCTGCGTATAGCGCAGCACCAGGCCGTCCCGGACCAGGTCGCGCTGGATGGTCCGCACGGTGGAGACCATCCGCGGGTCTTCCGGGGGCAGGAAGCCCACCTCGAGCATCAGCAGCACCGCGGCGTCCAGCTCCTGGCTGCCGTAGTACTGGGTGAACGTGCCCCGCCTGGCGTCGTAGCCGCGCTCGCAGATCTCCGCGTGGATCTGGTCCCGCACCGCCCGCCAGCGGTCGTGCGAGCCCGAGCTGGCCAGCTCGGCCACGCAGCAGGCCCGGTCGAACGCGACCCAGGCCATGACCTTGGAGTGCACGAAGTGCCGCCGCGGCCCGCGCACCTCCCAGATGCCCTCGTCGGGCTCGCTCCAGTTCTTCTCCAGGAACTCCAGCAGCTGGCGGACCAGGGCCCAGGTGTGCTTGTCGAACCGCAGCCCGGCCTGCTTGCCCAGCGTCATCGCGTCGATGACCTCGCCGTACACGTCCAGCTGGCGCTGGTCCACCGCGGCGTTGCCGATCCGCACCGGGGACGAGTTCTCGTATCCGGGCAGCCAGGTGGCCTCCCACTCGGCCAGCCGCCGCTCGCCCGCCACCCCGTACATGATCTGCACGTCGCGGGCGCTGCCGGCCACCGCGCGCTCCAGCCACTCCCGCCAGGCCGCGGCCTCGGCCTTGTACCCGGTGCGCAGCAGCGCCTCCAGGGTGATCGTGGCGTCCCGCAGCCAGCAGTACCGGTAGTCCCAGTTGCGCACGCCGCCGATGTCCTCGGGCAGCGAGGTGGTCGGCGCGGCCACGATCCCGCCGGTGGGCGCGTAGGTCAGCGCCTTGAGCGTGATCAGCGAGCGCAGCACCGCGTCGGCGTAGTCGCCCTGGTAGGTGCAGTGCGCGGTCCAGTCGGTCCAGAACGTCCGGGTCCGGGCCAGCAGGTCCTCGGCGTCCGCGTCGGTGACCTGGGGCGCGCCCTGGTTGGACGGCATCCAGCACAGCACGAACGGGACCCGCTCGCCCGCCGACACCGTGAACGCCGCCTCGTGGGACATGTTCCGGCCGACCAGCCGGATCGGGGTGCGCAGCCAGACCGCCTCCGGGCCCGCCACCGCCGACAGGCAGTGGTCCACCCGGCGCATCCAGGGCAGCACCTTCCCGTAGCCGAAGCGCACCCGCAGCACCGTCTCCATCTCGACCGTGCCCGCGACGCCCTCCACGATGCGGACCAGGACCGGCTGCTCGCCGTCGCGCGGCGGCATGAAGTCGGTGACCTTGACCGTGCCGCTCATCGTCTCCCAGAGCGTCTCCAGGATCAGCGTGCCGTCCTCGTACTTGCGGCTGAGCTTGCCGCGCCGGGGCTCCGGGCCGTCCTGGGCGGTCGGGCTGATCCGCCACTGCCCGTTCTTCTCGTCGCCCAGCAGGGCCGCGAAGCAGGCGTCGGAGTCGAACCGGGGGAGGCACAGCCAGTCGACCGACCCGTGCCGGTCAATGAGCGCCGCGGTCTGCATGTCCCCGATCAGCGCGTAGTCCTCGATGAGCCCGGTCATTCTGCCTCCAGCTATGGCGTCTGTGGCCAAACATATAGGTCTCGCGGGTACCGTCGAACCGGCCCGGCGGCCGCCCGCGTAAGCTTCCTGGCGTGTCACGATCCCGGACCCGGCCGGCCCTCGCGGCCGTCGCGATCAGCGCCGCCGCGGCGACCGCCGCGCTCACTGGCTGCTCCAGCATGGACGCCTCCCTTGGCCAGCAGTGGGTGGACGTGACGTTCAAGCCCAGCACCACCGTGGCCATGATCCAGAAGGTCCGGGCGACATGCTCGCACGTGCAGAACATCACCGCGTACCCGCTGCCCAAGAAGCACACCGTGCTCAATCTCATGGCCGGCGTCCGCTTCAACACCACCAACGCCAACGACGCCAACGTGGCCCAGTTGCAGGAGTGCGTGCAGAAGTTCAGCTCGGTCCAGGGCTTCACGCCCGGCGACACCGGCGACGAGGGCGGCTGAGCCCCGGTAAGCTTTGCTGCCGTGTCGTCATCACCAAGGTCCGCGCGGCGGCCCGCCGCCGCCCGCCTGGCGGTCGTGGCCGCGGCCATAGCCGTCGGCGCCTCGCTGGCGGGCTGTAGCCAGATCGACTCGGCGCTCAACAAGCAGATCGCCGTGGTCAGGTTCCGCCCCGGCACCACCGTGGCCACCGTGCTCCAGGCCCGTCAGGCCTGCACCCACCTGCCCGGCCTGAGCCTGCTGCCGGAGCACCTGCACCCCGGCGACCCCACCTCGGGCATCGCGCTGCGCTACGGCGCCAACCAGCCCACCGAGCACGACCTGGCCGCGCTCCAGTCCTGCGTGCAGAAGTTCCCTGATGTTACTGGTGTGGCTATCGTGGACGCGGCGGGCCGCGGCCTCTAGGTTTTCTGCCGCCGAGTTAATTCTTAACTAATTCGATTAACAAACTCTACTATGGGCTGGTTCCCGGCCCATTTACTGATCGTTCCCGGGCTTTTCTCAGGCTCTGACTGGGCCGACGCGGCACGTGACAGATATCACGCCGGATCCGCCTGCGTTTCGCGCGCCGGGGTTTACATGTTTCCTGGTCGGGAATATGTTATTGTCTAATACCCACTTACTCAATCGGGAAAAGGGTGAACCATGCGACGTGCACTGACCGCGGCCGCTGCTGCCGCCGCGATCACCGTCCTCGCGGCGGCCTGCGGGTCGTCGACCCAGACGGGATCCGACAGCTCCAGCAGCAAGGTGGTGCTGCGCCTCGGGTTCCTGGAGAACATCACGCACGCCAGCGCGCTGATCGGGATCAAGGAAGGCTTCTTCGCCAAGGATCTCGGCAAGAACGTGACCCTGAAGCTGTACCCGTTCAGCACCGGCACCGAGGAGGCCACGGCCCTGCTGGCCGGCCAGCTCGACGCCGCCTACGTGGGCCCGAACCCGGCCATCAAGGCCTGGCAGACCTCGGGTGGCAAGCTGATCAAGGTGATCTCCGGCGCCGCCTCGGGCGGGGCCGAGCTGGTGGTCAAGAAGGGCATCACCAGCGCCTCCCAGCTCAAGGGCCAGAAGCTGGCCACCCCGTCGCTGGGCAACACCCAGGACGTGGCGCTGCGCTACTGGCTCAAGAAGCAGGGCCTGACCAGCTCGCCCACGGGCAGCGGTGACGTGCCGATCACGCCCATCACCCCGAACTCCGACGCCGTGCTGGCCTTCGAGTCCGGGAAGATCGCGGGCGGCTGGGAGCCGGCCCCCTACGACGCCGAGATGCTCGCGGCCGGCGGCCACGCGCTGGTCAACGAGGCCAGCCTGTGGCCCAAGGGCCAGTTCGTGACCACCAACCTGGTGGCCACCCAGTCCTTCATCTCCCAGCACGCGTCGGTCGTCAGCGGGCTGCTCAAGGGCCAGATCCAGGCCAACAGCTTCATCGCCAGCAGCAAGTCCCAGGCCGAGGCCGCGGCCAACGCCGAGCTGGCCTCGCTCAGCGGCAAGAGCCTCAAGCCCAGTATCCTGACCGCCGCGTTCCAGCAGGTCACCTTCACCAACGACCCCATCGCGTCGTCGCTGATCACCGACGCTCAGCACGCGGTCGCCGTCGGCCTGCTCACGCCGGTCAAGAACCTGACCGCGCTCTACGATCTCGCGCCGCTCAACAAGGAGCTGGCCGCGGCGGGCCAGCCCGCGGTGAGTCCGTGAGTACCGTTGACCGGCGGACTGCGCCCTCGGGGTTCTCCCCGGGGGCGTCAGCCCGTTCTGAGCCAGGCGTGCCGGCGCCGGAGCGCACCGCGGTGCGGCTCACCGACGTGACCAAGGTCTACGGGTCCGGCGGCCGGGCCGTCCAGGCCCTGGACAAGGTCTCGCTGACCGTGGCCGACGGCGAGTTCGTCTGCCTGATCGGCGCCTCCGGCTGCGGCAAGAGCACGCTGCTCTCGCTGGTGGCCGGGCTGGACGCGGTCACCAGCGGGGAGGTCATCACGGCCGGCCGCCGGGTCTCGCTGATGTTCCAGGAGCCGGCCCTGTTCCCGTGGCTGACCGCGGCCCGCAACGTGGAGCTGGCCCTGCGGGCCAGGGGCGTGCCCCGGCCCGAGCGCCAGGAGCGCACCAGGGAGCTGCTGGAGACCGTGCGGCTCACCGGCTTCGGCGACAAGCGCCCGCACGAGCTGTCCGGCGGCATGCGCCAGCGGGTGGCCATGGCGCGGGCGCTGGCCCAGGACGCCGACGTGCTGCTCATGGACGAGCCGTTCGGCGCCCTGGACGCGATGACCCGCGACCTGCTGCACGACGAGCTGGAGCGGATCTGCCGCGAGCGGACGCTGACCGTGCTGTTCGTGACCCACAACGTGCGCGAGGCGGCCCGCCTGGGCGACCGGGTGATCGTGCTGAGCAGCCGCCCTGGCCGGGTCATCGACGAGTACAACCTGCCCCGAGGCGGTCAGCGCCGGATCGACTCCCCGGAGGTGTCCGAGGTGGCGGCCAAGCTCACCGACCGGCTGCGCGAGGAGATGGGGCGACATGGCCACTGACCAGGCCCTGCACGGGCTGGACCGGCTGGAGCTGGGGCCCCCGCAGGCCGGGAAGGATCCCGGCCGGATCGCCCGCAAAGTCTGGGCCGCGGCCTGGCCCAAGCTGCTGGCCATCGTGCTGGTGCTGGCCGTCTGGGAGCTGGTGGCGCTCAGCGGCTGGAAGAAGTACGTGTTCAAGGGCCCCGGTCCGGTCTTCTCCAACCTGTGGAACGACGCGCTGCACGGCAACCTGTGGAGCGTCATCGGCGCCACCCTGCAAAGCGCCATCGTGGGCTACGCGCTGGCCATCCTCATCGGCACCGTCATCGGCATCCTGGTCGCCCGGATCCCGCCGCTGCGGGCCGCCGTGGGCTCGATCATCACCGGCCTGCAGACCATGCCGTCCATCGCCTGGGTGCCGTTCGCGATCATCATCTTCGGCGAGAACTCCTCGGCCATCCTGTTCGTGGTGGTCCTGGGCGCCGCCCCGTCGATCGCCAACGGGCTGATCACCGGGGTCGACTACACCCCGCCGCTGCTGCTGCGCGCGGGCAAGACCATGGGCCTGAGCGGCTTCGCGCTGTACCGGTACCTGGTGCTGCCCGCGTCGCTGCCGGCCTACGTGGCCGGGATGAAGCAGGGCTGGGCGTTCGCCTGGCGCAGCCTGATGGCCGGCGAGCTGATCGTCCAGATCATCGGCCAGTTCTCCATCGGCCAGCAGCTCAGCGTGGACCAGTCGAACCTGGACTTCACCGGCGCGACCGCGACGATCATCGTGATCCTGATCATCGGCATCGTCGTCGACACCCTGTTCACCAAGCTGGACCTGGGCATCCGCAAGCGCCGCGGCCTGCTCGACCCGGCCGCGGCCTGATAACAGCAAGAAGCGTCGGGCCGGGTCGGGCCGGACCGGGTCGGGCCGGTAGTCTGATAACAGCAAGAAGCGCCGCCGGCCGACGTGCCTCACGGGCCGCGGCCTGATGCTCGGCTAGCCGCTGACGTCCGCGCGGGCCAGGACTCGGTCCTGGCCCGTGTAGACGTTCATCGAGCCGCCGCGCAGGAAGCCGACCAGCGTCAGCCCCGACTCCTGGGCCAGGTCGGCGGCCAGCGACGACGGGGCGGAGACCGCGGCCAGCACCGGGATGCCGGCCAGCACCGCCTTCTGCACCAGCTCGAACGAGGCCCGCCCGCTGACCAGCAGCACGCAGCCGGACAGCGGCAGCCGGCCGGACCGCAGCGCCCAGCCGACGATCTTGTCGACCGCGTTGTGCCGGCCCACGTCCTCGCGCACGGCCAGCAGCTGGCCCGCCGCGGTGAACAGCCCGGCCGCGTGCAGCCCGCCGGTGGACTCGAACACCCGCTGCGCGGCGCGCAGCTCGTCAGGCAGCCCGGCCAGCACCTCGGGCGTGACCCGGGCCTGGTCGGCGGCCAGGTCGAAGCGGGAGGCCACGGCCAGCTCCTCGATGCTGGCCTTGCCGCATACCCCGCACGCGCTGGTGGTCATGAAGCTGCGCCGCAGCCCGGCGGCCACGGCCAGGCCCGGCCGCAGCGTGACGTCGGCGATGTTGCCCATTCCGTCGTGGCCGGCGTGGCCGCAGCGCTGCCCGTCGCAGATCATGATCCCGGCGATGTCGGCCGGCTCGGCCACCACGCCCTCGCTGACCAGGAACCCGGCGGCCAGGTCGATGTCGTCGCCGGGGGTGCGCATGGTCAGCGTGAGCGCCTCGCCGCCGACCCGGATGCCCAGCGGCTCCTCGGCCGCCAGCAGGTCGGCGCGCTCGGCCGCCCGGGCTGGCTGGCCGGCGCCGCCGGGCAGCGAGATCCGCAGTACCCGCCGCCGCGCCGTCCTGCCGCTCATCCGCGCTCTCCTGCCCCGATGCCCCCCCGCCTTGCCTTACCGAGACTACGTCCGATTTGATAGGACACGTGGCGGCCTTCAAGCGTGACCCGCGCGGGCTGGTGCTCAACTGGCCCGTGTACCGGCAGCTGACCGGGCGGGACGGGCTGGGCCGCGGCGACGCCGTCCGCTCGCCGCACACCGAGCACGCCGAGCCGCGCACCGAGGCGGCCGACCGGGTCGTGTCCTCCGTCTGCCCGTACTGCGCCGTGGGCTGCGGCCAGCGGGTGTTCGTGAAGAAGATCGACGGCCGGGACACGGTCACCCAGATCGAGGGCGACCCGGACTCGCCGGTCTCCCGCGGGCGCCTGTGCCCCAAGGGGGCGGCCAGCAAGCAGCTGGTCACCCACTCCGGGCGGCAGACCAGGGTGCTCTACCGGCGCCCCTACGGCACCGAGTGGGAGCCGCTGGGCCTGGACCAGGCGATGGAGATGATCGCCGACCGGGTGCTGGCCACCCGGGCCCAGACCTGGCAGGAGGACGCCGGCGGGAAGCGGGTCCGGCGCACGCTGGGCTTCGCCAGCCTGGGCGGCGCCACGCTGGACAACGAGGAGAACTACCTCATCAAGAAGCTCTGGAGCGCGCTGGGCGCGATCCAGATCGAGAACCAGGCCCGGATATGACACTCCGCCACAGTTCCCGGTCTGGGAACTAGCTTCGGCCGCGGCGGGGCCACCACCTTCCCGCGCGACCTGATCAACTCCGACGCCATCGTCATCTGCGGCTCGAACATGGCCGAGTGCCATCCGGTCGCGTTCCAGTGGGTGGTGGAGGCCAAGAAGCGCGGCGCCACGGTCATCCACGTCGACCCGCGGTTCACCCGGACCAGCGCGCTGGCCAGCCTGCACGTGCCGACCCGGGCCGGCGGTGACATCGTGTTCCTGGGCGCGCTGATCAACCACGTGCTGTCGGGCGGGCACGAGTTCCGCGAGTACGTCACCGCCTACACCAACGCGGCCGACATCCTGCCCGAGGAGTTCTCCGACTCCGAGCAGGGCGACGGCCTGTTCTCCGGCTACGACCCGAAGACCCGCACCTACGACAACGCCTCCTGGCAGCCGACCGGCGAGCGGGACGAGACGCTGACCCACCCGCGCTGCGTGTTCCAGGTGCTCAGGCGGCACTTCGCCCGGTACACCCCCGACCTGGTCGAGCAGGTCTGCGGCATCGGCCCGGCCGACTTCGCCAGGATCGCCGCCACCCTGGTCGCCTCCAGCGGCCGGGACAAGACCACCTGCTGGGTGTACGCGGTCGGCTGGACCCAGCACACCACCGGGGTGCAGCACATCAGGACCGCGTCCATCCTGCAGATGCTGCTGGGCAACATGGGCCGGCCCGGCGGCGGCATCCTGGCCCTGCGCGGGCACGCCAACATCCAGGGCGCCACCGACATCCCGACCCTGTTCCACCTGCTCGGCGGCTACCTGCCCATGCCGTCGGCGGGCGAGAGCATGGACGAGTACCTGGCCAAGATCCCGGACACCGGCTTCTGGGGCAACAAGCGCGCCTACCTGGTCAGCATGCTCAAGTCCTGGTTCGGCCGCGCCGCCACCGCCGACAACGACTTCTGCTTCGGCTACCTGCCCCGGATCACCGGCGACCACGGCACCTACCGGACCGTCCTCGACATGATCGACAAGAAGGTCAAGGGGTACTTCCTGCTCGGCGAGAACCCGGCCGTGGGCTCGGCCGGCGGCCGGCTCCAGCGGCTGGCCCTGGCCAGCCTGGACTGGCTGGTGGTCAAGGACCTGACCCTGATCGAGAGCGCCACGTTCTGGAAGAACGGGCCGGAGATCGCCACCGGCGAGCTGGTCACCGGGCAGATCCCGACCGAGGTGTTCTTCCTGCCCGCCGCCTCGCACGTGGAGAAGGACGGCAGCTTCACCAACACCCAGCGGCTGCTCCAGTGGCACGCCAAGGCGCTGGACCCGCCCGGCGACGCCCGCAGCGACCTGTCGTTCATCTACCACCTGGGCAAGCTCATCCGGGCCCGGCTGGCCGGCTCCGCGGCCGAGGCCGACCGGCCCGTGCTCGACCTGACCTGGGACTACCCCGAGCACGGCGCGGAGGCCGAGCCGTCGGCCGAGGCGGTGCTGGCCGAGCTGAACGGCTATGCCCCCGACGGCACGCCGCTGTCCACCTTCGCCCAGCTCAAGGACGACGGCTCGACCTCCTGCGCCAGCTGGATCCACGCGGGCAGCTTCGCGGGCGGGGTGAACCAGACCGCGCGGCGGATGCCGTGGCCGATGCAGTCCTGGGTGGCGCCCGAGTGGGGCTGGGCCTGGCCGGCCAACCGGCGGATCCTGTACAACCGGGCCTCGGCCGACCCGCAGGGCCGCCCGTGGAGCGCGGCCAAGGCCTACGTCTGGTGGGACGAGCAGGCGGGCGAGTGGACCGGCCACGACGTGCCCGACTTCGAGAAGAACAAGCCGCCCGGCTTCGTGCCCGAGCCGGGGGCCAGGGGCCCGGCCGCGCTGGGCGGCGCCGACCCGTTCATCCTCCAGGCCGACGGCAAGGCGGCGCTGTTCGTGCCCAGGGGCCTTCAGGACGGGCCGCTGCCCGCGCACTTCGAGGCCAGCGAGTCGCCGTTGCGCAACCGGGTCTACAAGCAGGACGCCAGCCCGGTCTCGATCCTGTACTCCGACCGGCGGGCCACCCACGCCCAGCTCGGCGGGCACGGCGCCACGTTCCCGTTCATCGTCACCACCTACCGGCTGACCGAGCACCACACCGCCGGGTCGATGAGCCGCACGCTGGGCCGGCTGGCCGAGCTCCAGCCCGAGCTGTTCTGCGAGGTCTCCCCGGCGCTAGCCCGCGAGCGCGGGCTGGAGAACGGCGGCTGGGCCACGATCGTCAGCGCCCGGGCGGTCATCGAGGCCAAGGTGCTGGTCACCCGCCGCAACCGGCCGCTGCGCATCCCCGGCGAGGGCGTGATCCACCAGGTCGGCCTGCCCTACCACTGGGGCGGCGAGGGCCTCGTCACCGGTGACTCGGTCAACGACCTGCTGCCCTTCGCCCTGGACCCGAACGTGTTCATCCAGGAGAGTAAGGCGTCGACCTGTGACATCAGGCCTGGCCGCCGGCCCCGCGGCCGGGCCAGGATGGAGCTGGTCGAGGAGTACCGTAACCGGGCCGGCCTGGATGAGGGCTATGACATGCCGCCCGACCCGGACACCGCGGCCGGGCCCGGCGGTATCGGAGGGACCTGGCAGCATGACGAATGACCATGACGAATGACCGTGACGAATGACCATGACGAGTAACCATGAGTCGTAACCGCCTCTCCGGGCCGCTGCACGACGTCTCCGGGGACGCCGGCTACGACAGCCACCCCGAGCGGGTCGGCTTCTTCACCGACACCAGCGTGTGCATCGGCTGCAAGGCGTGCGAGGTGGCCTGCAAGGAGTGGAACGGCCTGCCCGACCCCGAGGCCGACATGCTCAAGCTGACCGGCATGTCCTACGACAACACCGGCGCGCTGGGCGCGAACAGCTGGCGGCACGTGGCGTTCATCGAGGACACCGTGCCCGCGCCGTATCCGGGAGCACTGGCGCCGCAGGACGGCGGGGACCTGCTGTCCGCCGTGGCCGAGGCGGACGGCGACGGCGAGGGCGGCGCGACCCGGTGGCTGATGTCCTCGGACGTGTGCAAGCACTGCACCCACGCCGCCTGCCTGGACGTCTGCCCGACCGGCGCCCTGGTCCGCACCGAGTTCGGCACCGTGATCGTGCAGCCTGACGTGTGCAACGGCTGCGCCTACTGCGTGTCGGCCTGCCCGTTCGGCGTCATCGACCGGCGCGAGGACGACGGCCGGGCCTGGAAGTGCACCATGTGCTACGACCGGCTGCGCGGCGACCTGGAGCCCGCCTGCGCCACGGCCTGCCCCACCGACTCGATCCAGTTCGGCCCGCTGGACGAGCTGCGCGCCATCGCGCAGACCCGGCTGGAGGAGGTACGCCAGTCCGGCGCCACGCAGGCCCGGCTCTACGGCGAGGACCCCGAGGACGGCGTCGGCGGCGGCGGCGCGTTCTTCCTGCTGCTGGACGAGCCCGAGGTCTACGGCCTGCCGCCGGACCCGGTGGTCACCACCAGGGACCTGCCCGCCATGTGGCGGCAGGCCGGCCTGGCCGCCGCCACGATGGTCGTCGGCGTGGCCGTGGCCTTCGCCGGGCGGCGGTCATGAAGAGGGGCGCGGGCGCCGAGCAGGAGATGGTGCCCGAGGCCGAGTTCCGGTCCTACTACGGCCAGCCGATCCTCAAGATCCCGCGCTGGAAGTCCCCGCACCTGCCCGCCTACCTGTACCTGGGCGGCCTGTCCGGGGCGTCGGCGGTCATGGGCGCGGCCGCCGCGGCCACCGGCCGCCGCGGGCTGGCCCGGGCGGGCCGGGTCACCGCGGCCGCGGCGGCCATGGGCGGCACCGGATTCCTCATCGCCGAGCTGGGGCGGCCCGAGCGGTTCCTGCACATGCTGCGGGTGGCCAAGCCCACCTCGCCCATGAGCATGGGCTCCTGGCTGCTGGCGGCCCACTCCGGCCTGGCCAGCGCGGCCGTGGGCAGCGACCTGACCGGCATCGCTCCCGGCCTGGGTGCCGCGGCGGGCGCGGCCTCGGCCGTGACCGGCCCGCTGCTGGCCACCTACACCGGCGTGCTGCTGGCCGACACGGCCGTGCCCGCCTGGCACGAGGCCTACCGCCACCTCCCGTTCCTGTTCGCGGGCTCGGCGATGGCCTCGGCCGGGGCGGCGGGACTGGCCGCCACGGCCCTGGGCTCGGGCCGGGACCGCGGTCCCGCGGCCCGGATGGCCGTGCTGGGCGCGCTGATCGAGATGGCGGCCGCCTACGACCTGGAGCGCAGCCTGGGCCTGACCGCCGAGGTCTACCGCCAGGGCGAGGCGGGCCAGATGATGCGGGCCGCCCGCTGGCTGACCCCGGCCGGCGGGGTCGCCGCCCTGGCCGCCCCGCGCAGCCGGGCGGCGGCGCTGGCCGCCGCCGGGCTGCTCACGGCCGGGGCGCTGACCACCCGGCTCGGCGTGTTCAAGGCCGGCCCCGCCTCGGCCGCCGACCCCAAGTACGTCATCGCCAGCCAGCGCCCTACCAGGTCTCAGAGCTGACGTCGCTGCCCGGGGGCGCCAGCCGGTGCAGGCGGCCGCCGGCGATCCAGCCGTTGAAGGTGCCCGCCACGGGGCCCCTGAGCCAGCCGCTCCCGACAGCGATGAGGATCCGGCCCGCCGGACCCGGCACGAAGGACTGCATAAAGTCGGCGCTGCTGGTGGTCAGCGAGTAAAGGACGTGAAGCTGCCGGCCGGTCCGCGCATCGAACCGGGTGACAATCATCCGCTGGCGCGGGCGACCGTGCTGCCGGCGCTGGCGGACGGCGGTCACCACCGAGCCGTCCGGGCTGATCGCCGCCGCCCCGAGGTAGCCATCCGAGCGCAGCAGCTGCCGTCCGCTGGTCAGGGTGCCGCCCCGGCCCGCCGGGTTCAGCGTCCGCACCGCCTCGTAGTTGCCGAACGGTCCCCCCCTGACGCACCCTTTGCTCGTGGCACAGGTCCAGTACCCCAGGTAGACCAGCTCGCGCCCGTTCGCGGTCCAGGACAGCTGCAAGATCCACGCCGCGCGCGGGTTCTGGCCGGGCGGAGCGCCGCCGGCCCAGGTCGTCCGTGCGCCGGTGCGCGTGCTGAGGACGACGACCTGCTCTGCTGGCCGGCTCCTGACGATGTCGCGCCGCAGGCCGAGGGCCAGCTGGGCGCCGCTGGGCGACACGGCCATCGCCACTACCACGTTGTGACCCAGGTTCCCGCCCGGCACCGAGGTCAGGTGGCTGACCTGCCCGGCGGGCGTGACCTGGAAGCGGTAGATCCGGGCCGGGGCGCGCTGGGTGGTCGAAGTCGGCGAAGAAGGTCCGGTCATCGGCGGTGGTGACAGCCTGGAACTGCCCCCGCCCCGGCCCCGGGACGACCGCGGTCACCCGGCCGGTGGCCGTGGCCCGGATGACCAGTTTCGAGCTCAGACGTGATCTCGGCGTAGTACCGGGGCGGCCCCCGGGCCGGTGCTCGCCGGCGCCGTGCGCAGGCGGGCCGAGACGGCCACGACAATGCCGGCGATCAGGGCGATGGCGGCGGCCGAGGCGACAGCGGCCAGCCAGCGGCGGGGGCTGCGGCCGGCGGACGCGGGACGGGGCGCCGACGTCTCGCCGAGCGGGCGCAGGCTGGGGGCGGTCACCGAGCGGGCGGCGGCGTCCAGGGCGTCGGTCAGGCGGTCTTCGGTTGCGGTCATGACTTCTCCCCGATCTTGCGGGCCAGCGCGGCCAGGCCCCGTGCGGCGCTCGACTTGACCGCGCCCGCGCTGATGCCCAGCGTGGCGGCGATCTCGGCCTCGGACAGGCCCAGGTAGTAGCGGAGGACCAGAACCTCGCGGCGGCGTGGCGGAAGCTGGCTGAGCGCGGCCAGGACCTGCCTGCGGTCCTCGGCCAGCAGGGCCTGGCCTTCGGCCGAGTCCTGGACGCCCGGCCCGTCCAGGACGGCGCTGACGCGGTAGACGGTGGCCCGGTGCCGCAGCACCGACCGGCAGCCGTTGACGACGGCCTGGCGGGCGTAGGCCAGCCCGCCGTCGTCCCGGCTGGCCACGTGCCGGTCGCGGGCCTGGAGCCGGGCGAACACGTCCTGGACGACGTCCTCGGCGGTGGGCCGGTCCCCGACCAGCAGCAGCGCCAGCCGGACCAGCTCCAGGTGGTGCCGGCGGAATAGCGCGGCCAGGTCAAGGCGCTGCGGGCCGGCCGGGATGTCGCCGTCGGCCGCCTCGAGCGTGCCGCCCGGAGCCAGGGCCGCGTGGCGATTGCGATCGTTCACGCCTATGACACGCGCCAGCCCGGGCTGGGGTTGCCCGCCGCCGGAGCCGGACTGGCTCACCGGCCGCGGTGGGCGGGCGGCCGGGGCCCGTTAATCGTCGCGACGCCATTTCCAGCGACCGTACGAGGCGTGCTCCACCCGGCCGGCCGCGGCCTCCTCGGTCAGCCAGCGGTGGATCGTCTGGTGGGCGACGTCGTAGCCCGCCACCGACAGCTGGTCGGCGATGCTGCGCACGATCAGGCCCTTCACCCCGGCCGACTGGAGCATGGCGACCATCCGCTGCCGGGCCGGGTGCCCGGCGTCCTGGGCCGCGCTGGCGGCCAGCTCGGCGAAGCGCTCCTCGGCCCGGCCGATGGGCGGCGCGGTGGCCGGAGAGACGGCCGGGGTGACTGCCGGAGGAGACGGCCGGAGTGACGGCCGGGGAGATGGCCGGCATTCCCGCCGACGGGCAGGCCGGCAGCGCCTCGGCCTGCGGCGGCGCCTGGATCGGGATGCGCTGCTGGCCGCCCGCCAGCGCGGGAACCAGCGGCCGGCTGCCGACGCCGGGGATCCGGGCGATCCGGCCCGGCGACCAGCGGGTCCGGTAGTCCTCGCCCAGCGCCTCCTCCAGCACCTTGTCCGGCCCGGGCCGGACCCGGCCGTAGCGCTCGGCGATCTCGCTGATCATCTCGTGCTCGATCCGGTAGAACTTGACCGGCAGCACGCGGCCGTTCTTGCCCTGCTGGACGATCCCGGTGCCCGGGTGGCGCAGCCGGGCCAGGTCGGTGGCGATCCTTGTGTCGTCGGGGATGATCAGCCGGGCGTCGCCCTCGGAGGCCACCCCGAGGCCGATGCGCACCGCGCACTGCGACTTCAGGTCGGCCGAGCCGAGCATCGTGACGGTGCCGCGCTGGGTGGCCATGATCAGGTCGATGGCCTCGGAGCGGCCGGTCATCACCAGCTGCGTGGCCAGGCGGGCCAGGGTGGCGTTGGTGACGCCGTCCAGCGAGCTGCGCGGCCCGCCCGTGCCGACGCCCAGGATCACCGCGATCTCGTCACACACCAGCAGCACGGCGGGCTGCTCGGGGGACGGGGTGATCTTCTCGCCGCCGCTGCCGGACCGGGACCGGGCCTGGATGGCCCGCTCCAGGGCGCGCAGCATCCGCTCGGCCTCCTCCCGGTCGGTGGCCAGCCAGTCCACCACCGGGCGGGGGGTACGGCCGGCCAGCCACGGCTCGATCCACGGCGCGGCCATCCGGCCGCCCTTGAGGTCGATGGCGAAGACCAGCACGTCGGGGCACCGCGCGAGCTGAGCTAGCAGCACATTCAACAGGTTGCTGTTATGCGTCGGGATGCACGACTCGCCGACGAGGTAGAGGTGGCTTGGGCTGTCGACGGCGATGCAGCGCACCGGGACAGACGGCACCGGCCGGATAGCGGTGATGTAGCGATGGCCGGCTGTCGAGCGCTCCCGGAGGACCTGCCGGGCTGCCTTGCGAGACAGTCTGAAGACCTTGTCGGCGGTCGTGAATGCCACCGTCCAGACCGTGCCGCAGTCCTTGCCGTCAAGCCGGGCGGTCTTGCTGCGCAGCGTCGACTTGTACCCGAGCGTGGCGACCAGGTGGCGCACGTCCTGCGCTAGCCGCTGCGAGGTGGAGTAATACTCAATGCCGCCCTCTGAGCGGCAGTGACCGTCGGTGTCGAGCAGGCCAGCCAGCAGGGCGCGCCGCTGCGCCTCGGAAGCGCGCAGGTAGGCAGTGGGGATGTGCTTGGCGCCCAGCACCCCGATCTGGCGCAGTCGTACTTTCAGTCCGCCGATCCGGTAACCGGCGACCCGGGCTCTGGAGACCGTGTCTCGGGCCCGGGTTGACCACTGGTCGAGGCGTCCGTTGCGGCGTTCGGCCGCCCAGTGCGTGGCACATAGCCCTCGGGCCATGACCTTCCCGGTAGGGGAGCATCGCGAGGTGCCGGCGAGCAGGCACGTCCGGTCAATTCGCGGTCGTGGTGCCGCATCCCGGTCCGTTGAGGGCATGATCCAGACGGTCTCGCCTTCGGCCTCGATCTCGGTGAGGATCTCCGCGTCGGCGGTCGTGATGGCGCCGGTCGCCGACCAGCCATCACCCAGCCACGCGCCGAGCGTGTACGGCGGCACGACCAGTTCCGCGTTGTCGGCCTGCAAGGGCGCGGCAACCCTGATGCTGTAGTTGTTCACCGCGCCGTCCGCCGTGACGCTGCTGCGGCCGGGAGTGCGCAGCGAGCCGCGCATGGTCTCGGTCGTGACGATCTCAGGCAGCTTCCGGCGGTAATCCTGGCTGTGGTGCCAGTCAATGCCCGTCGTCTTGCGCGGCCGATTGGGCAGGTTCGCCTTCGTCCGGGCAGACCGGCGCGAGGCGTCGGTGTCTACGAGCCACTGGTGGTCGCCGTCCGCCACGATCGCCGAGCCGTCGCTGAACTCGATCTCGTAACACGGGCGGCCATGGCGCACGTCCCAAACGTCCGTGACCCGGCAGGGCTGGCCGGTCTCGTCGTAGACGAAATCGTCGACCTGGATTTCGCCCATGATCGTCCAGCCGCCGGGGGTGGGTACGGGCGTGTCCAGGGCCAGTGCCTTGCCCGAGCCTCGCAAACCTACGATCAGCGTGGCTACCTCGCGCAGGGTGACCGCGCAGACCTGGCCGTCCTCGAACAGGCCGACCGGGATGGGCCGGGTGATGCTCAGCGAGCCCGGTGCAGTCGGCAGCGGCACGGTCTCGGCCAGCACGTCCCGCTCGGCCACGTGCAGGATCACCTCGTGGGCCTGGGTGCCGCGCTCGAACCGCAGCGAGCCGTGCCGCAGGCGGGCGGCCACCTCGAGCTGCTCGGTGGCCGGGGCCAGGCCAGAGTAGGTGACCCGGCCGGAGCTGGGCAGCCGCAGGTGCACCAGGTAGCCGGCCAGGGTGTCCTCGCGGCCGGCGAACTTGATGCCCTTGTGGCCGATGCGGGCCAGCAGGTCCGGCCACTTGCGCTGCTCGCGGGCGGCCTCGGCGGCCGCGGCGGCCAGCCGGGCCTGCTCGGCCTCCAGCTCCTGGCGGCGGCGGATCTCCGGGTACACCGGGATCAGGACCGCGGCCGCCACGACCAGGATCACGGCGGGCGGCCAGGACCACCGGCCGGCCAGCGCGGCGTAGGCCAGCCAGCCCCCGGCGATCACCGCGCAGGCGCTGCCGTAGATGCTGATGGCCAGGTTCCTGGCCGTGAGCAGGGCGGTCAGCACCAGCCCGGCGGCCAGCGCCAGGCAGCAGACGGCCACCGCCAGCGGCGCCAGCCGGACCGCCCCGGCCAGCGTGCCGGCCGCGTACAGCGCGACGGTGAGCGGCGGGCCGAGCCGCAGCGCTCGTCGCCGCGCGGTACGGACCGGGTCGGAATCAGATTCGATTGAGGACTGCGAGCTGGTCGGAAGTGCGGTCGGATCACTGATTCTCGACCACATCCCAGAGCCTCTCGTTGGGACGGGGGTTCTCGATCCGCTCCATCTCGGCCGCGTGCGCGACCCGGTGGATGGCGTGGGCCTCGCCGGCGAACTCGCCCATGCCGGCGACGGTCGCGGCGATCTCCTGAAGGTGCTCGGGAACCGAGGGGTGGACCGGGAACTCCGAGCCGAGCAACTCGGCCACGCTGGCCACCGAGGAGGCCACCGTCTCGAACAGGACCGGCAGGCCGGCCAGGAACATGTCCAGGTCCAGGGCGTTCTCCGGCACCCACCCGCCGATGTTCTCGCTCACCGCCTCAATGGCAGCGTCGATCTGACTACTCACGATCTGACGACCCTTCTCGGCAATACAACCTTCCGGTCAGCGCGACCCGGCAGCGGCTGGCCCGCGGATCGGGACGGGCTGTCGGCAAGGTCGGCGCTGGCCTGGCCGGATGGCCCTAAATCCCGGTCTTTCTCCATTTACCCACGCACGCACAGCAATGCAATGGCTACATTTCACGTCGCACGGCCCCGGGGAGATCTGAGGGCAGAAAGGAAGATCATAGACCTCGGGCCATTGGCCCGGGCTACGGCATCCTTACCAGCCCGCCTCGGATCCGGTCAGCTGCCGGAACGCGGGCCGCGCGGCCTCGAGAACGGTGTCGAACCAGGCCGAGAACGGCTCGTGAACGCGCAGCCGGGCCAGGTCCGCGGCGGAGACGAACGTGGTGGCGGACACCTCGGCCGGGTCGGGATCCGGCGGCTGGCTCACCCAGCCGGTGAACAGGTGGTTGTACTCGTGCTCGACCAGCCCGGTGTCCGGGTCGGGGTGGCGGTAGCGGACGATGCCCGCCTCGGTGAGCGCGACGGAGGCCAGGCCGAGCTCCTCGCGCACCCGCCGGACGGCGGCGGCGCGCGGGTTCTCCTGGGGCCGCGGGTGGCCGCAGCAGGTGTTCGACCAGACGCCGGGGGAGTGGTACTTGCCCGCGGCGCGGCGCTGGAGCAGCAGCAGCGGGCCGGACGGCGCCGGGCCGCCGAGCGCGTGGCCGAGGGGCGCGTGGCCGGGGGGTGCCGCGCTGAACAGGAATACCGAGAACGCGCGGTGGAGGTGGCCAGGGGCCTGGTGCGCGGCGAGCTTGCCGGCGATGCCGACGGTCTGGCCGGCGTCGTCGACCAGCTCCAGCTTCTCCTCGGCCTCGGGCCTCGAGGGCGAGGCGGGGGGCTGAGGCTTGGCCTCCGTGCTGATCTCCATGCTGCGCTCCCGTGACTGCTGGCGTGCGGGCCGACGGAGGCAATGTACGCGCAGAATTGACCGGGAGCGATCTTCGAACCGCACTCGGGGCGCGGCGGCGCGGGCGCGCGCCCTAGCGGGCGCGAGTGGTCAGGCAGGCCCGCAGCTCGGCGGCGTCAGAGGTGACGATCGTGTGCGGGTGTACGCCACGGCGCATCCGGCGGGCAATGTACTGGACCCGCCCTCCGGCGAACTCCTGCCAGATGGCGAACTCGGGGAACTCGGCTTCCATGGCGGCAACGTCCGCCGCGCCGTCCTGATCCCTCATGCCGGGCGTCGCGCCGAAGCCATGCTCGGGTGCAACGTCTTGTCCGCGTACCATCAAGCCCTCCGCGGGGTCATGACGAGGCGCTCGACGTCCGGGATGCCGACCGGGGCCAGGGGCAAGCCGTCGTCTGCTTCGCCATGAAAGTTAGGAAGGTTTCCTTTCGCTCTCGTGGCATAGTAACACGGCCCTAAAATGGGGTCAATGCTCCCATGCTGGGCGCAGCCGGGCTCAGCGGATGACCAGGACGGCGGGGCCGCGGGGGATCAGCTCGCCGATCACCGGGGCGCCGGGGACCTCGCCCGCCACCAGCAGCCCGCCGGAGGTCTGCGCGTCGGCCAGCAGCAGGAGGTCGTCCTGGCTGGCGTCGCCGAAGTCGGCGTGCGGGGCCACCCAGTCCAGGTTGCGCCGGCTCCCGCCGGGCACGAAGCCGTCCCGCAGCGCGGCCGCGGCCCCGTCGATCAGCGGCACCGCGGCCCGGTCGATGACCGCGGTGACTCCGCTGGCCCTGGCCAGCTTGAACAGGTGCCCGAGCAGGCCGAAGCCGGTCACGTCGGTGGCACAGCGGATCCCGGCGGCCAGCGCCTGGCGGCTGGCCTGCGCGTTGAGCGTGGTCATCACGGCGATGGCCTGCTCGAACACCTCGCCGGTGGCCTTGTGCCGTGCGTTCAGCACGCCACTGCCGAGGGGCTTGGTCAGCGACAGCGGCAGGCCGGGCCGGCCAGCGTCGATGCGCAGCAGCGCGGCCGGGTCGGCCAGGCCGGTGACGGCCATGCCGTACTTGGGCTCGGGGTCGTCGATGCTGTGGCCGCCGGCCACGTGGCAGGCGGCCGCCGTGGCCGCGTCGAGGCCGCCGCGCAGCACCTCGGCGGCCAGGTCGGCGCTGAGCACCTCGCGGGGCCAGCCGAGCAGGTTGACCGCGACCAGCGGCTCGCCGCCGACGGCGTAGACGTCGGAAAGCGCGTTGGTCGCGGCGATCTGGCCGAAGGTGTACGCATCGTCGACCACCGGGGTGAAGAAGTCGGCCGTGGCCACGACGGCCCGGCCCGGGCTGATCTGCACCACGGCCGCGTCGTCGCCGTGCTCGACACCGATCAGCAGGTCGGGCGACGGCCGCTCCGGGATCAGCCGGGCCACGGCCTCCTCCAGCTCGCCGGGCGGGATCTTGCACGCGCAGCCGCCGCCGCGGGCGTACTGGGTAAGCCGGATGCTTGTCTGTGTGCCCATGCCTGCACTGTAATGAAGCCAGCTTGCGCGGCGGCCGGGCGGCCGCCATAGTCGGTCGGCATCGCAGCATCAGCCGCGGCCGGCGGCCGCCGCGGCCAGCAGCCGGACGCGGCTCAGCCAACGGAGGTAGCAGTGACCGTCATAGACCAGCGCACCGCCATGGAGGCGGAGTCCGCCGGGCGGACGATCTGCGGCGAGCTGGCGGCGGCGGCCAGCCGCTGGGGGGACCGGCCCGCCTACACCGACCGGGACGGCGGGCCGTGGCAGACCCTGACCTGGGCCCAGACCCGCGAGCGGGCGCTCGAGCTGGCGGCGGCCTTCGCCGCGCTCGGCCTCCAGCCGGGGGAGCGGGTCGCGCTGATGCTGCCCAACCGGGTCGAGCACGTGCTGGCCGACCTGGGCGCGCTGCACGCCGGGGGCGTGCCGGTCACCTTCTACCCGACGCTGGCCCCGGACCAGGTCGCCTACGTGGCGGCCAACTGCGAGGCCCGGATCGCGGTCATCGACGGCGCCGCCGAGCTGGCCCGCTGGCAGCCGGTGCTGGACCAGCTGCCCGGCCTGCGGCATGTCATCGTGCGCGACCCGGCCGCCTGCCCGGCCGGCGCGCCGTTCCGGACCTGGACCGACCTGCTGGCGCTGGGCGCCGCCGAGCGGCCGGGCCTGGCCGCCGAGATCGACCGCCGGACCGCCGCCATCACCCCGGACGACCCGGCCACCCTGCTGTACACCTCCGGGACGACCGGCGCGCCCAAGGGCGTCGTCGTCACCCACGCCAGCATCGCCTACGAGCTGGTGACGGTGTCCGCGGCCGGCAACGCGCGGCTGCACGAGCGCTGGGTGTCCTACCTGCCGCTGGCCCACATCGCGGAGCGCATGTTCACCCTCTACCTGGCCATCCACCTGGGCTGGCAGGTCTACTTCTGCCACAACGCCTCGGCCGAGCTGATCGGCACCGTGGGCGAGGTCCGGCCGACCGCCTTCTTCGGCGTGCCCCGGGTGTGGGAGAAGATCCAGGCCGGCATCCAGGCGCTGCTCGCGGCCGAGGCCGACGAGGGCCGGCGGGCCGCCGTGGCCGGGGCCATGGCCACCGGCCTGCGCTACGTCGAGAGCTGCCAGTACGGCCACCAGACCTCGGCCGGGCTGGCGGCCGAGTTCGGTGCCGCCGAGGAGGCGGTGCTCAAGCCGATCAGGTCCCTGCTGGGCCTGGGCGAGGCCGAGATCGTGGTCAGCGCGGCCGCGCCGCTGCCGCCCGAGGTCGGCGCGTTCTTCGCCGGGCTGGGCCTGCGCATCCTCGACGTGTACGGGATGACCGAGACCACCGGCGCGTTCACCGCCAACACGCTGGAGGAGTTCAAGCTGGGCACCGTGGGCCGGCCGGTCATCGGCACCGAGGTGCGGATCGCCGAGGACGGCGAGATCCTGACCCGCGGGCCGCTGAACACCCCCGGCTACGTCGGCCTGCCCGAGCAGACCGCCGACCTGCTGGACGACGAAGGCTGGCTGCACACCGGCGACATCGGCGTCCTGGACTCCGACGGCTTCCTGTCCGTCATCGACCGCAAGAAGGAGCTGATCATCACGGCCGGCGGCGAGAACGTGGCCCCGGCCGGGATCGAGAACCTGCTGGTCGCCCACCCGCTGGTCGGGCAGGCCCTGGCCTACGGCGACCGCCGTCCCTACGTGGTCGCGGTGCTGACCCTGGACGGCGAGGTCGCCCCGGCCTGGGCCAGGGCCAGGGGCATCGAGCCGGGCTCGCTGGCCGAGCTGGCCGAGCACCCGGCGGTCCTCGAGGCCGTCGGCGAGGCCGTGGCCGCCGCCAACCAGAAGCTGGCCCGGGTCCAGCAGGTCAAGGCCTGGCGGCTGCTGCCGCTGGAGTGGACGGCCGAGAGCGAGGAGCTCACCCCCACGCTCAAGCTCAAGCGGCGGGTCGTGCACGCCAAGTACGCCGACATCATCGACTCCCTCTACGCCGCCCCGTCCTAGCCCGCGGCGCAGGGCGGCCCGCTGTGGCGCATGGTGAGTACGGGGCGTGAGTGCTTGCGGCGCGGGCGCGAACGGCACGCGTCACTCGCGGCCTCCCGCTAGGCCAGCGGGACGGCGGGCGCTGAGTCGGTCAGCGACGCGCGGATCGTGACCGAGTCCCGGCCGCGGCTGCGCCGGGCGTCCGGCCAGCGGCGGTCGATCATGGCCAGCATCCGCGCGTTCTCCGGCAGCACGTCCATCACCAGCTCCGCCGATCCCCGCCCGGCCGCGCGCCGGGCCAGCGCGCTCATCAGGGCCGAGCCCACGCCCCGGCCCTGCCAGCGGTCGGCCACGACCACGCCGATGTCACTGATCCGGCGGCCGTCGGCGGCGGTCCGGTCCACGACCATGCCGTGACCCACCAGGGCGCCGGCCGCGTCCGCGGCGATCAGCACGTCGGCCCGGCCGTCGGCGCTGGTGAGCGACCGGAGCAGGCTCGAGCTCGGCGTGGCCACGCTGGCGAAGAACCGGAGGAACTGGCTGCGCAGCGACAGCCCGGCGATGAAGTCCCGCACCCGCTCGGCGTCGGCGGGGGAGCCCGCGCTGAGCATGAACTCCGCGCGATCCTGCTGGGTTCGGACCATGAACCCAGCATGAGCCGGGCTTGCTAAGTCTGTCAAGCAGACTTAGCTTGTTATCCATGGCGGCATCCTGGGCAATTGACTACGACACGCAGGACTGCACGATCGCGGCCGCGCTGTCGGCGGTCGGCGAGAAATGGACGTTCATGGTGCTGCGGGAGGTGTTCAACGGGATCAGGCGCTTCGACGACATGCAGCGCCGCACCGGCGCGCCGCGCCAGGTGCTGAGCGACCGGCTCGGCCGCCTGGTCACGGCCGGCGTCCTGCGCAAGGTGCCCTACCAGGAGGCCGGCCAGCGGGCCCGCAGCGAGTACCGGCTGACCGAGAAGGGCGTCGACCTGTTCCCGGTCATCGTGGCCCTGCTGGAATGGGGCAACAAGCACGCGCCGGGCCCCGGCGGCCCCCTGGTGTCACTCACCCACCGGGACTGCGGCGAGCCGGTGGGACTTCAGCTCGCCTGCGCGGCCGGTCACGTTCTGGACTCGGCGCGCGAGGTAACGCCGCTACCAGGTCCCGGCGCCCGCCGGCTGCCCGAGCCGGCCGGTAGGGTCTGATGCCGGAGGTGTCTGGGTGCCTGGTGGCCCCCCCGGTCTTCAAAACCGGCGGACGGCGCGCAGCGCTGTCGGCGGGTTCGATTCCCGTCCGCCTCCGCCATGCACATTCCAGCGGGTGAGGCACCATGCGTCGACTCGGGGCGGATGCGGACGGCCGCCTGGCGGACATCCCGCCCGCCCCGCCGCCGCACGGCACGGTGCTGTCCTGGCACCAGGGCTGCCGCTGCGCTGAATGCCTGTCCAGCTACCAGGACTTCCTGCGCGAGCTCGAGCTGCGCTCCCGTGGCCAGGTCGCCTACACCGCGCCCGAGCCGCGGCGGCTGAGCGCCGACGAGCGGGCCCACCTGGAGGCCGCCGTGCGGACCAGGACGTGCCCGCGCTGCGGCGCGCTCCAGTACCACCGCTGCCGCAACCCGCACTTCCCGCTGCACTTCACCGCGACCCACCCCGAGCGCGCGGGCTAGCCCCGCCCAGGCGGCGCGGCCGACGCGGGCGGCGGGCGGCGGGCGGCCGGCGGCCCGGCCGCCTGGGTTATCGCGTCGTGGAGCGCGGGAACGTGCCCGGCGGCTCGGCCGGCGGGAACGGACTGGCCGAGGTGGCCGGGAACTGGCCGGTGCTGAACGGCGGCACCGCGTCCTGGGTCTGCGTCGGCTCCTCGCCGGGGAACGGCCGGGGGCTGGGCGAGAAATGGCTGACCGGCTCGGCCATCGTGGACTCCGGCGACTCGGTCGAGGGGAAATCGTCGAAGTCGACGTCCTCGGCGTCCACCGCGTCGCTGGCGGCCAGCATCGAGAACCGGCCCATGACGATCGCGCCGGCCAAGATGATCAGGATCCCGACCCCGGTGAAGAAGCCGATCAGCTCCAGGTAACTCCACTGGGAGGTGGCGATCCCGAGGCCGCTCCGGGGGACGGGCACGCCGGGCACGATGGTCGACCGGTTCAGCACGGTGTGCACGAACCCGGCGCCCACGATGAACCATGCTCCCGCCACCGCACCGAGCAGCCCGGCGATCACGCCGACCGTCCGGCTGCGGGTCGTCAGCACCACCAGCCCGGCCAGCAGCGCGACGCCACCCGGAATCACCGACAGGTAAAGCCTGCCCGTGGTGTAGGCCCACGCCTTATCCGGCGTGTAGGCGAAGTGGAAGTACGGCCCGACGAACGGAGCCAGGCCGCCCCAGGCTCCCAGCAGAATCAGCAGCAGCCCACACACCCCTCCGCGTCTGCGCGGAATACGTGCCACAGCAGCCATCAGGTACCACTCCTTGAGTAATCGGATGATTAAGACTTCCACATGGCGCGTACCCCCCGGGTGCCCCCTTATGCAAAGTGCCGGCAAACCGGTAAAGAAGACGGGTTCACGGTCGGCCACCTAGCTACTCGGGGCAGGTATGTTCGCCCTCGTGGACGTCCGCAGGCTCATCCCGCGCACTGACGCGGTGCTGGCTGACCCGCGGCTGGCGGGAGCGCAGGAGCGCCTGGGCAGGCCGCTCGTGCTCGCCGCCGTCCGGCGCGCGCAGGACCGGGCCAGGACCGGGGACATCGAGCCCGCCGCCGTGGCCGACGCCGCCGTCGCCGAGCTGCCCTTCGCGGCGGCCTCGCTGACCCCGGTCATCAACGCGACGGGCGTGCTGCTGCACACCAACCTGGGCCGGGCACCGCTGTCAGCGGCCGCCCGGCAGGCGGTGCAGGCCGCCGCCGGCTGCACGGACATCGAGTTCGACCTCGCGTCCGGGCGCCGCGGGCGGCGGGCCGGCGGCATGCTCCGGGCGCTGGCCGCCGCGGTCCCGGCCGCCGAGTCGGTGCACGTGGTGAACAACAACGCCGCCGCGCTGGTGCTGGCGGCCACGGCGCTGGCCGCCGGCCGCGAGATCGTGGTCAGCCGCGGCGAGCTGATCGAGATCGGCGACGGGTTCCGGCTGCCGGACCTGCTGGAGTCGACCGGCGCCCGGATCCGCGAGGTCGGCACCACCAACCGGACCACCGCGGCCGACTACGCCGGCGCCATCGGCCCGCAGACCGGCTTCGTGCTCAAGGTGCACCCGTCCAACTACCGGATCGAGGGCTTCACCGCCAGCGCCAGCGTGGCCGAGCTGGCCCTGCTCGGCGTGCCGGTGGTGGGCGACATCGGCTCTGGCCTGCTCAGCCCGCACCCGCTGCTGCCCGACGAGCCCGACGCCGCGACCTGGCTGGAGGACGGCGCGGCCCTGGTCACGGCCAGCGGCGACAAGCTGCTCGGCGGCCCGCAGGCCGGCCTGCTGCTCGGCCGGGCCGACCTGGTCAGCCAGCTGTCCCGGCACCCGCTGGCCCGGGCGCTGCGGGTGGACAAGCTGACCGCGGCCGCCCTGGAGGCCACGCTGGCCGGGCCGCCGGTGCCGGTCGCCGAGGCCCTGACGGCCGCGCCCGCGCAGCTCACCATGCGGGCCGAGGTCATCGCCTCGCAGCTGACCGCGGCCGGCCTGGACGCCCGCCCGGTGCCCGCCGAGGGCGCCGTCGGCGGCGGCGGGGCGCCCGGCGTCGGGCTGCCCAGCGCGGCGGTCAGCCTGCCCGCCGCGCTCGCGGAGCCACTGCGGGCCGGAGCGGCGGTGCGCGGCGGCGCCGCGGTGGCCGTCGTGGGCCGGATAGAGGACGGGCGGCTGCTGCTCGACTTGCGGGCGGTGCCGCCCGGCGACGACGACGCGCTCTGCGCGGCGGTCCTGGCAGCGGCCGGATAAGGGGCGCCAGTCATGCAGGTCATCGCAACCGCCGGGCACGTGGACCACGGAAAGTCAACGCTGCTGCGCGCGCTCACCGGGATGGATCCGGACCGCTGGAGCGAGGAGAAGCGCCGCGGCCTCACCATCGACCTGGGCTTCGCCTGGCTCAAGCTGCCCTCGGGCGAGCGGATCGCGTTCGTGGACGTGCCGGGCCACGAGCGCTTCGTGCCGAACATGCTGGCCGGGGTGGGCCCGGTCCCGGCCGTGCTGTTCATGGTCGCCGCGGACGAGGGCTGGATGCCCCAGTCGGCCGAGCACCTGGCCGTGGTGGACGCCCTGGGCATCCGCAGCGGCCTGCTGGTGATCACCCGGTCCGACCTGGCCGACCCCGGCCCGGCGCTGGCCCAGGCCAGCGCGGAGCTGAGCCGCAGCAGCCTGGGCGTGCCGCCCGCGATCGCGGTCAGCGCCGTTACCGGCGACGGGCTCGCCGACCTGGTCGCCGCGATCGACCAGCTGGCCCAGGGACTGCCCGTGCCCGACCACGGCGGCCCGGTCCGGCTCTGGGTGGACCGCGCGTTCACCATGACCGGCAGCGGCACCGTGGTCACCGGCACGCTGCCCGGCGGCACCGTGCACCGCGGCGACGAGCTGGTGGTCACCCCGTCGATGCGCCCGGTGCGGGTCCGCGACATCCAGACGCTGGGCGAGAGCGCGCCGGCCGCCACCGGCGTGGCCCGGGTGGCGCTCAACCTGCGCGGCGTGAGCAAGGACAGCCTGGCCCGCGGCATGGCTATCGTGCAGGCCGGCCGCTGGACCGCCACCGACGTCATCGACGTGCGCCTGTGCGGCGCCCCGGAGGACCTGGACCACCCGGTCTCCAGCGCCGACCTGGCCATGCGGCTGCCGCGCACCGTGACCCTGCACATCGGCTCGGCCCGGACCGTGGCCAGGGTCCGGCCGCTGTCCGGCGCCATCGCCCGGCTGAGCCTGCGCGACCCGCTGCCGCTGCACGTCGGCGACCGGGTGCTGCTGCGCGACCCGGGCGTGGCCCGCATCCCGCACCGCCGCCCGGAGCACTGGCCCCACACGGCCGTGGCCGCCGCGCCAGCACCGGAGGCGGCCGCGGCGGTCAGGACCGGATCGCAAACGGCCGCGGATCCAGCGGCGATGCCGGCCCATGCCGCCGCGGCCCTCCGGCCGGCTCACCCCGCCCCCGCGGCGGGTGCCGGGCTGGGCCCTGCGCCGTCCGCCGCCCTGACCGAAGCCGTCCCCGCGCCGGCGCCCGACGCCGACAGCCTGTCGCAGGCGGACGCGCCAGCAGGGACGTACGACCCGGACGACGCGCTGCACCCAGCTGATCACGACCCTGCCGATCATGACCCTGCCGATCACGACCCTGCCGATCACGACCCAGCCGATCACGACCGAGCCGGTCACGCCGAGAACGGCGCCGGGCCGCGCCCGCCCGTCCGCGGCGGGATCGGCTGGCCCGGTGTCATCGGCGCGGTGGTGCTGGACGTGACCCCGCCGCCGCTGACCCGCCGCGGCGCCGCCGCCGCGGCGGCCAGGGAGCTGGCCACCTGGCCCGACCAGCCCGGCGCGCCCGAGCTGCTGCGCCGGCACGGACTGATGCGCGCCAGCGCGCTGCTGGCCATGGGCGTGCACGAGCATCCCGAGCCAGTCGCCGGCGAGTGGCTGGCCGACCCCGGCCGGTGGACCGCCCTGACCGCCGAGCTGGGCGAGGTGCTGGCCGCGCACGCGGCCCGCGAGCCGCTGGCCCCCGGCCTGCCGCTGGAGGCGGCCAGGGCCGCGCTCGGCCTGCCCGACCGGCGGCTGGTCGCCGCGCTGGCCCGGCCGCCGCTGCGCATCGCCGGCGGCCTGGTGCAGCTGACGCCGGCCGGGGCCAGCACGGCCTCGTCGGGCCTGCCCGAGTCAGTGGCCGCGGCGGTGCGGATCCTGCTCGCCGACCTGACCCAGGCCCCGTTCTCGGCCCCGGACGCGGAGCGGCTGCGCAAGCTCGGCCTGGACGTGCGGGCCATCGCCGCCGCGGCCAGGGCCGGGCTGCTGCTGCGGGTCAGCGACCAGATCGTGCTCGCCCCCGGCGCCGACGAGAAGGCGGCCAGCATCCTGGCCACCCTGCCGCAGCCGTTCACGGCCGCGGACGCCCGCCAGGCCCTGGGCACCACCCGGCGGACCGCCATCCCGCTGCTGGAGCACCTGGACCGGGCGGGCGTCACCGAGCGCCTGCCCGACGACCGCCGCCAGATCCGCCCCCGCTAGCGCCCCGGGAGTCCTGGCGGCCGTCGGCGGTCCATGATCACGACCGGGTTTCCGCGGCGGCGTTCCGAGGCTGCGGCATGTCGGTCACGATCATGGACCACGGGTGCAGCCCCGCCGTGGCGAATCTGATAACAGCAAGAAGCGGTGAGCTGTGCGGGCCTGGGCCTGGGCATAGGTCTGGGCCTGGCTGGCGGGGCGGCGTTAGCTGGCGCGGCGGGCGAAGCGGGAGGCCGACCAGGTGCTCCGCTCGGCGGGCTGCTCGCCGCTGGCGATCCAGCGGGCCAGCAGCGTGGCCGTGGCCGGCGCGTTCAGGATTCCGGTCCGGAAGTGGCCCGAGGTCAGCCAGGCGTTGGCCAGGCCCGGTACCCGGTCGATCACCGGCCGCCGGTCGGGGTGCCGCGGCCGGAAGCAGCACCACTGGTAGGCCACGCCCAGCCCGCGCAGCTCCGGCAGCACCGCGGTCAGGCCCGCCATGATGGTGTCGATGACGTCCTGGCGCACGGCCGGGGTCTCGTCGCCCACGTCGAACGTGCCGCCGGCCAGCAGCCGGCCGTCCTCGATCTGGGTGGCGACCGGGGCCACGATGCCCGGCAGCCGCAGCGGCGTCGGCTCGGTGACCAGCAGGTGCCCCTTGACCCGGTCGGCCGGGATGTCCAGCGGCAGCCCGTCAAGCACCGGCGGCTGCCCGGTCGCGAACACCACGACGCCGGGGGTGACCACGCCCTCCGAGGTGTTCACCGTGGCGATCCGGTCGCCGGAGATGGTGACCCCGGTGGCCGCGACCCCGGTGGCCACGAACCGCAGTCCGGCGGCCATCCGGACCACCGCGCGCAGCGGGTTGACCCGGGCCTGGTGGTGGATCAGCGCGCCCTCCATGGGCCGGGCCAGGCCGGGGATGAGCTCGCCCACCTGGCCGGGGTTCAGCCACTCCACGGCCCGCGGCTGGTGGGCGGCGAAGCCGCTGTCGTGCGGGGCCAGGCCGAGCCAGTCGACCTCGGTCAGGCCCACGCCCTCGGGCAGCGCCTTCTCCAGGTCCCGCCACCGCTCCAGGCTGGCCCGCTCCAGGTCCACGAACGGCTCGGCGTCGCTCCACACGTGCGGCTCGGGGATCAGCAGCCCGGTCGCGCCGCCGGTCGCGCCGCTGCCCAGGCGGCCGGTGTCGATCAGCAGCACCGAGCCGAGCCCGATCTCGTTGCAGGCCGCGGCGATGGCCACGCCCATGATCCCGCCCCCGACGACCAGGATGTCCGGCCGGGTGATGGTCAGCTGGCCGTCCCCGCGGCCCAGGGCGACGCGCTCCTCGGGGGTCAGCTGGTCGCGCCAGACGGCGCTGCGCACGGTCATGCTCCCATCCTGGATGATCTGGTCGACGGCGCCGGCTACCGCCGGCTACGGGCAGGAGCGACGGGTTAAAACCTACTAAATTGTAGGAGATCCGGTCTCCGGCCGCGACAGGACCGGCCGGGCGGGGCTCTCAGGATAGCGGCTAGCCGGGCGGCGGCAGGGCCCCGGTCTGGCGGGCCCTGGCCACGGCGGCGGTCCGGCCCGAGACGCCGAGCTTGGCCCAGGCCGGGGTCAGGCTCGCCGCGCGCCGGCTGGCCGGGCACCGCTATGTCATCCATTCGGGGGACAGCGGGCCCTCCGCCATCCGGCCGGGCTTGCCTGCCCGACTACTCTGGCTGGGTGGGGAACGCGATCAAGCTCACCGACGGATTCGGTCGCATAGCGACCGATCTGCGCGTATCCCTGACCGACCGGTGCAACCTGCGGTGCAGCTACTGCATGCCGCCCGAGGGCCTCGACTGGCTGCCGAGCCCCGAACTGCTCACCGACGACGAGCTGCTGCGGCTCATCGGGATCGCGGTCACCCGGCTGGGCGTCACCCAGGTGCGCTTCACCGGCGGCGAGCCGCTGCTGCGCAAGGGCCTGACCGGCATCGTGGCCCGCGCCGCCGCTCTCCGCCCGCGCCCGGAACTGTCCCTGACCACCAACGCCATCGGCCTGGCCCGGCTGGCCGGTCCGCTGCGTGAGGCGGGCCTGGACCGGGTCAACGTTTCCCTGGACACCGTGTCCGCGCCGACCTTCGTCAAGCTGGCCCGGCGGGACCGCCTGAGCGACGTGCTGGCCGGGCTGGCCGCCGCCGCCGACGCGGGCCTGACCCCGGTCAAGGTCAACGCCGTGCTGATGCGCGGCGTCAACGACCACGAGGCGATCCCGCTGCTGCGGTTCTGCCTGGAGCACGGCTACCAGCTGCGGTTCATCGAGCAGATGCCGCTGGACGCCCAGCACGGCTGGCGGCGGGCCGAGATGGTGACCGCCGACGAGATCATGGCCGCGCTGGGCGAGGAGTTCGTGCTCAAGCCCGACGACTCGGTGGACCGGGGCGCGGCCCCGGCCGAGGTGTTCCTGGTCGACGGCGGGCCCGCCCGCGTCGGCATCATCGCCTCGGTGACCCGGCCGTTCTGCGGGTCCTGCGACCGGGTCCGGCTGACCGCCGACGGCCAGGTCCGCAACTGCCTGTTCGCCCGCGAGGAGAGCGACCTGCGCGGCCGGCTGCGGGCCGGCGCATCGGATGACGAACTGGCCTCGGCCTGGCGGCTGGCCGTGGCCAGCAAGCTGCCCGGGCACGGCATCAACGACCCCGGCTTTCTCCAGCCCGCCCGGCCGATGTCGGCCATCGGCGGCTGATTCCGGGCATGTCCGGCGGGTCTTCGCGGCCCGGTGCCGGTGCTGGTGGCCCGGAGTTCGACGCCATCATCCTGGCCGGGGGCCGGGGCGCCCGGCTGGGCGGGGCCGACAAGCCCGGCCTGGTCGTCGGGGCGGAGTCGATGGCGGCGACGGTGGCCAGGGCCGCGGTGGCCGCGGGGGCCCGGCGGGTGGTCCTGGTCGGCCCGGCCCGGCCCGGCCTGGCGGAGATCGTGCCGCCCGAGGGCCTGCTGCTGGCCAGGGAGGATCCGCCCGGCGCCGGGCCGGTGCCCGCGCTGCGCGCCGGGCTGCGCGAGGCCCGCGCCCCCTGGGTGGCCGTGCTCGCCGCCGACCTGCCGTTCCTGCGGGCCAGTCACCTGCGTGCCATCCTCGGCGCCGCGATGGTGGATCCGGGCCGCGGGCGGCCCGGATCCACCAGGATCATGGCCGAGCCGGGGCGGGGTGCGGTGCTGGCCGACGACACGGACCGGCCCCAGTGGCTGACCGGCTGCTGGCTCGCCGCCGGGCTGCGGGCCGCGCTGGCCGGCTATGACGGCGCGTCGCTGCGCGGGCTGCTGGGTCCGCTGGACCCGGTGCTGGTCCGCTGGCGGCCCGCGGCGGGGGAGCCGCCGCCCTGGCTGGACTGCGACACCCCGGAGGCGCTGGCGGCGGCCCGGGGGCTGGCCGGGTACGGTGAGTCGCCCGTCACGAGCAGGGAGCCCTTATGAGCACGGCTGACCGCTGGATTGCCGCCGTAGGCGCGGAGCTGGGCCTGGACCCGGCCGACGTGCCGGTCCGGGCCGTGCTCGACCTGGCCCGGGTGGCCGCGCATCAGGTGGAGCGGCCCGCCGCGCCGCTGAGCGCGTTCATGCTCGGCCTGGCCGTGGGCCGGGGCGGCGACCTGGCCGACGCCGCGGGCCGGATCGAGCGGCTGGCCGACGGCTGGCAGCCGGAGCCAGACCAGCCCTGAGCCGTCCCGGCCCGGTCCTCAGCGCTCGCTCAGCGCCTGCCGGGTGGCATCGGTGAACAGCGCCGCGAACGAGGACCGGGTGGCCGCCGCGCCCGGTCCGGGGTCGTGGCGGAAGACCTGGCTGACCCGCCCGGCCGGGTCGATCACGACCACCGCGCCATCGCCCGCTCCGCAGGCCCGCCAGGCCCGCTCGCGCTGGGCCGTGGTCCCGGTCAGGTAGCGCCAGCCGGGCACCTGGTTCAGCCCTGCCGCCGGTCGAACGCCCCCAGGTCGCGGCCGC
This sequence comes from uncultured Actinomycetota bacterium, assembly GCA_963822485.1. Taxonomy (GTDB): domain Bacteria; phylum Actinomycetota; class Actinomycetes; order Streptosporangiales; family Streptosporangiaceae; genus DASUBV01. The sequence continues at coordinate 441,744 of CAWGHW010000013.1, forward strand.
CTGCCCGGCCGGGGGCGCCGCGATGCCGATCAGGTCCGCCCGGCCGGTGCCGTCGCCCCGCATCCGGCTGAACATCCGCAGCCCGGCGCCGGGTAACCGGACGAGGGTTGCCAGAAGAACACTAATCAGCCCTGCCGGCGGTCGAACGCCCGCCAGGTCGCGGCCGCCTGCCCGGCCGGGGGCGCCGCGATGCCGATCAGGTCCGCCCGGCCGGTGCCGCCGCCCCGCATCCGGCTGAGCATCCGCAGCCCGGCGCCGGGTAACCGGACGAGGGTTGCCAGAAGAACACTAACGATATATCTTTGACCTATCCGATACTCCGATGACAGTCCGGGAACGTCTCAGACTGGTCGGGGCCGGCAAGTTCAAGGAGGACTTGAGATGCGAGACGAAGAGTTCTGGCGGCATGGCCGCCGAGACCGGGGGATGGCCGGCTGGCCGCACCCCGCAGACGAAGAGGGCGAGCGGCACCGCAGCGAGGAGGAGGGCCGGCGCGGCCGTCCCGGCGGGCGCCGGGGTCACGGGCGCGGCGGGTTCGCCGAGCGGGTGCCGGGGCCGCCCGGATTCCACGGCATGGGTCCGTGGCCGGGCGAGCCGCGGATGCGCGGGCCTCGGGCCCGGCGCGGTGACGTTCGCGCGGCGTCGCTGGCCCTGCTGGCCGAGCAGCCGATGAACGGCTACCAGATCATCCAGGAGATCAGCGAGCGCAGCGGGGGAGTCTGGCGGCCCAGCCCCGGCTCGGTCTACCCGGCCCTCCAGCAGCTGGAGGACGAGGGCCTGATCCGGGCCGAGTCCGGCGAGGGCGGCAGCCGGCGCGGCTACGTGCTGACCGACGAGGGCCAGCACTACGCCGAGACCCACCAGGCCGAGCTGCGCGCGCCGTGGGACGTCATGGCCGGCGGCGCGGGCGGCGCCATCGAGATGCGGACCCTGATGGGCCAGCTCAGCATGGCGGCGTTCCAGGTCGTGAGCGCGGGCACCGACGCCCAGCAGGCCCAGGCCCGCACGGTACTGGCCGACGCCCGCAAGTCGCTTTACCGGATCCTCGCCGCCGACGAGGATGAGGCCGCCGACGGTGACGACGCCGGCGGGGCCGAGGAAAGCGGTGGCGAGACGGCCGCCGGTGACCGGTAACCGGGCCGGCCGCGCGGCCAGGCTCGGGCCAGACCAGCCAGGGAGACGCAGGTGACGACAGGAACGGACATGGGACCGGGCGCCAGCGGCGGGGCGGGAGCCGGGAGGCCGGCGGGGGACACCCTGGCCGGCGGCCTCCCGGCCGACGCCCCCGGCGGCGCCGCCGGCCTGCCGGCCGGGGCGCCGCAGCCGGTCATCACGGTCAGCGGGCTGACCAAGCGGTACGGCGAGGTCGAGGCGGTCCGGGGCATCGACTTCGAGGTGGCCAGGGGCGAGACCTTCGGCTTCCTCGGCCCCAACGGAGCGGGCAAGACGACGACGATCAAGATCTTGTGCACGCTGGCCAACGCCACGTCGGGCCGGGCCTTCGTGGCCGGCCACGACGCGGGCAGCGAGCGCGACGCGGTCCGCCGCAACATCGGGCTGGTCTTCCAGGACACCACGCTGGACAGCTACCTCACCGCCGAGCAGAACCTGCGCTTCCACGCCGAGCTCTACGGCGTGCCGCGGGCCGCGGTGGCGCCGCGGATGCGCCAGGTCATGGACATGGTCGGGCTCTGGGACCGCCGCGGCAGCCTGGTCGGGACGTTCTCCGGCGGCATGAAGCGGCGGCTCGAGATCGCCAGGGGCCTGCTGCACGCACCGCGCGTGCTGTTCCTGGATGAGCCCACGGTGGGCCTGGACCCGCAGACCCGCGCGTCCATCTGGGCCTACATCAACGACCTCAAGCAGCGCGAGGACATCACGATCTTCCTCACCACGCACTACATGGACGAGGCCGAGCACTGCGACCGGATCGCGATCATCGACCACGGAAAGATCGTGGCCATCGACACGCCGGAGGCGCTCAAGGCCAGTGTCGGCAAGGACCGGGTGCAGATCCAGACCGAGGACAACCCGGCCGCCATCGCGGCCCTGGCCCGCGGCTTCGGCATCGAGGCCGGGATCCACGAGGGCGCGGTCACGTTCTCGGTCGCGGCCGGCGAGCAGTTCGTGCCGCGGCTGTTCGCCGAGTTCCCGCTCGCGATCAACTCGGTGAGCGTGTCCCGGCCGTCCCTGGACGACGTGTTCATGTCCTACACCGGCACGACCATCAGGGACGCCGAGGCGTCCGGCACCGATGCCATGCGCCAGATGGCGCGGATCCGGGGAGGGCGGTAAGCCATGGCGACTCAGACCGAGCCGGCCGAGGTTCCGGCCGCCGACGTGGCGTCGATGGTGGACCGGATCCGGGTCGCCGTGCCCGAGCGCGGCCTGCGCCACGACATGCGTGCGGTGAGTATTGTCTGGCGCCGGGAGCTGATCCGGTTCCGCACGGACCGGCTACGCGCTGTGACCTCGCTGGTGCAGCCGTTCCTGTTCCTGTTCATCCTCGGCACCGGCCTGTCCCGGCTGGCGGGCGGCAGCATGCCGCCGCACGTGGACTTCAAGACGTTCATCTACCCCGGCGTACTGGCCATGTCAGTGCTGTTCACGGCTATTTTCTCGGCCGCCTCGATTGTCTGGGACCGGGAGTTCGGGTTCCTGCGGGAGATCCTGGTCGCCCCGGTCAGCCGGGCCGCGATCGTCATCGGCAAGTGCCTGGGCGGCGCCACGATCGCCACCTTCCAGGGCGTGATCTTCCTGATCCTGGCGGGCTTCGCGCACGTCCCCTACAACCCGCTGCTGATCCTCACTCTGGTCGGCGAATTGCTGCTGCTCTCGTTCACGCTGACCGCGTTCGGCGTGATGATGGCGGCCCGGATCCGCCAGTTCCAGGCCTTCATGGCCCTGACCCAGATGCTCGTGATGCCCCTGTTCTTCCTGTCTGGGGCCCTCTACCCGCTCAGCGGCCTGCCCGCCTGGCTCAGCGTGCTGACCCGGATCGACCCGCTCACCTACGTGGTCGGGCCGATGCGGCACGCGGTCTTCAGTCATCTGAGCTTTCCGCCGGCCTTCAGCAGGCTGCTGGCGCCGAACATTACCTGGGGCGGCTGGCCAGTCCCGCTGTGGCTGTCACTGGCAATGGTGGCGGTAATGGGCCTGGGATTGATGACCATCGCAATCGCGGAGTTCAGCAAGACCGAATAGGAAGCCCGGCGCGTTTCCTGAGGAAGCCCAGAGCAAATCTTTAGGGTCGGCGCGCGGTGATCACTCGCCGCGCGCCGGTGACCCGCGGTCAAGTGGCGCGAAGGCCTATCGGCGGTACCACGTCATACTCCCGCTAGCGCCCTCGGCGGACAGAAACCGGTCGTTCCGCAAGCCCCGATCCGGCCCGGCGATCAGCACAGAGCGTGTTCAGAGAACAAGTACAGAGCGTGTTCATAACGCTGGCGCCCCACGGGCCTCAACTGGCTCGCACACGATTGCAGCAGGGCACGGGAGGCGGCAGGTCAGACATGTTCCTGCGGCTGCGGGGGATCGCTGTCCAGCGAGATGTCTGGAGATAGAGCGACGCCGGGTGGCTACGGGGGCAAACCACCCGGCGTCGCATTCATCGGCGCTCCGACGGGGGCCCGGAACGCCGGCACGGTGCCCCAGCGGGGGACCAGAGCACCGACAATCATGTTACACCGAACTCCCCCCTTGTGCGTCAAGACCGGATTACAAGTGAATCTCGCGAAGGAGCATGGTGAGTCATGCCACTGGTGCCCCTTTACGACGTGTTCTTGTCTACCCCGATCAGGTGTTTTGCCTAGGCGCGCCGTTGGCGCCCGGAGTGCCGGGATCTGCGGGGGCCCCGGAACCGGTTCCCCCGGCGGTTCCCGGCCCGGGCTGGGCGGGCGGTGAGTACCGCGTGGGCAGGTTCGGCTCGTAGGCCTGGAAGCCCCTGGGGACCGTCGGCTCGCGCCCCCCGTTGGCGAACACGACCGCGAAATACGGAATGGTGATCGCACCCACCAGGGGGATCGCCGTGAGCCAACCGAGGTGGTTGACGAACAGTACGACCGCGATAACGAAGCAGGCGGCCCGGATGCCCATCATGATCAGGTAGCGGCGCTGGCGGTAGGCGATGTCGTCCGACATGGACGGCCGGGCCTCCGTCACCACGTAGGTCCGCTGACGCCGGTTCTGGGCTTCTCTCACCTCTCCACGTTATGCCCTGATCGCCGGACCAGGCGGTTCCGGCCGGGCCGGATCTAGCCACCGGCCCCGGCGGCTCACGCGGGTCCCCGCCGCGGCCCCGTCGGTCACTCCGGCCGCTCGGTCACTCCGGCCACGTGCGCCACTCCGGCCACGTCGGCCAGGGTGGGGGCCCCGGCCAGCGCCATGGCGTGGGCCAGGCTGCCGGTCAGGTCGGTCAGCAGCTCCGCCACCCCGTCGGCGCCACCGCAGGCCAGTGCCCACAGCACCGGCCGGCCGAGCAGCACCGCCCTGGCGCCCAGCGCCAGCGCGGCCAGCGCGTCCTCGCCCGAGCGGATGCCCCCGTCCACGTAGGCGGGCACCCCACCCGGGGCCGCAGTGGCCGAAGTGGTGTCAGTGGCATATGTAATAGCCGGGACTGGAGCAGCGGCGAGGGCGGCCGCGATGCCCGGCAGGGCCACGGCGGTCGGGATCGCCCCGTCGAGCTGCCGGCCGCCGTGGTTGGACACCAGCACCCCGGCCGCCCCGGCCGCGGCGCACGCCGCCGCGTCGTCCGGCCGCAGGACGCCCTTGACGACCACCGGCAGCCCGCCGCTGACCTCCGACAGCCAGCCGATGTCCGCCGGCGTGATGTCGGCCGCCTGGTCGGTCTCCTCGGGATCATTCACCAGGCCCAGGTTCACGAACGCGTCCTCGTCCGGGATCACCAGGTCGTCGCTGTCCCGGCGCTTGCGGCCGACCACGGCCGTGTCCACGGTGAGGACCAGCGCGCTGGCCCCGGCCGCCGCGGCCCGCTGGACCAGGCGGGCGGTGTGCGACCGCTCCCGCATGATGTAGACCTGGAACCACCAGGTTCCGGCCGCCGCGGCGACGTCCTCGATCCGGCGGGTGCTGCGGGTGGACAGCACGAACAGCGCGCCGGCCCGGGCCGCGCCGGCGGCCGTGGCCACCTCGCCTTCGGGGTGGCCCAGCCGGTGGAATCCGGTCGGGGCCACGGCCAGCGGCGTGGCAACCGGACGGCCCAGCAGCCGGGTGGAAGTGTCCACCTTGCTGACGTCGCGCAGCATCCGGGGCGCGAGCCAGGTCCCGGCCCAGGCCCGCTCGTTGGCCAGGAGGGTCCGCTCGCGGCCGGAGCCGCCGGCATAGTAGTCGTAGACCGCGGCGGGCAGCAGTCCGCGGGCCTGCTGCTCGAGCCGGGCGATATCAGGATTCACGGCCTGAGGATAAGTGGAGGACAGATGAGCGAGCGCACGTACCGCGTCACCGAGATCGTCGGAACCTCGCCCGAGGGGGTCGAGCCCGCCATCCGCAGTGCTCTGCACCGGGCCGGGCAGACCCTGCGGCACCTGGACTGGTTCGAGGTCACCCAGATCCGCGGCCAGATCGTCGACGGCGAGGTCGCGCACTATCAGGTCGGCCTCAAGGTGGGCTTCCGCCTCGAGGACTCCTGACTGACCCACGCGAGCCGGAGGGGCGCGGCGCCGCCTTCGGGAGGAGCGAGGAGCGACGAAGGAGCGCAGGAGCGACGAGGGAAGGCGGCGTCATCAGGCGCCCCGGAGGTGAGCGCCAAAAAGGCAGTCAGCTGGCCTGGCTGACCGAGGACATGTTGAAGTCCGCGATGCGCAGCGGCGGCATCACCGTGCGCGGGAAGTACTCGCTCCACTCCCGCGACAGCGCCGGCCCGCTGGCGCCCGCCCCGGCGATCCGGCCCAGGGCGGCCACCGGGCTCTCGTTGAACCGGAAGTTGTTCACCGCCCCGGTCACCTCGCCGTTCTCGATCAGGTAGACGCCGTCGCGGGTCAGCCCGGTGAGCAGCAGGGTCTGAGGATCCAGCTCGCGGATGTAGAACAGGCTGGTCAGCAGCAGCCCGCGGTCGGTGCCGCGCGGTCAGCTCGCCGAGCGAGCCGCCGGCGCCGGGTACGTCCAGGATCAGGTTGCCGATCGCCGGGGTGACCGGCAGCCCGGACAGCCGGGCCGAGTGCCTGGTCTGGGTCAGCGCGGCCAGGCGGCCGCCGGAGATCCACTCGGTGGGGGCCAGCGGCAGCCCGTTGTCGAACACCGAGGAGCGCCGGCTGGAGGCGTGCGCCAGCACGAACGGAGGGCAGGCCAGGCCGGGCTCGCGCGGGTCGCTGCGCAGCGAGACCGGCACGCTGGCCAGCTCGTCGCCGACCCGGGTGCCGCCGCCGGGGCGGCTGAACACGGTCCGGCCATCCAGCGCGTCCCTGGCCGCGGCCGACCAGTACAGGTAGATCATCAGGTCGGCCACGGCTGACGGCGGCAGCACGGTCTCGTACCGGCCCGCGGGCAGCTCCACCCGCCGGGCCGCCCAGCCCAGGCGCTGGGCCAGGTCGGCCTCGATTGCGGTCACGTCCACGTCGGTGAAATCGCGGGTGGCCGCGGCGGCCCACGCCGAGCGGCCCAGGTCAGCCGACTTGGCGTTGAGCTCGACGGTCCCGTCGGGCTGGTCGTGCCGCAGCCGCAGGCCGGTCGAGGTGCCCAGGAAGCTGGAGGTCACGCTGTGCTCGGCGAAGCCGTAGAGCTTGCGGTCCCCGCCCGCCGCCACCTCGAAGGCGCTGCCGAGGGCCGCCGCGAAGTCGCGGAACACCCCCACCTCGGTGGCCTCGGCCGGCGCGTCCCAGTCCGGCGCGTCCCGGCCTGTCCCGCTGCCGCCGCCCGCCGGGTCCAGCAGCGGCTGGGCGTCGTCGGCGGGCGCCGCGTCCGCCGCCGCCTGCCGGGCCTGGTCCACCACCGCGGCCACCTGGCCCGGGTCGTGCACGGCCGAGCGGGACACCACGCCCGCCGCCATCCCGCCGGGCCGGGGGCGCAGCATGATCACGGTGAGGCTGCGCGACCGGGACACGCCGTTGGTGGTGAGGGTGTTCCCGGCCCAGCGCAGGTTGGCCGAGGACACCTCGTCGGCGATCACCACGCAGTCGTCGCCGCCGGCCGCGGCCAGCGCCCGCTCGACCGCCTCCTGAGCTGTGAGCTGCCTCATGCGCCGGCCTCCTGCGCCACGTTGAGGATCCGGACGCCGGTCACGGCGACGGCGGGGCAGCCGTGGCTGACCGGCGCGACCTGGCCCGGCTGGCCCTTGCCGCAGTTGAACGCGCCGCCCAGCAGGTAGGTTTGCGGCCCGCCGACGGCCGCCACCGAGTTCCAGAAGTCGGTGGTCGTGGCCTGGTAGGCCACGTCGCGCAGCTGGCCGGCCAGCCGGCCGGACGCGATCCGGTAGAACCGCTGCCCGGTGAACTGGAAGTTGTAGCGCTGCATGTCGATGGACCAGCTCTTGTCGCCGACCACGTAGATGCCGTTCTCGATGCCGCCGATCAGCTCCTCGGTGCCCGGCCCGCCGGGGCCGGCTGGAGCGAGACGTTGGCCATCCGCTGGATCGGCATGTGGCCGGGGGAGTCGGCGAACGCGCAGCCGTTGGACCGGCCCAGGCCGCGCAGCCGGGCCATGCGCCGGTCGAGCTGGTAGCCGGTCAGCACGCCGCCGGAGATCAGGTCCCAGGACTGGGCCGCGACCCCCTCGTCGTCGTAGCCGACGGTGGCCAGCCCGTGCGGCGCGGTCCGGTCCCCGGTCACGTGCATGGCCGGGGCGCCGTACTGGAGCGTGCCCAGCTTGTCGGGGGTGGCGAACGAGGTGCCCGCGTAGGCGGCCTCGTAGCCCAGCGCCCGGTCCAGCTCGGTGGCGTGCCCGATGGACTCGTGGATCGCCAGCCACAGGTTCGTCGGGTCGACGACCAGGTCGTAGCGGCCGGGCTCGACCGATGGCGCGGCCAGCTTCTCGGCCAGCAGCTCGGGCAGCCGGGCCAGCTCGGCGGGGAAGTCCCAGCCGGTGCCGGTCAGGTACTCCCAGCCGCGGCCGGCCGGCGGCGCCAGCGTGCGCATGGTCTCGAACCGCCCGCTGGGCTCGACCGCCACCGCGGTCAGCTCCGGATGCAGCCGGACCCGCTGCTGGAGCGCCGTGGTGGCCCCGTCGGCATAGAACTTGCACTCGCGGACCTGCAGCAGCGAGGCGTCCACGTGGTCCACCCGAGGGTCGGCCAGCAGCCCGGCGCTCCAGTCGGCCAGCAGGGCGACCTTGTCAGCCACGCTGACCGTGAGCGGGTCGGTCTCGTAGTCCGACACCCAGGTCACCTCGCCGTGGGCAGGCTCGGCGGCCAGCTCGATGGGCTCGGTGTTGATCGCCGCGGCCACCCGGGCCACGTCCACGGCCTCGGCCGCCGCCGCGGCCGCGGCCTGCGGGGTCAGCTCGTCGGCCGCCGCGAAGCCCCAGGTGCCGTCCACCACGACGCGCACGGCCAGGCCGAGCTGGTCGCCGTCGCTGAACGTCTCCAGGGACCCGTCGGCCAGGCCGATCTGCTGGCTCCTGATCCGCTCGGCCCGGAAGTCGGCGTGGCTCGCCCCGAGCCCGGCGGCCCGCTGGAGGGCGGCGTCGGCCATGACGCGCAGCGGATAGGCGGTGAACTCTGCGTCAATGTCCCCCATGGGGCGTCAACCTATCCCGGGCTGCGTCGCCGGACGCCGACCGGTACGCTCGCACGGTCAGCCCGCCTAGTCTGCCGAGCCCGCCGGAGGTAACCCCGCAGATGAGTCGCTCTGTTCTGGTCACCGGCGGCAACCGGGGCATCGGGCTGGCCATCGCCCGGCGGCTGGCGGCCGGCGGCGACGCCGTCACCGTGACGTCCCGGTCCGGGGACCAGATCGACGGGCTCACCGTGGCGACCTGCGACGTGCGCGACGCAGCCCAGGTCGACGCGGCGTTCAAGGTGGCCGAGGAGGCCCACGGCCCGGTCGAGGTAGTCGTGGCCAACGCCGGGATCACCCGCGACCAGCTGCTCGCGCTGATGAGCGAGGAGAGCTTCGCCGAGGTCCTGGACACCAACCTGACCGGCGCCTACCGGGTGGCCAAGCGCGCGGTGCGCGGCATGATGCGCATGCGCCGGGGCCGGCTGATCTTCATCTCCTCGGTGGTCGGGCTGTATGGCTCGCCCGGCCAGGCCAACTACGCGGCGTCCAAGGCGGGCCTGGTCGGCCTGGCCCGGTCGCTGGCCCGCGAGCTGGCCTCGCGCAACATCACCGCCAACGTGGTCGCGCCCGGCTTCGTCGAGACCGAGATGACCGGCGAGCTGCCCGAGGACCGGCGGCAGGCCATCCTGGCCGGCATCCCGCTGGCCCGGTACGCCGCCGCCGACGAGGTGGCCGGCGCGGTGGCGTTCCTGGCCGGGCCCGACGCGGCTTACATCACTGGGGCCGTGCTGCCGGTCGACGGCGGCCTGGGCATGGGCCACTAGCGGCATGGGCCACTAGCGGCCCCCGGCGGCCGCGGAGCGAGAGGAACGACATGGGCATCCTGGACGGCAAGCGGATCCTGGTCACCGGGGTGATCACCGACGCCTCCATCGCCTTCCACGTGGCGAGGCTCGCCCAGCAGGAGGGCGCGACCATCGTGCTGACCGGTTTCGGGCGGCTCAGCCTGGTGGAGCGGATCGCCAAGCGGCTGCCCGACCCGCCGCCGGTGCTCGAGCTGGACGTCACCGACCCGGCCCAGCTGGAGTCGCTGGCCGGGCGGGTCTCCGAGCACCTCGACGGCCTGGACGGCGTGGTGCACGCCATCGCCAACGCCCCCATGGGCGCGATGGGCGGCAACTTCCTGAACACGCCCTGGGAGGAGGTAGCCGCGGCCATGCACGTGTCGGCCTACTCGCTCAAGTCGCTGACCATGGCCGTGCTGCCGATGATGGGCCCGGGCAGCGCCGTGGTCGGCATGGACTTCGACGCCAGCCGGGCCTGGCCGACCTACGACTGGATGGGCGTGGCCAAGGCGGCGCTCGAGTCGACCGCCCGCTACCTGGCCCGCGACCTCGGGCAGCGCGGAATCCGGGTCAACCTGATGTCGGCCGGGCCGCTGCGGACCATGTCCGGCAAGAGCATCCCCGGATTCGAGCAGTTCGACGGGCTGTGGTCCAGCCGGGCCCCGCTGGGGTGGGATTTGTCCGACCCCGAGCCCGCCGCCCGCGGCTGCGTGGCGCTCCTGTCCGACTGGTTCCCGGCCACGACCGGGGAAATCGTGCATGTCGACGGCGGGGTCCACGCGATGGGCGCGTGATCTTACCAATCACGACTTCTCGTGCGGAAACTGGAGTCTTTGACGAGTCTTCACCCGATATCGATAGCAATTCGTGATGGATCCTGCCCCAACCAACAACCTGCCTGTCATTACGCTCAGAGCGATCTGCCGGCCTGCGCGCAGGTGACGGCCATCACCCCGAAGGAGCGTCAATGAATCTAGGAAGACATCGGCTACGCCTGGCCGGGGTCGCCGCCATCGCGGCGCTAGCCCTGGCGGCGGCCGGCTGCGGATCCAGCGGCGGTGGTGGTAAAGCCAGCACCGGCGGGACGGCCATCAAGGGCGGGACGGCGAGCGTGGCACTGCCGCCCGGCGTCACCTTGAGCTGGATTTTCCCGTTCTACGCGATCACGAACTCCAGCGTGTACAACTCCGAGCAGTTCCAGTGGCTGATGTTCCGGCCGCTGTACATGTTCGGTAACAACACCAACAACGACGTGGCGATCAACTACCCGCTGTCGCCGGCCAAGGCGCCGACGTACACCAACGGCGGGAAGACCGTCACGGTCACCATGAAGGGCTGGAAGTGGTCCAACGGCGAGTCCGTTGACGCCAGCAGCCTGATGTTCTACATGAACATGGTCGAGGCCGAGCAGGCCAACTGGTACGCCACCACGCCCGGCCTGCTGCCGGACAACGTGAAGTCCTACAAGGCCACCTCGGCCGACTCGGTCACGTTCAACCTCAACAAGGCGTACTCCTCCATCTGGTTCACCTACAACCAGCTGGCCGAGCTCACGCCGATGCCGGAATCCTGGGACGTCACCAGCCTGACCGGCGCGCCGGGCAGCGGCGGCTGCATCAAGGACACCGCCGCCGACAAGTGGGCCAAGTGCAAGGCGGTCTGGGCCTTCCTGACCGCGCAGTCGAAGCAGTCCGCGACCTACGCGACCAGCAAGCTGTGGTCGGTGGTGGACGGGCCGTTCAAGCTGTCCAGCTACAACGCGTCCGGCAACGTCTCGATGGTGCCGAACAAGGCCTACTCCGGCGCTCCGAAGCCGTCGATCGCGACGCTGAAGTTCCTGCCCTACACCGACGACACGACCGAGTACACCGCGCTGAAGGCGGGGTCGGTCGACGTGGGCTACGTCCCGTCGGCTGACCTGCCGCCGCGGTCGGGGACCGCGGTCCTGCCGCCGAGCAACCCGCTGGGCACCGCTTACAACCTGCAGCCGTTCTACTCGTTCGGCATCATCTACGCCCAGCCCAACTTCAACAACCCGACCGTGGGCCCCATGGTCCGCCAGCTCTACATGCGGCAGGCCCTGCAGGAGACCGACGACCAGCTCGGCATCGACAAGGCGATCTACCGCGGGTACGCCGTCCCGACCTCGGGCCGGCCCCGAACACCCCGCCGGGTAACCAGTGGCAGCCGCCGATCCAGAAGGAGAACAACGAGCAGGGCCCGTACCCGTTCAGCATCGCCAAGGCCAAGGCGCTGCTGACCAGCCACGGCTGGGCCGAGCAGGGCGGCGTGATGGCCTGCCAGGACCCGGCCAAGTGCGGCACCGGCATCAAGAAGGGCCAGCAGGCCAAGTTCACCTTCATCTACGCGACCGGGCAGGCCTCGTCCACGGCGGCCGCGGAGGCCTACAAGTCCGATGCCAGCAAGGCCGGCATCGACATTAACCTGGTCGGGGAGACGTTCAACACGATCATCGGCCAGAGCGCGCCGTGCGCGCCGATGGGCCCGAAGTGCACGGTCCAGGTGTTCGACTTCGGCGGCTGGAACTTCAATGGTCCCGGCTTCGAGCCGACCGGCGAGCCGCTGTTCGCGACCGGGGCCGGGTCGAACTCCGGTAACTACTCCGACCCGACCATGGACAGGCTGATCGAGGCGACGCACACCAGCAGCTCACTGTCCACCTTCAATAACTACGCCACGTATGGCGCGCAGCAGCTGCCGTTCCTCTATCAGCCGGCTCCGTACGGGATCCAGGCGGTCAGCAGCAAGCTGAAGGACGTTACCTTCAACGCGCTGTACACGCTGCTCCCCGAGTACTGGCACTTCACCAAATAGCCGGAGAGTAGTAGTAAGGCAGTAGCACGGCCCACGGCCGCCGCCGCGCCCGCCTCCCGCGGGCGCGGCGGCAGCCTCGGGCAGTCCCACGCGGCGTGACAGGCAGCGGGAACGGAGGACCTCATGACAGGGTGGCGCGACGCGGTGACCGGTCCGCAGGCGGTGCGGTAACGCGATGACCAAGTTCCTGATCCGCCGGACACTTCAGGCCATCCTCGTCCTGTTCCTGGTGAGCGTGTTCACGCTGGCCCTGGTGCACCTGTTCCCCGGCGGGCCGATCCGGTCCCTGCTGGGCCCGCGGGCGACCCCGCAGCAGGTTGCTCACTACAACCAGATCTACGGCTTTGACCGGCCGTTCTACATCCAGTACTTCAAGTGGGTCGGGCAGATCCTGCACGGCAACCTGGGCTTCTCGGCCAAGCTGAACCAGTCGGTGACCAGCCTGATCGCCCAGGACCTGCCCAAGACGATCATCCTCGTCCTCCTCGGCACCGTGGTCTCGCTGGCGTTCGGCATCCCGCTCGGCCTGTACCAGGCCGTCAAGCGCTACACGGTCGGCGACTACGTCCTGACCGGGGTGTCGTTCCTCGGCTACGCCACCCCGACGTTCTTCGTCGGCCTGCTGCTGGTGGAGTGGTTCTCCATCGACGTCCACCTGTTCCCGCCGTTCGCCCCGCAGGGCCAGACGGTGGGGTCGATCCTGTCTCAGCCCCGTGCGCTGGTGCTGCCGGTCCTGGCCTACTCGTTCGTCCTGTACGCCCTGTGGAGCCGGTACATGCGGTCCTCGGTGATGGACAACCTGGTGCAGGACTACGTCCGCACCGCGCGGGCCAAGGGGGCCAGCGAGCGACGGGTGCTGTGGGTGCATATCTTCAGGAACTCGCTGGTGGCGATCGTCACGCTGCTGGGGCTGTCGCTGCCGACGCTGGTCGCGGGCGCGATCTTCATCGAGGTGGTGTTCAACTATCCCGGCATGGGGCTCGCCTTCTACAACGCCGCCCTCAATGTTGACTACCAGGTCCTGCTGGGGTTCACGCTCATCGCGACGCTGGCGACGATCGTCGGGAACCTGCTGGCCGACGTCGGATATGCGGTGCTCGATCCGAGGGTGAGGTACAACTGATGGCTATCGTCCCGCCGGGTGCTGATCCCCGGGAGTCGGGCACCGCGGTCCTGCCCGGGCAGCCGCCGGGCGCGGCCGACACGGCGAGTCCGGCCAGCAAGCCGCACGGCCTGCTGCGCCGCGGCTGGGAGGTGTTCGCCGAGAACCGGCTCGCGCTGGCCAGCCTCGTCGTGATCATCTTCATCGTGCTGTTCTGCTTCGTGGGCCCGCACATCTACCACACCGATCAGGTGCACACGAACCTGACCTCGACGCTGTGCCCGCCGAGCGGAGCCCACCTGCTCGGCTGCGACAACCTCGGCTACGACCAGGTTGGCCGGCTGATGGTCGGCGGCCAGACGTCGCTGGAGGTCGGGGTCGCCGCCGCGATCGTGTCGGTCCTCATCGGCACCCTCTACGGGGCCTTCTCCGGGTTCATCGGCGGCCCGGTCGACTCGTTCCTGATGCGCATCGTCGACGCCGGGCTGTCCATCCCGTCCATCATGGTCATCGTCATCCTGGCGGTGGTCTTCCGCCCGAGTCCGCTGGTGATGATCTTCATCATCGCGGTGTTCTACTGGCTGGGGGTGGCCCGGCTGGTCCGTGGCGAGACGCTGAGCCTGCGCACCAGGGAATACGTGCAGGCGGTCAAGGTGGTCGGCGGCGGCAGCACCCGCGCGATCGTGCGCCACATCGTGCCCAACGCGATCGGCACGATCATCGTGCAGGCCACGTTCGCCGTGGCCGACTCGATCCTGATCCTGTCCGGCCTGGGCTTCCTCGGCCTGGGCGTCCAGCCGCCGGCGACTGACTGGGGGAACATGCTGTCCGGCGGGCTGACGTACATTCAGTCAGGCACGAACTACTGGTGGCTGATCTACCCGGCGGGCTTCGCCATCATCATCACGTGCATCGCGTTCAACTTCATCGGCGACGCGCTCCGCGACGCCTTCGAGACCCGGCTCCAGCGCCGGTAGGGTTGGTGATCTGGTGGCACCGCTGTTGCAGATTGACAACCTGCGCACAGATATCAGGCTGAAGCACTCCACGGTGCACGCCGTGGACGACATCTCGCTGTATGTCGAGCCCGGCGAGACGCTGGGCATCGTCGGCGAGTCGGGCTGCGGCAAGACCATGACCGCGCTGTCGATCATGAACCTGCTGCCCACCGGCGGCTCGATCGTCGGCGGCAGCATCCGGCTCAACGACACCGACATCAGCAAGCTCAGCGACGCCGACCTGCGGCACATCCGCGGCAACGAGATCGGCATGATCTTCCAGGACCCGCTGACGTCGCTGAACCCGACGATGACCGTGGGCAAGCAGATCGCCGAGGCGGTCCTGCTGCACCGGGACGTGAACCGCGAGCAGGCCATGGACCGGGCCGCCGAGGTGCTGGACCTGGTCGGCATGCCGCGGGCCAGGGAGCGGATCAACGAGTACCCGCACCAGTTCTCCGGCGGCATGCGGCAGCGCGTGATGATCGCCATGGCGCTGGCCTGCGAGCCCAAGCTGCTGATCGCGGACGAGCCGACCACCGCGCTCGACGTGACGATCCAGAAGCAGATCCTGGAGCTCATCGACGACCTGCGGCAGCGGCTGGGCATGTCGGTGATCCTGGTCACGCACGACCTGGGCGTCATCGCCGGCCGCGCCGACCGGGTCAATGTCATGTACGCGGGCAAGATCGCCGAGACGACCAACACCTCCACGCTGTTCGCCAACCCGCGCCACCCCTACACCGAGGCGCTGTTCCACGCGCTGCCTGAGAAGGCGGCCGAGACGCGCGAGCGGCTGCTGTCCATCCCCGGCCTGCCGCCAGACCTGACCAGCCCCCCGCCCGGCTGCCGGTTCGCGCCGCGCTGCCGGTACGTCACCGACCGGTGCCGGGCCGAGGAGCCCGTGCTGCGCGGCGAGCAGCCCGAGCACCGGTTCGCCTGCTTCTACCCGGTCGGCTCGGCCGAGCGCGGCGAGCTGCCGGTGGTCACCGCCACGGAGGCCAAGCCGGTCCCCATGGTCGCCCCGCCCCCCTCCGAGACCCTGCTCCAGGCCCGCAACCTGGTCAAGGACTTCGCCGTGACCAAGGGCGCGGTGATGCAGCGCCGGGTCGGCTCCGTCAGCGCGGTGGCCGACGTGAGCTTCGAGATCGGCCGCGGCCAGACCCTGGGCCTGGTCGGCGAGTCGGGCTGCGGCAAGACCACGGTGGGCCGGCTCCTGGTCGGCCTGGAGAGCCTGACCAGCGGCGAGATCACCTTCGAGGGCCAGGGACCTGAGCAAGAGCTCGGGCCGCCAGTACCGCCGGGAGCGCCGCAAGATCCAGCTCATGTTCCAGGACTCCTACTCCTCGCTGGACCCCCGGATGCGGGCCGGGACCATCCTGCGCGAGCCGCTGGTCGTCCAGGGCATCGGCAACCGGGCCGAGCAGCGCAAGAAGGTCGAGGAGATACTGGGCCACGTCGGCCTGCCGCTGAGCGCGCTGGACCGCTACCCGCACGAGTTCTCCGGCGGGCAGCGGCAGCGGCTGGGCTTCGCCCGGGCGCTGATCCTGTCGCCCGAGCTGATCGTGGCCGACGAGCCGGTGTCCGCGCTGGACGTCTCGATCCAGGCTCAGGTGCTCAACCTGATGCGCGACCTGCAGTCCGAGCTCGGGCTGACCTACATGTTCATCTCACACGACCTGGCCGTGGTGCGCTACCTGTCGACCCGGATCGGCGTGATGTACCTCGGCAAGCTGGTCGAGATCGGCCCCGCTGACGAGGTCTACCTGACCCCGGCCCACCCCTACACCCGGGGCCTGATCGACTCCGCGCCGGTCGCCGACCCGGTGGCCGAGCAGGCCAAGGAGGAGCGCGGCGTGCGGGGTGAGCTGCCCAGCGCGATCCACCCGCCATCGGGCTGCCGGTTCCGCACCCGGTGCCCGCTGGCCCAGGAGATCTGCGCCGAGGTCGAGCCGCAGATGAACTCGTTCAGCACGAACGGGCACCAGGCGGCCTGTCACTTCCCGCTCCAGTCGGTGCTGACCGAGCAGGCTTCGACCACGGCCACCGCTCCGTAACCCCCCACTCGGCCGCGCGGGGCGCGCCCGGACTGTCTCCTCTGCGGGGCACTTGTCCGCGGCGCGCCCCGCGTTCATACTTCTGGCATGGCCTGGCTGCCAGACTCCCTGCCCGGGCGGACGCGCGCGTCCGACGCCGAGCGAGAAGTGGTGCTGGACAAGCTGGGCGACGGCTTCGCCGAGAGCCGGCTCAGCTACGAGACCTTCGTGTTCCGTGTCGAGGCCACCCTGCGGGCCCGGCATCAGGGCGAGCTGGACAGCCAGGTCGCAGACCTGCCGACGCCCCGGAGTACCTGGCTGCGGCAGCAGCGGCGCCGGCCGCGGTCGCCGCGGCTGCGGCTTGAGCGGCTGGCCGAGCGCGGCCGGGAGCTCGGCCGTGAGTTCAGCCGCGAGGTCGGCCGTGAAGTGGGCAGCGCGGCCCGGGCGGCCGCCGCCCGGATGCCCCGCCTGGAACGGCCGCCGCCGGTGCTGGCGCTGCCCGATAGCACGCGCCTGCGCTTCACCATCGGCCGCGAGCTGACCTGCGACATGTCCATCGGCGACCTGACCGTGTCGCGCTGGCACGCCGACCTGAGCCGCGGCCCCGCCGGGTGGCGGCTGGCCGACCTCGGGTCCACCAACGGCACCCGGCTCAACGGCTGGCGGATCACCGGGCCGGTCCACGTCCACCCCGGTGACCTGGTCAGCTTCGGCATGGCGACCTTCGTGCTCGGACAGCCCGCCGAGGTCTCCTGATACCGCCGCGGCGGTATCCGAGCCGCGCCTGAGCCCAGGGCGCCGGGCGGACTGCGCGTTTGGTCCCGGAACCCCATAGAGTCTTGCCGTGACCTTGGTCCTGGTGGTGCGGCACGGCCTGACGGCCTCGACGGGAACGGCGCTGACCGGGTGGATGCCCGGCGTGGTCCTGGACGATCGGGGCCGGGCTCAGGCGCGCGCGCTCGGCACCCGGCTGGCCGGGCTGCCGCTGGACGCCATCATCTCCAGCCCGCTCGACCGGTGCCAGCAGACCGCCCAGGCCATCGCCGACGCGCACGAGGGGCCGCCGCTGACGGTCCAGCTCGACGAGCGCGTCGGGGAGTGCCATTACGGGGACTGGACCGGCCAGCCGCTCAAGAAGCTGGCCAAGGAACCGCTGTGGCGGGTGGTGCAGGCGCACCCGAGCGCGGTGCGCTTCCCCGGCGGCGAGTCCATGCTCGGCATGCAGGACCGCGCGGTCGGCGCCGTCCGGGACTGGAACGAGCGGCTGGGCCGGGAAGCCGTTTACGTCGTCTGCTCGCACGGCGATGTCATCAAGTCCATTCTCGCCGATAGCCTGGGCATGCACCTGGACATGTGCCAGCGCATCCAGGTGGACCCGTGCTCGCTCAGCGTGATCCGTTACACGCCGCTTCGTCCTTTCGTGCTGCGGATGAACGACATCGCGGGAGACGTGAGCGGACTGAAGAGACCAGCCAGCCAGGCGCCCGGAGCCTCAGCCCGGCACGAGGAAGAGGCGCAGGTCGGCGGCGGAGCGGGAGGATAGGTTCATGCCGGTCTATTCGTACGACCCGCCGGAGCGGTTCATCGCGGGCACCGTGGGCCAGCCAGGGGAGCGGACGTTCTACCTGCAAGCCACGGGCGGCGGCAGGACGACCAGCGTGGCCCTGGAGAAGGGTCAGGTCAGCCAGCTGGCCGAGCGGCTCGATGAGCTGCTGGATGAGGTACTGCGGCGCACCGCCGGCTCGGCGGCCATCCCCGCCGCGGCGCCGGCCGGGCTGGCCGACGACGGCCCGCTGGACCTGCCGCTGATGGAGGAATTCCGGGTCGGGGCCATCGCGCTGGCCTGGGATCATGACGGTGACCGGGTCATCATCGAGGCCCAGGAGGAGAGCGAGGAGCCGGTCGAGCCGCTGACCGACGACATCCCCGAGGGCGGTCCCGCGGTGCTGCGGGTGCGCATCTCGGCCGCGTCGGCCCGCGCGTTCTCCCGCCGGGCGCTCCAGCTCGTCAGCCAGGGACGGCCGCCGTGCCCGCTGTGCGGGCTGCCACTGGACCCGGCCGGGCACGTCTGCCCCCGGCAGAACGGCCACCGGGCAGGCGCATGAGCGAGGTTGCACCTGGGGGCAGGAAAGGGCGCCGTCAGCGCCCGGACCCGCCGCCGGAGGCCGGGCCGGAGCCCAGCGAGCAGGACATGCTCGACTTGCTCAGCAACGGCGACCTTGAGGTGGCCGGGCGGCTGGTGGATGCCTCCAATCTCACCATGTACTGCAAGATCTGCGGCGACTCCGGCGAGGTGGCCTGCGTCTACAAGCCGGTCGCCGGGGAGCGGCCGCTGTGGGACTTCCCCGAGGGCTCGCTGGCGGGCCGGGAGGTCTCCGCCTACGAGGTGTCCCGTGCCGCGGGCTGGAACGTGGTCCCGCCCACCGTGTACCGGGACGGCCCGCTCGGGCCGGGCATGTGCCAGCTGTGGATCGACACCGACGACACGGTGGACCTGGTCGCGCTGGCTCGCCGCAGCGACCACGCCAGGCTGCGCCAGATGGCGGTGTTCGACGCCGTCGTGAACAACGCCGACCGCAAGATCGGGCACCTGCTGCCCGCTCCCGACGGGCGGCTGTTCGGCTGCGACCATGGCGTGTGCTTCAGCGCCGAGTACAAGCTGCGGACCGTCCTGTGGCAGTGGCGTGGCAAGCGGCTGCCAGGTAACGCGGTCGCGGCCCTGGAGCACCTGGACACCGTGCTGGGCCGGGACGGTGACCTGAGCGCCGAGCTGTCCAGGTGGCTGGAGCCTGAGGAGCTGGATGCCACCAGGGCCAGGGTGGCGCTGCTCCTGCAGCACAAGGTGCACCCGTTCCCGCCCGCCGACTGGCCGGCCGTGCCCTGGCCCCCGATCTAGCCAGGTCCCCGGGCCAGCGGGCTACGAGCCTAAACGAGCTGCCAGCCCTGAATTAGGAGCGCTCGCCTCGGTCGCCGCGCCGCCGCAGGTATCGCTCGAACTCGCGGGCTATGGCGTCGCCGCTGGCCTCCGGCAGGTCGGTGGCGTCCTTGGCTTCCTCCAGGGTGCGCACGTAGTCCGCGACCTCGGAGTCCTGCTCGGCCAGCTCGTCAACGCCGCGCTCCCAGGCCCTGGCCTCGTCCGGCAGGTCGGCCAGCGGCAGCGAGATGTCCAGGGTGTCCTCGACGCCGTGCAGCAGCGCCAGCGTGGCCTTGGGGCTGGGCGGCTGGGCCACGTAGTGCGGCACGGCCGCCCACAGCGAGACGGCCGGGATGCCCTGGGCCGTGCAGGCCTGCTGGAGCACTCCCACGATGCCGGTCGGGCCCTTGTAGTCCACGGCCTCCACGTGCAGCCGGGCGGCCACGTCCGGGTCGGAGGCGGCCGCGGTGACCGGGACCGGGCGGGTGTGCGGCGAGTCGGCCAGCAGCGCGCCAAGCAGGATCACCAGCTCGACCTTCAGCTCGGCGAAGGACGCCACCAGCTCGTCGCAGAAGCCCCGCCAGCGCATGTTCGGCTCGATGCCGTGCACCAGGACCAGGTCGCGGCCCAGGCCGGCGGGCCGGGCCAGGCTCAGCCGGGTGGTCGGCCAGACGAGGCGGTCGGTCTTCCCGTCCGTCACCTCCATGACGGGCCGGGTGACCTGGAAGTCGTAGAAGTCCTCGGGGTCGATCTCGCCCACTGCCTTGGTGTCCCAGGCCGTGCTCAGATGATTGACCGCCCCGGTCGCGGCCTCGCCCGCGTCGTTCCAGCCCTCGAATGAGGCGATCAGCGCTGGTGCGGTGAGCTTGCCGACGGCGTCCAGCTCGATGGCCCGCCACCTCCCTCCGCGGCCGCCTGTCCTTCAGGCGGATCGGCCGCCTGAGCCCAGGCGAACGTGTCCAGCCTACGTGCCCGTCGCCTTCCGGGCGGCACCCCGTGCGGCACTCAGGATAGAGGGTCAGGCAGATCGGCAGATCTCTGTCCTAGGATGGGAGCCATCATGTCGCCCACCGCATCGCCTGGAGAGCCGCCGCAGCCGCGGCCATCCTTGCGGGCAGCGCTTTCCGAGCGGGTGGTCATCGCGGACGGCGCCATGGGGTCGATGCTGCAGGGCACCCCGGTCACGCTCGACGACTTCGAGGGCCACGAGGGCTGCAACGAGGTGCTCAACGTGACCCGGCCCGACGTGGTGACCGGCATCCACGAGGGCTACCTGGCCGCCGGCGCTGACTGCGTCACGACCAACACTTTCGGCGCGAACCTCGGCAACCTCGGCGAGTACGGCATCTCCGACCGGATCGCCGAGCTGGCGCACAGCGGTGCCCGGCTGGCCCGCCAGGCCGCCGACGCCTGGTCGGCCCCGGACCGGCCGCGCTGGGTGCTCGGCTCGCTCGGGCCCGGCACCAAGCTGCCCACCCTGGGCCACACCTCGTTCGCCGCGCTGCGCGACACCTACGCCGACGCGGCCGCGGCCCTGCTGCGCGGCGGGGCCGACGCGCTGATCATCGAGACCTGCCAGGACCTGCTGCAGGCCAAGGCCGCGATCATCGGCGCCCGGCGGGCGATCAGCGCCCTGGCCACCGGCAGATCTGACGTCCTGCTCATCGCCCAGGTGACCATCGAGACCACCGGGTCCATGCTGCTGGGCACCGAGATCGGCGCGGCGCTGACCGCGCTGGAGCCGCTCGGCATCGACATGATCGGCCTCAACTGCGCCACCGGGCCCGCCGAGATGAGCGAGCACCTGCGCTACCTGGCCGCGCACTCCCGGCTGCCGCTGTCCTGCATGCCCAACGCCGGGCTGCCCCAGCTGACCGCCGACGGGGCCTACTACCCGGTGGAGCCCGATGAGCTGGCCGCCGCCCACGAGACGTTCTGCCGGGAGTTCGGGCTGGCGCTGGTCGGCGGGTGCTGCGGCACCACGCCCGAGCACATCGCCGAGCTGGCCGGGCGGCTGCGCGGCCGCCCGCTGGCCCCGCGCCGGCCCCGGCCCGAGCCCGGCGTGGCCTCCCTGTACCAGCACGTGCCGTTCCGCCAGGACACCGCGTTCCTGGCCATCGGCGAGCGGACCAACGCCAACGGCTCCAGGGCCTTCCGCGAGGCCATGGTGGCCGGCCGCTACGAGGATTGCGTGGAGATCGCCCGGGCCCAGACCAGGGACGGCGCGCACCTGCTGGACGTGTGCGTGGACTACGTCGGCCGGGACGGGGCCGCCGACATGGCTCAGGTGGTCAGCCGGCTGGCCACGGCGGCCACGCTGCCGCTGGTGCTGGACTCCACCGAGCCGGAGGTGATCGAGTCCGGGCTGGAGTTGCTGGGCGGCCGGGCCGTGGTCAACTCGGTGAACTACGAGGACGGCGACGGGCCGCAGTCCCGGATCGCCCGGGTCATGCCGCTGATCCGCGAGCACGGCGCCGCCGTCATCGCGCTGACCATCGACGAGCAGGGCCAGGCCCGCACCGCCGGGCACAAGGTGGCGGTGGCCAGCCGGCTCATCGAGGACCTGACCGGCAACTGGGGGATGCGCCGCGGTGACATCATCGTGGACTGCCTGACGTTCCCGATCGCCACCGGCCAGGAGGAGACCCGGCGCGACGCGCTCGAGACCATCGAGGCCATCCGCGAGCTGAAGCGGCGCTACCCCGACGTGCAGACCACGCTCGGCGTGTCCAACGTCTCGTTCGGCCTCAACCCGGCGGCCAGGGCCGTGCTCAACTCGGTGTTCCTGGCCGAGTGCGTGCGCGCCGGGCTGGACTCGGCCATCGTGCACGCGGCCCGGATCATGCCCATCTCCCGGATCCCCGAGGAGCAGCTCCAGGTGGCCCTGGACCTGGTCTATGACCGGCGCCGGGACGGCTACGATCCGCTGGCCCGGCTGCTGGAGCAGTTCGAGGGCGTCGACGCGGCCTCGGTCAAGGCCAGCCGGGCCGCGGAGCTGGCCGGGCTGCCGCTGTGGGAGCGGCTCAAGCGGCGGATCATCGACGGGGAGAAGATCGGCCTGGAGGCCGACCTGGAGGAGGGCCTGGCCGCCCGGCCCGCCCTGGAGATCGTCAACGACGTGCTGCTGGACGGCATGAAGACCGTGGGTGAGCTGTTCGGCTCCGGCCAGATGCAGCTGCCGTTCGTGCTCCAGTCGGCCGAGGTGATGAAGACCGCCGTGGG
The DNA here is from genome assembly GCA_963822485.1 of uncultured Actinomycetota bacterium. Classification (GTDB taxonomy): domain Bacteria; phylum Actinomycetota; class Actinomycetes; order Streptosporangiales; family Streptosporangiaceae; genus DASUBV01. The sequence continues at coordinate 464,365 of CAWGHW010000013.1, forward strand.
CTACCTGGAGCCGCACATGGAGCGGTCCGGTGAGGACGGCAAGGGCCGGATCGTGCTGGCCACGGTCAAGGGCGACGTGCACGACATCGGCAAGAACCTGGTCGACATCATCCTGTCCAACAATGGCTATGACGTGGTCAACATCGGCATCAAGCAGCCGATCTCGGCCATCCTCGAGGCGGCCGGCGAGCACGCCGCCGACGTCATCGGGATGTCCGGGCTGCTGGTGAAGTCCACCGTGGTCATGCGGGACAACCTGGCCGAGCTGAACTCGCGCGGGCTGGCCCGGCGCTGGCCGGTGCTGCTGGGCGGTGCCGCGCTCACCCGGGCCTACGTGGAGCAGGACCTGGCCGGGCTGTTCGACGGCGAGGTGCGCTACGCCCGCGACGCGTTCGAGGGACTGCGGCTGATGGACGCGTTCATGGCGGTCAAGCGGGGCGAGGCGGGCGCCGAGCTGCCCGCGCTGCGCACCCGCCGGGTCCAGTCCGCGGCCCGGCTGCGGCTGACCGAGAACGAGGCCATGCCGGCCCGCTCGGACGTGGCGGCGGACAACCCGGTGCCGGCCCCGCCGTTCCTGGGCGCCCGGGTGGTCAAGGGCATCCAGCTGGCCGACTACGCGGCCTACCTGGACGAGCGGGCCACGTTCATGGGCCAGTGGGGGCTCAAGCCCGCGCGCGGGCGTCCTGGCGATAGCACTGCTGGCCAGAACCGTGGCGGGCCGTCCTACGAGGAGCTGGTCGAGACCGAGGGACGCCCGCGGCTGCGCGCCTGGCTGGATCGGATCCAGGCCGAGGGCCTGGTCGAGGCGGCCGTGGCCTACGGCTACTTTCCTGCTAACAGCGCGGGCGACGACCTCATTGTTAGAGATGAAAATGGACGGGAGCGGGAGCGGTTCACGTTCCCGCGCCAGCGCCACGACCGCCATCTGTGCCTGGCCGACTTCTTCCGCTCCGCGGACTCCGGCCAGCCGGACGTGGTCGGGTTCCAGCTGGTCACGGTGGGTCCGCGGCTCAGCGAGGCCACGGCGGAGCTGTTCGCCAAGAACGCCTACCGTGACTACCTGGAGCTGCACGGCCTGTCGGTGCAGCTGGCCGAGGCGCTGGCCGAGTACTGGCACCAGCGGGTCCGCGCCGAGCTGGGCTTCGGCGGCGACGATCCCGGCGACCTGGACGACCTCCTGAAGGTGCGCTACCGGGGCTGCCGGTACGCTTTCGGCTACCCGGCCTGCCCGAACCTGGAGGACCGGGCCAAGGTGATGCGGTTGCTGTCCGCCGAGCGAATCGGCGTGACCCTGTCTGAGGAGTTCCAGCTGGCCCCCGAGCAGTCCACCGATGCGCTGATCGTCCATCATCCCGAGGCGAAGTACTTCAGTGCCTGAGTCGCTGCTGGGCGTGCTGTTCGACATGGACGGCCTGCTGGTCGACACCGAGCCGCTGTGGTTCGAGGTCGAGAGCAGCGTCATGGACCGGCTGGGCGGCCGCTGGGATTCCTCCGATCAGCAGGCGCTGGTCGGCGGCTCGCTGAACCGGAGCCTGGACTACCTGCTGGGCAAGGCCACCCGCCCGGCCAGCCGCCAGGTCGTGGCCCGCTGGATGCTGGACGGCATGGTCGAGCTGCTGAGCACCCGCCCGGTGCCGGTGCTGCCCGGTGCCCGCGAGCTGATCGCCGAGGTGGCCGCGGCGGGCGTGCCCTACGGGCTGGTGACCTCGTCCGAGCGGCCGATCATGGCGGCGGTGCTGGACCGGCTGGAGGTCACCTTCCCCGTCACCGTGTGCGGGGACGACGTGAGCCACAGCAAGCCGGACCCGGAGCCCTACCTGCTGGCCGCGGCCAAGGTCGGGGCCGACCCGCGGCAGTGCGTGGCGCTGGAGGACTCGCCGAACGGGGTCGCGGCCGCCGAGGCGGCCGGCTGCGTGACGGTCGCGGTGCCCAGCCTGGTGCCCATCCCGCCCGCCAGCACCCGCCTGGTGGTGAGCTCGCTGGCCGAGCTGAGCCTGGACCGGCTGCGGGCCCTGGCCGCCCGCTGATGACGGGGAGTTTCCGAAAGTCACCGTGCGTCGTCGCGGCCTGGCCGAGGCGCGCGCGGGATATGCGACTATAGAGATAGGCACGCCCCGAGCGACTCTGGGTGGCGCGCGTCAGCGGGCCCCCCACGAGGGGAGGCAACATGGGTGTCTGGAGCGACATCGGCGGCGCGATCTGCGTCGCGGTAACGGCTCTCGGACTGGTCTGGAGCTACCGCATCTGGCGCAAGGACGGCGTGCACCGCGGGATGCGCGCGATCGCCTGGTCGCTGATCCCGCTGGCCGCCTACCTGGTCGGAGCGGTCGGGCTGATCGGACGGCTGGTCAACGCGGTGGTGATCTTCGCCGGGAGCCTCGTGTTCTCCCCCAAGACCTACGCCGGCGTGATCGTGGTCATCGTGGCCGTCCTGCTGTTCCTCCTCTCCGGCGGGCTGCCGCTGGCCAAGGAGCGAAAGGCCCGCAAGCGCCGCAAGGCGGAGAAGGCCGCGGCGCGGGCGCAGCGGGACTCCGGCCAGCCAGCCGCCGCGACGGGCCGCGAGTCGAAGGCCGTGGAGCCCCGCAAGACGGGCGCCAAGGCGGCCGTACCCGGCGGCAAGAGCGATGACGACATGAGCGACATCGAGGAGATCCTCCGTAAGCGCGGCATCAGCTAGGCCTGCGCGTTCGGGGGGTTACGCGTTCTCCCGGACGAACGCGCGGGCGGCGATGAACAGGCACGCGGCGGCCAGGGCCACCGCCACGCCGACGCCCTCGACCATGACCGTGGTCGCGTACACGCCGTGGAACGCCTGGCGCATGGCGTCAATGATGTAGCGGAACGGCGTCGCCCGTGAGATGCCCTGGAGCCAGCCGGGGCCCAGCGTCATCGGCAGCATGATGCCCGACAGCAGCATCAGCGGGACCACGAACATGTTGATCAGCGGGGCCAGCGCGTCCTCGCTCTTGAGCAGCAGTCCGACCGTGTAGGAGATGGCCGACAGGCTGATCGCGACCACCGCGATGAACCCCAGTCCGATCAGCACGCCAGGGAACGGCGCCCGCATGCCGAACGCCAGCCCCGCCAGCACCAGGACCACGGCCTGGACCAGCAGCGTGACCACGTCCCTGAGCACCCGGCCGGCCAGCAGCGCCGTCCGGCTGACCGGGGTGACCCGGAACCGCTCGATGACCCCGGCCCGCCAGTCGGCGATGATCGCGAAGCCGACGAAGGCCGCTCCGAACAGGCCGAGCTGGATCAGCAGGCCGGGGACGAAGAAGCTGTAGGAGTTGCCGGGCGGGAAGCCGGGCAGCCCGCCGCCCGCGATCCTGGTCAGCAGCGGGCCGAAGAACACCAGGTACAGGATCGGCTGGATGAGACCGATGATCACCCAGGCCGGGTTACGCAGGGACAGGCGCAGCTGCCGCCGGAAGATCAGGAAGGTGTCTCTGAAGAAGGACATGGGGGGCTCCGTCAGGTCCGTATCTGGGGGGATGTCGGGGGGCGGCCGCGTCAGCCGGCGGTGCTGGCCAGCTCGGGCTCGCTGTCGCGGCCCGGCTGGACCGGCGAGTCATCCCGCAGCGAGCGGCCGGTCAGGGTGAGGAACACGTCGTCCAGGGTGGGCCGGGCCAGCTGGACCGACTCCAGGGTGAGGCCCGCTCCGTCCAGCTCGCGCAGCAGCGTCGGCAGGGCCTGCTCGCCGCGGTCGACGCTGAGCCGCAGGCTGGCGCCGTCCGCCGTGATGTCCTTGACGTCCGGGTGGCCGGCCAGCACCAGCGCCGCGTTCGCCCCGCTGGCCGGGGTGCCGAAGCTGAGCGTGACCACGTCGCCGGAGACGCGGTGCTTCAGCTCGTCCGGCACGCCCTCGGCGATGATCTTGCCGTGGTCGATGACCATGACCCGGTCGCAGAGCGCGTCGGCCTCCTCCAGGTAGTGGGTGGTGAGGAAGACCGTCGAGCCCAGCTCGTCGCGCAGCGCCCGGACGTGGTCCCACAGGTTGCTGCGGCTCTGCGGGTCCAGCCCGGTGCTCGGCTCGTCCAGGAACACGAGCCGCGGCGAGTGCACCAGGCCCAGCGCGATGTCCAGGCGGCGCCGCTGGCCGCCCGACAGCGTCTTGCACAGCCGCTTCTCCAGCCCGGCCAGCTCCAGCTGGTCCAGCAGCAGCGCGATCCGCCGGGCCGCGTCGGCAGCCGGGATGCGGTACAGCTGGGCCTGGATCTGGAGTTCCTCGCTGACCAGGCAGTTCGGGTCCGACCCGCCCGCCGTCACGCCAATGGCCTGGGCCACGTAGCCGATCCGCCGCCGCACCTCCACCGGGTCGCGCAGCAGGTCCGCCCCGGCCACCGTGGCCGTGCCCGCCGTCGGCCGCAGCAGCGTGGTCAGCATCCGCAGCGTGGTTGTCTTGCCCGCCCCGTTCGGGCCGAGAAAGCCGACGATCTCGCCCTCGGCCACGCTGATGTCGACCCCGCGGACCGCCTCGACCGTCTGCCGTCTGCTCGTGAACACCCGGGCCAGCCCGGCCGCCTCGATCATCGCCATCGCTAGCTCCCTTCCTCGCCCCGCGCCAGCGGCGCGGGGCTGGTGCCGTCGGTCCCGTTCAGTTCCTTCGCGGCCGCCGGCCGGGCCGCCTCCAGCTCGGCGAGCACCTGCGATAGCTCGTCATGCCACATCAGCTCCGCGCGTACCGTCAGCTCGCCCCGGCGCATCGTCGCCGCCTGGAGCGGGCCGATGTGCCCCTTGCTGACCAGCCGCTCCCGCTCCGACGTCAGCTCCCGGAGCACCACCTCCAGGAAGTCCCGCCGGATGCTCAGCCAGTCCGTCAGCTCCCCGATGTCGTCGCCGCCCTCGCCCGCGAAGGCCAGCGCCACCCCGATCGGGTCCGGCGGCGGATGCATGTCCTTGATCGCCCGCTCGCGCAGGCTGGCCAGCCCCATCCGGCCCTGGTCGGTGATCGCGTAGACGGTCCGGGCCGGGCGGCGGCCCACCTGCTCCGTGCGGACCTCGGTGACCAGCCCCTCAATGGCCATCAGCTTGAGCTCGCGGTACAGCGCGCCGACGCTGACGCCGCCCCACTCGCCGACGTTCGTCACCTCGGCGATGAGCCGGATCTGGTGACCGTGCTGGGGTCCGTGGGTAGCCAGCGTCCCGAGGACCATCAGTCGAGTTAGATTCACGCGATTAGTATCATGAGACTAATCGCCTGTTGTCAATCTCATGTTTCCGATTAACAGGCCGCGGTTCGCTGTCCGCCGTCCCCGGAACCCGATCAGCTCCCGGCCGCCGGCTAACGCCGCCCCCCGCCGTCCCGGCCGTCCCAGCAGCCGCCAGGGCCAGGGTGGCGCGCAGGACGCCTCGAGCTCGCCTTGAGCTTGCCGCGGCTCGGCGCGCTAGTCCGGGATTCCGCGTCGCTGCGCTAGCTGGCGCGCGTTCTCGCTGACCAGCTGGCGGGCGCGCGCCACGCCGGTGCCCCGCTCCGCGACCGCCTGACGGCCGGCGCCGCTGGCCGCCGCCGGGCGGCCCGCGGCGGGCTGGGTGACGGGCTGGGTGAGCCGGGGGGAGCCGGACGGCGGTTCCAGCTCAGCCGGCGCAGCAGGGACAGGCCCGGCCGCCGGGTCCGCCGGCCCGGCCGTCCGGACCACCAGGACATGATTCTCCTGGCTCTCGACGATGATTCGCGCGGTCAGCATGAGCAGCGGCAGCCCCAGCAGGCGGGCGCGTACCCGGGCCCGGATGACCACCGGCTCCACTGGCGCACTCGCCTCCTACCCGCCCGGCCCGGGCCGACCGTTACGGGCCGCGTACTGCTCCAGGCGGCCCCCGTATTCCTCCAGGCGGTCCCGCCAGCCGGACTGCTCCAGGCGGTGCGACGTGTCCCTGGCCAGCTCACGGATCTCGTCGTAGCGCTCCCGGCCGGCCTTGGAGCCCAGCACGTAGCCCGCCCCGAACGCCACCAGCAGGGTCAGCCTCACCCCTGACTCCGCTCCCGGGCGGCGGAAACGGCCGCGCTCCCGACGGCGGTGGCGACCGCGCCACCCGCCACGGCCAGCGTGACCTTGCCGGCCTGCTTGCCGGCCTGCCTCATGGCTGGCGACATGGCGGCGCTCAGCGTCGCGTCGCGCAGCCGGTCCCACCGGCTCTTGTGCCGGAAAGGCAGCTTCATCGGTTCCCCCTCGGTGTCAGCTAGCTAGGTGTCGGCCGGATCGGGCCAGCCGGATCGGCGTCAGCCTGGTCGGCGTCAGCTGGCCGTCGTCGAGGTCAGCGCCGCCACCAGATCGCTCTTGTTCATCCTCGCCGTGACCGGTTCGCCCCGCCGCCGCCCGAGCTGCACGAGCTCGGCATTGGTCAGGTCATCCAGCGGCACTCCGCCTGCCTCCCGGAGGGCCCCGACCAGCTGCTCGCTGGTCATGTCCGACCGGCCGGCCAGCTCAAGGCCTTCCGCCAGGCGCCCCAGCTGAGCCCGGGTGAGCGAGCGCAGGAAGGCCATCTCGGTCGTCCGGGCGGACCCTGACGAACCGTGGCTGGGCCGCCGGCCAGCCCGGTTCGCGGCGTTGCGGCCGGACTGCCGTCGACCCCCGTGCTGGCCGCCTGCCGTGCGGCCGGACCGGCTGGCCGGGCGGCCGCCCCGGCCACGCCGGCCGGCCCGGTCCCGCCGATCGACCTGCTGCCTGACCCGGTCAGCCTGATCGGCCCGGTGCTTGGCCTCGGCGGCGTCCCTGGCCTGTCCGGCCAGCCGGCAGGCCTCCTGGCTGGCCTGTCCGGCCACCTCGGCGGCGGCATCGGCGGCCCGACTGGCCAGGTCCCTGGCTACGGCCAGTGCCTGGTCGGCGGCGTCGATGGCGGCCTGGGCCTGCTGCTGGGCCCGCTCCGCGTCGTCCTGTGCCGCCTCGACCCGCTGAGATGCCCTAGTCTCGGCTTGCTCGACAGCCTGGCGAGCCTCGGCGTTGCCGGCCGCTCGCTCGTGCTCGATCCGCTGATCGGCCTCGGCGGCCACCTGCCGCAGCCGGTCGCTCTTGTCGCGTTCTGCCCCGGCCACCTGGGCCGCCACACGGCGGTCAGCTTCCCGGCGGACCTCCTGGATCTCCCCGTCGGCCTCACGGGCCGCCCGGACCGCCAGCCCCGCTTGGTTCCTGGCCTCTTCGGCCATGGCCAGCGCACGGGCTTCCTGCTGGTCGGCCCGGTCAGCCGCGTCGTCGGCCTCGGCCATCAGCCTGGGCACGGAGTCGGTATCCATCCCGGGCACGGCTCCGGCCACCGCATCCCGGACCCGGCGCGCCTTCCGGCGCGCTCCGGAGCCAGCCGCGCCCACTGTGCTGGCGGCGCTAGCCGCGGTACCGGTGACCTCGTCTGCCGCAGAAGAAATGGTCTGAGCGGCGGACTCGCCTCCGCGCCGGGCCGGCCTGAGTGCCCTGGAGAGCAGCCAGGCAGCATTGGCAGGCAGATCTGTCACCCCGGTTCTCATAGAGTGAGAGATTTTCCCGACCGGTGTGGTTTTCCCCATTACCATCACCCCCGTCGTCTCTGGACCGCCTGATTCCAGATTGGGGAGGGCCTACCCCGCAGGTCAGGACCTATGCGGCTGAGAGGTGATCACTTTGTGGCCAGGTCTGGTCACCGCTCGGAGCCGCAGTCCACCGGGCCAGGCCGGGCCGACCGGCCCGTGGATGTCCCCGAAATCCACCTCCCGGCGGCGCTGACAATATGTGCCGGGTTCCTCGCTGTCTTCGCCGGGCGCGCCCCGGCGATGGGTGTGACGGGTGTGACGGGCGGGCGGGGGATATCACGGGAGCACGGGGATGACGGGGCGCGGATGCGGACGGACGCGGGGCCGGCCCTGCCGCCGCGAGTCCCCTGGGCCCCGTGCTCACCTTGCGCCACAGTGGCGTCCGCTCATCCGGTGATCATGGTCGTGGGTGCTTAGTTGCCTACACCCGGGTGTAGGCAACTAAGCACCCACGATTGCCTGACCTTGCGACGGACCGTCGGCGCTGCCCCGCGCCATCACCTCGACCCCGCACGACCGTCCAGCCACATCAGTCACAGCCGGCCGCGCACCGCCACCCGCGGGTTGGTCTGGATGCGCCGTTAGCCACCACCCGCTGTGGGTCTCGGGAGATCCACGATCATCACCCGCGCGGCGTGGGGAGCGGACTGCCTGTGAGCGGCATGTGACTGGCGTGACTCGGCCGTGAACTCGGGCTGGGTGGCTGGTGTTTTTCGCGGCCGTTCTACACCAGCCACCCAGTGAGGCTCCGCCTCTGACCGCCGAGGTGCGGGCTGGCCTGGGCTGCCAGGCTGCGGTCAGGCTGGTGGTTATGGCTGCAGCGGTGACGGTGAATGATCTTCTCGATGGGCATGTGGCGCTGGACATCGAGTGCCTGGACCGGATCTACCTGAACGGCTACGTGCCGAACCTGCAGGTCGGCGGGTCAGGTGGTGTCGTTCATGACGCAGCACCTGGGCTGCCCGATCCCGTCGCCGGCGGTGATGGAGAAGATCGGCACCGCGGTTCCGGCGGGCGGTAAGCGACGTTCGCCGAGGCAGAGCACATCCCGGTGGTGCGCTTCCGTAAGGGGGACCGCAAGATCGAGGTGATGCGCCGGCACCTGGCCGCGCAGGCCGCGGCGGGGCGGTCGGGGGTCGCGGCGATCGGGGTGGCGCAGGAGTACCAGAACGTCTTCGCCTCGTCGGCCAGCGGCAGCGCGTCCAGCGGCGTGCCGTGGTTCTCCTTCACCAAGGCCGACCGGCCGGTGTCGTGTTACTACTTCTACCTGTGGGACGCCGGGTTCGGGCCCGCGTTCATCAAGGTCTGCGCCTACTTCCCCTACCCGGTGAAGGTGTGGGTCAACGGGCACGAGTGGGCCAAGCGCCAGTGTGCGCGGGCCGGGATCGGGTTCACCGCGCTGTCCAACGGGTTCGCCAGCTGCGAGGACCCGGCCGGGCTGCAGGCCATCTGCGACCGGCTCGGCCCGCGGGCCATCGAGGTGTTCTTCGAGCGGTGGATGAGCGTGCTGCCGCTGCCGCTGACCCGGCACGACCGGCGAGGCCGGCTACTGGTGGGAGCTGTCGATGCGCCAGATCGAGGTATCACGCACCCTGGTCTTCGACGCCCCGCGCCGGGCCCGCGGCGTTCTTCGAGGCACTGGTGGCCGACAACCTCGACCTGGGCCGCCCCGACAGCGTGGAGCTGATCTTCACCGGGAAGCGCCCCGGTGGCCGTGGCCGCCCGGTCAAGCTCGACGTGGCCTGCAAGACCAAGGTGGTCACCCGCGACACCGAGGTGACGATCAACGTCTTCTTCAAGCACTCGCGCATGAAGCAGTACCTCAAAGACGGCCGGGCGCTGCGGATCGAGACCGTCGTCAACGCACCGGATGACCTGCGGTGCCAGCGGCGCCTGCGCAACCTCGGCGAACTGCAGGCCAAAGCCCGTGACGTCAACACCCGCCTGCTCGATACTGAACGGGTCGGGCAGGGCTGTGTCCTTGCGAGCCCAGCCTTTGAGCGGGTCGCGCTGCCATCGGTCACCGCCGATGGCAGGAGGGCTCCAGCCCTGCGTTTCGGCGACCCTCGGGTCATGGCCCTGCTCGGCGCCCTGTGCGCCGGGCTCAGCGCCCTCGGGTTCACCCACCGGAGCCTGCGCGCCCGGGTGAGCCGCCTGCTCGGCGCCGCCTACACGACCAATCAGATGAGCTACGACCTGGCCCGCTTACGTCTCAACGGGCTCATCGAGCGCCTCGAGCACACCAACACCTATCGTCCTGACCGCAGAAGGACAGCGCGTCGCGGTCTTCTACACCAAGCTGCACAACCGGCTGCTGCGCCCGCTGCTCGCCGCGAACGCACCACCCGCTCCACCCGGGCTACGCCACGCCCTGGCCACCATCGACAGCCACATCCACGGCTACATCGACGACGCACGCATCGGGAAACGCAGCCTGAAAACTCAAGATCAACGTCAGAGTTTGGAACACCAAGCAGGGCTAGAGCCGGTTACCGACGCCGGCCCGAGGGCGCGGGACAGGCCTGGGTGGCGCGAGCCGGCGCGGCTAGCGGGGGGGGTGGCGGGGCGGCGCTCGGGGCGCGGCTCAGAAGCCGGGGCGGCGCTCGGAGCTCGGGTTAAGGGCCGGGGCCGGGGCGCGGGCTGCGGCTTGACCCGCGGCGCGCCGCGGGTCAAGAGCCGGTGGCGAGCCGGGTCGCGCGCTGCGGGTTAAGCGCGGGCGGCGGAGACCGGGTCGGCTTCCGGGGCCGGGGCGGGGGCGGGGGCCGGGATGACGGCGACCGGGGTGACCGGGGGCGCGTCGGTGCCGGCCGGGTCCTCGGCGAGCGGGTCGGTGGCCGGGGAGTTGGCGGGCAGCGGCGGGGGAGTGCCGCCGTAGACCGGGCACAGGGCCTGGTGGGCGCACCAGTCACACAGGCGGCTGGGGCGCGGCCGCCAGTCGCCGGTGCTGCGGGCCCGCTCGATGGCCCGCCACAACGCGTTGATCTTGCGCTCGGTGGACAGCAGGTCGGCCTCGTCGGGGGTGCAGCGCATGATCTCGCCGTTGCCCAGGTAGATGAGCTGCAGCAGGCGCGGGATCACGCCGGTCGTGCGCCAGTGCACCAGGGCGTAGAACTTCATCTGGAACAGCGCCCGCGCCTCGTACTCCTCGCGCGGCGCGGTGCCGGTCTTGTAGTCGACCACGCGGACCTCGCCGGTGCGGGCCACGTCGAGGCGGTCGATGTAGCCGCGCAGGGTCAGGCCGGACTCCAGCATGGTCTGCACGGCCATCTCGCGGTGCGCGGGCTCCAGGCGGGTGGGGTCCTCGAGGGTGAAGTAGCGGTCGAGCATGGCGCCGGCCTCTTCGAGCCAGACGGCGCGCTGGGCGTCGTCCTCGAACAGGGTCGTCAGCTCCGGCTCCTCCTCGGCCAGCCGCTCCCACTGGGGCTGCACCAGGGCGCGCGCGACGGCCGGCGTGCGGCCGGCGGCGGGCTCGTCGAACAGCCGCTCCAGTACGGCGTGCACCAGCGTGCCGCGCGCGGCGGCGGCGCTGGGCGGCTCGGGCAGCCGGTCGACGACGCGGAAGCGGTACAGCAGGGGACAGGTCATGAAGTCGGCCGCCCGCGACGGCGACAGGCTCCGGTGCACTGTCACCGCATCGCCCGTCACCGCATCGCCCGCCGCCGTACCGGCCGCTACGGCATCCGCCGACGCCGCATCGGGCGTCTCGGCATCGGCCGCTACGGCATCCGCCGACACCGCATCGGGCGCCTCGGCATCGGCCGCCACGGCCGGGGCATGCTCCGCATCGCTCATGTCCCTGGAGCCTAAGGGAGACCTCTGACAGTTGCGGGACATTACCGGCGGCGTTTCGTTTCCCGGCTCGCTCCGCGAGCGCGATCATTTCGGTGCGGCCACGACGGGCGGCGCGGAGCCGTGAATGGCCCGCTACCGCGTAACATCGGTGCGTGACAGGTAGCGCCTCACCCGACGGCCCCTCGTCCGGCCAGCCGGACCAGCCGGGCCAGCCCGGCCAGCCGGGACCCACGGGCGAGCCGGTCCAGCAGCCCGAGCCGGGGCCAGCGGGCCAGGCCCGGCGCGACCCCCGGCTGGGCCTGATGGTGGCCCGGGTGTTCGGGATCCCGGTGTACGTGTCGCCGTACTGGTTCCTGGTCGCCGCGCTGCTGGTCTACGTGTACGCCACCCAGCTGGACACCAGCATTCAGCCGACCCGGGTGCGCTACCTGGTGGCGGCCGCGTTCGTCGTGCTGCTGTACGCCTCGGTGCTGGTCCACGAGCTGAGCCACTGCGTCGTGGCGCGGGCGTTCAAGCTCGCCGTGCGGCGGGTGCTGCTCTACCCGCTGGGCGGCTTCTCGGAGATCGAGGAAGAGCCGCCCACGCCCAGCCAGGAGTTCCTGGTCTCGGTGGCCGGGCCGGTGCTGTCGCTGGTCCTGGCGGGCATCGCGGCGCTGCTCACCAAGGTGGTCCCGCACGGCCTGCCGAACCTGATCATCGACCAGCTGTTCCGGGCCAACCTGATCGTCGGCATCTTCAACCTGCTGCCCGGCCTGCCACTGGACGGCGGGCGCATCTTCCGGGCCGGGATCTGGAAGGTGACGGGCAAGAGCGCGCAGGCCACGGTCGCGGCCGGCTGGGCGGGCCGGGTGCTGGCGGTGGCCCTGATCCTGCTCCCGATCGCGCTGACCGGCGGCCATCTCGGCACGCTGATCACCAGCTCGGCCTGGCTGTGGCTGGTGATCATCGCGGCGTTCATGTGGCTCCAGTCGGGCCAGGCCATCCGGTCGGCCAAGGTGCGCGAGCGGCTGCCGGGCATCCAGGCCCGGGCGCTGGCCCGCCGGGCCATCCCGATCCCGGCCAGCCTGCCGCTGGCCGAGGCGGTGCGCCGCGCCGAGGAAGCCCAGGCCCGTGCGCTGGTCGTGGTGGACCACGAGGAGACGCCGATCGCGATCGTGAACGAGGACGCGGTGATCGCCACGCCGGCGCAGCGCCGCCCGTGGATCGAGGCGGGGTCGCTGGCGCGCACCCTCGAGCCGGGCATGGTGCTGTCGGCCGACCTGTCCGGCATGGACCTGATCGACGCCGTGCGCAAGGTCCCGGCCAGCGAGTACCTGCTGATCGAGCCGTCGGGCCAGGTGTACGGGGTGCTGGCGGCCACCGACCTGGACCACGCGTTCGTCGGCGTCTGACCTGGCCTCAGCCTGGCCTCGACGGCCCCCGGCCCGGCCCGGCCCGACCCCCGACCGGGATCCACTAGCCTGGCCGCGTGATCAAGAAGCCCCGCGGCCCGCTCGAGCCCGGCGACCAGGTGCAGCTGACCGACCCCAAGGGCCGTCAGCACCGCCTGGTGCTGACGGCCGGCAAGACCTTCCACACCCACCGCGGCTCGGTCGCCCATGACGACCTGATCGGCCAGCCGGAGGGCAGCCTGGTGGTGTCGTCGGGGGGCACGCCCTACATCGCGCTGCGGCCGCTGCTGGCCGACTACTCGCTGGCCATGCCCCGCGGGGCGGCCGTCGTCTACCCCAAGGACGCGGCCCAGATCGTCGCGCTGGCCGACATCTTCCCCGGCGCCACCGTCATCGAGGCGGGCGCGGGCTCGGGCGCGCTGTCGTGCTGGCTGCTGCGGGCGGTCGGCGAGGAGGGCCTGGTGTTCTCGTACGAGCGCAGGCCGGACTTCGCTCAGATCGCGCGGGCGAACGTTGAGGGCTATTTCGGCGGCCCGCATCCGGCCTGGCGGCTGACCGAAGGCCCGCTGCCCGCCGTAACAGAGAACACGGCAACCCCGGAAATCTCAGAAACAACAGCGGCCAGCGAGGCGACCCGCGGCCAGCGAGTCAGCCCAGCCAGGCGAGGCTGCTGCCCGCGCAGCAGGCCCGGCCGCAAACGCCGCCCCGGCCGAAACCGCCGCCCCGACCGACGTCGACCGCGTCGTCCTCGACATGCTGTCCCCCTGGGACTACGTGTCCACGGCGGCCGCCGTCCTGGTGCCCGGCGGCCTGGTCTGCTGCTACGTCGCCACCACCACCCAGCTGGCCCGGACCGTGACCGCGCTGCGCGAGCACGGCAACTTCGCCGAGCCGGCCGCCTGGGAGAGCATGCAGCGCGGCTGGCACGTGGAGGGCCTGGCCGTCCGGCCGGAGCATCGCATGGTCGGGCATACCGGATTTTTGATTACCGCCCGGCGGCTGGCCGACGGAGTCCAGGCCCCGCCTCGCCGGCGCAGGCCGTCCAAGGGTCTTCAGGCCGCTGATGACCTGGCCGAACTCGGTGAGGACGGGCTGGCCGGGAATCAGTAACGTGCTCTGGCCGTTCCCGGATCGTAACGGTGGAAGGCACAGTCGGGACCCACCGCCAGGTTACGGAACGACCTTGGATAGGTAGGGTCTAGGTAAGTCCAGCTCTCGGGAGGGGGTGAGGGGCATGGCCTCTCGTGACGACAGCGTTCGATCAGGGCGGTATGACGACGAGGTCAAAGTCCTGACCACGAAGATCTCCTTCCTGGAGGAGGAGGTTGCCGCGCTCCGCAGCCGGCTCGCGGATTCTCCGCGCCAGGCTCGGCTGCTCGAGGAGCGGCTACGCGAGGCAGAGGCTAACCTCGCGGCAATTACGGGTCAGAACGAGCGGCTCACCGGCACGCTCCGCGACGCCCGCGACCAGATCGTGGCGCTCAAGGAGGAAGTGGACCGGCTGGCCCAGCCACCGAGCGGTTTCGGCGTGTTCCTGTCGCCGGCCGACGAGGGCTGCGCCGACGTGTTCACCGGTGGGCGCAAGATGCGCGTCAGCGTGAGCCCGAGCGTGGACCTGGACGGCCTGCGGCCCGGCCAGGAGGTCGTGCTCAACGAGGCGCTCAACGTCGTCATCGCCCAGGGCTACGAGACCGTCGGCGAGGTCGTCATGCTCAAGGAGATCCTTGACGGCGGCGACCGGGCCCTGGTCATCTCCCACGCGGACGAGGAGCGGGTGGCCCGGCTGGCCGAGCCGCTGCTCGCCGGCACCCTGCGCGCGGGCGACTCGCTGCTGCTGGAGCCCCGCTCCGGCTACGTCTACGAGCGCATCCCCAAGGCCGAGGTCGAAGAGCTGATCCTGGAGGAAGTGCCGGACATTTCCTACCTGGAGATCGGCGGCCTGGGCCCCCAGATCGAGCAGATCAGGGACGCCATCGAGCTGCCCTACCTGCACGCGGACCTGTTCAAGGAGCACCAGCTGCGGCCGCCCAAGGGCGTGCTGCTGTACGGCCCGCCCGGCTGCGGCAAGACGCTGATCGCCAAGGCGGTGGCGAACTCGCTGGCCAAGCAGGTCGCGGCGCGCACCGGGCAGAGCGCCAACGATGACTCCGCCGGCACCCCGGCCCGCGAGCGGCGGAGCTTCTTCCTCAACATCAAGGGCCCCGAGCTGCTGAACAAGTACGTCGGCGAGACCGAGCGGCACATCCGCCTGGTCTTCCAGCGGGCCAGGGAGAAGGCCAGCGAGGGCATGCCGGTCATCGTGTTCTTCGACGAGATGGACTCGATCTTCCGCACCCGCGGCTCGGGCGTGTCCAGCGACGTCGAGAACACGATCGTGCCCCAGCTGCTGAGCGAGATCGACGGCGTCGAGGGCCTGGAGAACGTCATCGTGATCGGCGCCTCCAACCGCGAGGACATGATCGACCCGGCGATCCTGCGGCCCGGCCGCCTGGACGTCAAGATCAAGATCGAGCGGCCGGACGCCGAGGCGGCCAGGGACATCTTCTCCAAGTACGTCCTGACCGGCCTGCCGCTGCACCCCGACGACCTGGCCGAGCACGGCGGGTCGGCGGCCGCGACGGTGGACGGCATGATCCAGCGGGTCGTGGAGCGGATGTACTCCGAGACCGAGGAGAACAGGTTCCTCGAGGTCACCTACGCCAACGGCGACAAGGAGGTCCTGTACTTCAAGGACTTCAACTCCGGCGCCATGATCCAGAACATCGTGGACCGGGCCAAGAAGATGGCCATCAAGGAGTTCCTGGAGACCCGGCAGAAGGGCCTGCGGGTCGCGCACCTGCTGAGCGCCTGCGTGGACGAGTTCAGCGAGAACGAGGACCTGCCGAACACCACCAACCCGGACGACTGGGCGCGGATCTCGGGCAAGAAGGGCGAGCGGATCGTCTACATCAGGACGCTGGTCTCCGGCAAGCACGGCACCGAGGCCGGCCGTTCCATCGACACCGTCACCAACACCGGGCAGTACCTGTAAACGGGACCAGCCGGGGACGCGCGGCAGGCCGCTGCGTTAGCGCCACCGGGTATACACGGGGCGCGGCGTGCCTGCTGGCGCTGATCCGGCACTAGGCTCTTAAGCATGAGCGTGCGCCGCGTAATGGGCATCGAGACCGAGTACGGCATTGCCGTGCCCGGCCAGCCGGGTGCGAACGCCATGGTCAGCTCGTCTCAGGTGGTCAACGCCTACCAGGCGGCGACCGCGGCGCGGGCACGCCGGGCGCGGTGGGACTTCGAGGAGGAGAACCCGCTCCGCGACGCCCGCGGCTTTGACCTGGCCAGAGAGGCCGCCGACTCCGCGCAGCTGACTGACGAGGACCTCGGGCTGGCGAACGTCATACTCACAAACGGGGCCCGGTTGTACGTGGATCACGCACATCCCGAGTACTCGGCCCCGGAGTGCACCAACCCGCGCGACGCGCTGCTGTGGGACAAGGCAGGCGAGCGGGTCATGGCCGAGGCCGCGGCCCGGGCCGGGGCCAACCCCGGCGGGCCGGCCATTCAGCTCTACAAGAACAACACCGACAATAAGGGCGCCTCCTACGGCTGCCACGAGAACTACCTGATGAACCGGGCGACGCCGTTCGCCGACATCGTCAGGCACCTGACCCCGTTCTTCGTGTCCCGGCAGGTGGTCTGCGGCGCGGGCCGGGTGGGCCGCGGCGCCGACGGCCGGGACGAGGGCTTCCAGATCAGCCAGCGGGCCGACTTCTTCGAGGTCGAGGTCGGCCTGGAGACCACGCTCAAGCGGCCGATCATCAACACCCGCGACGAGCCGCACGCCGACCCGGACAAGTACCGCCGGCTGCACGTCATCATCGGCGACGCCAACATGAGCGAGGTCTCCACCTACCTCAAGCTCGGCACCACGGCGCTGGTGCTGGCCATGATCGAGGACCGGTTCCTGGCCACCGACCTGACCGTCGAGACGCCGGTGGCCGAGCTGCGCAACATCTCGCACGACCCGTCGTGCCGGCACCTGGTCACGCTGCGGGACGGACGCAAGATGACCGCGGTGCAGCTCCAGATGGAGTACCTGGAGCTGGCCCGCAAGTACACCGAGGACAAGTACGGCGCCGACGTGGACGAGGCCACCTCGGACGTCCTGGGCCGCTGGGAGAGCGTGCTGTCCCGGCTGGCCGAGGACCCGATGCTGACCGCGCGCGAGCTGGACTGGGTGACCAAGCTGGAGATCCTGGAGGGCTACCGGGCCAGGGACGGCCTGGGCTGGAACCACCCGCGGCTCCAGCTCGTCGACCTGCAGTACTCCGACGTCCGCCAGGAGAAGGGCCTGTACAACCGGCTGGCCGCCCGCGGGCGGGTCGCCCGGCTGATCGACGAGGACGCCATCGAGCGGGCCATGATCGAGCCGCCCGAGGACACCAGGGCGTTCTTCCGCGGCCGGTGCCTGCAGCAGTACCCCGAGGCGGTCGCGGCGGCCTCCTGGGACTCGGTCATCTTCGACATCCCCGGCCGGGAGTCGCTGCAGCGCGTACCGACGCTGGAGCCGCTGCGCGGCACCAAGGCGCACGTCGGTCAGCTGCTGGACCGCTGCCGCACCGCGGCTGACCTGGTCGCGGCCCTCACCGGCCGCCCGTGACCACGGGCCGGCGGCCCGGCGGCCGGTCCTGGCCGCCCGCATCGCGGATCCATACCGATGCCGCCCGGCAGGATTGGGCCGGGCACGCGGTGGCGAGGATAGCGTTGAGCACGGGACTGCGGCGTAACCGCGGATCTACGGAGGTTTGAGTATGGCGACGAAGGACACCAGCGGGCAGCGGCAGGCACCGAAGCGAGCCGAGGAAGAGCAGGAGGCCGACGCGCAGGCCACCGAGGGCGTCAAGGAGCGGCAGGACAAGCTCACCGACGACGTCGACGCGATCCTCGACGAGATCGACGAGGTGCTCGAGGAGAACGCCGAGGAGTTTGTCCGTTCCTACGTGCAAAAGGGCGGCCAGTAGGCGCACGAGTGGCGGGGTTCGCGCAGAGCCGATTTCACTCATAGCCGACGCGGCTTTGCCCGGACCACCGATGTGGCACGCGCGCAGTAGGGTCAAGGCAGACAGCAGGCGTACGAAACCGGAGGGACTCGCGGGTGGCGCGTGACGTGAACGGCACCGGGTTCGGTGGTCTTGGTGGCATCGGGTCCGGTGGCGCTGGCTTGGACGGTCCTGGCTACGGGGGCGGCGGGCAACTGCCCGCGCCGTACCTGAGCGCGGGTACGTCGTCGTTCTCCGACTTCCTCAGTGTGGCCGCGCCGGGGCTGCTGCCCGCCAGGACCAGCGCCGCGCTGAGCGGCGGGGGCGGCGGCGGCGCGGACATCCCGCACGGCACGACGATCGTGGCCGCGGTCAGCCGCGAGGGCGTGGTGATGGCGGGCGACCGGCGGGCCACCGCCGGGAACATGATCTCCCAGCGGGACATCGAGAAGGTGCTCCGCAGTGACGACTTCTCCGCCGTCGGCATCGCCGGCGTGGCCGGGATCGGCATCGAGCTGGCCAAGCTGTTCCAGGTCGAGCTGGAGCACTACGAGAAGCTGGAGGGCCGGGCGCTCTCGCTGGAGGGCAAGGCCAACCGGCTGGCGGGCCTGGTGCGCGGCAACCTGGGCGGCGCCATGCAGGGCCTGGTCGTGGTGCCGCTGTTCGCGGGCTTCGACGAGGACCGCCAGCGCGGCCGGATCTTCTCCTACGACGTGGCGGGCGGCCGCTACGAGGAGCACCGGTTCCACTCGATCGGCTCGGGCTCGGTGTTCGCCCGCGGCGCGCTCAAGAAGCTCTACCGCGACGACATGCCCGCCGACGAGGTCATCATGGCCTGCATGGAGGCCCTCTACGACGCGGCCGACGACGACTCGGCCACCGGCGGCCCGGACCTCACCCGCCGCATCTTCCCGATCGTGGCCTCGATCACCGCCGACGGCTTCGAGCGGATCAGCGACGCCAGCGCGGCGCAGTACGCGGAGGCCGTGATCGGCGCCCGGATGGGCCGCCCCGACGGGCCCGCGGCGCCGCTGCCCGAGGCCGGCAGCTAGCTGCTACCCCCGCGTTCGTGCCGACCACAACTCTCAAGTAAGGACAGTGCCAGCGGTGTCGATGCCCTTCTACGTGTCGCCCGAGCAGGCGATGAAGGACAAGGCGGATTACGCCCGTAAGGCCATCACGCGCATCCGCAGCGGCGTCGTGATCGACTACGACGACGGGATCTTGTTCGTCGCGCCGAACCCGTCGCGCGCGCTGCGGAAGTTCAGCGAGATCTACGACCGCATCGCGTTCGCCGCCGTCGGCCGGTACAACGAGTTCGAGCGGCTGCGCCAGGCCGGCGTGCGCTACGCGGACCTGACCGGGTACCAGTACGACCGGCAGGACGTGAACGCGCGCGGGCTGGCCAACTGGTACGCGCAGACGCTGGGGACGATCTTCACCGAGAGCAACAAGCCGCTCGAGGTGGAGATCGTGGTGGCGGAAGTCGGGGCGTCGTCCGCGGACGATCAGATCTACCGGATTACCTTCGATGGGTCGGTGGTCGAAGAGCAGGGCTTCGTGGTCATGGGCGGGCTGGCGGATCAGGTTTCCACGGTGGTCAAGGAGCGGTACCACGCGGGGCTGACGCTGACGGAAGCGATGAGCGTGGCGATCGCGGCGATGACGTCGCAGGGGAACGGGGACACGCGGCCGGAGATCACCGGGGCGCAGCTTGAGGTGGCGGTGCTGGATCGGAAGCGGCATCACCGGATGTTCCAGCGGCTTACTGGAAGTCGGCTTGACTCACTGCTCGCCGAGGCAAGTCCGGCTAAGCCGGAGGCGCCGGCGGCGTCGTCGTCGGAGGCTCCGGCTGATAGCGACAGCGGGGAGGCTTCGTAACCGCGTCCGTCCCACGCCTGGAGAGGCGAACGGCTTAGGGACGGACACGGTCACGAATCCAGGGCTCGCCTGGCATAGGCCCGGACATCGGCGTCGGGATCGGATTGGGCTTCTTTAAGAGCTAGCGCGGCTTCGGGGATTTGCGGCCACTGGGCTAGGGCGATGATGGCCGCCTTGCGGACGTCCGCGTGGAGGTCCGTGGTGGCGGTGGTCAAGGCGGGGACGGCTAGTTCGAGGGCTGGTGGCGGATAGGGCCTCGGCTGCGCCTTCGCGGACTTGCCACGCTTGGTCGGTTATTGCCGACAGCGCCAGGGTGGGGAGGGGCTGGGGGCAGTTTGTGGTGGCGGCGGCTTTGAGGGCGGCGGCTCGGACTAGCGGGTCCTTGTCGGCGGCTAGCTGGGCTAGGGCGGGCGCTGAGGCTGGGTTGGCCAGTGCGGCCAGGGCATTCGCGGTGGCTATGCGGACCTCGCGGTTGGGGTCGGTGGCGGCGGTGGCGATGAGGGCGGGCTCGTTGAGGCTGACCAGGGCGCGGAGGGCCTGGAGGCGGACGCGGTGGTCGGGGTCGGTCAGGGCGGGCTTGACGGCGGGTGTGCCGGCCAGGTTGAGCTGGCGGAGGACGTCTAGGGTGGCGGCTCGGACTACGGGGTCGTCGTGGGTGAGAGCCACGAGTAGCTGGTCTTGCAGGTCGGGGGTGGGGGGGAGGACCTCGGCTAGTTCTCGGAGGGCGGTTACGGCGGCGTGGCGTACGGTGCCGCGGGGGTCTAGGGCGGCCTGAGCCAGGGCCGGGCCTGCGCCGGGCGGAGCGACCTCGGTGAGGACGGCGATGGCGGCTCGGCGGACCTGGGGGTCGTCGTCGGCCAGGTACGGGTCGATCTGGGTCAGGGCGGGGCCGGTCTCGGCTAGCTCCAGCAGTTCGATGATCCTGGGGGAGCGGGCGGCGGCGGTGATGGGCTGTCGGGCCGCGCTGGCGGCCGGGTGGGCGGTGGGCTGAGCCGAGGCGGCCGCTGTATCGGCAGACACAGTGTCGGCCAGCACGGTGTCGGCCAGCACGGTGTCGGCCAATGCGGTGTCGGCCAGCACGGTGTCGGCCAATGCGGTGTCGGCCAGCACGGTGTCGGCCAGCGCGGTGTCGGCCAGCGCGGTGTCGGCCAGCGCGGTGTCGGCCAGCGCGGTGTCAGCAAGCGCTGTGTCAGCAAGCGCAGTGTCGCCAAACACTGTGTCGCCAGACGCCGTGTCGGCAAACGCTGTGTCGCCAAACGCTGTGTCGGCAAGCAGCTGTGTCGGCAAGCACTGTGTCGGCTAGCGGGCCTGTGACCAGTGTGGCGGATGCGGCGCGCGCCTCTTTGTACTCAGGGACTGGGACAATGTAGTCGGCCACCGGCAGAGTGCGGAACTGGGGGCGGCCGTCGGGGGACTTGCTGACGTTGAGGTGGCAGAACCAGGCCGCGTCGTCGCGGGCGGGCTGGTCGGCGCGGTCGTGGTAGAGACCCCAGCGGCTCTCGGTGCGGACCAGGGAAGCGCGGGCGGCCAGCTCGGCGCAGTCGCGGATGAACGTGACCTCGGCGCAGCGCATCAGCTCATGCGGGCTAGTGGCGCCCATCCCGGCGATCTCGGTGGTCATGCGCTCAAAGGTCTCAATGGCGATGGCCAGCTTGGCCGCGCTCTTGGGCGGCGCCACGTAGTCGTTGACGAAGCGGCGCAGCTTGTACTCGACCTGGGGCTGCGGCGGCCCCGACGGGCGGCGCAGCGGGGCGTAGATCAGCTCGTGGGCGGCGGCGACCTGGTCCTCGGGCAGCACGGCCCGCTCCGGGCCTCCGGCCCGGAGCGGGCCGTGCTGCTGTGCTTCCCTGGCGGCGTCGGTGCCGGCCAGGTCGCCGAAGACGAACGCGCCGATCATGTAGTTGTGCGGGACGCAGGCCACGTCGCCGGCCGCGTACAGGCCCGGCACCGTGGTCCGGGCGTGCTCGTCCACCCAGACGCCCGACGAGGAGTGGCCGCCGCACAGGCCGATCTCGGAGATGTGCATCTCCACGTCATGGGTGCGGTAGCCGTGCCCGCGGCCCGCGTGGAAGGTGCCGCGGGTCGGGCGCTCGGTGGTGTGCAGGATCGACTCCAGCGCCGAGATGGTCTCCTCGGGCAGGTGGGTCAGCTTGAGGTAGATGGGGCCGCGCGCCGAGGCGATCTCCCGCGCCACCTCGGCCATCATCTGCCCCGACCAGTAGTCGCAGTCGACGAACCGCTCGCCCTGGCTGTTGACCTGGTAGCCGCCGAACGGGTTGGCCACGTAGGCGCAGGCCGGGCCGTTGTAGTCCTTGATGAGCGGGTTGACCTGGAAGCACTCCAGGCCGCTGAGCTCGGCCCCGGCGTGGTAGGCCATGGCGTACCCGTCGCCGGCGTTGGTCGGGTTCTCGTACGTTCCGTACAGGTAGCCGCTGGCGGGCAGGCCCAGTCGGCCGCAGGCCCCGGTGGCCAGGATCACCGCGCCCGCCGACACGGTGACGAACTCGCCCGTCCGGCTGTTGAAGCCGGCCAGTCCGGCGACCCGGCCGCCGGCGGTGAGCACCCGCACCGGCATGACCCGGTTCTCGATGCGGATGCGCTCGCGCATCTGCCGCTGGCGCAGCACCCGGTAGAGCACCTTCTTGATGTCCCGGCCCTCGGGCATGGGCAGCACGTAGCTGCCCGAGCGGTGCACCCGGCGCACGTGGTAGTCGCCGGCGTCGTCCTTCTCGAACTTCACGCCGTAGCGCTCCAGCCGGCGCACCATGTCGAAGCCGCGGCTGGCGGTCTGGTAGATGGTGCGCTGGTTGACGATGCCGTCGTTGGCCCGGGTGATCTCGGCCACGTAGTCCTCGGGCGTGGCCTTGCCGGGGATGACGGCGTTGTTCACCCCGTCCATGCCCATGGCCAGCGCCCCGGAGTGGCGCACGTGGGCCTTCTCCAGCAGCAGCACCGAGGCGCCATGCTCGGCCGCGGAGATCGCGGCCATGGTGCCCGCGGTTCCGCCACCGACCACCGCGACGTCGCAGTCCAGCACCTGGCGCTCGGCCAGCGGCGGTACCTGCATCGGCTGGGCCACCTCCTTGTTAGTCGAAAATCGCGGTGACGACCGTCAGCGCAGCAGGTACGGCATGCTGACGGTGACCGCCCCGGTGGGGCAGCGGGCGGCGCACGGGCCGCAGTACCAGCACTCATCGACGTGCATGTAGGCCTTGCCGGTCTCCGGGTGGATGGCCAGCGAGTCCAGCGGGCAGATGTCGACGCACAGCGTGCAGCCGTCAATGCACAGCGCGTCGTCGACGGTCACGGGCACGTCGGCCCTGGTCTCGATCAGCGGCACGGCGGATTCCTCCTGTCGGGTGAGCTGGCTATCGGGTGAGCTGGCCGCGCAGGGCCAGCCGGTCGCCGCGGAAGCGGATGTACTCCAGGTCCACCGGCCGGCCGTCGGCCAGGTGGGTCAGCCGCTCGACCATGAGCAGGGCGGCGCCGGCGGTGGTGCCGAGCACCGCGGCCGAGTGCCGGTCGGCGCTGACTGCCTCTACGGTGAGCTCGGCCGCGCCCAGGGGCTGGCCGGAATGCTGTTCCAGCAGCACGAAGATGTCCTGGTGCACCAGGTCCTGCGCCAGCAGCGGCTCGCCCGCGTCGGCGGTCAGGTAGGTCAGGTCCAGGGACAGCGGCACGCCGTTCAGGTGGCGCAGCCGCTCCAGGTACACCACCCGGCCGCCGGGCGGCTGGCGCAGCCGGGCCGCGACCTCGGGCGGCGCCGTGACCAGGCCGGCCGCCCGGACCTCGTTGGTGATCTCGCCGTGCTCGCGCAGCGTCTCGCCCAGGCCGAGCAGGTGGTCCAGGCCGTGCGGGTACTTGCGGGCCGCGACCACGGTGCCCACCCCGGGCACCCGCTCCACCAGGCCCTCGGCGCGCAGCAGGTCCAGCGCGTCGCGGACCGCGTTGCGGGACACGCCGAACTCGCGGGCCAGGCAGTTCTCGGCCGGCAGCGCGGGCCGGGCGCCCGGCCCGTGGCCGGCACCGGTGCCTGGCCCGGTGCCCGCGCTGGTCTCCGCCCGGCTGGCCGGGCCAGCGGGGGTGAAGGCGCCGGCCAGCACCTGCCGCCGCAGCAGGTCGGCGACCTGGCGGGCCCGGTCCGAGCGCAGGCGTCGGGCGTCGGCCAGCATGTCCGGTGTGTTCTGGCTGCTCGCGCTCTGGCTGCTCGCACTCTGACTGCTCACGGCCGAAAAGCTACTAAACCAGTCTAGAAAATGGAATAAGGGAGGAGTAACGCCACCCATGTGGCCAGGAAAACGCCCGAGGCCAGCGGAAACGAGCCCGCCAGAAGCCGAAACGCCACCCCGCAGCAGAGCCGCGGCCACCCGCAGCCGTCCGGCAGCCGCGGCGCGGCTGCCGCGGCAGCCACCCCGCTCTCGCGGCAGCCACCCCGGCTCCCGCGGCGGTGGCCGCGGCAGGCGCCCCCGCTCCCGCCCCGGTCCGTACGGCCCGGACGCGGCCGGGGCATAACCAGGCCGCAGGCCCGCGTTGACGCACAGCGTTGGCCCACGGCAATGCGACTCACGGCACATCAGCGCGGTGGCGGCGGCCGTCGTGGTGCGATGTAGTGTCAGGTCATGCGCGGAAGGCGCGCGCAGCATAGGAGGAGATTGTGACCAGTGACGTGGCCACGGCGACGGGCATCGACGCCCCGACCGGCCTGCTGATCGGCGGGCATTGGACGACGGGCCGGGCGGGCACGCTGCCCGTGTTTGACCCGGCCACCGAGGACCCCATCGCCGAGGTAGCCAACGCCACCGTCGAGGACGCCATGGAGGCCGTCGGCGCCGCCTACGCGGCCCTGCCGGCCTGGGCCGCCACGCCGCCGCGCCAGCGCGGGGAGATCCTGCGCCGCGCGTTCGAGATCATGATGGAGCGGGCCGAGCCGCTGGCCCGGCTGATGGTGCTGGAGAACGGCAAGGCGCTGCCCGATGCCCGCGCCGAGATCACTTACGCGGCCGAGTTCTTCCGCTGGTACGGCGAGGAGGCGGTCCGGAACCTGGGCTCGCTGTCGATCGCCCCGAATGGCACCAACCGGATCCTGGTGCAGCACCAGCCGGTGGGGGTCAGCCTGCTGATCACGCCCTGGAACTTCCCGGCCGCGATGGCCACCCGCAAGATCGGCCCGGCGCTGGCCGCGGGCTGCACGGTGGTGCTCAAGCCCGCCAAGGAGACCCCGCTGACCGCGCTGGCCGTGGCCGGCATCCTGGCCGAGGCGGGCGTGCCCGGCGGCGTGGTGAACGTGCTGCCGACCAGCAAGCCGGGCCCCATGACCGAGGCCATGCTGGCCGACCCGCGGGTGCGCAAGCTGTCGTTCACCGGCTCGACCGAGGTCGGCCGGATGCTGCTGAAGACCGCGGCCAGCACCATCATCAACTGCTCCATGGAGCTCGGCGGCAACGCGCCGTTCCTGGTCCTGGAGGACGCCGACGTGGACGCGGCCGTGGCCGGCGCGTTCCTGGCCAAGATGCGCAACGGCGGCGAGGCCTGCACCGCCGCCAACCGCTTCTACGTGCACGACTCGGTCGCCGACGAGTTCTCGGCCAAGCTGGCCCGGCGCCTAGGCGCGCTGCGGGTCGGCCCCGGCCTGGACGACGGCGTCGAGCTGGGCCCGCTGGTCAACGCCGACACCAGGGACAAGGTGGCGGGACTCGTGGAGTCGGCGGCCAGCGACGGCGGCAAGATCGTGCTCGGCGGCCACGCCCCGCAGCGTCCCGGCTACTTCTACGAGGCCACGGTGCTGGACAACGTCCCGGCCGACGCGGGCATCCTGGGCGAGGAGATCTTCGGGCCGGTCGCGCCGATCGTCCGGTTCTCCGACCAGAGCGAGGCCATCGCGATGGCCAATAACACCGAGTATGGCCTGGTCTGCTACCTCTACAGCGCCGACCTGCGCCGGGCGCTCCAGGCCGCCGAGGCGCTGGAGTCCGGCATGGTCGGCATCAATCGCGGCGTCGTGTCCGACCCGGCGGCGCCGTTCGGCGGGGTGAAGCAGTCCGGGCTGGGCCGTGAGGGCGCCCACGACGGCCTGCTGGAGTTCACCGAGACCAAGTACATCGCGGTCGACTGGTAGACAGGTACACAGGTACACGGGATGTCGACCGGAACTCAAGTCGACCGGCACACAGGGAGACTGGTGGCCTGACGCATGGACAGGCGGATCTTCGGACTGGAAAACGAGTACGGCGTCACCTGCACGTTCCGGGGGCAGCGTCGGCTGTCCCCGGACGAGGTGGCCAGATACTTGTTCCGCCGGGTCGTGTCCTGGGGCCGCAGCAGCAATGTGTTCCTGCGCAACGGCGCCCGGCTGTACCTGGACGTCGGCAGTCACCCCGAGTACGCCACCCCGGAGTGCGACAACCTCATCGACCTGGTCACCCACGACAAGGCCGGGGAGCGCATCCTCGAGGGCCTGCTGGTCGACGCCGACCGCAGGCTCCGCGAGGAGGGCATCGCCGGGGACATCTACCTGTTCAAGAACAACACCGACTCGGCGGGCAACTCCTACGGCTGCCACGAGAACTACCTGGTCGGCCGGCACGGGGAGTTCGGGCGGCTGGCCGACGTGCTGATCCCGTTCCTGGTCACCCGGCAGATCATCTGCGGCGCGGGCAAGGTGCTCCAGACCCCGCGCGGCGCGGTCTACTGCGTCAGCCAGCGGGCCGAGCACATCTGGGAGGGCGTCTCCTCGGCCACCACCCGGTCGCGGCCCATCATCAACACCCGTGACGAGCCGCACGCCGACGCCGAGCGGTTCCGGCGGCTGCACGTGATCGTCGGCGACTCGAACATGAGCGAGACCACCATGCTGCTCAAGGTCGGCGCCACCGACCTGGTGCTGCGCATGGTGGAGGCCGGCACGGTCATGCGCGACCTCACGCTGGAGAACCCCATCCGGGCCATCCGGGACGTCAGCCACGACATGAGCGGGCGGCGCAAGGTCCGGCTGGCCAACGGCCGCGAGGTCAGCGCGCTGGAGATCCAGCAGGAGTACCTGTCCAAGGCGATCGAGTTCACCGACCGCCGCGGCGCCGACGCGATCACCAGCCGGGTGCTCGAACTGTGGGGCCGCACGCTGCGCGCGGTGGAAAGCGGCGACCTGAACCTGGTCGCCCGCGAGATCGACTGGGTGACCAAGTACCAGCTCATCGAGCGGTACCGGGCCAAGCACGACCTGTCGCTGTCCTCGCCCCGCGTCGCCCAGCTCGACCTGGCCTATCACGACGTGCACCGCAAGCGCGGCCTGTACTACCTGCTCCAGAAGAGCGGCGCGGTCGAGCGGGCCTGCCGGGACATCGACATCTTCCAGGCCAAGTCGATCCCGCCGCAGACCACCAGGGCCCGGCTGCGCGGCGAGTTCATCCGCCGCGCCCAGGAGCGGCGCCGCGACTTCACCGTGGACTGGGTGCACCTCAAGCTCAACGACCAGGCCCAGCGCACGGTGCTGTGCAAGGACCCGTTCCGGTCCACCGACGAGCGCGTCGAGAAGCTCATCGCCGGCATGTAACCGGCGGGCTCACTGCGTGTGAGGCGTGTGAGACTGGTGTGAGCCGGTTCGTGTTGCGGTCTGGCCGGAAAGCCGGATTCGGCCGGCCAGCTCCGCAGCGGTTCATGATCATGACCGAGTTTCCGCGGCGCGCCGCGGCATGTCGGTCACGATCATGGTGTCCTGCGTCCGTCGCTCTGATAACAGCAAGTAGCTCTTGGCCAGCCAGTCGATGCGCTCCCGGTCGTCGCTCCCAGCCAGACGGTCGATTACTGATGGCCCTGTAGCGATCACTCAGAGTTGCTAGCATCGCTGGCGGAACACGCGAACGAGAACCGGGGGGTCTGTTCGGTGCTGCAACGCGCACGCTCCGAGCCGGCCCAGCGCCGGACCCTGGCCCGGCTGGCCCAGTTCCGGCTGACCCAGTTCCGGCTGACCCAGTTCCGGCGGCCCGGCCCCGCGCTGCCCCGGCTGCCGCACCTGCCGGCGCCGCGCCAGCTGCCCCGGCCATCCCGGCTGCCGGTGCCGCGGCTGAGCCGCATCCGCGTCCCGGACGTTCACCTGCCCCGGGCTCGCCTGCCCCGGCTCGGGATGCCCCGGCTCGGGCCGCCCCGGCTCGGGCTGCACCGGCCGCGCTGGCGGCCGCGGCTCGCGCCCCGGCCCGCCACGATGGCCGCCGCGGTGGCCTGGCTGGCCCTGGGGGTCGCGCTGTTCACCGTGTACCTGCACGTGTCGCGCACCTCGCCGGTCAACTCCGACGGCGCCGCCAACGCCCTGCAGGGCTGGTCCCTGCTGCACGGCAACCTGCTGCTGCACGGCTGGCAGCTGTCCGACGTCTCCTTCTACACCACCGAGCTGCCGCAGTACGCGCTGCTGGAGGCCATCACCGGCCTGGGTTCCGACGTGGTGCACCTGGCCGCGGCCATGACCTATACCCTGCTCGTGCTCGGGGCCGGGATGCTGGCCAAGGGCCGGGCGACCGGCCGCCAGGGCGCGCTGCGAGCTGGCATTGCCATCGGCATCATGCTCGCGCCCCAGGCCGGCACGGGCGTCTACGTGCTGATGCTGTCCCCGGACCACACCGGCAGCGTCGTCCCGGTGCTGCTGGCCTGGATCCTGGTCGATCGCGCGGGCCGCCGCTGGTACGTGCCGCCGCTGGCCGGGCTGCTGCTGGCCTGGGCCCTGGTGGCCGACAACATCGTGCTGATCACCGGCATCGGGCCGCTGGCCGCGGTCGGCGCGCTGCGCGCCTACCGGCTGATCGTCCGGCGCGGCGAGCCGGTCGCGGCGGCCTGGTTCGAGATCAGCCTGGCTGTCGCGGCCGTGGCCGCCGCGGCCGCGGCCCACCTGGCCGTGAGCCTGATCGCCAGCCATGGCGGCTATTACGTCTACCCGGTGCACAACCAGCTGGCCCCGTTCAGCGAGCTGCCCGGCAACCTGATGCTCACCGTGCAGGGCATCCTGGTCCTGTTCGGGGCCGACTTCCTCAGCCACAACGTGAGCTACGCGACCGCGCTGATCGCCGTGCACCTGGTCGGCATCGGCCTGGTGGCCTGGGCCCTGGGCATCGCGCTGCGCTGGATCAGCCGGGCTGACATAGCCGTCCAGCTGCTGGCCGCGTCGATCGTGACCAGCCTGGCCGCCTACCTGCTCGGCCGCAACGCCGTCGACCTGAACAGCACGCGGGAGTTCGCCGCGGTGCTGCCGTGCGGGGCCGCGCTGGCCGGCCGCCTGCTGGCCCGGCGGCTGGCCGCGGCCCGGCTGGTGCCCGCGCTGGCCATCGTGCTCACCGCTTACCTGCTCGGCCTGGGCCGGACCGCCGCCCTGCCGGCCCGGCCCGCCCAGGGCAGCCAGCTGGCGACCTGGCTGTCCGGGCATCACCTGAGCTACGGCCTGTCCGGCTACTGGCAGGCCAGCACGGTCACGGTGGCCACCGGCGGCCGGATCAGGGTCCGGTCGGTGGCGGCGCTCGGCCCGCATATGGACCGGGCCGCCTGGGAGACCCAGCCGAGCTGGTATGACCCCCGGCTGCACCGGGCCAACTTCGTGGTCCTGGCCCAGGACCAGCCGGGCGCGAAGTCCTACCCGTGGATGACCAGCGTCACGGCGGCGTTCGGCCAGCCCGTGAGCATCACCTACGTTGGCCAGTACACGATCATGGTCTGGAACAAGAACCTGCTGGGCGACCTGCCGCGGTGACTGAGCCGACCTGCCGCGGTGACTGACTCGCACCCCTGCGCCTGCCCTCAGCGTCCTTTCAGCTTGCCGCCGGGCCGCAGCGGGTAGGCTGGCGAGGCTTCAGGCCCGGATGACTCCGGTAACCCACATTCTGCTGTCAACACTGAGGATTTCCCATGCGACGCACCGCCGCTGCGCTTATCGTTCCGCTGCTGGCTGCTCTGGCTCTGGTCGGCTGCGGCTCGTCAGGCTCCTCGGCATCCAGCCCGGCCTCGACGGTCAAGGTGACCGGCTCGTTCGACAAGGCGCCCCAGGTCAAGATCCCGAAGGAGGCGGCGAGCGGCAAGCTGTCCATCACCACGCCGATCAAGGGCTCCGGCCCGGCGCTGACCACGGGTGACGACGTGCTCGCCAACGTGGCCATCTACGTCTGGAACGGCAAGACCTCCAAGCTGCTGCAGAGCACCTACACGGCCGTGCCGCAGGTGCTGCCGGCCAACATCGGCCTGACCGGCCTGGCCAAGGCCATCAAGGGCCAGACCATGGGCAGCCGGGTGCTGGCCGTGCTGCCGCCCAAGTACGGGTACGGCACCTCGGGCAACAGCCAGCTCGGCGTAAGCGGCAAGGACACCACGGTCTGGGTGCTGGACCTGATCAAGTCGTTCACCCCGACCGCCTCGGCCACCGGCAAGCAGGTCTCCGGCGGCGGTGGCAGCCTGCCGTCGGTGAAGGCCGCCACGGGCGCCGCGCCCACGATCACCATCCCCAAGAACACGCCGCCGAGCAAGCTGATCACCAAGACCCTGATCCAGGGCTCCGGGCCCAAGCTGGCCAGCAACCAGACCGTGGTCGCCCAGTACGTGGCGGTGAACTGGCGGACCAAGCAGGTCTTCAACACGACCTGGCCGTCGAGCACCTCGGCGGGGACGCCGTTCAGCTTCGCCCTGAACCCCGCCGACGTGGTCCCCGGCTTCGTCAAGGGGCTGACCGGGGTGCCGGTCGGCAGCCGGGTCATGCTGGTCATCCCGCCCTCCGAGGGCTACGGCAAGACGGGCAATTCCCAGGCCGGCATCAAGGGGACCGACACCCTGGTCTTCGTGGTCGACATCCTGGCCCAGGTGCCGTCGAACAACGCCTAGCGCTCCGCCTTCGCGCCGCACGCGGCGTCCCGCTCGGTCAGGTCATCGGCCAGCAGGCTCAGGCCGATGCCCAGCATCCAGATGTCCTTGGCCAGCGGGACGCCCTGCGGCGTGGGCCGGACGCTGCCCGGCTGGTGCATGCCCTCGGTCTTCAGGTACATGCCGAGCAGGCCGCTGGAGAACGCGGTCAGCGCCGTCCCGGCCAGCCAGGCCGGGACGACCGGCAGCAGCAGCGCCCCGCCCAGGCCGATCTCAGCCAGGGCCAGCAGGCGGCCGAAGTCCCTGGCCGGGATCTTGGCCAGGAACGGGTAGCTGCCGGTGGCCATCCCGTGCAGGCGGGCCGAGGCCTCCTCGTCCGAGTGCCACTTGGTCAGGCCGGAGTTGAGGATGAAACCGCCGGCCGCGGCGCGGGCGGGCAGCTGGCGGGCGAGCTTGGCGAAACCCATCGGACCTCCAGGAAGCCGGATCTAATTCCAGCGCTCGAACGGTTCCTCGATGGTCTTACCCGCCAGGAAGGTGCCCAGCAGCTCGGGCAGGCGGCCAGGGTAGAAGCGCTCCGCGCTGGCCGCGATGGCCTCGGGCTCCCACCAGCGGGCGGCCGCGTACTCCTCTAGCTCCTCGGCGGTCTGGCCGGTGCCGGTGATCCCGGGCTGGTCCCCGGCCACCGTGGCCTGGACCACCACCTCGTGCTGGAGACGGCGGATGCCCCGCGCCGACCAGGTCGCCGAGCGCCGCCAGCGCGGCGCGCTGATCTGGTCCGGGCCGACGACCAGTCCGGTCTCCTCCCGGATCTCCCGGATCGCGGCCTCCAGGTAGGTCTCGCCGGGGTCCAGGCCGCCGCCGGGCAGCTCCCACCAGACCGCGGCCGACCGGGAGGCCAGCACGGCCCGGAACAGCAGGATCCGGCCGCCGGCGTCCCGCAGCACGACCCGGACCGCCGACCGCTCCAGGTCGTAGTGCTCGTCGGCCGGGCCCGGGGTCGGCCAGGCGGCCGGCGTGCCGGCCGGCCGCGGCGGAGGCCAGGAAGCAGGCCGGGTCGGCGTCGAGGCCGCGGCCCATGCTGGACAGCGGGACCGGGCAGGCCCGCAGCAGCTCGTCCAGCCCGTCCACGCTCACCTGGACCAGGTCGTGGCGGCCGCCCAGCGGCGCGGCCCGCGCGGCCACCTGGGCCCCGAACTCGCCCGGCAGCTCGGGCACGACCACGTCGGCCCGGGCCAGCGCGACCCGGCCGTAGGCGGTCAGGCTGTGGTGGGAGACCGGCCGGTGCCGCTCGCGCGGATCGGCCTGGCTGACCCGCAGCGCGGCCACCGGCCGGCCGCCGAGCACGGCGGCCGCGTTCACCGCCTCGCCCGCGGACACGCCGGAGAACCCCCAGCGGGTGCCGGTGCCCAGGTTGCCGGGGCCCTGCGCGACCACGGCCACCTCGGCGCCGAGCACGTGCCGGGCGGCCAGCAGCCCGCTGTGCAGCGTGACGGCTTCCAGGTCGCCGCCGAACGCCTGCCCGACGGTCACCGTGCCGGCCAGCCAGCCCGCCTCGCTCAGGCCGGAGATGGTGCGGGAGAACCAGGCCGGCAGCGCGCCGCCGTCCAGCATCACGTAGGCGGCCGGGCGGACCGGGCCGCGCCCGGCGTAGTAGCCGGCCAGTATCGCGGGCAGCGCGGAGTGCAGGTCGGCCACCACCACCGGCATGCCGTCCAGGTCGTCGGCGTCGCGCAGCAGGTCGTGCTGGGGGGAGTCCTGCTCGTCCACGCCCAGCACGCAGGCCTGGAGCGGGGTGTACCTGGCCTTGATCAGGTGCCCGGGCCCGGCCGGGTCATCTGGCAGCCGGCCGGGCACCGCGACGACCAGCGCGTAGCCGCCGGTACCCAGGCCGAGCTCGAGCGCGCTAGTGTTCAGCAGCACCCGGTCGCCGGGCTCCGGGCGGCCGGTCAGCGCGGGGTAGGCCAGCGCCCGCACCGGCGTGCCCGCGACGTCCACGTCCAGCTCTACCGCGCCATTCCAGGCCCTCCGGAGGGCCGAAACCTCGCCACTACGCCACCTGATCACTCCGGCAGGGTAGCGTCGGTGCCGGGAGGAGCGAAGGGAGGCCGCGAGTGTCCAGGCGGAAGACTGAGCGGCTGCTGAGCCTGGTCGTCTGCCTGCTGTCGGCCAGCCGGTACCTGACCGCGGCCCAGATCCGCGAGGCGGTGCCGGGCTACCCGGACTCATTCGACGCATTCAAGCGCATGTTCGAGCGCGACAAGGACGAGCTGCGCGAACTCGGCATCCCGCTCGAAACCGGCACCAACTCGAGCGCCGACGACGAGCTGGGCTACCGGATCTCGCGCCAGGACTACGTCCTGCCCGACATCAGGCTGGAGCCGGACGAGGCGGCCGTGCTCGGCCTGGCGGCCCGGGTCTGGCGGCGCGCCGAGCTGGCCGGCGCGGCCGAGGGCGCGCTGCTCAAGCTGCGGGCGGCCGGGATCGAGGCCGAGGACACCACCCAGTCCGGGATCGAGCCGCGGCTCCAGACCGGCGAGGCCGCGTTCGGGCCGCTGTGGGAGGCGGTCCGGGACCGCCGGGCGGTCTCGTTCAGCTACCGCGGCGCCGGCGCCAGCGCGGCCCAGCGGCGGCGGCTCGAGCCGTGGGGGGTGGTCAACCGCAACGGCCGCTGGTACGTGGTGGGCCAGGACACCGACCGCGGCGCCCAGCGAGTGTTCCGGCTGAGCCGGATCGAGAGCCCGGTGAGCTTCACCGGGCCGGCCGGCGCGGTCGAGGTGCCGCCCGGCACCGACGTACGGGAGGCGGTCAGGAACTGGGACGCCGAGCCGGCCGCCGAGCAGATCGGGGTGCTGCGGGTGCGGGCCGGCGCCGGGTACGGGCTGCGCCGGTACGCGGTCGGCGAGGAGCCGTCAGCGCTGCCGGGGTGGGACACTATCAAGGTGCCCTACCACGAGACCGGCTGGTGGAGCGAGCACCTGGCCTCGTTCGGCGCGGACGTGGTCGTGCTCGAGCCCGCCGACCTGCGCGACGCCGTGATCGTCCGGCTGAAGGGCGCGCTGGCGTGACCGCTTCCGTCTCATCGGGGGGCTCCGGGGGCTCGTCCCCCCGGGTGAGCTCATCGGGGGGTTCCGGGGGGTCGTCCCCCCGGGTGAGCAGGGCGCCGACGGCCAGCGACCGGCTGCAGCGGCTGCTGGCCCTGGTGCCCTACGTGGTCAGCCGCAAGGTCGTCGGCCTGGCCGAGACCGCCACCGCCTTCGGCATCAGCGAGCGCCAGCTCGTGGACGACCTCAACATGCTGTGGTGCGTCGAGCTGCGCTCGCCCGACCCGTACTGCCCCATCGACCTGTCCTATGACGGCGGCGAGATCGTGGTCAGCGAGGCCGAGTCCATCGACCGCCCGCTGCGGCTGGGCATCGACGAGGCCAGCGCGCTGCTGGTCGCGCTCCGGATGCTGGCCGAGCTGCCCGGCATCGGCGACCGCTCGGCGCTGGGCCGCACCATCGCCAAGCTGGAGGCCGCCGCCGGGACGGCCGGCGCGGCCAGCGCCCAGGTCGCCGTCCAGGTCGACACGCGATCCGCGGACGCGGCCCTGCCGACGGTCACCGCGGCGCTGGAGAGCGCGCGGCGGCTGCACCTGTCCTACTACGTGCCGGGCCGGGACGAGGCCACCGAGCGCGACGTCGACCCCATGCGGCTGGTCATGGTGGACGGCCGCAGCTACCTGGAGGGCTGGTGCCGCCGGGCCGAGGCGGTCCGGCTGTTCCGGCTGGACCGGATGCTGGACGTGCACGTGCTGGACGTGCCCGCCGAGGTGCCGCCCGAGGCCGAGCCCAGGGATGTGGACGAGGGGCTGTTCCGGCCCTCGCCGCGGGACGTCCAGGTCGTGCTGGAGCTGTCTACCGCGGGCCGCTGGGTGGCCGAGTACTACCCCTGCGACGAGGTGACCGACCTGCCCGACGGCCGGCTGCGGGTGAGCCTGCGCACCCCGGATACCCAGTGGGTACGCCGCCTGGCCCTGCGGCTCGGCGGGGACGGCAAGGTGGTCGGGCCGCCCGGCGTGGTGGCCCAGATCGCCGCCGACGCCGAGGCCGCGCTGGCCCATTACGCATAACGATCCGCTATACCCGGTTCATCCCCAGGTCACCGTTGATCTGCCGGCCCGACAGGTAGTCGGGGTTCTATGGGTGTCGCGTGTAGACTCCGAATCGAGAATCCGGGCCTGCGGTCCACCATCGGCTGAATTGGGGCTGACATGTTCGATCCCAGCGCACCACACATCATCATCCTGCTGATCGTGGTCCTGCTGCTGTTTGGCGCGCGGCGGCTGCCTGGTGCGGCCAAGTCGCTCGGCGAGTCCATGCACATCTTCAAGCGGTCGGTCCAGGGCATGAGCGAGGACGACCCCAAGGACGCCAAGACCACGGCGACGTTCCAGCAGAGCTCCCTGCCGATCGCGCCGCAGCTGACCCCCGCCCAGCCGGCCTTCGACCCGGCCCAGGCTCAGCCCCAGCAGCCGCAGGCCCAGGCTCAGCAGCTCGCCGACCTCCAGCGGCAGCTCAACGACCTCCAGCGGCAGAACGGCGGCAGCAACAGCGCGTCCGTCGGCGGCACTGGTGCGCCGCTGTCTGACGCGCAGCACGGCCAGCAGCCGTTCTAGCCCCGGCCTGCTGACATGGACACGCAGGACGATCTGGATAATCCGCCCGTCCGGCCCGGTGTTCGGCTGCCCGGAAAACGCCAGAATCCGGACGGCAGCATGCCGCTCATGGAGCACATCCGCGAGCTGCGCAACCGCGTGTTCAAGGTGGTGCTGTTCATCACCATCGGCTCGGTCATCGGGTGGTACCTCTACCCGCACATCTGGGGGTTCATCGAGGCCCCCTACTGCCGGCTGCCCCAGCACGCTCATGTCCAGGTCGAGGGCGGTGTCAAGGGCTGCAACCTGTTCGTCACCGGCATTTTCGACGCGCTCTTCCTGCGGCTGAAGCTCGCGATCATCACCGGCGTCATCATCACCTCGCCGTTCTGGCTCTACCAGCTCTGGGCGTTCATCGCCCCCGGCCTGTACAAGCGGGAGCGGCGCTGGGCCTACTTCTTCGGCGGCGCGGCCGTGCCGCTGTTCGCGCTCGGTGGCACGCTGGCCTACTTCGCGATGACCAAGGGGCTGCGGTTCCTGCTCGACCTGGTGCCCCACGGCGTGGTGCCGGTCATCACGATCAACACCTACCTCGGCTACGCCATCGCGATGCTCACGATCTTCGGCATCGCGTTCGAGCTGCCGCTGGGGTTCGTGCTGCTCAACCTGGCCCGCGTGCTCACCCACGAGCGGTTCGCCAAGTGGCGCCGGATGATCATCTTCGGGGTGTTCGTGTTCGCCGCGATCTTTACGCCGAGCCCGGACCCGATCAGCATGCTGCTGCTGGCCCTTCCGTGCGTGGCGCTGGTCGAGCTGGCCGAGGTGTTCGCGTTCTTCAACGACCGGCGGCGGGCCCAGCTCCTGGCGGCCGATCCGTTCCCCGGCCTGACGCCGGAAGAGGTCGCGGAGTTCAACCTGGAGGACCATACCGACTCGGCCATCGACGCGGGCTCCGGCCCGGCTGAGTGACCCGCCGGCCCGCCGGCCGGACGCTGCGCGGACCCCCGGGGCAACCGTCCGCTTAGGCTGGGCTCATGACTGCGCCGTCCAGGGGGGACCCTGTGCGTCCTGGGGACACCCCAGACCCCGATGGCCCTAACCCCCCCGGACCGCCTGGCGGCGGCCAGCAGACGCCTAGCCCCGCGGATCGCTACGCGGCCTCCCGGCGCCGCCGGGAGGCCGACGGGGCGCGGCTCACCGAGTTCCAGGGGCTCTACGACTTCGAGTTCGACGACTTCCAGCTGGCCGCGTGCCGGGCCCTGGACAGCGGGCACGGCGTGCTGGTCGCGGCGCCGACCGGGTCGGGCAAGACCGTCGCGGGCGAGTTCGCTGCCCACCTGGCCCTGGCCCAGGGCCGCAAGTGCTTCTACACCACGCCGATCAAGGCGCTGTCCAACCAGAAGTACGGCGACCTGGTCCGCCGGTACTCAGCCGCCACGGTGGGCCTGCTCACCGGCGACAACAGCATCAACAGCGAGGCCCCGATCGTGGTCATGACCACCGAGGTGCTGCGCAACATGCTCTACGCGGGCTCGCCGACGCTGACCGGCCTGGGCCACGTGGTGCTCGACGAGGTGCACTACCTGGCCGACCGGTTCCGCGGCGCGGTCTGGGAGGAGGTGATCATCCACCTGGATCAGTCGGTGCGGCTCACGGCGCTGTCGGCCACGGTCAGCAACGCCGAGGAGTTCGGTGACTGGCTGGCCCAGGTGCGCGGGGGCACCACCGTGATCGTGGATGAGCACCGCCCGGTCCCGCTGTGGCAGCACATGCTGGCCGGCAGCCAGCTCTACGACATGTTCGCGACCACCAGCGGCCAGGACTCCGATGGCCAGGCCCGCCGGGTGGTCAACCCCGAGCTGCTGCGGGTCGCGCAGCGCGAGCGCTCCGACCGCGGGCCGCGCGGCGCGAGCCGGCCGCAGCGCGGCGGGCACCGCCCGGTGCGGTTCCGCCCGCCCAACCGCCCGTCGGTCATCAGGCGGCTGGACACCGCCGGGCTGCTGCCCGCGATCACCTTCATCTTCAGCCGGGCCGGCTGTGACGCCGCGGTGCAGCAGTGCCTGGACTCGGGGCTGCGGCTGACGACGCCGCGGGAGGCCGACGAGATCGCCGCGCTGGCCACCGAGCGGACGGCCGGCCTCCCCGAGGCTGACCTGGCCGTGCTGGGCTACGACTCGTGGCTGGCCGGGCTGCGCCGGGGCATCGCCGCGCATCACGCCGGGCTGCTGCCCACCTTCAAGGAGGTGGTCGAGGAGCTGTTCGCGGCCGGGCTGATCCGCGCCGTGTTCGCCACCGAGACCCTGGCGCTGGGCATCAACATGCCGGCCAGGACCGTGGTCATCGAGCGGCTGGACAAGTGGAACGGCGAGACCCACGCCGACCTCACGCCGGGGGAGTACACCCAGCTCACCGGCCGGGCCGGGCGGCGCGGCATCGATATCGAGGGGCACGCGGTGGTGCTGTGGCACCCCGGGCTGGACCCGGCCTCGGTGGCGGGCCTGGCCGGCACCCGGACCTACCCGCTCAACTCCAGCTTCCAGCCCTCCTACAACATGGCCGTGAACCTGGTCGGCCAGGTCGGCCGGCAGCGCGCCGCCGTCCTGCTGGAGTCGTCGTTCGCCCAGTTCCAGGCCGACCGCGGGGTGGTCGGCCTGGGCCGCCAGGCGGCCAGGATACGGGCGGAGATGCAGGAGCTGTCGGTGGGCTGCGAGCGCGGCGACCTGACCGGCTACGCCGCGCTGCGCCGCCAGCTCTCCGACCGCGAGGGCGACCAGGCCCGGCAGCGGGCCGCCGCCCGGCGCAGCGAGGCGCTGGCCTCGCTGGAGCGGCTGCGCCGCGGCGACATCATCCAGGTGCCCAGCGGCCGCCGGGCCGGGATCGCCGTCGTGCTCGAGCCCACTGCTGCCGACGGCCAGCCCATGCCGCTGGTGCTGACGGCCAACCGCCAGGTCAAGCGGCTGTCCCCGGCTGACTTCCCGGTGCCGGTGACCGCCATCGAGCGGATCAGGATCCCGGTCTCGTTCAGCGTCAGGTCGGCTAATCACCGCCGCGACCTGGCCGCCACGGTCCGCAACAAGCTGGCCGGCCAGGACCTGCCCCGGCCGCGGCGCAACGCTGACGGAGCGGGCGGCACCGACGACGCGGAGATCGCCCGGCTGCGCCGCGACCTGCGCGAGCACCCATGCCACCAGTGCCCGGACCGGGAGGCGCACCTGCGCCAGGCCGAGCGCTACATCCGGCTGGAGCGCGAGGCCGAGACGCTCGAGCGCCGGGTGGCCAGCCGGTCGCACGTGCTGGCCCGGACCTTCAGCCGGGTCTGCGCGGTGCTGGAGGAGCTGGGCTACGTGGACGGGGACAAGGTGACCCCGGAGGGCCAGCGGCTCGGCCGCCTCTACACCGAGCTGGACCTGGTCGCCGCCGAGTGCCTGCGCCGGTCCGCCTGGGCCGGCCTGACGCCGCCCGAGCTGGCCGCCTGCGTGTCCGCGCTCACCTTCGAGGCCCGGCGGCCCGACGACGCCGGGCCGCCCCGGCTGCCCGGCGGCCCGGTCCGCGCCGTGCTGGCCGACATGGTCAGCCTGTGGGGCGAGCTGGACGGCGTGGAGCGCAACCACCGGCTGTCGTTCCTGCGCGAGCCCGACCTGGGCTTTGCCTGGAACGCGCACGCCTGGGCCAGGGGCGCCGCCCTGGAGCGCGCGCTGGGCGACCTCACGCC
Organism: uncultured Actinomycetota bacterium; assembly: GCA_963822485.1. Lineage (GTDB taxonomy): Bacteria > Actinomycetota > Actinomycetes > Streptosporangiales > Streptosporangiaceae > DASUBV01. Next base: position 503,138 of record CAWGHW010000013.1, read on the forward strand.
CGGCGACTTCGTCCGGGCCGTCAAGCAGCTCATCGACCTGCTGGACCAGATCGCGGTGGCGGCCGGCCCGGACCCGCTGGGCCGCACCGCGCGGGAGGCCATCGACGCGCTGCGCCGCGGCGTGGTCGCGTACTCCTCGGTAGCATGATCGTCATGGCGGAGGTCACCAGGCTCACGGTCAGAAGGCTGACGGAAACCGACTGGGCGGCGCTGCGCGCGACCCGGCTGGCCGCCCTGGCGCAGGCGCCCTACGCCTTCTCCTCCACCCTGGCGCGCGAGCTGGGCTTCACCGAGCAGGTCTGGCGCGACCGCCTGGAAGCCTCGGCTCCCGCGGCCTACTACGGCGCGGACGCGGCCGGCGCGGGGAACGGCGGGGCGCCCGCTCCGCTGGCCGGCCTGGCCGCCCTGCTGCGCCCGGGCCAGGCCAGCGGCCTGGCGGGCTGGCACCTGGTGTCCATGTGGGTCGGCCCCGAGGCGCGCGGGCAGGGCCTGGCCGACCGCCTGATCACCGCGGTCTGCGACCAGGCCAGGGCGGAGGGCGCGGCCGAGATCGAGCTGTGGGTCACGCTCGGCAACGACCGGGCCCGCGCCTTCTACCGGCGGACGGGGTTCCGGGAAACCGGCGACCGGCAGCTCATCCGGCCCGAGGAGCCGGATAGCTGGGAGGACCGGATGGTCCGGCCGCTCCGGTAGGGGCCTAGCGCACCGGCAGGTCGTAGACCCGGCGCACGCTGCTGCCCAGCCGCGAGATGTCGGCTCCGTACACGTGCAGGGAGATGGCCACGGAGTCGCCGCAGTTGCGGACCCGGTGGATGTCGCCCGGCGGGGCGAAGCCGCTGACCTCGCCGGTCAGGTTCTGGCTCTGGCCGGCCTCGCGCAGCGCGCGGCCGCCGGCGGTCAGCGTGTACAGCTCCTCGTACTCGATGCCCTGGAGCACGCCGAACACGCACCAGGTCACATGGTCGTGGATGGGCGTGATCTGGCCCGGCCGCCAGACCAGGGCCAGCACCGAGAACGACCCGTCCGGCTCGGTGTGCAGCACGTGGCTGCGGTAGCAGCCGGGGTCACCGGCCCGCTCGGCGGCGGTCAGGATCTCGGGCCCCGGCAGGTGCTGGCGGAGCTGGTCGGCCACCAGCAGCGCGGTCCGCTGCCAGTCGGCCCGGCACTCGGTCGCGCCGCGGATCGCGGTGATCAGGTCGCCGGGACACCGGGTGCGAACGGGACTTATCGTCGTCATGCCATGCCCCTCCCCGCGGCGCTCCCAGCGCGCCGGACCTGATGAGGCCAGCCTAGGGACCGCGGGCCAGCCGATCTAATGCCAAAGACCCATGGGATCCATAGAGCAGACGCATGGGTCCGGCCGGATGGTCTGACCGGATCGCCTGACTGGATGACCTGGCTGGATGGGTCTGGCTGGCTCTGGTCTGACAGGATGGCGCCGTGGGAGCGCTGATGCTGCTGGATTCCGCCTCGATGTACTTCCGCGCGTTCTACGGCGTGCCGGAGACCATGACGGCGCCCGACGGCACCCCGGTGAACGCGGTGCGGGGGCTGCTGGACATGATGTCGCGGCTGGTCCGGGCGCGGCAGCCGGGCCGCCTGGTGGCCTGCCTGGACGCGGCCTGGCGGCCGGCCTTCCGGACCGCCGCGATCCCGTCCTACAAGGCGCACCGGGCCAATCCCGACGGCAGCGAGCAGGTGCCCGACGCCCTGACCGCGCAGATCCCCGTCATCCTCGAGGTGCTGGCCGCGGCCGGGGTGGCGACGGCAGAAGCGGCGGGCTACGAGGCCGACGACGTGATCGGCACGCTGGCCGCCCGCGAGCCCGGCCCGGTGGAGGTGGTCACCGGAGACCGCGACCTGTTCCAGGTGGTGGACGACGAGCGCGGCGTGCGGGTGCTGTACATCGCCAGGGGCCTGGCCAAGCTGGAGGTGGTCGACGAGGCCGCCGTCACCCGGCGCTACGAGATCCCCGGCCGGGCCTACGCCGCGTTCGCGGCGCTGCGCGGCGACCCTAGCGATGGCCTGCCCGGCGTCAGCGGGGTGGGGGAGAAGACCGCGGCCGCGCTGGTACGCAAGTTCGGCTCCATTCCGGGCCTGCTGGACGCCCTGGACGCCGGGCACGGCGGCTTCCCGATGGGCAGCCGGGCCAAGCTGACCGCTGACCGGGCCTACCTGGACGTCTGCGGCCCGGTGGTGGAGGTGGCCACCACCGCGCCGCTCCCGCCCGTCGACGGCCAGCTGCCGTCCCGGCCGGCCGACCCGGTCCGCCTGGCCGAGCTGGACGAGCGCTGGGACCTGGGCTCGTCGCTGGGCCGGCTGCTCTCCGCGCTCGCCGCCCGGCCCGGATGACCGCGGGTCACCTGCCATAATTGCCGTCTTACGTAAAGCGCGGAATGGTGCGGCACATTGGCGCGCCCTCGACGGGGAGATTGGCCACGTAAATGCCCGGCGGCACTGAGTCCCTTGGTGTCGTGTCGTTTGGCGCCCTGCTCCGGCAGGCCCGCCGGACGGCCGGCCTGACCCAGAAGCAGCTCGCCGACCGGTCCGGGGTCTCGGAACGGGAGATCAGCGACCAGGAACGCGGCCTGCGCCAGGCCGCGCGGGGCGACACCGTGCGGGCGCTGGCGCCGGTGCTCGGACTGACCGGTCCCGAGCTTGACCGCTTCGAGCAGGCCGCCCGCGGCCCGGATCCTGGCCCCGCCGCCCGGCCCGACGACTTCGCGTTCAAGCAGCTCATCATCCCGCCGACGCCGCTGATCGGCCGGCACGACCTGCTGCGCCGGGCGGCCGGGCTGCTGACCCGGCCGGGCCTGCGGATCGTGACCTTCACCGGCCCCGGCGGCGTCGGCAAGACCCGGCTGGCCGCCGAGGCGGCCCGGCTGGCCGCGGCCGTGTTCCCGGCCGGCGTGCACGACGTGGACCTGGCCGTGCTGCGCGAGCCCGATCAGGTGGCCGTGCACATCGGGCACGCGCTGGGCGCGCAGCGGGTCACCGGACCCGAGTCGCTGGCCGCCTACGTCGGCAGCCGGCGGATGCTGGTGCTGCTGGACAACTTCGAGCACCTGCTGCCCGCCGCGCCGCTGGTCAGCCTGCTGGTGACTCGCTGCCCCGGGCTGTCGGTGCTGTGCACCAGCCGCGCGCCGCTGTCCCTGCGGGGCGAGCAGGAACTGCACGTGCCGCCGCTCACCGTGCCCGCCCGCCAGGCGGCCACGGCGGCGGACGTGTCGGCCTGCGCGGCGGCCGAGCTGTTCGCCTGGCACGCCGAGGCGGTCGGGGGCTGGCAGCTCACCGACGCCAACGCCGGCGCGGTGGCCGCCATCTGCCGCCGCCTGGACGGCATGCCGCTGGCCATCGAGCTGGCCGCGGCGGGCACCCGGTCACTGTCGGCGGGCGCCATCGCCGAACGGCTCGGTGACCGTCTCGGCGCACTGGACATGCTCACCGACGGGCCCCGCGACGCGCCGGAGCGCCAGCGCACGCTGACCGCCACCATCGCCTGGAGCCATGACCTGCTGCCGGCCGGCCTGCAGCGGCTGCTGCACCGGCTGTCGGTGTTCCCGGCCGACTGGACCGGCGAGGCGGCCCAGGAGGTGGCCGGGGAGGTGGCCGGGGAGTCCGGTCCGGTACTGCCGGGCGTGGCGGCGCTGGCGGCCAGCAACCTGATCTCGGCCGTGCCGGGGGACCGGTTCCGGATGTACGAGGCGGTCCGCGAGTTCGCGGCGGCCCGGCTGAGCGAGGACGGGGAGAGCGCGGCGGTGGCCGCCCGGCACACCGGCTACGTGCTGCGGCTCACCGAGCGCGCCACCGCCGAGCTGACCGGGCCGGGCCAGCGGGCCTGGCTGGACGTGCTGGAGGCCGCCCACGACGACGTGCGGGCCGCGCTGGGCCGCGTGCTGCGCGACGGCGACGCCGGAGCGGCCATCCGCATCGCCGGGGCCATGTGGCGGTTCTGGTACAGCCGCGGCCACCTGGCCGAGGGCGACCGCTGGCTGGACCGGGCGCTGACCGCGGCCGGCGCCGCCGAGCCGGGGGACGCGACGCAGGCCAGGTACCTGGCCCGGGCGCTCAGCGGCCGCGGCGCGACCTCCCAGCACCTGCACAGCGACCCGCGCCAGCCTCGTGCGTGCTACGAGCGGGCCTACGAGCTGCTGCGCCAGACCGGGGACGCCCGCGGCGCGGCCGCCACCCTGGGCAACCTGGCGCTGCTGTACCAGTACTACTGGGACCCCGGCGACGCCGAGCGGCTCTACCGCGAGGCCATCGAGGCCTCCCGCGCCTGCGGCGACGAGCACGGGGTGGGCGCCGCCACCAGCAACCTGGGCACGCTGCTAGTGGCCAGGGGACGCCACGATGCCGCCGCCCGGGCGTTCGAGCGAGCGCTGGAGGTGTTCCGGGCTGTCGGGGACCCCAGCGGCGAGGCCTACACGCTGACCGGCCAGGCCACGCTGGCCACGGCCGAGGGCCGGCCCGCGGCGGCCGCCGAGCTGGCCGAGGCGGCCCGCACCGGGTTCGCCGGGCTCGGTGACCCGCTGGGCAGCGCGGAGGCGCTGCTGGCCCTGGCCCAGGCGCGGGCCGCGCAGCACCAGGACCAGGCGGCGGCCGGGCTGTTCGCCGAGGCGCTCAGCGCCGCCCTGGCCATGGAGGACCAGTGGAACGGGGCGGCCGCGCTGCGCGGCCTGGCCGAGCTGGCGCTGCGGCGCGGCGACCGGGAGGCCGGCCGCGACCTGGCCGCCCGGGCGCTGGCCGGCTACCAGGCGGTGGGCTACGCGGCCGGGGCGCAGGCGGCCCGGGCCCTGCTGGCCGGCGCCGGGGGCCCGCAAACCGTGGGCTAACCGTGGGCTAGCCGCGTGTTGCAGCCTGCACGATGCCTGGAACATATGTATCGCGCCTCGTTCGATGAGTGCGCCGCTGACCTGGCGCGGAGGGGAGGCCAGGTCCGGCGATGCTCAGGACGGGGCCGGGTAAGGCCCGCTAGCCGCCGATCCGCGACATGTCCGCGTACCGGTCACCGCGGGCCGTCCCGGCCTCGGCCAGGGCTGTGAGCTCGGCATCGGTCAGCACCAGGCCGGCCGCGGCCGCGTTCTCCTCCAGGTAGCGCCGCCGCTTGGTGCCGGGGATGGGCACGATGTCCTGGCCCTGCTGGGCCACCCAGGCCAGCGCGAGCTGGGCCGGGGTCACGCCCCTGGCCGCGGCCAGCTGCCTGACCCGGTCCACGATGACCTGGTTCACGTCCAGGTTCTCGCCCAGGAACCGGGGCTGGCCGCGCCGGAAGTCGCCGGGGGCCAGCTCGGCCATGTCCACCGCGCCGGTCAGGAAGCCGCGGCCCAGCGGGCTGTAGGCGACGAACCCGATGCCCAGCTCGCGGACGGCCGGCAGCACCTCCGCCTCGGGCTGCCGGGCCCAGATGGAGTACTCGGTCTGCAGGGCCGAGATGGGGTGCACGGCGTGCGCCCGGCGGATGGTCTGCGGGCCGGCCTCGGACAGGCCGAGGTAGCGGACCTTGCCCGCGGAGACCAGCTCGGCCATGGCCCCGACGGTCTCCTCGATGGGCGTGTCCGGGTCCACCCGGTGCTGGTAGTACAGGTCGATGTGGTCGGTGCCCAGCCGGCGCAGCGACGCCTCGCAGGACCGCCGCACGTACTCCGGCCGGCCGTCCACCCCGCGCGCGGACGGGTTGGCCGGGTCGCGCACGATGCCGAACTTGGTGGCCAGCACGACCTCGTCCCGGCGGCCGGCGATGGCCTGGCCGACCAGTTCCTCGTTGATGAACGGGCCGTAGATGTCGGCCGTGTCGAGCAGCGTGATGCCCAGGTCCAGGGCACGGTGGATGGTCGCGGTGGACTCCTGGTCGTCCCGCGGGCCGTAGAACTCCGACATGCCCATGCAGCCCAGGCCCTGGCGCGATACGACCAGGCCCTGACGGCCGAGTGCGATGGTTTCTGTCACCAGGCCAGGCTAGAGCACCCGGACTACAGCACCTGGAGGGCCACCAGGCAGGTGTCGTCGTCGGTGGCCGTGTGCCCCAGGGCTTCCAGCACCGTGCCGATGACCTGGTCCGGGTCGCCGGTCCCGGCCGCCGCGGCGACCAGCATGGTCAGCCCGTCGTCGATGGACTGGTCCCGCCGCTCGACCAGCCCGTCGCTGTAGAGCAGCAGCAGGTCGCCGCGCTGGAGCTGCGCGCTGGCCAGGTGGTAGCCGTTGCTGCGGTTCCCGGCGCCGAGCAGGATCCCCTCCGGCTGCGCCATCACCTCGGCGCGCTCGCCGCGGACCAGCACCGGCGGCGGGTGACCGGCCTGGGCCCAGGTGTAGGTCAAGGTGGCCGGGTCGAAGTAGCCGGCTACCACCGACGCGGTGTGCTCGGGGGCCACGTGGCAGACCAGCTCGTTCAGCCAGCCCACCAGCTGGTGCGGCGGGGCCCCGGTGATGGCCAGGCCGGCCAGCGCGCCGCGCAGCCGGGCCATGCCGGCCGCGGCGGCCAGCCCGTGCCCGGCGACGTCGCCGAGGGCGATCAGTACCTGGCCGCTGGGCATGTCGGCGGTGATATACCAGTCGCCGCCCACCCGGCTGTCGTGCGAGGCAGGCAGGTAGCGGACGACGGCGCGCAGGCCGGGCAGGTCGAATGGCTCATCGTGCAGCGGCAGGATGGCGTGCTGAAGCTCCACCGTCACATGCCGCTGCTGGGCTAGCTCTGCCGCCAGCCTGGCCTCGATTGCCTGCCGCCCGTTCATGTCCTGCCGCATCATATCGGGGCGGGGCATATCGGGGCGCGCGGAGATCGACTCGGGGTACGCGACATTCTGGCGCGGCCCGCGATGCCCGGTGGCACCCGCTCGCGGGGTAGGAACCTCGACAGTCTCAGAACTCATCACGGTTCACATCAGGTCAGGTGTTGTGCACCTAGCGTGAGGCATGTTGGGCTTCCGTGTCTAGATGGAGGACCAATTCTCCGGCATGAGATGATGCGGCGGGCGAAACGACGGGGGAAACGCAGTCAACGGCAAAGGGGAGGCCGCCATGACGACCAGCGGAAATGACCAGGCGGATCTGTACCCGGCGGATCTGTACCCGGCGGGCTGGCCGCCGCGGCCGCGGCGGCCAGCGCCGCGGGGCTCGATGCCCTGCTGCTTACCCCGGGACCCGACCTGCGCTACCTGACCGGCTACGACGCGCATCAGCTCGAGCGGCTGACCTGCCTGGTGCTGCCCGCCGAGGGGGCCGGGGGCGAGCCGGTCCTGCTCGTGCCCAACCTGGAGTTCCCGGCCGCCCAGGCCTCGCCGGCCGGCGGGCTGGGCCTGGAGATCATCGGCTGGGACGAGACCGACGACCCGTACGCGCTGGTCGCGGGCCAGCTCGGGCGCCGGGCGGCCGCGGCCGGGCTGTCGGACCGGATGTGGGCGCTGATGGTGCTGCGGCTGCGCGCGGCGCTGCCGGACACCCGTCAGGAGCTGGCCAGCCTGGCCCTGCGCGAGCTGCGCGCGCGCAAGAGCACGCCGGAGATCGCCGCCCTGCGCGCGGCGGGCGAGGCCATCGACCGGGTGCACCGCCGGGTGCCCGGCTGGCTGCGGCCGGGTCGCACCGAGCAGGAGATCGCCGCCGACATCAGCGACGCCATCGTCGAGGAGGGCCACGCCCAGGCCGACTTCGCGATCGTGGCGTCCGGGCCGAACGCCGCCAGCCCGCATCACGCCCCGGCCGGGCGGGTCCTCCAGCCCGGTGACGTGGTCGTGGTGGACATCGGCGGGACCATGCCCAGCGGCTACTGCTCGGACTGCACCCGCACCTACGCCATCGGCCAGCCGCCGGCGGAGTTCACCGAGTACTACGGCGTGCTCCAGGCCGCCCAGGAGGCCGCGTGCGCGGCCGTCCGGCCCGGTGTCACCGCCGAGGCCATCGACGCGGCGGCCAGGGAGCCGATCACCGCGGCCGGCTACGGCCAGTTCTTCATGCACCGCACCGGCCACGGCATCGGGCTGGAGACCCACGAGGATCCCTACATCGTGTCCGGCAACGCCGAGACCCTGGTGGCCGGGCACGCGTTCTCCGTCGAGCCGGGCATCTACCCCGGCCCGCACGGCGCGCGCATCGAGGACATCGTGGTCTGCACCGAGCGCGGCTTCTCGCGGCTCAACAACGTCCCGCGCGACCTGGTCGTCGTGGACGCCTGAGGCACGCCAGCGGCCCGGGCCCCCGCGGGGGCCCGGGCCGCTGGCGTGCGCTAGTCCTCGACGCTGGCGCTGGCCGGGTGGCCGATGGCCAGGCCGCTCTCGGAGTCGAAGAACTGAAGGTTGGCGTTGTCTACCGCGAGCGTCGCCGACTGGCCCGGCTTGATGTGGCTGCGCGCCGCCACCCGGGCCGTCCACATGGTCTTGTTGCCCGCCAGGGGGATGGCCCCGTCCTCGTCGTCATCGGAGGCGGCCTGGGCGATGCTGGCGTGCTGCACCGGCGGCGCGTCGATGGGGAAGATGACGTTGATCTCGCTGCCCAGTTCCTCGGTCACGGTGGTGGTGACCGGCAGCCGCGGCCAGCTGGCCTCGGCCAGGTCCGCGTCCTCGAAGTCCGAGGGCCGGATGCCCATGATGAACTCGCGGCCGAAGTAAGCGTCCAGGCCCGGCCGGGCGGTCAGCACCGACGGCGGGATCTCCAGGCGGTGGCCCGCGAACGTGACCGCCGGGCCATCGTCGCGGACCAGCGTGGCGGTGGCGAAGTTCATCGCCGGGGAGCCGATGAAGCCGGCCACGAACAGGTTGACCGGCGCGTTGTAGAGCACCTGCGGGCTGTCCACCTGCTGGAGCCGTCCCTCGCGCAGCACGCAGACCCGCTGGCCCAGCGTCATGGCCTCGACCTGGTCGTGGGTCACGTACACGGTGGTCACGCCCAGCCGCTCGTGCAGCTGCGACAGCGACGCCCGCATGGACACCCTGAGCTTGGCGTCCAGGTTGGACAGCGGCTCGTCCATCAGGAACGCCTGCGGCTCCCGGACGATGGCGCGGCCCATGGCCACCCGCTGCCGCTGGCCGCCGGACAGCGCGGCGGGCTTGCGCTTGAGGTACTCCTCCAGGCCCAGCATCCGGGCCACCTCGGTGACCCGGCGCCGGATCTCGGGCTTGGGCGTCTTGCGCTGCTCGAGGCCGAAGGCCAGGTTCTGCTCCACCGTCATGTGCGGGTAGAGCGCGTAGTTCTGGAACACCATCGCGATGTCCCGGTCCTTGGGCGGCAGGTCGTTGACCACCCGGCTGCCGATGGTGATCGTGCCCGAGGTGATCTCCTCCAGGCCGGCGATCGAGCGCAGGGCCGTCGACTTGCCGCAGCCGGATGGCCCGACGAGCACCATGAACTCGCCGTCGGAGATGTCCAGGCTGAGGCCGTCGACGCCCTTGGCCCCGCCCGGATAGACCTTGTCCACCTGATCAAGCACGATCTGCGCCACGAATCTTCTCTCCCGGTGTGGTTCGGCTGGCCGGCGGGTCACGTCGGCGTTGGGCCGAGAATAGCGGGCAGATGCCTATTTGTAACAGATCAGCGACCTGGGCGTTATACAGGCGTGAGGGGCGAGATCTGCCTGTTACCTGACGTACCTGCCTGTCATCCGGGCTCTGGTCGCCGCAGGCAATATCTTATGGAGGTGGAGGAGACCAACCGGAAGATTGTTTCGCTCCTGGCCCGCGATGGCCGGATGAGCTTCACCGAGCTGGCCCGGCAGACCGGGCTGTCGGTGTCCGCCGCGCAGCAACGCGTCCGCCGCCTGGAGGAGCGCGGGCTGATCAGCGGCTACGTGGCCCTGATCAGGCCGGACGAGGCGGGCCTGCCGCTGACGGCGTTCATCTCGATCAGGCCCTTCGACGCCTCCGCGCCCGATGACGCGCCCGACCGGCTGGCCCACCTGACCGCCATCGAGGCCTGCTACAGCGTGGCCGGCGAGGAGAACTACATCCTGAAGGTCCGGGTGGCTTCCCCGGCTGCCCTGGAGAACCTGCTCCAGGAGATCCGCTCGGCGGCCAGTGTGTCGACCCGGACCACGATCGTGCTCAGCACGGCCTACGAGAACCGCCCGCCGGACCTGTAAACCCCCCAGCTGGCACCGCGGTAGCCGGCCCCGTGGGCGGCCGAGGTGCCAGCTGGGCCCTAACCGTCGATCACCAGCAGCCGCAGCGGCGGGCTGACCTCGATCTCGACGCCGAACGGCACGATCGCTGCCGTGCCCTGGTGCACGCTGGCCGCCTCGGCCAGCTCGCACGCCTGTACCGCCACGACCATCGAGCCGCGCAGCAGGGCGTGGTCGATCAGCTCGGTGTAGGCCCGGCCGTCACCGGCCGGGGGCGCGGCCAGCACCACGTCCCGCTCGGTGATCCCGGCCTCCACGCCGAGCCGCCCGAGCCGCTCGGCCAGGTCCAGGTGCGTGATCCCGGCCTGACCCAGCGACCCGTCCGGCCGCCGTACATAGGGCAGCAGGGCCAGCTCGTGGGCCCGCACCGGCGTGGGGTGCATAGAGCCCAGGCCGAGCAGCGAGGTGAACGGCGTGGCGCCGGGCGCCTCGCCGAAGGAGATCACCTGCCGGACCCAGGACCGGTCGGCCGCGGCCAGCGCCGCCGCCGCGTTCGGCGGCGAGGTGATCAGCATCCGCGCCCCGCAGTCGGCCAGCTGGCCGGCGATCTCCGGGATGCTCAGCTGCGCGGCCACCGGCGTGGGCACCCCCCCGGCGCCCCGGATCGCGTGACAGGCCAGGATGTAGGACGCCGCGTCGGCGACGTACACGCCGACCACGTCCCTGGGCCGGACCCCGCGCCAGGCCAGCCCGGCCGCGGCCCGCTGGAGCAGCACCGCCAGTTCCGGATACGAGCACGAGGCCGGCGCCGACCCCCCGAGCAAGGCCACGTGGGCGCTGCGGGCCGCGGCGGTATCCAGCAGCCGCTGGGTCACCGTCAGCTCGCCGACCGGTGCCTCTGCTGTCGTCATGGGATCGGTGAACCTCCCGCCCGGGTCCATCGGCAATTTCGCCGCCTCCGCGGGACCGCCGTCCCGCTGTCTTCCGTCCGCCGCGTCCGCCAGGATCTCGTCCTGGTGGTAGACACGACGCTATTCACCTCCGCCTGGCGCCCGCATCGTCAGGAATATGTAGTCGGGTATGTACATTGCCCGGCGAAGGGAGCCTGCGTCGGCGCCCGCGGCGGCGCCCGCATGGTCCGGAGGCCGCTGCCGCTGACGCGACCGAGGCGGCCCGGCTGGCGGCCGGGCACCTGGAAAGGCCCCGCCCCGGCGCGGCCGGTCATCCCCCTCCAGGTGACCGGAAACTCCGGGGCTTCGCCTTACCTCGTGGTAAGAAGCTAGGCCCGAGCCCCGGCCGGCCGCATGCACCGAATGAGCCATTTGATTGTGCAGTCAGAACGTCAGGCCTGGTCACGCCATATGTAGGCGGGCGCGCCGCGCGGCCGCCGGGGTATGTACCGATCCGTACGGCCCGGACCTGGTCTGCCCCCGCGGCCTATGTAGCGAGGCCTCCGGAGGTGTCCGATATGTAGGTCAGCGGTGGGTGCCGGACTCGCGCTCGGCCGCCCAGGCCGCGACCTGGGCGCGGGAGGTGAAGCCCAGCTTGCCGAAGATGTTGGCCACGTGACGGGCCGCGGTGGCCGGGCTGATGGTCAGCTCGGCGGCGATGCCGCGGTTGGACAGGCCGCGGGCGATCAGCCGGGCGATCTCCAGCTCGCGCGCGGTCAGCACCCCGGAGGCGCTGACCAGGCCGGGCAGCGGCGCCGCCCGGCTGCGGGAGGCGCCGTTGGCCGCGCCGCGCGGGCTCGCGGCCGGGCCGTTCGCGCGGGCCTCCGGCCGCGGCTGCTGCCGCGGCTCGGCCGGGCCCTGCGGCTCGGCCGCCTCCTCGGCGCCGTCGCGCAGGCCCAGCGCGTAGGCCACCGCCTCGTGCGCGCTCAATCCGGCGCCCTCGGCCACCAGGGCGTCGGCCCGGGCCGCGCCAAGCGCCCGCCGCGCGTTGTCCTTCAGGCTCTCCAGCCGGGCCTGGGCCGAGCCGGACAGGCCATGCCCGGCGGCGCGCAGCGCCGAGGCCGCGCCGGCCAGCTTGACCGCGCGGGCCAGGTCGTCCTCCAGGACGGCCAGGGCGGCGAAGGAGTCGATGCCGCGGGCGATGGCCAGCCGCTGGCCGGTGGCCAGGCTGAGCTGGATGCTCTCGGTCAGGCTGGTGGCGGCTAGCTCGAGGTCGAGCTGGGCCATGGCCACCCAGCCGATGCCGGCCAGGCAGCGGGCGATGTCGGGCCGGGCGTCGATCTCCCGGTACAGGCGCAGCGCGGCGCGGAAGTGGGCCAGCGCGGCGGCGTTGTCGCCGCGCTGGCGGGCCAGCATGCCGAACCCGTACCGGGTCTGGGCGATGCCCCAGCCGTTGTTGTCACGCAGCGTGTCCAGGGCGCTCTCGTAGGCGTGCTCGGCCTCGGCCAGCTGGCCGATCCGGGCCAGGATTCCGGCGCGGGAGCTGAGCGCCAGCCCTTCCTCCCAGTAGCTCCAGTAGCTGCCGGACGTGCGGGCCGCCTCGGCGGCCGCATCGACGCTGGTCAGGGCGTCGTCGGGGCGGCCGCGGTGCAGGCTGACCAGGCCCAGGATGCGCAGCCCGCTGGCCCCGCCCCGCTCGCTGGGGGAGCCCAGCAGGTCCAGGCCGGCCTGGGCGCACCGGGCGGCGGCGTCGAAGTCCTGCTGCTCGAAGGCCAGCTCGGCGCGGTGCACCAGCGCCCGGGCCCGGATCGGGACGGGCACGTCGGCGGTGCCGGGCCCGGCCGCGCCGGACGGCGACTCGCCGATCAGGGCCAGGAACTTGTCGAACCAGCCGGTGCCCTCGGTGACGTCGCCGTAGGCCACCCAGGCGCTGCGCAGCGCGCTGCACAGCCGCAGGCCCGGCTCGGCGTCGCCGTGGCTCAGGCACTCGGCCATGGCGGCGCGGAAGTTGGGCCGCTCGACGTCGATGCGCAGGTACATCGCGACCCGCTCGGGCCAGGGCGGGTCGCCGCGCAGGAACCCGCGCGCCACCACGCCCTCGGCCAGGCGCAGCAGGTAGTCGCGGTGCGCGGCCCGGATCGCGGCCTGCTCGCCGGAGGCGGCCAGCCGGCCGGCGGCGTACTCGCCGATGGTGTCCAGCAGCCGGTAGCGCGCGTCCCCGGCCAGCTCGCCGTCCAGGCTGACCAGCGACTTGTCGATCAGCGCGGCGAGCAGGTCGAGCACCTCGTCGGCCGGGATCTGCTCGTCGGCGCAGACCTGCTCGGCCATCTCCAGGTTCCAGCCCGAGAACACCGACAGCCGCCGCAGCAGCGCCTGCTCGGGCTCGGTCAGCAGCTCGTAGCTCCAGTCCACCGCGGCGCGCAGCGTCTGCTGGCGCACCGGCGCGGTGCGGTCGCCCGAGGCCAGCAGCTGGAACCGGTCGCTGAGCCGGCTGGCCACCTGCTCCGCCGACAGGGCCCGGATCCGCGCCGCGGCCAGCTCGATGGCCAGCGGGATGCCGTCCAGCATCTTGCACAGCCGCGCCACCGCGCGTGCGTTGTCCGGGCCGAGGGTGAAGCCGGGCCGGACCGCCGCGGCCCGGTCGGTGAACAGCCGGATGGCCTCATGCCCGGCCAGCTCGCCGACCGGCACCTGGTCCAGCGAGGTCGGCAGCTCCAGCGGCGGGACCCGCCAGACCGTCTCGCCGCGGACCCGCAGCGGCTCCCGGCTGGTGGCCACCACCCGCAGCCAGCGGCAGCCGGCCAGCAGCTGCTGGACCAGGGCCGCGCAGGCGTCGACCAGGTGCTCGCAGGTGTCCAGGACGAGCAGCAGCCGCCGGGAGCGCAGCGCGTCGTTCAGGGTCTCGGTGAGCGACCGGTCGGGCTCTTCCAGGATCCCCAGGGTGGCGGCCACGCGCCGGGGTACCAGCTCGGGGTCCCTCAGGTCGGCCAGCTCAGCCAGCCAGGTCCCGTCGGGGAAGTCAGCGGCCAGCTCGGCGGCGAGCCGCAGCGCCAGCCGCGTCTTGCCGATCCCGCCCGGCCCGCACAGGGTGAGGGCCCGGACGTCGGTGAGCAGCATGCCAAGCTCCGCCAGGTCGCGCTCGCGGCCGACGAAGCTGTTCGGCTCGGCCGGCAGGTTACCGGCGCTTAGCAGGATCTCGGTGGTCATGGCCCTCTGGTATGGTTGCCCGCCCTAGGTCATTCTCTCACCCCAGCCGCATGCTGGCAGCGCCTGATCCTATGCGTATCCGGGTAAGCCCCGATTTTCCCGGAACCTTCCCCGGCTAGCCGATGATGATCTCCACGGGCTCGGCGTAGCGGGCCCGGCCGAAGTACATTACCTTGGCCAGCGCCCACCACCGCTGACCTGGGCGGGCGTCGGCAGGAGCGGTGACGGGGAAGCTCAGCAGGGCCGCCGCTCCGGGCGCCGCGCTGAAGGCGGAGGTCCAGGCGCCCAGGAACGGCCAGCTGCCGGCCGGGGAGATCAGCTGGACCTCGCCGCGGATCTCGCTGGCCGCCCGGCTGGCCACCCCGACCTCGATCACGCCCGCCTCGCCCGGCGCCAGGCGCAGCTCGCGGCGGGCCACGGTCACCTCCACCTCGGCCTGGACGGCCCGGGCCTCCGCGTCGCTGGCCGCCAGCAGCCCCGGCCGCAGCCAGTCCGGCGGGTCGGGCGGCGCCGGCTCGCCGACGGCGACCAGCGCGGCGTCCTCGATCTGCTGGCCGGCCTGGTCGCAGATGGCGGCGGTGACGAAGTGGTGCCCGGCGGCCGCCCCTGGCCGGGCCCGGACGGCCAGGTCCCACCCGGCGTGGCCGCGGCTGGCCAGGTCGTAGCGCAGCGGCCCGGCCGGCTGGACGTCCAGGCCGGGCGGGATGGCGAGCCGGATCTCGCCCGCGGCCGGATCGGGCCCGCAGGCCACGGTCAGCCGCAGCGACCTTGTTAGGGATGAATCGACGGCCACGCGCGCGGGCGACAGATGTACGGCCACCGGCAGGTTGCCGGCCGGCGCGGGTCCCTTGCCGTGCAGCCAGTAGCGGGCGTAGACCGGCTGGGCCGGCTCCGGCGGCCCGTCGGGCGCGGCGGACTCGGCGGACTCGGCCGGGGCGGCGGCCGGCCAGGGCGCGGGCGTGACCTCGAGGGTGGCCACCCCGGCCGCGGGCACGACGGCCGGAGCCGCGCCGTCGGTGAGCGGGACCGGCTCGCCGCGGGCGTCCTCGGTCAGGCTGAGGCCGCGGGCCGCGGTCAGGCCGGTGAACAGCCGGACCCGGGCGGTCACCGGGCCCTGGCCGGCGTCGCGGAGCCGGATGGTCACGCCGTCGGCCGGGCTCGGCGCGCCGGCGGCGTCCTGCGGGGCGAGCGGATTGCCGCGCGGCTTGAGGGCGGTGAGGATGGCGGCGGGCGGCTCGACGCTGGCCAGGCTGGCCGTGGCCGGCAGCGGCCCGGCGTGCCGGCCCGCGGTCACCGCCAGCAGCGGCGCGTTGTAGTCCAGGCCCTGGCCGGCCAGGCCTGCCTCGCGCCAGTCGCCCGGCCCGGCGGCCAGCGCGTACTCGAAGGTGTGGCTCCAGTGCTGCCAGGCGAAGCTGGTGCCGTCGGGCGCGGTGCGGGCCGGGCCGTCGATCCAGACCCCGCACGGCCAGGTGCTGCACGCGCGCATCAGCGCCATCGTCGCGGTGCCGTCGGGGGTGACCAGGCCGCTGGGCGTGCCGCGGTTCAGGATGGCGACCGTGCGCGCGGCCAGCGCGGTCGCGGGCCCGCCCGCGACGTCCGGCCCGGCGGTCGCGTCCGGCCCGCCCGGCCCGGCCGGGACCTCGATGACCGCGTCGGCCAGGTCCTCGGCGACGCGCCCGGATCGCGGCGGCCAGCCCGCCGGAGCCGTCCCCGGCGACGATCAGCACCGGCAGGTCGGCCGGGCCGCGCAGGTCCGCGCCGGCCGCGAACGCGTCGGCCCGGCTGCGCGCGGCGGGCACCCAGACCCGCGCCGACCCGGTGTCGCGCAGCTGCCCGGCCAGCGCCGTGGCGTAGCCGGGAGCGGCCGCGGCGAGCACGGCGGCGGTGAACGAGCTGGCCTCGGGCCCGCCCAGGGAGATCCGGAAGTCGGGCAGGTTGGAGTCCACCGCGATGTCGCCGTACCGCGGCCCGTCCGGCCGCGAGCAGGTCGCGGTCACGCCCGCCCGGCCCAGCGCGGCGACCAGGGCCCGCACGCCGCCGGCCGCGGCGTCCGGGGCGACCACCTCGGCCACGCCGATGGCCTGGGCCTGGCCGCCGACCGTCACCCTGGCCGTGGACCCCACGCCGAACCACTCGCTGGCCGGGTTGTCCAGCGTGAACTCGTGCTCGGCCACGTCGGTGTCGGCCGGCCCCGGCGGCCGCCCGATCACCGACACCGCGGTCTGGTAGACCGGCAGCCCGCCCGGCACGTCGACCGGGAACGACACCCGCAGCAGCCGGTCCTGGCCGATGGAGCCGTCCACGTGGGTGCGGAACTCCAGCCGCGGCTCGCCGTCCCACAGCAGCGTCTCCTGCGTCACGGTGAGGCCGCCCAGGCTCAGCCGCGCCACCAGCCGCTGGCCCACCGGGCAGCGCTCGGCGCGCACCTGCGCCGGGCCACGGGCCGAGCCGGTGCCGGGCCGGCCGGGCACAGCAGCCACGGGCCCTCGCCCCAGCGCGGGTGCCGGGGGTGCTCGGGCTGGAGCACCAGCTCGTTGCCGGGGCCGCGGAGCAGCTCGGTGCCGCCCAGCCTGATGCTGGATAGCGTGCCGCCCCGAGCGGGGTCGGCCGCCACGGTGATGGCCTCGTTCCCGATCACGCTGTTTCCGGCTACCCCGCCCGCGGCCGGCTGCCAGCCCGCCGGCTGCCGCCGCTCGGCGTCCGCGGCGACCGGGCGGGCCTGGTAGGTGCGGTAGCCGACGCCGGGTACCTCGCGGGCGCGGAAGGTGACCGTCAGCTCGGCCAGGCTCCCGTCGGCGTTCCTGACCACCCCCTCGGCCAGGAACGGCACCGTGGCCCCGGTGTCGTCGCGCAGCTCGACCCACGGTGTTACCAGCCCCGGTGCCGCTGCGGGGGCCGCCGGCCGCAGCACCGTGGTCACCATGCCCGAGCGCGGCCAGGACTGGGTGTTCAGCACCACGATGGCCAGGCCCTCGCCCTGGCCGGCCGGGCCGGCGGTGTCGATCAGCCCGGCCAGGTGGCCGGCCGCGGCGTCGCGGGCCGCCGCGCCGCGCTGCCAGGCCTCCCGCCAGCCCGCCAGCAGGTCCAGGTAGACCTGGTCGCCCTCGGTGCCGGTGATCGCGTCGTGGTGCGCACCGAAGACCAGCAGCCGCCAGGCCTTGTCCAGGCTGGCCGCCGGGTAGCGGGCGCCGGCCAGCCAGGCCAGGGTGGCCAGCCGCTCGCCGTCCAGCACCGCCGTCTCGGCCGCCCGCTGGGCCTGCTTGGTGTCGATGTAGGAGACGTCCTTGCCGGTGTAGAGCGGGTTCATGTCCCTGGTCTGCGGCGTGATCCACACGTCGCCCCGGTCGGCCTCGGCCCGCACCGCCGCGAAGAACTCGCCCGGCACCGCGGTCACGAACCGCGGCCAGGTATAGCGGGCATTCCAGTCGCGGTGGATCGCGGTGGCCCAGCGCGACGGGATGACGTGGTCGCCGCCCACCGGCAGCAGCACGTTGCGGGTGGCGGCGACCGGCGCCAGCTCGAGGAACTGCTGGTAGGCCGCGGCCTCGGCGGCACGCAGGTCGGTCGCCTGCTGGGTGACCCAGCCCGCGCCGTAGTGATTGGCCATGTAGCTGGTCAGCAGCCCGGTGCCATCCGGTGCCACCCACTCGAACTCGGCCGCGAACTGCATCAGCCGGTTATCGCCCGCGGTGCGGCCCGGACCCCACTGGTGGAACGGCCCCCTGGCCCAGGATGACGCGGTCATCCCGGCCGCCGCCATCAGGCCCGGGTAGGCCGGGTCGAAGCCGAAGGCGTCCAGCATCCACGCGGTCCGCGGCTCGCCGCCGAGCACGTCGCGCTGGTAGGCCAGGCCGTAGACCGCGTTGCGGATGGTGGACTCGGCGCAGGTGAGGTTGGTGTTCGGCTCGTTGTAGCTGCCGCCCACCAGCTCGATCCGGCCCTCGCGGATGAACGCCAGCAGGTCGGCCCGGTCCTCGGGGTGCGCGTCGAAGTGCGGCTTGAGGTAGTCGGTCTCGGCCAGCACGAACTTGTAGTCCGGGTCCTTGCGCGCCTCGTCCAGGTGCAGCGTCACCAGCTCGAACGCGGTCCGCACGTCGGGCAGCCGGCCGTCGTCGCCGGGCAGCAGCAGCCGGGTCTGGAGGAACTGGCCCTGGGTGCTCCACCACACCGGGTCATAGTGGAAGTGGCTGACCATCCACATGGTCCAGCCGGGCTCGGCGATGGTCACCTCGGCCGCCTGCTCGGCCCGGCCGCCGGGCCCGCCGTCCGCGATGACGGTCACCGAGCGCGTGCTGCCCGGCCGGGCCGGCGCGGCCACCTCGATACCGACCTCGGCCACCTGCTCGCCGGCCACCCTGTCTCCGGCCACCCTGTCTCCGGCAATCCTGTCTCCGGCAACCCGAGCCGGCTCGGGCGTGCTCACCCCGGCGCCGGTGATCGCCACGGTGACGGGCCCGGTCGCCTCGGCCAGCGTGACCTGCACGATCTGCCGCGGCCGGGCGGCCGGGCCGGTGAACAGCATGGTCGAGGTGACGCTGCCGATCCGCATGCTCACATCGTCGCACGGGGCGAGCGGCGGCCCCGGGGGTTACGATTCAGGTAACAGGCTGGTGAAATAATCCCCGGCCCGGTACGCGGGGGAGTTGTCCGATGCCTGAGCCCGTCGTGACGCTCAAGGATGTGGCCAAGCGGGCCGGGGTGCACCCGGCCACGGCCTCCAGGGCGCTGAGCGCCGAGACCCGCCTGCTGGTCAGCGACGCGACCGCGCGCCGGGTCATGGACGCCGCCGCAGCGCTGGGCTACCGGCCCAACGCGGTCGCCCGGAGCCTGCGCACCCGCCGGTCGCACACCATCGGCGTGCTGATTCCCGACCTGAACAACCCGCTGTTCCCGCCCATGGTCCGGGGCCTGGAGGACCGGCTGGCCGCCGACGGGTACGTCACGCTGATCGGCAACACCGACGGCCGGGCCGAGCGCGAGTACCAGGTGTTCGAGCAGATGCGGGCCCGGCACGTGGACGGCTACGCGTTCGCCACCGCCCGGCTGCACAGCCCGCTGCTGGCCGAGGCGGCCAGGGACGGCCTCAACGTGGTGCTGATGAACCGGATCTCCGACGACTACAGCTTCCCGTCGGTGTCGGTGGACAACGACCGGGGCGCCCGGATGGCCGTTGACCACCTGGTCGGGCTGGGCCACGAGCAGATCGCCTGCGTGGCCGGCCCGCAGAGCCTGTCCACCGGGCTGAACCGCTACCGCGGCTTCCTGGCCGCCATGCAGGCCGCCGACCGGCGCGTCGACCCCGAGCTGGTCCAGTTCGCCGACGCGTTCACCATCGAGGAGGGCCACCGCTGCTGCCGCGAGCTGCTGGCGGCCGACCCCCGGATCACCGCGGTCGCGGCCGGCAACGACATGCTCGCGGTGGGCTGCTACGCGGCCATCGAGGAGGCCGGGCTGAACTGCCCCGCCGACGTCTCGGTGGTCGGGTTCAACGACATGCCGTTCATCGACCGCCTGCGGCCGCCGCTCACCACCGTGGCCTTCCCGCACTACCAGCTGGGCACTGAGGCCGCGGGCATGCTGCTGGACAAGCTGGCCGGGATGCCGGGCCCGGTCAAGTCCATGCTGCTCTCGCCGGAGTTCGTCGTCCGGGGCTCCACCGCGGTGGCCCGCCCGGCCCCGGTCGCACAGCGCTAGCCCGGAGCCACAGCGCTAGCCCGGGGCCACAGCGCTAGCCCGGGCCCTTAGCGCTGGCCTGGAGCCTCAGCGGCCAGGGCTGCCAGCGCGGGGCCGCTCAGCCGGCGCAGCCGCCAGGTGTCCAGGGCCTCGGCGCCCAGGGCGGCGTAGAACTTCAGCGCCGGGGCGTTCCAGTCCAGCACCGCCCAGTCCAGCCGGGCGTAGCCGCGCTCGACGCAGACCCGGGCCAGCTCGGCCAGCAGCGCCCGGCCCAGCCCGGACCGCCGCACGGCCGGCGTCACGTACAGGTCCTCCAGGTACAGGCCGGGCCGGCCCGTCCAGGTGGAGTAGTTCACGAACCACAGCGCGAACCCGGCGACCCCGCCCTCGCCGCCATCGTGCTCGGCCACGTGGGCGAACACCGCCGGGTCCGGGCCGAACAGCGTGGCGGTCAGGTCCGCCTCGGTGACCAGGACCTCGTCCCGCGCGTGCTCGTAGTCGGCCAGCTCGCGGATCAGCCCGAGGATGGCGGGCACGTCGCCCGGCCGGGCGGTCCTGATCATGCCGGGGCCCGGAACCGGTACCGCAGCCGGAACCGCTCGGCCGGGATGACGATGTCGGCGGCCTCGACTACCCGCTCGCCGGCCAGGTGCACGCGCTCCACGACCATGACGGTAGCGCCCGCCGCGATGCCCAGCACCCTGGCCTCGGCCAGCAGGGCCGGCCGGGCCGACAGCTCCTCCACGACCTGGTCGGCGGCCAGGCCGGCCGTGCCCTCGGGCCGGTAGCTGATCGTGAGCTGGACCGGGTCGCCGCCGCAGGTCTCCAGGCACCGGGTGGCGATGGCCGCGGCTCCCGCGGCCAGGCCGAGCCGGCGGGTGATGTGCGGCGGCGGCACCACGGTCTCGACCTGGCGCTCGGCGGGCTCGGGCGAGCCGTCCAGCCCGAACGGCGAGCCGGGGCCGGCGGCCCGGTCGTGCTCCAGGTGCCGGGCCACGACCAGCTTGCGCACGTAGGAGCCTGAGCCCGCCCTGGCCTCGATCAGCCCTTCACTGGCCAGCACCTGGAGCGCGTGCTTGGCCGCCGTCTCGCCCACGCCGTACCTGGTGATGATCGCGTTGCGCGACGGCACCCGGGCGCCCGGCTCGAGCGAGCCGTCCCGGATCCGCGCGCGCAGGTCCTCGAGCACCCGGAGATAGACCGGGTCGGTCGACGCGCCCATCCGCTGCCCCCCCGGAAAGCTAGCCGCTGCCCTCCTCGAGCAGCAGGTGGTAGCCGTTCGGCGTCCGGGCGTGCAGCACCCGGTACTGCCAGTCGGGGCTGGGGGTCATCAGCTCCTCGCGGAACCGCACCCCCGCCTCGCCCAGCCGCTTCTTGGCCAGTTCCAGGTCGCTGACACCGAACTGCCAGGTCAGGACCTGGTCTGGCCGCGACGGCGAGAAGCCCTCCCGCCATTCGATGCCGAATTCGAGCTGGCCGTGCCCGAGGGCCAGGAAGTACGGGTACTCCGGCCCCTCGTAGGTGACGTGGAAGCCCAGGCGGACGTAGAAGTCCCGTTCAGCCTGAAGGTCGCTGACGAAGAGAATCGGAATGATCCGGCTGAACAATGCCGCCATAGCGCGACATCGTAGCGACCCGGCGCGACTAGGGTGGCAGTGTGCCCGCAGCAGCAGATAAACATCTGGTAGAGGTCGCCGTATGCCAGGTCAGCCTGCGTGTCGGCGAGGTCGGTCCGAACCGCGCCGCGGCCCTGGAGGCGGTCCGCGCCGCGGCCGCCGCGGGGGCCAGGATCATCGTCCTGCCGGAGCTCACGCCGTCCGGATACGTGTTCGAGAGCCCGGCCGAGGCCAGGTCACTCGCCGAGCCCGCCGACGGACCCACGGTGACCGGGTGGGCGGCCGAGGCGGCCCGGCTCGGGGTGATCATCATCGGCGGCTTCTGCGAGCTGGGCCAGGACGGCCTCCTCTATAACAGTGCCGTGCTCACCGATCCCGGCGGAGTCCGGTCGGTCTACCGCAAGGTGCACCTCTGGGACGCCGAGAGCGACTTTTTCGTGACCGGCAGCGCGCCGCCGCCCGTGGTGGACACCCAGTACGGCCGGATCGCCATGATGATCTGCTACGACGTCGAGTTCCCCGAGTGGGTCAGGCAGCCCGCGCTGGCCGGCGCCGACCTGCTCGCGGTGCCGACCAACTGGCCCGCCGAGCCGGTGCCGCCGGGGGAGCGGCCCATGGTCGTGGCCAACGTGCAGGCGGCGGCGTTCGCCAACCACATGTTCATCGCGGCGGCCTGCCGGGTCGGTGCCGAGCGCGGCGTGAGCTGGGTCGGCGGCAGCCTCATCGCGGGACCGCACGGCTACCCGCTGGCCGGCCCGGCCGGGGCGGCCGATCCCGAGGTCCTGGTGGCCGGCTGCGACCTGCGCACGGCCCGGTCCAAGGCGACCAGCGCCCGCAACGACCCGCACCGGGACCGGCGGCCCGCGCTATACGCCTGAAGCCAGGACGCCTGAACCAGGACGCCTGAAGCCGGGACGCGCCTGAAGCCGGGACGCGCCCGGGCCAGGGCGCCTGAGCCGGCTAGCGGCGGCGGGCCAGGGTCAGGCCGTCGCCGACCGGCAGCAGCACCAGGTCCACCCGCGAGTCGGCGGCCGCGTGGTCGTTGAAGGCCCGCATGCCGGTCACCTGAGGGCTGGTCACCGCGGGGTCGGCTACCTCGCCGCCCTGCAGGGTGTTGTCGACCAGGATGATCCCGCCCGGCCTGATCCGGGGCACGATCTCATCCCAGTAGCCGACGTAGCCGGTCTTGTCGGCATCGATGAACGCCAGGTCCAGGTGCGGGCCCGGCGGCAGCGCGCGCAGCGTGTCCAGGGCCGGGCCCAGCCGCAGCTCGATCCGGTCGGCCAGCCCGGCCCGCTGCCAGTACTCCCGGGCCAGTGAGGTCCAGTCCTCGCTGACGTCACAGCAGGTCAGCTTGCCGCCTTCGGCCAGGCCGCGGGCGATGCAGATAGCCGAGTAGCCGGTGAACGTGCCGACCTCGACGGCGCTGCGGACCCCGGTCAGCCGGGTCAGCAAGGTCATCAGCGCGCCCTGGTCCGGGCCGATCTGCATGCCGGACGGGCCGGGGAACCGACGGGCGGTCTCGGCCGCCAGGCTGTCCAGCACCTCGTCGGGCGGGCTGGCGTGGGCGATCAGGTAGTCCTGGAGTTCCTGGCTCAGGTGCCAGCTGCGACCGGTCATCGCAGCATGCTAGCCACGCCGCTGGCCACCGCGCATTTGGCTGGGGGTTTGACTGGTGGTTGCGTGGGCACAGGCTGGCGGGGCATACGCTCTTGGGCATGGTGTCGCACGCACCCGCACCGCCGCTGAGCTTCCTGCCGAGCCCGTCGGTCAACGGATTCCACGTGGGCCCGCTGTTCGTGCACGTCTACGGGCTGATGTACGTCATCGGCATCGCGCTCGCCATCTACATCACGCGGCGGCGGTGGCGGGCGGCCGGCGGCGACCCCGCCCTGGTCGCCGACGTGGCCACCTGGGCCGTCCCGGCCGGCATCATCGGCGGGCGGGTCTACTTCGACATCACCACCCCGGATCAGATCCCGCACGTGTGGTACGGCGTCTTCGCCGTCTGGACCGGCGGCCTGGGCATCTGGGGCGGCATCGCGTTCGGCGCGGCGGCCGGGATCTGGCGGGTCCGGCGCACCGGGGCCAGCGCGGGGGACTTCGGCAACGCGATCGCCCCGGCCCTGCTGGTGGCCCAGGCGGTCGGCCGCGTCGGCAACTACTTCAACCAGGAGCTGTTCGGCAAGCCGAGCGGGCTGCCCTGGGCCCTGGAGATCTCGCACGCGCACCGGGTCTCGTCCGGCCTGCCGGCCCAGTACCTGGCCGACCGCACCTTCCAGCCCACGTTCCTGTACGAGCTGATCTGGGACCTGGCCCTGGCCGCGGCGCTGGTCTGGCTCGGGCACCACCGCAAGATCCGCCCCTGGGGCCTGTTCGCGCTCTACATCGCCGGCTACTCGGCGTTCCGAATATTCGAGGAATCGCTGCGGATCGACACCTCGGAGCATTTCCTGGGCCTGCGGCTGAACTTCTACGTGGCCACGATCGGCACGCTGGCCGGGCTGGCCTGGTTCACGGCCATCCAGCGCCGCGCTGCCCGTACCGGGCCGCCGGACGACTCCGCCCCCGCGGACGAGACCGCCGGCCCCGCGGACGAGACCGCCGGCCCGGACGCAGCCTGCCGAGGCCGGGGAAGCGACCGACGGCGCCGACGCCCAGGCGGACGGCGAGTCAGGCCAGGACCGGAACGGCACCGCGGTCCAGTCCAGCCCGGCCGCCGAGTAGCTGTTCGGGATCCTGATCTATAACCGTCAGATCTGATAACAGCAAGAAGCGGCGCAGCCGCCGACCGGGGTGCCGGGCCGCGAGCGATAAACCGGGTGGACGGGGCCGCCGGCGGTCGGGCAGCATGCTCCGACCGTGGATAACCAGCAGGACCGGCCGCCCGGGCGGCTGCGCGCGGCGGCCCGCGGCCTGGCCGCGGCGGCGGCGCGTGCCCGGCCGGACCTGACCCCGCTGCGGCACTCGGCCGACTTCCGCCGGCTCTACGCCGGGCAGGCGGCCAGCTTCGCGGGCACCATGATCACCTACGTGGCCGAGCCGTTCCAGGCCTACCAGCTCACCCGCTCCTCGCTGATGGTCGGCCTGCTCAGCGTGGCCGAGCTGGTCCCGCTGGTGCTGGCCGCGCTGCTGGGCGGCGCGCTGGCCGACGCCATGGACCGGCGCCGGATGATCCTGGTCACGGAGGCCTGCGGCCTGATCATCGCCCTCGGGCTGGCGGCCAACGCGGCGGCCTGGCATCAGGTGTGGGTGCTGTTCGTGCTCAGCGCCGTCGGGGCCGGCTGCGCCGGGCTCCAGCGGCCCTCGCTGGAGGCGCTGGTGCCGCTGCTCGCCGCGCACGAGGACCTGCCCGCGGCGGCGGCGCTGAGCGGCCTCATGGGCACCGCCGCGCAGGTGCTCGGCCCGCTGCTGGGCGGCACGCTGATCGCCGGCGCCGGGCTGCGCTCGGCCTACCTGGTGGACGCCGGGAGCTGCCTCGTGGCCCTGGTCATGTTCGCCCGGCTGAGGTCCTTCCCGCCCGCGCCCGAGGCGGACCGGCCCAGCCTGCGCGGCATCGCCGAGGGGCTGCGCTACGTTCGCGGGCGGCCGGAGATCCTCGGCACGTACCTGATCGACATCGCGGCGATGTTCTTCGGCGCGCCGTTCGCGCTGTTCCCGGCCTATGCCGCCCGGGTCGGCGGGCCGGCCGTGCTCGGCCTGCTGTACGCCGCGCCCGGCTGCGGCGCGCTGCTGATCAGCGCCACCAGCGGCTGGGCCCGGCACGTGCACCGGCACGGCCGGGCCATCGCGCTGGCCGTCTGCGGCTGGGGCCTGGCCATCGCCGCGTTCGGCCTGGCGCCGGGCCTGTGGTGGGGTGTCGCCGCGCTCGCGGCGGCCGGCGGGGCCGACATGATCAGCGGCATCTTCCGGATGACCATGTGGAACCAGACCATTCCCGCCCGGCTGCGCGGTCGCCTGGCCGGGCTGGAGATGATCAGCTACACCACGGGCGAGCCGCTGGGCAACCTGGAGTCCGGGCTGGCCGCCGCGCTGACCGGCTCGACCCGGCTGGCCATCGTGTCCGGCGGCGTGGCGTGCCTGGCCGGCGCGGTGGTGGTCACCGCCGCGCTGCCCATGCTGTGGCGCTACGACTCGAGAACGCCGCGAAATGAGGTGCTGTCACACGCCGGAGAATCACCGGAAGTGACAGCCAGGCCGGCGGACCTGGAACTATGAGAGCGTGTCTTCACCACGCTTGCAGTGGGCGGTCGGCGGGTTCTTTGCCGCCTGGGCCGTCGCCCGCCTGACCGCCGCCGACCGTTTCGCCCCCCTCGAGCGCGCGGCCGTCCCCCTGCTGTCGCTCTCCCCGCAGGTCGCGGCCGGGGCCGGGCTGGCCGCGCTGGCGCTGCGCCGGACCGGGCCGGCCGCCACGGCCGCGCTGGCGGGTACCGCCCTGGCCGCCACCCTGGCGCCCCGGCTCATCCCCAGCCGCCAGCCGCCCGCCGACGGCCCGGTGCTGCGGGTGCTGACCGTCAACATGCACTACGGCAAGGCGGCCGGGCCAGGAATCGTCGGCCTGGCCCGCCGGCTCCAGGCCGACGTGCTGTTCCTCCAGGAGCTCGGCGACGACGGCAGCACCCGGCTCAAGGCAGCCGGGCTCGGCGAGCTGCTGCCGCACCTGATGGACGACGGCCGGACCTACCGGTACCGGGGCAGCGCCATCTACGCCCGCTACCCGCTGCGCGAGGGCCTGGCCATCCGGTCCAGCTTCGCCTCCCAGCCCACCGCCCGCCTCGACTTGCCCGGCGGCCAGGCCGTGCAGCTGGTCTGCGTCCACCCGCACCCGCCGTTCCCGCCCTGGGTCCCCGAGGCCGTGCCCCGCTGGCGCGGCGAGCTGCAGACCCTGCCCGGCCCCGGCGACCTGCCCGTCGTGCTGGCCGGGGACTACAACTCCACCCTCGACCACGCCGAGTTCCGCAAGCTGCTGCGCCGCGGCTACGTGGACGCCGCCAGCCAGGTCGGCCGCGGGCTGGCCCCCACCTGGGGCCCCGAGCCGACCGCCGGCCGCCCCGCGATGCTGGCCTTCGACCACGTGGTCGTCGACCCGCGGTGCGCGGTGCTGGCCACCTCGGTCCACCCGCTGCCCGGCAGCGACCACCGCGGGCTCTACGCAGAGCTGCGGCTACCGGCTACCGCTGTCTGAGCTTTTAGCGGGAGCACGATCGGCCCGGCGTCGCTGCGTCAGGCGGCGGGCCTTGGCCTGCGAGCCGCAGAATTCCATCGTGCACCAGCGCCGTGAGCCGTTGCGGCTGCGGTCCAGGAACAGCCAGCCGCAGCCGTCGTGCTCCGGCGGGCAGATGCCCAGCCGGCCCAGGTCGGCCTGGCACAGCACGTCCACCGCGATGGCGGCCGCCCGGTCCGGGATCAGCAAGGCCGGCGCCGAGCCGACCATGAGCCGGGCGCCGGGCTGGTCCTGGCCGCCGAGCTTCAGGCTGGACCGGGCCATCGCCGCACTCCAGCGCAGGGACAGGTAGTCCAGGGCCTGGTCGGTGTCGGCGGCGGGCTGGGCGTAATCCGGGCCCAGCCCGGCCGCCAGCGCGGTGAACAGCGCCTCGCGGATCTGGATGACCGAGGCCAGCGCGCTGCCGGCGGCCCGGGGTGTCTCGCTCCAGGTGCGCGCGACCTGCGCTGCCTCCCGCTCGTCGACCAGGTCGGCTCGCCGGGCCCAGGCCAGCAGGGCGTCCGGCGTGCCGAGGTGGTCGTGCCGGCCCGCGACGGGCAGCCGCGGCTCGACCGTGTTGACCAGATCGATGGCGGGATGCCCGCCCACCATCGGCAGCTCCTCGATGCCTGACGCAACCATGGCGTTGATGCTACCATTGAAGTGAGTTATGGAGGTAGCAAACATGGTCCGAGCTGAAGGATCCGCGCTGAAGGAGTGGCCGATGACGGAGACCGGAGCATGGGCGGGTTCCTGGACGCGATCGGCCGCCGCGCCTCGACCCGGCGGCCGGCCCCGGCGGCGCCGCGCGGCCGGGCTGTGGGCACTGTTCCACGCCCAGGGCGTGCTCGCGGGCACGACTGACGCGTTCGCGCTGGCCGAGGACGACCGCGGTCGGCTGAACGCTGAGCGCAGCGCCGGGGGCGATGGGCTGAGCCTGCGCTATCGGTAGACGCCGGCGCCGGGCCCGGCGGGGGTGGTGGCCTGGGCACACCCCATCGGCCACACCCGCCCCGGGCTCCGGATCAGTGCAGATCGTCGGGTCTGTGACCGGGAAGCCGAACTGTTCCCGGCCGCGGTGCGGTGTGCGACGAGGCGGCGTCCTCCGGCAAACTCCGCTCGTCACATGAGGCACAGCGCCGGGAGCAGCTCGGATCGTCGGGTTAGACCGGGTCATCCGAACTGCGCCGCGTCCGGCTGCCTGGTGTGACTCGTGGGAGAGGAACACCGCTTCCCCAGTCGCCCCATAGCTCGCATAAGCCCCAGCAGCCTCTGCAGGCACCACCCCAGAACCGGCTCGTATGATCGAAACAGGCAGCCAGGGGGCATAGCTGACCAGGGGCAACGGGGGACGGGGGTACCCCAGCGAGTGAGCGGAACCGGCCTGACGGCCGGGCGGAAGCCACGATGACCGTCGCGGGGACGAGCCCGTCCACCGCGAGTACGAGCACGCCCGCCGGGCCGCCCGCGCCCGCCGGGCGGCCCGCGCCCGCCGGACCGCCCGCGCCCGCCGGACGGCCCGCGCCCACCGGACCGCCCGCGCCCACCGGGTCACCCGCGCCCACCGAGCCAGCCGAGCCAGCCAACGGCCAGCATCTCCCGCGGCACGAGCTGCCCTTCGACCCGGACGACCCGCTGGCCGCCTACCTGCTCAGCGCGGGCCGGGCGGTGGACATCCGCGAGCTGCCCTTCAGCTCCCCGGCCCTGGCCGCGCTCCGGGACGCCGGGGTGGTCCTGGTCATCCCGCTCATCTCGGCGGGCACGCTGACCGGCGTGCTCAGCCTGGGGCCGCGGCGGTCCGAACGGGACTACTCGGCCGGGGACCGCAAGCTGCTCAGCGCCCTGGCCGGGCACGCGGCCCCGGCGCTGCGGGTGGGCCAGCTGGTCCGGCGGCAGCAGGCGCAGGCGCGGCAGCGGGAGCGGACCGAACAGCAGCTGAAGGTGGCCCAGGTCATCCAGCAGCACTTCCTGCCCCGGACGCCGGACCTCAAGGGCTGGCGGCTGGCGGCCTGCTACCGGCCGGCGCTGACGGTGGGCGGGGACTTCTACGACTTCATCCCGCTGCCGGGCGGCCGGCTGATGGTGGTGGTGGGCGACGTCACCGACAAGGGCGTGCCGGCGGCGCTGGTGATGGCCAGCGCGCACGCGATGCTGCGCAGCGCGGCGCCGCGGCTGATCAGCCCGGGCGCGGTGCTGGCCACGGTGAACGAGCAGCTGTGCCGGGACACGCCGGAGCAGATGTTCGTGACCTGCCTGGCGGCGGTCCTGGATCCGGCGACGGGACGGGTCACGTTCGCCAACGCCGGGCACGACGTGCCGTATGTACATACGGCCGGCGGGGTGGGGGAGCTGCGGGCCAGGGGCATGCCGCTGGGGCTGATGCCGGGCATGAGCTACGAGGAGAAGGCGTTCGCGTTCCGGGCCGGGGACTTCGCGCTGCTGCACAGCGACGGGCTGGCCGAGGCGCACGGGCCGGACCGGGAGATGTTCGGGTTCGACCGGGTGGCGGCGCTGGTCGGCCGGGCCGCCTCGAGCGAGACGCTGATCGAGGAGTGCCTGACCGAGCTGGCCGCGTTCACCGGGCCGGACCACGAGCAGGAGGACGACATCACGCTGGTCTCGATGCGGCGGACCGAGCCATGACGGCGGATCCCCCGGACACGGCGACGCGGCGGCTGGCCTCGTTCGCGGTGGCCAGCGTGCCGGGCAACGAGCGGGAGGCGCTGGACCTGGTCGCGCGCAGCGTGGCGGGGCAGATCCCGCCGGCCCGGCTGGACCGGCTCAAGACGGCGGTGGCCGAGGCGACGGCCAACGCGATCGAGCACGGGCACCGCGGCCGCCCGGACCTGGCGGTGGACATCGAGGTGTACCGCGAGGGGGAGCAGGTCGTGGTGACGATCGCCGACCAGGGGCCCGCCGTGCACGGCGGGAACGGTGACCGGCCGGACGACGGTGACCGGCCGGAGGGTCGTAACGGGGCGGAGGGCCGTAACCGGCCGGAGGACCGTGGCTGGCCGGAGGACCAGGCGGAGGTGCCCGACCTGGCCCGGAAGCTGGCCGGCGAGCAGGAGCCGCGGGGCTGGGGGCTGTTCCTCATCCGGCACATGGTCGATGCGATGGACGTGGTGACCAGGGACGGCCGGCACATCGTCCGGCTGGCCATGCGAGCGGGGGGAGATTAGATGGACGAGCGGGCAGCCAGGATGGGCTTGCGCTGGGTCGGGGACGACGCGGCGGTGATCGACATCAACGGCGATGTCACCGCGGCCGCCGAGCCGGCGCTCACCTCGGCCTACGAGGACGCGGCCAAGCGCGGGGCGCGGCGGCTGGTGCTGAACTTCGGCGGCCTGGAGTACATGAACAGCGGCGGCATCGGGATGCTCGTCACCCTGCTGGTGCACGCCAGCCGCAACCGGCAGAAGCTGGCCGCCTTCGGCCTGAGCCGGCACTACCGCGAGATCTTCGAGCTGACCCGGCTCGACGAGGCCATCACCATCTGCGACAGCGAGGAGTCGGCGGTCGCCGCCGCCGCGAGCTGAGGGGGCCGGCATGACCGAACCGAGCGGGACCAGGCGGCCGGGCCGGCGGGCGGCCGCGCCGCCGCGCGACGCGGGCAGCTGGGCGCCGAACGTGCACCGGCTGTCGACCGGGCCGGACCGGGCGGGGACCAACGTGGCCGGGCGGCGGCTGACCGGCCCGGTCCAGGGCTTCGGCCAGATGTGGCAGAAGACCTACCGCCTGGACCTGGGCCCGGACATCGCGCCCCGGCAGGCGATCGCCACCTGGAAGGCGCACTTCGCGGAGTTCTGGCCCGCGGGCAGCCGGTTCGACAACTCGCTGACCGGCATCAGCCCCGGCGACGTGGCCCTGCTGGACGTGGGCCTGGGCGGCGGCGTGCGGCTGTCCACCGGCGTGTTCGTGCTCTACGCGGACGAGGAGTCGTTCACGCTGATGACCCCGCAGGGCCACATGTTCGCGGGCTGGATCACCTTCTCCGCCGCCAGCGCGCCGCCCGGCCCGGTGACCACGATCCAGGCCCAGGTGCTCATGCGGGCCAACGACCCCCTGTACGAGCTGGCCATGGCCCTGGGCGGGCACCGCAAGGAAGACCAGTTCTGGATCGAGACCGTGACCTCGCTGGGCCGCTACCTGGGCGCGCCGCCGGCCCCGGTGCAGGCCAGGACGGTCTGCGTGGACCCGCGGCGGCAGTGGCGCCGGGCCGGGCAGATCTGGCACAACTCCATGATCCGCAGCCTGCCGCGCAGCCTGCGAACCCGGACCCGGGGGCGCTGAGCATGCCGGGCAACCCCGACGCGGTGATCGTCGGCAGCGGCCCCAACGGGCTGGCCGCCGCGGTCACGCTCAGCGCGGCCGGCCTGCGGGTGCTGGTCATCGAGGGCGCGGCCACGCCGGGCGGCGGCTGCCGGACCGAGGAGCTCACGCTGCCCGGCTTCCGGCACGACGTCTGCTCGGCCGCGCATCCGCTGGCCCTGGCCTCCCCGTTCTTCCGCCGCTTCGGCCTGGCCGCCCGCGGGGTCCGGTTCGCCGAGCCCGAGGTGGTGCTCGCGCATCCGCTGGACGGCGGCGCGGCCGCCGTGGTGACCCGCTCGGTCGCGCAGACCGCGGCGGGCCTGGGCGCCGACGGCCCCGCGTATCAGCGGCTCATGGGCCCGCTGGCCCGCGACTGGGACGCGCTGAGTCAGATCGTCTTGTCCAGCATGCGGCGCCCGCCCGCGTACTGCCCGCCGGGCCTGCTCGTATTTGCCCGCAACACGCTGCGCGGGGCGGCCGCCATCGCCCACCGCATGACCACGCCCGAGGCCAGGGCCCTGATCGCCGGCCTGGGCGCGCACGCCATGCTGCCGCTGACCCAGCCGCCCACCGGGGCCACGGCGCTGACGCTCGGCGCCCTGGCCCACGGCGTCGGCTGGCCCGTGGCCGAGGGCGGCAGCGCCCGGATCGTCGACGCGATGGCCGAGGCCGTCCGCGCGGGCGGCGGGGCGATCGAGACCGGCCGGTGGGTGAGCAGCCTGGCCGAGCTGCCGCACGCCCGCGCCGTGCTGCTCGACGTGGCCCCGCGCGGGCTCATCGCCATCGCCGGGGACCGGCTGCCCGACCGGTACCGCCGGGCGCTGGAGCGGTTCCGCTACGGCGCCGGGGTGTGCAAGGTGGACTACGCGCTGTCCGGGCCGGTGCCCTGGACCAGCGAGCCGTGCCGGCGGGCCGGGACGCTGCACGTCGCCGGGGGCTATGCGAGCCTGGCCGCCGCCGAGGACGCGGTGGCGTCCGGCCGGCTGCCTGCCTCGCCCAGCGTGCTCGTGGTCCAGCCCTCGGTGGCCGATCCCTCGCGGGCGCCGGCCGGCCAGCAGACGCTGTGGGCCTACTGCCACGTGCCGGCTGGCTCGCAGGCCGACATGAGCGGGGCCATCACCGCCCAGATCGAGCGGTTCGCGCCCGGTTTCCGGGACCTGATCCTGGCCAGCGCGGTCCGCACGGCCGCCGCCGAGCAGGCCGCGAACCCGAACTACGTGGGCGGGGACATCGCGGCGGGCCAGCAGACGGTGTGGCAGACCATCGCCCGGCCGGTGCCGCGCTGGAACCCGTACCGGACCCCGGTGCCCGGCCTGTACCTGTGCTCGTCGTCCACCCCGCCGCTGCCCGGCGTGCACGGCCGCTGCGGCGAGCTGGCCGCGCTGACCGCGCTGCGCGACGTGTTCGGCATCCGCCATCCGCCGGACATCGGGCCCGCCGCCCCGGCCGAGCTGCCCGCCGTCGTCGCCGGGACCCGGCCATGACGGTCACCGCCGGCCGGGCCTGGCGCCGCCCGTCGGCCGCCGTCGCGGTGGGCGGCGGCCTGCTGCTGCTGGCCGCCCTGCTGGTCGCGCTCGGCGTGCTGGCCCGCCAGCCCGGCTACCCGGTCCAGCCGCTGCTCATCGCGCTGCCGTCGGCGGCCGTCGGCGTGCTGGTCGCCCGCAGCCAGCCCCGCAACCCCTGCGGCTGGCTGCTGCTGGGCATCTCGGCCGCGCTGCTGCTGAGCACCGCGGCCGGCTCCTACTCGGTGCTGGTCTTCCGGCTCGGCCACGGCCTGCCGCTCGGCCAGGCCGGCCTGATCCTGTACCAGCTCTGGTCCCCGGCGCTGGCCCTGTTCCTGCTGGTGATCCTGCTGTTCCCGGATGGCCGGCTGCCCTCGCCGCGGTGGCGGTGGGCGGTGTGGGCCTACAGCCTGGTCTGCGCCGCCTACCTGTTCCTGCTGATCGGGGTGGCCGGGGACGCCTTCACCGGGCACCGGGTCCGGATCGACGCCTACGGCGGCCTGCGGGTGATCGACTACCCGGCGGGCCGGTTCGGGCTCACCCAGGACGCCATCTGGCTGCTGCTGCTGGCCTTCGCGGTCGCCTTCGCCGCGCGCCAGCTGCTGACCTGGCGGCACGCCAGCGGCGACCGGCGCGACCAGCTCAAGTGGCTGATGTTCGGCACCGCCATCAGCATCGCCTGCGTCGCGCTGAGCATTCCCGGCGAGTCCGCCCGGGCGGGCTGGTGGGCGGTGCTCAACGACGTGCTGAGCCTGGGCTTCGTCGCCCTGCCGGTCAGCATCGGGGTCGGGATCCTGCGCTACCGGCTGTACGACATCGACCGGGTCATCTCCCGGACGCTGGCCTACGCCATCGTGACCGGCCTGCTGGTCGGCGCGTACGCGGCGCTGGTGGCCACGGCCCACGGCGCCCTCGGGGGCCGGGCGCCGTGGGCCGTGGCCGTGGAGACGCTGGCCGCGGTGGCCGTGTTCAACCCGCTCCGGCTGCGCGTGCAGCGGCTGATCGACCGGCGCTTCAACCGGGCCCGCTATGACGCCGAGGCCACCATCGAGGCGTTCGCGGCGCGGATGCGGGACGCCGGGGACCTGGACACCATCCGCGCCGACCTGCTCGCCGTGGCCGAGCAGATCATGCAGCCGGGCCAGGCCGCGGTCTGGCTGCGCCCGCCAGCCGAGCCCGGACCGCGCTGACCGCCTTGCCGAAGTAGCGGTGGCTGACCGGCCTGGTCAGCAGGTCGGCCAGCGCGAACAGGTCCAGGGCCGCGCTGACCTGCCGCCAGTCCAGCGGCAGGTCACCGCCGCCGTCGCGGAAGCCGTCAGCGAACCCGGCCGCGAAGCCGGGCGGCTGCTCGAACCGCAGCATGTTGCCGACGTCGCCCAGCGGGCTGCCGCTGTACGCGAACTCCCAGTCCAGCACCGCGGAGACCGACCAGCGCCCGTCGGCCCGCACGGCCAGCAGGTTCTTCGGGTTGAAGTCGGAGTGCACGAGCTGGCGGGCGCCGTCGGCGCGGGCCGCGAACGGCTCGTCCGCGCGGGCCAGCGCCCGCAGCCCGTCGAGCTCGGCGGCGGACAGCACGGTCGGCGCCGGCCCGGCGGCCAGGCAGGCGTCCACGAACCCCGGCAGGCCGCCCGGCAGGTCCTCGGCCGCCGGCTGGAGGGTGCCGTCGGCGAAGAAGCCGCCGCGCGGGAAGGACACCGTGCCGATGGCGGCCAGCGCCTGCCCGGCGGCGCGGCCCAGCCCGGCGTGGTCGCCCGGCCTGGACAGCGGGTCGGCCAGCGCCGCCGACAGCGGGATGCCCGCCGCGAACCGGGTCAGCAGCACCGGCTCGCCCGCCGCCGTGCCCGCCGGGTCGGCGGCCAGCACCTCCGGCACCGGGGCCACGCCGCGCAGCCGCCCCAGCAGCGCGGCCTCGATGGCGCAGACACGGGCCGCGTCGTCCACCTCGTACTGGCGCAGCACCAGGGACTCGCCGTCATCGAGATCCAGCCGCGTGTTGCGATTGCGATAGCCGCCGCCCAGCCGGGTCTGGGCGGTCACCCGCTGGCCGGTCAGCACGGCCGCGAGCCACCGCTCCAGCTGCGGGCCGGGTCCAGAGTCGCTCACGGCGGGCTCACTCAGTCTGGGCTCACTCAAGCCAGGGTCACTCAAGCCGGAGTCACTCAACGCGGGTCGCTATCGGCGTGCCGGCCTCGATGGTGCGGCCCACCGAGCACAGCCGGTCGTGGGACTTGCGCACGATGTCGGGCAGTACGGCGCGGGCCGCGTCGCCCGCCTCGCCCGCGGGGAACCGGACCCGGTACGTCACCTCGATGCCGGTGACCAGGTTGCCCCCCTCGTCCTTGATCTTGTCGGCGTCCACCGCGACCTCGAACGCCTCCGGCTCGGCCCGGCGCGAGGAGACCACGTCGACGTCGATCCCGGTGCAGCCGCCGATGGCCGCCAGCATCAGCTCCACTGGCGTGAAGTCGGCCCCGGCGCCGGTTCCCATGGTGACCTGACCGCCGCGCGCGTTGGCCGCGGTGTAGGTTCCCGCCCCCGCGCGCTGCACGGTCACGGTGATATGCGCGGAACTAGTCGTCATGGCTCAAGCCTCCCAGACCCGCGGGCCGGCCAGGTCGTTCTCATGATGTAGTCATGCGGCTACGATCAGCCACGGGGGAAGGGGGGACTTCCATGAAACCGAACCTGACGGGAGCCGCCGTGCTCACGGTCGCGGCCGGCCTGGCCGCCGGCTGCGGCAGCAGCAGTAGCACCACGGTCGCGGTCACGAGCGGCTCGCAGGCCATCGCGGGCACGGTCTCGGGCCCGGCCGCGGTAGCCAATCAGGCCACCGTGCCGCTGACGCTCAAGGGACTGGTGAACACCACCGGCTCGATCAAGCTGATCAGCAACAGCCAGCAGAAGACGGCGACGATCACCACCGGGCAGGGCGACCTGGCCGTCACGCACACCGCGGGCCATACCAGCACCCGGCTGCTGAGCACCAAGACCTGCAAGTTCGCGGTCGGCGTGCGGGCCACCTACACGGTCATCGGCGACAAGAGCACCGGCAAGTTCAAGAACGCCAAGGGCAGCGGCAACGTGACCCTGCTCTACACCGCGAACCTGCCCAAGAAGTCGGATGGCTCGTGTGACGTGAGCAGCAACGCCCGGCCGCTGCCCGGCCACGCGCGGGTGTCGTTCGCCGCCAGGGGCCCGCTGACGCTCAGGCACTAGCCCGCGTCAGCGATCCGTCACCGGCGTCAGCGCCGCGCCGTTATTCCGCGTCGTTGTGTCCGCGTCGTTCTGTCCGTGCTGTTATAACAGTGCCCCCGGCGAGGGGCCCGGCCCGGCTCCGCCCGCCCCGCCCTGGGGGCCGGACCGGCCGGCCTGCACGCGGGCCCTACGCGGGTTACATGCTTTCCGGGATTCCGGCCGCGCGGCCCGTCACTAGCGTCAGGTGGCATGAGAACGCACGGGCGAGCCGCGCTCGCTACCGCCACACTGCTGGGCTTGCTCACTGTGCTGGGCACCAGCCCGGCCCTCGCCAGCCCGGGCTCCGCCATCACCGGCGGCATCAAGGGCTCGCCGCAGCCCGAGCTCAAGCCGTTCCGGATCGCCCCGGCTACCTCCGGCGGGAGCGTCGCCATCGAGCCGGACGGCAGCCTGGTCGTCGCCTACGGCATCAAGTCCGGCCACGGCAAGACCGCCGTCTGCGTGCTCGCCCGCGGCGGGCACGCCTGCAGCCACGGCGGCCCGGTCGACCTGACCCCGCTGTCCGGCGACGACGAGTTCCCCTCGACCTACGCGTTCGTGTCCTCGGCCAGCCACGTCGAGGTGGTCCAGAGCGACTGCTGTGACTCGTCCGCGTCCGGCGGCGACCTGCTGTTCACCTCGACCGACGGCGGTGCCACCTTCGGGGCGCCGGTGCGCATCGGCACGCTGGGCATGGCCGCGGCCGCGCTGGTCAGCGGGCACATCGTGTTCACCTCGGGCGACACCAGCAGCACCCAGGTGGAGAGCGTGGCCGTCAACGCCAGCGGGCCGCCCCCGGGCATCGCCACGCCCATCAGCGGCCAGGACGCGGTCGACGTGGGAATAGCCGACTTCCGCGGCGGCGTGCTGGTCGCCTCGGACGACGACGGCACCCCGGACACGGTCCGGGTCGCCTACGCGCGGTCCGGCACCGACTTCGACGCCACGTCGTCCTACCACTCGGCCGGCACGTTCCGCGGCCAGTCACTGGTCGGGATCTCCGGCGGCGCGCTGCTCACCGAGCAGACGTCCGGCCGCGATGCCCTGGAACTGCGGCTGTTCAACGGCAAGGGCTTCGGGCCCGCGCACACCGTCCCGGACACCGCGGGCGGCGGCCCCGAGTGGTTCGCCATCGACCAGGATCCGGGGGGCACCGTGCACGTGTTCAACGAGTCCACCCACCTGGCCCGGACCTACGGCCTGTACGAGGAGACGACCAGCACCGGGGCGCACTGGGACAGCCCGGTGGACCTGGGCGACGCCGTGGACAGCACCGGCTTCGCCGTGGGCCTGGACCGGTCCGGCAGCGGCCTGGTGCTGGGCACCCCCGGCACGGCCATCGGCTATCCGGTGCTGGCCCGGCAGGACATCACGTTCACGCTCAGCAAGTCCAGCGTGAAGAAGGGCCGCACCGTCACCGGCTCGGGCACCGTGCGGGCCAAGGCGGCGGGCCGCCTCATCCAGCTCCAGACCGAGCGGTCCGGCCGCTGGTACAACGTCGGCAGCACGCACGAGACCGCCAGCGGCACCTTCAAGTTCACCATCCGCGGCAATGGCACCGGCAGCCACAGCTTCCGGGCCGTCGCCTCGGACAAGGCCGGCTACGTGCTGTACGGCTACTCGCCGGCCCGCTCGCTGCGGGTCATCAGCTAGTCCGGTCATCAGCGAGGTCCGCTCCGGACGGGGGAGCGGACCACGGGGGCGTGGCGGGAGCGGCCAAAGGGGGGGAGGCCGCTCCCGCCGCATTCCCGCTGCGACGGCATCCCGCTGTGACGGGATCCCGGTATGACCGCATCCCGGTAAGGTCGCCTGATGTCGCCGCTGGGATTGCACCGGGTGCTCGAGCCCGCCGGGGTGCTGCCGCAGGCCGCCTGGCGGCTGGACCCGCGGCCGGAGATCTGGCCCGACGAGGTCCGCGTCGCGGTCGACCG
Source organism: uncultured Actinomycetota bacterium (assembly GCA_963822485.1). Classification (GTDB taxonomy): domain Bacteria; phylum Actinomycetota; class Actinomycetes; order Streptosporangiales; family Streptosporangiaceae; genus DASUBV01. The sequence continues at coordinate 540,750 of CAWGHW010000013.1, forward strand.
CCTCAACCTGGACGCCGCCTCGTTCCGGCAGCTGCGCGAGGCCAGCGGCGGTGACCCGGCGGCCGTGCGGGCCGCGGTGCTGGACATCGTGGCCCGCCGGGGCAAGATGCACAACCCGGTCACCGGCTCGGGCGGCATGCTCATCGGCGTGGTCGAGGCGGCCGGCCCGGAGTCCGGCCTGGGCCTGGCGCCGGGCGACCGCATCGCCACGCTGGTCTCGCTCGGCGACGTGGGACCGAGCTGTGCATCCGGTCCGACGGCGACGAGGGGCTGTTCGCGTCGTACTCCGACGTGCAGTTCCGGGCCCCGGTCCGGGCCGGGGACGTCATCGAGGTGACCGCGACGATCACCCGCGTGGGCACGCGGAGCCGGGACATCGCGTTCGAGGCCCGGGTCCTGTGCCGGGCCGACGCGGAACGCGGTCCTTCGGCCGCCAGGGTCCTGGCCGAGCCCATCGTCGTGGTGACCGCGACGGGCACCGTGGTCGTGCCCCAGGTGCTCTAGCCGTCCCGGCGGTTCTGGCCGCTGGGCCGCTGGGCGGCTGGGCCGCGCGCGGCCGCTAGGCCGTTGGGCTGCGTCGGCCGCTGGGCGGCCTCAGACGACGACCGAGGTGCCGGCCTCGTCGTCGAACCAGTAACCGCCCTCGGCCAGGTAGCGGAAGCGCAGCGTGCTGCCGGCGGGAAGCCTGGCCACGGCGCTGCGGGTGCCGTTCGTGCGCCGGCGCATCGGGTGCGCGAACGGGTCCCAGCCGTTGAAGTCGCCGACCACCGACACTGCCCCGGTCGGCTCGTCGGCGGGCAGCACGAAGGTGACCCGGACTTCGTGGCCCTGGCCGGACCGGCCTTTCTTGATCATGGTCCCCATCTCCGGACGTGGCAGTTCGTCAGGCACCGAGGCTGCCGCACGGATGTATCGGCCCCGTGTCAGCCGCTTAACGCCGGCGTGAACGCGGGGTCGCGCCTGGCGAACGTCGTGGTTGTTGCTCTCACGTCGCTGTTGCGACGTGAGAGCAACAACCACGACGCTGGCCGGGTTCGCCTGGCCGGGTTCGCCTGGCCGGGTTCGTCTGGCGGGGTTCGTCTGGCCGCGCCGGCCGGCTCACACCCGCTACGGCGGCCACACCCCTCCCGCTGGCCCCAGCCCTTCCAGCAAGCGCCCGACTGGATCCAGCCTTACCGTCCGCCGAAACCGCGATGAAGCTTGGCGAACGTCATGGTTGGCCCTCTGGTGACGCTAGAGCAGCACCAGAGGGCCAACCATGACGCTGGCGCGGGCGGTCTCAGCGCCGGTCACCGTGATAACAGCAAGAAGTGTCGGCGTCTGGCCCGAGCGTCGGCTGTCCGCCTGATAACAGCAAGAAGCGCGCAGCGCCAGCAGGACCTGCGCTGCCGCTGTAAAGGGGATCCAGCCGGACGGGGCTGTCGGAATCCGCTGCGGCGGGCCGCGCCGCGGCCGGGCACCGTGACCGGCTATCTGGCCAGTGACCTGGTGACATGTCAAGCTGATCGCATGTTTACCGGCTTAGAGGCCAGAGCGGCCCGGCGGCGGCTGACCCGCCACGGCGGCGGGCCGGACTTCGCGGCCCGGCCCCGGCCGGCCGAGCCGCCCGGAACCGACGGGCTGCCGCAGATCGAGCACATCGTCATCCTGATGATGGAGAACCACTCCTACGACAACTACCTGGGCATGCTGACCGGCCGGGGTGACGGGCTGGCCGTGGACGCGGGCGAGCCGACCGCGGTCAACCCGGACTCGGCCGGGAAGCCCGTACCGCTGACCCACCCCGCCAGCACCGTGCAGCAGAAGCAGGTGCCGAGCCAGAGCTGGGCCGCCAGTCATATCCAGTGGCACGACGGGGCCTGCGACGGCTTCGTGACCAGTGCCGAGCGGACCGCGCCGGGCCTGGATGCGACCGCCGGGATGTGCTACTGGACCGAGGCCGACCTGCCCTTCTACTACGGCCTGGCCCGGACCTTCCCGCTGGCCACCCGGTGGTTCTCGTCCTGCCTGGGCCCGACGTTCCCCAACCGGCGGTTCCTCATCGCCGGCACCGCCAACGGCCTCATCGACGACGTCGCGTTCGGCATGATCGACTACCCGGCCAAGGGGACCATCTTCGACCTGCTGGAGCTGCACGGGCTCAGCTGGACCAACTACTACGGCCTGCCGCCGGGCCGGATCGGCTGGCGGCGGCTGTCGCACGCCCACGGCCTGAACTACCTCCGGGTGCTCGGCGCCGCGCTGGCCGGGCTGGTGCCGGGCCTGGCCGACTCGCTGCTGAGCAAGCTCCAGGTCACCGCGGACCTGTACCCGCTGGGGCTGCTGCGCTCGCTGCGGCACCTGGCCCCGGTCAGCAGCTTCTGGGCGGCGGCCCGGCGGGGGCGCTTGCCGGCGGTCAGCATCGTGGACCCGGACTTCCGCCGGTGCTCGGAGGAGAACCCGCAGGACATCGCGGCCGGGGAGGCGTTCGCGGCCCGGGTGGTGAACGCGGTGATGTCCGGCCCCGGCTGGCCGCGCACGCTGCTGATCTGGCTCTACGACGAGCACGGCGGCTACTACGACCACGTGCCGCCGCCGTCCGCGCCCGCCCCCGACGACGTCCCGGCCCGCGGCTCCATGGAGCGGTTCTGGCCGCTGCGGCTGCTCGGGCTCACCAGCCTGGGCCGGCAGCTACGGCGCGCGGACGCCGGCCCGGTCACCTACGAGCGGCTGGGCTTCCGGGTGCCGGCTGTCATCGTGTCGCCCTACGCCCGGCCGGGCTACGTGACCGAGCAGGTCTACGACCACACCTCGGTGCTGGCGCTGATCGAGCGCAAGTGGAACCTGCCCCCGCTGACGGCCAGGGACGCGGCGGCCGCCGACCCGCTGGAGGCACTGGACCTGGAGTCGCCGCCGCACTTCCTGACGCCCCCGGTCCTCCCTCCGCCCCGCCAGGCGGGCGCGGCTACACAGACTAGGCCGCGGGGGCGCTCAGGCCGAGGCGGCGCTGCTCGATGATCAGGCAGCGGTCCTCGACGTACAGCAGCCCGGCGTCCTCGGCGATGGCCCGTGCCTCGGCCGAGGCGATGCCGAGCTGGAGCCACAGCGCGCTGGCCCCGGCCGCCACCGCCTGGCGGGCGATGTCGGGGGTCTGGGCCGGCGGCCGGAACACGTCGACCAGCCCGACCGGCTCGGGGATGTCGGCCAGCGTCCGGTAGACCGGCTCGCCCAGAATCTGGCTGGCGTGCGGGTTGACCGGGATGATCCGCCAGCCGTGCCGCTGCATGTGCGCGGGCACGCCGTGGGCGGCCTTGGCCAGGCTGGCGCTGGCGCCCACCACGGTGATGGTGTCGTAGCTGGTCAGGATCCGCTCGACCACGGCGTCAGTGTCGCTCACCCGGTTACCGTAACCCGATCTACAGGTCGGGCACGTGGGCGTTCCGGTAGGCGGGTAGGTAGATCCAGGTCGGCGCGCCGCCGACGCCGGTCCGCTCGAAGTAGCCGGGGGTGTCGTTGAGGATCGTCTCGATCTGGTGGTCCTGCCTGCTGTCGTGCTCGCCGAGCATGGAGACCAGCGCGAAGAAGTGCGCCTTGATCGCGGCTTTCCAGCCCGCCACGCCCTCCAGGTACATGCAGTACGGGTGCATCTGGAGGCAGGCCGGCCCCTGAGCCTCGCCATGCGTGTCGCCGCCCCGGCCGGGGATCGGGTACTTGATGTACACGTCGTCGTAGAGCCGGTACCACGGGATGCTCAGGTGGTCGGAGTAGACCAGCTGCTCGTTGTCCAGGCCGCCGATCAGGTAGCGGCCGTGGGGCAGCTGCAGGAAGGGCTTGAGGTCGCCGAACGCATCCCGGCGCTCCTGCGAGGTCCCGGCCTCGTAGGTGGACCGGGCCAGCTTGCTGTAGTGCGCGCCGGACAGCACGATCCCGACGGGCATCAGGGCGGCCAGCGCGACCCGCGCCGCCTTGGGCCGGGCCAGGGCGCTCGGCCTGGCCAGCAGGTAGCCGGCCGCCATGCAGGTGAACCAGATACCGATGTCGTCGTGCTTGCGCATCGACTCCACGGTGTGCAGGTGCAGGCTCTCGATGGTGACCAGGACGCCGGCGAACACCAGCAGGCCCAGCAGCAGCCCGCAGCGCCGCCGGTCCTCCCGGATCGTGAGTGAGAGCAGGAAGGCCAGCCCGCCGAGCAGGATGACGAAGCCGACCCAGTCCAAGGTGTCACTCACGATGATCCGGGGTGCCACCCGGACGGCGGAGAACACGGCCCAGGAGCCCGCCTTGCGGTCCAGGGTGGAGAACAGGAACCCGTTGATGTAGGCCCGCCCGGCCAGGAACGCGGCCAGGGCCAGCATGGAGATGGTGGTCACGCCGAGCGCCACGGCCCTGGTCAGCATCCGGCGCCAGCCGTCGTTCAGCACCTGGAGCGCGGCGATGCCGACCACTACCGGGTCGAAGACCAGGGTGGCGTACTTGGCCGCGTTCGCGGCCAGCAGCATCACCGGCACCAGGATCAGCCAGCGGCTGGGGTGGCGATCGGTGTCGCTCGTCCGCACCGCGCAGTAGGCCGCGGCCGCGGTCAGCATCAGGGCCAGCGCGTCATGGGTGGCCAGCGCGCCCAGGTCCTCGGTCAGGCCGAGGCCGGCGAACAGGCCGGCCGCGGCCACGCCCGGCCAGTAGCCGAACAGCCGCTTTCCCGAGCCGTACAGCAGGGCGGTCGCGGTCAGCATGAACGACATGCTCATCAGGCGCACGCCGACCAGGCCGCCGAAGTGGTCGGCCAGCGCGGCCAGCACCGGGTAGATCACCGGCGCGCCGGAGAAGTAGGTCTCGTAGTACGGGCTGCCGCCGCCGTGGAATATCTCGTGGATGAGCTGGTGCCCGGCGTAGATGTAGCGGCCCTCGTCACCCGAGGCCGTGCTGAGGTGAATCAGCCGGGACGTGAGCAGGGCCTGGGCGCACAAGATGATGGCCAGCGGGATCCACCGCAGCCAGCCGCGCGCCTGGGCCGGGCGCGCCGCGACGGTCGCCGGCCGGGCTTGCGGCGGGGCGGTGGTGACGTAGTCAGTCATTGCTCAGGCGGCGGAAGCAGGCGGCGATGGCCCGCGAGCCGGGGCCGGATTCCCAGGCCGACTGGTGGCCGGAGTCGAGCGGCTGGATCAGCTGGGCGGCCCCGAAGCCGATGGCCCAGAAGTCGATCCCGCCTTTGTGCGTGGCCACCGCCGCGTTACAGGCCGCGGTGAACCACCGCACCTGCACGTCGGCGTCCAGCCGTGGATTCGGCCACGAGCCCTGCCAGGGCTTGGCGTAGGCCCCGCGCACGCCGGCGATGCCGACCTCGCTGAGCACGGTGCCGCGCGGCATCCCGCGATCCCAGGCCTTCCAGGCCCTGGTCAGGTCGGCCACCGAGGCGTTCGGCCCCATCTGCGGCATGTCCGGGTAGGAGTCGGCCGAGACCTTGGCCAGGCGGCCGCCGGTGCCGGGATGCAGCTTGTGCCCGTTGTTGGCGTAGGCCAGCGTGCCCTTATAGACGCGGCGCAGGGCCCGGTCCAGCCGGTTCCACAGCGGGGAGGTGCCGAAATCCTGGAACTCCGTCCCGACGTACAGCGTCGGCACCTTGTCGCGCTGGGCCATCCGCGCATACGGCATCAGGAACCGCTGGTAGCCGGCGAACCAGGCCCGGATGTGCGCGGGCCGCCAGGTGTTGCGGGGCACGCCCAGGCTGTCGTTGGCCAGCAGCGGCCGCAGGGCCACGTACAGGTGCGAGGTCTCGGCCGTCTTGACCACTGCCGCGAGATCGGCCGGGGTGGGCGTCTTGTTGGGCTTGGCGTAGACGCCGTTGGCCCGGGCGCCGTGCATGAAGAACGGGAACGAGATCAGGACCGCGTTGGCGTGCAGGTGCTGAAGGTAGGACACCTCGGCCGCCGCCGCGATGCCGTAGTTCTCGTTCTTGTAGCCGTACAGGTCGATCCCGGCCCCGAGCTGGAAGCGCGGCCGCCGGACATCGACCACGTGGGGCACGAACGGAGCCTTGCTGGACTTGATCTTCGGCGGCTGCAGGGCACCGATGTGCGAGGCAGCTGAGCACCCCCCGACCGCCAGACCGAGGATGATCACTCCGGCCAGGAGCTTGCGTGAGGTGTTCACCGTCTCTCCCGTGTCTTGCTGATCACCTTGAAGGTGCGGGGGTTGCCCTGGATGAGCGGGATGAAGACGCCCGCGCAGGTCAGCAGGAGGCTGAAGGGCAATACGAGCACGGCGACCGTCGCGCTCAGCAGCCTGGAGTCGTTGGACCGCGAGAACACCCGCGAGCCGGCTCCGGCCCAGCCGCAGGCGAAGAACACCGTCACCCAGGCCACCACCGACAGCTTGGCCACGTCGAAGATCAGGGAGTCTCCGGAGATGCGCCCGGTGGCCCGCAGGTACAGGCCGGCGAGGGACAGCAGCAGCGAGGTGGAGCCGACCACGTACTTCAGCAGCGTGATCGCCGCGGCCGTGCGGGACAGCACGTCACGGTGGGTGATGCCGTGGATGTCGCCCCACAGCCACCGGGCCCGCTGGGTGATGAAGTCCTTCAGGTTCCAGGGCGGGGTGCCCTCGGCGTACTCGTGGAACCAGCCCCACTTCAGCCCGGCCTCGGCGGCGCGCTGGCCGAAGACCAGGTCTTCGGACGCGAACGCCGGCCAGTCCCAGGTGATGATCCGCTCGGTCTCGCCGGTCACGGCCAGGCCCTCGCCGTGCACGTGCAGCGGGCGGCCGATGATGCCCTGGAACACCGAGCAGTACACCAGGCAGGCGTGGGTGCGGATGTCGTCGGCGTGGCTGGCCAGGAAGTGCCCGAGGGGTGCGCCGCCGTACTCGGTGCGCGGGGCCACGATGCCCTGGCAGATGTCGTAGTCGGCCTGGAACGACCGCTCGATGTAGGCCTTGGTCAGCGTGACGTCGTCATCGTTATAGAGAATCTTGACGTCGGCCCGGCTCAGTCCCATGGACTGGCGGACCCGCCGCGAGTACTCCAGCGCCCGCGCCTTGCGCTCGGAGCGGGCGATGAAGCTGGACGGCACGGTGATCACCAGGTCGGCCAGCGGGTACTCGTTGGCGTAACCGGGCTCGGTGACCACCCAGACCTGGTGGTTCATGGGCAAGTTGTAGCCGCGGATCTGGCTGACGATCTGGCTGACCCGGGTCTGCTCGCGGCCCGAGGTGGTGATCTGGATGATGAGCTCGGTGTACTTGCCCGGCGGCGCCTCCCGGAACCAGCGGTGGAAGTGCAGCTGGCCGAGCCCGAGCATGGCCAGCTCGATGAGCGGCAGCATCCAGACCGCGTAGATCAGGTAGCGGGCCGGGGGCAGCTCCAGGGCGGCCCAGACAATGGCCAGGATGATCGCGACCACGGCCACGGCCCTGGCCGCCTGGGCGATCCAGCGGCCGACCCGGCCGGTCTGGCTGGCCCCGCCGCGGCTATGCCGGGGCGCGCGGCGGCCCGGCTCGGCTCTGCGGGGGACCGCCCCGATCCGGCTGGCCGGGGGGGCGGGTGATCTGTGCGGGGTTCTTGCTGGCGGCGCGAGCGGGGCGTCCACCGATGCGATGTCAACGAGGCGGTCCGAGCCGCCGCGTCGCATGCCATTTACGGCCCATTCTCTTTCTGTTTCCAACGATGACGCGTTACCGTCGGCGTTCATCTGCCACGCAGGCTCCCCTGTCCGGGATCTTCTTTCTCGTTGCCGCCCGGCCCCATGGACGGCTATTCGGGTTGGAGACGGGCACATCGTAATACATGGAACGTCTCAGGAAATTCCCGGGGGTACGGAGCAGGAGGTACCTTTGTTAGAGTTTTACTGGTTACTGTGCCACTGCGGGGTGTAACTGCACTTACGCTGCATAGAGTGACTATGTGGCTACTGTCGGGCAGTGTCGGACGCCACCCCGCACCGCGAATTTCCTGGTCAGCCGCTTGCTGTTTCTCTTAACCGATGCCGAGATACGGGCGTGATAACAGACGGCAAGCGCGTGCAATAGCGGCCAAGTCTCGATGTCCGCACACGCGACGGTCAGTTAACAATCAGGAAACCGCTGACAGCCCCGGGGTCTCCTATATATTCTCCGCCAAGGCTATCCAACTTTTCCCCTCGAATTACTGGGATACTACTACGGTCTGCATATTAGGCATGACAGGTGGCGACTGCCTACGGCCGGGTAATGATCCAACCGACTGGCCCGGGCGGAAGTCACAAAGATATGAGAACAATCCGTGGCGTGATCGTCACCACCGTGACCGCATTGCTCGCGGCCGCCACGCCGGCCGCGCTCGCTGGGTCCGCGGCCCCCGCTCCGTCAGCCCGGCCGCAGGCCGCGCCGACCCCGGCCCGGCTCGCCGCCCCGGCCTTCAATGCACCGGCCCTGCCGCGCCGGGGCCGGCGCGGCAGGGCTGCCCGCCGCTCAGCTTCGGCTACCTCGGGCAGATCGCGGCCCCGGCCGGGCGGACCGTGTTCCTGACCGGGCCGCGCAGCTCGCTGCTGGTCACCCGCGACGGCGGCCGGGCCTGGCACCTGGTCCGCCCGCTGCTCGGCGACGACGGGGGCGGCACCGGGACGGTCGCCTTCTTCGGCCGGGCTGGCCGGGCCGGCCGCGACGGCCTGGTGTTCGGCTACGACGGCCGGCACAACGAGCGTCCCGCGATCTGGCACACCGCCGACGGCGGGGCGCGCTGGCGGGTCGTCTACCCCGTGGTCGGCTAGCCGCCCGCGGTCCGCTACTCGAACGGCCTGCTCGAACGCCCTACTCGAACGCCCTACTCGAACGGCCTGCTCGAACCGCCTACTCGAACGGCCGCAGCTCGAACGTGCCGAACTTCGCCGTCGGGTGCCCGGAGGCGATCTCGATGGCCTGGTCCAGGTCGGTGCACTCCAGCACGTTGATCCCGGCTACCTGCTCCTTGGTCTCGGCGAACGGGCCGTCGGTGACCAGCAGCTTCCAGTCCCGGACCCGCACCGTCCGGGCCTCGTCGGCCGGGCCCAGCCGGACCCCGCTCAGCTTGATCCCGCGGCCCTCCAGATCCTCGTCCCAGGCGTCCTGCGCGACCTGGGCCGGGGAGCCCGCGATGCCCGCGTCCAGCTCCGGGTCCAGCTCGGCCGACTCGTCGAGGCAGTGGATCAGCATGTACCGGATGGTCCCCGGGGCGGGCGGCTCGTCCCGCTCGAGCGGCTCCGCGAGCCAGGCCCCGGGCACCGGCCGGACCTCCACCGAGCCGATCACCGAGACCGGGTGCCGGGCCGCGATCCCGACGGCCTCGTCCAGGCTGTCGCACTCCAGCAGGTCGTAGCCCGCGATCTGCTCCTTGGTCTCGGCGAACGGGCCGTCGCTGACCAGCACCTGCCCGTCGCGCACCCGCACCGTGGTGGCCGTGTCGGCGGGCCGCAGCGGGCCGCCGGCCAGCCGGGCCTTTGTCTCGGCCACCCAGGACTCCGTGGTGCTCCCCATGGCCGCTCCCTCGGCCGGGCTGAGCTGCAGGCTCTTGTCCACGCAGATCAACAGCATGTACTTCATGACCGCCTCCCATCCATAACTCTCGATTCCAGGCTCCTGTCAGCCATCAACGACTGTCAGCCAGCGACTGTCACGCCAGCGCCTGTCATGCCAACGACGAACCGGAGTACCCAGGATGGACAGCCGCAGGCCGGCCTGTGGCTACGGCGGGTTTACCTGCCTTTTATATCGTGCGCTTATGGATGAATCGGACATTAGTGCAGCAGACCAGCCGGGCGCCGGCGACGAGTCCGGGTTCTCCCGGCGCAGCTTCCTGGCCGGGGTGGTCGGCGTCAGCGCGGTCGCGGGACTGGCGACCGTGACCGAGGCCGCCGTCACCCACCAGGCCGCCGAGGCGGCCACCGCCGCCACGGCCGCCACCGCGCCCTCCGGGCCGCCCACCACCACGCTCCCGCTGCCGACCACGACCGCGCCCGAGCAGCTGCTGCTGACCTGGGGCGCCGACCCGGCCACCGCGGTCACCGTGTCCTGGTCCGCGCCGGGCACCGTCCCGCAGCCCGCCCCGGCGCTCATCTTCTCCACCCGGCCGATCACCGCCGCCCACCCCGGCTGGATGGTCAAGGTGCCCGCGCCGCGGCCGCTCGACGTCGCCCGGCGCTACCAGCCGTCCGCCGCGGTCAGCTTCACCGACGGGCTGAACAGCCAGACCACGTACTTCTACCACGTGCAGCTCACCGGCCTGGAGCCCGGCACGCGGTACTACTACCAGGTCACCGACGGGGCGGACACGCCGTCCACGGCCGGCGCCTCGTTCGAGACCGCGCCCCGCGGCCGGGCCGCCTTCCGGTTCTCCAGCTACGGCGACCTGGCCACCCCGTCCTGGGACCTGAACGCCTCGGGCAACATCTGGCACGAGTCCTGCGACAACTCCTTCTACGCGGTGAACGCCATCGAGAACCCCGGCGACGGCCGCGGCGCCCCGCTGTTCCACCTGCTCAACGGTGACCTGTGCTACGCCAACCTGGACGTGATGAACGCGCCGGGCGTGTGGCGGGACTTCGGCATCAACATCGCGCGCTCGGCCGCCAACCGCCCGTGGATGCCCGCGCTGGGCAATCACGAGACCGAGTTCGGGGTCTGCGACCAGGCCGGGCGGCCCGGTGCGGCGCCGGGCGGGGTCGCGGCCCAGGGCGCGGCGGGCAACTTCTGGAACGGCCCCTACGGCTACGGCCACTACCTGAGCCGCTTCCTGCTGCCCGACAACGGCGTGACCAACTGGGACGGCAACCGCCTGCGCGGGAACTTCTACAGCTTCCAGATCGGCACGGTGAAGTTCATTTCCCTCGACGCCGACGACGTCATCTACCAGGACGGCGCGGCCGCCTTCCTGAGCTCCGCGCCGGACGCGGCGCCCGAGACCACCACCTCCGGCGCGCAGATCCCCAACGGCACGGTCACCTACAACCACGGCTACACGGGTGACCTTCGACTCAAAGCCGCGGACAACTCCGCGGTGCCCGACTTTGGCAGCGGGACCCCGAACCTGCAGACCCTGTGGCTGGAGCGGACCCTGCGCGCGGCCCGCGAGGACCCGTCGGTGGACATGATCGTGGTGTTCATGCACCAGTGCGCCATGTCCACCTCGGTCCCCGGCAACGGGTCCGACCTGGGCATCCGCCGGGCCTGGCTGCCGCTGTTCGACCGCTACGAGGTGGACCTGGTGCTGTCTGGCCACGAGCACGACTACGAGCGCAGCTACCCGGTCCGCGGCTACGACGCCGGCGCTCACGGCACCGTGGTGTCGCCCAACCCGGACCAGGTCAAGGGCGCGACCGTCGACACCCGGCGGCCCTCGGTGGCGCAGACCGAGTCGGTCCTGGTGGACGGCACCCCCGGCTGGGACACCGGGCTCGGCACCGTGTTCCTGGTCCTGGGCGGCGGCGGGACCAACGGCCCGTCCAACGTCTACGGAACCGACGCCGCCGACGGCCTGCCCCAGGCCAAGGTCATCACCGAGCGCAACGCCATCACCGGCTCTCAGGCCACTGGCTTCACCCGCAACGCCGCCGACTCCATCGAGGACGCCCCGTGGTCGGCGTCCATCAACGCCACCGACGCCTACGGCTACGCGATCTTCGACGTGGACCCCGGCCAGCGGCGCGGCGAGACCACCATCAAGATGCAGTACTTCGCCATCCCCGCGGTCAGCAACAAGGCCGGCTCCGCGCACGACGGCACCACCACGCTGCCGACCACGCCGACGGAGACGTTCGTGTTCGGCCGCGGCATCTCCGGCCGGCACCACCAGCACCACCAGGACCACGGCCGCCAGCACCTGGAGGACAGCCAGGCTCGCTGATCGGCGCGTCTGCCGCACGCGAGGGCGCGCCGGCTGCTATACGGAGATATCTGACAGCGGAGGTCAGGATGACCCATAGCGGCCGGCGCGCCCTCGCGCCCGCACTCATCGCGACGCTCGCGGCGCTCGCCGCGCTCGCGGCACTGGCCAGTGCCGTCCCCGCCGCGGCGGTCCAGGGCCACCGGCGGGCCGCCGCGCCTCCGGGCCGGCTGCTGACCTACGGCTACGGCAACGCCCGCGACGGCCTCGGCCCGCGCACGCCGTCGCTGGCCCGGCTGCGCCCGGCCTGGACCGACCGCGGCAAGGTCATCTCCGGCGGCATCTACGGCCAGCCGCTCATCGACGGCAAGCTGGTGATCGTCGCCACCGAGAACGACAAGGTCTACGGCCTGAACGCGGCCACCGGCAAGGTCGCCTGGCGGTACTCAGTCGGCGCGCCCGCCCGCCTGGCCACCATCGACCAGACGCCCACCCTGGCCCCCGGCTGCGGCGACATCGGCCCGCTGGGCATCACCGGCACGCCGGTCATCGACGCCGCCGCCCACGAAGTGCTGGTGGCCGCCGAGGTCCAGGACCACCCGGCCCGGCCCCGCTGGCAGAACATCCGGCACGTCATGGTCGCGCTCAAGTTCACCGCCACCAGCGTCCGGCGGGCCTGGCAGCGCCCCATCGACCCGCCCGGCGCCCGCCGCCACGCCTACTACATCCCGGCCGAGCAGCAGCGCTCCGCGCTGACCCTGTCCCGCGGCCGGGTCTACGCCGAGTACGGCGGGCTGTTCGGCGACTGCGGCAAGTACCAGGGCTACGTGGTCTCCGCGGCCGCGTCGGGCACCGGCAGGCTCCGGTCCTGGAGGGTACCGACCGCGCGCGAGGGCGCCATCTGGGCCACCGACGGCGCCGCCACCAGCCGCCGCGGCGAGCTGTTCGTCGCCACCGGCAACTCGAACAACGACTCCGGCCGGTTCGACTACGGCGACGCCGTGATCGGCCTGTCTCCTGGCCTGCGGATCGACGGCTACTTCGCCCCACGGGACTGGGCCCAGCGCAACGTGCAGGATCTCGACCTCGGCTCCGGCGGCCCGATCCTGCTGCCCGGCAGCGGCCTGGTGTTCGAGTCCGGCAAGCCCGCCGTGAGCGGCGTGTCGACCGGCTTCCTGATCAGCCAGTCCCGGCCCGGCCGCGTCGGCCACCCCCGGTTCAGCGGCCAGGTCTGCCCCGGCGGCGGCTACGTCTTCGGCGCGGAGGCCGCCGAGCGCCCGCGGAAGGGCGGCCCCGTCTACCTGTACGTGCCGTGCTCCGGCGGCACCGTGGCCCTGCGCGTCACCTACGGCAGGCACCCCCGCTTCGCCAGGGCCTGGGCCGCGCGCGGCCCCAACGGCACGCCGATCATCGCCGGCGGCCTGGTCTGGGCCCTGGCCACCGGCGCCGACGGGGGCGGCGGTCCCGCCGACCTGTACGGCATGAGCCCGCTGACCGGCCGCGTCCGGGTCCGCGAGCGCGTGCGCCCGGTCGAGCACTTCGCCACTCCCGGCGCCGGTGACGGGATGATCTTCGTCGCCACCCGGGCCGGGGTGCAGGCCTTCAAGGCAGCTCGCTAACAAGGCCGGGGGCGCCGCCCGCGCCCGCCGGGCTGGTCGGCATCCCGGCCAGTCTGTCGGTGGCCGGGGTTACTGTGGGCGGCGTGCGCGAGCTGTTTCACCCTGCGGTCGCGGCCTGGTTCGCCGGGCGGTTCCCGGCTGGCCCGACCGCGCCGCAGGAGGCCGGCTGGCGGGAGATCGCCGCGGGCCGCCACACGCTGATCTCCGCGCCCACCGGCTCGGGCAAGACCCTGGCCGCGTTCCTGGTCTGCGTCGACCGGCTGTACCGGGCCCACGAGGCCAGCGCGACCGCGGCCGGCGAGGCTGTGGCCAGCCAGACCGTGGCCGGCGGAACTGTGGCGGGGGAGACCGTGGCGGGGGAGACCGTGGCGGGGGAGACCGTGGCGGGGGAGACCGTGGCCGGGGAGACCGCGGTCGGCGGAGACCGCGGCCCGCGAGACCGCGGCCCGCGAGACCGCGGCGGCCGGAGCCCGCGGGGCTAGCCCAGCCGGGCCGCAGGTGGTCTACGTGTCGCCGCTCAAGGCGCTGGCCGTCGACATCAGCCAGAACCTGGAGCGGCCGCTGGCCGAGATCGCCCAGGTCGCGGCCGGGCTCGGCCTGCCCGCGCCGGACATCCGGGTCGCGGTGCGGACCGGGGACACCGCCGCCGCCGAGCGGGCCGCCATGCTCAAGCACCCGCCCGACTTCCTGATCACCACTCCCGAATCGCTGTACCTGCTGGTCACCGCGGAGCGCAGCCGGGCCATGCTGGCCAGCACCCAGACCGTGATCGTGGACGAGATCCACGCCGTGGCCGGCAACAAGCGCGGCTCGCACCTGGCGCTGACCCTGGAGCGGCTGGAGCACCTCACGGCCGGGCCGGTCCAGCGGATCGGGCTGTCGGCCACCCAGCGCCCCATCGAGACCGTGGCCCGGCTGCTGGTCGGCGCGGGCCAGGACCGGTCCGCGCCGGACGGCTCGCCGCGCTGCGCGATCGTGGACTCCGGGCACCGCCGCCAGCTCGACCTGGCCCTGGAGCTGCCCGACGACGAGCTCGGCGCGGTGGCCACCGGCGAGCAGATGGCCGAGATCCTGGACCTGATCGCCGGCCACGTCGCCGAGCACCGGACCACGCTGGTGTTCGTCAACGCCCGCCGGGAGGCCGAGCGGGTCGCCCACGAGCTGGGCGAGCGGCTGGGCCAGGGCCAGGTCGCCGCGCACCACGGCAGCCTGTCCCGCGAGCGCCGCCAGCGGGTCGAGACCCGGCTGCGGGCCGGCGACCTGCGGGCGCTGGTCGCCACCGCGTCGCTGGAGCTGGGCATCGACATCGGGCCGGTCGAGCTGGTCTGCCAGATCGGCTCGCCGCGCAGCTTCGCCACCTTCCTGCAGCGGGTCGGCCGGTCCAACCACAGCCGCGGCGGCACCCCGGCCGGGCGGCTCTACCCGACCTCGCGCGACGAGCTGGTCGAGTGCGCGGCGCTGCTGCGCGGCGCCCGGTCGGGCCGGCTGGACGCCCTGGTGGTGCCCGACGCGCCGCTGGACATCCTGGCCCAGCAGATGGTCGCCGAGTGCGCGGCGGCCGACTGGGCCGAGGACGAGCTGCTGGCCCTGGTCCGCCGGGCCGCGCCGTTCGCCGGCCTGTCCGAGCAGGACTTCGACGAGGTCGCCGAGCTGGTCTCCGACGGGATCCAGACCGGCCGCGGCCGCCGGGCCGCCTACCTGCACCGGGACCGGGTGGCCGGGCGGCTGCGCGGCCGCCGCGGAGCCCGGATCGCCGCGCTGACCTCCGGCGGGGCCATTCCCGAGGTGGGCGACTTCCGGGTGCTGGCCGAGCCCGACGGCGCCCTGGTCGGCACGGTCGGCGAGGACTGGGCCACCGAGTCCATGGCCGGCGACGTGTTCCTGCTCGGTACCACCTCGTGGCGGATCCGCCGGGTCGAGCCGGGCATCGTCCGGGTGGCCGACGCCAGGGGCGCGCCGCCCTCGGTGCCGCACTGGCAGGGCGAGGCGCCCGGCCGCACCCGCGAGCTGTCCGAGGAGGTGTGCGCGGTCCGCTCGGCCGTGGCCGGGTACCTGACCGCCGAGGACCCGGCGGGCGCGCTGGCCTGGCTGGCCGGCGAGTGCTGCCTGTCCCGCGAGGCGGCCGAGACCATCGTGGCCTACCTCGGCACCGGGCTGACCCAGCTCGGCGTGCTGCCGACCATGGACACCATCGTGCTGGAGCGGTTCTTCGACGAAGCCGGGGGCATGCAGCTGGTCGGCCACGCGCCGTTCGGCACCCGGCTGAACCGGGCCCTGGGCCTGGCCCTGCGCAAGCGGTTCTGCGTCACGTTCGACTTCGAGCTCCAGGCCGCGGCCAGCGACGACGCCATCTTGCTGTCGCTCGGCCCGCAGCACAGCTTCCCGCTCGACCGGGTACCCAAGTTCCTGGCCTCGCCGACCGTGGAGACGGTGGTCCGCCAGGCGGTGCTCACCGCCCCGCTGTTCCAGTCCCGGTGGCGCTGGACCCTGAACCTGTCGCTGGCCGTGCTGCGCATGCGCGGCGGCCGCAAGAACCCGCCCGCCATCCAGCGGATGGAGTCCGACGACCTGATGGCCGCGGTCTTCCCCACGCTGGCCGCCTGCCAGGAGAACGTGGCCCCCGGCCCGCTGGAGATTCCCGACCACCCGCTGGTCCGCCAGACGCTGGAGGACTGCCTGCGCGAGGCCATGGACGTGGACGGGCTGCGGGCGCTGGTCGAGGACATCGAGGCCGGCCGGGTCCGCGTGGTCACCGCCGACACCACCGAGCCGTCCGTGCTGGCCCACGAGATCCTCAACGGCCGGCCGTTCACGTTCCTGGACGACGCCGAGGCCGAGGACCGGCGCAGCCGCACCATGCAGCTGCCCCGCGGGCTGCCGGTGGCACCCGGCGAGCTGGCCCGGCTCGACCCGGCCGCCATCGAGCGGGTCACCGAGCAGGCCCGCCCCGACCCCCGCGACGCCGACGAGCTGCACGACCTGCTCATGACGGCGATCGCGCTGCGCGCCGATGATGCCTGGCAGCCCTGGCTGGACGAGCTGGTTCGCGACCGCCGGGCCGGCGCGGTGTGCACCAGCGCCGGGCCGCGGTGGTTCGCGGCGGAGCGAAAGCGGTATGTCGAGTCGCTGTTTGAGAGCGGGGAATTCCGCCCCGACTGTGCCTGCCCGGTGCCCGGCGACCCGCCCGGTGAGGACGAGGCGGCCGCCGCCCTGCTGCGCGGTCACCTGGAGTACCGCGGCCCGTCCGCCGTCGCCGCGCTGGCCGAGGCGACCGGGCTGCGGCCCGGCCTGGCCGAGGTGGGGCTGGCCCGGCTGGAGGCCGAGGGCTTCGCGCTGCGCGGCCACTTCACCGCGCCGGACGCGGCCGAGGAGTGGTGCGCCCGGCGGCTGCTGGCCCGCATCCACGCCTACTCGCGGCAGCGCCGCCGCAGCGAGATCGAGCCGGTCACGAGCCGGGACTTCATGCGGTTCCTGCTGCGCTGGCAGCACGTCGCGCCGGGCACCGGCCGTGAGGGCCGGCTGGGCGTGGTCAGCGTCATCGAGCAGCTCCAGGGCTACGAGCTGGGCGCCGGCGCGTGGGAGAACGCGATCCTGCTCAACCGCGTCACCGGCTACCGCCGCGAGTGGCTGGACGAGGCCTGCCTGTCCGGCCAGGTCACCTGGGCCCGGCTGTCGGTCCGCGACAGCGACCCCGACGCGGCGCCGCGCCGCGGCGGGCTGTACCCGTCCCGGGCCACGCCGATCACGCTTACGCTGCGCGACGACCTGCCCTGGCTGCTGCTGGCCGCGCGCGGCGACCAGGTCCCGGCCGAGCCGGGGCCCGGCCGCACCCGTGACGTGCTTGACGCGCTGCGCCAGCACGGCGCGCTGTTCCGGCCCGACCTGTCCACGCTGACCGGCCGGCTGCCGGCCGAGGTCGAGGAGGGGCTGTGGGACGGCGTGGCCCGCGGGCTGGTCACCGCGGACGGCTTCCGCGCCGTCCGGTCGCTGCTGCGGCGCGGCGGCCGCTACCGAGCTCCGTCTCCGGGCGGGCTGCGCCGCGGCCTGCGCGGCGCGGCGGGCGGCCCGCCCGGACGCTGGTCGCTGCTGCCCGGCCCGGCGGCCGGCGTGGACCGCGACGAGCTGGCCGAGGCCGTGGCCGAGCAGCTCGCCGCCCGGTGGGGCGTGGTCTTCCGCGACCTGATGGCGCGCGAGAACCTGGCCGTGCCGTGGCGGGAGATCCTGTGGGCGTTCCGGCGCATGGAGGCGCGCGGCACGATCCGCGGCGGCCGGTTCGTGGCCGGCTTCAGCGGCGAGCAGTACGCCCACCCCGACGCTGTCGACGTGCTGCGCGCCGCGCGCCGGGAGCCGCCTGGCCGCCGAGGCCATCGAGCTGTCCGCCGCCGACCCGCTGAACCTGGCCGGCATCGTGCTGCCCGGGCCGCGCATCCCCTCGATTCCCTCGCACTGGGTGACGATCACGGACGGGATCATCACCCCGGTCGGCGCGACGGGAGCCACGGCCTGACCCGTTAAGGTGACCAGATGGGGCGAAGCGGGACGGCGCGAGCTGGAGCTGAGCCCGCTGGAGCAGAGCCCGCCGGAGCAGCGCTACGTGGCGGCTCGGCGCGTCCATCCCACCGTGATCCTGATCGTGCTGTCGCTGGCGGCGCTGTCCTACGCGGTGCTCAGCTCCGCGGTCATTCCCGCGCTGCCCACCCTCCAGCGCAGCCTGCACGCCAGCGAGACCGGCGTCACCTGGCTGCTGACCGGGTTCCTGCTCTCGGCCTCGGTCGGCACCGCGATCATCGGCAAGCTCGGCGACCTGTACGGCAAGCAGCGGCTGCTGGTGTGGACCCTCGTCACCCTGGCGGCCGGCACCCTGCTGGCCGGGCTGTCCGACTCGCTCGGCCTGCTGATCGCGGCGCGGATCATCCAGGGCGTGGCCGGCGGCATCTTCCCGCTGTCGTTCGCCATCGCCCGTGACGAGTTCCCGCCCGGCCGGGTGGCAGGCAGCATCGGGCTGATGTCGGCCATCCTCGGCGTCGGCGGCGGCCTGGGGCTGGTCGTGGGCGGCCTCATTGATGAGCACCTGAGCTGGCACTGGCTGTTCTGGATCCCGCTGCCGCCCATGATCGCCGCGGCCGCGTGCACCTGGCGGCTGATCCCCGAGTCACGGGTCCGCACGCCCAGGCCGGGTCAACTGGACCGCGGCCGCGCTGATGAGCGCCGGGCTGTCCGCGGTGCTGATCGCCATCGCCCAGACCACCGCCTGGGGCTGGACCGGCCCGGCCACGCTGGCCCTGCTCGGCGGCGGGCTGGCCGCCTGCGCGCTGTGGATCGCGGTCGAGCTGCGCAGCGCCAACCCGCTCATCGACATGACCATGATGCGGGTCCGCGGCGTGTGGACGGCCAACCTGGCCGCGTTCCTGGTCGGCGGCGGCCTGTACGCCTGGTTCCTGCTGCTGCCGCAGTTCGCCCAGCTGCCCCGCAGCACTGGCTTCGGCTACGGCGCCTCGGTGGTGGTGGCCGGGCTGTACCTGCTGCCCTGCGCGCTGGGCATGGGGGTGCTCGGCTCGGTCGCGGGCCGGGTCGAGCGGCGCTTCGGCTCGCGGCGCGCGCTGGTGGCCGGCGCCGCCATCAGCACCGTGGCCTGCGGCTGGCTGGTCATCGCCAGCCGCAGCCCCTACGACATGCTGCTCAGCTCGGCGCTGCTCGGCATCGGCATCGGGCTCGCCTTCGCGGCCCTGGGCAACCTCATCGTCCAGGCCGTGCCGCCCGGCCAGACCGGCGTGGCCAGCGGGATGAACACCGTGCTGCGGACCCTCGGCGGCGCGCTGGGCGGCCAGGTCGCGGCCACCCTGGTGGTGGGCAGCACCGCGCACGGCCTGCCGGAGCTGACCGGGTTCACCCGGACGTTCGCGATGGACGCCGGATTCCTGGCCTGCTGCGTGGTCGTCGCGCTGCTGATCCCGGCCCGGGCCCTGGCCGTCCCCGGCCTGGCCCCGTCCTCCGAGCCCGGCCTGGCCCCGTCCTCCGAGCCCGGCTGACCGCAGCTCCGGCTGCCTGACCTGGCCGTTGTTCCGGCCGCCCGGCCGGGTCCAATCTCGTGCCCGTTTCGGTGTATCTGATGGCCGGGTATCTGCTCCGTCCCGGTGCAAGGGGAAAGCACCATCACGGGAGGACCTCATGATTCACCGACGCATCACGCTGCGCCGCCGCCGCGCCATTCCCGCGGCCCTGGCCGCCGCGGGCCTGGCCACCGCCCTGCTGGGCACCGTCGGCCTGGCCGCCCCGGCGGCGAGTGCCAGCCCGGCCCAGTCCGGCCCGAGCCCGGTCACGGGCGGCGCCGCCGAGCACGCGCTGAGCCAGCGGGCCACGCTGGCCTACTGGACCGCGGCCCGGCTGCGCTCGGCCCGCCCCGCCGACCTCATCCACGCGGGCACGCGGCCGTCGGTCCGGCCCGCCACCGCCCGCCCGGCCGGCAAGCCCGCCGAGGTGGCCGGCGGCCTGCCCGCCGGCGCCGGCCTGGCCACGGCGGCCCGCAACGGCGGCGGCTCGGTGGCCGCCTTCACCTATCCGTTCCCCTACGACAGCTTCACCCCGCCGCAGTCGCTGTGGAAGACCTATCCCTACGAGGTCAACGGCAAGCTGTTCTTCACCAATGACGGCGGGAACTTCGTCTGCTCGGCCACGTCGGTTGCCTCGGCCAGCGGCACCAAGAACGAGAACGAGATCTGGACCGCGGGCCACTGCCTGGTCAACACCGAGTCCGACAACCAGGTCGTGGACAGCTCGGCGCTGTTCATCCCGGCCTACAACGGCAACAAGACGCTGAAGAAGAACTTCGCCCCGTACGGCGAGTTCACCTGGACCGGCGCCTGGGAGACCGCGACCGCCTGGTACAAGAACCGCGACCTGACGCAGGACGAGGCCGCGATGACGGTCAAGAAGTCATCCAGCTCCGGCAAGACCCTGGGCAACGCCGTGGGCTGGGACGGCTTCGCGTGGAACTTCCCGGTGAACCAGCAGTTCGTGGCGTTCGGGTACCCGCAGGCCGCGCCGTACAACGGCAAGAACCTGATCGAGGACATCGGCGCCACGGCCGGCCAGGACAGCATCAGCGGCGGCGCCGACGCCACCGAGCCCATCGTCATCGGCAGCCCGCTGACCGGCGGGTCCAGCGGCGGGGCCTGGAACATCGACTGGACCGACAGCGGGCCGGGCTTCATCAACGGCCACAACGACTACATCTACACCAGCCAGCCCAACGCCATGTACTCCCCGTACCAGGACACCCTGTCCAACACGGTGCGCTGCTTCGGGGCGTCCAGCTGCTGACCGCTTCACCCTGATTTGCCGCAAGTCTGGCGATGGCAGGCCCGTCCGCGAAATCATGGACGGGCCTGCCGTCGCGGGGCCCTCAACCAATGGCAGGCCTGTCCTCGAGATCATGGACGGGCCTGCCGTTCTGGGATCTGAGCCGATGGCAGGCCCATCGTCAGAAGGGAAGCGTCGTGCTCATCCTCTGGGGCCTGCGGGTCATCTACCACACCGTCGGCGAGGGGGTCTTCCACTGCCGCAAGTGCGGCGGCGACCGCCAGTACCGGCACCGCGCGGGCCGCCGGTTCTTCACGCTGTTCTTCATCCCGGTCATCCCGCTGAACAAGACCGGCGAGCTGGTGCAGTGCACCAGCTGCCGCACCCGCTACGTCATGGACGTGCTCAGCCTGCCGACCGCCGAGCAGATGCAGACCGCGCTGCCGGCCGGCATGCGGGCCGCGGCCACGGCCGTGCTGCGCTCCGGCGACCCGGCCAGCCCGGCGGCCCGGCAGCGCGCGGTGGCCGTCATCACCGGGGCCGGGGC
Organism: uncultured Actinomycetota bacterium; assembly: GCA_963822485.1. Taxonomy (GTDB): domain Bacteria; phylum Actinomycetota; class Actinomycetes; order Streptosporangiales; family Streptosporangiaceae; genus DASUBV01. The sequence goes on from CAWGHW010000013.1 coordinate 562,018, forward strand.
GCAGGGCTACACCGACGCCGACCTGGATCCGGACCTGGCCCGGCCGGCCGAGGCGGTGCGCGGCGCGCTGGGCCAGGTCGCCCGGCAGCTCACCCCGGACGCCCGCGAGTGGTTCCTGGCCGAGATCGTCCGGGTCGCCATGGCCGACGGGCCGCTGACCGACCCGGAGCGGCAGACCATCCAGGCCGTCGCGGCCGACCTGGGCATGACCCCGGCCCAGGCCATCGGCGTTGTCACCTTGATCGAGCAGGGCGCGCCGAGGAACTGAGGCTGGCCCGCGTGCACCCCATCAGTCACGCACGTCCCGGTCCCCGTCAGTGGTTCGGATGACCGGGTCGATGGACCAGATGACCTGAACCACTGCGGGGATTCGGGCTCAATGGGCCACGTGCATCAGGCCCTCCTGGGCCACCGTCGCGATCAGCGTGCCGTCGCGGTGGAAGATGCTGCCCTGGGCCAGGCCGCGGACCGAGCCGACGGCCACCGGCGACTTCACGTACAGCAGCCAGTCGTCCAGGCGGACCTCGTTGTGGAACCACATCACGTGGTCCAGCGAGGTCATGTGGCTGACGTCGCGGCGCCGGCCGGGCCGCAGGATGGCCGAGATGAACGTCAGGTCGCTGATGTAGGTCAGCACCGCCGAGGTGCTGACGCGCTCGCCCGAGTGCTTGCCCACCGGCCGGAACCACAGGTCATCGGGGAACCGGGGCGGCGCGCCCGGCCGGGACGGGATGGCCCGCAGCTCGACCGCCTGGTCGGGCTGGAGGGCGCCGGGCAGCGAGCGGACCAGCTCCGGGCAGCTCTCCGGGTCGGGGACCGCGGGCGGGCTGGCGTGGTGCCCGGCCGCGGACCGGTCGGTGCTGAACGACGCCTCCAGGCACAGGATCGGCGTGCCGTCCTGGGTCGCGGTGACCCGCCGCCGCATGAACGTCCGGCCGTCCTGGAGCCGGTCCACCCGGAAGATCACCGGCTTGCCCGTGTCGCCGGGCCGCAGGAAGTAGGCGTGCAGCGAGTGGGCCGCCGCGCTGGCCTCGGTCGTCCGGCCGGCCGCGACCAGGGCCTGCGCGGCCACCTGCCCGCCGAACAGCCGCCGCCCCGGCTCCCCGCTGATCCGGCCGCGGAACAGGCCGGGGTCGATGTCCTCCAGGTCCAGCAGGCCTTCCAGGCCGTCGGAAGCCGGGCCGTCAGCCGGACTGCTCACTGCTTGCTCCTCAACCGGGTCGGCGCGCGTGCTCACCAGTATCGCGGCCGCGGGTGACCGGCCGGACAGAACTCAGCGGCAGGTCGTGGTGAGCGCGTCATCGGGCCTGCGGGTCGGCGCGGTGCTGGATGTCACCGCCGTCCTGACGATCGCCGTGGTGGACCACGTCGGGCAGCGGCCCTAGGCCCTCAGCCCGAGCCGGCCTGGATCTCCGCGGCGATCGCGGCGAGCAGGCCGGCGTCGGCGTGGTACGGGGTGTACAGGGTCATCCGGGTCATGATGTCGCCGTAGCGGCGCAGCAGCTCCGGGGCGACCCGGTCCGGCTCGGCCACCACGGCGAAGGCGGTGAGGACGTCGTCGTCGATGAGCGCGGCCATGTCGTCCCACCGGCCGGTGCGGGACAGGGTGTGCAGCTCATCGGCCAGCGCGCCCCAGCCGTGCCGTTCCAGCACGGGCCGGTAGGCGGGCGTGGAGCCGTAGAACGCGATCTGCCCGCGCACGCCGAGCACGGCCGCGGCCAGCTCCTGCTCGGTGCGGCCGGTGGCGACCAGCGGTGAGCCCGCGACCTCGAACCCGGCCCGGGCCGTCCCGCCGCGCTGGCGGCCCTCGGCCAGCGCCGGGAGGGTGACCTCGCGCAGGTAGCGCTCGGTGGTGAAGCCGTGGCACAGGAAGCCGTCGGCGACCTCGCCCGCCACCGCGGTCATGGCCGGGCCGACCCCGGCGAGGAACACGGGCGGCGGCCCGAACGGGCTGGGGCCGGGGCTGAAGAACGGGGTCATGACGGTGTGGGTGTAGAAGTCGCCGCGGAAGGCCAGCCGGGTGCCCTCGTTCCAGCAGGCCCAGATGGCCCGCAGGGCCAGCACGTACTCGCGCATCCGGGCGGCGGGGTGCGACCAGGGCATGGAGAAGCGCCGGGTGATGTGGGTCTTGACCTGCGAGCCCAGGCCCAGGAGCAGGCGACCGCCCGAGATCAGCTGCACGTCGTTGGCCTGGACGGCGAGCGACATCGGGTTGCGGGCGAAGGCCAGTGCGATGGCCGAGCCCAGTTTGACATTCTTGGTCACCGTGGCGGCCAGGGTGAGAGACACGAACGGATCGTGCTGGGTCTCGGCCGTCCATAGCGCGCCGTAGCCGGCCTGCTCGCCGCGGGCGGCGGCCTCCCGGACGTCGGCCGGCCCGTCGAGCGGGAACGCGGCGTCGACCTTCATCATGATCCTCCCGCGCCGCGCCCGATGATTCTCCCGCCCGCACCTTAGCCCGGCCCATCAGCGCCGGGCTAAGGCGCAGGGTCCTACATGTCGCGCTCGCCGCGCTCCACGCAGAACTCGTTCCCGTCGGGATCGGCGAGCACGACGAAGCCGGAGCCGTCGGGCTGGCGGTGGTCGGCGAACAGGCTGGCGCCCAGGCCGATCAGCCGCTCGACCTCCTCGTCGCGCCGGAGGCCGGGCCGGATATCGATGTGCGCGCGGTTCTTGACGGTCTTGGGCTCGGGCACCCGCTCGAACAGCAGCCGGACGCCGTCACCGAAATCGCAGAGGGCGGCGGGATCGCCGGGGAAGTCCTCGGGACTGGGCGGGACGCCGAAGGCCTGGCACCACCACTGCGCGATGCGGTAAGGGTCGGCACTGTCGATCGTGATGCTCCTGATCGACATGCGGGGGACGGACGTGCTTTCTGACACTGGAAGTTCTCCCTTAGTGACAGGGCGCTCCCAGCGATTCAGTCAAGCGACCGGGAGCGCGCTGCGGATACTGACGACAGCTGCGATAGTGACGACATCCTCAGCACCTCCCTTCCGTTCCCGTTGTCCTGCGCCCGAGCATAACTCAGGCGTAGGCGGGGACGCCGAGCATTTCGTCCACGGTGGCGAAGCGGTATCCCGCCGCTTCCAGCCGGCCGACCACGATGCGGACCGCCGCGACGGTGCTGGCCCGGTTGCCGCCGCGGCCGTCGAAGCCGTCGTGGAAGATGACGATCGAGCCGGGCCGGGCCTTGGCCAGTACCCGCTCGGCGATCAGCTCGGGGCGGGGCTGGAACACCTCCAGGGCGTGGCAGAACTCCCCGGACACCGCCCGCAGGCCGTGCTCGCGCAGCACCGGCGCCAGGTCCGGGGTGCGCAGCAGCCAGGGCGGCCGGTAGAGCGCGGGCCGCAGGCCCACCGTGGCCAGCGCGGCCTGGCCCTTGCGGACGTCCTCGGCCAGCGTGCGGCGGCCCAGGTAGTTGGTGAACTCGTGGGTGAAGCCGTGGCAGCCGATGGTGTGCCGGTCGGCGACCAGCCGCCGGGTGACCTCGGGGCTGCGCAGCACGGCCCGGCCGACCTGGAAGAACGTGGCCCGGATGGCGCGCTCGGCCAGGAAGTCGGCGATCTGCGAGGTGTAAGGCTCGTTGGGCCCGTCGTCGAAGGTGAGGGCCACCACCTTGTCCCGGGTCCGGCCGCGGTAGGGGAAGGTCCCGAAGGCCTGCGAGTAGGGCGACATGCACAGCCAGTAGCCCGCGGCGGCGGTGGCGGCGCCCGCGGCGACCCCGGCGGCGAGCAGGGGGAGACGGGTCTTGCTGGCGGTGGTCACCGCCGTCACCCCCACCGGCGCGCGAGGTGGATGGTGAGGTCACCGGCGGCGGCCAGCAGCACCAGGCCCACGCCCGCGCCGACCAGCCCCTGCAGGCGCCGCCGGACGGGACTGGACGGGTCGGAGGTGCGGATCGAGGGCGCCATCCCGACGATGGTCCGGCCGGCGATCCGGTTCAGCGAGTAGCCGAGCAGGTAGTAGAACAGGCACGTCACCAGCAGGTTGTAGGCCAGGCCGCGGTACATGCGCCGGGCCGAGGTGAACACCGGGTTGCCGGGAATGAAGACGACCGGGCCGTGCGCGCGAAGCTGGCGCAGCAGGCCGAGCTCGTCACCGCCCTGGGTGGCCTGGGTGTCGTAGCCGCAGAAGACGCGCTTGCGGAACGCGAGGTTGGTCGCGGTGACGTACGGCACCCGGCCGGTCAGCCGGGTGAGCAGCTGCACCAGGTGAAACAGGACCCACGCGTAGGCCCGGCCCCACCACGGCGCCTCGGTGAAGCGGCACGGGCCGGCCACCGCCACCGGCGCGGGGTCGCGGCGGAACTCCTGGTCGATGCGGGACAGCCAGCCGGGGCTGAACACGGTGTCGGCGTCGGTGGACACGACGATCTCGCCGTCGGCGAGCTGCGTGCCCCGCTGCCGGGCCCAGCAGACGCCGGGCTGGCTCTCGTGCACCACGGTCACCCCGCGCGCCGCGGCCACGCTGGCGGTGCCGTCGGTGCTGTTGTTGTCCACGACGATGATCTGGCACGGCTCGCGGTAATCCTGGGCCAGCAGCGAGTCCAGGCAGGCGCCCAGGAATGCCTCTTCGTTCCTGGCCGGTATCACAATGCTGAAACGCGGGTTCGGCCCGCTGGAAAGTGGCATAGTCACCGGCCCAGTGTGACGGTGACCGGGGGTCCGCGGGATCAGGAACATCACCTAGTTGACCCTGATTAGACCATCGCGAGCCCCGAGGATGCCGTGGGCGGGGTCCCGGGACACCGCGGGGCAATGCTCTGCTAACAGCAGATTGTCTTGGCCGGCCGGGATCGGGTCGCCGATGGTGGAGAGCATGACAGCCATTACCCAGCCTGCCGGGACACTGGACGACCAGTTCACCGCCAGGCTCCTGGACCAGCGGATCATCGTCCTGGGCACCGAGGTGGACGATCGCGTCGCCAACCGCCTGTGTGCCCAGCTGCTGCTGCTGTCGGCCGAGAACTCGCGCGCCGACATCAGCCTGTACATCAACTCGCCGGGCGGGTCGGTCACCGCCGGGCTGGCCATCTACGACACCATGCGGCTGATCCCCAACGACGTCAGCACGCTGGCCATGGGCCTGGCCGCCAGCATGGGCCATTTCCTGCTGTGCGCCGGGACGGCCGGCAAGCGGTTCAGCCTGCCGCACGCCCAGGTGCTGATGCACCAGGGCTCGGCCGGTTTCGGCGGCACGGCGGCCGACGTGGAGATCTACGCCGAGCAGCTGGAGCGGACCGGCTCGATCATGACCCGGCTGATCGCCGAGCACACCGGCCAGCCGGTGGAGCGAGTCGAGCGCGACAGCCTGCGGGACCGCTGGTTCAGCGCCGAGGAGGCGCTGGAGTACGGGATCATCGACCACATCGTGGAGCGGGTCGAGGACGTCCGTCCTTCGGTGGTCTCCCGGACTGCGGGGCTGTGAACATGGGTCACTACACGATTCCCACCGTGGTCGAGCGGACCATCGCCGGCGAGCGCGCCTACGACATCTACTCCCGGCTGCTCTCGGACCGGATCATCTTCCTGGGCACCGAGATCGACGACGACGTCGCCAACGTGGTCATGGCCCAGCTGCTGCACCTGGAGTCGGCCAGTCCCGACCTGGAGATCAGCCTGTACATCAACTCGCCGGGCGGCTCCTACAGCGCGCTGACCGCTATCTACGACACGATGCAGTACGTCCGGCCGGACGTGGCCACCATCTGCATGGGCCAGGCCTCATCGGCGGCCGCGGTGCTGCTGGCGGCCGGCGCGAAGGGCAAGCGGGCGGTCCTGTCGCACGCCAAGGTGCTGCTGCACCAGCCGTCGAGCCAGGCCCAGGGGACCCTGCCCGACCTGGCCATCCAGGCCAAGGAGGTGGCCAGGGTGCGGTCCGAGATCGACGAGATCCTCAGCCGCCACACCGGCCACCCGGTGACCAAGATCAGGAACGACACGGACAGGAACAAGACGTTCAGCGCGCGGGAGGCGGTGGACTACGGCCTGGCCGACGAGGTGCTCGCGACGCGCAAGGCGACCCTGATGGACCTCTGACTCGCGGGCCTCTGATTCGCGGGCCTCTGATTCGCGGACCTCTGGTTCGCGGGTGCCGGGCTCAGGCGGCCAGCAGGGCCTGGACGTCGCCCGGCCGCGAGACCGGCCGGGCGGCGACCTGGCGGCGGACGTCGCCCAGCCGGATCACCTGGGCGGGGCGCTGCACGGCCAGGTCGCGCCCGACCTCGGCCAGCAGGTCGGACAGCTCGATGCGCAGGGCGGCGCAGATCGCGGCCAGGACCTCGGACGAGGCCTCCTTGCGGCCGCGCTCCAGCTCGGACAGGTACGGCATCGAGACCCTGGCCGCCCGGGCCACGCCGGCCAGCGTGCGGCCCTGCTCGAGCCGGATCCGGCGCAGCACGTCGCCGACCATGGTGCGCAGCAGCGGCGGGCGGTCGTCCGGGGCGGGAGTCAGCGCCGGGTCCAGCATCGCCGTTCGCCTCCCGCGATCCGCCTTGGTCAGGCGCTGCTCTGGTCAGTGCCTGGTGGGGCTACGGTACCCGGGGCCGCGCCGCCGGCGGCAGCGGTTTCGCGGCCAGCGTAGGGCAGGCCATCCCGGGCCGGCCGCCACAGGTCGGTGATGGCCAGGCCAATGTCGGCCAGCAGCCGCCGCAGCAGCGGCAGGGACAGGCCTACGACGTTGTTCGGGTCGCCGTCGACGCCGTCGATGAACGGAGCCGCGAACCCGTCGATGCTGAACGCGCCGGCCACCTGCATCGGCTCGCCGGTGGCGACGTAGGCCGCGAGCTCGGCCGAGCTGGGGGTGCCGAACCGGACCACGGTGCGCCCCACGCCCCACGCGCGCAGCCCGCGCCGGGTGTCGATCAGGCAGTGCCCGGTGAGCAGGGTCGCCTGCTGCCCGGCCAGCCGCTGCCACAGCGCCACGGCCTCCTCGCCCGAATCCGGCTTGCCGAAGGCCGTCCCCTCGACGTCCAGCAGCGTGTCACAGCCCAGGACCAGCGCGTCCGGTCGCTGCCCGGCCACGGCTGCCGCCTTGCGCTCGGCCAGCACGGACACCACCGCGGCGGTGTCCAGCCCTTCGTCGGTGGTCTCGTCGGCGCCGCTGACCTGGACCTCCGGCGCGAACCCGGCGTCGCGCAGCACGCGCAGCCGCCCGGCCGAGCCCGACGCCAGGACCAGGGTCGCCGGGCGGGGTTGCGTTGTCACGCGGTCAGTCACCCGGTCACCGTAGCAACCGGGTTCTGGGTCGCGTAATGTCCGGTCTGGGTCCTCCGGGTCGGAGAGCAGCACATGACGATCGACATCCCGTGCCAGGCCGACATCCACGGCCCCGCCGAGCAGATCTTCGACATGATCATCGATTTCGGGGGCCAGGAGCGCTGGCTGGGCAAGTCCTCGGCGTTCCGCGGCACCACCCAGATCTCCTCCGACCCGGTGACCCTCGGCACCACTTATCGCGAGCCGGGGCCGCTGGGCGTGCGCAACGGGGAGGTCACCGAGCTGGAGCGGCCCGCGCGGGTCACCTTCCACCAGCCGATGACCATGCGGCTGCACGCCGGGATCATCGACGTGACGCTGCGCTACACGCTGACGCCCGCGGCCGGTTCTGGGCCGGGAACGACGCACGTCACGCGCGTGGTCACGCTCGGGATCCCGCGGTCGCTGAGCCTGCTGCGGCCGGTCATCATCCGGTCGTTCCGGACCGAGAGCAGCCGGACCCTGCTGGCCCTGAAGGCCTACGTGGACGGGCTGTCCAGCACGGCCCGCTGACCCCTACGCTTGGCCTGGGGCCGAGGCGACGACCGTGAGGGCAAGCCCGTGAACGCACGCGCAGACGACCACCCCAGCACGTCCCCCCGCCGGTGGCCCTGGCGGTCCCGGTCCGGGTTAAGGACTCCCGACCCCGGCCCGCCCGGTGCTCCCGCCGCGTCGCCCCCGGTCGCGGGCCCCGCCACCCAGCCCGCCGCGCCGGTCACTGAGGACACCGCGTCGGACCTGCAGCCCGTGGACATCTGCTTCGTCTTCGACACCACCGGGTCGATGTCGGACAAGATCAAGGGCCTGACCGACAGCCTGGTCAAGTTCGTCGGCGAGCTGGCCCGGCTGAGCCTGGACTGGCGGATCACCGCCGTGCCGTTCGGCGACCTGACCGTCAAGGGCGACAAGATCGTCGACGATCTCCCGTTCGTGCGCACCCCCGAAGAGGGCCAGCAGATGCTGCGCCGCCTGCCCCGGTTCAGCGGGGGCACCAACGTGGGGGAGTCCTCGCTCGAGGCCGTGCTCGCCGGGCTGGCCAAGCCTTACCGCTCCGACGCCGTGATCGTCCTGGTCGTGCTGACCGACGAGCCGCCGCTGGAGTCGGGCGACCTGACCGCGGACTTCGTGGCCGACCAGATCACGGCCAGGGAGGTCATCTGCTTCGCGGCCGCCACCGACCATCCCGGCTACCGGCGCTGGGCGGCCGACAACGGCGGCCAGTGGTACCAGATCAAGCCGGGCATGAACACGGCCGACCTGCTGGGCTTCCTCAGCTCGCTGGTGACTGACCTGCCTCAGGTGGCCAAGGCCGTGCACGACCTGGGCGGCGGGTCGGTCCGCCGCTACCTGGACCGCGACGACCAGCCGGGCTGATCGCTAGGCCGGCTGGTCACCAGGCCAGCCGGCGGCCGTCCTGGAAGAAGCCCCCGGTCGGCCCCGAGTCGGGCAGCGTCGCGCCCCACACCACGCTGGCCGCGCCCTCGGCCACCGGCCGGCCGCCGGGCCCGCCCATGTCGGTGGCCACCCAGCCCGGGCAGATCGCGTTGACCAGGATGCCGTCGCTGCGCAGCTCCGCGGCCAGCATCCTGGTCAGCGCGTTGAGCGCGACCTTAGACGCCGAGTAGGCCGGGGTGCCGCCGCCCATGGTCTGCAGCGAGGCCACCTGGCTGGACACGTTGACGATCCGGCCATGCTCGCTGGCCCGCAGCAGCGGCAGGAACGCCTGGACCATCATCCACGGCCCGTACAGGTTGGTCTCGGCCGTCTCCCGGACCATGGCCAGGTCCGCGGTGACCGCGTCCTGCCAGGTGTCGTAGTTGATCGCGGCGTTGTTGACCAGCACGTCCAGCTTCCCGTACCGCTCGCCGACCCAGCGGGCCGCCGCGGCCACGCTGGCCGCGTCGGCCACGTCCAGCCGCAGCGGCTCGGCCCCGGCCGCCGCGGCCGCCTCCTGCGCCGCCCCGGCCGACCGCGCGGTCAGCACCACGGCGTGACCGAGCCCGGCCAGCTGGCGGCCCACCTCCCGCCCGATGCCGCGGTTGCCCCCGGTGACCAGCGAGACCGTGTTCATGATCGGGCAGGCTACCGCCCGCCCGCGAGCTAGCCGGGGGTCGGGATGCCCCCGCCCGCCCTGGCCAGCACCGGCTCCACGTCGCCGGCGCCGTGATCCATCTGGTAGTCCAGGTTGATCGCCGCGTTGATCAGCGACAGGTGGCTGAACGCCTGCGGGAAGTTGCCCAGCTGCTCGCCGGTGATGCCGATCTCCTCGGAGTACAGCCCGAGGTGGTTGGCGTAGGTCAGCATCTTCTCGAACACCAGCCCGGCCTCGGCCAGCCGTCCCGACCGGGCCAGCGCGTCCACGTACCAGAACGTGCACAGCGAGAACGTGCCCTCGTGACCCTGCAGCCCGTCCGGCGACGCGCTGGGGTTGTACCGGTAGACCAGGCTGTCGGAGACCAGCTCGTGGTCCATGGCATCCAGCGTCTTGAGCCAGCGCGGGTCATACGGCGACACGAACCCCATCAGCGGCATCATGAGCAGCGAGGAGTCCAGCACCTCGGTGTCGTAGTGCTGCACGAACGCCCCCCGGCTGGGGCTCCAGCCCTTGTCCATGACCTGCCGGTAGATCCGGTCCCGCTCGGTCCGCCAGCGCGCGATGTCGGCCAGGCCCCGGCTCTCGGCGATCCTGATCGCCCGGTCCAGCGCCACCCAGCACTGGAACCGGCCGTAGGTGAAGTTCTTCCGGCCGCCGCGGGTCTCCCAGATGCCCTCGTCCGGCTGGTCCCAGTTGTCGCTCACCCAGTCGATGGTCCTGGCCACCGCCTCCCAGCCGTCGTAGGCCGGCTGGAGCCCGCGCGCGTCGATCTTGGCCACCGCGTCCAGGGCCTCGCCGAAGATGTCCAGCTGGAGCTGGTCGGATGCCCCGTTGCCGATCCGGACCGGCCGCGAGCCGCGCCAGCCCTCCAGATGGTCGAGGGTCTCCTCGGACAGGTCCGACGACCCGTCCACCCGGTACATGATGTTCATCGGCGTCGCGCCGTTGCCGCCGTGCTCCACCAGCCGGTCCTTGACCCACTGGCCGAAGGCCGCCGCCTCGCCCACGTAGCCCAGGCCCAGCAGGGCATAGACCGAGAACGACGCGTCCCTGATCCAGGTGTAGCGGTAGTCCCAGTTCCGCTCGCCGCCGGTCATCTCCGGCAGCCCGGTGGTCGGCGCCGCCACCAGCGCGCCCGTCGGCAGGTAGGTCATGAGCTTGAGCGTCATCGCCGAGCGGGCCACCACCTCGCGCCACCGGCCGCGGTAGCTGCTCTGGCGCAGCCAGTTCCGCCAGAACTGGCTGGTGTCGCGGACCAGCCCCTCGAGCTCCTCGGGCGAGATCCGGTGCGGCCTGCCGCCCATCGACTCCAGCACCACGCCCGCCGTCTCGCCCTCCCGCAGCGTGGCCGTGATGCGCAGGTCGTTGCCGTCCAGCCGCTGCACGTCCAGCTCGCCGTGCTCGCCCGGCGCGACCTTCCGCGTCCCCGTCGGGTTCAGCGTCAGCTCCATGCCGTCCGGCCCCTCGGAGCGGAACACGAACCCGTCGTCGGTGACCTCCAGCCGGTGCTGGGCCCGTCCGTAGTCGAACCGGGGCCGGATGTCGGCCTCGAACCTCATCTCCCCCCGGACCGTCCGGAGCTGGCGGACCAGCCGGTGCCGGTCCGTGGCCCGCGCCCCGGCGATCGGCATGAAGTCGGTGACCTCGCCCACCCCGTCCTCGGTCATGAACCGGGTGATCAGCATGGCGGTGTCCGGGAAGTAGAGCTGGCGGGTCACGTACGACTCCGTGGCCGGCCTGATCCGGAAATAGCCGCCCCGCTCGGAGTCCAGCAGTGACCCGAACACGCTCGGCGAGTCGAACCGCGGACAGCAGAACCAGTCGATGGTCCCGTCCGTGGCGACCAGCGCCGCCGTCTGAAGATCACCGATGAGGCCGTGATCGCTGATGTTCGGATACCGCTCCGTGACGCTCTTACCAGGCATCGGTCCCCCTCGGCTCCGAGTCCGCGACAAGAACGTAGCCACCGCCGGCCGGGAAAACCCTCATCCCAAACGGGTGAGCTTGAGTGCCCGCCCGTCAGGTCATCCCGGTCGGCTCTCCGCTGGCATCGGTGATCGGCCGGGCGCCGCCCGCGAACCGCTCCAGCTCCGGGCCGTGGACCAGGCGGCCAGGGAGCGAGCCGCCCGCCATCCGCCGGGCCAGCCCGGCGACCGGAAGCTCCCGCCGCGACGCCACCCCGATCAGGTTGCCCGGCCGGCGGCCGCGCAGCACCGCCGTGTCGGCCATCAGCGCCGCGTGCGGGAACACCGAGCCCGCCGTCGTCACCCAGGCCCTGGCCCGGGCCAGCGGCGGCCCGTCGCTGATGTTCACCGCGTAGCTGCCCTCCGGGTCCAGCGCCCGGGCCACCGCCGCCGCGAACTGCGCCGACGTCACGTGGGCCGGCGTCTGCCGGTCCGCGAACACGTCCGCGATCACCAGGTCGAACGAGCCCGCCCGGACCCCCTCCAGCACCGTCCGCGCGTCGCCCGTCCGGACCCGAACCCGCGCCTGGAGCGGCAGCCGCCGCCGGACCAGCTCCACCAGCGCCGCGTCCGCCTCCACCGCCACCTGGCTGGACCTCGGCCGCGTCGCCGCCACGTACCGGGCCAGGGTCAGGCCCCCGCCGCCCAGGTGCAGCACCCGCAGCGCCGCCCCGGCCGGCGCGGCCAGGTCGATCAGGTGCCCGATCTGCCGCATGTACCCGAACTCCAGGTGCTCCGGGTCGGCCAGGTCCACGTGCGACTGCGGCGCGCCGTCGATCAGCAACGTCCACGCCTCAGGCCGGTCCGGGTCCGCGACCAGCTCGGCCACGCCCGAGTCGATCGCCTCCCGGACCGGCTCACGCCCCGCGCCCCGCTGCCGATGCGGCATGCCGACCAGTATCCGGCCCTGATCCAGGGCCCAAGTCCCGGGCCTTAGTCCCGGGCCCTGAACCAGGCCCGGATGTCGGCGCCGGGTCCCTGGATCTGGTTCTTCGGCCAGATGCCCTGGCCGCAGTTCACCCGGGTGGCCGGCGACGGGTAGAACGTCGTGTCCGACCAGCGGCCGTTCGACTGGATGAGGTACGGCGGGCTGAGCTGATAGGCGCTCATGCCGATCCCCAGCCTTTGCAGGTAGGACAGGAACCGCGGCACCGACACCGGTGCGTCCGGCCAGCAGTAGGCGTTCTGGCCGCTGAAGTTCGTCCATTCGCCCGCCACCACCGGCGCGACGCCACGGGCGTGACCCGGCCGCTTGTCGATCAGGTAGCCGAACTCCTTCCACCAGGTCGCCGGGCTGGCCGGCACGCTCGGCTCGCTCACGTACGGGTGATGAATGGCGTAGGCCACCGGCCCCAGCCTGGCCGTGATCAGGCAGTTCGAGCGGCCCGGGCACGGCCCGCGCAGCAGCCCGGCCAGCGTGTTGCCTGTGCCCGGGCCCTCCACCCACACCAGGTTCCGCGTGTCGTCGAAGACCCGGAGGTGATAGACCACCGCGTCCATGCCCTGGTAGTGCACCGCCGGCCCGCACTGGCCCGTGCCCCCGTTGCGCCACAGGTTCATGTCGAACGGCCCGCCATGCGGGTGCCGGCAGGAGTCCGCCCGCGGCTCGTTGAACACGTCGAAGATGACCTGCGGGTCGTGGGCGTAGGTGACCCCGGTCCGCCAGCTTTCCGCGTGCCGGGTGACGCAGTTCCAGAACTCGAACGTCGCCTGCGTCGGGTCCCGCTCCGCCGTGGAGTCCGGGTCCGACTCCGTGTTGTCGTTGATCACCACGACCAGCCCGTCCGACTCGGCCTTGTGCACTTCGCGGTCCAGCGCCTGGTCCAGGAACGGCGTGTCGCAGGCCGGACTGCTGCCGGTGACCACGTCGTACTGGCTGACCTGGAGGCGGACCGTGTTGCCGCACCACACCCGGGCCGTCGCGTTGATCTTCGGTATGTCCTTGCGCGCCACGACCTGCCTGACGAAGCTCCCCGGGTCCTTGCGGAATGACGGACTCGACAGGCCCGGCACCGTGATCCCGTAAGTGACGAACACCCGGCCGCGGGAATCCTGAATGGTCCGGTCATCGCGCCGGATCGTGAACGGTCCCACCGGGTGAGTCACCGGATGCGCGCAGCGCGCCGCACTGCCGGTGCCTGCCTCGGCCGTGGCCCGATGAGTCCTGGCCTGATGAACCGTGCTCAGCCCCATCGCCGGCGTCGTCCCGAGGCCAGCCACGAGGCCGCCGGCCAGCACCAGCCCAGCGCAGAGCCGAGCTACCCGGCCCGCCTTGCCTCTCGCCTGTAAAACGGTCATCTCGTGCATCCCGCGCATCACGTGCATCTCGTGCATCTGGCTCTCCGATCCCGATAGGGGATAAAGCAACCAATCTAGCCGCGAGCGGCTAGATGAGGTTGCGCGGAGAGGCCGTTCGCCCGTCGGCGGGCAGCCGACATAGCCGACCGAACCCGTGCGGCCTTGTTAGGGAGTGCGGGTGCCGTCGATCTGGTCGAAGTCGCCGTGGCCGTTGGAGCTGCCGCCGCCGCCCGACCACTGCCACATGAGCGCGTACTTGCTCGCGCTCGTGATGCCGCCGAAGAACCTCGCGCAGGTGGACGACGCGCTGCCGGTCAGGCACCAGCCGTTGGGCGGGTTGGCCAGGCTGCTGGTGAACGACTCGTAGGTCCACTCGTAGGTGTTGGTCAGCGAGGCCGCCGACCCCGTGCCGAAGATGTCGGCCCAGATGTCCGGGGCCGAGTACACGCCCGCCTTGTAGGCGGAGTGTCCCGTGACCCAGGCCGCGAACCCGTTGAGGACCGAGCGGTCCACCGCGGCCGCGATGTGCTGAGTCTTCACGACGCCGCTGCACGCGGACGTGTAGACCGCGTTCCAGCCGTTGTCCGGCGCGGGCGTGTAGTTCGGCGCGTTCCCCGGGATCTCGATGTCCATGAAGAGCACCGGGTAGTTCAGGTGGTCACCCGCCGCGTCGACCAGTGCCCGCTGGGCCTGCAGCCGGCCCCAGGCGTAGCCCTCGCCGGTGGTCCCGTTGTAGTGCGGGTCGACGCCCGGCCCGGCCATGAACCAGTAAGCGCCCGTGCCCACGCCCGCGTGGGCCTTGAAGTCGGCGGTGGCCTGCCTGGCGTTGGCCGAGGACCAGACCAGGATCTTGCTGCCGCAGTTCTGCCACCGGGCCCAGTTGCCCGTCATCCCGATGTAGCCGCCGTAGCTCCCGCCGAGAACCGGCTCGCGATAGGGCACCGACCCCGAGATGGGAATGGTGCTGCTGTCGGTGCCGTACCAGAAGCCCGCTGGGTGGTCGCTCGCAACGCGGGCCGGCGTCGTGGCCTGCCGGACTGCGCCGGTGCTCGCCGCGGCCGGCATGGCCGCCAGCGCCGCCAGCCCCGTCACCGTGGCCACCGCCGCAGCCGTCGCGACCGCGCCGGTCAGCGCCACCCTGGCCGAGCGCCCAGAGCGCCGCCGCCACCGTCCCTCGCGTCGGTTTACCACGTCACCCGCCTCCGTCTGGCTGCCGATTCCCTGTGCCGTCTGTCTGCCTGCCTCGGTCGGCCGACTCGCGCAGAAGTCACCGACGCCGGCCCAGCCAGGCTACCTGCGAGCGGCTCGCAACCACGGGAGTGACAGTCGGCGCTCGGCTCATGAAGCCGTCTTGTTCCGCAGAAAATGGCCGCCCTGTTGCGCGGGGCAGGGCAGGCAGGGGAACGTGGGCGGCATGACGGACGTGTCTGAGCTGGACCTGGCCGAGGTGGACCTGATCGGCGGCGAGCTGACCGGAGAGCGCTATCACGAGCAGCTCGCCGAGCTGACTGCGAAGGGCAAGCTGCCCTGGCTGGCCCGCTCGCCGCTGGCCTACGTGGTGCTGGACAGAGAATCGGGCGAGTTCTTCCTGCGGTCGCGGCAGACGGCATTCCCCGGCCGCGAGATAGCTGACCTGTTCGGCGTCACCAGCGGGCCGCTGCGGGAGCAGATCGACGACAACATTCTCAACCAGCGCGGCGACCGGCACCGCCGGCTGCGGGCGCTGGTCGGCCCGGCGTTCACTCCGCGCGCGGCAGACCAGTGGCGGCCGGTGATGCGCGGCTTTCTCGCCCAGCTATGGAGTCCGTTTCAGGACGCCATGGCCGGTGACTTTGTCGCCGCCGTGGCCAAGCCCTACCCGGCGCTGACCATCGCGGCCGTGCTGGGCGCCCCGCAGGCCGACGCGCCCCGACTCCAGGAGTGGTCGGGCTGGGTGCAGCGGCAGTTCGACATCCAGGCGCTGGGCAGCCAGGTCGAGCCGATGGAGCGCGCGGTCACCGAGGTCTACAGCTACGTGGAGGACCTGCTGGCGCGGCGGCGGGCCGAGCCCGGCGAGGACCTGCTCACCGCGCTGCTGGCGGCGGAGCAGGAGGGGGACCGGCTGTCCCACGCCGAGTGCGTGAACCTGGTGCTGAACGTGATCGCGGGCGGAATCGACACGACCGTGGCCCAGCTCGGGCACGCGCTGCGGATGTTCGCCGCGCATCCCGATCAGTGGGCACTGCTCGGCCAGCGCCCCGACCTGGTCCCCAAGGCGGTCGAGGAGGTGCTGCGGGCCGAGCCGATCACGCCGTTCACCGCCCGGATCTGCCTGGAGCCGGTGGAGCACCGCGGCGTGCTGTTCCCGGCGGGCACGATCGTGGCGGTGTGCTCCGAGCGAGGCAACCGGGAGCAGGCCGGCGGCGAGGAGTTCGACATCACGGCGGAGCGGGACGGGCGGCTGCTCACGTTCGGCGCCGGGCCGCACTTCTGCCTGGGCGCGAACCTGGCCCGGGCCGAGCTCGAGGAGGCGCTGACCTTCCTGGCCCCGCGGATGCCGGGCCTGGCCCTCGACGGGCCGGCCGTGCTGGGCGGGCTGGAGGGCATCTTCGGCGTCGAGTCGCTTCCGCTGCGCTGGTCCGCGTCGCCCGCCGTGACGCCGGCTTAGCCCTGGGGCCAGCGCAGCCAGGTCACGCCGTCGGCGGGCTCCCGGATCGCGGTCTCAATCCCGCTGCCGAGCAGGTTCTCCTCCACGTAGACGGAGATATAGCAGTCACCGCGCCGGGGAATCCGGTACTTCATCCCAAACAGATGGTCCTCGCCGGCCCAGTGGAACAGGACCGCGATCTCGGGCTCCCGGTCGGCGCCGCGAAGCTCCACGCGCTCCAGCCGGAACTCATCGCTGACCGGCGGGGCCTCCCAGGTATCGCCGAACCGGCCGGACGCCTGCCGAGGCTGGCTGAGGTCTGCCTCGACCTCGTCGCGGATGATGCGGGCCCGCGCGGCCCGGCTCATCCAGGGCCGGCGCGGCGGCCGCGGCGGGGTCCAGGGCCTGAGGTCGACCGGCGCGAAGCTGACCTGGCCGAGCACCGTGCCATCCTGGCCCAGCGCCGTCGTGACGTCAGCCTGCCGGGAGCGGCGGAACCCGGATACCCAGACCGTGCCGTCGCCGACCGCCAGCGCGTCGATCTGGCCCGGCCGCTCGATGGTCAGCAGCTCCCGGCCGTCCAGGTCCAGGCAGTGCAGGGTGCTCACCGGGTCTTCGTCATCGTCGGCGAATTCGTCTTCCTCGCGGCCACCCGAGATCCACAGCCGGTCGTCGTCCAGCGCCAGCTCGGGCGAGACCACCCAGGGGCGGCGGCCAAGCCGTTCCTGGGCCCCGGTCCGGGCGTCGAAGCGCAGCAGGTCTTCGCCGGGGCCCTCAGGCGTGATGACGAACCCGCGTTCCCGCCGGCCGTGCTCGTCCACGTGCTCCGCTTCCGGTGTCGCCACGTACCAGGCCCGCGAGCCGCTGGCGACCAGCTCGCTCGGGGCACCGAGGTGCCGGAACTCCGCGACCCGCGCCAGTGACTGGCGGTCCAGGGCCAGCACCAGGGCCGGCTCATCGTCCACCACCCAGACCAGGTCACCGCTGGCCGCGACCAGCCGCAGCGTCCGGCCGACCGGGACCGCCGTCACGCCCCCGTCCGGGTCGATCCGCGCGACCCGGCCATCGCCCAGCGGCTCGATCCCGAACAACGCGTCGGGCCCGGCGCAGATCCGGCTCAGCGGGAACGGCAGCTCGTGCGACCGCGTCGCGCCACTGTCCGGGTCGACCTGGACCAGCCGCGTGCCCTCGGCGGGCAGCACCCAGATCGAGCCCAGCCCGGCGGCGATGGCGAGCGGACCCCGGCCGGCGGACGGCTGGTCGTCTTCGGGGAAGACGGCCGCGATCTCGCCGTCCAGCCGGCCGGGGGCAATGCGCACGATCAGCGGATGCTCGTAGTCCGCGGCCCACACGGCGCCATGACCGGCGACGAGCCTGCTCGGGCTGAAGGGGACACGGCGTCCGCGCACAGGGTCAGGCTAGGCGATCGCGCGCATCACCCGTGCGGCCACGGGCTCGATCGGTACCGCCCGGCTGGTCAGCGCGACGGCAACGACGTCACCCTTGGTGATCAGCGACGCGCTGCCGCTCGGCCCGCTGCCCTGATGACCGGCCAGGCCCTGGTCAGTGTTAAGGATCCAGCCCAGGCCCATCTGGCCCGCCGCCGGCGCGCGGTCGGCCTGCGGGGTGAGTGCCTCGCGGGCCAGCTCGTCCGGCAGCAGGGATCGCCAGCCGCCGCCCAGCCGGACCAGGTCCTCAGCCGTGGCCCACAGGCCGCAGGCCGCCGGCATCGTGCACACCTGTTCCGGTGCGGGCCTGAACATGCCGTCGTCGGCGTCCAGGAGGTAGCCGGTGATCGCGTCCTCCTCCGGCCACTGATCCGGGAACGCCGCGCCGGTCATGCCCAGCGGCGCCAGCACCAGCCGGGCCGCCGCGTCGGCGTAGGCCGACCCGGTGACCTCGGCGATCAGCGCGCCGAGCGCCGCGTAGCCGCCATGCGAATACCGGAACGCGCCCCGGGTCCCTGAGCAGGCCAGTACCGGCCCGGCCAGGTCGGCCAGCTCAGGCACGGTGTCCGCCAGGGCCCTGGCCGGGCTGTCCACGCCGCCGGTGTGGGCCAGCAGGTCGCGGACGGTCACCGCGTCGTCGGCCAGCCGGACCGGGCCGAGGTAGCGATTGGCCGGGTCGTCCAGCCGCACCTGGCCGCCGGCGACCAGCCGGAGCACGGCGGTGGCGGTGACCAGCTTGGTGACCGCCCAGGCCGGGAACCGGTGCGCCGGGCGCAGCGCCTCGGCCCGGTCCAGGTCGGCCCAGCCCCGCGCGACCGCCCAGCCCGGGCCGGCCAGCACCAGCCCGGCCAGGCCCAGCTCGGCGAACGCGGTCTGCCCGATCTCCGCCACCGGCGCCGGGACCGGCCCAGCGAGCTGGCTCGACGGGGCCGCGACCCGCGTGTCGGTGACCTTGCGGCCGGCCGGGAAGACCGCCAGCATGATCAGCCGGTGCGGTGGCTCCGCCGCCGCGCGGGCCTCGACCTGCAGGCCGCCGACCTGGGCCCGGACGGCCAGCGGCGTGTCTTCCAGCACCACGAGTTCCTCGCGCAGCAGCGCCGC
This sequence comes from uncultured Actinomycetota bacterium, assembly GCA_963822485.1. Lineage (GTDB taxonomy): Bacteria > Actinomycetota > Actinomycetes > Streptosporangiales > Streptosporangiaceae > DASUBV01. The sequence goes on from CAWGHW010000013.1 coordinate 580,809, forward strand.
ATGCGGGGACAGCGCGGCGGTGATCTGGGCGGGCCGGACCTGAGCCAGGAACCGGGGCTCGAGGTGCCCGGTCAGCTCGTCCTCGCCGGGCGCGGCCCAGGCCGGGCCGTCCGCGCCGGCGAATCGGGAGAGCACCCAGCGCACCTGGCCGAGCGCGTGGCCGTCGGGGCGAGGCTGGGCCGCGATGAGCTGCTTGAGCGCGGCCCAGCTCGGCTGGCCGTGCTCGCGGGCGATGGCCAGCTGAGCCGCGTGCAGGGTGCCGAACTCGCCGGCCGCCAGGCGCTCCCTGGCCTCCAGCTTGAGGAACCGCAGGCTGGGCCGGTCGGGCAACGAGCGTGACTGACCGGCGGGTGAATGACCGGAGCGTGAATGACCGGAGCGTGAATGATCGGAGTGTGAATCGCTGGAGCGCGGCTGACTGGAGCGTGGCTGATCAGACATGGGGGCAGTCCTTTCCTCGGGCCCAGGGATCCGCGACATGGGCCGGAAAGAACGGCCAGACACGCCAATCAGAAACCGGTGAGCTTCGAGCACTGCCCGCGGATCCAGAGGCAGCCGGGACTGCCACGGCCTACGGTACACGAGGACCCGGCCCGCCCCGCCCCGGCCGAGCTCCCTCCCTCCCTCCCTCCCTCCCTCCCTCCCTCCCTCAATCTCGCCCTCCCACCTCCGCCTGCCAACCACCTGATAACAGCAAGAAGTGGATAACAGCAAGAAGCGCCGCAGCCCTTCCGCGCCTAGGCCCGGCTCGGGTAGGTTCGCCTCGTGATCGGCGCGCGGGCCCTGCTGGGCAGCCTGGTGGGCGCGGGCGTTGACGTCTGCTTCATGAACCCGGGCACGTCGGAGATGCACTTCGTCAGCGCGCTGGACGGCGAGCCGGGGATGCGCGGGGTGCTGGCCCTGTTCGAGGGGGTCGCCACCGGCGCCGCCGACGGCTACGCCCGGATCGCGGGCCGGCCGGCCGCCGTGCTGCTGCACCTGGGGCCCGGCCTGGCCAACGGGCTGGCCAACCTGCACAACGCGCGCCGGGCCGGCACCCCGGTGGTGACCATCGTCGGCGCGCACGCCACCGGTCATGTTCGCTACGACGCGCCGCTCCAGTCCGACATCGAGGCCCTGGCGCGCACGGTGTCGGGCTGGGTGCACACCAGCGGCACCCCGTGGGACCTGGCCCGCGACGCGATGCGCGCGGTCGAGGCGGCGGGCCGCCCCGGCCGCGGCCAGGTGGTCACGCTGGTGCTGCCCGCCGACGTGTCCTGGAGCGAGGGCGCCGCTCTCGCCCCGTCCCGTCCGCCGGCCCCGCCCGCGGCCGTGACCGGGCACCAGGTCGAGGCGGCCGCCGACGTGCTGGCCGAGGGCGCGCTGGGCGAGGGCGTGCTGCTGCTGCTCGGCGGCCGGGCCCTGACCGAGCGGGGACTGCGGGCGGCCAGCCGCATCGGCCGGGCCACCGGCGCCCGGCTGCTGGCCGAGACGTTCCCGGCCCGGATGGAGCGCGGCGCCGGGGTCCCGGCCGTGGACCGGCTGGCCTACCTGGCCGAGCAGGCCACCGCGCAGCTGGCCGGGACGCGCCGCCTGCTGCTGGCCGGGGCCCGCGCACCGGTGTCGTTCTTCGCCTATCCGGGCCTGCCCGGCGACCTGGTGCCGGACGGCTGCGAGGTGTCCGAGCTGGCGGGCGCCGGGCAGGACGTGGAGGCCGCGCTGGAGGACCTGGCGGCCAAGGTCGCGGCGGGCACCGAGCCGGTGCTGGCCAGCGCGTCGGTCCCGGCGCCGGGCGCCGGCCCGCTCGGCGTCACCAGCCTGGCCGCGACGATCGCCCGGTCGCTGCCTGAGAACGCCATCGTGGTGGACGAGGCCAACACCTCGGGGATCGCCCTGCCGGGTGCGCTGGCCGGGGCGGCCCGGCACAGCCTGCTCACGCTGACCGGAGGGGCCATCGGCCAGGGCCTGCCCGCCGCGACGGGCGCGGCGGTGGCGGCCCCGGACCGGCCGGTGCTCGCGCTGGAGGCGGACGGCAGCGCGCTGTACACGATCCAGGCGCTGTGGACCCAGGCCCGCGAGCGGCTGAACGTGACCACGGTGCTGCTCAACAACTCGGCCTACGCGGTGCTGCGGCTGGAGCTGGCCCGCACCAACGCCGGCCAGGCCGGGGAGCGCGCGGCCCGGATGCTGGACCTGTCCGGCCCGACGCCGGACTTCGCCGAGATCAGCGCCGGGCTCGGGGTGCCGTCGGTGCGGGTCACCACGGCGCAGGCCCTGGCCGAGGCGCTGGACTGGGCCTACGGCGAGCCGGGCCCGCACCTGATCGAGGCCATCATCCCGCCGCTGGCCTGAGACTCGATGCCCGGCCTCCGGCCGGGCATCTTTTCACTGGCGCCGTCCCTGGTGCGGCGACCGCCCGGCGGCCCGGGCAGGAAGAAAACTACGGCCGATGACATTGACGCCAGGGGCACGGGTCTAGCCCGGGCCTCCTTTGTTAATGGTAATGAGGGGGTTCATGACCGGCCGGGTGAGCCAGAAGGTCGCCGTCAGCGTGGTCTACGTGGCGGCGATGTTCATGACGATCATGGACTCGACCATTGTCAACGTGGCCCTGCCCACCATTGGCCGCAACTTCGGCGTCCCGTCCACGTCGGTGGCGGGCGTGTCGATCTACTTCCTGGTCAGCCTGGCCGTGTTCATCTCGGTGTCGGGCTGGCTGGGCGACCGGTTCGGCGGCAAGCGGGTGCTGCTGACCGCGATCGTGCTGTTCACGGTGGCGTCGGCGCTGTGCGGCCTGGCCACCTCGCTGACCGAGCTGGAGATCTTCCGCGTGCTCCAGGGCGTGGGCGGCGGGATGATGGCGCCGGTCGGGCTGGCCATGCTGTTCCGCGCCTTCCCGCCGGCCGAGCGGATCCGCGCCTCGGCCATCCTGACCGTGCCCACCACGCTGGCCCCGGCGCTGGGGCCGGTGCTCGGCGGGCTGCTGGTCACCGAGCTGTCCTGGCGCTGGGTGTTCTACGTGAACGTGCCGCTGGGCGCGGTGACCCTGGCCTTCGGGGTGCTGTTCCTGGCCGGCGGCAACGCGCTGGCGCCGGGGCGGTTCGACGCGCTGGGGTTCGTCCTGGCCGGCGCGAGCCTGGGCCTGCTGATGTACGGGGTGTCGGAAGGGCCGATCCGGAGCTGGGACTCGGGGGCGGTGCTGGGCACGATCACCGCCGGGGCGGTGCTGCTGGGACTGCTGGTGCTGGCCGAGCTGCGCCGGACGCAGCCGCTGATCGACCTGCGGCTGCTGGGCGACCGGCTGTTCCGGTCCTGCAACGCGGTGATGCTGCTGGCGGCGGCGGCGTTCATCGGCACGCTGTACGTGGTCTCGCTGTTCTTCCAGGACGGCCGCGGGCTGTCGGCGCTGGCCTCGGGGCTGAGCACGTTCCCGGAGGCGCTGGGCGTGATGGCGGGCGCGCAGCTGGCCAGCCGGTGGCTGTATCCGGGGCTCGGGCCGCGCCGCAACATCGCGCTGGGCCTGGTCGGGGTGACGGTCTCGATCGGCCTGATGAGCCTGGTCGGCGCGCAGACCAGCCTGTGGTGGATGCGGCTGCTGATGTTCGCGCTGGGGGTGGGCATGGCCCAGGTCTTCGTGCCGGCCCAGGCGGCGGCCTTCGCCACGATCTCGCCGGAGGCCACCGGGCGGGCCTCGACGATGTTCAACGTCGGCCGCCAGCTCGGCAGCGCGCTCGGCGTGGCGGTGCTGACCACGGCGGTGGTGGCCGTGGGCGCGACCCGCACCGTGGCGGGCCACGTGACGCCGGACCTGACCGCCTATCACGTGGCGTTCCTGGTCGCGGCGGGCGTGGCCGCGGTGGCCGCCGTGGTCGCGCTGACCATCCACGACACCGACGCGGCCTCGACCATCATCCGCCGGCGCGGCCAGAAGCCGGAGCCGGAGCCGCTGGCGGCTTGACAGGCCTCATGGCTAACGGCTATCTATAAGATAACTGTTAGCCATAGAGACGGTGTTAGCGATCAAGTCGGTGTTAGCCATGAGACGGAGGGCCGTCCGCGTGGGCCAGATCCTGCTCGCCTGCCGCCTGGCGGGCCGCGACCTGCGGCACCGCCCGGCCCAGCCGCTGCTGCTCGTGCTGGTGCTCACGGCGGCCATGGCCACGCTGACCCTGGGCCTGGCCCTGCACGGGGTGACCCGCGCGCCGTTCGGCCAGACCCGGGCGGCCACGGCCGGCCCGGACGTGGTGGCCAGCAGCACGGGCTTCAGCGGGGCGGCCGAGTCGGGCGCCGCGGCCCGCGGCCGGCTGGCGGCTCTGGCCCGCGTCCCGGGCGTGACCGCGCACAGCGGCCCCTACCCGGTGGCCTGGCCGGTGCTGCGGGCGCACGGCACGACCGCGGACGTGATGGCCGAGGGTCGCGACCCGGGCCGGGCCGCGGTTGACCAGCCGGAGGTGATCCAGGGGTCCTGGCTGCGCGGCAGCGGCGGGGTGGTCCTGGAGCGGGCCTTCGCCGACGCGCTCGGCGTCCGGGTCGGGGACCGCGTCACGCTGGGCGGCCGGCCGTTCAGGGTCACGGGCATCGCGGTCACGGCCGCGGTCCCGGTGTACACCCAGGTGTGCTTCTTCAGCGGCTGCGCCGGCCCGCCGGGGCGGTCGCGCTCGTTCGACACCGGGCTGGTCTGGGTCAGCCGGGCGGCGGCCCGCGGCCTGGCGTCGCCGGGCAACCCGCTGACCTATTACCTGAACCTGCGGCTGGCCCGCCCGGCCGCCGCCGCGGCGTTCGCCCGCGCCCATCAGCCACCGCCGGGAGACGCCGGGCCGCCGCTTACCGCGTGGCCGGCCCTGCGCACCGCCGCGGCCACCATCGTGACCCAGGAGCAGCGCGTGCTCGGCCCGGCGAGCTGGCTGCTCGCGCTGCTCGCGGTGGCCAGCGTGGCCGTGGTGGCGGGGGCCCGGATGGCCGAGCAGCGGCGGCGGGTCGGCCTGCTCAAGGCGGCGGGCGGCACGCCCGGGCTGGCGGCCGCGGTGCTGATGGCCGAGCACCTGGTCGTGGCGCTGGCCGGGGCCGCCGCCGGCCTCGTCGTGGGCCGGCTGGTAGCGCCGCTGCTCACCAGTCCCGGCGCGTCGCTGGTCGGCAGTCCCGGCGCGCCCGCGCTCACGCCGGGCACGGTGCTGGTGGTGGCCGCGGCCGCGGTGGCCGTGGCGAGCGCGGCCACGCTGGTGCCCGCGCTGCGGGCGGCCCGGGTCACCACCATGGCCGCGCTGGCCGAGGAGACCCGCCCGCCCCGGCGCCGGGCCGCGCTGGTCCGGCTGTCGGCCGGGCTGCCGGTGCCGTTGCTGCTGGGCGCCCGGCTGGTCACGCGCCGGCCCCGGCGGGCGGTGCTCAGCGCGGCCAGCTTCGCGGTCACCGGCACCGCCATCGTGGCCGTGCTGGTCTACCACGCCACGGTCGGCCTGGACGCCCGGCACGGCGGGCCGTGGGCCGGGCCGCCCGACCCCGGCCAGGCCAGGGTCAGCGAGGTCCTGCTGGTCATCACCATCGCCATGGCCGTGCTCGCCGCGGCCAACGCGATCTTCACGACGTGGGCGACGGTGCTGGACTCGCGGCGCTTCTCGGCCACGGTGCGGTCGCTGGGGGCCACGCCGGGGCAGACGGTCGCCGGGCTGTCCGCCGCGCAGCTGCTGCCCGCGCTGGTCGGCGTGCTGCTCGGCATCCCGGCGGGCAGCGAGCTGTACAGCGTGGTCCAGAACGCCGGGCCGCACGGCAGCCCGCCGTCCTGGTGGCTGCTGGTGATGGTGGCGGGCACCCTGCTGGCGGTGGCCGGCCTGACGGCCATTCCGGCCCGGGCCGGGGCGCGACGGCCCATTGCGGAAGTCCTCCAGTCCGCGACACGATGACGTCGGCGCGGCGTCGGCGCAGGCGGGCGGCGCGGGCGGCGCGGGCGGCGCGGCCAGGGTCAGCCCGCCCCGCTACTACATCGAGCAGAGCATCGGGATCCGCACCCCGGTGGTGCGGGCCACCGCCACCGGCGCGACGACCGGCACGGTCCGCTGTCCGGGCCGGGGCCCGCGGGTGAGCGGGTACGTCTCCGCCGATCATCACACGTTCTTCCTGGACTGCCAGACCACGGCCGGCCAGCACGCTCCTGTACCGCTTCCGGCTCACGGCCTCGGGCCGGGCCACCGGTTACTCGCGCGTCCGCGGCGGGACGCTGGACTTCGCCGTCGGCTCGCTGGCCGCCTCGGCCGACGGTTCGACGCTGGCCGTCACGGTCCCGTCCGGCCGTCCCGGCGGCGAGGTCGTCGTCATCAGCACCCGGACCGGTGCGCACGCGGTGTGGCGGGACGGCCCGGCTGGGCCGGGCATGGTGCGGCTGCGCCTCGGGCAGCTGGCCCTGACCGGGAACGGGCGGGAGCTGGTGGTCTTCGGCACCCCCAAGTGCCTCAAGGGCAGCGGGCAACGTGTGCCGGGCCAATGGCGAGGAGGCCCGCGCGGTCAGCCCGGCCCGCGCGGGCGGCAGCCTGAGCGGCAGCCGGCTGATCATGCGGCAGTCCGCGATCACCTCGCTGCGCGAGGGCTACATCAACGATGTCGCCATCGCCCCCGACGGCCGGTCGCTGATCGCGGCCGTGGTGTCGGGGGGCGCGACGATCAACGGCGGTTTCGTGGCCGTGGACCAGATCTCGGCGGCCACCGGGAAGCGGACGCGGCAGCTCCACCGGATGAACACCGGCAACGGCTTCTCCTACCAGTTCGTCAGCGCCGACCCCTCGGGCCGGTACGTGCTCTTCGACGCGGGCACGACCAAGACCGATGTCAACGGCTGGATCGACCGCGGCAAGCTGATCCGGCTCCGGCCCGCGGGCAACAGCGTCTTCGCCGGGGCCTGGTGAGGCGCTAGCTCAGCGCGGCGGCACGCCGGCGCCCGGTTATCGCGGCGTGTCGGCACGACTGGCGGGGGATGCGCCCGTTACGCTGGGCGCATCCTCCACGTCGATGTACAGCTCCCGGCCACCCGGCAGTATCACGCCCAGTGAGTAGGAGATGATCCCGCCGGGCATGTCGGTCTGGCCGAGGATCCTGATATCGACGACCTCGGGATGGAAGACCAGCAGGCGGCACAGCAGGCTGCCCGCGTGATCCCGGGTCAGCGCGGTGTCGGGCGGCACGGTGTCGGGCCACGCTGAATGGCGTTTTCGATCACATGCCTAAGGTAACCCGGCGTGACCACAAGAAACCGGAATGAGCGCTCTACCCCGGCGCGGCGTGTCGCGCTGCCCGGATAGTGGGGTTATCGCACCACGATCGGTAATGCCACGATCCGTCCGGCGCTGGGGAGCATCGCCCGATCGGACCTTCATCTAATGGTCTGACCGAGTTTGCGAAGTGGTTACCCGCGATCCGTACGGTATGCGCCGTGACGGAATCCGGATTAGTCGTCGACGCCCGCGGGGTCACCAAGTGGTTCGGCGAGACCACGGCCCTGGACGGGGTGGACTTCGCGGTCACCCCCGGCGTGGTCCACGGCCTGCTCGGCCCCAACGGCGCCGGCAAGACCACCCTGCTGTCGGCTCTGTTCGGCCTGGTCCTGCCCGACGAGGGCACGCTGCGGCTGTTCGGGCGCACCAGGGCCGAGGCCGGGCCCACCTGGCTGGACGGCGTGGGCGGGTTCGTCGAGACACCGCGCTTCTATCCCTACCTGAACGGCCGCCGGAACCTGGCCGTGCTGGCCGGCCTGGACGGCGGGGGCGCCGACACGCTCATCGACGAGGCGCTGGAGCGCGTCGGCCTGGCCGGCACCGGGCGCCAGAAGGTGCGCGGCTACTCGCTGGGCATGCGGCAGCGGCTCGGCCTGGCCGCCGCCATGCTGCGCCGCCCGCGGCTGCTGATCCTCGACGAGCCGACCAACGGCATGGACCCGGCCGGCATCCGCGACCTGCGGGCCGCGCTGCGCCGGGTGGCCCGTGACGGGGTGACGGTCATCCTCAGCAGCCACGACATGGCCCAGGTCGAGGAGATCTGCGACAGCGTCACCGTGCTGCACCACGGGAAGGTGGCCTACGCCGGGCGGCTGGACGTGATGCGGGCCGACGCGCCGGACCCGGTCTGGCGGCTGCGCACCAGCGACGACGCCGCGGCGCTCGCCGCCGCCCGGAAGCAGGCCGGGGTCAAGGCCGCCGAGCACGACGAGGGCGGCCTGGTCGTGCACGCGGTTCAGGACCGGATGGACGAGTTCGTGCTGCACCTGGGCCGTGACGCCATCGCGGTCCGCGGCCTGGAGCTCGACGTCACGCCGCTGGAGGCCTTGTTCTTCCAGCTCACGGCGGACGCCGCGGACGCGGAGACGGCGAGCTCAGTGCCGGCCAGCTCAGCATCGGCGAGCTCAGCGCCGGCCAGCTCAGCGCCGGCCAGCCCGGCGCCCCCAGCTAAGGAGAGCGCATGACCCTCGCCGCCGACCGGTGGCCCGCTTACGCGGAGCCCGGCGCGCCCGCCGGGAAAGGCTCGGGCGCGCTGGTGGTATGGCGCCTGGAACTGGCCAAGCTCAGCGGCCTGCTCCGGGTCCGGGCGATCATCTTCCTCTGCCTGATCGTGCCCTTCCTCGCGGTGGCCGGCCTGAACGTGCAGAGCTCCACGCCGGGGGACACCCCGTTCGGCCAGTGGGTGCACAGCTCGGGGTTCGCGATCCCCATGGTGGTGCTGGGCTTCGGCGGCCAGTGGATCCTGCCGGTGCTGACCGCCATCGTGGCGGGCGACATCTTCTCCTCCGAGGACCACTTCGGCACCTGGAAGACCATCCTCACCCGGTCCCGCAGCCGCGGCCAGCTGTTCGCCGGCAAGTTCCTGGCCGCGGTGACCTTCGCCCTGGCCTGCATGCTGCTGCTGACCGTCACCGACCTGATCGCCGGGCTGGTGGCCGGGACCCAGCCGGTGGTCGGCCTGGGCGGCCAGCTCGTCCCGGCCGGGCACGCGACCGAGCTGGTCATCGTCAGCTGGCTGGCGGAGATCCCGCCCGTGCTCGGCTTCACCGCGCTGGCCCTGATGCTGTCGGTGATCAGCCGCAGCAGCGTCGTCGGGATCGGCGGCCCGGTGCTGCTGGCGCTGGTGTTCCAGGTCGTGACGCTGATCAGCCTGCCCGTCTGGGGGCAGCTGGCGCTGCTGTCCACGCCGTTCATGACCTGGCACGGCTTCTGGGTGCAGCCGCCTTTCTACGGACCGTTCGAGCAAGGGCTGGTGACCTGCGCGGTGTACTTCGTGGTCTGCGGATCGGTGGCCTGGCTGGTGTTCCGGCGCCGCACGATCGGGGCGGCGGCATGAGGGGCGTGGGCATGAGCGCCCGGCTGCGGGTCCGGGCGGCGGCCGTCCTGGCGGCGGCCGCCGCCGCGAGCCTGTCGGTGTCGGGCTGCGGCTCGACCGGCATCAGCGCCGGCACGCTCCAGGCCTCGATCAGCCGCACGTTCGCCAACCTGTACGTGCTCCAGCAGGTCGATCAGGGCAACCCCCGCCCGGACGCCGCCCGGCTGCGCAGCCACGCCAGCTGCCAGAAGGGCACGCCGTCCACGCCGCAGAGCGGCTCAGGCAACTACCTGTGCGAGATCACCTACCTGGTAGCCGGTCCTGGCTACCCGGTCATCGCCAAGTACAACGTCGATGTCCAGACCGACGGCTGCTACGCCGCTGACGGGGACGGTCCTGCCTCCGTCAACGGCTCGCCGACAGTGACCGGACCCCACTATGACCAGGTCGTCAACCCGCTGTGGCTGATTGACGGCTGCTTCGCCACCTGAGAATGGCAGCCACGCCGCCTGAAGGCCGCCTGAGCGCCCGCTGAGTCCAAGCCTTCATGCGGGAGCCAGCCCGACGTTCACCTTCCGGCTGCCGAGAGGCAACCGGGATGAACAACCATTCACGGTGCCGCCCCGGGCGGTGCCGGCCACACCACAGGAACTGCGCGGCTACGAAAGAGAGATAAGCGTGAAGCGACGATTGTTCTTCAAGCGATTGCTATCCGCGCGATGGCGCCACGAGAACCGGCGCGCCCTGCGCGCCGTGGCCGGCGCCGGAGTCTCGATGGTGCTGGTCGGCGGGCTGGCCACGGCCGCGCTGGCGGCCAGTTCGGCCAGCGGCAATCCCTTCGGCGACGAGCAGGTCGGGCAGACCTACGCCAACGGCATCCTGCTGCCCACCCAGCAGTGGATCAAGCCCCTCGGCAGCCGGGTGCTGCTCAACGGCAGCGGCGGCTGGCTGGCCGGCCGCCTGCTCTCGTCAGCCATCAGCCCGAACGGCGATTACCTGGCCGCCTTGTCCTGGAACGACTTCACCGGCTTCCTGACCATCTTCGACCTGAAGACCGGCAAGGTCATCCAGCAGGTCGGCACCGGGATTGGCAGCGACAAGTTCCTCGGCGACGGCACCGTGGCGGCCGACGGGCCGCTGTGGTCGGCCGACGGGAAGACCCTGTGGGTTCCGCAGACCTCCGACCTGGCCAAGTTCAGCGTCGCCGCCGACGGCAAGGTCGCCGCCAGCCCGGTCCTCATCCCGCTGGAGACGACGACCGTCAACCTCACCACCGGCAACACCACCGCGCCTGACCTGCCCTCGGGGATGGCGCTGAGCCAGGACGGCTCCAAGCTCTACGTCGCGCTCAACGGCGTCAACCAGCTGGGGGTCATCAACACCACGACCAACCAGCTGGTCCACGTCACCAAGGTGGGCAACGCCCCCCGCCAGGTCGTGCTGGTCGGCAACGACGCCTTCGTGTCCAACGAGGGCGGCCGCCGGGCCCGGCCGGGTGAGTACACCAACAACTCAGACGGCACGAACATCGTGGCCAGCAAGGTCACCGGGGCGGCGACCACCGGGACCGTGTCCGAGGTCAGCCTGACGACCGGCAAGCAGGTCAAGGAGATCAAGGTCGGCCTGGAGCCGACCGCCGAGTACCTGGCCCCCGACGGCATCCTGATGGTGGCCAACTCCAACGACGACAGCGTCTCCATGATCAACCCGGTGACCGCGCAGGTCGTCCAGACCTTCAACGTCAACCCGCTGCCGGGCTCGACCGTGGGCAGCTACCCCAACGCCATCACGATGCCGAGCCCGCACACCATCCTGGTCAGCATCGGGCGCGACAACGCCCTGGCCGTCTACGGCTACAACGGCCCGCGGACCCCGGTGAAGTACGAGGGCCTGATGCCCACCGACTTCTATCCGGTCGGCGCGCAGCTCGACCCGGCTATCGGCAAGATCGTGGTGACCAACGACAAGGGCATCGGCGCCCGCGGCCCCGAGAGCACCATCGGCAAGGGCCCCGGCACCAGCGACGCCACCGGCCACAACACCTATGACGACACCGGCTCGCTGACCGAGTTCGCCATGCCGAGCGAGGCCGCGCTCGGCGGCACGACCGCCCGGGTGTTCACCGACAACAACTGGGACCACCTGCTGGCCAGCAAGCCGCTGAGCGGCTGCAAGGCCGCCCCGGTCGCCATCCCGACCCGCCTGGGCTGCCCGTCCAAGATCAAGCACGTGTTCCTGATCGTCCGCGAGAACCGGACCTACGACCAGGAACTCGGCGACATCGGCAAGGGCAACAGCGACCCCAAGCTGGCCCAGTTCGGCGCGAAGGTCACCCCCAACGCCCGCAAGCTGTCGGACACCTACGGCCTGTTCGACAACTTCTACGATGAGGGCACGCTGTCGGCCGACGGCCACAACTGGCTCATGCAGGCCGACGCGAACGACTACATCGAGAAGGAGTTCGGCGCCTTCTACCGCAGCTACCCGGCCCAGGGCGGCGACGCGCTGGCCTACCAGCGGGACGGGTTCCTCTGGAACGCGGCCGAGGCCGCCGGCCAGACCGTCAAGTCCTTCGGCGAGTACAACAACTTCCTCACCGAGCCTGCTCCGATCCCGTCCTGGTCGCAGTACTACCAGGACTCCCAGATCATGGAGGGCAAGGCCAAGGGCCCGCTGCCGGTGGCGCCGTCCTCGGTGCGCACCTACGCGGACATCCCCTCGCTCAACGCCATCGACGATCACGCCTTCCCGGCGTTCAACCTCGGGATCCCCGACCAGTACCGGGCCGACATCTGGCTCAAGTCGTTCAAGAAGAGCGAGCAGACCGGGCAGCTGCCCAACCTCAACCTCATGTGGGTCATGTCGGACCACACCGCTGGCGTCGGCACGGGTGACCCCAACCCGGTGGCCGAGGTCGCCGACAACGACCTGGCCGTCGGCCGGATCGTCGACGCCATCTCGCACTCCAAGTTCTGGAAGAGCTCGGTGGTGTTCGTGGTCGAGGACGACACCCAGAACGGCGTGGACCACGTCGACGGCCACCGCGGCCCGCTGATGATCGCCAGCCCGTACGCCCGGCGGGGCATCATCGACAGCACCTACTACACCCAGCTCAACGTGGTGAAGACCATCGAGCAGATCCTCGGCGTCGCGCCCATGAACCAGGAAGACCGGGCGGCCTGGCCGATGTTCAACGCCTTCACCAACACCCCCGACTTCGCCCCCTACGACGTCGCGCCGAACCAGATCCCGCTCACCCAGGGCCTGACCGCCACGACGAACGCCCGGGGCGTGAAGACGTGGGTGCCCGCCTCGCCCGCCAGGCTCGGGATCCCGCGCTCGGAGTGGAAGGTGTACGAGGCCTGGGTGGTGTGGAGCCACGATGGCCGCTTCAACGGCAAGGGCGCCATCCAGGACTTTGCCAACCCGGCCCAGCTCAACCGGCTCGACTGGTACAGCGCCCACGGCTGGAAGGTGGCCTACCCGGGCGACAAGAAGATCCTGATGCCCGACCAGGTGCCCGGCCATAACCTTCCGGCCGATTACCTGGGCGACTAACCGCGGTAGCGAGCCTGCCGGGCACCCAGCCCGGCAGGCTGGCCAGTCCGGCAGGCTGGCCAGAACCCAGGCTGGCCAGAACCACAGAGGGCTCCGGGGCCTGCTTCCTCCGCAGGACAGGTCCCGGAGCCCTCTGCCGCTCGCCCTGATGACCGCCGCCGGCCGCCGGCGGGCGCGTGGAGGAATACGCACCCGCCGCCAGCACGGCAGCGGTCGTCATCGCGAGGGGATCACGCACCCCTTGGACGCACGCGGCGCCCGGCTGGTTCCGCCAGTTATCGATCAGTGGCCCGATCCGCGGGCGAGTTTTCCGGCTCCGGGCGCTGGGCAGGGGATTGCGGTGACTGTTCTCGCGCAGCCCACGCAGGATCGCCTGAGAAGGAGACCATCGTGACCGCAGTACCCGAGATCATGCTGAACAACGGCCGGATGATCCCGCAGTTCGGCTTCGGCGTGTTCAAGGTTCCGCCCGGCGACACGGTCGAGGCCGTCACCACCGCCCTGGGCGCCGGCTACCGGCACATTGACACCGCGGAGATGTACGGCAACGAGCGGCAGGTCGGCGAGGCCATCGCCAAGTCCGGCCTGGACCGCGACCAGCTGTTCGTCACCACCAAGCTGAGCAACGACAGCCACCGGCCCGATGACGCGCGCCGGGCCTTCGCGGGCTCGCTGGACGCGCTCGGCTTCGACTACGTCGACCTGTTCCTGATCCACTGGCCGCTGCCCGCGCGCTACGACGGCGACTACGTCTCGACCTGGAAGACACTGGAGGAGTTCTACCGCGACGGCCGGGCCCGCTCGATCGGCGTCTCCAACTTCCAGCCCCATCACCTGCGGCGGCTGCACACCGAGAGTGAAGTGCCTCCGGCGGTCGACCAGATCGAGGTCCACCCCTATCTGACCCAGGAGGACGTGCGCGCCTTCTGCGGCGAGCATCAGATCGGCGTCGAGGCCTGGTCACCCATCGGGCGGGGGAGGGTGCTCGGCGACCCGGAGATCGTCACCATCGCCAGCCGGGTCGGGAAGACGCCGGCCCAGGTCGTCTTGCGCTGGCACATCGAGCGCGGCGACATCGTCTTCCCGAAGTCAGTCACTCCCGAGCGCATCGCCGAGAACATCGACATCTTCGACTTCGAGCTGTCCGGCGAGGACGTCGAGGCGATCACCGCCCTGAACAAGAACCAGCGCACGGGACCCGACCCGGACACGTTCTCCGGCTAGGCGCCGCCCGGGCGGTCACCGCCGGGACGGTCATGGCCGGGGCGGTCTTGGCCGGGTGGTCACGGCCGCGCTGTCCTAGCCAGGCGGCATGATGGGGCGCGTGGGCACGCCAGGGTGGGAGACCGATACCCGCATGCTCCGCGCGATCCGGCCCAGTCCCGACGCCAGCATCGACACCACCGAGTGGCCCGCCACCGTCCCGGCCATGGAGCAGATCCTGGCCGAGGGCCTGGAGCTGCCCCGCGGGGTGACGGTCCTGGTCGGCGAGAACGGCTCGGGCAAGTCCACGGTGGTGGAGATGCTGGCCGAGGCCTGCGGGCTCAACCCTCAGGGCGGGTCGGCCCAGGCCCGGTTCCGGACCAGGGACAGTGAGCCGCACATCGGCCGGCGCCTGAGCGTCGAGCGCGGCCTGCTCGGCTCGAGCTGGGCGTACTTCCTGCGCGCCGACACCATGCACAGCCTGTACACCTACCTGGAGGACCACCCCGGCCGGCGCCCCGAGCGGTTCCACCAGCTCAGTCATGGCGAGGGCTTCCTGGAGATCCTGCGCACCCGGGTCAGCCGGCCGGGCTTCTACCTCATGGACGAGCCCGACGCCCCGCTGTCGTTCACCTCCTGCCTCGGGCTGGTCGCGCTGCTGCACGACCTGGCCGAGGCGGGCTCCCAGGCCATCGTGGCCACCCACTCGCCGGTGGTGGCGGCCGTGCCCGGCGCGAGCATCCTGGAGCTGGGCGACTGGGGCATCCGCCCGGCCCAGTGGGCCGACCTGCACCTGGTCGGCGCCTGGCGCCAGTTCATGGCCGATCCCGACTCCTACTTCCGCCACCTGTTCGCCGACTGAGCCCTCCGGCTGAGCCCGCCGGCTGAGCCCGCCGGCTGGGCCCGTCAGGGGCGCCTACGGCTCGGGCCGGATCAGCACCTCGTAGGTCCAGCCGCTGGTGGTGGCCGCGAACCGGCCGGCGTTGCGGAAGCCCAGCGCCGCGACCACGCGCTGGGCCCGGACGTTGAACGAGGCGATGGTGACCCGGAACGCGGGCGGCGCGAACCGTTCCCGGCCGAACTCCAGGCCCGTCCCGATGGCCGCCCGGCCCAGCCCCCGCCCGGTCAGCTCCGGCCGCAGCCCGCCACCGGTGTCCAGCGCCGGGGCGTCGTAGGGGCCGCCCGGCACCTGGCCGTCGGCGCCGTACGACCGGAACCCGATCAGGCCGCCGTCATCGACCAGCGCGAAGAACCCGCTGGCGGGATCGGCCAGGAACGCCGGGTCCGCGCCCGTCATGTCGTAGCAGTCGTACGGCTCCGGATAGCGCCAGGTCACGATGTCCGACGCGTAATCCGCCGTCATGGGCACGATGCGCACCCGGCCTATTGAACCCCGCCGGCCGCCGCCCGTCGATCCGGTTACCGGACACTAGGGGGAGACATCCAACCGGGAGGCAGCCATGTCCCGCGTCCTGATCACCGGCTCCGCCGACGGCCTGGGCCTGATGGCCGGCCGGCTGCTGGCCGAGCAGGGCCACTCCGTCACGCTGCACGCCAGGAACGAGGGCCGGGCGCGGGACGCCCGAGCCGCGCTGCCCGGCGCCGAGCTGATCGTCACCGGCGACCTGTCCACCCTGGCCGGCATGCGCCAGGTGGCCGGCCAGGCCAACGCGGCCGGCCGCTACGACGCGGTCATCCACAACGCCGGGGTGGGCTACCGCGAGGCGGCCCGGGTCGCCACCGCGGACGGCCTGGAGCACGTGTTCGCGGTCAACGTGCTGGCTCCCTACCTGCTCACCGGCCTGATCGAGCGCCCTGCGCGGCTGGTCTACCTCAGCTCGGGCATGCACCGCGGCGGCAGCCCGGACCTGGACGACCCGCAGTGGGCAGGGCGACGGTGGAACGGGTCGCAGGCCTACGCCGACAGCAAGCTGTTCGACGTGCTGCTGGCCTTCGCGGTCGCCAGGCGCTGGCCTGACGTGCTGTCCAACGCGCTGGAGCCGGGCTGGGTGCCGACCCGGATGGGCGGTCCCGGCGCGCCCGACGACCTGTCACTGGCCCCGGTCACCCAGGCCTGGCTGGCCGTCAGCTCCGACGCCGAGGCGCTGGTGACCGGCGGCTACTTCTACCACCAGCGGCCGCGCGGCACCCACCCCGCCGCCGGCAACGCCGGCCTCCAGGACCGGCTGCTCAGCTACTGCGCCGGCCTCACCAGCGTCACGCTCTAGCGCCCGGCCCGGCCGGGAGAGCGGGACCGGGGGAACAGAGCCGGGGAGCAGAGCCGGAACCGCCCGCCCCGGCCGCGCGTCTCAGTGACATGACCAGCACCCAGCGTCGCCAGCGCCCCCCGGCGCGGCGCTGGCTCGCCGCCGCGGCCTCCGTCCTCGCCGCCTGCGTCGCCGTCACGACGCTCGCGGCCTGCGGATCGAGCCCGGCTCCGGCCCGCACCGCAACCCCGCACCGCCCGTCGTCCCCGGCCCCGGCCCCGGCCCCGCGCAGCAGCACCACGAACACCTTCCTGACCGTCAGCACCTCGCCTCTCGTCACCCGCCGCTTCCGCCGTCCCTTCACCGCGTACATCGTCGGCTACCCGGTCAGCACCGTGCAGCTGCGCTCGCTGCGCGGCGGCCGGATCGTGGCCACCCTGCTGCGCAGCCTGGGCGACGTGGACGCCGTCCTGGCCCCCGGCGGGTCGGTCATCGCCGTGGCCAGCTTCGGCTGCCGGTCAGACGTCTACCGCATCGACCCGCGGGCCGGCCGCACCACGCTGATCCGGACCCTCGCCGAGTCGGCGCAGGACATCGCGCTCAGCCCCGACGGGCGCCGGCTGGCCTACCTCACCTATCCCGCGAACGACCGGCAGCCCTGTCAGGCCGAGCGCCAGCCGCCGCGCCCCGTGCGGGAGGTGATCAACCCGGGCGGCCCGGTCCAGTTCCTGCCCAGCGTGCTGGCCGTGGTCAGCCTGGCCACCGGGGCCACCGTGCGCACCCGCACCCCCGATCCCGGCAACCCGCCGTCCGACCCGGCCTGGAGCCCCGACGGCCAGCGCATCGCCGTGACCTACAGCGGCAGCGACAACCCGATCCTGGTCATGCCGGCCGCGCACCCCCGCTTCGCCGCCGCGCGCTGGATCCGGCCGCCGCGCCATTGCGGGTACGCCACCACGACCTGGACCGTGGCCGGCCTGACGGCCGTGCTCGGCTGCGGGCGGCAGGGTCCGGACCTGTCGCCGGGCACGCTCGTCCAGCTGTCCTCCGCCGGGCGCCCGACCGCCCGGTGGCGGCTGCCCGCCTGCATCGACGGTGTCCATGTCCTCACCGACCCCGCCGCGCGGCAGCTCCTGGTCGAAGCGGACACCGGCTACGGCAACGGACCGCCGTGCGGACGACCCGGCCAGTCCGGCCGGTGGCTCATCCGCATCGAGCGGATCCGCGGCGCCGCGCTCGCCGGCGTGGCCAGTTACCCGCAGGCCGCCGCCGACCTGGAGCTCACCGGCTGGTAGCCCCGGCGACCCGCTGGCCCAGCTGGGGGTAGAGCGCGGCCACCCCGCCGGCCAGGCCCTGCTGGACCTGGCGGCTGAGGTCGTCGGCCAGCACCTCCGGCTGGCCCGCCGCCAGGCCGTCCAGCGCCAGCCTGGCCACGGCGGCCGGGTCGAGCTTGGGGCTGCTCACGTGCGCGGCCATGTCGGTATCCATGTAGCCGACGTGCAGCGCGGTCACCTGCGTGCCCTGGTCCGCCAGCTGGAGCCGCAGTGCGTTGGTGAGCGCCCACTCGGCTGACTTGGCCGCGCTGTAGGCCCCGGCGTCCGGCAGGCTGACCCAGGACAGCACCGACAGCACGTTCAGCACCGCGCTTTCGCCGCCCGCCGCGAGCTGCGGCGCGAACGCCCGGGTCACCGCCAGCGTGCCGAAGAAATGCGTGTTCATCTCCAGCTCGATGTCGGCCAGCGGGCCGTCGAGCAGCCGCGCCCCAGTCGACGACCCGGCGTTGTTGATCAGCAGCGTCACGTCGCCGGTGGCGTCCGCGGCCGCCGCCACCGACGCCGGGTCGGTGATGTCCAGCCCCACCGGGATCACGCCCGGCACCGTGATCGCGGCCGGGTTGCGGGCCGCGGCGTAGACCTTCGCGCCCCGGCCGAGCAGTTCCTCGGCGAAGCGGCGGCCCAGCCCGCGGTTGGCGCCGGTGACCAGGGCGGTGCTTCCTTCGATCTGCATGACGAGCCTCCTGCTTCAACATCTGAGTAGGAAAATACAAGTTAGCCCTCTGAGTTGGAAAAGGCAACTCAGTAGCTAGGCTGGGCTCATGAAAGACACTCCGAGCTGCTCGATCGAGCGGACGCTGAGCGTCGTCGGCGAGCGGTGGACATTCCTGGTCCTGCGCGAGGTGCTGTCCGGCCGGACCCGCTTCGCCGAGATCCGCGACGTGCTGGGCGTCGCCCCCGACATGCTCAGCGCCCGGCTGGCCGGGCTGGTCGAGCACGGCGTGCTGGCCCGCGAGCCCTACCAGGAGCCGGGCCGCCGGACCCGGTACGCCTACCGGCTCACCCCGGCCGGGCGCGACCTGGCCGTGGTGCTCGGCGCCCTCCAGCAGTGGGGGGATGAGTACCTGCCGCGGCCCAGCGGGCCCTCCGTACTGCGCCGCCGGCGCGACACCAGCGAGCCGCTGCACGTCGGCTTCGTCGGTGACGACGGCCGCGAGGTCGGCCTGGACGAGGTCCAGCTCGTCCGGTCCGCCGCCTACCCCGTCGCCGCCCCGCCGCCGGCCCTGACGCGCCCCCGGCCGTCCCGCCCGGCCCCGCGCGCTGAGCCGGGTGGTCATGAACTTCCTGCGCGGCTTCGCGTTCGCCGGCCAGGGCATCTGGCGCGCGGTGGCCACCCAGCGGAACATGAAGGTGCACCTGCTGGCCGCCGCCCTCGTCATCGCCGGCGGCATCGTCGAGCGGGTCACCGCCACCGACTGGGCCTGCCTCGCGCTGGCCATCGGCCTGGTGCTCACCGCCGAGACGCTCAACACCGTGATCGAGACCCTGACCGACCTGTGCACCGAGCAGTACCACCCGCTGGCCAAGGCGGCCAAGGACATGGCAGCCGGCGCCGTGCTCCTCGCGTCGGCGTCAGCCGTCGGCGTGGCCGTGGCCGTATTCCTGCCCCGGCTGCTGGACAGCCGGCCGGGCTGAGCGGGACGACCTGCTCGCGGACGTCCCGTTGGCAACACCCCCGCGTCTGTCCAGCGCGCGTCGCTGTCCATGCATCCGCTGTCCATGCATCCGCTGCCGGCTTGTTTGCTCTTTAGCTTCTGTGCTAAGAACGAACTATGGACGAGCTGGGGCCGGAGGCGGAGGCGAGCATCTTCCGGGCGCTGGCCGACTCCACGCGCCGGCAGATTCTGCAGGAGCTCCGCCCTGGCGAGCTGGCCGCGGGCGAGATTGCGCGCAGATTCCCGATCAGCGGCCCGTCGATCTCCCGGCATCTCGGGGTGCTGAAGACGGCCGGACTGATCCGCGAGCGGCGAGATGCCAACCGGATCCTGTACTCACTGGTTGAGGAGCGGCTGGCGCTGTGCATCGGCCGCTTCATGAGCGCGGTCTGCCCGGAAGAGGCCATCTCGCGCCGGCGCCGGCGCGGCGCTGCCGAGCGGCGCGAGCCGGCGTGAGGCAGCCGCGCCTGGCCAGCGTCGTCGAGCGGCGCCTGCTGGTGAACTACCGTGCCGATCCCGAAACCGTCGCCAGGCTGCTCCCCGCTCCACTGCGGCCGCAGCAGATCGGAGACTGGGCGGTCGCCGGCATCTGCCTCATCCGGCTGGGGCAGGTCCGTCCTTCCTGGGCGCCACGCAGGCTCGGCCTGCGCAGCGAGAACGCCGCTCATCGCATCGCCGTTGAGTGGGATGGCCCCCAGGGGCCGGAAACGGGGGTCTACATCCCGCGCCGGGACAGCGGATCCACGGTGAACGTCCTGGCGGGCGGCCGGCTGTTTCCGGGCCCGCATCACCACGCGTCATTCGACGTCAGCGAGACGCCGCGTGACCTGCACGTGGCCTACGTCAGCCGCGACGGTGCGACCGAGGTCAAGGTGGACGCCAGCCTGGCCGAGCACCTCCAGGGCAGCGAACTGTTCGACGGCACCCACGAGGCATCGGCGTTTTTCCGGCACGGATCCGCGGGCTACTCGGCGGGCCGCGATCAGCGGCGCCTGGACGGGCTGAAGCTGGAGACCGCCTCATGGCACGTGGAGCCGCTCGCCGTCCATAGCGCCCGCTCGACGTTCTTTGACGACAAGGAACGGTTCCCGCGCGGAAGCGCGGTACTCGACTGCGCCCTGCTCATGCGCGATGTCCCGGTGACCTGGAAGCCGCTCCCGCCGATGCCGACGGCCGACAACGCAGCGGCTCACTCCTGACCGTGGATGTCCCGGTGCCGACACTCCGGCGACGCTGGCTCCCCGTTCATGATCACCCGGACTTTTCAGTCACTATGACTGAAAAGTCCGGGTGATCACGGTCTGTGGATTACGGCGGGGCGGTAAACCGGGATTCGGCCGGGCTCTTGACGAGACGGGCGGGATCACGGGGCCAGGCGGTGCCACCGGGACGTGTGAGGCCGCGGGCTGAGCTCGTGCCGGCCCGGCCCACGAAGACTTGACTTTGCGACTGGCCCCCGCCACTCAGGTCACGGCTAGCGCGTCCACCTCGATCCGGAACTCCGGCCGGACCAGCCCGCTGACCTGCACCAACGAGCTGGCCGGCGGCCGGTCCAGGGTGATGTACTCATCGCGCACGCGGCGGAACTCGGCCAGGTCACCCAGGTCGGTCAGGTACACCGTCAGCTTCACCACCTGGTCCATCCGCGCCCCGGCCGCGGCCAGCGCCGCGGTCAGGTTCTCGAACACCTGCCGCACCTGGGCCGCCGGGTCGTCCGGGCCGACCGGCATGCCCTCGCCATCGGCGGGTACCTGGCCCGATATCACCACCAGCCGGCCCGTGGCGGCCACGGCGTGGCTGTACCCGCTGACCGGCGGCAGCCCGTCGGGGCGGATGTAGTGCTCCATGGGGCATCCCCCTGTAACTCTGGGCGGTGGGCGGTGGCGGCCGGGAAACCGGCGCACTAACAATGGCATAGGGCCAGGGGAGGTTCACAGGTGGCCGGGATGGTCAGCGGGAATGCCGGGGCGGACGCCGGCCAGTGGCGCGCGGGGGACCTGACGGCCGCCGGGGCCGGGCACGAGACCCCGGCCATCCCGGTCTCGGCCGGGGCGCTGATCTTCGACCGGGCCGGCCGGCTGCTGATCCTGCGGCCGACCTACAAGTCCGGGTGGACCATCCCCGGCGGGGTCATGGAGGCCGACGGCGAGTCTCCGTGGCAGGCCTGCCGCCGCGAGGTGCTCGAGGAGTGCGGCATCGAGGTCACCGGCGGCCGGCTGGCCTGCATGGACTTTCGCACCCCGCGGCCGGGCCGCGTCGGCGGCGTCCGGTACCTGTTCGACTGCGGCGAGCTCGGCGACGACGTCCTGGCCGCGATCGTCATCCAGCCCGAGGAGATCCTCGAGCACCGCCTGGTGCCAGTGCCCAAGGCGCTGGAACTGCTCCGGCGGCCCATCCGGCGGCGGGTGCGCGCGGCGTGCCGCGGCCGGGGCCTGGTCTACCTGGAGGACGGCCGGCCGGTGCCGGGCGTCGGCCCGGCGTAAGCCCTGCCCCGGCCTGAGCCCGCCCGGCCCCTGCCAGCCCGGCCTGAGCCCGCCCGGCCTGAGCCCGCCCGCCTGGCCCCGCCCGGCCTGAGCCCGCCCGGCCTGAGCCCGCCCGGCCCCAGCCCGCCTGGCCCCAGCCCCGGCCTGAGCCCTGCCCCGGCCTGAGCCCTGCCCCGGCCTGGGCCCGCCCGGCCTGGGCCCGCCCGGCTACTCGTCCGCGGCCAGCACCTTGCGCGGGTGCACGCCGTCGACGTAGCCGAGGAACGGCGGGTAGATGTTGTAGCCCAGCAGCTCCTGCAGCCGCTCGGGCAGCTCGCGGACCACCGCGCGGGGCACGGCCAGGCACTGGTTCTCCTGCGGTCGCAGCCAGGCCGCCACGTACTCCAGGATCACGCCCAGGCGCGGCGCGCCGGTCGTGTTGGCGCCGCCGCCATGCCACAGGCTGCCCAGGTAGAACAGCACCGAGCCGGGGCTCATCGCGGCGACCTCGACCGGGTCGCTGGCCGCCGGCTGCCGGCCCGGCGCCCAGCGATGGCTGCCGGGGATGAACCGGGTGGCCCCGTTGGCCTCGGTGAACTCGTCCAGCGGCCACATGGTGTTGACCACCACCGGCGGGGCCGGCTGCGGCAGCGGGTAGACCGCGTCGTCGCGGTGCAGGATCTGGGCCTGCTCGCCCGGCCCGATGTGGATGCCGACCGGGGCGCTGAGCTGGTAGTGGCCGAGCACCTGGTCCAGCACCCCGAGCAGCAGCGGGTGGATGGCAGCCTGATCAAAGGTCCGGGTCTTGGCGAACAGCGCGTAGACCCGCTGCGTGGCCCGGCCCTCGAACGCGTTGCGCCCGGTCGGCGTGGCCGTCAGCACCCGGTGCAGGTCGGCGCGGGCCGCGGCCACGTCCGCGGGGCTCATCAGGCCCGGCACGACCACGTAGCCGTCCTCGGCCAGCCGTCGCGCGACGTCGGCCGCGAGCGGTGGCGCCGCAAGCGGCGGCTCCGCGGGCTGTGGCTCCGCGGGCGGTGGCTCCGCGGCCGGCGGCTCGGTGGCCGGCGCCGTCACCTAGCCGCGCCGGCCGGTAATCGTCCCGGTGCAGACCAGCAGGACCAGGCCGGACAGCAGCACCGCCGCGCCCAGCGAGCCCGCCGAGGAGGCCGTCCGGCTGGTGGCCGCGAGCAGTCCGATGCCGATCAGGGCCAGGGCGCCCGCCACGGAGACGAAGACCGCGAACCGCGTGCCGCGGCTGCTGTCGCCGGCCGGGCAGGACCAGTTCATGCCGTGGCTGGACCGGGGCATCCCGCACCAGTTGCAGCGGTCGAGATTCGACAGCTGGCCCGGCGAGCCGGGCGAACCCTGGAACTGCGGGCCAATCGGCGCCTTCGTCTCGGTGCTCGACAAGACAGGGCCGGACGGCGACTCGGGCTGGCGTGACCATGGGCTGATCGGTGAGTAAGCGCTCATGGAACTCATCTCCTCGAGCTACAACTCTCATCATGCACCCGGCCGCAGGCCGCCGCCACGCTCACGGCCAGCCCGCGGGGACACAGTCAGGTAAAGCCGGGGACCGTGTACCAGGCCAGGCCGGGCTCGGGCGCGTCGTCGCGGGTCACCGCGGCCTCGATGAGCCCGTAGGGCCGGTCCGCGGCGTAGAACACCTCGCCGGGGTTGTCCAGGCCGAACGGGGTCAGGTCGACCTCGAAGTGGTGCTTGTTCGGCGCCGAGAAGCGGATCTCGGCCACCTCGGGGTGCGCGGTCAGCGCCGCCGTGCCCATGGCCTGGAGGGTCTGCTGGAGGGCCAGGCTGTGCGTGTCCGCGAACGCGGTCAGCAGGGCCGACCTGATGCCCGCGCGGGAGGCGGCCCAGTCGCCGGCCGGCGTCGCGTACCGCCACCGGGCCATCAGCTGGGTGGCCAGGATCCGGTCGTCGGTCTCGGCCAGCGTCGTGTACTGGTCGGTGTAGAAGCCGCGGAACTCCGAGCCGGTCGACTTGAGCACGACCAGGTCCTTGATCCCCGACACCACCCAGGCCCGCTCCGCGGGGCCGGTCCCGTCCACCGTCACCACGGTGGTCCTGACCTCCTGGCCGCGCCGCGCGAACGCGTGATCGTGCGGCCGGCCGCCGGCCTCGATGCGGTCCCAGGCATACTCCTCGATCTCCACCGTGGCCCCGGTCACCGCCGGGATGCCGGCGGTGAAGTGCCGGGCCAGCCGCAGCGCGAAATCCTCGATCTGGCCCGGCGGCTGCTGCCGGGCGAAGGCGTACACCGTGTTCTTCTGCGAGTCGGTGGGCAGCACGCTGGCCTGATCGCCGGTCAGGTGGGCGGCGGCGAAGTCGCCGCGCAGCGCGGTCGACACCGACAGGTCCTGTATCTGGTGCCGGGGCGTGTCCCGCAGCAGCCGGACCAGCCGGACCTCGGCCTTGCCGTACTGGTTGGCGCCCAGCACGATTCCCATGGCTAGCTCCCTCGGTAGGTCGCGTACGCGAACGGGCTGAGCAGCAGCGGCACGTGGTAGTGGCCGTCCGGCTCGGTGGCGGCGAAGCTGACCGCCACCTCCGGGTAGAAGGCCCGCTGCCCGCTGGCCGCGAAGTACGCGCCGGTGTCGAACACCAGCCGGTAGGTTCCGGCGGGCAGGTCCGGCTCGCCCAGCCGCCCCACCCGCCCGTCGGCGTCGGTGACCGCCGCGGCCACCTGCGCCGCCAGGCCCGCCTCGCTGACCCGCAATAGCGTCACCGGCACGCCCGCCGCGGGCCGCCCCCGCGCGTTGTCGAGCACGTGCGTCGACACGCTCGCCACCCGTCCGCCCCTTCCGCTCCGCGCCGGCCGCCGCGGTCAGCCCGCGGGCAGCCGGTCGATGATGAGCTTCTCCAGATGATCCAGCCGGTCGCCCAGGTCGGCCTGCGTCACGACGTCGGCCAGCGCCAGCCGGACGGACGCCAGCTCCCTGGCCAGGAACTCGGTGTCGGCCTGGGTCCGGGCGGCCACGTCCCGGTCGCGCTCGATGCTGGCCCGGTCCCGGATGTCCTGGCGGTTCTGGGCCAGCAGGATCAGCGGGGCCGCGTACGCGGCCTGGGTCGAGAAGGCCAGGTTGAGCAGGATGAACGGGTACGGGTCCCAGGCCTTGATGAACCCGATCGCGTTCAGCGCGATCCAGACCACGATGAACACGGACTGGGCGGCCAGGAAGCGCCCGGTGCCCATGAGCCGGGCCAGGGCCTCGGCGAACTTGCCGAAGGCATCCGAGTCGTAGCGGCTGGTCAGCCGCGGCGCGCTGCCCCGTGGCTCGGACAGGTCGGACCGGTCGCCGAGGATCCGCGGCGAGAAGCGGGTCATCTTCATCAGGCCTCCCGTGCATCCTCCCGCCGCCAGTCCGGGGGCAGCAGGCGGTCGAGAACGTCGTCGACGGTGATCGCACCGAGCAGGTGCCCTTGAGGGTCGCAGACCGCCACGCCGACCAGGTCGTAGGCGGCCATCCGCACCGCCACCTGGTGATCGGGCAGCTCGGGCCGGACGAAGGTGCTCTCCTCGATGCACTCGGCCACGCGGTCGCTCGGCGGCTGTCGCAGCAGTCGCTGGAACCCGCAGCTGCCCAGGTAGCGGCCGGTGGGCGTGATCGCGGGCGGCTCGCAGACGTACACCTGCGCCGCCGCGGTCATCGCCACCTCCGGGGCCCGGATCCGGGCCAGCACCTCGGCCACCGAGGCGTCGGGCGTCGTGATCAGCGGCTGCGAGGTCATCAGCCCGCCAGCCGTGCCCGAGCCGTAGCGCAGCAGCCGGCGCAGGTCCGCGGCCCGGACGTTCTCCATCTCCGACAGTAGATGCTCGCGTTCCTCGGCGGACATCTCGGCCAGCAGGTCGGCCGCGTCGTCGGGCTCCATCTCCTCGACCACGTCGGCTACCCGCTCCACGCCCAGGCCGGCCAGGAACCGGATCTGGTCCGGCTCGGTCATCTGCTCCAGCACGTCGGCCAGCTCGGAGTCCTGGAGCGCCGCGGCCAGCTGGACCTTGCGCGTGGGCGACAGCGACAGCACCGCGCTGGCCAGGTCCTTCGGGTGCAGCTCGCGCAGCTGGACCAGCTGCTCGGCCAGCTCGCCGGCCTTGAACAGGTCGGGGTACTTGTCCCACGGCACGACCGCGGTGGTCTGCCGCCGCATGCCCCGGCGCTGGCCCAGCGCGACCACCGAGACCTCCCAGCCGCCGCGCCGGTCCTTCGACTGGCTGATGCCCACGTCCTGCACCATGGAGTCGCCCGCGGCCTGCCCGTACAGCTCCGAGGCCAGCATCTCCCCGGACCGGCGGCCGAACCGGCGCAGGTCGACCGTGCCGCTGCGCAGGTGGGCGCCCTCAACGGAGATCTCGGCCAGGCGGCCCATGTTGACGAAGATCTGCCGCCGGTGCAGCGTCACCACCAGGCCCAGCACCCACGGCGGCTCGCCTGCGGCGGTGGGCAGGATGACGACGTCCTGGATGCGGCCGACCGGCAGCTCGTCGCTGTCCAGCAGCTGCCGGCCGACCAGCCGGGACGTAAAGACCGGCCCCTCGCTCACCTGCGCGCTCCTCGACCTCGGCCCAGCCTGTCCGGGGTTCCCGTCAGTACTGCCATCTTGTCAGTTACTAAGCCAGATGATTCTGCGCCAGGTCAATGGCCCTAAACATCGGTCGGTCCGGGCGGCGGCACGGTCAGGCGCGCAGGCCGTCCAGCACGTCGTTCAGCAGCTGGCGCTGGCGGTCGGGGCCGACCCGGTCCGGGTAGAGCACCCGCTCGGCGCTGAGCCCGTCGATCAGCACCAGCAGCTGGTGGGCCATCAGGTCGAGGTCCGCGCCCGCGCGCAGCTCGCCCAGCTTCTCGGCCTCGGCCAGGTGGCCGCGCAGCCGGGCGGTGAAGCGGTCGAACTCCGCGTGCTGGAGCCGGCGCAGCGACGGGCTGCCCAGCGCCCGGCTCCAGAAGCTGATCTCGATCTGGGCCTCCAGGTCCCGCTCCGGGTCCAGCGGCAGGGCCTCCAGCAGTATCGCCCGCAGCGCGTCCAGGCCGGTCAACCCGGCGGCCCTGGCGTCCATCCGGGCCACCACCCGGCGGTGCGACATGACCAGGGCCGAGCCGAGGATGTCGGCCTTGTCGTCGAAGTAGTGGGCCAGGATGCCCCGCGAGCAGTTCGCCTCGCGCGCGATGGCGCTGATGGTGGCCTTGGCGATGCCGTCGCGCGCGATCACCCGCCAGGTCGCCGACAGGATCTCGTCGCGCCGGGCCTCCCAGTCGACGATCTTGGGCATGTCTCCGAGTATCCCTCTGCGGATCAGCGACCACGCTGGGCCGGCCCTGTTTTTTTACCGGACGTCCGTCTAACATCCGTAAGTAGTGTATCGCCGGGACGACGGCGAGCTGAGCTCCGCCGAGCTGACCGCGGCTCGGGCCCAGCTCGTCAGCTACAGCGCTCGCTTGCTTGACGATGGGCTGGCCGTCGGCAGCGCAGGCAATCTCAGCGTGCGCGTGGGCAACGTGGTGGCCATCACCCCGTCCGGTATCGGCTATCACCGGATGCGGGCCGAGGACATCTGCCTGGTCGGCGCCGACGGCACCGAGCTGGACACGCCGCAGACGCCGTCGTCGGAGACTCCGATGCACCTGGCCATCTACGCGGCGACGGGCGCCGCGGCGGTGGTGCACACCCACTCGGCCGAGGTCATCGCGCTGTCGGCGTCGCGCGACGAGCTGCCGGCCATCCACTACGCGATCACCGGGCTGGGCGGCCCGGTCCGGGTGGCGCGCTACGTCCGGTTCGGGTCCGACGGGCTGGCCGCGGCGGCCGTCGAGGCGATGGCCGGGCGCAGCGCGGCCATCTT
The DNA here is from genome assembly GCA_963822485.1 of uncultured Actinomycetota bacterium. Lineage (GTDB taxonomy): Bacteria > Actinomycetota > Actinomycetes > Streptosporangiales > Streptosporangiaceae > DASUBV01. The sequence goes on from CAWGHW010000013.1 coordinate 608,352, forward strand.
GCGCAGTCACGGCGCGATCACCTGCGGCCGCGACCTGACCGAGGCCTACGACCGGGCCCTGCTCCTGGAGTGGCTGGCCCGCACCTACCGGCTGGCGCTGAGCTACGGGCCCGAGCCGCGGATCCTGTCCGAGGCCGAGCTGGCCGAGGTCACCGCGGAGGCCCGGCGGCGCCGGTACGGCGAGCCGCGCGCGGGCCGCCCGAGCCCAGACGACCCATGAGCGGGAACCGGGGGGAGTGGCCGCTCGGCCCGGTGGTGGCGCTCGGCGCGCACATCCTGGACGTGCTCGGCCGGCCGGTGGAGGCCATCCCGCCGGGCCAGAGCAGCACCCGGCTGACCGAGATCCGGGCCACCGCGGCGGGCACGGCCGCGGGCACCGCGGTGGACCTGGCCAAGCTGGGCGCGCAGGTGCTGGCCATCGGCGCGCTGGGCGACGACCTGATCGGCGACGTGGTGACGGCGGCCATGGCCCGGCACGGCGTGGACACCAGCGGGCTGGCCCGCAAGCCCGGCGTGCAGACCTCGGCCACCATCCTGCCGATCCGGGGCAACGGGGAGCGGCCCGCGCTGCACGTGCCCGGAGCGACGCCGCTGCTCGAGCTGGCCGACATCGACCTGGACCGGGTCCGGGCCAGCCGCGCGCTGCTCGTCGGGGCCCCGGACGCGCTGGGCCCGCTGGCCGCCGACGGGCTGGCCGAGGTGGCCGCGGCGGCCAGGGCGAGCGGGGCGCTGGTCGTCACCGACGTGCTGTACCCCGGCCGGCCGCGGGACCTGGCCCGGATCGGCGGGGTGCTGGCCGAGACGGACTGGTTCGTGCCCAACTCCGATCAGCTCCTGGCGCTCACCGGCCGCGCGGCTGAGTCCAAGGAGGCGCTGGCGGCGGCCATCGCGGACATCCTGGCGCTGGGCACCGGCGGCGTCGCGGTGACCATGGGCGCCGAGGGCTGCCTGGTGGCCTGGCGCGGCGGCGGCCCGCCGGTGGCGCTGCCCGCGCTGCCCGTGCCGGTCGTGGACACCACCGGCTGCGGGGACGGCTTCACCGCCGGGATGCTGGCCGGGCTGCTGCTGGGCGCGGGCCCGGCCGACGCGGCCTGGCTGGGCATCGCCTGCGGCTCGCTGGTCGCCACCGGCCTGGGGTCGGACGCCGGGATCGAGAGCCTGGGCCAGGTCCTGGACTTCCTGCGGCGCGCCCAGCCCGAGGTGGCGGGTCGGCTCACCGACCTGGCCGGGCCGGGCGCAACCGCGATGAGTGAAGGGCACGTACATGACTGAGCAGCACGTCCAGGCCGTGGTCAGCGACGACCGGCCCCGCGCGGCGGACCGCCTCCTGCGGCAGCGGGCCAGGGCGGTGATCCCGGGCGGCATGTACGGCCACCAGTCGGCAGGCCCGCTTCCGCCGGAGTACCCCCAGTTCATCAAAAATGGCCGGGGCGCCCGCCTGTGGGATGTCGACGGCAACGAGTACGTCGACCTGATGTGCAGCTACGGGCCGGTGCTGCTGGGGCATCAGCACCCGGCGGTGGAGGCGGCGGCCGCGGCGCAGGCGGCGCAGGGCGACTGCCAGAACGGGCCCGGCCCGGTCATGGTGGAGCTGGCCGAGCTGCTGGTGGCGACGGTCCGGCACGCCGACTGGGCCATGCTGGCCAAGAACGGCACCGACGCCACGACCACCTGCTGCACCATCGCCCGCGCCCAGACCGGCCGGCGCAAGATCCTGGTCGCCAGGGGCGCCTACCACGGCTCGGCGCCCTGGTGCACGCCGCGGCCGGGCGGCACCACCGAGGCCGACCGGGCCAACCTGATCTACTACACCTACAACGACCTGGAAAGCGCCCGGCTCGCGGCCGCCGAGGCCGGCGATGACCTGGCCGGCATCCTGGTCAGCCCGTTCAAGCACGACGCCGGCTACGACCAGGAGCTGGTCGACCCGGCCTTCGCCCGCGGCCTGCGCGAGCTGTGCGACGCCGCCGGGGCCGCGCTGATCCTGGACGACGTGCGCTGCGGGTTCCGGCTGCACCTCGGGTCGAGCTGGGAGCCGGTCGGCGTGGACCCCGACCTGTCGGCCTGGAGCAAGGCCATCGCCAACGGCCGGGCGCTGGCCGCGGTGCTGGGCGGCGACGCGTTCCGCGACGGGGCGAAAGACGTGTACGTCACCGGCTCGTTCTGGTTCGCGGCGGTGCCGATGGCGGCGGCGGTGGCCACCCTCGGCGCGGTGCGCGACGAGGGCGCCATCGAGGCCATGGACCGGATGGGCACCGCGCTGCGCGAGGGCATCGTGGCCCAGGCGCAGGCCTGGGACCTGCCGGTCAGCTACACCGGGCCGCCCGTCATGCCCTACCTCACGTTCGACGGCGACACCGATCACGAGCTGGCCAGCGTGTTCGCGGCCAGGGCCGTGCGCGGCGGCGCCTACCTGCATCCCCGGCACAACTGGTTCGTGTCCGCCGCCATGACCGGCACCGACCTGGCCCTGGTGCTGGAGGCGACCGACCAGGCGTTCGCGGCGGTCCGCAAGCGGATCAGCCAGTCCTACGAATAGGTGGAGGGTCAGCATGTCCAGTACGTCAGCCGAGCCCAACCCCCCAGCAGGCCCCACGCTCACGGCCGGGCTGGCGGCCGACTCCCCGGAGGCCATCGTCGAGCGGGCCGGCTACCGGCCCGAGCTGCGGCGGTCGCTCCGGTTCTTCTCCATGTTCGCCATCGCGTTCTCGATCATCTCGATCACCACCGGCATCTTCCTGAACTACGCCTTCGGCCTGTCCTACTGGGGGCCGGCCTTCATCTGGACCTGGCCCATCGTCGGCGTCGGCAACATGATGATCGCCCTGGTCGTGGCCGAGCTGGGCACCCGGATCCCGCTGGCCGGCTACGCCTACCAGTGGAGCGCCCGGCTGGTGAATCCGACCTACGGGTGGTTCGTCGGCTTCGCGGGCCTGCTCTACATGGCCGTCGGCGGCGGCGCCATCATGCTCGGCGTCGCCTCGCCGCTGCTGCTCAGCGAGTTCAACGTCAGCAACCCCAGCCCGCAGCTGGTGCTCTCGGTGGCGATCATCCTGATGCTGCTGCCGGTGGTGATCAACATCATCAGCATCCAGGTCGCGGCGCGGGTCAACAACGTCGCGGTGTTCACCGAGATCATCGGGACCGTGGTGTTCGGCGTGCTGCTGTTCGTGCTGTGGGGGGTGCACGCCAAGCCCACCCCGTACGGCCTGAACATCCTCACTAACACCACGTCCACCCTGCACAACCCGACCTGGTACGCGTTCGCGCTGGCCGGCCTGCTCGGCGCGTTCACGCTGGTCGGGTTCGAGCTGGCCGCCGACATGTCGGAGGACGCGGTCAACCCGATCAAGAGCGTGCCGCGCGGCGTGCTGTGGGCCGTGGGCGGCTCGGCCGTGCTGGGCATGATCGCGCTCATCGGCTTCACCGTCGCCATCCCCAGCCTCAAGGCCGTCGAGTCGTCGTCCCTGCCGCTGCTCACCATCGCCGGGTACTGGCTGCCGTCCTGGCTGGTCAAGGTGTTCGTGGCGTTCGTGATCTTCTCGATGTTCTCGATCCTGGTCGTCGGCTCCGGCGCCCAGGCCCGGCTGGTCTACTCGCTGGCGCGCGACAACATGCTGCCGTTCTCCCGCGCGCTGCGGAAGATCAACGTGCGCAGCCAGACCCCGATCGTGGCCCTGCTGGTGTTCGCCGTCATCGACCTCGGGGTGATGATCTACGGGTACTACCAGGCCAGCGCGTTCGGCACGCTGGTCGGCGCGACCGCGATCATCCCGTACATCATCTACTTCCTGATCACGCTGGCCTACGCGATCAAGCGGCGGGCTACCGACAGCATCCCCGGCGCGTTCTCGCTCGGCCGCTGGGCCTGGCCGGTGATCGGGTTCGTGCTCGTCTACACGGTGCTGATCATGATCGTGCTGTCGCTGCCCAGCCCGTTCCACGGCGCCGACAAGGTGCTGGGCTACGGCCTGGCCGTGGCCGCCCTGTGGTACTTCGGCGGCCTGCTGCGGCGGCTGCGCAAGGGCACGGCGGGGGTGAAGCCCGTCGACGACCTTATCGAGCGGACCGAGGGGTGACCGCGCGGCGCTGATGCCCCGCCCGTTGCTATATACCTGTCATCGGTATATAACAGTGGCATGAGCCAGAGACCCCTGCAGGAACCCACGTTCCTGATCCTCACCGCCCTGGCGGCCGGGCCGCAGCACGGCTACGGGATCATGACCGACGTCGAGGAGATCTCGGACGGCCGGCTGCGGCTGCGGGCCGGGACCCTGTACGCGGCGCTGGACCGGCTGACCGGCGACGGGCTGGTGGCCGAGGACCGGGAGGAGATCGTCGGCGGGCGGCTGCGCCGCTACTACCGGCTCACCTCCGACGGCGCCGCCGTGCTGGCCGCCGAGACGCAGCGGATGCGCTCCAACGCGGCCGTGGCCGCCCGGCGGCTCCGGCTGGCCGGGGGGCTGTCATGACCCCGGAGTGGGAGCCGGACGCCGAGGTGCTGGGGCGCCGGTACCAGCGGCTGCTGGCCTGGTACCCGCCCCGGCACCGGGCGGCCCACGGCGAGGAGATGCTCGGCGTGCTGCTGGCCGCCGCGCCCGAGGGGCAGCGCCGGCCCCGGCTGACCGAGGCGGTCAACCTGCTCTGGGGCGGGCTGCTCATCTGGCTGCACCCCCGCCCGGCAGCTCAGGCCACGTCGGGCTGGAGCGATGCTCTGGCGGTCTTCAGCGTCGCCGCGCCGCTGGCGCTGGCGCTGCAGTACTCCGCGTCCATGACGGCGAGCGGGCTTAGCGTCTCGGCGCGCGGCGGGGTCCTGGCGGTGCTCATCGGCCTGGCCTACAGCGGGCTGACCCTGGCCCTGCCCTTCGTGGTGCTGGGCCTGCGCCGCACGGCCGGGTTCATCTGCTGCGCTGCCGCGCTGCTGCTCGCCCTGATCGGCCGGCTACGCGGTCTACGTGGACCTGCTGGAAGGCGGCGTCGGGGGGTCGGTCGTCGCGGTTATCTTCTTCTCCTACGCCACGGAGGCCGGGGCATTGCTCAGCTCGCCCGGCCCGCGCCGCGGCTGGCGGATCCTGAGCTGGCGGGGGTGGCTGCTGATCGGGGTGGCTGCGACGGCGGCCGGGTTCCTGCAGGGCGCCATCAGCATGGCCAAGCTGGTCGCCTTCCCCGCGAGCCCGTACCGGCTGCCTCACCACGCGAGCACTGCGGGCTGGCTGGCCCTGGCCTCGGGCGCCGCGGTCGTGATCGCCGCGATCGCCGCGGGCGCGGCGCGCCGATCGGCGCTGGGCGGGCGCCTCCTGGCGCTGTTCGCCATCCCGGCGTGGCCCTGGCTGGTGACCAGGATCTGGTACGGCCCCGCGAATCCGGTCGAGGCCGTGCTGGTGACCTATGTACCGGCGCTGATCCTGGCCGGCCTGGTGCTCACGCGCATCCGCCGGGACCGCCGGTCCGTCCCCGACGGCGGCCAGCCGGCTCGGGCCTGAGCGAGCGGGGGAGGGCGGCGAGCGTCGGCAACCTCGGCCCGGCCGTCCTGGCCGTCCTGGCCTTCCGGCCCTCCGGGGCGAGCGTCGGCGACCCTGGCGCGGCCGTCCCGGCCCTCCGGCCGTCCCGGCCCTCCGGCCGTCCCGGCCCTCCCGGCCCGGCCCTCCGCCCCCGCCTCTGGGCCCCGGCCCTCCCGGCCCTCCCGGCCCTCCCGGCCCTCCCGGCCCTCCCGGCCCTCCCGGCCCTCGGCCCTCGCCCTGGCCCCTGGCCCATCAGCTAGCTAAGTCGCTTTATCGATGATTGACGGCCGGTCCAGGTTCAGGCCAGCCTCTTACTAGTGTTTCTGTCTGTCCGGAATGTCGCACACGGTGATCACGACCGGTTTCCTGTGGCGTTTTACGGCAAATCGGTCGTGATCTTGGGCTTATCCGTGACGGCTGGCCTGGAAGGCGCAGCCGCTGTGACAGGCGGGACTACAGGGGCCACGGGGGCCGCCGTCACCGGCCCGACCGGCGTCAGTCAGCATGTCGAGAACCGGCCCCGGCCCCCGAACGTCACCTCGGGGTGCCGGGGCACCCGCACGTCAGCTCGCTGATGGCCGCGCGGCCACCTCCCCGTCTCCTCCTGCGCCCCGAACCGCGGACAGAACCCCCGTCTGGGTCTTGATAACAGCAAGAAGCGGGCGGCTGGAAGGGGACACCGCCGGGCCGGGCCGCGCCGGCGGGCGGGCGGCTCTCTCAGCGGCTACGTTCTGGGCATGGAACAGTCCCGGCGGGCTCAGGCGGGGACGGCGGTGGCCGAGAGTGCGCTGCTCGCCCTGGCCTGCGTGCTCTCGTACTGGCTGGCCACAACGGTCCGGACCCAGGCCTACACGGCCTCGCGGGCCGACGGCATCCTGAGCGGGCTGTGGGCCGTGATCGCCACCATCTTCGTGCTGCGCAGCAGCTACGGCGAGAGCGTGAAGGCGGCGCTGTCCCGGATGGCCGCGACGCTGGTCAGCTTCGTGGCGTGCCTGGCCTACCTGCTGGTGCTGCCGTTCCACCTGTGGGGGCTGGCCCTGATGATCGGGATCACCGCGCTGATCCCGGCGCTGATCGGGCGGCCGGGCGACTCCATCACGGCGGCTATCACCACCGCGGTCGTGATGGTGAGTGCCTCGCTGAGCCCGCACGACGCCTGGCAGCAGCCGATCCTCCGGTTCGGCGACACCGTGATCGGGGTCGTGGTGGGCGTGGCCGCGGCCTGGCTCGGGCTTCGGGTGGTGCGTCAGGTTCAGCGTCACGCGGAAGACGACACCTCGGCCAGGCCAGGGGCGGGCTGAGGTGGGCCGCCGCGTGCGGATGACCGGGGCCTGGTGCGGGATCGCCGGGCCGGCGGCGTTCACCGCCGCGTGGGTGGCGGGTTCGCTGCGCCAGCCCGGCTACTCCGCGGGCCAGGTGCAGATCAGCGGCCTGGCCGCGATGGACGCGCGGGACCCGCAGATCATGATGGCCGGGTTCGTCGGGCTGGGGGTCTGCTCGGTGGCCTTCGGGACTGCCCTGGGCCGGGTGGCTGCCGCCGGTAAGGCCGGCCCCTGGCTGATCACAACGGCGGGTGCCGCGGTGATCGCGACGGGCCTGTTCCGGCGGGATCACATGCTGCTCACCGGGCCCGGCTTCGGCGGGGAGTCGTGGCACAACCAGGTCCACGACCTAGTCAGCGGCGTGGCCTACGGCGCCATGGTCGCGGTGCCGCTGGTGCTGGCCCGGCGGCTGCGCGGCGACCCTGACTGGGGGCGCCTGAGCCGCCCGCTCCTGGTCGTCGGGCTGGGCAGCGCGGTGACGCTGGTCATCTTCGCGTCCCGCGCCGTCGAGCCGTGGAACCCGGTCATCCAGCGGGTCGCGGTCACCCTCCCCCTCGGCGCCGAGGTGCTGCTGGCCGTGCGCCTGCTCACCCTGCGCCCGTCGGCGGGCCGCACTGACCGGGCCGCACTGACGGAGGCGCACTGACGGAGGCGCCTGACGGAGGCGCGCTGACGGAGGCGCTCTGACGGAGGCGGGCGATAGCATCGGCTCCGCCTCCGGCCGGACGCCGGGGGCAGGGCCGACGGCCACGCGGGGCCGGCGGCCACGCCGGGCCGGAGGCCGGGCAGGGCCGGAGGCCCGACGCGGGAAGGAGCGTGCCGTGAGCGAGCGCAACGAGGCCCGGACCAGCCCGCCGCTGCAGAACCGCGTGCTGCCGACCGGCGAGATCGTCTCCGACCCGGCTCGCGGATTGCTGATGGGCAACCGCGGCTGCATCCACCGCCCGGACCGCACGCTGGGCCCCGCTCGCTGGCGGACCAAGATGTGGATCTCCTGCGTCCTGGTCTGGCGCGACGTGCGCCGGGACGTGATGCCGCCCGGCCGGTGGACGGCGCTGTTCTTCCTGGACGAGGCGACCGCCATGGCGGCCGGGCACCGCCCGTGCGGCTACTGCCGCCGCGAGGACTACCTGGCCTACGCCGGGGCCTGGCAGCAGGCGGCCGGGCTGCCGCAGCGGTTGCGGGCGGGGGAGATGGACACCGTGCTGCACGCCGAGCGCGTCGACTCGCGGACCCGCCGTCAGCGGACCCGCCCGGCGCGGGCGGGCGAGCTGCCCGACGGCGTGATGGTCCGCCACGACGGCGTGATCGGCCTGCTGACCGGGGGCCGCGTGCTCCCGTGGTCGATCGAGGGCTACCTGGCTGACCCGATCCCGGTTGCGCCAGGCACCTCGGTAGAACTGCTGACCCCGCCCTCATCGGTGGCGGCGATCACCGCCGGCTACCGCCCGAAGCTCCACCCCACCGCCCGCCCGGCCTGACCCACGCCGCGAGCCGGCCCAACCCAGGCACCTGCCGTCCCCCGAGGCAGCATTCGCAACACGAGCCCCGCCCAGCCTCGCCCAACCCCGGCGGCCTGCCCCCGCGCAACGTCGTGGTTGTTGCTATCACGCCGCTTGAGCGACGTGGGTGTGACAGCCACGTCGCTGCGCGCCGCCCGGCCGCAGCCCGCGTCGCCCCGGCCCGCGCCGCCGCCCGGCCCCGCCCCGCCACTCCGCCGCCCAGCCCCGCCCCGCCACTCCGCCAGCGCCGCCCAGCCCCGCCCCCCGCCGCCCCGCCGCTCCGTCACCCCCGGCGGAATCACCGCCGTGACCAGCATCCACTGACGCAACAGCAGTCGCACATGCCTCTTGTCATTCGGCAGATACCGATTTATGACAGTAATGATCGGGAATTTCCGGGACCCGGTGGCGAAGGGGCAGGCAATGGCACACGCGAGCAGATCCGGAGGCGCCACGAGCCTGGCCAGGGGGGCCATCGGCCTGCGCGAGGTGCTGTTCCAGTCGGTGACCTCCATGGCGCCCGCCGGCGCCGTCGCGCTGTCGATCGCCGCCGGCGCCACCTACGCTGGCGGCGCGCTGCCGCTGGCCGTGCTGCTGGCCCTGGTCGCCTGCCTGCTGGTGGCCAGCTCCATCGGGCAGCTGGCCAAGCACCTGCCGTCGGCCGGCAGCGTCTACACCTACCCGGCCGAGGCGATCCACCCGGCGATCGGCTTCCTGGTCGGCTGGGGCTACGCGCTGGTCGAGGCGCTGATCGGGCCCCTGACCACGGTGATCTTCGGCTACCTGGTGGCCTCGGTACTGAACAGCGAGGCGAACTGGCCGCTGACCACCACCTGGGTCTGCTTCATGATCGCCGCGACCATCGCCATCGCCCTGCTGAACTACCGCGGCGTCCAGGTCAGCGCTCGGGCCGGCACGATACTGGGCGCGTTCGAGATCCTGGTGTTCCTGGCCCTGGCCGTGTGGCTGATCGCCAAGGCCGGGTCGGGCAACACCCTGTCGGTGTTCAGCCTGCACTTCGCCACGATCAAGGGCTACAAGGGCTTCTCCGGCATCGCCGCGGGCTCGATCTACACGGTGCTGGCGTTCATCGGCTTCGAGGCGTCGGCGCCGCTGGCCGAGGAAGCCAGCAACCCGCGCCGCACGATCCCGCGCGCGGTGCTGATCTCCTGCCTGGCCATCGGCGTCTTCTACGTGATCACCACCTACGCCGGCGACGTGTTCTTCGGTCCGCACCGGTACGTCACCTTCGGCGCGCTGGGCGGCGGCAGCCCGTGGATTCAGCTCGGCCGCGACGTGTGGGGCGTGGGCTGGGTGGTGGTGTTCCTGGCCATCGTGAACTCGACGTTCGCCAACGGCAACGCGGGCACGCTGGCGGCGACCAGGACCTGGTTCGCGATGTCCCGGATCGGGGTGCTGCCGCGGCCGCTGGCCACGCTGCACCCGAAGTGGCGCTCACCCTACGTCGGCGTCATGGTCCAGGGGGTGATCACGCTGGCGGTCGGGCTGCCGCTGGGCATCCACTTCGGCCCGACCGAGGCGTTCATCTTCCTGGCCACCATCCTGACCGGCGTCATGATCTCCATCTACATCGTGTTCAACCTGTCGTGCATCTGCTATTACCTGCGGCGGGCCCGGTCGGAGTTCAATGTCCTGCTGCACCTGATCATCCCGGTGCTCGGCATCCTCGCATTCATCCCGGCCTGGTTCACCGCGCTGGGCCTCGGCGGCTCGTTCCTGAAGTTCGTCGTCCCCCTGTCCTACCCGGTCAGCGAGACCGGCCTGGCCATCGGGATCTGGTACGTGCTCGGGATCGCGGTCCTGGTCACGCTGTACATCCGGCACCCCGAGCGGCTGCCGGAAATGAGGCGGGTGTTCGCTGACGAGCCAGTGGGCTCGCCCGGCGAGCCAGTGACGGAGGGCGCGTGAAGCAAGACGAGGGGTACATCGACGTCGAGGGCGGCCGGGTCTGGTACCGGTCGGTGGGCCCGGACACCGGCGGCGGCACGCCGCTGCTGTGCCTGCACGGCGGGCCGGGCTTCACCCACTACTACCTCGAGCCCCTGGAGGCGCTGGCCGACCGGCGCCAGGTGATCTTCTACGACCAGCTCGGCTGCGGCCGGTCAGACCGGCCCGGCGACCTGTCGCTGTGGACCGTGGACCGGTTCGTCGAGGAGCTGGCCCAGGTCCGGGCCGCGCTCGGGCTGGACCGGCTGCACCTGTTCGGCAGCTCCTGGGGCGGCATGCTGGCCATGCAGTACACGCTGGACCGGCGCCCGGCGCTGGACAGCCTGATCCTGTGCGGCAGCCCGGCCAGCATGATCCGCTGGGTCAGCGACTGCGACGAGCTGCTGGCCGCGCAGCCCGAAGAGGTGCGCCGGGTCATCCGCGAGCACGAGGCCGCCGGGTTCACCGCGTGCCCCGAGTACCAGTCCGCCATCCTCGGCTTCTACCGGCAGCACGTCTGCCGCCTGTCACCGTGGCCCGCCGGGTTCGAGCGGTCGTTCGCCGAGGCCGGCTACGACGTGTACAACACCATGAACGGCCCGAGCGAGTTCACCGTGTCCGGCACCCTGAAGACCTGGGACATCATGGACCGGCTGAGCGAGATCACCGTGCCCGCCCTGCTGGTCGGCGGCCGCTACGACGAGTGCACCCCCGGCCACATGGCCGAGATGCACCGCCGCATCGCCGGGTCGCAGCTCGCCACCATCGAGGACGCCTCGCACCTGTGCTTCGCCGAGCAGCCCGAGACCTTCAACGCCCTGGTCAACAAGTTCCTGGCCGAGCGAGACTAGCCGGGACGAGCCAAGCCAGGCGCGCCAGCTGCACCCAGGGCAATGTTGGTCTGACTGCATTGTTACACTGGATGCATGTTGACAGCCGCCAGCGGAACAACTCCGGCTAGCGACCTGGCCGCCTGCGGCGAGGAGCACCGCGCTTCCCTGCGGGAGCGCAAGAAGCTGGCCACCCGCCGTGCGCTGCGCCGGGTCACGCTGGACCTGGTGGCCGAGCGCGGGTTCGGGCACGTCACCATCGAGGACATCGCGGCCGCCGCCGACGTGTCGCCCCGCACCTTCTTCAATTATTTCCCATCCAAGGAAGCCGCCGTCTTCGGCGCCGACACCGAGCGGACCGAGGCGCTGCGCCGCCGCCTGACCGACCAGGACTTCCCCGGCGAGAGCGCGCTCGACGCGCTGCGCGCGGCGCTCGTCGGCGAGGCCCGCGGGCGCGCCGAGGACATCGGCGACCTGGGCGGCGACCCCGCCGACTGGCTGTGCCGGATGAAGGCCGCGCACGGCGACCCGACCCTGCGCGCGGCCGCGTCCGCGCACATGGCCAGCGTCGAGCGGGCCATCGCCGACGCGCTGGCCGAGCGCCTGGGCACCGACCCCGAGCAGGACCCCTATCCTGTCCTGCTCGCCGCCACCGGGTCTGGCGTGCTGCGCGCGGCCATGACCTTCTGGGCCCGCAGCGGCGGCACCGTGCCGCTGGACCGGCTCACCGACGTCGCGTTCGCGGCGCTGGCCGGGGGACTGGCCGAGGACTGCGAGCTCCGCGGCCTCGTGCAGGCCGCCGGAAAAGAAGTGGACGATTAACAAAGGGCCATGAAGCCTGATCAGAGCACGCCGCCACCAGTGGCTTACGGGGAAGGAACACCGCCGATGACGGAACCTATGACCAGCAATGGGGCACTGCCCGGCCTCGGCCGACGCCGCATCCTGCTGATCATCGGCGCGCTCATGCTGGGCATGCTGCTCGCGGCGCTCGACCAGACGATCGTGTCGACCGCGCTGCCGACCATCGTGGGCGACCTGCAGGGCGGCGCGCACATCGCCTGGGTGATCACGGCCTACCTGCTGGCCACCACGGTGTCCACGCCGCTGTGGGGCAAGCTCGGTGACCAGTACGGGCGCAAGATCTTCTTCCAGGCCGCCATCGTCATCTTCCTGGTCGGGTCGGTGCTGTCCGGCCTGTCCAGCTCGATGTTCATGCTCATCGCGTTCCGGGCCGTGCAGGGCCTGGGCGCCGGCGGGCTCATGGTCGGCGCCCAGGCCATCGTCGGCGACATCGTCTCGCCCCGCGAGCGGGGCCGCTACGTGGGCCTGTTCGGCGCGGTGTTCGGCCTGGCCAGCGTGGTCGGGCCGCTGCTGGGCGGGGTGTTCGTGGACAACCTGACCTGGCGCTGGATCTTCTACATCAACATCCCGGTCGGGATCATCGCGCTGATCGTCGTGGCCAGCCAGGTGCCCGGCCAGCTCAGCCGCGTGCACCACGTCATCGACTACCTCGGTTTCGCCGTGCTGGCCCTGGCCGCGAGCGCCGCCATCCTGCTGACCAGCCTGGGCGGCACCACCTACGCCTGGAACTCGGCGCCGATCTACATCCTGGGCATCTGCGGCGCGGCGCTGATCGTGACGTTCGTCATCGTGGAGCGGCGCGCCGCCGAGCCGGTGCTGCCGCTGCACCTGTTCGCCAGCCGGACGTTCAGCGTGACCAGCGTCGTCGGCTTCGTCGTCGGGTTCGCCATGTTCGGCGCGATCACCTACCTGCCCGCCTTCTTCCAGGTCGTCAAGGGCATCTCGCCGACCATCTCCGGTCTGCAGCTGCTGCCGCTGATGGCCGGCCTGCTGGTGGTCTCGATCGGGTCCGGCCAGATCATCTCGCGGACCGGCAGGTACCGGTTCTTCCCCATCGCCGGGGCCGCGTTCATGACCCTCGGCCTGTACCTGCTGTCGCTGATGGGCCCCACCACCCCGACCGCGCTCGAGGCGCTGTACATGGTGGTGCTGGGCATGGGCATCGGCGGGGTGATGCAGGTGCTGGTGATCATCGTGCAGAACAGCGTGCCGCACAGCGAGCTGGGCGTGGCCACCTCGGGCGCCACGTTCTTCCGCTCCATCGGCGGCTCGTTCGGCACGGCCATCTTCGGCGCCATCTTCGCCAACGTGCTCGTCGGCAACCTGGCCAGGCACCTGCACGGCGTCCGCATCCCGTCCGGCTTCTCGGCCACGGACGTGACGCCGGCGCTGCTCAGCCACCTGCCCGCGATCGTTCGCGACGGTTTCGTGGCCGGCTACGCCGAGTCCATCCAGACCGTGTTCATCGTCGCCGTGCCCATCGCCGCGCTGGCCTTCCTGGCCACCTGGCTGATCCCGCACGTGAGCCTGAAGCAGTGGAGCCCCGGCGAGACCGTTCCCGAGTCGGAGGTGCCGCCCGCGGGCCTGGAACCACGCGAGGCCCTGGAGCCGGAGCAGGCGTCGGCCGCCGAGTCCTGACGGCGGGAGGGACACCCAGTGACCGGCGGGGACATGACGGGGAACCGGCCGGACGGGCTGCTCAGGCACCCGGCGCTGATGGTGACCGCCGCCGGGGCCGCGATGGCCGAGGCCGGGCTGCTGCTGGCCTTCGCCCCGGCGGCCCGGGCGCTGGCGCCGCAGGTCACGGCGGTGGCCCCGCTGGCGGTCTTCCACGACCTGCGCTGGCTGTACGGCTTCGGCGGCGCCTGGGCCGGCTCCCTGCTCGGCTTCTGGGCCGCGCTGTTCGGGCTGGTCATCGTCCGCACGCTGCTCAACGCCGCGCTGATCCGGCTGGCCTGGCCGCGGGACGCCGCGCCCCCGTCGCTGCCGGTCCTGCTGCGCACCGGGGCGGTGGCCACGGCGCTGGTCATCGTGGTGCTGTCGCCGCTGGCCACCCTGGCGTTCGGGGTCGCGGTACTGCCGTTCTCCTGGCCGCTGCTGGCCTCCCTGCCCGTGCTGCTGCTGATGACCGCGCTGCTCAGCCACGCGGGCGTGGCCGGCGGCTGGTGGCAGGTGCTGCCCCCGGCCCGGGTGGCGGCCTGGGCGCTGGCCAGCTTCCTGGTGCTGTCGGCCGCGGCCGCGGTCATCGGCTCGCTGCCCGACGCCTGGGCCGTGCCGGTGGCCGGGCTGGCCGGCCTGTTCAACGCCAGGGCCTGGCGCGGCGTGACCGCGGCCCTGGCCGCCCGGCAGCTGCGGCCGCGGCGGCTGCCGCGGGTGTCCCGGCTGCTGCCGGTGGCCCCGCTGGCGGTGCTGATCGCGGTGGCGCTGGTGATCGGCTCGCTGCGGCTGACGTTCTCGGCCGCGGGGGGCTCGCAGCGGGCCAGCGCGGTAAGCCTGCAGGCCCAGCCCGATCCCGGCTCCTCGCCGCGGGCCGGGGCCGCCCCGGCCGCGCCGCACGGGCCGCACGGGCCGGCCGGCCGCCGGACCCCGGCGCTGCTGGAGATCGCCGGCTTCGGCTCCTCGTGCTGCGCGGGCTCGGCCGGGCTGCGCGCCCTGTCGCCGGACGGGGTCATCCGGCGGTTCTCCTATCGCGGGCTGAGCGCCGCCGGGCAGCCGCTGCCTTACGGGCGCGCGGCCAGCAACCTGCGGCTGGCCACGCTGGGCAACCGGATCGCCGCCCAGGTCTGGCGGCTGCATGACCAGACCGGCCAGCCGGTGGACATCGTGGCCGAGAGCGAGGGCACGCTCGGCGTCTACGCCATGCTGGCCCGGCACCCGCGGGTCCCGGTGGGCTCCGTCGTGCTGCTCAGCCCGATCCTCGCGCCCGGCCAGGTCAGCTACCCCGACGACGGGGGCGAGGGCAGCGGCATGGCCCCCGGCTACGAGCTCCAGGCGGTGGTGCGGTTCATCGGCGGGCTGTCCCCGTACGGGGCCTCGGGCGCCCAGGAGCTGATCGGCTCGGTGGACCGGTCCGGCGCCCGGTTCGCGCGCCAGGCCATCAAGCTGGCCCGCCGCGACCCGGCGCACTGGCTCAACGTGGTGCCGCTGGCCGACGCCGTCACCCTGCCCGCCTGCACGCTGCCGCCGCACACCGTGGTCGTGCCCGCCTGGCACGGCGCCCTGGCCACCGACCCACCGGTGCAGCGGATCGTCCGGGCCTTCCTGGCCGGCCGCGCGGTCCGGACCCAGCCCGACATGACCGGGGCGGCCGAGGCGGTGGCCGCCGCGGCCGCCGCCTGGCGGATTCCCGAGCCCGCCAGGGCCTCGCCGCCCTGCGGCGCCGGCTAGCCCGGCGGCCCGCTAGCCTGTCCCCGTGAGCGGGCCCGGATCAGCCATTGCCGATCAGTTCGGGCCCGGCCGGCCCGTGCTGTTCCGCGGCGCCACGGTGCTCACCGTGGACCCCGCGGCCGGGGTCATCTCCGATGGTGACGTGCTCGTCGCGGGCGAGCGCATCCAGGCCGTGGGCCGGTCGCTCGCGGTCCCGCCGGACGCGGTGGTCATCGACGCCGCCGGCGGCATCCTGATGCCGGGCATGGTGGACACCCACCGGCACATGTGGCAGACCGCTCAGCGGGGGATCGGCGCCGACTGGTCGCTGACCAACTACTTCCAGTTCTACTACCGGGACTGGACCCACCTGTTCCGCCCCGAGGACATCTACGCCGGCAACCTGCTGTCCGCCATCGAGTCGGTCGACGCCGGCGTGACCACCACCGTGGACTGGTCGCACGGCCTGCGCACCGTGGATCACGCCGAGGCCGCGGTGGACGCGCTGGAGGCGGTGCCGGCCCGGTTCGTGCTCGCCTACGGCAACAACTACCAGGCCCCGTGGGAGTGGACCGCGGACCCCGCCTTCCGGTCGCTCGCCGCGCGGCGGCTGGCCGGGCGGGGCGACATGCTCGGCTTCATGCTGGCCTTCAACGTCACCGGCGACCCCGCCTTCCGCGAGGCGGCCGCGTTCGCCGTCGCCCGCGAGCTGGACGTGCTGGTCACCACGCACACCGGGGTCTGGGGCGTCACCGGGGACGCCAGCATCACCGTGCTGGCCGAGCACGGCGAGCTGACCGACCGGCTCCGGCACGTGCACGCGGCCAGCCTGTCGCCCGACTCCTACCTGCGCATCGCCGCGTCCGGCGGCCAGGCCTCGGTGTCGGCCGAGAGCGAGTGCAGCGCCGGGCAGGGCTACCCGTCCAGCTTCGCGCTGCGCCAGCATGGCGTCCCCGTCTCGCTGTCCGCCGACACCAGCGCCTGGTGGAGCGCGGACATGTTCGCCGCCATGCGGGCCACGCTGAACGCCGACCGGGCCCGGCAGCATCAGCTCGCCCACGAGCGCGGCGAGACCGTCACCAGCCTGGACCTGCGCGCCGGTGACGTCGTCCGGTACGCCACCCAGGCCGGCGCCGACCACCTCGGCCTGGGCGACCGGCTCGGCAGCATCACCCCCGGCAAGCTGGCCGACCTGGTCCTGCTGCACGCCGACGACTCCCCGGTCATGGGCCCGGTGCTGCACCCGGCCGGTCACGTGGTGTTCCAGGCCCAGCGGGCCGACGTGCACACCGTCATGGTGAACGGGCGGGTGCTCAAGCACGATCACCGGCTGCTGCTGGACGGCCTGGTCGCCCGGGCCCGGCGGGAGGTCGCCGACAGCGTGGGCTACGTCCGCTCAGCGCTCGGCCCGGAGGTTTTCCAGGCCACGATGCATCCTGCCCGGATCCCGGTCGAGCCGGTGCACAACCCCTACGACTACAGCTACTTCCGGCGCGACCCCGCCCCCGGCGGCTGAGTCCTTCGGCCCGGCCCGCCCGAGGGTCCTTTTGACAGGCCCGCCGGCGGTCAGGAATATGAATGATCGGGCATTCGCCCTGCCTGTTCCGGGCATGGGGCCTGAGCGGGTTCGAGCCTGAGGGGGAGGTGCGCTTTGCCCGGTTATGCGATCGAGGACGCTCTCGCCTTTCCCGGCTCCCGGCCGCACTACCTCCTGATGACCCTGCTCGGTGACTACTGGTTCCGGCGAGACGAGTCGATCGCCGACGCCGCCCTGGCCGGCCTGCTGGCCGAGTTCGGCGTCCCGGTGTCCAGCGCCGAGGCGGCGGTCAGCCGGATGACCCGCCAGGGCATGCTGGAGGCGCTGCCCGACGGGTCCGCCCCCCGGTACCGGACCACGTCCAGCGGCATGCGGATCATCGCCGAGGGTGCCGTGCGGATCTTCACGTTCGGCGTGCGCCCCCCGGCCTGGGACGGCACCTGGACCCGGGTCAGCTTCGGCGTGCCGGAGTCGATGAGCCGCGCCCGCAATCCGCTGATCCGGCGGCTGCGGTGGCTGGGCTTCGCGCCGCTGCGCTCGGACTGGTACGCGCCCGGCGACCGGTCCGCGGCTGCGGCCCGTGCGCTGTCCGAGGTGGGCGTGACCGCCGGGTCGATCAGCACCGGCGCGGTGGGCGAACGCGGCGACGGCAACCCGATCCGGGCCTGGGACCTCGATGTGCTCCGCGCCCGCTACCAGGCGTTCATCAGCCGGTTCGGCCCGGTGCTTGACCGGGCCCGCGGCGAGGGCGTCAGCGGCGCGGAGGCCCTGGTCACCCGGACCGCGACCATCGACATCTGGCGCAGCTTCCTGTCCTTCGACCCCGGCCTGCCCGCCGAGCTGCTGCCGCCCGGCTGGCCGCTCACCGAGGCCGCCGAGCTGTTCCACGCGACCTACGACCTCCTCGGGCCGTGCGCGCTGAGCCGGGTCCGGCAGGTGCTGGGCGAGCACGACCCGGCCGCCGCCGAGCTGGCCGTCATCTACACCTCACAGGAGTACGCGCACCAGCCCGCACGCGGCTGAGCCCGCCGCGGCTGACCCTGTTCCCAGCTGTCCCGTCCCAGCTGTGCCCGCCCGGGCTGTGCCCGCCCGGGCTGTGCCCGTCCCGGCTGTGCCCGCCCCGGCTGTGCCCGCCCCGGCTGTGCCCGCCCGGGCTGTGCGCGGCCCGGGCTGTGCGCGGCCCGGGCTGTGCGCGGCCTCGGCTGTGCGCGGCCCCGGATCAGCTGCGCGGCGGGCCGGCCGCGATCCGCTCGCGCGTCTGCCCTAGCCGGTCGGCCAGGTCGTCCTGGCCGCCCCACCGGGTCTCCAGCCACCAGGTGACGCCCGCCTGCGCCCAGGGCGCGACCAGCGCCGCCGCGGCGGCCGGGTCGTCGGCCGGGGTCTGCCCGTCGGAGATCACGTCCAGGCCCGGCGCCGCCCCGTGCTCGGCCAGCCAGGCCCGGGCCGCCCGCGCGCCGTCCGGCCCGGCGTGCTCCTCGTCCGCGAACTGCGGGATCAGCCCGTCACAGCGCAGGACCCGGCGCATCGACTTCGGCCGGGGCCATACCCCGACGACCCAGATCGGCAGCGGGTCCTGCACCGGCCGGACCGATGCGCCCACGTTCATGCTGCCGGCCCGGTACCGGTAGTGCTGGCCGTCGTAGGCCTGCTCGCCCTGCCACAACGCCCGGATCAGGTCGATGCCCTCGTCCAGCCGCTCGGCCCGGTCGCGCAGGCCGGTGACCTCGCCGGTGTCAGGCAGCTCGGCGTCGGCCGCGCCCAGGCCGATGCCCAGGATGGCCCGCCCGCCCGATAGCTGGTCCAGCGTGGCCACCTGGCTGGCCAGCTTCCAGGGCCGGCGCCACGGCAGCGGGGTCAGCATGGTGCCCAGCCGGACGCGGCTGGTCCGGGCCGCGACGGCGGCCAGCAGGGTCCACGGGTCCACGCCGTAGGCGGTTTCCCAGCCGAAGACGCCGTCCCAGCCGGCCTCCTCGGCCAGCACGGCCAGCTCAAGCTGCTCGGTGGCGGTGCCGCCGGGGAGCACGACGGCGTAGCGCATGGGGGTTCCGGTCATGGTGCCCAGTCCTACCAGCAGACCCTGACAGCGAGCCGTCCTTTGTTAATGCTGAAGGTTGCCCCAGATGAGCTGGGACACGCCCTGGATGGTCGTGATCCCGTAGTCCAGGCCCTGGGTGCCCGGCGCGGGCGGGTCGTCGGTGGTGAGCACGGCCAGCACGTAGTCGCGGCCCTGGCCGCGGACCCAGCCGATGCTGTTGACCTGCCAGGGGCAGGAATCGTCCTGCTGCGTGCAGGTGGGCACGAATTTCCAGCCGTTCTTCAGCGCCACCGTCACGCCCGGCACCGGGTGGGCGTAGTCCGGCGGCGCGCACGACGACCCCCACGGGCCGCAGGTGATGCCCCACCGCTGAGCCGGGATCACGCTTTCCATCAGGTGCAGCCCGTAGTCGCGCGCGGCCGGGCCGAGGACCGGCCCCGGGTAGGCGAAGGTCTTGATGATGGCCGCCTGGTCGGCCGCCGAGGTGGTGGTGTTGCCCCAGCCGTAGTAGTCCGGCGTCTGGCAGCCGACCGTCGTGTCGCGGGTCGGGATCAGCGTGTTGAACCTGGTCAGCGCCGTGCAGCCGCCGCCGAAGTAGAACAGCCCCGTGGCCGCCGAGTTGTCGCTCATGGTGATCATGTTCGTCATCAGGTACCTGATCGAGTACGGGATGCTGGCCGGGATCACCCCCGGCTTCGACTGATACTGACGCAGCCACCGGGCCAGGATGTCGGCCTTGACGATGCTGGCCGTGTACTGCGTCGCGCCCGCCGTCTGGAGCAGGTAAGTCCGCCCGTCGCGCCGGTTGTAGAGCGCGACCTGGACGACGCCGGACCGGGTGCGCAGGTAGTTCCTGACCCCGGCCAGCGGGCCGCCGGCGCCGATGAAGCGTTCCAGCCGGGACGTGCCCCGGTGGTCGCCCGCGCCGCCGCGGGTGACCGGGATCCGGCTGGAGGACGGGACGTCGCGGGCCAGCGGCGCGTGCCCGGCGGCTAAGATCCCGGCGATCGTCGCGGTAGTGAGGACGACGAGGGCCGCCCGGCTGAACCGGGCGGCCGAAATGGTTGCTGGCATGGTTCCCCCCGTGCCTGCGCTGCTCCCGTGCTGGTGAAACTACCAGCACTGGCCGTCAGAACGCGGCAGGCGCGCAGGTCAGGGGGATAGCGGGGATAGCGGGGAGTCGGATTACCGGCCGGGGAACGGGACCGAGGCCAGCTGCAGCTCGGTCCGGCGCTCGTTGATGACGCCCCGCACGTCGGCGGTCTGCGACTCGGGGTAACGCTCGAGGATGGCCTCCAGCTCGGCAAAGTCGCGCGGCGCCGCGTAAGCCAGGTCGCGCCGCAGCGCCTTGCGGGCCGCTCGCGCGGCACGCATGTCGCGCAGCTCAGCCCGGATCTCGGCCCAGAGCGGCCCGAGGGAGTACCTGGTGTCCTGCACTTCGTGTCCTTCCTTGGATGACGGGTCCCGCCGGTGGGCGGGCCGTGCACTTCCAGGGTTACCGATGAACCATCCATGCGTCCAATGACAAGATTGCAAGGCAACTATGATGTGGAGTCATGGGTATGGATACTGACGCCTTGCGGTGGTTTCAGCAGGTCGCGGACGGCACGACGGTGACCGAGGTCAGCGAGGTCGAGCCGGTCACCCAGTCCGGCGTGTCCCGCGCCCTGGCCCGCCTCGAGGCCGAGGTCGGCACCCCGCTGCTGCGCAAGTCCGGGCGCACCCTGCGGATGACGCTGGCCGGCACGGTGTTCAAGCGGCACGTGGACGTGATGCTGCACCATCTCGACGACGGCATCGCCGCCGTGAACCAGCTCATCGACCCCGACAGCGGCACCGTGGCGCTGGCCTTCCAGCACTCACTGGGCAGCTGGCTCGTGCCCGACCTGGTCAGCAGCTTCCGGGCCCGCCACCCGAGCATCAGCTTCCAGCTCACCGAGGTGCGCGACGAGCTCCACGCCCCGCCGCTCAGCGGCGGCCGGGCCGACCTGGAGATCGGCATCCGCGGCCCGCGCGACCCCGCCCTGCACTCCCGCCTCGTGGCCGTCGAGCCGCTGCGGGTGGCGCTGCCCCGCGACCACCAGCTGGCCACCGGGGCCCAGATCAGCCTGGCCGCGCTGGCGGGCGAGCCGTTCGTGGCCCTGCGCCGCACGGCCGCCCTGCGCAAGCTCGGCGATGACCTGTGCGAGGAGGCCGGGTTCCGGCCGGACGTGGTGTTCGAGGGCGACGACCTGTCGACCGTGCGCGGCTTCGTGGCCGCCGGCCTGGGCGTGGCCATCGTGCCCGCGCCGCGCGAAGGCTCGCCGGAGTCGGGCGCGGGGCCGCTGCGCTACTGCGAGATCGACGATGTGTGGGCGGCCAGGGAGATCACCCTGACTTGGTCAGCGGAGCGACGGCTGCTGCCAGCGGCGGAGGAGTTCCGCCGCCATGTGATTGCCAGGGCGGCGGCCGGCCTGGTCCCGGCCCTCACCCCCTGACCCCGCCGGGCCTGGGCGGCCAGGACCTGCCGCCTGCCTTGGCGTGGCTCGCCCGGGGTCGGCCGCGCCCAGGCCAGGCTCTGCCGAGGCCCGACCTCTGGCCCGGTTGCGCCAGCCCATCACCCTCAGTCGCGCCATTCGTCCCATCCGCCCTGGGCAGGCTGAGCAGTTCGGTTCGGGTCGTCGGTGTTATAGACCCGATGGTCCGGACCAGTCTGGCTGCGGTCAGTCGGTGGCGGCGGTGAGAGTGCGGGCGTGGCGGGCCCGGGCGAGCATCGACAGGGCGAGGACGGCGCCGACGCCCTCGCCGGCCTTCAGGCGCAGGTCGAGCAGCGGCTCCAGGCCGAGGGCGTCGAGCACGCGCAGGTGAGCGGGCTCGGCGCTGCGGTGCCCGGCGACGAGGTGATCCTGAACCTCGGGCCGGTGACGGACGGCGGCCAGCGCGCTGACGCTGGTCAGCAGGCCGTCGAGCACGACGAGGCCGCCGGCGGCCGCTACGCCGAGGCAGGCGCCGGTCAGGAACACCTGCTCGGGACCGCCGAGGCCGGCCAGCACGTCGCCCAGCTCGGCGGTGCTCAGCGTTCCGGGCCCGGGTAGCCGCGGGCCCATCCGGGCCAGTGCCCGGGCGACGACTTCCTGCTTGCGGGCCACGATGGCGGTGTCGCTGCCCGCGCCGCGACCGATGACGTCCCGGGCGGGGGCGCCGAGCAGGGCGGCGGCCAGGGCGGCCGCGACGGTGGTGTTGCCGATGCCGACCTCGCCGAGCGCCACCGGGCCCGCCTGGGCTAGCTCGCGGCCGGTCCGCTCGCCTGCGGCCAGCAGGCCCGCGACGTCGGCTCGGGCGAGCGCGTCTGCGGTGGCCAGGTCGCCGCGCGGGGCGGCGGGGCGGACGTCCGGCCAGTCCGGGAGCGGGTCGCCGTCGATGCCGCAGTTGGCCAGGCGAACGGCCACGCCCGTGGCGCGGGCCATGGCGGCGCCCTGGCCCTGGCCGGCGGCGAGCGCGCGGGCGACCAGGCGGGTGGTGCTGCGCGGGAAGGCGCTCACGCCGAGGTCGGCGACGGGGTGGTCGGCGGCGGCGATCAGCAGCGTGCCGGCCGTGGCGGCGGGGGAGAGCACCGACTCGGCGCGCAGCAGGATGTCACCGAGCAGGCCCAGCGAGCCGGGCGCGGCGAGCAGGCGGTCCTCGGTGTCCCTGGCCCGGACCCGCGCGGCGGGCGCGGCGGCCGTGGTCGCGGTGCCCGCGCTCGGGCTGGCGTCGGTGCTCGGGCCGGTGCCGTAGCCTGCGCCGGGCTCCGGGCTGGCCTCGTGGCCTTGGGTCATGTCGGCTCGTGCGCTCACGTCGCTGGCCGCGAGCTCGCGGGCAGCCGGGCCTGACGCGGCACGGTCGCGCGGGGCGGTCGGCGCGGCGGCGTCCGGCCAGCGGTCGTGGAGGACGACGTCGGCCAGGGGGAGGCGGCGGGACCAGCCGTGGCGTTCCAGGCCGGGGGCGGGCGGGCGCTCGTCGGGCCAGCCCAGGCACAGCCAGCCGAGCGTCACCACGCCGTCGGGCAGGTGCAGCAGCGCGGCCAGCTCGGCGGGCTCGAACAGGGTGACCCAGCCCAGGCCGAGGCCGTGCGCGCGGGCGGTGAGCCAGATGTTCTCGATGGCGCAGGCGCACGACCACAGGTCGGTGTCGGGGAAGGTGGCGCGGCCCAGCACCCCGGCCGGGCGGGCGCGCCGGTCGCAGCACACGACCACGCCCACCGGGGCCTCGCGGATCCCCTCGAGCTGGAGGCTGCGCAGGTGCCGGGCGCTATCCGGGTCAAGCTGCCGGGCCTGGGCCAGCCGGGCCCGGTCGGCCATGACCGCCGCGCTGGCCCGCACGGCCGGGTCCCGGACGACGATGAAGCGCCACGGCTGGGAGTGGCCGACGCTGGGCGCGGCGTGCCCGGCGGCCAGCACGGCGGCCAGGATCTCGTCGCTGACCGGGTCGGCGCGGAACCGGCGCACGTCCCGGCGGGCCGCGATGACCTCGGCCAGCGCGGCCCGGGTCGGCTCGGGCAGGGCCCAGCTCATCGGGTCGCTGGCCCGCTCGGCGCTGCTGGTCGCGTCCCCGACCAGCGGCCGTGGCCGCGGCCAGCGTGCGGCGGTGGTCATCGGCGGACTTCACGCTCACGGTGACCCGCCGGGGCGGATCGGTGCCAGCCTGCCGTGATCATGGTGCCTTCCTCGCTGCCCGTCCCGCCTGGCCCGTCACGGCCGGCCCGGCTGACCACCCTACGCCGCGTCGGTCATGATGGACGCATGCGAGCGGTGGTGGTGCGAGAGCACGGCGGGTCCGGGGTGCTGCGGGCGGACGACTGGGCGGACCCGAGTCCTGGCCCGGGCGAGCTGCTGGTCAGCGTGGCGGCGGCCGGGGTCAACTTTGTCGACATCTACCGGCGGGAAGGCCGGCCGCCCTACACCGGGGCGGTGCCGTACGTGCCCGGCGCCGAAGGGGCCGGCACGGTGACGGCGGTCGGCGAGGGCGTGGCCGGCTTCCAGCCGGGTGACCGGGTGGCCTGGTCGGACAGCCCGGCCAGCTACGCCGAGCAGGCCGTCGTGGCCGAGCAGCGCGCGGTCCACGTCCCGGCCGGGGTCAGCCTGGAGCTGGCCGCGGCGGTGATGCTCCAGGGCATGACCGCGCACTACCTGTGCCACGCCACCTACCCGGTGGCGGCCGGCGATGTGGCGGTCGTGCACGCGGCGGCCGGCGGCGTGGGCCTGCTGCTGACCCAGATGATCGGGCTGCGCGGCGGCGTGGTCGTGGCGACGACCTCGACCGAGGCCAAGGCGCAGCTCGCGCGGGAGGCGGGCGCGCCGCACGTGGCCGGGTACGCGGACTTCGGCGCCGTGGTGCGGGAGGCGACCGGCGGGGCCGGCGCGGCGGTGGTCTACGACGGGGTCGGCCAGGCCACCTTCGACGACAGCCTGGCCGCGCTGCGGCCGCGCGGGTACATGGTGCTGTACGGGGCGGCCAGCGGGCCGGTACCCCCGTTCGACGTGCAGCGGCTGAACACCGGCGGGTCGCTGTTCCTGACCCGGCCCACGCTGGCCAGCTACATCGCCAGCCGCGGCGAGCTGCTCCAGCGGGCCGGGGACCTGTTCGAGTGGATCGCGGACGGGCGCCTGTCGGTCCGGGTCGGCGGCCGGTACCCGCTGGCCGAGGCGGCCCGGGCCCAGGACGACCTGGCTGCCCGGCGCACCACCGGGAAACTGCTCCTGCTGCCGGGCTGACTAGAGCCTGTCCGGTCGATCGTGTGACTTTGGGCAGTCCTGCTCGTTGTCCTGGCATGGGGCGGGGTGATCTGACAGACGCTGAGTGGGAGCAGTTGCGGCCGTTTCTGCCGGTCAGCAATAGGCGATGCGGACGGTGGCGTGATCACCGAACTGACGGGCGAAGCAGCCCGGCTGAGCTTGTGCGACCGCCTGGCGGAGGTGGTGCAGGTGCCGAAGGGCTCGGCCGCTCACGCGGCGGGTTCACCGCCAAGATCCACCTGAGCGCCGACGGACGCTGCCGACCGCTCTCGCTGCTCATCACTGAAGGCCAACGAGCGGACTGCACGCAGTTCGAGGCGGTGTTGGACAAGATCCGGGTTCCCCGGCCCGTCGGCCGGCCCCGCCGCAAGCCCGGCAGCGTGGCTGCGGACAAGGCGTACAGCAACAGTCTCATTCGCCGGTACCTGAGGCGACGAGGTATCTCGCACACCATCCCGGAGAAGTCCGGCTCCCAGGCCGCCCGCCGGCGCAAAGGATCGCCCGGAGGGCGGCCACCGGGCTTCGACGCCGAGCGCTACAAGAAGCGCAACACCGTCGGACGGGCGATCAACAAGCTCAAGCAGTTTCGTGCGGTCGCCACCCGCTACGACAAGCGCTGCTACATCTACCTCGGCACGACGACGGTTGCCGCGCTGGTCATCTGGCTGCGCTCTTGAACACGCCGTCCGGCCGGTGATGCGCGCAAGGCACCAGCCCGCCCTGCGCATCGAAGACCTCGGCGTCGAGGCCGGCGTTCACCCAGATGGAGATACCCTGCCCGGGCACCACCACGTTGAACGGCGCATTCTCCGGATCCGCCCGCGTCGCGACTGTGAACACCTCGCCCGGACGCATCCAGTGATCCGGCGCCCAAGGCTCGACCCGCAAGCACAACAGGGAATCCTGCCGCTCCATGGGCTGCGAGCCGCCATTCTTTTTCATCCGAGGAACGCTTGCCTTTATAGGCGGGCTACGATCTCTTCGTCTATTAGGGCTGTTATAGAGGTTCGCTGGGAGCCGCCCCCTTCCACGTGGGCGGTTACGGTTACCACCGCTTCCTTATCCGGGGAGATTATGCAGAGCTGGCCGTAGAGGCCTGCCATTTTGTACGTTTTTTCCCCGGGGGTGCACCAGACGCCGAGGCCGTAACTGTCCGAGAGGCGGAAGCCTTCGTCTGCTGGGTCCTTCACGGTCGGGACGGTTTCAGTCGCGATTCGTGCGCAGTATTCGGCGGGGACCAGCTGGCGGCCTTCGTGGCGGCCCTCGTCTAGCAGGAGGCGGCCGAAGCGGGCCAGTTCGGACGTCCTCAGGTAGAGGGCGCTCTCCGCTACCGGATGGCCGAGGGGGCAGGTGTGCCACTGGGGGTTGTGGATGGCCAGCGGGGTGAAGAGGCGGGGCAGCAGGTAGTCGCGGACGTTGGCGCCGGTCGCGGCGCGCAGGGCGCGGGCCGCTACGTACGGGCCGATGCCGGCGTACCTGAAATACGTGCCGGGCTCGTGCGCCAGCGGGGTCGCGAAGAAGTCAGCGGCTAGGTCCGGGACTACGACGGGGTCGTAGGCGGACCAGGAGTACGGGCTGCCGGACGTCATCATGAGCAAGTGCCGGAGCGTGACCTGGTCCAGGCGGGGCGCGGCCGAGCCGGCTAGCTCGGGGTAGTACTTGAGGGCGGGGTCGTCCAGGGCGAGGCGGCCTTCGGCTTCGGCGATGCCAAGCGCTACGGACGTAAAGGTCTTCGAGACCGACCGCACGTCGACTCGGTCGTCCGAGCGGAGCCTGCGTTCGACCGGCTCGGCACCGCGGCGGTAGATGTGCACTCCGTAGAGTTCCATGCCCTCTCGTTCGGCGGACCGGACCAGGGCGTCAATGAGTTCTCGCATGGCGGGGAACCTAATAGCGGGATCTGACATTCGCGGCTGTCTGCGCCGCGTCACTATGGCCCCAGGGCCCCGGAGTGTTCCGTGCTTGACCGGGTTTGAGGCTGTTGTGACTGGCGGGCCTGGAGTGACGAAGTCGGTCGCCGAGCCCACCTCGACCCGATCAGCGTCCTCGCGCTCCCCGGCATCCCATGATCAATCAGACATCCAGGGAACACTCCGGGGCCCTGCACATCGGTCCTGGCCACACCGGAACGCTACCGGCACATGATCGACCGGACAGGCTCTAGCTGCCTGCGGGTCCTTCACCGGCCATGCCGCCGGGCGGCGGCGCGTCGATCAGCCGGCGGGCGAACCGGGCCCGCGGGCTCAGCGCGGCCAGCGCCGTGCACAGCTCGTCGGCGGCCGCGCTCAGCCCGTCCGGGCCCAGCGCGGGCAGGCCGTCGAGGATGAACACCGCGCTGGTGGTGGCGCCGGTGATGCGGGTGCGGGTGCACTGGCGCCAGTTCCACCGGCGGCAGGTCACGCCCTTGTCGTCGCGCCAGACCACCTCGCCGGGGTCGGGATGCTCGACCACGGGCGCGCCGTTCGCGGTGGTGTCGAAGTCCTCGGCGCCGGTCGCGCGGACCAGGCAGGCCGGCCCGGCGTAGGCGGCCCGGTCCTCGCCGCCCACCGGCAGCAGGCAGCCGACCGAGACCGCGTTGTAGGCGTCGGTGATGCGGTCCACGCGCGGCAGCCCCGCGTCGAGCCGCCGCAGCAGCGCCTCCACGCTGGGCCGGGTGCGCTGCGGCCTGGCCCCGAACGCGCGGTACGCCGCCCGCCACTGCCCGACCTGGGCCAGCTCCTCGGGCGGGCCACCGGCCAGCATCGTGGTGGCCCTGGCCTGCGCGGCGGTCAGCAGGGCGTCGCTGGCCGCGTCGCTCGGGCCGGGTCGCAGGCCCTCCGCGGCGACCAGCAGCGCGGCGTAGCCGGGGCATAGCGCAAACACATCGGCATCCACGCGGGCCCGGGCCAGCCACTGCTCGGGTGCCTCGGCGGGCTCGGGAGAAAGTGGACTGGTCATGGCGCGGGCTGGCCCTTCGGGTTGCTGGCGGGCAGGTGCACGGTCATGAGCAGCTCGGCGCCGGCCGGCCCGCCCTGGTAGGAATGGCTCACGTCGGCCGCGAACGTCGCCGTCATGCCGTCGCCGATGGCGTGCTCGGTGCCGTCCACGGTGATCACGGCGCTGCCGCCGATGACCGTGACCGTCTCGACGATCCCGGCCGGGTGCGGGTGGCTGTCGTAGGCCTCGCCAGGACCGAGGTGCCAGCGCCACAGCTCCACCGGCGCCGCGGTCGGCGTGGTGAGCAGGAGGCGGGCCGTGCCGCCGCCCGCGCCCCGCCACAGCGGCTCGGCCGCGGCGGCGTCGCTGATGACCACCTGGCGCTCGGGGGACTGCTCGACGAGCGTGGAGACCGGGACGCCCAGCGCGTCGGCGATCCGGACCAGGGTGGCCAGGTTGGGGTTCGCGGTGGCGTTCTCCAGCGCCACCAGGGCGCCCTTGCTCACGCCCGCGCGGGCGGCCAGCTGGTCCGCCGACAGCCCGCGGCTGTGCCGTAGCCCGCGCACCGTCCCGGCCACCGCTGACATCATCATGCGGTCATTTCGTTGCACCACACGGTCAGTATATGTTGTAGCGGTGCTCGCTGTCCTGCTGGCCGTGGCCAGTTCGCTGTCCTACGGGGTGTCCGACTTCGTCGGCGGCCTGGCCACCCGCGCCGCCCCGGTGCTGCGCGTCTGCGCGGTGACCCTGCCGGTCAGCCTGGCCGTCGAGGCCGGGCTGCTGCTCGTGCTCGGCGCCCGCTGGCCGGCTGCCGCGCTGGCCTGGGGCGCCGCCGCCGGGCTGGCCTCGTCGGCGGCGTTCGCGCTGCTCTACCAGAGCCTGGCCCTCGGCCCGATGGGCATCCTGTCGCCGGTCACCGCCGTCGTCTCCGCCGTGCTGCCGGCCGCCGTGGGCCTGGCCGAGGGGGAGCGGCTCAGCGCCGCCGGCGCCGTCGGCATCGTGCTGGCCATCGCCG
Organism: uncultured Actinomycetota bacterium; assembly: GCA_963822485.1. GTDB lineage: Bacteria > Actinomycetota > Actinomycetes > Streptosporangiales > Streptosporangiaceae > DASUBV01. The sequence goes on from CAWGHW010000013.1 coordinate 636,940, forward strand.
CCGTGGCCGCCGTCAGCGCCAGCGCGGGCGAGCGCGGCCGGCGGCCCAGCCCGGTCGCGCTGGCCCTGGCCGTCGGCGCGGGCGTGGCCATCGCCGCCCAGCTCATCTGCCTGAGCAAGACGCCGCACGACAGCGGCGTCGCCCCGCTGGTCGTCTGCCGGGCGGTCTCCACGGTCGTGCTGCTGGGCGCCGCGGGCTGGCGGCGCCGCCGGCTGGCCCCGGCCGGGCCAGGGACCACCCGGCTCGCGGTGGTCAGCGGGCTGTTCGACGCCGCCGCCAACGTGGCGTTCCTGCTCGCGGTCCGCAGCGGCAGCCTGGTCGTCGTGGCCGTGATCACCGCGCTGTACCCGGGGTCGACGGTGCTGCTGGCCCGGCGCGTGCTGGGCGAGCGGCTGACCGGCACCCAGATCTCCGGGCTGCTCGTCGCCGCCGTGGCCGTCACGCTGCTGGCGGTCAGCTAGCCCGCGGGCGCGCCGTGCTCCGGCAGTCGGCCCGCGCTGTTGACGCCGTCGGCCAGGGGCGGCCGGGCCGCGTTTCCGCGGAAACGCCGCGCGCATGTGCGTCACGCATGTGCGCTAGACGCGCATGACCTGCGGCTTGACCTCAAGCGCGGTCGAGGTTGCACGATGTCCCGCATGGACGAACCCAGTTTCGACGTGCTGTCCTTTCTCGCTGAGCCGGGCCGCCCGGCCAGCGTCGCGACCGTGACCGGCCGCGGGCGGCCCGCCCTGGCCATGATGTGGTTCGCCGTCGAGGACGGGCAGGTCTGGTTCCACACGCCGCGGGACGAGCCCGCGCCGTTCCTGCGGGCCGCCGAGCGGAACGAGCCGGTGGCCGTCATGGTGGCGACGTTCAGCCCGCCGGATGACGTGCGCCAGGTGCGGATGACCGGCCCGGCCCGGCTGGCCGCGGCCAGGGACGACGACCGGGTCCGCCGCATCTACGACCGTTACGTGCCCGAGTGGACGCCGGACTGGGAGGAGCAGGCCACCTCGGAGAACTACCGCCTGTGGTCCATGACCCCGGAGCGGGGCATGGCCGTGGCCTATCCGGGCCTGGCGGGCGGACCGCCCTTCCACTGGTCCGGCCCGGACGGCTTCCAGGCCCTCGGAACCTAGCCAAGAATGGGATTGACAATACATCCCATAGTGGGATGCATTCTGAGTACCAGAATGGGTACCGTCATGACATGACGATGCAGATCGCCGTGCGGCTGCCCGACGAGATGGTCGAGTTCCTGGACCGGCTGGTCGCCGAGGGCCAGGCGCCGAGCCGGGCCGCAGTGGTCGAGCAGGCCCTGGCCAGGGAGATCCGCCGGCGGATCGCGGCCAGGGACGCCGACATCCTGGCCGCCGCCGGACCGGATCGGGACCTGGACGGCCTGGCGGACTACGCCGCGGGCACGCCCATGGACCTCGGCTAGTGCGGCCGATCCACGCCGCCTGGCTGGACCGGGACCGGCCGGTGGTGGTCCTGACCAGGGAACTTGTGCGGCCTCATCTGGCCAGGGTGACGGTGGCGCCGATCACCAGCACCGCGCGCGGCCTGTCGACTGAGGTCACGGTGGGGCCGGCCAACGGCCTGGAGCAGGGCGGCGTCATCAGCTGCGACAACATCGTGACGGTGCCCAGGACGGCCCTGGGCCGGCAGCTCGGCTATCTGCTGCCCGGCCAGGAGGCCGAGCTGGCCGTCGCGATCCGGGCCGCGTTCGACCTCGACTAGGACGCCAGGGAGCTAGGTCCGGAGGCGCCGGCCACGAGCGCGCCGATCACGTGACCGGGCTGGCGTCCGGCACCGAGGCGGTCGCTGCCGACAGCCTCCGGTGCGTTCATGTGCTGCCCCCTCGTCTGTCAGCCGACGGGTATACGGTACCGGAATCGACCATTTGTTCGAGATGATTCTATGGGGCGAGCCAGTTCCGGTACTTGGCGCGCGAGGCCTTCCGCCAGACGCGCCTGGCCCGGTGCTGGAGCTTGCGCGCGGTCTCGGCGTCGCGCTCGTACAGCAGGCCGTAGGTGAAGGCGTTCTCGCCGGCCCGGCTGGCCCGGACGCCGAGGTCGCGGATCGCGGCCCGGGCGATCACCAGGTCCTGGTGGTCGCCGAGCACGGTCTGGATCCTGGTCATCCGCTTGGAGAACCGCCTGGCCGGCCGGCCCGCGATCGGGATCAGGACGTCGGCGGTGTAGCGGGCTCGCTTGGCCGCCTTGCGGGCCTCGTGCAGGGCGAGGTCCTTGTCGTGCCCGGCGGGCATGGCGAGGGCGCGCCGGATCCTCTTGTGCAGGCGGCGGTAGGCCCGCTCGACGGGCTGGCGCAGGGTCATCGCCGGGGCGGCGGCGGCCTCGGTGAGCGGCGGCTCAGTCAGCAGTCCCTCGAGCTCGTCGAGCAGCGCGACGTAGCGGCGGGAATCCAGGGCCCGGACGGCGGCCCGCTGGGCGGCCGTGTTGCGGGGGCCGAAGTGCTCGGTGATGCCGGCTGAGACGGGCCCGAGCACCAGCTCCTCGGGCACCTCGCCGAGCAGCCCGGTCAGGTGCCCGGTCAGCACCTCGCCGTCACGGGCGGCACCGAGCACCTGGCCCAGCCACCGCAGCTCGTCGCGCAGGTGCGCGGTGGCCGAGGCCTCCAGGATGGGCCGGAAGGACTGGAGGACGGCGCGCAGCCGCCGGGCGGCCACCCGCATCTGGTGCACGGCGTCGGGCTGGTCCCGGCGGACCAGGGGGTCGGCCGACTTCAGGGCGTCGGCCTGGCCGCGCAGGTAGCTCAGCACCACGTCCCCGGCTCGTGACCGGGGCTTCAGCCGGGGCGGCGCGGCGGCGGACGGCATCCGGTCGGCCAGGGCCCGCTCCAGCTTGGCGGCCCGCCCGGCCGGGCGCAGGCCCGCCTTCCTGAGCCGGTCATCGGCCGCGACCAGCAGCAGCCGGCCGCCGCCGGTCAGCTCGACCTCGACCTCGCGCCACCGCGACAGCGTGGTGACCTGGCCCATGCTCTGCGCCGACACCTCGTCGTCGACGACCTCGGCCAGCGACTCGCCGGCGCCGTCCAGCAGGACGCGGCGGCGGCGCAGGGTGGCGATCCGGGCCACCGGCCGCAGCGCGGCCGTGCGGGACTGGGCCCGGATGAGCCGGGACAGCTCGGCGGGCACGGCCGAGCCCCGGCGCAGCGGCACCTGGAGCTCGGTCCGCGAGTCCGGCCCGGCGGGCAGCTTCAGGTGCCAGCCCTCGTCGTCGCCACCCCGGCGGCGGCGCAGGGTGATCCCGGCCCGGATCAGCCGCAGGTCTTCGGTGTCGAAGTACTCGGCGACCAGCTCGAACTCCTCGGGATCGGTCTCCCCGGCGACGTGCGGAAGCCCGGTGAGGTCCGGCACGACGGCGTCGGGGTCGGCCTCGTACTTGCGTTCGGTCTCTAGCGCCTCGGTAATCATCAGCCATCACCTACCCAAGCTGGACGTCCTCGATCCTGCCCGGACGCCGGAGCGCGGCCCGGGCCCCCGCCCGGCGGGTCTGGCGGTCAGGCGGCTGCGATCGCCGTCGCGCCGAGCAGGCTCTTGATGTCGGCCATGAAGCTGCTGCTGGGCTGGACGGGGAAGTCGCACTCCATCAGCACCGGCGTGCCGCCCGGCAGCTCCATCCTGACCATGACCGGCGTGCTGCCGGGGTGGGCCTGGAGGATGTGCTTCAGCTCGGCGACCAGCTTCTCGTCCACCTTCTCGTCGTGCAGCGCGATGACCACGGGCGGCCCGCCGCTGCTGCGCACCGCGCCCAGGTCGAGCGTGGTCATGTCCTGGGCGAAGATACTCACGGTGCCGTCCCGGTCGTTGATCCGGCCGCGCACGCTGACCGCGACGTCCTCGGCCAGCTCCGGGGCGTACTGGGTGTAGGTCTTCGGGAAGAACAGGCACTCCACGGCGCCGTCGAGATCCTCGATGGTGACGATGGCCCAGGGGTTGCCGCTCTTCTTGTTGATCCGCCGGTCGACCGAGACGATGATCCCGGCCACCTGCACGTCGCCCTCGGTCCGGCCGGAGGCCAGCAGCTCGGCGACGGCGGCGTCCCGGTTGCGCTGCAGGATCCGCTCCGCCCCGTCCAGCGGGTGGCCGGAGACATACAGGCCGAGCATCTCCCGCTCCTGGGCCAGCAGCAGCTTGCGCGGCCACTCCTCGGTGGTCAGCTTGAAGTCCAGCCCGATGCGCGGGGCCGCGCCGCTGTCGGCGGCCGGCTCGCCCATGCTGAACAGGTCGAACTGGCCGATGGCCTCCTGGCGCTTGACGCTGATCACCGAGTCCACGGCCTGCTCCTGGACCAGGAACAGCGACTTGCGGGTGTGCCCGAGCGAGTCGAACGCGCCGGCCCGGATCAGCGACTCCACCACGCGCTTGTTGCAGACCGCGATCTGGGACTTGTCCAGGAAGTCGGCGAACGAGGCGTAACTGCCCTTCTCCTGCCGGGTCGACACGATCGAGTTGACGACCGCGGCGCCCACGTTGCGGATGGCGCCGAGCCCGAACCGGATGTCGGTGCCGACGGGGGAGAAGTCCAGCTTGGACTCGTTGACGTCCGGCGGCAGCACCTTGATGCCCAGCTTGCGGCACTCGGCCAGGTACACCGCCATCCGGTCCTTGTCGTCGCCGACCGAGGTCAGCAGGGCGGCCATGTACTCGGCCGGGTAGTTGGCCTTGAGGTGCGCCGTCCAGTACGAGACCATCCCGTAGCCGGCGGTATGGGACTTGTTGAAGCCGTACCCGGAGAACGGCACCAGCACGTCCCAGATGGCCTTGGTGGCCTGGTCGGAGAAGCCGCTGCCCTTCATCCCGGCCGCGAACTCCTCCCAGTTCGCGTCCAGGATCTCCTTCTTCTTCTTGCCCATGGCCCGGCGCAGCAGGTCGGCGCGGCCCAGGGAGTACCCGGCCAGCTGCTGGGCGATGGCCATGACCTGCTCCTGGTAGACGACCAGGTGGTAGGTCTCGCCCAGGATCGGCTCGAGCGCCTGCTCCAGCTCGGGGTGGACGGGCTCGACCTTCTGCCGGCCGTTCTTGCGGTCGGCGTAGTTGATGTGGGTGTTGGCGGCCATCGGGCCCGGCCGGTACAGGGCCAGCACGGCCGCGATGTCGCCGAACGCCGTGGGCGCCATCAGCTTGAGCAGGCTGCGCATCGGGCCGCCGTCGAGCTGGAACACGCCGAGGGTGTCCCCGCGGGCCAGCAGGTCGTAGGTCGGCTTGTCCTCCAGCGGCAGCTTGGCCAGGTCGATCTCGATGCCCCGGTTGGCGATGATGTTCTCGACCGCGTCCGCGAGCACGGTGAGGTTGCGCAGCCCGAGGAAGTCCATCTTCAGCAGGCCCATGTCCTCGCACTGCACGAACGGGAAGCCGGTGATGATGGCCCCGTCGTCCTCGCGGCGGTGGATGGGCAGCACGTTGGCCAGCGGCTCCGACGACAGGATCACCCCGGCGGCGTGCACGCCGGTGCCGCGGGTCAGGCCCTCGATGCCGCGCGCGGTGTCCAGGATCCGCTTGACCTCGGCGTCTTCCTCGTACAGGGCGCGCAGCTCGCCGGCCTCGCTGTACCGGTCGTGGGCCGGGTCGAAGATGCCCGTCAGCGGGATCTCCTTGCCCATGACCGCGGCCGGGAACAGCTTGGTGATCCGGTCGCCGATCGCGTACGGGTAGCCCAGCACCCGGCAGGAGTCCTTGACCGCCGCCTTGGCCTTGATGGTGCCGAAGGTGAGGATCTGGCTGACCCGGTCGTCGCCGTACTTCTCGGTGACGTACCGGATCATGTCGCCCCGGCCGCGTTCGTCGAAGTCCAGGTCGATGTCCGGCATGGTGATGCGCTCGGGGTTCAGGAACCGCTCGAAGATCAGCGAGTGCTCGATCGGGTCCAGGTCGGTGATGCCCAGCACGTAGGCCACCATCGAGCCGGTGGCCGAGCCGCGGCCCGGGCCAAGCCCGATCTTGCTGGCCCGCGCGTAGTGGCAGATGTCGGCCACGACCAGGAAGTAGGCCGGGAAGCCCATCTTCTCGATGACGCTCAGCTCGTACTCGATCCGGTCGAGGATCTCCTGCGACGGGCTGGCGCCGAAGCGGAACCTGACGCCGTCGGCCACCTCCTTGCGCAGCCACGACGACTGGGTCTCGCCGTCGGGGACCGGGAACCGGGGCATCCGGTCGACGTGCTTGAACACGTCGTCGTAGGGCTGCACCCGCTCGGCGATCAGCAGCGAGCTGTCGCAGGCTCCGGGGACCTGGCCGTCCCAGAGCTCGCGCATATCGGCCGGGCTCTTGATGTAGTAGCCGTCACCGTCCAGCTTGAACCGCTTCGGGTCATCCATCGTCTTGCCGGTGCCCACGCACAGCAGCACCTCGTGCGCGGGGGCCTGGTCCTTGGTGACGTAGTGGCTGTCGTTGGTGGCCAGCGGGCGCAGGCTCAGCTTCTGGCCGATGTCCAGCAGCCCCTGGCGCACCGACCGCTCGATGGCCAGGCCGTGCTCCATCAGCTCCAGGAAGAAGTTCTCCGGCCCGAAGATGTCCCGGTAGGTGGCGGCCGCCTCGAGCGCCTTGGCCGGCTGGCCCAGCCGCAGCCGGGTCTGCACCTCGCCCGACGGGCAGCCGGTGGTGGCGATGATGCCGCGCGCGTGCTCGGCGATCAGCTCCCGGTCCATCCGCGGCTTGCGGTAGAAGCCCTCCAGCGAGGCCCGGCTGGACAGCCGGAACAGGTTGCGCAGCCCGTCGTCGTCGACGGCCAGCATGGTCATGTGCGTGTAGGCGCCGCCGCCGGAGACGTCGCCGCCCTCGCCGTCCAGGTCCACCTCGCGGCGGCCGCTCTCGGCCCAGAACACCGGCTTCTTCAGGAACCGGGTCTCCGGCGCGACGTAGGCCTCGATGCCGATGATCGGCTTGACCCCGGCCTTGCCCGCCTGCTGGTAGAACTCGTAGGCCCCGTACATGTTGCCGTGGTCGGTCATCCCCACGGCCGGCATGCCGAGCCGCGCGGTCTCGGCCATCAGCGGGGTTATCTTGGCGGCGCCATCCAGCATCGAGTACTCGGTGTGAACATGCAGATGCACGAACGAACTCGCCGTCACGAACCCTCCTCGCCGCCCAGGACTGACAGCACCCTAGACCCAATCGGCGGCCCGGCCGGGGATGATTCGGGGCGTGTCCGAGACGCGGTGAAAAGCCGTTGCGGGCCGGCCGGGACCGGGCCGGCTGAGGGTCGCGACGCCCTTACTCGCCGGCTTACTCGCCCGCTTACTCGCCCGCCGGATCACGCGCTCCGCGCGCCGTGAACAGCGCCAGCCCGAGGAGGCCGACCAGGCCGGCGCAGAGCGCCGCGCCGAGGTCGTGCGGCGGCCGCGCGGGCCAGATCCACGGCGTGGTCAGGGCCGGGCCGTGCCACTGGGTGTACAGCGCGTACACGCCGGCGACCAGGTAGCAGGCCGGGCCGGCCCAGCCCAGCGAGCCGCCGAGGACGGCGGCGCACAGCAGGCCCAGGCCGGTCAGCCCGGCCATGTTGCGCAGCACGCCCAGGGTGCCGCCGGCCAGGTGCGCGCCGGTGCCCGCCGCGGCCAGGGCCCCGATCGCGGCCGCGGTCAGGACGAGCGCGGTGGCCAGCCGCAGGAACGGCAGCCGCCCTCCGGCGACGCGCTCGGGCTCGCCGAACGGGCTCGCGGTGGTGACGACGATGGCGGCCGCCGCCGCGGTCTCAAAGACCAGCGGCAGCTGCAGGGCCCCGTAGGCGTCCCAGTGCGCGATGAGGGCGATCCGCAGCCCGACGGCGCAGGCCGCGATCGCGGCCGCGGCCGCGGGCACCCGCCGGCTGGCGGCATGCCGGCGCAGCAGCCGCAGGGCGGTCCGCGCGTCGGGGGAGTGGGTGGTGCGCGCGCGGGGGGTGCGGGCGTCGGCGGTGCGGGCGCCGGGGCGCGCGGGGCGCGCGGGGCGCGCGGGTCGGCGGTCATGGCAGCTCCCTGAGGGTGATGCGCCCGGCGCGCAGTGCGATCAGGTGCCGGGCTAGCCAGGCGTGGCGGGCCGGTGCGGGCAGCGCCGCGAACCGGCGGGCGGCAGCGTAGGCCGGCGAACCGGGCCGCACTGGCGGGAGGCCGGGCGCCGCGGTCGGCAGCGGCCCGGTGCTGCTTCCATCCAGCGGGGCCGGGCAGGTGGTCCCCCGTGCCCGGCATCGTGCGGGCAGCCGGGGCGAGCCGGGGAGCGGGAGGCCGGCGTCGAGGCTCAGCCCGGCCAGCACCGCCTGCTGCGCAGGCGACCCGCCACGGGTGCCGATGACGCTGGCCAGGATGTTCGGCCCGGTGATCGACCGGACCCCGGCGGCCATCTCACTGGTGGTCAGCGGCGGCCCGCCTACCTCGTCGGGCAGCAGCATCCAGTAGGCCGGCGGCTGGCCGCTGAGGTCCCGGCGGCCCGCGCTGATGATCAGCTCGTTGCCCGGGCCCTGCTGGTAGGTCGCGGCGACCTGGCTGACGCGGGCCGGCGCGCCGGGCAGCCCCGCGATCTCGCTGAGCACCGGCCGCAGGGCGCCGGCGACGCCGGGCAGGTAGCCGCCGTAGACCGGGTTCAGGCAGACCGGGATGGGCGCCCGGCGGCACACCGGTCGGTAGGCGACGGGCCGGTCGCTGGCCGCGTCGTGCAGGGCCGGGATGGCGATCATGCCGTGGTCGTTCAGTCGGCCCGTGCCGGCCAGGCCGACCGCGGTCCCGGCCGCCAGCAGGCCCGCCGCGGTGCCGGCCGCGGCGGCCCGGCGGAGCCATCGCCCGGCGGCCTGCGCGGGCAGGCCCAGGGCGCTGAGCACGGCGAGCGTCAGGCCGGCCAGGAACATGACCTGGGCGATGGGCAGATCGGGCAGGTAGGGGTAGAACGCGGCCGCCCCGGGCTCGGGCCCGATGTCCCAGGGGGTGCTGACGATCGGCGAGACCTGCCAGTACGAATGGCTGCCGATGATCAGCTCGGTGCTCAGCGCGAGCACGAAGAACGCGGCGATCGCGGCCAGCGGCGCGGTGAGCCGGCCAGGCACCGCTGTTCCGGCGGCGAACCCGAGCGCGGCGAACGCCGGCAGGCCCGCGGCGCCGACCACGGCCGGCCACCACAGCGGCCCGCCGCCGGCCCCTGTCCCGCGGTCATCCCGTACAGGACGGCCACGCAGGCCAGGTAGCCCGCCAGCGCCCAGCAGGTGGTCGCGGCCCAGGCGGTGAGCAGCCGGGCCCACCGGGGCCGGGCGGTGATCGCGACCAGCTCGCTCGTGCGGCGGCGGCCGTCACGGGAGGCCATCCACGCGGCCGCTCCGGTGACCGGGCCGACGAAGGTCAGCAGGGCGCCGGTCTGCAGGGTCGTGGCGCGCAGCGACCACAGCGGGGGCTGAGCCATGGCCTTGCGGTACGTGGTGACCCAGAACAGGACAGCCACCAGCGGCAGCAGCAACGGCATCGCGTTGTGGCGCAGCTCCAGGCTCAGCAGCCGGACCGCGGACCGTGCCGACCCGCGCGTCACCGGCCGCGGCCGGGCGGCCGGGACCATCGTGGCGGTCATGGCCGGGCCGCCGTGAGGACCGCGCTGTAGCCGCGCTCCAGCGGCGCGTCACCAACGCCGTGGTCCTGGCCGCGGGCGGTCAGCTCATCCGGCGTGCCCAGGTAGACGATCTTGCCCTGGTCCATGACCGCGACCTGGGTGCACGCGGCGCCGACGTCCTCGACCAGGTGCGTGCTGACCACCACGGTGGCGCGCTGGCCCAGCTCGCGCAGCAGGGCCCGGAACGCCACCCGCTGCTCGGGGTCCAGCCCGGCCGTCGGCTCGTCGAGCAGCAGCAGGTCCGGCTGGTTGACGATGGCCTGCGCGACGCCGGCCCGGCGGAGCATTCCGCCGGACAGCGTGCGCAGCCGGGCCCGCGCCTGGCCGCCCAGGCCGACCTGCTCGACGGCGGCCGCCACCGCGGCCGGGATCCGCGCCGCGGGCTGCTCCTTGAGCAGCGCGAAGTACTCCACGAACTCGGTCACGGTGAAGCCGGGGTAATAGCCGAGGCTCTGCGGCAGGTAGCCGAGCCGGCGGCGGATCTCCCGCCGCGGCCCGTAGTGGCCCGGATCATGGCCGAGCAGCCGCAGCCGGCCCGAGGTCGGCGGGACCGCGGTGGCCATCATCCGCAGCAGCGAGGTCTTGCCGGCGCCGTTCGGGCCGAGCAGCCCGAACACGCCGGGTCCGGCGTTCAGGTCCACTCCGGCCACCGCGAGGTTACGGCCGAAGCGCCGGGTCAGCCCGGTGATCTCCACGTTCATGATGTGCCTCCAGGGAACGTTGCGGCTCCAGGCTGGCCGGCGGCCTGGCCCCGGGTCGTCACGCCACGGAGCGCAATCCGCGGTCATACCGCGGCGGCAGCCCGGCCCCCGCCGCGGCTGACGTCATACCTGGGTATGACACCGCAGGAGTGATGAGCGGGCGCCGGTGCCGATCTACGCTGAGGTCGTGGACGGAATGCCCGGTGTCGCGCCTGCCGCGCCTGCCGCTCGTGGCGGGCGCAGGCCAGCGCGCGCGGCGCGCTGGGCCTGGCACGGGCTCGCGCCCGCGCTGGCCGGCGGCGAGCCGCCGCCCGCGTGGCGCTGGCGCTCGGCGGCGGAGCGCCGCGCGGCCTATGCCGCCCTGGGCCTGGCCACCCTGGCCCTGTGCGTGATCAACATCAGCACCATGCGCGGCGTGCCCGGCCTGCACGGGCTGCTGGCCCGCGGGAGCCGTCCGCCGGTGGTCCAGCTGCCGGCGAGCCTGGCCCAGCGGCTGCTGGCCGTCGCGGCCGTGGCGCCGCTGCCGCTGGCCGCCCGGTACCCGATGCTGGCCTGGCGGCTCGGGTGGCTGGCGCTGCTGCTCGTCCCGCTGGTCCCGGCCGCCTGGTGGGGCGGCTGGCCGTGGGGCCCGCCCCAGGTGGTCGCGCTGCTGGGAGCGTTCTGCCTGGCCGGGCTGCGCCAGCCGCGGGCGGTGCTGTGGTGGATGTGGGCGCTGACCCTCGTCCCGTGGCTGCTGTGGCTGACCGGCAAGGTGCAGGACCTGAACGGCCCGGCTGGCGCCAGTCTGGTGTTTACCGCGGCGGCGATCGCGGTGGACAGCCTGCGGTCGCGGCTGATCGCCCAGCGTGAGCTGGCCGCCCAGACCCAGCGGGCCGAGGCCGAGCAGGACCGGCGGGCGGTGCTGGAGGAGCGCACCCGCATCGCGCGGGAGCTGCACGACGCGGTCGCCCATCACATGTCGCTGATCGCGGTCCGGGCCGAGACCGCGCCCTACCGCCTGCCCGGCCTGCCCGAGCCGGTGGCCGGGGAGTTCGGCTCGCTCAGCGCGCTGGCCCGCGAGGCGCTGGCCGACATGCGGCGGCTGCTCGGCGTGCTGCGCCAGGAACAGCCCGCGGCGCTGGAGCCGCAGCCCCAGCTCACCGACCTCCCCGAGCTGGTGGCGGCGACCCGGCGGGCCGGGGTGCCGATCGAGCTGTGGCTGCCGGCCGAGCTGGGCCAGGTGCCCGCCGGCGTCGGCCTGTGCGCCTACCGCATCGTGCAGGAGTCGCTGTCCAACGCCAGCCAGCACGCCCCGGGCGCCGCCGTCACCGTGTCGGTGGGCCAGGATGACGGAGCGGTCCGGCTGCGGGTCGCCAACGGGCCCGCCGGCCCGGCCGGGGCGCCGGGCGAGGAGCACCGGCCGGGTCACGGGCTGACCGGGATGCGCGAGCGGGTGGCGCTGCTGGGCGGCTCGCTGTCGGCGGGCCCGGCGCCCGGCGGCGGCTTCGTGGTCTGCGCCGTGCTCCCCGTCGGCGAGACGCCGTGACCGGCCCGGCCACCCGCTGCCTGATCGCCGACGACCAGGCCATGGTCCGGGAGGGCTTCGCCGCCGTGCTCGCCGCCCAGCCCGGCCTGCTCGTGGTCGGCCAGGCCGCGGACGGCGCCCAGGCCGTCCACCAGGCCCGTCAGCTCCGGCCCGACGTGGTCCTGATGGACGTGCGGATGCCGGTCATGGACGGGCTCCAGGCCACCCGCCAGATCCTGAGCACGCCGCCGGGCCCGCGGGTGCTGATGCTGACCACGTTCGACCTGGACGACTACGTGTACGCGGCGCTGCGCGCCGGGGCCAGCGGCTTCCTGCTCAAGGACGCCACCGCCGCCGAGCTGGTGCACGCCGTCCGGGTGGTGGCGGCCGGCGACGCGCTGCTGGCCCCGTCGGTGACCCGGCGGCTGATCGCCGACTTCGCCCGCCAGCCGCGACTCGATGCGCCGTTCCCGCAGGCCCTCGGCGCGCTCACCCAGCGGGAGACCGAGGTGCTGGGGCTGATCGCCCGCGGCCTGTCCAATACCGACATCAGCGAGACCTTGTTCATCGCCGAGCAGACCACCAAGACCCACGTGGGCCGCATCCTGGCCAAGCTCGGCCTGCGCGACCGCGCCCAGGCCGTCGTCCTGGCCTACGAGACCGGCCTGGTCACGCCGGGCGGCGGCGCGGGCTCCTAGTCAGCGGCAGACGAAGACGCCGCCGCGGCTCGCGGTCCGGAAGCGGCCCTCCGCCCGGACGGCCTGGTCCACCCGGGCGGCCACGTCGGCCAGCACCAGGTCGAAGTCCAGCGCCCCGCCGACCTCGAGCACGATGGGCTCGCGAATGCTGTCGAGGTAGGCGGTGACCGGCTCCGGGCCGGGGAACGCCAGCGGCAGGTCGTACTGGAGCAGGCTGACGTCGCCGAACTGGCCGCCCAGGAGCCCGGCACCGGTCTCGGTCGTGAAGCTCAGCACGGGGCGGGCACCGACCGGACGGCCGAGCTGCCGCGCGACGGCGGCATCCAGCAGGTCAAAGACCTCGGTCAGCGTCCGCACGCTGTTGGTGGAGGCGAGCACCATGCCGCCCGGCCGGGTGACGCGGCGCAGCTCGGCGACCGCGGCCGGGATGTCAGGCACGTGATAGAGCATGTGCATGGCCAGGGCGACGTCGGCCGAGTCGTCGCTCAGCGGCAGCCGCTGCGCGTCAGCCTGGATCAGCGAGAGCCGGCCCGAGCCGCGCAGGTCCGCCAGCGTGCGGAGCATGCCGGCCGACAGGTCGACGCCGATGGCGTGCCGGCAGCGGCCCTCCGTCACCAGCGGGCGCAGGTCGAATCCGTTGCCGCAGCCGATGTCGGCCACCACCTGAGTCCCGTCCCACGGCACCGCCGCGGTCCGCGGCCGCCGCCTGGCCGGCGCCTCGGCGTAGGCGTAGATGGACATCCGGGAGCGGAGGTGACGGTCGTCGGCATAAGCCGACTGGCTCAGGAACCGCCGCCCGGTCACCGGGTCGTCGTCGTCCCGCACGGCTTCTAGCCAACCACAGCGGCCGGGCCGTCAGGCGCGCGGGCGGACGGGCATGGAGAGCCGGATGTCTTCTTCCTCGAAGCCGAGGGCCGCGTAGAACCGCCGGGCCCGCTGGTTGCGGATGCCCGTGTCCAGCGTCAGCCGGGCCAGCCCGCGGCTCGCCGCCCACTCGTGCGCCGCGGCCATCAGCGCCCGCCCGGCCCCGCGCCCCTCCGCGGCCTCAGCAGTGACCAGCTCGCCGACATAGGCGTCCACCTCGCCGGTGAAATGCTCCCGCTCGGCCAGGCTCACCAGGCCCGCGACCTGACCGTCGAGCACGGCGACCAGCACGGCGTGCCCGTCGTCGCCCGCCGAGGCCAGCGACGACTCGATCCAGCCGCGGACGGCGCTGGCGACCTTGGCCGGGTCCCGCCACGGCGCGACGCCGATGGTCAGCCGGGCGCTCAGCGCGAGCAGCGCCGGATGGTCCTGTGGCCGGACGGGCCGGATGTCAAGGTGAGCAGCTTTGTCCATGCCGTGAATCTCGCATCCCGTGACCCAGTCAAAAAACCGGAACCCGAGAATTCCTCCCCGGCGCTGCGCGTGCGCGCGCGTGGCTGTCCGCCTGCGAGCTGCTGACCGGCTCGTGATTGCTGGCCGGCCGCTGACCCGCGGTCACCGAAGAACTTAGCCTCGCTAAGGGTTCATCTCGCGGCCACCGGCCGGATCGGCACCGGAGCGCCGCCAGACCACTCGGCTGCTGATGATCAGGTGAGATCTTCCTGCGTCAGAAGGGGCCGGAGTGAGACTTCACAGAAATCGAGGGCGCCTCAGGTTGGGGCTGCTGAGCGCGGCCGGGCTGGCCGCGGTGGCGGTCACCATAACGGCCGGCGCCGCGGCGGGCCTGCCGGCGGCGGCGAACGCGGCCGCGCGCCCGGCGGCTGCCAGCCCGGCGGCCGCGCGTCCGGCGACAGCGGACCCGACAACCGCGCGCCCGGCGCCGCACGTGATGACGATCATGATGGAGAACACCGACTACAGCCAGGCGGCGGGCTCGGCGCAGATGCCGTACCTGAACCAGCTGGCCCATCAGTACACGGCATTCACCCAGGCCTACGGGTGGCAGTACCCGAGCCTGCCCAACTACGTGGAGCTGCTGGCCGGGTCCACGCTGGGCATCAGCGCCGACTGCGACCCCGGCGACAAGGGCTGCACCGACCTCAAGGGCCAGACCTTCACCGACCAGCTTGAGGCGGCCAAGGTGTCCTGGCACGCCTACTACCAGGACGACGTGTCCGGGTGCGACGCCAAGTCCTCGGACTTCTTCCACGGCAACTACGACGTGGAGCACAACCCCTGGGCCTACCTGGCCGACTTCCCGGCGCAGTGCTCGCACCTGTCCAATTTCGGCCAGCTGCTGCCCCGCCTGTCGTCGAAGAACGCGCCCGACTTCAACTGGGTCGTCCCTGACCTGGACAACGACGGCGGCGACAACGGCACGATGTCGTCCGGCGACACCTGGCTGAGCGACGAGATCCCGCAGATCATGCACACCCGCTGGTACCGCGAGGGCGGCCAGATCGTGATCTTGTACGACACCGGCTACGGCAACTCCGGCGGCGTCAACGGGTCCAGCGGCGGCCAGCTCCCGCCGCTGGTGGTGGTGTCCGCGCACACCCGCGGCATGGGCCTGCAGGCCGCGCCGCTGAACACGGCTGGCGTGCTGCACTCGATCGAGCACGCCTACGGCGTCACGTACCTGGGCGACGCGGCCAGCCCGGCCAACGGCAGCCTGGGCAGCGCCCTGGTCGCCGGCCGCCCGCAGGGCCGGGCCCCGGCGGCGCGGCTCACCGGCGCGGTGGCCTCGGCCGCCATCGGTCACGGCGGCGGCTTCGCCAACGTCCGCCTGGCCCGCGGTTCGCTGGCCCTCAGCGGCGTCAGCCGCGGGCCCGGCGGCGCCACCATCGAGGTGGGGGAGAACCACCGCGGCCAGGGCGTGGTCGTCAGCGGCGACCGGGGCGCGATCCCGGTGCCGGGCACCAGCAACCTGGAGTCGGTGTCCTGCGCCACCGCGACTACCTGCTGGGCGGCCGGACTGGCCACCGCGGGCTCCGACCAGGGCGTGCTGGTCAAGATCGTCCATGGCCGGCCGGTCTCGGTGAAGCGGCTGCCGGCCTGGTACGGGCTGTACGGCATCTCCTGCCCGACCGCCACCACCTGCGAGGCGGTGGGCTACGACACCTCCGACATCGCCGACGCGGTGACCACCATCACCAGCGGCGTGCCGGGCGCGCCGGTCCCGGTCAAGGGCGGCGGGGAGTGGCTCAACGCCATCTCCTGCGCCACCGCCACGCAGTGCTACGCGACCGGGCTGGTCAACTACACCGCCTCGATCGTGCCGATCACCAGCGGCACGCCGCAGGCCCCGGTCACCATGCCGGGTGAGTGGTACCTGAACGGCATCGACTGCGCCTCGGCCGGGAACTGCGTGGTGGTCGGCGAGTCCGGCAACTCCGGCGAGGGCTCGGTGTCGGCCCTGGTCAACGGCGTGGCCGGGCAGGCCATCCCGGTGCCGGGCACCGAGAACCTGTACGGCGTCGCGTGCTCGGCCAAGGGCGCGTGCGTGCTGGCCGGCGCCAGCCAGGCGACCGGCCGCGAGTACAGCCACGGCGTGCTGGCCGGCTTCACCGCCGGGAAGGTGACCAGGCCCCTCGGCCTGCCGGGCACCAGCGGCTTCGGCCAGGTCGCCTGCGGGCCGGGCCTGGCCGGCTGCGTGAGCGTCGGCGCCGCCCTGACCAGGTGAGGACGCGCGCCTAGCGCGGGTCGGGGACCTTGTCGGCCAGCTCAGGCTGACTCAGGTCCCCGGCCGGCGCGGCCGCGGGGACCGGCGCCGGTGGCCGGCCGATCAGCTCGATCAGGCCCAGCACGACCAGCAGCAGCACCACGATCAGGATCACCACCGCGGCCGTCGGCCGGCCCCAGAACACGAACACCAGCGCGGCCAGCGCCACGGCCCCGATGCGCAGGACCCGGCGCTGCGCGTAGACCCACCGGCCGGCCGGGCCGGTGCTCACGCCGGCCGCCTCGCCGCGCTCGCGGGTCCAGCGCAGGCCGCCGGCGATGCCCTGGCGGGTCCGGACCGCGGTCACCGACGGGCCGGTGAAGAACGCGCCGATGGCGATGACCAGGCCCGCTGCCAGCAGCGTGCGCAGCCCGGCCCGGATGAACCGGACCAGGGTGTCGAACAGCACCGCGGCCGCGTTGGCGGGCAGCTTGCTGCTCGGCACGCTGTTGAGGTACACGGTGCGGAAGATCAGCAGGGCCGCGCCCAGGACGAGCATCGACCCGGCCAGGCCCAGCCCGGCCCCGATCAGGGCGCGCCGGTGCCGGCGGGCGACGTAGACGCCGGCGGCCAGCAGGACCAGGGTCAGGATGGGCAGCACGATCTTGAGGTCGTTGATCAGCCGGTAACCGGTCTGCGCCTTGACCAGGTACTTGGCCGAGAACAGCGTGAACGTCGGGTTGATCGGCGGCAGCCGGTTCACGATCGTGAACCCGCGGGCGGCCAGGTCGTGCTTCACGACGTCGATGAACGGGCCCAGGCCCAGGGTCACCTGGCCGTTCTTGATCGTGATGGCGCCGTTGCCCTGGCCGGACAGCGCCTTGACCAGCTGGGCGTGGGCGACGGTGTTGAGCCGGTCCCAGGCCCGCGCGAAGGCCGGGCTGGTCACGATCTTGTGCACCTGGGCGTGGATGAACCCGGTCACGGCGCCGGCCAGGGACGGCCCGAAGCTCCGGAGCAGCCCCGCCACCCGGGGCAGGCCGTGGCTGGCCAGGGCGGTGGCCGCGGTGCCGGTGTAGCCGGTCACGTCCAGGTGCGAGCTGACCTGGGTGGTGATCTTGTCGGTCAGCGTGCTGGTGATGGCCGGGTCGCGGATCAGCGGGGCCATGTTGGCGACGTAGCGGCTGGTGTCGGAGACCTGATTGGCCGTCCACACCGAGAGCACCGACACCGGGGCCAGCACGCAGCCCAGCACAATCAGGACTGTCGCCACCGGCCCGCGCCACCCGACGCCGCGGTGGCGCGGGCCGGGCGGCGTCCGGCGCAGCTGACTGACCTCGGCGCGAAGCCGGTCAAGCTCGGCTCGCTCGCCGGAGGTCAGCGCCGGCCAGTCCCCGGCCGGGACCGGCTTGCCGTCAGCATCTGGCACCGTCGTCCTCCCCTGGAGTGTGCAGCGTGCTGCGCCGGGCCTCGCGGCGCATCACCCTTGACGGGTGACCAGGTCAGCGCTCTGACGGGGTAGATGTGGAGAGCAGATCGCGCCGCCGAGCGCCGCGCTGGCTGCCGATAGAGGGGGAAACAGCCATGGCCGACCTGATTGCCATCGGATACCCGGATGAGACCACCGCCGAGGCCGCCGCCGATGAGGCCCGGCGGCTGGCCAAGGACCTCATCATCGAGCCCGACGCGATCGCGGTGATCGCCCGGGACCAGGACGGCAAGTACCACGTCCACACCACCCAGCACGCGGTCGGGGCCGGGACGACCTGGGGGATGCTCTGGGGCTTCCTGTTCGGCCTGCTGTTCTTCGTCCCGGTCCTCGGCATGGCCGTCGGCGCCGGGATGGGCGCGCTGATGGGCAAGCTGACCAAGACCACCATCGACAAGGAGTTCCGCGATCAGGTCAGGGACATGGTCCAGCCGGGCACCTCGGCGCTGTTCCTGATGCTGGAGAAGGTGACCCCGGACAAGGCCGTCGACGCCATGAGCAAGTTCGGCGGCACCGTGCTGAAGACCTCCCTGTCCAAGCAGGACGAGCAGGAACTGCAGGAGGCCCTGCACGGGCAGCAGGCGACTGTCTAGCCGCCGGCTACTCGTCTCGCCGGCCGCGGGCACCGCGTGACCACAATGGACCCGCTCGGCCGGCTGCGCTCGGCTGGCCGGCGGGTAACCGACCCCATGGAAGCGCTCGCCCAGCAGGTCGCCGACCGCGTCGTCGGCCTCGTCACCACCGCGCTGGACGTCAACGCGCTGGTGGACCGGGTCGACATGAACGCGCTGCTGGCCCGGGTGGACGTGAACGCGCTGCTGGCCCGGGTGGATCTCAACGCCCTGCTGGCTAGGGTGGACCTGGACGAGGTGCTGCGGCACGTCGACATGGACGCCATCCTGGACCGGATCAACGTGAACGAGGTCGTCGAGCGCATCGACATGGACGAGCTGGTCGAGCACACCGACCTGGGTGCGGTCATCGCCCGGTCCTCGGGCGGGATGGCCACCGAGGCGCTCGACGCCGCCCGCAGCCAGGCCGTCGGCCTGGACCAGTTCATCGACGGCTGGGTCGGCCGGCTGCTCCGGCGCCGGCGTCCCGGCCCGGCCGGCCCGTCTAAGCTCGCCGGGCCCTCCCGGGCTGGCCGGGGATCCGGCCGGGTCATGAGCAACCAGCCGGCCCACTGGGTCACCTTGCAGGGCCAGTACGCGGGCTCGGCCTCCCGGTTCCTGGCCTACGCCGTCGACCTGGCCGTCAGCACCGCCGTGTTCACGCTGGCCGTGGCCGGCGTGAACTTCGTCATCGACACCGTGACCAGGCACTCGATCACCTGGACCACCGGCTCCGGGGTCGTCACCACCGTGGTCTTCGCGATCTGGCAGTTCTTCTACTTCGGCTACTCGTGGGCGGCCAACGGCAAGACCTTCGGCATGGCCGTGCTCGGGATCCGCGTGGTCCGGGCCGACGGCGCGTGGGCCGAGCCGTGGCGCGGCGTGCTGCGCGCGCTGGTGTTCCCGCTCAGCTTCCTGTTCCTCGGCCTGGGCTTCGCCGGCATCCTGGTCGGGCGCGAGCACCGCGCGCTGCACGACGTCATCGCCGGCACGGCCGTCATCTACGCCTGGGACGCCCGGGCGGCCCGGCTCCGGTTCCTGGCCCGCGAGTCTGAGACCGGCCAGCCATCGGCCCGGCGCCCGGCCCAGGTGCCGTGACCGGGCCCACGGGCTGGACGGCGGCGAACGCCCGGCACGTGGCCGGGCTGCTGTGGCCGGGCCAGAACCCGGCCGCGCGGGTCTACGAGAGCATCGGGTCCGACTTCTTCCTGGCCCCGGCGCCGGGCTGGCTCAACCTGGGCCTCTGGGACGGTCCGCCGGCCGCGGACCCAGCCGCGGGCCCGGCCGAGGACCCGGTCACGGACCAGGCCGACGACCAGGCCGAGGCGGCGTGCCGCCGGCTGGTCAGCACGCTGGCCGCGGCCCTGCCTCGCGGGGGCGTGATCCTGGACGTGGGCAACGGCCTGGCCGCCCAGGATCCCGTGATCGCGGCCGTCGCGCAGCCGCGCCGCCTGCTGGCGCTGAACATCACCCAGTGGCAGCTGACGGCAGGAAGATCCAGGCTGCGGTCGGCGGGAGCGACCGCGGTTGTTGGCGATGCTGTGCGACTGCCGGCCGCCGATGCGTCCGTGGACGGGATCATCAGCGTCGAGGCCGCCTTCCACTTCCGGTCCCGGCGGGCGTTCTTCGCCGAGTGCCGGCGGGTGCTGCGGCCCGGCGGGGTGCTGGCGATGTCCGACATCTCGACGCAGCGCTGGCCGCGCGACCCGGCCGAGCTGGCCGCGGGCCTGACTCAGCTGCGGCTGTTCGGGCTGCGCCCGGGCGCGGCCATGACGGCGGAGCGGATCGCCGCGGCCGCCCGCGGGGCGGGCCTGGCCGACGTGCGGGTGACCCGCTGCGGTGACCGGGTGATCGCCCCCGCGCTCCGGCTCGCCGCGGCGCGGCTGGACGACGGGGTCACGGCGCCGGCCGGGCAGCGCGCCGCGGCCCGGCTGCTGCTGCGCCAGGTCGACCTGCTCTGGCGCCGCGGCGTCATTGACTACCTGCTGCTGTACGCCGTCCGGCCGTGAGCCCGCGCGCTGGCGCGGGACTCACCGAGTCCCTGAGGTGGCTGCCGGCCGGCACCGGCACGTGCCGGGCCGACAGCTCCCCCGGGCGCAGGCGCGCATAAAGCGATTTTTAACATAGGTTGGAGTGAAATTTGAAGAACCTTGGAGCATGAGGTTCTTGACCGGCCCCCCGCTCCCGCGGGTGCGCGGCCCGGTGAACGCCCCGCGGCACGAGCAGGCGCTGCCCTCCTGTCCCCCGGGCCATCGCGCCGTCCATAAAGGCTAGTAATAAGATAGACATGATTAACATTGGTAGCCGAGGGCGGGAGTCGTGAGGTGGGCGTGGAGTTCCTGTGGTACATCCCGAACACGGTCGAGCCGGGTCACCGCGGCGATGACGTGGCGGCCGGGTGGGCCGACCTGGAGCGGTCCGCCGAGCTGGCCCAGATCGTGGAGGACCACGGCTGGGGCGGCGCGCTGATCGGCACGGGCTGGGGCCGGCCCGACACGTTCACGCTGGCCACCGCGCTGGCTGCGCGCACCACCCGGTTCCGGCCGCTGATAGCCATCCGGCCGGGCTACTGGCGGCCGGCGCACTTCGCCAGCGCGGCCGCCACGCTGGACCACCTCAGCGCGGGCCGCGTGCTGGTCAACATCGTCAGCGGCCAGGACAACCTCGCCGCCTACGGCGACGCCGAGGGCAACCAGGCCGAGCGCTACGCCCGGACCAGGGAGTTCCTGCAGCTCGTGCGGCGGCTGTGGACCGAGGAGAACGTCACTTTCCGGGGCGAGTACTTCGGGGTGGAGGGGTCGACCGTGACGCCGCGGCCCTGGCAGTCGGGAGACGGGCGGCACCCGCGGCTGTACTTCGGCGGGGCGTCGGCGGCGGCCGAGCAGGTGGCGGCGACCGAGGCCGACGTCCAGCTGTTCTGGGGCGAGCCCCTGGACGGCATCGCCGAGCGGATCGACCGGCTCACCGCCCTGACCGGGACGCTCGGCCGGGTCCACGCGCCGCTGCAGTTCGGGCTGCGGATCACCACGCTGGTCCGGGACACCTCGGAGGAGGCCTGGCGCGACGCCGAGGCCAAGGTGGAGCGGATGGCCGGGACCGGCAGGCAGGCGATCAAGGACGGCCACTGGGGCCGGGCGGTGGGCCAGCAGCGGCTGCTGGACCTGGCCGCGCGGGGCGAGGTGCTGGACACCTGCCTGTACACCGCGCCGGGCAAGTTCGGCGGCGGCGGCGCGGGCACGACCTGGCTGGTCGGCTCCTACGACGAGGTGGCCGACGCGCTGCGCAGGTACGCCGAGCTCGGGATCACCCACTTCGTGCTGTCCGATACTCCGTACAAGACCGAGGCGGCCCGGGTCGGCGACGAGCTGCTCAGCCGGCTGCGCGACCCGGTCGCTGCCTGAGGCGGACCACGACGCGCGGTCTTGATCATGGTGGCCCGGACTGGCGTGGCGGGTCACGCCGGGGGGCTCGGCCGCTTGTTAATCGAATGCCGGAACGGCACGGTGACCGTGATGGAGTCGGGGAACCAGCGGGCGCCGCCGTGGGTCTGCGGGCTGCCGCAGTTGACCTGGAGGTAGCGCATGGCCGTGCCGATGCCCAGGAGCTGGTCGTCGGGCGGGAAGCCGTAGCTGTCGCGGATGACGTAGGTGAGCGTGCCGGCGTAGCCGTGGCGGGTGATCGTGCCCGCGCCGCTGAGGTCCAGGCCCTGGGTGCCGCGGAAGCTGAGGTAGAGGTCCTGCGATGAGCCGGGGACGGCGAACAGCACCGGCGTCAGCGCGGAGCCGGGCAGGCGCACGCTGGTGTGCCCGGCGCGGAGCCGGGCCAGGATGTCGGCCTGGATGCTGCGGTTGAGGGCCCGGAAGGGGCGGCTGGCCCTGGCCTGACGCGCGATCGGCGACCGGGGCCCGAACCGCACCGGCGTCCCGGTGCCGGCCAGGAAATGGGCCAGCAGCTGGGCCGCGGCCGACGCCCCGGCGATGGTGAACCCGGCCGCGGTGGTGTCGCCCAGGGTCTGGTCGCTGCGCAGCACCCTGGGCCGGCAGGCCGCGGTGGCCCGGGCGCGGGTGTCCTGGCTCGAGTTGGGCTCGACGGGGTCGGTGCCGCTGACGGCGAAGCGGTCGGGCGGCAGCTGCGGCCGGGTGGTCCGGGCCGGCGTCGATCGGCTCGGGTCGGCGGCCGGGTGGCCGGTGGCGGCGGTGGCGTGCGCGGCTGGGTGCGCGGCTGGGTGCGCGGCCGAGCAGCCGCCGGCCAGCAGTGCTGACGCCACGATGAGGATGATCTTCCGGGGAGAGCGCATCACGGCCCATCCTCCCGTACCGGATCAGCTGCCGGCAGTCTGGAGGGGACTGGGCGGTCAGGGGAACTTTATGGCTTGTTGCGACCGGCATGACTGCCTCCGGCATCCGCGCGGGCTACTGGGATGCGGTCCCCCAGCCAGCCGCCGTCGCTGGTCATCGCGGTCCCCGACGGGGAAGAGAGGGCTGGTTGGAGCCGGTTTAGAGTAGTACTCTAAAAAATCGTCCCCGGGCCGGGTCGCTTGTCCAGCCCCCGTGGGACAAGCGGCCCGGCTTGCGGGCCGTCGGCGGCGGGGGCGCCACGATCAGCGAATGAGGCAACGGCATGGCCGCATGGAGCGCGCTGCCCGACCTGGCGCCGGGCATGTTCGAGAGGCTCAGCAGGCTGGAGCTGCTCGTGCTCTCGGCCAAGCTCCGCAACGGGAGCTGCCGGGCCCGCCAGGCCGCGCTGCGCTCGCGGTCCTTCCCCGAGATCTGGGCCATGATCCGGCTCAGCAACCACCTCGCGGACCTCGGCCATGACGTCAATCACGTGCTGGCCCGGCGTTAAGCGGGCGTGAGCTCGGAGCGGGCGGTATTCAGGGCCAGCTCGGTCAGCCGTTCCGCGGACAAGTCGGGCATCTGCCGCAGGAACAGCACCGACAGGCCGTCGAGCACCGCGCAGAACCGGAGCGGGAAGTCGCTGGCGGGGTCCGGGGCCCGGAAGTCCCCGGCGCGCACGCCGCCGGCGACGATCTCGGCCAGGTCCGTCCGCCAGGGGCTCATCAGCTGGTCGAGGAACCGGCTGACCTCGGTGCTGTGCGGGGCGCGCGCCCAGGCCTCCATCCACATGATCCATACCGGGTCGGTGAGGCTGGTCGGCAGGTAAAGGTCCACGAACTGCTCCAGCTGGGGCCAGCCGGCCGGGGTGGCGGGCAGGCTGGCCCGCCGCTGCCTGGTCTCCTCGTCCTCCCGCCAGGCCAGGGTCTCCAGCAGGATGTGCTCCATGGAGGTGAAGTAGTACATCACCTGGCCGGAGCTCATCCCGGCCCGCTGGGCGATCCCGGCCAGGCGGACCTGGTCGATGCCGGCCTCGGTGATGAGGGCCAGGGAGGCCTGCAGGATCCGGTCCCGGCTGCGGCGCCCGGCCGTGGTCCGCCCGGCGGTGGCACGGCCAGCCGCCCGGCCCGCCGCCCCTGGCGCGGCGGGCCGGGCCGGGGTAGCCGGGGATCCGCTCATGACCTGCGCATTGTTTCATTTGCCGGCATCAATGCGGCCGAGTCTAGCCCGCCGGCGATAGCCCGAACTGGGCCACCTGGGCCGCGCCGCCGGCGAAGACGGTGATCCGGCTGATGCCGGCCGGGGTGACGGTGAGGACGGCGACCCCGAGAGCCTGGCGGCCCCCGCTGGCGTCGCGGTACCAGGCGGCTACGGCGGGCTGGCCGTTGGCCAGGGTCGCCGTCATCAGCCAGTCGCCGGGCGAGCCGACCACGTGCTCGAGGTAGCGCAGGCACCGAATGCGCCCGGAGAACCAGGTCCGGGTGCCCACCATCTCCAGGGCGGCGTCGGCGCGCAGCGCCCGCTCCAGCGCCGCGGTGTCGGCGTGCTCGAACCCGGCGATGTACTCCTCGAGCAGCGCACGGGCGCGGGGGTCGGTGGGCTCGATGACGTCGTCCGGGGACGGCGAGGCCTCCTCGAGCCGGGCCCTGGCCCGCTGCAGGGTGCTCTTGACCGCGACGGTCGAGGTGGCCAGCATGTCCGCCACCTCGGCCGCGGGAAAGCCGAGCACCTCCCGGAGCAGGAGCACGGCCCGCTGCCGCGGCGGCAGGTACTGCAGGCTGGCGATGAGGGCCAGCCGCAGGCCCTCGCGGGCGGTCACGATGGCCGCGGGATCGGCTGAATCCGGCAGCACCCGGGCGTCCGGGATCGGCTCGAGCCAGGGCACGCCGGGCTCGGCCGGGCCGGGCGGGCGCGTCGGGGTCGTCGGCCGGGGCGCCCAGGCCGGACGGCAGCGCCCGGCGGCCGCGCTGGCCCAGCGCGGTCAGGCAGGCGTTGGTGGCGATGCGGTAGAGCCAGACGCGCACCGAGGACCGGCCCTCGAAGGCCCCGTATGCTCGCCAGGCCCGCAGGTAGGTCTCCTGGACCAGGTCCTCGGCCTCGTCGGCCGAGCCGAGCATCCGGTAGCAGTGCGCCAGCAGCTCGCGCCGGAACGACTCGGTGCGCTCGGTGAACTCGGCGGACCGGTCGGTCATGGTGACTCCAGTGCCCATCGCCAGTGCTCCCGCGCTCACGGGCCCCGTGCTCACAGGCCCAGCCGGGGCCGTACCCAGCCGGCCAGCCTGCGGATCGCGTCGTCGGCCTCCGGCGCCCGGCCCGCGGCCATCTGGAAGGTGTGCAGCATGCCGGGGAAGACGTCCAGCCGGACGTCGACGCCGGCCTTGCGGGCGACCTCGTCGAACAGGCGGGCGTCGTCGACCAGGGTCTCGTCGCCGCCGGCCTGGATGTAGACCGGGCCGAGCCCGGTCAGGTCGGCGTGCAGCGGCGTGACCCGCGGATCGCTGGGGTCGGCCGCCCCGGCCAGGAAGCCGCTCACCAGCCCCTGCACGAGGTCCCGGTCGAAGAACGGGTCTTTGTCCCGGTTGGTCACGTACGACGTCCCGGTCAGGGCCAGGTCGACGAACGGCGACATCAGCATGGTCGCCGCGGGCAGCGGCAGGCCCGCCTCGCGGGCCCGCAACTGCACGGTGATGGCCAGCCAGGCCCCGGCCGAGTCGCCGGCGAATGCGATGTGCTCGGCCGTGACGCCCTGGTCGAGCAGCCAGCGGTAGACGGCCAGCACATCGTTCGCCGGCACCGGGTAAGCGCCGCCCTCGGGCAGCAGCCGGTAGCCGGTCAGCAGCGCGCGAGCGCCGGCCGCCTTGGCCAGGTGGCCGAACAGCTTGCGGTGGGTGTACAGCGAGCCGCCCACGAACCCGCCGCCGTGGAGGCACAGCAGCACCCGGTCGGCGTCGCTGCCGTGCGGCACGGCCCACATGGCTGGCCGGCCGCCCGCCTCGGTCTCCAGGTAGTCGACCCCGCGCGGCTCGGCGGTGAGGTCGCCCCAGGACTCGTTGTCGGGCGCGTCGGCGGTGGGGTCCTCCATGGCCAGGCGAGCCACCTCCCAGTGCCGGCGGACCGCCTCGGACTGCTTGCTCGGCATCGCGCTACTCCCTTTCCGTTGCTGGTCGCTGTCTGACATGCAGACCGGCGGCGGGCGGGAAAGGAATCGGGCGCCGTCCGGGCTCAGCGGTCCGGGTCGAGGTCGATGCGGATGGTCAGCGGGGCCGAGGCCAGCATCCGGCCGAGCGCCTTGTCCCACTGGTGGGGCAGGCTCCGGGAGCGCGCGACGGCATCGTCACCGGGCAGCACGACCGCCGTGCCGCTGCGCCAGGCACCGCCGGCCTTGACCCGGACCCGGGGCTGGGCGAGCAGGTTGCGGACGTAGTCGGCCTGCGTCCCGTGGGAGGCGACCAGCCAGAAGGTGTCGCCGTCCAGGCCGTTGCCGACCGGCGTCTGCCGGGCCTGCCCGGTACGGCGGCCGGTCGTCTCCAGCAGGGCGAACGCCGCGGGCGCGCGGCCCGCGCGCAGGGCCCAGCGGGTCAGGTGGTTGCTGCCCCGCTCCAGGGTCGTGATGACGCGGTACTTCCGCGAGCGCATGTGGCCGGGTGGGGCTAGCTGTCGCGCTGGGGCTGGTCGAGCACGATGAACAGCAGCCCGCCGAGCAGGGCCAGGTTCTTGTGGAACTGGATCCGCTGGGCCTTGCGGGCCTGCGGGTCCTCCAGCTTCCAGTACGAGTGCCCGGCCAGCGTGGTCGGCACCAGCGAGCCGGCCAGGGCCAGCGCGGACAGCCGCGGGGCCTGGCCCAGCGCGAGCATCGTCCCGGCCGCCACCATCACGCCGGCGTTGGCCCGCACCAGCAGCTCATCGTCTTCGGGCAGCGGGGCCACCTTGCGGATCGCGGACAGCACCGGGCCGGCCTGGTCGACCCGCCCGCCGGGCGACCGCAGGGCGTCGAAGCCGAGCAGGGCAT
Source organism: uncultured Actinomycetota bacterium (assembly GCA_963822485.1). Classification (GTDB taxonomy): domain Bacteria; phylum Actinomycetota; class Actinomycetes; order Streptosporangiales; family Streptosporangiaceae; genus DASUBV01. Next base: position 663,437 of record CAWGHW010000013.1, read on the forward strand.
AGGTGGATCCAGTGAGGACGCGGCCGAGGGGGCGCAGCGGCGCCAGCAGGCCGGAGGTCGTGGTCATGAGCGCCTCGATGCGGGTAGGGGAAGCTCCGGACAGCAGGACTGTACGCCCGGTCCGCCCGGCGGGTGACAGCAGACGCGCCCTCGCGCTCGCCCCTTACCGTCCGTCCCGGTGATCCCGCCCGTCTCGCCAAGGGCCCGGCCAGATCCCGGCTTAGCGTCGCGCCGAAATCCAGAGACCGTCACCACGCGGACTTTTCAGTCATAGTCACTGAAAAGTCCGCGTGATCATGAACCGGCCGCCTGCGCCAGGCTCGTCTGCCGGGTACCTGGGCGGCCGGCCCTGCTCTCACTATCCTGAAAAGACCATAAGGGTGGTGATATGGGCGGCAGGCTGAGGCGCCGTGGCCCGCGCGCGGCCGTGGCGGTGCGGGCGGCGGGCTGCGCCGCGGCGTGCTTCGCGGTGGCGTGCTTCGCGGTGGTGCCGTGGTGGGCGGCCGGCACGGGGCCGGCGCAGGCCAGCGGGAGCAGCCGGGTCACCAGCAGCTCTGTCACTAGCACCGGTGTCACCAGCAGCCGGGTCACTGGCACCCGGGTCACTAGCACCAGGGTCACCAGCACCCGGGTGACGATTAACGGCCTGCGGCGCGGGCCGGTGTTCGACGGCCTCGGCGCGGCCGACGGCGGCGGGGCCATGGGCCGGCTGCTGATCGACTACCCGGCGGCGCAGCGGAGCCAGATACTCGACTACCTGTTCGGCCCCGGCGGCGCCGACCTCCAGATCCTGAAGCTGGAGATCGGCGGGGACTCCGGGGAGGCGGACGGCGCGCTGCCCTCGGTGGAGCACAGCCGGGGCCAGATCGACTGCCAGTCCGGGTACGAGTGGTGGCTGGCCGGGCAGGCGGTGGCCCGTGACCCGCACATCCTGCTGGCCGGGCTGCAGTGGTCGGCGCCGGGCTGGGTGGGCTCGGTCTGGGACTCCGGCGACATCGGCTACGTCATCGACTGGCTGAACTGCGCCCGGTCGCACGGGCTGAGGATCAGCTACCTGGGCGGCTGGAACGAGCGCGGGTTCCGCATGGGCTGGTTCGAGCAGCTGCGGCGGACGCTGAACACGGACGGTTACGGCTACGTCAGGCTGATGGCGGCCGACACCTTCTCGGACCGGACCGTCGCACCGGGCCGGCGGGTGTACGACCCGGCGCAGACCTGGTACGTGGCCCGGGTGGCCGCGGCCCACCCGGCGTTCAGGGCCGCGCTGGGCGTCCTCGCCGCGCACGACACCTGCGGCGGGCCGACACGCGGCTTTCAGTGCGAGTCCACGCGGGCGGCCCGGCGGCTGGGCCTGCCGCTCTGGGAGAGCGAGCTGGGCGCGATCCACGGCCCGACCGCGCCGGCGGACCTGGCCCGGTCGGTCAACGCCGGGTTCATCCAGGCGGGCATCACCGGGTACGTGCAGTGGCCGATGATCACGGCCATGCCGCCGGGCCTGCTGTACGCCGGCCACGGGCTGGTCGACGCCAGCGAGCCGCAGGCCGGTCATTACACGGTCAGCCCGACTATCTGGGCCATCGCTCAGACCACGCAGTTCACCGAGCCGGGCTGGCGGCACGTGAACGGGGCCAGCGGCTACCTCGGGAACTCGGGTACCTACACGGCCTACGAGTCGCCGGACCACAGCGACTGGAGCCTGGTCACGGAGAACGCCGGCCGGCACGCCCATCAGCGCCCCGGGCCGCAGCGGATCACCGTGCACCTGGCCGGCGGGCTGCGGGACCGCACCGTCCGGGTCTGGTCGACCAGCCTGGACTCGTCCCGGCCGTCGCACTGGTTCGTGCACCGCGCGGACGTGCATCCGTCGCGTGGCACGTTCTCGTACACCATCCAGCCGGGCTACGCCGTCACGTTCACCTCCACCAGCGGCCAGTCCAGGCTGGGCGGCAAGGTGCCCGCGGCCGCGCCGATGCGGCTGCCTTATCGCGCCACCCCGGATGGCAGCAACGAGCCGTGGGCACTGGCCACGCAGGAGGGTGCGTTCGTCTACCAGGCTTGCCTGGACGGCCAGGCGGGTCAGTGCATCGGGCAGCTGACCACCCAGAAGCCGGTCTTCTGGGCGCCCGCCATGACGGCGGACCCGCCGCCGCCCTACGCCATCACCGGCGCGCCGGGCTGGGCCAGCTACACGGTGTCGGCCCGGGTGCTGCTGCCGACGGCGGCGGCGTCGGCCGGGCTGATCGGCCGGTTCAGCCATCAGGGCGGTAACCCGGTCCAGTTCGACGGGTACCAGTTCGACCTGCACGGCGACGGCCGCTGGCGGCTGGCCCGCAACAGCTTCGACGGCCCGGCGCGGGTGCTGGCCTCCGGCCGGGTGACGGGGATCCAGCCGGGCACCTGGCACGCCATCGCGCTGCGGCTGAGCGGGCGGCGCATCACCGCCAGCGTGGACGGGCACGCTGTCGGGGCGGTGACCAGCTCGGCGTACGGCTCCGGGCTGGCGGGCATCGAGTCGAGCTACGCCCCGGTCCAGTTCACCGGCCTGGCGGTGAGCTAGCAGTGGCCGATGCCGAGTTCAGCGAGCTGTTCGCCCGTGCGGGCTGCCAGGGCTGGCTGTGCGTCCGGGAGATCGACGGCGACGGCGAGGTGGCTTACGGCGCGGACGAGCCGGTGGCGACCGCCTCGGTGTTCAAGGTGGCCGTGGCCCTGGAGGTGTTCCGGCAGGCCAGCGCGGGCCGGCTGGATGCGCGGGAGCGGGTGCGGGCCGGGCCGCAGCGGCGCACGCCGGGGCCGACCGGCCTGTCGGTCTTCGCGGACGAGGCCGAGCTGTCGGTCCGCGACCTGGTGACCATGATGCTGACGGTCAGCGACAACGCCGCCACCGACGAGCTGACCGGCCGGGTGGGCCTGGACCGCCTGCACGCCACCCTGGCTGAGCTCGGGCTGCCGCGCACGGTCATTCCGGTCACGCTGCAGGAGGAGCTGGACTCGATCGCCCGGGAGGCCGGGTTCGCGGGCTGGGCCGAGCTGGAGGCCGCGGACCTGCCGCCCGACGAGGAGCAGCGGGTGCAGGAGCGCATGCTGCGGTCCGCCGCGCTGGACCCGCGGCGGGGTATCCGCAGCACCGCGCGCGAGACGGCGACGCTGCTGCGGCTGATCTGGCGGGATGAGGCGGGTCCGGCCGCGGCGTGCGCGCCGGTGCGGCAGGCCATGGCCCGCCAGGTGACCCGGCAGCGGCTGGCCCTGGGCTTCCCGCGGCACGGCGTCCGGGTCGCGGCCAAGAGCGGCACGTGGATCGGCCTGATCCGCAACGAGGCGGGCGTCATCACGATGCCGGACGGCCGGCGCTACGCCGCGGCGGTGTTCACCCGCGCGGACCGGCAGTGGGACCGCGAGCACGAGATCAACGCGGCCATCGGGGCCGCCGCGGCCCTCGCGGTCGCGCGGCTGCGCTAGCCGAGCGTCACCTGGCGCAGGCGGGCGCGGACCGAGATCAGCTGGATCTCGGTGATCCGGCCGTCGGTCACGGTGAAGCCCAGCGCGCCGATGATCCGGCCCATGGGCGCGATGGCCAGGCCAGGGGCGCCTTCCACCATCGCGAGCCGGACGAACCGGGCGCTGCGCGAGTAGGTGAGCGCGTGCGCGGCCACGTCCCTGGCGCCCCGCATGAGCGAGGCGGCACCGGGCGGCAGGGAGGCGCTGTCGTCGCGGAGCAGCACATCGGGGTCGAGCAGGGCGAGCAGCGCGTCGAAGTTGCCCTCGCGCACGGCGGCCAGGAAGGCGCCGACGACCTGCCCCTGCCGGGCCGGGTCAGGGTGCTCGGGCGGGGCGGCGCCCTGCACCCGGCGGCGGGCCCGGCTGGCCAGCTGCCGGGCGGCGGCGGGGGAGCGGTCCAGGATCGAGGCGATGTCCTCGAACGGCACGGCGAAGATGTCGTGCAGCACGAACGCGAGCCGCTCGGCCGGGGCCAGGGTGTCCAGCACGACCATGAGCGCCGGGCCGACCGAGTCGGCCAGCAGCGCCTGGGCCTCGGGATCACCGGCGCCGGGCGGCCCGGCCAGCGACCCGGCCAGCGACCCGGCCGCCGGCGGCCCGGCGGCGTCGGTCAGGGGGTCCTCGCGGCGGCTGCGGCGGGTGCGCAGCAGCTTCAGGCACTCACGGGCCACCGTGGTGGTCAGCCAGCCGCCCAGGTTCTCGACCTCAGCGGTGTCGGCGCCGCTCAGGCGCAGCCACGAGTTCTGCACGGCGTCGTCGGCCTCGGCCATGGACCCCAGCATCCGGTAGGCCACCGCCCGCAGCCGAGGGCGCTGCTCCTCGAACCGGGCGGCCAGCCAGTCAGCCTCGTTCATCCGTCACATTCTCCCGTCGGAGTGGTTCACGGCCATGAACCGTCCGGCCCACCCGGATGTGACACCGAGGTTCTGACATAGAGGTTCTGACATGGAGAGGACACCGGCATGAACACCACCACCGCATCACGAGTCAGCACCGCCGGCGACCGGGCCTCCCGGCGCCGCCTGACCTGGTACTGGCTGGCCACCGTGCTGGTCACCGCGGAACTGGCGGTCGGCGGGATCTGGGATATCGCCCGGCTGTCGTTCGTCAGCACGATCGTGGCGCACCTGGGCTACCCGTCCTACTTCCTGGTGCTGCTGGGCAGCTGGAAGGTGCTGGGCGCGGCCGCCCTGCTGGTGCCGCGCCGGGCGCTGCTCAAGGAGTGGGCGTACGCGGGCGCGTTCTTCACCTACACCGGGGCCATCGCGTCCCACCTGACCACGGGCTACGACCGCGCCGAGGTGCCGATCCTGGCCGTCTTGGCCGCGCTGACCGTGCTGTCCTGGGCGCTGCGCCCGGCCAGCCGCCGCCTGGTGCCGGTCCGGGCCGCCCTCAGCTGAGGCATAGTTGCTGAGGCATAGTTATCGGCATGCCGCTCGCCCCCCTGATCCTGGGTCCCAACCAGCCCCGGCAGTTCTACCGCGGCGGCGCCCGGATCGCGGCCTTCCGCGGCATCACGCTGGCCTCCGACTTCCTGCCCGAGGACTGGGTCGGCTCGGTGACCGAGCTGTTCGGCCGCGCCGGCGCGGGCCTGACGGTGCTGGACGACGGCACGACGCTGCGGTCGGCGATCGCCGCCGACCCGGCCGGCTACCTGGGCCCGGCGCACGCCGAGCGGTTCGGCAGCGACCTGGCACTGCTGGTCAAGCTGCTGGACACGGGGGAGCGGCTGCTGGTCCACTTCCACCCGCCCCGGCCGTTCGCCGCGGCCCACCTGCACAGCTGCCACGGCAAGACCGAGGCGTGGGTCGTCACCCAGATCACGGCGGACGCCGCCGACGCCAGCGCCGGTCACGTCTACGTGGGGTTCCGCGAGGACACCGACCCGGCCGTGGTGCGCGAGTGGGTCGACGCGCAGGACAAGGCGGCCCTGCTCGGCGCGCTGAACAAGGTCCCGGTGGCGCCGGGCGACGCCTGCCTGGTCCCGGCGGGCGTGCCGCACGCGGTCGGCGCCGGCGTCACCGTGGTCGAGGTCCAGGAGCCGACCGACTTCTCGATCCTGCTGGAGTGGGAGGGCTACGCGGTCAACGGCCTGGAGGCCGGGCACCTCGGCCTGGGCTACCCGCTCGCCCTGGAGGCGCTGGACTACAGCGGCTGGGACCGCGATCGGCTGGCCGGGCTGCTGGGTGGCCGGGGCGAGGCGGGCGCCCGGGACGGCGCGGGCCCGGTCGGGCTGCTGCCCCCGCAGGCCGACGAGTTCTTCCGGGTCGAGCGGATCCTGCCGCCCGCGCTGCCGCTCACCCTGGCGCCGCAGGTCGCCGTGCTGATCGTGCTCGACGGCCGCGGCCGCCTGGTGAGCGAGGCGGGCGCGCTCCCGGTCGGCCGGGGTGCGACGCTATTCGTGCCCTATGGCGCGGGGACGGTCCGCCTCGAGGGCGACCTGCACGTGCTGCGGTGCATGCCGCCGGCCCCGTAAATCGAAGGAGTAGCTGATGACCACGACTCGCGCCAGCGAGCTGCCCGAGACCATGCGCGTGTCCGTGCTGAGCCAGCCCGGCGAGCTGGGCCTGGAGCAGCGGCCGGTGCCCGCGCCCGGGCCGGGCGAGGTCCTGGTGGCCATCCGCAGCGTCGGGGTGTGCGGCTCGGACGTGCACTACTACGAGCACGGGCGGATCGCGGACTTCGTGGTCCGCAGCCCGCTGGTGCTCGGCCATGAGACGTCGGGCCGCATCGTCGCGGCCGGCGCCGGGGTGGACCGCGGCCGCCTGGGCGCCCGGGTGGCCATCGAGCCCGGCACGCCGTGCGGGCGCTGCACCCAGTGCAAGGCAGGGCGCTACAACCTGTGCCCGAACATGCGATTCTTCGCCACGCCGCCCATCGATGGCGCGCTGGCCGAGTACGTGCTGGTCCGCAGCGACCTGGCCTTCGACGTGCCCGACCAGGTCAGCGACGACGCGGCCGCGCTGCTCGAGCCGCTCTCGGTGGGCATCTGGGCCACCGCCAAGGCCGGCCTCACCGCGGGAAGTTCGGTGCTCATCGCCGGGGCCGGGCCCATCGGGCTGGTCACCACCCAGGTGGCGCGGGCGCGCGGCGCGACCACGATCGCGGTCACCGACATCGCGCCGCACCGGCTGGCCGCGGCCGAGCGCAGCGGGGCCACGCTCACGCTGGACGCCCGCGAGGAGGCTGGCGCGGGCCAGGAGTTCGACGCGTTCATCGACTGCTCGGGGGCCCCGCCGGCGATAACCGCGGGGATTCGGGCGCTGGCCCCGGCCGGGCGGGCCGTGCTGGTCGGCATGGGCCCCGACAACCTGACGATCCCGTTCGGGCTGCTCCAGGCGCGCGAGCTCACCATCACCGGGACGTTCCGCTACGCCAACACCTGGCCGACGGCCATCGAGCTGGCGGCCACCGGCGCGGTGGACCTGGACGCGCTCGTCACCCACCGGTACGGGCTGGCCGAGGTCGGCGACGCCCTGACCTCCACCACGCAGGATGGCAACATCAAGTCGGTCATCGAGCCCTGGCGCTGAGCCCTGGCGCGGAGCCCCTGTTTCCCGGTGGCCTTCGGGGGTAGGTCCGGGCCGGTCTTAACTGGAGGCGCGGATGCTGTACGTGGTGGGAGCCATCATCATCGTGGTGGGCGGCTCCGTCGTCTTCGGCGTGTACCACATCACCCACGAGAGCGGTCCGGGCGAGCGGCCCTCGATGCGGTCGGCCCGGCTGGCCGTGCGGCAGTCGCGGCTGATGGCCTCGGGTGACCTGTGCCTGTGCGGCGGCACGCTCGGGGCGCCCGACGTGGCGTCGGAGCGGTACGGGCCGCTGCGGGGGTGCTCGGGATGCGGGCGCTACTGGACGGAGGACGGCCGCCGGACGGTCCGCCGCCGGGTGGTCCGCGACCAGCGGCGGGCGGCGCGGCCGCTGCGGCCGGGCCGCAAGTGAGCACGCGCTAGCTGCGGTCCGTCCGGCGGACGCTAGCTGCGGTCCATCCGGCGGAAGGTGATCTCCTGGATCAGCAGCCGGATGGTGGCCGCGGCCGGGATCGCGACCAGCGCGCCGACCAGGCCCAGCAGCGCGCCGCCGACCAGCACGGCCACGACCGTGACAACGGCCGGTACCTGCACCGCGCGGCCCATGATCCGGGGCACCACCAGGTAGTCCTCGGCGAACCGGTAGCCCACGTAGAAGGCCAGCGTGGCCAGCGCCACCGGGATCGACACGGTCAGCGCGACCAGCGTCACGATGGCCCCGCCGATGGTCGAGCCGACCACGGGAATCAGGTCCAGCAGCGCCACCAGCAGCCCGAGCAGCGCCGGGTACGGGATGCCCCAGCCCACCATCCACAGGTAGGTGCCGAGCCCGGCGATGACCGAGGTCAGCACGTTGCCGAGCACGTAGCCCCCGACCTTGGTGAAGATCTCGTCGCCGAGCAGGATCACCCGGGCCCGCCGGGAGTGCGGGGCCAGCCGGTACAAGAACAGCTTCAGCCGCGGCAGGCCGGCCAGGAAGTAGACGGTCAGCACGAGCACGACCAGCAGTGAGGTGGCGGCGCTGAGCACGACCTCGCCGGCGCCCAGCACGCCGCCGACGATGGAGGTGCCCCGGCTGGTGACCAGCTTCTGGAGCCGGGCCTCGATGTGGAAGCGGTTGTTGAGCTGGCCGAGCTCGGAGTGCGGGTCCCTGAGCGCGTGCAGGTACTGCGGCAGGTGGTGGGCCAGCAGCGTGGCCTGGCTGGTCAGCGGCGGGATGGCGGCGGCCACGAAGACCGCGCCCACGCCCAGGACCGCGATGAGCACGACCAGCACCGCGGTCCAGCGCGGCAGCCGGTGCCGGGCCAGCCAGGACACCGCCGGATCCAGCCCGGCGGCGAGGAACAGCGCCAGGCCGATGAGCACCAGCACGCCGCGGGCCCGGATCAGCAGCTCGACCACGCCGTAGGTGACGGCCACGCCGGCCGCCGCCATCATGCCGATGAAGAACGGAGAGCGCCGGTCCAGCGGCCGCCCGGGCCGGCCCAGGCCGCCGGTCTCCTCGGCGACCCTCGCCGCCACGTCGACCGCTTCCTGGATCTTGTCCTCCGGCGGCTGGCTCTCACCGGTCGCGGGCTTTTCTCCGGTCACGAGCTCCGTGCCGGTCACCGGCTCGGTCACCGGCTCCGTCACCGGCTCAGTGCCGGGCGCCTCGCCCGGACCGGCCCCTGGCGGTCCCTGGCTCCTGGTCACCATGCTGATGTGCCTCCCGCTGCCCCGTGCTCCTGGCTGGCCTCGGCTAACACGGCCCTGGCCGGCCAGGCTGGCCAACTGCCGCGGTGCAGTTACCTCGGCAGCGGCGGCCCAAACCCGCCCCGCCGCCGCCGGGCGTGGTTCCGCCCGCCGCTGCCGCCGCGCCCGCCGCTGCCGCGTCGGCCGCGCCGGGCCAGGGCCGCGGCGGATCAGCCGACGGAGATCAGGTCGCTGAACGGCTCGGGCTCGCCCACGACCGTGGCCGACGTGCCCCGGCGGACGAACTCCCGGCCCGGCGGCCACATGGCGGTGAACTGGTCGCCGCTGGCGTGGTCGTACCTGATGAACGTGACCTGATCGATGTCCACGGCGAACAGGTGGAATTCGCCGGGCACCGGGCTCCAGTCCAGGCTCGCCGTCACGGCGCCGGCGTAGCGGCGCTGCACCGCAGGGTCGGTCTCCGCCCGCGCGGTGCCGCGGACCTTGAACTCGCCCGCGGTGCCCTCGCGGCTGGTGATCACGCTGTGCACCAGGATCCGCGGGTCGCGCAGCAGGTCCCTGGCCTTAGTCGACTGCCACATCATGGACAGCCACAGGTCGCCGTCCAGCAGCAGCGGCTCGACCGGGCTGAGCCGGGGCGTGCCGTCGCGGCGGATCGTGGCCACCAGCAGCACGCCGGGCGCGATCAGCCGCTCGTGCCCGAGCCGGGCCAGCCGGGGCTGACCGCGTTCCAGGTCTGACCAGTGCATGGCGCCTCCTCCTGGCTGCTCTCCGCTCCGCGGCCCCGATTCCCTTGTTATGGACTATCACCGGCCACCGACAGACCGGCCCCGGCAACCGGCCCCGGCAACCGGCCCCGGCAACCGGCCCCGGCAACCGGGCCCGGCAAAACAGTGCCGGCCCCATGCCCGGCGGGCAGGATGGGTAGGAGGCCCAAGGCCGCCTGCGGAGTAACTGCCTGGCCGGAACCCGAAGGGGGTAAGCATGCCGTGGTTCCCGGACTTTGTCAGCGCCGTCGAGCTGGCGCGCCAGCAGACGCGCGCCGCCAGCCAGGCCGACCCGGTGGCGCAGTACTTCAAGGCGCTCAACACCGGTGATGCTCGCGCGCTGGAGACCGTGTGGCCGGGCGAGGTGGTGATCTACGATCCCCGCGCGGGCGAGGTCCGCGGGCACCGGCACGTGCGGCAGTTCGTCAGCCGGAACGAGAGCTGGCTGGCCGGATTGCACGCCCGGACCGAGACCGTGGCCAGCACGGTCGCCGGCGGGCGCGCCGTGGTGGAACTGCTGGCGCACCTCCAGGATGACGGCCGGAAGCTGGCCTGGCCGGTGGCGGTCGTGGCCGAGTCACCCGACGACCGGTCGGTGGTGTTCCGCACCTACTGCAGCCAGTGGCCGGTCTTCGGCCGCCACTATGTCCGGGCCCCCATACTCAAGCCGCAGCCGGGCACGGCCAGTGACGTCATCGGCCGCTATCAGGCGGCGGTGGCCGCTGGTGACCCCGACGCGGTCGTCAGCGCCTTCGAGCCGGACGGCTACTTCCGCGGGGCCACCGGCCCGGACGACATGCACCGTGGCCGCACCGCGCTGCACTCCTACTTCACCCGGCGGCTCAGCGCGGGCGGCATCGGCGTCCAGGACTGCGCCGTCACCGACGACGGGACGCGCTGCGCGGTCGAGTACAACATCGTCCGCTGGGGCGAGCACGACCTGCCGCACCAGGCGGGCATCGCGGTGTTCGACCGCGGGCCGGACGGGCTGCTGGCCGCGGCCCGCATCTACGACGACGTCCAGCTGCCCGCCGAGACTCAGGCCCAGTAGCCCGTTACTCCGGTAGCCCCGGCCCGCCGGTCAGGGCTTCCGGGCGACCGCGCACCACATGGACGACGGGCGGCTGGCGGTCAGGTCGCCGTCCGGCCGCCACCTGGCCACCGCGACCACACCGGGCTCGACCAGCTCCAGCCCGTCGAAGAACCGGGCGGTCTCCTCCTGGCCGCGCAGCGTGGCCTGGCCGGCACTGCGCTCGTTGTAGCGCTGGATGGACTCGCCCCGGTTGGGATTGAAGTCGTCGGTCGGATGGGAGATGACCAGGAAGCTGCCCGACGGCAGCGCGTCCACCAGCCGGGACACCAGCGCGTAGGGGTCCTCGGCGTCCGGGATGAACTGGAGCACGGCCAGCAGCATCAGCGCCATCGGCTGGCTGAAGTCCAGCGTCTTCGCGGCCTCGGCCAGGATGGCGTCCGGGTCGTGCAGGTCGGCCTGGATGTAGGCGCAGGCCCCCTGCGGGGTGCTGGTCAGCAGCGCCCGGGCGTGGGTCAGCACGATCGGGTCGTTGTCGACGTAGACGATCTTGGTCTCCGGGACCTCCTGCTGGGCCACCTCGTGGGTGTTGCTGGCCGCCGGGATGCCGGTGCCGATGTCCAGGAACTGCCGGATGCCGGCCTCGCCGGTCAGGTAGCGCACCGCGCGGGCCAGGAACGCGCGGTTGGACTGCACGGCCTGGGCCAGCTCGGGGTAGGCCTTGAGCGCCAGCTCGCCCGCCTCGCGGTCGGCGGCGAAGTTGTCCTTGCCGCCCAGCCAGTAGTCGTAGATACGAGCCGGATGAGCCACGCTCGTGTCGATGACCGGCGTCTCCGCGACGCCCTCACCAGCCCCCGCGTCGCCGCCGCCGCCGTCTGATCCCATCCCCATCGGGTATGCCCCTTTCCGGCCCCAGTCTGCTCGGCACCCAGCCTATTGCGGCGGCCGCTGCGGGCCGGCGGCGAACCTGCGCATGACCGGACGATCCGCCTTGCGCCGGGCCACCTCCGCGAAGCCGTGCGCCGCGAAGACCGCCGCCACGCCGGGGAACAGGTTCCTGCTGTGCGCGGGCACCGCGGTGTCCACCGGATACGCCTCCACAGCCCGACGCGCCGGCCGCTGTTTTGGTGGCGTGCCAATAGGGTGCTAGACGCAAACAAGACCGACGCCAGGAGAAACAAGGGCGGCCGTCCCGTCGCATGGCCGGCTAACTGGCTCTCTGGCGTACTCGACTGTCCGACGTGCGGAGGAAGCTCTACATGAACGCTGGCCTTACCCCGCAGGGCAACCCGCGTACTCCCAAGCTCCGCGTGGTGGATACGGAAAGCAGCGTCTTTCATGCGGGCGGTTCAGGGGATGCGACGCGCAACCCGTCACTGACGTAATCGAGTCCATGTTCAGCAGCGACGCAACGCCGATTCTCTCTTTCCAGCGCGTAGCGGGAACGCTCACGAGCTGGACGCGCCCAAAGCCGACCTGAGTAAGATTCAGGCTCGTCTCAGCGTGACGGAAGACGATGACGAGCTAGACAAGATTGTCGTTGAGAGGAAGCTGGTTAAGGTAGGAATTGAGTCATTCGCGATCGTGCCCGACTCATTCGACTACGCTCCGACAGGGCAGACTGTCAGCGACATGTGGAAGGATGACGATGCCGTTAAGCGGGGTATGGTCCGCGCAGTTAAAGAGTCCTGGGTACTGATCCTCGCGAACCGCGAGGGGAAATTGGGAATCGCGATCGGGGCGGAGCCTGAGGCGGCGACTGCCGCGCCATCTTCTCGCTCTAAATTGTCCCACTCCCGGCCGCCGTGTCCAGAGCGCCTGCGGCAGCGCTGCGCGATCGGCGTCCCGCCGACCCCAGGGCACAGCACTCGCACGTGAGGGATTTGGCACCCTGTGGGAGGACGTCAAATGCCAGGACGGTATCGGGGGCCGCAGGCGCACAAGCTTCCCCGGAGCTTTCTATCGCAAGGTGTCAGCCAAACTAACGAGCGCCGCCGTCTTGTAGCTGGCACTGTAGACATTCACATCTATCCCGTTCTTGTAGAACTCGATCCATGCGGGATTTGAGTGTTTGACGTCAGTACGCTGCTTAATGATAAGAGCTGGCGCGCCGTCAACTCGACCTATACGATCTTTCCCGAGATGGTCCTTAACTATACCGTCGAAGTAAGCTATCGCGTTTTTCCGATCGGCAGGCACGCGCCACATCATGACCGTGACTTTACCGCCATCAAGAATGATCGCCGCCTGTCGCAGTCTCGGATTTACCCACGTTCGCGTCAGATTTACATTCTTAATCGCAGCGGTCGATCGCGGTGTAAGCAGTGAAAAGCCTACCGTGCGACTGGCTGCTGCCACAGACGTGGTGTGGCCAGCAACAAGAGGATTGCCCGAATACGCCGGGCCTTGACCAGGCGGGCCGCCGCTTCCGCCGGACCCGCGCGGTGCACATCCCAGGACGGTCAAGCCAAGCACTGCAATAACCACGCTGCTCGCTAGAACCTTAGGCATCCGAATAGATGACAGGGATAGATACATGTCACTCACTCGTTTCGGGCTAGCAAACACCAAAATTCTGGGTAACGTCGCTGCTTGTATTGCTATTCTTGTGAAAATACCAATCTGTCGAGTTATCAGCAAAACACTCATAGTCTTGATATCCGGAAGTCGACCACGTTCCGTACGAGGGGCTCCATTGCAAGTTGGTAAAGTTCGCGTATAGCGTGTCACAGTTGTTGTGGTGTTCAGAATTACTGATATCGTAGCCGTAATTGAAGTTTACCTGAGGGCTATAGTTAAATGGACTTGATTGTCCATCTACCACAAAGCGAAAAATTCTGTCGCCGCCGACATTCTCTACTTTGAAATGGTAGTTCGTATTGGGATTGAGCGTGTACCCGGTATAATCTTGCTGCCCACTGTCCTGACCGTCTATTACCCATTCAGAATATACTACTGGAGTATTACTGAACAAACCATTACCGGCGGTCCACCCAACTTCTACATCATTGTAGAAAGAGTTGCCCGAAGATCCTCCCGGCCCCCGGACGAACAAGCTGCGATAAATATTATCGTTAATGTCATTGAGTGTGGACTGCGTAAGCACATATATGCTGCCTTCATTGCCGTACGAGGGCGGCTCGTTGGCGTCGTAGCCTTCTACGTTCACATGGTTGGCAGCGCATGGCGGCGGAGCCTGCTCAGCTTTTCCTACTCTCGCTAAATGCGGCATCGCAATGAGCATCAAGCCCGCGATGCTGCTGGCAACTAGGGCCCTCGCATCGCTCCCGAATAGCAATCCCATCCGAGATCCTCCACTCAACGATGATCGATTTACCTCACGCTCTCACCTCGCGCTTTATATCACGTAATGAGTTGCAAAGCAATATCCAATTCTCGATCGCAGTCGGTCGTAGCAATTGATCTTGGTGGAGAATTCTTGGTGACTGCGATCTTAGTTTAGCTGCATCTTTCGCGATCTTGGCTTGGTGGCCTGAGGCTTCAAGCCGGCCTGTCTTTTCTGGCCGGGTCAGCCTGGTAGTCCGGCTGCCGGGCCGGCCGGGCGGGTTCCACAGGCCCGCGGAGTGTCCTTTCCGGGTCATTGTGACGGTCTGCTGCGGGTCAGCCGGGTGCAAGCGCCTGGAGGCCAGTGATCGCGGTGGTGATGTCGTGTGCCATGGCCAGCTCCCCAAGGCGGAGCCTGAGGCGGCGACTGCCGCGGTCCAGGCCAGTTGCCCGCAGGGCACCGGCGAGCAGCAGGCGCCCTATGAGTGCACGAACCTGCGCATGACCGGACGATCCGCCTTGCGCCGGGCCACCTCCGCGAAGCCGTGCGCCGCGAAGACCGCCGCCACGCCGGGGAACAGGTTCCTGCTGTGCGCGGGCACCGCGGTGTCCACCGGATACGCCTCCACGGCCGGGGCGCCGGCCGCGGCCGCCGCGGGCAGCGCCGCCTTGATCAGCGCGCTCATCACGCCCTGGCCGCGGTGCCCGCGCCGCACGTAGAAGCACGGCAGCGACCACACCGGCAGGTCGTCCACCGGCTGCAGGTACCGGGCCCGGGCCAGCCAGGTCAGGTCGGCCCGCGGGGCCAGCTCGCACCAGCCCACGGCCAGGTCCCCGGCGAGCGCGATCAGCCCCGGCGCCGGGCCGTCAGTGGCCAGCCGCCGCAGGTCGCGCTGGTTGTCGGCGCGCGGCCGGCTCGCGTAGGCCGGGCCGATGCGCCAGTACATGCACCAGCAGCCGTTGGAGGCCCCGGCCCGGCCGAACAGGTCCTCCAGCGCGGGCCAGCGCTCCGCGGTCAGCGGCTCGATCGTGAGGTCCATCGTGACATCCCCGTTCACGCGAAGCTGTCACACGATTCTCAGCGAGCCTGGAGCCCGGTGTCACATGATGGCCAGGTGGACCTGGTAACGACCGCCGCCCCGGCCCGGTCCTGGCCCGCCAGCCTCAGCCGGCTGGCCCGCGCCGAGATCCTCCTCGCCGTGGTGGCGTTCCTCGGGCTGTGCGGCGCGGCGCTCAGCGTCGCACCGCGCCTGGTCGAGCCCGACGACTACGCCTACCAGGCGTCCATCGTCGGCATCACCCAGGGCCACCTGCTGACCCTGTCCACGGCGCAGGCGGCGCGCTGGCCGGACACCTGAGCCAGCTGTTCGGCCCCCGCCCCGGCGGCCAGGCCGCGCCGGTCCAGTGGGTGCAGCTATCGGACGGGCGGTGGATCAGCGAGAAGGACCCCGGCTACCCGTTCCTGGCCGTCGCGTTCCAGGCACTGGGCCTCATCCGGCTGGCGCCGCTGTGCTACGGGGCGCTCGCCTGCCTGGGCCTGTTCGCCGGCGGGCGCCGGTGGCTGGGCCGCTACGGCGGCACCGCGGCCGTGGTCCTGTTCTGCTCGTCGGGCGCGGCCATGCTGTTCGCCTGGCGCGACTACATGCCCACGTTCACCGACGCCGCGCTGATCGCGGCGGGTACCGGGGCGCTGCTGTGGACGGTCCTGGCCACCGAGGCCGGCCGGCCCGGCGGACCTGGACCGGGCTGGCCGCGTTCGTCGCGCTGGAGGCGGCGGCATTCACCCGGTACACCGACATCGTGGTCCTCGGCTGCGCGGTGCTGGCCGTCCTGGCGGCCCGGGCTGGGCGCGGGCCGGCTGCCCCGTTTCGCGGCGGCCTGGTGGCTGGGCTCGGCCGCGGTGTTCGGCGCCTTCGTGGCCGTGTTCGACAGCCTGGTCTACGGCGGCCCGCTCACGTCCGGCTACCGGCCCGGCGAGATCCAGTTCAGCCTCAGCGCGATCCGGCCCAACCTCCAGTACATGCCCGCGCGCCTGATCGAGACCATGCCCGTGCTGGTGCTCGGCCTGGCCGCGGCGGCCTGGATCGTCGTCCGCGCCGTGGCCGTCCGCCGGGGTCAGGCCACGGCTCCGGCCCGCCGGGACCTGGCCGTCGCGGTGGCGCTGCTCGCCGCCTGGCTGGGCATGTGGGCGCTGTACGCCGCCTACACCTGGACCGACGGGCCGGGACTCAGCAACCTTCAGGCCGTCCGGTTCTACCTGCCCGCGCTCGGCTCCATCTCGCTGCTCGGCGCCTGGCTGGTCACCCGGCTGCCGCGCCGGGCCTGGCTGGCGGCGGCCATGTCGGCGGGCGTGGCGGGGCTGCTGTTCGCGCTCGGCGGCTGGTCCTACGCCAGCATGACGAACTTCTCGTTCGGCAGCCTGCAGCCGCACCTGACCCGGCCGTGCCCCGGCCGCGTCGCGCCCGCCCGCGGGTCCGGGCCGGGACGCGTCGTCTGCGCCGGCCGGATCAAGGGCCTGCCGGTCCCGCAGCCGAGCCAGGTCCGGGTTCGTCGCTCCTGAGGTAGGCCAGCACGGCCAGCACCCGGCGGTTGGTGTCGTCGGTCTGCGGCAGCCGGAGCTTGGCCAGGATGTTGCCGATGTGCTTGCCGACCGCCGCCTCGGACACGACCAGCCGCCGGGCGATGGCGGCGTTGGAGTGGCCCTCGGCCACCAGCGCCAGCACCTCGTGCTCCCTGGCCGACAGCGCGGTCAGCGGGTCGCGGCGGCGCCGCACGAGCTGGCGGACCACCTCCGGGTCCACGACGGTGCCGCCGGCCGCCACCCGGCGCAGCGCGGCCACGAACTCGGCCACGTCCACCACCCGGTCCTTGAGCAGGTAGCCGACGCCCCGGCCGTCGCCGGAGTCGAGCAGGTCGGCGGCGTAGCTGCGCTGGACGTACTGGCTCAGCGCGACCACCGGCAGCCCCGGCCGGGACCGGCGCAGCTCCACCGCCGCGCGCAGCCCCTCGTCGGTGAACCCCGGCGGCATCCGGATGTCGGTGATGACCAGGTCGGGGGAGTGCTCGGCCACCGCGGCCCGGAGCGCCCCGGCGTCGCCGACGATGGCCACGGCCTGGAAGCCGAACCGCTCGAGCAGCCCGGCCAGGCCCTCCCGCAGCAGGACCCCGTCCTCGGCCAGCACTACCCGGATGACGGGTCGCTCCCCGGATGACTTCCCGGCTGGTTCCTCGGGGCGCACGGCACCTCCACGCGCAGCACGGTCGGGCCGCCGTCCGGGCTGGACAGCAGCATCCTGCCGCCGGCCACGGCGACCCGGTCGGCCAGTCCGGTCAGCCCGGTGCCGCGGGCCGGGCCGGCCCCGCCGCGGCCATTGTCCATGATCTCCACGACCAGCATGCCGCTCTGCTGGCGGGCCGTCACGCTGGCGCCGCTGGCGCCGCTGTGCTTGGCGATGTTGGTCAGCGCCTCGGCCACCACGAAGTAGGCCGTGTTCTCGATCAGGGCCAGCAGCCGGCCGTCCAGGTCGGCCCGCACCGACACGGGGATCGGCGCGGCGTCGGACAGCTCGCCGATGGCCGCGGGCAGCCCGAGGTCGGTCAGCACCTGCGGCTGGATGCCGTGGATGAGCTCGCGCAACTCGGCCATCAGCTGCTTGGCCTGCTCGTGCGCGGCAGCCACCGGCGCCGCGGCGGGCGAGCCCGGCGGCAGGTCCAGCCGGGCCAGCCCGAGCTGCAGCGTCAGGCTGACCAGCCGCTGCTGGGCGCCGTCGTGCAGGTCGCGCTCGATGCGGCGCCGCTCGGCCTCGAACGCGTCCGCCAGCCGGGCCCGCGACCGCGACACCTCGGTCAGCTCGGCGCGCAGCTCGTCGGCCGGCCCGTCCACCAGCAGCGCCCGGGCCACCGCGGCCTGCCCGCCCGCGACCAGCGTCAGCAGGTAGGGCAGCAGCGGGAGCACCAGAACGCCGACGATCGCGTAGGGCACGGCCTGGCCGACGGTGGCGACCGTGCCGAACACCAGCGCCACCGGGCTGCTGCCCGGCTGCTGGGCCAGCACCAGGAACGGCCCGGCGATGAGCACGGCGGCCAGCGGCACCGCGAACAGCGCCGCGGCCGACAGCACCGGGGCCACGGTGGCCAGCAGGACCGCGTAGCCCACCTCGCGCCAGGTGGCCGGGTCGGCGTAGCGGGCCCGCAGCCACGCCACCGGCCCGGCCCCGGTAACCGTCGCCGGCGGCCAGGCCGCGCTGGCCGGCCGGGGATCTACCAGCCACAGGCGCCGCCGCTCCAGCCGGGCCAGCGGCGGCGCGATCAGCGGCCCCAGCCCGGCGATCAGCGCCGCGCCGAGCAGCACCAGCACCACGATCACCCCGGCCCCGTGCTCGCCCGACGCCAGGAGCCCCACCAGCACCAGCCACGGCACGGCCAGCCCGGCCGCCGCCGCTACGCCGACCAGCTGGGTGGTCAGCAGGTAGCCCGCCGAACGCCACGGCCAGCCGCTGATCGGCAGGCGGCGCCAGGTCACCGCCGCCAGCGCGGTCTGCGGGCTGCCCGTGCGCATGCTCCTCACCGTAGCCCGCGCCGGGCCCGGTGCCAGTCAGGCCGTCGCTAGGCCGCAGGTATGCCTAGCCATACCCCCGTTTCGGGGCCTGGGGGTAGTGCCGCGCGCCCGGCCCGCTGGTTGCCTGGAGCGCAGTCACACCTCCGTGTCGAAAGGCCCTCACCGTGCGCTACCCCCGATCGCTCGCACTGGCCGCAGTCGCGGCCGCGGGCCTGCTCGCGCTGAGCGGCTGCGGCAGCGCCCGCACCGTCCACGCCCAGCAGGTCCTCGGCTTCCACGGCCGCCGCCTGGTCATCGACGACCCCGGCACCGACCTCAGGCTGGTGCCGGGCGCGGGCCCCGGCCTCCACGTCCAGCGCTGGGTCAGCGGCACCGCCGCCAGGCCCGGTCACGCCACGTGGACCCTCAGCGGGGACACCCTGCGGCTGTCTGTCGACTGCACCGGGCTGGTCTTCCACTGCGGCGCCCGGTTCCAGGTCGCCGTGCCGGCCGGGCTGCCGCTGGTCGTCAGCGGCGGCACCGGGAACATCACCGCGGCCGGGCTGCGCTCGCCGAGCGTGCGCGTCACGTCGGCCCAGGGCAGCGTGGACATCGGGTTCGCGAGCGCGCCTCGATCTGTCGACATTCGGTGCACCGATGGCAGCGCCACGGCCAGGGTGCCGGTCGCCGGGCCGCGCTACCACGTCGTCGTCACCTCGGGCACAGGATCCGCCCGGACGAGGGTGCGCGACTACCGGCTGAGCCGGCGGGTCGTCCAGGTGATTTCGACTAACAACACGTCCCTTGTGCTGCCGGAGTCCTAGAGACGACCTCTGTTAATCATGGTCCGGAAAGAAAGGCCCAAGTAGATGCTGCTGGAGCTCGTGGATGTGGCCAAGGCCTACCGGGGCGGCACGCGGGGCGTGGACGGCGTGACGCTGCGGCTCGGCCCCGGGCTGGTCGGACTGCTCGGCCCCAACGGCGCGGGCAAGTCATCGCTGATGCGCATCGCGGCCACCGTGACCCGCCCGACCAGCGGCCAGGTCCGGTTCGACGGGGCCGACGCCGTGGCCCGGCCCGACCCGCTGCGCCGCAGCCTCGGCTACCTGCCGCAGGACTTCGGCGTCTACCCGCACCTGTCCGCGCGGGAGTTCCTGTCCTACCTGGCCGCCGTCAAGGGCCTGCCCGCGAAGGCCGCCCGGACCCGGATCGGCGAGCTGCTGGAGCTGTTCGGCCTGGCCGGCGCGGGCCGGCGGCCGCTGGGCAGGTACTCCGGGGGGATGCTGCGCCGGGTGGGCATCGCCCAGGCCCTGCTGGCCGACCCGCGGGTGCTGATCGTGGACGAGCCCACCGCGGGCCTGGACCCCGAGGAGCGGGTGCTGTTCCGCAACCTGCTGTCCGACCTGGCCGTCGACCGCGTGGTCCTGCTGTCCACGCACATCGTGTCCGACGTCGAGTCCGTGGCCTCCGACATCGCGATCATGGCCGGCGGCCGGCTGCGGCAGCGCGGCCGCCCGCAGGACCTGCTCCGGCAGGCCGAGGGGCTGGTCTGGGAGCTGACCGTGCCCGCCGGCGCGCTCGCCCAGCTCCGCGAGCGGCACCTGGTCAGCCGCATGGTCCGGACCGAGTCCGGGGTGCGGGTGCGCGTGCTCGCCCCGGCGCCGCCCAGTGCGGACGCGGTGCCCGCCGCCCCGGACCTGGAGGACGCCTACCTCACGATCATTCACGCGGCCGGCGTTGGCCGGTCACCGCGCGGGCCGCTGCGCGATGACCCGGCTCAGGTGCGGCGATGACTCTGCTGCCCAGGGGGGACGACCCCCCTTACCCCCCCGCGCCGCCTGCCGCCGGCAGGAGCGGACGGGTGCTCGGCGCGCTGGCCGTCGCCGACTTCCGCGAGCGGTCCCGGCGGCCCTCCTACGTGGTCACGCTGGCCGCCGCCATCGCCCTGGGCTACCTGGCCCTGCCCCCGGCCAGCTCGGTGTGGGTGGTGATGAACGCCGGCGGCTACCGCGGCGTCTACAACAGCGCCTACGCGGGCACCGTCACCGCGCTGGCCGGCGGCCTGTGGCTGATGATCGGCGGGTTCTACGTGGTGCGCGGGGCCATCACCCGTGATGAGCAGGCCGGTGTCGGCCAGGTGCTCGCCGCCACTCCGCTGCGCAGCGCCGGCTACCTGGCCGGCAAGTTCCTCAGCAACCTCATGGTCCTTTGCTCCATGGCCGCCGTGCTGGCCGGGACCGCGCTGGCCCTCCAGCTCGCCCGCGGCGAGTCGGCCGCCGTCCGCCCCGGCGCGCTGCTGCTGCCGTACGTGCTGCTGACCCTGCCCGTGCTGGCGGTGACCGCGGCCGCCGCGGTGCTGTTCGAGACCGTCCCGGTGCTGCGCGGCGGGCTGGGCAACGTGGCCTGGTTCTTCTTCTGGATGTTCGCGACCATCGCGGGCGGCGGCGCCCCGCTGGGCGGGCTGGGCACCGTGGCCGCGTCCATGCGCCAGGCCATGGCCGCCCAGCACCTGCCGTCCGCCGCCGAGTTCAGCCTGGGCTTCACCAAGCTGGACCACCCGCTGCGCACGTTCAGCTGGGCCGGGCTGCATCCCTCGGCCGGGTTCGTGGTGGCCCGGCTGGTGCTGATCCTGGTCGCGACCGGGCTGGCGGCCGGCCCGGCGTTCTGGTTCGGCCGGTTCGACCCGGCCCGGGCGGGCTGGCGGCACGCGGCCCGCCGGCTTGGCGGCTCGGCGCCGGTGGTGGTGGCGGAGGCTGGTGCGGCCGAGGTGAGCCCGGCCGAGGTGAGCCCGGCCGACGTGGGTCAGGCCGACGTGGGTCAGGGCGGGCGTGCGGCCCGGTCCGGCCGGCCGCTGTCGGCGGTGGCCAGGGGCCGGGCCGGGCTCGCGGCCGGGCGGCTGCTCGCCGGGGAGGTCCGCATCCTGGTCCAGGGCGTCTCCCGCTGGTGGTGGCTTGTCGCCGCCGGTCTCACCGTGCTCAGCCTCGCTGTGCCCAGGGACCTGGTCCGGCCCGCCGGGGCCAGCACCGCGCTGCTGCTGTCCGCGGCCTGGATCTGGCCCATCCTGATCTGGTCCCGGCTCGGCGCCCAGCGCCGCGAGAACGGCCTCGACACCCTGCTCGGCGCCTATCCCGCGGTCTACCGTCAGCTAGCCGCCGAATGGCTCGCCGGCCTCGCGCTCACCGCCGCGCTCGGTCTCGGCCCGCTGCTCGCCATGGCCATCGCCGCCGACGGCGCGGGCGTGGCGGCCTGGGTCGGCGGCGCGCTGTTCATCCCCTCGCTGGCGCTGCTGCTCGGCGCGGTCAGCCGCACCCACCGCGTGTTCCAGGTCCTCTACCTGATCCTGTGGTACGCCGTCGTCAACCACGTCGCCGCCGCCGACTACATGGGCACGGTGCTGGTCAGCGGGCGCCCGGCCGGTCCCGCCCCGGCGCTGACCGGCGGCGTCGCGCTGGCCATGCTGGCCGCCGCGTTCGCCGTCCGCGGCGTGCGCCATGCCACCCGCTGAGGCCGGGACAGCGCCAGAGCAGGTCAGCCGCTAGCCGCCGATGAGCGCGGTGATGGCCGGGCTGTCAGTGGCCGTCCGGCCAGTCAGGCGCTGGTAGCGCCGGACCAGGTCCCGAGCCCGGACTCGCCGTCCGAGCCGGCGCTCGGCCCGCAGCAGCCGGTGGCGCTCGGGGGGCGGGAAGACGGCCGCCAGGTCAGCCGCCAGCGCCCGCCGGTCGACACCCAGCCGCCGCAGCACCCAGTCGGCGGCCGGATCCAGCGTGACCAGCGCCAGGGCCAGGTGATCGGGCCGGTGCCGGCGCTCGCGGCGGGCCAGCGCCAGCCGCAGCGACGCGGCCCAGATGGCCTGGGCATCCAGGCCCAGCGGCGGGCTCATCAGCGCGCAGCGCCGCCGCGATCGGCTCGCGCCGAGCGGGAACGCCGGCTCGCGGCCGGCGGGCCGATCGAGCGACGCGGTCCGGACCAGGCCGTCCAGGCCCAGTCCGAGCGTGTCCAGCAGCTCGCGGTCCGCCGCCGCCCCCGCTCCGCCCGGGCCGGCCGCCGCTACCGCCGCGCGGATCCTCGTCGCGGTCGCCCCATGCCGGCCCAGGACGCGCCCCGGCGGCCCGGCCTCGATCGCCAGGGCCAGCAGCAGATGCTCGCTACCGACGCGCTGGTGTCCCAGGTCACGGGCCGAGCCGAGCGCCCGGCGCATGACGTCCTGGAGCTCAGCCGCCGAGCCACCGAACATGATGGTCATCCCTCCCGCCGGTGGTACTTGCGGTGCACGGTCTGCTTGGTCACGCCCAGGCGCACCGCGATGTCCTGCCAGGACCAGCCCGCCTGCCGCGCGGCCGACACCTGCTCAGCCTCGAGCTGCTCGGCCAGCCGCCGCAGCCGGGCCGCCGCCCGCAGGCCGGAGTCCAGGTCCGCGCCGCGCACGGCCAGCTCCAGCTGAGTCATGTCCAGCATGTCGTCAGCATATGCTGACGACCGAGGGTGCTGTCAACAGAGGGTGCTGTCAACTGATGCTGACTGACTCTC
Organism: uncultured Actinomycetota bacterium; assembly: GCA_963822485.1. Taxonomy (GTDB): domain Bacteria; phylum Actinomycetota; class Actinomycetes; order Streptosporangiales; family Streptosporangiaceae; genus DASUBV01. The sequence goes on from CAWGHW010000013.1 coordinate 686,300, forward strand.
CGGCGGTAGATCTGCGCCGGCTGACCGTCATCGCGCCGCCGGTATTCTGCCGTTCATGATCAGCGAATACGTCCTGCCCGGAGACGCGGTATTTCCCGAGGGCATCACCGAGGACCCCGACGGCGTCACGTTCTACGTCTCCAGCGAGCATGACGGCACCATCTTCCGGGGCCGGGCCGACACGCCCGAGCTCGAGCCGTGGCTGCCGGGCGGCGCCGACGGGCGGACCCAGGCCCTGGGCATGGCCGTGGACGGTGCCGGTCGGCTGCTGGTGTGCGGCGGGTCGACGGGGCACCTGTTCGCCTACGGCACACCGGCCGGCGACCTGATCGCGAAGCGGGCCGTTCCCGCGGCCCCGGCGCTGCTCAACGACGTGTGCGTGACCGGCGGCCACGCCTATGTCACCGACTCCCAGCGCCCGGTGATCTGGCGCTTCCCGGCCGCCGGCGAGGTCGGCGAGCCCGAGGAGTGGCTCGACCTGACCAGGTTCGGCGCGGTGCCGGAGGAGGTCCACTACCTCAACGGCATCGTCGCCGCGCACGACGGTGCCACGCTGCTGATCGCCGCGCAGGGCACCGGCGTGCTCTGGCGGGCGGACGTCGCGGCGCGGACCGCGGGCCCGGTCGACCTGGGCGGCGAGCGGGTCAACGGCGACGGCCTGGTCTTTGCGGGCGACCTGCTGTACGCGTGCGACAACACCGACGAGCCCGACGGCTCGGTCCGCTACTGGCTGACCGCGCTGCGGCTGTCCGCCGACGCCCGCGCCGCCACGCTGGCCGGCCGCTGGGAGCGCAAGCTCGCTGACACCCCGACCACGGCGGCCTACCTCGGCGGCCGCCTGTACCTGGTGAACTCCCAGTTCGGCGCCCGCCGCCGCGGCACCGCCGCGCCGCCGTTCACCGTCAGCGCCCTGCCGCCGCCCGCGTAGCCGGGCGCGATCAGGCGATGCGCCGGGACGACGCCCGCCGCGATCAGCTGGCCCGGGCCTCCAGCGCGTCGAAGTCGCGCTCGGCATACAGCCGGTGCTCCCACTCCTCGTTGATCACGGCGCCCAGGCAGCGGCGCACCGGGAAGCTCTCCGGCTCCGGGTAGCCCGGCTCCAGCACCGGCTCGGTCACGCCGTTCAGCTGCTCGTCGGTCAGCCCGGCCAGCACCTCGCGGACCGTCGCCATCCGGTCCGCGCGCAGCACCAGCACCTCGTCCAGCGACGGCCGTGCGGCGCGGTCGCGCGGGACGCTGGGCTCGTCGGGCATCTCGTCGTGGGGCAGGTCGAGCGGGTCCCAGGGCGAGGGATCGCCCAGCACCGCGCGGCGCACCCAGGCGTCGGTCGCGAACACCAGGTGGCGCAGCGTCTCGATGAACGACCATTCCCCGTCGACCTGCTGGTGCAGCAGTTCGGCGTCCAGGCCGCGGGCCCGCTGCACGGTCTGCTGCCACAGCCGTTCCAGGGTGGCCCAGGCCTCCCGGTAGCCCTCGGCATCCGCGGGGCGCATCTTGGCCCGGTCCGGGTAGCGGCGGTTGAGCTCGGCCTCCACCAGCGGCACCACATCCACGCCGTTGACCCGCAGGCTCACGACCCGGCCGCTGATCTCCACATCGTCCACCTGCGCGCCGCGGATGCTGACCCCGGTCAGGTCGATCAGGCTGAAGCGCGCGTCGCGCAGGTCGATGTCGTGGAACCGCGCGCCGGTCAGGTACACGTCCTCGAAGCGGGCCCCGGTCAGGTCCTTGCTGATGAACTCGGCCATGTCAGCAGAGTGCCACCAGGCGCCGGCCGCGGCTCAGCTGACCCGCCGGATCGGCAGCACGAACGCGGCGCCAGTCACGGTGATCAAGGCACCCGCCGCGAACAGCAGGTGGTAGCTCGCGGACGCCCCGAGCAGGGCCGCCGCCAGCGCGGGGGCAGCGATCTGCGGCGCCGAGATCGCCGCGTTCATGACGCCGATGTCCCGACCGTAGACCTGGGGGTCGGGCAGGACGTCCGCCGTCAGCGCCTGGTCCACGGACAGGTAGACCCCGTATCCGAAACCGAAGAGCGCGCACGCGGTCAGCACCCCGGGGGCTGTCTGCCACCAGGCCAGCAGCAGCTCGCCCCCGGCCATGATCATGACGGCGCTGATCACGTACCGCCGGCGGCGCTGGGACCGGTCAGAGGCCCGGCCGGAGGTCAGCGCGCCCGCCAGGACCAGCACGGCGGTCACCCCGGCCGCGAGCCCGACAAACCGCTGGGGATCGCGTAAGTGCAGCACGTCGGACACGTAGTAGTTCGCGAACGTGAAGACCAGCGTGTTCGCGAACGTCACGACCGCGCGCACGACCCACGCGAGCCGGGCATCGCGGTAGTTTCCTGGCGGCCGTGACGTCGTCGTCACGGGCACCAGCGGCGGTCCCGGGCAGGCTCGTGAGGTAACGGCGGCCGGCCCGGGGAGCGCGGCGGGCAGCGCGGCCGCCAGCAGGAGCGCGCCGCTCACGCCGGCAACCACCTCGATGTGGCCGGCGAGGGCGAATGCCAGCCCGCTGGCGATCAGGGCGCCGATGACCTGGCCCGTCGCCGCGACCGCGGACGCGCGCCCGCGCTGCTGCGCGGGGAACCAGTCCACCAGCGCGGCGGTGATCAGGACGAAGACGCCGTTTACCCCGACCTGAGCCCCGCACCAGACGGTCAGCAGCGCGGCGATGGACCGCGTGGCCGGCAGGCTCGCCAGCAGCACCGCGCCGATGGCGGCCACGATGCCGAGCAGCGGCCGCCGGGAGCCGGTCATCCGCAGCCGCCGGTCGGACAGGCGGCCGGCCGCGATGCCCGCGGGCAGCGCGATCAACGCTCCGGCCGCGGCCACGACTGCGAGTACCAGCGTCTTGTCGGCCGGGCCGCCGATAGCTGCCGCCCGGCCTGGCAGGACGATGAGCAGGCTCAGGTATCCGGCCTGCGTGTAGCCGACGTTGGCCAGCCCCAGCCGCAGTAATACGGCTCGGCTGGGATCACGCACCAGCGCTCTTTCCGGGCCCGGCCGGATATCCACGCGCCCCCCTCGGCCGTGCCGCTGACCTCGGCCGTTCGCACCGAGCTGCCAGGGCGGTAGCCGCATGTCAAACCTTATCCGCACAATGGCTGCATGGACTGGCTAGCGGCCTTTCGCGGGCTCTATCGCGTCGATGGCGCGGAGGCGGACCTGTCAGGGATTCGCGTTCATGCCGGGACAGCGGACGGGCTGTGCCATTCTTTCGGCGCACGCGCGATAACCATAGGGCGGAATATATGTATCCGTGCCGATTCCTACGCGCCGTCCACCCCGGCCGGGCTGTGGTTGCTGGCCCACGAGGTGGCCCATGTCGTCCAGCAGCGGCGCTGGCCCGTCGCCGCGATTCCGGTCACGCGGAACTGGGCGATCGGCGGCCGGATAGCGTCGAGGAGCGTGAAGCGAATGCCGCTGCGGACGCGGTGCTGGCCGGGCGGCGTTCGCGTTCGGGCCGCAAAGCCGGGCGCGCGGCTCACGCCCCGGTCTGCGGGTGGTCCAGCGGTACATGGGGTGGGAGCACGTGCTGCTCGGCAACCTGGATGCGCCGGCCATCGGCCGGATCCCGGCGCCAGCCTCGGGCGGCGAGACGGATCCGGCCGGGATTGAGCGGGACAGTGCGCGCTGCTCGAGGAACTGGGGCGCGACCCCCTCGCGGCTGACCTGAATCGCCTGAGAGTCCGCTACCCGGGGGTGTCGCTGGTGCGCCTGCAGGCCAGCGGCGTGATCGTGACCGGCGGGGAGCTGAACGTCCTGCCCGACTATTTGTCCCGTCCGGACGACATCCTGGCCGCGCCCGTGTTGTTTGCCCTCCCGCTTGTCCAGGCGGTGCGTGCCCAGAGCTACCGGCAGATCAGCAGGCTCGCGGGGCATCGCAGGCGTCCGCCGCGAACCTGGAGTCCGCTCCGGTATCCGAACGCCAGGGCGCTGGCTGATATCCGGGAGGCGATGGAAATCGATCGCCTGGGCCGCGACTGCGGCTTCCCGCTGGCCGAGCGCTACTTCTCGGTCCTGGCTCGCAATGCCTGCCATTTCGCGCCCTTCTCGTGGCACCGGTGGCAGAGGTATCACCAGCAGGCGCGGCAGCTTCTCGCGCAGGCCCGCGATGCCGGGGGCGAGCGGCAGCAGTGGCTGCGCTCGCGGGCGCTGGTCTTCGCCGGCTACGCCGACCACTTCCTGCACGACTCCTTCGCAGCGGGCCATCTGATCAACAAGACTCTGGTCATGCAGTGGTACGCGGAATGGATCAGCAGGCCGGGCCGGAGCCGCCGGGATCGTGAGCTGCTGGCGGCCATGACCTATGGGCGTCAGCCCGGCCTGCACACGGCCAGCGATCCGCAGACCGTGGCCGAGGCGGCCAGCCTGGACGAGCGCATCGAGCTGAGCGGCGTACGCGGCGACACCGAGGACGAGCGGCGGCGCGCCTACCGCTGCTACCTGGCCCTGCTCGGCAGCAGCGCGGCTCAGCTCCCGGCGAGCGTCGTGCACGACTACCTCAACCAGCGCTCGCTGGTCGTCGCCAGCCAGGCCGACGGCCCGCGCTACCAGGCCTGGGGCGACCGGACCATGTTCGCGGGCGGCGCCGGGACGCTGGCGCCGCGCAGGCGGTCCAGGCCTCGCGGCGTGCGATCGCCGACCTGCTCCGGGCAGGCGAGACGGACGTCACCAGCCGCCAGATCTTGGCGAGCATGCGAGGTACGTCGAGGTGCGCGGGGCCCTGGTGCCGTTGCGCGCGTGGCATGACCTGGAACTCAGAGATCTGTGCTTCGGGGACCTGTTCGGGCGCGCGAGCACCCGCGCACGTCGGCTGGTGCTGGAGGTCGCCGCCCCGCGCCTCGGCCTGCCGTCGGCCGACTACGCCGAGCTGTGACCGAACCGCCATGCGTAACCGGGGGCCTGGGCGGGCGGCCGGGGCTTACCGCCGGACACTGCCGGATCGCCGGCTCGGCTAGGTAGAGCAGCTAGCTCGGCATGACGGAATTCGTACTGCGCGCCGTTCTGGCGCAGGACGCCACGCTCCTTGTGCGCATCGGCGAGGAACGCCATCAGCCGCCAGGGCAGATCACCACGCGCCCCGAGCCAGATTCGGGTGATCATGAATGACGGAGAGGTGGAGTGGTAGACCCCGAATGCCAGGCCGACCACTATCCCGGATGACAGGCCAACCCCGAGACCGTCCGAGACCAGCAGCGGGAAGGTAAACCTGGCGTGCACTTCGAAGATGGAGGCAAGCCCGTGGCCGCCGAATACGAAGGCAGCGGCTGCGCCGCCGGCCGCCAGGGCCGTGGTCCAGAAGGCGCGGGCATCGCGTGACAACGCGGCCCCAGGCGCCGCGATGGCCTTGGCATCGAACTTCGTGCCCATAAGGCCGATGGGCCATGCGGCTGCGGCGCCCAGCGCGGCGCCGAGTATCAGGCCGATCCAGGCATTCTCCTTGAATCCGGCGATCACGCCAACCGCGCCACCGACGAGGACGCCTCCGCCCACACCGATCCGCCAGGACCACTGTCGCTTCGCGGCCGGAGTCGCGCGGCCGACGTACCGCACGATGACCGCCACGACAAGCGCGATTCCCAGCCCGTTCACAATCCCGGCCGACAGGCCCTTGCCTACGCCCTCCAGTACCCCAGCGGCGAATCCGCCGAACGCCCCACCCACCAGCGCGCCCGTAAACGTCGTGCAGGCCCCGACGCCTAGCCCGACGCCCAGCGCCGCAGGCAGCCCGCTGATCGGCGAGGCGGTGTGGCCAAGCCCGGCAGTTGCGGCCAGGCCTGCGGCCAGGCCGCCGACGACTCCACCCACGAAGCCGCCCGTGATTCCCCTGGCCGGCCGCGGATCACTGGCCTCACCGGAGGCCCACGGGCGCAGCCAGCGGAACGGAAGGCCGAATACCAGGCCGACAGTCATCCCTACCCCCAGTCCCATGCCGATCCCGACGCCGGCATGAGTACCGGTCGTGCCGGCAATCGCTGCTGCGATCCCGCACACGAGCCCGATAGTGACCGGCACGAGCCAGGCCGGCGCGGCGTTGCGCAGCTGCCACCAGGCCAGCCCGTCCTCCCGAGCGAGAAAACTAAGCCAGCGCTGAGCTTGCCTGACCGGTGTTATCGGGCCCTTTTCCTGTGTGCCGCCGGGTCGGTAGGCGGCCTGGATAAAGCTCTTGAACAGATGCTCCAGGATGGTTTGCTCATCGGAGAAGTCCAGAAGCTCGGCTGGCTTCATCTCCAGCCCGCTCCACCCGCGCCAGCCCGGATCGTAGATTGCGTGGGCGAGCGTGACAGTCAGAGGTGTGGTCAGTGTCTTGCCGAGCGGGCAGTCTGAACCCAGCCTGGCGACCACCGGGTCCCAGCGACGGGCCGCCACCTCATCGTCCTGCGCGCCGCGCTGAAGATAGTCGGCCACATCCGCTGGTGCCAGCGGCTGGAGGACGATGCCGACCGCGGCCCGAAGCGACACCGGAGGCCTGGCCGGCTCGTCTTCCGGGTTGCCCGGGGCCGGGCGGCATCCAGGTAGTCCGTGCGCCGGCAGGCGAGGACGATTCCCCGCGGGTGCTCCTTCAGCACCTCGTTGATCCTGAAGATCGCGACCCAGCGGGACTCCTGGGGAAGTTCATCCAGGCCGTCCAGGATCGGCAGGAGCATGTGATTGTCGAGTAGGTAGCGCCCGCGAGTGATTTTCTGGCCGGCGACAAGTGCGCGAAGGTTGGGGTAGTCGATGGCCAGCCGCCCGCGCAGCCAGGTATCGGAGGTCCTCGTCCTCAGGGCACCACGAGGCCAGTGACACTATGACCGGCACGGCATCTCCGGGTCCGCGGTTGGCCAGCAGGTCTCTGCAGTAGCTGGATCAGCAGCTGCGTCTTGCCGGCACCTGGATCGCCTAAGACGACCAGCCGTCGAGTCGGCACCCGGTTGAAGACTTCACGGATCTCGCGCTGGTCTGATCCCGCCAGTCCCGCCGATGTGGCCGCCCAGGTGGCCGGATCCTCCGGGCGCCGTCAGGCCCTCGGTTCTCCCTGAGCGCGGTGGTCATCACGTGATCCCACGATTCGAACCCCTCAGCCGCTGGCTTCCAGGAGACACGAAGCGAATGAGCATCCTGGCGAAAGCCCCGCAACCCGGCTTCTTCCGTCCACTGATCGCCCACGGCCTTGGCAAGATCCTCAGCGATCTTGCTGAGCTCATCGAGCGGCTGGCCAGAGCCATCGGCTGCGGCGAGCTGAAGTGCGATACCGACGACCCCGATAAGTACTGTCGGCGCGCCCACTATCAGCGAGGCTGCATTCAGGGGGACATTCTGGTGCTCGTAGTCGATGATCACGATGAAGATCAACGAGGCGGCTACCCAGCTGGCGGCGATCACATAGATCACCCAGGCCCGCAACTTCAACGATGCCCCCCGTAAGCCGCCGGCTAGGTCCTCATGAACTGCTGCTGCCCGCCGGGTCCCGGCCCTGCCGGCGGTGCCTTCGCGACACTCGCTAGCCCAAGGGAAGCTGGCGCCTGAGCCGGATAGTCCCGCATCGCCCCAAATCCAAACTTACTGGCGAAAATGGACACTCATACCTCTCTCAAATCGCACCATTCACCAGCATACTCCGGAGACGTACCCGGTCCGATCGGATGCGGAAAGGCTGTTCTCGCATGACCGGGCTGGTCCGGTCCGAAATGCGATGAGGAAAGGACTCTGCGGAATGGCGGAAAAGGTCGGCCTCTGGTGGCTGGACCCGCTTCGAGCGCAGGGCCCCGTTCGTCGCCGTCGCCGTGACCCTGGCCTGCTGCCGCGTTCGCCTCGGCGGAGGCCGGGATCTGGGTCCGCGGATGCCCGGGTGGTCACAGCGGGCCGCCGCCAGCCTGGCGCCCGAGGCCGTTGATCGTGAGGTCGTTTGGTGCCAAACTAATTGGCATGACTGCGCCTGCCGACCTCACTGACCTGGACATGTGGGCGCGGGGCGTGCCCTACGCGGAGTTCGCGCGGCTGCGCCGGGACGCGCCCGTGGCCTGGTTTGACGAGCCCGCGCCGAACTCGGGGTTCTGGTCGGTGCATGGCTACCAGGACATCGTCTCGGCCAGCCGCAACGTGGCGGAGTTCTCCTCGGCCCGCGGGGTGTCCTTCGAGGAGCCGACGGACGAGGACATGGCCGCGCGGCTGACGATCATCGACATGGACCCGCCGGAGCACACGACGCTGCGCAAGGTGATGTCGGGCAGCTTCAGCCAGCGGGCCGTGGCGGTGTACGAGCACTTCGTCACGGAGCTGACCGAGCGGGTGCTGGACACGGCGCTGGGCGGGCTGACCGGCGGCGTGAGCGGGGTAGCGCGGATAGCGGGGAGCTGGAGTTCGTGGACGCGATCGCCAAGGAGGTGCCGATCCGCGTGCTGGCCCGGATCATGGGCCTGCCCGCGGCGGGCCTGGACCAGTTCATCGACCTGGGCGACCGGCTGATCTCGAACACCGACCCGGATGTCACCGACGTGGTCTGGGGCCGGGACGACACCGATGAGTACCGCAACTACCCGTTCCGCAGCCCCTACGGCAAGCAGCTGTGGGACCTGGGGCGCGAGGTGGTCGCGCAGAAGATCAGGGAACCGGGGGACGACCTGCTGTCCACGCTGCTGGCCGCCGAGGTGGACGGCGAGCGGCTGAGCGAGCGGGACCTGGACAACCTGTTCTCGATCTTCGTGATCGCGGGCAACGAGACGACGCGGATCGCCATCGCCCAGGGCGTCCTGGCGTTCTGCGAGCACCCGGAGCAGTGGGACCGGCTGCGGGCCGATCCGGCGCTGCTGACCCCGGCCACGGAAGAGGTGCTGCGGTGGACCTGCCCGACGCACTTCATGCGCCGGACGGCGGCAGCCGACACGGAGCTGGGCGGGGCGGCGATCCGGGCCGGGGACAAGGTCATCCTCTGGTACGTGTCGGGGAACCGCGACGAGGCGGAGTTCGCCGACCCGGACGTGTTCGACATCGGGCGCGCGCCGAACCGGCACCTGAGCTTCGGCCGGGGCGGCCCGCACCTGTGCATCGGGGTCCACCTGGCCAAGCTGGAGGTGCGCATCGTGCTGGCCGCGCTGGCCGCGCGGGTGGCCCGGTTCGAGCTGGCGGGCGAGCCGCGGCGGATCCGCTCGAACTTCACCAACGGCCTGCGGACTCTTCCGGTGCGGCTCAAGCTCGGCTGATCACTACACCGATCGCTGAGCCGGTCACCGGGCCGGGGCGATCGGTGATCCGCCGCGAATGTGACCCTTGACACGGTATCGTTTGCGTCCGTACGATCCCTGCACACGACGGGCTGAGGTGGAGGAAGCGATGCCGAAATCGGAGTCCTACGAGCGGCTGGGCGACAAGCGCCTGGGGCTGCCCGATGTCATCGCTCAGTCGGTCGGGTTCATGGGCCCGGTGTTCTCCTCGGCGTTCGTGATCCCGCTGGTCGTCGGGGTGATCAGCGCGTCCGGCAAGGGCGGCGGCATCGCCTCGCCGCTGTCGGTGCTGCTGGCGGCGGTGGGCATCTTCGCGCTGGGCTGGATCATCTCCTCCTACGCCAGGCAGGTGCACGCGGCCGGCTCGCTGTATGACTACGTGACGCGCGGGCTGGGCGCGCGGGTCGGGACGGCCGCGGGGTGGCTGTACTACGGCGGCGTGACGGTCCTGATGACCGGGCTGATGCTGCTGGTGGGCGGGTACCTGCAGAGCACCATCCTGTCCGAGTTCGGCGTCAGCCCGCTGCCGGCCTGGGCCTGGACCGTGCTGCTGATCGCGCTGGTGGCGGTGTTCCTGTACTTCGGGGTGCGGCTGTCCACCCGCAGCCAGCTGGCCCTGGCCCTGGTCTCGATGCTGGTGGTGCTGATCTTCTTCATCACGGTGATCGTCAAGCTGGGCTCGGCCAACAGCGTCGCCCCGTTCAAGCCGTCCTCGGCGGCCGACGGCTGGTCGGGCATCTTCTTCGGCGTGCTGTACGGGGTGCTGCTGTTCGTGGGCTTCGAGACGGCGGCCAACCTGGCCGAGGAGACGCCCAACCCGCGCCGCGAGATCCCGATCGCGATCATGGCCACCGCGGCCATCGCGACCGTGTTCTTCGTCCTGGCCACCTACGTCGAGGTGGCCGGCTTCCACTTCAGCCTGAGCAAGCTCACCGCGGCGGCCGGGGCCCCGCTGTTCGCGCTCGGCGCGCCGGCCAGCGCGGGCGGTTACGGCAGCGTGTGGGTCGACCGGCTGCTGGAGCTGGTGGTGCTGTTCGACATGATCGCGGTGGTCATCGGCTGCGCGGTCTCGGCATCGCGCGGCATCTTCGCCATGGCCCGCGACCGCCGGGTCCCGGCCCAGCTGGCGAGGGTGTCCAAGCGGCACGGCACCCCGCTGGGCGCCGCGGCGTTCCTGGTCGTCGCGTCGGTTGCCACGCTGCTGGTCGACGAGTTCTGGACCGGGCTGTTCGCGCTGCCCAAGACCCCGCACTACTTCGCGCTGTTCGCCTGGGGCTCCACGTTCGGCGGCTTCGCGCTGGTCGTGGTCTACCTGCTGATGTGCGTGGGCTCGCTGCGCACCTACGCGACCAACACCAACCGGGGCCGGCTGGCCATCGCGGCGGTCATCGGCATCCTGGTCACGGCGGGGGCCATCTTCGGCTCGTTCTATAAGGTCACCAGCCCCACGATCTGGGCCCCCTGGCTGGCGCTGGCCCTGCTGGCGGTCGGGTTCGGCTCCACGTTCGTGCTCCGGGCCCGGACCTCGGCCAGCACCCAGCTCCCGGACCTGACCGCGGGCCGGGCCCGATGACGGCGAGGGCGGCCCCGATGACCGCTGGAGCGGGCCCGATGACCGCTGGAGCGGCCGCGGTGACCGCTGGGGCGGGCCTGGTCACGGCGGCCGTGGCGCGCGGGTGAGCACGGCGCGGCGGGTCCTGGTCACCGGCGGCGGGACGGGCATCGGCGCGGCGGTGGCCGCGGCGCTGACCACGGGCGGCGGCCAGGTCGTCATCTGCGGCCGGCGCCCGGAGCCGCTGGCCGCCGTCGCGGAGCGCACCGGCGCCCGGCCCGTCACCTGCGACATCGCCGACCCCGGTGCGGCGGAGCAACTGGTGGAGCGCGCGGTGGCCGAGCTCGGCGGGCTGGACGGGCTGGTGCTGAACGCCGGCGTGATGTACCCCGGCGGGGTGGCCGACCTGTCCGCCGCCGACTTCGCCGCGATGGTCTCGGTGAACCTGACCGGCGCGTACGCGGTCGCCCGGGCCGCGCTGCCGCACCTGCTGGTCAGCCGCGGCGCGGTGGTGTCGGTGGCCTCGATCGCCGCGCTGCGCGCCGCCAGCGGCATGGGCGGCTACGCGGCGACCAAGGCCGGCCTGGCCATGCTGACCCAGTCGCTGGCCGTGGACCACGCCCACCAGGGCCTGCGCGCCAACGCGGTCTGCCCGGGCTGGACGATCACCGAGATGGCCGACGAGGAGATGGCGGCGTTCGGCGCCGAGCGGGGCATCTCCGCCGCGCAGGCCTACGAGCTGGTGACCGCGCTGGTCCCGCAGCGGCGGCAGGCCAGCGCGGGCGAGGTCGCGGCGGTGGTGTGCTGGCTGCTGTCCGACGCGGCGTCCTACGTCAACGGCGCGGTCATCCCGGTCGACGGCTCGGCCGGCGCGGTCGACGTGGGCACGATCGCGTTCGACCCGCGGGTGCAGCTGCGCCCCGACCAGTCGCCCGGCCAGCTCGCCCGGGCCGCCGCCCGGCCAGTCGCCGGGCTCGCCGCCGGGTCAGTCGCCGGGCTCGCCGCCGGGCCTGCCGCCGGGCGCGCGGTGATGCCGGACTGGCGCGGCCGGACCGGGCCGCCGCGTGCCGCGATCATCGTGCGGCCCGGCGGTAGGCTCGGCGCATGACGGACCCCAGGCCAGTTCCGCTGCTCGCAGCTGTGGTGCCGTGGTCGTGACCCAGCCGCCGCGGGACCCCCGGCCACCGCTGAATCGCTACGCGGCCGCCGCGGGCGACGGCGATGGGCAGCACACGCTCGCTGAGACCGAGAGCGCGGTCGCCGAGCGGCTGCGCGGCCTGTCCGTGGACGTCGCGGCCATGGCCGCGGTCAGCAACATCTACCGGGCCGCGGGCGCGGTCAGGAACAACTTCGAGCGGACCGTCCTTCAGCCCTACGACCTGACCTGGACCGCCTGGGTCGTGCTGTGGGTGGTCTGGATCTGGCAGGAGATCGAGACCCGGCACGTGGCCGCCGAGGCAGGCATCTCCAAGGGCACGCTGACCGGGGTCGCGGCCACCCTCCAGCGGCGGGGGCTGCTGGCGCGCCGGGTACATCCCGCGGACGGGCGGCGGGTGCTGCTGACCCTGACCGACCAGGGCTCGGATCTGATGGACAAGCTGTTTCCCGAGTTCAACCGGGCTGAGCAGTACGTCACCGCACGCTCGGCGACGGCGAGAAGCTGGCCCTGGCCCAGTCCCTGCGGGCTATCGTCCGCCACCTGGAGCAGGGCCCGGCCAGCCCGGCCAGCTAGCGCGAAGGGGTCTCGTGCCACCCAGGCTGCTGCTCGTGCTGAGCGAGAACTGGACCATGACCTCACCCCGCGACCTGCGGGCACTGGTCCGCATCGCGGCCGAGGCCGAGCAGGCCGGCATCGACGGGGTCATGCTGAGCGAGCACATCGTGCTCGGCCCGGCGGCCGGCGCCAGCGGCGTGATGGCCAACCCGCGCGAGTACGCCGTCCCCGGCAACCAGCCCCCGGACATGCCCTGGCCCGCCTCGATCGTGCTGCTGTCCGCCATCGCGGCCGCGACCGAGCGGCTGCGCCTGGTCGCCGGCGCGATCATCGCCCCGCTGCGGCACCCGCTGCTGCTGGCCAAGGAGCTCGGCACCCTCGACCTGCTGTCCGAGGGCCGGCTGGTGGTCTTGCCGACCGTGAGCTGGCACGCGGACGAGTACGCCGCCCTGGGCGTGCCGTTCGGCCAGCGCGGCGCCCTGCTCGACGAGCAGCTGGAGATCCTGAGCCGGTGCTGGGCGCCAGGCCCGGTGAGCTACCGCGGCCGGTTCTGGTCGTTTGACGACGTCTGGGTCGAGCCGCGCCCGTACCGGGCGGAGGGGGTGCCGCTGTGGTTCGGCGGCGAACGGATGCACCCCCGGCTGCTGCGCCGGATCGTCCGCTGGGGGAGCGGCTTCAACCCGCTCGGCGCCCCGTCGCCGGCCGATCTGGACGCGCTCCATGACGGGCTGCGCGCGGCCGGCCGCGACCCGGCCGGCCTGGAGATGGTCGGCGGCCTGCGCGGCCGGTTCCCCGAGCCTGACGCGGTGGCCGATCTGGAAGAGGCGCTGGCTGGCCTGCCGGGCCAGCTGAAGGCGGGCTTCGGCACCATCTGCTTCAAGCCGTCGATGTACATCGACGACGCCCGCGAGCTCGGCCCGTTCTGCCGCCGCCTGGTCGCCCGGGTGGCTGAGGTCGCGGACTGAGGCGCCGAGGTCGCGGACTGAGTCGTGTCGGTGTCCCGTCGGGTACGCCCGGGCGTACCCGACGGGACACCCACAGGCCTCGACCATCGGCGGCTCACCACGTGTGAGACGAGTGGGGCGTGTGAGGCGAATAGGGCGTGTGGGGCGTGTGCGAGCGGGCGGCCGCGTTGCGGTCTGGCCCGGAAAGCCGGATACGGCTGGCCAGCTCGGCTCAGTTCATGATCACGACCGACTTGCCGCAATCCGCTACGGCAACTCGGTCACGATCACAATGTTCACCAGCCAGCCCTCTGATAACAGCAAGAAGCGCCCCCAGCTCCGTGATAACAGCAAGAAGCGGCACGCCACGCCCCCGCTCCGCCCCGTCCCCGGCCGCGGCAAAGACCAGCAAGCCCAACCGGGCCAAGGTCAGCTGCTCCAGCCCCCAGTCAGCTGCTCCAGCCCCCAGCCGGACGCGCGAACCAGAGGTGCAGCTGGCCGGTCCCGACCGAGTTCTCGTAGTCGCTATAAGCCGAGGCCGGCGCCGTGCACCCGCCCTCGCCCAGCGCGCCGGCCATCATCAGGTAGTGCGCGAACCTTGCCTCCGGCCGGAACCTCAGGAACTCCGGCATCGTGTCCAGCACCCGCGCATGATCGCCCTGGCCCAGCCAGTCGATCCGCTCCCGGTCGGCCTGGTACGCCTCAGCCGTGAAGATGTGCTCCACCCCCGCCGCCTCGTGCTCCCGCAGCTGCCGCAGCGGCCAGAACGTGTGGCTCAGCGCGCCCGACGCGATCAGCACGACCTTCCGGTCGGTGGCGGCGATGGCGTCGCCCAGGGCGCGGCCGGCCCGCAGGTGATCCTCGGTGTCGCCGGTCTGGCAGGTGCTGACCGACACCCAGCGCTTGTCCGGCAGGCCCCGGCCCAGGTAGTGCCACAGGTTGATGGTGGCGTACATGACCGGCAGGAACGGGTCGTCGATAGCGGTGATCCAGGTGCCGTGGTCATCCGCCCGCGCGGCCATGGCCCGGGCCAGCTCCGGGTCGCCGGGGTAGTCGTAGGGGATGCGGCACATGCCCCGGGGCAGTTCCTCCGAGGTGAACAAGCCCGCCCGGCGGTCCTGGGCGGAGACCACGTACTCCACGGTGGTGGCCCAGTGCGAGTCGAGCACCACCACGGTGTCGTAGTCGAGGACCTCGAAGACCTCGGCCCGCAGCCGCTCCAGCCCCGCGACCAGGGAGGTGTCCTCGCCGTGATTGAGCTCGCGGCGGTCGCTCTCCGGCAGCATGATCGTGGGGACATGGGCCAGCAGGCCCGCTCCGACGACCTCGCCCATGTGGGCCGCCTTCCTAGGTCTGCGCGGTCACGCGAAACAGCAAGAACGTTTGTATCCGAACGATATGCACGGGACTAGCGCTGGTCAAGCACGCTATACGGGTGAGCAGGCAGCTCGCGACAGCAGCCAGGGGGTTGATGAGCGAGTCGCGCCGTCCTACTGTTTGTCCCCAAACGATATGGGAGGGCCCGTGACCGACCACGACCTGGTGCCGCAGGACGTCATCGCCTCCCTGCGCGAGCAGGGGATTGACGTCATCCGGGTGTCCTACACCGACATGATCGGGGTGGACCGGGGGCGGGACGTGCTGCTCGACGAGCTCCCGGCCGCGCTGGGTCACGGGCTGCCGTTCTGCCGCGCGATCTTCCACACCAGCCCGCAGGGCGACGTGGTGCCGGTGGCCGGCGGGCTGGACGCGGGCCTGCCCGACGTGCTGGTCCGGCCCGACCTCGGCACGATCACCACGATGCCGTGGGAGCCGGACACCGCCTGGGCCATCGGCGACGTCTACACCCCCGAGGGCGACCCGCACCCCGAGTCGCCCCGCGTGGTGCTGCGGCAGGCCGAGGCCGCGCTGGCCAGCCTGGGCGTGCGGGCGCTGATCGGGCCGGAGCTGGAGTACTTCCTGCTGGAGGCCGACGACAGCGAGCGCGGCTGGCGGCGGTACGCGGACGCGCCCGGCAACGTGTACGTGGTCGGGGCCAAGGGCGACCCGCGCCGGCACCTGATCCGCAGCCTGCGCACGCTGCGCGACACCGGGCTGGGCGTGACGGCGGCCAACCACGAGTTCTGCGGCGGGCAGTTCGAGATCAACCTCGGGCACTCGGCCGCGCTGGACGCCGCCGACCGCTCGTTCCGGCTCAAGTCGGCCATCCAGGAGATCGCCCGGCTGGACGGGCTGCTGGCCACGTTCATGGCCAAGCCGTTCAACGACGAGGGCGGGTCCGGCTTCCACCTGCACGCCTCGCTGGTCAATGACGACGGGCACAACGTGTTCGGCGACCCCGGCGGCCAGCACGGCCTGTCCGGCACCGGGCGGCACGCCATCGCCGGCGTGCTGGCCCACGCCAAGGCGCTGGCCGCGCTGCTGAACCCGACGATCAACTCCTACAAGCGGTTCGGGCCCGACACCCTGGCCCCCTGGCTGATCGACTGGGGACTGGACAACCGCAGCGCGCTGGTCCGGATCCCGCCCGAGCGGGGGGAGGGCAGCCGGATGGAGATCCGGCTGGGCGACGCCACCGCCAACCCGTACCTGGCCATCGCGGGCGCGCTGGCCGCCATGTACCTCGGCATCTCCGGACAAGCTGGAGCCGCCCGCCGCGCTGGAGGGCTACGGCTACGACCCGGCCCGGGCGCAGCTCCTGCCGCAGCGGCTGCCGGACGCGCTCGACGCCCTGACCGCCGACGTCGAGCTGCGCGACGTGCTCGGCCCCGCGTTCTGCGAGTCCTACCTCAGCTACAAGCGCAACGAGGTGGAGCGGTTCGAGCGGTACGTCACCGACTGGGAGTTCACCGAGTACGCGTACCACATGTGAGCCGGCGTCAGGCGCCCCGGCTACGGGCGCCACAGCGTGCGGCCGCCGTTCCAGACCACGCCGACCTGGCGGTAGAAGCCGCCGATCACCTCGCGCACCGGCAGCGCGGCCAGCTCCTCGGCGGGCGAGGAGAACAGCGTGATCTCGTCCACCTCGGCCGCGAACGTCGCGCCCGCCGCGAACTCCGCCGCGCCCGACTCGATGAGCTCGGCATGCGCGTCACCCGGCCCGTCAATCGCGGGCAGCCACCGATGGTGCGCCATGGGATGAGCATTAACAAAGCCGTTCACCGGACTCGGCTCCGTCAGAGTGATGACCGCCTGGGCCAGCCGGCGATCGGCGGCGGCCAGCGTGGCACCGAACCGCCCGCCCGGGGCCAGCCGGGGCGCGGCCTGGGGCAGCGGGTGCGAGCGGGTCATGTGGATGGAGCCGAGCTTCTTGGGGTAGCCCTGGTGAATGCCGCGCAGCAGCGCGAAGTCCTTGTCGACCCAGATGAACGCGCACCGGGAGTAGGTCCGGCCGCCGAACTCGCAGCGGACCACCACGAACGCCTCCTTGTACTGGGCCCGCACCGGGTCCAGCAGCTCCTCGCGGGAGGCGCCGCAGGACTGCCAGTCGGCCCAGATGAGCGCCACCGCGTCGGGGTCCTGGGCGGCTGGCCGCAGCGGCTCGGGCAGCAGGGCGGCCACCCGGCCCGGCTCGGTCCGGTACTCCACGGTCAGCAGGTCGCCGGAGTAGTACCAGGGCGGCGGCGGCAGCAGGCTGGCCTGGCCGGTCGTGGTCCGCGGATAGAAGAATCCTCGGGACTCCGGGCTGCTCACTGGTGAACCTCCGATAGACGTTAGGATCCAAACGGTATGACCCCGGCCCGCCGCCGCGCAACGACGGCCGACCCGGCTGGCCGTAGAGTGGGGCCGACCCGGCTGGCCGGACAGCGTGGCCGGGCCGTGTGGCCGGGCCGTATGGCCGGGCTGTGTGACCAAGCCCGAGTCCGGCCGGGCGGAATAGCTATCCGCTGGCAGGCGCGAATCGACTCGCCCATGTCCGCCATTAGCCGATCAAGAACCGCGTTTAGCCGTAAACTGACCAGAAACCGAGTCCGGGCAGGTGAGAGTACCTATGCAAATGGTGAGCGCAGCCATTGCCCGGCTTATGTCGCAGCGCGATGAGTTACCGGGATAAGCACCGCGGCTCGGCCCGCCGGGACGACCGCCGGTCCGAGCTGCGCCTGCTGGAAGACGAGCCCGACACCCGCCGGTATGACCGGCCCGCGCTGTGGCGGGACGAGCCGCCGCGGTCGTCGCACGGGCGGTCGTCGCACGGGCGGCGGTCCCGGCGCTCTCGGCATGAGCCGGCCCGCTGGCCGCAGGCCGGCGCGAGCGACCAGGGCCGCGGGGACTGGATCACCGGCGACGGGGACCGCGAAGACTGGGACCGCGAAGACTGGCGGGACCGGTACCGGGCCCTGCGCGCCCGCAGTCGCTGGCCGCTGGCGTTCAGCGCGGGCGCGATTGTGCTGCTGTTCTTCGGCGCCCTGATGCTCGTCCAGCCGCCCGGCACGTCGGGCGCCCTGGGCGGCCCGTGCGCGACGGCGAACTGCGGCCGGATCACGCCCAGCGCCTCGGGGCCGGCCGCACCCAGCGCGACCGCGTCCGCGTCCGCCTCCGTCCCGACCGCCGCGCCATCCTCGCCCGCGTCGTCAGCGCCCGCGCCGTCGGCGACCGCGTCGGGCAGCGCGTCCCCGGCCCCGGCGTCGACCACCCCGGACCCGTCAGTGACCCCCGCGCTGCGCACGGCACAGATCAGCTACTCGCTCGTCAAGCGGCTTCCCGGCGGGTTCGAGGGCGAGTTCACCATCGTGAACAAGGGCCGGAAGCCGATCAGGGACTGGCGGCTCACGGTGGTGCTGCCCAACGACCACGTCGAGTCCGCGTGGGACGCCAGCTTCCAGGAGAAGGGCAACACGGTAACCCTGGTCCCGCCCGCCTACGCGCTCAGCATCCCGGCCGGCGGCCGCGTCACCGAGCAGTTCACCGCCACCGGAACCACCACCCAGCCCGTAAGCTGCACGTTCAGCGGCGGGCCCTGCTGAGCCCGCCGCCAGCAGGCGAGGGATGCTGATAACAGCAAGAAGCGCGCGGGCGGGCCGGGCGCGGGCGCCGGTGGCGGCCGGGACTGGCGGCCAGTCGAGCGCCCCAGCGGCCGGTGCCGGTGCCGGTGCCGGTGTCGGTGCCGACGCCGGCGGCGAGGCCCGTGCCGGCGCTCGTACCGGCGCTGGTACCGGTACCTGTAGCCGTGCCCGGAGCCGTGCCCGGAGCCGCCCAGCCTTGACGCGGGCCGGGCGCACCGGTAATCATTTGGAGCCGAACGAGCTACCCCGCGGAGGCGAGATGGATCACGCTGCCCAGGTGGCCGGGGTGGCGGTGGACACCCGGCACTGGATCGGCGGCCAGCGGGTGGCGTCCGCCGCCACGTTCACCGACATCTCGCCCATCGACGAGACGCCGATCGCCGAGGTGGCCAGCGGCCAGGCGGCCGAGGCCGACGCCGCGGTGACCGCGGCCGCGCGGGCCTTCCCGGCCTGGGGCGCCGTGCCGCCCGCGGAGCGGGCCCGGATCCTGCACGCCATCGCCGACGGGGTCGAGGCCAGGGTCGAGGACCTGGCCCGGGTGGAGACCACCGACAACGGCTCGCTGCTGCGCTCGCACCGGCGCGGGGTGATGCCGCGGGTGGCGGCCAACTTCCGGTTCTTCGCCGACCAGCTGCTGCGGCTCGGCCACGACGACTTCCGCACCCGCGGCCACAACAACCACGTGTCCTGGGACCCGGCCGGGGTGACCGCGGTCATCACGCCCTGGAACGCCCCGCTGATGCTGGCCACCTGGCGGGTCGCCCCGGCGCTGGCCGCGGGCAACACCGTGGTGCTCAAGCCGCCCGAGTGGGCGCCGCTCACCGCGTCCCTGCTGGCCGACATCGCGGCCGGGGCCGGGCTGCCCGACGGCGTG
This sequence comes from uncultured Actinomycetota bacterium, assembly GCA_963822485.1. Taxonomy (GTDB): domain Bacteria; phylum Actinomycetota; class Actinomycetes; order Streptosporangiales; family Streptosporangiaceae; genus DASUBV01. Next base: position 705,598 of record CAWGHW010000013.1, read on the forward strand.
CTCAACGTCCTGCAGGGCCTCGGCGCCCAGGCCGGCGCCCCGCTGGCCGCCGACCCGCGGGTGCGCCGGATCAGCTTCACCGGGTCCGCGGCGACCGCCCGGTCCATCGGGATCGCCGCCGCGGCCAGCATCACCCCGGTGTCCTTCGAGCTGGGCGGCAAGTCGCCGCTGGTCGTGCTGGACGACGCGGACCTGGACCTGGCCGTCAGCCTGGCCGTCGAGCAGTTCGACAACGCCGGGCAGGTCTGCCTGGCCGCCGTCCGCATCCTGGTGCACGAGCGCATCGCCGGCGCGTTCCGTGACCGGTTCCTGGCCCGGGCCGCGGCGCTGCGCCAGGGTGACCCGCGGGACGAGGCCACCGACCTCGGGCCGCTCATCTCCCGGCCGCACTTCGAGCGGGTGTCCGGGTTCGTCGAGCGGGCCGTGGCGGACGGCGCGACGCCGCTGCTGGGCGGCGGCCCGAACGCCGGCCTGGGCGGCCTGTACTTCGCGCCGACCGTGCTGGCCGGCGCGGCCGAGGGCAGCGAGATCCTCTGCGAGGAGGTGTTCGGCCCGGTGCTGACCTACCAGGCGTTCGCCACCGAGGACGAGGCCGTCGCGCTGGCCAACAACACCCGCTACGGCCTGGCCGCGACGCTGGTCACCGGCGACCCCGACCGGGCCGAGCGGGTCAGCGCCCGGCTGTCGGCGGGCACCGTGTGGGTCAACTGCTTCTTCGTCCGGGACCTGGCCGCGCCGTTCGGGGGCAGCGGGCGCAGCGGCATCGGCCGCGAGGGCGGCGACTGGTCGTTCGACTTCTACTGCGACGTCAAGAACACGTGCACCGCGCCGGCCGGTGGACCACCGGCCAGCCGGCCTGGGCAGATGAGGAGACCTCGTGACCGTGCCGTCCAGGGGGGACGACCCCCCTAACCCCCCCGCGCCGCCTCGCGGCGGCATGACGGAGACTGAGCACCGCCGGCGCATCCTGCTGGACGGCGTGGTCACCGAGGTCCGGCTGGACGGCGACGACCTGGTCGCCGCCGACGGCCGCCGGGTCGCGGCGGCGCAGGCCCGGCACCTGCCCCCGGCCGAGCCCAGCAAGATCATCGCCGTGCACCTGAACCACAGCAGCCGGGTGCGGGAGTTCCAGGCCCGGCTGCCCGCCGCGCCGACGTACTTCCACAAGCCGGTCAGCTCGCTGAACTCCCACGGCGGCGCGGTGGTCCGGCCCGTCGGCTGCCAGTACCTGAACTACGAGGGCGAGATCGCCATCGTCATCGGCCGCACCTGCCGCAACGTCGCGCCCGCCGACGCCGGCGCCTACATCGCGGGCTACACCATCGCCAACGACTTCGGCCTGCACGACTTCCGCGACACCGACGCCGGGTCGATGCTGCGGGTCAAGGGCGCCGACACGCTCTGCCCGCTGGGCCCCGGCCTGGTCTCCGGCTGGGACTTCCGCGGGAAGGGCCTGCGCACCTACGTCAACGGCGAGGTCGTCCAGGACGGCTCGACCGACGAGATGACCTGGGACATGCACTACCTGGTCGCCGACATCGCCCGGCTGATCACCCTGGTGCCCGGCGACGTCCTGCTGTCCGGCACCCCGGCCAACTCCCGCCCGGTCCAGCCCGGCGACCTGGTCGAGGTCGAGGTGGACGGCCTCGGCCGCCTGGCCAGCCACATCGTGGAGGGCCCGGCCGGGGTGCGCGCCGACGTCGGCGCGCAGCCCACCGAGTCCGAGGAAGTACGCTCCACCGCGCTCGGCGGCGACTGGGAGCTGCGCGGCGTCCGCCCGCCCCGGCGGTCCTAGCCGGAGCCGATGGGCTGGCCGGCCAGTCTGCGGCCGGCCAGCCCATCGGCCTTTGTTAATCGCCGGTGTTTACGACGCCGTCCAGGAGCGCCCGTTCCAGCGCAGGATCAGGACGTTGCCACTGGGAGCGTCGCCCACGGCCCAGGCATTGCTGGCCGAGGTGACGGCCACCCCGATCAGGGAGTCATTGCGCTTGACCGGGCTGGCGGCGATCTTCCAGGCCGACCCGGTCCAGCGCAGGAGCAGCCCGGTGTTGAAGGGATGGCCGCTCAGGCAGGCGGACTTGCAGTAAGAGCCGACGGCAAAGGCGCTGCGCCGGGAGCTGGCCCCGACGGAGGACAAGGCGGCGCCGAGCTTCCGCGCGACCGGGGTGCCCTGGCGCGCCCAGCTGTGGCCATTCCAGTGCCCGATGATCCCGCCGCCGAGTCCGCCCGCGCAGGTGCAGCCGGCCGTCCACACGTTGGCCGACGAGGTGGCCACGACGCCGGTGAAGCCGCTGGCCGTGGCGGTAACCGACTTAGCCGAGGCCTGCGCCCAGCTCCGGCCGTTCCAGTGCTCGATCAGGCCGCCTTGCTCGCCGGCGAAGTCGGAGGTCTTCGAGCCCACGGCCCACACGTTGCGAGCCGAGACGATGGCGACCGAGGCGAGCAGGTCGCCGGTGTGGGCGCGGGGCCGGGGGTTGGCGCTGGCCACGCGCTTCCAGCTGTGGCCGTTCCAGTGCAGGGTTAGTGTCCGGTCCGAGCCGGCGCCGACAAAGTAGCTGCCCACCGCCCACGCGTTGCTGCCCGAGCTGGTCGCGATGCTGTACAGGAAGGCGCGCGCCGGGACCGGCGCCGAGGTCCGTATCCAGGTGCGGCCGTTCCAGTGCAGGATCAGCGGTTTGGAGGCGGCCTCGCCCACCGCCCATACGTTGCGGGCGGAGCTCGCGGCTACACCGGACAGGCCCTGGCCGGGCGCAGAGACGCGGGCCCACGAATGGCCGTTCCAGTGCAGGCTCAGCGATGCCGAGCCGGCCGTTCCGACTGCCCAGGCGTTGCTGGCCGAGGTGGCGGCCACCGCGGTCAGACCGCCGGTGATGGCGGCGACGGACGGGCTGGCGGTCACCGGCCGGGCGCTCGCGGCCAGTGCCGCGGGGCTGATCCAGGCGGCCGTGGCCGCGAGTGACAGGACAAGAGCTGCGCTGGTACGCGCGACGAGCCTGGGCACTGAGTGCTACCTCCCCTGGCGGCCGGTCCGGTGCCGGCCGACGATTCCAGCGTGATCGTTACAGATCGGGCAGGCTCGCTCAATTGATGGCGACTCGGATACGGCCCGGTGGATCTCGTATAGGCCTCAGGGCGGGCGGCGGCGGGGCTCAGGGTGGCGGGGTGCCGGTCCGGGCCAGCTGGCGCTCGATCATGGCCAGGTCGTAGTCGCCGGTCTCGCGGCCGACCTTCAGCTGCCACGCCGTCATGTCCAGCCGGAAGGCGCGATAGACCGGGCCGAGGGCCGCTTCCTCGAGCTGGCTGAGGGGCCAGCCGAGGCGGGCCAGCTCGGCCCGGTAGGCGTCGACGGCCTCGGGCGCCCGGTAGGTCCGGGCGATGGCCAGCTCGTAGGGCCGGGAGTCGAGGTGGGTGAGCCCGAAGTCGATGACGCCCGCCAGGCGGCCGCGCTCGTAGTGCACGTTCCACTCGGCGAAGTCGCCGTGCGCCACCATGACCGGCAGCTCGCGCGCGCCGATCGCGGTCAGCGCCGCCCGGGTCTCGGCCGCGGCGGCGCGGGCCCAGGCGCCGAACCGCGGGCTGGCCTCGGTCAGCCCGCGCAGGCACGCCTCCCAGTCCAGGCTGACGTGGACGGTGATGCCCTCGTGCTGGGCCCGCCAGCCGGGGCGCTGCCCGAGCCGCGGGCCGAGGTCGCGCATGGCCAGGTGCAGCCGGGCCAGGTCACGGCCGCGCCGCCGGCGCTGGGCCGGGGTCTCCGCGGCGACGGCCCGGCCAGGGACGTACCTGGTCAGGCAGTACCAGGAGCCGTCACGGCGGATCAGGTCGCCGACGGGCTCGGGCACCACCCAGCCGTCCGCCGCCAGGTGGCGGAGTACCGCGTGCTCGTAGGCCAGGTCCTCGGGCGTGGCCCCTTCGTGGTAGCGGCGCAGCACCACCACGCGGCCGCCGGCATCCTCGAGCAGCCAGCTGGCGTTCTCGCCCGGGAGGTCCTTGAGCGTCACGATCCGCTGTGGCCGCAGGCCCGGCACCACCCCGCCGACGTCCACCTACGCGCCGGGGGAGACGAGCGTGTCCCAGGCGGCCATCGCGCAGGTGACGACCGCTTCCAGATCGGCCCGGCTGGCGCCGTCGCGGGCCTGCACGGACAGGCCCTGCACCAGGGTGGTGTAGTAGCGGGCGATGCCGTCGAGGCTGGCCGGCGACACCGTGAGGTCGCCGTCGGCGATCCCGCGGGCGAGGCGCTCGCGGATGGTGTCCAGCTGGCCCTGGCGGAGGCCGGCCAGGAACTCCCGGACGCTGGAGTTCTCGACGGCGCCGGTGGGCGCGGCGAGGATGAGCATGCAGCCGTGCGGGTCATCCGGGCGGGTGACCTCGTCGGCGGTGGCCCGCAGCATGGCGTGGATCGCGGCGCGCGTGGTGGGATGCTCGCTCAGGGCGAGCCTTGGCCGCACTCCCGAGATCGCGCCGTAGAGCCCCACGGTCTCGCGGAACAGGGCCTCCTTGCTGCCGAAGCAGGCGTAGATGCTGGCTGAGGCGATGCCCATGGCCTGGGTGAGGTCGCTCAGCGAGGTTCCTTCGTAGCCTCGCTCCCAGAACACGTCCAGCGCCTGGCGCAGGGCAGTGTCCCGGTCGAAGGTGCGCGGCCGGCCGCGGGTAGCCATCTGGATGCGTCTCCGTACTTGTTTGCCGTTCGATCAAGTTTACCTTGACCCGAGCCACGCGGTCGTGACATCTTTTGTTGGTCGTTCGATAAACAAATGATGCTGGTCGCTGACGGGAGCAACAGGCATGACAATCTCGGACAAGACGGTCCTGGTGACCGGGGCCAACCGCGGCATCGGGCAGGCGCTGGCCGCCGAGGCCCTGGCCAGGAACGCCAGGCAAGTGTATGCAGGCACCCGCCGGCCACTGGCTCACCCCGACGCGCGGGTCACGCCCCTGGCGCTGGACGTCACCAGCCCCGAGCAGGTTCAGGCCGCCGCCGGCCAGGTCGGGGCTCTGGACGTCCTGATCAACAACGCTGGCATCGCGCTGATGGATGACCTGACCGATCCGGCCGCGATCGAACGCCACCTGGCCGTCAACCTCTTCGGCACCTACGCCGTGACCCGGGCCTTCCTGCCGGCGCTGTCCCGGTCCGGCGGGGCCATCGTCAACATCCTGTCGGTGAACTCCCTCGCCCCCTTGCCGCGGATCCCGGCCTACTCGATCTCGAAGGCGGCCGCGTTCTCCCTGACTCAGTCACTGCGTGCCCTCCTGGCCGGGCAGGGAGTGCGGGTTCACGCGGTCCTGGCCGGCCCGGTGGACACCGACATGCTCCGGGGCGTTGACATACCCAAGGCCTCCCCGGAATCGGTCGCCCGGGCCATCTTCGACGCGGTGGACAACGGGGAAGAAGACATCTTCCCCGATTCCGCCTCGGCGTTCCTCGCCGCCAGCTGGCACGAGGGAGCGGCCAAGGCGCTCGAGCGGCAGCTCGCACAGGCCGTACCCGTCGCGCCGTAAACGCTGGCCAGCCGGCGGAGCTCGATGGCGACGCCGGCTGGTACGTTCATGGCCGCTCGGCGTCACGCTGGCCGGGAGCGGGGAATAGCCGGTCCAGGTGGTAGTCGATGACGGCTTGAGCTTGATCGGCCGAGGACTGCCCGCCGAGCACGCTCGTGGCCAGGCCGGCGGACATGGCCATCAGGCTGAGGGCCTCCAGGCCCGGGTCCAGGCGGATCGGCGTGTCGCCGGCGGCCTGGGCGGCTCGCAGCTGGGCCGCCATCACGTCGAGCACCGCGTCGGAGTTCTTGACCAGGGGCGTGATCGGCAGCGCCGGATCGGTCAGCGAGAGCGCCAGGTAGGCCGTGTAAATGACATAGAAGGTGCGCATCTCGTCGTCGGCGGGCAGCGCCTCGGTCAGGATGGCGGCAAGGACGTCGCGCGGGCGAACCGGGCTCTGCGTCTCCTTGAGCCGGCTGATCCGCGCCATGGCCCGCGTGCCGAACTGGGCGGCCAGGTGCTGCATGGCGGCCAGCAGAAGCTCTTCCTTGGTGCCGAAGTAGTACTGGACCAGCCGCAGGGACACCCCGGCCTCGGCCGCGACCTCGCGCATCCCGGTGGCGTGCAGCCCGCGCGTGGCCGCGACGCGCAGCAGCGCGTCCGCGATCTGGCGCCGCCGCTCCTGGTGATCGACCCGTTTCGGCACCCGCTCACCGTAGCTTTCTCTACCGCCCCTCACCCGGCGCGTTCTTTCATGATACGACTGTATAATTAAGAAGCCGGGAAGACAGCCCGCTAAGGTGACGGGCCGCGAAGGAGGCTGGACATGCTGGCACCCAAGGCCGAGGTGGGATCGTGGGTCAGCGAAGCGGCCAGGGAGAAGTTCATGGCCGCCTACGAGCGGGTCTTCGCGCTGTGGCCGCAGCCGGTGGAAGAGTTCGATGTCGAGACGGCGACCTCGACCACGCGCGTGCACGCCTACCGGCCGCATCCCGGCGGGGAGCCGGTGGTGCTGCTCACCGGGGCCGGGTTCAACGCCGCGGGCTGGTACCCGCATGTCGCCGCGCTCGCTCAGGCCGGCCCGGTATACGGCGTGGATGTGCCCGGCGACCCGAACCCCAGCATCCCGCGCGCCCTGCGCGCCCCGCTCACCCCGCCGGAGTCCTGCGCGGCCTGGCTGGATGAGCTGCTCGGCCAGCTCAGCGACCGCCCGGCGCACCTGGTCGGGCTGTCCTGGGGCGGCTGGGTGGCCATGAACCAGGCGATCCGCGCGCCGGGGCGGGTCGCCTCCATCACCCTGCTCGACCCCGCCGGGCTCACCAAGCTGGATGCCCGCTTCTGGTGGTGGTTCTCGATCAGCGGCCTGGCCAGCCTGACCCCGATGCCGCTGCGCCGCCCCCTCGCCCGGTGGCTGGCCAGCCCAGCCATGCTGGAACCGGAGCTGATGACGCTCATGTGGGCAGGCAGCCGCGGCTACCGGATGGAGCCGAAGTTCCCCGGCATCCTGACCGACGACGAACTCCGCGCGATCGGCGTGCCGGCCCTGCTGATCACCGGCGCGCGCAGCGCCATGCTCACCCCGGCGCAGGCCCGCGCCCGGGGAAGCCTCATGCCGCACGCGGAGGTCGCCATCGTGCCCGGCAGTCACGGCGGCTTCAACCGGATCGACGAGCTGAACGACCGGATCGCCGCCTTCATCCAAGCCCAGGCCGCCGGCACGCAGGCGGCTCAGCCGGCCCGCCGCCGGCAGCTAGCTAACTCAACGGCACGACCGGCATCTTCGCCGCACCCAGCTCGCCCTTTCACGCAGACAACGGCGGCAACACGCGCCCCACACGGCGGCGGGCTGGGTGGCGGGCAGCGACGTGGTTGTTGCGCTCACGTCGGTACAGCGACGTGACAGCAACAACCACGTCGCTACAGTCCTCTCCGAAGCCGCGTGACAGC
>CAWGHW010000014.1:0-85194 GCA_963822485.1 uncultured Actinomycetota bacterium
TTTGCCGAGGTACTTCTGCGTGGTCACGATGCTGGAGTGCCCCAGCCGTTCCTTGACGACCTGCAGGTCCGCTCCCCCGGCCAGCAACCATGAGGCGTGAGCATGCCTCAACCCGCGAAGCTTGACGGTCGAGGCCACGTCAGCGGCCTCGACGGTGGGCAGCCAGACATGAATGCGGAACCACCAGCGCGGAATGTGCCCGTCGGTCTTGACTGTCCGGGGCCGCGTGGCTGGTCGTGCCCGGCCGCGCGGCGCTGCGCCCGGTAGGCAGCATAGGCTCCCCGGCAGTGCTCGCAACGGCACCGGCCGGCCGAGTACCCGCTGAGCGTCCCGTGGCGGTAGCGGCGTCCGGCGCCATTTGCCTCGGTTAGTCCGAGCGTCGCGGGGTCGGCCACTACCCGCACCGGGGCCGGGTCCGCTGCGGAGTCGGCGGCATCGCGAACAGCAGGTCGTCCTCGCCAAGTCCGAGTTCCTCGACGTGCGCCTCGATCTTGGCGATGATCTGACCGCTCAACTTGAGGCGCCGGTGTTCCTGGTCCTTGGGGTAGTCCTTGATGAGGAACCGGCCGCCCTCCGGGTGGAACCGCGGCGACAGCTCGACGACAACCCGACTCACGGTCAGGACACCAGTACCGAAGTCGATGTCGCGCGGGCGCAGCTCGGTCAGCTCACCCCAGCGGAGGCCACTTTCGATGTCCGTCTCGGCGAGGAGCTTCATCGTGCCGGACGGCAGCGCCAGGTAGAGCTTGTCGAACTGCTCCGGCGTCACAATGGTGGGTGCCTTCTTCGCGATCGGCGGAGGCTTTATGCCGCGGACCGGATGCAGGTGCACGACGTCGCTCAGGGCAGTAGTGAAGATAGCTCCGAGGATTGTCATGCAGCGTCGGATCACGTGCGCCGAGACTTTCTTGTTCTGCAAGTCAGTGATCCACTCACGGACGTCCGCGGGCATGACTTCGATCATTCGCATGGAGCCGAACCACGGCAGGATGTGGCGGTCCAGATAGTAGGTGTAGTTCTCGCGCGTTCGGGCCTCCATCTGATGGTGAGGCAGCCACTCGTCTTCGACATAGGTGCGGAACCTCTGCCGGCCGCGTGAGGGGTTGCCCATCCGGCCTTCGGCCATCCGGGCCTCTGCGCGCTGCCAGGCCTTGTCTGCCGCCTTCTCGGTCGCGAACGTGCCAGCTGACCTGCGGTGGCCCTTCACGTCGTCGTACAGCGCCTGGTGGCGCGTCACGCCATCGCGCCCAGGGCGGGACCGGGTGAAACCCATGCTCGCGATCCTCTGTCGGTTCGTTCGTGTCACTCATTTGTCACTGGCACTGAATATTAAGAGCCGGTATTGAGTGACACGATCCAGCATGCCTAACTGGCACTCTACCTGGCATTTTAGGAGAATCGCGAAGTTGCCTTCAACGTATTTGAATGGCAATACCTCCATGGCATGGAGGGGGTCTGGGGTTCGAATCCCCATAGCTCCACAAAAATAGCTCCACAAAACAAGATGGGGGCCGTGAGGCCCCCATCTTCGTTCCTGGCTAGCCGGCGTCAGAGCCCGGCGGCCTCCGCACCCGGATCCCCCTCCGGGTCAGCCACCGGCTCCGGCAGGCCGCCCACGTTGTGCTCCAGCAGCCGCCACCGGGCCCGCCCCCGGCTGGCCACTGACCACCGGCAGTTCCCGAACGGACCAAGGATGCGCGCCCCGTCCGGGATGCCCAGCACCCGGGCCAGCCCCAGGCCCAGGTTGGCCCCGTGCCCCGTCACCACCGCCAGCGACCCGCCCGGCATGGCCTCGGCGATCCGCAGCAGGGCGCCCGAGGCCCGCTCGATGACCTCGGCGACCGGCTCGCCGTCGGGCGGACTCCAGGAGGCGTAGGCCTCGGGGTACCGCTCCCGGATCTCGGCGTTGGTCAGGCCCTCCCAGGCGCCGCCGCCGCGCTCGCGCAGGTCGGCGTCGAGCTTGATGCTCAGGCCGGTGAGGCGGGCCAGCGCGCCGGCGGTCTCGACGGCGCGGCTGAGGTCGGAGGAGAAGATGGCGTCGGGCTCCAGCGCGGCCAGGTAGCGCGCGGCCACGGCGGCCTGCTCGCGCCCGGTCTCGTTGAGCGGGATGTCGGTCTGGCCCTGGAACTTGTTCTGCGCGTTGTACACGGTCTGGCCGTGCCGCCACAGCACGAGCGTGACGAGCTCAGGGTTGCGGCGGTTCGACCAGGTATCAGCGGAGCGCGCGGGGGTGCTCAGCGCTGCCCCCGCTCGGCCTGGCCCGGCTGGCGGTGATCCCCGCCCGCTCCCCCGGCGCCGACGGGCTCGGGCGTGGGGATCACGGGGCAGTCTTTCCAGAGCCGCTCTAGGGCGTAGTAGACGCGCTCCTCGGCGTGCTGCACGTGGACAACGATGTCGACGTAGTCCAGCAGCACCCAGCGGCCCTCGCGCTCGCCTTCCCGGCGGACGGGCTTGGCCCCGGCCTTGCGCAGGCGGTCCTCGATCTCATCGACCACCGAGTGCACCTGGCGGTCGTTGGAGGCCGAGCAGAGCAGGAACGCGTCGGTGATGACGAGTTGGTCGCTGACGTCGTAGGCAATGATGTCGGAGGCGAGCTTGTCAGATGCGGCTGCGGCGGCGATCTCAACAAGCTCGACGGCCCTGTCGGTGGCTGTCACGGGTGCTGGCGGTCCTCCTTGGAAGTGCCCAGGCTTCTACGATCTCATGATTGGTCAATAACAAGCATCAGTGTCCTACTCAGGCTATCCCCAGCGCCCTGGTCCCGCGGCCAGCCAAAGCTGCGCGGGCGCGCGTGTCGCAAACGTGCTGATCTGGTGATTTGGCGGGCGCAGGGGGCGGGTCAGGCCTGGTACAGCCGGCGCTTGCTGATGTACTGCACGATGCCGTCGGGGACGAGGTACCAGATGGGGTCGCCGGCCCGGACGCGGTCGCGGCATTCGGTGGACGAGATGGCCAGGGCGGGGACCTCGATGAGGCTGATCCGCTCGTCGGGCAGGCCGGTCAGGGACAGCCGGTGGCCGGGCCGGGTGCAGCCGACGAAGTGCGCCAGCTTGAACAGCTCATCGGCGTCGTGCCAGGAGATCATGCGGGCCAGGGCGTCGGCGCCGGTGATGAAGAAGAACTCGGCGTCGGGCCCGCGCTCGGCGCGCAGGTCGCGCAGGGTGTCGACGGTGTAGGTCTCGCCGGGGCGGTCGATGTCGACGCGGCTGACGGAGAACCGGGGGTTGGACGCGGTGGCGATGACGGTCATGAGGTAGCGGTCCTCGGCGGCGGAGACCTCGCGGCCGTTCTTCTGCCACGGCTGGCCGGTGGGCACGAAGATGACCTCGTCCAGCGAGAAGAAGTGCGCGACCTCGCTGGCCGCGACGAGGTGGCCGTGGTGGATGGGGTCGAAGGTGCCGCCCATGACCCCGAGCCGGGGAGGTGAATCGCCGCCGTACATGGAGTGACTTTAGATGGCCGCGGGCCTGGCCGTGGCGGCCGGGACCCGGTTTCGGGGCCCCAGACGGGACTCAGCCGGGAATCAGACGGGAAACGTGACCCCGGTGAGCTGCTCGGAGATGGCCCACAGCTGCTTCTGGGCGGCGGGGTCGCGGGACCGGGCGCTGGAGCGGACGCGGACGGGCGGGCCGCTGAACTCGCCGAGCCCGGACGGGCCGTAGTAGTCGCCGCCGCTGGCCGCGGGGTCGGTGGCGGCACGCACGGTGGGCAGGGCGCCGCGGGCGGCGTCCTGGTTGGGCACGAGGCGCGAGCCGACCTGCATCCAGACGGGCAGGTGGCGCACGAGCGCGGTGTCGGAGGTGCCGGGGTGGGCGGCGACGGCGATGGTGTGGGCGTGCGCGTGGGCCAGGCGGCGCTGGAGCTCGTAGGTGAACATGAGGTTGGCCAGCTTGGACTGGGCGTAGGCGGTGACCCGGTTGTACCGCTGCTCGGACTGGAGGTCGGTGAAGTCGATCCGGCCCATCTTGTGGCCGTTGCTGCTGACGGTGACGACGCGCGAGCCGTCGACCTCGAGCAGGCTGGGCAGCACGAGCCCGGTCAGCGCGAAGTGGCCGAGGTGGTTGGTCCCGAACTGGAGCTCGAAGCCGTCGGCGGTCTGGCCGTGGGGCGTCATCATGACGCCGGCGTTGTTGATGAGCAGGTCCAGGCGGGGGTAGCGGGCCCGGATCTCGATGGCGGCGTGCCGGACGGACTCGAGGGAGGCCAGGTCGAGGGCGACGCTGTCGAGGCTGGCCTCGGGGATCTGGCCGAGGAGGCGGTCGCGGGCGCCGGAAGTCTTGCCGGGGTCGCGCGCGGCGAGCACGACGGTGGCGCCGCGGCGGGCCAGGTACCAGGCGGCCTGGAACCCGATGCCGGAGTTGGCGCCGGTGATGACGGCGATGCGGCCGGTCTGGTCGGGGATGTCGGCGATGCCCCATCCGCGGGCTCGGCGGGGCGACGGGCGGGCGGCGTCCCGTGAATCTGCCTGCTGGCTCATCTGCGCTCCTCAGGGGATAGACACAATCTAGGCCAGGCCGGGCAGCGGGGCTCGCCTTAGGCCAGGCCAGGCAGCGGGGGCTCGCCGCCAGACCAGCGGCGGACCCGCACGGCCTTGCCGACCTCGGTGCGCGGGACGGAGCCGGGGGGCAGCAGTGCGACGGCGACGGACAGGCCGAGGGTCTCGCGCAGCCGCGACTGGATGCTGGACTCGATGTCAGCGGCGGAGGGGAGTCCGGGGGCGCCATTTGTTAGCCGCTCAACGCATGCCACCAGTCGGAGCTGTGCTGGTTCGCGTTCGTCGAGCACAAGGAGGTAGTCGGGGGCCAGGGCGGGCTCGGCCAGCAGGACGCGCTCGACCTCGCTGGGGTAGACGTTCACGCCGCGGACGACCAGCATGTCGTCCTTGCGCCCGGTGATCTTGCTCATCTTGACCAGGGTGCGGCCGCACGGGCACGGGGCGCGGCGCAGGGCGGCGATGTCGCCGGTGCGGTAGCGCAGCAGGGGCAGGGCCTGCTTGGTGAGGGTGGTGAACACGAGCTCGCCGGGGGTGCCCTCGGGGACGGGCGCGCCGGTCAGCGGGTCGACGGCCTCGACGAGGAAGTGGTCCTCGTTGACGTGCAGGCCGTCGGCGGCCTCGACGCACTCGGCGGCGACGCCGGGGCCGATGATCTCGGACAGGCCGTAGATGTCCAGGGCGCGCAGGCCGAGCAGGTCCTGGATCCGGGCCCGCAGGGCGTCGGTCCAGGGCTCGGCGCCGAAGATGCCGGCCCGCAGGGAGGTGCTCGTGTGGCCGGCCTCGGCCAGGGCCTCGCCGAGCCGCAGGGCGTAGGAGGGAGTGCAGGTGAGGATGTCGGGCTTGAGGTCGCTGATCAGGGTGACCTGGCGGGAGGTCATGCCGCCGGAGACGGGGACGACGGTGGCGCCGAGCTCGATGGCGCCCTGGTGGATGCCGAGGCCGCCGGTGAACAGGCCGTAGCCGTAGGCGTTGTGCACGATGCTGGCCGGGGTGGCGCCGGCCGCGGCCAGGGCGCGGGCGCACATCCGGGCCCACAGCCGCAGGTCGTCACGGGTGTAGGCGACGAGGGTGGGACGGCCGCCGGTGCCGCTCGAGCCGTGCACGACGACGACGTCCTCGCGGGGCACGGCGAGCAGGCCGAAGGGATAGGCCTCCCACAGGTCGCGCTTGGTGGTGAACGGCAGCCGGGGCAGGTCGGCCAGGGTCAGGCCGGCGCCGCTGGTGACGCCGGCGTCGCGGAGCCGGGCGGCCTGGAGGCCGCCGGGGACGGAGAGCAGCAGGTCGACCAGGGCGCGCAGCCGGTCCTGCTGGACGGCGGCCAGGGCCTCGGCGGGCATAGCCTCGGCGGCGGGGTCAAACATGGCCGATACTAGCTGTGTACATGGCCGGAACTTGCTGGGCGGACACGGGTCCTACCTTTCGCTTGGCATTCAAGATGTATCTCGTTTAGGGTGTGACTCATGACCTCCACGCCGGATCGTTCCCGGGTACGCCTGCCGGGTATCAGCTCACGTGCTTACGAGCACCCTGCCGACCGCTCTGCGCTCGTAGCGCTGCGCAAGCTGACCGGCTTCGATGTCATCCTCAAGAACCTCGCGGGGCTGTTCAACGACCGGGCCTTCCGGCTGATGTTCCTGGCTAGCTCGGTGCGGGCCTCGGAGGAGCAGTTCCCGAGCCTGTATCACGACTTGCTGGACGGATGTTACATCCTGGACCTGCCGAAGGTCCCGGAGCTGTTCATCACCCAGGACCCGATGGTGCAGGCGATGGCGGTCGGGATGGACAAGCCGTTCGTCGTGATCACCAGCGGCATGGTGGACCTGATGGACGAGGATGAGATCCGGTTCGTCATCGGGCACGAGCTGGGGCACGTGCTGTCGGGTCACTCGGTCTACCGGACGATGCTGTACGCGATGATCGCCCTGGCCGCCCGGCTGTCGTTCATCCCGTTCGCCTGGGTCGGGTTCAAGGCGGTGATCTGGGGCCTGGAGGAGTGGTTCCGCAAGTCGGAGCTGTCCTGCGACCGGGCCGGGCTGCTGGCCACCCAGGACCCGGAGGCGGCGCGGCGGGCGCTGATGAAGACGGCGGGCGGCTCGCGGCTGTCCGAGCTGAGCAGCGACGCGTTCCACCAGCAGGCCAAGGAGTACGACGCGGTCCCGGACATCCGGGAGAGCCTGCTCAAGCTGCTGCAGCTCCAGGGCACGACGCACCCGTTCGCGGTGGTCCGCTTCGCGGAGCTGGACCGGTGGGCCGACGAGGGCGAGTACGCCGACATCCTGGCGGGCAACTACCCGCGCCGCGAGGACGACTCGAGCACGTCGGTGGGCGACGAGTTCCGCTCGGCGACCAAGTCGTACCAGGACTCCTGGAGCCGCAGCGCGGACCCGCTGGTGGGCGTGGCCCGCGGGGTGGCCGAGAGCGCCGTGGGCGCGGCGGACCGGCTGTTCAGCCGGTTCGGCGGCGGCGGTAGCGGCGGTAGCGGTAGCGGCGGGGGCCGCAGCGAGGACGACTGAGCTACTGGCTTGAGGCTTCTGCCTGGCTTGAAGGTTCTGCCTGGCGGAAGCTGCTGACTGGCGCCGGCGCGGCGGCCCCGAACGGGGCTGGCTACGCCGGCGTCAGGCGTTTCAGGACGGCCGGGATGGGGCCGGTGTGCACGACGCCGACCCGCTGGGTGGCCCTGGTCAGCGCGACGTACAGGTCGTTGAGACCGCGGGGCGAGGCGTCGAGCATCTCGGCGGGCTCGGCGATGAGCACGGAGTCGAACTCCAGGCCCTTGGCCTGCCGGACGGTCAGCACGACGACGGGGCTGGTCAGGTCGGGATCGGCGCCGACGGCGGTCTCGGGCAGCACGGTGGTCACGGCCCGAGCGAGCTGGTCGAGCCGGCCGGGTGGCACGATCACGGCCAGCTTGCCGTCGCCGGTCTGGCCGGCCAGCGTCACGGCGGCCTTGGCCACGGCCTCGGCCAGGTCGTCCTCGCTGGCTTGCTGACGCCACGGGGCCACCCCGGCCTCGCGCACCGAGCGGGGGACGGCCAGCGCGGGGTCGATGGCGGCCAGCACGTCGGCGGCGACCTCCATGACCTCGGCGGGCGTGCGGTAGTTGATGGTCAGCCCGGCCAGCCGCCACCGGTCCCCCACGTAGGCGCCGAGGGCGTCCTCCCAGGACGGCAGGCCGGCCAGGTCGCCGGTCTGGGCCACGTCGCCGACGATGGTCATGGACTTGACCGGGATGCGGCGCATGATCATCCGCCAGGCCATCTGCGACAGCTCCTGGGCCTCATCCACGATCACGTGTCCGAAGGCCCAGGTCCGGTCGCCGGCCGCCCGCTCGGCCGGGGTGAGGTTCTCCTCGTCCTCGTACCGGGCGGCCAGGGACTCGGCGTCGATGAGGTCGGCGCCCATCAGCACCTCAGGGTCGTCGTCGTCATCGCGGCCGATGATGTCCAGCACGCCCTGGGCGTAGGCCTCGCGCAGCCGGCGGCGGCGCTCCTTCTCGGTGCGGATGGCCCGGTCGTCCTGGCCGAGCAGCTCGGCGGCCTCGTCCAGCAGCGGCACGTCGGCCGGCGTCCAGCCGGCCGTCTGGCCGGCGCCCGGCTCGCGCAGCAGGGCGTCGCGCTCGGCCTGGCTCAGGCCGGGGGCGGCCGTGGCCAGCCGCCGCTTCGAGGCGAACAGGTCGGTGAGCAGCTGCTGCGGCGAGAGCTTGGGCCACAGCCGCTCGATGGCCGCCTGCACCTGGGGATCGGCGCGCAGCTCGGCGCGCAGGTCGTCGATCTCCTCCGCGCCGAGCAGGTTGGGGCCGTCGAGCACGTTGCGGCCGAGCCGATCCGCGGCCTGCGAGGTCAGCGTGGTGATGATCTCGCGGGCGAACACGGCCCGGGCCAGGTTGTGCGGCCGCCGGGACCGGCGGGCCCGCTCCCGGGCCCGGCTGATGGCCCGGGGGGCCAGCGTGTGCTTCTCGTGGTCGGCGATGATCTCCACGGGCTCGCGGGGCACCTGCTGGTGGTCGCGCACGGCGGCGGCCACCACCTTGGCCATGGCCAGCCGGCCCTTGATCTCGGCGGTCTGCGGCGGCTCGGTGCCGGCCGCGCTGACGCCGGGGAACAGGTCGCCGACGGTGGACAGCAGCACGCTGGTCTCGCCCAGGGACGGCAGGACCTGGCCGATGTAGCGCAGGAAGGTGGCGTTGGGGCCGACCACGAGCACGCCGCGCTTCTCGAGCTGGCGGCGGTAGGTGTAGAGCAGGAACGCGGCCCGGTGCAGGGCCACGGCGGTCTTGCCGGTGCCGGGGCCGCCCTGGACGACCAGGACGCCGTCCAGGCCGGACCGGATGATGTGGTCCTGCTCGGCCTGGATGGTCTCGACGATGTCGGACATGGTCCCGGTGCGCGACGCGTTCAGGGCCGCGAGCAGGGCCGACTCGCCGGTCAGGCCCTCGTGCCGGGACGGATCGGCCACGGCCAGGTCCAGGACCTCGTCGTCGTAGCTGATCAGCTTCCGGTCGCGGGTGGTGATGTGCCGGCGCACCCGCACGTTGCCGGGCGAGGCCGCGGTGGCGAGGTAGAAGGGACGGGCGGCCTCGGCCCGCCAGTCCATCAGAAGCTGCTCATAATCATCGGTGTCGGCATGGATGCCGATCCGCCCGATATAACGAAGCTCGCTGTCATTAAATTCGAGTCGCCCGAAGACCAGTCCGTAGCCAGCGGCGTCATACTGAGCCAGCCGGTGCCGGTACTCAGCGCTGGATGCCTCGCGCTCGACGCGGGCCTGGTGCGTGCCGCCGGTTTCCCGCAGGATGCCAGCTAGACGGCGGGCGGCCCGCCCCCTGAGCTCGTCCAGCCGGTCATAAAGCCGGGAAATGTATTCCTGCTCACGAGCGACTTCCTCGTTTGACAACCGGGTTCCCTTCCCGATAAAATTAGCGCGCTTCTTCGGCGGCCGAATCTTTATGGAGATTGGCGGTCGGCGGGATTCTTCCTCAGGTGCTGGCACGTAAAGATTAATTGTACGTGAGCGGCATCGGTGCCTGACTGGCACGGGTTATGGGTAGCGTCCGCGACACCACCGCTGCGGTGCTGGCGGGGCTGAGGCTGTGGTGCGGCGGTGGTGCCGGTGCGGTGCGGGCCCGCTTCTTCTTGCTGTTATCAGATCTTGCTGTTATCAGACCGATGCCCGGCCGGGAAAGCTGCGCGCTTTCCCGGTGTCCGGGAAGGTCGTGCGGCCTCGGCTTGCTTTAGCCGACGCGGTTGTCGCTGCCGCGCGGGCCGAAGCCGCCGAAGGTCACGCTGGGGTCCCAGTCGAAGACGACCGCGTTGTCCTCGGGCCCGATGATGACCTCGGCTCCCGACTCGGCGCCCGGCCTCGGTCAGGGCTTCCTCGATGCCGAGCTTGGCCAGGCGGTCGGCCAGGAAGCCGACAGCCTCGTCGTTGCTGAAGTCGGTCTGGTTGATCCACCGCAGCGGCTTGCGGCCGCGCACGATGTAACTGTTGTCCCCGGCCCGGACCAGCTCGAAGTCGGGCCCGGACACCGGCTCGGGCCGCAGCACCAGGCGGGTCGGCTCGGGCGGCGGGGCGGCGGCCCGCTCGGCCGCGACGACCTGGGCCATGGCGAACTCCAGCCCGCGCAGGCCCTCGGTGGTCGCCGCCGAGACCAGGTAGACCGGCAGCCCCCTGGCCTCGAACTCGGGCACGACCATCTCGGCCAGGTCCCTGGCCTCGGGCACGTCCACCTTGTTCAGGACCACCAGGCGCGGTCGGCCAACCAGTCGGGCCCCGGTCTCCGCCTCGTAGGCGGCCAGCTCGGCCTCGAGCGCGTCCAGGTCGCTGACCGGGTCCCGGCCCGGCTCCTCGGTGGCGCAGTCCAGCACGTGCACCAGGACCTTGCAGCGCTCCACGTGGCGCAGGAAGTCCAGGCCCAGGCCCTTGCCCGCGCTGGCGCCGGGGATCAGGCCCGGCACGTCGGCCACCACGAACTGCACCTCGCCCGCCTCGACGACGCCCAGGTTCGGCACCAGCGTGGTGAACGGGTAGTTGGCGATCTTGGGCCGGGCGGCCGACATGGCCGCGATGAGCGAGGATTTCCCGGCATTGGGGAACCCGACCAGGCCGACGTCGGCCACGGTCTTGAGCTCCAGGACGAGCAGTTGCTCGTCGCCGGGCTCACCCTTCAGGGCGAAGCCGGGCGCCTTGCGCTTGGAGGAGGCCAGCGCCGCGTTGCCCAGGCCGCCCCGGCCGCCGGTCAGGGCCACGAACCTAGTCCCGGCGCCGGTCAGGTCGGCCAGCACCGTGCCATCGGCGGACTTGACCACGGTTCCGTCGGGGACGGTCAGGACCAGGTCGGCCCCCGCGGCACCGTTGCGGTTATTGCCCGAGCCCTGCCCGCCGTTGCCGGCCCGCCGCACCGGCCGGCGGTGGAAGTCCAGCAGGGTGGCCGCGCTGGGGTCAACCTCGAGCACGACGTCGCCGCCACGCCCCCCGTTGCCGCCGTTCGGGCCGCCCAGCGGCTTGAACTTCTCCCGGTAGATGGAGGCGCAGCCGTGCCCGCCGTTGCCGGCGCGCACCCGCACCTCGGCCTGATCGGCGAACTCCGCCACGATCTTCCCTTCCTGCTATCCGGTTCTGCATGCTCTGGACTGCATGCTCTGGTTCTGCATGCCCCGGTTCTACATGCCCCGGTTCTACATGCGCGGAGGGGCGGGCCGGTGTCGGCCCGCCCCTCCGCAGGGTCTCGCGCTGACCGACTGGGTCGGCCAAGATCAAAGTCCGTTCGGTAACCCTACGGGGTGACCAACGGGACATTCACGACCGTGCTATTCCGCAGCTGCCGGCACCGGCACGATGCTGACCGAGCGGCGCCCGCGCCGGGTGCCGAACTCGACCGTGCCCGGCATCAGGGCGAACAGCGTGTCGTCCCCGCCCTTGCCCACGCCGACCCCGGGGTGGAAGTGCGTGCCGTGCTGGCGCACGATGATCTCGCCCGCGCCGACCAGCTGGCCGCCGAAGCGCTTCACGCCGAGGCGCTGGGCGTTGGAGTCGCGGCCGTTCCGGCTGGAGGACGCGCCCTTCTTGTGTGCCATCTCAGCCCTTCTTCCCCGCGGAGGCCTTCGCCTTGCTGGCTCCGGTCTTGCTGGCACCAGCCTTGTCGGTGCTGATCCCGGTCACCCGCACCTGCGTGTACTTCTGGCGGTGGCCGAGCCGACGCCGGTAGCCGGTCTTGTTCTTGTACAGAACCATGTTGATCTTGGGGCCGCTGACCGGGCCGACGATCTCAGCGGTGACCTCGTAACGGCCAACCTCTGCCGGGTCGCTGACCACGTTGCCGTCGTCAACCACCAGCAAGGCGGGCAGCGTCACGCTGGAACCGACCTCACCGGCGAGCTTGTCAACGGTCAGGACGTCGTCTACCGACGCCTTCTCCTGCCTGCCGCCGCAGCGCACGATCGCGTACACCGAGAACTCTCTCCCTTGCGCCAGCCCCAGAGATCAATGGACATCATCCGGGGGGCCCGTCTACGTCGCGCACCGCCTGTCCAGCCGCGGTGCAGCCAGATCTATCCCATGCGCCGACGACAAAGGATATCAGACCCAGCCGCCCATCAACTGCCACCGCCAACTGCCGCTGACCCCGGACCGCCGCCAGGCGCTGGGCGGGGCCGCAGTGGCCTGAGTGGCCTGTGGGCCAGCTGTGACCATCTCGGCCGGGCACCGCAGCTCGACCAGCGACGTGGTTGTAACTCTCACGCCGCTGTAACGACAGGAGAGTTACAACCACGTCGTTGGCCCCTGGCGCGGGGCGGCATCGCGACGTGATCGGCCCTTCATGTCGAGCTCGAGCGACATGGTTGGCCCCTTCACATCGCTCCGGCCCGTTGGTCTGGGGCGAGCTGCGTCGCCGATGGGCCTCTGGTGCTGCTCTAGGCGCACCAGAGGGCCATCCGTGACGTTCGCGTGGGCTTGATCAGGTGTTCATGCTCGGGCCGGGGGCGGCCTCAGGCTCCTGGCGGCTACTGCTGCGGCGACGGCGCCGTCCGCCGCTGGTGGCCGCCGGTGCCGACTCGCCCTCACCGGCCGGGCTGGCGCTGCCGCTGGCTGCCGCGGCGCTGTGCTGCTGCGGCGCTGGCGGCCGGGGCTACGTCGCTGACCGCCGGGGCGCCGCTCGCTCGGCCGAACCAGCCTGACCAGCCACACCGGCCGCCGCGTCTGCTCCGACTGCCGGGCTTGCGCTGGCTGCGGGGCTGGCGCCGGTCGCTGGGCTGGCGCTGGCCGCTGGCGGGGTCCCGGTCGGCGCCAGGGCGCCGACGCCCTCCAGCGACGCGACGACCTCGGCCGCCTCGCCGATCGGGCCCGCGCCGTTGTCGCGACCGTGGCCGCCGTGGGCCTGGCTGGTCTCGGCGGTGAACTCAGGGCTGGCGGGCCCGGCGCCGCGAACGGCCCGTCCCCGGCTGCCCCGGCTGCTTCGGCTGCCTCGGCCGGAAGACTCGGATCCGCCCGAACCGCCCGCGGGCCGCGAGCCGTTGCCGGCGGCGTCCGCGGACACCGGGCTGTCGGCCTGCGCCGAGGCGCCCGCCTGGACCTGGTCCTCGCGCTGGCCGCCGGACTGGGCGTCGCCGCCCCGGCCGTTGCCGTGACCATCGCCACCGTGCCCGTTGCTGTCCCGGCCGCCACCGTCCCGGCCGCCGCCGTCACGCGCCGCACCGTCCCGGCCGCCGCCGTCGCGGGCCGCACTGTCCCGGCCGCCACTGTCCCGGCCGCCACTGTCCCGGCCGCCACTGTCGCGAGCCCCGCTGTCGCGGCCCGCCGTCCTTGGACCCGCCACGGGAACCGTCGCGGGAGTCATCGCCGCGCGAGTCGCCGCGCTGGCGGCCGTTGCGGGAGCCGCGGCCGCCCCTGGACTTGCCGTCGTCCCTGCCCCGGTTGTCGTCCGGGGCGTGCTCGTGATCGACCGGCTCCATGGAGATGATCACGCCACGGCCGTTGCAGTGCTCACAGACGTTCGAGAACGCCTCCAGCAGGCCCGAGCCGACCCGCTTGCGGGTCATCTGGACCAGGCCCAGCGAGGTGACCTCGGCCACCTGATGCTTGGTCCGATCCCTGGCCAGGCACTCCAGCAGCCGCCGCAGCACCAGCTCGCGGTTGCTTTCCAGGACCATGTCGATGAAGTCGATGACGATGATCCCGCCAACGTCCCGCAGCCGGAGCTGGCGGACGATCTCCTCGGCCGCCTCCAGGTTGTTGCGGGTCACCGTCTGCTCGAGGTTGCCGCCCTGGCCGGTGAACTTGCCGGTGTTGACGTCGACGACCGTCATGGCCTCGGTCGGGTCGATCACCAGCGAGCCGCCGCTGGGCAGCCAGACCTTGCGCTCCAGCGCCTTGGCCAGCTGCTCGTCAATGCGGTACGAGGCGAAGACGTCCTTGTCGTCCTGCCAGCGCTCCATCCGGTCGGCCAGGTGCGGAGCGACATAGCGGACGTACTCGTCCACGATGTCCCACTCGCCGTCGCTGGCGATGACCAGCTTGCCGAAGTCCTCGTTAAAGATGTCCCGGACGACCCGGATGGTCAGGTCGGGCTCGCTGTAGAGCAGCTCGGGCGCGGAGGCCGTCTTGGACTTGCGCTCGATGGCCTCCCACTGGGCGGCCAGCCGGGACACGTCGCGGGCCAGCTCCTCCTCCGAGGCGCCCTCGGCGGCGGTGCGCACGATGACGCCCGCGCCGTCGGGCATGACCTGCTTGAGGATCTGCTTGAGCCGGGTCCGCTCGGTGTCGGGCAGCTTGCGGCTGATCCCGGTCATGCTGGCGCCGGGCACGTAGACCAGGTACCGGCCGGGCAGGCTGATCTGGCTGGTCAGCCGGGCGCCCTTGTGCCCGATCGGGTCCTTGGTCACCTGGACCAGGATCGACTGGCCGGACTTCAGCGCCGACTCGATGCGCTTGGACTCGCCCTCGAGGCCGCTGGCGTCGAAGTTGACCTCGCCGGCGTACAGGACGGCGTTACGCCCCTTGCCGATGTCGACGAACGCGGCCTCCATGGAGGGCAGCACGTTCTGCACCTTGCCGAGGTAGACGTTGCCCACGTACGACTGGTGGCTGGCCTTGTCCACGTAGTGCTCGACCAGGGTGCCGTCTTCCAGCACCGCGATCTGGGTGCGGTCGCCGCGCTGGCGGACCACCATGACCCGCTGGACCGCCTCGCGGCGGGCCAGGAACTCCGACTCGGTGATGATCGGCGGGCGGCGGCGGCCGGACTCCCGGCCCTCGCGCCGGCGCTGCCGCTTGGCCTCCAGCCGGGTCGAGCCCTTGACCGCCCGGACGTCCGACACATCGGCGGACGCGGACCGGGGGGGACGCACGTGGACGACCGTGTTCGGCGGATCGTCGGGGGCCACCTCAGGGCTTTCGCCGCTCGACCCGCTACGGCGCCGGCGCCGACGCCGACGGCCTCCAGCCGAGCCCTCGTCGCCGTCGTCACCGTTGGCCGCGTCGGACTCACCGGCCGCGGCGCCCTGCTCGGCGCTGGCCTCGGCTGAGCCGCCGTCCGCCTGGGCGGCCGCGTCGGAGCCGTCCTCGCCGCCATTGCGGGCCTTGCCGTGGCCGCGTCCGCCGCGGCGACGCCGCCGCGAGCCGGACTCGCCCTCGTCTTCGTGCTCGCCGCTGGCCTGCTGCTCCTGGCCGTCATCGGCGGATTCGGCCGCGGGGGCCTCGGGCTCGGGCTGGTCCTTGCGCCGGCCGCCCCGCTCGCTCGGGCCGGCCGTCGCGGGCCGCGCAGACTCGATGTCCGGGGGCTGGAAGATGACCACCGGAGGCTGGAACGTGGCCGCCGGGATCGCCGCCCCGGAGGCGGTCGGTCCTTCGGCCGCGGGCTGGGCCGGAACGACCAGGTCAGCGCCAAACGACGGGGCAGCCGGCTGGTCGCCGCCCGCCTCCCCGGCCGAGAACGCCGGCCGGGCCGCGCCCGAGAACGCCGGGCCGGACTGCCCCGCCCCGGTCGCCGCCGGGGCGGAAGTGGCGGCGGCTCGCTTAGATGCTGCTGAGGTGGATGAGGCTGCCGTGGCGGATGCGGCGGCAGGCTCGCTCGTACCGGCCTGGCTCGCGCCAGCCTGGTCCGCTCCCGCCTGCGCCGTCCCAGCGGCCGGCTCGCTCCCGGGCTGGCCGCTCGCGGCCTGCTCGCTGGACGCGCTCTCCGACCGACGTGACCGCCGCCGCCGGGACGGGGCCTTCGCCGGCGCCTCCGAGGCCGCGGCCTCCGGCGCCGCAGCGTCCGGGGCGGCAGCGTCCGGGGCGGCAGCGTCCGGGGACACCGCATCCGGGGACACCGAATCCGCGGTCGCAGTATCCGGCCCGGCACCGCCGTTAGCGCTCACCGGCTCGGCCTCCGGGTCCTCGACCTCGGCTTCCTCAGCCTCGGGCTCCGGTCCGGGGATCTCCGGGCCCAGCCGGCCCGCGCCGAACGCGGACTCGCCGACCACTGGGTCGATCCCGGCCGCGACGGCCGACGCGATGTCGATGTCCGGCGCTGGCTCGGCCACTACTGCCGGCTCGACCGCCACCGACGGCTCGACCACCACTGCCGGCCACTCACCGACGGTTCAGCCACCACCGACGGTTCAGCCACTACCGACGGCCCGGACTCACCCGTCGACGCGGGCTGGCTCACGCCAGCGGGCTGGCTCTCGCCAGCAGGCTGGCCGCCAGCCCCGCTAAACGCCGAAGGGACGTCCACACTAGGAGGCCCGGCCGGCCGGCTTACCGCCCGGCGCGGCTGGCGAACCACCCCACTACGGGCGGCTACCTCTTGCTTCGCCTGATCTGGACCGGTTCCTCCCGGGCCATCAGGTACTTCCTTGTTGTCTGGCTCGATCTCGAGCATGCGGGCAATCTCTCCCGTCAGGCTCCCGGGCGCTGTCGGCCATCGCTGGCCGTCCCGCGCCGCGCGGGAGCAATTCGTACGCGCTCTCAGGCGCGGTGCGCGTCAATCCGGCGCTTTCCGCATCTAGGCGCGTTGCCTTTTCGTGTCCCTGGTCAGCGCCTCCGCCGAGGTCCGGCGGCGCGTCCAGCGAGAGTGAAACGCTGGGCGCGGCGGTTTCCGCCTGTCCGAGCGGTCCCTGCGCCAGTCGCGTCACCAACGGAGGTGACGACGGCGCGAGAGCCGACATACGGCGGAGCGCTACCAAGATGTCGTCGGGTCGGACGGCCGGTGTCATGTGCCGAACAACCATTCGAAGTATCGCACATCCGGCGTCCTGGTCATGCATGGCGCGCCGGTCCAACTCCATCGTCAGCACGGCCGCTCGAGCGTCGAGCTGCCGGGTTCCTTTGCTGGTCAGGCGCTCCACGTCCGCGTGCGCGGCGGCGAGGAACTCCTGCACTGCCCGGTCCGCCTCCGCTGGCGGGACACCGGGCAGGACAACCATCCAGTGCGAGGCCTCTAGGCGCAGCCCTTCCGGTGAGTGCGCCAGGTCCGTGACCTCGATCACGTCGATCCCGGTCGGCAGCGCGGCATCCAGCCGCTCCCCAACGCCCCGTGGATCGCAAATCTGAGTGAGGGATATCTCCAGGAACTCGGCCTCGCTGGCCGCGCCTGTCGGGGCGCCGCCGGAGTAAGAGATCTTGGGATGCGGTGAAAAGCCAGCGGAATAGGCGACCGGCAATCCGGCCTTCCGCACTCCCCGCTCAACCGCACGCGCGATGTCCCTGTGGCTAGCAAATCGCATTCTGCTCCGCTTAGCGTACCTGATGGCCAGGCGCTGAACCGCTGGCGGCGGCGCGGGGGTCCCCGGCTGGGCTGCCACTATCCCCGCCCCGCCCCCGCCGGAGCGTCCGTCACGCCCGCCACGGTCAGCGGCAGCAGCCGCCGGCCGGTCGGGCCGACCTCGATCTCGGTGTCCATAGCCGGGCACACGCCGCACTCGAAGCACGGCGTCCAGCGGCAGTCCTCCACCTCGGCCGGGTCGGGGTCGATGGCGGCCAGCCAGTCCTGCCACATCCAGTCCCGGTCCAGCCCGGCGTCCAGGTGGTCCCAGGGCAGCACCTCGCTGTAGGGCCGCTCCCTGGTCGTGTACCAGGCCAGGTCCAGGCCGTCGTCGGCCAGCGCCGACGCCGCGCACCTGGCCCAGCGCTCGAACGAGAACGTCTCGCTCCACCCGTCGAACCGCGCGCCGTCCTCCCAGGCCCGCCGGATGACCTTGGCCACCCGCCGGTCGCCGCGTGAGAGCAGGCCCTCGATCATCGACGGCTTGCCGTCGTGGTAGCGGAACCCGATCGACCGGCCATACCTCCGGTCAGCCCGGATCGCCGCCCCCAGCGCCTTCAGCCGGGCATCAACGACCTCGTGGTCCGTCTGCGCCGCCCACTGGAAGGGCGTATGCGGCTTGGGCACGAACCCGCCGATCGACACCGTGCAGCGGATGTCCTTGCGGCCGCTGGCTGACCGGCCCGCCTCGATGACCCGCTGGGCCACCCGGGCGATGGCCACCACGTCTTCATCGGTCTCGGTGGGCAGCCCGCACATGAAGTACAGCTTCACCTGGCGCCAGCCGCTGGCGTAGGCCGTGCTGACCGTCTTGATCAGGTCGTCCTCGGTGACCATCTTGTTAATCACCTTGCGGATCCGGTCGGTGCCGCCCTCCGGGGCGAAGGTCAGCCCCGAGCGGCGCCCGTTGCGGCTCAGCTCGTCGGCCAGCGTCACGTTGAACGCGTCCACCCGCGTCGACGGCAGCGACAGGCTGGTGTTGGTGCCCTCGTAGCGATCGGCCAGGTCCACCGCGATCTCGTTGATCTCGCTGTGGTCCGCGCTGGACAGCGACAGCAGCCCGACCTCGCCGAACCCGCTGGCCGCCAGGCCCTCCTCGACCATGCTGCCGATGGTGGTGATCGAGCGCTCCCGGACCGGCCGGGTGATCATGCCGGCCTGGCAGAACCGGCAGCCCCTGGTGCAGCCCCGGAAGATCTCCACGCTGAACCGCTCGTGGACCGACTCGGCCAGCGGCACTACCGGCTTGCGCGGGTAGGGCCAGGCGTCCAGGTCCACGACCGTGTGCTTGGCCACCGTGCGCGGCACACCGGGCCGGTTGGGCACCACGCGGTCGATCGCCCCGCCCGCGCTGGCGGGCTGGTAGTGCACGTCATAGAAGCGCGGCACGTAAACGCCGCCGCGCTGAGCCAGCTGCAGCAGCAGCCCGTCGCGGCCGCCGGGCCGCCCGGCCGCCTTCCAGTCCCGGATCAGGTCGGTGATGGCCAGCACGGCCTGCTCGCCGTCGCCGAGCACCGCCCCGTCGATGAACTCCGCGACCGGCTCGGGGTTGAAGGCCGCGTGGCCGCCGGCCAGCACCACCGGGTCGTCCGCGCCCCGGTCGGCCGCCGACAGCGGGATCCCGGCCAGGTCCAGGGCCGTCAGCAGGTTGGTGTAGCACAGCTCCGTGGCGAAACTCACTCCCAGCACGTCGAACGCGCGTACCGGCCGGTGGCCGTCCACCGTGAACTGCGGCAGCCCGTGCTGGCGCATCAGGGCTTCCAGGTCGGACCAGACACTGTAGGTGCGCTCGGCCAGCACGTCATCGCGCTCGTTGAGGACCTCGTACAGGATCTGGATGCCCTGGTTGGGCACGCCTACCTCGTACGCGTCCGGATACATCAACGCCCAGCGGACCGCCGCCGATTCCCAGTCCTTGACGACCGAGTTCAGTTCGCCGCCGACGTACTGAATCGGCTTGCGTACCTCGGGGAGCAAGGCCTCAAGCTGTGGGTACACCGACTGGACGGACATCGTTACAGGCTACCCGCCGGCCAGCCGCGTCCGTGCGTCGCCACCGTGGCCGGCGGGCGATTAGGTCTTATTCCCCATGAAACTGGCTGGTACGGTGTGGATCGCCGCGGCGACGGTTCTGTCGCAGTACCAGCCCGCGGAGCACGGCGTTCAGGGTTATACGCAGGGATCTACACGGAGGCAGGATGCACGTCGACCCCTACATCGTCCTGGGCAGCGCTGTCGTCGGCCTCCTGGTCGGGCTGACCGGAGCCGGCGGCGGGGCGCTGATGACCCCGATGCTGATCCTGCTGTTCGGGATCAAGCCGTCCACGGCCATCTCCAGCGACCTGGTCGCCGCCGTGGTCATGCGGCCGTTCGGGGCCGCCGTCCACATCCGCAAGGGCACGGTCAACTTCCGGCTGGTCGGCTGGCTGGTATGCGGCTCGGTGCCGATGGCCTTCGTCGGGGCCTACCTGCTGCACCTGCTGGGGAACGGCTCCGCGGCGCAGTCCCTGAACGCGCAGAACCGGGTCGAGACCGTGCTCGGCGCCGCGCTGCTGATCGGGGCCGCGGCCATGGTGCTGCGCTACGTGCTGGACTGGCGCAGCGGCCAGCAGCGGCTGGCCAAGGTGAGCGAGATCATCGCCCGGCCGGGCCTGACCATCGCCATCGGCGCCATCGGCGGCCTGATCGTCGGCATGACCTCGGTTGGCTCCGGCTCGCTGATGATCGTGCTGATGCTGTTCCTGTACCCCATGCTGTCGGCCGGGCAGCTGGTCGGCACCGACCTCACCCAGGCCGTGCCGCTGACCCTGGCCGCCGCGTGCGGCGCGCTGCTGTTCGGGCACGTCCAGTTCGCCGTCACCGCCTCGATCGTGATCGGCAGCATCCCGGCCGTGCTGGTCGGCTCGTTCCTGTCCTCGCGGGCCCCCGACAAGGTGATCCGCCCCATCATCACCTTCGTGATCTTCGCGTCCGGGCTCAAGTACGCCGGCGTCGGCACCACCGCCCTGGGCTGGATCCTCGTCATCGTGCTGCTGGGCGGGGCCCTGACCTGGCTGGCCGTCGCCCGGCCCTGGCGCAGTGCGGCAAACAGCAGTGTTGCAAACAGCACTGCGCAGGACGGTGCCGTCCCGGCCAGCGCGACAACCTCTCAACCGCTATCTAACAGCCGCGGTAGCCCAGACGGGCGGGCGCACAGCACCCAGTCCCCGCCGGGCCTAGCTGAAGACGGTGTGGTGCCGGTAGACGGCCTGGAGGCAGCCGACGGCGATCATGTCGGCGAACATGGCTGACCCGCCGTAGGACACGAACGGCAGCGGCAGGCCGGTCACCGGCATGATGCCCATGGTCATGCCGACGTTGATGAACGCCTGCACGCCGAACCAGATCGCGACGCCGGCCGCGACCAGCATGCCGAACTGGTCGTCGGCCCGGGCCGCGATGCGCAGCGTCCGCAGCAGCACCAGGGCCAGCAGCGCGATGATCACCGCGCAGCCGACGAATCCCAGCTCCTCGCCGGCCACCGCGAAGATGAAGTCGGTGTGCTGCTCGGGCACGAAGTTGCCGCCCACCAGCTGGCCGTGGAACAGGCCCTGGCCGAACAGGCCGCCCGAGCCGATGGCGATCTTGGACTGGGCCGCGCTGTAGCCGGTGCCGCGCGGGTCGGCCGACGGGTGCAGGAACGCCGTCAGCCGGCTGGCCTGATACGACTTGAGCAGGTGCAGGTTGACCACCGCGACCAGGGCCAGCGCCCCGGCGGCCAGGCCCGAGCCGACCCAGATGAGCCGGATGCCGGACAGCGCGACCATCCCGACGACCAGGGCCAGCATCAGCATGACCACGCCCAGGTCGGGCTCGGCCACGACCAGCACCAGCGGCACCGCGGCGACGGCCAGCGCGATGGCCACGGCCCGCATCCGGGGCCGCTTCTCGCCGTGGCGCAGCTCGCCGAGCAGGATGGCGCTGATCAGGATGACCGACAGCTTGGCGTACTCCGACGGCTCGATCTGGAACCCGCCCGGCAGCGAGATCCACGAGTGGGCCCCGTTCACGATGGAGCCGAGCGGGGTCAGCACGACCAGCAGCCCGATGCAGGACGCCACGTACACGAACGGCGCGTACAGCCGCAGCTGCCGGTAGTCCAGGAACGCCACCACGACCATGAACACCAGGCCCAGCGCGATGTTCAGCAGCTGCTTCATCAGGTAGGTCCGCGGGTCCTGGCCCGAGCTGATCAGGCCCGGCTGGGTGGCCGACCAGACCAGCATGGTGCCGATCAGGCTCAGCGCCAGCACCGCGGCCAGCAGGATCCAGTCCATGTGCCGCAGCGGCGACTGGCGGGCGAACGCCCGCCGGGCCAGGCCGCGCAGCCGTCCGCGGCGCGCGCGGCGGGCGCCCAGCCCGGGGTTGAAGCCGCCCCGGCCGGGCTCCAGCGGGGGCAGGCCCCGGTAGGCGCCGCTGGGGCGGGCCGGGTTGGCGATGCCGCCCGGCGCCCCGCGGCTGACCCGCCTGGCCGTGTCCCGTGAACCGCGTAGTGAGGTCATCCGTGCCGCCTCCCGCCGGCCGGGTGGTGGCTCTTGGCCGCCGGGGCCGAGGAGACGATCTGCCCGGCCTTGTTCATCTTCGGCACGCTGGGCAGCTGCCCGCCGGGCAGGTCCGCCTGGTGCCCCTCCAGGCCGTAGATCGCGTCCCAGATCTTGCGGACCGCCGGGCCCGACACGTCGGCGCCGTAGCCGGAGTCGGGGATCATCATGACCACCACGTACTTGGGATGCGAGCACGGCGCGAACGAGGCGAACACCGAGGTGGCGACCTTGCCGGCCACCTGGGCGGTGCCGGTCTTGCCCGCCACGCAGACCTTGCTCAGCGGGAACCCGCCGAAGGCGCTGGCCGCGGTGCCCGACGTGATCACGCCCTGCAGCGCGCTGCGGATGTAGGCCAGCGTGGACTTGGCCACCGGCAGGCGCCCGGCCACCTTGGGCCGGATCCGCTGCGTGACCTGGCCGTTCGGGCTGAGCAGCGCCTCGCCGATCCGCGGCTGGTACAGCGTGCCGCCGTTGGCCAGCGCGACATAGGCGTCGGCCAGCTGGAGCGGGGTCACCGACACGTAGCCCTGGCCGATCGCGGCATCCACGGCCTGGCCCGGCTCCCAGACGTTGCCGGTCCGGCAGTCGTCGTACTCGATCTGCTGGACGTAGCTGCCGTTGGCCCGGCCGTACTTGCACCAGTTCTGGCCCTGGTGGGCGTTGTCCTTCCAGTAGTAGTACAGCCACTCGCGGGTGGGCACCGTGCCGGGGCTCTGCTCGGGCAGGTCGACACCGGGGTTCTTGCCGAAGCCCCAGCCCAGCTCCATCTTCTGCATCTCCTGGACCGGCGCGTGCGGGCTGGTCACCACGTCCGCGCTGCGGTGGTCGCGCTGCCAGATCTGGTAGGCGAAGTTGTAGAAGATCGTGTCGCAGGACAGCACCAGCGCCTGGTGCAGCGACATCACGCCGCCGTTGCCGAAGTCGTTGTTGAACACGTGGCCCTCGACGTTGACCGAGCCCGGGCAGTCGTAGCTGCCGTACAGCGAGTACCCGGCCGCGATGGCGGCCGCGGTGCTGGTCACCTTCCAGGTCGAGCCCGGCGCGTACTCGCCCTGGGTGGCGCGGTTCAGGATGGGCTCGGAGCGGCCGCCGCCGAACAGCTGGTGGAACTCCCGCCCGGTGATGCCGTTGGTCCACACGTCCGGGTTGTAGGTCGGGTAGCTGGCCATGGCCACGACCTGGCCCTTGGTCGTCAGCACCACCGCGGCCCCGGTCCTGGCGTTGGAGTTGCCCTCGGCCTCGGTCTTGTGGATCGCGCCGGCCAGGTCGTTCTCCACGTCCTGCTGGAGCTTGGAGTTGAGGCTGGTGACCAGGTCGTCGCCGGGCTGGGGGGTGATCCGCTTGATCGTGCCCGTCACCTGCCCGCCCGCGTTCACCGACACCTCGTTGGCGCCCGCGCGGCCGCGCAGCTGCTTGTCGTACTGCTGCTCGAGCCCGGCCTGGCCGACCAGGTCCACCCCGGAGAAGCCGGTCACCGGGATGCCGAGCTGCTGCACCTCATGGGCGGTGATGGGCTGGAGGTAGCCCAGGATCTGGGCCGCGTCGGTGCCCATCGGCTGGGCGTACTGCGTCACCGGCTGGACCTGGGCGGTCACGCCGGGGAAGTCGTGCTTGTCCTCCAGCACCTGGACGCCGACCCGGTCCGAGACGTGCTCGGCCACCGGGATGGGCTGGTACGGGGAGCCCGGCCAGCACGGCTGCGACACCGTGGCCGTGCAGATCCGGACCTTCTCGGTCAGCGTCTTGTCGCTGATGTGCAGCAGCGCGGCCAGCTTGCGCAGCTCGGCGGCGCCGCCGTCGGACTCCTGCCCGACCAGCGACATGTTCACCGAGATGACCAGCGCCGAGCGGTTGCTGACCAGCGGGGCGCCGACATCGTCGGTGATCTCGCCGCGCACCGTCGGCTCCACGATGTCCCGGATCCGGTCCAGGTTGGCCTGGGCCACGTAGGCCCGGTGGTTCACCACCTGGAGGAACCAGGCCCGGGCGCCCAGCCCCAGCAGCAGGGCGGCCAGCACCACGTAGAGCACCAGCAGCCGCTTGCGGGACACCGGGATCATTTCGGCCCCCCGCCTATACGTCCCATACGTCCCATACGTCCCATGCCGCCCGTACCTCCGGTGCGGCCGATGAGCCACAGGTGCCGGCGCGGCCGGGTGTGACGACGGGTGATCAGGGACAGCACCGCCCAGCGCCGGTGCCGGAACCGCGGTCGCTTGCCGCTCATCGACCGGCCGCTGGCCAGCGGCCGGGACCGGAACCGCGGCGTGGCCGGCCGCCCGTAGTGGCCGCGGCCCGAGCCGAGACCCCCGCCGAGCATGCCGTCGCCGCGGCGGCTGCGCATCCGCAGCCGGGCCGGGCGGGCCGGGCGGAAGGCCTGGATCGAGGGCGAGCCGGGCCCGCCGCTCATCATCGCCGTGCTGGCCAGGGTGGCGCTGCTCAGGGTGTTGCGGCCCAGGGCCCCGCGGCCGGCGGGGCGGATCCGGAACCGCGGCGCGGCGGCCGGGCGCCCGGTGCGGCCGGCCGCCGTCAGCGCGCCGCCGCCCACCACGCCGTCGCGGCGCCGGCCGCCGAACATCCGCCGCCTGCTGCCGATGTGGATGACGCTGGCCTGGCCGCCGGCCGGGTGGTGCGACGTGCCGTGGTGACCGCTGCCGAAGTCGATCCGGGCCGGCGTGGCGGCCAGCGGGCGGCGGCGGACCTGCGCGGTCGCCGACCCGCCCGGCAGGGCCGAGGGGCGGAAGCCGCCGTTGCGGCGCGAGCGGCGCCGGCCCAGGCCGGACACCGCCGTCCGGCTCAGGCCGCGGCCGATGACCACGCGCTTGCCCGCGCCGAGCCGGCCGTCGCGCTTGCTGGCCGCGGCCAGCCGCAGGTGGACCGGCCGGCCCGCGAGGGTCCGCGGGGCCTGGCCGCCGGCCGCCGAGCCGGCCACGCCCGAGCGCAGCCGGGCCGCGCCGCTGCGCCCGGTAAGGGTGTTCACCGACCGGGTCGTCAGGGGGGCGCCGCCGAGCAGCCGGGCCGAGGCGCTGCTGCCGATCCAGCCGTCCCCGGCGCGGCCCGAGCCGAGCCGGGGGGTGCGCCGCGCCGCCGCCCGGCGGGCCCGCCGCGACTGCGGCGGGCCGGCCAGCCAGCCGCCCAGGCCGAGCAGGACCGCGCCGCTGGCCGCGCTGCCCGCACCCGGGGTGCCGGCCAGGCCCTGGCGGCCGGTGGCCTGGCCGCCGACCAGCACGCCGCCCTGGGCCCTGGCCCGGCGCAGCCGGGCCTGGGCCGCGCTGGCCGAGGCAGCCGCATCCTCGTCCAGGCGCGCGGTGACCAGCAGCACCAGGTACAGCACGAACGGGGTCAGCGCGATGTCGTAGATGACCGCCGCGGGCAGCACCGCGCGGACCGACGCGAAGCTCACCTGGGCCGGCTGCAGGGCCATGCCCAGCGCCGCGACCAGGACCTCGCCGACCGCCGCCGCGGCCGCGGAGATGATGATCGGCAGCCAGGCGGACCGGGCCAGCGTGCCGGACAGGCGCCCGCAGGCCCAGCCGACCAGGCACAGCACCAGGGCGTACTCGCCGATGATCCCGCTGGCCGGCGGCGCGATGTCCAGGCAGAACCCGGCGGCGAAGCCGCAGATGGCGCCGACCGCCGGGCCATTGGCCATGCCCAGCGCGGCCACCATCACCAGCACCAGGTCGGGCACGCCCCCGCCGGGCAGCCGCAGCCCGTTGATCAAGGTGAGCTGGAGGATGAGCACGGCGGCGAGCAGCACCGCGGACAGGATGACCCGGCGCATGCTCAGCCCCCCGGCGTCGGGGACGGGGCGGTACCGCCGGGCCCGGCGGACCCGCTGGCCCCCGGCGTCACCGTCACGGTCACGGTCGGCGTCGGCTTCACGTGCGGCTTGGGCGGCAGCACCGAGAACCGGGGGTTGTGCCGCGGTGCCTCGATCACGATCCCGACGACCCCCAGCGCGGTGAAGTTCACGTACGGCATGACATCGGCCCGCGCGGTCAGCGCGCCCGCGCGGTTGCTCACCGAGCTGATGAAGCCGACCGGCACGCCGGGCACGTACGGCCGGTCGTGCACCGACGCCGAGGTGACCAGCTGCTCCCCCGGCCTGAGCACCGCGCTGGCGTCCAGCACCTGGAGCGAGAACGCTCCCGAGCCGCTGCGCGTCTTGCCCGGCCCGGTGACCCAGCCGACCTGGCCGCCGGGCGCGAGCTGGATGCCGACGGTCGAGGACGAGTCGGTGGCCAGCAGCACCGTGCAGGTGTCCGGGCCCACCGAGGTGACCTCGCCGACCAGCCCCTGGCCGTTCAGCACCGTCTCGCGCGGCTTGACGCCGTCCCGGCTGCCCGCGTCGAGCGTCACGGTCTGCTGGAAGCCCTGGCCGTTAGCGATCACGCTGGCCGCGACGATCCGGTAGCCGCCCTTGCCCGCCATCGACAGCAGCCGCTGGAGCTGGGCGTAGTCGGACTTGCTCAGCCGCTCCTGGCTCAGCTCCGTGCGGAGCTTGATGACCTCGGTGCGCAGCGCCTGGACCTGGCTGCCGGAGGCGCCGGAATCCGAGCCGGTAAACACCCGGGTCGTCGAGCTGACCAGGTGCTCGGCGCCGCCGAACACCGACGCGCTGACCCGGCGTACGCCGCCGAAGATGCCGGAGGCGCCGTCCTGGTAGTCCAGGATGATCAGCACCAGGGCAGCGACGATCAGCACACCGAGAATCAGGCGGGTCCGCCGCGAGTCGTGCACAACTCATCACCTCGGGGGACTAGCGGCGGGATTCAGGCACCAGCACCTGACGCAGGGTGTCGAAATCCTCGACGCACTTTCCGGTGCCCAGGGCCACCGAGTCGAGCGGGTTGTCCGCCATGTGGATGGGCATGCCGGTCTCCTCACGGAGCCGCTCGTCCAGGCCGCGCAGCAGCGCCCCGCCGCCGGTCAGCGCGATACCCCGGTCCATCACGTCCCCGGCCAGCTCGGGCGGGCACTTGTCGAGCGTGCTCTTGACCGCGTCCACGATGACGCTCAGCGGCTCCTCGATGGCCCGGCGGATCTCCTCGGCCGAGATCACGATGGTCTTGGGCAGGCCGCTGACCAGGTCGCGGCCGCGGATCTCGGCGTTGGGCTCGTCGGCCGACGGGTAAGCCGAGCCGAGCGCCATCTTGATCTCCTCGGCCGTGCGCTCGCCCAGCATCAGCGAGTACTCCTTCTTGCCGAAGGTGATGATGGCCTGGTCCAGCTCGTCGCCGCCGACGCGGATGGACTGCGACGTCACGATGCCGCCCAGGGAGATGACCGCCACCTCGGTGGTACCGCCGCCGATGTCCACGACCATGTTGCCGGTGGGCTCGTTGACCGGCAGGCCCGCGCCGATGGCCGCCGCCATCGGCTCCTCGATGATGTACACGCGGCGGGCTCCGGCCTGGTGGCCGGCCTCCTTGACCGCGCTCTGCTCCACGCCGGTGATGCCGCTCGGCACCGCCACGACGATCCGGGGCTTGGCCAGGTGACTGCGCCGGTGCACCTTCTGGATGAAGTAGCGCAGCATCCGCTCGGTCACGTCGAAGTCCGCGATGACGCCGTCCTTGAGCGGGCGCACGGCGATGATGTTGCCGGGCGTCCGGCCGATCATTCGCTTGGCCTCGACGCCGACCGCGACGATCTGTCCCGTGTTGGTGTTCAGGGCCACGACCGACGGCTCGTTGAGCACGATGCCCCGGCCTCTGACGTACACCAGGGTGTTCGCAGTGCCGAGGTCGACGGCCATGTCACGGCCCAGAAAGGCCATCGCGTTGCTCATCTCCGAACGAGTACCTTCCAGCTGGATCTTGGCAGGTAGATCTGCAATTTTGTGGCCAGCCGCCCGCGGCCCTTCGCAGTACATGGCCGCGACGCGTCGGGCTAAACGGCCCCAGATCAAAAGATCTTGCTCTGGCACCTATCTTGCCTGGACACCGATAGCTGAGGCGAGACCGCCTGGCCCCGGCGGGCGCCCCCACGGGACGTCCAACGCGCCGCCACCGCGGATGGTGCCAAAGCGCGAGAGCCATTCTGGCCAGAACCACTCTCTCACTATCTGCATCCAGCCGCTTGCCAGCAGTGACGGGAGTCGCCCTACGGTTCCCTGGCGGTGACCGGCAGTGAAAAGCCTACAGGCCGGGCCGGCGGCCCGAACGCCAAGGCACGCCGCACACGGCGACGGGCTTGCCCGGGCCGCCCGAACGCGCCCGGATTATGGCGCTGCGGGCCGTTCGATCCGCCGTCCGAGCCAGATTCCGACCACCCACAACAGCGCGAATATGGCACCGAGAAAGTACATCACTGGCACGATCACGCCGGATGCGATCACGAATACCTGCAGCACGCTGCCGCCGATGACAGTGGCCGGCAGCAGCGGCCGGGCCAGGATCGCGAACAGCACCGCGGCGCCGGCCGTGACCCCCGCGGCCACTCCGGCCGACCCCGGCCGGAGGTGATCGATGTGCACCGCGACCGGCACCGCCAGGCCGACGACGATGGCCTCGAAGATCAGCACGGTGGGAAGCAGTCGCTTCACGGTGTGGCTCCCCCGGCGCTCGCGGGCGCGCTGCCGCTGAGCAGCAGCCGGGCCTCGCCGGCCGTGATCACCGAGCCGGTGATCAGCAGCCCGGCGCCGCCCATCCCCCCAATGGCGCCGTCGCCCTCGGCATCAGCCTCGTCGGCCAGCGCCACGCCCAGCTCGATGGCGTCGTCCAGCCGCTCGGCTACCCGGACCCGGTCCGGCCCGAAGACCGACTCGGCCAGCTCGGCCAGCTCGGCAGCGGGCATGGCCCGGCCCGAGGAGTTGGTCGTCGCCACCAGCGCCGTGGCCACGGGCTCAAGCTGATCGAGCACCGCCGCCACGTCCTTGTCCGCGGCGATGGCCACCACGGCGACCAGCGACGTGAAGCTGAACGACTCGTGCAGCGCCTCCACCGTGGCCGCCATCCCGGCCGGGTTGTGCGCCGCGTCCACGATCACCACCGGGCTGCGCCGCAGGATCTCCAGGCGCCCGGGCGAGGTCATCCCGGCCACCGCGCCGCGGACCAGGCCGAGGTCCAGCGCGCCCGCGGCGGTCATCGTGGCCGTGCGCGGCGCCAGCTCGCCGACCTCGGGCTCGTGCCCGTTGAGCTCCGCGTCCTCGCTGGTCGGCGGGCCGACGGCGTCGCCGCGGGCGAACGCCTCCACGGCGGCGATGGCGCAGGCCAGGTTGCCCGCCTGGTGGGCACCGAACAGCGGCAGGAACATGTCGGGGTAGTCGCCCAGCAGCCCGCGGATCGAGACCTGCTGCCCGCCCACGGCCTGTTCCCGGCCGACCACGCCGAACTCGATGCCCTCCCTGGCCACCGACGCCCCGACCTCGGCCGCCCGGCGCAGCAGCGCCTCGCCGGCCGCGGGCGGCTGCTGGGCCAGCACCGCGATGGCGCCCGGCTTGATGATGCCCGCCTTGTCCGCGGCGATCTCCTCGACCGTGTCACCCAGCCAGCGGGTGTGGTCCAGCGAGACCGGGGTGATCACCGCTACCGTGCCGTCGGCCACGTTGGTGCTGTCCCAGGTGCCGCCCATGCCGACCTCGATGATGGCCACGTCCACCGGGGCGTCGGCGAACATGGCGAACGCCATGCCGGTGAACACCTCGAAGAACGACAGCTGCACGGGCTGCTGGGCGTCGACCAGGTCCAGGTAGGGCTTGATCTCGTCGTAGGCGGCGACGAAGCTGGCCGGGCTGACCGGCTCGCCGTCGATCCGGATCCGCTCCCGCACCGAGGTCAGGTGCGGGCTGGTGAACAGCCCGGTGCGCAGCCCGCGGGCGCGCAGCAGCGACTCGATCATCCGGGCCGTGGAGGTCTTGCCGTTGGTGCCGGTCACGTGGATCACCGGGTAGGCCCGCTGCGGGTCGCCCAGCAGCGTCACCAGCGCGGCGATCCGGTCCAGCGTCGGGTCGATGGAATGCTCGGGCCGGCGGACCAGGATCTCGCGCTCGATCTGCGCCAGCCGGGTCCGCCCCTCCCCCGAGCGATCAGCAGTCGTCATTCGGTATATACCCCGGTCCTCAGCCTAGCGGCAGCGCCGCGAGGCGCTCGGTCAGCCTGCGGACCTCGTCCTCGGCGGCGGCCAGCCGGGCCCGGTTCTTGGCCACCACCTCGGCCGGGGCCCGCTCCACGAACGACGGGTTGCCCAGCTTGCGGCCCACCGACTCGATCTCGGCCCTGGCCGCGGCCAGGTCCTTCTCGGCCCGCTTGCGCTCGGCCGCGACGTCCACCCCCGCGGCCGTGTCCAGCTGCACGGTCACGCCCTGCGCCTCCACCGAGGCCGTCGGGGTGAACTCCCCGCCATCGCCCGCGGGCTCGGTGAGCCGGGTCAGCGCGCGGATCTGCGCCTCGTGCCCGGCCAGCGGCGTAGCCGCCAGGCCGGTCAGCACGGCGGGCACCCGCTGCGCCGGCGGCAGCCCCTGGTCGGAGCGGAACCGCCGGACCTCGGTGACCAGCCGCATCAGCGCGCTGATCTCGGCCTCGGCGGCCGGGTCGGCGGGCAGGGGCGGCTCGGCCTGCGCCCCGCCCGCTTGCGCCCCGCCCGCTTGCGACCCGGCCGCGACCGCCCCCGGCCAGCGGGCGATCACCACCGACTCACGGCCGGTCAGCGCGGTCCACAGCTCGTCGGTCACGAACGGCAGGATCGGGTGGAGGAGCCGCAGCAGCCGGTCCAGCACCACGCCGAGCACCTGCCGGGTGGCCGCCGCCGCGTCGTTATCCGGGCCGGTCAGCGCGGTTTTTGCCAGCACCGTCTTGGCCAGCTCCAGGTACCAGTCGCAGAACTCGTCCCAGGCGAAGTGGTACAGCGCCTCGCAGGCCTTGGCGAACTCGAACCGCTCGAACAGCTCGTCCACCTCGGCGGTGACCGCGGCCAGCCGGGACACGATCCACCCGTCAACGGTGCTCAGCCGCTCGGGCAGGCCCTGATCGGCCACGGCCCCGTTCATCAGGGCGAACCTGGCCGCGTTCCACAATTTGTTGCAGAAATTCCTGGATCCGGCGGCCCAGTCCTCGCTCACCGCGACATCGCTGCCGGGGTTGGCCCCGCGGGCCAGCGTGAACCGGGTCGCGTCGGCGCCGAACCGCTCGATCCAGTCCAGCGGGTCCACCGTGTTGCCGCGCGACTTGGACATCTTCTTGCCGAACTGGTCGCGGACCAGGCCGTGCAGCGCGATCTGGCGGAACGGGATCGCGCGCTCGGGGCCCAGGCCGGCGTTGGCGTACAGGCCGAACAGCATCATCCTGGCCACCCAGAAGAACAGGATGTCGTACCCGGTCACCAGCACGCTGGTCGGGTAGAAGGCGCGCAGGTCCGGCGTGTCGTCGGGCCAGCCCAGGGTGGAGAACGGCCACAGCGCCGAGGAGAACCAGGTGTCCAGCACGTCGGGGTCCTGGGTCCAGCCCGGCCCGGCCGGCGGCTCCTCATCGGGGCCGACGCAGGCCACCTCGCCGTCGGGGCCGTACCAGACCGGGATCCGGTGCCCCCACCACAGCTGCCGGCTGATGCACCAGTCGTGCATGTTGTCGACCCAGTCGAAGTACCGGGCCGCCATCTCCTGCGGGTGGATCTGCACCCGGCCGTCACGCACCGCGTCCCCGGCCGCCTTGGCCAGCGGCTCCACCTTGACGAACCACTGCAGTGACAGCCGCGGCTCCACCGTGGTGCCGCACCGCGAGCAGTGCCCCACCGCGTGCACGTAGGGGCGCTTCTCGGCCACCACCCGGCCGTCGGCCCGCAGCGCGGACAGCACGGCCGGCCGGGCCTCGAACCGGTCCAGGCCCTCGAACGGGCCCGGCACCGTGATCACGCCCCGCTCGTCCATGACGACCAGGCTGGGCAGGCTGTGCCGGCGGCCGATCTCGAAGTCGTCGGGGTCGTGGGCCGGGGTCACCTTGACCGCGCCCGTGCCGAACTCCGGGTCCACGTGCGGGTCGGCCACCACCGGGATGCTCCGGCCGGTCAGCGGCAGCTTGATCTCGCGGCCGACCAGGTGGCTGTAGCGGGGGTCGTCGGGGTGCACCGCCACCGCGGTGTCGCCCAGCATGGTCTCGGCCCGGGTGGTGGCCACGACGACCTGGTCGTCGCCGTCACCGTATCGAATTGAGACCAGCTCGCCGTCGTCGTCGGTGTGCTCCACCTCGATGTCGGACAGCGCGGTCAGGCAGCGCGGGCACCAGTTGATGATCCGCTGCGCCCGGTAGATCAGGCCGTCGGTGTACAGCCGCTTGAAGATGGTCTGCACCGCGCGGGACAGGCCGGCGTCCATGGTGAACCGCTCACGGGTCCAGTCCACGCCGTCGCCCAGCCGCCGCATCTGGCCCAGGATCTTGCCGCCCGACTCCGCCTTCCACTGCCAGACCCGCTCCACGAACGCCTCGCGGCCCAGGTCGTGCCGGGACAGGCCGTCCTTGGCCAGCTCGCGCTCGACCACGTTCTGGGTCGCGATGCCGGCGTGGTCCATGCCCGGCAGCCACAGCGCGTTGTAGCCCTGCATCCGCCGCCGCCGGACCAGGGCGTCGATCAGCGTGTGGTCCAGCGCGTGCCCGACGTGCAGCGACCCGGTCACGTTGGGCGGCGGGATCACGATCGAGAACGCCGGCGCCGGCGAGTCAGGGTCCGGCGTGAAATAGCCGGACTCGACCCAGCTCTCGTAGCGGCGGGCCTCGACGTCTCCGGGCGCGTACTGGGGCGACAGCTGTCGACGTGTTGCGGTGCTCACGGCAGCACAGTCTAGAAGAGCGCGGCGCACCTGGCGGTCAGCACGCGGCCGGGCCGATCACCGTAAGCGGACAATTCAGTAACAAACCAGCTCAGGGCACCGGTCAATGCCCCGCCCACGGGCATCCTGGGGACCGGGACGCTCACGAGGCGGACGAGAGCGGGCGAGGTGATACCGCACATGCGCAGGCCGCCGGCAGCTGTGCGGCATATCTCGGCCCACCCCCTCGCGTTCGCCGTCGTCGCCGGCACCGTCCTGTTCACCACGATGTGCGCGGCCGCCGCCGCCTCGTTTGCCAGCGGCGTGACCACCATCGCGGTGCGCCGGTCACTGACCGCCGATCCTGGCACCGCCATCGGCGTCAGCGTGTCCGGCCCGGCGGCACAGTCCACGGACTTGACGGCCCGCATCGGGCACCAGCTGACCACCGCGGCGTCCGGCCTGCCGCTGCGCATATCCGACGGCCGTCAGTCGTCATTCTTTAGCCTGCCCGGCCGCGGGCGCGCCGAGACGCAGTTCGTCACACTGTCCGCGCTGCCCCGGCACGCCACGCTGCTCACCGGCCACTGGCCTGCCGGGATGGCCGGCAACGGCGCCGGGGGCGCGGCCGGTAGCGCAGGTACGGCGGGCTCGGCCAGCGGCGCCGCGCCGCTGCCCGCCTGCCTGCCGGCCCCGACCGCCCGGCGGCTGCACCTGGCCGCTGGGGACCTGCTCACGCTGCGCGGCGTGGCCGACCGGATCACCATCACCGCTCGGGTGAGCTGCACCTTCGCCCGTCGGGAGCCAGGCAGCGGGTACTGGTCGCTCAGCCCGGTCTCCGCCGCCGGGTTCCAGAAGGACGGCGGGCCAGTCCTGTTCGGCCCGCTGGTCATCAGTCCGGCCGTGCTGGCCGCGCGCCAGGTACCGGTCCAGTCGGCCGGGCTCTGGGCGCAGCCCGACTTCGGCGGCCTGCACGCGCCCAGCCTGGCCGGGCTGGCCGACCGGCTCAGCGGCGCGGTGAATCGCCTGACCGGCTCCAATGCCCTGGGCGGCGCGACGGTCAGGACCCGGCTGCCCGGGCTGCTGAGCGAGCTGGCCACCGCGGTGGTCGTATCCCGCTCTCAGCTGCTCATCGGCCTGCTCATCCTGCTGGTCATCGCGGGCGCGACGATCGCGGTCACGGTCCGGCTGCTGGTGGTGGCCCGCGAGGCCGAGATGGCACTGCTGGCCGCGCGCGGTGCTGCCCGCCGCCAGCTGGCCGTCCGGGGCCTGGCTGACGCGCTGCTGCTGGCCATCCCGGCCGCCGTGGCCGGCCCGATCCTGGGCGGCTGGCTGCTCGCACTGCTCACCCGGGCCAGCCTGCTGGCCCGCAGCGGCCTGGAGTTGCACTCGAGCCAGCCTGCCGCGGCCTGGCTGACGGCCGCGGCCGTCGCGGCGGGCTGCGCGGTGATCATCTCGCTGCCCTGGCTGCGCCGCCCGCCGTCGGCGGTGCTGCGCCGGGTCCAGGCCGGCCGCCAGCGGGCCATCGGCGCCGCGCTGTCAGCCGGTGCGGACCTGGGCCTGGTCGCGCTGGCCGCGGCCGCGACCTGGCAGCTGGCCCATTACTCGGCACCGGTCACGACGGGCCTGACCGGCCGCCTGGGAGTGGACCCGATCCTGGTCACCGCGCCGGTGCTGGCCATCGCGGCCGGCTCGGTGGTGACGCTGCGACTGCTGCCGCTGGCTGCGCGGCTGGCCGACCGGGCCGCCACCCGCAGCCGCGGGCTGACCGGCGCGGTGGCCGCCTGGCAGCTCAGCCGCCGGCCGCTGCGCCATCCCGGCCCGGCCCTGCTGGCCATGTTCGCCGTCGCCACCGCGGTGGTGGCACTCGCTCAGTACGACAGCTGGCATTCCTCGGTCCAGGCGCAGGCCGCCTTCCAGGTGGGGGCGGCCACCGCCGTCTCGCTGGCGGACGGCCAGCCGCTGCCCATCGGCCAGGTCGCGGCGATTACCGGCGCGACCGGCGTGCGGGCCAGCACCCCGGTCGTGCAGGCCCAGGTGAGCACGCCGGAGGGCAACATCGGCACCGCGCTGGCCGTGAACGGCTCGGTCGCCGCCGGGGTCCTGCCGCTGGCCACCTCCGAGACCGGCCTGAGCCCGGCCCGGCTGGCGGCCCGGCTCGCCGCACTGCGGCCGGCCGGGCCGCTGCCCGGCACGGTCATCGCAGGCCGGCCCGCGATGCTGCAGGTCGCGGCCCGGCTGCGGACGTCCGGCCCGGCCATCGGCGCGCCGGTGCTGACCGTCCAGCTGACCGACGCCGCGGGCGTGGCCTACCAGGTGACGGCCGGGTCGCTGCCCGCCGACGGCCGCCGTCACCTGCTGACCGCCGTCCTCGCTCCGCGTCACCGCGCCGACTACCCGCTGCGGCTGACCGGCTACTTCCTGGAGTACCTGCAAAAGGGCCGCAAGCCGGTGCAGGCCAGCCTGGCCATCGGGCCGGTGCGCGGCACGGCCGGGCCGGGCAGCGGGGCCATCGCGGCGGTTCCGCCGGGGCGCCCGCTGACAACCGTCACCGACGACTCGGCCGCCGCGCCGACCTCGGCCGACGTCCGGGCCGGCGGCCCGGGCCTGGTGGTGACCTTCCGGACCGGGAAGGCGCAGGCGGGCTTCAACGTCGGCCCGGTGTACACCTCGCTGGCTGTGGCCCAGCGGCCGCCGTCGGGGCCGTTGCCCGGA
Source organism: uncultured Actinomycetota bacterium (assembly GCA_963822485.1). Taxonomy (GTDB): domain Bacteria; phylum Actinomycetota; class Actinomycetes; order Streptosporangiales; family Streptosporangiaceae; genus DASUBV01. The sequence continues at coordinate 35,280 of CAWGHW010000014.1, forward strand.
CTGGCCACCCGCAGCCTGGTGACCGCCGACGGGGTGCACGTCGGCCAGGTGGTCCAGGTGCTGGTGGAGGGCACCAGCATCAATGTCCGGCTGGCCGGCGAGGTCACCCGGTTCCCGACCATCACCGGTCCCGATGGCGGCCTGATCATCGACCAGGCCGCGCTGCAGGATGCCCTGCGTGCCCGCGGCCTGCCGCCAGCGCCGGCCACCGAATGGCTGCTGCGCACGGACCAGACGCCCCGGCTGACCGGGCTGCCGCCCGGCACGTCAGTGGTCAGCAGCGCCGCCCGAGCCCGGGCGCTGAACCGGCTGCCCCTGTCGGTAGCGCCGCTGGCGGCCATGCTGGGCATCGCGGCCGCCGCGATCGCCCTGGCCTGCGGCGGGTTCGCGGCCAGCGCGGCGACCAGCCAGGACCGGCAGCGGGACATCGCCATGCTCGACGCCCTGGGCACCAGGCCCGGCCAGGTGATGCGGATGCTGGGCCTGGAGCAGGCCATGACCGCGGTGCCGGCCGCCGCGGCTGGGCTGGCCATCGGGGTGATACTCAGCCAGCTGATCGTGCCCGCGATCAGCCTGACCGCCGCGGCCGGGCACCCGGACCCGCCGGTCGTGGTTCAGGTGCCCTGGCTGCTGGCGGCGGGCATCGCCGTCCTCATCGCGGCGATGCCGGTGCTGGCCGCGGCGCTGCCGTCGATGCGCGGCCCCGCGGTGGCGGCCATGCTGCGCACTCAGGAACAGACATGAGGCCTGCCGCGCGCGGCCCGGGGCTGGCCCGGGCGCGCTGGGCGCGGGCCCGCCGGGCGCTGACCGGCGAGGCCGGCCCCGGCACGGCCATGGCTCTGGCCGCGGTATCGCTGCTGGTCGCGCTGATAGCTGTCGGGGGCCCGCGGGAGATCTCCGACGTCCAGTACAGCGCGCAGGCCAGCGCGCTGGCCCAGCTGCCGGCGCTGGACATCGCCGTCACCGCCCAGGGCACCTGGCTCGAGAACCAGGCCGGCAACATAGATCTGTCCGCTGACGCGGGCCAGGATCTTGCCTTCCTGCTGGCGGCCGCGGTCCGGCCCGTCCCGCTCGCGCCCGCCGGGCAGTGGACGTCAGTGGTAACCCCCGAGCAGGTCATCCAGAACCCGGCGCCGAAGGCCGTGCTGGCCAGGCCGCCGGCCCTCCAGGTCGTGTACCGCAGCGATCTGGCCGCCTATGCCCGCACGGCGGCCGGGAAGCTGCCCGACACGGCACGGCTGGTGCGCCGGCCAGGCCAGCCGTCCGGAGCGCTGCTCGTGGACGCGGCCGTGACGACGGCCACGGCGAGCCGGCTCGGGCTGCATGTCGGCTCGCAGGTGAACCTCGGCTCCTACCAGCCCGCCAGGCCGCCGTTGCTGCTGCGGGTGACCGCCATCGTGGCGCCGCGCCGGCCCGGCTCGCCGTTCTGGCAGGCCGACCCGGTCCTGGCCGCGCCAGTCATTCCGGTATCTAGCCCCGCCCCGGCCTTTTTGCTGGGCGAGGCCCTGGTGGGGCCGGATGAGCTGCCGATCCTGCAATCCGCCTTCGGCGGCGGCTTCATTCACGGCGAGTGGTTCACCCCGCTCGACCTCGCCGCGCTGGACCGGGCGAAACTGACGCCGGTGCTGAACCACCTGCACGGACTGGCCGCCACCGACGGCGGAACGGCCCTGGAGGCGGAGCTGCCCAGCTTCGGCGGCGCCGGAACGAGCAGCACCCTGACGGTCAGCTCCGGCATCCCGGACGGGCTCAGTGGCTTCCTGGCCCAGCAGCAGGCGGCCGACGCCGTCGACACGCTGCTGATCGCCGACGTGCTGCTGGCCGGCCTGCTCCTGATCGCTACTTGTGCCCGCCTGGTCGCCAGCGCCTACGGGCCGGAATTGACGGTGATTCGCGCCCGTGGGGGGTCAGCGCGACAGGTGGCTGGCCGCGTGCTGGCCCGGTCGGCCTGCCTGGCCGGGCTGGGCTCGGTGGTGGGCGCGGTGCTCGCCCTTGCGATCACCCCCACTCCCCCTGGCGGCAGCGCCATCTCCTGGGCACTGGGCGGCCTGGCGGCCGCGGCCGCGATCGTCATCCCGGCCCTGGCCGCCTTCTGGTCGCATCGCGGCATCCGGCCCGCCGGGGACGAGCGCGCCGACCTGGCGTCGGCCCGGCCATCCCGCAGGCGCCTGATCGCCGAGCTCACTGTGCTGGTCCTGGCCGCGGCGGCGCTGGCAGCCGTCCGGCTGCGCGGTATCGGGGCCGGAACCGACCTGTTCACTCAGCTCGCCCCGGTGCTGGCCGCCTCGGCTGCCGCGCTCATCGCGGTCCGGCTGTACCCGGTACCTGTCCGCGGGCTGCTGCGCGTGACCGCCGGGCGGCCGGGCGCCGTGGGCTTCCTGGCTCTGGCCCGCGCCGCCCGAGCCCGGATCGGCGCGCTGCTGCCCGTGCTCACGCTGGTCATCAGCCTGACCCTGGCCGCCTTCGGGGTCATGACCGCGGACTCGGTGGCGGCCAGCCAGGACGCGTCGGCCTGGCGGCAGGCGGGCGCGGACCTGACCGTGCAGACAGCCGGGACTAAACCGGTACCCGCCACGCTGACCAGGGACGTTGCCGCGATGCCCGGCGTCGGTCACGTCGTCGCCGCGTACATCGCGGCCGGCCACGCAGCGACGTTGCAGGCCGGCGGAAGGACCCGTCCGGCCGGCCTGGTCGTCGTCTCGCCGGCCGCCTACGCGGCCCTGGCCGGCGACACCCCCTGGCCTGATTTCCCGGCTGGGGCGCTGGCCCGCGGCCCGCGAAAATCGGCCGCGGCCGCCGCCGTCCCGGTGCTGGCCTCGGCTGGCTTGAGCGTCGGCGGCGGCTACGGGACGCTGGTGGTGGACGGAACCCGGCTGCCGGTCAGGATTGCCGGGACCAGCGGCCCGACGCCCGCGATGACGACCGGCGCGTTCGTCGTGCTGCCGGACTGGGCCTCGGCCAGGCTGCCGTCAGTAGCGGGCCCCAACACGCTGCTGGCCACCGGGAAGGGCATCAGGCTGCCCGGGGTCCGGGCGGCGGTCCGGCGCCTGCTGCCCGGCGGGCAGATCCGCTCCCGTGCGCAGGTCCTGGCCGGGCTGCGCGACGCGCCGGCCCCGCGAGCCGGGGTCCGGCTGTACTGGCTCGGCACCGGGGTGGCGGCGCTGCTCAGCGTGATCGCCCTGCTGTTCGGACTGGCGGTGTCCGGGCCCGGACGCGGCCAGCTGATCGACCGGCTGCTCGCGCTGGGCATTTCCACCCGGCAGGCCAGGGCCCTGGCCGTGTCGGAGGTCCTGCCGCTGCTGACAGTGGCCGTCCTGGGCACGGTCATCGCCGGGCTGGCGCTGGCCATCGTGCTCGGGCCGGTGATGAACCTCGCCGTGCTCAGCGGCACGTCGGGCCCGGTCAGCCTGCGGCCGGGCCTGATCGCGGCGGTGCCGGCGGCGGGCATCGTCGTCGTGGGCCTGGTAATCGTGGCGGCGCAGAGCGCCGCGTTCCTGAGCCGGAACCTGGCCGCCACGCTGCGACGGGAGGAAGCGAGTTGAGCGGAGACGGGAGCCATGCCAGCCTCGATGACCTGATCGCGGCCCGCCGGAAGGTCTCCTCGGGCGGCCAGCAGCCGGGCGCGGTTCCGCCGGACGCGGTGATCTTCTGCGACCGCCTGGTGCGTATCTTCTCGGTCAGCGGCGTCGAGACCCAGGCGCTGCAGGGCCTGGACCTGCAGGTCACCGCGGGAGAGCTGACCGCGCTGGTCGGGGCGTCGGGCAGCGGCAAGTCGACGCTGCTGAACATCCTGGCCGCGCTCGATCAGCCGACCGGGGGCCAGGCCCTCGTGGCTGGCCATGATCTGCTGACCCTGGGGGCGGCCGAGCGACTGGCCTACCGCCGGTCCACGGTCGGGTTCATCTGGCAGCAGACCAGCCGCAACCTGCTGTCGCACTACACCGCCGCGGAGAACATCGCGCTGCCGATGAGACTCGCCGGGGCCGACCGGGCCGCCCGCCGCCATCGCCCAGCTGAGCTGCTGGAGCTGCTGGACCTGGGCCAGTGCGCCGATCAGGTAGTGGGCGAGCTGTCCGGCGGCCAGCAGCAGCGGGTAGCCGTCGGCGTGGCGCTGGCCAACCAGCCCCGGGTCCTGCTGGCCGACGAGCCGACCGGTGAGCTGGACGGCGAGACCGCGGCCGGCGTGTTCGCGGCGCTGCAGACCGCCAACCAGGAGCTGGGCGTCACCGTACTGATCGTCACCCATGACGACATGGTGTCCGAGCACGTCCGCCGGACGATCGCGATCCGGGACGGGCGGATCAGCACCGAAGTCCTCCGCCGGACGCACACCGATGAGCACGGGCAGGAGGCCGAGGTGGCGCAGGAGTACTCGGTGCTGGACCGGGCCGGGCGGCTGCAGTTGCCGGGCGAGTTCGTCAGCGCACTCGGGCTGCGCGATCGGGTCCGGCTGGCCCTGGAACCCGACCACGTCGGCGTCTGGCCTGACCGCCCGGACAGCGACCGCGCCGACGAGACCGGTCCGGGCCATTCCGATCCGGAACCGGGCGATGGCGCGAAGCAGGGGCGGTCCCGGTGAGCGTCGGCCAGCCGGCTGCCAGCACGGAGTCGGACCGGCCCGGCAGCAGCGCCATTGTCGTGTTGGCCGAGGCGACCCGCACCTTCGGCCGCGAGCCTGCCGTCGTGCACGCGCTGCGCGGAGTCACGCTGAGCGTGCCGCGCGGTGAGCTGCTCGCCATCCGGGGCCGGTCGGGCTCGGGCAAGACCACCCTGCTCAACCTCATCGCCGGCCTGGACCGGCCGACCACCGGCCAGGTCTGGGTCGAGGGCCAGGAGGTCAGCGCGATGAGCCGGGAGCAGACCCTGGCTCTGCGCCGGGAGCGGGTGGCCCTGGTGTTCCAGTCGTTCGCGCTGCTGCCCATGCTGTCGGCGGCCGAGAACGTCGGCCTGCCCATGCGGCTGACCAGGGTCCGCGCCGCCGACCGCGAGCAGCGGGCCCGCGACCTGCTGGCCCTGGTGGGCATGGAGGACCGGGCTCAGCAGCGGCCGGCCGAGCTTTCGGGCGGCGAGCAGCAGCGGGTGGCCATCGCCCGCGCCCTGGCCAACAACGCTCGCCTGCTGCTGGCCGACGAGCCGACCGGGCAGCTGGACTCGCGTTCGGCTGCGAACATCATGACGCTGCTGCGCACGATCGTCAGTCAGGAGGGCGTCACGGCCATCGTGGCCACCCACGACCGGACCCTGACCGACGCCGCCGACCGCATCATAGAAATGCGCAACGGCCACCTAGCCTGATCACCCGGCCACGGCCTGAGGGGCCGGGGGTTACCCCCGAGGCATCATGCCGACTTTTCGCGGGGGGTGCGACGGGAGACGTCGCGGGGGACCAGGGTCGGGTTGACGTGCTCGAGGACCGACTCGGCCGTGATGACGACGCGCTCCACGTCCTTGCGGCTCGGGACCTCGTACATCACCGACATGAGCACTTCTTCCAGGATGGCCCGCAGGCCCCTGGCCCCGGTCCCGCGCAGGATGGCCTGGTCCGCGACCGCCTCCAGGGCGTCCTCGCTGAACTCCAGGTCCACGCCGTCCAGCTCGAACAGCCGCCGGTACTGGCGGACCAGCGCGTTGCGCGGCTCGGTCAGGATCCGGATCAGCGCCTCGCGGTCCAGGTTGTGCACGCTGGTGATGACCGGCAGCCGTCCCACGAACTCCGGGATCATGCCGAACTTCAGCAGGTCCTCGGGCATCACGTCGGCGAACGCGTCGGCGGTGACCTTGCCGGTCTTGACCCGCAGCACCGCGCCGAAGCCCATGCCGCTGTTGCCGACCCGGGACTCGATGATCTTCTCCAGGCCCGCGAACGCCCCGCCGCAGATGAACAGCACGTTGGTCGTGTCGATCTGGATGAACTCCTGGTGCGGGTGCTTGCGCCCGCCCTGCGGCGGCACCGAGGCGGTGGTGCCCTCCAGGATCTTCAGCAGCGCCTGCTGGACGCCCTCGCCGGACACATCGCGGGTGATCGACGGGTTCTCGCTCTTGCGGGCGATCTTGTCGATCTCGTCGATGTAGATGATCCCGGTCTCGGCCTTCTTGACGTCATAGTCGGCCGCCTGGATGAGCTTGAGCAGGATGTTCTCGACGTCCTCGCCGACGTAGCCCGCCTCGGTCAGCGCGGTGGCGTCGGCGATGGCGAACGGGACGTTGAGCAGCCGGGCCAGCGTCTGGGCCAGCAGCGTCTTGCCCGAGCCGGTCGGGCCGAGCAGCAGGATGTTGGACTTGGCCAGCTCCACGCCGTCGTCGCCGGCCCGCTCGCCGCCGGACTGGATGCGCTTGTAGTGGTTGTAGACCGCAACCGAGAGGCCCTTCTTGGCCTTCTCCTGCCCGATCACGTACGAGTCGAGGAACTCGTAGATCTCGCGCGGTTTGGGCAGGCTGTCCCACTTCAACTCCGTGGGCTCAGCCAGCTCCTCCTCGATGATCTCGTTGCACAGGTCGATGCACTCGTCGCAGATGTACACACCGGGACCCGCGATCAGCTTCTTGACCTGCTTCTGGCTCTTCCCGCAGAACGAGCACTTCAGCAGGTCACCGCCATCGCCGATGCGTGCCACGCACATACTCCTTTGCGCCGGGTCACTGCTTGCGAGCCATTACCCGTGTAGAACCTAGACGGTACCGCCTCAGCGGCCCTGATTGTGGCCTAAGGACCGCGCCGCCGGCGAGCCGGCGGTTCTCGCGGCTAAGACGACCCTACCTCGGTCTTGCGCTTGAGCATCGTCAAAACTTCATCGACGAGGCCGTACTCCTTGGCCTCATGGGCGGTGAAGAACTTGTCGCGCTCAGTGTCGCGGCGCACCTGCTCCTCGGCCTGGCCGGTGTGCTGGGCCAGGATCTGCTCCATGGCCTGCCGCATCCGCAGGATCTCGCGGGCCTGGATCTCCAGGTCGCTGGACTGGCCGTAGCCGCTCTCCACCGCGGGCTGGTGAATCAGGATCCGCGAGTTGGGCAGCGCCATCCGCTTGCCCTTGGTCCCCGCGGCCAGCAGCACCGCCGCCGCCGACGCGGCCTGGCCCAGGCAGAACGTCTGGATTTCGGGCTGGATGTACTGCATGGTGTCGTAGATCGCCATCATGGACGTCATCGACCCGCCGGGCGAGTTGATGTACATCAGGATGTCCCGGTCCGGGTCGATGGACTCCAGCGTGATCAGCTGGGCCATGACGTCGTTGGCCGAGGCGTCGTCGATCTGGACGCCGAGGAAGATGATCCGCTCCTCGAAGAGCTTGTTGTACGGGTTCATCTCCTTGATCCCGTACGACGTCCGCTCCACGAAGGACGGCAGGACATACCGGGCCTGGGCCGGGTGCCTGATGATCGGGTGAGTCACGCTGGTCTCCTCCGCTTCGCCGCGCCCGCTGACACCGCTCATGACAGCGGCCCGATGGTCGGGACCTCGGTCGCGCTGCGCACCACATGGTCGACGAAGCCGTAGTCCTTGGCCTCCTCCGCGGTGAACCAGCGGTCGCGGTCAGAGTCGGCCTCGATCTGCTCGACGGTCTGCCCGGTGTGCATCGCGGTCCGCTCGGCCAGCACCCGCTTCAGGTACAGGCTGTGCTCGGCCTGGATCCGGATGTCGGTCGCGGTGCCGCCGATCCCGCCGTGCGGCTGGTGCATCAGCACCGCCGCGTGCGGCATCGCGTAGCGCTTGCCGTGGGCGCCGGCCGCCAGCAGGAACTGGCCCATCGACGCGGCCATGCCCATCGCGTACGTCGCGACGTCGTTCGGCACGTACTGCATCATGTCGTAGATCGCCAGGCCCGCGTAAACCGAGCCGCCGGGCGAGTTGATGTAGATGTTGATGTCGCGCTTAGCGTCCTCGGACGCGAGCAGGACCAGCTCAGCGCAGATCCGGTTAGCCAGCTCATCGTCGACCTGCTGGCCGAGGAAGATGATGCGGTGCCGGAGCAGGCGCTGAAACAGCTGTTCGACGATCGGCTGGGCCGGGGCGTCGGTGCGCGCCACCGCGGGCAGAACCAGCCCTGGACCGCGCTGCTGGTCGTCGGGTGCCGTGGTCACGGTGCCCTCCTTGCTGTCGTTGTTCCGCGCCTTGGTCATTGCAAGTGACACTAACCCGCTCCCCGAAGCGGGAAGTCCGCCGAGGGCCGCTTGTTCGCTGACGGCGCAGTCCAGCGGGCAGGCGGCCGGACGCGGGGCGGACCGGCCCGGCGGGACCGGGCCGCCGGGACCTAGGAGCGATCCTCGGGGTCGGCCTCGTCGCCCGCCTCGGCGGCGTCGGCGGCCTCGGCAGCGGCGGTGTCGCCGTCCTCGTCGCCCGCCTCGGCCTCGTCACCGGCCGGGGTGCCGCGGAACGCCTCGGCGATGTCCACCGAGCGGCCGGTCTCGTCGGTCACGGTCGCCTGCTCGGTGATCATGGTCAGCGCCTTGGACCGCAGCACGTCGGCGACCACGCTGTTGATCTGGCCGTTCTCGGTGAGCTGCTGGGCGAGCTGGTTGGGCGGCACGCCCATGCGGTAGGCCTGCTCGGTGATGTAGGCGTTGAGCTCGTCGGACTCGATGCCCAGTTCCTCATCCACGGCGATCTTGTCCAGGATGAAGCCCGCCTTGACCGAGCGCCGGGCGTCGGCCTCGAACTCCTCCTCGAGCGCCTGGGCCGTCTGGCCGCTGCCCTCCAGGTAGGCGTCCAGGTTCATGCCGGCCTGGCTGAGGCGGCTCTCCAGGCTCTCCCGGCGGGCCTGGGTCTCGGCCTCCACGATGCTGTCCGGCAGCGGGATGTCGACCTGCTCGAGCACGGCGTCCAGCGTCCGCTCCCTGGCCTGGCCCGCCTGGCCGGACCGGCGCATCTGCTCCAGCTGCTTGCGGGTGCCCGCGCGCAGCTCGCCGATGGTGTCGAACTCGCTGGCCGACTGGGCGAACTCGTCGTCCAGCACCGGCAGTTCCTTGACCTTCACGCTGTTGACCGTGACCTGGACGTCGGCGGCCATCCCGGCCAGCTGGCCGCCGGCCAGCTCGGAGGTGAACGTGGTGGTGTCACCGGCCGACATGCCGATCAGGGACTCGTCCAGGCCGTCCAGCATGTTGCCGGAGCCGACCTCGTAGGAGATTCCGCTGGCCTGGGCGTCCTCGACCGCCTCGCCGTCCACCGAGGCGGCGAGGTCGATGGACACGTAGTCGCCGTTCTCCACCGGCCGCTCCACGCCCTTGAGCGAGGCGAACCGCTCGCGCAGCGAGCCCAGGTACTCCTCGACCTGGTCCGGGGTGACCTCGGCATCGTCCACGGTGACCGGCAGGCCTTCGAAGTCGGGCAGGTCGAACTGCGGCCGCCGGTCGACCTCGATGGTGAACGCCAGCTCCTTGCCGTCGTCCAGCTTGGTGATCTCAAGGTCCGGCTGCCCGAGCGCGAAGACGTCGTGCTCGGCCAGAGCCTTCCCGTAGAACTCGTTCACCGCCTCGTTGACCGCCTGTTCCAGCACGGCCCCGCGGCCCACGCGCTGGTCGATGACCTGCGGCGGGACCCGGCCCGGCCGGAAGCCGGGAATCCGGACCTGCCGGGCGACCTCGCGATAGGCCTGATCGAGGTTCGGCTTCAGCTCGTCGAAGGGCACCTCGACGGTGAGCTTCACACGGGTAGGACTCAGTTCTTCGACGTCGGTCTTCACTGCTAGGGGACTCCTGAGAAGTTCTCCCAGGCCAGGGTTGCGGGTCTGGGGCATGGCTGAGCGCACATGGCTTCGGGCGCCAAGTCTAGGGCAGGACGGCAGTGTTCACCCGGCGCGGGTGATGATCATCTGCGCAGGTCGGCCGGACGATGGGAGACGACCAGCTCCAGGCGGTCCAGATCGGAGGTCGATATGACTGATCCGCAGGCCAGCCGGCCAGAGCCGGGAAGCACGCCGACGGGGGTCGCCCAGGACCGCCCGGCGGCAGGTCAGCCAGGGGTTCCGGCCCAGGGGCGGCCATCGCCGGGCGAGTCAGCCGCGGGCGGTCCCGACCCGCGGTCCGAGCGCCGGGCCGAGGCGGGCCGGGCCCAGGCCCGGATGGCCGCGTCCATCGCCAACATGGCCTGGCCGGCCGCGCTGCTGGCCGCCATCGGCATGATCGGCCTGGGCGTGGTGCTGCTGGTCTGGCCCAAGGCCACGCTGGTCGTGGTGGCCGTCCTGATCGGCGCGGCGCTGCTCGTGGCCGGGGTGTTCCGGCTGTTCGAGGGCATCACCGGGGCCGGCGAGGGCGGCGGGATGCGGGCCGCGGACATCGTCATCGGCCTGCTGGCCGTGATCGCGGGCCTGTACTGCCTCAAGCACCATTCGCTGACCATCCTGGCCGTGACCCTGGTCGTCGGGGTCATCTGGGTCGTTCACGGCATCGGGGACCTCATCACCGCCGCCACCATGGGCAAGGCGCCCGGCCGCGGGCTCAAGGTGCTCACCGGGATCGTCGGCCTGGCGGCCGGCCTGGTCATCTTGTTCTGGCCGAGCATCTCGCTGATCCTGCTGCTCACGGTGCTGGCCGCCTGGCTGCTGTTCTACGGCCTGATGCTGGCCGTGCTGGCCTTCAGCCTGCGCCGGGACTCCAGGAACCTGTCCCGTACCGCGCAGCAGGCCGCCCCCGTCGTCTAGGACCTGACCGGCGCCTGGCCGGGACGCCGAGGCGCCCGGCCAGGCGACGGCTCACGCCAGGCGAAAGCTCACCGCAGGTCGGACGGCTCACAGCAGGTCGAGGCGGCGGCCGCGGGCGATGGCCTGGCGGCGGTTGGCCACGCCGAGCTTGCGGTACGCCGACCTCAGGTGGGTCTTCACCGTGTTGATCGACAGGAACAGCGCCTCGGCGATCTCCTGGTTGGTCATGTGCGAGGGCAGGAACCGCAGCACGGCCAGCTCGCTGCCGGTCAGCGGCAGCTCGGCCCCGCCCGCCGCGGCCAGCGCCGGGCGGGGCAGCTGGCCGTCGAACCGCTCCAGGATCCGGCCCGCGAAGCCCGCGCTGGCGCTGGTCGGCGGCACCAGCACGGTCATCGCCGAGCGGACCGCCTGCCCGCCGTCCAGGAAGGCCCGGTAGGCGCCGTCCGGCTCGGCCAGCACCAGCGCCTGCTCGATGGACTCGGTGGCGTCGGTGATCTGGCTCAGCCGGCGCTGGGCGACCGCGGCGATCAGCAGGGCAGTCAGCCGGTCGCGCCGGGTGACGTCGGCCGCCGAGCCCTCCAGGCAGCCCTGGGCCGCCTCGAGCGCGCCCTTGTCGTCGCCGGCGGCCAGCAGCAGCCGGGCCCGGCACAGCCGGGCGTCACCCCTGTCCCCGGAGCCCGCCTCGCCGGAACCCGCCTCGCCGGAACCCGCCTCCCCGGAACCCGCCTCCCCGGAAGCCCGCCGTCGCCGGAACCCGCGTCCCGGGAGCCCGCGTCACCGGAGCCCGCGTCACCGGAGCCCGCACCCCCGGAGCCGGTACTGCCGGCCAGCGCCAGGCCAGCCCGCTCGTGCTCCCCGGCGGCCAGCGCGATGTCGGCCTCCAGCACGGTCAGCACCTCGCCGAGCGGCCCGTCGGCGGCCGGGCTGGCCTCCCGCAGCCGGGCGGCCAGCGCGCGGGCCCCGGCCGTGTCGCTCTCCGCGATGGCGCGCTGGGCCCGGATCACGCCGCCGATGAGCTCGGGCCGCGGCTCCCCCGCGAGCTGGCAGCCGGCCGCCTGATCGGCCTCATCCAGCCACCGGGCGGCCCCGTCCAGCTCGTCCCTGGCCAGGCTGACCTGCGCGCTGGCCAGCGCCAGCGGGCAGGCCACCCCGCGGTGCCGCGCGGCCGGGTCGGCCGACACCTCGGTGATCATCGTCGTGGCGGCGGCCAGGTCGCCGGAGCGGGCCGCGGCCAGCGCCTGCCACGCGATCGCGCGGGCCCGCATGCCCGGCAGGCTGCCCGCGGCCAGCTGCGCGCTGGCCCGGGCCAGCGCGTGCCGGGCCGGTCCGATCTCCCAGCGCCGCAGCCGGGCGCAGCCCAGCGCGAACCACAGCAGCCCGGCCGCCCGGTACTCCGGCACCGAGGCCGCCGCCTCCTCAGCCTGCTCGGCCCGGGCCCACTCCCCGGCCAGCCAGCCCGGTCCGGCATCGGCCTGGCTGGCGCCCTGCATGACGCGCAGCGCGGTCAGCCAGGGCTCCACCACCCGGTGCGTGCCGGAGTCCAGCCGGTCCAGCGAGCGGCGCGCGCACTCCAGGTGCGGCTCGGCCCCGGCCGCGTCGCCCTGCCAGAGCCGGGCCGCGGCCAGCGCCGCCGCCACCGGGGCGTCGCCCGCCCGCCGCTCCGGCGGGAAGGCGGCCAGGACCCCCTCCAGCTCGGCCGGGCCGCCCGGCCACAGCACGCCCGCGCCGGCGTCGGCCAGCACCTGGGCCCCGAACTCCCAGTCGCCGCCTTGCCCGGCCGCGCGGACCGCGGCGATGGCCTGGCCGTGCGCCGCGTGCCAGCGGGCCGCCCGGCCCAGCAGCGCGGGCACCTCGGCCGGCAGCTCCCGGTACAGCTCGGCGGTCAGCACCTCGCGCAGCATCGGGTGGTAGCGGTACTCGCCCCGGCCCGGCCCGGCCGGGGCCACGAGGCTGTTCTCCCTGGCCAGCCGCTCCAGCGTGCGGGCGCCACCGGCGCCCTGGGTCACCGCGTCGGCCAGCTCGCCGGACAGGCTCGGCGCCACGCTGGTGCGCAGCAGGAAGGCGCGGGTGTCGGCGGGCTGGCGGGCCAGCACCTCGTCACAGACGTAGTCGACCAGGATCTCGTCGGTGCTGCCGGGGTCGGCCGCGGCCAGCCCGGGCGGCGCGGCCATGGCGGCCAGCCGCAGCCCGGTCATCCAGCCCTCGGTCCGGCGCAGCAACTGGTCGCGCTGGGCCGGGGCCATGCTGATGCCGAGCATCGCGAAGTAGGCGTCCGCCTCGGCGGCCGTGCAGGCCAGGTCGGCGGCGCCGATGTCGGCCAGCTCGCCGGCCACCCGCAGCCGGGCCAGCGCCAGGCCGGGCGGGCACCGCCCGGCCAGCACCAGCCGCAGCCCGGCCGGGGCGTGCTTGATCAGCTGGTCCAGCCCGGCCAGCGCGGCGCTGCCGGCCAGCTCGTGGGCGTCGTCGATGACCAGCACGACCGGCTCGGGCATGTTCCGCGCCGCGGTCACGATGCGGTGCGGGCAGGCCTCCGGCGGCGCCGTCGCCAGCTGGGCCGCCTCATCGGGTCCGATGGCCCGGGCCCGGACCAGCGCGGCCAGCACGTACTGCCAGAACCGGACCGGGTCGCGATCCTCGGCGTCCACGGTCAGCCAGGCAGTCTGGATCCCGGCGGGCCGCCCGGCCGGGCGCGCTGCCGCCCAGGAGGCGCAGGCCACTGTCTTGCCCGCCCCGGCCGGCCCGGACACCAGCGTGACCCGGTGCGCCGTGGCCGCCTCGATCAGGTCCGTCACCCGCCGGCGCCGCAGCACCGTGAGCGACAGCCGCGGCGGCCGCAGCTTGTCGTCCAGCAGCGGCGGCAGCCCGCCGAAGGCCGCCGGCCGGAGCCGGGCCTGCCGCGTGCGCTGCTGCGCCAGCCGCTGCTGAGCGAGCCGCTGCGGCCGGACGCGAGGCGGCGCCACAGGCTTGCTTGCTGTGCTTGTCATTATTCCCCCGAGAAAGAGCCGCCCGTGCGGTGCACGGTCCCCCGGCTCCATCACCCGCTGCGGTGAAATTGCAGCTCAAAGCCCGTATAAGGCCTTACCCAGCCCGTGCGAGCGCGAATCAGCGACCGGGTGGCCAGCCCGATCACCCCGCCGGGGTGATGCCGCCCGCGTAACCGGCTCCATAGCGTCGGGGTACTAACAACCCCCAGGTCAGAGGGGAGTTACCCGATGAGCAGTGCACAGGACAAGAGCGGTTACGGGGGCACGCCCGCCGGTGGCAGGACAGCCCAGGAGACGGCCAGCTACCGGGAGGCGGGTTACGAGACCCGCGATTACGGCGGCGGGGCGGCGCAGACCGGGTTCACGGTGCTGGCCGGCATGCTGATGATCCTCGGCGGCCTGTGGGGCTTCTTCGAGGGCCTGGTCGCGATCGTCCACCAGAGCTTCTACACCACTCAGACGGGCTACACCTTCCAGTTCAACGTGCATGGCTGGGGCTGGATCCACCTGATACTCGGAGTCGTGGTGGCCGCCGCGGGCGTCTGCGTGCTGCTCGGCCAGACATGGGCCAAGCTGCTGGGGATCGTGCTGGCGGTGTTCAGCGCGATCGCGAACTTCCTGTTCATCCCGTACTACCCGATCTGGTCCATCATCCTGATCGCGATGGACGTGTTCATCATCTGGGCGCTGGCCACCGGGATCAGCCGCCATAGCGAGGCTGCCTAGCGGAGGCCGGGCCGGGCCGCCGCCCGGCCCGGCCTAGCCGCTGGGCCACAGGGTCCCGCCCCGGCCGCTGCAGGGGCGGGACCCGCGGCCCGCCCGCACCCGCCGCCTGCCCGGTCCCGCCGCCTGCCCGGTCCCGCCGCCTGCCCGTCCCGCCGCCTGCCCGGTCCCGCCGCCTGCCAAGCCCGGCGGCTAGCCCGAGATGTCCTCCGGCGGCAGCTCGGACAGGATCCGCAGGGCCCGGATGAACGCCGCCCGGTCCGCCTCGGGCAGCGCCGCCAGCACCCGCTCTTCCTCCTGGCGCTGGATGGCCTCGCGGACGGACTCGCGCAGCCGCCGGCCCGCCTCGGTCAGCGCCAGCACGTGCACCCGCCGGTCGGCCGGGTCCGGCCGGCGCTCGATCAGCCCGCGCTGCTGAAGCTCGTCGAGGACGCCGATGATGCGGCTCTTGTCCGCGCCGATGGCCAGGGCGAGCGCGGCCTGGGTACGTATCGACGGAGTGCGTATCGACGGAGTGCCTGTCGACGGAGTGCGCGTCGACGGGGTGCGCACCGGCTGCTCGGCCAGCGCGTTCAGCACCACGTACCCCCACATCGAGACCTGGTGCGCACGCAGCACCGGCTCCTCGGCCGCGACCAGGGCCCGGCCCAGCGGGACGACCATCGCGGCCAGGTCACGCCGGGGCGCGGCCTCGTCGGCCGGGCCCGGTCCGGGAGTCCCGCTCATGGTGCTGGGAGGGTAGCAGCCTGGTCTACTGATATGCTTGAGCATACGATATGCAGACGCTTATCGTATGCGGAGGTGCATCCCATGACGGACTTCGGCGAGATCGGGCGGCTGATCCTGACCGCCGGCGGCATCGTGGCCCTGGACGCTCGCGCCGTCCAGGCCAGCGTGGCCGTGACAGAGCAGGCCGGGCCCGCCGACCTGGCCCGGCCCACCCCGTGCGGGGACTGGACCCTGGACCAGCTGCTGGCCCACATGGCCGGGCAGCACGACGGCTTCGCCGCCGCGGCCGCCGGGAACGGCGCCGACCCGGCGGTCTGGCGTCCCCGCCCGCCCGCGGCCGACCCGGTGGCCGAGTACGCCGCCGCGGCCGGCCGGGTCCAGGCCGCCTTCGCCGCCGACGGCGTGCTGGACCGGGATTTCACGCTGCCCGAGATCGACCCGGCGGCGACGTTCCCGGCCGCGCTGGCCATCAGCTTCCACTTCATCGACTACGTGGTCCACGGCTGGGATGTCGCGCGCACGCTGGGCCTGGACTATCAGCTCGAGCCGGACCTGCTCGGCGTGGCCCTGGCCGTGGCCGCGGCCGTCCCCGACGACGACCGGACCCGGCGGCGCCCCGGTGCCGCGTTCGCCCCGCGGGTCAGCGCGCCTGCCGGAGCGCCGGCCCGCTCGACCAGGTCATGGCGCTGCTCGGCCGCCCGCCCGAGCTGGTCGGCCGGCCCCCGGCCGGCTAGCCCAGCCCCAGGTCACGCAGGATCTCATCGGCCGTCTGGTCCGGCGTGCCCGTGGTCGGCACCAGCGTGACCCCCTCCGACGGCTCGGGCAGCTCCAGCGTCGCGAACTGGCTGTCCAGCAGCTTCTCCGGAAAGAAGTGGCCGCGCCGGGTGGTCAGCCGGGCCTCGTCCGCGTCGTGCTCGACGATCAGGAAGAACATCCGCAGCTCGGGTCGCCCGGTGAGCAGCCGCTGCCGGTAGCTGCGCTTCAGCGCCGAGCAGGCCACCACGGCCGACTTGCCCGCCGCATCCTCCTGGTCAATCCAGGCGCCGATGGCGTCCAGCCAGGGCCAGCGGTCGTCATCGGTCAGCGGCACCCCGTCGTGCATCTTGGCCACGGCGGCGGGCGAGTGGAACCGGTCGCCGTCCGCGAACTCGCAGCCCATCCTGCGGGCCAGCCGCTCCCCCACCGTGGTCTTGCCGCTGCCCGCGATCCCGGCCACTATCACGATCATGGCGCGAGCGTATCTGGGCCGGCCCGCGCGGTGCTCACCAGTCAGCCGGACCTGGCCAGGACGCCGCTGACGGAGCCGGCGCCGTGGTCAAGCTGGTAGTCCAGGTTGATCGCCGCGTTGATCAGCGACAGGTGGCTGAACGCCTGCGGGAAGTTGCCCAGCTGCTCGCCGGTGACGCCGATCTCCTCGGAGTACAGCCGCAGGTGGTTGGCGTAGGTGTGCATCTTCTCGAAGGTCTGCCGGGCATCCTCCAGGCGGCCCGCCCTGGCCAGCGCCTCTACGTACCAGAACGTGCACAGCGAGAACGTGCCCTCCTGGCCCTGCAGCCCATCCGGCGACGCGCTCGGGTTGTACCGGTAGACCAGGCTGTCCGAGACCAGCTCGCGGTCCATGGCCTCCAGCGTGGACAGCCACATCGGGTCCCTGGGCGAGACGAACCCCATCAGCGGCATCAGCAGCAGCGAGGAGTCCAGCACGTCGGTGCCGTAGGACTGGGTGAACGCGGCCACCTTCTTGTTGAAGCCGCGGGCCATGATCTGCCGGTAGACCTGATCGCGCTCGGTCCGCCAGCGGACGATGTCGGCGGGGCGCCCATGGCGCTCGGCCAGCCGGATGGCCCGGTCCAGCGCGACCCAGGCCTGGAACCGGCCGTAGGTAAAGTCGCGGCGGCCGCCGCGGGTCTCCCAGATCCCCTCGTCCGGCTGATCCCAGTGCTCGCACATCCAGTCGGTCATCTCGGCCACGGCCAGCCAGCCCTGGTGGGCCATGGTCAGGCCGCTGTCATCGGCGTGCAGGAGCGCGTCCAGGGCCTCGCCGTAGATGTCCAGCTGGAGCTGGTTAGCCGCGCCGTTGCCGATGCGCACCGGCCGGGAGCCACGCCAGCCCTCGAAGTGGCTGAGGGTCTCCTCGGTCAGGTCCGAGGAGCCGTCCACCCGGTACATGATCTTCAGGGGACCGGATCCGTTGCCGGCCTGCTCGGTGGTCCGGTCCCGCATCCACATGCCGAACCGGGCCGCCTCCTCGCGGTAGCCCAGGCCGAGCAGCGAGTAGACCGAGAACGAGGCGTCCCTGATCCAGGTGTAGCGGTAGTCCCAGTTGCGCTCCCCGCCGATCTGCTCGGGCAGGCCCGCCGTGGGCGCGGCCACCATGGCCCCGGTCGGGGCGTAGGTCATCATCTTCAGGGCCATGGCCGAGCTGGCCACCATCTCCCGCCAGCGGCCCCGGTAGGTGCACTGGCCCAGCCAGTTCCGCCAGAAGCCGAGCGTGTCGCGGCCCAGCCGGTCCACCTCGCCGGGCGACATCCGCCGGGGGTTGCCGCCATTGGACTCCAGCACCACCGCGGTGCCCTGGCCCTCGCTCAGCGTCCAGGCCGCCCGCAGGCCCTTGCCCTGCCGCTTCAGCCTGGTGGCCGGGTCCGAGCGGGCGCCGACCGTATGCAGGGTCAGCTCCTGGCCGTCGGACCGGAAGACCGCGCCGCCGTCGGACACCTCGACCGAGTGGGACCGCCGGGCGTAGTCGAAGCGCGGCTGGAGGTCCATCGCGAACTTCATCGTGCCGCGGTTCACCCGGATCCGCCGGACGACCCGGTGCCGGTCGGTGGCCCGGCCGGTGATCACCGGCATGAAGTCGTGCACCTCGCCGACCCCGTCGGCCGACATGAACCGGGTGACCAGGATCCCGCTTTCTGGCAGGTACATCTGCCGGGTCACGTACTCGCAGTCCGTGGGCCAGATGTGGAAGTGCCCGCCCTTGTCGGCGTCCAGCAGCGACGCGAACACGCTGGGCCCGTCGAATCGCGGCGTGCAGAACCAGTCGATGTTGCCGTCCGTGCTGACCAGCGCCGCGGTCTGCAAGTCGCCGATCAGGCCGTGGTCGCTGATGCGCGGATAGCGCTCCATCGGCTGGTCTCCCCGTCGACGTGAAGGTCAGGACAGCTCAGGACAGCTCAGGACAGGCGGCCGGCCAGGTGGTCGCCCACCCGCAGCGCGTTGGCCATGATGGTCAGGGCCGGGTTCACCGCGCCGATGCTCGGCATGAAGCTGGCGTCGACCGCGTACAGGTTGTCCAGCTCGTGGGCCTTGCAGTTCACGTCCAGCACCGAGGTCTGCGGGTCGGCGCCGAACCGGCAGGTCCCGGCCTGGTGCGCGACGCCGGCGATGGGGACGTCCATCTTCATGTAGAAGTTCTTGTCCAGCACGTGGTGCTCGGCCATGCCGATGTGGTTGAGCACCGTCTGGAGCTCGTGGTACAGCCCGTCCGCCTCAACGTCGTTGGTCGCGGTGTAGGCCAGCCGGATGGCGCCGTCGTCGCCCACGGTGACCCGGTTGCCGGCGCGGGGCACGTCCTCGGTGGTGAGCCAGAAGTCGACCGCGTGCCGGGCCACCTCGTCGAGCGAGAACCGCGGGGCCAGCTTGGTCAGCTTCGGCTCCTCCCCCTTCATGGCCATCGCGTTGGACTTGCCCAGCATCTGGATGTTGCCCAGCGGCCACTCGTGACCGCCGGCCGCGTGGTAGAAGTCGTTCAGGGCCAGGGTCTTCTGGTAGACCGTGTCGTTCTCCTCGCGGCACAGCGCCACCACGGCCTTGCTGTTGTGGAACATGTAGTTGCGGCCGAGCTGGTCCGAGCCGTTGGCCAGGCCCCGCGGGTGCTGGTCGCTGGCCGACCGCAGCAGGATCCGGGCCGTGTTGGCCGCCCCGGCGCAGACCACGACGATGTCGCCGCTGTAGACCTCGGTCTTGCCGTCCCGCGACACCACCACGCCGGTCACCGTGCGCCCGGCCGGGTCCGTCTCCAGCCGCATGACCTCGGCGTTGACCAGCAGCGTCACGTTCGGGTCGGTCAGCAGCGGGCGGATCGCGATGGTCTCGGCGTCGGACTTGGCGTGCACCAGGCACGGGTAGCCGTCACACCAGGCGCACCGGATGCAGGCGCTGGCCGGGCG
Organism: uncultured Actinomycetota bacterium; assembly: GCA_963822485.1. Taxonomy (GTDB): domain Bacteria; phylum Actinomycetota; class Actinomycetes; order Streptosporangiales; family Streptosporangiaceae; genus DASUBV01. Next base: position 54,522 of record CAWGHW010000014.1, read on the forward strand.
GTGCTCCTCGTCGAGCAGGATGCCGCACGGGGCGTGGAACGGGTGGTAGCCCGCGGCGGCCAGCGAGTCCGATATCTGCTGGATGCGCGGCTCGTGCGAGACCGCCGGCCACGGGTACTGCCGGGAGCAGGGCCCCTCGGTGGGGTCCTCGCCGTGCGCGCCGTGCACCTGGTAGAGCCACTCGGCCTGGGTGTACCAGGGCTCGAGCTCGTCGTAGCTCAGCGGCCAGGCCGGCGACAGGCCGTCCTCGTGCTTGATCTCGCCGAAGTCGGCCGGCCGCAGCCGGTACAGCGCGGCCCCGTACATCTTGGTCGCACCGCCGACGTAGTAGTGCACCTGGGGCTGGAACGGCTGGCCGGCCGAGTCGTACCAGGTATCCGGCGACATGTACTTGCCGTCCACGAACACCGGCTTGGGATCCCAGTTGTCCATCTCCCTGGGCAGGAAGTCGCCCCGCTCCAGCAGCAGGATGCGCTTCCCGGCCTTGGCCAGCGCGCTGGCCAGCGTGCCGCCGCCGGCCCCGGTCCCGACAATCACCACGTCATAGTGCTCGCTCATGATGCACATGGTGCCCTGCCGGCCGGGGCCGCGCCTCATTCCCCGCAGGTGAACCCGATTCCCCGCAGGTGAACCCGATCCCCGCAGGTGAACCCGGGTCCGGCCCGCTCGCGCGGCCCGGCCGCGGCACGGCCGGCAATCACCCGGAGCGGATGATGTCCGCCGCCGGGCTGCGGGGCAAGAGTGACGCCATGGCACAAGGACAGGAAGCCGGCCACGGTATCCAGCTGGGCACGTTCCAGGTCAGCAGCCGGCCGCTGGCGGTGGGCGGCGCGCTGATGGCCGCCGGCGCCATCGTCGGCCTGGCCGGGATGGTGGTCAGCACCACGGTCGTGCTCATGGCGGCCCGGCGCTGGATCGACCAGATGGAGACGCCGCCCAGCGAGCTGGCCCGGCAGAAGTGGAACCAGGCCCGCGCCGCCACCCAGGCCGGCACGAGCGCCTGGCAGGACGGCCTGGCCACCAGCACGCGCCGCTAGCACCAGCCCAGCTGACCGCCAGCCAGTGACCCGCGCCCAGCGCAGGCCGAGCCGAGGGCCGGTGACCTGTGAACGTTGACCTTGCCCGGTGGCAGTTCGCCTTCACCACGATCAACCACTTCTTCTTCGTGCCGGTCACCATCGGCCTGGCCGTGCTGACCGCGCTGCTCCAGACCGCCTGGTACCGCCGCGGGCGCCCCGAGTACCTGCGGCTGACCCGGTTCTTCGGCACCCTGCTGGTCATCAACGTGGCCATCGGCGTGGTGACCGGCCTGGTCCAGGAGTTCGAGTTCGGCATGAACTGGTCGGCGTACTCCCGGATGGTGGGCAACATCTTCGGGGCCCCGCTGGCCATGGAGGGCCTGTTCGCGTTCTTCCTGGAGTCCACGTTCCTGGGCCTGTGGCTGTTCGGCTGGGACAAGCTGTCCCGCCGGGTCCACCTGCTGTGCATCTGGGCCGTCGCGGCCGGCAGCATCCTGTCGGCCGCGTTCATCATGGCCGCCAACTCCTGGATGCAGCACCCGGTCGGCTACGTGCTGAACCGCAAGACCCACATGCCGCAGCTCACCGACCTGGGCGCGGTGCTGACCAACCCGGTCTTCGTGTGGGGCTACGCCCACGTGCTGCTGGCCTCGCTGGTGACCGGCGCGGCGGTCATGCTGGCCGTCTCGGCCTGGCAGCTGCGGCACGGCGGCGCCAGGGAGGTGTTCACCCGGTCGGCCCGGCTGTCGCTGGGCCTGCTCGTGCCCGCGCTGCTGTTCGGCATGCTGATCGGCAGCGAGCTGGGCGTCATCGAGGCCCGGTACCAGCCGATGAAGATCGCCGCGGCCGAGGCCCAGTGGACCACCTGCCAGCCCTGCTCCTTCTCGCTGTTCCAGATCGGCGGCGGCAACCAGGACCAGACGCCGACCCAGATCCTGGCCATCCCGCACCTGCTGTCGCTGCTGGCCACCAACCACTGGGACGGCAAGGTGATCGGGCTGAACCCGCTCCAGAAGCAGTACGTCAAGAAGTACGGCCCTGGCTACTACGTGCCCAACGTGTTCATCCAGTACTGGTCCATGCGGGTGATGGCCTACCTGGCCGTCATCGTCCTCGTGGTCGGCGGGTGGGGGCTGTGGCTGCTGCGGCGGCGCAAGCTGGCCACCTCCCGCCGGTACCTGTGGATCGCGACCTGGACCGCCGCGCTGCCGTTCGGCATGAACACGGCCGGCTGGCTGCTGACCGAGAGCGGCCGCCAGCCCTGGGTCGTGCAGGGCATCCAGCTGACCAAGAACGGGGTGTCACCATCGGTCAGCACCACCGAGATCGCCATCAGCCTGGGCATCTTCGTCGCGCTCTACATCACGCTGGGCGTGGTCGACTTCCTGCTGATGCTGCGCTACTCCCGCAAGGAACTCGCGCCCGAGCCGGCCGCGCCGCCCGGCGAGGAAGCCCGGGTCCCGGCGGCTCAGTACTGAGGGCGGGAGAGGCATGATCCCCTTCTGGTTCATCCTGATCACCATCCTGTGGATGGGCTTCTTCGTGCTGGAGGGGTTCGACTTCGGCGTCGGCATCCTGCACGGCGTGGTGGGCCGGAACGAGCCAGAAAGCCGGGCCGCCATCAACACCATCGGCCCGCTGTGGGACGGCAACGAGGTCTGGCTGGTCGTCGCGGCCGCGGCCATCTTCGCCGCGTTCCCGGCCTGGTACGCCACCATGTTCTCCGGCTACTACCTGGCCGTGGTGATCCTGCTGGTCGCGCTCATCGTGCGCGGCGTGTCCTTCGAGTACCGCGGCAAGCGCGACTCCGCGCGCTGGCGGGCCACCTGGGACGGCCTGCTGGTCGCGGGCAGCCTGGTGGCGCCGTTCATGCTCGGCGTCGCGCTGGGCGACCTGCTGCACGGCGTGCCCATCAACGCCAGCCAGGAGTTCACCGGCACGCTGGCCAGCCTGTTCCAGCCGTACGGGATCTTCACCGGCATCACGCTGGTGCTGATCTGCATCCTGTACGGCGCCACGTTCCTGGGCCTGAAGACCACGGGCGAGGTGCGTGACCGGGCCGTGCGGCTGGCCCGCCGCATCGCCCCGGTGGTGTTCGGAGTCGTGCTGGCGTTCGCGTTCTGGACCCACGCCACCGCGACCTCGAGCGTGCTGCTCAACCCGGTGGAGTTCGCCGCGGTGCTGGCGGCACTGGCCGCGGTGTGGTTCGCGTTCGACCGCCGGGCGGGCTGGGCATTCGCCGCGACGACCGTCACCATGGCCACCTCTGTTCTGGCTATTTTTGTTGATCTGTACCCCAATGTGATGGTGTCCAGCACCAACCCGGCGTTCAGCCTCACCGTGCACAACACCGCGTCGCCGCCCTACACGCTGGGCGTCATGACGATCATCGCGGTGATCGCGCTGCCGTTCGTGCTGGCCTACCAGGCCTGGAGCTACTACGTATTCCGCCGGCGGATCACCGCGGACAGCTTCCGCCCGCAGGCGCAGCCGGCCGCGGCGGGCGGCGGCGCGGCGGGCGGCGCGGCGGGCGGCGCGGCGGGGGGCGCGGCGTACGCCGCCACGTCGTCGGTGAGCGCGCTGGGCGGGGCCGAGCAGGGCCGGGCCGGCTCAGCCCCGTCCGCCGGCACGGCGCGGCCGGGCCAGCCGGCCGGGGCGGCCCGCGGCGGACGGCCGGGGCGCGGCACCCGGCGGCGGCCGCGGCACTGGGGTCTGCGGCACTGGGGTCTGCGGCACTGGGGCTCGCGGCACCGTGACTGACGCCCGGCTCAGCGAGGCCGAGTTCCGCGCGCTGTACCGGCGGCTGCGGGCCCGGCCCGCCTGGGGGCCGCGGGACCGGCGCGGGGCGCTGAACTACCTGACCCCCGACCGGCTGGCCGCGGCCTGCCGCGAGGTGCGGCTGGGCCGCAGCGTGTCGCTGGCCTCGCCGCTGGAGGACACGGCCGGCCCGGACAACCCCGAGCCGGTCAGCCACGACATGACCGGCCCGGCGGCCGCCCGCCAGGCGCCCGGTGAGGAAAACCATGAGCACGAACACACCGCGGTAGCGCCAGGGCTGGACTTCGCCATGGACCGGTTCGGCATGAACGTGCACGGCGACGCGGCCAGCCACCTCGACGCCCTGTGCCACGTGATCTTCGACGGGCAGCTGTACAACGGCGTCTCGGCGGACGAGATCACCAGCGACGGCGCCCAGTCCGAGTCAGTCGAGATCGCCAAGGACGGGATCGCCGGCCGCGGCGTGCTGCTGGACATCCCCAGGCTGCGCGGCGTGCCCTGGCTGGAGCCCGGCGACCACGTCACCGCCGACGAGCTGGCCGCAGCCGAGGCGGCCCAGGGCGTCCGCGTGGGCCGGGGCGACGTGCTGCTGGTCCGGGTCGGGCACCGCCGGCGCCGCGAGGAGCTGGGCGCCTGGGACGCCGCGGCCAGCCGGGCCGGACTGCATCCCGCCGCGCTGGAGTTCGTGGCCGACCGCGAGGTCGCCGTGCTGGGCAGCGACAGCAACAACGACACCGCGCCCAGCGCCGCGGACGGCGTGGACTTCCCGGTGCACGTGCTGGCCATCAACGCCCTCGGCGTGCACCTGCTGGACTACCTCCAGTTCTCCGGGCTGGTCCCGCTGTGCGAGCGCGCCGGGCGGTGGACGTTCCTGTGCGTCATCGCCCCGCTGCGGCTGCCCGGCGGCACCGGCTCCCCGGTCAACCCCATCGCCATCCTCTAGCCGTCGCGGGCGCCGGCGCGGCTGGCCGGGGCCGGGCGGCGCTGGGGCGGGCGGGCGCCGTCGCGGGGCACCCGGGCCGACACGAACATGGCCAGCACCAGCAGCCCGGCCGCGATCGCGGCGGTCCCGGTGAAGATCTGCGACAGGTTCAGCCCGGCCGACTGGAGCGGCCCCACGCTGAACGCCGCGATGCCGTAGCCGACCTGGTAGAAGGCGATGACGCCGCCCGCCACCGCGGCCGACACGGCCGTCATGTCCAGCTCCCCGAAGCTGATCGTCAGCGGCAGCATGGCCGAGCAGCCCAGCCCGGCCAGGGCGAAGGCCCCGATGCCCGCGACCGCCTGGTGCCGGCCCAGCGACCCGGTGAGCAGGAACGAGGCGACCAGGACCAGCGGCAGCAGCCGGTAGATCTTCGGCGCGGGCAGCCAGCGGTCCAGCGCCGCGAACCCGACCCGGCCCAGCGTCGCCATGCCCCAGAACGCGGCCAGGGCCAGCGAGGCCTGGCTGGCCGAGGCGCCCAGCCGCTTGGTCATCTCCAGCTGCGACCAGTTGCCGTTCATGGTCTCGCAGATGCCGTACAGGCCGATCAGCCCGGCGTAGAGCCAGAACCGGCCGGGCAGCCGCGGCCGCCGCGCCGAGCTGGCCGCCCCGGCCGCCACCCCGGCCGCCGCCGGGCCGGACTCGTCGACGCTCGGTGCTTGCTGGGCGCTGATGCGCAGCGGCAACTGCAGGCTGACCAGCAGCAGGACGATCAGCAGCGCCGCCGATACCACCGGCAGCCCCCACCAGAACCCCAGGCCCACGAACACCGCCACGAACACCGGGGCCAGCACCGTGCCCAGCCCCAGCAGCGCGTTCAGGGTCAGCACCGCCGAGTCCACCGCGGCCGGATGGAAGGCCGAGGCGTAGGTGTTCAGCGTCGGGACCGTGAGGCCGAACCCGGCGCCCAGGAACGCCGTGGCCACCAGCAGCAGCGGGTAGGCCACCGCCTGGTTGGTCTTGACCGGCGCGCTGACCAGCAGCAGCCCCATCGAGACCAGGCTCATGGTCAGGCCGAGCAGGTAGACCCGCTTGGTGCCGATGCGGGCGGCCAGCCGGGCGCCGGTCAGCGCGCCCGCGATGGCCGTGAGCACCTGGGGCAGGAACATGGCGCCGTACTGGCCGCTGGACAGCCCGTAGTCGGCGGGGCTGGTGAATATCGTGCTGGCGGCCGGGAAGCTGACCAGGACGATGCCCTGCACCAGCCCGGCAATATTCACCACCCTGCTCTGGATTCCCGAGCGCGTTCCCGAGGCGATGACTCCTCCATTCCTCAGTGCTTGTGAAGTCCGTGCTTGTGAAGTCCGTGCTTGTGAAGGGTCTGGGAAATTTCTGGTGTCCTGCGGCCGTCTGGCCGGGCCGGTAGGCCAGGCTGGCAGTTATGCCCGGCTAGATGCTGCGCGCGCGCCGGCCGGGCAACATCACCCGTGCCGGGTGGCCCGCCGTGGCCGCGGGCCGGCTCGGATTAGACCGTGCGCACTCCGGATAGGGGAAGCAATATGACAACACCACAGCAGCAAGTTGACGCGCTTGTGATCTTCGGCGCCACCGGCGACCTGGCCAAGCTGGAGACCTTTCCGGCCCTGGTCGGGCTGGTCGACCGCGGGGTGCTGAACGTCCCGGTCATCGGCGTGGCCAAGAGCGGCTGGGGTCTGGACCAGTTCCGCAGCTACGCGCGGGACTCGCTCACGCTCAACAAGATGGATCCCGACAGCCCGCCGGCGGCCAAGATGCTGAGCCTGCTGCGCTACGTCGACGGCGACCTGGATGATCCCGGGACCTACAAGGCCATGTCGGATGCCGTCGGCGACGGCAAGGGCGTGCTGTTCTACCTCGAGGTGCCGCCGCCGCTGTTCGGCCGCATCGCCGAGGGCATCTCCGCGGCCGGCCGCGCTGAGGGCAACCGGGTCATGGTCGAGAAGCCGTTCGGCACCGACCTGACCAGCGCCGAGAAGCTGAACGGGCTGATGCACAAGTACTTCCCTGAGGACGCCATCTACCGGGTGGACCACTGGCTGGGGCTGGACCCGGTGGACAACCTGATGTTCCTGCGGTTCGCGAACTCCATCCTGGAGCCGCTGCTGAACCGGACGTACGTGCAGAGCATCCAGATCACCATGGCCGAGGCGTTCGACGTCGCCGACCGGGGCAGCTTCTACGACAAGACCGGCGCGATCCGCGATGTGGTGCAGAACCACATGCTCCAGGTGCTGGCCACGGTGCTGGCCGACCCGCCGGACGGCAGCGGCCTGGCCTCCTGGCGCGACTCCAAGTCACGGCTGATCGCGGCGCTGGCGCCGCTGGACGCCAGCACGGTGGTCAAGGGCCAGTACCAGGGCTACCACGACGTGGCCGGAGTGGCCGCCGGCAGCAAGACCGAGACCTACGTCGCGCTGCGCACGGTCGCTGACTCCTGGCGCTGGGCCGACGTGCCCATCGCGATCCGGGCGGCCAAGTGCATGCCGGTCACCGCGACCGAGGTGTCGTTCCGGTTCCGCAAGCCGCCGCACGACGCGTTCGACCTCGGCGACGCTGCCGCCGGCAACCACCTGCGGGTGCGCGTCCACCCCAACAACGAGTCGGCGCTGTGCCTGGTCGGCAAGAAGCCGGGCGCGGGCTGGCAGGCCCAGGACCAGGACCTCGTCTACACCGAGCCGCCGGGCGAGGACATGCGGCCCTACGACCGGCTGATCGGCGCCGCGCTCAGCGGCGAGCGCTGGCTGTTCGCCCGCCAGGACACCGTCGAGGCGGCCTGGGACGTCGTCCAGCCGGTGCTCGGCCCGGACGTGGTGCCGGTCCACACCTACGCCAGGGGCACCTGGGGCCCGGCCGAGGCCGACTCGCTACTGCCACGCGGTGACGCGTGGCACAACCCGGCGGGCTGACCATGACTGACGGGGGCATTCCACGCGTAGTGATCATCGGGGGCGGGTTCGGGGGCTTGTTCGCGGCCCGCGCGCTGCGCAAGAGCCCGGTCTCGGTGACACTCATCGACCGGGCTCAGCATCACCTGTTCCAGCCGCTGCTGTACCAGGTCGCGACCGGCATCCTGTCGGAGGGCCAGATCAGCGCGCCACTGCGGCAGGTGCTGCGCCGGCACCGCAACGTCGAGTGCGAGATGGCCGAGGTCACCGGCATTGACGCCGAGCGCCGCCTGGTGCACGCCAAGCGGCCGATGGGCGAGCCCATCGACGTCGGCTACGACTACCTCATCGTCGGGGCCGGGGTCCGGCAGTCGTACTTCGGGCACGACGAGTTCGCGCGGCTGGCGCCGGGCATGAAGACGATCGCCGACGCGCTCATGATCCGGCGCCGGGTGTTCGCGGCGTTCGAGATGGCCGAGCTGGCCAGCAGCGCCAAGGAGCAGCAGCACTGGCTGACGTTCGCGCTGGTCGGCGCGGGACCGACCGGCGTGGAGCTGGCCGGCCAGATCCGCGAGGTGGCCACCAAGACGCTGCGGGACGAGTTCCGCAAGATCCGTCCGGAGGACGCCAGGGTGCTGCTGTTCGACGGCGGCGACGCGCCGCTGGCCAGCTTCGGCACCCGGCTGTCGGACATCGCGTCGCAGTCCCTGCTGGACCTCGGCGTGGAACTGCACATGAACTCGCTGGTCACCGACATCGACATGAACGGGGTCACGGTCAAGACCAAGGACGGCAGCCTGGTCCGGCACGACGCCGGGATCGCGCTGTGGACGGCGGGCGTCGGCGCGCCGCCGGTGGCCTCGGCGATCGCCGAGGCCACCGGGGCCGAGACCGACCGGGCCGGCCGCATCAAGGTCCGCGACGACCTGACCATCCCCGGCCATCCGGAGATCTTCGTGGTCGGCGACCTGATGAGCCTGCGCAAGCTGCCGGGCGTGGCCGAGGTGGCCATGCAGTCGGGCTACTACGCGGGCCGCCGGATCGGCCGGGAGGTCACCGGGCGGAAGCCGGGCGGCAAGTTCCGGTACTTCGACCTGGGCTCGGCCGCCTACATCTCCCGGGGCCGGGCCGTGCTGTCGGCGGGGCCGCTGCGACTGGGCGGGCTCGCGGGCTGGTGGGGCTGGCTGCTCATTCACATCGCCTTCCTCACCGGCTACCGCAACCGAGTCGGCGCGATCTTGACCTGGTGGCTGGCCTTCACCAGGGACTCGCGCCGGGAGCGGGCCTTCACGTCCGCCCAGGTCGGCCTCGTGGCTGACGTCTACGACGAGTTCTCGCAGGTCAGCGCGCCGGACCAGGCGAAGCACTAGCTGACGGCGGCTGCGGGGGCGGCTGTGACCACGAGCCACGTCATGCTCGGCGTCGGGCTGATCTTTGTCCTCGCTGTGGGCTCCCAGGTGCTCGCCAGCCGCCTGCGCATCCCGCCGGTCGCCCTGCTGCTGCCGGCCGGCTTCATCGCGGGCATGGTGACCAGCGACGTCAACCTGCACCGGCTGCTCGGCTCGGCCTACCTGCCGCTGATCTGGCTGGCCGTCGCGGTGCTGCTGTATTACTCCGGCCTGAACGTGGACCTGCACTTCCTGGACGGCCCGACCAGGCGCAGCGTGTTCTGGCTGGTCGGCATCGGGGGCCCGGTCACCGCGGCGCTGGCCGCGGTCACCGCGGCCTCCGTGCTGAGCATCTCCGCCGGGGCGGCGGTCGTGCTCGGGGGCGTGCTGGTCCTGTCCGGGCCCGCGGTCCTGGGACCGCTGCTGGCCATGGTGCGGCCCGCCGAGCGGCTGGGCCGCGTGCTGACCTGGGAGAGCAACCTGGTCCTCCCGGTCGGGGCGATCCTCGTCGTGATCGCGTTCCACGTCGTCCTGGTCAGCGGCACCGGCGGCGTCGCCGACCAGATCGGGCGGCTGGCGGTCAGCGTCGGCGTCGGCGTGGCCGGCGGCATCGTCGGGACGGTGCTGCTCTGGCTGGCCCTCCAGAAGCTGGCCCTGGAGCAGACCCTGGGCACCAGCACCCAGCTGGCCGTGGTGATCGCCGTGGCCGGCGCGTGCGACGTGCTGCGGGCCGGCACCGGGATCATCGCCGCGATCATCATGGGCCTGGCCCTGGCCAACCGGCCCGGCTTCGACATCCCGGCCCGGCTGCCGTTCCTGGAGATGCCGATCCAGCTGACCATCGACGTGCTGCTGGTGTCGGTCGCGGCGACCGTCGCCCCGCACGTCCTGTGGCCCCTGCTGCTGCCCACCCTGGCCCTGGTCGCCGTGCTGGTGCTGATCGCCCGGCCCGTCGTGGCCATGGTGTCCACCCGGCCGGGCGGCCTGACCCGGCGCGAGCGGCTGTTCGCCGGCTTCATGGCGCCGCGCGGCGTCACCGCCGCCGCCCTGGCCGCGGTGCTCGGCGCCCAGCTGGCCAGGGCGGGGATCGCGGGCGCGGGCCGGATCCTGCCGGTCACCCTGCTGGCGATCATGATGACGATCATCATCTACGGCCTGGGCGCGGCCCCGGCCGCCCGGTGGCTGGGCGTGCTGCGCTCGCCGCGCAGCCGGCCGCTGCTGGTCGGCGGGGACGCCTGGGTCATCGACCTGGGCCGGACCTTCCAGACGGCCGGGCTGGACGTGCTGATGTGGGCCGGCCTGGAGCGGCAGCGCGAGCAGATCACCGAGGCCGCGCTCCAGCTGGCCCCCGGCGAGCTGCTGGCCTCGGTGACCGCGGACCGGGCCGACCCCTCGGGCATCAACACCGTGCTCATGCTCACCGGCGAGGACGACTTCAACGCGCTGGCCGCGTCGGTGCTGCGCTACTCCGTGGGCGACCGGGTCTTCCGGCTCGGACCGCCGGCCAGCGGCCGCGGCGTGGTCGCGCCATTCACCGGCGGGGACGTGCTGTTCGGGCACGCGCTGAACCGGTCCACCCTGGCCAGCCGGTACGAGAACGGGGCCAGGATCGTGGCGCTGCGCTCCGCCGGCGCCGGCGCCCTGCCCGCCGGGCACGACCTGCTGTTCCTGATCCGGGCCGACGGCCGCCTGGACCCCGCCACCCGGCGGCGCACGCCCACCCCGCGCGACGGCGACACCGTGGTGGCGCTCAGCGAAGCGGCCGGCTAGCGGCTCAGGAACCTAGGGCTCAGGACCTAGGCGGCTCGGGACCTAGCGGCTCAGGACGAGGCCGGCGAGCCGCTGGCCGCCGGCACCGGCTCCTTCGGCCGGGCCGGCCGCGCCTTGGGCGCCGCCTCCGGGATCATCCAGCTCGAGGAGACGTAGGCCACCACCACGGCCACGATGACCAGCGGCATCACCGCCACCCCGTCGGCGTAGAACAGCAGCGTGGCCAGCAGCACCGCCGTGATCGGCAGGCGGAGCATGACCGCGCACATCGCGCCGATGCCCATGGCCATCCCGGCCACCGTGGTCAGCCCGGGCAAGTGCGACATCGCCAGGCCGCCCGCCGCGCCCAGGAACATGGACGGGAACACCGGCCCGCCCCGGAAGCTGCTCAGCGACAGCGAGTAGCCCAGGCCCTTGCAGGCGATCAGGAGCAGCAGCACGCCCACGGTGTAGGTGCTGGCGTGCTGGACGAGCCCGGGCAGCGCCGACTGGCCCGAGAACAGCACCTCGCTGGTGGACCGGCCGCTGCCCTCGGCGTAAGCCACCGCCAGCCCCCCGACGGCCAGCCCGACCACCGGGGTGAGCAGCAGCATGCGCGGCTCCACCCGCGGCCGGATCTCCAGGGCCAGGCGGCGGATGGCCGTGCCCAGCAGGGTGGCAGCAAGGCCGATCACGATGGCCCAGCCGAACTCCGAGATCGTCGGCCGGCCCACGTGCGGCACGTTCGGGATCTTCAGCGAGAAGGTGCCCAGGCCGGTCCACGCGTCCAGCCCGGTGAAGACCAGCGCGCCCACCCCGGCGGCCAGCAGGCCCGGCATCAGCACCAGCTCCAGCGCGGTCCCGCCCAGCCCGACCGCCTCCATCAGCAGCACCGCACCCAGCAGCGGCGACCCCAGCAGGGTGGCGATGGCCGCGAAGCTGCCCGCGCCGGCGACCACCTTCTCCGCGCTGGCCGGGACAGGCCGCCGGCTCAGCCGGACCACGCAGATGGCCAGTCCGCCCCCGATGGCGATCAGTGGCGCCTCCGGCCCCAGCACCACGCCCAGCGCCAGCGTAGCCAGGGCGGCCAGGATCACTCCCGGCAGTTCCGACGGGCTGGGTGCGCCGCCCGCGTGGAACCCGTCCGCCGGCGAGTGCCCGCCCCGACCCGGCAGGTACTTGATCGTCGCCGCCACCAGCACGCCGGCCACGGCCAGCAGCGGGACCGGCCACCACACCGGCTCGCCGTGGAAGCCCAGCCCGTGGGGCAGGCTGGTGAACAGCCAGTGCTGGAGCCGGCTCACCAGGTACAGGAAGAAATAGGCCAGCGCGGAAATCGGCACGCCGATGGCGGCGGCCAGGACCAGCAGGGCCAGGTAGCGCTTGCTCCGGATAGTGGCAGCCGCGTCGCCGGGCGTGCTCATCGCTGCCCGGCCCGGTCTGCGCCACGCAGCCCCGCTTTCCCCGCGGGGCGCGTGACGATGCCGTCTTCCCTCGTCACTCGTTCCTCGTTCCTCAGTCCAGACGGCGCCGCGCCCAGCCCCGGATACTACGCTTAGTAATCCCCCAATTACTATCTGTACAGTCATGCCTATGCCTGCCAAGCCGATCGACCCGCGGCTGCTCAGGCATGCCTCCGCGGCCCGCGGCTACCTGGTCCTCACCGTCGTCCTGGGCCTGGCCGGAACCGGCCTGATCCTGGCCCAGGCCGGCCTGCTGGCCCGGCTGCTGGCCGGAGCCGCCACCGGCGTCGGCCTGGCCGCCCTGGGAGGGCCGCTCATCGCGCTGGCCCTCGTCCTGGCCGGCCGGGCCGCGACCAGCTGGGGCGGCGAGGTCGCGGCCCTGCGCGCCGCGGCCACCGTCAAGTCGCAGCTGCGCCGCCAGCTCATCGACCGCCTGCTCCGCCGCTCCCCGGCCCCCGGCCCCGGCGCGGGCGCCGACGGCGAACTGGCCACGCTGGCCACCCGCGGCCTGGACGGCCTCGACGCCTACTTCGCCCGCTACCTGCCCCAGCTCGTGCTGGCCGTCCTGGTGCCGCTGGCCGTGCTGATCCGGGTCGCCCTGGCCGACTGGCTCTCCGCGCTGATCATCGCCGTCACGCTGCCGCTGGTGCCCGTGTTCGCCGTGCTGGTCGGGCTCAGCACCAGGGCCAGGACCCGCCGCCAGTGGGCCCTGCTGGCCCGGCTCGGCGGTCACTTCCTGGACGTCGTCGAGGGCCTGCCGACCCTGCGTGTCTTCGGCCGGGCCCGGGTCCAGGAGACCAGCATCGCCGACATGACCGACCGGTACCGGGGCGCCACCATGGCCACCCTGCGCGTCGCGTTCCTGTCCGCCCTGGTGCTCGAACTGGCCGCCACCCTGGCCACCGCGCTCGTCGCCGTCGAGGTCGGGCTGCGCCTGCTAGCCGGGCACATCGGCTACGAGACCGCCCTGCTCGTGCTGCTGCTCACCCCCGAGGCGTTCATCCCCCTGCGCAACGCCAGCGCCCAGTTCCACGCCAGCATCGAGGGCGTCACCGCCGCCAGCCGGGTCTTCGAGGTCATCGAGCACGCCGCCGAGCCCCCTGCCGCCACCCCGCCCGTTCTCCCTGGCCGCCTCGACCTGCGCCGCCAGACCATCATCTGCAACACGGTGGCCCTGGCCTACCCCGGCCGCACCCGGCCCGCCCTGTCCGGGCTGACCCTGACCATCGCGCCCGGCGAGCTCGTCATCATCACCGGCCCCAGCGGCGCCGGCAAGACCTCCCTGCTCAGCCTGCTGCTGCGCTTCGCCGAGCCCACCGCCGGCGCCATCGAGCTGACCGGCCCGGGCCTGGCCGGCGACCGCGCCACCCTGCCCGCCATCCCGGCCGGCGCCTGGCGGGACCAGCTCGCCTGGGTGCCCCAGCGGCCCCACCTGTTCGACGACACCGTGGCCGGCAACATCGCGCTCGGCCGGCCCGGCGCCAGCCCGGCCGACATCCGCGAGGCCGCTCACCTGGCCGGCGCCGACCAGTTCATCAGTCGTCTCGAAGACGGCTACCAGACTCCCGTCGGCGAGCGCGGCCTGCGGCTGTCGTCCGGCCAGCGGCAGAAGGTCGCCCTGGCCCGGGCCTTCCTCCGCGATGCCCCGCTGCTGTTGCTGGACGAGCCCGCCGCGCACCTCGACCCGTTCAGCGCCAGCCAGGTCAACGAGGCCATCGCCACCCTGAGCGCGGGCCGCACGGTCATCCACGTCACCCACCGGCCCCCGTTCGAGCTCCCGCCCGGCGCCCGCCTGCTGACCCTCGACGACGGCCGCCTCGTCGCCCCGCCCGCCGCTGTTCGCCCGGAGCCCTCGGTCCGGTCATGACCGCCGCGCCGCTCCCGTCGGCCGCCGCCCCGGCCCCGGCCGACCCGGCCGTGCCGGACGTCGTGCGGGCCGGACGGCGCGAGCCGCGCGGGCCGCTGCTGCGGCTGCTGGTGCTGGCCGGACCCCAGCGCGGGCGGCTGCTGGCGGCGGTGCTGGCCGGGGCCGCCGCCACCGGGTGCGGGGTGGCCCTGCTGGCCGTGTCCGGCTTCCTGCTCGCCCGGGCCTCGCAGCACCCGAACATCGTGGCCATCTCCGTGGCCGTGGTCGCGGTGCGCGGGCTCAGCGTGGGCCGGTCGGTGTTCCGTTACCTGGAGCGCCTGGGCACCCACGACGTGGCGTTCCGGGTGCTGGCGCAGGTCCGGGTGGCCATCTACACCCGGCTGGAGCGGCTGGCCCCGGCCGGGCTGGCCGCCTTCCGGTCCGGCGACCTGCTCGCCCGGCTGATATCGGACGTCGACGCCATCCAGGACTTGTTTATCCGCGGCCTTGCGCCGCCGCTGACCGCCGCGCTGGTCGGTGCGGCGGCCGCCGGCGCCGTGCTGGCCATCCTGTCCCCGGCCGCCGGGGCCCTGGCCGCGGGCCTGATCGTCGCCGGGGTCGCCGTGCCCTGGCTCACCGCCCGGTCGGCTCGCCGCGCGGCCGAGCGCACCGCGCCCGCCCGCGGCGAGCTGGGCGCGGCGGTCACCGACTCGCTGGCCGGCGCGGCCGAGCTGCACGCCTTCGGCGCCGTCGGCGCCGCCATCGACCGCGTCCAGGCGGCCGACACGGAGCTGACCCGGCTGGCCCGCCGCACCGCCGGGGCCAGCGGCCTGGGCACCGGGCTGACCAGCGCCGTGTCCGGCATGACGCTCTGGGCGGTGCTCCTGCTGGGCGTTGCCGCCACCGGGCAGGGCGCCCTGGGCCGGGTCCCGCTGGCGGTGATCACGCTGACCGCGCTGGCCGCGTTCGAGGCCGTCCTCCCGTTGCCGGCCGCCGCTATCCAGCTCGGCCAGGCCCGCGCGACCGGCCGCCGGATCGCCGCCGTGCTGGACGCCCCCGACCCCGTGACCGAGCCCGGCTGCCCCGCCCCGCTGCCCGTCAGGCCGGCGTCGGGCGCGGGCGTTGAGCTGCGCGGGGCTCAGGTGGCGTACCGGGCGGGCGGGCCGCTGGCGCTGGACGGGCTCGACCTGGACCTGGCCCCCGGCCGCCGGGTCGCCCTGCTCGGGCCAACCGGGGCGGGCAAGTCCACGGTGGCGGCCGTGCTGCTCCGGTTCATCGACCTGGCCGGCGGGACCGCGACGCTCAACGGCTGCGACCTGGCCCGGCTGAGCGGGGACGACGTCCGGACCGTGATCCGGGGGCTGGCCCAGGACGCGCACATGTTCGACACCACGATCCGGGCCAACCTGCTGATCGGCGCGCCGGAGGCCGGCGACGCTGAGCTGGCCGACGTGCTGGCCAGGGTCCGGCTGACCGACTGGATCGCCTCGCTGCCGGAGGGGCGGGAGACCCAGGTCGGCGCCCACGGAGCGAGCCTGTCCGGCGGCCAGCGACAGCGGCTGGCGCTGGCCCGGGCGCTGTTGTCCGACCCGGCCGTGCTGGTGCTGGACGAGCCGACCGCGCACCTGGACCCGGAGAACCGGGCCAGCCTGGCCGCCGACCTGCTGGCGGTCAGCCAGGGCCGCAGCACGCTGCTGATCACCCACGACCTGCTCGGCCTGGACCAGGTGGACGAGATCATCGTGCTCAGCGACGGCCGGGTGATCGAGCGCGGCAGCCACACCGAGCTCAGCCGCGCCAGCGGCCCCTATCACCACATGCTCCGGCTGGCCGGCTGTCAGGCGGCTAGCTACGTGAGCCGCGGTCGCGCCAGACCAGGCGCTGGACGCGCAGGGCCACCGCGCCGATGAGGATCAGCAGCACCACGTTGAGCAGGAGCTGGAACGTCGAGCCGCGGGCGGCCCGCCAGCTCTGGAAGGCCACCGAGAGTCCGATGTCGGCGGCGGCCGGGATCGTGGTCACCGAGATGAACACGCCGATCAGCGCCCCGGCCCTGGCCTCGGTGAGCGAGACCACGCCAATGATCCCGGCCACTACGGCGATGACGACCGAGAACAGGTCCGGGCTGTTGATCAGGTCGGACACCGGCCGCACGCCGTCTCGGTAGGCATCCGGCGTATCCCCGGTGAGCCGGATGAACAGGCTGAACACGAACGTGACCACGATCGCGATCAGGAATCCGACCACCAGGGCGCGCAGCCCGCGCCAGATGGCCACGCGGTCGTGCCGCTCGATGCCCATGGCCACCGCGATGATCGCGCTGTACTCGGGTCCGACCACCATGGCACCGACGATCAGGATCGTGGAGTTGGTCATGATCCCGACGGCGCCGATCACGCCGGCCAGCGCCAGCAGGATGTACCAGCTCGGCGCGTAGACCGAGTCGGCGGCGACCTTCGACTCGACCAGGTCCCAGACCGGCGCGGTCTCCCCCTGGAAGGTGCGCCCGCGGTCGGCGTCTCGGTGCGGCCGGTCCAGTTCGCCGGCCCCGATCGTGGCGTCCACCGCCTCGATGGCGATCGGCCCGGCCTCGGGTAGCCGGAGGTCACGGAGCTGGCGCAGGACCGGATTCGCGCTGGCAATGCTCAGGTCGAACTGGACCGCGTCCCCCGCCGGCCGGCGGGCGGCACCGGGGAGGACGACCAGGTTGACGACTCCGGGGCTGTCCGCCAGCAGACTGACGACCTGCGCCGTCTGGCCCGCCGGACTGGCCACCCGTACGTGCAGCATGGTCGAATCGTCGGCCCCGGCAGCGGCCCCGGCATCACCCCCGGCGGACGATCAAGAGGGATCGCCCGGTGCGGGTGAGGTGCCTTGTTATGGAGGAGGGAAGTCTTAACGCGCGGGCTACAGGACCTGCCGGTCAGCGCCGACCGACAGGTCCTGCTCGCCTTCACCCTGGCGCCTGGCCGAGAGGAGGCCGCGACGGTCACGCGAGGCGATGGCCGTTCCGGCCGGCTGGCGGTGTCCCGGCCGACCCCGGGGCGCTACGGGCTGCTGCTGTTCCTGCTGATCGCGACGTACCTGCTGTCGGCGTTCACCAAGAGCCACTGGATCGGCGCGGTCCAGCTTGCCGTGTTCGTCGCAACCGGGTTCCTGGCCCTGCGCTCGTCTGGGCTGCCCCGGCGTCGCGCGCAGCTGATCGCGATCGTGGGCGTCACGGCGTCGGCCGCCGCCTTCGGCCTGTCCGTGACCCGCCCGAACGACGAGGCCATCGGCGCGGCCAGCATCTGGACCGGCGTGCTGCTGCTGGCCACCGTCGTGGTGATCGTGCGGCGCATTCTGGCCTTCGAAACGGTGACCATTCAGAGCATCTTCGCGGCGATCAGCGCGTATCTCATGATCGGCCTGATGTTCGCGGCGTTCTATGCGGCCGACTATCAGCTGCACGGCCACCATTTCTTCGTCGGTCACGAGGGACCCAGCAACTCCCAGACCTTCCAGTACTTCAGCTTCACCACGCTGACCACACTGGGCTACGGCGACTTCACCGCGTTCGACTCCGGCGGCCGAGCCATCGCGGTGCTCGAGGCGCTCACCGGCCAGATCTTCCTCGCGACCCTGGTCGCACGGCTGGTCGCGGCGTTCCGCGCGCCCGCCAGCCCGGAGGAGGACGGCGGCCGGGGGCAAAGTTAAGCACCGCGCCAGGCCTGGGCGGGGGATCGGCCTGGCGCGGGCACTTGGGAGGTTACCGGCGTGTTTGACTTTAAACGCAAGCTTTCGGATAACAGGGCAGACTTACCTGGCCGCGCAGGGTAACCGGAACCCATCGCGGCTCGCCCGAGCCATTGTCGCGCGCCATTCCTGGCCTGGGCCAAGGCGCGCGGAGTGGGCCTGGCGCGGGCGCATCAGGGCGGCTGGCACCAGGTCCACGTGTAAAGCTCAGCCACGGGGTAGCTGCGACATAATGGGCGGGGTCAGCCTCGAGCTTGCTGGCCCAGCTATCAGGGCCCGGCATGTCCGCACCGCGCGCGGGGATGCCGGGCTCGCCCACGAACGGGGAGAAATTTGCCGTCTCAGGTGTAATCGGACCAGCCACGGGTAGCTGACCGCGGGCCGAGCTAGCCCGCACGCCGCAGGCTCTCCCCCGGCGTGTCCATCCCCGGGCTGGCCCGTCGCCCCTGGGCGGCCACGTCCTCGCGGTGACGCTGGCTTAGCCCCCGGGGCCCGGCACGAACGTGGCGGACGTGCCGGGCCCCGCTCTAACGTTCGTTGCTGCGATGCCGGCCTGGCCGGGGTTCCGGCCGCACGGGCTCTCCGCGGCTCTGGGGCTCTGGGGCTCTGGGGCTCGACGCCGCATCCGGCTTGACGGCATGCGCCGCTCAGACCCGGCTAGCGGCCGGGGAAGCCGGACAGCGCCACGCCTCTGGACGCCAGCCGACCGAGCGCTGGCTGGCCCCCCTCTGGCGTTACAGTCGCCCGGCCAGCACTCATTGATCAGCATTTAAGCAGGCCACGGCCGAGTTTGGCGAGCCGGTGCCGCGGAGGCGACGGGGCTGATGTGGCTGCGGGCCGAACAGCCCGGGCCGGTTGTTAACGCAACCATGCCCCGGCAGGCGGCCACGCCGAACATAGGGCCCCGTGCCAGCCATGGGGGGGAAGGGCCAGCACGGGGCAACTCTGATGCTATCCACCGCTACCGCCGTCCCCGACCAGCGACTGGCCATCCGCGGCGGAATCAGGCCTTTGGACGGCTCTGGGCCGGGCTGGCCAGCCGGGGCTCGGCCGGTCCGCCGCCGGTGGCGGGCTCGGTCGCCGGGACCGGCATGGCCGGCGGATGGCCACGTCATCGGCGCACAGCCCCCAACACGTCCCCAGCAGCGCGCTGGGCACTGGCGCCTGGAGCGACGATAGCGCCGGATTCTGACGTTCCGCTCAGAGCAGGCCCAGTCTTGGTTCTCGGATTGCGCGGCGCTGATCTTCGGGAGCGTCCGGGTCAGGGCGTCAGGTTCTTCCAGGCGGTGCCGTTCCAGTGCATGATGAAGATCTTGAAGACATTGCGACCCGGCTGCGTATGACCGACGACCCAGGCGTTCCTGGCCGAGGTGGCGGCTACGCCGAGGAGAATTCCGGGGATCGCGATCGGCCCCCGCTTCCACGTCTTGCCGTTCCACCGCAGGATCAGGCCGGAACCGCCATCGAGGGTGCCCGCCGCCCACGCATTCGTGGCGGACGTGGCGGCCACGCCGGTCAGCTCGCTGCCCGCTGCGGGGTTCGCGGCAGGTACCCGCTTCCACGCCTTGCCGTTCCAGCGCAGGATCAGGATGCCGCCGAAGTTGACCTGGCCGACCGCCCAGGCATTGCTGGAGGACCGGGCGGCCACGGCCTCGGTTCCGGACGCGGCGTTCGGGCTCGGCACCTGCTTCCACGTCCGGCCGTTCCAGTGCAGGATCAGGGACTTGAAGCTGTTGTTGCCGTCGGCGGAGCCGACCGCCCAGGCGTTGCCCGCGGAGGTGGCGGCCACGCCGGCCAGCGCGACGACTGACGCCGGGCTCGGGCTGGCCGCCCGCCGCCACGTCCGGCCGTTCCAGTGCAGGACCAGACTTCTGGTGCCAGTGCTGGTGTTAGTGGATCCGACCGCCCAGGCGCTGCGCGCGGAGCTGGCGGCCACACTGGACAGCCTCGCTCCGCCCGACAGCTTCGGGGCGGGCGTCCGCTTCCACACTTTGCCGTTCCAGTGCAGGATCACGTCGAACCCGACCGCCCAGGCGTTACGGGCCGAGGTGGCGGCCACGCCGTTCAGGCGGCTGACGCCGGCCGGGATCGGAGCGGGCGACCGCTTCCACGCCTTGCCGTTCCAGTGCAAGATCAGGGCATTGTCCGCGTCGGCCCCGACGCTGCCGACCGCCCAGGCGTTCGTGGCCGACGTGGCGGCCACGCTGTTCAGGGAGCCGAACACGGGCAAGGACCCGGCCGGACCGGAGAGGCTGGTCCGCGTGGCCCCCGCGGCCGCCGTTGCGGCCAGACCCGATGTGGTCAGCACGAGGCCGGCTGCTGCGGCGCCAACGACGCGCGTCATCTCTTTGTTCACAGCAGCCATCCTCTGGTCGCCTGCAGGCCCATGGATAGTCATCGAGCATTACCCACAGCGGATTCTCAGCGAGCGGCCCCTCAACTCAGCGAGCGGTCCCTCAACTCCTGGTCCCGCTCGTCGTGCCGCACCGCCGGCTCTTGGGGCCCCTGTTCTCCGAGGAGATCGACTCCACCGGCGGACAGCTCGGCAACTTCCCGCAGGCCTTCACCCATCTCGCCCTGATCAACTCCGCTATCACGCTCAACCGCGAACTCGACAAGCGCGAAGGCAGGATTCAGCCGGTCCTAGCGGCCGCCACCGCCAGGTAGCGGCTGAGCCAATCGGCAGTGTCGCCCGCCCGGGGCTCCGGGCGGGCGACATCTGTCACTGGCGCGCGGTTCACCTCGTAAGGACCACGCAGAGCGCATCAGGGAGGCGTCGCAAGATCGAGGCATCGTCGCCACCGTCGCCCTGTACCGCCCGACCGCGGTCCCGGTAGTCCGGCGGCTCGGCGTCACCCGCCCCTTCCGCAGCCGCCCGCTGCTGGTCGGCGGCGTCCCGTGGGTCATCGACCTGGCCCGCGCCTTCCGCGCCGCCGGCCTTGAGGTCCTCATGTGGGCCCCCTCCGGCGACCAGCGCACCCAGATCAAACAGGCCGACTTCGAGTAGCCCCGGCGAGTAACTCGCCTCGGCCGTCGGCCAGGGCACCGAAATCGAAGGCGTCACCGCCATCCTCCTGCTCATCGACGAAGACCACTTCAACGCCCTGGCCGCCACCACCCTGGCGGGCAACTCCGACATCCCGGTCTACCGGCTGGCCCCCCGCCACGACGCCGCGGCCCCCAACACCCCCGGCGAGACCCTCTTCGCCCCCGCCCTCACCGGCCGGCCATGACCGCCCGCTCCACCTCCGGCGCCCGCATCACCACTCAGTCCTCCGACGGCGGGATCCCCCCGGCTGCTGACCTGTTGTTCCTGATCAACCCCGAAGGCACCCTGATCCCGGTAACAACCTCTCACCCCCAGACCCCCAGCCCGGCGACACCCTCGTCCTCCTGCGCCCGGGCGGAAACGGCACGGCGCAGTGACGGGCGGTCAGGGCTGGCGTTGCGCGGGAGACCTCCGCGTTTCAGACGTCGGCAAACGGATCGCCTTCAGGCTTCGCGCTCAATCCCCAGTACCTGCGGCTGCCGCTGCAGCCACTGCGCGTAGGACCTGGAGTCATGCAGACCGAGCTCCAGCCCGCCGGGCAGGGCTATGGCGAACACGAGCGCGGCGGCCGCCTCGAGTTCGCTGAGCAGGACATCCGGGGAGCCGGTTGCCTCGAACCCCAGGGTCCACCAGGCCTCGCCACCCGCGTGGACATCGGTAAGCTCCACCGCACACCCTGGACCTTCGCGCGAGCTCCGGTCACTCGCCCTGGCCGGTCCGCCAGCCAGCGAGAACCGGCTGATCCGGCGGCGCTTAGTCATCGCCCGCCAGCCAGCCGGGCCGTCACGGCTCAGGCGGGCCGGACCGTGCGGAAACGACCACTTCTGCCAGGACTCCAGCCGGCCGCGGGCACGCCCCGCCACCTCCAGCAGCCCGCGGCTACCGCGGTATGCCTTCACCTCCAGCGCCCGGCCCTGGCGCATCTTCACCGAAAGCCCGGGCAGGTACGGATCCAGCAGATAGGCGTCCTCCAGCACCGTCGTCTCGGCCGGGAAGCGCGCGAACCACCCAGCCACCACGTCCGCCATTTCGCCGGCGAAGATCCAGCGCACCTCAAGGCTTCGGACTCCCTTGGTGCTGAGGCTCTCGGTCTGCTCGGCCGTCATCATCTAGACCAGTCGGCCTGGCTCGCCGAACTCAGCAAGATCGGACCATGGCGACAGCATCCGGACCGGGATGTGCTGGCCGGGCTGCCGGGCGCGGTCGGCAGTGTGCCCGATGACATCGCGGCCGGTCACCTCCTTTCCCTGCCGCACGGCGTCTCAGATGTCGGTGGTCGCCTCGGTCCGGCCGTCCTTGACGGCGGCCTGGAGCGCGGCGTAGTCCTGTTCGTTCTGGTCGGCGTACTTCTCGGCGAAGTCGGCGATCGCCTGGTCGAACGTGCCAGAGCTGCCGAGGTAGGAGGCCAGGGCGATGCGGTCACCGGAACAGGCGTGGGCCCGGGCGAGGGCCCATCCGCACATCCCGGCGTAGGCCGCCAGGCCGGAGGGGACCATCCGCTCGATCGGCGCGGAGAACTTCCAGTCCTTCAGCTGGCGCACGTAATAGTCGCGGTCCACCCCGTCCGGGCCGGTCACGTGGGTCCAGCCGAGGAGTATGTCGCTTTCGGCCTGCATCAGGTGCTGCCCGGCGACCACGCGCTCCCCCTGGTTGCCGTACTGGCTGCGCCCGACGTAGCGGGCCAGGACGGAGTCCCGGGCTTCCTTGGGCTGCAGGAACAGCGGCTCGGTCCCGTCCCCGGCGTCCATGAGCGCTATCCAGCAGCGGGTACCGACGCTGCCCACCCCGACCACCTTGCGGGCCACCTGGACCAGCGTGAAGTGATCAAGCAGGTACTTGCGGTCGGACTCCAGGGTGCGCCGGTACTTGCCCAGAACCCCGCCGATCAGCTCGTAGATCTCACCCGCCTGCACATCGGCGAAGACCTCCTCGACCGGCTCGATCAGCGGCGGATCGCTGATGATCTGCGGCCGGCCGTCAACCTCGGTGGTGAGCTTGCGCAGCGCCTGCGTACTGTCGTGGGTATGCGCCTTAGCCACCATCTTCTGGGTGGCCTTGACCCTTTTCTTCTTCAGCTGCGACTGGAACCGTCCGATAGCGTCCTCGACATCCAGGTGCGCGTACCAGACCCCCAGGAAAGACTGGTCCGCGAACGCGCGCATGGCCTTGCGGTACTCTCCGACGCCCGACAGGACGATCTTGCGGCGGGCCTTCCGGCCGAATCCGTTGTCCCGCCCGGCCACGGCCAGGCTGGCCGCCAGCCGCTTGACATCCCACTCAAACGGGCCCGGCAGGGTCTCATCGAAGTCGTTGACATCAAAGACCAGCCGCCGACCCGGCGAGGCAAACCCGCCGAAATTGGACAGGTGCGCATCCCCGCACAACTGCACCCGCAGCCCCGACGTCGGCGTGGCAGACAGGTCGGCCGCCATCGGCAACGCCGCACCCCGGTAGTAGGTGAACGCCGACACCAGCATCCGCCCATTCCGGACGGGCACCAGCTCCGGCACCCGGCTCTGGTCCTGCTCCAGCAGCAGCCCGACCGGATCCCGCGACCGATCCGGCATGAACTCCGCGTGCGACTCCAGCGGAGCCAGGGCCCGGGCGTCCTTCCCCCGGGCGACCCGGTCCGCGCGGCTCAGCTGCTCCCCCGTCACCGGCCCGCGCCGAGCCACGCCAGCCGCCCGCGCGGCAGGCTCCTCGCCCAGACGCCCGCGCGGCAGGCCTTCCTCGCCCAGACACCCGCGCGGCGGGCCTTGCTCGCCGCGCGGCAGCTTCAGTCTTCACCGTCATGGCCGTCCCTCCCCGCCCAGGGCCAGCAGCATGACCGCCGGAGCTGTCACTGAACCGCCTGGTTCACGCCAGCCTGCACCGTTTCGCCTGAAAGCTCACTATCTGACCCGTTTATGTGCTGTTCACCGTTCAGGTCACCACTCGACCGCGCACCGGGATGAGCCGCATCACCTAGACGGGGTGAATCCGGCCGTCCACCTCTCCAGGACCATCCACCTCCGAAACCAGCAACCCGCTATCGATCTCCTGCTTAGTGAATGCAATGACGCGTATCGACGGGCCCGCTTCCAGCGTGCGGGTGATTCACCGGCCGACGCTCAGGAGCAGGCGACGATCTTCGGCTGCCTTGCAGCACGGGCCGCCAGTAGGCAGGGATCCCGGCGCCCGCGACCATGGTCGTCTGGACTGCCCGCGCAACTGCGTCGGCACGCGCATCGCCGCGGCGGCACGGTACCGGCCAGCGCCTGCAGAGCAACGGCGTCGTCGTCGACCATCCCTTCACTACCGCCTGACCGGCTGCGATGCTGGTCTCAGCGTGCGGTGACGCGCAGCCGGGCCCAGGAGTTGTTGACGTAGCCTCCGGGGTTCCACAGGTCGCGGGGTGATTCGGGCTGCACGGCGGCGGTCGTGTCCCAGGCGCGCGCAGTGATCTGGGTGTCTCCGGCAGGCAGGTCAATGACAGCGTGCCAGTGCCGCCATGCCCACGGCCCGGCCTGCTCGCCGAGGTCAGCCTGCTGCCAGGTACAGCCGTCGTCGGTGGAGATGTCGACGCGGGCGATGCCCCGGTCGTCTCCGGCGTAGGCGTACCCAGTGACCCGCGCTGGTCCGGCTGTCAGGACTGAGCAGCCGTCGGGCTGCAGGATGTCGGCATTGACGGCGACCGCGCCGAGGGACAGCCCGCCGCCGGGGCCTGCCAAGCGGGGATCGGCGTCGGCGGGAAGCAGCCGGTACGCGCTGGCCTGGAAGTAGTTGTCCGACGGCGCCTCCTGCACCCTCACCTGCTCGACCCACTTCACGCTGCGCGCGCCGATGTAGCCGGGGACCACGACGCGCAGCGGGGCGCCGTGCACGGTGGGCAGCGGCTGCCCGTTCATCGCCCAGGCCAGCAGCACCTCTCCGGCCAGGGCCTTGAACAGGCCGATCGATGCGGCGTAGGGCTGGGGCGGATCGGTGACTCGGGAGATATCGGGCGCAGAGAAAGCCACGTGCGCGGCACCGGGCTGTACGCCCGCTGTCTGCAGGATCAGAGCGAGACTGGCACCTGCCCATTCAGCCGTCGAGGTGGCGCCGGGGCCCCAGGGATGCTCGCCGGGGATGTCCCTGACCTCGATCAGCCCCGCTCGCCGGTTGCCGGCGCATTGCAGCGTGGCGGTCAGCTTCTCGTGAGGGTAGGCCGACTGCAGGTCATCCAGCGATAGCTCCAGCGGCCGGCTTACCAGGCCGCCCACCCGAAGGCGCCAGGCTCGCGGATCGACCGACGGCACGGGGCCGTGGTTACGGCTGTAGAAGGCCTCCACCGGGGTCAGCATCCGGCCCGCCAAAGCAGCCCGCGGCGGCTCGGCGTTAAACGGATCGGCCTCATGGATGATCATGTCTGCCTGCTTGCCCCACACCAGTCACCACCTACCCGGACAGTTCTAGAAGTAGACGCCGAGCGGTGGCTTGGTCCCGTTCAGCTCGCAGGCGCCCGGGATCTGGTGCATGTACACCGGGGATGGCGGAGGCGAGAACCTTCAGGTTGGCCAGTGCCGCCGGACGACGCGCGCTCGGTGCTGAGCCGTCCGCACCCCGAAGGTGGGCCAGCCGCTCGTGCGTAATAAGTGCCGGACGCGGCGCTAGCGCCTTGAGAGGGTCGTACCTCGGCCCCGCCCGGTCCCTGCGTGTCTCAATCCCGTCAGTTTAGGAACCGGAGAATCGTTCAACACGAGCCAGCGAGTACCTCGTCTGCTGTGCCAGTCAGGTCCAGCCTGTGACAGTTTCTGCCAACGGCTGGCGTTCAAGTTCACGGTCAGATGGCGGTCAAACGATGCTGAAGGCAACTCTGGCGGAACACATCACGTCTCTCACCAGCGGTTTCAGTCGGGATGGCGAGATTCGAACTCGCGGCCTCCTGCTCCCAAAGCAGGCGCGCTAACCAAGCTGCGCCACATCCCGTCAGGCCAGCCGAAGCCTACCCTGTCCCAGGCGAGCTTGCCGGGCCGTGGTGGGCAGCGCGACTCTGACTCGAGCTGGCTGGCGCCTGGCCCAGGAGACCTGGCCGGCTGGTGTGCAGAGGCGCGGACGGTGGCTCACCCTGGCGCGCCGTCGCCGCGCAACCCGGTAGGCTACTGCGCGGCGGTGCGAGCCGCTGCGCGGGCGTAGCTCAATGGTAGAGCCCCAGCCTTCCAAGCTGGTCATGAGGGTTCGATTCCCTTCGCCCGCTCTTACTGTTCCGGCCCAGGTCAGGGGCATGATCATCGGTTTCTAAACGATCTTCAGGAGGCGCGTTTCCGGCCGCGTGCCCGTTGCGTGCCCGATCGCTGATCCGTGCCCGCTCCCTTGCTGCCGTCTTGGCCTTCCGCCGGGCCTGCCGGAGCAGCTTGCCCATGCCCGCCGCGATGGCCTCGTCGCGCTCCTGGGTGGCGTGCTGGTAGATCAGCGCGGCGCGCGAGCTGGAGTGGCCCATGCGTTCCATCAGCTCGCGGAGGGTCGCGCCCTGGCGCCGCCGCCATCGTGTTCCGGTATGCCTCAGGTCGTGGAAGTGAAGGTCGGGCAGGCCGGCCGCGTTCGCGGGCCTTGGGCCAGATCGGCGCGGAAGTTGACCGGCGCAGCCGGCCGCCCTTCGGGCCGATGAAGACGAGGCCGTCGTCGCCGGCCTGGGCGAAGCGCTCCAGGTGCCAGCGCAGCTCCGGGGCGATCTCCTTCGGGAACGCGACGCGTGCGCCGGCCGGCCTGCGACTTCGGGTCGTCGTCGATCAGCCCGCCGTCGTCCGAGTCTCGGTCGAGGACGACGACGCGGACGGCGCAGGCGTCCAGGTCGACCTGGCCGCGCCGCAGCCCGGCCAGCTCGCCGAACCGCAGGCTGGCGAACATCGCCAGCAGGACGAGCGCCCGATATCGCGGCGGCACCTCGTCGAGCAGCGCGAGCAGCGTGCGCAATCGGGATCACGGCACGCTCGGCCGAGTCCTCCTGGCCCGCGCCCTTGATCCGGCACGGGTTACGGCGGATCAGCCCGTCATCGGCCGCCGTGTTCAGGATGGCGTGCAGCAGCCGGTACGCCTTGGCCACGGTGACCGGGCCGAACGGCCGTCCTGCTTTGGCCCGCATCCAGGAGCTCCTTCCGCCAGCGCCGGACGTCTGCCTCGCGGATGTCGGCGATGGTCGACGTTGCCGAAGGTCGGCGCAGATGATTCTTGAGCAGGCAGCGGTACAGCTCGTCGTGTTCGCGGCTTGAGCACCGATCGTCGATCCAGGTCTCCGCGTAGTCGCCGAACGGGATCTTGCCCGCGTCGGGATCGATCCAGTCGCCGTTGCTGATCTCGGCTTCTTTGAGCGTCAGCCAGACCTCGGCGTCGGTCTTGGTGGCGAAGGTCTCGCGGTGCGGGCCGGTCGATGCCGTCCGGCCCGGCATAGCGCGCCTGCCAGCGGCCGGACGGCAGCTTGCCGGACCCGGCCGAATCGGCGTTTCTTGCTCATGCGACCTTTCTCCTTCTCCTGGTGGTGACGGGCTCGACGAGCCCGGCCTCGATGAACTCGCGGAGTGCGGATTCGGGGATGCGGACGTGTCGGCCGACCCGGACGAACCGGATACGGCGCTGCTCGATCAGCCGCCGCGGGAATCGCTCGGTGGTGCTGAGCAGCTCGGCGGCCTGGGCGACGGTGAGCAGCCGGTCGGCAGGCGGTTCTCGGCGCGGCCGTCATGCGGCCCTCCCGGTTGCCGAAAGATCTCGGGCCGGCTGGCCGCTGGCTCTGGCTCTGGCGTTGGTGAGCGCGGCGTGCCATCGCTGGCGGTCGGCGACGACGTGCAGGAGCCGTTGTGCGGGGGGCATGTGGTCGGGGTCGCCGGGGGTGACGGGTTCCCAGGTGTAGCGGGCCGGGTCGGTTGCCGAAAGGCCGAGGGTGTCCAGGAGCCAGGTCTTGCGGTCGGCGCGGTGGTCGGCGAGGGTCTTGCCGGACCACTTGCGGGAGACCAGGACGCGGCGGCCCGCGTAGCCGAGGTACTCGCGGCGGTGGGCTTTGCCCGTGCACCGGCCGGGGCGCAGGCCCTCGCGCGGGTTCCTGGGCTGGACGCCGTAGCGCAGCCAGTTGGCGCAGGTCGGCGAGCACGGCTCGTAGCGCAGCGCGTCGGCGAGCCGCTCGGCGTGGTCGTGCTGGGCGCCGGTGGCGGCCTGGTGGCAGTCGGCGACGTGCTTGGTCAGGTACTTGGTCAGGTAGCCGATGCACCGGGCCGAGTCGCGTGATCCGGCCAGGACGCCCTGCGCGTCGAACTTCGGGCCGAACCGGGCCACGTGCAGCGGCTCGTCGTCGGTCGCCGATGGCGTCGAGCGCGTCGTCCCAGGTCGGCAGGAACTCGCCGGTCGCCGGGTCGAGGTAGCGGCCGGATGCCTCGTGCCAGACGGGCAGGTGCGCGTCGTCGTGGCGCACGGTGTCGGTCGGGTGGCCACCAGACCTGGTGGTAGGTCGCGGCGAGCACCTGGCGCAGCTCGGCGCGGGACACGGTGCCGCGGATCGCGACATGGACGTGCGGGGCGAGCCGCCGCTGCGGCTCGACGGCGGCGAAGTACTGGAGGTCGTAGCCGAGGAACCGGCGCAGGTTCTGGATGAGCCGGTCGAACAGCGCGGCGAAGTGCAGCGCGTCGCGCGCGGCCCGCTGGTAGTCGTAGCGCGTCCGGGTCGGCCGGGAGTGCCGTCCGCGGCCGACCTTGCCGTAGCTGTCGCAGGTCAGGGTGAGGAACATGGACGGCCGGAACGTCTTGCCGTCCGGCGCGGTGTAGGTCTTGCCGATCGTGCCGGGGTCGACCGGCCGGCGGGGCAGGTCGGGGGCGTCCTGGCGGCGCCGGGTCGACCGGTGCCGCCGTGCTGGCCGGTTCGGGCAGGACGTTGCCGCGGACGCCGGAGCGGGTGATCTCCTCGTCCAGCTCGGCGTTCAGCTCGTCCAGCTCGGCGCGTGTCCTGCCCGGCCGCGTCGGCCTGGTCGCGCTTCTGCTGGGTCTCGGCGCGGTGCTCGACCCACATCCGCTGCACGTCGTCGGGCTCGTCGGGGGTGATGACGGGTTCGGCGTCCAGGTGCCAGCCCTCGCGGCACTGCGCGGCCCGCAGCGTCTTGGCCCGCTCGGCGCAGGACGGGCAGACGGAGGCGAGGGTGTGCCCGCACGGGACGAGCACCTGCTCGACCTGGCCGGTGTCCAGGTCGGTGCGGCGGAGCTGGACGGGCCGGATGCAGCCGCCGTGCTCGACGGCCAGGTCGCGGACGACATCACGGGCCAGCGGCATGGCCAGCCGCTGCGTCCTGGTCGTGCGCGGTGGGGTCATTCGGCCTCCAGGTCGTCGGGGTCGGCCGGGTCGCCGTGGCCGGGGGTCGTCGGGGTCGGTGGCGTGCCAGGTGGCGCGGTAGCCGCAGCCGGGGCAGGCCAGGATCAGCAGCCGGTCGCCGGTGCTGGTGTCGAGCAGCGGGCCGCCGCAGTCGGGGCAGTCCTCGGCGGACAGCCAGCCGGTGATCACGCGGCCTCCCCGGCGGTCAGCGCGGGCGCCGGGGAGCAGGCCGCCGGTGTAGCGCGATGGTCATGGCGCGGATGTCGTCGTCGGAGACGAACGCGGCCCGGACCCGCACCGGGTCGGGGGCGGCTTCCAGGCGGACGTAGCCGACGCCCGCGCCGGTCGCGGGGTCGGCGGAGATCTCGTCGCAGAACGCGCCCCGGTCGCGTGCGCCGTCGCCGAGCACCATGTCGACCTGGGACGGCTCGTCGAGCCGCAGCGCGATCTTGTCGGGGAACAGGTTGCGGATGTTCAGGACTTCCTTGCGCGGGTCCTGCAGCGCCGCGACGACGCAGTAGCCGACCGCGCGGCCCTGGGTGGTCAGGGTGGCCAGCGCGGCGAGGATGCGCTCGCGGAGCTTGCGGTCGGCCTGGTAGGCGGTCAGGAACGCGATCTCGTCGACCAGGACCACGACGAACGGGTACTCCGCGGTCGGGGTGTGGTCGCGCTGCCTGCCGGCGAACCGGCGCGCCCGCGCCTGCATCTCGGCGACGGCGGCTTCGAGCAGGTCGGCGATGTCGGCCGGGTCGGCGGCATACCGGCCGTAGCGGTCGAACAGCGCCCGGCCGAACGCCAGCTCCATCAGCTTCGGGTCGCACGCCCAGACCCGGACCAGCCCGGCCGCCATCGCGGGCAGCAGCGCCCGGACCAGGCCCCACAGGTAGGAGCCCTTGCCCGCGCCGGTCGCGCCCGCGATCAGCAGGTGGGTGCCTTGCAGCCGGATCGTGAACAGCGCCGCCGTCCTCGCGCTTGCCCGACCGGCAGCGCCCGCAGGTCGGTCACGTCGGGGATGGCCAGCGCGGGCATCGGGTCGGCGAGCGCGTCGCGGCGGACCAGCTCCAGGACCACCGTGCCCGGGCGTGCCGGTGCGGACCCGGCACAGGTGCGCGCGGAACCCGTGCGCGAGTGCCCTCGGCCCGGTCGGCGAAGTCGGCCGGGGACTGCCCGGACACCAGCCGGACCGTCACCCGGTCGGTGCATCCGGTGACCGTGACCCGGCCAGCACCGGGACGACGACCCGGCCCCGGTAGGTCGGGGCGAGCCGGGCGATGGTCAGCACGGCGTGCCAGTGCCGCCGGTAGAACCACCACCGCCACCGGTTGCGCGCCGGGCCGGACACCAGCCGGGCGAACCAGTGCGGCCAGGCCAGCCGCAGCACGACCAGCGCCGCCAGGACGACGGCGGCCAGCACGGCCACGCCCGGCCAGCCCGCCCGCAGCCAGGCGAGCGCGACCAGCCCCGCCGCCGCGTCGAGCAGCGGATGGCGCAGCAG
>CAWGHW010000015.1:0-64336 GCA_963822485.1 uncultured Actinomycetota bacterium
ACGGCGTAGGGCGATCTCCTTTGTAGGGGTCGCCTCTCCTTTGCAGGGGTCGCCGCTGCAGGGGTCGCCGCCTGGCGGCCTCCCGGCGGCGACCCCTAGTGCAGTTCGGAAGGCCGCGCGCCGCAGCCTTCCAAGCTGGTCATGAGGGTTCGCCGTCGTAGCGCTGGAGCGGGCAGCTACGGGCGCCGCGGGAAGAGCAGCGCGGTGACGACGGCACCTGCGGCGAACAGGATGGCCAGGAACGTGAACGCGATGACGTCGCCATGGACGGTCGCGGATTGCGGGCTGACGTCCGGCTGGTGATGGGTCAGGTAGCTCGCGGCGGCGGTGGCGGCGATGGTGTTGAGCAGGGCGGCGCCCAGCGAGCCGCCCACCTGATTACTGCTGTTCACCAGGGCGGCAGCGACGCCGCTGTCGGCGGGCCTGGCTCCGGCCGGGCCGAGGCTGAAGGCGGTCGTGACGATGCCGCCGGTGCCGAGCCCGAGGAGAACCAGGGCCGGGGCCACCCGAGTTCCGTAGTCGCCCGCAACGCCCAGCCCGGTCAGCCAGCCAGCCGCCCCGGCGGCCAGGATCATGCCGACGGGAACGACCACCTTGGGCCCGAACCGTTTCAGGCCCCTATTGCTCACGAAGTTGGCCGCGACCACGACACCGGCGATGAAGGGCAGGAAGGCGAGCCCGGCTCGCAGCGGGCTGAATCCCAGGACGTCCTGGAGGTAGTAGGTGATGAGAAGGAACGCGCCGATCAGCCCGATTCCGCCGATGAGGGCGCCGAGGTAGGCGGGGCCGCGGGTCCGGCTGGCGATGATGCCGAGCGGCACCAGTGGGTGCGCGACCCGCTGCTCCACCGCGACGAACGCGCCCAGGAGGACAACTCCCGCGACGATCGGGCCTACGGTCGCTGCGGCGCCCCAGCCGCTGGTGGCGGCCTGGCTGAAGCCGTACACGATGCCGACGAGGCCGCCGGCGGCCAGGAGGCTGCCTGGTACATCAAGCCTGGCTCCGGGGTTGCGGGGCTGGTTCCTGATCAGCGGGATGGCACCGGCCAGGGCGAGCGCGGCGAAGGCGACGTTGACGTACAGGCACCAGCGCCAGGACAGGTACTCGGTCAGGACGCCGCCGAGGATCAGGCCGATCGCGCCGCCGCCGCCGGCGATGGCGGTGAAGATGCCGAGCGCTTTGCCGCGCTCGCGTTCTTCGGTGAAGGTCGTGGTGAGCAGGGCCAGCGCGGACGGCGCCAGCAGCGCACCGAACCCGCCTTGCACGGCCCGCGCGGCAACCAGCGCACCGAAATCTGGTGCGGCGCCGCCCAGAGCCGAGGCAACCGCGAACCCGGCCAGCCCGGCGACAAACGTCCTCTTGCGGCCCAGCAGGTCCGACAGCCGGCCGCCGACGATCAGCAGGCCACCGAACGCCAGCGCATAGGCGGTGATGACCCACTCCCGGTCGGTGGTGGAAAAGCCCAGCGCCTGCTGGGCTGATGGAAGAGCAATGTTCACGATGGTGGCGTCCAGCACCACCATGAGCTGGGCCACGCCGACGACGGCCAGGATCAGCCAGCGACGTCTTCCTGGTTCGGGTCCTGCTGATGCCGTCGGCGCAGCCGGGGAAGACCCGGACAGCGCAGGCCGGGAAGCTGATTCGGGCATGGCAAACTCCAGGTGAGAGGTCTTAGCGGGGAACTAGCTGGCCGCCGTTACGCGTCGAGGGTGCGGGGCAGGCCGAAGCGGGCCAGGTTGCTGTTGTCGAAGCGGGTGATCTCGCTGATCTTGCTGCCGGCCAGGGCGAGAACGATGAGACCGTTCGCGTGCAGGACGTCGGAGCGGGGGTCGTGCACGTAGATGCCGAAGGCCGGCTGGCCGTTCGCGCGCGTGGCCACGAGCCGGTAACGGAGCCCGCTGCCGAACAACAGGGACAGTCCTCGGACGGCTACCTCGCGGCCCTGGTACTCGAAGGGCGCGGGTGGCATCCTCAGCCACACGTCATCGGTCAGCAAGCTGACGATGCCATGCACGTCCCCCGACGCGTAAGCCTCGGTGAGCTGCCGTACCAGCGCACGCTCGGCCGGTGACCCCGGCGCGGGCGGCAGTTCGTGGTCGGGTGCCTCGGCTGACCGCCGGGCCAGCGTCGCCCGCGCCCGTTTGAGGGCACTGGCCACCGACTCGATCGAGGCTTGGAGCATGCCTGCGGTCTCCGCCGTGCTGAAGCCGAGCACATCGCGCAGCACGAGTACGGCGCGCTGGCGAGGCGGGAGCAGCTGCAGGGCGGTGATGAAGGCCAGGGAGATCGCCTCCGTGCTCTCGTACCGGGCCTCCGGTCCCAGCTCAGGCTCAGCCAGCTCGTCGAGCAGCAGGTCGGGATACGGTTCGAGCCACGGCACATCGCCCACCCGCGTCGGCTCGGGCGGGTCGGGCCACGACTGCGGGGCATCCACCGTCACGCTCCGGCTACCGGCGCGCAGGGTGTTCAGACAGCGATTGGTGGCGATCCGGTACAGCCAGGTGCGAATCGACGCCCGCTGCTCGAAACTGGCCAGCCCGCGCCAGGCGGCCAGCAGCGTCTCCTGCAGCGCATCCTCGGCGTCCTGCGCGGAGCCAAGGATCCGGTAGCAGTGGACCTGCAGCTCGCGCTGATAGGGATCCACAAGCTCCCGGAACGCCTCCTGGTCGCCGCCCCGGGCCCGGGCCGTCAACTCCGCCGTCACGGTCTGTTCCTTCCATCCGTCTGGTTTCCTTCCCCTCCGCTCGCAAGTACTGACACGGCCCGTCGCTCAAACCGGGCGGTCTCCACCGCCCGGTATTTCGAGGGTCCGCGCCCGCGTCGCTGACCGGGACTCCCGGATCTGCAAGCTCAGGCGAGCTCGCGGCGCACAAGCCAGCGTGACTTGCCGCCGCTTCGGCCCGTCGTCTGCTGCACGCGCCCGAATCCGTGTGCCTCGAACAAGCGGACGGTGCCCACATACGCGCTGGTCTGGTCGACTCGGTCACCATCCGGCTCTATCGGGTAACCCTCAATCACGCTCGCCCCGTTCGCGCGCGCGTGCTCAACAGCGCCATCAAGCAGCTCGTGCATCAATCCCCTGCGCCGGAATCCAGGGCGCACCACAAAGCAAACCGCCGACCACGCGTCCGCGTCATCAACATGCGGAATGGTCCGCGAGTTGACCAGGGCGCGATAGGTAGCCTTCGGCGCGATCGAGCACCAGCCGACGACCTCGCCGTCCGCGAACGCGAGAACGCCAGGGCCGGGCTCGCTGTCACACAGCCCGCGCATGTGCTTGATCCGGCCAGGCGTATCCAGGCTGGAGTTGCGGTAGGCCATGCACACGCACCCGCCGCCGCCCGGCTTGCCCGGCACCATCAGCGACGCGAAGTGGTCCCACCGCCCGACGGCCGACAGCACCTCGATCCGCACATCTCCAGGATAACGACGGAAACGCCCAGCCACCCGGGCCGGTGACTGCACAGTTGACGGGGCGGCTACCTGCCTGACCCTGCCAGCCGCAGCTAGGCTCCAGGCATGGCTAACGCGAAAGCCGACCTCATTGGCCTTTCGGATTATGTGTACGAGCGCACCCGCGACAGGCTCGACGGCCTCACCGATACCGAGTATTTCTGGGAGCCGGTTCCCAACTGCTGGACGATTCGCCGGGTGGGCTCGGACAACTACCAGGCGGATGATTCGGACCCACCTGAAATCCCGCCCTTCACGACGATCGCGTGGCGGCTGTGGCACCTCGTTGAATGCTACGGAGGAATCCGGAATGCGCAGTGGCTGGGCATCGAGCGACAGCCCGCAGGCTTTGAGAGGGATGACCCGGCGCCGGCGACCGCAGCCGAAGCCATGACTGTCCTGGAACGTGCTCACGCCTTTTGGCAAGGCCTGCTTCATGAGCTGCCTGCAGATTCCTGGTGGGAGCCGCTGGGCCCCGCTGCTGGCCCGTACGCCGAGGACGACAAAGCGTCGCTCGTACTCCATCAGCTTGACGAGCAGATCCATCACGGTGCGGAGCTCGGGGTACTGCGTGATCTCTATCTACACAGCCGGACGCTGGATAGGGCAGCCGAGCCCGGCCACTGAGTTTGGCCTGTTCGAGCCAGCGCCGGCGATTTGCATGGCAGGCCGGGATCCAGCGCGCCAGGAGGTAAGGCTCCTAACGCGTAAGTCATCGGCTCGATTCCAATAGGCGAGCCTCGGGCGGACCAGCGGAAACCACGTTTTCAAGATCGTCTTGTCTGGCGCCTGGTAGCACTGGGCCCCGGATCTGGCGCCTGAACACAGCCCGGCCCGTGCTTGGTGCAGCCTCGACGCTGCACCAAGCACGGACCCGACGGATGTCCGGGCGGCCGGGCAGTACCAAGCATTCAGAACGTGGACCTGCCCCACCTGCTCCGGAGCCTCATCAGCACCCGCGGGCCGACGTCGTGATGACCCGATAAGTACATTTTTCTCCTTGATGCGATGAAGGAGCGGAGCCTCCCGCTCCCTGGCGGATGCTGGAAGTTGCGAAGTATCCGTCTCCACCAGGCAAGGGAGGCCCCAGTGGAAGACTATGACGGCCGGCAGGTCGTGGGCATGGACCTGCACCGGCGGCGCAGCGTGCTGGTTCGGATGACCGAGGATGGCCGGCGGCTCGGAACGGCGAGGATCACGAACAGCCCGGGTGAGCTGCGCGCGCAGCTGGCCCGGGCCGGGAAGTCGCCGAGGGTTGTCCTCGAGGCGACTTACGGCTGGTACTGGGCGGCGGACACGCTGGCGGCGGCGGGCGCGGAGGTGCACCTGGCGCACCCGCTGGGAGTGAAGGCGTTCAGCTACCGGCGGGTCAAGAACGACGTGCGTGACGCGGGCGATCTGGCGGACCTGCTGCGGATGGGCCGGCTGCCCGAGGCGTGGATCGCGCCGCCGCAGGTGCGGGAGGTGCGGGAGCTGACGCGGTACCGGCAGAAGCTGGTGGGCCTGCGGACCAGCTGCAAGGACCAGGTCCATGCGGTGCTGGCCAAGCTCGGCGTGCCGGTGACCTGCTCGGATATCTTCGGGACGGCCGGGTCGGCGTGGCTGGACGGCCTGGGCCTGCCCCAGCCGTATGCGGGGAAGGTCACCTCGCTGCGGCAGCTGGTCGGCGAGCTCACCACCGAGATCACCATGGTCACCGAGGTGCTCGCGGACCTGCTGGCGGGTGACCGGGGCTACCGGGTGATCCAGCAGCTGCCCGGCATCGGCCCGGTGCTGGCCGCGGTGATCATCGCCGAGATCGGCGACGTGCACCGGTTCACCAGCGCGGCCCGGCTGTGCTCGTGGGCCGGGCTGACGCCCCGCCACCGCGAGTCCGACGTCAAGGTCACCCGCGGGCACGTCACCAAGCAGGGCTCGCGGATGCTGCGCTGGGCGCTGATCGAGGCGATCCAGCGCGTGCCCCGCGACTCAGTAATCGGCGCGGCCAAGGAGGCCATCATCAGCCGGCGCGGGCAGCAGGCCCGCAACATCGCCAAGGTCGCCGCCGCCCGGCGGCTGCTGACCCTGGTCTTCTACGGCCTGCGGGACGAGCAGATCCGCTGCTTGCCCGCCGGCCGGGGCCGGGCCGCATGAGCGGTTCCCGGCCAGCGGCCGGGCGCGAGGTCGCCGGTCTGTCTGCCCCGCCGCTCCGGCGGCGCGGGCGCGCTCTTGATTGACCCCGCCTGACCGCCGCACCTGACGCGGACCCGCCCCATGCAGCCCGGCCACGGCCGGGACCTGCGAAGGGATGACTGCAGCCAGCGGCACTGCCCGCACCGAAGACCCGGACATGGGACGGACCTGACACAACCGAGCACGATCGCACCGCCACCGGCTCCCGTTTCCCGCCGCCCGATCATCGGGGCTCCGGCCGGTCACCTCAAGGACGCCTCCCGGCGCCGCCTGCCGGCGGCCGGGCTCCGCCCGGTCCTTGACCTGCCCAGCCGCTCGCCACGGAGATTGGCAGCTAGCAGGAAACAGGAGACGCCAGTCACGCACGCCCCAAGACCGCCGGAATCCCCTCAACGGCCACCTTGACAAGGCTCCGCTCCTTCAGGGATGACAGGTGTACATCGGAGGTGTTTAACCGAATTGGCGGCTACTCGGCCGTCTTGCCTGGCTGGCAATGGACCGTGGAGGAGTGAGTTTGAACAAGATCAAGCGGAGTCTTGGTGTTCTCGCTGCAATAGCGTTCGCGGCGATGAGCATCACCAGCGGGTCGGCCTTAGCGGCCACCCAGCCGGCCGTAAAAACGAAGGCGCAGTGGCGGGCCGCCATAGCGCGGCTCCGGCAGCCGGGATCCGGCTGCTACCACGCTTCGTATCCCGCGTTGAAGTGGCATGCCGTCAAGTGCGTAGCCGCACCGAAGGTTCCCCTGGCACCGATACCGCCATCAGGATCAGCAAGGCACGGCGCGCCACAGACGGTAGGTGATGGCACCGACTACTCGGCCCAGGTGTCGGGGCTGATCACCCGGGCCACTGGAACGTTCCAGGATGTGAGCTCGGGCATCACCGAGAAGGGCCAGCCGGGTGGTTCAGGCTCGCAGACCGCAAACGCCTTCTCACTCCAGCTCAACAGCCAGTTCTTCGCTGGCTCCCCCGCGTGCTCAAAGAGCGGCGATCCCGCCGGCTGCCAGGCGTGGCAGCAGTTCGTGTACACCTATGAAACCCGCAGCACTGGCTATGTCTTCATGCAGTACTGGCTGATCAACTATGACGCCACGTGCCCGTCGGGCTGGTTCTCGTACTCCAGCGATTGCTACACCAACAGCAATGCCAGCACGGTGTCTACGGTTACTGCTGCGCAGCTCGCCACCGTGAACCTGACCGGCAGCGCCACGTCAGGTGGTCAGGACGGGGTGTCGCTGTCGGTTGGCTCAGGGCATGCAACGAGCGTCACCAATAGCGACAGCGAGGTCGACCTTGCTGCCTTCTGGAACACGGCCGAGTGGGGCGTGTACGGCGACGGCGGAGGTAGTGAGGCGAACTTTGGCTCCAGCACGACGCTTCAGGCGCAGACGGCCTTGACGGCGACCAGCAACTCGGCGCCCACCTGCGTCGAGGAGGGCTTCACCGGCGAGACGAACAACCTCAAGTTGACCAGCACGCCGGCGCTTGGCAGCGAGCCATCGCCCACGATGGCAACCAGACAGACCAACGGCACCAGCGGAAGCGCGAGCTGCGCTGTCGCTGGCTAGGCGCTGACCTCAGGAGCGCGCGGATCGCCGGGCTTACCGGAAAGTGTCCATCCCGGCGATTCGCGCGCCCAGCAGCCTGCCCCGCCACATCCTCGGGCAGAATCCTCGCCCGCTCAGGCCCGGGCTGGATCGGCCGCTCGGGCGGCCTGCTCGACCTTCGCGCGCCGGGCGGCCCAGAATGCACGGTCGTGTCCGGACAAGGCCGAACTCTGCGCGTCCATCCCGACCGTGCCGTCGAGCTGCTCGCGCAGGATGTCGGCGTGCCCGGCGTGCCGGGTGGTATCGCAGAGCAGGTGGACCATGATGTTGAACAGCGTCACGTCGGGGCGCGGCCACCACGGCACACGGCCGGGGGCGTCGACGGGGAGCTCGCTGATGGTCGCGTCCGAGTGCTCCCACACGCGCCGGTAGAGGCCGACGATGTCCTCGCGAGTCTCGTGCTCGGTGGCCCACAGGTCGGCGCCGTCCTCGGTGTCGTCATCCCACCGGGGCAGGGGCTCGGGGAACGGGCGACCGAAGACCTGGCCGAAGTATCTGGACTCCCAGATCGCCAGGTGCTTGACCAGGCCGAGGAGGTTGGTCCCGGTGGAGGTCATGGGGCGGCGGATGTCGTACTCGGAAAGCCCGTCCAGCTTCCAGACCAAGGCCTCGCGTACCCAGCGCAAATCGTCGTGGAGGCGTTCCTTCGCGAATTCATCGATCACGGGGCACGAGCCTGTCACGCAACGCTGACGGGCTCAACCGCGCACCTGGGCACGTCGGGGCGAACTGACTGATCCCGCCGGGCACGCTGTGGCCCGCACGAGGCCCCTTGCCTGATCAGCGCGGTCCCCGCATCCTTAGACGAGGCGCTGCCGACGGCAGCACCTCCAACGGCAGCACAGCCACTGGAGCGACCCGATGCGCGATGACAACTATGAGCCCAACCGCGTGCTCGGCATGCCCAGAGGCAGAGCTCCTCACGCCCGGCAGGGCGAAGAGCAGCAACGCGTCATGGGTGTGCCGACCGACTGGATCGGTCCCGTGGACCCCCAGCTCAAAAAGGCACTGACACACCCGGTCCGGGCATATCGCCAGTGGCGGCTAACCCGGCGCCTGGGCCCCTACGCACCAGAAGACGACCAAGCCGAGTGAGCCACGAGTCGCAGGCCAGCACCGACAGTGTTTGCGCGCAGAAGCCGGAACGACGAGCCACGGCAACGAACTCTACCTAGGTAGATGTCGCGGATTCGCCCTAGAGGAGACTCTTGTTAATCATTGTCTTCTGGGGCGTCGAGGTGATCGTGCAGCCAGGCGAGTACCTGCTGGGCGTGGGTGTTCGGCGGGAAGATCGGGTAGAAGGCGTGCTCGATGACCCCGTCCCGGACGACCAGGGTGAGCCGCGCGTACAGCCGGTCATGACCGGACGCGGCGAAGGTGGGCAGGCTGAGCGCGTCGCCCACGGCGAACCGCTGATCGGACAGCATCACGAACGGCAGCCGCAGCCGCGCCACTACCTCGGCCTGGTAGTCCGGGTCCTGGCTGGACATGCCGTACACCCGCGCCGCGCCCGCCCGCTGCAGGTCGGCGAAGTGATCACGGAAGTCGCAGGCCTCGGTCGAGCAGCCGCGGGCGCCGGGGATGGAGTCCCAGCCCTCGGGCAGGTCCACGCCGGGCTGGCCGGTCATCGGGTACAGGTAGATGATCGTCCGGCCGGGGCCGAGCGCGGCGAGATCGACGGTGCTGCCGTCGCTGGCGGGCAGGGTCAGGGCGGGCATGCGCCAGGCCGGCCAGGTGGTCGGCGGCGCCGTCGTCCTCGGGCACCGGCAGGTTGTCGGGCAGCGTGGTGTAGTCGGTCATCGCGGGAGTCTCCAGTCTGAACGTTCGGGCCGCGCCCGCCTCGCAGCCGCGAGCTCGCCGATCAGCATGGTGTCTATCATCGTGCGGCTACGGTAAACGGTGCTACGCCGCACGGCCGACGGAGGTCGTGACGGACTGGCGCGACCATGCGGCAATCAGCAACACCGCGCAGGCGAACAGCACGGGCGGCACGAACAGCACGATCAGGTGGCCCGGCGTCGGCAGCCTGAGCAGGTTGGTGCCGAACCGATCGTGGAAGACGCCGGAGAAGGCGAGCTGCATCGCGTAGGGATAGAACAGGACCGCGAGCAGCAGCAGGAAATACCAGCTCAGCTTCAAGATCACGACCAGGGCCACCGTGACCACCGCGAGCGCTGCGCTCAGCACCAGGTAACCCGTGAGATCCTGCCGGCGCCCCAGGAAGAAGTACAGCAGGCCTTGCTGCATGTCGAGCATCAAGGTGGTGACCTGGACCAGGGCGGCAGCCGGAACCAGCGCGGCCCAGTGCCGCCAGCTCAGCAAGTGGCGGCCCTGCTGCGCGTCCGGCGACACGAGCAGGGCCACGCCCCCGACGAGGTAGGCGCTGGCGGTGAGCAGCTGCATCGCGTCCGGAACGCGAGAGATCCCGTAGACGAACACGATCCAGTACACGACCCAGTACGCGACGGACACGACCATCGCGATCAGCGCCAGGCGCCGACGCCCGAGCAGCGCCAGCCCCGCCACCACGATCTGGATGCCGACGGCGACGTCGAAGAACGGCACCCGGAGCAGGGACAGCCCGCCGATCTCCGGATGGCGGCCAAGCCCAGCCAAGAACCCGTGGGGCAGCCGGCTGGTCGGCACGTAATAGGGCACGGCCACTTCAAGCACGGCGACCATCACCAGGAACACCGGCGCGATCACGCCGAAGACCGCCAGCGCCCGGGTCCAGCCCTGACTCGCCGGGGCGGGCCGCAGGGCACGGACCAGGCGCATCGTCACCGCGCTCTTGATCAGGTCGACTCGCTCCAGCCAGCGGGGGCGCCGCTGGCCCGGCTCGGCGCTGGCCATCAGGACGGCCAGCATCTCGTCTTCCTGCTCCTGCCGGAACGACCGCGGGTACCAGGCCAGGAGCCGGCGGTAGCCGTCCTCCAGCCCGGCCGACTCGCTCATGTCGTCCCTCCGGCCGGATGCAGGCGCGACAGCGCGGCGGACGCGTTGGCCTGGAGCCGGGCGGCCTCGGCGGCCAGCAGCTCCGACCCCTTCGGGGTGAGCCGGTAGTACCGGCGCAGCCGGTTGTCCACGATCTCCTCGCGATCGATGTCAATCAGCTCATCGGCGCGCAGCCGGTCCAGCGCCGTGTACAAGGTGCCGGCGCGCAGCCGGACCCGGCCGTCCGAGATCTCGTGGACGTCGGTGATGATCCCGTAGCCGTGCTGACTGCCGGCGGCCAGCGCGGTCAGGATCAGGAAGGTGGCTTCCTGCATTGCTCGCTTAGTCACTCAAGCGTTATATACCACTGAACTGCCCTTGCCAAGCGGCTTGGGGCGCGTCGCTCCGCCGCGCTATCGTCCGGCGAGTGGAACTGCTGCGCACGCCGCGCCTGCTGCTGCGGAGCTGGGAGGAGTCCGACCTCCCCGCGTTCTTCGACATCTACTCCACCGACGAGGTGTCTCGCTGGCTGGGGCCCCAGCCACGCCAGCCGCTGGCCAGCACCGACGAGGCCCGCGAACGCCTGGGCCGATGGCGGGCTCACGAGGCCGGCCTCGACCGCCC
Source organism: uncultured Actinomycetota bacterium (assembly GCA_963822485.1). GTDB lineage: Bacteria > Actinomycetota > Actinomycetes > Streptosporangiales > Streptosporangiaceae > DASUBV01. Next base: position 10,790 of record CAWGHW010000015.1, read on the forward strand.
GCTCGGGCTGTGGGCGATCGTTCCGCTGGACCCAGCCGGGCCAGATCCCCAGCCCGACGGGCCGGTGGGGACGCTTCTGCTGCTGCCGCTGACCGACGCCGCCGGGCCGACCGGCCTGGTCGAGGTGGGCTGGCACCTGCACCCGCGCTATCAGGGCCAGGGCCTGGCCACCGAGGCCGCCCGGGCGGTCCTCGCCGCGGCCGCGGCGGCCGGAATCGACCCGGTGCTGGCCCTGACCGATCTGGACAACGTCGCCTCCCAGGCCGTCGCCACCCGGCTGGGCATGCACGACGACGGCATCACCGATCGCTGGTTCGGCCTGACCATGCGCCAGTACCGCCACCCGGCTCAGTGACCGGCCCGTGACCGGCTCGGTGAGCGGCTCGGTGACCGCCCAGCTACGGAATGGGGCCCGCGCGGCCAAGATCCTGGGTGACCGCCCGCGCATCACCGTCCGGCTCGGCGTGGACCAGCACCCGGTCGACCTGGCCGACCCCGCCGCCCGGGCCTGGCTCGAGGCGTTCATCTGGCCCGAGCACACCGCCGACCTGGCCACCCTGCGCGCCGCCGCCGACCTGTACGCGGCGCTCCCTGGCCCCGCCGTGGTCCGCGGCGACGCCACCACCGACACCGCCCGGCTGCTGGGCGACCTCCCCGGTGACGAGCCCATCGTGGTCTTCACCGCCTCGCTGCTCAGCTACCTCGAGCCCGCCGCCCGCGCGGCGTTCGCCGACCAGCTCCGCCAGGCCGCCCGCCGGCGTCGGCTGGCCTGGGTCTTCGCCGAGGCCCCCGGCCTGGTCGCCACCGCCGGCATCACCGCCCCCGCGCTGGCCGGCCCGCTGGCCGGGCGCAACTCCGAGTACCTGATCGGGACCAGCCTGCGCGACCCGGACCGCGGCCAGCAGGACAGCCTGCTCGCCCTGGCCGACCCCTACCTCCGCTGGCTGGCCCCGGCCGACCCAGCCTTGCGTCCAGGCTCATAGGTCGGTGGGCCGGCCCTTGACCCCGACTACCTCGACGATCGCCGCGGAAGTTGCCCGGGCGCGGTTGCGCCAGTAGCCTCCGGCGCTGTGACCGACACTCCCTGGGTGATCCGCCGGGCGACGGATGAGGACGGCTCGTTCCTGGTCGACATGCTGGTGGAGGCGGTGAACTGGTCGCCGGAGTGGAAGCCGCGCAGCCGCCAGCGCGTGCTGGCCGACTCGAAGACCGCCCGCTACATCGCCGGCTGGCCGCGGGACACCGACCTGGGCGTGATCGCCGAGGCCGCCGGGCTGGCGCCAGCGACGCCGGCTGACCCGCCGCCAGCTGAGCTGGCGTCAGACGAGCCGCCGGCTGAGCCGCCGCCAGCTGAGTCGGCCGGCGCGGCCTGGCTGCGGTTCCTGCCGACCGCCGAACCGGGCTACGGGTTCGTGGCCGAGGACGTGCCCGAGCTGACCATCGGGGTGGCCGCCTCCTGGCGGAACCGCGGCCTGGGCCGGGCGCTCCTGCGGTCCATCGCCGCCGAGGCGCGCGCCCGGGGCATCAGCCAGATCAGCCTGGCCGTAGAGCGCAAGAACCACGCCCAGCGGCTCTACCTGTCCGAGGGCTACCACATCGTCGATGCCAGCGACAAGGACGCTGACACGATGATCAAGGACCTATGACTCAAGACGCGAGACTGACTCAGGACGCGAGACCGGACAGCAGCCGGAGGGCCAGGCGCCCAGCGACGTGGTCGGCCCTTTCACATCACTCGAGCACGCTGGACCAGTGACGTGGATGGCCCGTTCACGCCGCCGGAGCAACCGGGCTGGCCCTTTCACGCCGCCGGAACAAGCGGGCTGCCCGTTCACGCCGCCGGAGCAACCGGGCTGGCCCTTTCACGCCGCTGCGAGCGTGAGCCAGCGGGACCGGCCCCACTCTGGTTCGCCTCACCCTTCACGCATCTACCGCGAGTAACACGCGCCCCAAACGGCGGCGGGCTGAGCGGCCGGGCAACGACGTGGTTGTTGCTCTGACGTCGTTGTAGCGACGCGGTTGTTACAACGACGTCGTTACAGCGGCGGTTCGCGGGAGAAAGGACGGTCGGCGGGGCGGCCGGAATACCGGGGCGGACAGCGCTGTCCGACCTGGCTGTCCGACCCCGACTGTCCGATTTGGCTGTCCGACCCGGCGGCTAGGCTCGCCGCGTGACTTCCGAGACCGACCTGGCCCTCAGCGACGGGCGCACGCTGCACGTATACGACACCGGCCCGGGCAACGAGGCCACCCTGACCGTGCTCTGGCATCACGGCACCCCGAACATTGGCACACCACCCGCGCCGTTGTTCCCCGACTCGGCCCGGCTCAACATCCGCTGGGTGTCCTACGACCGCCCCGGTTACGGTTCGTCGACCCCGTTCCCCGGCCGCGACATCGCCTCGGCGGCCGGGTACGCGGCCGCCGTGGCCGACGCGCTGGACCTGGGCTCCTTCGCGGTCATGGGCCACTCGGGCGGCGGGCCGCACGCGCTGGCCTGCGGCGCGCTGCTGCCCGAACGGGTCGTCGCCGTGGTCAGCGTGTCCGGGCTGGCCCCGTTCGGCGCCGCGGGCCTGGACTGGTTCGCGGGCATGTCGGCCGGCGGCGAGGCCTCGCTGCGGGCCGCCGCGGCGGGCCGCGAGGCCAAGGAGCGCCATGAGGCCGAGGCCGACTTCGACCCGGAGATGTTCACCCCCGCCGACCGGGCCGCGTTCGACGGCGCGTGGGGCTGGTTCGGCGAGGTCGTCGGGCCGGCCATTGACGGCGGCCCCGGCGGGCTGATCGACGACGACCTGGCCTACGTCTCGCCGTGGGGTTTCGAGCCGGGCCAGGTCACCCCGCCGGTGCTGCTGATGCACGGCGGCCAGGACCGGGTGGTGCCCAGCTCGCACGGCGAGTGGCTGGCCACTCACCTGCCGTCCGCGCAGCTGCGACGGTACCCCGACGACGGCCACATCTCGGTCCTCAACTCGGCCGTCCAGGCCCTGGAGTGGCTGCGCGAGCGCGGCTGATCACAACCGCGCGGGCTCTATCAGCGCCTGCGGCGGCAAGACGGCCAGCGGACAGCCGGGTCGGGCCCGCGCGAGCGGGACGCCTCAGCCGGTGACGGTCATCGGGAGCGGCGGGGTGCGCACGGCCCGGCCCGCGGCCGGATCCAGCGTGACCTGGAGTCCCCACTGGCCAGGCGGGATCGCGTAGCCCAGGTCGGGCACCCGGCTGGCCGTCGCGACCAGCATCGGGATCCGCTTCGCGGTGGCCGGGGCCACCGTGAAGGTCTGGAGCATGAGCCGCACGGCGCCCGAGTAGCCGCCCACGACCTCGCCGGTGGCCGGGTCCACCACCTCGGCGATCAGCTCCCCGGTGGTCCCGATCACCACGTCGCTGCGGCCCAGGTTGCGCACGACCAGGCCGTGGTGGGCCATCGTGCCGGACCGGATGGACAGCGGCCCGTCCAGGGTGACGGACAGCTCGCCGGGATCCATCACGGGCACCGGCGGGCCCGCGGTGGGCGGCATCGGCAGGGTGCGCTCCGGATAGCGCAGCGCCCCCACCATGAGCTGGACGTCATCGCCGAACTTGGCGTGCAGATCCTGCGCGACGTCGATGGCCCACGGCTCCAGCTCGATCGCGAACGGCGGCTGCCGGCCATCGTCCTGGGCGGGGTCGGGCCAGCTCGTCAGCGGCACGGGATCCGCGCTGGCCAGCCGGGTGAGAATGGGCTTGAGTTCGTCCCAGGTGGTCATGGCACCGACGGTACGCCGGGCAGGGCCGGCCGCGCACGGCCGACTCGCCCGTGACGGGCTGGTGACCCGCCGTAATTCACTAACGGGCCTCAGTCGTCCTCGGCCAGGGCCGCCACGACGGCATAGGGCAGGTACCGGGGGTGCACGAGCAGGGCCCTGGCCACCCGGTGGATCGCCAGGCGCCGCGGGGTCAGCAGCTGCTCGCTGTACCGCCAGGCGCCGACCTCGTCCTGACCGAACCGGGTGCGCAGGGTCTGGCGGAAGCGCCGGGCATCGCCGCCGTCGGCCCGCCAGGTGGGCAGCCAGGCCCGCAGCTCCTGGTCGCCGTCGAGCATGGTCCAGCCGCGCAGCCGCTCGGCGATCTGGCCGGCCGCGTCGACCACGAACTCCAGGTCGGCGGCGCCCGCGATGCCATGCACCCGGCCCTGGCTGGCCCGGCCGTGGCGGCCGGACCCGTGCCGGATGCTGGCCGAGCTGAACCGCGCCCCGACGGCCAGCGCGGCGACCGCGTGGCCGGCCTCGTGCCAGGCGGTCACCGCGGCAGCGGTCCGAGCCGGGGCGTAGCTGGCGAAAGCGCCGATGTCGTAGCGCTGGCGGATCCACTGGTCGTGCACGATCGACTCGTCGTCGTACCGGATCACCCGGCTGAGCTCGGCCCGGATCTGGGCCAGGGCTCGCTGCTCGGCCGGCTTCAGGGCCGGCCGGGCGGCCAGGTCAGGCGATCCTCCGGTAGCTGAGGTCAAAGTCGTGGTTCCAGCTCAGGCCGTCCTTCGAGAGCTCCCAGGCACCGGTGATCGTCGTGCCGTCCGGGTCGAGCGTCCCAGCGTAACGCTGCCAGAAGCCCGGCGCGTCGCGCCAGAGCCGCCAGACCCCGCCGCGCAGGCTCATGGCGTAGACGCGCTGCACGCCGCGGGAGTCGAAGTACCGCTGGGTGAACATCCCGTCCGCGCTGGCGCCGATGATCGCCAGGCCGTTCGGGGCCCGTCGGTGGTCGGCCCAGAACCGCTGGATGACGTAGTGCTGGCCGGCCAGCCACTCGAAGGTGGTGAGCCCGCGCACCGCCCCAGCGGGACCGTACGGCAGCCACGCCTCGGTCTCCCACTCCCCCGCCAGCACGCCCAGCTCGTCCAGCCAGGGCGGCCGCAGCGAGGGGACGTCCTCGGGCACCTCGCGGGCCTGGTCGGAGTCCCAGGGCGTGCGCCTCGCGCTCTTGCCGCCGGCAGGCGGCGCGGGAGGGATAGCGCCATCGGGGTCTGGGGTGTCCCCGGGGCACGCTGGGTCCCCCCGGTACGGCACGGTCATGAGGTACTGACGTGCGGCCAGGGCCGAAGTCATCGGGTGGCGGTGACGAATCCGCTGCGGGAGTCGTCTGGCGCCGGGCGGCCGTAGCCCGCCGCCACCTCGGCCAGGTCGTGCCGGGCCGCCCGCCAGCCGTGCCCGGCCAGCCAGGCGGCGTTGTCCTCGCCGAGCCCGCCCTGCCACAGCGCGGCCAGCCGGGCCCCGCGCGGCGTGGCGCTGATCTCGCGGATCAGGCCGGGCGCCCACTCGCCCCGCTCCAGGGCCAGCTGGCTGCCCGGCGCCGACAGCGTCCCCACGTCGGTCAGCAGCCGGGCGGCCTGGTCGCTGGACAGGTAGATCAGCAGGCCCTCGACCAGCCAGGCGGTCGGCCGGGCCGGGTCGAAGCCCGCCTCGGCCAGCCGGGCGGGCCAGTCGCCGCGCAGGTCGACCGGGACCGCGCGGCGCCGGGCACGGGGCCGGGCGCCCCGGCCGCTGAGCACCGCCTGCTTGAACTCCAGCACGTCAGGCTGGTCCAGCTCGAACAGCGACACGCCGTCGGGCCAGTCCAGGCGGAACGCCCGGCAGTCGAGCCCGGCGGCGACCAGCACCACCTGACGGCACCCGGCCGCCACGGCACCGAGCAGGTAGTCGTCGTAGAACCGGGTCCGGATCACCACGTGGAAGCCGAGCCGGCTGCCGGAAGTCCCGGCCGGCCTGGGTGGCTGGTCGTCGGTGGGCGCCTGGTCGGCCGGTGCCGCGGCCGCGAACGTGGCGGCGAGAGGATCATCGAACAGCCGGTCCGGACGGGCGGTCTCGGCCGCGCGAACGCGGGCCACCGCCAGGGCGGTCCGGCCCACCCCCGGCGATATCACCGGGCCCTCCTGGCCCGCTGACCGGTCCGCTGACGGCTGCACAAACCAGATGCTATGCCCGGCGCGAATGCAGATGCTCCCCCGCCCGGCGCGGACGGGGAGCACTGCGTGTCTATCTAAAACGAGACGCTCCCCCCGCCCGATGGGCGGGGGGAGCATCCGGTGTCTTTCCTAGCCGGGTCCGGGGGGTCTGGCAGTGACTCGCCCGGGTGCCGGCGCTGTGCTCATCTGAACTGCCCTGGCGGCTGACGTTGCGCCGCCCGCCGCCGGGGCAATGGCCGGGCTAGGTTAGTGGACCGGCCCGAAGGTGAGCGTGAACTCCTGGCTGTCGGGCGAGACGCCGCCGGTCAGGGTGTTCAGGTTGGCCAGCTTGAGCTGGTTGATCGGGCGCTGCGTGCCCGGGTCAACCTGCAGGGTCAGCGGGTGGCTGAAGTTGGTGCTCGCGCCATTCACCCACGGGGTGTAGAGGTGCCCGTGGTGGAAGGTGGCGTTCTTCAGGTCGCCGACCCAGATCGTGCTGGTCTGGCTGCCGCAGTTCTGCAGCGTGACGTTCTCGCCGCTGAACACCGGCTGGAACGCGCCGGTGCACAGGCCGCTCTCGTTGCCGAACGGCGACCAGTTGGCCTCGAACACCGGGTAGTTCGACGGGTAGTTGATGCAGACGTACGAGGTGGACGAGAGGCCGCTCCCGCCGAAGTTCGGGCAGAAGTTGAGCAGGGTGCCGACCTGAGCGCCAGTGAAGTCCTGGTTCGGGTGGCTGTTGCTGGCGAAGTTCATGTTGACCCGCTGGCCGACCCGGCCGCCGGTGCCGGTGTCACCGGGCACGTAGGCGTTCTGGATCGTGCCGCGGCCGAGCGTCAGGCTCGACAGGTTGAAGCAGTTGAACCCGCAAGCAGGCGTTGCGTTCGGGTGGACCTTGGTGGTGGCGGCGGACGCCACGCTCGCCGCAGAGAGGCCAATCACAGACGTGACGGCGACCCCAGCCGCGAGCACAGAACACGCCCTCGCAAAGCGGTTACGCATTGGGGAATTCCTTCCTGTTTGGAATTCGCCAGACCGACTGCCATAATCCGGAGGCTTGGGCGGTCAAGCCGAAACCGGTAACGGCTGGCGATGATACTGCGACGATGCTGGCTAAGGTTACGCTCTGTTATCCCGCCCTGCCAGTCAGTAGTTGTACGTTACCACGGGTGTCCCCGGCGCAACGGGAGGTAATCAGTTTTCTCGCCGGGACTAAACGGACAAGGCGGGGGACAGCCTGGCATTGGTGCAAAACACGCCCGGGGTTTTACGCAAATACCACCGCAGCGGGCGCCGCCGGGCGCTCGCAAACAACAGTCGCGACGCGGCTAAATCCACCGCTCGCGTATACCGCGTATACCGCGTATGCCGAATCGGATTCGGCGCAATGCGATAGCCGCACGCCGCACACTCGCCCGCCATCCGCCCGCCCGTCGCGGCGGACCGGCCGCAGCGCCGTCGCTGGCCCTCTGGTGCGGCCGCAGCCGAACCAGAGGGCCAGCCATGACGCTGATCCGGCTAGCGGGCGGCCTGATCGGGGTTGGGCTGGCCGTCGTCGGACGCGGCCAGCGCTGAGGAGGACGGCTGGGGCGGGGCGGCGGTGGCCAGGTTCTTCTTGACCGCGTCCAGGATTGACAGGCCCTGGCCGACCAGGCCCGCGGCGATCTCGCCCAGGCCGTCCGCGCCATTCAGCACGTTGATGTTGGCCCCGGCCAGCCCGCTTGCCGCCTCCCGGACGATCAGCGGCAGCTGCTCGATCAGCATCCGGTCCAGGGCGACCCGGTTGTGCGAGGCGGCGGCCTCGGCCTGCATGGTGACCCGCTTGGCGTCGGCCACGGCCAGGATGCGGACCTTCTCGGCCTCAGCCTCGGCAGGCCTGATCACCTCGGCGACGAGCTGACGCTGGCGCAGGTCAGCCTGGCGCTGAGCCAGGTCGGCCTGGGCCGAGAGCACGGCCATCGTGGCCTGAGCCTGGGCCAGCGGGCCGGCCTGCGCCGCCTCGGCCTGCGCCTTGTCCACCTCCGCCTTGTACTGGGCCTGGACCACGGAGGTCTGCCGGGTGTACTCCGCCTGGGCGCGCTGCGACTGCTGCTGCGCCTCGGCCGAGGCCTGGTTGGCCTGGGCCTGAGCGATCTGAGCCTGGCGCTGGATGGCCGCGTTGTGCGGCGCCGCCATCGCGTCGATGTACCCGATGTTGTTGTCGTCGATCGACTGGATCTGGAGCGAGTCGACGGTCAGGCCGATCTTGGCCATCTCCGACTTGGATCCGTCCAGCACCTCAGTCGCGAGCTTCTGCCGCTCGGTGACGATCTCCTCGACGGTCATCGAGCCGATGATCGAACGCAGGTGCCCGGCGAAGATCCGTCCGGTCAGGGTGGACATCTGGTCCTGGTCGGACAGGAATCGCTGGCCGGCGTTGACGATGCTCTCCTCGTCGTTGCCGACCTTGAACGCAATCACGGCCCGGACATTGAGCGAGATGCCCTGCCGGGTCACGCAGGTCTCGGAGACCTCTGACTCGGTCATGGACAGAGTGAGGAAATTGACCTTCCTGATGAACGGCGGCACGAATGCGCCGTGTCCGGTGACGACCTTGAATGGGGCGCCATCGCGCCCGTGCCTGCCGCCTGCAACGAGCATGGCCTCATCGGGCCGCGGAACACGATATCCAAACATCTTTCATCTCCAGTCGGGGCCGAGCGGGGCCAGTAGGGAGGTTACTGGCGAATACGCACGAATAACCTTCTTACTCCTCACTCAGCCTTCGGGGAAGTGGGCCAGCGGGTCGGTCCACGGGCTTACGTCAACGGTCCTGGTGCCACGCGATTCGATGACCAGGACCGTGCTCCCGCGGGGCAGCGGCTCGGGCGACCAGGCGATAAAGGTCTCCGAGCCGCCGCGGATCTGGACCAGCACCTCGCCGGGACCAGCCTGGCCCCTGGTGGCGATGGTGATCACGCCGATGCTGCCGACAAGCGTGCCGTCCCGCGCATAGTCCTGGCCCACAGGCGCTCACCCCTTCCTGGCCCCGGACCCCCGTATCTCATTATCTCCCCGCCCGCGCTGACTTCGGATTACCCAAGTCAGCTACAGTAGGCCAGTGGACTACACTCTGCATCTCCCTGATGACAAAGAGTCACAGCAGGGCGGCCCCGACGACGGTGCCGCCCACTACGGCCTGGTCAACGGGATCCAGGCGCACGACGACCCGGCGCCCGCCAGCCTGGCGCACGACGGGTCGGTGCACCAGGCCTGGGCCCGGGAGCGGTGCTCAATCCGCCGCGCCCTGGAGGTAGCCGGGAACCGCTCCGCGCTGCTGATCATGCGCGAGGCGTTCTACGGCACCACCCGGTTCGACGACTTCGCCGGGCGGGCCGGGATCAGCGAGCCGGTCACCGCGACCCGGCTGCGCGACCTCGTCGATCAGGGCCTGCTGCGGCGCGAGCCGTACCGCGATCCGGGTCAGCGGACCCGGATGGCCTACCGGCTCACCGACATGGGCGCCGACCTGCTCCCGGTCCTCATCGCTCTGCTGAACTGGGGCGACCGGTGGCTGGCCGACGGCGCGCCGCCGGTCGCGGTGCGCCACCGCGGCTGCGGCGGGCCGGTCCGGGCCGAGCTGCGCTGCGCCATGGGCCACCGGGTCGGCGCGACGGACCTGGACCTGGCCGCGGGGTCCGGAGGCGGCCCGGGCGGCGGCGGCCCTGAACCCGGGGGCGCCTGACCCCAGCCGCCACCTGGCCCCAGTCCGGCCCGCGCCGTGGGGCCCGGCTGGCCTGCCCGCGTGATCCGCGCCAGACCGGGTAGTTTGCCGGCAACATGAACAAATTTCAGCAGCTTGTGCGCACCGCGGACCGGACCCAGCAGGGGCGGCCCTGGCTGGCGATCCCGGTGGCCACCTGGAAGAAGTTCGGCGACGATCAGGCCGGCAACCTGGCCGCGCTGATCTCCTACTACGCGTTCGCCTCGATCTTCCCGCTGCTGCTGGTCTTCGTCACCATCCTCGACCTGGTGCTCAGCAACAATCCGGCGGAAGTGGCCAAGCTGAAGAGCTCGGCGCTCAGCCAGTATCCGGTCGTCGGCAAGGACCTGCTCAGCAACGTGCACGGGCTGCACCAGACCGGGCTGGCGCTGGCCATCGGCCTGATCCTGACCCTGCTGGCCGCGCGCGGCGTGGCCAGCGCCGCGCAGAACGCCCTCAACTCGGTCTGGGAGGTCCCGTTCCTGCGGCAGCCTGGCTTCCCGTGGAACCAGCTGCGCAGCCTGGCACTGGTCCTGGTCATCGGGCCCGGCATCCTGGCCACGATCGTGCTGTCCAGCCTGGCCGGGGGCACCGGGCACGTGATCAGCGGGGTCTTCGCCCACATCCTGACCGTCGCCATCTCGCTGCTGCTCAACATCGGGCTGTTCTGGCTGGGCTTCAGGATCGCCACCGCCAAGGAGGTCGCCACTCGTGACCTGCGGCTGAGCGCGATCCTGGCCGCCGTGGCCTGGCAGGTGCTCCAGGTCCTCGGCGGCTATTTCGTCGCCCATGCCGTGAACAGCAACTCGGCCTACGGGGTGTTCGGCGTCGTGCTGGGCCTGCTGGCCTGGTTCTACCTCCAGGCGCAGATCACGCTCTACGTGGTCGAGCTGAACGTGGTCCGGGTGCGGCGGCTCTGGCCGCGCAGCCTCAACCCGCCGCCGCTGACCGACGCGGACCTGCGCTCCTACGAGCTCTACGCCGGCGCCCAGCAGCGCTCGAAGGAGATCGAGGTCATCACCCGGCCGGCCGCCCGCGAGGAGGTGCCGCCAGCCGGGACGGAGCAGCACGCGAAGCAGGACGCGGACCAGCACGCGGCAGGACGCGAGGCAGTCGGCCGACGCCCGCCCGGCCCCGGCCGTGCCCGAGCCGCGGGCCGGCCACCGGCACCGGCAGCGGCGATCCTCCCTGCGGCAGTACGCTACGCGTGCCACGCACCGGCTCCGGAGAGGATGACATCGTCATGCCGAAGTTCTCAGGCCAGCAGGATCAGTCCGCGAGCTGGGAGCCGGAGGCCGCCGACTCCCGGCTGGCCCACACCGCGGGCGCCGACCCGTCCGGCGTCTTCACCTCCGACCTGTCGGTCTCGGAGTACGCGCTGCTCGGCGAGGCCGGATTCGAGCCGCTGGGCTTCGTCGTCGGCTCCTCTATCTACCACGTGGGCCTCCAGGTGGCCCGCTGGGGCAAGAACACCGAGCTTCAGGTGCTCACCCAGGCCATGTACAACGCGCGCGAGCTGGCCATGAGCCGGATGCGCGCCGAGGCCGACCACCTCCAGGCCGACGGGATCGTCGGCGTCACGCTCAAGATGCAGATGTACGCCTGGGGCCAGGACGTGCTGGAGTTCGTGTCGACCGGCACCGCCGTGCGGGCGATGGAGGGCACCGGCGCCCACCGCGCCCCCGACGGCCGGGCCTTCACCTCCGACCTGACCGGCCAGGACTTCTTCCGGCTGCTGGCCAGCGGCGCGGTGCCGGTGTCGTTCGTGCTCGGCACCTGCGTCTATCACATCGCGCATCAGGGGATCATGCAGTCGCTGCGCCAGGCCGGCCAGAACCAGGAGATGCCGCAGTTCACCCAGGGCGTCTACGAGGCGCGCGAGCTCGCGCTGGTCCGCATGCAGGCCGAGGCCAGCCAGGCCCGCGCGTCGGGCATCGTCGGGGTGACCGTGGGCGTGTTCAACCACGTGTGGGGCGCGCACGCGACCGAGTTCCTGGCCACCGGCACCTCTATCCGCCGGCTGTCGGCCGAGCACAAGCTTCCGGAGACCACGCCGCGGCCCACGTTCACCCTCGGGCTGGATAACTGAGCCCCTGGCCCCGCCTATGAGGGTCCGGACGACCGGACGGGCTCCAGCGGCGGGGCACCCACCGCGCAGTTGGTCAGGCACTCGGGCTTCGCGGCTGCCGCACCCGACTGCGGGTTCAGCACGTCGCCGCGGATCAGCAGCGCCGACAAGACCGAGGCGATAGCCAGGATCACCGCGCAGATGATCGCGGCCTTGTCGAAGCCGCTGTTGAAGCTGGCCGGGTGGTGGTAGCTAGCCGCGCCCAGCCCGACCGCGGCCGGGAGCGCGGCCACGGCCAGCAGCCCGGCCGCCCTGGCCACCGCGTTGTTGACGCCGCTGGCCACCCCGGCGTGCCGGACATCCGCCGTCGCCAGCACGGTGGCGGTGAGCGGGGCGACGGTCAGCGTGAGGCCGACCGCGAACACGATCACCGCGGGCAGCACATCGGTCACGTAGGAGGCGTGCGGGCCGATGCGCACCATCAGCACCAGGCCGACGGCGGCGATCCCGGTCCCCACGGCCATCGGCCAGCGCGGCCCGATCTTCTGGGCCAGGGCGCCGGACCGGGCCGAGAAGGCCAGCATCAGCAGCGTCACCGGCAGCAGCGTGGTGCCCGCCTTGATCGGCGAGAACCCCGATACCACCTGGACCTGAACGACCAGCAGGAACAGCAGCCCGCCGAACGCGCCGTAGACCAGGAACGTGATCACGTTCACCGCGCTGAACTCGCGCGAGCCGAAGACGTCCAGGGGCAGCATCGGCGCCACCGGGTCCGGGTGCCGGGTACGCCGGCGCTCCACGACCAGGAACGCGACGGCCAGGATCACGCCGACCACCCCGGCGGCCAGCGCGCCGATCCGGGTGCTGCCATGGCCGGGCGCCTCGATCAGCGCGTAGGTGATCCCGCCGAGGGCCAGCGCGGCCAGCGCCGCGCCCTCGATGTCGAACTTGCCCGCGGTCGTCTCGTCCCTGCTCTCCGGGACATGTCGCCGGGCGACCACGAGGACCACCACGGCCAGCGGCAGGTTGAGGAAGAACACCCACCGCCAGCCGACCGACTGCACCAGCACGCCGCCGAGCAGCGGGCCGACCGCGCCCGCCACGCCGCCCAGGCCGGACCAGGCGCCGACCGCGCGCGGCCGGTCCTCCTCGGCGAAGGTGGCCTGGATGATGGCCAGCGATCCCGGCGTGAGCAGCGCCCCGCCGACGCCCTCCAGCACCCGGGCCCCGATGAGCACCCCGATATTGGGAGCGAACCCGCACACGGCCGAGGCCAGCGCGAACCAGACCACGCCGATCATGAACACCCGGCGGCGGCCGAGCCGGTCGCCGAGCGAGCCGCCGAGCAGGATCAGCCCGGCCAGCGAGAGGGTGTAGCCGTTGACCGTCCACTGCAGCCCGCCCAGCGAGGCGTGCAGGTCCCGGCCGATGGTGGGCAGGGCGACGTTGACCACGGTCGAGTCGAGGAACGCCATGCTCGAGCCGAGGACCGTGGCCGCCAGCACCCAGCGGCCGCGACCGGAGCTCAGGCGCAGGGCTGGGGTGGCCGCGTCAGGGGCCGCCGTCATCTGGCGATCGTCTCACCGACTCTGCTTCAAACACCAACCAGGGCTCCGGCTAAAGCGAGGGCCAGCGGTGCCCGGGCTCGTTGGCGGCCATCCGCTCGATGTAGCCCTGGGTCATCCGGATCAGGGCACTACGGCGGTCCGTCGGGCCGTTGAGCGCGTGCACCGTCTCAACCTGCCAGGTGGCCCCGGTGCGCCCGGTCAGGCAGCGCTGCTCGATGACCCCGAGCAGCCGCTCGGCGTCCGCGCTGTCCACGCCCCACTGGCTCAGGCCCTCCCAGGCCATCGGGAGCAGCCGCCGCAGCATCAGCTCGGTGACCGGCACCTGACCCAGGCCGGGCCAGTAGACCCGGGCGTCGATGCCGTTCCTGGCCCCGTTGACCAGGTTCTCCGCGGCGGCCGAGAACGACATCCGGGTCCAGATCGGCCGCTCGGCCTCGGCCAGCGCCCGGACCACGCCGTAGTAGAAGGCGGCGTTGGCCATCACGTCCACGACGGTCGGGCCCGCGGGCAGCACCCGGTTCTCCACCCGCAGGTGCGGCCGCCCGTCCTCGACCGCGTACACCGGCCGGTTCCACCGGTAGACGGTCCCGTTGTGCAGCGTCATCTCGGCCAGCTCGGGCGCCTGGCCGCAGTCCAGCGCGGCCAGCGGGTCCTCGTCCTCGCGCAGCGGCAGCAGCGCCGGGAAGTAGCGCAGGTTCTCCTCGAACAGGTCGAACACCGAGGTGATCCACCGCTCCCCGAACCAGACACGGGGCCGGACGCCCTGTTCCTTCAGCTCCTCGGGCCGGGTGTCGGTCACCTGCTCGAACAGCGGCAGCCTGGTCTCCCGCCACAGCTCCCGGCCGAACAGGAACGGCGAGTTGGCGGCCAGCGCCACCTGGACCCCGGCCACGGCCTGGGCCGCGTTCCAGTAGCTGCCGAACGACTCCGGGCTGACCTGGAGGTGGAACTGGACGCTGGTGCACGCCGCCTCGGGCATGATCGTGTCCACGTGGGCCAGCAGCCGCTCCGGGCCCTCGATGCAGATCTGCATCTCCTCGCCGCGGGCGGCGAACATCTGCTCGTTCAGCATCCGGTAGCGCGGATTGTCCGACATCGCGTGCTCGGTGACGTCGGACGGCCGCAGGGTGGGCAGGATGCCCACCATGACCAGCCGGGAGCCGACCTCCAGGGCCCGCTTGTCGGCGTGGTTCAAGATCGCGCGCACGCTCGCTTCCAGCTGCGTGAACGCGTCCCCGGCCAGCTGCCGGGGCGCGACGTTGATCTCCAGGTTGAACTGGCCCAGCTCGCTGGCCCAGCTCGGGTCGGAGATCGCGGCCAGCACCTGGGTGTTGCGCATGGCCGGCAGGGCGGCCTCGTCGACCAGGTCCAGCTCGATCTCCAGGCCGAGCTGAGGCGCCTCGTTCTCGAAGCGGGACTCACGCAGCATCCGGGCCAGCACGTCCAGGCATACGCGCACCTTCTCGCGGTATGCGCGACGGTCCTGCTGGCTGACCGTGATGGCTGGGACATCCCTGCCCATCTGACCTCCAAATGCTGGCAATGGGCCGGGGCTCGTTACCACATTCGCACGGAACGTGCCCGCTGGCCAGGCCAGCTTTTCCGCGGCCAGTCCCGGCACACGGAACACATGGTCAGATAAGCGCTCAAAGGCTGACGAGTAAACGGGGCGAAGACTACGAGACCCTAACGACCCGCCGCCGGAGTCCAGTCCAGCGCGGGCCCGTCGGGCACGATGCGGGACGGGTTCAGGTTCGGGTGGGTCACGTAGTAGTGCCGCTTGATCTGGTCGAAGTGCGTGGTCTCGCGGAACGCGGGCAGCGCGTACAGGTCACGGGCGTAGGCCCACAGGTTCGGGTAGTCGGTGATGCGGCGCAGGTTGGCCTTGAAGTGCGAGTAGTAGACCGAGTCGAACCGGGCCAGTGTCACCCACAGCCGGACGTCGGCCTCGGTGATCGTGTCGCCGGTCAGGTAGCGCCGCTCCCCCAGCCGCTGCTCCAGCTCGTCCAGCACCGCGAACAGCTGGGTGAACGCCTCGTGGTAGCTGTCCTGGGTGGTGGCGAAGCCGCACCGGTAGACGCCGTTGTTCACCCCCGCGTAGACGGTCTCGTTGATCGCGTCGATCTCCGGGCGCAGGTCCTCGGGGTACAGGTCGTAGGCCTGGTCCGCCCAGTGGCCGAACTGGGTGTCCAGGTCGATGGTGATGTCCGGGAAGTTGTTGGACACGATGCGGCGGGTCTGCCGGTCCCACAGCACCGGCACCGAGATGTGGCCGTCGTAGCCGGGCTCGGTCGCCTCGTAGGCCTCGCGCAGCAGCGCGAACCCGTTCACCGGGTCCGGCGAGTAGCCGTCGCCGGCGCGGAACGCCCAGCCGCGGCCGTCCCGGACCGGGTCCACGGCCGACAGGGAGATGACCTCCTCCAGGCCGAGCAGCTTGCGCACGATGGCCGACCGGTGCGCCCACGGGCAGGCCCAGGAGATGTAGAGGTGATAGCGGCCCGCCTCGGCCGGGTAGCCGCTGGACCCGTCGGCCGTGATCCGGCCCTGGAACGGGTACGGCGCCCGGACGAACTCCCCGGACCGGGGCGCCGGCGCCGCGGCGCGCTTCTTGGCCAGGTAGTCCCCGTAGTCACCGTAGGTCGCGAAGTCCACCGGGCTGGCTCCCCCGGCCTGCGTGGTCACTGTGCTCATACCCGGAGCAACGACCCGCGCCGCCCGGCTGTTCCGCCGCTGGCTCCCGGGCAGGCGCGGACGGCTGACGGCGGGCAGAAACGCCCCCCAACCTCTTGTTAGTCGAAAAAGCTGGGCTGATCGTGACAGCCCTGGCCGTCCGTGACAGGCGCGGCGCCGGAACTTGCCGGAAGCTGTGATCTTCGCGGTCTAGCCCACCGCGGCGGCCATGCGCTTGACGGCCTCGCCGATGAGCGCGGGCGAGGTGCCGATGTTCAGCCGCGCGTAGCCCCGCCCCTGGTCACCGAAGTGCGGGCCGGGGCTGAGCGCGACCCGCCCGCGCTCCAGGAAGGCCTCGGACGGGTCGTCGCCGAGGCCCAGGCGGCGGCAGTCGAGCCAGGTCAGGAAGCTGGCCTCGGGCGGGACGTAGCCGATGGCGGGCAGGCTCTCGGCCAGCAGGCGGGTCAGCAGCCGGCGGTTCTCGTCGATCTGGGCCAGCATGGCGTCGAGCCAGGGCCGCGCGCTGGTGAAGGCGGCGACGGAGGCGACCACGCCGAGCTGGGCGGCCAGCAGGGCGTCCCAGCGCTCCTCCAGCAGCGCGACCAGGGCGGGCGACCCGGCGACGGCCACGCCGCACTTGACGCCGGGGATGTTCCAGCCCTTGGTGGCCGAGGTGAACACGATGGCCCGCTCGGTCATGGGGTGGTCCAGGGAGCCGAACGGCACGTACGAGGCGCCCGGCAGCACCAGCGGAGCGTGGATCTCGTCCACCAGCAGCGTGGTGCCGTGCTTCGCGCACAGGTCGGCCACGGCCAGCAGCTGGTCGCGGGACCAGACCCGGCCGACCGGGTTGTGCGGGCTGCACAGCAGGTAGGCGCGGACGTCCTCGGCGGCCAGGACCCGGTCGAGCGCGTCGAGGTCGAGGTCGTAGCGGCCATCGGCGTAGCGCAGCGGCGCCTCGGCCAGCCGCCGGTCCATCAGCCGCAGCCGGAAGAAGAACGGCGGGTAGACCGGCGGGCTGATGGCCACGGCCGAGCCGGAGGGGGTCAGCGCGGTAATGGCCTCGGCGATGCCGGTCATCACGTCGGGAATGGGCACGACCAGCGCCGGGTCGGCGGCCCAGCCCAGCCGCGCGGACGCGAACCCGGCAAAGGCGTCGCCCAGCTCGCCCTTGTCGGGGTAGCCGACGTCGCTGGTGTCCAGGGCCTCGCGGATGGCGTTCTTGATCGGCTCGGCGATGGCGAAGTCCATCTCGGCCACGAACGCGGGGAGCACATCGCCGGGGTAGGCCCGCCACTTGAAGCTCTTCCGTCGCCGCAGGTCCTCTAGCGCGCAGTCTCCCAGCATGGCGTCCACCCGATGATCGTAACGAGCACGCCCGGCCGGGTTGTAGTTTTACTTCGATTTGGTAGTATCCATTTTCGTGACAGATCTGCGGAGCGGGGCGATCCTGGCCTTGCAGCGGGCCACCCACGCCACGCTGCACGCGCTGGCCAGGGAGCTGGCCGGCCTGGGCCTGAACAGCTCGGAGACCAACGTGCTGGCCGTGCTGGCCGACGGCCGGCCGCGCGCGGTCGGCGAGCTGGCCGTGGCCACCGCCACCCGGCCGACCACGCTGACCAGCGTGCTGGACCGGCTGGCGGGCCGGGGGCTGGTGGTGCGGGAGCTGGACCCGGCCGACCGGCGGTCGTTCGTGGTCGAGCTCACGGGCCCGGGCCGGGACACGGCGGCGGCCGTGAACACGGCGGTCCGGCGGCTGGAGCGGGCCGCGCTGACCGGGGTCAGCGAGAGGGACCTGGCCGGGTTCCGCGCCGTGCTGAACGCACTGACTGAGGAGGCACGATGACGGGTGAGCGACACCATGCGGGACTGCCGGAAAAGCTGCCGGAGGAGCTGACTGAGCTGCTGGCTCAGATCGTGCCGCCCGGGGCGAGGGCCGGGGCTGATGAGGCTGGGGCGGGCGGCGCTGGCGCGGGCGCGGCTGGGACGGGCGGATTCGGGCACCGGGAGCATGTGCACCTGGCGTTCCTGGCCGTGCGGCGGTACGGGACGGCCGAGGCGGCGGAGCGGATCGGCCGGTGGCTGCGCCACCTCACCGCCTACGCCGGGGCGCCGCAGAAGTACAACGCCACCGTGACCTGGGCCTGGACCGAGATCGTGGGCCATCACCTGGCGCGCGATCAGGCTGACTCGGGCGCGGCGGCGATGGATTTCGACAGCTTCGCCGCCCGCCACCCCCGGCTGCTCGACAAGCGGCTGCTCAGGGGGCACTACAGCTCATCGGTGCTGGCCTCCGCGCGGGCCCGGACGACCTGGGTAGAACCAGACCTGATGCCCTTTCCCTGGAGGCAACGGTGACTGACTTCCCGAAGGCGATCGTGCCGGTCGACCACATCGAGCCGGTGCCGCGCCGGATCCGCGCGGTGCTCGGCGGCGAGACCATCCTGGATACGCTGCGGGCCCGGTACGTCTGGGAATGGAGCTACTATCCGCAGTACTACATCCCGGTCAGCGACGTGCAGCCCGGTGTCCTCATCGACGAGGATCACGAGCAGAAGCTGCGCCGGGGCACGGCGCGGCTGCACGGGCTGCGAGCGGGCTCGGTCAGCCGGGCTGGCTGCGCCCGCGTCTACGGCGACGACGCGCTGGACGGCCTGGCCGGGACGGTGCACTTCGACTGGGACGCGCTGGACGCCTGGTACGAAGAGGACGAGGAGGTCTTCGTCCATCCCCGCAACCCCTACAGCCGGGTGGATGCGGTGCGCTCCACGCGGACGGTCCGGGTCGAGCTGGACGGCCTGGTGCTGGCGCAGTCGTCGTCGCCGGTCATGGTGTTCGAGACCGGGCTGCCGACCCGCTACTACCTGAACCGCACCGAGGTGGACTTCGGGCACCTGGTGCCGTCGGCCACGGTCACGGCGTGCCCCTACAAGGGCCGGACGACCGGCTACTGGTCGGTGCGCTCGGGCTCGGCGGTGCATCAGGATCTGGCCTGGTCCTACGACTTCCCGACCCGCCAGCTCCTGCCGATCGCGGGCCTGATCGCCTTCTACAACGAGAAGGTCGACATCACGGTGGACGGCACCGTGCTCGAGCGCCCGGTCACCCACTTCTCCTAGTCCCCTGGACGTCCAGCCTGGGCAAGCCGCCGACACCCGACGATCCGGACTGCCCAGACGGCGCGGTGTGGGTGTGACTGGTGGGGTTCCGGCCGGAGTGCTGTGCGGGCGGAAGCAGTCGGCTCAGGCCGTCACGCGGACCCGGACCGACTCGCCGTCGCCGACCGGGACCGGCTCCCCCGCCGCCGGGTCGCCGTCCAGCGCGGCCGCGTCGGCCAGCTCCAGCTTGGTGGCCAGCGTCTCCCTGGCGATGAGCTCGGTGTGGGCGCGCATCGCCGCCTGGGCGGCCGGCGTTGCGGCGATGGTGAGCCCGATCCGGTCGGCCACGTCGAGCCCGGCCGTCCGCCGGGCCTGCTGCACCGCGCGGATCACGTCGCGGGCCAGCCCCTCGGCGGCCAGCTCCGGCGTCACGGTGGTGTCCAGCAGGATGAACCCGCCGCCAGGCAGGGTCGCGGTCGCGCCCGCGCCGTCGGCCACCACCGTCTCGATGGTGTACTCATCGGCCTCCAGCTTGACCCCGCCGACGGTCACCACGCCCAGGGTGTCCACGGACCAGTCGCCGGCCTTGCTGGCCTTGATCACGTTCTGCACGTCGCGGCCCAGGCGCGGGCCCGCGGCGCGGGCGTTGACGGTGAGCCGCCGCGACACCTGGATCTGCTGGGCCGCGGCGTCGGCCACGTCCAGCAGCGTCACCTCGCGGACGTTCACCTCGTCGGCGATCAGCGCGGTGAAGTCGGCCAGCGTCTCGGCGTCCGCGGCCACGACCGTCAGCTCGGGAAGCGGAAGCCGCACGCGCAGCTTGTTCGTCTTCCGCAGTGAAGCGGCCGCGGAGCACACCTCCCGGCTGCGGTCCATGGCCGCTACCAGGCCGGGGTCGGACGGCAGCCCGGACACGTCCGGCCAGTCGGCCAGGTGCACGGAGCGCTCGCCGGTCAGGCCGCGCCAGACCTCCTCGGCGGTCAGCGGCAGCAGCGGCGCCGTCGCCCGGCAGGTGACCTCCAGCGCGGTGTAGAGGGTGTCGAAGGCCTGGCGGGCCACCGACTCGGCCGCCTCGCCGGTGCCCCAGAACCGCTCGCGCGAGCGCCGGATGTACCAGTTGGTGAGCACGTCCAGGAACGTCCGGGTGGCGTCGCAGGCGTTGGCGATCTCGTAGTGGTCCAGCTGCCGCTGCACCGTCTCGACGAACTGCCGCAGCTTGGCCAGCAGGTACTGGTCGAGCAGGTCGTCGGAGGCCGCGGTCGGCGCCGCCTGGTAGCCGGCCGCGTTGGCGTACAGGCTGAAGAAGTACCAGCTGTTCCACAGCGGGATCAGCACCTGGCGCACGCCCTCGCGGATGCCCGGCTCGGTGACGATCAGGTTGCCGCCGCGCAGGATCGGCGAGGACATCAGGAACCAGCGCATCGCGTCGGCGCCGTCCCGGTCGAACACCTCGCGCACGTCCGGGTAGTTGCGCAGCGACTTGGACATCTTCTGCCCGTCGGAGCCCAGCACGATGCCGTGGCTCAGGCAGGTCTCGAACGCGGGCCGGCCGAACAGCGCCGACGCCATCACGTGCATGGTGTAGAACCAGCCGCGGGTCTGCCCGATGTACTCCACGATGAAGTCGCCGGGGAAGTGGTGCTCGAACCAGTCTGAGTTCTCGAACGGGTAGTGCACCTGCGCGAACGACATGGAGCCGGACTCGAACCAGCAGTCCAGCACGTCGGTGACCCGGCGCATGACCGACTCGCCGGTCGGGTCGTCCGGGTTGGGCCGGGTCAGCTCGTCGATGGCGGGCCGGTGCAGGTCGGTCACCTCGACGCCGAAGTCGGCCTGCAGCTGCTCCAGCGAGCCGTACACGTCGACGCGCGGGTAGGCCGGGTTGTCCGACTTCCACACCGGGATCGGGCTGCCCCAGAACCGGTTCCGGCTGATCGACCAGTCCCTGGTGTTCTCCAGCCACTTGCCGAACTGGCCGTGCTTGACGTGCTCGGGCACCCAGGTGATCTGCTCGTTCAGCTCGAGCATCCGGTCCCTGATCGTGGTGGTCGACACGAACCACGAGGTCACGGCCATGTAGATGAGCGGCCGGCGGCACCGCCAGCAGTGCGGGTAGGAGTGGTCGTAGGTCTCGCGGCGCAGCAGCACCGTGCCCTCGGTGGTGGCGCCGACGTCTTCGCCGCCCCGTGTATCGCCCTGGGTCCTCGCCCTGAGGTGATCGATGATCGGCAGGTTGGCGTCCAGGACCAGGATCCCGGCGTACTCCGACACCGGGTAGGTGAACTTGCCGTCGGGCCCGACCGGGACCACCGGCACGATCCCGTACTGGTCGGTGAGGAGCTTGTCCTCCTCGCCGAAGGCCGGCGCGATGTGCACGATGCCGGTGCCGTCGGCCGTGGTCACGTAGTCGGCGTGCAGCACCACGTGCGACTTGTCGTGGCCCAGGAAGTAGGTGAACGGCGGGGTGTACCGCAGCCCGACCAGGTCGGCGCCTTTGCACCGCCGGACGATCACCGGGTCCTCGCCCAGCTCGCGCGCGTAGGCGGCCAGCCGGTCGGCGGCCAGCACGTAGCGCTCGGCCTGGCCGGAGAAGTCGGACTCGACGACGACGTAGTCGACGTCCTGGTGCACCGCCATGGCCAGGTTGGACGGCAGCGTCCACGGCGTGGTGGTCCAGATCAGCGCCAGCTCGCCGGTCTCCAGCCGGTAGCCGACCGTCACCGCCGGGTCCTGGCGCATCTGGTAGACGTCCTCGTCCATCCGCAGCTCGTGCGCGGACAGCGGGGTCTCGTCGTTCCAGCAGTAGGGCAGGCAGCGGAAGCCCTCGTAGACCAGACCCTTGTCGTAGAGCTGCCTGAACGCCCACATGACGCTTTCCATGTAGGTCACGTCGAGCGTCTTGTAGTCCCGGTCGAAGTCGACCCAGCGGGCCTGGCGGGTGACGTAGTCCCGCCAGTCCTGGCGGTAGCGCAGCACCGACTCGCGGCAGGCCTCGTTGAACTTGCCGATGCCGAGCTGCTCGATCTCTTCCTTGGTCTTGATGCCGAGCTGGCTCATCGCCTCCAGCTCGGCGGGCAGCCCGTGGGTGTCCCAGCCGAACCGGCGCTCCACCCGCCTGCCGCGCATGGTCTGGTAGCGCGGGACCAGGTCCTTGACGTAGCCGGTGAGCAGGTGCCCGTAGTGCGGCAGGCCGTTGGCGAACGGCGGGCCGTCGTAGAACACGAACTCGTTGCTGCCGTCCTCGCCCGCCGGCCGGTTGCTGACCGACGCGCGGAAGGTGTCGTCGGCCGCCCAGTAGGCCAGCACTCGCTCCTCGATCTCGGGGAAGCGGGGGCTGGCCGGCACGCCACCGCTGGCCGTGTTCGCGCCCGTCTCGTCCTCGCCTGCGGCGCTCTGCTGGTTGGCGCTCGGCTGGCTGGCGCTCTGCTGGTTGAAGCTCAGCCCGGCGGTGGAGACCTTGGGGTAGCTCATCGGTGATCCTTCGCGGTCGGTCGTCTCTCCGTACGAGGACGACATCGCCCGGGCGCTGGACCCGGGCGGCACCGCGGTACCACCTCGCTTGCCGCGTCCGCTCCGGCCGGAGGCCGGGGACGCGACCGCTTCGTTCGCAGGCTGTGACGGGCCCGCCCGTCCGGTTCTAGTGAGGCACAGACTTCTGAAGCAGCTTCTGAGCACAGTGCGCCCGTTCTTCCGGAGGCTCACCGGTGATGGCCGGATCAACGCCGTGTTACCTCCAGCCTACCGAACCCCGGGTCCCGGGCGCGCATCACTAACGGTCACGGCCTTCCGATGGGCCCGGTGAGGTAGCGGTCCAGCGTGGGCCCGACCGTGGCGGCCAGCTCGGCGGCGCTGGCCGAGGCGATGGGCTCCAGCTTGATCACGTACCGGCTCATGGCCAGCCCGAGCATCTGGGTGGCCACCGCCCCGGCCCGGTAGGCGGCCTCGTCCGCGCCGCCCGCCGGATGGCGGGAGCGGGCCACCGCCGCGACCGGGCCCAGGATGGCGTCGGTGATGAAGCCGCGGAACATGTCGGCGGCCTGCTCGCTGGTCAGGGCCGACCGCAGCAGGCCCAGGAAGACGCCGCGGACCTCGGTGCTCTCCCAGACCGTCAGCGCCATCGCGACCAGGTGCTCGCCGAGGCCGCCTGGCTCGCTCCCCTGGCCGTCCGCGACCTCGGCGAACGCGGCCGTGAGCACCTCGCTGGGCACCACCGGCAGCCGCATGGCCGCCGCGAACAACCGCTCCTTGGTGCCATAGAAGTGATGCACGAGCGCCGGGTCGACGGCGGCGTCGGCGGCGATGCCGCGGATCGTCGCCCCGTCGTAGCCGTGGTCGGCGAACTGGCGGCGCGCGGCGTCCAGGATCGCCTCCCTGGTGCCGCTGTCCCCGGCCCGCCGGCCACCGCGAGCCCGACCCGCCCGCGCGCCTTCGGGCCGCTCAGTCATCCGTGCTCACGCGCCTCCCGCTGATCCGGGCTGACTCTCCGCCGCCTGGCTGTGCTCCACCAGCTGGAAGAACCGCTCCTCCAGGGTCGCCGGCGCCGGATACACCCTGGCCCCGGCCCCGGCACCGGTCCCGCCCAGGGCCTGGCGCACCGCGTCCGGGCCGGCGCCGGGCACCCGCAGGGCACTCCCGGCCAGGTCCACGTCCAGCCCCTGGTCCTCGAGCCGCGCAAACGCGGCCCGCCACTCGCTCGTCTCCACCACCGTCACCGTCGCGTCGCCGATCACCCCGGCGGGCGTGCCCCGGGCCACGACTGCGCCGTCGGCCATGATGACCAGCCGGTCGCACTCGTGGGCCTCCTCCAGGTAGTGCGTGGTCACCAGCACCCCGGCGCCCGCCTCGGCCGCTGACCGGACGGTATCCCACAGCCGGGCCCGGCCGAGCGGATCCACGCCGGACGTCGGCTCGTCCAGGATCAGCAGATCGGGCCGGTGGGCCAGAGCCTGCGCGAACGCGGCCCGCCGCTGCACCCCCAGCGGCAGCCGCCCGACCGGGATGGCCCCGCCCAGGCCGGTATCGGCCGCCGCGACCGCCTCGGCCGGGCCGCCGAACGCGGCCGCCGAGAAGCTCAGGTTCTCGGCCACGGTCAGGTCGTCGTACAGGCCCAGGCCCTGGGGAACGTAGCCGATCCGGCGCCGGGTGGCCCGCGACGGCGGCTCCCCGAACAGGGCGATGGTGCCGCCGGAGGCGGGCAGCAGGCCGAGCAGCATCCGGATCAGCGTCGTCTTGCCCGCGCCGTTGGCCCCGAGCAGGCCGACGATCTCCCCTGGCCCGACCCGCAGGCTGACCTCCCGGACGGCGGTGAAGTGGCCGAACCGGCGGGTCACCGCCGCACACTCGGCCAAGGGCGCCCCGCCCGCGTCCGCCCGCCGCTGGCGCCAGCCCCATCCGCGCGGCGGGCCCCGTCCCCGGCGCCGGCCCGACCCGCCGCACCATCAGCCTCATTCGCCACACCGGCTCCATCCCTGGCCTCAGCCCCGTCCGCGCGGCCGGCCCCGGTGCCGGCCGGCCGGGGCGGGGCGCCGGGCCGGGCGGGCGGGGCTGGCTCGGGCTGGGGTTCCCTGGCCAGGGCCGCGACCGTGACCGCGTCCTGCAGGTCGGGCGTGATCCGCTCTCCGGCCGGCACCGGGGCGCCGGGCGGGGCCCAGATCCGCCAGTCTCCGCCCCGGCACCAGCTCCGGGCCCGGTCGGCGCCGGCAGGCGGAGCGGCCAGCCCGACGATCGCGCCCGGCATCGCGGCCACGATCTGGTCCGGCGTCCCCGTGCCCAGCGACTGCCCGTCCGCCAGCACCAGCACCAAGGCCGCGCGCTCGGCCTCGTCCAGGTAGGTCGTCGCCAGCACCACGGCCGCTCCCGCCGCCGCCGCGCCGGCGATCAGCCGCCACAGGCCCGCCCGGCTGACCGGGTCGATGCCGGTGGTCGGCTCGTCCAGGATGAGCAGGTCCGGCTGAGGCAGCAGGGCGGCGATCACGCCGAGCTTCTGCCGCATGCCACCGGAGAGCTGCCCGGCCAGCCGGTCCCGCGCGGCGGCCAGCCCGGCCTTGGTGATCAGCTCGGCGGACCGCTCCCGTGCCCGCGACGCCGGCAGCCCGTAGGCGGCGGCGCGGAAGGCCAGGTTCTCGGCCACGGTCAGGTCCGGGTAGGTGCCCGACCCGGCCGGCAGGTAGCCGATCCGCCGCGCGCCGGGTGTGCGCACCTCGCCGGAATCGGGCGCCAGCGCCCCGGCCAGGCAGCGCAGCAGCGTGGTCTTGCCCGCGCCGTCACCCCCGACGACGACCGTGACCTGGCCCGATGGGGCCGGGAGCCAGATGTCTTCGAGCGCCGGCGTTTTTCCGTACGCAACAAATACTCCGCGCGCACCCCAGCCCGGCCCGGCCGGGCTGGCCGGGGCGCCGGCCAGGGTCCCGGCCGCCGGGCCGGTCACGCGCTCTCCCCGGCGGCCGGCACCGCCCCGCCGGACAACCCGCCGGCCAGGTCACCGGGCCTGGCGCCCGCGCCGGGTCCGGCGCCCGTGACCGCGCGGCCTCGATGGCGGCGGCCGGCCGGGGCCAGGAACGCGCGGAAGCGCAGGGTGGCCAGGGTGACCACCACGACGCCGAGCAGGCCCAGGATGAGCAGCGGCTGCCACAGCGCGCCGATCGGCTCGGCGCGCAGCATCACGCCGCGGGAGATCTCGTTGAAGTAGGTCAGCGGCAGCAGGTAGGCGATCCAGCGCACGCCGACGGCGATGGAGGACAGCGGGAAGATCAGCCCGGACAGCAGGATCTGCGGCAGCATGGTCATCACCGCCAGCTGGATGGCCTGGCCCTGGTTCTGCGACACGCTCGAGATCAGCACGCCGATACCGAGGGTGACAAACAAGAACATGAGGGCGCCGAGCCCGAACACGGCCGCGGAGCCGCGGAATGGCACGCCGAACACCGCGATGCCCACCACGAGCACGATGGCCAGGTCGACGGCGGCCACGACGAAGTACGGGACGATCTTGCCGAGGTAGACGTCGCGGGGCCGCAGCGGCATGACGGCGAGCTGCTCGAGCGTGCCGGACTGCCGCTCGCGCACGACGCCGAGGCTGGTAATGATCGTCCCGATGAACACCAGGACAACGCCGGCCAGGCCCGGAATCATGACGTCGGACGTCGTCAGTTTCGGATTGTAGAGAATCGACACCCGCGGCGCGGTCGGCGCCGCAGGTGCCCCGGTGTGCGTCATCCGGCCCAGGGCGGTCAGGGTCGCCTGCGCCGGGAACAGCTGGGTGCCGTCGATGAGCACGTCGGGCCGGGTGCCGCCGGTGAGCACGGCGACGGCGGCGTGGCCGTCACGCAGCTCGCGCAGGGCCCAGGCCCGGCCCTGGCCCGGTGCCGAGCTGACGATGTGGAAGGTCTTGGGCAGCTGCCCCGCCACCGCGCTGGCCTGGGGCCCGGCCACGGCGACGGGGATGGACGTCACGTTGAAGCTGGCCGCGTAGCCCAGCACGACCAGCAGCACGATGGGCATCAAGATCATCATGACCAGCGTGCGCCGGTCCCGCCTGATCTGCCGGAACTCCTTGACGATCATCGCCCACACGACGGTGCTCCCTCCAGGCCAAAGAACTCAACGCGCGTTGAATTCTACGCGCGTTGAATTCCGCGGGCAAGGGGCCTGGGTGGCCCGGGTCTGCGCGGTGTCGTGCCTACGGAGCGGCGTGCGGATTGGCCGACCGGCACACCGGCTCAGGCGCGGCGTGCCGCGGCCTGCGGGGCGGCGCGCTCGCGGCCTGGCGCATGACCGGCCGCACCGCGGCCTCGGGGGCGGCGCGCCGCGTGTTCTGGTGGGACCCGCCGCCCTGGGCCAAGGCCGGGCGGCGACGGCAGCCGACCCCGGTGACGCGACCGCTGCCGACCTCGAGGGCCAGGGCGGCCGGGCCGGGCGGTGCTCGCTCCCCGGCCCGATATCTGGTCAGATGAGTCCATGGTCGTCACGCGGCACGGGGGACGCTGGACGCTGGAGGACCGCTTCGCGTCGGCCTACCAGTACCTGCCGGTCGAGGTCCCGCGCGGCAGCTACGCACTGCGCGTCGAGCTGGAGTACGCGCGGTCCGACGCGATCATGGACCTGGGCTGCCTGGGCCCGGCCGGGTTCCGGGGCTGGTCCGGGGACCGGCGGCGGTCGTTTGTGATCACGCCCGAGGCGGCGACGCCGGGCTACCTGCCGGGCGAGCTGGAGCCGGGCACCTGGCAGGTAGTGATCGGGCTGCACCGCGTGTCACCGGAGGGTGCTGATTACCGGGTCAGCGCCGAGGTCTCGGACCGGCCGGGCGAGCTGGCCCCCGACCCGGCGCCGGAGGACCCGCCGCCGCTGACCGAGCGGCCGCCGCGGCGCGACCTGCCCGCCACGCCAGGCCGCCGCTGGCTGGCGGGTGACCTGCACACCCACACGGTGCACTCGGACGGGGTGATGACCGTGCCCGAGCTGGCCCGGTTCGCGGCGAGCCGGGGCCTGGACTTCCTGTCCATCAGCGATCACAACACGGTCAGCCATCACCGCGAGCTGGGCCGGGCCGGGGCGGCGCACGGCATCGTGCTGGTGCCCGGCCAGGAGGTGACCACCGGCGCGGGCCACGCCAACGCGTTCGGCGACATCGGCTGGATCGACTTCCGCGAGCCGGCGGACCGCTGGCTGGACCACACCGAGCAGGCGGGCGGCCTGCTGTCGGTGAACCACCCGCTGGGCGGGGAACTGAGCTGGATGATCCCGATGAGGCGCCGGCCGCCGTTGATCGAGGTCTGGCACTGGAGCTGGCTGGACACCCACTGGACGATGCCGCTGGGCTGGTGGCTGGCCTGGCACCCGGAGGCGATCCCGGTGGGCGGCAGCGACTGGCACCAGCCGGGGCACGACGCGCCGCCGGGCACGCCGACCACCTGGGTGGAGGCTGAGGCCGAGGAGCCGGCGGCGGTGCTGGAGGCGATCCGGGCGGGCCGGACGGCGGTGTCGGCGGGCCGGGACGGGCCAGTGCTGGTGCGAGTGGGCGACGAGCTGGTGGCCAGCGACGCGGACGGGTCGATCCTGGTCGGCCCGGACGGCCCGAAGGCGCGGGTGCGCGGTGACGTAGCCAGGTTCCCGGCCGCGGAGGGCTGCCACCGCCTGGTCGACCCGACGGGCGCGACGCTAGCCCTGACCGGCTCCTACACCCGCCTGGCCTAGACAGACCCACGGGCCCCCTGCGCCACATCGGCCGCAGGCCAGCGATCTTGGTGGGGGTGGTCAACGACGTGGTTGTTGCTCTGACGTCGCTGGTGCGACGTCAGAGCAACAACCACGTCGTTGCGTGACTCGCGCCCAGCCGCCCGGACTAGGCGCCAGGGTCCGGCCCGAGAAACTTCAGCCCCGCAGGGCACGCGTACCCCGCTCGGCGCACCGGTCCCGGGGCGAGTGGCGGCCGCAACGACGTGGTTGGCCCTCTGGTGCTGCTGTAGGAGCACCAGAGGGCCAACGATGCCGCTGGGCCGGGCCCAGCGGCGGAAGGTGGGGCCCAGGATCGCTGGGCACGGACCGGGTCGCCGGGCACGGCCTGAGTCGCCGGGCACGGACCGGAGCGCCGGGGCCCGTCCCGGAGCGCGGGGCACGGCCGGAGCCCGGCCCGGAGCGCTGGGCCCAGGCCGGGCGCGGGCCGGCGCTAGCTGGCTGGGCGGGGTCGGCGCCAGCCGGGGAGCCAGCGGGCGCCGATGGCCAGGCCGACCGCGATCACTGTCTGGATGGCGAGCACGACCAGGAAGCCGTCGCGCATCCCCACGCCGTCCCTGGCCAGGGCGATGAACAGGCTGCCCAGGGTGGCGACACCCAGGGCCAGCGCGACCTGCTGGGTGGTGGTCAGCACGCCGCTGCCCGCGCCGGCCGAGGCCGGCGGGACGTCGGACAGCACCACGCCGAACAGCGGGCTCATGATCAGGCCCTGGCCGGCGCCGGCCACCACCATGCCAGGCACCAGCCAGGCCAGGGAGACGTCCGGCCAGGAGGCCACGACCGTGACCCCGAGGATGATCAGCCCGGCCCCCTGGAGGGTGGCGCCGGCCGCGAGGACCTTGGCGCCGAAGCGGCGCAGCAGCCGGGGGGTGGACAGCGAGGCGGCCAGGAACACGGCCGCCATGGGTGCCAGCGCGGTGCCGGCCGCGAGCGCGCTGTCGTGCAGGCCCTGCTGGACCAGCAGGGCGTAGCAGAACATGAAGGCGCCGAAGCCGGCGAAGAACGGCAGCGCCATCAGCAGGCCGCTGCGCATGCTGCGGTGCCGCAGCAGCGAGGGCGGGACCAGCGGCGTGCGGCCGGACCGCTCCTGGCGAACCTCGAGGAACGCGAACAGGGCGGCGGCCAGAGGGGCGGCGGCGAGCAGGCCGATCGACCAGTCCGGCCAGCCGAGCGACTGGCCTTCGGTGAGCGGGATCAGCAGCGCGAGCACGGTCACGCCGAGCGCGGCCGTGCCGTGGTAGTCGATCCGGGCCGCGTTCTCCGACCGGGTGTCTGGCACGTGGCGGCGGGCCAGGATCAGGCCGACGATCCCGACCGGCACGTTGACCAGGAAGATCGGCCGCCAGCCTGAGCCGTCGATGTTGGCCGAGACGAGCAGGCCGCCGAGCAGCTGGCCCGCCACGGCGGCGACGCCGCCGGCCGCGCCATACCGGCCCAGCGCCCTGGCCCGGCGCTCGCCGGTGGTGGTGGCCTGGATGGTGGACAGGACCTGCGGGACCATCATGGCCGCCGAGGCGCCCTGCGCGGCCCTGGCGATGACCAGGGCGATGGCCGTGGGCGCGAGGCCGCAGGCCAGCGAGGTGAGCGTGAAGGCGGTCATGCCGATCAGGAACAGGCGCTTGCGGCCGAAGCTGTCGCCGAGCCGGCCGCCCACCACCAGGAGCAGGGCGTAGGCGGACGCGTACGCGGCGACGACCAGCTCCAGCATGGGCGCGCTGGCGTGCAGGTCCCGGTCGATGGTGGGCAGCGCGACGTTGACGATGAAGAAGTCGACCATGGGCAGGAGCACCCCGACCAGCACGACGGCCAGGCCGGCGCCGGTGAGCACGGCCGGGCGGCCGGGCTCGCGCTGGGGGGCCTGGCGGTCGCGGCGGTCGTGGCTCCGGGGCGGCAGGACCGTGACCGCCGCCGCGTTCGCGGGGGCGCCAGCGGGCCGGGAGCCGCTTTCAGTGGAGTTCAGCACGGAAGGCATGCCACCATCGTGGCGGCAAACCTTAGCCAGGTACTAGAGCCTGTTTATACGGGTACCGACACTACCTGGCAACCGCATAAGACGCATGGCATCATAGCAGCATGAGCACTCAGACCCTGGCCAGCCAACCCGAGCCAGCGGCCCGGGCAGCGACTCAGGCAGTGGCTCAGGCCGGCACCCGTACGCCGCGGCCGGGCCCGGCCGCGTCCCGGCGCCGGGAGCTCGGCGAGTTCCTGCGCAGCAGGCGGGAGCGCATCGCCCCGGAGGACGTCGGGCTGCCGCCGGCGTCCCGGCGGCGCACGCCGGGGCTGCGCCGCGAGGAGGTGGCCACGCTGGCCGGGGTCGGCGTGACCTGGTACACGTGGCTGGAGCAGGGCCGGGACATCAACGCCTCGCCGCAGGTGCTGGGCTCGGTGGCCCGCACGCTGCTGCTGGACCCGCACGAGCGCGAGCACCTGTTCCGGCTGGCCGACGCCCCGGACGGTGCGGGCCAGCAGGACTCGCAGGCACTGCCGCCCACCATCCAGCTGGTGCTGGATCAGCTCGGCGTGTACCCGGCCTGCGTCCGCAACGCCCGCTACGACATGCTGGCGTTCAACAACTCCTACGAGCGGCTGATGGCCCGCTGCCTTCAGGACCGGCCGTTCGAGGACCGCAACTCGCTGTGGTGCGTGTTCACCAGCCCGGAGTCGCGCGCGGCCATGATCGACTGGGAGGACGCGGCCCGCCGGATGGTCGCCGAGTACCGGGCGGCCATGGCCGAGCACGTGTCGGAGCCGGCCTGGAAGTGCCTGGTCAGCCGGCTGCTGAAGGCGTCACCCGAGTTCACGGAGCTCTGGGAGCGGCACGAGGTGGCGGCCCCGGAGAACCGGACCAAGCGCTGGCTGCACCCCCAGGTGGGCCTGCTGGAGCTGAATTACACCAACCTGTGGCTGGGCCAGCGGCTCGGCACCCGGATGACCACCTACACCCCGGCCGACGAGCGGACCGCTGAGCGGCTGCGCGAGCTGGCCGGGCTTCCCTCGCCGCACCAGGTCCGCTGCCAGGCTGTGGCTAGCGCAGTGGCTAGCGCGGCGGCTAGCTGATGGCCAGGCGGAAGACCGGGTAGCCGGGGGCGATGGCGAGCAGCTCGCCGTCCGTGGCGTCCGGGCCCACGCCATCGAAGAACACGCCGACCTCCACCTTCCAGCGGCGCAGGTAGGCGCGCAGGATCTCGGGCTTGTCGGCGTCGGCCAGCTCGGTGGCGGTGAACTTCTCCACCCGGCGGCCCACGTGCAGCTCGCCGCCGCCCGCTACCCGCATGTTCTTGACCCACTGGGTGTGGCCGCGCGGCGCGACCAGGTAGCTCTTGCCCTCGTGGCGGAGCAGGTTGACCGGCGTGGTGCGCCACTGGCCGCTGGTCCGGCCGCGCACGTACAGTACCCGGCTGCCCATCACGCTGATCCCGGCCTTGGTCAGCCCGGCAACGACGGAGTTGAAGAAGCCCAGCATGGCCCGGCCGGTACCGCTGGTGGGCACGACGTAGCGGCTGGCGTGGTCGGCGTGGTCGGCGCGCTCGGACATCGGATGCTCCTCGTGGCTATGGTCCGGGGGTCGGAGGCCCCGCCGGTCGCAGCGCCCCGCCTGGGAGCACTGCTCTGGTTTCAGATCAATGTTCACTCCAGAGGGCCGCTCTTGTCAAGAGCAGTGCTCTCGTTGTTGATCGGCGCTCTCGTAAGTGGCACACTGACGGCATGAAGACGAGCCGGGGATGAGGGCGGCGGGATGAGGGCGGCACGCGGATGAGGGCGACGCAGAACGCGCGGGAGCGAGCCCGGGCTCAGCTCACCCGCGAGATCAAGGAGGAAGCCCGGCGGCAGGTCGCGGCCGGAGGCGCGCAGCAGCTCTCGCTGCGCGCGGTGGCCAGGGAACTGGGCATGGTCTCCTCGGCGCTGTACCGCTACTACCCGAGCCGGGACGAGCTGCTCACGGCGCTGATCATCGACGCCTACGACTCCCTGGGGGGCGCCGCCGAGGCCGCCGTGGCCGGCGCCGAGCGGGCGAGCGTCCGCGATCGCTGGCGGGCCTGCTGCCGGGCGGTGCGCGACTGGGCCCGGGCCCGGCCGCATGAGTACGCGCTCATCTACGGCTCGCCGGTGCCCGGCTACCAGGCGCCGCCGCAGACCGTGGCCCCGGCGGGCCGGGTGCCGATGGTGCTCGGCGGGCTGCTGGCCGAGGCCTGGCAGGATCCCGAGCGCCGGGAGGCCCCCGCGCCGCCGGCCAGGCCAGTCCAGCCGACGCTGCCCGGGCTGCTGGCCGGCCAGGCCAAGGCCGTCGCCGCCCTCATCGCCCCCAGCGTGCCGCCCGATGTGATCGCCCGCGCGCTGATCGCCTGGACCCAGTTGTTCGGCATGGTCAGCTTCGAGCTGTTCGGCCAGCTGGTCGGCAGCGCGGACCCGGCCGATGACTTCTTCAGCTACGCCGTGGAGCAGATGGCCGACCTCACTGGCCTGCCCGCCTGAGCCGGCCGCGCAAGCCGTCCACGCCGGCCCGCCAGCCGGCTCGGGCCTGGTCGAGCCGGGCCAGCTCCTCGGTGCTCAGCTCCAGCTCCGCGGCCTGGGCCGAGTCGGTGATGGACTCGGGCCGGCTGGCGCCGGGGATCGGGATGACCACCGGGGCCTTGGCCAGCATCCAGGCCAGCGTGACCTGCTGCGGGGACACGCCGTGGGCGTCGGCGACCGCCTGGAAGGCGGGATGCCGGGCACCGAGCGATCCGGCCCTGCTGCTCCCGCCGAACGGGCTCCAGGGCAGGAACGCGATGCCCAGCCGCGCGCAGTGCTCCAGCTCGCCCTCGCTGGACCGGAACGACGGCGAGAACTGGTTCTGCACGCTGGCCAGGCGGCCCTCGCCCAGGATCGAGCGCGCGAGGTCGATCTGCTCGACGGTCGCGTTGGAGATCCCGGTCAGCGCCACCTTGCCCGCGTCGTGCAGCTCTTTCAGCGCCCCGATGGACTCGGCGTACGGAACCTTCGGGTCGGGCCGGTGGAACTGGTACAGGCCGATGGCGTCGACGCCCAGGGCCCGGAGAGACGCCTCCACGGCCTGGCGCAGGTGGGCGGGCGAGCCGTCCACGGTCCAGGTCCCGTCGCCGGGGCGCAGGTGGCCGCCCTTGGTCGCGATCAGCACGTGGCTGGTGTCGCCGCCGTAGGTGGCCAGCCCCTTGGCGATCAGCCGCTCGTTGTGCCCGACCTCCCCCGCCCTGAGGTGGTAGGCGTCGGCGGTGTCGATGAACGTGACGCCCGCGTCCAGCGCCGCGTGAATGGTCCGGACGGAGCGGTCCTCGTCCGGCCGCCCCTCGATCGACATCGGCATGCCGCCAAGACCAATGGCGCTCACCGGTGTTCCGGCGATCGACCTGTCGCGCATGACAACTCCCTGCTCGGCTGCTCCCTGCTCGGCTGCGGAGCCCCGGTGGGCTCCGCCACCGGATAACGGCGCGGCGCCGGCCTGTCATCCCGCGGGCCGCCATCCGGCCTAGGTCCGCGCCGCCGGGTCCGTCACAATGGCAGCACGCGACCGGAGGAAGGACGACGACGATGGCCGGAACGCAGCGCTGGGGGCTCACCCTGCCGCTCCACGGACTCTCCCTGGCCGAGCAGCGGGAGATCATCACCGCGCTGCCCGTGCTCGGCTACACCGACGCCTGGTCCGCCGAGCTGAACGGGGTCGACGCGTTCACCCCGCTGGCCCTGGCCTCCCAGTGGGCCCCGCAGCTGCGGCTGGGGACCGCGATCGCCGGGATCTACACCCGCGCGCCGGTCGCCCTCGCGATGAGCGCGGCGACGCTGGGCGCGCTGGCGCCGGGCCGGTTCGTCATGGGCATCGGGACCTCGTCGCAGGTCGCGGTCGAGCAGTGGAACGGGATCCCGTTCGAGAAGCCCTACCAGCGGGCCAGGGACATGCTCCAGTTCCTGCGCGCGGCGCTGGGCGGGCAGAAGGTCAGCCAGGACTACGAGACGTTCTCGGTGCACGGCTTCCGGCTGGACCCGGCGCCGGAGGTGCCGCCCGCCCTGGCCCTGGCCGCGCTGCGGCCGGGCATGGTGCGCCTGGCGGCCAAGGAGTCCGATGCCGCCATCACCAACTGGCTGGCCCCGGCCGACGTGCCCCGGATCCGCGAGGTGGCCGGGCCGGACTGCGAGCTGGTGGCCCGGATCTTCGTCTGCCCGACCGCCGACGCCGAGATGGCGCGGAACATTGGCCGCCGGGTGCTGGCCGCCTACCTCACCGTCCCGGTCTACGCGAAGTTCCACGAATGGCTGGGCCGCGGCGAGCTGCTGGCCCCGATGCAGGCGGCCTGGGCCAAGGGCGACCGCCGCGGCGCGCTGGCGGTAATCCCGGACGAGCTCGTGGACGACCTGGTCGTGCACGGCCCGCTGCCGGCCTGCCGGGAGCGGGTCGCGGAGTACCAGGCCGCCGGGCTGGACACCCCGGTGATCGGGCTGCTGCCCGCGCCCGACGTGGAACTGGCCCGCGCCATCCGCGGCCTCGCCCCGGCCTAGAGATCCCACGGCCTGCGCGAATCTAGTCGAATTAGCCAACTAAATCACGATGCTCCGAAAACTGCCCTTTCCATGAGTCGGCGGCCCAGGGCGGATTCTTACCTCACGGCGACAATTCCCGCACCATGAGGTTGACGCTGACCTATTATCGACCGGTTTTTCAAAACGATCAAGAATATGCTCGTGAATTACCATGGCTAACCATCTATCGTCGGATCATGCTATCTGTCCATAACTTCCAGTATGGCCTGCTAACCCCGGTAACCGGCTATCTGCTCTCTTGCCTGGGGGCGTTCCTCGGACTGCGCTGCACGACACGGGCCCGCGCCTATCACGGCCCGACGCGGGCGCGGTGGTTACTGCTGGCCGCGGTGTCGATCGGCGCCATGGGGATCTGGGTCACGCACTTCATCGCCATGCTCGGTTTCACGATTCCTGGTGAGACCATCCGGTACAACGTGCAGGTCACGATCCTGTCCATGCTGATCGCGGTCGCCGTGGTAGGCGCCGGCCTGTTTATCGTGAGCTTCGGCCGGGCGGCCTGGTGGAACCTGGTCCTGGCGGGGGTGATCACCGGCATCGGCGTGGCCAGCATGCACTACACCGGAATGGCGGCCATGCGAATGCCCGCCCGGATGACCTATAACCCGGTCCTGTTCGTTCTTTCGGTGATCATCGCGGTCGTGGCCGCGACCGCGGCGTTCTGGGCGGCGCTGCGGCTGCACGGCATCCCGTCAACCCTCGGGGCCGCCATGATCATGGGCGTGGCCGTCAGCGGCATGCATTACACCGGAATGGCCGCAATGCACATCCTGCGCGTACCTCCGGGCTTCCTGATGAACATGGACGGCGCCACCGCCGTAGGATTCCTGCTTCCAGTCATCAGCGGGATCACGATCGTGACGTTTATCCTCGTCGCTACCATCGGGATGTCGCCGAGCGCGCAGGAGATCAGGGACGAGGCCGCACTGCTGGAGCGCAGCCGGGCCCGGGGGCTCCAGGTGTAAGCCGGAGGGCGGCCGCGTGGCTCATCAGGCCGGCAGGCTCGCGTCGGCCAGGACCTCGCGCAGGCCCCGAGCGCCGGGTGCGCCGGCCCGACGGGCCCTGGTCAGCAGTCCGCCGACCTCGACGGGCGAACTGGCGCCAGCGCGAGCAGCCACCTCTTGACTTTGCGTCATAAAGTTCTGGGCTCAGACCCTTGACTTTGCGTCATAAAGCAGCTTCTACTTTATGGCATAGAGTCGATGAAGGGAGACACCATGAACCACACATCTGACGCCGCGGCCGCCGGCAACGGCGGCACCTTCGGTCCCGAGCAGGCCGCTGCCCTGCTGGACCAGACCACCCAGCAGGCCCACCGCAAGTTTCAGCCCTCGCCGCCGTGGCTGCTGGCGACCAGGGCGGTCATGGTCCTGGCCGCCCTCGGCGCGATCTGGCTCTCGGTGCGCGGACAGCACCCCTACCGGGGCCCGACCGGCGCGGACATCCCCGTCCTGCTCGCGTTCATTGTCGCCAACTTCGCCGCAACGGTCGCTGTCCGCAGGCAGGCGACCGCCGGGGTGACCGGGCGATCCCGGTTCAGCCAGGGCGAGATCATCGTGCTGGTGCTGGCCTTCGTCGCCACGGTCGCGGCGATGGCGGGGCTGGGTGCCGCGGGGGTGGACTTCGCCACGTACCCGACCTCGGTGCTGGTTATCCCCGGCCTGGCCTGGACGGTCCTCATGGCGGTACGGGGCAGCCGGCGCGGGCTCGCTACCGGCCTGGCGATCGTCGCCATCGGCATCGTCGGCGCGTTCGCCGGACCGGCCGCGGCGTGGGCGGTCGCAGCCGTGGGCCTGTGCGTCATCCTCCTGGGCAGCGCCGCCGCCATCGCCTGGCAGCACCGCGCATAACGGAGCGGCATGAACGACGACGGACTTGACCCGCTGATCCACGTCCCTACCCGGCTGAAGATCGTCGCGACGCTCGCGGCGCTGCCCGACGGCGACGGGCTGTCCTTCACCCGGCTGCAGGACAT
Organism: uncultured Actinomycetota bacterium; assembly: GCA_963822485.1. Lineage (GTDB taxonomy): Bacteria > Actinomycetota > Actinomycetes > Streptosporangiales > Streptosporangiaceae > DASUBV01. Next base: position 47,608 of record CAWGHW010000015.1, read on the forward strand.
GCTCGAGCTGACCCCCGGCAACCTGATCATCCAGCTGCGCAAGCTCGAAGAAGCCGGCTACCTCTGCAGCGAGAAGACCAGGAACGGGTCCGCCCAGAAAACCACGGTAACCCTGACCCGCCAGGGCCGGAAGGCACTTGGCGCCTACACGCAGGCACTGCGCGACCTGCTCGGCGGCCTGTAAACGGAGGCCAGGCCGACCATGAGCACCAGCGCACTCGACCCGAATATCCACGACCCCGAGCGGCTGCGCGTCGTCGCCACCCTGGCGGCACTGCCCGACGGCGACGCGCTGGCTCTCACCCGGCTACAGGACATGATCAGGCTGCCACCCGGCAGCCTGATCAGCCGTCTGCGGGAGCTGGACCACGCCGGGTACGTGCGGACGGAAAAGACCGGCGGCGACAGAGCCCGGCCCATCGTCACGCTCACCCGCGACGGCCGGGCCGCGCTGGATCACTACGCCGCCGCGCTGCGGCGGCTGCCCCGGTGACCACGGAGGATCATCAGGCACCAGCGCCCTACGTGCGCGCTGGTGATGCTGACCGGGACGCGGCTGCCGCGGCCCTGGCTGAGCACTTCGCGCACGGCAGGCTGACGCTCGATGAACTCGACGCACGACTCGATGCCACCCTGACGGCGACCACGCACGGCGAGCTATCCCAGGCCGCCTGGGATCAGCCGGACCTGACGGTGCAGCCGGCCCGGCTCAGCCCTGGCCGGGCACCCGCGGCCAGGACAGACTCCGAGTAATCAGACATCTGCTGAGGACCCGCCGCCGGGGCCGGGGTCCCGCCCGCACGCCAGCCGCCGCCGCCGCCGAAAGATCATTCCCGAAATTGACCCGCGGTTAGCGCGGATTCTATCGACCGCTATTGAATTATTTTCCTGAATTGCGTGTTGCCGAACTGTAATAGTTCTCTGAATAAGCGCGGCGCGTGATCTATCGTCGGCAATATGTTAGCTGTCCATAACTTCCAGTACGGTCCGGCCACCCCGGTGGCCGCCTGCCTGCTTTCCTGCCTCGGCGCCTTCCTCGGCCTGCGCTGCACGGCGCGGGCCCGCGTTCTGGACGGTGCGGCCAGGGCTCGCTGGCTGGCGCTGGGCGCGGTCGGGATCGGCGCGCTGGGCATCTGGGTGATGCACTTCATCGCCATGCTCGGGTTCGCCATCCCCGGCGAGACCATCCGCTACAGCGTGCCGGACACCCTGATCTCGGTGCTGATCGCCGTGGTCGTGGTGGCCATCGGCCTGTTCATCGTGGGGTTCGGCCACGGGTCCTGGCGCAGCCTGATCCTGGCCGGCACCATCACCGGCCTCGGCGTGGCCAGTGTCCACTACATCGCCATGGGGGCGATGCGGATGCCTGCCCTGATGAGCTATAACGTGCCCTTATTCGCGGTTTCCGCGCTGATCGCCATCGCGATCGCGACCACTGCATTCTGGGCCTCGACGCAATTAATCCGCATATGGCCAACAATCGGGGCGGCCATCATCATAGGCACGTCCGTCACCGTGATGCATTACACCGGAATGGCCGCGATGCGGGTATCCCGGCCGCCGATGGGCATGATCATGAATACCAGCGGCGCCACGATCGGCGGATTCCTGATCCCGCTTATCTGCTGCATCACGCTGCTGACCTTCCTGCTGATCTCGATCATCGGGATCTCGCCGAGCGCGCAGGAGATCAGGGACGAGGCCGAGCTGCTGGAGCGCAGCCGGGCCCGCGGACTGCAGGTCTAGGCCCAGAGGTCCAGGCCGGGTCCAGGCGGGTCCAGGCCGGGTCCAGGCCGAGCCTCGGCCGGTCACCAGCTGCCGGGCACCTCGCGGCCGAACCAGGACTGGATGATCTGGTGCGCGATCGACACTGGCGGGGGCAGCCGGATGGTGCCGTCGGCCACGGCGGCCGACAGCTCGTCCCGGCTGTACCAGCCGGCCTCGGCGATCTCGTCGTCGTCGACCTTGAGCTCCATGCTCCCGGTGGCCTCGGCGCGGAACCCGAGCATCAGGCTCTGCGGCATCGGCCACGGCTGGCTGCCCAGGTAGTGCACCTCGCCCACCGCGATGCCGACCTCCTCCTGCACCTCGCGGGCCACCGCCTGCTCGGCCGACTCCCCCGCCTCCACGAACCCGGCCAGGATCGACACGCGGTGCGCGGGCCAGGCCGCGTTCCGGGCCAGCAGGGCCCGGTCGGCCGGGTCGGTGACCAGCACGATCATGGCCGGGTCGCTGCGGGGGAACTCGTCGGTGCCCTCCACCGTGCAGCGCCGGGCGTGGCCCGAGTACACCGGCACGCTGGGCTCGCCGCAGTTGGGGCAGAAGTGGTGGGTGTCGTGGAAGTTAGCCAGCGCGACCGCGTGCGTCATCAGGCCGGCGTCCCGGTCGGACAGCAGCGGCCCGACCTCGCGCAGCGGGGCCGCCCGCACCTCACCCGCCGCGCCGGCCACGGCCGCAGAAGATGATCCCGAACGCACCGTTGCCCCGACCGCATCAGGCCCGCCTGCCCGGTCTGGCCCATCTGGCCCAGGGAGCGAACCGTCCACGCCGAAGTAGACGACGCCGTCATCCGCCACCCCGAGCAGGAAACGCACGCCCCGTGGCGCCTCCGGGGCCTGCGCGGGCGGGGTGAAGACCAGCTCAGCGCCGTCCCCGGCGAACCGGACCAGCGCGCGGCCGTGGTCCACGACCACGACCCGGGTGTCGGGCCGGGCCCAGGCCGCGGCCAGCCACTCCTCGTCATTGCGGAAGTGAGCCGACCGGTCCACCTCGCCGCGGGCCAGCGCCAGCCGGCCCAGCGCGGTCCCGAACGCCGGGATCTGGGCCTCCTCAGTCACTGCGCCGCTCGCTCGGCCGTGAGCTCGGTGGCCAGCTCTTCCCACAGGTAGGCGGCCGCCTGGGCGCCCTTGAGCAGGAGATCCATCTCGACCTTCTCGTTGGGGGCGTGGATGCGGTCGGAGTCCAGGCCGACGGCCACGAACACCAGCGGCGCCTGCGAGGATGTCGGCCAGGTCGGCCTCGGGGCCGCTGCCGCCCTCCCTGGTGAACAGCACCTCGGTCCCGAACGCCCGCCGCATCGCCGCCCGGCCCGCCCGCACGGCGGCCGAGTCCGGTGGCGAGAACGAGGGCCGGACCCCGTGGCCGGGCGAGGTCACCGTGGCCTCGATGCCCGGCGGCACGTGCCCGGCCACGTACTCGCGCAGCCCGGCGATGACCGCGGCCGGGTCCTGGTCGGCGACCAGCCGGAAGGACAGCTTGGCGTGCGCGGCGGCCGGGATGATGGTCTTGCCGCCCGGCCCGGTGTGCCCGCCCCACATGCCGTTGACCTCGGCGGTCGGCCGGGCCCAGATCCGCTCCAGGGTGCTGAACCCCGCCTCCCCGGCCGCGGCGCCGCTGTTGCCCGCCTCGGCCAGCCAGGCCTTCTCGTCGAACGGCAGCCGGGCGGTCAGCTCCCGCTCCTGCGCCGGAAGCGGGCGCACCGCGTCGTAGAAGCCCGGCACCGTGACCCGGCCCTCCTCGTCGTGCAGCCCGGCCAGCAGGCTGGCCAGCGCGTGCAGCGGGTTGGGCACGCCGCCGCCGAACGAGCCCGAGTGCAGGTCCCGCTCCGCGCCGCGCAGCTCGATCTCGGCCTCGGCCAGGCCGCGCATGCCGATGCACATCGACGGCACGTCCGCGGCCCACATGGTGGTGTCGGAGATGACGATGACGTCGCAGCCCAGCCGCTCCCGCTCGCGGCGCAGCAGCGCCGCGAAGTGCGGCGAGCCGGACTCCTCCTCGCCCTCGATCAGCAGCTTGAGGGTGACCGGCAGCGTGCTGGCGCCGGCCGCGGCCAGCGCCGCCCTGGTGCCCAGCGCGTGGAACAGCACCTGGCCCTTGTCGTCGGAGGCGCCCCTGGCCAGCAGCTGGCCGTCGTGCTCGGCGGGCTCGAACGGCGGGCTGGCCCACTCCTCCAGCGGCTCCACCGGCTGCACGTCGTGGTGGCCGTAGACCAGGACGACCGGCGCCGCCGGGTCAGCCGCGGGCCAGTTCGCGAACACGGCGGGCAGGCCAGCCTTCCCGTCCTCGCCGGTCTCCCAGACCTCGGCCACCGGGAACCCGCTGTCGCGCAGGTGGCCGGCCAGCCACTCCGCCGACCGGCGCACGTCGCCGTGCCGCGCCGGGTCCGCGGAGATCGACGGGATGGTGAGCCACTGCTTCAGCGCGCCGAAGAACTCGGCGGCATGATCATCGATGTACTGCCGGACGTCCATGGCGCAAACTCTAGCGATGCCCGTTTCAGGCCGGCTGCTCCGCTGCCAGCCGGCGCCGCTCCTGCCAGCGCAGCTCGGCCTCGCCCATCGGGGTGGACGGCGGGCCCTGGATGAACGGCCAGATCTCCTCGGCGATCATCCGCCAGTTCGCGGTCGCGTGCAGGTCGCCCAGCAGCGCGAACAGGCCCAGGTTGATCCGCTGCAGGATGACATAGGACCGCGGGATGCTGGCGTACTCGGTCACCGGGTTGCCGACCGCGAAGAACCGGCGCACCACGGCGGAGGCGTAGTCGCTGGTCACGGTCATGGTCCGGGACTCGCGGACCAGCTCGTAGAACACGGCCAGGTGATCCACGATGGCCTCGGTGGTCAGCGGCGCGCCGGGCGCGATGAAGCCCGCATCCTCCAGGCTGGCCCGGAACTCCTCGGGCTTGTCGTCCACGCACAGCGTGCGGACCATGTCGATGAGCGGCCGCAGGTCCTCGCCGGTGAAGTGCTTGACCAGCCCGAAGTCCAGGAACGTGACCCGGCCGCCGCCGTGGAACAGGTAGTTGCCCGGGTGCGGGTCCCCGTTGAACGCGTGCACCTCGTACAGGCTGCGGAACACGAACCGGTAGATCGTCTCCCCGGCCAGGTCACGCTCCTCCTGCGACCAGGCGGCCAGCTCGGCGAACCGCGCGCCGTCGGACAGCTCGCTGGTCACCACCCGCCGGGTGGACAGCTCGTCGATGATCCGGGGCACGTGGATGGTGGGGTGACCGTCGTAGTACTCGGCCAGCAGCCGCTGGTTGTCGGCTTCGCGGCGGTAGTCGAGCTCCTCCAGCACCCGCTCGCGCAGCTCGGCCACGAGCCCGTCCACGTCCTGGTTCGGCGCGGTGATCTTGAGCATCCGGCGCAGCAGGGCCACGTTGTCCAGGTCGGCGGCCATGGTCTCGGCGATGCCGGGGTACTGGACCTTCACGGCCACGGCCCGGCCGTCGTGGGTGATCGCGCGGTGCACCTGGCCGATGGAGGCGGCGGCGATGGGCTCGGGATCCCACTCCGCGAACACCTGCTCCGGCGGCCCTCCAAGCTCTTCACTAACAACTTCCGCCGCCAGCGCCGGGCTCATCGGCGGGATGCTGTCCTGTAGCCGGGAAAGCGTCCGCCTGGCCGCCGGGGCCAGCCCGTCATCCATGTAGCTGGCCATCTGGCCCAGCTTGACCAGGACGCCCTTCATGGCCCCGAGGGTCACGGCCACGTCCTCGGCGGTCTGGAGGGCCAGGTCGTTGCGCAGCTGCTGGCGGTGCTCCCCGGCCGCGGCGAACAGCCGGGGCGCGTTGCTGGCGTACCGCACGCCGCCGCGCAGTACGAGCTGGACGGCGGCCAGGCCCCGGCTGAACCGCAGCCGCCCGACGCGGCGCCGGACCAGCGCGGTGGTCAGCGCGGCGGCCGCTACTGCGGCGGTCAGGCCGACGGCGAGGTTGCGGCCCGCCCGCGGGCGGGCCCGCGTCGGCGCCGGCCGGGCCGGGCGGGCGAGGTTGTTCGGGATGATCTTTGTGCGCTCGGCGGCGTTCATGCGCGCTGAGCGGCGCGCATCCGCAGGGTGATCCGCTGTCTGGCCTCGAGCACGCCCGGCTCGCCGATGTAGACCGCGTCCAGGACGCCTAGGGCCTGGCGGATCTCGGTGCGGCGGGCGTCGGTGAGCGGCGGGGTGTCGTAGCCGTACATCTCGCGGGCCCAGTCCGGCAGCGCGCCGACGGCGCCGGCCGCGACGTCGCGCCAGATGTCGGCGATGTCCTCGTCGAGGCCGGGCGGGTTGAGCAGGTAGGCCATGGACTCGCTGGCGGCCGGGGTGCAGAGCAGCTCGGGGCGGACCTGCGCCAGGTACTGGCGCAGTGCGCCGGCGGTGCGCGGCACCTGGCCCGGCGGCACGCCGACCAGCTCGGCGGCGACGGCCATCTCGGCCACGTACTGGTCCTGGTCGGCCGGGGCCAGCCGGGCGCCGAACAGCTCGCTGACGGCCAGGGTGGAGTCGACGAGCGCGGCGTGCACCCACAGCAGCAGCGCCGGGTCGCCGGCCGCGTAGGGCTGGCCGGTCACGGTGTCGGTGCCGCGCACGTGCTCGTGGATCTTGCGGACCCGGGCCGCGGCCCGCTCGGCGACGGCCCGCTCGCCGTAGGTCACCGTGGAGACGTAGGCGGTGGTGGCGGCCAGCCGGCCGACCGGATCGCGGCGCCAGTCGCTGTGCTGGTCCACGCCGGCCATGGCCAGCGGGTGCAGCGCCTGCATCAGCAGGGACCGCAGGCCGGCCACGGCGCCCGACAAATCGGCATTGATCCGCCAGGTCACGCTGGCCGGGCCGAAGAAGCCGTCGTCGGCAGGGTGCTCCGGGATCCCGCTGACCTGTGCCGCCGCCGACCGTTCCACCAGCCCGGCCGCGGCGGCGTACCGGTCGTCACCGAACGAGGTAATCGCGCTCATACCACTCAAGCTACCCACTCCAGCCCACCACTCCCCCAGCCGGCCAGGATGGGAGCGTGGGCGGCGCTGATTTCGACTCGGTCACCGGCTCGATGACTGAGGTGTCCATCGAGGAGCTCGAGGTGGCCGCGGCGGGCAGCTGGCAGGCGCCGGAGCAGGAGTGGCTGGGCGGCTGGCGGCTGGGCGCCGCGGCGGGCTTCACCGGGCGGGCCAACAGCGCGCTGCCGGCGGGCGACCCTGGCCGGCCGCTGGCCGCGGCGGTCGAGGCGGTGTGCGCCTGGTACCGGGCCCGCGGCCTGCCGCCGATGATCTCGGTGCCGTTCCCCATGGCGGGCCCGGCGGACAGCGCGGTCGACCGCTACCTGGAGGAGCAGGGCTGGCGGGTGCGCAACGCCGCCGCGATCGTGATGACCGCGCCGCTGGAGCTGATCGCGAGCGCGGCGGACGGCGGGGCGGACGGCGGGGCGGGCGGTGCAGTGGAGCTGGCGGCGGAGCCGGACGAGGACTGGCTGGCCCGGTACCGCTATCGCGGCGCGGCCCTGCCGCCGATCGCGCGGCGGCTGCTGACTGTCGGCGCCGTGGCAGGCGTTCGGGAGCGTGCGCGCCGACGGCCAGACCATCGCCATCGGCCGGGTGGCCGCGGCCGGGACCTGGGCCGGGCTGACCGCGATCGAGGTCGACCCCGCCCACCGGCGCCGCGGGCTGGGCGCGACGGTGACCAGGGCGCTGGCCGCCGCGGCGGCGGGCCGCGGGCTGACCGGGCTCTACCTTCAGGTGGAGGAGGAGAACGCGGTCGCGCGGGCGCTGTATCACCGGCTCGGGTTCACCGACCACCACCGCTACCACTACCGGGTGGCCCCGGCGGGCTGAGCCGGCGGCCTGCCCAGGCGGCTGAGCCCGGCTCAGGCGGAGGGCAGGCCGGGCTCGCGGATGATCAGCACGATCGAGACGATCAGCAGCAGCGGTGCCGAAGACGACCAGCGCGTACCTGACGCCGGGCAGCTTGAACGAGCTGCCGATGCCGACCAGGAACAGCACGGCGGCCAGGAACACCGTGATCCGGACGTAGTCGTCGCCGATGTTGCCCGCGTAGTTGCCGGAGTTGAACTTGGCGGTGGCCGCGGCGTCCAGCGCGTTGCCCTTGGCCTGGGCCGGCAGCTTGTACTGCGGCATGTAGGTCGGGCCGGGCGGGGCGTGCGGGTTGTGCAGCGGGTCGGTGGCCATCCAGGCGTTGAAGGCGACCCGGAACGCGGGCCGGAAGCGCCGCACCGCGACCCGCTCCTTCTCCTTGTTGTTCAGGGTGAACGCGATGAACCAGGCGTTGAAGGTGGCCGAGTCGAAGTTGCGCAGCTCCAGGGCGGCGATGTCGTACCTGGTGGCGAGGTTGCGCAGGGTGGAGGACCGCGCGATCTCGACCCGCGACGTGGTCCCCCACCGAGCCGCCGAGTAGCCGGCCCAGGCGGCGGCGATCGTGACCAGCGCCAGCAGTACGGCCTCGCAGATCTGCACGATCCGGGAGTGCCGGGATTCGCCCCCGCCGGTCCCGACGCCCCTGCCGTTCCCGCCGCTGCCGCCCGACTCACCGGGCTCAGCGCCGTCTTCGGCACGCTCGGCGGCCTCGCCGTGCTCGTGCAGTTTCTTGCCGGCCTCGATCGGGTTCAGTCCCTCGGCCATGGCTAATTCCAGCTCCCCCCAAAGCTGGCATGAGCATATCGGCCGCACCCCAGGCGAGGATCATCGCCCAGGCCGGGCGAGCCAGGGATCAATAGGATGCAGCGCCCCAGGTCAACGCCCCGGATCGCTGTTACGATCCCTGATCATGAGCAGGCGCGGGGCCTGGTGAGCGGGCGGCGCGGGGGCGGCGCGGCTTGAGTCGGCTCCCCGCGTATCACCTCAGGCGGCCCCGGCTGACCGATCGGGTGGCCGGGGCGAGCGTCGGCGTGGTCGTGGGCGGCGCCGGCTACGGCAAGTCGATCCTGGCCGCCGAGGCCTGCGACCGCCTGGGCGTGGCCGCCGTGATGACGGCGCTGGAGCCCGGCGGGGTCTCGGCGGGCATGCTGCCGCTGCGGCTGCGGTCGGCAGCGGCGCGGGTGGGCCTGTCGGACATGGCCGCGCGGATGGAGCAGGCGGCCGCCGCGGGTCCGGCCGGGGTCATGGACGCGATGCTGGAGTCGATGGCCGCGCAGCCCGCGGTAGTGGTGGTCGACGAGATCCAGAACGCCGAGCCGGAGGCAGTGTCGCTGCTGACCCGGATGGCGGGCCAGCTCGCTGACGGCCAGCGGCTGCTGCTGATCGGCCGGGACGCGCCGCCGGCGCTGGAGCCGCTGCGCCGCGACGGCTCGGCGGCCTGGCTGGGCTCGGCTGACCTGGCCATGACCGCCGACGAGGTGCGGGCGCTGTGCCACGACGGCTTCGGGCTGCCGGTGTCGGCGGCCGACGCCGAGCGGCTGCGGGCGGCCACCGACGGCTGGACGGCGGCCGTGGTGCTGGCGGCGTCCCGCGCCCGGTCCGCGGGCGGCCGGGTGCTGGCCATCGAGCAGCTCACCGGCGGCGGCGTGCAGGTGCTCACCGGCCTGGTCGACCAGATCCTGCGCAGCCTGCCGCGCCGGCACCAGGCCGCCATGATCCAGGCCGCCCACCTGCCGCTGCTGGACGACGAGATCGCCGAGGCGGCGACCGGCGTGGCCGGGCTGCTGGCCGCGGTCGGCCGGGCCGGGCTGCCGTTGCAGGACAGCGGGGACGGCTGGGTGCAGCCCGCCGGGCCGGTCCGGGACCTGCTGATGGCCCGGGCCGCGGCCCGGCCGGCCGTGCTGGCCCGCGCGGCGGCCCAGTACGCCCGCCGCGGCCGTCCCGAGCTGGCCGCCGGCCTGCTGATCGGCGCCGGCCAGGCGTCGGACGCGGCCGCGCTGGTGGCGGCCATGTCCCCGCCGCAGGCCGAGCGCCTGGGCCTGGACGAGCTGGTCGCGATCGTGGACCGGCTGCCCGCGGCCGTGGTCGCCGAGCACCCCCGGATCCTGATCCACGTGGCCAGGGAGTGCGAGCCCGCCGCCGCGCTGCGCCGCCGGGTCGACTCGCTGCACCGGGTGCTGGAGGTGCTCGGGGAGCCGCCGTCCGACCCGGCGCTGGCCCGCGAGGTCCAGGCCGAGGTGGCCCGCGACCTGGTCCGCGACGATGACCCGGAGGCCGGGGAGGAGCTGGCCTCTCGGGCCCTTAGGGAGACGGGCGCGGACGAGGAGCAGACCCGCGCCCGGCTGCTGGATGTGCTGGGCCGGGCCGCAGCGCGGCGCAAGGACGCCGAGCACCTCGGCTTCGCCGAGGACCGCTTCATGATGGCCGCCCGCAGTTACCGCGAGCGGGGCCTGTGGACCTGGCTGGGCCAGACCATGGCCATCCTGGCCCTCTGGGTGCTGTTCGACAGCGGCGCTGTCGACCAGGCCGTCAGCCGTATCGACGACTCCCTGGAGGTCATGCCGCCGGGTCAGCGCCAGCAGCGGGCGGTGATCCTGACCTTCCGGGCCGAAGTACTGGACAGCGTCGGCCGCTATGACGAGGCGGCCGCCAACCTGGACGAGGCCGAGGCCATCGCCCGGGTCATCGACGACGTCCGGGTCCGCGCCTACGTGGCCTGGGAGTGGGCCCGCGGCCTGTCCCAGCAGGGCGACGCCGCGGGCACGCTGGCCGCGGTCCGCGCGGCCGAGTCGTTCCGGTCGGACTGGTTCGACGGCTGCGGCGGCGAGTTCCTGGCCGATGCCGCCGACGCCCTGGACCGGGTCGGCCACACCGACCTGGCCCGGCGCTACCTGGAGCGGGCCAGGGTGCACTCCGACCACGAGGGCTTCGAGGTCGCCCGGGCCGAGATGGCCATCCTGGCCCGCAGTGGCGACCCCGAGGAAGCCGAGCAGCGGCTGCTGGCCTTCGCGGCCTCGCCCCAGTGCGAGCCGTTCGAGCAGTGGCGCATCCTGCTGCTGCGCGCGGTCGCGGCCGACCGCCGGGGCGACCCAAGCGCCGCCGGGCTCGCGGTGGCGGCCTTCGAGCAGGCGGCCCAGCTCGGCCTGCCCCAGCTGCCGTTCATCCGCGAGCGGCCCAGCGCGGAGCGCCTGCTCGGCCTGGTCGCCGGGCACCCGGTGGCGGCCGCGCTGGACGAGCTGACCTTCCCGGTCAGCATCACCCTGCTGGGCGGGTTCGCGATCACCCGCGGCGGCCAGCCGCTGGACGTGCCCGCCGGGCAGGGCCGCCAGCTCATCAAGCTGGTCGCGGCGTCCGGCGGGCGGCTGACCGCGGACGCGGTCATGGAGTCGCTGTGGCCCGAGACCGAGCCGGACCTGAGCGCCAACCGGCTGCGCACCGTCCTGAACCGGCTCCGGGAGTCGGCCGGCGACGTGGTCATCCGGGAGGCCGGCCTGCTCCGCCTCGGGCCCGACTCGCGGGCCGACACGATGACCTTCGAGCAGCACGCCCGGCGGGCCCTGGCGCTGGCCGCGCAGCGGTCGCGGGAGGCGGTGTCCAGCGCCCGCGCGGCGCTCGCCCACTACCGGGGCGACCTGCTGCCCGACGATCCCTACGAGCCGTGGGCGCAGGCGGCGCGGGAGCGGCTGCGGCGGCACGCGCTGGCCCTGCTCGACCTGTGCGCCGCCTCCGCCGCGTCAGCCGGTGACCTGGACGAGGCCGTGCGCTGCCTGGAGCGGGCCATCGAGATGGCGCCCGACGAGGAGGAACGCTACCTGGGCGCGGCCCGGCACCTGCTCACCCAGGGCCGCCGCGGGGCGGCGCGGGCCATGGCCGCGCGGGCCCGGCAGGTGCTCAGCGAGCTGGGGCTCAGCCCGCCGCGCTCCCTGCTCGACCTGGAGCAGCGGGTCCGCTAGGCGCGGGCTGGGTGAGCGTGGCTGGCCGGGAGCGGGCTGGCGGGGTGCTGGCTGACCGGGTGTTGGCTGGCCGGGTGTTGGCTGGCCGGGTGCTGGCTGGCCGGGTGCGCGGTGCCGGCGGTGTGACGCCCGAGTGACGCGCGGCCGAGATGGTGAGCGCGAGTCCGGCAACCGTCGCCGGCCGTCGACTCCCTGGGAGGGGATCATGAAGGTTCGCACGTCTCTCGCGCTGGCTGGCTCCGCCGCCGCCCTGGCCACCGCCGGCCTGCTGGCCGGCCCGGCGCTGGCCAGCAGCGCGGCCCCCGCGCACACCCTGCACTTCAACACCCACACCATCACGATGCACAACTTCGGCAAGACCGGCGGCGTCACCCTCGACAAGGACACTCACGCCGGCAAGGTCGTCGCCTACGACATGGTCGACTACGTGTCGGCCAACGGCGCCGACGTGTCACTCGGCCTGCCCGACGGCTTCCTGTACGCCCACATCACCTTCAGCAAGAAGGGTGGCATCACGGGCAAGGTCACCGGCGGAACCGCCGCCTACAAGGGCGCCACCGGCTCGGTCAAGGGCCAGTCCGGCAAGTCCGGCGCCACCGTCACGGTCACCTACCGCGGCTAGCGCGGCCGCGCCACAGCGAACGCGGTCGGTCATGCAGTGGACGGGGACGCGCGCTGGTCACCGGCTCGGGCGGCTTGTGGGGCGCCGCCCGGGCCCGGCGGCGGCGCGCGTCCTCGTCGTCGATGACGACGAGGTCATCCGCCAGCTCATCGCGGTCCATCTGCGGGTCGGGGGGTTCGCGGCCGACCTGGCCGCCGACGGGCGCGCCGGGCTGGAGCGGGCCCGCCGTGGCCGTCCTGACGTGGCCATCCTCGACGCCGGGATGCCGGGCCTGGACGGCTGGGCCGTGGCGGCGCGGCTGCGCAGCGACCCGGCCACGAGCTCAATCAAGATCGTCATGCTGGCACCGGGACCGGGGGGTGTACGGGGCGAGCCAGGCGCCGGACTCGATGCCCGCCCGGGCGAACAAGGCGGCGGACTGGATACCTGCCCGGGCGACCAAGGCGCCGGACTGGATGCCTGCCTGGGCGAACCAGGCGCCGCGGTGCACGCAGGCCGGGGCAAGCCATGCGCCGGGGCTCACGCCCGCCCGGGCGAGTCAAGGCCCGGGGCACCCGCCCGCCCGGGCGAGTCATGCGGCGGAGTCGACGCCTGCCTGGCTAAGCCGTTCGACCCGGCCGAGCTGATCGCCACCGTCGGGCGTCTGGCCCGTGGCCATGACCGGTCCTGGATGTCCCGGTGGCGGCGGCGGCCGGGCGGCGCCGCCGGTGTGACGCCCGAGTGACGCGCGCCCGAGATGGTGAGCCCGAGCCCGGCAACCACTGCCGGCCGACTCCCTGGGAGGGGAACATGAAGGTTCGCACGTCTCTCGCGCTGGCTGGCTCCGCCGCCGCCCTGGCTACTGCCGGCCTGCTGGCCGGCCCCGCGCTGGCCAGCAGCGCCAGCGCCACCCACACCCTGCGGTTCACCACCCACAGCATCACCATGCACAACTTCGGCAAGAACGGCGGTGTCGGCCTCGACAAGGACACCCACGCCGGCAAGGTCGTCGCCTACGACATGCTCGACTTCGTCTCCTCCAACGGCGCCGACGTCTCGCTCGGGCTGCCGGGTGGCTTCCTGTACGGCCACCTCACCTTCAACACCAAGACCGGCGCGGCCACCGGCAAGGTGACTGGCGGCAGCGGCCGGTACAAGGGCGACCACGGCACGATCAAGGCCCAGCCGGCGGCCAAGTCGGGGAACACCAACGTCACGGTGACCTACCACCACTGACCCGCCACCGCCCCGAGTCCCCCAGGCCCCGTGGTCACCCCACGTCACAGTGGCCTCCGCGCAACTGATGATCATGGTCGTGGATGTCCCGTTGCATACCCGCTGGGGTACGCAACGGGACATCCACGGCGGGCATCGCCCGTGCTGCGGCGACGAGCGTGACAGGCGGGGATCGCGGGGCGCGCGTGGGCCACCGGTGCGGCCAGGGCGCGGACCCGGCCCGGAGCCGCGAGTTCCTCGCGCCCCGGTAGTCACTCCGGCCACATCAGTCACAGGCCTGCGCGCACTGCCAATCGCCGGCTGGTCGGGGACACCCACGAGGGCCGCTGGCTAGTCCAGGTCGGCGATGAACTCCTCAAGCAGCTCACTGAACGCCTGCGGCGCCTCCTCGTGCGCAGCGTGACCCGCTCCGGGCACGATCTGGATGGCGCCACGCCACAGGGTCGGGGATCGTCAGCGCCCGCAGATAGTCCAGGCTGACCAGTTGCTCGCCCTCGCCCTGGAGGACCGCCAGCGGCCGGCCCAGCGTCGCGGCGATGCCCACCTGGTCGCCGAACCGGCCCTCGCCGATGCTCGCCATCAGCCCCGCGCGGGCCGCTCCGTCCGTGGCCAGGATGTCAGCCACGAACTCGTCCAGCCCCAGCGCCGAGCCCGGCGCGACGAAGCTCGCCGCGTAGCCCCGCGCCTCGTCGGGGCTGACGGCCGCCGTGAACCCGACGTTCATCGCCGGGTTGGGCAAGAACGCCGTGGCCAGCTGCTCCGCCGAGGACACCGGCGGGGCGCCGAACACCACGAACCCGACCGCCTCGGGCAGCGCTGGCGCGGCCTCGATCGCGATGTGCCCGCCCAGGCTCCAGCCCACGATCACGGCGTCCGTCGCGTCCACGGCGGCGGCGAACCCGGCCAGCACGTCGGCGTAGCCCGGCAGGGAGTAGGCCGTTTGGTCGCTGGCCGGGGGCGACTGGCCGTGGCCGGGCAGGTCCAGCGCCAGGCACCGGTAGCGCTGCCCGAACGGCCCGTCCAGCACCGCCTGCCAGGTCCGAGCCGAGGACGAGTTCCCGTGCACGAAGATCACAGCTCGTCCGCTGCCGCCGCTGCCCCGGTAGGCGACCTCCTGCCCGCCGACGCTGACGCTGACTGCCTGCTCGTCCACCTGCCGCCCTCCCCTGATCCGGTCCTGCGCCGATGCGGCCCGGATCGGGTGCCTAACTACAGTAATTCGCCCAGCTCGGCCACTCGCAAGCAGATCGCCTCAAACGTGGGAGGATCGCCAGAACCGAAGTAAAGGTCGGCTATCCGGCTAGGTCTATCTTGCTGCGGACCGACTGGCTGCGAGCGCGAGGCACTGACGCGGCCGCTTCGGCCCTGCCGACGTTCCCGAGCAGATTCCTGAGACCCTCGCGCACAACCGGCGGCTCGGTAGCGGCGGCCCGAGCCAGCCGGTCGGCGCGAATGACGCCCGAATCCACGAGGTCGGTGATCCGGCTGGCGGCCTCCCGAGCTGAGGTCTCTACCAGGACGTCCCAGGCGCGCAGCACTTCCAGCAGCGCGACCTCGGCTGGAGAAAGCCGCTCGCTTCGCCGCTTGGTGCTGGCCGCGCGGCTGACCAGGCGTAAGCCGGCCGGGCTCCGGGGAACGCGGGCCGGTACGGCGATTGTCTCGTGCCGGGGAACCTGGGTCGACAAGCCGAGCGCCAGGGCGGCGCTGCGCCCGGCTGGACCAGTCCCCCGAGACCGCCCAGCGACCTCTCTGGCCAGCCGATCGGGCGGTGGCGGGGCCATGCCCAGCCGAGTGGGCGTACCCCGCCAGTAGAGGCCACGGCGGACGCGACGCAGATCGCCATCGCGAGTCAGCCGGGACAGCGCCTGCGCGACAGCATCCGGAGAGTGATCACCGAAGGCGTCGGGCCGCCAGAAGCGCTCGCGGGAGGCCAGCACCCGCTCGCGCACCTCGGCCGCAACGCTCGTGAAGCTCACTCCTTCAGATTATCATTCTTGTCAGTTTCATGATACGCAAAGCTGACAGATATGAGATCGGCAGGCGCGGCGGCGATGGCCCCGTGGCCGAGGGTTGGCCGGGGTCAGTACCGTGATTCTGGAGAAGGAACAACTGGTGGGTGAGGGAGGCTGGATGCTGGTCGCGTTCTCGGTGACACCGCTCGGGGTGGGCGATTCGGTGGCTGAGTTTGTCGCGGACGCCGTCCGGGTGGTCAGGGACAGCGGGCTGGCGAACCAGACCGATGCGATGTTCACGACCATCGAGGGCGAGTGGGTAGGGTTTTAATTAACTATTCTTCGCCGAACCTGCTATCCGCAGCACGGTAACTGCCTCTGAGCAGTAAAAAGGCCGGCCAGCAGGGTGGCCTGCTGGCGGGGCAACGCCGTCTCAACCGGTTCCCGTTGGGGTATCCAGGCAGTTGCGGCGGCGATGGCCAGCCAGCACACCTCTTCACTAGTTGCAGCCTGTGTACTCTCGGCAACGGCCTGGATGTGGGTCTTGATGAGCTTCCGCTCGCTTAGGAAGCCTCCGGGGAGATGATGCCACCGGGCCTCGATCTCGGCCATCCGGTCGGCCGCTTCTAGCCGCTGGATGTACCGTTCGCCCGACTGGCCCTCACCGGCCAGGTATGCCTTGTTAGCCTGCTCCCAGTCGATGATGTCGCTGATGATGTCATGCATCGTCCGACTCCGCTTCTTCCCTGTTTGATCTGACAGTCTGCCTGTTAGGTCTGACAGCGCTCTGATGCGGCACCGCCACCAAGGGTGCCGGGCTGCCGACGCGGTCGGCAGACACGGCGGGCGCTTCCCTTACCGTCGCCACCCGCCGGAGGGGAAGGCGGATGACGTTTGCCCCACCGACCAGGACCTTGGGCGGGTGTCACGAGAACAAGGCCTCAGAGCGTGGGCTTCGGCGCTGGCGGCCACGCTGCCGCCGCTGACCAGCTCGCAGGCGGCGGCGGTGGCCAGGATCGCCGCGCGGCTCGACGCCCGCAACGGTCAGGAGCCAGCGGCGTAACGCTCTCCGGCCCTGGTACCGTCACCCATCTTCCTGGTACCGGCGGCACCAGGAAGACGAAGGCTGCCCCCGCCGCGCAGACGTGCTCCCCCGGCGTCCGACCTGACCAGCGGAAAATCCCAGGCCACCACAAGCTCGTGCTGACAATGGAAGCTGCGCGGGCCGCAGGACCGATGTTAGCGGCCGCTTTATCTGCACGTAGGACCATGATCAACGGCAGCGCTCTTCGCGCGGCTCTAGCTGTCACGGAGCGCGGCCGACCCTGCTGGCCTGACTGTGGCCAGACTGATCAGAACGCCGAA
>CAWGHW010000016.1:0-71714 GCA_963822485.1 uncultured Actinomycetota bacterium
GACCTTGACCCGGTAAATCATCACAACTACACGATGCAGACTCACCCAGCCGGGCGCGACGCTTGGAAGCGTCCGATCAAAACAGGCAGGAGCATCAGGCAGCCACGCTTGTCCAGCGCGGCTGCCCGGCACTTGCCGTGCATATCGTTCTGTGATGAGGACCGAAAAGGCGACGAAACATGGCTGAACAGACCGGACCGGTCTGGTACGAGATCCGCGTCCGCGGACTCCTGGGCGAGACACTACTCGGGGCCTTCCCCGGCATGCGTGCGCGAGCTCACGAAAAGGAGACCGTGCTTTGCGGGCCAGTGGCCGACCAGGCGGCTCTACACGGCGTGCTAGCTGAGATCGAGGCGCTCGGCCTCGAGTTGCTCGAACTCCGCCGCACGCGCGATTGACACCATTTCTGATCTCACTTATCGGCCGGGAAGTGCGCTGGTATACACGGATATTTTGCCGGCACGACGACAAGGAGATGACCGCGGTCATATGCGGTGGGCGCCGAGCTTGACGAACAGGTGGCCTATGCGCGTCCGAGACTGCCCGTCCCCCATATCCCCTGGCCCACGCCTGGCTGGAAGCAGCCAGGGTCGTCGCGGGCCAGTTGCAGCCACCGCCTCCTGGAGCCAACGCCTCGGCAAACGCCGATCTATCCGCGGTCACGGCCCTGGTCACAAGGTGTCGGCTCGCCGGGGGACGACGCTCATCAAGCGTGGCCCGGGACGGGCAGGAAATCATCGCAATCGTATGACGATGATTCATTCAGCCAGGCGTGAGGCTCACAGATACCAAATGTGATCGATGAGTTCCTGGAGGAACGATGAACCTGAGCGAAAACGAGAAGACAACGGCCCAGGCCGCGTCGGCCAGCCAGATGAACGCGTCGGCCAGCCAGATGAACATGCGCCGCGAGGCCCGGAACCAGCTCGTGTTCCTGTCAGCACAGTTCCTGCTCGGGATGGCGGTCAACCTGATCGGGCAGCCGTCGGAGACCACCGGGGCTGCTCACGCCGTCAGTACCGTGCTGCTCGGGCTGCATGTCGCGGTCGCGATCGGCCTGGTCGCCGGGGCCGTCATGGTCATCCGGGCCGCCCGCGGCGGCGGGGACCGGCCGCGTCAGGTCGCACGCTCGGGCGCCGTCCTGATCGGCCTCACTGTCATCGCCGGGGTGATGACAGTGATCACCAAGAACAACTGGTGGTCCTACGCCATGGCAACCGGCTTCATCGCCTCCGTGCTGCTGTACGGGAGCCTGCTGGTGCGGGCGCAGAGCCTGGCGCCGCGGCCAGGGCAACCGAGCTGATCCAAGCCGCTACGCCAGCGCTGGCGGCGGGATCCCCAGGCTCATGTACCGCTGCAGCCTTCTGCGCCCAGCATCTGGTCGTCGCTGAGCGCCGACCCGTCTTCGACCACCGCCACCTGGTTGCCTCGCAGCGGCATGTCAGTAAATACATCAACGATCACGTGTGCCAGTGACGTTCCATCTCCGTACTACTCATCTGGCTGCGGCAGGCGGAATCCATATCGGCCGCGCTGACGGCTTGCGGCGGAGGGCATTGCGCCTGCAAGAGCGGGTCGGGTACCCGGTCGCCAAGTCGCAGCAAGCCGGCTCCGATCAGTGCAACCGTCAAGGCGCCGCCCCACCAGACGGCGTCGGGTGACGTTGCGAGCAGCGCGCCGCCGACCGCTGGACCGAGGGCCACGCCTGCCGTGAAGGTGAGGCCGTAGAGCGACATGTAGCGGCCGAGCAGATGCGGCGGTGCGAGGTCGGCGACGATGGGGCCGAGCACGATGAACTGCGCGCACTCACCGATCGCGATCACGATCGCGACCCCAGCCAAGACGGCGGTGGCGGTGAGCGTCGAGCTCGTTAGCGTTGCGAGCAGGACCGCGAGCAGGCCGATTGCAAATAGCGCGCTGGTCGCGGCAAGAGCGTGCGTGCGGCGCATCCGCTTGACGACCCGTGTGGCTGGAATCTGCGCGACGACGATGAAGAAGGTGTTGATGAAGAAGACGACGCCGATCTCGCCCGGCCCGACCGGCGTGTGCGCCTTCGCAAACGGCGCGAGGATGTTGGAAAAGAGCGCGCCGCCGGTCATCACGAGCACGATGTTGGCGGCGATCAGGATGAGGAAGAGCCGATCGTGAGCAACTGCTCGGAAGCCTGTTCCCCTGTCGCTCGCCGACGCAGCCTTCGCAAGGCGAGGATTCGGGATCCCCACGAGCACAACCAGCGCGAAGACAGCGAAGGTGACGCCGTCGAAGAGGTAGAGCGCCTGGAACGCGCGGAGGTTACTGGCGGAAGCGACGATGAAGCCCGCAACCGTCGCGCCGCTGCCGAGACCGAAGTTGCCTGCGACTCGGCGGAGCGCGATCGAGGAGGCGCGCTGCTCCGCTGAGACCAGGGTCAGGCTCAGAACCTGGTTCGCGGTGTTCGCCACTCCGAACCCGGCGCCGCCGACGGCGGAGCAGACGAAGGCTTGCCAGGGACGGTCGACGAATGCGAAGCCCGCGTAGCCCAGTGCGCTCGCGAGATTGCCGGTGATCAGGAGCGGCTTCGCACGGAAACGATCGAGCAGCGCACCCGAAAAGGGCGTCACGACCGCCGCCGTGCCCATGACCGCCGCCAGCACCAGCCCCGCAGTGGCCGTCGGGAAGCCGCGGGCCTGGTGCAGGTAGATGATCTCGAAGGGAAGGACCAGTCCAGTGCCGAAGTAGTTGACCGCGGTCCCAGCCTGGAGAACGATGACAGGCCCCGACAGGCCCGTCCGCCAGCCGGCGAACACACGAGCGAGCGTCCTGCTCACTTGCTTCCAGCGGTTGGCTGCTTTCCCGTGCATGCCTGAGACTCGCGCGTTCATCGGCGCCCGCGGCGGCGGCGATCGAGAACGGCGGACGCCACGCGCCCGGCCGATGCGGACGACTCCATCGTCAACCTCCAGGGTCGTTTCCAGCTGCTGCGGCACGATCCGGTGGGCGGATCGTCCGGGCGGTCGGTAGTGCATACACCGCGGTGCCGGGAAACTGGGCTCCTGCGAGCCGCCCAGTTCGCGTCGTGGGCGGTGTATATACCGGGCGGAGGTGCGACCTGGTGCGGAAGGAAGGAGCGCAGGATGGTGACAGCCGATCTGCTCTCACGGGCGCGGGCAGGAGATGGCGAGGCGTTCCGGGAGCTCGCCGAGTCCCACCGGCGGGAGCTGCAGGTGCATTGCTACCGGATGCTCGGATCCTTCGCCGACGCCGAGGACGCCGTCCAGGAGACGATGCTGGCCGCCTGGCAAGGCATCGGCGGGTTCGCTGAGGAACGCGCGTCGCTGCGCACCTGGCTGTACAAGATCGCCACCAACCGGTGCCTCAACGCGCGCCGCGCAGCGAGCCGGCGCCCGGCCAGGGAGTGGGATATGTCGCAGTTCAAAGGGCCCGTGCCGACGCCGCGCGACGAGGCCGTCTGGCTGCAGCCGTTTCCTGACGCGTTCCTCGAGGGCGCCGTCGGCCAGCCGCCCGGGCCGGAGGCTCGCTACGAGCAGACCGAAGCCATCTCGCTGGCCTTCGTGGCCGCCCTGCAGCTGCTGCCGCCGCGCCAGCTCGCCGTCCTCATCTTGCGCGACGTCCTGGGATTCCACGCCAGCGAGGTGGCCGAGATGCTGGAGGTGACCGTCCAATCGGTCAGCAGCGCCCTCAAGCGAGCCCGCGCTAGCCTGCAGCGCCGGCAGCCAGCCGCCGGCCACCAGCCGCCGCCCGCGGCAAGCTCGCGCGCCGAGGACGCGATCGTGGCCAAGTTCGCCCGCGCGTGGGAGTCGGCAGATCTCGACGCGCTGGTGGCCGTGCTGACCGACGACGTCTTCATCGCTATGCCTCCGGAGCCATTCGGATACGAGGGCCGTGACGCCGTGGCCCGCTTCTGGGCCCGCCAGTTCGGCGCGGGCCGCAGGTTCGACCTCGTGCCGACCCGAGCCAACGGCCAGCCCGCGTTCGGGGCATACCTGCGCGACCCGGCCGGAATCCGCCACGCGACCGGCTTCTACGTGCTCACTCTGGCCGGCGACCGGATCTGCGCCATGACCCGCTTCGACAACAGCGTGCTGCCGTGGTTCGCGCTACCGCGATCGCTCCCGAGCCGATAGCCAGCACCGGGCCATGGAGAGGCGGCACGCGCCGAACGAGTCCCTCCGCATCCGCAGGCCGTGCGAGGGGATGCGGGCCCGGGAGGAG
Organism: uncultured Actinomycetota bacterium; assembly: GCA_963822485.1. GTDB lineage: Bacteria > Actinomycetota > Actinomycetes > Streptosporangiales > Streptosporangiaceae > DASUBV01. The sequence goes on from CAWGHW010000016.1 coordinate 4,213, forward strand.
CTGTGGCGGCTGCTGGCCTACGCCGGAGCCGATCCGGCCCGCCCGTCCCGGCGGGTCAACCCGCGATCGCGGTACCGCGCCATGGAACAGCACTTCGCTGCCACCGGCCGGGCCGGGACCCGGCGAAGGCGACGCCGAAAGCACTCGGCGAGGTCGGCACAGAGATAGCTGGTGGCGATCTGGACGTGCCCGCGACCATCGACGACGCGATGACGGGCGTCAGCTCGGTGGTGCTAGTCAGCCCGCCGTGCGAGCCCGGGTCGTGTTGGACCTGGAAATCTTTCTGGTCGCGGCCCGGCGAGGTGGCGCCTGTCTGGCCAGACGCCGGTTTCACCCCGGCCGTGCCGCTGGTGGTTGGCAGGAGGCATGACGTGGTCTAGGCTCCGGGGCAGGTGAGCCGGGAAGTCTGGTCGGCGCGGTATCTGCAGTGCATGGACTCGTGCAGGGAGCGTGCTATGGCTCTTCCGGACTCTTTCCCCCGTCGTACTTCGGCCCCGGTCGCTCGGCTGGCCGTGATCGCGGCCGGAGCGGTCCTGATCGCGGGCATCGCCGGCGAGGTCACGCCCACGGGCCTGTTCTTCGTGCCGGCGCTGGTCGCGCTCGCGGGTGCCGGTCTGTGGCTGTGGCGGGAGCGGTCCTGACGGCGGCGGGGGCCGGGGCACGCCCGGCTGCACGGGGACGCTGAGCGCTGGCCGGGGTATCGCTGGCGCTGTTCACCGCCGGGGTGGCGGTGAGCCTGGCCGCGAGCTGGCTACTGGTCTCGCGGCTGGAGCGGCTGGCCGAGCGGGCCGGGTTCTCCGAGGCGTGGCTGGGCCTGGTCGCGGCGCTCGCCGCCGACGCCCCGGAGATCACCTCCGCGGTGACCGCGCTGAGCCGCGGCCAGGCCAGCGTGGGCGCCGGAGTGGTGATCGGCTCGAACGTGTTCAACCTGGCCGCGCTGCTGGGGCTGGCGGCGGTCGTGGCCGGGCAGGTCGCGTTTCATCGCCGGGTCGTGCTGCTGGCCGGGATCCCGGGGGTCTGGGTAGCCGCCTGCTGCCTGCTGGTGGTCATGGCCGTGCTGGCACCCGCGGCGGGGCTGGCGCTGGCATTGGCGGTGCTGATCCCGGTGACCGCGCTGCTGGGCCTGCGCCGGGCCCGGCTGGAGCGGCTGCCGCTGCCGGGCCGGTGGACGGCGTGGATCGCCGGGGCGGTGCACGACGAGGAGACCGAGCTGGCGGAGGCGATCCGGCCGGTTCCCGGCACCTGGCGTGACGGCCTGGTCGCGTTCGCCGCGCTGGTCGCAGTGGTAGGCGCGAGTACCGTCATGGAGCTGGCCGCCACCTCGCTCGGACGGAAGTACGGAATTGCGGAGATCGTCACCGGCGGCCTGGTGCTCGCGGTGGTGACCAGCCTGCCCAACGCCGTGAGCGCGGTCTACCTGGCCCGCCGCGGCCGCGGCGCGGCGGTGCTCAGTACCGCGCTGAACAGTAACGCGATCAACGTTGTCGCCGGGCTGCTGATCCCGGCCAGCCTGACCGGGATCGGCCCGCGCTCCGCCCAGGCCGTGCTGGTAGCCGCGTGGTACGCCGGCCTGACCGTCCTCGCGCTCGCCCTGGCCTGGCGCGGCCGCGGCCTGCGCCGCCTGCCCGGCACCGTGATCATCGTCGGCTACCTCGCCTTCACCACCGCCCTGCTGGTCACCGTCGCACAGCACGAGATCCGCCCGGCTACGACCATCCTCCCGGCGGTCATCGTCGCCCTCGCCGGAACCGCGGCGCTGTCCGGGCCGCGCCGCAGGCCGCAGGTACTGGCCGCCAGCGCGCTGAGACGATGGCGCAGGTGGTGGCGGCGGCCGTCGGTGCTGGCCGGGTGGAGTACCGGGCGGATCTGGCGGCTCAGCCTGCTGCTGTGCACGGTGATCGCCGCCTGCGACGCCGCCAGCGGGCCGCACCTGATCCTGATCGGCCTGCTGATCACCGGCCCGTGCTGTGCACTGCTCACCGCCCGGTGGCTACTCACCGCCCTGGCCAGCGCCTACGCCCTGGCCCTCGGCATCGTCCTGGGAGTACCCGACCAGATCTTCGCCACCGCCATCCAGTACGCCTTCCTGGCCGCCGTCGCCGTCACCGGCGTCACGGCGACCACGGGCGCGGCCGCGCTGCAACGCCGCGAGGGAGGACGCCGTGACTGAGCATCGCCCGTCCCCGTCAGCCGGGTCGCTCGCCGGGCACACGGCCTGGGCACGCAGCTTCGAGACGCCGCTGCGCGTGTTCCTGCGGACCGAGACCGGCAGCGCGGCGGTCCTGGTCGCGATGGCCGTCGCGGCACTGGTGTGGATCAACGTCGGTCCGGCCTCGTACGAGACGGTGTGGCAGGCCCGGCTGTCGGTCCGGCTGGCCGGGGCCGGGGTATCGCTGGACCTGCGCGAGTGGGTCAACAGCGGGCTGATGACGCTGTTCTTCTTCGTCTTCGGCCTGGAGGCCCGGCGCGAGTTCGACGTGGGCGAACTGCGGGAGCGGCGGCGGCTGGTGCTGCCGCTCCTGGCCGGCCTGGGCGGCCTGATCGTCCCGGTCGCGATCTACCTGGCCATCAACACCGGCCCCGCCGCCCGCGGCTGGGGCGCGGCCATGTCCACCGACACGGCCTTCGCGCTGGGCATGCTGGCCCTGACCCGGCCGCGCTTCCCCGACCGGGTGCGCGCGTTCCTGCTGTCGGTCGCGGTGGTGGATGACCTGGTCTCGCTGGTCGTCATCGGGGCCGCCTACAGCCAGGCCATCCACCCGGTCCCGCTGATGATGGCGGTCGGCGTCCTGGCCATCGTGCTGGCACTGGCGCGCGCCGGGATCCGGGCCGGGGTCATCTACTTCCTGCTCGGCGTTGCCGCGTGGGTCTGCGTGCTGAAATCCGGCGTGGACCCGGTCGTGGTCGGCCTGCTCATGGGCCTGCTTACCTACGCCCGGCCCGCGGCCCGGACCGACCTGGAGCGCGCCAGCGAGGCGTTCCGCAGCTTCCGCGAGCAGCCCACCGCCGAATTGGCCCGGTCGGCCGGCGCGGGCCTGACCGCGGCCCTGTCCCCCAACGAGCGGCTCCAGCTGCTGTACCACCCGTGGACCAGCTACGTCATCGTCCCGCTGTTCGCCCTGGCCAACGCCGGCATCGTGCTCAGCGGCAGCTTCCTGGCCCGCGCCTACGCCTCCCCCATCACCCTGGGCATCCTCATCGGCTACGTGGCCGGAAAGCCGATCGGCATCGCCGGCGCGACCTGGCTGCTGACCAAGCTCAGCCGCGGCCGGCTCAGCCCGCCCGTCGGCTGGGCCGCCGTCGCCGGCACCGGCACCATCGCCGGGATCGGCTTCACCGTCTCCATCCTCATCGCCACCCTCGCCTTCCACGGCAGCCAGCTCCAGGAGGCCAAGCTTGGCGTCCTGTCCACCACCATCGCCGCCTCCGCCGTCACCTGGCTCCTGTTCCGCGGCACCGCCCTGCTCCCGGCCCGCCTCCAGATCCGCGCCCTGCTCGGCACCAGCCGCGCCCTCATCGACCTGGGCGCACCCGTCGACCCCGCCCGTGACCACATCCGCGGCCCCGCCCGTGCCCCCGTCACGATCGTCGAGTACGGCGACTTCGAATGCCCGTACTGCGGCCAGGCCGAGCCCGTGGTCCGCGAGCTCCTGGCCGGCCACGGCGACGTCCGCTACGTCTGGCGCCACCTGCCGCTCACCGACGTGCACCCGCACGCCGAGCTCGCCGCCGAGGCCGCCGAGGCCGCCGCCGACCAGGGCGCCTTCTGGCCCATGCACGACCTCCTGCTGCGCCGCCAGGACGCCCTCCTCCTGCCCGACCTGCTCCGCTACGCCGCCGAGACCGGCCTGGACGCCGAGCGGTTCCGCGCTTACCTCACCCGCCGCGCCGGCGCCGCCCGCGTCGCCGCGGACGTTGACTCGGCCGACCTCAGCGGCGTGTCGGGCACCCCGACGTTCTTCATCAACGGCCGCCGCCACTACGGCAGCTACGACATCGACGCCCTCACCGCCGCCGTCAAGACCGCCAAGGCAGCCGGCGCGGTACGCGCGGCCAGCCCGCCGCCCCCGGACCTGGCCCGCTGACCGGTCCCGCTCGCCGGGCCTAGCCGCTTACTGACGACCGCCGCCGGCAAAGCTCGCTCCGGCCAGCCGGGTCGTGACCACCGGATCTGAGATCTGACCCTCGGCAGCCAGCCATCTCACCGGGGTGATCGCCAGCCTCGCGGGGGGCGCGGCAGGCCGAAGGGCACGCTCCGGGCTGAACTGGCCTCCCGCAGTTCCCGGCTGGGATCATCGCGCTCCCCGAGCCAGCTGATGACCAGCGCGTAGATGACCGGCGCGAAGCAGATCGCCGGCACCGCCCACAGGATGGCCACGGCAATCTGCTGGTCAGCGGCCGCGCTCAGCCCGCGCCCGGCAGCGCGGCCGGACGCGCCCGGCCACGATGACGGTGACATGCCGGTGATATAGGCCATCACCCAGATCGTCCACATGGACACGGCGGCCAGCGCCGCGCGCGCCGGGCGGGGCAGCCGCGGCGCGGGGCCCGCCAGTTCGAGCCACACTCCCGTGCCCGCCGCGACCAGGGCGGACATCTCGGCAGCGGCCAGGGCCGGGTTCCTGGCCAGGGCGCTCAGCACGCCGGGCAGCCGCCAGGCGATCACCACCACGATGAAGGCGGCGAGCCGCACGATGACCCAGCCGGACGCGTGTCCGGGCCCGGCTGGCCGGGCGGCCTGGTCAGGGCCGGGCCGGGCCTGACTCGCACGCCGAGGGGCGCCGAGGACCAGCAGCACCGGCGCGGCGGTGGCGAAGATCACGAACTGGAGCGCCTGGACCCAGGCGTACTGCCGGGCGTAGGTCCCGGCGGGCGGCACTATCGCCGCCACGATGAGGGCCGCACCGGCCAGAGCCAGCCAGGGCCGTGCCCGCGCAGCGATCACCCGCGGCGGAAGGCTTCCGATCGGCGCTGGCGGCCGTGACGTCATCGTGGTCCTGCCTCCCGGCCAGCATTAAGTGCAGTGGCTGATAGGATCAGTATAAGATGATTGCACTTAGCAAGTACATCATTCCGCGAGTATCGCAGTCGGCAAGTGAAGCGAAGGTGAGCGCGATGGCCCGTCACGAGGCTGCCGGGGACGCGGTCGTCGACGCGGTGCTGACCGCGAGCCGGACGCTGGTGGCCGTGGCCGAGCGGTCGCTGGGCGCGGCCGCGGAGGAGACCACGCTGGCGCAGTACCGCGCGCTGGTGGTACTGGCCTCGCGCGGACCGCAGCGGATGGTGGACCTGGCGAAGGCCCTGGAGGTCACGCCGTCGACGGCCGGGCGGATGTGCGACCGGCTGCTGCGCAAGGGCCTGATCCGGCGGTACCGGGCCCGTGCCGACCGGCGCGAGGTCCAGGTGACGATCACGGCGGCGGGCCGTGCGGTGGTGGATGAGGCGACCGCACGGCGGCGCGCGCTGCTGGCCGAGATCCTCGGCCGTCTCACGCCAGACCAGCAGTCGGCGGTGGCCGGGGCGCTCCAGGCGTTCGCGGCCGCGGCCGGGGAGGTGCCCGACAGCCAGTGGCCGGCGGGCACCATCGATCCCGCCGGCGACACGCAGTCTTCGGCGGCAGGCACGGCCGGGAAGGCGCGGGCGTGACTGCGCCGCTGGCGCCGCTATCGGAGGACGCTTCGCTGGCGGGGCGGGCGGCCGGCTGGCTGCGTGCCTCGCGGGCGGGACTGTTCGTCATCGCGGTGCTGATCGGGGCGGGGTCGGGGCTGGGCGCGGTGGTGTTCCGGTACCTGATCTACTTCTTCACCTGGCTGGCCACCGGCCACAGCCAGTTCGGCCAGGCCGGGTACGTGGGCAGTTCGCATCTGCCGTGGCTGGGCCTGGGGTTCTTCGTGGTCATCCCGGTTATCGGCGGGGCTATCTACGGGCCGCTGATCTACCGGTACGCCCGTGAGGCGCGCGGGCACGGGGTGCCCGAGGTGATGATCGCGGTCGCCGAGAACGGCGGCCGGATCCGCCCGCAGGTCTAGCGTAGTCAAGGCGGTGGCGTCGGCGCTGTGCATCGGCGCTGGCGGGTCGGTCGGCCGCGAGGGCCCGATCGTGCAGATCGGCTCGGCGCTGGCCTCCGGCCTGGGCCAGCGGGTGCGGATGCCGGAGAGCCGGATGCGGATCCTGGTCGCCTGCGGCGCGGCCGGCGGCATCGCCGCCACGTTCAACGCGCCGATCACCGGGGTGTTCTTCGGCGTGGAGATCATCTTGCGGGAGTTCTCCGTCGACGCGCTGTTCACGGTCATGCTGTCGGCGGTGGTCGCCGACGCGGTCGCTATCCCGTTCCTGGGCGACAAGCCTTCCTGCCGGCTTCCCGGCCGCGATCACGCTGGGCGCACCCGGGCGACTACCTGCTGGTCGCGGCCCTGGCCGTGGTCGCCGGCCTGATCGGGCTGCGTTCAAGAACATCGTGTACAAGATGGAAGACCTCTGGGACATCGCGTGGAGACGCGCGCCCGGAGTGGGCCAGGCCCGCGATCGGCGGCATCGCGCTGGGCCTGGTGCTGCTGGCCCTGCCGCAGATGTACGGAGTCGGCTACCCGGTGATGTACAAGACCGTGGCCGGCGGATACGTGCTGTGGTTCCTGCTGGTACTGGCGGCCGGGAAGATGCTCGCCTGCAGCCTGACTCTGGGCATCGGCGGGTCTGGCGGCGTGTTCGCGCCGTCGCTGTTCGTCGGGGTGACCTCCGGGATGGCCTTCGGCGAGATCGCCGGCCACCTCGTCGGGCCCCGCCGCGGGCCCGCCCGCGCTGTACGCCGTAGTAGCCATGGGCGCGGTGTTCACCTCCGCCGCGCGGGCCCCGCTGACATCGGTGGCCAGCGTCGTCGAGCTGACCGGCGACTACGGCCTCACCCTGCCGGTCATGCTCGCCGTCGCGATCGCCACCGCACCTGTCCCGCGCGCTGGCCTACGGCAGCATCTACACCACTAAGCTGCTGCGCCGCGGCGCCGACATCGACCGCGCGGCCCCATGGCGGGCCTTCGGCGACCTCAGGGCGGCCGACGCCATGCGCCCCTTCCCCGCCCCGCTGCCCGTCCCGCCGCGGCCGCGACGGAGCCGACGCCAGCCGCGGCCCCGCGCAGCTGCCCGGCCAGGTGAGCTGGCGAACCGACCCGCCAGGCCGTGTACGCCAGCGAGTCGCTGGCCCAGACGCTGCGCCAGCTCGGCATCTACGGCCGCGACGGCCTGCCGGTGCTGTCCGCCGATGGCAGCCAGGTCCAGGGCTGGATCACCAGCGCCAGCGTCCTGCAGGCCGTCGCCGACCACATCGGCACCTCCCCGCGCCAGGCCGGCCCCGGCACAACCGGGACGGCGCCGCCCGACCCGCTGCACGGCTACCAGGTCCTCGAGGTCACCCTGGCCCCGGACTCGCCCGCCGCAGGCCGGCCGCTGGGCAGCATTCCCTGGCCCGCGGCAGCATCCCGGTCTCCGTCCTGCGCGACCGCAGCCTGACCGACCCCGACCCCGGCCTCACCCTGAAAGCCGGTGACCGCGTCAGCCTGCTAACCCCGGCACCGGACACCGACAGCCCAGACAGCCTGAGGCCATGTCGCTGCTTTCAAGATCAGTCCACGAGCTCCGGGAGGACACCTAATTCATGGCTACCGGGATACTTGCCGCTGCGCTCGGGCTCGTGATCGCCGTTGCGTGTATCAGCATCCCCCAGCTCGTGCGCAGGCGGCATACCCACCCCGACAACGACGACACGCAGGCCTACCTGGAAGAAACCGGCCAGTCGGCGCGCGACATCGCCGAACGGAACGCTGCCCTGAGAACGCAGCAGCAGGCGGCAATCCGATCGGGTCAGAAAGATTCCCATGACGATCATCACCGGCAGCAATCGACCTAGGGCCCAGGCCGCCCGCACAGGTCAGGCTGAGCCTGCGGGCGGGCTGCCAGATCGGTCATCGGGCAGGGCTCGGGTCGAAGCGGCCCGACGATTGCGCCCGTGACCGACGTAAGATCAAGCCGTTGCCGGCCACTAACCGCATTGCGCCCGAGTCGTGCGCGCGGTCCGCTGCCTGGGCCAGCACGCCGGCCGCGTCGCGATCACCGAACGCGGAACACTCGCAGACACACGCACTAAAGGAGTCGGATTTCATGACCGTCAGACTCGGGATTCTCGCCCTGCTTGAGGCCAAGGCTGGAGCGGGCGACAAGCTCGCCGCGTTCCTGGAGGCCGGCCGCGAGATCGCGGTTGCCGAGGAGGGCACCGTTACCTGGTACGCATTCAAGATCAGTGACACCACCTACGGCATCCTCGACAGCTTCGAGACCGAGGACGCTCGGAACGCCCACCTCAACGGCCAGATACCGGTTGCCCTCGGCCAGGTCGCCGGCGAGCTGCTCGCCAGCGACCCCGACATCAAGCTCATCGACATCCTGGCCGTCAAGTAACGGTCGCGCGGGTGCGGGCGATGCCCGCAGGCAAGCGCCCGCATCCGCGAAGACGCCTGGGTCAGCCCGCGGCCTCGCCCCGGTAGCGGCGAGCAGGCCCTCAAGATCATTCCCGCACGGGGGGCGCGAGCGCAGATGCGCCGCGACCTCCGGATACCGCTGCTCCGCCTGGGGCGCGGTCGATGGCAACCAACTCTGCGTAGACGTGTTGCAGCTCCATCGTCTCAAGCTCGGGGCCGGAGATGCGGAGCTATCCGCGCCGCCGGCAGGCCTCCCCGCGCGCCGCCCGGAGCAGCATTTCGAACGGCCGGGCCGCAGCCTGCTCCCGCTGCGCCGCGTGTACTCAGGGCCGTCCATGGGCGCTGGAGTTTGCCGCCGCTCGCTGCCCCCGCTACCTGGAGTTTCCCCCCGCTCGCCGTCCCTGCTGCGGCATCAGGTCGGAGAGCTTACGAAACAATGAATGGCCCGAGTGGCAGTAAGACAGTCCGCGCGCCGCGCCGCTCATTGATCAGAGTCTGCGGAGCACTGCGGATCAAGTCTCTCCCCAAAAGGAGCACGGACATGCGGAAACGCACGGGCCTGGTCGCGAGCGGCGCCATGCTGGCGGCCACTATCGGCTTGTTCGGCACGGCGGCCTCGGCCAGCGACCAGCGCGAGCACCGCCTCGCCGGTAGTCGGCTACACCTACCTCGACGGCAACACCGCCACTTCCAACACCATTGACGCCTTCGCCCGGCACGCCGACGGCTCGGTCAGCCCGGTCGGGAGCGGAACGTTCGCCGCCGGCGGCGTCGGCAGCGGTGCGGGACTGGGGTCGCAGGGCGCCATCCAGGTCACCCAGGACCACCGGTTCCTGCTGGCCGTCGACGCGGGCAGCAACCAGATCTCGGTCCTGCGCATCACCGCGGGCGGCGTGCCGGTGCCGGTCGGCCAGCCGGTGTCCTCCGGCGGGAACGACCCGGTCAGCATTACGGTCTCGCCGACCCGCCTGGTCTACGTGGCCAACGCCGGCGCGAACGACAGCAACTACACCGGCTTCCGCCTGGGCTTCAACGGCAGCCTGACCCCGATCCCGGGCTCGACGTTCGCCGTCCCGAACGGCTCGGGCCTGGGCGACGTGTTCTTCAACGCCCTGGGCACCCAGCTCGTCGGGACCCGCACGACCACCTCTGAGATCGACAGCTTCGACGTGCTGCCCGGTGGCCACCTGCTCCCGGCTCATGGCTCGCCGTTCACCGGGCAGGGCCTCGGCCAGCTCGGCGCTGAGTTCTCGCCCACCAACCTGAACCGGCTGTACATCAGCGATGCCCACAATGGCGCGGGCCTCGGCGACATCTCCGCCTACAACGACAACTTCTTCGGCCAGCTCAGCTCGATCGGCAACTCCCCGTTCGCCGACAACCAGACCGCCCCGTGCTGGGTGGAGCTCAGCCACGACGGCAGGTTCCTGTTCACCGTCAACACCGGGTCGGGCAGCATCTCCAGCTACGCCATCAACCGCGATGGCTCGCTGACCCTGCTGGGCAGCACGACCATCAAGGGCGGCGGCGCTGACATCGACGCCCGCCTGACGCCGAACGGCCAGCAGCTGCTGGTCGACGGCAGCGGCAACCACATCCTGTCCGTGTTTGACGTGAACGGCGGCCAGCTGACTGAGGTGCCCAGCTCACCGACGCCGCTGCCCGCGGGCGGCTCCCCGTCCGGGGTCGTGAACATCTAGCGTCAACATCCGGGGGGCGATCCCTGGCGTAATCCCGCTGCCCCTGGCCCGCCTCACCCGGCGGGCCAGGGGCAGCAGCATTTGCTGGCGTGCGCCGACCCGGTAAGAACCAGTTTGCGGCCGACGCATACCAGACATGGAAGCTCAATCGCGTCCGGTCGGCCGGCGGTCAGCTAGATGAACCGAGCTGAAGTCGCCGCTACGCCACCTTCTGCCGCACCCGCCAGCCCTGCCCCCGACAATCGCTGGGCAGTCCTGGTCCTGGTCGGCGTGGCCCAGCTGATGATCGTGCTGGACGTGACAATCGTGAATATCGCCCTGCCGTCCGCGCAGGTGGCCCTGCACTTCTCGACCAACGACCGGCAGTGGATCATCACTGCTTACGCGCTGACCTTCGGAAGCCTGCTGCTCCTCGGCGGCAAGCTAGGTGACCTGCTGGGGCGCAAGTGGACGTTCATAGCGGGGCTCCTCGGGTTCGCTGGCGCGTCGGCCCTCGGCGGGCTCGCGCCCTCGCTCGGGGTGCTGATCGCAGCCCGGGCGCTGCAGGGAGCATTCGGGGCGCTGCTCGCCCCCTCGGCGCTGTCACTGCTGACCATCGGCTTCCACAACTCCCCGGACCGCCCCAAGGCATTCGGCATCTTCAGCGCGATCGCCGCCAGCGGAACCTCAGTCGGGCTTCTCCTCGGCGGCGTGCTGACGCAGGCCCTGTCCTGGCGCTGGTGCCTGTACGTGAACCTGATCTTCGCCATTCCCGCTGCCATCGCCGCATGGCGCCTGATCGGCGGGCGCGGGGGCGGGGGCCAGCGCCCGCGCCCGCGGATCGACTTCGCGGGAGTGGCCGCCGCTTCCGCCGGTTTCTTCTGCCTGGTCTACGGCTTCTCCAACGCCGAGACCCACTCCTGGTCGGCCGGCCTGACCATCGCCCTCTTCGCGGCCAGCGCCGTTCTGCTGGCCTCGTTCGTCCTGGTCGAGCGCCGGACCACGCATCCGCTTTTGCCGCTGCGTATCGTGACCGAGCGTTCGCGGGGCGGCGCCTACGCCTCCATCGCCATCGGCGGCGCCGCGCTATTCTCCGTCTTCTTGTTCATGACCTACTACATGCAGCAAATCCTGCATTTCTCGCCGGTCAAGACCGGTCTGGGGTTCCTCCCGCTCACCGGTGCCGTCATCATCGTCGCGCCCCTGGTCCAGACCAAGATCTTGCCCCGCCTCGGCCCGCGGCGGGTGATCACGTTCGGCATGACCCTGGGCGTCATCGCGATGATCATCTTCACCCGGCTGACACCCGGCGGCAGCTACGTCGCCCACGTGCTGCCCGGGCTCATCCTCGCTGGTGCCGGAACGGCGTGCGTGGTCTCCGCCTCGCTCGCTACCGGCACCCTCGGCGTCCGGCACACCGACGCCGGCATAGCGGCGGCCTTGATCAACACCTCGCAGCAGATCGGCGGCTCGATCGGCACCGCCCTGCTCAGCGCCATCTTCGCCGACTCCCTGGCCGGATACCTGGCCAGCCACCCCGGCGCAGCCCACCCGACCGCCGTCGCGACCGTGCACGCGTACACCGTCGGCTTCAGCGCCGGCGCAGTGATCTTCGGCATCGGCCTCCTTCTCGCCCTGGTCCTGCTCCCCTCGCAGCGCGCCATCTGAGCCCGGATGGCAGCCGCCGGCGCATCCAGTGAATCGAATGAATCCCGCGAGTCCCCTGGCGCAGGACCGGCGCAGGAGAGCCTCCAGCGATCCGGAAGCGGGAGCAGCTGTTCCTAGCGACAGCGCGTGCTCGGCCAGCTGGCTTCGTCCCATGCTCTCGGCGAGCCGGTCGGTCGCGAAGAACGGGCCGAACCACCGGGCGCGGTCCGCGACCTGGGCCGTCCTGCGCGGGCCACCTCCGCGGACAGCGCTATCGCCGACAGCCGCGCTTCGCCGGCGCTGGCCACGCGGACCGCGAAATCCCCGGCGACCCGCTCGGTGTGATCCCATGCGCCGTCTGCTTAGTGCACCAGGTAGCGCAGGCTCTCTAGGTCCAGGCCGGAGGGCGCACGCAACACTCAGCACAAGGCCCAAGCATGAACAAGGCCCCACTAAAAGGTGAAGACCTCCGGGTGCGCCGCCAGGCCACTGTAGCCAGGCGGGCGTCGTGGTGTTAGGCGGCGCGTCCGTCAGCCGGGCGGGCTGGGTCTATGGGCCCGCGACAGCGCGGTCCAGCCCGTTTGTGGTCGCAGCTGACACCGTGTACTGCTAGGTGTTTAGGAGAAGTGAGTAGTTGGCCGGGCGAGCATCTGCCCGTCGAGCACTATGTCGACCTTCTCGTTGTAGAAGGCGACGAGACCGGCGATAGGCAGCAGCTGCCGGGTTGGGAAGTCGTAGCTCCAGGCGATGTCGGGGTGGGTCTCGCCGTTAGCGCGTGCGGCCCAGTAACCGCTGGTGGTTCCCTTGTACGGGCAGCCGGTGACGGTGTCAGTCGGGGTGAGGTGCGTGAAGTCCACCCCGGTGCGGTTGAGGTAGTAGCGGGTCGGGAGCCCGGTCTCGAATACCAAAACCGGGGACGCGGACTCGGCCAGGAGGGTGCCGCCGAGTTCGACGCGCACGTGCCGGGCGGAGCGGAGGGCGTCGACGCGCGTGTAGGGGTCCCGGGGGTGGACGAAGACCTGCTCGTCCTCTTCGTACCAGGCATCTACGGCATCCCACTCGAAGCGCGCCCGGCCGACCAGCCCGAAGCTGGCGTCGTCGCCGTAGACGCGTAGCGCCGCCGGCCGGGACACGTCGCCCACCGCGAGACCGTAGCGGCAGGCTGTGCCGCGGCTTAGTTTCTGCTCGTGCCGTTCGTCCACGAGAACGGCCGCGTCGATGTCGGTAGCCGGAACGTAGTACTGGGGATAGCGTTCCCACTCCCACACGTACCAGGCTGAGGTGGTATCGAGAACCACTTGCCCGTTCAGGACGGCCCGGATTCGTCGCGGGACGGGTGCGGTCTGGTTGACCCGCGGCAGCGGGGACGGATAGTCAGCCATAACGATGGTCCTCGGACGGCCAGGCTGCAGGGCCTCAATCCGTGGCGGCTCCGGTTCTTTCACCATTCCTCCTCTTGCGCTGCTCTAGCGGCCGGGCGAGATCGCTACTGGCAAGCGCGCGGGTCCACTGGGCGAGTATTAGCGGCTGCTCGCAGGTCGTTCTTACGCGCCTCCGGCAATCTGACAGGGCTCCCGAGCGGCCCCACCGCACTGACGGGTCTAGGTAGCAAGGGGCTCCAGCGGACGCTGACCGGGCCGGAGACACGCAATGACCCACGGAATCGGGAACTAGCGACACCCTGAACCGCCGCGACGACGTCCCTGTCGAAGGGCCGCATCTTGCGGATCTGCGGCCGGCCGAGGGCATGTGCGCCGCATGGAGTTCGCGGACCGGCATCCCGACAATCGTCTTTGCGGCCGGTCATGATCCTGACCGATTGGGCGCTACTCCAGGCCACTGAGGACGACGCCGAGCGGTCCGCTTTCGTTCACGCCGACGATGTGGCCGCCGGTGTTGAGCACCGCCATCATGAATCTCTTGTTGGTTGATCTTGCTGGCTTCCGGGTCGGTATCAGCGGATATTCACCTGCTCACAGAGGGTCGGCGGCATCCCAGACCTGGCCTGTGTCCGGCCCGCCCATGCGGACGACCAGCGAAGCAGCTGACTGTTCGGCGGTGAGCAGCGTCCCCTGCTCGTAGTTGTGCACGAAGCGGCCGTGCAGCTCGCTACCGACCAGCGCCGGATCCTGGCCGCGTATGAACGCCTGCATCGCGGTGTCGACGCCACCGGGACGGTAGACATTCACTGTGACGCCAGAGTCGGCCAACTCGGACGCGAGATTGAGGCTATGCGCCTCAACGGCGGCCTTAGTAGTCGCGTAAGCGTTCGCCCGGAGCATGGCAGCCGGGCTGGCGGCGATCCCGCTTGAGACATTCACGATCCGGCCCCACCTGCGCTCCAGCATCCCTGGCAGCACCCCGAAGCTCAGCCTGGCTACGCCAGTCACGTTGATCGCCACCGCCGCAGCCCACTCCCCGAGGTCAATCTCAGCGCTCGGGCCCAGCGGCCAGACAACAGCCGCGTTGTTCACCAGCACGTCGACCGGACCCATCTCGCTCTGGACCGCCGCCAGGGCAGCCTCCACCCCGCCTGGGTCGCTCACATCCGCCACGACCGCCAGTCCGGGTTTGCCCTGATCCGCTATCAGCGCCGCCGTCTGCTCAAGCTCGCTCACCGAGCGGGCCAGCACAGCCACGCGGGCACCAGACCGGGCCAGCCCGATGGCTATAGCACGGCCGATGCCCCGGCCGCCTCCAGTGACCAGCGCAACCCGGTCCCGCAACGCGTCACTCATCGTTGTGTCGCTCGTCGTGTTCATGCCCTATCAGCTGCACCCGCCACGCAGGTCTTACGACAGAGTTGCCAGTTAGGGCGCCCTTGCGGCTCGGGGCTGTGTCCGCGAGACTCGCCGATCATGAGCCAGCCACAGATCCCGCCGACCACGCGGACGCTGAGCGACTACGACTTCGCTGCGCCGATCGGCGACCGTTACTTCGAGGATTACGCACCGGGAATGGCATACGAGTACGGTCATATCTCGGTGACCGAGTCCGAGATTCTCGATTACGCCAGCACGTTTGATCCGCAGCCGATTCACGTGGACCCGGCGTACGCCGCCACGGGACCGTTCGGCGGGCTGATCGCCAGCGGCTGGCACACAGCCGCAATCTTCACCCGGCTCTTCGTTACCCACTACGTGTCGAGGGTGGCCAGCCTCGCCTCGCCGGGCGTCGACGAGCTCCGGTGGCCGACGCCTCTGCGCCCAGGTGACTCGCTGCGCCTCCGGGCCACCATCCTCGAGACCCGCCGGTCACGATCCAAGCCAGACCGGGGACTCGTTCGCACCAGGGGTCAGCTGATAAATCAGAGTAATGAAGACGTGCTGCGCCTGGATCTGATGAACATTATTGCCCGCCGGGGGTAATGATCTGCTCCCTGGCCAGACCACCGGACACTGGTCACCGGAGGCGCTCGCGTGCCAGGCGACCGCTATGAGGCAGAGCAGAGAATGTCTTCCGTCCGCGGCCGCTCACCCGGTGCACGATGGTCACCGTCCGGGTCGGCCGCCACCAGGACGGGCGCGGGAACCGGCGTGGGGTTGGGCGAGCACACGGGTTTCGCGTTCAACGGTGTAGTCGGGTCGTCGGCCTGCCAGCCGGGCCGGGCCCGTCGCACGCCCGGGCCGGTGCCAGAGAGCACGAAATCCACTCTGCCGACGCCGCGTCCAGCGGCGATGCCAGCTTCTCCCGTCCCTCCGCCGGCCGAGGCCAACGACCGATACTGCCACCGCGGCGCATCGAATCCGTAACGGTCCGATCCGGCTGAGGACCAAATGACTGACAGGGGAGCGGATCCCAGGCCCATCGCGGAGGAACCAATGAGAACTCTTAACGACCAGACCAGGAAAGAGGCCAGGACGTGAATCGACGTATTCTCAAGCCATTGCTCTCCAGGAGACCGGTGTGGATTGCCGGGCTGGCGGCGGCGTTGGCACTGGTCACGTCGCTGGGCGTGGCCGGATGGGGCGGGACAGCGGCCTCGGCCGCACGCACCGGTGCGTCAGCGCCCAGGGCCGGGACCAAGATCCCCGGTGAGGCTCACGGTCTCGGTCAGCTGAGTGGCCTGCTGCCCAGGAAAAAGCTGACCCTGGACAGCACCATCGAGGTCAACCTGAGCAAGGAGTACGCACGGCTGCCGATCTACCCGGGGGTTGCCTACGCCGGCACCAAGCATCAGGAGAAGGTCTGGTACATCCTGGAGGACGCCTCCGACCAGGGCGCCGCGGACGACCTGGGCGTGAACTACGCACCCAAGCTGGCCAACGTCGGCATCTCCTGCGCGGCGTGCGTGCAGACCGTCCACCTGATCAACCTGCCCGCGTCGCAGGATCACTTCGGCCCGGCCCCGCTCAGCTTCGCAGGCGCGCCGAACTTCAAGCCCAACCGCATCGCAGTGCCCGGGCCGGACGGGTTCCCGCTGGCCAAGTTCCAGCCGGGTGCCGTCGCCGGCCCAGGGTACAGCCCGTTTATCCGCATCGCGGGGTCGGACACCATCTACAACGCGCCGATTGTCGCCGTCGGCAACGGTCCGTTCGACGTCGTGCACCACTCCAACACCGCGGACCGGGTCCTCGGCATCCACCTCGGCCGGACCCCGGCCGACTCGCCGTCCGGGTCATTCTCGGAATCGTGGGTCGACATGCTGTTCGTCAAGGGTTTCGACGGCGGCCAGCCGATCGTCTACCTGTCCACCGACGCCGGCCAGCCGCTGACCGCGGTGCTCGAGCGGTCTACGTACGTGCCCGCGCTGAACGACGCGTCCTGTAACGGCTGCGACGACTTCCTCGGCTCGGCCCGCGAGCGGCTATTCGGCTTCATCAACGGCCAGACCGGAGTGAACAACCCGCAGGCCCAGGGATTCCAGCACCTGGCTAAGGACGGCTCGGTGTCAGAGGACGCCGACCAGAGCAACGCCAAGTTCATCAACTCCCTGCGCTTCGGCGGCGACCTCCTCAATGTGTTCGGGGACTTCCCGACCCTGATCTCCCCGCGGCACGCCGACGCCTACAGCCCGCTGTGGGACGCTCAGCTCGGCCTGTGGACCCCCAAGGCGATCAAGGAAGGGCTCAACAAGCGCCAGACCAAGGAGAATGTGATCCTGAACCTGGCCTTCAGCCATCCCGACCTGCTGACGGGCGTCAACCCCGCCACCGGCAAGCCGCAGCTGTACGGCTCGGTCGGGGTCGATATTAACTGTGCGGTTATCGGCTACACCGCGAAGGCACCCCGAACCCCTGGACCGCCCAACCTTCCCGGTTCCCAGTTCCCTCCCAGGTAACGAGCAACCGACCGCATAGGTGGCACCAGCCCGCCTATGCAGCGGCCAGTACCCTCAAGCGCTGGCGGGCCCGCCGCGGCGGGCCCGCCAGCCCTGCCAGCGCAACCCAGGGACCCAGGCAGGCAGAGCTGATGCAACGCGGCGAACGCAGGCTCCAGCTCGAACTCGGCGCCGGATCAGCCAGAAGCCGTCGGCCGGGTGCCAGGGGCGCCCGGCCGGCGGCCTTCATCGGTGATACGGCGGGGTCGGTGAGGGAGCTCAAGCTGCCTGATCGTGCGGATCACGTCATCCGCAGCCCAGGGCTGTCGGACTCGCACTTCGCCCTGCTGCTGTGAAGGACATCGAACTCTGGCCGCCGACGCGGCGGTCAGCGGGGAGCCTTTCTCGCAGGCCTCGTGTCCGTGGTGTTAGGACGTGGCCTTGCGGCGGCCGGCTTGCCAGTCTTCTGCCTCGCCGCCGGCGCCGGGCTCGGCGCCGAAGCCGTGTAGCCGGGGCCGTTCGCGCAGGCTGCGCTTGAGCTCGGCGAAGCCAGGGAAGCCGGCCAGGCCGATGACGTGATCCCACAGGCGGACCGCGTCCTGCGGGCCGGGCGCCGTGCTGATGACCGGCCCGAAGAAAGCGGTGCCGTCCGGCGGATCGAAGTGAATGATCGGCGTGCCGACATCCCGGCCGGTCAGCGATAGAGCATGGTTGCCCTCGGCCTGGATCTCGGCATCCCAGCCGTCGTCGTCCAGGGCGTCCGCCAGGCTGGCGGGCAGGCCCGCCTTGACCAGCAGGGGCTCGGCGAAGGCGTGGCTACCGCGTGTCGCGGGAGTGAGGTCAGCCGATCCGGGGGCGTCGAAGATCTGGCTGCTGATCGCCTCGTACAGCGGCCCGACGGCGGGCCGGCCGTGCTCGGACCGCGCCCGGGCTGCGACCCGCAGCAGTCGCAGCCCGGAGGCGTGGCCTTCCTCGTAGCCGGCCGGGAAATGGCTGTCGTAGTCGACCTCGGAGTTAATTAGCCGCAAGGAGATGAACCGCCAGTCAACGGTGTAGTCGCGCTGGGCGGCGACCATGCGGACCCACTTGCTGGTGATCCAGGCGAACGGGCATACCGGGTCGAAGTAGAAGTGGACGTCTGCGTGGGTCATAGCGGTCTCTGCCATCGTGGTTACGCCGGCTCTGGCGCGTGCTCGCGCAGGTAGCGGACGAGACCGATCACGTCGTCGGGGACGAGCCGGCCGATAGCACCGCTGGAGTACACGCTGACCACGACCTTGCCCGCGGGGTCGAGCACGAAGCCGGTGGACTGGAGGTAGACCGGCTCGGGGTTGACGAAGGCGCCAGTCAGGTCGCTGACGGCGGCCGCGTCAGCGCCGAAACCCAGGGGGAAAGTGAGGCCGTGCCTGGCGGCCAGGTCGGCCGTGTCGGTCTCGCTGTCGACTGACAGGGCGACGACGCGGATGCCGGTATCGGCTAGCGCGTCGCTGGCGCGCTGGAATGCTCTCAGCTGGGCGTTGCAGTACGGGCACCACGAGCCGCGGTAGAACAGCACCGCCGCGAAGCCGTCGGCGAGCGCGTCCGGGATGGTGAGAGTCTCCCCGCCAAGGACGTTGAGCGTCAGCTGGGGGAATGAGTCACCGGGGCCGAGCAGGGGCATGGCGATTCTCCTTCAGTCGCTGGTGACGGTCCTGGCCGGTCCCGTCACCTGTATGTGCGTCGCGCCGCCCGGCGGTCTTACCCGGGCGCGTCAGCCGGACGCCGCAGCGTGGTAAGACATCGGTCTTGCGCGCCACTTTGAATGAAGTGGTCCATGCGCAGTGGTGACGGTCCATCCCGCCGCTGCTGGCGCAGGGATAAACCCCCTCGATTAACAAGGGAGGCCGGGGTGACAACTCAGTTCGCTGGCCGGACGGCGCTGGTGACGGGTGCGGGACGCGGTATCGGGCAGGCCGTCGCCCTGGAACTCGCCGTAGCCGGAGCAACCCTCATACTGATCGCCCGGTCGGCCAGCGAGCTCGCGGAGACTCAGGCCGTGGCCCTGACCTGGGGCGCCCTGCACGAGCGCGACGCGGCAGCCCGTCGTCGGCAGCTCAGCCTCAGGGCATCTCCGCGACTGCGGCCAGCAGGCCGCGAAAGTCCTCGCCGCAGGGCTCGCACGCGGCCAGGTGGGCCGCCACACCGGGGTAGCGGCCGGCCGGGTCGGCGCCCGCGGCCAGCAGGTCAACGTAGACGTGCAGGATATCCATGGCCTGCTCGCATCCGACGTCCGCGGGATCGGTGTCGAGGAAGCGCTCGAGCGCGGCCCAGTCGGTCATCGTGATTCCAGCTTTCCTTCTTCCAGGTAACCGCTGGCGATCAGGAACGCGCCGATCTTACGGCGGGCGTCGAAGATCGCCTTGTAGATCGAGTTCCGGTTCATCCCGGCCTGGATCACCACGGCGTCCAGGGGGATGCCGTTGAGCACGACCGCGACGAACAGCCGCCGTTGGCGGGCGGTGAGCTCCTGGTCCACCGCGCGCCGGATGGCCGTGATCATCTCGGCCTGCGCTGCTCGCTCGCCGGGGTCTATCCCGAACCGGTCCGGCAGCCGGTCCCAGTCCTCGGCATCGAGGTTGCCGGCCGGGTGGCGGTAGTGACGGCCGAGCTTGGCGGACACCTCCAGCACCGCGAACCGGTAGGCCCAGGTGGTGAACCGGCTCTCGCCGCGGAAGCTGTCCAGCTTGGCGATGATCGCGAGCATGGCGTCGGCCGCGGCCTGGTGGGCGAGGTCATCCAGCTCCGCCCCGGTGATCCCGGAGGACACCTCGCGGCGGTGAAGCTCGCCGGCGGCGACCCGGACCAGCAGCTCGTGCAGCCGCGTCAGGCCCGCCTCGCACGCGGGCCCCGTGCTGGTAAGCGCGCTGATCCAGTCCGCTGACGCGGCGTCCAGCGGCGGCGCCAGCTGATCAGGTCCCCCCGCCAGCTTGTCGGGTCGCTCCACTAGCCCAGCCTAAGCGAACCACGATGGCGCTGAGAAAGCCGGCCCGGACAACAGACGTCGGCCCTGCAGTAGCCGCGCAGCAAAGGTCGGGTACGAACTGCCCCGGCCCCTGGGGGTACCTCGGCCGGCGGTCATCACACAGCAGTCTGTCAATGGCGCGCCGCGCCGGGGTCAGTATTCACATGCCGCCGACACAGTCGTGGGGCGCGGCTGTTGACGCTTTCCGGGCGCCAGATCCCCCGTGAGGGATGACCGGGCAACGGTCCACGGCAGGTAAGACGCGACCTGCGCTCGCCGCTAACCAAATAGCAGGTGAGTCGTACTCACGATCCGCCGCAGGCGCTCACAGGAGACTTCCGATGGCGTCAGCAGGTGCTGGAGATCTGCGATCGCGGCGACGGCTCGGCCGGTCAGGGAGCAGACAGGTGCCTCAGGACCCGGATTCCGACCTGATTAACCGGCTGCGTGCTGGCGATGAGGCCGCATTCGTCATGCTGGCGGAGAGATACCAGGCCGCGATGCTGTCCATGGCGCTGATCTATGTGCCGAGCAGAGCGGTGGCGGAGGAAGTCGTACAGGATGCCTGGATCGGCGTGCTGCGGGGTGTTGACAGGTTCGAGCGCCGTTCAACGTTCCGCACATGGCTGTTCCGAATCCTGATCAACCGGGCTGTCAGCGCCGCGGCCCGCGAGCGTCGCAGCGTGCCGGTCGATGACATGCAGCCGGTCATCGACGGGGCCCGTTTCGGCTCGGCCGGCAAATGGGCCATGCCGCCCGAGCCCTGGGCTGACCAGGTCGAGGATAGGCTGGTAGCGGCAAAAATGGCCGACAGGATCCTGGCCGCCATAGATGATCTTCCGCCTCGGCAGCGAGAAGCCGTGACCCTGCGCGACGTGCAGGGCATGACCAGCGCGGAGGCTTGCGCTGTCCTAGGCATTAGCCCGGCCAACCAGAGAGTGCTCCTGCACCGCGGGCGCAGCAAGCTGCGCGAGGTTATCGAGTCTGAGTTCGGGAGAACACGGTGATCCCCATGCCCCCGGCCGCACTGACGTTAGGCCGGGTTGTCGGGTGTGTCATCGGCTTGCCATCGCCGGTACAGGCTGGTGAGATCGCTGCGCATGTGCGGGGTGAGGTCATCGGCGGTGATGCTCCCGGCCAGTACGATGATCGCGCGCATCTGGGCCAGGTACTCGGGGCAGTCCGGGCAGCCCGCCAGGTGCGCCTCGAGGCGGCGGCGCTGGGACCGCGGAAGAACGCCGTCGAGGTAGTCGGTGACCAGCTCGACGGCCTGCTGGCAGACCAGGTCGCGGCGGGACCTGATCATCAGGCCGATCACCGGGTCCTCCCGAACTCGGACTCGATAACCTGCCGCAGCCAGCTGCGGCCGCGGTGCAGGAGCACCCGCTGGTTGGCCTGGCTGATATCCAGGGCGGCGCAGACCTCCGCGCTGCTCATGCCCTGCACATCGCGCAAGGTGACGACCTCTTTCTGCCGCGGCGGCAGCTCGTCGATGGCGGCTAGGACCCGCGTGGCCATCTTCGCTGCCATCAGCCGGTCCTCGACCTGGTCAGCCCAGGGCTCGGGCGGCACCTCCCAGGTGCCGGCCGCGTTGAACCTGGAGGCATTGATCACCGGCTCCATGTCGTCCACCGGCACGCTGCGGCGCTCCCGGGCCGCGGCGCTGACAGCCCGGTTGATCACGATGCGGATCAGCCAGGTCCGGAACGTCGAACGGCGCTCGAAGCTGCCAATACCACGCAGTACTCCCACCCAGGCGTCCTGGACCACTTCCTCCGCCACCGCCCTGCTCGGCGCATAGCCCAGCGCCACCGACAGCATGACAGCCCGGTACTTCCCGGCCAGCGCGACGAACGCGTCCTCATCACCGGCACGGAGCCGGTCAACAAGTTCTGAGTCCGGGTCGTCCCCCACGGACCGGCGTCCTGGTCGCAGTAACGTCATGGCAAGGCTCCCGGCAGCTATCGCGGCGCGCCGCGAAGGCAACGCCACTACGTCATCTGCGGCGGACTTAGGCCGGGTCTTACCTGTAGTCGGAATTCTGCCTGGCAGAATCGCAGTCATGCTGCCCGGTCACCATCCCGCCGATCGGCGGAACTTCCTGCTGGCATCCGCAGCCGAGGACGGCCGTGGCCTGCTCGCGGCCGCCACGGTCGACTGGGACCAGCCCATCCCCGATTGCCCGGCCTGGAACGCGGCCGATCTGGTCGGCCACATGGGCTCGATCCTGGCCTGGATGGCCACCATAGTCACCACTGGCCGGGCCGTGGCGCGCGCCGACCGTGAGCCTCCGCCCGCCGACCGGAGCACGCTGGCCGCCTGGTACGAAGGTCACCTGGCACGGACGCTGGCGATCATGGGCCAGGCCGATCCCGACGCTCCGGCCTGGACATTCTCCAGCCGAGGTGATCATCGGGTCGGCTGGTGGCATCGTCGCCTCGCGGTGGAGATCGCGATCCACCGCTGGGACGTCCAGTACGCGACCGCCGCCGACACCAGGGTGCCGCCGCGAGGCCTGGATGAGGTGGTGGCGACGGCCGGGATCGGGGAGTTCCTGACCGAGTTCCTGCCCGGCCTGCTCGAAGCCGCGGATCCGCACGTCTGCGAGGGACTCAGAGGAACGCTGCGCCTGGATCCCGCGGACCAGGACGGCGAGACTGGCTCCTGGCGGTTCGACCTGGACGCCCGCGCACTGATGACCGCGGATCACTCGTACGCGGACACGGTGATCCGCGGCAGCCGGTCGGACCTGCTGCTCTGGCTCACCAACCGGCACTCCTCACCGAGCCTGGAGATTCTCGGCGAGGCTGACCTGGTGAGTGCCTGGCTCCAGCTGCGGCGCTGAACGACACGAGCGTGGCCGACGCCCATGGTGCCTGACCGGGTGTTCACCGCGAACAGGTGCTGGCCGTCGGGGCTGATGACCATCCAGCACGGCGCGGTCTGCTGGTCGGCGTAGGGGGAAGCGCCGATCGGGGTGAGCGATCCGGCGGGTGAGCCGGCGAACGCCGAGACGGTGCCCAGGCCCGTGCCGTTGTGGGCGTTGGTCACGAACAGCTGGCGGGATACGACCTCGCTGAGGCGCAGCGACCCGCCGGGCAGCGCGCGCTGCACCGAGACCTGGTTGCTGCCCGCGTCCACCGACAGCAGGAAGCGGCCGCCTCCCGTGAGCTGAATCGCGCCCGCGGTGTTGTCATCCAGGTAGATATGCCCGATGACCGGGGACCATCTCGTCAGTAGCCGAGATGGGCGAGGGCGTCCAGGATCTGCCGGGGTTCGGTGCGGGTGCTGTAATCGGGATGGACGTCAATCCACCGGACGGTGTGCCGGTCGTCGAGTATGACTGTGGCAGGCATCGGCAGGCTAATGGTGGCGTCGGCATTGACGCTGGTCAGGTCGAGGCCGAGCTGAAGCTGGGCCGCGCGGGCCTCCCCGGATGGGTGGGTAAGGATGCCGAGGCGGCGGGCGATGACATTGCCAGGGTCAGACAGCACCGGGTAGGCGAGGTCGTGCTTCTGCTGCATGGTCAGCGATCCGTCCGGCTTCTGCGGGCTGATCGCGGCAAGCCTGATGCCCCGGTCGGTCAGCTGCGGGAGCAGGCGTGCCTGGTAGGTGGACAAGGCGATGTTGCAGTACGGGCACCAGGCCCCCCGGTACAAGACCAGTACCGACGAAGCCGGCCCGGTCGCGGCGTAGAGCGTGGTGGCCGCGGCGCTGGCGTCCAGGAGCTCGGTGTCGGCCAGGACCGTGCCGATCTTGGCGATACCAGCCGGCTCGACGGCAGCAAGCGCGGCCTGCTCGCGGCTGAAGGCACCCATGACCTCGCTGGGCGGCCCAGCCGCCATGTTGGCGTGCAACTCGGCGACGCGGCCGGTGATCGTGGACGGAGTAGTCATGCCCTGGCTCCTGCTCGCGGTGGTGGCTTAGTGAGGCGTCGCCGGGGACTTCCCCGGCTGCCCTGTAAGCGGTCCCGCCAGGCGGGGGTCTTACCTGTCCGGGGCGCAGTTCCCGGCGACATCACCAGTTCGCTTAGCCTGGGCTGGTGGAGCGACCGGAGAAGATGGCACCGCCGCTGGACGCGGTCTCGGCCGGGTGGATCACCGCGCTCACCGGCACGGGCCTGGTACGCGAGGCGGGCCTGGTACGCCTGCACGGACTGCTGGTCCGCGTCGCCGCCGGTGAGGTGCGGCGCCGGGATGCCTCGTCCGGGATCGCCGGACCCGAGCTCGACGACCTGGCCCACCAGGCTGCGGCCGACGCCATGCTCGCGATCATCGCCAAGCTGGACACCTTTCGCGGTGAGAGCCGGTTCACCACCTGGGCCTACCGGTTCGTGGTGCTGGAGGTGTCCAGCAAGCTCGGGCGCCACTACTGGCGCCAGCACCCCGCCGCCAGCCTCGACGCCGAGGACTGGGACCGGCTGCCGGACCGGTTCGGGATAGACCCCGGCGAGCATGCTGCGCAGGCCGAGATGATCACGGCCATCCGGCGCGCGGTGGACCAGGAGCTCACCGCCCGCCAACGGCGGCTGTTCGTCGCGGTCGTGCTCAACGGCATCCCCCTGGACGCCGTCGTGGCCCAGACCGGGATGAACCGCAACGCGATCTACAAGGCGATCTTCGACGCCCGCCGTAAGATCCGCGCGTTCCTGGTCGCCAACGGATACCTGGAGCACAGAAGGCTGGGATCACGATGACCGACTGGGCCGCGCTGGAGAACTTCCTCGACACCGATCCCGCGGACGTCGGATGCGAGCAGGCCATGAAGATCCTCCACGTCTACGCCGACCTGGTCGCCGCCGGGACGGACGCGGCCAGCCGCTACCCCGGCGTGGCGGCCCACCTGACTGCATGCGGCCCCTGCGGCGAAGACTTCCGCGGCATGCTCGCCGCGATCACGCAAGAGCCCTGACCAGAGCCGAGCGCGACAACATCGCTGTCGCCTGACCATGACGTGGCTCCATGGCCTCGTGCTGGCGGGTGATCGGGGTGAACAATGGCCCGCATGCGGGCCAGGTCCGCTCCGCCAGCAGGATCGCGCCGAGCCGGCCGCGGCCGGCCGGCTATCTCGCCGGAAGTCGCCGAGACCACTCGCGGTCGGGATGCGAAGGGCCAACCAGAAGGACCTGGCGTTATCGTCGACTACCTTGCGCTCGTCATCGCGGCCCAGTGCTGACGCGACGATGGCCTGCGATGATGGCCGCGAAGACACCGCCGGCAGCTGCGAACGACTCGGTCGGCCCGGCCGGCAGACGCCAGGCAGCGACCACGCGAGAGGAGCGAGATGACCGACATGCTGGAGAGGATCAGCGGCCTCCTGCACGAGGCAGGCGAAACTCACCATCGCGTCTACCGGATCGTCGACGGGGCGGACGATGACTGGGCCTCCTGGTATTCGGACTGGCTCACCACGCTGTCCGAGCTGCCGACCCTGCTCGGGGTCAAGCCGGTCCGCAGCGAGCTCACCTACCTGCTCGTCAGTCTCGATAAGGACTACACCGCCGAGCACCCGGACGAATCCTGGGAGCCTTACTACGCACGCCGGATTCTCGGTCATTTCAGCCCAGCTGGAGCCTGACGGGGCGTCTGCAGGTACTGCTCGCCCAGGGGTGGCGTTCGTCTTCGAACAGCAGCTGGGCGTGGGTGGTGTCGAGGATGACGTGCTTGCCGATGCGTGCTCGCACGCGCTGGGCGACGGGCTCGAGCCGGCGGCTGGGGAAGGTCATGGCTGGCCGCGTGCGAAGGCGCGGGCTTCGTCGATCAGCTCGGCCCACCGGGCCGGGTCGCGGTCTTCGATCAGGACCCATTCGCGGAAGGTTCTGCCCGCCGGGGCGAACGGCTCGCCCGCGCCCGCCGCGATGAGCTGCTCGACACGGTGTCTGGGGAGCTTGACGATAAGGTCGCCGGAGCGGTGGTCGCAGGAGGCGAAGAACGCCCCCGAGAGGCGCAGGCAGGGAAAGCCCATCATCGTGCCGGTAGCCACGTCGCTGTGGGCCAGCGCGGCCGCGCTGACCTCCCAGAAGAAATCGGTGGGCTGCTCAGTCATTGCTGCCTTCTCCCGTGATTCTTTCCCGGGTCGTGTCCGGCTCGACCTCCAGGAGGTAGCCGGTGGCGGCCAGCCAGCGCGGCCACGCCGCCGGCGGGCCTTCGGCGATCACCTCGCCACTGGCGCGGCCGTCGTCCCAGCCGGCCTCGCCGGCGGCCCAGCGGTCCAGGAACGCTGCGGTGGTGCGCACGATGAGCTCGGCGCCGGGCGCGGCGCCGGGTTCTTGCCGTAGCCGGCCCGCGGTGAAGTGCAGGGTCGCGGGCCGGTCATCGACGACGAGCTGGAACTGGCCGTCGGCGAGCGCACCGATGCCGTCGACGTAGGTGACGTCGAAGCTCTGCTGTGCCGAGCCGTCGGCGGTGGGGTCGGCCAGGAAGCCGACCCCCCACCGCCGCAGGGCCCGCAGTGCCTCTTCCAGTTCCTGGCCGCGTGCGGTCAGCGCGTACACGACGCCGGCGCCGACCGCGCCTGGCTCGCGGGCCACCACCCCGGCGCGTTCCAGGCGCCGGAGCCGGTCAGCCAGGACGCTGGTGCTGACGCCGGGCAGCCGGTCTAGCAGCGCGCCGTAGCGGCGCGGCTGCTTGAGCAGTTCCTGGACGATCACCAGCGTCCACCGCTCGCCGATCACATCCAGCGCGCGTGACAGCGGGCAGAACCGCCCGTAGCCGCTCCAGGGCCTGCTGGGCATCAGGGCATCCTCCCGTCAGCGGGACGTCAGGAGGCGGGCATCAGCGCGGCCAGCGCCGCGGTGTCGAAGATCAGGCGGGCCGAGGCGAGCTTGCCGTCGCGGAACGAGTTCCACTCGGCCATCGGGATCGACCCGGCGCCGGCCGGGGTCTCGATCCTGAAATCGTAGAAGGAGCACAGCTCGCCGCCGTCTTCCCACTGCCGGCGGATCTCGGCGCGCCACGGCCCAGTACGTAGCTGACATGCTGGTCCGCCGGCCGGTCCCGCAGTCCAGTGTTCTGCCTGTACGCCTCTTCGCCGACGAGCCCTCCCCCGCATCACATTTCTGGACTGCCTGGTACAGTCCGCGGCTAGAATAGGTACATGCCGGGTGAGCCGATAACCAGGCGCGGGCGCGCCAGTCGTGAGCGGATCGTGGAGCGGGCCGCGGACCTGTTCGCCGAGCGCGGGATCGCAGGTACCAGCGTGGATGAGGTGCTGGCGGCCGCGGGGGCGGGCAAGGGCCAGTTCTACCACTACTTCCGCGGCCGGGACGAGCTGGCGGCGGCGGCGGTCGGGTACCGCTGCGCGCAGGTGGTGGCCGGGCTTGCTCGAGGCCCTCGGCGACGTGTCGTCGCTGGCCGGGCTGGAGCAGGCACTGGCGGGCTTCGTCGACGGGTTCGAGCAGACGGGCATGCCGGGCTGCCCGATCGGGACGCTGGCGGCCGAGGTCGCCGGCCGCAACGAGGCCGCGCGGCTGCAGGCAGCCGCCGGGTTCGACGCCTGGGAGCGGCTGCTGGCGGACGCGCTGGAGCGGATGCGCGAGCGCGGGGAGCTGCGCGCGGACGCCGAGCCGGCCGTGCTGGCCACGGGGCTGCTGGCCAGCATCGAGGGCGGGATGGTGCTCAGCCAGGCCCGCCAGGACATGGCGTCGCTGCACGTCGCAGTGGAGGCGGGTCTCGCGCAGGTGCGGACATGCCTGAGCTAAGTCTGTACTAAACCGTCCACTTACTGCTAGCCTCGATGACTGTACTGATTCGTCCAGTCTTGGAGGCTGACTTGTGACCGCCCCGCCTGCTTCGCTGCTGGCGACCCGCCGCGGCAAGCTGCTGCTGCTCCTGCTGTGCGCGGTGCAGTTCCTCGACGTCGTCGATTCCTCGATCATGAACGTCGCCCTGCCGTCGATCCGCCGCGACCTGGGCTTCTCGGCGCAGGACCTGCAGTGGGTGCTGTCGGGCTACCTGATCAGCTACGGCGGATTGCTGCTGCTCGGGGGCCGCGCCGGTGACCTGCTCGGCCGACGGCGCATGCTCGTGGCAGGCACCGCGGTGTTCGCCGCCTGCTCGCTGGCCGGCGGCCTCGCCGCCAGCGCGGGCATGCTGGTGGGCGCCCGGCTCGGGCAGGGCGCCGGGGCGGCGATGATGGCGCCGGCCGGGCTGTCGATCCTGACCACCAGCTTCAGCTCCGGCAACGACCGTAACCGGGCGCTCGGCGTCTGGGGCGCGATCTCCGGCCTGGCCGCGGCGGCCGGGGTGTTCCTCGGCGGCGTGCTGTCGCAGGGACCGGGGTGGCGGTGGGTGCTGTTCGTCAACCTGCCGGTCTGCGCGGCGATCCTCCTCGGCGCCTTCCGGCTGGTGCCCGGCGGGCGGCCCGCGGCCCGGCCCGCGGGCTTCGACATCCCCGGCGCGGTCCTGGCCACCAGCGGCATGCTGCTCCTGGTCTACGCCCTGGTCCGGGCCCCTGCCCAGGGCTGGGGCAGCGCCCGCACGATCGGGGAACTCGCCACCGCGGCCGTCCTGCTCGCCGCCTTCACCGCCACCGAGCTGCGCCGCCGCGACCCGCTGTTCCCGTTCTCCATCTTCCGCGTCAGAGGGCTGGCAGCCTCGGATGCTACCCAGATGATCGCGTTCGCCGCCTTCGTCTCGGTGTTTTACTTCCTCACCCTCTACATGCAGAATGTCGTGGGCTTCAGCCCCATCCGCAGCGGCTCGGCCTACCTGCCGGTCACTGCCGGCATCGTCGTTGCCGCCGGAATCTCCTCCCAGCTGTTCGCCCGCATCGGCACCCGCCCGGTGATCGTCGCCGGCGCGCTGATCGCCGCCGCCGGGGTCTGGTACCTGTCCCGCATCCCGGTCCACGGCACCTACCTCAAGGACCTGCTCCCCGGGCTGGTGATCATGGCGATCGGGATCGGCGCCGTCCTGGTCTCCGTCACCACCGCCGCCAACGCCGGCGTCCCAGCGGACAAGGCCGGCCTCGCCGCCGGCCTGCTGTCCGCCTCCCAGCAGCTCGGGACCGCCCTCGGGCTGGCGATCTTCTCCGCCATCGCCACCGCGCGCACCAGCACACTGCTCGCCGCGCACGGCCCGCGGGATGCCGCGCTCACTGCAGGCTTCCAGCGCGCCCTGCTGGCCTGCGCGTTCTTCCTGCTCGCCGCCGCCGTCATCGCACTGCGCGCCACTAACAGCCGCGGCGAGCCCGTCACCCAGCCCACCGCCACCCCGCCGCCCGCAACCAGGTCCCCGCGCCCGAACCGGCCGACTAACCCTCACCCGCCCCGCTGCACAGCAGAAGCACAGCCATGAACAACTAGCCGAAGCCCCTACCTCAAGGCAACCAGGGAGATCAGATGAAGTTCTTGCTCCAGGTCCGCTTCAACGGCGCCGACAACGTGATCGGCGGCCTCCCCGGCGAGGAACAGCAAAAGGTGACCGCCGAATTCGAGGCGATTCGCCAGTCTTCGGGCGTGCTCGACGGTAACCAGCTCCAGGCCGCTGGCACGGCAGCGACGGTCCGCATGGACAGCGGGCAGACGCGGATCACCCAGGGCCCCGCCGTCGAGGCGGGAAACGAGCTGGACGGCTACTACATCTACGACGCGCCGGACCTCGACGCGGCGATCGCGTTCGCGGCACGGATCCCGGTCACCCGGTTCGGCGGGACCGTCGAGGCGCGCCCGATGCTGGAGCGCTAGCGATGGCCGACCCCTGCGGCGAAGACTTCCGCGGTCTGCTCGCCGCGATCACCAAGGAGCCCTGACCAGAGCCGACGCGCGATCCCCATCACCGCGCCCGGCCAGGCGCGGTGATGGCGCGCCGCCTCACGTCCGCGCGGCGGGTACGGTGCTGACGTCCCAGATCGCTCCGGTGTCGTCTCCGCTCAGATGGCCGATCAGGACCGCGGCGGACTGGCCGGGCGTGAGCAGGGCGCCCTCGGCGAAACTGCGGCTGAACCGCTCGTGCAGGGCGGTCCCGATGCGGTCCGGGTCCTGCTGGCGGATCCAGGCCTGCATGGCGGTATCGACCCCGCCGGGCCGGTAGGCGTTGACGGTGACCCCGGTGCCGGCCAGTTCGGCGGCCAGGTTGATGGTGTGGGCTTCGAGCGCGGACTTGGTGGCGGCGTAGGCGTTGCCGCGGATCATGCTGGCGGGGCGGGCGACGATGGCGCTGGACAGGTTGACGACGCGGCCCCAGCCGGCGTCCAGCATGCCGGGCAGCACCGCGGTGGTCAGCGCGGCCGGGGCGATGACGTTGACCTCGAAGGCCTGGCGCAGCTGGGCGGCCGGGATCGCCGCGGTGGGGCCGAGCGGCTCGACGGTGGCGGCGTTGTTGATCAGGATGTCGACGTGAACGGCCGCCAGCGCCGCTGCGGCGGCAGCCGCACGCTGCTCGGGGTCGCCCAGGTCGGCGGGAACGACGTGAATCTGGCCGGGCAGGGCGCCCTGCGCCAGGGCCATGGCGCGGGTCTCGGCGAGCTGGCCGGCCGATCGGGCGATCAGGATGAGGCTGGCCCCAGCGGCAGCCAGGTCGAGGGCGATGGCCTGGCCG
The DNA here is from genome assembly GCA_963822485.1 of uncultured Actinomycetota bacterium. Classification (GTDB taxonomy): domain Bacteria; phylum Actinomycetota; class Actinomycetes; order Streptosporangiales; family Streptosporangiaceae; genus DASUBV01. The sequence continues at coordinate 34,806 of CAWGHW010000016.1, forward strand.
ATACCGCGCCCGGCGCCTGTGACCAGCGCCGTCCGGCCGGCGAACTCAGTTGTCACCGCGGGCTCCTTTGTTAATCGTGAGGGTTTGTCCCTGCCGTCAGGGGCAGCGGCGCCGTCAGGGGCACAGACGCTAGACCGCCGTCACCGTGCGTGCAGACAGGACCGGTTCGCTCCATTAGCAGCCTCGAGGAGCGGTGTTCTTACCACACGACGGCCGTGAGCCTGAGCATTCAGGTAAGACCGCCGGACTGCATAACCAGGCCACCGCATCCGCCGGCCACGGGCGCAAGGCCGCCGAGTAAGAACCCCGACCGGCGGCGCGCTAACTACACGATGTCCATCACGCCCGCGGCACCGATCGCCGCCCCGGACGGGCCCCAGCAAGGAGTGCTGCCATGCCGCTGCTCAACCCTGGATCCGCGTTTCCCGCCCTGCCGCTAACCCCTCCTGGCGGGCCAGCCCTGACGCTGCCGGACGCCTTCGCCGGCGACTTCAGCGTCGTGCTGTTCTTCCGCGGGTCATGGTGCCCGTACTGCAATGCCCAGCTGCGCGCATTCCAGCGTGCGAGCGACAACCTCGCCGAGACCGGCGTCAAGGTCGCCGCCCTGTCGGTTGACGACGAGCCCACCACGGCCGAGCTCATCGCCAGGCACGGGCTCACCTTCCCCGTCGGGCACAGCGCGGACGCCCGCGCTATCGCGGACCTGACCGGCGCGTTCGTCAACCCGGAGCCGGTCTACCTGCAGTCCACCGGCTTCGTCCTCGACCCGGCCGGGCAGGTAATCGTCAGCGTCTACTCCAGCGGCGCCATCGGCCGGCTCGTCCCCGAGGACGTCATCGGCCTGGTGGGCTACCTGCGGCAGCACGCGACGGCCTGACGATGACGACCCGCACCGCGGCGCCCGCACGCCCGACTCATCTCCCGGCGCTCCCGACGCTCGGCCCGGTCAGCCGGCCAGGGCGTCCGCGAGCCGAGCGAGATCGGGGACGATGATCTCCGGCGGCTTGCCGATGGTGTCAAACGGCGCGCCCACGCGGTTCACCCAGGCGGTGCGGAGCCCGGCCGCGCCGGCGCCGACGATGTCGAAAGCATTGCCGGAGACCAGCCGAAGCTGGCGGGCAGGCCGTCCCAGGCGCTGCGCGGCGTATCGGTACACCCCGGCTGACGGCTTGTAGGCGTGGACGTCGTCGGCGCTGAACTGCTGGCTGATCCAGGCGTCCAGGCCGCTGCTGGCCAGGCAGGCCGCGATCATGTCCGGCGTGCCGTTGGACAGCACGACGAGCTCGAAGCCACGCTGGGCCAGCGCGCTCAGCGCCGGTGCCGCGTCGGCCAGCGGAGGCAGGTGGTCGTACCGCTCGACCAGGTGCCGTCGCTGGGCGCTGGTGAGGCTAAGCCCGGTGGAGGCGAGCGCGAACTCAAGCGCGGCTGCCGTCACCGCCCGGAAGCCGAGGTAGCTGCCCATCACCGTGAGCCGGAAGCTGTACTCCAGCTGCTTGGCTCGCCACTGCCGGGACACCTCGCTCCCGTCGGCACCCAGGACCTCGGTCAGGTCAGCGGCGATGGCGAGCGGGTCGACCAGCGTCCCGTACAGGTCGAACACCAGGATCTCAGCCACGCCGTGTCCCTTCACGCACCAGTGCGCCAGCACGCCCGCCGAGTGCAAGTCGCGGCCACGCCCACCAAGGTACGCGGACGCTGATGAACGGACAGCATGAAAGGGGCCGCCCGGGCCTGACAACAACCGCGGGGATCTGAGATGACCGCTGAGTCTGCCATCACCGACCGTGTCGCCGAGAAAGGACAGCAGGCAATGACCGTTCGACTGGGAATTCTCGCGCAGCTAGAGGCCGTGCCGGGCAAGGGCGCGGAACTGGCCGCGTTCCTGCAGGCCGGCCGCGAGCTCGCGGTGGCCGAGCAGGGCACCGTGACCTGGTACGCGTTCAAGATCAGTGACACCCGCTTTGGCATCTTCGACAGCTTCGAGACCGACGAGGACCGGCAGGCCCACCTGAACGGCGAGATCCCGAGAGCACTTGGCCAGGTTGCCCCGGACCTGCTCGCCAGTCCCCCGGAGATCCGCACAGTCGACATCATCGCGGTGAAGTAGCCGCACCACCTCGTGGCTTCGGCCTGTACTGCCGCCAGCGCGGGATTGGGCCTGGCTTCACGGGACAAGGACAGCTTCGGCATCCCCATCCTGGTCTCCCCGTCCCGCAAGTCTTTGCTCCGCGCACTCGAGCAATTGTCAGGACCTATGGATGGGAGCCGGACCGACCCAGTGGTGATAGGCGTCCAGGTCGACGTTGCTGCCGCAGACGATGGTGACGACGTGCCGGCCGGCGAAGCGGTCACGGTCCTCGAGGATCGCCGCGATGCCGAGCGCGGCCGACGGCTCGACGACCAGGCCGGCGTGGTCGAGGAGCATCCGCATGCCGGCGATGATCGACGCCTCCTGGACTAGGACGGCGTCGTCAGCGACCAGGAGGAGGTCGTCCAGGACGGCAGGGATGGGACGCCGACCGGCGACGCCGTCGGCGATAGTGCTGGTCGGGCCGGTGGTGACCACGCGCCGCTGGCGCCAGGAGTGTGTCATCGCTGGTGCGCCTAGCGGCTGGACGCAGATCACCTCGACTCCGGGCGCCCGGGCCTTCATCACGTGACCCACACCGGTGGCCAGCGCCCCGCCGCCCAGGGCAATCAGGACGGCGTCGAACGACGGCGCGGTGTACGTCAGTTCCAGGCCGATGGTCGCCGCGCCCTCGCAGGTCTCGATGTCCAGGCTGTCTTCGACCAGCCGGATGCCGTCCTGCCGTGCGATGGCCGCTGCCCGCTCGCGAGCCACCTCGATGTCGCCGTCCACCAGCTCCAGCCGGGCGTCCAGTGCGCGGATGCGATCAAGCTTGGCCGCAGGCGCAAACCGCGACGCTACGACGGTGACCTGCAACCCCCGGCCGCGACCGGACCAGGCGAGGGCCTGGCCCAGGTTGCCCGCGCTGGCGCACACCACGGCTCGCGAGCCATGGCCGGCGAGCTGGCTCGCGACGACCTCGGTGCCGCGGGCCTTGAAGCTGCGGACCGGGTTCGCCGTTTCGAGCTTGATGCTCACCGCGCACCCCAGGCCCGGCTCCAGCGCCTCGCAGCGATACAGCGGAGTGTCAAGAAAAACCGGGTCGATCACCCGGCGAGCCGCCTGGATCCGGGCAATGTCGAGACGCGTCTCCTGCACGGCACAGCAGCGTAGCGCCGTCGGCGCTGTTCGATTTGGGCGAGCGCCCGGCGACCGGTGCCCGTCCTGGGAGGTGAGTCAGCACCGGTGGAGAGGAACGACCTTCCTCCTCGGCGAGCAGCTATCAGCTACCTGACGCAACGAGCCGGAAGTGGACAGCGGACAGTACTCAGACACTGGCCACAACGACGCCTGCCACCGCCTGTACAAGGCCGCCCGGCTCGGCCGCGAGCACCTTGCTCTCCCTCGTGCCCACCGCCGCGGAAACCTGGCCATCTGGCGCAACGTCGCCCTGGACGGCCAGGGGTCACCACACCGGGATGCTGGACGGCTACCAGCCCGGCGACCCGATGGTCCGCGTCTTCACCTGCCAGGCTGCTCTCGCCGGCTCCCCGAAGGAGATCGCCGAAGAGGCGTTCGCCATCTGCAACGACCACCCCCGCGACGCTAGCGGCCGCGAACTGGCCCCGCCGTTACCACCGGCCCGAGCTGCGGTCGCTGTCGGTCGGCGATGTCGTAGCGGTCACCGGCGACGGCGACGGGTTCCGCGAGCCAGGGTTCTCGAAGGAGCTGGGCGACTGCCGCCCAGGCGGCACCGGCAGCTTCCGCTGCGCGGTCACCCCAGCAGCCGCCCGAACCCAGCAGCCGCGACAGGCGAGAGGGCGACCAGAGGGACCCGATGGCAAGCCGCCCTCCGGATGCCCGGTGCGCCAGCCACAACGAGGCCCCGGGGGACTGCTGTAGCACTCCCCCGCACCACATCACCGCAGGCCGCAGCCCTGAAACCCGCCCCCCCACCCCAGACTCGGAGGGGCTGGGGATTGCTGCCGGTCGCGGCGGCCGCCCTGGCCGCCTCGCTCACCCAGCCAGACCCGCCGCCCGCTCGCTAGGGCGAGGAGATCACTCGGACCCGGTTGCTGATCGCGTCGCAGATGAGCAGGTCGCCCGCGCGGCTTACGGCGACTCCGAGGGGGCTGCTGAACTGGGCGGTGGTGGCCGGGATGCCGTCCCCGTTCCACCCGGAGGGTCCGTCGCCCCCGACGGTGTAGATGTCCCCCTTCGTCATCGCGATGCCGTAGAACGTGCCGGACCTGACCGCCGCCACCCGCACCCGGTTGTTGAACGTGTCGGAGATCACCAGGTTGCCGTCGTGGTCCATGGCGACGTCGTGCGGATCGGCGAGCGCGGCGCTCAGGGCCGGGCCGCCGTCACCCGCGTACCCCCGGGTGCCGTCGCCGGCCACGGTGTAGATGTCGCCGGCCGTCATCGCCTGCCCGTAGAAGCTGCCGGTGCGGGCCGCTACCACCCGCACCAAGGCGTTGCCGTCGGCGATCACCAGGTTGCCCGCGCTGTCCATGGCGACACCCTCGGGGTTGACCCCGGCGCTGGTGGCCGGGATGCCATTCCCGTTGAACGCGCCATCACCGTTGCCGGCGATGGTGTAGATGTCGCCGGCCGTCATCGCCTGCCCGTAGAAGGTCCCGGTGCTGGCCGCCACCACCCGTACCCGGTTGCTGCCCAGGTCGGCGATCACCAGGTTGCCCGCGCCGTCCACGGCGACCGCTTGGGGGAAAAGCGTCGCGCTGGTGGCCCGGATGCCGTCTCCGTTGTAGCCGGAGTGGCCGTCGCCGGCGACGGTGTAGATGTCGCCGGCCGTCATTGCCTGCCCGTAGAAGGTGCCGGATTTGGCGGCCACCACCCGTATCCGGTCGTTGTCATCGGTGACCACCAGGTTGCCCGCGTGATCCACGGCGACCGCGGCGGGGCGGAGCCCGGCGGTGGTGGCCGGGATGCCGTCCCCGTTGTAGACGCCGTCACCGTTGCCGGCGATGGTGTAGATGTCGCCGGCCGTCATCGCCTGCCCGTAGAAGGTCCCGGTGCTGGCCGCCACCACCCGTATCCGGCTGTTGCCCAGGTCGGCGATCACCAGGTTGCCCGCGCCGTCCATGGCGGCCCCGGTGGGGAGGGTGAGCTCGGCGCGGGTGGCCGGGATGCCGTCTCCGTTGTAGCCGTGCGGGCCGGCGCTGGCCACCGTGCGGATGGTCCACGGGGGCAGTCCGCACCCCAGGGCGGGCGCGAACCCGTAGCTGGCGATCACCGACCGGTAGCGCGAGCCGCAGAAGGCGCCTTTCGGGCCGAAGAACGGCTTCAGATAGGACGGGATGGTGCCGGTGCCGCGCACCACGTCGTACAGGGTCCGGACGAAGGCCGAGGGGAAGCTGGCGCCCAGCACGGCCCTGGCGCCCGTGCCGGTGACCGGGGCCCTGCCGTTGATGTGGTTCAGCTTCAGGCGGCCGTTGACGTCGCACCCGAACGCGTTCTGGCCCCTGGCCGGCTTCTTGCACCTGATGAACACGCCGGTCGGGCCGGCCGGGCAGCCCCTGGCGGCACACGCCGGGGACCGGTACGCCTGGGCCAGCCACCGGCCCGCCGAGAACGGGATGATCTCGTCCGGGGCGTTCTTGCCGGTGAAGATCGAGCTGACGCCCTCGTTCTCCGCCAGGGTCGCGGGCCGGTCCACGCAGGCGCCCGGCACGGGGACGTTGATCGCGGCCAGGAAGGCGGCCGCGGTGCCCGAGCCGGGCTGGGGCAGGAGCGGGCGGATCACGGCGCTGCTCGTGCCGCCGACCAGGGTCCACCTGGTGAGCTTGCACGTGTAGATGGCGTGCAGCCAGACGGTGCTGAGGTCCTTCGGCGCGTGGCTGCCCCTGGTGATCGAGGCATAGGTCACGTCGTCCAGCGCCAGCGGGACGAACGAGACGTCCGCGGGGACACCGGGCGCGGGCCCGGTCACGGCGCGCACGAAGTCAAGGCAGAAGTGCCCGCCGTCCCTGACGTTGTTCTCCAGGGCGGCGATGCCGGCGGAGGAGCCGTCCGGCCGCGCGATCGGCCGGCAGCCCGACTTCGGGGTGATGCGCGGGCCCGCCGGCATGCTCGCGCTGGCCGGGGCGTCGTAACTGTAGATGTGCGGGCCGGACTTGTGCGCAGCGTCGTAGCTGGCGGCCAGCTGATCCAGCAGGTACTCGCTGGTGCCAGAGCCGACGCCCACGACATCGGCCGGCCTCGGCCGCACCCTGGCGGCGGGATCTGATAACGCGGGCGCGGCGGCCAGCGCCACGACGGCGGCCGCGCCCGCGAAGATAACCACGAACCTCAGTCCGAGCTGACGTCGCATCTCCCAAGTCTCGCCGTTCCGAGCGCGGACAGGAAGTAACAACAGGGGCATCCGAGGTGACTTCGCACCGGAGCTGGGTCAAGCGGCAGCCTGGAAGAAGGCTCGCAGGGCGCGTGCCACCAGTTCGGGGTTGCCCCGGACCTGCTTGTTCCACGGTGCGGAGTGGTTGAGGCCGGGCAGCTGGATGCGCTGGGTGCCGGGTACTGCGTGCTCGACCCGGGTGAGGGCGTCCTTGATCAGTGCCGAGCTCTTGCTTCCGCCCAGCAGCAGCACGTCTGCGGGCACGTCTTTCATGGCGTCCAGCGAGCCGCTCATGGCGACGATTTCGTGGCCTTCGTAGTGCAGCGCGGGCGCGAGGTCCGCGAAGGCGATGTAGTCCCCCTTCGGTGTCCAGTTCGCCATGGGCCTGGTCAGGGCAGACAGCAGCCAGTGCGGCATGGCGTTCATGAGGGGTGAGCCCATCTGGGCTCCCTTCATCGCGGTGCTGAGCGCGGCGGTGACCTTGCCAGCGGCCATCTGCTGGTCGTAGCGGGTCATCATCGCGCTCGCGGTCGCCGCGTCCGGGAGGAGCAGGGGTTCGTACAGGGCCAGTTTGCTGATGGCGGGCAGCACGAGGGCTGCCTGCAAGGCTATGACCGCTCCGACGCTGACGCCGAAGACGTTGCGCGCACCGGTCCTGGTCAGCACCGCTTCCAGGTCCCCGACCTCTTGCTGGAGGCCGTCGCCGTCCTGGTAAGCGCCGCTGAGGCCGCGGCCGCGGCGGTCTGGCAGGTAGATGGTGAAGGCGTCGGATAGCGCTTCGGCCAGCTCGAGGTGGTAGTAACCGGATGACATGGATCCGTGCAACATGACGATGCCGGGGCCCTGGCCGAGCTGCCGGTATCCGATCGTGGTGCCGCCCCTGGCGGAAACGGCGTGGGTTGTGAAACGCGCTGCGTTCATGGGAGTTTCTCCTGATCCTGGTCAGGCAGCTGATAGAGAAGGGGGCGCTCGGCGGGGTCAGGGCAGCTGAGCCCGGTGGAGGTGCTCGGTCCATGGCCCGGCCCAGCCGTTCTCCGGGTCGGTGATCCGCTCAATCAGCTTTTCGAGGAATGCCGTCTCGGCATCGAGGAGCGCTCGCGCAGCCAGTGGTGCCATTCCTCCCGGCCGGCCTGGGTCAGCGCGTAGGTGGTGCGCTCGGGGCGCATCCCGGTGCGCAGCGTTTCGTGCTCGGCGACGAACCCGGCCCTCGCCAGCTGCCGGATCACCATGTACACCGATGCCGGCGTGAACTTCACGCTGCGCCCGTCCGCGTTGCCGCGCAGCGTGCGGACCATGTCGTAGGGGTGCATCGGCCCCCGGCTCAGATATGACAGCACGGTCAGGGCCAGCGGATTTGACACCTTGCGGTTCCCAGCCACGTTGCTCCTCGGCCGACGATCCTCGCCGCTCCCAGCCGGTCTATAGCCGATCCTAACTGTTCAGGACTGATTAGTCACTAGTGACTATTAAAGTCTGATCCGCGTGCCGCGCGCCAGGCGATCCAAGGTCAGTCACGGTGACGCACGGACACTCGCAACCCCGTAACCAGGACAGACCGATTCCCAGCTCACGGGCGATGCCGCGGCACCGATCCCCCAAGCTGGTGATCCCGGTCCTCCCCACCGCTCGATTGCCTCGGCCGAGCCCCCCGCGTCAAGGCCAGGCCGCATGCGGTCGTTCCCGAGCCTTGACACGGCCCCGGCCCGAGGACGGCGTCTACCCAGGAGGACGGGGAGGAGCAGGGTGCAGAGATCAGCGCAGGCCGGACCACGGCTGGCCGCGCCATTAACCCCCGTAACGAGGGTTCTCTCACGGCTACTCATGCACACCCCATGGCGCCGGCCAGGCCGCCTGATAGCCCGGATGATGACACAGCTTCCCCAAGCGGATACTGCGGATTCGAGCATGAGCTGGGCAGGTTCGGCTGGCAGAGACGGTCGTAGCCGCGCATCCGCGCGTTGGCGCTCTAGACGATGACGGGCGCGACAACGGCCCGTAGGAATTGGCTCTAAGTGCTTGAACATGCCCGATGCGCCCGCCCCGGCCAGTTCGCTGGCAGGAAAGGCGCGGACGCGGCTCCCGCACTTGGTTCGGCGCAGTAGGCCAGCGACTGCACTGGCGGCCCGCTGGCCTGTTCGCTTGATTGGCAGTTGCTGCCGTCCTCAGGACTGGGCCTCCGCGGCGAGGCCGACCAGGGATTGATAGGCGGCGTAACTCAGGAGGCTGGAGTCGTAGCTGGCGGTCAGGCGGCTGATCTGCCCAGCTGTGTCGAGCTCGAGGCAGGTGTGGCCGCGGCGCATCGGGGCGGCGTCCGGGGCCGCCGACCACTCGTAGCCGCCACCCTGACGGCTGCCCTCGGCGTGAACCAGCGCGGCGCCCGAGCCGTACGGCAGCTGTCCGAGCGCCCGCGTGTAGTAGCGCTGGGCCTGGAACTGGCCGCGGACGCGGGTGTGCGCTGCCATGTCCTCGTGGACCACGTCATAGGACATCAGCGCGACGGCGGCGGCGGCGTCGCCCGCCGCGAACGCGGCCTGGAGCTTCTGCGTGACCTGGACGACGGCGGGATCCGCGTTCTGCTCGGAATCCTTGAAGTCGGCGGGGTAGCCGCTGGTGATGGCGTTCTGGATGAGGGCGCTGCGGCCGTCCCAGTAGTCGACCCAGCGGACGATCTTGCCATGGCTGTCGAAGGTGACGGAGGACAGGGCCCGGAGCTCCTGGGGCACGAAGAAATCAGGCGTGTCCACGAGCTCGACCGCCGCGCTTCCCGTGTCACCGACGATGCGGAGGGGATAGGAGATCGCGGAGGCCGGCGCGCTCGCGAAAGCCGAGGCGAAGGTGCTGTTCACGGCCTCCCAGCTCGGCAGGCTGACACCCAGGCAGGCGTCTATGTAGGTGGTATTCGCCGTGGAGAAATAAGACATGAGCGCGGCGAGGTCGTGCTCGCTCTTGGCGGTGAAGAAACCGCGGAAGATTCCGGCGGCATCGGGAGTGCAGTGAGAAGTGTCCGTGACACCGGACGGGTAAGGATGCGCCCGCGTCCCGCTGCCCGCCACCGTGGTGGCCACCGCCGTCTTGGCCGCGAACAACCCGGCGGCGCCGAGAGCCGCAGCCGTCCCGGCCGTCGCCCCGGCGCGGAGTATCGTCCGCCTCGTAGGGCCCTGCTGATTCACGTGCTGCATGGGTAATGTCCTTCCGTGCTGGATGGTGCGGAGATTGTGGATGGCCCGGGTACAGGCGATGCCTCTGCTGCCGGTCTCCTGGCAGCGCGAGCCGCAATGAGCTGGTCACGTGCAGGCAGAATTGCGCCGCCTGCTCCCGTCAGGCAGCAGGCGGCTATCACCTTTGCTAGCCGAGTGGGTTCCCGTCGGATGAGGAGGCCCAGGTCATGGCTGTCAGTGCAGCCGTAGCGGGCGATCCCTTTGAGTTAGCGGAAAGCGCGGTCGCGCATCACCAGGTTGTCCAGCACCGCCGAAGGTAGCTCCGATCTAAGATCATCGATGGGGCCTCAGTTAGTGCTCCGACGCGGCAACTACTCGGGCTGCTGCTGCCATATCACCAGGTCGAACTCGTTGCCCTCCGGGTCGGCGAACGTGGTCTGCTGGACCACATACAAGTCCCCGCCCAAGCGGACCGCCGGGAGCTTGATTTCGTTGAGCGGCCTGGCGCCCAGGCCGGTCAGCCGCTCCGTCTCCTCGTCGTAGTGGTCGGTGGTCAGGACAAGATGCATCCCCTTGGGCTCCGTGACATGGCGGAGAAGCATCCGGGGGCCGCTCTCGGGGTCGGCGGCGTCGACCGCCGTGTCCCCGGCGACCGCGCCCGGGCTGACCGGGCGGCCAAGGGCCTTGCCCCAGAAGTCCGCCAGGGCGGCGGGTTCGGCGCTGTCGATGGTCAGGGCTGCGACACTCAGGCTGACGGTGGTGGTCATGATTGCTTCCTTCCGATGGATTCACTCATGGACGACCGGCAGGTCGGACGGCTGCGGCCGCCCGCCGCAGACCGGAACATTCCCTGCGGCGGCCGGAGACCGGTGGTCTCATGACTTAAAGCGTTAACTAAACGTACCTCTACATCACTTCATGATGCAAGTCATGGGACGGCTGGATCACTTCAACATTTAAGTTACCCTGTCCTCATGGACACCTCCGGGGAGCCCCGCTGGCTCGACGACGAGGAAAGCCAGGCCTGGCGCGCCCTGGCCAGCGCGCTAGTCAGGCTGCCGGCCGCGCTCGATGCGCAGCTGCGCCGCGATGCCGGGATCGGTCACTTCGAGTACCAGATACTGGCCCTGCTGTCAGAGGCGCCCGGCCACACCCTGCGGGATGAGCGAACTCGCGATGCAGGCCGACGGCTCGCTGCCGCGCCTGTCCCAGGTCGCCGCCGCGTCGCATCGTCCGCGCCATCGATCTGCACGACCAGCCGCTGCCCGCCGCCATGCCCGCACGGGCACTCCGGTAATCGGCATCCAGCGTCACCATCACCGGCGTGCAATCAGGCTTGTGCCTGGATGTGACCGGCGCCAGCACCGCCAACGGCACCCTGGTCGAGCTGTGGACCTGTAACGGCGGATCTAACCAGCAATGGGGCTCGGGTAACGCGGCCGTTCTCGCTCCGGGCCCATCCTCATGACCACCCGACCCAGGCATCGGGATGGGCCCGGCTGGACGCAGCAGGCCCGGCCAGCGGATCTGGCCAGCGGAGACTTCAGATGAAGGGCTCACTACGGCCGGCCAGCAGAGCCGGGTCGGAGATGATCTGATCTGCGACGTGGATCGCGCCGCCGCGGGCGGCGGCTGAGAACCCCAGCGCCGACGTGGTCAGCGTGCAGCCGCCAGCCTCGGGGGCCAGGACGCCGGCGGCAAGCGCGCCTGCCGCTGGCGGCAGGATCCAGTCGGCCAGGAGGGTGAAGTAGCCCCCGAGAATGATCGCCCGCGGGTTGAAGACGTTGGCCAGGTTCGCGGCGCCGATGCCGACCCAGCGGCCGACGTCGGCCAGGGCGGCGAGGACCTGCGCATCGCCGGACCGGGCCAGCCGTGCCACCGCGGCGGCCTTGGCCTCAGGCGGCTCACCGATGTCCAGCCTCTGGCGATCGGATCCGTCCGGGAAGGCCGCCCGCAGCAATGCGTGCAGGCCGATGCGCGCCTCCCAGCAGCCGCGTCTCCCGCACCCGCAGACCGGGCCACCCGGATCCAGTTTCATGTGGCCGATCTCGCCGCCGAAACCCTGCACCCCGAGCAGCGGGCGGCCGTCGACGACGATTCCCCCGCCGATGCCCATCTCGCCGGTGACGTAGATGAGATCGGGCGTCCCGGCGTAACTGCCGACCCGGTACTCGGCCATGGCGGCCAGACTGGCGTCGTTGCCTACGCTCACCGGCGCCGGGCCCAGGTGGAGCAGTTCACGTAGCTGCCGGGCGACCGGCACGCCGGTCCAGCCCAGGTTCGGCGCCAGGGTGACGGCCCGCGCCTGGGCGTCAACCAGGCCGGGGACAGCGACGGTCAGCCCGGCGATGATGGGCTGGCGTCGGCCGCGCGGGCCGACCAGCGCGCCCAGCGCCTCGCGGCACAGGCCGGCGAGGGAGGTGATGCTGTGACCGGGCCCGTCTGCGATGGCGTCATAGGCCCGTCGCTGCTCGTACACCTGCCGGCCAGCCAGGTCCGTGACCAGCACAGCCAGGTAGTCGACATTGATCTCGGCGCCGACGGCGAGAACGTGCCGGCCGTCGAGTTCCAGCAGGGTCGCTGGCCGCCCTATCCCCTGGGCCCGATGCGGCCCTGTCTCGCCTACCAGGCCGAGGTCCATCAGTTCCCCGACGAGCCGGGAGATAGTCGACCGGGTGAGCCCTGCTCGGGCGGCGATGCTGGCCCGGGAATCGGGGCCCGCCAGCGACAGATGCCGGAGGACCACCTCGAGGTTGTTGCGGCGGATCTCCCGGTGGCCGGACCCGCTCAGGATGACTGGGACCAGGGTCTCATCCACGCTTGTTCCCTTGGACAGGTCAGGGCCGCCCGCTGCACTGCGGAGATAGATCAGTACTAGCCAGCCGCTGGGCGGAGTATATCGGTGCGGCATGCAACTATTGGCCCGGCATCCACCTTGGAGGCAGGTTCCGAGTCTCCGGCTTTGCGGGCGAAAGCCCGATTGGGCCTTGTATCGGGACATCCTGCTGGATATGTTTTGTGCGGAAGTATACAAAGTCCGCTCTGGTAGGCGCCCGCGGTTCGCTCTCCTTCCGCAGCCCCCAGAAAGCCCGCGGGCTCGTCCCGTCACGGGCGCTAGCGGTCACGTTTGTATCACCTCGCCCAGGAGGAGATCATGCAAGCTCACTCGCCATGGATCCGGGCCGCGCGCCGCACGTCAGGCTTAGCGCTTCGCCGTAGCGGCCGGTCCCGTCGGCGTGCGGCCATGGCCGGTGCTGCCTGCGGGGCCGCGCTGGTGACGGCCTTCGCGGGGACCGCGCAGGCGACCTCGGCTGCGGCCGGGGCGCCGACGGGCACCTCGGCCGCAGCCGTCCAGCAGACGCCGCCCGCGTGCCCGGACGGTTCGGGCCAGACCCCGCTGTACCGGGACACCCGCTATTCGTTCGCGCAGCGTGCGGCGGACCTGGTGTCGTGCATGACGCTGGCGGAGAAGGTCGCCCAGCTGCAGTCCAACAGCGCGCCGGCGATCCCGCGGCTCGGGGTGCAGCAGTACACCTACTGGAGTGAGGGCCAGCACGGCATCAACACGATGTTCGCTGACACTAACAACGGCGGGGTGACCGGCGGGGTGCACGCGACCAGCTTCCCGACCAACTTCGCCTCGACCATGGCCTGGGATCCGCGGCTCACCTATCGGGAGACCACGGCGATCTCCGACGAGGCCCGCGGCTTCCTGGACAAGTCGCTGTGGGGGACGGGGCAGAACAACCTCGGCCCGTCGCCGGATGACTACGGGATGCTGACGTACTGGGCGCCGACGGTGAACATGGACCGGGACCCGCGGTGGGGCCGCACCGACGAGGCGTTCGGCGAGGACCCGTACCTGGCCGGCCAGGTCGCAGGCGCATTCGTCGACGGGTACCAGGGCGAGACGATGAGCGGCCAGCCCATGACGCCGTACCTGAAAGTGGCGGCCACCGCGAAGCACTTCGCGCTGAACGACAACGAGAACAACCGGCACGCGGACAGCTCGAACACCACCGACGCCAACATCCGGGACTACTACACCGCCCAGTTCCGGGCGCTGACCGAGAACGCCCACGTGGCCGGGGTCATGACCTCCTACAACGCGGTCAACGGCACCCCCTCGCCGGCCGATACCTACACCGTCAACGAGCTTCTCCAGCGCACGTACGGGTTCAACGGGTACACCACCTCGGACTGCGGCGCGGTCGGTGATATCTACAGCTCCGGCAGCCACGACTGGGCACCGCCCGGCTGGACGACCAGCACCGTCAGCGGGACGACCACGTGGACGAACGCCGCGACCGGACAGCAGCTCAGCGGCGCAGCCGGCGGCCAGGCCTACGCCCTGCGGGCCGGCACCCAGGTCAACTGCACCGGCGGCGAGCCCACCCTGGCCAACATCCAGGCCGCGATCAAGGCGGGCGCCCTGTCGGAGGGCGTGCTCGACAACGCCCTGGTCCACCTGTTCACCATGCGGATGGAAACCGGCGAGTTCGACCCGTCCAGCAGCGTCGCCTACACGAAGATCACCAAGTCAGTGATCCAGAGCCCAGCCCACCAGGCGCTGGCCGAGAAGGTGGCCGCCGACGACCTGGTCCTGCTGAAGAACGACAACGTGGCGGGCGGCTCCGCGCCGCTGCTGCCGGCCGACCCGTCCAAGCTGAACAACGTGGTCATCGTGGGCAACTTGGCCAACACGGTCACCCTGGGGGACTACTCCGGTGACCCGACACTTCAGGTGAACGCGGTCCAGGGCATCACCGCCGCGGTCAAGGCGGCCAACCCGAGCGCCACGGTGGTGTATGACTCCTGCGGCACCTCCACCACGGCCACCGCGCCCGCGTCATGCTCGGCGGCGACCCAGGCGGCGATCAAGTCAGCCGACCTGGTCATCGTCTTCGTGGGCACCGACCTGAACGTGGCCACCGAGGGGCAGGACCGGACCTCCCTGGAGATGCCGGGGAACTACAACTCCCTGATCAGCCAGGTGAACTCGCTGGGAAACCCGCGGACCGCGATGGTGATCCAGTCCGGCGGCCCCGTCGACATCTCCGGCACCCAGGGCGACTTCCCGGCCGTCGTGTTCAGCGGCTACAACGGCGAGAGCCAGGGCACCGCACTGGCCCGGGTGCTGTTCGGCCAGCAGGACCCGGCCGGCCACCTCGACTTCACCTGGTTCAAGGATGACTCACAGCTTCCGGACGTGAAGAACTACGGCCTGACCCCGTCCCAGACCGGCGGCCTGGGCCGCACCTACATGTACTTCACCGGGACGCCGACCTACCCATTCGGTTACGGGCTGAGCTACACCCGGTTCGCCTACTCTCACGTCGAGGTCGGCGGGCGGCATGTGACCGCCGACGGAACCGTTCACGTCAGCTTCGACGTCACCAACACCGGCACTGTCCCTGGCGCCACCGTGGCCCAGCTCTACGTGGCGCCGCAGTTCACCGTGCCCGGCGTGGAACTGCCGAAGGACCAGCTCGAAGGGTTCCAGCGGACCTCGGTCCTGCGGCCCGGGCAGACGCAGCACATCACGCTGGCCGTGAAGGTCGCCAGCCTGAGCGAGTGGGACGAGCAGGCCCTCAGGCAAGTGGTCTACGACGGCACCTACCAGTTCAACGTGGGCCCCGACTCGGCCACGGCCGCGGGGTCCGGCACCGTCGATGTTACCGGCGCCATCACCCCCCGCGTTCAGTACGTCACCGTGCAGCCGGACCAGGTCATCTTCTCCCCCGGCGACACGCTCAGCCTGACCGGGAAAAACCCCTGGATCTCCCCGGACACGAACCCGTCGCTGGAGCAGCCGCACGCCAGCGCGGACAGCATCGTCGAGGCCGTCAACAATGACCAGTCGTTCGTCAACCTGTCCGATGCCCGCATCAGCTACGCGAGCAGTGACCCGCGCGTGGCGACCGTCAGCCGCACCGGCCAGGTGACGGCGATCGGGCACGGGGTCGCGACCATCAGCGTGACCGTCAACGGGGTCACCGGCACCACCCCCGTCGTGGTACAGCAGCCGTTCACGCTCGGCGCACCGGCCGCGGCGGCACCCGGGTCGACGGCCACGGTGACGACCGCGCTGCCCGACACCGGCACCCGGCCGCTCACCAACGTCAGCGTGACACTGGCCGTCCCGGCGGGATGGACCGCGACGGCGGCATCGCCGTCCACGTTCGCGACCGTGCCGCCGGGCCAGACGGCGCAGACCACCTGGCACGTCACGATTCCCGCTGACGCGACGCCCGGCACCAATACGGTCACCGCGAGCGCCGGCTTCACCGACGCGAACGGGCCGGGCACCGCGACGGCCACCGCCGAGGTCGCGCTGCCGTACGCGTCGCTGTCCCAGGCCTTCGACAACCCGGGCATCAGTGACGACAGCAATCCGTCCGCGGGCAACCTGGACGGCGGCAACGCCAGCTACTCGGCCCAGGCGCTGGCTGCGGCCGGCCTGACCCCCGGCGCCTCGGTCACCCACGATGGAGTGCCTTTCACCTGGCCGAGCGCCCAGCCGGGGACGCCGGACAACGTGGTCGCGGGCGGCCAGACCATCGCGGTGTCCGGCTCGGGGTCCACGCTTGGCCTGCTCGGGACCGGGGACTACGGCAGTGCCACCGGTACCGGCACGATCACCTACACCGATGGGAGCACCCAGCAGTTCACCGTCACCTTCCCCGACTGGTGGTCCAACGCCGCACCGTCCGGCGGCGACATCCTGGCCTCTCTGCCCTACATCAACAACGGAACGGGCCAGCAGACCCAGAAGGTCAGCGTGTACTACATCGGAGTGCCGCTACAGCAGGGCAAGACCATCAGGTACGTGAGCCTCCCGGACGTCAGCCAGGCGGCCACGCAGGGACAGGTCGCCTTGCACATCTTCGCGATGGGCGTCGGCTGACCCTTCGATGCCCCTGATAAGTGCGGCCGGCGCTGTCCCCCAGCGCCGGCCGCACCAGGCCGGGCCGGCGAGTGCCCTGGCCCGGGCGAGCAGAGTCCACCGGCCGGCCAGCATGATGACGTCCAGATCGGCCTCGCGGACTATCCGCAACGGTGCCTGCCACTGGTTCATGCCGACGCCCACCGCACCGACTACGTCAGGTCACAGCGCCCAAACCGACTCCCGGCACCGGACAGGCCCTCACCCGAACACCCGTCGTTGGATCTCGCGCCGGTAATCCTGCAGCGTATTGTCCAGGTGGATGCAGGCTGCCTGTGCCGCAGCCTCCGGCTCGCCGTCCCGGATGGCACAGAAGATGGCATCGTGCTCCTCGACCGCGCCACTCGCGTGGCCGCCGATGCCGCGCAGGCCGATGAGGCTGACCTGGCGCTGCAGCAGGCGCGCCTCGCGGACCGCGGCGACCAGGAAGAAATTGTGCGAGGCGGTGGCAACGCCCAGATGAAAGGCGTCGTCGCCCGCTTCGAACTGCGCCTTGTCAGCGCTGACGTAGCCATCGCGGCAGGACTGGGCCGCGGTCTCTATCACCCGCAGCTCCGCCGGGTTGGCGCGCGTCGCGGCCAGCCTGCTGGCCTCGGCCTCCTGGAGGCGCCGGAACTCGAACAGCATGAGGATGTGGTCCAGGTCGGTCGGCAGGAAGAATCCGCTCCACCGCCTCGCCCCGAGCATGCTTTCCCCGTCAGCGACGTACAGACCTCGGCCCTTCTGCGCTCGGACCCGGCCGATGGCCGAGAGGATCTTGACCGCCTCGCGCACCACCGTCCGGCTGGCGCCGAGCCGTGCGGCGAGCTCCTGCTCTGTCGGCATCCGATCGCCGGGAGCCAGCGCGAGTTCGCCGATCAGCCGCAGGATCTGCTCAGCCACCAGCTCATAGCCGGGCCGGTAAGCACCTGGCTGCACGCTGCCCTGGTCGCCTGCGGACGAGGATGCGTCTTGGCTGTCGTGCGTCGCCGGGACCGCATTCACGGCCTGCACCTCCATGATGACCTGCGCTGAGGACAGTATGACTCAAGTCCATGTACAAGATCTATCATGCCATATCACTGCCCTAGCTGGCTGATAAGTATGAAACATCTAGGCTCATTAATCTGAGAAAGATATGCCCAGAATATCCGGATAAACTACTATATTAGCCTGGCGTCATGGCCATTGAGTGCTAACAATCATGAAAAATGTCCCGACCGGAGTCTTGACGGTGACCTCCCAGGCGCGCTAGTTGTGGTGCAGCTCATCCAGGGCCGACTAGCAAAGTGAACGGGCGGGACAACCGTCACGTACACCGGTCGGAGGTCGGAGAGCGCGCGCTACTAGGTAGTACACATCAGGCGGTCACGTCGCCGAGGTGCGACCGCCGTTGCGACCAAAACAAGGTGGTGGAGCTGTTATGCCCCCAAAGAGCAGCGTCGTCCGTGCGCGTGATCGAGCGAGACCTTCGTTCAGCCGTATCATCCTGGCTCTCGGCGCCGCCGCGCTGATGGCTGCTGTCGCCTCGGCCTGCGGCGGCGGGAGCTCGGGTTCGGGCTCATCGGTGAAGGACGGCTTCACGCAGGCTGCACAGTCCGCTGGCCCGCTCACGGTCTGGGTGGACTCGACGCGCGTCCCGGCCGCGCAGGCTTATCAGAAGGCTCATCCGAATGTGAAGCTCAACATCGTCACCTACGACGGTGACGCGAACGGCGTGAACACTTTGCAGACCAAGGTCGACTTGTACGACCGTACCGGCCGCGGCTGGCCGGATGTGGTGTTCAGCGCTACGGACAACGAGGCAAGCTGGGGGGTCTCCGCCGGGTTCCTGGCGCCTCTGAACGAGGGTCTTATCCCCCAGGCGACCCTGAGCAACTTCGCCAAGGGCGCCCTGAACCCCTGCACCGTGAATGGCAAGGTCTACTGCCTGCGCAACGACCTGTCTCAGGTGGTGCTGTGGTACAACGCGACCCTCATGAAGAAGTGGGGCTACCAGGTGCCGGCGACCTGGCCGCAGTACCAGCAGCTTGGCGAGACGGTTGCGAAGCAGCATCCCGGCTACCTGGTCGGCAACGCCGGGGACACCTTCACCCCCGAGATCTACATGTGGGCCAGTCAGTGCCAGGCCAACGACATCACCGGCCTCCGCACGGTGACCGTCAATGTGACCAGCCCGGACTGCACCCGGATGGCCTCGCTGCTCGACACGCTGGTCAAGGCTGGCTCGATGTCGAAGCTCAGCGTGTTCAGCACGGCGTTCCCCAAGACCGAGAAGGGCAAGGTGCTGATGCTGCCGGGTCCCGCGTGGTTCGGCGGTGCCGTCTTCGACACCAAGTCTGGACTCAACGTGCCGAAGGGGCAGATAGCCGTCGCGCCCATTCCCCAGTGGCCCGGAACGTCCACGCCGAGCACCGGCAACGTCGGCGGAGGGACATGGCTCCTGTCCGCGCACACGGCGCACCTGAAGGATGCGGTCAGCTTCATCGAATGGGTTACCGGTAACAACATCTGGCAGGACAAGCTGACTCCCGGCTTCCCCGCCTACGTTCCGGCGGCCAAGGTATGGCAGGCTAACCAGGCGAAGTCCGGCTACTACGCGCACGACATCTCTGGCGTCCTCGGGCAGGCGGCCGGCGAGGTATGGCCAGGCTGGGGCTACGGCAAGTTCAGCCAGGAGGCCGTCTGGGCCGCCACCATCGACCCGGGCCTGACCTCCGGGAAGACCATCGTCTCGATGCTGCCGGCCTGGCAGACCGCGATTACCAACTACGCGACAAGCGACGGCTACAAGGTCAGTCCTTGATCCTGTCACGCACCACTGACCGGGCCGGGGCCCGCGCGGCGCGCGGGCCCCGGCCAGTCAGGGCAGGCCACGTCTTCGTCGTCGGCTATCTGATCCTGCTGGCCGCTTTCGGGGTCCTGCCGACGGCCTACGGCATCTACTTCGCGTTCACCAGCGCCGGGAATACCTTCGCCGGGTTCTCCAACTTCGCCGGCGCCGCGAGGGACTTCCGATACCTGCCCGCGGTCGGGCACGTCGCGTTGTACCTGGTCATCTGGCTGGCCAGCCTGGTGGTGCTCGTGACCGGGCTGTCCGTAGTGCTGCAGCAGCTGCCGGTCCGCCGCATCGCCAGGGCGGCGCGTTTCCTGTACTACATTCCGGGAGCGCTGGCCGGCGCGGCCGGCGTACTGGTGTGGCTGTTCATGCTCGACCCGACCGTCAGCCCCGCCTCGACGTTCCTGCGGTTCCTGGGTTACGGCACTTTCGGCCAGGTCATCGAGCCCGGTCACCTGTCAATCGTGCTCCCGATGATCGCCTTCTGGACCGGTGCCGGCGGCTGGATCGTCGTGATGGGAGGAGCGCTGAACACCATCCCCCTGGAGCTCATCGAGGCCGCGCGCATCGACGGAGCTGGAGGCTGGAGCATCGCCCGGCGGATCCAGATCCCGATGATCCGCAAGTGGATCGTGTACATGGTCATCCTGGCGTTCGCCGGAGGCACGCAGCTGTTCGTCGAGCCGCAGCTCATCTCCGCGGCCAGTCTCGGTGTCGCGGGCCGCGACTACTCACTCACCCAGCTGTCCTATGACTTCGCATTCCAGAACAACAACGTCAACTACGCGTCGGCAATCTCGGTGGAGCTGCTCGTGGTCTCCCTGGTCGTGGCGGCGCTGTTCGTGACCAGGTCAAGGTTCTTCGATGCGAGCTGACATAGACGCAAGCGCCGCGGTCCGCGCCGCTGCCCCCGCCCGGCTGCGCGCGAAGTCGCGCCGTCTGCCGAGCCCGGCTCGCGCAACCGGCGGGCTGTTCACCGGGCTGCTCCTGGCGGCCTTCGTCGTCTTCTTCATCCTGCCCGTCGTGTGGCTGCTGCTGGCCGCGACGAAGACGGACCCGCAGCTTGTCAGCTCCAGCCCGTTGTCCGTGGGGTCATGGCATGCGCTGCGGCACAACTGGGACGCGCTGACCAGCTTCCAGGGCGACACCATCTTGCTGTGGCTGCGGAACTCGATACTGCAGGCGACCACGGCCCTGGTGATCACCCTGGCCGTCGGCATACCGGCCGGCTACGCGCTGGCCATGACCGAGTTCCGCGGGCGGCGCGCACTCCTGGTCACCACCCTGGTCGTCATGCTCATGCCGACCACGACCTTGGTCATTCCGCTGTTCCTCGAGCTCAACGCCGTGCATCTCATCGGGACCATCTGGTCGGTCGTGCTCCCGTACTCGTTCTATCCGTTCGGCGTCTACCTGACCTATATCTACTTCAGCACCGCGCTGCCACGTGACCTGCTCGACGCGGCCCGCATCGACGGCTGCACCGAGTTCGGGCTCTTCCGGCGCATCGCGCTGCCGCTCGCCGCCCCGGTCGTGGCGCTGGTCGGGTTCTTCAGCTTCGTGGCGAACTGGACGAACTACTTCCTGCCCTACGTCATGCTGCCGTCGAGCAACGAATACCCGGTTCAGGTCGGCATCGGGCTGCTGCTCACCGACGTGCCGCAGTTCAACCCCACCGCCGGCACCGCCGCTGTGCTGCGGCCTGAGCTGGCGCTCGCCATCCTCATAGCCATCACCCCGGTCTTCGTCGTCTTCCTGTTCTCCCAGCGCTTCCTGATCTCCGGACTGCTGTCCGGGGCCACGAAGGAGTGACATGGCACTGCCTGCTGTTACTGCCTCGGTGCCGTTGCTGGAGCCTCCTGGCTGGGCACTGGCCGAACGCCAGCTATTCGACCTGCTCGATCACGGCTGGCGGCGCTTCGCCCGGCAGTTCACGGGCCCGGACGGACGCCTGCGCTACGGGCACGAGATCACCTCCCGCGACGGCGTCGACGATTTCTACGAGACGTTCTTCAACTGGCCGCAGCTATACCTGCTCGGCGGGGCGGACGACCTGCTCGCGGAGTCGGAGCGCCACTGGGAAGGGGTGACCGCGCAGCTGACCGAACTCGGCATGCTCTGCGGCGAGTACGAGCGCGGCTACGACTGGTTTCATCAGGGCGAGAGCAACCTGCTGCTGTACTTCCTGTGCATGGCGGCCCCGGCGCGGTGGGCGGAGCGGGCGGTGCGGTTCGCGGAGCTGTACGTCGATCCCGCTCACGGGAACTACGACCCCGTCACCCACATCATCCGCGGCGCGCACAACGGGTCGGATCCCGGCCGCACCGGCCTCTTCGACGGTCCGCATTACCCGTGGCTGGAGAGTGAAGCGCGATCCTACGGCTTTCCCCTCGACTGGCTGGTGCCGGACGGCGCCCCGGAGCCCGACCGGGCCCGGGACCCGCGGCTGACCAGCGAAATGGCCGCCCGCCTGGGCGCCGGCGACACGGCCATGAACCTGTCAGCAACCGGGCTCATCCTCAACGCCTGGATCCTGACCGGCGAGCCGCGCTACCGGGACTGGATCGAGCGGTACGTCACCGCCTGGACTGCGCGCACTGTGGCCAACGACGGCATCGTGCCAGACAATGCCGGGCCGGACGGAGTCGTCGGCAGCCTGCTGGGCGGTCGCTGGTACGGCGGGCACTACGGCTGGTCCTGGCCACACGGCTGGTACAGCATCGGCCAGGCGGCCACGGTCGGCGCTCTGGCGGCGGCCACGGTGACCGGTGACCAGTCCTACCTGGATCTGGTACGCACCACCCTGGACGCGCTGATCGAGCACGGCAAGGTGATGCCCTTCACCGAGTCGGATTCGTCGATCCCGTCAAAGTGGTACCCGCAGCTCGGCTCGGACGCGGCCACCCCCACACTGCTGGTCCCGTTTCGGCACAGTGATCGCGGGTGGTTCGACTACAACCCGATGCTGGCTGCGGTGCCGATGATGATCTGGCATTACAGCAACCGCGTTGGCGACCTCCGGCGCCTGGAAGCCCTGCGCGAGTCAGCCGGGTACGACTGGAGGACCGTGCGCCCGTTCCGCAGCAAGGAAGAAGCCGGTCATGAAGAGCCCTGGTTCGCGTTCCTGGCCGGCGACAACCCGCGTTACCCAGAGCAGATGCTGGCCGCGGCCCAGGCTCAGGCCCGCCACCGGCTCGCCCGGATGCGTGCGCATCGCGACACCGACGTTGGCGAGCCTGACATCCACCTGTGGCAGCAGAGCAACCCGGTCGTCACCGAGGCGCTGGTCCAGCTGACCTGGGGCGGCCCGCAAGTGCTCTACAACGGCGGCCTGCAGCAGGCACGGGTCCGCTACTACGACGCCGACCGGCGGCGACCAGGGCTGCCGCCGTGTGTGGCGGCGCTCGTATCCCGCATTGAGCCGCACGCGACAGTCATCGACCTGGTCAACCTGGACCCTGAGCAGGCCCGGACGGTGATCGTACAGGCCGGGGCCTTCGCCGAGCACACGATCGAGACGGCGCGTTACACCGCCTGCCCGGACGATTCGTGGCTCGGCAGCCTGTACGACTACGGGCACGGCGAGCCTGCGGTCATCGAGCACCGCGCTGACGTGGGCGGTCCCTGGCTGACCGTGGAACTGCCCGCCTCCACCCGGATAGCGCTCACGCTGGACATGGCCTTGCACACGCGGGCTCCCTCGTACGACACGCCGTTTGGCGGGGATCCCCCGGGGCAATCGTGAGATGCCGGCAGCCTGAGCACCCACGGCCCCGTCGTATCAGAGCCCGGATTCGGCTCGGACCGCGCAGCTGACCTACCGGCTGCCCGGCGTCCCCCGCTCGATCAAGGAGGTCGCCCATGACATCCCGATCTCAGGCGGCCCGCTCCCGCGAGCGTCACGAGTCCGGGAATGCCGGTGTCGTCTACTCCGGCACCAGGACTCTGCGGCTTGAGCCTGGACTGGTGCGGGCGGTGTCCCGCCTGCCAGGCCGGCCATACGCACCTGTGCCACCGCCTCAACTTCCTCGGCATCGACTCCACCGCACAGAGCCGCTTGCCCGGGCGGAGCAGGCCTTTCTGGCCTTGGAGTCCGGCGCGGGCGTCATGAAGGTCCTCATCGACTGCCAGGCCGAGCAGGGGGCGGGCGTTGCGCACTGACATTCCCGCCCTGTTCGACCTGACCGGCCGTCTGGCTGTCGTCACGGGCGCGCGCCGCGGCATCGGCCTGGCCATCGCCGACGCGCTGGCCAGCGCCGGCGCCGATATCGTCGCCGTCAGCGCCCAGATGGAGCCTGACGGGGGCGAGGTGGCTAGGCTCGTCCGAGCCCGCGGCCGCACCTGCACCGCCCTGCGTGCCGACTTCGCCGACCGGGCCGCCGTGAGCAACCTGGCCGCGCAGGTTGCCAACTGGTCTCCCGCGATCGACATACTCGTCAACAACGCGGGGACTATAGCCCGCGCCCCAGCCGCCGAGCACACCGACGAGGACTGGGACCATGTGCTGCACGTCGACCTCACCAGCCAGTTCATCCTGGCCCGTGCAGCGGGCCGGGCCATGCTCGACCGCGGCCACGGCAAGATCATCTTCACTGCGTCGCTGCTGAGCTTCCAGGGCGGCATCAACGTGCCCGGCTACGCAGCGGCAAAATCCGGCGTCGCCGGACTGACCCGCGCCCTCGCCAACGAATGGGCATCTCGCGGTGTCAACGTGAACGCGATCGCGCCTGGCTACGTAGCCACTGACAACACGCGGGCGCTTCGCGACGACCCGGCCCGCAACGCCGCCATCCTCGATCGGATTCCGGCTGGCCGCTGGGCCGATCCCGAGGACTTCGCGGGTGCCGCTGTCTTCCTCGCATCCCGCGCCTCCGACTACATCCACGGCGCGATCATCTCCGTTGACGGAGGGTGGCTCGGGAGGTGAGGCCCTCCCCTGGCTCGGCTGCCGGCGCGTCGAGAAGCCCGCAAGCGCCGTACTCCTGGCGGCACGGTTTTCCCGCGCTTGATGCTGAGCCGCCCAGGAGGCGGTGGCGGCCATGGCGGCGTGCCGGCCAGGCGCTCGCGCGCATCGCTTTGGTCCTCGCCACCTGCCTTCGAGGTCTGGTCCGCCGTGCGGGGTCGGCCGTGATTGTCCTCGGGGTTGCGATCGTTGCCGCTGGCGCCGCAGCGGCCGGGCCTGTCTACTACCAGGCGGCTCAGAAGTCGATCCTCACCGACTCGGTCGCGCCGGCAAGCGTGCCCTTCCTCGGCCGCGGATTCGAGGTTTCCGCGTCCGGCGCCATCGCGGCGGCGCTGCCGACTCTGAAATCCGAGCTGGCCGGAGAACTTCACGGTGATCTGGGACCGGCCATGGTCGCGAGGGTCTTCACGCCTCCGATCGACTCGGTTGAGGCAACGGGCTCCGAAGGGGCGCTCAGGCAGACGTTCCCGCTGATCTGGCGGACTGACTTCTGCGCGCATCTGGTCATCACCGGAAGCTGCCCGGCAAGGGCCGATCAGGTAATCGTCAGCAGCACGAATACCGCGGAGACCGGCTGGCACATTGGCAGCCGGATCCGCGACTCTGGCTGGCCGACCCTGCTCGTCACTGGCATCTACAAGCTCCCAGATGTCAGCCTCGACTACTGGGTGCTGCACTGGCAGACGTACTTCCCGAGCAAGGCACCGTCTGGCGGCCAGGGCGCAGGCATCGATGCCGTATTCACCAGCCACGCGACGCTGAGCGCCGCGGCGCATTCGGAGCAGGGCAGCGCCTACATCGATGAGGCGCTCGCGGTGCGGCGGCTGCGGCTCAGCGACGTGGGTGTCCTCCAGCAGGGCATGACTTCCCTCGTCGCCAGCCAGGACCTGCTCGCGGAGTCCGTCAGCGTCCAGTCGAGCGTGCCTGAGAGCCTGCAGTCGGTTCAGGCCAGCTGGAAGGCGGTGGCGGATCCGGTCACTCTGACGACGCTGACGGTACTGCTGCTCAGCTGGCTGCTGCTGTTCCTGATCGTGACCGACTCGGTGGAGGCACGCGGATCGGAGATCGCGCTCGCCAAGCTGCGCGGGCACGGCCGGAGCGGCATCCTGATCGTCGGCCTGGCCGAGCCCGCCGTGGTGCTGCTTGCCGCTTTGCCGGCCGGCGTGCTCGCGGGCTGGGCAGCCGCAGCCGGACTGGCCAGGACCCTGCTGTTGCCGGGAACGCCGGCTGACCTGCCCTGGACCGCCTGGATAGCCGCTGCGGCCGCGATAGCTGGCGGGCTCATCGCGGTGATCCTGACGGCGCAGCGGGCACTGCGCCGCGGCGTCGTCGAGCAGTTCCGGCGCCCCGCGCTGCTGACGGCAGGGCGCGGCTGGGTCATTGACTCGATCCTGATCACCGGGTGCGCTGCCGGGCTGATCGAGGTCCTGTCGCTGCACGGGACCGGGGCCGCCCAGGCAAGCACGCTGATTTTGCTGGTCCCCGGCCTGCTCGGGCTGGCCGTCGCGGTGGCCGCGTCCCGGCTGCTGCCACTGGGCTGCCGGGCGCTTTATGGCACGGCGTCCCGGCACGGACTGCTGGCCGCCTATCTGGCCCTGCGGCACGTCGCTCGCCGCAGCGCAGGTGCCAGGACCACCATCGTGCTGGCAACCGCGTTCTCCCTGGCCGCATTCGCCCTCGCCGCGTGGTCGGTTGGCCAGCGCAACTACCGGCTGGTGGCGGAGGCCGAGATTGGCGCGCCTGCGGTCCTGACGGTGAGGGTCCCGGCTGGTCAGAACCTCGGGACCATTGTCAACA
This sequence comes from uncultured Actinomycetota bacterium, assembly GCA_963822485.1. Classification (GTDB taxonomy): domain Bacteria; phylum Actinomycetota; class Actinomycetes; order Streptosporangiales; family Streptosporangiaceae; genus DASUBV01. Next base: position 60,910 of record CAWGHW010000016.1, read on the forward strand.
GGATCGACCCGTCCGGACGGCTTGCCACCGCCGTCGACACTTACCAGGGCACCGTAGCGGTCGACCCCGCGCGCTTCGCCAGGATCGCGTACTGGCCCGCGCGGCCATCTCCCTCGGGGCTCACCGCCTCGCTGCACCCGCCTGTCGCGCCGCCGATCGTGCTGTCCGGCGACGCATTCCGGGTGACCGTTGACGTCGGCGCGATGTCGATCCCGGACGTGCAGCTGTACGTGAGCATGACGGGCGCCTCGCCGGTGCTCCTCGGGACGCTGCCTGCACGCGGGCTGACGACATTCACCAGGCCGCTCACCGGCTGCCCGTGCGTACTGCAGAAGCTGACGCTGGCACTGGCCGGGAGGCACGGATCGACTGACGTTGCCGGGTCGCAGCTCAATGGCCAGCTGACTGTCGCTGCGATAGACATCAGGAGCCACGGCCAGTGGGCCCCGGCCGGGTCCTCGCGTCTCAGCTCTGCAGGTTTGTGGGTGGACCAGACCATTGGCGCAGGCGGGCCGGCCGTCATCACCGCCAGCTCTCGCGGGCTGACCTGGACCATCAGCAACGATCCCAGCAACACCACTCCAGTCCTCGCAGCAGTCAACGTTCCGGACCCGCTCCCCGCAATGGTCGCGCCAGCGGCGGTGCAGCGGCCGGCAAAACCGTTCGACGGCAACGGCCTGGACGGCAGTGAGCTGCCTACGCAGGCAGCAGCAGTGCTGCCCTGGGTGCCCGGCGCGCCGGGATACGGTGTGATCATTGACCGGCGGTACGCGGAACTGGCCGCCGGGTACAACCTCACGACGGCGAACCTGCAGGTGTGGCTCGCGGCCGGGGCGCTCCCGATTATCCGGCCGAAGCTGATGGCAGCTCACGTCCAGATCCTGTCGTCGAGCTCGGCCGCCTCGGCTGCGGCAGTTCTTGAGCGGCAGGGCCCCGCGCTGGCGAGCGTGCTGTTCCTCGCCGATGCCGCGGCCGCCGCACTGCTGGCCGCAGGCGCGGCGATTCTCGGCCTCTACACGTCGGCGCGGCGGCGGCGGTATGAGTACGCGGCACTGGAGGCATCGGGAGTCCGCCGTCGCACCTTGCGCGCTGCAGTGCTCATCGAGCTGGCGGTGGTGCTCGGGTTCGGCACCCTGATCGGCGCGGTGACCGGCCTGATCGCCGCGAGGTTCGTGCTGAGCAGCGTGCCGGAGTTCACCAGCCCGCCGGCGGCGCCCACCCTGAACTTCGTCCCTGCGGTCGGGCCGGTCGCGGCACTGCTCGCCGTGGCGGCCGGCGTGCTGGTCCTCGCTGCCCTGGCGTCGAGCAGGACGCTCATCAAGGGCGTCAGCGCTGACCTGCTGCGGGAGACCGCAGAATGACCGCCGTGACGCAGGATCCCCCGGCCAGCGGCCGCCCGGCCAGGGTCATCGTGCGCTGCGAGAACCTCGTGCAGATCTATGGCGCCGAGGGCCAGCAGGTCACGGCGCTGCGCGGGGTGGATCTCACGGTGACAGAGGGCGAATCGGTCGCGCTGCTCGGCCCGTCGGGCGCGGGCAAGTCCACCCTGCTATGGCTGCTGGCGGGCCTGCTCCGCCCGACGGCCGGCCAGGTCGAGACCTGCGGCGCCAGGATCGCCGAGCTGAAGCCGGCCGAGGCACGAAGCATGCGGCTGCGTGAGCTGGGCATCGTCATGCAGAATCCGGGCCGCAATCTGATCCCGCACGAGACCGTCGCGGGGAACGTGCTGTTCGCGCAGGCACCCACCCGCCGCGCCCGGGCGGTCGAGCGCGAGCGGGCTATGGCGCTGCTGGAAGTGGTCGGGCTCGATCAGCTGGCCGCCCGCCCTGCGGCGAGGCTGTCGGGCGGCGAGCAGCAGCGGCTGGCGGTCGCGGTCGCGCTCGCCAACGGGCCGCGGCTGCTGCTGGCTGATGAGCCGACCAGCCAGCTCGACCACCGCTCCGGCGCGCTCGTCACCGGGTTGCTGCAGGCTGCGAACCGGGACCTGGGCACCACCGTGATCGTGGTGACCCACGATCAGCAGGTCGGCCGGGCCTTCGGCCGTACGATCACCATCCGCGACGGCAGGGTCGGCGCCGAGGGCCACGCGGGCGAGGACTACCTGCTGGTGGCCAGGGACGGGTATGTGCAGATACCCCCTGACCTGCTCGACGCGCTGCCGCCGGGCACGCTGGCGCGCGCGGTACGGACCGAGCTTGGCATCGAGCTGCAGCGCGCCCAGGTGAAGCGTGACCGACGTGCTTGAGGCACGAGGGCTGAGCTACCGGCGGGACGGCCAGCAGATCCTGACCGGGATCGACCTGACGGTCGCCGCCGGTCACAGCCTGGCCGTCACCGGGCCGTCGGGGTCGGGCAAGAGCAGCCTGCTGGCGATCCTGGCCGGACTGACGGCCCCGACCGAGGGCAGCGTGCTGATCGACGCCAAGCCGCTGACCGGCTTCGCCGGACCCGGCCATGGCGTCTCGGTCGTGCTGCAGGGCTACGGCCTCGTCGCCCTGCTCACCGCCGCCGAGAACGTCGAGGTGGCGCTGTGGGCCGCCGGCCAGCGGCCGGCGGCCGCCCACAGCCAGGCCCTGGCCGCCCTGGAGTTGCTGGGCCTGCTCCCGCAGGCCGGGCAGCTGGTCCACCAGCTCTCGGGTGGCCAGCAGCAGCGCACCGCCGTCGCGCGCGCCCTGGCCCTGCAGCCCCGGCTGCTGATCGCCGACGAGCCGACCGCTGAGCTTGACCCCGACGCCCGGACTCTGGCCCTCACCCGGATGTTCGAGGCAGTCGACGGCGGCAGTGCGCTGGTGCTGGCCACCCACGATCCCGAGGTCGCCGAGCGGTGCGACCAGGTCCTCGACCTGAGCGTCATGACCGACACGATGTAGCAGCGGCCGGGGCCACCCCCGGCCCGGCGGTGCCCGCTCAGCGCAGAAGGCCCGCTGGCTCTGCGATTGTCGGCTGACCCGTCACCGAGGGCTGCTGCTTCGATGGCGCCCAGCCCTGCGTCAGAGAAACCGAGGCAGGAAACGGGCCGGCGAATTGCCCGCAGCTCAGCTTTCCAGTCTGCGGAAAGACTTAGATGGGTCCGCAGCGCGGATCTCGCGAGGCGGCGCAGTGATCGCGGCCTCGTCCGTCGGCTGGTCCTGGCTGGGGTGATTGATCCGCCAGCCTGGTCCCCATCGCAGCGTCTTGCCGTAGAGCGTGAGGATGAGCCCGGATTCGAGGTCCTGCTCGGACAGTCGCACGGAACGGACCAGCGACTCGGTGCCGCGGTCACGCGACCTGCCGCGACGCAACGAGCCCCGTCAGCGACATTTCGGAGCGGTACAGGCTGTTCAGGCGCGGCGCTGGGACTGAGTGCGTCAAGACTCGAGGTAGGCCAAGACGGCGAGGACCCGGCGGTGGTCGGTGTCCGATGGCGGCAGCCCGAGCTTGCCGAAGATGTTGCTGATGTGTTTCTCGACCGCCCGGTCTGAGATGGCGAGTTGGCCGGCGATGGCGCTGTTGGAACGGCCCTCGGCCATCAGGCGGAGCACGTTGCCTTCGCGGGCGGTCAGCGCGGCGACCGCGCTGGCGTGGCGGCTGGCTCCCAGCAGTCCATCGACGACCTCAGGGTCGAGCGCGGTGCCGCCGGCCGCGACCCGGGCCAGCGCTCCTACGAACTCGGCGACGTTGGCCACCCGGTCCTTAAGCAGGTAGCCGACCCCGGCGGCGCCCCCGCCTGCGCGGCCGCCGGAGCGCATGCCGAGCAGGTCGGCGGCATACCGGGTCTCGACGTACTGGGAGAACACCAGAATTCCCAGGTCCGGGTGGTCGCGCCGGATGGCGATCGCCGCGCGCAGCCCTTCGTCGGTGTAGCCGGGCGGCATCCGCACGTCGATCACCGCGACATCCGGGTGGTGCTCGTCCACGGCGGCTCGCAGCGCCTCGGCGTCGCCCACCGCCGCGACGACCTGATGTCCGCGATCGGCCAGGATCTCGGCCAGGCCGGCCCGGATCACGGCGGAGTCCTCGGCGATGACCACCTGCATGCCCGGGTGCCCGTCAGGCATGAGATGGCAGCTCCACGGTCATCACCGTGGGACCGCCGCGGGGGCTGGCGATCTCCAGATGACCGTCGACGGTCCGGATCCGGTCGGCCAGCCCGTGCAGTCCGCCGCCGGGGACCGGGCAGGCGCCACCTTGGCCGTCGTCGGTGACCCGGATCCGCAGCAGGCCAAGGACGTGCACGGCTTCCAGGCTGGCGCGCCGCGCGCCGCTGTGCTTGGCCACGTTGGCGAGCAGTTCAGCAGCGCAGAAGTACGCCATGGTCTCGATCGCCGCCGAGGGCCGGTCCCCGATGTCGGTAACCAGCTCGACCGGGACCGCGCTGCGCGCGGCCAGGGTGGTCAGCGCGTCTGCCAGCCCGTTGTCGAGCACCGGCGGGTGGATGCCGCGGGCCAGGGTCCGCAGTTCGGCGATGGCCTCCATAGCGCTAAGGTGCGCGGCGCCTACCAGCTCGGCAACCCGGTCCAGATCGGCCGGCTCCACCGCGCCGTCCGGGCCGCGGGTGAGCTTGTCGTTAGCCAGGCCCAGCTTCATGGCCAGCCCCACGAGCTGGGCCTGAGCCCCGTCGTGCAGGTCGCGTTCGATGGCGCGCAGCCGTGCGGCGGAATCGTCCACCGCGTGCGCCCGGGCCTGCTCCAGGTCATGCACCCGGTCGGCCAGCGCCCCCGGGCCAAGCAAGCCCCGGATCAGCGCCCGGTCGGCGGCGGACGTGGCGTGGGTCAGCCACGGGGCTGCCAGCAGCATGGCCACGCCGACCGGGATCGCGGCGAACGAGCCAGGCAAGGTAATCCCCGTCAAGGCACCGAGCCCGATCGGGGTGCCGGCGGCCACCGGCTGAGTATGGTGCGCGATCTCCCATAGCACCGGATACAGCAGGAACCCCAGGCCGAACAGCCAGCAGCATCCCGAGACGAACAGGCCGACGACGCTGACGGGCAGCTTCAGCGCCAGGTAGGCCCGGGCCCGCAAGGCGGGCATGTCAGGGTTTTTGAGCTCCATCCAACCCGGATGGGTATGGATGTCGCTGACCGTGATGTTCTCGGCTGCGGCTAGTCCGGCGAGTCGAGCCGCCGGCAGTCCGCTGATCTTGAGCTGGCTGCCATGGCGGCCCTCATCCTTGAGTTCCCGCACCCGGCCGCCGTGCGCCGCGACCAGCGCGCTGACCCCCGCCGGGTCCGGCGTCCGCAGGTGGATGTGCCCGGCACACATGGGCGGTGGCGGCGGAACCCGCTCACCCGCCAGCCGGAAGGCCAGGAAGCGGTTGGCGTCGCCGAGCTTGCGCATGGCAGGCGCGGACGCCTGGATCATCGGGAACCAGAGGGTGACCAGGTTGGCGGCGAAGCCGACCACGGCCAGCGGGAGGCCCGCGATCACGTACACCAGGTCGGCCCACGTCCGCCGCGTGAATGTGGACCGGAGGATACGCCGGGACATAGAAGCGAACCGGGGCCGCCTGACAGTTACGACGCTCACGTTCCTATGCATACCTCGATGCTGGCGGCACCAGCCACACCCGTCCATCGTGTCGGCACGCGGCATCAGGTACGGCTAGCACGCAGCCCGCAGCCCGGGCGCCGCTGCCCCAGGCTGACCCTAGACAGAATGCCCATTCGGGCGCGGGGTAGGTAACAAGATCCACGATTGGTTCGTCGCGCAATTAGATGACATGCATCGGGCCTCGCGCCATGGATGAAGTATCTGCCCGGCGACGGCCGCGCTCGGCAGGCTCCAGGCCATGACCGTCGCGGCGGCCCGGCTCCGCGACGAGCTCGGCGCGGCCTAGAATCTGATTCTGTGGAGCCGGTCATCGACACGACGAAGCCACACTCGGCCCGGGTGTATGACTACTACCTGGGCGGCAAGGACCATTTCGCCGTCGACCGCGAGACCGGGCAGAAGGCCATGCAGAGCTGGCGCGCGGTGCGCACGGCGGTGCAGGAGAACCGGGCCTTCCTCGGCCGCGCTGTCCAGTACCTGGTCGGCGAGGCGGGCATCCGCCAGTTCCTGGACATCGGCACCGGCCTGCCCAGCGCTAACAACGTGCACGAGGTCGCGCAGGAGGCGGCGCCTGCGGCGCGCGTCGTGTACGTGGACAACGACCCGATCGTGCTCGCCCACGCCCGCGCGCTGCTGACCAGCAGCCCGGAGGGCCGCACCGCCTACATCGACGCGGACCTGCGCGAACCGGAGAAGATCCTCGCCAGCCCAGCTGTGAGCGAGACCCTCGACCTGAGCCAGCCCGTCGCGCTCATGCTCGTCGCGGTGCTGCACTTCCTCGTCGACGCCGACAACCCGGCCGCCATCGTCGCCACCCTGCTCGGCGCGCTGCCGCCAGGCAGCTACCTGGTCGCCTCTCACGTCACGCCCGAGCATGACCCCGACGGGGTCGGCGGCCTCGTGCGCACCTACCGGCAGGGCGGGATCCCCGCCCAGGTCCGTACCGCCGCCGACTTCGCGGCGCTGGCCTTCGCCGGGCTGGAGATGATCGAGCCGGGCCTGGTGCTGGTATCGGACTGGCGCCGGCCATTCGGGCGCCGGCGGCTGCCCGAGGAGGTCAACTGGTACGGCGGTATCGGCCGCAAGTAACCGGACTTAACTGGCTGAGAACTAAACGTCCGGGCATCGAGCACGACGCTGCTGCACCGCCGGCGGCCTGTTCGAGGCCGGCGCCGCTCCCGATGACCTGCCGCTTTCTCTGAGGCGGCGCTCTGGGCGCTCGGCAATTGCGCTCGTCATGCGGGCCGCGAGTCCTCGCTCGTCGGAGTTCCTGGCGGCTCGTCCGGCTTCGGTGAACAGGGCGTGTCGCGCCACGCCGCCCCCAACGGCCTGCCGGGCGCCGGTCTCGTCCGCTTTCCCGGCCTGGCTGGTACCTGAGTGTGAGTGTGAGACCAGCCCGGCGATCGGGCGGTCAGCCTCACGCACATCGCGCGAGCGGCCGCGGGGGAACTTTGGCTTGACTGTGGGGAGAATTCCCTATGGAACGCCGCCCGGTAGGCTGCGACCGTACGTGATTGACTGACTACGTCATTTTTCCCGGCGGAGGTTCCTGCCGATGACCGCCCGCGCTCGCCCCGCCGCCTACATCCGCGCCGGGCGCGGCGATAAAGAAGATCTGGCCCGGCAGCGCGAGGCCGTAGCCGACGGCAGCCGCCAGCGCGATTCGGGCTGACTGCCGAGGGCAGGATCGAGACCCAACCCGCCACAGGCCAGTACCTGCGCAGCAACCGCTGACAACCCGCGACCTGGAATTCTCCGCATCACCCTGAACACCCGCCCAGCCGTGCACGTAACCAGGCGTTATGAGCACCCAACCCTGAGCTGATTTGCAACATACCGAGAACGCAGATTCGGCGATCCGTCGCCTGGCCTCCAGCCGCAACCGTCACGGTCCGTGATTGGCGCTAGTCTGCGTCCAGAGTGCGATATCCGCCTGCGTGGGTAGTAGTCGCTTCACGCTCTTCCGCTTGGCGCGCAGCTCTGGCTGATCTAGCACGACCGGACTCCCGCAGCGCCCGCGGAGGCGCACGGTCATGCGTGTTAACTGAACAACGGCGGGAGTTTCTGCAGTTCAGGGGACGTGCGGGCGTGTGCGGGTTTACTGTCGCCGGTCATGACTGGACGGGGGGAGCCGGGCATTGACCTGGCTGGGCTGGTGGTGCCGTTAGCCGGGCGACTCGTCGCCACCGGCGACAGGTGGGAGCCCTGGCGGCTGGTCGATGCGGACGGAGCGGGCGTCGATGCTGCGGGGGCATACTTCGGGCATCTGCAGGCAGCGGGGCGGACGGAGCTGACCGTCCGTTCGTATGGCACGGATCTGCTGCGCTGGTTCCGGTTCCTGTGGGCTGCTGGGCTGGCCTGGGATCTGGCGACCCGGTCCGATGCCCGGGATTTCTGCCGGTGGCTGCAGCTGGCTGGCAAGCCGGTCCGGCCGCACTGGCGGGAGCGGGACCGGCCGGGAATGGCAGTGCCGGTTGTGGCTTCTGGCGAGGTGTATGCGCCGTCGGTGCGTGCGCATAGCGAGACGGTGCTGCGCGGTTTTTATGACTTCCACCGGGAGGCGGGCACGGGCCCGCCGGTTAATCCTTTCCCGCTGGATCGGTCGCGCCGGGGCGGACGCGCGCATGCGCACCACAATCCGATGGAGCCTTTTCATCCCGGGCGCAGCGGCTTGTATCGCCCGGTGGTGCCGTCCCGGATCCCGCGCAGTGTCCCGGATGGGGAGTTCAACGAGATCTTCGCGGCGCTGCGCTCGCACCGGGACCGGGCTCTGGTCGCGTTCTATGTGTCTACTGGCGCGCGGGCGTCGGAGTTGCTTTCGGCGACCCGCGGCGGTGCGGATCCGGGGCGGCAGCTGATCACCGTGGTGCGGAAAGGGACCAGGGAGCGGCAGCAGCTGCCGGCCTCCGCTGATGCTTTCGTGTGGCTGCGGCTGTATCAGCTGGAGATGGAAGGCAAGCTGCCGCCGGCCGCGGGCAGCCGTTGTGGTGGACGCTGCGGCAGCCGTTCCGGCCGCTGGCCTATCACGCGGCGCACCGGATGTTCGAGCGGGCCGGCGCGGCCGCGGGCACCGACGCGACGCTGCATTCGCTGCGGCATACGGCGGCCTGCCGGATGGCCGAGGATCCGGCTCTTCCGCTCACCGATGTGCAGCTGGTCCTGGGTCATGCGCTGCTGACTACTACGCAGCTGTATCTGACGCCCCGCAAGGAGGACGTGATCCGCCGGATCCTGGCCCATCACGGTGAGCAGGTCCGCCAGGCCCGGCAGCGGGCTCAGCCGGTCCCGGCGCCGGGTTACCGGCCCGAGAGCCTGGATGTTCTGTTCGGGAACCGGACGTCGTGACCGCCGCAGGCACCGCGCCGCCGCCGCAGCCGGCGGCGTCGGTGTGGCTGTCGGGTTACCAGGCAGCGCGGACCCGGTTCCCGCCACGGCCGGCGGCCGCTGAGTGGCCGGCCACCGCGCAGGCCCGCGACCAGGCGGCGGAGCGCCTGGCTGTGCTGCTGCCCGGCAGTGCCAGCGGGCGGGAGGCATTACTGGACTGGCTGGCGGGTCAGGACGGCGGCAGCTGGCAGCAGCGCTGGCTGGCCAGCGGCGCCGATACTGCCGCAGCCGCATGGTGGCAGCTGGCACGCGACTGGCCCCGGCCGCCCGGGCAGCCTGTCCCGGCGGTGGCCGCGCTGGTCTCGGCACTGATCGCGGCTATCTGCGCCGACATCGTCCGCCCGTCGCTGGCGTGGCTGGCAGCCGGCAGGCGTGACCACCCGGAGCTGGCCCGGGCCATGGCCGCGTTCCGCGACCCTGCCGGATTCGCGCAGCTGCGGGCGGTGCTCGGCAACAGTGATCCCGCCGTGTCAAAGTCCGCCGGCAGTCACACGCTGCGCCGGGCCGCAGTCATCCTGGCCGCCCGGGGCGGCAAGCTGGCCGATATCAGGATCGGCGATGTCCTGGAGCTGCTGGACACCGAGGCCCGGGTGCAGGGCGCGGCCAGGACCGATAATGCCGCCTGCTACCGGCTGCTGCGCGAGATGGGGATCTTCGGCCCGGCAGCGCCCGCGCGGCTGCGCCAGCTGCGCACCGCGGGCCAGCGCTCCCCGGAGGAGATGATCGACCGTCACCAGCTTGCCTGCCAGCCCATCCGTGACCTGCTCGTCGATTACCTGCGGGAACGCCAGCCAGCGATGGACTACGGCAGCCTGGAGCAGCTGGCCCGCCGCCTGGGCATGTTCTGGGCTGACCTGGAAGCCCACCATCCCGGTATCGACAGCCTGCGCCTGCCCGCCCACGTCGCCGACGGGTGGAAGCAGCGCATGCGGATCAAGCAGCAGACCATCACCACCGCAGCGGGCAAGACAGTGGTCGATGCCGAGCGGATCTGCCACCGCGAGTTCCTGACCCCGGTGCGCGCCTTCTACCTTGACCTGGCCCAGTGGGCCGCTGATGACCCCGCCCGGTGGGGACGCTGGGCGGCACCCTGCCCGGTCGGCCGCGCGGAAACCATCCAGGGCAAGGTCGCGCGGCACCGCAAGTCGCGGATGGACGCCCGCACCCGCGAGCGGCTCCCGGTCCTGCCCGTCCTGGTCCGCTCCGCCGCCCGGCAGCACGCCGACGCCCGGGCACTGCTGCAGTCCGCCCGCGATGCCAGGCCCGGCAGCGTCATCGCCGCTCCCGGTGCGGCCCTGGTGCGCTGCCGTCACCAAGACCACCGCCGTCAGCGTCTGGGCCGGCGACCCGGCCACCGGGAAACGGCGCAACCTCAGCGCCGAGGAAGACCGCGCCTTCTGGGCCTGGGCCACCATCGAGGTCCTGCGCGCCACCGGCATCCGCGCCGAGGAACTCGTGCAGCTCAGCCACCACAGCTTCGTGCAGTACCGGCTGCCGGGCACCGGCGAGCTGGTGCCGCTTCTGCAGATCGTTCCGTCCAAGACCGACGCCGAGCGGCTCCTGGTCATCAGCCCCGAGCTCGCCGACGTACTCAGCGCCATCATCACCCGGATCCGCGGCACCAGCCACGCCGTCCCGCTCATCGCCGCCTACGACGACCACGAGCGGCTCTGGCTGCCGCCCGCCCCGGTGCTGTTCCAGCGGCGCATCGGCGCCGAGACCCGCGCGATCCCCGCCGCCACCATCCGCAAGATCCTCGCCGCCGCCCTGGCCCGCACCGGCCTGACGGGCCCCTCCGGCGCCCCGCTGCACTACACCCCGCACGACTTCCGCAGGATGTTCCTCACCGACGCCATCATGAACGGCCTGCCGCCGCACATCGCCCAGATCAT
>CAWGHW010000017.1:0-260932 GCA_963822485.1 uncultured Actinomycetota bacterium
CGGAAGCCTCGCCACCGTAGCTCGGCATCTCGTTGGACACCAGCCAGCCGCAGACGGCCTCGTGCGCGGCGAACCGGCGCACCATCTGCCCGGCGAACCAGGCCTGGCGGGCCACCATCCAGACATCCGAGTAGAGGTCACGGCCACCGCGCCAGGCCGGGTCCCAGTTCTCTCCGGACATGTGGCCGACCAGGAAGGTCGGCACCGTGGTCATGCCCGCCTCGGCATGAAGGTCGAGAAAGCTGGCGAACCGGGCCGCCATGTCCGCGTCGATGTGATCGGCGCCGGCATGAAATCTGGCCAGTAGAAGAACGATCGCGTCACCGACAGGCCGTGCTCGCGCAGGACCCGCAGTTCGCCGCGGACCACCTCGGGGTCGTAGTTGCGCCACATCAACGGCCCGCCCGTCCGGGACCAGAAGTTAGCGCCGAGCCAGCTCACGGGCCGGCCGTCAGCGGTCAGCCGGACAGCGTTCCTGCGCATGCGGAACTCCCCTCTGCGGCGGGACGGGCGAACTAGTCTCGAGAACCCGCACGAAACAGTGCGATAGAATCACTATACCGGTTAAGTGTCAATGTCGGCCGGCGCCGCGAGATGGCCTGGCGGAGGCACGCTGAGCGCCCGCTGAGTCCGCGGCGCGCAGCTGGGCGGTCGTTACATGGCAACGTCGCAGCGGGGCGGCTACCTTACGCTGATGGCGCGCCCAAACCGGGATGGCGGCGCCCCGGGCCTGCGGTGCCATGCGGGGCACCGGGGCGAAAGCGGCCGGCAGGAGGCATGGGGTGAAGCGTCCGACCATCGCGGACATTGCGAGCCGCGCGGGCGTGACCAAGGCCGCGGTGTCATTTGCGCTCAACGGGCAGCCCGGCGTGTCGGCGGCCACGAGGAGCGCATTCTCGCGATTGCCGAGGAAATCGGCTTCCAGCCCAACAGCGCCGCCCGCGCGCTGTCGGACGGCCGGGCGGGCGCCTTCGGGCTATCATCGACCGGCCCGCCCGCACGCTGGGGGTGGAGCCCTTCTTCATGCAGCTCATCTCGGGTATCCAGGCCGAGCTCGGCCGGTCACACGTCGCTGCTGTTTACCGTGGCGGAGGACCAGGACGCCGAGATCGCGATGTACCGGTCGTGGTGGGCGCAGCGCCGGGTGGACGGGGTGTTCCTGGTTGACCTCCAGGTAGACGACCGCCGGGTGGCGATCCTCGAGGAACTGCGGATGCCAGCGGTGGTGATCGGACCGCCAGCTCATGCCGGGTCGTTTCCGGCGGTCTGGCAGGACGACGCGGCGGCGACCAGGGCCGTGGTCGAGTTCCTGGCCGCGGCGGGCCACCGGCGCATCGCCCGGGTCACGGGCATCACCCGGCTCTGGCACACCAAGATCCGCAGCGATGCGTTCACCGCCGTCGCGCAGGCGGCCGGAGTCGAGGCCCGCTCACCGAGGCCGACTACACCGCGGAGAACGGGGCCGCCGCTACCCGACGGCTGCTGCTGTCCGGCCAGCCGCCCACCGCGATCTTGTACGACAACGACCTGATGGCCGTCTCGGGGCTGGGCGAAGCCCAGCGCATCGGGGTCAACGTGCCGGCGGACCTGTCCATCGTGGCCTGGGACGACTCCCCGACCTGCGAATTCGTGCACCCTCCGCTCACCGCGCTGACCAGGGACGTCGCCACCTCAGGCGCGCACGCCGCCCGGCTCCTGGCCCAGCTCGCCGACGGCACGCCCGTGGGCCACGTCGAGGAGGCGCCGCTGGTGCTGACGCTCCGGGGCAGCACCGGGCCGGCCCCGCGGGTGCCCGCCCGCCCCCGGCCGCGCAGCCGTGACTGAGCTGGTCAGGACTAACGCAACCGCCGCGATATGAGATCGAAACCTTAACGATACCTTGCCCCGCCTTCACCGGGGCGCTCCGAAGGGTTGACACTTAACCGGTATAGTGCTTCGCTCAGTCCACGCCAGGGACCTGGTTCCGTGACACCGGAGCCGCCGTCGCCCGGTAAAACAGCACACCAACGCCGCCTTCACAAGCGGCCATCTCCGCGTAGCTCGCGCGCTCTGCGCGGAGATGCCGCACAGGCATTTCACCAAGCCTGGGAATCACGGCCGATAGGAAAAGAGGGAATCGTCATGTCCTCGAAGCCCTGGCGCGTGCGGGCCATTGCCGCCAGCGCCACCGTCGCGGCCGTCAGCATGCTGGCGGCCTGCGGCGGCAGCAGTAACGGCAGCAGTTCCGGCTCGACCTCATCCGCGTCCGGCCCGACGGGCGTGCTCACCGTCGCCACCGGCGCGACCGCCTATCCCAATGACTTCAACCTCTACTCGCCCAATGCCGAGGACGCGACCAACGGCATGATCTACGAGCCGTTGTTCTTCTATGACACCGCAAAGGCGGCAGCACCGAGCCGTGGCTCGGGACCAGCTATGCGTGGTCAGCCGGCGGCAAGACCCTGACGGTGCAGCTCCGGCACAACGTGAAGTGGACCGACGGCAAGCCGTTCACCAGCGCCGACGTCGTCTTCACGTTCGACCAGGCGCTGCACAGCACCGCGCTGAACAAGTTCGGCCTGCCACTGGCCAGCGTATCGGCGGCCGGCCGGTACAGCGTGACGATCAATTTCACCAAGCCGGCTTACACCGATGCCTACTACGCGCTCGGCCGGGTCGAGATCCTGCCGCAGCACATCTGGCAGTCGATCAAGAACCCCACGACGTTCCTGAACCAGCACCCCGTCGGGACCGGCGCCTACACCGTCACCAAGTTCACGCCGCAGGCATTCGAGCTCACGGCGAACCCGCACTACTACATGCCGGGGCTGCCGCACTTCAAGACGATCCGGTTCCTGGCCTTCAGCGGGAACACGACACTGAACGCGGCCATCAAGGCCGGCCAGCTCGACTGGTCCGGCGCCTTCATCCCGAACATAAAGAAGACGTACATGGCGAAGGATCCCAAGAACATCGTCAGCGACATCCCGCTGGCCACGACGTTCCTGGTATCGAATATGGCCACCGGCCCGACGACCAAGCTGGCCGTCCGCCAGGCCATCAGCGCCGCGGTGAACCGCAGTTACATCAGCAACACCGTCTACGACGGCTTCGCCCCGGCCTCCAACCCGGAGGCGCTGATCAGGCCGAACTACAACTCGGTCCTCAATCCGGACCTCGCCAGCGCAAGCTTCAGCAGCGGCGGTGCCGCCGCGGCCAAGAAGATCCTGGCCAGGGCGGGTATCGCCACGCCGCTCAGCCTCACGGTCAAGATGGTGGCCGGCTACACCGACTACCTCAGTGACCTGCAGATCATCCAGCAGGAGCTCAAGCCGGCCGGGATCAACCTGAGCATCGACCAGGAGGCCTACACGGCATTCATTTCCGACCAGGACAACGGCAACTTCCAGTTGCTGATGGATAGCTTCGGCTACACGCCGGATCCCTGGTCGTACTACTACTCCCTGCTCGACAGCGCCATCTCGCCGCCGATCGGCAAGGCCGACACGGTCGGCAACTACGAGCGGTACCGGAACCCCCAGGTGGATTCGCTGCTCAGCCAGATCGCCGGGACGACGGACCCGTCGGTGCAGAAGCCGGCCTTCTACAAGATCGAGCAGATCTTCAGCCAGGAACTGCCGCTCATCCCGATGTGGGAGTCTCAGGACGAAATCGAGTTCAACGGTCACTCCGTCAGCAACATCCCGACGGTGTCAAACGCCTACGGCGCGCCGGCGGTCTACATCCAGCCCGACATCGGGTGGATCGCGGCCCGGCTCGTCCCGGTGAGCTAGCGCCCGCCGGCGGCTAGCACCGTCACAGCCGCAGGCCGCTGCCCGGCGGGGGAGATCGCTGCCCGCGCTCCTTCGCCGGGCACCTGGGCCGCAGTCGCACGACCGGCGCAGCGCCGGCGCAGAAGGGAGGCCGGGCGTGCGTTATATCGTCCGCAAGCTGGCGTTCTACCTCGTGGCCGCGTGGGCGGCGCTCACGATCAACTTCTTCCTCCCGCAGCTCATCCCCGGCAACCCGGTTGAGGCGCTGATCGGCCGGATGTCGCAGTCGGGCACCGTCCCGCCCGGCGAAGCCAAGATCCTGGCCAGCCTGCTCGGCCTGGGCACGGGGAACATCTTCCAGAAGTACGGGCAGTACCTTGACGGGCTGGTCCACCTGCGGCTCGGACTGTCGATCAGCGAGTTCCCTACCCCCGTGAGCACTCAGATCGCGCAGTCCATCTACTGGACGCTCATCCTGGTCGGTGTGGCGACGGTGCTCAGCTTCGCGCTCGGCATCGTGCTCGGCGCGGTGGCCGGGTGGAAGCGGGGATCCCGGCTGGACGCGATCATCCCGGCCACGACGCTGCTGACGGCGATGCCGTATTTCTGGCTGGCGCTGATCCTGCTGTACTTCCTGGCCAGCAACGTCTGGCACGTCTTCCCGCAGGGCCAGGGCTACGACACCAACTCCGAGCTCAGTCCCGGCTGGAGCCCGGCCTTCCTGGCCTCGGCCGCGCAGCACGCGATCCTGCCCGCGCTGACCATCGTGCTCAGCTCGGTCGGCGGCTGGCTGCTGGGAATGCGCAACATGATGGTCTCGACCCTGTCCGACGACTACGTGGTGGCGGCCGAGGCCAGGGGATTGCGGACGCGCCGGATCATGATCGGCTACGCGGCCCGCAACGCCGTGCTGCCCAGCGTCTCCGGGTTCGCGATCTCGCTCGGGTTCGTGGTCAGCGGGGCCATCGCCATGGAGTACGTCTTCTCCTATCCCGGGATCGGCAACCAGCTGGTGCAGGCGGTCAATAACAACGACTACCCGCTGATGCAGGGCATCTTCCTGGTCATCACGCTCGCCGTGCTGGGAGCCAACCTGCTGGTGGACTTGCTGCACGGCTTCATCGATCCGCGGACGAGGCAGGCCCGGTGACCGCCACCAACGTCGTCGCCGCCACTGCGGCGGAAATGGGTGATCAGGATGCCGGGCGCCTGTCCGGCCTGCGCGCGGCGTTCCGGTCGCCCCGGCTCGTCGCCGGGTCGTGCCTGGTCGGGTTCTTCGTTCTCCTGGGGATCATCGGGCCGTTCTTCGTCGGCAGCCCGAACCAGCTGAGCCACACCGAGCTCGCGCCGCCGTCGCTCAGTCACTGGCTCGGCACGACGCAGATCGGGCAGGACGTCTTCGCCCAGCTGGTGGTCAGCGCGCGGGCCTCGCTGGAGATCGGTGTAGGCGCCGGGCTGCTGGCCACCCTGGTCTCGGTCATCGTGGGCATCAGCGGCGGGTACGCGGGCGGAGTCATCGACGAGGTGCTGAACCTGGCGTCCAATGTCGTGCTGGTGATCCCCACCCTGCCGCTGGTGATCGTGATCCTGGCCGACGTGAAGGCCCGCGGGCTGCTCCCGCTGATCATCATCATCGCGCTGACGAGCTGGGCCGCGGCCGCGCGGGTGCTGCGCGCGCAGACCCTGTCGGTGCGCAACCGTGAGTACGTGCTCGCCGCCCGTGCGTCCGGCGAGCGGGCCTGGCGGATCGTGTTCGTCGAGATCCTGCCCAACGAGCTGCCGATCATCGTGTCCAATTTCATCTTCGCCATGATCTTCGCGATTCTCACCCAGGCGGCTCTCGCGTTCATCGGCCTCGGTGACCCGACCCTGCTGACCTGGGGGAACATGATCAACATCGCCTATAACGACGAGGCACTGTCGGTCGGGGCCTGGTGGTGGTTCATCCCGCCCGGCTTGTGCATTGCGCTGCTGGGCATGGGGCTGGCGCTGATCAACTTCAGCCTGGACGAGGTTCTCAATCCGCGGCTGCGGGTCTACCGCGCGGTCCGGCCCGGCCGGGCACGCGGGCGGGGGAGCGCGGCATGAGCGGGGCGGATGTGGTCCTGCGGGCCGAGAACATCTGCGTCGAGTACGAGGCGCGGCGGCCCACACGCGCGGTGCGTGACGTCACCCTGGAACTGCGCCGCGGCGAAGTGCTCGGCATCGCCGGCGAGAGCGGCTGCGGCAAGTCCACGCTGGCGTACGCACTGACCCGGATGCTGAAGCCGCCCGCCCGCCAGACCCGCGGGTCCATCACCTTCTACCCGGCTGGCGGGCCCCCCGTCGACGTGCTGGGGCTGGGCGACCAGAGCCTTCGCGAGTTCCGCTGGAATAAGGTCGCGATGGTCTTCCAGAGCGCGATGAACGCCCTCAACCCGGTCACCACCCTGGCCCGCCAGTTCAACGACATCTTCGACGCGCACCGGCCCCAGCTGGATCACGAAGCCCGCGACCGGCGGGCCCGGGACCTGCTGGACATGGTCGGGATCGCCCCGGCCCGGATCCGCAGCTTCGCGCACGAGCTGTCCGGCGGCATGCGGCAGCGGGCCATGATCGCGATGGCGCTCGCGCTGGAACCCGAGATCATCATCATGGACGAGCCGACGACGGCGCTGGATGTTGTGGTCCAGCGGGAGATCCTCGACGAGATCGAGCGGCTGCGCGAGGAACTCGGGTTCAGCGTCATCTTCATCACCCATGACCTGTCGCTGCTGCTTGAGGTCAGCGACCGGCTGCTGGTCATGTACGCGGGCGAGGTGATTGAGTCCGCGCCGACTGAGTTGTCCGGGTCCGCCCCCGCCCACCCCTACACCTTTGGCCTGCTTCGCTCGTTCCCGGACCTGCGCGGCGCCCGGCAGGAACTCCGCGGAGTGCCCGGCAATCCGCCCGACCTGCGCACCGTCTTCGGCGGCTGCCCATTTGAGCCGCGCTGCGACTTCCGGTTCGATCCGTGCGCCGCCGTCCGTCCCGCGCTCCGGCCCGCGGCCGGCCGGCCCGACGTCCCGGGCCGGCCGGCCGGCTGGCAGGTCGCCTGCCACCTGCACGACCCCGCATACCGTCCCGGCGGCCCGCCGCCCGAGCTCAGCGCAGCCCAGACGGTACCCGCCGACCGGGCCGGCGGCGACGCGTGAGCGTCCTGGAGGTCGCGAACCTCACCGTGGAGTTCGGCCAGCGCGGCGCCGCACGGCTCACGGCCGTGGATGACCTGTCGTTCAGCCTGCATGCTGGCCAGACCCTGGCGCTGGTGGGAGAGAGCGGCAGCGGCAAGTCGACAGTGGTCCGGGCGGTAGCGCAGCTGCTGCGGCCGACGTCCGGCCAGATCCGGCTGGACGGCCGACCCGCCGGCCGGCACGGCCGGGCGCTGCGGTCCTACCGGCATCAGGTGCAGCTCATCTTCCAGGACCCGTTTGCCTCGCTCAACCCGATGCACACGGTCGCCCATCACCTGGCCCGGCCGCTGCTGCTGCGGTCAGGGCAGCTACGCGGCGCGGCGCTGGAGCGCGCGGTTCATGACCTGCTCCGGTCGGTCAACCTGACCCCGCCGCAGGAGATAGCGGCCAAGCACCCGCACGAGCTGTCCGGCGGCCAGCGCCAGCGCGTCGCCATCGCCCGGGCGCTGGCCACCGAGCCCAACGTCCTGCTGGCCGATGAGCCCGTGTCCATGCTCGACGTGTCGATCCGGCTGGAGATCCTCAACCTGCTGGACCGGCTCAAGCGCGACCGGAACCTGGCCATGCTGTACGTTACGCACGACCTGGCGACCGCGCGGCACTTCTCTGCCGAGATCATGGTGATGTACCGCGGGGTGGTGGTGGAGCGCGGCCCGAGCGACGAGGTCATCCTGAACCCGGCCCACCCCTACACGCAGGTGCTGGCCAGCGCCGCGCCCGACCCCACGGCGTCGCGCCAGGCGCTCGCCGAGGCGCGGCGGGGGCGGCAGGCCGCCCGGGCCGCGCGTGGCGGCGAGTTGCACGAGGCGGCGCCCGACCAGGGCTGCCGGTTCCGGTCCCGGTGCCCGCACGCGATGGAGACCTGCGCCGCCGATCCGCCGCAGGCCGAGACAGGACCCGGCCACGAGGCCCGGTGCTGGCTCTACGCGGCAGCGGGCAAATAGCCGGGGGCGCACCATGCACAATGCCGGGCCTGCCCGCCAGAGCCCTGGCCGGCGGGACGAGGCGCGGATGAAGCCGGGGGCCAAGTCCCTGCTCGTGGAAGGCGGCGGGTCGCATACCTGGGTGATGGTGGCCGACCGCGAGGAACTGTGCGCAGAAGAGTGGCTGCCCTCCCTCAACCGGATCGGCGCGTCGGAGGAATCTCAGCGCTCAGTGCTCGCGGACGTCGCCCGGGCGGCGGGCCGGTTCACTGATATCGACAATGCCCTGTTCGCCGTTGGCGCGGCCTGCACCGTGACATACCTCAACGAGCTGGCCGACACCATGACCAGGACCCTGCCGGCGTCGGTTCGGCCGCCTGGCCGCACTTACCTGACGAACGATGTCGTGCCGCTGTTCTTCGCCGAGCCCGATGACTGCGATCAGCTGGTGGTCATCGCCGGAACAGGCTCGGGAGTCGCGGCCCGCAGCGGGTTTGACGCCATAAGCCGGGCAGGCGCCCACGAGTACCTGCTCGGAGACGACGGCGGCGCCTACGACATCGGCCGCCACGCGCTGCGGGCCGTCATTGCCCGCCGAGAAGACCGGGGCCCGGCGACCGCTCTCACGGAACGCGCAGAGCGGCGTACCGGGGGCGTCGAGATTGATCGGTTCGTCTACGGAGCGGCCAACCCGAAGCGGTCCGTCGCGGAGTTTGCCCGCGACGTTTTCGCCGCGGATCAAGCGGGCGACGTAGTGGCCGGCGAGATCCTGTCCCAGGCGTCCGCCCGTCTCGCTCGAATCTGCCGCGCCGCTCTGGCCAGCGCAGGCCTGTCGGCACCGATCACGGCCACCTTCACGGGGAGCCTGCTCACCGAGCCGTCGGGCGGCTTCCGGCGGCGCATTGAGGAACAGCTGCTGGACATGGGGATCAGCACCTGCCGAAGCGCTGCGGTCGACGTCGACCTGCTGCGACGAACCTCGAAAGCACTGCGGTCTGGCCGGGGAATCTTCGAGGCGATCGTGACGACGGTCCCGGCCATCCGGCTGTAGGCCGGCCAGCGCCGTCCGCGCCTGTGCCCTATTACGGCAGCACGCGCCAGAATTCACGGCTATCCCTTGGTAAACCTGGCCGGATATGCCTTGAATTCCGTTACTAAACCGGGTAAGTAGATAGGAGTCGGCTGGTGCGTTAATCCGATCAAGGGAGCAGCCATGATGCGAGTGCTCGGGAAGATCACACAACAGCCAGGGAGAACAGCGAAAGGCGGGCGGCGCGCCGCCAGGGCCGCCGCATGCGCGGGAGTGGCCGTGCTGATGGCGGTCGCGCCTGCCACCGCGGCTAGCGCCGGGAGCCGGCCGGGCCCGCAGTTTCACCCGGTGTCACCGCTGGCCCTCGGACTGAACACCGCGCCCTGGGACTACATCTACGCTGCCGATACCTCGGCGGGCGGCGGCGTCAACACGATCCAGCCGCTGCTGAAGGCGGCCGGCGTCGGCCTGCTCCGCTACGGCGGCGGGTCCTACGCCGACTACTACGACTGGCAGACGAATTCCAATATCCAGAATTGCCTGCCCGATGACCCGACGGCCTCGTTCGTAGTGACCAGCACGAGCTGCGCGACGTCCGATTCGCTCGGCTTCGACCAGTTCGCCGCCCAGGCCAAGGCGGTCGGCGCGCAGAGCTTCGTGACCGTGAACTACGGCTCGGGCACGCCGGCGGAGGCGGCAGCGTGGGTCACCCACTCGGAGACGACGCCGGGCGACAGCGTGGCGCTGTGGGAGGTCGGCAATGAGAACTACGGGTGCTGGGAGGTCAATAACTGGCTGGCCCAGCCCCCGGAGAACTACCAGGGCTACACCCCGAACACCTACACCACGGTGAACGGAGTCTTCGAGAACCCGACCTGCCCCCAGGTCACCCAGGGCAACGCGGCAGGAACCCAGACACTGGCCACGTCCTACGCTGTTAATGCGCTTCCGTTCCTGCGGGCCATGAAGGCCGCCGGGCCGGCGGCGCGGATCGGCGTGCCATGGGCGTTCGGCAGCGCCGTGACCGGCGCGGCCGTCCCTGACAGCCAGGAGTGGAACGACACCGTGCTCGGCCGGGACGGCCGGTACGTCAGCTTCGTGGACGCGCACTATTACCCGTTCTCCTTCGGGGGCGCCACCGGCGGGAGCAACCCGACCGACCAGCAAGTCCTGCAATCGCTGATGGCGGTACCCGGGCTGTACCGGCAGATCCGCGGGGAACTTGACGCCTATGACCCGCGGGCCGCGGTCGTGGTCGGGGAGAGCGGCGTGTCCAACAACGAGACCACGACCGTCTGCACCCCCGCCGGCGCGCTGTTCGCGGCCGGGGATGCGCTGTCCTGGCTGGCGGCCGGGGCGCGCAGCGTGAGCTGGTGGGACATGAACAACTACGGCAACACTGGCGCGACGTGCGCGAACCCGGACTACGGCATGTTCACCTCGGGCTCGCCACCCGTGCCGGAGACGCCGTACTACGGGTACGTGCTGGCGTCGATGCTGGCGCAGCCGCACGCGCTGCTGGCCAGCATGCCGACCTCCGACCCGGCGGACGTGCTGGCCTACCGGTCGCTGCTGCCTGACGGCCGGACGGCGGTCGCGTTCATCAATACCAGCACCAGCGCGGCAGAGACTGTGCGTTACCACCCCGGTGTGCCGCTGGCGGGTCAGCTGAGCACCTGGACTTACAGCGCGGGTGACCAGAACGCCACCAACTCCGTCATCGTCCAGGGCACTACGACGGCTTCGCCGTCCGTCACCGTGCCCGCTGAGTCGATGGTGATCCTCGAGTCGCAGCGTTAACCTGCGGGCACGCTGGAACCCGGCCGGAACCGCGCCCGGGGGCGGGGCATCCTCGGCCGGGTCGCGGGACAATGCGGAAGTAGGGTGAGCGCAGTTGCCCTACTTCTGAACGCCGAGTCGCCAGGAGGCGATGCCTGTGCCGGAAGTCGGCCGAGTAGCGTCCTTCATCCCCTCCTCCCCGGTCCGGGTACTCGTCCTGGCGCATGGCTTCCCGTGGGTGGATGGCTCACAGTCGGATGATGACCTCGCCGCGTACGCGCAGGAGGCCGTCGATCGCTGGGCCCTTTTCGCTGGAGCACATCAGGCGCTAGTTGTTGCGCCTGTATTCGGCGGACGCGATTTCGGCGGGTACCGGGCGCTGTTCGGGCGAAGAACGGATGCTGACGAATTCGTGAACGCCACCGTGGACGAGGTAGGGGCAAAGCACATCCCGCGGTTCAGCGGGCAGTTCAGCCTGCATGGGCACTCAGCAGGCGCCCAGTTCGCAGCCCGCTACCTGGTCACGCACCCCTCGCGCCTGGAGGCCGTAGTGCTGAGCGCGCCGGGCGCTTACCCGTTTCCCGATCCTGCCCTGCGCTGGCCGGATGGCATGGCCGCGGTTGTTCGGGATGAACTCAGCGGATCGGCCGGCGACGGGAAGGCTCCGGACCAGGCCGCCGGGTCCGTCTACATCCCTCGGCCGTCAGGCTGGCTCGTCGCCGCTAGCGAGGTCGCGGCCAGCGTCCTGGTGGGATCCCGCGACACTGCGCCGCAAGCTCCCGAGCCGGGACAGCAGGGCTCCACCAGGATCGAGCGGGCTACCGCGTGGGTCAACAGCATGAAACAGCACGCCGTTAACAACGGCAGGACACCCATGATCCAGCTCATCCAGGCGGAAGGGCTTGACCACGACGAACCGGCCATGGCTATCCCGGCTCAGGAAATTCTGGCTAGAAGATGGGCGGTCTAGCCGAACCAGTTCGACCCCCGGCAACCGCAGGCCAGGTTCGGAGTGCCCGGGCGGAGAACCAGGGGTTGTCGCCGCCTAGGACCCAGACCGTCACGTTGCGAATGCCCAGGCTTTCGACTACGGCCAGCTTGGCGTCCATGGCCTTCTGGTCGACATAGTCGAAGAACTTGCCGTGCGACTGCCACCTGATCTCTTCCGAGCCAGGGTCGCGCCGGGCCGCGATGACTGAGGGCTTGGAGGAGTAGCCCGGCTCGCGTTTCATCTGATCGAAGCTCATGTTGGACGCGATGTTCTGGCAGCGATCTGAGGCCACGTACCCGTAGGAGGGCAGGCCGACTACAAGCCGGGTTCGTTCGCCGCGGGGGATCTGGCGCAGCGCGCTGGTGACGGTCGACCGGAGCCAGTTCAGCGGCGTGATGGCCGTGCAGACGGAACTGGGCGGTGACGTGAACTCGTCGTCGTAGGCCATGACGATGACCTGGTCGGCTCCGGTGGCCAGGACCCGGCCGTAGTTGAACGGGGTGTTGAAGTCGGCTGGCCCATCGACTTGCAGCCGCAGTCCGGCCGCGTGCAGGCCCCGCGCCAGCTTGCGCAAGAAGGCGTAGTAGCGCGTCGCGTCGGGGCCCTTCCAGGACCAGTAGTTCTCGAAGTCCACGTCCACGCCGGTGAAGCGGATGGACTTCACGAAGCTGGTCAGCCGCCGGACGGCCGCCGTCACCTTGGCGGGATGGGCGGTGAGCGCTTCTTCCTGCTGCAGCGTGTCGAGGGAGATGGTCATGAACTGCCGGGCCGACCACTTCCTGACCTCAGCCGCGTTGCGCGGGCTGTAGCCGTTGCAGGCATCGGATCGCCGGCCCGCGGGACGCATGTACAGTCGTCCGAGGTTATTGACGTCCATGTACTCGGGCTTGAGCACGCCGTGCAGGACCCGGCCGTGAGCGAACTCGCGCGACGCCAGGCAGGTCGGCGAGCCAGGCGCCCCAGGGTACAGCCATTCCTGGAAGGCGATCCCATGCGGCCGCGGGCGCGTCCCGGCCGCGGCGGCCACGGGCGGTCCGCCCACCAGCGCCAGGCTGGCGATCACTGCAAGCACTGCACCTGCCAACCGGGTAATTGTGGCCTCCCTGTGGGCTGAGTCCTCCGAGGATGACAAGAAATAGCCGGATGCGCCAGGTTTCTGGGCCCTAGCTCACGGTGGATCCGGGCTCAGCCAGCCTCCCGACGGGCGCATCGCTCGACCAGGGCGCCGCAAGCTTCGCGGTCAAGCGCTGGATGGATGACCTGCTGCCGCTCGTCAGCGAATCAGCGTTCCCGCGCCGGGATGATCAGGCCTGATTCGTAGGCGGTGACCACCGCTTGGGTGCGGTCGCGCAGGCCGAGCTTGGCCAGCATGCGGCTGACGTGGCTTTTTACCGTGTCCTCGGTGACGATGATGCGGGCCGCGATCTCGGTGTTGGACAGTCCCTGGGCGACGAGGCGCAGTACCTCGGTCTCGCGCGGGGTCAGCGCGGCGAGCGCTGGCGGGACGCCGGTGACGGGGCCAGCGCCTGGCTCGGGTGATGACCCGAGCCGGGCGAACTCCCGGATCAGCCGCCGGGTCACGGCCGGCGCGAGCAGCGCGTCGCCGGCCGCGACGACGCGGACGGCCTCGTACAGCTGCTCCGCTGTGACGTCCTTGAGCATAAAGCCGCTCGCGCCGGCGCGCAGCGCGTCGAAGACGTACTTGTCCAGGTCGAACGTGGTCAGGATGAGCACCTTCGGGGGCTGGTCAGACGACGACAGCTGCCGGGTCGCCTCGATCCCGTCAATGCCGGGCATCCGGATGTCCATGATGATCAGGTCGGGCCGGAGCGTGCGGCACGCCTGCACGGCTGAGGCGCCGTCGGAGGCCGTGCCGAGGACGGTGAAGTCCGCCTGGGTGTCCAGCATCGCCGCGAATCCGGTCCGGACCACCTGGTGGTCGTCGGCCACGATGATGCTGATGGGGCTCCCGGTAGACGCGTCTGGTGCGGTCACGGCCCGGCCTCCGGCTTCGCCGGCAATTCCGCCAGGACGAGGAACCCGCCGCCTGGTGCCGCGCCGGTCCGCAGCGTGCCTCCGAGGGTCGCGGCGCGCTCGCGCATGCCGAGTAGCCCGTGCCCGCCGCCGGCGCCGTGCCCGCTGCCGGCGCCGTGCCCGCTGGCGGTGCCTGCGTGAGTGCCGCCCGGCCCGGGGCCAGGTCCGTTGTCACGGACGCGTACGGTCAGCATGTCTTGTTCGTACCGCAGTTCGACGTCCACGGCGGCACCGGGGGCGTGCCGCCGCGCGTTGGTGAGAGCTTCCTGCATGATGCGGTATGCGGTCAGCTCCACGCCCGGGTCGAGCGAGGCAACCGGCCCGGAGACGATCAGCCGCACGCGCCCGGCCGCCGCTGTCCGGGAATCCTCGATCAGTGATGTCACCTGCTGCAGGCCTGGCTGTGGCTGTCGTTCGTCCTCGGCATCAGCATCGGCGTCGGACCGCAGCACCCCGAGCAGCCGCCGCATCTCGGTGAGCCCGGCCCGTGCGGTGTCGCCGATCTCCCCCAGACGGCGCGCGCTCTCTGGCGCCAGGTCAGGAACGGTCACCCGGGCCGTCTCCGCCTGCACCGAGATCATGGAGATGTGGTGGGCGACCACGTCATGGAGCTCACGGGCGATCCGTGCGCGTTCCCCGCGTGCCATGTGCTCCACCAGGGTGTCCGCTAGCTCTGAGCGGACGATGCCGGCCAGGGACGCCGAGCGCCGCGACCGGACGGCGATCCCGGTTCCCGCGGCGACTGGCACGAGCGAGGCGAGCAGCACCGCGGCCAGGGCCTGCGACGCCAGCGCCAGAACCAGGAACGGTGCCGCCAGTCCCAGCGCCAGGTACTGCCCGTTGACTCGCCAGCCGGCGGGCGCGGCTGCGCTGAGGGAATCCCCTGGGTCGGCTGCGCCGAGCCGGCCAACCGCGATCAGCTCCGCAGCCACCCCGCCCGCGGTCACCAGGCCGGAGGCAGCGCTGCCCGCCGTGGCCACGCCGAGGACCGTGAGCGACAGCACCAGCGCGCCTGTGATGAGCATGGCGGCGGCGGCCGGCCGCAGGAAGATCAGCGGGATCGTGGCGGCGAGCGCGAGCAGGCACAGCGGCAGGGCGAACAGGGCAACCGAGACTGTGCTCGTGACGGTCGAGATGATCGCCGCGCCGCGGGGGAGCGCGAGGAGAGCCCTCGCTGCGGCGGTCGGTACCGAGATCCCCACACCGCCGTGCGCCCCGGCGAGCAAGACCGCCTGGACGATGGCCTGAGCGACCGAGACAACCGCGAGTACGGCGCCGATCACCGTCAGCGTGCGCGTCGAGGCGATCCGCCGCGCCGCTGCGAGTGGCGGCCACCGGGCCGGCGAAGGCCGTCCGCCACCTTCTTCCCTCATGCCCGTCATTCTGCCTGCGGCATCAGCCGAAGGCGTCACTCCTGCCGGGCAGCCGATGGCTACTCTCACGAGTGAGTCGGGGCTCGCCCGCTCCAACCTGAGGCGGAGCGGCAAAGACTGCTCTGCGGCGTGACGACTGCGGCCGTCCCGGGATCCTAGCCTGCTGCACCATGGAAGCGAATATTCAGGTCACCGGGCTGCGCAAGCGGTTCGGAGCACAACAGGCCCTGGACGGGATGACCTTCACCGTCCAGCCCGGCCGGGTGACGGGGTTCGTCGGCCCGAACGGCGCCGGCAAGTCCACGACCATGCGCGTCATCCTCGGCCTCGACACCGCCGACGAGGGCACCGCGCTGGTCGGCGGCAAGCCGTACGCGGCTCTGCGCACCCCGCTGAGCCACGTCGGCGCGCTGCTCGACGCCGGCGCTCTTCAGCCGAGCCGCAGTGCCCGCGGCCACTTGCTGTGGCTCGCCCACTCCCAGGGCTTCAGCGCCAGGCGCGTCGGCGAGGTCATCGAGCAGGCTGGCCTTCGGTCTGTCGCGGGGCGCAAGGCAGGTGGCTACTCGCTGGGTATGCGCCAGCGGCTCGGCATCGCCGCGGCGCTGCTCGGCGACCCGCCGATCCTGATGATGGACGAGCCGTTCAACGGCCTGGACCCCGAAGGCATCGTGTGGGTACGCACGCTGCTGCGGTCCCTCGCGCGGCAGGGGCGCGCCGTCCTCGTCTCCAGCCACCTGATGAGCGAGCTTGAGGATACCGCCGACCACCTGCTGGTCGTCGGCCGCGGGAAAGTCATCGCCGATGCCAGCGTCGCCGGCATGATCACGGCGGCTTCCGGCGACCGGGTCAGCCTGCGCACGGCCTGCCCTGCGCAGGCGATTACGGCCCTCGCCAACGCCGGGGCCATCGTCGCCTCCACCGGTCCAGACCAGCTCACCATCTCGAATCTTTCCCCTGAGCGGGCAGTGGCGGCGCTCACCGCCCACGCCATCCCGTTCTCGGAGGTCAGTGCCCACCGGGCATCTCTCGAGGAGGCCTACATGGAACTCACCCGCGACGAGGCCGAGTTCCGGGCGGTGAGGCCGTCATGACCGCCGTCGCGCCGCATCGCTACCGTGCGCGGACCGGCCGGGACGGATTCGGCCGGCTCGTGCACGCGGAGTGGACCAAGCTCCGCACGGTACGCGGCTGGGTCATCGGCATCGTGCTCGCCCCGGTGCTGATCGTGGCGCTGGGGTACCTCTACAGCAGCGCGACGTGCAGCGGCGCAGGTCCGGACCATGGCTGCCCCGCGCCTGCGGTCGGGCCGGGCGGCGTCGCGGTCACCGACACCTTCTACTTTGCCCACCAGGCACTGGCTGGGAACGGCACGATCACGGCCCGGATGACGTCGCTGACCGGCGAGTACTCGCCGAACGGGCGCGGCCTCCCGGCCAACGGAACTCCCGGCGGTCGCCTGAAGCCCGGTGTGCAGCCGTGGTCCAAGGCCGGGATCATGGTCAGCGCCAGCACCGTGCCGGGCTCCGCGTACGCGGCCATGCTGGTCACCGGCGGTAAGGGCGTCCGGATGCAGTGGAACTACACGGGGGATTCGCCCGGCCTGCCGGGCAAGGTGTCCTCCTCGTCGCCGCGCTGGCTGCGGCTCACCCGGTCGGGCGACACCATCACCGGGTACGACTCGCCCGACGGCACGCACTGGACCGAGCTGAACCGCGTAGTCGTCAACGGCCTGCCGTCGACCGCACAGGTCGGCTTGTTCGCGACGTCGCCGAGCTACCAGCTGCTCGCGCCGGTCGGCAGTCCCTCCTACGAAGTCGGCCCCAGCCTGGCTGCCGGCACCTTCGACACCGTGCACCTGGCCTTCGCCGATGCCAGCGGATCCTGGACGAGGACCAGCATCGGCGGTGCCGGCGCCCGCGGCTCCGGCACGTTCGCGGCCGGGCCGTCCTCGTTCACTCACTCCGGCGGCCGATTCACAGTGACTGGTTCCGGGGACATCGCACCCGACCAGCCCGAGGCCCCCAAGGCGCCGGCATCGAGGCCGAGCCAACCCTGCAATTCGGGCTGCCAGTCAGCCTTATTCCGGTGGCCATCGTGGCCGCCCTGTTCATGACCGCCGAGTACCGGCGGGGACTAATCCGCCTGACGTTCGCCGCCTCGCCCCGTCGCGGCCGGGCCCTCGCCGCCAAGGCGGTGCTGATCGGCCTGGCCACCTTCGTCGCCGGTTTGGTCGGCGCCGGGATCGCCCTCCTGCTCGGCGTTCACCGGCTGCGCGGCGGCGGAAATTTCGTGCTGGGAACGTCGGCCCTGACCGAGATCCGCATGGTCGTCGGGGTCGCCGCGATGCTGGCGGTCACGGCCGTGCTGGCACTCGCGCTCGGCACGCTCGCGCGCCGCGGCGTGACAGCGGTCACGGTGGTGATCGCGGTGATCTTCCTGCCAACTTTGCTCGCCACGCTGCCAGCGCTGCTGCCGCCCGTGGCACAGGAGTGGCTGCTGCGGGTGATGCCCCCCGCCGCCATCGCGGTCACCCAGGACATCCCCGCCTACCACCAGGTGATCGCGCAGGTCTCCCCGCCGGATGGTTACTTCCCGCTCACGTGGTGGGCCGGGCTCGCGGTGCTGTGCGCGTGGACGGCGATCGCACTGGGCAGTGCCGCGTACGTGTTGCGCAGGAGGGACGTATGAGCGCCGTCAGTCACACTCGCCCAGCGGGCCTGCTGGCCACGGCCCTGCACGCGGAATGGACGAAGGTCCGCACGCTACCCGGCATGATCTGGCTGCTCGCCGCGGCGGCCGTACTCACCGCCGGCGCCGGCGCGGCCGCGGCCGCGGCGTTTCACTGCCCCGCGGCCGGGTGCACGCCCGCCGCGACCGGGGCCGACCCGGCGAAGATCAGCCTCACCGGTATCTACCTGGGCCAGGTGCTCGTCGCGGTGCTCGCCGTGCTGGCCGTCGGCGGCGAGTACAGCAACGGGATGGTCCGGGTCACGCTCACGGCGATACCGCGCCGTTTTGTGGTGCTGCTGTCGAAGGCGATCATCGTGGCCGGGCTGACCCTCGCCGCGTCGCTGGTCGGCGTGCTCGGCTCCGTGCTCGCGGGGCGGCTGCTGCTGTCATCGCGCGGCATGACGGCAGCCCATGGCTACGTGGAGCTGTCCTTCAGCAACATCACCGACGTGCGCGCGACGTTCGGCTCAGTGCTGTACCTGGTGCTGATCGCGCTGCTCGCGCTCGGCATCACCGCGGCAGTCCGCGACTCGGGCGTGGCGATCGGTGTCGTCCTCGGCCTGCTGTTCGCGTTCCCCCTGGCCGCGCTGATCCCTGACCACGTCCTCGCCCGGCACCTGGAACAGGCCAGCCCGATGATCGCCGGGCAGTACGTCGAGACCACGGTCGGCATGAACTCGCTCCCGCTCACTCCCTGGCAAGGCCTCGGCGTGCTGGCGCTGTGGGCCTGCGGCGCGCTGCTGCTCGGCGGCCTGCTCCTGCGCTTTCGCGATGCCTGACAGCAGCACGGTGCGCAAGATCCTCAGGGACGCCGAGCGGACGCACTCAGGCACAGAAAGGAATCTCGATGTCCTCACCAGTTCCGGCCCGGCCGCCATTCCCGCACGCCTCGCCGATCCCGCGGCGCTCGGCGCTGGCCACCGGCCTGGCGCTGCCGCTGGGCCTGCTGATCGCGGGGTGCTCGTCCGATAACGCGCACCAGGCGAGCCATCGGCCCCGGCCCGGTCGTCCCAGCCGACGCGGTCGCGGTTGTCGACCCGGCTCACGCTGCCGCCGCCGACCGGCCCTTTCCAGATCGGCACTGTCTCGCTGCACCTCATCGATACCTCCCGCCCTGATCCGTGGGTGCCCTCGGACCGGACCAGGCAGCTGATGATCCAGATCTGGTACCCCGCTGACCACGCCGATAGCTACCCTCGCGCGCCGTACACGACGCCCGCCACGGCACGTGCCTGGCAGAAGTCGATAGGGGTCCCCGTCGCGCTCAACTTGCCGATCACGGACGGCCATCTCGGCGCCCCGGTGCGCCAGCGTCAGGGCGGCTGGCCCGTCGTGCTGTACTCCCACAGCCTGGGCGGAGAGCGGTTCGAGACCACCTGCCTGGTCGAGGAACTGGCCAGCCGCGGCTACGTGGTCGTCACGATCGACCACATCCACGACGCTGCCGCCGTCCAGCTGCCGGACGGGCAGATGGAGTCCTACGCCGTCCCGGCCAAGCTCACCGCCCGGGTGGTCAGCAAGGAGATCAACGCCCGCGTCGCCGACGTGCGCTTCGTCCTGGACCAGCTCGCCGTGATCAGCCGCGGGGGCAATCCCGACCACGAGCACCGGCCGCTGCCCCGCGGCCTGCAGACCGCGCTCGACCTCAGCCGGACCGGGATGTTCGGCCAGTCCGACGGCGGCTCCACCACCGGTGCGGCCATCGACGCCGACTCCCGCATCAAAGCCGGCGTCGACCTGGACGGCACTCTGTGGACATCCCAGGCGATTGACGGGTCCGATCACGCGCTGCTGTTGTTCGGAAGGCAGAAAATGGACCCCTATGAGGCGAAGACCTGGGCGGAACTCTGGCCGAAGCAGCGCGGCCCGAAGCTCGCGCTGAACCTGCTCGGCTCGACGCATGACACCTTCACGGACCTCGCCGCGCTGGTGCCGCAGGCCATCCCCATTCTCGGCGAGCCGCACAGCTTCGTCGTCCGGGGGATCGGCACCATCAACGGAGACCGCGCGGTCGCTGTCGAGCGCACCTACATCAGCGCCTGGTTCGACAGGTACCTGCGCGGCCGCGACAGTTCCCTGCTCACCCGGCCATCAGCGCGCTACCCCGAGGTCCGCTTCCGAGCGATGATGCCAGCCGCGCCCAGGGCCTGACGACATGCCCTGGGCGCTGCGGTGATCAATAGCGTTGATAGCCGGGGCGGATGATCTGCTGCGGGGCGCCGTCAATCTGGAGGCGGACCTCATGGGCTCACGATTCACCACTCTCACGTCGTCGGACGTCCAGCGCTTCGAGCCCGACGGCTACGTGGTGGTCAAGCAGGCTTTCGCGCGTGCTGACGGCCTCGCCATGGAACGGCGATGGTGGCGGAGTTGGAACCCTGGCATCTGCTCGCGCCATTCCTGGCGCGAGGTAGCCACGGCAGGTGACAGCCTGGCGGGCTCGTAGGCTCGGGGATGCAGGATTTTGAGTCGGTGTCCACGTGGCAGCAGCCGGTGCCGCCGCCGGCGTCAGCGGAGCGGACGGCACTGATCGCGACCGTGGCGAGCTGGGTGGCGGCGCTGGGCACGGGCAGGCTGCGGGTCGCCGTTGACGGCCTGACCGGGGCGGGCAAAACGAGCTTCGGACACGAGCTCGCGGCCGCGCTTCGCGGTCTGGGACGCGCGACGATGCGCGCCTCGATGGATGACTTCAAGTACCCATGGCGGCATGCCCGTGAGCATGGCTATGACCGGGTCAGCGGCGAGGGCTACTACCGCAATGCCTACGACTTCAGCTCCGCCCGCGACCTGCTGCTCGGCCCGGCGGGCCCATCCGGGTCCGGCGAAGTGGCGCTGTGCGGGCACGATCCGCTGACCGGCGCTGACCACCGGGACACGAAGATCAGCGCCCCGGCAGGCGCGATCCTGATCGTCGACTCAGTTTTCGCGTTCCGCCCCCAGTACAACGACTGCTGGGAATACCGCATCTGGCTCGAGGTCGACCCCGAGACCGCGCTGCGGCGCGGCATCGCACGGGACTCCGCCGCCGAGGGCGCCGAAGAAGCCGCCCGTGTTCACCGTGACCGCTATCACGCGGCGGAAGCGATCTACCTCGCCGAGGCAGACCCGCGGTCCCTGGCCGATCTCACCATCGACAACAA
This sequence comes from uncultured Actinomycetota bacterium, assembly GCA_963822485.1. Taxonomy (GTDB): domain Bacteria; phylum Actinomycetota; class Actinomycetes; order Streptosporangiales; family Streptosporangiaceae; genus DASUBV01. The sequence goes on from CAWGHW010000017.1 coordinate 20,965, forward strand.
AGACTTCAGCCGCCCCCGCATCCTGACCCACCGCAGCACCTGACCGGCAGCCCAGCGGGCGCCGAACGCCGGCTCCGGCGCGCAAGGGTCTGACCAGGCCTGCCCGGTCCGCTCAGAGATGGAAGGCGGCGGCCATGCTCCGGGCTGAGGAAGCCTGGCCGAGCTTTGGCAGGCCGAGCAGCTCTTCGGTGGTGCGCAGCAGGGAGTAGTGGCTGAAGAAGGTTCCGGATCTGGTGCCGGCGGGGGTGCTCGGGCTGATCACGATCGTGGCCACCCGGCAGCTGCTGTCGGTGGTGCCAGGGTCGTCGCAGTCCTCCACCGGGTAACCGCCTGAGCCCTCATCCCAGGTGATGAACACGACGGTGGTCCGAGCCCGGTACTGCCTGCTGTCCAGGATGACCGGCAGGTTCCTGGCCAGCCACGCGTCACCTTGCGCGATGGTGCCGTCGTGCATGTCATCGATCAGGTTCGGGGTGATGAACGAGAACGCGGGCAGGGCGTTGCGAGTCAGGTCAGTGGCGAGCTGGGTGTACGGGACGTCGTGCCGGGCGCACCCGGGCAGCGACGTGTAGTACGGCGGGGGATTGTGCCGGACCGCGTACTCGCCGGAGTTCGACCGGTCGCAGCTGGACGGCATCGACTGCTGGTAGGCCTTCCACGTCTCGCCCTGCCCGAAGATGCTCGGGGCCGAGGTGTCGCAGATCGGCGAGACGTTGCAGTCCAGGAACGACAGGACTGGCAGGTGGGCCTGAGCGAGCCCGGAGGTTGCAGCGAGGTAGTTGGGCAGGCTGGGGTGCGTGGTGTTGTGGTAGTTGGTGGCTAGCCCGCACCGGGCGGCGAGGGAGTTGATGTACGGCGCCTGAGCCTTGTTGCCGACGATGTCGCTGAAGCTGTGGTTCTCCATCCAGATCCAGACCACGTGCTGGTAGCTGCGCGGCGCCGACTTGGTACCGCAGGGTCCGGACGCGGCATCAGCCGCGGACGCGGCAACTGTCGGCGACACGGCCGCCGCCCCGGTCGCCGTAGCGATCGTGGCGAGAACGATGGCCGCCATGAGCAGGAGCCTGATGCGCATGAGCACCTCCTGGCGAATGCTGTCCCCGCTGCGGGAACATTCCGGGAACAACGCCCTGGCACTAAGCGTGCCTGCGCCGCGCCGCCGCATCCACCAATTCCGGGAGAACCGCCGCTGGCTGCGTCACAAGGCCATGCGGGCGGGTCAGCGGGGCGGGCTGTTGAGAGTAGCCATCACGGCGTACTGGCAGCATGTTGTGGCGGATGACCGCAGCTGACCGGTGGTTACCTGGTAGGCCCACATGTGCTCGCCGGTGCCCTGGTAAAAGAGCCACGTGCCGTCTGGGGACCATGCGGTCACTGACAGCAGGAAGGCAGCCGACGACGGGACCGCCGTCGGCTTGGTGTTCTGGCCGGTCAGGTGAAGGACGAACACCCGGGTGATGCCCTGGCTATCGGGCGGTATCACCGCCTGGACTGCCATCATCTTGCCCGTCGGCGCGATCTCGCTGCGGGACCAGGCCCAGTTGCCTCCGTGGGTTGGCGCCCATCCGGTCGTTCCCGGCGGTGCCGGGAACGACTCTAGGTTGCCGGTGACGACGTCGAGCACTCGCAGGGTCCGGCAGGCGTAATAGCCGAAGTTCCCTCCCTGGCTCAGGCTCTGTGCCGTCCCGTGGTTGGCACAGTCGCTGCCGTAGGCGACCAGCCGCGGGCTGACAGCGAAGCCCTCGGCTGACGACGAATAGGGCAGCGGTCTGGGCGCTGCACCGGGACTCCACAGCCAGTAGGGACCGCGCACCTGGCTATCGCGCGGCTCCAGGAGCAGGCCGGCGTTCGTTCCGGCGATCAGCTGAGTTCCGCCGGGCAGGGCGATCGGCGGGGTGATCGGCGGCCCGCGCCGCCCGCCGGACACCGGGACGGACTGGATCCTGACGGCGGCCGCGCCGGCCTGCCCGGCGCCCTGCTCGAGCCAGACGTCGCCAGGCCTGGCGGAGGGAGCAAACGCCCGGGCCTTCCCGAGCACCAGCGTCTTGCCGGTGACCGCGCTGGTGGCCCGGACGCTCCTGTTCAGGACGTAGACGATCCAGCCGCCTGTCACCATGACCGGCTGATACTCGCCCGGGTCGACCACCGCAGTGGCCCGCCCGAGCCGCCCGGTGCGCAGGTTGTCGACGGCGATCGTGCCGTCCTGACCGCCGCCGGCCGGCCACATCAGCACGGTCGCGCCGACGTTCGCCGGGATGGGACCGGGTACCTGCGGCCGGGCGGAGTGGCCCGCGGCGGGCCGGGGGTGGCTCGGCCGCCGGGGCCCGCTGGCGCCGGGCAGGCCGGCCAGCGCGCCGATCGCCGCCGCGAGCACGGCCGCCAGCGCAACACCGGTGGCCGCGTAGCGCCTGCGCTGACGCCGCCGTGCCTCCTTGATGAGCGCCTCGAGGTCAGGACCCGGCGCGGGCGCCACGGCTGTGTTCTTCATAGCCCGCTCCTACGACACCTGCGCAATGATCTCGGCCAGCTCCGCTGGCTGGTACCCGCAATGCCGGGCCAGCACGACAAGCTCGCGCGCCTTGGCCATCACGGCGCTGCGCTCCGGCCCGATACCGCTCACCGTCACGCCCCGCCCGCGGCGGAACTCGACCAGCCCTTCATCCCGCAGCGTCCGCAGCCCCCGGAACACGGTGTTGGCGTTGACGCCAAGTACCGCGGCCAGGTCCCTGGCGGGCGGTAGCCGCTCGCCGGTGCGCACCTCGCCGTCGGCGATCGCCCGCCGGATCGCCGCTGCGACCTGCTCGTGCAGCGACACCGGGCTCGAGTGATCAATCTTCACGATAGGACTAGTGCTAGTCACATTGGCATCATAACGCATTGCCGCGCCCATCGGCTGCGGCGCGGGCCCGGTGACCTGAATGCGGGCGAGCCAGCCGGGCCGCGACGGTGGCGCTGGGCTTCGCCAGAAGTCTGTCAATCTGTTTCGGGGAGGGTTCGGGGTAGTCCGAAGCGCGTCATGACGTTGGTGTTGAAGCCGGTGATGACGGTGATGTGGTCGCCGGCGGTGGTGATGACCAGGAGGGAGTAGGCGCGGTAGACACTGGCGTGGGGGTCGGCCAGGTACAAGCCGAGGGCGGGCTGGCCGTTGGCGCGGGTGGGTACCACGCGGTAGGTGCGGCCGGGGCGGAAGGTGACGGCGGCGAGGAGGCGCTGGGCTGATTCGATGCCGCGGTATTCCAGCATGGCCGGGGGCATGGAGAATCTCACGTCGGTGACGAGCAGTTCGATCAGGGCGTCCAGGTCGGCGCGTTCCAGGGCGTCGGTGAGCCGGGCGACGAGCCGGTGTTCGGCGGCGGTGTCGGGTTGGCGTGCAGGCCGGCTGCGCGCCGTGCTGCTGGAGTCGGCGAGGTGGCTGTCGACGGTAGCCCGCGCGCGTTTGAGGGCGCTTTAACCGATTCCTGGGTGGCATCGAGCATCTGGGCGGCTTCGGCGGCGTGGTAGCCCAGGACGTCGCGCAGCACGAGTACGGCACGCTGGCGTGGGGGCAGCAGTTGCAGGGCGGTGATGAAGGCCAGGGAGATGGCCTCGGCGGTCTCGTAGCGGGCCTCCGGTCCGGGGCGCTGGTCGACGAGGTGGTCGAGCAGGACGTCGGGGTAGGGTTCCAGCCAGGGCGGGGCGTCGCCGGCGCTGGTGGGTTCGGGCAGGGCGGCCTCGGGCGGCGGGGGGGCGATGCGGGGGCGTCGGCTGTCGGCGCGCAGCATGCTCAGGCACCGATTGGTCGCGATCTTGTAGAGCCAGGTCCGGAGCGAGGACCGCTGGCCGAAGTCGCCGAGGTTACGCCAGGCGGACACGAGGGTCTCCTGGAGTGCGTCCTCGGCGTCCTGCAGGGATCCCAGGATGCGGTAGCAGTGCACCTGCAACTCGTGGGAGTGGCACTTCGACCAGGTCGCGGAACGCGTTGTGGTCGCCGGCCCGAGCGCGGGCGATCAGGTCCGTCGTGTCCATCTCCATCGGCATGCATCCTCGCTTTTCTTCTTTCCGCCGGGCGCTTTCGGCTCGCTCTGAAAGTACCGACGCCGCCGGTCCCGCGAATTGGGCGGTGCCTGCGCGCCCAATTCGCGGACCGTGCTGGCGTCTACCCGGTTGGAGGCGGTCCCAGTCCGGGGCACGCCCCGGATACAGAACAGGACCACAGATCATGGCCAAGTACGTTTTCTCCTTCCGTGTGCCCTCCGACTACGCGCCCCACGCCGGGACGCCGGCCGAGTGGCGGGGCTGGTTCGGCGGGCTGGGCTCGGCCCTGGTGGACGTCGGCAACGCGGTGACCGATTACGCCTCGCTCGGCGAGGTCGGCGGCAGCGGCTCCCGGATGGTCGCCTACTCGGTGGTGTCCGCCGAGGACATGGACTCCGCGCTGGCGCTGGCCAAGGACTGCCCGGTGATGCGGGTCGGCGGCGGGGTCGAGGTCGGCCCCGTGATGGAAGCCGCCGGGTCGTGAGCGGCGCCATGACCGCATCGACGGCGCCGCCGGAGGGGTCGTTCCTGGCGACCGGGCGCGGCAGGGTCACGCTGGCGCTGCTGTGCGCGGTGACGTTCCTGGACGTCATGGACGGCGCGATCGTGAACGTCGCGCTGCCGACCATCCGTACGCATCTGGGGTTCTCGGTGCAGAACCTGCAGTGGGTGGTCAGCGGCTATCTGATCACCTATGGCGGGTTCCTGCTGCTGGGCGGCCGGGCCGGCGACCTGCTGGGGCGGCGGCGGCTGCTGATCGCCGGGACCGCGCTGTTCGCGGCCTCCTCGCTGGCCTGCGGGCTGGCCGACAGCCAGGGGCTGCTGGTCGGCGCCCGGCTCGCCCAGGGCTTCGGGGCGGCGATGATGTCCCCGGCCGCGCTGTCCATCCTGACCACCACCTTCCAGGACTCCGACCGGCACAAGGCGCTGGGCGTGTGGGCCGGGATCAGCGGGCTGGCCTCGGCGGTCGGGCTGTTCTTCGGCGGGCTGCTCACCCAGGACTTCGGCTGGCGGTGGGTGTTCTTCGTGAACCTCCCGCTGTGCGCGCTGGTGCTGTTCGGGGCGTTCCGGATCCTGAAGGCCGACCACGGCCGGTCCGTGCCGGGCGGTTTCGACGCGCTCGGCGCGGTGCTGGTCACCGCCAGCATGCTGCTGCTGATCTTCACGCTGGTGAAGGCGCCGGACGAGGGCTGGGGTGCGGGCCGCACCATCGGCGGGCTGGCCGCCTCGGCGGTGCTGATGGCCGCGTTCGTGGTCAATGAGCAGCGGCGCGCCCATCCGCTGGTCCCGTTGTCGATCTTCCGGATCAAGGGCCTGGCCGCGGCCGATGCCACCCAGGTGATCGCCTGGGCCGGGTTCTACTCGATGTTCTTCTTCGTCACTCTGTATATGCAGAACGTCCTGGGCTACTCCCAGCTGCGGTCCGGGCTCTCGTATGTGCCGGTGAGCGTCGGCATCGGGTTCGGCTCGACCGTGGCGACGAAGATGTTCGTCCGGACCGGTACCCGCCCGATCATCGTCTCCGGTGCGCTGCTCGCCGCCGGCGGCATCTTGTGGCTGTCCCGCATCCCGGTGGATGGCACCTATCTCGGCAACCTGCTCGCCCCGCTGGTGGTCATGGGGGCCGGGCTGGGGCTGCTGTATGCCGGTGTGCAAACGGCCGCGAACGCGGGCGTGCCGGAGGATCAGGCCGGATTGGCCGCGGCCCTGATCACCGCCTCTTTCCAGCTCGGGTCAGCGCTCGGCCTGGCGGTGTTCAGCGGGATCGCGACCAGCCGCACCAGCCACCTGCTGGCCGCCCACACCCCGCCCCCGGAGGCACTCACCGCCGGATTCCAGCGGGCCCTGCTCGTCAGCGCCCTCTGCCTCGTGGCAGCCGGAGCCATCGCGCTGCGCGCCTCCAACACCCGCGGCGAACCCGCCGCCACACCAGAAACCCAACAAAACCTGGAACCCTCCTACGACCCCGCATAACACAACACAACGAAATCCCGGGATGGCGTTCAACGCCATCCCGGGATTCTCTTTACCGTCGGATGCGCGCAACTATGCCGGGCCAGAACGGATAACGCGCGCTGCGCGGCGCTAGGAACAGGCCGGGCGGGGCATAGACGCCAGGTGGACGCAGTGGCGCGCCGGAACTGGCTAGCGGTCGGGTGCGCTGTGGTGGCGCCCGCGGCTGTCACGGCGATCCTGGTGCCGCTGCGAGTCAGCTTCCGCCCCGTGGATGCGGCGCTTGTGCTGGCGGCAGTCGTGGTCGCGATAGCGGCCGCCGGGTTCCGGGTCGCCGCCCTGGTCGCGGCGGTCTCGGCTGCGTTCTGGCTCGACTTCTTCCTGATTCCGCCCTATCAGTCGCTCACCGGGACCAGCGCCGAGGACTACGAGACGATCGTGCTGCTGCTGGCTGTCGGCGCGGCGGTGGCGGAACTGGCCCTGCGCGGGCGGCGCCAGCGGACGAGAGCAGGGTCGGCTCGGCGGCATCTGGAACTGCTGTACGAGGCGAGCATGACGATCGGCACGACCCTGGACATGACGCGGACCGCGCAGGAACTGGTCCAGGTAGCTGTCCCCGGGTTCGCCGACTACGTCACCGTCGACCTCACCGCGGCCGTGCTGCGCGGCGAGGACCCGCGAGCGGGCGGCAGCCCTGAGCTGCGCCGGGTGGCCAGCGGCGGTATCCGGCCGGACGCGCCGCTGCGCCCGGAGGGCAGCGTGATCACGCTGGCCCCGGACGTGGCGGAGGAATCCCGTATCTTCGGCGGCACCCGGTCGCGGATCGAGCCCGACCTGCGTGCCTCCGCCGCCTGGCGGCTGCACGGCCCCGAGCCGGCCGGGCGGGTGCTGGACCACGGCATCCAGTCGCTGATCACCTCGCCGCTGCGCACCCACGGCGGCCTGATCGGCATAGCCAGCTTCTGGCGCTCGCGGCAGGCCGGGCCGTATCAGAGCGACGAGCTGGCGGCGGCCACGGAGCTGGCGCTGAAGGCCGCCATCGCCATCGACAACGGGCGCCGCTTCACGCGCGAGCGGTCCACCGCGCTGACCCTGCAGCGCAGCCTGCTGCCTCGGCGGCTGAGCGGGCTGCCGGCGGTGGAGGTCGCCTCCCGTTACCTGCCGGCCGACTCCCGGGCCGGGGTCGGCGGTGACTGGTTCGACGTGATCCCGCTGTCGGGCACCCGGGTCGCGCTGGTCATCGGCGACGTCGTCGGCCACGGCATCCACGCCTCCGCGACCATGGGCCGGCTGCGCACCGCCGTGCGCACCCTCGCCGACATCGACCTGCCCCCCGGCGAGCTGCTCACCCGCCTCGACGACCTGTCCGTCCACCTCACCACCGACGAGCAAGCCGACATTGCGCCAGGCGGCCAGCCCAGCCCCGGCGAGCTGGTCGCCACCTGCCTGTACGCGGTCTACGACCCGATCTCCCGGCACTGCGCCCTGGCCACGGCCGGACATCCGCTGCCCGTCCTGGTCACCGGCGGCGGCGCCGCGCAGATAACCTCCGATCACATCGGCCCGCCGCTCGGGGTCGGCGGCATCCCCTTCGAGACCACCGAGCTGGACCTGGCCCCCGGCACCATCCTGGCCCTGTACACCGATGGCCTGATCGAGTCCCGCCACCGCGACATAGACCAGGGCCTCGCCCGGATGTGCCAGCTACTAGCCGCGCCCGCCAGGTCACTGGAAGCCGCCGCGGACGCCGTGATCGACGCCATGCGCGCCGACCGCCCCGCCGACGACGCCGCCCTGCTGGTCATCCGCACCCGCGCGCTCCCCGCCAGTAGCGTCGCCACCTGGAACATCCCCGCAGACCCGGCCATGGTCGCCGGCGCGCGGGAGCTGGCCGCCGGCCAGCTCCGCACCTGGGGACTGACCCGGGCGGAGTACACCACCGAACTGGTCGTCAGCGAGCTGGTCACCAACGCCATCCGGCACGGCGCCCCGCCGATCCAGCTCCGGCTGATCCGTGACCACACGCTCATCTGCGAGGTCACCGACGCCAGCAGCACCGCGCCCCAGCTGAAACGATCCCCCGCCCTCGACGAGGACGGCCGCGGCCTGGTGCTAGTCGACGGACTCACCCACAACTGGGGCACCCGCCAGGCCCCCTCCGGCAAGACCATCTGGTGCGAGCAGCCCCTCCCGCCCGGCTGACCCGCACACCGACCTGGCCGCCGTTGCGTCCGCTCAACTGGGCGGGCGGCGTGCCCGGCGGCCGGCTGGCCGCGGGGAGATGGTCAGGCAGCCCGCCAGCCGCCCTCGGCACGGAATTCGATGTTCAGCGCGCCCAGGTTCTGGCGCCCGAAATCGTCCAGCGGCGCGAGCTCGTTCTGACCGCTCGGATCGTATAGCCGCCCGATGGCCAGTTCGCGGCCCTGCCCGTCGGCCAGCCTGAAGAACCGTCCGGCGGTCAGGGCCTCGGTGATGTCCTGGGCGACGGCCTGGCCGGGCCCCGACTTACCGACTGCGGACGGCTCGGCACCGTCATACCCGGCGACCGCGTCTTCGGTGATGACCCAGCAGTACGGCGTGGTCAGTGACGAGAAGTCGGAGACCAGCGAATCGGGGACCGCGTCGGTTTCCAGCTCGTCCGGCGGGGCCAGCCCAGCGACGACAGGGCCGGACCGCGGTTCTGGGGAAATCTCGCTCTGACCGTCCATGCCGGCTCTCGTATCCACGCCTGGCCGGATCATGCCTCCAGGCCTGCTGCAGGCAGCGCACCCCGGCAAGGTCCCAGAACCGTGTAGTGCTGTTGGGTGTCGCAGTTCCGCGAGTTATGCGCTCATGGCCAGGCGCATGCCTGACAGCACCTGCGAGCGCCGAATTCGGATCGCCGACGCCGATGGGCCCTTGATAACCGCCCGCCGAGCTGCCGATCTGCACGGCCACGACACCTACGGTACTGGTCCGATGAGGCACGCAGATCTGGACCTTCTGTCGCGCTGGTTGTTCCTTGCCGAATACGCGGCGAAGTTCAGCGATCCGGAACCTGTAGCGCCTGGTTACGAGAGGTATGGGAGCGGTCGGTCTGCGGGATTGTCGGCTTGGCTATTTCCGTGCAATGCAGCCCTTCCTCCGCCAACGCACCAGCGTCTCTGTCCGCCTTGGCGAGATGTCGTTACCCTCCCGGCGAAGCAAAAGCGGACTGCCTCTGCGGGCAGAGGCAGTCCGCGGCTGACGATCAGCCGGACTAACCCGCCTTCTCGTGCCAGTCGCACGCTGTGGACTCCATCACATGGGGGAACCACTCCGCGTCGACATCGAGATCCACGCCAGGGGTGCCAGAGCCGTCGGAGCAGACCATCATGGGATGTGGATCAGCTGGATTAACTCCTGAGTCTCGGTCGGACAGCGACACGTTGATCCAGTTGCCGAAGGAGCCGGGGCCGGGGCTGCCGGCCTGCACCCACAGCTCGCCGTCGCCGCTGGTCTCGGTGACCACGAGATTGTCGGAGAGGAAGACACCGGCGTATTTCCATGCGGTGTGGGCGTTGCTCAGCTCGACGATCCGGTCGTTCACCAACTCGGCATTGAGTCCGGTGCCCTCGGTGAACGGGCAGGTCTCGGTCACCAGACCGCTGCCGCATTCGGATGTCTGCCAGGTGACGTCCATGTCCTGGTTGTTGCCGGGCGTGTAGCCGTAGCCTTTCACGTTCTCGCCCTTGTTCGACACGTTGGCGTTCATGCAGAGCGACGAGCTGAGCTCGTTGCAGGCAACATCTCCGGCCACCCAGCGCGGGCCTGCGCTGGTCGTGGCGGCGGTAGCGCTCGTGCTGGTCATCAGCACCAGGGAAGCGGCGGCGGCGAACATTAAGAATCGCGACGCGCGGAGCATTATTCCTCCTCGATAAGGGTACTGCCCAGAATCCTGCGGGCCTGACGCCATTGACGTCAAGAGATTATGGAATAGTTTACGAAGCTATGAAATAGATGAGCAGACCGAAAGCCGAGCTAGCCTCGATCATTCGCGCTGACTGGTTGCTGGCCTGGGCTGGCCGTGAGGCAGCGTAATGGATCTCCTCCTCAAGGCCGGTAGAGATAGGGCCCGCGGCGGCGTCAGCCGCTGGCTGCCACATGCCCGTTACCCGTGGCTGCGGCGGCCCAGAAAGACTTGCGGCGCCGGGAGCGGTGCGTAGTAGCCATCGTTATTGATGCAGTAGCTACAGTCCATGCGGACCACCGGCGGACTGCATGCGAGGTGCATGCGGAGAAGCTCAGCGGTATGGTCGGGTATGGTTATGTGTGGGCGGGTATATTCCCGCATTACAGCGCAGCTGGCGGGTGTGATGCTGATAGCGCCAGATCGCGGATGGCGCACGTGATCCGCTCGTTAGCTTGGGGCGGGCGGCGCTGCCGCGCTGACTGTGCGACGGCGCGCCGGTGACTGGGCGATGAGCCGCGGCCCGGGGCCGGAGGTGCTGGGCCGGTGGCTGCGCCGGGCCCGGCTGGCGGCACCGATGACAATGGAGGAGCTGGCCAGCAGATCCGGGGTCAGCGTCCGGGCCATCAGTGACCTGGAACGCGGCCGGACTCGCCAGCCGTACCCGCGGACTGTCCGGTTGGTCACCGCCGCGCTAGGGCTGCCTGACTGGGCTCGCGGTGAGCTAGTGCCGCCGATCCGGGGTGCGGACCGTCCGCCGGCTCCGGTGCCTGACCCGGCGGCGGCAGAGCCTGCCGGGCATTCCGATCGCGTGGTCCCGCGCCAGCTGCCGCCCCAGAGCACGTTCATCGGCCGGGCTGGCGAACTGGCGGCGCTGACCAGGCACCTGGATGAGGTCGGCGGCCATACTCCGGGGATGGTGGTGATCTCGGCGATCGGCGGGACCGCGGGGGTCGGGAAGACCGCCCTGGCGGTGCACTGGGCGCACCAGGTGGCGGCGCGGTTCGCCGACGGGCAGCTGTACGTGAACCTGCGTGGTTTCGATTCCGCAGGTGCCCCGGCTGAGCCTGCCGAGGCGATCCGCGGGTTCCTGGACGCGCTCGGCGTGACAGCGGAGCGGATCCCGCCGGCCCGGACGCCCAGGCTGGCCTGTTCCGCAGCCTGCTGGCCGGCAAGAAGATGCTGATCGTGCTGGACAACGCCCGCGACGACGCAGCAGGTCCGCCCGCTGCTGCCGGCCAGCCCCGGCTGCCTGGTCCTGGTCACCAGCCGCCGCCAGCTGGCTGGACTGGCCGCCGCCGACGGCGCCCGCCTGCTCACCCTCGACCTGCCCAGCCACGCCGAAGCGCGCCAGATGCTCACAGACCGGCTCGGCGCCGAGCGCGCCGCCGCCGAGCCCGACGCGGTAGACCAGATGGCCAGCCTGTGCGCGCGGCTGCCGCTGGCCCTGGCCATCGCCGCCGCCCGCGCCAGCACCCGCCCCCGATTCTCCGTTGCGGCGCTGGCCGCCGAGCTCAGCGACATCGCCAGTCGGCTCGACGCCCTGGACACCGGCGACCCGGCTGCCAGCGTCCGCGCCGTGCTCTCCTGGTCCTGCCAGCAGCTCAGCCCGGAAGCCGCGCGCATGTTCCGGCTCCTCGGCCTGCACCCCGGCCCCGACATCTCCGTCCCGGCCGCCGCCAGCCTGACCGCAGCCGCGCTGCCTGCCGCGACCCGCGCGCTGCGCGAACTGACGGTGGCGAGCCTGCTCACCGAGCACCCGGCCGGCCGTTACGCCTTCCACGACCTGCTCCGCGCCTACGCCGCCGAACTGGCGCAAGCTGCTGACGACGAGCAAGCCCGCAAGGCGGCCACCGACCGGATACTCGACCATTACCTGCGCACTGCGAGCGCCGCGTCGCTGCGTCTCAATGAGTACCGGGAGCTGGAGCCGCTGAGCGGGCCGCAGCCCGGCGTGCGGCCGGAGGAGATGACTAGCCTGCCGCAGGCGCTGGAGTGGTTCCGCGCCGAGCGGCGGGTACTGGTCGCCGCGGTCAGCCAGGCCGCCGGTGACGGGTCGGGTACTCACGCCTGGCAGCTGGCCTGGGCCATCGCGCCATTCCTCAACGGGCAGGGATTCTGGCATGACCTGGAAGCAACCCAGCAGATAGCGCTCACCGCCGCGCGCCGCCTCGGAAACCTGGCCGCGCAGGCCCACGCCCATCACTTCATCGGCTGCGCCTATGACTCGCTCGGCGCGCACCAGGAGGCGGCGGAACAGCTGACGACAGCCCTGAGCATCGCCCGGCAGCTCGGCGCCGTCTCCCTGCAGGCACGCGAGCACAACACCCTGGTGCTGACGTGCATCCGGCAGGGCCGATTCAGTCATGCGCTGAGCCACGCCCGGCAGGCGCTGCGGCTGTGCCGGGCTCTGCAACATCAGTATGGCGAGGCGCACTCCCTTAACTCCCTTGGCTGGTGCCACGCCCAGCTCGGTAGCTTCCAGGAGGCGCTCACCTGCTGCCGGGAGGCTCTGGCCATCTACCGCGAGCTCCGGCCTCGCGACATCCGGGGCGAGGCCGTCACCCTGGACAGCCTCGGCTACGCCCATCACCACCTCGGCAACTACGCAGAGGCGATCCCCTGCTACGAGCAGGCCATCGAGCTTCTCGGAGACACCGGCGATCCTGCTGACCTGGCCGAGTTCCTGACCCACCTCGGCGACGCCTACCACGGCGCCGACGACCACGAAGCCGCCCACCGTGCCTGGCAGCAGGGCCTGGCCACCCTCGACGGCCTGCAGCACCCCGCCGCCGACCAGCTGCGCTCCCGGCTCGACCGCAACACCGCCACTCAGGATCCTGCTGCGCCGATGCCGACCTGACCGGCCATCCGTCAGGCAACCCTGCAGATCAGTCGGGTTCCGCATCCGGATTCAGATGACAGCGACCAATAACCGCCCGATTGAGACGGCTATCGAGCTGCCGAAGATCACCAGTTGAGGCTTACATATCGGGCTGTTCTGCACCAACGCGTTGCCCGGCCATACCGCTCAGCTTCTCCGCATGCACCCCGCCGGTAGTCTGCCGGTAGTCCGCATGGACTGTAGCTAGCGCATCGATCACGATGGCCATATACCGGAGCCCGCAAGGAACGGAGGCCATGTCTAGTGTCCTTGGTCCGCAGCCCTAAATGGATGCCATATGTGACGCCTGCCGTGCCCGTTACCATGGCCGCAGTATCAGTCGGTTGTTAGCGGCCCTCGTGCATTGCGATCATGAACACTGCCAGTCTTGCTGGTAGTGCCGAATTTCCTTAGATGGCGGAGAGCGTGGTCAGCTTGCTTAATTCGCTGATCTTCTGCAGCCTTTTTGCGACAAGTAATTCCAGTTCGGGAGGAGATCATTGTGCAACGCAGGATTGTGGTTGTACTGGCGGCTATCTCAGCAGTAACGGCAGTGGGCTTCGGCAGCGTGGCACCGGCCAGGCGCCAGCAGCAGCCACCAGGCGGCGGGGGCCGCGGTAATGGTGCCCGATGCCGGGTTCGTGGACGGCATCCTGTGCAATATCCAGACGACGTCGCTGTGCATGAGCGGCGATGACGGTTCTGGAGGCCTGATCACGAGTCGTCACTACACGTCGGGCAGTGCCGCGCAGGACATGTTCGTCACGCAGTCGACTTCGATCTGCGGCGCCGGGAAAGTCACCGAAACCTGTCCTTTCGTAATCGGCAGCGGCCTGAACAATCACTTCGACAGCCAGCCGATCGTGTTCATCGGCAACTTCGAGAATCAGATGCTGTACTACGCGGATCCGAACTCCGGCGACAACCTGCGGGAAGGGAGCCGCGGCGACGAGTTCGTGCTGAGTGCGGACCTGTCAGGGGCGGACGCGGGATCTCAGCTTGTCGATGTCGAGGTGACGAATGCGCTGCCCGCCAATACGACGCCCTGGGGAGCCTGCACGACCGGCCTCGGCAATGCCGTCTCGGTAGACGTTCTCTCTGGCGCAGGCAACCCTTGCGTGTGGACCAAGCAGCCGAGCTGACGCGCAGGCGACACGGAGGCCCTCGCTCAGCCTGATCCAGGGCGGGGGCCTCCGGCTTGCGGGCACTCCCATCCTGTGTGCTCAGGGCTCGGCTCCGGCTTCTCCCTCTTCCTCGGCACGCCGTGCGTGGTCATCACGGCACCTCTCCAACGAGCGGATGTGCATTACGGGGAGCGCCTAAGTATGCGTATCCGCGAGTGCACTACTTTCAGGCATGAGCGAGCGTTGAGCGGCACACGGCAAGCGCAAATCATCCAGCTTTGCGCCAGCCAACAGTTACGTCGGCAGACGGCCGGCGACGAGCGGCGGCTACGCATGCGGCCGCGGAGGTTCGACTCCTGTCCGAGGATCGTGCATGGTGGGCTTGGGCCGTCGACCGACTGCTGGGCGGTGTCGTGACATCGTTGCCGCCGCAGGCTCTGGGACTCTTGCGCCCGGGGCGCCGGGCCGGAGGCGATGGACGCCTCATCGGCCTCGGTGCGCACAGGCTGCGGCGCCACGCGGACGATCACCGCCAGTACCGGAGTCGGGTCGGCGGACGGATGGCCCGCGTCGTCATGTTTCCGCGGTCGGCCCTGAAGGCGTTCTTCGCGATCCTGAGCAAGCCGGTCCTGGGTCGCGCGGCAGCCATGTCGGATCCAAAGTGCATCATGGCGGTATGGACCTGACGCGTGACCAGCCAATCCCGGTCTACTACCAGCTCAAGACCCTGCTCACCGAGGAGATCCTGAGTGGCGTCTACGGGACGGACGGTCGCCTGCCCACCGAGCATGAGCTGTGCGAGCGGTTCGGTCTGAGCAGGACCCCGGTCACGCATGCGCTCACCGACCTGGCCGCCGAGGGCGTGGTGCTCCGCCGCCGCAGGCACGGCACGTTCGTGAATCCGCACTGGCTGGCCCGCCGGGCGGATTCCAGCGAGGTACGGGTGCTGATGCCGACGTTCGACCGGTGGGAGCCGCACCTGCGGATGTCGTCGCCGGGCGTACGGCTGTCGGTGGCCCAGACGGAGCTGAACGACCTGCACGCCGTCTTCGTCCGGGCGGTGGCCGAAGGCCGCGCGCCAGACCTGGCCATCCTCGACTCGGTGTGGGTGGCGGAGTTTGCCGCGTCCGGGTTCCTGTGGCCGCTGGAGGAGCTCGACTCGTCATGGGTGGAGAACGACGCTCGCCGCGATTTCCTTGAGCCGTTCGTCGATGCGCACCGCATCGGCGGCGCGCACCCTGGCGGTGCAGGCGGAAATGGACGTGGCCGGGATGTGGTACGAACGGGCCGCCATCGGCGCGGACGGCCCTCGCACCTGGGCGGAACTGAAGAACATCGGCCGTCGGCTGGTCAGCGCCAGGGGCGGACCGGTGCTGGTCATGCCGGCCGGGCCGTCGGCCGATGAGTTCGCCACCTACTGCCTGGTCGCGCTGCTGGCCTCCAACGCGGCCCGGGTACTGGGCCCGGACGCGGTGACGCTCGATTCGCCCGCCAGCGTGGAGGCTATGCGCCTCCTCCAGACGCTGGTGGACGACAAGGTGCTGTCGACCGGGGCAGTGGGCCATGAGCGGGACTGGCCGATCCAGATGCTCGCCAGAGGCGAGGCGCTGATGGCCTTCGGAGGCAGTTACGAGGCGCCCGCGCTCGCGCGCTCCGCAGGCCTGGAACTGGACGCCCTCACCGATACGTTCGGCTTCATGCCCGTGCCTGCCGGGCCACGCGGCCAGTCCTCGGTGCTGGTCGGCGGCTTCGTGTACTGCATTCCGCGCCAGGCCAGGCAGCCGGCCGCGGCCATGGAAGTGCTCAAGAGCGCTGTCGCGGGTCCCGCGATGGCGCGATTCTTCACCCGTACCGGCCAGATCCCGCCCCGTCGCTCCGTGGCCGCGGAACTGGTCGGCCGTTCGCCGTTCCACGCGTTCACCGCCGGCCTGCTCGACGGTGCGGTGACGCGGCCGGTAACCCCGGCGTATGCGCTGGTCTCCGCCCAGCTGAGGGCGATGCTGGAGGCGGTCCTCACCGCCCGGCTGTCGCCGGAGCATGCGGTCAGCCGGGCCGCCGACCTGATCAGCGCGGTGACCGGGCTGCCCGTCGCGCACTGACCGCGGGCCCGCCGCCGGCCCGCTGCCGGGCCCTGGTTCCATGCCGCGCCCGCGCCTCAGGCGCGCGTGAGTGTACCTCGTTTGTCATGACATATCGACTATTGACAGTCACGCCTTCCTCATTCATCATTTGCTGCATACAAATAACAAATGACCTCTCCTGACGCAGTGGCCCAGGTTCTGGCTGGTAGAGCGCGGGGTGGGGCCGGCAGCCGGACCGTGAGTCGCCGGAGTGGAGGCAGGGCATGCGCACGCTTGTGATATCCGCCGGTGATGGCCGATGGCAGGACAGCGCCGCGTTAGTCCCTGAACCGCACGCGCGGCCGCAGTAGCAGGGGATGCCCATGGCATCGTTCCTGGCCAAGCGGCTGGCGCTGGCGGTAGTGACGATCTACGCCGTGGTCACGCTGACGTTCTTCATGGTCCGGCTCATGCCCGGCAACGCCATGTCCTACCTGGAGGCCCAGCTCTCGCAGCAAGGCGGCCTCACCACCCAGGAGATCGCGGGGAGGGTCCAGGCCGCCTACGGCGTCCAGCCGAGCGACCCGCTATGGCACCAGTACCTCAGCTACCTCGGGAACGCCGCCCGCGGCAACTTCGGGACCTCCATCCTCGACCCCGGCAAGACCGTGCTCAGCGTGATCGCGGGCGCCCTGCCCTGGACCCTGCTGGTGATCGGGCTGGCCCTGCTGGTCAGCTTCGCCCTCGGGGTGATCGTCGGGACTCTGATCGCCGCGTTCCCGCAGAGCCTGCTGGCCAAGATCGCGACCGGCGTGGTGTCGTTCCTGGCCGCGGTGCCCAACTACATCATCGCGCTGGTGCTGATCTACCTGGTCGCCGACCAGGCGCACGCCCTCCCGGCGTCGGGGCCGTACGCGCTGACCGTCACCCCCGGCTGGAACGTGCCGTTCATCGGCAGCGTGCTGCAGCACGCCATCCTTCCCGCCCTGTCCTACATGATCGTCGCGTTCGGCAGCTGGGCCCTGACCATGAAGGGCTCGGTGTCGACGATCATGGGCGCGGACTACGTGCGGGCCGGGGAGTCGTGGGGGCTGTCCCGGTACCGGGTGACCCGGTCCTACATCGGCCGGAACGCCATGCTGCCGATGGTGACCAACCTCGGGCTGTCGCTCGGCTACATGTTCGGCGGCTCGGTGTTCATCGAGACGTTCTTCGTTTACCCGGGCCTCGGCTACTACCTGATCCAGTCGGTGAACCAGCGCGACTACCCGGTGATGATGGGCTGCTTCCTGCTGATCACCATTGCGGTGGTGGTGTCCAACCTCATCGTCGACCTCGTGTACCCGCTGGTGGACCCGCGGATCATGAGCCCTGGCCGGGCCCGGCAAGCCGGGCTGACGGGCAGCGGCCGGGCCGCGGAGACCCAGACGGCGGATGCGGCGGGCCGACCAGCGGGGAGGCCGGCGGCATGAAGTTCCTTCGCGATCTGTGGCGGATCTGCCGGGATGACAAGCCCGCGCTGATCGGCGCCATCGTGGTCCTGATCTACATCGTCGTGGCCATCATCGGGCCGCTGGCGACGCACGTCGGCTACGTGAAGAACCCGGCCCTGGCCTACCTGCCGCCGTCGGCCAAGTACCCGCTGGGCACCGACTTCCTTGGCAACAGCGTGCTGAGCGAGCTGATCATCGGAACGCGGCCGATCATGGAGGTCGGCATCGCCGCGGCCGTGATGGTCGTGGTCGTGGGCGTGACGGTCGGCCTGGTCGCCGGCTACCTCGGCGGTGTCGTCGACCAGGTCGTGATGCGCGTCACCGACGTGTTCCTCACCATCCCCGGCCTGCCCCTGGTCATCGTGATCGCGGCTGTCGTGCGGACCACCAATCCTCTCATGCTGGCCGCGATCCTGTCGGTGACCGGCTGGGCCGGACTGGCCAGGGCGGTGCGGTCGCAGGCGCTGAGCCTGCGCACCAGCGACTTCATCGAGGCGGCCAAGGTGCAGGGGCTCCCGCTGCGCAACATCGTCTTTCGCCAGCTGCTCCCGAACATCGGCCCGTACGTGGCCATCCACTTCCTGCTCGCGGTAACCGACGCCATCTACGCCGAGGTCGGCCTGTACCTGCTCGGCGTCGCGCCGATCACCGGGACGAACTGGGGGATCATGATCAACCTCGCGATCAGCCAGGGCGCGCTCTACACCAGCCAGAGCGCCCTCTACCTGTTCTCGCCGATGCTGGCGATCGTCTTCCTCCAGGTGGCGCTGGTCTACTTCTCGCGAGCCATGGACCGGCTGTTCAACCCCCGGCTGCGGGTCCAGTGATGGCGGATAAGGTGCTCGCCGAAGACACGGTGCTCGCCGAAGACACGGTGCTCGAGGTGCGGGACCTGACCGTGGGCTTCGGCCCGGTCCGCGCGGTGCAGGACGTGAGCCTGTCGATCGGCCAGGGCATGGTGTACGGCCTGGTGGGCGAGTCGGGCTGCGGCAAGTCGACGCTGGCCTACTCCCTGCTGGGGCTGGTGCCGCCGCCCGGTCGCATCGTCTCGGGAGCGGTCCGCTTCCGCGGCCAGGACCTGGCCCGGATGAGCTACGCCGAGCTCCGGCGACTGCGGGCCCAGCACATCGCGGTGGTGTTCCAGGCCGCCATGAGCGCGTTCAACCCCGTGATCACCATCGGCGCGCAGGTCGAGCACATCCTCGAGGCCCATCCGGCGGTGTACCCCAGCCGTCAGGAGGGCCGTCAGCACTTCGAGGAACTCCTCCAGCTGGTCCGGCTGCGGCCCGAGCAGGTCTGGCCGACCTACGAGAGCCGGCTTTCGGGCGGCATGAAACAAAGGGTGGCCATCGCCATCGCCCTGCTGCTCAAGCCCGAGATGCTGGTGCTAGACGAGCCGACCACCGCACTCGACGTGCTGAGCCAGCGGCTGGTCATCGACATCATCAGGGACCTGCACGAGACGCTCGACACCACGGTGGTGTTCGTCACCCACGACCTGGCCGTGGTGGCCGAGCTGGCCCAGCGGGTGGCCGTCATGTACGCGGGGCGCCTGGTCGAGTCGGGCACCGTCGACGAGATCTTCTTCGACGAACGCCGGCATCCGTACGTGAAGGCGCTGCTGTCGGCCATGCCGAGCGTGACCGCCGATCCCTCTAGCCTGCGGTCGATTCCGGGCCAGGTGCCGGACCTGAGCGCCCTGCCGCCGGGCTGCCGCTTCGCGCCCCGCTGCGGGCTGGCTCAGCCGATCTGCTCCGAGGTCGAGCCGGAACTGCGGGTGAGCGCCTCGGGTCATGCGGTCTCCTGTCATGTCGTGAACAGCGAGCTGGGAGGGAAGGCGGCCAGTGAGCTTGCTGAGCGTTGAGCACGTGTCGCACCGGTACCAGACCGCCAGGGACGACCGCCCGGTGCTCCAGGACGTGAGCGTCGATATCGAGCCGGGCCAGACCCTGGCCGTGGTCGGGGAGTCCGGGTGCGGGAAGACCACGCTGGGGCGGGCGATCGTCGGGCTGATCCAGCCATCGAGCGGCACGGTGAACTTCGAGGGTGCCGACATCTGGAAACTGCGCGGCGCTCACTACCGGGAGTACCGCCAGTCGGTCCAGCTTGTCCACCAGGATCCCTACGGAGCGCTCAACCCCGGGCTCACGGTGGAGGAGGCGCTCGCGGGCGGGCTGCGCCACCACCGGATCGTCCCCCGCCGTGAAACACGCGACGAGGTCCAGCGGCTGCTCGGCCTGGCCGGCCTCGACACCAGCCAGGCCTTCCTGGAGCGCTATCCCCACCAGCTGTCCGGCGGGCAGCGCCAGCGCCTGGTGATCGCCCGGGCGATGGCGCTGCGCCCCAGCCTGCTGGTCGCCGACGAGCCGGTGAGCATGCTCGACGTATCGATGCGGATTTCGATCCTGGACCTGCTCAAGTCCCTGGGGCAGAGCCACGGCCTGGCCTATGTGTTTATCAGCCATGACTTCGGCGTAGTCCGGTACTTCGCGGCCGGCGGCCGGATCATGGTCATGTTCTTCGGCGTGGTGGTCGAGAGCGGGCCGGTCGAGGAGGTCATCGCCCGGCCGCAGCACCCCTACACGTTCCTCCTGCTCGACGCCATTCCCGAGCCCGACCCGCGGCGGGCCCGGCGGCGGCGGTCGGAGGCGACGAGGATCGCGGCCGAGCGCGTCGAGGCCTACCCGGCCGACACCGGATGCGTGTTCGCCAACCGGTGCCCGTTTGTCCGCGACCGGTGTCGCGCCGAGCGGCCCCCGAGCCTGACGGCCGACGCGGCGGACGGGCACTGGAGCGCGTGCTGGTACCCGGAAGAGGTACCCGCGGTGGCTTCTCAGGCCATCGACCTTCCCGTGCTGACCGTGGACAAAGAGGCGGGGTGAACCATGCTGCGACTCACGCTGGCGCTCCTGGTCCGGATCGGGCTGGTGCTGCTGACCATGGCGGTCCTGGTCCGCCTGATGCCGATGCCGGACCGGGCTGACGTGATGGCGGACGACTTCGCGATCGCGGTCAGCCTGGTGCTCGTTCTCGGGCCAGCCATTTACCTCCGGCTGACCAGGGACGCCGCAGAAACGGGGCGGGGATAGCGGGGACAAGCGGATATCTGACGCCAGTAAACCTAAGGAGACAGGCGTGAGAAGAAGTAGAGCAGGAAGAGGCAGTCCTCGGTCAGTAATACGTCGGTCGGTGCGGCTGGCCGCGGCGGGCGCGGCTATCGCGCTGGCGGCCGCGGCGTGCAGCAGCGGCGGCGGAGGCGGTGGCGGCGGTACCGGCACGGCGTCGTACCTGAAATGGGACCCCTGCTGTAGCTGGGGTACCACGTGGTCGCTCAATGAGTACAGCCCGGTCGCCCTCGGCATCGTCCAAGGGCTGATACAGCTGCCCCTGGCGGTCGAGAACGACCCGAGCCTCACCAGCTTCACGCCCCAGCTGGCCAGCAGCTGGACGGTGAGCGGGGACACCCTGACCATCCACGTGCGTCCCGGGGTGAAGTGGCAGAACGGGAAGCCAGTCACCAGCACCGACGTCTATGACACGATCCTGCTGAACGGCCTCGGCGGCAACAGCCAGGGCGGCACCACCGGCACCGGCGGATGGCTCTACATATCCAACGTGAGCGCGCCGAACTCCAGCGAGGTGGTGCTCACCACCCGGCCGGGCACCGACACGACGCTGCTCGAGGACCAGCTCCTGCCGCAGACCATCGTGCCGGCCAGCACCTACGGCCAGTTTGTGAGCGCGTCCGTGAAGCAGGATGAGCTCGCGTACTGGGCCAAGGACGACACCGACCCCGCCGCCGCGGCGAAGATGTCCCAGTACACGGCGATGAAGGCGGACTTCAAGAAGCTCTCCGCCCTCAACGTTACGAAGATAGTCGGTGACGGTCCCTTCACGCTCAAGGCGATCAACACCGCCGAGGCCCTGCTGGTGAAGTGGCCGGGCTTCTACGACGCCTCCCAGGTGCACATCCCCGGCATCGACTACCTCAACGACCAGAACCAGGCCATTTACCCGAAGCTCTTCTCGGACGCGGCCGACTTCTCCAACGTCTACATGTCGCCGGCGATCCTGAAGCGCTGGCAGTCGACCCAGGGGTCGCACACGGCGATTCCACGGGGATTCACCTTCAGCCTCGTGTTTAACAGCCACGCGTACCCTCTCAGCATGACCGCCGTGCGCCAGGCGATCGCCTACGTGATACCGCGGGCGAACATGGTCGCGTCCGCCTATGGCGGATCCTCGATCGCCGACCGGGGCGGTGTGCTGAACACCGTCCCCGACGGACTGCCCACCTATCTCAACCCGCTCTATCTCACGCCGAGCCAGATCAGCCAGCTCAACACCTACCCGGTGAACCACGCCAAGGCCACCTCGCTGCTGCAGTCGGCGGGGTTCCACAAGCGCGGCGCGACGTGGATCATGCCCAACGGCAAACCTTTCACCCTGTCGTTCCTGGTCAACTCCGCGACGAGCGACATCGTGTCATCGTTCGACCAGGCGGCTACCGCGCTGACGGCCTTCGGGATCCACTCCAGCGTCGACGCGACTCAGGGCACGACCCAGGCCAACGACGTGTTCAGCGGGAACTTCCAGCTGTCCATGGATCTCCAGGGCGGGCCCAACCCGCTGTACAACAACTTCGACCAGCTGCTGGGACCGATTACCAACTTCGAGAATCTCGGCGCCTACGCTGGTGACCGCGGCCTGGGCTTCGGGCCGACCGCGAACGTCCCTGGCCTGGGCAAGGTCGACGTCTCCTCTACCATCGCCCGCGAGTCGGAGACGATGGGACCGGGCCCGGAGATGAACAAGCTGGTCTGGGACTGGGCTCGCCTGATCAACCAGCAGCTGCCGTTCATCACCTACGCGACGAAGGTCTACCAGTTCCCCTACTCATCCGCGAACTTCACCAACTGGCCGCCGGTGAGCTCGCAGGGCACCAGCCCGATGTGGAACGTCCTGGGCCAGGGCAACATGACACAGGAACTGACGGTCATGCTCGAGAACGGTTACGTCAAGCCGAAGAGCTGATCGTCAGGCGGTAGCCCGGTGCGATGTGCCGCGGTACGTCGCACCGGGGACCGCCTGCGTCCGGCCCAAGGTGGTCTGGCCGCCCGGCGGCGGCCAGCCCGGGCCGCGTCTGTTAATCGAAAACGCCGTGTGAGCACGTATCCGAGGAGCAAGTCTGATGCATGACGACCGCCTGCTGACCGAGCGACGCCTGGACCGGGTGCTGCGCGAGCGGATACGCCCCGCGGTTTACGGTGCGACGGTGCCGCTGCAGGTAGCGGCCTGGCACGTGCCGGGCGAGCCGGTGCCGCCGGCCGAAGGGCTGGCGGCGGAGTACCGGCCGGCCGAGGTGGGCGAAGCCTGGGGCCGGCCCTGGGGCACTACCTGGTTCTCGTTTACCGGGGCGGTGCCACCCGAGTGGGACGGCCAGGAGGTCGTGGCGGTCATCGATC
Source organism: uncultured Actinomycetota bacterium (assembly GCA_963822485.1). Lineage (GTDB taxonomy): Bacteria > Actinomycetota > Actinomycetes > Streptosporangiales > Streptosporangiaceae > DASUBV01. The sequence goes on from CAWGHW010000017.1 coordinate 43,886, forward strand.
TGGGCTTCGGCAGGGGCCCCGGTTTCACGGCGGAGGGCCTGATCTACCTGCCGGACGGGTCCCCGGTGCACGGGTTGCATCCGCGGCAGAGGTCGGTCCGGCTCAGCCAGCTGGCCCCGTCCGATGGCTCGGTGCGGTTCTTCGTGGAGGCGGCGGCCAATCCGTCGATCGAGCGGCCGGTCACGCCGCTCGGGGACACGCTCACCGCCGGGGACGAGCCGATCTACGTGCTCCGGCAGGCCGAGCTGGCCGTCTTCCACGCCGAGGTCTGGGAACTCGTCCACGACCTGGAGGTGCTCAGCCAGCTGATGCACGAGCTCCCGGTGGACGGTCCGCGGCGCTGGGAGATCCTGCGGGCGGTGGAGCGAGCGCTGGACACGCTGAGCCTGGATGACGTGCCGGGCACGGCCGGCGGCCGCCCGCGGTGAGCTCGCCCCGGCGCTGGCCGGGCCGGCCCACGCCTCCGCGCACCTGGTCTCGGCGGCCGGGCACGCGCACATCGACTCAGCCTGGCTGTGGCCGCTGCGCGAGACGGTCCGGAAGGTGGCCAGGACCGCGTCCAACGTGACGTCGCTGATGGACGAGCATCCCGAGTTCATCTTCGTCATGTCCCAGGCCCAGCAGCTGGCCTGGATCAAGGAGCACCATCCGAAGGTGTTCTCCCGTGTCGCGGAGAAGGTGGCGTCAGGCCAGTTCGTGCCGGTCGGCGGCATGTGGGTGGAGGCGGACGCCAACATGCCCGGCGGCGAGGCGATGGCCCGGCAGTTCGTCCACGGCAAGCGGTTCTTCCTGGAGGAGTTCGGCATCGAGACCGAGGAGGTCTGGCTGCCTGACTCCTTCGGCTACTCCGGCGCGCTGCCGCAGCTGATCAAGCTGTCCGGCTCCAAGTGGTTCCTCACCCAGAAGATCAGCTGGAGCACGACCAACAAGTTCCCGCACCACACCTTCGAGTGGGAGGGCATCGACGGCACCCGCGTGTTCACCCACTTCCCGCCGGTGGATACCTACAACTCCGACCTGTCCGGCCGCGACCTGGCCTACCTGGTGCGCAACTTCCGGGACAAGGGCCGGGCCAGGCGCTCGCTGGTGCCGTTCGGCTACGGGGACGGCGGCGGCGGCCCGACCGAGGAGATGCTGGCCCGGGCGCGGCGGCTGGGCAACCTGGACGGCTCGGCCCGGGTGCAGATCGAGAAGCCGGCCGACTTCTTCGCCAAGGCCCAGGCCGAGTACCCGGACCCGCCCGTCTGGGTCGGGGAGCTGTACCTCGAGCTGCACCGCGGCACCTACACCTCGCAGGCCAAGACTAAGCAGGGCAACCGGCGCAGCGAGCACCTGCTGCGCGAGGCCGAGCTGTGGGCGGCCACCGCCGCCGTCCGGGCCGGCTACCAGTACCCGTACGAGCAGCTGGACCGGCTGTGGAAGACGGTGCTGCTGCACCAGTTCCACGACATCCTGCCCGGCTCGTCGATCGCCTGGGTGCACCGCGAGGCGCGCGCCACCTACGCGGCGGTCGCCGCGGAGCTTGAGGAGATCATCGCCGCCGCCCAGCAGGCGCTGGCCGGGGACCCGGACGACGCCAGCCCGGACGACGCCAGCCCGGGCGAGGCCATCATCTTCAACGCCGCGCCGTTCGAGCGCGAGGGCATCCCGGCCATGGCCGCCGGGCGCCCGCGGCCGCGCCTGCCGCCGTCGAGGCGGGGCACCTGCCCGGCGGCGGGCTACCTGCTGGATAACGGCCTGCTCCGGGTCGTCATCGACGAGCGCGGCCTGGTCACCTCCGTGATCGACCTGGCCGCCGGGCGGGAGGCGCTGGCTCCCGGCGCCAGCGCCAACCTCCTCCAGCTGCACCCTGACCTGCCGGCCAACTGGGATGCCTGGGACGTCGACCGGTTCTACCGCAACACCGTGACCGACCTGACCGACGTCGCCGAGCTGGAGGTGGTCAAGGCGGAGGAGCCGGCTGCGGACGCCGCCGCCACGGTGCGCGTCACCCGCGCCTTCGGTGCCTCCCGCGTCACCCAGCTGATCACGCTGCGGGCCGGGGCCAAGCGGGTGGACTTCGAGACGGAGGCTGACTGGCAGGAGCGCGAGAAGTTCCTCAAGGTCACCTTCCCGGTCGACGTCCGCGCCGACCGCTCGGCCGCGGAGACCCAGTTCGGCCATGTCTTCCGCCCGACGCACTGCAACACCAGCTGGGAAGCGGCCAAGTTCGAGATCTGCGCCCACCGGTTCCTGCACGTCGGCGAGACCGGCTGGGGCGCCGCGCTGGTCAACGACTCCACCTACGGTCACGACGTCACCAGCCGGGCGCGGCCCGACGGGGGCACCACGACGACGGTCCGGCTGTCCCTGCTGCGCGCGCCGCGCTACCCCGATCCGGACACCGACCAGGGCGTGCACACGTTCCGCTACGCGTTCGTGCCGGGCGCCCGGATCGCCGACGCGGTCCGCGAGGGCTATCTCATCAACCTGCCGGAGCGCCAGGTCCGCGGCGGGGCGGCCACGTCGGTCCCGCCCCTGCTGGCCGTCGACAACCAGGCCGTAGTGGCCGAAGCGGTCAAGCTGGCCGACGATCAGTCGGGTGACGTGGTCGTCCGCCTGTACGAATCCCGGGGCGGCCGGGCCAGCGCCCGGCTGATCGCGGGCTTCCCTGTGGTCACGGCTACCCCGACCGACCTGCTGGAGCGCCCGCTGGCCGATGCCGGGCCGCTGCCCGTCGCCGAAGGCGGCATGGTCGAGTTGTCATTCCGCCCGTTCGAGATCCGCACCTTCCGCCTGAAGCGAGCGTAACGGCATGCCGGCAGGACGGCGGGATGTGGCCGGCCAGCGATGACCGCGGCAGGATGATTGGCGCCGCTGGGTGAAAGGATTGAGAGGCATCTTTCATCGGAGCCAGTCACTTCCAGGCGGTGCCGTTCCAGCGCAAGATCAGGGTCTTCGTGACACTGCCGCGGCTGCTGTAACCGACCGCCCATGCGCTGGTGGCGGAGGTGGCGGCCACGCTGGAGAGGGTGCTGAGCCCGGGGTCTGGGCTGGGCACGGTCTTCCAGGTGGTGCCGTTCCACCGCTCGATCAGGGTCTTGGTGCCGCCGGAGCCGCCGACGGCCCAGGCCTTGCCGTGAGAGGTGGCGGCGACGCTGACGAGGGCGGACCCGGCTGGCGCCGGGTTGGACACGGTCTTCCACTTGGTGCCGTTCCACCGCTCGATCAGGGCGCGGTCGCTGGTACCGCTGAAGCCGACCGCCCAGGCGCTGCCGGCGGAGGTGACAGCCACGGCGTCGAGCACGGTGTTCGCCGGGGCCGGGTTGGGCACGGTCTTCCAGGCGGTGCCGTTCCAGCGCGCGATCAGGGCTCTGCTGCTGACCGTCGTGCCGGCCTCGCCGACGGCCCAGGCGCTGCGGGCGGAGGTCGCGGCGACGCCGATGAGGCTGCGGCTGGCTCCCGGGTTCGGGCTGGCCATGTGCTTCCAGCTAGTGCCGTTCCAGTGCAGGATCGCGGTCTTGCCACCGGTGGCGACGCCGATGGCCCAGGCGTTGGTGGCGGAGGTGGCGGTCACGCTGTACAGGCCGGCGACGGATTTGGGGCTGGCCATGCGCTTCCAGGCGGCGCCGTTCCAGTGCAGGATCACCGGCTTGCCGCTGCGGGAAGGGCCGACCGCCCAGGCGTTGGTGGCGGAGGTGGCGGCCACGCCATAGAGGTAGCTGCCCGCGGGGGCGGGGCTGTGCAGCTGCCTCCAGGAGGTGCCGTTCCAGTGCAGGATCAGCGTTTTGTTGCCTGGACCGGCAGCGGCGGTGTTACCGACGGCCCAGGCGTTCGTGGCGGAGGTGGCGGACACGGCGGACAGGAGGCCGTTGATGCTCAGTGATGCCGCCGGGCCCGCGGGCCTGGCCTGAGCGGCGGGGGCGGAAGCGATCCCGGCGGCCAGCCCCGCGACAAGCACCGGGACGGCGAGGATCCTGACCGAGCGCGCAGTCACTTCCACCTCTTGCCGTTCCACCGCAGGATCAGGGTCTTGGTCGGGCCGGTGAGGCTGGCGGCCTGGCCCACGGCCCAGGCGTTGGTGGCGGAGGTGGCGGACACGCCGGACAGGAAGTGTCCCTCGGCGGGAGCCGGACCGGGGGCCCGTGTCCACGTCTTGCCGTTCCAGCCGAGCAGCTGCGCCTGGTCAAGGCCGCTGTCGCATTTACTGCAGCCAACCGCCCAGGCCCTGCGGGCGGAGACGGCGACGCCGAGCAGCGGGCCGTCGTCGTTCGGGCTGGATACCCGCTTCCACGCCGTGCCGTTCCACCGCTCGATCAAGGTGTTCATAGAACCGAGGCCGTTGCCGGTAACACCGACCGCCCAGGCGTTGCGGGCCGAGGTCGCGGCCACGCTAGCGAGACTGGCGTCGGCTCCGGGGCTCGGGCTGGGTGCGCGCCTCCACGTCCTGCCGTTCCACCGCAGGATCAGGGTCTTGCCGGGGCCGCTGCTGGGCAGGGCGCTGCCAACCGCCCACGCGCTGCTGGCGGAGGTCGCCGCCACGCCGATCAGCTCGCCGCGCTGCGGGCTCGGGCTGGGTACCTGAGCCCACGTCTTGCCGTTCCACCGCTCGATCAGGGTCTTGCCGGTACCGGTGGTGCCGACCGCCCAGGCGTGGCGGGCGGACGTGGCGGCCACGCCCGCGAGCGTCGCGCCGCCCGCCGGGCTCGGGCTGGGCACCCGCTTCCAGGCTCTGCCGTTCCAGTGCACGATCAGGGCCTTGCCCCCGGCAGCACCGACCGCCCAGGCATTGCTGGCGGAGGTGGCGGCCACGCCGGCGAGGGAGGCCCCGGCTGCCGGGGACGGGCTGGCCACCCGCTTCCAGGCGGACCCATTCCAGCGCACGATCAGGGTCCTGGCGCCGCTGGTGCCGACCGCCCAGGCGTTCCTGGCGGAGGTGGCGGCCACGCCGAACAGCTGACCGGTGATGCTCAGGGAATCCGCCGCGTTCGGGGGCCTGGCCTGGGTGGCAGCCGCCGCTGCCGGCGCGGCCGCGGCCGCCACCAGCAGCGGCACGGCGAGAATGCGGACGGTACGTGCGGCGAACTGGGGCACGCGCATCAGCTGCCAACTCCCTTCAGGCGGCCAGCCATTCCCGTAACCGGGACCGGACGACCGCGGGCGACGAGTTAACAACCGCCAGCCAGTCGGCGGGCGGTCAGCTCACTTTCCAGGTGGTGCCGTTCCAGTGCATGATCAGGACGTGGCCGCTTGCGGTGCCGCCGACGGCCCAGGCGTTAGTGGCGGAGATTGCGGCGACCCCGGCCAGCCCAGCGCCGGATCTTCCGTGACTCAACGTCCATTTGTGCCCGTTCCAGTGCGCAGTCGCCGCAGCTTCCGAGGTGACGGGGCCGCCGCCGCCGACCGTCCAGGCGCTGCTGGCCGAGGTGGCGGCGACGCCGACCAGGTTGTACAGAGCGTAGGGGGTAGTGGGGGCAGCCACCTGCTTCCAGGACGTCCCGCGCCACCGTTCGATCAAGGGGGTTGCGCCGACGGGGCAGCCGTCGGTGCAGCCGACCGCCCACGCGTTGGTGGCGGAGGTGACGGCCACGCCTTCCAGAAGACTGCCGAATTTCCCGAACGTCACGCTCGGGCTGGGCACCTGCCGCCAGGCCCGGCCGTTCCACCGCAGGATCAGGCTCTTGAAGTTGGTGCTAGTGGTAGTGGAGCCGACCGCCCAGGCGTTGCGGGCCGAGGTGGCGGCTACGGATGCGAGCGAACTGAACCCCGCCGAGGACGGGCTCGGGCTGGGCGCCAGGTTCCATGTCTTGCCGTTCCAGTGCACGATCCGGGTCTTGCCGCTGGTGGTGGAGCCGACCGCCCAGGCGTTGCGGGCCGAGGTGGCGGCCACTGCGGAAAGACCGCCGCCTGGGCTGGTCACCCGCCGCCACGCCGTGCCGTTCCAGTGCACGATCAGGGCCTTGCCGCTACCGGTGGAACCGACCGCCCACGCGTTGCGGGCTGAGATCGCGGCCACGCCGTGAAGCGTGCTGCCCGCGGGGCCCGGGCTGGACACCCGCCGCCACGTCCTCCCGTTCCAGTGCATGATCAGTGTCCTGGCATGCGTCGTGCCGGTGGAGCCGACGGCCCAGGCGTTGCTGGCAGAGGTCACGGCCACGCCGGACAACTGGCCGCTGATGGCGGAAGAAGCCGCAGGCATGGTCCGGGTCGCCGCAGCGGTGGCCGTCATGGGCGCGGCAGCCGCGACTGTCCCGGCTATGAGCAGCGGGACGCCTATAACCGTGAACTTAGGTATGGCAGGCAAGGGCATGCGCACCGGCCGCCACCTCCCCCCTGGGTGCCCGCAGACCCGGCCGGTCCCCGGAACCCGGCCGGCGGTATCAGCGGAATAGGCGCAAGTGGTGGAGGGGGCACCGCCTGCAGGCCGAGCATGACACCCGGGACACCCCAGTGCAAGGCATGACAACCAGCACGCCCCACGATAGGAGTGAACCCGAGCCGGGCTGACTGCCGGGCCGACGTGCAGCAGCGTCACGAGAATGAAGCCGCTGATTGGGTACAGATCTAGCGTGCCTGCGAAATCCCTTCCGTAGTCTCCTGTGCGATCATGCCGGGTATGCCGCTGACGCCTGATGAGCTGCTCACCACTACTCGGTCCGTGCGCAAGCGTCTGGACCTGACCCGTCCGGTGCCGCTCGACGTGGTGAAAGAGTGCCTCGAGATCGCGCTTCAGGCGCCGAATGGCGGCATGCGCGAGGGCTGGCACTGGATCGTGGTGACCGATCCGCAGGTGCGGGCGCAGATCGGGGATTTCTACCGGCGCTCGACCGAGCGCTACCTCGCCAGCGCCGCTGCCGACCCGAGCCGGGGCGGCGGGACCGGGAGCGAGGTTATGGCCCGGGTGACCAGCAGCAGCGCGTACCTCGCCCAGCACATGGGCCAGGTGCCTGTGCAGGTGATTCCGTGTATCACGGTAGGTTCCGCCTGGCAGGCGGGCGAATCGCAGGCCGGCCTGTGGGGATCGCTGCTGCCTGCCGCGTGGAGCTACATGCTGGCCTGCCGGGCCAGGGGACTGGGTACCGCCTGGACCACGCTGCACCTGCGGTACGAGACCGAGATCGCCGCACTGCTCGGGCTCCCCGATGGCATCCGGCAGGGTGCGCTCATCCCGACCGCCTACTACACCGGCGACACCTTCCGCCGCGCCGCACGCCGGCCACTGGCGGACGTGCTGCACGTAGACCACTGGTAAGCGCACCGCCGCCCCGGCCGCACGGCACGCCCGCACGGCCAGGAGCACAGTGATCATCGGGCTTCCGCACCGGCAGCTCATCCCGTTGCGACGCCGTCTTCAAGGACGTCAGGCCTCCGCTCTGCCTACGCGGACGACGGGCCGCCTATCCACCCGGCACGTCTTGCGGTTCAGGCGACCAGAGCTAGGAATATAAGAGCTATGCCTGCAAATCAAAGCGGTCCCGGTTCTCCAGGCAGTTCCGAGTCGCCCGGGTCAGCGACAGGCGCCCGGCGTGTATTGGAGCGGCTGGGCGAGGCCGAGTGCATGGAGCTGCTCAGGGCCGGAACAATCGCCCGCCTGGTGTACGACAGCCGGTACGGGCCGGTAGCGCTGCCCTTTGAGTACCAGATGCATCAAGGGTCGATCGTCTTTCGCACCTACCGGACCCTCCTCACCGAGGAGGACCTGCGTACTGGCATCCCGCACGCCGACTACGACGTCGCGGTGGAGATCGACCAGACCGATCCCGAGGCGCGCGACGGATGGATTGTGATCGTCTGGGGCGCGGCGCACAACGTGGATACCGAGGCCGAGCGCGCGGCGATCGCCGGCGTCGATCTCAAGCCGTGGATCGAGGGGGAACCCGAGCACTTCATCCGGGTGACCCCCAGCCGCATCGCGGGCCAGCGCCTCCGCCTGGCCTGATGCCGACCGCGAGATCGCCGGACCAAGGCAGGCCTCGACCAGCCGGCCATCCGCATGGCCGGCAGGATGGGCTTATATACATCGGCCTGTAATACCACGCTGCGGGTGTCCGTCCAATACGGCACTTACGGGCTCGGTGTCAGGCCGAGCGCCGCGGCGGCATGCTCGAGCGCGGCCAGGTGCGCGTCGACGGTAGCCAGCCCGGCGCCCATGGTGTTGACCGACAGGTGGCTGGCGCCGGCCTGCTCCCAGGCGCCGGCCTGGTCCGCCAGCTGGGCCGGGTCGCCTTTCCAGCTGACCCGGCCCTCCATCCCGATGGCGGCGGGATCGCGCCCCGCGGCGACGGCCGCCTGATCGACGATCGCGCGGGCAGCGTCCAGCTGCGGGCCGGGCGGGACCTGCGGGAACCAGCCATCGCCCAGCCGCCCGGCCCGCCGGTAGGCCGCCGGTGACTGGGCGCCGAACCAGACCGGGATGGGGCGCTGCACCGGCGGCGGGGCGATGCCCGCGCCGGTGACCTGCTCGTCGGTGCCGCGGAAAGTGACGCTCTGCTCGGTCCACAGCCGCCGCAGCAGCTCGACCTGCTCCTCGGCCCGGCGCCCCCGGTTGGTGAAGTCCCTGCCCAGCGCCTCGTACTCGACGCGGTTCCAGCCCAGTCCGATGCCGAGCCGGAACCGGCCGCCGGTGAGCAGGTCGACCTCGGCCGCCTGCTTGGCCACCAGGGCGGTCTGCCGCTGCGGCAGGATGATGATGCCGGTGACCAGCTCGAGCCGGGTCACCGCGGCGAGGTAGCCGAACAGGACCATCGGCTCGTGGAACGTGGTGAAGACGTCGTAGGGGCCGCTCCAGCCCGGATGGGCCTCCGGATCCGCGCCCAGCACATGGTCGTAGGCGAGCAGGTGGCGGTAGCCCAGCTGCTCAGCGCGCGCAGCGTAGGCGCGTACCGCTCCGGCATCCGGGCCGATCTCGGTCTGCGGGAACACGACACCGATCTGCATCGCGCGGCGACCTCGCTTTCGTGGCGGGCTTGGTGACGGCTGCCTGCTGAATGTACCCGCGTGGCCGGTGACCGGGCCTGGCGGGCCAGCGCCTAGTATGCCCGGCATGCGCTTCAGTATCTGGCCGTCGCCCAGCCGGTCCTGGGATGAGATTCACGAACTCGCGGCGCATTGCGAGCAGACCGGCTGGGACGCCGTGTACTTCGCCGACCACTTCATGCCCAATGGCCCCGGCCCGGCGCCGCTCGACGGGGACATCCTGGAGTGCTGGTCGGTCCTGGCGGCGCTGGCCGCCTCGGTCCCGCGGGTGCGGCTCGCCCCGCTGGTGACCAGCGTGACCTACCGGCACCCGGCCGTCCTGGCCAAGATCGCGGCGGCGGTCGACCAGGTCAGCCGCGGGCGGCTCACGCTCGGCATCGGGGCCGGCTGGCAGGAGAACGAGCATGCCGCCTACGGCATCGCGCTGGGGACAGTGCGCGAGCGGATGGACCGGTTCGAGGAGGCGACGCAGATCCTGCGCTCCCTGCTCGACCAGTCCCGGACCACGTTCTCAGGTCAGTACTTCCAGCTGGATGACGCGCCGAACCAGCCCGCCCCGGTTCAGGCCCGGGTGCCGCTGCTGATCGGCGGCGGCGGTGAGCGGCGCACGCTGCGTATCGCCGCCCAGTATGCCGATCACTGGAATGCCTGGACCACGCCCGAGTTGCTCACGCACAAGCTGTCGGTGCTGCACGCGCATTGCGAGCAGGTCGGCCGTGACCCAGCGCACATTCATGTCTCCACCCAGGCGGTGGTGTTCCTGTCGACAGACGAGGAATGGCTGAAGGACAAGCGGGAGGGACTGCCCGGCCGGCCGGTCATCGCCGGAACCCCCGCCGAGGTCGCGACCATCGTCGCCCGGTACCAGGAGGCCGGTGCCGACGAGCTCATCATCCCGGACTTCAACGGCTCCCTGGCCCGCGTGAAGGACACCTGCGACCTGTTCATGCAAGAGGTAGCTCCCGCCTTTCGCTGACGGCCACGGCTAGCTGCCGGGTGCGGCGGTGTCCACATCCAGATGACCCCGGGGCACCGGAACCGTCTACACCTTCAGCAGCACGAAGCGACCAAGCTGGAGGACCCGTGCGGAAGATGTTCTCGTTCATGATCATCAGCGCCGACGGCTACCACGCCGACCCGGGCCAGGCGCTGGACTGGCAGACCATCGACGAGGAGTTCAGCCACTTCGCGCTGACGCAGCTCCGCAAGGCCGGCACGCTGGTATTCGGCCGGGTGACCTACGAGCTCATGGCCGCTTTCTGGCCCACGCCCGCCGGAGAGGAGTCCGACCCGGACGTCGCGAAGGCGATGAACACCACCCCCAAGATCGTCATCTCGCGGACGCTGGAACAGGCCGGCTGGGCCGGCACGCAGGTCATCAGCCACCATGCCGAAGAAGAACTGGCCAGGCTCAAGCAGCAACCCGGCAAAGACATCGTGATCGCGGGCAGCTCAACGCTGACCGCCGGCCTGCTGCAGACAGGCCTGCTCGACGAACTGCGGATCATGGTGAACCCGGTCATCCTGGGCCAGGGCAGATCCCTGTTCGCAGGAGCCGGCAAGACCCGTCTCCAACTGCTGAAGACCCGGCAGTTCACCTCCGGCAACGTCCTGCTCCACTACCAGCCCATCACACAATGATCCCCACTGGAAAGCTGATCCACAGGTCTTGACAATTCCTCCCGCGGTGCTGGGCACGTTACTTCAGGACATCAGCTCTAGTGACGAGGCCATGCGCCTGGGGCTGGCGCAGTGCGTTGAGGACGAGGTCGCCGACCAGCGCCTGGCCGCGCTGAGTGCAGGCGTGCTGGTGCTCCGGCCCGCGACGACGACGCTGATGCGAGAGTCTCCTCGAAACGCGCGCCGGAAACCGGCCCAATGTCATCCACGGCCACTTTGTAATCCTTCGTCTCTCAGATATCAATTCGAAGGATCACGAGGTGGCCGCCTTACGTCACGCCAAGACGCCCGGCACTGACAAAACGGTCAGAACTGAGCAGACACATGCACCAGACCCTCCACCTGGGTCACACGCGCCCGGAGATCAGCAGGTAGCTAGTCCCCGCTCTGACGCAAATCGCGCCAGCAAATCCGGCCCCAGCTCGTCAGCTCTAGCACCGCAGCTGCCGTCCGCCAGTCAATGCCAGGCTGGCGGCGCTCATCGAGCAGATGGCAGGGGAGAACCTGGGCTGAGCTACGAGCGCATCCAGGGCGAGCTGCTCGGCCTCGACGATGCGGGCAGGCGACTTTGGGGCGTTAGTAAGGACCATGCGGCCAGGGGCCAAATAGTTGATCTTGCAGGGTTAGTGCGCTTGGGGTCGGCCCGCACGATCGCGCCAGCCTCTTGGGGCGATCCGCCCGTTGTTTCGCGTTGCACGATCCCGCTATGGCACCGGGAGCAATCCGCGCCGGCCGTTCGGCAGGAAGCTCTGACATCCCGCCGCCGGGTCAGCGTCGCAGCGGGAGGGACGAGCGGACATCATTCCGGCCGGGGCCGGCTGGCTGGCCCTTCGGATCAGCAGGTCCATTGCGGCCGGGTTACTGGCGGGTGCCGGCGGCCGGTGTTGTCGCCGCGCGCGGGCGCCTGTAGCGTCAATCTGGCGGGTGGGGCTGGACAACCTCGAGGGCCTGCCGGATCCGCAGCGTGCTGCGCTTGACGTCGCGTTCGGCTTGAATACGGGTCCGGTACCGGAACGGCTATCAGGCGATCGGTGATGGGCGTGCCGCGTGGTCGGAGTTGTCTGATGAGCTGTTCGCGCAGGTTGGCCTTGTTCGGGACTCGAGGCCCACTAGTGCGTCGGCACTTCACTCGCCCGCCTCGAACTGCATGCCATCTTCGACCCCGGCCTTCTACCGGCACCATTCTTGATCTCGGAAAACCATCCGGGAACTCGTCGTTCGCCTATTTCTTCGAAAATGTTCCGCGGCTCTTGACTTGTCGCTCGCGGTCCGATAAATTTTTCCCCGGTATGTATGCATTCTCTTTGACTGGAGGCGCAAATGTCGCAAGGGCGCGCATCCGACCCGAGAAACCCTAGTCGGCCGTTTGTCTTGACCCTTCCGCACCCCCAGGAAGACAGTGATGCTGATCCCAGAATGTATCCTGGGGCTTTCGCGCTCTCCGGCTTTGAGCAATTGAAATGGACGTTGGGCGGAAAGTCCGGCAGGGCGCCTGTCGAGCGTTTAGTGGGAGTCCGCTTCGAGGAGCTGGCGCCGGGAAAGGTTGGATACCGCAACGATATAACCGACTGGCTCCAGTGGGAGGAGGGCCGGGTACCGGCCGGTGCTTTAGCTATATTGGCGGATGCGGCGCACTCGGGGGCTGGCTACACGAAAGTAGGCCCGATCACGGGATTCGTTACCGTGGACGCATCTCTCAGCTTTACGCGACCAGTTACCCTGAACGACAGGCGATTGCGCGCCGCCGGCGAGGTGCGTCATATGGGCCAGGAAACGATGCTTTCGCAGGTCGTGGTCGAGGATGATGCCGGAGAGTTGATTTGCCAAGGCTCGTCGCGATCATCGTTGTTCCGATTCATGGAGGAGATGCCCACTCCGCCACCGGACATGACGCTCATGCGCGACGCTACTATCGGCATGGAGCCGTTCACCTTGGAAACGCGGGGAGAAGGATTCCCGCCGGATTTGACCTGCCAGATTGATGGCCTTGAATTACTGCACAAGCTTATCGCGCGCGAAATCCCCGAGCCTCCCTTGTGTCACCTGACCGGTGTGCGGCCGGTCAAGGCAGGGAAGGGGACCTGCGCCTTTGTCCTGCCTGCCAGCCCATGGTTCGGGTCGCCACTTGGCACCGTACAGGGAGGCGCCCTCGCGATGCTCGCCGAGCGCTCGATGTGGGGCGCCGCCATGACTTGCCTCCCGGTCCGGAGCACGTGCCGCACGCTGGACCTTACGATCAGTTATGCCCGTCCCGTCCCGTGCGACGGTACTGAACTGTCCTCCGTCAGCGAGACGGTCCGACTCGGAAGAAAGTTCGGGACCTTGGCGGCTCATGTAACCGATGCCAATGGCCGATCAGTAGCACACGCTACTGCCACCGTTGCTGTCACGAAGATGTGACTATCTATGGTCTATCCCGCACGCCAGTCCGGCAGCATGAGGTATGCATCTCACGATAGCGTAACGACAGGCGCGCTCGGGCCGTTCACGACCTGGCCGGCGCTAATGCCGTCCTGGTCGAACGGATAGAATTCCATTCCTGGAAGGCGCCGTGCGCCGTCACAGAAATACGATGTCAGGAAAGCCGGGCGGGCCTGTCCGGATCTGTTAGGCCCCGCACCGTGGATAGTGGTTCCGTGATGCAGCAATGCGTCGCCGAGCAAGAGCCGAGTACAGAAAGCAGCGGCGAGCTCCCGGCCCTTCTGCGGTAGGAGCGAGGCGATGCTGTCCACGGCGGTCAATGGTAGCGGTGCCAGTACCGGGCATCGGTGACTTCCGGTAATGTAACGCAGCGAGCCCATCGACTCGTTAACCTGTACCAGCGGGACCCAGAGCGTCACACACCCGCCACACGAAAGGTCGAACGGCGCATAGGCGTTGTCCTGATGGAACGGGGTGGGCCCGTCGCCAGGATTCTTTATCATGACCTGGTCGAACCACAGTCGCAGGCGTCGCACCCCGAGGACATCGGCGGCGATCTGCGCTAGACGCGGATCCAGTGCGTGCCGACGCATTTCGGGGAATCGCTCCCAGAGCTGATACATCTGTTCGACCACGTGCAGCCTCGTAGCGGGGAGGATAATTTCACCGCGTGCTTCAGCCCCGCGCATGGCGCTGATTTCGTCGGCTCGCTCTTTTCGCTGCTGCTCACGTTCCGCCGTGGCACGGATCGCGCCTTGCCTGAGCAGAGCTATCCGAGTCGGCGATATAATGCCCCGGAGGACCACGAAACCATTTTCGTGAAACTCCGCCCGTTCATCTTCGGTGATCTTGCGCATGGGTCACCTCAACACTGACCTGGCCGGCTGGGGGAGCACGTGGGAGCGGGCATGTCTCAGGCGCTCCCAGCGAGGCATTCGGAACGATCACGCCACAGCCCGGCGGCGTTGGCGATCGCCGTTGTCGCGCTGGCGAACAACTCGGTGTCGCGACCAAGGAACAACTTCAGCCATCCGGGACCGCCGGGCTGGGCCGCCACGCCGGCGATTACCCCGGTTCGCCGGAAAAGCGCGTGCCGGAACGATATATGGTCGGTCGTCCACGGCGGCAGTCGAAGCAGCCCATAAGGTGCTCCGCCATGCGCGATGACGGTCAGGCCCTGGGCGGTCAGCCACTCTCGCAGCAGCGCGGCGTTGGATGCGATCTCAGCGCGCCGCCCCGCGGTGTACATGGCGGCGTCCGCTGACTCCAGCCAGGTCGCCATGGCTGCCTGCATGCGCAGGCCGCACGGGTCCTCCCGGCTGCCGCGCCACCGGTCGGCGAACTCGTCCAGCAGCACCGTGGACGCCGACACCGCGCCCAGAGACCAGCTGTTGCAGCCGAACTGCTTGCTCAGGCTGCGGACGTGACACAGTCGGCCTCGTTCCGCGGTCCGCGCCAGCAGGGGCACCGCGCTGACCGGGGCCACCCCGGTTGCGGTCAGGTCGAAGAACGCGTTGTCCACCAGCACGAATGTGTTGTGCTCGACGGCGAGACGGTCGATCGCCCGGATCAGTTCGGGCGCGAAGTTCGCCCCCGTCGGATTATGCTGCGGGTTGAGCAGGATCAGGCCGATCGGCCGCCCCTCGGTGCGACATCCGTGTACGACCTCGGCGAACGAGTCCACGGTGGGGCAGGCGGAGCTGGCCACCGAGACCGGGTAGCTCACCGGGGTAAGCCCGGAGTCCAGCACGCGTTGGCGGTAGCTCCAGCCCGGCTCGGGCACCAGCACCGCGGCGCCCGTACCGGTGCGGTCGGCGATCAGCCGCATCAGGTCGAACATGGCCGGCCCGGTGCCGGTCCAGCCAACGCTCACCCGCAGTCCGCACCCGGCGGGCCAGCCCTCGCTGGCCGCGATCCATGACTCCAGCCGTTGCCGCAATGCCGGCAGGCCGTGTTGTGACCAGCCGAACCCGTCGTAGGAGTCGGCGGCCAGTTGCTCGGTCAGCGCGGCGCGCAGCCGGCCGGGCGAGCCCTCCGGCCGGTCGGCTACGTGCAGCATGAACACCGGGTCGCTGACGTTCCGCTCGGCTAGCCAGCCGTACTCCGGGTTCAGCCCGGGGCTGATCGTGTCGCAGGCCAGGCGGCGCATCAGCGGGCCATCGAACGTGAGGGTCACCGCGCGTATTTCCGGCTCAGGGCCCGCACCGACTCCACCACCCGTTCGGTGTCTCGCTCGGTCAGTGCGGTGTGCATGGGAAGCGAGACGATCCGGGGGAAGGCCGCGTCCGCGACCGGGAAGGCGGCACCGGCCGACACCACGTGCTCTCGGTAGTACTTGTAGGTGTGCAGCGGCCGGAAGTGGATGCTGGTTCCGACGCCGAGCTCATGCAGCTCCGCGCAGAACTGGTCCCGGTCGATGGACAGACGCTCGGTGTTCAGCCGGATCACGTAGAGATACCAGGAGCTCTGGTCCTCGGGCGTATCGCCGCGGGGAGGCTCGATCGCGTCCAGATCGGCCAGCCCGGCGTCGTAGCGCCGGGCCACATCGCGACGCGCGCGCCAGAAGTCCTGGTGCTTGGCCAGTTGCGCGCGGCCCACCGCCGCGGCCAGGTCGGTCATGTTGTACTTGAACCCGGCGTGGAATACCTCGTAATGGGCCGACCCGCCTGGGGCGTACCGGGCCGCCGCCTCTCGCGAGATGCCGTGCAGGCTGAGAACCCGGGCGCGTTCTTCTATCTCCGCCGAGTCGGTGACCAGCATGCCGCCGTCGCCGGAGGTGATCGGCTTGGTGGCGAAGAAGGAGAATGCGGCGGCGTCGCCGACGGAGCCGGCTGGGCGGCCCGCGCGAAACGCGGGCAGGGTGTGCGCGGCGTCCTCGATGAGCGCGATCCCGCGTGCCAGGGTAAGCGCGCGCAGCGGGGCGAGATCCGCGATCCGGCCGGCGAAGTGCACCGCGACTACGGCCTTGGTCCGCGACGTTAGCGCGGCCTCGACCGCCGCGGGCGCGATATTCAGGTCGACCGGGTCCACGTCCACCAGCACGGGGGTAGCGCCGGCGTGCACCACGGCGGCCGCAGTAGCAGTGAAGGTCACCGTCGGTACGATCACCTCGTCGCCCGGCCCGGCCCCGACGGCCAGGTAGGCCAGATGTAGCGCCGCGGTGCAGGAGTTCAAGGCGACGGCGTACCTGCGGTCGGCCAGTTCTGCCATCTCCCGCTCGAACTCGGCCGCCTCCTGCCCGGTGGACACCCACCCCCGGTGCAGCACGGCCGTAATCGCGTCGATTTCCCGTGTGTCGAAGCTCGGCCCGGCGAAGGGCACGTAGTCGCTGCTGATTTCAGTCACAGTCACCCTCGGCGGAGAAAGGACCCGCGGCCAGGCTCAGTCCCTGGCCGTCCTCGGGCATGGCTACGGTCAGTCCCTCCGGCTCCAGCGCCACGGGAACCCTCGACAGGCCAGCCCCGGTCAAAGCACGGGTGACGTCGGCCGCGCGGTCCTCAGGGCAGGCGAACAGCAGGTAGCCGCCACCGCCTGCGCCGATGATCTTGCCGCCGACTGCGCCCGCCCCGCGCGCC
This sequence comes from uncultured Actinomycetota bacterium, assembly GCA_963822485.1. Classification (GTDB taxonomy): domain Bacteria; phylum Actinomycetota; class Actinomycetes; order Streptosporangiales; family Streptosporangiaceae; genus DASUBV01. The sequence continues at coordinate 60,517 of CAWGHW010000017.1, forward strand.
ATGGCATACCAGTCGTCGACCTCGCCGGTGCTGGCTAGCGGCGAGGCGGCGCGCTTGGCCGTCCAGTGCGTGTGCAACACCTCGCCCAGCCGGTACACATCGCTTCCGCGCAGGCCCTGCTCGAACGGCTGCACTAGCGCGGCAATCAGGTGCATGGCGGCTGCGGTCGGGGTGCCGTCCGTGCGCAGCCGGCGCACCTGCACGTCCAGCACGGAGCTGGAGGAACGCCGGAGGGGGGTGAGGAACATCAGCAGTGACCGGTCGAGCATCGGCGCGAGGCACCGCTCCAGTTCTGGTTCGCGCCGCGCGCGGACAGTGCCGTCGGTGCCGATCGTCAGGCGCATCACGCCGCCCAGCGCGGCCGCCCACGGATCCTGCTGGCCGACCGTGCGGCCGAGTTGCTCCCGCTCGAGCCGGAACGCCAGCGCGGCCGCGTCGGCGGGGGCGGCCGGACAGCCAGCGTATTCGGCGATCGCGCCGACCAGGGCGACGCCTAACGCGCCCGACCAGCCTAGCCCGCTGCCCGCCGAGACATCCGAGTCGATCTCGACTCGCACGTCGCCATCGACACGGTAATGCTCCAGCACGCAGCGCAGCAGAGTGCGGGGCAGGTCGGCGACCCTGCTGGCGCTGACCTCGGCCTGGTCGCGGACCAGGATCCCGCGATGCGGCCACAGCCGGACCAGCACCCGCCGGTTCAGCGCGGCGGCCAGCAGCTCGCAGCCGTGCTCACGGTAGTACTCGGGCAGGTCACTGCTGCCGCCGGCGAGCGAGAGACGGACTGGAGCGCTGGAAACGATCACTATGTGCTGCCCTCCGGAGCGGCGGCGTGGCCGGTCCGCGCGAACGCAGCGAAGTCCCGGTACCCGGCGTGAGTGCCGACCTCGTAGGGGCGATGGTCGGCACCGCATTCCAGCGCGGCCAGTCGGCCGCTCGCGGCCAGGGCGGCGTAGAAGTCGTCCTCGTCGCGCGCCGCGCTGCCGGCCAGCAGCTGCCGTTCCAGCGCCAGGATGCCGTAGTCCAGCCAGCGATACTCGGCCAGGCCGGAGTTCTTCCGGTAGCCGGTGACCAGGCCGCCGTAGATGGCGGTGTTGCCGCAGTTGTTGCCGGCCCGGCCAGCTCCTGCCGGAAAACTGACATCACCGCTGGTCGGTCGGTACGTGCGCAGCGGGCGGCCAGGGTCAGCAGCGGTAACGTCAGATAGGCATCGCCGTAGCTCAGCAGGAAGGCCTCGTCCAGCAGCTCGAGCGCATGACGGACCGCTCCGATCGCGCCCAGCGGCTCGGGCTCGCGGCTGTGCTGGATCCGGATTCCCCAGCGGGCGCCATCGCCGATGGCGTCCCACACGTCGTCGGCCCGATAGCCAGTGCACAACACGATGTCCCATACCCCCTGGCGGACCAGATTCTCGATCACGTATTCCAGGAATGGCTTGCCGTGCACGGGCACCAGGCACTTGGGCGACGCGTCAGTATATGGTTTCAGGCGGGTGCCCCGGCCCCCGACCGGCAGCACGACCTGCGGTGGGTCAGGCAGTAACACGTGAGACGCGACCCCTCGCGGTATTCGTAGTGCGCCGACCCCAATCTGGACGCTGGATACCCGGCCATTCTGGGAGAACTTACCCGTAAAGTCAACGGCCGTGCGTGCCGTGACGTCCGGTGACGGCACAGAGCGGGGACGGCGGCGGCCTGGTCGTGGCGTTCCGGCTGGAGGACGTGGCGTCGCCGCTGCGGAGCGGCCGGGCGGTCGGGGACGGGGACCGGTCTGCGCTGGTCATCGGGGGGACGGAGCGGATCCGCACCGGCGAGGTGACGGTGTTCTGCAAGGTCGTGGCGGTCGCGCCGGCGCGGGTCCGGCGTGACGGGCGGGTCCAGGCGCAGGGCAGCCCGGCCGCCACGCGAGCTGGCGAGCGGCCCGCGAGCCCCTCCGGGCGTGCGGTGTTCCTCCGCCGGGGGACGGTCTTCAGCCAGGCGGCGATCGCTTCCCCGTCCAGCCCGGCGGCGGCCTCGCGGGACGGGAGCGCGCACAGGGACTCAAGCGACACCGGCGAGCCCAGCTCGCTGAACAGGCCGACGGCGCCCGGGAACGCGGACCGCAGGTGCTCCCGCAGCCGATTGGCCGCCGCGACCCGCTGGGCGACCAGGTCCTTGCGGACGCGGCCCGCAGCGCGAGCGCCTCCGGGCTGTCGGGAACCGAGCGGCCGCAGCCGCGCCCGAATCCGCCGCCCCGAATTACACAGCATGGCCGGTGACCAGCCCGTCAGCAACAGCCGAACCGCAGGTCAGTAGCGACCCGGCTCGCCAGATCAAACGACAGGCCACAACGGCGCACCAGCCGCCACCGGCCGCAGTCACCTAGCGTGACCGCTACCCGGCTCGCAATCGTCCACCGATCAGCCTTAACCCCATGGCATCGGCCCGGGGCCGGGCTGGCAGGAGTGGCGTCGGCATCGGCATCGGCGATAAGGGATTGCCCGCAAAGGGTGATGATAGGCTCATTTGCCGTGATTGGCAGCTTGTCAGATCGCCGATGGGTGGTGCTGTGCACGTCGACCTGAACGGAGATCAGGACGAGCCGCAGATCTCGGTTATCGGCGGCGGTTTACAGGCCGGCCGTCGGATAGAGGCCATGATGGCCACCAGGCGTGGTCGGCTGCGACACGTGGTGGTGCCCACCGAGGCCGAGGCTGTCGCCCTGACCAGGCGGTTCGGCGGTACCCCCGGCTGCGACTGGCGCCAGGCCGTCGAGGACCCGGGTGTCGACCTGGTGCTGGTGTGCACCCCGCCCAACGTGCATGCTGAGCAGACGATCGCCGCCCTGAACGCGGGAAAGCACGTGCTGTGCGAGAAGCCGCTGGCCCGCACCTCGGCGGAGGCCTGGGCGATGGTCCGGGCCGCCGAGAGCGGCCGGCCGGGTGCTGCACTGCGGCTTCAACCACCGGTTCCACCGGGGCACGGCCAGCGCCCTGGAGCGGTTGCGGGCCCGTGAGTTCGGTGCCGTGCTCGGCCTGCGCTGCGCCTACGGCATCGCCGGGCGCGACGGGTACGAGCGCGAATGGCGGGCCGATCCCGACGTGGTCGGCGGCGGCCAGCTAATGGAGCAGGGCATCCACGTCGTCGACCTGGCGCGGCAGGTCCTGGGCGAGGTCACCGAGGTCACCGGTGCGCTGAACGCCGACATGTTCTCGATTGAGCCGCTTGAGGACAACGCCTTCGTGCTCCTCCGGCATGAAGGGGGCGCGGTCACCTCGATCCACTCGTCGCTGACGCAATGGTCCAACCTGTTCCGGCTGGAATTCCTCTGCGCGGCTGCCGTGGTGGCGGTGCTCGGCCTCGGCTCCTCCTACGGCGATCAGCGGGTGGAGATCTCGCCCCGCACCGCTGGGCCCTTTCCGCACTGACACCAGCCACTTCCGCGGCGGGGACGGTTCCTGGCGGGCGGAGTGGGAGTACTTGCTGGCGGCGATCGAACGCGGCGGCCCAGGCAACGGCGCGGATGGGGCACGCGCGGTCGAGGCGTCGTGGAGCAGGTCTACGCGGCTGCAGCCGAACGGACCTGGGTGCGTACCCCGGTCAGCGGACCGGAAGACCTGCTGGCCGGCGTGCTGTCGATCGTCCGGTCCTGCCCGCAGGCCACCGCGATCGGGCCCGACGAGGCATTGTTCACCTCCGGTCTGCTCGGGTCAGCCGACCTGGCCGCCATTGTCGCCGGGCTTGAGCGCCGGTACAAGATGCGGATCGCGCCGATCGACATCCGGGCGGTGAACTTCGACTCGGTGCGGATGATCGCCGACCTGGTCCGCGCGCGCAGCTAAGCCCGGAAGACAAGCCCGGAAGCTAGGCCCGGAGGGGAGGCATCGTGCAGTCGTTACCTGGCACTGCCGCCGACGTGGGCGAGGTCGCCGCGCCGTTGTGCGAGGTAGGTGCGCTCGGATACGTCACCCGCCGGTTCGGCCTGGACCTGGGCACGATGGTGATCGCGGCGGACTGGTCGGCCACCCTGGTCCGCCGGATGCTCAGCCGCCTGCCGCAGCCGTTCACCGACCGCACGGACGCGGCGTTCTCGGTGCAGGGCAAGGGCTGGCGGACGGTGTCCGAGCAACTGCACGGCATTCGGTTCACCGATCGGCGCTGTGCCCGGGCGGACTACCTGGACGCCCTGACCGAGGGCGGCGACGCCGGCGGCGTGCTGCTCACGCTGGACGATTACTACCTGCCCTGGCTGGAATACTCCGGAGCCAGCCATGGCCTGCTGCCGCACGTGGTCGCTGTCGATGGTGACGGGCCGGGACCCGACGAGCTGCGGCTGGTCGAAGGCCACACCTGGTGGGCCGGAGCGTACTCGATGAGCCGCGACGCGATCCTGTCGGCGGCCTTCCCCGAGCACGACGTGCATGACATCGCCGGCTGGCAGACGCTGGTCGAGCGGGCCAGCGAGCCGGCTCGTCCGGATCAGGTCGCGGATTGGCTCGTCCGGTCGTGCGCGGAGTACCTGAGCGCGGACGAGTCGGCCGAGATCACCCCGGCAGGCACCTTTCACACCCACCAGGGCCCAGCCGCGATCGACAGGCTCCGGGCGGAGGTGGAGAACTTCGGGTACGTCTGCGCGCTCACCGATTCCGCTGAGCTACGGCGCGACGTGGAGTTCGGCCGCTACCTGTTCCAGCGGATCACCGATGAGCTCGCCTTCGCCTGCTACGCCCGGCAGGCCAGCGCCCGGCTGCTGGCCGGATTGCCCCGGCGCTGTCCGGCGTCGCTGGCTGGGGCCGTCCGGCGGCTGGCTGACGAGTCCTGGGGCGATGCCTGGGGCGCCGCGCGGACGCTGGTGAGCAGCCTGGACCGGGGTGACCTCGGCCGCCTGGCAGAAGCTCTGAAACGACTGGCTGAGCTGGACGGCGAACTCGCCGCGCGGATCAGCGGGATCTGACCAGCACTCCTGGACTCCGCGTGGAGCGCCAGGCCGCCCGTCGGCTCAGAGCTTCTCGAGCGCGGCGATGTCCTCTTCGCCGAACTCGTCCTCTAGCTTGTCCGGGCTGTAGTCCAGGTCGATGGTGGCTGGCGCTACGCCGCGCGCTGACTCGATCGCGCCCATCCGGCGCTGCAGCCGGGTGGCGGCGTAGGTGACGACCTCGGTCTCGTCCAGTTCGAACGGGGCTTCGCCTTCGCCCTCGAAGATGCGCTGGATTGTGCTGACCGCGGGCTCGACCAGCTCGTCCATCCGCTGCGTGACGATGTTCCAGTTGGCGTCATCGGCTGCCACGTGCCGACGGCAGTTGAACGTGCCCCAGGCCATATGCCGTCGCTCGTCAATGCTGATACGCCTGATCATCTCCTGCATGCCGGGGAAGATCCCGCGTGACTTGCAGATCTTGTGCCACACGAAGTAGCCGGTGAGTGCCAGGGCGCCCTCGACCACATGGTTGTAGGTCATGTTGGCACGGACCTGGTTGGCCGGGCTGGGATCCGAGGACAGCACCTGGAGGCTGCGCGGCAGCTCATCGCAGAAGAGCGTCTGGTAGCCGACATTGTCCAGCAGGCGGTCGTGCAGGTCATCTTTCATGCCGACCGCGTCCAGCCAGTGACGGAACACCTCGGTGTGCTTGGCCTCTTCGTAGCAGAACTGGGTCAGGTACATTTCGTCGCCCAGCCGGCCCTCGGCGGCCATCGCCCGCATGAACGGCTGCAGGTCCTCGGTCACGGCCTCCTCGCCGGCGATGAACATCGCGCTGAGGGTGGTCGCCAGCCGACGCTCGACCTCGCCCAGCCCGGCCCAGTCCTCGGCGTCCCGGGAGAAGTCGATGTCCGCCGGGTTCCACTGCAGCGCATTTCCCTTGACGAACAGGCGCAGCGGAAACGAGTCCCAATCCAGGCCGCCCGCGTTAAGCGAATGGAATGAGGTGCGCTCTCGGTCCGGGAATATGCTGGTCATTGGCAATCCTCTCTGAACCTAAAACGGGAAGGAGAGCGGATGTGGCGAGGCAGAATGCAGCTCAGCTTAGCAGCGGCCAAACGAGAATACCCTACAGGAAACATCTGGTAAAGAGCCGCCTGCGCCGGACGGCAATGTAGGGGCGGCGACGTAATCACGGCCCGTCATCTCCGGTGATGTGATCGGCGTTAACAATGATGTTGGAGTGAAGCAATGTGCCGCTCGGCCGTGTGGGGCGGGAGTGCCTAATTCCGTGACTGCGCAGGAGCCGGCCGAGGCAATCGAATGTCAGCCCTGGTATCGGGGAACTACCGGCAGGTAGTGGCCGCGATCCCGGTCAGTAAGGGGCCGATTCTGGGGTGAGTGCCCGCCCGTACCTGGCTGTAGGGGTTCCCAATCACCGCTCAGCGGTGGCAAGGTGATGGGGCATGAAGGACGAATCGGACGCCATGATCGTGCTGGCGCCCCCGCCAGGGGAGTGCCGATACCAGCGTGGCGCCGTCACTACGGAGCCCCGATGACGCCAGATTGCTTCCGACAGGAACCCGGAGCCGCGCAAATAAACAGGAGCGCAGGCGCCCCTTCAGTCACTCATGCTTTGCCGTCCTGAAGATCGATTTTGCCGAAGCTAGAAGATTGGCGGTCTTGTCGCCCCGGTGTCGCCGTTCGTAAGCTAGGTGCCGTGGAACTCAGGGCCCACGCGGGACTACCGCAGTAAAGGTGCCATAGACAGAGATGCGAAGTTAACGGGATCTGCTCACCCGCGAAACGAGGGCGTTTCAGTGCTCTTTCTGGATACCGGCAAGGTCGACGAGGTCCGGCAATGGGCGGCGACGGGCGTGATCGACGGCGTGACCAGCAATCCGACCGTACTGCGCAAGGCCGGGATCATCGAAGACGACGCGCTGGCCGCGCTCGTGGCGGCGGCTGGCCAGCTTCCGGTGTCGGTCGAGGCTGATTCCAGCGACGCGGGGCGCTTACTTGAGAACTGCCGCACCGTAGCCAAGCTGGGCGAAAACGTGGTGATCAAGGTTCCGGTGATCTGCGCGGACGGCAGGCACAACCTGGAGGTGATCCGCACCCTGTGCGGCGAGGGCCTGAAGGTCAACGCAACCGCGTGCTTTACCGTCGGCCAGGCGTACACGGCCGCCCGGGCGGGCGCGGCTTACGTGAGCCTCTTCTGGAGCCGGATCGCGGAGGAAGGCGGCGATCCCGCTCAGATCGTGACGACCGCGAAGGCGTTGCTGGACCGGGAGCAACTTTCCGCCCGGCTGCTGGTCGGCAGCATCCGGCGAGCCGATGACATCACCCGCGCGCTGGTGGCCGGCGCGGACATCGTCACGGTTGCCCCGCCGCTGCTGAGCCGCTGGGTGGACCACCAGTACGCGCGCGCCACGGTCGCCGAGTTCGACCGGGACGAGCGAGCCCGCCGTGCGGTGTCCTGGCATTCCGGGCGGATCCCGGAACTGATGGTGCTGGACCGCGAAGGCGTCATCCTCGAGCACCACGAGCCCTACATCCTGCGCGTCGAGGACGTGCGGTTCGTGCCCGGCGCGGTGGAGGCGATCGCCCGGCTGTGCTCGATGGGCATAAAGATCGCGGTTGCCACCAACCAGTCCTGCGTCCGGCGCGGGCTGGTCGACGCGGCATTCGTCGAGCAGGTCAACGTACAGGTGGCCGAGCAAGTACGCACGGCGGGCGGCGACATAGTCGACTTCTTCGTCTGCCCGCACGTGCCCGAGGACGACTGCAGGTGCCGCAAGCCCCTGCCGGGCCTGGTCCGCAGCGCCATCGCAGCGGCCGGGACCCAGCCCGAGCAGACCTGGCTGGTCGGGGACCACGACACCGATGTGCCGGGCCGGCCGCGCGGTTGGCTGCGCGGCCGTGCTGCACGTCCGGTCCGGCCGTCAGAAGGAGCCCGCCGCCCTGGCCGATGCCAGCCTGCCCGACCTCGCCGCCCTGGTGGACGAACTCGTCAGCGGCTGCCGCCAGCGACCGCGTCAGCAGGGAGGGTGACCCAGTGACTGTCAAGCCCGCACTGTCCTTATACCTCTCCGAGGCCAGCCGCCAGCTCAGCCTCGTCGACCAGGCGGTGCTCGAACGTGCCGTACAGGTCCTGATCGAGGTGCACTTGGCCGGCGGGATCGTGTTCACCGCGGGCAATGGCGGATCCGCCTCGACCGCCTCGCACTTCACCGCGGACCTGTGCAAGTACGTGGGCGGCAGGCAGCGCCGGCCTGCGCAGCATCTGCCTTAACGACAACATCCCGCTGACCACCGCGTGGACCAACGACTCCGGTTTTGCTGATGTCTACACCGGCCAGCTCGATGGCTGGGTGTCCGAGCGGGACGCGCTGGTGGTCTTCTCCGTCCACGGCGGATCGCGACCCACCGACTCGACGGTGGTGTCCGCTAACCTGCCCGCCGCGTGTGCGCTGGCCAAGGACCGCGGCGCGCGAGTGATCGCGTTCACCGGCTTCGACGGCGGTCACGCCGCCGACCTGGCCGACGTGCACGTAAACGTCCCGTGCGACACCGAGCCGATCGCGACTCCGCTGATCGAGTCCGTGCATGTGCTGTTGCATCACGCCGTCTGCGCCGCGCTGCGCGCGGCCGGGGTGCACCGAACCCGCCAGCCACTGTGACGACCCGAGCAGAGAGGGAACATCGTTGACTCGGTATTTCGTGACCGGAGGTGCCGGTTTCATTGGCAGCCACGTGGTCGACGTCCTGCGCGAGCGTGGTCACGATGTCGTGGTCTACGACAACCTGTCCAACAGCACGGAGAAGTGGATCTCGGCCCACCAGGGCGGGGATGACTTCCGGTTCCAGAACGGTGACGTCCTGGACGAGGGAACGCTGCGCGATGCCATGTCGGGCGCGGAGATCGTGATCCACCTGGCGTCCAGCGTGGACATGCGCAAGGGGCTGGCGGACCGCTCGTGGGACATGTTCCAGTGCACCGTTGGCACGCAGCGAGTGCTGGAGGCTATGCACGTCAACGGCATCCGGAACATCGTGTTCTCCTCCAGTTCGACGGTGTTCGGTGACCCGCCGTACGTGCCGACCGACGAGAAGGTCGGCCCCATGCAGCCGCTGTCCCTCTACGGGGCGGGGAAGCACGCCGCCGAAGGGCTGATCAGCGCCTACACCCACCTGCACGGATTGCGGGCGGCCGCGTTCCGGTTCGGCAACGTGGTCGGCGGCCGGATGAACCACGGCGTGGTGTTTGACTTCATCGCGAAGCTGAAGAAGGATGCCGGGCCGGCTTGAGGTGCTGGGCGATGGCAACCAGGAGAAGACCTATTTCATGGTCGAGGACTGCGTGCGCGGCCTGCTGGACATCCACCCGGGCCTGCCGGACGGCTCGCACGTGATCAACCTGGCGAACGACGGGACCGTGTCGGTGCGGCGGATCGCGGCCATCGTGATGGAGGAGATGGGCTGCACGGACGCGAATGTCGACTACACCGGTGGCAGCCGGGGCTGGCCGGGTGACGTGCCGATCGTGCGGTTCGACCTGGCCAAGGCGCACTCCCTGGGCTGGACGGCCGAATCCGATGGCGAAACCGCGATCCGGAGCTGCGCCCGGCGCCTGCTGGCGCAGTGGGAGGCCCTGTGAGGATCGCCGTCCTGGGCCTGTGGCACCTCGGTGCTGTCGCGGCTGCTTGCTGGCCGCGTCGCGGCCACATCGTGACGGCCTGGGATCCGGACGGCCAGGTGCGCGCCGCGGTGGCTGCCGCGCGCCCTCTGGTGGCGGAGCCGGGCTTGCCCGAGCGGATCGCCGAGGCGCTCGTGGCCGGAACCCTGACCGTAGCGGACACGTGCGCGGCCGCGGTTCGCCATGTCGATGTCACGCATCTCGCCTTCGACGCAGCCGTGGACGAGTCCGGCGAGCCGGCGGACGGCCGGCTCGACCCCGCGGTCGACGTGTTCGCTGAGCACGCGCCGGACGGCGCGCTTCTGCTGGTCAGCAGCCAGGTCAGGATCGGCACCTGCGGGCGCTGGCGGAAGGTGCTGAGGGCTCGGGGAAGGGGCCTGCGGCTCGCCTACTACCCGGAGAACCTTCGCCTGGGCAGCGCCGTTGAGCGGTTCGACAGCGCGGAAGGCGCGGTGCTTGGCTCGGACGAGGACGCGCTGGAGTCCGCCCTGGCCCTGGTGGGCACGTTAGGCACCGCACCGATCGTGATGGGCGTCGAATCGGCCGAGATGGTCAAGCACGCCCGCAACTCCTACCTGGCGCTGTGCATTGTGTTCGCCAACGAGCTGGCCTGGCTGACCCTGGCCGTCGGCGCGGACGCGCGCGAGGTAGTCCGCGGCCTGCGCGCCGATCCGCGGGTGAGCCCGGCCGCGCCATTGCGGCCAGGGCCCGCGTTTTCCGGTGCCACGCTGCGGCGGGATGTGCGGGCCCTGGCTGACCTGGGTGCCAGGCACGGTCGTCCGGAACTGTTCAGCACCCTGCTGGCGGCCAACGACCGGCACGAGGACACGGTGCGGTCCTGGCTGGCCGAGGAATACGGTCCGGACCTGACGGGCCGCGCCTTCGCCGTGCTCGGCCTGACCTACAAGGCGGGCACCAGCACCCTGCGCGACTCACTGCCGCTGCGGTTGTGCGCCGACCTGCTGGCGGGCGGCGCGACGGTGCGCGCGTACGACCCCCTCGCCGACGAGGTGCCCGCGCTCGGACGACGGTTCACCCGCGTCGGCGACCCGGCGGACGCCGTCCGGGACGCCGACGCCGTGCTCATGCTGACGGCATTCCAGGACCTGCCGTGGGCCGGTTTCGCGCCCGCTCGGCGGCTGGTCCTCGACGACACCGCGGTGCTCGATCCGGCCGAGCTGACCGAGGCCGGCTGGACAGTCCGCTCCCTGCTGGCCGGAGGCGGGGCCTGATGGCCGCGCAGATGCTCGACGAGTTGCTGCGTGCCGCGGCGGAGCGTACGCCACTGGCACCCGCGGTCAGTGCGGCGGACGGCGAGCTGAGCTACCGGGAGCTGCACGAGCTGGCCAGCCGGATCGGCGCGGGCCTGCGGGAACTGGGCGTGCGGCCTGGAGACCGAGTGGGCCTGCTGGGAGGGAAAACCACCGCCACGGTGGCGGGCGTGCATGGTGTGCTCTACTCCGGCGGCGGGTACATCCCGCTCGACCCCACCGCGCCGCCGGCCCGCTGGGCTCGGCTGATCGCAGACTGCGGGGTCCACGTCGTGGCCGGGGAGGCCGGGCTGCTCCGCCGGCTGGACGAGGTGACGCCGGGACTGCGCGCGGTGGTGCTGAACGGCGCGGCGTATCGGTCCGGCATGATCGCGATCCCGGATGAGGGCTGTGCGCCGGCCCCGGCCGATCCGGAGCGGCTGGCTTACATCCTCTACACCTCCGGGTCGACCGGCGAGCCCAAGGGCGTGGCGTTCAGCCACCGCGGCTGCCTCAGCTTCGTGCACTGGGCGGTGCGCGAGTTCGAGGTCCGGTCGGCGGACGTGGTGAGCAACCACTCCCCGTTCCACTTTGACATGTCCGTGCTCGACCTGAACGCGGCCGCCTCGGCGGGGGCACGCGTGTCGCTGGTGCCTGCGCATCTGGCCATGTTCCCGCTCGAGCTGGCCGAATGGATCGCGAGTTCGGGGATCACCTGCTGGTACTCAGTGCCGTTCCCGCTGGCGAGGATGGCCGAGCTGGGCGAGGCGGTCCGGCCGCTGCTGTCCGGGCTCAGGCTGATCATGTTCGCCGGTGAGCCATTCCCGTCCCGGCAGCTGGCTGCGCTCGTCGACCTCACCCCCGGCGCGCGGCACATGAACCTCTACGGGCCGACTGAAACGGATGTCTGCACGTACCACCAGGTGCCGAGGCCCGTGCCGGACCCGCTGCCGATTGGGTTTCCGGTGCCGGGCAACGTGTGCGTGCTGCGCGACGGTGACCGGGAGATCACCGAGCCGGGCACGCGCGGTGAGCTCTACGTTTCCGGGCCGACCCTGGCCGAAGGTTACTGGAACCGGCCGGACCTGACCGCACGGCAGTTTGTGCCCACCCAGCATGGCCGCGCCTACCGTACCGGCGATCTGTGCATGCTCGACCGGCACGGTGCGCTGATCTTCTTAGGACGCATGGACAACCAGGTGAAGGTCCGGGGTAACCGGGTCGAACTGGGTGAGGTGGAGCGGGCCGCCGAGATGGTCCCTGGCGTGCGGGCCGCCTGCGCGGTCGTGGTGCGCGACCGTAACGACTTCACCCGGCTGTTCCTCATGGTCAGCGCGGACCAGATGGCGCCGGGCGTGGTTCGGGACGCCTGTGCCGCGGTGCTGCCGACGTACGCGGTGCCAGCCGAGGTGGTAGTCAGCTCAATCCTGCCGCGCACGGCCAGCGGCAAGATCGACCGCCAGTCGGTGGAGAAGTACTTCGCGGAGCAGGACGTTCGCCGCTATGACTGACCGGTCAGCCCACCTCGGTGAGATAGAACTCCTCGGCCGCCGGCAGGCCATGCTCTCGCCCGAGACGGCGTGCTTCATCAGTGACCAGCCGCCGGGCCGAATCCGGGTCGAGCTGGCTGCGATGCTCGGTCAGCGCGGCGATCTTGGCGGCCAGTCCCGCGCTGATGTCGACCGCCGCGTTCGGCGTGCGGGGACTCGACAGCAAGACCCGGCTGACCTTGTGCGCCGGCAGGGCCAGCTCGGGAAAGGACCGGGCGTCCTGCGCGCTCGGATAAACCGCCCGCAGCGTTGCCTCCCCAGCGGCCACATGGTCGGGATGGTTGATGTACCAAGGGTCGAAACGCAGCGTCGGGTCGGGACACAGCACGGTGTCCGGCCGCCGCTCGCGGATGGCCCGGGTGAGGTCGCGCACCAGGGCGGTACCGTGGTCCAGCGCGCCGTCTGCGTGGTCGAGCGTGAGAACCGTGCCGATGCCCAGCAGCCGGGCCGCCGCCCCGGCCTCGCCCATCCGGGTCGCGGCAATCTCCCGCGCGCCGACGGCCGGGTCTGCGCAGCCGCTCTCGCCCCGGGTGCACAGGCACAGCTGGGCGTCGGTGCCTTCGGCAGTCCACTGTGCTACGGCACCGGCGGCGGCGAACTCCAGATCGTCCGGATGCGCCATGACAATCAGCAGGCGATCCGGCCGCGCGACGGGGTCCATGGCGGGCACGCTACCGGGAGACGGGACGGCGCAATGCGCTGGTTCAGGGAATACATGCGAGATAACGGTCAGGTCAGCGACGCGGGCCTGGCCGATCGCGCACTGTGCTTGGTGGCCGGCGCGACCGTGGCTGACGTGGGCGCCGGCGGCGGTGAGCATGCCGCGCGGCTGCGTGAGATCTGGCCGGGCACCGAGGCCGGCCGGTCGGGCAGCACCAGGCCGGCGCGGCTGATCGGCCTGGACCGCTCGGCTGCTCTCCTGGCCAAGGCACAGCGAGCAGCGGTGTTCGATGCCACCATGACCTGCGACGCCACCGAGCTTGACCTGCCGGACGGCGCCGTCGACACGGTGCTGTGCCTGGAGACGGCGGAGCACCTGCTGGCGCGGCAGGTTCCGCTGCTGCTCGCCGAGCTGGCCAGGGTAGCCCGGCAGCAGATCGTGTTGACTACCCCGGTACCGGCGGAGCTGGTGAAGCTAGACGAGGTGCGCGCCGAGCGGGACCTGGCGCGCGCGGATCCCGATCCCGTGGGGTACCAGGAGTACCTGTCTCTGGTCGGCGGGCTGCACAAGTCCTGCCTCGGCCCGGAGTGGATGACTGCGCTCGGCTTCCGGCACGACGGGTGCCGCAGCGCCGGCTCACTGGTCTACCAGGCCGACCCCGCGGCGCTCAGGGCGGACCCGCTGGCCACGCCGCCCGGCATCCCGCTTCCGGCCTATCCGGCCGACGATGGCCGGGCCAACTGGAATGGCGCCTATCTCGAGCTGCTCGACCAGGTCATCGAATTCGGCATTCATCTCAACGGCCTCAGCCGTGAAGGAGGCTAATCATGCAACTGGGCATGTTCTTCGAGCTTCAGCTGCCGCGTCCGTGGGCGGCGGGAGACGAGCAGAAGCTCTTTCGCAACGCGCTGGAGTGGGCCGAGATCGGCGAGCGGATCGGGATCGGCTACGCCTGGGCTCAGGAGCACCACTTCCTGGAGGAGTACTCGCACTCGACTGCGCCTGAGGTGTTCCTGTCGGCGATCAGCCAGCGCACCAGGCGGATGCGCATCGGGCACGGCATCAGCCTGATGCCACCCGGCTACAACCACCCGGCCCGCGTCGCCGAGCGGATCGCCACGCTGGACCTGGTCAGCGAGGGCCGGGTGGAGTGGGGGACGGGCGAATCCAGCTCCCGCATAGAGCTGGAGGGCTTCGGAGTCAGCTACATCGAGAAGCGCGCCATGTGGTTCGAGGCGGTCACCGAGGCGGCCAAGATGATGGCCAGTACCCCGTATGCGGGCTACCAGGGCCGCTATTTCTCCATGCCGGCCCGCAACGTGGTGCCCAAGCCGGTGCAGTCACCGCACCCGCCGCTGTGGGTCGCGTGCACGAACCGGGAAACGATGAAGATGGCCGCGCGCCTGGGTATGGGCGCGCTGACGTTCTCCTTCATGGACGCGAACGAGGCGGGCTACTGGGTGAAGGAGTACTACGACACCTTCAAGAAGGAGTGCCAGCCGATCGGGCGGACGGTCAACCCGAACATCGCCATGCTCGCCGGCATGATGGTGCACCGGGACCGGGAGACCGCGCTGGCACGCGGCCTGGAGGGCCAGCGGTTCTTCAAGTGGGGCCTGGCGCACTACTACCGGTTCGGCTCGCACGTCCCCGGCCGAACCAGCCTGTGGGAGGAATTCACGAAGTCCACGCCGGAGCCGATGGCAGGCGTCGACGGCGTCGGCGACCCCCAGCAGGTGCGCGACCACTTCCGCAGCCTGGAGGAGGTCGGCGTGGATCAGCTGATCCTGCTGCAGCAGGGCGGGAAGTACGAGCACGATCACATCTGTGAGTCGCTGGAACTGGCCGGCCGCGAGGTGATTCCCGAGTTCGCCGAGCGCCACGCCGAGCGCGAGCGCCGCAAGGGGGAGGAACTGGCGCCGTACATCGAGAAGGCGCTCGCGCGGATACCCCCGCTGGAAGCCAGCGAACCGGAGGTAGTGGACGCGTACCCGGTGCAGTGGCAGCGGGACGGCTACGACATGCGCGAGAGCGGCACCCGGCGCGC
Source organism: uncultured Actinomycetota bacterium (assembly GCA_963822485.1). GTDB lineage: Bacteria > Actinomycetota > Actinomycetes > Streptosporangiales > Streptosporangiaceae > DASUBV01. The sequence continues at coordinate 75,617 of CAWGHW010000017.1, forward strand.
GGTCGACGCGCAGGGTCTGTGGCGGATGCACGTGGGAGGCAACCGGAATGCCTGAGATGCCGCAGACCCTCGTTCAGATGCTCGGCGACCGGGCGCAGGAACTCGGCGAGCAGGTCGCCTTCGGCTATCTCCCGGACGGGGAGGGAGAGCTGACCACGACCTCCTACGTCGAGCTGGACAGCCAGGCGCGGCGGATCGCCACGGTGCTGGCCGGCCGGATCGCGCCCGGCGGGCGGGTGGTGCTGGTCTATCCACCGGACCTTGACTTCATCGCCGGCATCTTCGGCGCGTTGTACGCGGGCCTGATCCCGGTGCCGATCTATCCGCCCAATCCAGCGGCTCCGGAGGCGGGCGCGGCTCACCTGCGGACCGTCGTAGCCGACTGCTCGGCCGAGGCGGTCCTTACCACGGAGCTACTGGATACCGCTGCGGCCTCGCTGCCGGGCCTGCCCGGTGACGGGTCCGGGCTGCCGTGGATACCCACCGACGGCTATGACTGCCGCACCGCGGATCCTGGCGACTGGCGGGACCCCGGGATCGGCGCGGACTCCTTGGCGCTGATCCAGTACACCTCGGGGTCGACGGCCGCGCCCAGGGGAGCGGTGCTGACTCACGGCAACCTGCTGGCCAACCAGGTGGCCATCGACCGGTCCTTCGCCCGACCACAGGGCATGGTCGGGGTCGGATGGCTGCCCACGTACCACGACATGGGCCTGATCGGGAACCTGTTCCATCCGGCCTATCTCGGCCGGCCTTGCTACCTGATGTCGCCCATGCACTTCCTCCAGAAGCCGGTGCGCTGGCTGCGCGCGATCGAGCGGTTTGGCGGCACGTACTCGGGCGGCCCGAACTTCGGCTACGAGCTGTGCCTGCGCCGGATCAGCGCGGAGGAGACCATCGGATTGGACCTGTCCTCCTGGCAGGTCGCGTTCTGCGGTGCGGAGCCGATCATGCCCGGCACGGTGCACCGGTTCACCGAGCGCTTCGCCCCGCACGGTTTCCGGCCCGGATCTTTCTATCCGTGTTACGGCCTGGCCGAGTCCGCGCTCCTGGTGACCGGCGCCGTGAGCGGCGCCGGCGCGCGGATGACCTGGATTGACCGGGAGAAGCTGGGCGGCGGTGCCGCGATCGCGGTGGACCAGGACGCGCCTGGAGCGGTGCAGGTGGTGTCCTCGGGCCAGCCGCCGGCTGGTACCACGCTGGCCGTGGTCGATCCGGAAAGCCGGTGCCGCCGACCGGACGGCGAGGTCGGCGAGATCTGGGTCAGCGGACGAAGCGTCGCCCAGGGCTACTGGCGCCGGCCGGACCTGACCGAGCAGACCTTCGGCCCGCAGCTGCCCGGCGCGGACGGCACTTTCCTTCGCACCGGCGACCTCGGCTTCCTGCTCGATGGCGAGCTGTACGTCACCGGACGGATCAAGGACCTCATCATCGTCCGGGGTCGCAATATCTACCCGCAGGACATCGAACTGGCGGTGCAGCAGGCCGATCCGCGCTTGCGCCCGGGCTGTGGCGCGGCGTTCGGCGTCGAGAAAGACGGCGTCGAGAGCGTCGTGGTCGTGCAGGAAACCGGTGAACAGGACACGGCCGAGCTGGAGTGGCTGGCTCGGGCGGCGCGCCGCGCTGTGGCGGAGCGGCATCAGGTCGAGCTACGGGCCATCGCGTTACTGCCACCGCGCAGCCTGCCCAAGACGACCAGCGGCAAGATCCGCCGGTCCGCGAGCCGCACCGCCTTCCTGGAGCGCTCGCTGCCCGTGCTGGCCCAGTTCGGATCGGAGGTGTAACCAGGCATGTCGGGCAGTGACGAACTCCGGGCGCTCGTGCGCGAACTGCTCGCCGGGCAGACCGAGGTGGCTCCGGGGAACATCGATGACCGTGAGCCATTCAGTTCCTACGGACTCAGCTCGGTCGGTGCCACGGCTATCGCCGGCGAACTGGCCAGTCGGCTCGAGCGGGACGTCGCACCGATCGCGCTGTTCGAGCACTCGTGCGTGGCGACCCTGGCGGAGCACCTGACAACGCCGACCGCGAGGCCGCTCGGCCCGGCCGCCGTACCCAGGGGCGGCGGGCACGTCGGCCAGCCGATTGCCATCGTCGGCATGGCCTGCCGGGTGCCGGGCGCGACGACCAAGGAGGTGTTCTGGCAGCACCTGCTGGAGGGCTCGGATGCCATCGGCGCGGTGCCGCAGGACAGGTGGATCGCGGACGACTCCACCGGCCGGCTCGGAGGTTTCATCGACGATGTTGACCTGTTCGACAACCACTTCTTCCGGATCACGGCCGAGGAGGCGGCCCGGATGGATCCCCAGCAGCGCCTGCTGCTGGAGGTCGGCTGGCACGCCTTGGAGGACGCCGGGATCGTGCCGGCGCGGCTGCGCGGCGGTCCGGTCGGGGTGTTCGTCGGCGCGTCGATCAGCGACTACGGCCTGAGTCGGCTCGGTGCCGGCGACGCGCACGCGCTGACCAACACCGGAAGCGCGCTCGCTGTGCTGGCCAACCGGCTGTCCTACGCCTACGACCTGCGCGGGCCGAGCCTGACCGTCGATACGGCGTGCTCGTCCTCCCTAGTGGCAACGCACCTGGCGGTACGGGCGATTCGACTCAATGAGTGCGAGCTGGCGCTGGTCGGCGGCGTGAACCTGCTGCTCGCCCCGCAGATCTCGCGCGGACTGGCCGCAGCCGGCATGCTGGCGCCGGACGGCCGCTGCAAGCCGTTCTCCGCGCAGGCCAACGGATACGTGCGGTCCGAGGGCTGCGGAGTTGTCGTGCTTAAGCCGCTGGCCAGGGCCGAGGCGGACGGTGACCGGATCTATGCGGTGATCCGCGGCAGCGCCATGAACCAGGACGGGCGCAGCAACGGCCTGACCGCGCCGAACCCGGCCGCCCAGCGGGCCGTGCTCAGTGCCGCCTACGCCGACGCCGGAGCTGACCCGGCCGAGGCCGGCTATGTCGAGTGTCACGGCACCGGGACCTACCTCGGTGACCCGATCGAGGCGGCCGCGTTAGGCGCGGTGCTGGGCCAGGGCCGGGACGAGCGGCGCCCGTGCCTGATCGGCTCGGTGAAGAGCAATATCGGCCACCTGGAATCGGCGGCCGGGATCGCGGGCCTGATCAAGGCCGCGCTGACCGTGCACACCGGCGTCGTGCCTCCCAGTATCAACTTCGCCGAGCCCAACCCCATGGTGCCCTTTGCCGAGCTCGGCCTGCGGGTCGCGGCCACGACTGCCGAGCTAGCCGGGCTGGTCGGCGTGAGCGCATTCGGTTTCGGCGGCACCAACGCGCACGTGGTACTCGGCGAGCCGGCCGAGACGCCCGTGGCCGCCGAACTCCGTCGCTGCCTGGTGCTGCCGGTGTCCGCGGGCACCGACGCGGCGCTGGCCACCCTGTGCGCGGACTGGGCGGACGCCATCGAGGCGACCGACGAGAACCGCGTCGCTGACCTGGTGCGCACCGCCGCGGTCCGGCGTACCCATCAGGCCCGTCGGCTGGCCGTGGCCGGGAGTACCCCGGCCGAGCTAGCCGGTGCGCTGCGCGCGGCCAGGCCGCCCGTAGAGACGGTGAGCGGCGCGCCGAGACCGCTCTTCGTGTTCGCCGGGCACGGAGCGCAGCGGGTCGGCATGCTGCGTGACCTGGCGTCGGCCGAGCCGCTGGTCGCCTCGGTGCTGGCTCGCTGCGACGAGGCGCTGGAGGGGCGGGTGCCATGGTCAGTGCGTGAGATGGTGCTCGGTGGCGACGAGCGACTGGCGAGCGACACGGCGTTCATCCAGCCGGCGCTCTGTGCCGCCCAGATCGCGGTCGCCACCCTGTGGCGGTCGCTGGGGGTGGAGCCTGGCCGCCGTGCTTGGCCACAGCGTCGGTGAGATCGCGGCCGCGCACTGCGCCGGCGTCATCGACCTGCCGACCGCGATGCGGCTGGCCTGCCACCGCGGCCGGGTGATGGCGCCGCTGGCCGGCCAGGGCCGCATGCTCGCCGTCGGCCTGCCGGAAACCGAGGCCGCCGGACTCGCCAGGCGGCACGGCCTCGATGTGGCCTCGGTGAACAGCCCGGACACCACGGTGCTGTCCGGCGCAGCCGAGGCGCTGACCGAGATCGCCGGCTTGCTGGCCGCCAAGGAGGTCTTCACTCGCTGGCTCGCAGACGACTACCCCTTCCATAGCTCGTTCACCGAGCATGCCGCTGAGGAACTCGCGGCTGCCCTGGACGGACTGCAGCCGCGTCCGGGGGACATCCCGTTCGTATCGTCGGTGCTGGGAGCGGTGTGCGACGGGACCATGCTGGACGCCGGTTACTGGGGGCGCAACGTGCGGGACACCGTGCGGTTCGCGGACGGGCTCCGCGCCGCGCTGGAGGCCGGCGCTGATACCACGGTCGAGGTCGGCGTAAGCCCGGTGCTGACCAGCGCGATCCGCCGCACCACGACTTCGGTCGGGCAGGCCGAGGTGGCCGTGCTGCCGGCCGTATCGCGGCAGGAGACGGACGAGGTCTGGCTGACCTGCCAGTCCCTGGCCGATCTGTACACCCGAGGGTGCGACATCCAGTGGTCACGAATGTACCCGGGCCGCCGCCGAGTAGCCGCCATGCCGCCTTACCCGTTCGACCGGACCCGGCACTGGGTGGACCCGCCGGTCACCGCTCCGGGCAGCAGCGGGCCGGCCCTGCTCATCGGCACCGAGATCGAGCTGGCCGCCGGGGATGGCCGGCGGGTCTGGCAGGCGGTTCTGGACCTGGGCTCCCTGCCGTTCCTGGCCGATCACCGGGTCGCGGGCGTGGTGCTGTTCCCGGCGGCCGCGCTGATCGACGGCGCGGCTGCGCTTGGCGCAGCGCTCGACCTGCCCGGCGCCGAGGTGACCGACCTGACCGTGCACGAGCCGCTGCTGATCGGCGAGCAGGGCGTGGCCGTCCAGTGGACGGCGGCCTCGCGCGAGTCCGGCCAGTTCGCGGTCAGCATGCACAGCCGCGGCGCGAACGGCTGGCGGCTGCATGCCACCGCCACGCTGCGCCCGGCGGTGGCTGGCGCGGTTGAGCCAGTTTCCGCGTGGGGCGGGTCGGCGCGGGCTCGCTGCTTCGAGCAGCTGCCACCCGGATTGCTCTACCAGGTGCTGGCCTTCCACGGGCTGGACTACGGCCCGGCCTTCCGGGGCGTGCGCGAGGCCTGGCGGCGCCCGGATGAAGCCGTCGGCCGGGTCGCGGCGGCCGACGGTGACCTCACCCGGCTGCTCGACTCAGCATTCCATCTGGTCGCCGCCGCGGCCGGGGCGCACACCGAGCTGGAAGTGCCCCGCGGGTCGGTGCCGGTGGGCGTCGAGTCGGTCCGGCAGGCCGCGCGGATGGCCCCGTTGCGCGAGGCCGAGGTGACCGTCGCGCTGCGAGCCGGGGATTCCGCCGGGATGGTCGCTGACCTGACCCTGTTCGCCCCGGACGGCACTCCCGCCGTCGTGGTGAGCGGCCTGCGGCTGCGCGCGCTCACCCGGTCCGGGAGCCGGGGGGGAGAGCAGGTCGAGGACCTCTGGCGCTATCGGATCGGCTGGTCGCCACGCGAACTCGTGGCGGACACCGCAGTCCCTGAGGCAGGCACCTGGCTGGTGCTGGCCGATGCCGAGAGACTGGGTACGGCGCTGGCCGAGGCCCTGACCGAGGCGGGCCATACGGTCTTCACGGCCTGGGTCGGGAGCGGGTTTCGGTCCGTGGGCGAGCGCGCGTTCGAGGCCGACCCGGCCTCGGCCGCTGATATCGGCCAGCTGTACGCGGCGGCGGGCGGCCCGGCGCTGACAGGCATCGTGCACCTGTGGAGCCTGGAGCTGCCCGCTCCGGTGCAGTCGCTGGTCGAGGTCGTCAAGCTGGTGTCCTCGGCGGCGGGCCTGGGTATGCCCCGGCTGCTGGTCGGCACCCGCGGCGCGCAGCCGGTGGCGGGCACGGCCGGGGTGCGGGATCCGTTCGGGGCCGCCCTGTGGGGTCTGGTCAAGGGCATCCCGTTTGAGAACGCGGTGCTCCACTGCTCCTGCGTCGACCTCGATCCGGCGGAGGCTACGCCCGCGGCCGCCGCCCGGCTGTACGCGGAACTGGCCGCCGGGGACGGCGAGACCGAGATCGGCTACCGGGCCGGCGCCCGGTACGTGCGGCGGCTCCGCCCGGCCGAGCCCCTCGACCAGCTCGGGACGCTGCCGGTTCGAGCGGGCGCGACCTACGTGATCACTGGCGGGCTGGGTGGCCTTGGCCTGGTCGCGGCGCGCTGGCTGGCCGGCCGCGGCGCCGGGCACCTGGTCCTGCTGTCCCGTACCGCTGACGAAAGCCACCCGGGCGTGGCCGAGCTACGCGCCATGGGAGCTGAGGTGCACCCGATCGCGGTGGACGTCGCCGACCGGGAGGCACTAGCCGCGGCGCTGGACCGGGTCCGCGTGCTGGCTGCGCCAATCGCGGGCGTGCTGCACCTGGCCGGCACGCTGGCCGACCGGCCGCTGCTCGACATGCCTGACGCGGACCTCGCCTGGGTACTCCGGCCCAAGGTGGACGGTGCCTGGCTGCTGCATGAGCTAACCGCCGCGGACCCTATCGAGCTGTTCGTGCTGTATTCCAGCGCCGCCTCGGTGCTCGGCTCGCCCGGCCAGGCCAACTACAGCGCGGCCAACGCCTTCCTGGACTCGCTCGCCGCCTACCGAGTCGGGCTGGGCCTGCCGGCGCTGGCCGTGTCCTGGGGACCATGGGCGGAGGTCGGCATGGCCCGCGACGGCACCGCGCTGCAGCGGCGGCTGCGCACCGCGGCGAGCGCCATTGAGCCGGCCGACGGCATGGCGGCGCTGGAAGCACTGCTGCGCCGGGAGAGGGGTGACTGGCATGAGGTGGTACTGCCGTTCGATCTGCGCGACCTGCTCCAGTACTTCCCAGCTGGCGGGGCCATGTCGTTTTTCGATGAGATCACCGACCAGCAGGTGGCGATCACCCGCAACTCTGGCGTGCACCGCAGTCCTGGCCAGCGGCCCGACCTGGGAGACTACGTTGCCCCGCGCAACGACGTCGAGCGACGGATTGCCGCGATCTGGGCCAGCGCCATCGGCCTTGACAAGGTCAGCGCGTTCGACGGCTTCTTTGAGCTGGGCGGCGACTCCGTTTTCGCCAACCAGATCCTCATCCAGATCAATCGCGCGCTCGGCGTGCATATCAAGCCTGAGCAGGCGTTCGAGGCGCTGACCGTGGCCGGGCTCGCCGAGCTCGCCAACCAGGAGATGCTCAGTCGGCTGGCCGACATGACGGACGAGGAGGCCGCGGCGCTGATAGCGGAGCTCGAGTGACCAGCCGCGTCCCTTGCCGCATCCTGAACAGCGCATCAGTGGCGGAGGTCTAGTGGCATCAGAAGAACCGGGGTTGTCCCCGGCCAAGGCGGCTCTGCTGGCCCGGTGGCGGTCGGGCAATGTGCGGCTGCCGGACCTGAACCGGCTCGTCCCGGGGCCGCCGACCAGGCTGGCCGCATGCTCGTTCGAGCAGCAGTTCCTGTGGGAGTGCCAGCAGGAATATCCGAACCTCCCGCTGTTTACCATCGCCTACTGCGCCCGGTTCGACGCGCCAGTCGATGTCGAGGCGTTCCGGGCCAGCAGCCGGGACCTGTCGATGCGGCACGAGACCCTGCGCACCCGGATCGAGCCGACCAGGCCGGCGGCACAGCAGAATATCCATCCCGCGCCGTTGTTCGACCCGGAGTACATCGACCTGCGTCACCTCGGTGAGGCGCGGGCTGAGCAGGCCGCGGTAGCGCACGCCGAGGGCCTGCTGCGCCGCCCCTACGACGTGGTCCGCGAGCCGCTGGTGCGCTCCGCGCTGTACCAGGTCGGAGACAAGGCCCACATGCTCTCGATAGTGGTACACCACCTGGTCGCGGACGGCTGGTCGCTGGGCATCGCGCTGTCCGAGCTGAACGAGCTGTACCAGGCCCGGATCGTCGGCACCGGACCCCAGCTGGACCCCCTGCCCGCGCAGTACCGGGACTTCGCGCACTGGGAACAGGGCTGGCTCTCCCGCGAGGACTGGCGGCCGGATCTGGACTACTGGCGAGACCGGCTAGCTGACCTGCCAGCGCCCCGGCTGCCGTGGGACCGCGAACCAGCCGAACGGGATTTCCGGTGCGCGGCCAGGGAGTTCACGCTGACCGCCGAGCAGTCCGCGAAACTGCGGGACTTCTCGGTCGGGGAGGGTGTCTCGCTGTTCATGACCATGCTGGCCTGCCTTCAGGTGCTGCTGGCCCGCACGACTGACCTCGACGACATCGCGGTGGGAGTGCCTATGCTCAACCGCCGGCACCATGAGACCCAGGGCCTAGTCGGCTACTTCACTAACACGGTGGTCGTGCGGGCCAGCATGTCCGGTGGCTCATCCTTCCGGGACGTGCTGGCCCGGGTGCGGGACGCGGTGCTAGCGGCTGCGGCGCACCAGGCCCTGCCGCTGCCTCTGTACCTGCGCGAGGTGGCGCCGGACCGTGACCCGATTATGGAACCGCTATACCGCGCGCTGTACGTGCTGCAGCCGCCGCTGCCGCAGGCGGAGCTGGCCGGGGCCACGCTGCATCCTCACGAGCTCGACCCCGGCGTCAGCATCTACGACCTGGCCCTGCATATGTGGGACGCGGAAGGTCTGTACGGGAAATTCGAGTACGCGGTCGATATCTTCGACTCCGCGACCGTGGACTGGCTGGTCGACGCCTACTTCGGCGTCGCGGAGCAGGTCATGGCCGATCCCGCCATCTGCGTGGCCGACCTGCAGGTGCGCCGATGAGCGCCTACGCGATCACGGACCAGCGGGCGGGGTTGCGCCTGCTCGGTTCTGGCCTGCCCGCCCTGGACTCCGAGGTCGCCCGACTGGCAGCGTTCCTGAACCGCGCCAACTGGGACGCACCGTCCCGGTGCGCCGAGTGGTCCGTGCATGACGTCGTCGCGCACCTGGCCAGCGGTGAACTCTATAACGACGCCTGCCTGCGCGACGACCTTGCCCGGCTCGGCCACTGGGACGACGACGAGCAGTACAACGTCGAACATGTACGCAGGCGGCGCGGCCTGTCCCACGCGATGGTGCACGCTGAGTGGCTGCGCCGCAGCACCTCCGTGCACGACCGGTGGCGGGCGATGGCCCAGGAGACGCTTATTCCCACCGGGGTGGGCCCGTACAGCCTGGGGATGCAGGTGTGGCACATCGCTTCCGAGTACGCCACGCACGCCGACGACATCGAAGTGCCGGTACCGCCGTGCGCGCGGGCCAGCCGGCTCGCCTGGCGGGTCGCGTTCTCCCGTTACGCGCTGCGGGAGCGTGCCGTGCCTGTGGAGGTCGTCGAGCGTGAAGGCAGCTTCCAGGTATCTGGAGCGGGAGAGTCGCTGTGGCTGGCCCCGGCGGAGTTCGTGGACGCCGTGAGCGCGAGGTTCTTCGCCGGTGACGGCGGCCTGCGCGGCCTGCTGCCCGTGCTGGTAACGACTTAGCGGGCCGGCGTTGTCGGGCGAACGGCGAATGGCGGTGCTGTGGCTGCTGGTTGAGGGCGCCCAGGTCGCGCAAGGGGGTGTGGCGCGATATGCGTCAAACCTGTTGGCCGAGCAGGACGGACTGCGCGCCGAGTTTGGCGGGCGCGGGATCAGGCTGGACTTCGTGCTCGGTGAACCGCACTACAGGGATACCGTGCCTGGGTACGACCTTGCGCGCTGGCAGCGGACCGACGCCTGGCTGCGGGCTCGCGGGGGCCGGGCGGTCCGGCTGATCAGCGACACCGACGGCGATGCACCCTGGGGTGCCGACCGGTTCTGCCACGCCCTGTCCGCCGCTGGCGCGCAGATCGCGCTCGACCTAGCCGCGGATTATGACGGTGTGCTGGTGATCTCCACCACCAGCGCGTTCGCCCAGGTACCGGGAATGGTGCAGCGGCTGGGCGGCGACCTGGCGACTCGGGTCCTGCACGTGCATACCTTCGGCATGGCCACTCACGACACGCAGACGGTGCCCGCTGCCGCCGAGATCGCCGCAGACGGTGACGTGGCTTACTGGGTACGGCATAGCCCCCGGGTGCTGTTCGGCTACATCTCCTGCTACACAGCCCGGCTCTACCGGGAGCTCTATGGCGCTCCGGCGGACTCGCTGGTGCCCAACCGGACGGGTATACCGCTCGCCGATCACCGGTTCGAGCCGATGGCTCAAGACAAGGCCGAGGCCGAGGTCGCCGGGCTGGTGCCCGAGCGCGGCAGATTCGTGGTGATGTGGGGCCGGCGCAGCGAGACCACGCTAGACAAGGGATACCACTTGCTGATCGAGGCGGCCGCACGGGAGCCCACCATGGTCCCGGTTATCGCCACCCGTCGCCCCGACCCCAACATGGCGGCGCTGGCCGAGCGGCTGGGCGTGGCCGCCGTCTTCCTGGTTGATCAGCCATTCCGGGTGATCTCCTCGCTGGTACAGCACGAGCGCACCGTCGCGGTGGCATTCCTTGGTGAAGCCGAACCTGGTGCGGCCGCGCCTATGGAGGCGATGTGGACGGCGCGCGAGTCGGACACTGTCATGCTGTTCGCCAACACCGGCAACCTGCCCGAGTTGGTCGTGGACGGTGAGTCCGGGATACTCACGGACCGGACGCCGGAGGCGGTCGCGGTTGGCCTGGGCCGGCTGGCCGCACTGACCTCGGCGGACTGTCGGCGCATGGCCGTCGCCGCGGCCAGCACAGTCCGGCAGACCTGCGACTTCGCAGTGACGATCCGGGAGCTCCTTGACGCGTCGGTGGCCCGCTGGGACGCGCTGCGATGACTGCCCTGGTGCCGGCGGCGGCCGCCCCGCCCGGCGGACCCGCTGGGCTGCTGGATGCCGAGCGGCTGCATGCGGCGCTGCCTGGCCTCGCCGTCGTGGTGCGCTGGACCCGCACCGGCAGCCTGCGGTTCGCCTGGTCCGAGGTGACTAGTCATGTGGAGCGCGATCTGGTCGAGGCGACCATATGGTCAGGAGATCCCGCCGAATCACCGGTATACGGCGTTATCGACGGCTGGTCCGCGCTGTTCGACCTGGCCGGCTGCGCAGGTACCGGGCCTTCCGCCGCGCCGGCCGTCGCACCTGGCCCGGCCCTGGGTCATGCGGCCGGGAAGCGCGCCGGACTCCTGGCGGCCGTGCGGGACGCGGCGCGGTGGGATGTGCACGGCAGGATCGAGAGCCTGCACGGTGCCGCCGTGGCGATTGATCAGGACAGCGAGCCCCGGCACGGCCGGGTGGCACGGTTCTGCGCGCTGGTCACTCAGGACGCCGGCGGACGGCGCAGCACGCGGTGCGCCCTCGACGAGCCCGCCACGCTGACCCCGGACCGATTGCTCGGCGACCTGCCCCACGTCCCGGCACACGAGGGCCCGCTGCCGGACACCGTAGTGCTCGGCCCCCAGGCGTTCGCCGAACTGCTGGCCGAGTTCGCGAGTATCGGACTGTGCGTGCGAGATGACGCGCCGCTGCGGGCCAAGCTTGGCGGGCACGGGCTGTCCATTGTGGATGATCCAGCCGCGCTGGGCGGATGGCCGTTCGATATCGAAGGGATGCCGAGCGGCCGACTTCAGCTAGTCCGGGACGGCTGTGTCACCGGCCTGGGTGCCGACCGGGCTGGCGCACGGCGCATCGGTGTCCCGGCACCCGGCCGCGCGCTGCGGTCAGTGACCGGCCTGTGTTCGATGACCGCCAACCTGGTCGTGGACTGCCCGTCGGCTAGCGAAGCGGCGGAGTACCTGTTCGTGGAACGGGTGCACTACGTGAGCGTGCTGGACGCGATGACCGGCATGGTGACTTGTGCCACCAGGGACACCACCACCGTCGTGCGTGCTGGTCGGCCGGTCGCCGCCGTACCTACGATCCGGCTCCGGATCGGGATGCCCGAGCTGCTGCGCGCGATACGGGGCGGACTTGGTCCGCCCGAGACGGTTCAGGTGTCCTGGGGCGGTTGCGTGGTGCGCACCCCGGCGATAGTCGTGAGTGATCTTCCAGCGTGGTCACACATTTGCTGGCCCAGGGAATAGGGTGTGAATGGTATTGATCACAATAAATCCCGCTAGTAAGGTATATCGAAATGACTGAAACGCTGATCGAAGTGCGCGAGCTGCGCAAGAGATTCGGTGATACGCGAGCGCTGGATGGCGTTTCATTCGTCGTGGCAAAGGGCACCGTGCTCGGCTTGCTGGGACCAAACGGAGCCGGCAAGACCACGACTATCCGGTGCCTGACCACGTTGCTGCGCCCGGAGTCGGGTACGGCCGTGGTGGCCGGCCACGACGTGATGACCGACCCGGCGGGAGTTCGCGGCTCAATCGCGGTGACCGGCCAGTTCACGGCGTTAGACGACCTGCTCAGCGGGCGGGAGAACTTGATCCTCTTCGCCCGGCTGCGAGGCATGACCAAGGCGGCCGCCGCCACGCGTGCGGACGAGCTGCTCGCACAGTTCGACCTGGTCGAGTCGGCTAGCAAACCGGTGCGCACCTATTCCGCTGGCATGCAGCGGCGGCTGGACCTCGCCGCGAGCCTGGTGGTCGAGCAGCCGGTCTTGTTCCTGGACGAGCCGACGACCGGGCTCGACCCTCGCAGCAGGCAGGTGCTGTGGGGTACCGTGCGCGAACTCGCCGCCCGCGGCACCACGATCCTGCTCACCACGCAGTACCTTGAGGAGGCGGACCAGCTCGCCGACCGGATAGCGGTGATCGACCACGGCACGGTGATCGCAGAAGGTCCTGCGGCTGAGCTGAAGAACCACATCGGCGGCCGGGTCTGTGAGACCACCGTGGACGACGAGACCACCCGGGATCGCGGGGTGAATGCGTTGCGCGCAGCCGGACTGACTCCCTCGGTATCCGGGTCGGCCATCGTCATCCCGGCCCCGGACGCTGGTTCGATCGCGGCCGTGGTCACCGCGCTGGCCGACGCGGGCATCGAGCCGGACGACATCGGCCTGCGCGTCCCTAGCTTGGACGACGTGTTCTTCGCGCTGACCGGAGGCGGGGACGGCGGGCCGCTGAAGGCGGTGTCCCGGTGACCACCGCGGACATGCCGCGACCGGCGTCCACGACGGTCGGCCTGGCCGAGCAGTGCCTGGTGCTCACCGGCCGTAACCTGCGTGGCTTCGCCAACCGGGCCTGGGTGATCAACACCGCCATCTTCCCGATGATCTTCTTCGCTGGCCTGTGGGTGATGTTCGGCCGACTGCTGAACGCGCACGGGGTCGCCTCCGCGCAGGCGCTGCCCACCGGAGTCATCGCGATCTACATGCTGTTCTCGGCACGGTCCGGCGGCGCGCTGATCGCCGGGGACCGCAGGTCAGGACTGCTGACCCGGCTGAAAACCATGCCGGTACACCTGGGGGCTGCTGTTCTGGCCCGATTGCTCGCCGACGCGGTGCGACTGCTAGTAACCGCCGTGGTGGTGGTGATCGCCGGATACGTGGCCGGGTTCCGGTTCACGGGCGGGGCTGCCGGTGCGGCCGGATACTTTCTGGTCGCGTTGATCTTCGGATCCGCCCTCGTCACCGCGGGGGTGGCCGCCGGTATCGGCTCCTCCAACCCAGAGGGGACCATGTCCATCCTGCAGTTGGTGAACCTGCCTTTACTGATGTTCTCCTCGGCGCTAGTCCCGACGGCCGTCTTTCCTGGCTGGCTGCAGCAGGTGGTCCGGGTTTCCCCGATCACCTGCGCCGTGAACGCGATGCGTGGGCTGGCCGCGGGCACTCAGGTGGGCTCAGCGTTGCTGTGGGCGGCGTTGTGGGTCATCGGGCTCGGCCTGTTGTTCGGCTGGCTGACCGGTCGCGGACTGCGGAAGGTCTCGTGAGCATGCTGGCCCAGACCTGGATCATGACTGGACGCGGGCTGCGCAGGTCGCTGCGCAGCCCGCAGCTGATCATCGGTACGCTGGCCTTCCCGCTGCTGATGTTTCTGATGATGCTGGCCGCGTTCGGCCGACTGGTCACCGATTTCACCGGCATGCCCTACGTCGAGCGGCTGACTCCGGTAATCGTGCTGGCCACAGCCGCGTTTCCGGCACCAGTCGCCGCGGTCGGCTTCTTCGCCGACGTGCACGGCGGGATCGTTGACCGGTTGCGTGCCATGCCGGTGAACTCGATGGCGGTGCTGGCTGGTCGGGTGCTCACCGATGTCTGCCGGGGACTGGTGGTCGCCTTGCTGGCGACTCTGGCAGGCATGATCTTTGGCTTCCGGTTCGCGACGTTCGCCGGGCTGGTGGGCTTCCTGGTAACCGTGCTGGTGTTCGGTGCGGCGGTGTCCTGGGTAGCGGTGCTGGTGGCCTTGCGCAGTTCCGGAGTAGAGGCCATCCAGGCCGTGCTGGACCTGCCGATCACCTTGTTGTTCGTGCTGTCGTCCGGGTTCGTGCCGGCGAACGCCTTTCCCGGCTGGTCCGGCCACGTCGTGGCGGCCAGCCCTCTCTCGCGCGCCGACGAGGCGCTCATTCAGTTCGCCCTGGGTCGGTCAGCTCTAGCGCCGTTCCTCGAAGCGCTGGCCTGGCTCGTGGTCATCGGCGGACTTGCCATGACCTTCGCGCTGCGCCGTTATCGCGCGCTCCTTCAGAACTGATGAAAGCCATGCTGCACTGTGGCCCGGGCGCCTGATGACTGACCGATTGTCCGACGGTGCGCTGCTGGCCGCCCAGCGGTCGGGAGCGCGCAGTGCACGGGTCCGGCTGACCGAGACCCGTCACGAGCGCATCGAGACGACCGGGGAGTGCGCGGTGCGGCGGCAGGCCGACCGGGTTCGGGAAATCGGTATCAGCGTGGTGGTGGGCCGCCGGTCCGGGTATGCCTATGGCCCGTTGTGGGGCGCCGCCAGCGTAACCGATCTAGCCGAGCGTGCCTGCGCGCTGGCCCGCTCCGGACCGCTGGCCATGGCCTCGGCCCCCGTGGGAACGCGTACTCACCGCTCGGCCTCGCGAATCGACCCGTTTACGCTCGCCGTCGCCGAGCGCGCCGAACCGCTGCGCGCCGCCGCGGCTCGGGCCGGCACGGTGGCGGGCGTCCGGACGGCCGTGGGCCGAGCCGAGAGTTACCGGCGAATTACGCAGTTGGCCACCAGCGATGGTGGCCGTCTGGTGAGCGAGGTGACGCAGACCGGTGCCTGGCTGGAGGCGATCGCGGAAGGCGTCGCCGGCGCGGGTGCCCGGAGCTATCCTCAGCGCGCCGGTCGGCACGCTACTGCCGGCTGGGAACATGTGCTGGACCTCGATCTGCCCGGCAATGCCGAGCGCACCGGGCAGGAGGCCGTGCTCATCGGGAACGCCCGCCGCTGCCCGGACTACACCGGGCCGGTACTGATCGACACCGCTCAGATGACCATGCAGGTGCATGAGTCCATCGGCCATCCGCTCGAACTGGACCGAATCCTCGGCTGGGAGCTTGACTACGCCGGTGGTTCGTTCGTCCGGCTGACCGATGTGGGCAGCCTGGTCTACGCCGCCGAGCCGGTATCGGTCACCGCGGATCCGGTGTCCGGACCTGGGGTCGGCACGATGCCGTGGGACGACGACGGAATACCTGTGACGCCGACTCCGCTGATCGCCAACGGCCTGCTGGTAGGCGTACTCGGTGGCGCCGGCGCTCATGCCATGGGCGTAACAGCCGGGGCCAGCGCCCGGGCGGAAGGCAGCGCCGTCCCGCTGGTGCGGATGAGCAATGTCAATCTTGAGCCTGGGTCCGGGAGCACTGCGGACCTGCTGTCCGAACTGGACAATGGAATTTACCTGTGCGGCAACCGTTCCTTCTCCATCGACGACAACAGAGAGCAGTTCGGCTTTGGTTGTGAGCTCGCATGGCGAGTGCGACGGGGAGTACTGGTCGAACCGCTCCGTGCTGCTGGATACACCGGCCGCACGCTGGACTTCTGGCGATCGTGTCATCGGGTCGCGGGACCCGGAGAGTGGCTGATGAATAGCGTTACCTTCTGCGCCAAGGGAATTCCCGTACAGACAATGCGGGTCGGCCACGGTGTCGCGCCTGCATTGTTCGGCCGAGTACAGGTGGAGGCGACGGCATGATGGCCGATGCCGGGCGCAGTTCAGCGAGCCGCTATAGCCAGCACCGCAAGGGTGCATCTGTACCAGGGGCAGCCGGCACTTCAGGCTGGGCATGCCGGGTCTCGGCGAGCAGTTCGGCGAGCAGTGCCTCTCCTTCCGGCCACGGGCCGTGCGCCCCGCTCAGATGGCCGACGGGCGGGACGGGCGTGGCATCTGCGCCAGGAGCACCAGTTCTGCGCTGCCGCGACGGTGGAAATGCCAACACGGTGACGGCGAGCATAGGGCGGCTATTCGCGCCGACGCGTGACCGGATCTGAGCACGCAGCGTGACCCGGTCCCCTCATGTTCTGCCTAGTCAGGCTGCGTGGCCAGCCGTAATGTGACGACGCGGTTGTTCATGGTAAGGAGAAGATCTACGATTCGATTCCGTAAGAGGGCTCCAGCTCATGCGCGTCTTTCGAACTTGTTCTCGATCTATCCGGTCGTAGAAAGTGCCATTCGAGTGGCACTCTGCGGATCGTGACGTAGCAGATGGTCGGCATTTGGGGAGTTGGGGCTTTGGGGGAGCGTTTCCTGCCCCCGGAACAGGTGCGGTCAACGATCAGGCGGCGCCGCTGCAGGTCAGGGATCAGTGACCAAGATCGTCGTGCCGCGGGTCGCGGGGTCCGCCGGGACCGCAGCGCTCGACCAGCAGTTCTGCGACGGGCAACCCGACGTGAGGACTGCTGCCCGCCCTCCGCTGCCGGGCGCGATCTGCTGAGGCAGAGAGCAGTACCCAGGAAGATCGCAAGCAGCACGGTCGGCCAAGCATTCTGCACCGGTGCTCACTCAGCGGGGGATGAGGGAGTTGTCACTGCCGAATATGGGGAGGAGTACCAGCCGCCGCCCCTGAACAACGCGATAGGCGCCGAGCTCGAGGAGTACGTGACCCGCCGCCGCGCCGGGCTGGGCGACTAGCAAGCCCAGCCCGGCGCGTGGCCGGGTGTGGTAATCCCTAGGCCTTGACCTTGTACACCATGGCGAACTCGCTTCTGGCGTCCGGGCCCGCGCCCAGGGACGAGGCCTGCCAGCCGAGCGGGAGGTCGACGTCGACCGGGGCCACGGCCGGGTCGGGGCTGCCGTCGTCGCCGAGCTGGTCCATGCTGTTGTCACCCCAGGCCAGCACGTCCCCGCCGGCGGTCAGGGCCAGGCTGTCAGTGCAGCTGGCACTGACAGCCTTGATCTTCCGGCCCGCGGGCAGGTGCACCTTGACGGGGACGTTGCTGAAGGGGGTGATGCTGCCGATACCGAGCTCCCCGTACTTGTTGGCGCCCCAGGCCAGCAGCAGCCGGGGGGAGAACAGCGCCAGGACATGGCCGCAGCCGGCGAACAGCGAGCGCACGGGCCCGGAGTGCGATTGGCTGATCGCGACGCGCACCGGCATGTCGCTGCTCTCGGCGCTGCTGCCGGTGCCAAGCTGCCCGAGGTTGTTGGCTCCCCAGCTGTACACCCGGCCGCCGGAGGTGCCAGCCACGGCGAAGAACGCGCCGGCCGCCAAAGACGTCACCTTGCTGGTGCCGGGCAGGCGGACCCGGACCGGGATATCGCTGTCGGCCGTGCTGCCGTTGCCCAGCTCCCCCTCGAAGTTGCTCCCCCAGGCCAGCACCTTGCCGCTGGCGGTGCGGGCCAGGCTGAAGGTCTCGCCCGCGCTGATCGCCGTCACCCTGGTGCCGTGCGGCAGACGGACCCGGACCGGCGTGTTGGTGTCGGTGCTGGTGCCGTTGCCCAGCTGGCCGTTGGTATCGGATCCCCAGGCCAGCACCTGGCCGGCGGCGGTGAGCGCCAGTCCGTGCCAGCAGCAGGCCCGGATCGCGGTGATCCTGGTGCCGGCGGGCAGCCTGACCTTGACCGGCAGCGGGGTGGCGGTGTTGCTGCCGTTGCCCAGCTCCCCCTCGTTGTTGCCTCCCCAGGCCAGCACCTGGCCGGCCGAGGTGAGGGCCAGCGTGAACTCACATCCGGCCCGCAGCTGGGTCACCCTGGTCCCGGCCGGCAAGTGCACCTTGACCGGCAGCCCGGCATTGACGGTGCTGCCGTTGCCCAGCTGCCCGTTGATGTTGCTGCCCCAGGCCTCGACGTACCGGGTCCCGGCTGCGGTGGCTGGCCCGGCCGCTACCGCGGCCGAACCGGTGCCGGGCCCGGCCAGTACCGCCAGCCCGGTGGCGCCCGCCAGGGCCAGCCCGGTGAGTACGGGGCGGCCCGGCCGCCGCCGGCGGGCCGCCTGCCCAGTTGCCTTACTCATTCCTTCCGGTGCTCTCATAGCTGCCCCTTGGCGTCGTCGCGTCCTAGCTGGCCGGCCAGTCTGGTGCGACCGTAAGCCGGCTGGTCCCGCGCGCGACTCGGTGCCGCATCCCTATATCCGCGGCAGCGGTACCCAGATTTGACCCGGCCCGGAGATGCCGGACGGCTTTCACCGGAGGGGACCGGGCCTTTATCGGAAGCTGGACTATCGCTCCTCAGCCTGACCGCCTACCTGACGAACGTGCCTCGGCCGTGCATGGTGACGATGAAATCGCTGCTCCGCTGCGGCCACGCCTCTAACTCCTGGCCGACGCCGTAGCTATCTGCCGGTGCCTAACGCGGTCACGCGCTGACCCGGTCATCACACGGCGAACGAGGCACTAGGGCAGAAGTTCCCCGCCGGGGCACCTCGCCACGCCGGTTCCCCCTGCGCTGCGGTTGCGCTGCTCGGTACGACGTGGAATGAAACGCCGGCCTCCTGGCCTGCGCGCGCCGCCTGCAGGAACAACCACGCCTCACCCGCCGGCCTCGAAAGTTAGGCATTCGGCGCTCGTAATTTAGGGAGATGACTCCGATGCAGCCGAGTACCCCCGTGCTTACGCTCTTGAACGCGACGCACCCGAGCCCCACGAGGGTGTTCTAGAGCAAGCTCCTCGACCTGGCAACGCCGCCCGGCTCACGGTATGCGCAGGATATCTAGTTGAGAGAGGATCCTGAATATGGTGCTGCTGGAACGTGATCCGGTGCTGGCCTCGCTGCGCCAGTACGCGCACGAAGCGAGTCAGGGTGAAGGGCGACTCGTCCTGATCGCTGGTGAGGCGGGCTCAGGAAAGTCGGTGCTGGTAGAGCGGTTCCAGCGCGATCTGCCCGACGCCCTCTGGTCGTGGGGCGCCTGCGATGGACTCTCGACGCCGCGGCCGCTCGGCCCGTTGTTCGACCTGGCTCGTGATCTCGGCGGAGCGCTGGAGGATTTGTGCCGGGGCCGACCCGAGCGCGACGAGCTGTTCGCCGCATTGCTGGGGCAGGTCACCGGTGATGCTCGACTAGACGTGATCGTGATCGAGGACATCCACTGGGCGGATGAGGCGACGCTCGACCTGATGCGGTTTCTCACGCGTCGCATTCGCGCGGCTTCGGTGCTGGTGATCGCCACGTATCGCGACGACTGGCTGGCACCGTCGAGCCCGCTGCGTCTGGCGCTGGGTGATCTCGTCGCGAGGCGGTGGACACGCCGACTCGAGTTGCCGCCGCTATCGGTCGAGGCCGTCCGGACGATGGCCGCCGGGACCGATCTCGACGCCGACCAGTTGTACCAGCTTGCTGGCGGCAATCCGTTCTACGTCACCGAGATGCTGGAGGCCGGAATACACGGAGTCCCGCTATCGGCGCGTGACGCGATCCTCTCGCGTACCGGACAGCTCGGCGATGCGGCCCGGCAGGTACTTGAGACTGCCGCGCTCATGGGCCTGCGGATCGACGCGAGCCTGCTCGCCGATCGGCAGGCCGCGCTGGACGAACTCAGCGCGTCTGGACTGCTGGTCGATGAGGGAATCGGCCTGCGTTTTCGACACGAGATCGCCCGGCTGGCGATCGCCCAGGAGATCCCCGCCCACCGGCAAGCGGTGATCCACGCGGAGATCCTCAACGCGCTGCTCGTCAACGGCAGCCGCGATGAAGCGCGCATGGCCTTCCACGCTGAGGGTGCTGGTGACGGAGAAGCAGTCATCCGGCACGCATCACTCGCCGCGAGACGAGCCGTTGATCTCGGCTCACATCGCGAGGCTGCGGCCCAGTACGAGCGCGCATTGCGATGGGCGGCGAATGCCGCACCGTCCGCGCTGGCCGAGCTCTACACAGGCCTAGCCGAAGAGGCGACTCTAGGCGACCGATCGCAAACCGCGGCCGACGCCGACGAGCAGGCACTGCGGCTCTGGAGGCTGCTGGAAGATCGCCGCCATGAGGGCGAGTCGTTGCAGCATTACTCGCTGACGCTGAAACATCTGTGCCGCGGTGATGAAGCAGTAGGTGCCGCCATCGAGGCGATCAGCACGCTCGAGCCGCTCGGCGAGACGCGAGAGCTGGCCAGGGCCTACGTGACGCTGGCCGCCCTGAAGATGACGCGCAACGAGAACGACGAGGCGATCGAGCTGGCCCGGCGAGCGGAGGCTCTGGCCCGTTCGCTTGGCGCATCCGACGTCATTGCCGACGCGCTGAACACCGAAGGCTGCGCCGCGTCCGCGACCGACCCGGGCTGGGTCGAGCTGATCCGCCGCTCACTTGAGCTCGCCATCTCTCACGACCTGCCCAATCAGGCCGGTCGTGCCTACAGCAATCTGTACGGCATCTCGTGCGACCAGTTCCGGTTCGACCAGGGAGAGCAGTATTACCGCGACGGCGTCGCCTACTGCGAGCAGAACGACCTGGACACCCACTCCTTTTTCCTGCGCGCAACTCGGACCGGTGTCCTCGAGCATCGCGGGCTCTGGGACGAAGCGGTGGAGATCAGTGCTCAGCTGCTCGAGGAAAGCTCGGCCGCCCCGCTGAACCAGATCTACGTGCAGACCCTGGTCGGCGTGATCCATGCGCGCCGCGGCGAGCCGGAGGCCTGGCGCGCTCTCGACCGCGCAATCGCCAGCGCGGCACCGACCGGGCAGCCGCAGTACATAGTCCCGACCCGGCTCGCTCGGACGGAGGCATTCCTGACCGAAGGCCGAGTTGACGAGGCGCGACGCGAATCCGAGCTGGCCGCCGATGCCGCGCACGATATCGATGAGTGGATGCGCGGCGCGCTGCGCTGCTGGCTTGACCGCACCGGCTCCGGCCGAATCGTCGATGGCCCGATCGCCGGGCCATACCGGCTCCAGGAATCCGGCGAGCACGCAGCGGCTGCGCATGCGTGGGATGAGCTCGGCTGCCGCCTGGACGCCGCGCTCGCACTACTTGACTCGCCGGACGAGGACGAGTTGCGCGACGCACTGCGGCGTCTGGATGAACTAGGCGCCAGGGCAACGGCCGGCCTTGCCCGCCAGAAGCTGCGCCAGATAGGCGCCCGGTCAGTGCCGCTCGGCCCGCGCCGGGCGACCCGGGCGCATCCACTCGGGCTCACTCCGCGTGAATGCGAGGTGCTCGAGTTGATCTGCGAACGACAGACCAACGCCCAGATCGCCCGCACCTTGTTTATCTCGGCCAAGACGGTCGATCATCACGTCTCGGCCGTGCTGGCCAAGCTCGGCGTGGAGAACCGCGAGGCGGCCGCTGATATGAACCGGAACCTGACCGCTTAATCGATGGCGGTGGGATTGCCGCCCGGGCATTGGACAAACATCACGGCGCCACCAAGCAAATCTGGGTAACGCATTCTGAAATATGGGTTCCCTCTCCCGATTCATGCTAAGCACCAGCCTGCATACGGTCGCATCGATTAGTCCTGTGATCGGGGGAGCATCGTGGCGTCTCGAATGGCTGACCGGAAATGCCGTGGCGGGATGGCGTCTGGGCGGATAGCACCGACGGGCAGTTCCCATACTGAAGCCGACAGGCCAGACCGGGATGGCGCGCCGAGGATGGCCGGATCGCGGGGCCCCGCCGTCGCGCTGGTGATCGCCGCCGGGCTATGGGGAGTGGCGGTTAGCGGGACGAAATATGCCCTGGGCGGCTTCGATCCCGTGACCCTGCTCAGCGTTGAGCTAGTAGCTGCTGCGGCCGTATTGTGGGCCGCCCTGCTCATACGCGGCTACCGTCCGCCCGGGTCTTGGTGGCTTCCTGCCCTGCTGGGGCTGCTCGAGCCAACTCTGGCCTACCTGGCAGACACGCTCGGTCTGTCCCTCACTAGCGCGGTACACGGGGCGGTGATCAACGGACTCGAATCCGGGCTAGTGGTCCTGCTCGCTGCCATCCTGCTCCGGGAGACGGTCACCCGGCCGGCCATCCTCGCGATCGTGGCCGCGCTAGGCGGACTTGCCGTCCTCGCCGCCGGCGGCGCAGGCGCGGGCCGCGGCACAGCTGCCGGTGACCTCCTGGTGGCCGCAGGCGTGCTGAGCGCAAGTCTGTACACGATCGTGGCCAAGCGCTTCGATGACGGCTCTGATGCCCTCTCCCTGACGACATGGCAGTTCACGGTGGCAGCGCTCGTGTCGCTGCTGGTGACCATCGGGCACTGGACCGCGGGCTCGGGGACCGTGTCCGCAGCGCCCCGGTTCTGGCTGGTCGCCGTGATCGTAGGCGCCGGCGGATTCGGTCTCAGCTTCCTGCTGTTCAACATGGTCATCGTCCGAGTCGACGCTGCGCGGGCGGCTGTGCTACTCAACCTCATCCCCGTGTTCGGCGTGGTGAGCGCGGTGGTCTTTCTCGGCGAGGGCCTCACGGGTCGGGATGCCCTCGGCGCGGTCCTGGTTGGATCATCGGTGCTCTATTTCGCGATCGTTGATCGTCGCGATGCCCGGGCACCCGCCCCTGCCGAACATGAGGCAGTGCACTGAGCCCGGCAATGATCAGTTCCCGCTCTGACGTACCCGGCGTGGACATACGACGCATCGGCGGGCGCGAGCTGCAGGGGCCGATCCCCGATCGCCGGCTTGCGGCTAAGCTGCCGACCATCTCGTCCCGTTCCAGTGCATGAGCTGGTTCCGGTCATCCGCGCCGCTCGGCTGCGCCTGCCCCGCCGCCCAGCAGCTGGTTCGCGACGTACAGCGAACCCCGTACAAGAAGCTGTGATCGTCATCGGCATGGCCGCCGGGATCGGGAACGGAGGCCATGGACCAGTGCGACCCGTTCCAGTGCAGGGCTTCATTCAAGACGGGTTGGACGAGGTCAAGGTTCCCGACGTACCCGACCGCCCAGCAGTTGTCTGGCGATGAGCAGTTGACGCTGACGAGGACGTTGCTGGCGAAGGCGCCGGTGCCATCGGGCTCGGGGGTGGACACTGCGGACCAGTTATGGCCGTTCCAGTGCATCGCCTCGTTCAAGGTGACGGCCGAGCTGCCGTCGCGGCCCTCGGATCCGCTTGCCCAGCAGTTCGCGGCCGAGGTGCACGAGAGGCCCTCGAGCACGCTGAAGTCACCACTGGTGTCTCCGCCGGGGTCCGGGATACCGACCTGGGACCATTTCCTGCCGTTCCAGTGCAGTGCCTCGTTGAACAAGGCGCCTCCGGGGGCGATGGTTCCGAAGGTGCCGACGGCCCAGCAGTTCCCGGCCGACGCGCAGCGGATGGCGCTGAGCGCGCTGGTGCCATCCGGACCGGTACCGCCTGGGTTGGGCGTGGCGACCAGGGACCAGGCCCTGCCGTTCCAGTGCAATACCTGGTTCTCGATCACCTCCGAGCCGATGGTGCTGGTGTCGGTCCCGTACTCCCCGTCGGCCCAGCAGCTGCCTGGTGAGGTGCACACCACGTCGAAGAGCTCGTTGAAGTCGCCGTTGAGAGTTCCACCGGGGGTGGGGGTGGCTACCCGTGACCAGCTCTTGCCGTTCCAGTGCAGGGCCTCGTCGAGCTGGACCCCGTGCTGTTCGTAGAACCCGACCGCCCAGCAGTTCTTGGCTGCGGTGCAGCGGACGCCGAACAGCTCGCTGGTATCCCCGTTCGCGGTTCCGCCAGGGCTCGGGGCGGCAACGCGGGACCAGTGGTGACCATCCCAGCGCAGCGTCTCATTGAGCCAGGCCCCGTTCCGCTCGAAGTACCCGACCGCCCAGCAGCTGGCGGCCGACGTGCAGAAGACCCCCTCCAGGCCAGCGGCGCTTCCAGGCTGCGGCGCCATCTCGCCTCGGCCTGGCAGCCGGCCCGCTGTCCCCGCACGGCACCCCCGCGCCGCGGCGCCGCCGCGCAGGTTCAAGCCACCCAGCCTGAAGTTCGGCGGCTGTGCGCCCCAGCTCTTGCATACCAGGCCGGCTCCGGCGATCGCCTGGCCGATGCCCGGATGAGCGGCCGGCTGTGCCGAAGCTGCCGCGGCCGAACCGGCGAGAATCGAGACGAGCCGCAGCGGTCGCGATAGTGATCCCCTGCTTAGCAGCATGATTTAGCCTGAAATAACGGCTTGCTGTGAACATCGCTCTCCCCTGAATATGCGAAGTGGTTAGCGTCGCTGCTGACGTGGCGCCGAAATAATGCGCGCTAGCCGACTGATCGCCGGCGACTTGATTCGAGAGTGCACCAGGCAAGCGGACTGCCGCCTCGGAGGAAGACCCCATGTTTGGGCCTGGGCCTGCCCATATTTCGAGGCGGGCGTCGGCCGGCCTGCATACGGGCGCAAGCAGATCGACCATTCGGACCCAGCTGCTGGCCGCAGTGACACATGAGCTAAGCGCGAGGCGCGCACCGCGCCCGCGCGATACGCGGCCGGAACTATGTAGGCGGAACCGCCGGTAAAGATGGGCCGCCATCCCTATAACCCTGGTCAATCGGCCTGCATACGGTCGCACTGGTAGCTGCTGCGGCAGCGTCAATCAGTCGGGCTGTTCAGGGCCGGGCGTTCGTGAAGGGGTGACAACGTGAAGACTCTCCGAGGACCTTGCCGGCTGGTGCGGCTAGCCAGCTGCGCCGCGCTTGCACTTGGGCTGGGCGCCGGTGCCCTGGCTACATCGGGCGCGGCGCAGGCCCGGCCCATCCGTAGCATTCCCAGCCGATCCCTCGCTGTCAGCTGGGGGCGCAACTCCGACGGCCAGCTCGGCAACGGCAGTACCGACGACAGCGCGACGGCCGTCGGAGTCAGCGGCCTAGCCGAGATA
Source organism: uncultured Actinomycetota bacterium (assembly GCA_963822485.1). Taxonomy (GTDB): domain Bacteria; phylum Actinomycetota; class Actinomycetes; order Streptosporangiales; family Streptosporangiaceae; genus DASUBV01. The sequence continues at coordinate 100,599 of CAWGHW010000017.1, forward strand.
TCCCAGGTGTCGGCCGGATATTTCCACAGCCTGACCCTGACATCGGGCGGCTTCGTGTGGGCGTGGGGAGACGACGAGTACGGCGAGCTCGGCGACGGCACTACCACCAACGACACGGTGGCGCTGCCGGTGGAGGTGACCGGCCTGCCCGTGATCACCAAAGTGGCCACCGGCTGGGGTTCGAGCCTGGCTCTGGCCTCGGACGGCACCGTGTGGGCGTGGGGAGAGGGCGAGGACGGGGAGCTTGGCAACGGGAGCACTGCCAACAGTGACAAGCCGGTCCAGGTCCCCGGGCTCACGGGAGTCGTCCAGATAGCGGCCGGGGCCTTCTTCGACCTGGCGCTGCGCTCGGACGGGACCGTCTGGGCCTGGGGTGACAACTCCTTCGGCGAGCTTGGCAATGGCGGTACCGCTAACAGCGCGGTTCCGGTCCAGGTCACCGGCCTGTCGCGGGTCACTCAGATCGCGGCAGGCGGGAACACGGCCATGGTGGCACGCACTCAGGGCTTCATCACCAGTCTCACCACGGTGTGGGCCTGGGGCGAGAACAGCCAGGGTCAGCTCGGCGACGGCACGATGACCAACCGGAGCACCCCCGAGGAGGTCTCGGGCATCAGCGTGCCTGGCGTCCGCCAGATCGCCGAGGGCGGTACATTCTCGATGGTGCTCGGCTCGGACGGGTCGGTCTGGGCATGGGGTGACGACTACGAGGGTCAGCTTGGCAACGCCGCCACATCCCCGTTGGCCCGGCCGGTGGAAACGATCGGCATGGACAGCGGAATCACCCAGATCGCAGCCGGCTTCTTTGATGCCCTGGCGCTGCGGTCGGATGGCACCGTGCTCGCCTGGGGCGATGACCAGTACGGCGAGATCGGGAATGGCACCATATCGGACAGTCCTACGCTGCCCACGGAAGTCACCGGCCTGACTAACGTCACGCAAGTGTCCGCCGGATCCTTCTTCAGCATGGCCGTGCACACCGTCTATGGGTTCCCGCTCCGCGCCATCGTTCCGAACCGGGCGGTCCGGCAACAGCACTGACCTCCTTCATGATCCTGGTGGGTCACCTGCGCCTCATCGCGGGAGCCCACCACGGTCATGAGCCTCGTCGCCGACATCCGGGCCTTCTTCCGCGGCCTGCGATAACTCCGCACCGGGCGGCGACGGAGTGACCAGCCCGCCGACGGGCCACCTGTGCCGGTAAAAGTGCCGGTCAGAATGCCGGTAAAAGTGCCTGTTCTGTACCGATGGGCGGCGTTACGTTCTGCCTGACCGAGATGAATCCGTGGGGCCTGGGAGCCAGGGGATCGGAGGCCGGGCAGATGCCATGGGGTGAACGGGTGCTCCGGTCTCGGCGGCGGATGTGGCTCGCGGCGGGGGCTGGCGTGGCGGCGGCCGCGGTGGCGGCGGCCGCGGTGGCGGCGTGGCTATCGTGGCCGCAGCCTGCGGTCACGCCGTCTGCCCGCCATTATCTGGATGTCACGGCGTGCCTGCTCACCACGTCCAGCGGGATCGCGCCGGGCACGCCCGGCGCTCCGGCGTGGAAGGCGATGCAGACCGCGTCACTGGACACCCACGTCATGGTCAGCTACCTGCCCGAGCCAGGGCCCGCCGACGCCGCGGCGATGCTCGCCACCCTGACCGAGCGGCAGTGCGGCGTCATCATCGTGGCCGGCCCGGCCCCGGCCCAGGTTTTCAAGGCGGCGAAGGCGCACCCGCACCAGCGGTTCATGCTCGTGGCCGCAAACGGCACAGCCACTGCGGCAGTGCCATCGAACACCGTCGTCGTCTCGGCCGCCAGCGCGCCCAAGCGCATCGATCAGGCGCTGCACGCCCTCGCCGCACACACCGCGTGACTGCCTAGCCTGGCCGGTCCCGGCTAGCCGGGACCGGCAGCTGGTCCGACGTTTGACTCAGCCACAACTCAATGCCCTAGGGGTTCATCATGGCGCGCTGGTCATCTCGGCAGGGTCGGGTTTTCCCGAGATCGTGGACACGCGTGGTCGCGCTCGCGAGCGTCGCCTTGGCCTGCATGATCACCTGCGCGCCGGGCGCCCTGGCGGTGTCAGGGGCCCGGAAGGGTGGTGGCCCGGCGGTCCGGATGTTCGGGTACGCCAGGGGACCGGCGCAGCACAACGGGACAGCGGCTGGGAAGGCCCACCGGGCGCCGGCGTCGGCGACCAGGGCCCGCGCGGTTAAGGGCAGCATCTCCGGTCACCGGGCGCCGAAGCCGCACCTGGCGCCGCCGCCGGTGGGCACCCGCAAGCGCGTCCGGACCGGCTCGGCGAGAATGGCGCGGGGTCATGAGGTCGTCGGCCATCGGATCATAGGCGCGCAGCACGGCGTTTCGAAGAGTCCAACGGCCAGTCCGCCGAAGTCAGCGCCGCCCTCGCCCAGCCAGTCAGCGCCGCCGTCGCCCAGCCCGTCGGCATCGCCGTCGGTGTCGCCGTCGCCGTCACCCCGCGGGACCATCAGGACGGCCAGCATCTTCGTCGCCAGCGGCACGGGCACCGACAACGCCTCTTATAGCGTCGCCGGAACCTTCGATACGGCACCCATGGCCGATCAAACCGGCCGGATCGCCGTCACCCTGACCAACACGGGCACCAGCACGTGGGGCAGCGGCTATGCGCTGGGGTCCCTGGTGTTCCCGGCCGGGGACACCACCGGCACCGGCACGCCGCTGACGACTGGCGGCAACGTGACGATCAGCGGGAGCGTCGCGCCGGGCGGGACCACGACGGTGGAGAGCGTGACGCCGGCCGAGAATCCCGGCTCGTATGAGATCTGCTGGGACATGGTGAACGCGGCGGGGACGTATTTCTCAGCCGAAGGCGGGGCCGAGCAGTGCGCGCCCTACACGATCCAGCAGTACGCGCCGGTGATCAACGAGCAGGAGCCGCTGCCGGGCGCCGACGTGGACAGCCAGACCCCGATGCTGAGCGCGTCGGCGGTCGTGCCGGGCGGGTACCCGGCCAGCCCGGTGTTCTCGTTTGCCTTCCGGATCATCAGCGGCCCCAATCCGAGCACCGCAACGGTGCTGCAGTCGTCGGGGTGGGTCGCGAGCAACGGCAACAGCTGGACCCCGACCACGAGCCTGGCGTGGGGCGGCACTTACTACTGGCAGGCCACGGTCAGCGACGCGGCCACCCCGCCCGCGGTGACCGGGTCGGGGATCACCTGGACGACACCGGTCTCGTTCGTGGTGGGCAACGCCCAGCCCGCGGTCTCGGCCAAACTGGGGAATGCCTATCAGGCCGACGACGGCAACCCGGTGATGACCTCCGACCTGGGCGGCAGTGACTACTCCGGGTCAGGCAAGACGGTCGACCCGCGGACCGGCAACGTCTCCCAGCAGGTCACCGACGCGACCGTGGCGACGGCCGGGCCATCGCTGTCGATCGTGCGGACGTACAACTCGCTGGACCCGCGGACGTCCCAGGCGTTCGGGGCGGGCTGGTCGTCCCTGCCGGACATGTCGCTCGTGCCGGACAGCGACGGGTCAGGGGCGCTGGTCCTGACGACGGGCACCGGGCAGCAGGTCCGGTTCGCCAAGAACGCGGCCGGGGGGTACGCGCCGCCGCCGGGGATGTACGCGGTCGTCATGGCCCTGAACGGCGGGGGGTTCTCGGTCACCGACCAGGCGGGCACCACGTACGACTTCGCGCAGGCCAGCGGATCATCGTGGCTGATCTCGCAGATCACCGACGAGACGGGCCGGGCCGAGACGTTCGGCTACAGCTCCGGCCAGCTGGCCACGATCACCAGTGCGGTCTCCGGGCGGGCGCTGCACTTCACCTGGTCCACGCCCGCTGGCGCCAGTGCCCCGCACGTGGCCACGGTGTCCACCGACCCGGTGGCGTCCGGCCAGCCGGGCACCGCCCTGACCTGGACTTACGGCTACAACGGCGACCTGCTCACGTCCGTGTGCCCGCCGGGCACCAGCACCGCGTGCACCACCTACGGATACGTCACCAACGGCTCGCACGCGGCGACCTCGGTGCTGAACGCGAACCCGTCCAGCTACTACCGGCTGGACGAGCCGGCCGGCGCCACGACCGCGGTCAACCAGATCCCGGTAGACGACCTGACCACGGTCGACCCGCCGGCCGCGGAGTTCGGCACCACCGCCGGGGTGGCGGGCCCGGTTACCGGAGTGACCGCGACCGGGTTCAACGGGAGCAGTTCGTGGATCCCGCTGGACGGGGCGTGGTGCAGCACGCCCGGCACCGCGAGCTCGTGCTTCCTGATCCCCGACAGCGGCCGGGTGGTGACCACGGCACCGAGCCTGGCGCTCAGCATCTGGTTCAAGACCACCGGCACCTCGGGCGTGCTGCTCGGCGCGACCGGCACGCTGCCGGGCCAGACGTCCTGCGTCTCGGCATGTGCTGACATGCCGCTGCTGTGGATCGGCAGTAACGGGCACCTGGAGGGCCTCGGCTCGACCGGCCACTCGGTGATATCCGGCACCAACTACACCGCCACTGCCCTGTCGTCGTCGGCGGCGGTCAACGACGGCGCCTGGCACCAAGCCGTGCTGGTCCCTGGCCAGGCCCTCTACCTGGACGGGGCCGAGGTCGCCACCGGCACCGCGAGCGTCACCCTGCCAGCGGGCGCGGCTGTGCTCCTGGGCGCCGGCGTCACCGCGGGCTCGCAGTGCTCGAACTGCATGAGCGGCTCCTCCACAGGGTGGCAGTACTTCAACGGGTCGATGGCGGACCTGTCGGTCTACCAGGATCAGCTGCCCAGCTCCGGCACCGTCGCGGCGCAGTACGCCGCGGAAACGCACTCTGCGGCGGAACTGAACTCGGTCACCAGCCCGGGCGGGCGCAACGAGCTGTCGGCGACCTACGACACCGTCAACGACCGGGTCGCCACCGTCGCCGACGCCAACGGCGGCACCTGGACGTACAGCCGCGCCGTGCCCGGCTCATCGTCGGGAGCCTACGACGGCGCGGTGCTGGGGTCCTCACCGGAGGATTTCTGGCCGCTGAATGACGTCACCGGCCCGCTGGCCAGGGACATGGTTGGCGGGGCGGCCACGGCGGCCAGCCCGCGCCCCCCGGCGACCTACTCCAACGTCGCCCTCGGCGGGGCCGGCCCGACTGGCTTCGCTGACGGGACCTCGGCTGCCTTCAGCGGCAGCTCGCAGGTCAGCATCCCTGGCGGGTACTTCGCGGCGGCCGGCCCGGAGACGGTCGAACTGTGGTTCAAGACCACCAAGTCCGGGACCATGCTGTCGTCCGCGTCCGGGCCGTCCGGGGGTGAGCCGGTCACCTTGTGGGTTGCCTCGATGGGCGGCTGCATCGAAGGGCAGGTCGGCAGCGCGATACTCAACGAGGCGATATTCGGCTGCACCACCGGCGCGGTCAACGACGGTAAGTGGCATCAGGCGGTGGTCACCGTCAGCCCGAGCACGTCGGTGTCTTTCCCCGGCGCCCCTGGGTCGCCCACCCGGACCGCGACCCTGTACCTCGACGGCAAATCGCTGTCCACCGCGCCGCTGAGCGGGGCCGGCACTCCGTCCGCCACCGGGTACACCGCCGTCCTCGGCACCGGGCCGTCCGGCAGCCAGCCCTACCAGCCCAGCGGCCCGTACAGCGGGTCGATTGCCGACGTGTCGCTCTACACCCGGGCGCTGTCCGCGCAGGACGTGACCGCGCACTACAACGCGCTTCAGGTCACGGTCGCGGTCAGCCAGTCGACCATGTTCGGGGGGTCGACCAAGGTGGCGACGCCGACACTGAACGCCCAGACCGTCACCATCACGGCCCCGAACGGCGCGCACACCAGTTACCTGTACGCCAGCGGCGCGCTGACCCGCACCACCGACCCGCTCGGCGGGGCGACCATCTACGGCTACGACGCCGCCAGCCGTGCCTCCACTATCACCGATCCCGACGGCGACACCACCTACCTGACCTACGACGCGCATAACAACATCACGTCCACCACCACCTGCGCCACCGTCAGCAGCTGCCAGACCTCCTATGCCTCCTACTACGAGAACCTGGCTAACCCGCTCGACCCCCGCAACGACAAGCCCACCGACTCCCGCGACGCCCGCTCCACCTCACCGACCGACCCGACCTACGACACCACCACCAGCTACACCTCGGCCGGCCTGATCGCGACGAAGACGGCACCGCCGACGGCGGCCTGCCCGGCCGGCTGCCAGACGAGCTACGCCTACACCAAGGGGACCGAGGCGGCGGTCGGCGGCGGGACCGAGCCGGCCGGCCTGATGGCCTCGATCACGGGCTCCGGCGGCGGGGTGACCAGTTACGCCTACAACTCGGCCGGCGACGTGATGCAGACCACCAGCCCGCTCGGGCTGGTGACCAAGTACACCTACGACAACCTGGGCCGGGAACTCAGCGAGACCCAGGTCTCCGATTCGTACCCGGCCGGGCTGACGACCAGCTTCAGCTACGACAGCCGGGGCCGGGTGGTGACCGAGAAGGACCCGGCGGTCACGGACCGGGTGACCGGCGCGGTACACACCGAGGTATTCAGCTACACCTACGACCCCGACTCCAACGTGACCAGCACCACGATCAGCGATGCGACCGGCGGTGATCCGCCCCGTACCACCACCGCCACCTACAACGCCCAGGACGAGATGGCCTCCACCACCGACGCGCTGGGGCACACCACCTCCTACACATATGACTCGATGGGCAACAAGGCCAGCGAGACCGACGCCTCGGGAAGCATCACCGCTTACACCTACGACGCGGACGGGCATCTGCTGACCACCACGCTGGACGGCTACACCGGCAACCCCAGCAGCCCGTCAGCACCCGTCAACCTGGTGCAGGAGTCCCGCGCCTACGACCCGGCGGGCCGGCTGGCGTCGGTCACCAACGTGAAGGGCACCACGACGGCCTACACCTACTACGGCAACAACCAGCTCGCCTCCAGCTTCATCGTGGACCCGGCCAGCAGCACCGGCACCGAGCGCGTCACCACCTACGGATACGACGCGGCCGGTAACGAGACCACCGAGACCGACCCTGGCGGCCTTGTCATCAACGGCGTCTACAACGCTGACGACCAGGTCGTCTCGTACACCCAGGACCCGGCCGGGGCGGACAGCGTCGCCAAGGCCAGCTATGACCCGGCCGGGAACATGGTGGCCGACACGCTGACCCAGGGCGGTGTCACCCAGACCACGACCGCGACGTACAACGCGGTGAACCAGCTGCTCTCGGAGACCGTGGACAACACCGGCGGGAACCTGGCCACCAGCTATGTCAGGGACCAGCGCGGCCTGGTGATCGCGGAAACCGATCCGGCCGGCAACACCACCCATATCCAGAACGACGAGGCCGGGCGGCCGGCCGTGCAGATCAGCCCGGCGGTGCAGGTCCAGGCCGGCAGCGGCGCGGCACCGGTCACCGCCAGCCCGGTCACCATGGCCGGCTACGACACCTTCGGTGACCGGGTCGAGACCTCCGACCCGAACGGGAACGTCAGCACGGCGGCCTTCAACCAGGGCGGCCAGGAGATCTCGGTCACCAGCCCGTCCTACACTGCGCCGGGGGCGAGCGCGCCCGTGGGCGGCACTACGACGATGACCTACAACTCGGTCGGGGAAGAGACCGGCACCACCGACCCGCTCGGCCACGCCACGACGATCGGCTACGACCAGCTCGGCGACCCGACCAGCCAGACCGACGCGAGCGGCGCGGTGTGGACCTACACCTACGACCCGGCCGGGGAGCAGACTAGCGTCACCGAGCCGACCGGGGCGCAGACCCAGGCCACCTACGACAACCTCGGCCAGCTGATCACCAGCACCGACCTGGTCCGGCAGAACACCTCCGCGGCCTACACCACCAGCTACGGATACAACGACGCGGGCGAGCAGATCTCGCAGACCAGCCCGACCGGCGTGATGACCTCCGTGGCCTACAACCCGCTCGGGGAGGAGACCTCCAGCACGGACGGGGCGGGAAACAGCACCAAGTACGCCTACAACATGTACGGGGCGGTAACCCAGACCACCGCGCCGGACGGGACCGCCGTGGCGGTGACGTACGACCAGGCCGGACGCCCGGTGTCGGTGTCCGATCTGAGCGCGACGGGAACGGCGCTGCGCACCCAGTCGGCCGCCTACGACGCCGACGGGCATATCACCTCGGCGACCAACTACATGGGTAACGCCAGCACGGCCACGTACGACGCGATGGGGGATCTGACCTCGCAGACCCAGCCGGTCTCGGCCACCAAGAACATCACCGTGAGCTACGGCTATGACCTGAACGGCAACCGGACGGCGCTGACCGACGGGAACGGCAACACCACCTACACCACGTACAACTCCCTGGACCTGCCCCAGGCTGTCACCGAGCCGACCACGGCGGCTAACAGTGGCGCCGCGAACGCCACCACTACCGACAGCTACGACGCCAACGGCGACCTGGTCACCCAGAAGCTGCCCGGCGGGGTGCAGGTCAACGACAGCTACAACGCGATGGGCGACCTGACCAGCCAGTCCGGCACCGGCGCCAGCGCCCCCACCGCCACCCGTACCTTCGCCTACGACGCAGCCGGGCAGATGGTCACCGCGGCCACCGGCGCCACCGGAACCCTGGGCAATTTCGGCTACCAGGCGCCCACGTCCGAGTCGTTCAGCTATGACGACCGCGGCCTGCTGCTGTCGGCGGCCGGCGCAGCCGGCACGTCCTCGTTCAGCTACAACGGCAGCGGGCAGCTGACCTCGGCCACCGACGCGGCCGGCGCGTCCACCTACACCTACGACAGCGCCGGCCGCCTGGCCACCGACGCCGACGCCGCCTCCGGCAGCACCGGCACCTATCACTACAACACCCTGGACCAGGTCACCAGCATCTCCTACGGCACCGGCAATGACACCCAGAGCTTCGGCTACGACAACCTGCACCGGCTGATCTCCGACAGCCTCACCACCGCCAGCGGCGCCCAGGCCGCTGCCATCAGCTACGGCTACAACGCCAACAACGACCTCACCTCGATGATCACCAGCGGCCTGGCCAACACCGGCGGCGGCAGCGGGACGGTCACTAACACCTACGGCTACGACGAGGCCGACCGGCTCACTTCCTGGACCGCCACCCCAGCCAGCGGGACGGCGACCACCCAGACCTACGGCTACGACAACAACGGCAACCTCACCAGCCGCAACGGCACCACCTACACCTATGACGCCCGCAACGAGCTGATCTCCGACAGCAGCGGCAACAGCTACTCCTATGCCGCCGACGGCGACCTGGTCGGCCAGGCCAGCCCCGGCAACGTCACCTCCGCCTCCACCTCCGACGCCTACGGCCAGCAGAGCACCTCCGGGTCAGCCTCGTCGTACAGCTACGACGCCCTCGGCCGCCTGATCAGCGTCGGGCAACTGCTCAACAGCAGCTACAACATCGCGCTGACCTATGACGGCATGACCAACGAGGTCGCCTCGGACTCCTCGGCCAGCTACTCCCGCGACCCAGCCGGCGCGATCACCGGCGTCGACACCGCCAGCGGCCAGCGCATGCTGGCGCTCAACGACCAGCACGGCGACCTCTCCGGGGTTTTCACGGCCGCAGGGGCCGCACTGGCCGGGTCCACCAGCTACGACCCGTGGGGCAGCGTGCTGGCGGCCACCGGCCCGTCGATCCAGGTCGGCTACCAGGGCCAGTGGACCGACCCGGTCACCCAGCAGGTCGACATGGGGGCCCGCTTCTACCGTCCGGCCACCGCCGGATTCGACAACCAGGACACCTACGCCGGCGCCGAGGGCGGTGCCCCGGTCACCGATGACCTGCACGCCTACGCCGACGACAACCCCATGACCGTCGCCGACCCCACCGGGCACGCGCCGTCATCCGGGTCCGGCGGCGGCACAGTCACCAAGGCCGACGTCGACGCCGCCTACGCCCGGGCGCAGCAGGCCGCGCAAGTCGCGGCCAACGCCGCGGACGCCGCGGCCGCCGCCAGGGTCGCCGCGGCCCGCGCCGAGTCCAGGGCCTCGTCGGCCGCCGCCACCGCGAAGCAGCTCAACCACCAGGCGACGCAGCTCTTCAGCGAGGCCACCGCGGCCTCGCAGAAGGCCGCGGCGGCATTCCGGGCGGCCCAGGCTGCGCTCGCGACCGCCGAGGCCTGGCAGGCCAAGGCGAACGCCGCGTGGCGCGCCGCGTGGCAGGACTACAAGGACGCCGTGACCTGGGAATTCTGGAAGATCCCTGGGTACCTGGCCGCCGCTGTCGCGGAAGCCGCGATCGCCGTCATCGATGAGGGGATCGCTGCCGGGGCGTACTTCGCTTACCTGCTGCTGGAAGCTAAGGCTAATTCGCTCGCGTCCGAAGCCAGTCGGCTGTGGCTGGAGTACGACAGCGTGGCGTTCCGCGCCTTCGAGGCAGCGATCCTGGCGCTCGTCGACAGCGCGCTAGCCGGGGTAGCGGAATCCAGGGCCAAGTCCCTCGAGCAGGCCGCCGCCGCGGCCCGGAAGGCCGCGGAAGAAGCCGAGGCGGAGTACCAGAAGCTGCTGGCGGAGTACCAGGCAGAGCAGCAGAAGGCCAAGAGCTCGTGCGGCGCGAGCTGCCACATCAAGAAGGTGCTCAAGAAGGTCGTGAAGACGGTGGTCACGGTCGCCGCGGCGACCACTGCGGCTGCCGCGGCGGCTGCGGCCGCGGCGGCTGCGGCTGCTGCCGCTGAGGCCGCTGCGGCTGCGGCTGCCGCTGCTGCTGCCGCCGCTGCTGCCGCGGCGACCGCCGCCGCTGAGGCTGCGGCTGCTGCTGCCGCCAAGGCGGCGCAAGAGGCCGCGGCCAAGGCAGCGGAGGCTACGGCACAAGCAGCCGAAGCCGCTGTCCAGGGCACCGAACGCGCGGCCGCGGCGGGTGCTGCCGAGGCCGGGGAAGAGATAGCCAACGGTCTCAGCGCAGTGGCCAAGACCTTCATCGGCTTCGGAGTGGGTGCCACGGGCAACGTCGCCAGTGATCTCCTGCACGGGCAGCGTGACTGGGTCACGATCGTCCATGACGGGGTGACCGGCGGGATAACCGGAGGCGCAGGCGCCGTGATCGGCGCATTCGGGGAGCCGGAACTCGACAAGCCCGCAGTGACCGCGGTGAAGGCCCTGACCGGTGCTTTCGTTGCCGGGGTCGCGAATAGCACTGCACCGGAGGGTTCGTACGCGTCGTTCCTCGATGGCGGGCTCAGCACCGTCTTCGCAGGTATCGGCCTGCCCATCAGCGACGAGTGGGCATCAACCATCTTCACCAGCGAACTGAGCATCGCCGGGACCATCTGTGACCCTAACCTCCTGCTGCTCAGCCCGTCCTGCTAGCGCCCCTGGCCGGCCGGAACGACCTCGCCGAGCCTGGCGCGGATCCGGTCGGCCTCGGGGGCGATCCCGCTCTAGCGGGTCACGCAGCGATGCCGGGGGTGGCGCTGCTCAGGCCTTGGAGCCCCTGGGCAGGTGGCGGTCGAGGAGCGTCATGAGCAGCACGACGGCGGCGACGCCGACGAGGATGAGCGCCATGTCGTGCAACCCGGCGTCGCTGACGGATGTGTGGAAGACGATGCTGGTGATCGTCGCCGAGGCGATCGACCCGATGTAGCCGAAGGTCCGCGAGAGGCCCGAGGCGGTCCCGAGGCTTTCCGGCCGTGACTGGAGGTACAACGCGGTCTGGTTGCCGACCGACGTCGTGCCGACGACCACGCCGAACAAGACCATCACCCCGACCAGCGCGATCACCGGGCTGTGCACGGTGATGAACAGCGTGGCGACCGATGCCGGGAGCATGAAGAACGCGCAGGCGATCAGCGGCCCGCGCACCAGGTTGCGGCGCGACACCGGCTGCGACACGAGGGCCGCGACGGCGCCCATCGGCAGCAGCACCAGGCCAGCCTGCTCGGGGGACAGTCCCCGGGCGGCCTCCATCCACTGCGTGATGCCGTAGAGCACGACGTAGACGCCGAGCAGCGTCAGCCCGAGGCGCAGGTACGTCCGGGTTAGCGCCCGCTGCGACGCGAGCAGCCGCAGGTCGATGAACGGCTTGGCGGCCCGGAGCTCCCAGGCCACCAAGAGCGCCGCCAGGACGGCCGAGATGGCGAGCGCCACCCAGCCTGGGTGCGGCAGCGACATCAAGAATGCCAGCAGGCCAGCCAGCATCCCGCCGAAGAGCGCGATGCCAGGCAGGTCGATCCGGGTTGCGACCTCTGCGATCTTCCGTCTGGCGGCCGGCGGCTCATCACGGGGAATCCACGCGAGCGTCATCGCCAGCGCGGCGGCGGTCAGCGGGACGTTGAGCAGGAATGCCGAGCGCCACCCCAGGCCGCCGACCAGGAGGCCGCCGATTGGCGGCCCGATCGCGACGGTGGCCGAACCGGCGATCGCCAGGCTCCCGAGCACGCTGCCCGGTGGCTCGCTCAGCCCGGCCTGGTGGGAGCGGCGGCGGATGATCACCATCGCGGTGGGATAGCCGCACGACGTCCCGACGCCGATCAGGACCCTGGCCACGACCAGGACGGCCAGGTTATTGCCCAGGCCGCCGACCAGGCCGCCGGCCAGCACCAGCACGATCCCGGCGAGGAAGATCCGGCGGGGGCCGAACTCCTCGGCGAGCTTGCCCGCGGTCGGCTGGGCGATCGCGCAGGCCAGGTACAGCGAGGAGACCAGGATCGAGGTGCGCCCGACCGGGACGTGCAGGGCGGCGGCGATCGGCACGAGCGCGGTCGCGATCACCGAGCTGTTGACCGGGTTGAGTGCTGACCCCATGACCAGGGGCGTCACGGTCCGCCAGCCGAACGGGGCGTCCGCGCGCTGCCAGGATCCGGTCGTCGCTGCTTCGGTGTTCGATGTCATCGGATCTCCCCGCCGCGGTGCAGTTTCACGTCAGCGATGCGCTCGAGCAGGCCGATCGCCTCGGTGAGCAGGGGGCGCTCCTCGGGCCGGACGGCCGCGTCGATGGCCTGGGTCAGCCATTCATCGCGCGACGCGGTAATGCCGGCCCTGAGTGCCCGGCCCGCGGCGGTGGCGGTCACCAGGCTCTTGCGGCCGTCGCTGGGATCGGCCTGCTTCTCCACGAGGCCGCGCTCCTTGAGCGTCGCCAGGCTCTGCGCGATCGCCTGCTGGGTCACGTGCTCGCCGGCCGCCAGCGCCGCCGCCGTGGTGGGGCCCTCGTCGATGATGCGGCCCAGCACGGCCAGCTGCGAGATCGGGATGCCGGTCGAGCGCATCCCGGCCTCGATCCTGATCCGCGACCGCAGCCGGGAGACCGCCATCGCCAGGCGGACCGCGTCGCTCGCTTCACTCTGAGACCTCGACTTGTCCATGGCATCCACCGTAGCAAACTTCTAAAGTAACTTGTACAAGTGATATGATCATCTAAGGCAAACGGCGGAAGACGGCAGGAGACCGCCTCGCGCAGCGGCGAGCTTCGCCGCATTCGGAGAGGAGGACAGCATGACCAGCGCTGAAGGAACGACCACGACCCGGCGCCCGATTGTCGCGGGGGTCGACGGGTCAGAGTCTTCGCTAGCTGCTCTTCGGTGGGCGGTGCGCCAGGCGAGGCTGACCGGCGCGCCCCTGGAGATCGTGTCCGCCTGGGAGTGGCCAGTGAGCTATCTGGGGTTGGGGACTCCCGAGCCGCCCGACTACGACCCGGCTGACGAGGCGCGACGGCAACTCGACAAGGCCATCAGCGCCGTACTGACACCGCGTGATGCGATCGAGGTCCGGCGATCAGCTATCGAGGGGCATCCGGCGCCGGTGCTCGAGGCCCTCTCGACGACCGCTGATCTCGTCGTCGTCGGGAGTCACGGCCACGGTGAGTTCGCGGGCATGCTCCTCGGTTCGGTCAGCAAGCACTGCGTCACCCACTGCCACTGCCCCGTAGCGGTGATTCGCGGTACGCCGAGGGCCTGAGTACCATGTCGCGCTGGTCCCAGCTGGCGGACTCGTCTTCGGGCCGCGTTGGCCGCCGGGCAGATGGTGCGTCTTCAGTGGACGGTGCGCGCCGTGGCAGCCGGTGGTCGACACGGACCACGCTGCCGACGCAGGCGCCGACAAGGAAGTCGCGGCTGCGCTGGATGAGCCGGAGGCTGACGCTCGTCCACCGTCTTGATTGTGCGCTTGCGGGCGGTCTCGCCGGCCAGGGCGCAGACTCGGGCTTACCCGGGGGCGATCGTGTGCCTTGGCTGCGATGATCAGGGCATGCCAAGCCGTGCAATGCTGAATGCGATCGCGGGGGCCCAGCCCACTGGCTTGCCGCCCGTGGAGCGGACAGCGGCCGTGTCCTGCTCTTCCGCGCGGCGGAGGATACGAGCTCGGGTCGCTGCGCCGCGACGGCGAGCCGGCCGCCCGGCTGAGATGGACCGAGCTCACTGGGACAATCCCTACACCCAGCAAACCGGTCGTAAGCGGGTGTGAGACCCAACCAGTGGAGGTACCACATGAACGAGCTCCCGCCGCCCCCTGAGGGAATAGTGCTGGCCCACTTCATCGTCTCCGACGATGTCGAGCGCTCGCGGCGCTTCTACACCGAGGTGCTCGGCGGCCGGGTGGCCTTCGACGGAGACGTCACCTATGTCGCCCTGTCCAACAGCTGGATCATCATCAACGTCGGCGGCGGGCCGACCGACGACAAGCCGGCGGTCACCCTGGAGACGCCACGTGATCCCGACCGGGTCAGCAGCTTCCTCAATATCCGGGTCAAAGACATCGACGCCGTCTACGCCGAATGGAGCGCCCGGGGTGCTCATTTCCTGACGCCGCCGAAACAGCACCAGTACGAGAAGCGCTGCTACATCCGCGACCCCGACGGTCACCTGATCGAAGTGGGCCAGACCACGGACCCCGACGGTGACTGGTCGCCCGCGCACTGGCCATCGACTAGGCCCGCCTCGGACCTGGGGTAAGTGGTCATGACCACCGCGATCATCGGTACTGGAGTGATCGGATCGGTCATCACCCGCCACCTCGCCTCAGGCGGTGAAACCCTGCGGCTCTCGAGCGCTGACCACGAATCGGCACGAGCGCTGGCGGCGCAGATCGGCCGGGCTGCCGTCGCCGCCGCCGACAACCGCGACGCGCTGCAGGGCGCCGATGCCGTTATCCTCGCGCTTCGGTTTACCGCGCTGAAGGGCGTCATCAACGAGATCGCCGACTCGCTGACTGGCAAGGTCGTGGTCGTCCCGAGCAACCCGCTCACCACCGACGCACACGGAAACGTCGCACGTGTCCTGCCGGAGGGCCAGTCCTCCGGCGAGGCTGTAGCCGCGTGGCTGCCGGCGGCGGCGCACCTGGCCATGGCGTTCGGAACCCTGTCCGCCGACCTCTTCGAGTCCGCCAGCAACCGGTCACCGGAGCCGGCGGTCCTGTTCTACGTGACCGGCGACGACCGGGCCGGCGAGGAAGTGGAGCGGCTGATCCGAACGGCCGGCTTCGAGCCGGTGAAGGCCGGCGGGATCGAGCAGTCGGGTCGGCTCGAGGTGGGCGGCGACCTCCACGATCTCGTAGTCGGTCCCGCACAGGCGCGGTCATTGATCGGCGGGGCCTAATGGCTTCGCCGCCCTGGGATGACCTGGACTTCCTCGGCTGGCGCGACCATCAGGCCCCGGATCGGGCCTACCTGGCGGCGGAACAAGACGGCGCGCTGATGGCCATTGTTCTGCGTAGTTCCGGTACCTCCGCCTTGCATCGGGTGAGCAACATGTGCTCGCTCTGCCTGACCATCCACACCGGCGGGGTGTCGGACAGCGCCCGAACCGGGCTGACGTCATCGCTGGCTGTCGACGAACACCCAGAACGGGTTCAGCAGTCTTCTGGCCGTGTACATCCCGGCGACCGCGCAGTGCCGGGGTTTGGGGCACGACACGACAGAGGCCTGGCCGGCACCGGTCCGGTTCCGGTTGAGCCTGCCTGTGCCTGGCACTTCCTGCGCGTCGCCCCAGGCCTGGTTTACCTCGGCGGCCACGAATGCCTGCAGGTGAACGGGGCCTGGTCCCCGGTAGAAGCCGCCCGCCGCGCAGTCGCCGGGTGCTGAGCAGGACAGCGAGAGCGTCTGCGCGTCTGTGCCGAGCCGCGCGATGCCGGGAACCTGCTTCTCCTGCCCCCACGAGCCGCGGGCAGCGGTGGCGATGAACGCCTGGGTGCTGCCGGCCTGGTCCGTGTAGTAGAACCCTCCGGCCGCGCAGTAGCCGCCGCGGGCGCAGGCGACCGTCTCAGCCTGGCCCTGCGGCAGGCCGCCGGCCGGCGACTGAAGCGCCAGCGCGTTCTCCCAGGTCCCGTGCACCTCGCTGACAGCGAGCGGCATGTCTTCGCTGAAGCTCCCGACGGCGGCGCAGTTGCCCGGCGAGCCGCACGACACGCCGGCGAGCTGCGTCCGCGCGTGCAGTGCCGCCAGGCCCGGAACGCTGATCGCGGGCCGCCAGGCCTCGTTCACCTCGGACGGCCAGCCGGTAGGGCAGCGCGGCGGAGTAGGTGCCGACGGCGGCGCAGTTACCCGGCGAGGCGCACGCGACCTGGCTCACCGAGGCGGAGCCTCCCGCGTTGAGCGCGCCGGTGCCCGGCAGCTCCACAGGCGTGCCCCAGGTGCCATCGGCCTGGCTGGAGACGAACGCCTGCTGGTGACCTGCCCCGTCCGTATAGGACCCGCCGGCCAGGCAGTCTCCCGCAGCGGGGCACGAGACCGACGTAATCCAGGCCCCCCTTGTGCCGTTGAGCGCAGCCTTGCCCCGCAGTTCCTCAGCGGCGTGCCATCTGCCGTGCACTTCCGCAGCCACCCACGGAAGCTCCCTGCCGTCCCGGAAATATCTCCCGCCGATCAGGCAGCTGCCTGCCGACGGACACGAGTCCGCGGCCGGGTACGGCGCCCGGCCGCGCAAAGCGGAGAACCCGGTGATCTTCGCGGCCCGGCCCCAGGTCCCCCTGGTCTCACTGGCGCGGAAGGCTGCCGCCTCGCGGGCCACATCGCGCCCGGTATGCGTAACCGTCCCCGCGACGGTGCAATACCCGGCAGCGCCACAGGACATCACCATGGAGACGCCCTCCGAGCTGGCGAGCGCGCCCGTCATGCCCAGCGCGTGCGCCATGCTCCAGCCGCCGCCCGCCGGCGTCACGGTCGCGGACCTGGCCAGCGCCGGGCTGGCCGTCCCGGCCAAGGCGGCCAGCACGCTCGCCGCGGCGATGCCGCAGCCCAGTAATGCCCGAACGTGCCCTGTCATGGCGCTCCCCGTCCTCATCGTCAGCCTCCAAGCGGGCATCCAGAAGACAGCCACGCCTGCCGCCGCCGGCTCCTGCTACTTAGGCGCGCAGCGCCAGAAAAGGGTTTACTCCCGACGATCCGGGACTCCTCAGCTACGTTCGGTTGTGGCTGACTCCCGCCTGAGCTCCCACTGTTCTAGATGTCGACAATTCGGAGGCAGTGAGTACCGGCGTAGCTCAGCCGACTTGAGAGGGCGGGACGCGATGCGGCGCCGGGCTACGACGCGGCGCCGGGCTAGGGGTCGAGGGCGCGGGCTAGGAGTCGGGGGCGTCGTCCGCGCCGCGGCCCCCGGCTTCGGCGTCCTCGGTGCCCTGGTCGTGGAAGGGCACCGGCGGCAGGGCGTAGAGCCGGTCCGGGCCGAGGTTCCGGGCGTCCGCCAGGACTACGTCCTGCTGCGCCTTCATCTTCTCGGCTGTCTGCCTGGCCAGCTCCGACGCCAGCCCGCCGAGCTGCCGGACCCCGGTGTCGTCCACCAGCACATGGCTCGTGGACAGGATCACGATGCCCTCGACCTGCCGGGACGGTGCCTCCGGCGCGGACAGCGCCGCTGCCACCACCGCCGCGTCGAACGGGTTCGCCGGATGCCGGGTCGCCGTGTTGCGCTCGCGGACGACCCACTTGTGGTAGCTCAGCACTTCGCCTTGCAGCGGCAAGCTCGTCACGTCATCGGCTGTCAGCCCGAAGCGCTGGCCCGTGGCGAAGCACCGGGCATAGGCGACGAGCGCGGCCGACCACAGCGCCACGGGTACCACTGGGTCGCGTTCTTCCTCAGGCCTGGCCAGCTCCGTCAGCAGCCGCTTGCAGCTTTCCATGACGAACTGGAGATCCTGGATGATGACTGCCTGGTCGGCGAGAACCTGCGCCGACGGGATATCCAGAGCCACCGTCAGGGGCGAGTTCGCCGGTACTGCCGGGTTCGTGTCGCCCATTACGCCTCGTTCCGCCGACCGTGTCCAGGCCTGCACCCTTAGCGTCGCACGGGAGGAGCGGCCCGCAGGTCTCACCAAGCGACAGGCTCGGGCCCGGCCGCGGGGCCTGCCGGGCGTCGCCACGTCACCGTGGGTGGTCAGAGGCGGAGCCGCACTCAGCAGATCAGGGGATCACGACGATCTTCTTGCCGGGTGAGGACGCCTGTGCCTCCCACGCCTGGGTGGCTTCGCCTAGCGGATAGGTGGCCGTCGGCAGCGCGAGCGAGCCAGCCGCGGCGAGGGCCGCGACGTGCTGGTAACTGGCGATGATGTCGGCCGGCTCCGCGCGTGTTGCGCTGAAGCCGATGAGCGTCAGCTGCGCCGCGCGGAGCCACTCGACATGGAATGCCGTCCCGTCGCCCGCCGCCGCGCCGACGTTCAGATAGCGCCCGCCTGGCTTCAGGCATGCCAGCGCCGGCTCGGCCCAGGGGCCCCACACCGGATCTACGACCAGATCCACCGGGCCCCCGAGGGAAGCCAGTCGCTCGGATAGCGGCTCCTGGCCAAGTACCGCCACGCCGTCCGCGGCAGGGACTTGCGCGAGGCGCTCGGGATTGCGTCCGGCCGCGATGACGCGCTTGGCGCCGGCCAGCCTCACGAGCTGGAGGAAGGCGGTGCCCAGGGGGCCGGTGGCTCCCAGGACCAGGACGCTTTCACCCGCCTGGATCCCTGCTCTGCGCAGCGACAGGTCCGCGCTCGTGCCGACGACGCCGATCGCCGCGGCGGCGACGCTGTCGAGTCCGTCCGGGACTGGGATGCACGTCGCGCGGTCGGTCAGCAGGAGCTCGGCCATCCCGCCGTTGACGCCTGGCACCAGGCCGGCGGGGACCGCGGCGCGCACGCGCAGGCCCTGATCGGGTCCGGCGACGATGGTTCCGACCGTCTCGATGCCAGGGACGTACGGCAGCTGCGGCGGCCCGGCGCGATGGTGCCCGCTGGCGATGTGCAGGTCGACCGCGTTCAGGGCCGCTGCTTCGACCCTGACAAGCACCTGGTTGCCGCTGGCTGGCGATGGGTCGGCGCATGCGGTCGGGTGCGGTGCGGCACCGACTCTGTCGATCACTGCGGCCATCATTGTGACTGCTCCTTCCCGGCGGTGGGGCGGTGCGGGGTGTCGCTTGCCTGGCCGTCGCTGTCGAACGCGGAGTTCGCGAGTGAAATGAGCTCGGCGGCGACAGCGGCCGGGTTGGTCGTGTGCGGGAGGTGGCCGCTGTCGATAGCCACGAGCCTCGACCCGGGGATCAGCTCCTGCGCCGTCTCGCCGACACGGAGCGACAGGACGGGGTCATGGCGTCCCCAGACCAGCACGGTGGGGGCGGTAATTCTCCCGGCCTGAGCCCGGAGGTCGTGCTCGGGAAAGCTGAAGCTGCGCCAGATCTCGGTGACTGCCGTCAGTCCCGCGGTCGTGCGCGTCGTCGCGATGGCGCTTACCCGCGCGCGGCGATCGGCGGCGGTGCGCGGGCGCGTGTATGCCCGCGAGAACAGGGGATAGATGCGGCGGGCAAACCCGGGGCGGCTCATCAGCGCGCAGAACACGCGGCCGGAAAGGCCAGAGCCCTCAAAGCCGCCGCCGTCAATGATCATCAGGCCCTTGACCAGCTCGGGCCGCCTGATCGCCAGGCGCGCGGCGACGTTACCCCCGACCGAGTTGCCAACCAGGACGGCGCCGCCGGGCGTGACCGAGTCGAGGAACTCCTCGACGATCTGAGCTAGCCGCAGCTCGGTGACCGGCGCCGTCCCGGCCGGAGACCGGCCATGGCCCGGCCAGTCGATGCCGATGCTGCGGAGCCTGCCGGGGAGCAGCTCGCGGATCTCGTCGTAATCATGGTGGTCATGGCCGCCGCTGGGCAGCAGAACAATCGGGTCACCGCTCCCGCGAGAGTCGTACGCGACCGATCCTGCCGATGTCGACATTGTGGGCATAGACTGAGCCTAACATAATGACCGACCGGTCGGTCATTTCATTGACGAGAGCGGCATGGGCTTATACTCCGCGCGATGGCAGAAGGAACTCGGATGTCCGGGGCGTTGGAGAAGCGCGAGGCGCTGCTCGACGCCGGGGCCGCGCTGGCCGAGGAGCACGGCCTGGCCGGCGTCAGCGTGAACATGGTGGTCGCGCGAGCGGGGGTGGCCAAGGGAACCTTCTACGTGCACTTCAAGGACCGGGCAGCGTTCGTCGATGCCATGCACGAGCGCTTCCACGCCCGGGTGCAGGCCGCTGTCGACCAGGCGGTCGCGGGGCTGCCGCCCGGTGCCCGGCGCCTCTCCCGCGCGTCCGAGGCTTACCTCGACGTCTCGCTCGCGAACCGGGGCGTCAAGGCACTGTCCCTCGAGGCTCGCTCGGATCCGGCTGTGCAGGACTCGATGGCAGTCCGGCGCGAGCGCCTGACCGCAGCGGGCGTGACCGACCTGAAGGCCATGGGCTGGCACGACGCCGAAGCCGCAGCACAACTGCTGGCCGCCATGACCCGGGAGATCTCGGTGCTCGAATTCGATGCCGGCCGCCGGCTGCCGGCGTCACGACGTGCGCTGAAGCGGTTCCTCGGAACCTGAGTGTCCCAGGCGCCCTGGGATCGTCGAACTGCCAATTTCCGAGATCTCGCCTGGCCGGCTGGGTTAAGGCGCCGGTGGTGCTGGTGCTTGTGCTTGCGCTATCAGAGGGCCGTACATCTCCGCGTAGTTGTCGTAGTCAAAGGGGGCCTGAGGGTTCGCGCGGACCTGCTCGTCGAGCATCTTGGCTTCCTCGCCGACGAGGATCCGCCAGGCTCCGGATCGCACCCCGTCCAGGATGATGGTCGCCGCCTGCGCCGCGGTGAATCCCTTGTCCTTGAATTCGTCTCTCACTCGGGGGATCGCCTGGCGCAGGTCATCGGCGGAGAAGTCCTCGGCCAGCAGGCCCGTCGCGATGAGCACGGCCCGCGCGGACTCGGGGATCAGCTCCAGCAGCTCGGCGTCGCTCAGCTGCTCCAGCTCGGGCAGGCCAAGGGCGGCGCGGGAGTTCGCGGCGATGTCGGTGCTCACGACACCTGGCATGGCCAGGACAACCCGGACCTGCGGCGCGTGGGAGCGCAGATCTTCGATGAGTGCCTCGGAGAAGCCCCTGATGGCGAACTCCGACGTGCTGATGGCGGAAATCGGCGCGCCAGCCCCGGCCGTGGCCCAGAAACCGGACACGCTGCCGGTGTTGACCAGGACGCCGTCGCCACTGGCGATCAGCAGCGGCAGGAACGTGCGGGCGCAGAAATACACGCCCTGCCAGTTGATGGCGAAGGTGCGCTCCCATTCCTGGCGGGAGTCCTTGACGAAGCTGGCGCCGCCGACGACGCCCGCGTTGGCGAAGACCAGGTCGACGTGGTCGCTGGCGTGCTGCTCGAGCAGCTCATCTCGGAACCGCAGGACCTGCGCCTCGTCGGACACGTCGCAGTCATGGCTGGTGACCTGCACCCCGCGCGGGGCGGCCGCCCACGCCGTGGCCGCGGTCACGGCGACCGAGTCCGGATTCAGGTCACACGCCGCGACCGAGCATCCCTGCGCCGCCAGCTGGCGGACAAGCTCACGGCCTATCCCCGAGCCCCCGCCGGTCACCACCGCGAGCTTTCCCTCGAGCGACTGCATGCTCATGGCCGTCACCTGCCGCGCCATTGCGCGCCAGCGCTCCGGGGCGCCTGCAGCCCTGTCGTCCGGGCCTGGTTTTCCTCGCGGGTACGCAGTGTGGTCATGGCCGTGCCTGTCTGCTGGGAACTGGCCGGTCTTCCGGCCCTCAGCCATAGGTTCGCCTGTCCCGCCGGATCCCCGGCAGGGGTCATTTCATCCATCTTGCCGCGCAGCCATGGGCGGGGTGGATTCACCCACGCCCCGTTCAGGTGGCCTGAGCGCCTGGAATGGGTCAGCGACTTTCCGCGATCCAAGGTCAACAAGGTCAACAAGGTCGACAAGAAGCTGCTCCGCCAGCGCGCCGCCGGCCTAGTCGCAGCCGGCTAGCGCGGGATCCATGGCAGAAGGTCACCGGGCGCGCCTGCGAGACCAGTTACCTGGACCCCGGCGTGACAACCATGCCTTCCCGTCATGCGTCCCCTCCTTGGGGCGGGCGACTCCGCTGTCACTCGGCAGGCGGTCTCCGGGACACGGGAAGGAAGCGGCAGACTGTGAGAGTGGCGAGATGGCCCCGTGGCTTCAGGATCGCGGGCACGACATTGGTCACGCTGTGCCTGGCCTGGTGCTGCGCGTCCTGCTCGACGGCGGCCAGCCGGCTGGTCTCGTCGGCCGACGTGGCGTCCGCGACGCCGGGCCAGCAGCTGTGGGCCAGCACGCTGCCGGGCGGGTGTTGCTCCGTCGGGGCTGTTAGCAAGGACGGCACCACGGTGTTCGTCTCGGGCTACGTTAAGACGCACTTCGAGACGGTCGCCTATAGCGAGGCGACTGGCGCGCGGCTGTGGGCCAAGGGCTATCAGGGCGGCGAGTTCAGCGTCCCGCGCGCGATCACGGTGAGCCCGGACGGCGCGCGGGTCTACGTGACCGGCACTGTCGATGGCCGCGTCAATGGGCACGTAGCCCCCGAGGCCGGTGCCACCGTCGCTTATGACGCTCGCACCGGCAGGCAGCTGTGGGCGAGCCGGTACCTGCCGAAGGGCGGCGCCTTCGTGAGCGCGCTCGCGGTGAGCCCGGACGGCACGAGCTTGTATGTGGCGGGTTCTGGCCGGGGCTCGGGCAAGCAGCCGCAGTTCGCGGTCATCGCCTACGCTGCCGCGACCGGCAGGCAGCGGTGGCTGCGCTATTACGCCTCGGCCAAGCCCGGCCGCGTCATGTCCGTTGCCGTCAGCCCGGACGGGAAAACGGCCTACGCCACGGGCGCCGTCGGCTCCTCCGCCCTCACCGTCGCCTACCGGGCGGCCGGCGCCGTGAAGTGGGCTGCGCGGTACAGCAGCCCCCATGGCGGGTTTGCCGCTGGCTCTCAGATCGTGGCCGGACCCGGCGGGGGCGCCGTCTACGTCGGCGGCCGGGAATCGGATGCGGCCGGGCACGTCGACATCGCGACGCTCGCGTATCGCGCGGCGACCGGCCAGCGCATGTGGCGGGACCAGCTCCGGGGCGGCGCGCCGGATATCGCCGTTACTCCCGATGGCCAGAAGGTGATCGTCGACGGGTCGCGGAACCGCACCCAGGACGCGATCGCCACCTACAACGCGAGCACTGGCGGGACCTTGTGGACCAGGCTGGCGCCGGGTCCAGATGTTCTGCCGTCCGGGCTGGTCATCAACCCGCGCGGGGACACGATGTTCATCGGCGGCAACCACACCGCGGCCTACTCGGTCGCCGACGGCACGCTGCGGTGGATCACCAGCGGCACCCGCGGGTCGGGCGTCATCGGGCTCAGCGGCGACGGCACCCGCCTGTTCGGAACCCGCTGGGCCAGCAGCCCTGGCATCACCACCGTCGCATACCAGACGTAAACACGCCCCGTGTGCCTGGGCGTGTCACTGAGGCTGCGGCGGTTCACCCGCGGCGGCGGCCGCCGGTTTTCGCTGGCCGTCGTAGACGCGGGCGCGCTCGACGAAAATCTGGTGCAGATCCCTGACTGCGCGCGTCGGGCGGAGCGACCGGACGCGCTGGATGACCAGCTCGACCTGGGTGTCGTCGTCGGCGATTGGCCGCCAGGTGATGATGCCCCGTTTCTCCATCGGGTCGCCGATGATGCTGAAGTCAGGGAGCACGGTGATCCCGAGTCCTTCGGCGACCATCAGCTTGCCCATCTCCGCCCCGTCGGCGGAGTAGGAGAACTCCGGTAGCTGACCCTGGGTCAGCCGGTGAATGAAGCGGTGCATGAGATAGCCGGAGCGCATCACGATCAGCGGCTCGGTGTGCAGGTCACTGGCACGCACCGCGGTGAGGGACGCCAGGGTGCTGTCCGGGCGCATGCAGACGACCGGGCGGCCGCGCAGCAGCGTCGTCGTCCCCAGCTCGGGCGGCATGTCGTCGCCCTCCAGGTAATTGACCAGCCCCAGGTCGAAACCTCCGGCCAGGATCGCGCGGTGGATCTCGTCCTGCTGCGCGCCAATGATCTCGACCTGCGTCGCGCGATGGGTTTCACGGAACTGGCGGATCGCCGGGGTCAGCAGTGGCACCGTCGCGGTGCTGACCGTGCCGACCCGGATCACGCGAATGCTCAGGTGCTGCTTGCCAGCGTCCAGGCGCAGCCGGTCGACCGAGTCGAGCACGGTGAGGATCTGAGGGAAAAGCTCGCGGCCTGAGTCGCTGACCGTCGCGCCGTGGCGCCCCCGCTCCAGCAGGTCGATGCCGAGTTCCCGCTCCAGGCTCCGCACGGCCTCGCTCAGCGCTGGCTGCGAGATATGGAGCTCTTCCGCCGCGCGGCGAAACGAGCCAAGCCTGGCCACCACGGCGAGATATTCGAGTTGCTCGATCCGCACGGCAACGTCCGCTCCTCGAGGGGCTGGTCAGACAACTATAGTTTACCGATCGAATTGATCGGTTTAACCTATCGCACCCTCGGAAATCCGTATTGGACCCTCATCGGCCCCGGTCCGCATCCTGGTGACGAAGAGTTCAGACCGGTAGGAGGTCAGCACGCCCATGGGGATCGTTCTGCACTGGTTCCTGCCCACGAACGGCGACTCGCGCACCGACCTGAGCCTGGGGAACGCGGTCGGCGCGGCCGGCAGCCGGGCCGCCGAGGGCGGCAGTGAGCGAGCGCCCGACATCCGCTACATCGGGCAGATCGCCCGGTCCGCCGAGCAGCTCGGCTTCACCGGCGCGCTCACCCCGACCAGCTCATGGTGCGAGGACTCGTGGATCATGACCGCCGCGCTGACCCAGGTCACCGAGCGGTTCAAGTTCCTGGTCGCGTTCCGCCCCGGGTTCATGTCGCCGACGCTCGCGGCCCAGATGGCCGCGACCTACCAGCGCATCTCCGGTGGCCGGCTGCTGCTCAACGTGGTCACCGGCGGCGACGACGTAGAGCAGCAACGGTTCGGCGACCACCTCGGCAAGGAGGCCCGGTACGAGCGAGCCGGTGAGTTCCTGCACATCGTCCGTGAGCTGTGGCGCGGCGACCCGGTCACGTTCCAGGGCCAGCACTATGACGTGCGCTCCGGGCAACTGATCCCCGCCCGGCTCTGGCCGGAGATCTACCTGGGCGGGTCATCAGCCCCGGCGCTGGACGTCGCGGCCAGGTACGCCGACGTGTACCTGACGTGGGGAGAGCCACCACAGGCCGTGGCGGAAAAACTGGACGCGGTGCGGACGCGCGCCAAGCAAGCCGGCCGGGAGCTGCGCTTCGGGATCCGGCTGCACGTGATCACCCGGGACACCGCGGACGAGGCGTGGGCGCAAGCCCAGCGGCTGCTGGACGGCCTGGACCCCGCGGCGATCGAGCGGGCGCAGGCCATTCAGCGGGCCTCCCAGTCCGAGGGCCAGCGCCGGATGGCCGCGCTGCACGGCGGGCGCACCGACGCCCTGGAGGTATCGCCGAACCTGTGGGCCGGCGTGGGCCTGGTCCGCGGCGGCGCGGGCACCGCGCTGGTCGGCAGCCACGACGAGGTGGCAGAGCGGATGGCCGAGTACTACGCGCTCGGCATCGACGAGTTCATTTTGTCCGGCTACCCGCACCTGGAAGAGGCCTACCAGGTCGGCGAGGGCCTGATGCCGGTCCTGCGGCGCCGCGGCCTGATGACCTCCCCGCGCGACGACAACCAACCCGTGGAGGCTGACCATGACCACTGACCCTGCCACTGAGCCGCTCCGCTTCGCCTACTGGGTGCCCAACGTCAGCGGCGGCCTGGTCACGAGCACCATCGAGCAGCGCACCGACTGGTCCTTCGACTACAACCGCACCCTGGCCCGGCTGGCCGAGTGGGCCGGATTCGACTACGCGCTGAGCCAGGTCCGCTACACGGCCAGCTACGGCGCCGAGTACCAGCACGAGTCGACCAGCTTCAGCCTCGCGCTGCTGCTGGCCACCGAGCGGCTCAAGCTGATCGCCGCGGTCCACCCCGGCCTGTGGCACCCCGGCGTCCTGGCCAAGTGGGTGGCCACCGCCGACCACCTGTCCGGCGGGCGGGTCGCGGTGAACGTCGTCTCGGGCTGGTTCAAGGACGAGTTCCGCCAGCTCGGAGAGCCGTGGCTGGAGCACGACGAGCGGTACCGGCGCACCGCCGAGTTCATCCTGGCGCTCAAGCGGATCTGGACGCAGGACGAGGCCAATCTGGCCGGTGACTTCTACCGGATCCGCGACTTCAGCCTCAAGCCGAAGCCGCTGTCCTGGCCGGGCCTGCCGCACCCGGAGATCTTCCAGGGCGGCAACTCCTCCGCCGCCCGGCGCAACGGCGGCGAGCTCTCCGACTGGTACTTCTCCAACGGCAAGGACTTCGACGGGGTCCGGGAGCAACTCGCCGAGCTGCGGCAGGTCGCGGACGCGGCCGGGCGCACCGGCGGGCCGAGGTTCGGCCTCAACGGATTCGTCATCGTCCGCGACACCGAGCAGGAGGCCAGGGACACGCTGCGCGAGATCATCGCGAAGGCGCACGTCGAGGCGGTCGAGGGGTTCGGGGCCGCGGTCAAGCAGGCCGGGGCGTCCACCGCGGACAAGAAGGGCATGTGGGCCGACTCCAGCTTCGAGGACCTGGTGCAGTACAACGACGGGTTCCGGACCCAGCTGATCGGTACCCCCGAGCAGGTGGCGACCCGGATCGTCGAGTACCGCAAGCTCGGCGTGGACCTCATCCTGACCGGCTTCCTGCACTACCACGAGGAGATCGAGCGGTTCGGCCGGGACGTGCTGCCGATCGTCCGCGCGCTCGAGGTGGAGGCCGGCCTGGACCCGGCCGCGGTTCCTGACCCGGCTGCGGGCCTGACGGACCCCGGTCCCGTCCTGGTGGGCGCGCGATGAGTGTCACCTCGACCGTCGCACAGGCCGGGGTTCTGTCTTCCGCAACGGAGGCTCTCGCCGCCGCCCGGGCCTACGCCGAGTCGATCGCCAGCGGCGTGATCCAGCGCGACCGCGCGGGCCGCGTGCCCTACGCGGAGCTGGCCGACCTGGATGCCAGCGGGCTGCTCGGGATCATGGTTCCGGCCGCATACGGAGGCCCGGACCTGTCCCCGGTGGTGCTGGCCGAGGTGATCCGGACCATCGCGGCCGTGGATCCGGCGATCGCCCAGGTCCCGCAGGCCCACTTCCTGTTCGTGGACGTGCTGGCCGTCCACGGCAGCCCGGCACAGCAGGAGCGGCTCTTCGCGGACGTGCTGGCCGGCGCCCGGCTGGGCAACGGCCTGGCCGAGCGGGGCGGCCAGCATGCCCAGGACCTGAAGACCCGGCTGCGGTCCGGGCCGTCCGGGCGGGACGGCCTGCGGCTGGAGGGGCGGAAGTACTACTGCACCGGCTCGATCTCGGCCCGCTGGATCGGGGTCAGTGCGCTGGACGACGACGACCGCCTGGTCCTGGCCTTCGTCGAGCGGGATGCCCCGGGCGTCCAGGTCGGCGACGACTGGGACGTGATGGGCCAGCGCGCCACGGTCAGCGGCTCCGCGGTCTTCGACCAGGTGCCGGTCGACCCCGGCCTGGTCATCCCGTACGGCAGCGCGTTCGAGGTGCCGCAGCAGCTCGGCGCCCGGGCCCAGCTGGTGCACGCCGCGATCCAGGTGGGGATCGCGGGCGGCGCGCTGCGCGACGCGGGCGAGTTTGTCCGGACCCGGGCCCGGCCGTTCTTCGAGGCTGCCCGGGCCGGCTGGGCGCAGGTCGCCGCGGCCGACCCGCACACGATCCACCGCTTCGGCAAGCTCGCCACCCGGGTGCGCGCGGCCGAGGCGCTGCTCGCCTCCGCCGCGGCCACGCTGGAGGAGGTGACCCGCGTCCCCCGGGACGCCGGCGAGGCGGCCCGCGGGTCGATCGCGGTCGCGGAGGCCAAGGCGTTCGCCAGCGATGTCGCGGTTGAGGCGGCCAGCGACCTGTTCGCGCTGGCCGGGGCCAGCGCGGCTGATGAGCGGCACGACCTGTCCCGGCACTGGCGGAACGCCCGCACGCATGCCAGCCACGACCCGGTCGATTGGAAGTATCACCATGTCGGCAACTTCCGGCTCAACCACGTCCTGCCCCCGAACCACGGGCAGCTCTGATCATGACGACCACTGACCCGCGGGTGGCCGGCGGCGACGTGTCGGCCTCGGACTTCCGTCACGCGATCGGCCACTTCGCCACCGGCGTCACCATTGTCACCTCGGTCGGGATCGACGGCGAGCCGGTCGGCACCACGGCCAACGCGGTGAGTTCACTGTCCCTGGACCCGCCGCTGATCCTGGTCTGCTTCGACCGCTCCAGCCAGACGCTGCAGGCGGTGCAGGCGCACGGCGCATTCGCCGTTAACGTCCTCGGCGCACGGCAGCAGCACCTCTCGGCCAACTTCGCCCGCCGGGGCCTGGCCGCAGCCTGGGACGGGGTCCGGCACCGCCGGGGCCGGACCGGCAGCCCGCGGCTGGCGGACGTGATCGCCAGCCTCGAGTGCACCGTGGAGAACCGCCTCGCCGGGGGAGACCACGAGATCATCGTGGGCCGGGTCCGGGAGGTGGAGACGAGTGGGGACGACGCGGCCCCGCTGGTGTTCTGGCGCGGCAGCTACGCGTCACTCGGAAGCTGATCCGGCCCCGCCCCGAACGGCGCCTGCGGAGCCTGGCCCCCGCTATGACCTCACCTTCTCGCTCTGCGACTGGAAAGGACCCTGCCGTGACGACCACCGAGAGCACTGCCACATCAAGCACGGGCGCCCCGAGCACTGCCGTTCGGAGCACTCCGCTGCCCGGCATTGAGCTGGATAACCCCGTACAGGTCGCCGAAGCGCTGCGCGACGAGTTCCGCCCCGGCGCCGCCGACCGGGACCGCGAGCGCGCGTTCCCGTACGAGCAGTGCGCGGCGTTCCGCGCCTCCGGCCTCCTTGGCCTCATGGTTCCCCGCGAGTACGGGGGCTACGGGGGCACCTTCGCGGAGCTCATGAGGGTCGTGATCGCCATCTCGGCCGGCGACTCCAACATTGGCCAGATGTACCAGCTGCACACCGGCGGCATCCGGCTGCTGCAGGAGTTCGCCTCCCCCGATGTGCAGGCCAAGTGGCTGCCCCGGTTCGCGAGCGGCGAGCTGTGGATCACCAACGCCTACTCCGAGGTCGGCACCAGGAGCGTGAACGACTTCAACACGACAGTGACCAAGGACGGCGCGGGCTGGCGGCTGAACGGCCGCAAGTTCTACTGCACAGGCAGCCTGGCCGGGGACATCACGTTCGGCCCGTGCCGCGTCGAGGGCTCCGATGAGGTGCGGGTGTTCTACGCGCCGACAGACGCCGAAGGCGTGACGATCCTTGACGACTGGAGCGGCTTCGGCCAGCGGACCACGGCCAGCGGCACGACCGAGTTCCGCAACGTGTGGATCCCCGACGAGCTGTGCCTCGGCAGCCCCGACACCGAGGGAGGCGGAGGCGGGGACGTCACCTCCCTGAACTACCAGGCGGTGCACACCGGCGTGTTCGTCGGCATCGCCAAGAACGCGCTCGAGGACGCGGTCGAGTTCGTCCGCACCAGGGCGCGGGTCTGGTACGAGAGCGCCTCCGAGCGTGCCCCCGACGATCTCTACACCCAGCTGAGGGTCGGGGAGATGAAGACCGCAGTGGACGCCGCCGAACTGCTGTCGCTGCGCGCCGCCGACCTGTGCGACGAGGCCGTCGCCCAGCTGGGGGACGCGCGCACGCGCGGTGAGGCGTCGCTCGTCACCGGCCAGGCCAGGGAGGCCGCGGCCGAGGCCGCGATGTTCGCGGGCTCGACCCTGTTCAAGGTCTGCGGCGCCGGAAGCGTCCTGGAGAAGTACGGCTTCGACCGGCACTGGCGCAACGCGCGCACGCTGTCGCTGCACAACCCCCTCGACTTCAAGCTGATGCACGCGGGCGACTACCTGCTCAACGGCACCCTGCCGCCCGTCGATTCGTACAACTAGGAGCTGGTCATGTCCGATGTAGGACTGATGTTCGTGGGTGCCGTGCTGTTCGTCAACGGCCTGCTCTTCCTGGGCCGGGTGGACGGCAAGGGCGCGGCCACCTTCAACCTGTTCGTCGGCGCCTTGCAGGTCGCGATCCCGTTCTACCTGATCGCCACGGCCCCCTCGGCGAGCGACATCCTGCTGGACGCCGGGATTTTCCTGTTCGGGTTCACGTACCTGTATGTAGGCATCAGCAACCTGGCGGGCCAGTCGCTCGTCGGGCTCGGCTGGTATTCGGCCTGGGTGGCGATCATGGCCGCTGCCTTCGGCATCACGAACATCGTGAAGTTCCACGACCCGACGATCGGCCTGCTGTGGCTGCAGTGGTCGGTGCTGTGGGCACTGTTCTGGCTCGTGCTCGCGCTGGGCATCACGCGCCTCACCAAGCTGGCCGGCTGGCTGACGCTGATCCTGTCCTTTACCACCTGCACGATTCCCGGCTACCTTCTGCTACTGGGGGAGTGGGGACACGTCCACACGTGGCTGGTGCTGGTTGCCATCGCGGCGACGGTGGTGGCTCTGCTGCCTATCGGAAGCCGGAGCCTGCGCAAGTCTCCCGGTACGACTGAGCAGGCCGAGGCTGGGGTTCCGGTCTCGGTGGCCTGACGAGCAGCGGTGGGCATCGATTCCGGTCGTCACGATGGCGTGAAGGGAGATCGCCGTGACACGCGCTCGGCAGGTCCTGTTCATCCAGGGCGGCGGTGCGGGCGCGCACGACGAGTGGGACGACAAGCTGGCCGGGAGTCTGAGGCGAGAGCTCGGGGGTGGGTATGAGGTCCGCTATCCGCGCATGCCCGACGAGGGCGACCCGAGTTATGCCCGGTGGAGCGCGGCGATCCGGGGCGAGATCGCGGACCTGGACGACGGCGCGGTCGTGGTCGGCCACTCGGTCGGGGCGGCAATCCTCGTCAGTGCGCTCGCTGAGCAGCCGCCGGAGCGAGGGCTCGGGGCGATTGTGCTGATCGCCGCCCCGTTCGTCGGCGAGGGCGGCTGGCCCGGTGACGAGTTCGAGCTGACGGGCGACCTCGGTGCGAGGCTGCCGCCAGGTGTGCGGGTGCACGTGTTTCACGGACTCCAGGACGAGACCGCCCCGCCTTCGCATGCCGGCCTGTATGCGCTGGCGATCCCGCAGGCGCAGGTACGCCAGCTGCCCGGCCGCGATCATCAGCTGAACAACGACCTGAGCGAGGTAGCTGAGGCGGTCCGTAGGTGATGCGAGGGAGGCTTCTGTGATCGGCGCCGAAGGCAGCCAGGGCGATGGGAAGGTTGTGGTGATCACTGGTGCCGGGCGCGGTATCGGCGCGGCAACCGCCCGGGTGCTGGCCGCCGGGGGAGCTCGGGTGGTGCTCGGATCTCGTGGCGGGGAGGAACTGGCGGCCACCGCCGATGCCATCGCAGCCAGTGGCGGCGATGTCGCTTACCAGTGCACGGACGTAACGCAGCCACAGGACCTGCGCGCGCTCGTGGACCTGGCCGGGCGGCGGTTCGGGCGCCTGGACGTGCTCGCGAGCATTGCCGGGGTGGCGGTCAACGCTCCCCTGAGGTCCGGTGAGCTAGATGACTGGAACCAGATGATCGACGTCAACCTGCGCGGTGTCTTGCACGGTGTCGCCGCCGCGCTGCCGGTCTTCCGTGCGCAGGGATCGGGTCACTTCATCACGGTCGCGTCTACCGCTGCGTACAAGTGGGTCCCCGGCCAGGCCGTCTACGCCGCAACCAAGTCCGCGGTACGCGCCCTGTGCGAGGTGATGCGGCAGGAACTGGCTCCCGAGGGCCTGCGCTGCACGCTGATCTCGCCGGGCTTCACCGACACCGACTTCATCTCCTCCACCCGTGACCCCGGCGAGCTCGCGTCGCTGACCGCTCGCCGTGACGCCATGGCGATGCCGCCGCAAGCAGTCGCCGAGACGATCGCGTTCGCCATCACCCAGCCAGACTCCATCGACATCGGCGAAGTCATCGTGCGACCGACCGTCCAGCCCTAGTCACGGCCAGAACCCCTAGTCACGGCCCGAACATGGAGCGGCAATCGGTGAACCCGGCGACTGTCGCGCCGGTCTGTGGCTGCGACTGCCACTTGTGGCGAGTAAGGCGCAGCCGGTCGGAGGTCACGGCTTCGCTGCCGCGGGCGTCTCGTGAGATGCCATCGGGTTCGTAGCCCAGCTTGCGGGAGACGCCTTGGGAGGAGTGGTTGTCCTGGAACACTTCGGTGAGTGCGGCGTCGGCTCCCAGGTGGTCGAACGCCAGCGTCAGCAGCCCGGCGCGCGCCTCGGTGCCGTAGCCCTTTCGGTGGTGGCGCAGTCCCAGCCACGAAGACGTGGTGACCTCCTTGACCACCGGGAAGTCCCGCGCGCGCAGGGTCACGATGCCCAGCGGCTGCTCGCCGAGAAATACTCCCAGCCCGAGCCTCCAGGCGCTCGCGCTCCAGGTGCCGAGCTGATTCCAGTGCTCCTGGAGGACGAAGCGAGCCCGGTCCTGCGGGTCGCCGGCGGTCCAGGGGGTGAGGAAGGGCCGCTCATCCGGGTGGTGGACCCCGGCGCCCGCGATGCTCGCGAGTTCAGCGATCTCCTGCTCGCGCGGGGAGGCGGAGGTTCAGCCGGGAGGTTTGCACCGTGAGCCCGAACAAGGGCCAGAGGTTGGCGAGCATGCCTGGATCATCTCCCAGGCGGGGAGGCAGGGGCCATGCGGCGAGCCGCCTCGCCTTGCCGGGCCTGCCCGGCGCGGGCGGGGGTCCTGACCGCGACAGCGATGATGGCGTTCACGGCTATGGCCGCCGACGCGCGCGAATTGCGGGCCAGCCTCCGGCCGCCGCGCGTGACCGCCGCCACCCGGCGTCCGCTCTGGGCGTCCACGGACAGAACCTCGGCGCGATTCATGGTCCGCTCTGCCTGGTACAGCTGGTATCCGTAGTTCGCGTTCATGACCAGTGCCTTCCTGCTCGCTTCGGTGTCGTCATCCACATGACGAACGGACACGGCGCCGATAGACACCTCGCAGCGCCGGATCTGGATCTGTTGTCAGGGCCGTGATGTCAGGCCATCGCGGACGATGGCCAGGAGCCGGGCGGCCTGGCCGTCGTCGGCCGCGGCCTGGCCGATTCCGGTGGCCGCTGCGAGCAGGTCGGCGACGTCGAGGTCGTCGCGGATGACGCCCGCGTCCTGCGCCCGGGCGAGCAGGCCGGATGCTGTTGCGCGCATGGTGTCGTGCCACTGCCGGTACAGCGCCGAGCGCTGGCCGGCCGTGTCGTCCGGTATCGCCAGCGGCAGGTCACGTTTGGTGGCGACGTGGGAGATGAACGCATGGAGCCAGGTGAACAGCGCGTCGGCGGGCGGGGAGGCGGACAGCAGTGACCGGCCGAGCTCGCCCAGCGCGGTGACTTCGCCGGCGTAGACGGCGATGACCAGTTCCCGGCGGGACGGGAAGTGACGGTACATCGTGGCGTTGCCCACGCCGGCGCGGCGGGCGATCTCGTCCAGCGGCGCGGTGACGCCGAGCTCGCCGAACACCTCTTTCGCCGCAGCGAGTACCCGCTCATAGTTGCGGAGCGCGTCGGCGCGCCGCGGCCGGCTGTCCACGCCTCCTCCTTGACTCTCTTGCGAAACGGGGTAGTCCCCGGTTAGGTTTGCTGCTGTAACCGGGGAGTTCCCCACCTACGGGAGAGGATACCGAATGCCGGACATCACCGCTGAGGACCAGCTCGCGATCGATGACGTGATCGCCTTGCACGGGCACGTGGCCGACGACCGCGCCTGGGACCGGCTCGGTGAGCTGTTCACCGACGACGCAGTCCTGGACCTGGAGGACTTCGGGTACGGGACGCTGCACGGACTGGCCGCGCTGCGGGACTTGTCACGCGCCAGCCAGGATGACAAGGGACAGCCACTGGCCCATCACGTCACCAATATCACCGTCACCGGCCGGGACGGCGAAACAGCGCAGGCGCGGTCAAAGGCGCTGGCGGTCATGCCCGACGGGACGAGCGGGTCTGCCACGTATGAGGACATACTCCGGCGGGACAAACACGGGTGGCGGATCAGCCACCGCAAGGTCGTGGCGCGGCCTGCACGCTGACGCGCGGGCCACGTCCCGCCCGGCACGGCACGGCACCCGGCACGAAGGCCGGGGCGAGGCATGGGCACCGAAAGTGGCGGCAGGACCCATTTGACTGGGCACCCTGGCCGCTACGGGTCTTACGGTAGAGCGCATGACGCTCCCATCCGGTATCACCACCGACGAGATCGATCCCGGCATCCGCCCGCAGGACGACCTGTTCCGGCACGTCAACGGTCGCTGGCTGGCGCGGACCGAGATCCCCGCGGACCGGGCTCGCTACGGCACGTTCCAGATTCTGGCCGAAGAGGCTGAGAAAGCGGTGCGCGAGATCGTGGAACGGGCCGCCTCGGCACCAGCAGGCAGTGAGGAGCGGAAGTTCGGCGATCTGTATGCCAGTTTCATGGTCGCCGACCGGGCAGAGCTGCTCGGCTCGCAGCCCATCAGTGAGGCACTCGCGGCGGCTCGGGCGGTCAGGTCCATTCCGGAGCTGCTGGAGACGCTCGGGCGGCTGGAGCGAGTGGGAGTCCGGGGCCTCTACGGGACCTTTGTCGAGCCCGACCCGGGCAACCCGCAGCGTTACGTGGTGTTCTTCGAGCAGGCTGGCATCTCGCTGCCGGACGAGAGCTACTACCGCGAGGACCGGTTCGCTCGCGTCCGCGACGCGTTCGCCGGTCACGTGCGGCGGATGTTCGAGCTGGCCGGGCTGCCGGACGCGGAGCGGGCAGCAGGCCGAGTGCTGGGCCTGGAGAGCGCGATAGCCGGGCACCACTGGGACAACGTGGCCAGCCGCGACGAGGAGAAGACTTACAACCTCCTGGCCTGGACCGACGCCTTCGCTGCCGGGCCGGATCTGCGCGGATGGCTGGCGGCGCTGGACCCGCCCGCAGGCGCCTTCGATGAGATCGTGCTCCGGCAGCCGAGCTTCAGCGCGGGGCTGGCCGCGCTGCTCACCGACGAGCACGTGGCGGCCTGGCGGGACTGGCTGTGCTGGCAGGTGATCCACAGCGCCGCCGGGTACCTTTCCGAAGCGTTCGTCCAGGAAGATTTCGACTTCTACGGCCGTATCCTGAGCGGCACCCCCCAGCTGCCCGAGCGCTGGAAGCGGGGTGTCTCGCTGGTCGAGCGGGCGATGGGGGAAGCTGTCGGGCGAGCCTACGTTGCCCGGCGGTTCCAGCCTGAGGCCCGGGAGCGGATGGACGTCCTGGTGGCGAACCTCGTCGAGGCGTACCGCCGGAGCATCGAGGAACTTGAGTGGATGGGGCCAGACACCCGCCGGCGGGCTCTGGAGAAGCTCGGGAAGTTCATGCCGAAGATCGGTTACCCGGTCCGCTGGCGCGACTACTCCAGCCTGGAGATCGACCCGGCGGATCTGATGGCCAACGTGCGGGCGGCCGAGGCTTTCGAGTTCAACCGGCAGCTGGGCAAGATCGGGCAGCCGATTGACCGCGACGAGTGGTGGATGCCCCCGCAGGCCGTCGACGCCTACTACAGCCCCGGCCTGAACGAGATCGTCTTCCCGGCCGGGATCTTGCAGGATCCGTTCTTCGATCCCAGCCGCGACGACGCGGCCAACTACGGAGCGATCGGCGCGGTGATCGGTCATGAGATCGGTCACGGCTTCGACGACCAGGGTTCGAAGTATGACGGCGACGGCCGGCTGACCGACTGGTGGACCGAGCAGGACCGGAAGGCGTTCGAGGTCCGGGCCAGGTCGCTGATCGAGCAGTACAACGCCCTGGCGCCCAGGCAGACCCCTGACCAGCATGTGAACGGAGCGCTGACGATCGGGGAGAACATCGGGGACCTCGGCGGCCTCGCCATCGCCTGGAAGGCCTATCAGGTGTCGTTGCGTGGCGAGGAGGCGCCGGTGATCGACGGCCTGACGGGCGCCCAGCGCTTCTTTATGTCGTGGGCTCGTGCCTGGCTGCAGAAGATCCGGGACGAGGAAGTCA
Source organism: uncultured Actinomycetota bacterium (assembly GCA_963822485.1). Taxonomy (GTDB): domain Bacteria; phylum Actinomycetota; class Actinomycetes; order Streptosporangiales; family Streptosporangiaceae; genus DASUBV01. Next base: position 136,837 of record CAWGHW010000017.1, read on the forward strand.
TCCGGACGCTGGCCATCGACCCGCATTCCCCTAACGAGTTCCGTTGCAACCAGATCGTGCGGAACCTCGACGAGTTCTACGACGCCTTTGACGTCGGCGCAAGCGACGCCCTGTGGCTCGAGCCCGCGGCCCGGGTCCGCATCTGGTAACCCGTATCTGGTAACAGGGCCACGGCGCGAGACATCCCGCCGCCGGTCACGGCCGGTGCCGGTGGCGTCGCTGAGATTTAATCTAACGTCTACTTATTAGTCCCATATCGACCATATTGTCCAAGTCATGGCTGTGTCCCTGCAGGGTGATGCGCGTCCTTCTCACCGCGTTGCCGCCGCGCGCAGGCCAGCGGAGGCGCGGCTACGCCTGATGGCGGCCGCCGAGGAGCTCGTGGCAACCCGCGGGCTCGATGTGCCGAACCGGGTCATCATCGCCGCCGCCGGCCAGCGGAACCAGTCAGCGATCATCTACCACTTCCGGTCACGGGACGGCCTGATCGACGCGATCCGCGAACGGCACGAGACCCCGATCGCGCAGCACCGCGACCATCTCATCGCCAGGCTGCCGGGACTCGCCGCCCGGACAGCCCGCCACCTGGTCGAGGCCCATGTCCAGCCGGTCACGGCGGAGATGCTCCGCTGCACCCCGTCGCACTGGGCGCGGTTCAGCGAGATGCTGCTGCTGGACCAGCCACTGCGGTTGGCCAGCGACGCCGGCCTTCCCGTGCATGCCCAGCCCGATGAGCCAGGCGGCCGGGCGAAGTCAGGACTGCATGACCTCATGGTGGCGCGCCTGACCCACCTGCCTGAGGCAGAGGCCGCCAACCGGGTTGCGCTGGCTATCCGGTTCCTGATCAGCAGCCTGGCCCGCTGGGAGCGTGACAGCCAGGCCGGCAGCGACCTCGTCGGGCCGCTGGCGCCATTCGCACTGATTCTCACCGACCTTGCGGTGGCCATGCTGGAGGCGCCCAGTTCCGTCCCTCGTGCTGGCCACGGCTGAGCCTGCCGGCCAGCCCATACCGGACTAATGACTACACATTAGGTTAAATCTTGGTGACAGCGGACTGGTCGGCCTGCTCCTGATAGGCGCGGGCCACAGCGTCCTGGCCTGTTAATCCGAATGCATTAACCGGGGCCCGACTCTCCTGATCATTTGCTGGATCGTCAACTTGGTCCCGGAGGCTTCGGGTTTGGAAATGCCTCGCCGCTGGCCCTCGCAGGTCCCGGCATGGCGAGGCTCCCTCTGCCCCGGAGGTCCGAGCTATGACCTTGAAGTCCCAGCAACCTCACAATCGGCGCCGCCGCGTCGGCGCGGCCGCCGTGACCGCGGCCTTGTCGGCCACCGCCCTGGCCGCCAGCGGTTCCGCAGGCGCCCTGGCCGCCACCGATGGTTCGGCCAGTGCCGGCGCCGCGGCGGCCAGCCCGGTGCTGCAGACCCTGACCTACACCGCGACAGGCCCGGGCGGCAGCCTGAACCGCCCGGTCGGCGTGTCCGCCGCCAACGGCACGGTGTACGTGTCGGACACCGGCGCGGACGTGGTCTCGACGATCGCCAACGGCACCACCACGGCCTTCGCCGGGTCGCTGTCCGCATTCGGCGAGCACGGCGACGGCGGCCCGGCTACGAGCGCGTCGCTGTACCGTCCGGGCGGCACCGCCGAGGACGCCAAGGGCGACGTCTTCATCGCCGACAGCGGCGACAACACCGTCCGCGAGGTCACGCCGGACGCGGTCATCCACCGGTTCGCCGGGACCGGCATCGCCGGCCTTGGTGTCGCCGGCTCCCGGTCGCACGGCTTCCCGGCGACGCTCAGCTCCCTGGACCGGCCGCAGGCCGTGGCCGTGAACGCTCAGGGCGATGTGTTCGTGGCCGACGCCTACAACAACCGGGTCGTGGAGGTGACTCCGTCCGGCAAGGTCTCCACCGTCGCCGGTGACGGCCGGGCCGGGTACTCCGGCGACGGCCGCCTGGCCGTGTTCGCCGAGCTGAACCAGCCCAACGGCGTGGCGGTCGACGCGCAGGGCAACCTGTACATCGCCGACTCGGCCAACAACGTCATCCGCCGGGTGGACGCGAAGACCGGGATCATCACCACCGTGGCCGGCGACTTCGCCGCCGACCAGGCCAACGACGGCCTGGGCGGATTCTCCGGCGACGGCGGCCCGGCCACCAGCGCGCAGCTGAACGACCCGCAGGGCGTCGCCGTCGACGGCGCCGGCGACCTGTTCATCGCCGACACCTTCAACAACGCCATCCGCGAGGTCACCCCGGACGGGACCATCACCACGGTCGTCAACTCGGCCAGTGCCGGCGGCGGCATCCCGCCCGCTGGCGGCGAGAGCAACGGCGCCGCCCCCACCGCCTCCCGCCTGAACTCGCCCTACGGCGTCGCGATCGACCAGTCCACCGACGTGCTGTACATCGCTGACACCAGCAACAGCAAGATCGCGGCAGTCACCGGCCTGGCCCAGTCCGGCAACGCGGCAGGCCCGGCCGCTCCGGCTCACTCCTGACCGCTGGCGACGAGACAGGAAAGACACCGATGACTGACAGCAAGCGCACCCCGCGTACCCCGCGTACCCCGCGTACCGATTCTTCCCGCTTCAAGATGTCCCGCCGCCAGTTCGTCGGCAGCTCGGCCGCCGTCGCCGGCGCCGCCGGGCTGGCCGGCGTCCTGCCCGCGAGCCTGGCCGAGGCAGCCACCCGCGCGCCCCGGCGGTTCGAGCTGTCCCAGGTCAAGCACCTGGTCTTCCTCATGCAGGAAAACCGGAGCTTCGACCACTACTTCGGCACCTTCCCGGGCGTGCGGGGATTCTCCGACCCGACCGCGATCCGGCTGCCCACCGGCCGGTCGGTCTTCCAGCAGCCCGACCCGGCCAACCCCGACGGCTACCTCGAGCCGTACCACATGTCGACCATCAGCACCGGTGCCGCCGCGGTGCCTTCCCTGTCCCACGACTGGCGTGACCAGCACGCCTCCTGGAACCAGGGCGCGATGGACGGCTGGATGCTGACCCACGTCGCCTCCGACGGCGACGCCAACGGCTCGTTCACCATGGGCTACTACACCCAGGAAGACATCCCCTTCCACTGGGCGCTGGCGCAGTCGTTCACCCTGCTGGACAACTACCACTGCTCGGTTATGGGTCCGACCGACCCCAACCGGCTGCACTGGGAGCATGGCGGCAACGACCCGCAAGGCAAGGCTGGCGGCCCGGTCCTGGAGACCGGGGGAGTGAAGGACCTGAGCTACGAGACCGGCTACGAGACGATCTTCAACGCCGGGTACAGCTTCAAGTGGTACCACGCCAGTAACTGGATCGGCCCGAGCGACGGCAACTACTTCAAGCAGTTCCAGACGACCGGGCTCGTGCCCGCCGCCTTGTTCAACGCCGTGCAGTCCACCAGCACGCTGTTCGGCAACGGCACTCCGGGCGGGATCGGTGACCCGCTTAACCCGACTCCGGCGTCCAGCGCACAGCTGGCGTTCGAAGAGGACTGCGCCAACGGCGTGCTGCCCGATGTGTCGTTCGTCGGGACCGGCGCGTCCGAGCACCCGCCCGGCATCCCGGCGGCCGGCGCGCAGTTCCTGGCTTCCAAGCTCGAGGCCCTGGCCGCCAACGAGGACCTGTGGAACAGCACGATATTCATCATCAACTACGACGAGAACGACGGGTTCTTCGACCACGTCGTCCCGCCCACGCCCGACCCGAGGGAGTTCCCCGAGGAGTTCGTCACGCTGGCCTCACCAGCCGGCACCCCCGGCGATGGCCTGCCGGTCGGCGCCGGGTTCCGGGTGCCAGCGTTCGTCATCTCGCCGTGGAGCGTCGGCGGCCGGATCTTCTCCGAAGTCTCCGACCACACCTCGTGCCTGCGGCTGATCGAGGCAGTTGCCGCGGCAGGCGGCCTGTCCGGCAAGGGCGCGTTCACCTTCCCCAACATCAGCCGGTGGCGGCGCAAGACGTTCAGTGACTTCACCGGGTCGCTCCGGGGAGCGGCGCAGCCTGCGCCCGCGAACCAGCAGTTCGACCCCGCCACCACGGCGGCCAACCTGGCCGCCCAGACCGTCGCCTCCCGGCAGCCGCAGACCCCGCGTCCCGGCGCGACCCAGCAGATGCCGAAGCAGGACCGGGATTAACAACGGCACACCGGGCCGCAGGGAGGTGGCTCTCCCTGCGGCCCGGGGTGGGGCGAAAGCGGCGTCAGCGGACGAGCGACGTGGAGACATCGTGGTCGCGGAGAGCGTCAGCCACTTCATCGGCGGGCGGCACGTGCGCAGCGCACTGCTGAAGACGTTCGGCGCGGACGACCCCGCGACGGGGAAAGAGTACGTGCAGGTCGCGGTCGGCGTCGCCGCCGACATCAACCAGGCGGTGCTGGCGGCGCAGGCCGCGCTGGAGACCGGGCCGTGGGCTGACATGGCGCCTTCGCAGAGGGCTGCGGTACTGAACCGAATCGCCGACGCGATCGGCGCCCGGGCTGGCGACATTGCCGACGCCGAGGCGATCTGCGCCGGCCTGCCGATCGCGTCGGCCGGGGAACAGGCCGAGCGGGCGGCCGCGCACTTTCGCCTGGCCGCAGACCTGGTGACCGGGCGGGCCGCCGCCGACGCATCCACGGGGCCCGCTGGCCAGCTCGGCTGCGTCGTGCGCCGCCCGGCCGGCGTCGCCGGGCTGATCACGTCCTGGCGCACGCCGTTCCTCGCGCAGGCCAGGCCTCTCGCGCCCGCCCTGGCTGCGGGCTGTACGGTCGTGCTCAAGCCCGATGAGTTCGCGCCGCTGCCGGCCATGCTGCTGGCGGAGATCACCACCGCGGCAGGACTGCCCGCCGGCGTGCTGAACGTCGTGCACGGCTCCCGCCATCACCGGGCGCCCGGCACCCAGGCGCGCGACGGCCTGATTGAGCACCCCTTGGTCACCCGGCTGTGGTTCGCCGGGGACGCCGCCGACGGACTCCAGGTCATGGCCGATGCCGCCGCACAGCACAAGCCCCTGCAGCAAGAACTGGCCGGCTCTGCGCCCTGCCTCATCTTCGCCGACGCCGACCTCGACCAGGCGGCGGACGCCGTCCTGTTCGGCGCGTTCGCGCTGAACGGCCAGCGCGCCACCGCTACCTCCGCCGTCCTGGCCGAGCGGCCTGTCTACGACGACCTGGTCAGCCGCCTGGCCAGACGGGCGAAGCGCATCCGCGTCGGCGCCCCGTCCGATCCCTCGACGCAGATCGGGCCGCTGGTCCACGCCGAGCACCACAGCAAGGTCAGTGCCAGGGTGCGGGCAGCGGTCAGGGACGGCGCCCGGATGGCGGCCGGCGGGATGCGGCCAGCCAGCCTTCCTGACGGCAACTACTTCGAGGCGACCGTGCTCTCCAACGTCACGCCGGACATGCAGATCTTCGCCGAGCACATCTGCGGGCCGCTGGTGCGCGTCACGCCGTTCGACACCGAGGACGAAGCAGTCTCCCTGGCCAGCGCCATCAGGGACGCGCCAGCAACCTACGTCTGGACCTCAGACCTGCATCGCGCGCACCGCATCGCGCCAGCCCTCGAGACGGCGGACGTCTGGGTGAATGCTCACAACCCACGCGATCTGCGGGCGCCGTCCGCAGGCCCGGGCGCCAGCCAGCCCGGTGTACGGGAAGGACTCAGCGTCGATTTCTATACCCAGTGCCGGACCGTGCTGACCGATGCCGACGACATGTCAGTGCCGCGGTTCGACGTCTGAACCGGGCGAAGGTGTCTGGCGGAAGGGAACCTTGTTAGAGATGCGATCGATAGGGAGTGCTGGAGAACGGTGCTGCTGGTGATGCCGCTGACGCTGGCGGCCGTCGCGTGCAGCGGCGGAAGCAACGACGGGTCGTCGGGCGCGGGTGCAGCGATCGTGATCGGGACCACGCTGCCGCTGACCGGGTCACTCAGCGGGCTAGGCCCGCCGGTGGAGGCCGGATATGAACAGGAGATCGCGGACGTCAACGCGGCGGGCGGCGTCACGGTCGACGGCAAGCAGGACAAGCTGAAGCTGGTGGTCCTCGACAACGCCAGCGATCCGAGCACGGCCAGCAACCAGGCCCGCCAACTGGTTCGGAAAGACCACGCGATCGCCCTCCTTGGATCAACCAACTCGCTGATCATCACGCCTACGGCGCTGACAGCTGAGCAGCTGCGGGTCTCGTTCGTCACCTCGCTGATGCCCGTTGAAGCGTTCGCCAGCGGTGACAAGGAAGGGTGGAAGTACTCCTGGGACTTCTTCTTCGACGAGAATCAGCAGGCCGCGATGGCGGCTAAGGCGCTGGCCGCGGTCAAGAGCAACAAGAAGGTCGTGCTGTTCACCGACAGCCAGCCGGACGGCATCGTCGAGCGGCCGCTCTATGAGGCGGCGTTCAAGTCGGCCGGGCTGGATGTGGTCGGCGATTACACCTTCCCGGTGGGCACGACCGGCTACTCGTCCTTCATCGCTGACGCCAAGGCTAAGGGAGCCCAGCTGGTGGCCGGCCAGATGACCGCGGCCGATGGTGTTGCGCTGTGGAAGCAGCTGAAGTCGTCCGCCTTCCACCCGCAGGCCGCCTTCCTGGCCAATGGGTCCGATGCGGACCGCTGGTGGCAGTCGCTCGGCACCATCGCCCAGGACAGCCTGTCGGAAGGCTTCTGGAGCTCGAGCGAGGCGACCGCCGCTCAGCTGGCCAAGATCACGCCGACCCTCGGAAAGAAATACGCCAGCAGCCCGGATTACCCTCCGGCGGCGGTGGCCTACGCGGTGGCCGAGGTGCTGACCGACGCAATCTCGCGCGCGGGGAGCACGGACCCGGACAAGCTCAACACTGCTATCGGACAGAGCCACGTGCAGACCACAGCTGGGCTCATCACCTTCAGCCCCAAAACCCACACCGGTGTCACGCCTTACTACATCAGCCAGTGGCAGAGCGGACGGCTGGTCCAGGTACAGCCCCCGGTCTCAGGCGTCACCTACCAGCAGCCCACGGCGGGACTCGGCTAGAGGAGACCCGGCCCGCGCAGAGGGAATCGGGCCGCGAGACCGTCGAGCACGCAGTCCAGGCCGAACGCGAACTCGACGTCAGGGTCGAGTTCCTCGCCTTCGAGGACGCGGCGGGCGAGCATCGGGTGCTCGCCCGCCGCGAGGACCTCGCTGATATAGGGGCCCATGCTGCGCTGCCACTGCTCCTCGGTCAGGCCGGTGCGCTGCTCGGCGCTCCGAGCGGCCTGCTGCGTGGCCACCGAGCCCAGCACGTACGCGCGCACGGCTGCGAGCGCCTGTGAGGCCAGGGTGATGTCGGGCGTGAGCGCGACGGCGGCGCGCAGCGCGGATTCGGACCGTCGCAGCGAGTTGGGGCCGAGTGCGGGCCGGCCTGCCAGTTCTCCCGCCAGCCATGGGTGCCGCAGCAGGGTCGTGCGCAGCGAGTGCGCGACCACGGCCAGATCGGCGCGCCAGTCCCGCGTGGGCTCGGGGAGCGGGTCCTCGCCCTGCGCCGCGTCGACCATCAGGTCCACTAGCTCGTCGCGGCTGGCGATGTAACGGTAGAGGGTGGCCGTCCCGGAACCGAGGTCGCCCGCGACCCGGCGCATCGACACCGCGGCCAGGCCCTCGGCGTCGGCGACGGCCAGCGCGGCGGCCACGTACTGGTCCACCCCCGGCGCGCGCCGGCGCGGTTCGAGGCGAGGCCGGGCCCACACCGTCGAAGGAGCGGGTTCGGTCATCGGGTGGTTCCTTTCCTCGTTGCCCCGCATTCTAGCTTCTGGCTACGATGTAGCCATGACGGAAACAGTGTATCCAGTGTATCCAGCGTATTCAGAAGTGCCGGTGCTCGTGGTCGGAGGCGGCAGCGTCGGGCTGCTCACCGCGGCGCTGCTCGCCCACCACGGCGTCCCCGCAGTGCTCGTCGAACGCCGGTCCGGGCCGTCCGTCCACCCGCGCGCCACCGGCGTCGGGTCGCGCACCGTCGAGGTCCTGCGCGAGCTCGGGCTCGACGCCGCCGTCGACGCCACCGCGGTCGACCTCCGGGGCGGCGCAGGCAAGGCGGTGGCGCGGACCGTCGTCGACATGGGTGCGGGCGACGTCGTGACCGTGGCCATGCCGACCCCGTCCGCCGCTGACCCGTCCGCCGCTGAACTGGACACGACGCCGTTCAGGCTGCGCGGCGTCTGCGCGCAGGACCGCCTCGACGCCGTGGTGGCGGCCGACCTGGCGCGCCGCGGTGCGGATCTGCGCTGGTCGACCCGCCTGGTCGGCATCGCGCAGGACGCCGAGGGGGCCGACGTCGAACTGGAGGGGCCCGACGGCCGCTACTCGTTGCGCTGCGCGCACGTGGTGGCCGCGGACGGCACGCACAGCCCCGTGCGGACCGCGCTCGGCGTGGGCACCTCCGGCGCGGGCGACCTGGGCAAGCCGAAGATCAATATCCTGTTCCGCGCCGATCTCCGGCCCCATCTGCGGGGGATGTCCTTCGGCACCTGCACGATCACCACGCCGGAGGCGCCCGGCCTGCTGGTGACCGTGGACGGCGAGACGAACTGGGTCTTCCACATCGGTTGCGACGTCGACCGGGGCGAACGGCCCGATGACTTCACGCCCGAGCGCTGCGCCGCGGTCGTCCGGGCGGCGGTCGGCGATCCCGACCTCGACGTCGAGGTGCGCAGCGTGCTCCCGTGGCGGCCCCGGAGCTCCCTGGCCAACCGTTTCGCCGTCGGCCGCGTGTTCCTCGTCGGCGACGCCGCGCACACCGTGGCACCCCTGGGCGCGTTCGGCCTCAACACCGGCGTCGCCGACGCCCACAACCTGGCGTGGAAACTGGCCGCCGTCCACCACGGCCAGGCAGGCGCCGGCCTGCTCGACACCTACGCGCAAGAGCGCGAGCCGGTCGCCGCGGCGACGCTGGACCAGGCAATGCGCAGGCTCGCCGATCCGGAGCTGCACTGGGGGCGTGGACCGGAGGCCGACGCCGCCAGGGCGGCGGCGGGGGTGTGGGCGGCGCCGGTCGTGCACCTCGGCCAGCGGTATGACTCGGCCGCCGTCGTCGACCCGCAGCCGGAACTCCCGTCCACGGTGGACCTGGCGGTGGCGCTGGACGGGTCGCCGGGTTCACGGGTGCCCCACGCGTGGGTCGACGGGGTCTCCACGCTCGACCTGGTCGCGTCCCGGTGGACCCTGCTGGTGGGCGCCGCGGGCGACCGGTGGCTCGCCGGCGCGGCGCACGCCGGCCTGCCGGCACACCGGGTCTCCGCCCCTTGGCTGTCCGACGAGGGAGCCCTGCTCGTGCGACCGGACGCGATCGTCGCGATGCGGGTCAGGGCGCCGGTCCCGGATCCGGCGCGGTTCCTCGCCGACGTCCTGGACCAGGTGCTGGCCAGGCCGGTCGCGGTGCCGAGCGCCTGACCGGGGGCGAGGCGCCCGGCGAGGCGCCTGGCGAGGCGCCCCCGTCACAATTACAGCTTGGCCGTGCTGACCTCGAAGTTCGAGCATTGCTCTGCGGTTGCTAGTGGTCCTCGCCCTGGTCCGGCGAGCTCTCCGCACCGGGCGGCTCGCCCCGCTCACCCTCGGCCGCCCAGGGCGGCACGGTGGCCGGGGCGGCCGAGGCGGCCGGGGCGTGGCCGTTTCCGTGGCCGTGGCCGTTGCCGCCCTCGATGGCGTGGCCGTTGCCGGGCCCGTTGACGGAGGCATCTTCGACCGGGACGCTCTCGGTGACCACCTTGTAGGCCCGCTCGCGCAGCCGGCCGACCGCGCCGCGCGTGCGGGGCGCGGGCACGCCCTCGGCCGGTTCTCCCGCCGCCGGGAGCTCCGGGTAGTCCGGCCGGGCCAGCAGGACGGCCCGCTCCTCGTCCGTGGGCGCCTCGGTGACCTCGATGAACTCGCCGGTCGGCAGCTGGCGGATGATGCCGGTCTCCACGCCGTGCTCCAGCGTGTGCAGGTCGGCGCGCTGCAGGCCCAGGCAGATCCGCTTCGTGATGATGTAGGTGAACCACGGCACCAGGAAGATCGAGAACCGGGCAATCCACGTAATCGTGTACAGCGGGATATCCAGGTGATCAGCGATGACGTCGTTGGCGCCCTCCGCCCACAGCACCCCGTAGAACGCGACCGCGGTCATCCCGATCGCCGTCCTGGTGGGCGCGTTGCGCGGCCGGTCGTTCAGGTGATGCTCGCGTCTGTCGCCGGTGATCCACTGTTCCAGGAACGGCCACAGCGCGGCGCCGGTCATGATCAGCCCCAGCGGCAGGAGGCCCGGGATGAACACGTTGAAGGCAAAGGTGTGGCCGAAGACCACCCACTGCCACGCCGGCATCATGCGCAGCGAGCCTTCCAAAAAGCCCATGTAGAAGTCGGGCTGCGACCCCGACGAGATCCCCACCGGGTTATACGGCCCGTACAGCCAGATCGGGTTGATCTGCGCGAACGTCGCGGCCAGCGCCGTCGCGGCGAACGTGAAGAAGAAAAACGCGCCGGTCTTCGCCGCGAAATACGGGTAGGCGGGCGCGCCGACCACATTCGCGTTGGTGCGGCCCTTCCCCGGGAACTGGGTGTGCTTCTGGAACGTCATGATGAACAAGTGCGCCGTGATCAGCGCCAGCAACAGCCCCGGGATCACCAGCACATGCAAGATGTACATCCGCGGGATGATCACATGCCCCGGATACGCCCCGCCGAACAGGAAGAACGCCAGGTACGTGCCGACAATCGGGATGGACTGGAGGATACCCTCGGTGATCCGCAGGCCGGCGCCGGACAGCAGGTCGTCGGGCAGCGAGTAGCCGAACAGGCCCTCAAAGATGGCCAGCGTGAACATGATGACGCCGATCAGCCAGTTGACCTCGCGGGGCTTGCGGTAGGCGCCGGTGAAGAAGATCCGCAGCATGTGGACCAGGATCGCGGCCACGAACAGGTCCGCCGCCCAGTGGTGGATCTGCCGCATCAGCAGGCCGCCGCGGACATCGAAGCTGATGTTCAGCGTCGACTGGTAGGCCTGGCTCATGTGCACGCCGTCGAGGTTGGTGTACGACCCGTGATACACCACGTCGGTCATGCTCGGCTGGAAGAAGAACGTCAGGAACGTGCCGGTCAGCAGCAAGATGATGAACGAGTACAGCGCGATCTCGCCCAGCAGGAACGACCAGTGATCCGGGAACATCTTCCGCAGCAGGTACCGGACCCCCTTGGCGCCGGTGAACCGGTCGTCCAGCCAGCCGCCGACCCCCTCCAGGCCCTTCTCCACGCTCATGACCGCTCCCAGAAGCTCTACATCGCGAACAGGCCCGCGAAGAACACGAGCTCAGAGGACAACCACACGATCGTCCCCGCGCTGACGAGGCTCGGCCGGCTCGCCGGGGGTGCGCGAGACCAGCTCCGTAGTTGCTGTCTCCACAGGACCATTATTACTACAACGCGTAGGATATTACTACAACGCGTAGGACTTCATGCCCGAGCCAGCGCACGGCCGGGTCGAACCACGAAGACCCCGGGGGAGAGAACCACCGGGGCGATTCAGTTCACCCTGCCGTGCGGAATGGTTTTGTCCGTAAATGCCTGGCTCGGTCGATCTATCTGTACTATCGTCTGTTTGCGGCTTCACGGGCCGGGAGCGCCGCAGTGGCCGCGGGTCGGCCGCTGCTTACTAACCGCCCTTCCGGGCCTCCTGATCCGATGAGTGGTATCCGGCCGCGACACTGGAGAGATTCCATGGCTGCACCCGTTAACGAGCTGGGCTCGCGTGAGGCTGGCCAGCTGACTCCGAGGATCGGGCTCGCCGGGGACTTCGTGATCGGAGCCGCGAATGCCGGGCCCGGGCTGTCATTGTCGGTGACGTTAGCGGCGATCGTCGCGGCGACGGCTTATGGCAGCGGTCCGGTCATTTTGCTGTGCGCGGTGCCGATGCTGATTATCGCGAATGCCTACCGGCGGCTGAACGCGTGGAATGCTAACTGTGGCGCTGCGTTCACCTGGGTCGGCAGGTCCATCACTCCTTACCTCGGGTGGCTGACCGGCTGGCTGATGATCATGGCGAACCTGATCGGGAACGTGGCCGCGGTCACGGTGCTGGCCCCGTCGGTGCTGGCCGTGGCCGGGCAGAACCAGAATGCCCGGTGGCCCAACATCATCATCGATACTGCCGTCGGCGTGGTGATGATCGCCATCGCGGTCGTCGGGATCAAGCTGTCCGCGCGCACTCAGATCGTGCTGGCCATCGTGGAGTACGGGATCGTGATCGCCCTGGCGGTCGCCGCGACGGTGTTCTGGGGCAGGCACTCGGCTGGTTCCTACCCGCCCTCGGCCGGGTGGCTGTCGCTGACCGGGATCGGCGGCAAGGGCAGCCTGTCCGCCGGGTTGCTGTTCGCGGTATTCATGTTCGTCGGCTGGGACGGTTCGGCGAACGTGAACGAGGAAACCCGCGAGCCGAGCATCAACCCCGGGCGGGCCGTGCTGCTGGCCGTGGTGTTCCTGGGCTTGTTCTACGCGCTGTGCGCCACGGCGCTGCAAGGAGCAGTGTCCCCGCACGCCCTGCAGGCCAACGCCGCTGCGCCGCTGGTGTACATCGGGCACGTGCTCGGCGGGACGTGGCTGGGCCGGGCTGCGGGGCTCGCCGTCGCCTTGTCGGTGATCGCCGGGACCGGAACCGGGTTCGTGGTGCTGGGCCGGATCGGGTTCGGGATGGCATCTTCCGGCGCGCTGCCCGCCCCGCTGGGCAACCTGTCGCCGCGGTTCCGCACTCCGGTCCTGGCCACCATCATCCCCGGGGTGGCGTTTCTGGTGGTGACCTGGGTGTACCTGCTGGTCGGGTCGGTCGGGGCGGCGTTCAGCGCACTGGTCGCCGGCACCGGGATCTTGTTCGCCTCCTACTACATCCTGACCGGGCTGGCGCTGATCGCTTACTTCCGGCGGCGGATATTTTCCAGTCCAGCCGGCGCGGTCGTGCTCGGGGTGCTGCCGCTGGCCGCGGTGGTGTTCCTGGGCTGGATCATCGAGCGGGCGATGGCCGCCAACGCCGCGAACGTGAACTGGACCATCGCCGGGATCGTCATCGTCGGGATCGTCTTGATGGTCGCGGTCAGAAGGACCCGCGACGGCGCGCGCTACTTCGCCACTCAGCGCGAAGCACAGCAGGTCGCGGCCGGACGCTGACCCCTGCCCGCCGGGTACTGGCCCGCGCCGGGCAAGGTCCGCGGCCGTTCTCAGTAGCGGTGGCCGGTGATTGGTGCTGCCGACTCCGTTCCTGCCTGGCGGCCTGATGCCGGGCATCGGGATCAACTTCCATCCTGGAGACCGGGTCCGCCCGTAATGTGGTGCAAGTGACGTCGCTGTCGCGGCGCTGAGGATAAGAGCGTTTAGGAGCGGCGGTGCAGGCTCTGGCGGCCGGGGACCCTCGTCAGCTGGGCGCCTACCGGCTGCACGCCCGGCTCGGGCGTGGCGGCATGGGCCAGGTGTTCCTGGGCTTCTCGCCGGCGGGCCGCTCGGTTGCCGTGAAGGTCCTCCATCCGGCGCTCGCCCGTGATGAGGCGTTCCTCGCCCGCTTCGGCCTGGAGGTTGCCGCCGCTCGCGCGGTCAGCGCCGTGTACACGGCCCCGGTTGTGGCCGCGGGGCTGGACGACCACCCGCCGTGGCTGGCGACGGCGTTCGTCCCCGGGCCGTCGCTCGCGGAGTTGGTAGAGCGGACCGGGCCGCTGGCCGAGTCTGCGCTGTGGCGGCTGACGGCGGGCCTGGTAGAGGCGTTGCAGGCGATTCACGACCGCGCCGTGGTGCACCGGGATCTGAAGCCGTCGAACGTGCTGCTGGCTGACGACGGCCCCCGGGTGATCGATTTCGGACTCGCCGGAGCGCTGTACGACGCCGCGCCGGCCGCGGGCAGGCTCGTCATCGGCTCGCCGCCGTTCATGTCGCCCGAGCAGGCCCGGGGCGTCCCGGCCGGGGCAGCGGGGGACGTGTTCTCGCTCGGGGCCGTCATCGCCTTCGCCGGAACCGGGAATCCGCCGTTCGGGCAGGGCGCCCCGGCGGAGGTGCTGTACCGGGTGCTGCACGGGGCTCCCGGCCTGGGCGGACTGCCTGCCGGGCTGCGCCAGATCGCGGCGGCCTGCCTGGCTAAGGCCCCCGCAGATCGCCCGGCGCTGCCGGATCTGGCGCGGGCCGTCGAGGCGGGCCTGGTGCCGTGGTCGGGCGTGTCGGCAACGTCGTTCTGGCCGGAGGCGATGAGCAGGCATATCCGCGCCTTCCAGGCTGCCCTGGCGCCGGTCGCCGCGGGCGAGGCGGCGCACCTGACAGCGCCGCCGCGGCTGTGGCCGGCTCAGGCCGATTCAGGCAGTGCGGCGACCGTCACCGGTCTCCGGGCCGAGGCGACACAAGTCCTGGAACGGGTCCCAGAGCACGCGGGACCCGAGCGCGCCGGGCGGCGCAGGCCGCTGACATGGGCCGTGGCGGTCCTGGGCACGGCAGCGGTGGCCGCCGCTGCCGCGGCAATCGCCGTTTCCCTCGCGCACTCACATCACGCGCCGGGTGACCACTCCGGGGCCGCAGCCCGCCGCTCGCGGACGGCGTCCCGGACGCGGGCGCCGCTAGCCGAGCTGCCGAGCTTCCTGGACAACGCCGGGATCAGCGACGACACTGACCCCGCGGCCGGGAACCTGGACGGCGCCGGCAGCAGCTTCTCGGCGCAGGCCCTGGCCGCAGCGCGACATCACCCCCGGCGCTGCCGTCAGCCACGACGGCGTGAACTTCACCTGGCCCGACGTCGCGCCCGGCCGTGATGACAACGTGGTCGCCGACGGCCAGACGATCGGTCTGCCCGGCGCCGGGCAGACCCTCGGAATTCTCGGTACCAGCGACTATGGCACGGCCACCGGCACCGGGACGATCAGGTACGCCGACGGCAGCACCCAGCGCTTCACCGTTTCCTTCCCCGACTGGTGGTCAGACGCCTCGCCGCCGAACGGCGACATCCTCGCCACGCTTCCCTACCTCAACACCGCGGACGGCAAGCAGGGCCAGGCCGACAGCATCTACTACCTCGGAGTACCGCTGGCTCCCGGCAAGGCCGTCCGCTCCGTCACCCTGCCTAAGGTCAGCCGAAGGGCGGTGCAGGGCTCACCGGCGATGCACATCTTCGCCCTGAGCATCGGCGGCTGAGCGGAGCTGATGGCAGCCCCGCGCGCAAACGCCGATCGGCAAACACTCGGCACGCTCGTCCGCGCGGCGGGCTGCTGCCCGGCCGAGATGCAGGAGCTGCTGGTGACCGGAGCTATCGCCAGATCCAGGTGTCGTGGTAATCGGCGCTGAGGTTATAACCGCCGAACAGGACCACGCCCCGGGCGGTGGCATCGTAGGCCATCGACGTGCCGTAGCGAGCCGCCGGGTGCTTTGCCGGATGGTGCTCGGTCCAGGTGGACCCGTTCCACGTCCAGGTGTCATCGAGCAGCCGCCCGGCACTCCCGCCGCCGCCGAATAGCACCAGGTCGCCGGTCGCCGTGTCATACGCCATCGACGCCCCGAACCTGGCTGGCGGGCTGACTCTGGGATGCCGCCTGGTCCAGCTCGTCCCGTTCCACGTCCAGGTGTCACCAAGTACCCGGACCCGTGAGCCCGGCCCGGGGGCGAGCCCGCCGAACAGGACGGCGGTGCCGGTGGCCGTGTCATACGTCATCGATGCCGCGGTCCGGGCGGGCGGGCTGACTTTGGGATGCCGCCTGGTCCAGGTGGACCCGTTCCACGTCCATGTGTCGCGAAGTACCCGGCTGCTGGAGCTGGCTCCGCCGAACAGCACTACCTGGCGGGCCGCCGCGTCGTAGGTGGTCGCCGAGCCGTCCCGGATCGATGGACTGGTCGCCGGATGACGCTTGGTCCACCGGGTTCCGTTCCAGGTCCAGGTGTCATTGAGCCCTCGCCGGGCAGAGACGAGTCCGCCGAACAGCACGACCTGGCGGGCCGCCCCGTCGTAGGCGATCGCCGCCGAGCTCCGGGCCGGGGGACTGACCGAGGGATGCCGCCTGGTCCAGGTGGACCCGCTCCATGTCCAGGTATCGCCCAGTACCCGGTTGCCAGCCTGGCCGCCGAAGAGCACCACGTCCCTGGCGGCCGGATCCGAGGCGGCCGCAGCAACGAAACGGGCCGACGGGCTGGCCGCCGGAGTCTGCCTGGTCCAGCCCGCGGCCGAGCCAGTGACCGGAGCGGCCCATCCAGCGGGCGCCCAGACGCCCAGCAGGCCGCACGCTGCCAGCCCTGCCGCGATGAGAGGAGAGTGCCGTCGGCGGCCAGGCGAGCGGACCGAAGACATTACGGCCATCACAGTCTTCCCATCAGCGAGACCGGCCGGGCACGACCGCGGCTGCGGAGGGTGCGTTTGTCCGGGCATTGCCAGTCAAGTGCACCAGGTGGCCAGCTGGTGCGTCAAATACAGCGAGTGTCATCGGAATCAGCATGAGGGGGCCAGATGGGTGCACGATTCTGGGCGAGCCTGGCCGGGGGAGTGGCAGTGTTCGGCATCTGGGCCGGGGCGCCCGCCTCCGCTGCGCTGGGCGCGGCCGGTGTCGTTGCGGCGGCCGTGCCGTCCCAGCACGACCTGCACAGCGTGTCGTGCACGGGGTCGAAGAACTGCGTGGCGGTCGGCGTGAACGCCGCAGCCGATCACGAGAACGGCGCCGTGCTGGCCGAAACGTGGCACGGCACGCGATGGACGGTCGACGTCATGAAACCACCCTCGGGCAGCCTGGGCAGCACACTGTCCAGTGTCTCGTGCGTGTCGGCGAAGAACTGCGTCGCGGTCGGCTACTACTTCTACTACCTGCCTGACCACAACACGAGAAACGTGGCGTTCGCCGAGTTCTGGAACGGCGCCGTCTGGAAGCTCGTCAAGCTCGCCCAGCCCGCCCGTGTCAGCGCCGTTCCGCAGGCGGTCTCGTGCGTGTCGGCGAAGAGCTGCGTCGCGGTCGGCGAGATGTTCGCGCCAGGGAAGCAGTTTGCGTTCGCCGAGACCTGGAACGGCACGGCGTGGAAGATGACCAAGGTGCCGGAGCCTGCGGACACGATCTCCAACCTGACGGGCGTCTCGTGCACCTCGCCGAGGTTCTGCATCGCGGTGGACGCCTACAACCCGCACGCGCTGGTGCAGTCCTGGAACGGCCAGGCCTGGAAGATCGTGAAGGTTCCCGCGCCGGCCAGCGCCGGGCCGTCCCTCAGCGCGGCGACCTGCCTGACGGTGAAGTTCTGCGTCGCCACCGGCACGCACTACCCGAACCCGAAGCATTTCAGCGCGATCGCTCTTTCCTGGAACGGCCGCGCGTGGAAGGGCGCGTCAGTCCCGTCGCCGGGTCCGGGCTACGCGAACCTGGCCTCGGTCGCGTGTGCCACCGCCAGGAGCTGTCTCGCGGTTGGCGAGTATCACTTCGGTCCTTACCTCAACAGCGGCAAGGAGTACGCAGCCTCGTGGAACGGCAGGACGTGGAAGCTCGTCAGGCTTCCGGCGCCGCCAGGCGGCGGGAGCGGCAAAGGCTCATCACTCACCGGTGTCACGTGCGTGTCGGCGACTGACTGCGCCGCCGTTGGCTCGGCCGGTGCCGAGGGCAGCACCGCGACGTCGTACTCCGCCTTCTGGAACGGCCGGGGGTGGAAGTTCATCCGCTTTCCGTAGCCCACTGTTCGCCGGGAGTCCCGACGGCCCGTGAGCCGGTGCCGGCGTCGTTAACAGCCGCGAAGAGGTGGCGACCACGGTCATGCGGTCGCCACCTCAGGCGGTTAACTCTTGTTTCCCGCGGCGCTCAGGCGCACTTGTCCGCTGGGGATCGAGCATGGGGAGCCGCCGGCGTAGGTCTCGCCGGGCGGGATCAGGTCCCAGACGGTGCCGGTGCGGATGGTGTTGTCGTTGAAGCGGTTGCCCCATGAGGCGCACTCGCGGTACTTCTTGGGGCTAGCGGTATTCGCGCACGCCTGATCGCAGAAGTCGTCCAGGTAGGCGGCGACGCCACCGGTCTGGCTGAACGTGTTGTCGGCGACGTTGTTGTCGTTGCTGCGGTCGCGCACCTTGACGGCTTCGCCGTTGGTGTTCTCGAACAGGTTCTTGTCGATGGTGTTGTTCGAGCTGAAGTGCGTGATGTACAGGGCGTGGAGCTGGTCTTGGTCGCCGGAGTTGTAGATGTCGTCGAAGGTGTTGTTGTAGATGTCATCGTGGGAGGAGTCGGTGAACAAGATGGCGCCGTAGCCGGTCTGCGAGGGGGCGAACCGGTCACCGATGTCCTGGAACGTCATGCCGGACACGTCGTTGCCGTTCACGCCCGCGCTGGGCTGGACGTAAAAGGTCGAGTTGTGCCAGGAGTGGCCGGCCTGCCCGTTGAACGAGATGCCCTGGGTGTAGTCCTCGACGGCCAGGTAATAAAAGCGCAGGCCGGTGTTCCCGCCGTCGTGCAGCGGGGAGGGGGCAGGGGGAAGTACCGCGGTAAACCACGTCTGGCCGACGTGCACGCCCCCGCTGGCCGGATCAGCGAACACCGGATCCCCGCCCGGCGGCCGGCCGCCGCCGGAGTAGTTAACCGGCATGAACGAGATCGTGTGGCCCGGCACGTAGAACGACCACGTGATCGCGCTGGCCACGTACGTGCCCTGGGTGATCCGGACCGTGACGTTGCCGGTCGGGTTCAGCCGCGTCAGCACCTGCTGCGCGTGGGCCAGGGTGAGGATCGGGCTCTTCGAGGTCAGCCCGGTGTTGCCGTCTTTGCCGCCCTTGGAGACGGGCGCCAGGTAGATGGTGACGTTCCCGGGCCTGGCCGCAGCGCCGACCTGCGCGGCAGCCAGCACGGGGGCCAGCCCCACGCCGATGGTTGCGGCCACAGCGAGCGAGACGAGCATCGAGCGGCGGCGTCCTGCCATCGGGCGGCTCCTTGTGCGGATGGCTGGCCACGATGGCCAGCGTGCGGATCCATCCCGGCCGCGGCCGGTCCTAGCCACGACCGTGATCCTGTCACGGGTGGACATGTCCTGCTCCTTCCGTGAGACGGGTCGACGACGATTCACTGTATGTGCCGAATGGTCACGAGTCAGTAAGATTAAACCGATTCTCGGACAATTTCACCAGGATTCTGACCTGCGGTCCCAGCGCTCCACGCCACCGGTTAGGGCCGAGCACTCGCAATCGGGGGCGCCAGGAAATACTCCCTGCTGAATCCTTTTTCCGAGCGCGCAGATAGCCCAGATCTGTCATCTTGACGGCGGGTGCTAACGCGTGTCCGATGGGGCGCCGATCGGCGGATATTGATCGCGGATCGCTGACCAGCCTTGATCGCGGAGTAACATCGCGGAATAACAAGGTCCCTTGCCGCCGTGCTTTGTCCTTGGCCAAAGCTATATAACGGCAAGTTTGCACATGGCCGCACGGCCCGCAACCTCACCATTGAGACTACCGTGGACCTGTGAACCTGGCCCGGCAGTGAGCCGGCCAGGACTGGCCGGCCGCTCGCAGTCGTCATGGAGGTCGCGTGCGCATCAGCCTTGGTGATGTGTCCTTGTGGTTCGATGTATCCGGGCCGTCAGTGATTCCGCAGGGCGACACGACGGTAGAGCGCCCGGTCCTGGTGGCCGTCCACGGCGGCCCCGGCCTGGATCACCTCACGGTGAAGTCCGCCCTGGGGCCGCTGGCTGAGGACTTCCAGGTCGTGTACTTCGACCTGCGGGGCCACGGCCGCAGCGAGCACAGCAGCGCCGAGTTCTGGAACATGCGGACCTGGGCTGATGACCTGCGGCGGCTGTGCGACGCGCTCGGGCTGCGCAAGCCGGTGGTCCTCGGCAGCAGCTTCGGCGGCTTCGTGGCGCTCACCTACGCGGCGCTGTTCCCCGATCATCCCGGCGGCGTCATCCTGGCCAGCACGACCGGGGGCCACCAGGACCAGCAGCAGGTCATCGAGGCATTCGGCCGCCTCGGCGGCCCGGAGGCGGCCGCCGTCGCCCAGCGCACCTACGCTGATGAGACCGGAGACTACCGGGCTGAGTTCCTCCGCGTCTGCTACCCGCTTTACAGCGGCACGCCGGGCTGGGCCGAGGAATCCCGCCAGCTCCAGGCCCGGATGATCACGAACACGGACGTCGCCTTGCACTACTCCACTCACGAGGTCCACGCCTTCGACCCCTGGAGCGTGATCGGCGCCGTCAGGTGTCCCGTACTGGTCCTGGTCGGCGAGGACGACCCCATCTGCCCGCTGCCCGTGGTCGAGGAACTAGCCGGCCAGCTGCCGGCGGAAACCACTCGCCTGGTGCGCCTTCCCGGCGCGCGTCACACCATCTTCCGTGACCGCCCGGACCTCGCTTTCCCGGCTGTCAGGAACTTCGTCTCCCAGGTCTGGGAAAGCCAGCCCGCAAGCTGCTGACACATCGTGACCATGCGCGCGCATTATCCCGTCCGGCTCACGACGAACCCCTGGGAGTCACGGGGGCCGTCGGAGTAGGCCCCGCCGGCCGCGCAGCTGCCGGCCGAGGCGCACGACACCGACGAGATGAAGGCGAGCCCGTCCTTGTTCAGGGCCGCCAGCCCGGGCACCTCGATCGCCCTGCCCCAGCGGCCGTCACGCTCGACGGCCACGAACACCTGCCGGTGACCACGGCGGTAAACTTCCCCGCCGACGGCGCAGTTGCCCGCCGAGGCGCACGACAGCGGCTCGTGCCCCGGGGCATCGCCTCTGGGCAGGGCACGCACGCCGGGCACCTGGATTGCCTTGCCCCAGGCGCCGTTGCGCTGGCTGGCCACATACCAGCGGAACTGGCCATTGCCGTCCAGGTAGGTCCCGCCGACGGCGCAGTTGCCGGCCGAGGGGCACGACACGGAGTCGGCGAAGGCTTCCCCGCCCTTGTTCAGGGCCGCCAGGCCGGGCACCTCGATCGCTGTGCCCCAGCGGCCGTCGCGCTCGACGGCCACGAACCCCTGGAAGTCCCTGCTGCGATCGGAGTAGTCCCCGCCAGCGGCGCAGCTGCCCGCCGAGGGACACGACACCGACGTCACCTCGGCGCCCCCGCCGCCGTTCAGGGCCGCCAGGCCGGGCAGCTCGATCGCCGTGCCCCAGCGGCCGTTCCGCTCGGCGACGACGAACCCCTGGGAGTGCTGGTGGCGATCGATATACCACCCGCCGGCCGCGCACGTGCCGGCCGGGGTACACGATACCGAGGTGACCGGGGCGTTCAGCTTGTTCAGGGCTCGCAGGCCGGGCACCTCGATCGCCGTGTCCCAGCGGCCATCGCGCTCGACAGCCACGAACCCCACGTAAGAACCGGAAGCGGTGCCGTAGTGCCCGCCCGCCGCGCAGCTGCCCGCCGAGCCGCACGACACCGACGACACCTCGGCGAACCCTCCGCCGTTCAGGGCCCCGAGGCCGGGCACCTCGATGGCCCTGCCCCAGTGGCCGTCACGCTCGACGTCCACGAACCCCTGGGAGCGGCCGCGGCGGTCCGTGTAGTACCCGCCGGCTGTGCAGTTGCCCGCCGAGCCGCACGACGCCGACAGCACCTCGGCGGCCCCGCCGGCGTTCAGGGCTCCCAGGCCGGGCACCTCGATCGCCGTGCCCCAGCGGCTGTTGCGCTCGACAGCCACGAACCCCTGGGATTTGCCGCGGCGGTCGCGGTAGTACCCGCCGGCTGCGCAGTTGCCCGCCGAGCCGCACGACACCGACAGCACCTCGGCGAACCTGTCGGCGTTCAGGGCCCCCAGACCGGGCACCTCGATCGCCCTGCCCCACGAGCCAGCCGGCCGGGTCGGCGTCACAGCACCCGCCTGGGTGGAAGCCGCGGCGCTAGCCGCAGCCGCCACGCTCAGGGAAATCGCCCCTGCCGCAAGGCCAATGACGCGCCAGGATGCTCTCATGAGGCCCTGCTTTCTCCGCCGGCCGCAGCCGGCGAGCACTCCGGGATCACCAGTAGCGCACTGGCAGTCCCATCGCGTAGGACTCCCGGGGTGACAGCCCGGTTTACCCGGACCGCGGATCCGGGATGGAACACCGCTTACCGGCACGTGCGGTCTGGCCGACAGTAGGATCATGGGCAGCCCGGCCGCGGACGCGTCCCGCCGGCGTTACCGGGTACCGGACTGGGAGGTCGCCATGCTGGAGGCGTTCGCCGATCTGTCCACGCCGCTGGTGGCGGATGCCTGCGTGCGCTGTGATGTTCCGCTGCGGGCCGCCCATCCGGGAATCCGGGCGGTCGTGGCCGGCCAGCGGATCGCCGGGCGGGTGCTGCCCGTGCGGCACTACGGCAGCGTGGACGTGTTCCTGGAGGCATTCACCCGGGCCGAGGCCGGCGACGTGCTGGTCATCGACAACGGCGGTCGCGTGGACGAGGCCTGCGTCGGCGACCTGGCCGTGCTGGAGGCCGCGGCCGCGGGGGTGGCGGGCCTGGTGGTGTGGGGCCTGCACCGCGACACGCCGGAGCTCGCCGAGATCGGCCTTCCGGTCTTCAGCTACGGCAGCTACCCGCCTGGGCCGGTGCGGCTGGACGAGCGGGAGCCCGAGGCGCTGGTCACCGCGCGGTTCGGGGCGCACCTGGTGAGCGCCGGGGACATCGTCTTCGCCGATGACGACGGCGTGTTGTTCGTCGCGGCCGACCGCGCCGAGCAGGTGCTGGCCACCGCGCACCAGATCTGGCAGACCGAGCGGGACCAGGCCCGCCGGATCCGGGATGGCCAGACGCTGCGCCAGCAGACCGCCTTCGCGGATTACCTGGCCCAGCGGGCCGCTGACCCGTCCTGGACCTTCCGGCAGCATCTGCGAAGTGTCGGCGGGGCCATCGAAGAATAGGGGCCGCGCCCCTGAGGGCTGCTGACTGTCGGCCAAAAAGATCACCGCAGGAACGCTGCGACGGTCGGCGGGTTATCCCGGCGCCACCCCCCGCCATCGCGAGGGCAGGGCGACCAGTTCTGCCAGGCGGCCCGGTCGCAGGCACCCGGGCGGCCTCGACCTTCGAGCGGTCACGGCAGGAGCCGGGCAACCCTGCACGAGCCGCCGGCGTACCCGCCTGGCCGCAGCCGCCCGGCCATGTCATCTACCACACGCCCGGCGGCGCGGATCAGCGCCTCGCCCGACGGCACGCCGGTGACATCCCAGGTCTCGTTGTCATGCTCGTCCACGGCGGTCACCCCCTCCACCGCGCGCAGCGCGCTTTGGACACGCTCGCGTAGCTCTGCTCCCAGCGGCTGATGCCCCCGCCAGAACTCCTGCGCCATGATGCCGACCACCCAGTATCCGATCTTGCCCACCCTGCAGACATCAACGCCGCGGAGCCAAGGCTCGCCCGTCCAGCGAATCCATTCCTCATCTATCTCATCGTCGTCGGGCTCGACCCGGCCTGCCTCATCGCTCATCAGGCGAAGATCAGTCTCGCCCGTCCAGTCCATCCATTCCTGAGCCCTACCATCGTCGCCTGGCCCGACGTGCTGCCCGTCGCTCACAATGACGATGCTAACCGGGCGCCCATTGCACGCGGTAAACCCAGGCCACGACGGCATCAGCGCCCAGGTAGCTGGTGCGGCCCTGCTCCGCGGCCAGTCGCAGCGCCCATCCCGCCGGTGCAGCGCACCCGGATCGGCACACCAGGCCCGGGCTCAGCCCCCGTCCCGGGGCGCGCATGGCATGCTGGCCGGAGCGCGGTCTGCTGCGCCTGGCAGGCACGCACAGCGCCGCCGATCGGCGGCGCGATCCGACGACGCGCGGGCGCAGTCATCCCTCAGCTACAGAAGGGGATGTTCTGGACGTCGAATCAACCTGTCAGCTGCGTCTCATGTCTGGAGCGGAGACTGTGGGCGGTACTGACGGGCTGTGTGGCATATGCGTAATCTGCCCGGCGGGCTGAGGCTAGAGTCGTCAGGCATGGAAGGCATGTTAGATCCGGCTCCGGTGGCGGATATGTCGGCCCCGAGCCCGGCGCGGGTGTACAACTACTGGCTCGGCGGTAGGGACCATTTCGCGGCTGACCGGACGGCCGCCGGGCGCATAGCCGGGGCCGTCTCGCAGTTGCCGTGGCTGGCGCGGGAGAACAGCAGGTTCCTGAGCCGGGCCGTGCGATTCTGCGCGAGCGCCGGGATCACCCAGTTCCTCGACATCGGGTCGGGCCTGCCGGCCACCGAGAACGTGCACCAGGCCGCCGGGCAGGTCACCGCGGACCCGCACGTGGTGTACGCGGACAAGGATCCGGTGGCGGTCGGCCAGGCGCGCGCCCGGCTGTCCGCTCCGCATACCGCGGTCATCTGCGCGGACCTGGCCTATCCCGATGATCTCCTCGGCGACCCGGAGGTCCGCCGCGTGATCGACTTCCGCGAGCCCGTCGCCGTTCTTCTGTCGTCTGTGCTGCACCTCATTCCCGATGCCGCCGGCCCGGCCCGGATGGTCGCCCGGCTGCGGGAGGCCATGGCGCCGGGCAGCTACCTGGTCATCTCCCATTTCGAGCTCTCGCGCAACCACCAGGCCGGTGCCCGGCCGCTGACCCCGGCCGCGCGCGAGCTCAGCGCGGCCCTGGAAGGGATACCCGTAGTCTCCCGGACTCCGGAAGAGATCAGCGGCTTCTTCGGTGACCTGACGCTCATGGAGCCCGGGCTGGTCGACGTCTGGGCCTGGCGGCCAGACACCGCCCTGCTCGTGTCCATGGGCGACGTTCTCGCCGGCGTCCGCATTGGATGGAACGTGGTAACCAGCCTTGGATGCGTGGGCAGGAAGGACCGCCCGCCGGACCAATCCCAGGGCGAGCAACACCGCCGAGGACCAGCCTGAACAGATCCCACACGGCCTGACACACTCACCGTTGATGACGCGAGCCGACAGCCTTCATCTCAGCCTCCATGAGTACCTAGAACCGCCTAATCTGCGCGGTTCTTGACTGGATACCGATCATGAGGAAAGGTCGCGCAGATCGGGCCGATCTGGACCCTTACGTGCTTCCTACACGGCGGCCGACGTGATTCCCTGCTTCAGCGTTGAGGCCGCGGAGGGCTGCCCGGGCATCCGGCTGATTGGTCGTGATCATTCCTGACTCCAGTCGTGGGCCTGTACCTGGCGAATGTGGCGCAGCCAGAATTCCAGCCTTTCCAGCCCGGACGGTGGGCCGTGGATCAGGCCCACCTCAAGTGCCAGGTTGAAGAATCCAGGTCCGGCATCGGCCTCGTTCTGGTAGCGGACCAGGGCGGATATCAGCAACTGGGAGACTGGCCAGCTGCGGTTTCGGGAGATCCGGCCTAGCAGGTAGCCCATCGCCGCGCGACCGGCTTGCTGGCCGAAGTCGAACGCGGCCTGGCCTATCCTGGCAGCCAGTTCCGCGTTCGCGTCACTGTAGGAGACGGTGGGGTCGTGGGCAGCGTCTCCGGGGCGTTCGGCTGCCTTTTCTCTCAGGAAGTCCCACCCCGCCTGCTCGAGTTCCTGCCATTCATGCTCGGTCCGCCCGTACATCGTGCCACCGCTCATCGGCACTCCTGCGCTTTCATACACCCGCCGGCTAGCCAGCATGCTCGCCAACGGCGTCCCCCCCCTGGCTTCTGCGCCGTAACCTGGATCATTATGGGCTTTCACGCTGACGCGTGATGCGGGATCATCTGACCATGGCCGGCCTGACTATCGCCGCGCGCGTTCTGGATGAGCTTCGACGTGTCCGCCGGCCGCTGGATGACGACGAGCTCGCGAGCCGACTCGACGTGAGCCCGCGCCAGACGATCAACCAGGTGTGCCGGCGACTGGAACGATCAGGCCGCCTACGCCGGTATACGGGATCCGAGGGCAAGATCGTAAATGACATTGGCCGCGAAGGTCCCGCCCCAGACCCGCTGAAGGCATCGCTGACAGCAGCGCCCGGCCGCTACGTGCATCGGCACGCCGTGGCCAGCGGCGCTCAGGCTGGCAGAGCGGTCTGGCCCGGGCAATCCGTCACGGCCACTGACCTCTCCGCGGCTGGCTTCCAGCCACTGGAGTTGGTGGTGACCAGCCTCGACGTGGACCTGCTGTCCGGCTGCGGATGCGAGTGGACGACGATCGGCCAGGTCCCGGCCGGTCCGGGCCTGTACGCGTTCACCGTGGAAGACGATCACCTGATCCGAGTGGCCTACGTCGGGCTCACCGGGCACCTGTGGATGGTCACCAAGGGCCGGCTGCCGGACGGCAGCGGCGCGCGCGGCGGCCAGCGCTATGGACGGCCACGGCATGCCGGCGTAACCCGCCAGCGCGTCAACGTTCTCATCGCCGAGCAACTTCGCGCCGGACGAGTCGTACGACACTGGGTCCGCCAGCTTCCGGAGGCGGCGCTGCGCACTGAAGAAGAGCGGCTCATCACCAGCTGGGACCTGCGCCGCGTCGGCTGGAATCGCGGCTGACCGCAATTCGACCGCAGCGAACACATCCCCGGCGTCACCGCGATCAACTATGGCCTGACACACAACGCGACTAGGCCACACCGACTACGCACGCCAATATCCGCCTGATTGGGCTGAGTGGTTCTAAAAGGGTTTCTCTCGGTAACACACATAACCGGGAGTTCTGCTCGTGACGTCGGCGGACGACTGCCGCTCGGTCAGTGATGTATCGGAGGGCAAGCCCTCTCCGGATGAAATTACTGAAAGTAGTCGTCCATAAACCGGGGCGTATCATGAGGGGATGGGCATCGAGGGGACGTCAGTGCGGCGCATTCTGGCGGGCCTGATCATGACGGCCGCGCTACCCTTCTCGGTCATCGCAGGCACGGTGCCCGCGGCGGCATCCTCGCGGACCGTCGCCTATGCCTGCGACATGGGGACACGCTGGGGCTGCCCGTCAGTCCGGCCGCGTGAAATCGGGTTCGGCGCGCATTACGACGTCGCGAGCATGCGCTGGTCCACGTGGTCACGGCGCAGCGCCTACGGCCGCGGCCACTACTACGGCTTCGGCTCCTACCATGCGCACGTCAAGCTCTATGACGTCAAAACTCATCACGGGCGGCGGTACTTCTCCTGGATCAAGATCACAGCCAGCGGGCACCGGACGCGTTACCTCAGTTACAACGGCCACTGGCACACCCGGTGAGCCACGAAGAGTACGCCTGCGGCAGGTCTAGACAGGAGCGGCCAGGGCGCGAGATCCGCCGATATGATCGCCAACCTGATCGTCAAGGTGACGTCCTGGCATCACGCCGAACACGATGATCTGTGTCGCGACACTCATGGCTCAACGGCGGCCGACGTCCGGATGTGCCCGATGTGTCTGCGCTCGGCCGCCTCGTGACCCGCGTGTGCGCGATGACTTTCGCGGTCGTCGCGCGTCTGGTCTGCCAGAGGCTGTAAGCCAGGATGTTCGCTGGACAATGAGGGGATAGCTCATGGAGATCAATAATCTGGGTAAGGCGGATGGGCTGCCGCCTGTGGACTGGGCCGCAGTTACGGGGAAGCTCGACGCGGGGTCGGCGCCAGCTCCGGACGCGATGAACTCCCGCACGACCTGGCTGTCCACCATCAACGAGGACGGCAGCCCGCATGTGACCGCGGTCGGTGCCCTGTGGGTTGATGGCACCTTCTGGTTCCAGACGGGCGCAGGCACGCGGAAGGGACGCAATGTCGCACGCGATCCGCGGTGCTCGGTCGCGGTGTCGATCCGCGACGCAGACGTCGTACTCGAGGGTGACGCTGCGCGAGTGACCGAGCCGGGCGCACTGGCGCGCATTGCGAAGGCGTGGGCGGACAACGGCTGGCCGGCCGAACCCGACGACAGCGGGCCGGGTATCACTGCCCCGTTCAACGCCCCGTCGCAAGGACCACCGCCGTGGAACGTGTATCGCATTGAGCCACGCTCGGCGATTGTGGCCTGGGCGACGGAGCCGGGCGGGCTGACTCGCTTCCGGTTCTGACGCTGATCGGCCGGGTTGACCTCATTTGCGAGGAGCAAGGGTCACTGCGGCGCGTCCTGTGCCCAGGTCGGTGCGCAGTCCGTTTTGGTGAGACCGAGGCCGGGGGCAGGTCGTGCGCCGGGCCGTTCCGCTGGCCAGGGACGCCGGGCTACGGCACAAGCACGACCTTTCCGTGCGGCGCTCCCGACAGGCTGAGTTCGGCGGCGGCGCGCCACTCGGCGAGCGGGAATCTCTTCGCCACGGGGATGGTGAACTGGCCTGCGGCTGCGAGCGTCGCGTATTCGGCCAGGAAGTCGGAGCTCGGGAAACCGCCTGCGGCCATCAGCTCGTCGATGTTGACGCGGGCGCCCTGGCTGCGCGCCTCGTCGTGGTTGCTGATCGTGACGATACGCGTCGGGTCTCCCGTAATCTCGATGAGCGCCGCGATCGCGCCCGCGTTCGGGCGCGATGCGTCGAGCACGTGATCGATCGGCCCGTCGGCGAGTGACCGGACTCGCTCGACCATGCCCTGGCCGTACGGTGTCACGATGGCCCCGAACCCCTCGAGGTCGCTGGCGAACGTCGGCCCGGCGGTGGCAATAACGCGGGCGCCGCGACGTAGCGCAAGCTGCACTGCGGCGTAGCCGACCATGCCGCCCGCCCCGTGGATCAGCACGGTCTCACCTGATTTCACGTTCATCAGGTCAAGGGTCCAGTGCGCAGTCTGCAGCACCATCGGCAGCACGGCCGCGTGAACGGCATCAAGCCCCGCCGGGACCGCGAACCACCGGTTCAGGATCGCGAAGTCGGCCGCGCCCGCACTCGGCTGTGCGGCGAAGTCCGACGAGCCGAACACGAGATCGCCGGCCGCCACGTCAGCGACGCCATCGCCGATCGCGTCGACCGTGCCGGAGACGTCGACGCCGATGCCCCGCGGCAGGGCGCCGGGCATGAAACCACGACAGAGCTCCCAGTCGGCGGGGTTCAGCCCGGTGGCGGCCACGCGAACCCGGATCGTGCCCTCACCCGGGTCGGGGATCTGCGTCTGCTCCTCCTGCAGGACGTCCAGGGGTTCGCCGACCTCGTGGAACCGGATGGCCCGTGACTCGACTGCGCTCATGACACTGTCTCTCCTTCGCGACTCGCCCGTGATGCTTCGTAGCGTCAGTCGCAGACACTACCGTGTTGCGACAGTGACTGTCACTACGTGCGCTAGACTCGTCGCATGCCCAGAAGCGGGAAGGAAGCACGCGAGCGCCTGGTGAGGGCGGCGCTCGAGCTCTTCCTCGAGCGCGGATTCGACGCCGTGACCGCGGCCGAGATCGCCGCTCGCGCCGGCGTGACCGAGCGCACCTATTTCAGGCACTTCCCCGACAAGCGCGAGGTGCTCTTCGACGGCGAGCGGGCACTCACCGAGTGGGTGACCGAGGCGCTTGCGTCGGTGCCCGCCGACGTTCCGCTCTGGCCGGCCATCCGTCGCGCCGTTGACCTCATCGTTCCGCCCCTTGAGGCGAACCGGCCCGACAGCGACCGCCTCGCTGCCATCGTCGCGGCGACGCCGGCTCTACGCGAGCGTGCGGTCTCGAAGGAGGCGCGCCTCGTCGCCATCATCACCGACCTGCTGGTCGGCCGCGGCGCCTCCGCCGACGAAGCGGCTCTCGTCGCCCGCACCGCCTGGGGCGTTCTCGCACACGCGATCGGAGCCTGGCGAGCCGCCCCTGGCACCCCGCTGCAGCAGCACGTCGACCGCGGCTTCACGTTGCTCAGCGGTCTCGTCAGCGCCTGAAGCCGCTCTCCGAGTTGAACATCTGCCCGGCCATCCAGCAACCCGCGTCGCCAACGAGCACGCGACCGGGCGCCAGGTCGCTGGATTCGTCAATCCGCCAGCCGGGGGAACGCGCAGCGTACCTCGAACGGGTACCGGCATCCGGGGCCCTGCGGAGTGCTGGCCTCGGCCGGCGATCCAGGCGCCCGAGACGTCGCCGCTGGCGGTCGATCCGCCGATATGGCTGTGTTCCGTGCCGTCAGGCATGTCTTATTGCGGCGTGCAGATCCCGGTGATCTGCACGCGACTGTGCGCTCCGCAAGCGGACTCGGGGGATGCCCGGGACCGGAGGGCATCCCCCGACGGTCAGGACTCGCAGAGGAACTTCAGGCTGGCGTTCCACAAGTCGTGACCGCGGTGCATGTGGCCGGGGTTGGCCGAGGCCAGTCTGCGCGGGGCGGCGCCGTCGCCGGTCTCTTCCATCACGACGTAGGTGCTGCCGTCCGGGCGGGGCAGGAGCAGCCAGGTGTGATAAGCCAGCCACTGGTCCGTGGTGCCGTACCAGCCGATCCGGCTGGCCGGCTCGAACTCGTGGACCGTGCTGTGGATGGGCGCGCCGAAGGTGACCCAGTCGAAGGTGACGCCGGGGGCCAGGATCCCCCCGGCGTCGTTGACGGTGACGCCTGCCGCGTTGGAGTACCAGCGCGGCCAGTCGGCCGCGCGGACCAGGCGGTCCCAGATGGCCTCGGCGGGAACGCTGATGACGATGTCGTTATGGGCGAACAAGTCAGCCTGGTCGGGGTTGGCGTTAGCGGGCCAGTGGATGTGGGCGGAGCGGTGCTGCACGTCGTCGGTGACGGACACGGGCTTCTTCCTTTCTCTCGTGAACGGGGCCGGCCGGGCTAGCCGTGTCGGCGGCGGCGGGAAGGCCGCGCCGGGGTCAGGTGAGTTCAGGGGCGGCGATGACGGCGAACTCGTCCGCCTCGGCGGGCGACACGGTGGTGATGTCAACCCACGTGGCACCGGGCTTGACGGCCAGCTGGCCGCCGGTCACGACCTCGCGGACCGCGTCCGAGCCGAAGAACGCCGTGATGATGACCTCAGCTCCCTCGGCGGCCTCGGCTGGAGAGGCCGCCAGACGCGCCCCGGCGGCGGCCAGGCCGTCGGCGGCGGCGGGCGAGCGGTTCCACACGGTGAGGTCGTGCTCTTCGTTGACGTGGGAGGCGAGCACGCGGCCCATCCGCCCCAGGCCGAGGAATGCCACGTTCATGATCAGGTCCTTTCCGTGTACGTACGGCGGCGGGCGCTGCCCCGTGGCGCCCTCGCGCCCGCGGGGCGGTGGCGGCACTTTCAGCTTGCCCGGCCCCTAGCATCAAGACAAACGACTAGATTTGATCGGTCCATCACCAATGCTGATTCACCGGGTGTCATGCCGGGCACGGGAGCGCCATGGAGCTGCGCCAGCTGGAGTACTTCGTCGCGGTCGCGGGAGAGCGGAGCTTCACCCGCGCCGCGCAGCGGCTCCACGTGGTCCAGAGCGCCGTGTCGGCCGCGATCACGACGCTGGAGAGGGACCTGCAGGTGGTGCTACTCGAGCGCAACGCCCGTCGGGTCCAGCTGACCGAGGCCGGGGAGGCGCTGCTGCCCGAGGCGCAGGCAGTCCTGGACGCGGCCCTGGCCGCCCGCGACGCGGTCGAGGGGGTGAGCCGCGGCCTGCGCGGCACGCTGCGCGTCGGCATGCTGTCTGACCTCGGCCTGATGGACCTGCCCGGGCTGGCCCGGGACTTCCGCGACCGCCACCCCGGCGTGGAGCTCCAGCTGCGCGAAGCGACCGCTGGCTCCGCCGGGATGCTCGCTGCCCTGTCCGCCTACGACGTCGACGTGGCGTTCGCCGGCTCTTCCGGCCCGCTGCCCCGCGAGTACGCCGGCCGTGAGCTGCTCCGCGTCCCCCAGCTGCTCGCGGTCCCGGCCGGCCACCCGCTCGCCGGGCGGCGGGCCGTGGCGATCCGCGAGCTGGAGCGCGAGACGTTCATCGACCTGCCGCCGGGCTTCGCCATGCGCACCGTCGCCGACAGCGTCTTCGCCGCCTGCGGGATGCGCCGCGCCATCGCCGCGGAGGTGGGCGGCATCGACGCCGCTGCCGCGTTCGTCCGCGCCGGCGTCGGCGTCGCCATCCTCCCCGCCTACGCCATCACCCCGTACCAGGACCTGCACGCGGCCAAGGTCCGCGAGCACGATTTCCGCTGGTCGCTCAACGCCGTGGTCCTGCGCCGCCGCCGCCTCACCGCCGCAGCGGCGGCACTGCTGCACCTCGCCGGCGAGCACCTCATCCAGCCGCCAGGCGTGGAGCGGCCGTCCTAACGGGCGGGAGAAGGCCGCAGTAGCTAGGCGCCGCGGCCATGCCTTCGAGTGGGCTGGCCCGGCGCCGCTCCTGGCCCGGATCGCGGCCACCGCGGCGAGGGCTGTACCAGGCAGTACAGTTTGCGGTATTGTACTAGCCGGTACAGTGGCTGTGGATCGCGCAGGGCCACGGCGCAGGTCAGCCAGACGGCGTGGAAAGAGAGCGAGCAGGCCGATGGACAAGGATGAGTACCGCAGCGAAGTGCGGGACGGGATGCTCATCGACTGGGACGTGCCCGTCCGGATGCCGGACGGCACGGTGCTGCGCGCCGACGTGTACCGGCCCCCGGCCGAGGGCCGCTACCCGGTGATCATGACGCACGGCCCGTACGCCAAGGGCCTGGCCTTCCAGGCCGGGTTCGCCGGAATGTGGAAGCCGCTGTCGGCGAAGTACCCGGACGCCGTCGCCGGCTCGTCCAACCGATATCAGAACTGGGAGACGGCTGACCCGGAGAAGTGGGTGCCGGACGGGTACGCATGCGTGCGCGTCGACTCGCGCGGCGCCGGGCGCTCGCCGGGGCGGCTGGACATCTTCAACGCTGCGGCACCGGTCCGTTGGAGGGATGGATGAAGGCACTGCCCACCACCGAGCGCGGGCGGCGCAGTCGTGCCGCGATACTGGACACGGCCGCGCAGATGATGCACGCGCAGGGCATAGCCGCGACCTCCATGGATGACGTCCTGACCGCTAGCGGCGCGGGAAAGTCGCAGCTGTACCACTACTTTGAGAACAAGCAGGATCTGTGCGCGGCGGTACTTCACCACCAGTTCGGCCAGATCCTGGCCGCCCAGCCGTCGCTCGGCGACCCGGAATGCGACGACGTGGGCCGCTGGCGCGACCAGGTGCTGACGGCCTTCCGCGCCAGCCGTGTCGGCACCTGCCCGCTGGGTTCGTTCGTGGGGCAGACAGAGCGCGATCCGCTGCTGCACGAGACGCTCGCCGCCCTGTTCGCACGCTGGCAGGACGCGATCGCCGGCCTGGTACGGCGCGCCCAGGCCGCGGGGCGGGTGCACGCGAACGCCGACCCCGCGGAGGCGGGGATGGTACTGCTCGGAGCGCTCCAGGGGGAACGGTGCTGGCGCACCTGCAGCGCAGTGAGGTACCGCTGGCCGGCGCGCTGGACGCGGTGATCGGCCACCTCGCGGCGCAGCCGTCATGAGCGGGCGCTTCACCAGCACACCCGGCCGGCGCCTGCACGGCCGAAGAGAGGGCCGAAGAGAGGAAGGAGTTCGCTGAGATGAACCTCACTGACCACGCCGGAGTCCGGCTCACACACGGCAAGCCCAAGGTCAACGGCGTGGAGATCCACTACGCGATCGGCGGCGCCGGCGAGCCGGTGTTCTTGCTGCACGGCGTGCCGAAGACCATGTCGTACTGGCGCCACGTCGTGCCGCTGCTGACCCCGCACTACACCGTCATCGCGCTCGACAACCGAGGCGCCGGCGGCTCCCAGCGCCCCCTGACCGGCTACGACACCGCCACGATGGCCGGTGACGTCGCCGAACTGGCCACCCACCTGGGCTTCGACCAGTTCCGCGTGGCCGGCGAGGACTGGGGCGCGGCCATCGCCTACGCCGTCGCCGCCTTCCACCGGCCCCGGGTGCAGCAACTGGTGTTCCAGGAAACGCTCCTGCCAGGATTGCCAGCCGGCGAACCCGACCCCTCGCTCGCCGCCGACGACATCCGCACCGGCTGGCACTTCAGCTTCTTCAGCCTGCCGAACCTGCCCGAGCTGCTGCTCGCCGGGCGGGAACGGCAGTTCTGGACCTACTACGCCAGGCGCCAGATGTGGGACCCCAGCGCGCTGGCCGAGGAGGACATCGACGAAATAGTGCACTCGGCCGAGCAGCCAGGCGGCAACAGGGCCATCCTGGAGATGTACCGCGCCCGCCAGACCGACGCCGAGCAGAACCGCCCGCATTACGCCGACCCGATCAGCTGCCCGGTCCTGGCCGTCGGCGCGCAGGCCTATCTCGGGGACGAAGTATCCAACCAGCTCGCGCAAGTGGCCCGCGACGTCCGCGGCGCCGTCATCCCCGCGGCCGGTCACAACATCGCGCTGGAGAACCCGGCCGCCCTCGCCCAGGCTTATCTCGACTTCTTCGCAGGCGGCTAAGCCGCGGGCTCAGCCATCGAACGGGGTCCCGGGATGACGTGAAGATCCGGGACACGCGCCCATCAGGTGCCGTGGGAGTGGCCAGGGCGACCGCGCCGATGTCCGGCGGCCTCGTCGGCTGGACGGGTGGCCGGGAGGCGGCCGATGACCGGTCGTCCAGATGCAGACGGGCGGGCGAGGGTGACACCGGGCGCCTGGACGGCTGCCGCGCGTGCGCTGGTGATCCCCGCGACCAGGCCGCGGATGATCCCGGTGGCGGTCCGGCGCGTCTGAGGTGCCCGGTGCCGCTGCTGCCGGCTGGCCTCGGCGAGCATCTGGCGCTGATGATCGCGGGCGAGCCCGGTGGCGAGATCGTGGTTCATCGACATGGCCGTCTCCTGCCTGTGCGGGTCGGCCATCCGGCCGCCTGTCACCTGTTCCACGAACGCCTGACTCGGGATCCGACACGCCGCCGGCAGGAATTCTCACTGGGCTGCCGCCGGTTTGGCCTTCGGCTCGGCCATATCCACGACCACATGCCCGGCTGCGGCGATCGCCCGCTCCGCCTCGGGCAGGTACCATCTCCCGCCAGCGCGGAACTGCGCAGATCCCCGCGTGAATATCCAGCGCGGCAAGGGACGGTAATGCCAAGGCGTACCAAGTGCGGCAGGTGCTCGACGCATAGCCAGGCTGGAAGCCGAGAAGAACGAGGAGGGTGACGGCGATGCCTGACGCAACCCACTACACGTACCGAGTCGCATGGTCCGTTGAGGACGGCGAGCACGTCGCCACCGTCGTGGAGTTCCCGTCACTGTCGTGGCTCGCGCCTACTCCGGTTGAAGCACTCGCAGGTCTCGCTGATGTCGTGCGTGACGTGCTCACCGACCTGGCTGCATCCGGCGAGCCGATCCCAGAGCCGTTGTCGGAGCGCAACTATTCGGGCCGGTTCGTGGTGCGTGTTCCGGCAGAGGTTCACCGCCGTCTTGTCCGCGAAGCGGCCGAACAGCACGTGAGCCTCAACCGCCTCGTGTCGGAGCGGCTTGCTCGCGCCTAACCATGACAATCGCTAGGTACCTGACCTCACCGCCATCGGGAGGACGCACGACGAGCCGCCTGTTCAGCCGGGGCGTAGCTCCGCGGTCGGTGCCGGGGTTCGGGCGCGGCGCCGCCGGCGTCTGACGGCCCAGGCTGTGCTATGCGGGCCGCAGTGCCTGGCGGCCGGCTATGAGGGCCCGCGCGGAGGCGGTTGCCTTGGCGCCGGCCGCGTTGACGGCGTCGGGGCCTTCCCCGTACTCGCCGTCGAGGAGCAGCGTGGCGTAGCCGTGCGCGCTCGCCTCTATCGCGTCGGCTAGCGCGCCGGCGGCGTCCGCGTCGCCGTCGCAAACCTGCAGGACGACGGCGAGCAGCGTGTCCACCGGCTCGCAGGCGCGCTGCAGTTCGGGGTAGCGGCTCTTGTCCAGGCCGGAGCTGTAGAGCGTGTCGAAGAGCGGGCGCTGCTGCGCGGCGAACCTCACGTACGCCCCGGCCATCGCCGCCAGCCGCTGCGCGGGCGCCTCCGCCGCGTCCGCGGCGTCGGCCAGCATGGCCGCGAAGACGCTCAGGGCGCGGACCGCTACCGTGGCGAGCAGCTCGTCGCGGTCGGCGAAGTGCCGGTAGGGGGCCGCGGTGGTCACGCCGAGGCGGCGGCTTGCCTCGGCCAGCGAGAAGCCGCGGACGCCGCGTTCGGCTATGACGTCGATGGCCGCATCGACCAGCGCAGGCCGCAGGTCACCGTGGTGATAACGTCCCGCCTTGGCTGGCATGCCCTCAGCCTAGGGCGTAGCTGACTTCGGTCAGCTGCTCGGACAGCTGCCACAGCCGGGCCTGGTCGGCCTCGTCGTGGGACCGGGCGCTGGAGTCCGTGACCGCCGGGTAACCGGTGTAGAACCTGCGGCGCAGGCCGTACCGGCGCGGGCCGAAGTACTCACCGCCGCGGGCCGACGGGTCGGTCGCCGCGCGCAGCGCCGGCAGTGCGCCCATCGCGGCGTTCTGCACCGCCCAGAAGTTGACGACCCGCATGGCCGGGCTGAGCAGGAACTGCTGCAGCCTGGAGCTGGTCGCGAAGAAGTCGGTGTAGACGACTCCGGGATGGCAGGCCAGCGCGGTCACCGTCGCGCCGGCGGCGCGGAGACGGCGGTCCAGCTCGTAGGTGAACAGCAGGTTCGCCAGCTTGGACTGTGAGTACGCCCGCGACGGGTCATAGTGCCGCTCAGATTGCAGGTCGCTGAAGTCGATGACGCCGTCCAGGTGGCTGATGCTGCTCACGGTGACGATCCGCGCGCCTGCGGCCAGCCGGTCCAGCAGCAGCCCGGTCAGCGCGAACGGGCCGAGGTGATTGGTCGCCAGGGTCAGCTCGAAGCCGTCTTCGGTCCGCTGGCAGCGCTTCTCCGTCACGCCGGCGTTGCTGATGAGCAGGTCCACGCGCGGGAAGCGGGCGCGGATCTCCTCGGCAGCACTGCGCACGCAGGACTGCGACGCCAGGTCCAGGCGGACGACCGACGTCCTGGCCCCCGGAGATTCCGCGGCGATCCGGCCGGCCGCGTGACCGGCCCGGTCCAGGTTCCGGCAGGCGAGGACCACATGGGCGCCGCGTGCCGCGAGGACGCGCGCCGTCTGCAGGCCCAGCCCCGCGTTCGCACCGGTAACCACGGCCGTGCGCCCGGACAGATCGGGGACATCGGCCTCGGTCCAGCGCCGTCGGCCGTCGGCTGGCTGCTGGCTCATAGCGATCGGCCGCCTCCCGCAGGTCACGAATGTAAGAGCATCTAACAATATTAGAGACATTAACATTGCCGGATGCGGCCCGTCGAGTTCACTAGCGAACTGCGGCGAAGGCTTTATCACCGCCGTGCGAGCCGGGAGCGGCTCATGACGGCGATCCCGCTGGTGGCGATGAGTCCGTAGACCGCCGGGGCGAAGAACACATGCGGCAGGCCGAGAACGCTGACGCCGAGGCTGCCGGTCAGCCCTCCGAGGGCGCTGGCGATCGCCGTGGAGCTCATGAAGACGGCTGAGGCCGTCGCGACGGCCTGGGGCAGCAGTCGCTGGGCGACGATGATGCCCAGGGCCGCGAACACACCCCATACCCCGCCCATGAGGATCTGCCCGGCGAACATTCCGGCGGCGTCGCCGGTCAGGGCGAAGCAGAGATTCGCGCCGACGCCGAACGCCGCGCCGAGGATCATCAGGTGCATCATGCCGATACGGCGGGCGACAACGACGGCCACCGGCATCAGGATCAGCTCTATCAGAGGCTGGATGCCGATGACCGCGCCGCCGACCGCCGTCGGCAGATGCAGGTCGTCGCGCATGTAGATCGGCAGGTAGCCGTACTTGATCGGCTCACCCGCGTAGACGAGCACGTACAGCCCGGTGAACGCGAGCAGCGGCAGCATCTCCCGGAGCTTCGGGCGCTGCGCGAGGCGCTCGGCCTGCACTTCGGCCGCGGGCGCGGTGTGCGCGCCGGGCCGATCCGGCCTGGTGCGCGCGAAGCCCATGGGGACGATCTGCGCGAGGGCGCACGTCCCGGTGGCCGCGAGCATCACGCGCGAGCCGGCGGCAGTCGCCAGGATCGAGCCCAGGACGGGGCCGACGACCCATCCGGCCGTTAATGCCATCCGCACGATGGAGACGACCCCGTCGGCCGCGGGGTTCGCGGTCTTCTGCAGGTCGTCGTGGATCGCGGCGAACAGCTGCGAGCCGGCGGCGCCCGAGAAGGCCAGGACGACCGCGCTGATCACGAAGGGCATCCACACCTGGTCGGCCAGGGCCATCGCGATCCACCCGAGGAATCCCGCCAGAGCACACCAGCGGAACAGCCCGAGCCGCTTTCCTGAGCGGTCCGAGCGTGCGCCGATCAGGTAGCCGGCCAGCGGGGCGGTGATGTTCGTGAGGTAGAACAGCCCGGCCGTGGTCAGCGAGACGTGCAGGTCGTTGATCAGGAACAGGGTGATCTGCGGCGCGGCGGCGGACGTCCCCAGCCCGGAGAGGAACAGCGCGACGGTCGCTCCGCGGTAGAGCGGCGAGGCCCGGACCGAGCGCGCCGCGGACGGGGCGGTCGCAGCCTCGGCAGCGGCGAGTGCGGATGGCATGGAGGAGACCCCTCGAATCTACGCGGATTTGACGACGGTGCGGGTTTCTTCGAGCGCTGCTGCTTCGTCCCGCCTTCAGGCCCGTGCCACCAGGCATAGTTCACGGTCGAGGGCACTGGCGGACGTGAAGGTGATGGTGCGCATTCCGAGGTTGCGGGCGGCGGCGGTGTTCTCGGCACGGTCGTCAATGAACAACACCTCGTCCGGCTTCGCGCCGAGGTCACGCAGCGCGATCTGGAATGCGCGCGGGTCGGGCTTGGCCGCGCCCAGGCGACAGCTGTAGTAGCAATGGTCGAAGTGCCGCGACCAGGGGGAGTGGTCGATGGCCCGGGCTATCGGTTCGGGCGCGTTGGACAGCAGCGCCAGGTGAATGCCGGTGCGTCGGACCCGGCGCAGGAGCGTCGGCAGCGTGAGGGGGTTCGGCCGGAGCCAGCCGTGCACGTCGATATCCGTCAGCCGGTCCACGACCTGCGGTGACCTGCTCAGGTCGCGGGCCAGGACCTCGGACCAGTACTCGGCAGGTGGCTGGCCAAGGTCGTAGGCCGGCCGGTACTGCCAGTAGCGGTCGAGGAAGGTGGCGCGCGGCTGGCCGGCGAGGGCGGCCAGGTCGGTGATCGTGTCCTCGGGGAGCGGGGTGCTGATGACCTCGCCGTAGTCGACGAGCAGGAGGCGGATCATCTCGCCGTGGCGCACTGGACGCGAGCCCGGAGCTGGCGCCCGGTGCGTAGCGCCGGCGAGGTGAGGGTGCCGGCGACGACGAACGCGGTGAGCAGCGGCAGCAGACCCAGGGCGACGGGCAGCGACGCCCATTCGGACAGGCGCCCGATGACCGGCGGGCCGCAGACGAATCCGGCCCACCCGCAGGCTGACACGGTGGCCACGGCGGTGCCCGGGGCCAGGCCGGGTATCCGCCCAGAGGCACTGAACACCGCCGGAACTACGGAAGCCAGGCCAATGCCGAGGCAGCCGAACCCGAGGAGGGCAGCCGGCGGCTCGGCGATGAGCAGGGCCGCGGTGAATCCGGCCGTCGCGACCACGGCCAGCGCGGGCAGCAGCCGGTCGGGCCGGAAGCGGGTGAGCAGCCGGTTGCCGGACAGCCGGACGGTGACCATGGCCAGCGCGAACGCCGCGTAGCCGAGGCCGGGGACCACGCCGGTGGTGTGCAGCGGGCCGGACAGGTAGACCGCGGCCCAGTCGGCGGTCGCGCCCTCGCACAGCATCGCGGCGAAGGCGATCGCGCCGAGCAGGACCATCCCGCCGGACCAGCGAGAAACGTGCCCGCCCGGCCGCTGGGCGGCATTGCCGCGCCCTTCGGCCGGGGCGTTGGGGCTGCCGGGCTGTTCCGCGGCGGCCGGCAGCATCCGCGCGGTGAGCAGCCCGGCGGCGAGCAGCGCGATCGTGCCCAGGACAAGCAACTGGACGCTGAGAGTGATGCCGGCGGCGACGGCCAGCGCGCCGATGCCGGCGCCGGCGAACGCGCCGATGCTCCAGCTGCCGTGCAGCCCGGACATCAGCACTCGCCGCTCCTTTCGCTCGACGGCGATGCCCTGCGTGTTCATCGCGACGTCGAGGGTGCCCTGGAACGCGCCCCAGACGAACAGCGCCGCGAACAGCGCGGGCAGGCTGCCGGTGAGCCCGACCAGCGGCCCGGCCGCGCAGTAGCCGGCCAGGGCGACCTGCACGATCCGGCGGCTGCCTACCCTGGGCAGCAGCCAGGATGCGGCGATCATCGCGATCACCGAGCCGATCGGGGCGCCCAGCAGCGCGAACCCGAGCGTGCCGTCGGTCAGGCCGAGGTGGGCCTTGACGTCGGGAATGTGGGCGGTCCAGGACGCGAACAGCAGTCCGTGGACGACGAACACCGTGGTGACGGCGATCCGCGGCCAGCGCACCGAGTGGCCGGCGGCCGCGGTGGCCTGCGGCTTCAGGTCAGACACAGCGCACGTCCACCCCGGCGGCCCGCAGCGCCTCCAGGGCCGGCGCCGGGGCGCTGCCGTCGGTGACGACCACATCGAACGCGGCTAGCTCGCAGACCACCGCCAGCGCCCCCCGGCCGAACTTGGCGCCGTCCACGGCGAGCACGCTGCGGCTGCCCGAGGCCAGCAGCGCCTGCTTGACCGCGGCGTCACCCAGGTCGTGAGCCATCACGTGGCCTTCCGGCGACACCCCGCAGCAGCCCAGCACGACGGTGTCAAAGCGCAGGGCCGCGATCCCGGCCAGGGCCAGCGGGCCCACCATGGCCAGCTCCCCCGGGCGGGCCTCGCCGCCGGGGAGCATCAGCCGGACCGACGCCGACTCAGCCAGCGCCATCGCCGCGTGCAGCGACAGCGGCATCACCGTCAGCCGCAGGCCGGCCAGCGCCCGTGCCGTCTGCGCCACGGTGGTGCCGCTGTCCAGGGCGACGGCCTCGCCGTCGGCGATGAGGTCGGCCACCGCCGCGGCGATCCGCCGCTTGCTGTCCACGACCTCGATCGCGCGCATCGCGAACGGCAGCTCCTCGCCGCGCATCAGCAGGTTCACCGCGCCGCCCCGCACCCGCCGCGCCACCCCGCGCTCGACGAGCACGTCCAGGTCGCGGCGGATCGTCAGCTCGGCCGTGCCGAACTCGGCGGCCGCGGTCACGACATCGACCCGGCCGTCCCGACGCAGGACCTCGACCAGCTCGCTCAGACGTTGCGACGCATCCACAGGCTCCAAGATACACCAGACATGTGCGTACGAACATCAGCAATGTTCGGATCGATCGAGGGCGCGTTCGGAAGGCGCGATCTGTTCGGGGTGACTGCGCTGCCCTCCGGGAACTGCGGCATGGTCCAAAAAAAGGATTGGACAATTTCCAAGTCCCTCAGAACTCGTAAGGCGATGTGTTCTAGAGTGCACCGATATTCGTCATTTCTGCCTTTAATTCCGACAATGGTGCTGTCGTTATACAGAATTAACCGCTAAGCCGAAGCCGTGATCTGCAGCTTATTCTTCGAATCACCGATGATTCCGCTTGATCAAAGGCGTCGCCGGTGTAGTCTGCTTGGCGAAATAACGGCTGTGCAATATGCGGCCGTGCCTATCCAGCAAGCTGGGAGGATGAATGAACAACCCCGCGAAGAAGCTCGTGCTCTCCAAGGAAACCCTGCGCAGCCTGGACGATCAGGACCTCACGAGCGTGGTGGGCGGCACCGGCACCATCGTGTGCGTGGACACCGCCGTCTGCAACAGCGCCGTCTGTAATAGCGCAGTCTGCAATAGCGTGGTCTGCAACCTCAACAGCACCGTGTGTCTTAACCTCTAGACAGTTGGCGCACGGCTGAGGTGATGTCCCGGTCATTGCGGTGACCGGGACATCACCGGTGCGCGTGCGGCGCGCTGGCCCAGGGCAGGCCGACGATATGATCCGGTGCTTTACTGACCGTATTCGCGTGCGCCATTGGCGACGGCGCGCTCGCGGGAGAATCAATGGAATGGACTCCGCTGCTTAGCGGTGCTGTGCGAGACCGGGCGCTCCTGAGCGCGGCCGCGCTCATGCGGCTGATGACCTCGGCGGTGGTCGTCGGCCCGCGCGGCGCCGCACTGGCGTCCGGCTCGGCCGGGCTTGCCGTCTGCCACGCCGTCGCCGCGCGGGCGGGCCAGGACGAGCGGGCCGGCGAGCTGGCCGCGGCCAGCCTGGACAGCGCTATCGAGGTGCTGGCCAGCCAGCCGCTCAGCCTGTCGCTGTACTCGGGGTTTCCCGGCATTGCCTGGGCGGCCGACCTGGTCGGCCGGCTCCTGCCCGGCCCGGCCGGCGACCGCAATGACGACATCGACCTGGCGCTGGCCCGCGCGGTCGCGCGCTATCCGGCCAGCGGGCCCTACGACCTCATCGACGGGCTGACCGGGCTGGGCATCTACGCGCTGGCCCGGTGGCCGCGCCCGGCCGCGGCCGACTGCCTGGCCGAGGTGGTGGGGCAGCTAGCCGGCCGGGCCCGCGCCGACGCCGGCGGCGTGTGCTGGCCCACCGCGGCGGTGGCGCTGCCGGGCCAGCTGGAGCAGCTCTACCCGGGCGGTGCCGTCGACGCCGGGGTGGCCCACGGCATGGCCGGGATCCTGCCCCTGCTCGCGCGGGCCTGCGCACTGGGCGTCGGCGAGGACACCGCACGCCCGCTGCTGGACGGGGCCGTCCGCTGGCTGCTGCGCCACCTCGTCGACTCGCCCGCGGGCCGCACCGCCCCGGCGCTCGTAGCGGCCGGCGTGGCCCCGGCCCCGGCCCGGTCCGCGTGGTGCTACGGCGACCCGGGCGTGGCGCTCGCGCTGCTGCTCGCCGGGCGTGACGCGGGCGAGCCGGGCTGGGAGCTGGCCGGCACCGAGCTGGCGCTGCGGGCCGCCGGCCGCGCACCCGAGCTCACCGGCGTGAGCGACGCCGGGCTCTGCCACGGCACCGCCGGCCTGGCGCACCTGTTCGCCCGGATGCACCAGCTGACCGGGAGACCTGAGCTGGCGGCCGCGGCCGTGTTCTGGCTAAAACGCACTCTGGACATGTGCAGTCCGCTCATCGATGCCGGTGGCGTCTGCCCGCGGGGTCAGCTGGGCGCGGTGTGGAACGGGCCCGGCGTGCTGGAAGGGGCCGCCGGGATCGCCCTGGCCCTGATGGCCGGCTGCCTTCCTGCCGAGCCTGCGTGGGACCAGATGCTGCTGGTCAGCACCGGCCTGCCGGCCCCGGTGAGCGCGTGAGCGCACCCGAGGGGCCCGCTCGGGGGCACCCGCGGCCCGCCGGGTTCTTCGTGCTCCGCACGCCGTTGCTGCCGCTGGCCGCGCTGACGGAGTGGAGCCAGGGGCTGGAGGCCCGGGCCGTCGCCGCTGACCCGGCTGCTGACCCGGCCGCGCTCGGGGAGGCGGTGGCCGCCGACCGGGCCCGGCTCCGGGCCCGGCTGGAGGCGACCTGCACGGAGCCGGGCTTCCGCGAGGCGATCTTTGTCGCCTCGCCCAGCCTGGAGTCGGCGATCGACTCGTGGCGCAAGGACCCCGACAGCGACCGGGGCCAGCGGGCGGAAGTGGCGCTGGTCGCCTACCTCATGCGGGCGGCCGCCCGGCCGACCCCGTTCGGCCTGTTCGCGGGCTGCACGACCGGGCGGATCGGCGAGACGACCCGGCTGCGCGTGCCCGGCCGGCCAGGCCTGCGCCGGCATACGCGGCTGGACATGGACTACCTGTGGGCCCTGGCCAAGGCCATCGAGGCCGATCCCGGGCTGCGCGCCGACCTGCGTTACCGGCCGAACTCAGGGCTGTGCGAGGTCGGTGGCCGGCTGCTGTTCCCGGAGGCCAGCGACCACGGCGGGAGCCGCTCTTACCAGCTGGTCGCCGTGGACACCACGCCGTACCTGGCCCGGACCCTGGCCCTGGCCAGGGACGGCGAGCGGCTGGACGTGCTGGCGCAGGCCCTGGTGACCAGTGACATCAGCGCGGCGGAAGCGGCGGCGTACGTGGCCGAGCTGGTCGACAGCCAGCTGCTGGTCGCCGACAGCCAGCCCCAGGTCACCGGGCCGCCGCCCGCACACGGCATGGCCACCGTGCTGGCCGCGGGCGCGGCCACCAGCGGCATCGGGGACGAGCTGCGCGGCGCGCTGGAGCGCCTGGCCGCCATCGACGCCGGCGGCATCGGTGCCTCGCCGGAGGCCTACCGGCGGCTCGCGGCCGATCTCGGCGGCCTGCCCGCGGCGCCGGACCCGCAGCGGTTCGTGCAGGTCGACCTGGTCAAGCCGGCCGCGAGGACGACACTGAGCGGCCGGGTCACGGCCGATATCCTGCGCGGCGCCCAGATCCTGCACGCGCTGGCCCGGCCCGGTGGTGACGGCGCGCTGGCCGGGTTCCGGGAGCAGTTCGCGCGCCGGTACGAGACCAGGGAGATGCCTCTGGCCCAGGTCCTGGACGAGGAAACCGGCATCGGGTTCCCGGCGCCGGGCCAGGCGCGGACCGACGGCGCACCGCTGCTGGCCGGGCTGCCGCTGCGGGCTGGCACCGGCCGGGCGGAATCATGGACCCGCCGGGACGCCTTCTTGTGCCGCAGGCTGACCACGGCGCTCGCGGCCGGGCTTGACGAGATCTCGATCGATGCCGCCGAGGCCGACGACCTGCGCGGCGGCGATGATCTGCCGCTGCCCGAGGCCTTCGAGGTCGTGGCCGCCATCGTCGCGCCGTCGCCGGATGCGGTGCGGACGGGTGCGTACCAGGTGCTGATCGGCTCGGTCAGCGGGCCTTCGGGCGCGCGGCTGCTGGGCCGCTTCTGTCACGCCGACGACGACCTGAACGAGCTGGTCCGCGACCACCTGCGGGCCGAGGAGAGCGCCCGGCCCGGCTGCGTCTTCGCCGAGGTCGTGCACCTGCCGCAGGGCCGGACCGGGAACATCCTGAGCCGGCCCGTGCTGCGTGACTACGAGATCCCCTACCTCGGCCGGTCCGGCGCTCCCGCCAGCCGCCAGCTGCCCGTGTCCGACCTGCTCGTGTCCGTCCAGGGCGAGCGGGTCGTGCTGCGCTCGCGGGCGCTCGGGCGCGAGGTGATCCCGCGCCTGACCGCGGCCCACAACTTTGCCCTCGGCGGCCTCGGGACCTACCGCTTCCTGTGCGCGCTGCAGCACCAGGGCGTCAATCCGGGTGT
This sequence comes from uncultured Actinomycetota bacterium, assembly GCA_963822485.1. Classification (GTDB taxonomy): domain Bacteria; phylum Actinomycetota; class Actinomycetes; order Streptosporangiales; family Streptosporangiaceae; genus DASUBV01. Next base: position 181,620 of record CAWGHW010000017.1, read on the forward strand.
GATGTGGGACTGGGGACCGCTTCGGGACGCCCCGTTCCTGCCGCGCGTGGTCAGCGGCAAGGCCGTGCTCTCGCGAGCCACCTGGAACCTTCGCGGGAGCGAGCTGGCCGCGTTCGCGCTGGCCGGTGGCCCCCGGCAGTTCGCCGCCGTGCAGGAGCTGCGGGCCCGGCTCGGGCTGCCCCGCTACGTGGCGCTGGCCGACAGCGACAACGAGCTCGCTGCCGACCTGGACAACGTGCTGTGCGTCGAGGCACTGGCGCATCAGGTCCGGCACCGGGCATCGATCTCGCTGCTTGAGCTGCTGCCCGGCCCGGACCAGCTCTGCGCCGCGGGTCCGGAGGGCCGGTTTACCCATCAGGTGATCGTCCCGTTCGCATCTCCCGGCCCGGCGCGGTCCTGGCCCGGCCCCGGGCCTGCCGTCCGCCCCGGACGGGCGCCTGGCGCGGTGGTGCGGCGATTTCCGCCCGGATCCGAGTGGCTGTACCTCAAGCTGTTCACCGGCCACGCGACGGCCGACCAGGTCCTGGCCGACCTGGCCCCGGCGCTGTCGCAGGCGCTGGCCTCGGGCCGCGCCGACAGCTGGCATTTCGTCCGGTACGGCGACCCGGACTGGCACCTCAGGCTCCGGGTGCACGGCCCGCCGGAGGCGCTGCTGGGTGACGTCCTGCCCCGGCTGCACGACCTGACCGCGCCGATGCTGGCGGCCGGCCTGGTCTGGCGTACCCAGCTCGACACCTACGAGCGGGAGGTGGAGCGGTACGGCGGCCCGGCGGGCATCGTCCACTGCGAGCGCATCTTCCACGCCGACAGCGAGGCGGTCACCGAGATCATGGGCCAGCTGCCCGGTGACGCCGGCGCCGGGCTGCGCTGGCGGGTGGGCCTGCGCGGGATCGATCAGCTGCTCGGCGACCTCGGCCTGACCCTGGCTGACAAGCGGGACCTGGCCCGGGCCGCCCGCCAGGGCTACGGCCGGGAGCTGGGCGCGGACGCCGCATTCCAGCGCGCCATCAGCGCCCGGTTCCGTAAGGAACGGCCATCGCTGGAGCCGCTGCTCGGCCCGCCGGGCCAGGCCGTGCCGCCCGAGGTAGCGGGGTGCCTGCAGGCGCTGGAGCGCCGGTCGGCCGCCATCACCGAGCCGGCCCGGCAGCTGCGCGCCCTGGCTGACACCGGGGTGGCTGGTGCCGGGCCAGGTCTGCGGGCGCTGGCCATGAGCCTGGCCCACATGCACGTCAACCGGCTGCTCCGGTCGGCTCACCGGGCTCAGGAGCTGGTGCTGTACGAGATGCTCGACCGTCTCTATACCTCGCGCGCGGCCAGGGAGGCCGCGGCTCGGGAAGCCGCGGCTCGGGAGACCGCAGCTCGGGAAGCCGCAGTTCGGGAGGCAGAGTGAGCGGCCGGCATGTCCGCGGGGCCGGGCGGACCCGGACCGCGGCCGCCCGGCCGCCGGCCCCGCGCCCGCCCGCTGACAACCGGTCCGGCCCGACGGTCTTCCGCGAGGAGGCTCTGGAGTCGCACGCCGGCGGCGGCCAGGAAGCCGACGTCGAGATACGCCTGGGCCAGCACTGGCTCAGGTGGCTGTACCGGCTGTCGCTTGGCCTGGCCGCGGCCGGGGTCGCCCTGGCCCTGACGGCGAGGACCACCCCGGAGAGCGACGGGACCGCGGCCGTGACCGAGCCGGATGGAGGCTTCGCCGCGCTGCTGCCGGTCGCGGCGGTTCCCGACCTGGCCCGGGCCAGGGAGGTCACCGTCCTGCTGCCTGCCGCCGGGCGGCAGGTCAGGGTCAGGGTGACCCGGATGCGGCTGGCCGCACCGCAGCTGGCCCGGCAGGCCGGGCTGCCCGTGCCGGCCGAGCCGAGCATCCTGCTGACCGGGCGGCTCGCGCCCGGTGCCGTCCCGCCGCCCGGCCAGGGCGGGCGGCTGGTCACGCCGATGGCCCTCGTCCTGCCGTCCGAGACGGTCGGCGCCATCGTGGCCGGTGAGTTCGAGGCCGTGATCGGGATACGGGAGGCTGCATCGTGACGCGCCGGGTTCCCCTTGTGCGGCAGATGGAGGAGGCCGACTGCGGCGCCGCCTGCCTGGCCATGGCGCTGGGCTATCTCGGCCGCCACGTGCCGCTCGACGAGCTGCGGGTCATGACCGGGACCGGCCGTGACGGCGTGACCGCCCTGTCCATCGTCCAGGCCGCCCGGGCCAGCGGGCTGACGGCCCGGGGCGTCCAGGCCGACGTGCCCGCGCTGCGCCAGCTGCCGCGCGGCACCATCCTGCACTGGGAGTTCAGCCATTTCGTGGTGCTCGACCGGGCCACCCGCCAGGGCATCCAGGTGGTCGACCCGGCCCGCGGCCGGTGCGTGATCCGCGAGGACGAGCTGCGCCGGGCCTACACCGGTATCGCGGTCTTGCTCGAGCCGGGCCCGGAGTTCGTCGCCGGCGGCACGCGGGACCCGGGGACCTGGCGGTACGTGCGCCCGATCCTCGGCCGGGCCCGCGGCCTGGGCACGGTCCTGGTGACGTCGCTGATGCTGCGGATAACGGCACTCGCCATCCCGCTCACCACGGCGCTGGTCATCGACGAGCTGGTGCCACGCGACGATCGTCACCTGCTCGGGGTCCTCGCCATCGGCGTCCTGCTGGTCATCGGCTACCAGCTGCTGGGCGCGTTCCTGCGCGGCAACCAGCTGCTGGAGCTGCGGACCCGGCTCGACATGGGACTGACCATGGGCTTCGTGGATCACCTGGTCGAGCTGCCTTACAGCTTCTTCCTGCGCCGGTCCGCCGGTGACCTGATGATGCGGATGCAGAGCAACACGTCCGTGCGCGACATCCTCACCAGCGGATCGCTGTCCGCCGTCCTCGACGGCGCCTTCGCCAGCCTCTACCTGATCCTGCTGCTGATCGTCAGCCCTCCGCTGGCCATGCTGGTGCTCGCGCTCGCGCTGGTGCAGATCCTCGTGCTCATCGCCTCGTGGCGGCGGAACCGGCGGCTGATGTCGGACAGCCTGCAGGCCCAGGCCCGTTCGCAGAGCTACGCCTACGAGCTGCTGGCCGGCATCGAGACGCTCAAGGCAGCCGGCGCCGAGCACCGGGCCGCGGCCCACTGGGGCACGCTGTTCCGCAGGCAGGTCAGCATCGACCTGGCTCGCGGCCGGCTGACCGCGGCGGTGGACTCGGTCATGAGCACGCTGACCGTCGGAGCGCCGCTCGTGGTCCTGCTGGCCGGGACCCTGCAGGTCGTGGACGGGCAGATGACCCTCGGCGCCATGTTCTCGGCCAGCGCCCTCGCGGCCGGGTTCCTCAGCCCGCTCGGAACCCTGGTCAGCAGCGGCCTGCAGTTGCAGCTGCTGGCCAGCTATGTCGAGCGCATCAACGACGTGCTCGACACCCCGCGCGAGCAGGACTCCGCGTCCCGGCGACTGAGGCGGGCCGCGCCGCTGGCCGGGGCGGTGCGGGCCGACCGAGTCTCCTTCCGCTACAGCGCGCTCGCGCCGCTGGTGGTCAGCGACGTGTCTGTCGAGGTCCATCCCGGCCAGCACATCGGCATCGTCGGCCGGTCCGGGTCGGGCAAGTCGACGCTCGCGCACCTGCTGCTCGGCCTGTACCGCCCGACCGACGGGCGGATCTGCTTCGACGGCCATGATCTCGCCGGGCTCGACGTCCGGTCGGTCCGGCGGCAGCTCGGCATCGTCACCCAGCACCCCTACGTCTTCGGCTCCACGATCAGGCAGAACATCGCCCTGATCGACCCCGCCCTGCCCCTCGAGGAAGTCGCCAGGGCCGCCGAGCTCGCCTGCATCGACACCGACATCAAGGCCATGCCGCTGGGCTACGACACCCCGCTGCACGACGGCGGCGGCTCACTGTCCGGCGGCCAGCGGCAGCGGATCGCGCTGGCCCGCGCGCTGGTCAGCCGGCCCGCGATCCTGCTGCTGGACGAGGCCACCAGCGAGCTGGACACCGTCACCGAGGAGATGGTCTACCGAAACCTGGCCACCGTCCGGGCCACGACGATCGTGATCGCTCATCGGCTGAGCACGATCCGCAACGCTGACCTGATCATCGTCATGGACGGCGGCCGGATCGCGGAGACTGGCACGCATCAGGACTTGCTTGCCCTGGGCGGCGCTTACGCGGCGCTGGCCCGCGCGCAGTCCTTGATGACGGGGACCCCGGCGGTTACACCGGCCTGACGGGGTGGCGTCGGGTCTCGCCGAAAAGCCCCCTTCTGACCTGCACGGCCTGGTCGGGATAGCGGGACATGAGCCCGTGCCCCCTTGATCCCCAGCCGCGTAGACCTGTCCAAGGCGGACCCCGTACCAGGAGCTGCTGCCCGGTCGCCGCCTCGAGCACCGCCAGCGGAATCATGGCTGGCGGGCCGCCCCGAGCAGCCGCAGCGCAGCGGCCTCGCCGGCCGGCTCTAGCCCGGCGACCAGGTCGCCGAGCCGCTGGGAGCAGCTGCTGGCTTCTCCAGGTTCGCGCAGCAGGCCAGAGTTGCCGCCGAGGCTCCCCGAATCAGCGGGCGTCGCGCCCTAGCTCGGTAGACTCGGCGGATAGGAGAGGAGCCTAGGATGGCCGCGCAACCGTACGACTTCCTCTCGGAAGGGGCGCCTGGTCCGGCCAAGAGCTTGCGGGCCATCCGGGCCGCCTTGGTGGTACGCCAGGACCGTGAGGCGTTCGACGCCGGGCTCAAGGCGGTGCTGGACGAGGTCAGGGTGAACCTCGATCTCGGCGCGCTGAACGACTTCGTGCATCGCTGGTGGATATCTGCCTGTGATTCGGCACGTGACCCGGAAGGCCGCCGGCGCATGCACGCCCGCGCCGATCAACTTCTGGCGGGCGACGTGGCGGGGCCTGCAAGACCGTGGCGGGAGATCCTCGCTGAGCGCCAGAGCGGCCAGTAGGTGTACCAGCTCAGTCTGGATCCGGTCGCCGAGGACCAGATCAAGGCCGTCCCGCAGGAGGCCCTGCGCCCGCTGGCCGAGCTGTTCACCCTGCTGGAGACGGCGCCTTGGAGCGGAGAGCCGTTCAACCGCGCCAATCCTCGGGGCAACATGCTGACGCATGCCTTCGGCGAACTCGGTCTCGCGACCTACCTTGTATTAGAAGATCATCGCGAGGTCTATCTTCTGCGCATCGAATGGCCCTGAGCCTCAGCCCGCATCAACAGGGCGACGGGCAACGTGGCCAATCACAGGCGACCGCTGGCGTGCCCCGACCATAGCTGGCCTCCGTCAGGGCGGTCACCCGCCAAGCCGCCTGCGCGTCCACAAGGTGGCTGCTCATTTTGATCCGAGTGGCGGCTTGTCGCGCGCCGGGTGGGGGGAGACCCGGTGCATGCGCACATGGGCGACCTGTGATCATCTGAACGGCGCTGCCTCAAGATCATCTGACGGCTGTATCGCGCGTGAGCCGTTGCCGTGATGGCTATTCCCTGCCCGAGCCGCCCGGTGACCTCTTGCCGGGGGCTGGGAGGAATCTGGGAGATCATCTTCTCCCGGGCGGCCCGGTAGGGGACGAGCAGTCCGCTGGCAGCGGGACGGGGGAGTGCGGGGAGATCGCAGGCCTGGCCCGAGCTGTAGTTCCAGATCAAGCACGAAGATCCCCTTGACAAGCCCGAAGCGGACGATGTTCACTCTTGTCAACTTCTTTCGCCGCTCGGCAGAAGATGGCCGGCATGTGGTGACTCGACCGACTTGGGGAGGGGGCGCAGCTTGCTCAAGGGCGACTCCCTGCTCATCAAGCGGATCAACCAGATGGCGATCCTGCGATTCGTTCAGCAGAACGAGCCGAGCTCCCGCTATGAGATTGCGCAGGCCTGCGGACTCAGCAACAGCACCGTTTCGACGCTGATCTCCGAGCTGATGGAAATCGGCATCATCAAGAACCTGGGGGAGGGGCCATCGATCGGCGGCCGTCGTCCCGTCATCCTCGGAATTAACGAGCAGGCGGGTCACGTCATCGCGGTGGACGTGGGAGCAACCGCGATCACCTGCGGCCGTGTCGATCTGCACGCGAAGATTCACGACAAGCTGACGATCCGGACGTCGAAGAACCCGGCCAAGTCCCTGGCCGCGACCATCCAGCTCGTCGAAAAGGTCTATCAGCAGGCCTTGTCTCATCAGTCGCCGCCGATTCTCGGAGTGGGCGTGGCTACCGCGGGCTACGTCCGTCCGTCGACCGGCATCGTGGTCAGCGCGTCAAATCTGGGCTGGCGGGATGTGGATCTGGGGACGGAGATCCAGTCGGCCACCGGGCTGCCGACGCTGGTCGGCAACAACGCGAATGCCGCGGCGCTCGGCGAGCTGTATTACGGCGTGGGCGCCGGGGTCGCCAACTTCGTCTACGTGGCGATCGGCAACGGCATCGGCACGGGGCTGGTGCTCGACGGCCAGCTCTACCGGGGCGCGCGCAACGGCGCGGGCGAGCTCGGGCATACCGCCGTCGCGGCGGCCGGGCCGACGTGCAGCTGCGGCCGGGTGGGCTGCCTGGAGAGCGTGGCCTCGGGCAGCGCGATCGAGCAGATGGCAGCGACCCTGGCGGCCGACGCGGCGGAGCCGGGTACGTCCCGGCCCCGGAAGATCACGGCCGAGACCGTCTTCCGGCGGGCGCAGGCCGGGGACGCTGAGGCCGCCGCGATCGTCGACACGGCCCTGAATTACCTGGCCATCGGGATTGCCAACATGGTCAATATCGTCAATCCCGATCAGGTCATTCTCGGTGGCGGGATTACGCGCTCTGGCGATTACTTCATGGAGCAGTTCCTGCCCAAGATCAAGCCCCGGCTGGTGCCGGAGCAGAACGGCCAGGTCCAGTTCGCGCTGTCGGAGTCGAACGAGGACTCGGGGCTGCGCGGGGCGGCGACGCTGGTGATTCAGCAGCTTTTTGGCGCGGTGCGCCCGATTCCCGGCGGTGGCGACGGACAGGCCGCGGGACCCTCTCGGGCGAAGCCGACCGTGCACGATCTCATTTTGCGCTAGCAGGGAACGGAGGAAGGGAATGGGCAAGTTCAGGGGTAGAAGACTGGGTGTTGTCGTGTGTACCGCCGGCATTCTTGTCGCGGCCGCGGGATGCGGCTCCAGTGGTGGCGGCGGCACCAGTTCGGGTTCTACCGTGGCGAAGGCGGGCGGCTCGATCACCGTGTACGGCTGGTCGGGCGACTGGGACCTGTGGTTCAAGCAGTGGGCGGCGAAGTTCAAGTCCGAGTACGGGATCTCGCTCAACTACGTTTCCGGCCCGGGCACCACGATGCGGCAGCGGATCGCCGCGGAGCACGCGTCGAAGTCCGACATCTTCGTCGGCACCCCGTCCGACAACTACACGCTGGCCCAGCAGGGCCTGCTGGCCAACATTCCGTGGAACAAGATCCCGGACGCCAGCGCCATCGACCCCAAGTTCAAGGCCCAGCAGGTGTCGATCTGGGGCTATGACATGGAGCTGCTCGCCTACAACAAGAAGTACCTGAGCGCGAGCCAGGCGCCGACCAGCTGGGCTGAGCTGGCCAGTCCGAAGTGGAAGGGCAAGCTGGGCCTGAACGACCCCACCCAGGAGGGCGCGACCAGGTCGACGCTCGTACTGATCAAGAAGTACGGCAAGCAGAAGGCGCTCAGCCTGGTGGCGAAGATGTACGGGAACGCCAAGCTGACCTACTCCACGCCCGGCGCCGAGGAGAGCGCCCTCGCCAGCGGCTCGGTTGCGGTCGAGGACACCTCGATGGGCTCGGTGTCGGTGATGGTGAAGCAGGCGGGTGCCTCGATCGGGACCGTGGTGCCCTCCGAGGGCGCGTTCCTGATGCTCAACTCGATCAGCATCATGAAGCACGCCCCCAACCCGACCGGCGCGCTGGACTTCGTGAAGTTCTTCCTGTCCAACTACATGCAGAACATCATCCAGAACCAGCTCGGCATCAGCATCGCCGTCGACAGCAACGTGAAGCTCACCAACAAGAGCCTCGACGCGGCCCTCGGCGGCGAGACCCCGGCTCAGGTGCTGAAGACGGCCTACGTGCCCGACTGGGCCGCGCTGGTGAAGACGGACTCCTCCGGCCAGTCGCAGCTGGCCGACGTCTATACCGAAGTCGCCAAGGCCGCGGCGCAGAAGTAAGCCGCCGTTCCGCCCGCGGGATCGGCCGCCTTGCGGCGGCTGATCCCGCCCGGCGGCGGGGCCGGGCGGACCCCAAGACCGTGCACGAGCAAGCCTGAAACCCGAGGAGACGCTGATGGTGGCCATCCAGGACGCCCTGCAGCTCGATCCGGCCGCGCCTGCGGCCCGGACGGCGCCGGGGGTCCGGAAACGCCGGAACCTCAGGGCCTACATCGCCATGGCCCCGTTCCTGGCGCTGTACGCGGTGCTGATCATCCTGCCGACGGTCGGCCTGCTGGTGAAGAGCGTGAGCACCAACGACTCGGCCGACCTGGAGATCCTGAACCCGTCCCTGCTCGCCCACACCTCGTTCACGCTGGTCAACTACCAGGCCCTGTTCACCCAGTCGGCCAACGTCACGACCATCGTGACCACGATCATCGTCGCGCTGATCGCGGTCGGGCTCACGGTGATCATCGGTACGCCGATCTCCTACCAGCTCGCGGTGGACCGGGCCCGGCTGACGGGCGCGACCAGCTGGGTGCTGTCACTGCCCATCTACATGCCGACCGTGGTGATCGCCTTCGCGCTGGTGCTGCTGTTCGGCCCCAACGGGATCCTGAACGCGGCCACGTCGGCGGTGGGCATCCCCGTCTGGGACGTCTCCTATACGTCGATCGCGGTGGTCCTCGGCACGGTCTACGTGCTCGTGCCGCTCTACGTGCGGATGCTGACGGCGGCGTTCGCCAAGGTGCCGGGCGACCTGACGGACGCGTCGATGAGCCTGGGCGCGGGCGAGTTCCGCACCCTGGTGAAGGTGGTGCTGCCGATCGTCCGGCCGACCATCATCGCCGCGGTGATCCTCGACTTCGCGTTCGCGGTCGGCATGGTCGAGATCGCGCTGATCGTCGGCGGCGGCCCGCTCAACGTCCCCTACCTGCCCGTCGACATCCTCGAGCGGTCCACGACGTTCGCGCCTGACATCCCGCTCACGGCGGCCATGGCGATGGTCCTGGTCGCCATCGCGCTGATCGGCCAGCTGCTGGTCGGGCGGCTCAACAAGGAGGCGTCGAGCAGTGCTGCCCGCTAGCGGCTTCCGCCGGCTGACCCGCATCGGGACGGTCCTGTGCGCGGTGGTCATCATCCTGCCGCTGATCGCGATGGTGCTGTTCTCGCTGTCCAAGCACGTGCAGGCGATCCCCGGCGGGTGGACCACCAAGTGGTACACCTTCAACTCCTCGGACGTGGTCAGCTCGATCCTGCACTCGCTGGAGATCTCGGTCCCGGCCGTCGCGATCGCGCTGCTGGTGGCCATGCCGCTGTCGTTCGCGATGGCCCGCTGGGACTTCGCCGGGAAGCAGGTCATCAACCAGATGATCCTGCTGCCGATGCTGCTGCCCGGCACGGCGCTGGGCCTGGCCCTGGTCGAGCTGTACAACACCGGCTTCCTGTCCAGGATCCCGGCGCTGGCGTTCCTGATCGCCGCGCACGTGGTGATCGTGCTGCCGGTCATCGCCCGGCCGGTCATCGCCGCGCTGGAGCAGATGGACGCCGAGCTGGAGACGGCGTCGATGTCGCTGGGAGCCAGCCCGGCCACGACGGTGCGCAAGGTGACGGTGCCGGTCATCCTCCCGACGGTGGTGGTCGGCTCGATCTTCGGCCTGGCCCGGAGCATCACCGACTTCGCGATCACGCTGTTCCTGGTCCCGGTGGGCTTCGTGCCGATGTCCATCGAGATCTACAACTCGACCAACTACAGCATCCCGCAGCTCACCAGCGCGAACGCCGTGATCCTGCTGGCCATGTCGCTGCTGGTGGTCGGCATCGGCGAGGCCGCCGCACGACGGGTTTCCCATGGCTGACGAGGATCGAAGGGAGCCTGGCCAGTGGCTCAGGTAGAGATACGCGACCTGCGCAAGTCCTACGGCGCGGTGAAGTCCGTCGACGGAGTCTCCCTGGACGTCGCCGACGGCGAGCTGGTGACCCTCCTGGGCTCCAGCGGCTGCGGCAAGACCACGACGCTCCGCATCGTGGCCGGGCTGATCAACGAGGACGCCGGGACGGTCGCGATCGGCGGCCGGGCGATGAGCGGCGTGCCGTCCTGGCGGCGCAACATCGGCATCGTCTTCCAGCACTACGCGCTGTTCCCGCACATGACGGTGCGGGACAACATCGCCTACGGGCTGAAGCTGCGCAAGTGGAAGGCCGACCGGATCCGGGCCCAGGTCGACCGGCTGGTCCAGATCGTCGAGATCGGCGAGCTGCTGCCGCGCTACCCGCGCGAGCTGTCCGGCGGCCAGCAGCAGCGGGTGGCGGTGGCCAGGGCGCTGGCGATCGACCCCGCGGTGCTGCTCATGGACGAGCCGCTGAGCGGGCTGGACGCCAGCCTGCGCGAGCGCGTCCAGTACGAGCTGCGCGCGCTCCAGCAGACCTCCGGCACGACCACGATCTACGTCACCCACGATCAGCAGGAGGCCTTCGCCCTGTCGGACCGGGTCGCGGTGATGAACAGCGGCCGCATCGAGCAGGTCGGGCCGGTCGCCGAGGTCTACAACCGCCCGGCGTCCGCGTTCACGGCCGGGTTCATCGGCTCTAACAACCGGCTGGCGGCCACGGTGGCGGGCACCGACTCGGCCGGCACCGGGGTGGTGGCCAAGGCCGGCGCCAGGCTGGCGTTCGCCGGCGCGGACGCCGTCCAGGACGGGGAGACCGTCGACGTGGTGATCCGGGCCAACCGGATCGGGCTGGCCGCCCCGGACGGCCCGCACGCCTACCCGGCCAAGGTCGTGACCTGCTCGTTCTCGCCGACCGCGTGGCGGGTGCTGGTGGACGTCGGCGGCCTCACGCTGCGCGCCGACGTGTCCGAGGCGGCGTTCGCCGCCCAGCCGCAGCCGCCCCGGCCCGGCGACGAGATCTGGATATCCATCAGCCCCGAGAACGTGTGGGTGTTCAGCACGCAGCAGCACACCCGCGAGGTCCAGGAGATTCCAGAACACGAGACACCAGAACACGCAGGAAAGAGGTGAGTGGTGAGCGACGTGCTCAGGCTGGCGGTCATCGGGTGCGGATACGTGGCCCAGAACGACTACTTCCCGGTGCTGGCGACCGATGAGGTCCGCGAGCGAGCCGAGGTCGTGGCGGTCTGCGACACCGTTCCCGGCCGGGCCAGGGACACGGCGGCCCGGTTCGGCTTCGGCGCGGGCTACACCGACCTGGAATCCACGCTGGCCGATGGCGCTCCGGACCTGGTCGCCATCCTGACGCCGATCCCGCTGCACTTCGACCAGGCGATGCGCAGCCTCGACGCCGGGGCCCACGTCTACGTGCAGAAGACGATGACCAGCACGCTGGCCCAGGCCAGGGAGCTGACCCGGCGGGCGGCCGAGCTCAGCCTGGTCCTCACCGCCTCGCCGGGGCAGATGCTGGACGAGAGCTCACCAGTTCGCCGCGCGCGCCATCGCCGACGGCTCGATCGGCGCCGTGTGCTTCGCGCGCGGGCAGGGCCCGCACCCGGGGCACGAGAACGGGAACCTCAACGGCGCCGACCCGGCCTGGTACTACCAGCCCGGCGGCGGCCCGCTGCCGGACACTGCCGTCTACCCGCTGACCAGCCTGGTTACCCTGATCGGCCCGGTCGTGCGGGTGACCGCCACCAGCGGGCGGGCGCTCAGGGAGCGCTCCTGGGAGGGCCGGCCGCTGGAGCTGAAGGAGGACGACAGCTGGGTGCTGGCCCTGGACTTCGGCAACGGCGTCCTGGGGTCGGTGCACGCGAACTTCCTCAGCCGCAGGTTCAACACCCCGCAGGTCGAGATCTACGGGTCGACCGGCGTGATCCAGCTCGGCGGGTGGACCAACCCCGAGGTGCCGCTCGAGGCCTACCTGGACCCGGCCCGGGCGGACGGCGAGCCCGGCTGGACCAGGCCGGCCCTGCCCGCCCCGGCCAGCCACTACCAGCCGACCGTCCGCGACCTGCTGCACACCGTCGACGCCCTGCGCGCCGGGGAGGCGCCCGCTCTCAGCGGCCTGCAGGCGGCCCATGTCATCGACGTGATCGAGGCGGCCCGGCGCTCCGCCGCCGAGGGCCGGCCCATCGAGGTTCACTCGACCTTCTGACCAGTCACCGTTCCCGAGTCAGCCCGCCTACCAAGAAGCTGAGCCTGCATCAGAAAAGGAGCCTTTGTTATGCGCTTGATTCCAAGCGTGCTGAACTGGAGCTATCACCGTGACTACTGGGGCGCGTGGGACAAGAGCCTGGACTCGTACGTGCCGCGGGTATCGGCCGTGGCCCGCAAGTACGGCTTCGACGAGTCGGGCATCAACCTGGGGGTCGGCGGCGACCAGAACCAGCTGGCCAGCTTCGACGACAGCTACGTGCGCGACGTCCGCCGCCGCCTCGACGACCTCGGCCTGCACGTCATCCCGATCCTCGGCAGCCTGGACATTCACGCCGACCCGACGTTCGTGCAGCGGTCGATTGAGGACATCAAGCCGGCGCTGGAGCGCTCGGCGGTGCTCGGCGCCGACGTGTCCACCTTCGGCACCAGCCTGCACGGCCGGCTGACGCGCGAGAAGGCGGTGACCATCTACGCCGAGGCCGCGGCGCAGATGTGCGAGATCGCGGCCGGGTTCGGGCAGTCGCTGTGCGCGGAGAACTACAACACCTTCACCAGCGACGAGCTGATGGCCGTGGTCCAGCGGTCGGGCGCGGGCAACATCGGCTACCTGAACGACATCGGCAACTGGCTGATCACCGGCGAGGACCCGTACTCGGTGACCAAGAAGCTGCTGCCGCGCACCATCCACCTGCACATCAAGGACTACGCGCTCGATGACGGCGTGTGGCGCAGCGTGCCGCTCGGGGACGGCATCGTCCCCGTCCGCAAGATCCTCCAGACCCTCGCCGACGACGACGCCGACACGACCCTGTACCTCGCGCTCGAGACCGACCTGGACAGCGACGGCGAGGACGAGGCGCTCGATCGCAGCTACGCCTACTACGCCGACTGGGCCAGCAGCGCCAGCCAGAGCCAGTGCCAGCCAGACCAGCGCCAGCCAGACCAAGGGAGCCGCGTGATGATGAAACTGGGATGCTCAGTCTGGAGCCTGACCGGCCGCTACGGCCCGCCTTACGGCGACGCCCTGGAGACCATCGCCGGGCTCGGCTTCGAGGGCACCGAGCTGATCGTGAAGTCCACCGACGAGATCCGCGACCACTTCAGCCCGGCCCAGTGCGCGCAGATGCGCGACCGCCTGAGCGGGCTGGGCCTGCAGCTCAGCCAGTTCGTGGCCTACAAGGACATGATCGACGGCCTGGCCAGCATGGACCCGGCCCGCATCGAGACCGCGCTGGAGATCTTCGAGCAGTGCTGCGCGATCTCGCAGGCGGTGGGCACCGACACGATCAACACGGTGTCGCACTGGATCCCCGGGCTGACCTCGCCCAACCCGTACCCGCCCGCGTTCGTGCACGTCAGCAAGTCACCGCAGGGCGCGTTCTCACCCAAGATCACCTTCAGCTACCCGGAATTCGACTGGGACGAGCTGTGGTCGTCGTACGTGAGCTCTATCCAGCGCTGCTGCGACATCGCCGCCGGCTACGGGCTGCGGTTCACCCTGGAGGGGCACCCGCACGTCATCGTCAGCCACACCGACAGCTTCCTGGCCTTCCACCGTGAGGTGGCGCGGGCGAACTTCGGCATGAACTACGACACCGGCATGCAGACCGACCAGCGCGAGCACGTCCCGATCTCGATCCGCAAGCTCGGCCAGCGCCTCTTCCACCTGCACGTCCGCGACTCGGACTCGCTGGTGGTGCACCAGCTCCCGATCGGCCAGGGCCTGCTGGACTGGGACGCGATCGTCGGCGAGCTGATCGCGGCCGGGTACGACGGCTTCCTGTCCATCGAGCTGGGCGGGTACCTCGACCCGGAGCGCTGGGTCCGGGAGTCGCGCGACTACCTGGCCCGGGTCATCGAGCGGGCCCTGGTGTCCGACGGCGCTGCGGCCCGGTGATGGCCGCAGACTCCTGGCGGATTCACGGCAACCTCGTCCGGCCGGACGGCCGGATCGCGCGCGGCACCGTGACGGTGGCGGGCGGGCGGATCGTATCGGTCGACGACGAGGACGCTCCCCGGCCGGATCCCGCCCCGCCCCTGCTCCCGACCCCGCCGGACGCCTACGTCGGACCCGGGCTGATCGACCTGCACACGCACGGCGCGATCGGCGCGGACTTCATGTCGGCCGGGATCGAGGACGCCCGCACGATCACGGCCTTCGCCGCCCGGCACGGCGTGACCGGGATGCTGGCGGGCGCGGTCACCGCCACCGGCGAGGCGATCTCGGCCGCCCTGCGCACCCTCAGCCAGGCGATGAGTGAGCAGGAACAGGCGGAGGCCGGCGGCCAGCCGCTGCCCGGCACCCGGCTGCTCGGGGCGCTCCTGGAAGGGCCCTACCTGAGCCAGGAGAAGCGGGGCGGCCAGGATCCCGCGACCATCCGGCCGGCCAGCATCCCCGAGTTCCGGCAGTGGGCCGAGCTGGCCCCGATCCGGATGATCACCGTCGCGCCGGAGACGCCCGGCGCGACCGAGCTGATCGAGTTCATCGGCCAGACCCACCCGGGGGTGGTGGTCGCGGCGGGCCACACCAACGCCACCTACGAGCAGGCGCGGCGCGGCATCGACGCCGGGATCCGGCACTTCACGCACTTCATGTGCGGGATGAGCGGGTTCCACCACCGCCAGCCAGGAGCGGTCGGAGCCGGGCTGACCGACTCGCCGGCGACGGTCGAGCTGATCCCCGACCTCGTCCACGTGCACCCGGCGGCGCTGGCCCTGGTCGCGGCGGTCCGCGGCGCGGACAAGGTCGCGCTGGTCACCGACGCGGTGAACTTCTGCGGGCTGCCCGACGGGACCTACACCAAGCGCGGCCGCGAGTACCGGGTCGCGAACGGCTCGATCCGGCTGCCGGACGGGACGCTCGCTGGCAGTCTGCTGACCATGAACCGGGCCGTGCGGAACATGGCCGGCGCCATGGGAGATAGCGAGGCGGGCGTCGCCGCCGCCTGGCGGATGGCCTCGGCCGTGCCCGCGGCCATCCTCGGCCTGAGCGACCGGACGGGCACCCTGGCGCCCGGTCAGGACGCCGACATCGCCGTGCTCGACGAGCACTTCGAGCCGCAGTGCACGCTCATCGCCGGGCGCCTCATCTACGACCGGGCGGCGGCGCCCGGGCAGGTCGTGCCGGAGCCTGCCTGATGTCCGCCGGGACGCAGGCGTATCTCGGCCTGGACGTGGGCGGCACCAACGTCAAGTACGGCGTCGTCGACGCCCACGGCGCGATGCTGTGGGGCGCCCGGGTGGCCACCCCGGCGCAGCGGCCGCTGCCGGTGCTGGCCATCACCGACATCGCCGCGGCCGCGCTCGACCGCGCGGTCCAGGACGGCCAGGTCATCGCCGGGCTGGGCGTCGCCGCACCGGGCCGGGTCGACTCCGCCGCCGGGCTGGTGCTCGAGGCCACGAACCTGAACTGGGAACGGGCCCAGCTCGGCAAGATGCTCGAGGACAAGCTCGGCCTGCCGGTCCGGGTACTGAACGACACCAACGCGGCCGCGCTCGGCGAGTACGTGGCCGGCGGGTGGCCGAGCCCGGCCGCCGACCTCATCTGCATCTCCATCGGGACCGGGGTCGGCGCCGGGCTGATCCTGGACGGCGAGCTGTACAGCGGCGAGAACTTCAACGCCGGCGAGCTGGGCCACGTCGTCGCGGTCCCCGACGGCCGCGCCTGCGCGTGCGGCGGGATCGGCTGCGTTGAGACCATCGCGGCCGGCCCGGGGATCGTCCTGTCCTACCTCGACGCGATGGCCAGGGCCGGGGAACCGGCGGCCGGCCCGGTCGCGCTGCCCGACGTGGTGGCGGCGGCGCTGGCCGGCCAGGAGCCCGCGGTCACCGCCCTGTCCTCGGCGGCGACGGCCCTGGGCATCCAGGTGGCCAACTGCCGGACCCTGCTGGACGTCTCGCACTTCGTCATCAGCGGCGGGGTGGCCAACGTCGCCTGGCCGCTGGTGCCCGAGATCGCCCGGGTGGCGTCCCGGTACCTGGCGCGGGCCAAGGGAGCGCGCCTGCAGGTGCGCAAGTCCGCGATGATCGACCGCGCCGCGATCGTCGGGGCGGTCAGCTACCTGAGGGAACATGTCTACACCTGATACACGGGTAAGGAGCCGAACGATCATGGGCACTAGCGACACCGTCCGGGTGGGAATTCTCGGGGCCGGATTCATGGGCTCGGCCCACGCCGAGTGCTATGACCTGCTGGACATCCCGATCGCGATGATCGCGTCGCGGTCGCCCGGCACGATCGCCGGCAGACCGCCCCGGCACGCGCTGGTCAGCCGACATCGAGGAAGTCATCAGCGACGCCGCGGTCGACTGCATTGACATAACACTGCCCAATCACCTGCACTTGCCCGCCGCCCTGGCCTGCATCCGGGCGGGCAAGCCGTTCCTGATCGAGAAGCCGCTGGCGCGCAACGCCGCCGAGGCCGAGCAGATCGTCACCGCCGCGCGCAGCGCCGGGGCCATCGCGGTGTACGGGGAGAACGTCCGGTTCAAGCCGAGCATGGTGCGCACCAAGTCGATCATCGACGAGGGCGGCCTCGGGAAGATCCTGCTGCTGCGGGCCAACGAGGTGCACAACGGGCCGTTCCACAGCGACTGGTTCTGGGACTCCGAGGCCACCGGCGGCGGCGCCGTCATCGACATGGGCATCCACGGGATCTTCGCCATGGAGTGGTTCATGGGGTCGCGGATCAAGCGGGTGTACGCCGAGGCGGGCGTCCTGAAGTGGGCCGACAAGTGCCTGGGGGAGACCGAGGACACCGCGGTGATCGTGCTGCGCTTCGAGAACGGCGGGATGGCCGAGCTCGTGGTGAGCTGGGCCATCGCCGGCGGCATCGACGTCAGGCTCGAGGTGTTCGGCAGCGCCGGCACCGCCTACCTCGACTCGGCCCGCGCCGCCCGCGCGACCACGATCTTCAGCGAGTCCGGCTACGGCCGGGGGCTGGAGGAAGAGTCACAGGACCGGCCGCACGTGTCCGCGACCCGGGGCTGGAGCTGGCCGGCCGGCGACGAGTGGGCCGAGCACGGCCACCTGGCCGAGATCCGGCACTTCGTCCGCTGCGCGGCGGGGCAGGAGACGCCGATCTGCACGCTCGAGGACGGATGGCGCGCGCTGCAGGTGGTCGACGCCATCTACCGCTCGGTCAAGACCGGCGCCCCGGCCCTCGTCGGGGAGTGACGGCCCGTGACAGTGACGGCGCGGACGTAGTGCTCGACGCCTCCTACAAGGGCATCCCCTACGGGGTCCGGACGCGCCTGGCCGACCTCGGCTCGCACGGCTGGAACGTCCCGGCGGGCGACCTGCCGCTGCCGGTGATGACCCTGGACCGGGCCGCGGTCGAGAACAACATCGCCGCGATGGCGGCCTACTGCGCCCGGCACGGCGTGCGGCTGGCCCCGCACGGCAAGACGACCATGTCGCCGCAGCTGTTCCGCCGGCAGCTCGACGGCCGGCGCCTGGGCCATCACCGCGGCCACGCCGGGTCAGGCCTGGCAGATGCGTGAGGCCGGCGTCGGCCGGATCCTGCTGGCCAACGAGCTGGTCGACCCGAACGCGCTCCGCTGGCTGGCCGGCGTGTACCGCCGCGACCCGGCCTTCGAGCTGCTGTTCCTGGTCGATCACCCGGCCGCGGTCCGGCTGGCCGACGAGGTGCTGACCGCGGGCCGGCCCGGCCGCAAGGTGCGGGTGCTGATCGAGCTGGGCCTCGACGGCCCGGCCGGCCGGGCCGGCGTGTGCACGGCAGCCGCCGCGGTCAAGCTGGCCGAGCAGGTCGCGGCGACGAGCACGCTGGCGCTGGCCGGCGTCGAGACCTACGAGGGGGTCGTGGCCACCGGAGCGTCACCCGGCGAGATCCAGGCCGTGGACCTGCTCCTGGCCCGGGCGGCCGACGTAGCAAGGATTTTGCATGAACAAGGGCTCGCCCGTGGTGGCGAGTTTCTGCTCAGCGCGGGCGGCAGCATCTTCTTCGACCGCGTGCTGGCGGCGTTCACGCCGCTGCGAGCCGAGATCCCCGGACTGGAGATCGTGCTCCGCAGCGGCGGCTACGTCTCGCACGACGCCGGCCGGCATCGCCGGCTGTCGCCGCTGGACGGCCGGCGCGCCGAGGGTGAGAGCCTTCGGCTGCGGGAGGCGCTGACCCTGTGGGGATCAGTGCTGTCGGTGCCCGCCGACGGGCGGGCCATTGTCGGCGTCGGCAAGAGAGATGCTCCGTTCGACATCGAATTGCCGGTACCTCAGCGTCTGTACCGGGCCGGCCTGCGCGACGCGGCCGCCGATCTGGCCACCGCGCGGGTGGTGAAGCTGATGGATCAGCATGCGCTCGTGGATCTCGGCCCCGGGCAGCCGATCGCGCCCGGCGACATCATGTCGTTCGGCGTCTGCCATCCGTGCGCGGCGTTCGACCGCTGGCGGTTCCTGCCGCTCATCGACGCCGGCGGCACCGTCGTCGACGGCGTCCTGACCGGGTTCTGAGGGCGAGCCGCCGGTGACGTCGAGCCTGCTGATCCGCGACGCCCTGGTGATCGACGGCACCGGGCGGCCGCCGTTCGCCGCCGACGCGGTCGTCGCCGACGGCGTGATCGCCCGGCTGGGCCGGCGGCTCACCCGGCCGGCCGGCGCCGACGTGCTCAGCGCCGGGGGCGCGGTCCTGGCGCCCGGGTTCGTGGACCTGCACACGCACGGCGACTTCACCGTGCCGGTGACCCCCGGCGCGCCCGCGCTCATCTCCCAGGGGGTCACCACCCAGCTGGCCGGCAACTGCGGATTCTCGCCGTTCCCGGTCGCGGACGGCCGCACTGACCTGCTGCGCGACTACGCGGCGTTCCTGGACGGCGGGCTGCCCTGGGGCCGGTGGCGGACCGCCGGCGAGTACTTCGACTACCTGGACCGGCTGCCGCTGGCGGGCAACCTGGCCGGCCAGGTCGGGCACGCCGCGATCCGGATCGCCGTCCTGGGCTTCGATCCGGGCCCGCCCGACCCTGATCAGCTGGCCGAGATGTGCCGGCTGGCCCGCGAGAGCGTCCAGGCCGGCGCCGCGGGGCTCAGCTCGGGCCTGACCTACGCGCCCGCGTCGGCGGCCGGGACCGATGAGCTGGTCGGCAGTGGCGGACGCCGCGCGGTCGGCCGGGGCCCGGTTCTACTCGACCCACCTGCGCAGCGAGGCCGTGGCCGTCACCCGGGCCGTGGACGAGGCGATCACCGTCGGGGCCCGGTCGCGGCTGCCGGTCCAGCTCAGCCACCTCAAGATCATGGGAGCGGGCAACTGGCCGAAGATCGACGAGGTCCTGGACCGGATCGACGCCGCCGGCCCGGCGGCCGGCGTGGCCATGGACCAGTACCCGTACACCGCGGGCTGCACCACGCTGGCCATCATCGTGCCGCGCTGGGCCACCGAGGGCGGCACGGCGGCGCTGCAGCGGCGCCTGGCCGATCCGGTGACCCGGGCCCGGATCCACCGCCAGGTCAGCGCGCAGGACCCGGCCGACCTCGCGCGGGGACTGCGCGCCTTCGAGCCGGAGAACATCGTGGTGGCCACGGTGCCCGACCCGGCGCGGCGCTGGTATGCCGGCCAGTCGGTGGCCCAGATCGCCCGCCGGGAGCGGACCGACCCGGCCGCGGCGGCCCTGGAGATGATCCGGCGCTGGGGCGGGGAGGTCACGACCATCGTGCACGGCCAGTCGGAGCCGAACCTGCGGCGCATCCTGGCTCATCCGCGGACGGCCATCGCCAGCGACGGCTGGGACTTCGACCCGGCGGCGGGCGGCCTGCCGCATCCGCGCAACTACGGGACGTTCCCCCGGGTGCTGGGCCGTTACGCCCGCGATGCTGGCGTGCTGACGCTGACGGAGGCCGTCCGGAAGATGACGAGCCTGCCGGCCGGCCGGCTGAACCTGCACCGCCGGGGCGCGATCATTCCCGGCTACGTCGCCGACCTGGTGCTGTTCTCGCCTGATGCCGTCGCCGATACCGCTACCTTCGAGCGTCCCCGGCAGTTCTGCCGCGGCATCGACGCGGTCATCGTCGCCGGGCAGGTCGCCTACCGGGACGGCCAGGACACCGGGGTCCGGGCCGGCTGCTGCGCCAGCGCCACGGCCGAGGTGGCCTGAGCCGGACCCACACCCCCGTTCGCCGAGCAGAAGGAGCCCTGATGACCAGCTATGAGATCGGCGTCATTCCCGGCGACGGGATCGGGAAGGAGGTCGTGCCGCCGGCGCTCGAGGTTGTCGAGGCCGCCGGGGCCAAGTACGGCTTCGGGCTGCGGAAGACGTCCTACGACTGGAGCTGCGAGCACTACACGCGGACCGGCCAGATGATGCCCGGCGACGCGATCAGCCGGCTGCGCGACCACGACGCCATCTTCCTCGGCGCCGTCGGCTATCCGGGCGTGCCGGATCACATCTCCCTGTGGGGGCTGCTGATCCCGATCCGCCGCCAGTTCCAGCAGTACATCTCGCTGCGCCCGGTGCGGCTGCTGCCCGGCGTCACCCCGCCGGTGAGCGAGGCCATCGCGCGCCAGGGCATCGACATGTGGATCGTGCGCGAGAACAGCGAGGGGGAGTACTCGCAGGTCGGCGGCCGGTTCGGCGAGGGCACCGCGAGCGAGATGGTCGAGCAGACCGCGATCTTCACCCGGACCGGGACCGACCGGGTCATCAGGTACGCCTTCGAGCTGGCCCGCAGCACGGGCGCCCGGCACGTCACCTCGGCCACCAAGTCCAACGGCATCTATTACTCGATGCCCTACTGGGACGAGCGCTTCGCCGCGATCGCCGCCGAGTTCCCCGACGTCCGGACCGACCAGTTCCACATCGACATCCTGGCCGCCCGGTTCGTGATGACGCCGCACTACTTCGACGTCGTGGTGGCCAGCAACCTGTTCGGGGACATCCTGTCCGACCTCGGCCCCGGCGTGACCGGGACCATCGGCGTGGCCCCGTCGGCCAACATCAACCCGGAGCGCGAGTTCCCGTCCATGTTCGAGCCCGTGCACGGCTCGGCGCCCGACATCGCCGGGCGCGGGATCGCCAACCCGATCGGCGCCATCTGGGCCGCCGCGATGATGCTCGAGCACCTCGGCCAGCGCGAGGCAGCCGGCGATGTCCTGGCCGCGATCGAGTCCACGCTGGCCAGCGACGACCCGCCGCTGACGCCGCGACCTCGGCGGACGGGCCGGCACCGCGGACCTGGCCCGGGCGATCCTGGCCCGGATCGGCTGAGGAGTGCCGGCTGAGGAGCGTTGCCATGGAGCTGAGGATCTGTACCGAG
The DNA here is from genome assembly GCA_963822485.1 of uncultured Actinomycetota bacterium. GTDB lineage: Bacteria > Actinomycetota > Actinomycetes > Streptosporangiales > Streptosporangiaceae > DASUBV01. The sequence goes on from CAWGHW010000017.1 coordinate 203,070, forward strand.
CCCCAGGAGGGCGCCACCTGCGCGCAGCTGGTGGCGGTGGCCCGGAGCGCCCGCGAGCACGGCTTCGGCGCCTTCTTCCGGGCCGACCATGTCCTGCCGATGAGCGGGCGGCCGGCGCCGCCCGGCCCGGTCGAGGCGATGGTCAGCCTGGCCGCGATCGCCGCCCAGGTACCGGACATCCGGCTGGGCACCCTGCTGACGTCGGCGACGTTCCGGCACCCGGGCCTGCTGGCGATCCAGGCGGCCAACATCGATGAGATCTCCGGCGGCCGCCTGGAACTGGGCCTGGGCGCCGGCTGGTTCGAGGCCGAGCATCTGGCCTACGGCCTGCCGTTCGGCGCGTCGTTCGGCGAGCGCTTCGACCGGCTTGCCGAGCAGCTCGAGATTCTTACCGGGCTGTGGGCGACGCCGGCCGGCGGCACGTTCGACTACGCCGGCGCCCACTATCAGCTGGCCCGGGCGCCGGGGCTGCCGAAACCACTGCAGCGAGCCGGGGACGGGACGCCCAAAGTCCCTCTGGTGCTCGGCGGGCACGGCCCCCAGCGCACCCCGGCGCTCGCCGCCCGCTTCGCCGACGAGTTCAACGTCGGGTTTGCCGCCCCGGCCGCCACCGGCGCCCAGATAGCGAGGGTCCGGGCGGCGTGCGAGGCCATCGGCCGCGACCCGGCGGGCATCGTCTACTCGGCCGTGCAGCTCGCCTGCCTCGGCGCTGACCGGGCGACGCTGACCCGGCGCCTGGCCGCCACCGGCCGCCGGCCGCAGGAATATCAGGACGACGGCCTGGCCGGGTCGGCCAGCCAGATCCTGGACCAGCTGGCCGCGTTCGCCCGGGTCGGCGTCTCGCGCATGTACCTGCAGATCCTCGATCTTGCCGACCTGGATCACCTGGCTGAGCTGGGCCAGATGAACCGGCCGGCCGCCGGCCTGTGACACTGCTAGTCCCAGTCAAGGGGGAATGCATCATGCGCAGAGTGCCTGCGGCTGCCCGCGTGGCGGCACTCGCCGGCGTGTGCGCCGTCGGCGTGCTGGCGATCGCCCCGGCGCCCCCGGCGCCCGGGCGGCCACCCGGAGCCGGACTATCCAGGTGTGGATGGCTGGTGATCAGCCGGCCGCGCAGCGGTTCGTCGGCGCGGCCAGCACGCCCGGGTCACCGGGCTACCACCGGTTCCTCAGTCCGGGTGCCTACACCCGGAGGTTCGGTTCCGGCGCCGCGCAGGTGAAGGCCGTGGAGAGGTATCTGACCGGCGCGGGGCTGACCCGGGTGCGAGCCAGCGTCAACGACGTCTATGTCTCGGCCCTCGCGCCGAGCGGGCTGAACGTCACCATCCCCAGCTCGATCCGCCGCGACGTTCTGGCGGTCACCGGCCTGAGTGGCACCCAGCCCGGGGCCGGCGACACCGTCACGACCCCGACGTCCAGCCGCGCGGGCGAAAGCGCTCCGGCCTGCTCGCACTACTGGGCGCAGAAGACCAAGACGTTCAGCCCGGCGTTTCACGGCCTGACCAGGGCCGCGGTCCCGGTGTGCGGCTACTCAGCCCGGCAGATCCGGGCCGCCTACGGGCTGAGCGCGGCCAGCACCGGCAAGGGCAAGACGATCGCGCTGATCGAGGTCGGAGCGCCAGTGGACATGTTCCGGGCCCTCACCGACTATGCCAGGGTCAACGGGCTGCCGGCGCCGCGGCCTGGCCAGTACCGCGAGGAGGCAGTCGGCCAGGGCGGCAAGAACGGCGGCGGGTGTGTCAACGGGGCGGTCGAGGAGGCGGCGCTTGACTCCGAGGCCGCGTACGCGATGGCGCCCGGTGCCCGCCAGCTGATGGTCGACGGAGACGACTGCGACACCGCCGATCACACCGCGCAGGCGCTGTTCGACGCCATGCTGGTACCGCTGACCGGGCACGGCTCCCGCGCGAGCGCCGCGATCGAGTCGGTGTCCTACCGTCTGGTTTACCCCAGCGAGAGCAGCGTGCCGCGGTCGCTGCTGAAGGTCAGCCACGCGATCGCGCTGCGCGCCGCGGCCGAGGGGGTGAGCCTGCTGATGATCTCCGGTGACGAGCCGGGCGTCGTTACGCCCGCCTCGGATCCGGATGTCACCGCCGTCGGCGGCACGACGCTCGGCATCGGCGCCCGCCGCCAGCGCCTGTTCGAGACCGGCTGGTCGACCGCGTTCGGCGAGCGAACGGGCCACAGCGGCCCGTGGCACAACGAGGGCATCTTGCTGGCCGCCGGCGGCGGCGCGAGCGCTGTCTACAGTGAGCCGGGCTACCAGAAGGGCGTGGTGCCCAGCCTCGATGGCTCGGAACAAGGCGGGCCAGGCCGGGCGGACGGTGCCCGACATCGCCGCCGACGCAGACCCCTACTCGGGGATGCTGTTCGGGCTCATCGTCACCCGCCCGAACCGGAAGACGACCACGTACGAGCCGTTCCGCCAGGCCGGGACGAGCACGTCCACGCCGCTGATCGCCGGGATCGTCGCCGATGCCGAGCAGGGCCAGCCGGGAAACCTCGGGTTCCTCAACCCGCTGCTGTACGCACTGGCCGGAAGCCGGGCGTTCCACGACATCCTGCCGGTCAGCCCGTCCGATCCCCAGGTCGACCGCGGCTTCTACACACCGGGCGAGACCGACATCGGCAACAAGTTCGCACCCGGCTTCCTGGTCGGCATCAACGACGTCCAGGATGAAAGCGGCACCCGCCAGGTGACCGCGCCGGGCTACGACACGATGACCGGGCTGGGCACCCCGAACGGCCCGGCCTTCATCAGGGCACTGCGATCGGGCACGTAGCACCCGGCGCGCCTGAGCTTTCGCGTCAGGCTGGCGCCGGGCCAGAGAGCACGGCGATGGAGCGGGGGCCGACGGTGACGCGATCACCGGGGTGACGGGCCGGCGCCGCCGCGGGTGCCGCGGGGTCGTAGGTGTCGATCTCGGCCTGCCACTGCGCGCCGTCGCGGGTGGCGGGCAGGGCGAAGTCGAGCGGCTCCCACCAGGCGTTCACTAGCACCAGGAAGTCGTCGTCGAGCAGGAGCGTCCCGTCTTCGGCCCGGTCGGGGTCATCGGAGCCGTCCAGGTAGATGGCCAGGGACCGGGCGTTCGGGTCCGCCCAGTCGCCGCCGTTCATCGGCGTGCCCGCCGGGGTGAACCACTGGAGCCCGGATGCCTCGGCGCCGGCCAGGAAGCGCCTGCGGCGGAACACCGGATGCGTCCGCCGGAACGCGATCAGGCGCCGGGTAAAGTCCAGCTGGTCCTGGTCGGTGCTCGCCCAGTCGAACCAGGTCATCTCGTTGTCCTGGCAGTAGGCGTTGTTGTTGCCGTTCTGCGTACGGCCCATCTCGTCGCCGCCAAGCAGCAACGGCACCCCGAAGGACAGCATCAGCGTGGTCAGCATCGCGCGGGACTGCCGGGCGCGCAGCGCCAGGACGCCAGGATCGGTGGTCGGGCCCTCGGCGCCGCAATTCCAGGACTCGTTGTCGCTGGTGCCGTCGCGGTTGTCCTCGCCGTTGGCCTCGTTGTGCTTGTCGTCGTAGGAGACGAGGTCGCGCAGGGTGAAGCCGTCGTGGACGGTGATGAGGTTCACCGAGGATGTGGGCCGGCGGCCGGGCGTCGCGTACAGGTCCGCCGAGCCGGAGAAGCGGTCAGCGAACTCGCCGATCCCGACTGGGTGACTGCGCCAGAAGTCGCGCATCGTGTCACGGTACTTGCCGTTCCACTCGCGCCACATGGGCGGGAACCGGCCCAGATCGTAGCTGTCCATCTGGCCGACGTCCCACGGCTCGGCGACCATCTTGGCCTGCGAGACCACCGGATCCTGCGCCACCATGTCCAGGAAGGCCGACACCTTGTCGAACGCGCCCTCCTGCCGGGCCAGCGTGGGCGCCAGGTCGAACCGGAACCCGTCCACGTGCATCTCGGTCAGCCAGTAGCGCATCGAGTCCATCATCAGCTGCAGCGTGATCGGGTCACCTGCGTTCAGGGAGTTGCCGCAGCCCGTCGTGTCGTAGTAGTCGCGCGGGTCGCCGGGCGCGAGCCGGTAGTACGCCGCGTTGTCGATGCCGCGGAAGCACAGCGTGGGGCCGTCGGGGCCCGCCTCGGCGGAGTGGTTGAACACCACGTCCAGCAGGACTTCGAGGCCGGCCCGGTGCAGCGCGTCCACCATCGCCTTGAACTCGCTGACCTGGCCGCCTGGCTGGCCGGCTCGCACGGCGGCGGAATAGCCATGGTGCGGCGCGAAGAAACCGATCGTGTTGTAACCCCAGTAGTTCGTCAGGCCCCGGTCGATCAGGAAGGACTCGGGAACACTCTGGTGCACGGGCAGCAGCTCGACGGTGGTGACACCCAGATCTAGCAGGTGCCCGATCGCCGCCTCGTGGCCCAGGCCGGCATAGGTCCCCCGCAGCTGCGGCGGTATGCCGGGATGGCGCATGGTGAAGCCCTTGACGTGCACCTCGTAGATCACCGTGTCCGCGTACCGGTACCGCGGCCGGCTGCCGTCCTGCCAGCTGAACGCCGGGTCCACGACCAGGCTCCTGGGCACGTGTCCCGAGGAGTCGAGGGTGCTCCGGGCGTTCGGGTCGGTCACGTCGTGGCCGAATACCTCGGGCCCGAACGAGACCGTTCCGCTGACGGCCCGCGCGTAGGGATCCAGGAGCAGCTTGGCCGGGTTGCAGCGCCGGCCCTGCGCCGGGTTCCAGGGTCCGCTGACCCGGTACCCGTAGGCCTGGCCCGGCCCGACTCCTGGCACGAAGGCATGCCAGATCTCGGCGTCGTTGTCCCGCACCGGGATTTGCGTTTCCGCGCCGGTCTCGTCGAACAGGCACAAGGTAACGCCGTCGGCGACGCTGGAGGCGATCGAGAAGTTCGTGCCCACCTGGCCCAGGTGCTCGCCGGGCGCGGGGCCCAGCGGGTGGATGTTGCCGGGGAGCGCGGCCGCGGCCCTGGCGTCGGGCTTGGCGTAGGCGTCCGGGGCGACGCGGGCGGCCGGGACCTGACCGACCGCGGTGGTCGCCTGGTTAGGTGGTCATGGCTGGGCCCTTCGTGCCAGGTCGCGCAGGACGTCTCCGAGCGCGGGGACCGCGCCGTGCCGGCGCAGGATCAGGTCGGCGATCAGGCCGGTCCACCCGGTCTGGTGGAAGGCGCCGATCGCCGCGCCGTTGTCGCCGTGGAAGTACTCGCTGAAAATCAGGTTGTCCCTCCAGGCCGGGTCGGTCTGCATCTTCCCGGTCCCGCCGAAGCAGGCCCGCCGTCCGTTCTCGTCCCTGGTGAACAGCGAGATCAGCCGGTCCTGCAGGTCGGCGACGATCAGGTCCAGGGTGAGCCGCTGGCCCGAGCCGGTCGGGTACTCCAGCTCCAGGTCATCGCCGTAGAACCGGTGATAGCGCTCCAGCGATTCGACCACCAGGTAGTTCACCGGCATCCAGACCGGACCGCGCCAGTTGGAGTTGCCGCCGAACATGGACGTGGTCGACTCGGCCGGCTCGTAGTCGATGGAGGACTGGTAGCCCTCGGCATCGAACTGGTAAGGATGATCCCGGTGGTAGGCCGACAGCGCGCGCAGCCCGTGCGGGGACAAGAACTCGGCCTCGTCGAAGAGCTTGGCGAACAGCCGCTCCAGCTGGGCTGGCCGGGCTACCGAGAGCAGCAGCCGCTGGCCGTCCCCCTCGCCGCGGAGCTGCGGGTGCCCGGCCGCCTGCTGAAGGTCGCCGAAGCCCTCATGCTGCGTGAACCGCGTGAATTGCTTGTTCATCGTCAGCGCGTTGCGCAGGACGCCGCCGTCCATGACCGCGGCGGCCAGCACCGGGATGATCCCGACCATCGAGTGCACCTTGACCGGGACGGTGTCGCCGGAGGGGGTGACCAGCCGGTCGTAGAACAGCCCGTCGGTGTCGTCCCACAGGCCCTGCTGGTCCAGGGCCGTGCGGATGCCCGCGAAATGCTCCAGGAACTTCAGCACCAGATCCTGATCCTCGTGCTCGCCGGACCAGTTCAGTACGGCCGCGATAGTTCCCATGTCCAGCGCGTAGGCGCCCATCCAGCCGGTGGCGTCGGACTGCTCGAGGGTGTAGCCAGCGGGCAGGTGGGAGCGGTCGATCGGGCCGATGTTGTCCAGGCCGAGGAAGCCGCCCTCGAAGACGTTCCGGTCGCTGGCATCCTCGCGGTTGACCCACCAGGTGAAGTTGACCAGGAGCTTGGCGAAAACCCGGCGCAGGAAGGCGATGTCGCGGGCGCCGTCGATGGCGAAGACCTGCAGCGCCGCCCAGGCATGCACCGGCGGGTTCACATCGCCGAAATCCCACTCATAGGCCGGCAGCGCCCCTTGCGGGTGCTGGAACCACTCCCGGCAGATCAGGATCAGCTGGTACTTGGCGAAGGCCGGGTCCAGGTGGGCCAGGGTGATCGTGTGAAAGGCCAGGTCCCAGGCGGCGAACCACGGGTACTCCCACTTGTCCGGCATAGAGATGATGTCGAACCCGTCGAAGTTGCGCCACCCGGAGTTCCGTCCGTTCTTGCGCTCGGCCGGCGGTTCGGGCTGGGCCGGGTCGCCGTCCAGCCAGCGGGCGACGTCGTAGTAGAAGAGCTGCTTGCTCCACAGCGTGCCCGCGGATGCCTGCCGCAGCACCAGCGCCTCATCTGCGCTGGCGCTGGCCGGTGTCAGCTCGGCGTAGAACTCATCGGCCTCGGCCCGGCGCTGCGCCATCACCTGGTCGAAGTCCTGGCCGAGCGCGGCCGTCGCCCTGGCCGCGGAGCTGGCCTGCCCGGAGCTGGCCTGCCCGGAGCTGGCCTGCCCGGAGCTGGCCTGCCCGGAGGCGGCCTGCCGGAGGCGGAGCCGGAGCTCGGCGGTCTGCCCGGGCGGCACGGTGACCTGGTACCAGAACGCGCACTTGGTGCCGGTGCCGGCCGGGCTGACCGTCGCCGCACCGCGGATCACGTGGTCGTTGATGCCATCCTTGGGGTAAGGCGTGACCGGGGCGGCGCCGTACAGCCGGGCCAGGTTGGTCTCGTTCTCGCAGAACAGCAGCTGCGGGCCGGCGCCGTCGGGGCCGGTGGCGCCGATCAGCTCCATGGTGCCCGCGAACGGATGGTCGATGGTGACCGACCGGTCACCGGAGGCCCGCAAGCCCGGCCGGGTCTCCTCGGTGTCCCCCCACGACCAGGTGTTACGGAACCAGGCGGTGGGCAGAACGTGCAGCGTGCCGGCCTCCGGCCCGGCGTTGGTGACCTGAATGGCCATCAGCAGGTCATCCGGGCCCGCCTTGGCGTAGTGCACCTCGGTGATCCAGTACCGGTCGCCGTCGAACGCTCCGGTGTCGAGCAGCTCGTACTCGGGCTGGTACCGGTCGCGGGCGGCGTTGGTGTCGATCAGGTCCTGGTAGGGGAATGCGGCCTGCGGGTAGTGGTAGCGCCAGCGGTTCCAGGCATGGCTCGGGACGGCGTCGAGGTACCACCAGTACTCCTTGACATCCTCGCCATGGTTACCCTGCGGGCCGGTAAGGCCGAACGCGCGTTCCTTGAGGATCGGGTCCCGCCCGTTCCACAGCGCCAGGCTCAGGCACAGGCGCTGGTGCACGTCGCTGAACCCGGCCAGGCCGTCCTCGCCCCACCGGTAGGCGCGCGAGCGGGCGTGCTCGTGCGGAAGGTAATCCCACGCGTTGCCGTCGGCGCTGTAGTCCTCCCGGACGGTGCCCCACTGCCGCTCACTGAGATAAGGCCCCCACCGGTACCAGTCCCCGGCCTGCAGCAATCCGTCTTCCATCCGGCCGAAACCGGCGACCCGCTCCCGTTCCGCGCCCATCACGACTCCTTAGCCCCTAAGGTGCCGCCTCGCGCCATGGCCGACGCCAGGTGCGCGTCGATCAGGTCAGGACGACCGCCAGGTGCCATCACGTTCGACGCCAGTACTGACATATTGCACCGGAAGGCGCCGGGGGTGCATCGCCCCCACGGGGTGATCCCCGGCGTTCCCTGGCGCGAGGATGTCAGGCACCCTCGGGGCGGGCGAGGATCAGGGCCGTGGGGCCCACGCTCGCCAGGCCGGACAGCGCCAGCACCGAGATGGCCAGCGTCAGCAGCGGTGTCCAGGTGAGGTAGGGCAGGTAGCTGCCGGTCAGGACCCGCGACACGACGGTGACGGCGAGCGCCCCGGCCCCGGCTCCGACCGTGATCGCGGTGGCGTTCAGCACTACCACCTGCCAGCTGGTCATCGCCAGGAGCTGGCGCGACGTGGCGCCGACCCGGCTGAGCAGGCGGAGCGGCTCGCGGCGCTCGACGGCGATGGTGATCAGCGTGTTGGCCAGGGTGACGGCGGCCAGCGTGATGATCAGGCCCAGCAGGAGGTTGTTGAGGTAGGAGTTCTGCGAGGTCAGGTGGGCGTACTGGGCGTTGACGACGCTGCGGCTGGCGACCTGCAGGCCGGGGAACCGGCGGGCCAGGGGAGCGATCCGCCGCGCGAGCGCAGCGGGGGCGATGCCGGCCGAGCCGCGCACCAGGATCTCGCCGAGCGCCGGGGTGCCGAGGTGCCCGCCGCCGGCGGCGCCGGCCGGGACCAGGACGTCGCCGAAGCCGACGGACCGGCTGTAGATGGCCGTCACCGTGGCCCGGTACCGGGTGCCGTCGGTGAGGTAGCTGGTGATGCGCTCGCCGACATGGGCGTTCAGCCCGCCGTTCCCGGCGATCATGTTGCTGAGCGCGATGTCGCCGGGCCGGAAGTGCGCCAGGCTGCCGGCCATGACGGGCAGGCTGAGGACCTCGGCCAGCGGGCCGGGGGTGACGGCCTCGCCGGAGGCGCTCTCCTCGCCCGCGGCGGGCACGAGCACGGTGGTCGGCGTGAGCCCGATGGCGGTGGCCACGCCGCGCCTGGCGGCGACGTCGGCGAGCGCGCCGGGGGCCAGGCCGGGGCCGGGTGCGGAGATCGCCTCGTCGGCGACCAGCCGCTGGCGGCCCTGGACGACGGCGGCGTGGGTTCCCGTGGCGTCGATCAGGTAGATGGTCCCCGAGAAGCCGACGGCGAGGGCCACCGAGACGACCGAGGCGGCCATCCGCCGGGGCCGGACCCGGATGTCGGCCAGCGCGAGCCGGCCGGCGGCGCCCGACAGCAGGCGCAGCGGCAGGCGCAGGATGAGCTCGGCGGCGGCGACCAGGAAGGGGCCGAGGAACGCCACGGCGACCATCGAGACGAGCAGCGTCAGCAGCGCGTTGCTGGCCTGCTGGCTGGGGTTCACGTTCTGGCCGAGCGTGACGATGCCCAGGGCCACGGCGCCGCCCAGGGCGATGACGCCGAGCGCGACCCGGACCGGGTGCGGCCAGCGACGCTCCACGGACGCCTCGGCCAGGGCCTCCGTCGGCCGGACCCGGCTCGCCCGCCGCCCGGCGACGAGCCCGGCCAGCTCGGCGACGAGCACCCCGGCGCCCGCGGCGATGAGCAGCACCAGCGGGCTGGTCCACAGGCGGGTCCCGGCCGGGACGAACTGCTGGCCGGCCAGGCCGCGCAGCGCGAGCGACGACAGCCGCACCCCGGGCAGGTAGGCGATCAGCGCCGCGAGGACCCCGAGCACGGCCAGCTCGACGATCATCATGCGCCGGAGCCGGCCGGACGAGGCCCCGATGGCCCGCAGCAGCGCGAACTGACGGCGGCGCTGCAGCACCGACAGGGACACGGCGCCGGCCACGACGAACATGGAGACGATCACCATGATGATGCCCAGATTGAGGGCCAGCAGCGACAGGTTGTCCTTGTCGGACGCCGCGGCCAGGTCGGCGGCCGGCCCCCGGGCGGTCCCCGTTACCACCGAGAGGTGACGCCCGGTCAGCCCGGTGCTGGCGAGTACCGGTGCTGGCGAGTACCGTGCGGACGCGCGCGGCCAGCGCGGGCGCGGCCGTCCCGCGGCGCGCGATGACCCCGATGAGGTCGGCGCTGCCCGGATGGCCGTACTCGGCGTCGGCCTGCGCCGCGGACCAGAACACCGACGAGTTCTGGGCCGGATTCCGGCCGGAGCTGGCCACCCCGACAACGGTGTACGGCGGCTGGCTCGCGCCGGCCAGGCGGACCTGGTCGCCCGTTCGCAGCCCCGCCGACCGGGCCACGCCCGCGCCCACGACGATCTGGCGCGGCCCGGCCGGCGCGTGGCCGGAGTCCAGCGTGAACGGGGTGAGCGCCGCGCTCGGCCAGTCATACCCGGTGAGCCCGGCCTGGCCGCCCGTCACGGCGCGGCCGCCGGGCAGTTCGAGCGCGACCGGCACCGACACCTGCGGGATCGCCCGCGCCACGCCCGGCAGCGCGGCCAGCCGGGCGGCCAGGCCCGCGGGCACCCCCCGGTAGCCAGGAAGCGGGACGGTGTCGCCGCTGGCGTCCTGCCCGGTGCCGTAGCCGAACCTCACGTTCGGGCTGCCGGTCACCACGACGGTGGCCCCGGCCAGCCGGCCCGCCGGAAGCGTCATCGTGATGGCGGTGCCGATCAGCAGGGACACGATCGTGACCAGCAGCGCCGCGACAGTCAGTGAGACCAGCGTGCCGATCAGGGGCGCGGGCAGGCGGCGCAGTGTGGCCAGGAGGATTCTCATCGCCGGGACCTCCCCAGCTCCCGGAGCGCCGCGGTGAGCGGCGCCGGCTCGGGGGAGTCCACGATCCCGGCCAGGTGGCCGCGGTCGAGCAGCAGCGCCCGGTCCGCGCGGGCCGCCACGATGGGGTCGTGGGTGACCACGATGACGGTCTGGCCGAGGTCGTCGACCGCGCCGCGCAGCAGGTCCAGGACGTCCTCCGCGGTGCACAGGTCGAGGGCGGCGGTGGGCTCGTCGGCGAAGACGACCTCGGGCCCGGTGATCAGGGCCCGGGCGATGGCTACCCGCTGCTGCTGGCCGCCGGACAGCGTGTCGGGGAGCCGCCGCAGCTGGCCGGCCAGGCCGACCCGCTCGGCCAGCAGGCGGATCCGCGCCTGGTCCACCCGGCGGCGGCCCAGCCGGAGCGGGAGGGCGATGTTCTCGGCCACCGACAAGGTGGGCACGAGGTTGAGCGCCTGGAACACGAAGCCGACCCGTTCCCGTCGCGCGACCGTCAGCTTGCGGCGGCTCAGGCTGGTCAGCTCCACGCTGCCCAGGTGCACCGATCCCGAGCTGGGCTGGTCCAGGCCGGCGGCGCACTGCAGGAGCGTGGACTTCCCCGATCCGGACAGGCCCATGACCGCGGTGAAGGAGCCGCGGGGGAAGCGGGCGCTCACGTCGGCCAGGGCCTCGACGCCCCCGCGGCGGCCATAGCGCTTGCTGACGTTGCTGAGGACCACGGCGTCGGCCGGAGGCTGCGGAGTTCCCCGGGAGTCCGCGGGACCGGGAAACCTGGCCGGCTGTGGTCGGCCGACCGGCGCGGGCATGGCAAACGTCAGGTTCGTTGTCGTCATGGCGTCCAGCATTCCGGCCGCGAGGGCGGGCCGGAATGCGGCCGACCCACCTCCTCACCGGGGGGTTAACCCCCCGGTCGCGCCGTGGGCAGGCGGGATGGATCGGGTCCGCGCGCCCGGGTACAGTCGGGCCATGGGCTCGGCCACCGCCGCCTCCCGCCCGGCGGCTCTCGCGGCATTCGCCGCACTGGCCACCCTCGCGGGCCGCGTCCTGCGCCCGTACGTGTCCGCCCGTACCTGGCTCGCGGCGGCCTACCTGCTCACCGGCCTGCCCATCGGCGCGGCCGGGGCCATGGTGCTCGCCATCGGCCTGCCGTTCGGCGTCGTCCTGATCGCCCTGGCCCTGTCGGGCATCCCGGCGCTGGTCATCATCCTGGCCGTCATCGACCTGCTGTGCCGCCTGCAGCGAGCCTGCACCGCGGCGCTGGCCGGCGTCCCGGTCCCGGCTCCGCCGCCCGAGCCGCTGACCAACGGGGCGTGGTGGCGCCCGCGCTGGCGCGGCCTGCTCGGCCCGCGGCGATGGCGCCAGGCAGCGGCGGTGGCGGCCCTGGCCCCCGTGCAGCTCGCCGGCTTCGTGGTCGTCGCCGTCTGCTGGGCCGGCGGGGCACTGTTTGCCACGCTGCCGGCCTACAACCGCCGGGGGTTCGGGGTGGAGATCCGCAGCCGGCCGGTGCACGGGGTCGCCGAGGCGGCACTGTGCGTCGGCGGGGTGCTGCTGCTGCTGGCCGCGCCCTGGGCCACCCGCGGCTTCGCGATCGTCCTGGCCAGCTGGACCCGGCTGCTCCTGGGCCCCGGCCGGAGCCAGGTCCTCACCGACCGCATCGGTCAGCTGGAGCACAGCCGGGCTGAGGTCATCGACACCGCGGAGGCCGAGCGCCGGCGGATCGAGCGCGACCTGCACGACGGCGCGCAGCAGCGCCTGGTGGCCATGACGATGGAGCTGGCCCGGGCGCAGGCGCGCTTCGACGCCGAGGATCCCGCCGCCGCCCGGGTACTGGTCGACCAGGCCCACGGCCAGGCCCTGGCCGCCCTGGCCGAGCTGCGCGGCCTCGTGCGCGGCGTGCATCCCCCGGTCCTGTCCGACCGCGGCCTCGACGCCGCGCTGTCCGGCCTGGCCGCCCTCTGCCCAGTCCCCGTCACGGTCGACGTTGACCTGGCGGCCCGGCCCGCGCCGGCCGTCGAGGCCATCGCCTACTTCGTCGTGGCCGAGACCCTCACCAACGTCGCCAAGCACGCCCGCGCCACCCGGGCTCGGGTGGACGTGCGCGGCGACCCTGGCCGTGTCATCGTCACCATCCAGGACGACGGGATCGGGAACGCCGATCCGGCCGGCGCCGGGCTGGCCGGGCTCGCCGCCCGCGCCGCGGCCGTCGACGGCCGGCTGACGATCGACAGCCCGCCCGGCGGGCCGACTCTCATCACCGCGGAGCTGCCATGCGCGTCGTGATCGCCGAGGACTCCATACTCGTCCGCGAGGGACTCACCCGGCTGCTCGGCGAGACCGGCATCGAGGTCGCCGCCGCGGTCGGCGATGCCGAGAGCTTCCTGCGCGCCGTCGACGCCGAGCAGCCCGACGCTGTCGTTGTCGACGTGCGGCTGCCCCCGACCTTCAGCGACGAGGGCCTGCGCGCCGCCCTGGTGGTCCGCCAGAGCTGGCCGCGCACCGGCGTGCTCGTGCTGTCCCAGTACGTCGAGGAGCGATACGCCACCGAGCTGCTCAGCGGCAACCGCGACCCCGAAGCCGGCGTCGGATACCTGCTCAAGGACCGGGTCGGCAACATCGCTGAGCTCCTGGACGCCCTGCACCGGGTCGCCGCCGGGGGCAGCGCCCTCGATCCCGAGGTCGTCAGCCAGCTCCTGACCCGGCGCGGGCACCCGCTCGACACCCTCACCGCGCGCGAGCGGCAGGTACTGGCCCTGATGGCCGAGGGCCGCTCGAACACCGCCATCGCCGCCGCGCTCGTCGTCGGGCCTGGTGCGGTCGAGAAGCACATCAGCGCCATCTTCGCCAAGCTCGGCCTGCCCCCGACCGACACCGAGAACCGCCGGGTCCTCGCCGTCCTCGCCTACCTGGGCGCCTGAGGTTGCGTGAGGTCGCGGTGGCGGGCGTAGTGGCGGCGGGCCCGGTCGCGGTTGCCGCAATCGCTGGAGCTGCACCAGCGGCGGGTGTGGCTGCGGGTGCGGTCCAGGAAGAGCCAGCCGCAGCCGGGTCCGCCGCATAGGCGGATCAGGTCCAGGTGCGGGGACTGCAGGAGGTCCAGGGCCTGGAGGGCGAGCAGCCGCGGGATGTCGGCTGGCTGGTGCGGGACCAGTTGCCAGCGCATCGGCAGCCCGGTCAGGTCGCTGCGGGCGAGCGCGTCGAGCAGCAGGGCGTGCAGGCTGGGCGGGACCGCGGCGGGGGCGGCGGGGGCGGCCGGGCCGCCGTCATCGGCGAGCGGCGCGAGCAGCGCGTGGAGGTGCTCGCGGAGGGCGGATGCGTCGCGGCGGGCCTGCCGGGCGGTGCGCGGGTGGTCGGCCGCCGCGTCGAGCAGTTCCCGTGCGGTGTCCTGGCCGAGCAGGCCGGCGCGGTGACACCAGCGGGCCAGCGCGGCGAAGTCAGGCAGGTTGTCGCGGCGCCGGCTGGCGTCCAGCCGCCAGGAGACGGTGTTGACCAGGTCCAGGGCGGCGTGGCCGCCGATGAGCGGTGCGGGTGGGCCTGCTGCGGGCATGGCTGTCACTTGATCCTTGCCGGTGATCCGCCGGAGCTGTCCCGTGGACCGTTATTCCTAACCCGTTATTCTAACAGTCTAACTCCGTATATGCCTGTTAACTGCACCTCGGCACTAGACCCTCCGGTGCGGCGTGGCCGCGAGTTCGCCCCTCGATCCGGTCGCGGGCAGACAGGCGGGTGACGATGAACACCAGGCGTGACTCGCCGATCTGCCCGCGGCCGGATCCGGCCGGCCATGGCGGCAGCGAGACCACCCGGGAGGCCTTCGCCGCCGGGATCCGGCTCGGCGCCGGGCCGGGGGCGGCGACATTCGTGCTGGGGCTGGCCTACGGAGCCGCGGCGCGGGTCGCCGGCTGGGGCGTCATGGTCCCGCTGACCTTTTCTGCGCTGGGATTTTCGGGGTCCGCCCAGTTCACCCTGCTGGCCACGCTGACAGCCGGGAGCGCCGCCGCCGCCGTCACCGCCGCCGTCCTGATCAACGCCCGCTACCTGGTCATGAGCGTGGCCCTCAACGACAGCCTGCACGGCGGACGGCTCTGGCGAGCCCTGCAAGCCCAGGCCCTGGTCGACGCGTCGTTCGTCGTCGCCCACCGCGGGCACGGCCGGTTCGACATCGCGCGGCTCATCGGCGCCAGCGTCCCGCAGTGGGCGGCCTGGGTGAGCGGGACGGCGGCCGGCCTGCTCGCCGCACCATCACCGCAGCTGATGCACGCCCTCGGCGCCGACGTCACCTTCCCGGCCTTCTTCCTGGTGCTGGCCCTGGACGAACTGCGTCGGTCGCGGCGGGCGATCCTGGCCGCGGTCGCGGGGGGCTGCATCGCGGCGGTGCTCCTGTTCGTCACCACCCCCGGCAACGCGCTGCTGGCCGCCACCCTCGCCGCGCTCATCGGCGCGATAGGGCACCGTGCCCCGCGCGGCGACCACAGTGGGCAATCGGGAGGGCAATCGTGAGACTGTGGCTGTCGGTGCTCACCGTCATCATCGCGAACTCGCTGATGAAGGCCAGCGGGCCCCTCGCGCTCGGCGCCCGGCGACTGCCGCCGGCCGTCGGCCGGGTCACCAGCCTGATGGCCCCGGTGCTGCTGGCCGGCCTGATCGTCATCGAACTCGGCGGCGCCAGGTGGAGCGACCTCAACTGGCAGCAAGCGCTCGGTGTCAGCGTGGCCGGGCTCGCCCGGGTGCTCAGGGCACCCATGCTGCTCGCAGTCGCCTGCGGCATCATCGCCACCGCGCTGCTACGACTCGCGCACACCTGACCAGGCCCGTTCAGGACGGCAGCAGTGCCGCCGCGAGGCTGCCGGACAGCCACCGGTTGAAGTCGGCGGTGCTCCAGCCGCACTGAGCGACCAGCAGCCGGTACAGGTGGCCGTCCGTGAGCCCCCAGCAGAGTTCCGCGGCACGTTCCTCGGTCATGCCGGCGGCCAGTCCGTCCAGGGACGCGAGATACCGGATGAACAGGGTCGCGCCCAGCATCCGGTTGCGGCTCGCCTCGGCGAGCAGTTGTGCGGCCGCCGGGTCGATATCGGCTGCGGCGATGAGGACTTCGCCGAGCGGCGTGGTGCGGGCGGCGACGTCGGACACGGTCCGCACCCAGAGCATGAGTGCCTGCCGCGGGTCGGACTCGGCCAGGATGGCCTTGATCGCCGGGCGGTCGGCCAGGGCTATCGGCTCGTCGTCGCCGACGATGGCCCAGTCCAGGGCCAGCTTGAGCAGGGCCACCTTGCCGCCCACCGAGTTGAACACGGTACTGCGGCTCACGTGCGCGGCCTCCGCGATCGCGTCGATCGTCGTGGCCGCGTAACCCCGGGCCAGGAACAGGTCGTGAGCCGCGGTGACGATCGCCCGCCGGGTACGGCGGGCCTGCTCGTCGCGCACCGGCGAGGCGTACCGCTTAGGCGGCTGGCTGGTTGCGTCCGGTGGCGGGCTCATCGTGACCGCCCGGAGCCTTGACGCTGCCTCAAGTTCGTTGGACTATGAGTACAGTGATCACACTGTGAGTTTACCAAACTTCGGCGCGTATGCAGGCAGAGATAGAAGGGAGTGGTGAAGTCTCATGTCTAGTGCCACGTCCACCGACAGCACCTGGGACCGGCGGCGGTGGCTCATCCTGGGCGTGATCGGCCTGGCCCAGCTGATGGTGGTGCTGGACCTGACGGTGATGAACGTCGCGCTGCCGTCCGCGCAGCGGGCGCTGCACTTCACCACCGTGGACCGGCAGTGGGTGGTCACCGCCTACACGCTGGCGTTCGGCAGCCTGCTGCTGCTCGGCGGCCGGCTGGCCGACCTGCTGGGCCGGAAGGTCACGTTCCTGGCCGGCCTGGCCGGGTTCGCGGGCGTGTCGGCCATCGGCGGCGCCTCGGTCAACTTCGCCATGCTGGTGACGGCGCGGGCCTGCCAGGGCGCGTTCGCGGCGCTGCTGGTCCCGTCGGCGCTGTCGCTGCTGACCACCACGTTCACCGGGCCGAAGGACCGCGGCCGGGCGTTCGCCGTCTACGGGGCGATCGCCGGGGCGGGCGGCGCGGTGGGCCTGCTGCTCGGCGGCGCGCTGACCCAGTACCTGTCCTGGCGGTGGACGCTGTACGTGAACCTGCTCTTCGCCGCGGTGGCCATCACCGGCGGGGCGCTGCTGCTCAAGGGGCAGTCGTCCCAGAGCAAGCCCAGGCTGGACATCCCCGGCGTGCTGCTGGTCTCCGGCGCCCTGTTCTGCCTGGTCTACGGGTTCTCCAACGCGGCCGCGCACGGCTGGCACGCGCCGTCCACCTACGGATTCCTGGCCGCCGGGGTGGCGCTGGGCGTAGCATTTGCGGCCTGGCAGGGGCGGGCGGCCCATCCGCTGCTGCCGCCCCGCGTGGTTCTGGACCGCAACCGGGGCGGTGCCTACGCCTCCATGCTCGTCGCGTCGGCCGGCCTGTTCGGGATCTTCTTGTTCCTGACCTACTACCTGCAGCAGACGCTCCTGTACTCGCCGCTGGTGACCGGCGTGGCGTTCCTGCCGCTCAGCGCCGGCCTCATCCTGGCGTCCAACCTGTCCACGACCGTGCTGATGCCCAGATTCGGGCCCAGGCCGCTGGTCGCGTCCGGGATGCTGGCCGCGGCGGGCGCGATGGTCTGGCTGGCTCAGCTGGGCCCGCACACCGGCTACGCCGCAGGCGTGCTCGGCCCGACCATCCTGGCCGGAACCGGCGTCGGCATGGTGATCGCGCCGGTGATCAACACCGGCACCTTCGGCGTGGCCCCGCAGGACGCGGGTGTCGCCTCCGCTACCGTCACCGTCGGCCAGCAGCTCGGCGCCTCGGTCGGCACGTCGCTGCTGAACACCATCTTCGCCGCCGCCGTCACTGCCTACCTTGCCGCGCACCTCGCCGCGGCCCGGCTCATCGGCCGCCCGGCCCTGACCGGGCTGGCGCTGGCGCACGGCTACGACACCGCGTTCTGGTGGACCGCCGGCATCTTCGCCGCCGGCGCGGTCACCGCCGGCGTCCTGCTCCGCCGCGGGCCACTGCACCCGGCCAGCACGCCGCCCGCGGCGCACGCCGGAGTGACAACCGGGCCAGCCGAGGCCGACCCCGCTCGTCCCGGGTGATGTCGGTCAGTGGTGGTCGTGGCCCGTCAAGGAATCGGGGACGGAGGCGGCCCCGGCGCCCGGGTCTTGGCTCACCGGGGCTGCAGGGCGCATCATGCCCCCAGTGGCGGCATCAGCCGCCCGGCAGGGGAGGGGCAGTCATGAAGGGTCGCAGGTCCGTCATCGCGGTCGGCGCAGCGGTCATCCTGGGCACCACGGGAGCGCTGGTGGTGCCCGCGGTGGCCAGCGCGCACAGCGCCACGCACACGCTGAAGTTCACCTCGGTGGAGAAGAAGTCGATCGGGTTCGCCAAGGGCACCGGCGGCCAGCAAGACACCGACGTCAACGGCAAGGGCAAGACCACCGGGTTCGACATGCTCTACTTCTCGCACGCATCAGCGACCTCGGCCGCGGTGAATATCACCGTCGACACCAAAGGCGGCTTCCTGTACTGCTCGGGCACCATCAGCTTCAAGACCGGCAAGGCCAGTGGCAAGGTAACCGGCGGGACCGGCGCGTTCAAGGGCGCCACCGGGACCATCAAGGGCACCGCCGTCAGCAACGTCAAGGAAGCGGTCACGATCACCTACCGCACCTGAGGCACCGCAGCTCCATGAAGAGCGGGCCCTGGTGCCGCCGAGTAGGCGTACCCGGCGGCACCAGGGCGTCAGCTCAGTTATTCCAGACCTGGAACTCGGAGACCTGGCCGGCGGGCCACCCGGTATTGGCGGTGAAGTTCAGCCGCACGTACCGGGCGCTGGCGGACGGCGAAGGTGATCGTGACCGTATTGCCGGTCGAGGGGTTGAACGTGTAGTCGGCCGACCCGACGATCGTGGAGAAGGTGGAGCCGTCGGTACTGCCCAGGACCGACAGGGTCTGGGTCCTGGTGCTCCACGCGGTGGCCGGCGGCAGGTCGAGCACGATCCTGCTGAAGCTCTTCGTCGCGCCGAGGTCGACCTGGAGCCACTGCGGGAAGGCGCTGTCCGTGCTCTCCCAGTAGGTGCTGGCGTTGCCGTCCACGGCGTTGGCGGGCGCGTAGCTCTGGGTGTAACCGCTCGCCGAGGCCGGCTGGTTCAGGGCCAGGTTGGTCGATCCGCCCGCCCCGGTGCCGGTCAGCGCGACCGTGGCCGGGCTGTTCGACGCGTTGCTGGCGATGGTGAGGCTGCCGCTGCGGGTCCCGGACGCGGTCGGCGTGAACGTCACGCTGACCGTGCAGGAGGCGCCGGCCGCGATCGACGTCCCGCAGGTGTTGGTCTGCGCGAAGTCGCCCGTGGTGGCGATGGCGGACAGTGCCGCGGCCGCGGTTCCGGTGTTGTTCACCGTGACCGTGCTTCCGCTGCTGGTGGTGTTGAGGCCCTGGCTGGGGAACGTCAGGGACGCCGGGCTGACCGACAGGGTCGCGGACGAGGAGCCGCCCACGGCCGGGAAGACCTCGAAGTCGGACAGCTGCCCGGCGGGCCACCCGGTGTTGGCGGTGATGTTGGCCCGCACGTACCGGGCCGTGGTGGCGCCGAACGTGATGGTGACCGTGTTGTTGCTGGCGTTCGGGTCAAACGTGTACCCGGCCGAGCCCACGATGGTCGAGAAGTTCGAGCCGTCGGTGGATCCGAGCAGCGACAGCGTCTGCGTCCGGGCGCCCCACGCCGTCGACGGCGGGAGCTTCAAGGTGACCTTGTCGATGCTGTAGCTCTGGCCGAGATCGACCTGGGCCCACTGCGGGAACGAGCCGTTCGCGCTCTCCCAGTAGGTGGACGGGTCCGGGTCGGTCAAGTTCGCGGCCACGTAGGGGCTGTTGACGGAGCTCGCCGAGGCCGGCTGGCCGGCCGCGAGGTTGGTGGTGCCGTCGATGCCGCTGCCGCTCAGGCCGACGGTCGTCGGGCTGTTGTTGGCGTTGCTGGTCACGGTCAGGGTGCCGGTCCGGCTCCCGCCCGCGGTGGGCTCGAAGGTGACCGTCACCGTGCAGGACCCGCCGGCCGCGATGCTGGTGCAGTTGCTGGTCTGGCTGAAGTCCCCGGTCGCCGCGACGTTGGACACGCTCGCCGCGCTGGTGCCCGAGTTGCTGACCTGCACCGTCTGCGTAGCGGCGGCGGAGCCGACCACCGTGCGGGGGAAGGACAGGCTGGCCGGGGCGGCGTTCAGCACCGGGCCGGGCGCGGTACCGGTACCGGTCAGGCTCACGGTGTTGGTGACGCCGCCGGCGTTGACCGTGAGGCTCCCGGTCCGGGTGCCGGTCGCCGTGGGCGCGAACTTCACGCTCACGGTGCACGAGTCGTTCGCCGCGATCGACGAGCCGCAGGTATTCGTCTGGGTGAAGTCCCCGCTGGCCGAGATCGACGAGACCGACGCGGCCGAGCCGGTCGGGTTGGCGACGGTCACGGTCTGCGCGGCGCTGGTCGTGCCGGTCGCGACCGAGCCGAAGTTCAGCGCGCTCGGGGTGGCCGTCACGCCGGTGGCCGGGTAGGGCGGGTAGACGGGCGCCGGGCTGACGCTGTTGCACTGGGTCGGGGCGATGCCGGAGTTACCGCCGTTGTCGGTGATCGCGAAGCTGCCGCCCTCGCAGCTGTAGCTCGGCGCGTTGCCCGCGTTGGCCTGCGCCACCCCGGTGGCCACGACGTTGGTCGCCGAGGCGGTGCCGCCGGTCTGCTCCTGCAGGGCGAAGGTCCCGGTGCCGGCGATGGTCACATTGCTCAGGTTGACCCCGCTGACCGTGCCCTCGACCCACTGGATCGCCTCGTACGGGCTCTGCTCGATAAGCGCGTTGCTCACGTTGATCGGGCCGGTGACCGCGCCCTGGCTGCCGTCGAACCACAGTGCGCCCACGCCGAACTGCCAGTTCGGGTCGAGACTGCCGTCCCGGATCAGGGTGTTGTTGGAGATGGTGGTCGTGCCGACCGGGGTGGAGTTGAACCGCTGCCCGACCTGGATGCCGCCGCCCTGGGTGATCCCGGTGTCTTCCACCAGGTTGCCGGTGACGGTGTTGTCGTGGCCGCCGTAGATCGCGATGCCGTTGGCCAGCTGCTGCAGCTGCACGGTGTCGTCGGAGATCGTGTCGTTGGCGTCGGCACCGACGCTGGCATCGGCCCAGGTCGCGATGCCATCGTCGCCGGTGTTGCGGATGTCGCTGTTGGTCACGGTCGAGTTGGTGACGCCGCCGTGGAAGTTGATGCCGTCCGCGGTGGTGTTGCGGATCCGCATGCCACTGAACGTCAGGCCGTTCATCGGCCCGTCCATCCACGCGCCGACCTTCATGTGCTCGATCCAGATGTTGGACACGGTCGAGTTGCTCATCGCGCCGCCGATGCCGTTGACCTGGCAGCTGTCGCAGCGGTCCTGGACGTTGCCGAAGATCGCGAAATTCTGCAGGTGCACATTGGTGCTCGGCGACGGCGCGGAGTTGCCATAGAAGCCGGGCGCCGCGCCGGTGACCGTCGAGTACCACATTCCGGCGCCAGCGATCGTCACGTTGTTGACGCTGATGTGGCCGGGGATGTTGTACGTGCCCGGCGGGATCCACACCGTGCCGCCCGCGCCCGCCGCGCTGATCGCGGCGTTGAACGCGCTGGTCGAGTCGCTCACGCCGGTCGGGTCCGCGCCCTCGCTGGTCACCGACACCGAGCCCGAGGGCTGGGCTAGCGCGGCCCCGACCTGCTCGAAGTCGGCGAAGTCGATCGTGTACGAGGACGCGGTGTCCCCGGAGTCGATCTGCAGCTTGAAGGTCGTGCCGGCCGGATACGTCGTGGCAAAGAGCCGGTGCACTTCGTCGAAGAAGTGGTGCGGGTTGCTGCCGGGCGTGTTGGTGAACGGGTAGCTGCCGTAGAACCAGCTGTACGCGTTGGTCAGGGTGAAGTCAGGCTGCTTGGTGCCGTTGATGTAGAGCGACAAGGGAGCGGTGTAGACCGATCCGTCCGAGCTATCGGGGATGCTGTACCGGAAGTCGATCGAGTTGGTCGCCACCGGCGTGGTGAACGTGACGTACTGGCCGGTGCCCTGCAGCGTCACGGCCTTGCGGCCGGACGCCTCGTCGGCCAGCTGGCCCTGGGTGTAGCTCGGCCCGATGACCGTCCCGCTGGTGGCGGAATTCTCGGCCTGCACTTCGACATACGGCAGGCTTGCGCCGGTGCCGCCCGTGGCGGCCGCCCAGGCCGGCTGAACCGCCAGAGCGAAGATTCCGCCGAGGGCAAGCAGCGAAGCGCTGGCGACTAACGCCACGACTCGCCTGAGATACCGGATGGACCGTAACATCTTTGCTCCTTTCGGGGCAGCCGTGAGGTGGATCGCGAGCTGGTCGCGGCGCTCGGTGACGGCGCTCGGTGGCGGCGCTCGGTGGGGGAGGGACAGGGTCAGGGGGAACGTAACATTCCTGATATCGTCCTGCAATATCTGTACATGACTATGACAAATTCTTACTTGATGCCGCAAGATCCAAAGCAGGCGTCACGAGGCCGCGCCGCCAACGGGCCCGGGACGTGACCAGGAGACCTGGCCGACCCCGGGCCCGCGGGGTCGCAGCAGTTCCGTTCCAGCGACCGTTACTTCGAGTAGACCTGGAATTCGGCTAGCTGCGGTGCGCCCTGGACGTCGTTGTTGCTGATGTCCAGGCGGATGTAGCTGACCGTGGTCGACGGCACGGAGATATCGACGACGTTGTTGCCAGCGGTGCCGGTCGGACTGAACAGGTAGGCCGTCGGGGCCACCAGCTGGGTCCAGGTCTGGCCGTCCGTGCTGTAGTCCACCGCGATGGTCTGGTGCCGGGCGCCCCAGCCCTGGGGAAGCTCCAGGACCAGCCGGTCGACCGGCGCCGGCTCGGCCAGCTGCAGGGTGAGCGCACCGGTGCTGTTAGCTGCCTGCCAGTAGGTGGCCTGGTTGTCGTCATTGGCGTTGCTGGCCGGGAATCCGGCGAGCGTGTTATCGGCTGACGCGGTAGCGGTCAGCGCGAGATTGCCGTTCGGGTTGTACACCGCGCCGGACAGGCTCACGATGTCGGGGGCGAACGGGGTGTCGGAGCTGATGACCAGGTTGCCCGAGTAGTTCTGCACCTGGGCGGGCGTGATGTCGACGGTGGCCGTGCAGCTGGCCCCGACGGCGAGCGACGGCGGGCAGTTGTTCGTCTGGCTGAACCCTCCGGTTGCCTGTACCGACGAGATGCTCGCCGCGGCCGGTCCCGGGTTGGTGATCGTGACGCTCTGCGCCGAGCTCTGCTGGTTCAGCTGGAGCAGGCCGAAGTCCATCGAGGTCGCAGACAGGCTCAGGATGTTGAACGGGGGGAACGCGCATTCGGAGCCGCTCCAGCCGCTGTTGCCGGTGCCCTGGGTAAGGACGATGCCGTAGGCGCAGGCCATCATGCCGTCGAGCCCGACGCCGGTGGCGGTGACGTTGGACATGGTGGCCGATCCGGCCGACTGGAGCTGGGCGACGAACGTCCCCACGTTGCGCACGATGGCGCGGTTGATGATGACGTTGGTGATGGCCTTGGCGGGCGGGTTGCTGTTCGGGATGTAGTCGCCGACGAAGCCGAAGGCGTCATACGGGCTGTCCAGGATGGTGTTGTTGTCGACGTTGATCGTCCCGGTCATGTCTTCGTCGGAGGCGTAGAACCAGATCGCCCCGACGCCGAAGTGCCAGTTCGGGTCCAGCGTGCCGGTGCGGACCAGGGTGTTGCCGGCGATCAGCGTCGTGCCGGACAGCGGCACGGCCGCGAAGCGGTTGCCGACCTGGATGCCGCCGCCCTGGGTCACGGTGTCCGTGCCGTAGTTACCGGTGATGGAGTTGTCGTGGCCGCCGTAGATGGCGAAGTTGTTGGCCAGGATGGGCAGCACGACGGTGTCGTGCCGGAAGGCGTCGCTGGAGTCGGCGGCGCCGGACGACCACATCGCCAGGCCGTCGTCTCCGGTGTTGCGGATGTAGCTGTTCTCGACGGTCGCGTGCGTGATGCCGCCGTCGAAGTTAATCCCGTCCGCCGTGAGGTCCTGCAGGCGCACATCGCTGATCGTCAGCCCGTCGAACGGGCCGGTGAACCACATGCCCACCTTCGTGTGCTGGATCCATAGGTGCTCGATGGTGGAGCCGCCGCCCATCGCCCCGCCGATGCCGTTGACGTCGGCGGAATCCACTCGGTCCTGGACCTCGCCGAAGATCGCGAAGTTGGACAAGTGGACGTTGGTGCTGGGGTTCGGTGCCGCATCGCCGTAGACGCCGACGCCGGCCCCGTGCAGCACGGTGTACCACTCGCCCGCGCCGGTCAGCGTCACGTCGTTGACCATCAGGTGCGCGGTGACCGTGAACTCACCCGGCGGCAGGTACACGGCGCGGTGCTGCTGGCTTCCCGCGTTGATGGCGTCCTGGATCGCGGCTGTGGAGTCCGTCTGGCCGGTCGGGTCGGCCCCGAATGAGAGCACCGACAGCGAGCCGGGCGGCCGCGGTGCGGGCGGCGCGACCTGCTCAAAGTCCGCGACGTCGATGGTGACGGGGATCGACGGGTCGGCGATCTCGAATCGCACCCGAGTACCGGGCGGCAGGGTGCGGCCGAACATGGTCCGCACGTCGTCGTACATATGGTGGCCATGCAGGTCCGCGGGGTTGTTGGTGAACGGGTAGCTCCCGTAGAACCAGGTGTATTTCGAGGTGAGGGTCAGGTCAGCGCCGGGCCTGCCGTTCACGAAGACATGCAGCGGCGCCGTCAGCCCGCTGCCGTCGGCTGAGTCAGGTACGGAGTAGCGCAGATCGACCGCGTTGGCAGGCCTGGCCAGAGTGAACTGAACGTACTTGCCGGCTCCGTCCAGCGTTACCGCCGTGCGGCCGACGGCCTCGGCGGCCAGAGTGTAGAGGTTATAGGACGGGCCGATCACCGTGCCGTTGGTCTGCGATCCGACGGCTGAGTACTCGGTGAATCCGACATCGGCACCACGGCCATGCGCGGAGGTCGGCACCACGCGGCTGTGGCCGGCGCCGGGATGCGACGCCGGCTCGGCGCTCGCGGCCACCACGCCCGTTGAGCTTGCCAGCGCGACGAACGCGGCGATGACGACACCGCTGGTGAGGCTTCGTGCGGACACGGCCCACCACCTTCCAGTTGATTCAGGCGAAACGCGGAGGGACCTCAGCTCATTGGATATCCAACACCGACGAACGAGTTTTTTCAATGGATCGTCCGGTTATTACGCACTCCAAGCCGTTTCGTGCAGCGCTCACGTCCGGCCGCCGTGCTGCGCGGCCCTGTCTAAGCTGGGCGAGTGGAAGACACTGGCGCCGGTCCGGTCCGGCTGCTGACCCGCTCCGAGGTTCGCCATCTGCTGGGCTGGCCGGAGCTGATCGAGGCCGCGGAGCGCGCTCTCGTCGCGCTGGCCACGAGCGATTCCGTGGCGGCTGCGTCGGGCCAGCTGCGCGTGCCCGGCGCGTCGCTGCACCTGAAATCCGGAGCGCTGGACACTGTGCTGTCGGTCAAGGCGAACCTGCGTCCTGATGCCGGCAGCTCGGCCGGCGTGGTCCTCGCCTTCGACCCGGCTCGCTTCACGTTGCGGGCGATCCTTGACTCAGCCGACATCACCGCCATGCGCACCGCTGCGATAGCTGCCGTGGCGGCCCGCCGCCTGGCCCGCGCCGGCGACCATAGCGTCGCGGTGATCGGGGCCGGCCCGGTCGGCCGGCACTCGCTGGCCGCGCTGCGGCGCGTCGTCCCCGTGAGCGACGTGCGGCTGTGGAGCCGTCGCCGCGGGGCCGCGGACGAGCACGCGGCCGGCCTGCCGGGCCCGGTGCGGGTGTGCGAATCAGTCGCGGAGGCCGTGGCGGGCGCCGGCATTGTCGTCGACGGCGACTCCGTCGCGCGAGCCGCTGGTGCAGGCGGCGGACCTCACCCCGGGCGCCCTCGTGCTCGCGATGGGTGCCGATACGCGCGGGAAGCGCGAGCTCGGCGAGGGAGTGCTGCTGGACGCCACGGTCGTGGCTGACGTGCTGGCCGACGCGCTCGTCGTGGGGGAGTGCGCCTACCTGCCGGATGCATTCGACCGGGCGGCCTGCGCCGAGCTCGGCGCGGTCCTGGCCGGACGGCGCGAGCTTGGCGATGACGGAGGCCGCGTCGTCTTCGACTCCGTCGGCTCGGCGGTGGTTGACGCCGCGGTGACGGAGATGGTCCTGACGCTGGCGGAGCGAGACGACGCCGGGACGCTGTTCAGCCTCGGTGCCTGAAGCCGCCGCCTGCCCGGCGGGCCAGAAATTACAGGCTATGCCGGAAAGCATCGACGCGGATGCGCTCGGTGATCTGGCCCTGCCTGATGCCGTAAACCTCAGGCTGGAGGTCGCTCCAGACGCAGGCGTGCACGGGAAGGACCCGCACCAGGTCGCCGACCCGCAGGGCCGGGGGGTCGGGGACCGACAGGGCGCCGTGCTCCTCGGAGAGCCTGGTGAACGAGCTCGTCGGCCTGCCGAGCAGGTGGCCGCTGCCGTAGTCCGCCGTCGTCGTGGAGGTCAGCGTCTTGTTCCCGGCGTCGATCGTCACCCGCTGGCCGTCGGCGCTCACCACTGTCGCCAGCATCGTCACGGCTATCTCGTCCGGGGTGCACGCCCAGCAGCCGAGCGTGCGCAGGTCGTTGTAGATGTAGGTGCCCGGGCGGATCTCGGTGATGCCATCCGCGGCGCTGAGGTAGCGCGCGGTCAGGGTCGACCCCGCCGAGACCACGGCAACGTCAAGGCCGGCGCGCTCCAGGTCGGCGCGCACGTCGCCCATGACGGCCGCCTCCTCGCGCGCGACGCGCTCGATGCCCAGCTGGCTCGGCTCATCGTGCGCGTGGCCGGCGTGCGTGAGGATGCCGCGGAACCGCAGGCCGCCGGACCGCTCGATATGGCGGGCGAGGGTCGTGACCCGGTCCGGCGCGGCGCCAGACCGGTGCATGCCGGTGTCCACCTCGATCAGGACGTCGACCGGGCGGCCCGCGGCGCGCGCGACGGTGAGGTAGCCCTCGGCCACCTCGGCCGAGTCCGCGACGAGCGTCACGTCGGCCGCGCGGACCAGGTCAGCGAGCCGCTCCAGCTTGCGCGGCCCGACCACGGGATAGGCCAGGGTCAGGTCGCGCAGGCCCGCGGCGGCCAGGACGGCTGCCTCGCCGATCGTGGCGGCGCACAGTCCCGAGGCGCCTGCGGCTAGCTGCCGCCTGGCCATCGCGACGCTCTTGTGCGTCTTGACGTGCGGCCGCAGCGACACGCCGCAGCGCGCGGCGAGCCCGGCCATCCGGGCGATGTTCGCTTCGGCGATGTCGAGGTCGACCAGCATGGCCGGGGTGTCCAGGCCCGGGTCGCCGATCGGCAGCGGAAGCGCGGCGCCGGCATCCAGCGGCAGGGGCAGCTCGATGCCGGCGCCCGGCGAGCATGTGGTCATGCCGCGATGATGACGGTCTTGACCTCGGCGAACCCGCGTAGTCCCTCCAGGCCCTTCTCCCGGCCGAAGCCCGATCGCTTGAAGCCGCCGAACGGCAGTTCCACGCCGCCGGACGCGCCGTAGGTGTTCACGAACACCTGCCCGGACACGATGTCTCGGATCATGCGCTGAGCAGTGCTGATGTTCGTGGTCCAGACCCCGGCGATGAGCCCGTAGTCGGTGGCGTTGGCCAGGGCGACCGCCTCGTCGATGGTGGCGAAGCTGGTCACCGCGAGCACCGGCCCGAAGACTTCCTCGCGGAAGATCAGGCTAGCCTCGTCGACGTCGTCGACCAGGGTCGGCTCGAAGAAGTAGCCATTCCCGTACCGGCCTCCGTTCAGCGCTTCCCCGCCCTGGGTGACGCGGCCGCCGCGGTCGGCCGCGGTGAGGAACGACAGCACTCGCTCGCGCTGCGGCCCGGAGATGAGCGGGCCCAGGGTGGGATCGTCCAGGGCAGGCCCGATGTCCGCGCCCGCGAAGATCTCGCCGATCCGCTTGACGACGGCGTCGTGCACGCTCTCCTCGACGAGCAGCCGGGAGCCTGCCGAGCACGTCTGGCCCGCGTTCTGCAGGACTGAGTTGACGATGACGGGCACGGCGCGGTCCAGGTCGGCGTCGGCGAAGACAATGTTGGGCGACTTGCCGCCCAGCTCCATCGTCACGGGGACCAGGTTTTCCGCTGCCGCGTGGCTGATCAGGCGACCGACCTCAACGGAGCCGGTGAAGGAGATGTGCCCGACGCCCGGATGCCTGGTCAGCGCCGCTCCGGCGGACTCCCCGTATCCCGGTATGACGTTCAGGGCACCGGGCGGGAAGCCGGCCTCGATCGCCAGCTCGGCGATCTTGAGCGGGGTGAGCGGGGCCTCCTCGGCCGGCTTGAGCACCACGCAGTTGCCCATCGCGAGCGCCGGCGCGACCGAGCGGCCGAGGATCTGGAGCGGGTAGTTCCACGGGATGACGTGCGCGGTGACGCCGTACGGCTCCCACCGGGTCTGCACGGTCGTGTTCTCGTCCAGCGAGAATGCCGAGCCGTACAGGGTCTCGACGGCGCTGGCATAGAAGTCGAAGTAGCGGGCCGTAATCTCGGTGTCCCGGCGGCCCTGGCGCAGCGGCTTGCCGGTCTGCCGGCTTTCCAGCTGCCCGAGGCGGTCAAGATCGCGCTCGATCAGCGCCGACAGGCGGCGCAGGAGCCTGGCCCGCTCCGGGACCGCGACCAGCCGCCATGACTGGCTGGCGGCCGTGGCCGCGTCAACCGCCGCAGCGGCCTCCTCCGGCCCGCAGTCGGCGGTAACGGCCATGACCTCGCCGCTGGAGGGGTCCTCGACCGGGACCTCGGCCTTCGTGCGCACGTGCTGGCCGGCTATCAGGGCGGGCAGCTGATCCATTGCAGTCAACTCCTTTGTGACCGAGTTGGTGACCGGGTTTGTGACCGGGTTTGTGACCGGGGCGCCGATCAGGCCCTCGCCATGTGCGTGCTGAGCCAGCTCTCCACGAAGGAGCCGGCCACGATCAGGGCCCCGGCGACCACTGCCTGCTCGCCGAGCACGCTGCGGGCCGCGCGCACGCCCGGCGGGAGCCAGCGGCCGAGAACGGGATCGAGCAAGTCATGCGCGCGGGCGAGACCGCCGCCGATAACGATGGCCTCCGGGTCGCACAGGTGCTGCAGGCGGGTAACGACGTCGGCGATCTCGATGGCGGCCCAGCCGAGGACCATCTGGGCCTGCCGGTCGCCCTCGCGGGCCGCGGCGGCCAGCGTGGTGCCGTCGTGAACCTGGCCGGTGCCGCCCCTGGCCAGGTACTGGTCGACGAGGCCGGCGGTAACCAGGCACTCGCCCAGGGTCCTGGCCTGGCCGCTGACGGGGTCGGTCAGCGGCCAGCCGGCGATCCGGCCGAAGCCGCCGCCGGCGCCGGAGACGGGGACGCCGTCGAGCGTCATGCCGACACCGATGCCCTTCCCGATCTCCAGCACCAGGAGTGAGGATGCTCCGGGGAAGGTGCCGCGGTCGCTGCTCTCGGCGATGGGAGACAGGTGGTCGTCCTGCGCGACTGCCACCTCGCAGCCCAGCTCGGCGCTGAGCGGCTCGCGCAACGGCAGTCCGTCCCAGGCCTGGTGGGAGGGCGGATTGCGGAGCACCCCGGCGGCGTCCACGCGGGCGGCGATGCCGATGCCGACGCCCGCCAGCCCGCCCAGCGTGGGATCGGCCGAGGCGATCATCTCCGCGACGATGCCGGCCAGCATCGCCGGCAGGCGGCGCCGGCCGAGCTTGCTGGAGGGCAGCGAGCGCGAGGCCAGCGCCCGGCCGGACAGCGTCGTGATGGCCAGCCGCGTGGTCTCGTTGCCGACGTCGATCCCGGCCAGCAGCCCGACGTCCTCGCGGAACCGGTACACGACCGGCGGCCGTCCCAGGCGCGTGTCGGCGGGCGCGGGGCTCTCCTGGACAACCAGCCCCAGATCGACGAGGTCGGCGACGAGCCGGTGTGCTGTGGGCAGTGACATGCCCACCTGGCGGGCCACGTCCGAGCGGGACAGCGAGCCTGCGCCGCGCAGTTCCTGCACGATGCGGACGAGGTTGGCCAGGCGTACGTCGGCTGGCACGAAGGTTGACCTGACGGGTGCGATCACAAGCTGATCCTGGTTACCGGGCAGTGAAGCCGCCGTCGAGGACCAGGCAGCTCCCGACCGCGAACGAGCTGTCCTCACTGGCCAGGAACAGCGCCCCGCGGGCGATCTCGGCCGGATCGGCAACGCGGAGGATCGGCGCCCACGAGGCCTGCTCGGCGGCGGTCTTCGCCGGATCGACGCTGTTGTCTACCTCAGCCTGCAGCAGCGGAGTCCTGGTGATCCCCGGGCACAGCGCGTTCACCCGGATGTTGTGGCGAATGAGGTCCACCGCGATCGACTTGGTGAACATGATGACCGCGCCCTTGCTGGCGTTGTAGGCCGGGGACTCGGGGACGGCCACGATCCCCATCTCCGAGCCCAGCGTCACGATACGCCCGCCGCCCTGCCTGATCATGTGCGGCACGGCGTGCTTGACCAGCGTGAACATGCCCTTGACGTTGGTGGTGAGGACGGCGTCCCATTCCTCCTCGCCGAGCTGCTCGATCGGCATGACGCTGGTGATGCCGGCGTTGCACACCAGTACGTCGAGCTTGCCGTGCGCGTCGACCGCGGCCGCCACCATGCGGCCCGCGTCCGCCATTGACCTGACATCACCCTCCACGCCGAGGACCGGGCCGCTGGCCGACAGCTCCTTGACCGCCGCCTCCAGCCCGTCCGGGTTGATGTCGCTGATGACGACGCTGGCCCCCTCCTCCAGGAAGAGCCTGGCTATCGCCTTGCCGATGCCCGAAGCGCCGCCGCTGACGAGCGCGCTCTGGCCGGTCAGCTTGCCCATCTAGTTCCTCTCCGCCCGAGTCGGGCTGCCTGGATAACGCCGAGTTCTTCTCATTATGACAATAAGTATGCCGTGCGGGCCGGCTGGCCTGGCACTCGGCGCCGGGCCAGCCCGGGCCCGGTCTAGTCGGCGGTTCTCTCGACCTGGCCGGGCCCTGACCGGTCCAGCGGTCCCTGCGGCCCGCCGGGGGTTCCGGCCACGTCGACGGCCTCGGGCGTGGCCTGGGCCTCCATGAACAGGACGCTGCCCAGCTTCTCCAGCACCGGCGATCCGCGCCGGCGCAGCATCCAGGCCGTGACGATCGACGCGGCGATGAATCCCAGCAGCACCCACGGGAAGATGTTCGTCGGCGCCGACGCCGGATACGGGTGCAGGCTCAGGTAGATGGCCACCACGAAGATGGCGCTGGACAGCACCGGGAAGACGACGTGCACGACGACCGAGAACTCGTCCCGGTAGCGCCGGTAGATGAAGAACGGCAGCGCGACGTTGGCGCCGATGTAGACCGGCAGGATGGCGAGCGAGGACAGGTAGCCGAGGTCGCCGAAGGACGGGACTGGCCCCCAGCCGAAGCCGGCGGCCATGCCGATGACCAGGGTAAAGATCGAGTAGGCAATGATCGCGATGTGCGGGGTCTTGTACTTGGGGTGCGTGCGGCCGAGCGGCCTGGGCAGCGCGCCGTCCCGCCCCAGCGCGTACAGGACGCGGAAGTTGGCGGTGTGGATGGCCAGCAGCACCGCGATGATGGCCGAGATCGCGGCCAGGTCGACCATGTCGCCGTACCAGCTGCCGATGTAGCGCACCGCCAGGTCACGCAGCGGCGCGGTGGCCGAGGCGATCTGCGAGACGTGCCGGGAGCCGTAGCCGACGACGATCGCGTACATCGCGAAGGTGAACCACAGGCCGGTCAGGACGACCGAGCCGATGAGCGCGATCGGCAGGTTCCGCCGCGGCTTGCGGACCTCCTCCGCGACCGTGGTCGAGGACTCGAACCCGAAGAACGCCAGCACGATGAACACGAATGCTTCGCCCAGGCCGCCGAAGCCGGACGGTGAGTGCGTGGGCAGGAACGCGGTCGGCACCTGCCCGTGATCACCGCCCTTGAACAGGATGAGCAGCAGCAAGATGCCGGCGATCGTGACCTCGGCGATGACGAACGCCAGGTCAAACCGCATCGAGGTATGTACCGAGTACCAGGCCAGCGCGCCCACGGCGATGACAATGACGATCATCAGTATCCACCAGGCGATGTGGATGCCGAAGTCCGTGGCGAGGGTCTGGCTGACGAAGCCGCCGAACAGGTTCGTGTTGAGCGGGCTCTGCAGGGTGTACGCCAGCAGCAGGACCATGCCGGCCACGAAGGCCGTCGAGGTGCCGAATGACTGGCAGATGAACTTGTAGAAGGTGCCGGCCGAGGTGATCCGGCGCGTGAACTGCGCCAGCGTCGAGGCCATCAGGGCGATGCCGAGCGTGCCGATGATGAACACGAACGGCGAGGAGATGCCAGCCTTCCCGGCGATCAGGGACGAGATGAAGATCACGCCGATGGTCGGGGAGATGAACGCCAGCGAGATCGCC
The DNA here is from genome assembly GCA_963822485.1 of uncultured Actinomycetota bacterium. Classification (GTDB taxonomy): domain Bacteria; phylum Actinomycetota; class Actinomycetes; order Streptosporangiales; family Streptosporangiaceae; genus DASUBV01. Next base: position 235,105 of record CAWGHW010000017.1, read on the forward strand.
AGGGCGCTGGGCAGCCCGAGTGCGTTGCGTCTGAGCTGGTTGTCACCGCCGTCGGCGTGGGCGGGGGCGGAAGCGCGGGGGGTCGCAGAAGCCATGGCATGCCCTCCTCTGAGTTATTTGTGAACCGTAAGGAAAGAAGCAGAACGGTGTCAACGGAGGGCCTGGTTTTGTTACATGGTGGAAACGGGACGTCCTCTGGTGCCAGGGCCGATGACCTCAGGCCGCGCGGTAGGCCGGGCGGTAGGCCGCGCGGTGCCGTTCGATGAGTTCGGGTCCCGCCGCGGTGCTGGCCTGGTGCGGCTGCGAGTGCGCTCGGACCCGGGCGGGCGACGTGGCGGACGACGTGGATGGGCCGCGGTGCGCGTTATCGCTCGCCGAGCAGGCGCTGGTAGAGCGCGGTGGTCTCCGCGGCCGGCGGCACGCCGACCTGCTCGCGCAGCAGCTCGATGAGCTCGGCGTAGTGGTGCACGGCGCGGGCCGTCTCGCCGAGCTGGGCCCAGCTGCTCATCAGCTCGCGGTGCGCGGTCTCGTTGAGCGGCTCGTGCGCGACCAGCCGGCGGAAGGCGGTCACCGCCGCCTGGTGACGGCCGGCCGCGGCGTGCAGGCGGCCGGCCGCGAGCAGCGCCGCCTCGAACGCCCGGCGCAGCTCGTCGCGGCGGGCCAGGGCCCAGTCGCCCGCGGTCATGTCGGTCAGGAAGTCACCGCCGTAGGCGGCGATGGCCCGCTGGAGGTCGGGCAGCGCGGCCGAGGCGGGCTGGGCCCGGCGCGCGGCCGCGAGGGACTGCTCGAAGGTGTCGACGTCGCAGTCGAGCGGCCGGGACCGGTCGACGGCGTACCGGCCGTCGGCGTACACGACGCAGCCGGGGTCACCCAGGGCCCGGCGCACCCCGCGCAGCGCGGTGTGCAGCGCGTTGCCGAGCTGCTGTCGCGACTGGTCGGGCCACAGGGCGGCGCCGAGCTGCTCTCTGGTCTGGGGTGGCGACGAGACCAGCAGGAACAGCAGCTCGCGCGGCTTGGCGTAGCCGAAGTCCGCGACGGTGACGAGGGTGTCGCCGCGGTGCACGGTGGCCGCGCCGAGCGCCCGGATGCGCAGGGTCTCGCGTGACCGGCTGACTCCGCGGCGCGCGGCTCGGCCTTGTTCGGCTGGGTGGTGTCCGGCTGGGTGGCGGGCGGCCTGACTGTGCGGCCCGGCGGTGTCCGGCTCGGCGGTGCTCGGCTCGGGCGCGGGCGCCGCGGCCAGCAGGTCGTCGAGAGGGGCCAGCAGCCCCTGCTGCCAGGCCGCCTCGAACGCGTCGTCCCCGAGCGCCGCCCGCGCCCCGGACGCCGTCGCGTCGTGCTGGGCCTGCTCGCAGGGCGCCACGACGGTGCCGATCACCTCGCGCAGCGCCTGCGCCGCGGCCAGCAGCGCCGTCCCCCGGGCGGCCTGGCCGCCGGCCAGGGCCAGCGCGGCCAGGTCGTCGAGCACGCTGCACGTCCGCCACCGGTCGCGCAGCGTGCGGTGCAGCTCCAGGCTGCGGCGCAGCAGCCCGTCGGCATCCGGGTCACCGCGGCCGGCCGCCAGCAGGCCCAGCTGCTCCAGCGCCCAGGCGACGCCCTCGCGGAACCCGATGCCCTCCGACCGGAGCAGGCTCTGCTCCAGCAGCGCGGCGGCCCGCTCGTCCTGGCCCTGGAAGCGCGCGACCGCGCCCAGGCTGAGCAGCGACCAGACGATGCCCTCCACGTCGCCCAGAGCCTGGAACCCGGCGCGGGCGACGGTGCACTCGGCGATCGCGCGCTCATAGTCGCCGCGCAGCCACGACGCGAAGCCCAGGAAGTTGCGCGCGGTCGCGACGGCCTGGTCATCCCCGGCCGCCTCGGCGATGGCCAGGGCCTCCGCGTGCAGCTCCAGCGACCGGTCGTAGCGGCCCTGCTCACGGGCCACGCTGCCCAGTCCCTGGAGCGCCCTGGCGATGCCGTGCGGGTCGTCCAGGTCCTGGTACAGCCTCAGGGCGGCCTCGAGCCGGCGGACCGCGGTGGCGTAGTCGCATTGCAGGTGGGCCAGCCGGCCGCTGCCCAGCAGCGCCTTGGCCAGCAGCATGGTCGGCGCGGCCGGGCCGATCGTGACGGCCGAGTCCATCCAGCGCCGGACCTCGCTGTACTGGCCGCGCAGGTAGGCGTAGCGCTCAAGGGGCCCGGTGATCCGCAGCGCCCCGGCCATGTCCCCGGCCGAGCGGGCGAAGTCCAGCGCGGCGCGGATGTTCGGGGTCTCCACCTCGATCCGGTTCAGCTCGTACTCCAGGTCCACCTCGCCCCGGGCGTCGCCGCCGATCCTGGGCTCGATCTGCTCCACGAAGTCGGCGTAGAACCGCACGTGGGCCTGGCGGGCCTGGTCGTACTCGCCGGCGGCGGTGAGGCGCTCGCGGGCGTAGTCGCGAACGGTGGCCAGCAGGTGGTAGCGCATCTCCTCGCCGGACCGGTCGACCCGGAGCAATGACTTGTCGGCCAGCCGGGTCAGCACGTCAAGCACACCGCCGGCCGGAAGGCCGGCCCCGGCGGCGACCTGCTCGGCCGCGGCCATCGTGAACCCGCCCGCGAACACGGCCAGCCGCCGGAACACCGCCCGCTCGTCCTGCGCCAGCAGGTCGTGGCTCCAGTCCAGGGTGGCGCGCAGGGTCTGGTGTCGCCGGGGCGCGGTGCGCGCGCCCCCGACCAGCACCGTGAACACGTCGTCCAGCCGCTCGGCCAGCTGGCCGGTGGACAGGATCCGCAGCCGGGCCGCGGCCAGCTCGATGGCCAGCGGCAGGCCGTCCAGCCGCCGGCAGACCTGGTGCACGGCGGCGGCGTTGTCATCGACCAGCCGGAACGAGGGCAGCGCGAGCTGGGCTCGCTGCTCGAAGAACCTGATCGCGTCGAACTCGGCCAGCGCCGAGGCGACCGGCGTGGCGCTGTCTTGCGGCAGCGCCAGCGGCGGGACGGCCAGCTGGCGCTCCCCGTCCACGCCGAGCGCCTCGCGGCTGGTGGCCAGGATGGTCAGCGCGGGGCAGGCCCCGAGCAGCCGCTCGGCCAGCTCCGCCGCCGCGGCGGCGAGGTGCTCGCAGTTGTCCAGGACCAGCAGCATCGGCCGGTCGGCCACGTGCTCGGCGATGACGTCGGTGACGTCGCGGCCGGGGATATCGCGCACGCCCAGCTCGCCCGCCACGGCCAGCGGCACCACGGCCGGGTCGTCCGCGGACGCCAGCTCCACCCAGCCCACCGGTTGCTGACCGGCGCCGCGGACCGCCTCGGCGGCGGCCAGGGCCAGCCGGGTCTTGCCGGTACCGCCGGGTCCGGTCAGGGTCAGCAGCCGGTGCCGGGCCAGCGCCTCGATGACGTCGCGGAGCTCACGCTGACGGCCGACCAGCGGGACCAGCCGCACGGGCAGCCGGCCTGTGGTCAGCATTGACATGTGCCAATTGTCGCAAACGCTGCATCGTCGCAACACAAGGCTGCCCTGCCCGAGAGGGATCAACGGGCAGGGCAGCCGGCTGGAGTGGGCTAGTGGATGTTGGCGCAGAGCAGCGGGCGGAAAGCGATGGTCGGCTGGCCGCCGCTCAGGATGGTGTTGCTGGTCCCCTGGTGCAGGTTGAGGTACCAGCCGGTGGCCGGGATCCCGCTGGTCACGTCCGAGACCGTCCGGGTCTCACCGGAGATCTTGCCGTGGGAGTTGGCCGCGAAGTCCATCAGCATGTACAGCACGCCGCCCTGGCTCTGGCAGCTGCCCAGGTGGATGTGCGCGGCGTGCATGCCGGGCGTGAGCCCGCTGGCGTCGACGGTGACGCTGAGCGTCTTCGCACTGGGGTTGTACACGATGGTGGCATGGCCCTGCGGGGTGCCGTAGCTGACGCCCCCGGGACTGACCTCGACGGCGGTCAGCGACCGCGTCGAGCCGGAGCCGGCGCCGTGCAGCGGCATGGTCTGCGCGATGTGCTCCACGTCCACCGCGCCGGACTGAGTGCCGTTATAGATAACCAGGCGGCTACCGCTGGGGATGGCGCCGGTAAAGGAGCTGTCCAGCGTGGCGTCGCCCACGCCCGTCCCGCTGGCGGTCAGCGTGCTGAACGTGGTCACGGTGGCGCCGCCCGCGCCGACCAGCGCGACGGCGTGCGACGAGCCGGGCGTGAGGCCGAAGGCGTTCACCGCGGCGGTCAGGTCGCCGCCGCTGGTGCCGAAGGTGACGGCCCCCGCAGGCATCGCCTTCAGCTCCAGGTGCGTGACCTGCGCTGCGGCCGGGGTGGCCAGCATCCCGTCGGTGTTGCCGGCCTTGTCGGTGTAGAAGCCGACCAGGTCGCCGCGGTTGTTGACGCCGTTGATGAGGGTCGTGCCGACGCCGCTGGGGTCGTCCACGGTGGTGAAGCCGTGGCCGGCCATCCAGGTGAACCCGTGCGTGGTGGCGCTGGCGCCGCTGCCCATGGTGTAGGCGCCGACTACCTCGCCGTGGTCGTTCACGCCGAACGGCTGGGTCATCGACGCGCCGGGGACGGCCAGCTTGGCCGCGTGGTGGCCGGTCAGGTAGAAGCCGTTAGTCTTGCCGCCGCCGACCTGGTAGAACCCGGCCACGCCGCCGCCGTTGTTGATCGCGCTCGCGGTGAGGGTGACGTTCTTGCTCAGGTTGGGGATGCCGGGCAGCAGCACCCGGCGGAATGAGTGCCGGCCGATGTTGTACTCGAAGCCCCGGCTGAGGCCCTGGGCGTTGGTGTAGAAGCCCACGGCCACGTTGTGGTCGTTGACGCCGAGCAGCTGGTCCACGGGCGGCTTGGAGATGTTGTGCACCGGGTAGTCGACCTGGTGGAACTGGCCGCCCCTGGCGTAGAAGCCGAAGTTGTTGTTGCTCATGCTGGCCGTGTTCTGGCTGGACCAGAACCCGACCGTGACGCCGCCGTCGTTCAGCCCGGTGACCTGGGTCTGCACCGCGCCGGGGAAGTTCTCATTGGTGTAGTCGGCCGAGCCGTAGGGGGCCTGGAGCAGGTAGCCCTGGTTGGGGTGCCCCTTGGCGCCGGAGCCGAAGTAGCCGGCGATCAGGCCCGCGTTGTTGATGCCCAGCAGCTGGTTGAACGTGGGGTCGGCGTGGTTGTCGAGGGTGGCGAAGCTGTAGGCAGCGTGACCGGCGTGGTGGCCCATCACGCTGGCGCCAGCCGTGCTCACCAGGGCTAGCGTGCCGCCGGCGAGCGCCGCCGACGCCGCGGCCGCCACTCCTGCGCGCATCCCGGTGCGCCGCCATAGCGGCCTCCTGGCGTGCGCCGCGGCCGCCCCGCTCGTGCGGTCGGCAGATCTCATAGGTCTGTCCTCTCTGGGTCGTCCTGACGAGCGGGCCTGAGGGCCGGCGTTCGCCGTGGGTGCCTTCGGACAACACAGTGGGTCCTGGCCACGAGGGGAAGGGCGGGGGGCTCGGGGGGATTCTCGGGGGGATTCTCGGGGCCAGACGTTCCCGCTGACCACGCCGCTCTGGTAACGCGGGCTCGGCGAACTTCCTGGAGACGCCGCCGGTGCTGCCCCCAGCCGGCGACCTGGGCGGCGCCGGGCTCCAGGACCGGCCGTTCCTGGCCAGGCCGGTCTGGTCGGAGTCCCACCCGGTAGCCTTCTCCTCCGCCTGAGCAGGCCCGGTGCCTGCTCCCAGTCGTGTCCTGCCATGCCGCCTCCGGGCGTGGTCAGAACCTGCCGGCCATGATGCCGGCCAGCGTCACCCTGGAGACCTGGTAGGTTTCCACGGCCGCCGGGACCCCCGACGTCGTCGACACGGAGCTGACCGGCAGCCCGGTCCTGGCGTTGACCGTCAGCACCTCTTTGCCGTCGCCGCCGAACACCGCCGGCCCCGCCGTGATGGTCAGCGTGGGCTGCCCGCCGGCCGTCGAATTCGCGACGGTGACATCAGGAATGGTCGACAGCAGGCGCAGGACGCCCGCCCGGATCTCCGGTTCGCCTCCCGCCCAGTTCAGCGCGTCGGTGCACTCACTCCAGAGAGTGTTGTTGATCTGGTCCTGCAGGGCCTTGCCGGTGGGCATCTTCAGCGGGGTCTTAATCCCCTTCTCGCGCATGAGAGCTTGCCTCGCCGCAGCGCCCGCCTTCCATATCTTCTTCCGCGCGGCGAGGCTGAGGAAGAAGTCGTTGGGCGTGGTATCGATCATCCGCACCCGGGCGGTGGGGAGGTCGCCGGTCGCCGCGTAGCGCGCCGCCGCCACCTCACGATCAGCGCCGTCGGCCTGGTTGGCATGCTGGGCGACCGCCGTCATGAGGGTCTGCTTGTCGTCTCCCGAGTACAGTTTGCCGCTGTCGGTGTACAGACCGTAGTAGGTGTCCCACAGTTTGCTGCGGGAGATATGCTTCACGATCTCCAGCGACGCGTTACCCGGCAGCCGACTGTTGTCAGTTGCCTCGATGTGGGCGGCCAGGGTCACCAGCGGAGAGGTCACCGCAGGCGCATGGGAAGCCGACCCGGCCGGCGCCGCGGGCTGCGGCGCCGACGTGGCGGCAGGCACTATGGCCGCGACCCCTACTACGGCGACGGTCCCAGCCACTCCCGCGAGGCGACGGCGGCGCCGCCGCCCCAGGGCACGACGCCCGCGCGCGACATCGGCCGCCGCGAGCTCCGGCCCGGCCGGTCCCGGCGTGACGGCATGCGGCAGCGCTTGCAGCATGTCGACTATGTCTGGCATAGGAATACTCCTTCGAAAGCTGAGTCAGGTATCAGGTCCTGCTGCGCGCATCCCGGGGCCCCGCGTACTGAGGCATCGCCTCGCGCAGCCGTTCAAGCCCCCGCGCGCTCTGGCTCTTGACGGTTCCCCCGCTGCATCCCATGGCGTCCGCGGCCTCCGCGATGCTGAGCCCTTCGACATACCGCAGCACGACGGCCGCGCGCATGCCGGCCGGCAGGCTGGCGAGCAGCGCCACCATGGCCGTTGCGTCGCCGCCCTGCGGATCGGCGGCGGCGAAGTCGGGCACCTGTGCCGAGACCTGCTCGCGCCTGCTGAACAGACTCCGGCGATCGTCCATCGCCGCGTTCACCACACAGCGCCGCGCGTAGGCCCCCGCGGTGGCCGGCCGGACCCGCGGCCAGGCCAGGTACAGCCTGGTCAGCGCCGTCTGCACCACGTCCTCGGCCTTGGCCGTGTCACCGGAGACCAGCAACGCCGCCACGCGCACGAGCGCGGCACGCTGGGCCATGACGAATTCGGTGAACTCGCGATCTCGATCCGCAGGCCACCTCACAGGCACCCACCTTTCGTCGTCGGCACTTGCACTGAACACCCACGTGGACACTCCTGATACGGGGATCAACAGCGTCCACGTTGCATGCCGGACGAGAAATATCGACGACCAGCGGACACCCACCTCAGCCTGCAGGGACTCGGTGGTCTGTCGCGGCGGAAATCCAGATGCCGGCACGCCGCCTGGATAGGCTCGGGCCGTGTCAGAGCTGCAGCGGCTGCATCCCGGCCATGCCCCGGCGGTCCTGGCCTTCGAGCTGGCCAGCCGCTCCTACTTCGCCGCGTTCATCTCCGACCGCGGCGATGAGTTCTTCGACCAGTTCCCCGAGCAGCACAGCGCCCTGCTGGCCGAGCAGGAGGCCGGCGCCGGCGCCTGCTACGCGCCCGTCGACGCCTTGGTCAGCGACCTGCGCCGCACCTTCCACGGCCGCAGACCCTGAACGACCAGGCAGCTCGCGATCCGGGAGGGATGATGCGCGGTGTGCGGATTGTCGCCGCCGGGCTGTGCGCGGCCGCGCTGGCCGGGTGCGGGTCGGCCCGCCCGATTGTGCCGCCGGCGCAAAGCTACTACCTGTCGCTCGGCGACTCGCTGGCCCAGGGCGTCCAGGCCGACCCGTTCGGCCACGTCGGCGATACCGACCGCGGCTACGCCGACCAGCTGTACAACATGATCAGGCGGCGATACCGAGATCTGGGCCTGGTGAAGCTGGGCTGCCCCGGCGAGACCACCCGCTCGATGATCAGGGGCAGGCACTGCGCGTATCCGGCCGGGTCGCAGCTCGCCCAGGCCGTCGCGTTCCTGCGCGACCACCGCGGGCACGTCCCGCTGGTGACCCTCGACATCGGGGCTAACGACCGGCGCTCCTGCTTCACCGACCCGGTTGGCGCTGCGGTGCCGCCGTGTGCCGCCGGGCCGCCGGCGCCGACCGCGGGGAACCTCGCGCTGATCCTGGGTCGGCTGCGCGCCGCCGCCGGTGCCCGGACCCTGATTATCGGGATGACGTACTACGCGCCTGAGCTGCCCGAGTGGCGCTACGGTCCGGGCGGCCGCGTGCGGGCACGGGTCAGCGAGCGGCTGAGCCTGGCCTTCGACGCTGAGCTGGCCCGGGTCTACCGGTCGGCCGGGGATCGCGTCGCCAACGTGGCCGGCGCCTTCGCCACCGCGGACTTCGCCGGCCAGGTGCCGGTCCGCGGCCTGGGCGTGATGCCGCCCAATGTGGCCGCGATCTGCCGGTGGACCTGGGTCTGCGCCCACCCGCCGCGGGGCCCGAACAAGCACCCCGACGAGGCCGGCTACACGGTCATCGCCCGGGCCTTCCTGGCCGCCTACCGCACAGCGCCGGACATCACAGCTGGCGCGCCTGGCGGATAACACCCGCTCCCCGCTCCCCTCCTAGCTGATTCCCGAGGTGTCGACGCGCGAGATTACGCGGTTCAGGCCGCAGGGACTTTAGCCGCCGCGGCGCCGAGCTCCCGGCCGTGGTGGCGCGCCTGCTCCTCGGCTTCCTGGCGCAGCTGGCGGGCGAGGGCGCTCGAACTGGTCCAGCGCGGGGTTGACACCGACCAGCGTGAACTCGGTCTGGACGACGCTGAGGTCGAGGTGCCAGACGTCGGCCAGGATGCGGCGCATCCATCCGGTGGCGTGGTCCCAGCCCTCGCGGGGGGTTCCGGGCCGGTAGTTGCCGCCGCGCACGGTCACCAGGACGGCAGGCTTGCCGGCCAGCACGGGCGCGGCGCCGGAGGCCATGCGCGGGTCGGTGATCACCATGTCGACCCAGGTCTTGAAGTGCTGCGAGACTCCGAAGTTGTACAGGGGGACGGCGAACAGCAGCGCGTCGGCCTCGATGAGCTCGTCGGTCAGGGTCGCGGCGAGCGCCAGCGCGGACTCCTGCTCGCCAGTGCGTGACTCCCGGGGCGTCCGCCCGCCGAAGACGGCGGATGCCCATGCCGTGGCCGGGATGGGGTCGACCCCGACGTGACGGCGGATGACGGGCTCGTCCGGGCGGGCGTTGCGCCACTCCTGCTCGACGATGTCGGCGATGGCGCGGCTGTGCGAGCCTTCGACGCGGATGCTGGCGTCGAGCCTGTAGAGAGACATGTCCCGTACCTTCCGATTCGAAGCGTCAGCTTGAGTCATCAACTGAAAGCTAGCTCGAATCTACTTGATGAGTCAAGTCATGGTGCCGGGCGGGCGCCCGGCGCCAACTGGTGCCCGGTTGGTGCTGAGCTGGGCGCGTGCAGGCCGCCTAGGCCTTGACATGTCGTCGGGAGGGCTCGCATCATTGAGTTGATACATCAAGTCAATTGGTAAGGTGACGCTATGCATGCGACATCCGTTGGCGCGACCTCTCTCCAGCATCCGAGCGTGAGCTTGCGCCGCGGCGCGGATCGCCGGCAGACGCGGGCGGGGTGGCTGCACGGCCGCCACTCGTTTGACACCGGAATTGACCCGCTAGGCGCCGACACGCATCATGGCGTGCTCGTCGTCAGCAACCACGACACCATCGCGCCTGGGTCCGGGTTCGACACCCATCCCCACCGCAACATGGAGATCGTCACCTGGGTGCTGAACGGCTCGCTGGTTCACCAGGACTCGGAGGGTCACGCCGGCCTCATCTATCCCAACCTGGCGCAGCGCATGACCGCCGGGACCGGCATCCGGCACTCGGAGAAGAACGACCACCCCGAGTATCCCGAGTTCCCGCGTATCCCGTGTCATCCCGTATCCCGCGTATCGCGCGGCGAGCCAGGCGGCCAGCCGCTGGACCTGGTTCAGATGTGGGTGGTCCCGGATGAGGAGGAGGTCGCGCCCGGATACGAGCAGCTGGAACTGGATCCGTCCGACTTCCAGGGGCGGCTCGCGGTCGTGGCGTCCGGGATCGCGCGGCACCGGGATCAGGCGGCGATCCGGATTCGCAACCGCTACGCCGCCCTGCACGTGGCCCGGCTTGAGCCCGGCGAGAGCGTCACCGTCCCGGATGCTCCGTTCGTTCATGTTTACGTCACGCGCGGCCAGCTGGACCTGGAAGCGGAGGGCGCGCTCAATTCCGGGGACGCAGCTCGCCTGACGGCGGCGGGGGAGCGTCGCCTCGATGCTGTCGAGGGTGCTGGCCAGCCCAGCGAGGTCCTGATCTGGGAGATGCATGCCTCCCTGGACCCCGCAGCCCGCTGAGTCCCCGCGGGAGGCCGCCGGGAGGGCGGCGTGGTGCCGCTACCTGTCTCGCGTGGCGTCGATGTGGGCCATGATGCGGTCGGAGGCAAGGCCCATGCGCCGCAGCTGCTCGGGCGACAGAACATCGATGACCAGCGACCGCACATGGGCCACGTGGCCGGGCGCCGCCTCGGTGAGGGCCTCGAAGCCCTGGTCGGTCAGGATGGCGTTGGTGAACCGCCCGTCGGCCGGATCCGGCTCCCGGCGTACCAGGCCTCGCGCCTCCATGCGCTCGACCAGGTGCGACAGCCGCGACAGCGACGCGTTGGTGACCTCGGCCAGCGCGCTCATCCGCATGGTCCGCTCCGGGCTTCCGGACAGCATGGCCAGGGCCTGGTACTCCACCATCCCCAGCTTGGAGTCGCGCCGCAGCTGCTGATCGATTGACCACGGAAGCCAGACCAGCAGGCGCACCACCGAGAGCCAGGAGTCCAGCTCCGCGGGGGTCAGCCACTTGACCGGCGGCTCCTCGGTACTGGGGCGGGCTAGCTCGGTCATCGGGCCAGGATACCTGTCACTCGATGGCTCAACTGGCTGACGGAGCCAGCCTCGGCACCGTGCTCCAATACGGCGGGCATGGTGCCGAGACCAGCCGAGCGTCAGATCGCCGCCAGCGCCTCGGGCTTGGTGACGGCCCGGCCCAGGCCGCCGAGTTCATGCAGGTCGCCGAATGCCTCGATGCGGATGGACTGGTCCAGGCCGCCGACGCGGACCGGCTCGTAGCCGCCGGCGCGGATCAGCTCGGCGACCAGGTCGCCCGCGGCGTCGTTGTCAGCGGCGTAGAACTCCACCGCCAGCTCGGGCTGCTGCCGGGCGGCCGTGGCCAGCGTGCCGGCCGACAGGGTGCCGAACGCCTTGACCAGCCGGGCCCCGGCGGGCAGCAGGGCGGCCAGGATCTGGCCGGAGGATTCCTCCTCGCCGATGACCTTGCGGAAGCCGCCGTTGCCATCAGGCGCGACCGGGTTGGTCGGGTCGACGATCACCTTGCCCGCGAGCTGGTCGCCGTACTGGCTGATGAGCTGCCTGAAGGCGTCCAGCCACACGGCGACCACGAGCACGTCAGCCCGTTCGACCGCCTCGTCGACGCTCACCGCCTCGGCGTGGCCGTCGAACGTGGACGCGAGCTTGCGGGTGGCCTCCAGGTCTCGGCTGGCCAGGAGGAAGTCCTGACCGCCAGCCGCGAAGTTCGCCGCGAGCGCGCTGCCGAGGTTGCCAATGCCGATAATGGCCACCGTGCTGTCCGAAATAGTCATTTTCGTCAGCCTTTCGTGACGTGGTTTCGCAAGAAGCCGGCGTGAGCCGCCCGATGACCGCCGCGTCGGATCACTCGTCCTGGCCAGCCCGGCCGCGGCGGTCGTCGTTGACGGGACATGCGGATCAGTGGATCCAGGGCGCCTTGTACGTGCCCGTGTAAAACAGGATCGCGGTCCAGTCGTCGCCGGCCCAGATCTGGCTGATCTTGCCGCCCTTCAGGCGGTAGATGTCGACTCCGTCCCAGTGGATGTTGCGCCCGGTGGCCGGGATGCCCAGCAGGGCGCCCTTCTGCGTACCGCTCACGACCACGCGCACCACGACCTGGTTGCCCTGGCCGAAGATGTCCTTGATGGCGGCGTGCGAGTTGGGCAGCGAGGCCACCACGCCGGCAAACAGCCCGGCGACGTCCGCACGGCCCTTGACCGTGCCCACGGTGCCGCCGTGCCACTCCATGTCCCGGGTCAGGTAACGGCCGGCGCGGTCGCCATGGTGCTCGTCGATGACGTTGCGCAGGAATGCTCGTACCTCCCGCTCGTTGGCCGCCACGGTCGCAGGCTCGCTGCCGCCCCGCGACGTCGTCACCCGGTGGACGGCATGTCCGGCGGTTGTCGCTTGCGCGGCCGCCGCGGAGCCCGCGACGGCCAGGCCGCCGACGGCAGCGGTTAGCGCCACGCCCAGGGCAGCGCCCGGCCAGTTCATCCTCATGACGATCTCCTTCATGCTTGGCCCCCGAGGCCGGGGACGCAGACCGGTTCGACGTGCTCGCGGGAGCCCTGGGTGGCGCCCTCTGACGCTTGACTTGTTCGCTCAAGTGGAACCTAACTACCGATGACTTGATGTGTCAAGTCATATTGCCTCGGCTTCCATGCTTCCAGGTACGGGAGATCCTGAGTGATCCGGACGTATGCGAGAGCGGAAGATCAGTTGCTGAGCGTCCGAATCTATCTTGGTGTTCTGAATGTGAATTGAAAGCTCAAGTCAAAGATGAGCAAACCGCTGGGCTAGCCAGGCCGTCGCGCTGGGCGCGGCCAGCATCCCGGACCCGGCCAGCGATGTGCGGGCGCTGCGGCGGCTCCACGGCGCTGCTGGCCGCGCGAGACTTCGACGTGGTGCACGCCCATTGCGCGAAGGCCGGCGCTGTCGGGCGGGTAGCGGCCCGCCGGGCCGGGGTGCCCTGGTGCAGGCCAACGCGCACCGGCTGGCCACCCCCGAGGCCGCGCCGCCTACAAGCGCCGCGCCCCCGATGTCGAGGGCCTGCACGCCAGCCTCAAAGACAACGGCGGCCTGCGCCGCTTCAGCCTCCGCGGCCTGCACAACGCCACCAGCGAGTTCCTGTTCGCCGGCCTCGCGCACAACCTCCGGCTGCTAGCCGCCATCAGCTAAGACACCACCCGCCGCCAGCCCAGCCGCCCGCCACGCCCGTGCGCCGGGCCACCCCCGGACCAGCAGCACAACCCCGGCCATCACCACAACAGACACGATCCCCCCTCCGCCACCCACGCACACGGCCCCGACCCGGCCACCAGCACCACCCGCATCGACCCACCCCAAAAACTGCAACAACCCCACCGGTGGCCCAAATCCACCAGGATCATGGAACGGACCACCGGGAACACAGACCACGTGTGGTTGGCGTTGCGGCTGCGGCCGGAGGGGCGCCGTCGTGGTGCCGGGTCGGTGGATGGATGAAAGAGTCGCTGCGAACGATGAACGGGTGTGCCTGACGGGGCCGTGGAGGCCAGTGAGGCCGCCGTCGGGCGGGCACAGCCCGCAGGCGCGCATCTGGCCTGACCGCTAATGGCAATCCGGGCGCCGCAACAGGGGTGGTTCATGATCCGGGAGAGTTAGAGGGCTCTGACGCCGCAAACGCTACGGGATGACGGTCTGGCCCTGGTGAGCGAAGGCTGAGGTCAGCCACCCCGCCCGCCCTGCCCCGCCCGCTGTCCCGGTGCCGATGCAACGGCGGATCACCCTCCGGCCCACCCGGCCGTCTCCCCGGCGCCGATGCCCGGTGGGTCGCCCTCCGGCCCGCCCGGCCGTCTCTCGGCGCCGATGCGCAGTGGATCACCCCCAGCCCACCCCGGGCGTCTGCCTAGTGGCGATGCCCGGCGCGTCAGCGTCGGCCTGCGCCGGGGTCTGTCCGGAGCCGATGGGCGGCGGGTCAGCGTCGGCCTACGCCGGTCTGTTCGGTGCCGATCAGCAGAGAGTGTCTTGCAGGCTGCGCCGTCGGGCTCGCTGGTGGGGGAGTGGCGGGCGACCTGTCACCATGCCGGAGGAGTGCCCGCAGGTGGTCTGCCTCGCAATCACCCGCGCGGCGGCCGCGGGCGGTAAGCTCAGGTGATATGTCACGTAACGGCAAGACGGCCCCGGCGCCGGCGGCGGGTGGCTCGACGGGGACCAGCAGCGGGCTTGGCTGGCCTATATCCGGGTCCAGCTGCGGCTGGAGTACGAGATGAACCGCCAGCTCCTCGCCGATAGCGGCATGTCGCTGCCCGATTACGACGTGCTGACGGCGCTGAGCGTTGCTGAGGGGGGGCGGATGCAGATCACGGTGCTCGCCGCCCAGATCGGCTGGGAGCGCAGCCGGGTGTCCCACCACGTGCGGCGGATGAGCGCCCGGGGCCTGGTGACGTGCGGCTTGTCCGCCGCGGACAGGCGGGTCACCGAGGTGACCCTGACCGGCCGCGGGTGGCAGGCCCTGGAGGAAGCGGCGTCCGGGCACGTGGATCTGGTCCGGCGCCTGTTCTTCGGGGGCCTGCCGGAGGGCCTTCTGGGGCCGCTCAGCGACGCGCTGGAAGGCGTGTACGCCAACATCATTAAGCACGGCTCGCTCCCGCCACCGGTCGACTGGCACCCGGCGGAGGACTGACCTGACGTGAGCAGCATCGTCAGGTTCTTCATCGCTTCAGATGACACGGCAGCCGCCGGCGTGCCGCGCAGTGGTCCAGCAGGCGGCCTGGAGACCGTGGAACTGGGCAATTTCGACCCGGTAGGGATGCTCAACGACTGGGAGACGGCCTTCCTGGCCCGGGACGCCGACGAGATCGCGGAGGGCGGGCGCCCGATGGTCGGCGGCGGCGGACGGGTCGTTCCCGTGGATGGCGGCGGCGTCCTCATCGCGGTGTCCCCAGACCTGACGGCGGACCTAGCGGAAGCTGATGAGGCGCGGCTCGCCGAGGTCCGCGCCTACTGGATCCAGCTGGAGTCCCTTGAAGGTGAGGAGCTCCATCCTGTGGGGGCAGCCGAGCTACTCGCCGATATCGCCGGACTGGCTGCTCGCGCGAACGAGCGCGGCCACGGCGTGTATTGCTGGTGGTACTAGCGGCCGCGCCGGCCGCACTGCCTCATTGAGAATTACGTGACGTGTCATGTTGACAATTACGTGACACATCACGTACGTTGCCACGAAGAAGGTGACCAGTCCTCACAGGAAGGAACGTGCTGCCATGCCCAACGCGGTTGTCATGAGCCGATACGGACCGCCTGAGGTGCTCAAGTGGGCCGGGGTCCCGCTGCCGGAACCGGGTGAGGGACAGATCAGGATCAAGGTCAAGGCGGCCGGGATCAGCCCGACTGATCTCGCCCTGCGGGCCGGCTATCTCAAGGATTCCATCCCGCTGCCCCCTGATGCCGTGCTCGGCTTCGAGGCAGCAGGCACCGTCGACGCGGTCGGGCCCGGCGTGCGCGGCACGTCCATCGGCGACGCCGTCACGGCCCTGCTGTTCAGCCTGGGCGGCTACGCCGAGTACGCGCTGGCGTCGATCTGGACCCGCAAGCCCGGCACCGTTTCGTGGACCGACGCCGCCGCGCTGCCCAGCTCGGCCGAGGCCGCCGTCGGCGTTCTGCGGCAGCTGAACGTCACCAGCGGTGAGACGCTGCTCCTGTTCGGCGGCGGCGGATCGGTCGGCATCATCGCCACGCAGCTCGCGGCCGCCCGCGGGATCAAGGTGATCAGCGCGGTCAGCGAGCACGACGAAGCGCTCGCCCGCGAGCTGGGCGCCACGCCGGTGCGCTACGGCGCGGGCGTGGCCGGCCGGGTCCGCGCGCTGGGCGCGGTGGATGCCGTGTTCGACGCGGCCGGCCAGGGTGTCCTGGCCGACGCGATCGCCCTGGCTGGCGGGCCCAAGCGGGTCATCACCTTGTCCGACCCGGCCGCCGCTGACTTCGGCGTCACGCTCTCCCAGCCCACGCCCGACCGTGCCCCGGGGGCCCTGGATGAGACGATCGCCCTGCTGGCCGATGGCCGGCTCCGCCTGCGCGCGCACCAGTCCATGCCCATGCAGCAGGCCGCCGACGCCCACCGCCAGCTGGAAAGCGGCAACGTGCACGAGCGCATCATCCTCACCCTCCCCTAGCGCGGGCGGCACAGCGGGCAGGTGCCGGCCGGCTACTGCGAGGCGGGCGCGGTCGAGCCGCGGACTTGCAGGGCAACCGGCAGCAGGATCTGCTTGGCGGGCTGGCCGGGGCCAGCATCGATCAGGCCGAGCAGCAGGCTCGCGGCCTCGCAGCCGATCTCGTACTGCGGGATGCGGACGGTGGTGAGCGGCGGACGCCACCACTCCACCGCTGGCATGTCGTTGTAGCCGACAACCGACAGGTCGTCCGGGCAGGAACGGCCGGCCTGGTCGGCGGCCGCGTAGCAGCCCAGGGCCATCAGGTCGTTGCCGGCCAGGATCGCCGTCGTGGCGGGCGCTTCGGCCAGCAGCGCCAGCGCGGCGGCCCTGGCCTCGGACGCGCCGAGCGCCGGGCAGTGCCGGACCAGCGCCGGGTCCAGGCCCAGGCGCCGGGCCGCCGACCGGAAGGCCTCGGCCCTGGTCTGCACGACGGACAGGTCGGGCGGCCCGGTGATGTGGGCGACAGCCCGGTGGCCCAGGCCAGCCAGGTGCTCCAGCGCGGCCTCGACTCCGGGCCGGTCGTCGCTGCTGACACTGGGAAAGGAGCCCTGCGATGTCTCGCGGTTGACCAGCACGACGGGATTCCCGGTGTCGGCGAGATCGCCGATCCTGGTCTTGTTCAGGGTGGCCGAGGCCACGATGTAGCCGTCGCATCGTCGGCTCCGCAAGGCGGCGAAGCGGGCGTGCTCCCGGTCCAGATCGTTGCCGGTGTTGGCCACGAGCGCGACGTAGCCGGCGCCGGCGAGCGTGTCCTCGATCCCCTGGACGATCGGCGGGAACACCGGGTTGGCCAGGTCGGGGACCACGACACCGACTACCGCGCTGCGGCCCGCGCGCAGCGTCCGGGCGGCCGGGTCCGGCACGTATCCCAGGCGCCGCGCGGCGGCCCGGACGCGCTCGGCAGTCGCGGCTGCGATCCGGCCCTCCAGGCGCGGATCGAGGGCGCGCGACGCGGTCCCCGGATGCACTCCGGCCAGCTCGGCTACATCTCGGATCGTCGGGCGGCCAGCCATGGCCAGACCCTATCCCGGTTGGGCAACCGATTGCCAGAATCGTCCGTCACAACCATTGACGTCTGTTAATCATCTGGTTCATAATCGTGGCAATCGATTGCCATCTATGCCGATCAGGCGCGAGGAGGATCCGAGAGATGGCCAGGATCAGCTATGTGGACCCCGCCGCGGTGACCGACCCGGTCCTGGCGGCGGCCCTGCAGGACTCCCGGCGGCATGGCACTCCCCGGCTGGAAAGCCAGGCGATCCGCGCCCACGTGCCCGCCGTGCTCGCCACCTTCGCCGCATCCTGGCAGCAGGTATTCCGCGAGGGCGTCCTGGACCACAAGATCAAGGAACTCGCCCGCGTCTACGTGGCCAAGTCCCTGGAATGCGGGTACTGCGCGGCCCAGCGCTCGCACATTGCCACCGAGCAGGGCGTTACCGAGGACAAGTACGACGAGATCATCGACTTCCGCCAGTCCGGCCGCTACGACGACCGCGAGCGCGCGGCGCTGGGCTGGGCCGAGGCCATCGCCTGGGACCCCGGCCTGGCCGATGACGAGCTGTGGGCCGAACTGCACCGGCACTTCACCGAGCCCGAACTGGTCGAGCTGGGTTACTTCATCGGCCTGACCATGGGCCAGCAGCGTTTCCTCAAGACCCTCGGCATCCGGCACGGGGACCTGGGCACCGAGAGCCTGGCCGGCCTCGCCCCTGATGCCGCCCGCGACCTGGCCGGTGCGGCCGGAGGCGGACACGGAGGCTGATCGGGGGATCAGGAGAGCGGGCTGCCGCCGGTCAGCCAGGCCAGCGTTGCCCGTGCCCCGCGCTCGTGAAGCGAGGCCAGGGCCGCCCGGTAGGCGGCGAGGAAGCGCGGGTTATCGGCCAGGTCCCCGAACACGGCCGGGTTGGTGATGAAGGCGTCCGGATCGGTGCGCTGCCGCCGCGCGCGCTCGGTGAGGGTGTCCTTGAGCCGGTCGACGATCTCGATGGGCTGGCCGTCCTCGTCGATGCCCTCCGCGTAGCGGGCCCAGCTGGCCACGACAGCGGCCGAGCGCCGGATCTCCCCGCCGGTGGCCAGCTGCTGGCGGATCACCGGGAGCAGCCATTTCGGGATGCGGTCGGAGCTCCAGGCGCACAGCCGGGCGATGGTGTCCTGGATCTGCGGGTTGCTGAACCGCTCGATGAGCGTGTGCTGGTAGGCGCCAAGGTCGATGCCGGGCACCGGCCGCAGCGTCGGGGTCGCCTCCTCGTCCATGTAGCCCAGCAGGAGCTGCTGGAACATCGGGTCACGGGCGGCCTCGTCCACTAGCCGGTAGCCGGCCAGGTAGCCGAGGTAGGCAAGGGCCTGATGGCTGGCGTTGAGCAGCCGCAGCTTCATCAGCTCGTACGGCTCGACGTTACCGACGAGCTGCACCCCGACCCGCTCATACGCGGGCCGGCCGGAGGGGAAGTCATCCTCGAGCACCCACTGGGTGAACGGCTCGCAGACCACCGGCCAGCGGTCGTCAATGCCGAACCGCTGGCGTATCTCGGCCCGGTCGGCGTCGGTGGTTTCGGGGGTGATGCGGTCGACCATGCAGTTGGGAAACCGCACTTCCCGGTCGACCCAGTCGCCGAGGCCGGGATCGCGCAGCCGGGCGAAGGTGGTGAACATCCGGCGGGCTAGCTGCCCGTTGCCGGGCAGGTTGTCGCAGGACATGACGGTGAAGGGGGGCACACCGCGGTCCCTGCGCCGCCGCAGGGCCTCGATGACGAGGCCGAACGCGGTGCGTGGCCGGGCCGCGGGCTCCAGGTCGGCGAGCACGGCCGGGTTCGCCTGATCGAAATCGCCGGACGCGTCGTCAATGTTGTATCCGCCCTCGGTGATCGTGAGCGAGACGATACGCGTCGCCTCGGCCGTCATCTTCGCGACGACCGCCTCCGGGTTATCGGGGGCGTACAGGTACTCGACGATGGAGCCGATGACGCGCGGCTGCCAGGTTCCGTCGGCGTGCTTCACCACCAGCGTGTACAGGCCGTCCTGCGCGTCCATGACCTGCTGCATGCGCCGGTCCGCGGGCATGACGCCGACTCCGCAGACCCCCCAGTCCAGCGCGGTTCCCTCGTTCATCAGCGCATCGAGGTACATGGCCTGGTGCGCGCGATGGAAGCCGCCGACGCCGATGTGCACGACACCGGGCGTGACCAGGCGCCGGTCGTATCCCGGGACCGGGAGCCGGCTCTTGTGCTCGGCTAGGGTCTGCGCGTTCAGCGGCAACGCGTCAGGGCAGCGCTCAGCGGCAGCGCGTCAGGCGGCCCGGCGTCAGCCGGCAAGGCGCGCACCGGTTCCGGGATCGAACGCGAAGATGTCCTCAGGCTGGACGTGGAACGTCACCCGCTGGCCCGGTGCCGGCGGCTTGCGGCCTTCGGCGCGGGCGACCACCGGGCTGCTGTCGCCATCCAGGCGGACGTGCAGCAGGGCGTCGGCGCCCAGCTCCTCGACCAGCATGACCTCGCCGGCGAGCTCTCCGGATCCGTTGGCCAGGTGCAGGTGCTCGGGCCGGATGCCGATCACCAGCTCCTTCAGCCCGGCCGCGGCGGCGGCGGTGCGCACGGCCGGGCGCAGCGGCAGCGCGCGGCCCGCGATCTTGGCGCCGTCATCGCTGATCGGCGCGGTCTGCAGGTTCATGGCCGGCGATCCGATGAAGCCGGCGACGAACTGGTTGACCGGGCTGTCGTACAGTTCCCGCGGCGTGGCGCACTGCTGGAGCCGTCCCTGGCTCAGCACGGCCACCCGGTTGCCCATCGTCATGGCCTCCACCTGGTCGTGGGTCACGTAGACGGTGGTGATGCCCAGGCGGCGCTGCAGTTCGGCGATCTGGCTGCGGGTCTGCACCCGCAGCTTGGCGTCCAGGTTGGACAGCGGCTCGTCCATGAGGAAGACCTTGGGCTCGCGGACGATGGCCCGGCCCATGGCGACGCGCTGCCGCTGCCCGCCGGACAGCTGGCGGGGCTTGCGGTCGAGCAGCTGATCGTCAAGGTCCAGCACCCGGGCCGCCTGGTGCACCCGGCGCATCCGCTCGGCCGGCTTCACCCCTTGCATCTTCAGTGCGAAGGCCATGTTCTCGGCAACGGTCTTGTTCGGGTACAGCGCGTAGTTCTGGAACACCATCGCGATGTCCCGGTCCTTCGGGTGAACGAAGCTGACGTCCCGGCCGTCGATGTCGATCTGCCCGCCGTCGAGGGGCTCCAGGCCGGCGAGCATGCGCAGCGCCGTGGTCTTGCCCGAGCCCGACGGCCCGACCAGGACCATGAACTCGCCGTCGTTGATCTGCAGGTCCAGAGCATCGACCGCGGGCGGCGAGCCCTTGGCGTAGACCCGGCTCGCTGACTCATACCTCACTGTGGCCATCGGGGACCTCCGCCGTTCACTTGATTGCTCCCATTGCCAGGCCGCGGACCAGCGAGCGCTGGGCGATCCAGCCCACGATGATCACCGGGACCGAGGCGACCGTGGCGGCCGCCGACAGGTGCGCGATGTACAGGCCCTCCTGCGGCACCGAGCTGATCAGGAACATCGGCATGGTCGCGGCGTTCGTGGTGGTCAGGTTGATGGCCAGGAAGAGCTCGTTCCAGGCGAAGATGATGCAGATGAGCGCGGTCGAGACCAGGCCGGGGGAGACGACGGGCAAGATCACCTCAGTGATCTCCCGGATGCGGCCGGCGCCGTCGAGCTGCGCGGCCTCGAGCAGCTCGCCGGGGACCTCGAGCATGAACGAGCGGATCATCCAGATCGCCAGGGGCAGGTTCATCGCGGTGTAGAGGATGATCAGCACCCAGATGCTGTCGAGCAGGTGCGTGTGCTGCGCGATGACATACAGCGGCCCGATCGCGGCCACGATGGGCAGCATCTTGGTCGAGATGAAGAAGAACAGCCCGTCACGCCAGCGCGTGACCGGGTGCACGGACAGCGCGTAGGCGGCCGGGACGGCCAGCAGGAGGACCAGGATGGTCGACCCGACCGTCGCGATGACCGAGTGCAGCAGGTACGGGCCCATGCCGGAGAACACCAGGCGGAACTCCGCCAGGGTGGGGCTGAACACGAACTTCGGCGGCCAGGTCTCGGCCGCGGACTCGGGCTTGAATGCGGTGATCACCATCCACAGCACGGGCACGAAGAAGGCGATCCCCACCACCCAGGCCAGGACGGCCCAGCCGGCCCGGCCCGAGAGCTCGCGCATCGGCGCCCGGCGCGGGCGCACCGGGGTCGCGGTCATGCTCCTGCCTCCTCGAACTGGAAGACCCGGGCGAACATCCGCAGCGCGAACGTGGCCACGATGATCGTCAGGATGACCGTGACGACGCCGGCCGCGGCCGCCCCGCCCACGTCGAAGGCGTAGTTCACCTGCTGGTAGAGGTAGAAGGGCAGGTTGGTGGTACTGGTCCCCGGTCCGCCGTTGGTCATCAGCCGGACCGCGTCGAACGCGTTGACCAGGTAGATGGACCCCAGGAGGATCCCGAGCTCCATGTAGGGGCGCAGATGGGGGAGCGTGAGCTCGCGGAACGTCGCCAGTGCGCCGGCCCCGTCGACCTTGGCCGCCTCCAGGGTGTCGGGCGGCTGGCTCTGCAGCCCGGCCAGCACGATGAGCGTCATGAACGGCGTCCACTGCCAGGTCATCTCGGCGATCACCGAGATCAGGGCGTGGGTGCTGAGCCAGGCCACGTGATGAACGCCGAACGGCTCCAGCAGGAAGTTCAGCAGGCCGAAGCTCGGGTCCAGCATCGGGCCGGCCCACACCAGCGCCGCCGCGGCCGGCATGACCAGGAACGGAGTAATGATCAGAGTCCGGACTACGCCCCGGCCGAAGAACTTCCGGTCCAGGAGGATCGCGAAGAGGACTCCCAGGATCATCGCGATGATCACGGAGCTGGCTGTCATGACCACCGAGCGCAGCAGCGAGCTCCGGAAGCCGGCATTGGTGAAGACCGACGTGTAGTTGCTGAACCCGGCGAAGCTGGCGCTGCCGGGCTGGTCCCAGAAGTAGTTCTGGAAGCTGTACCACAGCGTCACCACGAACGGGACCTGGGTGACCACCACGACGTAGATCAGCGCCGGCAGCAGCGGCAGGCGGCGCAGCCAGCGCTCGCGCTGGCTGGCCGTCCGCGGCCGGATGCTGGCCTGGCGGGCTGTTGCCGCGCCAGTTTCGGCCACTGTCACGGAAACTCCTCTGTCACGGAAACTCCTCCTCGGCATCGCGCGACGGGGCCCCGGCCGGGCCGGACCGGGGCCCCGTCGCGCGCGGCTAGCTACCGGACAGCTGCTGCGGGGTGAACTGAGAGGCGTCTGCCTGACTGGCCTTCAGCGCCTGGCTGACGGTCTCGGTGCCGGCGATGGCCCCCGCGATCTGCTGGCCGACCTCCAGGCCGAGGTTCTCGAACTGCGGGATGTCGACGTACTGGACCCCGACGTACGGCACCGGGTGCAGCGTCGGGTGGGTCGGGTCGGTCCCGTCGATCGAGGCCAGGGTGATACTGGCGAACGCCTTGGCCGCGCTCAGGTAGGCGGGGTTGTTGTACAGCGAGGTCCGGGTGCCCGGCGGGACCGCCGACCAGCCGTATTTCTTGGCGACCAGCTGGTCGTACTGCTTCGACGTGGCCCAGGACACGAACTTCCAGGCCGCGCCCTGGCTGCTGGTGCCCTGCGGGATGCCCAGCGACCAGGTCCACAGCCACCCCGACGACTTGGTGAGATTCGTGGGGGCGAAGGCGTAGCCGGTCTGCTTGTAGACCGACGGGTAGGTGGTCGCGATGGAGGTCGCGGCGACGGTGGCGTCGTACCACATCGCGCACTTGCCCTGCCCGTAGAGCGTCAGCAGCTGGTTGAAACTGTCATTGGAGGCGCCGGACTCGCCGTACTTGCGGATCAGGTTGACGTAGAAGCTGGTTGCCTTCTCGAACGCTGGCGAGGTGAGCTGCGGCTGCCACTTCTGGTTGAACCACTCACCGCCGAAGGTGTTGACGACCGTGTCCAGGGCGGCCATGTTGTCGCCCCAGCCAGCCAGGCCACGCAGGCAGATGCCGGCGACCTTGCCGGGCTGGTTGAGCTTGGCGGCGAACTTCTGCACCTGGGCCCAGGTCGGATGCTGCGGCATGGTCAGGCCGGCCCGGGCGAGCATGTCCTTGCGGTAGTAGAGCATCGACGACTCGCCGTAGAACGGCACCGCGTACAGGCCGCCCTTGTAGGACAGCGCCTTGGCGATCGGGGGGAGCAGGTCGCCGGCGTCATAGCTGGCGTCCTTCGAGACGAACTGGGTGGACAGGTTGTCCAGCCAGCCATTCCGGGCGAACAACGGCGCCTCGTATGGCCCGATCATGATCACGTTGAAGGCGTTGCTGTGCGTGCTGACGTCCTTCTCGATCGCCGCCCGCAGGTCACCTTCGGTGTAGGTAGCGAACTTGACCTTGATGTTCGGGTACTTCTTCTCGAAGACCGACTTGGTCAGCGGCACCATCTGCCCGGTGATCAGCGGATTCGACACCACCGCCACGGTCACCGTGCCCGAGTTGCTGTCATTGCCGCCGCCACTCGTGCCGCCACCGGAGCAGGCGGCCACGGCCAGCACGGCGGCGACGCCGCCCGCGGCCCCGAGCCTGCGCAGCCTGACCAGGGAAGACCTCATGAACTACCTCCGCGATGGTGACGTGCCTGGCTCGTGCGTATGCTCATATGAGCAACATCACGCTCAAATGGTTGTGATCAACACAGTGATGGGGTACTAGTCAAAAGTCAAGAAAAACTGCGAATATGAGATCTGTGCGCTCATATGAGCGACCGGATCGGCTGACTGGAAGGGGAGACATGGCCGGGTTGTCGGCCGATCGGCCATCCGAAGTTGTCCTGGCTGCTCGGGTGGCCCGGCAGTTTTACCTGGATGGCGCATCCAAGATCGACATTGCGGAGAGCCTGGGCATTAGCAGGTTCCGGGTGGCCAGGCTGCTGGACTGCGCCCGCGAGGCCGGTATGGTGCGCATCGAGATCGGCCTGCCCGGCGGCAGGCTGGACGCGGGCCTGTCGGCCGAGGTGTGCTCGGCCCTGGGGCTCAAGCAGGCCTTCGTGTTCAACTTCCCGGATGACGACGAGGCGTCGCTGCGCAGCCGTATGGGTGAGGCAGCCGGGCAGGCGCTGATGGACCTGATCACGCCCGGTGACGTCCTCGGCATGTCATGGTCGCGCTCGCTCAGCGGCCTGACCGCGTCGCTGACCCAGATCCCGCCCTGCCCGATCGTCCAGCTGACCGGGGCCGTGCCGCCGCCTGACGGCCGGGACCTGCTGGACCTGGTCCGCAGCGTGGCGCGGATCGGTGGCGGGCCGGCTCACGCGTTCTACGCTCCGATGATCCTGGATGACGCCGCGACGGCCGACGCGCTCCGGCGGCAGGGCGACATCGCCGGCGCCTTCGCCCTGCTGCCCTCCGTCACGATGGCCATGGTGGCCATCGGCGCCTGGGCGCCCGGGCTGTCGACCATCTATGACGCGCTGAGCCCGGCCGAGCGCGAAGAACTGGCCGCGCTGGGGGTGCGAGCGGAGCTGGCCGGGGTCTTCATCGGCGAGCACGGCCAGCTGGTGCCGACGCCGGTTGACAGCCGCATGATCGTGACACCCGGAGAGGTACTGGAGCGGATCCCGTTCGTGCTCGCGGTGGCCTATGGCGTCGCGAAGAGCCGGGCGGTACGCGCCGCGATCCGAGGAGGGTTCGTCCATGGCCTGGTCACCCACGCAAGTCTCGCCCGCGCCCTGCTCACTGAGGCCGACGCCGGCCGCGGCAGCCCTTAGCCCGGTGGGCGCGCTGGCCAGCGAGCCCTCTGGCGCGCCCGGGTCCGGCGCGCCCGGGTTCGGCGCGCGGCTGCCGGGCGGGTGCGCGAACCGCGGCCTGGTCGTCCGGGTCGGCGATGCCGTCGTCCGGCCGACGGCTCCTTGCCGGGAGGCCACGCATGCTCTGCTGGCCCATCTGTCAGCGGTCGGCTTCGAGGGCGCTCCCCGTGTCCTCGCGGCCGGGCCCGTGACCGAGACGCTGACCTACGTGACCGGCCAGGCGGCCATCCTTCCGCTGGTCAGGGAGTTGCGGACCGATGACGCGTTGATCAGCGTCGCCGACCTGCTGCGCCGCTACCACCTCGCGGTGTCTTCTTTCGACCCGGCAGCATACCGCTGGCCCCGATCCGTCCCGGCGCAGTACTGCACTGGCCTGGTCAGTCACAACGATGTGCATCCGGCCAATGTGATATTCCAGCATGGCCTGGCGGTCGCACTGATCGATTTCGATCTGGCCGGGCCAGGCAGCGCCGCATGGGACTTCGCCGCGGCGGCGCGCTCGTTCGTGCCGCTGCAGGGCGACCAGGACATCACCGATGAGCGGCAGGGCCGGGTCCTGGCGCGGTTTCGTATTTTCCTGCAGGCCAGCGGGCTGTCCCGGGCCGGCCGCCGGGAGGTCGCCGAGGCCCTGGTGGCTAACCATGACTGGACGTACGACATCGTCACCGAGGCAGCGGCCGCCGGGCATCGGGCCTTCGCCGACCACTGGCGCGCGATAGAGGGTTCAGCAACTCGCGCTCGGCGCTGGTGCGAACAGCACCAGCGCGATCTGCTGGCCGCGGCACTCTAAGAGTCCGTCTCGTACCGGCGCATGGCGTTCTTCCCGGGGGAACTGAGCGCACGCTCAGCCATCGCGTCGACCTCGTCGGCAGTCCACCCGTTTACACAGGGGGCCGGAC
>CAWGHW010000018.1:0-817065 GCA_963822485.1 uncultured Actinomycetota bacterium
ACGCTCAGTCACCAAGACCCAGTCAGTCACCAAGACCCGGTCAGGGACTGGTGAGGGGCTGCACTACGGAGCGAGAACAGTAAGCCCGGCTTCTGCGCATTCGTCGTCTTGCCCGGGCTTCATTCCGCCGCTTACCGCCAGCGCGCCGAGGACGGTGTCCCCCCGCCGGATGAGCGCCGTGCCGGCGCCCGCCAGGATGGGCACCCGCACGGCCCGATCCAGCTGGGCGAAGAAGCCAGGGTTGGCCTCCTGCAGCTGGCGCAGTGCGGCACCGTCGCGGCGGAAGAGGGCGATGCTGGCCGCCTTGGTCTCGGCGATCTGGGCTGAGAGCGGCGCTGCGCCGTTCATGCGGCCGAGGGCCTGCAGGTGTCCGCCTTCGTCGACGACCGCGACCGTGACCAGCGCAGCTATCTTGGCGGCGCGCTCGTGTGCGCCGGTGATGACTGTCTGAGCCTCTTGGAGCGTTAGCGGCATTGCGATCCCCTGAGTTATATGGACAGGCGTCCTTGCATGAACGACCGTATCGTTAGAGCCGGCCACGGCGCAAGGACGCGAAGCTAGAATGACCGGGCGATGGACGACATCACCTCGGCAGGTCTCTCTGCTGGCCCTCGCCGCCCCAACGCGCGCGGGCAGGGGGAGCGGCTGCGGGAGGAGATCATTTCCGCCGCCGTGCAGATGCTCGGCGACCTAGCCGACGACGAGGCCTTGTCGCTGCGCGCGGTCGCACGTGCGGTGTCGATATCCCCGACCTCTGTCTACCTGTACTTTCCAGATCGTGACGCGCTCGTCGCGGCGACCATGCAACGCTGCCATGCGGAGATGCTCCAGGCTGCGGATGACGCCGAGGCCGCACATCAGGACCCCGCTCTCGGCTTGCGCGCACGGATCCTGGCCCAGGCGGCCTGGGTGCAGGAGCATCCCGGCCTCTACAAGGTGATGCATGAGAGCAAGGTCGGCATGCCTTTCAAGGAGGCCGCGTTCACGCGCACCACGGCTGCGGTGCAGCGCTGCATGGACGC
Organism: uncultured Actinomycetota bacterium; assembly: GCA_963822485.1. Classification (GTDB taxonomy): domain Bacteria; phylum Actinomycetota; class Actinomycetes; order Streptosporangiales; family Streptosporangiaceae; genus DASUBV01. The sequence continues at coordinate 1,023 of CAWGHW010000018.1, forward strand.
CGGGGTTGCCTCGCCAGGGGACGCCGCCACCGTCGCACTCGATCTCCGGACGGCCGTCATCGGGATGCTGTCTTTGCGGATCAATGAGCCTGACCTGCCCTGGCCGCCCTTCCCCGAGCAGGCCGATCGATTCCTCTCCAAGCTCGTCGGACTCGCGCCTGGCGGCTAGCTGGCTGTGACCGTGCCCTGGTGGTGGAAGATCTGCCACCTGCCCAGCGCCGTGCGCCGCCACAGCGAGGTCCGGTGGGCGCGCCGGCCCTCGTGGCCGGAGGTGTACTTCAGCATGACCAGCCCGTCGGCCAGCAGCCAGCCGCGCATGTTCTCGACCCTGATCGGCTCGCCGTCGGGGTCGGTCGCGGCGGCCACGAGCGCGGCGGTGCCCGCGAAGCCGAATTCGCCGCCCGAGGCACCGAACTCGTGGAAGTCGGGCGCGAGCAGCGCCTCCAGGCGGCCTGGGCTGGCCCGGCACTCGGGGCTGAGCGTCTCACGCTCGGCGGCCACGACCTCGGCGATCTGCTGGCCGGGACGATCCGGTGTGATGCTCTGATCCATGCGCTGATGCTCGCAGCGGTCGGCCGATGGGGGCCATCCCTTTCTCGTCCCGCAGGAGCACCGGGACCAGCTCGGCGCGCTTCCGCGGAAGCGTCGCACGCAAGTGCGTCACGCACGTGCAGAGAACGTTTCCGCGGAAACGCGGCCCGGCCGGGGTCAGGTCATCAGCTCGGGGTCATCGGCTCGGCACGCTACGCGGGCTGGGTGAGGGACAGGACGTTGCCATCGGGGTCGGGGAACCAGGCGATCTGCGCGCCGCCGGGAGCGGTCCAGATGCCGTCGGCGTCCTGGCTCATGCCCGCGTAGCGGTGGAACGCGACGCCTTTCGCCACAAGGGACCTGGTCGTGGCGGTGATGTCGGGAACCTGCCAGCCGAGGACCGTGTAGGGAGCGCGGGCCAGCTCCCCGACAGCGGTGACGCGGAGCATGGTGCCGCGGGCGTCGAAGACGCAGGCGAAGTCGTCCTGGCTGACCAGGGTCAGGCCGAGGACGTCCTGGTAGAACATCCGCGACCGGTCCAGGTCGGTGCTGGCCGCGAACGCCACCAGCGCAGCCGACTCGAGCATGGCGGCCCCCTTTCTCAGACGGACAGCAGCCGGCGCGCTACACCTCGTGCCGCATCCAGATGTTGGGCTCCCAGTACGCGCCGGTCCCCGCGGTCACCGTCAGCGGGGCCAGGCCGCCGGGGAAGACGTACTCGCCCTCGCCGGGGAACGCCATCTGGGTCCAGGCCTCCCAGTCGGCCACCGGCGCGGTGATCTCCAGCGACCGGGGCTCGGTGCGCAGCAGCGTGGCGCCCAGACGGGCGTGCACCCGCTGCCACGGGTCGAAGGGCAGGCCGTCGGGCCGCTGCCAGCCGGCGTAGCGCTCGATGGGAATCAGGGGGTAGCGGTCCTTCCAGGACGGCCGGACCGGGGCGACCAGCGGGGCCAGCCCGTGCCGCCGGGCCGCGCCGGCCATCGCCCTGATGACCAGTCCGCTCAGCCCGCCGCCCTGGTAGTCGGCCGCGACCTCGGCGGCCAGCGCGGACAGCGCCGTGGGCGGGCCGGGCTCGGTCACGGCCTGGATGCCGACGGCGTCGATGCCGGCCGGCAGGCTCTCCAGCGTGCCGTCCCAGCGGAACGGGATGGTCCGGCCCCGGCCGATGATCTGGCCCGAGCGCTGGTCGGTCAGCAGCACCTGCAGGTGGGCGTGCTGAGGGAACAGCGCGCCGAAGTACCGCCCGGTGTTATTGCCGTGCATGTTGTATTCCGGCCACACGTCGTCGAACAGCGACTCGTTCCGCGCCGTGGCCCACAGGTCGGGCCGCTCCTCGGCGGTGAACACCGCCAGCCAGTCCGGCGCGCCTGAAGGTACCTGCACGTGCGCACTGTACCGGCGCCCGGCGCCCGGCGGCTGGGCCGGCCGCGATTACGCCGGGTGCGCCGAGACCGGCAGCGGCCGCTCGTCGACGATGCGCTTCATGACGATCGTCGAGGTGATCCGCTGGACGCCGGGCAGGGTGGCCAGCTTCTCGTCCCGCAGGGACTGGTAGGCGGCCAGGTCGGTGGTGACCACCCGGACCAGGTAGTCGGGGTCGCCGAACAGCCGCTCGGCGTGCCGGACCTCGGCCACCTGCGCCAGGCCGGTCTCGAAGGCCTCGATGGTGGCCGCGTCCTCCCGGTCCATGGTCACGTTCACCAGCACCTCGAACCCGAGGCCGATGGCGTCGGCATCGACCACCGCGCGGTAGCCGCGGATCACCCCGGTCCGCTCCAGCTCGCGCAGCCGCCGGTGGCATGGCGCCACGCTGAGCTGGACCCGCTGGGCCAGCTCGGTCACCGTCAGACGGCCCTCCGCCTGGAGCTCAGCAAGCATCTTGCGGTCGATGGCGTCCATGACATCAATCCTTGCCCGCGATTGCCGATGGCGGCACAAAGCCGCAATCAATTCGCTCTATAACTACTGTAATTTAGCCAGCGGGCCCGGAAAAGGCACGATAATTAACAGGGGCTGAGGTCATGGCGGACGTGCTTAGCTACTTGCCGATCATCGCCACCATCCTGGCGATTCCCCAGTTCCTGCCGCAGATCCTCAAGGTGCGCCGGACCGGCGACACGACCGGCGTCTCCTGGTCCTGGGCCGCGCTCACCAGCGTCAACAACGCGGCCTGGTTCGCCTACTTCGTGCTGTCCGGATTCTGGAGCGCCCTGGCCGCCGCGTCGGCCGCGGTGCTGCTGGCCGGCGTGCTGGCCGGGCTGCTCGCCCGCCGCGGCCAGCGCACCCGCCGGGCCACGCTCCTGATCATCGCCTGGTCGGCGGTGCTGATCGCGGTCGGCGCCGTGGCCGGGCGGATCGGCCTGGGCACGGCGCTCACCGCCGCGTTCGCCGGCCAGGTCGCGCCGTCCATCTGGTCCGCGTACCGGACCGCGCATCCCACCGGCATCTCGCGCGGCACCTGGCTGCTGATCCTCGGCGAGCTGGCCTGCTGGGCGGCCTACGGCGCGGGCCAGTCGGATCCGCGCCTGATCACCCTCGGCGGCCTGGGCGTGCTGGCCAGCGTGCTGATGCTGGCTCGCGCCACCTGGTCGGCAGGCGGGCCGGAAGGCAGGCCGGGGCGCGGGTCACGAGGCGGGTCAGGAGGCGGTGGCCGCGGCCGGGAGCCAGTCGCTCTCGCCCAGGGCCAGGGCGATGGCGCCGAGCGCGGTGTGCCGGGTGCCCAGCGCGCCGAGCACCACCTCGGGCGGCTCGTTGGGCGCGATGTTGCGGGCCAGCGCGGCGCGGATCGGGCCGAGGACCACCTCGCCCGCCTCGGCCATCGGCCCGACCACGATGACCCGCTGCGGCGCGAGCAGGTTGCACGCGGTGGCCAGCGCCCGGCCGACCAGGTCGGCGGCGTCGCTCACCACCCGGACGGCACCGGGATCCCGGCTGGCTAGCAGGCCCAGCAGCGCGGTGATCGTGAGCGGGCCGTACTGCGGGGCCAGCGCGTCGAGGATGGCCGGGACGGCGGCGTAGCTGTCCAGGCAGCCGCGCTTGCCGCAGCGGCACAGCGGGCCGCGCTCGTCGACGGTGGTGTGGCCGATCTCGCCCGCGCCGCCCGCCGCGCCGCGGACCAGGGTGCCGTTCACGAACAGCCCGCAGCCGATGCCGTTGTGGAACTTGATGGTGACGCAGTCGGTGCAGTCCTGGCCCGCGCCCCAGACGTGCTCGCCGAGCGCGGCCAGGTTGGAGTCGTTGTCGATGCTCACCGGCACGCCCAGCGCGGCCTCGATGTCGCGGCCGGTGACGCCGCGCCAGCCGGGCAGGATCGCCGACGGCTTGATCACGTCGGGGTGCTGGCGGACCGGGCCGGGCAGCGAGACGCCGGCGCCGATCAGGGTGCCGTGCGGTAGCCCGGCGGCGGCCAGCGCCTCGTCCAGCAGCCGCCGGGCGGCGGCCAGGCCGTCGGCGCTGGCGTGGTCCTCGGGCAGGTCGCACGCCCGGGAGCCGATCATGTTGTGGGCCAGGTCGCACAGCTCGACGCGCAGGCGGCGGAAGCCGAACTCGACGCCCGCCACGGTGCCCGCGCCGGGGTTGAGGGTCAGCCGCAGGCCGGGCCGGCCGGTCCGGGGCGGCTGCTCGGGCGGATGGGCCGGCGGCTCGCCGGTGCCGACGATGAGGCCGTCGGCGGCCAGTTCCTGGACGACCGCGCTGATGGTGGAGGGCGAGACCCGCACGTAGCGGGCCAGCTCCGCGCGGCTCATGGCCCCGCGCTCGCGCAGCGCGGTCAGCACGAGCGCACGGCTCGACCTGGGGGCAGGCTTGCTGGTCAGGACCCGCGGCTGCACATCAGTACTGTAGCAAGTAGGCCACTGTTTGCCCCATACCAGCGTGCGTTAATGCGAAATCGAATTAACAGTTTATTTCTGTTCGGTGACAGCCGCAGATATTGACGTAACTCGGGCGCCGGGGGAGAGTGCGGCCATCGGCGTGTCCCCGCCTCAGCCGTCCCGCTCGCGCTGGAGGACCTCATGACCCCCGATCTGACTCGCCTGCGCAGACTCCGCCGGATCGTCACCGCGGCTGCCGCCGCGACCTCGTTAGCCATCGGCCTGACCGCGGCGGCCAGCATGACCACCGCGGCCGCGGCCGCCCGGACCGGCAGCTCCGCACAGGCCGGCCGCGCCGCCAGGACCGGCAGCGCGGCCCGCGCTGCCAGCTGCCCGTGGGTGCACTCCCGCGCGCCTGTCGGCGTCCGGGTCCGCCAGCTGCTGCGGCGCATGACCCTGGGCGACAAGCTGGCCATGGTCGACGGCGTCGGCTACGCCAACGGCACGTCGGGCTACGTCGGCCACCTCGCGGCTAACCCGGCCCTGTGCATCCCCGCCCTGAACCTGGAGGACGGGCCGCAGGGCGTGGCCGACGGCGTGCCCGGCGTGACCCAGCTGCCCGCGCCGGTCTCGCTCGCCTCGGCCTGGGACCCGGCCCTGGACCGGGCCTACGGCACGGTGGTCGGCAGCGAGGAGCGCGGCAAGGGCGCCGACGTCAACCTGGGCCCGACCGTGAACATCGTCCGCGACCCGCGCTGGGGCCGGGCGTTCGAGAGCTACGGCGAGGACCCGTACCTGTCGGGCCAGACCGCGGTCGGGTTCATCCGCGGCGTGCAGAGCCAGGGCGTGCTGTCCCAGGTCAAGCACTGGGCCGTCTACAACCAGGAGACCAACCGCAACACGGCGGCCGACGACGCGCTGGTCAGCCAGCGGACGATGCACGAGATCTACATGCCGCAGTTCGAGGCCGCCGTCACGCAGGGCCACGCGGCCTCGGTCATGTGCAGCTACTCGACCATCAACGGCCAGTACGCCTGCCAGAACCGCTACCTCAGGAACGTGCTCGACCGGGAGTGGCACTTCCCCGGCTTCGTGACCTCGGACTGGGGCGCGACCCACTCGACGGTGCCGTCGGCACGGGCCGGGCTGGACATGCAGATGCCGGGCGGGACCTTGTTCGGCGCGGACTACTACGGCGCGCCGCTGAAGAAGGCCGTGCGGGACGGCCAGGTCCCGATGGCCACGCTGAACCAGATGGTGTCGCGGGTCCTCACCGAGATGTTCCGCTTCAACCTGTTCGCCAGGCCGCCGACGGGCTCGCTCAGCGACAACGTGGCCACGCCGGCGCACGCGCGGATCGGCCGTGCGGTCGAGCAGTCGGGCACGGTGCTGCTGAAGAACGCGGGCGGCGTGCTGCCGCTGACGCCGGGCCGGGACAAGAGCGTCGCGGTCATCGGCGCCGACGCGGGCCAGTACGCGCTGACCTCGGGCGGCGGCAGCGCGGGCGTGATCGCGCCGCACGTGGTCACCCCGGCCCAGGGCATCGCCCGGCGCGGTCAGGCCAGTGGCGTGACCGTGCGCTACGCGCCGGGCAACATCCCGTCCACCGGGGCGCTGGCCGCCGTGCCGGCCTCGGCGTTCGGTTCCGGGCTCAGCGCGAAGTACTACAACAACGCCACGTTCTCCGGTAAGCCGGCCGCGACCGGCAAGGTCGCCGACGTCGCGCTGGCCTGGAACGGCAAGTCCCCGGCCAGCGGCGTGAAGGCCTCGGGCTGGTCGGCCAGGTTCTCCGGCCGCATCGACCTGCCCGCGACGGGCCGCTACGTGCTGTCGCTGTCGTTCACCGGCACCGCGGCGGTGAAGATCAAGGGCCAGGCGGTGTTCGCCAGCCAGACCGGGTTCGGCTCGGTGAGCCGGGCCACGGTGACGCTGCCGGCCGGCCAGGCCAGCATCGAGGTCGACTACGCCGACACCATCCCGTTCGGCTCCGACGCCATCGCGCTGGGCTGGGCGCCGCCGCAGCACCCGTCGCTGCTCCAGCAGGCCGTGCGGGCGGCCCGCCGGTCGACCGTCGCGGTGGTGTTCGCGAGCAACTTCGAGACCGAGGGCTCGGACCTGCCCGGCATCACCCTGCCCGCCGTCGAGAACCAGCTCATCTCGGCCGTGGCCGCGGCCAACCCGGACACCATCGTGGTGCTCAACAGCGGCTCGGCGGTGACCATGCCGTGGCTGGCCGCAGTCAAGGGCGTGGTCGAGGCCTGGTACCCCGGCCAGGACGACGGCGACGAGATCGCGGCCGTGCTGTTCGGCGACGTGAACCCGTCCGGCAAGCTGCCGGTGACCTTCCCGCGGAGCCTGGCCCAGGTGCCCGCCCGCACGAAGCGGCAGTGGCCGGGCGTGGGCGGCAAGGTGCACTACTCCGAGGGCGTCCTGGTCGGCTACCGCTGGTACAGCACCAGGCACCGCACGCCGATGTTCCCGTTCGGGTACGGGCTGTCCTACACCACGTTCGCGTTCAGCCACCTGGCCGTCCGCCCTGGCCGCCGCGGTGAGCTGATCGCGTCGGCCAGCATCACCAACACCGGCTCGCGGCCGGGCGCCGACGTGGCCCAGGTCTACGTGGCCGACCCGGCGTCGACGGGGGAGCCGGCCGAGCAGCTCAGGGGCTACCAGCGGGTGGAGCTGCGGCCGGGCCAGACGCGGCGGGTCAGCTTCGTGCTCGGCCGCGGCGCGTTCGCCTGGTGGAACCCCAGGACCAGCGGCTGGACGGTCACCCCTGGCGACTACGGCGTCATGGTCGGCGACTCGTCGGCCAGCCTGCCGCTGACCGCGCACGTGACGGTGCCCTGACCTGATCAAGGAGGTAGCAATGCACGCGAGATGGCCCGGCCGCAGGCCGGGGACGACGCGCCGGCTCCGGGTGGCGGCGGCCGCCGCCGTGGCCGCGGCGCTGCCGCTGGCCTTCGTGATGCCGGGCGCGGCGCAGGCCGGCACCGGCCCGGCCGGCGCCGGCACCGCCGCCGGCCGGCCGGGCTGGGCGCACGGCCTGGTCGTGCCCACCGACCGGGGCTGGGTGCGGGGCAAGCACGCTGAGGGGATCTCGCAGTGGCTCGGCATCCCTTATGCCGCCCCGCCGGTCGGCGCGCTGCGCTGGGCCGCCCCGCAGCCCGCACCGCGCTGGCACGGGATCCGCGAGACGACCGCCTACGGCGGCCGGTGCGCCCAGCTGGCCAGCGGCAACGGGCCGCGGGTGGACAGCGAGAACTGCCTGTACCTGAACGTCTTCGCGCCGCCCGGCGCCGGTCCCGGCCGGCGCGGGCCGAGCGGGCGGCCGGGGCGCGGGCGGCCGGTGCTGTTCATGATCCACGGCGGCGGGCTCACCACCGGCGCCGGCGACCAGCACGACGGCGCGCTGATCGCCTCGACCGACCACATCATGGTGGTGTCGATCAACTACCGGCTCGGCCCGTTCGGCTTCCTCGACGTGCCCGGCCTGAGCACGTCCGCGCTGAGCTCGGGCGGCAACTTCGGCCTGCTTGACCAGGAGGCCGCGCTGGCCTGGGTGCACCGCAACATCGCCGCGTTCGGCGGCGACCCGGACCGGGTCACCATCGCCGGGGAGTCGGCCGGGGCCTGGTCGGTGTGCGCGCTGCTCACCTCGCCGCTGGTCCGCGGCGACTTCCACGGCGCGATCATGGAAAGCGGCAGCTGCCCGTCGCTGAGCCCGGCCCAGGCCCGGGCGGCCGGGCTGGCCTTCGCCCAGCAGGCCGGCTGCACCAGCGCGGCCACCGCGGCGGCGTGCCTGCGCGCCCTGCCCGAGGCCAGGCTGCTGGACGCCAGCACCAGCTACTCGCCCGAGTTCGCCTACGGCGGCCCGGACCTGCCGGTGCCGGTGGCGCAGGCCGTCGCCACCGGGCACTACACCCGGGTGCCGCTGCTCATCGGCGACAACCACGACGAGGGCCGCACGTTCTCGCAGGGCCTGACCGGGCTGACCCATCAGCAGTACAACCAGCTCGTGGCCCAGCTCTACGGCTCGCGGGCCCCGGCCATCCTGGCCCGCTACCGGTGGGGCTCCTACCCGCACCCCTACACCGCCGCCTACGCGATCGGCGACATCTGGACCGACAGCGGGTTCCTGACCGGCATCGGCGGGTGCCCGAACCAGAACCTGGCCGCGCAGTTCGCGTCGACCACCCGCACGTTCTTCTACCAGTTCGACGACCTGCACGCGCCCGGCCTCAACCGGGACCACCCCGGCTACCAGTGGGGCGCCGGGCACGCCATGGAGCTGGCCTACCTGTGGCCCAGCTTCAACAACGGCTACTCGCTGTATGACCTGCTCACCCCGAGGCAGCTCGAGCTGTCGCGGCAGATGGTCAGGTACTGGGGCGCGTTCACCGCGTTCGGTGCGCCCGAGGTGCCCGGCCAGCCCGCCTGGCCGGCCTATTCGAGCCGCCTGCTGATGTCGCTGCGGCCCGGCGACCAGAGCGCCGCGATCACGGCCGCCACCTACGGGGCCGAGCACCAGTGCGCGTTCTGGAACGCCGCGGCGGCGCGGCCGGCCGGGTAGGCCGCTGGGTAGGCCGCTGGTCTGCAGGTCACGGACGCGTCCGCGGTGCGGAGGCTTGACCTAGAGCTTGCTCTAGGTCCTAGCCTCGTGACACATGCGCGGACTACCCCGGGCGCTGCGCCATCGCGACTACGCCCTGCTGTGGGGCGGGCAGACAATCTCGGTCGTCGGCGACGGGATCTACACGGTCGCCATCGCGCTCGAAGCACTGCGCATCAGTGACCACGCCAGCGCCCTCGCGGCGGTCGAGGCGGCCCGGGTAGCACCGAACGCCGTGTTCCTGCTGTTCGCCGGAGCGCTGGTCGACCGGCTCCCGCGGCGCCTGGTCGTGCTCGGCGCGAACGCCCTGCGGGGCGGTGCCATCGCGGCCCTCGCCGCGCTCGTGGCGGTCCATGCGCTGAACCTCACGGAACTGGTCGTGCTGTCCGCCGTCGTCGGCGCCGGGGACGCCTTCTTCTATCCGGCCTACCGGGCGATCATGCCGGAGCTGCTGCCGGCCGACCTCCTCACCCAGGGCAACGCCTTCAACAGCGCGAGCCAGACCGTCGGGTCGTCCTTCCTCGGGCCGGCGCTCGGGGGCGTGATCGTCGCCGCGGGGGGAGCCTCGGCGGCATTCGCCATCGACGCCGGGACCTTCGTCGTCAGCGGGCTGTGCCTGCTGGTGATGGCCCATGTCCCCGCGCCGGCCCCGTCGGGACGGTCCGTCGTGGCCGACGCCCGCCTGGGCATCCGCTGGACGATGCGCCAGCGCTGGCTCTGGTACGGGATCCTCGCCACCGGGGTGGCCAACTTCGCCGCGTTCGCGCCGACGGCGGTCACCTTCCCGCTCATCGTGCGCGACGTCCTGCACCAGGGCCCCGTCGCCTACGGCGTGACGTTCGGCGCCAGCGGGGTGGGCGGGCTGCTGGCCGCCGTGGTGGCCGGGCGCCTCGGCTCGCCGAGGCGGCGCATGATCATGATCTGGGCCGCCTGGGCCGCGGCGTCCGTCGCGCTGGCCGGGGTCGGCGTCGCGCCGGACGTGTTCGTCGTCGCCATCTGCGGTGCGATCACGTTCTTCGGGCTCACCTACGGGAACCTCCTGTGGGGCGCGCTCATGCAGATCGCGGTGCCGGCCCACATGCTCGGGCGCGCCTCCTCGGTCGACTGGCTGTTCTCGATCTGCCTGTCGCCGCTGGGCCTCCTGTTCGCGGGCGCGCTCGCGGGATCGATCGGGGCACGGGAGACGGTGCTGGTCGGCGCCGGGCTGTCCGCCCTGTCGTGCCTGGTCGTCTTCGTGCCCGGGGTCCGTGACCCGGAGCGGGCGGACTACGCGCCCGTGCCGCTTCCCGTGGATGTCGTGGATGTCACCGACGGCGTCATGGACTAGGTTCGCGCTCATGGACGCCAGGTCGCAGCGGTACGGGGCGGACGTCGCCGCGGCACTGGCCGGCGTGCTGGGCCCGGACCTGACCGGGATTTACCTGCACGGCTCGGCGGTGCTGGGCGGCTTCGACGCCCGCCGCAGCGATGTCGACATCCTGGTCGTGAGCGAGGGCGCGATGACGGCCGGGCAGCAGGCGGCGGCCGCCGAGGCGCTGAGCGAGGACCGGCTGCCGTGCCCGGCGGCGGGGCTGGAGCTGAGCGTGGTCACGCTGGCCGCGGCGCGGCATCCGGTGGCGCGGCCCGCGTTCGAGCTGCACCTGACCACCGAGCCCGAGGATCGCAAGGTGGTCGATGGTCACGGGCATGGCGGCGACCCGGACCTGGTGCTGCACTTCGCCGTCTGCCGCGCGGCCGGGCGGCTGCTCGGGCCGGGCCGCCCGGCGGACCAGGTGTTCGCCCCGGTTCCCGGCGAGCTGGTGCGGGCGCAGCTCGCGGCCGAGCTGCACTGGGCTATCGGGCTGGGCGCAGGGCTATCGGGCTGCGCAGCGGCGCCGAGCTGTATCCCGGCGAGTACGCGGTGCTCAACGCCTGCCGGGCCTGGCGGTACGCGGTCGACGGCACGCTGGTGTCCAAGATCGACGGCGGCGAATGGGCCCTGAGCCGGGTGCCGGGCCCGGACCGCGAGCTGATCTCGACCGCCCTGGCCCGGCAGCGGTGCCAGCCCGCCGCCGGGCTGGACCCGGCCTCGGTGCTGCGGTTCGTCGAGGAGGTGCTGGTGGCGCGCCAGGTCGGCGTTACCTGAGCGCCGGCCGAGGTTACAGCTGGCTGGCCATCGCGACCTGGCTGAGCTCCGGCAGCTTGTCCTCGCCGGCGGCGGCCGCGATCCGCACGCCGGCCCAGGCCAGCGCGAGGCCGTAGGCGGCGCCGCAGACCGTCAGCACCGGGGCCCGGATCGCCAGCGGGGCACCCGCGGTGAGCACCGCGGCGACGATCACCGGGGCGGCCAGCAGGGGGACGCCGAGGATGGTGCCGAAGCTGGCCGCCACCCGGCTGGACCCGTAGCCCGGCGCCGAGGTGTAGATGGGGCTGCCCACCCGCTTGACCACCGGGTAGGCGCCGCTGACCGTGATGATGTTGCTCAGGGCCAGCGCGGCGCCGAGGGCGGCCAGGGCGACCGGCATGGTCTTGAACCCGTAGGTCGGGGACCCGGCCGCGGCTCCCAGGCCGAAGGTCAGCACGACCAGCAGCGGTATCCCGATCACGGCGAGCACGATGTTCTGCCCGGAAAGGTAGGCGCGCAGCGCGCGGCGGTCGGTCAGCGCGGTGGCCTCCATGACGAAGGACGGCCCGGTTGACCCGATCGCGTTCGCGTGGAAGTACCCGATGAACGCCGCGCCGAGGACCGCGCTCAGGAACGTCACGGCGGGCTGGTGCTTCTGGCCGACGATGGCACTGGCGGATGCGGCGGCCGTGATGACCGCGATCATGCCCCAGTAGACCAGCGAGATGGGCTCACGGCGCTGGTAGATCCAGAACCGGGCCGCCACCGCACCGCGCAGGCCGAACCGGGCGAATGGCAGCACCGCGGCGCGCACCTGCGATGACTGGGTGGAGGAGTCGGGCGAGACCAGGGCGCGGCTGAGCGAGCGGATCCACAGCCAGCCGAGCACGACGATGACGGCGGCCAGCAGCGCCAGGCGCAGCAGGGCGGTGCCCGCGTGCCCGTCCGAGGCGTCCTGGATCGCGTGCGCGGCCAGGCCCGGCGGCAGCCAGCGCAGCCAGGCGTCAAGGCCGTCGAAGCTCGTGGCGGTGAGCTTCCCGGTGGCGGCCAGCCTCGGCACCACCTGGGTGAAGAACTCGTAGCCGGCGATGATCGGGATGAACAGGAAGGCGGCCAGGTCCTTGCCGCGGCGCGAGCGCAGCAGCCCGGCCATGCCGGTGGTCACGAAGCGGGCCAGGGTGATGCAGAACAGCACCTGCAGCACCACCGCGACCAGGGCGACCAGCACCCCAGCCACGCCGCGGGCCAGCCCGATCACCACCCCGAGCAGGCCGATCACGTTGGCGGCCGGCCAGGCGCCGGTGGCCGAGGCGGCCAGCAGCCCGGTGGCGAGCGGGCGGGTCCGCAGCGGGTACAGGGCCATCGTGGCCGGATCCAGGGTGCTGTCCAGGCCGAACGCCAGCAGCGGCAGGATCAGCCAGCCGAAGGCGAAGACGGTGAACAGGACCGAGGTCAGGTCCACTGCGTAGCTCTGGCCGTGCAGCAAGGCCAGCAGCGCGAACATGCCGATCGCGGTCAGCACGGCGAACGCTGTGCTGATGATGAACGAGGCCTTGGCGCGACTGGACGACCGTAGCGCGTTGACCAGCAGGCGCAGCTTCAGCTGGACGAGGAGCCGAGCCATGACAATCCCTCCTCGCTGGCCTTGGCGCCGACCAGGTCGATGAACGCGCGCTGCAGGGTCTTACCGCCCCGCACCTGCTCGGTGGTGCCGGAGGCCACGATCCGGCCCTGGCTGATGATCGCGACGTGGTCGCAGACCTGCTCGACCAGTTCCATGACGTGGCTGGAGAACAACACGGTCGAGCCCGAGCTGACATAGCTGGTCAGCATCCGGCGGATCGCGTCGGCTGACACCGGGTCCACGCCCTCCAGCGGCTCGTCGAGGAACAGCACCGACGGGTTGTGGATCAGCGCGCAGCCCAGGGCGGCCTTCTTGCGCATGCCGGTGGAGTAGTCCGCGACCAGTCGCTTCGAGTCGGCGGTCAGGTCCAGCACGTCCAGGAGCTGGGCCGCCCTGGACCGCGCCTCGCCGACCGGCAGGCCGCGCAGCCGCCCGGCGTATTCCAGCAGCTCCTCGCCGCTGAGCCGGTCGAACAGCCGGGCTTCGGCCGGCACCACGCCGATGATCGCCTTGGCGGCCGGCGGATCGGCCCACACGTCCAGCCCGTTGATCAGGATCTGCCCGGTGTCGGGCCGCAGCAGGCCGGTCATCATCGACAGTGAGGTGGTCTTCCCGGCCCCGTTCGGTCCGACCAGCCCGGCGAAGGAGCCTGCCGCGATCTCGAGGTCGATCCCGGCCACTGCCTCCTTCGTGCCGAAGCTCTTGCGTAGTCCGACAACCTTGATCGCTGGGCCGCCCATGATTGCCTCCCTGGCCGGAAATGGAGCCCTGACGGGCATGCTGCCATTGTTCACGTTTGCGCGGGGCCCGCTCGCGTCCCGGACGGTCCGGGCCGGGGCCGCCATGACCGGGGCCGCCATGACCGGGCTGGCCATGACCGGACCCGCCATGACCAGCTGCCGGACCTGCTCGCGGCCGGCAGCGGGGGCTGGCGGCCCGTCCGTCCGCCAGTTCCGGAGCCGGTCGGGCAGGAACAAGGTCAGGGCGGTGACAAAGGCCAGGATCTTCGACGCCACGTTCAGGGTGATGGGCAGCGCGGACTGCGGGTAGCCGAATCCGTACCGGGCCCAGATCGCGAACACGCCGATCATCAGCGCGAAGCAGAAGAGCGTGGACTTCCGCACCCGCACCAGCGGCGACAGCGTGAGCAGCCACAGCGTGGTGAGCTCGACCAGGATCAGCGGCGTGAAGAACACCGTCCGGTACAAGGCCGGGTCCGGGGGCAGCGCCGGGTAGGTCCTGGCCATCACGATGAGGTCGAAGGGCAGCTCGAAGATCATCGGCGCGGCCATGGCGCCGGCCACCGCGCTGCCGAGCCTGGTCGGGAAGCGCCACCCGGTGCGCGTCATGATGATGCCGAAGAGGGCCACCGCGGCCAGCAGCGTCACCGGGGTGATGGGGTCATGGACCGCCGATCCGATGTGCGGGAAGTCATGCACGTACTGCCTGACGTAGACCGCGAGCCCGACCAGGAACGCGAAGAGCGCGATGGCCCAGAGCGAGAACATGAGAACCACGACCGAGGCAGGCGGCCGGACGGCCCGGATGGTGCGCCGCAGCCGGCTTCCCGCGTAGGCCGCGCAGCCCGCCACGGCGACCAGGCCGACCGCGAGTTCGATCCTGGCGTCGCCGCCGTAGCTGACCCATCCGCCGTTGAGACTCATGGTCCCACCTGCTCACTGCTGCTGATCATTAAATTGATATCACTATGCTAGACGCCTGATAGCAACGCGTCAACAGCAGCCGGTCAGCGCCAGCGGGCTCGCGTTCAGGCGCAGGTCTACCGGCAGATGAAGGCAGCGAGATCGCCGGAGGTGATGAAGGCGCCCTCGCGATCGATGATGGCCTGCACCTGCGCCCGGACGTCGGCGACGACGTCGGCCCACGGACGGGCCGTCTCGTGCTGGTAGAAGCTGGCCCAGCTGGCCACGAAGTCCGCGGCCAGCGCGGGGTCGCGGATCACCACCGGCGGCATGCTGGCCGGGCGCACGCAGGTCACCGAGCTGAAGGCCGCGCCGAGCTGCGGCGCGGCGTTCTCGGCGGTGAACGCGTGCGTCGCGCGGCGCATCCGCCAGCCGGGCGTGACCTGGCTGACCGCCTGCTCGGTGAGCCGGCGCAGCGACAGCAGCTCGCGGGCCCCGTTGGTCACCGCGACGCACGTCCCGCCGGGGGCCAGCACGCGGCGCAGCTCGCGCACGGCCGCTTCCCGGTCGGGCACGTGATAGAGCATGTGGATCGCCAGCACCACGTCGAAGGCCCCGTCGCGCAGCGGCAGGGCGGTCACGTCGGCGCAGGCCACCGCCGGGTGGCCGGCGCCGCGCAGCATCCCCGGCGACAGGTCGCACCCGGCCGCCCTGACCTCCCGGCCGGCCAGCGCGCGCAGGTAGACCCCGTTCCCGCACCCGGCATCCAGGACCCGTATCCCCGGTGCCAGGTCGATGAGGCTGAGCACCCAGTCCGCGGTGTCGAGGTACGGGTCCTGGTGCGCCCAGAAACGCTGCCGGGCACGCAGGTTGCGGTCATCGTCATACTGGCCCGCCGGGTTCAGCGTCATGCCCTCATGATGCCGGTTCTGCCGTCGGCCCTGGCGGGACCCCGGGCCACCAGCGCACCCGGGCGGCACCAGTTCCCCGGCGGGTCTGCCAAGCTGCTGACCGTGAAGCGCGAAGGTCCCTTCTGGGACGCGGTGGAAGGCCGGGTGCCGCTCCCGGCAGCGGCGGTCACCCTCGGCTGGGAGCTCGTCGCGGTCGATCCGGAGCAGGGAACGATCGAGGTCGCGTTCACTGCTGGCAGCGCGTTCCTGAACCCGGCCGGAGTCGTGCAGGGTGGCTTCCTGGCTGCCATGCTCGACGACACGATGGGACCAGCCCTGGTCTGCGGGCTTGAGCCGGGTGATTTTGCCCCGACGACGGACTTGCACGTGCAGTTCCTGCGGCCCGCCCGTGCGGGCCGCCTGACCGGGCGAGGCCGGGTGGTGCGACGCGGCCGGGACGTTGCCTTCCTCGCCGGGGAACTCGTTGACCAGGAGGGCGCCGTCGTGGCCGTAGCCACCGCCACGGCGCAGATCCGCAGGCACATGCTCGGCCGGCCGGCTGCGAACGACTGAACCGGGTTACTCCGGCCAGTCGAGCTGGGCCTCGGGTACGCCCATGGACCGGCCGTACGCCTCGGCCCTGGCCCGCCCGTAACGATCTCCGCGCCGGTACCGGAATACCTGGCCATGGAAGGCAACGAACACCTCGTCGCGGGAGCGGAAATCGCAGTACCACCTGCCTTCCGCGCTGAGCACGCGGCTCAGGGCGGCCGCCAGCTCAGTCGCGCGATCAGCGGCGACGCGGAACTCGATGAACGTCCACAGCTCCGGCTGGCCGGCCTCGGCGTCCCCGGCCGCGACGGCTTCGCCCAGCACTGGAACTGCGACGACGGCACTATCGAGGAGTTCGGCCAGGCCCGCGACGCGCTCCATCAGCACTGCGCCGAGATCGGCCGCGACCCCCGCAGATCCGGGTTGTCGGCCCAGGCCCGGTTCGGCGGCGACCCAGCATCGACATCCGCAACAGCCGCGGCCTATGCGCAGGCCGGAGCCCAGCTCCTGATCATCTCCCTGCCGCCACCGCACACGCCGGCGGTGCTGGAGCCGCTGGCCACCGCGCTGCGCGAGTTGTGCTGAGCGAGTTGTGCTGAGCCATCCCGCGGCTGGGCTTGAATAGAGCCATGTCCCTGGCCGAGCTGACCGCGCGCAGCCGCCTGCTGTGGACGAGCCTGGCCGGGGCGCCGGTCCAGTTCGCCCCCCAGGTCAGGGTGGCCGTGGCCGCGCAGTCGAGGCTGGGCCCGTCCGGCTGGACGGCCCTGGTCACCAACGCCGGGGCCGTCATCGCCACGGCGCCGGACCCGGCCACCGCCGAGATCGTGGAGCAGGCCCTGGCCGGGCTGCCCGCGGCGTCGGTCACCGACGCCGCAGTGCTGGCCGGACGGCTGCGCATCGCCGAGATTCTCGGCCCCGCCACCCTGGCCTACCTGGACGCCGAAGACTTCTGCCGCCACGACGGCCCGCCCGTCATCCTGGCGGGCCCGAGCGACCTGGCCTCGTTCCTCTCGGCGGTCGACCCCGCCGACCGGGCGGAGAGCGGCATCGACGAGATCACCTCCCCGGCCTTCGCGGTCTGGGAGGACGACCGGGTCTCGGCGGCGGCCGGATACCGCGACTGGCCGTGCCGCACCGCGCACCTGTCCGTGCTCACCGGACCCTGGGCGCGCGACCGCGGCCTGGCCAAGGTCGCCGGGTCGGCCGCCGTGGCCTACGCGCTGGCCGACCGCCTGCTGCCCCAGTGGCGCGCCCGCTCCGGCCCCTCTCGGCACGTCGCCCTGGCGCTCGGCTTCCGCGAGCTGGGCGCCCAGGCCAGCCTGCGCCTGCGCGAGGCCGACGCCGGGTGAGCGCTGTCCGGTCAGCCGTCCGCGCCGCCGGCTGCCGGCTTCTCGCCTGGTGAGTCTGCCCCTCGCAGGGGATGACGCTTCCGCGGAAGCGCTTCCAGGGCGTGGCGGTGCTGCGGTTCGACAAGGTGACCTTCGCGCACCCCGGTCACGTGGCGGAGGCCAGCGAGTTCACCGTGACCGACGAATACGTGCCGCACGCGGTGGCCGCCGTGCGCCTGCTCCAGCGGCAGCCGGGCGTGGACCCCGGACGGGTGTTCGTGCTCGGCCACAGCATGGGCGGCCGGGTAGCGCCGCGGGTGGCGGCGGCCGAGGGCTCGGTGGCCGGGCTGGTGCTGCTGGCCGGGGACGCGGAGCCGATGGCCGGGAAGGCGGTCCGGGTAGCGCGCTACATCGCCGAGACGGAGCCCGGCGCGGGGGAGTTCGCCGAGACGACGGCGCGCCAGGCGGCGCTGGCCGGCGGGCCGGACCTGGCCGCGACCACGCCGGCGGCCGAGCTGCCGTTCGGGTGGCCGGGGTCGTTCTGGCTGGACCTGCGGGACTACGACCCGGTGGCGACGGCGGCGGAGCTGGGCCGGCCGATGCTCATCCTCCAGGGCGGACGCGACTACCAGGTGACGGTGGCCGACGACCTGGCCCGGTGGCGGGCCGGACTCGGGCACCGGCCCGACGTCGCGATCCGGGTCTACGAGGCGGACAACCACCTGTTCTTCCCTGGCGCGGGGCGGTCGGTGCCGGCCGAGTACGACCCGCCGCAGCACGTGGACCCGGCGGTAGTGACCGACATCGCGCAGTGGCTGGCGGGCCGCTAGCTCAGCCCGGCCGTCATGGACTCCGCCTGGTCCGCGGTTCCCGACGACTCCGCCCGCTACGCGGGCCGCGAAGGAGCGCTGGTCACGCGGCCTGGCGCGGCCAGGCCGGCCAGCCGTGCCCGGGCGGCCGGAATGCTGAGGATGGCGGCGGCGGCCGCCGCGGCCGCGAGGGCCAGGGTCAGGTAGGCGCCCCATTCCCAGCTCACGGCCAGGATCGGCGGCGGGACCGGCTCGACCGGGAGGTGGCGGGGATTGGGCAGCGGGATGTAGCCAGGCTTCGCGAGGAACGCGGCCACGACGATCAGCAGGTTCGCGCAGGCGGCCCCGGCCAGCAGCTGCCGGTCCGATGGCCACCGCAAGAACGGGACCGTGTCATACCCGGCGCGCAGTACGAGCACGCCAGGATGACCAGGGTGGGCACGATGGTCGCCCACATGTACCCGTGCACGGTGCCGTGGACCGTTCCGGTCACGGAGACCTGGCAGGCGAACCCGTCCTGCGGCGGGCATCCGGTGAACCTGATGCCAAACCACGGCGCTGACACCAGGGCCAGGAGCAGCAGCGACAGGCCGCCCGCGGCCACCTCGTAACCACTCCAGCGCCGGGCGTCGAAAACGAACCCGGCGCTAGTGCCGGGTGATGCTGGCGGTCCGGGAGCCGTGTGCTGTGACATCAGCAGGCCTCCATCATGATCCCGTAGAAGTAGCGGGCTCTGACGCCGCAAACACTACGGGATCATGAAATGGCACTGGCCCCGAGGCCGAGCCGTGGCGGGATCTTGCCCATCGCGGGCGCGCCCGGCACGTGGTTGGATCGGGGTGCGGCCGATCGCGGGCTGTGCGAGGGGGCGGGGCGAGGTGTGGGATCGTTTCGAGGCCCGGTACGAGGCTGAGCACTACCTCGGTCCCGAGGTCCGGGCGCGCGAGCTGATCGAGCGGTTCGCCGCGGCCGGCGGGCCGCCCGGCGCGGCGGAGTTCCGCGCCGCGATCGAGGCCTTGCCGTGGCCCGATCTCCGGGCCGTCTACGGCCGGCTCCTGGTGCTCGTCGGCGGCCCGGACAAGCTGGCGGAGCTCAGCCAGCGCGACTGGCACGCGGCGTCACCGGCCGGCCAGCGGGTGGCCGGCCTGCTCCGGGCGGCGCATGAGCTGGTCGGCCAGCGCGCGCCGGGACCGGCCGGGCTGACTCCGGCCGACCTCGGGCCGGTCGCCGAATGCCAGCAGATCGACGCCGGTGTCGCCGACGCGCTGCGCCGCGTCTACGCGGACCAGGCGGTGCCCGCGGACCTCGCCGCGATGACCGCGGCCAGGCAGGAGTACCAGGCCGTGCTGAGCCGCGCGCGGCTGTCGCCGGGCGGCCGCCGGCTGCTGGCGGGCAACGCGGCGCGGCTGCTGGACTGCCTGGGCCGGGCCGCGACGGCACTGCGCGACGACGAGGCGGCCGAGCGGAACTTCACGGCGGCCAGCCGCGAGTATGCGGCCGCGGGTGACGACCGGGAGGCCACGGCGTCGGCCGACCGGGCCGCCGCCGCGGCGCAGCGCCGTCTCCCGGATGCGGACCACCGGCTGCGGCGGCTGCTCGCGGCGCTGGACGCGGCGCCGGCCCCCTCGCTGGCGCACGCCGGTGCGCTGCTCGGCCTGGCCGAGCTGGCGAGCAGGAACGGCGACGGGTTCGAGGCCGGGCAGCGGGCCGAGGCCGCGGACGCCGAGCTGACCGCGCTCGGGTACGCGCCGCCGGGCGCCGGCGGGGTCGGCGCGGCGGTCGCCGGCTGGATCGACGCCGTCCCGGCGGGCCCGCCTGAGGATCCCAGCCACTTCGACCGGACCATCAGCCGGGTGCTGACGCTGCAGGGGCAGCTCGCGACGCTGCGGATGGGACTGGCGCTGGGCGACGGCGACGCCCGGGCGCGGGCCCGGCAGGTGGCGGGGGAACAGGTCACGCAGATCTCCGACGTTGTGCTGGAGATGCCGCGCCATAAGGCGGCCGTCACCCGCAGGCTGAGAGACCGGCTCGGCGACCCGCCACCGCCCGGCGGGGCGCCCGGCGACGACGCCGCCGCCGGACCGGGCATGCCGGAGTTCCTGGAGATCATGAGGCAGGTCGGTGCGCTGCTCGACGCGGCCGGCGCGCAGCCGGATGACCCGCCGACCCTGGCCCGGCTGCGGGCCGAGGCGGCGGCCTGCGTGCAGCGGGCCAGGGAGCTGGGGTGGCCGCTGACCGTCGCGCAGGCGCTCGACGCCCAGGCCCGGGTGCTGGTCGTCGCGCGCGAGGCGGCCTCGGCCGTTCCGCTGTTCGAGGAGGCCCTGGCCCTGGTCGTGCCGCTGACCGGCGAGGTCGAGCGGGCCCAGGCCGTCATGCTCGCGTCGACGCTGGCCAAGGCGTATATGGAACTCGCGCCGCCCGGCTTCCAGGGCGCCGAGACGGCCGCCGCCCGGGCCATCGAGCTGATCGAGCGGGACCGGTACCGCGTCAGCGCCCCGTTCCAGCAGGCGGCGTACCTGGCCGCCCATCTCGACGCCTTCACCATCGGCATCTTCTGCGCCTGGCAGCGCCAGGACTTCGACACCATGCTGCAGCGGATGGAGCTGGCCAAGGCCCGCGCGTCGGTCCGCGGCCTGATGGGCCAGGACGGCGCGGTCGCCGGCGGGCCGGAGGCGGCGGGGGATCGCTGCGGAC
The DNA here is from genome assembly GCA_963822485.1 of uncultured Actinomycetota bacterium. Taxonomy (GTDB): domain Bacteria; phylum Actinomycetota; class Actinomycetes; order Streptosporangiales; family Streptosporangiaceae; genus DASUBV01. The sequence goes on from CAWGHW010000018.1 coordinate 21,622, forward strand.
ATGGCCGGGCTGGCGCCGCCCGGCCTGTCGCTGCCGGACCTGGATCGCGAGCTGCGCGAGCTCGCCGCGGCCATTCACGGGCCGATCGCGGAGCCGCAGCGGCAGGCCCTGCGGGCGCGCCGTCTCCGGCTGTGGGACATGCGGGCGGTGGCCCGCCGCGACCTGGCGGCGACGCTGCCGCCGGTGACCGTGGCCGCCGTCCAGGCCGCGCTGGACCCGGACGAGGTCGTGCTCTACTACTTCTTCCTCCGCCCGACCACGCTGCTGGTGACGACCATCGACGCCGCCGAGGTGGTGGTGGAGCGCATCGCGCTGGGCGACGACGGCCGGGCCAGGCTGGACACGCTCATCGCCGTGCTCGGCTCGCTGACCGGGTCGAACCTGTCCATGGACGCGGCCATCATCCAGCCGCTGGGCGCCCGGCTGCTGCCCGAGCAGGGCCGCCGGCTGCTGGCGGGCAAGCGGCGGCTGATCGTGTCGGCCCACCGCCTGCTGCACTGGTACCCGTTCGCCGCCATGCCCCGCGACGGCCAGCCGCTCATTGCCTCGCTCTCGGTCCGGCACGTGCCCAACCTCACCAGCCTGGTCATGCCGCGCCCGGCGCCACCCGGTACGGCCGGGCCGGCTGGCCTGGCCGGCGTGGTGGTCAGCGAGTTCCCCGGCCGCGAGGCCGAGCTCCCGCGGCTGCCGCGCGCCCGCGCGGAGGCGCGGGACGCGCTGGCGGTGTACCAGGCCGCGGGCCTGCCGGCGACGATGCTGACCGAGCCGACTCGCGAGCAGTTCGCGGCGGGCGTCGCGGACGGCACGCTCACCGGGGCCTGGTGCCTGCACGTCGCGACCCATGGCCACAGCGTGGCCGACGAGGACAGCCGGGACGCGCCGATGGAGTCGACGCTGGAGCTGGCCGACGGCCCCGTCGACGGATTCGAGATCGCGGCCGCGGGCCTGCGCAGCGAGGTCGTGGTGCTGGCCGCCTGCGACGCCGGGCAGCTCGCGATCAGCGGCCGCGGCATGACCGAGCAGCCCGGCGACGAGCTGTTCGGCCTGCCCGCCGCGTTCCTCGAATCCGGGTGCGGCAGCGTGCTGGCGCCGGTCTGGCCCGCCGACGACAACGCCACCGCCGAGCTGATCACCGCCTTTCACCGCCACCTGGCCGCCGGCCAGCCGGCCGACCTGGCCCTGGCCGCGGCGCAGCGCGAGTACCTGGCGGCCGCCGGGGCGCTCCGGCGCCGCGCCTACTACTGGGCTCCGCTTCAGCTGATCACGGTGGGACGACCCGCGCCGGCCAGCCCGGCCGGCATCCCCGAAGTCGAGGAGATTCGCCATGCCTGAGATCGTCATTCACCTCGTCCCCGACGCCGGCGCCGACCCGGCCGGCGAGGCCGCCGAGCTGGCGGCCTACCTGCGCGGCGAGGAGGGAGTGGATCCGGTCGCCGTCGAGGTCGAGCAGCCGCGGCTCGGGCCGGCCGAGATCCTGGCCATCCTCGAGCTGGCCAACAATGCCATCGACCTGACCCAGAAGCTGATCAGCTACCTCAAGTCCCGGCACGGCCAGGTCAAGGACATCGAGGTCGAGATCAACGGCCGGCGCGTGCCGGTCCAGCGCCTGACCGCCGGCGAGCGGGCCGAGCTGCAGGCCGCGCTGGCCAGCGGCACCTAGCCCGGCCGCGGGGCCGGCCAGGGCTCAGCCGCGCAGCTCGCCGACCAGCGCGACGAGCTCGTCGCGGCTGAGCCAGGTCGCGCGCTGCTGGTGCCGACAGCTAGCGGCCAGGTCGGCGGCCGGGTCGGCGGCCCTTATGCGTGCGCGGACCCCCGGCTATGGACTACACCGGGGGTCCGCGTGTCGCGGCGAGAGCAGGGCCGCCGCCGGCACCGGGCGGATGGCACCGCCGCGGGGCCGACGCTGGCTGCAACCGGCCGCCCTGCGGTTACATTCCGTTACCGGAAGGTAACTTTCCGGAGCTCAGCCGCGGAGCACGGCCTCGATGCGGTCGCAGGCCAGGGCGAGGCGGCCGGCGTCCTGGGAGAAGTTGATGCGGAACCGGCCGCGCCCGGCGGCGCCGAACTGGTAGCCGGGGCTGACCAGCACCCCGGCTGCCTTGAGCGCGACGGCGACGGCGTGATCGTCGGGCCCGCCGCCGGCCGCGCCGGACACGTCCGGGAACACGTAGGAGCTGCCCGCCGGCGGCGCCACGGTGACGCCGGGGATGGCGGCGAGCCGGCCGACCAGCTCGTCGCGCAGCGCCTGGTGGGCGGCGGTCCGCTCGGCCAGCCAGGCCGCGTCGTCGTCCATCCAGTGCCGCAGCACCTGCTGGCCGTAGCCGGCGGTGCGCAGCGCGGCCAGGGACAGCACCCGCTCCATGGCGTCGATGACCGGGGCGGGGCCGACGGCCGCGCCGACGCGGTAGCCGCTCATCGACTCGGTCTTGGACGGCCCGGCCAGCGTGACCGTCCGCGCGGCCATGCCGGGCTGGGCGGACAGGTGCACGTAGTCCGTGCCGTCGAAGATGAGGCGGCAGTAGAGCTGGTCGACCACGGCGAGCATGTCGTGGCCGGTGACGAAGTCGGCCAGCGCCCTGGCCGCCGCCGGGGCGTAGACACCGCCGGTGGGGTTGTTGGGGTGGGACAGCACGAGCAGCCGCGCGCCCGCGGCGGCCGCGGCGTCGAGCGCGTCCGGCGGCGATGGACAGCAGGCCGCGGGAGTCCCAGGACAATGGCAAACGGTGCGCGGTGGCGCCGAGGTAGGCCAGGATCCGCTCGCTCATGAAGTACTCGGGGTCCGGCAGGGCGACCACGTCGCCGGGGGAGACCAGCGCGGACAGCGCGGCGAACAGGCCGCCCTGGGTGCCCGGGGTGATGATCAGCTCGGCGCCGGGATCGACCGGCCGGCCGAGCAGCCGGGCCAGGCGGGGCGCGAGCCCGGACCGCAGCGCGGCGCTGCCCCGGTAGGGGGTGTAGGCCTCGGTGTTCTCGGCCACGGCGGCGTCGAAGTCGGCGGCGGCCGCGGGCGGCGGGAGGAAGGCCCTGGTGTCGCCGTGGGTCAGGTCGATCAGGCCGGGCGGGCCGGGCGCGGCGGCCAGAGCCTGGTCGAGCTCCAGGACCGACCGGCCGTAGGTGGCGGCGTAGTGGTCCAGGCCGGCGGCGCTGAGAGCGGGCGGGATCCGGTTCAGGCCGGCCGGCTGGCCCGGCGCTGGCGTGGTCTCAGTCGTGGTCATGATCACCATCGTGGTCGTGGAAGGAGTCGGGGTCCAGGTAGTGAGCCCGGATGGCCTCGGCCATCACGGCGCGGTCCCTGGTCCGCATGGCGTCGACCAGCTGCCGGTGCCGGTCCACGACCTCGGACAGGTCGCTGCCCTGGAATTCCAGCGAGGACCGGATGAGCGCGCCCATCTGGCCGTCCAGCGCGTGCCACAGCTCGGACAGCCGGGCCCGGCCGCTGGCCTCGACGATCAGGCTGTGCAGCCGGGTGTCGCTCTCCACGATGTCGGCCATGTCGCCGCGCTCGGCCACCTCGGCCATGGCCTCAAGCTCCTTGTCCAGCGAGGCCATGAGCTGGTCGTCGATGACCGCCCGGTCCTCGCAGGCCGCCCCGGCCTCCAGCAGGTAGCGGGCGAAGCAGGCGTCCTCGACCTCGGCCCGCGACATGCGGGCCACCGAGCAGCCGCGGCGGGGCGAGAACTCCACCAGCCGGTCGTTCTTGAGCTCCATCAGCGCGGCGCGCAGGGTGGTCCGGCTGACCCCGAACTCCGCGGCCAGGCTGGCCTCGATGAGGCGCTCGCCGGCCGGCAGCTCGTTGTTGAGGATCCGCCGCCGCAGCGTGTCCTTGACGACCTCAGGCAGTGACGGGTGCGAGATCATGCCGACTCCCAGGAAAGCGCGCGGGGCACCGCACCCCGTCCGCTGTCGAATCTATCCAGAGTGGCATACCGCCCGGACCTGGCCCGGTCAGCGCTGCTCACGGGCCACCTCCAGCGCGATCTCCTCGGTCAGGCCGCGGTGCCCCGCGGGGTCGGCGGTGGCCGCGAGCGCTCCGGCCGGGCCGGTGGCGATGACGGTCACGCCGGGCCCGTGGCCGGGCTGCGGGCTGCCGCCGTGCACGACCAGCCCGACGCTCAGCCAGCCCCGCCGGTAGCCGGCGTTGAACCGGGTGTCCAGGTCGGTGACCGCGACCAGGTCGCCCAGCCGCAGCCCGGCCGCCCCGTGGCGGTCGGCGCTGGCCGGGGTGAGCTGGAGGTCCAGGTCCCACATGGGGGTGGGGCGGCCGATGCCGTTGCCGACGATCCGGCTGGGCAGCACGGCCCGGACCCGGGCGGTCAGCGTGCCCCCGGCGGCCTCGACGGGCAGCCGGGCCAGCAGCGCGGGGTCGATGTTGCGCAGCGTGACGCCGGGCACGGGGCCGGCCGCGCCCTGGCCGCGGCCGCGCACCGCCACCTGGTCGCCGGGCCGGAGCCGGCGCAGCACGGCCTGGTCGAAGGCCGCGATGACCCGGCCGCCCTCGCCCCGCTTGCCGATCACCGCCCCGGTCTCGCCGGCCGCCGCGCCCGTCCGGACCTCGGCCAGGTTGCCGGCGCAGGCCTGGGCGGCCAGCGCGTAGCCGGCCGCCGGGTCGGCGTGCACCAGGCAGGCGCCCGGCGCGGCGTGGTCGCCGAGGTGGTCCCACACGCCGTCGCCGAGCCGGACGCCGAGCACGATGCCGCCGTCGCCGACCGGCACGTAGGGCGCGCCGTCGGCGTCCACCCGGTAGGGGTCCGGGCCGGTGCTGGCCTGCTCGACGGTGGCCAGCAGGTTGACGCTGACCAGGCGCCGGGCGCGGTCATGCCGCCGCTCCCGCCGGGGCGGCGGCCAGCACGCCGATGCTGGCGTCGGCGTCGTCGACCAGGTGAAAGGCCCCGGCGGGCCCGCTCATGATGGTCGACGGGCCGGGCCCGTGGCCGTACAGCTGGCAGCTGCCGGTGGAGATCACCCCGATGCTGACCCACCCCTCCCGGTAGCCCCGGCCGAACCGGTGATCCTGGTCGGCCATGGCCACCACGTCGCCGATGCGCAGGCCCTCCAGGCCGAGCGAGAGGTCCTCGCCCAGCCCGGCGTAGGCGCCCATCAGGTCGGTGTTGGCGTACTCCGAGGCCATCCCGGACCCGGCCCCGATGGCGTCGGCCGGCACCCGCGCCGCCACGTGCACCTCGAGCCGGCCGTCGGCCCTGGTCCCGCCGGCCAGCGCGGCCAGCAGCCGGGGCGAGCAGTTCTTGACCGTCACCTCCGGGTGGCCGGCCAGGGCCAGCCCCTGGCCGACCGCGTGCACGGTGACCTGGTCTCCGGTGGTGACCCGGCGCATCAGCGCCTCGGGCATGTCGGTCAGCACGTAGGCGTGCTGGCCGATCACGAAGCCCTCGGCCCCGGCGGCCGGGCCCGAGGCGACCACGACGGTGTTGCCGACGCAGGACAGGTACTGGAGCGCGTAGTTGGCGGCCGGGTCGCGGTGCCGGACCGACAGGCCGGGCTCCACGTGGTCGCCGGCGTAGCCGGTGGCCGGGTCGCCGCAGTGCACGCCCAGGGTGACCCCGCCCATGCCGGGCAGCAGGAACGGCCGGCCGTCGGGATCGACCCGGAAGCCGTGCCGGTCGCCCAGCGGCGGCCAGACCTCGCCGGCCAGGATCTGGGTCACCAGCTGGCCCTCGTTGGTGTCGACGTTCACGACGTGTCCTTCCCCGTGCGGGCCGCCGAACCGGAAGCCGCGGACCCGGATGGCCGGCGCGGTCGCGCAGCCGTTCCAGACGTTGGGCACCGGCTGGCTGATCAGGCGGCGAGCCGATGCCGTCGGTGCGGGCCAGCGCGCCGAGCACGCTCTCGGTGAACCGGCCGCCGGCCAGCCCGGCGGTCAGCTGGCCGTCCTCGATCAGGAAGCAGCCGTCCCGGCTGGTCCCGACCACGGTGCCGGCCTCGGCGTCGACCAGCCGGTTGTACCAGAGCCGCTGGATGTACAGGCCGCGCTCGACCCCGGCGATGAGGTCGTCCTCGCTGGCCTCGCCGGGCGTCATGATCAGGTTGGCCGCCTCGGGGGCGGGCGAGGACTCCCGGGCGATGTGCGCGTGCCCGGTCGAGACGCCGCCGGTCGCGCCGGCGCGAGGCCAGGTCGCTGACCGCGCCGCCGACCCGGCCGGCCGCGATCAGCTCCACCCGCCGCTTGGGCGTGCCCTCGAAGTCGAACGGGAACGGCAGCCCGGCCGGGGCCAGCGCGTCGTCGGCGACGGTGATCGCGGCCGGGGCCAGCTCGGCGCCGGGGCGGGTGGCGGCCAGGCCGATGCCCGCCTCGACGGCCGGGGCGGTGAAGCCGAAGTCGGGCAGGAAGCCGATCAGCTCGCCGGTGGCCAGCCCGCCGAACACCACGTCGTGCACGCCGTCCGGCACCGGCACCGGGGTCCCGGCGCGGACGGCCTGGCCGACGGCCAGCGCGGCCCGCTCGTCCACGTCCAGGCGGCGCGGCGTCCCGGCCCAGGTCGGCGGCGTAGGAGGAGGCCTGGCCGACCCGGACGGTCAGCGCGAAGCCCGCCTCGGTGGCGGCCGCGTGGGCGCGCTGGCCCGGCGCTGGTCACCACGGCCAGCTCGGTGACCGCGGCGGTCAGCACCCCGGCGGCCGTGCCGCCCGCGGCGCGGGCGGCGTCCATGATCCGGCCGGCCTGGGCGCTGCGCGCGCCCTCGTCCCAGGCCGCGGTGGCGTCGTGCCAGAGCCCGGCGATCTGCCGGGCCGGCGCGGGCCCGGCCACGCCGTACGGCGGTCGCCGCGCCGGGCAGGCCGTCCCGGCGCCGGGCCAGCTCGGCGGCCTGCGGCCACCGCGGCCGCGGCCTGGCCCAGGTCGCTGACGGCGACCCGGCCGCTGCCCGTGCCGGCCACCGCCCGCACCATGACCTGGCACTCGACGATCGTCTGCGGCTGGTGGATCCGGGTCGCGGCGAACCGGGTGTGGTGGCCGATCCGGGCTGGCCAGGAAGATCTCGACGTGGTCGGCGCCGGCTCCGGCCAGGGCCGCTTCCAGCACCTCCAGGGACCGCTCCCGCCCGGCCCACGGCTCGGCCAGCCCGGGGCCACCCCCGGACCCCCCAGCGAACGCCTCGGTCCATCAGGCCACCCCGGTGCGGACGTCGCGGAACAGCGCGGGCGCCGCGCCGTGGGACAGGAAGCCCCACTCCTTGGGCTCGCCCTTGCCGCAGGGCATGCCGAAGGTGCGGAACTCGGCCGGCCCGGCAACCGCCTCCGCCGAGCCCCAGAACTGGGGGGTGATCCCGCCGTAGGAGAAGTCGCGGACCAGCCGGCGGCGCCTGCCGCCGCGGACCTCCCAGGCCACCTCGGTGCCGAACTGGAAGTTGAGCCGCTGGCTGTCGATCGACCAGCTCTTGTTGTCATCCAGGTAGTAGCCCTCGCCCAGCTGGTCCAGCAGCTCATCCAGGCTCGCCGTGCCCGGCGCCAGGAACACGTTGGTCGCGAAGCACAGCGGCAGGAAGCCCCAGCCGTCGGAGCGGGCCGCGCCGGTGGACTCGGCCCCGATGCGGGCCGCGCTGTCGCGGCTGGACAGGAAGTTGGTCACGATCCCCTCGGTGATGAGCATGGTGCGCGCGGGTCCGGGTGCCCTCGTCGTCGAACATGAAGCTGCCCCGGGTGCCGGGGATCGTCGCGTCGGCCACGATGTTCACCGCGGGGGAGCCGTAGCGCAGCGTCCCGGCGGCGTCGCGGCCGATGAACGAGCGGCCCGCGAAGTTGGCCTCGTCGCCGAGGATCCGGTCCAGCTCCAGCGCGTGCCCGGCCGACTCGTGGATCTGCAGCGCGAGCTGGGCCGGGCCGATCACCAGCGAGTGCGGTGCCCGGCTCGGCCACCGGGGCAGTGAGCAGCTGGACGGCCTCGGCGCCGACCCTGGCCGCCTCCTGCGGCAGCCGCAGGTCCTCGACGTACTCCCAGCCCGCCGCCGCCGGTGTTGCCGTGGAAGGAGTTGGGGTAGCTGCGCCGCTGGACCAGATGCTCGCTGGCCGGCCACGGCCTGCACCATGCCGCCGGATTCGACGAAGTGCTGCTCCTGGCGCGAGCCCTCGGTGCTGGCGAAGTAGCGGTGCTGCCGCTTGGCGTTGACCCCGGCCTGGACTCGCACCACCCCGGCCGTCGCGCCGGCCGCGGCCAGCGCGTCCGCGACCACTTGCTCGCGGACGGCGGCGGACACGGCGAAGGGGTCGATCCGGGCCTGCGTCTGGTAGCGGCCGGACTCCGGCGGCCGGGGCGGGAGGGTGACCCGCTCCGGCGACCCGGCCGCGGCGGCCACGGCGTTGCGCACCGCCAGCCGGGCGGCCAGCGCGGCGTCGCCCGCCTCGCGCAGGGGCAGCGAGGCGAACCCCCACACGCCGTCGACCAGCACCCGGACGCCCAGGCCGAGGCTGCCCTCGAGCCGCTCATCGGGGGCCCGGCCGGAGACCGCGTACAGCCGCAGCTCCTGGGTCTCCGACAGCCGCACGTCGGCGTACTGCGCGCCGGCCGCCGCGGCCTCGCCGACCGCGGCGTCCAGCAGCGGCCCGGCCGCCGGCCAGGCCAGCCGGCCAGGTCGCCGCCAGCTCGTCCGCGGCAGCACTGTCCGCGCGCGCGCTGCCGCAGCTGCGTCAGACACCCTCGACCTCGTCGAACGCCACCCACCGGCGCTCGCGGGCCGACCGCTCGAAGGCGTTGATGGTCCGCTGCACGATGGCGCCCTGGGCGAAGTCGCCCTGGTTGTCGTCGCCGCCCTCGAGGATCTCGGTGGCGAAGTTGCTGCACCAGGTTGGAGTAGAACAGGAACGGCCACGGCTCGCGGCTGCTGCCGCCGGCGGGGAAGTAGCGCTCGGGGATCTCCTGCTCGACGAACTCGACCTCGTCCTTGGTCGCGGTCTTGATCGTCTGGCAGATGCCGAACTCCTCGACCAGGCGGACGATGATCGCGCCCTCGGAGCCGTAGATGCGGGCCTCGATGCCGGGGTAGTTGCCCACGGTGACGTAGGAGGACTGGATGGACGCCATCACGTCGGGGTCGAACTCGCACAGCCACATGTCGGCGTCGTCGATGTTCATCCGCTGCATCTTGCCGGTGGCCCGGACCATCCGGACGGGCACGAAGTTGCGCATGGTGCCGACCACGCTGGCCAGCGGGCGGCCGATCCACCAGTGCATGATGTCGATGACCGGCGCGCCGTAGCCCTCGATGGAGGACACGGCGATCTCGGCGCCGTCCGGCTCGGCCGCCTCGGCCTGGCGCAGCGGCGTGGCCGGGTCGATCCACTGGCTGTTCTGCTCGTAGCCGTTGAACACGTACGGCTCGCCGACGAAGCCCTGGTCGATGAGGTCCTTGGCCATCATGACGGCGGGCGCGTAGCGGAACGTGAAGCCCAGCTTGGTCTTGAGGCCCTTGGGCGGCGGCCAGCTCGGCGGCGCGCTTGGTCTGCCGGGCGTCGCGGTGCACGGGCTTCTCGCACAGCACGTGCTTGCCCGCCTCAAGCGCGTCCCACGAGACCTGGAAGTGGGCCTCGTTGCCGGTGGCCACGTCGACGACGTCAATGCTGGGGTCCTCGAGGACCTTGCGGTAGTCGGTGGCCACCCGCGCGACGCCGAACTCCTTGGCCACGCGCGCGGCCGCGTCAGCGTCGACGTCCACGACGGCGGCCACCTCGACGCGCGGGTCGCGCTGCCATCCGGGGATGTGGGCCCGCTCGGACCAGCGGCCCGCGCCGATGACGGCGACTCGAAGTTCTTTGCTGCTCATGGTGGTGGGACATTCCTCTCGCGGGCGGCGGACACCGGGGGCGACCGCCTTGTTAGTCGAATTCGTGGTGATGGGTTTGCGGATGCTGGGCTGGGCGGGGCATGGCTCAGCGGCGGCTCAGGCGGACCCGGGGGTCGATGACGGTGTAGGTGACGTCGACGAGGAAGTTCATGACGACCATGAACACGGCGGCGACCAGCACGGTGCCGGTGATCATCGGGATGTCGAGGGTGTCGATGGCGTTGTAGGCGAGCTGGCCGACGCCGGGCAGGCCGAAGACGGACTCGATGATGAGCACGCCGCCGAGGAAGTAGCCCAGGTCCATGCCGAGCATGGTGATGATGGGCGTGAGCACGTGCCGGACGGCGTGGCGGAGCAGGATGGTCCGCTCGGGCATGCCCTTGAGCCGGGCGAACTCGATGTAGGGGGAGCGCAGGACGCTGAGCATGGTGGTGCGCACCATGCGCGAGTACCAGGCCGCGCCGCCGACGCCGAGGGTGAAGCTGGGCAGGATCATGTACCAGATGAGCGGGTGCCCGGTCCCGCTGAGCGGGAACAGGGTCAGCTTGTAGGCCAGGTAGTACAGGAGCATCAGGCCGAGCCAGAACGGCGGCGCGGACAGCCCGACGAGGGCGCCGAGAGTGGCGAAGCGGTCCAGGATGCCGCGCGGGCGGTAGGCGGCGATGATGCCGATGGGCAGGCCCAGCACGATCTCCCACAGCACGCCGCCGATGGCCAGGATCACGGTGATGGGCAGCGCGCGCAGGATCTCGCTGCTGACCGACCGGCCCTCCAGGGCGAACGAGACGCCGAGGTTGCCGTGGGCCAGGCGGCCCAGGTAGGTGACGTACTGCGACCACAGCGGGTGGTCCAGGCCGAGCTGGCGGGCGATGGACGCGACCGCCTCAGGGCTGGCGTTGGGCCCGGCGACCAGGCGGGCCGGGTCGCCCGGCACGATGTAGGCGAACAGGAACGCCAGCGACACGACGCCGAGGACCACGACGAGCATCTGCGCCAGGCGCCGGATCAGCCAGCCGCTCATCGCCTGGTCTCCGCGGTCGCCGGGTCGAGCAGGTCGGTAAGCCAGTCCCCGGCCAGGTTGAAGGCCAGCACGGTGATGATCAGCGCGACGCCGGGCGCGATCAGCAGCCAGGGCGCGGTCTGGAAGTACTGCTGGCCCTCGGACACCATCTGGCCCCAGGAGGCCTGGGGGAGCGGCACCCCGATGCCCAGGTAGGACAGCGAGGCCTCGATGAGGATCGAGGTGGCCACGCCCAGGGTGGAGTAGACGATGATGGCCGGGGTCAGGTGGGGCAGGATGTGCCGGCGCAGGATCTTGGCGTGGCTCACGCCGAGGGTCCGGGCGGCGGTCACGAACTCCCGCTCCTTGAGTGACAGCACCAGGCTGCGCACGATGCGGGCCAGGTAGGTCCAGTACCCGAACGCGATGACCAGCACCACGTTGCGGGTGCTCGGCCCGGTGATGGCGATGAGCGCCACGCAGAACAGCAGGATCGGGAACGACAGCACGATGTCGGTGAACCGCATGAGCACCGACTCGGTGATGCCGCCCACGTAGCCGGCGATGCCGCCGACGATGATGCCGATGATCGAGGCCATGCCGGTCGCGACCACGCCCACCAGCAGCGACACCCGCGCCCCGAAGATCAGCCGGGACAGCACGTCGCGGCCCTCGGCGTCGGTGCCGAGCAGGAACGTGCTGCCGGGATGGACAGGCGCGCCGTCAGCGGCCAGCCCGTTGGGGAAGGAGTGCAGCGGGTTGTGGGGGGCGAGCTCGGGGGCGAAGACGGCCATGACGGCCAGGCCGACGACGACCAGCAGCGAGATCAGCGCCACGGGGTCGTGGCGCAGGCTGGCCAGGGCCCGCCGGGTCAGGTGCGGCTCGGTGACCGCGGTCGGCTCGGCGCCGGCCTCGAGCCCGGCCTCGACCGCGCCGTCGGCGGCGGTCAGGGCCGGGTCGGGCAGGTGCTGGTTCAGCGGGGCGGTCATGGGGCGTTCACCTCCGTGGCGGACGGCGGGCTGTTCGCCGGCTGGGTGCCGGACGCGTCGGGGGCCACGTGGCAGGCGGCCAGCTGGCCGCCGGTCTTGAGCCGGAGCTCGGGCCGGACGCTGCGGCAGATGTCGATGGCGGCCGGGCACCGCGGGTGGAACGGGCAGCCCGGCGGCGGGCTGGCCGGGTCGGGCGGCTCGCCGGTGACCTTGGCCCGCGCGGCCGTGGCCCCGGCCGACACGTCGGGCACGGCGGCGATCAGGGCCTGGGTGTAGGGGTGCTGCGGCGCGCTGAAGACCTGGCGGCTGGTGCCGTACTCGACCAGCCGCCCGACGTACATGATGGCGACCCGGTCGGCCATGAACCGCAGCGTCGACAGGTCATGGGAGATGAACAGGTAGCTGACCCCGGCATCGGCCTGGATGTCCTTGAGCAGGTTGAGCACCTGGGCCCGGATGGACACGTCCAGCGCGGCCACGGCCTCGTCGCAGATGATGACCTCGGGGCCGACGGCCAGGGCGCGCGCGATGGACACCCGCTGGCGCTGGCCGCCGGACAGCTGGCCGGGGAAGCGCGAGGTCAGCGTGGCGGGCAGGTTGACCCGGCGGAGCAGGTCCTCGGTCTCGGCCCGGCGCCGGGCCCGGGCTACGCCGCGGACGGCCAGGCCCTCGCCGATGGCCTCGAGGATGGACATCCGGGGGTCGAGGGAGTCGTAGGGGTCCTGGTAGACCATCTGCATGCGGCGGCGGTAGGCCCGGAGGTCCTGGCCGTGCAGCCGCCGGGTCTCGGCGCCGGCCACCCGGATGGACCCGGCGGTGGGCTGGGTGATCCGGACCAGGGCGCGGGCCACGGTGCTCTTGCCGGAGCCCGATTCGCCGGCCAGCCCGAGGGTCTCGCCGGGGCTGATGGTGAACGACACGCCGTCCACGGCCCGGACGGTCTGGGTGGCCACGATGCCGCGGCGGATCTTGAAGTGGACCTGGAGGTCGCGCACGTCGACCACGGGCTCGGTGGTCATGGGCTCGGTCATGCGGCACCGCCCCCGGCGGAGACCAGCCCCCAGGACTCGTCGTGGCTGGCGTGGCAGGCGGCGGCGTGGCTGGCCGTGGTGCGCCCGCCCTCGGCCAGGCCGAGCAGGTCGGGGTCGGCGTCGCGGCACAGCGACGCCGCGATCGGGCAGCGGGGGGCGAACGCGCAGCCCGCGGCCCACACCCCGCCCGCCGGCGGGCTGCCGGGGATGGACGCCAGGCGCTCGGGCAGCTCGCCGGTCATGCTCGGCACCGAGGCCATCAGCGCCCGGGTATAGGGGTGCGCGGGCGCGCTGATGATCTCGGCGGTCGGCCCGGACTCCACGATGCGACCGCCGTACATGACCAGCAGCCGGTCACAGAAGCTGGCCACCACGCCGAGGTCGTGGCTGATCAGCAGGACCGCGCTGCCCTGGTCGGCGGTCATCCGCTCCAGCAGGTCCAGCACCTGGGCCTGGATGGTGACATCCAGCGCGGTGGTCGGCTCGTCGGCGATCAGCAGCCGCGGCTCGCAGCTGATCGCGATGGCCAGCGCCACCCGCTGGCGCATGCCGCCCGACAGCACGGCCGGGAACTGGGTCAGCGTGCGGGGCGGGTCGGGGATGCCGACCGCGGTCAGCAGCTCCAGCGCCCGGGCCCGGGCCGCGCCGCGGCTCAGGCCCCGGTGGAAGCGGAGCATCTCGGTGGCCTGCACGCCGATCCGCACCAGCGGGTTCAGGCTGGACAGCGGGTCCTGGGTGATCATCGCCACCTGCGTGCCGCGCCACGCGCTCGGGCGCAGCCTCGGGTCGGCGCCCAGCTCGGCGTCGCCCAGCAGGACCCGCCCGCCGCTGATCCGGCCCGGCGCCGGGATCAGCTGCATGATCGCCCGCGCGGTGAGCGACTTGCCCGAGCCCGACTCGCCGACCAGGCCGACCCGCTCGCCGGGCTGGATGGCGAACGACACGTCCCTGACCACCTCACCGCTGCCCGCCCGGTGCGGGAAGGCCACGGTGAGGTGCTCCAGGGTGACCACCGGCCCGCCGGCGCCGGCTGGCCCGCCGACCTGGCGGGCCAGCCGCTGGCGGTCTCTAGCCACCCAGCCCGCCGCTCGACGAGCCGGAGCCTGAGCCGTGCTTGAGCCAGTAGAAGTCCATCTCCCAGTCCCAGATCGGGTTGGCGAAGAAGCCGCCGACCTTGGCGCCGAAGACCTCGGTGGTGGTCCCGAAGTACAGCGGGACGATGGGGTTGTCGGCCAGCAGTTCCTTGGACGCCTGCACGTAGTCGGGACCCGCGTTGGCCGGGTCGGCCAGGCCGGCCGAGATCTCGTTGTCCACCTTGTGATTGCAGTAGAACGAGTAGTTCTGGCCGCCGGGGATGTCGGCCGCGCAGGACACCAGCGCCTGGAAGAAGTCACTGCCGTCGGGGTAGTCCGCGACCCAGAAGGTCAGCGTCATCGGGGCCTTGCCCGGCGTGCCGGCCAGGGTGAAGAACGTGCTCTCCTGGAGCGGCTCCACCTTGAGGTTGATCCCGATCGCGCCCAGCTCCTGCTGGATCTGCGGGTCGAGGTTGGTCCACGGCTGGGTGTTCCAGTTGTACATGGTGGTCGAGAAGCCGTGCGGGTAGCCGGCCTGCTTGAGCAGCGCCTTGGCCTTGGCCACGTCCAGCGGGTGGACCAGGTTCTGGCTGCTGTAGCCCGTGACGCCGGGCGGGATGAAGCCGGTGGCCGGCGAGCCCTGGCCGTTGACCGTCTTGAGCAGGAACTGCCGGTTGATCGCGTAGGACACGGCCTCGCGCACCAGCGGGTTGTTGAACGGCTTGACGTGCGTGTTCAGGGTCAGGAAGTAGGTGTCCAGCGCGTCCCGGTGCAGGGTCTGGCTGGCCAGCGACTTGTTGTTGACCACCGTCAGGTAGGAGGAGTTGGGCAGCGGGTCGCCCATCAGGTCGATCTGGCCCTTCTCCAGCTCCAGCAGCTGCACGGTCGGGGTCACGCCGAGCTTCTCGTTCACGCCCGCGACGTAGGGCAGCGACTTGTCCCAGTAGTGCGGGTTGCGCTTGAGGACGATCGCCTGGCCGGGCGTGTAGCTGACCATCTCGAACGGCCCCGAGCCCAGCGGGTGCTGGGCCTGCTGCGCGCCGGTCCCGGTCGGGATCACCGACGCGTGCGGCATGGCCAGCACGTACCGGAACGCGGCGTCGGGCTGGGTCAGCGTGATCTGGAGCTTGAGCGTGGACAGCGCCTTGATCCCGGACACGCTGCCCGTCGGGTGCTTGGCGAAGGCCGTGCAGCCCTGGACCACGTTCCAGAAGCCGACCACCGGGGACTTGGTGGCCGGGTTGCAGATCCGGGAGAACGTGTAGACGAAGTCGGCGGCGGTGACCGCCTTGCCGTTGGCGAACTCCATGCCGGGCCGGACGGCGATGGTGTAGACCTTGCCGCCGCCGGAGACCTGCGGCATGCTCGCCGCCGCCTCGGGCTGGAGCTGGGTCGTGTTGGTCTTGTAGTCGTAGAGCCGGTCGAACAGCATCTGCATGTTGTCCCAGCAGGTCGCGTCGTAGCAGACCTGGGGATCGAACGTGTCCGGGTCCGACTGGTAGGCGACCTGCATGGTGCCGCCGTGCGCCGGGGCGCTGCCCGACGAACCGGAGCCGCCGGACCCGCCGGAGCTGCCGGAGTTGCTGGAGCCTGAGCCGCATGCGGCCAGCGCCAGCGCGATGACTGCGGCGGGCGCCGCCCATCGGAGACTTCTCAGGATCGGTCGCACCGGACCCCCTCGCTTGCTGTTACTCGTCTTGCCGGGCCTGTGGTCCGGGCCGTTCGTGTCGCCGGGCCGGTGGCCCGGCTTGTTGGTGGCGCCGGGGTTCGTGACCCGGCTCGCTCGTGCCGCCGGGTTGGTGACCCGGTTCGCTCGTGTCGTCAGGCCGGTGGCCCGGGCCGCTCGCTCGCGGGCGCGCCCGCCCGTACCGCTCAGCTTGCTCGTTTGTCGATTGTCGACTGTTGGACATCAAAGCCCGGCGGCGCATTCACCGTCAAGGCCTCAGCCGGTCACGAAATGGGAACTTTACGATCTTGAAGCGATCCGGGGCGGGACCGGGATCAGTAGCCCCGGACCGGGTCGTAGCGGTTGCGCAGCGGCTGGCCCGCGGCCAGCCGGGCCAGGTTGTCCAGGAACAGGTCGGTCAGCGCCGCGTTCTCGGTCGCCACCGTCGATGCCGAGTGCGGCGACACGATGACGTTGTCCAGCTCCCACAGCGGATCGCCCGGCGGCAGCGGCTCCTCGGCGAAGACATCCAGGCAGGCGCCCCCGAGTTTTCCGTCCAGCAGGGCCCGGGTGAGCGCGGCCTGGTCGACCACCGGTCCGCGGGAGATGTTGATCAGGATCGCGTCCGCGGGCAGCAGGCTCAGCTGGCGGGCGCCGATCAGGCCCTGGGTCTCCTCGGTCAGCGGGCAGGCCAGCACGACGATGTCGGTCTCGGGCAGCGCCTCGTCCAGGCCGCCAGCGGTGATGACCCGGCTCAGCCCGGCGACGTCATAGGTCCGGCCCGTCCGGCCCAGGCCCCAGACCTCCACCCCCAGCGCGGCGAACGTCGCGGCGACCTGGCGGCCGATGCCGCCCAGGCCGACCACCAGCGCGCGCAGCCCGGCCAGCTGCCGGGTGGTGTACCGCTCCCAGTGCCGGGCCTGCTGCCGGCGTCGCAGCTCGGGCAGGCCCTTGACGAAGTACAGCGCGCCGGTCAGCGCGAACTCGGCCAGCGGCACCGCGTGGACGCCGGCCGCCGTGGTGACCTCCAGGCCCGCGCCGTCCAGGCCGGTCCGCTGCATGAACCCGCCGATCCCGGCGCTGGTGGCCTGGATCCAGCGCAGCTTGGGACTGCGCTCGGGCATCTGGCCCGGGTCGAGCCAGTCGAAGTCGAAGTACACCTCGGCCTCGGCGCCGAGCGCCCGCCACCGGTCCAGGTCGGCCGGGCTCAGGTCGCGGCGCGAGCCCGTGTGGTCGCACCGGTACCGGGGGACCGGCAGCAGTTCCGGCTCGTAGATCACCCGCCCGGCCGCCTCGGCGGCCGCGATCCGCCGGACGTACTCCGCCTCCAGGTAGGAGCCGATGACGATGGTGAGCCCGTCCGCCGTCACAGCCCGCACGCCGCCTTCACGGCCTCCAGGGTGCGCGCCGTGGCCAGCGCGGAGTCCTGGGCCAGCTGCTCGGGCGCGGCCTCGCCGCGCAGCGCCGCGTGGATGTGCCGCAGCGCGGCGGTGAACGAGTGCGCGTCGGTGGTCGGGTGCTCCACGACCGGTTCCCGGCCGGGCTGGTGCAGCGTCAGCGTGTCCCCCGGGCCCGGGTGGAACGGGTTGGTCAGGTGCAGCTGGCCCTCGCTGCCCAGGACCTGGGTGAAGGTGTCGTAGCTGCGCCGGAAGCCACAGCTCAGCAGCAGCCGCCGCGCGCCGTACGGGACCAGCCCGGCCGCGTCCACCTCGACGTCGCCGAAGACCTCCGCCGAGCCGGAGACCAGCTCG
Source organism: uncultured Actinomycetota bacterium (assembly GCA_963822485.1). Taxonomy (GTDB): domain Bacteria; phylum Actinomycetota; class Actinomycetes; order Streptosporangiales; family Streptosporangiaceae; genus DASUBV01. The sequence continues at coordinate 38,921 of CAWGHW010000018.1, forward strand.
TCGTCCGCGGCGCCGAACAGCTCGTGCGCCAGCCGGATCGGGTAGCAGCCCACGTCGGCCAGGGACCCGCCGCCCAGCGCGGCCGAGAACCGGATGTCGCCCGGCCGGGTCGGGTGGAAGTGGAAGACGCTGACGAGCTCGGCCGGCTGGCCGATCGCGCCCTCGGCCAGCAGCTCGGTCAGCCGCCGGTGCTGAGCCTGGAACGGGAAGACGAACGCCTCCCACAGCAGCGCGCCGTCGATGTCGCGGGCCGCGTCCAGCACCTCGGCGGTCTGCGCCGACCCGACGCACAGCGGCTTCTCGCTGAGCACCGCCTTGCCGGCGCGCAGCGCGCGCGTCGTCCACTCGGCGTGGAGGGAGTTGGGCACGGCCACGTAGACCGCATCGATGTCGGGCGAGTCGACCACCGCGGCGTAGCCCGCCACCCCGCGGTCAACGCCGTGCTCGGCCGCCCAGGCCTCGGCCCGGGCCAGCTCGCGGCCCGCCACCATCGCGGCCCGCCCGCCGCCCGCCTCGCGCAGGCCGGGCAGGAACTGGCCCCGGGCGATGTTGGCGGTGCCGATGATGCCCCAGCGGATCTCGCCGCCGGGCCCGGTCGTGCTCATGAGGCCGTCCTTGGCCCGCCAGGTGCCGCTGGTTCCGCCACTGCTGATCGCTCCCTCGTCGGTGTCCGCCGTCTGCCCAGCCTCTTATGGACCAGAACGGGCGATTGTCGACCGTAGCACCTGGCCGGCTGCCGGCGCAGCCCTCCGGGGGGTGCTCGGGGTGGTGCTCGGCGCCGTCTCTGGGCGGTGCCCGGTGCAGCCTTCGGACGGTCTCGGCGAGTGCCCGGCGCAGTGCTCGGCCGGTGCACGGCGCTGCCTCAGAGCAGTGCTCGGTGCAGGCTTCGGGCGGTGCTGGGTGCAGTTCTCGAGCGGTGTTCGGCGCGGCCGCCGGGCCGGTGTTCGCCGCAGTCCACTGGGTGGGTGCTCGGCGCAGCCCCGGGGGAGGGCAGTGCCCGGTGCGGGCTTCGGGTGGTGCGCGGGGCGGTGCTTGAGCGGCTTCGGGCACTGGCCGTCGTGCCCCTTCCGCCTGCCGCCTCCTCAGCCCAGCCACTATCGCGGGCGGCCTGAGTGACCCCGGTGATCACGGCCGTTTTGCCGCAGAATCCAGCGGAAATTCGGTCGTGATCACTGAGTGGCTGGGAGTGGGCGGCCGGAATGGGGGGGTTTGGGCGGCCGGAAGGCGGGCCAGGAGTGCGGATGATCTTCAGTGGCGGGGGTGGTGGGGCGGCAGGGGGCTGAGGGGCTGTTGCGGCTGGACGGGGTAGCGCGACTGGGAGCCGCTCTCCGGCGCGGGCCCGGCGTGGCCCTCGTAGCGCGACTGGTAGCCGCTCCCCGGCGCGGGCCGCGCGCGGCTCTCCGGGACTGGCGCCGCGGCTCTCCGGCGCGGGCCGGACACCGCGCTCCGAACCGGGCCGGGCGCGCGGGCCCTGCTCGGGGGAGGCTAAGGGCGCTGCGGCTGTGCTGGTGATCGCGGGGCGCGGGCGGATCCAGGTGACGCGGGAGCGGGGGCGGACGGGGCGCAGGCCGGGGATCCGGATCAGGGCCGCCTTCATGCGCGGGGCGAAGCGAACCTCGGCGACCTGGTGGACCGCCCAGGCCAGGCCGGTCATGAAGGTGATCATGGCGGCCAGCAGGACCCAGCGGCTGACGTCGCGGGCGAGCAGGTTGAACAGCGTGAAGCCGCTGTAGGCGTGGACGAGGTACAGGGGGTAGGTCAGTGCGCCGAGGGCGGCGAACCAGGGCCGGCCCAGCCGCCGGGTGACCTGGAGGGCGACCAGCGTCAGCACGATGAAGATCACGGTGATGATGGCCAGGACCACGGGCAGGTGCAGCACCTGGTGGTAGCGCTCTGACACCCGGCGGGCGAAGCTGGCCGCCTGGTAGAGGGCGTTGCCGAAGCAGATGACCAGGATCACGGCGGGCACCCAGGACAGGCCGGTGCGGTAGATCAGGCACAGGGCCATGCCGCCGATGAAGTAGTGCGACCACTGCGACTGGACGAGCAGGTCGAGCTTGGCCGCCACGCCGGCCGGGAGCAGGTGGGTCTCGATGACGGCGGTCGCGGCCAGCCAGGCCCACATGAGCGTGAGCACCCGCCGCCGGGTGACGCCGATCCAGGTCAGCGCGAACACGATCACGTAGAACCGGATCTCGGCCCACAGGGTCCAGTAGACGACGTCGACGTTGCCGATGTTGGGCAGCGAGTTGGCCATGGTCAGGTTGGCCAGGTACTGGACGAGGCTGACCTTGAACAGGCCGCGGCTGAGCGTGGTCTCGATGACGGCGGTGATGGTGAGGGCGACCCAGAACGCCGGGTACAGGCGGACCATCCGGGACACCACGAACTCGCGCGGCCGCCGGTTCCACGCGCTGAGCAGCACAACGAAGCCGCTGATCAGGAAGAACAGGTCGACGCCCAGGTAACCGTAGCGGGTGACGACGCTGAGGGCCGTGAACCGGATCGCGGTCAGGTGCCCGGCCCAGCCGGAGAACGTGTAGTGGTACAGGACGACGGCGGACGCGGCGGTGATGCGGAGCAGGTCAATCTCGGTCAGGCGTCCGGCCTTGGACCCCGGGGTGGCCCTGCTTCCGGCGCTGCGGTGCCGGCCGGGCGCTCGCCGCCCGGCGGGCGCCGAGCCGGCGGGCGCCGAGCCGGCGGATGGCCGGACGGGCGGGCTGCCCGAGCGGGTCGCGGTCATCGACGGGCCCTGGTGCACCGGAATCCCTGGTGGTCCGCTCGCCGGCCCTACTTCACGAGCTTGAGGTAGACGATGCTGCCGAGGCCGACGATGAGGCAGTAGATGCCGAACGGCGTGAGGGTCCGGGTCTGGAAGTACCGGACCAGGTAGCGCACCGACACGTAGGCACCGACGCCGGATAGCACGCTGCCGAGCAGGATCTGGCCCCGGATGCCGCTGCCGAGCGGGCCGGTCAGGTCGGGGACCTTGAGTATCCCGGCGGCCAGGATGACCGGGGTGGCCAGCAGGAACGCGAACCGGGCGGCGTCCTCGCGGGACAGGCCGCGCATCATGCCGCCCACCATGGTCACGCCGCTGCGGCTGATGCCGGCCAGCAGGGCCAGGATCTGGGCGGAGCCGATGAGCACCGCCTCGCCGTAGCCCATGCCCGACAGCCGCCGGTCGGACTCCTGCGCCTCGGCCACCTCCTGGGCGCGGACGGCCTGATGACTGGCGGCGGGTGCGGGCGCGGCGTCGGGATGGCCGGCCGCGGCCAGCGCGAGTTCCCGCTCGGGGCCGGCGACGGCCTGCCCGGCGACGGCCTGGCGGGCCGACCGGCGGCGGACGTAGCGCTCGCCGGCCAGCAGGATCAGGCCGTTGACGGCCAGGAACACGGCGGCGAAGACGGGCTTGCCGAAGATCACCCGGAACAGGTGCTCGAAGACCAGGCCGACGAGGCCGACCGGGATGGTGGCCAGGATGATCATCCAGGCCAGGCGCTCGTCGGCCGAGCGGAGCTGCCACCGGCTGGTGCCCGCGGGTGGCCAGGCCAGGTGCCGCAGGGAGCTGAAGAACCCGCCGATCACCCGCACCCAGTCCCGCCAGAAGTAGATGAGCAGCGCGATCGCCGTGGCCACGTGCAAGCCGACGATGAACGCGAGGTACGGGGACTCGGGCTTGGACACGTTGAGATCGCGCGCCCAGCTACCGCCGATCAGGGCCGGGATCAGGACGTTGTGCCCGAGGCTGGACACCGGGAACAGCTCGGACACGCCCTGGACGAGGCCGACCACGGCGGCCTCCAGGTAGGTCAGGTGAATCATGCCAGGCCTTTCGCCATGCTGAGGTGCCGGATCATCGTTCGCCTGGCCCGCGGCGCGGGCGGTGGCGGAGCGGGCCAGGATCCAGCGGGGAAACGGCCGCGAAGCAGGCGCACGGCCCGCACCAACTTCTACAAGACTGTAGAACATTATCAGGTGCGGGGAGGCGGACGCGCGGACACCGGCAGCCGCGGGAGCGGCGAGGCAGGGCGAAAGGCGAGCAGGGCGAAAGGCGCCCGGAGGTCAGGCCTTGGGCTGGTAGGGGTAGAACCGGGTGTGGTCCTCGGCCTGCCATTCCTCGCGCAGGCCCGGTGCGCCCAGGTCCCAGTCGGGGCGGATCTCGCGGGTCACGTCCCGCAGGTCGTGGCGCAGGTCATCGAACGAGGGGCGGCCCCAGAACCAGTAGCCGTTGTAGACGCTGTGGATGACCAGCCCCGGCCTGAGCACCAGGGTGTGCGGGATCATCGGGTCGTGGTGGGGGTCGGTGTACTCCTGGATGTCGAGGTCCTTCTGCACGTGGCGGCCGGCGTCGGACAGGAAGGTCCACTGGGCGCCGACCGAGGCCCGGAACTCGTTGGTCTCGAGGATGTTGTCCGTCGAGATCGTGACGATCTGGGTGTAGGAGACGGCGATCTTGGGGTAATTGGCGGCCATCTCGAGGTGCTGCTGGTGGTCCTTGGGGCAGAAGTGCCCGCGGGACAGCAGCAGGATCATCGGGTCAATCCCCTGCAACTCGCTCAGCCGCCGCCGGGTCCTGGTGTGGTCGGTCAGCTCGTAGTCGGGAAAGGTCCCGCCAGGCACAATGTCCGCGCGCACGCTCGCTCCTCTCGCTGGCTCCGTCATCGGAGTCATCGGACACGCTACTGGCGCGGGGCCGCGCGCCGGGCCTGGCGCAGCCCGGGCCGGCGGCCTAATGCAGCGCGGTCGCGGGGCGCGGCCGGCCGCCAGCGGGCGGCAGGGCGTCCAGCAGGGCGCGGGCCCAGTCCCGGTAGCCGTCCAGGCTGGGGTGGAAGCAGTCCGAGGCCAGCTTCCCCGGCCAGGGCGGCAGGAAGTGCGCCGACACCTCGGCCACCGGCAGGTCGCGGGCCTGGGCGGCGCGGTGGATGGCCCGGTTGATCCGCACCACGTAGGGCAGGCTCAGCCAGCCGAGGACCCCCCAGAACCCGGCGGGCAGCGGCAGGTCCAGGACGATCGTCTCGTCGGGCACGGCGGCGATCAGCGCGCGCAGGTCGCGGAACACCTTGGTCGGCGCCGTGTACAGGATGTCGTTGGCGCCGATGCCGCAGGTCACCAGGTCGGGCGCGGCGGGCAGCCGGGGCAGCTGATCGGCCAGCACGTCGCGGATCAGCGCACCCGAGGTGGACAGGTTCAGCACCCGCCACCGCTGCCCGGTGCGCTCGCGCAGCTCGGCCAGCGCCTGGCCGACGTAGCCGGCCTCCGGGCTGGGCGCGCCGAGGCCCTGGGCGGTGGAGTCGCCGAGCACCACCCACAGCGGCCCGGACTCGGTCAGGATCCGGTGGTTGTGCGCCTGCCAGTGGCTGGCGAACGAGGCGCGGTCGGTGCGCAGCGCGGTAACGCCGTCCGACCACCGGCCGAACCGCCCGGTCCGCAGCCCGGACAGGTCGGCGACCGGGGTGCGGGTCACGTAGGTGGCGGCGTTCGCGACGATCTCGATGGGGGACCGGCGGCCGCTGCCGCTGCCCGACAATGCCATCCAGGCGGGACGGGACATCCCCGGCGCGCGTTCCATGCTGACCACCCCCGTAGCCCAACCTCATTGACGCGGGATGAACTGCCGCCAATCGTCAGGTTGCTAGATTTTAACGCAGCGGGATACAAGTCAGCTCGGTCGCGACGCCGCGCAGGCCGTCGCGGGCCCGCGGTCCGGGGCCGATCCTGTCACTGGCCTGGCCGATGACAAAACGGTGACCGATCGGGCACGGTTCCGCCGTCCGGGCGCCGGCGGCTTGCCCGGCGCCGATTTGGTGCGGAATGCTCCCTAGCGTGGCAGCCGCCCGGGGGTCGTTCACGGTGCGCCGGATGAGCGCGCGCTGGGTGGCGCTGACCGCTGCCGCGCTGACCTCGTTCATCGCGGGCGCGCTGGCCACCGCGCTGGCCGTCTTCGCCGGCCAGGCGCTGCCGCTGGCCGTGCAGCACGACCCCGCGGTCGCGCCCGGCACCGAGCTTCAGGCCAGGGGGCCGGTGCCGGCGGGCCAGGCCGCCGCGACAGCGCGGCGTGTCACCCGCCGCGCAGCGTGGTGATCAGCACGTCGCTGACCGGCGCGCCGGGCCGCGGGTCGCGGGTACGGGCGACCTTGCGCCAGCCCCAGGCCCGGAAGGCGTGCTGGGCGGGCGCGGCGCCGGGCAGCACGGCGGCCGTGGCCCGCTCCTCGGGACGGCCGGCCAGCAGCAGGTCGTGCAGGGTCGCGCCGATGCCCTGGCGCCGCCAGGGCGCGCGCACCAGCAGGTCAGCCACCGCGAAGGTGCGGCCAGGGTGCTCGGCGGTGACCTCGCCGGGCAGCGCGGTGGTCAGGTCCCGCCACCACGAGGTGGACGGCCGCAGCGGCATCCCGATCGCGTAGCCGACCAGGTAGTCGCCGTGCCGGGCCTCGGCCAGCGCGAAGCCGGGCTGGCGGCGCTGGACCGCGAAACGGCGGGCGAAGCCTTGTTCATCATCGTGCTGACGGTAGGGCGGGGCGGCGTACACCTCGGCGTGCAAGGCTCCGCAGCTCGTCCTCGTGGGCGGCGGCCTGCCGCCCGTCCAGCAGCTGAAAAGCAACGTCCGGCGAAGACACGTCCACCTTCCCGCTCTTTCCAGCCCGGCTCGTCCGGCGGGTCCAGTATTCGCGGCCGGGCGGCGGGCGGGGCAGACTGGGGGAGTAACGGCAGCGAGGAGGACACACGATGAGCGACCGACGCGAGACGGCCATCCTGGCTGGCGGCTGCTTCTGGGGCGTGCAGGACCTGCTCCGCAAGCGGCCCGGCATCATCTCGACCCGGGTCGGGTACTCGGGCGGCGACGTGCCGAACGCGACCTACCGCAACCACGGCAACCACGCCGAGGCGGTCGAGATCATCTTCGACCCCGAGCAGATCTCCTTCCGGGACCTGCTGGAGTTCTTCTTCCAGATCCACGACCCGACGACCGTGAACCGGCAGGGCAACGACATCGGGGCCAGCTACCGGTCGGCCATCTTCTACACCAGCGACGAGCAGAAGCGCGTCGCCGAGGACACCATCGCCGACGTCGACGCCTCGGGCCTGTGGCCGGGCAAGGTCGTCACCGAGGTCGTGCCCGCGGGCCCGTTCTGGGAGGCCGAGCCCGAGCACCAGGACTACCTGCTGAAGTACCCCGACGGGTACACCTGCCACTTCGTCCGGCCGGGCTGGAAGCTCCCGCACCGGGCCAGCCAGGCCAGCTAGCGGCGGCCCTCACGGCCGTCACGGCCGTCGGGGTCGTCACGGCCGGTACCAGGACTTGTCCCGGCCCCGGAGGCAGTGGCCCACGCTGAGCGGGTGACCCGGCCTGACCGAACTGCCCGGGTCGGTCAGGCACCGGTGCGCGCCCCGGTTGTAGAGGCTGAAGGCGGCCCGGCCCCACCACTGCTGCCGCCAGCGGCCTCCGCAGCGCTCCAGGATGACCGGGCCGGACCGGTGGTTCCTGGCCGCCAGGCACAGGCCGCGCCGGGTGCGCAGCTTGGCGCCGGACCTGGTCCACATCTGGTCGTTGCTGGCGCTGCCGCACCGGGCCAGCCGGACCTGCGCGCCCCGGCGGTCCCGCGGATAGGCGGCGCACATCCCGGAGTGGGCCGAGGTGAGCGTGCCGGTGCGCAGCGAGCGCACCGCGGCCCTGGCGGCCGGCAGGTAGCGCTTGTAGATGCCCTTGATGTAGGTCACCCACGCCTTGAAGTAGGTCCCGTCGGCCGAGACCAGCCGGTAGGCGGTGCGCGCGGCGCACAGGCCGTGGTACGCGCACTGGTTGCTGACGTTCGGCCAGTAGCGGCTGTTGATCTGCCACGCGCCGCGGTCGATGGAGTCGTGGCTGTGCCGGGTGCCCGACGGGGTGCACTCCCGGTGGGTGGTGTCGTTCAGGCAGGCGTGCGGGTCACAGCCCGACTCGGCCAGGGCGATGGCCACCGCGACGACCAGGTGGCCGCTGGGGCCGTTGTTGGCGAAGCCCGCCTTGCTGGCCCAGGACGCGCAGCGCAGGGCGGCCCGGCTGGCCTCCGCCGGGCTCATCCGGACCGTGGGCCCGGCGGCGATCACGCCCGGCCGGGCCAGCGGCGGGGTGCCGGCGGGGCGGCCTGCGGCGGTGCTGGCTACTGCGGCGCTGGCCCCGGAGGGGCCGGCGGAGAACGTGGTGGTGAGGAGTAGGGCGAGGCTGGCGACAGCCGCCGCGAGGACAAGGCTTCTGCGGATCACTGGAACAACCCCCCTTGGCGCCACCGGGGGAGCCGGGTGGCGCAGGCGTGTTTCCTGATCGCATGTGCTCCTGTACCTCGCCGAGCATGCCCGGCGCCGCCTCGGCCACCCGGCCGGGGAACCACGGCCACGGCGGGCCGTGAACTTCACCCGCCGCGGGCGATGGGCAGCCGGGCGCAACGGGCCGGGATGCGCTTATGGGCGGACATCCCGGCCTGGCCCGCTGCGGGTGGTGAGCCGCGGAACGTTCGCGCCCGGGGGCGGTAGCCGTGGCCCGGGGCCGGTGTTAGCGTGGCGAACGTGGCGGGTGGTGACCTAGCGGTTACTGTCCGGCAATAAGGCTGGTGCCCGCCGCGGCATGTCGTGGATCGACGACCACAGTGGCCTAGCTGAACGGGGGACGTTATGCCTTACATCAAGGTCGGCCAGGAGAACTCAGGCTCGATCGACCTGTACTACGAGGACCATGGCTCGGGGCGGCCGGTGGTCCTGATCCACGGCTACCCGCTGAGCGGCCGGGCGTGGGACAAGCAGGTCCCGGTGCTCATGGACGACGGCCACCGGGTGATCACCTACGACCGGCGCGGATTCGGCAAGTCCAGCCAGCCCACGGTGGGCTACGACTACGACACCTTCGCCGCCGACCTGCACGTGCTGCTGGAGACCCTGGACCTGCGCGATGTCACGCTGGTCGGGCACTCCATGGGCACCGGCGAGGTCACCCGCTACCTCGGCCGCTACGGCTCGGGCCGGGTCGCCATGGGGGTGCTGATCTCGCCCATCCCGCCGTTCCTGCTCCAGACCACCGACAACCCCGAGGGCCTGCCCGGCAGCATGTTCGACGGGTTCATGGCCACCGCGCGGCAGGACGCCCCGGCGTGGATGAAGGGCTTCCTGGACAACTTCTACAACGCCGACAAGTTCCTCGGCAAGCTGGTCAGCGAGGACGCCTACCGGGCGAGCTGGAACGTGGCCGCGTCGGCCTCGGCCACGGCCGCGGTGGCCTGCATCCCGACCTGGGAGACCGACTTCCGGCGTGACCTGTCGAAGATCGACGTGCCCATCCTCGTCATCCAGGGCGACGACGACCGCGTCCTGCCCTACCCCAAGACGGGCGAGCGGCTGCCGGGCATGATCAAGGACCTCCAGCTGGTGGTCATCGACCAGGGCCCGCACGCCATTGCCTGGACCCACGCCGACCAGGTCAACAGCGCACTGCTCAAGTTCATGGCCTGACCTGCGGCCTGTCGCCCCGGCGCCGCGGTCTGCGCCGGGGCGGCGGGCTTGCCGGATCAGCAACATGCCTCGGTCGCCCGGGCGCGGTGCGGCACAGTAGGCCCATGCCGCACAGCGAGACCGCACACGCGCACGACGAGGCCGACCTCGGGCGGATGCTGACCCGGGAGTACTGGGACGAGCGCTACGGCGGCGGACCGGTCTGGTCCGGCAAGCCGAACTCTCTGCTGGTCCGGTACGCGGCCGAGCTGTCGCCCGGCCGCGCGCTGGACGTGGGCAGCGGGGAGGGCGGCGACGTCCTGTGGCTGGCCGGGCACGGCTGGACGGTCACCGGGGCCGACATCTCGCCGGTGGCGCTGGCCCGCGCGGCCGAGCTGGCCCGCCGGGCCGGGCCGCAGATCGCCGGCCGCGTCACCTGGGAGCAGGCCGACATCCTGACCTGGGCCCCGCCGGAGCGGCACTTCGACCTGGTCTCGGCCCAGTACCTGCACCTGCCCCCGCCGGCCCGCGAATCGCTGCACCAGCGGCTGGCCGCCGCCGTCCGGCCCGGCGGCACGCTGCTGGTGGTGGCCCACCATCCGGCGGACCTGGAGGCGGTGCCGCGGCCCTTCCCGCCGGAGCTGTTCGCCACCGGCGAGCAGATGGCCGCGGTGCTGGACTCGGCGGAGTGGGACATCGAGACCGGGGCGCCCGAGCGCGAGGCCGCCGGCCCCGAGGGCCATCCGGTCACGCTGCGCGACGCCGTGCTGCGGGCGGTCCGCCGCGCGTGAGCCCTCAGCCCGCGGCGGCCGGGTCGCTCGGGTGCGGGGTGAGTGGCGTGGTGTCCACCGTCATGTACGGGTCCAGCGGCAGCGTCTTCAGCAGGGCCTGCATCCCGGCGGGGTCCGCGGCCCGCCACTGGCCGAGCGAGTTGTCGTGGCTCGGCACCCGCCACAGCCGCAGCAGGTGCCCCTGCCGGCCCAGCTCGGCCGCCCGCCGCGCCTCGCCCGCCTCGGCGTCGCGTACCGCCTCGTCCGGCGTGCCCGCCGGGACGGCCCTGGTGAACGTGGTCAGGAACTCGGCCTGGCCGGGCCCGGCGGCGGCCTGCGGGAGGCCGGGGTCGTTGGGGTGCGGGGCCAGCGCCGTGACCCCGTCGGTGCGCCAGATGCGCAGTGGCATGGAGGCCAGTACCTGCTCGAGCTCGCTGGCGTCGCCCGCGGCGAACAGCCCGAGCGTGCGCCACTCGCCGGGCTGGAGCGGCGGCCGCCACAGCCGCAGCAGGTGCCCCTGAGCGGCCAGTTCCCGAGAATGCGCGGCCTCACGGGCCCGCACTTCGTCCACCGCCGCCTCCGTGGTCCCATCCGGCACGCGGGTGGTCATGTTCACCAGGTACTCCATAGTCAGCGCCTCCTGATCGGCCGCCGGCGGGTCGGTCCCATCCTTGCCGGACGGGCCGCCAGCCCCGTCGGCGGGGGCCTCGCGCCCCGTGCTCACCTCACGCCCCAGTGGCATCCGCGTACGTGATGATCATGGCCGGCTGGCTGCGGTGGCCAGGGCTGCGGACGTCGGCGGGGAGCCAGCGAACTAGGCGAGCAGGCGCTCGGCCAGCAGCAGGAGGCCGATGACGACCATGGCCGCCCCGGAGAACCGGGTGATGGCGCGCGCGGTGCCCGGCCTGGACTCCAGGATCCTGCGGGCCACCGAGCCCAGCGACAGGTAGAACGCCCCGCAGGTGAGCACGAAGACCAGGCCGAGCACGCCGAGCTGCGCGGTCAGCGGCCAGGGCCCGCGCGGGGTGGTGAACTGGGGCAGCACGGCCAGGTAGACCAGCAGGCCCTTGGGGTTGAGGCCGCTGACGCCCAGGCCCCGGACCAGCGCGGACCGGCCCGTGCCCGGCTCGGCTCCGGCCGGCAGGCCGTGCCCGCCGGGCCGGGCGAAGGTCCGGGCCCCGAGCCAGATCAGGTACAGCCCGCCGGCCACGGTGAGGGCGGTCAGCGCGGCCGGCGACCGGGCCACGACGGCGCCGACGCCGGCCGCGACGACGATGGTGACGCCGGCGTAGCCGAGCACGAGGCCGCTGACCGCGGGCAGCACGGGCCGCCCGCCGAGGACGGTGCCGATGACGAAGGCCCAGTCGGCGCCCGGCACGACGATCAGCAGGAGGGCGACCACCCAGAAGGCGGCGATGGAGCTGGCGGCCATGGCAGTTTCTCCCTCGGGTTCGGCTTCTGAGAGGAAAACTAGCCCGGATCAGCCCGAAGGTGTTGCCAAGTTTTCCCGCGTGTGAGCGGCTAGGTGGTAGTAATGTCCCCATGGACGCCGTCAACCGGAAGATTCTTGCCCTGCTCCAGGAAGACGGCCGGCTGACTGTCACGGAGCTGGCCGAGCGGGTCGGGCTGAGCATCTCCCCGTGCCACCGCCGGGTGCGTGAGCTGGAGCGCAGCGGGGCCATCCGCGGCTACCGGGCCGTGGTGGATCCCGAGGCCATCGGCCTGGCCTTCGAGGCCATCGTGTTCATCACCATGCGCCAGGAGGACCGCGAGACGCTGCTCGGCTTCGAGTCCGGGCTGGCCGGCATCCCGCAGGTGGTGCAGGCCGAGCGGCTGTTCGGCGACCCCGACTACCTGGTCCGCATCGTCACCGCCGACCTGGCCGCCTACCAGCGGCTCCAGGACGAGCGGCTGTCCGCGCTGCCCGGCGTGCAGCGCATGACCTCCACGCTGGTCATGAAGCGGGTGGTGCCCGACCGGCCGCTGCCCGCCTGAGAGTGCCTTGACGGGCGCGGCGGGAGCCATAGTGAGGGCGATTGTTAGCGCTCACATGCGCTCGCTCGAGTAGGAAGGCCCGCCCCCATGTTCCGGAAGTTACTCGTCTCGGCCGGCGCCGCTGTCGCGCTGGTCACCGGCGCGCTGGCCGGCACGGTCGCCAGCAGCACCACCGCCGCCCACGCTGCCACCCAGCTCCCGTGTGACATCTATGCCGCCGCCAGCACCCCCTGCGTCGCCGCGCACAGCACCGTCAGGGCCCTGCTCGCCAGCTACGACGGCCCGCTGTACCAGGTCAGGCGGGCCTCAGACGGCGCCACCACGAACATCTCCCCGCTGACCACCGGCGGCTACGCCAACGCCGCCGCCCAGACCTCCTTCTGCGCCGGCACCTCGTGCACCATCACCGAGATCTACGACCAGTCCGGGCACGGCAACAACCTCACCATCCAGGGGCCGGGCGGGAACGGCGGCCAGGACGCCGGCGCCAACGCCAGCGCCCTGCCGGTGATGGCCGGCGGCCACCTGGTCTACGGCGTCTACGTGAGCCCCGGCGTCGGCTACCGGAACAACGCCACCAGCGGCGTCGCGACCGGCTCGCAGGCGCAGGGCGAGTACATGGTGGCCGCCGGGACCCACGTGAACGGCGGCTGCTGCTTCGACTACGGGAACGCCGAGACCAACAGCCGCGACAACGGCAACGGCCACATGGACGCGATCAACTTCAGCAAGGAATGCTGGTTCTCGCCCTGCTCGGGATCGGGCCCCTGGGTGCAGGCTGACCTGGAGAACGGGCTGTTCGCCGGGGCGAATGGCTCCGACACCAGCAACCTGGGCAACTCCAGCGCCTTTGTCACGGCCCTGCTGAAGAACAACGGGACGACCACCTACGCGATCAAGGGCGGCAACGCCCAGTCGGGCGGCCTGACCACCTGGTACTCCGGCGCGCTGCCCAACCTGGGCGGCTACGCGCCGATGCACCAGGAGGGGGCCATCATCCTGGGCACCGGCGGGGACGACAGCAACTCCTCGGCGGGCTCGTTCTTCGAGGGCGTGATGACCTCCGGCTACCCGACCGACGCCGCCGACAACTCGGTCCAGGCCAACATCGTGTCGGTCGGCTACGCCACGCCGCCCGCCGGGACCACCGGGATCGTCGCGGCCGGGGACAACAGCGCCGTCTGCATGGACAACAACAACGGCAGCCCCACCAACGGCAACAAGGTGCAGATGTGGGCGTGCGACGGCAACACCGCGGCCCAGAACTGGACCCCGGAGAGCAACGGCACGGTCCAGATCGACGGCGGCTGCCTGGACATCACCGGCGCCAACTACTCCAACGGCACGCTGGTCGAGTGGTGGCCCTGCAACGGCGGCGCCAACCAGGCGTGGCAGGCCGAGAGCGGGCAGCTCGTCAACCCGACCTCGGGCAAGTGCCTGGACGACCCCGCGTCCAACACCGCGAACGGCACGCAGCTGATCCTCTACGCCTGCAACGGCGGCAGCAACCAGCAGTGGAGCGCTCCCTGACCGACGCTCTCCGGCCCTGAGCCCTGCCGCTGTGCAGCGGCCCTGGCCCTGGCCATGCCCGCCGGCCGGCCGCTGTCTTTCAGCGGCAGGCCGGCGCGCTGGCCGGGGTCCAGCCGATGGCCGGCGCGATGTGCCTGACGATGGTGTCCAGGATGCGGGCGTTGTAGGCCACGCCGAGCTGGTTGGGCACGGTGAACAGCACCGTGTCGGCCGCGCGGACCGCCTCGTCGGCCGCCAGCTCGGCCGCGATCTGGTCGGGCTCGCCGGCGAAGGTCCGCCCGAACCGGGACCGCACGCCCTCCAGCAGGCCGATCTGGTCGTCGTGCGCCTGGCCGCCGAAGTACACCCGGTCGATGTCCTCGGTGATCGGCAGCACGCTGCGGGACACCGATACCAGCGGCTCGCGGCCCGGCCGCTGCCCCGCCTGCTCCTGCTCCGCCCAGGCCGCCCGGTACAGCTGGATCTGCTCGGCCTGGAGCTGGTCGAACGGCACGCCGGTGTCCTCGGACAGCAGCGTGGAGCTCTGCAGGTTCAGGCCCGCGCGGGCCGCCCACTGGGCGGTGGCCCGGGTGCCCGAGCCCCACCAGATCCGCTCGGCCAGGCCGGGGGACTGGGGCTGGATGGCCAGCCCGCCGCTGACCCCGGTGCGGGCCGGGTCGGTGTGCGCGACCGCCGCGCCGCTGATCGCAGCCAGGAATGTCTCGGTCTTGCGCCGGGTGCTGTCCGCGTCGGTCTCGCCCTCGGCGTTGACGTAGCCGAACGACTCGGCCCCGCGCAGCGCGATCTCCGGCGATCCGCGGCTCACCCCGAGCTGGAGCCGTCCGCCGCTGATCAGGTCGGCGGCCGCCGCCTCCTCGGCCATGTAGAGCGGGTTCTCGTAGCGCATGTCGATGACGGCGGTGCCGATCTCGATCCGGCTGGTGCGGGCGGCGATCGCCGACAGCAGCGGGAACGGGGAGGCCAGCTGGCGCTCGAAGTGGTGCACGCGGACGAACGCTCCGTCCACGCCGATCTCCTCGGCGGCCTCGGCCAGCTCGATGGTCTGGAGCAGCGCGTCCGCCGCCGTCCGGGTCTGCGAGCCGGATCGCGGCTGGAAGTGGCCGAAGGACAGGAAGCCGATTTTCTTCACGCCTGACTCCAGCGTCGCCGGGCCCGCCCCGATTCCCGTGCCAGCCTGAACGCAGGAACGGGCACGCGCTTGACCCTGCCCTAAGGTCAGGCTGCATGCTCCCGGAGTCGGGCAGGCCGCCCGGCCAAGAAGGAGACCCGTGGACCTGGTGACGATCGGGGAGTTCGCTGCCCGCACCCGGCTGTCGGTCAAGGCGCTGCGCCTGTACGACCGGCTCGGCCTGGTGCGGCCCGCGCGGACCGACCCGGACAGCGGCTACCGCTACTACGGCGCGGATCAGGTGGAGCGCGCCCGGCTCGTCGGGCTGCTTCGCCGCCTGGACATGCCGCTGGCCGTCATCGCCGACGTCCTGGCCCGGCCGCCGGCCGAGGCGGCGCAGGCGGTCGGCGCTTACTGGGCGCAGGTCGAGTCGGCCACGGCCGACCGCCGGGCGCTGGTCTCCTACCTGCAAACGCGACTCACGGGAGCCAGCATGACCAGCTACGACATCCAGACCCGCGCCCTACCCGAGCGCACGGTGCTCGCCATCAGCGCTCACGTGCACGCCGCTGAGACCGGCGCGTTCTTCGAGGATGCCTTCGCCCGGCTGCGCGCGGCCGGGCCCGGCCTGCCGGGCATCGCGGGCTGCCCGTTCCTGGTCTTCTACGGTGAGGTCAGCGACGACAGCGACGGGCCGCTGGAGCTGTGCCGGCCGGTGGCCGCGGGCGTTGCCGCGCCGGCCGGCCTGGAGCTGCGGGCGGAGCCCGCCCACGACGAGGCGTTCATCCGGGTGGCCCGCAAGGACCTGGGCTGGCCCGCCCTGCTGCCGGCCGTCGACGCGCTGGAGGCCTGGACGCGCGCTCAGGGACGCGAGCCCAGGGGAGCGCTGCGCCAGGTCCTGATCGCCGATCAGCGGACCGCCGGCCCCGACACGGCCGTCTGCGACCTGAGCGTCCCGCTGCGCTGAGGCCCGGGCCGCTGTGCCCGTACACCTCCGGCGGAGCCGGGCGGCCGCCGCCCCGGCCATCGTCCTGACCCGGAGGTAACCGGCTTGACCGGGCCAGGACCTGGAAATACTCACCGGGGCGGCGGCCAGGGACGGCTGCGATCACAGGGGGGAATCATGGGTTCTGCTGGGGTACGCGCCGGATGGCCGCGGCTGTCTCGGCTGCTGCCAGGTGACGTCACGACGTTCCGGGGGCCGCGGTGGACGGCGGGGCTACTGGCGGCAGTGAACGTCGTGGGGACGGCTCGCAGTCTGGTGCACGTTCTGGCCCCGGACAGCGGTGCCCAGTCCATCGCGTCCATGGACACCCAGGTGACGGGCGGCGAGAACATCATCGCGCTGCTGGCCCAGTGGGGCGGTGCCCAGCTGCTGGAGTCCGGCGTGATCTGGGCCGTGCTGTGGCGCTACCGGGGGCTGATCCCGCTGATGCTGGGCGTGGTGACCGCCGAGCAGGCGCTGCGCGTGAGCATCGGCAGTTCCAAGCCGCTGGAGACATCGCACACGCCGCCGGGCGCGCTGAGCTGGGGGCTGCTGCCCGCCGCGGCCGTCGCCCTGGCCGCGTCGCTGACCGAGCGTGACGGGACCGGGCGCTAGCGCTGGGTCCGGCTTTTGCTTCCGGTGGCCGCGGTACGGAGCAGGCGCTTCCCGCCGTACCGTGCCGTGGCTACCGTGGATCGCATGCCGGTGAGCAAGGCCGCGATACGCGACGAGCTCAGCAGCCGCCTCGCCGAGCTCGCGCCGCCCGGCGAGCAATTGCAGGGGCTGTTCGTGGACGATCTTGGACAGATCCCGTTCGCCGATTCGACCGGTTCCCCGGTCTACGTCCTGCTCACGACCAACTACGTGCTCTTCGTGGGGATTAAGCGGTTCAGCAACACGCCGACTCGCACGCTGGGTACCGTGCCGCGTCAGGCGATCAGCTTCGGCCCGCCGGACCACGGCATCACGCACTTCTCGGTCCGGGCGCAGCTGCATGACCAGCAGGGGCAGCTCCACCGGATCCGGTTCAGGATCCAGCAGAAGTGGCGGGCCGAGGCGACCGCGCTGACCGCCGCCGCGAGCGGATCACAGCCCGGGTACGGAGCGCGGTAGCCGGCTGGCGGCCACCGTCGGGAACGACGCCAGCGACGTCGGTCACGCGGAACCACCTGCTGCGCCTACCCTGCCTGCAGCGCCGCGGCCCGGCGGGCGATCTCCTCGGCGGATACGTCCTCGATGTGCTGGCTCAGCATCCACTGCTGGCCGAACGGGTCACGCAGCCGCCCGCCGCGCTCGCCGTAGAACTGGTCCTCCAGCGGGTACATCACCTCGGCGCCCGCGCCGACCGCCCGGTCCCACGCCGCGTCGACGTCCGCCCAGTACAGGCTCATGACGCAGCTGACCAGGCCGGCCAGCCGCTCGGGCGAGGCGACGGGCCCGTCCACGGCATCCTCGGTGATCATGACCACCGAGTCCCCGATCTGGATCTCGGCGTGGATCAGCTCGCCGTCCGGGCCGGTGAACCGCTGGCCCAGCTCGACGGCCCCGAACGCCCGGCTGTAGAAGTCGATCGCGGCCGCGCCGTCCCGGACCACCAGGCGCGGGGTGATGGTGCGCAGGTGGCCGGGGACCGGGCTCACTCCGCGGGACGGTGACGTGCTCACTGGGCCTCCCTCCGCGCGCCGGCCCGGCCGGGCCGCTGGCCGACGCGGTAGCTCCTGATCACGACGGTTTCCTGATCCATCCTGCCCGAGCGGAGATCCGGGTTCGGCTCCGGCGCGCTACCGGAATATGGTCGGGGGTCAGCGCGATCAGGCGTGCCGGGCGGACCGGGCCCAGACGGGACCGGCGCCGCGGGGTGAGGGAGAGGCGGAGCCACTCGGTGCAGGGCAGCGAGCAGGACCCGTTCGGCACCGCCGAGCTGCGCCGCCGGGTGCTGGCGGCCTGGGCGGCGTCGCCCGCGCGGTTCCGCGAGGATGCCAACGCCGAGGAGGACTACGCGCTCGGCGGCTACCGGGACCGCGCCGTGGTCGAGCTGGCCCAGAACGCGGCCGACGCGGCGGCCCGCGCCGGGGTGCCCGGCCGGCTGCGGCTGACGCTGCGGGACGGCACGCTCGAGGCAGCCAACACCGGGGCCCCGCTGGACGCGGCCGGGGTCGAGGCGCTGTCCACGCTGCGAGCCTCCAGCAAGCGCGGCCCCGCCCCAGGCGACCCCGCCCCCGGCGACCCCGCCCCCGGCGGCGGCCCCGCCCCAGGTGACCCACGCCCAGGCGACTCCAGCCTGGACGGCCCTGGCCCGAGCGACTTCAGCCTGGACGACCCCGGCCTGCGGGCCAGCGGCATGGTCGGCCGGTTCGGCGTGGGCTTCGCCGCGGCGGCCGCGGTCAGTGACGAGCCCGCCATCCGCTCGGTCACCGGCGCGGTGGGCTGGTCCCGCCAGGCCGCCCGTGACCTGGTCCGGCAGACCCCGGAGCTGGCCGGCGAACTGGCCGCACGGGCCGGGCACGTGCCCGTGCTGCGGCTGCCGTTCGCCGCGGACGGCGCGCCGCCGGACGGGTTCGCGACCGCGGTCGTGCTGCCGCTGCGCGACGAGGCGGCCCAGGCGCTGATCAGGCGGCTGCTGGCCGAGGCCGGCCCGGCGCTGCTGCTGGCCCTGCCCGCGCTGGCCACCATCGACATCGAGGTGGACGGCGTCACGCGGGTGCTGACCGCGGCCCACGACGGCGACGGCGTGACGATCACCGTGGACGGCGTGGCGGCCCGGTGGCGCACGGCCGCCGCGACCGGCCAGGCCAGCCCGGAGCTGCTGGCCGACCGGCCGGCCGAGGAACGGCAGCGACCGGCCTGGTCGGTGCGCTGGGCCGTCCCGGTCGTCTCGTTCGCCGAGGACCGGGACGGCGAGGGCAAGGATGGGGACGTTCCGGCCGGGCAGCTGCCGGACGGGGTCAGCGCGGTAGTTCACGCGCCCACCCCCACCGACGAGCCGCTCAGCCTGCCCGCGCTGCTGCTGGCCTCGTTCCCGCTCAGCCCCGACCGGCGCCATGTGGCGCCGGGGCCGCTGACCGACTTCCTGGCCGGCCGGGCGGCCGAGGTGTACGCGGAGCTGCTGACCGGCCTCGCGCCGGGCACCGGACTGCTGGACCTGGTCCCCGGCCCGGTGGCCAGGGGCGAGCTGGACGCGCGGCTGGGCCAGGCCATCGTGACCCGGCTGCAGCGGACCGCGTTCCTGCCCGCCGCCGAGCCCGGCCCGCGGGTCCGGCCGCCCGACGCGGTGCTGCTCGACCCGGCGCTGCCCGGCCTGGCCGACTGCGTCGCCCCGGTGCTGCACGGCCTGATCACCGGGCCGTCCCGGCACCCGGCCTACCCGGTGCTCGGCGTCCGGCGGCTGCGGCTGGCCGAGCTGGCCGACACGCTGGCCGGGCTGGACCGCGAGCCGGCCTGGTGGCGGCGGCTGTACGCGGCGCTGGCCGCCGCCGAGCCCGGCCGAGCTGAGCGAGCTCGGCTCGCTGCCGGTGCCGCTGGCCGACGGGCGCCTGGTGCGCGGCCCGCGCGGCCTGCTGCTGCCCGGCCCCGGCCTGACCGACGCCAGCCCGACCGACGCCGGCCTGACCGACCGGCCTGACCGGCCCCGGCCTGACCGACGCCGGCCTGACCGACACCAGCCGAACAAGTCCTGGCCTGGACCCCGCCCGGCTGGCCCCGCTGGGGCTGCGGGTAGTGCACCCCCAGGCGGCGCACCCGCTGCTGGCCCGGCTCGGCGCGGTCGAGGCCACCGCCCGCGGCATGCTCACCGACCCGGCCGTCCGCGCCGCGGTCGAGGCGTCCTACGACGAGGAAGACCCCTGGCCGGTCGCCGACGCCGTGCTGAGCCTGGTCGCCGCGGCCCGGCTGCGGCCGGGCGACGAGCCCTGGCTGGCCGACCTGGCCCTGCCGGGCGACGACGGCGAGTGGTACCCGGCCGGTGAGCTGCTGCTGCCCGGCGGTCCGCTGGCCGAGGTGGTGGCCGCGGACACGCCATTCGGCACCGCCGGCAACGAGGTGGTGGAGCGCTATGGGGCCGAGACCCTGGCCGCCGCCGGGGTGCTGGCCACCTTCGGCCTGCTGTCCGCGCCGGACGTGCCGCTGGACGCGCCCGACCTGGACCTGGACCAGGCCGACGAGTGGGCGGCCGACACGACCGCCCGGCTGCCCGGCGGCGTGCCGCCGGTGGCCCCCGAGGTACTGGCCGTCCGCGACCTGGAGCTGGTCGACCCGGCCCGCTGGCCGCGGGCGCTGGAGCTGCTGGCCGCGCCGCCGCTGCGGGCGGCGCTGGTCGAGCCGACCCGGGTGCTGCTGGCCAGCGGCCGGACCGCCGACGTGCCGTCCTACACCGCCTGGTGGCTGCGCCGCCACCCGGTGCTCGGCGGCCGCGAGCCGGCCAGCCTGCGCGCCGCGGGCAGCGACCCGCTGCTCGCGGGCCTGTACGACGAGGCCGAGCTGCCGGCCGACGCCGAGGTGGCCAGGGCGCTGGGCGTCCGCACCTCGCTGGCCGCGCTGCTGGCCGAGCCCGGCGGACCCGACGAACTGCTGGACCGGCTGGCCGACCCCGGCCGCCCGGTCAGCCGCGCGCAGCTGCGCGCGTTGTGGGCGGCGCTGGCCGGCGTGCCGGAGGCCGACGCGCCGGAGCGGGTCCGGGCGGTGCGCGGGGCCGAGATAGTGGTGGCCGACGCCAGGGACACGCTGGTCCTCGACGCCCCGGACCTGTGGCCGCTGGCCGCCGCCGACCCGCTGATCCTGGCCCCGTTCGACCGGGCGGCCCGGCTGGCCGACCTGCTCGACCTGCCGCTGGTCTCGGAGGAGTTCCCGGCCCGGGTGGAGTCCGCGCCCCGGCCGCGCCCGGTACCGGACATCGTGGCCGCGGTACTGCCCGGCGCGCCGGAGAGCTACTGCGAGCATGACCAGCTGGTGGTGGACGGCGTCCCGCTGCCCTGGCGGTACGCCGACGGGGTGGTGCACGCCGACGGGCCCGAGGGCCTGGCCAGGGGCCTGGCCTGGGCGGCGGGCCGCTGGCCCGCGCGGCACCTGCTGGCCGCCCTGCTGCGCGATCCCGGCCAGGCCGCCCGCCTGCTCGCCGAGGCCGACCTGGACCCCGGCCAGTAGGCTCCGGCCAGCAGGCTACGGCGACCGGCCGGGAGACACTGGGCGGCGCAGGCCGTCATAGCCGACGATGGTCCGCCCGCTGAACCCTGTGCTGACCTGGCGGGCCCAGTACCCCGTGCTGATGGCAGTCGGATCGGACGGCAGGAAGTGGGTGAGCACCAGCTCGCGCACCCCGGCCCGCTCGGCCACCTCGCCGACCTGGCTGACGTCGGTGTGCAGCGCGGCCATCCGGGCCAGCTCCGCGTCGTCGAACCCGTGCTCACCCAGGTAGCCAAGGTCGGCGACCTGGTGCACCAGCACGTCGGCGCCGCGGGCCAGCGCGACCAGGTCGTCGCTGGCCGTGGTGTCGCCCGAGAACGCCACCGAGCCGTACGGGGTGTCGAACCGGTAGGCCAGCGCCGGGACCGCCCGGCCGTGCATCACCGCCACCGCGGTGACCTGCACCACGTCATCGGAGAACACGGCCACCGGCCGCTGGCCGCCGTCCGCGGCCCAGTCCGGCGCGGCCACGTCCGCCGCCCGGACCAGCTCGCCCGCGTCCGGCATGCGCGCGTCCAGCGGCATCACGTTCAGGTGGTAGGCGTAGCTGGCCATGATGCCCCGGACCAGGTCGGTCGTGCCCGGCGCGGGCAGCTCCGGGTGGATCGTCGTCACCCGGCGGAAGTCGCCGTCGCCCTCCGGCAGCGTGCCGGGCCGGGCCGGACCGTAGACCCGCAGCGGCGGCAGCGGGCCGTGCCCGCCGTGCCGGACCCCCCACGGGTACAAGATCATGCCCGGCAGGTCGCCCACGTGGTCGACGTGCAGGTGGGTGACGAAGATGGCCTCCAGCGCGCGGAAGTCCAGCCCGGCGTCCACATAGCCCGACGGCGCGCCCCGGCCGCAGTCGACCAGGAACACCCGGCCGTCCACGATGACCGCCGAGCAGATCCCGGCCCGGCCCGCCACGGGCAGTGGCGCGCCCGCGGTTCCCAGCAGCAGCAGCTCAGCGGCCATGGCTATGTCCTCCCCGCCTCGAGCAAAGAGATAGCACTAACAAATGGGGTTAGCCTGGCCGTCCGTTACCGGACTGGGCTTTCTTTCTGGTCTGGTCGCCAGATCGATACCGGTCTGGCCGCCGTCCCAGCTGCCGGGCCAGCATCGGGGTCATGACCCGAAGCCTGGACCAGATCAACCGCCATCGCGAGCGGGCCCGCCACGACCGCGACGACCTGGACGCGGTGCTCGATGCCGGGCACCACATCGGCAGCCTGAGTACCGTGGTCGGCGGCCAGCCGTGGGTGGTGCCCATGCTCTACGGCCGGTCCGGCGACCGGATCCTGATGCACGGCTCGGCCGGGGCCGGCGCGCTCCGGCACGTAGCCGCCGGCGCCCCGGCCGCCCTGTGCGTGACCCACCTCGACGGCTGGGTCTACGGGCACACGCTGTTCAACTCCAGCGCCAACTACCGGTCCGCCGTCGTCCACGGCGAGCTGATCCAGCTCACCGGGGACGAGGCCGCGACGGCCCTGACCCAGCTCTCGGAGGGCCTGACCCCCGGCCGCTCGGATGAGGTGCCGTTCCACACCAGGAAGCAGCTGGCCGCCACCACCGCGCTGGCCATGGAGATCACCGAGGGCCAGTGGACGGTCAAGGTCCGCGACGGCGGCCCCGGCGCGCCCGAGGACGACGAGCCCGAGCCCGAGCCGGGCCTGTGGACCGGGGTGCTGCCCATCGTGACCGCCTACCGCGCCCCGTGGACCTCCGGCAACGTGCCCGCCGGCACCCCGGTCTCACCCTCGGTGCTCAAGGTCCTGGCCGACTCGGTCGTCATCTGACGAGATCACCTGCCCGATGAGCCGGGCCGCGTCGCGGGCCCTGGTCTCGGGAAGTCGCGAGTAGCCGCAGACCAGCCCGGTCCGGACGGCCGCGGCCGGGTCGGCGTAGAACCGGGACAGCGGCGAGCAGGCCAGGCCCAGCTCGGCCAGCCGGGCCGTCGCGGCCACGTCGTCCAGGGGATGGTCGAAGGCCAGCACCACGTGCAGCCCGGCCTCGATGCCCAGCGCCCGGACGCCGGGGATGAGCGCGCGGCAGGCGGCCACGAACCGGGCCTGCCGGGCGCTGTAGGTGCGCATGGCCCTGGCCTGGTGCCTGGTCAGCGCGCCGGTGGCGATAAAGCTGGCCAGGAACGCCGCCGAGACGCAGCTCACCGCCCCGCCCGCCCGGTCCAGGTAGGCCGCCATGGCGGTCCGGTAGCGGGCGGGCAGCACGGCCCAGGACACCCGCATGCCGCGGGAGAGGATCTTCGAGCTGGTCCCGAAGTAGACCACCCGGTCGGCCCCGGCCGGCATGCTGCGCAGCGGTACCAGCGGCGGCACGTCGTAGCGGAACTCCCCGTCGTAGTCGTCCTCCAGCACCAGGGCGTCGCGGGCCACGGCCCAGTCCAGCAGGCCGGCCCGACGGCGCACCGACATCCGGCCGCCCAGCGGGTACTGGTGGGCCGGCGTGACGTAGCAGGCCCGATCGGCCGGGTCCAGCTCGGCGATCCGCAGTCCGTCGTCGTCTACCGCCACGGGGCGGACGGCGACGCCGGACTCCAGCAGCGCGAGCCGGGCCTTGCCGTAGCCGGGGTCCTCGAACGCGGCCTGGCCGCCGGCCAGCCCGCAGGCGGCCGCGACCGCCCGCAGGCCGGTGGCCAGGCTGGGGAACAGGAAGATGTCGTCGGGGTCGGCGGCCAGCCCGCGGGCCCGCCGCAGGTGCCCGCTGAGCTGCTCGCGCAGCCCGGCGTAGGCGGCGCCGTCACCCGGCCCGCCGCGCCCGCCGTCGGCCGGCGTCCCGCCGGCCCGTGCGTCGTCGGGGTCGGCCGGCTGGCGGGCGGGCAGCGCCGCCAGCCGCAGCGCACGGGCCCAGTCCCGCGACGAGATCAGGGCCGTGTCGGCCTGGCCCGGCCGCAGGTCGAGCTCGATCCGCCCGGCCGCGTGCGGCATGGCGGTCGCCGGCGGCGGCAGCGGCGTCCCGAATGCCCCGGCCCGCGCGGCCGCGCCGGCTCCGTGCTCGACATGGGTCGAGCCGCCGGGCCGGGCGACCAGGAAGCCGGCCGCCGTCAGCTCCTCGTACGCGCCCACGGCGGCGGTCCTGGACAGGCCGAAGGTCGCGGCCAGCGTGCGCGTGGACGGCAGCCGGTCGCCGTCGTGGACCTGCCCGGCCGCGATGGCCTCGATCAGTGCGTGCGCGACCTGGCTGGCCCGGGGCCCGGTCCGTCCGTTCAGAGCCAGCGTGAAGTTGACCGGCGTGGCCGCCCTGGTCACCCGGCACCGCTCATGAAACTGGCCCGATCCTCCGCCATAGCCCCGCCCCTCAGCCAGAACCAGTATGTGCCCGGCGCTAACCTCCCGCCACTCCGCCCACGTCCGCCCCCCCGCCCGCAACCGTTCCCGGCCGGACATGTCCCAGCAGGACCGATTCCCAGCCACACCCGTTTCCGGCCGGATCCCGCTCCGGGCCAGACCTGCTCGGCCACCCTCTGGGCGTCGGCTTACTCCCACCCGTTCCACGCACAGCTCGGCCCCCGCGACTTGCTCCAGTCCCGCCATCTCCGAGCACGATGATCTTGCGCAGTCCGGGCCAGCGTCACCGGTGGCCCTGTGGTGCTGCTCTAGCGTCACCAGTGGCCCAGCGGTGCTGCTAGGCACCCCGTCCAAGCCTCCGCCAAACCCGATGATCTTGGTCTGGCCTCGGTCGAACGACGTGGTTGTTGCTCCGACGTCGTTCCAGCGACGTGGTTGAAACAACCACGTCGTTCAGCGCCGCGCTGGGCTGGTGCAGGCGATGCGTGTAGTGACGATGGGACGGATGTGGCGGGCCGGCCAGGCGCCGGCCGCCCGCGATGGGCTGGCCGGGCGGCCGGTGCCGAGCCGATCGAGCTATAACTTGAAACGAGCGCGCCGGCGACGTAGCCTGTCGATATATCGTGATCGTATCGCGAGAGGACGGAAGTGCGATGGTGGCAGCAGCCTGGAGCGCAGACGACATCGACTGCGGCTTCCTGTTCCATAGTGCGGGTGACCTGCTGGGGCACCTCCGGCGCGGACTGCGGGCCATGGCCGGCGAGAGCTCGCGCAGCGAGTGGCGCGGCGGGCCGTTCGAGTGGAAGCTTGGCGGCCGGCGGGGTCACGGGCAGTGGGGCGGTGGCTTCGGCGGCTGGTGGCCGGGACCGCCGGGTGGGCCCGGTCAGCCGCGGGGGCCCAAGGCCAGCCGCGGTGACGTGCGGGCCGCGATCCTGGCCCTGCTCCGCGAGGGCCCGCTCAACGGCTACCAGATCATGTCCGAGATCGAGGAGCGCACCAACGGCGCCTGGCGGCCCAGCCCCGGCGCGGTCTACCCGGCCCTCCAGGCGCTGGCCGATGAGGGGCTGATCGCGGGTGAGGAGTCAGCCGGCCGGCGCACGTTCGGCCTGACCGACGCGGGGCGCGAGTACGTCGAGCGCAATCCGGACATGGCCCGCGGCACCTGGGAGTCGGCTGAGCAGCAGGAGGCCTGGCAGGTACCCGGCCTGTTTGCCGAGGCGGCCCGGCTCGGAGGCGGCATCATGCAGATCTCGCACGCCGGCACCCCGGCCCAGGTCCGGGCGGCCGAGCGGCTGCTCGAGCGGACCCGGCGGGAGCTGTACCGGATCCTGGCCGACGACAACGACGAGGACGACGTCGCTGACGACCCGGACCAGGACGCACGGGACGCACGGGACGCACGGGACATCTAGGAGGGGCTGGAACGATGAGCAACGATCGGATCCGGGTGTCCGACGCCGACCGGGAGCGGGTGACAGCGCGGCTGCGCGATCACTACGCCGAGGGCCGGCTGTCGGCCGAGGAGATGGAAGAGCGGATCACGGCCGCGCTGAACGCGAAGACCGTCGGCGACCTGCGCCAGGTCATGGCCGACCTGCCCGACCCCGAGCCGGCCGGGGCCAGCGGTCCGGGCGGCCGGCTCGGGCCGGCGCGCCGATGGCGGCGGGCTGGGCCGGGCCGGGCTGGGCCGGACCCGGCTGGGGCGCGCCGGGCCGGCGGGGCCGGGGACCGGTGATGGTCCGCCGGGGGCCGCGGCTGCTGCCGCTGGCGCTCGTCCTGCTGGTCGCGGCGGTCGCGATCCCCGGCGCGGGCTTCGTGCTGTTCGCGTTCTTCAAGATCGTGCTGCTGCTCTGGCTGGTGGCCTGCCTGGCCGGGATGTTCGCGGCGGCCCGGTTCGCCCGCCGGGTGCGGCGGCAGTGGCGCGACGGCGACGGCCCGTACTTTCACCAGCACCGCTGGGACGTCTAGCGGTGGTCGTGCGCTCGGCTGATCACGTCGCGGCTCCGGCCCTCGCGCTGTCCGGCAGCAGGGCCAGGAGCTGCCGCGTGTGGCCGGGCAGTTCCATGTCCGCCAGGCCGGTGAGGATGTCCCGCAGCGGCAGCGACTGATCGAGCAGCAGGGTGTCGCGGGACAGCAGCCGGGTCGGCACCATCGCGGCGAGCTCGGCCTCGCTCAGTGCCGGGCCGGCGAGCGCGCACAGCGCCTCGGCCTGGTGGCGGATGCGGTCCCGGAGCCCGGTGTTGCCGCCGGCCAGCGCGATGGCGCGGTCGATGGTCCAGGTGTCCTGCGCCACGCGGTTGTCGTAGGTGGTGTTGGCGCCCGCGGTGACTTCGGACACGGCGGCGATGGTGCCGGCGCCGATGAGGGCGACGTGGGCCAGGATCTGGTCGGCGTTCCACTCGCCGGGCGGCGCGGGCAGGCCGGGGCCGCCGGCGTCGGCCACGGTGGCGGCGGCGTCCAGCAGCGCGCGGTAGGCGTCCCGCAGCGGGATGGTGTCCAGCAAGGTCAGCTCCTTCAGTGGCGGGGGACGGTGACGGCGGCCGTCGTCTCAGGCATGCGCGCTGTCCATCTCCCAGGGCGCCTGCGGGAGGACCTCACCGGTCTCCAGCAGCGACTTGAGGTTGGCCAGCACGGCCGGCCAGCCGCGCGAGATGCCGCCCAGCATCTCCCGGTTGGGCAGGTTCTCGTGGGTCACGGTGAGGCGGACGATGTCCTGGTGCGGCTCGATGAGAAAGGTCACCACCGACGGTTCCCTGACCTCGCCGGGGGAGTCGTCGAAGGTGATGACCAGCTCCGATGGGGGCTCGGTCTTGATCACCTGGCCGACGACATCGACGATGCCTGAGCCGTCGGCCCGCCGGTGCTCCCAGGTCGAGCCCGGCTGCCAGTCCGAGACGTTGGCGTGGCCCCAGAAGCGCGCCGTCAGGTCGGCGTCGGTCAGGGCCTGCCACACCTGCTCCGCGCTGGCCCGGATGTAGGTGACATAGACGTAGGCGGGCACGGACGTGGGTCCGTCGGTCATGGCGTACTCCTCTGCCTGGTTCTTGATGGCACTGATCGCCCGCAGGCGCGGCTGGTCGAACCCCGAGATCCAGCGCTCCTCGATGTCGTGGATCGGCACCGGGTTGAGGTAGTGCAGCCGCTCCCGGCCGCGCCGCACGACGGTCACGAGGCTGGCCCGCTCGAGGATGTCGAGATGCTGGGTCGCCGACTGGCGCGCCATGTTCAGGCGGGTGCACAGCTCGGTCAGGGTCTGGCCGTTGTGCTCGCGCAGCCGGTCGAGCAGGAGGCGCCGGGTCGGGTCGGCCAGCGCCTTGAAGACCGAGTCCATCGCTCTAGGTTCGAGGTCCACGGCTCCATTATGCAGGTAATTACCTGCATGACGTCAAGGCGAGATCAGGGAGACCGGCTGTTGTTTATCTATGACTTGTGGTAACTGTTACTTGTGGTAACATCAAGCCATGGACGAGCAGGGGTACGCCGGGCCGGCCACACTCGCGATCGGGGACGACCGCTACGAGGTCCGGGTGGAGCTGCGGGGCGTGTTCCAGCCCATCGACGGCCGTTTTCACTGGTACGGGCGGGTCGCCGCGGATGACGGCCTGGCCGCCGCGCTCGGCCCGGCCAGGGCGGCCGGGACGCTGACCACGCCCGAGGGCCAGGCGGCCTGCGAGGTGTCCGACCCCGACCCGTGGCAGCGCTACCGGGTCAGCGGCCGGTCCACGCCCCCGTTCGCGGTCACCACCGACCTCCCGCCCGAGGAGGACGAGCGCATCGAGCCCGACGAGGCCACCGAGGCCACCGCGGCCACCGCGGCCGGCCAGCCCGCCGCCAGCGACCAGGGCCACGTCCGGGTCGCGATCATCGGCACCGGATTCGGCGGCCTGGCGGCGGGCATCGCGCTGCTGCGCTCGGGCCGCCGCGACTTCGTCATCCTGGAGCGGGCCGACTCGGTCGGCGGCACCTGGCGGGACAACACCTATCCGGGCTGCGCCTGCGACGTGCCCTCGCACCTGTACTCGTTCTCGTACGCGCCCAACCCGGCCTGGTCGCGGAGCTTCTCGCCGCAGCCGGAGATCCGCCGCTACCTGGAGGACGTCACCGACGACTACGGGCTGCGCCGCCACATCCGGTTCGGCACCGAGGTCAACGAGGCTCGCTGGGACGCCGTCGCGGCGCGCTGGCGGCTGTCGACCAGCCGGGGCGCGCTGAGCGCGGACGTGCTGGTCTCGGCGGCCGGGCCGCTGTCGGCGCCGGCGCTGCCCGACGTCTCGGGCCTGGACACGTTCCCCGGCGAGGTCTTCCACTCGGCGCGCTGGAACCACGACTACGACCTGGCCGGCCAGCGGGTCGCGGTGGTCGGCACGGGGGCGTCGGCCATCCAGATCGTGCCCGCGATCCAGCCCGTGGTCAGCGAGCTGACGCTGTTCCAGCGCACCCCGGCCTGGATCATGCCGCGCCGGGACCACCGGATCAGCGGGCCGGAGCACTGGCTGTACCGGCACGTCCCGGTGACCCAGCGGCTGGCCCGGACGGCCCTGCACGTGAGCCGGGAGGCGCTGGTCGGCGCGTTCACCCGGCGGCCCGCCCGGATGCGGGCCGCGCAGCGGCTGGCGCTGGCCCACCTGACCCGGTCGGTGCCGGACCCGGACCTGCGCCGGGCGCTGACCCCGGACTACGTCATGGGCTGCAAGCGGATCCTGCTGTCCAGCGACTTCTATCCCGCGCTGGCCCGGCCCGGCGTGCGGCTGGTCACCTCCGGCCTGGCCAAGGTGGACGGCAGCACGCTGATCGCCCAGGACGGCACCGCGACCGAGGCCGACGTGCTGATCCTGGCCACCGGCTTCCACGCCATCGACATGCCGCTGGCCGCCCGCATCTACGGCCGCGACGGCGTCACCCTGGCCCGGGCCTGGGGCGACGACATGCGGGCCCTGCGCGGCACCAGCGTGGCCGGGTTCCCGAACCTGTGCCTGATCATCGGCCCGAACACGGGCCTCGGCCACAACTCCATGATCCACATCATTGAGGCCCAGGTCGGCTACCTGACCGACTACCTCGCGACCCTCGACCGGCTGGACGCCGCCGCCCTGGACGCCAGGGCCGGCGCGCAGCAGCGGTGGTGCGCGGACATCGAGCGGCGGATGGGCCGCACGGTCTGGGCCACTGGCGGCTGCGTGAGCTGGTACCTCAACGCCGCGGGCCGCAACCCGACGCTGTGGCCGGGCTCGATCCGGGAGTTCCGCCGGGCCACCCGCCGCGTCGACCTCAGCGAATACGACGTACTGCGCACGAATTCACCAAGGAGCTCAGCATGAGCGAGCGCATCACCACTCAGACCACCACCCCGGCCACCACGCGGACCAGGGTCACCTCCTTCACCCTCCCGTACAGCCTGAGCGGCAAGACCGCCGTGGTCACCGGCGCGGCCCGCGGCATCGGCGCCGCCGTGGCCCTGGGCCTGGCCCGGCGCGGCGCGCAGGTCGCGCTGGTCGGGCTGGAGCCCGACGAGCTGGCCGCCACCACGGCCCGCTGCGCCTGGTACGCCCCGGCCAGGGCCTGGACCGCCGACGTCACCGACCGCGAGCGCATGACGGAGGTCGCGGCGGAGATCGCCGCCTACTTCGGGCAGATCGACATCGTCGTGGCCAACGCCGGGATCGCCATCGGCGGCCTGTTCGCCGACTCCGACCCGGTGGCCTTCGACCGGGTCATCGAGGTCAACCTGCTCGGCTCGGTGGCCACCGCCCGGGCGTTCCTGCCCGCGCTGACCGCGGCCCGCGGCTACTTCCTCCAGGTCGCCTCCCTGGCCGCCCTCGTCCCGGCGCCGCTGATGGCCGCCTACTGCGCCAGCAAGGCCGGCGTCGAGGCGTTCGCGCACGCGCTGCGGGCCGAGGTCGCCCCGCGCGGCGTGGACGTCGGCGTGGCCTACCTGACCTGGACCGACACCGACATGGTCCGGGCCGCCGACGCCGACGAGGTGCTCGGCCAGATGCGGGCCCGGCTGCCCTGGCCGGCCAACCAGACCGCGCCGCTGGAGCCCGCCGTGGAGCGGCTGGTGGCCGGCATCAGCCGCCGGGCGGCGTTCGTGTACGGCCAGCCGTGGATCCGCGGGCTCCAGTGGCTGCCGCGCGTGGCCCTGCCCGCGGCCATCGCCCGCCGCGGCCCCCGCGAGGTCGGCCAGCTCGACGGCGCGCTGCGCGCCGCCACCCCGAGCCGGCGCCCCCTCGGCCCCGGCGGCCGCGCCGCGTCCGCGCCCGCCCCGGCCCACTAGAGGGCCGCCGGCCCCGGCCGGAAACTAGCGCGCCGTCAGACCGCGGCCGATGGAACAATGGCCGCGATGATCCCGACGCCCGAAGAGCTGCTGCGGCGCCTCGGAGTTGATCCGGCCGGCGCCGTGGCCGAGGAACTACCGCACAACCGCTGGCTGAGCCCCGGAGTCTGGCAGGTCCGCACCGGCAACGGGCAGCGGGCCGTGCTCAAGTACATGCGGTCCGGCCGCCCCCGGGGCGAGACCGCCTGGGACGCGCACTGGACGGCCGGCGACCTCGACCCGCACCGGTGGACGTACTGGAGCCGGGAGCCGCTGGCCTACCAGTCCGGCCTGCCCGGTGCCTACGCCGGCAGCGGCATCGTCGCGCCCGCCTGCCTGGGCGCGCACGTCGATGCGGCGGAGGCGGCGCTGCTGCTGGAGTGGGTCGACGGCCGTCCCGGCGAGTTCTGGCCGGTCGCGGACTTCCGCCCGGCCGCCGAGGCACTGGGCCGGGCCCAGGCGCCGTTCCTGGCCGGCCGCGAGCTGCCGTCGGTGCCCTGGCTGAGCCACGGCTTCCTGCGCAGTTACAGCTCGGAGAAGCCCGCCGACTGGGACGTGCTGGACGATGACGAAGCCTGGGCGCACCCGATGGTGCGCGAGACGTTCCCGGACGGGCTGCGCGAAGGCGTCCGGCTGGTGCACGCGAACCGCGAGCGGCTGTACCAGATCAGCGAGTCGCTGCCGCGCACGCTGTGCCACCTCGACTTCTGGCCCAAGAACCTGTTCCGCCGGCCCGATGGCCAGATCGTGCTCATCGACTGGGCGTTCGCCGGGATCGGCGCCATCGGCGAGGACGCCGGCAACGTGGTCCCCGACTCGGTGTTCGACCACTTCGTGCCCGCGGCCGAGATGCCCGGCCTGGAGCAGGCCGTCTACGAGGGCTACCTGGCCGGCCTGCGCGCGGGCGGCTGGGACGACGACCCGCGGCTGGTCCGGCTGGGCATGTGGTCCTCGGCGGTGAAGTACGACTGGCTGGCCGCCTTCACCCTGACCCAGGTGTCCCAGGAGCGGCAGTACCGCTACGGAGGCGGCGGCGAGATCGACGCCTCGTTCAAGTTCCGGGAGCGCAGCCGGGCGCTGCTGTTCAACGCGGGCTGGGCCCGCCAGGCGCTCGACCTGGCCGGCGAGCTGGGCCTCTAGCCGTCAGCCCGTGAGCCGTCAGCCGACCAGCCGGGCCCGCTCGGCCTCGGTGAACGGGACCGGCTGGTGCCCCTCGGGGTCCCAGCGCACCGTCACCACCCGGGCCTGCGCGGCCACCTCGCCGGCCGCGGTCAGGATCGTCTCCCGGGTGGTCAGGCTGGTGGTGCCCAGCCGCTCGACCTCGATCCGCACCGTCACCTGCCGGGGCTCGAGGCCGATCTCGGCGCGCAGGTCGATCTCGATGCGGACCACCACGTAGTGCGGGTCACGGCCCACGGTCGCGGTGTAGAAGGCGTCCCGGCCCTCCTCCAGGTAGGTCAGGAAGATCGCGTGGTTGACGTGGCCGAGCGCGTCCACGTCCCGCCACCTGACCGCCACCGGATGCTCAAACACCGCGTCCATGCCCTCACTCCCAGTGTCGCAGTCGGGAACGCAGACGCCCCGCGGGTAACACGAGGCGGCACGGCTGACCCTAACGAGTGCCGCCATCGGCGATGCCCATCTGGTCCGGCCGCCGCCCGGCCGGTGTTAGTGCACCAGATTCCCGAACAGGCCGCGGCGGGGCCGGCCGGTGACCACAGAACCTGGACTTCTGCACCGGACTCGACGGCTGGCTCAGCGGTGGCAGCTTCCCGGACGCGGGCTGGCCTACCAGGGCACGCTGGTCAGGTCCCAGGACCGGAACTCGCCGGTCGGGCCGTCGTCGCCGAGCAGGGCCAGCCGCACGGCGCCGGCCGCCGCCTCGGCCGGGTCGCCGTCGCTGGTGGCCGCGCGCTCGTTGAGGTCCGTGCGGCGCAGCCCCGGTGCCAGCGCGTTGACCTTGAACCCCTCGCCGGCCAGCGCCTGGGCGTAGAACAGGGTCAGGGCGTTCAGCGCGGTCTTGGACGACCGGTACGCGGCGCCTCCGCCCGGCGAGAAGCTCGACGTGGCGCTGGAGCTCACGGTCAGCGAGCCGGTGCCGCTGGAGATGTTCACGATCCGCGGGGCCGCGGAACGGCGCAGGACGGGCAGGAACGCGTTGGTGACCGCGAGGACCCCGAACACGTTGGTCTCGTAGGTGCGCCGGAAGCTGTCGACGCTGGCTTCCGGCGGGCTCGCGCCGTCGACCATCATCCCGGCGTTGTTGACCAGGATGTCCAGGCTCGGCACCTGCTCCGCGGCGGCGGCGATGCTCTTGCCGTCAGTGACGTCGAGGACCAGCAGCCTGGTGTCGCCGCCGATCTCGTCCACGGCCTGCTGGCCGCGCCCGGCGTCGCGGGAGCCGACGTAGACGGTCAGGCCGCCGTCCGCGAGCTGGCGCGCGATCTCCTTGCCGATGCCCTTGTTGGCCCCGGTGACCAGGGCGATGGAATTGCTCATAGCCTTGAGCATGGCGTGACCGGGACGGCTGATCCAGGCACAACCGGTACCTGGGACGGAAGGAGCGCGCCCATGGCGAGGCAGGAACTGGCGGTATTCCTGCGTGACCGGCGACAGGGCCTGCGGCCCGCGGACGTCGGCCTGCCCGCGGGCCCGCGCCGCCGCACCCCCGGATTGCGGCGCGAGGAGGTCGCCGGCCTGGCCGCCATGTCGGTGGAGTACTACGCCCGGCTGGAGCAGGCCAGGGGCGCGCACCCGTCGCCGCGCATCCTGGACGCGCTGACCGGCGCGCTGCGGCTCAGCCCGGCCGAGCGGACGCACCTGTTCCGGCTGGCCGGCGCCAGCCCGCTGCCGCCGCCGGGCCCGGTGCGCAAGGTCCGGCCGCACGTGGCCGGGCTGCTGCGGCGGCTGCCCGGCACGGCGGTCGTGGTGACCGACGCCAGCTACGACGTGATCGCGGCCAACCCGCTGGCGCACGCCCTGCTGGGCGGGCTCAGCGAGGAGCCCAACCTGGCCCGCCGCCGGTTCCTGGCCCGCAGCTCGAGGGAGACCTCGGGCGCCGAGGAGTTCGGGGCCATCGCGGTGGCCCGGCTGCGCGCCGCGGCCGACCGCTACCCGCGCGACGAGCGGCTGGCGGACCTGCTGGCCGAGCTGCGCGCGGGCAGCGAGGAGTTCGCGGCGATCTGGGACACCAACCCGGTCCGCGCGCCCGGCCACCGGGTCAAGACGTTCGCCCACCCGGAGGTGGGCCCGGTGCGGGTCAACTGCGACGTGCTGGTCATCCCGGAGGACGACCAGCAGGTGGTATTCGTCACCGCCGACCCCGGCACCCCGGCGGCGCGGGCGCTGCGCCACCTGTCGCGCGCCTCCTGACCCGACTCTGAGCCAGCTCAGGCCGCGACCAGCGCGGCATCCACCGGCTCAGGCCCTGATAACAGCAAGAAGCGAGTCGACTCGGCCCGCAAGCAGCGAGCCGGGCCTGATAACAGCAAGAAGCGCAGCGACTCGGCCCTCACGCAGCGAGTCGGCTTGATAACAGCAAGAAGCGTAACAACATGGTTGTTGCTCCCACGTCGCTAGCGGTGGTGCAGGGAGGTGTACTGGGTCGGATTGTGCCACGGGGCGGGGGGGGGCGGGAGGGGAGTGCGACGTCAGAGCAACAACCACGACGTAGCGCAGCCGATCTGGCTCTGATAACAGCAAGAAGCGGCGGCGGCTGGGTGGCGGCGTTCGGTGTTCGGCGTCACCGATGGGCCGCTGGTGATGCTGGAGCAGCACCGGAGGGCCAGCGGTGACGCTGCGGGCCGCGACCGGAGTCCTTGACGTCGTGCCGGTTGGCGAGTTCCAATGCCGTGGAGCGCTCCAATGGGCAGGAGCCGGGCGGACGGCCGCTTGTTAGTGGTTAATGGGTTAAAGGGGTGGGCCATGGGCAAGGAGCGGCTGGCGCGCTACAGCCTGGCGGGCTCGGAGAGCCAGGCCGCCGTGGCGGCCGGGCTGGCGGGCGGCGAATGGTTCCGCAGTGACATCCCGCGCAAGCGGATGAAGGAGCTGATGCGGCGGTCGGATTACCCGGCCGTCCGGGACACCGCCATCTGGCTCGGCCTGCTCTTCCTGTTCGCGGGCCTGGGCATCGCGCTGTGGGGGACCTGGTGGGCGGTGCCGTGCTTCCTGGTCTACGGCCTGCTCTACGGGACGTCGGACTCCCGGTGGCACGAGTGCGGGCACGGCACGGCGTTCAGGACCCGCTGGCTGGACGAGGGGCTGTACCAGCTCGCGTCGTTCATGATCATGCGTGACCCGACGGTGTGGCGGTGGAGTCACACCCGGCACCACACTGACACGCTGCTGGTCGGCCGGGACCCGGAGATCCAGGTCATGCGGCCCGCGCGGCTGGCCAGGCTGCTGGCCAACCTGGTCGGGCTGGTCGACGTGCCGATGGCGTTCCGGCTGATGTTCGTGCACGCCTCGGGGCGGCTCACGGCCGACGAGGCGGACTTCATCCCGGAGTCTGAGCGGCACAAGGTCTACCGGACCGCGCGCGTTCACCTGGTCATCTACGGGGTCACGGTGGGGCTGGCGATCGGGTTCCGGACCTGGCTGCCGGTGGTGCTGATCGGCGGGCCGCGGCTGTACGGGGCGCTGCTGTTCAACGTGTACGCCATGACGCAGCACTCGGGGATGGGCGAGAACGTGCTCGACCACCGGCTCAACACCCGCACGGTGAAGATGTGCGTGGTCAACCGGTTCCTGTACTGGAACATGAACCACCACGTCGAGCACCACATGTTCCCGATGGTCCCGTACTACCGGCTGCCCGAGCTGCACGAGGAGATCAAGCACGACTGCGCGCCGCCCTACCCGTCGATCTGGGCGGCGTACAGGGAGATCGTCCCGGCGATCCTGCGCCAGCTCCGCGACCAGGAGTACTACGTGCGCCGTGAGCTGGTGCCCGGCGCGGCGCCGTACCACGAGCCCACCCCGCTGACCGACGGCCGGGGGCGGCCGCTGGACACCGCGGCGGCGGCCTGATGACGGCGGCGGCGGCCTGATGGGGGAGTGGATCGCGGCCTGCGCGGCGGACGACATCGACTCCGAGGACGTCGTCCCGTTCGACCACGACGGCCGGGCCTACGCGATCTACCGCTCGGCCGACGACGGGTTCTACGCCACCGACGGCCACTGCACCCACGAGCGGACGCTGCTGTGCGACGGCCTGGTCATGGGCCGGGTCATCGAGTGCCCGATGCACAACGGGCGGTTCGACTTCACCAGCGGGAAGGCGATGGGCGCCCCGGCGCTGGTGGACCTGCGGACCTACCCGGCCCGGGTGCTGGACGGCACGGTCTACATCGAGGTCGCCTAGGTCCAGCCCGGCGCCGGCCGGGTCAGGCCGGGGCGGGGCGGGCCGGGGCGGGGCCGCTGGAGCCGCGGACCTCCAGCCGCGGCGGCATGAGCTGGGTCTGGCCGGGCGCGCCGGGGTGCTCGATGCGGGCCAGCAGCAGCCGGGCGGCCTGCTGGCCCATGGCGTGCGTCAGGCCGTCCACGCTGGTCAGCCACAGCGCGCGCAGCCGGGCCAGGGACGAGTTGTCGAACCCCACCAGAGACAGCTCCTGCGGCACCCGGATGCCCAGCGCCGCGGCGGCGGACAGCGCCCCGGTGCACGACAGGTCGTTGGCCGCGAAGATGGCCGTCGGCCGGTCGGCCCGGCTCAGCAGCTGGACCGCGGCGCGGTAGCCGCCTTCCTCGGTCATGTCCCCGGCGGCGACATCGGCGGCCAGGCCCGCGCCGCGCATGGCGTCCTCGTAGCCGCGCAGGCGCAGCTGGCCCGCGGCGCCGGGCAGGCCGCTGATGTGCGCGATGCGGCGGTGGCCGAGGTCGGTCAGGTGCCGGACGGCCAGCGTGCCGCCGAGGTGGTTGTCACTGGCCAGCACGTCGACCCGGGGCAGGCCGGGGTCCAGCCCGCCGACCGCGACGGTGGGGATCCGGCTGGCCACGCTGGTCACGGCCGGGGAGACCAGGACCGATCCGGCCAGCACCAGGCCGTCGACGCCCAGGTCGAGGAACGACCAGCTCAGCGTCTCGTCCATGGCCTGGTCGATCCGGCCGTCGCCGAGCAGGATGTGCTTGCCGCCCGCGTGCAGCACCGGCGTCAGGCCGTCCAGCAGGTCCGCGAACCACGGCTGGCGCAGGTCGTTGAGCAGCACCCCGACGGTGCGCGAGCGCCGCTCGGCGAGCAGCCGGGCGGCGGCGTTGGGGCGGTAGCCGAGTTCGTCGACGGCGGCCATGACGGCGGCGCGGCTGGCCGGGCTGACCTTGGGCGAGTTGCGGAGCACCAGGGAGACCAGGGACTTGGACACGCCGGCCAGGGCCGCGACGGTCTCCAGGGTGGGCCGGGCGGCTGGGCTGGCGCTCGGCTGACTCAGCTGATCCGCCTGGCCCGGTGCCCGGGGTGGCCACGTCTGCCCCCTGCAGGATTCTCGGGATGCTCGGGATAGCTCGGGAAGGTCGCTTGGTCGCCGTTGGAGCGTTCCAAACTTACCAGCGCGCTCCCGCGCCGAGGGCTCAGCGTGATCGGCCAGCGGGGGCTCAGCGTGACCGGGCCAGCGGGCTCAGCTGGGCACGTGCCGGCGGGACGGCGGGGGACGGCCGGAGACGGCGGCGCGGCGGTGCGCGATCTGGACTCAGCAGCCGGCGGCCGGCCGCCGGCTACCCGGCTACCGGCTGGGCAGCGACGGCGGCAGCCCGAACCGGGGGAGCACGCTGGTGTCGAAGCGGGTCATCGCGCTGATCCGGTCGCCGGCCAGGGTGATGACGAACAGGCCCGCCGCGCGGCTGACGCCGTCCGGGCCGCGCACGTAGGCGCCGCAGGCCGGCTGGCCGTTGGCTCGCACCCGAACCAGCTCGAACCTCCGGCCCGAGCCGAGGATGCTGGCGAAGAAGCGGCCCACGGCGTCCCGGCCCACGTACTCGAAGGGGATCGGCGGCATCGAGACGAAGGCGTCGTCGGTCAGCAGGGCCACCACCGCGTCGAGGTCGGCGGACTCGTAGGCGCTCACGAACCGGGCCACCACCTCGTCCTCGGCGGCCGAGCCGGAGACGGGCGGCGGCGGCCCCCCGGCACCCGGCGCCTGGTGCCGCTCCAGCGTGGCCCGGGCCCGCTTGAGCGCGCTGTTGACCGCCTCGACGCTGACGTCCAGCATCCCCGCCACCTCGCTGGCCCGGAATCCGAGGACGTCGCGCAGGATGAGCACCGCGAGCTGGCGGGGCGGCAGGAGCTGCAGCGCGGTCACGAAGGCCAGCGAGATGGACTCGGTCTGCTCGTAGCGGGCCTCGGGGCCGGGCGGCACGTCCGGCGCGCCCGCCAGCAGGGCGTCGGGAAGCGGCTCGAGCCAGACCACCTCGCCCATCCGGGTCGGCTCGGGCGGTTCCACGCCGGGAATGTTCCACTGGCTCGCGGGGCGGCGGCTGGCCGCGCGCCGGGCGTTGAGGCACCGGTTGGTGGCGATCCGGTACAGCCAGGTGCGGATCGAGGCCCGGCCCTCGAATCCGGCGAAGCCCTGCCAGGCGGCCAGCAGCGTGTCCTGCACGGCGTCCTCGGCGTCCTGGACGGAGCCGAGCATCCGGTAGCAGTGCACCTGAAGCTCCCGGCGGTGCGGCTCGGTCAGCTCCCGGAACGCCTCGCCGTCCCCGGCCTGCGCCCGTGAGATCAGGCTGTCAGTCACTAGCTCCACCCCGGCGTCTCCCTCTTTCCGCAGCTTGCCGCCTTTCCATCGTGGTACAGACACCGGCCGCGTGCCGAACTGGGCGGTCGGCCAGCGGCCAGTTTCGCTTCGTCGCGGTGCCTTCACCACCGACAGCTGACAACCGCCAGCCACGAGGGAGAACCGAGATGGGAAAGATCGTCATCAGCGAGAACATCACCCTGGACGGAGTCGTCCAGGACCCGACCGGCGAGGAGGGCGCGGGCTACGAGAGCTGGACCAGCCCGCTCCCCGAGCGGGACCTCGAGGAGTGGGCCAAGGTCCTGTTCGACGAGGCGCTCGGGACCGAGGCCCTGCTGCTGGGCCGGCGCAGCGACGAGTGGTTCGCCACCCGGTGGCTGGGCCGCAGCGGCGCCTGGGCGGACCGGCTGAACAGCATCCCCAAGTACGTCGTGTCCGCGACCCTCGGCGAGCCCCGGTGGGGCAATTCGACGGTGCTCAAGGGCGACGTGGTGAGCGAGGTCCAGGAGCTCAGGCAGCAGCTCGACGGGGACATCCTGGTCATCGGCAGCACCCAGCTCGCGCACGCGCTGCTGGAGCATGACCTGGCCGACGAGCTGCGGCTGATGGTCTACCCGGTCGTGCTCGGGGCCGGGCAGCGTCTCCTGGGCCAGGCCGGCCACCGCAAGCCCATGCGGCTGGTCCGGGTTCAGCCCGTCGGCGACAGCCTGACCCGGCTCACCTACGAGCGCGACCGGGACGCCTAGCCCACGCCTAGCCCGCAGGGGCGAGCTGGCTCTCGGTGAGGCCGCCGGCGTAGAAGTGCCGGGCCGCGTCGATCAGCTCGTCCAGCGGCGGCCACCAGGGCCCGTGCTCCAGGGCACGCAGCGTGTCCAGCAGGGTGACCGCCTGGGCTGCCGGGCTGTCCGCCGCGGCCGGGCTGCCCGGCGTGGCGGCCAGCGCGACCCGGCGCGGGCGCACCGCCCGCAGCGGGCCCAGGTACAGGTCGGGGCCGGTGCCCTCGGGCGCCGCCCCGGCCAGGACCAGGTAGTAGTCGGGCAGCTCGAACTGCTTGTCCCGCCAGGCGGCCAGCGCCTCGGCGGCCCGCGCCTCGAACTGGGCCGCGCCGCCGGGGCCGCTGGTCAGGTCCCACATGGCCCGCCAGCCGGCGGCCACGTCGGCCAGCGGGTCGTCGGGCACCAGCACATAGGTGGACCGGCGCCGGGCCGCCTCCCGCATGGCCTGCGCACCTGTCTGCCAGGCGGGCCGCGGGGCCGCGGGCGGCTGGGCGCGGCCCTGGGCTGCGGCGAGGTCGGGCGCGGGAGCGGGCGCGCGGGCGACCGAGACGTTGGGGGACTGGGCCAGCCGGGCCAGGAAGCGTTCGTCGACCTCGCCCACCAGGCCGATCACCGTAGAAGACTCGCGCCGCATCGACTCGATCTTACGACCGGCGGCAGGCCCGTGCCGCCGGGCCCGGCAGACCGTGCGGGCTCGGGGCCCGGCAGCGCCTCGCGCAGGAAGTCCAGCTCGGCCCGGAGCAGGGCGTCGGCCACGCCCGGCCGGGAGACGGCGTGCCCGGTGCCCGGCAGCAGCAGCACGCGGTGCGGCCGTCCGGCGGCCAGCAGCGCGGCGGACAGCCGCAGCGTGTGCGCCGGGGCCACGTTGTCGTCGGCCAGCCCGTGGACCAGCAGCAGCGGCCGGGTCAGCCCCGCGGCCAGCGACCCCAGCGAGCTGCGGTCGTAGCCGCCGGGATCCAGCCCGGGGTGGCCGAGGTAGCGCTCCTCCCAGTAGGTGTCGTACAGCCGCCGGTCCACGACCGGCGCGCCCGCGACCGCGGCGTGGAACACGTCGGGCCGGCGCAGCACCGCCCCGGCGGCCAGGTAGCCGCTGAACGACCAGCCCCGGATGGCCACCCGGCCCAGGTCCAGGTCGCCCGTCAGGCGGGCCGCCGCGTGCAGCGCGCCGACCTGATCGGCCAGCACCGGGGTCAGCCGGTCGCCGAGGATGGCCTCCTGCCACCGGATGCCGCGGCCGGGGGTGCCGCGGCCGTCCGCGACCAGCACCGCGAAGCCCTGCTCGGCGAACCACTGGCACACCGCGCCATGCCAGGTCTGGGCCCTGGTCACCACCTGCATGCCCGGCCCGGCGTACGGGCTGAGCAGGACCGGCAGGCGGCCCGTGCCCGGCTGGTGCCAGGACGGCAGGTGCAGCCGGGCGCGCAGCCGCCGGCGGCCCAGGACCAGGTGCCGCGGCCGGGGCCGGACCAGCGGCGGCTCGGCCAGCACCGTGATCTGGCCGGCCGGCTGCCCGGCGCGCAGCACCGTCACCGTCTGGCCGTCCGGGGTGCGGCTGTCCAGCACCACGGTGTCGCCGCCGGCCGCGGCCGTGTGCACGCCCGGCTGGCTGGTCAGCCGCTCGAAGCCGCGGCCCGGCTCGTGCGACCAGACGTGCACCTCGGCCGGCTCCCGGCTCGCGGTGAACAGCACCCGCTCGCCGGCCGCGCCCAGGACCGCGCGCACGTGCAGCCCGGCCGGGGCCAGGTCCGGGCCGACCTGGATGCTGCGCGCGTCCCCGCGCCGCCGGGGCAGCACCGGCACCCCCGAGGCGGTGAACAGCGGCACGCCGGGCGGGAACTCCACCCAGCTCCGGCTGGTGTACCGGGCCAGCGGCTCGACCGCGCCGCTGGCCGGGTCCGCGCGCAGGATCCAGGCGGTGCGCTGGTCGCGGGACTGGAGGGTGAGCACCGGCCCGGCGTCCGGCCAGTCCGGCCAGTCCGCGGCGATCAGGTACTCGAAGGCCGGGCCCCAGCCACCCGGCGGCACCTCCCCGGCCGGGACCTCGCTGGGCAGCCGGACCTCGGTGTGCCCGCCGTCGACGGTCACCACGCGCACCGTGGTCCGCGCGTTGGGGGTGCCCGCCGCCGGGTAGCGCTGGGACCGGGGCGGCGCCGCCGGGTCCGCCGGGTCGCTCAGGTAGCGGCGGTGCACCATCGCGGCGTCCACCCGGGCCACCAGCAGCGCCTCGCCGCCGGGCGACCACCAGTACCCCCGGCGGCGGCCGATGGACGCCGTCGCCGCGTAGTCGGGCAGGCCGTAGGTCACGTCGGCCGCCTCCGGCTCGGCCAGCGCCCGGTCCCGCGTCCCGTCGGCCCGCACCACGCGCAGCGCGCCGCCGGCCACGTAGGCGATCAGCGACCCGTCCGGGGACGGCCGCGGGTCCCGCACCGGCCCGGCCACCGGCAGGCGGCGCGGCCCGGCCCCGCCGACGCCGGCCACCCACAGCCCGCCGTCCGCGGCGCAGGCCACCAGCCCGCCTTCGCGGTCGGCCGCGTAGGCGCTCAGCCCGGCCAGGTCGGCCAGCACCTGCTCGCCGCCATCGCG
The DNA here is from genome assembly GCA_963822485.1 of uncultured Actinomycetota bacterium. Classification (GTDB taxonomy): domain Bacteria; phylum Actinomycetota; class Actinomycetes; order Streptosporangiales; family Streptosporangiaceae; genus DASUBV01. The sequence goes on from CAWGHW010000018.1 coordinate 80,623, forward strand.
GTACCGCCACAGCAGCGGGCGCGGGCTCGAGCCCGACGCCGAGCGCAGGAACAGCACACCGCGCGGCGTGACGGTGAAGTCGCGGGGCACCCCGAACGAGAAGCGCCCGGTCCGGGCAAACTGACGCGGAAATTCATCGGTATCCATAAAAAAAAGACTCCCCGTCAGATGACGTGGAGTCCGAATGTAAGCCGCAGGCCGGGAAATGCGGTCGTCCTCCCGGCTCGTTCTTATTATACCATCCGCGATCCGGGCGATTATCCCGAACGGGCCTCAGTAGTGCTCCAGCAGCGCGCCCAGAAGCACGGCGGCCATCAGGCCGCCGCCGACCACCGAGATTACCTCGATGCCGGTCAGCAGGCCGGTGACCAGCACGCCCAGCCCGATCAGGAACACCCGCGGCGCGACCTTCGCCGCCTGGGCCGTGAACGCGCCCATCAGGGACTGGCCGATAACCGGGCCGATCAGGAAAAACAGCACCGCGCCCAGGACAACCAGGACCAGCTCGGCCAGGCGCCCTGAGTCGGTCATAAGGCCAGGCTCGCCCGGCCCGGCACTGGCCAATCCCGGCCCCGCGCAAAGAGTCCCTATCCGCCGGGTGGCTTAGGTAATGAGTGGCCTAGGCAAAAGCGCCCATTGCGCGCCCGCCGGCCGCCCAGTGTTGCGCCAGGGCGGTCAGGTGCGCGCGTGCGACCGCGCCGCCCGCGGCGCGGCGGGCTCGGCCCCCGCGCCCGGCGCGCCCGCCTGGGTCAGCGGCCCGCGGCGCAGCAGCAGCCCGCAGATCACCCCGCCGACCGCGAAGATCCCGGCCGTCCACCAGAAGCCCGTCGTGTAGCCGTGCACCGCCGCGGACGCCCGCAGGGCCGCCTGCGCGGTCGGCGACGTGGCCACCGCCGGGGTCAGGTGGCTGGCCACGAAGCTGGCCGTCGCGCTGATGGCGATGGTGTTGAGCACCGCCGTGCCGACCGAGCCGCCCAGCTGCTGGCCCACGTTGACCGTGGCCGAGGCCACGCCCGCGTCGGCTGGCCCGACGCCGTAGGTGCCGGTGTTGAACGCCGGCGGCAGGGACATGCCGACGCCAGCGCCGACCACGATCATCGGGCCCAGCACGGCCGTGACGTAGCTGGTGTGCACGCCGATCCCGGTCAGCCAGACCATCCCGGCCGCGGCCACCAGCAGGCCGACGCCGATCAGCGGCTTGGGCCCGATGCGCGGCAGCAGTATCACGTTGGACAGCTGCGCGAAGATCATCAGCGCGCCGACCGTGGGCAGGAACGCGAGGCCGGTGATCACCGGCGTGTAGCCCAGGATCGTCTGCAGGTAGAAGGTCAGGAACAGGAAGATGCCGAACAGGCCCGCGCTGACCATGAACACGCCCAGGTAGGCACCGCCCCGGTTGCGGTCCAGCACGACCCGCGGCGGCAGCAGCGGGTGCGACGCGCGGGTCTGCCAGATCGCGAACGCGATCAGCAGCACCACCCCCGCGATCAGGAAGCCCCAGGTCGACACCGCGCCCCACTTGTGGATCGCGGCGTTGGAGAACCCGTAGACCAGGCAGAACATCGACCCCGAGACGAGCAGGGTGCCCGGCACGTCCAGGTGGGCCGTGCCGCCGGGCCGCTGGCGGCTCAGCCACGCCACCGCTCCGGCCCCGGCCGCCACGGCGAACAGCAGGTTCACGTACAGGCACCAGCGCCAGTCCAGGTACTCGGTGAGCACGCCGCCGAGCAGCAGGCCGACCAGGCCGCCGCCGCCGGCGATGGCCCCGTAGATGCCGAACGCCCGGTTCCGCTCGGCCGGGTTGGTGAACGTCGTGGTCAGCAGCGACAGCGCGGCCGGCGCCAGCAGCGCCGCGAACGCTCCCTGGCTGGCTCGCGCGATCACGAGCATGGCGAAGTTGACCGACGCGCCGCCCACGGCCGAGGCCACCGCGAACCCGACCAGCCCGGTGATGAAGACGACCTTGCGGCCGAACAGGTCGCCGATCCGGCCGCCGAACAGCAGCAGGCTCCCGAACGACAGCGAGTAGGCGGTGATCACCCACTGCCGGTCGGCGTTGTTGAAGTGCAGCGCGGCCTGCGCTGAGGGCAGCGCGATGTTCATGATCGTGATGTCCAGCACGATCATCAGCTGGGCCAGGCCGACCACGCCCAGGATCAGCCAGCGCCGCTGTTCCAGGCGGGCCGCCTCCGTGCTGCCTGCGGTGTCCAGTGTTGACATGAGCCCCCGCTCTCATCAGGAGACACCAGCTCCAATGGCCGAGGCTAACAGAAGCGGAGATGGCACCTCCGTTCCGGGCTACGATCCTGGGCATGACCACGAGCAACACCGGCGGCCCTGGCCGGGTGACGCCCGTCCTGGGCCAGGTGACGGCGACGCTGGCGCCGATCCCGGTGCGGCCGCTGCGCCGCGATGCCGAGCGGAACCGGCAGCGGATCCTCGAGGCCGCCGCGGCGGTCTTCACCGAGCGCGGCTTCGCGGCCACGCTCGACGACGTGGCCCGGCACGCGGGCGTGGGCGTGGGCACCGTCTACCGGCGCTTCCCGGACAAGGCGTCGCTGGCCGGGGCGCTGTTCGACGAGCGCATCGACGCGCTGATCACGCTGGCCGAGCAGGCCAGGGACGAGCCGGACGCGTGGGCCGCGCTGGTGGCGTTCCTGGAGGGCTCGGCCGAGATGCTGACCGGGGACCGCGGCCTGCGCCAGCTGCTCATGTTCGCCGCGCACAGCCACGACCGCGCGCTGTACGCCAGGGACCGGATGCGCCCGGCCCTCACCGCCCTGCTGGAGCGGGCCCAGGCCGCGGGCCAGGTCCGGGCCGACATCCGGGCCACCGACATCCCGGTCATCGAGCTGATGATCAGCGCGGTGGCCGACTACACCCGGCCGGTGCAGCCGGTGATCTGGCGCCGGTACCTGGCCCTGATGCTGGACGCGCTGCGCCCGGCGGGCGCCCGCCCGCTGCCCGAGCCGCCGCTGTCCCCGGACGAGCTGGTCGAGGTCATCCGGGCCCGCCCGCTGGCCTGCCGCTGGCCAGCGGGCCCGTCCCCGAGACGCGACCCTTGTTAGCCGCCTTGCCTGCCTTAAATGCCGAGGTAGGCGCGGAACATCGGGTGGACGCCGAACTCGCGGGCCGCGGGCAGGTTGGCATGCTGGATCTGGTGCACGCCGAGGAAGGGCCGGCCATCAGGCCCTGACCCGCGGGCCCCGTTGGCGGACGGCACGGTCAGGAACCCGACCTGCCACAGGATCTCGATGATGTCGGCCGGGTACCGGTCGGCCAGCCAGGCCGAGGTGCCCCCGGTGGGGATGTCGCCGGTGGCCAGCTCCAGGCAGAGCAGCTCCAGGTCGTCCCGGCTGATCCGGCCAGGCCGGCCGCGGAACGCGTCGAACACGCCCAGCAGGCCCTGGTACTGGAACCGGTACTCGGCGGAGATGTCCCTGGCCCGCTGGCCGGAGTAGGCGCGCTCGGTCCAGCCGATGGCCGCGTAGGGCAGCGGCAGCGTGACAGCCCGCTCGCGGGCCGCCTCCAGGGTCTCGGCGCAGAACTGGATGAGCTCCCGCGGCCGGTGCAGCGTGCGCTCGACCATGTACCGGAACGAGCTGTTCACCGGGTGACCGGGCGGGATGGCGAACACCGCGTTCCAGCACGCCGAGTCGGTGGCCTGCTCCAGCGCGGGCGGGTAGTGGCCGGCCTCGCGGGCGCAGTGCGTGATCCGCCGGGCGATGAGCTTGAGCAGCGAGTCCTCGCTCCAGCTGATCGTCTCCAGCAGGTCGCGGTACTTCTGCGCGTCCTCGTACAGGGCCGGGATGTCGTCGTACAGCTCCTGCCGCAGCGACACGTAGACGCGCAGGTTCGGGTGGACCTCGTTCATCGAGACGCAGGCCTGGAACAACCCGGACACGAACGCCCTGGCGTCCTCGGAGGAGTCCCAGCCCCGGTCCAGCTCGTCGACCAGGACCACCGCCCGCTGCCGGTCCAGGGCCTGGGTGAGCTGCGGCAGCAGCAGGTGGATCTCCTCGAGCTTGTACAGCCGGTCCAGCTCGCGGGACCTGAAGCCGGCTTCGATGGGGCCGATCTTGATGCCCTCCAGCCGCTTGAGGTAGGCCACCAGCACGGACAGCTTGCCCGCCCGGGGGTCGGGATGGTTGTCGCGCACGTAGCGGGCGATGGGCGCCGCGCCCCGGCCGCCCCTGGCCGCGATCTCCCGCATGATCAGCACGTAGATGAGGTACTTCCAGGCCGCGGCGTAGGCGCCGTGCTTGGCCCAGGACCCGGCGTCGGCCGCGGCCATGGTCGAGCCGAGCAGCTCGTAGGAGTAGTCCTCGGGGGCCAGTTCGATGACGTGGCTGCCCGCGGCCCGCTCCCGGCTGGCCAGCACCTTGAAGATGGCGCTCTTCCCCGACCCGCGGTTGCCCAGGATGATCGTCTTGGCCCCGGCCCGGACCCGCTCGAACGCCGCCGACTCGACGAAGTACTTCTCCAGCCCCCGGCCCATGTCGCGCTCGGCCGCGGGCGCGCCGAAGTCCAGGCTGCGCATGACCTTCGGGGGCAGTGATAATCCGGCCATCACGGCTCAGCGTGACACGCCGGGCCCGGCTGTCAAGGCCCGGTGCCGGGGCCGGTGCCGGGGCGGGCCGGTCAGCTCAGCTCGGCGGGCAGGCCGAAGCGGGCGAAGGCGTCGGCGGGCGGCTCCTGCGGGGTCTCGTGGAACAGGAACGCGGTCACCGCGGCGATCCGGTCGCCGTCCATCGTCAGCACGTCCAGGACGGCCGCGGCGAACCGGCCGGTGGCCGGGTCCGGCAGGTAGCAGCCCACGGCCAGCTGGCCGTTGGCCCGGGTCGCCTGGTGCCGCCAGCGCTCGCGCAGCGGCTCGCGCAGCAGCCAGTCCCGCAGCGCGGCGTGGCCCTGGTACCAGACCGGGGTGGGCGGCATCGACCAGGTCGCGTCCTTGGTCAGCATGCTGATCAGCGTGTCCGCGTCGCCGCGCTCGATGGCGTCGGCGTACCGCTGCGCGATGGACCGGGTGCGCTCGTCGCCGAGCGCGCTCAGCGTCGCCTGCTGGCTGCGGGCCGGCCGCCGGGCCTGGACGGTGACCCGGGCGCGCTGCAGCGCGCTGGTCACGCTGGGCACCGAGGTGCCGAGCTGGCCGGAGATCTCCGCGGCCGAGAACCCCATGACCTCGCGCAGGATCAGCACGGCCCGCTGCAGCGGCGGCAGCTGCTGGAGCGCGATCACGAACGCCAGCTCGATGCTCTCGCGCTGCTCGTAGCGGGCCTCGGGCGAGGCGCCCGGCACCCCGGCCAGCCACTGGTCCGGGTAGGGCTCCAGCCATAGCGGCTCGGCGGCGGGCGCGTCCCCCTCCTGGCCTGGCTGGGCGGCCGGGCCGAAGTCGACCGGCAGCTCCCGGCGGGACCGGTGCCGGGTGATGTCCAGCGCGGCGTTGGTCACGATGGCGTACAGCCAGGACCGGACGGAGCTGCGGCCCTCGAAGCCAGGCAGGCCCCGCCAGGCGCGCAGCAGCGCGTCCTGGAGGGCGTCCTCGGCGTCGTGCAGCGAGCCGAGCATCCGGTAGCAGTGCGCCCGCAGCTCGGCTCGGTGGGCCTCGATCAGCTCGCCGAACGCGACCTCGTCGCCGCCCCTGGCCCGCTCGAGCAGCGTTTGCTCAGTCACTGTCTGCTCAGTCACTGAAGCTCGGGTCCGCGCCGTGCGGCTGCGGCGCCCGCCCCCTGGGCTCCTCCCAGTCTTCCTGCCGGCCCAGCGCGGTCAGGTCCAGCAGCGAGTAGCTGCTGCCGAGGACGTCGGTGCCCCGGGCCCAGGTCGAGTAGGTGTGGTAGACCTCGCCGCCGTCACGCAGGAAGCAGCTCATCCCCGACACCTCCTCCGGGGCGGCGTCGCCCGCCGCCAGCTCGGGCAGCCGCTGGAAGTTGTAGACCGGCTGCGCGGGGCTCAGGGTGGCCTGGAAGTCATCGTTGAAGTCGCTGCCATGGGAGGAGTACCAGGGCACCGTCCAGCCCCGGCTGGCCTGGTAGGCCTGGAGCTTGGCCAGCGGCGCGCGGGACACCAGCGCGAACGTGGTGTCGCGCGAGTGCAGGTGGGCGAGCATCCCGTCGGCCACCTCGTCCACGTCGGCCGTGCAGCCCGAGCAGGCCGCGGCCCAGTCCGGGTCGTACATCACGTGCTGGACGATGAGCTGCCGGCGGCCCTCGAACAGGTCAGCCAGCCCGGCCGGGCCCGCCGGGCCGGTCAGCCGGTACTCCTTGTCGATAGCCACCATGGGCAGCCGCCGCCGGTCGGCGTTCAGCGCGTCGCGGGCGCGGGTCGCCTCCTTCTCCGCGGCCAGCAGCCGCGTGCGGGCGGCCAGCCATTCCTCGCGCGAGACCACGTCGGGCAGGGCCATCACAACCTCCAGTCACTCGAGCCTCCCAGGTAAGACGGCGCGGGCGGCCCGGACTCATCGGTCCCGGCGCACCGGCTCCGGTTGGGCCGGTCCGGCCCGGCCTGGCATCCTTTGACCAGCTTCGTGCTTAACGGCTTCGTAGTTGGGGCACTGAGGCGGGAGCGTCGCCAGAGGCTGGGAGGAGAGGAGATGTGAGCGAACAGGCAGAGCGGGCCGGCTTCGGCGAGGTATTCGGCGTCGCCGAGTTCCGCGCTCTGTGGTCGGCGCAGCTGCTGTCCGTCGCGGGTGACCAGCTGGCCAAGGTCGCGCTCACGGTCCTGGTCTACACCCGGACCGGCTCCGCCGTGCTGGCCGCGCTGACCTTCGCGGTCAGCTTCGTGCCCAACTTCATCGGCGGGATCCTGCTGTCCGGCTTCGCCGACCGGCTGCCGCGGCGGGCCGTGATGCTCGCCTGCGACCTGGCCCGGATGGTGCTGGCCGCGCTCATGGCGGTGCCCGGCGTGCCGCTGCCGGTGCTGGTCGCCTTACTGTTCCTGATCACGATGATCGGCGCGCCGTTCACGGCGGCCAGGGCGGCGGTCTACCCGGTGATCCTGGCCGGCGGCCGGTACACCACCGGCACGGCCATCACGCTGACCACCAACCAGCTGGCCCAGGTGATCGGCTTCGCCGCGGGCGGCGCGCTGACCGGCCTGCTCGGCGCGCGGCCCTGCCTGCTGGCCGACGCGGCGACGTTCGGCGCCTCGGCGCTGCTGGTCCGCTTCGGCGTGGCGGCCCGGCCGTCGGCTGGCGACGGCGGCCGGCGGATCTCGGCCGCCCTGGCGGGCCTGGGCGCCGGCACCCGGCTGGTGTTCGCCACCCCGGCGCTGCGCACGCCCATGCTGTTCGGCTGGCTGGCGGCGCTCTACAACGCGCCCGAGGGCATCGCGGCGCCGTTCGCCCGCTCGCTGGGCGGGGGAGCGGTGACCACCGGCCTGCTGCTGGCCTGCCCGGCGGCCGGCTACACCGTGGGCGCGCTGGCGTTCAGCCGCCTGCTCGGCCCCGAGCGCCGGGCCCAGCTGATGGCGCCGCTCGCGGTGGCCTGCTCGGCGGCACTGATCCCGATCGCGCTGAGCCCCGGCCTGGCGGTCACGCTGATCATCCTGGCCGTCTCAGGGACGTGCGCGTGCTTCCAGGTCGCGGCCAACGCCGCCTTCGTCACGGCGGCGCCGCCCGCACAGCGCAGCCAGGCCTTCGGCCTGGCCGCGGCGGGGATGAGCCTGGGCCAGGGCGCCGCGATGGCGCTGGCCGGTGCCGCGGCGCAGCACCATGCCCCGGCCATCGTGATCGGTGCCGCGGGCGTGCTCGGCGTGGTTGCCGCACTTGGGCTCATCCTGCCGCTGCCATTCTCGGGAACGGCCCGGCCGCGGGTCTGGCCGGGCTCGGGCGACTAGCCCCAGATTTCGCCTGGCATGCGCATGCCCGGCCCCCTTCCATGGTCTTCGTGCTCGCGACTGCGGTGTGACAACTGCCGGTGCGACAGCTGCCGGCGTGGCAGCGGTGGCTTAGCCCCAGATCTCGCCCAGAATGCGCATGTTCGGCCTCCTTCCGTGATCTTCGTGCTCTCGGCCCCGAGCGTGACGGCGGTGGCTTAACCCCAGATTTCGCCGAGCATGCGCATGCCAGTCCTCCTCCTATGCGAGAAATGCCAGGTCATCTTGGCCATGATCCGATCATGGCGGACTTGACAGCAATACTTATGGCCTGTTTTCGCTGGGTAACTTGACACTCTCCTCATCGTGTCCATGACAATACGAGTTGTCCTAGTTACAGTTGGTACGGCGGCGCCGGGGCGCAGCCGGTCCTGGAGGCAGATGATGGGCAGCGCGACGCGGTCGGGCACCCCTCGCTGGGCTGGGGCGGTAGCCGGGTGGCCGTTGTGGCAGCTGCCGTCCTGGCTGGTGGCGTTCGTCCTGGTCGTGATCGGCGCGGCCGGCGCGGCCATCGTCGCCGCGGCCGCGCTGACCGTCGTGCACGGGTATGACCTCGAGCTCTTCGCCGTTCTGCTCGGCTGCGACCTGGTAACCGTGGAGCTGACCCGCCGCTCCGGCGAGCCGGCGGCCTCATCAAGGAGACCCAGGCGGTCTGGGAACTGCCCATCGCGCTGCTGCTTCCGCCCCTGTACGGGCTGGCCGCGCCGATCGTGCGGATCGCGCTCACCCAGTGGCGGGTGCGGCGCGCGCTAGCCTACCGGCGGGTATTCAGCGCGGCGGCGCTCGGCCTGGCGTACGCGGCGGCCTCGGTCACCTTCCGGGCCCTGGCCCCGTCGCTGACCGGATGGTTCCGCGCGCCGGGGTCGCGCGTGGAGGCCTGGGTGATCGTCGCGCTGGCCTGCGGGGTACTGCGGTCGGCGCTGAACAAGGTGTTCGTGATGACGGCGGTCAAGGGCTCCGACCCGGGCGTGAGCATCCGGGCCGGGCTGTTCAACCGCGAGGCGCTGTTCGGCGACCTGGCCGAGCTGTCGGTCGGCGTCCTGGTCGCCTACGTGGCCACGGCCAGCGCGTTCATGGCCCTGCTGGCGCTGCCGTGCGTTACGCTGCTCCATCGCTCCCAGCGGCACTACCAGCTGATCAGCGACTCCCGGATCGACGGCCGGACCGGCGTGCTGAACGCGGTCACCTGGCAGCGGGAGGCCGCGGTCCGGGTGACCAGGGCCACCCGGCCGCGGGCCTGGCGGGCGCTGGGCGACCGCCGGCTGCGCGGCGGCGGGTGGACCGGCCCGGCCACGCAGGACGGCGACAGCACGATGATGGCGCTGCTGATGCTGGACCTGGACCACTTCGACGAGGTCAACAACACCTGCGGGCACCTGGCCGGCAACGCCGTGCTGGCCGCCGTCGCCGCGACGTTCCGCGAGCACCTGCGGGAGACCGACCTGTGCGGCCGGTACGGCGGGGACGAGTTCGCGATCCTGCTGACGGGCACCAGCGCGGCCGAGGCCGCGACCATCGCGGACCGGCTCTGCCTGGCCGTCTCCGAGCTCACGTTCCCGGGCATCTGCGGCGACGCCGGGCCCTCGCCGCGGGTGACCATCTCGGTCGGCATCGCCGCGCTGGACGGCGCGCACGTGGACCTGGACGAGCTGGTCGCGGCGGCGGACGACGCGATGTACCAGGCCAAGAACGCGGGCCGCAACACGGTGCGGATGGTCGCGGTCAGCCGCTGAGCCGGCGTCAGCCCAGTGCGCCGTTGTTAATCCCTGATGTGTTAATCCCTGACCTGGGGCTAGTCCCTGAGCTGGCGCAGGATGCGGGCCAGGTCGGACCGGTCGGCCGGGCTGAGCCGGCTGAACAGCCGCTCGGCCTCGGCGCCGCGGGCATCGCGGATCGCCTCCAGCAGCTCGCCGCCCGGCTCGGTCACCTCGACCAGGGTGGCCCGCCGGTCGCCGGGGTCGGGCCGCCGCCGGACCAGCCCGCGGCCCTCGAGGGCGTCCACCACCTCGGTCGTCGAGCGCGGCGCGATGTGCAGCCAGTCCGACAGCTCGGACAGGCGCATGACGCCGTGCCGGCGCAGCACGCGCAGCGCCCGCCAGTGGGCCGGGGTGATGTCCCAGGGCGCGAGCGTCTCCTGGGACTTCTCGCGCAGGCGGCGGGTCACCGCCCAGAAGGCCTCGGTCAGGTCATCGCCGTCGGCCGGGCTGGCCGCGGCCTGGTCCTGAGTCACGCGGAATAGCGTACCAGCGGCTAGCGTTGTAGCCTCAAAGTGAGGTAACCTCAGTGATTAATTACCTCTATGAGAGGTTCCCTCAGCGCAGTTCCCGACAGAAAAGAGTCGCTACTTGGCAGCCCCAGACCGAAGCCCCAGCGGCGGCGGCCGGACCCGCGGGACCAGAACGGTCACCCCCGCGGAGAAGGCCCAGGCCCGCGAGGTATCCCTGCGCCGCATCGGGCGCCTGTTCACCCCCTACCGCTGGCAGATCGCCGTGGTCACCGCCATCATCGCCGCCTCCTCGGTGGTCGGCCTGGCCTCGCCGTTCCTGCTGCGCGCCGTCATCGACACCGCCCTGCCGGACCGGAACGTGCACCTGCTGGCCTGGCTGGTGGGCGCCATGGTCGCGGTCGCCGCGATCACGTCGGCCTTCGGCGTCATCCAGACCTGGATCAGCACCAAGGTCGGCCAGCAGGTCATGCACGGCCTGCGCACCAGCGTGTTCGCCCACCTGCAGCGGCAGTCCATCGCCTTCTTCACCCGGACCAGGACCGGCGAGGTCCAGTCGCGGATCACCAACGACGTCGGCGGCATGGAGTCCGTCGTGACCTCGACCGCGACGTCCATCGCGTCCAACCTGACCACCGCGGTCGCCACCGCCGTGGCCATGGTCGCGCTGTCCTGGCGGCTGTCGCTGCTGTCGCTGATCGTGATGCCGCCCGCGATCTACCTGAGCCGCAAGGTGGCCCGGATGCGCCGCGCCATCACCATGCAGCAGCAGCGCGAGCTGGCCGACCTCAACGTCACCGTGGAGGAGGGCCTGTCGATCAACGGCGTCCAGCTGGCCAAGACGATGGGCACCGGCCCGGCGCTGGTCCGGCGGTTCACCGCCTCCTCGGCCCGGCTGATCGACCTGGAGCTGCGCTCCCAGCTGGCCGGGCGCTGGCGGATGGCCTCGCTGAGCATCATCTTCGCCGCCATCCCGGCGATCATCTACCTGGCCGCCGGCCTGCCGGTGACCGCCGGCACGGTCAGCATCGGCACCCTGATCGCGTTCACCACCCTCCAGAACAACCTGTTCCGGCCCATCACCGGCCTGCTCAGCACCGGCGTCTCGGTGGTCAGCTCGCTGGCCCTGTTCGCGCGGATCTTCGAGTACCTCGACCTGCCGGTGGAGATCGACGACCCGGCGCACCCGCTGCCCGTCGAGCCGGACCTGATCTCCGGGCACGTGCGGCTGGAGGACGTCAGCTTCAGCTACTCCGGCGCCGACCGGCCCGCCCTGACCGGCGTCAGCCTGGACGTGCCCGCCGGGACCACGCTGGCCCTGGTCGGCGAGACCGGGTCGGGCAAGACCACGCTGGGCGGGCTGATCGCCCGGCTCTACGACCCGTCGGCCGGCCGGGTCAGCATCGACGGCATCGACCTGCGCGACCTGCGGCTGGCCGACCTGGCCGCCATCGTGGGCGTGGTCAGCCAGGAGACTTACCTGCTGCACACCACGGTGCGGGAGAACCTGCGCTATGCCCGGCCCGACGCCACCGACGCCGAGATCGAGGACGCGGCCCGCGCCGCGCGGATCCACGACCTGATCGCCAGCCTGCCCGACGGCTACGACACCATGGTCGGCTCCCGCGGTCACCGGTTCTCCGGCGGCGAGAAGCAGCGCATCGCCATCGCGCGGACGCTGCTGCGGGACCCGCGGGTGCTCGTCCTGGACGAGGCGACGAGCGCGCTGGACACCGAGACCGAGCGCGCCGTGCAGCAGGCCTTCGACACGCTGGCGCAGGGCCGCACCACGATTACCATCGCGCACCGGCTGTCGACCATCCGCGACGCCGACCAGATCGTGGTCCTGGACCACGGCCAGATCGCCGAGACCGGCACCCACGCCAGCCTGGTGGCGGGCAACGGCCGCTACGCGGCGCTAGCCGCCTGACCCGGTAAGGTCACTCAGTGTGACCACTGATGCGGCCGCCGCGGTCCGCGCCCAGGCGCTCGAGGTGGCCGCGGGCTGGTCGCCGCCGGATGCCCCGCCGTCCTGGCGGCTGACCGCGGCGCTGCTGCGGGCCATCGCCGGCCACGACGAACTGCTCGGCCGCCTGGCGGCGCTGCCGCCGGACCGGCTGCCCGCGCTGCTGGCCAGCGCGGCCATCACCTTCCTGGTCCGCCGGGACCGGCCGGCGCCGCTGGCGTCCTACTTCCCGGTGCCGGGGCCGGAGGCGGTCCAGCCCGGGTTCGACGACGGCTTCGAGCCGGCGGCCCGGGCGTTCTGCTCGGACCGGCTGGACGACATCGTGGCCGAGTGCGCGGGCCGGCGGTACCAGATGAACGAGGTCGCCCGCTGTGCGCAGCTCGTGCTGGGCATCGCCGCGCTGGCCGGGCCCGGCCCGGTCGCGCTGGCTGACCTCGGCACCGGCGCCGGGCTCGGCCTGCACCTGGACCGGTACCGCTACCGGGTCGGCAGCCAGGTCTGCGGCCCGGCGGAGGCGGAGCTGACCCTGCACTGCGCCGTGCGCGGCCCGCTCCGGCCCCCGGCCGCCGGCCTGCCGCCCATCGCCGAGCGGGCCGGCCTCGACGCCCGCCCCGTCGACGTGGCCGACCCGGACGCCCGGGCCTGGCTGGAGGCCTGCGCACCGCCCGAGGCGGCCGCGCTGGGCCGGCTGACCGCCGCGATCGAGGTCACCCGGCGCCACCCCGTCCCCCTGCTCGCGGGCGACGTCATCGACGCCCTGCCCGGCCTGCTGGACCGCTTCCCGCCCGCGCGGCCGGTGTTCGTCACCGACGCCTACCTGGCCGTGTTCCTGTCCGGCCGCCAGCGCGAGCAGCTGGCCGCGATCTGCGCCAGGGCGGCCCGGAGCCGCCCGGTCACCTGGCTGTCGCTCGACCCGCTGGTCCCGCTCGGCCCGGACGGCCGCCACAGCGTGCAGGACCTGCCGCTGCCGGCCTGGCTGGTGCGCGACTACGCCGAGCACGGCGTGTTCGCGGTGCTGAGCGCGCGCACGTTCCGCGACGGGGCCGACGAAGGCCGCGTGCTGGCCCGGGCCCATCCCTCGGGCCAGTGGGTGGAATGGCTATCCGGCGGTCAGGACCGCCCAGCCGAAGGCGGGTAGCTCGATGGCCGCGTCCGGCCCGGCCGGGCCGGTCAGCTCGCCCGCGCCGGCCGCCACGGCCACCGCGCCGGGAACGGGCAGCCCGGCCGGCGCGCCGCCGCCGTTGAGCGCCACGATGAGCCGGCGGTCGCCGTCGCTGACCCGGTAGGCGAGCTGCGTATTCGCCAGGTGCAGCACGCTGGTGCGGGCCCGGTGCAGCCAGCGGTTCCCCAGGCGCAGGCCGATGAGCCGCTGATGCAGCCGGTAGGTGTCCCAGCCGGCCGGCGCGAGCCCCGCGGGGGCGCCGGGAAACGCGGGCCGGATCGCGTCATCGCCGCCCGCGCGGTCCTCCTTCACGCCGCGGAACGCCTGCTCGTCGCCGTAGTAGACGGACGGCGTGCCGCCCACGGTGAACAGCACGGCCAGCGCGTGCGGCAGGTGCTCGGCCCGGTCCAGCCGGCTGGCCAGCCGGGTGACGTCGTGGTTGCCCACGAAGGTCAGCGGGGCGAAGCTGGCCAGGAACTCGTTGTGCCGGTCCAGGGCCCAGGCCAGCTCGAAGAAGTTGCCGTCGTTGAGCGAGCTCCAGATCGCCTTCCACAGCTCGTACTGGGTGACCGAGTCCAGCCCCGACGCGGCCACGATCTCGGGGTAGTCCCCGTGGATCACCTCGCCGACCACGTAGGCGTCCGGGTGCGCCGCCCGCACCCGGGGCAGGACCCTGCTCCAGAACACCGGCGGCACGGCGTAGGCCGCGTCCAGCCGCCAGCCGTCGGCGCCGCGGTCCAGCCAGTGCGTCATGACCTCGGTGACGTAGGTCGCGACCGCCGGCTCGGCGTGATTCAGCGCGACCAGCTCGCCGTGGCCCTCGAACGTGCGGTAGCCCGGCTCGGTCCCCGGCCCCGCCCCGGCGGGCCAGGTCAGGTCGAACCACGACGCCGTCGGCGCGGCCGGGCCCTGCTCCAGCACGGCGGCGAACGCCGGGAAGCCCCGGCCCACGTGATTGAACACCCCGTCCAGCAGGACCCGCAGCCCGCGCGAGCGAGCCGCCGCGACCAGCGCCAGGAAGTCGTCCTCGTCGCCCAGCCGCGGGTCGATGCGGAAGTGATCAACGGTGTCGTAGCCGTGCGTGTGCGCGGCGAAGACCGGCCCCAGCGCGATCCCCGTGGCGCCCAGCCCGGCCGCGTAGTCCAGCCACGGCTCGATGCGCCGCAGCCGGGGCACGACCGGCTCGGCGCCCGGCCCGGCGGACCGGGCCGGGGCGCCGGTGAACCCGAGCGGGTATACCTGCCACCACACCGTGTCCGCCACCCAGTCCGGCATCCCTACCCCTGACCGTCCCCGACGATCCGGTGCAGGGCCGCGACGTGGCCCCGGTAAGCCGTTCGCCCGGTCTCGGTGAGGCGCAGCCAGACCCGCTGCCGGGTGTCGCGCACCGCGCGGCGCTGCGCGACGTACCCGGCGTCGACCAGCACCGAGACGTGCTTGCTCAGGGCCGACTTGCTGATGTCCAGCAAGGTCAGCAGGGCGCCGAACTCGATCTCCCGCACCTGATCCAGGGCCGCGCAGATCCGCAGCCGGACCGGGGCGTGAATCAGCTCGTCGAACCCGCCTCCGGTCGCCGCCGGCGCCTGCTCGGTGTGCGTGACTCGGTGGTGACTCACGTGCGGTGTGCTCACGTGCGGTGCACTCACGTGCGGTGTGCTCACGGGCGGGGGGTCCGCGCGCTCTGCGCCAGCCCGGTGCCCGCGAACAACCCGAACACCAGCACCGCGCCCACGACCGGCGGCCAGGAGGCGAACCGCGACCCGGCCGAGCTGGCCACGATCACCAGGGTCGGCGGCCCGTACAGCACCGCCCAGTCCCGCGTCGTCATGGCGCCGCGCACCCAGCCCACGCACACGCCCCGCGCCCTGGCCGCCGCATAGGCGACGTAAACCAGGCTCACCGCGATCACGGCCGCGATCGCCGGGCCCCACCAGCCCTGCTGCCCGATCGCGTACGTCGCCAGGCCCATCCCCGCTCCCGTCGTGAGCCAGTACCACCACGGATACCCGCTCCACGCTACCCGGGCCCGGCTGCGCTGCGCCGCCGCCAGTGCCTCCGCCGCCTCGTCCGGACTGATGCCCTCGTAAGTTTCCACAGCGGCAACTCTAGAGTTTCCAATCTGGAAACACAAGGCGTTCCGGGCTCAGCCCAATGGCCCCATCTGCCACTGGCTGGCGCTGGGTCCGTGCGTTTCGATATCTCGTAGTGTTTGCGGCGTCAGAGCCCGCTAGCTCTACGGGATCATGGCCTAACCGTGTTGCGGCCGGGTGGAATGCCGGTTCCGGGCCAGCCGGATGGACGTGCGCTGAGCCCGGTGCCGCTAGCCTCCATTGGTCTCGCCACGCCAGTCCCACTCTCTTGTAGGTATCACCAGTGATACCATTATGTCCATGGCAATGACACTGAGGCTGGCGGACGACGAGACCGAGGCGCTGCGCCTGCGGGCCGACCTAGAGCACCGGTCGATGCAGGAGGTGGCCCGTCAGGCCATCCGCGAGTATGTCGAGCACCATAGTCGTTCCGACCTGCTTAACCAGGTCCTTGACGAGGAACTGCCCCGGTACGCGGAGGCGCTGAAGCGGCTCGGCCAGTGATTTTCCTGAATCTGCCGGAGCTGCTCTACATCGCGGAGCGAACGCTGGGCGCAGAATACGCGGTCAGGGACTACGGCCTCCTGGAAGCCGCCCTCGCGCGGCCCCAGGCCACCGCTTTCGGCAAAGACGCCTACCCCGACCTAGACGCGAAGGCAGCCGCGCTGCTGCACTCCAT
This sequence comes from uncultured Actinomycetota bacterium, assembly GCA_963822485.1. Classification (GTDB taxonomy): domain Bacteria; phylum Actinomycetota; class Actinomycetes; order Streptosporangiales; family Streptosporangiaceae; genus DASUBV01. The sequence goes on from CAWGHW010000018.1 coordinate 96,616, forward strand.
AGCACGTAACCATGCCCTGATCGACGGCAACAAGCGGCTCGCTCTCGCTGCCCTCATCGGCTTCTACGGGCTCAACGGCCGCCGTCTCACGCTCACTAACGACGCCGCGTATGAGCTCGTCATGAGCGTCGCTTCCGGCCGACTGGACGTCGTCGACGACATCGCCGCCCTTCTTCGAGGCGCGACAAGAGCCCGTGGCTAGTGCCCGGCCGTCATCGTTATCTCAGCTCAACGAAATTGCCCGACTGGGGGGTCTGGGTGCCTGCATCCGACCCCGCCTGCGGCGTAGACGCGAAGCAGGTCGTGGCCGCGAACCGCATGGGTGCTCGGCCGGCAGGTGCACGCTGGGTTAGCTGGCGCAACGCGGCTGGCGACGCCGCGGGGCCACGCTGGGCCGTCATGCTGTCCGGGTCGCCGCGCCACGTCGCCGCGACTGGGGCAACCACCTCGAACGTCAGCTCGCCCATGACTGCGCAGCCAGCTCTCCACCTCGTGTTCGCCTCGAACCGTGATCTAACGGGCAGATTACTGCGGCAGGTGCTTCTCCATGAAGATGCGCCGGTAGCCGTTCTCGGCGCGCCGCTCCACCTCGACGTAACCCAGGTGGCCGTAGATGGCCACGTTCTCGGTCATGACCTCGTGGGTGTACAAGGTCAGCCGGGTGATCCCGCGCCGCGCGGCCTCCTGCTCGGCGAAGCCCATCAGGCTCCGGCCGAGCCCGCGGCCCTGCGCGTCCGGGTGCAGGGCGATGTTCTCGATGAGCAGGTGGTCCGCCGCCGGCACCAGGGTCAGCACGCCGATGACCGGGCGGCCGGCGACCCAGGTGTTCCCGGCCTCGACCGACGGCCCGTAGTCGCGCAGCATGGGCCCCGGCGGCTTGTCCATCCGGGTGAGGTACCGCGTGTAGGCGGCGGTGATCAGGGCCTTGATCGCGGGCAGGTCGGCCAGCGTGGCCTGGCGGACCGGCTCGGGCGCGGATGACGCGGAGGACATGGTTCACCCTATGTGCCGCCCCGGTTTCGCCCGGCCTGGGTAGGCTCGCCTGGCCCGGGGGACACTGCTAGTCATGACGGATGCGGTGGAGTTCACGATCGGGGCCAGGGCCAGCTGCAGCGACGGGCTGGCCGGACTGGTCAGCCAGGTGGTGGTCGATCCGGTGGCCGGCACGATCACGCACCTGGTGGTGGAGCCGGAGGGCCGGATCGGGCTCGGCCGCCTGGTGCCGCTGAGCCGGGTGCGGGCCAGCGACGGCCAGCTGAGCCTGGACTGCACGGTGGCGGAGTTCGAGCGGCTGGACCCGGCCGAGCAGACCCAGTTCATCCCGGGCAGCGGCGGCTACCGCCAGTACGGTCCCGAGCAGGTGCTGGCCTGGCCCTACTACGGGCTGGGCGGCTCGGGCGTGGCGGGCGACACGGTGCAGGCGCCGTCGGAGACGGTCACCTACGACAGCCTCCCGGCGGGCGAGGTGGCGTTCCGGCGCGGCATGAGCGTGCACGCCGCGGACGGCCAGATCGGGCAGGTCGAGGGCCTGGTGCTGAACCCGCGCGATGGCCGGGTGACCCACGTGCTGCTCCAGGAGGGGCACCTGTGGGGCCGCAAGGAGGTGGCCATCCCGGTCGGCGCGGTGACCGAGGTGGCCGACGGCATCCGGCTCAGCCTGACCCGGCACGAGGTGCGGGACCTGCCCGCCGTGGACATCGGCCACCCGGGCGGCTAGCCCGGTTCCGGCCGGAGCTGGAAGTAGACGTCGGTACGCCGCTCGGCGGGGTCCTCCGCCCAGTCGCCGTAGACCTCCCAGCTCACTCCCGACGGCTGGCGCTGATGCTCGGCGCACCACCGCTCGAGGGCCGCGTAGGCCCCGGCCAGCTCGGTGTACTCGCCGTAGTGCGCGGTCGTGGCCACCTCGCCAGCGGGCGTGGCCGCCGGCTGGACCTCGCCGCGGGGCGTGAAGTCCGACTGCACCTCGACGCCGACGTCGACGGTCAGCACGCCCGCTCGGGCCTCGCGGTACACCACGACGTTGTGGTCGGTGCGGACGCCCTGCTCGCGCAGCACCGGCCAGACCAGGTCGAGCAGCCGGACGATGTCGGCGCCCAGCCGCTGCTGCGTGGTCGTGGCCCGCACCGCGGCCAGCGGGCGCGGATCCTCGGACCCGGTGCGCACCTCGTAGGACATGGACGCGGATCGTAGCAGCGGCCGGCGACAGCGCCGGCTGATAACAGCAAGAAGCGGGCCAGCCAGCCCGGCACCGGCCCGCGGCTCCGAGCCAGCACGGCACCGGCCCGCTGCTCGTGGCCAGCCGGGCGCCGGCCCGTGGCCAGCCGGGCACCGGCCCGTGGCCGGCACCGGCCGCGGCTCCTGGCTAGCCCGCTACCGGCCCGCGGCTGTCAGTGCCGGCCCCTAGTCTGAGCCCATGCGGGTCACTGCGCACCAACGGCGCCGCGATGGCTGACGAGCACGACGTGCGCCGCCTGGCGCTGGCCCTGCCGCGGACGGCCGAGGCCGACAGCGACGGCTTCGACTTCCAGGTCGACGGCAAGGGGTTCATCTGGTCCTACCCCGAGCGCCTGCCGGGCCAGCGGCGGGTGCTGCGCACGGACATCGCGGTGCTGTACGTCGGCGACGAGGCCGAGAAGCAGGCCCTGCTGCTGGGCGAGCCGGACCTCTTCTTCACCACGCCGGGCTACGACGGCTGGCCGCTGGTCATGCTGCGGCTGGCCGAGGTGGACGCGGCGCGGCTGGAGGAGCTCATCACCGACGCCTGGCGGATGCGCTCCCCGGACGCGGGATGAGCACGCCGCTGGTGGCGGTGCGGGCCGCGCGGGCCGGCTGAGGGCGCGCCCGAGACCGGGCCGGGCGCGCCGCCGGTGCACGGGAATCAGGTCTATGGCACCGTTTGGGCATGAGCAGCAGGGTGGTCAGCCCGGTGTTCATCGGCCGTCGCGGCGAGCTGACATCGCTGGGCGCGCTGATGGACCGGGCCCGGGCGCAGGAGCCCGCGTTCGCGGTCATCGGCGGCGAGGCCGGGGTCGGCAAGACCCGGCTGGTCCGGGAGGCGGCCGAGCGGGCGGCCGGCGCGGGGTTCCTGGTGCTCACCGGGCAGTGCGTGGAGCTGGGCGCCGAAGGGCTGCCGCTGGCGCCGCTGGTGGACGCGCTGCGGATCCTGGCCCGGACGCTGCCGCCGGCGGAGCTGGCCCAGGTGCTCGGCCCGGCCGCGCCCGTGCTGGCCCGGCTGCTGCCCGAGCTGCTGCCCGGCGCCGGGACCCGGCGGCCGGGCGAGGAGGTCCAGAAGGCGCAGCTGCTGGAGCATGTGCTGGGCGTGCTCGACCGGCTCAGCGCGACCCGGCCGGTGCTGCTCGTGGTCGAGGACCTGCACTGGGCCGACCAGTCCACGCTGGACCTGGCCGCGTTCCTGATCCGGTCGCTGCGCGGCAGCCGGGTCCTGCTGGTCGCCACCTACCGGTCCGACGAGCTGCACCGGCGCCACCCGCTGCGCCCGCTGCTGGCCGGCTGGGAGCGGCTGCGGTCGGTGGACCGGCTGGAGCTGCCCCGGTTCGACCGCGGCGAGGTGAGCGCACAGCTGGCCGCGATCCTCGGCGACGACCCGGCGCCCGGCGTGACCAGCCTGATCTTCGACCGCTCCGGCGGCAACGCCTACCTGGTCGAGGAACTGGCCGGGACGGTCAGCGATGACGGCGACAGCGACCTGCCGCCCTCGCTGCGGGACGTGCTGCTGAGCCGGGTGGACGCGCTGAGCGAGGACGCGCAGCGGCTGCTGCGCGTCGTCTCCGTCGCCGGCCGCACGGTCCCGGACGAGCTGCTGGCCGCGGTGGCCGGCACGGGCCAGGCCGAGCTGTACGCGGCGCTGCGCGAGGCGGTCGAGAACCACCTGCTGCTGATCGGCCCCGGCGGTCGCGGCTACGCCTTCCGGCACGCGCTGACCAGGGACGCGGTGTACGAGGACGTGCTGCCCGGCGAGCGGGTCCGGCTGCACGCCGCCTACGCCGAGGCGCTGACCAGCGACCCCCGGCTGGCCGACGACGAGGGCGCGCTGCCCGCCGCGCTGGCCTACCACTGGTACGCGGCGCTCGACCTGCCCCAGGCCCTGCCGGCCGCCATCGAGGCCGCCCGGCACGCGATGACCAGCTACGCGCCGGCCGAGGCGCTGCGCCATCTGGAGCGAGCGCTGGAGATCTGGCCGCGGGTGAGCGACGCGGAGCAGCGGACCGGCCTGGACCTGACCGAGGCGAGCCGGCTCGCGGCCGAGGCGGCCTACCGCTCAGGGACCCTGAACCGGGCCGACTCGCTGCTCGCCGACGCGCTGGCCCGGCTGCCGGCCGCGGCCAGCCCGGTGCGCCGCGCGCTGCTGCTGGAGCAGCACGCGGTCATCCAGCGGGACTCGGGCCGCCAGCCCGCGGCGGTCGCGTCGCTGGAGCAGGGGCTGGCCCTGCTCCCGGCGGCGGGCGACGCCGACGCCAGGCGCGCCCATGCCGTGCTGCTGGCCACGCTGGCCGGGGTGCTGATGCGCGGCTCGGAGATGGAGCGAGCGGCGGCCGTCGCCCGGCAGGCGGTGGCCGCGGCGCGGGCGGCCGGGGCGCGGGAAGCTGAGGCCGACGCCGCCATCACGCTCGGCCTGGGCATGGCCTACCTGGACGAGCCCGAGGCGGGCCTGGAGTCGCTGCGCGCCGGGGTGGCGCTGGCCCTGGAGCTGGACATCCCGCTGACCGCGGTGCGCGGCTACGTGAACCTCTCTGACGTAGTGGAGCTGCTGGGCCGGCACGAGGAGGCGGCCAGCGAGGCCGGGGCGGGCCTGGAGCTGGCCGTGCGCTCCGGGCTGGCGCGCACCCTCGGCTCCTTCCTGATCGGCAACCAGGCCGAGCCGCTCCTGCGCCTGGGCGAGTGGGAGCGCGTCGATGAGCTGCTCGCGCGCTCCATGAACTCGATGCCGGAGGGGGTATTCGCCGCCACCTTGCACCACCTGCGGGCCGAGCTGGCGGTCATGCGCGGCGGGTACGGCGCCGCCGCCCGGGACCTGCGGGAGGGCCGCCGGGTCATGGGCGATACCAACGATGCCCAGTTCACCCAGCCGTACCGGTACCTCGACGCGATGATCGCGCTGAGCCGGGCCGACCTGGGCGCGGCCAGGGACATGCTGGCCCCGGCGCTGGACGGCGGCATCGCCGACTGGCAGGCGCGGTACGCCTGGCCGGTGCTGTGGACGGCCATGCGCGTCGAGGCCGAGGAGGCCCTCCGGGCCCGCGACCGGCGCCAGGCTGTCCCGCCGGAGATCGCGGAGCGGTGCGCCAGGCTGGCGGCCATCGCGGAGCGGATGGTGGCCCCGGCGCCACCCTGGCACGGGTACCGCGCGCTGGTCGCCGCCGAGCGGGCCAGGGCGGCCGGCAACGGCGAGGCAGCGGCCTGGTCCGCCGCGGCCGCCGCCTGGCGGGCGGCGGGCGAGCCGTACCCGCTGGCCTACGCCTTGCTGCGGCTGGCCGAGGCGCACGCGGGCGCCGCGGACCGCCCGGCGATGACCGAGGCGGTCCGGGAGGCGCACGAGATCGCGGCGCGGATCGGGGCCGAGCCGATCGCGGCCGAGGCCGCCGCGCTGGCCCGCCGGGCCCGGCTGAGCCTGGCGCCCGGCGCCGGCCCGGACGAGCCGGCTGCGGCGCCGCCGGAGCCCGCCGACGAGCTGGCCCGGTTCGGGCTCACCGAGCGGGAGCGCGAGGTGCTGGTCCGGCTGGCCGCCGGCCGGTCCAACCCCGAGATCGCCCGTGAGCTGTTCATCAGCGCCAAGACGGCCAGCGTGCACGTGTCCAACATCCTGGCCAAGCTGGGCGTCAGCGGCCGGGTGGAGGCCGCCGCGGTCGCGCACCGCCTGGGCATCGAGCCGCCCTGACCGGCTAAGGGGGCCGGCGCCCCGGGCTAAGGAGGCCGGCCGCGAATCTGAGGGGCCAGCACGGCCCGGCTACGGCCGGTGAACGATGCGGGGCTCCGGCCCTTAGCCCGACGCTGAAACTGTCATCGCAGGTCAGCGGGAAGGGCAGAGCCAATGAACATGAACAACGCGCCATCGGGCACGATCCGGGCGGCACTGCGCTACCCGGCCTTCCGCCGGCTGCTGACCGGGCTGGCCATCTCCCAGGTCGGCGACTGGCTGTACAACCTGGCCCTGGTCGCGCTGGTCTACCAGCGGACTCACTCCGCGCTGTGGGCCGGCGTCACCACCGCCGCGCGGGTGGTCCCGGCGGTGGCCCTGGGCCCGCTGGGCGGCGTGGTCGCCGACCGCTACGACCGGCGCCTGGTGATGATCGTCAGCGACCTGATCCGGGTGGCGCTCATGCTGGCGCTGGCCCTGGTCGCCGCCGCGCAGCTGCCGATCCTGCTCGCGCCGCTGATCGCGGCCGTGGCCACCGCGGCGGGCACGCCGTACCTGCCCTGCACCTCCGGCGCCACGCCCCGGCTGGTCCCGGACGCCGACCTGCCGGGCGCCAACGCGGCCCGTTCCGCGGTCACCGGCCTCGGCATCATCGTCGGGCCGGCGCTGGGCGGCGTGCTGCTGCTACTCGGCTCGCCCGCACTGGCATTTCTGGTTAACGGGCTCACCTTCGGCCTGTCCGCCGCCACTGTGCTGGCCATTCCGGCCGGGGATTGCTTCCGGCCCGGGCCGGCGGTCGCGGCGGGCGGCCCGGCGGGCTGCTGAGCGGCATCGCGGCGGGCGCCGCCGTGCTGCGGCGCAGCCCCAGCGCGCTGCGGCTGGTCGGCGCGGACATCATGTGCAGCGTGGTCTACGGCATGCAGACCGTGCTGCTCCTGCTGGTCGCGCGCCGGTCCGGGCTGGGCCTGCACGGCTACGGCTACCTGTTCGCGGCCCTCGGCGTGGGCGCGCTGGCCGGCACCGCGCTGGCCAGCCGGGCGCTGCGCCACCCGAATCAGCGGGCCGTGCTGGCTGACATGCTGGCCGCCGTCGGCCTGCCGATGCTGCTGCTGGCGGTCACCCGCGGGCCGGCGGTGGCGCTGATCCTGGTCGCGTTCACCGGCGCCGGGGCGGTGCTGGTCGAGATCCTGACCGAGACCGGCCTGCAGCGGATGCTGCCGCCGGAGGTGTTCGGCCGCGCCTACGGCCTGGCCCTGCCCGCTGCGCTGGCCGGCATCGCGCTCGGCTCGCTGATCGCGCCGCTACTGGTCACCGCGCTGGGCACGACCGGGGCGCTGATCGCCTGCGGCGCGGCCGCGCCGGTCTACGCTCTGACGCTGCCGCGCATGGCCGCGGCCGCCGGGGCGCCCGCGGCGGACCAGCCGATCGGGGACCAATCGCTGATCGCCGAGTCGGTGCCGGCCGAGTCAGTGACCGCCGAGTCAGTGCCGGCCGAGCGGGCGGCGGCCGAGGCGCCGACCGAGGTGCTGGCCGCCGTGGCTAGCCCCGGGCGATGAGCGCCCAGCTCCAGGCCGCGGCGAGGTAGCGCCACCGCCCGGTGCCCGCGACTGACTGGCCCAGCCCGGTCGCCGGGCGCCGGGCGCGGCGGCTCACGACCACGCGGCCGGGGCAGTTAACGGTGTCGTTGTCGGGATACATTTCGTTATGCGTGATATCTAAGAGTGATAACAACGGCTGCTAGGGGCGGGCCAGAGTCGCGAGGAACGGCCGTGTTATAGAGCTGTGTCGCGCGTCGCCGGAAGGACATGGAGCAGGTGGAGGCGCACATCAGCCGGGACGGCGACGCGGGACTGCCCCGGCGCCACGATCCGGACCTGGGCGGCCTGGCCACCTTCACCCTTGATCCGGACGGCCGGATTACCACCTGGTCGGTGACCGCAATTCAGTTGTTCGGGCCGGTTCAGGCCGGGGAGCACGTCTGTGACGTGCTGCTCACCGGCCCCGGCCACTGGCAGCTGGTCAGCCACGCGCTGGCCGAAACGGCGGCCGGGCGGATCTGGTCGGCGACGGTGGCCGGCGGCCGGCTGGGCGAGGGCCGGTTCGCGATCCGCTGGGAGCCGCTGGCCGGCCTCGGCGGCGGGGCGATCGTGATCGGGCAGCGGGCGTCGCCGGGCCCGCGCGCCACCTGGCTGAGCGAGGCGGCGGCCCGGATCGGCACCACGCTCGACCTGACCGAGACCGCGCGGGAGCTGGTCGAGGTCGCGGTGCCGGGCTTTGCCGAGGCGGCCTCGGTCTTCGGGTGGGAGACCCTGCTGGCCGCGGACGAGCTGGCCTCGCCCAGGACCGGCTCCGGCGCGGTGGTGGTGCGGCGGCTGGCCGCCAGCGTGTCGGGGCAGGCGGCGGCGGTGACCGACGGCATGCTGCCGCCCGGCGAGGTGCTGGTGTTCGGGCCAGGCTCGCCGTCCGCGCAGGCCATGGCCAGTGGCGAGCCCGTGCTGTCCGATCACCTGGACGCCGAGACGACGCAGCGGCTGGCCCGCCGGCCGGGCGCGACCGAGATCGCGGCGGGCTACCGCTCGTTCCTGGCCATGCCGCTGATCGCCCGCGGTGCGGTGGTGGGCTGCGCGACGTTCGGCCGGTCCCCGGCCAGCCCGGCGTTCAGCCCCGACGACATCGCGGTGGCCGGGGAGCTGGCCTCGAGGGCGGCCGTCTGCATCGACAACGCGCGGCTGTACCACCGCGAGCGGCGCACCGCACTGGCTCTGCAGCGCGGGCTGCTGCCCGGCCGGCCCGACGTCCCGGCCGGCCTGGAGGTGGCCTCGGACTACCTGGCCGTGGGGGCCAGCGTGGTCGGCGGCGACTGGCACGACATCGTGGCGCTGCCCGGCGGCCGGGCCGCGCTGATCGTCGGGGACGCGATGGGCCACGGCCCGGAGGCGGCCGCGGTGATGGTGCAGCTGCGCACCGCGGCGCACACGCTGGCCGGGCTGGACCTGCCGCCCGGCGAGATCCTGCACCGGCTGGACGTGATGGCGTCCGGGATGGCCGAGCCGTTCGCGACCTGCATCTATACCGTGGTGGACCCGGCCGCGGGGGTCACGGTCACGGCCCGGGCCGGGCACCTGCCGCCGGTGCTGGTGCTCCCCGGCGGTGACACCACGGTGCTGGACCTGCCCGCCGGGCTGCCGCTGGGGCTGGCCGCGGAGGCGTTCGAGACCACGCGGGCCCCGCTGCCGCCCGGCGCGACGCTGGCCCTGTACACCGACGGGCTGGTCGAAAGCCGCAGCCTGCCGGTGGACGAGGGCATGGCCGCGCTGCGCGCCGCGCTCGGCATCGCACTGGCCGATCCGGCCACCTCGCTCGACGAGGCCTGCGCCACCATCACGCGCAAGCTCGAGCACCACGAGGACGACGTCACCCTGGTGCTCGCTAGGGTCAGGGCGCGGCGCCGCCTTCCTGAGGAGCGAGAAGCGACGCAGGAGCGACGAGGGAAGGCGGCGTCATCAGGCGCCCCGGAGCCGAGCCATAGACACAGTCCGGCTCCGGCCGGGGAGCTGATTACCGGACCATTACGTCATTCGCGCGCGCCCCGTGCCGCCACCGCGGCCCGTGCTACTCATGCGGGGGAACGCCGATCTCGTAACCCTCCGGAGGTTGACATCGTGACGCAGGAGTCCGCACCGCAGCAGGGAGAGACAACCCGGCGGGCCGCGCTGGCCGGGGCCGGCCTGACTGGCGTGGCCGGGCTGGTGACCGCGTGCGGCACGGCCGGCCGCCCGGCCGCGAGCTCCGGCCGCCCGGCCGCGAAGAAGAAGACCGGCGGGATGTCGGGCGGGTCCGGCGGGTCGGGCGGGTCGGGATCGGCGGGCGGCTCCGGCCACTCGGATGCCGCGCTGGCCGAGACCGGCGCGATCCCGGTCGGCGGCGGGAAGATCTTCACCGCCGAGAAGGTCGTGGTCACCCAGCCCGCCGCCGGGCACTTCAAGGCGTTCAGCGCGGTGTGCACCCACCAGGGCTGCCTGGTCGACCAGATCGCCCACGGCACGATCGACTGCCCGTGTCACGGCAGCCAGTTCAGCATCAGGAACGGCCGCGTGGTCGCCGGACCCGCGCCCAGCCCGCTGCCGGCCCGCCCGATATCGGTGGCCGGCGGCAAGATCACGCTGGCCTGAGCGCGGCACGGGAGACTGCCGTGACCAACACCACGCGTCCGCGGACCGCCCCCCTGCCCCGGCCGGCGCCGATGCCCCCTGAGGCGCCGGCCGGGCCCCGCTGACCGCGGCGGCCGGGCCCAGTACGGCGCCGCAGGCCGCGATGCCGCGGGCATCCGCCGCGCACCGGCTCCGGCCCGCCCTGTGGCGGGCCGGGTCGCTGCCGATCCTCGGCGTGATCGCAGCCGGCGCCCTCGGCGTGGCCCTGCTGTGGCTGACCAACGCGCCCCCGGTGAGCGGCGCGGGCGACGCGCTCACCGCGGCCGGCGACATCCTGGGCCTGCTGGCCGGCTACGGCGTCGTGGTCCTGGTCGCGCTGATGGCCCGGCTGCCGCCGCTGGAACGCGGCATCGGCGCCAGCCAGCTCTCCCGCTGGCACGCCCTGGGCGGCCGGTACGTGATGTCCGTCATCGCCGCCCACGCCGTGCTGATCACCTGGGGCTACGCGCTCAGCGCGCACGTGAGCCTGTTCTCGGAGACGGCCAGCGTGCTGACCACCCAGCCCGACGTGCTGATGGCCACGGCCGGCGCCGTGCTGCTGCTGGCGGTCGGCATCGCCTCGGCCCGGGCCATCCGGCGCAGCATGTCGTACGAGACCTGGTACTACCTGCACCTGTACGCCTACCTGGGGATCGCGCTGGCGTTCAGCCACCAGTTCGCCGTCGGCGGCACGTTCGCCGACAGCCTGGCCGACCGGGTCGCCTGGTCGCTGCTCTACGGCGCCGTGGCCGGGCTGGTGATCTGGTACCGGATCGTCACCCCGGCCCGCCGGCTGGCCCGGCACCACTTCCGCGTCGCCGGGCTGCGCCAGGAGGCGCCGGGGATCATGTCCCTGTACATCGCCGGAGAGCACCTCGAGGAGCTGCGCGCCGAGGCCGGCCAGTTCTTCCGCTGGCGGTTCCTGTCCCGCGAGCACTGGTGGCAGTCGCACCCCTACTCGCTGTCCGCCGTGCCCCAGCCGGACGTGCTGCGGATCACCGTGAAGTGCCGCGGCGACGGCAGCGACGCGCTGCGCCGGGTACGCCCCGGCACCAGGGTCCTGGCCGAGGGCCCGTACGGCGCGTTCACTCCCTCGCCCGGCCGCCGCGGCGTGGTGCTGATCGCGGGCGGGGTGGGCATCACCCCGCTGCGGGCCATGTTCGCCGCCCTGCCCGACACGGCCGGCCAGCGGCCCGGCGGGATCACGCTGATCTACCGGGCCAGCCACCCGCGCGACATCGTGTTCCGCCGTGAGCTGGACGGCATCGCCGCCACCCGCGGCGTCGTGGTGCACTACCTGACCGGGTCCCGGCGCGACCTGGGCACCGACCCGCTGTCGGCGGACAGCCTGGCCCGCGCCGTGCCTGGCCTGCACCGCCGCGAGGCCTACATCTGCGGGCCGCCCGGCATGGTGGACACGGCCATCGCCTCCCTGCGCACCGCCGGCATGCCCCGCCGCCGCATCCACCACGAGTCCTTCGACTTCTAGTCCGCACGATCAGGGGCCGCAAACTTATGAACGGAGCACACCCGCATGCGCCGCGCCATCATCGCGCTCAGCAGCACCGTCGCCGGGCTCATCCTGCTGCTGTCGTTCAAGACGCACGTTCCCGGCGCTACCGGCGCTGTCGCCGCCGGGACCGCCGCGGCGCCCGGCAGCGGCGGCCCGGCGGCCGGTGCCGGGTCGGCGGACATGGCCGGGGCTGGTCACGCGAGCCGCCCGGCCCGGTCGTCGCGGCCCCCGCACCGGACCCGCTCGCGCGCCCGCACGGTCACCGGCACCGTGGCCGAGACCACCTACGGGCCCATGCAGGTCCGCCTCACGCTGACCGGCCAGAGCATCACCAGGGTGACCGTGCTCCAGCGCACCGATGACGGCGCGATGAGCAACCAGATCGACGCCAACGCCATCCCCAGGCTCATCGACGAGACGCTGGCCGTGCAGAGCGCCCGCATCAACGCCGTCTCCGGGGCCAGCTACACCAGCGCGGGCTACCGCCGGTCGCTGCAAAGCGCCCTGGACCAGGCCGGCTCATGACTGTGCTGGCCAGGGGGGACGGCCCCCCTAACCCTCCCGAGACCGAGGAGCGGCTGCGGCACGCCGAGCCGGTCATGGGCACCGTGGTGTCCTTCGACATCCCGGCCGCGGCCGCGTCCGCGCTGGCCCCGGTGCTGCGCTGGCTGCACTGGGTGGACGCCACGTTCTCGCCCTACCGGGAGCACAGCGACGTCAGCCGCCTCGGCCGCGGTGAGCTGCCGCTGGCCGAGTGCGCACCCGAGCTGGCCGAGGTGCTCGGCGAGTGCGCCGTCGTCCGCGACGTCACCGGCGGCTACTTCACCGTCAGTCCCGGCGGCCGGTTCGACCCGTCCGGCCTGGTCAAGGGCTGGTCCATCGAGCGCGCTGGCCGCCTGCTGGCCGCCGCCGGCGTTACCAGCTACTGCGTCAACGGCGGCGGCGACCTGCAGTGCGCCGGCGAGCCCGCCCCCGGCGAGCCGTGGCGGATCGGCATCGCCAGCCCGCTGCGCCCTGGCCGGCTGGCCACCGTCGTCACCGGCCGCGACTTCGCCGTCGCCACCTCCGGCAACGCCGAGCGGGGCGTGCACATCGTGAACCCGCACACCGGCCAGCTCGCCGCCGACCTGGCCAGCGTCACCATCACCGGCCCTCGCCTCACCACCGCCGACGCCTACGCCACCGCCGCGTTCGCCATGGGTGACGTGGCCAGGGGCTGGGCCGAGCGCGTGCCCGGCTACGAGGCCTTCGGCGTCGCCCCGGACGGCCGCACCTGGCAGACCAGCGGCTTCCCCGCGGCCCGGTAGCTTTGACCCGGCCCGGCCACCCGGGCTGGAATAGCTGAGTGCCGGGCCCGGGCGAGGAGGATGTGGTGGCTGACAGCCGGTTTGGCGTCACTGAGCTGGACGAACTGCCCGATGACCTGCGCGAGCGGATCGGGGTGATCGCCGAGAAGTCGGGATTCGTGCCCAACATCTTCCGCGCCCTGGGCCACCGGCCGCGCGAGCTGCGGGCCTTCCTGGACTACCACGACGCGCTGATGGAGGGCACCGAAGGCCTGAGCAAGGCCGAGCGCGAGCTGGTGGTCGTGGCCACCTCCGGCGCCAACCACTGCACCTACTGCATCGTCGCGCACGGCGCGATCCTGCGGATCCGGTCCAGGGACCCGCAGCTATCGGACCGGGTGGCGGCCAACCCGTGGCAGGCGGAGCTGGACGAGCGGGGCCGCGCCATCGTGGACCTGGCGCTCGCGCTGACCCGCCAGCCCGAGCTGTTCGGCGAGGCCGACCTGGCCCGGGCGCGCGCGGCCGGCCTGACCGAGGACGAGATCTGGGACGTCGGCGCCATCACCGCCTTGTTCGCGGCCTCGAACCGCCTGGCCCATCTCACCGCACTGAGCCCGAACCCCGAGTTCTACCTGATGGGAAGGGAGCGCCGGACCTGAGCGCCGGAGCCGACTGGAGCTGGGCCGGGCCGCCGATCGACACCCGGCCGCTGCTGCCGCGCGAGCGCGCCTCGTTCACCGGCCTGCTGCGGGACCTGGACCCGGCCGACTGGCAGCGGCCCACCGTGTGCCCGGGCTGGCGGGTGCACGACGTGGTAGCGCACGTGGCGCACGACTACATCAGGAAGCTGTCGGGCGCCAGGGACGGCCAGCCGATGGACGGGCCGCGGCCGGGCGAGAGCCTGCCGGCGTTCCTGGCCCGGGTGAACCAGGAGTTCGTGGACACGGCGGCGTCGTGGAGCCCGCGGGTGCTCATCGACCTGATCGGCCACCTGGGGCCGCAGCTCGACGAGCTGTGGGCCGCGCGGGACCTGGACCGCCTGGGGATGTCGGTCTCCTGGGCAGCGCCGGACGTGCCGGCCCCGGTGTGGCTCGACGTGGCCCGCGAGTACACCGAGTCCTGGGTGCACCAGCAGCAGGTCCGCGACGCGGTCGGCCGGCCGGGCGCGGATGACCACGAGATGGTCGGCGCGGTGATCGACACGTTCCTGCGGGCGGTGCCCTACACGCTGCGGAAGCGGCCGGAGGCGGCCGGCACCGCGGTGCACATCCGGGTGACCGGCCCGGGCGGCGGGGACTGGACGGCGCGGCGGGCGGAAGGGTTCTGGGCGCTGGACCGCGGCCCAGCGGCCGCGCCGGCCGCGACGCTGGTCGAGATCTCCGCTGACGGGCTGTGGCGGGTCGCGACCAGGGGCATCACGGTGGACGCGGCGCTGCGCCAGGCCACGATCACCGGCGACCAGGCCCTGGGCGCCGCGGTGCTGAGCCTGGTCTCGATCATCCGCTGAGCGAGGAGCTGGGGTACCGGGCATCCACGACCGTGGTGACGCGCCCGGTCTCGATGTCGTACACATGCCCGGAGACGCTGACCTTGGGGGACAGCCGCGGCGAGGCGAGCAGGAGCTCTACGTCGGCCTGGACCGTGGCGTGCGGGTCGGCGACCGCGGCGGCCGCCAGCGCCGCCTCCGCCACTCCGGTCGCCTCGGCGGCCTCGTGCCGGAAGGCGGGGTCGGCCAGGAAGCTGGTGCCGCACTGCGTGTGGTGCAACACCGCGACCTCGAACAGCCGGCCCGGATCGAGCTGGGCGCCGAACAGCTGGTCGGCGAGGAAGGCCAGGTAGGCCAGGTCGTCGATGACGGCCGGGGTGACCCGCCCGCCCGCGTTGCGCAGGACGGGGGCGTCGCCGAGCCGGAGCCCGAGGATGATCGCCGGGTCGACCCGGTGGTCCAGGCAGCTGACGATGACCACCTGGGCGGCGGGCGGCGCCAGGGCGGCGGGCGTGTGGGTGCGGGCGAACTGCTCGTTGTGCTCGAGCAGCGGGGTCATCCGGGTCATGATGCGCTCTCCTTCGTCGTTTAGTGGACACTGTCCACGTTAACTCAACTTGTGGACGCCGTCCACTTTGTTATTCTCCTGGGGTGATGGCGAGCCAGGCGGCAGCGGCGGCAGGGCCGGCGGGAGGCCCGGTCCAGCGGCACCGCCGTCCCCGGGGCGCCGTCCGCGACGGGCTGGTCGCGGCCGGGCTCGAGCTGGCCAGGACCGGCGGCCCGGACGCCGTCGTGCTCCGCGAGGCGACCCGGATGGTGGGCGTGGTGCCCAACGCCGCCTACCGGCACTTCGCGGACCGCGACGAGCTCCTGGCCGCGGTCTGCGCGGCGGCCATGGGCGAGCTGGCCGCCCGGATGGCCGCCGACGTCGCCCGGGTACGCGGCCCGCACGGCGACCCCGCCGCGGCCCGCCGACGGCTGGGCGCGATCGGCCGGGCGTACCTGAAGTTCGCGCGCGAGGAACCGGGGTGGTTCGCCACCGCGTTCGCGCTGCCGCAGCGGCACGCCTACGGCGAGGACGACGGGACCGGGCCCGACCGCTCGCCGCTGGACCAGCTCCGCACGGTGCTCGACGAGCTGGTCGAGGCCGGCGTGCTCCGCCGCGAGCGCCGCGACGGCATCGAGTACCCTGATCTGGTCCGCGGTGCACGGGCTGGCCGTGCTGGCGGGCCAGGGGCCGCTGCGCGACGTCTCCGAGGCCGCCCGCCAGCGGCTCGACCAGCTCACCCTGCCTTTCATCGACGAGGGACTGGCCTGATCCAGGCCTGCCCTCACCCGCCGCGCGCTCCAGGAAGGGAGCTTCCTTGTCCATGACCGCACGCCCGGTTACCCCCGCCGCCGCGGCGGGGACCTGGCCGCTCGGTGACCGCATCGTCAGCCGGCTGGGGTTCGGCGCGATGCGCCTGCCCCAGCAGGGCCGGGCGCTGATCCCGGACGCCGTCCCGGCCCGCCGGCACCAGGCCATCGGCGTGCTGCGCCGCGCGGTCGAGCTCGGGGTCAACCACATCGACACCGCCGCGTTCTACTTCTCCCCGCTGCTGTCGGCTAATGAGCTGATCAACTCCGCGCTCGCGCCCTACCCGGCCGACCTGGTCATCGTGACCAAGGTCGGGCCGGCCCGCAACGCGTCGGGAGAGTGGTCGGACCGGGCCCGGCCCGACCAGCTGCGCGGCCAGGTCGAGGAGAACCTGCGCCAGCTCGGCCGGGACCACCTGGACGTGGTGAACTTCCGGCGCCAGCAGGGCGTGGACTCGGTGGCCGAGCACTTCGGCGCGCTGGCCGGGCTGCGCGACGCCGGGCTGATCCGGCACCTGGGCCTGTCCGGCGTGACGCCGGCTCAGCTCGCCGAGGCCCGGGCCATCGCCCCGGTGGTGTGCGTGCAGAACCGGTACGCCGCCGGCGCGGGCCCCGAGGCCGAGGAGATGCTGGACCTGTGCGGCGCCCAGGGCATCGCGTTCGTGCCGTTCTTCACGATCGCCGGGCGCGGCGGCGGGGGCGGGGCGACCGGCCGCGAGGCCCCGGAGGTGCTGGCCGTCGCCCGCGCGCATGACGCGACGCCCGCGCAGGTCAGGCTGGCCTTCATTCTCCAGCGCGGCCCGCACGTGCTGGCCATCCCCGGCACCGGCGACCCGGACCACCTGACGGACAACGTGGCCGCCGCCGCGCTGCGGCTCAGCGCGGACGAGATGAGCCGCCTGGCGGACGCGCACCAGCCCGCCTGAACCGCTCCGCCTGAACCCCTCCGCCTGCGCCGGGCCGGCTCAGTCAGCCGGGCGCCGGATGGCAAGCTGTATCCCGGCCGCTGAGCGAGAGACGGGTGGAGTCATGGGCACGCAGATACGGACGGTCGCCTTCATCGGGCTGGGCATCATGGGCGCTCCCATGGCGGCCAACCTGGTCCGGGCCGGGTTCGACGTGGTCGGTCACAACCGGAGCCCGGCCCGCCAGGAGGCGCTGGTCAGCGCGGGCGGCCGGGCCGCGGCCAGCGCCGCCGAGGCGGCCGGCCAGGCCGACGCGGTGATCACCATGCTGCCCGACTCGCCCGACGTGCAGGCGGTGCTGCTCGGCGAGGACGGCGTGTTCGCCAGCGCCCGGCCCGGCACCCTGGTCATCGACATGAGCACCATCCGCCCCGATGTCGCCCGGGAAGTGGCGACCGCCGGCGCCGGGCGCGGCCTGCGGGTCCTGGACGCGCCCGTCTCCGGCGGCGAGGCCGGCGCCATCGAGGGCACGCTGTCGATCATGGTCGGCGGCAGCGCGGAGGACTTCGAGGCGGCCCGGCCGCTGCTCGAGGCGATGGGCCAGACCATCGCGCACGTCGGCCCGGCCGGCAGCGGGCAGACCGTCAAGGCGGCCAACCAGCTGATCGTGGCCGGGACGATCGAGCTAGTCGCCGAGGCCATCGTGTTCCTGGAGGCCAGCGGCGTGCCGACCGGGCCCGCGCTGGAGGTGCTGGCCGGGGGCCTGGCGGGCAACCGGATCCTGGACCGCAAGGCGGCCGGCATGGTCAAGCGGCAGTTCACCCCCGGCTTCCGGGCCGAGCTGCACGACAAGGACCTGGGCATCGTGCTGGCCACGGCCCGCTCGGCGGGCGTGATCCTGCCGCTCGGCGCGACCGTCGGCCAGCTCATGGGCTCGCTCAAGGCCCAGGGCCTGGGCGGCCTGGACCACACCGCGCTGCTGCGCATCGTGGAGCAGCTCTCCGGGCGGTCGACGGAGTAGCGCCGGGCTCAGGCCGGGCTGGGCTCAGGCCGGGCCGAGCAGGTCCCACTTGTTGCCCGCGATGTCGAGGAACACCGCGACGCGGCCGTAGGGCTCGGTGCGCGGCGGCCGGGTGAACTCCACCCCCGCGTCGGTCAGCCGCTGCCAGGTCTGCTCGAAGTCGTCGACGTGCAGGAAGAAGCCCACCCGTCCGGCCGCCTGATGCCCGACCGCGGCGGCCTGCTCCGGGCCGTCCGCCCGGGCCAGCAGCAGGCCGGTCTCCGCGCCCGGCGGCCGGACCACCACCCACCGCTTGGGCCGGCCGTCGTTCGTCTCGGCGGGGGAGTCCTCCACCAGCTCGAACCCGAGCGTGCCGACGAAGAACTCGATGGCCGGGTCGTACTCCGGGACCACGAGGGCGACGAGGCTCAGATGCACCGGGCCAGCATAGGCCGGGTCACCATAGGCCGGGCCGCCATTTGCCTGGTCACCATAGGACGGGCCAGCATGAGCGGGGCCGCCCATCCGGCGTCCCGGATGAGCGGCCCCGACGCCGTCAGCTCGTCACCACCACCGGGTGAACGGCTCGAAGAGGTGGCTGAAGTACCAGGTCGGCTGGGTCAGGCCCGAGCAGGCGCCCGCGCCCTTGGTCCCCGGGCAGGTGCCGTTATCGCGCTGCAGGGCCCAGAACGACAGGGTGCCGATCCCGGTGCGCTGCGCCCAGCGGACGATGGTGGCCGCGTCCGCCTGGGTGAAGGTCTCGTCCGGGCCGAAGTCGTCGATGCCGGGCATCTCGGTGACGCCGACCATCCGCCACAGGCGGGCCGGGCTGGCCTGCGGGTAGAGCGCCTCAAGCTGGCTGTGCAGGCCGTCGGCGGCGGTGATCGTGTCGGTGGCCATCTCCTGGGCGGTGCCGATGAAGTAGTCGAAGGTCAGCAGGTTGACCACGCTGATCCGGGCCCCGTCGGCGATGGCGTTCTGCAGCACCGCCTCGTCCTGGGCGTCCAGGCCGGTGGTCAGGCTGGGCAGCGTGTACGAGAACTGGATCCGCCGCCCGTGCGCGGCCGCCCAGGCCTCGACCTGGGCGATGGCCTCGTTGCGCCGGTTGATGCCGGCCGTGTTGTTCAGCGAGTCCGCCTCCACGTCGAGGTCGATGCGCGGGACGTGGTAGGTGGTGATGACGTTCTCGTAGACCTGGGCGATCGCGCTGACGCTGGTGCAGCTGTCGGCGATGTCGGTGTTGGTGGTGTCGGCGGTGAAGCCGCCGAAGGACGGGATGACGTTGCCGCCGCGGGCCTGGATGGCGGCGATGTCGCTGCCGAAGCTGGACGAGGCGACCGGCGTGCTGGTGGCGCCGTTCCAGTAGGCGGTGCACGAGCCGGGCTGGTCAGTCTCCAGGAACGCCAGGGAGAGGTACCGGGCGCCGGACTGCTGGGACAGCGCGGCCAGGTCACCGCTGGTGTTGTAGGTCTCGAAGTACGGGGCGAACACGCGCTGGGGCAGGCCGTGGCCTGGCGGCCAGGCGGCCGAGGCGCCGGCGCTGGTCGCCGCGAATCCGGTCACGGTCGCCACGACGGCGGCGGATGCGGCGGCCAGCGCCACGCGGGCAAGCGAGGGTCGTTTCATGCGGGAGTCCCCTTTTGTCGGCCAGGAGCAAACAAACAGGAAAGTTTCCTAATTGATTGGGAGGCTAATCCGGCACTGCTGGAGCGTCAAGGGGCTGCGGCTCGGTCATGATCCCGTAGCGTCTGCGGCGTCGGGGCCCTCTAACACTCCGGGATCATGGAGCGGCTGGGTTCTGGCTGGGCGGAACCCCAATTGGGGTCAGCCAGATGGGCCGGGTCGGCGGGTCAGGCCGGCCGCGCGATGCCGCCGGGGTCGGCTCGGCCTCGCCCTCGGCCCGTCGGCCCCATTAGCCCCGTCAGCCTCAGGGCCCGCGGCGGCGGGCGGGGTGGTTTCATGATCGTGGTGGATTTGGGCCGCCGGCGGCCCAAATCCACCACGTTGATGGAGCACCGGGATGGTGACCGAGCCGAATGTCGCTTCCGGCCGACCAGATTGGCGTCCCAGTGGCTGGCCCACGGTCCGGCTCGTCCTGAGCGGGTCGTTACAGGGCCGGCGGCGCGGGGGACAGCGCCGGGGCCGGGCGGGGCGGGCGGGCGTTGGTCCAGATCATCCGGAGCGGGCCCGGCCCGCTGTTCACCCACCGGTGCGGAATCCGCGAGTTGAACGACACCGACTCACCGGGCCCCAGCACCGTCGTGCGCGAGTCGCCGAACACGAACTCCGCCGTGCCCTCGAGGACCAGCGCGCACTCCTCGCCGTCGTGCTCGTAGGAGCCGCCGGACCCGCCGCCGGGATCGGCCTCGTACATGTCGCTGCAGATCATGTCCGAGCGGGCCACGGCCCGCACGCGGACCCGGCCCTCGTCGCTGAGCAGCACGTCGGACTCCGACCACTTGCGCACCTTGGGGCCGTCCGCCGAGGGCCCGCCGAACAGGTCGGCGACGTCGATGCTGTAGCAGGCGGCCAGCCGCTGCAGCAGGGCCAGGCCGGGCTGCACGCCGCCACGCTCCACGGTGCTCAGGTGCGAGACGGAGATGTTCACCGCGCTGGCCACCTCGCGCAGGCTCGAGCCCCGCTCCAGCCGGGCCTGGCGCAGGATCCGGCCGGTCTCGATCGCGTGGCTCCCGGCCGGGGCGCTGTCGGGTGCGCCGGGGGCCAGCGTGGCCGCGATGGCGGCCGGGCTGAAGCTCTGCCGCCGCAGCGCGCTCGCGGTGCGCACCCGCTCCACGTCGGCCAGGGTGTACTGGCGCCGCTTGCCCTGGCGCAGCGGCCGGATGATGCCGTGGCTCTCCCAGTCGCGCAGCGTGGAGGGGCTGACGTTGGTGAGGCGGCTGATCTCCCCGATGGAGAGCCGGGGAGTCAGCCGCTCGGTCTCAGCCTCTGGCTCGGCGGCTTCACGCATCCGTGCCGGCACGCATTGTCTCCGTCTGCTGGTGTGGCGGTCCGGTCCTCAGCCTAGCTGCCGTCATGACCAGCAGCCATGGTGTCGGGCACCGACAGCGGCGCCTCCTGGCGGGCCCGGGCGCGCCGGGGGAGCACGAAGTAGTAGATCAGCACGCCGACCACGACCACGATCACGAAGCCGAGTCCGGCCTGCCGGGGCGACTGGTAGGCCAGCACCCCGACCAGGATCACCGACCAGGCCACGGACACCACGTCCAGCACCGGGCCGAGACGGCCGTACTTCCAGGGGTGGTCGGGCAGCTGGCGGCGGCGCTTGGCCACGATCCCGGCCGCGACGGTCAGGCCGTAGACCGCCGCCCAGCCGATGGCGGTCAGCGCGGCCAGTGCGGTCAGGAACGGCGACCAGAGCGTGAGCAGGAAGGCGATGACCGCCGTGACCAGCGTGGCGTTGACGGGCACCCGCCCGTTCGCGGACAGCTTGTGGAACCAGCCGGAGGCCGGCAGCTGCCGCTCTCTGGCCTGGGACCACAGGATCCGGGCCGCGGTGAGCTGGAGGATCTGCGTGGTCACGATCAGCGAGGTGATCGCGATGACCTCGAAGATCTGCGGGTACAGGTGACCGAGCCGCTGGTGCAGCACGGCCATCAGCGGAATCGACGAGCTGGTGACGCCGGACAGGCTCTGGATGGACAGGGTCAGGATGATCATGGCGACGGTCGCGTAGACCAGCGCCGACACGTTCGCGGTCACCACCCCGCGGGGCGCCTTGCGGGCCGCGTCCTTGACCTCCTCGGCCATGTTCCCGGTCGAGTCGAAGCTGGAGATGATGAACGCCGGCATCAGCAGCACGAACAGGAACGGCACGAAGTAGCTGGCGCCGTGCGCGGTGACGCCGCCCGAGCTGGTCAGGAAGGAGACCGGCCGGATCACGCCCTTGACCAGCAGGATGATGACCACCGAGCTGATGCCGACCAGCTCGCAGATGACGCCGACGTTGTTGGCGAAGGCCGATAGCTTCACGCCGACCACGTTCAGGATGGTCACGAAGCCGATCAGGCCGACGGAGAACAGCAGCGTCTGCGGCGTGCTGATGTGGCTGATGCCCATGGCCGAGGCGAAGTACGGGGCCAGCGCCACCGCGTTGGCGGCCATGGCCGCCAGGTGCGCGATGACCAGCCACCAGCCCATCTGCCAGCCCAGCGCCGGGCGGCCGAGCCGCCGGGCGATCTGGTACGAGCCGCCGGCCAGCGGGAAGGCCGAGACCAGCTCGGCCATGGACAGGCCGACGATCACCTGGAACACGCCGCCCACGATGAACGGCCAGATGAACGCGGGGCCGCCGGTGCTCAGGCCGTAGCCGTAGAGCAGGAAGATGCTGCCGGTCACCGCGATCAGCGAGAACTGGACCGCGAAGCTGGAGAACAGGCCGAGCACGCGGCGGAGCTCAGGCCGGTAGCCAAGCTGGCTGAGGTAGGCGTCGTCGGCCGAGGCGTCGGCGCTGGGCGGCGGGATGAGGTTGTCGTTCGGCATGGGTCACTCCACCAGGGGGCACGGGGGAACAGCCAGCAAAGGGTCGTGCGGAGCTACCGTAGATCCGTAGATTTAAGGAACATGCCGCACTCGCGGCGGCCTGTCAAGACTTTCGGCGATGTTCATTCCGGCGTCCGGCAGGCTGTTGACAACCCCGCCGTGACCTGGCTACGTTCTTCTGGTCTACGGATTTACCGTAGATAGCGCACGCTGGAGGGCCAGATGGACGTCGACCTGTCCTCCGGCGGTGTCAGCGGGTACGAACTGCTCGCCGACGGCCGTCGCCTCGGCGAGTCGGCCCGGGTGGGCAGCACCCGGCTGCTGCGGCGCGAGGGCGTGGCGGCGGAGGCGGACTACCGCCGGGCCGGCCGCGAGCGCGGGCAGATCTTCACCGCGATGAACATCGGGATGAAGGACTGGCCCGAGACGGTGGCCGCGGTGCGCAGCATCGAGGAGCACTGCCTGGCCCGCGGCGTCCGGCCGCCCGACCGCTACCAGCTGATCCCCGAGCGCCGGATGGGCCTGCCGTCATCGGTGCGCCGCGAGGCACCCGGCGAGACCGGGCCCATGCTGTGGGACTCCGGCGACTGGTGGCAGCTGGGCAACTGCGCCGAGCTGATCCAGCCCGAGGTCGGCGACAACATCATCGGCGGCCCGGCCAGCGTGGAGAACACCCTGGCCGCGCTGGCGGCCGGGTCGACCTACGTCGGGTGCCTGAGCCAGTTCTCCTGGCGGTGGCCGTACTTCGACGACGACGTGCAGCAGATCGGCGAGGTCGTGCGGGCCTGCGCCATCCTGGCCACCCGGCGCGACCGCGGCGTGCTGCTGGACACCTACCTCGAGGACGGCATCGCCGGCACGTTCGAGGACTACGCCTCGCTCGTCGGCTGGGCCGGCGTCGAGCGCTGGATCGCGGGCCTGTGCGGCTGCCCGCTGTCGGTGTCCTGGGGCGGGCTGACCGCCGACCCGGTGACCAAGACCGTGGTCACGCTGGCCCTGGAGCTGGGCAACACCGAGCGGATCCCGGCCGCCTTCGTGCAGGGCGACACGATCAGCTACACCGACGACCTCGACCAGAACGCCAGCATCTGTGCCCAGGACGTGCAGTACATGATGCTGGTCCAGGCCCGGTACAAGACCGGCGCCTGCGCGCTGCCGGTGCCGCTGACCGAGAAGCAGCGCGTGCCCACCTGGCAGGAGATCGCCCAGGTTCAGGTGATGGCGCGGCGGCTGGAGCAGCGGGCCCACGACCTGGCGGGAACCGTGAACTGGCCCGAGCTGGAGCGGCGGGCGCACAACCTCGCCGCCGCGGGAGCCCTGTTTGTCGATAATGTGCGCGCCGGGCTCGACGGCCTCGGCGTCGACACCGGTGATCCGCTCCAGGTCATGCTGGCCCTGAGCCGTCTCGGCGCGGCGGTCATTGAGCAGCTGTGGGGCGTGGGGGAGCGCAGCGACCGCTTCGCCCACGGCCGCCAGCCGGTCCGGCCTACCGAGCTGGTCGCCGCCACCGTGGCGGAGTGCGCCCGGTTCGGGCGGGCCGCCCCGGCCGCCGTCCCGGGGCATGTCGTCGTGGTCGGCTCCACCGACGTGCACGAGATGGCCAAGCGCGTGCTGGTCCGGGCCCTGGCCAGCGCGGGCCACTCGGTCACCGACATCGGGGTGAACCGCGACCCGGAGGACTTCGTGGCCGCGGCGGTGGCGGGCGGGGCCTCGGCGATCGTCATCACCACCCACAACGGGGTGGCCCTGACCTTCGGCGGCCGCGCGGCCGAGCTGTGCGCCGAGCGCGGCGTCGCCCCGCTGATCGCCATGGGCGGCGTGCTGAACGAGGACATGGCCGCCTCGGCCGCCCCCGCCGACGTGACCGCCCAGCTCAACGACCTCGGGATCGTCACTCCGCCGCAGGTCGACGACCTCCTCGAGCTGCTGTCCCGAGCCCCGCTGTCGCAAACCCCGCTGTCGCCAACCTCGCTGTCGCAAACCCCGATGCTCCCAACCTCGCTGGCCACCCCCGGCCACCCCGTCACCACCGCTGGAGAGACACCGTGACTGACACCGCCGCCCTGCGGGGCGCCGTGGACTACGCCGCGCAGCCCAAGCAGCTCCTGATCGGGGGCAAGTGGACCGACGCCCGCGGGCAGGAGACCACCGCCACCGAGAACCCGGTCACCGGCGGCCAGCTCGCCGCGCTCGCCGAGGCCCAGCCCGAGGACGTCGACGCCGCGGTGGCGGCGGCCCGCGCGGCGCTGGAGGATCCCGCCTGGTCCGGGCTGCGCCCCCGCGAGCGAGCCCAGCTGCTGTTCCAGCTCGCGGACGCGATCGAGGCCCGGCTGGATGAGTTCGCCGCCCTGGAGGCGCTCGACTCCGGCAAGCCGCTGCGCAACGCCACCAGCGTCGACATCCCGCAGGCCATCGACCACCTGCGGTACTTCGCCGGCTGGGTGACCAAGATCGAGGGCAGCACGATCACCTCAAACGTCGGCGACTACCTGATCTACACCCGCCGTGAGCCGGTCGGGGTGTGCGGGCTGATCGTGCCCTGGAACTACCCGCTGCTGCTCACCATGTGGAAGCTGGCCCCGGCGCTGGCCTGCGGCAACACGGTCATCCTCAAGCCCGCCGAGCAGACCTCGCTGACCGCGCTGCGGCTGGCCGAGCTGACCTGCGAGCTGGACTTCCCGCCCGGCGTGGTCAACGTGCTCACCGGGCGCGGCGAGGTGACCGGCGCCGCGCTGGCCGCCCACCCGGGCGTGGACAAGATCTCCTTCACCGGGTCCACCGAGGTCGGCAAGTCGATCGCCGCGGCCGGCGCCGCGCACCTGACCCGGGTATCGCTGGAGCTGGGCGGCAAGTCGCCCAACGTGGTGTTCGCCGACGCCGACCTGGACGCGGCCGCCTCCGGCGCGGCCTGGGGCATCTTCTACAACATGGGCGAGGACTGCTGCGCGGGCTCGCGGCTGTTCGTTCAGGAGCAGGTGTTCGACGAGTTCCTGGCCAAGGTCACCGAGGTGGCTCAGTCGATCAGGGTCGGCGACCCGTTCGACGAGGGGTCGCAGCTCGGGCCGCTGGTGTCCAGCGGGCACCGGGCCCGGGTGACCGGCTACGTGGACGGCGCGGTCTCCGGCGGCGCGCGGGTGGTGGCCGGCGGCGGCAGGCCCGTGTACCTGCCCGGCACGGAGGGCTTCTACTACGCCCCGACCATCCTGACCGACGTGACCGACGGCGCGCGGATCACCCGCGAGGAGGTCTTCGGGCCGGTCGTGGTGGCGACCCCGTTCACCGACGACGAGCACGCGGTGCGGGTGGCCAACGACACGGTCTACGGCCTGGCCGCCGGGGTCTGGACCCAGAACCTGGGCCGGGCGCACCGGTTCGCGCACGCGGTGAAGGCCGGCACCATCTGGCTGAATGACTACGGCCCGGCCGACGCGGCGGCCCCGTTCGGCGGGTTCAAGCAGAGCGGATACGGGCGGGAGCACGGCAGCGAGGCGCTGAACCTGTTCCTGGAGACCAAGTCCGTGTGGGTCAACCTCGCGTCCTGAGTAAGAGTGCTGAGGAGAGCTGAGCGATGAGCGCGAGCGTGCTGGACACGGGCGTCACCGAGCGCGACCGGATCCGGGCTCTCGACGCCCGGTACCTGAACCCCGGCGCCGGGCCCGCTGAGCCGCTGGTCTGGGACCACGCGCTCGGCAGCGTGATCACGGACGTGGACGGCCGGGAGTACCTCGACCTGGCCTGCGGGACGCTGATCACCAACCTCGGGCACGCCCACCCCGGGGTGGTCGCGGCGGTGGCCGGGGCCGCCGCCCGGTCGCTGGCCTTCTACAACTGCTCGCACCGCGACCGGGCCGAGCTGGCCCGGCGGCTGGCCGACCTGACGCCTGGTGACCTGGAGCGGTCGGCGTTCTTCTCCTCCGGGTCCGAGGCGGTGGACGCCGCGGTCCGGCTGGCCCGGCTGCACACCGGCCGGACCGAGATCGTGTCGTTCGCCGGCGCCTTCCACGGCCGGTCTTACCTGCCGCTGTCGGTCAGCGGCCTGGGCCGCCTGCGCCAGGGCATGGGCCCGGGCGTGCCGGGCGTGCTCCACGCCCCCTACCCGGACCGGGACCTGGCCAGCGATGACGGCATCCAGGCCATCAGGGACGTGCTGGCCAGCGAGTCCGGTGGCAGCGTGGCAGCCATCCTGGCCGAGCCCTACCAGGGCGCGGGCGGGGTGATCATCCCGCCGGACGGCTTCCTGCCCGGCCTGCGCGCGCTGGCCGACGAGCTGGGCGCGCTGCTGATCGTGGACGAGGTGCAGAGCTCCTACGGCCGGACCGGGCCGATGCTGGCCACCACGCCGTCCGGCGTGGTGCCGGACATCCTGCTGCTGGGCAAGGCGATGGGCAACGGCTACCCGGTCAGCGCCATGATCGCCCGCCCGGCGGTGTGCGCGCGGGTGCGGCCCGAGCAGTTCTCCAGCAGCCACAGCGGCAATCCTGGCGGCTGCGCGGCGGCGCTCGCGGTGCTGGACGCCTTCGCCGGGGACGACGTGCTCGGCGCCGGGGCGCGGCTGGCGGAGCTGTTCGCCCGCCGCCTCGGCGACATCGCGGCCCGCCAGCGCCGCGTCGGCCGGGTCCGCCAGCGCGGCCTGGCCATCGGCGTGGCGGTGCGCGACGATGCCGGGGATGCCGGCGCCGGGAGTCACGACGCCGAGGGTGACGACGCCGGCTACGCGCGGCGGGTGGTGGCCGCGCTGCGCGAGCGCGGCATCGTGATGAACTCGCCCATCGGCCGCCGCGGCAACGTGCTGCGCATCGCGCCGGCGCTGACCATGCCGCCGGAGCTGGCCGAGCGGGCGCTGGACGGCCTCGACGCCGCCCTGGCCGACGCGTGACCCGCCGGCGCACCGGACACGACGAAGGCACGACGTAGGCACGACGAAGGCATGACGAAGGGACCTGAGATGCCCGAGCTTTCCGAGACCGCGCGGCAGCTGCTGGACGGGCCCAACGTCGCCGTGCTGGCCACGCTGATGCCCGACGGCTGCCCGCAGACCACCGCGGTCTGGGTGCGCCGGGCCGGCCAGGACCTGGTCTTCGCGACCACGCCGACGGTCAAGCTCAGCAACATCCGGCGCGACCCGCGGGTCTCGGTCACCGTGTGTGACCGGGACGACCCCTACAACGAGCTCAACCTGCGCGGCCGGGTCACCTCCATCGACGAGCCGGCCGGCACCGCACTGATCGACGAGCTGTCGCAGCTGTACTACGGCACGACGCCGTACCCCTACCACAAGCCCGGCCTGGCCTGGTTCGCCGTCACGGTGCGGATCGACCGCTGGCGCACCAACAAGGACTGACCGGCCGCTCCCGGAGAGGAACAAGCAGACATGAACGTGGCCGAGGCGCTGGCGCGCGCCCTGAGGCGGCACGGGGTCACCGAGGTGTTCGGGCAGAGCCTGCCGTCGGCCTTCTTCCTGGCCGCCCCGGCCCAGGGCATCCGGCAGATCAGCTACCGCACCGAGAACGCCGGCGGGGCCATGGCCGACGGCTACGCGCGGGTCTCGAACCGGGTGACCGTGGTGGGCGCCCAGAACGGGCCCGCCGCCACCCTGCTGGTCCCGCCGTTCGCCGAGGCGTACAAGGCATCGGTGCCGGTCGTCGGCTTCGTCCAGGACGTCGCCGCCGCCGGCCGGGACCGCAACGCCTTCCAGGAGCTGGATCACTTCGAGCTGTTCCGCGGCGTCACCAAGTGGGTCCGCCAGCTCACCGACCCGGCGCGGGCAGACGACTACGTGGACATGGCCATCACCGCCGCGACCACCGGCCGGCCGGGACCCGCGGTGCTGCTGCTGCCCAAGGACGTCCTGATCGCCGAGGTACCCGAGACGGCCGGCGGGCGGCAGCGGCGCACCGAGCTGGGCCGGTTCCCGCTGGACCGGACCCGGCCCGACGCCGCCGCCGTCGCGCGGGCGGCCGGGCTGCTGGCCGAGGCGGAGCGCCCGCTGGTCATCGCGGGCGGAGGCATCCACCTGTCCGGCGCCGCGGCCGCGCTCAGCGACCTCCAGCAGGCGGCCTCGCTGCCGGTGGCCACCACCACGATGGGCAAGGGCGCCGTGGACGAGCGGCATCCGCTGTCAGTCGGGGTCACCGGCTCGTTCATGGGACCGGCCAGCCCGGGCCACCACCTGCGCGACCTGGTGACCGCCGCCGACGTGATCCTGCTGGCCGGGACGCGGACCAACGAGAACGGCACCGACGGCTGGCGGCTGCTGCCGCCCGGCGCCACCTGCATCTCGATCGACGTCGACGGCACGGAGGTCAACCGCAACTACGACGCCGTCCGCCTGGTCGGCGACGCCCGGCTGGCCCTGGAAGACCTGGGCCAGGAACTCGGCCGCCGGGACCTGTCCCGGCGGGCCGGCCGCCGGGACGGCGTGGCCGCCGCGATCGCCGCGGGCCGGGCCGGGTACGCGCGGGACGCGGCGCCGCTGCTGACCGCCGACCAGTCCCCGCTGCGTCCCGAGCGGGTCATGGCCGAGCTGGACAGCCTGCTGCGCGACGACGCCATCGTGGTCGCCGACGCCAGCTACTCGACCATCTGGATGGCCTGCCACCTGCGGGCCCGCCGGGCCGGGCAGCGGTTCATCTCGCCGCGCGGGCTGGCCGGCCTGGGCTGGGGCCTGCCGCTGGCGCTGGGCGCCAAGGCGGCCCGGCCGGACGCGCCGGTGGTCTGCATCGCCGGCGACGGCGGCCTGGCGCACGTCTGGGCCGAGCTGGAGACCGCGGTCCGCGAGCGGCTCGCGGTCACCGTCATCGTGCTGAACAACTCGATCCTGGGCTTCCAGAAGCACGCCGAGCTGTACAACTTCGGCGCGCATACCTCGGCCATCGACTTCGCGCCCGTCGACCACGCCGCGATCGCGCGGGCCGTCGGGGCGACGGGCCTGCGGGTCGAGGCGGCCTCCGACATCCGGCCCGCCCTGGAGAAGGCCCTGGCCTCCGACACCGTCACCGTGCTCGACGTGCTCACCGACCCGGACGCCTACCCGCCCATCACCGCCTGGGCCGGCCACGAGGACGTACTGCTCGGCTCCTAGCCCGCCGGTGCCAGGGGTCCGGGCGCACGGACCGGGCGGCGGCGCCGGCCGATCCCGGCTATAACTGAAGGCATGCGGCTGTTCAGGCGAGGTCGCGGCCGCCCCGCCGCGACCGACCAGCACCTGACCTTCCTCACCCGGGAGCAGGCCAGCCGCCTCAGAGCCCTGGTCCAGGAGGCGTTCGCCGCCCAGGGCCGCACCGTGACCGTGCACGGCGACCACGCCCGCGACGAGCAGGGCATGCACTTCGGCCTGGCCAACGTGGCCGCCCAGTGCCAGGCCGCGTCCAGCGAGGATGGGTGGCCCGACATCGTGGCCGCCCACGTCCGCCGGGTAGCCGCCATGGCCGCCACCGACGTGCTGGCCGACGTCACCCCCGACCGGGCGCTGGCCCAGACCTACGCCATGCTCTACGCCGCCAGCCCGGCGCTCAACCCGGAGTCCGGGTACGGCTACGCCCGCGAGGCGCTGCCCGGCCTGCTGGAGGTGCTGGCCTTCGACTCGCCCGACTCGTTCCGGCTGCTGACCGACGGCGAGGTCGACCGGCTCGGCGGCGTGACCACGCTGCGCGAGGCCGGCCGGGCCAACCTGCGCGCGCTGCCGGTCGAGTCCGCCGAGCGGGTCGCGCCGGCCGGCGGCGTCGAGTTCGACGTGCTGAGCGGCGAGTCGGTCTACACGGCCAGCCGGGCCCTGGTGCTCAGCGACACGCTCGGGCAGCTCGGCCAGGCCGCGCCGCGCCGCGGCGTGCTGGCCTGCCTGCCGTCCCGCCACCAGCTGGCCGTGCACCCCCTCGGCGGCGACGACCCGGCGATCGAGCCGCTCAGCGAGATGGCGCACTTCGCGCACGCCGGCTACAGCCAGGGCATCGGACGGCTGTCACCGCATGTCTACTGGTGGCACGACGGCGGCTGGGAGCAGGTCAGCACGGTCCGCGACGGGCACGTCGGCCTGCACCTGAGCAGCGGCCTGCTGGCCCCGCCCGGCCCGGCCGACGGCCCCGAGCCGCCCGGTCACCCGGCGTAGGCACCCGGCGGCGGGACGGGCGAGGGCCCGGCGCCGGCGTCGGTGATCAGCTCGGCGCCCGCGGCGAACTCCCCGAGCGCCGCGCCCTCGAGCACCTGCGCCGGGTACGGGTCGGCCGCCGCCCGCCGG
This sequence comes from uncultured Actinomycetota bacterium, assembly GCA_963822485.1. Taxonomy (GTDB): domain Bacteria; phylum Actinomycetota; class Actinomycetes; order Streptosporangiales; family Streptosporangiaceae; genus DASUBV01. Next base: position 126,960 of record CAWGHW010000018.1, read on the forward strand.
GCCAGTTCCGCCGCGGGCAGTTCCCGCCGGCTGGCCGCGACGACCAGGTTCCCGAACGAACGGTGCCTCAGTACCGCCGCCTCGGCGATCATGCAGCCGTGATCGAGCGCCGCCCGCACCGTGGCCACCCGGCGGCGGGCGTGGGCCAGGCCCGGGCCGTCCCCGATGTTGACCGCGAAGATCCCGCCGGGCGCCAGTGCGCGGGCCGCCGCGCGGGTGAACTCGACCGTGGTCAGGTGGGCCGGCGTCCGCGCGGCCACGAACACGTCCGCCACCACCAGGTCGAACGTCCCGGCCGGGACCTGCTCCAGCACGGCGCGGGCATCGGCCACCCGCACCTCGACCCGCCGGGCGCCCGGGCCGCGCTGGTCCAGCGGCAGCCGGCGCCGGACCAGCGCGACCACCTCGGCGTCGGCCTCCACGGCGACCTGGCGGGAGCCGGGCCTGGTCGCGGCCACGTACCGGGCCAGCGTCAGGCCGCCGCCGCCCAGGTGCAGCACCCGCAGCGGCGCCCCGGCCGGGGCGGCCAGGTCCACCAGGTGGCCCAGCCGCCGCATGTACTCCAGCTCCAGGTACCTCGGATCGTCCAGGTCGACGTAGGACTGCGGGATGCCGCCGGCCATCAGCATCCACGCCCCGGCCCGGTCCGCGTCAGCCAGCAGCTCGATCGGGGCCGCTCCCGCGTCATCCGGCATGACCACCATTGTCCGCCCCGCCGGCCGCACGGCCGCCGCGACACGGGACAGCGGGCCCCCCGGCTGGCCGGAGAGCCCGCTGTCGGCCGGCCGTCAGGCCGACGTCTGGTAGCCGCGCAGGATCGTCTCGGTCAGGCTGTTGCCGGCCGCGTCCCTGGCCGTGACGCGCAGCGTGATCCCGGCCGAGCGCGGGGCGGTGAACGTGACCCGGAACCGGCCCCGGCCCAGGGCCCGGACCCGGGCCCGCTGCCAGGTGCGGCCCCCGTTGAGCGAGATCTGCGTCCTGGCCGACGTGATGGCCGGGCCGGCCGCGGGCTGGGCATGGCCCGCGGTGACCGTGATGGCCTGCGGCCCGGGCGGCGCAGTGCCGGTCAGGCCCATCCCGGCCACGGCGTAGTCCAGGGTGATCAGCGGCTGCGGCGCGCAGCGCTGCCCCCCGCTGGGGCAGATCCAGGGGGCCCGGACCCGGACGCCCGGCTCGGGCCGGGTATGCCAGGTCCACTCGTCCAGGCTGGTAGCCGACAGGTGATAATGCGCGCTGGCCCGCGAGGCGTAGAGCACGAACACCATCTTCGACGGCCGGGTGCTCAGCCGGGCGCTGACCGCGCCGCCGGTCTTGACCGCGTTGCCGTGGGCGATCAGCACCCCGTTCTGGAACAGCGCGTAGGCGCCGCTGACCTGGCTGGGCTTCCCGGGGATCGGGATGTCGTAGCCGTCGCCGAGGTGGCCGGGCTGGTTGTCGCTGAACGGGGTCAGGTCCAGGCTCAGCCGGTTCCCCTGGCGTGCGGCCGAGGGATAGGCGAACTGGTTGCCGGGCAGGTTGACCTCCGCGGCCGGGTGCAGCGGGTACTCGTTCCAGTCCTGCGTCAGGTGCTCACCGCCGCGCACCAGCCGCGTCGTGTCCGTCTGACCGCCAGGGGTCTGGCCCTTGGCGATCGTCTGGTACTCGAAGTAGCTGCTGTCCCAGAGCGTCGGCGTGCCGCCGGACAGGTACTGGACCTGGCGGGCCGGCACCCGCAGCGGGGTCGACAAGGCCCCGAAGAAGGCCCGGTCGACCTGCCACGGCGTCCCGCCCAGGGTCATCCACGAGCCCGTGGAGCGGACGTCCTGGAAGTAGCGCTCGGTGACCGCGGCCAGGCTCGCCGGGGTCGCCGCGAACCGCTGGGGAGCGATGGTCCCCGGCGGATTGGCGTAGTCGAGCGTGTAGGCGTAGGGCACGCGCGTCCCGGCGGGCGACAGGAGCTGCCCGAACGTGAAGGCCCGCAGCCCGCCGTAGAGCGGCTGGCGGCTCACCGGGCTGGCATACAGCGTCGCCCCCTCGTCGATCTCCATCAGGCTGTCGACCTTGGCGGACAGGCCGCTGGCCGGGGCGTGCGGCGCGGTGCGCACCACCGTCAGCCCCAGGTACTCGGCGTGCGCCGGCCGCGGGCTGGTCAGCGTGATCTGGCTGGTGGCGGCCGCCGCGCTCAGGTGCACGGTGGTGTTCCCGGTCACCTTGAACTGCGGCAGCACGTCGATCCGCAGCCAGGGCCGGGCGGCATTCTGGGGGGCGAAGAACATGGCCAGCGCCCAGTAGGTCCCGCGCGGCCCGCTGAACCTTGCGGTGCCGTTCGTGAACGGCTTGATGCCCGTGCCGCGGGCGTTCGCGTTGGCCACGTCACCGAGCAGCACGAGGCCGTCGCTGGTCGGCCGGCCGTTCAGGCCGGTGCCCTTCACGGTCACCCGCGCGGTCCGGGCCCCCGTGCCGGGCCGTGTCCCCGTGCCACCCGAGGCGACCGGGGCGCCGGCCAGGCTGACCGACAGCCCGTGGCCGGCCGGGCCCGCCAGCCCGGTGCCGAGCCGGTCTGCCGAGCTGGCGGTCAGGTAGCCCGCCGCCGTGCCCGCCCCCGCGCGGGTCACGATGACCCCCGGCACGGCGCCCAGGCGGCCGCGGTAGTGCAGGGTGACCGGCACCCGCCCGCCGTGCTCCGCGCGCTCCAGCGCGCCCACGTTGAACAGGCTCAGGTCCAGGCCGCGGCCCAGGTAGGGCAGCGCCGCCCGCGGGATCGCGTAGTCCTGGCCGCCCAGGCGCAGGGCGGTCAGGCCGGCCGGGCCGTGGCCGCGGCTCAGCAGGGTGACCGAGCCGGGGCCGTCCGGGCCCCGGCTGGCCAGCGCCCGGCCGCCGGCCGGCAGGGTCAGCACCATGCGGCCCGCGGCCGCGGTGGTGGCGGTCGTCGTCGTGGCGGCCGTCGTCGTAGTGGCCGCGGTCGCGGCCCGGTGGGCGGCGGGGGCGCGGGCCCCCGCCAGTGCGGTCCCGCCGGCCGTGGCGGCCAGGCAGGCGAGCACCGCCGCCGGGACGGCGGCGTAGCGAGCGATCGGACGATGCACAGCGTTCTCCTTGCCCGAGGAAAGGGTGGACGCGGACACGCTGACCTCGCCGGCTGAGATCTTTGTATCAACGTATTGATACGTTAACACAAAGAGGAGATGCCCCGTCCAGAGCGGACCGGGAAATCGCCGAGCGGCCCGGCGGCCCGGCCACCCGGCCGGCCCGGCGGCCCGGCGGCCTACGACCGGAGCAGTTCCCTGGCGATGACCAGCTGCTGGATCTGGCTGGTGCCCTCGTAGATCCGGAACAGCCGCACGTCCCGGTACAGCCGCTCCACCGCCACCCCGCGGATGTAGCCCGAGCCGCCGTGGATCTGCACCGCGCGGTCCGCGATCCGCCCCACCGCCTCACTCGCGAAGTACTTCGCCGCCGACGGCCCCAGCCTCCGGTCCTCGCCCGTGTCGTACCGCGCCGCCGCGTCCAGCACCAGCGCCCGCGCGGCCAGGTACTCGGTCTGCGAGTCGGCCAGCATGGCCTGGATGAGCTGGTACTCGCCGATCACGCGGCCGCCCTGGGTGCGCTCCCTGGCGTAGCTCACGCTCTCGTCGACCAGCCGGGACGCCACGCCCACGCACACCCCCGCGATGGTCAGCCGCCCGTGGGCCAGGCTGCGCATGGCCGTCGCGTACCCCGCCTGCGCCGCCGCCCCGACCAGCGCGTCCGCCGGCACCCGCACCCCGTCGAACGCCACGTCCGCGGTCCACGCCCCGGCCTGCCCCATCTTGTGGTCGCGGGGGGCCACGGTCAGCCCGGGCAGGCCGGCCGGCACGATGAACACCCCGATGCCCTTGCCCGGCGGCGCCTGCGGGTCCGTCCGCGCGAACACCATGAACGCGTCCGCCGCCGGCGCGTTGGTGATGTAGCGCTTGAGCCCGTCCAGCACCCAGCCACCGTCTTGTTCGCGAGCCGTGGTGACCAGGCGGCTCGGATCCGAGCCCGCGTCCGGCTCGGTCAGCGCGAACGACGCGACCACCTCGCCAGAAGCCAGCCGCGGCAGCCACTGCTGCCGCTGCTCATCGGTGCCCGCCAGCACCAGCACCTGGCCGGCGATCCCGTTGTTGGTGCCGAACAGCGACCGGAACGCCGGGCTGGTGTAGCCCAGCTCGATGGCCACCTGCACCTGCTGCCCGACCGACAGGCCCAGCCCGCCGTACTCCGCGGGCAGCGCGTACCCGTACAGCCCCATCTCCTTGGCCTGCGCGATCAGCCGGCCCGGGATCTCGTCCGACGCGTCGATGTCCGCCTCGGCGGGCATCACCTCGCGCCGGATGAAGTCACGCAGCAGGCTGACGAGCTCATCGAATTCCGGCTGGGTCACGGCCATGTTCACTCCTGGGTCGGGTCAGACCGATGATGCCATCCGGGCCCGCTAGGCTGGCTGCTGGCCAGTGAGGGCCACCAGGAGCGGATATGCCCGGGCAACCAGGCACGCGCTGACGTAGCAGGTCACCGACCCCGTCATCGCGTGCCGCCTTCAGACGCGCGGCACAGCGAGCCCTTTTCGCGTTCACTCCTTGAGATCAGGAGTCCTCCTGTGCCCGCCTTCCGTCTGTCCTGCCTGGCCTATCTCGGTGTCGCGCTGCCCGAGGCCAGCCTGGGCCTGCTCTGGCCGTCCATGCGGCTCAGCTTCCACCAGCCCGTCGGCGCGCTCGGCCTCGTGCTGGTGTTCGGCATCACCGCCTCCGTCCTGTCCAGCGCGGCGGCCGCCCGGCTCCTGGCCCGGCTCGGTCCCGGCCTGGTCGTCGCGGCCGCCACCCTGCTCGTCGCCCTGGCACTGGGCGAGGAGTCCGCCGCGCCGTCGCTGTCGCTGTTCACCGCCGGCGCGGTGGTGTTCGGCGTCGGCTCCGGCGCGCTCGACGCGGCCCTCAACGCGTACGCCGCCCGCCGCTTCGGCCCGCGCCAGGTCAACTGGATGCACGCCGGCTACGGCCTGGGCGCCTGCCTCGGCCCGCTGCTGGTCACCGTGCTGCTCGGCGGCGGCCTCAGCTGGCGGTGGGTGTACGGGGCCATGGCCATCCAGCAAGCCGGCCTGGCCCTGCTGCTCGCGCTGACCCGCCGGGCCTGGGCGCCGCGCCCGGCCTGCACACCCGTAAAGACTGGCCGCAACGGGCCCCGGCTCGCTCCCGCGGACCCGGCCAAGAGCCCGGTGCCGTCCAGGGCCGTCACGCTGGCCGCCCTGACCTTCGCCGCCGTGGAGGCCGGCATCGAGTCCGGCGCCAGCCTGTGGGGCTACCTGTTCCTCACCGCCGGCCGTGGCCTTGGCCGCCCCGCCGCCGGCCTGGCCGTTGCCGGGTACTGGGCCACCCTGTTCCTCGGCCGGGCCGTGCTCGGCCCCGTCGCCGAGCGCCTCGGCGCCGGCCGCGTGCTGGCCGCCGCCGTGGTCGGCGTGCCCGTGGGCGCCGCGGTCATGGCCGCGCCCGGCCCGGCCTGGGTGCCCGTGGCCGGCCTGCTGCTCCTGGGCCTGGCCGCCGCTCCCGTCTTCCCGCTGCTCACCCTGGCCACCGCCGCCCGGACCGGGGCCAGCGCCGCCACCCGCACCGTGACCCTCCAGGTCGCGGCCTCCGCCGTCGGCAGCGCCGCCGTGCCCGCCGGCCTGGGCCTGGTCATCGGCGCCGGCGGCGCCAGCCGCCTGGGCCTGCTGCTGGCCGGCCTCGGCCTGGCCATGTGCGGCCTGGGCTGGCCGCTGCGGAACCGCCCGGCCGCGCGCCGCGTCCGATAGGGGATTGTGCCTGCGCCTGGAGGTGCCCCGTGCGGCGAGCCCGGACTTACCTGATCGGCTGCGCCGCCGGCGCCCTGGCGCCATCGGCTGCGCCGCCGGCGCCCTGGCGCTGGCCGCCGTCGCGCCGGCCCTGGCCTTCGGCGCCACCCCGGCCCGTCTGGCCGGCCCGGCCCGCTCGGCCGGGCCGGGCGGCTGGCGGACCGTCGCCACCGTGCCGGCCGGCAGCTCGACGCTGCTCACCGCGATCACCGCCGACCGCCCCGGCGATGCCTGGGCGGTCGGCCAGGTCTTCGCCGCCGGCGCCCCCGCGCCGCTGGTCGAGCACTGGAACGGCGCCGCCTGGCGCCGGGTCGCCCTGCCGCGCGGCCTGGTCAAGCCCGGCGTGCCCTACGACCCGGCCACCGCCGCCGCGGGGCCGCGCGACCTGTGGGTCTTCGGGATCGCGGGCCAGTGGCAGCACTGGGACGGCACCTGGACCGCCGGCACGCTGTCCGATGCCATCGACCTCGACGCCTCGGCCATGTTCGGCCCGAAGGACGTCTGGGCCTTCGGCGTGCACGACCCCAACACCCGCCCCCGGCCGTACGCCGCCCGCTACGACGGCTCGCGGTGGACCCGGATCGCGGTGCCCGGCCACGACGGGATCGACGCCGTCAGCGCCGTCTCGGCCCGTGACATCTGGGCCGTGCTCGGCATCCCGCAGAACGGCGCGTGGACCGGCCCCGGCGCGCTGGTCCACTGGAACGGCCGCCGCTGGCAGGCCGTCGGCCTGCCCGCCCGGCTCGCTACCCCGCGGCTCGGCTCGGTGCTGGCCCGCAGCGCCACCGACGTCTGGGCCGGCGGCGCGACCCGCAACCGCGACGGCGGCAGCACCGAGGCCGTCGGCCACTGGAACGGCCGCCGCTGGACCGTCGTCACCCTGCCGGCCGCGGCCGCCCGGACGCACTACCACCTCACCCAGCTCGCCGCCGACGGCGCGGGCGGCATCTGGGCCATCGGCCAGTGCGCGAACTGCCAGCGGACCCCGTCCCGGCTGTGGCACGAGCGCGGCGGCCGGTGGTCGGGTCCGTTCGTGCCCCGCCTGGCCCGGCCCCGCTGGATCCTGTTCGGCCTGGCCGCCGCCGGCCGCTCAATCTGGGCCGACGGCGCCGTGGACGGCAAGCGCATCAGCGGCCTGATCGCCCGGCGTCAGGGAGCTCAGGCCTCGGGGAGCTGATCACCGAGCGCCGCTCTCTGGACGCTTTCCCAGGTCAGGCTGTCCAGGGAGCCGTGGGGGCCGAGCTCGCACAGGCGCGAGCCGTCCGGGCCGATCGCCGCGATCACCGGCCGGGTCAGCGTCGGCGGCGATCGCCACGCCACCACGGCATAGCCGTGGGCGGGCACCGGGATCGATCGCTCGCCGAGCTCGAGCCGCGCGACCTCGGTCGCCAGGCGGAAGCCGGCGCTGGCCACCCACCCGGCGCTGGCCACCCACCCGGCGTCGGCCGCGCTCAGTCCTGCGGCCAGCCTCTCGCGGTCGGCCCGGCTGCGGGCCGCGCTGCTGCCCAGGAATCGCATCATGCTCGTCGGCCCGTGCACCGCCGCCGTCGGCCGGCCCGACAGCGCGAGCTCCCTGGCCGCGCCGCTGCCTGCGCCCAGCCAGTGCCAGCCGTCGCCGCGCTCGAACTGCAAGGTGTGCCGGGCCGAGTCGGGCGATCCCGGCCGCCGTACCAGCAGCACCGCGGCGACGCTGGCGGCCTGGTCGACGTCGGTGGCCAGTACCACCCACCCGGCCCGGCGCTGCCGCCAGCCCGGCCGCTGCCCGCTCAGCGCCCGAAGGCCGATGCCGGGCACGTCATGGCGCGACCAGTCATCCGCGGGCGAGCCGATCTCGTGGCCCCGATACCGCCGCACGATGCCAGCCTAGGCATCGCGAAGGCCTGCGACAACGGCCTCCAGCGGCCGCCGCGGGCCTCCGGCGGTGCTCGCGCCGGAGGCCGCGGGCGAGATCACGGGCTGGTGATCTTCTGCTTCTTGGTCACGGTGTAGGAGGCGCTCATCGTGGCCTTGTCGCCGGTGTTGATCACGCCCAGGCAGCCGCTGGTGACGTTGTACAGGTGCAGGTTGCCGCCGGTGGTCAGGGTCTTGAGCACGCCGGTCTTGTTGGTGTAGGTAACGGTGATCTTGCCGTTGTCGGCGGTGGCCTTGGTGCCGTCCACCGTTCCCGAGCAGCCCAGGGCGGCCACCGACAGCTTGATGTGCAGGCCGGTCAGGGTGGCCGTGGTGACGCCCTTGGCCTTGTTGTAGGACACCAGGTTGAGCTTCCACGGGAAGTGAGCCGGGGTCACCTTGACCGACGCGCCCTCGGCCTTGCAGCCGGAGATGGTGAAGGCCGACACCGAGCCCGCGGCGGTGCCCGAGAGCTTCTTGCCCTTCTTGAGCTTGGCCTTCATGGTGGTGGACGAGCAGGTCAGGCTGTTGCCGCTGGTGGTGTCGGAGACGGTCGCCTTCTTGGCCTTAGCGGTGATGGTCCCGCCGGGGCTGATGGTCCAGGTCTTGGCCGCGGCCAGGGCCGGGGCCGCGCTGAGGCCGACTGCCGTGGCGAGGGCCACGCCGGCGACCAGGATACGCGGGATGCTGGCGGGACGTCTGAGAATGGCCATCCGTCAGTTTCTCCTTGGTTCGTGCATTGGTAACGTGCCGTTTAGTCCGATTAGTCGGCTACCGGCGAGAACGCTACCTGCGCTGGCCAGGGCAGGCAAGACCTCGGTACGCACCCGAATTCAGGGCCGTCAGATCAGCACGCGAATAGATGAGCACGCGAATATGGCCGCGGCGGGCAGTGAATAACACCGATCCCGGCCCGCGGCCACATTCTCGCGGCAGCCCGGCCGCCCGCGGCGGGGCGGCCGGGCTACCCCGTCGCTACATCCCGGTGACGGCCTCGTGCAGGGCCCGGTCGATGTGCTGAGGATCCACGTCGAGCTGCTCGGCGGTCTCCTTGTCGGCCCTGGTCACCGCCTCCTGGATGGCGGGCCCGACCTTGCTCTCGCCGACCACGATGAGCCCGGCCTGGCCGGGGTCGATGAAGTCGCCCAGCTCCTTGGCCCTGGACCGGGACATGCCCTTGGCCAGATGGCCGCTGACCCCGCCGATGACGCCGCCGGCGGCCGCGCTCGCGAGTATCGACGGCGGGAACAGCACGCCCACGGCGGCACCGGCCGCGACGCCCCACCAGGCGCCGTGCCGGGTGGCCGTCTCGTCCTTGTTCTCGTGCACCTTGCCCTTCAGGTCCTTGGTGACGACCGCGGCGTCGTAGGCGCCCACCAGCCCACCGGAGTGCAGGTCCTTGACGACCCGGTAGTCGTCCTGGGCGGTCATTTCGTCCGGGTAGGTCGCGACATAGATGAATGTGCTATCGGCCTTCGCCACGGCGATCCCCTTCCATAGTCCGGGGTCCTGTCAGTGAACAGCAGGCTGGCAGCAGGCGGCCGGCCTGTCCTCACCCGGTCTGCATGATTCGGCTAGCGGGCCACGGGCCGGGACTGGCTCTAGGCGGACGCCCGGCAGCCCCTGGGCCTGGCCTGGCCGCGCCGCTGGCACGGGCCCTGTAGATGGCCCGCGCACCGGTCCTCGGCCGCCGCATCTTCTTCTACGTGGTGACGGCGTGGATCGCGCTGACGCGGAACTTCTTCATCCCGCGGCCTGACCCGATCCCGCCGCCGGGCGCGGCGGCCCGGCGGCTCCCCGCCGAGCCGCCCCGTCCTCAGCTCGAGTACACGTCCAGCTCGCCGATTGAGGTGAAGTAGGACGCGCCGCCAGGGGCGCCGATGATCCGGATGCCGTCGCCCTCCGCCGGGTCGAACGTCAGCGTGTAGGTGTTGTTCGGCCCCGCCGTGCTGTCGCAGGGATAGTCCGGGCTGATCCGCAGGCCGGTGACCTCAGCCCAGGTGGCGCCCCGTCGCACCTGGACGCGCAGCCCGCCGTCGAAGGCGCTGAACCAGCCGCCGTCGCTGAACATGTTCCCGGTGGTGTAGACCACCCGGCCCAGCACATAGGTGCGCGGCCAGGTGTAGCCCCACCAGTCCCAGTCCTTGTTCTGGCCGTCCCAGCTGTCCTCGCTCTGCGTCTTGATCCCGTCGTTGTAGTACTGCCAGTGGCCGTAGTGCGCGCTCTTCTCCAGCGGGGCTACGCCGGCCACGGTGGCCAGGTTCTGGCTGGGCGGCGTGCGCTCCGCCGCGCCGGAGCCGGCCAGTGTGACGTCCATGCGGCGCAGGCAGAACCGGTAGTTGTCCGTGCCGGCATCATTGTCGACCCACCAGTTGGACTGCACCCACATGCTCAGCCCGTCCGCGCTGATGAACTTCGACGGGATCGTGCAGCCGTAGCCGCCGTTCTTCGGGCCCGGGTCGGTCTGGCCGTTCTTCGGCAGCCCGAACCATGGGTAGCAGCCGGCGTCGTGGTGCAGGAACAGATTCCACGGCCCCCAGGGCGCCGGCGCCTCGTAGAACTCGAAGGTGTACTCGCTCCAGCTGGTGTAGATGTAGCGGCGTAGCGGCGCGTTCCAGACCACGCCGCCCTGGCTGATCACCGACAGGTTTTCCGGACCGCCTACGCCGCCGGGCCGCAGGTTCGGGTACAGGCGGCGGGTGTCGTACAGTACCGGCGCCTTGCCCGCGATGTCGGACGTCCACGTCGGCCGGCTGCCCGCCATCCCGGCGAAGAACTCCCACGCGCTGCGATCCTGGACCGATGCCTGCGGCACCCGGCCCAGGTACAGCCGGTCCGGGTCGGCGACCACCATCGTGTACGACTGACGCCAGTTCCCGTCCAGCCCGTAGGCATAGACGTAGGCGCCGTCGCGGGGACCGAGGGCGTCCGCGGCCAGCTTGTAGTCCTGGCCGAAGTCGAGGAAGAACAGCGTCGAGAGCCGCGAGTCGGGGAACATCGGCGAGCTGGTCGGCGTCCAAGTCACGCCGTGGTCGTCGCTGCGGCTGATGCTGGCGACCGGCGACTCGTCGAAGGCGTAGGTGCCGTACTTCAGGTCCTGCATCGCCAGGTACAGCACCCCGTCCACGCAGGTCATCCCGGTCGGCTTGCGGTTGTACTGCGACGAGTCGCCCCAGATCGGCCCCAGGTCCGCTCCCGCCGCCAGCCGCGTGCCCGTCATCCCCGAGGCCGGCGTCCCGTCGATGCGGCTCACCACCGTGTCGGCCTCGGCGGCCGACAGGTCAAAGCCCGTCCCGTCGCCGTTGGCCGCGTAGATGGCGCCGTCATCGGCCCAGCAGTTCGGCCACAGGTCGCCGTTGCTGCTCGTCTGCAGCGAGCCGTAGTACTCCACGAATGCCGAGCCGAAGAAGGTGCTCGTCTCCGGGGACGTCCCGATGACGGGTTCGGTCGCCGCGGCCGGTGCCGCGCTGGCCGCAGTCGTGGCGGCCGCCGCGTCCGCGGCCGGGATGCCGAGAGTGGCGGTCACGCCTCCGGCGACGGCGGTGCCGGCGATGAACCGACGCCTGGACAGATCACGGGGGAGGTTGTTCGCACTGGTCACAAGCCTGCTCCTGCGCAGCGGCACGGCATGGGTGATAGCGGCGTGCCGCCGGGGCAGCGGGCACGATCGGATGCGAGAAATCGATTACTCATGTTAGGTAAGCATTACCCTAAACGGGGAAGAAACGGCGGTCAAGGGTCATTCCCGCCGTCACGGGCCAGCCGCCCGCTGTCAGCCGCCGCCAGAGCCAGGGGCTGCGGCCCGCAGTTCTGGCGCCGCCGCGGGCGGGAGGTCGGCCGGGCCGCCCTGGCTTTTCCGTGCCCGGAGGCGCTAGCGCGAGCCGCGGCGGCGCCACCAGCGCCGGCGGCCGCTGGCGGCGTTCTGGACGGCGGGCGGCGGCGCTGGCTCGCGGCCCGGCCGGGTGGGCCTCGCGCCAGCGGAAGACCAGCGCCTCCTCGTCGGCCAGCGGCACGAACACCGGCGGGCCGACGGGGATCCGGCGCCACTCCATGATCCGCCCGTTCAGCTCGGCGACGGCGTCCCGCACCTCCTGCTCCGAGCCCAGCACGGGCACCGCCTCGGCCAGCCGCTCGGTCTCCTTGCGCAGCCGCAGCGGCAGCGGCAGCAGCGCCTCGGCCGGCACGCCCTCGCGGCGCACGTACTCCCGCAGCCAGGCCTGGCCGTCGTCGGCCTCATCGCCGCGGGGGAGCGGCTTGCCGGCGCCCGGCAGGTTGTCGAACGCCCCGCGTTCCTCGGCCTGGCTGATCTGCTGGTCGATCCACGTCCGGAAGCTCATCTCCGGCGGCTTGCGCTCAGTCATTCTCGCGACATCGCGGTTACCGGGGCGCGTCGCCCATCCGGTAGTCGTGGGTGACCTTGTCCAGCTGCTCCTTGAGCCCGGAATCCAGGGTGAACTCCAGCGCGGCCAGGCTGTCGGCCAGCTGCTCGGGCCGGCTGGCCCCGATGATCGGGGCGGTGACGGCCGGGTTGGCCAGCACCCAGGCCACCGCGAGCGTGACCAGGCTGACGCCGGCCTGCCCGGCCAGCTGGCCGAGCACCTCGACCGTGTCGAACTCCCGCTCGTGCCAGTAGCGGTCCTGGTAGTTCTGCGCGGCGGTGCCGAGGGTGAAGCGGCTGCCCTCCGGCGGCGGGGCCGACCGGACGTGCTTGCCCGACAGCAGGCCGCCCGCGATGGGGTTGTAGGGGATGACGCCGATGCCCTCTTCGCCGCAGTACGGGAGCATCTCCCGCTCGATCTGGCGGAACAGCAGGTTGTAGCGGGGCTGCACCGAGTCGAGCCGGGCCAGGCCCAGCGTCTGCGTCCGGCCCACGGCCCGGACCAGCTGGTAGGTCAGGAAGTTGGAGCAGCCGACGTAGCGGACCTTGCCCTGGTGCACCAGGTCGTCGAGGGCGCCGAGCGTCTCGTCGATGGGCGTCTGCTCGTCGTAGCCGTGCAGCTGGTACAGGTCGATGTAGTCGGTCTGGAGGCGGCGCAGCGAGGCCTCGACCGCGGACATGATGTGCTTGCGCGAGTTGCCGCCGTCGAACGGCGCGGGCCCGGTCGGCGCGAAGCACTTGGTGGCCACGATGAACCGGTCCCGGCGGCCGCGCAGCCAGCGGCCCAGGATCTCCTCGGTGACGCCCCTGGTGCTCAGGTCACCGCCCAGCGGATAGGCGTCAGAGGAGTCGAGGAAGTCGATGCCGCCGTCGGCCGCCCGGTCGAGGATCGCCATCGAGGTCGGCTCGTCGCACTGAAGTCCGAAGGTCATCGTGCCCAGGCACAGCCGGGACACCTGCAGGCCGGTCCGGCCAAGGCGCGTGTGCTCCACAGCAGCACGCTATCCCGTGGCCCGCCGGCGCGGACGAGGTGGCCGGCCCGTACACCGGGCGGGCGCGCGCACGCGGCCTGCCCGATAATCGAGGCATGCCCGCTACCACCGAGATCTCCCCGGCCGAGCAGGACGCCCTGCGTGACCAGTGCACCCGGTTCCTGCACGGGCACGGCCCGATCCGCCCGGCCGACCTGCTGGCCGGCATCCCCGCCGGCACCGTCCCCGACCGGTACGGCGACGGCGGCGTCGTGGCCGAGCTGGAGGCCGAGGTGGCCGCGCTGCTGGGCAAGCCCGCGGCCGTGTTCGTGCCCAGCGGCACGATGGCCCAGCAGGCCGTGCTGCGGGTGCATGCCGACCGGCGGCAGCGCCGGACCATCGTCTTCCACCCGATGTGCCACCTGGACCGCCATGAGAGCCAGGGCTACCAGCGGCTGCACGGCCTGACCGGCCGCGCGGCCGGCTCCCCGGCCGAGCTGCTGACGCTGGCTCACCTGACCCCGATCCCCGAGCGGCCCGCCGCGCTGGTCATCGAGCTCCCGCAGCGTGACCTCGGCGGCCAGCAGCCGGACTGGGACGACCTGACGGCCCAGGTCGAGTGGGCGCGCGACCGGGACGCCGCGGTGCACCTGGACGGGGCCCGGCTGTGGGAGTCCTCCGCCGGCTACGGCCGCCCGCCGGCCGAGATCGCGGCGCTGTTCGACACCGTGTACGTGTCGTTCTACAAGGGCCTCGGCGCGCTGGCCGGCTGCTGCGTGGCCGGGCCCGCCGATCTCCTGGCCGAGGTGCGCGAGTGGCGGCACCGGATGGGCGGCACCCTGTTCGGGCTGTGGCCGCAGGCCGCCTCGGCGCTGAGCTGCCTGCGCCGCCGGCTGCCGCTGATGCCCGGCTACCTGGACCACGCCAGGCAGATCGCGGCCGGGCTGGCCGGGCTGGACGCCGTGCACGTCGTGCCCGACCCGCCCCAGGTGCCGATGATGCACCTGCTGCTGCGCACCACGCCGGAGCGCTTCGCCGCGGCGGCCCGCGCGCTGGCCGCCGACCAGGGCATCTGGACCTGGCCCGGCGCCGTGGCCACGCTTGACCCGGCGGTGCAGCGCATCGAGCTGACGGTCGGCGACGCCACGCTGGCGTTCACGCCCGCCGAGGCCCGCGACGTCCTGACCGCCCTGGTGGCCTGACCACCCGGGCCGGGCCAGCTCGGACCGCCCGACCGCGGCCCGTCCGGCGGCCCGGGTCGGCTCCATCCGGCCGCGCACCCCCCGCGAGCAGCCAACTAGCCAGTGTCAAGATGTCGCGGGATGTCAAGATGGACCGTGCCCTATCACCACGGCGATCTGCCGGCCGCGCTGCTGGAGGCGGTGGAGAGCGCGGTTGGCGATGCCGGGGTCAGCGGGGTGGCCCTGCGCGACGTGGCCCGCCGCGCGGGCGTCTCGCATGGCGCCCCCTCCCATCACTTCGGCAGCAAGGCCGGGCTGCTGACCGCGTTCGCCACGGCCGGGTACCAGCTGCTGGCGGAGTCGGTCCTGGCCGAGGTGGCGGCGAGCGACCCGGCCGACGGCCCGGCCGAGCTGGCCGCGATCGGCCGCGGCTACGTCTGGTTCGCCGTCGGCCACCCGGCGCACTTCGAGGTGATGTTCCGGCTGGACGCGCTGAACCCGGCCGACCCGCGGTTCACCGCGGCCAGCGACGCCGCCTACGGGCTGCTCATGGCGAACATCGAGCGCTGCCAGGCCGAGGGCCGCCTGCACGGCCGCCCGCCCGAGCTGGTGGCGGTCAGCGCCTGGTCCGTGGTGCACGGCCTGTCGGCCCTGTGGATCAGCGGGCGGCTGGCCGAGCGGATCACCGAGCAGGACCCGCGGCGGCTGGCCGCCGCGGTCTCGGCCCTGTTCGTGGAGGCGGTGCTGCCGGAGAAGGCCTGACGCGTGTCAGGCGGTCAGCGACTCGCCGGCGGGCAGGATGGTGAACGGGATGCCGGTGAGCCCCTCCGCGCCCAGGAACCGGGCCATGGTGTTCTGGCCCAGCTCGCTGAGCAGCAGCTCGTGGATCTGCACCAGCCGGTCCGGGCGGACGCCGCGGACGAAGTCGACGGCCTCCGCGGTCTGGGTCCACGGCCCGCTGGTCGGCATGAGCAGCAGGTCGACGGGCACGCCCGGCCCGGTGTAGGCGTCACCGGGGTGGAACACGCGCCCGTCGATCAGGTAGCCCACGTTCTCGACGATGGGGATGTCCGGGTGGATCATCGCGTGCTCCCGGCCGTGCGCCTGGACCGCGAACCCCGCGGCCTCGAACCGGTCGCCGGCGCTGACCGGGATGACCTGGCCGGGCCGCTGGCCGAGCTTCTCGCACACCGCCCGCGGCGCGTAGACCCGCAGGTCGGGCCGCGCGTCCAGGGCGGCGGTGAGGACCGCGTCGTCGACGTGGTCGAAGTGCTCGTGGGTGACCAGCACGGCCGCGGCGCCGGCCACGACCTGCGCGGCGTCCGGGGTCAGCGCCCCCGGGTCGATGACCAGCCGGCCGCCGTCCTTGTCCAGCTCCACGCAGGCGTGGGCGTGCTTGGTGAGCTTCACGCTCTCTCCCCTCGATGTATGCTTATTACTGACAATTCAGCTAAATACTTATATTCGGGTCATCGCATTCGGGCCGCATGCGATGACCATTAAAACGGAGAACCACCATGCGGATGGATAGCCGGCGGCCCGGACGCGGCGTTCGCCCGGCAGGCCTGCAGCCATCTGTGACCGCCCGGCCGGCCAGTGTAGGTTGAGCTGGTGACGGAGCCTTCGAGCCCGATTGACCAGGTCGCGGCGGATCTGCGCCGCATGGGCTATCTCGCCGAGACCAGCACCGCGACGATCGTTCACCTCTCAGCCGCCCTGGGCAAGCCGGTGCTGGTCGAGGGCCCGGCCGGGACCGGCAAGACCGAGCTGGCCAAGTGCGCGGCCGCGGGCACGGGCCGGCCGCTGATCCGGCTGCAGTGCTACGAGGGCCTGGACGAGTCCAAGGCCATCTACGAGTGGGACTACCGGCGGCAGCTGCTCCAGCTCCAGCTGCACCGCGGCGAGGGCACGTCGAGCCTGGCCGACGCGGGCATCTTCGGCGAGGAGTTCCTGCTCAGCCGGCCGCTGCTGGCCGCGATCCGGGCGGCCGAGCCGGTGGTGCTGCTCATCGACGAGGTGGACCGGCTGGACATCGAGAGCGAGGCGCTGCTGCTCGAGGTGCTGTCGGAGTACCAGGTCTCCATCCCCGAGCTCGGCACGGTGACCGCGCGGCACATCCCGCAGGTGTTCCTGACCTCGAACAACACCCGCGACCTGTCCGAGGCGCTGAAGCGGCGCTGCCTGTACCTGCACCTGGGCTACCCGAGCACGGAGCGCGAGGCGGAGATCATCCGGCTGCGGGTGCCCGGCCTGCCCGCCCACCTGGCCAGCGAGATCGCCAGTATCGTCGCGCTGCTGCGCACCGCGGACCTGCGCAAGGCGCCGTCCATCGCCGAGTCGCTGGACTGGGCCCGCACGCTGCTGATCCTGGGCGCGACCGAGCTGACCGACGACATCACCCGGCAGACGCTGTCGGTGCTGCTCAAGTACGAGCGGGACATCGACACCGCGCGGGCCGAACTGTCCCTGGCCTGATCCGTGCGGGCCATGCTGGGGGCGCTGGTCGCCGAGCTGCGGGCGGTCGGCATCCCGGTCTCGATCGGCGAGCACCTGGACGCGGCCGGCGCGCTGAACGCGATCCCGCTCTCCGACAAGGACGTGCTCAGGACCGCGCTCCAGGCCGCCCTGATCAAGAACCCCGAGCACCTGAGCACGTTCAACCTGATCTTCGAGCTGCACACCGCGGGCACCCCGGAATCGGGCCGCGGGCCGCTGGCCGGGCTGTCCGACGATGAGCTGCGGGCCGCGCTGCGCCAGGCCATCGCCGCGGACGACGGCCTGGCGCTGGCCCAGCTGGCCGACGAGTACGTGCGCCGGTTCGCGGGCGCCGAGCCGGGCGAGCGCGTGGCCGGGGTGATGTACACCAGGGCGGTCACCGCCGCGGCGGACCTGGACGGCATGCGCGCCGAGCTGCTGGGCGACGGCGCGGCCGGCGGCGGCTCCGGCGGCGGCTCGGGCGGGGGAGCGGGCGGCGGGGCCGGTGACCCTGGCGACGGTGGCCCTGGCGACGGCGCCGGGTCCGGCCTGGCCTCGGTCCGCGCCCGCCTGGCCAGGGCCGGCGCCGACCAGGGCATCGGCCGGTTCCGGGCCGAGATCCAGTCCGCCGTGCGGCGCCTGCTGGTCGCCGACCGCGGCGCGGCGGCCGTGCGGGCCACCATGCGGGTGCGGGTGCCCGAGGACACCGACATCGGCACGGCGTCCGCGGCCGAGCTGGAGGCCATGACCACCGCCATCGCCCCGCTGGCCCGCCAGCTCACCCGGGTGCTGGCCCGCCAGCCCGCCTACCGCCGGCGCCGGCTGAGCATCCGGGCCACCCTGCGGCGGTCCATGAGCAGCGGCGGCGTGCCGTTCCGGATCATGACCGAGCCGGCCCGGCCGCCGCGCCCGGAGATCGTCGTGCTGTGCGACGTGTCCGGGTCGGTGTCGGCCTTCTCCCGGTTCACCCTGGACCTGCTGATCGCGCTGGACAGCCGCCTCAGCCGGCTGCGGGTGTTCGCGTTCGTGGACGGCCTGGCCGAGATCACCGGCCTGGTCAGCGAGGCGCGGGCGGCCGGGCGGCGGCTGGACCAGCGGCAGGTCACCCGGCAGGCGGTCCGGTTCAGCGGCAGCTCGGACTACGGCTGGGTGCTGCGCGAGTTCGCCGAGCGGCACGCCCGCCAGCTCACCCGCCGCTCGGTGGTGCTGGTGGTCGGGGACGCCCGCACCAATTACCTGGACCCGGCGGCGGAGGCGCTGGCCGAGATCCAGCGCCGGGCGGGCGAGGTCTACTGGCTCAACCCCGAGCCGCGCCGCACCTGGGACAGCGGCGACTCGGTGATCAGCCGCTACGCGCCGTTCTGCGGGCGCGTCGAGGAGTGCCGCAGCCTGCGCCAGATCGCCGACTTCGTGCGGTCGCTGGCCACCGCGGCCGGGGCTTAGCGATGGTCATCGCCCGACGCCGCGGCGGCGTAGTCCGTTCATGAACAGGGCGAGCAGGCGGTCGGCCTGAGCTGAGCTGTCCTGGGCGGCCCAGGCGATAGCGCCGACCATCTTCAGCACATCCGCGTCGCCCGCATCGGCGACGACCACGCCTGATTGCCGCGCTCGCGCCAGCAGCGCCCTCCCCACCTCGAACAGTTCCGCATGCCAGGTCGATACCAGGCCATCCTTGCCGTCGAGCGCCGAGTTCATCACCGCGGCCGACAGGCCTCGGTAAGTCAGGGCATGCCTGAGCGCAGCGCGCAGCCAGGTGGACAAGGCGTCGAATTCGTCCTCGGCCGTCAGCAGCCGGCGGCCGAGGACGGCCAGCTCGGCTATCTGCCCGGCAAGCACCGCCTCGATGAGATCCAGCCGGGTGGGGAAATGCCGGTACAGCGTCCCGCTGGCCACCCCGGCCCGCCGGGCGATCTCGTCCAGGGAGGCGTCCACGCCGGACTCGGCGAACGCAGTTCGTGCCTGCTCGACCAGTTGCCCGTAGTTACGCCGGGCGTCTGCACGCCTCGGGCGCCCGGCCTGCGACCGCGCATCGCGACCGGCCAGCGCAATCACGCCCCTTGATAACCGGGGACACAGTCCGCTACCGTGCCCTTCTAACCGGACTGTGTCTCACTTTACTGGCACGACGCACCCAGGACATGGAGGGCGGCCCCGTGGCGCTGTCAGGACAAGACCGAATCGACATCACCGGCCTGATCAATCTTCACGGCCACCTCACCGACGCCGGCGAGCCGGACGGCGCCGCGAGGTGACGGCCAGGCGAGCGGCACTCGGCCAGCAGGAAGCTGGTGCGCGTGAGGTTCTGGAGCGCCTTCGCCAGGCCGCTATCAGCCAGTCCGCGGCTGACATGAGCCGTCTGTACGCGGTCGACGCGGTCCATGAGTTCCCGTTCACCGCCCCTGGCGTGCCGTCCCGGCTCGAGGGCCGGGACGCCATCGTGAACTGGATAGCCGCGGGCTGGAAGACCAGCCAGCTGAAGTATGAGCGGTACCGCACTCGTGCCGTCTACGACACCAGCGATCCGGAAACGATCATCGTCGAGCAGGAAGCCGTCGGGACCAGCACAACCACCGGCGAGTTCGTGCTGCCCAACATCGTTGTGCTCACCGTCCGCAACGGGCAGATCGCCCGCCTGCGTGACTACGTCAACATCCTGGCCGCCGCAGCCGCCATGGGACACGACAGGTAAACGCGCCACCGCACCTGCCATCACCCTCGTTGATCACGATCTACGGCTCGGACTGGCCGGGATCGGCCGCGGAGCAGGTTTCCGGACCCGGAACGGGCCCGGCGCACCGCGGAACCGCGGTGCGCCGGGCGCATTTGTTAGTGATGAGGGTTTTGATCCGGCGGCTACTCCCCGGCGGCCGGGCTGTCGTCGGCGAGCGACACCTGGACGGTCCGCTCCTCGGCGCCGCGCACGACACTCAGCTCGATGCTGCCGCTCCTGGCCGCCTGCACCGCGTCGAGCAGGTCGTCGACCGTCCGGGCCGGCTGGCCGCCGACCGCCACGATCAGGTCGCCGCCGGCCAGGCCGGCCCGCGCGGCCGGGCTGTCCTCGGTGACGTCGCGGATCAGCACGCCCTCCAGGTCGGGCAGGCCCACGGCCCGCCGCAGCCGCCGGGCCACGTGGCCGGGAGCGATGGAGACGCCCAGCCGCGGGGTGCTGGCCGACTCGCCGCGGGCCAGCGCCTCGACCCGGCCGCGGAGCGCCGCGTCGGCCGGGATGGCCAGGTAGAAGCCCTCGCCGAGGCGGTTGGTGTTGATGCCGAGCAGGTGCCCCGCCGCGTCGAGCACCGGGCCGCCCGAGGAGCCGGGCAGCAGCGGGGCGGTGTGCTCCAGGCTGCCGCTGATCCGGCGCCCGCGCGGGCCGCGGAAGGTCCGCTCGATGCCGGAGACGAACCCGA
This sequence comes from uncultured Actinomycetota bacterium, assembly GCA_963822485.1. Taxonomy (GTDB): domain Bacteria; phylum Actinomycetota; class Actinomycetes; order Streptosporangiales; family Streptosporangiaceae; genus DASUBV01. Next base: position 147,083 of record CAWGHW010000018.1, read on the forward strand.
AGGTCACCCGCGGCCCGCGGCCGCCGGGGTTGGCCAGCGCGAACACCGGCAGCCCGACGCTGGCCGCGCCGTCGGCCCACGGCAGCGCGGGCGCGCCGGCGGTGTCGACCGAGATGACGGCCAGGTCGCCGTCGATGTCGTGCCCGGCCACCGTGCCCTCGGCGGTGCGCCCGTCGGCGAAGGTGACCTCGACCTGGTCGCCCCGCACGTTGTGGGCGTTGGTCAGGACCTGCCCGTCGCCGAGCACGATGCCCGACCCGGCCCCCCACCGCTGCCCGATGCCGACGACCGAGGGGCCGGCGCTGTCCGCCAGCCGCGTGATTCCTGCCTGGATCTCGTCCAGTGCCGTCATGACCGCCTCCTAGTAAGTAGTAACTTGCAACTTACTACCAACTCCCGCCGTGTCAACGCGACGGCTACGATCAGGTGATCGCTGACCGCGAACGCAGAGAGGCGCCGCCCGATGACCACGCAGCAGGACGAGTCCTCACCGCTGGCGCAGGCGCTGGCGAGCGTGGGGGACCGGTGGACGCTGCTGGTGGTGGAGGCGCTGCTGGCCGGGCCGCGGCGGTTCAACGACCTGCTGGCCCAGATCCCCGGCCTGGCCGCGAACATCCTGTCCGAGCGGCTCAAGCGGCTGGAGCGCGAGGCGCTGCTGGTGGCCCGGCCGTACTCGGAGCGGCCGCCGCGGGTGGCCTACGAGCTGACCGCCGAGGGCCGGGAGCTGGCCGGGGCGCTGCGCCTGCTGGCCCGCTGGGGCGCGCGGCACGCCGACCCGGCGCCGGGGTCGCGGCACGCGGCCTGCGGCACTCCGCTGGAGACGCGCTGGTACTGCCCGACCTGCGATGACCTGGTCGAGGCCGGGCAGGCCGAGGACGACCACTCCGACGCGCACCTGATCTAGTCCCCGGACTGGATCTAGCGCCGGCCTGGCCTTGGGCTATCGCAGCGCGGCGTTCATCTCGCCGTAGTCGATGCCGCCCTCGCTGGCGAAGTAGGTCCCGGCCGTCAGCAGCTCGGCGGCCGCGCGGGCGGCGACCGCGTAGGCGGCCTGGGCGATGGCCGTGCCCATGCTGATCCGTGCGGCACCCGCGGCGGCCAGCTCGGCCACGGGCGGGGCGCCGGGCCCGGCCAGCACCGCGACCGGCAGCGGCCCGCCGGCCAGCTCGGCAATGGCCGCGGGGTCGGTGAGGCCGGGCACGAAGATGCTGTCGGCCCCGGCCGCCGCGTAGGCGACCGCCCGGTCCGCGGCCGCCGCCAGCAGCTCGGCGGCCGGGCCCTGGCCGGCCAGGAACACGTCGGTCCGCGCGTTAATCCACAGCGGCACGCCGAGCCGCCCGGCGGCAGTCCGGGCCGCGGCCAGCCGCTCGGCCTGCTCGGCCGGGGCGAGCAGGCCGGCCTGGCCGGGAAGCCGGTCTTCCAGGTTCACGCCGACCGCCCCGGCCCGGAGCACCGCGGTCACGGTGGCCATGACGGCGTCGGTGCCGGGCCCGTAGCCGGCCTCGATGTCGGCGGTCACCGGCACCGGCACCGCGGCGACGATGCGCCCGGTGACGGCCGCGGCCCGGTCGGCGCCGAGATCGGCGGCGTCGGGTACGCCGAGCGACCAGGCGACGCCGCCGCTGGTGGTGGCGATGGCCCGGGCGCCGGCGGCGGCGATGGTGACCGCGGAGGCGACGTCCCAGGCGTTGGGCAGCAGCAGCGGGTCGCCGGGCTGGTGCAGGCGGGCGAAGGTCTGCGCCCGGCTGACCTGAGCGGCGGTGGCGGCGGCCGGGCGGGTGACATCGGAAGTGGTCATGGCCCGACGCTACGGACGGCGGGCCCGGCCTGTCCGGCCATATCCGGACCGGCCGGGCCGCCCGTCAGCAGGCCGCGACCAGCTCGTGGTCGATCTCGGTGAACTCGACGATCAGGCTCGCGAACTGGCCCGCGATGAGCTCGGTGTAGGCGGGCGAGCCGGTGTGCGCGTCGTAGGCGGCCTGGTCGGCGAAGTGCTCGACGAACAGCAGGTAATCCGGCTTGGCCGGGTCCCGGTACACCCGGAAGGACAAAGTGCCCTCCTCGGCGCCGGGGCCGAGCGGCGCGAACTCCGCCACGATGGCCTCGACCTTGTCCTGCGTGCCGTCCTGGAGCTTGATGGGGAACACCTTGACCAGCATGTCGGGTCTCCTGAGCTGCTCGGGTCCGGGCGCCGCGGCTGCGGCGCACACCGGCAGGATGGCGGCGCCGCCGCGGCCGGGTCTGGCCAGATCCGGACCTGCCCGCCCGGCCCGGCCTGAGGCGGGTGGTGGTGTCCAGATCTGGCCAGCTGCCGGCGCCGGCGGTGGCGTATACCTGGGCCATGACCACGTACTCGGCCGTCATCACCACCGGCATCTACTGCCGGCCGGGGTGCGGGGCCAGGCCGCTGGCCAGCAACGTCCGCACGTTCGAGCTGGCCGCGGCGGCCGAGGCGGCCGGGTACCGGGCCTGCCTGCGGTGCCGGCCCTACCGGGTGTCAGGCCCGGTCGACCTGGGCGCCCCGGAGCTGGTCTGCCAGGCGGTGCAGATGATCATCTACGGCGCGCTGGACGACGGCGGCACCGAGGCGGCGCTGGCGGACCGGGCGGGCGTCTCCGCCCGGCACCTGCGCCGGCTGTTCCTCCAGCACCTGGGGGCCACCCCGGACCAGCTGGCCCGGTCCCGGCGGGCCCACTTCGCCCGCCGCCTGCTCGACGACACCGAGCTGACCGTGCTGGACATCGCGTTCGCGTCCGGGTTCGGCAGCCTGCGCCAGTTCAACCGGGCCATGCAGGAGGTGTTCCGCGCCTCGCCCACCGACCTGCGCCGTCGCCGGCACCGCGCCGACCGGCTGGTCACCGACGGCGGGCTGGCGCTGCGGCTGCCGGTGCCGCCCGGCTACGACTGGGCCGCGGTCCGGGCGTTCCTCGGCGCGCGGGCCGTGCCCGGCGTCGAGGCGGTCGACGGCCCGGTCTACCGCCGGACGATCACGGTGGCGGGCGCGGCCGGGCTGATTGAAGTCGAGCCGGGCTCGGCCGGGAACCTGCTGCTGCGGGTGCACCTGCCCTACTGGGAAGGCCTGATCCACCTGGTCGGGCGGATCGCCCGATTGCTGGGCGCGGACGCCGACTACGCCGCCGGGGCGGCGGCCCTGGCCGCCGACCCGGTGCTCGGGCCGCTGGTCGGCCGGCGGCCCGGCCTGGCCGTGCCCGGCGCGTGGAGCCCGTTCGAGGCCGGCGTGGGGGCCGTGGCCCGCCGCGGCCGTGACGCGGTGGCGGCGGCCAGGTGGCTCGGGGCGTTCGCGGCCCGCCTGGGCTCGCCGGTGCCGGGCCTGCCCGGCGGGCTCACCCACGCCTTTCCCGAGCCGGCCGAGGTCACGCCGGCCCGGCTGGCCGCGGCCGGGCTCGAAGGCGCCGACGCGGCGGCGGTGCTGGCGGTGGCGGTGGCGGCGCACGCGGCCGGGCAGGACCCGGGTCGCGGTCCGGGTCGCGGTCCGGATAGCGGTCCGGATAGCGGTCCGGTTAGCGGTGCCGCCGGGGGCCGCCCCGGGACCCGCCCCGGTGGCTGCGGGCTGGACCCGGAGCTGCGTGAGTACCTGGCCTTCCGGCTCGGGCGGCCGGAGGCGTTCCCGCTGGCCGACCCGGCGCTGCGGGCCGCGCTGGCCGGGCTGGGCCTGCCCGCGGCCGGCTCCGGCCCCGGTCCGCGGGCGCTGGGCACGTGGGCGCTGGGCACGTGGGCAGAGCCGTGGCGTCCGTGGCTGGCGCTGGCCGCCGCGCACCTGATGGCGCACGGCGACACGCTCACCGGCCCGGCGCCGGCCTGAACCGGACGGCCGCGGGCGCGACGCGGCCACGACGCGCGGCCGGTGCTACTTCCAGGTGCGGCCGTTCCACTGCTCGAGGAGCAGGTTGCCGAAGTCGCTGGCCCCGACGGCCCAGGCGCTGCCCGGCGATCCGATGGCCGTGGCCAGCAGCTCGCCGCCGTGGGCCGGGGTCGGGCTGGCCACCCGGCGCCAGGTGCCGGCGTTCCAGCGCAGGATCAGCGTCCTGCCGCTGGCGCGGGTGTAGCCGACGGCCCAGGCGCTGCCCGGCGAGCGGGTGGCCACGCCGGTCAGCACGCTGCCGCCGGCCGGGCTCGGCGCCGCGACCTTCTTCCAGGTGCTGCCGTTCCAGTGCGCGATCAGCGTGCCCGGCACGGCGTCCGGCCCGAAGCAGTGGCCGGTACAGCCGACCACCCAGGCGTTGCCGGGCGAGGTGGCGGCCACGCCGTTCAGCGCGCCGGTGGTGGCCCCGGCCGGGCTGGCCACCTGCTTCCAGGCGTGACCATTCCAGTGCAGGATGACTGTCTGCGGGCTGGCCGAGCTGATGAAGCAGTCCAGGGTGCAGCCGACCGCCCAGGCGCTCCCGGCCGACGCGGCGGCCACAGCGGACAGCGCGGTGCCGGTGCCGGGACTAGGGCTGGCCACCCGCTGCCAGGACTTGCCGTTCCAGTGCAGGATCAGCGTCCTGAGGCCGGAGCCGAAGCCCTGGTAGCAGTTGCCCGCGCAGCCGACCGCCCAGGCGTTGCGCGCCGACGTGGCGGTGACGCCGAACAGCGCGCCGCCGGCGCCGGGCGTGGGACTGGGCACCTGCTGCCAGGACTTGCCGTTCCAGTGCGCGATCAGGGTCTTCAGGGGCTTGCTGTCGTTGCCGCCGACCGCCCACGCGTTGCTGGCCGAGGTCGCGGCCACGGCGTAGAACGCCCCGCCGCCGCGCGGGGTGGGGCTGGGCACCTGCTTCCAGGACGAGCCGTTCCAGCGCAGGATGATCGACTTGCCGGTGAGCGCCTGGCCGACGGACCAGGCGCTGGCGGCCGAGGTGGCGGCCGCGCCGAACAGCGTGCCGGTCTTCGGCAGCGCGCGGCTGGCCGCGCCTGGCGCGGTCGCGGCCGGGGCGGTCACGGCCGGCGCGGCCGCGGGCCGGCCGGCGGCCGGGTGGCGGGCCGCCAGGTGCGCGGTCCCGGCCGCGACCAGCCCGGCCAGCAGCAGCGGAACCCCCAGGATCTGAACCGATCTCGTGACAAGCGGGGGCGCGGCCACCACCTGCCACCTCCCCCCGTTAAAAACAATGGCGCCCAGCTCAAGCGGCTCATCCGCGGGACGCAGGTTGATTGTGACAGTCCACGCGGTTCGGGACCAGAGGACACGCCTCGCGCATTACCGCGATGGGCGTTTAATCGTGTGGTCCTGGTATCTGAATGGAGCTGGAATGACCCGCACCAGCGTGCCCGCCGTCAACTGGGCCGGCAATGTCACCTTTCGCGCCGCCCGCGTGCACCACCCGGCGTCGGTGGCGCAGCTGGGCCAGATCGTGGCCGGGGCGCGCCGGGTCCGCGCCCTGGGCACCGGCCACTCGTTCAGCCGCGTCGCCGACACCACCGGCGACCTGGTGTGCCTGGACCGGCTGCCCGGCACGGTCGACATCGACCCGGCGGGCCGGACGGTCACCCTGGCCGCCGGGATCAGCTACGCGGAGCTGGCCTGGCTGCACCGGGCCGGGTTCGCGCTGGCCAGCCTGGCCTCGCTGCCGCACATCTCGGTGGCCGGGTCGGTGGCCACCGGGACCCACGGCTCCGGGGACAGCCAGCGCTGCCTGTCGGCAGCGGTCCGCGGCCTGCGGCTCATGGGACCCGGCGGCGCTCAGGTCGAACTGCACCGCGGCGATCCCGGGTTCGACGGCGCGGTGGTGGCGCTGGGCGCGCTCGGCGTGGTGACCCGGCTGACCCTGGACATCGAGCCCGCGTTCGAGGTGAGCCAGCACGTCTACCTGGACGTGGGCCTCGATGAGGTGGCCGGCCGGCTGGACGAGATGTTCGGGGCCGGCTACAGCGTCAGCGCGTTCACCGACTGGCGCAGCGGCGCGGCCGCGGTCTGGGTCAAGCAGCGCCCCGGCGACCCCGGCCACCCCGGCGGCCCCGGCGGCCCCGGCGGCCCCGGCACCGGGTGGCGCGGCCGCCACCCCGCGCCGCACCCCGTCCACCCGGTGCCCGGCCGCCCGCCGGAGCAGTGCACCGGGCAGCTGGGGGTGCCCGGCCCGTGGCACGAGCGGCTGCCGCACTTCCGGCCCGAGCATCCGGCGGGCGCCGGGCAGGAGCTCCAGTCCGAGCTCTACCTGCCGCGCGGCGCCGCGCCGGCCGCCATCGCCGCGGTGCGTGAGCTGGGCGAGGAGATCGCGCCGGTGCTGTACATCTCGGAACTGCGCACGGTGGCCGCCGACCAGCTGTGGCTCAGCCCGGCCTGCGGCCGGGACAGCGTCACGTTCCACTTCACCTGGGTCAGGGACACCGCGGCGGTGCTGCCCGTGCTGGCGCGGGTCGAGAGCCTGCTGCTGCCCCTGGGCGCCCGACCGCACTGGGCCAAGCTGACCACGGCGCCGCTGCGGCAGGTCCTGGACGGCTACCAGCAGGGCGCGGCGTTCGGGCGGCTGATGCGCCGGCTCGACCCCGCCGGCAAGTTCCGCAACGACTTCGTCGGCGAGCTGTTCTAGCCGGCGGGGCTGGCCAGGACGGCCCGCACCTTGGCGATGCGGGTGTCCAGGTCGGCCAGGAAGCTCTCCAGGGCGGCCCGCTTGGCCTCCACGGTGGCCCGCAGGTCCTCCTGCAGGGCCAGGCACTCGCGGCTCAGCGCCCGGCGCTCCCGCTCGCTGGTCCGCTCGTCGTGCCACTCCAGCCGGATCTGCGCGAGCCGGTCCTCGTTGCGCAGCACCACGGCGATCTCGTCAAGGTTCAGGCCGAGCAGGGTCTGGAGCTCGCGGATGCGCGCCACCCGGGCCAGGTTGGCCGCCGAGTAGCGGCGCAGCCCGCCCGGCGTGGTGCGGGCCGGGGCCAGCAGGTCCAGCTGCTGGTAGTAGCGCAGCGCGCGCTCGGACACGCCCGCCCTGGCCGCCGCGGCGCCGATGCCGATCAGCTCGCCGGGCTCATCGGCCGGGGCCGTCACGCCCGTCACGCCCGAAACGCCCGGCCCGCCCGGCGCGCCGGAAGCCGCCGTACCGGTGGCCGCCCCGGAGGACGGACGCCGGTCCGCGACTAGTCCCGTCCCGGCCTTGCTGGTCATCAGCTCAGACTTCTCCCGCGTGCGGTGCCGACCTCGCCGTCGGGGCCGAGGTACTCGGTAGTAGCCAGTGTGCCATCCGCCGGGACCTGCTCGGGGATGACTTCCTCGCTGAGGCCGACGATACCGGCGCTCTCGGCCGCGCCCTCGGCCAGTTCCTCGGCCAGCGGCTCAGGGGTGTGCAGGTACCGCTTGCCGCGCACGGCGGAGGCCACGACGGCGATCGCCGTCGCGATGGCCGCGAACGTGAACGCCAGGTGCAGGCCGCCCGCGAACGGCTGCTCGATCAGCTTGGGGAAGAACGAGCGGCCGGTGATGTAGGCCACCTGGTGCGCGGGCAGCTTGTCCAGCGCGCCGCTCGGCCCGAGCAGCTCCTTGATCGGGTTGTAGCCCAGGAACGCCGAGAACAGGCTGCCGATCGGCGGCTCGCTGGCCACCTGGTGCGCGGCCGCGGGGGAGACCCCGGCGGCGACCAGGCCCTTGAACAGGTGGGCGGGCAGCCGCGCCGCCAGGCCGAGGGTGACGATGGTGAAGAACAGGCCCATCGACAGCACGGTGGCCGAGTTCTGGAACGTGTTGAGCATCCCGGCGCCCGCGCCGCGCTGGTCGGCCGGCAGGCTGTTCATGACCGCGGCCTGGTTGGGCGAGAAGAACAGCCCCATGCCGATCGAGAACAGCAGGATCAGCAGGGCGAACCAGATGTAGCTGAAGTTGATCGGCAGCACTTCCAGCAGCAGGAAGCTGCCCCCCGACACGACCAGGCCGGCGGTGGCCAGCAACCGGGACCCGTAGCGGTCCGACAGCACGCCGGCCAGCGGGCCGGTGATCAGGAACCCGATGGTCAGCGGGACCATCGCGATGCCGGCCCACAGCGGGGTCTCGGCGAAGCTGCGGCCGTGCTGCGGCAGCCAGATGCCCTGCAGCCAGATGATCAGCATGAGCTGGATGCCGCCGCGGCCGAGCGCGGCCAGCAGGCCGGCGATGTTGCCGGCGGTGAAGGCCCGGATCTTGAACAGGCTGAGCCGGAACATCGGCTGCGGCACCTTGGTCTCGACCCAGGCGAACAGCACCAGGATGGCGACGCCGCCGATGATCCCGCCCAGTACCCAGGGGTTGGTCCAGCCGGTGGGGTGGCCGCCGTAGGGCAGCAGCGAGTACACGATGCCGGTGAGCACGGCGATCAGGCCGACCGCGAACAGCGTGTTGCCGAGCCAGTCGATCTTGGCCGGGATGCGGATGCCGTTGTCCTTGAGCTTGAGGTAGGCCCAGACCGTGCCGAACAGCCCGAACGGGACCGAGACCAGGAACACCAGGCGCCACTCGATGGGGGCCAGCACGCCGCCCAGCAGCAGGCCGAGGAACGCGCCGCTGACCGCGGCGACGCCGTTGATGCCCATCGCCTTGCCGCGCTCGCTGGGCGGGAAGGCGTCGGTCAGGATCGCGCTGGAGTTGGCGAACAGGAACGCGCCGCCCACGCCCTGCAGGATCCGCATGATGATGATCCACAGAACGCCCGGCACCCCGGTCAGGAACGTCACCGACAGCAGGATCGAGAACAGGGTGAACACCGCGAAGCCGAGGTTGTACATCTTGACCCGGCCGTAGATATCGCCCACCCGGCCCAGGCTGACCACCAGCACCGCGGTGACCAGGATGAACCCGAGGAAGACCCACAGGAAGTACGAGGTGTTGGAGGACTGCAGCGGGTTCAGCTTGATGCCCCGGAAGAGGGCCGGCAGCGAGATCAGCAGGATGGACTGGTTGATCGTGACCATCAGGATGCCGAGTGTGGTGTTCGACAGCGCGATCCACTTGTACCGGTCAGTCCTGTGGCCCGCCGAAGACGCTATCTGCGGCTCTTCGACCGTCGGCATGCACACTCTCCCCATGGTTGACGCGTGACCCGGGCGCGACCCGCCCACAGCGATCCTATCGGACCCTAACGTCAGCGTTAGATAGGGTGCCCTTTATGCCTGTGTGTCGGGTTAGCCACGCGGAGGGAAACCAGCCATGAACGAGTGCCGCGAGCCCAGGCCGGGCCCGCGGCACTCGATGACACAGGGAATTTTCGACTAACAGGCCTCAGTCAGCTGACTTCAGCCGCTCCAGCAGCGACTCGTGCTCCGCCCAGAGCCGGGCCGGCAGGTGGCTGCCGAAGATGCCGAAGTACTCACGGGTGTGCTCGGCCTCCTTCAGCCAGGTCTCACTGTCCACCGACAGCAGCAGGTCCAGGTCGCCGTCGCGCAGCGCCAGGCCGTCGGTGTCCAGGTCGGCCGCGGCGGGCAGGTGGCCGATCGGGGTGGCCACGGCCTCGGCCTCGCCGGCCAGCCGCTGCACGATCCACTTGAGCACCCGGCTGTTCTCGCCGTAGCCGGGCCAGGCGAACTTGCCGTCGTCGTTCTTGCGGAACCAGTTCACCGCGTAGATGCGGGGCAGCTTCCCGGCGTCGGTCATGTCGCCGACCTCCAGCCAGTGGCCGAAGTAGTCGCCCATGTTGTAGCCGCAGAACGGCAGCATCGCGAACGGGTCGTGGCGAAGCTGGCCGACCTGCCCGGTGGCCGCGGCGGTGGTCTCCGAGGCGATCGTGGCGCCCATGAACACGCCGTGCGCCCAGGAGTAGGCCTCGGTCACCAGCGGCACCGCGGTGGCCCGGCGGCCGCCGAACAGGATGGCCGAGACCGGCACCCCGGCCGGGTCCTGCCACTCCGGCGCGATCGACGGGCACTGGCCCGCGGCCACCGTGAACCGGGCGTTGGGGTGCGCGGCCCTGGTGCCCGAGGCGGGTGTCCAGTCGTTGCCCAGCCAGTCGGTCAGGTGCGCCGGGGGCTCGTCGGTCAGCCCCTCCCACCACACGTCGCCGTCGTCGGTGGTGGCCACGTTGGTGAAGATGGTGTCCCTGGTCAGCGTGCGGATCGCGTTGGCGTTGGTCCGGACGCTGGTGCCCGGCGCGATGCCGAAGAACCCGAACTCGGGGTTGATCGCGTGCAGCCGCCCGTCGTCACCGAAGCGCATCCAGGCGATGTCATCGCCGATGGTCTCGACCTGCCAGCCCGGCAGCGTCGGCTCCAGCATGGCCAGGTTGGTCTTGCCGCAGCCGGACGGGAACGCCGCCGCCACGTAGCGCGGCTCGCCCGCCGGGGGAGTGACCTTGATGATCAGCATGTGCTCGGCCAGCCAGCCCTGGTCACGGGCCATGGCCGAGGCGATCCGCAGCGCGTAGCACTTCTTGCCCAGCAGCGCGTTGCCGCCGTAGCCCGAGCCGTAGGACCAGATCTCCCTGGTCTCCGGGAAGTGCGAGATGTACTTGGTCTCGTTGCACGGCCACGGCACGTCGGCCTCGTCGGCGGCCAGCGGCGCGCCGACCGAGTGCACGGCCCGGACGAAGAACCCGTCGGTGCCCAGCTGCTCCAGCACCGGCGCGCCCATCCGGGTCATGATCCGCATCGAGGCGGCCACGTACGGGGAGTCGGTGATCTCCACGCCGAGCTGCGAGATGTTCCCGCCGAGCGGGCCCATGCAGAACGGCACCACGTACATGGTCCGGCCCGCCATGCAGCCGTCGAACAGCCCGGCGAAGGTGGCCCGCATCTCCGCGGGGTCGATCCAGTTGTTCGTCGGCCCGGCGTCGGATTCCTGCTCCGAGCAGATGAACGTGCGGCCCTCGACCCGGGCGACGTCCGACGGGTCGGAGCGGGCCGCGTAGCTGCCCGGGCGCAGGTCGGGGTTGAGCGGCGTGAGCGTGCCCTGCTTTACCAGCAGTCCGGTGAGCTCCTCCCATTCCTCCTGGGAGCCGTCGCACCAGTGGACCCGGCTCGGCCGGGCCAGCGCGGCGATCTCGCCGACCCACCTGATGAGCCCGCTATGTGCGGTCGGGGCCTGGTCAAGACCTGGAATGGCGTAGCCCACGTGTTCTCCTTCCGGCTGCCTGCGCTCGCGAACCACGCAGCCGCTCGCGGTCTGGATCCGGTGCCCCCTGCGGGCACCGCAAGTGCCCGGCGGCGGCGCAACTGCGCGGCCGGGCACGCGAGGCTACGTATCTTAACAAGATGCACGGAAAGCCAGCCGACTGGTAGGGCCTGGATGTGTGGAGGTTTGTGGTGGCTGAACAGCGATTCTGCAAAGTTTGTGAACAGCGTCGGCGACGGGACGGCGGCTGATGGCGGCCGCCAAGGCGCGCGTGGGCGTCCGCCTCCGGCGCTTCCGCGAGGAGCGCGGGCTGACCCAGGCCGCCCTGGCCGGCGCGCTGGGCATCTCGCCCAGTTACGTGAATCAGCTGGAGTCCAGCCAGCGCCCCATGACCGCCGCCGTGCTGCTCCGGCTGGCCAGCGTCTTCGACGCCGACCTCCAGCAGTTCTCGGCCGAGGACGCCGACCGGCTCGTGGCTCAGCTCCGCGACGCGCTGACCGACCCGTCGGTGGGCGACCCCATCTCCATGACCGAGATCCGCGAGCTGGCCGTGGCCATGCCCGCCGTCGGCCGCTACGTCATGGAGCTGCACCGCCGCTACCGGCATGGCCGCGACGTCAACGAGACGATCATGACCCGCATCGACGCCAGCGCGGCCGGGTCCTTCGCCGTCCCGCCCCCGATGGCCTACGAGGAGGTGCAGGAGCTGTTCTACGCCCGGCGGAACTACTTCCCGGCCCTGGACCTGGCCGCCGAGCAGATCGCCGCCGAGGCCGGCCTGGAGATCGGGAACGCGGGCCCGGGGATCACCGAGCGGCTGGCCCGCCAGCACGGCATCCGGGTGACCGACCTGCCCGCCGGCGAGGGGGACGTCAAGCGGCGCTATGACGCCGGCGCCCGGGTGCTGTCGCTGTCGCCGCTGCTCAACCCCGGCCAGCGCGCCTTCCAGCTGGCCACCCACCTGGCCTCGGTGGAGATGACCGGGCAGATCGACGAGATCGTCGCCGACGCGCGGGTGTCCAGCGACGAGACCCGCCTGCTCACCCGCATCGGCCTGGCCAGCTACTTCGCGGGCGCCATGATCCTGCCCTACCGGCCGTTCCTGGATGCCGCGGAGGAACTGGGCTACGACATCATGCTGCTCCAGCGCCGCTTCCACGTCGGCTACGAGACCGTCGCGCACCGGCTCAGCACGCTGCAGCGGCCCGGCGCGCGCGGCGTGCCGTTCATCTTCGTGCGGGTCGACCGGGCCGGCAACATCTCCAAGCGCCAGTCCGCCACCAGCTTCCACTTCTCCCGGGTCGGCGGCTCGTGCCCGCTGTGGAACGTCTACGAGGCTTTCGGGCACCCCGGCGAGATCCAGACCCAGCTGGCCCAGATGCCCGACGGCCGCAGCTACCTGTGGATCGCCCGGACCGTGTCCCGCCGCTACGGCGGCTACGGCGCGCTGGGCAAGACGTTCGCCATCGGCCTGGGCTGCGACCTGCGGCACTCCCACCGGCTGGTGTACTCGCACGGCCTGGACCTGGCCAGCCCGTCGGCGCTGGTGCCGATCGGCCCCGGCTGCAAGGTCTGCGACCGCGACTCCTGCCCGCAGCGCGCCTTCCCGGCCATCGGCAAGCCCGTCGACGCCCTGCCGGGCCAGAGCAGCTTCATCCCGTACGCGAGCGGCGCGATATAGTAGTGGTACACCACCACTAATAAGGGAGCTGACCGTCATGACGGATCCCGCGCAGCCGCGGATAGCCCTGATCACCGGGGCGAACAAGGGCATCGGCTACGAGGTCGCCCGCCAGCTCGGCGAGCTGGGCATCACCGTGCTGCTGGGCTGCCGCGACCTGGCCCTGGGCGAGGCGGCCGCCGCCCGGCTGCGGGCCGGCGGCATCGACGCCAGCCCGCTGGCCCTGGACGTGACCGACCCCGGCTCGGTGACCGCCGCGGCCGCCGCCGTCAGCGACCGCTACGGGCGGCTGGACATCCTGGTCAACAACGCCGGCATCTCGCTCGAGCACCCCCGCGCCGCGCCCAGCGACTACCCGCTGGCCCGGCTCGAGGCGACCTACGCCACCAACGTGTTCGGCGTCGTCACGGTGACCAACGCGTTCCTGCCGCTGCTGCGCCGCTCGCCGGCCGGCCGCATCGTGAACCAGTCCAGCTCCATGGGCTCGCTGACGCTGGCCGCCGACCCCGGCTCGCGCTACGCCGGGCTGAACCTGCTGGCCTACAACTCCTCCAAGGCCGCGCTGAACTCCATCACGCTGGAGTACGCCAAGGAGCTGCGCGGCACCCCGATCACCGTCAACGCCGCCGACCCCGGCTACTGCGACACCGACCTCAACCGCCACCAGGGCTACCGCACCCCGGCCCAGGGCGCGGCCGCCGCCGTGGCCCTGGCCACGCTCGGCGCGGACGGCCCCTCCGGCACCTTCGCCAGCGACGAGGGCTCCGTGCCGTGGTAGCGCCCCGGGTAACGCCGCTGCGCAGGTAGCGGCCTCGCGGGCGGCGGCCTCGCGGGCGGCCCGGCCCGCATGGCAAACTTCGCAGATATGCGGACGGGGCCGGGGGATCGGGGCAGGTGAGCGCGGCCAGGACGGATCCGCTCCCCACCTCGCCGCAGGCCGCGCAGGTCCGCCGGGCCCGCAACGCCGTCGGGGTGACCTTCCTGGCCTCCGGGTTCGCGTTCGCGAGCTGGGCGGCGCGGATCCCGCAGGTGCGGACCCGGCTGGACGTGACTCCCGGCGTGCTGGGCCTGATCCTGCTGTGCATCGCCATCGGCTCGGCGGTGTCCATCCCGCTGTCCGGGGTGGTCATCGTCCGCATCGGCGAGGCGCGCACCGTCACCATCACCGCGCTCATCGCCGCCGTCGGCCTGGCCGCGGTCGCCGTCGGCTACCAGTACGGCATCGCGCCAGTGGCGGCCGGGCTGTTCTTGTTCGGGTTCGGCAGCGGAGCCTGGGACGTGGCCATGAACGTCCAGGGCGCCACGGTCGAGCAGGCCATCGGGCGCTCGGTGCTGCCCCGGATGCACGCGGGCTGGAGCATCGGCACGGTCGCCGGGGCCGCCGCGGGCACGGTGATGGTGGCCGTGCACGTGCCGGTCACCGCGGACCTGCTCGGCGTGGCGGTGGCCGTGGCCATCGCGGTGCCGGTGGCCACGCGCAGTTACCTGCCCCGCGTCCCGCACCCGGAGCCCCGCGTCGCCGGGCCGCGACCCGGTGACGAGCCGGGCGCCGAGCCCGGGGCCGGCCCCGCGGAGCCGGACTCGCGGCGGGGCGTGCTCGCGGCCTGGACCGAGCGGCGCACCCTGATGATCGGGCTGTTCGTGCTCTGCGTCTCGGTCATCGAGGGGGTCGGCAACGACTGGCTCAGCCTGGGCGTGATCCAGGGGTACCACGCCCCGGCGGCGGTGGGCACGGCCACCTTCGCGGCGTTCCTGGCCGCCATGACGGCCGGCCGCTGGTTCGGGCCCCGGCTCATCGACCGCTACGGCCGGGTCCGGGTGCTGCGGTCGGCCGCCGCCGTGGCCCTGGCCGGCCTGCTGCTGCTCGGCCTGGCCGGCTACCTGCCGGCCGCCTTCCTCGGCGCGGTGCTGATGGGGCTGGGCACGGCGCTCGGGTTCCCCGTCGGGCTGAGCGCCGCCGCCGACGACCCGGCCCGGGCCGCGGGCCGGGTCAGCGCGGCCTCGTCGCTGGGCTACGGCGCCTTCCTGGCCGGGCCGCCGTTCATCGGGCTCATCGCCGACCACGTGGGCGTGCTGCACGCGCTGGCCTGCGCCGGCGGGCTGCTGGTGGCGGCCCTGTTCCTCAGCCGGGCCACCGCCCCGATCCGCCCGCAGGCCCGCTACCCGGAGACGACCCGGATCCCGTAGCGCTCGCCGACCTGGTGGCGCTCGGCGTCGGTGGCGGCCGCGTTGATCTCGGCGAAGTAGGCCTCCATGCCCGCGGGAACCGCGATCAGCAGCAGCCGGGCCGGCTCGCCGCCCGACCAGAACCGGTGCGGCCGGCCGCGCGGCAGGAACACGAAGCTGCCCGGCCCGGCCTCGTAGGCGTCGCCGCCGCAGCGCACCGAGATGGCGCCGCCGTCCAGCACGTAGAAGCACTCGTCCTCGTGCTCGTGCACGTGCAGCGGCGGCCCGGCGCCGATGCTGGTCTCGAACACGCTGATCGCCCCGCCGGTGGACTGCCGCGACGCCTTGAGGTCCGGATCGCCCGCCAGGCCCGCACCGGCCGGGGTGACGTACGCGGCCAGGAAGTCGGTCATGGGTCCATGATCCCCTCCGGAGCCAGCGCACGGGCCTGACCCGCTCGGGGTTGAGCCGGGCCGGCCCTCAGGGCTGTGTTCAGGGCCGCCGCGTTACCGCAGCTCAGACTGGCCGTGTCAGTCCGTGGGATGACGCGGGGCCGGCCGCTGGGATGACCCCGGTCCGTTCTCAGGCGTGATGACCTCACCGCCGGCAGACGACAGCCTTGGATGGTGAGCTCTCGCATGCCCGTCGGAGTCAGTAAATGACCAGTCGCGTGATTCGCAGTGGCGAGGCCCGGAGCGAGCCGGACGCGGGCCAGGACGCCGAGGAGGAGGAGGAGGAGGAGGAGGAGGAGGAGCGGGACCGCCCCGGGCAGGCGGGCCGGGACGGCGGCGGGCCGATCTTCGGCTGGACCTGGCTGGAGCGGCCGCGGGCGCGCCGGGCGGTATGGACGGTGCTCGGCGCCGAGATCATCACGGTGGCCGTGTTCTCGGTCGTGTACCGGCCGTTCGACCTGAACATCTACCTGTGGGGCGGCCGGTCCGTGACCCACGGGCTGCGGCTCTACCAGGTCATGGCCGACCACAACTGGTTCACCTACCCCCCGTTCTCGGCCGCCCTGTTCACCCCGCTGGACGCGGTCCCGCAGGTGCTCGTCCAGCTGGCCTGGGGCCTGGGCACCATCGCCGCGATCGCCTGGGCCGCCCTGATCTGCCTCCGGCTGGCCGGGTACCGGCCCTCGCGCACCGAGATCGCCGCGGTGACCGCGGCCGGCGTGACCCTCGAGCCCATGTACCACACCCTGTTCCTGGGCCAGGTCAACGTGTTCCTGATGGCCCTGGTGCTGGCCGACGTCTGGCGCGCGGCCCGCGGCCGCCCGGCCGGGATCGGCACCGGCCTGGCCACCGCGATCAAGCTGACGCCCGCCATCTTCATCGCGCTGTTCCTGTTCACCCGGCGGATCAGGGACGCGGTCACCGCCGTGGTCACGCTCGGCGCCTGCATCCTCATCGGGTTCCTGGTCGACCCCGGCGCCTCGCGGCTGTACTGGAGCAAGCTGTTCTACGACACCCGGCGCGTGAACGTGCCCTACATCAGCAACCAGTCGGTGTACTCGGCGTTCGTGCGGATCGCGGGCGGCACGTCGCACGTCGGCGGCTGGTTCCAGGCCATCCCGCTGATCCTCGGCGTCACCGGCCTGGTCGTGGCCGCGACCCTGGCCCGGCGCGGGGACTGGCTGGCCGCCGCCGCGGTGACCGGCGGCACCGGCCTGCTGGTCTCGCCGATCTCCTGGACCCACCACTGGGTGTGGATCCTGCCCGCGCTCATCGTGCTGCTGCGCGGCGGGCCGGGGGCGCGGATCGGCGCGGCCGCCGGGTACGTGCTGTTCGTGCTGGCGCCCATGTGGTGGACCCCGCACCCGGGCGCGGCGGGCACCGGCCAGTTCGGCGTGCACGGCCTGTTCACGCCCGTGGCCAACTGCTTCATGATCGCCGGACTGGTGTTCCTGGGCTACATGACGCTGCGGACCTGCCGCCCCCTGGCCCGGCCGCTGGACTCGGGGCGAGACGTGACGCTGGCCGATCAGAGGGTGACCTGACGCTGGACGGTCAGGGGTGACCTGACCTCGCGGCCGGGCGGGCGCGGTCGGGCACGGCGGCCGGGCGGCCGAGGTCGGGCACGGCGATCGGGCACGGCGGTCGGGCACGGCGATCGGGCACAGCGGCTGTGCCGGCCGAGGTCGGGCACGGCGATCGGGCACAGCGGCCGTGCGGCCGCGGTCGGGCACAATGGCCCGGTGACCGAGGGTTCCCGGGCAGCGGCGCCGGCCAGCGGCCGGTTCGTGGCGCTGGGCAGCTCGTTCGCGGCCGGGCCCGGCATCGCGCCGCGCGCGGCCGGCAGCCCGCGGCGGGCCTGCCGGTCCGCCCGCAACTACGCCCACCTGGCCGCGGCCCGCCTCGGCCTGGACCTGGATGATGTCAGCTACTCCGGGGCGACCATCCGCGAGATCCTCCACGGGACGGACGCCGGGCGGCCCGCCCAGATCGAGGCGGTGACGGCGTCGGCCAGCGTGGTGACCATCACCGGCGGCGGCAACGACGTCGGGTACGTGCCCCGGCTGGTGCTGGCCAGCCTGCCGCGCGTCGTCCGGGCCGTCACCTCGGCGCAGCGCCAGGCCGATGCGTTCGGCAACCCCGAGCAGACCGAGCAGCGGTTCGCGGACCTGACCGCGAACCTGGCCCGGATCGCGGTCGAGGTGCGCCGCCGGGCCCCGCGCAGCCGGCTGCTGTTCGTGGACTACCTGACCATCCTGCCGCCCGACGACACCACGGTTACCGGACCGCTGCCGGCCGATGTGGCCGACTGGGGCCGGACGGTGGCCCGGCGGCTGTCGGAGGTCACCCGGGCCGCCGCCGAGGGCAGCGGCAGCGGCTTCGTGGCGGCCGGCGTGGCCAGCCTGAGCCATCACGCCTGGTCGGCCGAGCCGTGGACGCGGCGGTTCAGCCTGTCGCTGCGCGGCGGAGCGCCCTATCACCCGAACCAGGCCGGCATGCGTGCCGTGGCGGCCCGGGTGGTCACCGCCATCGGCGCGGTCAGCGCCCCGGATCCCTGACCCGGCCACCGGGCCCGCTCCGGTTGAGGTCTAGATAACGTGTTCCAAATAAATAGGTTGATAGGCTCACATGTCGAGCGATAGAATCTTCTCATAAGACCAAGAGCTCGGCCCGGGCGGAGGAAACCAGCACCGCCGGGAGCCAGCACCGCCGGTCCGTCCCAGCGGAAAGGAGGCGAGGGCCATGTCCGTGACATCGGCACCGGATTCCGGGTCGGGCGACGACGGACGGTCCGCCGCCGCGCCGGTATCCGCGGGCACCCGCCTGGCCGAGGAAGACGGCCCGTGGGACTTCGATGACTACTTCGCCCCGGAGAACGCCCCGCCAGATGAGGATGAGGCGTTCCCCGCTGACCCCTGGACCGGCGCGGGCGAGTCGATCCCGGCCGGGTTCCTGCACCATGACGGCGGCCGGAATGGCTCCGGGTTCGCGGCGGGCGGAGTCCTGGATGAGCTAGCGCCCGGCCCGGTGCTGGCCGGGTTCGTCGCCGACGCCGCCACGGACGGCCAGGGCCTTCCCGGCCTCGGGGAGAGCGAGCTGGTCGGGTTCCTGTGCGCGGCCCGGCGGATGGCTTCGTGGGCCGCCGCCCAGGAAGCCGAGGCCGTGATCACCCTGTGCCGCCGCCGCGCTGCCCAGGCCCGCGAGCGGAAGAACCCGCACCTGGCCGAGCACGTCCCTGGCGAGGTCGCTGCCGCGCTGACCCTCACCGGCCAGGCCGCGTCCCGGCTGGTCGACATCTGCGGCTACCTCGAGCGGCTCCCCGAGGTCCGGGCCGCATTAGCAGCCGGGATCATCGACTGGGCCCGCGCGGTGGTGTTCGCCGACGAGCTCGCTACCCTCGACGACGCCGCGGCCCGCCGCGCCGCCCGCCGGGTACTGCCCCGCGCCGGGGGGATGACCACCGCGCAGCTGCGCCGGGCGCTGCGCCGCGAGCGGGAGCTCGCCGACCCCGACGCCGCCCGCCGCCGCCGCGAGCAGGGCCGCATGGACGCCGCCGTGCACCGCTGGGACGAGCCCTCAGGCAACAGCGCCCTGGCCGGGCGGGAGATGACCCCCGCCGACGCCATCACCGCCGACGCCCGGCTCACCGCCCAGGCCCGCTGGCTCCAGGCCCGCGGCGCGACCGGGACACTGGACCAGCTGCGCTGCGCGGTGTTCGCCGCCGTCCTCAACGGCCGCGGCATCAAAACCCTCCTGCCCCGCGGATACAGCGCCGCGAACCCGGCACCAGCCGAGGCGGCAGAGGACCGGTCGGCCGGCGCACCAGCCACAGGCTCCCCCGACGCTGTGAGCGGCGGGAATTCGAGCGGCGGCACGGCCGATCCTGATGCAGCTGGGATCACCGGGTCGGTCCACCTGACCATGCCGCTGTCGGCCTGGCTATGGCTCACCGACCGGCCGGGGGAGGTCGCCGGATCCGGCACCGCCGACGCCGGCACGTGCCGCGACCTGGCCACCCAGCTCGCCGCCCACTCCGCCACCCGCTGGTGCCTCACCCTCACTGACCCCGACGGCCATGCAATCGCCCACGCCTGCGCCCGCCACGGGCCAGCCGGACCGCCGCGCCGCCGGAAACCGCCACGATCGACCGGGCCGCCCGGACCCGTGACTGCGCCGCACCCGGAGTACATCAAGGAGTGGCTCGCCGGGCTGCGCGTGAGCTATCTGGAGTCAGGGACCTGCAGCCACCAGCGCGAGTCACCCCGCTACCGGCCCCCGCCGTCCCTGCGCCACCTGGTCACCATCCGGCAGCGCACCTGCGCCGAGCCGGGCTGCCAGCGCCCCGCCCACCGTTCCGATCTGGACCACACGCTCGCCTACGCCCACGGCGGCCGGACCTGCGAGTGCAACCTGGCCCCGCTCTGCCGGCACGGCCACCGCGCCAAGCAGGCCCCCGGCTGGCGTCTGGATCAGCCCGAGCCCGGCCTCATGATCTGGACGCTGCCCAGCGGCCGTACCTATTCAGCTCAGCCCGACGTCTACCCCGTCTGAGATGCGCGCCCTGCGGGCTAGCGACGGCTGTTCATCCTCGCTTCGCGAGCCGGCCCTGCTGAGCCCGAGGGCGCGGCTGCAAGGATGTTGGCATGCCGTGGATCGAGCTTGAGGGTGCTGTCAACGTGCGTGACCTGGGCGGCCTGCCCGCCGGCAACGGCGCCCGGACGGTCGCCGGCCGGCTGCTGCGCGCCGACAACCTCCAGGAACTGACGCCGTCCGATATCGCCCGGCTGGTGCAGGACATCGGCGTGACCACGATCGTGGACCTGCGCAGCACGGCCGAGCTCACCTCCGAGGGCCCCGCGCCGCTGGACACCGTCGCGGGCGTGCGGCACGCGCACCACCCGGTGCTGCCCGAGCTGGGCGCGGCCACGGACGTGGTGGCTGACGTGCTGCTCACCAGGGCCGACCAGGACCGGTCCCGGTACCCCGGCGACCCGGTGGCCGGGCACTACCTGGGCTACCTGGAGGACCGGCCCGATCAGGTAGTGGCCGCGCTGCGCAGCATCGCCACCTCGCCGGGCGCGGCGCTGGTGCACTGCGCCGCGGGCAAGGACCGCACCGGCGTGGTGGTGGCGGTCGCGCTGACCGCGATCGGGGTACCCGCCGAGGTGGTGGTGGCCGACTACGCGGCGACGGGGGAGCGCACCGAGCAGATCGTCGACCGGCTGCGCCGCTCGCCGACCTACGCCGACGACATCAACAGCAAGGACGCCCGGTCCCACCGGCCGCGGCCGGAGACCATGCAGGCCTTCCTTGAGCAGGTGGACGCCCGGCACGGCGGGGTCACCGCCTGGCTGGCCGGGCACGGCTTCGGCACCGGGGACCTGGAGCTGCTGGCAGCGCGCCTGCGCCAGTCCTGAGCGCGCCCAGCCCTGAGCCCGCCCGGCCCTGAGCGCGATCCGGCTAGCGGTCGCCGCGCCACAGCCGGGACGTCATGGTGCCGGCCAGCACGGGCTGGCCGACCGCGGCGGACCGCCGGGTCCGCCGTCGGCCCCGGCCGGCCTCGCGGACCTCGTAGCACTGAGCGTGCAGGCTGGCCTCGGCGCGGCCGGCGGTGCCGGCCTCGACCAGGATCGCGTCCCACCGGTGGCCGTCCACGGTCGCGTAGCCGTCCCACGCCAGGGCGTACATGGTGACGTGGGCCATGCCCTCGAGGCCGGGATCGATGCTGGCCTGCGCCTGGGCCAGCATGTCCTCCAGGTACTCGCCGGCGTGCCGGACCAGCCGCAGCTCGTGATAGCGCGGATCGGGATTGGTGACATCCAGGGTCAGGGTGAACGGGATCAGCGGGCCGGCGCCGTCCGCGATGCTGTCCATCGCGTGGTCGATGGCCCGCCGCGTCAGGTCCTGGATGTTCAGGGCGTGAGCAGCCCGTCGACGTCCGCGCTGATCTCCTCGGGCGTGACGGTGGGCTCGTAGCGGCGCACGACGCTGCCGTCGGGGTCGATGAGGAACTTGGTGAAGTTCCACTTGATCTCATCGGTGTCCAGGGCCTCGGGCCGGGTTTTCTTGACATGCTCGTACAGGAAGCCGTAGGCCGGGCCGAAGTCGCCGGGCGCCTGCTCGCGCAGGTAGGCGTACAGCGGGTCGGCGCCGTCGCCGTTCACCTCGACCTTGGCCAGCACCGGGAAGGTGACGTCGTAACTGGCGGTGCAGAACTCCTGGATCTCGGCATCGCTGCCCGGCTCCTGCTCGCCGAACTGGTTGCACGGGAAGCCGAGTATCTGCAGGCCGCGGGTCCCGGCGTCGCGGCTGAGCGCCTCCAGGCCCTCGTACTGCGGGGTCAGCCCGCACTTGCTGGCCACGTTGACGATCAGGAGCCACTGGCCCGCGTAGTCCCGCAGGTCCCTGGTGCTGCCGTCGGCCGTCCTGACGCTGAAGTCATGCACGTTCATGAGCCCGTCCCGCTGATCGGGGGCCTGATGCCGCGCGCGGCGGGGCCCGGGGAATTACCCTGACCTTATAGCGCGACCCGGCCGGTCAGGCCGGCGGCAAAACCTTGTCCATCGGCGCGGATCATCGCTGCCGTGGCGGCAACGCCGGTTGATAGGGTTTGGTAGGTATTTTCCAGGGCGGTGCCGGGGGACGAAGGTGCATCTGCCGGCTTGTTGGAGGGATACGTTATGACCGAGTTCCCACCGGAGGTCGGCGGAAGCAGTGCGCCGGCCGGACGGCCCGAGACAGACGCGACGCCGGCGGCGGCGCCGGCCGAGCGGCAGGAGACCGGCGGTCCGAACCGGACCCCGCGCAGCGAGATCGGCCCGGCCGTGTCGGCCAACCGCAAGAAGGAGCCGGTGCTCCTGCTCGACCTGTCGACCTCCATGGACTGGAGCGCCACCGACGAGCAGAACCTGCCGGACTGGCCCGACGCGGGCAGCCGGCGGGCCATCGTCATCGGCGCGCTGGCCGGCCTGGTCCGGGCGCTGGAGGACGAGGACACCGAGGCCGCGGCCGAGCAGGCGGGCGGCAGCGACGAGCGCGGCGGGCTGATGACCCACGGGTTCGCCAACGAGCACGTGGAGGTCGGCGACCTCAACTCCTCGAACCTGGAGCGCCGGCTCAACGCCATCCAGTGGGGCGGCCGGACCTACATCATGCCGGCCTGGAAGGCGGCGCTGGCCGACTACGACGAGGAGTTCGGCGACCGCGACCCCGACGAGCAGCCGGTCATGGAGACCGTCATCATCACCGACGGCGAGGCCGACGACTGGCAGGCCTTCGGGGACGTGCTGGAGAAGGCCACGGCCAAGCGGGTGTTCGTGGTCGCGATCGTGGGTCACGGGCCCAAGCACGACGCGACCCTGCAGGCCTACCAGGGTGCGGCGCAGAAGAACCAGGCCCAGGACAAGTTCGGCAAGTCCCACGTCAAGGTGGTGTCGTTCGACTCGGTGACCGACCCCGGGGAGATCGCCACCGACCTCATCACCATGGTCGTCTGACCGCCTTCGCCTGATCGCGGCGCGGGGCGCCGGCGGCTACCGCTCGATGGTCAGCCCGGCGCCCCGCAGTCCGGCCCGGCCAGGCCTGCGCAGCAGGAGGCCGAGCTGGATCAGGCCAGCACCTCGGGGGATCCGGGCGGTGACCTCCTACCCGGTCCAGCCGCGGTCGCCGGCCAGCGGGGCGGACGGCCGCCACGCCCTGCAGGCTACGCCCGCTCGCGCCGCACGCCGCGGACGATCTGGTCGGTGAGAGCCTGCTGGAACGCGGGCGCGGTGCTGTCGCCGCCGCGGTTCCACCGGCCCAGCGTGGCGATCATGATCGCGCCGAGAATGGCGTTAGCCGCGTCCACCGGATCACCGGCCGACAGCTCGCCCGCCGCCACGCCGTCGGCCAGGATCTCCCGCAGCGGCGTGAGCAGCAGCGCGTCCTTGGCCGCCAGCACCGGGCCGAGCCCGTCGCTGCCCCCCGCGAAGGACAGCAGGCCTGCGCACACGCCCGGCTCGCGGCCCAGGAACCCGGTCAGCGCGGTCACCGCGGCCCGCAGCCGGGTACCGGGCGGCTGGTCCGCCGCGGCAGCCGCCTCGATCGCCGCGCTGGCCGCGGTCACGTGCTCCTGGAGCAGGAAGCCGATGAGGTCGTCCCGCCCGGAGAAGTAGTAGTACAGCGTGGCCCGCGCCGAGCCGACCAGGGCGGCGACGTCCTCCAGGCGCAGCTCCCGGCCGGGCCGCAGGATCTCCTCGCTGGCCCCGACCAGGCGCCGGGCCAGTTCGGCGGGCGGTGACTTCACGTCTGCCATCCTAGGATCTTGATCGCGACTACCGTCTAGATTACAGTCTAGATCGTGATCCAAGATGACAGGCAGGATGACGACCGGGCAGCATCAGCAGCCGCGATTCGCCGAGGCTGGACCGCTGCGGACATCCCCGACCTGACCGGCCGCACCGCGGTCGTCACCGGCGCCAGCAGCGGCACCGGCTACGAGATCGCCCTGGTGCTGGCCGCCCGCGGCGCGCACGTCGTGCTGGCCTCCCGCGACCAGGGCCGGACGGCCGACGCGGCGGCCCGGATCCGGCTCGCCGCGGCCGGAGCCAGCGTCGAGCCGCAGGTGCTCGACCTGGCCTCGCTGGCGTCGGTGCGCCGGTTCGCCAGCATGATCGCCGATCGGCGCGGCGGACTGGACCTGCTGGTCAACAACGCCGGGATCGCGGGCGGGCCGCGCCGCCTGACGGCGGACGGGTTCGAGGCCCACCTGGGCACCAACCACCTCGGGCACTTCGCGCTCACCGGGCTGCTGCTGCCCGCGCTGCTGGCCCGGCCCGGCGCGCGCGTGGTGACGATGTCGACCGGCCTGGCCGCCCGGGCCCGGATGGACTTCGACGACCTCCACAGTGAGCGCCGGTACCGGATGACCGCGGCCTACGGCCAGTCCAAGCTGGCCGGCCTGCTGTTCGCGGTGGAGCTGGACCGGCGCGCCCGGGCGGCCGGGGCCGGCCTGGCCAGCCTGGCCACCCATCCAGGCGTGGCCCGGACCGGCCTGCTCACCAGCAAGAAGGCCGACTGGGGCCGGTCCCGGCGGGGTGCCGAGACGATGGTGCGGCTCGTGCAGCTGGTGTTCGCCCAGCCGGCGGCCAGGGCCGCGCTGCCCGCGCTCTACCAGGCGACCGACCCGGCCGCCCGCGGCGGCAGCTACGTCGGCACCCGCGGGCACTTCCGCGGCGAGCCTGCCGCGATGCCGTACCCGCCCGCCGCGCTGCGCCCGGACCCGGCCGCGCGGCTGTGGCGGCTGTCGGAGCAGCTCACCGGCGTGGGATACGGCGCGCTCAGCCAGCCGGCGGCACGGTCGTGACCAGCCCGGCCAGGACCAGCGCCGCCAGCCAGCCCGGCCAGGACCAGCGCCGCCAGGGACCAGCCCGGCCAGGGACCAGCCCGGCCAGAGACCAGCCCGGTCAGGACTAGCGGTCAGGACGGGGTGGTGGGGCAGGTCGCGTCGGTCATGCGGGCCGAGCGCCGGGACAGCGGCGCGCGGCCCTTGTCGTCGCCGTAGATCCCGCTGACCAGGGGGGAGTGGGCCAGCCAGTACGCCCCGGCGAACATCACCAGCAGCGAGACGGCCTCCAGCGGACCCCAGGGCCCGCTGGTGCGCAGGCTGTCGCCGAAGATCCCCACGCCGATCAGGATGCTGGCCAGCGGGTCGACCAGCACGATCGCAGACTGGGAGGCCACGATCGGGCCCGCGTGATAGGCGTTCTGGGCCAGGAACACCGCCAGCGCCCCGAAGGCCGCCAGCGCGTAGGTCTGCCAGTGCCGGTACAGCGAGGCCACGTCGTGGGCCGCGATGTCGGAGACCGCCTTGGTGCAGGCGGCTGTGAACGCGAAGCTGATCGCGGCCGCGGTCCCGAACATGGCCGCCCGCCACCAGGCCGGCCCGCGCAGCGCCAGCGCGATGGCCACGCCGATGACCACCGTGCACGCGCCGCCCGCGATGAGCCACTCCCACAGCGGCGGCGTCGCCATGCCGTACTCAGGGTGCGCGAAGTACAGGAAGCCCGCCAGCCCGGCGGTCACCGCCAGCGAGCCGAGCCACTCGCGGCGGCTCACGGTAAACCCGAACCAGGTGGCCAGCACCGCGACCAGGAACACCAGCTCGGTGGTCAGCACCGGCTGGACCTGGGACAGCCGGCCCAGGTGCAGGGCAGTGGCCTGGAGCAGGAACGAGACGATCATCAGGGCGAAGCCGAGCAGCCAGACCCGCTTATGCACGGCATACACGATGAGGCGCAGTCGCAGTGTGGCGCTCTCCGGCGCCTTCTCGACCCCCATGCGCTGGAAGATGCTCGTCAGGGCGTTGGCCAGCGCTGCGCCCAGGGCCAGCACAAAGACCATCGAACCTCGCCTCGGCACAGCCGCACGAGCCGCACGATATGCCGTGAAACAGGCCGTTTTCCGTGGGTCCGTGCCGCTTAATTTAGTTGTACTATACATGCAGACCGGCGGATGAGGGAAGCAGCGGCATGAACGATGAGTCACCCAGGCGGGATTTCATCGGGGACATCGAGCTCGAGCTGCTGAAACTCGTCCGGCAGCTGGATACCTTCGGCCGCCGGTGCTCACTGTACGTGCGCGTCGATCGCGCGGGCTACCTCGCCATGCGCACGCTCGACGCACTCGGCCCGGTCAGCGCCAACGGCCTGGCCCGCGCGCTCGGCCTGGACGCCTCCACCGTCACCCGCCAGATCACCGCCCTGGAGCGCCAGGGCTACGTAGAGCGCTGCGCCAACCCGGCCGACGGCCGGTCGTGCACCATCGTGCTGACCGCCGCGGGCGACCGGGCCATGCGCGAGGTGGAGCGCGAGCGGCGCGAGCGGATCCAGCTGCTGGTCAGCGACTGGGACGAGGACGGCCAGGCCAGCCTGGGCGAGTCCCTGAGCCGGCTGAACGCCGCCCTGGTGGACAGCGCCAGCCAGGCCGCCGGCGACCTGCGCTCGGCCTAGCTCCCGGTCGGCCAGCGCCCGGTCGGCCTAGCTCCCGGTCAGCTCGCGGCTGGCCTCGTCCAGGTGGCCGAGCAGCCCGGTGACGGCAGCGGGCGGGCGGCGGCCCGCGGCGGTGGCCGCGAAGACCTGGCGCACCGGCGCGTCGTCGGTGTGCAGGCGCAGCAGCGTGACGCCGGGCGGAACCGCCCGGGCCGCCAGCGCCGGGATGAGCGCCACGCCCAGGCCGGCCGCGACGCAGCCCAGCTTGGCCGTCCAGTCGGCGGTGACGATGTCCACCCGCGGCCGGAAGCCGGGCGGCAGGCTGACCCGCATCAGGGTGTCCTCGGCGGTGGCCGAGCCCACGATGAACGGGTCGGCGGCGAAGTCGGCCAGCCGGGCCGTGCGCCGGGCGGCCAGCGGGTGGCCGGCCGCCACGCCTATCAGCAGGTGCTCGTCGAGCAGGTGGTGCAGGTCCGAACCGGGCGGCGTCGAGCGGCTGGCCGGCCGGGGCGCTGACCACGGCCACATCGGTGTCGCCGGCCCGCAGGTGCTCGAGCAGCGCGGGCGTCCGGCCCTCGGCCAGGGCCAGGGCGACGCCGGGGTGGGCCTGGCGGAAGGCGGCCAGGGCCCGGGGCACGAGCGCGGCCAGGGCGGTGGGGAACGCCCCGACGCGCAGCCGCCCGGCGCCCAGGCCGCGCAGCGCGTCCAGGTCGCGGCGGGCGGTGGCCAGGCGGCCGACCATGGCCTCGGCGTGCGGGAGCAGGCAGCGCCCTTCGTCGGTCAGCGCGACGCCGCGGGCCAGCCGGTCGAACAGCCGGGCGCCGGTCTGCGCCTCGAGCGTGGCCACCTGCCGGGACACCGCCGACTGGGTGAACCCCAGCGCCCGCGCGGCAGCGGTGACGGAGCCGTAGCGAGCCACGGCCAGGAAGGCCTCCAGCGATTCCAGCTGCACCAGATCATGCTAGTAGCGCATGCCTGCCATGCACGTTATTTGTTAGTCGCATAGATCGTGGCGGCCTAGCGTGACGGCCATGACCACCCTCGCGAGCCTGGGACTGGCGCGCCGTTCTCGTCACGAAGGAGTAGCACGGCCATGAAACTGACCCTCGACAACCCGGCGACCGTCGCGGCGCCGTTCGGCGACCGCTTCTCGCACGTGGCCCGCCTGGACCTGGGCGACGGCGCGCTGCTGATCTTGTCCGGCCAGGTCGCCGTGGATGACGACGGCGCGGTGGTGGCGCCGGGCGACGCGGCCGCGCAGGCCGGGCGGATCTTCGAGCTGATCGGCGGGCTGCTGACCGCGCACGGCGCCGCGTTCGCCGATGTGCTGCACGTCCGCACGTTCATGACCAGCCTCGATGACCTGCCGGCCTACGGCCGGGTCCGGGACGGCTACTTCGCCGGGCCCCAGCCGGCCAGCACCACGGTCCAGGTCAGCCGGCTGTTCCTGCCCGGCGCGGTGCTGGAGGTGGAGGTGACCGCCGCGGTGCCGGACGGCCGCTGATCGGCCCAGCCGCTCGCTCGGTCACATTCGCGCGCCGCCCGGTGTCAGCCAGGCAGACCCGCGCATCGTGATCGATGAAGGAGCAGCTCATGAAGGTTTTCGTGGCAGGAGCGAGCGGGGCGATCGGCACCCGGCTCGTGCCCCAGCTGATCAGGCACGGCCATGAGGTGACCGGGACCTGCCGGTCGCCGGGGCACGCCGACCGGATCCGGGCACTCGGCGCCGAGGCGGTCGTGCTCGACCTGCTCGACGCCCGCGCCGTCCGCCAGGCCGTGCTGGCCGCCCGGCCCGAGGCGATCATCCACCAGGCGACGGCGCTGGCCGGCGCGCGCTTTACCCGCAGCCTGGACAAGAGCTTCGCGCCGACCAACCGGCTGCGCATCGAGGGCACCGACGCGCTGCTGGCCGCGGCGCGGGAGGCCGGGGTACGGCGGCTGGTGGCGCAGAGCTTCGCCAACTACCGTTACGCGCGCGAGGGCGGGCCGGTCAAGGCGGAGACCGACCGGCTCGACCCCGCGCCGCCGGCCTCGGCCCGGCACACCAACGAGGCGATGACCCACGTGGACGAGGCGTTCACCGCGGCGGGCGGCATCGCGCTGCGCTACGGCGGCTTCTACGGCGCGGCCAGCGACGGGCTGCTCGGCCCGGTGCGCAAGCGGCAGTTCCCGGTGATCGGCGACGGCGGCGGGATCACCTCGTTCATCCACCTGGACGACGCGGCCGCCGCGACCGTGCTGGCGCTGGAGCACGGCGGCGCCGGCATCTACAACATCACCGACGACGAGCCCGCCCCGATGCGCGAGTGGCTGCCCGCGATGGCCAGCGCGCTCGGCGCCCGGCCGCCGCGCCGGATCCCGGAGTGGCTGGCCCGGCTGTTCATGGGCGACGCCCTGAGCATGATGACGCAGGCCCGGGGCGCGTCCAGCGCCAAGGCCAGGCAGGAGCTGGGCTGGACGCCGCGCTACCCGAGCTGGCGCCAGGGCTTCCCGGCCGCCTACGGGACGGCTGGCACACCCGCCGGCGCGGACAGCCGCCGCTGACGAGCCGGTCATTGGCGGGCGGCCCCGTGCCCGGGATGCTGAGCGTGGGGCCGGTGGCGGTCCAGGCCGCAGGAGGGTGACGTCCCGATGCTCGACGACCTGGAGTACGACGACAGCGACGCGCCCACGATCGGCCTGGTGCCGGACGGCGTCTCCTGGGCCGACGTGCGGGACCACATCAAGCTGGCGCACGCCCCGCTGCTGGTCCCGCCCGCCAGCGGCGGCCACTACACGGGCGCCTACTGGACCGGCACGGACGTGGTGCTGGCGCAGGACCTGGGCCCTGACCAGGACGAGGCCCTGGCCGAGTTCCGCGACTACCTCCGCGACCAGGGCGAGCTTTGACCGTGCGGGCGACTCAGCCGATCCACGTGACGTCGGTCAGCGTGACGGTGTGCTGGGCATCACTGATCACGTAGGTCACGAGGCCCGCCTCGCCGAACTCGGCCCGCCGGACGTACGGGTCCGTAGTTGGAAAGGTCCGTAAGGGGTCGTCTGGGTACTCGACCACCATGGACATGGTGCCAATAAGCGCGTCGAAGGCCTTGGCCGGAAAGTCACCGAGTTGCCGGAGAACCCGCTCGCTCAGCTCGGCCCGGTAGATCACCGGCGAGCCCGTGCCGCCGCCAGCCTCTCGTGCCAGCCAGGGATGGCGTCCTCGGCCGGCACGGTCTGGGCGCTGCCGCTCCGGACCGCGTCGAGCTCCTCGTAGTATCCGTCTGTCTTCGTCGCGATGGCGGTCAGCCGCCAGGCATGCAGCAGGCGACGTAGCGACCGGTACCCGGCCAGATCGTGGGCGGCGTCCACGGCCTCGTGATACTGACGCAGGAACTGGGGCCGTTCCTGCTCAGGCAGGTCACGGAGAATCATCTCAGGGTCGTTCGGATCCTCGTCCTGAACCAGCTCGGCCGCCATGCAACCCAGGCTACGCCCCCGACGGCCCGATTCCGGCGGGACGCGCTAGCAAGCACGACCGAGGCGGCGCCGGCCCCGGCCGGGCCCGTAAGCCGACGCCCAGGCTGCCCTTGGCGCCGGCCTCGAAGAGGCGGAAGGGCAGGAACCGCCGGGCCACCAGGCCGAAGCGCTCGCCGGGCTTGCCGACCGACACCCGGCGCGGCGGCCGCCTGGAGTCCAGCACCCGCTGCACGACGGCGGCCACGTCGGCGGCCGGGGCGCCGTTGGCCTCGTCCCGCTCCATGACGCCGACCGCCTTGGCCAGCGCGGCCGCGTAGACGGGGTCGCCGGCGGCGGCCGCGGCCCGCTGGCGGCTGGCGGTGAAGTCGGTGGCGATGTTGCCGGGCTGGACCAGGGTGACGTGGATGCCGAACGGCTCGACCTCGTAGGCGAGCCCCTCGGCCAGGCCCTCGAGCGCGAACTTGCTGGCGCTGTAGAAGGCCTGGAACGGGATGCCGAGCACCCCGCCGATCGAGCTGAGCAGCACGATCCGCCCGCCGCCCCGCCCGCTGCCCCGCTCGCTGCCCTGGTCGCGCATGGGGCCGAGCACCGCCTGCACGGTCCGCACGCTGCCCCAGAAGTTGGTCTCGACCTGGGCCTTGGCCTCGGCCACGGTGGTGTGCTCGACAGCGCCGGCGATGCCCCAGCCGGCCGCGGCGACCAGCGCGTCGATGCGGCCGTGCTCGGCCAGGACGCCGCGCACCCCGGCGGCGACGGCCTCGTCGTCGTCCACGTCCATGACCAGGCCGGCCCACCGGCCCGAGGACGTGCCGCGGCGGCTGGCGCCGGTGACGGTCCAGCCCGCGGCGGCGAGCCGGTCGGCGCAGGCCCGGCCGATCCCCGCGGACGCGCCGGTGACCAGCGCCACCCGGCCCTGCTCAGCCATCCAAATCAGCCATCCAGCTCAGCCATCCAGCTCAGCCATCCAGTCCCACCTCTCAGCCATGATCGCGGAAGTCCGCCAGCGAATATCGCTGGCGGACTTCCGCGATGACGAAACCAGTCGCTAGGACTCGGTGCCGAAGGCCTGGATCTCGGCCCGCTCGGTCTCGCTCAGCTCGCGCGGCACGTCGCCCTTGGCCATCTTGGCGCTCTGCACCTGGTGCCGGATGCCCTCGACGATCTCGGGGTTGGCCAGCGTGGTGACGTCGCCGACGTCGGTGAAGTTGGACACCGACGCGATCACCCGGCGCATGATCTTGCCGGACCGGGTCTTGGGCATGTCCGGCACGATCCACACGTTCTTCGGCCGGGCGATCTTGCCGATCTCCACCTCGATGGCCGTGGTGACCTTGGCGGCCATGCCGTCGGGGCTGACGCCGGGCTTGAGCGCGATGTACATCTCCACGGCCCGGCCGCGGATGTCGTCCACCACCGGCACCGCGGCGGCCTCGGCCACCTCGGTCACGGTCAGCGACGCGGACTCCAGCTCCTTGGTGCCCAGCCGGTGGCCGGCCACGTTGATCACGTCGTCGACGCGGCCCAGGATCCGGTAGTAGCCGTCGGCGGCCTGCAGCGCGCCGTCGCCGGCGAAGTACGGCCAGTCGTGCCAGTCCTTGCTTTCCGGGTCGGCGCAGTACTTGCGGTAGTACACGTCGATGAACCGCTCGGGCTGGCCCCAGATGGTCTGCATGATGCCGGGCCACGGGTTGCGGATGCAGATGTTGCCGGCCTTGCCGCTGCCGGCCGGGATCTCGTTGCGGTCCTCGTCGTAGATCACGCCGAAGTTGCCCAGCGTGGTCGGGCCGCAGCTGCCGGGCTTCATGGGCTGGAGCGCGGGCAGCGTGCTGCCCATGAACCCGCCGGTCTCGGTCTGCCACCAGGTGTCCACGATGGCCGCCTCGCCCTTGCCCACGGACTCGTAGTACCAGCGCCAGACCTCGGGCTCGATGGGCTCGCCCACGGTGGTCATGTGCTTGAAGTGGTAGTTGTACTTGGCCGGCTCGTCCGGGCCGACCTTGCGCAGCATCCGGATGGCGGTCGGCGAGGTGTGGAAGATGTTCACGCCGAGCTTCTCGGCGATCCGCCAGGGCCGTCCCGCGTCGGGGTAGTTCGGGGTGCCCTCGTAGATCACGGTGGTGGTGCCGAGCGCCAGCGGGCCGTAGACGATGTAGGAGTGGCCGGTGATCCAGCCGATGTCGGCCATGCACCAGTACATGTCGTCGGGGTGGATGTCCTGGTAGTACCTGGACGTCCCGGCCACGTACGACAGGTAGCCGCCGGTGGAGTGCTGGGCGCCCTTGGGGCGGCCGGTGGTGCCGCTGGTGTACATCAGGAACAGCGGGGCCTCGGCGGGCAGGGAGACCGGGGCGACGACCTGGCCGCGGAAGTCCTCCAGCACGTCGTTGACGAAGAAGTCCCGGCCCTCGGTCATCGGGGTGTCGGAGACATACTGGCCGGGCTGGCGGCGCCACACCAGCACCTTGTCGACCTCCTGGCCCTGCCGCGAGGCCTCGGCCAGCGCCTCGTCCGCCTTGACCTTGTGGTCGATCATGGCGCCGCTGCGGTAGTAGCCGTCCATGGTGATCAGCACCCGGCTGCCGGAGTCGGCGATGCGGGTGCCGCAGGCGTTGCCGCTGAACCCGCCGAACACCTGGGAGTGGATCACCCCGAGGCGCGCGCAGGCCAGCATGGTGATCGGCAGCTCGGGCACCATCGGCATGTGCAGGGTGACCCGGTCGCCGGTCTTCAGGCCGGCGAAGTCGCGCAGCACCGCGGCGAACTCGTTCACCCGGTCCAGCAGCTCGCGGTAGGTGATGTGCACCGGCTCGTCGGCCTCGGGCTCGGACACCCAGATGATGGCGTCCTTGTCCGGCCGGGCCTCAGCGTGCCGGTCGACGCAGTTGTAGCTGGCGTTCAGCTTGCCGCCGACAAACCACTTCCAGAACGGCGGGTTGCTGGTATCCAGAGTAGTGTGCCAGGGCTCATCCCAGGTCAGCAGGTCCGCGTATTCCTTGAAGCAGTCCGGGAACTTATCCTCGGTAAACCGGTCGAAGATGGCCGGGTCATTCGCATTAGCCTGCCTGATGAACGACTCGGGCGGCTCGTAGTACTCCTCCTCGCGCCAGTGCACCGCGATCTGAGCCTCAGAGACCTGCGACTCCGGAGTTTCTGTCATTCTCGCTCCTCCAGCCGGAAATTGAATCCGCGCGCTGCGGCGGCGCAGCACCTGAGACGGGCCGGGCTCAGGGCCGGGAATGGCTTCCGCCCGGCCGGCCAGCACCGGGCCACCCCGGTGAGCGCGAACGCCGCGCGCGGGCCAGCCGCCGGGCCGCCGGACAGGGCCAGGTCACGGGCGGGCCGCGGGCCGCGCGCCAGGCGCACGCGGGTCCGAGCCGGGCATCGGCCGGCTACCCATGACAACCCTGTCATGCTGCCCCCACACACTACGGGAGCCTCAATCGTATCGCCGGAGGACAACAGCCAACAGGCCCGTCATGCTGCCGCCGTCAGGCGCATCGTTCCTGGTAAGACGGGTTGACAGCGGCGCGATCGACGGTAAGTTTCTGCCCAGTCCGCCGCCGGGCCAGCCGGTCAGGGCGGTCAGCCGGGCCAGCGGCCTGTGCCAGAGCCGGGCGACGTTATGCCCGCCTCGCGCCAGGCGCAGGAACGGGGGCGGTGCTCAGGCCCCGGCTGGACGGGGGGTTGGACCCAGGAGGGGCCCGGGGTGCCCAGTAGACAACGGAGAGCGATCCTGTTACCGGCGGGACGCGATCCGGTCCGAAGGGTGTCCCGGGTCCTCTCCCCGTTATGAAGTATGGAACTGTGGTCCTCCGTGACTCCCGCCTGGAACCGCCGCACCGATCTGGACGTTTGGTGACGCATGGATCCGGCTTACCCATCGACCCACGCCTGAGGCAGGCTCAGTGACCTTCACCAGCGCCGAACGCGGCCCGATCGGACACGTGGCCGTCGTCATACCCACCTACAACGAACTCGCCAATCTCGAGGACATCGTGACGCGGGCCCGCACCGCTGTTCCCGCCGCCGACATCCTCGTCGTGGATGACAACAGCCCGGACGGAACCGGCGAACTGGCCGACAAGCTGGCCGCCGACGACGACCATATTCGCGTGCTGCACCGGGCGGGCAAGGGCGGCCTCGGCGCGGCTTACGTCGCGGGCTTCGGGTGGGCCCTGGAGCGCGGCTACGGCACGCTGGTCGAGATGGACGCCGACGGCTCGCACGACCCGGCCGACCTGCCCCGGCTGCTGGCCGCGCTGGAGGACGCCGACCTGGTGGTCGGGTCCCGCTGGGTGCCGGGCGGCGTCGTGGTCAACTGGCCGAGGTCACGCGAGATCCTGTCCCGCGGCGGCAACGCCTACACCCGGCTGATGCTCGGCATCGGCGTGCACGACGCGACCGGGGGCTACCGGGCCTACCGGGCGGCCACGCTGCGCGCCATCAACCTGCCCGCAGTCCAGTCCCAGGGCTACTGCTTCCAGATCGACCTGACGCTGCGGACGGTCAGGGCGGGCTTCCGGGTACGCGAGGTGCCGATCACGTTCACCGAGCGGACCCGCGGCGCGAGCAAGATGAGCCGCGCCATCGTGGCCGAGGCCCTGTGGCGGGTGACCCAGTGGGGCCTGCGCCAGCGACTGGGTCGCAGGCCCCGTAACTCCGGCTAGCGCTAGGCAGTCCGGCTGGCGCTAGGCGCTCTTGCGCTGCCGCGTCGTGTGCGTCCGGGCCGGCTGGGCGGCGTGCCCGGACCCGCGCTCACCGCGGATGATCGCCAGCCGCTCGGCCAGCACTTCCTCCAGGTCGGCGAGCGTGCGGCGCTCCATGAGCATGTCCCAGTGACTGCGCGGCGCCTTGGCCTTCTTGGGGGTCGGCAGGTCGCCGGTGGCGGTGAAGGCGACCGCGCCGCAGACCCGGCACTCCCAGTTCGCGGGCAGCTCAGCCTCGGCGGAGAAGGGCACCGTGAATCTGTGGCCCTTGGGGCACTCGAAAGCAACCTCCTGGCGAGGTGCCAGGTCTGTGTTACGGTCGTTCTCGTAGCTCGTAGCTCCGAGTCGTGTACCGCGAAGTGCGCGTTCCGCCATAAGTTCCACTGCCTTTCAGGCGCCCAGCCGTCCTCGTTGACAACGGTGAGTTCCCGGACAAGATTCCCGGCCAGCCCATGTTCCAACCCCCTGGGCTGCCAGATGTGCGCCGGCCGGGGCAATTCGCGCCGGGAGCGGGCGCGGCGGGGCGAGCCCGGACAACCGGGACCGGCTAGCCGGGCTGCCGCGGGTTCCACCGGCCGCGGCTGATCATCAGCTCGCGCAGCGCCTCGATCTGGTCGGTCATGATCCCGTCGACGCCCAGGTCGAGCATGGCCGCCATGATCTCGGGGTCGTTGACCGTCCACACGTGCACCTGCAGCCCGGCGGCGTGCGCGCGGCGGACATACCGGGGCGAAGCCATCCCGTAGGGGATCTGGGTGCACCGGATCGACAGCCGGGCGAAGCGGCCGGCCAGCACGCGGGCCGGGACGCCGTACCGGACCAGGCCGATGCCGGCCGGCGCGGTGGCCATGCAGACCGGCTGGGCCAGGGCCTGCCGGGTGGCGCCCAGCCGCCGCCCGGAGAACGAGGTGACGCAGACCCGGTCCCAGGCCCCGGTGCGCCGGATCACCTCGGCCAGCGGCCCGATCGCCGGGGCATCCTTCACGTCGATGTTGAACCGCACGTCCGGCCAGGCGCCGAGCAGGTCGGCCAGCAGCGGGATCGGCTCGGTGCCGTCGATCCGGGCCCTGGCCACCCGCTCGTAGGGCAGCTCGGCGATCCGGCCGGCCGCGTCGGTCACCCGGTCCAGGGTCTTGTCGTGGAAGGCCAGCACCTGGCCGTCGGCGGTGGCGTGCGCGTCGGTCTCCAGGTAGGCGTAGCCCAGCTTGACCGCGTGCTCGAAGGCGGGCCAGGAGTTCTCCGCGAAGTGGGAGGCCCCGCCGCGGTGCGCGAACGCGATCGGGCGCGGATGATCAAGGAATCCAGGCGTCACGGGCGGCACGAGATCAGTATGCCGGGTCAGTCCCCGGGGTCCGGCCCGGTTCCCGGCTCTGTCTCCGGCTCTGCTCCTGACCAGGTCCCGGCGTCCGGGCCGGCCCACTCCCGGCGGCGGGCCTCGGCCAGCGCGATGGCCGCGGCCGCGGCCACGTTCAGCGACCCGACCTTGCCCGCCTGCGGGATGTAGGCCACCGCGTCCGCCGCGGCCAGCAGCGCCGCCGAGCAGCCCCGGTCCTCGTTGCCCAGGGCCAGGCAGATGTCGCCCTCCAGCGCCGCCTCGTGCAGCGGCACCGCCCCGCTGGCCAGCTCCACCGCGATGACCCGCAGGCCCGCCGCCCGGGCCGCGGCCACCCCGGCCCGGCCGTCGGGCAGCTGCTCCCAGGGCAGGTAGCGGTCGGTGCCCAGCGCGGTCTTGCGGGCCGAGGGATGCTCGGGGGTGGCGCTGGCCCCGCACAGCCACAGCTGGTCAACGCCGAACACGGCCGCGGTCCGGATGATCGAGCCCACGTTGAACGGCTGGCCCACCGACTCCAGCAGCAGCCCGATCCGGGCCTGGGTGCGGCGGCGCCAGGACCGGTTCAGCCGCTTGACGTCGGTCGACCCGAGCTGCCGCCGCCGGTCTCCGCCGTCGTCATGCCTGCGCCTCCCTGGTCACCTTCAGTACCCGGTATCCCGCCCGGGCGGCGAACCGGTCCGCCGCCCAGCCCGCCTCGGTCAGCCAGCGCTGCAGCGAGTCCGAGCCCAGGTTGCGCTGCACGACCAGGAACGCCTCGCCGTCGGCCGTCAGCCGGGCCAGCCAGGCCGACAGCAGCTCGTGCAAGGCCGCCTTGCCGATCCGGATCGGCGGGTTGGACCAGATCAGCCCGAAGCTGGCCGGCAGATCCGGGTCATCGGGCGGCACGCAGCGGACGTTGGCCAGCCCGGCGGCACCTTTGTTAATCGAGCACAGCGCTAGCGCCCGGCGGTTCACGTCCGTGGCCCACACGCTGGCCGCGGGGGCCCGGCTGGCCAGCACCAGGGCCAGCGCGCCGTATCCGCAGCCCAGGTCGAGCAGGTCCCCGGTCGCGGGCGGCGGCGGGGCGGTCTCGAGCAGCACCCGGCTGCCGGGGTCGAGGCGGCCGGGCGAGAAGACCCCGGCGTCGGTCTGCAGGGCCAGGTGCACGTCGGGCAGCACCACGTGGACCAGGCCGGGCCGGTGCGGAGCATCCGGCTGCTCAGCGAAGTACTGGGTGCTCACGCGGAGTAACCCCGGCCGCGGCCAGGGCCGGGTTGATGTAGCTGCGGGTCACCCAGCGCTCGACCACGAACGTGAGCACCGGGATCGTC
Source organism: uncultured Actinomycetota bacterium (assembly GCA_963822485.1). Lineage (GTDB taxonomy): Bacteria > Actinomycetota > Actinomycetes > Streptosporangiales > Streptosporangiaceae > DASUBV01. Next base: position 184,150 of record CAWGHW010000018.1, read on the forward strand.
CCGGCCGCCAGCACGATGACCGTCCGCCAGCTGGCGATGGGAATGCGCACCATGCGGCTCATGACGAACGCGACGACCACGTAGATGATGTACAGGATGCCGTGCGCGGTCCCGACGTACTTCACGATGACCAGGTTGTGCGCGAAGACCTGGAGCGGGATGCCCACGAAGCACAGCACCATCAGCACCACGCCGGTGACGTAGGCCATCACCCGGTAGGCACGCACCACCAGCGCGAGCGCGTCTGGACGCACCGGGACCTCCTTCTTCTCTGATGGGCGCGCGGAAAGCTAGCGCAGCCCGTGCCACCGGCCGTGACCCTGCACCTGCTGCTGCAGCTTGGCCAGGTAGGCGTTGTACTCGTCCAGCTCCGTGTTGTCGCCCTCGTCGTCCTCGGCCTCGCCCTCGGCGCTGCCGTTCGCCGCACTGCGGCTCGGCACGTGCCGGCGGGCCGGCAGTCCCGTCGTGCCCTCGGCCGCAGAGCCGGACCCGGCCGCCGACTCCGCTTCCTCGCCGTCTGCCTGCTTCGGCTTGCCCTCATCGATGATCGTCTTGGCCCAGAATACGATGCCGAACGCCGCGAAAACCGGCCACTCGAACGTATAGGCCCAGCTCAGGGCGTTGCCGGACTCCGCGCGGTGGAACTGCCAGTCGCCCAGCCACAGCATGCCCCAGACCGCCGCCACCGTGAACGCGTGCCAGGCGAGCCACCGGGGGGTGATCACGAACCGCCATCGCGATCCGGGCCCTGTGCTGGCCGGCGTGGTGCTGGACATACCAGTGATGCTAGCGCCGTGCCGGCGCGCCTTACCCAGCGGGCGGGCGCACCAAACGCCAGATCGCGCTGGTGCCGCACTCGCCCGGCGCCCTGGGGAACCGGCCCACGCCCGTCCCGACCCTGGCGTAGCCCAGCTTGCGCGGCACCTGGCCGCTGGCCGCGTTGCTCAGGTCATGCACGATCTCGGTCCGCTCGATGCCCGGCAGCCCGAGCCCCGCCTCGGTCAGCGCGGCGGCCGCCGCCGTCGCGATGCCGCGGCCGGTGTGCTCCCTGGCCACCCAGTAGCCGATCTCCAGCCCGCCGGGGCCGATCCGGGCCATCAGCCCCGCGCTCCCGCACGGCACGCCGTTCTCGCTGATCAGGTAGTTGAAGGCGGTGCCGTCCTGCCACTCCCGCTCGCAGCTCAGCAGGTACTCCCGCGCGGCCTCGGGCGAGTACTCCGCCGCCCAGCTCATCCAGGGCCGCAGGTGCTCGAGCGAGTCGCTGACCAGCCGGAAGGCCAGATCGGCGTCGGCCTGGCGCCAGCGGCGCAGCGTGACGTCGTCGTAGCTCAGCTCCTCGGCGGGGCGGCCCAGCACGTCCATCACCCGATGATGGCGGGCTCGCCTCCGCGCCCGCAAACCAAAATGGCTCGCTAACAGCCGCGGTCGCCCGCCCCGGCCGTCGCCCAGCGCCCGGTCCAGCGCCCTGGCCTGCGCGTCACTGCGCCGCCCCGGGCTGGCCGCCGGCGATAATCCTGAAGTATGTCGCTAGCTGATCTGCTCTCGGGCAAGCTCGGGCACGGGGGCCGGCTGCCCGACCGCCTCGAGGAGCTGCGCGGGCCGGCCAAGGGAGTCATCGTGCTGCCGAGGCACCTGTCGTGGCCGGGGATGCGGGAATTCGACGTCACCGACGACGCCACCCGGCGCAGCATGTACGGCATCGTGCTGACCCAGGGCCAGCGCAACGACGTCAGGCGGTTCCTGAACGCGGCGCTGCTGCGCGAGGACTGGCCGGTGCTGAGGACGTCGCTCGACCCCCGCCTGCGCCGCTGGTGCGAGCGCCGCTTCGCGCTGCCCGACGGCCTCGAGCCCGACCCCAGCCGCTAGCCCCGGATCACTGCGCCCCGGCCGTTGACACCCGTTGACAGCCGGGGCTCCTGGCGTACTACCCTTTACCTATGACTATAGGGAAAGGGTCTGGTGCGGCGTCCCTGGTGTTCCGGCTCGACCCGGGCTCCGGGGTGCCGACCTACCTGCAGCTCGTCCAGCAGGTCGAGCAGGCCATCCGGCTGGGCCAGCTCACCTTCGGCGACCAGCTCCCGACGGTCAAGGACGTGGTCGGGACCCTGGCGATCAACCCCAACACGGTCCTCAAGGCCTACCGCGAGCTAGAGCACCGGGGCCTCGCGGTCGGCCGGCCGGGCCAGGGCACGTTCATCGCGGGCACGCTGCGCCAGGTCAGCCTGGCCCAGCAGGCCGCGCTGCGGCGCAGCCTGGTCGCCTGGCTGCGCACCGCCGACGAGGCCGGCCTGGACGCCGACGGCATCACCGCCCTGTTCGGCAGCGCGCTGCGGGACTACGTGGACCGCCGCGGAGCGGTCGCGTGACCGCCCTGGTCACCCAGGGGCTCGTCACCCTGGGGCTGGTCACCCAGGGGCTGGGCAGGCGCTACGGCCGGATCTGGGCGCTGCGCGAGTGCCACCTGGCCGTGCCCGCCGGCCACGTGGCCGCGCTGGTCGGCCCCAACGGGGCCGGCAAGACCACGCTGCTGCACCTGGCCGTCGGCCGGGCCCGGCCCACGGCCGGCCAGGTCCGGGTGCTGGACGGCCTGACCCCCGGCTCGCCCGCGGCCCTGGCCGGGACCGGCTTCGTGGCCCAGGACGCGCCGCTCTACCAGCACCTGACCGTGGCCGCCACCCTGGACCTGGCCCGGAGCCTGAACCAGCGCTGGGACAGCGCCCAGGTCACCCAGCGCCTCGGGCGGCTGGGGATACCGCTCGGGTCACCGGGTGGGCGCCCTGTCCGGCGGCCAGCAGGCCCAGCTCGCCCTGGCCCTCGCGCTGGCCAAGGGGCCGCGGCTGCTGCTCCTGGACGAGCCGCTGGCCCGCCTGGACCCGCTGGCCCGGCACGAGTTCCTGGGCCTGCTCATGGCGGCGGTGGCCGAGACCGGCCTGTCGGTGATCTTCTCCTCGCACGTGCTGGCCGAGCTGGAGCGGATCGCCGACTACCTGATCGTGCTGAACGCCGGGCGGCTCCAGGTGGCCGGCCGGGTCGACGACCTGCTGGCCACCCACCGAGTCCTGACCGGTCCCGCGGACGCGCTGGCGGCCTGCGACGGGCTGAGCCCCGTCCGGGTCCTGAGGACCGGCACCCAGGTCTGCGCGGTCGTGCGGGGGAGCCGGCCCGGGCGGCCCCTTGTTTGCGATGACTGTGAAGTTCACCCGATCGGGCTGGAGGAGCTGGTGCTGGCCTACCTGCGCGAGCCCGGGGCTAACGCGCTGCCGGGACCGGAGACCGCGGTGGCCGGCGGGCGGCCGTGACCGCCTCCTACGCCTGACGGCTGCACGGCCGGGCGGTGATCACGTCGCTGGTGCTGGCCGGCTGCGCCCTGGTGCCCCTGGTCGTGGCGGGCATCGAGCTGCCCCGGATCGCCGCCGAGGGCGGCCCGAGGCTGTGGATCGAGTTCGCCCCGCAGAGCTACAGCCCGCACTACCCCGACCTGGCCCTGCAGGCGGTGTGGATGCTGATCGCCGCGCAGAACCGCGGCCTGAACGTCGCCATGGACCAGGGCCCGAGGATGGGGCCGTGGATGGCCCAGCACCACGTCGTCTGGCTCATGGGCTACCAGCCGCCGGACCGGTTCTGGGCGCTCCAGGCCATCGTCGGGGGCGGCCTGCTGACGGTGTCCGGGCTGCTGGCTGCGGCGACCATCTGGCTGGTTCGGCGGCGCCCGGCCTAACGGCGGGTCAGAGCGCGGACACCACCGGTCGCTGCCTAAGGTTGCGGCATGCGGAAATACGTCATCATGGGTGTCCAGGGCAGCGGCAAGGGCACTCATGCCGCCATGCTGTCGGAGGATCTCGACCTCGTGAACATCGGCGTGGGGGACATCCTGCGCTGGAACGTGCAGCACCACACCAAGCTCGGCGCGCAGATCCGGCGCACCATGGCGGCCGGCAACCTGGTCCCCGACGAGGTGATCGAGGGCGTGGTCTCCCAGCGGCTGGCCGAGCACGACTGGAACTACGGCTTCATCATCGACGGGTTTCCGCGCAGCGAGCGGCAGGCCGAGTTCTTCCTGGAAAGCTACGACATCGACGGGGTGATCCACCTCTACCTGCCCGACAGCGAGGTCCGGCGGCGGGTGCTGGCCCGGCGGCTGTGCTCGGGCTGCGGCATGGACTACAACCTGCTCGACAACAGCCCGCACGCCGACGGCAAGTGCGACGCCTGCGGCGGGGAGCTGATCCAGCGCGAGGACGACACCGAGGAGGCGCTGGCCGTCCGGCTGCACGAGTACCACACCAAGACCGACCCGGTGCTGGAGATCTTCCGCCGCAAGGAGTACGTGGTCACCGTCGACACCCGGCCGGACAAGGAGATCGTCCAGCAGGAGATCAGGACCGCCCTGGGGCTGCCGCCCTACGTGCCGCGGCTCAGTGAGCGCGCCCCGGCCAGTTCCTGATGCGGGTGGTGGTCGCGCCCGACTCGTTCAAGGGCACCATCGGCGCCGCCGACGCGGCCGCCGCGCTGGCCGCGGGCTGGCGGGCGGCCCGGCCGGGGGACGAGGTGACCTGCCTGCCGCTGGCCGACGGCGGCGAGGGCACCGTGGCGGTGCTGGCCGCCGCCAGCGCCGGGGCGCGCTGGCACGAGGCCCGGGTCAGCGGGCCCGGCGCCGGGCCGGTCACCGCGCGCTGGCTGGAGCTGCCCGGCCAGGTGCACGTCATCGAGCTGGCCAGCGCGGCCGGGCTGCCGCAGCTGGCCGTGCCCGACCCGCTGGGCGCGCACACCGCGGGCGTCGGCGAGCTGCTCGGCCGCGCGCTGGACGCCGGGGCCCGCCGCATCGTGCTGGGCCTGGGCGGCTCGGCGTCCACCGACGGCGGGACCGGGGCGCTGGCCGCGCTCGGGGCGCGCTTCCTGGACGCGGGCCAGCGGGAGCTGCCCCGCGGCGGCGGGGCGCTGGCCCGGCTGGCCAGCGCCGACCTGGGCGGCCTGCGGCCGCCCCCGCCGGACGGCGTGGCCTGCCTGACCGACGTCCGCGCCCCCCTGCTCGGCCCCAACGGCGCCGCGGTGGTGTTCGGCCCCCAGAAGGGCGCCACCGCCGGTCAGGTGATCGAGCTGGAACAGGGCCTGGCCAAGCTGGCCGTCGTGCTCGGCGGGCGGCCGGCCGAGCCCGGCGCCGGCGCGGCCGGCGGCACCGGCTACGGGCTGGCCGCCGCCTGGGGCGCCGAGCTGCGCCCCGGCTCGGCCGAGATCGCCCGGATCGCCGGCCTGGACGCCGCGCTGGCCGGGGCGGGCCTGGTCATCACCGGCGAGGGCCGCTACGACCAGACCTCCGCCGCCGGCAAGGTGGTCGGGGCCGTGGTCGCCGCCGCCGGCCGGGCTGGCGTGCCCGCCGCGCTGGTCGCGGGAGCCATCGGCGGCCCGCCCGTGCCGGCCATCCGCCGGGCCGTGGCACTGGCCGAGCTGGCCGGGGGAGCGGCCGCCGCGATGGCCGAGCCCGACCGCTGGCTGCGGCAGGCCGGCCGGGAGCTGGCGGGCTGGGCCGGCCAGCCCCGGCCCGAACCCCTAGCCTGAGCACGTGCGAGAGATAGCGGTATTCGGCGGCAGCGCCCACCCTGCCCTGGCCGCCGAGATATGCGACGACCTCGACGTTCCCCTCAGGCCCGTGCGGCTGACCCGGTTCGCCAACGACTGCCTGGAGGTCCAGCTCCAGGCCAACGTCCGCGAGCGGGACGTCTTCCTCATCCAGCCGCTCGGCCCGCCCGTGCAGGAGAACCTGGTCGAGCTGCTGCTCATGATCGACGCGGCCAGGGGCGCGTCCGCGGCCCGGGTCACCGCGGTCATCCCGCACTACGCCTACGCCCGGTCCGACAAGAAGTCCATGCCGCGGGTGTCCATCGGCGGCCGCCTCGTCGCCGACCTGCTGGCCACCGCGGGCGTCAGCCGGGTGCTGGCCATGACCCTGCACGCCCCGCAGGTGCACGGCTTCTTCTCGGTGCCCGTCGACCACCTGCACGCCCTGCGCGAGCTGGCCGGTCACTTCGCCGCCCGCGACCTCAGCAACTCCGTCGTCGTCTCGCCCGACCTGGGCAACGCCAAGCAGGCCGCCGCGCTGGCCCGCATGCTCGGCCTGCCGGTGGCAGCCGGCGCCAAGGAGCGGCACAGCGACCAGCGGGTCACGATCAGCTCGATCATCGGCGAGGTGGCCGGACGGAACGTGATCGTCCTGGACGACGAGATCGCCCGCGGCACGACGACCATGGAGCTGCTGGCCGTGCTGCGCGAGCACGAGGCCCGCGCGGTGCACATCGCCTGCACCCACGGCCTGTTCAGCGACGGGGCGCTGGAGCGGATCGCGGCGGTGCCCGAGGTCGAGGAGATCGTCTGCACCAACACGGTCGCCATCCCGGCCGACGGCTCGGTGCCCAAGCTCAAGGTCATCTCGATCGCCCCGGCGCTGGCCGAGGCCATCCGGCGCATCCACGAGGGCGAGTCGGTCAGCGCGCTGTTCGACCCCAGCTAGGCCTCCGGCACCGGATCGCCGGCTGGCACGAGGTCTCCGGCCGGCGCCGGGTCTCCGGCTGGCACCGGGCCTGCGGCCAGCGGGAAGGCGGCGGTCCTGGCCCAGTGCGCCCCGGCGGCCTCCTGGATCATCAGCGTGACCGCGGTGGCCTCGGCATCGATGGGCAGGCCGGCCCGGACGGACTCCTCGGCCGCGCGCAGCTCGCCCGCCGCGTGCCCCTCGCCCACGGTCAGGTGGGGGACGACGACCTCGAACCGGCCGCCGTAGGGCGGGAACCCGGGGAAGGCGCGGCCGGCGCGGCCGGTCAGGGCGGCGAAGCGGCCGGGCTGGTCGGGCGCGAGCCACAGCACCTCCTGGCCGAACCAGGCGGTCCGGCCGAGCCGGAAGCGGAACCGGCCGGCCGCCGCGAACAGCCGCTCCAGCTCGGCGAGCACCGGCGGGCCGATCGCGTCGGGTCGCATGAACGGGTACAGCACCGTGACGTGCGCCGGGACGCCCAGCGGCGCGCTGGAGTCGAGCCGCTCCCGGTGCCGCGCCACGACCGGCTCGGCCGCGGGGACCTCAACGATCAGCGCACTGCGCGGGCCGTGGCTCGCCACGGCGGGCTAGGTCGCGTCGTCGGATGAGGCGGCCCAGGCGGCGACCTGGCTGCGCGAGGTGTAACCGAGCTTGCCCAGGATGTTGGCCACGTGCCGGGCGGCGGTGGCCGGGCTGATGAACAGCTCCTTAGCGATGTCCTTGTTGCTGCGGCCCGCCGCGATCAGCGCGACGACCTCGCGCTCGCGCGCGGTCAGCGTCCCGGCCGGGAGCCCGGCGCCAGGGGCGGCCAGCGGCCGGTCCGCGGCCGGCTGCCCGCCGGGCCGCCCGGCACCCGCCTGGTCATCAGCCGCCTGGCCGCCGCTGGCCGGCGGGGACTCCGGCGCGGCGAAAGCCAGCTCGGCCGCGTCGGCGCTGGTCATGGTCAGTCCCTTGGCCCACAGCGCGGCGACCAGCCGCTGGCCCAGGGGAGCGGCGGCGTCCAGGTAGCGCTGCGTGCGCGAGCCGGGCAGCGGCGGCAGGTGGGCCGACTCGCGCAGCGCGGTCACCGCCGCGGTGAGCTGGACGGCGCGGTCGGCCCGGTCCTCGCGCACCGCGAGGGTGGCGAAGGCCAGCAGGCCGCGGGAGATGCCCATCCGGCTGCCGGCGTTCAGGCTGAGCCGCAGGCCGTCGGCCAGGTGCTCGCGGGCCCGGGCCAGGTTGCCCTCCTCCATCGCGATCCGGCCCAGGCCGGCCAGGCACCGGGCGATCTCGGGGCGGGCGTCCACCTCGCGCAGGATGCCCAGGGCGGCCAGGTAGTAGCGGCGGGCGGCGGGCACGTCGCGGCGCATCCGGGCCAGGTCGCCCAGGCCGAGCAGGGTGCGCGCGGTGCCCCACTGCTGGTCGATGCGGCGCATCACGACCAGGGCTTCCCCGGCGAGTTCCTCGGCCTCGCGCTGGTTGCCGGCCAGCGCGGCCGCGGCGCCCTTGGTGCCGAGCGCGTAGCCCTCGTTCCACTGGTCGCCGGCCTGCCGGGCGCAGGCGATGGCCTCGTCGGCCAGGTTGGCCCCGTCGGTGATCTGCCCGGTGTGCAGGGCGGTCTCTGACAGCAGGTTGAGCGCGGTGGCGATCCAGAACTCGCTGCCGGCCGCCCGGCACAGCTCCAGGCCCTCGCTGGCCAGCTTCCAGGCGCCGGGCGGGTCGCCGGCGGCCAGCGCGAGCTGGCCCTGGGCGATCAGGGCCGCGCCGCGCATCGCCGCGGGCACCTCATCGCCCGCGGCGGCCAGGAACTCCTCGAGCCACTCGGCGCCCTCGCCGAACGAGCCGCGGACGATCCAGCACGGCGAGATCGCGGTGCAGATGCGCAGGCCGCGCTCGATGTCGCCCTGGTCGCGGCACCAGCGCAGCACCTCGCGCACGTTGCCGGCCTCGGCGTCGTAGCGGCGGAACACGTCGACCCGGGCCGACCAGGGCCCGGGGGTCAGCGCCATGCCGACGCTCATGTTCTGCTCGGCGACCGTCAGCGAGTAGGCGGTCTGCCGCCGCCGCATCTCGCCGGTCTCGCCGGCCGCGTCCAGCCGGGCGGCGGCGTACTCCCGGATCGTCTCGAGCATCCGGTACCGGGCCTGGGCGAGCATGTCGGGCTCCACCTCGACCAGCGACTTCTCGGCCAGGCCGGCCAGCAGGTCCAGGATCTCGGCCGCGGGCAGCTGCTCATCGGCGCAGACCTGCTCGGCCATCTCCAGCGCCGAGCTGGAGAACACCGACAGCCGGCGCATCAGCACCTGCTCGGGCTCCGACAGCAGGTCATAGCTCCAGTCGATGGCCGCGCGCAGGGTCTGCTGCCGCGGCGGCGCGGTCCGGTCGCCGGTGGTCAGCAGGTGGAACCGGTCACCCAGCCGGGACGCGATCTGGTCCACCGACAGCACCCGCACCCGGGCCGCGGCCAGCTCGATGGCCAGCGGCAGCCCGTCCAGGGCCCGGCACACCGCCACCACCGACGAGACGTTGGCCGGGCCCAGCGAGAAGCCGGGCACGGCCGCGGCGGCCCGGTCGGCGAACAGCCGGACCGCGTCGTAGGCGGCCAGCTCGGGGGCGCTGGTGAGGCCGATCGGGGGCAGCGCCAGCGGCGGCACCTGCCACACCGCCTCGGCCGCCACCCGCAGCGCCTCCCGGCTGGTGGCGACGACCTGGAGGCCGGGGGAGCCGGCCAGCAGCCGCTGGCACAGGCTGGCGCAGGCCTCGATGAGGTGCTCGCAGTTGTCCAGGGCCAGCAGCAGGCGCCGGGTGCGCAGCGCGTCGGTCAGCGTCTCGATCAGCGGGACGCCCGGCTCCTCGGCCACCCCGATCGCGGTGGCCACCCGGGACACCACCAGCTCGGCCTGCCGCAGGTCGCCCAGCTCCACGAACCAGGTCCCGTCGGGGTAGTCGTCGGCCAGGGCGGCCAGCAGGCGCAGCAGCAGCCGCGTCTTGCCGATGCCGCCTGCGCCGCACAGCGTGACCGCGCGCATCCCCCGCGCGAACTGGCGCAGTTCCTCGAGCTCGCGCTCCCGGCCGACAAAGCTATTAGGCTCGTCGGAAATACTCACCCGGCCCTGATCGATCATTTAAGTTGTGCGCTAACCGTGCCCATTATTCGGTCCCGTCGCTGTCGCGGACGCTGGCCCCGGTAACACCGTAGCGCTGTGAATCACATTCGGCAGGCCCCCGCGGGCGAGATTCGACGCCGGCGTCGCGGCGGCCTACGCGGTCAGCGTGTCATGGCGGCGCAATACGCAGAACTCGTTGCCCTCGGGGTCAGCCAGCACCACCCAGGTCACGTCCGGCCCCTGCCCGACGTCCGCGCGGGTGGCGCCCAGCGCCATCAGGCGCGCCACCTCGGCGTCCCTGTCGTCCGGGTTCAGGTCGATATGCAGGCGGTTCTTGACCGTCTGGCCCTCCGGCACCGGCACGAAGCACAGGCCGGGAAAGGCATACTCGTCCGCGCCTACGATGACCTCGTCGTCGTCCTCGAACAGGATCGGCTGCTCCAGGACCTGGGCCCAGAATCGGGCCAGCGCGTGCGGGTCGCGGCTGTCAATCACCAGCTGATAAAAGCGGCTGCTCATTCGGATAATGCTACGGAGCCAGGCCGGGCAGCTCCGCCTGGCGCGCCGCGCCTTGTTCGAGATCGAGCAGGAACCGCTTGCGGTCAATGCCGCCGCCGTATCCGGTCAGGCTGCCGTCCGAGCCGATCACCCGGTGACAGGGCACCACGATGGAGATCGGATTCTTGCCGTTGGCCAGGCCGACCGCCCGGCTGGCGGCGGGCTTGCCCAGGGCGGCGGCCAGCTCGCCGTAGGTGGCGGTCCGGCCGTAGGGGATGTCCCGCAGGGCCGCCCACACCTGACGCTGGAACGCGGTGCCGGCCAGCTCGAGCGGCAGGTCGAAATGGGTGAGCTCGCCGGTGAAGTACCGGCTCAGCTGGCCGGCCGCGGCGCCGAACGGCGCGCTGGCCGGGTCGCCGGCCGGGCCGAAGGCCGCCCAGTCCGGCAGGTGCCGCTGGGCGTCCATGTACAGGCCGGTCAGCCGCCCGCCGGCGGCGACCAGGGTCAGCGGGCCGACCGGGCTGCCGATCGTGACGTGCGTCGTGGCCCGCGCTGTCGTTTCCCGTGCTGTCGTGGCCCGCGCTGTGGTGGTCATGGCTGGTCCTTTCCTGGCCCGCCGGGGCCGGGCATCTCGTTGATGGCATGGTCGCTGGTGGCCCACAGGTACTGCACCGCGTACGCCCGCCACGGCCGCCAGGCCGCGGCGCGCTCGGTGAGCCCGGCCGGGCCGGCGGGCAGGCCGAGCTCGCGGGCGGCGAGCTGGACGCCGAGGTCGGTGGCGGGGAACGCGTCCGGGTCGCCGAGGGCCCGCATGGCGATGGTCTCCACCGTCCACGGGCCGATGCCGGGCAGCGCGCCCAGCCGCCGCCGGGCCTCAGCCCAGTCACCGCCGGGGCTCAGGTCGATCCGGCCGGCCGCCAGCGCCCCGGTCAGCGCCGCGAACGTCGTGCGCCGGGACCGGGGGAACGCCAGCGTGCCCGGGTCCACCCCGGCCAGCGCCGCCGGGCCGGGAAACAGCCGGGTCAGCCCGCCGGCCGGGTCCTGCACCGGCTCGCCGTGCGCCCGGGCCAGCCGGCCCGCGTGGGTCCGGGCCGCCGCGGTGGACACCTGCTGCCCGATGACCGCGCGCACCGCGAACTCCGCCGGGTCCACGGTCCTGGGCACCCGCCGTCCTGGCGCCTTGTCGACCAGCGGGGTCAGCACCGGGTCCTCGCGCAGCAGGTCGGCCACGGCGACCGGGTCGGCGTCCAGGTCCAGCAGCCGCCGGCACCGGCTGATCGCGGTGGCCAGGTCGCGCAGGTCGGCCAGGGCCAGCTGGCAGCCCACGTGGTCGGCCAGCGGCCGCAGCGCCACCACCCCCGGCCCGTGCGGCAGCCGCAGGGTCCGCCGGTAGGCGCCGTCCCGCCACTCCTCCACCCCCGGCACCGCCGTCGCCACCAGGTGGCCGAACAGGTTGTCCGGGAACAGCGGGGCCCGGAACGGCAGCCGCAGCGCCAGCGCACCGCCCGCCGGGGCGGGGCGCCCGCGCCCGGCCCGGTGGCGGAGCTCGCTGGGGGACAGCGCGAACACCTGGCGGACCGTGTCGTTGAACGTCCTGATGCTGGCGAAGCCGGCCGCGAACGCCACGTCGCCCATGGGCAGCGCCGTGGTCTCGATCAGCAGCCGGGCGGTCTGCGCCCGCTGCGCGCGGGCCAGCGCCAGCGGGCCCGCGCCCAGCTCGGCCAGCAGCTGCCGCTCGAGCTGGCGGACGCTGTAGCCCAGCCGCCGGGCCAGGCCCGGCACGCCGTCGGCGTCAATGACCCCGTCGGCGATCAGCCGCATGGCCCTGGCCACCAGGTCGGCCCGCACGTTCCACTCGGGCGAGCCCGGGCTGGCGTCCGGGCGGCAGCGCTTGCAGGCCCGGAATCCGGCCTGCTGGGCCGCCGCCGCGCTGGGGTAGAAGACCATGTTCTCCGGCCGCGGCGGCACCACCGGGCAGCTCGGCCGGCAGTAGATCCCGGTCGTCAGCACGGCGGTGAAGAACCAGCCGTCGAACCGCGCGTCCTTCGACTGGACAGCGCGCACGCAGCGCTCGGTGTCCTCATGCATGTCGTCCAGCATGCCCGCTCTGCCCGACTGTGCCTAGCGAGAATGCGACAGCAAGCGGTGAAGTAGCCAGGCCCGGACGTTGCTGTCGCAAACCTGCCAGCTCAGTGCTCAAGGTCCGGTATTTGACGTGACACCGCTGGGATACTGGGTGGCGTCCAGGGGCACCGGTCAGCCCGGTCAGGTGCCGAGGTGGCGGGAGGCCCGGCGTGAACACCTCGTGAGTACCCCGTGAATACCCATCTGCTCGCCCTGTACCTCGTGGTGGTGTTCGTCGCCATGATCGCACCTGGTCCGGACATGATGTTCGTGCTGGCCACCGGGGCCCGCGGCGGGGCACGGGCCGGGCTGCTCGCCACCCTCGGCGTGGCCTCCAGCGAGATCGTCCAGATCACCGCCGTGGCGGCGGGCCTGTCCGCGCTGTTCGCCGCCGCGCCGGCCGCGTTCACCATGCTGCGCCTGGCCGGCGCCGCCTACCTGCTTTACCTCGGCGTCCAGGCCCTGCGCAGCGCCCGGCGCGGCAGCCCGGTCTCCGGCCAGGACGCCGCCGGGCCGCCCGGCCAGGACGGCCGCCGGGTCAGCGGGCGCTACGCCTACCTGCGCGGCCTGGTCACCAACCTGGTGAACCCCAAGATGGTGACCTTCGCGGTGGCCTTCCTGCCCCAGTTCGTGGACCGCGGCCTCGGCCACGTGCCGGGCCAGTTCGCGGTGCTCGGCGCGATCTTCATCGCGTTCGAGGTCCTCATCGACGGGGCCGTGGGCGTGGCCGCCGGGAAACTCGGCGGCTGGCTGTCTCGCCGGCGCCGGGCCCGCCAGGCCCTCGACGCCGGCTCCGGCACGATCATGATCGCCCTGGCCGGCCGCCTGGCCCTGGAGCGCTAGCCTCGCGCCCTCGGCCGGCCGCGGCCCGTCCAATCACCCGGCCGGGGTGAGGCAGGCCAGGGACGCGGCGGCCAGCCTGGGCGCATGACCGGCCCGCCGGTGATCCGGTGACTGGGGCGACGGCGGTCCGGGCTGGCGCGCCGGCCCGCACGATGATCCTGCCGCTGGCGCTGGCTCAGTTCGTGGCCAGCTACGCGGCGACGAACATGAACGTGGCCATCAGCGCCATCGCCAAGGACCTGAGCACCACGGTGCTCGGCGTGCAGACGGCGATCACGCTGTTCACGCTGGTCATGGCCTCGCTGATGATCCCGGGCAGCAAGCTGACCGACATCTGGGGCCGCAAGCGCTGCTTCATCGCGGGCCTGATCGTGTACGGGGCCGGGGCGCTGCTGGCCCTGCTGGCCAGCGGGCTGGGCCTGCTCATCTTCGGCTACTCGGTACTGGAGGGGATCGGCTCGGCGCTGATGATCCCGCCCATCTACATCCTGGTCACGGTGGCGTTCCCGGACATCAAGTCGCGGGCCAAGTACTTCGGGGTGGTCAGCGGCGCGGGCGGGCTGGGCGCGGCGGCGGGCCCGCTGATCGGCGGAGTGCTGACCAGCGCGGTGAGCTGGCGGGCCTCGTTCGGGTTGCAGGTGCTGATCGTGGCCTGGATCGTGGTCCTGGCCCGGCGGATCACCGACCCGCCTCGCGCGGGGCCGGCCCCGCGGTTTGACCTGGAGGGCGCGATCCTGTCCGCGGCCGGGCTGTTCTTCGTGGTGCTGGGCCTGCTGGAGTCGCGGACCTACGGGTTCCTTGCCTCGCGCAAGGACTTCAAGATCGGCGGCACGGTCGTGCTGCCCAAGGGCGGGGTGTCCCCGGTGTGGCCGCTGGTCGGGATCGGCGCGCTGTTCCTGCTGTGGTTCTTCCTGCACCTGCGGTCCCGTGAGCACCAGGGCAAGGATCCGCTGCTGCGGCTGCGGCTGCTGCGCAACCGGATGGCCAACCTGGGCATGGGCACCCAGCTGATCCAGTGGCTGATCCTCCAGGGCTCGTTCTTCGTGATCTCGGTCTACCTCCAGGAGGTCCGGCACTTCGACGCGATCCAGACCGGGCTCATGCTCACCCCGGCCACGGTCGGGATCCTGGTCGCGTCGGCGGCGGCGGACCGGTTCGCGCGGCGGCATCCGCAGCGCTGGCTGATCATCGTCGGGTTCCTGGTCACGCTGGCCGGGATGATCCTGCTGCTGGCGCTGGTCCGGAAGGACTCCAGCGTGCTCAGCTACGTGCCGGGGGAGCTGCTGTTCGGCCTGGGCGCCGGGACCATGCTGACGTCGTCGGTGAACGTGGTGCAGTCCAGCTTCCCGGACTCCGATCAGGGCGACATCTCGGGCCTGTCGCGCAGCGTCTCCAACCTGGGATCGTCGCTGGGCACCGCGCTGGTCGGGTCGCTGCTGGTCGCGTCCAAGCTGCCCGCCGGGCAGCCGTTCGGGGTGGCCATCGGCTTCCTGGCGGTGGTCGCGGCCGTCGGCCTGGTGCTGGCCGTGCTCATGCCCCGCAAGCAGCCGGGCGCCCAGGTCAGGGCGACGCCTCGGGCTGAGCGGACGACCCAAAAGGAAAAGGCAAGGAGAACGCGCTCCTTGCCACTATCAATCTATAGCGCACCCGGGGTCTTGCGGCAAGCCCCGGGTCGTGCTGCAGAATCTCCAGCCGAAGCCAGGAAACGCAACTGAATCGAATGGAGATTCATGCTTGACGTAATCGTGGCCGGCGGCGGGCCGACCGGCTTGTGGCTGGCCAGCGAGCTGCGGCTGCATGGCGTGCGCGTGCTCGTGCTGGAGCGGGACGCGGAGCCGACCAGGATTGTCCGCTCGCTCGGCCTGCACGCGCGCAGCATCGAGATAATGGACCAGCGCGGCCTGCTGGACCGGTTCCTCGCGCTCGGCCAGCAGTACCCGATCCGTGGTTCCTTCGCCGGCATCATCAAGCCGGCGCCGGGCCGGCTGGACACCGCGCACCCGTACACCCTCGGCATCCCGCAGAACATCACCGACCGCCTGCTGGCCGAGCACGCCGCCGAGGCCGGCGCCGAGATCCGGCGCGGCTGCGAGCTGACCGGGCTGAGCCAGGACGAGGACGGGGTGACCGCCGGGCTGGCCGACGGCACGCAGCGTGCGCGCGCGCTGGCTGGTCGGCTGCGACGGCGGCCGCAGCACGGTGCGCAAGCTGCTCGGCATCGGCTTCCCCGGCGAGCCCGCCACGGTCGAGACCCTGCTGGGCGAGATGGAGGTCACCGCGGATCCGGCGGCAATCGCGGCCGCCAACGAGGAAGTCCGCAAGACTGAGCTGCGGTTCGGCCTCATGCCCCTCGGGGACGGGGCGTACCGCGTCGTCGTGCCCGCCGCGGGGGTGGCCGTGGACCGCGCGGTCGCGCCGACGTTCGAGGAGTTCCGGCAGCAACTGCGGGCCGTCGCGGGCACCGACTTCGGCGCGCACTCGCCGCGCTGGCTGTCCCGCTTCGGCGACGCCACCCGGCTGGCCGACCGCTACCGGGGCGGGCGGGTGCTGCTGGCCGGCGACGCGGCGCACATCCACCCGCCGGCCGGCGGGCAGGGGCTGAACCTCGGCCTCCAGGACGCGTTCAACCTGGGCTGGAAACTGGCCGCCGAGGTCAACCGCTGGGCACCGGAAGGGCTGCTGGACAGCTACCCCGCCGAGCGGCGCCCGGTGGCCGCCGACGTGCTGAACACCTCCCGCGCGCAGATGGAGCTGATGTCCCTCGAGCCCGGCCCTCAGGCCGTGCGCCGGCTGGTGTCGGAGCTGATGGACTTCGAGGACGTGAACCGGTACCTGATCGAGAAGAACACCGCGACCGGGATCCGCTACGACTTCGGCGAGGGACCTGAGCTGCTCGGCCGGCGGCTGCGGGACGTGCAGCTGAAGCGGGGTCGCCTCTACGAGCTGATGCACGCCGGCCGCGGGCTGCTGCTCGACCAGGCCTGCCGGCTGTCGGTGGCGGGCTGGGCCGACCGGGTCGACCACGTCATCGACGTCAGCGAGGAGCTGGACGTGCCCGCGGCGCTGCTGCGGCCCGACGGCCACGTCGCGTGGGCCGGTGACGACCAGCAGGAGCTGCTCAGCAGGCTGCCCAGGTGGTTCGGCGCTGCCGTCGGCTGAGCGCGCCGTTGCGGCCTGACCGGGCGGGTCAGCCAGATGAACCTTCTGGGGCTTTTCGGCGTATTGCTGGTAACTCGAAAGTTATAGGGTTTATGTCAGGAGTCCGTAGCGTCGGCATGGCCGAAGGGGAACATCAGTGCCCGCAGCAGGGGTGGCGCCGCCCGGAGCGGCCAGCCCGCCCGCGGTGACGACCGGGCCGGGCGCGGTGCCGGCCGGCGGCCTGGCGGCGGCCCGGCCAAGGCCGGCGGTGGCCGGCCGCTGGCGGCGTGACGGCACTCCGGGCCAGCTGCGCCGCCTCCTGATCCTGATCCTGGCCGCCACGGTGCTGCTCTGGCTCGTCGCCACGATCGTGGCCCAGGGGCTGCACGGCACCGCCGCCGCGGTGCGCGACCAGGACGCCCCGGCGTTCACCGACGCCACCGAGGCGCACGCGGTGCTGTCGGACGCCGACCGGGCGGCGTGGCAGAGCTTCCGGTCGGGCGAGGCCCAGCTCACCGGGCCAGGCCAGCAGTACCAGAACGACATCACGACCGCCGGCCAGGACCTGGAGCGGCTGGCCGCCTTAGCACCGTCGGGCACCGCCAGCCAGCAGCTCCAGACCGTCAGCGGGCAGCTGGTGAACTACCAGGGCCTGGTAGAGCAGGCCGACGCGGCCAGCCGGGCCGACGTCGCGCTGGGCAACGCCAGCGGGCACGACCTGGGCTACGCCTACCTGTCCTACTCCTCCAGCGCCATGCGCAACCCGCAGGGCGGCCTGCTGGCCAGCGTCAGCGGCGTGACCGGGACCGACCGCCAGGCGCTGGACCAGGGCCTGGCGTCGTGGTGGGCCAGCCCGGTGCTGCTGCTGCTCGTGCTGGCCGCGGCGGGCTGGCTGCTGTGGTCGATCATCGGGGCCCAGCGGTTCCTGCTGCGCCGGTTCCGCCGGATGACCAGCCCGCCGCTGGTGCTGGCCGGGGTGCTCACCGTGGTCCTGCTGGCCTGGGTGATGACCACGGTGCTGTCGGCCGAGAGCGCCTTCGGCACCGCGCGGGGCACGGCGCTGCCCGCGCTGACCCGGGTCTGGCAGGCCCAGGCCAGCGCCGTGAACGCCCAGGCGGCGGCGCTGCGGGCCGGGAAGGCGGCCAGCGGCTCGGGCGGGCTCAACGTGATCGCGACCCAGCAGGCCAGCCGCGCGCTGACCGCCGACCTGACCTCGGCGCAGGACACTGGCGGCCTGCCGGCCGGCATCCCGGTGCTCGCCGTGGCGATCGCGGGCCTGGCCTGGCTCGGGTTCAAGTTCCGCCTCGACGAGTACCGGGGGTGACGCGATGCCCATCCGGTCCCCGCGCTCCGTCGTCGCCCTGCTGGCCGCCTGCGGCCTGGCCGCGTCCGGGCTGGCCGCCTGCGGCGGTGGCCCGGCCGGCGGGCCGGCCGTGGTCACCGTGCTGGGCTCGTGGACCGGCGACGAGCAGAGCGGGTTCCTGGCCATGGTGCGCGGGTTCGAGCGCCGGACCGGCATCCAGGTCGACTACACCGGGACCCGCGACGCCGACGCCGTGCTGGCCAGCGACATCAAGGACGGCAGCCCGCCGGACCTGGCCGTGCTGTCCCGGCCGGGGGAGCTGCGCCAGGACGCAGCCGACGGGACGCTGGTCCCCATCGACGCGGCGCTGGACCAGGGCCGGCTGGCCCGGCAGTACACGCCGGGATGGCGCAGCCTGATGCAGGCCGCCGGGCCGTCGGGGGCCCGGCACTATTACGCGATCATCGTCAAGGCCGCGCTGAAGAGCGTGATCTGGTACGACCCGCGCCAGTTCCCGGCCCGCGACCTGACCAGGCTGACCTCACCCGGCCTGACCTGGGACCAGCTCACCGGCCTGGCCCGCGGCCTGGCCCGCGGCGGCGCGACGCCGTGGTGCCTGGGCCTGGAGGACAGCTCGGACTCCGGCTGGCCGGGGACCGACTGGATCGAGGACATCGTGCTGCACCAGTCCGGGCCGAAGATCTACGACGAGTGGGTGGCCGGCACGCTGCCCTGGACCTCGGCCCCGATCCGGCGGGCCTGGCAGGTCTTCGGCAGCGTGGCCACCACCCGCGGCCTGGTCCGCGGCGGATCTGCGGCCGCGCTGGTCACCAGCTACGGCCAGGCCGGGCAGCCCATGTTCACCCGCCCGCCCGGCTGCTACCTGGACCACGAGGCCTCGTTCATCACCGCGTTCTACACCCAGGACCGGCTCGGCGGCTCCCGGCACGCGCTCCCGCGGCCGCGGACCGACTTCGACTTCATCCCGTTCCCCCCGCTGAGCCCGGCCGGGCGGGGCAGCGCCGAGGTGGCGGGCGACCTGCTGGGCATGTTCCGCGACACCGCGGCGGCCCGGAAGCTGATCGGCTACCTGACCACCCCCGCCGCCCAGGAGGCCTGGATCCGGCGGCCCGGCAGCGGCGCGATCTCGGTGAACCGGCTGGTGCCGCTGGGCGACTACCCGGACCCCGTGTCCCGCGAGCTGGCCAGGGACCTGCTCGGCGCGGCCAGCGTCCGCTTCGACGCGTCCGACTCGATGCCGCAGATCATGGAGAACGCGTTCAACAACGCGGTGCTCGAGTACCTGGACGACCCGGGCCAGCTGAACGTCATCCTGGGCGGCCTGGACCAGGTGCGCCAGGCCGCCTACCGCTCCTGAGCCCCGCCAAATCGCTGATAACAGCAAGAAGCGGTCACTCCGGCGGTACCGTCCGCCCCAGTGCCCCCCAGCCTCGCTCAGTGCCCCGCCGGATCCCGGCTTTCGCCCGGCCGAAACGGCAGCGATGCCGATGACGCGGACTTTTCAGTCATAGTCGCTGAAAAGTCCGCGCGATCATGAACAGCGCCCCAGCACCGAGTGCGCCCGGTGAAGACAGGAACGAGCTGGCACATATGGACAGTGCGGCGGGGTGTCACCAGCGGGACACCCACGTCTGAATGACGTGACTTGCGGCGGCAAAGGGACTGGTGAAGCACATGATGTCGGGAAACCGCGCATGCCACCCGCCCGCCCGGCGTAACCGCCCCGACATGCCGGAGTGAGCACTCACTCCGAGCTTGACGGAGTGAGTGCTCACTCCGTAGAGTTCAGGCCATGACGCAGGAGACCACGGCCAGCGAGACCACCCGGCGCCGGGCGCCGGGGATGAGCCCGGAGCAGCGGCGGGAGATGATCGTGGCCGCCGCGCTGCCGCTGGTGGCGGAGTACGGCGCGAAGGTCACGACCAGCCAGGTCGCCCGGGCCGCAGGCATCGGCGAGGCGACGATCTTCCGGGTGTTCGCCGACAAGGAGGAACTTCTCGACGCGGTCATGGCCCAGGCGCTGCGGCACGAGCACGCGATCCGGGAGATCGCCTCGATCCCGCTGGACGAGCCGCTGGCCGACCGGCTGGCCGAGGCGGCCGAGGCGCTGGGGGCCCACCTGACCCGGCTGGTGGCGGTGCTCGGGGCGCTGCACGCGTCGGGCTACCGGCACGACCGCCGGGAGCGGCCGGGCCCCGAGCACATGGCGGCCAGGGAGGCGTCGATCGCGGCGACGCGGGCCGCGATCAGCGACCTGTTCGAGCCGGACGAGCACGCGCTGCGGGTGCCGCGCGAGCAGGCCGCGGCGATGTTCCTGGGCCTGCTGTTCAGCCGGTCGCGGCCCGGGGCCGTGGGCGCGCTGAGCACGGCGGAACTGGTCGACACGTTCCTGTACGGGGCGATGTCGCCGCGTGAGACGCAGTGACCGCCGTGCCTGCCCGCTCACCCGGCCCGGCCCCGCGCGAGGCAGGGGCATCTAGCCAGGCTAAATGTTCGCCATCGGCAAAATTGCGCATCACGCAGTTTCTTGTATGCTGCAGCCATGACCGATACCGCAGCCGCGCCGCCACAGCCGGCGGCGTGCGAGCCGGGGGAGAACCCGGACCGCCACGCCGGCCCGCGCGGGCAGGCCGGCCTGCGGGAGCGCAAGAAGCTCGCCACCCGGCAGGCACTGGGGGCGGCCGCGATGCGGCTGGCCATCGAGCGCGGGCTGGACAACGTCCTGGTCGAGGACATCGCCGCGGCGGCCAACGTGTCGGCGCGGACCTTCAACAACTACTTCGTCAGCAAGTACGAGGCGATCTGCGCGCTGATGCTGGACCGTTCCTACCGGATCGGCGAGGAGTTGCGGGCCCGGCCGGCGAGCGAGGGCCCGTGGGACGCGATCAGCAACGCGGTGCTCGCTGTCTACACCCTGAGCGACGGCCCGCCCGACCCCGAGGTCATCGCCGGCATCCGGCTGGTCACCAGCAGCCCCGTGCTGCGCGGCGAGTACCTCAAGGCCCTGGCCATCTCGCAGTACGAGCTGGCCGAGGCCATCACGGCCCGGTACGGCGAGGCGCCCGCCAGCCCGGTCTTCACCCGCGGGCTGGCCGGCGCCGTCATCTCGGCCGTCCAGGCCGCCACGGAGCGCTGGCTCTACGCCGAGCCGTCCGTCCCGATCGCCCCGGTCGTGCAGGCCGCGCTGCGCGAGCTGGCCGAGGGCATGGTGGCCGTGCTGCCCGGGCCCGCCCGGGCACCGTGTTCACCCGCAGAAAATGGCGCGCCCCCGGCGCGGGCCAGCGGCTAGCGTAGCCGCGCCGCGCGCCCCGGTCCGCCGCCAGTCCCCGTCCGCCGCCAGTCCCCGTCCGCCCACCGAACCCCCGCCAGCCCGGCCTGAGAGAAGACAACGTTGCTGATCCGATTGCTGCGCGCCTACCTGCGCCCGTACCGCCGGGCGATCTCCGCGCTCGTGGTGCTCCAGCTGGTGCAGGCGCTCGCGACCCTCTACCTGCCGACGCTGAACGCCGACATCATCGACAACGGCGTGATCACCGGCGACACGCACTACATCATCCGGACCGGCGCCATCATGCTCGCGATCACCCTGGTGCAGATCACCTGCGCCATCGGCGCGGTGTACTTCGGCGCGACGACGGCCATGGCCCTGGGCCGGGACATCCGGCACGGCGTGTTCGAGCGGGTCCAGGCGTTCTCCGCCCGCGAGGTGGGCCGGTTCGGCACCCCGTCGCTGATCACCCGGACCACCAACGACGTGCAGCAGGTCCAGATGCTGGCCGTGCTGACCTTCACGCTCCTGGTGGCCGCCCCGGTCTACTGCGTGGGGGGCATCATCCTGGCCCTGAACCAGAACGTGCCGCTGTCCTCGCTGCTACTGGTGGCGGTGCCCGCGCTGGGCATCATCGTGAGCCTGATCATCCGCAAGATGCGGCCGCTGTTCCGGCTCATGCAGGAGCGCATCGACGGCATCAACCGGGTGCTGCGCGAGCAGATCACCGGCGTGCGGGTGATCCGCGCGTTCGTCCGCGACGCCCGGGAGCGGGACCGCTTCCGCACCTCGAACTCCAACCTGTTCGACGTGGGACTCGGCGCCGGACGGCTGATGGCGCTCATGTTCCCGTCGGTCATGCTGGTGCTCAACCTGTCCAGCATCGCCGTGCTGTGGTTCGGCGGGCACCTGGTCGCCGACGGCAGCATGCAGATCGGCGCGCTGACCGCCTTCCTGAGCTACCTGCTGCAGATCCTGATGTCGGTGATGATGGCGACTTTCGTGTTCATGATGGTGCCGCGGGCCGAGGTCAGCTCGGAGCGGATCATGGAGGTGCTGGACACCGATCCCGACCTGGCCCGGCCGGCCAGCCCGGTGACCCAGGTCAGCGGCCACGGTCGGCTGGACCTGCGGCACGCGGAGTTCCGCTACCCGGGCGCCGAGCACCCGGTGCTGTGCGACATCAGCCTGTCCGCCGGTCCCGGCGAGGTGACCGCGGTCATCGGCGGCACGGGCAGCGGCAAGACCACGATGGTCAGCCTGATCCCGCGGCTGATGGACGTGACCGGCGGGGCGGTGCTGGTGGACGGGGTCGACGTGCGCGAGCTCGACCCGGCGCTGCTGTCGGACATGATCGGGCTGGTGCCGCAGCGGCCCTACCTGTTCTCCGGCACGGTGGCCACCAACCTGCGCTACGGCAACCAGGAGGCCACCGACGCCGAGCTGTGGCACGCGCTGGAGATCGCCCAGGCGGCGGACTTCGTCCGGCAGATGGACGGCGGCCTGGACGCGCGCATCGCCCAGGGCGGCACCAACGTGTCCGGCGGCCAGCGGCAGCGCCTGGCCATCGCCAGGGCGCTGGTGCACAAACCGGAGATCTACCTGTTCGACGACTCGTTCTCGGCCCTGGACTACGCCACCGACGCGGCCCTGCGGGCGGCGCTGGCCGCCGAGACCGCCGAGGCGACCGTGCTGATCGTGGCGCAGCGGGTGGCGACGATCAGGAACGCCGACCGGATCATCGTGCTCGACGGCGGCCGGATCGTCGCCTCGGGCACCCACGACGAGCTGATGAGCACCGACGAGACCTACCGGGAGATCGTGCTCTCCCAGCTGACCGAGCAGGAGGCAGCAGCGTGAGCGGGGGGCCGGAAGGCAACGGGGCCGCGAGCAACGGCACCCCAAAGAGCAATAGCACTAACAACGGCCTGGGGGAGCGGGCCACGCCCAAGCGCGGGCTCGGGCCCGACTCCAGCATGCCCGCGCGGGGGCCGGCCTCGTTCATGGGCGGCCAGCGCACCGAGAAGTCGCTCGACTTCAAGGGCTCCAGCCGCCGGCTCATCGGCACCCTGAGGCCGCACCGGCTGCTGGTCGCGGTCAGCTTCCTGCTGGCCGCCGTCAGCGTCACGCTGTCGGTGCTCGGCCCCAAGCTGCTCGGCGACGCCACCAACCTGATCTTCTCCGGGGTGATCAGCCGCCGGATCCCGGCCGGCGTCAGCAAGGCCCAGGCCATCGCGCACCTGCGCGCCGAGGGCAAGGGCACCGAGGCCGACCTGCTGCAGGCCGTGCACGTCGTGGCCGGGCAGGGCATCGACTTCGGCCACGTCGGCCAGGTGCTGCTGCTGGTGCTGGTCGTCTACGTATTCTCCTCGATCGGCATGCTGATGCAGGGCCGGCTGACGGCCACCATCGTCCAGCGGCTGGTGTTCACGCTGCGCGAGCAGGTCCAGGCCAAGCTGGCCCGGCTGCCGCTGAGCTACTTCGACCGCCAGCCGCGCGGCGAGATCCTGAGCCGGGTCACCAACGACATCGACAACCTGGCCCAGTCCCTCCAGCAGACCCTGAGCCAGCTGGTCATCTCGCTGTTCACCATCGTCGGCGTGCTCACCGCGATGTTCCTCATCTCGCCGCTGCTGGCGCTGATCGCGCTGGTCACCGTGCCGGTGTCGGTGTTCGCGGTGTCGAAGATCGGCAAGCGGGCCCAGCCGCAGTTCGTCCGCCAGTGGTCCACCACCGGCAAGCTCAACGGGCACATCGAGGAGATGTTCACCGGGCACGCGCTGGTCACCGTGTTCGGCCAGCGCAAGCAGGCCATGGACACCTTCACGGAGCAGAACGAGAAGCTGTACCAGGCCAGCCACCGGGCCCAGTTCATCTCCGGCACCATCCAGCCGGTCATGATGTTCGTCGGCAACATCAACTACGTGCTGGTGGCCGTCATCGGCGCGCTGCTCGTCGCGGCCGGCAAGCTGTCGCTGGGCGGCGTGCAGGCGTTCATCCAGTACTCGCGCCAGTTCAGCCAGCCGCTCACCCAGCTGGCCAGCATGGCCAACCTGCTCCAGTCCGGCGTGGCCTCGGCCGAGCGGGTATTCGCCCTGCTGGACGCCGACGAGCAGAGCCCCGACCCGGCTAGCCCGGACCGGCCGGCACAGGTCGCGGGCCGGGTCGAGTTCGGGCATGTCTCGTTCAGCTACTCGCCGGACCGGCCGCTGATCGAGGACCTGTCGCTGAGCGTGTCGCCGGGCCAGACGGTGGCCATCGTCGGGCCCACCGGCGCGGGCAAGACCACGCTGGTCAACCTGCTGATGCGGTTCTACGAGGTGAACTCAGGCGAGATCCGGCTGGACGGGGTCAACATCGCCGACATGACCCGCGACGAGCTGCGGTCGCTGACCGGCATGGTGCTCCAGGACGCCTGGCTGTTCGGCGGCACCATCGCCGACAACATCGCCTACGGCTCGGCCGGCGCCACCCGCGAGCAGATCGTCGAGGCGGCCACGGCCACCTACGTGGACCGGTTCGTGCGCACGCTGCCCGACGGCTACGAGACGGTGCTCGAGGACGAGGGCTCGAACGTCAGCATGGGCGAGCGGCAGCTCATCACCATCGCCCGCGCGTTCCTGGCCCGGCCCGCCATCCTGATCCTGGACGAGGCGACCAGCTCGGTCGACACCCGGACCGAGGTGCTGATCCAGCGGGCGATGAACTCGCTGCGCCAGGGCCGGACCAGCTTCGTCATCGCGCACCGGCTGTCCACCATCCGGGACGCCGACCTGATCCTGGTCATGGAGTCCGGGCAGATCGTGGAGCAGGGCACGCACGAGGAGCTGCTGGCCGCCGGCGGCGCCTACGCCCGGCTGTACGCGGCGCAGTTCGCCCAGGCCATGGCCGCGGTGGACTAGGGCCGCGGTGGACTAGGGCGGCCGCGGGCCGCGGAGCTATCGTGGGGGCGTGCGGGTAGAGATCAGCCCGGACGCCGCCGGGTTCGTCGCGGCCCGCGGCGGGCGGCTCTGGGTGTGGGCGGCGTACCCGCGCCGGTGCTGCGCGGGGGTGCCCGCGTACATGCACGCCGCCACCGAGCCGCCGCGCGGCCGGGACGGGTTCACCCGGGTCGCGGCGCCGGGGCTGGAGCTGTGGTTCCTGGCCCCGGCGGGCAGCCGCCCCGACGTGCTGGAGGTCGGCCTCAAGGGCCGGCGGCACCCGCGCGTCGAGGCGTACTGGGACGGCTGCCTGTTCGCGCTCAACGGCTAGCAGGCTCGCCGCCCTCACGCGTCCCGCAGCCGGAACAGCAGCCCGCCCAGGAGCATCGCGCCCAGGGCCCACAGGGCCAGCACGCCGAGGCCGGCCCACGGGCTGAGGGGCTGGCTGCTCAGCGTGGCCCCGGTGGTGGCCTGGATGTCCAGCCCGGCGCTCATCGGCCCGATCTCCTCCAGGTGGCGCCGCCAGTCCGGGCCCACGGCGCTGGCGATGACCGGGAACAGGTACAGCAGGCCGAGGCCGGCCCCGATGGCCACCGCGGAATCCCGGATCGCCACGGCGACGCCCAGGGCCAGCAGGGCGACCAGGCCCAGGTAGAGCACCGATCCGGCGGCGGCACGCAGGTCCGGCCCGGCCAGGGACAGCGGCGGGTAGCCGTGCGCCGGCGTGAAGCCGCGGCCGGGCAGGAGGAGCCGCCCGGCCAGCACCGAGGCCAGCACCGCGACCGTGCCCGCGGCGAGCACCAGCCCGGCCACGATGACCGCCTTGGCCGCCAGCACGGCACTCCGGCGCGGCATCGCGGCCAGCGTGACCCGGATCATGCCGGTGCTGTACTCGCCGGTGACCGCCAGCACCGCGATGATGGCGGCGACCGCCTGGCCCAGCTCGACTCCGGTGAGGCTGAGCTTGGCCGGGTCCTGGCCGCAGCCGGCCGACGGGCAGCTCACCGCGGCCGCCGTCAGCGCGCCGACCAGCACGGTCAGCGCGATGACCGCGGCCAGCAGCCAGAACGTGCCGGACATCGTGCGGGCCTTGGTCCACTCGGCGTGCAGGCAGGCGAGGAATCCGGTCATGCCGCCGGCCGGCGGCGCGGGGGCGCTAGGGGGGTCGTCCCCCCTGGACAGCGCAGTCATGCGTCCCTCCGGCCTAGCGTCCAGGCGGCCAGGGCCAGCGCGGCGGCGGTCCAGGCGGCCAGCACGGCCAGCCCGGCCCACGGCGCTAGCGGGAAGTAGCCCGGCCTGCGCCGCGTACACGTTGGTGACCTGGTGATACTGCGGCAGCGTCGCCTGGACGGCGAACGCGGCCGCCGGGGTGATCCGCAGCAGCCAGTCCTGGGCGGCCAGCGGCAGCACCGGGGCGGCCACGGTGAACAGGTACGGCAGGACGATCACCACGATGGCGGCGGTGACCGCGGCCGCGCTGCGCCGCAGCACGGCGGCCAGCGCCAGCGCGAGGACGGCGGCCAGCGCCAGCACGGCCGCGGTGCCGGCGATCACGCGCACCTCGGTGACCGCCGCGACACCGGGAAGACGTAGACCCCGCCGGCGCGCAGCTCCCGCTGGCCGAACACCACCACCACGGCCGAGCTGACCAGGCCCGTCACGAAGGTCACCGCGCCGATCACGCCGGCCTTGGCGGCCAGCACCCGGCCGCGGCGCGGGCTCGCGGCGAGCGTGACCCGGATCAGCCCGCGCCGGTACTCGCCGGTCATGAACATCGCGGCCACCACCACGATCGCGATCAGTCCGGCGAACGTCCCGATCAGCGTCTGCGCGATCGTGGCGCCGGTGCCGTTCGCGCCGGTCACGACCGGCGCGATGTCGCCGGTCCCGGTCACCGTGAACGCCCCTGCGGCCTGGCTGAAGCCGGACGACGGCCCCGGCGCCGGCCCTCCGGGAGCGCCGATGTCATCGCCGGCCCAGGCTGCGGCGGCCCAGCCGCCGGCCAGGCCGACGTGGTCCAGGACGCCGGTGTCCTGGGACAGGCCGCCGCTGACGGACGCCGTGCTGAATCCGGTAGACGCATACTCCGGGGACGTGGCGAACAGGCCGCCCTGCACCGTCGCCGGCAGTTCCGGCAGCCGGACGGTGCCCACGCGGGCCCAGCGCGTCCCGTCGGCCGAGTCGTAGCCGGTGATGGTGTCGCCGTCGCGGGTGAGCCGGAGCCAGCGGGGGGACACCGCGGAGACCCGGCCGGGCAGGCCAGCGATGTCGCCGGTGTAGTCGTACTGCATCCGGACGCCGTTGCCGCCGGTGACCATCATCGCCGCGTAGGCCGAGCCCTGGGCGGTGCTGGCCTTGAGGATGATCCCGGCCTTGGACCAGGGCATGAGGCCCGGCCGCTGGCCGGACGGCTCCTGGAGGCGGCCGGTCAGCGAGGTCACCCGGGCGGTGATGGTGCCGTTGCCGTCGAGCGGCCGGCGGACGAAGTAGAAGCTGTCGGTCACCGGGACGCCGGTCGGCCCCAGCGTCAGCGCGCACGAGGAGACGTTGCACGAGCCGGTCATGCCGGGCCCGAGCCCGAGCGCCATCGTCACCCCGGCCGCGATCAGCAGGCCGATGACCCAGCCGCGGACCGTGCGGAACTTGGTCCACTCCGCGTGCAGGACGGCGGTCATCGCGCGGCCTCGGCCCGGTAGTCCACGACGTCCCTGGTCAGCTCCAGGTACGCCTCCTCCAGCGTGGCCCGGTGCGCGGACACCTCCGCGAACGGGATCGCGGCGCCGGACAGCACGGCCACCACCCGTTCCGCGGGCAGCCCGGAGATGACGAGCGTGTCCGGGCCCGCGCCGGCGACCTGCGCCCCCGCCCGGGTGAGCGCTGCCGCCGCCGGCCCTGGCGCCGCGGTGCGCAGCGTGACCCGGTCGCCGGACACGGCCGCGATCAGCTCCCGGACGCTGGTGTCGGCGATGACCCGCCCGCGGCCCACGACCACCAGGTGGTCGGCGGTGTCCTGCAGCTCGCTCATCAGGTGACTGGACACCAGCACGGCGCGGCCCCGGGCGGCCAGCCCGGCCAGGAAGCCGCGCATCCAGACGATGCCCTCGGGATCCATGCCGTTGAACGGCTCGTCCAGCATGAGTACGCGCGGGTCGCCGAGCAGCGCCGCCGCGATGCCCAGGCGCTGGCGCATGCCGAGGGAGTAGCCGCCCGCCTTCCGCCGGATCACCGGGTCCAGGCCCGCCTGGACCACCACCTCCTCGACCCGCCGGGCGGTCAGCCCCTGGGAGTGGGCCAGCCACAGCAGGTGGTTGCGGGCGCTGCGGCTGGGCTGCAGCGCGCCCGCGTCCAGCAGCGCGCCGACGTGCGTGAGCGGATACCGCAGCGACCGGTACGGCACGCCGCCGATCAGCGCCGTGCCCTCGTCGGCCGCGTCCAGGCCGAGGATGACCCGCATCGTGGTGGACTTGCCCGCGCCGTTCGGGCCGACGAATCCGGTGACCTGTCCCGGCTGGACGGTGAACGTCATGCCGTCCAGCGCCAGCGCCGCTCCGTACCGCTTGCGCAGCCCGTTGACTTCAATGTTCATGGCTGGCAGTTCTACGCCGCGGGCGGTGCCGGCCCGGTGTCGGCGGCTGACACCTGGCTGACACCGCCTCACCTGGCATCCTTTCGACCATGAGGTACGCATGAGGGTGCTTGTTGTCGAGGACTTCGAGGTCCTGGCCGCGGCGATCGGGACCGGGCTGCGCCGGGAGGGCATGGCGGTCGATGTCGCGCTGGACGGGGATGACGCGCTGGAGCACCTGGCCGTCACCCGGTACGACGTCGTGGTGCTGGACCGGGACCTGCCCGGCACCCACGGCGACGAGGTGTGCCGCATGATCGTGGCCGGGGGGACGGGCAGCCGGGTGCTGATGCTGACCGCCGCCGCCGCGGTGCGCGAGCGCGTGGAGGGCCTGGGGCTGGGCGCCGACGACTACCTGCCCAAGCCCTTCGACTTCGCCGAGCTGGTCGCCCGCGTCCGGGCGCTCGGGCGCCGGTCCGTCGCCGCCGTGCCGCCGGTGCTCGAGAGCGGCGGCATCACCCTCGACCCCGGCCGCCGGATCGTGTTCCGCGACGGCCGCCGCCTCGAGCTGAGCCCCAAGGAGTTCGCCGTCCTGGAGTGCCTCCTGGCCGCCGCCGGCCGGGTCGTCTCCGCCGAGGAACTGCTCGAGCGGGCCTGGGACGAGGCCGCCGACCCGTTCACCACCGCGGTCAAGACCACGATCAAGCGGCTGCGCGCCCGGCTCGGCGACCCGCCGGTCATCCACACCGTCCGCGAGGGCGGTTACCGGATCGGGGAGCCGTAGTGCTGTCACTGCGGATGAAGCTCGCGCTGCTGTACGCCGCCGCCTTCTTCATCGCCGGCGCCCTGCTGGTCGCGATCCCGGTCTTCGGGGTCCGGCAGACGGTGCACGTCGGCAGCCAGGGCCAGCCCGCGGGCCAGGTGAACGGCGGCAGCGTCGATCTGCTCGGCTTTCAGCTGATCGCCCTGATCGCGCTGGCGGTGGTCTCGTTCGGGCTCGGCTGGCTGATCGCCGGGCGGCTGCTGCGGCCGCTGCGCGTGATCACCGCCGCCGCGCGGGAGATCTCCGCCACCAACCTGCACCGGCGCCTGAGCCTCGGCCGCGGGCAGGACGAGTTCCGCGAGCTGGGGGAGACGCTGGACGCCCTGTTCGGGCGGCTGGAGGCATCGTTCGAGTCGCAGCGGCACTTCGTCGCCAACGCCTCGCATGAGCTGCGGACGCCGCTCACCGCCGAGCGGACCGTGCTCCAGGTCGCGCTCGCCGACCCCCAGGCCGGCCCCGGCGCGCTGCGGTCGGCCTGCGAGGAGGTGCTGGCGCTGGGCCAGCAGCAGGAGCGGCTCATCGACGCCCTGCTCACGCTGGCCAGCGGCGAGCAGGGCATCGAGCAGCCGGAGCCCTTCGACCTGGCCGCCGTCACCGGGAAGGTCATCGCCGGCCGCCGCACCGAGGCGGAACGCCGGGGCCTGCGGCTGACCGCCGCGCTCGCCGCCGCGCCGGCCTGCGGCGACCCCAGCCTGGCCATGAGCCTGGTGGCCAACCTGGTGGACAACGCCCTGCGGTACAACACCTCCGGCGGCTGGATCTCGGTCTCCACGTCGGCGCCCGCCGGGCGGGCCACGGTGTCGGTGCGCAACAGCGGGCCGGTGATCCCGCCCGGCGAGGTCGGCCGGCTGTTCCAGCCGTTCCAGCGGCTCGGCGCCGAGCGGGTCAGGCAGGCCGCCAACGGCGCCAGTCCCGGCGGGCGAGGGGGTGCCGGGCCGGGCAGGAGGGCCGGGCGGGCAGGGGCTCGGGCCTGGCCATCGTCCGCGCCATCGCCGACGCCCACGGCGCCGAGGTCACCGCCCGCGCCCGGCCCGAGGGCGGCCTGGACATCGAGGTCGCCTTCGCGCCCGGGCGATAGGTGCCGCGAATCTGATAACAGCAAGAAGCGGCTCGCCGCCCACGCCCCGCCCGTCACGCCAGTCCCTGCGCCGGCCGCCCGGCGCCGTTCTGATAACAGCAAGAAGCGCCGCGCCAGATCCGCGCCGCCTGTCCCGACGACGGGGGAAAACCCCCGCAGCAGACGGGGAGTAGCCGGATTCCGCCAGGTCAGCGTGTTTTCTAACGTGATCTTCAGGCACGCGCCAGCGTGCGGAACGGAGATCCGATGATCCACGCGAGAGGGCTCACCAAGCGCTTCGGCCCGACGGTCGCGGTGCGCGAGCTCAGCTTCGAGGTGCGGCCCGGCACCGTGACCGGGTTCCTGGGCCCCAACGGCTCGGGCAAGTCCACCACCATGCGGATGATCATGGGCCTGGACGCGCCCGACGCGGGCACGGCCACCATCGGCGGCCGCGCCTACCGCCAGCTGCGCTGGCCGCTGCGCGAGGTCGGCGTCATGCTCGACGCGCGCGGCTTCCACCCCGGCCGCACCGCCCGCGGCCACCTGGCCGCCCTGGCGGCCAGCAACGACATCCCGCGCTCGCGGGTCGACGAGGTGCTCGGCATCGTCGGCCTGCAGGACGCGGGCGGGCGGCGGGCGGGCAAGTTCTCGCTCGGCATGGCCCAGCGGCTCGGGGTGGCCACGGCGCTGCTCGGCGACCCCGGCGTGCTGATGCTGGACGAGCCGGTGAACGGCCTGGACCCGGAGGGCATCCGGTGGATCAGGAACCTGCTCATCGCCATGGCCCGCGAGGGCCGGACGGTGTTCGTGTCCAGCCACCTGATCAGCGAGATGGAGCTGATGGCCGAGCAGCTGATCGTGATCGGCCGGGGCCGGCTGCTGGCCAGCGCCCCGGTCCGCGAGCTGGCCAGCCGGGCCGGGTCGCTGGAGGAGGCGTTCTTCGGCCTGACCGGGGACGCCGTGGAGTACCGGAGCACGGAGGCGAGGAGCTCATGACTCAGGCAGTGCTGGACCGGCCCGCAGGCCGGCTGCCGCGCGGGCGGAACGGGTTCCGGCAGGCGGTCGCGATGGAGTGGGTCAAGGCCCGGACCCTCCGCTCGACCTGGTGGATCTCGGCGCTCACGCTGGCCGGCACGATCGGCCTGGCCATCGTCGTGCTGCGCTACTACCCGTCGCACTGGTCGCACCTGTCACGGGCGCAGCGGGCCAGCTTCGACCCGGTCAACGACGGCTTCACCGGGCTGGCGCTGGCCCAGCTGCTGATGGCCGCGTTCGGGGTGCTGGCCATCACCAGTGAGTACTCGGGCGGCATGATCCGGTCCACGCTGGCCGCGATGCCCCGCCGCCCGGTAATGCTGGCCGCCAAGGCCGCCGTGATCGGCGCGATCGCCCTGATCGTAGGCGAGATCGCGGCCTTCGGCGCGTTCTTCGCCGGGCAGTCGGTGCTGACCAGCCCGGCGCCGCACGTCACGCTGGGCCAGCCGCTGGTGGCGCAGGCGGTGCTGCTGGCCGGGGCCTACCTGGGCCTGATGGCGGTCATCGGGGTGGGCATCGGGGCGATCGTGCGCCGCTCGGCGGCCGGGGTGGCGGTGATCGCCGGGCTGATCTTCGTGCTGCCGCCGATCACGCTGGCGCTGCCGGACAGCGTCCAGCACTCGGTGCAGCGCTTCCTGCCCGAGATCATCGCGGAGAACTCGCTGACCGTGATCAAGCCGGTGGCCTACTCCCTGTCCGCCTGGGCCGGGCTGGCCACGCTGTGCGCGTACGCGGCCGTGCTGCTCGTCGCGGGCGGCTGGCTGCTGGCCCGCCGTGATGCCTGACCGCAGTCCGGCCGCCGCGAGTCGGGCCGTCGCGGCGGCGGAACCGAAGCACCCCCGAAATCTGATAACAGCAAGAAGCGGTCGCGCCCGCCCGGGCCTGCCAAGATGGTGATGATGACGGCGATGAGCACGCGCAGCGGCCGCCGGTCCCGGCCGGCGGCCGTGGCCCGGTTCATCGCGACCGCCCCGCTGACCCGGCGGTCCCGCGTGGAGGCGGGGTACTGGCTGGCCATGTTCCCGGTCAGCGTGGTCGGGTTCGTGCCGCTGATCGTGCTGCTGGCGCCGGGCCTGGTGCTGACCGCCTCGATCGCCGGGACGTTCCTCGGGCTGGTCCTGCTGGCCGCGGCCACGATGACCGGCCGCAGGCTGGGCGCGGCGCACCGGATGGTGGCGGAGGCCATCCTGGGAACGCACGTCGCCGAGCCCCCTTTGTTTGCCGAAGGCCGCGGGATCCTCGGCCGGATCGATGCCCGGCTGCGGGACGCACCGGGCTGGAAGTCCATCGCCTACGTGGTGCTCAAGCTGCCGCTGGCCTGCTGGGGGCTGTACTTCACGGTGGTGCCCTGGCTGGCCGGCCTGTTCTACCTCACCTATCCGCTGTGGTGGCTGATCTTCCCGCTCGAGGGCCGGGGCCGGGACGGCCGGCTGCACCCGCTGCCGATCAGCACGCCGTTCCCGGCCGGCGGCGAGCGGGTCACCACGTTCGGCGGCGCGCTGCTGATCTGCCTGCTGGGCATCGGGGTGCTGCTGATCGCGCCGTGGACCACCCGGCTGCCGGTGATGGTCGACATGTGGCTGATGCGCGCCCTGCTGGGCGGGTCGGGGCGGTCGGAGCGGATCCGCGAGCTGGAGGCCAGCCGGGCCCGGCTGGTCGACGACTCGGCCGCGCTGCTGCGCCGGGTGGAGCGCAACCTGCACGACGGCGCGCAGGCCCGGCTGGTCGCGCTGACCATGCACCTGGGCCGGGCCACGGACCAGCTCGGCACCGGTGGCGAGCCGGGCGACCTGGACCGGGCCCGTGACCTGATGGCGGCGGCGCAGCAGGACGCCAGGGCGGCGCTGACCGAGCTGCGCGACCTGGCCCGCGGCATCCACCCGCCCGCGCTGGACGCCGGGCTGGAGGACGCGCTGGCCAGCCTGGCCGCGGCCAGCGCCACCCCGGCCGCGGTGACGGCCGCCATCCCGGTCCGGCCCACCCCGGCCATCGAGACCATCGCCTACTTCTGCGCGGCCGAGTTGCTGACTAACGTGGCCAAGCACAGCCGGGCCACTCACGCGGCCGTGGACGTGGCCGGACGGGACGGGACCCTGGTGGTGACGGTGACTGACGACGGGGACGGCGGCGCCAGGCCGCGGGCCGGCGGCGGGCTGGACGGACTGGAGCAGCGGGTCGCCGCGGTGGACGGCACGCTGGCCATCGCCAGCCCGGCGGGCGGGCCGACGGTCGTGACGATCACGCTCCCGCTGCGGGCCTGATGCGCGTCGTCATCGCCGAGGACCTGGCCATCCTGCGGGAGGGCCTGGCCGGGCTGCTCGCCGACCGCGGCCACGAGGTGTGCGCGGCGGTGGGCGACGGCGCCGCGCTCACCGAGGCCGTGGCCCGGCACCGGCCGGACGTGGCGGTGGTGGACGTGCGGATGCCGCCGACCTTCACCGACGAGGGGCTGCGCGCCGCGATCGAGCTGCGCGCCCGCTACCCCGGCACCGGGGTGCTGGTGTTCTCCCAGTACGTGGAGACCCGGTACGCGGCCCGGCTGCTGGCCGACGATCCGGGCGGGGTCGGCTACCTGCTCAAGGACCGGGTCGGCGACGTGGCCGAGTTCGTGACCGCGCTGGAGCGGGTGGCGGCGGGCGGCACGGCGCTGGACCCGGAGGTGGTCCGGCTGCTGCTGCGGAGCAGCCATCAGGCGGCCCGCGGCGTGGCGTCGCTGACCACGCGGGAGCGCGAGGTGCTGGAGCTGATGGCCGAGGGCCGGTCCAACGCCGGGATCGCGGCGGCGCTGGTGGTGTCGAACGGCGCGGTGGAGAAGCACGTGGCGTCGATCTTCGGCAAGCTCGGCCTGCCGCCGGCCGGTACCGACAACCGCCGGGTGCTGGCCGTGCTGCGCTACCTCGAGGACTGACTGGCGTCACAGCTCCAGGAACGCGCGCAGGACGCGCCGGACGGCGGTCAGCTCGGCGGGCGCGACAGCGCCGAGACGGTGGTCGAGCCGCTGGTAGGCCACCGCACGTGCGTCTTCCGGCCGGGTGAATGCGGGCAGCCGGTCCAGGCCGGACGAGATCGAGGTGATCGGGATCTGGTGACGAAGCCCGCGGTCCCGGCTGGTGACCGGCACCACGAACGCGACCCCGTGCGGGATCGCCAGGTGCAGCGGGCCGGACACGATGATGACCGGACGGCGGGCGGTGAGTTCCGGGCCGGTGACCGGACCGAGGTCGGCCAGCCAGACATCGCCGGGCCGCAGCGGCTCGCTCACTCCCCGTCCAGCCCGTCACCTGTGACGTGATCCCATTCGGCCAGCTCGGCGGCATAGTCGCCCCACTCCTGAGGGCTGGCCTGCAGCCGTGCGTAGTCGGCCCGGACGCCGGCCCAGAACCGGGCTTCCTCGGCCTTGTCGAGAGTCCTGGCCAGCTCGGCGTCCAGCGTGAGGCGGTCCTCGTCCGCGAGCCGCCTGAGCCGGTCGCGGGTCTCCACGGACACCTTGATAGTGGTCAGATCGGTCATGCTCTGAGTATGGCGGGCCTCCGGCCGAGGAAGGCGGCCAGCTGATCGGCCGGGCTCGCCCCGGCCGGGGCCGTTCGCGCGGGCCCGAACAGCGCCTCGCCGTCGGGCCCGCGGTAGGCGTCGGTGATCACCAGCCGGGCCTGGCCGAGCAGCTCGGCGGCGAGCTCCGGGTCCAGGTCGGTGGGCTGGCCGGTGGCCCGGGCCAGGTCCCAGCCGTGGGTGAACTGCTCGGTGGCGGCCATGCCCAGCACGACGGCGCCGGGGAACTCGCCGAACGGCAGCCGGACGGTCCGGTCCAGCACGCCGTCGGCCCCGAACGCGGCCAGCGCGATCTGGCTGCTCTGCGCATAGGCGGCCGCGTAGTCCCCGGCCACGTAGTCGGCCTCGGCCGGGTCGACGGCGTCGGCGCCCGCGCCGGTGACGGCGACCGTGCCGGCCCACCACCGGGCCGAGCCGGTGACGTGGCTGATCAGGGTCCGGACGTCCCACGACGCGCAGGGCGTCGGCGCGTCCAGCTGGCCGGGCTGGACCTGGGTCAGGACGGCCAGGGTGCTCTGGAGCGCGCGGCTCAGTTCCATCGGTCGCGATCCTCTCATCGGTGCTGGGGCTGTCGATGAGGAAGACCCGGGCGGGAGCGAAAAGGAATCGCTGACGGCCGGCGGGATCGCTCAGGCGTTGGCCTGGAAGATGGCGATGAGCTCCATCTTGCGCTGCTGGTCCAGGGCCTGGAACCGGGACACCGCCTCCTGCGCGGTGGTCACGTCGGCCAGCGCCGCCACCGGGGCGGGGGAGCGGGCCAGCCGCTCGCGCTCGGCCGGGCTCAGCGAGGCCAGGAACGCGATGGCGTCCTCCAGGCTGGTCAGCCGCGGCCCGGGCCAGCAGCTCGTCGTCGGAGTCGTCCACGGTCACCGGGGTGACAGCGGCGCCGATGCCCTCGGCGATGGCCAGCACCTCGCCGATCCGCTGGCTGACCTCGTCCACGGTGGCGAAGGCGCCCGCGCTGACACAGGCCAGCACGTAGCGCTCGGCGCGGAACACCCAGTCCTCGCGGGCCATGATGCGCTGCTGCACGTCCCAGGTCAGCGGCCCGGCGTCGGCGCCCGGCAGCACGGTCACCGCGTAGCGCCGGTCGAAGGCCGGGTTGCGGGTCGGGCTCTCGGGCAGGTGGGTCAGCGCGGGGAAGCGGCGCGGCTGCACGCAGGCCACCGGCAGCACCGAGGGCAGCTCCACGGCGCACACCGCGGTGCCGGGCAGCTCAGCGGCAGGCTCGGGCGTCACGCTGGTCCAGGCGTTGGCCACGATGATGGTCCGGCCGCCGATGCTGCCCCGGAAGGCGTCGCCGTACTCGGTCCCGCCCACCCGGACGTCGTTGCGGCCGGTCACGGTAGGCGGCACGCCAAGCAGCACCCGGCTGATGTCGTGGATGGCCACGGCGAGCTGATCGTCGAACGGCTGGCCGGTGAGCGGCCGCCAGCCCTGCCCGACGGCGACCTGAGCCAGGCCGGGCACCCCGGCCTGGCGCCGGTCCATGCCGTCGCGGTGGCCCTGGCCGAGCACCCTCAGTCCGTCCGCCGGCGGCGCGGGGGGGCCAGGGCCATCGGGGCCCGGGGTGTCCCCGGGGTGCGCTGTGTCCCCCCTGGGCTGCGCTGTCATGGCGGCTCCCGTGTCTGCGTCGTTAAGGCGGACGCTACGTCAGGGCCGGGCCGATGCCGAGGACGTCGGGCGCGCCGTGCGAAATCCGTAATCCCTGCCGTCTCGCCATAGTCCCGCCATAGTCCTGCTATCGCCCAGTCATGGTCCCGCTAACGCCGGGCCCGCCGGACGTTGACAACCAGCCGCGCAGCAGTCAGAGTTTCTGCCCTGGTCACTCGGGACGGGGAAGGTACGGAGGGCTCATGCGTCTGCTGCTGATCGGCGCGCCCGGGTCCGGCAAGGGGACGCAGGCCGACCTGCTGGCCGCTCGCTTCGGGATCGCGCACATCTCCAGCGGCGACCTGCTGCGCCAGCACGTGCGCGAGCAGACCTCGTTCGGGCAGCTGGTGAAGAAGTACGTGGACAAGGGCGACCTGGTCCCCGACAGCCTGGTCATGGACA
Organism: uncultured Actinomycetota bacterium; assembly: GCA_963822485.1. Lineage (GTDB taxonomy): Bacteria > Actinomycetota > Actinomycetes > Streptosporangiales > Streptosporangiaceae > DASUBV01. The sequence goes on from CAWGHW010000018.1 coordinate 220,961, forward strand.
TCCTGCGCAAGCCGGTACTGGCCGCGACGAACGGCTACGTGCTGGACGGCTTCCCGCGCACCGTGACCCAGGCCGAGACCGCCTACGCCGTGGTGCACCCGCTCGGCGCCGAGGTCCAGGCGGCGATCCACCTCGACGTCCCGCACCCCGAGCTGGTCCGGCGGCTGCTGGCCCGCGGCCGCGGCGCGGACGACACGGCCGACGTCATCGAGCACCGGCTCCAGGTCTACGACGACATGACGGTGCCGCTGCTGGACTACTACGCCGGCCGTGAGTGGATGTTCGCCGTCGACGGCACGCAGCCGCCGCCGGAGGTGCACGAGGACATCGTGCGGCGCATCCAGAAGCTGAAGTCCTTCACCGCGCCCGGCTGAGCCCGGCTGACGGCCCGCCTCACTCGCCGGTCTGGCCGTCGATGGCCTCGCGGATCAGGTCGGCGTGCCCGGCGTGCCGGGCCGTCTCCTCCAGCAGGTGCAGCAGCACCCACCGCAGCGTGAAGTGCTGGCCGTCCCGCTCGGCCACGGACAGCTGGTCCAGGTCCGCGGCCGCGGCGGCCACCTCGCGGCTGCGCTCGCAGGCCTCCCGGTAGCGCTCGCGGACCTGGTCCGGCTCCAGCGTGGTCGCGGTGCGGAACTCCCACTCCGGGTCGGCGCCCCAGTCGATGCCCGCCCAGGGCTCGGGTTCGGGCCTGCCGGCGAACCGGGCCACCATCCAGCTCTCCTCGACCAGGGCCAGGTGGTAGAGCAGGCCGGCCAGCGTGAGCGTCGAGGGCGGGTGCGGCCGGGCCAGCTGCTCACGGGTCAGCCCGTCGGCCTTGGCCAGCATGGTCGCGCGCTGGTAGTCCAGGTACTGGCCGAGCATGTCGCGCTCGCCGGCGTCCCTGGCGGGCTCGACCCTCATCGCGCGCCAGCCACGTCGGCGCGGCCCAGGAACGCGAGGACCCGCTCGGTGAGCAGCGCCGCGGCGGCCGGGTCGTAGGCGGCCAGGCTGGCGTCCGCGAACAGGTGCCCGGCCCCGGGGTACAGGAACAGCTCGCCGTCGCTGGCCGTCTTGACCAGGTCGCGGGCGGCGTCGATGTCGCCCTCGTCGGTGAAGAAGGGGTCGGCCTCCATGGCGTGGATCTGCACCGGCACGCCGTCGGGCCAGCTGCCGAACTCGGAGACCGGCAGGCAGGAATGGAAGAACAAGGCTCCGCGGGCGCCGGGCCGGGTCTGGGCGAGCAGCTGCGCGGGCATGACGCCGAGGGAGAAGCCGGCGTAGACCACGCTGGCGGGCAGGTCCTGCGCGGCGAGCCTGCCGCGCTCGAGGATGGTGTCGAAGCCAGCCTGCTCGACGTAGGCCAGGCCCTCGGGCAGGGAGCCGAAGACCTGGCCCTCGTACAGGTCGGGCGTGGTCACCTGATGCCCGGCCGCGCGCAGCTGGCCGGCGAACTGGCGGACCCCGTCGGTGAGACCCTGGGCGTGATGAAACAGGACGATGTCGGTCACGGGATGCTCCTGGCTGTTGTTCGGGATGATGTTGGGTCTTCCCTGGCTGGCGTGCTTCATGAGCCGGCTCAGGGAGCGACGCTAGCGGCTGATCCGGACGTTTGCCGTCCGGGATAGGCGCGAGAGGATCGGGGATCTATGGCACCGGACGGGCTGATGGCCGGGGTGACGGACGGGGTGGTGGTCGGCATCGACGCGGGCGGCTCGGCGACCCGGGCGCGGGCCGTGCGGGCGGGCGCGCTGGTGCACGAGGGCGCGGGCGGGCCCGGCAACCCGCTGATGGCCGGGCCCGAGGTCATCGAGGCCAGCTACCAGGCGGCCCTGGCGGGCTGCCCGGCGGCCGGCCGGGTGGCGGCGTGCGTGTCCGGGGCGGGCGGCGACGCGCAGCGGGCCCAGGTCGCCGCGGTGCTGGCGGGCCGGTTCCCGGCGGCGGAGGTCCGGGTGGCCCCGGATTACGTGGCGGCGTTCCTGGCCGCGCCGCGGGGGAGCGACGTGTGCATCGTGGCGGGCACCGGCTCGGTGGTGTGCAGCCGGGCGGACGACGGGAGCTTCGTGGCCAGCGGCGGGCGCGGGTGGATCCTGGGCGATCATGGCGGCGCGGCGCGGCTGGGCCGGGCGGCGCTGGAGCACTACGTGACCGGCCCGGAGGGGGTCCCGGCCGGGTTCGCGGCCGCGGTCGCCTCGCTGACCGGGGGCCGCGACTGGCGGTCGGTGGTCCGCGCGGTGCACGGGGCGGCCAACCCGGCGCCGCTGCTGGCCCGGGCCGCGCCGCTGCTCACCGCGGCCGCGGACGACGGGCAGGCGTGGGCGGTACAGGAACTGGACGGGCAGATGACGACGCTGGCGGCCACCGCCGGCCGGACATATCGGGCGGTACCTGGGCGGACGGCCCGGGGTGCGGGTCGCGCTCAGCGGGGGAGTGTGGGCCAGCCCGGCCGCCCGGGCGGCGCTGACGGCCGCGCTGCAGCGGCTCAGCGCGGGCCGGGTGACCGTGACGCGGTCGTCCGGCGACCCGCTGGCGGGCGCCGTCGCGCTGGCCGGGACTCCGGCATGAGCGAGCCGTCCCGCGCCGGGCTGCCCGGACCGGGCTGCCGGACCGGGCTGCCGCGGACCGAGCAGCGCAATCCGGCCTCGCGCGGGCTGGGGGAGCGGCCCGCGGCGGAGGTCATCGCGGTGATGAATGCCGAGGAGCACCGGGTGCTGACCGCGGTGGAGCAGGTCACGCCGCTGCTGGCCCAGGCCGCGGAGCGGGTGGCCGCGGTGTTCGGCGGCGGCGGGCGGACGGTGTTCATCGGGTCGGGCACCAGCGGGCGGCTCGCGCTCCAGGAGGCGGCCGAGCTGCCGCCGACGTTCGGGGTGCCGCGGGACTCGTTCGTGGTCATCGCGGCGGGGGACCCGCTGATGGGGCCGACCGCGATCACCTGGAACGAGGACGACGAGCAGGCCGCGCCGGCCAGGCTGGCCGAGCTGGGCATCGGCGCCGGGGACGCGGTGCTCGGGCTGGCGGCCAGCGGCACGACCCCGTTCGTCCGGGCCGGGGTGGCGGCCGCGCGCCGGGCCGGGGCGTGGACCTGCGGGATCGCCCACAACCCTGGCGCGCCGCTGCTGGCCGACGGGGAGCTGGGGATCCTGCTGGACACCGGGCCCGAGGTGCTGACCGGGTCGACCCGGCTCAAGGCGGGCACGGCGCAGAAGCTGGCGCTGAACCGGATCACCACGGCGGCCATGGTGGTGGCGGGCCGGGTGGCGGACAACCACATGATCGACCTGACCGGCTCCAACGCCAAGCTGCGGGCCCGGGCCATCCGGATCGTGATGGACCTGGGCGGGCTGGGGGAGCGGGAGGCCACCCAGCGGCTGGAGGCGGCGGGCTGGTCGGTCCGCGCGGCGCTGGGTTAAGTCGAGCGCGGCCACGGGGCGAAGCGCTCGCGCAGCCGGGTGATCTCGGCCGGGGTGAGCCCGAACGCGGCGAACACGCCGTCGCCCCACTGGTCCAGCCGCCGCCCCGCGTCGGCGAAGTCGCGTTTGGTCAGGCCGGGGTCCAGCCGCCGGGCGAAGCCGATCATCTGCTCGATGCTGTAGCGGTCCAGCGCGGCGGCGGTGTCCACGTAGTCGCGCGGCTCGGCCCGGCTGGCCAGCGCGGCCACCTTGCCGCCGACCACGTCCTCCAGGTCGAGCACCGGGCCGAGGTCCATGGTCACCGGCTTGCGGGCCCGGTCGAAGTAGGCCATCTGGAGCATCATCTGCTCCCCGCCGGGGCCGGTGACCAGCCACTCGGCCAGCCCCTCGCCCATGCCGTCGAAGATGTCGGCCAGCCCGCCGCTGTCCCGGCGCTCGGTGCGCAGGCCCGCCGCGCGCAGCGCCGCCTCGACCGCGCCGGCGGCGGCCTCCACGCCGCCCTGCTCGTCGCTGAACACGTCGACGTCCTGGGTCGGCCGGTCGATGACCCCGTGGGCCAGCAGCGCGTTGCCGCCGCCGAGCGCGAACCCGTGCGGCGCCGCGACGCCCAGCGCGATGGCCGTGACCTGCTTGTGGAACTCGCTGACGGGCATCAGGCCCGGCTCAGGCAGCCGAGGCAGCCCGGAGCACCGGGTGCCGGTCCTCCCAGGCCTGCCGCACGCCGCGGGGGAGCCACAGGTCGGGCCACATGGCGACCAGCGTGTCACCATCGAGGTAGCCGTCCAGGTCCCCGGGCGAGGCCGCCTCGCGCAGCACGGTCTGGTACAGCCACCGGCGCATGTCGCGGTCGCCGAGGTCGAACTCGTGGTCCGGGGCGCTCCAGAACAGCCACAGCGGCAGCCGGACGGTGCCGGTCACGGGGCCGTGCAGCTCGCTCAGCTCGGCGGCCACGTACGCGGCGCGGCCGGGGCGCGCCTGGTAGCGCTTCCGGCTCGTCGCAGCACGCACGGTCGCCATGAGTAAAAGGATAGCCGTTTCCGCCGCATAGAAACGGTCGTCCTCTCGTCGTCTCCCGCCGATCATGCCAGGCTGGTCCCCGTGGACGAGCAGCCGCTCCCCGGGGGGAACGCCGGTGGGGCCGTCCTGGCCGGCGGAACCGTGCGGCGTCCCGCGGGCCCGTGGACGCCCGCGGTGCATGCCCTGCTGCGTCACCTGGAAGCCCGCGGCTTCGCCGGCGCGCCGCGGGTTCTCGGCCTGGACGAGCAGGGCCGCGAGATCCTGACCTACCTGCCCGGCGAGACGGTGGGCACGGCCCGGCCGTGGCCGCCCTGGGTCCACTCCGACGAGGCCCTCCGGCAGGTCGGCCGCTGGCTGCGCGGCTATCACGACGCGGTCAGCGACTTCGTCCCGCCGCCGGAGGCCCGGTGGCGGACCTCGCGGCGGCCCTGGCAGCCGGGCTACGTCGTCGGGCACAACGACGCGGCGCCGTACAACGCGGTGTGGCAGCGGGACCCGGCCGCGGGCGATCCGGCCGCGGGCGATGCGGCCGCCGGCCGGGCGGGCGACTGGGCAGCCGACGGGGCGGGTGACGGCAAGGCGGCCGGGCGGCTGGTCGGGTTCTTCGACTGGGACTTCGCCGCGCCGTGCCCGCCGATCTGGGACCTGGCCTTCGTGGTGTTCTGCTGGGTGCCGCTCCATGCCAGGGACGTGATGAAGGCCGAGGGGTTCACGGCGTTCGCCGACCGGCCCCGGCGGCTGCGGCTGCTGCTGGACGCCTACGGGTATAAAGGCTCCACACCGGACATCCTCGCGGCGGTGCGGTCGCGGATCACCGACATCGCGGCCAGCCTGCGCGAGCTGGCGGCGGGCGGGGACCCGCTGTTCACCCGGCTGGTGCGCGAAGGGGTGGTTGACGGGCTGGACCGGGCGATCTCGGAACTGCCGGCCAGCGCCGCGGACTTCGAGGGCCTGAGCTGATCAGGATTCGAGAAGCGCCCGGCAGCTTGCCGTGGTCATACTCCTGACGACGAACAAGATCTGACCCGACCTCAGGAGTGATCATGACTGGCTCTGCCACTCAGGGAATCAAGACCGTCCTGCATCCCGTTACCGACCTGGACAAGGCCAAGGCGGTGTACACCGCGCTGCTGGGGATGCCGCCGCAGCACGACGCGGCCTACTACGTCGGCTACGACGCCGAGGGCCAGCACATCGGGCTGGTGCCCGGCGGGGCAGCGCAGGGCATGACCTCGCCGGTGGCCTACTGGCACGTGGCGGACATCAAGGCCAAGCTGGCCGAGGTGACCGCGGCCGGCGCGACCATCAAGGATGCCCCGCGCGACGTCGGCGGCGGCCGCCTGGTGGCCACGTTCACCGACCCCGACGGCAACGTCCTGGGCGTGCTCCAGGACCAGTGAGTGCCGGCCAGCGGGCCGGGCGGGGCGCCGAGCCGCCCCGGCCGGCCTCGCCGATCAGGTAGACAGCCGATCAGGTAGACAGGGGACCGGGCCCGGGCATGCCGCCCGCCCGACGGATGGAGACAGGTGAGCATGGCCACGAGGACGGACACGCAGGGGACGGACACGCAGCCGCGCGCGCTGCCGACTGCCGACAGTCACGAGCTGATCCGCGTGCACGGCGCGCGCGAGAACAACCTCAAGGACGTCAGCGTCGAGCTCCCCAAGCGCCGCCTGACGGTGTTCACCGGCGTGTCCGGGTCGGGCAAGAGCTCCCTGGTCTTCGACACCATCGCCGCCGAGTCGCAGCGGCTGATCAACGAGACCTACAGCACCTTCGTGCAGGGCTTCATGCCGACCCAGGCCCGGCCCGACGTCGACGTGCTCGAGGGCCTGACCACCGCGATCATCGTGGACCAGCAGCGGATGGGGTCCGACCCCCGGTCCACGGTCGGCACCGCCACCGACGCCAACGCGATGCTGCGCATCCTGTTCAGCCGGCTGGGGAAGCCGCACATCGGCTCGCCCCAGGCGTTCTCGTTCAACGTCGCCTCGATCAGCGGCGCGGGCGCGGTCGCGTTCGAGCGCGGCGGGAAGACCGTCAAGGAGCGGCGCAGCTTCAGCATCACCGGCGGCATGTGCCCGCGCTGCGAGGGCCGGGGCACCGTCTCCGACATCGACCTCACCGAGCTGTTCGACGAGTCCAAGTCGCTGGCCGAGGGCGCGATCACCGTCCCTGGCTACACCGGCAGCGGCTGGAATACCCGGCTCTACGCCGAGTCGGGCTTCTACGACCCGGACAAGCCGATCCGCAAGTTCACCAAGCAGGAGCGGCACGACTTCCTGCACCATGAGCCGGTCCGGATGAAGATCGCGGGCATCAACATGACCTACGAGGGGCTGATCCCGCGGATCTCCAGGTCGATGCTGGCCAAGGACAAGGAGGCCATGCAGCCGCACATCCGGGCGTTCGTGGAGCGCGCGGTCACCTTCACCGCGTGCCCCGAGTGCGACGGGACCCGGCTGACCGAGGCGGCCCGCTCCTCGAAGATCAAGGGCGTCAGCATCGCCGACGCCTGCGCCATGCAGATCAGCGACCTGGCCGGATGGGTCGACGGCCTCGACGAGCCGTCGGTGGCCCCGCTGCTGGCCACGCTCGCGCAGACCCTGGACTCCTTCGTGGAGATCGGCCTGGGCTACCTCAGCCTGGACCGGCAGTCGGGCACGCTGTCGGGCGGCGAGGCCCAGCGCACCAAGATGATCCGCCAGCTCGGGTCGTCGCTGACCGACGTCACCTACGTCTTCGACGAGCCGACCATCGGGCTGCACCCGCACGACGTCCAGCGGATGAACGACCTGCTGCTGCGGCTGCGCGACAAGGGCAACACGGTGCTCGTCGTGGAGCACAAGCCCGAGGTGATCGCGATCGCCGACCACGCCGTCGACCTCGGCCCGCGCGCGGGCACCGAGGGCGGCGAGGTGGTGTTCGAGGGCACCGTCGAGGGGCTGCGGGCCAGCGGCACCCTCACCGGCCGCCATCTCGACGACCGGGCGGCCCTCAAGGAGAAGGTCCGCGCGCCCGGCGGCGCGCTGGAGGTCCGCGGCGCGACCGAGCACAACCTGCGCGACGTCGACGTCGACATCCCGCTCGGCGTGCTGACCGTCCTCACCGGCGTCGCGGGCTCCGGCAAGAGCTCGCTCGTGCAGAGCTCGATCTCCGGCCGCGAGGGCGTGGTGTCCATCGACCAGGCCGCGATCCGCGGCTCGCGCCGGAGCAACCCGGCCACCTACACCGGGCTGCTCGACCCGATCCGCACCGCGTTCGCCAAGGCCAACGGCGTCAAGCCCGCGCTGTTCAGCGCCAACTCCGAGGGCGCCTGCCCGAACTGCAACGGCGCCGGGGTCATCTACACCGACCTGGCCATGATGGCCGGCGTCGCCACCACCTGCGATGTGTGCGAGGGCAAGCGGTTCGAGGCGTCGGTGCTGGACTACCACCTCGGCGGCCGTGACATCAGCGAGGTGCTCGCGATGCCGGTGACCGCAGGCCCGCGAGTTCTTCGGCTCCGGCGAGGCGCACGTGCCCGCCGCGCAGAAGATCCTCGACCGGCTCGCCGACGTCGGGCTCGGCTACCTCAGCCTCGGCCAGCCGCTCACGACACTGTCCGGCGGCGAGCGGCAGCGGCTCAAGCTGGCCACCCACATGGGGGAGAAGGGCGGCGTCTACGTCCTCGACGAGCCGACCGCCGGGCTGCACCTGGCCGACGTCGAGCAGCTGCTCGGCCTGCTCGACCGGCTGGTGGACTCCGGCAAGTCGGTCATCGTCATCGAGCACCACCAGGCGGTCATGGCCCACGCGGACTGGATCATCGACCTCGGGCCCGGCGCGGGCCATGACGGCGGCCAGGTCGTGTTCGAGGGCACGCCCGCCGACCTCGTTGCCGCCCGGTCCACGCTGACGGGGGAGCACCTCGCGGCCTACGTCGGCGCCTAGGACACCGCGACTAGGGACGCGACTAGGGCACCGCGTCTAGGGCACCACGACGACCTTCCCGGCGGCCTGGTCGTCCTCCATGTACCGGTGGGCGGCGACGATGTCGTCCAGGCCGAAGACCCGGTCGACGTTGGGCCGGTAGACGCCGGCCTCGACCTCGCCGGCGATCCGCTGCAGCGCGGCCGTGCCCGCGCTGCCCTTGATGGCGTCGCTGTGGAAGGCCGTGAGCCTGGTTCCGGGCGGGATCATCGCCACCGGCTCGAAGTCCGGGATCACCCATCCGCTGAGCGAGCCCGTGACGCACACCGTCCCGCCCCGGCGGACCAGGCGCAGCGATTCCAGCGCCGTGCTCGCCCCGACGAGATCCAGGACATAGTCCGGGCCCTCGGGCCAGACCGCGTGCACGCTCGCCGTCAGCGATCCGCCTCCGCCGGAGTCGACGAGCGGGTAGTCCACGCCAGCCGCCGTCAGCGCGCCGGTCTTGCCCGGCCGCCGGGTCGTGGCCGCGGTCGCGACCCCGTAGCCGGACGCGATCGACGCGGCCGCCATCCCCACCGACGAGGTCCCGCCGCGGATCAGCAGCCGTCCCTGGCCGCCCGGCCCGACGCCCAGCGCGTCCAGCGAGCCCTGCGCGGTCAGGTACGTCTCCGGCAGCGCGCCCAGGACCTCCCACGGCAGCGTGGTGGTAACCGGCATCAGCAGCGAGTTCGGCAGCAGCGCGTACTCGGCGTAGCCGCCGTCGAACTCCCGGCCCATCTCGCCCATCACCGCCGCGACGGTCGTCCCGTCCGGGAGCCGGGGATCGGTCGAGGCGGCCACGATCCCCGCGCACTCGATCCCCAGCACCCGCGGGAACGTCACGCTCGGGGAGTGCCCCTGGCGGGTCCTCAGCTCCGACCGGTTCAGGCCCGCGGCCTTCACCTGCACCAGGCTCCAGCCCGCCCGGACCGCCGGGACCGGCAGCTCGCGGATCTCCAGTACCTCCGGGCCGCCTGCCCTGAGGCAGACCGCCGCTCGCATCGTTGTGCTCATGCGTCCACTCTGGCCAGCGGGAGGTGCGGCTGGCCACCGTTAGAATGCCAACTTATGCCCGCTGGCCGCCAAGATCCCCGGCCCGGCCCGACGTCCGTGCTGTGGCCGTCCGGCGGGGCGCACCTGTGGCCGGCCGGGGGAGCAAGCCCGGCGCAGACCCATCCGCGCGGCCACCTGGTGTACGCGGCCCGCGGCGTCCTGTCCGTGCACACCGAGCGTGGCACGTCGATCGTTCCGGCCAACCGGGTCGCCTGGACCCCGGCCGGGTTCACGCACTACCACCACGCCCACAGCCAGGCCGACATGCGGATTCTCTTCCTGCCGGCCTCCCTGGCCCGGCTCGCGCCCGGCCATCCCGCCGTGTTCATGGTCTCCGACCTGGCCCGCGAGATCCTGCTCACCCTCACCGGCCCGCGCAACTACGACCGCGCCGCCCGCGAGATCGACCGCGCCGCCCGCGCGCGCCTCCGGCGAGTCCTCGTTGACGAGCTCCACGAAGCCCGCGAGCAGCCGCTGCAGCTCCCCGAGCCGCGCGATGACCGGCTGCAGGCCGTTACCCGGATGCTGCACCAGCAGCCCGGGGACAGCACCCCGCTGGCCGAGCTCGGGCAGGCGGTCGGAGCCAGCGGCCGCACCCTCAGCCGGCTGTTCCACGACGAGCTCGGCATGACCTTCTACCAATGGCGCACGCAGCTGCGCGTCTATCACGCACTCGTCCTGCTCGCCGACGGCCACGACACGACCCGCGTCGCCCACGCCTGCGGCTGGGCCAACCCCAGCAGCTTCATCGCCGCCTTCACCAGCATCATCGGCACCACCCCCGGCCGCTACCGGGCCAGCCACCAGCGACGTGCTGCCCCATGACCTGCCGGCCGTCAGTGACCTGCGTGAACCCGTCAGTGACCTGCCGTGAACTGCCGCCTTGCAGGCTCCGTCGCAGCAGACACAGCAGATCTGATAACAGCAAGAAGTGGTAGGCTCGTCTCGGGCCGGAGCCGGCCGGGCGGCGGGCCTGGCTCGCGCCGGCTCCGGCTGAGCTGGCCGAGCGGCGAGCCCACGGCCGTCGGCGATGGCCTGGGCCGCCAGGCCGGCCCGCTGCCCTCAGCAGCCTCTCCGGCCCGGCTCACCCCGCCAGTCTCACATCGGACCGGGCCGTATCTGGGTGCCTGGGATGACCGAAATGCGGCTTGATGATCAGGACCGTTTGACCGCAAGATCCTGCGGCGAATCGGTCCTGATCATGAAACAGCCGTGCGTGGCCAGCCTGATTCCGGCATAAGGGCCAGCCGCAATACGCTCGGCGCCGGGAAAGTGATAGCAGTGGCAGACGCGAGTCGGTGCTGGCCTGGCTCAGGACGGGTCGGCTAGCCCGACGGCCTGTCGCCCGGGCAGGCGTCAGAAGCCCTGGAAGCACACGGCTAGCAGGAAGCACACGGCTAGCAAGCTGACCGGCGCTGACAGCACGGCCTGACAACCCCGCCTGACACCCCTGCTCGGCAATCCCTGCCTGACACCCCTGCTCGGCAAGTGCCGATAATGCACATTATGTTAAGTAGTGATTTCCGGGACCCTCTCCCGGACGCGAGGCCCGGGTGTCACTCGGCGAGGTCGTAGGAGCGCAAGTGAACGCCGCTGACTATCCGCCATCGCTCCTCCCAGGTCCAGACCGTGCCATCCGGGTGCACGTAGTCGCCAGGCTGCCCGGGGTGATCCACGATCGGGTCGTCCGCTTCGCCGGCTTGCCGGGCCCGGAGCACGATGCGCGTCTCGGGCGCGTGCCCCGGCAGCCGGTAGATCGCCATCGGCGCGTCGCCGGGCTCCGTCGCCACCGGCCGCACCGCGACGAGCTCGAAGCCGTTCTTCTCCAGCACCCGCCGCGACGCCGCGTTGGCCGCGTCCGGGTCGGCCAGGATCCCGGCGCCCGGATGCTGGCGGCGTACCTCGGCCACCAGCGCGGCGATCAGGTAGGTGCCCACCCCGCGGCCGATGCACTCCGGGTCGCCGATCGCGTAGTCGATCCCGGCCTCGCCGTCACGGGCGCCCATCTCCGCGGCCTCGGCCGGATAGTCCGCCCAGCGGTACCACTGGCACCAGCCGACCGGCACGCCGTCCAGCAGCACCATCAGCATGATCGTGGCCGGGTCGGCGCCGTCGGTGATCCGCTGGCGGTACTCGGCGAGCTCGGCCTCGGCCGTGGTGTCGGGCGTCCACCAGCGGGCCACGTGCGGCAGCGCCAGCCAGGCCGCGATGGCCGGGAGGTCGTCCTCGGTCATCGGGCGGAATCGGATCACGCTCGTCACCTTACGAGCGCGGCCGCTCCCCTGCCTCATCCCGTGCCGTCGGCCTGCCCCTCGGCGACCGCCTCGGGCGGACCGGCTGGCTGGACCGCGTGGAAGGCGCCGGGCCGCAGCGGGGCGCCGAGCACCTGGCTGACGTGGGTGCGGTGGGCGGAGTGCAGGGTGCGGACCGCCGCCGGCGTCAGGCCCGGCTTGACCGGCTCCCGGCCGCCGCGGGGCCGCCCGGGCTTGGTCGGGATCCACAGGTAGCCAGGATCGCCGCCCTCCAGCTCGGCGATGATCACTGCCCGGGCACTGAGCCACCGGCTCAGGATCTGCACGGTCGCGGTGCCGAGCGGGTACGAGCCGTCCGCGAGCACGACGCGGGCCTGGCCGTCCAGGTGCAGGGCGCTGAGCGTCAGGCGGGCCAGCTCGGGCACCGAGTGCCCGGTGTCGGCGACGAGCGCGGCCACGGCGGCGGTGCGCATGAGCGTCACCGCGTTGGCATTCACCGGCCTGCGCGTCGCCAGATCGCGGAGCAGGCGCTCGGTGTCGGCCGGGGTCAGCGTGTAGCCGTCGGCAGGCGGCGGGCTGTCGACCCGGTCCGGCCGGCCGAGAAACTGGGCGAAGGCGTTGTAGGTGTCGACGCGCACGCGCATCGAGTTCGTGAAGGCGGCGGCATCGGGACCGCGCAGGGTGTTGCGGGTCCGGGTCTTGCCGGTCGCCGCGTCAGCCAGCCACGCGTCAGCGCGGGCCGGGTCCATGAGCTCCCCGACCGTGATGCCGGCCTTCCCGGCCGCCTGCTCCGTGCTGTGCAGGTATTCCTCGAGGTAGTGCCTGCGCAGCCGCTGGGTGACGTCGGAATACTCCCGGCTGGCCAGATCGCGGACGAAGTCGTTAACCGCGTCGCGGGCCAGTCCCCCGCCCTCCGCATCAGCCATGCGCCCGACGATAGCGCCTGAATCTGATAACAGCAAGAAGCGCTGGGCGCAGCTGGCTGCCTTTGCTGCGTGGCGGGTTGGGCCGAGGTCCGGACCGGAACGATGCGTTCCGACTCGGGTTCGAATCGATCCGTCACGGACCTGACGCTGTCCGCCACAGGTGAGCTGATCTAGCCTGCGGCTTCTTGCTGTTATCAGATTTGCCCGTGGCGGCCCGCTAGCTTCAGCAGTCGAGCGGGCCGCCCGGCGGAGCGACTGAGCTGGCCTTGCCGGGCGGCCCGGCAGGGCTTCAGCCAGTCTGCCGGGCGGCCGCGCGGGCCTGCTCCAGCTGCTCGACGCTGATCGGGCCGGTGGCCGGCAGGCCCGCCGCGGTCCAGGCCTCCTGGGCGCGGGCCACGTCGCCGCCCGCGTCCTCCAGCACCATCTTCTTCGCCGTGGTGCTGGCCACCGCCCCGTCGACACCAAGGTCCATCAGGTGGGCCAGCATCCGCACTGACTGGTTGCGCTGGCCCGCCTTCTGCTCGTTGTAGCGGTAGACCAGCACCCAGCGCCCTTCCAGGGACCGCGCCCGCTCGACCAGCGCCCGGCCGCGTTCCGTGCTGACCTGCTCGGTGCGGATCGGCTCGCTCTCCCCCGACGGCAGGCGCAGCGTGACCAGCCCGCGGCGGCTGGATTCCTCGATCTCGACCTTCTCCAGGAAGGCGATGAAGGTCCGGGCCGACTCCAGGCGCTCGATGTCCTGCCTGGCCTGCTGCGCTATCAGGTGCAGCTCGACGGTCAGGCCCTGGACCCGGCGCCCCCAGGCCGCTTCCTCGCCCGGCGCGCACGGGCCCGCGGCGTTCGCGGCCGCGATGACCAGGCTGTAGTGGCTATTGTCCACGCTGGCGATTATCGCCGGGTCGCGCGCGGACCGCGAAAAGGCCTCGCCTGAGTACAGTTGCCCGGTGGCTGAACTACAGCGATTGCGTCCCGATCACGCCGCCGCGGTGCTGGCGTTCGAGCGGGAGAACCGGGCCTACTTCGCGGCGACGATCCCCGACCGCGGCGATGACTTCTTCGAGCACTTCGCCGAGCGGCACGCCAGCCTGCTGGCCGAGCAGGACGCCGGGCGCGGGCGTGTTCCACGTGGTCGTGGGCGACGACGGCGAGGTGCTCGGCCGGCTCAGCCTGACGGCAATCGAGGACGGCACGGCCGACCTGGGCTACCGGGTAGCCGAGAAGGCCGCGGGCCGCGGCGTGGCCACGGAAGCGGTGCTGGAGGCCTGCCGCCTGGCGGCGGAGGATCACGGCCTTCGCTCGGTGCGGGCCGCGACCACCCGTGACAACCTGGCGTCGCAGAAGGTGCTGGCCCGGACCGGGTTCGTGCCGGCCGGCGAGACCCGGCTCAGCGGCCAGCCGGGCATCACCTACCTGCGCGAGCTGACCGATGACCACGACTGACCCCGCGCGAACTGATCCCCCGCGCACCGATCCCGAGCGCACCGATCCCCCGCGCGCGGGCTACCGGAGGTCGGCGGGCTCGCCGCGCGGCGAGGCGCGCCGCCGGGAGCTGCTCGGCCGGGTGGCCGACGACCTGGCGGTCAACGGGCTGGTGGACTTCTCGCTGCGCCGGGCCGCGCGCGCCGCGGGCACCACGCACAAGGTGCTGCTGTACTACTTCGACGGCGCCGACGACCTGCTCCGCCAGGCCATCCTCCAGCTGCGCGAGCGGCGCATCACCACCGCGCTGGCCGCGGCGCAGGAGCCGGCCGCCCGGACGCTGGCCGAGCGGGTGCGCGCGGTCTGGTCCGCGCTGGCCGGCGAGCAGTCGCGGGTGCTGGACCAGGCCATCGGCCTGACCATGTACGATCCGGCCCGCTATGCCGAGCTGGGCCGCACGGCGTCCGAGCGGTACCTGCCGGGGCTGCTGCAGCTGTGCCCGGAGCACTGGGACGAGCGCCGCAAGCTCGAGGTCGCCCAGCTGATCATGGCCACGCTGCGCGGGTTCATCGTCGAGTGGCTGACCAGCGGTGACACCACCGGCGTACAGGCCGGCGTGGAGGCGCTGGCCCGCGCGCTGGACCGCGAGGAGGCAGCAGGCACCTAGCGGCCCCGTACGGCGGGGAGCTCGCCGGGCAGTATCGCTGGACGCATTACTCGTTGGACATTATGAGAACCACGTGGTTCACTTCGAGGTGAGGCCAGCACCCGCGAGTCCACCCGGAGGCCGCCATGACAGCTCTACCCGAACGCCAGAAGGTCCGGTTCACCAGCGGCGACGCCCAGTGCGCCGCCTGGCACTACCCCGGCGCCAGCGGCGCCTGCGTGATCATGACCGGCGGGTACGGGGTGACCAAGGAGCCGGGCACCGACCGGTTCGCCCGGCGGTTCCACGAGGCCGGGTACTCGGTCCTGGCCTTCGACTACCGCCGCCTCGGCGAGAGCGGCGGCCAGCCGCGCCAGGTCATCCGGCTGCGCGACCAGGTCGCCGACTGGCAGGCCGCGATCGGCTACGCCCGCACGCTGCCCGAGGTCGACCCGGCCCGGATCGCCGTCTGGAGCTTCTCCCTGCCCGGCGGCCACATCTTCGCCGTCGCGGCCCGTAACCCGGACCTGGCCGCCGCGATCGCCCAGACGCCGAACGCCGACGGCCTGGCCATCACCCGCAACGCGGCCCGCCACCAGCGGCCGTCCGCGATGCTGCGCTTCACCGGCCGGGCCGTGCTGGACGCCGTCGGCGCGCTCGCCGGGCGCCCGCCGCGGCTGGTGCCGCTGACCGGCACGCCGGGCACCGTCGCCCTGCTCACCACGCCGGACGCGCAGGACACCGGCCGGGCCCTCACCCCGGAGAGGTACCCGGACTGGCGGCCCGAGGTCGCCGCGCGGTCCGCGCTCCGGGCGGGCTTCTACAGCCCCGGCCGGCTCGCCTCCCGGGTCACCTGCCCGCTGCTGGTCGTGGTGGCCGACCAGGACCAGTCGGCGCTGGCCGAGCCCGCCGCCCGCGCCGCGCGCCGGGCCCCGCGCGGCGAGCTGGTCCGGGTGCCCGGCGGGCACTACGAGCCGTTCCTGGGCAGCCACGAACGCGTCGTCGCCGCCGAGCTCGCCTTCCTGGACCAGCACCTGGCCGACCACGCCGCCCACGCGCACCACGCGGCCGCCCCGGCCGGAGGCCGGTCATGAACCAGGCAGAGCTGTCCGCCGGCACCATCGAGTACCAGGACACCGGCGCCGGTCCCCCGCTGGTCTTCCTGCACGGCCTGCTGATGGACGCCTCGCTGTGGGAGGACGTGATCACCAGCCTCTCCCCCGCTTTCCGGTGCCTCGCCCCCACCCTGCCGCTCGGCGCGCACCGCATCCCCATGCGCCCCGACGCTGACCTCTCGCTGCCCGCCATCGCCGGCCTGGTCACCGAGTTCCTCGACCGCCTGGACCTGCACGACGTCACGCTCATCGGCAACGACACCGGCGGCGCGCTCGTCCAGCTGCTCATGGCCGCCCCGGCGCCCCGGGTCAGCCGTGTCGTGCTCGCCTCGTGCGACGCCTTCGACAACTTCCCGCCCGGCCTGACCGGCCGGGCGCTGTTCCTGGCCGGCCGCCTCCCGCCCGCGCTGTTCGGCCTGTTCATGCAGCAGATGCGCCTGCGCCCGGTCCGGCGGCTGCCGGTCGCGTTCGGCTGGCTGACCAAGCGCGGCGACGCCGCCACCGCCCGCTGGCTGCGCCCGGTCCTGACCCAGCCCGAGATCCGCCGCGACACCGTCAGGACGCTGCGCGCCGCGGCCAGCGGACACCGGCCTGCTGACCCGGGCCGCCGCGACCATGACCGGCTTCCGGCACCCGGCCCTGATCGTCTGGGCCAGCCAGGACCGCGTGATGCCGCCCGAGCACGGCCGCCGCCTGGCCGGGCTGCTGCCCGGCAGCGAGCTGGTCGAGGTGGACGACAGCTACACGCTCATCCCCCTGGACCAGCCCGCCCGCCTGGCTCAGGCCATCCGCGACTTCGCCCTCAGCCCGGCCGGCAACAGCAAGGTCAGCCGATAACGAACCACCCCACCGGCAGGTCCCCCGCCGCCTCGCCGGACAGCGTGATCACGAATGAGCCCGGCCCCGGCTGAGCGCCCTCGATGGCCACCCCGGCCTGCGGGGCCTGGATGGTGGCCAGCACGATGCTGGCCGGCGTCAGGCCGTCCACCTCGACCGTCACCGTCCGCTGGCCCGCCGGCACCCGGGCCACGCCGCTGCGGCTGAACGCCGTGCGGCCGGTGACCCTGAGCGCCGTGCCGTGCTCGCTGCTGGCGTGCACGCCAGTGCCCTCGAAGCTGGTGGCGTGGACCGCCGTCCCGTGCCTGGACTCGCCGTAGACGCCGTGCCCGCCGCTCCTGGCCTGGTCGACCCCGCTCACGCCGCTGTGGCCGCTGGTGCTCGCGAGGCCCGAGACCGCGGTACCGCCGAACGAGACCCCGTGCACGCCGGTGCCCAGCCTGGACTGCCCGTAGACGCCGCTGCCGCCCTGCTGAGGGGCGAAGTCGACCCCGGCCACCCCGGCCTCACCGGGGCTCCTGGCCTGGCCCATCACTCCCGTCTTGTGGTCGGAGGTCCCGTGTACCCCGGTACCGCGCGCCGACCGGCCGTAGACCCCGTACGACCCGGCCCCGGGGCTGGCGTCCGTGCCCAGCACGCCGGCGGCGCCCTTGCCCGACACCGAGCCCGACAGGCCGCTGTGGTCCGGGCTGGCTACGCCGGCCTCTCCCGTGGCGTCAGTCATGACGTTCTTCCTCCGCATGGTGGGACATCGAGGGTGGACTCAGGTAAAGATGTGCGACCCTTGTTAGGGATATTGATTCACTAACAAATGCGGAAAGGGCCGCCGGGATATTAGCGCCGCGGTGGCATGGCGTCGAACCGGACCGGCATTTCCTTGATGCCGTTGATGAGGTTCGAGCGCAGCCTGCGCACCTCGCCGTCCAGCGCGATCCCCGGCATGCGCTCGGCAATCGTCTCGATCAGCACCCGCAGCTCCAGCGCCGCCAGGTGCCGTCCCAGGCAGTAATGCGGGCCGCCGCCGCCGAAGCCCAGATGCGGATTCGGGTCCCGGCCGATGTCAAACGCGAACGGATCATCGAAGACATCCTCATCCCGGTTGGCCGAGCTGTAGAAAAGGACGACCTTATCCCCCTCGGCAATCCGCTGGCCGTGCAGGATCGTGTCATGGACCGCGGTCCGGCGGAGCATATTCGCCGGGCTGACCCACCGGACGATCTCCTCCGCCGCCGTCGGGATGAGCGCGCGGTCGGCCAGCAGCCGCTGCCATTGTCCCGGATTCTCGAAAAAGGCCAGCATGCCCCCGGACGCCGCGTTCCGCGTGGTCTCGTTCCCGGCCACCACCAGCAGCATGAAGAACATCTCGAACTCGCCCGCCGACAGCAGCTCGCCGCTGTCGTCGGGCTGGAGCAGCCGGGTCACGATGTCGTCGCGCGGCTCCCGCCGCCGCTGCTCGGCCAGGTCCCTGGCGTAGCCGACCATCTCCATGCCCGCCGACATCGCCTGCTCCCCCGGCACCGTCCGGAATTCCGGGTCGTCGAATCCGGCCAGCCGGTTGGACAGCTCGAACAGCCGCACCCGGTCCGCCAGCTGCGCGCCCATCAGCTCGCAGATCACGTACATCGGCAGCGGCGCCGCGATGTCGCGGACGAATTCCGCCGTGCCCCGCGCGGCCACCTCGTCGATCAGCCCGTCGCAGATCTCCCTGACGTGCTTGTCCAGCCGGCCGATCATGCGCGGCGTGAATCCCCGGTTCACGAAGGCGCGCTGCCGGGTGTGCTGCGGCGGGTCCATGTTCAGCATGATCAGCCGCTGGATCTCGATGGCCTGCGGCGAGCTTTCCGCGAACGTGGCCAGCGGCCGGCGGGCCGAGAACAGCGCCGGGTTCTTCGACACCTCCTCGATGTCCGCCCGGCGGGTCACCGCCCAGAAGCCCGGCCAGCCCGGCTCGCCGCCGTCGGCGTGCCAGTACACCGGCGCGTGGGCGCGCAGCCAGCGCAGCGCCTCGTGCGGGACCCCGTCCCGCTGGTAGATGTCGGGGTCGACGAGGCTGATCTCGGTAGCGCTGATCTCAGTAGCCATGTGCGTGCCGCTTTCCCGCGGAGCCGACATAGACGACGATACTGGCCAGATGCCCGCCGTCGTCCATGTCATCTGCCCCGCCTGCGACACCCCGACCGAGGGCGCCCGGGTCGAGCCCGGCGAGCACGCGCTCGAGTGTGACGTGTGCGGCGCCCGCACCCCGTTCGAGCCGCTGCCGCCGGTGCTGTTCCTGACCGGGGCCAGCGGCGCCGGGAAGACCACCCTGGCCAGGGCCCTGACCGGCGTCGTGACCGAGGCCATCCTCATCGACGCCGACCTGCTGTGGAGCGTCAGCCCGGCCCACGACGATCCTGCCTCCGGCTACCGGCAGTTCCGCGGCCTGACCCTGCACCTGGCCGAGCGCATCGCCCGCAACGGCCACCCCGTCGTCATCGAGGGCACCTGCATCCCCGAGCAGTACGAGAGCCTCGGCGAGCGCTGGTACTTCGCCCGGACCGCCTACCTCGCCGTCACCTGCGCCGAGGACGAGCTCCGGCGGCGCCTGGCCCGGCGCCCGCACTGGCGGCAGGAACCCGCCCGCCTCGAGCCCCTCATGATCCTCAACGAGCGCTTCCGCACCGAGCCGGCCAGTTTCTCCCCGCCGGTCCAGGTCCTCGACACCACCGGCCGGACCGTCGCCGAGTGCGCTGCCGAGACTCATGCCTGGATCCGGAAGAACCTCGAAAATACTCTCTAACAGGCCTCGGTACTCCACGCCGGCAGCCCGCCTGCTGATCGTCACGCCAATGCCAAGTTCCTGCCCGGTTTCGGGCAGGAACTTGGCACTCGGCCCGCGCAAGCACCACGATGGGCCGGGTGGATGTCGAGCTCATTGACCGGGTAGCTGCCACCACCGGCCTGACGCCGACCGAGGCCACCCGGGTCGTGGAGGACGTCCTAGCCTGGTACCGGGAGCCCGTCGAGGACTTCGTGAAGCGCCGGCACGCCTATCACCGGCTGTACGGCAGGCACAACGCGCAGATCTTCGCGCTGATCTCGGAAGAACTGGCGGGACGGGTCGTGGCCGCGCCGCCGCTGTCCGAGCGCCAGCTGCGCCGCATCGTCTACACCTGACAGGGGGAACTCTATGTGCGGGATCGTGGGGTACGTGGGCGGCCGGAATGCCGTCCCGGTGCTGGTGGAGGGCCTGTCGCGGCTGGAGTACCGGGGCTACGACTCGGCCGGGATCGCGGTGATGACGGCGAGCGGCCCGCAGGTGTTCCGCAAGGTCGGCCGGGTCCGTGACCTGGAGGCGGCGCTGCCCCGGCGGCTGTCGGGCAAGGTCGGCATCGGGCACACCCGGTGGGCCACGCACGGCCCGGCGACGGAGGAGAACGCGCACCCGCAGTCCAGCGAGGACGGGCGGATCACGGTGGTCCACAACGGGATCATCGATAACGCGGGGGTGCTGCGCGAGCGGCTGACCGCCCAGGGCGTGACGTTCACCTCGGAGACGGACACCGAGATCATCGCCCACCTGGTGGCGCGCTCGGGCCAGGACACGCTGGAGGCGGCGGTCCTGGAGGCGCTCGGCCGGATCTCGGGCACCTACGCGATCCTGGTCATGGACCAGCGGCACCCGGACCGCGTGGTGGCCGCCCGCAACGGGTCCCCGCTCATCCTCGGGGTCGGCGACCGGGAGATGTTCCTGGCCAGCGACCTGTCGGCGCTGGTGCGGCACACGACCTCAGTGGTCCACCTGGACGACGGCGAGCTGGCCATGGTGACCGGCTCGGAATTCCGCACGTTCAGCCGCGAGGAGGAGAACACCGGCAAGTCCCCGACCAGCATCGACATGGACGTCCTGGACGCCGACACCGACGGCCACCGGCACTACATGCACAAGGAGATCCTGGAGCAGCCGTCGTCCATCGAGCGGATGCTGCGGGGCCGGCTGGACGAGCGGTTCGGCACGGCGCGGCTGGACGGGCTGAACCTGGGGCCGCGCGAGCTGCGGGGCTTCCGGCGGGTGAAGATCCTGGGCTGCGGGTCGGCCTACTACGTCGGGCAGATCGGCGCGTCGATGATCGAGGAGCTGGCGCGCATCCCGGCGGACGCGGAGGCGGCGTCGGAGTTCCGCTACCGCAACCCGATCATCGAGCCGGACACGCTGTACGTGGCGGTGAGCCAGTCCGGGGAGACGGCGGACACGGCGTTCGCGGTCCGCGAGGTCAAGCGCAAGGGCGGCGAGATCATCGGCCTGGTCAACGTGGTGGGCTCGACCATCGCCAGGGAGAGCGGCGGCGGCATCTACCTGCACGCGGGGCCGGAGATCGCGGTGGCCTCGACCAAGGCGCTGACCCACATGGCGATCGGGTTCGCGATGCTGGCCCTGGCGCTGGGCCGGGTCCGGGACCTGTCGATCGCGGACGGCACGCGGATCATCGCGGGGCTGCGCAGCCTGCCGGCCCAGATCCAGGAGATCATCGATGACGAGCCGCACATCGCCGAGGTGGCCAAGTACCTGGCGGCGGCGCAGAGCCTGTTCTTCATCGGCCGGGTCCGCGGCTACCCGGTGGCCCGCGAGGGCGCCCAGAAGTTCAAGGAGGTCTCCTACCGGCACGCGGAGGCCTACCAGGCCAGCGAGCTGAAGCACGGCCCGCTGGCGCTGATCGACGAGGACCTGCCGACGGTGGCGATCGTGCCGGACGACGAGCTGACCGACCGGAACCTGGCCGCGGTGCAGCAGATCGTCGCCCGCAACGGCCCGATCACGGTCATCACCCACCCTGGCGTGGCGCTGGAGGGGCCGGCCGACACCCCGCGGATCGTGGTGCCCAAGAACGAGCGGGAACTGGACCCGATCCTGCTCACGGTGCCGCTCCAGCTGCTGGCCTACCACGCCGCGGTGACCCTGGGGCACGACATCGACAAGCCGCGCAACCTGGCCAAGTCGGTCACCGTCGAGTAGCGCCCCGACCCCGGCCGGGGTGGCTCTGACCTGGGCAGACGCCGGTTCCTGATCTTGTTCACGGGCCCGCAACGCGGTGTTACACGGGGTACACACGGGCTGGTTAGCGTCGCAAGTCACCCAGTGGGATGCGGCGAAAGGCGGCCCGATGAACATGACCGTCCGAGACTGGTTTGACGCCCGCTCGTTCCGCTACCCGGACTTCAGCGCGCTGGCCAGCGGAAGCTGGCCGCCGGGCGGCCCCACGACCACGCTGGTCCTCCCGGCCCGCAATGTCGCGGACACCATCGGCCCGATCCTGCGGGAGGTGGCCCGGCTCCGGGACCGGACCGGCCTGATCGACCAGGTGCTGGTGGTCGACGCGGACTCGCCCGACGGCACGGCGGCGATCGCCCGGGCGCACGGGGCGGAGGTCTACTCGGAGAACGAGCTGATGCCGGCCTACGGCCCGGCCCAGGGCAAGGGCGACGCCATGTGGCGCAGCCTGTCGGTGGCCCGCGGCGACATCGTGATGTTCGCCGACGCGGACACCCGCGACTTCGGCGAGCACTTCATCTACGGCACGCTGGGACCGGTGCTGACGGTGCCGGGCGTCCAGTTCAGCAAGGCGGCCTACCGGCGGCCGTTCACCCAGCGCGGCGAGTCGGTGGTGGACGGCGGCGGCCGGGTGACGGAGCTGATGGCCAAGCCGCTGCTCAACTTCTGCCGGCCGGAGCTGGCCGGATTCGTGCAGCCGCTGGCGGGCGAGTTCGCGGCGCCTCGTGCGCTGCTGTGCGACCTGCCGTTCCTCACCGGCTACGGGGTGGAGCTGGCGCTGCTCATCGACGTGCTGGGCGAGATCGGCCTGCCCGCCATGGCCCAGGTCGACCTGGGCTCGCGGCAGAACCGGCACCAGCCGCTATGGGACCTGACCCGGATGAGCTCCACCGTGCTCCGGGCCATGGCCCGGCGGCTGCCCGGGCCGGCCGGGAACGCGACCGACCCGCGCGACGGCGACGTGCTGGGCCTGGACCGGGAGACCTACCTGCACGCGGTGGCCACCGGCGCGGGCCTGCGGCTGGACGAGCACCTCAACGAGCTGGTCGAGCGGCCCGCGCTGGCCAGCGTGCTGGGCGCCCGCGACAGCGTGGCCTGACGGGCGCCTGACTCTGGCCGCCGGACCGGAGTGTCAAGTCGAGACGACGAGGCGGGCACCGCTTCGGTAACTTCAGCACTGGGATCGCGCCCGGAGCCGAAGGAGTCACCGTGATCTTCATCGTCGTCAGATGGACCATCAGGCCGGAACGCAGCGCCGAGTGGCTGGACCTGGTGCAGGAGTTCACCGACGCCACCCGCGCCGAGCCGGGCAACCTGTTCTTCGACTGGTCAAAGGACGTGGACGACCCGCACAGGTTCACGCTGGTGGAGGCGTTCCGGGACGGCGACGCGGGGGCCGCGCACGTGAACTCCGACCACTTCAAGGCGGCCATGGCCTGGATGCCCGACCTGGTCGCGGAGCAGCCCGAGATCATCAACGTGCAGGTGCCGGGCGAGGGCTTCGGCCGCATGGCCGAGGTCACGCCCAGGGGCGCCTGAGCGCCGGCCCGCTCAGCCCGGCCGCTTCAGCCTGGCTCCCGAGGGGAAGACCACCCAGATCGGCTTGGCCGCCGGCCCGGACCAGATCGGCGGCCTCGACCTGATGCTGGTCCGCAGCTGATCGGAGGCCCGGATGACATTGCCGCCCAGCCCGGTCCCGGCGGGGGCAACCCCGGAGGGAGACGGCATTATCGTCGGCAAGACCGGCGCGATCGTGGACGTCTACGTCGACTACCTGTGCCCGTACTGCCGCCAGTTCGAGCTCAGCGAAGGGCCCGCGCTGCGCAACATGGTCACGGAGGGGCAGCTCCGGCTCGTCTACCACCCGGTAGCGTTCCTGGACCGTGCCTCCACCACGCGCTACTCCACCCGCGCGACGGCCGCCGCGGCCTGCGCGGCGGACAGCGGAATGTTCCTGGAGTTCACGGAGGCGCTGTACGTCAGCCAGCCGCCGGAGGGCGGGCCGGGGCTCAGCGACGCGGAACTCTCCGAGCTGGGCGCCAGCGTGGGCCTGGATCTGGGGACATTCGGGACCTGCATCGGGGAAGAGCGCTACCTGGACTGGCCGTCGTTCGTGACCGACATGGCGGAGGCGCGCGGGGTCAGCGCGACCCCCACGGTGCTGGTCGGCGGCGTTCAGGTGGCGCCGGTCGCGGGAGCCATCGCCGAGGCGGCCGGCGCTGGCTGAGGGGCTGGCGCGGCTGAGGGGCTGGCGGAGCGACTGGCCGGGAGCAGCGGCTAGGCCGGGAGGAGGGCGGCCAGCAGCTCGGCGGGGCTGGTGGCGTACTGGATGGCCGTGCGGCCGGCCGGGCGGACGAAGCCGCCGTCGACCTGGGCGTCGAGCAGGGCCAGCAGCGGGGTCCAGAAGCCGCCGGAGTCGAGCAGGATCACGGGCTTGTCGTGCAGGCCGAGCTGACGCCAGGTCAGGGCCTCGGTCAGCTCCTCCAGGGTGCCCAGGCCGCCGGGCAGGGCCACGAACGCGTCGCCGAGCTCGGCCATCCGGGCCTTGCGCTCATGCAGGGAGCTGACCACCTCGAGGCGGGTCAGCCGGTCGGCGGCCACCTCGGCCTCGACCAGCACCTGCGGGATGACGCCGATGACCTCTCCGCCGGCGGTCATGGCGGCGTCGGCCATGAGCCCCATCAGGCCGGCGCTGGAGCCGCCGTAGACGACGCCGATGCCGGCCCGGGCGAGGTCGCGGCCGAGACCGGCGGCCAGCTCGGCGTACTCGGGGCGGCTGCCCATGGAGCTTCCGGCGAACACCGTGACCCGCATCCCGGCCCTTCCTGTTGTCGATCGTGCCGGGACCTATCCTCGCTCAGGCGCGGGTGAGGGCGACCACGGGGATGGTGCGCTCGGTCTTGGCCTGGTGCTCGGCGAAGAACGGGTAGTTCTGCGTGAGCACGGCCCAGACGCGCTCGCGTTCCTCGCCCTCGAGGGTCTCGGCCCGGGCGTCGTAGGTCTCGTCGGCGACCTCGACGGTGACGCGGGGGCTGGCGGCCAGGTTGAGGTACCAGTCGGGGTGCCGGGGCGCGCCGACGTTGGACGCGACGACCAGCAGCCGGCTGCCGTCCCGGTGGAACATCATCGGGGTGGTGCGGCGCTGGCCGGTCTTCACCCCCGTGGTCGTCAGCAGCACGAGGCGGTCTCGGTGCATGCCCTCGATCTCGCCGCCGGACCGGAACTGGTCGATGACCTGGCGGTTGATCTCCTTGATGTCCATGCGTTCCCCCTAGCCAATAGTGCGGCTGCGGCCCCGGAACTCGGCCACGACCTCCTCGCCGCGGCTGACGGTGACGTCGTAGATCCCGGACCGGCCGGTGACGACGCGCTCCGTGGCGGTGGCGACGAGGACGTCGCCCTCGCGGACGGGGCACAGGAAGCTGATGTCGGCGCCGGCCGCGACGGTGACCGGGCCGTAGGTGTTGCAGGCGCAGGCGAAGGCGGTGTCGGCGAGGGCGAACACGAACCCGCCGTGCGCGATGCCGTGCCCGTTGATCATGGTCTGCGCGACCCGCATCTGGACGACAGCACGGCCGTCGGCCGCCTCCAGCAGCTCCATGCCCAGGCCCTTGGAGGCCCGGTCGGCGGAGAACATGTTCGCGGCCGGGCCGGGCTGGGGTGCTGAGCTGGACAGCATGCTGCCTCCTCGGGACCGGCTCTCCGCAGACCATACCGGGGCCAGCGGCGACCGGGCTGGTCACCAGGGCGGCGTACGAGGCGGCCTCCTGGGTAACGTGTCCGCCATGTCGCCGCACTCCTACCGCCAGCCGGGCACGGTGGTCACCGATCATGTCTTCACGGTCCCGCTCGACCACGCGGAGCCGGACGGCCGCCAGATCGAGGTGTTCGCCCGCGAGGTCGTCGCGGCGGACGCCCCGGCCGACCTGCCGTGGCTGGCCTACCTGGAGGGCGGCCCGGGGCACGGGGCGATCCGGCCGGTGGGCCGGGACGCGTGGCTGGACCGGGCGCTGCGGGACTACCGGGTGCTGCTGATGGACCAGCGGGGCACGGGCCGCTCGACGCCGGCCAACCGGCTGACGCTGGCCGCCCTCGGCTCGCCGCAGGCCCAGGCGGACTACCTGGCCCGGTTCCGGGCCGACGCGATCGTGGCCGACGCGGAGCTGATCCGCAAGAAGATCACGGGCGGCCGGCCGTGGAGCGTGCTGGGGCAGAGCTTCGGCGGGTTCTGCACGGTGGCCTACCTGTCGCAGGCGCCGGACGGGCTGCGCGAGGCGTTCGTGACCGGCGGGCTGCCGGGCCTGGACACGACGGCTGACGACGTGTACCGGCGGACCTACCAGATGGTGGCGGCCAAGAACCGGGAGCACTACGAGCGCTACCCGCAGGACGTCGAGCGGGCCCGGCGGGTGGCCAGGGCGCTGGCCGAGGCGCCGGCCCGGCTGCCGGGCGGGATGCGGCTGACGGTGGCCGGGTTCCAGTCGCTGGGGCTGATCCTGGGCGCCAGCACGGGCAGCCACACGCTGCACTACCTGCTGGAGGACCCGTTCGCGGGCGGCGAGCTGAGCGACGCCTTCCGGTACCGGGTGGAGTCGATGCTGACGCTGGCCGGGGCGCCCATGTACGCGCTGCTGCACGAGGCGGAGTACAGCCAGGGGCCGGCCACCGGGTGGGCGGCCGAGCGGATCCGGGCCGAGTTCCCCGAGTTCGACGCGGCCAGGGCGCTGGACAGCGACGCGCCGCTGATGTTCACCGGCGAGATGGTCTACCCGTGGATGTTCGAGAACGACCCGGTGCTGGTCCCGCTGGCCGAGGCGGCCGAGGCCCTGGCCCGCCGGGAGGGCTGGGCGCCGCTGTACGACGAGGCCCGGCTGCGGGCCAACTCGGTGCCGGCGGCGGCGGCGATCTACTTCAACGACATGTACGTGCCGACGGAGTTCTCGCTGCGCACGGCGAGCACGATCGCCGGGCTGCGGCCCTGGGTGACCAGCGAGTACGAGCACGACGGGCTGCGGGTCAGCCACGGCGGGGTGCTGGACCGGCTGATCGGGCTGGCCCGCGGCGAGCTGTGAGCGGGCCGGATGGCCGGGGGGCGACCGAACATGGCCGGCCCGTCCGGCGACGCGCCGGGCGGGCCGGGCTGGCCCGAGCGCGCTGACAGCGGCGCTAGGCTGACCGGGATGATGACCCGGACCTGCCTGTGCCTCATCCGCCGGACCACCGCCGACGGACCCGAGGTGCTGCTCGGCCTGAAGAAGACCGGGTTCGGCCAGGGCCGCTGGGTGGGCCTGGGCGGGCACATCGAGGACGGCGAGAAGCCGGCCGAGGCGGCGGCCCGCGAGGTAGCCGAGGAGTCGTCGCTGGTCGTGTCGCCGGACGTGCTCGAGCACATGGCGAACATCGAGTTCCGCTTCCCCAGCCGGCCGTCCTGGGACC
Organism: uncultured Actinomycetota bacterium; assembly: GCA_963822485.1. Taxonomy (GTDB): domain Bacteria; phylum Actinomycetota; class Actinomycetes; order Streptosporangiales; family Streptosporangiaceae; genus DASUBV01. The sequence continues at coordinate 248,028 of CAWGHW010000018.1, forward strand.
AGACCGCCGACGTGTTCATGACCACCTGCTACCAGGGCGAGGCGGCCGAGTCCGACGAGATCGCGCCGCGCTGGTACCCCCAGGACGCGCTGCCGCTGGACGGCATGTGGGACGACGCCCGCTACTGGCTGCCGCGGGTGCTCGCGGGCGAGCACGTGGCGGTGACGGTCACCTTCGCCGAGGACTGCGCCACGGTGGCCGCGATCGAGCCTGACCTGCCGCTCGCCTAGCTGACCGTCCGGCCCGGCACGCTAATATCTTGATGTCGAGTTATCCTGCGGGTAGGGGACGCCTGTTATGCCTGACGCTGTCGCCCGGTTCGCTAGCTTCGCCGCCGAGTACGACGCCGCCCGGCCGCAGCCGCCGGCCGAGCTCACCGAGGTTCTCATGCAGTGGTCGGGCACAGTCGCGCCCGACGTGGTCGACCTGGGCGCGGGGACCGGGCTCTCATCCGCCATCTGGGCGGGCCGCGCCCGCCGGGTCACGGCGGTAGAGCCGGGCGCGCGGATGCGCACCGTGGCGATGACCCGGCTGGGCCTGACCCAGGACCCCGCCGGCGCGCTGGCGGACGAGGACGACCCGCCGGCCGAGCCCACCGTGCCCGCGGCCGGCGCGCCGACCCGGTTCGCCGTGGTGGCCGGGAGCGCGGAGGAGACCGGACTGCCGGACGCCTGCGCCGACATCGTCACCGCCAGCCAGGCCATGCACTGGTTCGACGCGGCCCGCGCGCTGCCGGAGATCGCCCGGATCCTGCGGCCGGGCGGGGTGTTCGCCGCCTACGACTGCGACTGGCCGCCGTGCATCGACTGGGAGACCGACGCGGCTTACATCGCCTTCGACCGCCGGGTGCGCGACCTAGAGGCGGCCCGCGGGCTGCTCCCGCCGCACGCGGGCAAGCACCATGTGGAGACGATCGCCGGCAGCGGGCTGTTCCGGTTCGCCACCGAGGTGGCGCTGCTGAGCCGGGAGCAGGGCGCCGCGAAGCGGCTGGTCGACGTGGCGCTCAGCCAGGGCGGCACCAAGGCGCTGCTGGCGGCGGGCGCGACTGAGGACGAGATCGGCCTGACCGCGCTGCGCGATGTCGCGGCCCGGCGGCTGCCGGCCGCCCGCCCCTGGTTCTGGACCTACCGCGTCCGCATGGGCGTCCGCTAGCCCCAGCACCCCTCCCCTCCCCTCGGCCGACTGGTACCAGTCGCCTGACCGCCACCTGGTTGCTGCCGCTGGGTGGCGGCGGCTGGGTGGCCGTGCCGCGACTTCTCGTTGGAGACCGTCGCGTTGCTCGTGATGATCGCTCGGGTGACTTTCTTGATCACGGGGATCTGTCAGCGATATTCGCTGACAGATCCCGTGATCAAGACGCCAGGTATTCCGGCGGCGTCAGAAAGCCGGATCTGGCCGGACCGGATCCGGCGACATCGTGATCGGAGGTGCTTGTGAGCCTGTATGAGCACGAGTGACCAGCGTGGCGGCCCGCCAGCCGAGACCAGGGGAACCAGGCCGGGCTGACGGATGGGCCGGGCTAGCGGGGCGAGGCTCGCGCCCAGCAGTTATGCGACAGCCCCGCTGGCAACACCAGAGGGGCAGTAACGGGACATCCACTGGCGGTCGCCCGAGGGCTGGGCCTCAGCCAGCCCGATCCTCCGCCCCGCGGCTGGGCTGTCGTCGGCGCGGCTTCTTGCTGTTATCAGAGATTGGGCTCGGTCGGCGGCCTGGCCTCACTCTTCCCGCCGCGTGCCCGCCTCCCGCCGCCCGCTCCCCTGCCGCTGGCCTACTCGCCGCCCGTCGACGGCTCTCCCGCGACACGTGAGATAGTTGCCTTAGGTAAATAGTTGCGGGCAAGCAACTTGTTCGCGGTAGGGTTAATTATCGTGCGGTGGAGGACAGTGCAGCAGCGGGCAGGACAGGGCGGAAACGGACAGGACGGCCTCGGTAACGGGCTGAGCCCGGGCGGCCGGGACGGCGACGGCAGACGCGCCGACCGGTACCGGTGGGTGGCGCTTTCCAACACGACGCTCAGCATGACGATGGCCACGATCGACGGCTCGATCGTGATCATCGCGATGCCGGCCATCTTCCGCGGCATCCACCTGGATCCCACGGCGCCGGGCAACATCAGCTACCTGCTCTGGATGATCATCGGCTACCTGCTGGTCACCGCGGTGCTGGTGGTCACGCTCGGGCGGCTGGGCGACATGTTCGGCCGGGTGAAGATCTACAACCTGGGCTTCGTGGTCTTCACGCTGGCCTCGATCGCGCTGTCACTGGATCCGCTGTACGGCGGCGGCGGCGCGCTGTGGCTGATTGGCTGGCGGCTGATCCAGGCCGTCGGCGGGTCGATGCTGATGGCCAACTCGGCCGCGATCCTGACCGACGCCTTCCCGGCCAACAAGCGCGGCATGGCGCTGGGCATCAACCAGATCGCCGGGATCTCCGGCCAGTTCATCGGGCTGCTGCTGGGCGGGCTGCTGGCGGCCTGGGACTGGCGCGCGGTGTTCTGGGTGAACGTGCCGATCGGCGTGTTCGGCACGCTCTGGGCCTACCGCAGCCTGCGCGAGATCGCCACCACCCGGCGCACGAAGATCGACTGGGCGGGCAACGTCACGTTCGCGGTGGGCGCCGGGGCGCTGCTGGCCGCGATCACCTACGGCATCCAGCCCTACGGCGGCCACGCCACCGGGTGGACCAACCCGAAGGTGCTGACGGGCCTGTTCGGCGGCGCGGCGCTGCTGGTGGTTTTCGGGATCATCGAGAGCAAGATCGCGGAGCCGATGTTCCGGATGGGCCTGTTCAGGATCCGGGCCTTCGCGGCCGGGAACGCGGCCAGCCTGATGAGCTCGATGGCCCGCGGCGGGCTCCAGTTCATGCTGGTGATCTGGCTGGCCGGCATCTGGCTCCCGCTGCACGGCTACGACTACCAGGTCACCCCGCTGTGGGCGGGCATCTACATGCTGCCGCTGACGGCCGGGTTCCTGATCGCCGGGCCAATCTCCGGGGTGCTGTCGGACCGCTACGGGCAGCGGCTGTTCGCCACCGCCGGGCTGCTGGTCGCGGCGGCCGCGTTCACCGGGCTCATGCTGCTGCCGGTGGACTTCCCGTACTGGCTGTTCGGACTGATCATCTTCTTCAACGGAGTGGGCTCGGGCCTGTTCGCCGCGCCCAACACCGCTGCCATCATGAGCAGCGTGCCGGCCGATCAGCGCGGCTCGGCCTCGGGCATGCGGTCCACGTTCCAGAACTCGGGCATGTCGCTGTCCATCGGCATCTTCTTCTCGCTGATGATCGCGGGACTGGCCTCGGTGCTGCCCAGCACGCTGAACCGGGGCCTGCGGGCCCAGGGCGTGCCCGCCGCGGCGGCCATGCACGCCTCGCACCTGCCCCCGGTGAGCACGCTGTTCTCGGCCCTGCTGGGCTACAACCCGATCCGCAGCCTGCTGAAGATCGCCGGGGTGCTGCACAAGCTGCCGGCCCGCAACGTCGCGGCGCTGACTAACCGGCAGTACTTCCCGCACCTGATCTCGGGGCCGTTCCATCACGGGCTGATCGTGGTGTTCAGCGCGGCGATCGCCATGTCGGTGGCGGGCGCCCTGATCTCGGCGTTCCGCGGCCGTCAGTTCTACTACGCCGACCCGGCCGCCGCCGGGCCTCCCGTGACGGCTGGTGGCGCTGTGGCGCTCGCGACTGCTGGGGTAAATGGGGCCTCAGTGAATGAGACGCCGGTAACCGGGAACGGCTCTACTGCCAGCGGCGCGATCGCCAGCCGCAGGGCGGGGAACGGCAGCACGACAAACGGCCGTGCAGCTAACGGCCGTGCAGCTAACGGCCAGGCAGCAAACGGCCAGGCAGCAAACGGCCGCGAAGCAAACGGCCAGGCAGCAAACGGCGGCCCGGCTAACGGCGGCCCGGCTAACGGCGGCCCGGCTAACGGCGGCGCCGCTAACGGCAGCGCGACAAATGACGATGCAGCTAACGGCGGCGGTGCGACCAGCGGCGCGCAGCCCGCGGGGGCCGGCGGCGGGGCCGGGCCGGACCGGCGCCCGGCGGTACGGGCCCCGAGGCCGGACGATACGAAATTGTGACGACCGGCCGCCCAACCAGGGCGGCCTCCCTCCGGTCTGATGAAGTGTTTCGTCGACTAAGGAGGGACCACGCAAGATGAGGATCTCATTGCGGCACCGGGGCGGGCTGGCGGTCGCGGCCGGGGTGGCCGCCCTGGCCCTGGCGGGCGGCGTGCCCGCGCTGGCCGCGGCCCGGCCGGCCGCGCCGCGCGGCGACGTGCTCGTGAACTGTGCCGGCCGGGCCCAGGTACGGCCGGGCGGTTACGTGCTGACCTGCGCGGACGGCAACGACTACCTGGCCGGCCTGCACTGGGTGTCCTGGTCGGGCGGCGCGGCGTTCGGCCGCGGCACCGAGCACGTCAACGACTGCATCCCGAACTGCGCCCAGGGCCACTTCCACGCCTACCCGGTGCTGGTCACGGCGTGGCGGGCGGCGTCGCGGCCCGGCCACGCCGGGCAGCGCTACTTCGGCCGGCTGACCGAGATCTACACCGGGAAGCGGCCGGCCTACTACCGGGGCCCGGGCAAGAAGTACTACCCGCAGACCATGACCTGGCAGCTGAGCAGCACGATGGGCGGTCCCGGTCAGTAATCAGGCGATGCCTAACCGTGATCATGCTCACTCACCTTTAGCCTCCTAAGTGGCGTCCTAGACAGTGAATGGTTCGCACTGCCGAGGAGGCAAATGCCCATGAGATGCTCGTTCCTTCAGCGCGGAAAGACGGCGGCCGCGATCGCGATTGGCGCTAGCGCCATTGCGCTCGCGGCGAGCCTGCCCGCGGCCGCGGCCACCCGCCATCCCGCGCGGCCCGCGCGGCCCGCGGCCGCGGCCTGGACCGGGGCCGTCGTGCTCGTGAACTGCCAGCACAAGGGCCTGGTGCTGCCCAGGTCGTTCATCCTGGCCTGCGCGGACGGCGACGACTTCCTGACCGGCATGCACTGGGTCAGCTGGCGGAACGTGGCCAGCGGCAGCGGCGTCGAGGTGGCCAAGAGCTGCGTGCCGAACTGCTCGGCGAGCCATTTCCGCCGCTTCCCGGTGCTCATCACGCTGTGGCGCGCTAAGCGCCGCGGGCATCACGGCCAGTTCAAGTTCACCCGGCTGACCGTGATTTACACCGGGCGCCGTCCGCTGAAGTTCAACCGGCATGGCAAGAAAGAGCATCCGCTGACCTTCACCTGGCACGTATAGCACCGGGCACGAATAGCGCCACCCAGTAGCGCCGCCCAGAGCTGGACAGGGCTTGGACAGAGCTGGGTGTGCGGAAAACTGTCCCAGCGGCATAGCATGAGGGCGTGCCGCGCTACGAATACCGCTGCCGGGCCTGCGGAGACACCTTCGAGAAGTCCCGGCCGATGAGTCAGGCGTCCGACCCGGCGAGCTGCCCGCAGGGCCACGACGACACGGTCAAGCTGCTGTCGACCGTGGCCGTGGGCGGCCGGGCCGGGTCGCCCGGCTCATCCGCTCCGCGAGCTGGTGGCTGCTGCGGCGGGGCCTGCGGCTGCGGCTGACGCCCGGCCCGGTCCCGCCGCGGGAGCCGACCGCCCGCGAAGTCCTTTGTTAGAGATGCTGTTACAGATGCGAGAACCGCTCCATCTCCCGCATCTTGTTGGTCGCGTCCAGCGCCGCGACCTTGTAGGACTCGGCCAGCGTCGGGTAGTTGAAGACCGCGTCGACCAGGTAGTCGATGGTCCCGCCGCAGCCCATGACGGCCTGGCCGATGTGCACCAGCTCGGTGGCCCCGGTGCCGAACACGTGCACGCCGAGCAGCGTGCGGTCATCGGGTGAGACGAGCAGCTTGAGCACGCCGTAGGAGTCGCCGATGATCTGGCCGCGGGCCAGCTCGCGGTAGCGCGACACCCCGACCTCGAACGGGATGCACTCCCGGGTGAGCTGGTCCTCGGTCTTCCCGATGAAGCTGATCTCGGGCAGCGTGTAGATGCCGATCGGCTGGAGCAGGTGCGCGGAGTGCACGGGCAGGCCGCAGGCGTGGTGCGCGGCCAGGCGGCCCTGCTCCATGGAGGTGGCGGCCAGGGCCGGGAAGCCGATGACGTCGCCGACCGCGTAGATGTTCGGCACCGAGGTGCGGAAGAACTCATCCACCGTGATCCGGCCGCGCTTGTCGGCGGCCAGGCCGGCCGCGGCCAGGTCCAGGTCGTCGGTCTGGCCCTGGCGGCCCGCGGAGTACATGACCGTGTCGGCCGGGATGCGCTTGCCGCTGGCCAGGGTGGCGATGGCGCCGCCGGGGCGGGACTCGACGCCGGACACGGTCTCGCCGAACCGGAACGTCACGGCCAGGTCGCGCAGGTGGTACTTGAGCGCCTCGACCACCTCGACGTCGCAGAACTCCAGCATCCGCTCGCGCTGCTCGACCACGGTGACCTTGGTGCCCAGGGCGGCGAACATGGAGGCGTACTCGATGCCGATGACCCCGGCGCCGGCCACCAGCATGGTCCGCGGCACCTTGTCGAGCAGGAGGATGCCGTCGGAGTCCATGATCGTCTTCTCGTCGAACTCGACGGTGTCGGGCCGGGCGGGCTTGGTGCCGGTGGCGATGACGATGCTCTCGGCGGTCACGTCCCGCGGGTGGCCGCCGGCGCCGTTCACCACGACGGCGTTGGGGCTGGTGAACCGGGCCGTCCCGGTGATGATCGTGACCCGGTTGCGGGTGAGCTGGCTGCGGACGACGTCGTTCTCGCGGCTGACCACGTGCCGGGTGCGCGCGGTGAGGTCGGCGATGGTGATGTCGTCCTTGACCCGGTAGCTCTGGCCGTACATCTCGCGCTGGTCCAGGCCGGTGAGGTACAGCACCGCCTCGCGCAGGGTCTTGGACGGGATCGTGCCGGTGTTCAGGCACACCCCGCCGAGCATCTCGGGGCGCTCGACGATCGCGACCCTTTTGTCGAGCTTGGCGGCGGCGATGGCCGCCTTCTGACCACCGGGACCGGAGCCTATGACGAGCAGGTCGAAATCGTGCACGCCCCTAGTGTGCCGGTTGGCGCGCGCCGGGCGATAGTCCGGTCAGCCGGCGGCGGCGTCCCCGGCTCAGTCCCCGGCTCAGTCCCCGGCGGCGTCTTCGCGGGCCAGTCCCCCGGCCACCTTGTCGGCGATGAGCTCGAATGACCGGGCCCGGTCCTCGAGGGCGTAGACCTGGGCGGTCAGCATCAGCTCATCGGCGCCGGTGCGCTCGAGCAGGCTGGTGAGCTGGCGGCGGACCGTGTCCGGGGAGCCGATGGCCTGGTCGGCGAAGCGCTGCTGGGCCATCTCCCGGTCCAGCGAGGTGAACGGGTAGGCGGCCGCCTCCTCGGGCGTCACCATCGGCTGCGGCAGGCCGGCGCGCAGCTGGAGGAAGGACAGCGAGGCCGGGCCGGACAGCCACTGGGCGCGCTCGTCGGTGTCGGCGCAGATGGCGGCGACGGCGACCATGGCGTAGGGCTGGTCCAGGTACGGCGACGGCCGGAAGTTCTGCCGGTAGAGCTGGAGCGCGGGCACGGTGTTGGCCGCGCTGAAGTGGTGGGCGAAGGAGAACGGCAGCCCGAGCAGGCCGGCCAGCTGGGCGCTGTACCCGCTGGAGCCCAGCAGCCAGATCTTGGGCATGTCGCCGCGGCCGGGCATGGCCAGGATGGGCAGCCGCTCGTTCTCGCCGGTGAAGAACGCGATGAGGTCGGTGAGCTCCTGGGGGAACTGCTCGGCCGACAGGCCCTCCCTGGTCCGGCGCAGCGCCAGCGCGGTGAGCTGGTCGGTGCCGGGGGCGCGGCCGATGCCCAGGTCGACCCGGCCGGGGTGCAGCGCCTCCAGGGTGCCGAACTGCTCGGCCACCACCAGCGGGGCGTGGTTGGGCAGCATCACGCCGCCGGAGCCGACCCGGATGGTGGACGTCGACGCGGCCAGGTGGGCGAGCAGCACGGCGGGCGCGGAGCTGGCGATCGCGGGCATGTTGTGATGCTCGGCGACCCAGAACCGGCGGTAGCCCAGCTCCTCGGCGCGGCGGGCCAGCTCGGTGGTCTGGCGCAGGGCCTGGCCGACGGTGGTGCCCGCGGCGACGGGCGACAGGTCAAGGACGGAAAGGGGCACGTTGATCACGTCAGTGCGAACCAGGCCGGGCGGCGGTTTCTTCCGGGGGCTAGGGTGCTGGCGAGCCGAACTCCCCGGAGGGCATGCGATGACGCAGCTGGATTCGGAGCGCTACTACGCGCAGATCGCGGCGAGCACGGCGGCCATCGCCGCCGTGGTCGACGGCGCCGACCTGACCACGCCGATCCCGACCTGCCCGGAGTGGACGCTGCGCCAGCTGGCCACCCACGTGGGCCGGGGCCAGCGGTGGGCCGCGACCATCGTCAGCACCCGGTCGGCCGAGTTCATCCCGTTCCGCTCGGTGCCCGACGGCCGGCTGCCCGACGACCCCGCGGCGCACGCGGCGTGGCTGGCCGCGGGCGCGGAGCAGCTCAACGCGGCCGTGCGGGAGGCCGGGCAGGACCGGGTGTGGGCCAACGGCGGCCATGGCGCCGGCGCCCTACTGGGCCCGGCGGATGTGCCACGAGACGGTGGTCCACGCGGCCGACGCGCTGCTGGCCGCCGGGCGGCCGGTCAGCATCGACGCGGACGTGGCCGCTGACGGGATCGACGAGTGGCTGACCGTGCTCACCGTCCCGGAGGGGACCGGGCCCGACCCGCGCGCGGCCGCGCTGCCGGCCGGCCGCTCGCTGCACGTGCACGCCACCGACGAGGGCCTGGCCGGCGCGGGCGAGTGGCTGCTGAGCCACGAGCCGGACGGGGTGCGGGTGGACCGGGCCCACGGGAAGGGCGACGTGGCCGTGACCGGGCCGGCCGACCGGCTGCTGCTGGTGCTGCTGCGCCGGGCGCCGGCCGACGACCCGGCGCTGACGGTGTACGGCGACGCCTCGGTGCTGGCCGGGTGGCTGGCCGCGACCGCGTTCTGAGCCCGGGAACGTCCGGCCGGGCCGGGCGGCCGGGCCGGGCGGGCCGGGCGTGTCGGCTACAGCCAGCCGGTCCGCGCGCTGACCAGCTCGGGCCCGCCCGGTGACCGGGCCAGCTCGCCGGCCCAGACCCGGTCCAGCAGCCCGCCGACCGCGCGGGTGATCTCCGGGGCCCAGTCCCGCAGCTCGCGGGCGTCGGCGGCCAGCTCCTCATCCAGCTCGACGCCCGCCCCGGCCAGCAGGCCCTCCAGGTCGCGCAGCTGCTCCCCCACCCACTCGACCGGCGCGGCCGACAGGCCCGGGTCGAACGCCCGGCTGTGCGGCTCCCACCCGGTCATGGACGGATGGTGGTGGGCCCGGTTCATGCTGCCGGGCGCGCTGTCCACGGTCTCCAGCAGGTCGGCCCGCCAGATCGGCCGGCCGACCTCGATCAGGGTCGAGGCGTAGATCGAGCCGGGCGCCTCGCCGCGCTCGAGCAGCCGGACCTCCAGCCGGACGCCGCGCTCGGCACCCTCCTGGCCGGGTCCGGGCTCGGGGTCCAGGTGGAAGATGTCGCCGGCGACGATGCCGATCCGGCTGAAGCCAAACACTTGCAGCATGAATGCTCCTTACGGGCGGACTCGGGTTCCATAAGCCAGTGTTCCCGCCGCCGCCCGCGGCCTACCGTGGGCCCTCCCCTACCAGGCAGGCCTACCGGGGGTCGGGCCGGTCCACGTTCCAGTGCCGGACCACCGACGCGATCCACTGAATCGCGTCGTGCCCGTGCTCGGACGGCCGGCCGTCCACGGGGCCGGTGCTGTCGCCGCCCTGGGCGGCGATCTCGTCCTCGGTCAGGTTCTCGCCGTGCGCGCGCGCCCCGAACGGGTTATGGGCCAGCGTGAACCGGCTGATCACCCGCTGGCCGCCCTCGAAGTCCCCGTACAGCAGGTCGAGCTGCAGGATCTCGTTCGCCTCGATCGCCGCCTGGATGGTCTTGAACCGCTCGGCGTCCGGGTCGCGCAGCGCGCCCTGCCAGAAGCCGACGTCGCCCGACGCCACGTACAGGTCCCTGGTCTGCGCGGTGAACTCGTCCAGCGGCGGCCGCTCCAGGAGCTCGCCGGGCACGCGGACCGACAGCCGCCAGCTGTGCAGGATGCCCATGCCGGTGCCCGCGTTGCGGATGGACAGGGCCAGGTAGATGGCGTTGTCACCGATCTCCACCGCGGCGCCGCCGCCGGGTATGGCCACCCACCGGCCGTCCCCGAACATCACTTTCTGGCGAGGGTCCTGGAAGCGCGAGTTCATCATCACCGGTCGCAGGCCAGCCTGCAGGGCCTCCTGCGCCGTCGCGGTCGACCGGTTGGCCGAGCGCACGGACGCGAAGGTAGCCACGGCCAGCACCAGCGTGCCGGCGCCGGTGGCCAGATCAGCCAGGGTGGTCGGCCAGTTGCTCACCCTTCAAGCCTAGCCGCTGCTAAAATCATTCATGGTGTCCATTTCGCCCGTTCCGGCCACCGCCCAGCTGGCGGGCGTCACTCCGCTGGCTGCCCGGCGGCCGGACCCTGCCAGCAGGCGCGCTTCCACCCGGCCCCGTGAGGTGCCCGGCGAGCTGAGCCTCGCGTCTGCCCGGCAGCGGCTACACGCTCGAGCCCAGCGCCAGGCGCAGCACGCTGCGGCGCACCTGGCTGGACACCTTCGACTGGCGGCTGTACCGGGCCGGGCTGACGCTGGAGCAGGTGACCAGCCGCGGCACCGCCGAGCTGCGGCTGACCGGCCGCGACGGCACCCTGCTGGCCGCCGAGCAGCTCCGCGCGGGCGCCCGGGGCGGCCGGGTTCCCCGGTGGCCCGCGCTGCTGGCGGCCGTCCCGCCGGGGCCGCTGGCCGAGGAGCTCGCGCCGGTGGTCGGGGTCCGGGCGCTGCTGCCGGTGGTCAGGGCGACCAGCGTGCTGCGCGAGCAGCGCGCGCTGAACAGCGACGACAAGACCATCGCCCGGATCACCGCGGACCAGATGTCGGTGACCGCGGCCGAGCCGCCCGGGGCCGAGCCGCCCGGCGCCAGGGCGCCCGCGGCGCTGCCGGTGCGGCTGACCGTGACCGCGGTGCGCGGCTACCAGGCCCAGGCGGCCCGGCTGGAGAGCGTGCTGGCCGGGCTGCCGGGCGTGCTGCCGCCGGGGCGCACGGCGCTGGAGGCCGCGCTGGACGCGGCCGGCCGCCGGGCCGGCGACTACACCGGCCGGATCGACGTCGAGCTGACCGCCGGCATGCCGGCCGCGGCGGCCATGGCCGTGGTCATGTCGGCGCTGCTGGACACGCTGGAGGCCAACGTGCCCGGCACCGTGCGCGACATCGACACCGAGTTCCTGCATGACCTCCGGGTGGCGGTGCGGCGGACCAGGGCGGCGCTCAAGCTGACCGGGCAGGTGCTGCCCGGCGGCGCGCGCGGCGTGTTCCGGCCGGAGTTCAAGTGGCTGGGCGACCTGACCACGCCGACCAGGGACCTCGACGTCTACCTGCTCGGCCTGCCCGAGATGACGGCCGGGCTGGTCGGCGCCGACCCCGGCGACCTGGAGCCGTTCGGCGAGCAGCTGGCCAGGGAGCGCGCCCGGGCCCAGCGGGAGCTGGCCCGCGGACTGCGCTCGGCCCGGTTCCAGCGGCTGCGCCGGGACTGGCGGGCCGCGCTGGCCCAGGCCGCGGTCACCGCCCGGCGCAAGCCCACCGCCGCGCAGCTGGCCGCCGGCGCCATCGCCGACGCGCACCAGCGGGTGCTGGCCGACGGCGCGGCCATCACCGCGGCCTCGCCGGCCGCGAGCCTGCACGAGCTGCGCAAGCGCTGCAAGGAACTGCGCTACCTGCTGGAGATCTTCGCGTCCCTGCACCCGCCCGGCGCGGCCTGGCGGGCCGTCAAGGAGCTCAAGGGCCTCCAGGACTGCCTGGGCGAGTTCCAGGACACCGACGTGCAGCGGGCCGAGCTGCGCGCGTTCGCCACCACGATGATGGCCCAGCGGCAGGTGCCGGCGCCTACGCTGCTGGCCATGGGCGAGATCTCGGGCGGGCTGGCGCACCGCCAGCGGCAGGCCAGGGACCAGTTCTACGGGCTGTTCGGGGAGTTCGCGGCGCCCGCCGGGCAGGCCAGGTTCCAGCCGCTGACCAGGCCAGCCGCGGGATGAATCACGGGATGAAAATCTTCGCGACGTACAACATCAAGGGCGGCGTCGGCAAGACGGCCACCGCGGTGAACATGGGCTACCTGGCCGCCCGCGACGGCTACCGGGTGCTGCTGTGGGACCTGGACCCGCAGGGCGCGGCGAGCTTCCTGTTCCGGATCCGGCCCCGGGTCAAGGGCGGCGGCAAGGCGCTGATCAAGGGCACCCGGCCGGTCGATGACGCGATCAAGGGCACCGACTACGACGGCCTGGACCTGCTGCCGGCCGACTTCACCTACCGCAACCTGGACCTGGTGCTGGACAGCGCCAAGAAGCCGGCCCGGCGGCTGGCCAGCCTGCTGGCCCCGCTGCGCGGCGAGTACGACGTGATCATCCTGGACTGCCCGCCGAGCATCTCGCTGCTGTCCGAGAGCGTGCTGCACGCCGCCGACCTGCTGCTGGTGCCGCTGATCCCGACCACCCTGTCGGTGCGGACGCTGGACCAGCTCACCGAGTTCATCGCGGACTTCGCCGGGCAGCGGCCCCAGATCCTGGCCTTCTTCTCGATGCTGGACCGGCGCAAGCGGCTGCACATGGAGATCGCCACGGAGCTGCCCAGGGAGCGGCCGGAGTTCGCGACCACGGTCATCCCGGCGCTGTCACTGATCGAGCGGATGTCGGTCGAGCGCGCCCCGGTGGCCGCGTTCTCGCCGCGCAGCCAGGCCGCCCGCGGCTACGCCGAGCTGTGGCGCGAGGCCAAGGAGCGCGCCGGGCTCGGTGACCCCAGGAAACTCTCTAACTAGCCGCGGTCGCCCGGGCCAGCGGCCGCCCAGAACCCGGTGCCGCGGGCAGGCGTCCGGCCCGCGGTCAGCCGGGCCCGACGGTCAGCCCGGCCCGGCGATGAGCCCGATCCGGCGGTCAGCCCGGCCCGGCGGTCAGCCCAGCTCGCGCAGGAAGCCGATCATGGCCGCGCTGACCTCGTCCGGCCGCTCCTGCTGGGTCCAGTGCCCGCAGCCCGGCAGCAGCACCGGCTCGCGCAGCTGGGGCACGACCCGCGCCGAGCTGGCCGATGCCCTCCCTGGCGCCAGGGAACCTGACCACCAGGTCCTGCTCCCCGGCCAGGTAGAGCGCCGGCACCAGCACCGGCGCGTGATGCCAGGCGCCGGTCAGCTCCCAGTTGCGGTCCAGGTTGCGGTACCAGTTCAGCGGGCCGCTGAAGCTGCGGCCCGCGTACTGGGCCGCGAACGTGTCAATGTCGGCGTCGGTGAGCCAGGACGGCAGGGCCTCCGGCTCGGGGCAGATGTCCAGGAACTCGCCGCCGGGCGGCACGATCGGCAGGCCGCCGCGCCCGGGGCCGGGCTCGCCGGTCCCCGACGCGCTGCTGAGCACCCGGCGGAACGTGGCCCTCAGGTCACGCTCCAGCCCGGCCTCGGCCACGCCGGGCTCCTGGAAGTAGACCATGTAGAAGCCGTCCCCGATGCCCGCCCGCATGGCCGGGATCGGGGGCGCGGAGCCGCGCGGCCGGTAGGGCACGCTGAGCCCGATCACGCCGCGGATCCGGTCCGGGCGGAACAGCGCGGTGTGCCAGGCCACCGGCGCCCCCCAGTCGTGCCCGGCCACCACGGCCTGCTGCTCGCCGAGCGCGTCCATCAGCGCCATGACGTCGCCGGTCAGGTGCAGCATCGTGTAGTCGCCGACGGCGCCGCCGCCGGGCGGCGGCCCGGTCTGCGCGTAGCCGCGCTGGTCCGGGGCGACGGCGTGGAAGCCGGCCTCGGCCAGCGCGGTGAGCTGGTGCCGCCAGGAGTACCAGCTCTCCGGGAAGCCGTGCAGCAGGAGCACCAGCGGCCCGTCGCCGGCCTCGGCGATGTGCATGGGCAGCCCGCCGGCATCAACCATGCGATGGGTGACTCCGGGTACGTTCGCGCCAGGACCGATCATGCTGGGAGAATAGCGGTCATCGATGCGGCCGTGCGGTGACAGAACGGTGACAGGCCGGTGACGCAGCGTCATACATCATCTTTATGGCGCATTGCGCGTCCAAACGACCGCCGCACGGAGCATCCTGTAAGCGAGGAAAACTGTCTGTCCCAGGGGGGCCAGTGAGTCGCAGGCTGCTTCGGCTGGAGATTCCGGTCTTCCCGGAGCGCATGACGTTCCGGGTCCACGATCCGGCCGTCGATCCCGACGCTCCGGGCGGACTGCTGCCGCCAGTCGACTCTCTCATCAGCGCGGGCCGCGAGCAGATGATCGTGGCGACCGCCCAGGAGCACCTCGGCGTGCAGCTCACCATCGAGGAGTGGGATGACGCGCCGCCGCCGTTCAGCGACGGCTACGAGGACGAGGCCAAGTGCGTGCTCTACCTGCGGGGCAGGCTGAGCGTGGACATGGGCAAGGCCGGCCGCGCGGTGGAGAGCATGCGGCTGAGCGGCGGAGTGGGCGACTACGGGGCGCGCGTCTACACCAGGAACCGGACGGCCGCGGTGCAGCGCTACGAGGAGCTGTTCCAGCTGCACGCCGACCCGCTGGGAGACGACTTCCAGCAGGCGCGCAAGCGCCTGGAGGGGCTGGAGCAGTACCTGCTCCAGCTGTGGCGCGAGTCCTGACCCTCGGGCACCTAGACACCCAGGCACCTGGGCTCCCGGACCTCGCGGGGCCGGGCTGCTGACCAGCCGGGCTAAGCGTTGATGGGCTAAGCGCTGGGATGGGCTGGCTTGCTCGTAGCGGATCTCGAGGACTGCGCCGAGGCGCTCGAAGACGTGTGCGGGGAGGCGGGCGGCGCGTGCCGGTCCCCGGCCGGGAATGGCCGCATGGAGTACACCATCAGCGCCACCATGGCGGCGAGCGCCAGCGAGATCAGGACGAACGCGGCTCTCGCCTTGCCGGATCCCAGCAGCACGGGAAGCCGTGGCTGACCGAACGCCGCTAGCCGTGAGGCCAGCTTGGGATCCTCATCGGCAAGCTTCCGCTCCATCCCATCCAGGATGCGCTGCTCGTCCATCGAAAGAGCCATAGCGCCACCTCCGGCCACCTTCAACCGCCTCCGCTGTACAGCGGGCGGCGCCTTTCTTTAACTATCCCCCACACCCCGATTCTTTACCCCGCCTTTGCCGCCCGGCAAGTAGGAGTCTGCCCCCATTACGAGATCTCCCCGCCGCCAGCCCGGCCCGCCGCCCGAGGCCGCCACGGGCAAGCGCCGCCGCTTCTTGCTGTTATCAGATTTTGGATGCCTTTGCCTTGGCTGGCTGGCCGCGATGCGCCCCACGCGCCACACCCTCAACACAGGACCCGCCGCCGGGCCGTCTCGGATCGCCGTCCGCTCGTGGATGTCCGGCTGGTAACTCCCCGGCGACGCTGCCGATATGAGCGAGCTAGCTGGCTGGTCAGGCCGGGGCGGGAACGGGGCTGGCGGTTTCCTGCCAGGCCCCGCGGGCCACTCGAGCTGCTGCAGCCCTGCCATGACCGCCGTGTCACGATGGCCCCGGGATCGGGCTGGCCCCGGTCCCGGTTCCGGTGCCGCCGGAATGCCGGACCTGCTGATCACGGAATTTCGTCAGCGACTATCGCTGACGGCTTGCCGTGATCATGGCTGGCGCTGTTTCGGCGGGGACGAAAGCCACGATCTGGCCGGGCGTCCCGCGAGGCGGACGGGATCACCAGGGCGGACGGCACCGGAGGTGGCGCAGGGAGCGAAGCATGGCCAGGGAGCAAGGTGACCAACGGCCGTGCCGGGGCCTGTCGCCGGTTCGCTCGTGATGCCAGCCACGGACGGCGATCGAATACGTGTTTGATCTGGTCGAATACTCGTTCTATAGTGGCGATCATGCGATGGAACGCGCTCCAGGAGGACAGCACGCCGCAGGGTGCGCTGTTCGAGCGGGGCGCGGTCGCGCGGACCTTCGACACGCCCGGCTTCCGCGGTATGACGTTCTACGAGGTGCACGCCCGGTCGATCATCAACCAGGTGCCTAAAGCATCCCGGATGGCGTTCCGCTGGACGATCAACCCGTACCGCGGCTGCGGGCACGCCTGCGTGTACTGCTTCGCCCGTAACACTCACACCTACCTGGACCTGGACGCCGGGCAGGACTTCGACTCCAAGATCGTGGTCAAGGTCAACGCGCCCGAGCTGGCCCGCCGCGAGCTGGCCGCGCCGCGGTGGGCGGGCGAGCACGTCGCCATGGGCACCAACGTGGACTGCTACCAGCGGGCCGAGGGCCGGTACCAGCTGATGCCCGGCATCATCGGCGCGCTGCGGGACGCGCGCAACCCGTTCTCGATCCTGACCAAGGGCACGCTGATCCTGCGCGACCTGGACCTGATCGCCGATGCGGCGCAGGTCACCGACGTGGGCCTGAACGTGTCCGTGGGTTTTGTCGATAAAGAGCTATCCCGGCTCGTCGAGCCGGGCACGCCGAGCCCGGCGCGGCGGCTGGGCATCTGCTCGGCCATCACCGAGCGCGGGCTGGGCTGCGGCGTGCTCATGGGCCCGGTGCTGCCGTTCCTGTCCGACTCCCCCGCCCAGCTCGAGGCGGCGGTGCGGGAGATCGCCGCGGCCGGCGCGGCCCGGGTGACGCCGATCGTGCTGCACCTGCGGCCGGGCACCAGGGACTGGTTCCTGCGCTGGCTGGGCGAGCACTACCCGGACCTGGTCCCCGCCTACCGCGGCCTGTACGCCTCGGGGGCCTACGCGCCGAAGGCCTACCAGCAGCAGATCTCCGCCCAGGTCGCCGAGCTGGCCCGCAAGTACCGGGTCGGCCAGGCCAGCCCGGCCGCCGCGCGCCGCATCGGCCCCCCGCCCCCGGCCGGACCGGCAGGCGCAGCCGGGCCAGCCGCGGCGGCCCAGCCGGAGGAGGTTCAGCTCACGCTGCTGTGAGCGGGCGGCGTGGCCGGCAGGCCGGATCGCCGCCAGGCCTGGAAGCCGCCGTCCAGGTCGGTCGCCCGGTGCAGGCCCAGGTCCTGAAGCGCGGCGGCGGCCAGGCTGGAGGTGTAGCCCTCCGAGCAGAACACGATGACCCGCAGGTCGTAGCCGGCCTGCGGCAGGCGCGCGGCGGAGCTGGGGTCAAAGCGCCACTCCAGCACGTTGCGCTCGACGATCATCGCGCCGGGGATCTCGCCCTCGGCCGCGCGCTGCGCCTGGGGCCTGATGTCGACTAGCACCGCGCCGCCCGCGGCCTCCCGGTGCGCCTGCTCCGGGCCCACCCGGACCAGCCGCGCCCTGGCCGCGGTCAGCATCTGGTCGATGGTCATCGCTGCGCTGGTCATGTAGCTTCCATCCTCACGGGGTCTCCTACGTTATCGATCGCGATCTTTGCGCGGCGGCGTTCTGGGTAGCGGGCGCGCCATGACCAAGCCCGAAGAGCAGCCCGAAGCGCAGCCCGCGGAGCACTCCGAGGAGCACTCGACCCGCACCACCGTCCTCATCGCCGGCGCCGCCAACCTGTTCGTCGCCGCGGTGAAGGTCGTGGCGGGCGTGCTCACCGGGTCCAGCGCGCTGCTGGCCGAGGCCGCCCACTCGGCCGCCGACACCCTGAACCAGGCCTTCCTGCTGGCCTCGATCCGGCGCGGCCGCCGGCCCGCGGACTCCCGGCACCCGTTCGGCTACGGCCAGGAGCGCTACTTCTGGTCGCTGCTGGCGGCGTTCGGCATCTTCGTGGCCGGGGCCGGGTTCTCGGTCTTCGAGGGGGTGCTGGCCATCACCCATCCCGAGCACGGCCACGACGTGCTGATCGGCTACGTGGTGCTGGTCGTGGCCGGGCTGGCCGAGCTCGTCTCCTTTCTCCGGGCCCTGTCGCAGTCCCGCCAGCAGGCCGCCGGGGAGCACCGGGGCCTGGTGGCCCACCTGCGCGGCAGCGCCGACACCACGGTGAAGGCGGCCCTGTTCGAGGACAGCGCGGCCATGGTCGGGCTGGTGCTGGCGGCGGCCGGGCTCGGGCTGCGCCAGCTGACCGGCTCGGGGGTCTGGGACGGCGCGGCGTCCATCGCCATCGGCGGCCTGCTGGTGGTGGTGGCGGTCCGGCTCGGGCTGGACAGCCGGGACCTGCTGCTCGGCCGGGCGGCCGACCCCCAGGTACAGCAGGTCATCCGGGACGAGATCGAGGACACGCCCGGCGTGGACGGGCTGCTGGAGCTGCTCACCATGCACATGGGCCCCGAGCACCTGATCGTGGCGGCCCGGGTCGCGTTCAGCGACGAGATCAGCGCCGGCACGGTCGAGGAGCTGTCCGAGCGCATCGACCGACGGCTGTCGGAGCGGCTGCCGGTGACCTCTCACGTGTTCATCGATCCCACCGACACCGCCCGCGGCAGCCGCGGCCCGCTGCTGCCCGAGCCGGACGAGGCGGCCCGGTAGCTACCAGTCCGCCTCGGCCGTCTCGGTGGCGGCCAGGGCCAAGCCCGAGGCGGTCATCTCGTAGCGGCGCATCAGCGACAGCGGCGGCGAGTAGGCATGCACGCTGACCGCGGGCCGGCCGCTGTCGTTGCTGACATCGTGCAGGTAGGCCGGACCGAACGAGCGCCGGATGCCGGCCTTGATGACCCGGCTGGCGATCGCGGTCTGCCCCGCCCTGGCCGTGCTCTCCAGCAGCTCGCCCTCGGCCACGGCGAACGCGCCGCAGGCCTCGCCGTGGTCGTGGAAGCCGGTCTGCTGCCCCGGCAGCCAGGACAGCAGCCACACCTCGTAGCTCGCGGACTCCTCCAGGCGGCAGTACCAGCGGTGGCCGGCCGAGAACCGGACCAGGTGGCCCCACTGGCCGGGCGCGTCGGCGATCGAGCGGACGATCGCGCCGAGGCCGGCGGGGCTGATCGGCCCGGCGGCCGGAGGGACGGCGCGAACCTGGCGTAGCGCGGTCTGCATCCTATATTTCCCATCTCCTTGATCGGAATTAGGGCAGCAACTTAGCACGCCCGGCGCTCATCCGGGTAGCAGACCGGTCCGTGGACGGGGGGCTGACCGGGCCGAACTAAAGTGGTCTGCCGTGAGAGCCCAGTACGCCGCGGCCGAGCGGCACGAACCGGATCGCCTGGCTGTCCGCACCGTGCCGGCCGACGATCCCGGCGACCTGGTGGCCTGCCTGCCGCACCCGGAGGTCGTGGCCTGGCTGCGCGGCGGCGACGGGCTGGTCGGCTGGGGCGAGGCGGCCCGGCTCACGCTGCCCGCGGGCGCGGACCGGTTCACCGCCGGGGAGAAGTGGCTGCGCGAGCTGTTCGACGCGGCGGTGGTGACCGACGAGGTCAACGTGCCCGGCTCGGGGCCCGTCGCGTTCGGCAGCTTCACCTTTGACCCGGTCTGTGACGGCTCGGTGCTGGTCGTGCCCGCCGCCCTGATGGGCCGCCGGGACGGCCGGGCCTGGCTGACCACTATCTCCGGGGGCGCCGGGGCCGGCCTGCTGCCGGCCAGCCGGCCGGTCACTGCCCCGGCCGAGGTGCGCTGGAGCGACGGCAGCCTGACCGCGCCGCAGTGGGAGCACGCGGTGGCCGCGGCCGTGGCCCGGATCCGGGCCGGCGAGCTGCGCAAGGTGGTGCTCTCCCGCGACCTGCACGCCCTCGCCTCGGCCCCGCTGGACATCCGGATGCTGCTGGCCCGGCTGACCGCCCGGCACCCCGGCAGCTACACCTTCGCCTGTGCCGGCCTGACCGGGGCCACCCCCGAGCTGCTGGTCCGGCGGGTGGGCGCAGAGGTCAGCTCGCTGGTGCTGGCGGGCACGGTGGCCCGCGGCGGCACCGGCGCCGAGGACGAGGCGCTGAGCGCCGCCCTGCTGGCCTCGGCCAAGGACGCCGAGGAGCACCGGTACGCGGTGGAGTCGGTGCGGGAGACCCTGGGCCCGCTGTGCGAGGACCTGGAAGTGGCGCCCGAGCCGGAGCTGCTGCGGCTGGCCGACGTGCAGCACCTGGCCACGCCGGTGCGCGGGACCCTGGCCGGGGACGCCTCGGCGCTGGCGCTGGCCGCCGCGCTGCACCCGACAGCCGCGGTGTGCGGCACGCCCACCGAGACCGCCCTGGAGCTGATCCGGGAGCTGGAGGGCATGGACCGGGGCCGCTACACCGGCCCGGTGGGCTGGGTGGACAGCCGCGGCAACGGCGAGTGGGGCATCGCGCTGCGCTGCGGCGAGATCGCCGGCTCGCGGGCCCGGATCTTCGCGGGCGGCGGCATCGTGGCCGGCTCCGACCCGGCGGCCGAGCTGGCCGAGGCGCAGGCCAAGTTCCGGCCGATGCGGCTGGCCCTGGAACCGTGACCTGGAACGGTGACCCTGCCACGGTGACCCCCGGAAGCGTGCGCGAGGATCTCTTTTCCGGTAAACGAGGTGCACCGGTAATAAAGGATCAAGGTACCCGAACGGTCATATCCGGACTGGCTGACCTGGCATAAGCGTGTATTTCCAAGATCGGCCAGCCGCGCCCAAATCCGCGGGCGACCCCGATCGCAAATACGGAGAGTAATGAATGTCACATTGACGCCGTGCGCCGCCGGATCTCCGGCGCTGATCTCCGGCCGCCTCCGCCGCTCAATCCGCGAGGCATTGTCACAGCATGGTTGCGGTTCTGTAACCCCTTTCGATGGCTTCGTCCGGTCGGCTGGACAGGGCACGAGCGGCTCGTGTAATCACTAAGAGTTACCGGTAATGTGCCTGAGCGTCTGTCAGGCCAGAAGGAGCCTGCTCATGAAACCTCTACCCAAGCGGCTTGCCGCGCTGAGCGTGGTGGCCCTAGCCGCCACCGGGCTCGCAGCCTGCGGGAATTCGTCTAACAACAACAGCTCGGCGGGCAGCGGGAACAAGCCCGTCACGGGCGGGGTGCTGCACATCGTGGCCGCGAGCGGCCAGTCCCAGTTCGACCCCGTTTCTGCCTACGGCACCTGGGACTACATGATCGAGCACGCGTACACGCGTCAGCTGGTCCAGTACCCGACCGTGCCCTACACCGCGCTCGGCGACGCGGGCTGGCTGAAGGACACCACGCCGACCGCCGACGTTGCGACCCAGGTGCCCACGGCCTCCAACGGCGGGATCACCGACAACGGCACGACCTACACCTTCCACATCAAGAAGGGCGTGGACTGGAACAACGGCCGCCAGGTCACCTCGCAGGACTTCCTGCGCGAGTACAAGGCCTTCGGCAACCCGGTTCAGCCGGTCGGCAACTCCGGCTACTTCCTCACCACGATCTCGGGGTTCAAGCAGTACTTCGACGCCGAGACCGCGTTCTTCGCCAAGAAGTCGAACAAGCCGACCGCGGCCAACATCGCCAATTTCCAGAACACGCACTCGATCTCGGGCATCACGACGCCGAACTCCTCGACGATCGTGTTCCACCTGGTCCAGCCGGCCGGTGACTTCCTGGACATCCTGGCCATGCCGTTCAACTCGGCCCGGCCGGTCGAGTACGACGCTTACGTGCCCGACAGCCTCCAGTTCCGCGACCACATGATGTCCGACGGCCCGTACAACATCACCTCGTACACGCCGGGCAAGCAGGTCGTGCTGACCAGGAACAAGTTCTGGAAGCAGTCCACGGACCCGCTGCGGCACGCGTACGTGAACTCGATCGTGATCACCATCGGGGTGACCAACGCCACCACCCAGGTGACCGAGATCAAGGCCACCAACAGCGGCTCGGGCTCGCCCGAGGACATGCAGATGGACACGCCGTTCCCGCCGGCCCTGATCCCGAGCGAGAAGACCAACCCGGACTTCCGCGCGTTCCCGTGGAGCAACACGAACCCCTACATCGTGTTCAACCTCCGCAGCCCGGACGCCGGCGGTGCCATGGCCAAGCTCAAGGTGCGGCAGGCCATGGAGTTCGCGACCAACAAGTCCGCGATCCAGAAGCTGTACGGCGGACCTACGGTGGCGAAGATCATCAACACGGCCATCCCGCCGGGCAACATCGGCTACAAGCCGATCACGCTGTACAACACCGCGGGCAACCAGGGTGACCCGGCCAAGTGCAAGGCCCTGCTGGCCCAGGCCGGCTACCCGCACGGCCTGACGCTGGTGGACGAGTACATCAACGACAGCGTCAACACCGCGCTGTTCCAGTCGGTGCAGGCCAGCTTCGCCAACTGCGGCATCAAGCTGACCGGCAAGGCCACGCCGATCTCGAGCTACTTCGTGAACCTGGGCAACGCGCCGCAGAACAACAAGGCCAACCAGTGGGACGTCGCCCAGGCGGCGTGGATCCCGGACTGGTTCGGCGACAACGGGCGGACCTCGGTGCAGCCGTTCTTCCAGACCGACTGCGCGCTGAACACCATCAACTATGGCTGCTTCAGCAACAAGACCCTGGACGCGACCATCGCCAAGGCCCTCAAGGCGCCGAACGCGACCGCGGCGGCTCCGCTGTGGCACCAGGTTGACCTCATCGGCCAGCAGAACGCGGTCATCGTGCCGCTGGTCGACCAGTTCAACCCGACGATTTTCAGCTCCAGGGTCGCGAGCCCCGGCTCGTCCATCCCGCTGTGGGCGCCGAACATCGGCGACCCCGACATCACCAACATCTACATCAAGAAGGCTGACCAGTAACAGCCGAATAGTGCCGAGCCCGGCCGGGTACGCCCTGCATATCCGGCCGGGCTCGCGCACAAAGGGCTATCCACAGGGCGGGTCGGCTATCGCCCGCGATAGAGGTACTGTCAGGGCACGGCGGCACCCAGCGAGATCACCGGGGCTTCCGTGCGGACAGAGATTTATGGGCATATAGGGTCACGAGGCCCACACGGAGGCATGCATTGAGCCTGCTCGAGGTATCCGACCTGCGGGTGAGCTTCAACACCGCGGACGGTGTCGTGAAGGCGGTCCGCGGCGTATCGTTCAGCGTCGACACCGGGCGCACGCTCGGCATCGTCGGCGAGTCCGGCAGCGGCAAGACCGTGCTGACCCAGACTCTGCTGGGCCTGGCGCCCGGCGGTCAGGTGTCGGGCCAGGCCCTGTTCGACGGCAAGGACCTGCTCACCCTGCGTCCCGACCAGCTGCGCAAGGTCCGGGGCGCGGAGATCGCGGTGATCTTCCAGGACCCGCTGACCAGCATGCACCCGCTGTACCGGGTGGGCTGGCAGATCCGCGAGATGATCCGGTCCCACGACCGGTCGGTGACCAAGGCCCAGGCGCAGGAGCGGGCCGTGGAACTGCTGGGCCGGGTCGGCATCCCGAACCCCCGGCAGCGGGTGAACGACTACCCGCACCAGTTCTCGGGCGGCATGCGGCAGCGGGCCATGATCGCGATGGCCCTGTCCCTGACCCCCAAGCTGATCATCGCGGACGAGCCCACCACGGCGCTGGACGCCACGGTGCAGGCGCAGATCCTGGACCTGCTGATCCGGCTCCAGGAGGAGTCGGACACCGCGCTGATCATGATCACCCACGACCTCGGCGTGGTCGCCGACATCGCCGACGACGTGCTGGTGATGTACGCCGGGCGGGCCGCCGAGACGGCGGACAAGCACGACATCTTCTACCGGCCGCACCACCCCTACACCAAGGGGCTGCTGGAGTCGATCCCGAACAGCTCGGCGGCCGGCGAGCGGCTCAAGCCCATCACCGGGCAGCCGCCCAGCCTGATCAACCTGCCGTCGGGCTGCGCGTTCCATCCCCGGTGCGCCTACGTGATGGACCGCTGCCTGACCGAGGAGCCCGGCCTGACCGCCGTCGGGGCGGCCGGCGAGCACCGCTCGGCGTGCTGGCTGCCGGCGCAGGCGGCAGGCACGGAGGCCGAGGCCGAGGAGATCCGCCGGCGGGCCGTGGGCGCCGGCCGGCACGACGCCGCCGCCAAGGTAGCCGAGGCGATCGCCTCGGCCCCTGAGTCCGAGGGAAGCGTGATCTGATGACCGAGGCGCTGCCGAGCGCTGACGCGCAGGCGGGACTCGACGGGACCGACGACATGCTGGTCCGGGTCGACAACCTGGTCAAGTACTTCCCGGTCAAGGGCGGCGGGCTGATCAGCCGCACCGTCGCCCACGTCCAGGCCGTGGACGGGGTCTCGCTGACCATCGGCCGCGGCCAGACCATCGGGCTGGTGGGCGAGACCGGCTGCGGCAAGTCCACCCTGGCCCGGTGCATCGCCGGCCTGATCCCGGTGACCTCGGGCACCGTCACGTTCGAGGGCCACAACATCACCAACCTGCCCCGGCGGCAGATGCAGCCCTACCGGCGGGAGATCCAGATGATCTTCCAGGACCCGTACGGGTCGCTGAACCCGCGCCGCCGCGTGGGGTCGATCATCGGTGACCCGTTCGCAGTGCACAACACGGCGTCCGGCAGCCAGCGCAAGCAGGCCGTCCAGGAGCTCATGGAGCGGGTCGGGCTGAACCCCGAGCACTTCAACCGCTACCCGGCCGAGTTTTCCGGCGGCCAGCGGCAGCGCATCGGGGTGGCCAGGGCGCTGGCGCTGAAGCCCAAGCTCATCATCTGCGACGAGCCCGTCTCCGCCCTGGACGTGTCCATCCAGGCCCAGGTCCTCAACCTGCTGGCCGACCTGCAGCAGGACTTCGGACTGTCCTACCTGTTCATCGCCCACGACCTCGAGGTCGTCCGGCACGTCAGCAACTCGGTCATCGTCATGTACCTGGGCCGGGTCGCCGAGGCCGGGCCCCGGGACCCCGTCTACGACGCGCCGCGGCACCCCTACACCAACGCCCTGCTGTCCGCGGCGCCTGCCGCAGACCCGGACGCCGCCGCGGCCCGGCAGCGCATCATCCTGTCCGGCGACGTGCCGTCGCCCATCAACCCGCCCGCCGGCTGCCGGTTCCACCCGCGCTGCCCGAAGGCCCAGGAGCTGTGCGGCCAGGAAGTCCCGCCGCTGGAGGTCAAGGCGGGCGACCCACCCACGCACGTGACCTCGTGCCACTTCCCCGTTCAGGAAGGCGAGATCCTGGCCCGCGCCGGGCGCGCCGTCGGAAGGCAAGAGCGATGAGCATCAGCGAGCTTGAATTCCAGGCCAAGACCGTCGAGGATACGGCCGGCCGGGCCATCGAGGGCCATAGCCAGTGGTGGCTGACCTGGCGGCGGCTGCGCCGGGACAAGATGGCCGTGGCCGCGATGATCGTCATCGTGCTGATCGCGCTGTGCGCGATCCTGGCCCCGGTCTTCGCGGCCATCACCGGCCACGGGCCCGCCCAGGTGTTCCCCAACAGCGGCCTGGCCGCCGACGGCGCGCCGCTGGGGCCGGGCATCCACGGCTTCTGGCTCGGCACCGACGAGCTGGGCCACGACCTGTTTGTCCGCATCATGTACGGGGCGCAGATCTCCCTGTTCGTGGGCGTGGTGACCACCCTCATCGGCACGGTGGCGGGCGTCTCCATGGGCCTGGTCAGCGGGTACTTCGGCGGCTGGGTGGACGGGGTGCTGGCCCGGGTCATCGACTCGGTGCTGGCGTTCCCCTACATCGTGCTGGCCCTGTCGCTGGCGGTGGTGTTCGGGCCCAGCCTGCCCATCGTCATCGGGGTCATCTCGTTCTTCTCCTGGGCCGGCATCGCCCGGGTGGTCCGCGGCCAGACGCTGTCGCTGAAGGAGAAGGAGTACATCGAGGCGGCCCGGTCGCTGGGCTCGGGGCCGTGGCGGATCATGTTCATCGACATCCTGCCCAACCTGATGGCCCCGGTGCTGGTGCTGGCCACGCTGAACATCCCGGCCGCGATCGTGTTCGAGGCCACGCTGGACTACCTGGGCCTGGGCGTGCAGCCGCCCGACGGCCAGCTGGGGCAACATCCTGGCCGGGGCCCAGTCCTACTACCAGGAGGCCTGGTGGTACCTGGTCTTCCCGGCGCTGATCCTGGTCATCACGACGGTCGCCTTCAACCTGCTGGGCGACGGCGTGCGCGACGCGATGGACCCGCGCACCGAGCGCATCTTCGCGGCCGGCCGCGGCCGACGCAAGAAGCGCGGCGCCCTGGCCAAGCCCACCGGCGGGCCCAGCGCCCAGTTCCCCGACCCGCCGCGGCAGTCGTCGCCTGGCGTATGAGGATCTGATAACCCATGGCACTCGTGCGCTTCCTGATCCGCCGGATCCTGTCCGGCATCGTGGTCCTGTGGCTGGTCGCCACGCTGGCGTTCTTCCTGTTCTTCGCCAGGAACCCGGCCATCGTGGCCCGCAGCCTGGGCGGCCGCGCCGCCACCTCGGCCATCCTGGCCGAGATCACCCGTAACCTCGGCCTCAACCAGCCGATCCTGACCCAGTACTGGCACTTCCTGGACCGGACCGTGCACGGCAACCTGGGCCTGTCTTACTTCAGCGGCGGCGAGCCGGTCAGCCAGATCGTCGCGCGGGACCTGCCGCGCACCGGGTCGGTGCTGATCGGCGCGGTGGTGCTGTGGCTCGTCGTGGGCCTGGCCGTGGGCATCCTGAGCGCGACCAGGGCCCGCTCCCTGTTCGACCGGTCGGCCACCGTGGGCGTGCTCATCGGTCTGTCCTTCCCCACGTTCGTGCTCGGCGAGCTGCTGCTGCTCATCATCTACCTGCCGCTGAGTGAGGGCGGCAGCCACTGGATCAACATCGGCTACGCCCCGATCAGCCAGGGCTTCGGCACCTGGGTGGGGTACATGATCCTGCCCTGGGTCACGCTGGCCACCGTCCAGGCGGCTGTCTATACCCGGCTGTCGCGCGGCTCCCTGCTGGATACCCTGGGCGAGGACTACGTCAGAACGGCTCGGGCCAAGGGCCTGAGCGAACGGCGGGTCATCTACCGGCACGCGCTGCGGGGCGCGCTCACCCCGGTGGTGTCCCAGCTCGGCATCGACGTCGGCACGCTGCTCGGCGGCGTCGTGGTGGTGGAGACGCGTGTTCGGCATCGGCGGCCTGGGCCAGGACGCGGTCACGGCCATCACCAACGGCGACCTGCCCGTCATCATCGCGTTCGTGCTGCTCGCCTCGGCGTTCGTGGTGGTGGCCAACATCGTGGTCGACCTGGTCTACGCCATCCTGGACCCCAGGGTCCGCATCTCCTGAGCGACCATCTCCTGGGCGACCGCCGCCCGCGCGGCGGTCCCCAGGGCCGCGCGCAGGGCCGCGCCCGCGGCGCGGTCCGTGCGCACCTCGGCCAGCCGCAGGCCTGACCCGCCCAGCGCGGCGGGCAGGCCGGCGGCCGAGGTGATCCGGGTGTAC
The DNA here is from genome assembly GCA_963822485.1 of uncultured Actinomycetota bacterium. Taxonomy (GTDB): domain Bacteria; phylum Actinomycetota; class Actinomycetes; order Streptosporangiales; family Streptosporangiaceae; genus DASUBV01. The sequence continues at coordinate 275,230 of CAWGHW010000018.1, forward strand.
GGCAGCCCGGCCGCGGCGGCCAGGTCGGCCACGCCGGTGCCGTGCGGCGTGCCGAACACCCGCTCGAACGAGGCCGGGTAGGCGGCCTGCTCCAGCGTGGAGAAGATGCCGCCGCCGTCGTTGTTCACCACCAGCAGGCACAGGTCGGGTCGCGGCTCGTCGGGGCCGAGCATCAGCCCGGCGGCGTCGTGCACCAGGGCCAGGTCGCCGAGCAGCGCCACGGCGGGCCCGCCCCCGGCCGCCTGGTGGGCCAGCGCGGCGCCGATGGCCGCCGAGACCAGCCCGTCGATGCCGCTGGCCCCCCGGTTGGCCAGCACCCGCAGGCCGGACCGCGGGGCCAGGTGCCGGTCCAGGTCCCGGACCGGCAGGCTGGAGGCGGCCCACAGCAGCGCGCCGCCGGGCAGCAGCGCGCCCACGTCGCGGGCCAGCCGCGGCTCGCTGAGCCGGCCGGCCTCCCCGTCCAGGATGGCGTCCGCCGCGCGCACCGCGGCGGCGTCGGCGCGCCGCCAGGAGGCCAGCCAGGCCGTCTCCCCCGCCCCGGCGGCCGGGCCGGGCGGGCGGGCCAGCTGAACCAGGCCGGTTACGTCGGTGGCGGTGCGGGCCGGATCGGACCAGTGGCCGGGCCCGGCCGCGATGACCACGTGCCGGGCCGGCGGGGCCGCTGCCCCGCGCAGGAACGCGAGCTGGCCGCGGGACAGCCCTGGCCGGCCCGCGGAGACGATCACGTCTGGCCGGTGCGCGGCGGTGAACTCCGCCGACTCCAGCAGGTACGGGTAGGCGGTCAGCGCGGTGGCGCCCTGCCGGGCCCCGGACGAGGGCTCGGCCAGCAGCGGCCAGCCCGCCGCCCGGGCCAGCTCGGTCAGCGGGCCCGGGTCGGCGCCGTCGCCGGCCACGATCACGCCCCGCTCGGTCCAGGGCAGGTCGAGGGCGGCCGGGGCGGCGGCACCCGCGAACCGGGTCCAGGGCGCCCCGCCCGGCCGCCCGTCCAGCGATTCCGGCCACGCCGCGCCGTCACCGGCCCCGTCGGGGTCGCCGGGCACCAGCGGCTCGCGCAACGGCAGGTTCAGGTGCACCGGGCCGGGCATGCTGCCCGCCGCGCCGCTGGCCAGGGCCCAGGCCCGGCCGGCCAGCGAGCGCCAGTACCCGGCCAGGCCCGGCCGGGCCTCGGGCACGCCGACCTCGCAGAACCAGCGCACCGCGTCCCCGTACAGCTTGAGCTGGTCGATGGCCTGGTTGGCGCCGGTGCCGCGCAGCTCGGGCGGCCGGTCGGCGGTCAGCACCAGCAGCGGGACGCCAGCCTCGTCGGCCTCGATGACCGCGGCGTGGAAGTGCGCCGCGGCCGTGCCCGAGGTGCACAGCACCGCGGCGGGCCGGCCGCTGGCCTTGGCCAGGCCCAGGGCCAGGAACGCCGCCGACCGCTCGTCGACCCGAACGTGCAGCCGCAGCTCGCCGCGCTGGCTCGCGTCGAACAGCGCCAGCGCCAGCGGCGTGCTGCGCGAGCCCGGGGCCACGACGGCCTCGCGAAGGCCGCATCGCCGCAGCTCATCGACGAGCACGCGGGCCAGTGCCGTCGCCGGGTTCGCCGCATGCTCCGCCACAGCCGCCGACCCTACCGCCTGTTCCCCCGGCCAGGCATTCCAGGGGCTAGGCCGGGGGCAGCCCCAGGTAGGCCGCGGCGGCGGCCATCCGGGCCTGCCACGGCGCGGGATCGGCGCTCCACCGGGCCAGCCGGGCCGCATCGGGATGCGCCGGGCGTACCGGCAGGCTGCCGTCCTGCTCGGCCAGTGGCTCGGTCGTCACGTCACCGGTGAGCAGCGACATCGTGGCCAGGCCGCAGGCGTAGTCCAGGTCGGGCAGCGCGGCGGCCAGGGCCACGCCGGCGGCCAGGCCCACGGACGATTCCAGGGCGCTGGACACGACCGCGGGCAGGCCCGCCGACCGCGCGATCTCCAGCGCGGCCCGGACGCCGCCCAGCGGCTGGGCCTTGATCACCACGATGTCGGCCGCGCCGGCGGCCCGGACGGCCAGCGGGTCCTGCGCCCGGCGGATGGACTCGTCGGCGGCCAGCGGCACGTCGGTGCGCTGGCGCAGTTCGGCCAGCTCGGGCAGGGTGGCGCAGGGCTGCTCGGCGTACTCCAGGCCGAACTGGCTCAGCGCGCCCAGCATGCGGGCGGCCTGGTCCACGTCCCAGGCGGCGTTGGCGTCCACCCGCAGCTTCCCGGCCGGGCCCAGCGCGTCGCGGACGGCCTCGACCCGGGCCAGGTCGGCCGACTCGGGCTGGCCGGGCTCGGCCACCTTGACCTTGGCCGTCCGGCAGCCCGAGCGGGCGACGATGGCGCGGGCCTGCTCGGGCCCGACGGCGGGCACGGTGACGTTGACCGGCACCCGGTCGCGGACCGGCTCGGGCCAGCCGGTCACGGCGGCCTCCAGCGCGCAGGCCAGCCACCGGGCGCACTCGCGCGGGCCGTACTCGGCGAACGGGGAGAACTCGCCCCAGCCCGCCGGGCCCTCGATCAGCGCGCCCTCGCGCAGGGTGATGCCGCGGAAGCGGGTCCGCATCGGGATCGCGAACGCCCGTGCCGTCTTCAGCAGGCCCGCCCAGTGCGGGGCGGCCTGGCCGGTCAGCGCCGCCGCCCAGCCCGCCGCCGAGCCCGCCGGCGGCGCGCTCACGCCCGGCCTCCTGCCGCCGGCCGCGACGCCGTCGAACCGACCACCGCTCACCTCGCTAACCCGCCGTTCAGGGCCTGTCTGGCCCGGATTAACCTTACGAGCGTGCCTGAACGTCCCCTGCACGCGGTCGTGCTCCCGCCCTCGGCCGCCGCCGGGCCCTTCCTGGACGCCGTGTCGGCCGCGCTGGACGGCACCGGGCCGGCCATCCTCCCCCTCGACCCGGGCCTGCCCGCGGCCCGGCTGCGGGAACTGCTCGACGCCTTCGCGCCGGCGGCCATACAGACTCTTGACGGCACGCAACAGGGCCCGGTCGCCCCGGCCGCATCTCCCCCGCCCAGCCGGGCGGGCGTGCCGCCGGACACCGCCGTGATCATCGCCACCTCCGGGTCCACCGGCCGGCCCAAGGGGGTGGCGCTGAGCGCGGCCGCGCTGCGGGCCTCGGCGGCCAGCTCGCTGACCCGGATCGGGGCGCGGCCGGGCCAGCGGTGGCTGTGCTGCCTGCCCGCCTTTCACGTGGCCGGGCTCCAGGTGCTGGTCAGGTCGCTGCTGTCGGGCACCGTGCCGCTGGTCAGCGAGCGGGTCGACGCCGAGGTCATCGCGGAGGTCACTGCCGCCGCGCCCGGCGTGCACGTGTCGCTGGTGCCGACCCAGCTGCGCCGCCTGCTGGACGCCGGGGCGCCGCTGCACGAGCTGGGCACCATCCTGCTCGGCGGGGCCGCCCCGCCGCCCGGCCTGGTCGACGAGGCCCTGGCGGCCGGCGCCCGCGTCGTCACCACCTACGGGATGTCGGAGACCTGCGGCGGCTGCGTGTACGACGGCCGGCCGCTGGACGGCGTCCGGGTGCGGATCGGCGGCGGCGGGCTGATCCAGGTCGCCGGGCCGGTGCTGTTCTCGGGTTACTGGCCCGGCGGGGCGGCCGCCCGTTTGCCCGCCGGGCCGCCGGGTAGTGAGGCTGCGGCCGACGGCTGGTTCACCACCTCAGACCTCGGTGAGCTGGACGCCGGCGGCCGCCTGACCGTGCGCGGCCGGGCCGATGACGTGATCAATACCGGAGGTGAGAAGGTGCTCCCCGGCGAGGTCGAGGCGGTGCTGGGAACCATTACCGGGGTCAGGGACGTTGTGGTGGTCGGAACGCCTGATCCGGAGTGGGGGGAGCTGGTCACCGCGATCGTGGTACCCGCCGACCCCGCGGCGCCGCCGGACCTGGGCCGGCTACGGGCCGGAGCACGGGACCGGCTGCCAGGCTACGCGGCGCCGCGCGGCCTGCTGCTGATGCCGGAGATCCCGCTGCTGGCCTCGGGCAAGCCCGACCGGCGGGCACTGCACCAGACGGCACTGCGCGAGACGGCCTCGACGCGGGCAGTTGACAACCCCGGGCATATAGGAAAACAGGATTCCGGCAATTAGGACAACAAAGGATGGGTCAGGGCGCAAACCAGCTGCACGGGAACAATCCGCCGTGCTATGCGTTACAACATAGTGCGCGCACTAGTAACTGCCAAGTGCGAGCAGCCCCGCCCACAAACTTTTGAGCGTCCGCCCCAGGACGACAGTGAGCGGCGCATGCGCGAGCGCGAGATGCGCCCACGAAGGGAGGTGCCTCATGCCGAGGAGTGCGGCAGCCGTGTCCCGCAGGCACGATGACGAGGCGACCATCACCCACCTGGACGAGCTGATCAGCCGCGGCCGCGGCCAGGGCTTCCTGTCCCTGGCTGAGCTGCGCGCGGCTTTTGAGCAGGCGCGGATGTCGCCGACCGACGCCCGCTCGATCATCCGGGAGCTGACCGAGGCCGGAGTGCAGCTGGGCAACGAGCCTGCCGAGGCGGCAGGCGCGAGCACGAGCACGAGCTCGAGCAAGTCGCGCGTCAGCGCGACCGCGGCCGCGGCCACCGTGACCGTGCCCGAGACCCTGGGCGTGACCAGCGAGTCCGACCTCGATGACCAGACTTCGGTCATGGGCGACTCGGTGCACACCTACCTCAAGTCCATCGGCCGCCGTAACCTGCTCACGGCCGAGGAAGAGGTCGAGCTGGCCAAGCGCATCGAGGCCGGGCTGTTCGCCGAGCACAAGCTGGCGACCGAGAGCGGGCTGGCCAAGCGCTACCGGGCCGACCTGGAGCTGGTGGCCGAGGACGGCCGCCGGGCCAAGATGCACATGCTGGAGGCCAACCTGCGGCTGGTCGTCTCGGTGGCGAAGAAGTACAGCGACCGCGGCCTGTCCCTGCTCGACGTGGTCCAGGAGGGCAACCTGGGCCTGATCCGGGCGGTCGAGAAGTTCGACTACACCAAGGGCTACAAGTTCTCCACCTATGCCATGTGGTGGATCCGCCAGGCCATCCAGCGCGGCTTCGCCGACTCGGCCCGGACCATCCGCCTGCCGGTGCACGTGCTCGAGATGCTCAGCAAGCTGAGCCGGGTCGAGCGTGACATGCACCAGCGGCTGGGCCGGGAGCCCACCCCCGAGGAGCTGGCCGTCGAGCTGGACCGGACGCCGGACCAGATCGAGGAGCTGCTGCGCACCAGCCGGCAGCCGATCAGCCTGGACTCCACCATCGGCGAGGACGGCGAGACCAGCATCGGCGACCTCATCGAGGACGTGGACGCGCCCGAGGCCTCGGAGCTGGTGGACCGCCAGCTGATGGCCGACCAGCTGCGGCACGCGCTGGATGCGCTGACGCCGCGGGAGGCGACCATCATGTCGATGCGGTTCGGCCTCTACGACGGCAACCCGCACACGCTGGACGAGATCGGCAAGGCACTGGGCCTGACCAGGGAGCGGATCCGGCAGCTGGAGAAGCAGTCGCTGTCCAAGCTCCGCCACCCCAGCCGCGCCCAGCCGCTGCTGGACTACGCCAGCTAGATCACTCCAGCTAGAACAACCCGCGCGCAGAGCCGGGCCCGCGGCGCCGGCCCGGCTCTGCGCCATGTTTTCCAACACAGAGCCGGGCCCGCGGCGCCGGCCCGGCTCTGCGCCATGTTTTCCAACACAGAGCCGGGCCCGCGGCGCCGGCCCGGCTCTGCGCCATGTTTTTGCAACACAGAGCCGGGCCCGCCTCCGGCCAGGCCCGGCTCTTCTTGTCCCTGGGGCCCGCCTCCGGCCAGGCCCGGCTCTTCTTGTCCCTGGGGCCCGCCTCCGGCCAGGCCCGGCTCTTTTTGTCCCGCGGGCCCGGCTGTCTTCCGGCGCGCGGCCTCCGCCAGGCCCGCGCGCAGCGACGTGGTTGTTGCTCTCACGCTGCTAGAGCGACGTGTGAGCAACAACCACGTCGCTAGCTCATAGCGGGCAAGATCAACATCGGTGCCACAGCAGCCTCTGCTTTCACTCGCGCCTCGTGACAATCTTTAGTCTGCCGACGGGTTGTGTTCTGGCGGTGCGAAAGCCAGGTTCTGGCGGGCCTATTCAGGGCGCTAGGGCAGGGCGTCGAGCACTTTGGGCCAGGGGAACTGGTCGGGCGGGTCGGCCGGGTCCAGGAGCGTGACCCCGGCGCCGCGCAGCGCGGCCAGGCTGGCGCCCCAGGCCGGATGCCGGGCCAGCGGCTCGTTGGCGATGGGCACGGCCACGATGGGCACGGGCAGGCCGAGGGCCTCGTTGATCAGGCCCAGGGCCAGGTTGTCGCTGATCCCCGCCGCCCACTTGTTGATCATGTCGAAGGTAGCCGGGACGACGGCCATGGCCTGCGCGGGCGGCAGCACGTCGGGCTCGCCGGGCCGCTTGTAGGCGGACCGGACCGGGTGCCCGGACAGCTCGGCGAGGCCGGGCACCTCCGCGGCCAGCCAGCTCGCGGCGGTGGGCGTGAGGATCAGGCACGGATCCCAGTCCCGCTGCCGGGCCGCGGTGATCAGCCCGGAAATTCGCGCGACCAGGGGCGCGCCGCCGGCCACGATGTACAGGACTCCGCTCATGCTCTGCTCATCCATGCTCTGCTCACGCCGACGATGATCTCACCGGGAGGAAACTGAATGGCGGAACGGGCCCCGGCCTCGCGGATGGCGCGGCCGGACGACTACGACGCCATCGCGCCGGTGCTGAACGACTGGTGGGGCCGCCCGGTCCTGAGCGCGCTGCCCCGGCTGTTCCTCGACCACTTCTACCGGACCAGCCTGGTGGTGGACGGCCCGGACGGGCCGCTGGCGTTCCTGGTCGGCATCCTGTCGCCGTCGGACGGCGAGCAGGCCTACATCCACTTCGTCGGGGTCGCCCCGGCCGCCCGCGGCCTGGGGCTGGGCCGGCGGCTGTACGAGGAGTTCTTCGCCCTGGCGAGGGCGGACGGGCGCAGCGTGGTCAAGGCGATCACCGCGCCGGTCAACACCGGGTCGATCGCCTTCCACCGGGCCATGGGCTTCAGCGTGACCGACCCGGTGGCGGACTACGAGGGCCCCGGCCGCGACTACATGGTGTTCGAGCGCCGCTTGTAGCCCGGCGCGGCCAGTCCGTCGAACACCACACCCAGCACCTTGTCCTGGACACCGGGCTCGAGGCTGCCCACGGCGGCCGACCGGGACATCCCGATGAGCAGCGCGTACAGCTCAGGCAGCTCGATGTCGGCCCGGACCGCGCCCGCTTCCTGGGCCCGCCCCAGCAGCACGCCAACCGCCTCCCGGAGCTCGGCCGAGGCCCGCTCGGCCTGGCTGGCCGCGCCATCCGCGCCGCCGCTGACCTCGTCCAGGGCCTCAGCCAGGGCGATCTTGCCGGGCGCGTCGGAGACGATCGCGGTGAACATCTCGAACAGCGCACGGGCCGGGTCCTCGTTGACCCCCAGCGCCTCGGCCCGCTCCCGCATCCGGTCGAAACGGCGGGCCAGGACGGCGTCCAGCAGCTCGGCCTTGGCCGGGAAGTGCCGGAACACGGTGCCGATGCCCACGCCGGCCAGCCGGGCCACGTCCTCGGTGGAGGCGGACGCGCCGCCGCGGCCGAAGACCTCCTCGGCGGCGTCCAGGATCCGGGCGCGGTTGGACCGCGCGTCGGCCCGCTGGGGACGTGACGGGGCGCTCACGAGCGGCGGCCTTTCCTGTTGCCAAGCCTGGTTGCCAAGCGGAGTGGTGACTCCGTATAGTCGGAGTGGTCACTCCGGATAGTACCGGAGCCCGGAGCCCGGCGCCGCGCCCGCGCCGTCCCGCTCCGGCCATTCAGCATTCATCACGACTGGAGCTCCGCCATGCCCGAAACCCGTCAGCCCGCTGATCACCCCGCCGGAACCCGCTCCCCGGCCGACGTTTTTGACCGGCTCGTGCACGGCGTCGGCGCGAAGCGCTGGGACAAGCTGCCCGCCCTGTACGCCGAGCGCACGCACGTGGTGCACCCGATGGATCCGGGCCGCGCCCCGGCGCTGACCAGCCGCGCCGAGCTGGACCGGCACTTCCGGCGCGGCGCCGAGGTTCTCGGCGAAGTGCGGTTCGAGCCAGCCGCGATCACGGTGCACGAGACCGCCGACCCGGAGGTGATCGTGGCCGAGTTCGAGTACCGGGGGGCGATCCCTGGCACCGGGGACCGGTTCGCGATCCCCAACGTGTTCGTCCTGCGGATCAGGGACGGCCAGATCGTGGAGTCCCGTGACTACGCCGACCACGCCGAGATCGCCCGGGTGCTGCGCGGCCAGGAGTCCGGGGCGGATGACTGGGAGGACCGGGCCCGGCGGCGCTACGAGGACGCGTTCTTCGACGACGACCCCGCGCAGCTGGACGGGGCCGATGCCGAGCTCGACCTGGTCGAGGCCGGGCTGGCGCTGGCCAGGGGCCGGATCATGCACGCCAGGTTCCTGGCCGGCGGCCAGCTGGACCCCGCGACGCTGGCTCAGTTCGAGCGGGCCGCCGGGCTGTACGCCGGGGCCGGGGACGGCCGCGGCGAGGCCGAGGCACTGTTCTGGGCCGGGACCTGCCACCAGGTGGGCCGGGACGACGAGCAGGCCGCGCGGCCGCTGCTGGAGCGGGCGGCCGAGCTGGCGACCGCCGCGGGCGACCGGCTCACGCTGTCTTACGCGGTCCGGCACCTCGGGTTCGCCGAGGAGGCCGCCGGGCGGCTGGACGCGGCCCGCGAGCTGCTCGCCGAGTCGCTGCGGCTGCGGCGCGAGCTGGGCTTCGAGCGGGGCGCGTCGGCCGCGCTGCTGGCGCTGGCGCAGAACGCCCGCGCCCGCGGTGACCAGGACGCGGCCCTGGCCCTGCTGGCCGAGGCCGGCGACACCGCCCGGCGGGCCGGGGCGCGCGGCATCCTGCGCCGGATCGAGGCGGAGCAGACCGACGCCGGGCACACCGACGCCGGGCACACCGACGCCGAGCAGACCGACGCCGGGCAGGCCGACGCCGGCCGCTGACCGCGCGGCGCTGCCGGCGGCCGCGGACCCGGATCTAAGATCAGCAGGTATCAGCGAGTACCAGCGAGTATCAGCGGGCACGCACCGGCGCGAAGGGCACAGCGATGCAACTAGAGCGGTTTCAGCTGATCTTGCTCCGGCGCCCGGCCGACCCGCCGGACTACGACGAGGCGGAAACCGACCGGATCCAGCGCGAGCACCTGGCGTTCTACGCCGGGCTGCGCGCGGCGGGCCACGTGGTCACCAACGGGCCGGTGCTGGACCAGCCGGACGAGAACCTGCGCGGCATCGCGATCTTCGCGGCCGGATCGGCTGGCCGGGCCAGGGAGCTGGCCAGCGCCGACCCCGCGGTCCAGGCCGGGCGGCTCGAGATCGAGGCGATGACCTGGTGGTGCCCGCCGGGCACCATGGTGCGCGGCGGCGAGCCCATCACCGTCGGGGAGTGACCGGCGGCCGCGATGAGTCGGTGGCGATGAGTTCCCGGCGGCCCGGTCGTCTACCGGGAGATGGCCGAGACTGACCCGAGACTGACTAAGGAGATCCTCGCCGTGTCCGCAGAACCTCAGATCGCGCAGCGCGCGGCGCAGGCCTACGCCGGCCTGCCGCTGACCGTCACCATGGACAGCTTCCCCGCCGCCATCGACGCCGGGTTCCCCGAGCTGTTCGGCACGCTGGGCCAGCAGGGCATCGCCCCGGCCGGCCCGCCGCTCATCCGGTACCACGTGATCGACATGGAGGGCGAGATGGAGGTCGAGCTGGGCGTGCCGGTGGCGGGCGAGTTCACCGGCGCCGGCCGGGTCCGCCCCGGCGTGGTGCCCGGCGGCCGCTACGTGACCCTGCTCCACACCGGGCCCTACGACGGCCTGATGGCGGCCAACGCGGCCCTCCAGGACTGGGCCGGGCAGCAGGGCATCACGCTGGCCAGCTCGCCGGATCACCGCAGCTGGCCGGGCCGGGTCGAGTACTACCTGACCGACCCGTCGGCCGAGCCCGACCCGACTCAGTGGCAGACCGAGGTCGCCTTCCTGATCAGCGAGTCAGCCGGCCGCCGGGGGCTGACCCGGGCGGTCAGCGGCCGAATAGCTCGGCGAACCGGTCCACCATCATGTCCCGGCCCTTGAGCTCGGCGACCAGCTCGGCGCTGACCAGCTCGTCGGCGCCCGGCCGCTGGCCCGCGCCGCCGGCCGGGCCGATGGGCACGACGATGCCGGGCGGGTTCGGCTCGTAGGCGGTGAGCGAGCCGCCGCCCTCGATGAGCGCCCGGATGTTGCCGGCCACCACGGCGGCCTGGCGGCCCGCGGCGCCGGCCATCTTGTAGTCGGCGCCGGAGACGTCGCCCAGGGCGAAGACCCGGTCCTGGCCGGGCACCTGGAGGAACTCGTTGACCGCGACGAACCCGCCGGCGTCCGTGGCGGCGGCCAGCGCCCCGGCCAGGTAGTCGCTGACCGGGGTGACCCCGTAGCAGCGGAACCACACCTGCGCGGTGACTTCGGCGCCGGACCGGGTGGTCACGGTGAACTCCCCCGGCTCGCCGGGCGCGGTCGGCGGCGGCGCCGCCAGCGGGCTGGACAGCAGCAGCTCGACCCCGAGGTCAGTGAGCTGGCGGCGCAGCTCGGCCTTGAGGTCGGCCCGGAACCGGGCCCCGAGGATGTCGTCGGCCGCGTCGAGCAGCGTCACGTGCTTGCCCGGCCAGGCCGCGATGATCTCGCCGGCCAGCTCGATGCCGACCGGGCCGGCCCCGATCAGCAGGACCCGGCTGGCCGCCTCGAGCGCCGCGTGGGCGGCCCGGACCTTGTCGTGGGCGGCGGCGGTGTCATCGATGTCGGTCTTGGCCGGGAACGGGTAGGCCGAGCCGGTGGCCAGCACGATGTAGTCGGCGTCGAGCTCGTCGCCCGAGGCCAGGGTCACCCGGCCCGGCTCGACCTTGGCCGCCCGGTCCCTGACCACCCGGCCGCGGGCCAGCAGCCGGTCGTAGGGCAGGTAGATGCGGGGCAGCCAGGACGGGTCGGCCAGCGCGCGCAGCGCGGCGACGTTGTGCACGAACGCGTCCCTGGGCTCGACCAGCGTCACGTCGGCGATGTCGTCCAGCTGCTTGGCGACGTTGCTGCCGGCGTAGCCACCGCCGATGACGACGACCGCGGGCCGGGTCGCGGGCTTCTCGCTCATGTTGCTCCTGCCGGAAGAATATGCTGACTCGCAGATAGTATTACTAGCAGAGCATCTGTCAAGCAGATCTTCGTCTGGCCTGCCGATTGGCGGTAGCATGACGGCGTGACGTCAGCGAGGTCCCGGGCCGGCGCCGAGCCGGGCGCGGAGCCCGGCTCCGGCAGCGGGCTGCGCAACGACCTCGGCTGGGCCCTGGGCGTGGTGTTCCGCGGCTACGTGAAGGCCGCGAACGCCGCTTTCACCGACGTGCCGGGCGGGCCGCGCGGCTACCAGGTGCTGGCCACCGCGGCCCGGTCCGAGCCGGGCAGCCAGCAGGAGCTGGCCCACCACCTCGGCGTGGACCGGACCGTGATGACCTACCTGCTGGACGACCTGGAGCGGGCCAGGCTCATCGAGCGGCACGCCGACCCGGCCGACCGCCGGGCCCGGCGCATCGCGCCGACCGAGCGCGGCCGGGCGCTGCTGAGCGACCTGGACCAGCGGCTCGGCGCGGCCGAGGAGCACGTGCTGGCCGGGCTGACGGCGCCGGACCGGCAGGCGTTCCGGGCCCTGCTGTGCCAGGCGGCGTGGCACGCGAGCGCGGCCGATCCCGGCGGCAGTGCGTGCGCCCTGGCCGACAGCGCCGGCGAGACCCGGCTCGGGCAGGCCGGCGGCTGCTAGCTCAGGCGTAGGCCTGGCTCAGGCGTGGGCGCGTGCTCAGGCGTGGGCGCGCTAGCTCAGGCGTGGGCGCCTGGCTCAGGCGTGGGCGTCGCGCAGGTGGGCGGCGAGCACGTCGTCGCCGAAGTCGCTGCGCGGCCGCCGCAGCACCGCGTGCGCGTGGTTGCCGCCCGCCGAGTGGTACTCGATGAGCAGGTCGTCGCCCTGGACCCGGTAGTAGTGGCCCAGCCCCGGCGTGGCCGGGCCCTCCCAGGCGAACGTCAGCTCGCCGCCGGCGACCCGGGCCGCCTCGCGGGCGGCCAGCGCGGGCGGCAGCCGGTCCAGGTACAGCGCGACCAGCTGGCCCAGGGCCGCGCGGGCGGACGGGCCCAGGCCGCCCGAGCCGAGCCCGGCGGGCTCGATGGCCGCCGCGCGGGGCCGGGTCGAGGAGCGGATGTCGAACGGCGGCTCGGCGGCCACCACGGCCGCGGCCCGGCCGTCCGGGCCGAGCGCGTCCAGCAGCGCGCGGGCCAGGTCCTCCTCCGGGGCCAGCGGCCGGGACACCGGCCGGCCCGCGTAGGTCACCGAGGCCGGGTTGGCGCCCAGGAACACCGGGGCGGGCGAGACGTCGTCGCCGGCCACGGTCATCGTGACCGACACGTGGTGGCCCTCGAATCGCCACGACCAGGGCGCGTCGCCCTCGGGGTCACCGAACACCGCCACCCAGTAGTTACCGCTGTGCCGGCCGAGCTGCCCCTGCTCGCGCCAGTCCAGCACCTCCTCCAGGGCCGTGATCGTCAGCGCCTGCGCGAACGCGTGATCGCTCAGCCCGGTGGCCAGCAGCCGGTGCGCGGCCTTGCGGGCCGGGATGCTGAGCCCGGCCAGGCAGGCGCCGGGCCGCGCCTCGGGCCGGTACTCCAGCCAGCGCCGGGCGCCGTCATCGGCGAACGGCAGCGCGGCCTGCGCCCGCTGGTCGCCGGTGAGGGCCGAGAGCACGGCGACGGCGGCGGTCCGCATCTGGGCGGCCAGGGAGCCGGCGAACAGGGCATTAGCGGTCATCATCCCGGTATATCACCTGGCCGAGGCCCGTTAGTGATCATATTTTCCCGCGGCCGGAGCTCAGGGCGCGGTGAGGATGCGCGGGCCGTCGTCGGTGATGGCAACCGTGTGCTCGACGTGCGCGGCCCGGCTCCCGTCACCGGTGAGCAGCGTCCAGCCGTCCTTGGCCACCCGGTAGGTGTCGTGCCCGCCGGCCATGAACCACGGCTCGATCGCGATGACCAGGCCCGTGGCCAGCCGCAGGCCCCGGCCCGCCCGGCCGTCGTTGGGGACCGAGGGCGACTCGTGCATGGTGTGGCCCACGCCGTGCCCGCCGAAGTCGGTGTGCAGGCCGTACCCGGCGGCCCTGGCCATCTGCCCGATGGCGGCCGAGATGTCCCCCAGCCGCCCGCCGGGCACCGCGGCCCGGATCCCGGCCGCCAGCGCGGCCTGCGCGGTCTCGATCAGCCGCAGGTCGGACTGGTGCGGCCGGCCGACGGTGACCGAGATGGCGGCGTCGCCGGTCCAGCCGTCCAGCGTGGCGCCGCAGTCGATGCTGAGCAGGTCGCCGTCGCGCAGCTGGTAGCGGTCGGGGATGCCGTGCAGCGCGGCGTCGTTGACCGACGTGCAGATGACCGCGGGGAACGGCGTGTGCGCGAAGCTCGGCTGGTAGCCCAGGAACGGCGAGGTCGCGCCGGCGGCGGCCAGCACGCCGCGGGCGATCTGGTCCAGCTCGTCCAGGCGCACGCCGACCGCCGCCTTCCCGGCCGCGGCGGCCAGCGCGGCGGCCACCACCCGCCCGGCGGCGCGCATGGCGTCGATCTCGCCCGGCGACTTCAGCTCGACCACAGGCTTCCTCCCGCGTGACCCGCCCACACTCCGGCTGACTGGCCGCCGGCGACGGCGGTCAGGCGGGCAGCGTATCGGTTAGGGGCCCTGGTTCCCAGATGTAGGGGGTCGTGCGGGCCAGCGCGGTGAAGCCGAGCCGGGTCAGGATCGGCTGGCTGGTGGGCAGCGCGTCGACCTGGAGGTAGCGGTAGCCGCGCTCGGCGGCCATCCGGGCCCGGATGGCCACCAGGGCCCGGTACAGGCCCTGGCCGCGCCACTTCGGCGCCGTGCCGCCGCCCCACAGGCCGGCGAAGTCGCTGCCGGGCGGGTACTCGATCCGGGCCGCGCTGACCGGCTCGTCGCCGGCGAAGGCGATCACCATGCCGAGCGACTCCGGCGCCTCGGCGACCTGGGCCTCCAGGGCCTGGCGCAGCCGCGTGCCATCGTTGTCGAAGGCCTCCTCGTGCACCTCGAACATCTGGGCCAGCCCGGCCGGCCCGGTGACCTCGCGCACGGTCACCCCCTCGGGCAGCGGCACGTCGGTCACGGCCCCGGCGGTCTCGGCGACCATGAGCAGCTCGGTGTCCTCGGCCTCGAAGCCCGCCGCCAGCAGCCGCCGGCCCAGGTCGGCGGGCTGGTCGTAGTCGTAGAGCTTCCACTCGAAGGGCTGGCGGCGGGCGGAGAAGAACGCCACCTGGGCCGCGATGGCCGCGTCGGCGGTGGTCTCGTCCAGTCGTGACCAGGTGATCGTGCCCTGGCCCTGGCCCGGGGGCGGGACCCAGCGGACCACGGCGCCGTCCGCCTCGGCGCGGGTGCCCGGCTCGTCGGCCTGGGTGCTCTGGCGGATCTGGGTGTCGTAGTCGGCGAGCGCTCGGTCAGAGAACATGGAGGCCAGATCACCACGGCCGGCTGGGCCCTGCAAGTCCTTTACGGTGGTGACGGCAGAGTGTTTGGCTGGTCGCAGACCAGCGCTGGGCCTCAGACAGGAGGAGGAACGCATGGCGCCCCCCGACTCCCCGGCCGCCGCCGGCCAGGTGGCTGGCGATCCCGTGGTGCTGCCCGTCACCTTCGCGATCATCGGCACCGGGTTCTCCGGCCTGGGCGCCGCGATCGCGCTGCGCCGGGCCGGGTATCACGACCTCGTCCTGCTGGAGCGGGCCGATGATGTCGGCGGGACCTGGCGCGACAACACCTACCCCGGCTGCCGCTGCGACGTGCAGTCCAACCTGTACTCGTTCTCGTTCGCGCCCAAGCCGGACTGGAGCGAGACCTACCCCTCGCAGCCCGAGCTGCGGGCCTACCTGCGGCAGATCGCGGCCGAGTACGGCGTGCTGCGCGACATCAGGTTCGGCCACGAGGTGCTCGGGGCGCGGTGGGAGGACCGGACCGGGCGCTGGCGGGTCAGCACCAGCCAGGGCGAGTTCAGCGCCCGGTACCTGATCGCCGGCACCGGGGCGCTGGTCGAGCCGTCGCTGCCGGATATCCCCGGCATCGAGAAGTTCGCCGGCACCATCATGCACTCGGCGCGCTGGGACGCCGGCCTGGTCGCCGGCGGGCAGCGGGTGGCGGTGATCGGGACCGGGGCCTCGGCCATCCAGATCGTCCCGGTCATCCAGCCCGAGGCCGAGCAGCTGACGGTGTTCCAGCGCACTCCCGCTTATGTCCTGCCGCACAACAACCGGCCCGTGACAGCCGGCGAGCGGCGGCTCTACCAGTACCTGCCGGTCACCCAGCGGGCGGCCAGGGCCGCGACCTACTGGACCCGCGAGCTGCTGGCCATCGGGTTCCTGATGCGGCCGCAGATCCTGGCCCGGGCCGAGGACATGTGGCGGGCGCACATGGAGCGGACCATTACCGACCCGGAGGCGCGCCGTCAGCTGACGCCCGGCTACCGGCTGGGCTGCAAGCGCGTCCTGCTGTCCAACGAGTTCTATCCCGCCCTGGCCGCGGACAACGCCAGCCTGGTCACCGAGAAGATCACCGAGTTCGCCAGCGACGCGATCATCACCGCCGACGGCGTCCGGCATCCCGTGGACACCGTCATCTTCGCGACCGGCTTCCACGTCACCGACAACCCCATGTTCGGCAAGATCACCGGCCGCGGCGGGCGGACGCTGGCCTCGGTCTACGGCCAGACCTACCTGGGCACCGTGCTGCCCGGATTCCCCGGTTACTTCCAGCTGACCGGGGCCAACACCGGTCTCGGCCACACCTCGATGATCCACATCATCGAGAGCCAGCTGGCGTTCATCGTCGACGCGATCCGCAAGATCGAGGCCGCCGGCGGCGGCCCGTGCGTGGTCCGGCCCGACGTGGCGGCCGCCTACAACCTGCGGCTGCAGCGCAAGCTGCCCGGCACCGTGTGGGGCTCGGGCTGCTCGAGCTGGTACCTGGACAGCGCGGGCCGCAACCTGACCCTCTGGCCAGGGTTCACGTTCCAGTTCCGGCGCCGGACCCGGCGGTTCCGGCGCCGCGATTTCATCATCGCCCCGCCCGGCTAGCCGGCCAGCGCGGCCGCCGCCCGGCTCGCGCGATAGGGCCGCGCCGCCCGCCGGCGGCTAGAACCTGTTCTAGATTTGTTACTCACGCGACCATTGATCAATCGTTACTGGCGCGTTAAGTTTACGGCACGCCTGGCTCGCCCAAGCTTTTCATCGGCTCGACCCAAGGGGGCCGCATGAGTGCGACCGCAGCTGATCAAGTGACCAAGAGTGGGCCTAGCTGGGCCTCGACCCTGTGGAACCGCCAGCTCGACTCCTATCCCGACACCGGACGCCGGCTCATGTACCTGGCGATCACGGTGCTGGCCACGGTCACCCTGTACTACGAGCTCTATGTCGGCGCGTCGGTGACCACGCTGATCCTGCCCCAGCTGGGCATGACCTTCAGCTTCTACGTCACCGCGCTGGCGTTCGGGAACCTCCTCGGCGCCTTCGGCTCGCTGTTCGCCGGCCTGGCCGACCGGGTCGGCCGGAGCAACCTGGTGGTCTGGGGCCTGCTGTTCACCGGGGTGTTCACCGCCTTCGTGATCCCCGCCGCCACCAGCAGGTGGCCGTTCATCATCGAGACCTTTGTCGTCGGGATCGTCGAGGGCATGTGCCTGGTCGCGACGCCCGCGCTGATCCGGGACTTCTCCCCGCAGGTCGGCCGGGCCTCGGCCATGGGCTTCTGGACCGCCGGGCCGGTGCTCGGCAGCCTGGCCGTGGCCGTCGTGGCCAGCAACACCGTCCCGGTGGTGGTGGCCAACTCGTTCTGGGGTCACGAGTACAAGATCTGCGGGATCGTCGGCCTGATCGTGTTCGTCATCACGTTCCTGGGCCTGCGCGAGCTGTCGCCGCGCCTGCGCGACCAGCTCATGGTGACCATGCGGGACCGGGCGCTGATCGAGGCCAGGGCCAAGGGCATCGACATCGAGGCCGCGCTGAAGCACCCGTTCCGCCAGCTGCTCAAGCCCGACGTCGTCATCTCCTCGGTGGCCGTGTCGGTCATGCTGCTCGTCTACTACACGGCGGTCGCCTTCGGCGTGGTCTACCTGGCCACCGTGTTCAACTTCTCCACCAAGGACGCCAACGGCCTGGGCAACTGGAACTGGGGCTTCAACGTCCTCGCGGTGATCCTGGTCGGCGTGCTGTCCGACCGGCTGCGGGTCCGCAAGCCGTTCATGGTGATCGGCGGCGTGGGCGCCGCGGTGCTGCTGGTGATCTACCTGATGAAGGCCGGCGAGCACCCGAGCTACTACACGCTGGCGGCCATCCTGGCCATCATGTCGTTCTTCCTCGGCATCGCGTACACGCCGTGGATGGCGAGCTTCACCGAGACGGTCGAGGACCGCAACCCGGCGCTCATCGCCACCGGCCTGGCCATCTGGGGCTGGATCGTGCGGGTCACGGTGTTCGCCTCGTTCCTGATCATCCCGGCGATCATCTCCTCGGTGACGCCGCTGGTGACCTACGGCCCGCAGGTCGCGGCCTACGCGACCCAGTACAAGAGCGAGCTGGCCTTCGCCACCACCCACGCCACGGTGGTGGCCAACGCGCAGAAGTACAAGACGCAGCTGGCCTTCGCCAGCAGCCACCCGACGGTCGTGGCCAACGCGCAGAAGTACAAGGTGCAGCTGGCCAACGCGCAGAAGTTCGCGCCGGAGCTGGCCGTGCTGCAGGCCCACCAGGCGCTGTTCGCGCAGCTGGCCAGGTTCACCAACCCGGCGAAGATCCCGCCCGCGCTGCAGGCGAAAGCCGTGGCCGCGGCGGGCGGCGGGGCTAAGGGGCTGGCCATCCTGGAGTCGATAGCGGCCAACAAGGCCGCGATCACCGGGGTGATCGCGGTGGGGCCGCAGCTGCAGGCCCTCGCGCCGTACGCGGCGCAGCTCAAGGCCCTGGCGCCGATCGCGCCGCAGCTTCAGGCGATCGCGGCGAACGCGACACAGCTCAGGGCGCTGGCCAAGGTGCCGCCGCAGGTGTTCGCCTTCCTGAAGGCGCACGGGGGGGCGGTGACGAAGGCGGCGTCGCAGACGGCGGGGCAGTGGAAGACGTGGTACTGGATCTGCTTCGGCGGGATTATCTTCTTCCTGCTGTGCATTCCGCTGCTGCGGGGGCGGTGGTCGCCGAGGGCGGCTAAGCGGGATGAGGCGGAGCATGAGGCTATGGTTGCTGCCGAACTGGCGAAGCTTCATGCGTGAGGTTTAAGGGCTGTCGGCCGGAGTGACCGGCCCCGTTTTCCCGCTGGAGACCCGAACGCGGTGAAAACGGGGCCGGTCACTTCGGCATTAGTGAAGGACGCCAGCCCTGGCGTTTTCTTCGCGCCCGCGGCAGCGATGCAGGCGACGGCCAGGTCTGGGGTGAGGGACAGCCGGTGCTGCCGCTGACGAGCGGTGCGCTGGCGAGCGGTGCGCTGCCGAGGCTGAGGGTCGCCTCAGCGTCCGTCAAGCCCGGCGCTGCAGGCGATCCAGGCTGTGGCGCGCGGGCTTGCGGGGCAGGCTGGGGGGTGCGGCCTGCGGGATTGCCGGCGGAGAGCGGACTCGGGCGTATCGATATCTGGCCGGGCAGATTCGAAACGAGACGGGGGCGTTCTGGAATGGTTCCGGGGCGCGGGGGTTTCGGAACGGGGGCGGATTGTTAGTCGGGGGTGGCGGAGTCGACGTCGAAGGCGTCTAGCTTGAAGCGGACGTGCAATTGCAGGGCCTCGAGGAAATGGCGGGCCTCGGTGTCGTTGTCGTCATAGACCAGTTCCCAGCGATGGGTGCTGCCGGTCTCGTCTTCCCAGCTGACTAGAGCTTTCATGGTGGGCAGGACATACCCGGCTGGTGATCGGCCATGCGCCCGGATCCGGTTCTTATCGCGGTGTTTGCCGGCCCGTCAGCCCGGGCTGCCCGAGGGCGAGGCTAGGCGTGGCCGGCGTGGGCCAGGGCCTCGCGGGCCAGGGCCAGCCAGTCCTCGTCAGAGCCGGGGTCGAGGCTGAGCCACTCCTTCATGGGGATGCCCTTGTTGGCGTCGAAATGCAGTCCGGCGCCGGCGCCGACCAGCTCGTCTACCCGGGCCGCGGGCAGCTTGAGCACCAGGCGGCCGCGCACGAACATGGCGAAGATCTTCCTGCGGTACCTGAGCGCGGAGCGGCCGAACCCGGAGCCGCCGGCCGGCGGGGTAACGCCGTCGATGCCGACGAACTCATCGACCAGGTCGGCAAAGCGGTCCTCCGGGCTGAGCGCGGACCCGCCCGCCGCCGGTGGTGCGTCCATGAGGCCACGGTAGGGCCGGCCACCGACAGCGGGCCGTCCGACCCGGCCGCTACCGTGGCGGGAACAGCCGGCAGGCCCGGAGGCGCGCCTTGCATCCGGAGGCGCGCCTTGCATCCGGAGGCGAGCCTGACCTGAGGAGAGGGATGACGATGGCCTGGCAGGAACTGGCCGACCTGCCGTTCGCGCGGGCGCTTGCGCCGCACGAGGCCAGCCTGGCCGCGGGCGAGTCCTACGACGGGGCGCACTTCGACCAGGCCGAGCTGGACGGGGCCGACGCGTCGGGGAGCAATTTCCTGGAGTGCGCCTTCACCGGCGTGACACTGCAGGACACCCGGCTGGACCGGGTCCAGCTCTCGGACGTGTGGCTGCACAACACCAGGCTGCTGGGCGTCAGCCTGGCCCGGACCGGCTGGCGGGACGTCACGCTGACCGGCGTGGTCATGGCCGGGGTGGAGATGTTCGGGTCGGCGCTGCGGCGGGTCACCTTCGACCGGTGCAAGATGGACGCGGTCAACTTCCGCGACTGCGACCTGACCGACGTGACGTTTGACGGGTGCATGCTGCGGGAGGTGGACTTCGGCGCCGCCCGGATCACCCGCAGCTCGTTCCCCCGCTCGAAGCTGACCGCGACGACGCTGACCCAGGTGACGCTGGACCGGGTGGACCTGCGCGGCGCGGAGCTGGGGCTGACCGTCGACCCGACGTCCCTGCGCGGGGCGATCGTGACGACAGCCCAGCTCATCGACATGGCGCCGGTGCTGGCCGAGGGCATCGGGATCATCGTGGAAGACCAGTAGCCAGCACATCCCGCGTATCCCGCGTATCCCGCGTATCCCGCATGTCCCGTGTATCCCGCGTATTACGGACGGCGTGATCTCCGGGTGTGACGCGGACCACGCCTCTGCGCGATGTACTGGCGGACCTTCCATCAAGACGGCGGCGAGGAGCTGTTATGCGTCGTGAGCGGCTGATTTCAGGACTGATCACCGGGGCGGCGCTGGCCGCCGCCACGCTCGCGGGCGCGATCGCGCCCGCCGCGGCGGCCCCGGCGGCCCGGCTCGCCGCGACGGGATCCGACGAGCTCAGCAGCATCTCGTGCACGAGCACGCACTACTGCATCGCGGTGGGCACGGCCCGCATCAGCCGCCTGGGCGCGGGCACCAGCATCGCCCTGGCCTGGAACGGCCGCGGCTGGCAGGTGCTGCCCACGCCCGGCACCGGCCAGGCGGGCAGCAGCCTGGCCGGAGTCGACTGCCGCAACGCCCGGCAGTGCATCGCGGTCGGCTCGGTGGGCTCGGTGGCCAGCGGGCAGAACCCGCTGGCCGAGCGGTGGAACGGCCGCACCTGGCGGCGGCTGCCGATGCCCAGCCACGACGGCGGCCTGGACGCGGTGGCGTGCACCAGCGCGTCGAGATGCATGGCGGTCGGCTCGGACCGCCTCTGCGAGCTGGCCGCGCAGTGGAACGGGAGCACCTGGCGGGTGCTGAGCACGCCGAGCCCGTGCGGCCCGCCGCAGTCGGGCGGGCTCACCTCGGTGTCCTGCCGCTCGGCCAGCTCCTGCGAGGCGGTGGGCAATTACATGCCCGACAACGGGACCCGGCTCACCCTGGCCGAGTCGTGGAACGGGCACAAGTGGGCCCAGCAGGACACCTCCAGCCCGGGCGACCAGGCCAGCCTGAACTCGGTGTCCTGCGGGTCGGCCGCGAGCTGCATGGCGACGGGCAGCGGGTTCCCGGTAGGGGCTCGGGGCCAGGCAGCGATCGCCGAGACCTGGAACGGGCACGCGTGGACGCTGCTGGCCCCGGTGCGGATGGCTCCCCCGGCCAGCCTGGGCGGCGTGGCCTGCCTGCGCGCGGCCTGGTGCATGTCGGTGGGCTCCTTCACCCGCGGCGGCGCGCTGTTCCCGCAGGCGCAGACCTGGAACGGGGCGATCTGGCCGGCGGTCACGCCGCCCAGTGCCCCCGGCACGCTGACCGGCCTGTCCTGCCCGGCGGCGACCCGCTGCCTGGCCGTCGGCGCGGCCGGGGCGATGAACTTCGCCGCGCTGTGGAACGGCGCCCGCTGGCGCTCGGTCACCAGCGTCCCGAGTCCCTGACCGCCGGGGGCGGCCCGGCAGCGCTGCCCTACCAGTGCCGCCCTACCGGTGCGGGTCCACGTGCACCTTGGGCGCGGCGCCCCAGCTCGGGTCCCGGTCGCCGGCCAGCACGCTCGCGGCCTGGTCCAGGCCCACGGTGGCGGCGATCAGCGGACGCGGGTCGACCTCGCCCGCGGCGTAGCTCTCGATCGCCCCGGCCAGCCCGGCCGAGCCGCCCAGCACGCCGACGATGGTGACGTCCTTGAGCACCGCGGTCCGGGTGTCCACCAGGCTGGGCTGGCCCGCCAGCCCGATGTAGACCACCCGGCCGCCCGGCTCGACCAGGTCCAGGGCCAGCGCGGGCAGGCCGGGCCCGTTGGACGCGTCGACGATGGCGTCCCAGCGCAGGGCGGGCAGCGTGGCCGCGGTCCAGGTCCGGCTGAATCCCAGCTCACTGGCGAACCGCAGCGACTGGCTGGTCGCGCCGAGCAGGTGCACCTCGGCGCCCCTGGCCGCGGCGAACTGCGCCACCAGCAGGCCGATGGTGCCGGGGCCGAGCACCAGCAGCCGCCCGCCGGGCGGCACGGCGGCGCCGCGCACGGCCCGCATGGCGTTGCCGCCCGGCTCGACCAGCGCGCCGCGCCGGGCGTCCACGGTGTCGGGCAGCGGGTACAGGGCCCAGGCCGGCACGGGCAGCTGCTCGGCCAGCGCGCCGGGCCAGCCGCCGCGGATGCCGATCTCGTAGCGGTCCTCGCACAGGTGACGACGGCCGCCCAGGCAGCGCGGGCAGTGCCCGCAGCCGAGCATGGTGTCCCCGGTCACCCGGCGCCCGACCCAGCCGGGGCTCACGTCCTGGCCGGCCGCGCTGACCACGCCGCACCACTCGTGGCCGATGCGCACCGGGTAGGCGGTCTCGCCGGTCTTGAGGTAGCCCAGGTCACTGCTGAACAGCTCGACGTCGGTCCCGCACAGGCCGGCCCGCTCGACGGTCACGACGACCTCGCCGGGGCCCGGCCGCGGCGGCTCGACGTCCTGGACCTCCCCGGTCCGTGGCCCGGTGATGACGAACGCGCGCATGGGTCCCTCCGCGACAAGGCCGGCCGGCACCATTAGTAGAGCACGCGCTCCGGGCGTCGCCGCGCCGGGCCGCCCGGCGGGGATGTGCCATCATCGCCAGGTAGATCCCGACAAGAGAGGTGCGCATGACACACGTGGTGCTGACCGGCGGCAGCGGCAAGCTGGGCCGGGTCTGCCTCGCCCACCTGCTGGAGCACGGCTACCAGGTGACCAACGTCGACCTGGTCCGCCCGGCCGAGGACCTCAGCCCGTTCGTGCAGGCCGACCTGGCCGACATGGGCCAGGCCATGGAGGTCCTCCACCACGTCGACGACCGGCACCACGGCATCGACGCGGTGGTCCACCTGGGCGCGGTGCCCGCGCCGGGCATGCAGCCGGGCGCGGAGCTGTTCCGCAACAACACCATCAGCACGTACAACGTGTTCTCCGCCGCCCGCCACTTCGGCGTCCGCAACGTGGTGTGGGCATCCAGCGAGACCGTGCTCGGCCTGCCGTTCGACACCCCGCCGCCGTACGCCCCGGTGGACGAGGAGTACCCGCCCCGGCCGGAGTCGGCGTACTCGCTGTCCAAGACCGTGGGCGAGGAGATGGCCCGGCAGTTCTGCCGCTGGGAGCCGGAGATGAAGATCATCGGCCTGCGGTTCTCCAACGTCATGCTGCCCGGCGACTACGCGGCGTTCCCCCGGTTCGAGGACGATCCCGCCTCGCGCAAGTGGAACCTGTGGGGCTACATCGACGCGCGCGACGGGTCCCAGGCCGTTCGCAGGGCCCTGGAGGCCGACCTGACCGGCGCCGACATCTTCATCATCGCCAACGCCGACACGGTCATGACCCGGCCGGTCGCCGAGCTGATGGCCGAGTTCTACCCTGGCGTGCCGTGGCGCCGCGAGGTCGGGCCGCACGACACGCTGCTGTCCATCGACAAGGCCCGGCGGGTGCTGGGCTACGCGCCCGAGTACAGCTGGCGGACCCAGGTGGCCGGCGCCTAACCCGGGCCGGCGCCTAACCCCGGCCGGCGTCGTCGCGGCGGCGGGCCACGTGCAGCACCGATTCCCAGTGCCTGCGCAGCCTGCCGTCGGGGCGGCGGGCCAGGTGGCGGCGGATCTCGCCGTAGAGCCGCTCCCGCTTCCATGCCGCCATCGCGATGTGGCCCGAGAACGTGTCCAGCAGCCGGAGGTACCCGTCGGCGTCATAGCTGGTCTCCCAGTCGAACCGGCGCACCAGCACGTCCTCGAACAGCCCGCTGGCCTCGATCTCGGCCCGGCGGTCCGGCGACTCCCCCGGCCGCTTGTAGAGCGTGCCGGGCGGCAGGCCCTCGCCGATCTCGTCGTACACGGGCTGGATCTCGCGGAAGAACGGGTCGCCGCCCTCGGGGAACACGTGCCACTGGTCCCAGATGGCCAGGTGGCCGCCGGGCCGCAGCCGCTCCCAGGCTCGCCGGTAGCCGACCGCCGGGTCGATCCAGTGCCACGCCGTGGCGGCGAAGACCAGGTCGTAGGCGCGCGGCCGGGGCGGCCGCCAGGTCTCGAAGCTGTCGAGCACCACCTCGACGGCCGGGAAGCCGGCCAGGTTGCGCCGGGCCTCGGCGGCCAGCTCGGCGCCGATCTCCAGGCAGGTGATGGCCAGCCCGCGCCGGGCCAGCGGCAGCGTGGCCTTGCCGGTGGCGCAGCCCACCTCCAGCGCCGTGCTGCCCGCGCCGGTGCCGGTCGCCCGGATCAGCTCCTCGTAGAGCGCCTCCGGGTACTCCGGCCGGGCCTGCTGGTACTGCGCCGCGGCCGAGTCGAACGTCACCCGCAGCCGCTCCCGCTCACCGGACCCCGTGGTCTTGCTCTCCAGCGATCCCATCCCGTACTCCCGCCCGGTGCCGCAGTCGCGACGGCCAATCTACCCGGCCGCGCCTCGCCAGGTCAGCCCCGGCCGCCCGGCCCCTGACCAGATCCGTCCGCATCCGGACGTGATGCGGCCTTCACGGCCAGCGGCGGCCGGGGCACAGTTGACCCATGAGCACAGCGCTGATCGTCATCGACGTCCAGGAGTCCTTCCGGCAGCAGCCGCAGTGGGCGGCCAGCTCCAACCCCGCCGTCGCCGCCAGGGCCGCCGATCTGGTGGCCGCCGCCCGCGAGCGCGGTGAGCTGGTCGTCTGGGTGCTGCACGCCGAGCCCGGCACCGGCGGCCCGTTCGACCCGGCCCGCGGGCACGTGCGGCTGATGGACGGGCTGACCCCGCGCGACGGCGAGCCGGTCATCACCAAGACCTCGCACAACGCCTTCACCACCACCAACCTGGCCCAGCTGCTGACCAGCCAGGGCATCGGCGAGCTGGTCATCTGCGGGATCAGGACCGAGCAGTGCTGCGAGACCACCGCGCGGGTGGCCGCCGACCTCGGCTACCGGGTCACGTTCGTCACCGAGGCCACCGCCACCTCCCCCATCGAGCACCGCGACGCGCCGCCCGGCCGCGGCCTGGCCGAGATCCTGGCCGACCCGCGGACGCTGGCGGCCGCCGACGTGCTGGCCCGCACCGAGTACGCCCTGGCGGGCCGGTTCGCGACCATCGCCACCGTCGCCGAGCTGACGGCCGACCTGACCAGATCGTGACCATCGTCGCGTTCCTGCTGGTGCCCCAGGTGCACCTGCTGGACCTGGCCGGGCCGGCCCAGGTGTTCCACACCGCGGCCGGGCTCGGCTACCCCTACGACCTGCGCTACGTGGCCGAGCAGCCGGAGGTGCCGTCCGCGCAGGGCCTGCCGGTCCGCGCCGCGCCTGACTGGCCGCAACTGGGGCCGGCCGACCTGATCGTCGTGCCCGGCTGGCGGTCCCCCCGGCTGGCCGGCACCGGTCCCCTCAGCGCGGAGACCCTCGGCCGGCTCAGCGCGCATCATGCCGCCGGCGGGACGGTGGCCAGCGTCTGCGCCGGCGCCGACGCGCTGGGCCGGGCCGGGCTGCTGGACGGCCGGCGCTGCACCACGCACCACGACGTCCAGGAGGAGCTGGCCGGCCGGTACCCGCGGGCCACGGTGGTGCGCGACGTGCTGTACGTGCTGGACGGCCGGGTGGTGACCTCGGCCGGCATCGCCAGCGGCATCGACCTCGCGCTGCACCTGGTGGCGACGGCGCACGGGCCCGCCGCCGCGGCCCGGATCGCCAGGGAGATGGTGGTCTACGCCCGCCGCAACGGCGACGAGCCGCAGGCCAGCGCCATGCTGCGGCATCGCTCGCACCTCAGCGACGCCGTGCACCGGGTCCAGGACCTGATCGACAGCCGGTTCACCGAGCGCCTCCCGCTGGCCGGCCTGGCCGCGGCCTCCGGGATCAGCCAGCGGACGCTGACCCGGCGGTTCGCCGCCGCCACCGGGCTGACCCCGCTGCGCTACCAGCAGCTGCTGCGCGCCGAGCGGGCCGAGCACCTGATCGGGCACGGCGTGACCGTCGAGTCGGCCGCCCGCGCGGTGGGCTTCGAGGACGCCCGGATGCTGCGAAGGCTGCGCGCGCCCGCGTGACTCAGGCGGGCGCGCGCAGCCGAGCGCCAATCAGTCAGCCACTCAGCCCTTCTTGACCGTCAGCTTCTGGGCCGCGGACTGCGACGAGGCCAGTCCCTTGCCGCCGCCGTAGGCGGCGACCAGGGAGTAGCTGCCTACGGGGAGCAGGGTGTTGGACGACGGGCTGCACTTCCCCTTGCCCTTGGCCAGCTTGACGCTGCACACCTTCTTCTTCCCGGCCGAGATGGTGACCGTTCCGCTCGGGACGGTCTTGCCGAAGCGGGCCGCGACCGTGACGCTGAGCGACAGCGACTTCTCGTGGCCGGAGGTCACGGTCGATGACGAGAGCTTGAGCGTCGTGCTCGTCTCGGGACCGCCGGTGAGCTTGGTCGTGTACGTGTACGGGTTCATCGGGTTGGTGCCGCTGCCCTGATCAACGTTCACGCAGTTATTACTGCTCACGTTCTGGCAGACCGCCAGGATGAAGTTGCCGCTGGACGGCGCCTGGAGCAGGATCACCGACTTGGTGGTGTTGTCGTTGACGACCCCGGAGGAGACCGCAGTGGCCCGCGGGAACGAGGTGTCGGTCGTGCCCGGGCGGAAGAGGGCGAACACGTAGTTGTTGAACTCCGGGTAGGTAGTGCTGATCTGGATCTTGTCGCCGCCGTTCAGGTGCACCTTCCAGAAGTCGATGGCGTTGCCGCCGCCGGCCTCGAAGTTGCCCAGGCCCATCGTCGGCGCCTTCGCGATCGTCGGGCTGGCCTTCGTCTCCTTCGCCGCGACCTTGGAAGACACGCCGCCGCCGATCAGCACCGGCGTGAAGGTGTACGGGTTCATCGGGTTGGTACCGCTGCCCTGATCAACGTTCACGCAGTTATTACTGCTCACGTTCTGGCACACCGCGAGGATGAACGTGCCGTTATAAGGCGCCTGAAGATCGATCACCGACTTGGTGGTGTTGTCGTTGACAACCCCCGAGGAGAACGTCGCCGCCTGCGGGAAAGACCCGTCCGTCGTGCCCGGCGCATACAACGCGAACACGTAGTTGTTGAACTCCGGGTAGGTAGTGCTGATCTGGATCTTGTCGCCGCCGTTCAGGTGCACCTTCCAGAAGTCGATGGCGTTGCCGCCGCCGGCCTCGAAGTTGCCCAGGCCCATCGTCGGCGCCTTCGCGATCGTCGGGCTGGCCTTCGTCTCCTTCGCCGCGACCTTGGAAGACACGCCGCCGCCGATCAGCACCGGCGTGAAGGTGTACGGGTTCATCGGGTTGGTACCGCTGCCCTGATCAACGTTCACGCAGTTATTACTGCTCACGTTCTGGCAGACCGCGAGGATGAACGTGCCGTTATAAGGCGCCTGAAGATCGATCACCGACTTGGTGGTGTTGTCGTTGACAACCCCCGAGGAGAACGTCGCCGCCTGCGGGAAAGACCCGTCCGTCGTGCCCGGCGCATACAACGCGAACACGTAGTTGTTGAACTCCGGATAAGTGGTGCTGATCTGCACCTGATCACCACCATTGAGGTGCACCTTCCAGAAGTCGATGGCGCCGCCGCCGCCGCTCGTCTTCGAGCCGATGCTCAGCGTCCCGGCGGACGCGATCGTGTGCCCGGGCGATGCCGCCGCGACGGCGGTGCCGGTCCCGGCCGCCAGCATCAGGCCGGGGACCAGCAGCCCCACAGCCACGGCTAGTCTCATGCGGATGCCACTTCGGATGCCACTTCGGATGACGCTGCGTATCGCGAGCATGTAGGACTTCCACCCCTCCCCGGACGGCCGATTGCCGTCGCGCGCGGACACAGAAAAGGCCGTCAGTCAGACGGCCAGTCGGTGCATGACCCTGACGGTACGGTCGGCGCCCGGGCGCGGCAACGCTCGATTCCTCCTATAACCGGCCGGTACGCGCGGCCCCTGGCGGACCACCCGCGGCGGGCGGTTTAGCCGCCGGGCCGGGTGAGTAGGTCAGGGGGGTAATACTCGGGGTGATACTTAGGTTCCGTTCCCGGTTCAGCCTGGCAGGTAAGAGGCGTTATGTCTGGATGGTTCCAGGCGAACATCGTGCAGACAGGGCGACTGCCGCTGTTCTGCTTCTTCGTCGCGTTCATCAGCGGGTTCGGCTTCATCCGGCTGTCGGTGCGGATGATCCGGGCCAAGGTCCGCTGGTGGCCCGGCAACGTCACGTCCGGCGACATGCACATCCACCACATGGTCTTCGGCGTGGTGCTCATGGTCGTGGCCGGGGTCGGCGGGCTGGCCGCCCCGCTCCACCCCATCGCCTGGCGGGCCGTGGCGGCCGGGTTGTTCGGGCTGGGCACCGCGCTGGTGCTGGACGAGTTCGCGCTCATCCTGCACCTGCGCGACGTGTACTGGACCAGCGCCGGCCGGCTGTCGGTGGACGCGGTGTTCGTCGCGGCCGGGTTCACCGCGCTGCTGCTGCTCGGCTTCACCCCGGTCGGCGTGCAGTCGGTGGACAGCCGGCTGGACGTCCCGACCACCGGCGGGCGCTTCGTCGATTTCGTGATCACCGTGGCGGTGGTCTTCGTGCTGGCCACGATCACGCTGCTCAAGGGCAAGTTCTGGACCGCCCTCTTCGGGGTGTTCGTGCCGCTGCTGTTCATCGTGGGCGCCATCCGGCTGGCCCGGCCCGGCTCGCCGTGGGCCCGCTGGCGGTACGCCGCGCGGCCGCGCAAGCAGGTCCGGGCCGGTCACCGCGAGCAGCGCCTGCGCGAGCCGGTCAACCGGCTCAAGGCCCGCTTCCAGGACCTGCTCGCCGGTGACCTGAGCCTGGCCGGCCGAGCCGAGAGAGCCGGCCGAGCCGCCCGACGCCCGCCCGGCCCGCCGCCACTCCAGCTCGCGCTAGCGCCCGGCCCGGCGCTCTACCCGCGGGGCCGGCTGGCCGCGGGCCCGGCCCGCCGGCCATGATCGCTAGGCGGGAAGGAGCGGGTGTGCAGATCATCAGGTATGCCGATGAGGCCGGAGTGCGGGTCGGCGTCCAGGAGGCGGACGACGTCCGGCCGCTGCCGGTGCCGGCGCTGGCCGACCTGCTGGCCCTCCCGGCCGGCCGGCTGCGCGAGTTCGTGGCCAGTGCCGCGTCCGCCGCGCCCAGCCGGGGCCGGTTCCGGCTGCTGCCCCCGGTGGACGGGCTGACCGAGGTCTGGGCGTCCGGGGTGACCTACCAGCGGTCCAGCGCGGCGCGCCAGGAGGAGAGCCAGGTCGCCGACGTCTACGCGCGGGTCTACGACGCGGACCGGCCCGAGCTGTTCTTCAAGAGCCCGGCCTGGCGGGTGTGCGGCCCCGGCGAGCCGATCGGCATCCGGCCCGACTCGGCGGTGAACGTGCCGGAGCCCGAGCTGGCGGTGGTCTGCAACGCCGCCGGGGAGATCGTCGGCGTGACCATCTGCAACGACGTGTCGTCCCGGTCCATCGAGGGCGAGAACCCGCTGTACCTGCCGCAGGCCAAGGTGTACACCGGCGCCTGCGCGCTCGGCCCCGGCATCGTGCCCGCCTGGCAGCTCGGCGACCTGCGGGCGCTGACGATCAGCGTGTCGGTGCGCCGCGGCGGCCGCCTGGCCTGGGGCGGCCAGACCTCCACCGCGCAGCTGCACCGCGACCTGGCCGGCCTGGTCGACTACCTGTTCCGGCACGCTCAGTTCCCGCACGGCGCGGTGCTGTCCACCGGGACCGGCCTGGTCCCGGAGCTGGACTTCACCCTGGAGCCGGGCGATGTGGTACGGATCGACATCGCCGGGATCGGCAGCCTGACGAATATTGTCCGGCCCGCGACCGCTGAGTGGTTCGGGTGGCTGACCCCCGCACCCGACCGGGCGCCCCGGACCGCCGCCAGCTAGGAGGATTAACAAATGACCACACTCGAGACTGCCGTCCAGGGCGTTGACCCGCGGTCGGGCGAGCCAGTCGGGCCGCCGGTGCCGGTGACCTCGGCCGGCCAGCTGGACCAGGTGCTGGCCGCGGCCGCCGCGGCGGCGGGCCTGCTGCGGTCCAGCCGGCCGGGCGTGCGGACCGGGCTGCTGCGCGCCCTGGCCGACCGGCTCGACGAGCGGACCGACGAGCTCGCCGCGCTGGCCGTCCAGGAGAGCGGCCTGCCGCTGGCCCGGCTGACCGGCGAGGTGGCCAGGACCAGCGGGCAGCTGCGGCTGTTCGCCGCCGTCATCGAGGACGGCGGCTACCTGGAGGCCGCGGCCGACTCCGCCGACCCGGCCGCCACGCCGCCGCGGCCCGAGCTGCGCCGCTGGCTGGAGCCGGTCGGGCCGGTGCTGATCTTCGCGGCCAGCAACTTCCCGTTCGCGTTCAGCGTGCTCGGCGGCGACACCGCCTCCGCGCTGGCCAGCGGCTGCCCGGTGGTGGTCAAGGCGCACCCCTCCCACCCCGGCCTGTCCCGCGCCGTGGCCGAGCTGGCCGCCGCGACGGTCAGCGACCTCGGGCTGCCGCCGGGCGTGCTCGCGGTGATCTTCGGCGATGAGGCCGGAGTGGACGCGCTTCGCGACCCGCGGATCAAGGCCGCCGGATTCACGGGGTCGACCGCGGGAGGCCGGTTTCTGTTCGACATAGCCGCAGGCCGCCCCGCGCCCATCCCGTTCTATGGCGAGCTGGGCAGCATCAACCCGGCCGTGATCACGCCGGAGGCGGCGGCCGCGCGCGGCGAGCAGATCGCGGCCGGCTTCGCCGGGTCCATGACCATGGGCACCGGGCAGTTCTGCACCAAGCCGGGCCTGCTGTTCCTGCCCGCCGGCCACGGGCTGGAGGACGCGCTGCTGGGCGCGGTCGGCGGCACGGCGGCGGCGCCGATGCTGAACGGGCGGATCCGCGACCAGCTCGCCGCCGGGCTGTCCGGGCTGTCCGGCCGCGATGACGTCGAGGTGCTGCTGCCGGAGGGCCCGGTGCCCGGTGCGGGCGCGTGGGCCGCCCCGGCCCTGTTCCGCACCACCGCGCGGGCGGTGGCCGCCGACCCCGAGGGCCTGACCAGGGAGGTGTTCGGGCCCGCGGCGCTGGTGGTGGAGTACCGCGACGCCGCTGACCTGCTGGCCGCCCTGGACGCCGTGGAGGGCTCGCTGACCGCGACGGTGCACGCCGAGCCCGGCGACGGCTTCGAGCTGACGGCGCTGCTGGGCCGGCTGCGCGAGATGGCCGGCCGGGTGATCTACAACGGCTGGCCGACCGGCGTGGCGGTGGCCTGGGCGATGAACCACGGCGGGCCCTGGCCGGCCACCACCAGCGCGGCGCACACCTCGGTCGGCGCCACGGCCATCCGGCGCTGGCTGCGCCCGGTCTGCTACCAGTCGCTGCCCGACGAGCTGCTGCCCGAGGGCCTGCGCGCGGCCAACCCCTGGCAGCTCCCCCGCCGGCTCGACGGCGCGCTGACCCCGGCCGGCTAGCACGGGTTTTTAGCTACGCAGCCGGGCGGCGATGGCGTCGAACGCGCGCAGGGTGGCGAACAGCTTCCAGGCGTCCTGGGGCAGCGGCCAGCTGGACAGCTTGGCCGCGACCAGGCCGGCCGGGCGGTTGATGTAGATCATCTGGCCGTGGATGCCCAGGCACAGCAGCACGTCCGGGCCGGGGTAGGGCAGCCAGAACTGGTTGCGGTACATGCCGCCCGGCATGCCGTTGTCGACCGGGCCGGCGGCGAAGGCCTCGCGGGAGTCGGGGTCGCCGGTGACGGTGTCCTCGATCCAGGCGGCGGGCACGACCTGCTCGCCGGTCAGCGAGGTGCCGCCGGCGCCGATCATGGCGCCGAACCGGGCCAGGTCGCGCAGCGCGGCGGAGATCCCGCCGTCGAACATGCCGGTGCCCGCCGAGTCCACGCCGATGTTGGCGTCGAACTCGGCGCCCAGGCGGCTCCACACCAGCCCGGACATCAGCTCGGGCATCCGGGTGCCGGCGGCCGCCTCGCACACCCAGCCCAGGACGTCGCTCTCGCAGCTGCGGTACTCGAACGGGCCGCCGTGCGGGCCCTTGGCCCGCAGCGTGAGCAGGAAGTCGTACATGGTGCCGGGCACGGCCGGGTCGCGCCGCGGGGCCCAGCCGATGGCCTGCTCCAGCAGCCGCACCTGCGCCGCCGGGTCCAGGTAGTCCTCGGAGAACGCGATGCCCGAGCGCATGTCCAGCAGGTTCGCGATCGTCGCGCCGTCGTACCCGGTCTGGGCCAGGGCCGGCACGTAGGCGGTGACCGGCCGGCCCACGTCCAGCGTCCCGGCCGCGGCCAGCGCGCCGACGACGGTGGCGACCAGCGACTTGCTGACCGACATCAGCAGGTGGCGGGTGCCGGGGACCATGTCGCCGGCGTAGTGCTCGGCCAGCACCAGGCCCTGGCGGGTGACGATCCAGCCGTCGGTGTGGGTGGCGTCCATGACCGCCCCGACGCTCAGCCGGGTGCCGTCGTAGAGCTCGACCGGGATGTCGCTGACGGGCGAGGGCCGGGGCTCCAGGGTCCCGACGGGACCGGTGCCGCGGGAGATCACCGCGACCGGGAACAGGTCCTCGACGTGCTGAAACGACCAGGCGAGCTGCGGCGCGGTCTGCCAGTTGTCCAGGGTCACGCCGCTCGCCGGGCGGCCCGCGTCCTCGCCGATCACCCGTGGATTCTATCCAGCACCGGACAATCCGCCGGCCCTCGCTTCTTGCTGTTATCAGGCGAGGTCGCTTCTTGCTGTTATCAGCAGGCGGCAGCGGTCACAGGGACTTGCTGCCCGGCCGCGGCGGGGCCGGGGCCGCGGGCGGGACCAGGGGCGTCCCGGCGTACTGGCCCCGGATGGCATCGATGAGGTGCCGGGCCCGGATGGTGAGCGACCGGTCCGGCCGGCGGCCGGTCTGCAGCCGCCCCTTGGTGACCAGGACGCCCAGGTCGGCGCCCTTCCAGCGGTAGTCGCCGGGGCCGTAGACGCGCAGGAAGAACGCCTCGGACTCGTTCTGGAGCTGATGCCAGTCCAGCGCCGCCCGCCGGAAGACCAGCGCGCCGTCGGCGTCCAGGAAGTACTGGCCGGTCTGGGCGGCGGCGTCGATCCGCTCCACCACCGGGCTGGTCTCCTTGATGATCATCTGGCTCCACACGTCGGCCGCGGCCAGTTCCTCCCAGCGCTCGTTGATCTCGTCCACGTCGAAGTCGAAGTCGATGTCCATGAACTCCAGCAGGTGGAAGGCGAACAGCGGCACGTCGGCGTAGGCGCCCGCGGTGACGTTGGTGATCGCCGAGGCGCCGCTGATGCGCGGGTTGAGCTCGCCCAGGTACACCTCGTCGGCGTCGGTGTCCACCAGCACGTCGACCTCGAAGAACCCGCGGTAGCCCGCGGCGCCCAGCCGGTCCCCGAGCCGCCGGATCAGGCCGGCCGCCTTGGCCCGCAGCGCCCCGGTGATCACCTCGGGGAACATCTCGTTGCCGCACCAGCCGCCCCGGTAGGGCGTCAGCTGCGGGTGCCCGGTGAGCTCGGACATGAACGGGCCCACGATGGTGCCGCTGCGGGTCAGCACGGCCTCCACCGCCACCGGGCGGTGGTTGATCCGCTTCATCACCTTGATCTCGGCGCCCTCGATGTCCTGGCGGTGCCGCTGCCAGTCGGCCTCGGCCGAGATGAAGAACGTGGTCTTGCCGGAGTCCCCGTAGGGGGTCTGGATGACCAGGTCCGAGCCGAGCCCGGCGCCGGCGGCGGCCTCGGTCAGCGCGGCGAAGTCGCTGACCGTGGTCAGCACGTTGGGCACGCTGGCCACGCCGACCTCGTTGCCGAGCCGGGTGGTGACGAGCTTGGAGTCCAGGTGGTGGCGCAGCTGCGCCGAGGGCAGGATCAGGTCGTAGCCGAGCTCCTCGCAGATCCGCTCGGTCTCCTCGTCGAAGAACACCATGGCGATCTTGGGCCGGACGGCGCCGATCCGGCGGCGGTCGATGAACGCCCGGACCTCCGCGTTCTCCAGCAGCCAGTTGTTGATCTCCTCGCCGCTGCCGAACTCGGTGTAGGGCTTGTGCCGGGGCGTGAACACCCGCGGGTGCGCGCCGTCCCAGGCGTCGTAGTAGCAGACGTAGCTGAAGTTGCGGATCCACCGGTCCAGCCCGAGCAGGTTGAACGGGGTGGCCCCGACGAAGCAGATCGGGACGTCGTTGGTGCGGAAGAAGTGCCGCACCTCCGAGACGTTGCGCAGCGGCCTGCGCCCGATGCTGCGCACCTGGGCCGGCGCGTAGGCGGCGTCGGTGCCGACGCTGACCTCCGGCGCCTGCTCTGCCTGTGTCATGCGCCCTCCCCGGAGGCCAGCCAGCTTCCTGCTGGCCTCTCTCGCCGGCCGCCGGAGATCAACGGCCTGGCCTGGACCGCAGGGCGGAGATGGCAGGATGGCGGGCATGGCCGAGCCCGCGCTGCGCCCGGAGTACCCGGTCCGGACCGAGCGGCTGATGCTGCGCCCGCTGAGCCCGGCTGACTCCGGCGCACTGCTGGCCTACCGGGGCCGGGCCGATGTCTGCCGGTACCTGCCGTTCGAGCCGATGACGCCGGCGGACGTCGCCGCCCGGATCGCCGGGCAGTGGGCCCGTACCGAGCTCACCGAGGCCGGGCAGTCGCTGACGCTGGGGGCCGAGCTGGCCGCCACCGGGGAGCTGGCCGGGGACGTGGTGCTGTTCTGGCACAGCGCCGAGCACGCGGCCGGGGAGATCGGCTACGTCTTCGAGCCCGCGCTGGCCGGGCAGGGCTACGCCACCGAGGCGGCGCGCGCGGTGCTGGGACTGGGCTTCGAGGGCCTGGGGCTGCACCGGATCATCGCCCGGCTGGACGCCCGCAACGAGGCGTCGGCGCGGCTGGCCCGGCGGCTGGGCATGCGCCAGGAGGCCCGGCTGATCAGCAACGAGCTGTTCAAGGGCGAGTGGAGCACCGAGCTGGTGTTCGCCATGCTGGCGCCGGAGTGGTTCGCGGGGCAGGCGTAGTGCTCCAGCCGCGGATTGCCAGGTGCCCGGCTTGCTAGGTGCCCGGCTTGCTAGGTGCCCGGCTGCTGCGGCGCGTCGCCGGCGGTCAGGTCGCGCTGGTACCAGGTGCCTTGCTTGCCGCCGATGTCGGCCGGATCGGCCGGGCCGGCCGGGACGAATCCGGCCTTGGTCAGCACCTTCTGGGACGCCGTGTTCTCGCGGGAGGTGGCTGCCCTGAGGGTGTGCAGCCCGTGCCGGGCCACCGCCAGCCGGCACAGTTCCCGCACGGTCGCGGTGGCCAGGCCGCGGCCGGCGGCGTGCTGCGCGACCCGGTAGCCGAGTTCGGCGGTGCCGTCCTCGAAGCGGTACAGGTTGAACCGGCCCAGGACTGAGCCGTCCTCGGCGACGAGCACGTAGTAGGCGCCGGCGCCGGCCTCCTGCTCGGCCAGCTGGGCGCTGTGCTGCTCGGGGAACTGGTCGAAGAACTCATCGCCGCGGTCGGAGATGAACGCGGCGAAGTAGGAGCGGTTGGCCAGCTCGAAGGCCAGGACCGCCGGGGCATGGCCGGGATGCAGCCGCTGCAGCTCTGGCATGGCCCGACCCTATCCAGGCGGCGGGCCGGCGGCATCCGGATTTCCGCCGGGACAGCCGGTCCTGGCGGTGCCGCCCTGGCCCGTCGCCGTTACGGCCGGGACTCATGGTCCGTCGGCAATCCCAGCTTGAAGATGCATAGCCGGGACGCTGTCCTCGGCCGGGCGTCGCGGCAGGTCACGCAGGTGCCGCAGGGGGGTCAGCAGGAACGCGAGACCGGACGCGGCGATCAGGGCAGTGAGTATCCATAGCGCAGCCCTGACCCCCAGCGCGGTGGCGAGGACTCCGGCGAGCAGCGCGCCAGCGGGCATCATCGCGAACCCGACGGCCCAGGTCCCCGAGATGACCCGGCCGAATATGTCCGGCGAGACGTAGGCCTGCATGAAGCTGTCGACGATCACGTTCCCGATGACGACGGCGCAACCGACGCACATCATCGCCACGCTGGCGAACGCGAGCCGCGGTCCCTTGTCGGCGAGCGGGAGCAGCAGCGCGAGGCACAGGCCGCTCGGGACGGCGAAGATCATGGTCCGCGCGGTGCCGAACCGTCGCCCAAGGGGCCGGGCGGCGAGCGCGCCGAGGACGCCACCGACGCCGAAGCTGGCCAGGACGAGCCCGGCCGCGCCCGGGGACAGCCCGAGGGTGCGGACCAGGAAGACAACCATGAGCGCGTCGACACCAGTGAGCGCCAGGTTGCCGAGCGACGAGAACGCCGTCATCGCGCGCACGTAGGGATCCCGCCAGGCGAAACGCAGACCATCGAGCACGCCTCCGGCGGCCGGGTCATCAGACCGGCGATCGCGCGGCGGCCGCATGGCGGCCAGGCAGCAGAACGAGACGACGAAACTCACCGCGTCGGCCAGCAGCCCGGTCACGGGACCAGCCGCCTGGGCGAGCAGCCCGCCGAGCCCCGGCCCGCCGATCTGGGCGACCTCGCGGCTGCCCAGCAGCTTGGCGTTCCCCTCGGTCAGGTCCGCCTCGTCAACGACGCCCGGGAGCAGGACCTGGTACGCGCTGTTAAAGAACACTGACGCCGCACCGGCGATCAGCACCACCGCGATGAGCTGCGCCACGGTCAGCACCCCGCACCAGGCCGCGACCGGGACACTCGCGTACACCGCCACCGAGACGGCATCACTGGCCAGCATGACGCGCCGGAGCGGCAGCCGGTCGACCCACGCCCCGGCCGGAACGCCGATGACGACCCAGGGCAGCCAGACCATCGCGGTCAGCAGCGTGACGATGAACGTGCTGGCGTGCAAGGTATCGATGGCCACCAGCGGCACGGCGAAGACGGCGACGGAATTGCCGACCTCGCTGAGGCTCTCCCCGGTCCAGAACAGGCGGAAATTCCGCTGCCGCAACAGCCCGCCCCGCCGGCCGGTCATCGCCGGGGGCTGACGCCGGTCAAGACGCCGGTGAAGAAGAATACCCGGGCGGCACGCGCGTCAGGCGGCCACGGCGACGGGTCCTCCACCCGCTGAGTGTAGCGCTCCAGGATCGGCCAGATCCTCGCAATATCGCCCGCCCTGGCCAGCGAGGACTGGCGGGCGGGCCGGGTTCAGCAGCCGCCGGCCGGGCCGGGCACGCCGGGGCCGGCCGCCGGGCTGTCGACCACGCCCGCGGGGCTGGCCCGCAGCACGGCGCCGAAGTGCACCACGTACCACCGGCCGCGCCAGGAGATGAGCGAGGCGATGCCGATGGAGCGCTCCTGGCCGTGCTGCCGGTAGACCAGCCGTGCGCCGCCCACGTGCCAGTAGCCCACCGCGTTCTCGCAGGCGCCGGGCACGATCCAGGCCGCCTGCGCCGTCGGCACGATCACCCGGACCAGCCGGGCCCGCCGGGCGTCGCGGCCGAGGTAGTGGTGGGCGGCGGCGACGTCGAGCCGGAAGTCCCCGAACAGCCGGGCGCGCCAGTCGGCGGCCGGGTCGAAGATCGCCTTGACCTGCCGGTAGGCGGTCACCGGGAAGAAGCCGGGCCGGGCCAGGCCAGGCCGTCCGGCCACGATGGCCGCCCACAGGTCGGTCATCTCAGCCCGGAAGGCGCGCGAGCCCGCGCTGGGCAGGGCCCGGGTCTGGTGCAGGCGGCCGGGCGGCCCCGGCACCGGGATGACGGTCAGCGACGGGCGGGGTCGCGGGGCTGGGCTGCTCGGCGGGGTGGAGCTGGTGGCGGGCGGAGCGGGGCTGGTGGCGGGCGCGGTGGCCCGCTGCGGCCGAGCCGGGACCTCGGCGTGGCTGGACGGGCCCGCGCAGCCCAGGGTGAGCAGGCCCGCCGCGGCGGTCAGCGCGGCCAGGACGGCGCCGGGCCGGCCGGATCTGGCTGCCATGCCTGTCACTATGCCGCGCGGCGCGTCAGGACGGCAGCGCCCGGGCCGGCCAGCATCCGTGTCGGCCGGTAATGTCGGGGTCCATGGCGGAGCCGGCGGCGGCGTGGGTGGTGGCCGGGCCGCCGGGGGCGGGCAAGAGCACGGTCGCGGCCCTGCTGCTGGCGGCGCTGCGCCCGGTGCCCGCGCTGCTGGACAAGGACACGATGTACGGGCCGTTCGTGGCGGCCACGCTGGCGGCAGCTGGCCGGCCGCCCGGCGAACGCGAGGGCCCGTGGTACGACGAGCACGTCAAGCCGCACGAGTACGGCGGGATGACCGCCACGGCGCGGGAGATCCGCGGGCACGGCTGCCCGGTGCTGCTCTCCGCGCCGTTCACCCGGCAGATCCACGACGCCGGCGCCTGGCGGACCTGGGTGGCCGAGCTGGGCGGCGAGCCAGTGCGGCTGGTCTGGGTGCGGTCCGACATCGCCACCCTGAGCCGGCGGCTGGCCGCGCGCGGGTCGGGCCGGGACACGGCCAAGCTGGCCGACTTCGCGGGGTTCACGGCCAGCATGCGCCTGGGCACCGAGCCGGCCGCCCCGCACGCCACCGTCGACAACCGCCTGACCGCGCCCGAGCCGCTGGCGGCCCAGGTCGCCGCGCTGCTGCGGCGCCTGGCCGGCTGACCGTCCTGGCTCGATTCGGGCCGGTCGCGGGCCTGGCCGCGCGGGGCGGCCTGGATACGATCGTCCTATTGCTGCCTGAGTGCCGAGGAGCCATGACCTGCGACCAGCCCGCCGCCGCCGGGTCGTGGCTGGCCAGAAGGCTGTTCCCGATCCTGGCCACGGCCGGGCTGCTGATCGTGGGCATCGCCTCCACCATCTGGTGGGGACCGGCCCTGGTGGGCAAGACGGGCTGGTCGCTGCCGCACGACCTGTGGGGCACCATGATCGCGGCCCAGCGGCTGGCCCGCGGCGACCTGGCCGGCCTGTACACCTCGCCCACCGGGCTGGTGTCGCTGCCCGGGGCGGCGGTGATCCTGGTCCCGGTGGTGCTGGTCGCCGAGGCGGCCGGGCTCTCGCTGCGACTGCCCGGCCCGCATTACGCCCATCCGGCCACCTGGCTGCTGGCCGGGCCGTATGCCATCGTGCTGGCGGCGTCGGCGCTGTTCGCCGCCGACGCGCTCGCCGAGCACCTGGGCGTGTCCCGGCCCCGGCGGGCCCTGCTGGCCGGGGCGAGCGCGATAGGGGTCTGGAGCGTCTCGGCCCGCTGGGGGCATCCCGAGGACGCGGTGGCGGTGGCGCTGCTGCTGTTCGGCGTGCTGGCCCTGGCCAGGGACCGGGCCGGCCGGGCGGCCTGGCTGACCGGGGCGGCGATCGCGGTCCAGCCGCTGGTGGTGCTGGCGCTGCCGGTGCTGCTGGCGGTGCTCCCGGTGCGGCGCTGGCCGGGCTTCGTGGTCCGGGCGGCGGCGCCGGGCGCGGTGCTGCTGGCCGCCGCGGCCGCGGCCAACTGGAGCGCCACGGCCAGCGCGGTGCTCCGCCAGCCCAACTGGCCGGCCGTGGACCACCCCACGCCCTGGACGCCGCTGGCCCCCGCGCTGGGCCACCACGCGGTGGCCGCCGGGCCGATCCGCTGGCTGGCCGTGCTGGCCGCCTGCGGCTGCGGCCTGGCGGTCCGGCGGGCCAGGGGCGCGCCGGACGACCCCGGATGGTGGACGGCGCAGGCGCTGCGCGGGCTGCTGTGGTGGCTGGCGGTGGCCCTGGCGCTGCGCTCGGTGTTCGAGCCGGTGATGGTGGCCTACTACCCGTGGCCCGCGCTGGCGCTGGCGCTGATCGCCGCCACGGACAGCTGGCGCCGCCTGATCACGACGTCGGTCGCCGCGGCGGCGGTCACCGGCCTGGCCCAGGGGCAGTGGCGGGGCCTGTGGACCTGGTGGGCCCCGGTCATCGCGCTGCTGGCCCTCACCCTGGTCCTGGCCCGGGTGCCGCGGCCGCGTGCGGCCAGGGGGCCCGGACCCGGTGAGCGGCCGCGCGAGATGATGATCACGCGCTAGCCGGCGTGCCCGATGCCCGGCGCCCCGAGAGCAGGGAGCTGATGCCATGCTGTCCGACCTGACGCTGCCCGAATTGCGCGAGTACCGGCCGGAGGTGGCCGAGCCCGCGGACTTCGACGAGTTCTGGGCCAGCGAGCTGACCGCCGCGCGGGCCGAGCCCGCCGAGCCGTCATTCGCCCCCGCCGTCACCGGGGTCCGGCACGCCGAGGTCTTCGACGTGACGTTCCCCGGCTACGGCGGGGAGCCGGTCCGGGCCTGGCTGCTGGTCCCCCGCCAGCTCGCGCCGCAGCCCGCCCTGGTGGTCGAGTACATCGGCTACGGCGGCGGCCGGGGCAACCCGTTCGACTGGCTGACCTGGAGCTGCGCCGGGCACCTGCACATGATCATGGACACCCGCGGCCAGGGCAGCTCCTGGCGCGCCTCCGACACCCCGGACCCCGGCGACTCCGGTGCGCCCAGCACGCCGGGGTTCATGACCCGCGGCATCGCCGGCCCGCGCGGCTACTACTACACGCGGCTGTTCGTGGACGCGGCCAGGGCCACGGACGCGGCCCGCCGCCATCCGGCCGCCGCGGGCCTGCCGCTGGTCACCACCGGGTCGAGCCAGGGCGGCGGGCTGTCCATCGCGGCCGCCCACCTGGGCGACGGCGTGGCCGCCTGCCTGCCCGACGTGCCGTTCCTGGCCCACCCGCGGCGGGCGGTGGACGTCGTCGACACCAAGCCGTACTCCGAGCTGTCCGAGTACTGCCGGGTGCACGCGGGCCAGGTGGACCAGGTGTTCGCCACGCTGTCCTACATCGACGTGGTGAACCACGGCAAGCGCGCGACGGCCCCGGCGCTGTTCTCGGCCGGGCTGTCCGACATGGTCACCCCGCCGTCCACGATCTTCGCGGCCTTCAACCACTACGCCGGGCCCAAGGACATCGCGGTGTTCCCGTTCAGCGGGCACGAGGGCGGTGAGACCACGCACTTCCTGGCCCAGCTGGACTTCGTGGCCGGGCTGGCCGGCGGCGCCTAGCTGCGCAGCAGGATCTCCTCGATCACGTCCGACTTGGCGTCGGCGTACTGCTGCATGTAAGTCCAGTCCTGCGCGGCCAGCCCGCGCTTGGTCCGCTCGTACAGCGCCCGGTCCGCCGGATCGGCCCGGAGACGATCCCGGAACCGCAGGGTACGGTCGGTCTCCGGGCTGTCCGGCGGCAGCACGTGCAGGCCGATGTCGGTGTCGGGGCCCTTGAGCAGACGGTGCTGGTGCCAGCCGGGCTCCCGGATCCTCAGCCGGTACCCGGCCTGCTCCAGCGGCGCGACGTAGGCGTCCTCATCGGCGGGATCCGGCCACGATCAGCAGCATGTCGATGATCGGCTTGGCGGCCAGGCCGGGCACCGAGGTCGAGCCGACGTGCTCCAGGCGCAGCACCCGGTCGCCGAGCACGGCGCGGATCCGGGCCGCCTCCCGCTCGAACAGCGCGGGCCAGGCCGGGTCGTAGTCCGCCAGCCGGATCTTGCCGTCCAGCTTCGTCGGCTCAGTCACCCGGGCCGCGCGCAGCTCGCGCTCGTACTCGGGGCCGTCGGCGTCGGTCAGGCGGGCCATGACCCTCCTCGGGGGCAGTACAGCTAGGGGAAGACAGTAGCAGCGCCAGGCGGCTAGGCGGCCAGGCCGCGCAGGATCGTATCGACGCCGTCCCGGTAGGTGGCCTCCGGGTCGGGCGTCTGCACCAGGCCCTTGAGCTCCAGGGCCACCGCGCCGTGCACGGCGCTCCAGATCTGCTGGGCGACCTCGCGCGGCTGCCCGGCCACGATCCGGCCGGCGGCGGCCGTGATGGCCACGTTGTCGACCAGCGCGTCGAACGCCGCCGCCGCGTGCTCGGCCACCTCGGCCGAGCCGGACTGCTCGACCAGCGCCGCCTCGAACATGATCGCGTAGAAGTGCCGGTTCTCCAGCGCGAACCGGCGGTACCGCAGCCCGCAGGCCCGCAGCCGCTCCAGCAGGTCGGGCTCGTCGCCGCCCGCGATCGAGGCGCGCAGCCGGTCGAACCCGATGATCAGCAGGGCGTCGATGAGCCCGTCCTTGCCGCCGAGCCGGTTGTAGACGCCCATGGGCGCGATGCCGGCCTGCGCCGCCACCGCCCGGACGGTCAGCCCGCCCGGCCCGTCCCGGACCAGTACCTGCTCGGCGGCGCTGATCAGCTCCCGCTGCACGTCGCTGCTCGGGGTGCGCGCCCGGCGCCCGGGCGCGGTGCTGGCAG
The DNA here is from genome assembly GCA_963822485.1 of uncultured Actinomycetota bacterium. GTDB lineage: Bacteria > Actinomycetota > Actinomycetes > Streptosporangiales > Streptosporangiaceae > DASUBV01. The sequence continues at coordinate 317,324 of CAWGHW010000018.1, forward strand.
TGCTCATGCCGTCCATCCTCTCGTCGCGACGCCCGCTTGACAACTATAGAACGTCGTTACATAGTAATAGTACGTCGTTCTACAGGAGGATCTGATGACTACCGCGATCTCCCCGACGGCCGGGACCGACCGCAGGCGCTGGTGGATCCTGGCCGTGCTCTGCCTCAGCGTGCTGCTCGTCGTGGTCGACAACACGATCGTCAACGTGGCCCTGCCGACCATCAGCCGCCGGCTGTCGGCCTCGACCCAGGACCTGCAGTGGGTCGTCGACGCCTACACGCTGGTCTTCGCCGGGCTGCTGCTGGTCGGCGGGAACCTCGGCGACCGGCTCGGGCGGCGGCGCATGCTGCAGGCCGGGCTGGTCCTGTTCGCGCTGACCTCCGTCGGGGCCGCGCTGTCGCGCAGCACCGGCGAGCTCATCGCCGGCCGGGCGGCCATGGGCGTCGCCGCGGCGCTCATCTACCCGGCCACGCTGGCCCTGCTGTCCAGCACGTTCACCGTGGCCAGGGAGCGCGCGACCGCCATCGGCATCTGGTCGGGCGTGTCCGGGCTGGCCGTGGCCATCGGCCCGGTCACCGGCGGCCTGCTGCTGCGGCACTTCGCCTGGAGCTCGGTCTTCTACGTCAACGTGCCGATCGTGATCATCGCGCTGGCGGCGGGCTGGCGGCTGCTGCCCGAGTCACGCGACCCCGGGGCGGGGCGGTTCGACCCGCTGGGCGCGGTGGCATCCATGGCCGGGATCGGCCTGCTCGTCTGGACGATCATCGAGGCGCCCCGGCATGGCTGGGGCTCGGTCACCACCATCGCCGGGTTCGCCGGGTCGCTGCTGATCCTGGGCCTGTTCGCCGTGTCCCAGCTGCGCCGCCCCGACCCCATGCTGGACGTGCGGCTGTTCCGCAACCCGCGGTTCACCGCGGCCAGCGCCGCCATCGCGCTGGCGTTCTTCGGCCTGTTCGGGTTCATCTTCCTGATCACCCAGTACTTCCAGATCGTCCGGGGTTATGACCCGCTGCGGGCCGGCGTGGCCACCCTGCCGTTCGCGCTGGTCACCGGGGCATTCTCGCCCGTCGCCATCGTGCTGATGAAGCGGGCCGGGACCAAGGTGATCGTGACCGCGGGGCTGCTGCTGATGAGCGCCGGGTTCGTCGTCGCGTCCGGCACCCAGGTGGACTCCGCTTACTGGGGCCGGGTGATCGTGTCGATGACCCTGATGGCGGCGGGCCTGGCCCTGACGGCCAGCCCGGCCACCGAGGCGATCATGGGCGCGCTGCCCAGGAACAAGGCCGGCGCCGGCTCGGCCGTCAACGACACCACCCGCGAGGTCGGCGGCACCCTGGGCGTGGCCATCGTCGGCTCGGTGATGAGCTCGGCCTACGGCAGCCACGTGGCGCACGCCCTGGCCCGGCTGGGCGCGCCGGAGGCGGTCCGGGCCGCCGCCCGGCAGTCCATCGTCGCCGGGCTGGACGTGGCCGGCCACCTGCCGCCCGGCCTGCGGGAGGCCGCCGCGGCCGCCGCGCGCCAGTCGTTCATCCACGGCCTGTGGGCCGGCTCGCTGGTCGCCGCGGGCGCGACCGCGGTGGCGGCACTGGGCACGCTGGCCTTCCTGCCGGCCCGGGTGCGCCGCCCGGCCGGGGACGCCGAGACCGCCCCGGCCGCCGGGACCGCCCCGGCCGACACGGCCGCCACCGGCGACCGAGCCGCGGAGCGCGCCGCCGCGCCGCGCTGATCCGCCCGGATGTCCCGCAGGCCAGCCCCGGTTGCCTGCGGGACATCCGCATTTCCGGTGAGATGCACCCGTTGCGGCGTTAAATGTCGCGGCGGCAGTGAAGAATGGCCCCAGCGGGCGGACCGAGAAAGGCGGATTCATGAGGCTGCTCCGGACCGGGGCCGCGGCGCTCACCGCGCTGCTCAGCGCGGGCGTGCTGGCCGGGTGCGGCATGGCCGGCCCCATCGCGGCCGTGACATCCGCTTCGTCCCGCGCCGTGGCCCGCGCCCCGCAGCTGCACGTGTCGGGCAGCCGGCTGCTGGACCGGCGCGGCCAGCAGGTCGTGCTGCACGGCGTGGACCGCTCCGGCGGCGAGTTCGCCTGCGTGCAGGGCTGGGGCATCTGGGACGGCCCGATGAACCAGGCCGCGGTCAGCTCGATGAAGACCTGGAACGTGACCGCCGTCCGGGTCCCGCTCAACGAGGCCTGCTGGAACGGCGAGGGCTACATCAAGCCCGCCTACCGCGGCGCCCGGTACCGCCAGGCCGTCGAGGCCTACGTCCGGCTGCTCAACCGCAACGGCCTGGTGGCCATCCTGGACCTGCACTGGAGCGACGGCGCCTACTCCGGCTCGGGCGGCAACTGCCAGGCGACCGAGGCCCAGTGCCAGAAGCCGATGCCCGACGCGGCCCAGGCCATCCCGTTCTGGACCTCCGTGGCCCGGGCCTTCAAGGGCCACAACGCGGTGGTCTTCGACCTGTTCAACGAGCCGTTCCCGCAGGCCGCGGGCGGCACCGAGGCGGCAGCCTGGAACTGCTGGCGCAACGGCGGCCGCTGCGCCGGGATCGGGTACCGGGTCGCGGGCATGCAGTCCCTGGTCAGCGCGGTCCGCTCCACCGGCGCCCGTAACGTGCTCATGCTCGGCGGCCTGGCCTGGGCCAACGACCTGACCGGGTGGCTGAGCCACGAGCCCGCCGACCCCGACCACAACCTGGTCGCCTCCTGGCACTCCTACAACTTCAACACCTGCGCGCCGCGCTCATGCTGGAACAGCCAGGTCGCCCCGGTGATCAGGAAGGTCCCGGTGATCGTCGGCGAGATGGGCGAGAACAACTGCTCCGACAGCTACATCGGCCCGCTGATGAGCTGGCTGGATGCCCGGCACACCAGCTACCTGGCCTGGACCTGGAACGCCGACTTCGCCTGCTCCAGCGGCCCCAGCCTGATCACCAGCTACAACGGCACCCCCACCGCCTTCGGGCGCGGCTACCGGTCCCACGTGCGCTCGCTGCACTAGGGCCGGAGCAGGACACGGGGGGCGGAAGGCCAGGCGACGGGGCCCCGGACCAAGATGGTCTGAGGCCTCTGCGCTGGCCTGTCGGATTAGGCAGGCGCCGTTCGTTGCGATGGTGGAGGGCTGCTGCAGGAGCCGCCCGGCACAAGGAGGATCCATGACCGAGTACCTCATCGCCTTCAACGGCGAGTGGGTTCCCGACCTCACGCTCGAGGAACTGCGCGAGAAGTCCACGACCACCCGGGCGATGGTCGCGGAGATGAAGGCCGCCGGGGTCTTCGTCTACACCAACGGCGGCCTGGTCGAGGATACGCCCGTGTTCAGCGTCGACGCCTCCAGCGGTGAGCCGCTGTTCACCGACGGCCCGTTCGTCGAGAGCAAGGAGCACCTCGGCGGCTTCCTCATCGTCGACGTGCCCGACGAAGCGTCGGCCCGGCACTGGGCGGGCAAGGTCGCGGTGGCGTGCGGCTGGCCGCAGGAGGTGCGGCGCTTTCCCGATCGTGACCGGTTCGTCGAGACCGAGGCGTAGCGGCGAAGGACCCTCGGACCACGGGTCCGAGGGTCCTCGACGTCAGCCGCACCCCGATCGGCCGTCGCGGACGGGGATGAGGTAGGCCGACAGGTGAGCGTCGACCGCGGCCAGCGCCTCAGGCCCGGCCGGGGCGGCCCGGAAGCCGATGTAGCCGTCCGGCCGGACCAGCACCGCGCCGGAGCCGCCCAGCCCGGCCCGGCGCGGGTCGCCGTCGGCCTGGACGACGTCGACCAGGCCGCGCCAGCGCCGGCCCAGCGCCTCAACGCCGGCGCCGTCGCCGGCGCCCGGCGGCCCGTACAGCAGCAGGTGGTGGCGCGGGCCGGGCAGCGTGACCCGGTCCGGGTAGCGGTCCCCCGGCGCCGGGGCGTCCGGGACTGACTCGCCGGGGGCCAGGAACTGGCCGGTCAGCGGGCTCTCGGCGTAGCTGGTGTCGAGCAAGGCCCTGGCCCTGGTCAGCGCCTCAGCGCGGGCCGGTGACAGCGGCTCGGCCGCCACGCCGGTGCGGGCCGTCTCGCACCGCGCCGTGGGCCAGCGCGTGCACCTGGTCGGAGGTCTCGATCACGTGCTGGGCCGCGGCGCCGCGCTCGGCCGGGTAGCTGGCCAGCAGGCCGGGACGGGCCCGGCCGCGCAGCTCGAGCGCGAGCTTCCAGGCCAGGTTGTGGGCGTCGTGCAGGCCGGAGTTGAGGCCCTCGCCGCCGAGCGGGCTGGACAGGTGGCCGGCGTCGCCGAGCAGGAAGCGCCGCGGCCCGGCCAGGTGCGGCGCCAGCCGCCGGTGCATCCGGAACTGGGCCGCCCAGCCGACGTCGTCCACCGTCACCGCGCCGCCCGCCCGCCGCTCCAGGGCCGCCCGGACCAGCTCCGCCGCGGCCTCCGGCCCGGCCCCGCCCTCGCTCAGCCGCGCCGCCTCGGCCTGGTCCAGGTCCCCGACGAAGGTGATCCAGCGCTCGCCCGGCAGCGGGGCCAGCAGCACGTAGCCCCGGGCCGTGGCGATCAGCGCCGAGCCGTCGCGCGGCAGCCCGCAGGACACCGCCACGTCGGCGGCCAGCGCCAGGCCGGGGTAGGTCTGCCCGGCCAGCTCCTCGTCCAGCGACTCCCTGGTCACGCTGTGCGCGCCGCCGGCGCCGACCACCCAGCGGGCCTCGGCCAGCTCGGCGCGGCCGCCGGCGTGCTCCAGCCCGGCCAGCACGCCGCCGGAGTGCGGCTCCAGCGAGACCAGGCTGACCCCGCGCTCCACGGTCCCGCCCAGCTCGGCCAGCCGGGCGGCGAGGAGCTGCTCGGTCTGCCACTGCGGCAGGCTGCACTGGATGTCCCAGTGGCCGCCCGCGCTCGCGAACGAGCTCTCGCTGAGCGGCCGGAGCTCCTCGTCCAGCACCCGGGCGAACTTCACGTGCGCCGCGGCGGCCAGGAACGGCGCGGCCACCCCGGCCTGGGCCAGGATCTCCAGCGTGCCGGGCTGGATCGCGGTCGCGCGCGCCTCGCGGTGCGGCTCGGGCTCGCGCTCCACCAGCCGGACGGCCACCCCGTGCCGGGCCAGCTCCACCGCCGCCAGCAGGCCCGACGGACCCGCCCCCACCACCAGTACCTGGGCCCCCGCCCCCATGATCAGCCCCCGTGGTCTAGGTTTTCTCTTCCCTAACAGGGCCGCCCGGCCGGCTCTGGTCCAGGGCGCGCAGGAAGCTGGCCGCCCAGTAAGCGACGTCGTGCTCGCGGACGCGCCGGCGCATGGCGCGCATCCGCCGCCTGGCCTCGGCGGGCGACACGGTCGCCGCCCGGACGATGGTCTCCTTGAGCCCCTCGATGTCGTGCGGGTTGACCAGGAACGCGCCGGTCAGCTCGTCGGCCGCCCCGGTGAACTCGCTCAGCACCAGCGCGCCGGACTCGTCCAGCTTGCTGGCCACGAACTCCTTGGCCACCAGGTTCATGCCGTCCCGCAGCGCGGTCACCAGCATGACGTCGGCGGCCAGGTACAGCGCCGCCATCTCGTCCCGCGGGTAGGACTGGTGCAGGTACTGCACCGGCGGGGTGCCCAGCTCGGCGTGCTCGCCGTTGATCCGCCCGACGGTGACCTCGACCTCGTCGCGCAGCAGCCGGTACTGCTCGACCCGCTCCCGGCTCGGGCTGGCCACCTGCACCAGCACGGTGCCGGGCACCTTGAGCAGGCCCTCGTCCAGCACCTCGCTGAAGGCGTTGAGCCGGTGCAGGATCCCCTTGGTGTAGTCGAGCCGGTCGACGCCGAGCAGCACCAGGCTGGGGTCGCCCAGCGTGTCGCGGATCTCCCGTGACCGGGCCTGCACCTCGGGCCGCCCGGCGATCTCCTCGAACGCGGCGGTGTCGATGGAGATCGGGAACGCGGCCGCCCGGACCTCCCGGTCGCCGCCGGGGCCGGGCACCCGGATCAGCGCGCCGCGGGTGGTCAGCCCGGCCGCCCGGCGGCAGGCCCGCAGGAAGTTGGTGGCGTCGCTCTGCCGCTGGAGGCCGATCAGGTCCGCGCCGAGCAGGCCCTCGACGACCTGACGGCGCCAGGGGAGCTGAGCGAAGATCTCGTAGCCGGGGAACGGGATGTGGTTGAAGAACCCGATGCGCACGTCCTGGCGCAGCTCGCGGAGCATGCCGGGGACCAGCTGCAGCTGGTAGTCGTGGACCCAGACCGTCGCGCCGGGCGCGGCCTCGCGGGCGGCGGCCTCGGCGAAGCGCCGGTTGACCGTCACGTAGGCCTCCCACCACGGACGGCGGAACTCGGGCGGCGCGATGACGTCGTGGTACAGCGGCCACAGGGTGGCGTTGCAGAAGCCCTCGTAGAAGTCGCTGATCTCCTGGGGCGACAGGCCGATGCCGATCAGGCGCATGCCCTCGAAGTCGAAGGGCTCCGGGGCCGGGCTGGCATCGCCGGGCCAGCCGACCCAGGCGCCGCCCGCCTGGCGGACCACCGGCTCCAGCGCCGCGACCAGCCCGCCGGGGCTGGCCCGCCACTGGATCTGGCCGTCCGGCTCCTCGTTGCGGTCCACGGGCAGCCGGCTGGCCACCACGACGAAGCTATAGCCAGGCACACCCTGACCATATCTTGCGCTCCCCGGGGCGCCTCAGCCGCCACGCGATCGCCCGGACCTGCCGTGCCGCAGGGCCTGGCCTGCCCGATCCGCCCGGGCGCCCTGGCCGGCCGGGCAGGCGTTTCAGCTCGGACGGCCCCCGTGCCGGTGCAGCGCGGCCAGTACCTCGCGGGCCATGGCCTGCTCCCCGGCCGCGTCCGGGTGGAACGGCAGGGCCACGGAGGACGGGATCAGCCCCTCCACCCACTTGGCGTCCCCTGGCTGGCAGGCGTCGTGGCCGACGCTGGGCGTGAAGGTGTCGACGTAGGTGTCGCCGGCCCGCGCGGCCTGGACGGCCAGCATCCGGTTCATCCGCATTTCCTCGCCGCGCAGGTAGGCCACGTCGCCGCGGGCCAGCGGGACGGCCGGCCAGCAGCCGCCGCCGCGGACCGGGAGCAGGTCGGGATAGCCGAGGAGGAGCACCCGGGCCCGTGGCGCGCGGCGGCGGGCCCCGGCCAGCAGGGCCGCGATGCGCGGCCGCAGGGCGGCGATGGCCCGGCCCAGCCGGTCGGTGCCGCCGGAAGCGTAGTGCGCCCGGCACGGCGCGCCCCACGGGTCGGTCAGGCTGAGGGCGGCGCAGGTGGCCAGCACGGTGCCGAAGCCGACATCGTTGCCGCCGATCTGGATGGTGACCAGCGAGTCGTGCCGGGACAGCGCGCTGAGCTGGGGGCGGTTGCGTCCGGTCAGGGTGTGCTGGGCGGCCAGCATGTCGTCGGTGTGCGCGCCGTAGCAGCTGACGTCCGCGAACCCGGCCGGGTGCAGCGCCCTGGCGACCAGCGCCGGGTAGCTCTTGTCGGAGCGCAGGCAGCCCGCCGGCGAGCCCATCTCGTTGAGGGTCAGCGGGGCCGAGGTGTAGGAGTCGCCCAGCGCGACGTAGGTGCCCGCGGCCGGGTTGGCGTCGGCCAGCCGCGCGGCCACGGGCCGGCCGTGGCCGGCGGCACAGGCGGTGGCGGCGAGCAGCACCAGGCCGGCGGCGACGGCCAGGCCGCCGCGCCGGGCTCCGGCCCGAGGCCTCATCATGAGTCCACGGTAGGCACGTCGCGCCACCGGGCACAATCCGGGTTATCCCCCACTTCCCGCGCATCCTCCCGTGCATCCCGGCGGCGCCGCTGTTTAGCGGCGGTCTCGCGGGGCACCCGGATGGTCACGGATCGGGGAGGCCCGGATGAACCCCATCGAGGCGGTGGTACGGCGGGTCGACAAGACCCAGCAGCGGCATAACGCCCCGGGCTTCGTATTCGGGATCATCAAGAAGTTCGGCGACGACAACGCCGGGGCCCTGGTTACCAATCTGGCCTATGCCGGGTTCGTGTCGCTATTCCCGCTGCTGCTGATCCTGACCACCATCCTCGGCCTGGTCGCGTCGGCCGACCCGGCCCTGCGCGAGCGCGCTCTGGACGCCGTGGCGAAGCAGGTGCCGCTCATCGGCCAGCAGCTCACCGGAAGCGTGCACGAACTGCGGCAGTCCAGCATCATCGGGCTGATCGTGGGCGTCGTGGTGCTGCTATGGGGCACCACCCGGCTGGCCCAGGCCGGCATCTTCACCATGGAGCAGGTGTGGAACCTGCCCGGCCCGGCCCGGGTCGGGTACTTCCCCCGGCTGCTCCGGTGCCTACAGTTCCTGGGCGTGCTGGGCCTGGGCGTCGTGGTCACGACGACGCTCACCGGTCTGGAGGCCTTCAGCCATCAGCGCACGCTGACGATCGTGGCGGCGACCATCCTGGCCATGATCACCAACGCCGGGATGTTCCTGGTCGGGTTCCGGGTGCTGACGCCGGGCAGCATCCGGCTCCGGCAGCTGTTGCCCGGCTCCATCGCGGGCGGCATCACCTGGACCGCGCTGCAGACGGTCGGCACCCTGCTGGTGCGCCACGCGCTGCACAGCGCCGCGGTGTACGGCGTGTTCGCGACCGTGCTCGGCCTGCTGGCCTGGGTGTACCTGGGCGCGGAGGTCGCGGTCTACGCGGCCGAGCTCAACGTGGTCGTGGCCCGGCGGCTATGGCCGCGGGCCATGGTCCAGCCGCCGCTGACCGAGGCCGACCGGCACAGCATGGCGCTGCAGGCGCTGCAGAACCAGCGGCGCGAGGAGCAGCAGATCCGGGTCACGTTCAACGACCGGCCGCCGGGCGTGCGGCGGGCGGCCACCACGCCGCGCACCCCCGAGGACATCCTGCAACCCCGACCTGGACCCGCCGCCCGACGCCGAGCGCCGGGAGGGCTAGCGGCTCACGACCGCGTGATCTCGCCGTCGCGGTCGACGGCAGGAGCGGGCGGAAGGCCGTGGTGGTGCGCCTAGCGGCGCTGCCACTCCTGAGCCAGGAGCTCGATAGGAGCGCACCCGGTCCGCGTGCTGGTGGGTGATCGTCGTGACGATCAGCTCGTCGGCGCCGGTCGCGTCGCGCAGCACCTCTAGCTGCCCGGCCACCTGGGCCGGCGTGCCGACGAACTGGGTGTCCACCCGGTCGGCGACCAGCTCCCGGTCGGCCTGCGTCCAGGCGTGCGCGCGGGCCTGCTCCGGGGCGGGGAAGTCGATCGCGCCCGCGCCGGTGCGGATGCTGCGCACCCACAGGCCGTACCCCGCCGCCAGCTCGCGGGCGGTGGCCTCGTCATCGGCCACCACCACGTCGGCCGACACGCTCACGTACGGCCGGTCGAGCTCGGCCGACGGCCGGAACGCGGCCCGGTAGCCCTCGGCGGCCGCCAGCACGGTGGCCGGGCTGACGTGGTAGTTGGCCGCGAAGCGCAGCCCGTTGCGGCCGGCGACCTGGGCGCTCTCGCCGCCGCTGCTGCCCAGGATCCAGACCTGGACCTGCGCGCCCTCGCCGGGGACCACGTGGCCCTCGATGCCGTCGGGGTCGGTGTAGGTGCCGCGCAGCAGGGCCAGCACGTCGGCGACCTGCTCGGTGTAGTCCTGCGGCCGGGCGTCGGGCAGCATCAGCAGCCGTCGCTGCATCGCGATGCGCGGCGAGGCCAGCAGCCGCTCGATGGGAAACGGCGGCGGGATCAGCAGGCCATTCGGGGCCCGGCCGCCGGCGGCGCGGGCCGGGCCGGCCAGCGCGGGCTCACGGGCCCGGCCGGGCGGCTTGCCGCCGGACCGGCCCAGGCCCAGGTCGAGCCGGCCGGGGTGCAGCGCGTCGATCAGCCCGAACTCCTCGACCGTGGACAGCGCGGTGCGGTGGCCCATCTGGACCGCGCCGGAGCCGATCCGGATCGTGGACGTGGCCGCGGCGGTGAGCGCCAGCACCACGGCCGGCGAGGTCCCGGCCACGCCGGGGTTGAGGTGGTGCTCGGCGAACCAGTAGCGCGCGTAGCCCAGGCGCTCGGCGCGCTGGGCCAGGTCGATGCTGTTGCGCAGGGCGTCGGCGGCGGTGGCGCCGGACGAGATCGGGACCAGGTCCAGCACGGCGAGCGGCGTGTTCGGCATCGGGCGTCCTCCTCAGCCGGCCGCGGCCGGGATGGCGGGCTGCGTGGCGGGCGCGGCGGCCAGGCCCGCTGGCTGCCACGGCCACGGCGGGTCCGGGATGTCGCGGCGCAGCACCGGGCGCGATCTCGGACTGGAACAGCTCCAGGGACGCCCGGTGCTGGGCCGGGGTCAGGCCGCCGGGCTCGGCGTGCAGGTGCAGCACGGTGTGCCCGAGCTGCTCGTGGTAGCGGTGCACCTTGTCGATGACCTGCTGCGGGCTGCCGATCAGCGCCGAGCTGCGCTCGATGAAGTCCTCCAGCGTGCCGAAGACCGGAGTGAGCCCGAGCCGCTGCTGGAAGGCCAGGTACCCGGCGAACACGGGCCGGTAGGCCTCGACGCGCCTCCTGGGACTGGCGGGCCGCGTAGTAGCCGGCGCTGCCCGCCCCCACCACGGCCAGCGCGGGATCGTGGCCGTACTGCGCCCAGCGCTCCCGGTAGTAGCGCACCAGCTCGGCGTAGGGCTCGACCGGGTTGGTGACGTTGGCCGAGAACAGCGGGTCGCCGTAGCGGGCGGCCAGGTCGACCGACTCCCGGCTGGTGGCGCTGCCGTGCCAGATCCGGATGGGCTGCTGGAGCGGCCGGGGCCAGACCTCGGCGTCATGCAGGGCCGGGCGGAAGCGCGGGCTGGCGGTCACCTTCGGCTCGCGCCAGATCCGCCGGAACAGGTCGTAGCTCTCGGCGTTGCGGTCCCACTGGTCGTCCGGGGTGACGCTGAACAGCTCGCGCTGGGCGGCGCCGTTGCCCTTGCCGATGATCAGCTCCAGCCGGCCGCCGGACAGGTGGTCCAGCGTGGCGTAGTCCTCGTAGGCCCGCACCGGGTCCAGCAGGCTGAGCGTGGTGACCGCGGTGAACAGCCGGATCCGGGCGGTGAGCGCGGCGATGTGGCTGAGCACCACCGGCGGCGAGGAGGAGATGAACGGCCGCTCGTGCCGCTCGCCCACGCCGAAGCCGTCGAAGCCGAGCTCCTCGGCCAGCCGGGCGCTGTCGATGACCTCGCGCGAACCGCTCGGTGGTGCCCGGCTGGGCGCCGGTGACCGGGTCCGGCGCGTGCACGATCAGCGTGATGGCCAGGAACTTCATGACGCCGCCCGGTCCCGGCCCGCCGGCCGGCCCGGCCCGGCGCCGGCCAGCCCGAGGTGGTCGCGCAGCGTCGTGCCGGCGTACTCGGACCGGAACACGCCCGCGCTCCTGGAGCAGCGGCACGACGCGTGTCCGCGAACTCGTCCAGCCCGCCGGGGGTGATGTGCGGGACCAGGATGAACCCGTCGCTGGCGTCGGCCTGCACGAAGTCGTTGATCGTCGCGGCGACGGTGGCGGGCGAGCCGATGAACGACTGCCGCCCGGTCACCTCGATGATCAGCTCCCGCATCGACAGGCGCTCCGCGGCCGCCTTCTCGCGCCACTGCCGGGCCGTCGCGACCGGGTCCCGGTGCATGCGCACGCTGGCCCGGCCCCGGGCGATGGTGTTCTCGCCGGGGTCGGGGTCGATCTCGGGCAGCGGCCCGTCCGGGTCGTAGCCGGACAGGTCGCGGTTCCACAGCTGCTCGGCGAACTTGATCGCGGTCTGCCCGCTGACCTGCTGCAGCCGGACCTCGCGGGCCAGCTCGGCGGCCTCGGCGTCGGTGTCGGCCAGCACGAACGTGGCCGCGGGCAGGATCAGCAGCTCGTCGCGGGACCGGCCGTGGCGGGCCAGGCGGCCCTTCACGTCGGCGTAGAAGGCCTGGCCGGCCTCGAGCGTGGAGTGGCGGCTGAAGATGGCGTCGGCGCTGGACGCGGCGAACTCACGGCCCTCGTCGGAGTCGCCCGCCTGGAAGATCACCGGCCGGCCCTGCGGGCTGCGCGGCACGTTGAACTGCCCGCTGATGTCGAAGTGCGCGTCGTGATGGGCGAACGCGCCCGCGGCCGGGTCGGCCAGGAACACCCCGGAGTCCCGGTCGGCGACGATCTCGTCGCCGGTCCAGGAGTCGAACAGCTCGCACGCCGTGGCCAGGAACGTCCGGGCCCGCTCGTAGCGGTCCTCCTGGCGCAGGAACCCGCCGCGGCGGAAGTTCTCGCCGGTGAACGCGTCCCAGGAGGTGACCACGTTCCACGCCGCCCGGCCGCCCGACAGGTGGTCCAGGCTGGCGAACTGCCGGGCCACCTCGTAGGGCTCGTTGAACGTGGAGTTGATGGTGCCGGCCAGGCCCAGCCGCTCGGTCACCGCGGCCAGCGCCGCCAGCACCGTGAAGGTGTCGGGCCGGCCGACCACGTCCAGGTCGTAGATGCGGCCGTGCTGCTCGCGCAGCCGCAGCCCCTCGGCCAGGAACAGGAAGTCGAACTTGGCCCGCTCGGCGGTCCGGGCCAGGTGCGCGAACGAGGCGAAGTCGATGTGGCTGCCCGACCGCGGGTCGCTCCACACCGTGGTGTTGTTCACGCCGGGAAAGTGCGCGGCGAGGTGGATCTGCTTGCGCGGCGTGGTCACGGCGGTCCTCCGGGCTCAGGCGGCGTAGCGGTTGGCGGGGCGGGCCAGGCCGAGCAGGCCGCGCAGGGTATGCGGGGTATGCGGGGTATGCGGGGTGGCGGCCTCGTAGTCGCGGCGGAACGCGCCGCGGCGCCGGAGCTCGGGCACCAGTCCCCTGGTGATCTGGGTCAGGTCGTGCGGCAGCACGGCGGGCCGCAGCCGGAACCCGGCCAGCCCGGCGGCCTGCCAGTCCAGCAGCAGGTCGGCCAGCTCGGCCGGGGTGCCCGCGAAGATCTCGGCGTCGCTGGCCCAGGGCGCGCCGGCCCGCTCGTCCAGCCGCGCGCGGCGGGCCGCGGCGGCCCCGGCGGCCGGGTCCAGGACCACCGCCAGGTCGGCCAGGACGCGCACGGTCCCGGCCGCCCGGCCGCCGGCCGCCTCCCGCTGGCCGATCCCGGCGCTGGCCGCGGCGGCCTGCGCGGCGTCGTGCGGGGTGACGAGCGCGAGGTCGGTGCAGCGGGCGGCCAGCTCCCAGGCCGGCTCCCGGTGGGCCAGCGCGGCGACCAGCGGCTGGCCCTGCGGCGGGCGGGGCGTGATCGACGGCCCGCGGACGCTGAACCACCGGCCCTCGAAGTCGATGTAGTGCAGCTCGGGAGATGTCGACAAAGCGACCTGTGGCGGCGTCGCGGATCTCGGCGTCGTCCTCCCAGGAGTCCCACAGCCGCCGGATCACCTCGACGTAGTCGGCCGCCTCCGCGAGCAGCTCGGCCGGGCCGGCGACCGGGCGGCGGCCGACGTGGGCGGCCTCGTCCGGCCGGGCCGAGACCCGGACCCGGACCCCGGCCCGGCCGTTGCTGACGTAGTCCAGGGTGGCGATGGCCTTGGCGATGTGGAACGGCTCGGTGTGCGTGACCACCACGGTGGGGACCAGCCCGATGCCCCGGGTGACCGGGGCGACCCTGGCCGCGATCAGCACCGCGTCCAGCCGCCCGCGCACCTGGCCCGCCCCGGTGCCCGGCCCCGGCTCGAAGGCCAGGCTGTCCTCGAAGGTGACGAAGTCCAGGCGCGCGGCCTCGGCCTCGGCGACCAGGTCGGTCCAGTACCCGGCCGACAGCAGCTCGGCGGGCCTGGTGTCCGGCTCGCGCCAGGCGGCCGGGTGCCAGCCCGCCCCGTCCAGCGCGACGGCGAGATGCAGCGGCGGGCGCTGGGGCTGTGTCACGAATTCTCCCTACCTGCCTGCGGACCGGTCACCACAGCGGCAACGGCTGCCCTTTGCCTACTATTCCGCTCGCCTATGGAGAATTAAAGGGGAACTATCCTGATCGCGGGCCAGGGGCGGGGCCGCAGCGCCGGGGGCGCGAGCTGGAGGGGCCCAGGGGTCTGGAGGGCACATGGCCTGGAGAGGCCCAGGGCCTGGAAGGCACACGGTCTGGAGGAGCACACGGTCTGGAGGGCACCGGGCCTGGAGGGGCACCGGGCCTGGAGGGGCACACGGTCTGGAGGAGCACAGCGTGGAGCGTTCGGGGGACGGCTCGCCGGCGCGCGAGCCTGCGCCCGGCGAGCTGGCCATCCTGGCCGCGGAGAACGCCCGGCTCCAGGCCCAGGCCCGCGGCCAGCAGGCCTGGCAGCGGGCCATGGCCGACGTCACCGGCCGGCTGCTGGCTGAGGACGAGCCCCGCGACGTCCTGGACCTGGTGACCCGCTACGCCAGGGAGCTGTCCGGCGTCGAGCTGGTGCAGCTCGCCGTGCCCACCCCCGACGGCGAGCACCTGGAGCTGGTCAGCGCGCTCGGCGCGGGCGCCCAGGCCAGGATCGGCCAGGTCTACCAGATGCGCGGGACCCTGGCGGAGATCGTCCTGGGCAGCGGGCGGCCGCTGGTCATCGACGACTTCGCCACCGACGAGCGGGTCCCGGAGGCGGGGCGCCGGGCCCTGCGGCTGGGGCCCGCCGTGGTGTTCCCGCTGGGCCCGCCCGGCGACGTGCGCGGGGTGCTCACGGCGGGCCAGCCGCCGGGCTCGCCCGCGCTCTCCCGGGACAAGGTCGAGATGGTGACGACGTTCGCGGCCCAGGCCGGCATCCGGCTCAAGCTGGCCGAGCACCGGCGGAACGCCGAGCGCGTGGCCCTGCTGGCCGACCGCGACCGGATCGCGCGGGACCTGCATGACCATGTCATCCAGCGGCTGTTCGCCACCGGCATGTCGCTGCAGGGCGCGCTGCCGCTGATGATGGCGCCGGCCGCGGTGGACCGGGTCCGGCGCGCGGTGGAGGACCTGGACGAGACGATCCGGGACATCCGGGCCGCGATCTTCACGCTGCAGCCCCGCGAGGAGCCGGACAGCCCCGGCGTGCGGGCCCGGATCGTGGCGGTGGCCGACAGCATGGCCGGCTCGCTGGGCTTCGCGCCCGCGCTCCGGCTGGACGGCGCGCTGGACCTGCGGGTGCCGGCCGGGATGGCCGGGGACCTGCTGGTCACGCTGCGCGAGGCGCTGTCGAATGTGGCCCGGCACGCCAGGGCCACGATGGTCGAGGTCACGGTCGAGGCCGGGACCGACCTGGTCGCGGTGGTGGCCGACAACGGCGTGGGCCTGAGCGGGATGGGCCGGTGGAGCGGGCTGTCCGACCTGACCCTGCGGGCCGCGGCCCTGGGCGGCACGCTGCGCCTGCGGCCCGCGGACGGGGGCGGCGCCCGCCTGGAATGGCGGGTCCCCCTCGCCGCCCCGTCCCGGGCCTGAGGGCCGGCCGCCGGGCGGCGGCGGACGGCCTGGCTAATCGCGAGCTGAGCTAGCCCCGCCGGCTCAGTTCCCGCCGGCTCAGTTCCCGCCGACTCAGTTCCCGCCGGCTCAGTTCCCGCCGGGCACCAGGTCACCGCGCGCCGGCAGGGGCAAGGCCAGGCAGCGCGATGCATCCCCGGCTGCGGCCAGCTCGCCGCTGGGGCCAGGAAGATAGGAAATCCACTCGGTGGCGGGGTCGAGGTCGCCGGTGAGCTCGCCCAGGAACTGCGATATCAGCTCCTCGGCGTGCGATCGGACCAGGCGCTCGACCTGCATGGCCACGTAGCTCGGCGAGTCCGCCGGGAGCCAGAAGAAGCCGTCGGCTCGCTGCGCGGCCGACCCGGGCACGCTCTGCTCGCTGGCCGTCTCGGACAGCAGCACCACGGGCGGCCGGGGGGCCAGCGCGGAGAGCTCGTCGACGACGGCGTGGAACTCGCGCTCGGATCCGAACAGGTTCCAGCCCAGCAGGGCGGCCCCGAAGTCGGGTCCGGCGTTCATGGTGTCGGTGACGCCGGTGGTGTCCTGGGCCGGGATGACACCCAGCCCGCGGGCCATGAGGCGTTCCGCGACGGCCCAGGTCGCCTCGCCCGGCCCGAACTCAGGCTCGGCGAGCAGGACCGGATACGGGTACTGCTGCACTAATCGCGCTCCTTCCGCACTGCTTCATCCGCTTGTCGTCGGCAGACTGGCTGGCTCGGGGGAGTGCCTTCGGTCACCACTCACCACGCTTACCTATGCGTAAGCAGAGAGCTAGGGCCTAAAGTCCCGAGAACCCGCTGGGAGCGGGCGGCCAGACCCGGACGTTACCGAACATACGGTCAATATCAGTAGTCCGAGCGCGGCGTATTATCTAGCGATACGGGGATGCCCAGTCGCACCGGGGGGCGGCGTGAGCAGTCCAGGGCAGGGTCAGTCCGGGCCGGGGCGGGCCGCCGGCACGCCGCCGGCGCTCGCGGCGGTGCCGGACGCGCGCGCCCAGCTTCAGGCGCTGCTCGCGGCGGTAGGCGCGATCTGCGGCCCGGCCGAGCTGGACGCGATGCTGCGCCAGATCATCGAGACCGCGATGACGCTGACCGGCGCCCGGTACGGCGCGCTCGGGGTGCTCGACGAGGACGGCCGGCTGACCAGCTTCATCCCGGCCGGGATGAACGACGCGCAGGTCAAGACCATCGCCCGGGTGTCGGGCTGGCCGGCGGGCACCGGCGTGCTGGGCGAGCTGGCCGGCCGCCCGGCCCCGCTGCGCGTGGCCGACGTGGGGGCGCGCCCCGGCTCGGCCGGGTTCCCGGCCGGGCACCCGCCGATGCGGTCGTTCCTGGGCGTGCCGGTCCGGGTGGGCCGCGAGATCTACGGCAGCCTGTACCTCACCGACAAGAAGGACGGCGGCGAGTTCGGGGCCGACGACGAGGCGCTGGCCGTGGCCCTGGCCGCGGTGGCGGGCGTGGCCGTGGACAACTCGCGGCTGCACGCCGAGTCCCGGCGGCAGCGGCAGTGGGTCCGGGCCCACGCCGAGGTGACCCAGCGGCTGCTGTCCGACGACGAGCCAACGGCCGTGCTGACCATGGTGGCCGAGCAGGCGCTGCAGATCTCGGGCGCGGACCTGGCGTTCATCGCGCTGCCCGCGGGCAGCGCCGACATCGTGGCCATCGAGTACGCGGCGGGCGAGGGCGCGGCGGAGGCGCTGGGCCTGGCCTCGCCCACCCACCGGTCGGCCTCGGGGATCGTGATGGCCAGCGGCCAGCCGCTGGTCCTGGACGACGTCACCTCGGACCTGCGGGCGGCCGAGGTGGTCCGCGGGCGGCTGAGCCTGGGGCCCGCGGTGCTGGTCCCGGTGGGCCGGCCCGGCGACGTGCGCGGCGTGCTGACCGCGGCCCGCCGCCGCGGCTCGCCGCCCCTGACCCCGGCCGCGGCGGACATGGTGGCCACCTTCGCCGCCCAGGCCGGCATCGGCATCGTGCTGGCCGAGCGGCGCCAGGCGGCCCAGCGGGTGGCGCTGTACGCCGACCGTGACCGGATCGCCCGCGACCTGCATGACCTGGTCATCCAGCGGCTGTTCGCCACCGGCATGTCGCTGCAGGGCGCGACCTCGCTGATCCCCGGCGCCGAGGCGGCGGGCCGGGTCCAGCAGGCGGTGGACGAGCTGGACGAGACGATCAGGGACATCCGGGCCGCGATCTTCCGGCTCCAGGACCGGGGCGAGGCCGGGGCCGAGCCGCCCGGCGTGCAGGCCCGGATCGCGGCCATCACCGAGGAGATGACCCGCGCGCTGGGCTTCGCGCCGTGGCTGCGGATGGACGGCCGGCTGGACGCGCGGGTGCCCGCCCGCGTGGCCGAGGAGATGCTGGCGGTGCTGCGCGAGGCGCTGTCCAACGTCGCCCGGCACGCGGCGGCCCGGCGGGTGGACGTGAGCGTGGAGACCGGCTCGCACCTGACGCTGACCGTCCGGGACGACGGCCGGGGCATCGGCCAGCCCGGCCCGCGCAGCGGCCTGGCCAACCTGGCCGACCGGGCCGGCGCCCTGGGCGGCACGCTGAGCGTGGCCGAGGCCGAGGGCGGCGGCACCGAGGTGACCTGGAGCGTCCCGCTGCCCGCGGCCTCGGGACCGGGATCGGGATCAGGGCCAGGGCCAGGGCCAGGGCTAGGGCCAGGGGCGCCGGGCGATCAGGATGTCGCGGCGGATGGCCTGGTCCACGCGGTGCTCGAAGGCCCGGTAGGGCCCGTCGTCGAGGATCTCCAGCCCGGCGCCGGCCAGGATCGCCGCCGCCTCGGCGCGCGGGGCGACCAGGGTGTTCCACGCGATGCCCAGCGCCCCGCCGTCGCGCAGCAGGCCCGCCCAGCCGGGTACCGCGTCGGCCAGCAGGTCCAGCGGGCTGCGGGCCAGCCGCCGCTGGCCGCCGCCGGCGCCGGCCGTGCTGGCGTGCTGGATCCCGTAGGGCGCGTCGGTCACCACCGCGTCGAACGTGCCGCGCCTGAAGAACTCCGGGGCCCGGGTGGTGTCGGCGCTGACCATGTCGAGCAGCTGGGTCCGCCCGGCCTTGTAGTCATCCTTGCCGGCGGCCAGCCGCAGCCGGAGACGGCGGCCGATGACCTGCCCGTCGCGCCGCACCGGGCCGTCGTAGTCGGCGTGGTGCTTGATCTTCTTGCGCTTGAGCCAGGTCTTGATGAACGTGGCGTAGGCCTCGAAGTCCTTGCGGTCGTGCTCCACCCCGGCCGCGTCGACCCCAGCCGCAGCGCCTGGTTCAGCGTGGTGCCGCGGCCGCACAGCGGGTCGAGCACCGCGAACTGGCGGTCCGGCAGGCCGGGCGCGAACGCCGACGACAGCAGGGTCACGTTGAGCAGCAGCCGGGTGAACTGCTCGTTGGTCTTCCCCTGGTACTTCTGGATGGTCACGAGGTCGTCGTCGAAGCGACCCGGAGAGGGGATATCAAACGGCCTCAGCAGCCCGTCCCGCACCTGGTACAGCGCGTAGATCGCGGACAGGTGAGCCAGGAAGGCCGCGTCCCGGTCCTCGTCCAGGTCGCCGCTGAAGGTCACGTACGGCACCCCGCCGATGACCTCGGCGCCGATGCCGGTGATCCGGCCGCCGAGCACCGAGCGGCTGAAGACCTCCGGCTCGGCCTGGGTCAGGGCGACCGCCGCGCCGCTGTAGACCCGGTTGGCCGACGGCAGGATCAGCAGTGCGTACCGGTCCATGGGCTCAGCAGCCTACCGAGGCTGGCGCTGGACCAGGATCAGCAGCCAGGCCAGCGAGGGGATCAGCAGCGCCCCGCCGGCCGCGGTGCAGACCACCACCGCCGTCAGCGTCGAGGGCGGGGCGGCGCCGCCGGGCACGGTCAGGCCGGGCAGCAGCAGGTACGGGTACTGGGCGGCGGCCCAGGCCCACAGCGCGGCCGCGACCGCGGCGGCCGCCGACAGCCGCAGCGCGACCAGCCAGCCTCGCCAGGCCAGGGCCAGCGAGACGAGCCCGGCCGCGACGGCCACCGCGACCAGCGGCAGGGCCCGGCCGGTCAGCCGGCCGTAGAGCACCGGCGCGTCGGCGTGCAGGACCAGCAGCCCGGCCACCGAGCACGCCCCGACCAGCAGCCCGCTGGCCAGCGCCCGGCGCCGGAAGTACCCGGTCAGCGCCTGGTCGCCGGCCCGCCGGGCGTCCAGGGTCAGGTAGCTGGCGGCCAGGAAGGCGCAGGCCGCGACGGCGAACGCGCCGGTCACCACCGACACCGGGTTCACCCAGCTGGAGACCGCGCTGCCGCGGGCCAGCCCGGGCGGCACCCGGCCGGAGGCCACCGCGCCCGCGGCCGCGCCCAGGAAGTACGGGGTGACCACCGAGGAGAACGCGAACGCCGCCCCGAACAGCCGCTGCGCCCACGGCTGATCGATGGACTTGCGGAACGCGAACGCCGAGCCGCGGGCGATCACGCCCAGGGCGACCAGCGTGAGCGGCACGTACAGCGTGGAGGAGATGGCGGCGAAGGCGGGCGGGAACGCGGTCCACATCAGCACCAGCACGAAGATCAGCCAGACGTGGTTGGCCTCCCAGACCGGGCCGATGGAGTGCTCGATCAGGGCCCGGCGCGGCGCGCCCGCCGCCCGCCGGCCGGCCAGCAGGTCCCAGATCCCGGCCCCGAAGTCCGCCCCGCCCAGCAGGGCGTAGGCGCTCACGGCCGTCCACATGACGGCCAGGATGGTCAGCTCCATGACTCCTGCCTCACTCCTGTCTCCAGGCTCCGCTCACCGGCTCCGCTCACCGGCTCTGCTCACCGGCTCGGCTCAGACGACCGTGTGCGCGCGGACGTCGGACTCCTGCGGCGCGATCGGCACCGGGCGGCTGCGGGCCAGCCGCCGCAGCACGTACACCGTGGCCACGGTCAGCGCCGCGTAGACCGCGATGACCGGCCAGACCCCGTTGGCCAGCCCCGGCGCCGGGTTCACCGCGCTGCTGGTGCGCAGCACGTGGTAGACGATCCACGGCTGCCGGCCCACCTCGGTGGCCACCCAGCCCGACTCCATGGCCACCACCGCGGCCACCCCGGACAGGGCCACCGAGCGCAGGAACCAGCGGGTCCGCGGCAGGTCCCGGCGCCGCCACCAGGTCCAGGCCAGCCAGGCGCCCAGGGCCAGCAGCGCGAAGCCGATGCCGACCATGGCGTCGAACGCGAAGTGCACGATCTCCACCGGCGGCCGGTCGGCCGGCGGCACCGAGTTCAGCCCGGTGACCTTGCCATCCGGGTTCAGCCGCAGCAGCAGCGACAGCCCGTCCGGGATCCGCAGCGCGCCGTGCAGCCGGCCGCCGTAGAACAGGCCGCCGATGGACTCCGGCGCGTGCCGCTGGGTCTGGGCCAGGCCCTCCATCGCGGCCAGCTTGACCGGCTGGTCGCTGGCCACGAACCGGGCCGCCCAGTCCCCCACCCCGATCTGCACCGGCGTCATGATCGCCGCGAACGTCAGCGGGATCAGCAGGCCCAGCCGGTGGTAACGGTCCCGGCGGCCGCGCAGCATGGCCACCGCGTAGACGCTGGCGATGAGGAACCCGGTCACCATGAACGCGGCCAGGATCATGTGCGTGGTCTCCGGGCCGGTGGCCGGGTTGAAGATCGCCGCCCAGGGGTCCACGCCCACCACCCGGCCGTGCCGGACGGCGTAGCCGCGCGGGGCGTTCATCCAGGCGTTCGCCGACACCACGAAGAACGCCGACGCGATGCCCGCGACCACGATCGGCACGCCCGACAGCAGGTGCACCCGGGGCGGCAGCCGGTCCCAGCCGTACAGGTAGATGCCCAGGAAGATGGCCTCGATGAAGAACGCGAAGCCCTCGATGGCGAACGGCAGCCCGATGACCGCGCCGTAATGGTCCATCAGCCCCGACCACAGCACGCCCATCTCGAACGACAGGATCGTCCCGGACACCGCGCCCACCGCGAACAGCACGCCCATGGCCCGCGCCCAGCGCCGGGCCAGCAGCTGGTAGCTGACGTCGCCGGTGCGCATCCCGCGCCACTCGGCGAACAGCACCAGGCCCGGCATGCCGACCCCCAGGCAGGCCACCACGATGTGCCAGCCCAGCGAGAACCCCATCTGCGAGCGCGCCGCCACCGGGTCGGCCGCGCCCGCGGCCGCATGGGCCGCCATCGCCTGCGCTCCGGTCAGGGCCGCCGTCACCGCCGAGGTGATCATCTCCGGGCTCCTCTCCGTGTCTCCTCACTCAGGCTACTTCTACAAAACGTAGAACTTCTACGTGATGTAGAATACATACGGCAAGGCGGGCCCGAGGTCGGCGGCAAGCGGGCCGTCGGCGGGCGGGAAGAGGAGCAAGTTGGCCGGATCCGGGCAGCTCGAGCGGGCTGTTCTCCAGGTGCTGTGGGACGCCACGGGCCCGGTGCCGGCCCGCGACGTGCTGGCCGCGCTGACCCAGCGCGACCCGGCCCAGCGCGAGCTGGCCGTGACCACCGTGCTGACCGTGCTGGACCGGCTGCGCCGCAAGGGCCTGGTCCGCCGCGAGCGCGACGGCCGGGCCCACCGGTACCAGGCCAGCGTCAGCCGCGAGGACTACGTCGCCGACCTGATGCTCGAGGCTCTCGGCCAGGCCCCGGACCGGAGCGCGGCGCTGACCCGCTTCCTGGGCGGCGTGAGCCCGGCCGACACCGACCACCTCCGCCGCACCCTGGGCGGCCCCGGATCAGGCCCGCCCGGCGTCCCCGGCGTCGCCGGCGAGCCGGCCGCGCCGGGCCCGCCGGGCGGCTGACGCCGTGCTGCTGGCCGCCGAGGGCCTGGCCCTGGTCGCGGTGGCGGTCGTCCTGGCCGTGCCCGTCCCCCTGGCGCTGGCCAGGGCCGCCTGGCCCGCCCGCAGCCCGCGCGCCGCCCTGGTGCTCTGGCAGGCCGTCGGCCTGGGCGGCGGCCTGGCCATCCTCGGCGCCGGCGTCACGCTGGCCGTCTCCGGCCTGCACCGGTCCT
The DNA here is from genome assembly GCA_963822485.1 of uncultured Actinomycetota bacterium. Taxonomy (GTDB): domain Bacteria; phylum Actinomycetota; class Actinomycetes; order Streptosporangiales; family Streptosporangiaceae; genus DASUBV01. Next base: position 339,557 of record CAWGHW010000018.1, read on the forward strand.
GGCTGGGCGGCCTGGGCGTGCTGCCCGGCCGCCTGTGGCCCGGTCACGCGGTGGCTCGCGGGGCGCACTCTGTCATCGGCCACTCTGTCATCGGCCACCCTGTCATCGGCCACCCTGCCATCCGCCACCTGGCCGGTCCCGGCCCGGTCGGCTGGGCCGGCGTGGCGCTGACCCTGGCCGCCGGGGCCTGGCTGTTCGCGGTGCTGGTGATCTCGACCAGCCGGCTGCTGCTGGCCCGGCGCGAGCACCGCCGCCGCCTCGACCTGCTCGCCGACGAGCTTCAGCTGGGCCAGCTCATCCCGGTGCCCGGCCCGGCGCCCGGCGGCCCGGTCACCGCCAGCTCAGCCGGCCCGGGCCGGCCTGGTGGCCGGGCTGCCGCCGGCCCGGGGGCGAGCACGGCGGGAGGGGCGCCGGCCGCCGGCGACCGCGCCCCGTTCGTGATAACCGGTGAACCGGGCGCCGCTGGCCGGGCCGGCGTCGCCGTCGGCCGCGAGCGGGCTGACGCCGGCCGTGAGCCGGACGGGCCGGGCGCGGACAGCGGGCTCAGTCCCGGCCTGCGGGTCCGGCTGCTCGACCATCCGCTGGTCGCCGCGTACTGCCTGCCCGGCGTGCGGCCGCGCATCGTGCTCAGCCAGGGCGTGCTCGACGTGCTCAGCGCCGCCCAGCTGGCGGCGGTGGTCAGCCACGAGCGGGCCCATGCGCGCGGCCAGCACGACCTGGTCATCCTGCCGTTCCGGGCCTGGCGCCAGACATTCCCGTTCCTGCCCGCCGCCCGCGCCGCCCTGGCCGCCGTCGAGCTGCTGGTCGAGATGCTGGCCGACGACACCGCCAGCCGCGGTTGCGGCCCGGCGCCGCTGCTGGCCGCCCTGCACCGGCTGGCTGACGCCGCACCGGGCGACGTCCAGGTCGCCACCCGCGCCGCCCGCCTGGCCGCGCCGCCCGCCCGCCTGCCCCGGCTGGCCACCGCGGCCGCCTACCTGGCGGCCGTCGCCCTGGTCTGCCTGCCCCCGGCGATCCTGCTGGCCAGCTGACCTCGCGGGCTAGCTGAGCTCGCGGGCCGGCCGGGCGGCGGGCCGCGGGGCGACGGCACAGACCGGATACCCAGACCGGATACTTTGGACACATGGAGCGGTCCGGGGCGCAGTACTTCGACGACTGGTACGCGGGCATGGCCCGGTCGCCGGTCAAGGACGAGATCCAGCAGCGGCACCTGGGCCTGCCGTCCAGCCTGCTGTCGACCAGCCTGCTGAGCTGGGCGGGCATCGCCGAGGTGACCGAGGCGCTCCGGCTGCCGCCGGGCGGTCTCCTGGCCGACCTGGCCTGCGGGCGCGGCGGCTACGGTCTGGAGATCGCCGGCCGCACCGGGGCCCGGCTGGTCGGCGTGGACTTCTCCGCCGAGGCCGTGCGCCAGGCCCGGGAGCAGGCCCGGCGGCTGGACCGCGCGGCCGACTTCCGGGTCGGCGACCTGGCCGCGACCGGGCTGGCCGCGGGCGAGGCCAGCGCGGTGCTGTGCGTGGACGCCATCCAGTTCGCCGCCCCCCGGCCGGCCGATGCCTACGGCGAGCTGCGCCGGATCCTGGCCCCCGGCGGCCGGGTCGTGCTGACCTGCTGGGAGCCCCTCGACCGCGACGACGAGACGGTTCCGCAGCGACTGCGCTCGGTCGACCTGGAGGCCGGCCTGACCGCGGCGGGCCTGCGCGAGGTGGCGGTCACCGAGCGCCCCGGCTGGCGTGACGCCGAGCGGTCGATGTGGGAGGAGGCCGTCGCGCTGGACCCCGGCGACGACCCCGCGCTGCGGTCGTTCCACGACGAGGGCGTGCGCTCGCTGGCCACCTTCGGCCGGCTTCGCCGGGTCATGGCCGCCGCGACCGCGCCCTGATCCGACCCGGCCCGGGAACCCGCTAGGCTAGCGCCGGGAAAATGGCTGCGGAAAGAGCGGAGAATGGCTCCATGACCGAATGGCCCCAAGCCTCGGGCGCGGCGCAGCCCGAGATCGACTCGTCGGTGCCGCACTCGGCACGGGTCTGGAACTACTGGCTCGGCGGCAAGGACAACTACGAGCCGGACCGCATGGTCGGCGACCAGGTCATGGCCATGTTCCCCGACATCACCAAGCTGGCCAGGGCCGACCGGGCCTTCCTGGGCCGGGCGGTCACGTACCTGGCCGGCGAGGCCGGAATCCGGCAGTTCCTCGATGTCGGCACGGGCCTGCCCACCGCCGACAACACCCATCAGGTCGCGCAGGCCATCGCGCCGGAATCGCGCATCGTCTATGTCGACAATGACCCGCTCGTGCTCGTGCACGCCCGCGCCCTGCTGACCAGCACGTACGAGGGCGCCTGCGACTACATCGACGCCGACCTGCGCGACGTCGACCGGATCCTGGACGGGGCGCGCCGGACGCTGGACTTCAACAAGCCCATCGCGCTGATGCTGTTCGGCATCATGGGCCAGATTCCCGATTCCGATGATCCGGGCTCAGTGATCAGCCGGCTGCTCGCGCCGATGCCGTCGGGCAGTTACCTGGCGCTCAGCGACGGCTCCACGATCAGCGAGTCGTTCACCGAGGCCGTCCGGCACTACAACGAGAACTCGGCCAGCACCTACCACCCGCGCAGCCCGGAGCAGCTCACGTCGTTCTTCGACGGCCTGGAGCTGATCGAGCCCGGCGTCGTGGAGCTGTCGCAGTGGCGGCCGGGGTCAGCCAACCTGGGCGACGTGCCCGGCATGGGCGGCATCGGGCGCAAGCCCTAGGCCCGGCGGCTAGCGTCCGCGTCCTTCAGGTCATCAGCTAGGTCATCCGCGGTCGCGGCCGCGGTCCCTGGAATGGTCGTCTCGGGCGTGTCAGCCGTACCACGTAGTCGGGTGGCAGCCCCATCGATCTGCCGATCGCCGGCCGCGAGTATCGAAACGTGACTACCAGGCGCCTGGCAGTCCCCGTCTTACTCCGAGCGCCGCCGTGCTCATCGCACGCGGCCGACGAAAGCAGGGATGCGCCATGACTCAGTACGGCACGTGGGTCGCCTACGCCGGCACCGCCCGGATCACGCTCGCTGTCGGCCTGCTGGCCGCCGCGGCGGGCGTGGCCTGCGCCGCCCGGCGACTGCCCCTCCCCGCCCGGCTCCCCCAGCCTGGCCGGCCTGCCGCGATCGGCCTGGTCGCGGCCTGGGCCGCCGCCATCGCCGCGTTCCTGGTCGGCGCGGCCAGCTACGTGATGGCCGTGCGGCACGACCACTTCGCCAAGGTCCCGCCGCCCTCTAACCCCATCACGCCGGTCACCATCGTGGCGGTGGGCGCTGTCTTCCTCATCGTCCTCATCGCCAGCACCGGCCGTCCCGGCGCCCGGCTGGCCAGCGCGGTCGTCGCGGCGATAGCCGGGCCGATGATCTTCGAGCTGCCGTTCGACCTCATCGTCATGACCCGGACCTATCCCCCGGTGGCGCCCGACCCGGCGCTGTACCGGCTGGTGTTCTTCGCCCCGCTGATCCTCGTCGAGATCACTACGCTGCTGCTGCTCAGCACGTCCGCCATGGTCCGGCTGACCCGGCCCGCCGTCCTGTCGCTGGCGCTGATGCTGGTCGTGTTCGCCGCCTGGGCCCTGGACGGATTCGGCTACCCCGCCGCCCCGTTCCCGATCGCGATGAACGTGCTGTCGAAGCTCCTGGCCTTCGCCGTCGTGCTGGCCATGTTCCTGCCGGTCCGGCCGCGGGTGCCTACCAGTCCTCTGCCGACCAGTCCTTTGCCTGCCCGTCCTGGCGAGCCCGGATCCCCAGCACGGTCGGAGTCGGCTGGCCGCCCTCGGCCAGCCGCTCGGGCATGAGCCCGGCGCGCAGGAAGGAGTGGATCAGGTCGGGCAGCGGCGTGTGCGTGGCCCCGACCTTGTCCCGGACCCCCTGGCTGGTCCACGACGCCCTGGTCCAGTGGCCGTCCAGGTAGCCGGGGCGGATCACGACGGCCTCCGGGTCGCCGCGGTCGGCGAACCCGCCGCAGAAGCAGGGATGCACGCCGATGTGCACGAACCGCCCGCCCGGCGCCAGCACCCTGGCCGCCTCGGCCAGCACGGCCGGGTAGGCGGGCATGTCGGTGTGCGCCATCACCGTGATCACCGCCGGGAGGCTGCCGTCGCGGGCCGGCAGCCGGGTGGCGTCGGCCAGGACGGCGGGCAGGCGGCCGCGGGCGTGCCGCAGCATCGCGGCCGATATGTCGACACCCCACGGCGTCCAGCCCAGCTCACGGACCTGGCCCGCGCGCACGCCCGTGCCGCAGCCGATCTCCAGGCACGGGCCCGAGCCCGGGCCGAGCAGGGTGTCCAGCGCCGCCTTGATGCCCAGCGGGTCACCGCCCGCTGGGGCGTCCCTGGCCAGGAACTCGCGCTCGTACCAGTCCGCGATCTCGTCGTACGCCGCTGCTGGTGCCATCGTCTGCTCCCTGTGCCTTGGTGACCGGCCCTCTGGCTACGCTATGGCCGCCGGCCTCCGAGCGCTCAGGCCCGGCTGGCGATACGCGACGAGCGAACGTCGCAGCTGGCGCAGCCTTCAGGCCAGGCTCAGCGCGCCCTCGATGCACAGGCAGAACGGGTGGCCGGCCGGGTCGGCGTACACCCGGAAGTGGTCACCGGGCTGGACGTCGAACTTCGTCGCGCCGGCCGCCAGCACCCGGGCTTCAGCCGCGTCCGGGTCATCGACGAGGAAGTCCAGGTGCATCTGCATGGACGAGGACGGGTCGGGCCAGGCCGGCGGCTGGTAGCCGGGGGCGGTCTGGAAGTCGATATCCCCGCCCGGGGCCTTGAGGGTCGCCCAGTCCTGGTCGGCGGAAGTGACCGTGCCGCCGGTGATCTCCGCGTAGAACGCGGCCAGCTGCCTGGCGTCCGGGCATTCGAGCGCCACCGAGCCAAGCTTGATCGAATCAGACATGCGAGCCAGTATCCCGGCCGCCTCTGACAGTCACTGGCACAGCCCGAGCCGTTAACGGCCGGCTGGCTCAAGTACGGCCCGGGTGAGGAACTTCATGGGGCGGCCGAAAACTTGTTGGCGAGCTGGACCCTGGCGACTCCTACCGCTGTCACGCCAGCGCCCGGAAGGGATTCAGGTCATGAAGTTCCTCGCCTCGTCACCCGGCATCGCCCGCCGCGCGGCCGCGCCCGCGCGGGTGGCCATCCCGGCGGCGGCCGCCATTACCGTGATCACGCTCACGGGCTGCTCGCCTCAGGCGCTGGCCCACGCCGGCGCCTCCGCCGCGAAGTCGGCGGCCACGGTCTCCAAGTCGACCAGGTCGCCGGGCAGCGTCCCGTCGACTCCGCCCCCGGCCACGCCCGGCACGCCGGCGCCCAGCACCCCGGCGGTCAGCACGCCGGCGGTCAGCAGCCCGGCGGCGACACCCACCGCGCCGGCGGCCTCCACCCCGCCCGCACCGCAGCCGGGCGCGCTCACCGCGAGCGTCACGATCCTCGACCCGGCCTCCGGCCTGGTGCCGGGCGGTCAGCCGGTGCGCTTGCGGGTCACGGTGACGAACCACTCCCGCCAGGCCTACTCCAGCATCCTGCCGCTGGTGTCCCTGGGGCACTGCTCCTGCACGGCGAGCAGCCTGTTCCCGAAAGGCACGCTCCAGGAGCGGGAGAGCACCTCGAACGTCTGGCAGACCATCCCCTACGACGTGGAGGGGTTCGGCACGGACTACCTCAACGTCACCGAGCCGGGCGGGATCCAGATGATCAGCCCGGGCGGCACGGCCACCTTCGAGTACCGCGTGGCGCTCAGCCCGGCGACCAGCGCGCAGGTCACCAGGGGCGCGGGTGCGATCGACGTGACGCTGATCCGGCTGCCGGGCCACGCACCGGTGGGCCGGGCGCCCAGCGCCAGCGCGCCGGTCGACGTCCAGTCCGGCCAGCCTCCGGCGTAGGCCGCAGGCCCGCACCGAGCCAGAGAGCGTGCGGTCCCCAAGGGGGCGGGACCGCACGCTCTCGCATGCCGTTGCCCGGCCGGCCGGGCTGGTCAGGCGGGGCGGGCTGGTCAGGCGGCGACCAGCTCCAGGATCGTGGCGTTGGCCTGGCCGCCGCCCTCGCACATGGTCTGCAGGCCGTAGCGGATCCCGTTGTCGCGCAGGTGATGGACCAGCGTGGTCATCAGCCGGGCGCCGCTGCCGCCCAGCGGGTGACCGATGGCGATCGCGCCGCCGTTGGGGTTCAGCGCGGCCGGGTCGGCGCCGGTCTCGGCCAGCCAGGCCAGCGGCACCGGGGCGAACGCCTCGTTGACCTCGAACGCGCCGATCTCGTCAATCTTGAGCCCGCTGCGGTCCAGCGCCTTGCGGGTGGCCGGCATCGGCGCGGTCAGCATGATCACCGGGTCGTCGGCGGCCAGCACCGCGGTGTGCACCCGCGCGATGGGGGTCAGCCCGAGCCGGGCGGCCATCTCGCTGGTGGTCATCAGCAGCGCGGCGGCGCCGTCGCTGATCTGCGAGCTGTTGCCCGCGTGGATCAGCCCGCCGGGCCGGAACGCGGGCTTGAGCCTGGCCAGGGTCTCCAGCGTGCTGCCGCGCCGCACCCCCTCGTCGGTGTCCACGATCGTCCCGTCGGCCAGCGTGACCGGCGCGATCTGCCCGGTGAACCGCCCCTGGTCCTGGGCCGCGGCCGCCTTGTCGTGCGAGGCCAGCGAGAACTCGTCGAGCTGGGTGCGGGACAGCCCCCAGCGCTCGGCGACCATCTCGGCGCCGATGCCCTGGTGCGGCGGCCGCCCGCCCAGCCTGGTCTCCAGCGCTGACCCGAACGGGTTGACCTCGCCCAGCGTCGCGCCGATGCGCACCCGGCTCATCGACTCCACCCCGCCCGCGACCACCACGTCGTACTGGCCGCTGATCAGCCCGGCCGCGGCGAAGTGCACCGACTGCTGGGACGAGCCGCACTGCCGGTCGACCGCCGTGCCCGGCACCGACAGCGGCCAGCCCGCGGCCAGCACCGCGTTGCGGCCGATGTCGAGCGCCTGCTCGCCCACCTGGGCCACGCAGCCCCAGATCACGTCGTCCACGAGCGCGGGCTCCAGGCCCGCCCGCTCGGCCAGCGCCCGCAGCACCCCGGCCGACAAGTCCACCGGGTGTACCCCGGACAGGGCGCCATTGCGCTTGCCCACCGGCGTGCGCACCGCCTCCACGATCACCGCGTCCCGCACCTGCTCACTCCCTCAGCCTCGCCGTCGCCTGAGGCCCAGTGTGACTGAGCCGGTCAGGACCGGCCAGCCCCGCCGCTGGTATCGTGGCGCCCTGTATCAATACTTGAGCATGCCATTTCAGAATGTGAGACGATTTGGGCGCTGGGCCGGAGGAATCGCCGCCGCGTCGCCGGCGCCTGGGCTTCTTCGCCGTCTGCCTGGGCTACTGCGCGATCATCCTGGACGGCAGCGTGCTCAACGTGGCTCTCCCGACGATCCGCCATGACCTGGGCCACTCGATGGCGGCGGCGCAGTGGGTGCTGTCCGGCTACACGCTCGCGCTGTCCGCGCTGCTGCTCACGGCCGGCGCGCTCGGCGACCGGATCGGGCTGCGGCGCATGCTGCTCGGCGGGGTCGCCCTGTTCACCGTGGCCTCGGCGGCCTGCGCCAGCGCCCCCAGCATCGGCGCGCTCGTCGCCGCGCGCGTCGTCCAGGGCGTCGGCGCGGCGGCGCTGCTGCCGGCCACCCTGGCCGTGATCCCGCATCTGTTCACCGGGTCCGCGGACCGGGCCCGCGCCACCGTGGCCTGGGTGGCCGCGGGCGCGATCTCGGTCGCGGTCGGCCCGCTGGTGGGCGGCGTGCTCATCGACGCGTTCGGCTGGCGGAGCATCTTCCTGATCAACCTGCCCATCGGCGTGCTGAGCGCGGTGCTGACGTGGATCAGCGTCCCCGAGACGCCGCGGCACCGGGTGCCGGTGGATCAGGCCGGGCAGGTCACGGCGGCCCTGGCCCTCGGGCTGCTGGCCGCGGGGCTGATCCTGGCCGGGTCGGCGGGCTGGGCCGCCCCGGCCACGCTCGGCCTGCTGGCCGGCGGGGTGGCCTCGGGCGCGCTCTTCTGGCTCGTCGAGCAGCCGCGGCCGCCACCCCATGCTGCCGCCGTCCTTCCTCCGGCACCGGGTGCGCGCGGTGGCGGTCTTCAGCGCCGGACTGATGGGGTTCGTGTTCTACGGCACGCTGCTGGTGATGTCGCTGTACTTCCAGGACGTCCGCGGTGACTCGCCGGGCGCGGCCGGGGCGGCGCTGCTGCCGCTGACGGTCGGCAGCATCGCGGCCCCGCTGGTGCTGTACCGGCCGCTGGCCCGCCGGTTCGGCCACCCCGCCATGCTGACCGCCGGCTTCACCTGCTGCGCGCTCGGCACGATCACGCTGGGCTGGGTCGGCCCGCAGACGTCCTACTGGCTGGCGCTGGCCGGCCTGCTGCTGACCGGCGTGGCCAGCACGGTGGCGTTCTCCGCCCTCACCTCGCTGCTGGTGGCCAGCGTCCCGCCGCGGCAGTCGGGGCTCGGCTCCGGCCTTCAGAACACCGCGCGGCAGGCGGGCGCGCTGTTCGCCGTATCGCTGCTGGGCTCGGTCCTGAACACGGCGCTGATGGCCGGCCGGCTGCCCGTCGCGTTCACGATCATCGGCCTGGCCACCGGCGCCGGGATCGCCCTCGGCCTGCTCGCCCTCCGGCCGGGCGCCGCACGGGATGAGCCAGTCCCCGGTGCGGGGTGACCGTGACCGCGGCTAGTCGCGCCGGGTGATCGAGCCGGGGGTGAGCAGGATCAGCACCCCGTCGGGGTCGCGCACCGTGGCCAGGGAGATCGGCCCGCCCGGCGTCGGCTGCGTGACGCGGCGCGGCTCGCCGCCCAGGCCAAGCGAGGCCAGCCGGCCCAGCGTGGCCTCGACGTCGACGAAGAACGACAGCAGGAAGAACCCGGTGCCCGGCGGCCCGGGCGGTGGCCCCGCCGGGACGTCGCCGTCGAGCACGTTGAGCTCCAGCACGCCGGCCTGGTCGTCCGGGACTCGCGTGTCGCCCAGGAACACCGCCCGCAGGCGGCGGCTGGGCGCGCCGAGCAGTTCGGGCCAGTCGCCTTCGACCTGCCGGTCGGCCAGCAGGTCCAGGCCCAGCCCGTCGCGGTAGAACCGCAGGCTGGCCTCGAGGTCGCGGACCACCACGACCGAATGATGTATTCCTCCGGGCACGGTACGCAGGCTAGCAAGAGCGCCTTGACCGAGTCCGGGCCCGGCGGTTACATGGCAACTGCCGGGGAGCGGGCCCGTTCCAGGGACTCCGGAGTTGGCCATGAAGATCAGGTCCTCGCGGCTGGCCGCATGCCGCATCCGCCGCTGTCGCGTTAGCCGTCGCCGCCGGGCCGGCCCTGGCCCCGCCCGCTTCGGCCGCGCTGACCGGGCTAGCCGGGCTGACCGCCCTGCGCCCGGCCGCGACGGCGGCACCTCAGCCGCGAATGGCCACCGGTGACCCGCGCCATCCGCGCCGGCCCCGGCTGCCGCGGACCTGCGCCACGCTGCCCGCCGCCCTGGCCACCAGCACCGGCACGTTCAGCGCCGCCCAGGAGGCCAGCCCGCCCGACACCACCCGGATCCAGGCCGCCCTCGACCAGTGCGCGGGCACCGGGCGGGCGGTCGTGCTGGCGGCCGGCACGTCGGGTGACGCGTTCCTGAGCGGGCCGCTTGCCATCGGGCGGCACGAGGTGCTGGTGGTCGAGGACGGGGTCACGCTCTACGCCTCCCTCAACCCGGCCGACTACCAGATCCCCGGCCAGTACCCGGCCAGCACCTGCGGCACGGTCAGCGCGGACGGCGGCGGCTGCTCCCCGTTCATCACCTTCGGCGGCCCGGGCGCGGGCCTGATGGGCACCCGCGGCGCCGACGGCAGCCTGGGCACCATCGACGGGCGCGGCGACGGCACGCTGGTCGGCTCCAGCCAGACCTGGTGGGACGTGGCCGCGGCGGCCGCCTCCGGCGGCAACCAGAACAACCCCGTGCTGGTCGAGGGCAGCGGCGTGGACAACCTCACGATCTACCAGATCGAGCTGGAGAACTCGCCCATGTACCACGTCGAGGTGTCCGGCGGCCGGGGCCTCACGGTCTGGGGCACGCAGATCAGCTCGCCGGCCACCGCGCGCAACACCGACGGCGTGGACCCGGTCAGCGAGCGCGACGTCACGATCAGGGACGACATGATCCAGAACGGCGACGACTGCGTGGCGGTGAAGTCCGACCCTGGCACCCCGTCGCGGGACATCACCGTCGACGACGTGCACTGCTACGGGTCACACGGGCTGTCGGTCGGCAGCCAGACCGCGGGCGGCGTGGCCAACGTGCTGTTCGAGAACTCCACGCTGGACGGCTTCGACAGCCTCGGCAACCTGTCCGGCAGCGACACCGGCATCCAGGTCAAGACCGACGCCAACAGCGGCGGCCTGACCCGGCGGGTGACCTACCGGGACATCTGCATGACCAGCATCAAGCACCTGCTGATCTTCAACCCGCACTACTCCTCCGGCGGCACCAGCGAGCCGGCGCAGCGCGACATCGTGCTGGACGGGGTCGTCGCCACCGACTCGGAGTCCGGCGCCTACTCGATCTTCGAGGGGTTCGACGCCGCGCACCCGCTGGGCATCGACCTGGAGAACATCGACCTGGACAACGTCACCCAGGACGGCAACCACGGCAACGAAGGCCCGGCCGAGGGCCAGAGCCCGACGCAGTACGTCAACGCCGGCACCGACAACACCAACATCGTCCCCGCCGGGCCGCTCGGCGACAGCGCCGACGACGTGACCGTCACCCCGATTCAGGGCTCGGGTACCGTCCCGGCCTGCGCCTTCCCGCCCTTTGGTCCCCCGCCGGCCAGCTGACGGACCAGCTCCAGACCGGGGCTAGAGCGCGGGCGCGGCCCACAGGCGGACGGCCACGCCCAGCCCGGTCAGCGCGACCAGCCAGCGCAGCAGGGCGGGCGGCGTCCGCCGGGTGATCAGCGGCCCGGCCACGCTGCCCGCCAGCATGCCCGCCGCCAGCGGGGCCACCGCGGCCCAGTCGACCGGCCCGAGCAGGATGAACGTGATCGCGCCCACCACCGACGCCGGCCCCAGCAGCATGTTCTTGAGCGCGTTGGCCCGGGCCAGGTGCTGGTCGGTGGTGAGCAGCATCAGCGCCAGCAGCATCACGCCGGCCCCGGCGCCGAAGTAGCCGTTGTACGCCGACACCGCGAACAGCCCGGCCGCCAGTACCAGCGCCCCGGCCCGGCGCTGCCTGCGGTCCAGCCAGGCCGACAGCCGCGGCTGGAGCAGCAGGGCCAGCGCCGCCGCGGCGAGCAGGAACGGCACCACCCGGGCGAACACCCCCGGCGGCGTGGACACCAGCAGCACCGCGCCCGTCGCGCCGCCGGCCGCGGCGACCGGCGCCCAGCGGGCCAGCCAGGCGCCCCGGCCGCGCAGCTCGGGCCGGGACGCGACCGCCGAGCCCGGCCAGCAGGCCACCAGCGCGACCACGTTCGCCACGTTCGCGGGCAGCGGCGGAACCCCGGCCAGCAGCAGGGCCGGGTAGGAGATCAGCGAGGTGATGCCGCCGGCCGTGCCCGCCAGGCCGGCCAGCGCGCCGGCGCCCGCCAGCAGGGCGGCGTCGGCACCGGAGATCATGCCCGCACCGCGATCATGCGCGCCGGGCCGCGGGCGCTCAGGGAGTCCGCCGCTACTCTCCGCTGCACGATAGCGATACTCTTTTCTCTCATGAACCAGGATAGCAGTACCGCCCGGCTGGCCAGCTGGCTGCGCGAGGAGATCCGCGGCTCGCGGCCTGGCGACCGGCTGCCGTCGACCCGCGCGCTGGTCGACGCCCATCGCGTGAGCCCGGTCACCGTGTCCAGGGTGCTGGCCGCGCTGGGCGCCGAGGGCCTGGTGGTGAGCCGCCCCGGCGCGGGGACGTTCGTCGCGCCGCCGCCGCGGCCGAGCGCCGGCCGACTACTCCTGGCAGACGATCGCGCTCAGTGACCGGACGGTGGACACGGCGGGCCTGTCGCCGCTCGCCGACCCGCCGCACGAGGACGGGGTGATCTCGCTGGCCACCGGCTACCTGCACCCGTCGCTCATGCCCGTCCGGGCGCTGAGCGCGGCGCTGGCCCGTGCCGCCCGGCTGCCCGACGCCTGGGACCGGCCCCCGGTGGCGGGCCTGCACGGCCTGCGGTCCTGGTTCGCCCGCGCGGCCAGCCCGGACGCCGACGCCGGTGACGTCGTGGTCACCGCGGGCGGCCAGGGCGCCATCACCGCCGCGTTCCGGGCCCTGGTGCCGGCCGGCGGCAGGCTGCTGGTCGAGTCGCCCACCTACCCCGGCGCACTGGCCGTGGCCAGGGCGGCGGGCCTGCGCCCGGTGCCGGTGCCGGCCGACGCCTTCGGCGTCCTCCCCGACCTGCTGGCTGACGCCTTCGCCCGCACCGGCGCGCTGGCCTTCTACTGCCAGCCGGCCTACCACAACCCGGCCGGCACGGTGCTGGCCGGGCCGCGCCGCGAGGCGGTGCTGGCGGCGGCCGCGGCGGCCGGCGCGTTCGTGATCGAGGACGACTGCGGCCGGTGGCTCGCGCACGGGCAGCGGCCGCCGCCCACGCTGCTGGCCGCCGACCGGGACGGCCGCGTGGTGTACCTCACCTCGCTGACCAAGGCCGCCTCGCCCAGCCTGCGGATCGGGGCGCTGATCGCGCGCGGCCCGGTCGCCGCGCGGCTGCGGGCCCTGCGCGTGGTGGACGACATGTTCGTGGCCCGCCCGGTCCAGGAGGCGGCGCTGGACCTGGTCAGCGGCGCGGCCTGGGACCGGCACCTGCGCGGCCTGGCCCAGGCCCTGACCGGCCGCGCCCGGGCCCTGGCCGGCGCGCTGGCCCGGCACGCTCCGGGCGTCGCCTTCATCCCGCCCGCCGGCGGCATGCACCTGTGGGCCCGGCTGCCGGCCGGGCTGGACGACGCCGAGGCGGCCCAGGCCGCCCGGCGGTCGGGCGTGGCCGTCATGCCCGGGCGGCCGTTCTTCCCGGCCGAGCCGCCGGGACCCTACCTGCGGCTGACCTTCTCGGCCGCCCCGGCCAGCGGCGACCTCGACGCCGCGGTGCGCCGCCTGGCCGCCGCCGTCCCCGAGCTGGCCCGCCCCGCGGACGGCTGAGCACCGCCGGCCATGGCTGACAACGAACTCGACCCGCTGATCCACGTCCCCGCCCGGCTGCGGATCATGGCCACGCTGGCCGCGCTGCCGGACGGCGACACCCTCTCCTTCACCCGCCTGCAGGACATGATCGGCCTGACCCCGGGCAACCTGATCACCCACCTGCGCAAGCTCGAGGACGCCGGCTACCTGGCCAGCGAGAAGACCGGCAGCGGGGTCGCCTCGAAGACCACGGTCGCCCTGACCGGCCAGGGCCGCGCCGCGCTCGCCGCCTACACCCGGACGCTGCGCGACCTGCTCGGCGGCCTGTAGCCCGCGCCCGGCGTCGTTTCCCGCTCAGGGACGGGGCCGGAGCCCGTCGATGACCAGCTCCATGAGGCGGCGGGCCTGATCCCGCCCGGCGTCGTCCGGGCCGGTGCGCCACATGAAGCCCATCACCACCAGCACGTCGGCCGGGTCCAGGCCGGGGCGCATGCTGCCGTCCTGCGCGCAGGCGCGCAGCAGGACGCCGACCGCCGCGGTGACCGGCGCATAGGTCTGGTTCACGGCGTCCTGCGCGGCGGCGGTGTGCAGCGCCTCGCCGAGGCCGTGCTTGATCCGGACGTAGTCGGCCAGGGTGGTGAACCAGGCCCGGAAGGCGTCGAGCGGCTGGCGGCCCGCCAGCACGTCGGGCACCGAGTCCACAACGCGCTGCACGTCGCGCCCGTAGACGGCCAGGATCAGGTCCTCGCGGGTCGGGAAATGCCGGTACAGGGTGCCCGCGCCGACGCCCGCCCGCTTGGCGATGACGTTCAGCGAGGTGTCGCCGGACTCCGCGAACGCGTCGCTGGCCACCCGCAGGATGTGCTCGCGGTTCCTGATGGCGTGGGCGCGAACCGGCTCTCCCGGAGCGGCACCGGACGAGACCGGGCGCTGGGCCACGAGGCCTCCAGAGGTCACCGACGAGGAAGCCGAGGCGCTGGAGCGGCCCTACACCCCGCGCCACGACTTCCAGGCCGTCTCGGACGACGCCGACCTGGAGCGGATCAAGGCCCGGATACCCGGCTTCAGCCCGTGACGCGCTAGCTCCAGGTCTTGCCGTTCCAGTGCACCATCAGCGTGCGGGAGTAGCCGATGGTGCCGACCGCCCAGGCGTTGTGCCGCCCGGTGGCCGACACGCCGAACAGTCCGTTGAGGGCGCTGCCGGACGAGTTGGGGCTGGGCACCTGCGCCCACGCCGAGCCGTTCCAGTGCTCGATGACGGTGACGCATCTCGGGTTGCAGCTGTCCCCGCGCGCCATGCCCACCGCCCAGGCGTTGCTCCCCCGGGTCGCCGACACCGCCACGACCTGCGCGTCGCCGTCCGGAGTCGGGCTGGGTACGACGGTCCAGGCGTGGCCGTTCCAGTGCTCGGTCAGGGTGTCGTCATGGCCGGCGAACCCGGTGGCGCCGACGGCCCAGGCGCTGCGGTAGGAGGTCGCGGACACCCCGTTCAGGACGTTGTAGCCGCCGGCCGCATCCGGGCTCGGCACGCGGGCCCAGGCCGAGCCGTTCCAGTGCTCGATCAGCGTCTGGTGGTTGTTCCCCTCGCTGGCCGGGCCGGTCTGGCCGACCGCCCACACGTCGGTGGCCGAGGTGGCGGACACGGCGTGGAGCGAGCCGCCGCCCGCGGGCTCGGGGAAGCGCGTGATCGTCCAGCTCTTGCCGTCCCAGTGCTCGATCAGCGGCCTGGTCGGCGACGGGATGCCGGGGCCGGGGCCGACCAGGCCCACCGCCCAGGCGTCATCGGGCGAGATCACGGTCACCGCGCTGAGCAACCCGCCGCCGGCCGGGTCCGCGCTGGGCACCTGGGTCCAGCCCGTGCCGGTCCAGTGCTCGGCAAGCGGCGCGCTGGGCCGGAACCAGCTGGTGCCGCCGACGGCCCAGACATCGCTGGCCGAGTCGCCGCCCACGCCCAGGTAGTAGCCGTTGTGGCCAGACAGCGACTTGCTCCAGGCCCGGCCGTTCCAGTGCAGGATCAGCGAGGCGGTGGGCATCAGGCCGACGGCCCAGGCGTCACTGCGCGACAGGGCGGCCACGCCGTACAGGCGATCGATGAAGGTCTGGCTCGCGGGCGAGCGGCCCGCCCCGGCCGCGCCCGCGGTCCCGGCCAGGCTCGCGGCGGCCAGCGCGAAGCCCGCCGCGACAATGACTAGCCCGCGTGAAAGACGCCTGCCCATGGCGATCCCCTTTCCGAGAACCGTTCTAGTCTCAAATGAGAACATGTTCTAGTGTGAGGCGCGTGGCGCTGAACATCGCGGATCTGTTTGAGCACGCCGTCGACGCCGCCCCCGGCCGCCCGGCGGTCAAGGCCGGGGACCAGGTGCTGACCTACGCCGAGCTGGAAGCCGACGCCAACCGCCTGGCGCACTTCCTGAGCTCGCGCGGCGTCCAGCCCGGCGAGCATGTCGCCCTGTACGCCAGGAACGGCATCGAGCACGTGGTCGGCCTGCTCGCGATCCTGAAGATCCGCGCGGTGTCCATCAACGTCAACTACCGCTACGTCGAGGGCGAGCTGGACTACCTGCTCGACAACGCCGACGTGGTGGCGGTGATCCACGAGCGCTGCTACGCGCCGCTGGTGGCCCGCTGCGCGCCCCGGCACCCGGCGCTGCGCACCTTCGTCGTGCTGCCCGATGTCACCGACCCGGCCTGCGACGCCGACGTGTCGGCGTTCGGCGGCGTGCTGTACGCCGACGCCCTGGACGGGCCGAGCGCGGCGCGCGACTTCGGCCCGCGCAGCGCGGATGACCTGCACATCATCTACACCGGCGGGACCACGGGCTTCCCCAAGGGCGTGATGTGGCGGCAGGAGGACTTCTGGCGGGTGCTGGCCGGCGGCATCGATCACTACACCGGCCAGCGGCTGACCGAGTACGACCAGGCCGGGCAGGCCGGCCAGGACGGCAGGCTGGTCACCTTCCCGCTCAGCCCGCTCATGCACGGCGGGGCGCAGACCGGCCTGCTCATGCACCTGTT
Source organism: uncultured Actinomycetota bacterium (assembly GCA_963822485.1). Lineage (GTDB taxonomy): Bacteria > Actinomycetota > Actinomycetes > Streptosporangiales > Streptosporangiaceae > DASUBV01. Next base: position 355,681 of record CAWGHW010000018.1, read on the forward strand.
CGCCGGGCACCTGACGCTCCTGGAGCCCAAGTTCGACCCGGCCAGGACCTGGGAGGTCACTGAGCGCGAGGGCGTCCAGCTGCTGTTCATGACCGGCGACGCGATGGCCCGGCCGCTGATCGAGGAGTTCGAGCGCCAGGCCGCCACCGGGCAGCCGTACCAGGCGGCCAGCCTGGTGGCCATCTCCAGCACGGCTGCCATCTTCAGCCCCGAGGTCAAGGGCCGCTGGCTGACGGCGTTCCCGAACGCGTTCCTCACCGACTCCATCGGCGCCACCGAGACCGGGTTCCAGGGCACCGGGCTGCAGGAGGCCGGCCGCGTCGGCCACGATGGCGCGCTGGTCAAGCTGGGCCCGGACTCGGTGGTGATCGGCGACGACGGCCGCGTCCTCGACCTGGCCGCCTGCGTCGGCGCGGTGGGCCGCCTCGGCCGGACCGGCAACGTCCCGGTGGGCTATTACAAGGACCCCGAGAAGTCGGCCGCGACGTTCCTGGTCATCGACGGCGTGCGCTGCTCGGTGCCCGGCGACCGGGCCCGGATCGAGCCCGACGGGAAGGTCACCCTGCTCGGGCGGGGCTCCAACTGCGTCAACACCGGCGGCGAGAAGGTCTACCCCGAGGAGGTCGAGGCGGCGGTCAAGGCCCACCCGGCCGTCTATGACTGCCTGGTCGTCGGCGTCCCCGACGACACCTACGGCCAGGCCGTGGCGGCCGTGGTGGAGCTGCGCCCCGGCCAGTCGGTCGAGCTCACCGCGCTGCGCGAGTTCCTGCGCGCCAGCCTGTCCGGGTACAAGCTGCCCCGGGCCATGACGCTGGTGCCGAGGATCCCGCGCAACCCGGCCGGCAAGGCGCAGTACCCGCGGGCCAGGGAGCTGGCCCTGGGCCCCGGCGAGGTGCGCCAGACGGTCTGATGGGTCACTTGGGCAGCGTGGCGGCCAGGGCGTCGGCCAGCTCCTGCTGACCGGCCGGCTTGGGGTGGAAGGACGGGATGACGAACTCCTCCACGTCGTCCATCAGCTTCTTCCAGTGCCTGCCCTTGAGGTCGGCGACCACGCGCTTGGCCCCGTCACCGGTGAAGGAGAGCGCGTTGATCCAGGGCTTGGGCCGGTGGGCGTCCCCGCAGCTGATGGTGTGCCCGTCCGCGCCGCCGAAGGTCTGCCCGGTGTCGACGTAGACCAGCCGGGAGTTGGCGGGCGCCGCGGCCCGGACGGCCGTGGCGGCGGCCTGGATCACCGCGTCCAGCTTCAGCTCCAGCGTCTTGGCCTGGGCCTCGACGTTATTGGCGAACACCACCTGGTAGGTCGCGGGCAGGCCGGTGAGCACGCAGCCGCCCGCCTTGGTGCTGCGGTCGGGGAACGCCTCGGGGTAGCCGAGCACCCGGATCTGGGCGTTCGGCGCGTCGGCCAGGGCGTCGGTGTACAGCGTGATCAGGGACTGCTCGAGCGCGGAGTTGCCGGGCGTGCCGATCTGCTGCTGCACGCCGTTCAGGTCGGACAGGCACGCGGAGGTCTGCTGGTAGACCGGCTTGTGCGTCGGGCCGAGCTCGAATTTGAGGCAGTCCTGGATGGCGTTGGTCCAGCTCAGGTCGTCGACGCCGAAGGTCATGCTGACCAGCGCCGTCCCGGCGCTGAGCCAGTATCGCTGGGCACGCTCCGGCGGGCCGCTCTGGTCCGGATTGCGGTCCTTGTAGTCGCCGGTGGTCGCGCCGGAGCAGGCGTGGAACTCCAGCGCCAGCCCGGAGTCGCGGCCCGCCATCAGCTCGGGATAGGCCTGGCTCTTAGACCGGTGGCAGGTGTTGCCGTTGGTGTTGGAGCCATCCTGGTAGGGGTCCAGGCCCTCGCCCGAGGTGTAGGAGTCGCCGAGGGCGACGTAGTCGGGCGGCGGGTTGGAGCGCACCGGCACGTACGCGACCTGGAGGTCGGCGAAGCCGTGCCGCTTGCTGCCCTGGCCGGTGCCGCTGACCCGGACCGCGAGCACGTTGTCGCCGCCCGACAGGTCGCTGCCGGGCACGGTGGCGCTGATAGTGAGCTGGTGACAGCTGGTGTTGGTGACCTGCTGCACCTTCTTCCCGTTCACGTACACCGTCGCGGTGCCTTCCAGGTCACCGGTGATGATGGCCTGGTCCGGCTTGAGCGGGAACGTCAGGTGCCTGCGGATCAGCAGGTCCCTGGTGCGCGCGGTCCACCCGGTGCCGTAGTTCGAGTCCCAGGCCGGGCACGGCTCGATGACGTGGCTGCCGTTGAACTCACCGCTGAACGGAGCCTCGTCGGCGGGCCACTTGCTGTCGTCGTACCTGACCGCCTGGAAGCCCTGGCCGGCGCCGGGGACCACCTGCTTAGCCAGCCACCCGCCATTCCCGAAGGTGGCCAGCCCGGCCGGGTCGGTGGCCGGGCCGCGGGAGAACCCGGCGTCGCCGGTGAAGTACAGCGGGCTGCTGCCCTCGTCGGTGCCGCATTCGTCGCGCAGCGAGATGCGGACCTTGTTCTGGCCCGGCTGGAACAGCCCGCTGATGTTGAGCGGGCCGCTGGGGTACAGGCCGAAGCACTCGAACGTCCACTCGTTGGTCCAGTTCGTCATGGTCCCGTCGGCATGGGTGACGGTGATGTCCATGGCGTCGTCGACGTACACGTTCCCGGAGTAACCGTCGATGGTGTAGACGGCGGTGCCCTTGGGGTCGCCGGCCAGCGTGACCGTCTGGCCGGCCGAGTACTTCACCGACTCGGTGTAGGTGGCGAAGGTCTCGCCCGCCTGGCCGACCGGCTTCTCGGCGATGCCGCCGGAGATCGCCATCGCGCTGTTCCTGGGCTTGGCCTGGGCGGCCTGGACGCTGTTCGCAACGCTGCCGGCCAGGCTAACGGACATGCCCAGCACCACGGCCAGCGTGATGAGCCTGCGCTTCATGGTTACTCCCCCTCGCCGCTGCGGACCCCGCAGCGGATTCACATGGTGGTGGTCAGCGGCTGGCCGGAGCTGCGCAGCCAGGCCAGCACGGCCAGCACGCGCCGGTTGGTGTCCTGGGACCCGGTCAGGCTGAGCTTGGTGAAGATGCGCGCCACGTAGGACTCGACGGTCTTCTCGGCCAGGTGCATCAGCGTGGCGATGCCGGCGTTGGACCGCCCCTCGGCCATGTGCTGCAGCACCAGCCGCTCACGCTCGGTCAGGTCGTTCAGCCGGCTGAGGTGCTGCTGGCGGCCGAGGAGCCGCCCGATCAGCGTGTCGTCGACCACCCACTCGCCCCGGCACACGCGCTCCAGCGCGTCGCGCAGCGCGGCCGCGTTGTCGACGCGGTCCTTCAGCAGGTAGCCCCGGCGCCCGGTGCCGGCCGCGAACAGCCGGGTGGCGTAGGCGATCTCGTCGTGGGCGGACAGCATCAGGATCCCGACCGCGGGGTGGCTGGCGGCCAGCTGCTCGGCGATGCGCAGCCCCTCATCGGTGAACGACGGCGGCATGCGCACGTCCAGGATCGCCGCGTCGATCGGCTGCTGGGTGGCCAGCGTGAGCAGCTCGTCGCCGGTGCGGGCCGAGATGACCACCTCCAGGCCGAGCCGGGACAGCTGCAGCTGCAGGCCCTCGCGGAACAGGGCCGAGTCTTCGGCGATGCCTATGCGCATGGGATGTGTGCCCTTATCTGCGTGCCGTGCCCGGCTGGGCTGTCCAGTTCCAGGTCCCCGTCGATGCCGCGGACCCGGTCGATGACGCCGCGCAGGCCGGTGCCCGCCGCCACGCTGGCGCCGCCCTGCCCGTCGTCGGCGACGGTGATGTGCAGGGTGCCGCCCGCCTTCTCGCCGCGCACCGTGATCCGCCGGGCCCGGGCGTGCTTGATGGCGTTGGTGATGCACTCGGCGATCAGGTAGTAGGCGGTCAGCTCGGCCGCGTCGCCGAACTGGCCGGCCGGCAGGCTGACGTCGATGGGGATGGTGTAGCGCTCGGCCATCGACCTGATGGCCTGGTCCAGCCCGACCTGGCTGAGCGCCGCCGGGTGGATCCCGTGGGCCAGATCGCGCAGCTCGTCCAGCACCTGGCCGAGCTCGGCCCGGACCCGGCCGATGACGGCGCTGGCGGCCGGGTCGGTGGTGTCGGACTCGGCCGCGGCCAGCATGATCTTGAGGCCGAGCAGCCGCTGCTGGGTGCCGTCGTGCAGGTCGCGCTCCAGCCGCCGGCGCTCGGTGATCCCGGCCTCGATGATCCGCAGGCGGGAGGCCCGGACCTCCCGCAGCTGATCCCGCAGCGCCGCCTCCAGCTGGGCGTTCTCCAGCGCGAAGGAGCTGGCCGCGATGGCCGCGCGGACCAGGTCGTCGCCGGGCGACAGGGACGGGTCGGCCAGGATCACCGCCAGCTGCTCGCCCGAGCTGGAGGTGATCGGCAGCCGCAGCCGCCCAGGCCGCCGGCCCGGCTCGGCGCGGTCGGCCGGGCGGCAGGCCGCGGGCGGCCTGGGGTCCGAGGCCAGCGTCCCGTCCGCCCACCCGACGACCTCGAGCGCCGGGTCCTCCAGCACCGACCGCAGCGCGTCGGTCACCGACGAGGTCCTGGCCGGCCCGCTCAGGTGCAGCAGCAGGTCGACGATCTTGGTCCGGGCGAACCGGCGGCGCAGCACCGCGACCAGGAACGCGGCCGGCACCCCGATCTGCAGGTAGGCCTCGACGGTGTAGATGAGCTCCTTCTGCGCCGGGGTGGCCGACATCGCCACCGCGGCCAGCTCCACGATCGTGGTCAGGCAGATGATCGACGCGGCGATGGCCACCGGCATGGCCAGGGTCCTGGTTATGCCGCGCGAGTGCCGCCAGCGGCGCAGCCACATGAGCATGTACGCGATGGCGAACGCGATCCCCACAACATCGACGATCTGGGAGAGGATGATAAACAGCTCGTGGTCTGGGGCCAGGCTCGGCCACCACGCGCCGGTGTCGGATCCGTTCCACTGCGGCCGCGAGACCAGGATGCAGGCCAGCTCGGCCATAAGCAGCCACGCGAAGATCACGGTGAAGAACCTTCGCCCGGCCCGCTGCTCCCCCGGTGAGTTCGGGTAGCAGAACATCGCCCATGAGGCCAGCACGATGCCCAGCGGGCTGGCCGGCACGGAGATCAGCGGCAGCGGCCCGACGTGCCAGTTGTCCAGCCAGCCCGCGGTCAGCAGGGCGCTGGACCCCATCAGCATGCCCGCCGAGCGCCCCTGGCCGGGCTCGTCCAGCAGCAGGATGCCCGCCGCCAGCAGGGCCAGGGACAGGAAGTCACTGCCGAGCGCGAGCAACGGCCGGGTCCGCCACATGGGCCAGAACGCCACGCCGGTCGCGATGGCCGCCGGCGGCAGGATAGCCAGGTACAGCACCAGCAGCCGCGGCCACTTGAGAATGGCCAGCGGCCGGGCTTTACCTAGGGTCAGCACCGCGCTCACCCGGCTAGTCTGCCGGCCGTTACCGCCGCCGTCTACAGGGAAAACCCTCGGCCGACCGGGGGGAATCTCGGATGCTTTCCGCCGCGCTCGGCCAGCACCATTTAGCTACCTGGATGTCGCCGTCGCGCGGGGCCCGAGCCGGGGAGGGGCGGGCTCGGACCTCCGCGACGGATACCTGGTGACCGCGCCGGTTCACCGGGCCGTCACGCGCTATCTTGACGCCGTTCACGGCCATTGCCCATATTGAGTCGCATGCTGACACGAAGAACGTTTTTCCAGCTCATGGGCGCGTCCACCGGTGCGGTGATCACGGGCTCCCAGTTCCTGTCCCAGACCGCGGCCAGCGCCGCCCCGGCGCTGTCCCCGTACGGCTCGAATGGCATCGAGCACGTGGTGATCCTGATGATGGAGAACCGGTCATTCGACCACTTCCTGAGCTGGCTGCCAGGGGCTGACGGCCGCCGCGACATGACCTACCTGTCGGCCGACGGGAACGTCTATCCCAACTACCCGCTGGCTCCCGACTTCCAGGGCTGCGGCTACAGCGACCCCGATCACAGCTGGGAGGGGTGGCTGGTCCAGCACAACTTCGGCCGGATGGACGGCTTCCTCCAGCGGCCCACCGCCCCGGCCGGCAACGCCGGAGTCACCCTGGCCGCCGCCAACACCTTCCCGGCCGGCTACTACACCAACTTCCACCACGACGGCCGCCGCAAGCCCGTGCCCGACCTGCCGGTCATCGGGGCGCTGGCGGAGAACTACACCGTCCTGGACCGCTACTTCTGCTCGTTCGCCGGCGAGACCTTCCCCAACCGCTTCTACCAGCACGCGGCCCGGACCGACCGGGACCACAACAGCAACACGATCTCCACGCTGGCGACCATCTGGGACAAGCTGTCCCCCATCCCCAACACCCAGGGCGTGCCGACGGGCGGGTACTTCTTCCGTGACCTGCCGTTCCTGGCGCTGTGGGGGACCAAGTACTTCCCGTTCTGGCACCCGTTCGCCGACGGCGACACCGACGCCGTGGGCATCCCGCTGGCCACGCCGTCGTTCATCGACACGGTGGCCGCCGGGAACCTGCCCAACGTCAGCTTCATCGACCCGGCGTTCGACACCGAGGGCAACGGCACCTCGGCCGACGACCACCCGCTGGCCGACATCCGGCTCGGCGAGCGGTTCATCGCCGATGCCTACCACGCGCTGGCCGACGCCGGCTACCTGGACAACACGGTGTTCATGGTCACCTTCGACGAGTGGGGCGGGTTCTTCGACCACGTGCCTCCGCCGCGGGTCATCGACGACACCGACCCGGCGACCGTCGACCACGCCGGCGACGGCACCACCCCCACCGACGGCCAGCTGATCCCCGACTACCGACAGCTCGGCTTCCGGGTGCCCGCCATCGTGGTGTCGAACCTGGCGCCGGCCACGGTCATGCATCACGGCCCGTTCGAGCACGCCTCGACGCTGAAGCTGATCGAGTCGACCTTCGGGTTCCAGCCGCTCACCGCCAGGGACGCCCACGCCGAGGATCTGGGCCAGGTACTCGAGCGCCGCCCGAGCCACCGGTTCCGCCGGCCCGAGATCCCCACCAGCAGCCAGGTGCTCGGCCCGGTCAATGACGCCGCCGCGGTGTGCAGCGCGGACAGCGTCCAGTCGGTCTCCCCCGAGCCGCTGCAGCGCGGCCACCGCAAGCCGGGCACGCGGGTGCTCCCGCAGTCCGGATCGCCGACCGGCGCCGGGATGGTCGAGTTCGGCAAGGAGTACCGCAAGGAGCACGGCCGCTAGGCCGAGCGCACCGCGCTCAGCCAGCGGGGCGCGGGCGTCGTGCCCGCCCCGCCCCGCCCGATCACGGCCCCCCGATCACAGCCCGCCGATCACCGCCCCCCGATCACGGTCCCGCCGATACCGGCTCGCCCGGAGGCGGCGCGTCCTGCCGCGCATCGCGATCGCGCTCGCGGCGGGCGGCCCGCAGCACCGGAAGCGCGAACGCGGCCGTGACGGCCAGCCCGGCCAGTCCCGCGCCGGCAATGGCGGCGCGCACCGGGATCAGCACCAGCAGCAGCCCGCCCAGCAGGTAGCCACCCGTGGTCGCCGCATTGGCCACCGCGCTCAGCACGGCGTAGGCCCGGCCCCTGGCCGCCGCCGGGGCGCGGCGGCCGACCAGCACGCTGGCCGCGGTGTTCACGCCGCCGTTGCCCAGGCCGCCGAGCAGGCTGACCGGCACGAGCCAGCCAGCCGCCGGCACCACCGCGAAGATGGCCACGCTCGCGCAGGTCAGCGTCAGCGCGCCGAGCAGGGCCCGGCCCAGCGCCCAGTCGGCCGGCCGGCGGCGGGCCAGCAGCCAGGCGCCGGCCATGGTGGCGCTGATCCAGACGCTGTCTAGCAGGCCGTAGACGGTGGCCGTGGCGTGCAGCGTGCCGCGGATGAAGAACACCTCGGCCACGTTGACCAGGCTGGCCGCGGCCACGACCGCGCCGATGAGCACCACCGCCGACCAGACCAGCGGATCCTGGCGCAGCCGCCAGGCGGCGGCCGGGGGCTGGCCCGGCGACACTGGCGGCGCCGGGGCCCGGCCGCCGCGACGGGTCCGGATCAGCCCGCCGGCCGCGGCGATGGCCAGGTAGCTGGCGGCGTCGGCGAGCAGCGGCACCCGCACCCCGAAGTGGCCCATCAGCAGCCCGGCCAGCGCCGGCGCCAGCATCGTGCCCGCCGCCGTCGCGGTCTGGCTCACCGCCGTCGCCCGCGGCAGGTCACCGGGCGCCACCATGTCCGGCAGCAGGGCCTGCAAGCAGGGCTGGGTCAGCGCCAGGCCCGCCGCCAGCACGGTGACCAGGGCGATGATCTCGGCGATGCCGCCGGCGAAGGCCAGCGCCACGCAGGCGGCGGCCTGGGCCACCCCGGTCAGCACCAGCAGCCGCCGGCTGTCGGCCCGGTCGGCCAGCCGGCCGGCCCAGCGGACCAGCAGGACCGGCGGCGCGGCGGCCGCGATGAGGATGGCGGCGACGGCGAACCCGCCCATCCCCCGCTGCTGCAGTTCGAGCACCAGCGCGACGGCCGCCAGCAGGTCGCCGGCTGCCGACACCGCCCTGGCCCCGGCGGCCAGGTACACGTCGGCCCAGACCGCGCCTTCCGGCCTGTCATCCCGCCCCGGCGAGTCCTGTCCTGCACATGTGAAAGGCATACTTCGAAGTATCTCTTTCACATCTAGTCCTGGCAAGGGTCACGGGGCGCTGAGCATCGTGAATGTTCCGTGACTGATGTGGCTGGAGGCGCGGGCGGGGCGGCTAGCCGGGCAGGGCGCGGAACACGGCGGCCACCTGGCGGGCGCCGGGCGGCGTCTCGGGACGGGATCGGCGCCGGTAGGGACCGAACAGCTCCTGGACCGCGGCGCCCAGCGCCTTCAGCTCCTCCGCCGTCAGTACCAGCGTGGAGCTCGTGAATACCGCCCCGTCCTGCCATTCCTCGGGCTCGTCATCGATGCGCCCCAGGTACTCCCTGGCCTTGGCGTCATCCCGGCTCAGCAGCGACTCCAGCATGCTCTGCCGGGCGTCGCGGACCTCGGGATCCAGGTCCGGCGACGCCTCGATGCTCACGCTGAAGCGGTCAAAGGTCCGGCGCCAGAGCCGCTCCCGGCCGTCCCCGCGTCCGGGTGCCGCCTCGACCAACCCGGCCCGGGCCAGCGTGCGCAGGTGATAGCTGACCGCGCTCGGCGACAGGCCCACCACCTCCGCGCACTCGGTGGCCGTGGCCGGCCCGCCGTCCCCGAGGTGCTCCAGCAGGGCCAGCCGGGCCGGATGAGCCAGCGCCCGCATGACCACGACATCCCGCAGGGGCGCGTCCTGGCCCGCCGCGTCCTGCCCGGCCGGCCCGGCTCCCGGTCCCGGCGGCGCTGTTCTCCCGCTTGCCCCGCTCATCCCGCCAAGATAAGCCACCGGCCCGCCTCAGGCAGGCTGGTAGTAGCGGAGGCCGCCGGCCTCGTGCCGGGTCACCCGGCCCTGCGCGGCCAGCAGCTGCAGGTGCGCGGCGGTCTCGGTGACCGCCAGCATCTGGTTGAACGGGTCCAGCTCGTCGAGCGTCCGCTCGCGCCGGGTCCACTTCAGCCGCGCCGCGGCCTCCCGCGCGGTCTGCGCGCCGCCGCGGATGACCGCCTCGGCCTCGTCCAGTCGCCGGCCGTGGTGCGCGATCAGCTCGTCGACCCTGGCGTGCGCGCTCTCGGTGACCGGCCCGTGCGCGGGCAGCAGCCGGGCGTCGGGCCGGGACCGGATCAGGGTCAGCGAGCCCAGGAACGCCCCGAGCGGGTCGTCGGACAGCATCGGCTCGAACCCGATCGACGGCGTGATGGTCGGCAGCACGTGGTCGCCCGCGAACAGCAGCCCGCCGCCGACGTCGTGGAACACGACGTGGCCGCGGGTGTGGCCGGGCGTGGCCACCACGTCCAGGGACCGGCCGCCGTGCGCGATGACCTGGCCGTCGCGCAGCCACTCGTCGGGCGCCTCCCAGCCGGTCTTGTACGGGTCGCGGGGGCCCTGCAGGCCGGCCACCCGGTCGGCGATGTCGCCGGCGCCGAGCAGGCGCAGGTAGGCGAGCTGGTTCTGCAGCGGCACGCGACCGGCATCCATCGAGATGGCCAGCGACTCCCGGTCCCCGATGCCCAGGCTGACCGGGACGCCGAACTCGCGCCGCAGGTAAATGGCCTGGGTGTAGTGGTCGCGGTGCACGTGGGTGACCAGGATCCGGCGCACGTCCCCGGCCGTGGCGCCGAGCGCGGCCAGGGCCTGGTCGAGCACGGCCCTGGCGCCGGGGATGGCCCAGCCCGAGTCGATCAGCAGCAGGTCGGCGCCGTGGACCAGCGCGTAGACGTTGACGGCGCGCAGGCCGTCGTTGGGCAGCGGCAGCGGGATCCGGTACACGCCCGGCGCGACCTCGAAGGTGCCGGGCTCGGTCCACGCATTGCGGTCAAGCGGGATAGCTGGCATGGAGCGGACAGCTTACCGGGCGATGCTCACGACGAGCTTGCCGGTCGTGTGCCGGCGGGCGAAGTCCACGCAGGCTCGCGGGCCGTCGCCGAGGGTGTAGCGGCGGCCGATGGTGGCCCGGAGCGCGCCGCGGGCGGCGTGCTCGCCGACCGCGCGCATGTCGCTGAGGCGGCCCGCCAGGTCCAGCACGAACTGCAGCTCGATATCGTCGCGGCCGAGCCATTCCGGCTGCGGCACCGGAAAGGTGATCGTGATCAGCCGGCCGCCGGGGCGCAGCGCCCGGGCGGCCGCATTCAGCTGGTCGCCGGGCCGCACCAGGTTGAGCACGACGTCGGCACCGGCCGGGTACCCCGCCTCCGCGTAGCCGATGATCTCGTCGGCGCCCAGGCTCCGCAGCAGGCTGGCGTCGGCGTCGGGCGCGGTGGCGGTGACCCGGGCCCCGGCCGCCGCGAGCAGCGGCAGCACCGCGGTGCCGACGCCGCCGGTCGCCCCGATGACCAGCACGGTCTCGCCCGGCCGGATCCCGGCCGTGGCCATCAGCGCCAGCGCGGTCAGGCCGGTGGTGGCCAGCGCCGCGGCGTGCTCGGGCGGCAGCCCGGCCGGACGGTGCGCCAGCAGCGGCGTGCCGGCCTCGAAGACCGCGTACTCGGCCAGGGACCCGGTGCTCAGGGACGGGCTGGCGGACCCGGTCAGCGCCCGCAGCGCTCGGGGCACCGCCTGGCCGAAGATCTCGTCGCCCGGCCGGTAGGCCGTCACGCCGGGGCCGACCTCGCTGACCGTGCCGGCGAAGTCGTTGCCGGGCACGTGCGGGAACTGCAGCGTCACTGCGTCGCCGAACTCGCCGCTGGGCACGCGGACGTCGGCCGGGTTGATCGACGCCGCGGCCACGGCGACCTGGATCTGGCCCGGTCCCGGCCGGGGCGCCGGCACCTCGGCCACGGTGTACCGCTCCGGCGGCCCGTAGCCAGTCGCGACAACTGCCCTCATGATGCTCCTCCAGTTAAACGGACCACTCGGTCATGTTCTGGACGGCACGAAGCTAACGCGAAACGGACCGCTCGGTCAACTTTGTTATCGTGGCCTGGTGAACTCCCCTCGCCCGCTGCGCGCTGACGCGGCGCGCAACCGGGCGCTGCTGCTGGCCGCGGCCGCCGACGAGTTCGCCGAGCGCGGCCTGGACGCCTCGGTGGCCGACATCGCCCGGCGGGCGGGCGTGGGCAAGGGCACCGTGTTCCGCCACTTCCCGACCAAGGACGACCTGATCGCCGCCATCGTCCTGGACCGGATCAGCGCGCTCAGCACGCTCGGCGAGCGGCTGCTCGGCGCGGCCGACGCCGGCCAGGCGCTGCTGGAGTTCCTGACCGCCGCCGCGCACCAGCGCCAGCAGCGCGACCTGTCATTCCTCCAGGCGGCCGGCGAGCTCAGCGCGGAGGTGGAGCGGGTCCGGGCGCACCTGTACGCGACCATCGGCGCCCTGGTCGACCGGGCCCGCGAGCACGGCGCCGTCCGCCCCGACATCACCGGCACCGACGTCATCCTGCTGATGTGCGCGCCGAACTACGTGGCCGGCTACGCGCCCGGCGCCTCGCCCGACCTGTGGCGCCGCTACCTGGCGATCATCTTCGACGGCCTGCGCCCCGAGGCCGCCCACCCGCTCCCCCTGCCGCCCCCGGCGATGTCCTGATCCGGAGGGCGGCCGCGGGTCAGGTCCGCCAGTGGTAGCCGATCGAGACGTCGACGGCGACGGCGTAAGCCAGGTACATCAGCCACGAGCCGGTGGCCAGGCGGAAAAAGCCCACCGCGCGCTCGCCCAGCGCCAGGCCGATGGAGGCGAAGAAGTCGCTGAAGTAGATCGCGAACAGGCCCACGAACAGCAGCCCGACAGGCCAGTCCGCCACCTTGAAGAACACCGTGGCACCCGCCGCCGAGAGCACCATGAACGCCACGCACATCCCGGCGCTGGTTCGCGAGTCGTTGCCGCGGTACCGGTTCCAGCCCAGGGCGAACCAGTGGATGCCGTACGCGCTGAATGCCAGCGCGGCCATGTACAGGGGCGGCGACTTCGTGAACACCTGAAGCCAGGTCAGCCCGATGAACAAGATCGCGCCGCTGAGGAACTGGCAGAACCCCGGCATCCATACGCCCCACACCCCGCTGGCGCGGTCCACCCGCTCGTCGCGTTTGGGCCAGCCGACCAGTTCCTGCGGCCCGTAGATCAGGTATCCGGTGCCCAGCCCGAAGAAGCCCAGGGCCAGCGGCGGGAACGCGGACGGCGTAAACGTCACGATCATGCCATCACCTCACAGCGGGATCTGGTTGCTCACGATGCTCATCGCGATGCCCGGAGCGTCCGGCCGCGACGCGGGCGGTCATGGTGGCCGACCCTGGCGACCGGCATCGCTGCGTCATCACACTGTGACTCTCAGCTAATGTCGATCGTATGCCGACATAACTCACCGCCCCTGGCGGGGTACCCGGCCGACGGTCAGCTCACTTCCTGCTCTGGGTGGTGGGCAGCCGCTGCTGCAGACGGCTGACCAGCGGCGGGACCCGCCAGGACCGGACGTCTCCACGATCCGCCCGCTGGCCCCCTGATCGAGCTCTCAGCGACTTAGGTACCGCTAGCCAGCTTAAACGAGGTGGTCATGACTGAGGTCAGAGCGGTCAGCGCGGCAGATCTGGCCGGGCGATGACCGGGCTGCCCCGGCAGGAGTGCGCGGCGATGGTCGTGGGCGGGCCGACCGCGGTGCTCGACATCGGCGGCCTGCGCATCGTCAGCGATCCGACCTTCGACGCCCCGGGGCCGCACGGCTACCTGACCAAGACCGCGGGCCCGGCGCTGTCCGAGCGCGACCTCGGCCCGGTCGACCTGGTCCTGGTCAGCCACGACGCGCACCCGGACAACCTGGATGACCGCGGCCGGAGCTTCGCGCTGGCTGCCCCGCTGGTCCTGGCCGGGCCGCTGGCGGCGGGCCGGCTGGGCCCGCCGGCGGCCGGGCTGGCCCCGTGGGCCAGCCGCGCGCTGCCCCGCGCCGACGGCGGCGGCGAGCTGACGGTGCTGGTCGTGCCCGCGGTGCACGGCCCCGAGGACGCCGAGCGCGACGCCGACGGCAACGTCAACACCGAGGTCATCGGGTTCGTGCTGTCGGGTCCCGGCCTGCCGGTGGTGTATGTCAGCGGCGACAACGCCTCCATCGCCACGGTGGCCGAGATCGCCCGCCGCGCACCCGCCATCGACGCGGCCGTGCTGCACGCCGGGGCGGCCCGGGTGCCGGGCAAGTTCCGCGGCCGGCCGCTGAGCCTGGACAGCGTCCGCGCCGCGGCCGCGGCCGCGATCCTGGGCGCGCCGGTCGTGCTGGCCGCCCACTACGACGGCTGGGTGCACTTCACCGAGAACCGCGACGACCTCCAGCGGGCCTTCGACGACGCGGGCCTGGCCGCGCGGCTGCACGCCCCCGAGCACGGCACCTGGGTGCCGCTGCGACCCTGATCCGCACGGCTCGCCGAGGCCGTCGACCCACCCGGCCAGGTCGCTGATCTGCATGATGAATGTCCCGTTGGTAACACCTCGGCGTTTTATATGCGCCATTCGACTGATCTTGCGCTGTCGGAGCTCCTGCCGATGATCGTGACCGACTTTCCGCAGCATCCTGTGGAAAGTCGGTCACGATAACGAGAGCGTGGATAACGGCGGACGGTAAACCGAGATCCGGGCGGGCCGATCGTGAGACGAGCGAGGCGGCAGGGACTGACACAGCCATGGGGGCGGGGAGCCTGCGCGATCAGCCGCACAGAGACGCGCGGGCCCGTGCATGCCCGGCCAGCGAGTCCTCCTCGTCACCTGGCGGCAATGGCCGTTGACTCAGGCGGGCAGGCGTGTTAAGAGTGTGAAACGGCGAGGGCATAAACCAGACGGCGCTTTAGCCGTTCAGGCCAGATACTTTTTGGTATCTCATGGCGGAAAGGATGGCTGAGAATCATGCGCAGACTCCCGCTGGCCGCACTGGCGGCCATCGGCCTCGTGGCTGGCATCATCGGAATTGCGGTACCCACGCAGGCCTCGCCTGCTGCACCGGCACCAGCTGCCGCGCAGGCTCCGACTCCGGTCGGACCGGCCGGCGGGCCATCCGCCAGCACGGAGCATTACACCGGCACGCTGGTCTTTGTTAACTTCAGCGTGTCCCGGTGCATCGGCATCGCCGGCGGGAACGCCGGGATTTACAACTGCACGTTCGTGAACGACCAGGCGTGGCAAGTGATCGCCGCCAAGACCGTCAAGGGTAATTCCTACGCGCAGATCGAGAATGCGAAGAATCAATGCCTGGGCGTCTCGAAAACGCGGGTCGTCGGCCAGGCGTGCAATAGTGCCAACAATAGTCAGTACTGGAACAATACCGTTAAGGGCGTAGTCTGCGGCGCTGCGGCCCCGGTGGTCAACCTCGCGTCCGGTAAAGTTGTCGGAGTCGCGGGGGGCAGCACAGCCAATGGCGCGGCGGTCGTAGTGTTTTCATACCAGCACAAGTGCAACAATCAGTTCTGGATACTGAAAGCCACGCTAACCTAGCCGAGACCCCGCGCCCGGTTACTTGCCCGTGCAGCTGCGGTAGCGGACGGCGCCGAGGTCGGCGAAGCCCGGCAGCCTGACCGAGGACTTCTGCCCGTTCACCGAGTAGGTGACACGAAACTGCAGGGGCGCCGCGGCCGGGCAGCCGACCAGCGGCCGGACGGTGGCGGTGAGCCAGGTGGTCTCGCCCGGCCCGAGCGCGACCGAGCCCGGGCTGATGATCCCGTCAGCGTCAAAGCCGCACGGGGCCCAGTGCCAGGACAGCACCCTGAGCAGGCCGGGCACGGCGGCGGCCGGCCTGGCCGAGCGCAGCAGCACCGTCTCCGCAGACATGTTCGTGACCGGGATGCCCAGCTCCAGGTCCTTCCCGGCCTGCATTGAGCAGGTGCCGGGCTCCTGCGTCACGGCCGGGCCGGGCAGCCCGAAGAGGACCGGGCCGGGGCTCGCGGAGGACGCCGCAGACCGCGGCGCGGTCGCCATCGACGCAGTCCTGGCGCGACCACCCGGCCGGCTTCCGATCGCGTAGCCGGCGGCGAGCCCGGCGAGCAGCGCCACGACGGCCAGGATTCCCGCGGCGCGAGACGGCCTCCAGCCGGGGATCGTGAAGCGAGGGCCGCGCTCGCTGCCCTGCTCCACGATGTCCTCGGGAAATGACCTGCCATCCACGGAAGTGATTATCACACTCGCCCCGGCTAGTCTCCGGCGAGCCGGAACGCGTACCTGGCCCACCATCGCACGGTGACGTCCTCGTCCTGCGCCGCGGCGGCCTGGAAGGCGGCGCCGACCTCGGGCTGTGCGGCCAGCAGCCGCAGGCCGCGGGCGGCGGCGCCCCGGACGGCGGGGCTGGGGTCGTGTTCCAGCCGGCTGAGCAGCACGGCGACGACGCCGGGGTCCCGGTCGGCGGCCAGGCCGAGATCGCCGACCGCGCCGAACCGGACGATCTCGTCGGGGTCGCTGATGTCGTCGAGCAGGTCGTCGCGCTGGCCGGTGCGGCGCAGCGGCCAGGTGAGCGGGCCGAGATTCGGCCCGTCGGCGCCCAGCGCGGCCGGGCTGGCCGACGGCGCGAAGCTGCGCGGCCAGGTGACGGCGGGGTCGGGCGGGTAACCGGGCGAGTCCACGGCGGCCTGGATCGCGGGCCAGCCGTAGCGGCGGAACGCGTCGAGCAGGTCCGCGGCGACGGGCTCGGCCGGGCTGTCGGCCCGGACCGTCCACTGGTGCCGGTTCTCGTCGCCGGGCAGCAGGGCGAGTAGCTGCATGTTCCAGTACAGCGAGCTGGTCGGCTCGTGCGCCGCGCCCAGGTGGACCCAGAACTGGACGGCCTCCCTGGTGCTGTAGCGCGACTTCTGGGTCCCGAACGAGCCGGTGTAGTCGCCGTCGCGGTAGCTGAACCAGCGCGGTCCCTTGCCGGTGAAGCCCAGCTCATGCAGGGCGGGCGCGACCAGTTCGCGCATCATGCGGTCAAACACGGTCTGGGCGGTGGGCTGGCCCGCGGCCGGGCGGCGCGCGGACGAGGAGGTGGCCGACCGACCCGGTGCCGGGCTGGCCTTGGTGCCGCCGCCGGCCTTGCCCCCGCCGGCCTTGCCCCCGCCGGCCTTGCCCCGGCCGGCCTTCGCCCCGCTGCCTGTGGCCCCGCTAGCGGGGTGCCCGCGGGGGCCCGGCGGGGGCGCGGGCGGACGGTCGGCGGGCAGCGGAGCCAGGCTGGTCCACCAGGACGGCGGCTCCGAGTCCAGCCTCAGTCCAGTGGCGTCCTGGAGCCCGGCCCGCTCCTCGGAAGTGGCCCTGGTCACCATGGCCACCGGCGGGCCCCGGTCCACGAACCACAGCCGCGGGCCGTCGGCCGGGGTCAGGTCGTTGAGGCCGGTAAACACGGCCGCGCTCAGGTACGGACCGGGCGCGGGGATGACTATCTCCCTCTTCCCGCCCTTCATGCGTACCGACAGCGTCAGGTCGCCGGGCCGGCTGGTCCAGTCCTCCTCCTGGCTCCACAGCCGGCCCAGGGCCTTGCCGCGGATCGCCGACACCTCATCCACGAGGTGGCCGTAAATGCCATCCCCAGGCTGGACCCCGGCGTCGACGTCATCGGACCAGGTCCGCCCGTTGTCCAGCATCAGCACGCACCCGTAGAGCCGAGCCGGGTCTAGCGGGAGGTCAGCGCCCTGGTACTCGCGCCAGGCCGCCTGGAGCCCCTGGGCCAGCTGGCTGGTGCTGCGCCTGACGGTCTCGAACCAGCCCGCCGCCCGGAACACCTCCACCGCCGCGATCAGCTCCGGGGGCGGCGCCCCCGGATTGGGCCACGCGGGCAGGGAGACGGGCAGCCGGGGGTAGCCGCGCATGGCGTGCGCATCGGCGAACACCTCCCGGGCCTCGGGAACGGCGGTGCCGCTGATCGCGCGCGCATACCCGCGCTGCAGCGTCAGGGCATACCAGGTCCGCAGCTCGCGGCCGCGGGTCCCCCGCGGCCGCGCGACGGTCTGGGTCAGGAACTCCGCGATCTCGCCGACGAGGTCGGCCTCCGGCCGCTCCGGGTCGAAGCCGGCCACATAGCCCTGGTGCCCGGGGACGAAGAAGCACTGCCAGGCGAGCCCGGGGCGGACGGTGCCCGCGCAGTCGGCCACGATCAGCGCGAGGTCGTGGGCCACGCTTCCGACCAGCGCGTCCAGGTGCCGCGAGTAGCCACTCGAGCGCGGGCTGGCCGCCCGGTAGGCCGATCCGAGCCGGTAGAACGAGTCGCTGCTCAGGAAGCCCTGCTCGATCTCGGGGGCGGCCAGGACAGGGAACGCCCGCTGGATCCACCGGCCCAGGTCGGCGAGCCCGGCCGGGTCCTCGCGCAGCCCAGTGACCGGGGCGCCCGCCCGGGCCAGCAGCGGCAGCACCGTGGCCAGCCGATCCCGCGCGTTGTCGTTCAGCCAGGTCGCGCAGGCCTGCGTCCCCGATTGCGTCTCCAGCGCCGCCGGCCAGGGCTCCCACGGGAACCGCAGCAGCGGGTACTCCAGCGCCGGCTGGCCCGGGTCGTCGAGATGCGGCAGCGGGACCGAGGGCCGGGGCGGCCGCGCGCCCTCGATGCGCTGCCGCTTCTCCTCGGGATCCTCGTGGAAGAACAGGACTGGCAGCCCCTCAGGGAACTCGGGCGGTCCGCTGCTCATGGGGCAGAGTGAACCAGGCGGCTACGACATTCCGCGATGACCTTCCGGAACGTCGGCGGCAATGGCTCGGCGGGCCACGGCGCGTAGAATGTGGTGGGCCGAACGGGCCGGCCGGACGGGAGCCATCGATGCAGCCACTGGCGATTTTCGTGATCGCGTCCGGCCTGGTCATGGTCATCGGCGTCTTGGCCACGCTGGTCTGGACCCGGCGCGACATCAGGCCCGCTCGCGCCCGCATCAGTCGCTGGCAGCGGCACGGGAGCATTCCCCTGGCCGCGGCCGCGCTGGCGCTGGGTGTCGTATCACGCGGCAGCGGGCAGACGCCCAGCACGCACGACGCTATCTTCGCCACCGCGGGTGCCCTGCTCCTCGGCGCCCTGCTGTGCACGGCGGCCGCTGCGGTTACCCGGACGCGACGCTAGGCCTGCGCGCCCGCCGCCCGGCGGCCGGGGTACGGCACGCCGACGGCGGCGGGCCCGCGTCGGTGGCCGCGTTCCCCGGCCGGGCGGGCGTCCAGGAGGCGGTGTTCCGCGTCGGGCCCGGCCGCCACGAATTCACTGGCCGCTGGCCTAGTTAATTTCGGCTAACAAGCTGGCGCCAGCTAGCCGATCCTTGTTAGCGATGATGGTTATCCCCCAGCGCGTCGGGGGTCAGCCGAGGCTGAGCGTGTAGATGCCCTGGCCGTACCACCACCCGGTGCTCGCCGAGTTGAACGCCGCGCCGTTGTACTGGAACGCCCCCGTGGCGGTCACGTAGCCCGGCGCGTACTGGTTCCCGGACACCGCGCCGCTGAGGTTGCCGGGCAGGATCTTGTTGTCGGTGTAGTGGTAGCCGCTGGGCAGCGTGACGATCGTCTCGCCGTTGGTGACGGCGGTCTTAGCCGCGATGTCGAACGCCCAGCTGAGCATGACCTCGTTGCCGGTGGGCAGGAACCGGCAGCTCACGTGCCCGGTCCAGCCCGACGGCAGGCCGGTGCTGAACGTGTGCCAGGCGCCGGGCAGCTTGCTGTCGCCGTTCACCGGGCCCTGGAAGGCGCCGACGTTGCCCGCGTTGTTGGACGGCGAGAACGTGGTGTCGCTGCCGATGCCGAAGTTCAGCGCGCCGTAGCAGCCATAGATCGTGTTGGCCGACGAGCCGAACACGATGGTCTGCGGGGTGAAGGCCTGCGACCCGCACTCCACCCCGATGTCCAGCAGCCCGTCCACGATGCCCGAGGCGCCTGAGTACTCCCGGCCGGCCGGGGTCGACCCGGTCACCCGCAGCACCGCCGAGCTGACCGCCGTCGTGGTGGAGGCGAAGTTGCCGCGGATGCGCAGCGAGCCGTTGCCGGTGAACGCGCCGTTCCTGAACACCACGCCGTCGTAGTTGGCGTCCTCCTGGTCGATGTAGATGTCCAGGTCGCAGCGCTCGAAGCTGCCGCTGGAGGTGGTCAGGCTGCCCGAGCAGTCGAACACCACGTGGCTGGTGCAGTACTGCGCGTAGATCCGGCCGTGCAGCTGCTCGGTCCAGTAGTAGGCGTTGTCCAGGTGGACGCCGATGCTGCCCGTGCCGGTGAAGCTCTGCACGGTCACGTCCAGCTCGTACTGGAGCAGGTCGCCCACGTGCAGTCCGGTCGAGCCGGCCCCGGCGTGCGTGCCGTCGATCGTGATCCCGCAGAACCCGCCCGCGTACCTGGTCCGGGTGCTGTAGGTGGTCGGGTCGTAGATCCGCACGCAGTCCCCGGTGCCGGTGAAGGCCAGGATCGTCGCCCAGGCGCCGTCGCCGACGAAGTACGCGCGGCACCGTCGTGCAGGTCACCGTGCTCGATACCTGGTAGGTCCCGGCCGGCAGGTAGATCACGCCGCCGGTCGCGGGCAGCGCGTTGATCGCGGCCTGGATGGCCGAGGTGGAGTCGGCCGCGCCGGTCGGGTCAGCGCCGTGGCTCACGACATTGATCCAGTCCGGCGTGGCGACCGTGGCCGCGGCGGCGGCAGCCGGCCGGGTGGCGACGCTGCCCAGGGCAACGGCGCCGGTGCCGGCCAGCAGCCCGGTCGTGGTCTTCTTGAGCATGGAACGTCGTGACGCGGACAGACGCCGCGCATCCTGACGAGAATCGGCAGCCAAGAGAGTCCTCCTGTATATCCCTGCGAGTAGTCACCCCGGGACGCCAGGACTCTCCACTGATCCGGCAATTCGGGTATTTGCCTGTAAAGGCCACGCGAATGCTAGCACGGAGTCGGCCGGGCCCGCCTGTCACATCTGGCCCGGCGGGCGTGTCGATGTGGTGTCGTACTACCGCACCGAAGCGCAAGGAGAGCCACCCATGAACGCCCGCCTCGACTACAACGCCAGCCCGACCGCGATGAAGTTCGCCAAGTACCTCAACTCCGCGGGCGGCGTCGTGACCGCGTCGCCGCTGCCCGCCGCCGTCCAGGAGCTGGTGAAGATCCGGTCCAGCCAGATCAACGGCTGCGCCGGCTGCCTGGACATGCACACCAAGGACGCCCTGCACGCCGGGGAGACCCAGCAGCGGCTCAACCTGGTCGCGGCCTGGCGGGAGGCGACCGTCTTCACCGACGCCGAGCGGGCCGCGCTCGAGCTCACCGAGCAGGGCACCCGCATCGCCGACGGCGCCGGCGGCGTCAGCGACGACGCCTGGGCCAGCGCGGCCAAGCACTTCGACGACGACCAGCTCGCCGCGCTGGTCTGCCTCATCGCCCTCATCAACTCCTACAACCGGCTCAACGTGATCCTCCGGCAGCCCGCGGGCGACTACGTGCCCGGTCAGTGGGGGTAGTTCACCGCCGCGTCGGCGGGCCGGGCCGGGCTGGCGCGGCCGCCCGGGCCGCCGGCGCGAGCCAGATGCTCAAGTGACTGCTTGACTATTGAGGGCCAGGCGAGCATACTCAAGCTCATGCTTAACCAAGTGGCGGATCTGGATCGCGTCTTCCAGGCGCTCGCCGACCCGGGGCGCCGGATCATGCTCGAGCGGCTCAGCCAGGGACCGGCCTCCGTCAGCGAACTAGGCCGCCCGCTGGCCATGTCGCTCGCCGCCGTCGTCCAGCACGTGCAGGTCCTCGAGGCCAGCGGCCTGGTGCGGTCCCAGAAGCTCGGCCGGACCCGCACCTGCAGCCTCAACTCTTCTGCCCTGCGGTCCGCCGAGCACTGGATCTCCGCGCGCCGCACCCTCGTCGAGCGGCGCCTCGACCGCCTGGGCGAGTACCTGGCCGAGACCGCGGACTCCCCCGACACCGGACCCGCGGACCCGGCCTTGCCCGATCGCCCGGCTACCTGATCAGAAAGGACATTCCCATGAGTCAGCCGTCGGTCATCCACGACACGTTCACCATCGAGCGCACTTACCCGGCGACAACGTCACGGGTGTTCGGCGCCTTCACGACACAGGAGGCCAAGGGCGTCTGGGGCGACACCGGCGACCTCGGCCCCGGCGACGACGCCACCACCGCGGCGGCCGAGTTCGACTTCCGCGTCGGCGGCCGCGAGCGCTTCGGCTTCGCCTACGACGGCCACACCTACCGGTACGACGCCCAGTACTACGACATCGTGCCCGAGCAGCGGATCATCTACAGCTACGAGATGTACGCCGACGGCGCGCGCATCTCCGTCTCCGTGGCCACCATCGAGTTCGCCAAGACCGGCGACGGCACCGCGCTCACCTGGACCGAGCAGGGCGCCTACCTCGACGGCTTCGACGGCGCCCAGGCGTCCGAACTGCGCCAGGGCGGCACCGCCGAGATGCTCGACGGCCTGGCCAAGTACCTGGCCTCGTAGTCCCTGACCTGCGTCCCTGACCCTGCAGGCCTGACCCGCGAAGGAGTGCGAAATGCGGACAGTGATAGCGCGGATCTTTGACTACTCCGCCGACGGCGTCATCGCCGAGGAGGACACCGACTTCTTTCAGTTCTGCCGCGATCTCCCCGATGACCCCGAGCAGATCGCCCGGACCCGCCGCCTCTACCAGGACGCCGACGTGCACATCATGGGCCGCAACCTCTACCAGGGCGCGAGCAGCTACTTCCCCACCGCCACCGATCACCCCTGGGCCGACCTCATGAACGCCGTGCCTAAGGTCGTCTTCAGCCAGACCCTGACCGACGCCGGCTGGAACAACACGGTGATCTCCCGCGGCGACCTGGCCTAGGAAGTCGAGCGCCTCAAGCAGGACGGCACCGGCCCCATCGTGGCCAATGGCGGCTTCAGCTTCTGGCAGTCGCTGATTGGCCTCGACCTGATCGACGAGTACCGGCTGAACGTCTTTCCGTATGTCGTCGGCCAGGGCCGGCGCCTCTTCGACGACCTCGAGAAGTCACGTCCGCTCGAGCTCGTGTCCAGCACCGCCTTCACCAACGGCTGCGTCGAGCTCGAGTACCGCCGCGCCCGCTGACCCGCGCTCAAGGAAAACCTGTAGGGCTTAGGCCCAAGCAGGCGACGGGCACGGGTACCGTGCGGCTTGGCAGAGGATCAGGTCATGACCGGGCCCGCCGTCTCGCTCACCCTCAAGCGTCTGGCCGAACTGCGTTGGCCGGGGCGGCAGTTGCCCGCCGGTGCGGTTCTCGCGCCACGAGTCGAGCATCAGGGTCCCGGCTATCGGCGCGCCAATCAGAATGGCCAGTACGCCCACGGGCAGCAAGAGGAAAACCTGAGCCGGGACCGCGGCGACCAAGGACACTATGCCCGCCAGCATGATCGCAACCGCGGTCCACAGGAGCGGCTTGCTCACCGGCGGCGGGGCCTGCGTCGGGACCTGCGCCGGGACGGGCTTGCGCAGCGGCCGCGCCCCGATCAGCCCGGCGGGAAGGTCGGCAGTGATCGCGCCTAGGTCCCCGTGGGTCCGCGAGACGAATGCCTGGCCGACCCGCACGTCCAACTCGGCTTTAGTCAGCCTGCCCTGCACAAACGCGGCCTTGACCACATCGACCACATGCTCGCGATCGGCGTCCGATGCCCGCAGATAGCCACGGGCCGCCGCCTCAGCTGCACTCTGGTCACCAGGCCCTGACGTCACAGATACCACCCCCACCGGCAGAATCCTCAAAGCCTAACTCCGCTGGCAGGCGCGCCGTCAAACTGGAATCGAATTGATATTCGGCATTGCTTTCAGAAATTAGCATTTCGCGCTAGGGTGAATTAAGCGAGTACGGTTTCTGACCGTGACTAACGCCCTCGCTGATATCTCTGGCCGCGATCTGCGGTATGCCGACCTGGACACATCCCTGACGGGATTCCTCTGCCAGGCCGAGCACCTCACCGGTAGCCGACCAGGCCTCCTGCTGATCCACGGCGGCGCCGGCCTTGACGAGCATGCCCGGCAGCAAGCCCGCCGCTATGCCGCCCTCGGATACGTCGTCCTCGCCTGCGACATGTTCGGCGACGGCGTCGCCGGGGACCGGGACCGCATCATCGGCGTGCCTGATGGCACTGCGGGACGACCCGGCGTTCCTGGTCCGCCGGGCCCAGGCCGGGCTCACGGCGCTCGCGGCCAGCCCGGGCACCAACGGGCAGGTAGCGGCCGTCGGCTTCTGCTTCGGCGGCCTGGCCGCCCTGCAGCTCGCCCGGTCCGGGGTACCCCTGGCCGCTGCCGTCAGCATCCACGGCAGCCTGGCCACCAGCACGCCGGCCAAGCCGGGCGCGGTCCGCGCCCGGCTGCTGGTCTGCCACGGCGCCGTCGACCCGCACGTCCCGCTCAGCGACGTCACCGCCTTCGCCGACGAGATGAACGAGGCCGGCGCGGACTGGCAGCTCATCATGTACGGCGGTGCCCAGCACGGGTTCACCCACGCCCACGCCACACCCGGCGCGACGCCGGGAGTGGCCTACCACGAGGCGGCCGACCGCCGCTCCTTCGCGGCGGCCCGCGACTTCCTGGCCGAGGCATTCGCGCTCAGCGCGGGCGGTAGGTAACCGTCAGCGGGTTGGTCAGGGCGATCATGACGTGCTCCGAGATCGGCGGGCTGGGCGCGCTGTAGTGGACGCCGGGCGCGGGGTCGTTGCCGGGACCGCCCGGGTTGTACAGCGGCTTGTACCGCCCGGTCGACGGGATCTCCACGGTCGTGATCCGCCGGGCCGCGGCCTCGCTGCCGTCGAGCACGATGTCGATGTAATTGTTGCGGACCTCGGTGTAGCAGTCGTCGTAGGACGCCTGCTTGCGGCCGAGGTTGGCCAGGCCGACGACGCGCAGCGGCCGGCCGTCGATGTAGTAGGTCTTGCCGGACCGGGTGAGCTGGACGGTCTTGCCGGACGAGGTGACCGCGTCGACGCGGAAGTACTGGTCGTACTCGGTCGGCAGCAGCGGGGTGACCCCGTTGGGGGTCATGCCGCCGGAGGTGTACACCCGCAGGCGGAACTTAGCCTGGCGGCCGTACAGGCTCACACCCGAGTTGGGCAGGTTCTGCCGGAAGATCGGCGGCCCGGTGTTCCCCACCGCCGACATCCTGCTCAGCTTGGCCGCGACCAAGGTCGGACCGCCCCGCTGGTCCGGGGGCACGCCGGACGCCGTGTAGGGCGAGCCGGGGGTCCGGGCCGAGAACCCGACGGCGCTGACGATCCGCTGACCCGGGCCGACCAGCCTGAGGACGGACGAGCCGCGGACGACCCGGACCGAGACCGGGTAGATCGCGCCCGCCTGGCCGGGCGGCACCCGGTTGCCGAAGTGCCCGAACATCACCGCTACCGAGCGCTCGTTGTACTCGAAATTGGGCCAGATCGAGACGACCTGCGGGGTGACCGTGGTCCCGTTGTTCAGCGTGACCGCGAAGTCGTCGGCGTCGAGACTGCTGGGCAGGATCGGCCAGCTGAACTCGACCGGCAGGCCGTCGGAATAGTAGACGTCCTGGCCGTACAGGCTCCGGATCGACGAAGGCGTCGCAGCCGAGGTGTAGCTGGCCAGCGGCGGTGTCTGCCCGTCCGAGCAGTGCACGTTGCTGTTCCAGGCACCGCCGCCCAGTACCGTCAGCGTCCTGCTCAGCGGCACGTTGCTGGTGGTGAGGCCGGGCACGCCGATGATGTTCGTGAAGCCGAGCCCGGCCGCCATCATCTCGGGCTTGCGGTTCCAGATGTCGGCGTTGATGATCACGTCGCGGCGCAGCACCCGGTAGGTGTACGGCAGCTTGCTGGCACGGCCCGCGGACACCGGCGACCCGCTCGCCGCGGCCACCGGTACCGCGGCCACGACGGAGATCGATAGCACCGCCGCAGCGGCCCGAGCGGCTCCTAAGGTGATCACGCTCAGTGATGCTAACACTCTGCTCAATTACTGTAGGTGAGCGACTCGGGTACGGGCAGACCCGCTAGCGCCCCGTGTGCGCCGCCCTCAGCCCGCGCCCTCCGGCAGCACCTGGCCGCCGTCGATGATCAGGGTCTGGCCGGTGATGTAACCGGCCTCCGCCGACGCCAGGAAGCGCACCGCCCAGCCCACGTCCTCCGGCTCCCCGACCCGGCCCAGCGGGATGGCGCCGAGCATGCGCTGCTCATGCTCCGGTCCCAGGTCGCCGAAGCCCGGCGTGCGGATGTTGCCCGGCAGCACCGCGTTGATCGTGACCCCCGCGCCCGCCACCTCCAGCGCCGCCGAGCGCATCAGCCCGAGCATCGCCGCCTTGGTCGCGCCGTAGTGGGCGTAGCCCGGCTGGCCCACCACCGATCCCGTGATGGACGAGGTGAGCACGATCCGCCCGTAGCCCTGGGTCATCATCTGCGGCAGGCAGGCCTGCATGGCCAGCATCGCGCCGCGCACGTTCACCGCCATGATGTGGTCGAAGTCGGCGGGCGTCAGGTCGCGCAGCAGGATCTGCGGGTAGATCCCCGCGTTGGCGGCCAGGATGTCGATGCGCCCCCACCGGCCGATGGCCGCCGCCGCCAGCCGCGCCAGGTCCTCCGGGTTGGTGACATCAGTGCCGATGTCCAGCACGTCCCCGCCGTCACGCGCCCAGCCGCGCGGCCACCGCCCGCGCCCGGTCCGCGTCCAGGTCGGCGATCACCACCGCGGCGCCCTCGCCGTGCAGCACCTCCGCGATGCCCAGCCCGATTCCGCTCCCCGCGCCGGTCACGATGGCAACCTGCCCGTCCAGACCCCTCACGCCTACCTCCGACTCGTCGTGACCCGGTTGCCGGCCTCGACCGACCGCACGAAGACCCGCTCTCCCGCCGCCTGCTCCCCGGCCAGCAGCCCGAGGAGCTCTTCGTCATGATCCTCCCCGCGGGCCACGAACCGGCGGCCGTCCTCCTCCAGCCGCCCGATCACGATGCCGATCCGGCTGCCATCGCGGCGGTACCGGATCGTGAACGTCTCGATGACGGCCCAGCCGTCCGCCCGCAGCGTCTGCCCGACTGGCGCCCAGCCGTCGACCTCCGCCTGGAGCTCAGCGCTGCGGTCCGGGGCCCAGGGCGCCGGACTGGTCGAGTAGACCCCGGCCGAGTACTTGGTCATGAAGCCGCCGTTCGCCCCGACCAGCCCGAACGAGCCCGGCTCACGGCGAGCCCGCTGCACGATCTCGGCGATCGCGTGCGCCGAGTAGTTGTTCCCCGCACCCCCGAAGAACGGCAGCCCGCCCGTCACCGTCAGCCCGCGCGGATCGTCCGTAGCCAGGCCCAGCCCGTCGCAGATGTTGAACACCGGCGCCGGGAAGCAGCTGTACAGGTCCATGGCCGACAGCTCAGCCAGGCCGATCCCGGCCACCTCCAGCGCATGCCCGACCGCCATCACCGCGGCCGGGCTGGCCGACAGGTCCGCCCGGTCCAGCAGGTCCCGCTCGCGCAGGTCGGCATGGCCGCGCAGGAACACCCAGCGCTCGCCGGGCACGCCCAGCCGCCGCGCGGCCGCGACCGACATCAGCAGCACGGCCGCGCCCTGGTTCACCTTCTCCCTGGCCACGATGTACCGCGGGTACGGATCGGCGATCGGCCGGTTCTCCGCCGTCGGCGTGACCAGCTCCGCCGCGTCCCGCTCCACCGGCGCCGCCGCGTGCGGGTTGGCCGCCGCCACCCGCGTGAACGGCGCGAACAGCGCACCCATCGCCGCCGCGTACTCCGCGCGGCTCTGCCCGAGCCGGGCCCGGCGCGCGTTGTCGATCAGCGCGTACTGGCTCGGCGCCCCGGCCAGCCCGTGCGCCGCCTGATGCGGCGACACCATGCCGCTCAGCCCGTAGCCGCGGTCCTCCAGGCTGCCGCCGGAATGCTCGCTGAAGTCCGGCCGGTCCGGCGCCTCCGCGTACCGGGCGGCCGTCGAGATCGCCTCGGCCCCGAACACCAGCGCGACCTCGCTGCCGCCCCCGGCGATCGTGCCCGCCAGCTCGGTCACCAGATGCTGCGGGCCCTGACCGCCGCCCACCTCGAGGATCGCCCGCGCGGGATCGGCGCCCAGGCGGCGCGTGACCGAGCGGGGGAAGTTGTCCGAACGGCCCAGCGGCGCCCGGGCCTGCGGATGGGATATCTCAAACTGACGTACCCCGGCGACAGTGTCGATGGCCGCCGCGATGCCGTCCGGGCTGGCTCCGGTGTCGGTCAGCGCCGCCCAGGCGGCGGCGCTGGCTAGCTCGACCGCCGACCGGCGCTGATAGCCAGGGCGGTCGAGGCGCTCCGACACCTGCCCGACGCCCACCACGACCGGCGTGCGCGGGTCCAGGCCGGCGCCGCGCGGTGCGTTCATCAGGTGCCCTCCCAGCAGCTGCCGGCGGGCTGGCCAGGCTCCGGCCCGACGGTCACGCTACTGCCAGGTACCCCGCGTGTATCCCGTAGCTATGCCGCGACCTGCGGGAAGGCTACCGGGCTTCGGTTGCCGTTCTGATCCACGGCGCGCAGGCCGAACTGGACGTTGTCCTTGGAGATGTTGAGCGTGACGCTGGTGACGTTGCCGACCGGGATCACGTCGGTCCAGTCCGGGGACGTGGTCTCACGGGACACGACCTCGTACCCGGCCAGGTTCGACTCCGGGTTGGCGTCCCAGCTCAGCATGGTCAGGTTGGTGCCGGCCAGGGTGGGCGGCGGCGTCGTGTGGATCAGCACGTTCTTAGGTGTGCTGGGGCTGGAGGCCAGCGCCCACAGCGCCGCCGCGTTGATGCCGGCCACCCGCGCGACGTAGTCGAAGTCGACGTACTGGATGAGGTCTCCGAACTGCACTCCGTTCTGCACCTGGACGTTCTGGTGCTCGTGGTCGAAGTTCTCCCGCGGCTCGGTGAACCGCGCCGCCGGCGTAGCCCTGACCCTGGAACGACAGGTGGTCGCTGCCGCGCAGGTAACGGTCTCGCCGCCAGATCAGCCGGACGTTCATGCCGGTCAGCTCGAACGGCGCTACCTCCGCCACGTACCGCCCCAGCTGCCGCGACTTCCCGTCATTCTCGCCGCCGACCGACTGCATGGTCGCGATGTCGTTGGCGGTCGCGGCGGTCGGGATGCCCTCCAGGAACATCCGCACCGAGAACGGATCCGGCTTCATGCCGTCGAAGGAATGGCTCGCGCCGATGATGTCGTTGCTGAACATGCCCTGCACGTCGGCGCCCGCCGCGGCCATCTGCCGGGCCATGAACGTCGAGCCGTACAGGCCCTGCTCCTCGCCATCGACGGCGGCGAAGATGATGGTGCCGGGGAACTGCTTGGTGGCGAACAGCCGGGCCAGCTCGAGCATCGCCGCGACGCCGGAGGCGTCATCGTCGGCGCCCGGTGCGTCGCTGGTGAAGTCCTCCACGTTGGTGCACCGCGAGTCCAGGTGGCCGGTCATGACGTAGAACCGCTCGGGGGACGCGGTCCCCTTGAGCGTCGCGATGACGTTGGTGATCGTAGTGGGCACGGGGATGTTGCTCGAGACGGGCTGCGTGAACGTCTGCTGCTGCACCGTCATGTTGCCGTTCGAGGTGGCCGCGATGGCCTGCATCTGCTCGAAGACCCAGTTGACCGCGGCACCGATGCCGCGTACCGGGTCGGTCTGGCTGGAGGCGGTGTGCCGGGTGCCGAACTGGGTCAGCCGCAGGATGGTGGCGTGGATCCGGTCGGGATCGATCTGGCGGATTAAAGCCCGCAGGTCATTGTCGAAGTGCTGCCGGGCCAGTGGCTTGCGGCCCGCCGCGGCGGCCGCGCTGGTGGTAGCCGCGCTGGCCGTACCGGCCAGCGAGACCAGGGGCGCCGCGACCGCCCCTGCCGCCGAAGCGGACAGGAACACGCGGCGGGTGGTGCCCTTGCGGGCAGGAACCTCGTTGTTCTCCATGCCCCCGAATCAACGACGAAACGCCACACACGTCAAGCCGTTCTGCACGGTTCGCGTAGCAGAACAGGACTGTGGCGCGGCGTCACGGCCGGGCTGATCGTCATCCGCGGCGCCCTGCGCGCCGTCCGCCCGCTACGGTGTCCTACGTGTCTACCGAGAAGCTCGCGTGACCGGCCTGCGCGCGGAGATCCTGGCCTGGTGGCGAGAGGGCGAGCAAGCCCTGCGCGGCGCCGTCGATGCGCTGCCCGACGCCGACCTGGCCGGGCCGTCGCTGCTGTCCGGCTGGACCCGGCAGATCCTGGTCGCCCACCTGGCCGGCAACGCCGACGCCATGATCAACCTGCTGACCTGGGCCCGCAGCGGGGTCGAGACGCCGATGTACGCCTCGGCCGATGCCCGCGACGAAGGAATCGAGCAGGCCGCGGCGCTGTCCCCCGCCGAGCTTCGCGCCGAGTTCGCGGCCAGTCAGGCCCGGCTGGCCACCGCCATCGAGCAACTGCCCGAGAGCGCATGGGACGCCGAGGTGCGCACCCCGGAGGGCCGGCCGGTGCCCGTCAGCGACGTGCCCTGGATGCGCGCACGGGAGACCTGGGTGCATGGCGTCGACCTGGCCGGCCGGATGACCTTCGCCGACATCCCCGCCGACCTGGCTAGCGCCCTCATCACGAACATCGTGCGGGGGTGGCAGGACCGCGACGAGGTCAGCGGGGTCGCCTTCGCCGCGACCGACACCGGCCAGCGCTGGGCCCACGGCGCGCGCGACATCAGCGCGACCCAGGCCGACCTGCTGGCCTGGATGATCGGCCGCGGCAGCGCGGACGCGGTCCAGTTCAACGGGCCGCCCTGGGCGCCGCCGCCCTGGCTGTGACGCCTAGCCCGCCGCGCCAGCGCGCGGCCTGGCTGCGGCGGCGTACTCCTCGGCGGGCAGCAGTCGCAGCCCGGCGCCGAGCCGGATAGCGCCGGGCAGCTCGAATCTCATCGACCGCGACGCTATCTGCTGGTCCTCGATGGCCAGAGTCGCGGTGACGTCGCAGTGCCCGTCGTGCAGGGCCACCAGCCGGCCGCTGCGGATCTCCGGCAGCATGGCCCGGACCTCGTACTCCAGCGTCAGGCTGAACTGAATCCTCGCCACGGAACGATCATCGACCAGCACGTCGATATAGGGATCCTGGGTGACACTGACCTGGAAGGGCAGCAGGTCCTGAAGGGTGATGCCGCCGGGCGCCTGAAGGCTGCGCCGCGCCGCCTTGATGAGCTCCTCGTGCAGGCGCCAGGCGCCGATGAGCACATCGACCAGGTTGACGTCGAGCAGTTGCGCCGCGGCGCCGGCGATCTGGCCGGCCGCCGCTTCATGGATGGCGTGCGGCAGGTTGTCCAGGGCCCCGCCGAGCTGCTCCTCGAGCTGCTGCGGCAGGTCATCGGTCCCGGCACCCGCGCCGAAGAGCAGGCTGAACGCGGTATCCGGGCGGGCTGGCGCCTCCTGCGTCATGGCCGCACCTCCTTGATCGTCGTACTGGCCGGACTGGCATGCGGCTCGATGCGCACGGCGTGCGCCGAGCTTGCCCCGGTGACGCGGACGACCGGGATGGCCACCGGGCCCCGGTGGGGCTCTGCCCGGACCCGGGCCGCCGGCCCCGCTGACGACCGGGCACGCAGCCAGCGCCGGCCCGCGCCCAGCGCCGCCGCTGCCCCGGCCAGGATGATGACCGCCCACGCCAGCAGCGGCAGCCCGCCGGGCGGTGCGTGAGTCCGGCTGACCGAGCCCGACTTGCTGACGTGCGGCCCGCCCGGACCTGTGCCGCCGGCCAGCGTGACGTGAGCCTCGTTGGACCGCCCGCTCTCACCGGCCCGGCCGACCGCGGACACGGTGAAGTAATACGTGGTCCCGGGCTTGAGGCCGGTGACGCGGCGGGCGGTACCGATCACCGGGGAGTCGTTCAGCGGAGTGACGAACTCGCCGCTGGCCCTGGTTCCCTCGAAGACGTCATAACCCTCGGCACCGGGGCCGGTCGAGGCGTTCCAGGTCAGGCTCACCTGCGTCCGGCCGGCCGCGACGGCGACCAGCCCGGTCGGCGCCCCGGGCGCGGTCACCTGAGTGGCCGTCGTGGCGTGCGCCTCGGCCGACGGCGAGCTTTCCGCCGTCGTGCAGCCATCGGAGCACTGCTGGTAGACGGCCGTCACCGTGAAGTAGTAGGTGGTCTGGGCGGTGAGGTCAGGGACGGTATAACTGGTGCCGGGCAGCGGGGAGTCATTGACCGGGGTCGCCGACTCCAAGCCGGAACTCGTTCCGTCGAAGACGTCGTAGCCCTCCAGGCCCGGCCCGGATGCCGGCGGGGCCTCCCAGGTCAGGCTCACCTGGGTGGGGCCGGCTGGCTCAGCGGCCAGCCCGGCGGGCGCCGCGGGCAAGGTAGTCGCCGATGCCTCGGGCGACGGCGCGCTGCAGTCGCCCCGCCCGGAGCAGGCCTGATAGACGGCCCTGACCAGGAAGTAGTACGTAGTCCCGGCCGTGAGGCCGGTGACCGGGTAGCTGGTGGCGGTCACCGGGGAGTCGTTCAGCGGGGTGGCCGACTCGCCACCGGGGCTGGTCCCCTCGAAGACGTCATAGCCCTCGAACGCCAGGTGGGACGGAGCCGGAGGATCCCAGCTCAGGTTGACCTGCGTGCTGCCGGCCGGGACGGCGGACAGGCTCGGCGGTCCCGGAACCGCGATCGCCCCCTCGGCCGAGGCCGGCCCGGCCAGGATCGCTGCCGCCAGCAGCACTCCGGGCAGCGCACGCCGCAGCCAGAACCGAGTGCCCATGCAGCCCTCCCAGCCGCCCGCTCCGTCAGCACGGACGGTCAGGCGTGCCTTAGGCGAATCTCTTCCTGTCCTGCGGAGTCGCCCGGGCCGGGCCTGATACACCGCCGCTGACCGGGATCTCACCCGGTCAGGGGTACTAGAGGAGCTGGTCGCGATGCGGGCTGACCTGCCGCCGGGCCCTGGCGACGACGATCGCGCGGTCGGCCGCGCCGCCGAGCGGCCCGAGGATCGCGCCGACGACGGCCAGGAAGATGGCCAGGCCAGGGGCGGTCGCTTCCAGCGACCGGTTGAGGTAGGCGCGCATCGAGGTCAGGCCGCTGGCCCGGAATCCGTCGATGTTGGCCTGCTGGTGGCTGACGATCGACAGGAACGCGTTGTCGATCACGGCGAAGGTGGCCATCGCGAGCACCGCGATGATGAGGCCCGCCACCAGGCCCGCGGCGATCCGCTGCCCGGTCCCGCCCGCGACGCGCCGGGCGACGGCGCCCACGGTCATGAGCATGACGATCAGGTAGGCGTCCACCGTGAGCACGCTGAGCGTACTGTCCGGCTGGCCAGGGAACACGACGCTGGCCACGTACTGCACGGTGCCCAGCGGAATCCACCCGACGCCCGCGACCAGCGCCGCACGCCCGGCCGCGCGGCCGTAGCCGGCCAGCGCGGGCGGCGGGAGCAGCGCGACCCGGAGCGCACCGAGTACGAGCCGGGCCCGGCCCCGGCGGGACAGGACATAGTCGAGTTCAGCGACCATGGCCTGGCCGAAGGACCGGCGCCCCGGCGGCATCACCGCCGTCAGCACGGTCAGCAGGCGGCGGGCCACGCCGCGCATCAGGCACCGTCCGGCTGCGGCCGCGAGGCCAGGCGGCTGCTGCCGGGCGCGAGCCGCGGGGCCGTGCCGGGCGCGGGGGCCGCCGCCGCCAGTTCCAGGCCGCCCGCGGTCAGCCGGTACAGATGGCGCGCGGGCCGGCCCTGCGGCGGGGACTCCTCCCACCGGGCCTCCAGGAACCCGCGGTCGGCCAGCCGGACCAGGATCGGGTACAGCGACCCCGCCTTCAGCTCGGTCTCGGCTCCCAGCTCATACCCGTACCGCCAGCGCGACGGCTCGGCCGCCAGGGCGGCCAGCACCTTCACGGTCTGCGGCGACGGGATCCGGTTCCGCGGCATGCCCGGAGTCTATATGCATAGAGTTTGCCCGCCGGACGCCACGATCGCGTTGCCCGTCCTAACTCTTTCTATATAGAGTTATCGCGGCGTACTCGCCCCCCCGAGAGGTCCGGTGTGATGGTCGTACTGCTTGCCGCCCTGGTGATCGGGGGCGTGGCCTGGCTGGTGCGGCTCCATCGGCGAGACAGCGCTCTGGCCGGAGGCGCTGCGCCCGGGTTCCCGGACGGGCCGCCCGGCGGGCAGCCGGTCCCGCGCGAGCACCTGTCCCGCGGGCGCATCGTCGTCTCCGGGCTGACGAAGCAGTACCGGGGGATCACGGCGGTAGACGACCTGTCGTTCGTCGTGGAACCGGGCCGCGTCACCGGCCTTCTGGGGCCGAACGGCTCGGGCAAGACCACGACCTTGCGGATGCTGCTCGGCCTGGTCGAGCCGACGGCCGGAACCGCCGCCATCGGCGGCCTCCGCTACCAGGAACTGGCCGAGCCGATCCGCCGCGCCGGCGGCCTGCTGGAGGCCGGCGGGGCGCACGAGGACCGCACCGGCCGTGATCACCTGCGCATCATCTGCCTGGCGGCCGGGATCTCGCTGGCGCGGGCGGACGAGGTCCTGGAGATAGTCGGGCTCACGGCGGCCGCCCGCCGGAGGTTCCGGGGGTACTCCCTCGGGATGCGGCAGCGGCTGGGCATCGCGGCTGCGCTGCTGGGCGACCCGCAGGTGCTGATCCTGGACGAGCCGGCCAACGGGCTGGATCCGGAGGGGATCCGCTGGCTGCGCGGCGCGCTGCGGGCGCTGGCGGCGGGCGGCCGCACGATCCTGCTGTCCAGCCATCTGCTGGCGGAGATGGAGCAGCTCGCCGACGACCTGATCATCATCGCGGCCGGGCGGCTGGTCGCCCAGGGCACGGTGGCCTCCATCATCGGCTCGATCACGGAGACCAGGCGCACGCTGGTGCGCAGTCCCCGGCTGGCCGAACTCGAAGCCACGCTCGGCGGCGTGGCCGTCATGACGCCGGCGGGCGCGGGCGACGTCTACATCACCGGGGTCGGGGCCGTCGCGATCGGCGACGCCGCTCAGCGGGCCGGCATCGCCATCCACCAGCTGGCTACGCAGCGCCCGGACCTCGAGGCGGCGTTCCTGGAACTGACCGCGGGGAAGGCCGCGATCCGATGACCGCGCGCAGCCTCGCGCCGGGCCGGGCGCGCGCCAGCGGCACCAGGTCGCTGCGCCTGGTCAGGGCCGAGATCATGAAGATCCGCACGACGCGATCCTGGTGGCTGTTCCTGGCCGGCTTCACGCTCTTCACCGCGGCGGCCCTGACCAGAAACGGGTTCAGCCATCACTACCAGCTCCACCCGCAGCCGGACCTCCCTGACCGGGCGCAGGCGCAGGCACTGGCCCAGGCCGCCCTGGCGCGCACGCCCGCGGGCGTGGCGGCAATCGCCGCCAGCATGATGACCTCAGGCCAGGTCCTGAGTGTCTTGTTCGCGATGCTCGTCGGCATGCGGGTCGCCACGGACGAGTTCTCCCAGCACACCGCGGCAGCCACGTTCATGACCGTCCCCCGCCGGGGCCGGGTCATCGCGGCCAAGCTGATCGCGGCCGCATGCCTCGGCGCGCTCTTCTGGCTGATCGCCACGGTCGCCAGCGGGGTGACCACCGCGTTCTACCTGCACGGCGAGCACCTCAGCACGTCACTGGCCGGCTGGACCGTGATCCGCCCGGTGCTGCTGAGCCTGCTCGCGTTCGTCACCTGGGCCATCCTCGGCCTGAGCCTGGGCACGCTCATCCGCGGCCCGGCCGCCGCGGTGATCACGGGCCTGGCCACCTATGCGGGAGGATTCGCAGCCGCGGAACTGATCTCGCACCTCATCTACAACCTCGACGGCCAGGCCTGGATACTCGGGGCATCGG
The DNA here is from genome assembly GCA_963822485.1 of uncultured Actinomycetota bacterium. Taxonomy (GTDB): domain Bacteria; phylum Actinomycetota; class Actinomycetes; order Streptosporangiales; family Streptosporangiaceae; genus DASUBV01. The sequence continues at coordinate 390,826 of CAWGHW010000018.1, forward strand.
TTATCGCTCCCACCGTCGCGACCGAGGTGATGATCGCCCCCGAGCCGCGCCTTCCCGCACGCTCCGCCCTCATGGGCCGGCGCGCTCATCATGGCCGGGTATGCGCTGGCTCTCGCCGCAGCCGCTATCACCCGGATCCGCCGGCGCGACGTGACCTGACGATGCGCCCGGCAGGCGGCCTGGCTCAGCTCCGCTGGCGCGCAGCCAGGCCACTGTGTCGTGCTGGTGGCTGGCGCTGGCCGCATCGAGGGGCGTGCGGCCATCCCACGGCGCTGGCCAGTCCAGGTCGGCGCCCCGGGCGAGCAGGTAGCGGGCGGCCTCAAGCTGCCCGGCCCGGCAGGCGTTCCAGAACGCTCCGGACAGGTCATCGGGACCCGGCGCCGGGCTGGCCTCGACCAGCGCAGTCACCCGGTCCAGCTGGCCCAGGACGGCGGCGTGCGGCAGCCCGGTCTCGGCACCGCGCTCCCAGAGCCGCCGCACCGCGGCCCACTGCGCGTAGCCCAGAGCCGACTGAACCGGCGGTCCGCCGTTGATAGACGATCCCGGATGCTCGATGTCGGCGCCCGCGTCCAGGAGCGCGTCGATCAGCGCGACGTCGTCGTTGCTGGCCGCCCAGTGCAGCGGGGTCTCGTGGTGCCAGGTGTCCCGCGCGTGGGCATTCAGGTCGGCCCCGGCCGCCGCCAGCGCGTTCACCATGGCCGCCGCATCCGGCCGGTGACCGGGCGCGTCGGCGAAGTGGTGCAGCGGCGTGACGCCATTGATCCGGCACGAGGCCAGGCCGGGATCCGCGCCGAGAATCCGGGTCACCGCTTGGGCATCGCCCAGCTTGATGACGCGCAGCAGCTCGAACACAGCCCGGTCGCTGTCAGGGAGCCCGCGGGCCTGCTCCGCCGGAGATTCAGGCTGCCCGGCTTCGCCTTCGGGCAGGGGCGAGCCAAACAGCAGCAGGTTGCCATCCGGGTCGATATGGGCAAGCTCGCGCATCTTGTAGTCGGTGTCATGTACCGGGCGGCCCTGGCCCGCGCCCGCCGCGTTGAGCTCCTCGTTCATGACGTCGGCGTCCTCGACCCTGATGTACACCCACGTGGCAGTCCGACTCGGATCGTGGTCCGGCTTCACGGCGAAGTGCAGCTCGATGCCATCACGCCGGGCGATCGCGAACCCCGCCTCGTCGAGCGAAGCGCCGCCCGGCGTGCTGAAAGTAAACCCGAGCCGCCGGTAATGCTCGACGGTGCGGGCCAGGTCGGTAGTCGGCATCCCCGGCGCCACGCTGAGGCAGCGCCCGGCCGGTACCTGGAATCTCCGCTGCTGGTCAGCCACGTTCGGTCCGCTCCTTGATCCGTCCCAGCGCGGCCAGCCCGGCGCGCAGTCCCGCCAGTTCCGCCGGCGAGAGCGCCTCGTACAGCTCGGCCTCGACCTCGTCGATACCAGCGCGGATGACCGCCGCCGCGGCCCGGCCCCGCTCGGTGAGCACGATGTTCATGCGGCGCCGGTCGTCGGGGTTGATCTCACGGCTCAGGTACCCGCGCAGCACCAGCGTGTCGATCAGCTGGCTGGCCGCCTGCCGGGTAACGCCCAGGCTGCGGATCAGCTCGACGGCCGGGACGCCCGGTCGCGGCAGCGCCGGCGTTTCCGCGGAAACGCCGGCCAGGCCGGAAGCGCCCAGCCCGCCCAGCACGAACGGCCCGTTCCTGGGCAGGTCATCGAACCCCGCCGCGGCCAGCTGAGCGCTGATGGTGTTGCCGTAGCCACCCCGCGCCCGCACCAGCAGCACGAGGATCTCCTCTCCTCCGGCGTCTTCGGCGGCTGATGTCGGCACGGCAGGACGCTATGAGACTCGCCCCGTCACTGTCAAGCTCCTTGTCAGTCAAGCTTCTTGCGGCTGGGAGGGTCGCGAGCCGCGCGGCTGGCTGACGAACAGCGGGATGATCACCGCGGCGGCGATCACCGGGCGCAGCAGCCGCATCGCGCCGATCTTGCGGGCGCTGCCGTACCAGGACCGGGCCCGCGGTCAGCCCGCGGACTGGCTCCGAATCGCCCTAGTCCACCCTGGATAGGTCACAGAGCGTGGTCAGGTGGGTATGTTGCCAGCTATGCACGGGTTGACGGCCGGGGCAGGCGACCTGCAGCGGGCCTTCGGCATCACGCGAGGTCGGGGCCTGGGTCTGGGATCTGGGGCCGGGGCGGCTGACCCTGGACAAGCCCGCCATGGCCATCCTCGGCCTCGACCCGGAGACCTACGACGAGCACATCGAGACCTGGCTCGGCATGGTCCACCCCGAGGACGTCGGCTGGGTCACCGCCGCATTGGACAAGGCGGTCAGCGCCCTGGAGCCGTACGACGCCGAGTACCGCATCCGCCGCCCCGACGGCAGCGTGCGCTGGCTGCGTATCCGGGGCCGGGTCGAGCCCGACGCCGACGGCAAGCCGGGCCGGATGCTGGGCACGGGGTGGGACACCACCGAGTCGCGGGTGGTCAGGGACGGCGTGCAGAGCGCGCTGCGCTACATGAGTGACGGGTTCCTGTCCCTGGACCGGGAATGGCGGATCACGTTCGCCAACGTCGAGGCCGAGCGGCTGCTGGGCTCGCTGCAGAACCTGACCGGCCGGGTGCTGTGGGACCTGCTGGTGATCCGCCGGGTGCCCGGCCTCCAGGCCCGCTGCCGCAAGGCCGCGGCCGGGACCATGCCGACCGGCTTCGACGCCCAGTGGCCCGACACCGACCGCTGGTACCGGTTCCGGTTCGTCCCCGTACCGGACGGCCTGGCCTGGTACATCACCGACATCACCGAGTCGCGCAAGCGGCTGGCCGATCAGGAGGCGGTGGAGCACGCGGCGGCCGAGCGGGCGGCCCGGATCCAGGACCTCACCGCCGCGCTGGCCGAGGCGGTGACCTCCCAGGACGTGGTGACCGCCGTGGCCGAGCGGGTGCTGCCGCCGTTCGGCGCGGCCGGGCTGGTCATGCAGGTCATCGAGAACGACCGGCTGCGGGTGATCGGCGCGGTCGGGTACCCGCCGAGCTACCTCGAGCAGATCGACGGCCCGATGCGGGAGATCGCGCCCGCCCACGAGGCGGTGCGCGATCACCGGCCCTGGTTCATCTCCTCGCCGCGGGAGTACGCCCGGCGCTACCCGGAATGGATCCGCGAGCCGGTCCGCAGCAACATGCAGGCCTGGGCGTTCATGCCGCTGGTCGTCTCGGGCCGCCTGGTCGGCCTGTGCGTGGTCACCTTCGACCAGCCGCGGCGGCTCAGCTCCGGCGAGCGCGCCCTGCTGACCGCGCTCAGCGCCCTGATGGCCCAGGCCCTGGAGCGGGCCCGGCTGTTCGACGCCGAGCACGCACGGGCCCAGGCGCTCCAGCGTGCCCTGCTCCCCCAGCAGCTGCCCGAGCTGCCCGCGGTGATCACGGCCGCGCGGTACCTGCCCGCCGGCCACGGCATGGACGTCGGCGGCGACTGGTACGACGTCATCCCGCTGTCCGCCGACCGGGTGGCCCTGGTGATCGGCGACGTGATGGGGCACGGCCTGCCCGAGGCGGTCATCATGGGGCGGCTGCGCACCGCCGTGCAGACCCTGTCCGACCTCGAGCTGCCGCCCGACGAGATCCTCGGCCACCTCAACGACCTGGTCAGCGGGCTGGGCGACGACTCGTTCGCCACCTGCCTGTACGCGATCTACGACCCGATCACCCGGCTGTGCACCATGGCCAGGGCCGGCCATCCGCCGCCCGCCGTGGTCTGGCCGGACGGCATGGTGCAGTTCGCGCACAGCGCCACCGACCCCCCGCTCGGCGTGGCCGTGCCGCCGTTCGAGGCTATCGAGCTGCCGGTGCCCCAGGACGGCCTGCTGGTCCTGTACACCGACGGCCTGATCGAGTCGGCCCGGCGCGACACCGAGGCGGGCATGCGCCGCCTGGCCGAGCACCTGCGGGCCCACCACGGCGAGGACCTGGACCAGCTCTGCGAGAGCATCACCGGCGCGCTGCTGCCCGCCGACCAGGAGACCTCCGACGACGCCGCGCTGCTCGTGGTCCGGGTCCGGGCCACCGCCCCGGACGCCATCGCGGCCTGGTCGCTGCCCGAGGACCCGCAGGCAGCCAGGGCCGCCCGCCAGCACGTGCAGGAGCAGCTCGAGGCGTGGGGCCTGGAGGAGCTGGCCCTCAACACCGAGCTGCTGGCCAGCGAGCTGGTCGCCAACGTGATCCGGCACGCCAAGGGCCCCCTCCAGCTCCGCCTGCTGCGCAGCCGCAGCCTGATCTGCGAGGTCTTCGACGGGAGCCTGACCACGCCGCGCATCCGGCGGGCCGCCTGGACTGACGAGGGCGGGCGCGGCCTGCAGCTCATCGCCGCGCTGTGCGACCGCTGGGGTACCAGGTACATGAGCACCGGCAAGAGCATCTGGACCGAGCAGTCCCTGCCCTGAGAAGGTGCAGTCATGGAGGCGGTGCCCGGCGTCGACACCAGCGTGGCCCACATCGCCCGGATCCAGAACTACCTGCGCGGCGGGACCGACAACTTCCCCGCTGACCGGGCTGCCGCCGAGCAGGCCAGGGCCGCCTACCCCGACCTGGTCTCCTCCATCCAGTCCAACCAGGCGTTCCTGGCCCGCGCCGTGCGCTACCTGGCCAGCGACGCCGGCGTCCGCCAGTTCCTGGACATCGGCACCGGCCTGCCCACCGCGGGCGGCGTGCACGAGATCGCCGCGGACGTCGCGCCCGGCTGCCGGGTGGTGTACGTGGACAACGACCCCGTCGTCCTGGCCCACGCCCGTGCGCTGCTAGCCGGCCGGCCGCCGGGCCGCGTCCGCTACCTCGACGCCGACCTGCGCGACACCGGCCGCCTGCTCGAGCAGGCCGCGGCCGCGCTGGACTTCTCCGCCCCGGTCGCGATCATGCTGGTCTCGGTCCTGCACATGGTCGCTGACGGCGACGGCCCGCACGCCCTGGTGGCCAGGCTGCTGGACGCCGCGCCCGCGGGCAGCTTCCTGGCCCTGACCCACGTCGGCGCCGACCTGGAGCCCGAGGCGACCGCCGAGATGGCCCGCCGGATCAACCAGCGGGTGGCCCGCCCGGCCACGCCCCGCGACTACCCAGCGGTGCAGCGGTTCTTCGACGGCCTTGACCTGGTCCCGCCCGGCGTGGTCCGGGTCCCGGAATGGCGGCCGCTGGCCCCGGGAGACGAGACCGCCGCCTCCACTCAGTGGGGCGGCGTCGGCCGCAAGCCCGGCCCCGCGCCCGATACCTCGGATAGGCCGTAGCACGGGCGGCCGGCGCCATATCCGGCGCCGGCCGTCCGTGCCCTGGCGGTCCTCCTTCCTCAGCCCGAGATGCCCCAGGCGTCGTCCAGCGTCTGGGACACCGTGTTCCCGGCCGAGTCGGCGGCGTCGACCCGGACGCTGACCGAGCCGTCCGTCGCCGACCGCGCGGGGACCTGGTAGCTGGCCAGGTAGCTGCCGTCGGTCTCCCGGACGGTCTCCCGCTGCCAGGTCTTGCCGCCGTCGGTGCTGATCCACAGCCGGAGGCTGGTGACCCGGGCCGGGGCGACGGTGGCCTGGTAGGCGGGCGTGACCTCAATCTGGTGCGTGGCCTGCGCGCTGACCGTGCTGGTCAGGCCGGTGAACGCGTTGAACCGCAGGAAGATCAGCGGGTCGGGCGCGCACGGGGCGGTCGAGCCGGCGAAGGCCGTCCCCACGCACCCGAAGCCCGGCGGCGAGGACGTGACCGACGGCGCACCGGAGGTGAACCGCCAGGCCGCGGACTGGCCGCCGTCGGTGACCCGGAGCAGGTAGGCCTGCTTCTTCGCGGGCATCGGGTAGGTCGCCGCCCCGTCCAGCGGGGTCGGCGGTATCGCCGTTCCGTCGTGGGACAGCTGGATGTCGCTGCCCGGCGCGAACAGGAACGGCCCCTCGATCTGCCCCGGAGCCGCCCCCGAGACCTGGTAGAAGAGCGGGTAGAACACGTTGCCCTGGCGGCAGCCGGCGCAGCCCGCCACGCCCGAGGTCGCGCTGTCGTACTTGCCCGGCTGGGCGGCGAACACCCCGGCCGGCGACGCGACCGCGCCCAGGGCCGCCGGGGCGTCGAACCAGTCCTCGCCGATCCGGCCGCCGCGCTGGCCGAACACGTCGTAGGCCTGCGGCTCCTCGACCAGGTTGCCGCCGATCACCAGGCTCGGCGCCCGGTTCCAGACGTCGGCCGGGGAGTCGGGCCCGTAGTACTCGGTCTGGGTGGCCTGCGCGGGCAGCACGTCATCCACCCCGGCGACGAAGTACTCGTCGGGCGCGAACGTGGTGTCGCTCGGCTCGGCCACGCCGGGCTGAGCCGAGTGGTACCGGGTGGTGACCGCGGTCAGCGTCCGGCCGGTGACGTCGTACGCGGTCGCGCTCGGGATCTTGCCCTCGGAGTAGAACTTGAGGTCGTACTGGTACGGGCTGCTGGCCAGCCCGGCCACCCGGATCCGCACGCTGCCGCGGGCCAGCTGGTGCTCGACCGCGTGCGCCTGGTCCGGCGTCAGCGACGCGAACGGGATGCTCACCTCCGTGCCCTCGCCGTAGAACCACTGCGGCTGGACCGGCATGTTGCAGGTGGCGGTGCCCACGCTCGGCGGCAGCGTCGAGTCCACCAGGACTCCCGCCGCGCCGGCGCTCAGCGCGTTCTGCAGCTGCGAGTCCTCCACCAGGCAGCCGCCCACCTTGGGATCGAGCTTGATCAGCGCCAGCTTGCCGCGGACGTTGACCTTGCTGAACTGCTCCTTGGTGCCGATGCCCGCGCTGACCACCGGCAGCGTGCGCGTCCCGTGGAACAGCGCGAACGGATCGCCCGGCGACGAGGCGTAGCTCGGGTAGTACGGCTGCAGCGCCAGCCGCTGCGGGGCCGCCACGCTCATGGCCAGCGTCGGCGAGTACCTGATCCAGCTGCTGGAGTAGTCGAACGCGCCCACCGTCACCGGACGGCTCGGGATCACCCAGGCCCGCTGCCAGCCGTAGGTGATGAACGAGAAGTTCTCCGCGAACGTGGCGTCCGGCAGCATCCGGTAGGCCTCCAGCGCCAGCGCCACCGGGTAGCTGGCCCGCGGCGTGGCCACCGTGAGCTGCCGCGCGGCGTTCGCGTTGACGGTGAAGCCGGTGTCGCCCGCCACTGTCACCTGCGGGACGGTCAGGTCCAGCTCCTGCTGCTCGTTGTCCTGGGAGAACAGGGCGAAGCCCGAGGCCATGTAGGTCCCGACCGGGACGCTGTAGGTGACCTGGTACGCCAGGCACGGGCTGGTGCCCGCGGCGCAGGTCACGCCCGAGGGCTGGAAGCCCTGGCCGGTGCCGTCGCCGCTGGTGCCGAACAGGCTGAAGTCAGGCAGCACGCACAGCGACTGCCCGTTCCCGCACCAGCGCGACTTGCTGGCCGGCCCGTCGATCGTCTCGGTGACGGTGTAGAGCTGGCCGTCCGCGGGCCTGGCGGCCGGCGCGGCGCCCTCCTGGTGGCCCGCCAGCCATACCCGCGTGAGGCCGCCGGCCAGCGTGGCTTCCAGGGCTCCCGAACGGGCCGCGGCCCGGCCGGTGATCGCGGCCCAGAACCGGGCCGCCTTCCCGGCGGCGACGCGGACCCGCACGGTGCCGGTGCCGGGCGACACCCCGGTCACGCTCGCCCCGGGCAGCGCCCGCGCGGCACTGACCAGCGCACTGGCGCTCAATGGCGAGCAGAGCGAGTGAGCGGAGTGACCGCCGTAGCGCAGCACCAGCGGCAGCGTGGCTCCCGGCCCGGTGTCGCCGTGCCGGATCAGCCAGCTCAGGTCGAACAGCCCGCGGTCCAGCCGGCCGCCGAAGATCAGCCCCGCCGCGTCCGACGGCATGGCCTGGAAGGTGCTGATGCCGCCGCGGTCAGCCACCGCGCTGACGCTCAGCTCGGGGCTGGCCGCCGGCGAGGGCACGGTGGTGACCGAGTACCGGCCGCCCCTGGCGGCGGTCAGCCGGACCTGGTCTCCGGTGATCAGCGTGACCGTGTAGGACCGGCCCCGCAGCCCGGGCAGGGTCACCAGCCTGGCCGGCGCCGCGCCGGGCCGGCTGGCCGCGGTCGTGGCGGCGGGCAGGCTGAGCGGTGCCGCGTGCCGGGCCGCCGCGCTCTTCGCGGTCAGCGCCCAGTCCCGGCGGGTCAGCCGGCCCGCGGTGACCGGCACGGTGGCCGACGCCGCGGCGTAGCCGCCCGCGCTCGCGGTGAAAGAGTGCCGGCCGGCCGGGCTGAACACCTGGTACAGCCCGCCGGACAGCGCCGGGTCACCGGTGGCCGCCGCGATGCCGGGCGCGGCGCCGGCCGCACTGCCGGACGCGGTCACCGTGGCCCCGTCCACCGGCAGGCCGGAGCCGCGCTGGGTGACCAGGCCGGTCACCAGGCCGCCCTTCAGGGCCGCGCAGCCCGGCGTGCCGATGAGCACGTCGCCCACCGACCACCACCAGGCGTCATCGCCGGCGTAGCGGAACCGCACCCGGACCCGTGACTTGCCCGCCGCCCGCGGGATGGGCACGCTGACCGGGCCGACCGCGTCCCCGGCGCCCTGGTGCCAGACCCGGCTCCAGGTCCGGCCGTTGTCGGTGCTCAGGTCGATCTCACCCTGCTGCCCGCGGCCGCCGTAGTAACCCGAGGTGAACCGGACGGCAGGCGCGGACTGGCCGGACAGGTTCACCGCCGGGGAGGTCAGCGAGCTGTCCATCCGCCCGCCGCTGGCGCCGGAGTCGGCGATGGCGAACTGGTCGCCGGAGTCGGTGTCCCCCGGCGCAGGCTGCCGGGGTTGTCGAACCGCCAGCCCGCGCTGGTCCCGGCGACCGTCCAGCCCGGCCGCGGCGTGCCGCCGGCCCAGCCGCCGAAGTTCTCGGCCAGCCCGGCCGGGCCGTAGCCGGGCGCGGCGCACGCGGCCTTGTCCACCCGGAGCGCGAAGTGACGGGTCTGCGTGCCGGTGCCCACCGACAGCTGCTCGCTCTGGCCGGCGTAGCCGCCGCCCGCGGCGCCCAGCACCTCGGGCTGGGCCGAGGCGACCTGGACCGGGTACCTGGCCGGCCCGGCCAGCACCACGCGGTAGCGCCCGGTGAACGGGTTGGTGTAGACCGGGGCGCCGGGGTAGCCGCCGCCGATGGTGATCTTCGCGTAGAGCGGCCAGCCCTGGCCGGACCCGTCGGTGACGGTGCCGGTGACCGTGGCGTGCGGCAGCTCGGCCAGGGAGAAGCTCGCGCTGGCGGACCCGCTGGCGGGCACCTTCTCGGCGCCGCTGCGGCCCGTCTTGTAGGCGTACATGGTGGCGCTGACCGTGTAGGTGCCGGCCGTGACGCCCAGGGTGTAAGTGCCGCTGGTGCCGGTGCGGGTCGCGTAGTTGCCCGGGCTGGCGGTGATCGTCACCCCGGCCACCGGCTGGCCGGTGCGGGCGTCGGTGACCTTCCCGGTGATCTGGCCCTGCGGCCCGCCGGAGAACGCCCTGACCCCGTCCGGGGTGCCCAGGCCGGTGGGCCCGTCCCAGCCCTGGCCCGCGGTGCACAGCACGTTGCCGCAGCTCCCGTTCGAGCCCTGGGTGATGTCGAACAGGTCGCTGGCCTGGCTCGGGTCGTGGTACGGGTAGCTGACCGGATAGGTGCCGGCCACCGGCGCGCCGGCCAGCGCGTACATCGAGGTGATCAGCGGCGAGGCCAGGCTGGTGCCGCCCACCTGCACCCAGCCGCCCTCGCCGCCGGCGAGCAGGGTGTCGTAGATGCCCAGGCCGCTGGCCGGGTTGGCGTCGGCCGACACGTCGGCGGTGGCCCGCATCGCGCAGTCGGTGGTGATGCCCAGCTGGTACTGCGGCTGCGGCTCGATCGTGGAGCACCCGGAGCCGCCGCTGTCCCACGCCGTCTCATCCCAGCCCCGGGAGACGGAGGGGTCCTTGGCCAGCGTGGTGCCGCCCGCGGCGGTCACGTCCGGATCCGACGACGGCCACTCGACGAGGTTGCCGGTGTCCCCGGTGGAGACCGTGACCGCCACGCCGGGGTGCTGGTAGGCGCTGTCGTAGGCCAGCAGCGCCGGGTCCTCGTTGGTGCCGTAGGAGTTGGAGATGAACTTGGCGCCCAGCTTGACCGCCTCGTTCTCGGCCGCGGCCAGGTCGGCGATGCTCGGGCTGCTGCCCTCCACCAGCAGGATGTGGCACCGCGGGCACGCCGACGAGACGGCGTCCAGGTCCAGCGAGGTCTCCAGCGCCCAGCCGGAGTCGTCGCCGGGGTAGGCCGTCCCGCCGGCCTGATTGACCTTGCGGAAGCAGCCGTTCGCCGTGGTGCAGGCCGGCAGCCCGTAGTGGGACCGGAACGCGGTCAGGTCCGACTCGGCGTGCGAGTCGCCGTAGGCGTCCACGATGCCGACCGTCTCGCCCGCTCCCGCCGCGGCGGGCAGCTGGTAGGCGGACTGGATATCGGCCGGGGTCAGCGCCGTGGCTGGCGGGCCCGACTGGCTGGCGGCCGCCCGGAGGTTATGGTCGGCCGGGGTGCGCACGACCGCGAAGCAGCGGGCGTCGCCCGGCTTCGGCGTCACGTTGCAGGGCGCGTTGGTATTGGCCGCGAGAACGGGCGCCGCGGCGCGTGCTGCCGCGGCGGTCTGGACGACGGCCGGGCTGGCCTGGGCCGTGGCGGTGCCGAGCAGCGTCAGCGCCGCCACCGTCGTCGCCCCGGTCACCAGGGAAAGCCATCTCGGTCCGTGTATCGGTCCGTGTATCGGTCTGCGCATCCGAGAGCGCATGAGGCTGCCTCCTTCGGGTTTTGCCAGAAGAATCCGTCCGGCGAGAACCGGCGTAAAGGGACATCTGTGGCGAATGTCCGCCGTCGGCGCCTTCCCGCCACCAGGCCGGCTGCGCCCGTTATGCCTCGTTTGTTAAATAAAGATGCAGCTGTCGTTCCGGCGGGGTAAGGATGTGGTGTGGCATTGGGCGTGATTGGCATCGACCCCGATGCCGAGAGCGTGTACCAGGTGCTGCTGAGCGGGCGGCCCGCCACGGTCAGCGAGCTCGCGGACGCCACCGGGCTGACGCAGGCCCGGGTGCGCGCGGCGGTCGGCGTGCTGACCACGTGCCGCCTGGCCGATGTCCGGCCGGCCGCGCCGCCCGCCCACCAGGCCGTCCACCAGCCCGCCTACCAGGCCGCCGACCCGGCCATCGCGCTGGACGTCCTGCTGCTGGCCAGGGAGCAGGAGATCAAGAACGCGCGCCTGCGAGCCCGGGAGCTGGCCGAGCGCTACCGCCTGGCCGCGGGCAAGCGCGACCCGGCCGAGCTGGTCGAGATCGTCAGCGGCAGCCAGGCCACGCAGGAGCGGGTGCAGCAGGCCCAGCGCACCGCCCGCCAGCAGCTGCGCGGCCTCGACAAGCCGCCTTACGGAGCCAACCCGACCGCGCTCAACCTGGTCGAGGGCGACCTGCTCCGGCGCGGCGGCGTGGTACGGAACATCTACGAGCGGGCCGCGGTCGAGGTGCCCGGCCGGCTGGCCGACCTGGAGGCCGGGATCAGCCTCGGCGAGCAGGCCCGCGTGCTGCCCAGCCTGCCGACCAAGCTGGTCATGGTCGACGACACGCTGGCCATCCTGCCGCTGCAGGCCGCGCCCGAGGCCATCGAGAGCATCGTCGTCGTGCACAAGTCCGGCCTGCTCGAGGCGGTCATCGCGCTGTTCGAGACGCTCTGGGAGCTGGCCATCCCGCTGCGCCTGCCCACCGCCGACTGGGCCGTGCAGGACCAGCCCAGCGCCGAGGAGCGCCGCATCCTGGCCCTGCTCACCGCGGGCACGCCCGACGACGTGATCGCCCGCGAGCTGCGGCTCAGCGAGCGGACCTACCAGCGCCGGGTGCGGGGGCTGATGGAGCGGGTGAATGCCCAGACCCGGTTCCAGCTGGCCCGCCAGGCCGCCCGCCGCGGCTGGCTCGACGACACCGTGCCATGACTACACCGTGCCATGACTACACCGTGCCGTGACTACACCGTGCCATGACGACACCGTGCTGTTACGCACCGTACTGTGGTGGCTACGCCGCGCCAGCACCGCGGAGGGGGGAGAACTCCCTATCGCCACGGGGCGGCCAGTGCTGCCACCTTTGTTAATGCCCGTGTTCATGCTGAACTGTCGTGCCGTCCCGCCGGAGGTCCCCATGATGGCCGAGCACGTCTGTCCCGCGGCCTACATCCGGGGCGGGCAAGACGATCAGGTCGCGTTAGCCCGCCTGCGCGACGCCGTCGCTGAGGGCAGCCGCCAGCGCGGCTGGCCGCCGCCCGCGGTGTACACCGAGGACGACGCGGACCTGGCCGGCGGCCGCGCGCCCGAGCTGGCCCGGCTGGCCGCCGCGATCGAGGCGGGCCGCCACGACGCGCTGCTCATCACCGAGCCCGGCGCGGTGTTCGGCACCGCCGGTCACCTGATGGACCTGCTGGCCCGCTGCACCCGCAACGGCGTGACCGTCGGCTTCCTGCTCCCGCCCGCCCCGGCCGGACCGCCCGTCATGCCGCCCGCTGCCGCCGCGGAGCCGCCCGCCCGGCCCGCGGTGCTGGACGCCCGCGAGGACTGGGCCGTGCTGGCCCGCGCCCGTGCCGAGGCCCTGTCCGGCCTGTTCCCGGCCTGGCGGATCTGGCTCGACCAGGCCGGCTGGCACGCCCGCCGCCGCCAGGCCAGCTACCTCCAGCTCTGCCGCAAGGGCGCGCCCGCCTACAGCGTGCACGCCGACTCCCCCACCGCGCTGGCCGCGCAGCTGTGCTGGCAGCAGGCCGCCGATGAGCACGCGCCCAACGGCTGCCTGGCCCGCCCCTAGCGGCTGATCTACCGCAGCGCTCCGCCCGGACGTGGTCCGTGGCCTGAGTGCGCAGCTGGTCGAGCGAGGGCCTGCCCGGGGCGACCGACATAGGCCGATACAATCAGCCGGGCCGCCGGCCCGGTAAGGCTCGGCCGCTTTCGGAGCTTATCCGGATCTTCCGGTCGTCCATGGCATCAACTGGGCCTCACCGGGGCTCGGCCGACTGCCTACGGAGACGATCGTGAATGCTGGGAACAGCGGCGAGAGCATCCGGAGGAGGAGCAGGACACGATGAGCGAATCAATGGCCTACCGGCAGATGGGGACGGCGGCCCGAAATCAGGCCCACACCCTGTTCGCGCAGACCATGGGCTATGTCGCGGGCACCGCCGCGCTGTTCGCGCTCGGCGCCTACCTGGGCCGGGACATGACCGGCGGGCTGGGCATCGTGTTCTTCATCGCCGCGTTCGCCTGCCTGATCGCCATGCGATTCGCGGCCAGCCGGTCGATGCCGGTGACGGTCGGGCTGCTGGCGGCGTTCGGCCTGCTGATCGGGCTGGCCGTGGCGCCGGTCGTGTCCTACTACGCCCAGGCCGATCCGCGCGCGCTGTGGCAGGCGGGCGGCGCGACGGCGCTGTTCATCGCCGGGTTCGGCGCCGCGGGCTACGCCACCCGCCGCGACCTGGCCTTCATCGCGCGGATCTGCTTCTGGGCGCTGCTGGCCCTGATCGTGTTCGGCGTCGTGCTGATCTTCGTGCAGATCCCGGCGGGCTCGCTGATCTACTCGGTGCTCGGGCTGGTCATCTTCGCCGGGTTCACGATGTTCGACTTCCAGCGGGTGCGCCGCAGCCAGGACGTCAGCTCGGCGCCATTCCTGGCCGCGTCGATCTTCCTGGATGTGCTGAACGTCTTCTTGTTCTTCCTGGAGATCTTTTCCGGCTCCGAGCGGGCCTAGGGCCGCAGCAGCACCTTGACCTGCTCGGTCGCGCCGCTGCTGAGGTCGGCGAACCACCGCGGCGCCTGGTCGAGCGGGGCGATGGTGGTGATGATCTGGTCGCAGGGAATGCGCCCGGCGGCGATGTGCCCGAGGGCCTCGGTGAAGTCCTCCTCGGTGTAGACCAGCGACCCGCGCACCACCAGCTCCTTCACGGCCAGCAGGTCCAGCTGGACGGTGGCGGGCTCGCCCGGCAGCCCGGCGATCGTCAGCCGCCCGCCCGCGGGCAGCAGCTCGATGGCCAGCGGCGCGCCGGCGGGATGCCCGGTGCAGTCGATGACGGCGGCCGGCGGCTCCCCGCCGAGCAGGGCCGGGATCCGGTCGATGGCCTGCTCCGGCGGCACCGCCGCGACGCCGAGCCGCTCGGCGGCCGCGCGGCGGCCCGCGGCGGGCTCGACGACCGCGACGCGGCCGAACCCGAGCGCGTGCAGGCCGGCCACCGTCAGCGCGCCGATGGGGCCGGCGCCGAGCACGCAGACCGGCTCGGACGGCGTGACCTCGGTGCGCCGGACGGCCCGGATCGCGACGGCCAGCGGCTCGATCAGCGCGCCGTCGGCGTCGCTGACGCTGTCCGGCAGCCGGCGCAGCATGCCGGCCGGGACGGCCACCGACTCGGCGTAGCCGCCCTGGCGCCCGATGCCGGGACCGGCGTCGATGCCGTGGTCGCACAGGTTCGGATGGCCGCCGCGGCACGGCGCGCAGGCCCCGCAGGCGACCATCGGGAACACGGCCACCCGCTCGCCGGCCTGCCAGGCCCCGGCCTCCGGGCCGAGCTCGGCGATGACGCCGGTGAACTCGTGGCCGAGCACGTGCCCGGCCGGGAAGTACTCGGCGGGCAGCTCGGGCAGGTGCAGGTCAGAGCCGCAGATCCCGCAGTACCGGACGTCCACCAGCACCTCGCCGGGGCCCGGCACCGGGCGGTCCATCCGCACCGCCTGCAGGCGGCGGTCCGCGGCGATCGCGACGGCTCTCATGGGTCGCCGGCTCCGGTCAGAACCGGTGCGTGGTGGCGCCGAAGGGCTCACCCTTGGCGTGGGCGAACACCCGGGTCGGCGTGACCGAGAAGACGAGGGCCTCGCCCTCGCCGTCGTCGCCCCGGAAGGCGCCGTCGCGGGCGACCCACTTCCACCGCCCGTCCCACTTGCTGGTGAACGCCGCGGCGACCCGCGCGAGCACGGTGTCGTCGGTGACGCGCACCGCGTCGCCCTCGACCACGACGTCCAGGCCCCGGTCCCACTGGGCACAGCCGGTGGTCAGCACCACGTGCGGGTTGGCCCGCAGGTTGAGGAGCTTCTGCTCGCCTTCCCCGGTGGAGAACCAGATCGCCCCCTCGGACCACGCGGCGACCACCGGCGTGACGTGCGGCCGGCCGTCGGCCCGCACGGTGGAGATCCAGAACAGCTCGGCGGTCTCCAGCGCCTGGCGGGTCTCATCCCAGCTCGCGGCGGTGGCGGCGGGGTCGCTGTAGCGCTGGTCGAGCTTGGTGACGGGCGTGGCCATCGGCGTCTCTCCTGTCCCGGAGCCCCGGGCGGGCCCCCGCCGGGTAGACCGGCGCGCGGCGCCAGACTAATCGGCCCGGCCCGGGATTCCCGGAAAACGCGGTTGGCTGCCGCGAGGCCGGGCGGTACTGTCCGAGCCGTGATTATCAGGGAGGCCACCGACGAGGACTGGCCGCGGATCTACCCCTTCTACGCCGCCATCATGGGCGAGGGCCGGACGTATCCCTTTCCCGAGCATCAGACGCTGGAGGAGGCCCGGCCCTGGTGGATGGAGGAGCGGCCCGGCCAGACGGTGGTAGCGGTCAGCGATGACGCCATCGCGGGCTCGGCCAAGATGGGACCCAACCGGCCCGGCCGGGGGGCGCACGTGGCCACCGCGTCGTTCCTGGTCGATCCGGCCCGTCAGGGCCAGGGCACGGGCCGCGCGCTCGGCGAGTACGTGCTGGACTGGTGCCGGGCGGCGGGCTTCGCGAGCATCCAGTTCAACGCCGTCGTGGAGTCGAACGCCCCGGCCGTGCACCTGTGGCAGTCTCTGGGCTTCGAGATCATCGGCACCGTGCCGGACTCCTTCGACCATCCCGAGCACGGCCTGGTCGGCCTGCACGTCATGTTCCGGCGCCTGTGACGCCCCGGCTATCCGGCGTCGTCCGCCGGCGGGACGGCCGGGAAGCCGAACGCGGTGACTAGTGCGGGGTCGCCGAAGGACGTGATGCGCGAGATTCCCTCGGCGGTCGCGGTGAGTACCACGATGCCGTAGGGCAGGTAGCTGCCGTCGCTGCCGCGGTAGTAGGCGGCGACGGCCGGCTGGCCGTTGGCGCTGGCCGGCAGCATCCGCCAGTGACCCGGCGAGCCCAGCACATGGGCCGCCATGTACGGCATGCAGAACCTGATCCCGGCGTACCAGTTGCGCAGTGGCGGCGCCTCCAGCGTCGCATCCTTGCGCAGCAGTCGCTCCAGCGCCGCGGCGTCAGCGTTCTGGAACGCGGCGATGTACCGGTTCAGCAGCTCGCGATGTTCCGGCTCGGTCAGCTCGGGGACGTGATCCGCGATCGGCGCCACCTCGCCGAGCCGGGCACGGGCGCGCTGCAGGGCGCTCTTGACGGCGGCCACCGACATGTCGAGCAGGTCGGCGACCTCGGCGGCCGGCCAGGCCAGCACGTCGCGCAGGATCAGCACGGCGCGCTGGCGCGAAGGCAGGTACTGCAGGCTGGCGATCAGGGCCAGCCGCACGCTGTCGCGCGTGGCGACGATCGCGGCCGGGTCGCCGGTGTCCGGGCCGATCATCGTGTCGGGGATGGGCTGCAGCCACGCGACGCCGGGATCCGCCGGGCCCGGCGGGGCGGACGGGTCATCGGACGGCGCGCCCAGCCCGGAGGGCAGTACGCGCCGGCTGTGGTGCTGCCGGGCGGTCAGGCACGTGTTGGTGGCGATGCGGTAGAGCCAGGTTCGCTCTGACGATCGCGCCTCGAACGAGCCGAACGAGCGCCATGCGCGCACGTACGTGTCCTGCACCGCATCCTCGGCGTCAGCCAGTGAGCCGAGCAGGCGGTAGCAGTGCGCCAGCAGCTCGCGCCGGTAGCGCTCGGTGCGGCGGATGAACTCGTCGCTGGGCGCCGCGGTCCCGGCCGCGCTCGGCATCGCTCGCCCCCTCGTGTCGCCGGACCATGAAACCTACCTGATGGCGTCGTAACAACTTTGACGGCTGAGTCGCTTTGGCGGTGTTCGTCAGCTGCCTCAGGACCTGCCTCAGGACCTGCGTCAGGACCTGAGGCCTTAACCGAAGGAGACCCATGCGCGCAGTTCGAGTGTCCTGGCCGACCAAAGCGGGCTCGGCCGCGGCGGTTGCCGCTCTTGCCGCCGGCGGCCTGCTGGCCAGTGCGGGCGTGGCGAGTGCCGCGGCGGGCCACGGCCACGCCAAGCTGCCGACGACTCTGCGTATCTCCAACAAGCTGGTCGCCCATCACCATCATCACGCCGACGCGGTCACCGGCGTGCTCCACTCCCGCCGCAAGCCCGTCGCGGGTGAGACGGTCACCCTGGAAGGCCGCGCCGGGAAGCACAAGAAGTGGGTCGTGGTCGGCACCAGCACCACCGACTCGAAGGGCACGGTGACCTTCACGATCGGCCTGCCGACCAAGACGGCCCAGGCCGAGCTCGTCTTTGCCGGCGACTCGGCCTACCGCAAGAGCCACAGCAACGTCATCACCCTGAAGAAGTAGCCAGCCGCAGCGCACAGGCAGGGTCGTACGCCGGATCAGGAGAACATCCCGCCGGCGTACGGCCCTCCTGTGCGGGCGGCCCGCGACAGGATGTTCCCGGCCTGCTCGCCCAGCACGGTCATCTCGCCGGCGACCAGGCCCATGTCACAGTCGGCGGCAGCCAGAGTCGAGAACGCAATGCTGTCGTTGATGGCCGTCACGATCAGTAGCCCGCGTTCCATCGCTACGACAATCTGGGCGACAGGTCCTGCCCCGAACATCCGGGCAGCACCGCCCACCATGCTCGTCAAGCCGGATGTCACCGCCGCCAGCTGATCCACCAGGTCCGGCGGGAAGCCCGCAGAGCAGGCGAGCGGAAGGCCAGCCGAGGAAACGATGGCCGCATGAATGACGCCAGGAACGCTCTCGGTGAATCCCGCGATCAGCGAATTCAGGTCTTCTGCCACGCTCAGGAGCGCCCCTCCTCCGGTGCTGCCGCGACGAGGATTGCGCCGGGCAAGCCGCAGGCTGGTATCTCAGGCATCTCACTGCCGAAGCGCGCGACGCGCTCGGATCGTTACATCATCGCTGATTCGCGGGAGATTTGCGTTGAATGCCGGTTCACGCTGCAGAGGGAGATCGCGCAGTTAATACTTTCCCCCGTGATTGGCGCAGCGTTCGGGACCGCCCTGGCCGGCGCGCAGGCTGGCGATGAGGAGGCCTTCGCCTGCTTGTTCCGCGGCGTGCAGCCGGCGTTGCTCGGCTATCTGCGGGTCATCGCGGCCGACGCCGCTGAAGATGTTGCCAGCGAGACCTGGCTGCAGGTGGTAGCGGGCCTGGGCGGCTTTCGCGGCGGCGAGTCCGCGTTCCGGGCCTGGGTGTTCACCATCGCCCGGCACCGGGCAGTCGACGCGGGCCGTGCGCGAGCCCGCCGCCGTACCATCCCGCTTGACCAGGATGAGCTGCAGCGCGGGCCGACCGCCCCGGATGCGGGCGAGGCGGCCCTGGAGGCGATCTCGACGCAGGCGGTCGTGGCCCTGCTGGCGACGCTGCCCAGGGATCAGGCGGAGATCATCTTGCTGCGCGTGGTAGCGGGCCTGAGCAACCGGGAAGTGGGCCGCCTGGTGGGCAAGAGCCCCGGCGCGGTGCGGGTGGCCGCCCACCGGGGTCTTCGCCGGCTCGCCACCCTGGTGGACCGGGAGGGTGTAACGGCATGAGCGGGCCGAGCGCTTCCCCGGGTGACATGCCTGGGTTCTCTTTGCTCCGCGGGCCAGCCAGCGAGCTGGATGACTCGGTGCTGGACATGCTGCTGACCGGGCAGCCGCTCCCTCCCGACGTTCCCCGGCAGGCGCGCATGACCGCGGATGCGCTGGCCAGCCTGGGCGACCCGGAGCGTCCGGGCGCGCTGGCCGGGGAAGCCGCGGCACGGTCGGCCTTCGCCCGTTCGGCCGGTTCCCCGGCCACTGATTCGACCACGACCCGACCGCCTGGCCGTCGCCCGGCCCGGCCACGGCGATCCGTCCGTGTGCGCCCGAGGCTGGCGGCCGTGCTGGCTGCGGCGGTCATGCTCGGCGGCACGGTCGCGGCCGCGTACGCCGGGGTGCTGCCCGCACCCATCCAGGACGTCGCGCACCTGACCGTCGGCGCTCCCGCCCCGCACCACGTTGCGCCGCGCTCGCATCCGCGCAGCGACGCGCGGACGCTGTGCGCTGCCTACCAGCGCGTGCAGGTCCACGGCAACCCCGCCGCCCGGGCCCGGCAGGAAAGAAAACTGGCCAGGGCGGCCGGGGGTCCAGGCAAGATCAACGGCTACTGCGCCGCCCTTCGGGGGCCCGGCGCCGCGGCGCACCCCGGCGCGCCGGGGCACAGCGCCAAGGCCCATCCCGGTCATGCCAGGGCGCTGGGGAAGAGCAAGGCTGGTCACCGCCGGAACCCTCACGCGCACCCGAAGCCCCCCGCTAAGCCCAAGGCTCATCAGCCCCACGCTCCGGCCAAGGCCCACGCTTAGCCGGTTCCATGCGGGTTGTAACGCCTGCGGCCGCGCCGGCGCTCCGGTCCTGACATCGGCCGGCCAGCGTGCCCTGGCGCTGATCCCGGCCGCGCCGCCGCCTCGGGCTATGGCCAGGCCCGGGCGACGCTGGGCTGGGCCCAAGGGCCGGCCCGGCACGAGCGTAAGGAGCCGAGTTGGCTGCTGCTAGCCAGAGGTGCGATCACACCGGCCGCGGACTGAGGCAGTTCCGGGCCCGCGGGGAGCTGACCCGGCAGCAGCTGGCCAGATTCTGCGAGCTGACCGCCGTCGCGGCCATCCTGATCACCGTGGCGGTCAGCCTGGTAGCGATTGCCATCAGCCAGTGGTGACGGCGCGCATGGAACCTTCCTGATCGAATCCGGCGGTCCGATTCCTTTTCCGGACGCGCCAGGTCTGCCTTGGTGACGGTGCCAGGCGGCCCGTCGGTACCGAAGGAGGAGGATCATCATGCGCAAGCTGAGCGTGTCGACCCTGGTCACGCTGGACGGTGTCATCCAGGACCCGGGCGGGTTCGGCGAGACCGAGCAGGGCGGCTGGGGAAACCCGTACTTCACCGCCGACGCGCAGCGCAGCGCGCTGGAGCACCTGCAGGCCGCCGACTACTTCCTGACCGGGCGGGTCACCTACGAGCTGCTCCGCAACACGTGGGAGGACATCAAGGGCGGCGCCTACCTGGACCGGATGAACCAGATCCCCAAGCTGGTGGCGTCGACCACGCTGACCGGGCCGCTGCCGTGGAACGCGACGGCCATCAGCGGCGACGTGGCCGCCGAGATCGCCCGGCTCAAGGGGGAACCCGGCGGGGACATCGAGGTGTACGGCAGTGCCACGCTGGTGCAGACCCTGATGCGGCACAACCTGATCGATGAGTACCGGGTCGCGGTGCACCCGATCGTGCTCGGCGGCGGGACGCAGCTGTTCCCGCAGGGCGGCGTGAGCGCCACCCTGCAGCTAGCGGGTACCCGCACGCTGGACTCCGGCGTGGTCAGCCTGACCTACGTGCCGGCGGGCCAGGATTGACCTCGCGACGGCGAGGTCCTCGACGATCTAGTCGTCCACGCGCCAGCCCCGGGCGCGGCACGCCTGCCGCACCTCGCTGCGGGAGAAGAACCCCGGCAGGAGGAGGACAGCGTCGGTGCCGGCGATCGTCAGCCCGAGCGTCCAGATCCGGCTCAGCGGCCCGGCGTGCTGCTTGACGAAGCGAAGCTCGTCCCCCGACTCGCGCGACAGCGCCGACGCCTTCCCCTTACGCGACATGAACCGGACCGCATCCCGGCTGATCTCCAGGCGGGCCGGGCGCCGGGAACCGCGGTCCAGCCCCAGCGATGGCGAGGATGAGAACGGCGCAGAACACCGCGGCGGCCACCCGCCCGGTCGTGGTCGCGCGCCCGTCACGCCGCGGATCAGCGCCGCGGCGAAAAGGACCAGCAGAAAGCCGAACAGAACCGCCATCTGGGAACGGCTCTCGGCCACGACAATAGATTCCGGATCCCGGGCGTGCCCCGGGCCGACCCCGCCCATCGGCGGATCGTAGCACCGCATCCGCCGATGTCCGGGTATTGCCGCCGATGAGCCGGGAGCCAGCGATGAGCCTGTCTGACGAGCCCTCCGGCTACGTCTTCACCAGCCGGCCCGAGACGCCGGAGGAGCACCGTCGGCGTACGGACGGCCGGACCGCGGCAGACCCGGCCGAGACGGCTCCGGCGGTGGCCGGGCCGGTGAAGACGTTCCGGGTGACGGCGGGCTTCGCCGAGCACAACGAGCGGCTCGGGTCCACCGCGACGGTCATCGTCCGGCGGGAGTCCGCGCCGGGCCGTGCCGAGGCCGAGCGGCTGGTCTGGCCGGCCGTCAGGGAGGAGACCCGGCGGGCGCTCGGCGACGGCGACTGGTGGCCCTCGCTGAACTGGCTGGACGTCGTGGAGCTAAGCTCATCCGGCATGGCAGAGGCCACCCAGCCGGAGCTGGGGCTCGACACGTCGGTCCCGAACGCGGCTCGCATGTACGACTACTGGCTGGGCGGCAAGGACCACTTCGCGGCTGACCGCGAAGCCGCCGACCGCCAGGCCCGCGCCATCCCCCAGCTGCCGTGGCTGGCCCGGCAGAACCGGGAGTTCCTGCGCCGCGCCGTCCGCTTCTGCGCCGGCGAGGGCATCACGCAGTTCCTGGACATCGGCTCCGGGCTGCCCACCAACCACAACGTGCACGAGGTCGCCCAGCAGGTGAACCCGGACGCGCGGGTGGTGTACGTAGACCTCGACCCGGTGGTGGTCACGCACGCCCGGGCGCTGCTGTCCGGCCGCAACACCACGGCCGTGGCCGGTGACATCTGCCGCCCGGACGACATCCTGGCCGCGCCGCAGCTGCGCCGGCTGATCGACTTCAGCCAGCCGGTCGCCGTGCTCGCCCTGGCCGTCCTGCACTTCATCCCCGACCAGGCCGACCCGGCCGGGCAGCATGGCCCGGCTGCGCGCTGCCCTGGCCCCGGGCAGCTATCTGGTCATCTCCCACGCCGACGTGTCCCCGGCCCATGTCGTCGGGACGCGGCGCATCTCCGACGCCGCCCGCGAGCTGCAGGAGTCGAACCGGGCGCTGGCCGACGTGCCCGCCCGCACGCGCGACGACATCGCCGGCTTCTTCGGCGACCTGACGCTGGTCGAGCCGGGCCTGACCGACATCTGGGCCTGGCGGCCGGACGCTGACGCACCGGTGACGACCAGCGACTTCATGCGGATCCTCGGCGGCGTCGGCCGCAAGGACTGACCGGGCGCATCGGCCGCCTCGGCCGCGCCCGCCGCCGGCGCGGCTGCTGCCGCACGGCGCGGCCACTGCTGCACGGCGCGGCTACTACTCACGGTGCAGCCGGTGCCGCGCGCCCTACCGCTGCGGACGACCCGGATCGGGCTGGCTGGCCGACGACACCGGAGGGCCCGGGCCGCGAGGCTGGTGACCGCTGACCGGCCCGGCCGCCTGCGGGCGGCCGGCGCCAGCGGAACGCCAGAGAGGAACCAGGCAGATGACAGTAACCGCAGTGACGCAGGTACGGGGCCGGGCGCCGGCCGGCGTCTCGATGATCCGGCTGATCCGCGTCGAGCTGCTCAAGCTGCGCACCGTCCGGCTGAGCTACGGCCTGCTGGCCACCGGGGCCGCGCTGACCGCATTGTTCTCCGTGCTGGAGTCGGTCCGCGCCGGGGCCAGCGGCGGGCCCGCGCCGCTGAACACCGTGGCCGGGCTTGACTCCGTCATCACCGCCGGGATCTGGGCGCTGCTGATGGCGGCGGTCCTCGGCGTGACCGTGTCCAGCGGCGAGTTCCGGCACGCCACCGCGACGCTGACCTACCTGGCCGCGCCGCGGCGGGACCGGGTGCTGGCCGCCAAGTGCGCGGCCGGCGCGGCCGGCGGGGCGGTGATCGGCCTGGCCGGCTACCTCGTCGCCCTGGCCGCCGCGCTGATCATCGCGTCGGCCCGCGGGTATCACGTCGTGGTCGGTGACGCCACGCTGGTCCGCTACGGCCTGGGTCACATCCTGGCCGCGGCGCTGCTGGCCGCCATCGGGGTCGGGCTGGGCTCGCTGATCCGCTCGCAGCTGGCCGGGGTGATCGGCGTGCTCGTCTGGTCGATCGTGGTCGAGTCCATCGTCGGCAGCCTGTTCAGCGCGGTCCAGCCCTACCTGCCCTACACCGCGGCCACCACGCTGTCCGGGGCTCAGCTCGGCGGCGCGGCCTTCGGCCCCGCGCACAACGCGGCCACCACCGCCACGGCGCTCCCGTTCGCGGCCGCCGCCGGGCTGCTGGCCGGCCTGGCCATCGTCGTCGCGGCCGTCGCCGCCCGGGTCACGGTGCCGCGCGATGTCACCTGACCGGCCGGCCCGGCCGCACGTGATCCAGCCGCACGTGATCCAGCCGCGCGTGATCAGCAATCCGCTCAGCGGCGAGCGCATCACGATCAGCGCGCCCGCGGCGCCGTCCGGCGAGCTGTGCTGGGAGCTGGAGCTGGCCCCCGGCGGGCGGGTGCCCAGCAGCCACGCCCATCCCGGGCAGGAGGAGTGCTTCACCGTGCTGGAGGGCCAGATACGGTTCCGCGTGGGCCGCCGCCGGCTGACCGCCGGGCCCGGCGACACCGTCCGCGTCCCGCCCGGCACCGTGCACCACTTCGCCAACCGCGGCCAGGTCCCGGTCCGGGTCGCGGTGCGGACCAGCCCCGCGCTGACCATGCCGGAGCTGCTGGCGACCGCCGCGGCGCTGGCCGCCGAGCAGCACGCCGCGGCCCGCCGCCTGCCCCGGCCGCTCGACCTGGCGCTGTTCATGGCGGACTTCGAGCGGGAGGTGCGGGCCCCGTACCTGCCCGCCCCGCTGGTCCGCGCCGTGGTCCGCACGGCGGCGCGGCTGGCCCGGCGGCGCGGGCTCGACACCCGCTACCGCCGCCTCCGCGACGGCGCCGGCACGCCATGACGCCGGCCGCGATCGAGGTGGAGGGCCTGGTCAAGCGGTACCGGGCCGCGTCACGCAACGCGGTCGACGGGATCAGCTTCGCCGTGCCGGCCGGCCAGCTGTTCTGCCTGCTCGGCCCGAACGGGGCCGGCAAGACGACCACCGTGTCGGTGCTCACCACCACGCTCGCGCCCACCGCGGGCCAGGCCCGGATCGCCGGCCTGGACCTGGCCCGCGACCAGGCCCGGGTCCGCCGGGAGCTGGGCGTCGTCTTCCAGCAGCCCTCGCTCGACCTCAACCTGTCCGCCGAGGAGAACATCCGGCTGCACGCCGTGCTGTACGGGCTGTATCCCTGGCGGCCGTCCTACCGCACCATGCCCGCCGGCTACCGGCGCCAGGTGCAGGAGATGGCCGGCGTGCTGGGCCTGACCGGCCTGCTGCGGCAGCGCGCCCGCACGCTGTCCGGCGGCCTGCGGCGGCGGCTGGAGATCGTCCGCGCGCTCATGCACCGCCCCCGGGTGCTGTTCCTCGACGAGCCGACCGCCGGCCTGGACCCGGAAAGCCGCCGCGCCCTGTGGGCCTACCTGGCCCAGGCCAGGGCCGAGCTGGGCACCACCGTGTTCCTGACCACCCACTACCTCGAGGAGGCCGAGGCCGCCGACGGCGTGTGCGTGCTGGCCGGCGGCCGGATCATCGAGCGCGGCACCCCGGCCCAGCTCAAGGCCCGGCAGGCGGCCGCCTCCCTCGAGGAGGCCTACCTGCGGCTGATCGAGCCGGCCGCGCCATGACCGCCCCGGCCGCCGCCACCGGCCCGAGACACGAGCTGTCCGCGCTGGCGGTGACCGCCCAGCGCGACGTGATCAAGCTGCTGCGCGACCGGCCCCGGCTGGCCGTCAACCTGGCCTTCCCGGTGCTGCTCATCGGCGGCCTGGGCGCCATCCTGCAGCCCACCGTGGGCCGGGTCACCGGCCTCAACGCGGTCACGCTCGCGTTCACCGGCGTGCTCGCGGCCAGCCTGTTCCAGTCCGCGGCGGCCGGCATGATCTCGATCGTGGAGGACCGGGAGAACGACTTCTCCCGCGAGCTGTTCGTGGCCCCGGTGCTGCGGATCACCCTGGTGGCCGGGAAGGTGGCCGGGGAGAGCCTGGTCGCGCTGTGCCAGGGCGTGCTCATCACCGGGTTTGCCCTGGCGTTCGGCGTCCGGATGTCGGCCGGCCAGCTCGCCGGGCTGGTCGCGCCCGCCCTGGCCTGCTGCCTGCTCGGCGCGGCCTTCGGCCTGGCCACCATCGCCGCGCTGCCCAGTCAGCGGTCGGCCATGCAGATCTTCCAGTTCCTGATCATCCCGCAGTACGTGCTCGGCGGGGTGCTGGTGCCGCTGCGCGGTACCGCGCCCTACCTGGACGTGCTGGCCCACCTGATGCCCATGCGCTACGTGGTCGAGCTGACCCGGGCCGCGTTCTACGCCGGGACGCCCGGCTACCGCCAGGTGGTCACCGGCAGCCCGCTGACCGACGCCGTGATCACCGCGGCCCTGTTCGTGGTCCTGCTGGCGGCCGGGTCCGCGGTGTTCGGCTACCGCGAGCGGGCCCGCTGAGCCGGCCGCTCCGCTCAGCTCTCGTCCAGCACCCGGGCGAACGCCCGCAGGTAGCTCGGGTCGCCCTGGCGGTCCCGCAGCAGCCAGTACTCCGCCCCCCAGAACAGGTAGCTCTCCGGCACCGTGTTCTGGGCCGCGAGCTCGCGCAGGCTACCGCCGTAGTTAGTGATCAGGTCTTCCGGGCGGCAGCTGTACATGGCCCGGCGCGACGGGCTCGGCGGCGTGGTCACGGCCTCCCACGGCTCGGCCTGGCCCTCGGCCACCAGCACCCGGCGGCCCGCCGTCGCGGCCTGGCCGAGCACCTTCCCGAGCCGCCGCCGGTACCGGCGCGTCCGGCTGCCGTCCAGGTAGAGCGCCAGCGGCCCGGCCGCGGCCACCGCGTGCCGCGGGTAGATGTCCAGGCCGACGATGTCGGCCAGGCGCAGCGCCACCGCCAGCGAGTCGCCCTGGTCCCTGGTCCGCCAGCCCTGCTGCAGCGCCACCGGCGTGGACGTCGGCAGGAAGCCGTTCATGAGCACCGGGCGGCTCGGGTCAACGGCGCGGACCGCCGCCACCTCGGCCGCCGCGAATGCCCGGGCCAGCCGCCAGGAGTGCTCCATGCCCAGCGGGTCCACCGCCTCGTGCTCCACCTGCCAGGCCACGATGCCCGCCCGGTCCCGGTAGCGCTCCACGATCCGGGCGATCACCGCCGTGGCCGCGTCGGCCAGCCGCCGGTGCTCCCCCGGCGTGACCAGCGCGCCCTCGGCCAGCGGCCGGTCCAGCTGGTGCGCGGGCACGAAGAACTCCGGGTAGCCGAAGTTCTTCACCGCCCCGACGCCCAGGATGATCCGCTTGCCCGCCCGCTCGGCCGCGTCCAGCACCCGGTCCAGCTCGCCGGGCCGGAACTCGCCCGGCGCCGGCTCCAGCTGGTCCCAGTAGGCCGCGATGCGGATGGTCTCAAAGGGATAGGCGAGCAACTGCCGCAGTGCCTCGCCCGGATCCAGGCCCAGATCCCTGGCTTGCAGCGGCCGGAAGCTGACGCCCAGGCTGGTGCCCCCGCGCGGCTGGACCGGCACCCGCCGCCAGCGATCGGTCAGCGGCGTGGCCGTCCGGTGCACCCGCAGTTCGGTCAGCACGACGCCGCCGCCCGCTTCTTGCTGTTATCAGATCGGGCCGCCTCGGTCAGGTCCGCGATCAGCCGGGCGATCTCCGCCGCCGCGCCCGGCCGGGCCAGCGCCGCCGACGCGGCGCGCATCGCCTCGAGCTGACCTGGGTCGTGGCGCAGCGCGCCGATCTCGGCCAGCAGCCGCCGCACGCTCCGCGCCCGCCGCCCCGCCCCGGCCGCCGTGACCACGCCGATGTTGCCCGCCTCCTGGCCCGGCAGCCGCGAGGACAGCAGCATCGGCGTGCCGCAGCACGCGGCCTCCGCGATGGTGCCCGGCCCGGCCTTGGTGACCAGCAGGTCGCAGCTGCGCAGCAGGGCGGCCATGTCGCCGGTGTAGCCGGTCACCCGCAGCCGCCCGCCGGACCCCGCCGCGCGGCGTTCGAGCCTGCGCTGGAGCCGACGGTTGTGCCCGCAGACGACGACCACGCCGACGTCAGGGAATCGCCGCAGGATGGCCCGGGCCCGGCGGCCCAGGCCGCCGCTGCCCTCGCCGCCGCCCATCAGCAGGACCAGGAAGCGCTGGCCGGACAGGCCGAGCGACCGCCGGAGGCTATCGCGCTCGGCGCGGCTCGCGGGCCCGGCGGCGAAGCGGCCGGTCACCGGCGGCCAGCCGATCACCGTCTCGGCGCCGTGCGGGCGCGCTGCCCGGCCGGCGGTCATGGCCTGGCCGGCGGCCATGGCCCGGGCGGCGGTCATGGCCCGGGCGGCGGTCATGGCCCGGGCGGGCGCGACCAGCACCTCCGGGCTCGCGGACCGCCAGGCCGCGTGCATCCGGGCCAGGTCGGTCACCACCGTGATCACCGGCGCACCGGGCACCGCCCGGTCTCGTGCCGCCACGGCCGCCCCGCCGGTCAGCGGGTGGAACGACACCACCGCCGCCGGCCGGTGCGCTCCGGCGGCGGCCGCGGCCGGCTCCATGGCCAGGCGCAGCAGCGTGCGCCCCAGCAGCCACATCGCCGGTCGCGAATCACAGGCGTGGTAGGCCGCCCCCCACAGCCACGGCGCCCGCCGGATCACCGGCCCGTACCAGCCCGTCACCAGCCGCAGCGGCCAGGCCGAGCCGGGACCGCCCAGCGGGTCGCACAGCACCGGCGCGAACCGGCCGGGGTACTGGCGCTCGAGCGCCTCCCCCACCGCCCGCGCCGCGCTGCGGTGCCCGCCGCCGGTGTCCGCGATCAGGAACAGCAACGGCACGGGCCCGGCCGGGCCCACCGGCAGCGGCGGCGCAGTCAGGACATGCTCGGCCAGGGCGCGCTCGGTCAGGACGCGCTCGGCCAGGACGCGCTCGGGCAGGGCACGCTCGGGCAGGGCACGCTCGGTCAGGACGCGCTCGGCCAGGACGCGCTCGGGCAGGGCACGCTCGGTCGGGACGTGCTCGGTCAGGACCATGGCCCGAGCCTGCCCGGTCACACGCCGCGCGTCGTCAGCCCTGCGGCCAACGCCGGCTACTCCCCTCGCCGGCCCGGCCGGCCCGGCCCTGCTACGGCCGTGGTAGTCCGAACAGTGGCCAGCTCGGCCCGCGCCGATCGTGCGCCGACGCTTCTTGCTGTTATCAGATTCGGTCGCCCGAGTGGTCCGCCACATCAGGCACACTCGCCTCACTTGCCCTGCCCGTCACGCGCCAAGATCACTGGCGGGTGGCCGCAGCGACGTGGTTGTTGCGGCCACGTCGCTGTAACGGCGTGGTTGTTTCAACCACGTCGCTCGGCGGTGCGCGGACGGGCTCGCGAGCGGCCGCAACCGCATGGAAGGAGCGCTGGTGTCGCTAGAGCGACACCGATGGCCCTCTCATGTCGTTACGCGGATTGGGTGCTCGGCCGCGGAAGTAACACTGGCCCCGCCCGCCACAGCAGTCTGGCGGTCCGGTACGGGTTAGCGCATCTGCCGGACGCCGACCGAAGGATCCAGTCACGCCGTTTACAGCCAGGGAGCGTTGCTGTATCAATAATGAACTATCAAGTTAGTTCATAATCAGCCGGACAGCGATGCCCGGACGGGAGCTGCCCATGTCTCCCCGGCTAGCGGCTCGTGAGCTCGCCAAGCACTACGGCGGCGTCGAGGCCTTGCGCGGTGTGAGCCTGCACGTGGACGCGGGCGAAGTCCTCGGGCTGGTCGGCGACAACGGCGCGGGCAAGTCCACCGTGGCGAAGATCCTTTCCGGCGCGACGTTGGCCGTCCGGCCGGACAGGGCCTGCTGGACGGGCGGCCGGTCACCTTCCCCAGCCCGGGCGCGGCCCGCGACGCCGGGATCGCGACGGTCTACCAGGACCTGGCGCTGGCGGGCCAGCGCGACGTGGTGGCCAACTTCTTCCTCGGCCGGGAGCAGCTGTCCGGGAACTGGCTGGCCCGGCGGGCGGGCTGGCTGGACCGCAAGGCCGATGGCCGAGCACACGCCAAGCGAGCTGGCCCGGCTGCGGCACCCGCATCCCGGACGTGCACCGGCCGCCCGGACCTGTCGGGCGGGCAGCGGCAGGCGCTGGCCATCGCCAGGGCCGGCCGCATGGACGAGCAAGGGTGCTGCTGCTGGACGAGCCGACCAGCGCGCTGGGGGTGGAACAGCAGCAGCAGGTGCTTGACCTGATCCGGCGGGTCCGGGACGAGGGGATCGCGGTGCTGCTCGATCTCGCATCAGATGCCGGACGTGCTGGCAGTGTGCGATCGGGTCGTGGTGCTGCGCCTGGGCGTGGTCGCCGCGACGCTGACCGGTGACGAGCTGACCAGCGAGAACCTGGTCGGCTACATCACCGGTGCCCGGACGGCCCGCCGCGGAGACTGGTGATGACGGCGAGCGGCTCCGGGCCGGGATCGGCAGGCACCGCATGGCAGCGGGCTGCTTGGCTGCGCGCGCCGGGCCGCGATGCGCGACCTGTGGATCGGCGGTGTCCTGATCGCGCTGGTGGTCGCGTTCAGCCTCGGCTCGCCCGTACTTCCTGACCCGGGCCAACTGGCTGAACACCTCCAGCACCGCCACCGAGGTGCTGCTGCTCGCCGTGGGCGAGACGTTCGTGATCTGCTCCGGCGGCATCGACCTGTCGGTCGGTGCCGTGCTGGGCTTCGCCGGGACCGCGGGGGCCTGGGTGATGGCGCACTGGTTCGCCGGCCGCGCACGGCGCGGCGGTCGGTCGCCGCTCGCCGTCGGCTTCGGGGCCACGATGGTGGCCGGCGCGGCGTTCGGCGTGCTCAACGGCGTTGCTGGTGGCCTGGGCCGGCGGTGCCCGCCGTTCGTGGTCACCCTGGGCACCCTCGGCATCGCGACCGGCCTCGGCTACCTGCTGAACAACGGCCAGGAGATCTCGGCCATCCCGGCCTCGGTCACCACCTTCGGCAATACCAACCTCGGCGGGTGGATCCCGGTCCCGGTCGCTGATCACCGCGGTGATCACGATCTGGTGCGGCGCTGCTGCTGGCCAGGACCCGGTTCGGCGCCTACACGCTGAGCATCGGGGACAGCCGGGAGGCGGTGGTCCGGGCCGGGATCGACTACCGGCGGTACCTGCTCAGGATCTACTGCTGTCCGGGACGCTCGCCGGGGTGGCCGGCATCCTGGTCATGGCCCGGCTCGGCGCCGGCTCGCCGGCTCTGGCGCCACCGACAACCTCAACGCGATCGCCGCCGTGGTCATCGGCGGCGCCAGCCTGTTCGGCGGCCGCGGCACCATCATCGGCTCGGTGATCGGGACCGGCATCATCGCCGTCCTGCTCACCGGGCTCATCCTCGTCAACGTCCCGCCGTTCTGGCAGGAAGTGGCGGTGGGCGCGATCCTCATCGCCGCCGTCTACATCGACCAGCTCCGAGGCCGTAAGGCCCGCAGGAACTAACAACTGTCTAGGAGGAACCGTGGTATCAGCCCAGCCGCCCGCTTCCGGGCGCTGCTGCCCTGCCTCGCCGTGATCACCGTCGCCGCGGCGGGGTGCTCCTCGGCCACCGCCAGCTCAGGTGGCGGTCACTCGCCCGCGCCCGCCAACTCGGCGAAGCACTACACGATTGCCTATGTCCCCGGCGCCACCGGTGTCGCGTTCTACGACACCTTACTGTCCGGGATGCGGGCCAAGGCCAAGTCGCTGGGCATGAGCGTGATCTACCAGGGCTCCGCCGACTTCGCGCCCTCGGCCCAGACCCCGATCGTGGACGCCGTCTGCACCAAGCACCCGAACGTCCTGATCGTCTCACCCACCGATCCGACGGCGATGGCCCCGGCCATCAGTACCTGCCTGAACGAGGGCAGCCCCGTGATCACAGTGGACACCGGGCTGTCGGACACCTCGAAGATCACCAGCGCGATCACCACCAACAACGACTCGGGCGGGAAGGCCGCGGCGCAGTACGTGGGGAAGGCCCTGGGCGGCAAGGGACAGGTCGCGCTGATGAGCCTGTCGCCGACCGCCACCACGCAGGTCGAGCGGATCCAGTCGTTCGCCAAGGAGATCAAGGCGGCCTTCCCGCACATCACGGTGCTGCCGGTGCAGTACACCGCCCAGGCCACGAGCTCCAGCGAGACCACCGCGCGCGCCATCCTGTCCGCGCACCCGGGGGTCAGGGCGTTCTTCGGCAGCGCGGAGCCGAACGCCGAGGGCGTGGCCGCGGCGCTGAAGGCCCTCAGCCTGACCGGCAAGGTCATCAACGTGGGGTTTGACGCCAGCCCGACCGAGGTGGGCCTGCTGAAGTCGGGCGGGATCAACGCCGCGGTGGCAGCGGCGGCGAACAGGGCGAGGACGCCGCCCAGGTCGCCTACGAAAGACACCGGCCGCACCGGCGGCGTCGCCAGCCCGGTGCAGCTGGCCGACGTGCTGATCACCAGCCAGGACGCGAAGCTGCCCAGCTTCGTCAAGTACTTCTACATCCCGTGATCAATCCCGTGATTAATCCCGTGAGCAGTTCCGTGACAGATCCTGTGACCATCTCGCTGGGCGCTGATCGGTGCGCGCCGTCGTCCTAGGCGAACAGCCCCGGTGCAGGAAGTCGTGGGCGGCTGGCCGGAGCCCCGTGCGGGCTCCGGCCAGGTGGTGGTGCGGGTGCTCGGCGTGGGCATCTGCGGATCCGACCTGGAGCTGCTGTCCGGTCACCGGCGGCCGCCCGCCGCGCCCTGGGTGCCGGGGCACGAGGCGTTTGGCGAGGTGGTCGCGGCCGGGGTGGGCGTGGCCCCGGCCCGGATCGGCGAGCGCGTCGTCATCGAGCCCAACTTCCCGTGCCGGCGCTGTCCGGCCTGCCGGTCCGGGCTCACGTCGATGTGTCCGGACCGGATCGCCGTCGGGTTCACCAGCCCCGGCATGCTCGCCGAGCGCGTGGCGGTGCCCGCGCCCTACGCCTGGCCGGTGCCCGGCGGCTGGGCTGACACCGACGCGGTCTGCGCGGAGCCGCTGACCGTGGCGCTGGCCGCCATCCGGCGCAGCGGCGCGACGCCGGGCAGCCGGTGCCTGGTCGTCGGGGCCGGGTCGCAGGGCGCCCTGCTCACCCTGGCCCTCATCGCCCGCGGCATCACCCCGCTAGCGCTCGAGCCGCACGAGGGCAGGCGGCGGCGGGCGGTGGAGCTGGGGGCCGCGAGGCCGGCCCGGACGACCGCGGCTGCACGATGGTCTACGAGACATCGGGCACCGAGGCCGGGCTGGACGAGGCGACCTGGCGGGCCGGGCGCGGCGCGACCGTCATGCTGATCGGACTGGGCCGCCCGCTGGCCCAGGTGAACACCGGCCGGGTGGTCCGGCGCCAGCTCGCGCTGCGCGGGTCGCTGATCTATGACCACCCCGGCGACTTCGCCGGCACGCTCGCCGCAGGGGTGCCCTCGCCCGGCCAGGTGCTGCGCGCCTGCTACCCGATGGCCGAGGCCGAGGCGGCCATGCGGGAGGCCCGCGAGGTGCCGGGCAAGACGTGGATCCGCGTCAGCGACGCCCACGGCGGGTCATGACCCGGCCGAGGTCAGATAGGAGACGATCATGTCACCGACCATGGTCCGGTACCGGTCCCGCAGGGCCGGGTCGGTGAGGTCCCGGCCGAAGATGGCGCCGAAGGTATGCCGGTGGGCGACCCGGAAGACGCAGAAGCGAGCTGATCATCATGTGCACGTCGATGGCGTCGACGCCGCGGCGGAACACCCCCTCGGCGTGGCCGCGCTCGAGGATCTTGGTGATGAGCTCGATGGCGGGCGAGTTGACCATGACGATCTCGGCCGACCGGCTGATGTGCTCGCCGCGGTGGATGTTCTCGATGCTGACCAGCTGGATGAAGTCGGGGTGCGACTCGTGATGGTCGAAGGTGATCTCCGCCAGGCGCCGGATCGCCGCGACCGGGTCGAGGCTGGTCGATGTCTGACGTCCTGCTCGGCCTGCCGGATCTCCGAGTAGGCGCTGCTCCAGCACGGCCTCGTAGAGCTGCTCCTTGCCGCCGAAGTAGTAGTAGATCATCCGCTTGGTGGTCCGGGTCCGGGCGGCGATCTCGTCCACCCGGGCGCCCGCTGTAGCCGTGGTCGGCGAACTCGCGGCTGGCGACCTCCAGGATGTCGTTGCGCGTCCGGTCGGCGTCCCGGCGCCGCTCGGGGGCGGGTGCGGCCATCAGATCCCTCTAACTAACTAGGACGTTCACCATCAGGACATCCATCATGCGGCACGGGCGGCCGCGGCAGGGAGGCGGCACATGACCGCACCAGACCAGGCCAGGTCCGCGGGCACCGGCCGCACGCGGCAGGCCATCCAGCGCTCCATCGCGACCGTATCGCTCAGCGGCACGCTCGAGGAGAAGCTCTCGGCCGCGGCCCGGGCCGGCTTCGACGGGGTGGAGATCTTCGAGAACGACCTCATCGCCTGCCCGCTGGGGCCGTCGGACATCCGGCTGCTGGCGGCGGACCTCGGCCTGGAGATCCTGCTCTACCAGCCATTCCGCGACTTCGAGACCACGCGGCCCGACCAGCTGGCCGCGAGCCTGCGCCGCGCCGAGCGCAAGTTCGCGGTCATGACCGCGCTCGGCGCCCGCACCCTGCTGGTCTGCGCCAGCGTGGCACCGAGCGCCGCCGATGACGACGCCCAGGCCGCGGACCAGCTGCGCCAGCTCGCCGAGCGGGCCAGCCAGCACGGGCTGCGCGTCGCCTTCGAGGCGCTGGCCTGGAGCCGCCACATCAGCAGCTACTCCCGCGCCTGGCAGGTGGTGTCGCGCGCCGACCATCCGCAGCTGGGCCTGTGCCTGGACAGCTTCCACATCATGTCGCTGGGACACGCCAGCGGGCCGATCCGGGGCATCCCCCGCGAGAAGATCTTCTTCCTCCAGCTGGCCGACGCGCCGCTGCTGCACATGGACGCGCTGCCGTGGAGCCGGCACTACCGCTGCTTCCCCGGCCAGGGCGGCTTTGACCTGCCTGGCTTCACGGCCGACGTGCTGGCATCGGGCTATCAGGGCCCGTGGTCGCTGGAGGTCTTCAACGATGCCTTCCGGCAGGCCGACGCCGAGCGCACGGCGCGGGACGGCATGCGCTCGCTGCTCACCCTGGAGGATGCCCTGGCCCGGCCGGACCCAGCCGGGGTCGGCGCGGGCCCGGCGCTCCCGGTACGGCTGGCCCGCCTGCCCGCGGCCGCGAGCCTGCGGGGCTACGCGTTCGTCGAGCTAGCCGTGGACGGGCTGCTCGGGCAGGCGACCGAGGGTTTGCTGCGGAGCCTGGGTTTCAGCCGTCGCGGCCGGCACCGCACTAAGCCGGTGGAGCTGTGGCAGCAGGGCGCCGCACGGGTCCTGGTCAACCGCGCCGGGCCGGCCGGGGCGCACCGGCCGCCCGGTGACGCCGCCGTGGCGGCCCTGGCCGTGGCGAGCGACGACCCGGACCGGTCGGCCCGCCGGGCCCGGGCGCTGCTGGCCCCGGCTATCCCCCGCCGCTACGAGCCTGGCGAGGCCGACCTCACCGCGGTCGCCGCGCCAGACGGGACTGAGGTCTTCTTCTGCCGGGCCGAGGCGGCGGCCGGCCCGGACTGGCTGGGCGACTTCGACTCGCGGCCGGCAGGCGAGGCGGCCGGGCCGGCGCTGATCACCGGCGTCGACCACGTGGCGCTGTCGCAACCCGGCGACGGCTTCGACGAGGCCACGCTGTTCTACGAGTCGCTGCTGGGCATGCACGCGCAGGGCAGCGACGAGGTGGCGTCGCCCTACGGCCTGGTCCGCAGCCGGCCGATGCGGGCGCCGGGCGGCGACGTCCGGCTGGTGCTCAACGTCCCGCTGCGCGGCGGTGGCCGGCTGCCCGAGACGACGGCCTCGCAGCATGTAGCGTTCGGCTGCGCCGACATCTTCGCCGCCGCGCGGGCGGTCAGGTCGCTCGGGACCCCGATGCTGCCCGTCCCGGCCAACTACTACGAGGACCTCGCCGCGCGCCTGGACGTGGACTCTCATCGCATCGCGGCGCTGCGGGCCCACGACGTGCTGTACGACCGGGATGGGCGCGGCGGCGAGTTCATGCACTTCTACACGGTCATGCTCGGCCGCCGGCTGTTCTTCGAGATCGTGCAGCGCACGGGCGGGTACGACGGTTACGGCGCCCCCGGCACGCCGGTCAGGATGGCCGCCCAGCTGCGCCACGCGGCCGCCGCCGGCATCCACCCGGGCTGAGGATGCCGGGCCTGCCTATCATCAAGCCTGCGCCGGGCTCCGGCGAACCGAATGGAGGGGATCTGATGATCCTGGTCACCGGGGCGGCCGGCAACGTCGGCGCTGAGCTGGTCAGGATCCTGGCCGAGGCGCGAGTGCCGGTACGGGCGCTGACCAGGTCGGCGGGACCAGACCGCGCAGTCGGACGAGGACGCGCGGGCCGAGATGAGCGCGACGACGCCTGCCAGGTACGTGGACGCGTTCTTCGATTTCTATGCCGCCGGGTCGCTCGATGAGTCGAAGGTGCTGCCCGCCGTGCGGGAACTCGCCGGCCGGCCGCCGCGCACGTTCAGCCAGTGGGCGGCGGGCCACGCCGGCGAGTTCCGGTGACGCGCCACCCGCGCCGGCCGGATCAGGACCGGCCAGGTCAGTGCATCTGCTGGCCGCCGCTGACGTTGAGGGCCTCGCCGGTGATGTTGGCGGCCAGGTCGGAGGCCAGGTAGGCGCAGGCGTGGCCGATGTCCTGCGCGGTCTGCGGGCGGCCGAGCGGAATGCCGGCCAGGAACGCCCGCCAGCCGTTCTCGCCGTCGAGCTGGCGCAAGATGCCGGTGTCGGGGTCATCCCACAGCGGGGTGCGGACCACGCCGGGGCACACGACGTTGGCCGTCACGTTGTCCGCGGCAACCTCCTTGGCCAGCGACTGGGTCAGGCCGATCACGCCGAACTTGGTCGCGCAGTAGTGGGCCAGGTTGGGCAGCCCTTCCTTGCCCGCCATGGAGGAGATGCTGATGATCCGCCCGGTCCGGCGCTGGCGCATGGCCGGGAGGACGCGCTGGGTCACGATCAGGACGCCGCGCAGGTTGACGGCCATGAGCCGGTCCCAGTCGGCGTCGGTGATGTCGCCGAACGGCGCCACGCTGGACACGCCGGCGTTGTTGACCAGCACGTCGACCGGGCCGAGCTGCTGCTCGGCCTGGCTGACGGCCTGGTCGGTGACGGCGCGGTCGGTGACGTCGAGCCGGACGCCCAGCCGCGCGGCGGGCCCGGGCAGCGCGGCGGCCGTGTCAGCGGCGGCCGCGGCGTCGAGGTCGCCGATGGCCACCAGGGCGCCGCGGGCCGCCATGACCTGCGCGATGCCGGCCCCGATGCCGGACGCTCCCCCGGTGACCAGGACCACCTTCCCGGCCAGGTCGGCGGCCAAGGCCGTGAGCGGTGCGCTCATGCGCCGGCCTCCTTCAGGGCCGGGAGCACGTGCTTGGCGATGAGCTCCAGCGACGCGCTGCTCTGCTCGACGGGCAGGCCCGGGGGCCGGGCCCAGAAGACCAGCTCCTCGTAGCCGAGCCGCTGCTGGCTGGCCTGGATGGCGGCCACGATGTCGTCGGGGGTGCCGACGAAGTAGTGGTCGCCGGACAGCACGCCCGGGTCGGTCAGCTCGTCGCCGTGGGTGTCGTCGTCCCCGGCGGCGGCGAACCACTTGCGGTAGGCGTTGAACTGGTACAGGAAGTGCGGGCCGCAGATGTCCCAGGCCGCCTCGCGGCTGGCCGCGGCGAACAGCACCCGGTTGGTGGCCACGCGGGGCGGGCCGGCGGCCGCGGGCAGCTGCGTCCGGTAGGCCTCGTACAGCTCGGGCCCGGCGCCGGAGTCGGGCATGAAGCAGACGCCGTGCCGCGCGGCGCGGCGGGCCGCGGCCAGGCTGTTGCCGCCGACCCAGATGGGCGGGCCGCCGGGCTGCACGGGCGGCGGGGCCACGATCAGGTCCTCGAACTGGAAGTGCCGGCCGGCGTAGGAGAAGGGCTCGCCCCGCCAGGCCAGCTGGAGGATCTCGATGGTCTCGTCGGTGCGGGCGCCGCGCTGGCTCTTGGGCACGCCGAGGATGGCGAACTCGTCCGGCTTGTAGCCGGGGGCCAGCCCGACGTCGAGCCGGCCGCCGGACAGCTGGTCCACCACGGCCAGGTCCTCGGCCAGCCGCAGCGGGTGGTGCAGCGGGGCCAGCAGCACGGCGGTGCCCAGCCGGACCCGCGAGGTGCGCTGGGCCAGCGCGCCGAGCATGGCGGTCAGCGACGGGAGGTAGCCCTCCTCGCTGAAGTGGTGCTCGGACAGCCAGACGGAGTCGAACCCGAGGTCCTCGGCATAGCACACCTGGTCCAGGGTCTCGGAGTACAGCTGGGGCCAGGGCACCCGCCAGCGGGCCGGGTTGCGGAAGTCGTACCAGGCGCCGAGCCTCATCACGCCCCCACCTCGATCAGGACCTTGACCTCGCCGCTGCCGCGGGTGATGAGCGGCTCGAAGCCGCCGCTGACGGCCGACTCCAGCGGCACCACGGAGCTGATCACCCGCTCGGCGGGCAGCCGGCCGCTGGCCACCAGGCCGACGATCCGGGGGAAGTCCTGGACCGGGTAGCACCAGGTGCCGATCAGCGACAGGTCCTTGAGCGCCAGGGTCTCGGCCCGGATCGCGGCCGGGCGGATGTGCAGCGCGGTCTGCACCACGGTGCCCGCGGGGCGCACGGCGTCCAGGCACAGGTTCAGGGCGCTCTCGTGCCCGGCGCACTCGACGGCCAGGTCGGCGCCGATCCCGCCGGTCAGGTCGCTGACCAGGCCGGTGACGGGGCCGGCGGCCGGGTCGGCGGTGACCAGCTCGCCCAGGCCCACGCCGAGGCTGGCCGCCCGCTGGCGCCGGACCGGGTCGGGCTCGGAGACGATCACCCGGCGCGCGCCGGCGGCCAGGGCGTACATGGCGGCCAGGGAGCCGATGGGCCCGGCCCCGGTGATCAGCACGGTCTGGCCGGGCTGGAGCCGGCCGCGGTCCACGCCGTAGGCGGCGACCGCGGTGGGCTCGATGAGCGCCGCCTGCTGCGGCGTCATGGACCCGGGGACCGGCACCACCTGCCCGGCCGACACGATGGCCAGGTCGGCCAGGCCGCCCCAGGCGCTGCTCAGGCCGGTGCAGGCCATGGTGCGGCACAGGTGGCCCAGGCCGAGCAGGCACTCGTGGCACCGGCCGCAGGAGATCAGCGGCATGACGGTGCACAGGTCACCCTCGCGCACGTGGCTGACGCCGTCACCGACGGCGGCGACCCGGGCGGCGAACTCGTGGCCCATGATCTGCGGCAGCTCGGCGCCGGTGAGCGGGTGCGGCCGGGCCGGGGTGACGATCGGCCCGTCGGTGTACTCGTGCAGGTCGGTGCCGCAGATCCCGCACATCACGGGCCGCAGCAGTACCTCGCCCGGGCCGGGCGGGCCGGGCTCTTCGACCTTCTCCACGCACAGCTCGCGGGCCTGGTGGAACCGCAGGGCGCGCATGCATCACCTCTCAGGGGTCGGGGCCGGCGGGCGGGTCTGCAGGTAGCGGGCGATCCCGCCGGCGTGGCCGCCGGGCCGCTCGTAGGCGTTCTCGACCAGCTCCAGCGGGTAGCCGTCGGGGTCGGCGAAGTACACCCACCGCCAGCCGGCCAGCACGCCGTCGTCGACGACATTAATATCCGAGAAGAACGGGACTCCGTGGCCCTCGAGCTCGGCCTTCACCGCCGCGATGTCGTCCACCTGGAACGCCACGTGACTGGCCCCGATGCAGTGGGACGCCAGCGGCCGCTCGGTGGGCGACGGCGGGGCGGCGTACTCCAGCAGTTCCAGCATGGTGTCGCCGAGCCGCAGGCAGACCTGCCGCAGCGCGGCGCCGGGCACCCCGACGCCGTGGCCGAGCTCGGGGCCCTCGAACCAGCCGCTGGGCTCGGTGCTGATCTCCAGGCCGAGCAGGTCGTGGTAGAAGTACACGGACGCGTCGAGATCTCGCACGGTGATCCCGACGTGGCTCTGCGCTCGCAGGGGCCTGGGCATGGGTGTCCTTCCCGGTGCTTGGCGGCGGTCCGCTTCTTGCTGTTATCAGAGGTCAGGCCGAGCCCGGCACGTCCACGACAATCTTGCCGTGGGCCTTGCGCTCGGCCAGCGGCCGGAGTCCGCCCTCGACCAGGTCGTCGAGGCTGATCACGTCGCCGAGCACGGCCGGAGCCAGCGCCGAGCCGGCCAGCAGCGCCACCGCCTGGGCCAGGTCCTCGCCGCAGACATGGGCCAGGGTGCCGTGCACGTCGACCTCGCGGGTGGACACCGCGAACAGGTCCACGAGCGCGGGGGCGGCCTGCAGGCCGACGATCACCACATCGCCGCCCCGGCGGGCCATTCGCAGCGCCGCGGCCGGGCTGGCCGGGGCCCCGGACGCCTCGATCACCACGTGCGCGCCCTGCTGACCGGTGGCGGCCAGCACGGCGGCCACCGGATCCTGGCGCTCGGCGTTGATGGTGCTGGTCGCGCCCAGCGCGGCCGCGGTGTCGAGCCGGCCGTCGGCGACGTCCACCGCGATCAGCGGCCCGGCGCCGAGCGAGCCGGCCGCGGCCACGATGAACGCCCCGATGCCGCCGGCCCCGATCACGACGCAGGAGCGGCCCGGCCCGGCCCGGCCGCGGCGCGCGGCGTGCAGCGCGACGGCCAGCGG
Organism: uncultured Actinomycetota bacterium; assembly: GCA_963822485.1. Classification (GTDB taxonomy): domain Bacteria; phylum Actinomycetota; class Actinomycetes; order Streptosporangiales; family Streptosporangiaceae; genus DASUBV01. The sequence continues at coordinate 430,512 of CAWGHW010000018.1, forward strand.
CTGGGCCATGGCCGCGCCGGTGTCGTCGAGGCCGTCGGGCACCGGCTGGCAGATAGCGGCGGGCGAGCGGACCAGCTCGGCCAGGCCGCCGTCCCGGTGCAGCCCGAGGGTCTGGTAGCTGGCGCACAGGTTGGTCCGGCCCGCGGCGCACCACTCGCAGGCGCCGCAGGAGATCCCGGCCCCGCTGACCACCCGGGTCCCGGCCGGGAAGCCGGCCACGCCCTCGCCCGCGGCGAGGACCGTGCCGGTGAACTCGTGGCCCAGCACCACCGGCGGCCGGGCCAGCAGCGGCCCGTGGTCCCACTCGGCCGAGTCGGTGCCGCACAGCGCGGCCCTGGACACCCGGATGAGCACCTCGCCGGGACCAGGCGGGCCCGGCTCGGGCACGGACTCGATCCGCACCTGGCCGGGGCCGCGGAAGACGGCTGCCCTCACGCCGGCGCCTCGATGTGCACCTTGATGTTGCCCGAGCCCAGCGCGGCGGCCTCGAGCGCGTCGGTGGCCGAGTCCAGACCGAACCGGGCGGTGACGATCGGGGCCGGGTCGACCACGCCGCTGGCCAGGAACCTGATCGCCTGGGGCCAGATGCCCGCCGAGCCGACGATGCCCTGGATCCGCAGCGACCGGGCCTGGATCAGGCCCAGCTCGGCCGGGACCGTGCTGCCGACGTCGATGCCCACGTAGATGACCCGGCCGTGATTCCCGGCGATGGTCAGCGCCTGGGCCATGGCCGCCGGATGGCCGGCCGACTCGATGACCACGTCGAACAGCTCGCCGCCGGTCACCGCCCTGGCCTGCTCGGTCAGGTCGCCGGCGGCCGGGTCGATAGTGGCGGGCAGGCCCAGCTCGTCCGCCTTGGCCCGGCGGTCGGGTCGCGGCTCGATCAGCGTGACGGCCGCGTTGCGGCCGGCCGCGGCCAGCGCGCTGAGCAGCCCGATCGGGCCGCCACCCAGCACCGCCACCCGGTCGCCGGGGTCGATCACGGCGGCCCGGACGGCGGCGTAGGCGACGCTGAACGGCTCGACCAGAGCGCCCTGGGTGAAGGTGAGCTGCGGCGGGAGCTTGTGCAGCCATTCGGCCCGGGCCAGGAAGCGCTCCGCGGCCGCGCCGGAGATGGAGAACCCGAAGTGGTCGCGGCCGCCGGGCCCGACCACGCACTCGCCGACCACCGGGTCGCCCGGCTTCAGGTCAGCCACGCCGGGCCCGGTCTCGGCCACCTCGCCGGCCCACTCGTGGCCGGGCGTGATCGGGTAGCTGATCGGGATGATGTAGCGGCCGGCCAGCAGCTCCAGGTCGGAGTGGCAGATCCCGATCATGCGGGAGGAGACCACCACCTCACCGGGGCCGGGGGCCCGGCACTCGGCGTCGGTGACCTCCGCCTGGCCGGGCGCCGTGAAGACCAGTGCGCGCATGCTCTGCCTCTCTCGCTCTCGCTTCTTGCTGTTATCAGATCAGCTGGTGACCGCGGCCAGGCCGCCGCCGGGCCGGGCCCTGGCCTGGGTGTAGATGCCGACCGCCACCAGGACCAGCACGCCCTCGAACCAGTACTGCCAGGCCTGGGACAGCTGGAGGAAGGTGGTCACGTTCAGTAGCTGCTCGACCAGGATCGCCCCGAACAGCGCGCCGATGAAAGACCCCCGGCCGCCGAAGATGCTGGTCCCGCCCAGCACCACGGCCGTGACCGAGGCCAGCGTGTAGCTCACGCCCTGCGTCGGGTCGCCCACGCCGATCTGGGACATGAGCAGGATCCCGCCCACGCAGGCGAACAGCGAGGAGGCGACGTAGGCGCCGATGACGGTGACCGCGGGCCGGACGCCGAGCCGGAACGCCGAGGCCCGGTCGGAGCCGACCGCCCGGATGCGCCGCCCCCAGCCGGACCGGTGCAGCGCCCGCTCCATCACTACCGCCGCCGCCGCGGCGACCAGGAAGGCGATGGCCACCGGCCCGGCGTTGCGGGTGATCGCGTTGATGATGGAGAAGGAGATGTACCCGGCCTGGAACGGGCGCAGCACCAGGGCCACGCCCTGGATGGCGATGTAGGTGACCAGCGTGGCCACGATGGGCGTGAACCGGGCGAACTGCACCAGGCTGCCGTTCAGCAGCCCGACCGCGGCGCTGACCGCCAGCATGATCACGAACCCGGCGATCATGAGCGCCGGGCTCTTCCCGCCGTTCTCGAAGAACGACCCGATGACCACGACCAGCCCGGTCAGCGGGCCTACCGACAGGTCGATCCCGCCGGTCAGGATCACGCACTCCTGGCCGAACGAGATGAACGCCAGGGTGGCGATCAGCACGGTGAGCGAGGTCAGGTTGAACGTGGACAGGAACCGCGCGTTGTGGCCCTGGGTGTACAGGGCCAGGATGACCACGGCCACGGCCAGCACCGCGGACGCCGCGTAGTCGCCCCGGGCCGCCCGCCGCAGCCAGTCGCGGGCCCGGCCCGCGGCGCCGCCGGAGGCCTGGTCCCGTGCCTGCGCCTGCTGCCGGCGCCGCGTCGAGGTCAGCATGGCCCGGGCGATGGCGTCCTCGGCGACCTGGTCGCCGCGCAGCTCGGCGGCGACCTGGCCGGAGGAGAAGACCACCACCCGGTCGCAGAGCCCGGCCAGCTCCCGGATATCGGAGGACACGATGACCACGGCCGCCCCGGCGTCGGCCACCTGGCGCAGGATGCGGTAGATCTCGGCCCGTGCGCCGACGTCGACGCCCGCGGTCGGCTCGTCGGCCAGCAGGACCGTGACCTGCTCGTTGAGCAGGGCCCGGGCCAGCAGCACCTTCTGCTGGTTGCCGCCGGACAGGCTGAGCACGCTGGCGTCGATGGAGGCCGCCTTGATCGACAGCTCGTCGCGCTGCTGCTGCACGGCCCGCGCCTCCGCCCGCGGGCTGACCACGCCCCAGTGGCTGACCTGGCCGAGCGCCGAGACCAGGGCGTTCTCCCGGACCGACAGGGTGCCGAACAGGCCCTCGCCGAGCCGGTCGGACGACAGGTACACCACCCCGGCCTGACGCGCCGCCGCAGGCCGCCCGGCCCGCACCGGCGCGCCGTGCACGGCGACCCGGCCCGCCGCGCGGCCCAGCCCGGCCAGGGCTCGCAGCACCTCGGCCTGGCCGTTGCCCACGATGCCCGCCAGCCCGACGATCTCGCCGGCCGAGGCGGTCAGCGACACGTCATGGAACCCGCGAGCGGACAGGTGCTCGACGGCCAGCACGACGCCCTGCTCGCCCGGGCCGCTCAGTTGTTTGTCATCTGGCTTGTCGTCTTCCCGGTCCGGGCGGGCGTCGGCCTTGGGGGGAAACTCGGCCGTCACGGCCCGGCCCACGATCAGCTCCAGGAGCTGGGCGTCGGAGACCTCCGATACCCGGAAGCTGCCCCGGACCGTGCCGTCCCGCAGCACCGTCACCTGCTGGCACAGCTCGCGCACCTCGGCCAGCCGGTGGGTGATGTAGACCACCGCGATGCCGTCGGCGGCCAGCCGGCGCAGCTCGGCGAACAGCACCGCCGAGTCGTCGCCGCCCAGCGCGGCCGTGGGCTCGTCGAGGATCAGCACCGCCGGGTCGCCGGCCAGTGCTCTGGCCACCTCCAGCAGCGCCCGCTGGGCGACGGTCAGGCTGCTCACCCGCTGACCCAGGCCGGCCGTGCAGCCGACCCGGGCCAGCTGGGCTCGCATCCAGGTCCCGGCGTCCTTCCCGGCCGCCTGGACCTGGCCGGGCAGCCACATGACGATGTTCTCGGCCACGGTCAGGTCGGGCACCAGCGCCGGGTGCTGGTAGGCGATGGACAGCCCGCGCTGGTGCACGGCCGTCGGCGTGGCGTCCCGGACCGGCTCGCCCCGCAGCTCCATGCCGCCCTGGTCCGGCTCCAGGGCGCCCGCGGCGATGGCCATCAGGGTGGACTTGCCCGCCCCGTTCTCCCCGAGCAGGGCATGGATCTCCCCGGCCCGGGCCGTGAACGTGACTCCCTTGAGGGCGTCCACGCCGTCGAAGCTCTTCCACACATCAGCGAGCCGCAGCACCTGGACGTCGGTTGCTGTCACCGCCATCGGGCCTTCTCCTCGGGGTTGCTCGGGCTCGGGCTTGCTCGGGCTCGGTACTCGGCGGGCCGGGCCGCCGGTCAGCGCAGCGAGGTCAGGCTGGGGATGACCCCCTTGAGCGCGGCCTGCTGCTGGGCGGCCGTCAGCCCGCTGGACATGATCGCCGTGGCCGGCAGGGTCTTGTCGCAGACCGGCTGGTGCGGGGTCCCGGTCACCGAGTTCTCGAAGTTCTGCTGCGGGACGACCGTGGACGACGGGACCTTGCCCTTGGTGGCCAGCGCGACGGCGTAGCGCATGGCGTACTCCACCATCCAGGTCTGCGAGGACACGGTGAACAGCCTGAAGCTGGGGTCGCTGGACTTGTCGGACAGGAAGTCGCAGCCCAGCGAGTTGCCGTCCTCGGTGGCGATGACGGGGATCTTCCGGCCCGCCTTCTCGAACTGCGGGAAGGAGGCGGCCAGCGCCGTGCCGAAGTCGCTGACCACGGCGTTGATGGTCGGGTACTTGGACAGCAGCGAGGCCATGACCTGCTGGGTCGTCGCCGGGTCCCAGTTGGTCACGTTGTAGGGCTTCTGGCCGAGCAGGTGGATGCCGGGGTACTTCTTGAACACGCTCTGCAGGCCCTGGTACTCGGCCAGGCTCTGCGAGTTGGCCGGCGGCCCGCCGAGGAACACGACGTTGCCCTGGCCCTTCAGGGCGGTGGCCACGTCCTGGCCCCAGAGCACCCCGGCCGAGGTGAAGTTGGTGGAGATATAGGCGTTGTAGTTCTGGCCCGCGGTGCCGCCGGGGAACACCCGGTAGGGGACCACGATCGTGCCGGCCTGGTAGGCCTTGGTCAGCACCGGCAGCATGGCCTTGCCCGCGTCGGGGAAGTCGACGATCGCGGTGACCCCCTGGGCGACCAGGGAGTCGATGTCGGAGATGGCCTTCTGGGTGTTGCCCTCGCCGTTGGCGTACACGTACTTGGTCACGCTGGGGCACTGCGCGGCGATGGTGACGGCCGAGTACCGGGTCAGCTCCCGCCAGGTGTTGTCGCCGAACCCGTCGGCCAGCGCGATGGACGCCTGCTTGGGCCCGCACCAGGGGTACTTGCTGGATACCTTGGTCTGACTGCTCGCCGAGCTGTCGCCACCGCCGGCGCCGCTGCTGCTGCCGCTGCTGCCGCAGGCGGCCGCCGTGATCGACAGCAGGGCCAGGGCCGACGCCCCGATTGTCAGGCGGCGACGCGACGCACGTCTGGTCCCGGCTGAGTTGTCTCTCATCTCTGGTCACTCCTTGGGGTGTGCGCTCTGTTGTAGGCGCTGTGAGGTAGGCGCTGGGTAGCGTCAGGCATGGGCGTGGAGACCAGGGGTGCTGCCGCGGGATCACGGCGCCTGGCGGCTGACTGGCACCGGGCGCGGGGACCGGCGTGCGTCGCGTGCGGGTGTCGCGTGTGGTGTGCGTACGGCTGTGCGTATGGGTCAGGTCACCGGGGCCCGGTCGGTTGCGGGACCGGGCCGGGTGTCAGCGCGCCTGGCCCGGCCGCCGCCCGGTGGTCCGGTGCGCAGCCGGCCGCGCAGCCAGCCGGGCCGCAGCCGCAGGCCGTAGACCGCGACCGCCAGTGCGAGCACCCCGGCCTGGACCAGGTTCTGCACGGCGGCGCTGGCCCCGGTGGCCAGCACGAACTGCTGGAGCTGGCTCAGGAACAGGGCCCCGGCCGCGCTGGCGATCACGCTGCCCACGCCGCCGAGCAGCGACGTGCCGCCCAGCGCGACCGCGGCCACCGACGGGAGCAGGTAGTTGTCGCCCTGGAACGGGTCGGGCTGGGAGACGATGCCGGCCAGCAGCACGCCGGCCGTGCAGTACAAGGCGGCCGCGCCGAGGTAGGCCCAGATCTGGTAGCGGCGGCCGGGCAGGCCCGCCGCCCGCGCGGCGGCCGGGTTGGCCCCGGACGCCTCGAACCGGCGGCCGAAGGTCGTGCGCTTGATGACGAACTCGATGACGATCACGATGACCACCGCGATCAGCAGCGGCAGCGGGATGCCCGCGGCCGTGGCCCCGGCGAACGACTGGAGCGCTCCGGTCGTCTGGGTGGGCGTGCCCTGCGAGATGCCCAGGTCGATCCCGTACAGGACCGCGTTGATGCCGAGCGTCTGCACGATCGGCGTGATCCCGACGAAGGTCACCAGCAGCCCGTTGACCAGCCCGGCGGCCAGGCAGATCGCGTAGGCGAGCAGGATGGCCGGGATCAGCCGGGAGGAGCTGCCGTTCGGGATGTGGGTGACCAGCACGACGGTGAGCGAGATGAACCCGGGCACCGACAGGTCGATGCCGCGCTGCTGGACGACCAGCGTCTGGCCCACGGCGGCCAGCATCAGCACCGCGGCGAACGGCCAGAGCGAGGCCAGCGCGCTGGCGCCCAGGCTGCCCGGCTGGAAGATCGCGCTGAGGGCGAACAGCAGCCCGGTCGCGGCCCAGATCCCCGCCGACCGGCGCCAGCGCGCGGCCGTGCGGCCCGCCGCCGTGGCGCTCCCCGCTGCCGCGCTGCCGCCCCGCGGCCCGCTCACGATGTCTCCCATGACCTGTCACCCATGACCTGTGCTCCGCCGGCCCGTTACCGCGGCGGGTAGCGCAGCTCGTAGCCGGCCTCGGCCCGGGACGCCGCCCCGGCCCAGCCCCAGATCATCTCGGCCTCGTCGGAGCCCGAGGTGTTGCGGAAGCCGTGCCAGGCGCCCTTGCGGTGGAAGACCACGTCCCCGGCGGATACCGGGATCTCGTTGTCGCCGTCCAGCACGATGCCCTGGCCCCGCACGATGAGCGCGAACTCCTCGGCGCCCGGGTGCCGGTGCCACTGGTGCTCGGCCTGGCCCGGCGCGAACACCGCGCGCCCGAACACGACGTGCTCGGCGCCCGCGCCGGCCGCGTCCACAAGGAACTGGACGGTCATGCCCACCCAGCCCTGGTCCGGCCCGAGACCGGGCACGGGCGCGACATCACCGATGCCCACGTGAAAGGAATCCGCCATCCGCTATCACTCTCTCCCCATCAACCGCGCCGGGCGTACGCTCTCACTGACGGAAGTGTTCAGTAATGACGTACACGATGTTCAGGGAGATTAACCCGATGGGAAGCGTCGCACAAGAGCCCGCCACGAACACGGTTCCGCAACTCTGGGGTTACGACGATGTAACGGGCCTCAGTCGCAGTGGCCGATCAGACCAGGAACATGCAGGTAAGAGGCGGGACTGGAGCCTCGGGACGGGGCTCAGGCCTCGGGACGGGCTCAGGCCTCGGGACGGTGCACCCGGCCGCCGTCCAGGGGCATGATCACCCGGGCTGCGTGGGATTCCGGGGTGAGCCGGCGGCCGAGCACGAACCAGATGCCCTCGGCGGGCTCGCTGCCCTCGTTGACCAGCAGGTGCGGCTCGGAGGAGTCGAACGCCATGGCGTCGCCGGGCCCGAGGATGTACTCATCGAAGCCCACCTGGATCTTCAGGCTGCCGCGCAGCAGGAACGCGAACTCGGTCCCGGTGTGCCGCATCATCTTGCCCGATGAGCTCGAGGAGCCGCCCGGCTCGTAGGTGACGTACATGAAGTCCACCAGGTGCGGCAGCAGATCGCTGAGCAACTCCCAGGTCACCCCGGACTCCAGCTCCAGCTTGCGGCGCTCGGCCGGGCGGACGAGCTGGCAGGCCAGCTCGCTGAGCGCGGGCGCCGAGCTGGCGGCCCGCCGCGCCCGGCCGTTGGCCGCCGAGGTAGCGGCCACCTCGGCCTCGTTGCCCGAGAGCAGGGCGTCGATGGACAGCCCCAGCTCGGTGGCGATCGCGTAGATCGTGCTCACCGACGGCCGCGTTCGCTCGGTCTCGACCTGCGACAGCATGCTGGCCGAGACGCCGACCTGGCGGGCGAGCGCGCGCAGTGACAGCCCCTGCTTCTGGCGCTCCCGCCGGATCAGGCCGCCCACACTCACGTCCACTGATGCGCCGCCCCCTGCCTGCGAGTCGTACCACGATTAACCGGAACTATACATCTTGCTGACTGTTCAGCGACCCTTGACAATCTGAGAGCGCGGACGGTACTACGGATGCCACCCGCGAGGGCGGCTGAACGCCCTCGCCAGAACGCGGAGGTACCCAGATGGTTTCGAGGGGCGGCAGGCCATGCCGATAGGGATCGCCCAGACCTTCGGCCCGAACGCGGTGGACTGGGAGACCCGCGCCGACATGGGCAGGCTCCGCGCGGAGCGGCTGGCCCGGCTGAACGCGGAGCTGGAGCGCTCGGAGCTGGGCGCCCTGCTGAGCTTCGACTTCGCCAACATCCGCTACATGACCTCCACCCACATCGGCACCTGGGCCATGGACAAGCTGATCCGCTTCGCGGTCCTGCCCCGCGGCGGCCAGCCAGTGGTCTGGGACTTCGGCTCGGCAGCCCGGCATCACCAGCTCTACAACCCCTGGCTCGACCACACCCCCGGCCCGCCCACCCCCGAAGGCGCCGCCCGGACCGGCGCCCGGGCCGGCATCTCCACGCTGCGCGGCGCGTTCCACCCGGCGGCCGGCATCGCCGAGGACGTCGCGGCCAAGGTCGTCGGGGTGCTGCGCGAGCACGGCCTGGCCGGCGAGCCGCTGGGCATCGACGTGGCCGAGATGCCCGTGCTGGCCGCGCTGGCCGCAGCCGGGATCACCGCCGTCGACGGCCAGCAGGTGTTCATGGAGGCCCGGCGGGTCAAGACCCGCGATGAGGTCACCCTGCTGGCCCAGGCCTGCTCCATGGTCGACGCGGCCTACAGCGACCTGTACGAGTTCCTGCGCCCCGGCGTGCGCGAGAACGAGTGCGTCGGCCTGGTCAGCAAGACCCTGTACGACCTGGGCAGCGAGTACGTCGAGGGGGTCAACGCCATCTCCGGCGAGCGCTGCTCGCCGCACCCGCACGTCTACTCCGACCGGCTGATCCGGCCCGGCGACCCGGCGTTCTTCGACATCCTGCACAGCTACAACGGCTACCGGACGTGCTACTACCGGACCTTCGCCGTGGGCAGCGCGTCCCGTGCGCAGCGCGACGCCTACGTGCGCTCCCGCGAGTACATGGACCAGGCCATCGCGCTGGTCCGGCCCGGCGCGACGACCGCCGACATCGTGTCGCTGTGGCCGCGGGCCACCGAGTTCGGGTTCCCCGACGAGACCGCCGCGTTCGGCCTCCAGTACGGGCACGGGGTCGGGCTGTCCATCTGGGAGAAGCCGATCTTCAGCCGGCTGGTCTCGCTCGACCACCCCGAGCCGCTCGAGGAGGGCATGGTCTTCGCCCTCGAGACGTACTGGCCGGCCAGCGACGGGTGGTCCGCGGCCCGGATCGAGGAAGAGCTGGTCGTCACCGCCGATGGCTGCGAGGTCATCACCAAGTTCCCGGCCGAGGAGCTCCTGGTGGCCGGCCGCAAGTACTGGACCGCGGGCGGCGCGCTGAACACGCTGCGCGAGAGCCAGTCGCACCTGAACACCGCGGCCGGCCGGGGCGAGACCAGGGTCCCGGCCGCGCGGGGCTCGGCCGCCCACGACGGCGCCGCCCTCGACGGCCCGGCGCTGGACGGCCCGGCGCTGGACGGCACCCCCGTGAAGGGCTGACGCCGTCATGCGCGTCGGGTTCATCGGCCTGGGCCACATGGGGCGGCCCATGGCCGGGCGACTGGCGGACGGCGAGTACCCGCTGGCGGTCTGGAACCGCACCCCCGGCCCGCCGGCCGCGGTAGCCGAGGCCGGCGCGACGATCGCCGGCTCCCCCGCCGCGCTTGCCGCCGCCAGCGACGTGGTCATCACCATGCTGTCCGACGCCGCCGCCGTCCGCGCCGTCCTGGGCGGGCCCGGCGGCGTGCTGGCCGCCATCCGCGCCGGCGGCACCGTCGTGGACATGAGCACTATCGGCCCGGACGCCGCCCGCGAGCTGGGCGCAGCGGCCGCCCGGCGCGGCGTCGCGTTCCTCGACGCCCCCGTCTCCGGCAGTGTCGCCCTGGCCGAGCAGGGCACGCTGACCACCATGGTCGGCGGGGACACCGGCGCCTTCGACCGGGTCCGGCCCGTCCTGGCCCGGCTCACCAAGGCCCAGCTCTACCTCGGGTCCCAGGGGGCCGGGGCGGCCATGAAGCTCGCCGTCAACATCCTGATCGCCGCCACCAACCAGGCCGTCGCCGAGGCACTGGCCCTGGCGGGCCGGTCCGGCATCGATCCCGCCACCGCCTACGACACCCTGACCAGCAGCGCGGTGTCCTCGCCCTTCCTCGGGTACAAGCGCCAGGCGTTCCTCGACCCCGGCGCCGCGCCCGTCTCCTTCACCGCCGCGCTGATGAGCAAGGACCTGGCGCTGGCCCTGAGCGTGGCCGACGGCACGCCGCTGCCGGTCACCGCCGCGGCCAAGCAGTTCCTGGACGCCAGCTGCGCCGCCGGGCTCGCCGACGCCGACTTCGCCTGCGTGGCCCAGGTCCTGCGCGCCGCTGCGGCCGCCGGCCAGCCGCGGGCTAGCCGCTGGGCTCGCTGGTCGCGTGCTCGGCCGGCGAGCCGTTCGGCTCGGTGACCGGCTCCGCTTCCTGTGCCGGGACCTGGTCGCGGCCGCGCCGCTGGACCACCACGAACCACACCAGCCCGGTGATCGCCAGCACCAGGGCGATGAAGAAGTTCAGCCGCAGCCCGAGGAAGTAGGCCGAGGAGTCGATCCGGATCGTCTCCTCGAAGATCCGGTAGGCCGAGTACCCCGCCACGTACAGCGCGAACAGTCCCTGCGGCTGGATCCGCCGGTGGTGGCCCAGCCAGACCAGGAACGCCGCCAGCGCCAGGTCGAAGATCAGCTCGTACAGGAACGACGGCTGGAACGTGCTGAACTTCAGGTCCGCCGCCGGGATCCCCGACCTGAGCCGGGCCGCGTGGCTGATCTCCAGGGCCCAGGGCAGGCCGCTGGGCTTGCCGAACAGCTCCTGGTTGAAGTAGTTGCCGATCCGCCCCACCGCCTGGGCCACCAGCAGCGCCGGCGCGATCGCGTTCATGAACTCGCCCACGCTCGCGCCCGACCGGCGGACCCGCCAGGACCCCGCCAGCGCCCCGGCCGCGATGCCGCCCCACACGCCCAGCCCGCCGTTCCACACCGCCAGCGGCCCCCACCACGTGTGCGGGGTGATATCAAACGGCGTCGTCACGTCGAAGTAGATCCGCCCGCCGATGATCCCGGCCGGCACCGCCCACACCGCCACGTCCCCCACCAGCGCGCGGTCGCCGCCCGCCGCTGCCCACCGGCGGCCCGTGATCCAGATCGCCAGCGCGATCGCGATCACGTACATCAGCCCGTAGAAGTGCACGAACAGCGGGCCCACGTGGAACCCGTTCACCGCCGGGCTGGGGATGAAGGCCACCCCGTTCATCGTTGCCAGCTCCCTGGATATCTAGATATCATGCGGTCACTATGGCAGACAGCAGCCTGGCCAGGAAGACCGGGACCAAGAACATGGTGCTGCGGCTCGACCCCGATCTGGCCGAGCTGCTCGCCACCATCGCCGAGGTGGAGGGCCGCTCGGTGTCCGACGTCGCCCGCGAGGCGATTGCCGACCTAGTCGAGGGCCGCCGGCAGGACAAGCGGTTCCGCCGCCTGCTGGAGGAGAACCTGGCCCGCCACCAGCGCCTGCTCGACCTGCTGCGAGACGGCCGGTCGTGATCCAGCTCGACACCGCCGACCTGGTCGTGATCGCCGGCCGGGTCCTCGGCATCGGCCCCGACGCCGCCCTCGCCCGCATCGACCTCCCCGCCGCCCGCGCCGCCCTGGCCGAGGCTGCGCAGGCTGAGGTCTCGCGGGCGCGGCCCGGCCGCGATGCCGCCGCCGGGACTTGCGCCCGCCTCATGCACGCCCTGCTGCGTCACCGCCCGTTCCCGCGGCAAGCCGAGCAGTTCGCCGTCGCTGCCGGACTCCAGTACCTGTCGCTCAACGGCTGGCGAGCCGACCTGGACCCGCCCGCGACCGCCGTCGTAGTCGTCGAGGCCCTCGCCTCCGGCCGGCTGTCCCCCGCCGGTGCCGCCAGCTGGCTGGCCGAGCGCCTGTCGCCCCGGCCCGCTGCCAGGGCCCGCGTCCTCGCGCCCCGGGCCCGTGAGCTGACCCGGCGCCTGCCCCGGCCCGGCCTGCCGCCGCGCAGCTGGCACCGCCCGCGCCCGGTCCCCGCCCGCACCCGAGTGCGGGCGCTGGCCAGCCTTATGCTCACCGTCGCCCTCGGCGGCCTGGCCCTGCTTGCCGCCGCCTGCGCCAGCGGCCCCGCCGCGCCGCCCGCCCGCCCGGCCACTGCCGTGCACGCCGGCCGACCAGCCCACCCCGCTCCTGGCAACGGGGCGCGCCTGCCCCAGTCACCCGCGACGAGACCGCCAGCGGCCGGTCGGCCCCGCTAGCCAGGTCCCGCCGGCTGGCCTGGAGTAGCTTCGTCCATGATCTTGTAGTCTCCCCGCCGACCAGACCGGAGCTGCTCAACCGTGAACCTGCCTGAGGGCCTGATCGCTGTGCTGCGCCAGCCCAGCCCCTGCTTCCTGTCCACGCTCATGCCCGACGGCTCCCCCCAGATGACGCGCACGTGGGTCGACACCGACGGCGAGCACGTCGTGATCAACACTGTCCAGGGCCACCAGAAGGCCAGGAACGTCGAGCGCGACGCGCGAGTGGCCGTGAACGTGTGCGACCTGGCCAGTCCCTCCAGCTACTACGGCATCCGCGGCCGGGTCGTCGGGATCACCGCCGAGGGCGGCGCGGACCACATCGAGACCCTCGCTCAGCGCTACCTGGGCACTCCTTACCCGTGGTACGGGGGCCGCGACCAGGTGCGCGTCATCCTCACCATCACGGCCGACAAGATTCACGCCATGGGCTAACGATTCTTATGGCGGGAGTCAGGCCGGGTGCCGTCAGACCAGAGGCGTCCGGCATCCCGGACGCAGAACGTCCTCAATGGGGCCTACGGTCGGGACATGACTGACACCGACTACCCGTGGGATCCGCCCATGGCTGGCACCGAGGCCGAGCACCTGACCGGAGCGCTCGAGCGGCTGCGCACGACGTTCCGGTTCAAGGCCGATGATCTCGACGCGGCCGGATTGCAGGTCAGGATCGGCGCTTCGGCGCTGACCCTGGGCGGGCTGCTCAAGCATCTCGCCGTGTGCGAGGACAACATGTTCACCGTCAGGCTCAGCGGAGCACCGATCGGCGCGCCGTGGGAGGGCACCGACTGGGATGGCGACGACGACTGGGAGATTACCTCCGCCGCTGACGACACCCCGGAGCAGCTATATGACTTGTGGGATGGCGCCGTCGAGCGGTCGCGCGCCAGGCTCAACGCGGCCCTGGCGAGCGGCGGGCTTGACCAGTCCGTGCACTTCGCCCACCCCGACGGCGGCCACGCCAGCCTGCGCAGGCTGGTCTGTGACCTGATCGAGGAGTATGGCAGGCACACCGGCCACGCCGACTTGCTGCGTGAGGCGGCCGACGGCCGAGTCGGTGAAGACCCGCCGGCCGGATGGCACCCGAAGTCCGGCCACTATCGCGTCAGTTGCTGACGCTCAGGCCTCAGTGGCCCACCGCGAGCCCCGCAGATCTGGGCGAGCGAGCGCGGCGCGGGCGCTTCCGCGGAAGCGCTTTGTGCACGGTTTCACAAGCCGCTTCCGCGGAAGCGCGGCCGGCTCCTGCCAGTCCCGGACGCCGGGTTGTTCGGGCTAGGGGTTGGGCGGCCCGAGGTAGGGGAACTCGGCCAGCATGTCGTCGTGCGGCTTCAGGCCGGTCGGCGGAACCTTGCCGTAGGTAAGCCAGGCGAAGCGCATGCTGAAGACGTCGTCGGTGAGGCCGCGGCCGTTAGGGTAAGTGGCTGGCTTGGTGCGGTCGTAGCGGAGGATGTCGGGCAGCACCTGCATGGCGGCCGCCTTGGCTTCCTCGGGCGGGTAGCCGCCATTTTCCAGGACCTTGGACCACGGCCCCAGGTAGTTGGCGATGTCGCTGGCTGGCTGCCGGGTGTTGTAGAGGTTCTTCTCGCCGTCGGGGTTGATGAACGGGTTGATGGTCGGGTTGCCGCCGCGGTCCATCTGCACGAGCGTGCCATCGCGGCGCAGGCTGATCGTGGCCCAGACTCCGATCACCGGCCCGGGGCCCAGCATGCCGCTGGGCACCTCTAGTGCTATGCAGTCGACATTGTTGTCGGCGAAGTCGTCGTGCCCGGTTCACTTGAGTCCGTGCAGGGCGCCCTCGACGTCGGCGAAGAACGGGTCGCTGCGCAACCCGGCGAACAGCCGGATCGGGCCGGCCTGGACGGGCTGGGCCGTGCCGTCGAAGCTGACCGGGAGGGATGCGGTGAGCTGCTCGCCGACTGGCCCGGGCTCCCTGGCCTGGCTGCTGGTAGCGTGCCAGGCCATCCCGGTCTGGGTGCCGTTCTCGAATCCGGAGAAGGTGAAGGTGAACGCGATGTCGGCTTCCGAGTCACCGTTAGTGTCGATGTTGATCCGGTAGACCGCATCGGGGTGGAACTCGGGGCCGGTCGTGGGCGAGGGTATGGGCGGCGGGGCGCTCGTCGGGTTCGAGTCGATGATCAGCACCGTCTGGTCAGGGCTGCCTGATGACGTGAAGGCGAACACGTCGGTCAAGTCCAGGCGCCTGTCGTCGCCGGGGAACTTGAGATTGTCAGCACTGAAGTGGTTGGACATTTCTGCTCCTTCTGGGATTCTGGGCTGGGGCCACCGATATCGCCGCCGTTGCGCTCTTGCGAAATCGGGGTTATTCCGAGCCGCCCGCCGCTCCATTACCTGGGTCTGTGAAAGTCAGGTAATGGGCTCCCGGCACACGCCAACTCGGATTGGCAGTGCGCTAAAGCACCGCCAAGGTCCGGAGCTGCGCGGGAGGAATCTAAAGCCCGTCTATGGATTGTCAGACGAGCACGCCTTCCTTATTCGCACGCTACGCCCCGGCTGCTCAGGAGACAAGCGAGCAGGCGCGCCCTGCCTGCGGTCAGGCGGGCGGGGGCTGGTGACCAGCGCTTGACGCGACGCGGGCCCGGCCGATCACGCCGCCGGGCCCGCACGGCTAAGAAGTGCTCCCATGGGGTAGCTTCAAAACGGACACTCGTTTGGGCTACCGGCGCGTACTTGTGAGCGCGGCCGCTGCCCGGTCGCCGCTCCAGACCCTGGCGGCGCATCACCAGCCCGGCCACGATGCGCATCCCAGGAGCTGCCCGGTGAGATCCCCCGAAGCAGGCACCGCCGTAACCATCCGGCATCCCCCGTCACCGGGCGGATCGCCGGAGTCACCGCGTGGCAGTGAGTACGCCCAGTTGTCCCGGCAGGTCAAGCAGGCCGGGCTGATGGACCGCCGCCCGGGAAACTACGTCTGGAAGATCGCGGTCGCGACCCTGGCGCTGGCCGCCGGATGGGCGGCCTTCGTCCTGGTGGGTGACTCCTGGTGGCAGGTCGCCGTGGCCGTCTACCTGGCCGTCGTATTCACCCAGCTCGGCTTCCTGGGCCATGACGCGGGGCACCGCCAGATCGCCAGCTCCCGGCGGGTGAGCTACATCCTGGGCGTCCTGCTCGGCAACCTCGGCGTCGGGCTCAGCTACGGCTGGTGGGTGGACAAGCACAACCGTCACCACGCCCACCCCAACACCGAGGACGCCGATCCCGACATCATGATGAGCGTGCTGGCCTTCACCGCCACCCAGGCGGGTGCCGCACGCTCCATAGCCCGGCTGATGTTCCGCTACCAGGCGTACCTGTTCTTCCCGCTGCTGCTCGGCGAAGCGGCCAGCATTCACGTCGCCAGCATCGGCGCGCTTTCCCAGCGCACGCCGCGCCACCGGCTGGCCGAGACGGCGCTGCTCACCGTGCACCTGGCCGGCTACCTCACCGCCGTCGTGCTGGTGCTGTCACCCGTCAGGGCCGTCGTGTTCATCCTGGTCCAGCAGGGACTGTTCGGCTTGTACCTGGGCTGCTCCTTCGCTCCCAACCACAAGGGCATGCCCATCCTCGCCGCCGACGACCGCACCGACTTCCTGCGCCGCCAGGTGCTCACCTCCCGCAACGTCCGCGGCGGCTGGCTCACCGACCTGGCGCTGGGCGGCCTGAACTACCAGATCGAGCACCACCTGTTCCCCTCCATGCCCCGCGCCAACCTGCGCCAGGCCCAGCCTCTGGTCAGGGCGTTCTGCGAGGAGCACGGCCTGCCCTACTGCGAGACCAGCCTGGTGGACTCCTACGCCCAGGCCCTGCGCCACCTCAACGCCGTCGGCAAGCCCGGACCGCAGGCCGTGGAGGCAGGCCAGTAGACATCTGGCGTATTGTCAGTAATTGAAGACCGAAGGCCGGGAAAGCTAGCCGCCGGGTCAGGACCCCGCTCTGCTGCTGAAGCAGGAGGGCGTGCCCATGTTCAGCATGGATCCGAGTATCCGCCAGAACGAGGACCGGGTGCTCGTCGCGCTCCGCGGGGAGCTTGACGTAACTGACGCCGCGAGTGCCGCAGTTGCGCTGATCGCGCTTGCGGCCCGCGACTGCGAGATCATCGTCGACCTGGCGGGCCTGGAGTTCATCGACTCCAGCGGCCTGGCCGCCCTGGTGCTCGCGCGCAGGCACGCCCGCCAGGCCGGGGGTGATCTGCTGCTGGCCGCGCCGCAGAAGCAGGTACTGCGCTTGCTGACCCTGACCCGGCTGGTCGAGGTCTTCGGCGTGCATGCCTGCGCGGACAAGGTAGCCAGCAGCGCGGAACGCTCCGCGGCAACCGGGCTGACGACCGTACGTCCCGCCATCCTGGGAGTGGCGACATGATGCACGCCGACGCGGGCTCCGCCGGGGCGCTGGAGCCGGATCAGGACCGGGTGATGCGTGCCGCGGCCCGACGGGGGGATGGTAACTGGTGAATGTCACGCCGTGGGCAGGGGGCTAGCGTGTTCGAGGCTGGCAATATCCGGGAATGGCGCGGCCACCACGTGCTGGACGCCGGGGGCCGGAAGATCGGCGAGCTGGAGGCGGTGTATGTCGACACCAGCACTGACCAGCCGTCGTTTGGCACGGTGAAGGTCGGGATGCCGACCCGCCACCGGCTCGTCTTCGTGCCGCTGGACCAGGCGACCGTGGGCCCCGGATATCTCAAGGTCTCATATGACAGGAAACTGGTGAAGGATGCGCCGTCGATCGGCACGGACGGCGAGTTGCCGGCGGGCGATGAGGAGGCGGTCTTCCGGCACTACGGCCTGACCTACCAGGCGGGCGCGGCCGGCGAGCGGCGACTGGCCCGCCGCTGAGCATGCGAACCGAGCGGAGGATCGGATGATTGCCTTGTTCCTGCTGCTGGTGATCGCGGCGATCGCGCTAGGGATCGTGGGCGTTGTCGCCAAAGGCCTCCTGTACCTGCTGATCATCGGCATTGTCGTCTTTCTCTGCGCTCTCACCCTGGGTGCCCTGCGCATGCGGCGGCGCGGGAAGCGCCAGGCCCGGTAATTCGGGGCTCCCTGCAGCGAGCCTGATGTTCCGCAGCCCGGCGACGCTAGTCCGCCTGGCCGGGCTAGCCGTACGGGCCGCGCCGCATCACCGCGGGGCGGCCAGTACTCATCTGAGACCGTGCTTCCGCCTGAGACCGGCTTCTGCCTGAGACCGTGCTTCCGTCTGAGACCGTGCTTCCGCCTACACTCACGGGGTCAGAAAGCGCATCACGGTGATGGTTATGCGCCGCCGGCCCGGCATCAGCAATTCTCAGCTCTCCCGCCGATGCCGCCCGGTCGGCCCGCCTGACCGCGGGCATGTGCTGCCATACCAGGCAGACCACGGCGCCGAGGGGGATCGGCGGGAGGTAGGTGACCGCCCGGTACAGCAGCACGGCGGCCGCCACCTGCGCGCTGACCTGGTGCCCGGCCCCGGCCGCCAGGACTCCCACCAGGCCGAGTTCGGTGATGCCGACACCGCCGGGGGTGAGGGGCAGGACGGTCAGCAGCCGGACGAACGCGAATGCCGCCAGTGAGGTCTGCCAGGGCACCTGGGCCTGGGACAGGCCAGTGGCGCGCAGGCACGCCAGCAGCACCAGCCACAGCAGGAGGTGGCTGGCCACCGTCGCGGCGGTGATCCGCCACCCCCGTGCGGCGACCAGGCCGCGGGCCTGGACGCGGAAGCCGGACAGCGCCCCGGCGACACCGGAGGGCGGCTGCCGCCGGGCCAGACGGCAGGCAGCCGTGGCCGTGCGCTGCGCCAGCTGACCAGCGCGCAGCGCGAAGGCCTCGCTGCGCAGCAGCAGGCCGAGCCCCGCCGCGGCGGCGCCCAGACAGGCCAGGCCCGCAGCCCCGGCGGCGATCAGGACGGTATCTGGCCTGCGGACCGTCAGCAGGGCCAGCAGCGCGAGGACCGGCAGGCCCAGGCGGGCGAAGACATTCCAGATGCCCGACACCAGGGTGTAGAGGACGTTGTCGGCCGTGCTGACACCCCAGCTGGACAGCATCGCCCAGCTGACTCCCATGGCCAGCGCTCCGCCGGCGGGCAGCGTGTTCGCCACCGCGCTGGAGCCGAGGTTGACGGCCGCCGCCTCGCGCAGCCGTACCGACGGCAGCACCGCGCAGATCAGGAACCAGTACGAGGCCATGCTCGCGGCGGCCGCTGCTGCGACAAGCAGGGCATACGGCCAGGTCATGTTCTCGATGCTGGCCCATACGCTGCGGTAGGAGGCGAAATGCGGCAGCGCGAGCCCGAAGATGGCAGCGACCAGGGCCGCCGACGCCACAGACCGCAGGACCTTGCGCCTGCGCCCCCGCCGCGACTGGGCAGCTGGCGAAAGGCCGGAGGCGCTCGATCCGATGCTCATGACCGGCTCCTCAGGCTGTGACGAAGTAGCGTGCGGGCAGCCGGTCCTGCGAATACAGAAACTCCGGATCCTCTGCTGCTCCCGCGCTGTTCACGGGGCAGCTACCAGGGTCCGGAGCGATAACGTCACGCTACCCGGCCAGTGCACTGGCGTCCAACGGGGTCAGCGTTTCGCTGTCCTGGTGCGGGGGGGTCTAACTCCCGCGGATGATGGGGGTGGTGCCGCGGATGACGTCCCCGGCCAGCTGGGTGAGCGGGTGGTTGTGGTCGCGCGCGTAGCGGCGCAGGATGATGAAGGCCTCATCGGGGGTGGTCCGGAGCCGCTCGGCGAGAATTCCCTTGGCCTGCTCGATCATCACGCGGCTGTTCAGCGCGATCTGCAACTGCCCGGCCATGACCTCCTGCTGGTGCACTGCGCGCTCCTGCAAGATCCCGATCGTGGCCACGTCCACCAGCGCCCGCGCCGCCCGCGCCACCGCCGGGTCCAGGCCATCCGGCGCCGCGCGGAACAAGTTGAGCGTCCCGATGACCTGATCCCGCAGCCGCATCGGGATCGCGTGCACCCCCGCAAAGCCCATCTCCCGCGCGGCAGCGGCAAACCGCGGCCACCGCGCCACCGCCTGCGCCGCACCGATATCACTGGTCATCACGACCTGCCCGGTGCGATAGCACTCCAGGCACGGGCCCTCATCGTTCTGGATCTGGAACAGCTCCGCGACCCTGGCCTGCTCCGTCGACGCCGCCACCAGCCGCAGCGCGCCCTGGCTGTCCGCCAGAAGCAGCCCTGCCGCATCCACCTCCAGCAGCTCCACGCACCGCTCCGTCAGCGTCTGCAGGAACTCCATGAGGTCAAAGCCGGCCACCAGCGTGTCCGCCAGCTCCACGAACGCGTGGGCCAGGCGCTCATCCACAGTTGCCGCCATACCCGCCAGAGTAGACCCGCCGCGGCCCGGGCCGCCCCCCTGCCGCGGCCAGTTAGAGCCTGCCTGCGGGTCAGGCATGCGACTCGGGCTCGGGCTCGGGATCGAAGCGCACCAGGCGGCTGATCACATCGGCGGCGACATCGCCTAGTGCCGCGCCCGTCGCGAAGGCGTGCGCGCGCATCCGCACGAACGCTACCTCGAGGGTCACGCCCAGCTGCACCGAGATCATCCCGGTCGCCTGGTACACCTCGGCGCGACTGTCGGACAGGCCATCCAGCGGCCGGTACTCCGGCGACCCGCTGATACCCGCCGCCGCATCGAGCACCATCGCCAGCGCGATATCGGCGAATACCAGTACATCAGCCAGCTCACCGGCCGTCAGCGGGCCCGGAAGGGCCCGGTACAGCGACAGCACCCCGACCTGGATCGCCCCGGCCTGCAGCGGAAGCGCGAAAATCGCCCGCGCGCCCGCCGCCACCGCCGCCGGGACGAAGCCCGGCCACTGCGCCGCGGCCAACTCCAGATCCGCGACCAGCAGCGGCGACCCGAACCTGAAGTCCTCCGCTCCCGGCCCCTCTCCCGTCGTGATCAGCAACTCCTCCAGCTGGGCGCTCAGCCGATCAGAAGCGAACAGCGGCTCGCGCGCCACCACCCCGCCCACTGCTATGACGCTCGCGCCGTCCACCCCCAGCCACCGAACCGCCGCGAGGCAGACGGCCGCCACCGATACCGGCCCGCCACCCTTATGCGCAGCAGCGATCCACGCCCACACCTTGACCGCCCGCTCGCTTTCCACCTCACCATCCTCCCGGCTCCCGGCTCCCGCAAAGCCTGAGGCATCCGCTGGCCGCAGGGGATGCCGCGCGACGTTACTCCGGCCGGGCCTGCCCGGCCGCATGCTCGATGGGCACGGCAGGCAAGTCCTGCACGTCCTGCTTGGCGATGCGGAGCCGGATACCGCCTTCGATCCCGGCCACCGCGCTAATCGGGATCGCCACGTCCTTGTGCTCCCACAGATGCCCCTCTTGCAGGAGCACGTGGGTCACCTGATGGCGGCCAGAATCGATGACAAGGCCCTGGACTCGCCCGATGAGTCCGTCCGTGGCGCGGACGTGCTCGCCGCGGCGCACGGTCACTTCTCCCAGCGGGACAGCGTCGTAGGTGATCTGCGAGACGGCCCCGCCGCCCATGCCCGTGCCGCCGAGGTTGTAGTAGGGCCAGGCCAGCACCTGCCCCGGACCGTAGGCACCCCAGCCGCCGGTTCCGGGCAGGAACTGCGTTTCCTCGCCGAGGTCGAGCTTGTTGAACTCCGCCAGGGTGCATCGGAGCCGGATCTCTCCCGCCACGCCATCGACCAGGTCAAGCGGGACAAGCCGGCCGAGCCCGTGCCGGTGCTTCGGCTCGACCACGAGATGGGTGACCGCACGAGCGACGGGATCAACGACCACCCGGCTGACATCACCGCAGGGCCCATCCGTGCAGCTCGCCTCGGCCCCGATCGTGAATTGCGCCTGCATGCCCCTACCTCCGGGTATATGACACCGGGGTCTGGAGCGGCTGGACAGCGCCATCAGCACAGCGCGGTCAGCACGGCCTTCCGCGAGACGCCGAAGGCTATGCATGTCGCCTGCCAGCCTACCCAGCCACAGTCCGGCCATGTACGAGCGCCAGGAAACGCCGGTCAGCCCTCGTCATGCGCCGAACGGGCCCGTACGCGCGCCGTCGCCTTAGCGGATCAGCGTGATCTTCGGGCGTATCACGCAGAACTCGTTTCCCTCGGGGTCGGCCAGCACCGTCCACGACTCCTCGCCGGTCTGGCCGATGTCGACGTTGCGGGCGCCGAGGGCCAGGAGACGCTCAATCTCTGCGTCCCGGTCCTCGGCACTGCTGGTGAGATCGAGGTGAACGCGGTTCTTGACTGTCTTGACATCGGTCACCGGCATGAAGCACATGCCGACGGGCGCGTCCTCAGCGGGCCCGATGACAATCTCGTGCTCACGCTCAGACAGGACCTTCCAGTTGAGTGCCCGGGCCCAGAACCCGGCCAGCAGCGGCAGATCGTGCGCGTCCACGACGATGTGATGCAGGGTCAGCGGCATGCCGACAGTATGCCGGTCGGCGCGGTCCGCGCCCGCCCGGTGCTCAGCTGGCCGGGACGATCTTGCTCACGATCCAGGCGTGCTTGCCGACCTGGCGGACGCGGGTGAATCCGTTCTGCTCGAACAGCTCGACGGTCGCGCTGAACAGGAAGCGGCCCGGTGCCTCGCGGCCGGCCGTCACCTCGGAGATCGCCTCGACACGCCCGCCGCCGAGATCGGCGATCTGGTCGAGAGCGCCCTCCAGCGCGGCCCGCGCGACGCCCTGACCTCGGTGCTTCTTGTCGACGAACAGGCAGGTGATCCGCCAGTCCGCGGGTGGCGGAGCGTCCTTGTCGTACTCGCGCCGGTGCTTGATGCGCGAAAGCTCCTCGGGGCTGCCGTACTGGCACCAGCCCTGCGCGGAGCCGTCCTGGTCGACGACGAGCGCGGCGTGGGCTCGGCCCGCGCGGACCCGGTGCTCCTTCGCGGCCCGGTTACGCGCCGCGTCCCGTGAATCATCGGGGTGGTAGCCCATGCACCAGCATCCGCCGAAAACCCCGTTATTGCGCTCGACGAGCTCGGCGAACACGGCCCAGGTGGATGAGTCGAGTGGCTCGATCGTGTACGGCTGCGACTCAGCCGCCTGCGACAGGACGCGCGCGAGCTCGGCCGGCGCGCTGACCATCGGCCAGTGCCCGGAGCCGATGTCGATGAACGAGACCGTCCTGGCCTTCGCCAGCTCGGGCACCTCGCCCTGCTCGACCCATTCCCTGGCCTGAGCGGGGGTGAACTCCGGGCAGACCAGCGCCACCGGGACGTCATAGCGGCGCTCGTCGGCGAGCCTGATCACGCCGCGGGTGACTCCTTCGGGGACCGGGATCGCCGCCGACGCGATGGCCTGCTTCGCGGCATCGTCCAGATCGGCGGAGTCCGGCCCTTCGAACTCGTCCCAGCCCGGGAAGGGCATCGCGCCGTCCCTGGTGGGGAAGATGTCGGCGTACGCCTCGCCGTCGCAGGAGGGGAAGCCGCCGATGAGGGCGACCTGGCTGATCTTTGCGGGACGCGCGTCGGCGGCGAGCCAGGCCAGGTTGCACGCGGCGGAATGCCCCGCCACCAGGGGCCTCCCGGCGGCGGCATCGACGGCCGCCACGACCGCGGCCACCTGGTCGGCCAGCGTCGCCGAGGTGCTGCCGTCGCCCTGGCCGGGCAGGGTGACCGGAATGCCGCGATGGCCGCGGGCCTCGAGCTGGGCGGCCGTGCTATCCCAGACCGACCCGTCGAGCCACAGGCCGGCGATCAGCAAGATGTCCATGCCCGGAGGGTAGGCGCGGTTCCGGACGATCAGCTTCCTGATTAGCCTGCTGGGGTGAAAGCCGACCTGAGCCCCACCGCGCGGGCGCTCCGGACCCTCGAGCTGCTGCAGTCTCAGCCCGGCATCACCGCCGCCCAGATGGCGGCCCAGCTGGGCGTGACCGAACGCGCCGCGCGCCGCTACGTCGCGATCCTGCGCGAGGCCGAGATCCCCGTGGAGTCGACCCCGGGGCCCTTCGGCGGCTACCGGCTCGGCCGCGGCATCCGGCTGCCGCCGCTGCTGTTCAGCGCCGCCGAGGCCCTCGGCCTGGTCATGGCCGTGCTCGACGGCAGCCACGCCGCCGCGGATGCCGACGATCCGGTCGGCGCCGCCCTCGGCAAGATCATCCGGGCTCTGCCGGAGAACATCGGCCATCAGGCCGCCGCCATGCGCCGGCATGCCTGCGCCGTGCCCGACCGCGGGGCGGCGCGGCCGGGCATGGAGACGACGAGCGCTCTGGTTGCCGCCGTCGCGGCCCAGCGACAGGTGAGCATCAGCTACCGGAGCGAGTCGGGCCGGCGGTGGGCGGAGAACATTGACCCGTGGGCCGTCGTCGTGCGGCACGGCCGCTGGTACCTGCTGTGCCACTCGCATCGCGCCCGTGCGGTCCGCGCCTACCGCATTGACCGGATTCAGTCCGTCGCCGCGGGCGGCGAGCAGTTCCGCGCGCCGGCCGACCTCGACTACGCGGACCTGCTGGAGCAGCACCTGGGGACCGGCTGGCAGTTCGAGACCAGGGTCGAGTTCGATGTTCCCTGCGCTGAGGCCGCCCGGCATGTCAGGCCGCCGATGGGCCATCTCAGCTCCATCGACGACGGTGCGCGATGCGTCCTGACCGGCACCACCAGCAATCCGGCCATGTATGCCGGGGAGTGGCTGGCCGCGATCCCGATCCCGTTCCAGGTCACCGGCGGACCCGAGCTCCGCGCCGCTGTCGCGGCGGTCCGGGAACGGCTGACGGCGGCCCTGGACGTCGCACCGGGCAGCGACCGCCGCGCATGACCTCATGCGCGCCACCATCGGCCCGGCAGAACCCTACGAAAGTCGCATGTCACCCCCCGAGGTCATCCCTTCGTAGGGGCCGGACCCTACCGGCTGCCCTGCCGGGCGGCACCCGCGGCGGCATGCAATGAGGACATGCATACAGAGCCACAGTTCACGCAGGCACCCCAGCTAGGCCGCTACGAGATCGATGCCAGCCAGTCGAGGGTGACATTCCGCACCCGGCACATGTTCGGGCTCGGTCCCGTCCGGGGCACGTTCGCGATCCGGTCCGGCACCGCGGACATCGCCGAGCCGCTGGCCGAGTCGGCCATTCACGCCGAGATCGACACGGCGAGCTTCAGAACCGGGAACCGGCAGCGTGACCAGAGCGTGCTGTCGGCCCAGTTCCTGGACGCTGACCGGTTCCCGGTCATCTCCTTCCGGAACGGGCTGGTCTCCGCCGACGGCCGGACCGTCCACGGGACGCTCACCGTGCGCGAGGTCGCCAGGCCGGTCAGCCTGTCGATCGGCCAGGTGACCATGGCCGGCCAGTCGTTCACCGCCACCGCCACCGTCCGCGTGGACCGGACCGAGTTCGGCCTGACGGCCATGCCGGGACTGGCCGGGCGGTATCTCGACCTGACGGTGGAGGTCCGGTGCGCACGCAGGTAGCCCCGCACGGAGGTAACCCCCGGACCGGCGCGGCCGACTGGCTATGAGCACCTTGACGCAGCGCAGCCTGATACAGCAATTCCTGCCCGGCTCCTCAGCGTGCCGCTGGCCGTCACCTTCCTGGCCGAGTTCACCTCGCTCACCAGCTTCTTCCTGCTGCTGTCGGTGATGCCGATGCTGGCCGCGGCGGGCGGCGCCGGCAGCTCCGGTGCCGGGCTGATAACCGGTTCCCTGCTGCTCGGCACCGTGGCGGCCGAGGCCGTGGCCGCACCAGCGATCAGGCGGCTCGGCTGCCGGACGGTGCTCGCGGCCGGGGTCGTCCTGCTCGGCGCGCCGGCCCTGGCCATGCTCGCGCGCCAGCCCCAGGCCGTCATGGTCAGCGTCAGCCTGGTGCGCGGGCTCGGCTTCGGCTTGTGCGGCGTGTGCACCGGCGCGCTCACGGCCAGGCTGCTGCCGCCCGGGCGGCGCGGTGAGGGGCTCGGCCTGCTCGGCATCGTCTCCGGCGTCCCGGCCATTGTCGCGCTGCCGGCCGGGGTCTGGCTCGCCGGACACCACCTGGCCACCGCGGCCGCGGCGATGGCGGCCGTGGTCGGCCTGCTGCCGCTGGCGGCGATCCGCTGGCTGCCGGGCGGGCGCGAGGCTCGCCGCGGCGCCCGCACCGCCCGCGCCGGGCGCAGGGCACACCGGGCGCATGCCGGGCGCCCGCGGCGCCCGGCGGATGGCAGGAGCCGCGCTCCGGCTGCCGCTGATCTTCGCCGCCGCCACCATCGCGGCCGGCGTGCTGGACTCGTTCCTGCCGCTCGCGAAGGGGATCCCCAGCAACCTCACCGCCGCCGCCCTGCTCGTGCAGGCGATCACCGCCACGCTCAGCCGCTGGCAGGCGGGCCGGCACGGCGACCGGTACGGTCACGCCCGGCTGCTCATCCCGGCGCTCGCGGTGGCGGCGCTCGGCATGGCCGCCATGCTGATGCTGGGCTCGCCCGTGGTGGTGTTCGCGGCCATGGCGCTGTTCGGTGCCGGATTCGGGGTGATCGAGAACGCCACGTTCGCGCTGCTGATCGAGCAGCTGCCCGAGGCTCAGGCCAGCGCGCGGTGGAACCTGGCCTACGACGCCGGCTACGGCGCGGGCCCGGCGCTCTTCGGCCTGATCTGCGTCCGCACCGGCTACCCGGCGGCGTTCGCCCTCACCGGCGCGCTGATCCTCGCCGCGGTCCCGTTCGCCTGGCGCGAGCGCAGGCCGCGGCCTGCGTCGCACTAAAGGGAGATCCGGGCTTATTCTGACGCGGAAACGCTTGGCCACGGCTAACGAGGAGAGCGATGTCCAGATTAAGGACGCTTGTTGCAGTCTTGGGCGTGACGGCGGCGACCGTGGGCACGACCGCGGCCGCAGGCGGGATAGCAGCGGCATCAGGCCGGCCAGCCGACGTGATCCTGGCCGGCAGCGCGGTCCCGTTCGCCAGCCACACCCGGCCCACCGGTGACGTCGCTGGCTCGGCGCGGCTGACCATCGAGGTCTGGCTGAAGCCAGCTCTGGCGGGCGCCGAGCGGTTCGCCGCCGCGGTGAGCACGCCGGGCAGCCCGCGCTTCCGGCACTACCTGAGCCCGGCCGCGTACACCGCCCGGTTCGGCGCCTCCCGCGGCGCGGCGACCAGCGTCGAGTCGTGGCTGCGCGGCGAGGGCTTCACGGCCATCACGACCGACTCGGGGCGTTCCTACGTGCGGGCGACCGCCCCGGTGTCGAAGATCAACGCCGCGTTCCGGGTCCAGCTGAAGACTTACCGCTCCTCCGCATCCGCGCACGCCGACGGCTATGCGCTGCACGCCAACGACCGCGCGGTCTCGCTGCCGGCGTCGCTGGCGGGCCGCGTGCTCGCCGTGACTGGCCTGGACAACGCCGCGCCGATCCTCCCGCTGGAGAAGGGCTCCCGGGCCGCTCGCGCCCCCGGGGCCGCTCGCGCCCCCGGGGCCGCACCCTGCTCGGGCTACTACGGGCAGCACATGGCCGCCGGCCTGCCCAGGCAGTTCGGCGTCACCTCATTCCCGACCTTCGTGTGCGGGTACAGCGCCGGGCAGATGCGGTCGGCCTACCGGGCCAGCGGGACCGCCACCGGCAAGGGGCAGACCATCGCCCTGGTCGAGGTGGGCCTGACCCCGGACATGTTCCTCACCCTGCAGGACTACGCCAGGGCCAACCACATGCCCGCCCCGTCGCCCGAGCGGTACGCGGAGCTGTCGCTGGGCCAGGACAGCTGCGGGGACCCGTTCGACCTCGAGGAGCAGCTCGACGTCGAGTCCTCCTACGACATGGCCCCGGGCGCGAACCAGCTCGTCGTCGGCGGCGACAGCTGCGACCAGAAGCTGGAGGGGAACCAGGGCGTCTACAACGCCGACATCGCGATCCTCGACGGCGCCGGCGGCCACCCGCTGGCCACCGTGGCCTCCAACTCGTGGGAGACCGGGGACGAGTCGCAGCCGCTGTCGCAGACCAACCTGGTGCATGCCTACCTGGTGCGGTCGGCCGCCGAGGGCGTCGGCATGTACTTCTCGGCCGGCGACGGCTCCGGTGTCCTCGAGCCGTCGATCGATCCCGACGCGATCGCGGTCGGCGGCACCACGCTGGGCATCGGCAAGACCGGCGGGCGGCTGTTCGAGACCGGCTGGTCCACCGGGATCTCCCAGCTCAAGAAGGGCGCCTGGGTGTTCGCCAACGAGGACGGCGCCTCCGGCGGCGGCCCGAGCGTGCACTGGGCCCGGCCGGCCTACCAGCGGGGCGTGGTCCCGAAGTCGCTGGGCACCACCCGCAGCGCGCCCGACATCTCCGCCGACGCCGACCCGTTCACCGGGATCAACGTGGGCCTGCTGAACCTCAAGGGAAAGCAGCCCGTGTTCTTCCAGGAGAGCATCGGCGGAACCAGCGAGAGCTCGCCGCTGGTGGCCGGCATGGTGACCGCGGCCCAGCAGGGCCAGCGGGCGCCGTTCGGGTTCATCGACCCGGCGATCTACCGGCTGCACGGCACCAGCGCCTTCTTCGACACGCTGCCGCTGACCAGCCACAGCCCCGCGCTGGACCGCGGCGTGGAGTGCGACCTGACCGAGTTCGCCAACATCTGCCTGGGACCGACCAAGAACCGGATCCCCAGCCTGACCACCAACGATGACCAGAACCCGCACATGAAGGGCTACACCGGACAGGTCACGCTGCCCGGGTACGACAACATGACCGGCCTGGGCACCCCTGACCTGCCGAACTTCATCAGGGACCTGCGCAGGCTGGGGTAGGCCAGCTCCCCGGCGCAGCCCGTCACGCCCGGCGGGCGGGCTGCGCCGGCGGGGGCCTGCCTACTGGCCGAGCAGCCACCGCCCGGGCGCGATGAGCTCGTGCGCCCGGGCTGGCCCCCAGGATCCGGGCGCGTAGGAGCTGACCGGGGGCGGCCCGGACAGCAGCGGCTCGGCCACCTGCCATACCGCGGCCAGCCCGTCGGGGCGGGTGAACAAGGACCGGTCGCCGAGCAGCACGTCGTGGATCAGCCGGACATACGGCGGCAGCGGATCGGCCCCCGGCAGGGTCGTCAGCGGGATCGACGCGTGGGCCACATCCAGGTCGAGCGCGGGCCCGGGTTTCTTGGCCACCAGGGCCAGGTCGATCTCGCCGTCGCCGGCGAGCGAGAACGACAGCACGTTGGCGTCGGCCGGCAGCTGGCCGCTGAGCGGCCCGGCCGGCTCGCGGAGCACCAGGCTGACCCGCTGCGCTGAGGTCGCCATCCGCTTGCCGGTACGCAGGTAGAAGGGCACGCCCCGCCAGCGCGGGCTGTCGATCCACAGCCGGGCGGCGACGAAGGTGTCCCGGCTGGAGTGGGGATCAATCCCGGGCACGTCCCGGTAGCCGTCGAACTGGCCCAGCACCACCTCGGCCGGGTCCAGCGGCCGGAAGCTGCCGATGACCGTCTCCCGCGCGGCCTGAAGGTCGAGCGCGCCGAGGCTGGCCGGCGGCTCCATGGCCACCTCGGCAGCGACCTGGAACAGGTGCGTCACCAGCATGTCGAGCACCGCGCCCGTGGCATCGTAGAACAGTGCCCGGTCATCGATGCCGAGCGTCTCGGGCACGTCGATCTGCACCGACTCGACATGCTCCCCGTCCCAGAACGCGGCGGTTGACTGGTTGGCGAACCGCAGCAGGTGCAGGTCCTGGGTGGCTTCCTTGCCCAGGAAATGGTCGATCCGGTACACCTGCTGCTCGTCCAGGACCGAGTGCACCACCTGGTCCAGCTGGCGGAAGTCCGCGCCCGACGTGCCGAACGGCTTCTCGTAGACCACCCGGGCGCCCGCGGCCAGCCCGTGCTGGCCCAGGGCGCCTGGTCAGCCCGGCGAAGGCGACGGGCGGCACCGCCAGGTAATGGACCAGCTGCGGATCGCCGCCCAGGGACCGGCGGGCCTCGTCCAGGCCGTCGAGCAGGCTGCCGGGGTTGTCGGCATCGAACCCGCCGCCGGCGAAGAACACCCGCTGCGCGAAGGGCTCCCACTCCCCTGGCTCAGGCTGCGGGCCGAACTGCGTCAGCGCGTCGTGGACGTGGGCCCGGAAGTCCTCGTGCGCCACGTCACCGCGGCCGTTGCCCACCAGGTGCCACCGCTCCGGCAGCAGCCCCTCGAGAGCGAGCCGGTAGAACGCGGGCAGCACCATCCGCCGGGCCAGGTCCCCGGTCGCCCCGAAAAGCACGAAGATCACCGGGCCCTGGTCACCCGCGGACCCGCTGTGCTGCGCACGGTCGGCCATGCCTGCCTCCTGGGTTATATTCGGCCAGTTTGGGCCTTTCTGGGTGCCGGTCTCGGCTCTCCCGCTGCCCATTTACCCCACTCAGCGCGCTTCCAAGAGCGATGGCATTAACAATGGTCTCGCTCCGAACTCGAGCCCTCCGGCCCATAGGATCCCGGCGCGGGACTACAGCGGCTCAAAAGCCGCGCTGGAAGATTAAGCTAACGCTGCCCCAGGCCGTCGCGAAATCGATGGAAAGCTGCGCATGGGGGGGACGCGGAGGGGACATGGACCGGGACATTCGCGCGAGCATTGCGGCCGCGCTGGACCGCAGGCGGGCGCAGCGAGAGCCGATCGGCCGGCTTCAGGCCGCCTGGCTGGCGCTGATGGAAAGCGTCGAGACGCTGGTCTCGACGCTCGGCGAGACCGGCGAGCGGTTCGCGGCGGTGCGCCAGCCGACGGCCGAGCAGGCCACGGTGGCCAGGGAAATACAGGCCGAGCCCGGCGCGGCCGAGATCCGTGACCTGCTCCGGGCGATCACCGCGCTGACGCCGGACCTGGTGGCGATCAAGAACCGGGTCGACCGGGACACGGTGAACATCGGCGTGATCGGCCGGGCCAAGGCCGGGAAGAGCACGCTGCTGCGCACGATCACCGACCTCGGCGAGGAAGCCATTCCGTCGACCGAGCTGAACCCGACCACGGCCGCGCGGAGCCGGATCCTGCATACCCCCGGCCGGGCCGACGCGGAGATCACGCTGCTGACCTGGGACGAATTCCGCGACGGCTACCTGGCGCCGCTGCACAGGGACGCGGGATGCCAGGGCCCGGTGCCGCCGACGCCGGACGCATTCGCCGGCCATGCCTACGAAGACCTGCACAAGCTCTCCCGCGGGGAAAGCGGTGACGAGGGCCTGCTCAGCAAGCAGAAATTCCTCGAGCGCCTGCACGTCGCCCAGGACTCGTTCGCCAGTTACCGCCCGCTGCTGACCGGCCCGGACCGCCAGCTCACCATTGACCAGCTGACCGACCTGCGCCCGTATGTCGCGTACCCGCTGGACCCGGCCAGCCAGGACCGGCCGTATCACGCGGTGCGCGACGTCCGCATCTACTGCGCGTTCCCCGAGGTTGACGTCGAGAACCTGATGCTGGTCGACCTGCCGGGCGCCGGGGAGGCCGGGCTGGACATCGACCGCCAGTTCCTCCAGGACCTCAAGAACGAAGTCGACGTCCTGCTGCAGGTCAAGCGCCCGGGGCCCAACGACGCCTACTTCGGCGACGCGGACTGGGAGGTCCTCGACCTGGCCAACGAGGCGCGCATGGGGGTGGACCGGCACGACTTCGTGGGCGTCGTGGTCAACACCGATCCGGCGCACCTGGAGCCGGCCTACGTGAGCAACGCCATCGAGCAGACGCTCAAGATCACCGAGCGGAACGACATCCGGCTGCTGACCGGCGACGTCGCCAGCGCGGCGCGAGGTGCGGGAGCAGGTGCTCGGCCCGGTCTTGCGGGGCCTGGCCGACCGCCTGGCCGTCATGGACCACGCGGCCGCCAGCGCCGCGCTGAGCCGGGCCTGCGACGTGGCCCGGCGGGCCATCGCGCTGTCCGACCGGCTGGCCGGCCAGGCCCGCCGGTGGGGAGCGCTGGTCCCGGATGACGATCAGGCGCTGGGCGCCAAGGCCAAGGAACTGCGCAACGAGGTGGCCAGGGCCCTGGACAGCCTGCGCAAGGAGTACGACCAGCGGGTGCAGGACGGGGAGGTGGTCCAGGAGGTCGACGAGGGCATCACGCACGCCCGGCAGCGGCTGCTGTCCTGGGCCGAGGCCGGATTCGGGTACGGCGACCCGGGCCAGTGGCTGGCCGTCATCGAGCCGTCGATGGTCGCCGACCCCGGCGAGACCCGCGATGACCAGTGCACCATGGCCCGGCAGAAGATCCGGGAGGAGTTCAGCCGGGTCGACGGCTCCATCCCCGCCGCGGTCGGCCGGCTGCAGCACGCGGTGGCCGGGCTGCTGCGCCAGCACCTCGGCGAGCGGCTCGTGCCCGAGAGCGACCAGCCGCTGCACGCGCTCGTCCGCCAGGCGCAGGAGCAGCGGCTGGAGACGCTGCGCTCGGCGCTCGGCGAGCTGGTCGAGTTCCGCACCTTCGGCAACATCTTCCTGCGGGTCGGCCGCCCCGTCGTCAGCGCCATCTCCGCGACGCGGATCTCGGCGCCTGTCGCTATCTCGGACGTCGTCACCGGCGCGGTCACCGGGGCCATCGCCGGCGCTGTTCCTGGCGGCTTCCCTGGCGATGTGACCGGCGGCGTCGCGGGCGACGTCCCCGGCCCGGTGCCTGCCACCAGCCGGAGGCCCGCGATGGGCGCGTTCCTGAAGGAAGGCGTCAAGACCATCGGCCGCGCGGCGGGCGGGGGCCCGGCCGTGGATGCCGCCTTCATGGCCGCGGACGTGGTGGCGACCGCCGCCCCGGTGATCGCCGGGATGATCGGGAACACGGCGCTGGACGACTCGGCCGAGGTCCTGCACGAGACCCTCACGGCCGCGTTCCGGCAGGCGGTGGCCGAGATCGAGGAGCGGATGCGCGCCGAGGCCCGCGGGCTGACGGAGGTGCTGGCCTCGGTGACGGATCAGTTCTTCGACCGGTTCGCCCATACCCCCGGGATCGAGGAAGAGTTCGAGCGGCTGTGCGCGCCGGTGCGCCGCGAGCTCTGGCGCGACGTCTTCGACGGGCGGACCGCCGAGCTGGTGGCCGCGCTCGACCAGATGGCCGCGGCGGCGGCGGGCACCGATGAGGCGGGCCGCCAGATCCGCGCGATCGCGGCCGACTTCGGGATCAGGTGATCTGGTGCGGTACCGGCGCATGCCGATCGAGATCGAGTCCCCCGAGCAGCTCGGGTACTCCGCCATCACGAACAACCTCTCCGAGAGCTCCGTCGCGGACCGGCGGCTCAGTGACCTGGGCCTGGACCTCGACCTGGACAGCCTGCTGCTGTGTTACGGGGATCACCTCGGCGATCCGGTGCTGCGCGAGGCCGTCGCCGCTCAGGGCAGCGGGCTGACGGCGGGCGACGTGCTGGTCACGCCGGGCGCGGCCGCCGCGCTGTTCTGCGTCGCCACGGCGATCCTGAGCCCCGGCGATCACCTCGTCGTG
Organism: uncultured Actinomycetota bacterium; assembly: GCA_963822485.1. GTDB lineage: Bacteria > Actinomycetota > Actinomycetes > Streptosporangiales > Streptosporangiaceae > DASUBV01. Next base: position 463,253 of record CAWGHW010000018.1, read on the forward strand.
ATCCGCACCAACTACGCGACCAACCTCGAGACGCCCCGGGCCATCAACGCGGACGTCGACGTCGTCGACCTGCGGTATGACGACCAGTGGGCGCTGGACATCGACTACCTGCGGTCCCGTGTCCAGCCCGGCCGCACCAAGATGATCAGCGTGACCTGCCCCCACAACCCCACCGGGGCCTGGTGGGACGCGGCTGACCTGAACCGGCTGGCCGAGATCGCCGAGGCCGCCGGCGCGGTGCTGCTGGTGGACGAGACCTACCGCGACCTCACCCACGCCGGCCAGCTGCCCATGGCCGCGACGCTGTCCGCCCGCGCGGTCAGCGTGGGCTCCATGTCCAAGGCCTACGGCCTGCCGGGCCTGCGGATCGGCTGGGCCGTGACCAGCGACCCGGCCCTGCGCGAGCTGCTGCTCGCCGCGAAGGAGCAGATCCTCATCTGCGGCGCCACCCTCGATGAGCACATCGCCGGGCAGGTCCTCGCCCGCCGGGACGCCATCCTGCCGCCGATCCTGACCGAGGTGCGCGAGCGCCTGGCCGTCGTGCAGGACTGGCTGGACGCCCAGGGCATCTTCGAGTGGATCCCGCCGCGCGGCGGGGTCGTCGGGCTGGTCCGGTTCCGCCCGGACGTGGCCGTCGACACCGCGGCCTTCTACCACCGCCTGCTCGCCGACCACGGCACGTACGTCGGCCCGGGCCACTGGTTCGAGGTCAGCGACCGCTACTTCCGGCTGGGCTACGGCTGGCCCGCGCCGGGCGAGCTACGCGACGGCCTGGCCGGGCTGACCGCGGCCGCCCGGGCCACCCTGACCGCTGGCTGAATCCCGGCCCGTACCAGGGATGACCCTGATCCTTCCAGGGGTGCGGATCGGGCACCGGCCAGGGCTGATCCCGATCGACCCGGGGCGCTGATGACGGCAGGCTTGAGCTAACAGCAAACCAGCCGAACCAACGGAGACTGATCAGCCATGCCTATCCTCGCCCTTGTCCTCGTCGCCGTCGTCGCCTTGATCGTCGCGAGCTTCGCCCTGCACGTCCTGTTCTCGCCCTGGATCCTGCTGGCCGTCGGCATCCTGCTGTTCATCAAGTTCCGCCCGCGCCGCTCCCGCCAGTAAGCAGGTGCGCTCAGGCCGGCGGGCGGATCCCGGTGCCGAGCAGGTGCGGCCCGAGGCCGAGCAGCTCCGGGACGCGCTCGATGGCCCGGGCCACGTCGAGCGCGACGCGCCAGTCGGCCGGGTCGGCCAGCCGCGCGTCCAGGTCGCCGAGGATGAACGCCGGCCCCTCCACGCTGACCAGGTCGGTGACCTCCAGCCCGGCCTCGGCCAGCTCCGCGCGCAGTTCCCCCGGCCGGTGGCAGAACGCGCTGAACCCGCCCTCCTGCAACGCCGGCAGCAGCCCGGTCTGGTCGACCTCGTCGATCAGGCCGAGCACCTGAGGGTGCGCGAGGTAGATCCGCTCGCGCAGCATGCCGTCGATCCGGGCCGCCCAGCGCGTAATCGCCGCCGCGAACACCGGCCCGCCGGGCCGCACGATCCGCGCCGCCTCGGCCAGCGCCCGCACCCGGTCGGCCCGGTCGAGCAGGTGGTAGAGCGGGCCGAGCAGCAGCACCGCGTCCACCGAGGCGTCGGGCAGGTCCACGTCCCGCGCGTCGCCCACCGCGCTGCGCACCCCGCTGCCAGCCCCGGCGCCGCCAGCCCCGGCCATCTCCGCGACGTCGGCGGTGAGCTGCTCGACGTGCAGCGCCATCAGGTCCCGGTGCTCGACCTGATACCCCAGCGAGGCCAGCCACAGCGCGTACCGGCCCGGGCCGCCGCCGATGTCCGCGACCACCGCGGGCGCGGCGGGCAGCCGGCGCAGCACGATCTCGCAGGTCCGGCCGAACTCCAGGCGGCCGCGCCCGTCGGTCAGCCGGTCACGCTCCATGCCCCGCTCGTAGTAGGCCCGCAGGCCGGCGTCGTCCGCGCTCATGCCCCGCGACAATGCCACAGCCAACTCACGGCAGCCAGCCATTAATGTGGACCCATGTCCGAGCCATTTCGCCCGGTAGCTCCGGTAGATCCGACCAACCTGCGGCCGATGCTGTTCCTGGACGTGGCCCGGCAGATGATGCTGAACCCGGACTGGTCGCACCGCGCGGCGACGGTGGTGCTGGAGAGCCACACCGGGCCGGGGCGGTTCGTGTTCTACGGCGCCAACCATCCGGACACCATCGACGAGGTGCACGCCCGCCGTGTCGACATCTCGACCCTCAACCCGGCGGCCATGCTGACCATGGCCCACCGCGGCGTGGGCGCGTTCAGCAGCCCGCGGGAGGTGGCGACGATCGCGGTGCTCCCGCACGATGACCGGCTGGGGTTCGCGGTGGCCCGGCGGCTCGGCTTCACCAGCCTGGCCGACATCGCCGCCGCGCGGTACCCGCTGCGGGTCTCGGTGCGCGGCTCCATCGACGCCTGCACGCCGATCATGGTGGATGTCGTGCTGCGGGCCCACGGCTTCAGCCTGGCCGACCTCCAGGCCTGGGGCGGCCAGATCAGCTACGACCAGCCCATGCCCAACCACCCCTCGCGCATGGGGCGGCTGGCGGCCGGCGAGCTGGACGCCATCTTCGACGAGGGCGTCATCATGTGGGCCGACCAGGTCGCCGGCGCCGGCGCCGACCTGCTGGCGCTCAGTGCCGAGCACCTGGAGACGCTCCAGGCCGAGGGCTTCCGCCCGGCCCTCATCGAGAAGGCCCGCTACCCCTCGCTCGCGCAGGATGTGCCCGCCGTCGACTACAGTGGCTGGCCCATCTACTGCCGCTCCGACACCGACGACGCCCTGGTCGAGCTGTTCTGCCGGTCCCTGGCCGCCCGGCGCGACGCCATCCCGTGGGATATCGGCGGCGCCCGCCAGCCGCCGCTGCCCCTGGGGCGCATGGTCACCGACTCCCCCTACACGCCCATCGACGTGCCCCTGCACCCGCGCGCCGCCGCCGTCTGGCGCGAGCTCGGCTACCTGAGCTGACCTATCCGGAGCCGGGCTAGCCGAAGGTGAACGAGAAGGCCTGCAGGCCGGGGTCGTCGAACGTCACCTCGAAGGTGCGCTCGGCCACCGGCCCCGGCTGCCGGATGAGCTGGTGCAGCCGCTGCTCCGCGGCGGTGCCGTTCCCCTCGGCGTCCACGTCCAGGCCGTGCGCCGGGCCGGGCGGCTGCCCGTCCAGGAGCACGCGGTAGCGCACGGCCGCGGCCCGGGCGGCGGGCCCCATGACCAGGTGCAGGTCGCGGGCCTGGAAGCGGCAGGCGATCCGGCCGCCGGGCGCGTTCAGCGTCGTGGCCTGCGCCCCCATGGTCCAGTCCCCGGCCAGGGCCCACTCGTTGAGCACCAGCCGCTCCGGGACGGCGTAAGCCCGCGGCTGGCCGGGCACCGAGCCGCCGGGCGAGGCGAAGTTCTCGGTGCGCTCGTAGCCGGTGTAGTTCTCCGGCGATCTGAGGCTGTCCCAGTCGGCCTGGGCCTCGATGCCGCCGGGCTCGACCGAGACGAGCTCCTGGCTTACGCCGCCGGAGCCGGCCCCGGCCAGCAGCCGCTGGATCACCATCTCCGACTGCTGGTACCCGCCCTCGCCGAACTGGTGGTGCCGGATCCGCCCCTGCGCGTCGGCGAAGTACAGCGCGGGCCAGTAGTGGTTGCCGAACGCGCGCCACACTCCGTAGTCGCTGTCGATCGCGACCGGGTACCCGACCCGCAGATCGGCCACGGCCCGCCGGACGTTCGCGGGCTCGTGCTCGAACCCGAACTCCGGCGTGTGCACGCCGACCACGACCAGTCCCTGGCCGGCGTACCGGTCCGCCCAGGCGCGCACGTAGGGCAGCTGGCGGAGCCAGTTGACGCAGGTGAAGGTCCAGAAGCTGACCAGGACCACCCGCCCGCGCAGGCCCGCCGCGGTCAGCGGCTCGGAGTTGAGCCACCCGGTCGCGCCGCCGAAGGACGCCAGCTCGCCCTCGACGGGCAGCGGCACCGACGCGGCGTGCAGCCCGGCGGGCACGGGCCAGTCAGCGGTCATGGGCAGTATCCTTCCCCGGTCCCGGCGGCAGGCAATCGTCCACCCGGCGTCCACGGGACATCCATCGCGCGACCCCACGGCGGGATGAGCCTGAAAGGCGGGACCAGGGCAAGTCGAGGGGCTGACCTGAAGTGTCACGGATTATCGTCGTCGGCGGCGGCCTGATCGGCCTGGCCACCGCCTTGCTGCTAGACAAGCAGGGCCACGAGGTCACCGTGCTGGAGCGCGATCCGGCGCCGCCGCCGGGCACGGCGGCCGGGGCCTGGGACAGCTGGGAACGCGGCGGCGTCATGCAGTTCCGGCAGGCGCACTACCTGCATGCCGGGGGCTGGCAGGTCATCCAGGCCCGGCTGCCCGAGGTGGCCAGGGCGCTGGCGGCCGCGGGCGCGGCGGCGTTCAACCCGGTGTCCCTGATGCCGCCGGGCATCACCGACCGGGCGCCCCGCCCGGGCGACGAGCGGTTCGGGACGCTGAACGCCCGGCGGCCGGTGCTCGAGCACGCCATGGCCACCGCGGCGTCCGGCCGGATCGACGTCCGCCGCGGCGTGCTCGTCACCGGGCTGCTGAGCGGCCGGCCCGGGCACGTGACCGGGGTGCGCCTCCAGTCCGGCCCCGAGCTGCGGGCCGACCTGGTCATTGACGCCGCCGGCCGCCGGTCTCCGCTGCCCGCCTGGCTCCGGGCCATCGGCGCGGGCCGGCCCGCCGAGGAGGCCGAGGACTCAGGCTTCACCTACTACACCCGGTTCTTCCGGGCCAGGCACGGCGAGCAGCCGCCGCCGCTGCGGGCCGGCAACCTCACCGCGTTCGACTGCTACTCCATCCTGACCCTGCCCTCGGACGCCCGGACGTGGTCGGTGACCGTGTACATCACCTCCGGCGACCGTGCGCTCAAGGCGCTGCGCGACGAGGGCAGCTGGGCGCGGCTGCTGGCCGCCTGCCCGCGGCACGCCCACCTGGTCGACGGCCAGGCGCCGATCACCGGCGTGCTGCCGGTCAGCGGGATCGCCGACCGGCGGCGCACCCTGGTCGCGGACGGGACCCCGGCCGCCACCGGGATCCTCGCCGTCGGCGACTCCTGGGCCTGCACCAACCCGTCGCTGGGCCGCGGCGTCACGCTCGGCCTCCGGCACGCCGAGATCACCGCCGAGGCGGTCGGCGAGCACCTCGGCGACCCGCTGGCCCTGGCGCTGGCCCATGACCGGCTGACCACCGAGCGGCTGCTGCCCTGGTACCGCCTCACGGCCCAGGCCGACCGGGCCCGCCTGGCCCAGATCACCGCCGTCGTCCAGGGCCGCCCGGCGGAGCGGCCCGCGGCGCCGCCGGGCCCGGACCTCGCGCTGATGCGGGACATGACCGCCGGCCTGACCCGCGACGCCGACGTGTTCCGCGCCTTCATCGAGATGTACGGGCTGCTGGCCACGCCGGCCGAGATCGCCGCCCGGCCGGGCATGGCCGAGCGCATCAGCCAGGCCGCCGCCGGGCACCGGCCCTCCCCGCCGCCCGGGCCGAGCCGGGCCGAGCTGCTGGCGATGCTGCGCTAGCTACCTTTGTTAGAGAGATTATTTAGTCAGGTACCAGTACTCCGGCACGAGCGTCTCCAGCGGATTGAACACCACGTTGTGCACGGTCTTGCTGACCGCCATCACCGTGGCCGAGTTCGGCATCCAGATGTAGGGCAGCTGCTGCGCGGCGTAGGTCGCGAACGCGTGGTACACGCTGAGGCTGTTGCTCGTGTTGGTGGCCGCGATGAGCTTGTCCATCTCCGCGTTCGAGTAGCTGCCCTTGTTCGCGCCCGCGCCGGGGGCGAAGATCTCCTCGCCGGTCGGCTCGTAGTCGGGCCCGTACACCCAGCCGCCGACCATGGACGCCTGCCACGAGCAGGACGGCCCCGGCTGGCACGGGACGGCCGTCCCGATGATGGTGTTGAATGTCTGTCCGACGGCGCCGATGATCACCCCGGCCTTGGCCGCGTCCGACTTGTACACCGCCGCCTCCTCCGGGAACCCGGCCACGTCGCTGGCGTAGTCAAGGGTGAACTTCAGCGGCGTGCCCTGGGCGATGCCGGGGCCGCACCTGGCCGGGTCGGTGCAGGTCATTACGCCGCCGGCCTTGGTCCAGCCGTGGCTGGTCAGCAGGCTGACCGCCTTGGGGATGCTGAACGGGTAGGGGCCGGCGCCGCGTTCCGCCGGCGGTACCCACTGGTTGGACGGCTCGGTCGGGGCCGGCCCGGTGGTCGGGTAGCCGTAGCCCCGGTAGATCGCCCTGGCCATGCCGGCCTGGTCGGCCAGGTACTCCAGCGCCTGCCGCACGTACAGCTGCCTGAACACCGCGCCGAACGCGGGATTGTGGAAGTTGACCCGGTAGAAGTAGAAGCTGAACGTGTAGCTCAGGTCCAGCCCGTAGCCGGGCAGCGGGCTGCTCGGCGGGCCGCCTGATGGCTTGGGTGGCAGGTCCTCGGGCGGGACGATGCCGATGTCCAGCTGGCCGGTCTTCAGCGCCGTGTACTCAGCGGCCGGGCTGGTGAAGGTCCGGTACTGCAGCGAGGCCAGCCGCGGTCGCGGGCGGCCCGAGTACCTCGGGTTGGGCACGAACACGTCGCTGCCGTCGGAGTTGTAGGTCTTCAGCCGCCACGGGCCGTCGACCACGGTCCAGATCGGGCTGGACGCGTAGCCGGACGAGTCCTGGGCCTGCGCGGTCAGGAACTTGAGTACCGCCTTGCACTGAGCCCAGTGATCAGCGGAGGTGTCGGCCGCGCAGCCGCCGCTGCCCGGCGCGGCGCCGAGCCTGGTCACGTCCCAGGCCGCGGGCATGGGCGTGATCTGGGACAGCTCGTTGTAGGTGTACCAGAGGCTGGAGTAGGACCCGTTGAGGTGCAGCGTCACCTGATCCGGCCCGGTCGCCGCCATCGAGGTGATGTCCTGCGGGATGTCGCCGGGCACGAACCCGTAGTAGTCCTCGGGCTCGGCCTCCATCATCTTCAGCCAGAACAGCACGTCCTGGGCGTCCACGCTCTCGCCGTCCGACCACTTCCAGCCCTTGAGGCCGATCACGACCGTCCGGCCGCCGTCCCGGTAGGACGGCGGATCGGCCGCGGACAGGCCGTAGTCCACGGTGGGCTGGCCGTTCTGGCCGCCGAACCAGTACAGCGGCCGGTACAGCAGTTCCTGCAGGTCGCCCAGGTTGGACGTCGAGGAGTAGGCCGGGGAGTCGTACGGGAAGATCCAGTTGGGCTGGCTCCCGCTGACGAAGCCGTAGCTCACGGTCCCGCCGTGCACCGGCGCGGATGAGTGGCCCGCCGAGGTGGCCGACGCGCAGCCGGCCACGGCCAGGCTCGCCGCGGCCAGCACGGCGGCCAGCCGCCGCGACCGGCCGGGCCGCGCGCCGGCTCGCTCAGCCCGCTTCACTGACGGTGCCCAGGACGACCTGGGTGAACTCCTTGCCGCTGACGGTCAGGCCCAGCTCCACGTCGATCTCCCAGGTGCCGGCGGCCGGGCTCGGCGCGGTCAGGGTCACGATGCCCGGCGGCTGCCCGGCCGTGGTGTTCGGCGTGCTGGCCTTAGCCACGACGGTGCCGGACGGGCTGACCAGGTAGTAGGTGATCTTGTTGTCGGAGCTGACGTCGGCGGTGCTCAGCGTCACCGAGAGCTGCGGGGCGCCGGCCGGCACGACGATGTCGTAGCTGCTGACCTGGCCGATGCTCCGGCCGACGGTGCTGGTGATCAGGGTCGCGAACGTGCCGCCCGAGGAGGGGATGAGCGTGCGGCGCGCGATCGGCACCGATGTCACGGAACCGGGGGTAACCGAACTGGATCGCCCGAAGCCGCCACGGCCGGACGCGGTGAACTGCACCGACTCCGGGTGGTCGCCGGGGCTGGCCGGGAACGCCACCCGCAGCGGCACCGCGGCGCTGGCGTGCGCCGCGATGGTCACCGGGCGGGAGGCCGGGGTGGTGATCCAGCTGGCGCCCGAGACCCGCAGCGACATCGGGCCGGCGTAGCTGCCCGGGGTGATCGGCGGCAGGGCCAGGTCCTGGTCCTTGCCCGACCACAGGATCCGCGCGGTCCACCGGCCCGGCTGCGGCGCCGAGACCTCGATGTGCTGGATGTTGGGGATGGACCCGCTGGCCGGGCTGCCGTCGTCGTAGGACTCCTGGGCCAGCGCGCCCCGCGGGTCGAACAGCTGGACTTGCAGGGTGCTGCTGTTGGCCGGGTCCGGCCAGATCAGGTCCACGTCCAGCCGCCCCAGGTGCCGCGGGACGGTGAAGGTGACCGGGCTGGCCGCCGTGGCGCCCGCCTCCGGCACCGGCTGGCTCGGGTCCGGCGCACTGACGTTCTCGGTGGTGACCCGGCCCAGCGCGAACTCCCGGCCGATCCGCCGGTAGCTGCCGGTCACCGTGACCGGGCGGCCGGCCGTGTTGTACAGGCTGACGCTCGGGCTGGCCGTGGTCCCGCCGTCGCCGGCCAGGTCGAGCTGCGACGGCGCGGCGACCAGCGCACCAGGGCCGCGGTCGGCGGCGAGCGTGCTGCCGGGCAGCTGCTGGGCCGCCCGCACGGCGGCGTAGACGTTCAGCAGCCCGGCGCCCTGCTGGTCGGCGGGCGCGCCGATGTCGCTCGCCGTGCTGGTCAGGACCTCCTTGACCTGGGCCGGCGTGGGGCTGGCCCCGGCGTGGGCGGCCCGGTAGGCCTGGATCACGTCGGCCGCCGCGCCGGCGATCAGCGGCGCCGACTCGCTGGTGCCGCGCATCGACTCGGTCGGGTAGTCCGGCGGGCAGCCGCCGCTGCCGTCCGCGCAGGCCGCCTCACCGCCGTACCAGCCCGGCGCGACCAGGTCGACCAGCTTGTTCGTGGCCGTGGTGCCGCCCGAGGACAGCGCGGCCATGTTGTTGGACACGTACCGCCGGAAGCCGTCGTCCATGGCCACCAGGCGGAAGTTGTCCACCGCGCCGGCCGCGATGACCAGCGGGTCCGAGGACGGCGCGACCACCGTCCCCGAGTCGCCGCTGTCGCCGGAGGAGGCGACGACGGTCACGCCCGCGGCCACCGCGGCGTTGTCGGTGGCGTAGAAGAACTGCGCCTCCCCGGTGCCGGGGATGTACGGGGCGCCGAAGGACTCCGAGATGACGTCGGCGTGCTCGACGGCGACCGCGTTGTCGATGCCCGAGACCACCTGGGCCAGCGTCTGGACCTCCGGGTCGAAGGCGGTGTCCGACAGGTCGACCAGCGAGGCGCCGGGGGCGTCGCCCTTGATGTAGAACTCGCAGCCCGGCGAGATCCCGGACAGCGGCAGCGCCCCGGAGTACTGGTAGTTGACCGTGCCCTGGGCGGCGATCGACGAGGCGTCGCCGTAGAACTCGTCGTTGCTGTCGTTCGCGGTGTAGCTCGGCGCGTCGATGACGACGTGCGACCCGTCCGGGCGGGTGAAGTTGGGATTGCCCGCCAGCTCGTTCATGCCCTCGTTGGCCACCACCACCCCGGTGCCGGTGGCGATGGAGTTGCCCGTGCCCGGCGCCGCCGGGCTGCCGTCCGAGGCCCGGATGTCGGTGTCGGCCTCCGGCTCCTGGAGCGGCCGGGCCGGCCCGGCCGGATTGAACGGGCAGGTCTGGGCTCCGGTGCGCCGGGGCACCGCCACCTTTTTGACCAGCCGCTGCGGCGCCGGGGCGGCCGGGGCCATCGCCACCTTCGGGTCCGGGATGATCCGCGCCACCGCCGGGTCGCGGCGCAGCCGGCCGACCTCGGCCGCGGATACCGTGGCCGCCACCGAGCTGGGCGCGGCGAGCTGGAGCAGCCCCGTGCCGTGGCTGGCCCGGATGCTCGACACGATGCCGGCCTGGTCCGCGCGGGCCGCGGCGCGCAGCCGGCCGCCCGTGGCGCCCGGGCTCAGGCCCGTGTGCTGGTCCCGGAGAACCACGATCACCGCGCCGCCCCTGGCCGCGCCCGCCAGCGCGGGGGCCATCGGCGCGGGCACCGCGGCCGCCGACGCTAAGCCGGGCAGGCAGTAACCGGCGCCGGCCGCGGCGGCCAGGGCCGCGCCCGCGGCGATCCCGGTCCTTAGCGAGCCGGTCCTTAACGAGCCGGTCCTTAACGAGCGGCGCCGGGCCTGACGTCCTGGTCGAGCACGCGTGTCCATGTCAGCTCCGTCCCGGGAGCTCCCCCGCGGCTGCCCGTGGATAGTTAGTTGCCCGGAAGCAAAGATCAGCCCGACTTAGGTCGTTTGTCAAGACTTGACCGGGCGGTCAGGCCCGCGGGTGCATGGGCGCGGCGGTCGCGGGTAGGGCCTCGCGGAGGCTACTGAGGCCGCCGTGAAGGGAGGACGCGATGGCCACCGAGCGCCAGAAGGAAGCCGCCCGGCGCAACATCGAGAAGGCCCGCGAGGTGCAGAGCGAGCGGGCCCACGGGCAGGACGTGCCCCGCGAGACCGAGGGCCTGAGCACGGCCGAGAAGGACCGGCTGCCCGCCGGCGAGTTCGCGTTCCCCCGCGAGCGCAAGGAGCCGCTCACCGACGCCCGGCACGTGCGCAACGCGATCGCGCGCTTCGACCAGGTGGAGGGCGTCAGCGACGCCGAGCGCGACCAGGCCTGGCAGCGCATCCAGGCCGCCGCCAAGCGCTACGACGTGGACGTGTCCGAGGGCAGCTGGCGCGATCTGTCCCACGGCGGCGACGACACCAGGCAGTAAGTGCCTCGCGCGTGTGCGCGCGGCGTTTCCGCGGAAACGCCGCTGAGGCCGGAAGGCCGGCCCGGGGCTAGTCGAGATGGGGCTAGTCGAGATCCTGCGGGCCCGGGGCCAGCCAGAAGGTGACGCGGCTGCCGGGGCGGGCCTGCGCGCAGGCCGGCAGGCAGGCCGGGTCGACCACGGCGATCACCGGGTAACCGCCGGTGGTCGGGTGATCGGCCAGGAACAGCACCAGGTTCCCGTCCGGCAGGGCCTGGATGGCCCCGGCGACCAGGCCCTCGCTGGCCAGCTCGCCGCGGCGGCGCCGCACCGGCTGGCCGGTCAGCCGCAGCCCGACCCGGTTGCTGTCCGGCGACACCGTCCACGGGCCGTCCTCCAGCGCGGCCAGGCCGGGGCCGGCCAGCCAGTCGTGCCGCGGGCCGGGGTAGATCAGCAGCTCGGCGGGCCCGCCCGCGCCGTCCTGAGCGGCCGCGGTGGCGGGCAGCTCACCAAACGCGCAGTGGGGCTGGCCGTCCAGCGGGCCGAGCGGGCCGAGCGGGCCGAGCCGCAGCATGTCGCCGTCGGCCAGCCGGGCCGGGCCCAGGCCCGAGAGCAGGTCGGCCGAGGCGCTGCCCAGCACCCGGGCCGCGTCCAGGCCGCCGGAGAAGGCCAGGTAGCTGCGGACTCCCGACTTGGCGGGCCGGACCTCAAGCACCTGGCCGGGCCCCAGCTCGATGGCCTCGCCGTGCGGGCCGGGCTCTCCGTCCACCCGGACCACGGCCCGCGCCCCGGTGACGGCGGCGGTGACCGCGCACTGGGCGGCGACGGTCACGCCGGTCAGGGTGGTCTCCAGCACCGCGGCCCCCGGCGGATTGCCGGCCAGCCGGTTGGCCAGGTGGTGGGCGGGCGCGTCCAGGGCACCGGACCGGGGCACGCCCAGATGGGCGTAGCCCGGCCGGCCGCAGTCCTGGATCGTGGTCAGCGCCCCGGCCCGCCGGACTTGCACGGCTCGCTCCCCCGGGGCCGGCATCATCGCGCCGTGACGTCGACGAATCGCACCTGGTCACCCGGCTGAAGCAGGGCCGCGGGGTCGCGGTCCGAATCCCACATCACGGCGTCGGTGCGGCCGATGATCTGCCAGCCGCCGGGCGACGTCCGCGGGTAGATGCCGGTGTACTCATCGCCGAGCGCGACGCTGCCGGCGGGCACCGACGAGCGCGGCTGGTCCCGGCGGGCCGTCTCATGGCCGCCGCCCAGGCCCGCGATGTACGGAAAGCCGGGCGCGAACCCGCAGAACGCCACCTCGTGCGCCAGCCCGGCATGGATGGCCGGCACCCGTTCCGGCGGCACTCCCCACTGCCCGGCCACGTCGGCCAGGTCGGGCCCGTCGTAATGGCAGGCGATCTCCACCACGCGTCCCGACCCGGACGTCAGCGGCGCCACCTTCCAGGATCGCAGCTGGCCGGCCAGCGCCGGCTGATCCGGCACCCCGTCCAGCAGCACGGTGCGGGCCGCGGGAATGACGTCGACCAGGTCCGGTGCCCAGCCGCGGGCTCGCTCTTCCTCGATCCGGGCGTGCAGGGCCCGGACCTGGGCCAGGCTGTCCACCTCGACGAGCAGGGCGGACGGCCCGGCCGACCGGAATCTCACGACCGCCTCACGGTGCAGCTCACAGCGCAGCTCACGCCGCGGCTCGCGGCGCGGCTCACAGTGCGGCCTGCGGGGCCGGGACCTGGTAGACGGCCAGGATCTGGCCCTCGGCGTCGGCCAGGTAGCTCAGCAGCTCCTGCTCGGCCCGCTCGCCGTCCCCGAGCACGATCGCCTCGGCGATGATCTTGTTGCGTTCCAGGTACGGGGCGTGGAACTGCTGCGGGTCGGCCATGGCGTGGAAGATCAGCCGCAGCTCGGCCAGTGCCCGGCGCATCAGCTCGTCGGTCCTCGGGCTGCCGGCCAGCGCGGCCACGGCCTGGTGGAAGCGCAGGTCGGCGGTGCGTACCTCGTACCAGCGCCCGTCGGCGGCCGCCTCCTCCCCGGCCTCCACCGTGGCCCGGACCGCCAGCCGGGAGGTCATCGGGGCGGTCGCCGACTGGCGGGCCGCGCCGCCCTCGATGAGCCGCCGCAGCTTGTAGATGTCGGCGACGTCCCCGCTGCTCAGGACGGGCACGAAGATGCCGCGGTTCATCTCGTGCACGGCCAGCCGCTCGTGGCACAGCAGCCGGAAGGCCTCGCGCAGCGTGTTCCGGGAGACGCCCAGTGCCTGTCCGATCGCCTCCTCGGACAGCCGCGTCCCCGGCGGGAACAGGCCCTCCATGATGTGGGTCCGCAGCAGCTCAGTGACCCGGTCGGCGGTGCTGGCGTGCACCAGGCCGGTCCGGTCCCGCGCCAGCGCGCTGACCATCTCCTCCGTGATCCCGGCGGGCATCGCTCTCCCCTCTGCGCCCTGGACAGTAAATGTTAAATCCTGTGGATCTTTCAACTGCCGTATTGATGGATTGTTGATCAATCCTGTAGTGTCCGGAGGCACCGAGGTCGAGGTGGTATGTCACATGTCGGTGCTGGTGCAAGGGTTCGGACCCTTCGGCGGCTTCAACGCCAATCCGTCCGAGTTGCTGGTTCGCGAGCTGGCGGGCCGGGACGACCCGGACCTCGTGACCGCGGTCCTGCCGGTCTCGCTACGCCAGGTGACCGACGAGATACCGCGGCTGATGGACAAGCACCGGCCGCGCGCGTGGGTGGGCGTCGGGCTGGCGGCCGGGCGCACCGCGCTCAGCGCCGAGGCCGTGGCGGTCAACCTGGCCGACTGGCCGGAGGCGGACGCGGACGACGACGGCCTGGCCGTGGCCCGGGTGCCGGTCGCGCCGTCCGGCCCGGCCGCCCACCTGACCACGCTGCCGGTCGAGCGGATCCTCAGCTCCTGGCGCGAGGCCGGCATCCCCGGCTACCTGTCCCATACCGCCGGCAGTTACCTGTGCAACCTGTCGTTCTACGTCGCCGCCCAGGCGGCCAGCGACCTCGGACTGGAGTGCATGGTCGGGTTCATCCACGTGCCGCTGCTGCCGGAACTGGTCAGCACCCCCGAGCGGCAGCCTTCCATGCACATGACCTCGCAGGTGGCGGGTCTTGATCTGGTGATCGCTGCCTGCCGGGACGCGGGCGAACGCGCTGAGGGCGGCGCTGGCGACGCTGCGGCGCCGCTGGGTGGCATTTATCTAGGGAGGACAGCATGAGACATCGTCTGAAGCTCGGCGCCGTCGCCGCCACCGCCAGCCTGGCGCTGCTGGCGTCGGCGTGCAGTTCATCATCGGGAGGCGGCAGCGCCGGCGGGGGCGGCGGCCCGGCGGTGAGCGGCGGCACCGCCACCTACGCCCTGCTGCCGGGCACGACGCCGAACTACATCTTCCCGATGCTCACCGCGGCCTACTACTCGGTGGCCAACATCGAGCAGTTCCAGCGGCTGTCGTTCCGGTCGCTGTACTGGATCGGCAACGCCCAGGGCCAGCCGGTCGTGGACCCGGCCATGAGCCTGGCCGCGCTGCCGACCTACAGCGACCACGACTCGGTGGTCACCATCCACCTGGGCAACTACACCTGGTCCGACGGCAGCCCGGTCACCACCAGGGACGTCGCCTTCTGGATCAACATGCTCAAGGTGAACAAGGCCACCTTCGCCGCCTACATCCCCGGCGAGTTCCCCGACAACCTGAAGAGCTACAAGATCGTCAACTCCAAGACGATCGTGCTCACGCTGACGGGGTCCTTCAACCCGACCTGGTTCACCTACGACCAGCTGTCCCAGATCACCCCGCTGCCGCGGGCCTGGGACAAGACCTCGGCCACCGGAAAGGTCGGCAACTACGACCAGACCGCGTCCGGCGCCAAGGCGGTGTTCAACTTCCTCACCGCGCAGTCCAAGGACATCGCGACCTACGGCTCCAACCCGCTGTGGAAGACGGTCGACGGCCCCTGGAAGCTGGTCAGCTACCAGTCCGACGGCAACTCCAAGTTCCAGGCCAACCCGGCCTACGCCGGACCGTCCAAGCCGAAGCTGAAGTACTTCGTCGAGGAGCCGTTCACCACCGACACCGCCGAGCTCAACGTGCTGCGCTCGGGCAACACCCTGGACTACGGCTACCTGCCCGCGCAGGACGCCTCGCAGTCCAGCCAGCTGGCCTCGCAGGGCTACACCACCACGCCCTGGCAGGGCTGGGGCACCACCTACTTCCTGATGAACTGGAACAACCCCAAGACCGGCCCGCTGATCCACCAGCTCTACCTGCGCCAGGCCATGCAGTCGCTGATCGACGAGCCCGCGTTCCTGAGCGGTCCGCTCAAGGGGTACGGCGCCACCGACTACGGGCCCGTCCCGGTCAAGCCGTCCAACCCGTACGTCGAGCTCCTATGAGGCCAAGGGCCCGTGGCCGTTCTCGCCCAAGACCGCGGTCAAGCTGCTGTCCAGCCACGGCTGGAAGGTCAAGCCCAACGGGGTCACCACCTGCGTCAAGGCGGGCACCGGGGCCAGCGACTGCGGCGCGGGCATCCCGGCCGGCACCGGGCTGAGCTTCTCGCTCAAGTACGGCAGCGGCGCGGTGGTGGTCAGCCAGGAGATGCAGGCGCTCAAGTCGCAGTTCTCCGAGGCCGGCATCCAGATCAACCTGACCTCGGCCCCGTTCGACTCGATCATCAGCCTGCTCACCCCGTGCAAGCCCAGTCAGTCGAACTGCTCCTGGCAGATGCTCAACTACGGCGGCGGCTGGACCTACGGCGTGGACCCCTACCCGACCGGCGACCAGCTGTTCGCCACCGGCTCGGGCTCCAACTCCAGCAACTACTCCGACCCGCAGGCCGACAAGATCATCGCCGCCACCGTGCACGGCTCGGCCCCGCTGACCGCCTACGAGAACTACATGGCCAACCAGATCCCGGTGCTGTGGATGCCGCAGCCCGTCTACCAGATCTCGGAGACCTCGACCAAGCTGCACGGCACCCTGCCGCAGAGCCCGATCGAGAGCCTGACCCCCGAGAACTGGTACTTCACCAAGTGATCAGCAGCACCACGCTGACCGGTCACGGCGCCGCCCCCGTCCGGGCGGGGGCGGCGCCGTGACCCGGTTCCTGGTCCGCCGGTCCGCGCAGGCGCTGGTGGTGCTGCATCCTGGTGACGATCATCGTGTTCGGGCTGAGCACGCTGCTGCCCGGCGGCCCGGCCCGCGCCATCCTGGGCACGCACGCCACGCCGTCCAACATCGCCGCCTTCAACCGGGAGAACGGGCTGGACAGCCCGCTGCCCGCGCAGTACTGGCACTGGCTGAGCGGGGTGGTGACCGGCAACTTCGGCTTCTCCTACGTGCTCAACCAGCCGGTGTCCAGCCTGCTGGCCCAGCGGCTGCCCAAGACCGCCTTCCTGGCCGGGGTCGCGGTGGTGCTGGCCGTGCTGATCGCGGTGCCGGTGGGCCTGTACCAGGCCGTCCGCCGGGGCCGGGCTGACGACTACGTGGTCACCACCGTCACGTTCGTGCTGTACTCCACGCCCGCCTTCTGGGTGGCGCTGCTGCTCATCGACGTGCTGTCGGTGCGGACGCACGTGTTCCCGGCCGAGGCCCCGCAGGGCTCGTTCTCGGCCATCTTCAGCGATCCGGGCGCCATGGTGCTGCCGGTGGCCACCGTGACCCTGGTGACGATCGCGGCGTTCAGCCGCTACATCCGCTCCTCGGTGCTGGACGAGCTGGCCCAGGACTACGTCCGGATGGCCCGGTCCAAGGGCAACAGCAGCCAGGCCATCCTGCTGCGGCACGTGCTGCGCAACGCCCTGTCCCCCGTGGTCACCCTGCTCGGGCTGTCGCTGCCGTTCATCCTGTCCGGCACGCTGATCACCGAGGAGGTCTTCAACTACCCCGGCATCGGGCTGCTCGCCTTCAACGCCGCCACCAGCCAGGACTACCCGGTGCTGCTCGGCGTGGTGCTGGTGGTCGGCATCGCCACCGTGGTCGGGTCGCTGCTGGCCGACATCGCCTACGCCCTGATCGACCCTAGGGTCCAGCTCGGCCGGGCCGCGAGGAGCGGGTCATGAGCATCGAGAACGTGACCACCGTGCTGAGCGGGGACGAGCCCGGTGGCCTGCAGGAAGGCGAGGCCTCCGGCGGCTGGCTGTGGCTGCGCGCCTTCGCCGACAACAAGCTGGCCGTGGCGGGCCTGGTCGTGGTCGTGGTGCTGACCCTGTTCTGCTTCCTGGGCCCGCTGTTCTACCACACCGACCAGATCCACACCCGGATCGGCATGGAGACCCTGCCGCCCGGCGCCGGTCACCCGCTGGGCACCGACGACGTCGGCTATGACCAGCTCGGCCGGCTGATGGTCGGCGGCCAGACCACCCTGGAGGTGGCCTTCGGCGCCGCCGCCGTGGCCGTCATCGTCGGCGTGGCCTGGGGTGCGGCGGCCGGCTACCTGGGCGGCTTCATCGACGGCCTGATGATGCGGATCGTGGACGCGCTGCTGGCCATCCCGGCGCTGCTGCTGCTGCTGTACCTGGCCGTCGTCTTCCAGCCGAACGTGCTGCTGCTGATCGTGGTGGTCGGCCTGACCGCCTGGCTGGTGCCGGCCCGGCTGGTGCGCGCCGAGGCCCTGACCCTGCGGTCACCGGGAGTACGTGCTGGCGGCCAGGACCATGGGCGTGCGCACGCCCACGCTGATCGGCCGGCACATCGTCACCAACAGCATCGGGACGATCCTGGTCAACGCCACCTTCCAGGTCGCGGACGCCATCCTGGTCGTGGCCGCGATCTCGTTCCTCGGGCTCGGCATCGCCCCGCCCGCGACGAACTGGGGCGCGATGCTGTCCAACGGGCTCAACTACACCTACTCCGGGTACTGGTGGCTGACCTACCCGCCGGGCATCGCGATCGTGGTCACCGTGGTGGCCTTCAACCTGATCGGCGACGGGCTGCGCGACGCCTTCGGCCTCGACACGAGGCGCCAGTGAAGGGGGCAGGGGAGGTGGGCCGGGGGGCACCGGTGCTCCAGGTCACCGACCTGGACGTCGACATCAGGCTGCGCCGCTCGGTGGTGCACGCGGTGCGGGGCGTGAGCCTCGAGGTGGCCGAGGGCGAGACCGTCGGCATCGTCGGCGAGTCCGGCTGCGGCAAGTCCACCCTGGGCCTGGCCCTGGCCGGGCTGCTGCCCTCCAACACCGAGGTGCGGGGCAGCATCCGGCTCGGTGACCGCGAGCTGGCCGGCCTCGCCGAGCGGGACCTGCGCCGGGTGCGCGGGAGCCGAGGTCGGCATCGTCTTCCAGGACCCGATGACGTCGCTCAACCCGACCCTGCGCATCGGCGCGCAGGTCGGCGAGACGCTGCGAGCTGCAGCAGGGCGCGAGCCAGGGCGGCGGCCCGCGCCGCCGCGGCCGAGATGCTCGACCTGGTCGGGCTGCCCCGCCCGCGCGAGCAGCTGGACCGCTTCCCGCACGAGCTGTCGGGCGGGATGCGCCAGCGCGTGGTCATCGCCGCCGCGCTGATCTGCCGAGCCCAGGCTGCTGATCGCCGACGAGCCGACCACCGCCCTGGACGTGACCACCCAGGCGCAGATCATGGAGCTGTTCGACCGGCTGCGCCAGACGCTCGGCATGGCCACCCTGCTGATCACCCACGACATGGGCGTGGTGGCCGGGCATGCCGACCGGGTGTTCGTCATGTACGCGGGCCGGGAGGCCGAGACCGGGACCACCACCGAGATCTTCGACACCCCCCGGCACCGGTACACCGCCGCCCTGCTCGACTCGGTCCTGCGCCTGCAGACCGAGCGCAAGTCGGAGCTGGCCACCATCCCCGGCCGTCCGCCCGGACCTGACCGCCACCATCGCCGGCTGCCCGTTCGCGCCGCGCTGCCCGGCCGCGTCCGGCGAGTGCGCCGCCGGGCTCGCCGCCGGTCTCGGGCTCGGGCGGTCATCACTGGCTCTGCTCATCACCCGGCCAGCCAGGCCGAGGACTCCCGACGTCAACGGAGGCGCCCCGATGACCGCCGCCCAGCCTCGCGACGCCACCCCGGGCGCCGGCGCCGCTCATGGCCTGGTCGACGTGACCAAGCACTACCGGCGCGGCGGCCTGCTGGCCCGGTCGGGCGCGCCGGTCCAGGCGGTGTCGGGCGTCAGCCTGGAGATCGCCGCGGGCAGACGCTGGGCATCGTCGGCGAGTCGGGCTGCGGCAAGTCCACCCTGGGCCGCATGGTCGTCGGGCTGGAGAAGCCCACCGAGGGCGAGGTGCGGCTGCGCGGCACCGCGCTGGGCCGCGATGAGCCGGCCGCAGCGCCGCGCGGCCCGCTACGAGTGCAGATGATGTTCCAGGACCCGTACGCCGCGCTCAACCCGCGGATGACGCTGGCCCGCATCATCGAGGAGCCGCTGCGGGCCAAGGGCGGCCTGACCAGCCAGCAGCGCCGCGGCCAGGTCCGGCAGCTGGCCGAGGAGATCGGCCTGGCCGTGCGCCAGCTCGACCGGTACCCGCGCGAGCTGTCGGGCGGGCAGCGCCAGCGGGTCGGCCTGGCCCGCGCGCTGGCCACCAGCCCGGCGCTGATCGTGGCCGACGAGCCGGTGTCGGCGCTGGACGTGTCGGTGCGGTCGCAGATCCTCAACCTGATGGCCGCAGCTGCAGGCCGAGCACCAGCTCAGCCTACCTGATGGTGTCGCACGACCTGACCGTCATCCACTACTTCGCCGACCACATCGCGGTGATGTACCTGGGCCAGATCGTCGAGTCCGGGCCGCCCGCCCAGCTGTTCCGCGCGCCCGCCCACCACTACACCAGGGCGCTGATCAGACGCGGTGCCCGAGCCGACCGCCCGGCCGGGTCGCCCCGATCTCGTCCATCCGGGGCGAGCTGCCCTCGGCCTCGGCGCCGCCGTCGGGCTGCCGGTTCCGCACCCGGTGCCCGGCGGCCCGGCGCTGTGCGCCGAGCAGGAGCCGCCGCTGCGCGCCTTCGGGCCCGGCCACCAGGCCGCCTGCCACTTCCCGCTGACCGAGCCCGAGGCGGCGGACACGCAGGCGGAGAACAGGGAGGCGGCCTCGTGATCGACCTCAACAGCCGACCTGGGCGAGAGCTTCGGCGCCTGGACCATGGGCGCCGACGAGGACCTGCTGGACCAGGTGACCAGCGCCAACATCGCCTGCGGCTTCCACGCGGGCGACCCGCGGACCATGGACGCCGCGGTGGCCTGGCCGCCGCCAGCGCGGCGTCACCATCGGGGCCCACGTGTCCTACCCCGACCTGGTCGGGTTCGGCCGGCGGCAGCTGCGGGTCAGCCCGGAGGAGCTGACCACCGACGTGCTGTACCAGATCGGCGCGCTGGAGGCGTTCTGCCGGCGGCACGGCACCGCGGTCCGCTACGTCAAGGCGCACGGCGCCCTGTACAACGACCTGGCTGGCGACGAGCGGCTGGCCGCCGCGCTCGGCCGAGGCCGTGGCCGGCCTACAACGCCGGCCTGGCGTGCTGGTCCTGGCCGGCAGCCCGGCCGTCGACGTGCTGCGCCAGCAGGGCCTGCGGGTGGTCGGCCGAGGGCTTCGCCGACCGCGGCTACACCGCGGCGGCCGGCTGGTCCCGCGCAGCCAGCCCGGCGCCGTGCTGACCGACCCGGCGGCCGTGGCCGAGCGGGGCTGGCGCATCGCGACCGGGGCCGCCGATCGAGGCCGAGGACGGCGCCCCGCTCGTGCTGGAGGTCGAGCTCGCTGTGCGTGCACGGCGACACCCCCGGCGCGGTCGACCTGGCCCGAGAGCTGCGCGCTGTGCTCAGCGCCCGGACCGTGGAGGTGGCGGCATTCGCATGATTCCCCTGGACGACGCCGGGCTGGAGGCCCTGGCCACCACGGCGCTGGCCGCGGTCCAGCGCGAGTACCCGCACATGCTGATCCAGGAGCTGAACTCCGACGCCGACGTGCTCCCGCCGCGGCGGCTGAACCCGGCGTTCTACGGCTGCTACGACTGGCATTCGGCGGTGCACAGCCACTGGCGCTGGTCCGGGCCCTGGACCGCGGGCTGCCCGACGCCCTGGCCACCGCCGTCGGCGCAGGTGCTGGACGAGCACCTGTCGGCGCGGAGCGGCTGGCCGCCGAGACCGCGTTCTACGCCGGCCCCGGCGGGCGCACCGCCGAGCGGCCCTACGGCTGGGCCTGGCTGGTGCTGCTGCACGCCGAGTGCCAGGCCCAGGGCTGGTCGGGGGGCAAGGAGCGGCCCGGTCAGTGGGCCGCCGCCCTGAGCCCGCTGGCCCAGCTGCTGTCCGGGCGGCTCGCGACCTACTTCGGCGGCCAGCTCGCCTTCCCGATCCGGACCGGGACCCACGGCAACACCGCCTTCAGCCTGAACCTGGCCCTCGCCGCCGCCCGCCGGCGGGCCGACCCGGCGGCCGAGGCTGACCTGTCCGCGCGCCGCCCGGCGGATGTTCGGCGCCGAGCCGCCGCTGCGCTGGACCGACCCGCCGTCCGGGGACGCCTTCCACAGCCCGGAGCTGACCGAGGCCGCGCTGATGGCCGACGTGCTGCCGCCCGCCGAGTTCGCCGCCTGGCTGGACCAGACCCTGCCCGACCCCGCCGCCGTGGCCTGGGCGCCGCCCGACTTCGCGCCCGATGCCGCCGACCCCGGCACCGTGCACCTCGAAGGGCTGCTCGTCGCCCGCGCCTGGTGCCTGGACGCCATCGGCCGGGCCCTGCCGCCCGGCCACCCGGCCGCCTCCGCCGCCATCACCGCGGCCGACGCGCACCGGGCCCGGATCGCCGGGCTGCGCCCGTCCGAGGGCTTCGGCCGCAGCCACTGGCTGCCCACCTTCCTGCTCTACCTGGACGAGCGCCTGAGCCGGTAACCCGCGTGCGGGCGCTAGGCAACGACGCTGAAGCTGAACGGCGAGCTGCCGAAGCCGGCGCGGTTGAGCTGCACCGATTCGAGCTGCGATCCGTCCGAGCACAGGTACTTGGTCGGCTTGCCGAACGGCACCAGTGCGGCCTGGGGCAGGTCGCTGGCGCAGCTGAGCCGGTTGCCCGTGGCGTAGTTGAACTGGGCCCAGGCCGTCCGCACCGCCGAAGCCACCAGGAGCCCCTCAAGCTGGACCGAGCTCGCCGTGTAGTAGCTGCCGTAGTCCTTGGTCAGCGTCACCTTGAACGGGACGGCCACGCCACCCCAGCGGGCGTAGCAGCGCACGACCGTGTGCTTCCGGCTGAGCTTCAGCGCCTTGACGCAGTGCGGTGTCATGGACACGTCCCGTCCTATCTGGTTAGACAGGGCATTCTCCATTTCCAGGCCCACGACTATCGGCGGCGGGTTGAAAGGCGGGGCCGTGACCTCGGACGGTTCCGGATAGACAGGGTCAGCGGACGCGGACGGGACCGGACTTCCGTGGTAGTGAGGCTGCGGGAACGCCGCCGACGCACCGGCGCCGCAGGCGCAGAGCAGTACAGCGGCAAGAACGGCCCCCGCTGCCATGGGCACGTGGCCTAAGCGCACAGGTCTCCCCGGATCGGCCGCCAAGGCGGCTGTCTGGCCCCGTGCTCATTATCCCCGAAGCGACTCAGTCCGGGCAATTCGGGCATCCGCGGAGCGCCGCAGATGCTCGGCGCTGAGCCCGGACGCCGCGACACTTCCGCAGCCACCCTGGGCCAGTCGCTACGGCTTAACTCGTAGTAACGTCGGGCGCGGGCCCCGTCACCAAGCGGACCAAGCGGGGTGTGAGACCTAGCCAGCGGAGGTGCCCGGATGGCCGAGCTTCCATCGCCCCCAGCAGGAATTGTGCTGACCCACTTCATCGTCTCGGACGATGTCGAGCGGTCCCGGCGCTTCTACACCGAAGTACTGGGCGGCAGGGTGGAACGTCCCGGAGATCCAGTCAACGTTGCGCTAGCCAACAGCTGGATCGTCATCAATGGCGGCGGCGGCCCGACCGACGACAAGCCCACGGTCATCCTGGAGACGCCGCGCGATCCCGACCGGGTCAGCAGCTTCCTCAATATCCGGGTCAAAGACATCGACGCCGTCTACGCCGAATGGAGCGCCCGGGGTGCTGAATTCCTGACGCCGCCGAAACAGCACCAGTACGAGAAACGCTGCTACATCCGCGATCCCGACGGTCACCTGATCGAAGTGGGCCAGACCACGGACCCCGACGGTGACTGGTCGCCCGCGCACTGGCCGTCGAGTACGCCCGCCGGGGAGTCCGAGTAACTGCCCCGCAGGTGCTGGTCCTGTGGAGCGCGCCCCGCAGCCGGTCAACCGCGTTCTTCAGGATGATGATCGAGCGCGGCGACTTCACCGCCGTGCACGAGCCGTTTTCTTATCTCGCTGAATTCGGCTATGCCGACCTCGCCGGCACGCGCGTCACATCCGCGGCGGCTCTGCTGGACGGCCTGCGCCGGCTCGCCGCCGGGCGGCCGGTATTCGTCAAGGAGACCACCGGCAAGCGCTACCCCGAGGTGCTCGGCGACGAAGAATTCATGACCAGCGACGCGGTGCATACCTTCCTTATCCGGCACCCGCGAGAGACCATTGCCTCTCGCTACCCGCTGGACCCGGGCGCGGCCGTCGACAAGGTCGGGTACGAGTCGCTGTTTGAGATATTCACCGAGGCGGCCAGGCGCACCGGCCACGATCCGGTCGTCATCGACGCGGCCGACCTGGTGGCCAGTCCGGCAGCGATCGTCCGGGCCTACTGCGAGCGCGTCGGCATCACCTTCCTGCCGCAGGCGCTGACGTGGTCGCCGCAAGACCGGCCGGAGTGGACGCTGTCCAGCCGCTGGCACGCCGAGGCGGCGGCCAGCACGGGCTTCGCGCCGGCCCCGGCGGCGGACAGCGACCCGGGCGTCGACGTAGAGCGGCATCCGGTGCTGAGCGGCTACCTCGCCCGTCACCTGCCGTTCTACGCCGAGCTCCACGCCCGCCGCCTGACCGCCTGAACGGCCTCAACCGCAGCGCGTGACAAGTCAGGTCAGTGCGCCACGGATGAGTACGGGACGGTCGATCCCGGCACCGGGACGCCGAACCGCTCGGCCCAGTGGCTGAGGGTCACCTCCTTGGTCTGGCCGCCGCCCGTGAGCGTCTCGCTGACCGGCAGCACCGTGCGGCCGGCCGTCAGCACGAGCTGGGCGCTGATCGTGGTGCCGGACCCGCTGGACCCGCTGGATTCACTGGATTCAGTGGGCGTCGCCTTCCAGGTCAGGACGTACACCTGCTGGCCGGAGACGCTGCCGGTGCGCATCTGTACCGAGTTGCTGGCCGCGGGCAGGAGGCTGGCGGGCAGGGCGGCCATGGTGTCCTCCGCGGCCAGGTCCTGGTACTCGGCCGAGCCGGACTTGATCTCCACCCACCGGGACCGGACCCTGGCCGCCGCGGCGGCGGGCAGCCCGATGTAGGCGGTCAGCCCGGACTGGTCGCCGGTGAAGTAGGCCGCGTGGCCGGTGACCCGGATGGCCGCCCGGCCGGCGCTGCCGGTGATGGACTCGGCGCCGGCGGCGGTGCCGATGTCGGCCGCGATCCGCTGGGTCGCCGCGCTGCCCGCCGACCGGGACGTGATGACGATGTGCACGCTCTTCTGGCCGAGGATCGAGTCGCCGGCCGCGCTGATCACCGAGGCCAGCGTGGCGGTGCGCTGCTGCGCGGCGGACAGCGCGGGCACCGGCAGCTTCCAGCTGCTCAGCACCTCGTCCAGGCTGACGCGCGGGCTGGCCGGCCCGCTGATGTGGGTGACCGCGTACCAGTACAGCTCGCCGGCCAGGCGGACCGCCGACGGCACCGACGCCTGCTTCCCGTAGTTGTACAGGAAGAAGATGAACGGTGCGCAGGCGATGACCTGTCCGTTCTCGCCTCCCGGTGCGGCCTGGCCGGACTCACCCCGGGTGCACTCCCGCAGGACGGTGTCGCGGGATCGCGGGGTGTACTGGACGTCCTGCGCGGAGAACGAGCTGATGCCGGGGTGGGTCCGGTACAGGGTCGCGAGGTCGCGGTGAACCCGGCTCAGCGAGACCTGCTGCCGGGTGTCGAAGACGTTGCCCGGCCGGGCCGCGGCCCCCGCGGAGCACGACGCCACGGTCAGCGTCGCGCCCGCGAGGGCCAGCAGGGCGACGGCCCGCGGCCGCCGCGGGGGACGAGCCCCCGCGGCGGCCGGGCGACGCCGACGACTGGGCATCGGCGCCTCGGGCATCAGCCGTTCCTGCCGATCACGTGGCCCTTGACCGTGTTCGCGCCGCAGAGCCCGAGCTTCCACGGTGCGGACCGCGGTCCGCCGCCGACGACCAGGTTGCCGCCGATGGTGGTGCCGCAGATCACGTTGGCGCCCGAGCTCAGCGGGTCGTCGGCGTCGCGGACGCCGGCGGCGATCACGCTGCCGCTGATGGTGGAGTTGTCGATGCGCAGGCCGGTCCCGGTGACCAGCACGCTGCCCGCCACCGAGGTGTCGACCATGTCGCACCAGGCACCGGGCGGCACCAGCACGTTGCCCTGCACCATGGCCGCGCTGAGCTGGGTGTCATCGCAGGTGATGCTGCTCGACGACGGGATGCTCACCTGGGCCCGGAGCGGCAGGCCGGACAGCGCGTCGGCGTCGCCGGCGTAGACCGTCCGGGTGCCTGCCGCGGTGATCCACTGCTGCTGCGCCGAGGACCAGTACTGGAGCTGCCGCAGCGGCACGTTCATCGTGACCACCGTGGACTGCCCCGGCTGGAGCGTGACCCGGCTGAACTGGGCCAGCTGGCGCACCGCGAACTGGATGCCCGCGGGCGGCTGGTCCGGCGCGCCCAGGTAGACCTGCGGCACGGTGCTGCCCGCGAGCTGGCCCGTGTTCGTCACCCGGAGGTCGACGTCCAGCCCGCCGTCGGCGGCCCGCCGCACGTGCAGGCCGGAGTAGGCGAAGCTGGTGTACGACTGGCCGTACCCGAACGGGAACAGCGGGGTGATGCCCTCCTTGTCGAAGAACCGGTAGCCGTTGTAGATGCCCTCCGTCTCGTCGGTGGTGCCGCTGGCCCCGCCGTTCAGCCGTTCCAGGTGCGGGCCCGGTGGTGTCGCCGGGATACAGCGGCACGGTCTCGTTGTAGCCCCAGAGGGTGTCGGTGGCGCTGGCGGGCCAGGTGATGTCGGTGTGGCCGCTCGGGTCGGCCAGGCCGAGCAGCAGCCGCGCCGTCGAGGTGCCGCCCTCCTCGCCGGAGAACCACATCTCCAGCACCGACCTGACGCCGCTGATCCACGGCATCAGCACCGGGTTGGTGGTGTTGAGCACGACCACCGTGTTCGGGTTCGCCGCGGCCACCGCCTCGATGAGCTGGGTGTTGGCCGCGCTCAGCGACTCGGGGGCCGAGATCGTCGCCGGGCTGGAGCCGTAGGGGTTGGGGATGGTGGTGGAGGCGCCGAAGTCGTTCAGGAACACGATCGCCAGCTTCTTGCCCTTCGCGGCCGCCGCGGCGTCCGCGATGTCGCCGCTGGCCCGCGAGTAAGCGAAGCGGAAGCTCGCCGGGCCGCCGGTGGCGTTGTCGAAGGTGATCGTGACCTGGTGGTAGGTGCCGCCGGTCAGGTTCTGCGCGGGCGCGACCACGTTGGTCAGGCCGCCCTGGGTGTAGCCGGCATCGGTCGGGGTGCCGGGCAGCACCGCGCCGTGCGCGCTGGTCACGCCGTTGCCGTACACGTTCTCGGCGGTGCTCAGCGTCTGCGCCGCGCCGTCCAGGCTGAACGTCACGTCGGACGCCGGGACGCCGCCGGAGAACTGGAACCGGAACTTGTAGGTGTCGGTGGCGGGCACGTACACGTACCCGGTCCAGGTGTAGTTGCCCGGCCGCGAGCTGGCCGTGGCCGGAGACGGTGGTGAAGTCGAGCGAGGAGTCGGCGGACGGTGAGCCCGGACCGGTGGTGCGGTCCAGGTGCCCGGTGACCGAGGTGCTCGAGTCGGACAGCGCCGACGAGGGCACCGGCTCGCCCGACGGCGAGTTGGCCGGGACGTAACTGAACGCGCCGGGGTCGCCGCTGAACTGCCTGAGCTGCTCCAGCGGGCTGATGGAGTCGCGGTCGGCGAACCCGATGGACGCCTCGCCAGTGGGATCGGAGATCGTGTACTCGGCGCCAGGACCGGTCACCATGACCCCGCCACTGAGATCTGAGCGAGTGACCGGCAGGGTACCGGCGTCGTTTTTCAGCAGCACCGCTCCTTGCTCGGACATCAGCTCGGCGACCGCTGCGTCGCCGTTCTTGGTCCCGAGGTTGGCCGCCGGCGTGGCTCCCTGCGCGGGGCCGGCGGGCAGCAGGGCGTTGCCGCTGCGGTCACCGCTGATCCCGCCGGGGTTGGTGCAGCTGGCCGCGACCGGGGTCTGGTCACAGCCGAGCATGCCGAACCGCTGCTCCTGGTAGAGCATCATGGCCAGGCCCTGGTTGAACACCGACAGCGGGACCGACCCGTTGGCCACGGCCTGCGCCAGCGTGCAGCCGGTGGCCGGGCAGCCGGCACCCGGCACGCCGGCCACGTGGACCGCGTTCGGGGCCGAGCAGGAGACGGCGTTGCCGGAAGCGTCGGCGCAGGTGTCGCCGGTCGCGTCGAACGCCGACGGCGGGCCGCCGAAACCGCCGCCCGAGGTGGTGCTCAGGCTGTTGCTGTCGCTGAAGTAGCCGGTGCTGGTCGGCTGCTCCTGGTCCTCGCCCTGGAAGATGGCCGAGGTGCTGTGCGTGGCCGGGTAGTCGGAGCCGACCATGGCCACCGAGCCCCACAGGTCACGCAGCGCGTAGGTCAGCGTCAGCGGCTGCTCGCAGGAGAAGTGCGACTCGCTGAGCGGCCAGGTCTGCGGGTTCTGCCCGGCGGTGGCGTACGGGCTGAGCGGCGCGGTGCTGCTCAGCGAGGAGACCGTGGACGGCAGGGTCGGCGAGGTGTCCTGCCAGATCTGGTAGGAGCACATGGTGGCGGACGCGCCCGCGTCGACGAAGCCCGCCTCGTAGGGGGTCAGGTAGATCTGGTGCAGCGCCTGGTCGGAGATCTGCGTGTTGGTGTTCTGGCTCTGGCCGTTGTAGACCGCGAAGTGCTTCATCTGGGACAGCGCGCCGGCGCCCTGGATCCCGTTGATCTGCGAGGCCACCATCTGGCCGCTCAGGTACGGGTCCTCGCCGGTGGTGGTGAGGTTGCGGCCCCAGTTGGGCAGCCGGTCGATGTCGGTCTGCGGGCCGAACAGCCCGGTGACCATGAGCTCGCGGGCCTCGGTGCCCTCGGTCTGGCCCCAGACGTTGCCGAGCTGGCGGTCGAAGGAGGAGGCCAGGTTCATCAGCGTGGTGGGCCCGGTGGTCATCTCCGCGTTCGGGCCGGAGAACGTGTTGACGCCCTGGGCGTCGGTCCAGCAGGGCGGCATGATGCTGGGCGAGGTGCCCGTCGGGGCGGCCGTGGGACCGACGTTGTTGCACGTCGTGTTGGTCCCCCCGTGGAACAGGATGCTGGCGTTGGCCAGCTGCGCCTCGGTCGGCGGGTGGCCCGGCTCAAGCTGCGCGATCAGGTTCAGCACCGCGGGCGTGTAGGGCGCGTCGGCCGAGACCGACGGCGAGCTGATGGAGCTGGGCAGCTGCACCGGCAGCGCGTACGGGACGTCCGACGGTGTCGTGGCCCGCACGAGGTCGCGCGGTGAGGCGCTGAGTGAGGCGGTCTGGGCCGGGCTCTGGTGCGCCGTGCCCGGCCGAGCCGGCCCGGCGGCGGCCATGCTGCTGCCGGCGGGCGCCGCACCCAGCAGAGACAGGGCGGTCACCGTCGTGGCGACGCCGGCGATCAGCGAGGCGGGCCAGGCGGCCGGCCTCCTCTTGCGGTGCTGACGAGGTTTGATGCGCAAGGCAGCTCTCATCTCCTCCCGGAGCGGGTCGTGAGGAGAACGTAAAATTGCGTCTGTTAACGACCCAGAAATAATCCGCTGGTGCCCGTTAACGATTCATGAATGGCCTGCATGCTGGCCGCCGCGCTGCCGATCGGGGCGGCCCCGCTGCGCCCGGCGGCCCGGCCGCGCCCGGTGGCTCCGGCGCGCTCGCTGGCCGCGCCCGCCGCGGCGCATGCCGTGTCCAGCACGTCGGCCAGGTCCCGGGCCGCGACGTCCCCGACGCTCCCGCCCTCTGGGCCCAGCTGGTGCAGCGCACCCAGCAGGCCGGCCGTGAACGCGTCCCCGGTCCCGGCCGCATCGCTCCCGTGCCCGGCATACGCCGGGCGGTGCAGCACCGACCCGGGACCGCGGAACGCCATCGCGCCCGCGCGGCCCGAGGTCATCACCACCAGGCCCGGCCCGAGTGCCAGCCACTGCTCCGCCACCGCCTGCGGCGCGCGGCCCGGATACAGCCAGGCCACGTCCTGCGTGCTGGCCCGGATCACGTCGGCCGCCCTGATCGCCCGGTCCAGCAGGATCCGCCCGCGCCCCGGCGAGCCCATCACCTCCGGATGCACGTTGAGGTCGGTGGACACCAGCGTCCCCCGCCGCCGCAGCCGCCCGGCCGTTTTCAGCACCCGGCTCGCGCTCGGCCCGTCGCACCAGGCCAGCGAGCCGATGTGCAGCACCTTCGTGGCCGGCGGGATGCCCGCCAGGTCGGCCGCGCTCCACGGCGCGCTCGCCGCGCCGCCCAGGTACAGCCGGGCCCGCTCCCCCCGCTCGCCGCGATCTGGCAGCACCTCGATCGTCGTCGGCTCGTCCGCGTCGGGGGCCGCGCTCAGGTTGACGCCGTTCCGGGCCGCGTGGCGGCGCAGTAACTGCCCGAACGGGTCGCCCGACAGCCGGGCCATCAGCGCCGCCGGGTACCCCAGCCGCACCGCGGCGATCGCGATGTTGAGCGCGCTCCCGCCCGGAAGCGCCCGGACCGTCGTCTCGTCGGAGGTCGGCGCCAGGCGGACCACCGCCTCGCCGAGCACTGTGATCACTACCGCTCCGTCCAGCTGGCCGCATTGCCTGCAGGCCTGCCCCAGACGGCTCCCGTCCTGCCAGGTCGGCAGCCAGTAAAGCCGGGATTCGGCATAATTACCGATGGCCCCACGGCAACTCCTGGCAAATCTGAGGTATTACCTGCACATGCGTCAAGGGCTGGCAAATTTAGGCCAGATTCCGGTTTAATTGCCCAGGTGCGCGACCCCGACCGTTCCCTGCTCAGGCCCAGCGACCGCCAGCTCGTGGCCACGCTGCGGCGACACGGCCAGCTGCCCCGCGACCGGCTCGCCCGGCTGTCGGGCCTGCCCCGCAGCACCGTCACCGACTCCCTGACCCGCCTGCGCAGCCAGGGCATCGTCATCGAGCAGGCCATGCCGCGCCCCACCGGGAAGGCCGGCCGCCCCGCCAAGCTGCTCGCCATGGCCGCCCCCGCCGGCCTGGTCGGCGTCATCGCGCTCACCCACCAGACCCTCCAGGCCGCCGTCGCCGGCATGGACGGCACCCTGCACGCCCAGCGCGGCATCGACCCCTACGGCGGCGGCGCCGGGCCCGCCCTCGCCGCCGACGCGATCACCCTGCTCGACCAGGCCCTGGGCGACATCCAGCGCACTCGCGCCGACCTCATCCGCGCCGTCGCCGGCCTGCCCATGCCCATCAACGGCCAGAGCGGCATGGTCCAGCTCGAGCTCAGCGACCAGCTCGGCCTGCCCGTGCGGATCGAGAACGATGCCAACCTCGGCGCGCTCGGCGAGGGCGCTTTCGGCGCCGCCGCCGGGATGGAGAACTTCATCTACATCAAGATCGCCCACGGCCTCGGCGCCGGACTCGTGCTCGAGCGGCACCTCTACCGCGGCACCAACGGCCTCGCCGGCGAGCTCGCGCACATCCACGTCGAGGGCGACGGCGTCCTGTGCCGGTGCGGCGGCCGGGGCTGCTTCATGACTACCTTCAACACACCTCGGCTGATCGACTGGGTCCAGACCGTGCATCCCGGTGCCGTCACCATGGCCGATGTGCTGGCCCTGGCCGCCGGCCAGGACACCGGCGTCTGCCGCATCCTGCGGGACCTGGGCCGCACGCTCGGCCGCTCACTGGCCGACTTCTGCGTCTACCTGGCGCCGGATGGCATCATCCTCGACGGCATCCTGGAGAACGCCGCCGTTCCGGTGATCGACGGCATCGGGGAAATGCTCAGCCATCTCACCCCGCCCGCCGTCGCCGCCCAGGTCCGGATCGTCGGCGGCCTGCTGGGCCACGACGCCGAATTGCGCGGCGGCGCCGTGCTGGCCCGCCAGCATCACCTCACCGGCGGCTGAGCAAGCGCCAGGCCCATCACGATCGAGTCCCACAGTTCTCCGCTCGCCCGCCGGTACTGCCGGATGCGCCGTCCCTCCTCGACGAAGCCGCACTTGCGGTACAGGGCGATCGCCCCCGTGTTGTGCGCGAACACCTCCAGGGAGAGCTTGTGCAGGCCCTGCTCGCGCGCCAGGCCGATCGCCGCCCGCACCAGCGCCGAGCCCGCCCCGCGGCCCCGCCAGTCACGGTCGACGAGCATGCCGATCTCGCCGAAGCCATGCCGGGAGACGTCCACGTGGAGCATCCCGATGATCTGGCCGCCGGCCACCGCCACGACCGAGCCGCCGATGCTGCTGGCGAACTGCGCGGCCCGCTCGCCGATGTCGACCGGCGGCTCGGTCGCGATCCCGTCGCGCTCCTGAGCCACTGCCGCGAACAGCTCCGCCATGGCCTCCGCATCGTCCGCCGATGCCTGGCGCTTACCGCGAACTGCGCCACCGGCCTATGTTAAATCGGCGAGGCGTGTGGTACCGAGTATTGTTATCCGCCGATTGTCTGGCGAGTCCGGGGAGGCTGGGGGGATGGGCATCGGGAAGTATGCCGAGCGGGGCTCCCGGGCCGTCGTCCGGGCGGCCTGGTTCAGGCAATGACGCCCGCCGCCGGGCAGCCGGCCAGGGCGCCGCTGGGGATTGACCAGCTCCAATTGGGGCTGGTCACGATTGCGATCCTGGCCGCGGGCCTCTACCTGCTCGTGCACGGCTCAGCTTACTGCGCCCCGTTTCTGCTGCTGGGATTGATCTACGCGATCATCCTGACCCGCCCGCCGACCGTGGAAGCGATCCGTACTGGCGCCGCATTGCTCATCGTATTTCTTATCGGCTGGTCGATTTTCGATATAGTGCGCCATTCATACCATTACGCTCTGGCCGATGCCGCCTATGCACTGTGGCTGTTCACGGCCGTGGGCGTACTCACCAGGAGGCTCTCGAAGCGCACAGTCCGCCTCACGTATTCCAGCCACGTGGTGGTGATAGCCGGTCTCGTGCTCGTTGCCCTGCCCTGGCAGGCGGACACCGCGATAGTAGCCGCAGGCGTGGCCGCGATCGGCGCGACGTTGGCATCCGCGGGTGTCGACTATCTACGCGCTGGTCATGTAGCCGGTGGCCCTTGCTCATGCAAGATATGCCCGGAGCGCAACGCGCCGGATTCGGCCGGCGACCAGCAGCCCGAAGCAGGCGGCCCAGACGGAGAGCAGGATCCGGCTGAGCGGTCACCTGGGTAGTCGTTGCCCAGACTGCTCGCGGACCAGGCAGTCCGGCAGATCGTTCCCGTGGCGGGCGTACCGTGCCAGGTGTGATGCCCGACCGGCTGCCGCTGCCGCCTCTCCCGACGTTGCGCGGCGAGCGCGTCTTGCTGCGCCAGTGGCTCGACTCCGATGTGGATGACCGGCTGCGCCATCCCATCGATCCCGAGGAGGAAGACGGCTACGGCTCGGCCTGGCGGCGGGAGTGGGACGGCCGCCGATTCCACACCCGCGAGTACCTGACCGCCACGCCCAGGCAGGCTGAGCCAGGGGCTTACAGCTGGGCCGTCGAGCACGAGGGCCGGTGCATCGGCAGCGCCGGACTGAAGGTGGACGACGGCCAGCACTGCGCGTCCTACACGGTGGGCTTGTTCGTCGCCGAGTTGCGCGGCCGAGGGCTGGGCCGCGAGGTCACCCGGCTGGCGATGTCCTGGGCCTTCGGCGAGCTGGGCCTGCACCGCGTGGAGCTACAGGTGCTGGCCTTCAACAGCCGGGCCATCCGCTGCTACCTCGCCTGCGGCTTCCTCCAGGAGGGCATTCGTCGCGAGGCCGAGCTCTACCCCGACGGCTGGCACGACCTTATCCTCATGGGCATGCTCCAGTCCGAGCACGCCGAGCTGGGAGAACCTGATGACTCTGCGTGAGGAAGCGGCCGTGATCTCGCCGGAGATCACGGATCTGCGCCATGCCATCCACCAGGAGCCGGAGATCGGCTATCACCTGCCCAGGACGCAGCAGAAGGTACTCGCCGCGCTGGACGGGCTACCGCTGGACATCACCCCGGGCCGGGAACTCACGTCGGTGACCGCCGTGCTGCGCGGCGGCCGGCCGGGACCGGTGGTGCTGCTGCGCGGGGACATGGACGCGCTGCCCGTGACGGAGGCGACGGGAGCGCCGTTTGCCTCCCGGATCGATGGCGTGATGCACGCGTGCGGCCACGACCTGCACACGGCGATGCTGGCCGGCGCGGCGCGCCTGCTGGCCGCGCGGCAGCGAGAGATCCCCGGCAGCGTCATCTTCATGTTCCAGCCGGCCGAGGAAGGCGGCGGCGGGGCCAGGATCATGCTCGAGGAAGGCGTGCTCGGCGCGGCCGGCGAGCCGCCCGTGGCGGCCTACGCACTGCATGTCTTCTCGGACACCCTCGGGTGCGGGGTGTTCGCCGCCCGGCCAGGCCCGGCGCTCGCCGCGTCCGACGCGATTGACGTGACGGTCCGCGGTCGCGGCGGACATGCCTCGGTACCGCACCGCAACGCGGACCCGATCCCCGCGGCCTGCGAGATGGTGATGGCGCTGCATGCCCTGGTCACCCGCCGGTTCGACGTGTTCGACCCGGTAGTGGTGACCGTGGGCAGCCTGCACGCTGGCACCGCGCGCAACGTGATACCCGACTCGGCCACCTTCCTGGCCACCGCCCGCTCCTACAGCCCGCAATCGCGAGAACGGCTCCGGGAGGAGTCCCTGCGGCTGGTCCAGAACATTGCCCGGGCCCACGGCCTGACGGCCGACGCGCAGTACGTGGAGGGCTACCCGGTCACGGTCAACGACCCCGCCGAGGCCGCCTTCGCCGTCGCCACCGCGGCCGACCTGTTCGGCGCCGGGCGGGCCGTGACGCCCGCGCAGCCGCTCACCGGCGCCGAGGACTTCTCCTTCGTGCTCCGGCAGGTCCCCGGAGCGTTCGTCATGCTCGGCGCCTGCCCGCCCGGCACGGACCCGCTGACCGCGCCCTCGAATCACTCCGCCGCCGCCATGTTCGACGACGCGGTACTCGCCGACGGCGCCGCCATGTACGCGGAGCTCGCGCTCCGCCGCCTGACGGCCGCCAGCAGCTGAGCCCAGCGGAGACGGGCAGCCCGAGCCGAGCCGACCGTGCCTACTGGCGGACGCTGACGACGAGCGCCTGGAGGTGCGGGTCGTCGCCATGCGGAACGGGAGTGCTCGTGCCGTCCGGGTAGCTCCCGCCGCCCGAGCAGTTCCCGGCCTGGTCACAGGCCATCGAGACGATGCTGGCGTTCGGGTGCCTGCGCAGTACCGGCGTGCCGGCAACCGCGCGCGCCGCGCCCCAGCGGCCGCTGACCTCCCGGGCCACGAACAGACCCGCGCCGCCCGCGTTGACCGAGTAATGGCCGGCGGCGCTGCAATTGCCCGGCGCCTGGATCGCGGTGTCCCATTTCCCGCGCACTTGGGTGACCACGAACGCTCGCTGGTGACCGTCGCTGGCGGACTACGACCAGAGTTCAGCCCGGCGCGACCACCAGGCCTCGGCGGCGGTCATCGCGCTCTCGGCCTCGCGGATGCCGTGGCCCACGAGCCCTGCGGTGGCAGCCCAGTGCAAGGGTATGAGAGCCACGGCCCCGGGGAGCCAACGGTGCTCGTCGCGAGTCAGCGGTTCCGGAGCCGTGCCTTCGTAGGCGTCGAGCAGTCGTCGCGGCTCGAGCAATTCGCCGCCCTGTGCGACCTGGTGCAGGCTGCCCGCGATGTCGTACAGCCGCTCCCTGACCCTCGCGAAATCCAGGTCGAAGGTGGCCCATGAGCCGTCTGACAGTTCTCCCGCGTTGCCCAATTTGTAGTCCCCGTGAATCGGAGCGCATGGCAGTTCGACCTCCTTCCGGAGCTTGGAGAGCTCGCCAGTCAGCTGGCGCATCCGATGCACGACCGGCTCGCTGCGGGGTCCGAGCCTGCGGCGTGTGAAGCCGACCGAGTAACGCAGTTGCCCGAAGGTTCTGTGGTCGTCGAGGGGTTCGGGCGGGCTGGGCTCCCAGACTGCTTTGAGCGCAGTGTGAACGCGTCCGAGCTCCTCGAATAGCCGGACGCAGGAGTCCTCGTCCGCCCGTGGCTGGACGTGATCGATGAACTCCTCAATCTCAGCCCAGCGATCAGCGACCCTCAGGAGGTCGCAGCCGGAAATCCGAATCGGCCGGGCGACGCGGACTTGCGTCCGCTGGAGCCGCTCCCGCAGGCGCCGCAGTCCCGCTACCCGGCCACGGCGGACCCAGGGCCTGTGAACCCGGAGGACAACCGGCGGCTCAGCGTCTATCCGCACGTTGAGGTTGAACCCACCGCCAATGTCTGCCCATCCGGCCCCCCGCGCGACGCGGGCGATCAGGGCCGAGACGGCCGGGTCATCTGGGCTGGCTCTAGGTCCGAACCAGCGCGGCAAGGGAGCGGGAGAGGTCGAAGCTTCGATTCCGGTCATGGCAATGGCCCGCCAGCGCACCCGACGGAGGGTCCGCCGGCGAACTCATCCTCCTCGACGCGGGCCGATCGTGCCACGCATGTGCCGGTGGGCGACAGGGCGAACGTTGGATGACGCGGCACTAGTAGCCCGAGCGCTCAGCGACCCCGGATGACCCTTCTGCGGTAGCCGAAGCTGACGCCGCCGGCCACGACGGCCGCTCCGCCCACGATGAGCAGCATCGAGTCCTGGAACCCGGCCGTGCCGCCGCCGCCGGTTTCCGGCGCCGCCGTGGGCGTCGAATGGTGGCGGCCCGCGCCCTGGCCCGGCTTCGCCGACCGCGAATGAGTAACCGTCGGGCTCGGGCTGGGGCTCCTGGACGTCTTGCCCGGCGCGGGCTTGGTGCTGGCGGACCCGCTGGCCGAGTCGCTCGCGCTGACCGAGGCACTTCCGCTCGCCGAGTCACTTCCGCTGGCCGAGCCGCTCCCGCTGCCTGAGCTGCTGGGGCCGGGCGAGAACGTCGGCGTGGACGGCGAGGACCCGGAGCAGCCGGCGACGGAGGCGGAGCCGAGGACGGCCAGGGTGGCGAAGCCGGCCGCGGCCAGCCTTGCCTTGTGTCCGGTCCGCGCGCTGGGCGTCACGCTAATGGCGCTCACGGGCAATGGCCTATTCATCATTGAGACATTAGGCTACGCGAGTAGATCACCTTCCGGAAGACGAAGGGAACGGCGGCATTGCAGAACGCGGAGTGGCGCCGGATAGCCGGCCTCCGCGTGGTTGTCTCGTGGCCCCAGGGCGTGCCCGGTCCCCCGCCGGGCGTGTTCGTGCGCCCGCGGGCCCGTGTCGCCGGCGTGCTCGGCGTCGTGCTGATCATGAGCGGCCTGCTGGCGGTGGGCGTCGCGCTGCTGTCCCAGGTGCACGCCCCGCAGCCGTCCGCGGCGGCCGCGGGCACCACCGGGAGCTTCGCTCGCGGGCCGTGGCTGCGCCGCTCGCCGCCGGTGTCCGTCGAGATCCCGGCCATCGGCGTGGACTCCGGGCTGCTGCACCTGGGCGTCACCGCCAGCGGCGCCATGCGCGTGCCGTCGCTCAGCACCGCGCCCGGCGTGGCGGCCTGGTACAAGTACTCGCCCACGCCCGGCCAGATCGGGGTGTCGGTCATCGAGGGCCACGTCGACAGCTACCAGGGGCCCGCCGTGTTCTTCCGGCTCGGGGCACTGCGTCCCGGCGACCGCGTTGACGTCAGGCTGGCCGACGGGGTGACCGCTATTTTCCGCGTGACCGGCGTACGGGAGTACCTCAAATCGCATTACCCGGCCCAGACTATTTACGGCAAGACGCACCGCGCCGCGCTGCGCTTGATAACGTGCGGCGGCCCATTCAACTATGCCACCCGCCATTACCTCAGCTCCACGGTGGTATTCGCATCGCTGGCCTCATCCCGCCGCCCCACCGCCCCCACCAGCAACGATCTTGGTCGGGGCCCTCGTCACACCGCAAACCGGCATAGGCGACGGACAGTATCTCAGCGCTCACGAACGGAGGTATCGTCTTTGAGAAGACCACGGGGAGAAAGGTGACCTGCTTGCGCCTCGTGCCGAAGGCGGACAGGAGAACGGCCCCTTGTTGCTAGACGCCTTCCGAGGCCAGCGCGGTCGCGCACGGCGTGGTCACGGCTCGGTGCTGGCCCCGCGCAACTGGCGGGTGGCCAGCCGCCTCATCCTCCTGGTGGCCATTCCGGCCGTCCTCGGCCTGACGCTCGCCGGCCTGCGCATGACCAATGCGATGAGCAGCGCGCGGGCCTACGCGAAGGTCAGCCAGAACGCGGCGCTCGGCCAGCAGGTCACCGGTTTAGCTCAGGCGCTGGAGAACGAGCGGACCGGCGCGGCCATGTTCGTCGCCGACGGGCGCCCGGCCTCGGGCCTGGCCGCCCTCGACCAGCGGTACGCCAGCACGGATGCCTGGGCGACCAGGGTGCGCCGGCTGGCGGCCCAGCTCGACCGCGCGCAGCCGCCCGCCCGGACCCGGGCCAGCGCGGCCTCGGCCCTGGCCAGCATCGCGGCGCTGCCCGGACTGCGGCGGGACACCGCGCAGGGCCAGGCCTCCCCGCTGGACGTGACCAGCCGCTACACCACGGCGATCACCGGCTTGTTCCCGGTCGTTGACGGCATCGCCGACCTGAGCGACAACCCGGTCCTGATCACCAGCGTGCGCGCGCTCGGCTCGCTGGCCCGGCTGAAGGACCAGGCCGCGCAGCAGCAGGCCGTCCTGGGCCCGGCCCTCGCCGCGGGCCGGCTCGAGCCCGCCGCGCTCATGGCGCTGAGCGCCGCCCAGGCTCAGGAAGCCAGCGACGTGGCCACGTTCCGGGGCTCGGCCACCGCCGAGGAGAGCTGGGCGCTGGCCCGCACCCTGGCCGGACCGCAGGCCCGGCAGGCCAGCGCGGCGCAGCAGCGCGTGACCGCGGCCGGCGCCGGCCCGCTGACCCTCGATCCGCAGGCCCGCGCGCAGTGGCAGCGCGGCACCTCCTACACCGTCGGCTGGCTGCGGCACGCCGAGCAGCAGCTCACCGGCTGGATCACGGCCGACGCCCAGAATCAGCAGCGGAGCGCGAACCGGTCCGCGCTGCTCACCGGCGGCGTGGCACTGGCCGGGCTGCTCCTGACCGTGCTGATCGCCCTGCTCATCGTCAGGTCCGTGGTCCGCCCGCTGCGGCGGCTGGAGGCGGCCGCCCTGGACGCGGCCGAGTCCCGGCTGCCCGCCGAGATCCGCGCGCTGACCGCGGGCGCGGACTCCCGGCCGGCCGTCCTGGCCTCGCCGATCGAGGTCTCGTCCGGAGGCGAGATCGGCGAGGTCGCCCGCGCGTTCGGCCGGCTGCACCAGGAGGCGGTGCGGATGGCCGGGGAAGAGGCCCGCCTGCGCGACAGCGCCGATGTCGTCGTGGCCAGCTTCTTCCGGCGCAGCCACCCCCTGCACGACCGGCTGCTGCGGCTGATCGACAGCATGGAGCTGAGCGAGGGCGACCCGGAACTGCTGGCCCGCCTGTTCCAGATGGACAACCTCGCCACCCGGATGCGGCGCCACTCCGACACCGCGCTCGTCCTCGCCGGCCACGAGAGCCCGCGGCGCTGGACCGAGCCGGTCCCCCTGGTCGACGTGCTCCGGGCCGCCGCCTCCGAGATCGAGCAGTACGACCAGATCGCCATCGACGTCCAGTCCGACGTCGTGGTCAGTGACGAAGCCGCCGTCGACATCGTGCACCTGCTCGCCGAGCTGCTGGAGAACGCCGCCGCGTTCTCGCCCGAGTCGGCCCAGGTCAGCGTGTCCGGCTTCGCGGAATCCGACGGCGAGGCGCTGATCGCCATCACCGACGAAGGACCCGGCCTGCCCGACGACTACCTGGGCTGGCTCAACTGGCAGCTCGCCCACCCGATGCCCGCCGACGCCACCGTCGTCCGCCAGTCGGGCCTGTTCGCGGTCGCGCACCTGGCCGCGCGGCACGGCATCAGCGTGGTGCTGACCCGCCCGCCGGACGGTGGCACCACCGCCCAGGTGCGCCTGCCGGCCGACATGGTCGCGACCGGCGCGCAGCCCTGGAACGGCGCCAGCCAGCTCGAGGCCACACACGGACGCAATAACGGTGCCTCGGCCGTGGTGGCCGACCCGCACCACCCGGCGCCGGAGCTCACCGCCGGCCAGTTCGCCGCCGAGGACAGTGCCGCGGACGCCGACGGCCCCGCGGCGCCCGACGAAGCCGTCCCCGGTGACGCCGCGCTGACCCTGGCCGCGCCCGTGCCGGCCCCGCCCCGGCCGACTCCCCCGCACCGAGCGGCCCGCTGCCCATCTTCGACTCCGTCCAGTCCCAGTACGCCCAGCCGCCGGGCCCGGCCCAGGCCAGCGCCACCGACCAGGCCGGGCTGCCCCGGCGCATCGCCCGGGCCAGCCCGCTCGCCGCGGCCCCGGCCGACCGCGAGCCGCCGCCCGCCCCCTCGCCCGAGTCGGCGCGGGCCGGCCACCGCCGGCTGGCCAGCTTCCAGCAGGGCTCCCGCCGGGCCCGGGCCACGGCGCAGCTCGAACGCGAGGCGGACCCGCCCGCCGAGGGCGAGTGACCGGGGAGCTCGTGGATCCGGGCCCCGAGCCGCAGGACTCCGCCCAGCTCGTCTCCAGCCTGGCCGAGCGCGTGCCCGAGGTCCGGCACGTGCTCGTGGTGTCCGCCGACGGCGTCCCGCTGGCCGCGTCCCGCAACGCCCCCGCCGAGCACCTCGAGCAGCTCGCCGCGATCACCTCGAGCCTCATCAGCCTGGCCGCCGGCGCCGCCCGCATCCTCGACAACGGCCCGGTCACCCAGTCCGTCGTCGTCATGGAGCACGGCACCTTCGTGATCATGGCCGTCGATGCCGGAGCGAGCCTGGCCGTGCTCACCACCGCCGCCGCCGACCTCGACCTGGTCGCCTACGAGATGACCATGCTGGTGGAGCGCTCCGCCGACATCCTCACCCCACCGACCCGCGACCCGGCCCCTGACGATGACCCGCCCACGGTGACCCCCGCCCACGACGACCCCGCCCACGATGACTCCGGCCACGATGACTCCGGCGACGAGAGCTGAACCCGCGCGACCGCTTCTTGCTGTTATCACGCCACGCTTCTTGCTGTTATCAGACAGGCCCGTCTCGGCCCGCCCGTCAGCCTGACTGGCGCGCCATAGCGTCCAGCAGTGCCGCTGTGTCCGCCGGCGCGGCCAGCATCAGGTCGTGCCCGTAGGGCAGCTCATGGGTCTCCCAGCCGGCCGCCACCGCCAGGTCGAACGAGGGCCCCAGGCTGGCCAGCGGCGGCCGGGTGTGGTTGATGTATGCCCGGCGGACCTGGTCGAGGGCCGCCGGATCGAACTCCACCGGGTCGGTCGTGCAGTGCAGCGGAAAGTCGGTCAGCCGCGGCCCCACGAGTGAGCGCAGCCCAGGGTCAGTGATCCCCCACTGCTCCAGGAACGCCCGCGAGGCCGGCACCCGCCAGCCGTCACCGTCCGACGCGGCCAGTTCGCGGTACCGTCGCGCGACCTCGGGCGGCTCGACGTCCAGCAGGCACTGCCCCGGCGCCACGATGAACGCGGCCAGGTAGGTCACCGAGGCCAGCCGCCCGGCCGCCCGCTCCGCCACCGGCCCGGCCAGCACCCCGGCGTAGCTGTGCAGCACCAGGTGCACCTCGCGCAGGTCCTCGAACCACAGCAGCTCGGTCAGGTCGGTCACGTGCGTCGCGATCCCCACCTCCGGCGTCAGCGCCTGCCGCCGGTCACCCTGGCCGGTGAGCGTCGGCGCGTACACCTCGTGCCCGCTGGCCGACAGCCGCTCCCGCACCTCGCGCCAGCACCACCCCCCGTGCATGGCGCCATGCACCAGAACAAAGGTCGCCATGCCCACTCCCTATACCCCCAGGTCAGCGCCCAGCGCCGACTCCCAGCTGCCCCGACCTGCGCGACGATACCGCCCAGCCGCTCAGGAACCCGGCTGCCCGGCACGACAACCATTCGGCCGCGCCATTAATGCGCGAATGGCGGTACTTTGACCGTCGTGGCAGACGAGGAAGTCGGGCGATCGTGCTGGTCGGGCTCGCCGGCAAGATGCCGACCAGGCTCAAGGTCGGGGACAACGAGGCTGAGTTCCTCGAGGAGCGGGAAGCCGTGTCAGGGGCCCTGCTGCAGAGCGTGGAGTCGGCCACGCCGGGGAGCAAGGCAGAAGTCGCGGACGTGGTCCAGCGGGTCGCTGAAGTCGCGCCCGAGGTGGCTGCCCGGCCCAGGCCGCGCTCGTGTACGACAACATGGTCCTCGGCCTCGTAGAAGTCGTCATGAACGAGCCCGAGGTTCGTGAGCTGCGGGGACACCTCCCCGTGGCCGGTGGCGGTCTTCCCATCAGTCGACAAGCAGGTGCTTGAACTGGGCCTTCGGAATGCGCTGCGGGGCCTCAAGCGCCCACAGCCGTGAAACGGCTCGGTTACCGGCCGGCGCTGCGCTCGGCGCGTTCCCGGAGGATGCGGGCGTTCGCGAAGGCGGCCCAGATGGCGAGGTGGAGGTCGAGGCGGTCGCCCGGGGCGTTGATGGTCTGGGGGGTGATGTCGGCGTCGTGGCGGGTGGTGATGTCGCCGCCGCTGGGGGCGGGCAGCGGCGGGCTGGCGGGCATGGTCGTGCCGTCGGGCCGGGTGAAGGCGAATCCGCCCTGGCCATCGGGCGCGATCAGGTAACCCAGCTCGTGCACGATCACGTGGTGTGCTTCGCACAGTGAGATGAGATTCCAGTAGCTGGTCTTCCCGCCGCGGGCCCAGTGCTGGATGTGATGCAGGTCGGTACGCCGGGAGTCGCAGCCCGGGAAACGGCACCGGTACTGGTCCCGCTCGCGGACGGCGCGGCGCTGCGCCGCGGTCGGCTTGCGGTGGCGGCGGCCGATGTCGAGCAGGGTGCCGTCGTGGTCGTGGAGCATCCAGCTGACCGTCGCGGCGCAGGCGATCCGCTGGGCGGTGGCGGGGCTGATGGCGGGGCCGTCTTCGAGGTGGCAGCGGCGCGGGTGGGCGGGGTGGCCGACCTGTCGGTAGGGGCAGTCGGCACGGCAGGCGTCGGCGACATCATCTGGGGCGGCCGCTTCCGCGGGAACGTCCGTGGCGGCTGCGGCTACTGGCCGGGGTCGGGTGCGTGGCCGGGCACGGATGCCTGGCCCGGCACGGATGCCTGGCCCGGCACGGATGCCTGGCCCGGCACGGATGCCTGGCCCGGCACGGATGCCTGGCCCGGCACGGATGCCTGGCCGTGGTCGGGGTCGGGGTTGGGCGCGGGTTCGTGGTCGGAGCTGGTCAGGGCCTCGGGGCCGACGTGGACAATGACCTGGTAGAGGTCGGGGTTGGCGGAGTTAGTGATCTTCCCGGCCAGGTAGTCGGCCGCGAGCTGGGCTAGCGCGTCGGCCAGGCTGGCCGCCTGGGGACTGCCCGGCTCGGGGCTGGCCGGCGTTTCCGCGGAAACGCCGGCGACGGGCTGGCCGACCTTGGCGGGGCCGGTGCCCTGATCGCTGTCGCGGTGCGGGTGGTCCAGGTCGCCGACGGCGGCGCGCAGCGCCTGGACCAGCACTTGGCCCTCGACGGCGGGCAGCCGGACGATCATCGCCAGCGACCCGTCCTCGTCGTCTATCCGCCAGGTGACCCGCCGGGCCACCCGGGCCGACTGATCGTTGGCGCGGGTGACCGTGCGGTGCGCGCGGACGAACCGCTCGAGCTGCCCGCCGGTCATCGGCCCGGCCAGCTCGGCCAGGCCCTCCTCGGTGGCCGGGGTGGCGATCCGGGTCAGCGCCCGCACCTTCGCATATGAGAGCCGGCCCGCCGCGAACCCGGCCCGGATCACCGGCAGGTCCCGCAGCGCCCGTGCGACCCGGACCTGCTCACGGGCGGTGCCGGGCGCCAGCTGGCATTTCCATGCCAGCCACGCCCCGCACGACGGCAGCTCCCATGACTCCCAGCCCCGCCGCGCGTCGAAGTCACCGACCAGCAGCAGGAACCGGCACGTCGCCGCGGTCAGGTGCCCGGCCAGCTCGCAGATCTGCGCCTCCAGCCGCTCCAGCGGCACCACGGGAGGCGGCGCGGTGCCTGGTCCACCGCTAGCGATGGAAACCTCTGTTAATGATGAATTTTCGCTCATGTATTCGAGCTTATGTCTACAGTCGGACAGTGGCCGGCTTGGCCGGGACGCCAAGGGCCAGCACGGCGGTGTCGTCCTCGACGCAGGTGCCGAGACTGCCCAGGAGGGTGGTGATCGCGGTGATGGCAGCATCAGGCGTGGTGGGCGCCAGGCTCGTAGCCAGGGCGCTCAGGGCCTGGTCGCCGTAGCGGCCGGTGCTGTCTCCGTCGGGAGTCCGGGCTTCGGTGAGGCCGTCGGTGAACAAGAGGAGCGTGTCACCCGGACCGAGCCGGATCGTCCCGGTGACGAATTCGGCATCGTCCCACATGCCGATCAGCGGGCCCGCGGGCAGCGTCACGTAATGGGCGGTGCCGTCTGCTCGCATGAGCAGCGGGTCGGGATGACCGCCGCTGGCGAGCGCCACCGTGAAGCCATCGCCGTCGGGGGTGAGCAGGCCGAAGATCGCGGTGCAGAAGCACTGGCTGTCGTCGAGGTACCGGTCATGCAGCGCGGGATTGAGAGTGCTGAGAACCGCGGCGGGATCGGCGTCGTAGACGGCCGCGGTCCGCAGCGTGTACC
This sequence comes from uncultured Actinomycetota bacterium, assembly GCA_963822485.1. Classification (GTDB taxonomy): domain Bacteria; phylum Actinomycetota; class Actinomycetes; order Streptosporangiales; family Streptosporangiaceae; genus DASUBV01. The sequence continues at coordinate 506,807 of CAWGHW010000018.1, forward strand.
GGATCATCGACGTGATCGTCGCGGCGTGAGCGCCCTTGCCGCACACGTCGCCGAGGGACACGCCCCACCGGTGCTCACTGAGCGGGAACAGGTCGTAGAAGTCGCCGCCCACTTCGTCAGCGGATGCGGGGTGGTAATGCGCGGCAGCGTCCAGGCCGGGGACCACTGGCAGGCTGGGCGGCAGCAGGCTCTGCTGCAAGGTGCCCGCCAGCTCACGCAGGCGCTCTCGCTCGCGGTCAGCTTCCTGACGCGCCCGCAGCAGCTCGCGTTCATAGGCCCGGCGGTCGCGGGCATCGAAGATGGTCGTGCGGATGAGGACCGGCTGGCCGCTGTTGTCGGTCTTGACTGCGCAGTTGACCAGCACCGGCAGCCGCCTGCCATCGGAAGTCTTCAGTTCCAGGGCCAGGCCCCCGACCTCGCCCTGCATGCTCAGCAACGGCGCCAGGTGGGTCTCGTAGTAGAGCTTCCCGCCGACCGTCAGCAGGTCGGAGAAGGAGCACCGGCCGACCAGCTCGTCCCGGCTGCGAGCGAGCCAGCCCAGCAGCGTGCCGTTGATCCTGGCGATCTTCCCGTCCAGCAGCGTGGACACATAGCCACACGGCGCGTTCTCGTACAGGTCCTCGGCGCTGTCCTCCAGCAGCGAGGAGAACCTGGCGTCATCGGTGTCGCGGCCTGTCCGGCTGGCACCGCCGGGACCAGCCGGGCTGTGCCCGGCGCCGGTCATGGCCCGCCGGTCAGGGCAAACGACCGGATCTCCGCGAGGGTCGCGTCCGGGGCACTCAGATGCGGGCAGTGGCCAGTCGCGGCCAGTGTCACCAGCTTGCTGGCCGGGATGTGCGCGCGCACGTACTCGCCGACTTCCGGCGGCGCGATCACGTCGCTGGAGCACTGGAGAATCAGCGTGGGCACCGTCACCCCGGCCAGGTCGGACCGGTTGTCAGACAGGAACGTCGTCCGGGCGAACGCCCGCGCGACCTGCGGGTCAGTCCGGCAGAAGCTATTCGTCAGTTCCTCGCCAAGCTCTGGCCGGCCGGGGTTCCCCATGATCACCGGTGCCATGGCCGCGGACCAGCCCAGGTAGTTGCTGTCCAGCGAGTCGAGCAGCTCGTCAATGTCGGCTTCGCTGAAACCGCCCCGGTAGCCGGCCTCATCGATGTAACGCGGCGACGGGCCGATGAGGATCAGCTTGCTGAACCGCTCCGGCTCACGGGCGGCGGCCAGGACGCCCATCATCGCGCTCACGGAATGGCCCACGAAGATGACCCGGGTCAGATCCAGCTCCTGGCAGATCCGCAGGATGTCGTCGGCATAGCCATCGAGCGTCTGGTAGCGCGGCGGGTCCCAAGCCGACATATCCGAGTGACCCGAGCCGACATGATCGAACAGCACCACCCGGAAATCACCGGCCAGGCCCGGCACGACCAGGCGCCACATGTTCTGGTCACACCCGAATCCGTTGGCCAGCATGACGACCGGGCCGTCCACCCGGCCGGTCAGCAGCACGTTGTTCCTGCCGCCGACCCGGACATCGCCCATACGGCTATCTTCCACCCGCCGGGCAGGGCGAAGTCGATGGTGCTCGCATGATGCCGGGGAATCGGGATATATGTGGCCCGACACCGACACCGACACCGACACCGACACCGAGACCGACACCGAGACGTCGCCGAGCCGGGAGCACGCCAGCGTGTATCGCCAGACGCTCATGATGACCGCCGCCGTCGTCCTGACCGCCGCCGTGGGCGGGTGCGCCCTGGCGCCGCGGCCGGGCCCGCAGACAGCGGCCCACCACGCCCATGCCAGCAAGCGACACCACGCCGGCCGCGGCAGGCACCACAAGCACCAGCACCAGCACGCCCGCCAGGCCGCCGCGGTCCGGGTGCTGGTGGAGCCGCACGACGGGATCGGGCCGATCTACCGCCTCATCACCAAGGCCCGGCACTCGGTCGACCTGACCATGTACGAGCTGATCGACCCCAGGGCCGAGGCGGACCTGGCCGCCGACGCCAAGCGCGGGGTGGACGTGCGGGTCATCCTGGACCAGCACCTGGAAAAGTCCCGCAACACCGCCACGTACCACTACCTGACCGCGCACAAGGTCCACGTCCGCTGGGCCCCGGCCGGCACGACCTACCACCAGAAGACGCTGACCGTCGACAACCGCACCTCGGCGATCATGACGCTCAACCTGGTGCAGAGCGACTACGCCGGCACCCGCGACTTCGCGGTCATCGACACCCACCGGGCCGACGTGCGGGCCATCGTCACCACCTTCGACGCCGACTTCGCGGGGCGGCACATCACCCCGCCGGACGGCACCGACCTGGTCTGGTCACCGACCAACGCCGAGTCCTCGATCCTGTCCGTCATCCGCGGGGCCCGGCACACCCTGGCCGTCGAGGACGAGGAGATGAGCGACCCGGCGGTCACCAGCGCGCTGGCCGCCGCGGCGCGGCGCGGCGTGCGGGTCTCGATCACCATGACCGCCGACTCCGAGTGGGACGGGGCCTTCGGCCAGCTGGCCCGGGCCGGGGCGCACATCCGGCTCTACCCCGACGACAGCAGCGCCCTGTACATCCACGCCAAGGCGATCGTGGCCGACGCGGGCCGGACCGGGCAGCAGGTGCTGGTCGGGTCGCAGAACTTCTCCGTCGCCAGCCTCGGCTACAACCGGGAGCTCGGCATCCGCACCCGCTACCGGCCCGCGGTGACCGCCATCAGCCGCACCCTGGCCCACGATTTCGCCGGGGCCAAGCCCTACGGCCAGGGCGGCGGGTCCGGCGGCTCCGGCGGGTCCGGCGGGTCCGGCGGCTCTGGCACCGGGAAGTCCCGCGCGTCGTGCCGGGCCACGGCTCGCGTCTATAAGGCGTCGCGGCACGAGAACGACGTCTACGTGCACTCCAACCGGCCGCACCAGAAGGCGACCGCGCGCGCCGACGGCCACTCGGGCAGCTACGAGACCAACGGCTCCGGCTACGCGGTGATCTACCTGAACGGGCCGCCGGCCGGCGCGCGGATCACCGTGACGGTCGGCGGCGCTACCTGCACGACCCGCGACTGAGGCGGCGAGCCGCCCTGACCGGGCTACCGGGTCCCGGCTACCGGGTCGGGGCTACCCCTCGGCCAGGGCGGCCAGCCGGTCCAGCGAGTAACCGAGCTTGTCGGCCGTGGTCGCGCGGGCGCGCGCCAGGCGGCTCTCGTCGGTGAGCCGCGTCCAGTCGTAGGTGTGGATGGCCCGGGTGCGGGACGGCCCGGCCGGCTCGAGCTCCCAGCGCCACAGGTGGCCGGGCGGCGGCTGGCCGGGCTCGGCGGGCGTCCAGGCGATCAGCCGGCCCTCGTCGAACTCGACCACGTGATTCTCCCGGATCTTCCCGCTGAGCAGGGTCATCATGAAGACGTCGCCGGCCCGGCGGACGCGCTGCCCGGCAGCGGCCTGGCCCAGGTTCTCGTTGCCGTCCCAGCGGGGCTGCTGAGCCGGATCCGCGATCAGGTCAAAGATCCGCCCCGCGTCGGCCGCGATCTCACGGCTGGCGACGATCACGCGCGGCGGTTCCGGCTGAGTTGTCATCCGCCTATCCAAGCATCCCGGCCACGCATCCCGGCCAGGCAGGCGGCGCATCCCGGCTAGGGCGGCGGCGGATCGGCGGGCGGCTGGCCGGCCAGCTGGGTGATGACCTTGCCGGCGATGGCGTCGAGCGCCGCGACCTCGTCCTCGGTCAGCAGGCCGATCATGTGGCGGCGGATCGAGGCCACGTGTGGCGGCGCGGCCTCGCGCAGCGTGGCCCGGCCCGGCTCGGTCAGGCTGATGATCGCCCCCCGCGCGTCGCCCGGGCAGGGCTGGCGGGCGACCAGGCCGCGCTGTTCCATCCGCCCGACGTGGTGGGCCAGCCGGCTGGTCGACCACAGCAGCTGGGCGGCCAGGTCGCGGGCCCGCCAGCGGTCGTCGGGGTGCTCCGACAGCGTCGACAGCACGTCGTAGTCCGCCGCGGACAGGCCGGAGTCCTGGTGCAGGTCGCGCGCGATCTGCAGGTCGAGCAGGGCCCGCATGCGCCGGTAGCGGCGCCAGGCGTGCTCTTGCGCGGGGGTGAGCCAGCCAGCCGAGGTCACGCGGCCGAGTCTACCGATTGCTGACACGTCAGGGAACAGCTATGGTTGCTGACATGTCAGCGAATGGGCCACCGGCCCGCGCCGGCCGCCCGCGCGGGGCCAAGCTGGTCCCCCGTGACCACCTGGCGGCGCGCCTGGTCCGCCTGTACGCGGGGCTGGCCGGGTTCGGGGTCAGCCTGGCCCTGATGCTGCGGGCCCGGCTGGGCCTGGGCCCCTGGGATGTCCTGCACCAGGGCATCGCCCGCCATCTCGGGGTGCAGATCGGCTGGGTCACCATCGCGGTCAGCGGGCTGGTCCTGCTGGCCTGGATCCCGCTGCGGCAGCGACCGGGCCTGGGCACGATCAGCAACGCGGTCATCGTCGGCCTGGTCGTCAACGGCGCGCTGGACGTGCTGCCCGCGCCCGGCGCGCTGGCCTGGCGGACCGCCTGGCTGGCCGCCGGGATCGGGCTCAACGCGCTGGCCACCGCCTGCTACATCGGCGCCGGGCTGGGTCCCGGCCCGCGTGACGGGCTGATGACCGGCCTGGCCGCGCGCGGGTACTCGCTGCGCCTGGTCCGCACGCTGATCGAGCTCTCGGCGCTGGCGGCCGGCATTGCCCTGGGCGGCAGCTTCGGGCCCGGCACCGTGGCCTACGCGCTGTCCATCGGCCCGCTCACCCAGGTCCTGCTGCCCCGGCTGACGGTGCGACGACCCCCCGGCGAGAACGAGACCAGCGAAAACGAGAAAGGAACCCGCAGCCATGACGGAACTGACCTTCGGAGTCGGCATCCCCGCCTCGGCCGCGCCGGGCGACGACCCGGTCGGCCTGGCCCAGGAGGCCGAGCGGCTCGGCTACGACTTCGTCTCGGCCGCCGACCACCCCGGCGGTGCCAGCCCCAGTTATGACACGACGACCATGCTGACCTGGATCGCCGCCCGCACCTCGCGGATCAAGGTGGCCAGCCGGGTGCTGGCCGTGCCGTTCCGCCGCCCGGCGATGGTGGCCAAGCTGGCCACCTCCCTGGACCTGCTGTCCGGCGGCCGGGTCATCCTCGGCCTCGGGGCGGGCTACTCCGACCAGGAGATCGCCGCCGTGGGCGGCCCGGCCCAGTCCCCGGCGCAGAAGATCGACGGCCTGGCCGAGGCCATCGGTGTCATCCGCGGCGCCTGGACGTGCGCCGGCTACACCCAGGACGGGCGGCACTACAGCGTCCGCGACCTCGAGATGGAACCCCGGCCCGGCCACCCCATCCCGATCTGGCTGGGCACCTTCGGGCCGCGCGCGCTCGCGGTCACCGGCCGGCTGGCCGACGGCTGGATCCCCTCGCTGGGCTACCGGCCGCTGGAGGAGATCCCCGCGATGCGGCGCCGGATCGACGAGGCCGCGCTGGCCGCCGGCCGGTCACCCGACCAGATCCGCGGCGTCCTCAACCTGAACCTCCGCCTGGACCCCGGCGCTCAGCCGGAGCGGGACGCGGTCACCGGGTCGGCGGCGCAGGTCGTCAGCCAGCTCCGCGACCTGCTCGGCCTGGGCTTCACCGGCTTCAACTTCCTGATCGGCGGCCCGGACCGGGGCGCCGCCATGCGCCAGGTCGCCGAGGAGGTGCTCCCGGCCCTGCGCGCGGACCGCTGACCTCGGACCATTGACCTCGGACCGCTGACCGAGGTCAGCGCCCGGCCGGCGCGGTCATCCCCGCCCCGGCGGGCACCCCCGCGGCGGCCAGCCGCAGGAACTCGGTCGCCCGGCTGAAGGTCTCGGCCACCGAGTGACCGGCCAGGAAACCCTGGTAGGCCTCATACCGGCTCTGCTCCCACGTCCGGCGGGCGCCGCGCGGCGAGCTCAGCCCCGGCTCGGGCACCGGCTGCCAGGTGCACGGCCCAGCCGGCCCGGCCGCAGCCTGGACGGCTCCGGCCGGCTGGACGGCGGACGCGCAGATGAAGGCGTCCCGCTCCGCCTCGCTGCGCATCCGGTTGCGCACGAACCGCAGTCCGGCCATCGTGCCCTCGATCAGCCGGCGCTGCGGTGGCGACCGCCGGGCCAGCACCGCGTCGTACACGTCCGGGTAGTACCTGATCAGCGTGGCGTCCACGATCGTCACCTGCCAGACCGCCTCGCTGACCACCGCCACCGCCCGGCCGTGGTCCGCCCCCGACAGCGCCGCGAGCCGCGGCGCCAGCTCGGCCAGCCCGGCCACCGACCAGTCCAGCGCGCGCAGCTCCGTGGCCGGGTCCCGCCGGTGGGCCCGGTTCCACGCCACCCGGCAGGGCCCCGAGCAGAACCGGGCATGCTCCCGGCGCGGCTCGAACGCCCGGCCGCACTGGTCGCAATGCCGGATATCTGCCATCAGCCGAGTTTACGCCGGTCATCCGGGGCCGGCCCCGGGCCGAGGCGGCCGGGCCCGGTCCGGGCCGAGTCAGCCGCGCAGGTAGTCCAGGATCACGTCGAGGGCGGCCTCGAGCGGCTCGCTGCGGCCGCTGGCGATCAGCGTGATCGCGCCGCCCTGGAGCCCGGACAGCAGGGCGTCGGCGGCCCGGCCGGCCGCGATGTCGGCGCGCATCAGCCCCTGCTGCTGCATGGCCGCGACGCCCGCCGCGAGCAGCCCGCGCCAGCGCTCCAGCAGCCCGGTCACCACCGCGGCCGCCTGCTCGTCGTCCGGCGCGAGCTGGCCGATCAGCACGCTGAGCGCGCACTGGCGGCCCTGGCGCCGGTAGTGCTCGACCACCGCGTCGCGCCAGGCCCGCCAGGCGGGCCAGGAGGTGAGCGCGTCAAGGTAGGGCTGCTGCTCGGCGATGACCTGGTCCGCCTCGTGCTGGGCCACCGCCAGCAGCAGGTGCCGGCGTCCCTCGGGGAAGTAGTGGAACAGCTGGCTCTTGCTGGTCCGCGTCTGCGCGCGGACCTCGTCGAGCGACACAGCCGGGCCGTGCTGGCGCAGCAGCGCGGCGGCGCCCTCGATCACCCGCTGCCGGGTGGCCGCGCCCTTGGTCGTCAGTCCCTGCGGCATCGCGTCAGCCTCGTCCGCCCGGTCAGGCCGCGATGACGGCCACCGGGACCCGGCCGCCGTCCACGTCGAGCACCGTGCCGTGCACGAACGCGGCCTCGTCGCTGGCCAGGTACACGGCGGCGTACGCGATCGCCTCCGGCGTGCCCATGCCGCCCGCCGGGGTGCCGCGCATCATCGCCTCGGCCGGGTGCGCTGTCCCCTCGGCCAGCTCCGGCGGGCGGATCACGCCGGGCGAGACGGCGTTGACCCGCACGCCGCGCGGCCCGAACTCGGCCGCCCAGGCCCGGGTCAGCGTCTCCATCGCGCCCTTGGTCGAGCTGTACAGCGCGCCGACCGGGATGCCGAGCCGGGCGATCCACGAGCCGAGGTTCACGATCGCCCCGCCGCCCGCCTCGGCCATGGCCGGGGCCAGCGCCGCGGTCAGGAAGAACGGCGCCTTCACGTTCACCGCGTACACCCGGTCGAAGGTCGCCTCGTCGGTCTCCGGCGTCGTCGGGCCGGGGAAGATCCCCGCGTTGTTGACCAGGATGTCGACCCGGCCGCCCAGCTCCCTGGTCGCCCGCTCGGCCAGTTCCCGGCTGGCCGCCGCGCTGCCGTCCAGCTCGGCGGGCACGAACACGGCCCGCCCGCCCGCGGCCTGGATCTGCGCGGCCACCGCCGTACCGCGCTGCTGATCGCGCCCGGACACCGCGACGAACGCCCCCTCGCGGCCGAAGGCCACCGCGATGGCCCGGCCGATGTTGCTGGTCGCCCCGGTAACCAGGGCCGTCTTGCCGCTCAGCCGTGCGCTCTGTGCATTCCGTGCATCCCGTGTATCCGTATGGCCCCCGCCTCCCTAGAATGGACCGTATAGTCCACGATCATAGCTCAACTCTGGACCGCGTGGTCCACAGTGCGGGATTGCTTGCGCCCGGCCGCGCGCGACCAAGTACAGGTATGGACAGCGAATCAACGCAGGACGAGCCAGCAGAGGGCGAGCCGGCTGAGAGCGAGCCGGCCGACGAGGATCTGCTGCGCCGCCTGAGCAGTGACCCGGCGGCGTTCGAGATCTTCTACCGCCGGCACGTGGACCGGGTCATCGGGTTCGCGGCCCGGCGGGTCCGGGACCCGGCCGACGCCGCCGACCTGGTGGCCGCGACGTTCGTCACCGTGCTCACGGCGGCCCGGTCCTACGACGCGGACCGCGGCCAGCCGGGCGCCTGGCTGCTGGGCATCACCGCCCGGCTGATCGCCAACGCCCGGCGCCGCAAAGTCCGTGAGTCCGCCGCCCTGGCCCGCATCGCGGGCCGCCGCCTGATCGACCAGAGCGACATCGAGCGCCTGGAGGAGCGGATCGACGCCGCGCGGTCCAGCCAGGCCGTCCTGGCCGCGCTCGACCGGCTCCGGCCCCGGGCCCGCGAGGCGCTGCTGCTGGTGAGCGCGGCGGGCCTGCAGCCGACCGAGGCCGCGCGCGTGCTGGGCATCAGCCCGGCCGCGTTCCGGATGCGGCTGTCCAGCGCCCGCCGCGCGCTGGACAAGGCCGTCGCCGCGCAGGCCGCGGCCGACGCCAGCCGGCCCGCGACGAGCCGGCCCCGCAGCCACGAACTCCCACCTGAAAGAGGCCGTCAATTGAACACCGAGACGCTGAACACCCAGACGCCGCGCGAGAGCCGCTTCGAGGACCGGCTGCTGACCGCGATCCTCGATGACTTCGACCAGCTGACCAGCCAGGCCGCCCCGTCCCGCCCGGCCCGGCGCCGCCGCCTCGCCGCGCCCGCCCTGATCGCCGGGCTGACCGCGGCCGGGGTCACCGCCGCCACCGTGGTCGCCCTCGGCCAGTCCCCCGCCCGTCCCGCCACCCCGTCCGCAACTCACCAGGTGACCAGGCCCGTCGTGCGGACCGCCGCCTACGTCGTGGCCCGCCTGAAGTCCGCGCTGAGCGCGAACAGCGACATCGTCAACATCATCGACCACGCGCCGGACTCCCAGACCGGCAAGCCGGTCATCGACGAGATCTGGAGCACCCGCCTGAGCCACACCTACCGGATCACCGACCTCAGCCCGGCCGGCCGGCCGGTCACCGGCTACCTGGTGACCATCACCGCGCACCGGACGGTGTCGATCGTCATCCACTACCGGGCCCGGACCTGGACCAGGACCGTCTACCCGTTCGGCTCCGCGTCGGACGCCCGCCGTCCCGGCCCGCGGCCCGCCACGCCCCTGGGCCAGGCCGCTCAGCTGCGCGCCCAGGTCAAGGCCGGGAAGGTGACGCTGATCGGGCCGGCCACCGTGGACGGGCAGCGCGCCATCCACCTGATCGAGCGCACGGGCCACGGCACGATCAGGCTGTGGGTCAGTCCCGACACCTACCTGCCGGTCCGCGAGATCGACACCGCGCCCGGCGTCTCCCCCGCCAGCCCCCGGGCCATCCGCGACGACTACCGCTGGCTGCCCGCCACGCGGGCCAGCCTGCGCCTGCTCACCACGGCCGCGGCCATCCCCTCGGGGTTCACCCGCACCACTACGAATAACGGACGCTGACCATGGCACGGATCACGTCCAGATCCCGATGGCTCGGCGCCGTCGCTGGCGCGGCCGCGGCGCTGTCCGCCCTGCCGGTCGCCGCCGCGGCCAGCGCGGCCGGGACGACCACCGCGGCCGGCGTGCAAGCCGGGCCCGCCGCCACCCCGCTGCCCGGCAGCGCGATCCCGTTCACCAGCACCGCCCAGGTCATCGGGACCGCCCCGGCCGCCCGCCGGCTGTCGATCCAGGTCTGGCTCCGGCCCCGGCTGCCCGCCGCGCAGCGGTTCGCCGCCGCCGTCAGCACGCCGGGCCGCCCGGGGTTCGGCCACTTCCTGAGCCCGGACGCCTGGACCGCCCGGTTCGGGGCCAGCCGCAGCGCGGCCCGCGCGGTCGGGGCCTGGCTGCGGTCGGCGGGCTTTACCGGGGTGCACGCTGATGCGCAGCGCGACTACGTACGGGCCACGGCGAGCACGGCGGCAATCGAGACCGCGCTGCGGGTGCGCCTGCGGCTGTACCGGCCCGCGCCGGGCGTGACCGCGGGCCGGTACGCGCTGCGGGCGAACAGCCGAGCTGTGTTCGTGCCATCCTCCCTGGCCTCCAGCGTGCTCGGCGTGACCGGCCTCGACAACGCCGCGCCGCTGGTCCCGCTGATCCGGGCGGGCGGCGCTGCCGCCCGCACGGCCAGCAAGGCCCCGTGCTCGCGGTACTACGGGCAGCATCACGCGACCGGCCTGCCCGCCCAGTTCGGCGTCACGTCGTTCCCGACCGACGTCTGCGGCTACACCGCGGGCCAGCTGCGCTCGGCCTACGGCGCGACCGATCGCGCGGCCGGCCGCGGCCAGCGCATCGCGCTGGTGGAGCTCGGCCTGAGCCGGGACATGTTCCTGACGCTGCACGACTATGCCCGGGCCGGCCAGCTGCCCGCGCCGTCCCGTGCCCGGTACGCGCAGCGGTCGCTGGGCCGCGGCAACGCCTGCGGTGACCCGTTCGACGGCGAGGAGCAGATCGACGTCGAGGCGTCCTACGCCATGGCCCCGGCGGCCAGCCAGCTGGTGATCGGCGGCGACAGCTGCAACGAGGGTGACTTCGGCCAGCAGGGGCTCATCGACGCCGACCTGGCCATCCTGGACGGCACCGGGCACCGGCCGCTGGCCTCGGTGGTGTCCAACTCCTGGGAGACCGGCGGCGAGTCGCAGGCCGCGGGGCTGACCAGCATCGAGCACGCGGTCCTGGTCCGGGCGGCGGCCGAGGGGGTCGGGATGTACTTCTCGTCCGGCGACGGCTCCGGTGTCGAGGAGCCGTCCAGTGACCCGTTCGCGATCGCGGTGGGCGGCACCTCGCTGGGGATCGGCGCCAGCGGCCATCGGCTGTTCGAGACCGGCTGGTCCAGCGGGATCTCGGTCGTCCAGCACGGCCGGTGGGTCTTGCAGGGCGAGAACGGCGCCAGCGGCGGCGGCCCGAGCCTGCTGTGGCGCCAGCCGGCCGGCCAGCGGCGCGTGGTCCCGCCCGCGCTGGCCCGGGCTGGCGCCGGGGACCAGCACGGGGGCCTGGTCCGCTCGGTGCCCGACCTCAGCGCCGACGCCGACCCGTTCACCGGGATGGCCACCGGGCTGCTGAGCTTCCCCGCGGGCCAGCCGCCGGCCTACAGCCAGACCGACTTCGGCGGGACCAGCCTGGCCGCGCCGCTGGTCGCGGGCATGGTGACCGCCGCCCAGCAGGGCCAGCCCCGGCCATTCGGGTTCCTCAGCCCGGTCATCTACCGGCTGGCCGGGACCAGGGCGTTCACCGACGCGCTGCCGCTGTCCAGCCACAGCCCGGTGGCCGACCGGGGCGTGTTCTGCGGCGTGCCCGACTGCCCGTTCCAGGCGCTGGTCACCAGCGACGACCAGAGCACCGGCCTGTTCGGCTACACCGGCCAGGTCACGCTGCGCGGCTACGACAACATGACCGGCCTCGGCACGCCCGACGGCCCCGCCTTCATCCGCGCGCTCCGCCGGCAGGAAGGGTAGCGGCTGGCAGGGCTGGGCGAGGCTGGCTGGGGGGGTGGCAGAGGCGCGGCAGCCCATGATCGGGACCGTTTTTCCGCAGGACCCAAGCGGAGAAACGGTCCCGATCATGCTGACCAACATTCGGTGCATGACTGGCGGGACTGGCACCACCGGCGGCTGATCTGATGCGGGCGCACCGACGGCCGGGCCGTAGCCTGGCTTAGCGTGAGCGAGGCGACGATCAGGCGGGCGGCGGACACCGACGCGGCGGCGCTGGCCGCGCTGCGCCGCGAGACGGCGGAAGAGCAGGACGGCGAGCACAGCGACCCGGACTTCGAGGACCGGTTCGCGGCCTGGCTCGCGCGCGAGTCACCGCGCCGGGTCATCTGGCTGGCCGAGGCAGGCGGCCGCCTGGTCGGGGCGATGAACCTGACCGTCTTCGAACGGATGCCCCGGCCGGGCCGCGCCGCGGCCCGCTGGGGTTACCTGGGCAACGCGTTCGTCCTGGCCGCGTACCGCAACCGCGGCATCGGCGGCCAGCTCCTGGCCGCGGTGCTCGGCCACGCACGGGAGCAGGGCTTCGCCCGGGTGGTGCTGAGCCCGACCGAGCGGGCCATCCCCTTCTACCAGCGGGCCGGGTTCGGCCCGGCCGGCGAGCTGATGGTCTGGCACCCGCCGCACGGGGCGTGAGCGACCTTGGCACGCTGCTGGCGGCCATGGGCCGCCGCGACGCCAGGGAGCTGGCCGTCGCCCTGATCTCGGCCTACGAAGGCGTCGCCCTGCTGGCCAGCGCGCTGCAGGAGCCCAGTCGGCCGGACCGGCGGCGGGCGGCCCGGGTCAGCCACAGGGCCGTCAGCAGGTACCAGACGGCCCCGCCCGCCGAGTACTGGGCCAGCGCGCCCAGGCCGGCGGCCGCGGATCCGGTCCAGCCCACGAACGTGGTCCCGGCCAGCACCGAGCCCGCGCCGCTGATGATCAGCAGCCACTGGCCGCCCAGCGGCCGCTGGCGGCGGGCCGCCAGGTAGATCATGACGGCGCCGGTCAGGACCGCCCACACCCCGAACGCGGTGATCGCGGCGGCCAGGCTGGACTGGACGGCGGCCAGGATCGCGACCGCCGCCGCGACGTCCATGGCCAGGTTGAGCCGCTGAGCCCAGCCCGCCGCGACCCGGCCGGAGCGAACGTCAAACGCCGTGGCCACGGCGTCCGAGACGGGATAGATGACCAGCAGGCTCGCGGCCAGCCAGCCCACTGTGCTCCCCGCGGTCTGCGCCGCGGCCAGCGAGAACACCAGCGCGACCCAGAAGGCCGAGAACCCGGTCCGGAACATGTACAGGTAGCGCAGCGCTCGTGCGGACCGGACCGCGGCCTGAGCCGCGGGCACCGGCGCCGCTGCTGAGTCAGCCATGCGAACCTCCTGTCAGGCCGGGGTGACCAGCCGGGTCTCGTAGGCGATCATCACCAGCTGGGCCCGGTCGTGGGCGTCCAGCTTCATCAGCAGCCGGCTGACGTGGGTCTTGGCCGTGGCGGCCGAGATGTGCAGCCGCTCCCCGATCTCCGCGTTCGACCAGCCGCCGGCCACCTCGACCAGCACCTCGCGCTCCCGGGCCGACAGCGATTGCAGCAGCTCGGGCGACGGCCGCTCCTCGGGCTCGGGGCGCGCGGCGAACTCGCGGATCAGCCGCCGGGTCACGCTCGGGGCCAGCAGGGCGTCCCCGGCGGCCAGGGTGCGGATGGCGGCCAGCAGCTCCTCGGGCGCGGTGTCCTTGAGCAGGAACCCGCTGGCCCCGGCCCGCAGGGCCCGGTACACGTAGTCGTCCAGGTCGAACGTGGTCAGGATGAGGACCCGGGCCTCGTCCTGGCCGGCGTCGGCGGTGATGGCCCTGGTCGCCTCGATCCCGTCCACCAGCGGCATCCGCACGTCCATGAGGACCACGTCCGGCCGCTGCTCGCGGACCAGCGCGATGGCCTGGGCGCCGTCCGCGGCCTCGCCGACCACCTTCATGTCCGGGGCCGCCCCGACCATGACCACGAAGCCGCCGCGGACCAGCTGCTGGTCGTCGGCGATCACCACCCTGATCGTCACCGGACCGGGTCCCCGGCCGGCCGGTCGTCGCGGAAGCCGGCGGTGGGCAGGGTGGCCCGGACCCGGAAGCCGCCCGCGCACGGCCCGGCGTCCAGCTCGCCGCCGAACAGCGCGGCCCGCTCGCGCATCCCGATCAGCCCGTGGCCGCTGCCCGCGCGGGCCAGCGGCGGCGCGGGGCCGGCCGGGCCGTCGTCGGTGACCTCGATGCGGACCTCGTCGGGCCGGTAGCTGATCCGGACCCGGGCCCGGCTCGGGCCGACGTGCCGGACCACGTTGGTCAGCGCCTCCTGCACGATGCGGTAGGCGGACAGCTCGGCGGCCTGCGGCAGCGGCCGGACCTCGCCGTCCACGTCCAGCTCCGCGGCCACGCCGGCCGCGGCGGTGTCGGCGATCAGCCGGTCCAGGTCAGCCAGGCCAGGCACCGGGCTCAGCTCGGCGGGCTGGTCGCCGGGGTCGCGCAGCACCCCGACCAGCAGCCGCATCTCGTGCAGCGACCGGCGGGTGGTGGTCTCGATGATGGCCAGGGCATCGCGGGCCTGGTCCGGGTCGGAGTCGATGACCATGCGGGCCACGCCGGAGCGCACCGCGATGACGCTCATGGCGTGGGCCACGATGTCGTGCAGGTCCCTGGCGATCTGCGCCCGCTCGTCGGCCAGGGCCCGGCTGACCTGCTCGGCCCGCTCGGCCATGGCGGCCGCCTCCCGCTCGGCGGCGCGCTCGGCGCGCTGCCGGGCGTAGACCCGGCTGGCCCGGATGTTCTCCCCGGCCAGCCAGCCGAGCAGGATCAGCGCCAGGCCGGCGATGGCGGTCTCCGCGACCTGCGAGCCGCCGCCGGCCAGGGTGGCGGCCAGCACCGCCGCGGCCACCACGCCGGTCACGATGGCCGCCGTCCGCCGGGCCGATACGGCCACCACCGAGTACAGGGCCAGGGCGGCCAGGAACACCGTCGGGCCGCCGGCCCGCAGACCCAGCGCCACCACGGTGATGAGGAAGACCACGGCCAGCGCCAGGCGCGGCGCCCGGCGGCGGCCCAGCGTGGCCACCGCGGCCACCAGGTAGGCGGCCAGGCCCGCGGCGTCCCAGGCGGTCCCGGATACCCGAGGCGCCCGCGGCGTCATGAGGACCTCCGTGGCCACCACCACCAGCGCGATGGCCACCGCGTCGAGGGCGGCCAGCTCAGCGCCGGTGAACTGGTGCGCCGCCAGGCGGCGGATCAGCGGCAGCTTCAGGTCAGGGGCCGCGGCGGTGCTGTACATGATCCGACGGTACCCACCGCGACCCCGGCCGTCATACGCCGCGAAGCCGATTCCGGCCGTACACCCAGGGGTGTACCGGGCCGCAGGGAGCCGGGCCGCTACCCCCGCCGGGCGACCGGAGATCGAGCCTCCAGGCTCACGACGCCAGGGGTGGCCCGCCGCAACCATGAGGCCCTGGGCGCGACCGCCGCGCCCGCACGGAGCACACGGAGGTCGCTGCCATGGCGAGTCTGGCTCGCTGGTGTTACGCACATCGCTGGAAGGTGCTGGCCGGCTGGCTGCTGGTCCTGGTCGCGGTGGCCGGGGCCGGAGCGGCCGCGGGCACCAGCTTCAACACCAACCTCAGCCTGCCCGATACCGACTCGCAGGCGGCGGCTACCCTGCTGGCCACCAGCTTCCCGGCCGTATCGGGCGAGAGCGACCAGGTGGTGATCCAGGCCACCCACGGGGCGGCCATCCGGTCGGCCCCGGTCCGGGCCGCGGTCACCGCGGCGCTGGCCAGGGCCGCCGCCGTGCCCGGGGTGGAGAGCGTGGCCAGCCCCTACGGCCCGGCCGGCGCCGCGCAGATCAGCCGGTCCGGCACCGTGGCCTTCGCCCGGGTGACCTGGGACCGGCCCTCGGCCCAGGTGACCACGGCCGACGCCCGGCGCCTGATCAGCGCGGCCGAGTCCGCCGACGGCGGCGACGTGCACATCTCGCTGGGCGGCCCGGCCATCAGCAACTCCGAGCGGGCCGGCCTGGGCCGGTCGCTCGGCGTCGGCATCGCGGCCGCGCTGGCCGTGCTGCTGATCGTGTTCGGCGGGGCGCTGCTGGCCTCGCTGCTGCCGCTGGCCAGCGCGCTGCTGGCGCTCGGCATCAGCGTCTCGCTGGTCGGCCTGCTCAGTCACCTGTTCGACATCTCCAGCGTGTCCACTCAGCTGGCCATCCTGATCGGCCTCGGCGTCGGCGTGGACTACGGGCTGTTCATCATCGGCCGGTACCGCGGCGCGCTGAAGGCGGGCACGCCCCAGCCCGACGCGGTGGCCCTGGCCGTGCGGACCTCCGGCCGGACCGTGCTGCTGGCCGGCAGCACCGTGTGCATCGCGCTGCTGGGCCAGTTCGCGCTGGGCGTCACCTTCCTGTACGGCGTGTCGGTCGCGGCGGCCCTGGCCGTGGCCCTGACCATGGCCACCTCGCTCACCTTCCTGCCCGCGCTGCTCGGCTTCCTCGGGCCCAGGGCACTATCCCGCCGTGAACGACGCAGGCTGGCCGCCGGCGGGCCAGTGAGCGCGGCGCCCCGGGGCTTCTGGCTGCGCTGGGCCCGGTTCGTCGAGGCCCGCCGCTGGGTCGTGGCGCTGGGCGCCCTGGCCGCGGTGGTCGCGCTCGCGCTGCCCACCTTCGCGCTCACCCTCGGCACCTCCGACGCCGGCACCGACCCGGCCAGCTGGACCACCCATCAGGCCTACGCCGCGCTGGCCCGCGGGTTCGGGCCCGGCTTCAACGGCCCGCTCGAACTCGTCGCCCGGGCCGGCTCGCCCGCCGGCACCACCGCGTTCCGCCACCTGCTCGCCACCGTGGCGCACACGCCGGGCGTCGCGGCCGTGACACCCCCGCTGACCTCGCCAGACGGCCAGGTCGAACTGGCCACGGTCGACCCGGTCAGCGGCCCCCAGAACCAGCCGACGATCAGCCTGGTCGATAACCTTCGCCAGCACCTGATCCCGCAGGCCGCGCACGGCGCCAGCCTGGTCGTGCACGTGGGCGGGGTAACGGCGGCCAACATCGACTTCGCGCACGTGCTCACCAGCAAGCTGCCGTTGTTTATCGCCGTGGTGGTCGTCCTCGCGTTCGTGCTGCTGCTCGCGGTGTTCCGCAGCCTGCTGATCCCGCTGGTCGCCTCGGTCATGAACCTGCTGTCGGTCGGGGCGGGCCTGGGCGCCCTGAACGCGGTCTTCCACTGGGGCTGGGGCAGCTCGGTCCTGGGGCTGTCCGGCACCGGGCCGGTCGACTCGTTCGTCCCGGTGGTGATGTTCTCAGTGCTGTTCGGGCTGTCCATGGACTACCTGGTGTTCCTGGTCAGCCGGATCCAGGAGGAATGGCACGGGCTGCACCACGCCCCTTCGGGCGGGCTGGCCGACGGGCTGGCCGCGCTGGGCGGCCGGGCGGCCCGGCGCAACCACCAGGCCATCACCGCGGGCCTGGCCAGCAGCGGCCGGATCATCGCGGGCGCGGCCAGCATCATGATCCTGGTCTTCGGGTCGTTCCTGCTCGGCGGCCACCGGATCCTCCAGGAGTTCGGCTTCGCGCTGGGCTTCTCCGTCCTGGTCGACGCGCTCATCATCCGCGGCCTGCTGGTGCCCGCGCTGATGCACCTGATCGGGCCGGCCAACTGGGCCCTGCCCGGCTGGCTGGACCGCGCCCTGCCCCGCCTGGCCGGCGGCGGCACGGACCCGGACCCGGCGCCCGCTCCGCCGCCGGCTCGTTTGCCAAGGCCGGCGCCGGGTAACTGAGGCTCTCCCCCCTGACGAGCGAGAGAGAGCCGGCGTGCGCGTGAAGACGCCCGAGAACGGCACGGTCAGCCCGGCGGAAGACACCCGCGTCGTCCGCTGGGCCGGCCCGCTGTTCACCCTGTCCGCGGTGATCATGGTGCCGTGGACGGTCTACATCGCGGAGTCGCTGCCGTCCCGCCAGTCCTCCCCGCACTACGACGTGGCCTGGGCCGGGTTCGACGTGATCCTGCTCCTGGCGCTGGCCGCCACCGGCTACACCGCGCTGCGCCGGTCCCGGTACCTGGCCCTGGCCGCGACGGCCACCTCGGTGCTGCTGGTGGTGGACGCCTGGTTCGACCTGATGACCACGCCGTCGGCGCAGATCACGCAGTCCATCGTGCTGGCCGCCCTGGTCGAGCTCCCGCTGGCGGTGGTGTGCGGGTGGCTGGGCCTGCACACCCAGGAGCTGACCGAGCGCCGGATCGTGCTGCTGATGCGCCGCCGTCGCCGCGACCGGCGGTAACGCGGGGCGGCCTTTGGTACGTTCCTGCGCCGCCGGCCTCCGGGACACCGGTCAGGCGCTGGTGCGCTGAGGTCCGTAGACGTCCCAGAGCTGGCCGCAGAAGAACTGGCCGAAGCGCTCGAGGGCCACCACCCGGTGCGGTCCCTCAACCCGGATGGTGGTGAGCTGCCGCTCGAAGTCGGCCGGGCTCAGGTGCAGGGTGCCCATCGCGAGCGTGCGGGCCTGTTCGTCCTCGCCGGCGGCTACGTGCCCGTCCAGCAGCCGGAAGTGCAGGGTCGAGGTGTCGGGCCAGATGCGGGTGGGCGCCCCGTGCCAGATGTCCTTCTGGCCGCTGAGGGTGCGGGGCTGGCCCGCGGCGTCGGCGAACTGCAGCCGGTACCGCATGAGGCGGCGGTCCGGCGCGCCGTCGGGCGCGAACAGATTGAACCAGCCCCGCTGGACTTGACGCCGGCCCCCGAGAATTGCGGCATCAATCCATCCCTCAGCCCGGGCGCAGTGCCCGGGATCTTCCAGGAACTGCTCTACGTCGTCGGCGGTGATCGTGAGCCGGAAGCCCAGCGGCTCCGGCAGGCCCCCGGCTGCCGATCCGGGCGCCCCGGTGCCCGCGGCCATGGCGCACGTCCCGGTCATTTCCTCGGTGAACGACAGTGACGTGCTGGGCATGGACGTGCTGGGCAGGCGAGCCTCCCTGGCCGGCGGGCTGGGCCTGCCGGGCGCCGCCGCCCGCGGCTGCTCCAGCATCCGGGTGCACATGCGGTCGGCCAGCGCGGCGATCGTCAGCGACGGGTTGGTGCCCACCGGCCCCGGCATCACCGCGCCGTCCGCGATGTAGAGCCCCGGGTACCCGAACACCTCGCCATGCGAGTCGCACACCCCCACGCTGCGGTCCCGTCCCATCGGGGCGCCGCCGACCGGGTGCGCGGTGATGATCCGCTTGCGCAGCCACATCGGGTTGTCCACGTACCGGGCGCCCAGCACGGCCGCGACGCGGCGCATGGTCGCCAGTACCCGCGCGAAGTACGCCTCGCTGGTGGCCGCCTTCCAGGACAGGTCCAGGCGGTTGCCGCTCAGCCACAGGAGACCGTCGGGGACGTCGCGGCCCATGCCGAGCAGCGGCAGTGAGCCGACCGACAGCGCATCGGTGCCGATGAGGTCGGAGATCTCGGCCGACAGGCCGCTGTCCGGCCTGCGGGCCAGGATGGCCCGCATGCGCTCGAGCGCGAACCGGGCCAGGCGCCGCGTGTCGCCGGGCATGTCCGCCGCCTCGACCAGCCAGTCGACGAAGGCCGGGTAGCCGCCGTCCTCGAGGTACGCGCCCCGTCCCGTCTCGCCCGGCCCGTCATGCTCGTCGCCCAGCCGGATGGCACTGGTGATCACCGGCCCGCGGCTGGCCTCAAGCGGCCGGACGCGGTTGCGGTCCCTGGCCCGGACGAGGAAGCTCAGCACGTCGCCGTTGCTGCTGAAGCGGCTACCGAGGGCCGAGCTGAGGCGGGGCAGGTACGGGCGGTTGCGCATGAGCAGGTAGGTGGTGCCGAAGGTGCCCGCGGCCAGCACGAGCCGGTCGCAGGTGATCTGCACCGGTGGCGTCGGGCGCGCGGGCCGGCCCGGGTCCTGCGGGTCATGCCGGACGTAGTCCACTTCGTACCCGCCGGCCTGCCCCGGCCGGATGGCCAGCACCTCGTGCCCGGTACGCAGGTCCGCGCCGTAGTGCTGGGCGGCCGAGAGGTAGTTGTGGTCCAGGGTGTTCTTGGCCCCGACGTTGCAGCCGATGTCGCACTCGCCGCACAGGCGGCAGGTGCTGCGCGGCGCGCCGTGCAGGTTGCCGTAGGCCGGGTCCGCGATCGGCAGCCCCTGGCCCGGCGGCGCCCCGGGCGCCGGCGCGAAGCTGACCGCGAGCGGCGGCAGCTGCCACTTCAGGCCGAGTTCCGCCGCCGCGTCCCGCATCGCGAGGGTCTTAGGCGTCGCGTAGCCCGGCGCTTCCAGCGGGTAGGGGGTCGCGCCGAGCATCCGCTCGACCTCGTCGTAGTGCGGGTCCAGGTCGGCGCGGCTCACCGGCCAGGACTCGTATCCGCCGCCCGGCAGGGGATCGTCCTGCACGAACCAGTGCTCGTCCTTGCGCAGCAGCACGTTCGCGTAGATCAGGGAGCCGCCGCCCAGGCCGCTGGACACCACGGAGTCGCAGCCGCTGAAACGCCAGACGTCATACATGCCGTAGAGCCCGGCACCGGGGTCCCAGAAGGCCCGGCTCATCTCGGCCGGGGTGCGCGGGAAGCTGCCCGGCGGGTGGGCGTTCCCGCGCTCGAGCAGCACCACCGACAGGCCCGCCCGGGCCAGCCGGCAGGCGGACACCGAGCCGCCGAAGCCCGACCCGATCACGACCACGTCGGCATGCTCGCTGGCCGGCGTGGCCGGCGCCCCGCCCACCTCCCCTGTGCCCTTCAATGTCAGGCCGCCTGCCGCTTCAGGAACTGGCATATCCGCGGGAACACGTCCAGGTGGGCGTCCTTGCCCACGATGGGGTCCAGGTGCCCGTAGCCGGGGAGGATCTCGAGCTCGTCGTGGCCGGGCGAGATCTTGGCCAGCACCCGATGGCAGACGATGTTCGAGTCGGTGAACACGCGGTTGCGGTCCCCGGTCAGCAGCAGGATCGGCGTCGTCACCTGAGCCGCCCCGGCCAGGTAGTCGTCGGGCAGGTCGCGATGGCGCGGGTCGGCGGGGTCGTCTCGCACCGCGTGCCCGGCCCGTACCATCCGGGCCACGTGCCGGAAATAGTTGAGCCCGCAGGAGCTGCACAAGTCGGCCATCCGATCGTGGGTGACGGACAGCAGGTTGTCGTGCTCGTACATGGCCGGATGACCGCTGCCCCACATGAAGCTGACCATGTGGCAGGCGCTGACATCGCACTCGCGGTGAGCCAGGTCGATCAGCTTCCCCATCGCCCAGTCCCTGGTCAGCACCGGGCTGCTGGCGAAGCGGGGATCCAGGAACGAGATTCCGGCGAGGTATTCCATCAGCGGCGGCCCGAACCTGAGCTTCACCCGGGACCAGGCCGGCACGTGCGGGGTCAGGGCGACGCTGTTGCAGGTCACGCTGGCGATGCCGGGCAGCCGGCCGGCGAACAGGCTCATCATGAACGACAGCGACCCGAGGCAGTGCGCGATGACGTGCACCCGGCGGTCCCCGATGTGCCGGCGCAGCTCGCGCAGCGCGGCCGGATGATCGTAGTCGGCGATGTCGTCCAGGGTGTAGCGGTGGGTCTCGCCGTCGTAGGGGAAGCGGTTGCTCATCCGGAAGTCGAGCGCCCAGACATCGGTGAACCCGTTGTCCAGCAGGTGGCTGACCAGGTTGCGGTGCTCGGGCATGATGAACAGGTCGCTGGAGGACGTCAGGCCGTGAACGAGCAGGACGACGTCATCGCAGGGGGCGCGGCGGAACCGGGTCAGGTTCAGGCCCAGGCCGTCCTCGGTCGGGAACGGATGCACGGACA
Source organism: uncultured Actinomycetota bacterium (assembly GCA_963822485.1). GTDB lineage: Bacteria > Actinomycetota > Actinomycetes > Streptosporangiales > Streptosporangiaceae > DASUBV01. The sequence continues at coordinate 528,207 of CAWGHW010000018.1, forward strand.
CCTCAGCGTCCGTTACCCCCTCCAGCGTGTACCGCGGGATAGGGCCCGTCATCTGGCCTCCACTTGCCGCACCGTCACTCACGTCTACAGTGCAGGCTCAGGCGCGCCGGGCGCATCGTGGTAAACACTGACTTACCGGGACCGCACCGGGATCGCCGGGCCAGCAGGGCATTAACAGGGGTCGGGCTACGGACGCTCGTTTATCGCCTTCAGGATCGCGGTCCGGCTGCTGACGCCGAGCTTGGCGAAGATGTGCGCCAGGTGGGTCTCCACCGTCCGGACGCTCACGAACAGCGATCCGGCGATCTGCTGGTTGGTGTAGCCCTCGCCGACCAGCTTGACCACGTCCAGTTCGCGCTGGGTGAGACCGTGCGGCCCGGTGCCGCGGCTGGCGGCGGGCACCCGGACGCCGAGCCGGCGCTGCTCGCGTGCGGCGGCGGCGTGCAGCGAGCGGGCGCCGCACGCGGCGAACTTCTCCGCCGCCACGGCCAGCTCGGCGCGGGCCTGGCCGTCATCGCCCGCCGCGGCCAGCGCCACGCCCGCGCACAGCCGGGCCCGGCCGGCGTCGATGAGCAGGCCCGGGCCGTCAAACAGCCGGGCCGCCTCCGCGGCCGCGGTGGCCGCGGCGCCAGGCTCCGCGCCGCGCAGCGCGTGCGCGCGGGCCAGCCCGGCGGTGGCCTCCTGGCCGGGACCGGCCACCTTGGCGGCGCGGTCGGCCCAGTGACTGGCCTCGGCGAAGTCGCCGCAGTCGGCCTCCACCGCGGCCATCACCTCGCAGGCCGACAGCAGGCTGCGCCGGTCGAGCATCGATCGGCTGAAGTCGCCGCAGGCCAGCGCCATGGCCTCGCGGCCGGCCTGGTGGCGGCCCGCGTTGATCAGCGCGATCGCCAGCGCGTACTGGGCCTGCGCGCCCGACCATTCCCCGTTGCCCTGGCCGGCCCGCGCCGCCTCCTCACCCAGCCGCACGGCCGCCGGACTGTCGCCGGACCAGCTCTGCGCCAGGCTCTGCTGGGCCAGCGCGAAGACCAGCTGAAAGCTCGACCCGAGCAGCCGCGCGACCTCCGCGGCCTCTTCCGCCGCCGCGGCCGCCTCCTCCAGCCGGCCGAACAGCACCAGTACCTGAGCCTGCCCGGCCAGCAGGTTGCTGATGACATAGCCCTGCCCGGTGGACCGGGCGATCGCGACCGCGCGGTCGAAATGGGCCAGCGCGCTGTCGTACCGGCCCATCATCGTCTCGGTCCAGCACAGCCAGGCAATGGCGTCGAGCCAGTCGGCGAGGTGATCGTCGGGCGCCGCGGAGACCAGCCGGCCGGCCGCCTCGACAAAGCGGGCCGCGTCGGTGATCTTGCCGAGGGCGTAGGCGGGCATCGGCCGCAGCGCCGCGATCGCCACCGCGACGCTGGGCTCAAACGCGTCCGGGTCTTCGGGGATGAGGTCCAGGACGGCCTGGGCCGCGCGGATGTCTCCGCGCATGAGGCTCTCGGCTACCAGCCGGGTCCGGAGCGGCACGGCCGCCGCTGACTGCGGGTCCGGGATGCGATGCAGCTCACTGAGCAGGATCGCGCGAGCCTCCTGGGGGCGGTCGAGCTGGCGCTCCATCAGGGCGCAGAACCGGGCCGCCAGCGCCCGCCTGGCGTGGTCTCCGGGCGGCAGCCGCCGCAGCGCCTCACGTGCCGCCTCGCGGCCCTCCAGCAGCTGGCCGCTCACGGCCCGGAGCCGGGCCACCTCGAGCAGCAGCTCGGGCTGCTGGTCCAGGCCGGCCGTCCCGGCCGGCATGATCCGCAGCGCCGCCTCCAGCCAGTGGGCGGCCGTGGCCGGCGCCTGGGCCGAGGCGTCGCGGGCCGCTTCCCGCAGCGTGGCGATGGCCGCCTGGTCACCGAAGGGGGCCGACCTCTCGACGTGGCGGGCCCGCAGCGCGGCGGGCGCGCCGACCTCGGCCAGGTAGGCGGCGACCCGCGCGTGCGTGCCCAGCCGCCAGGCCGCCGCGGCCCCGTCGTAGATGGCGCGGCGGACCAGCGGGTGCCTGAACCGCAGGCGCCCGGCGGTGCCGGGCCTGACGATGTCGCGCGCCACCATGTCATTAAGCGCGGCCAGGGCGTCCTCGCTGCCGACCTCGGCCGCCGCCGCGGCCAGCGCGGGCTCGAACTCGTCGGCGGCCACCGCCGCGGCCTCCGCGACCCGCAGCGCGGTCGGGGACAGGCCGGTCAGCTCCAGCTGCAGCGCGGCCCGCACGATGGTCGGCAGCTCGCCGCCGTCGTCACTGGCCGTCATGAGCTGCGTGCGCTGTTCCATGCGGGCCAGGGCTTCCAGGTAGAACGGATTGCCCCCGCTGGCCTCGTGCAGCGCCTGGCATCGCGACCGGCTCACGCCCGGGCCGAGCAGTTCCTGCGCCTCGGCCAGGGTCAGCGGGCTCACCGGCACCTCGCGGCCGCAGTCGCCGGCCGAGCCGAGCAGCGCCGCGACCCGCGGCGAGGCCTGCGCCGGGCGATAGGCGATCGCGAGCAGCACCCGGCCCCGGGGCGGATGACGGACCAGGTGGTCCAGCAACTCGACGGACGCGTTGTCGGCCCAGTGCACATCGTCAAGGATCAGCACCAGCCCCTGCGGCTCGGCCAGGTCCTCCAGCAGCCGCCGCATCGCGCGATACACGCGGTAGCGGCCGGTCAGGTCGCTGCCGGAGCCGGATGCGTCCGGGCCGGCGCAGGCCGGGCGAGGCGGCCCGCAGGGCCGGCAGGGCGGTGGCGAGCAGCCCGGAGGTCTCCGCGCCCAGCCGCGCCGGCCAGGCCGGGCAACGACGCCTCCACCTGGTCGTCGAGCGCGTCGATGACCGCCCCGAACGGCATCTCCTGCTCGAACTCGGCCGCCCGCCCCCACAGCGCGGGCAGCTCCAGGCCCGCCGCGGCAGTAGCCAGCTCGCCCAGAAGCCGCGTCTTGCCCGCGCCGGGCTCGCCGACCAGGCACAGGACGCGGAAGGTGCCCGCGCTCGATGCGGCAAGCGCCTCCTGGAGCGCGCGCAGCGCATCACGCCGCCCGACCAGCGGGGCCGCGACGTCACCGTTCATGTTGCGCTCCACAACGACATGCGCTCACATTCTGTGGTCACCCCTGGCGCCGAAATCAAGCGGATTGCCCGTTATTTTAAGCGGCCGCAGTTATGCTGAGTAAATGGCGGAGGATGCTGCCCGTCCGGCCGACTTAGACCAGCCGGACCTGCCGGTGATCGACACGAGCGTCCCGCACCCGGCGCGAGTCTATGACTACTTCCTCGGCGGCACCGATAATTTCCCGGCCGATCAGCTCGCCGCCGAGGCCGCGATCAGGGCCTTCCCGAAGACCGCCGAGTCCGCCCGCTCAGCCAGGGCCTTCCTGCGACGGGTGGTGCACTTCCTGGCCGCCGAGAGCGCGATCCGGCAGTTCCTCGACATCGGCGCTGGCCTGCCCTCAGGCGAGAACGTGCACCAGGTCGCGCGGGCGGCCGTCCCCGACGCCAGGGTCGTCTACGTAGACAACGATCCGGTCGTGCTGGCCCACGCGCGGGTCATGCTGGCCGGCGCCCCGGCCGGGCTGACCGCCTACCTGGACGCCGACCTGCGCGATCCCGAGCGGATCCTCCGCGAGGCAGCCAGCACGCTGGACTTCAGCCAGCCGATGGCGGTCCTGCTGCTGGGCATCCTGCACAACGTCGGGGACGCCCGCGATCCCTACGGCATCGTGCGAGGGCTCATCCAGGCCCTGCCGCGCGGGAGCTACCTGGCCATCTGCCACCTCACCGCGGACATCTACCCGGAGATGATCGAGTTCGCCGCCGCGCTCAACGAGCGGGCCCTGGACGCGCCGCTGGTGCTCCGCGACCACGCCGAGGTCACGCGGTTCTTCGACGGCCTGGAACTGGTCGAGCCCGGCGTGGTCCAGCTCTCCCGGTGGCGCCCGCGCACCGAGGCCGAGTCGCAAGAGGCGTCGGCCCTGTGGGGCGGGGTGGCGGTCAAGCCCTGATCCGCCAGCGCGGCCTAGAATGCCCGCGTGAAGCATGCGATCGATGTGCCGCCGTTCGGCGAGCTGGCCGATCCGCGGGTGCTGGCTGAGCTCGCGGCCGCCGCCGAGGAACGGGGCTGGGACGGGTTCTTCGTCTGGGACCACATCGTGCACCGCTCGCCGGCCAAGGCCATAGCCGACCCGTGGGTGGCCCTGGCCGCGGTGGCCTGCGCGACGAGCCGGCTGCGGATCGGGCCGATGATCACGCCGCTGTCGCGGCGGCGGGCGCAGAAGGTGGCCAGGGAGACCGTCACGCTGGACCTGCTGAGCTCGGGCCGCCTCACTCTGGGAGTCGGGCTCGGCAGCGCGCGCAACGGCGAGTTCGAGCCTTTCGGCGAGGTCTCCGCGCCACGCGAGCGGGCGCTGCTGCTCGACCGGGGTCTGGCCGATCTCACGCGGTACTGGTCCGGGGAGTTCGAGCCGGTCCCGGTGCAGCGCCCGAGGATCCCCGTGTGGGTGGGCGGAGAGTGGCCGCACCGGCGGCCGGTTCAGCGGGCCCTGCGGTGGGACGGGCTGTTCCCGACCGGCCTGCCCGGACCCGAGGCACTGGCCGAGCTGGTCAGCGAGATCCGCGCCGAGCGCCCGGCCGGTGATCCGTTCGACTTGATCGTGGACCTGCCGCCGGGCGAGAGCTCGGAGCCGTGGGAGCAGGCCGGCGCGACCTGGACGGTCACCGATCTCGGCATCGCGCCGAGCCGGGCCGAGGTGCGCGAGGTCATCGACGCGGGCCCGGCCTGACGGCCTGGTCAGTCGGCGTTCAGCCAGCTCGGCAGGCAGTGCATCAGCGCCTCGACGACCTGGTCGGCGGACCAGCCCGGAGGCTGGCCGGCCAGCCAGGCGCCGATCACGCCCAGCACGCCGCCGGCCAGGAACTGGGCGGTCACTAACGGGTCCGCGCCCGCGGGCCGGGCGTGCCTCCGCATCAGCGCCCGCACGGTGTTCTCGGTGAACGCCTCGGTGACCGCCGTCATCAGCGGCGGCGCCGCGGCCGGGCCGAGCAGGCGGGCGTAGGACGCCCGGCGCTCGTCCACGAAGCCGACGATGTCGCGCAGCGCGCGGCGGCTGGCCTCGGCCGCGGGCACCATGTGCTGTGACCGCATCACGACGTCGGCGTTGCGGACCACGTCGAACAGGTCGCTGAGCGCGTGCACGGCCAGCTCCTCGGGCGAGGAGAAGTGCTCGTAGAACGAGGTCCGGTTCACCCCGGCCGACCGGGCCAGCGCGGCCACCGACATGGCGCCCGGCTCCCGGTCCCGGACCGCCTCATGGAACGCGGCGACCAGCTTCTCGCGGGTCCGCACGGCCCGCGGGTCGGTGTTCCCGGTCATCGGCCGCCGCGGACCAGCCTCCTGGCCCACGCGGGGAGCTCAGCTGTCCTGGTGCGGCAGGAACTCCTGGACCTTGGTCTTGATGCCCTCCACGATGATGCTGCGCCGGTCCTCGTCGCCCTTGAGCATGGCCTTGGCGGTATCGCGGGCCTGCTCGAACGTCGCGTGCGGCGGGATCGGCGGGATGCTGGGGTCGGTGCGCACGTCCAGCACCGCTGGCTTGTCGGATGCCAGCGCCCGGTCCCAGGCCGGGCCGATGTCGCCGGGCTTGTCCACGGCGATGCCCGCCAGGCCCAGGCTGGTCGCGAACGCCGCGTAGTCCACGTCGGGCAGCGCCTGCGACTCGGTGAACCTGGGCGCGCCCTCCATGGCCCGCATCTCCCAGGTGACCTGGTTGAGGTCGTCGTTGTGCAGCACGGCCACGATCAGCCGCGGGTCGGCCCACTCGCGCCAGTAGTGCTTGATGGTGATCAGCTCGGCCAGGCCGTTCATCTGCATCGCCCCGTCGCCCTCGAAGACGATCACCGGGCGGTCCGGGTGGCCGAACTTGGCCCCGATCCCGTAGGGCACGCCCGGCCCCATGGTGGCCAGGTTGCCCGACAGCGAGCCGCGCACCTCACCGCGGAACCGCAGCTGACGGGCGTACCAGTTGGCCGACGAGCCGGAGTCGGCGGCGACGATCGCGTCGAGCGGCAGCCGGGCCGACAGCTCGTGGAACAGCCGCATGGGGTTGATCGGGTCGGCCTCGACCATGGCCTCGGCCTCCATGACCTCCCACCAGCGGGTCACGTGCTCCTCGATCTCGCGCCGCCAGGCCAGGTCGGTCTTGCGCGCCAGGTGCGGGATCAGCGCGCGCAGCGTGGCCGCCGCGTCGCCGACCAGGTTGACCTCGTTGGGATAGCGCATGCCGATGAACTTGCCGTCGATGTCGATCTGCACCCCGCGCGCCTGGCCGAACTCGGGCAGGAACTGGGTGTAGGGGAAGCTGGAGCCGACGGTCAGCAGCGTGTCGCAGCCCTTCATCATCTCGTAGCTGGGCCGGGTGCCCAGCAGGCCGATGGACCCGGTGACGTAGGGCAGCTCGTCGGACAGCACGTCCTTGCCCAGCAGCGGCTTGGCCACGCCCGCGCCGAGCAGCTCGGCCACCTGCGTCAGCTCGGCCCTGGCCCCGCGGGCGCCCTGGCCGGCCAGGATGGCGACCTTGCTCCCGGCGTTGAGCACCTCAGCGGCCCGGCCGATGGCCTCGTCGCCGGGTACCGCGGTGGGCCAGTCGATCCCGAGGCTCGAGGGGACCATCTTGAACTCGTGCGTCGGCGCCGAGTAGGCCAGCTCCTGCACGTCCGAGGGGATGATCACCGCGGTCGGCGCGCGCTCGGTCATGGCCACCCGGATGGCCCGGTCCAGCACGTTCGGCAGTTGCTCGGGCACCGTCACCATCTGCACGTACGCGCCGGCGACGTCCTTGAACACGCTGAGCAGGTCAACCTCCTGCTGATAGGAGCCGCCCATGGCCGACCGGCTGGTCTGGCCCGCGATCGCCACCACCGGGACGTGGTCCAGCTTGGCGTCGTACAGCCCGTTGAGCAGGTGGATCGCGCCCGGTCCCGACGTGGCCATGCAGACCCCGACCCGGCCGGTGAACTTGGCGTAGCCGACCGCCTCGAAGGCCGCCATCTCCTCGTGCCGGGCCTGCACGAACTTGGGCTGGTTGTCGGCGCGGCCGAACGCGGCCAGGATCCCGTTGATCCCGTCGCCCGGAAACGCGAAGACCTTGTCCACGCCCCACGCCCGCAGCCGCTCGAGCAGGAAATCGGCAACAGTAGGTGCAGCCATCAGTGGTAGCTCCTCTCAGGAACGAACTCCGCATTCCGCTACCCCGTGGGGTGCTCCCAAACAAGGCGGCCGCCCGTGAACCGCGTAGCCCGGGCGACAGGGGGTAGCGATGGCTGAGAAGGATCAGAGCTGCCCGTCAGGGCAATACCCCATGATTCCGGGAGGTGCGGCCATGACCGCCAATAGCGGACGGGCTCGCATGGACACCCAGAGCCTGACCGACATCGACACCTACGTCTACGAGACCATCGCGACCCTCGAGTACACCGGCCGCCCGGCCACCCGCAGCCAGGTCGCGGGCGTCACCGACCTCGACGACCAGGCGCTGGACGAGTCGCTCGGCAACCTGACCAGCCACGGCCTCGTCGTCCGCATCGACGGCCCGGACGGGGAGCCGGCCTTCGAGCCCGCTCAGCGCGGCTGGAGCGCCGCGCCCGAGCAGGGCCGCGGCATGTAATACCGCCTTACTATCGGCGGGTGACTCGCTTCCTGTATCTGGTCCGGCACGGTGACGCGTCACCGCACGACGGGCCACTCAGCGAGGTCGGCCGGGAGCAGGCCCGGCTGGCCGGACAGCGGCTGCGGGAGGTCCCCCTCGCCGTCATCCGCCATGGTCCCCTGCCCCGGGCCGCGCAGACGGCCGCCATCATCGCCGAGGGCTTCCCCGGCGTCCCCGTGTCCGCCTCGGCCCTGGCCGGGGACTACATCCCCTCCGATCCCGATCCGGCTGACCTGCCGCCCCGCTTCGCCAGCCTGGTCGCCAGCTACAGCGCGGCGGAACGCGCCGAGGGGGCCAGGCTCGCCCGCGCCGCCATCGAGCAGTTCCTGCGGGCTGGCGCGGAGGACAGCGACACCCACGAGCTGATCGTGACCCACAACTTCCTGATCGGGCGGCTCGTCAGCCACGCGCTTACGGCGCCATCATGGCGCTGGCTCGGGCTGAACCAGATGAACGCCGGCCTGTCCGTGATCGCCTGCCCGTCCGCCTCGCCGCCCGAGCTGATCAGCTTCAACGATGCCGCGCACCTCCCGCCCGCCCTGCGCTGGACCGGCTTCCCGGCCGCCGCTGACGGCCCCGGCGGGCTGACGTGATCCCCGGCTACGGCAGCCGGCCCAGCGCCTCGGCCGCGAAGGCCAGGGCGATGAGGCCGTCGCCCAGCCCGGCCCGCCGCCGCGGCGGGTCGAGCACGGCCAGGCCCAGCATCGACGCCGCGTGCAGCACGTCAACCGCCGCGCCCAGCGTCAGCAGCGCCGCGCGGTCCTCCGTCTCGGTGCCCGGCGCCATGGCGCGCCCGGACACGGCGGCCTGGGCCAGCTGCCGCACGCCCAGCACCCGCGCCACCGCCCGGGCGCGGCGGCTGGCAGGCGGACCGCCGGCCAGCCCGAGCACGGCGCCGGGCGCGACGCACAGGGCCAGGCCGTAAGCGCCGCGCAGCAGGGCGGGGGCGGCGCTCACCGGGACCGGCGCCGGCTGCCGGCCAGCACGCCGCCCACGCCCAGCGCCGCCCCGGTCACCGCCAGCACCTGGCGGGAATGGCGGCTCAGCCACAGCTCCGTGCTGTGGCGGTGCGAGCGGTCGTCGAAGGCGCCGTGCGCGCCGTGGTCGGTGCCGGCGGCTCGTCCACCGGCTCCCACAGGTTGTCCGGCCGGCCGGGGCTGACCCGCTCGCCGGTCTGCTGGCTGCCGAAGCCGGTGCGGGCCAGGTAGCGGTCCAGCAGCGGGGCGGCGAACTTCTGGGCCAGCAGGGTCGCGGCCGTGCTGCCGCCGACCCAGTACTGCTTGCGGCCGGGGTTGTCGGCGGCCAGCAGCACGCCGCGCGCCGCCACCTCGGGCTCGTAGATGGGCGGGACCGGCTGCGGCTGGCGCGGCAGCCGGGACCGCACCCAGGAGAACTGCGGGGTGTTGACGGCCGGCATCTGCACCACGGTGATGCGCACCTGGCTCTTGTCGTGCAGCAGCTCGCAGCGCACCGACTCGGTGAACCCGTTGATGGCGTGCTTGGCGCCGCAGTAGGCCGACTGGAGCGGGATGCTGCGCTCGCTGAGCGCCGACCCGACCTGGACGATCGTGCCGTGGTCTCGCGGTCGCATGCGGGCCAGCGCCGACTGCGTGCCGTGCACGAAGCCCAGGTAGGACACCTCGGTGACGCGCCGGAACTCCTCCGCGGTGATCTCGGTGAACGGCGCGAAGACCGAGGTGAACGCGACGTTGATCCACACGTCGATCGGGCCGAACGCCTCCTCGGCCTGGCTGGCGGCCGAGTCCACCTGGGCCGGGTCGGCCACGTCGGTCTGCACGGTCAGCGCCTGTCCCCCGGCCTGGCGGACGTCGGCCGCGGCCCCGTCCAGCCCGGACCGGCCGCGGGCCAGCAGCGTCACGTTCGCCGCCCGGCGCCCGTACAGGATCGCGGTCTCCCGCCCGATGCCGGCGCTGGCCCCGGTGATCACGACATGCTGAGTCATGGTCGTACTCCCTCAATCGTTGCTTCTTGCTGTTATCACTTCTTGCTGTTATCAGGGCGCGACAGCCGGGCCGCGGTCTCCAGCACGCCGGCGTGCACGAACGCCTGGGGCAGGTTGCCGCGCAGCTGCCGCTGGTGCACGTCGTACTCCTCGGTATAGATGCCGGCCGGGCCGCAGGCCGCGCGGCTGCGCTCGAACCAGCGCGCGGCCCCGACCTCGTCGCCGCACGCCTGCGCGGCCTGGGCCATCCACAGGCCGCATAGCAGGAAGGCGCCCTCGGCCTCGTGCAGCGGCCGGGCATCGTGCCGGAACCGGTAGGCGAAGCCGTCCTCGGACAGCTCGGCATGGACGGCGCCGAAAGTAGCGGCGGTCCGCGGGTCGGCGGCGTCCGTCGCGCCCCGGATCAGCGGCAGCAGCAGCGCCGCGTCGACCCGCTCGTCGTCGGGGGCGCGCTGCCACCGCCCGGAGGGATGCACGGCGTCGCCGAGGCTGCCCATGATCTGGTCGGCCAGGCCGGTCCAGGCCGCGGCCTGGCGGGTGCCATGCCCGCCCGCCGGGCCGCCCGCCGCGGCGGCGATGGAACGCAGGCCGGCCACGCAGGCCAGCCGGGAGTGGGTCCAGCGGCGGTCATCCAGCTCCCACAGCCCCGCATCGGGCTTGGTCCACCGCTGCTCGATGGCGGTGACGGCGGTCTGCGCCGCCCGCCAGCCGTCCTGCTCCAGCCGATCCTGGCCGGCCGCGGCGGCCAGCAGCTGCAGCACCTCGCCGAGCGCGTCGAGCTGGAACTGCTGGTTGACCCAGTTGCCGGTGCCGGGGCTGGCACCGGGGTAGCCGCGGACCCGGATCCGCCGCTCGCCTGGAATCCCCTCGCCGCTGACGGTGTAGGCGGGCATCAGGTCCGGGCCGTCGCTCAGCACCCGCTCGGTGATGAAGCGCACGGTCCCGTCCAGCAGCCGGTGCGGGCCGTGCGCCGCGACGGCCAGCCCGGCGTAGCACTGGTCCCGGATCCAGGCGTAGCGGTAGTCGTAGTTCCGGCCGCTCTCCAGCCGCTCGGGCAGCGAGGTGGTCGCGGCGGCGACCATGGCGCCCGTGCCGGCGGTCATCCCGGCCAGCACGGCGTAGGCGTGCCGGGCATCGCGCACGGCGATCAGGTCGTCGCACTCGGGGACCACGTCGGACCAGGCGTTCTCGGTGGCGGACCAGATGGTGGCGGGATCCGGCGACTTGGCGGGCAGCGCCCGATCGGAGATCTCCAGGACCAGGTCGTGGTGCTGGCCAGCGTCGACGCGCAGGGTCATGGCCAGGCGGCCGTCCCCGTCAACCCGCGCCCGCGCCGCACCGGACAGCCGGAACCGGACGCCGCCGCTGCGGCCGGTCCAGCAGCCGCCCGCCCGCGACAGCTCGCGCATGGGCTGGCGGCCGAACGCGGCCCGCAGGTCGAGCACCACCTGGACCCTGGCCGGCCCGTCCAGCGCCTCGACGCGCCGCAACACGACCGCGCGGTGCGGATCGGCCGGCATGGCCAGCGCCTCCCGGCACTCGGCCACGCCCGAGCCGACCCAGCGGCTGCGCCAGATGAGCGTGCCCGGCTCGTAGTGGCCGCCCCACACGTACCAGGGATCGGACGGCGTGACCGCGTAGCCGCCCCGGCCGCCGAGCAGCGCGGAGAACACCGCCGGGCTGTCCCAGCGCGGCGCGCACAGCCAGGTGATCGCGCCGTCGGGCCCGATCAGCCCGCCACGCTCGCCGTCGGCGATGAACGCGTACTCGCGCAGCACGCGCGGCGGCCACAGCCCGGCCGGCCCGGTCATGCTCACTCCGCCCGGCGGGCGGTGTCGGCCAGCCGGTCGGCGGCACGGGCGGTCACCGCCATGATCGTCAGGGCCGGGTTGGCGCTGCCCTGGGTGGGCAGCACGCTCCCGTCGGTGATGTACAGGTTGGGCACGGCGAACGTGCGGCAGTCCCCGTCGACCACGCCGTGGCGCTCGTCGGCGGCCATCCGGGCCCCGCCGACCAGGTGCGCGTAGCGGTCGATGGTGATGACCTCGTCGGCCCCGGCACCGCGCAGGATCTGCTCCATGACACCCTGGGCCGCCCGCATGAGCTGCCGGTCGTTGTCGCACTGGGAGTAGCTGAAGCGGGCCACCCGCAGGCCGTACCGGTCCCGCTCGCTGTCCAGCGTGACCCGGTTGCCCGGCTGGGGCAGGAACTCGCACAGCGCGCCCAGGCACGACCAGTGCACGTAGTCGCTCATGTAGTCGCGCAGGCTGGCGCCCCAGTGGCCCTGCGCGGCCACGTGCTCGGCCCAGGTGATGGGCAGCGGCGAGACGGTCTGGATCGCGAAGCCGCGCCGGTACGGCTGGCTCGGGTCGGTCTCGTAGAACTGCTCGCTGCTGACCTCGGGCGGCGGCGCCTTGTACATCCGGACCTCGGCGTCGAACCGGCCCGCCGTCTGCGGCGCGCCCTGCACCATGAGGTAGCGCCCGACCTGGTCGAAGTCGTTGCACAGGCCCTCGGGGAAGCGCCGCGAGGCCGAGTTGAGCAGCAGCCGCGGCGTCTCGATGGAGTAGCCCGCGATGGCCACCACCGACGCCCGCTGGAAGCGGGGCACGCCGGCCCGCATGTAGTGCACGCCCAGCGCGCGGCCGGTGCGGTCGTCCACCTCGATGCCGGTGACCATCGAGTCGGGGCGGATCTCGGCCCCGCGGGCCAGCGCGTCGGGGATGTGGGTGATCAGCGGCGATGCCTTGGCGTTGACCTTGCAGCCTTGCAGGCAGAATCCGCGGTAGATGCAGTGCGGCCGGTTCCCGAACCGGCCGTTCGTGATGGCGACCGGGCCGACCCTGGCCTCGATGCCGGCCTGGCGGGCGCCGCGCAGGAACACCTCGCCGTTGCCGCCCGACCGGGTGCGGCCGGTGCGGGTAGGAGTGCGGGTCGCCCCACGGCCAGTCCTGGCCGGCCACCGGCAGCTCCTCCTCGATCTGCCGGTAGTAGGGCTGCAGGTCCGGGATAGCCGATCGGCCAGTCGGCGCCGACGCCGTCGTTGGTCCAGGTGGCGAAGTCGCTGGGGTGGAACCGCGGCGTGTAGCCGGCGTAGTGCACCATCGAGCCGCCCACCCCCCGGCCCGAGTTGTTCGAGCCCAGCGGCACCGGGTCGGCACCGTCGATGACCCGCGGCTCGGTCCAGTACAGGTGGTGCGAGCCCGCCTCGTCGCTGACCCAGTCGGCGTCGGGGTCCCAGAACGGCCCGGCGTCCAGGGCAACGACCCGCCAGCCCCGGCGGGCCATCCGCTGCGCCAGCGTGGCCCCGCCCGCGCCGCAGCCCACGATGGCCAGGTCGACCTCGTCGGTGTCGGCGAACTTGCGCATGTCATGGCGCAGCCGGTGGTTGGTGCGGGTGCCGTCGTTGGGCAGCAGCCAGGCCGACTCGTTGCGCGACCGCACCGCGCTCACGACGAGCCTCGCAGCGGGTCGTCGGCCGGATGGGCGTCGGCGACCTCGAACGGCTCGCGCGCGTCCAGCCCGATGTTCTTGTAGCCGCGCGGGTAGGCCGGGCCGGAGAACCCGATCTCGTCCCAGGCCCTCGGATGGGCGTAGAACGCCGTGCAGGCGTACCGGGTCCACAGGCTCCACACGTGGCCGGCCTGCAGGCCGTGCCAGTCGCCGGCGCCGAGATCCTGCACCGCCTGGATGACCGCCTGCTGCTCGGCCGGCGTGCACTCGGCCAGCCCGCGGCCGAACTTGTCCCGCGCGTCGGCGTCCAGGCCGGCCAGCGAATCTCGCCAGGCCTGCCCGTCCTCGGGCATGTCGCCGTAGTGCCAGCCGTCGGTCTCCTGCTCGGCCAGCCGGGCGTCGATCAGCGGCACCAGCGGCACCAGCGGATCGCCGGCCTGGCCGAGCAGCTGGTCGCACAGCGCGGTCGCTGCGGCTTCCTCCGCCGGAGTGAAGAACCGGATATCGGGCGCCATGGACAGCCGGTCCAGCACCACCCCGGCGGTGACCGGGTCCCAGTGCCGGGCCTGCGCGCCGGCGTCGAACCCGGGGAACCGCGCGGTCACCGCTCGCGCCGCAGGATCGCGGCCAGCAGGCCCATCCCGCCGACCATGGTGACCAGCAGCGGGGCCAGCAGCGGCGGCCCCATCTCCATGTTGTAGCGGGCGTTGGACCAGCCGCCTGGCTTCTGCGCGATGCCCCGGGCGTGCAGGTAGGTGCCCTGGAGCCCGTTGGCCACGATCGCCGCCGAGGCCACCGGCAGCGCGGTCTTGGCCATCCGGCGGCTGAAGAACCCGGCGATGCCGGCCGCGGCGCCGATCGGCCCCAGGGTCACCGGCACCCACATCATCTTGTTCCCGAAGCTGGCACTGTCGTGCTCGAAGAAGATCTCGGCCGCGGTGATCAGCGCCCCGGCCGCGGTCAGCGCGGACAGGCTCCGCTCGAACCGGCCGGTCTCGACGTTGCGGACCATCCGGTCAATGCCCAGCGCGGCCCGTTCCGCCGGCCGCTCTCGATGGCGCTGGGCTTGACCTCGTCGCATAGCGTTCCGGGGCTCCCTCCCGGGAGGCCTGGCACGCGCCGTCGGCGCTGTCGGCCATGGGTGCCGCCAGGCGCACGGGCCGATCCCGGTGGCCGGCCCGGGTGCCGGTCCGCCGCCCGGCGGACCCGGGCGGCGGTCGTCTCCTCCGCAGGAAAAGGACGAGCAGGACGTCAGGATCGTGATCGGCGCCGTACCGACGCCTATGTGCATGGCAGTCCGCTCGTGCCGATGAAGCGCGGCGACTGCGGTGAAGCCGGCGACCTCGACGGGCCAGGTCTCCCGTTGGCTCCGTAGGCCCCATCGGCTGCCTGCAGCCGAGTGGTCCAACCTGAGCCGCTAGGGGAAGGAGGATGAGGCGGCGCAGCCCGATGGCCCGCCGAGCGGCTGGTCCTGATGCCTGGAGCCCTGCCGCCAGCGGACGCCGTGACTGCTGGCGGCGGAGGTGCGCCATCGCCGCGTGCAGCAGCCGGGCGCTGGCCGGGACGTGGCCGGACATCAGGACCTCCCCCGGTCCGGGGCCGTCACCGGAAGCTGATGGCCAGGACGCCGCCGAGGCAGGCGACGCCGACGACGATCCAGGTCACGTAGTCGTTGATGACGCCGCTCTGGAAGGCCTGGACCGGCAGGCCAGGACCGGCCAGGACCCCTCCCGCCGGCGCAGCAGCGGCAGCCGGCGCCAGTACAGCGCCAGCCCGGCCACGACCACCGCGGCCAGCGCCGACGCCGCGCCGATGGCCAGGTCGGTCCCGGTGACCCCGGTGTCCCCGGCCGGGAACAGCGCCATTGGGTGCGCGGTGGCCCGGCCGGCCAGCACCGCGGCGTTGTAGGCCGCCTGGTCCTGGAAGCGCACCGCGCCGGCCTGGACGGCGCGGTCCAGGCCCGGCAGCACCCAGACCGCGAGCACGCCGGCCACCAGGGCCGCGACGGCCAGGGCGGCGGCGGGGATGATCATGGACAGCGGGGTCCGGTTCCGGCCGCGGGTGGTCTCGCTGGTCTCCTCCGACGCCTCCCGTGCCATCTGCGGATCCTCGGCGGGCGGGTCGCCGAGCCCGTAGAAGACGCCGCCGGCCACCCGCAGCACGGCGCCGCCGACCAGCACCGAGCTGATGACCTGCACGGCGGTGACCCAGGCCAGCCCGCGGCCGTCGGCGCTGGCCTCGATCCAGCCCTTGCCGGCGAAGGTGGCGAAGGGCGGCAGGTCGGCCAGGCCGAGCGCGGCCGCGGTGAACACCACGCCGGTGACCCGCAGGTGCCGGGCCCGGCCGTGCAGCCAGCTCTCGTTGACCGAGCCCAGCCGGTGCAGCAGGATGCCGACGCACAGGAACAGGGCCGCCTTGAGCAGGGCGTGCCCGGCCACGTACACGGCCACCCCGGCCAGGCCGAGCGGGGTCAGCAGCGCGATGCCGGCCAGGAACATCCCGGCGTGGCTGATGGTGGAGAAGGCCAGCAGCCGCTTGATGTGCCGCTCACGGAAGCAGAACAGCGCGCCGGTCACGGCGGTGAGCAGGCCCAGGGCCAGGAAGACGCCGGTGATGGCGGCCCGGTGGCCGAGCGCGGCGCCGAACACCGACCAGTAGACGCGGGCCACCCCGTACAGCCCGAGCTCCACCATCACGCCGGAGAACAGCACGCAGACCGGGGTGGGCGCGACCGCGTGCGCGTCGGGCAGCCACAGGTGGAACGGCACGATGGCGCCCTTGATCAGCAGCCCGGTGATGATGAGCAGGAACGCGACGACGACCAGGCCGCCGGGCCGGTGCCGGGCGATGGCGGCGCCGATCTGGGCCATGTTCAGCGCGCCGGTGCGCCCGTAGATCAGCGCGATGCCCGACAGGGACAGGTAGGCGCCGACGCTGTTGGTGATGGCGAAGTTCAGCGCGCCCTGGATGGGCCCGCGCTCCTCGGGCCGGTAGGCGGTCAGCGCGTAGGCCGACACCCCCATAAGCTCGAACCACACGAACAGGTCGAAGATGTCGCCGGTCAGGCAGAACCCGGCCATGCCGGCCAGGAACGTCAGCATGAGCACGTGGTAGTAGGTCCCGACCCGCTCGAAGTAGCGCCAGGAGAACGTCATGGCCGCGGTGACCAGCAGCGCGGCCAGGCAGGCCAGGCCGGCGCTGAGCGGGCCGGCCGCGAAGTCGATGCCGATGGCCACCCCGTGCGACGGCCGGAACCCGGCGAACCAGTAGACGACCTCGCCGCGGGCCGCCCTGGCCGTGATCACCGCCAGGAGCACGGTCACGGCGGCGCTGGTCGCGATGGCGGCGCCGTCCAGCAGTCGCCGGCGGCGGCGCAGCAGCGGGCTCAGCGCGGTGATCGCCGCCGCCATGAGCAGCGGCACCACCACGGCCAGCGCGGGCAGCGGGCTCACGTCAGCCCTTGAGCTGGACGAGCTCGTGCGGGTCGAGGGTGCCGAACCGCTTGTGGGCCTGGATGGCGAAGGCCAGCAGCAGCGCCGTGACCGCCGCCTCGACGACCACGTCGGTCAGCGCCAGGGCCTGGACCACCGGGTCCACCGCCGGGGTGTGCACCGGGACGTCGTAGAAGTACGGCGCGACCGCGCCGGCCTTGTAGCCCACGCCGAGCAGCAGCACGTAGGTCGAGGACTGCACGACGATCAGGCACATGATCAGGTGCATGAGGTGGCGGCTGGTGACCATGCCGTACAGGCCGACGGCCAGGATCCAGACCACGATGACGAACGGGAAGATCTGCATCAGCCGCCGCCCCGTACCAGCAGCGCCTGGTCCAGCAGCTCGCTGACCATCAGCACGAACGCGGCCGCGACCTCCATGCCGACGAAGAAGCTGATCAGCGCGATGGTGCCCGACGAGCTCACCGCGCCGGGCGTGCCGCCCTTCCCGAGGAAGTTGAACAGGTAGGGCAGGCCCATCGCCACCGCGGCCAGGCCGACGCCGGCGAAGCCGCCCGCGCCGACCGCCTCGACAGCATCGGTGACGTCCATTGCGCTGAACCGCTCGAAGGCCAGGAACTGGCCGGACAGGTAGATCAGGATGAACGCGGTGGCCAGCACCACCCCGCCCTGGAAGCCGCCCGACGGGCTGGTCTGGGCGTGCGAGGCCAGGTACCAGCCCAGCACCAGGGTCGGGCCGGCCAGGAGCAGCGTCACCAGCCGGATCGCGCCGCTGGTCGGCGGCGCGGCCCGGCCGGCGGCCTCGTCCCTGGCCGGGCGGTCCCGCTCGCCGCGCAGGTGGCGCAGCACCGTGGCCACTCCGGCGGCCGCGACGAACAGGATGAACTCCTCGCCCACGGTGTCGAACCCGCGATAGGAGAAGTTCACCGCCGACACCACGCCGGTGGCGCTGGTCTGGCCCACCGCGATGCGGTTGATGATGTCGCCGTAGGGCCCCGGGTAGCGGCCGAAGCCCGGCAGGCCGCCCAGGCCCCACAGGTAGCACGCGGCCAGCCCGGCCATCCCGGCCAGGAACAGCCAGCGACGGCTCCGCGGCGTCACTTCTCCCGCCTCCTGGACCTTGGCCAGCGCCAGCAGCAGCAGGAGCGGCAGCGCCACCGCGCCCACGACCAGCTCGGACAGCGTGACATCGGGCGCCTGGAAGGCCAGGAACAGCACGGCCAGCAGCAGCCCGTAGCCGCTCAGCATCACCACCTGGCGGACCGGCGCCCTGGTCAGCGCGACCGCGGTGGCCCCGGCCGCGACCAGCACCAGGATCGTCACCTGGAGCACGTCCATCAGCGCGGGCGAGACCGAGTACGGCGTGACCACCGCGCCGGCGGCCATCATGGCCGGTCCCCGTCCTGGTCTCGCTCCGCGCCCGGGCCGCGGCCGGGTCCTGGCCGCCAGTCCCCCGTCTCCCTGATCCGCGCGGCCCGGATCGTGGCGTGGGTCAGGAACGGCCCGGAGATGATGACGAACAGCAGGGCCAGCCAGGTCAGCGAGGAGCTTTCCGTCAGGCCCGACCGGGTCAGCACGGCCAGGCCGACCAGCACGGGGGCGACCAGCGCGACGGGCGTGACGTAGTGCAGCCGCTGATAGGTGTCGCGCATCACCAGCAGGCCGACGCCGGAGGCCAGCACCAGCGCCGCGGCCAGCGCCAGGAACACGTCGGCCAGCACCGGCCTGATCACAGCCACCGCTCCAGGAACCGGGCGAAGACCAGGCCGCTGCCGAGCATCAGCACGGCCAGCACCACCGGCAGCTCGAGCTCGCCCGGCCGCCGGAAGCCCTCGGCCAGCAGGATCAGCACCATGACCACGATGGCGCTCAGCGCCTCATAGGCCACGACGGCGTCCAGCACCGTGCCGCGGCAGGCCACGATCCCGCACGGGATCACCCCGGCCAGCATGACGATGGCCGCGATCACGAAGGCGCTCACCGGGCCGGCTCGCCCTCGGTCGCGACGAGCTGGTGCACGATCATGACCTCCCGGCCGGGGTCGATGCCCAGCACGACGGTGTTGGGGGCGAGCGAGCGGGCGCCGATGAGCAGCGCCCGCCGGGTCTCGCCCTCGGCCGTGTCCGGCCCGGGGCTGACCGGCAGCTCGCGGAACCCGCTCGCGGGCTCCTGGCCGCGAGCCAGCCGCCGCCACAGGACGGCGAGGACGATCACGGTGTCCCGCGCGACGTCGCCGGGCAGCGCGAGGGCCGGGATCACCCACCGGGCGCGCACCCGGAACCGGGTCCGGGCCTGGTGCGCGGCCAGCTCGGCCAGGAAGGCCCCCAGGGCCGCCGCCCCGGCCCCGGCCAGCAGCTCGTCCACGGCGACGGAGTCGTCCAGGATGACCCAGAACGACATCAGCAGGACCCACCACACCGCCCAGGTCCCGATCCGGCCCGCGGCCAGCCGGCTCCGCGCGGGCTCCCCGCTCAGTTCAGGCACCGGCGCCAGCTTCCCGTGGGCCGGTCAGGCAAACACTTCGGCCCCGCCCGGCCCTCCTGGTGGTTTGCGGACGCCTGGTCTCGGTAGAGGGGACGGATGCCTGACACACCGGTCATCAGCGACGTCCGCGCCGCCGTCTACGACATCCCCACCGACGCGCCGGAGGCCGACGGCACGCTGGCCTGGGATCACACGACCCTGGTCCTGGTGACCGCCGTGGCCGGCGGCCAGGAGGGGATCGGCTGGTCATACGCAGCCGGCGCCGCGGCGGACGTTGTTATTCATCTCCTGAAGCCGGTGGCCATGGGGCGGCCGGCGTTCGGCGTGCCGGCCATCGCCGAGGACCTGGCCCGGGCGCTGCGCAATGCGGGCCGTCCGGGCATCGGCGCCACGGCGCTGTCGGCGCTGGACATCGCGCTGTGGGATCTCAAGGCGCGGCTGCTCGGCCTGCCGGTCGCCGACCTGCTCGGGCGGGCCCGCGCGCACGTGCCGGTCTACGGCAGCGGCGGCTTCACCAGCTACGACGAGCGGCAGACCCGCGAGCAGCTGACGGGCTGGGTCGACGGCGACGGCATCCCGCGGGTGAAGATCAAGATCGGTGAGTCCTGGGGCGGCGACCAGCGCCGGGACCTGGCCAGGGTCGCGCTGGCCCGTGAGGTCATCGGCCCGGACACCGAGCTGTACGTCGACGCCAACGGCGGCTACACCGCCGCCCAGGCCATCCGGGTGGCCCGGCGGATGGACGACTACGGCGTGACCTGGTTCGAGGAGCCGGTCTCGTCCCGCGACCCGGCCGGGCTGGCCGCGGTCCGCGGCCAGGTCCGGCCCGACGTGGCGGCCGGCGAGTACTGCTGGTCGCTGGCCGACGCCGCCGCGCTCATCGACGCCGGCGCGGTCGACTGCCTCCAGCTCGACGTGACCCGGTGCGGCGGCATCACCGAGTTCCTGCGCGGCGCGGCGCTCGCCGCCGCGCACAACCTCCAGGTCTCCGCGCACTGCGCGCCCAGCCTGCACGCCCACGTCGGCGCGGCGGTGCCCAACCTGCGGCACTGCGAGTACTTCCACGACCACCAGCGCATCGAGGGGATGCTGTTCGACGGGGTGCTCAGCCCGCGCGGCGGCCAGCTCACCCCGGACCCCGCAGCGCCAGGACTGGGCCTGGCGCTGCGAGAGGCCGACGCGGAGCGCTACCGGACCGCCTGACCGGACCCCTTCCGCCCATCGATCTCCGCGGAGATGTCCTCGAGGCGCCGGCCCTTGGTCTCCGGCACCCGGCGCCAGAAGTAGGCCACCGCCACCAGGGTCAGGAAGGCGAACAGGAAGAACGTGCCGGCGTTGGTGATCGCGCTGAGCAGGGTCAGGAACGACACCGTGACCACGAAGTTGGCCGCCCAGTTGGCGAAGGTGGCCACGCTCATCGCCGACGCCCGGACCCGGACCGGGTAGATCTCGCTGATCAGCAGCCAGAACACCGGCCCGAGCCCGATCGCGAACGAGCCGGTATAGAAGAACAGCGCCACGATCGCGACGTACGCCGCCGCGCCGGTCAGCGTGTCCCCGCCGATCAGGAAGACCAGCGCCAGCACGGTCAGCGCCACCGCCATGCCGCAGGTCCCGCTGATCAGCAGCTTGCGCCGGCCGACCCGGTCCAGCAGCCAGATGGCCACGATCGTCATGCCGACGTTGACCACCCCGTTGACCACGTTGGCCAGCAGCGCGGCCGACGAGCCCAGGCCCGCGCTTGCGAGCAGCGTCGGAGCGTAGTAGATGACCGTGTTGATGCCGGTGACCTGCTGGAACACGGCCAGCAGGACGCCCAGGGTGAGCACCCCCCGCAGCCGCGGGTTGAGCAGTTCCCTGGCCGACACGTCCTTCCGGCTGGCCCCCTCCTTCATGCTGTTCAGCTCGTCGTCGACCGCGTCGCCATGCCGCAGCCGGGACAGCACCCGGCGCGCGTCGTCCTCGCGGTCGTGGGCGACCAGCCAGGCCGGGCTCTCCTTCTGGGTCAGCATGCCCGCGAACAGCAGCACCGCGGGGATGGTGGCCAGCCCGAACATCAGCCGCCAGTCCCGCGACCCGGCCAGCCCGTAGTCGACCAGGTAGGACACCAGGATCCCGGAGGTGATGGCCAGCTGGTTGAGGCTGACCAGGCCGCCGCGGAACCGCGGCGGCGCGGCCTCGCCGATGTACATCGGGACGGTCATCGAGGCCGACCCGACGGCCAGGCCGATGACGACCCTGGCCACCAGCAGCACCGCGAAGGTGGGCGTGAACGCGGCCAGGAGCACGCCCACGATGAAGACCACCGCCGTGATCAGGATGGTGGGCCGCCGGCCGATGCGGTCGGCCAGCCGCGCCGCGCCGATGGCGCCGATCGCCGCGCCGACCAGCAGCAGGCTGGTGACCAGCTCCTTCTGGAACGAGGTGATGTGCGGGAAGTCGTCCTTCAGGAACAGCAGCGCGCCGGACACGACCCCGGTGTCATAACCGAACAGCAGCCCGCCCAGCGCGGTGATGGCGGCCATCCAGACCACCGCCCGGCCGGGTCCGCCCGGCCGGGCGGCATCTGCGGAATGCGCGGTATGCCGCGGGATGGGCACCATCACTGATGCGCTCGTTCGCCTCGTTGCTCAACGCGAGTACCTCGCTCTCAGCTCGGCACCCAGCTACCCCGACGGCGTCCGCGCATGCTCACGGGGGGCCTAACCGGGGCCGACGGCACCGGGGTCTGCGGCGCGCGGCAGGCCCGGCGCCGGCAGCTCATCGTCGTGAGCGGCGGCCGCCTCGCGGAGCTGGCCCAGCGCGGTGCGCACCCCGGCGGGAACGCCCGGCGCTCCGCTGGCCGGGGCCGCCGCTCTTGCGCCGGTGCGAGCCGCTTTCTGGGCCGGCTTGCCCGGTTGGCGGTGGCTGGTCTGGTCGGGACGCAGATCCCCCATAACACTCCTCCGTCACGCAATTGCTTCAGCCCCTCTGGCTACCCCGCACCCCGCGGGCAAACCCGGGCCAGGCCGCATGACCCGGCCGGAGCCGGGTAGCGGCATGTCTTCGCCGCAACCGGAACCGGCTAGCCACGGAGGTGTCATGCCTGACGTATTCGAGGTCCTCAGGGACGTTCACGGCGATGTGCGGCTGCTGCTCGCCGCGCTGGAGAACAGCCCTGGCCACGCGGCCGGGGCCAGCCAGCCGGTGCTCAGGGCCCGCAAGGCGGCCGCCGGGCGGCTGGTGACGGACGCGACGCGGCACGCGGCCGCCGAGGGCGAGCATCTGCTGGCCCGCCGTCCGGGACCGGCTCGGCGACGGAAACATGCTGGCCGACGAGGCCCTGGCCCGGGACCTGGCGGCCGGGGAGGCGCTGGCCCGGCTGGACAAGGTCGAGTCCGACGACGACGAGTTCGACGAGCTCCTGGCCGAGATCATCCCGGCCGTCCGCGGGAACCTGGAGTTCGAGGAGGTCCGCGTCTGGCCGCAGCTGCGCCAGGCGCTCAGCCCCTTCCAGGCCCGCGAGCTTGGCGACCAGCTCCGCGACGCTGCCGAGCGCGCGGCCGCCCGGCCGCAGCCCGGCGCCCCGGCCCGGCCGAAGGGGCGCAAGGCCGCTGACTCGGCCGTCGCCGTCGCGGGCAAGCTGAACAACGCGGCCACCCGGCGCCGGGCCGGCTGATCAGGGCCTAGCGATCCGGCGCGGGTGCGCGCGCACCGGTGCGGACAGCGCCGATCCCCGCGATGACCACGAAGATGATCGCCGATGGCGGAGGCCATGTCGGGTATCTGTCCGAGCACGAGCAGGCCGGCCAGGAGCGCGATCGCGGGTTCCAGGCTCATCAGGGTGCCGAAGGCCTTCGCGGTGAGCCGGCGCAGGGAGAGGTATTCAAGGCTGAACGTCAGCACGGGGTGGAGCGCGGCCAGGGCCAGCACGATGAGCAGGGCAGGCCAGGTCACTCGGCCCAGCTCTGACGATCCGTCGACCAGCAGCACGACCAGCGTGGCGAAGGCCCCGGCCACGGGCATGGAGACGGCCAGCCCGTTCAGGCCGGCCACCCGGTCGCCAACATGCTGGGTGAGCAGGATGTAGCCACCCCAGCAGGCGCCGGCCGCGAGGGCGAACGCGAGACCGGATCCGTCGATGCCGCCGTGCCACGGCTGAGTCAGCAGCACGACGCCAGCGGCGGCCATGACCGTCCAGCGCTTGCGCCCGCGGCCGGGACCGCAGACCGAAATGATCAGCGGGCCGAGGAACTCCAGGGCACTGGCGGTGCCCAGCGGGATGCGCGCAATCGCGAGCATGAAGAACAGCATCAGGCCGGCCGACACGACGCCGAGCGCGCAGCAGGCCCGGAGGTCCCGGCCCGTGAAGTCCCCGGGACGTGGCCGGACGAGAATCAGCAGGAGGAGGCCGGCCCAGGCGAGCCGCAGGCCGGCCACGCCCAGGGGCCCGAGCTGACTGAACAGGTGGACCGACAGGGCCAGTGCGAGCTGGACACAGGACATCGAGACAACTGCCATGAGTGCTCCACCCTCGGCGCCGCGCAGGCGGTGAGCGGAGGCAGCGGTGGCGGAAGCGGTCACATAGTGAAAGGTAGGAACAGGCGGCAGCTAAGTCCAGCTAATGATTGTGCGCCAGCATTAGCATGTCTCATGATGGATCTGGATCTTCAGCGTCTGGAAGCGCTCGCTGCTGCCGTCTCCGAGGGCACCTTCGACGCCGCTGCCGCCAAGCTGCACGTCACTCCCTCCGCGATCAGCCAGCGGGTGAAGGCGCTCGAGACCTCCGTCGGGCGCGTGCTGCTGACCCGGTCCAAGCCGATCCGGCCGACGCCATCTGGCACGACGCTGCTGCGGGCCGCGCGGCAGATCCAGGCGATCACGGCCGACGCGGTTCGTGAGCTCGGCGTCAGCACGACCGGTGACGCGCCGGCCGTCCCGCTGGCCGCCAACGCCGACAGCCTCGCGACCTGGCTGCTGCCCGCGCTGGCCGCTGCGGGACCTGACCTCGTCTTCGACCTGCGACGCGAGGATCAGGAGCGCACGGCGCAGCTCCTGCGTGACGGAGTGGTCATGGCCGCCGTCACCGCCTCGGCCGAGCCCGTAGCGGGCTGCACGGCGGAGCGACTCGGCCGCATGCGCTACCGGCCGAGGGCGTCGCCTGCCTTCGCCGCCCGCTGGTTCCCGGACGGCCCGACGGTGACGAGCCTGTCCCGCGCCCCGGTGCTGGTGTCCGATCGCGAGGACCGCCTGCAGGACCGCTACCTGCGGCGTCGCACCCGCCGCCAGCTCGACCCGCCGCGGCATCACGTCCCCGGCTCCGACGCCTTCGTCCAGGCGGTCAGGCTCGGCCTGGGCTGGGGCATGGTTCCTGACCTGCAGGCACCCCCGGGCGACGGCGGGCTGTCCGATCTCGATCCGGACGGCAGCATCGACGTGAGGCTGTTCTGGCAGCAATGGCGCCTGCACTCAGCCGCGCTCGACCGTGCCGCCGACGCCGTCCGGAATGCCGCGCGCACCATGCTGCGCTGACCCCTGCTGCGCTGAACCCTGCCGCGCTGACCCCTGCCGCGGCACCCGCAGTGCGCGCATTCCCGTCACCGCCAGCACCGCCATGACCCCGGTGGCCACGGCGGCCACCGCGAAGCCGCCGTGCGCACCGAAGGCGCCCACCGCCCAGCCAGCCACCGCCGCCGCGCCGGCCGAGCCAGCCGCGCTGGCCGAGTTCAGCCAGACAAACGCCTGGGTCAGCACGGCCCGGTGGACGGCCAGCTCGGCCAGCACCGAGCAGAGCACCAGCAACGGGGGGATCGCCAGCCCGGTCAGCGCGATGCCGAACCCCAGTGCAAACGGCGAGCCGGCGACGAGCAACGGCAGGCAGCCGGCCGCCAGCCAGGTCGCGGCCACCGCCAGCTGCACCCGCGGAGCCGTGCGCCACCGGCGCAGTCCGTACAGCCAGCCGGCCAGCAGGCTGGCGCAGCTGGATACCAGGAACAGCGCGGTGGCCGCGGCCGGCACGCCATGCTCGACCGCAAAGGCGGTCACTGAGATCTGCGTGGCGCCGAAGAACACGCCGATGGCCAGGTTCACGCCGACCAGGACCGCGAATCCGGGCCGCAGCAGCGAGCGGCCCGCGCGGTGGTGCGCGGCAGCGCCGGACGCCGGCGGCGGCGCGGTGTGGCGCTGCGCGGCGAAGCACAGTCCGCCGGCCACCACCAGGGCTCCCGCCAGCGTCGTGCCCAGCGCCGGGTGCCCGGTCGCCCCGAGGATGCTGACCAGGGCCGGACCGGCCAGGTAGGCCAGCTCGTTGCCCAGCGACTCCAGCGCGAACGCGGTCGGCAGCGGCGCGGCTGGCTCGTCGCCCAGCAGCGCCGCCCAGCGGGCCGCGGACAGCGCGCCGAGCTGGGGGATGGTGGCGCCGGCCAGTACCCCGCCCGCCATCATCAGCCAGTCCGGGGTGCCGGCGGCGACCAGGGCCAGCAGCGTGGCCACCGCCGCGGCGTGGGCCAGCAGCGCGGGCGGCAGCACCCGGGTCTGGCCGAAGCGGTCGATCAGCCGGGCCAGCTGCGGGCCGGCCACTGCCTCGGCGACGGCGAACCCGCCGGTCACCAGCCCGGCCGTGGCATAAGAGCCGGTCCGGGCGTGCACCAGCCAGACGATGCCCAGGCCGGTCATCGCAATGCCGACGCGGCCGACGGCGGCGGTCAGGAAGAAGGCAGCGGCACCGGGAAGGCGCAGCAGGGTGCGGTAGGTCGCCGACGACATGATGTGTCCCGTTCGCTGCCCGGCGGGGCGGACCACCCGGGGTCGTCGGCGTCCGGAATTTACCGACCCGTGGTCATCGCCTGGAACCGTCCAGTAGCGGCGCGGAGCGGGGACACGCACCCCACGCCGGCTCCATCACCGGGCAGAAGTTCTTGAAGCCGTCTCGGCTGATCTCGGCCGTTGACTTCACCTTATGGTACTAGGAGGCCTTGCCGGAGTTGCCTCGCGCACCTTCGATGTTGACGTTCGAGTACCCGGTAACGCAGAGCAGAAGCGTCAGCAAGGCCATGAAGATGGCGATCGCCAGGCCGATATAGATGGCCGTGCCGGTGTGGCTCTTGCTATCGTCCGCCAATCGGAAAATCACATAGACCGAGCCGCCGGCCAGGGCCGCGGAGATTAGCCCGAACCAGGTGCGAGCGGCCGAGCCGAGCAGGCTCGGCCCGCTGAGCTTCAGCGTCCCCGAGATCGAGCCGAGGGCCAGTGCGGTCGTCTTGCTGGCGGCATCGCTGACGGATTTTGCCGTGGACGTCTCCGGCGTGACCGGCGCGGGCGGCTGCGCGTGCACGGCGTCAAACATGTGCGCGACGGCCGGGGCGGCGAGCGGGGAAATCGGAGCGAGGTGGGCGGTGACCGCGGCCTTCGCGGCCGCGTATCTCGACCTGGGCGGTCGTGCCCGCAGGCTCATTCTCATAGGCGTCCCTGGCGGTGGCGGCCGCGACTGCGGGCAATATCCCGGCGGCGGCGGGACCACCGACAGTACCCTCGAACATGTCGGTGTAGGTCGATCGGAGATTGTCGAAAACGCTCCCCATGCCTCCCCCAAAGGCCCATTGCGCCCGCTTTGAGCGAGCAAACGCTACCATAGCCAGACTCGCTATCTCCGGCTGATCATCAACGCAATAGCGGCCTCCATTCCCGGCTATGGTGGGGAGCCGTGACGACCGCTGATCTGGCTGAACAGGTGCGGGCGATCTGCCTGGCGCTACCGGAGGTGACCGAGCGGCTCAGTCACGGCGCGCCAGCCCGGCCGGGGGAGATCAGCCGAAGGAGATCAGCAGGCGCTCCGGGCGGTCGGGCATCCACTCGACCAGGACGATCGTGGCATCGTCGGTCAGCCGGTCATTCTGGTACTCCACGATCGCGTGATTGAGGCGCCGGAGCGTCTCGTGGGCGCTGATCCCGGCGTTGCTGTGCCGGATCACGAAGTCGCTGAGCCGCTCGACCCCGAACGGGGTCCCGTCGGCGGAGCGCCCCTCGGTGATCCCGTCCGTGTACAGCAGCAGGCGGTCGCCGGGCTGGAGCCGCTCGGAGTACAGCCAGGCGGCATCCTCGGTGCGCTCGCGGGAGCCGGAGATGGCCTCCAGGCTGCCCAGGCCGAGCGGCAGCCGGGGCCTCCTGGCCAGTTCCTTGATCACCTTGCTGTCGCGGATGAGCAGCGGCGGCGGATGCCCGCACGGGATCCAGCTGAACTCACCGGTCGCCACGTCCAGCTCGCCCACCAGGGCGGTGAGGAAGCGGCTGTCGCCGAAGTGCCGGGCGATGGCGTCGTCCGCCTGGCCGACCATCTCGGCCAGGCTGCCCCCGGCCCGGCGGGTGCGGCGGCAGGAGGCCAGCCCCACGCTGGCGACCAGGCCGGCGTCCAGGTCGTGGCCGACCCCGTCGAAGATCGACACCTGCAGCCGGTCACCGGTCAGCGCGTAATCGAAGGCGTCGCCGCCGACCTGGTAGGCCGGCTCCAGCATGGCCGCGACCAGGACCCGCTCGGTCGCGAACGTGCGCGGCACCAGGAAGCCCCAGACCAGCTCGGCCTGAAGCGCCATCTCCCCGGTTCGCCGGCCCGCGGCCAGCGTGTCGCTGAAGAGAGTCTTGCCCGCCACCACCAGCCCGGTCACCGAGGCGATCGTCCGGTACCGGGCCAGCATCGGCTCGCTGACCTCGGCGCAGTCCAGCTCCAGCACGCCGAGCCGCTCGGTCCCGCCGATCAGCGGGAGCCAGGCCTGCCAGCCCGCACCCCCCGAGCCGGAATCGGCGGCCGCGTAGCAGATGGTGACCGTGCGGTAGGCCAGCCCGGCCAGCGTGCCGTCGACGGCCAGCACCCGCGACCCGGCCGGGCCCGCCGGCACCGGCCGGAGGCTGCGCTGCTGAAGGTCCGCCAGGTAGATGCGGGCCCCGGTGACGCCGAGCGGCCGCGCCGCCGCCACGACGCAGGCTGCTATCTCCTCTGGCCCGACCAGGTGGGCCTGCTGCAGCAGCCGCGCGACCACCCGCCCGGCCACGGCATCCAGGTCCGGTCCGGTACTGCTCATCCGCGCCCCCCGCGAACTCGCGAGACAGGTCGTGCTCCCACCTAAGACAAGCACGCCGGGGCGGTGTCGCGACGGTAGCCTCGCTCAGCCGGGTCCAGACCCGCGCCGCCGCCTGAGGGGGCCCAGCCCCGTCAGCGATCCCCGTGCGGTGCGCTGGCGCGAGAACTGGCGCGGGCGCTGGCCCAGGCCGCGCTGTCCAGGAAGTAGGTGTCGAAGCGGTCCTGCTGCTCCAGCAGTGCCTGCCGCGGCAGGCGGCCCTCGCGCACCTGCACGACCTGGCGGAAGTAGTCGAACCGCTCGACGCCGGGCGTGATCACGATCAGCGCGTCGGCCGTCGAGTCCGGGCGCGCGGCGAACGCGTGGGCCAGGCCCGGCGGCACGACCAGCAGGTCGCCGCGGCCCACGCTGAGGACCTCCTGCCCGGCCAGCACGTCCAGGGCCCCGTCGAGCACGAAGAACAGCTCGGCCGCGCCGCGGTGCTGGTGCGGCACGGCGCCGTCCGCGCCCCGGCCGAGCCTGACCCGGTGGCTGCTGAGCGCCCCGTGGGTGGCGCTGCTGTCGGCCAGCAGGATGTGCCCGATGGACGGCAGGTACTCGGCCTCGTCGGCGCGCACCACCAGTTCCTGGCTCCGTGAAGTCGTCATGCCTCGACGATGGCCCGGCCGCCCATGATCTGTCGAACAGATTCTGTCCCTGATCAGCATTGATAGAGTCGATTCATGGAGCTACGCCAGCTCGAGCAGTTCGTCGCGGTGGCCGAGGAGCGGCACTTCACCCGCGCGGCCCGCCGCGTGCACGTGGTCCAGTCCAGCCTCAGCGCCGCCATCCGCGCGCTGGAGAAGGAGCTGGGCGACGTGCTGTTCGCGCGCAGCAGCCGGCAGGTGACGCTGACCCCGGCGGGCCGGGCGCTGCTGCCCGCCGCGCGGCGGGCGCTGGCCGCGGCGCAGGAGGGCCGCGACGCCGTCGCCGGAGTCCGTGGCGTGCTGCACGGCCGCCTCAGCGTCGGCGCGATCCTGAACCTCGGCGTGGTCGACCTGCCCGCCGCGCTGGCCGCCCTGCGCCGCGCCCATCCGGCGGTCACGATCCGGCTCAGCCACACCGCGGCCCCGGTACTCGCGCGCGCGGTGGCCGACGCGGAGCTGGACGTCGCGATCGTCGACGGCCCGGTGGACACCGGCCGGCTCACCCGCATCGAGCTGGGCAGGCACCGGCTGGTACTGGCCGTGCCGCCCGGCGACCCGCTGGCCCGGCGGGCCGAGATCGGGCTGGACGACCCGGCACTGGCCGAGCGCGACTTCGTCGCCTACCGCGCGGACTCCGCGCTGGAGGCCCAGATCGAGACGGCGTGCGCCGCGGCCGGGCTGGCCCGGCGGATCGGCTGCGAGGCCGAGAACATCCAGTACCTGGTGGAGATCGTGCGCCACGGCGGCGGCGTGGCGGTGCTCCCGCCCGCGGCGCTGGATATCGCCGCCGGGCCGCTGACCGCCGTGCCCATTGCCCCGCCGCTGTACCGGGAGATCTGCGCCGTGGTCGCCCGCGGCCGCGCGCCCACCGCGGCCGCCGCCGCCCTGCTGGACCTGCTGCGCCAGTCCCCGGAAGCACGCTGAGCCACGCCCGCCGCGAGTGATCGCCGGCGGGCTGGGAAACTGAGGCTGATCTTGCCGACTGAACTGCTCGCCTCATGCGGCCGCGGCCTGCGGCCCCGGGCCGCGGGCTGACCGGGGGCTGCCTGATGGAACCTGCCGCGCCGATGTCCGCCGCACCGGTGGCCGGGCCGGGACACGAGTCGACCGAGCTGCGCCAGCGCCGCCTGGCCGCCGCGCGCCGCCGCGCGACCGCGCTGCTGGGCGCGGTGACCGTGGTGTTCGTGGCCGTGACGGTGGCCCGGGTCCACGGCACCGGGTGGGGCTACCTGCAGGCCGGGGCCGAGGCGGCCATGGTCGGCGGCGTCGCGGACTGGTTCGCGGTGACGGCGCTGTTCCGCCATCCGCTGGGCCTGCCGATCCCGCACACCGCGCTGATCGTCGAGCGCAAGGACCAGTTCGCGGCCACGCTCGGCCAGTTCGTGCAGGAGAACTTCCTCAACGCCGAGGTGCTGACCGAGCGGATCCGCACCGCCGGGATCGTGCCCCGGCTGGCCGCCTGGCTGGCCGACGAGGACAACGCGGCCGGCCTGGCCGGGCACGCCGCCAACCTGGTCGTGACCGTGGCCGGGGCGCTGCGGGACGAGGACGCCCAGCGCGTGCTGACCGCCGAGCTGACCCGGGCGGCCAGCGCCGTCGAGGTGGCACCGCTGGCCGGCCGGGCGCTGCGGGTGGTCATCGCGGGCGGCCACCACGCCGGGCTGTTCAACTCCATCGTGTCGGCCGGCGACCGCTACCTGGGCGACCACTACGAGGACCTGCGCGAGCTGTTCCTGGCCGAGGCGCCGCGCTGGATACCGTACGCGCTCTACCGGCGGGTCTTCGACCGCCTCTACACCCGGCTGCGGCAGCGGCTGGTGGCGATGACCGGCGATCCGCAGGACCCGACCCGGCAGCAGTTCGAGGCCTGGATCGCCGGGCTCCCCGACCGCCTGGAGACCGACCCCGAGCTGCGCGAGCGCGGCGAGCGCGTCAAGCGCGATGTCCTGGGCAGCACCGCGCTGCGGGACTGGTCCTCGTCGCTGTGGCAGCAGCTCAAGGACGCTCTGCGGGCCCAGGCCGCCGACCCTCGGTCGGAGCTGCGCCGCCAGCTGGCCGGCGCGATGACGGCGGCGGGCCGGCGGCTCGGCTCCGACCGCCGCCTGCAGGACAGCCTGGAGCGCATGATCGAGTCCGGTACCCAGGCCGTCGCCGACCAGTTCCACGACGAGCTGGCGGGCCTGGTCACCGGGACCATCCAGCGCTGGGACGCCGAGCAGACCTCCAGCCAGCTTGAGCTGCTGCTCGGGCGCGACCTCCAGTTCATCCGCATCAACGGCACCGTGGTCGGCGCGGGCGTGGGCCTGGTCCTGCACGCCATCGTCATGGCCGTGGGCTGACCCGCGCCGGCCGCGGCCCAGGGGTTCAGCGGCCGGGGCGCCGGGCCGTGGCGGCCAGGGCCGGGATGACGGCCGCCGCCACTATCAGGTGCAGGACGACCAGCCCGACGGTCGCCGCCGTAGTGGTCGCCGCGGCCAGCGGCAGGGCCAGCGACAGCACCAGGACCAGCAGCGCGGCGCCGGTCCAGGCCGCGCGGGCGCGCGGGGTGGTCCGCTCCAGCAGCGCCAGCAGCAGCCAGCCGAGCAGCCCGGCGACCAGGGCGGCGCCGATCACCTGCCCGGCCACGACGGTCTGCGGGTGCATGGCGCCGAACTTGACGGTGAGGCGGACGCCGAGCAGCGGAACCTCGACGCTCCAGGCGACGGCCGCGGCGGCCGCGCCGCCCGCGACGCTCAGCGCCCGGGCCCGGATCCGCCTGACGTCCCGCACGGCCGGAGTGGTAGCAGCGAGCATGTCGGTCTCCTTATCTCGTTGCCTGGCGCGGCGCCTGGTGCGCCGCTCCCCACGAGACTGTCCCGGCCGGCCGTAGTCCGGCATCGGCCAGCCGCCGACCGCCGGCCTGCACCGGATGCGGCAGTCGCATACTGCCGACGCAGTACGCCACCCGCCTCCGAGACGACGATGGCACCGGCCGTACGCCGGTAATACGCTCCAGGCAATGAGCACCCCGAGCATCCCGAGCGTCCCGCGTATCCCGCGTATCCCGCGTATCGCCGGCCGGGCCTGGCCGACGCCGCGCTGGCGGAATGCGGCGGGCATCGCGGCGGTGCTCCTGCTCACCGTGATCGGCTGCTACGTCGAGGCCAACCCCGCCCACTTCTACGGCGGCCTGCACCTGACCGGCCATCCGCCGCTCGCCGCCTACCTGCTGGTCGCGCTGCCCGCCCTGGCCCTGGCCTGGCGGGACCGCGCGCCGGTCGCGGTGTTCGCGGTGACGATCGCGGCCGCCGTGGCCTGGGCCGCGCTGGGCCAGATCGACGGCGCCGCGCTGGTGCCGGTGATGGTCGCGCTGTTCTGGGTGGCGCTCACCTGCTCGCGCCAGGTCACGCTGGCGGCCGGCCTGGCCGGGGCGGCCGCCATCTTCCTGGCCGAGGGCACGCTCGGCCCGTTCGGCTGGCTCGGCGGCCCCAGCGCGACCATGTGGCCGCAGCTGCTGGCCGCCGGCGCGCTCGGCGGCTACGTCGCGGCGCGCCGCAAGTGGCTGGCCGCCGAGCGGGACCGCGCCGCCCAGGCCGAGCTGATGCGGGAGGAGGAGACCCGCCGGCGGGTCGACGCCGAGCGGATGCGGATCGCGCGCGAGCTGCACGATGTCGTCGCCCACTCGATGGCGATGATCAACGTGCAGGCCACCGCCGCGGGCGTGCTGCTGGCCGAGGATCCGGCCGGCGCCGCCGACGCCATCCAGGCCATCCGCGGCGCCAGCAAGTCGGGCCTGCGCGAGCTGCGGGCGATCCTCCGGGTGCTCCGCGACGCCGGCCCGGCCGGCGGCCCGGCTGTGACGCCCAGCCTGCGCGACATCCAGACGCTCGCCGACGCGACCACCGCCGCGGGCTCGCCCGTCACCGTGCGGGCCGACGCCCCGGCCGTGCCGCTGCCGCCGCCGGTCGCGCTGGCCGCCTACCGCATCGTGCAGGAATCGCTGACCAACGTCGTGCGCCACGCCCGCGGCGCGTCCGCGATCGTGACCGCGGGCCAGGACGGCGACGAGCTGACAATCGAGATCATTAACGACGGCGCCCCCGGTACCACCGCGTTCGGCGACGGCTCGGGCGCCGGGCTGACCGGGATGCGCGAGCGCGCTTCGACGCTGGGCGGCTCCCTGGAGGCCGGCCCGCGGGCCGAAGGCGGCTTCGCTGTCCGCGCCCGCCTCCCGCTGGCGGGCCCCCCGTGATCCGGGTGCTGCTCGCCGACGACCAGGCGCTGGTCCGGGCCGGGTTCCGGGTGCTGGCCGGGCAGGCCCCCGACATCGAGGTCGTCGGCGAGGCCGCCAACGGGGCCGAGGCGGTCGAGCTGGCCCGCTCGCTGCGGGCCGAGGTCGTGCTGATGGACATCAGGATGCCCGGCACGGACGGCCTGGCCGCCACCCGGCTGATCGCCGCCGATCCCGGCCTGAGCGGCGTGCGGGTGATCATCCTGACCACCTACGAGGAGGACGAGTACATCTTCGCCGCCATCCAGGCCGGGGCCAGCGGCTTCCTGGTCAAGGACACCGAGCCCGAGGACCTGGTCAACGCCATCCGCGTCGTCGCCCGCGGCGACGCGCTGCTGTCGCCCGGCGTCACCCGCCGGCTCATCGCGGGCATCGCCGGGCGCGGCCCGGCCCAGCCGGTGGACGCCTCGGCGCTCTCGGCGCTCACCGAGCGGGAGCGCGAGGTGCTGGCCCTGGTCGCGGCCGGGATGACCAACGAGCAGATCGGCGCGGCCCTGTTCATCAGCCCGCTCACGGCCAAGACCCACGTCAACCGGACCATGGCCAAGCTCGGCGCCAGGGACCGCGCCCAGCTGGTGATCGCCGCCTACGAGACCGGCCTGGTCCGCCCCGGCCTGTCCTGAGCCGCGCGTCGCCCAGCGCTGAGGTCGGGCTGACAGGTCCGCATGCCTGGACCAAGCGCACGGAAGCGAGACCGGCCGGGGCCGGGCAGCGCCGCCCTGGTCTCGCCGAGCCGCCCAAGGACTGGGATCATAGGCGGATGGTACGTCGATTTAGTGCTGTCACGGTGGGCGTGATCATCGGTGCTGCCTGTGTAACGCTGGCCATATTCCTACATAACGAAGGGCTGATTCGAGCTGGCGCGTGGGCAGGCATTATTGGCCTGCTTGGCGTTCCTATTGGTCTCTTGGGTGTGTGGCTGGCGTGGCCTCGCGACCGCGATGATGCGACTGCAGGCGAGCACGGTCCGAGCGCCCAAATTCAACAGAATACCACCTCACAGCATGGCACCACTTTTGCGGTGCAGGACGGTCATCAGACCATTAACTACTATCGGCCACCTAATGATGCTGGGAACGACCTGCACAAAGAGGACGGAGGCCATCAGAAGTGAAAGTACTTCATCCGAATAAATCACTCGCGCGCGGGCATCTCGATTTCCGCTCTTCGGCAATATTTGCTAATGAATTGGTTAACTCGCGAGCGGATAAACAGGTCGCTGGTGACAGCAAAGATGTTTATGGCAGGATGTGCTCATGAGTCCCCGTATTCGCAAGCAACCAGGCAGCGATGGTTCGCCCGATCCCGAACGTCATTATCACCAAGATACTAACGTGGAGTCCGGCGGTAAAGCGTTCGTAGTTCAGCATGGTAATATGATTGTCTATCAATGGCGGCCGGAATACCGTATTGAGGCTTTTGAATCTGATCTGCCCATAGGGGAAGCAGTTCTTCGCGCGCAACCGAGCCGTATGCTGCGAGCACAATATAAAGTTGTTCCTTTTGACGCTGAACGGCGACGGACAGAAATAGAGCGTCTGAGCGCATGGCGTGACGGGGATGACGATACGGCCGTCCTGCTGCTACATGGCCCAGGTGGTCAGGGCAAGACTCGTCTGGCGGCCTACATAGCTGAAGTAACTGGCAGTGCGAAGTGGCTAGTAGTATCAGCTGCGCTGAATCGCTCAGGTGCTCCTGGGCAGGAGCAAGTAACGATCGCAGCGTCAGCTTCTGGGAAACTCGGCATCATGCTACTGGTGGACTATGCCGAGCGCTGGCCGCTAGCAACTCTCTTGTCACTGATGCAGGATCCGCTGCTGCGCCGCATGCATCTGCCATTGCGTATCCTCCTCGTTGGACGACCCGCGGGGACGTGGTGGCAGTCAGTCAGTAACAGAATTAATAATGATCTACATATGGCGACAAGTCAAGTCAAGCTGCTGAAACTAGCGCACGACCCCGAAGATTGGCACCTCATTCTCAAAGCAGCTCGCGATGCCTTCCTTAAAGCTTACGGTCTGTCGGAATCTCTTAGTGTGGATATTCCTTCTGCGATGGCCCATGATGATTATCCGCTGGTACTAGCGGCTCACATGGCAGCACTCGCGCTGGTCGATGCGGGAGTCCACGGCGAACCAGTGCCCTCTGGGGGCGCAGCGATCACTGAGTATCTGCTGGGTCGAGAACGGACATACTGGATGGGCCTACACGAGGCAGACCGCGACCGCTTCTTCACAGATCCACTAGTGATGGCACGAACTGTCTTCACCGCTACATTGACACGCCCTCTTGGCTACGAGGAAGCAGCAACAACACTGCGACGCATTGGTGCCGTAGAAACCAGTCAGTCGGTTGCAAGGGTACTAGCCGATCACAGAGTGTGCTATCCGCCTGGTGACCCCGCTGTGGTATTGGAGCCGCTCTACCCGGATCGTCTCGGCGAAGACTTTATAGCTCTGGCGATTCCCGCAAAGGATCCCTCTGTGCAAGGGCATGTACGCGATCTTGATCTGGCGGATCCATGGGCTGAGACAGCTATTCCCAGATTGCTCAACCTCGGTGATCAGCAGCATCCCACGTGGCTGTCATCGACTATCTCCATTCTTGTTGAGATTTCCAGGCGCTGGCCACATGTGGCCGAAGAGCAGCTATACCCCGTCGCGCGACAGCATCCCAGTGTAATGCTCCTAGCTGGCGGTTCAGCACTTGCCTCATTTTGTGGCATGCAGTCGGTTCCAACCGAACTCCTCGAAGAGATTGAACGCATACTGCCTGAAGGTAGAGACAGCGACCTTGCCATTGGCGGCGCGGTTCTTGGTGAGCGACTTGCCGGCTATCGGCTTGCCCGCACGGAGGATCCAGTGCAGCGTGGTGCCATATACACCAAGCTTGGGCGAGCGCTAAGACATGCCGGAATTCATGATAAGGAGGTTATAGCAACTGGAGAGGCTGTCAAATGTTACCGAATGCTTTCTAGAGCCGATCCAGAAGGATACCTGGCGGCATTCGCTATAGCCCTCGACGCTCATAGTACAGCGTTGATGATGAATACGAGTATAGATCCATCAATAGACCGCGCGAATGAGGCTGTGCGCATCTATCGTAGGCTATATTCGGCCAGGCCGGACCTCTTCGGAGGCGAACTGGCGCGGACACTTACCAACCTAGGCAATTCATTGCTGAGAAAGCATTTGCTAAGCGATGCCTTGCGAGTACAACAGGAGGCGGTCGATATCCGACGATCTATTGGAGCAGCATATGAATTCGAACCTCATGATCTAGGCATGGCTGGCGCGCTCGTGCAACTGAGCGTTACCGTCCTCAACCATGGTCGCTCTGACGAAGCTGTCAATCTTATCGGTCAAGCTGTGGAAATTTACAGAACTGCGAGTGGCTCGCCTGATGTGAAGCTCGAACAGGGTACTTTCGCACATGCACTCGGGATTCAAGGGCGGATATTTATTCTAAAGGATATGGCGAGTGAAGCCCTAGCTCCCCTGGAAGAAGCTACTGCCATGCTCCGTCCACGCGTAGCTTCAAACCCTACTGCGTACGTAGGCTTGCTCTCACAGACCCTCTACGAACTAGGAGTATGTCTTCTAAAGCTGGGCCGGATGGACCAAGGCGTCGAAGCGTTGCAGGAGGCAATCGAGATTTTCCCAGATCAGCTAAATGCGCCGCGAATTGAACCTAACTTTGTAAGCATGCTGAGCAATCTTGGTGCAGCATTTGTCATGACCGATAAAATGGATCAGGCGACCACAATTCTTACAGATGCTGTCACTATGGCTCGTGCACTCTTGGAGCAGGACCCGCATGAAGGGCAGCACCTAGCCTCGACACTATTGAACCTGGCAAATGCACTGATAGGAAGAAATGAATGGGAAAGCGCACTATCCATAGCGCAAGAATCTGAGAGCTTGTACCGAGAACTCGTGGGAGCTGATCCGGAGCACCTTATGGGGCAGTGGCAGAGAGCACGTAACATCCTCGCAGTCGTACTCGAGGCTCTAGGGCGCCCAGAAGAAGCATCGCGGTTGCTTTCAGAACGACCCTAGCGATCCAGCAGTAGATCGTGATCTGGTCCTGCTTGGTCGGAGGCGGGCTGGCCGGTTGTTCGTCATCTTCGCGGTCGCCGCAGGCGTCGAGGCCGGGGAGGGCCAGGACGCCTCGCAGCCACCGACTACCCAGGCAACTACCCCGGCCAGTACACGATTGCCCCGGCGCTCGGAGCCGGCCGTTGATCGCTTCGGTGGGTCCGTTGCTGGTGCCGGGCCGGTCGAAGTAGGCCAGCACGTCGACTGCACGCTTGGTCAGGTCCGTCCGAGCCAGCCGCCAGATAACGGTGTCGCGTGCGACGCCCTCGCAGCCGCAGCGGACCGGCGACAGTCAGCGAAGCGCGTTCAGCTCGTCGAGAGCGCGATGGCCGCGGTTGACCACCCCGGCAACGACATCGTGGCGCCCGAGACGGATGGCCAACTCGAGCTGCAGGAGGATCTGTGTCGCTGCGAGCACCGCCGCCCCCTCCCAGCCGACCAGGGCGAGGATTCTCGTCCACAGCCGCCTTCGGACACCGTCCAGCAGCGGATCCTGGTAGGTGTGCCACTGGAGGGTGGTGAGATCAGTCGCCCGGGTGCCGCTACCTGCGTTCCCGATATCCACGACCGCCACCACCGCTCCGTCGCGGACCAGGACGTTGTCGGGCTTGAGATCGGCATGGACCATGTCCGGTGCCTCTGGTGGTGGCGGGACGTCGGCACACACGAGCCGCAGGCGCTCGACCAGGGCCGACACCACGGAGGAATACCCCGAGAGCCTGGCCACGGACTGCCGGAGACGCGACTGCTCGGGCGTCTCGTTGAAATCCAGCCCGGCGACAGCCGCTTCCTGACCGGTGGCGACCCGCCAGGCGTACGACCAGTGGTCGTAGGGCTCGGAGGCCTGGCCAGCCTGGAGTTCGATGATCTCCATCAGCTGCTCAACGAGGGACGGGGTCAGCTCTGGCGCGGGAGCCGCGTCAACGAAGTCCATCAGATGCCATACATGACTGGCTGTGGCCCCCACTCCGAGCCAGGCCGGGGTGGGATAGCCGCGCCTGCGCATGTGCTCGACCACCCTCTGGGCTCGCAACGTCTCGTCCAGGTGGCTGCGGTGTGCCCGGGGCACTGCTTTGAGCACTGCATCTGCCCTTCCGGCCAACTGGACGCGCATGGCACCCACATCGAGGCCTCCGGGTAGGCGGCTGAGAAGAGTGACCTCTGCCCCGACCACGCTGGCCACGTCGTCCAGGACCTCGGCCGGCAGGTCTTCGGGATGGGCGCCCTGGTTCATGCTGTCCTCCCAGATCCGGCGTGTCAGCGTATGCGAGCTGCTGGTCTTGTCGTCAGTTGAGGCCAGTCGGGTCTGCGGGCAATCCGTCGAGCCCATCTCTGATGAGCTGCGCTGAGGCGCCGTCAGCCCTCATGTCCGCCGCCTCACGTGTGGCCAGCTCCTGTGCTTCCGCGTCCTTGATTGATGCAGGGCGTTCGTACCGAACCTGTGTCAGTAGCAGGCTACCGAGGCCAGAGCTCCAAGCGCCCGTTCACCGTCGCGCCGAACCACTACTCCGACGAGCGGCCCCGCAGCTACCACGTGCCCGCCCCCAGGCAGGCCATGCACCTGGCCGACCCGCTCCGGTCGGTGCACGGTTCGTACGACGTATCGGTCACGATCAGCGGCGACGACTCCTGGTCGCGGCGCTACGTCGGCGACCTCGAAGACGGCACCGCGAGCGTGACCGGCTAAGCCGGCCGGCGACCCCGCGGCGACGGCCTTTGTTAATCGCTCAGTTTTTTCTTACGGTCATACCGGTTCACGTCCGCATCTGGATGTGAACCGGTGCGCTGCCGTAGCTTTCCCAGTGACAGCGCCTGGGAAAGGGTTGCGCAGACGTGGACTTCGAGATCCCGGCCGAGCTGACCGCCTATCTCGCGGAGCTGGATGAGTTCATCGAGCGGGAGATCCGCCCGCTGGAGCAGCAGGACGACAACGTCCGGTTCTTCGATCACCGGCGCGAGGACGCCCGGACGGACTGGGACCGGGGCGGGCTGCCCAGCCCGCAGTGGGAGGCGCTGCTGGCCGAGGCGGTGCGCCGGGCTGACGCGGCCGGGCACTACCGCTACGCCTTCCCGGCGCAGTACGGGGGCCGGGACGGCACCAACCTGGGCATGGCGGTGATCCGCGAGCACCTGGCCAGCCAGGGCCTGGGCCTGCACTGCGACCTGCAGAACGAGCACATGATCGTCGGCAACAACGTCGGCCTGCTGCTGATGCTGCACTACGGGACGCCGGAGCAGCGCGCGGCGTGGACCGGGGAGCTGGCGGCGGGCCGGAAGGGGTTCGCGTTCGGGATCACCGAGCCCGCGCACGGCTCGGACGCCACGTACATGGAGACGACGGCAGCCAGCGACGGCGGGCACTGGGTGATCAACGGGGAGAAGACTTGGAACACCGGCGTGCACGCCGCCTCCCATGACCTCATCTTCGCCCGCACCAGCGGGCAGCCCGGCGACGCGGACGGCATCACCGCGTTCCTGACCCCGGTGGACTCGCCCGGCTTCACCGTCGAGGAGTACCTCTGGACGTTCAACATGCCGACTGATCACGCGCACGTGACCTTCCGGGACGTCCGCGTCCCGGACGGGGCGGTGTTCGGCGGCGAGGGCCGCGGGCTCCAGGTGGTGCAGCACTTCTTCAACGAGAACCGGATCCGGCAGGCCGCCTCCAGCCTGGGGGCGGCGCAGTTCTGCGTGAACGAGGCGGTCGCCTACGCCAGGGAGCGCCGGCCGTTCGGCAAGCCGCTGGCCGCGAATCAGGCCATCCAGTTCCCGCTGGTGGAACTCCAGACCCAGTGCGAGATGCTGCGCGCGCTGATCCACAAGACGGCCTGGCTGATGGACACCCAGGGGCCGTTCTCGGCGTCCGACAAGGTGTCCATGTGCAACTACTGGGCCAACCGGCTGTGCTGCGAGGCCGCGGACCGGGCCATGCAGGTGCACGGCGGGCTTGGTTACTCCCGGCACAAGCCGTTCGAGCACATCTACCGCCACCATCGCCGGTACCGGATCACCGAGGGCACCGAGGAGATCCAGATGCGCCGGGTGGCCGGGTACATGTTCGGGTTCATGCACCAGCGGGCGCCCAAGGGCGTGACCGCGGACTGATGGACGTGCCGGACTCGGTGGACGAGCGCGGTCTGGCCGTCGCGCTGCGCGGCGTCCTGGGCCCGGTCACCGTCGACGGCCTGACCCGGCTGTCCGGCGGCGCGTCCCGTGAGACGTGGTCGTTCGACGCGGTCGGCCCGGCCGGCTCGCACACGCGGCTGGTGCTGCGCCGGGACCCGCCGGGGCGGCCCAGCGAGCCAGGCACGATGACCCGGGAGGCCACGGTCATCGGCCAGGCCCTGGCCGCCGGGCTGGCCGTGCCGGAGGTGCTGCTCAGCACCGAGGAACCGGGCCTGTGGGGCACGGCCGGCCTGGTCATGCGCCGGGTCGCGGGCGAGACGATCGCCCGGCGCATCCTGCGCGACGCCGCCTACCGCGCGGCCCGGCGAGGGCTGGTGAGCCAGGTCGGGGAGTTCGCGGCCGGCCTGCACGCGCTGGCCGCGCCCGCGGGCCTGCCTGCCGTGGACCCGCTGGACGGCTTGCGGGCCGAGCTGGCCGCCTTCGATCAGGTCAGCCCGGTCTTCGAGCTGGCCCTGAACACGCTGGAGGCCACCCGGCCGCCGGCTCGCGAGCCGGTGATCGTCCATGGCGACCTGCGGCTGGGCAACCTCATCGTCGGCCCGGACGGGCTGCGCGCGGTCCTCGACTGGGAGCTGGTGCACGCGGGCAGCCCGGTGGAGGATCTCGGCTGGTTCTGCGTCAAGGCGTGGCGGTTCGGCGTCGACGCGCCCGCGGCCGGCCTGGGGAGTCGCGAGCAGCTGCTGGCCGCCTACCGGGCCGCGGGCGGCGCCGCCGTCACGCTGGACGAGCTGCGCTGGTGGGAGATCCTCGGCACGCTGCGCTGGGGTGTCATCTGCATGACCCAGGCCCGGGCGCACCTGTCCGGCGCGCACCGGTCCGTTGAGCTGGCCGCGGTCGGGCGCCGGGCCTGCGAGCAGGAGTGGGACTTGCTGCTGCTGCTCACGCCGGAGGCGGCGGCGCAGGCCGCGGCCCGGCGGCCGCGGGTGACCGGCGCCGGGCAGGCGACGCCGGCGCCGCACGGGCGGCCGACGGCGAGCGAGCTGCTGGAGGCGGTCCGGGAGTTCCTGACCGGCCAGGTCATGCCCGCGTCCTCGGGCCAGGTGGCCTTCCACGCCAGGGTGGCCGCCAACGTCCTGGGCATCGTGGCCCGTGAGCTGGAGCTGGGCCCGGTCTCGCCTGAGCCCGGGTCCGCCGGGCTGGCCGATGCCGTCGCGGCCCGGCTCGCGGTGGCCAACCCGAAGTACTTCGACCCGGCCCCGCCGGCACCCTAGGCCGACGGAACCGGGTCGCTGGCGGGACCGGGTCGCTGGCGGGCTAGCCGGCGGCCCGCACCTGGAAGTAGGCCACGCCGTGGGCCGGCACGGTCGCCTTGATCGTGCCGTGGCTGCTGCTGGCCTGGTGAGTCCACAGGTTCACCAGGCGGTAGCGGCCGCTGGCGGGCAGGCCGATCGCGGCCGCCGTGGTCGAGATGACCTCGGACTTGGCGGTCGTGTTGAACAGGCCCACCGCGACCTCGCCGTGCCGCTCGGTCTTGGCCACGACCTTGTCGGTGCTCCCGTTGACGATCATCGAGCCGTCGATCCCGTCCTGCTCCACGGCCAGCACGGCGCGGTTGCGGAGCAGCTTCATGTCGGCCGGGCACAGCTTGGTCAGGTTGCTGCCGAGGATCAGCGGCGACGCGGCCAGTGACCACAGGCTCAGCACGGTCTGCCGCCCGGCCAGGCTCACCCCGTCGCCGTCGGGGTAGGACACCGTGCCGAACTGGGTGGTGGAGCTGACGGCGCTAGTGCAGTTGCCGACCTCGACGGAGTCGAAGTCGTTGTAGGCGTCGTGCTCCCGGCCGCCGAACTTCGGCTCCCACAGGGACAGCGTCGTGAACCGCTGCTGCACGTTGCCGTAGTTGGTCAGCCCCTTGCCGCCGTAGTTCTCGATGTCCGCGGAGTACTCCCACTGGGTCGCGTACTTGTCCAGCGTGGGGCCGAGCGCGGTGGTGTAGCTGCCCTCGGTCACGTCCAGCTGCATCGGGCGGCGCGAATGCCGGATGGCCTGCGACCAGGCCCTGATGTCGGGCTTGTTGTGGTCGGTGATGCCATCGAGCTTGATGTAGTCCACGCCCCAGCGGGCGAACTGGTCGACGGTGGAGTTGACGAACGCCTGGGCGCCCGGCTTGGCGTAGTTGATGCCCACCATGCCGCCGCAGTTGTAGTTGTTCTGCCGGGTCTTCGTCGCGATGTCATCGGCGGTGAACTTGGTGCCCAGGATCTTGGTGTTCTTGGCCACGGCCTGCTTGGAGATGCCGGGCGTCACGTAGATGCCGAACTTCAGTCCGAGGTGGTGCACGTAGCGCGCCACCGCCGCGATGCCGCTCTCGCCGTGCGGGCCGGACGGGAACCGGTCGGTGCGCACAACCCACCGGCCGAACTTGTCGACGTTCGGGCCCTGCCTGCCCGGGCACTGATACCAGAAGTCGTCCTGGTTGACGTACCGGTAGCCGAGCCCCTCCAGGCCGCTGTTATGCATCGCGCGGGCGGCGGCCTCGACGATGCCGGCGTCGTCGGTGTTCCGGAAGAAGCTCCAGCTGCTCCAGCCCAGCACGGGCTTGAGATCGGTGCCGGGCGGCGGGTGTACCTCGGCCTGGGCCGCGGGCGCACTCGACAGGATCGT
Organism: uncultured Actinomycetota bacterium; assembly: GCA_963822485.1. GTDB lineage: Bacteria > Actinomycetota > Actinomycetes > Streptosporangiales > Streptosporangiaceae > DASUBV01. The sequence continues at coordinate 571,147 of CAWGHW010000018.1, forward strand.
GACCGCGGCGGGCGCGGCGGCCAGAGGCACGGCCAGCAGCGCAGCGGTCAAGCTCCGTGTCAGTCGGCGCATGAATCCTCCCTGATGCGAATGTGATCGAAGACGCTCATCCTTGGTCATCCTGAATCAGAATCAGTCACCGGTCAAGACCGTATATGCGCGTATAGTCGTTCATGCGATCGATCATGAACAAATGCTGGGCCCGGGGCGGGTCATCGACTCCGGGATCAGTGCCGCCCGGGGCCGAGCAGGGCCAGGGCTGGGCTAGCGGCCGCGGACGCGGCTAGACCAGCGTGACCTGGACGCCCGACTCGGTCAGCGCCCGCACCGCGTCGGCGTCCGCCGCGACGTCGGTGATCAGCTCGCTCACCTCGGTCACCGCGCAGATCCGGGCGAAGGCCACTTTCCCGATCTTGGAGCTGTCCGCGACCACCACCACGCGGCTAGCGCACCGGGCCAGCGTCGCGTTGGTGTGCGCCTCCACCTCCTGGTAGGTGGTACAGCCCGCCTGGGCGTCGATGCCGTCGACGCCGATGAAGGCGATGCCGAGGTTGAGCCCGGCCAGGCTGGCCTCGGCGATCGGCCCGGACAGCTCGTAGGACTGGCTGCGCGCCACCCCGCCGGTGGAGATCAGCTTGAGGCCGGGCCGGACCGCGAGCTCCGAGGCGATGTTGAGGGCGTTGGTGACGATGGTCAGCTTCTGCCGGTCGGCGATGGCCCTGGCCACCTCGGTGGCCGTGGTCCCGCCCGTGAGCCCGACCGCCATCCCCTCCGTCACGTACTCCGCCGCCTGCTTGGCGATGCGCCGCTTCTCGTCGGCGTGCCGGACGCCCTTGTAGCGCAGCGGCAGCTCGTAGGAGACGGCGTGCGCGACGGCGCCGCCGTGAGTGCGGGCCAGCAGCCGCTGGTTCTCCAGGATCACCAGGTCCCGCCGGATGGTGGCCGCAGAAGCGTCCAGGTCGCCCGCCAGGTCGGCCACCGCGACGGAACCGCCATCGGCGAGGCGCTCGAGGATCGCGCTCAGCCGCGCTGCTCGGTGCATGTCAGGAGCATATCGGCGCAGTTCCGTGAGTACGCCGGGCAAGAATAGGCCCGATGCGCATCCTCGGCATGATCTCCGGCACCTCCCACGACGGCATCGACGTCGCGGTCGTGAACTTCACCGACGGCCCCGGCGGGGCGCTGGCCGGCCGCATCGAGCACTGCGCGTCGGTGCCCTACGAGCCCGCGCTGCGCGCCCGGCTCGTGGCGGCGCTGCCGCCTGCCCCGGTCGGCTTCGAGGTCGCCTGCGAGCTGGACACCGGCATCGGGCAGGCCTTCGCCGCCGCCGCGGCCCGTGCCCTGGCCGCGCACGCCGCGCTCTCCCGGGCCGGGCCCGTCGACGCGATCTGCTCGCACGGCCAGACCGTCTTCCACTGGGTCACCCGCGGCGTCGCCCGCGGCACCCTCCAGCTCGGCCAGCCCGCGTGGATCGCCGAGGCCACCGGCCTGCCCGTGGTCTCCGACCTGCGCGCGGCCGACATCGCCGCCGGCGGCCAGGGCGCCCCGCTCGTGCCGGTCCTGGACCGCATGCTGCTCGAGCCCTTCCGGGCCCGCGGCCAGCGTGCCGCCGCACTGAACCTGGGCGGCATCGCCAACCTGACCGTGTGCGCCCCCGGCGCCGATCCCGCGGCCTGGGACACCGGGCCCGGCAACGCGCTCATCGACGCCGCCGTGACCGCGTCCCCAGACACCCCGGATACCTTCGACCGGAACGGCGCCCTGGCCGGCGCGGGCCAGGTGATACCGGAACTGCTCAGCCGAGCTGCTGGCCGAGCCGTACTACGCGCTGCCGCCGCCGAAGAGCACCGGCAAGGAGCTGTTTCACCCCGGCTATGTCGACAACTCGACGCACCGCGCTGCGGTGATGCCCGCCCTGCCCGACCTCGTGGCCACGCTGACCGAGCTGACCGCGGTCACCGTCGCCGACGCGGTCCGCGCCGCCGGGGTCAGCGTGGTGGCCGCCTCCGGCGGCGGCGTGCACAACCCCGTGCTCATGCGCCGTCTCGCCGCCCGGCTGCCCGGCGTCCGGCTGACCGGCAGCGGCGAACTCGGCGTGCCGCCCGATGCGAAGGAGGCGGTGGCCTTCGCCCTGATCGGCTGGGCCACCCTGCACGGCCTGCCCGGCAACGTGCCCAGCTGCACCGGCGCCGCCGGACCGCGCGTCCTCGGCCGCGTCACCCCGTCTCCCGGCGGTTTCGTGCCGCGGCCCGAAGCACGGACCGCCTGGCCCGGCCGGGTCACCTGGACCGGGCCAGCGAGCCCGGCGCGGCCCGGGCGATGATAGGCCGGTGACTTCCGACCGTGCTGCCGCCCTGGACCTGATCGACTTCGTGGACGCCTCGCCGTCGCCGTATCACGCCGCCGCCGAGGCGCTGCGCCGGCTGACCGCGGCGGGGTTCGCCGAGCTGCCGCTGACCGGAGACTGGCCGTCTGAACCGGGCCGGTATGTCGTGCTCGACGGCGGCACGCTGTTCGCCTGGGTCGTGCCGCCCGGCGCGGCGCCGCACGCGCCGTTCCGGCTGCTGGGCGCGCACACCGACAGCCCCACCCTGCGCGTGCGGCCGCGCCCCGACGTCGGCCGGGCGGGCCTGCGCCAGCTCGGCGTCGAGGTCTACGGCGGCCCGCTGCTCAACTCCTGGCTCGATCGCGATCTCGGCCTGGCCGGCCGGGTCGCGGTCCGCGCCCCCGGCGGCCCGCAGATCCGGCTCGTGCGGGTGCACCGGCCGCTGCTGCGGATCCCGCAGCTGGCCATCCACCTGGACCGGGACCTGTACACGGCCGGGCTGAAGCTCGATCCCCAGATGCACCTGGTGCCGATCTGGTCGCTCGGCGACCCGCAGCCCGGCGCGTTCCGCGACCTGCTCGCCGCCGAGCTGGATGTGCCGCCGGCCGACGTGCTCTCCCATGAGGTGGTGACCTACGACCTGGCCGGCGGCACCCTCGCCGGGGCCAATGAGGAGTTCGTCAGCTCGGCCCGGCTCGATGACCTGGGCTGCGCGCACGCCAGCGTCACCGCGCTGGCCGAGGTATCCGCCCAGCCCGCGCCGCAGCACGTCAGCGCGCTGGTGCTGTTCGACCACGAGGAGGTCGGCAGCCAGACCGTAACCGGCGCGGCGGGCGCATGGCTGGGACGCCAGCTGGAGCGCACCGTGCTGAGCCGCGGCGGCGGCCGCGATGACTTCCTGCGCGCGATCGCCGGGTCGATGCACGTCTCGGCGGACATGACCCACGCCACCCACCCCAACTATGCCGACCGGCACGAGCCCGACCATCCCATCAGGCTCAACGGCGGCCCGGTCGTGAAGGTCAGCGCCAACGCCAGTTACGCCACCGAGGCGGCCCCCCACGCCGCCTTCCTGCTGGCCGCCGAGCAGGCCGGCGTCCCGGTGCAGTACTTCGCCAACCGGGGCGGCGTGCGCTCCGGGTCGACCATCGGCCCGATCGTCGCGGCCGGGCTGGCCATCCCCACCGTCGACGTGGGCATCCCGTCGCTGGCCATGCACTCCGTCCGCGAGCTGTGCGGTGCCGCCGACCCCGGCCTGCTGGCCGGCGCGCTCACGGCCTTCCTCACGCCTGCTTAGGCCGGCGTGACGCAGAGAGAAAATCTTGAAATTCTTCCCTAACGGCGCTCGGTTGATCCCTGGGACTGTCGTACCCGGCCGGTAGTGTCGAACATGAAATAGAAAGCGTGTTCGAGGCCAGGGACGGGAGGTCGCCGGGTGACAATCGGGCCGGATGCCTCCTTCTCCTCGGTCGATGAGGCCATGGACCTGGTCCGCTCCGGCCTGGGCTACCTGGCCCGGGCTGACGTGGCGTCGCTGCCGGCCGTGACCCAGGCGCGGCTGCTGCGCGAGTACGAGCGGGCGCAGTCCCAGCACACCGCGGGCCGCGTTCGTGCCCTGTCGGCGTTCACCGTGCAGGGCGCTTACGCCGATGACGGTCACGGGGGCCCGCATCCGTGGCTGGTCTGGCAGACCCGGGTGACGGCCAGGGCCGCGTCCGCGACGATCGGGTGGATGCGCTGCCTGGGCGCTCACCCGCTGGTCGCCGGGGCGCTGGCCGCGGGGACGGTCACTGAGTCGTACGCGCGGAAGATCTGCTACTGGTCGGATCTGCTGCCCGTCGGCTACCGGGACCTCGCTGACCAGAACCTGGCCGACGCGGCCGCGGGCGGGGCGGACCTGGATTTCCTGTCGCAGATGGCGGAGGAGATGTTCTCCCGGGTCACCCCGCCCGACAAGGACGACGAGGATGACGCCCGGTTCAATGACCGGTTCTTCCGCCTGACCCGCCTGTTCCAGGGCCACGGCCGCGCCGACGGGGACCTGACGCCGGAGTGCCTCGCCGCGCTTACTGAGGTGCTGGACACGCTGGGGAAGAAGGCGGGTCCGGAGGATGACCGGTCCGCGGGGCAGCGCGGCCACGACGCGCTGGAGGAGGCGATGCGGCTGCTGCTGGCGTCGGGCTGCCTGCCGGAGCGGGCGGGCCAGGCGGCGCAGGTCCAGCTGCACCTGACGCTGGATGAGCTGCTGGACATGCCCGGCGGCACCAGCGCCGCCAGCGCCTGGCTCGCCAACCACCTCGCCGCCACCGGGTCCGGTGGCGACGCCGGCCCGGCTGACCCGCACGCGAGCGGCCCGGGCGCCAACGACCCTGGCCGCGGCAGCCAGCCCGGCGGCGACACCGACCCGGGCGACCCGTACCCGGGCCACCCGGGCCACCCGGGCGCCACTCAGTCCGGCAGCGGCCCGGCGTCCGGCCGGCCCGACCTGGATGAGCTGCTCGGCCCCGACCCCCGCGACGCCTTCACCAAGCCCCGGCCCCGCGCTGAGCGCCGCGCCGCCGCCCGCGCCGGGCAGCCCGGCTGGCTCACCGGCAAGGCCGCCGAGGCGTACTCGTGCGACACCAAGATCGCGCCGATGGTCTGCGGCCACCTCGACCGCAACGCCCTGGCCCGCCTGGTCACCGACCTGCTCGCCGGGGACCTCGCCAACCTCGCCACCAGCACCGACCCGGCACCCGTCCCCGGCCCCCGCTGTGAATGCGACGAGCACCCGCCCGCACCCCGCGCCCCCATCCCCGGCGCCCTGCCGACCCGACCACGACCGCGGGCAGCCAGCCCATCACCACCGCGGCCGGCCAGCCCGCCGCCACCGGTCAGCCCGCCGCCACCGGCCCGGTCCCGCCCGGCCTCACCGGCACCGCCGCGCCCGGCACCACCGCGCCCGCAACCGGCGCCGGCACCAGCCCGCTGACGCCCGGCGGCCTGGCCCGGCTCCAGGACACCCTGCTCCGCTACGCCGTCAGCCTGCTCTCCGGCCCCACCGGCCTCGCCGCCTACCTGCGGACCCAGCTCACCGGCGGGTTCTTCCCCGCACCCAGCCTCCCCCTCGACCTCGGCCAGCCCACCGAGCAAGTCCCGCCCCACCTCCGCCGCGCCGTCACCAAGCGCGACCGGCACTGTAGCTTCCCCGGCTGCACCGCACCCCCCGTCCGCTGCCAGGTACACCACGTGATCCCCCGGTCGAAGGGCGGCCCGACCCGCCTGGACAACCTGACGCTCTTGTGTGCCTTCCACCACCTGATCGCCGTGCACCGCTGGGGCTGGACCCTGCAACTGCACGGCGACGGCACCACCACCGCCACCAGCCCCGACGGCACCAAGACCTTGCACAGCCACGGCCCACCATCCGGCCAGGACACACTCTGGGCGGACCAGCCATCGCACGGCCCGCCTGCCACCGCCGCATAAGTCATACACCGCGCCTGTCGGTCAGCCGCGCTGCTCCACGGTGAAGCCCAGGTTTCCGAGCACCCTGACCGCGCCGCTCTTGCCGCCCTCGAAGTCACCGGAGGCCAGGCGGTTGCCCGTGGCGAACTCATACGCGGTGCCGAGGATGGCCTTCGGCGGGTAACGGCGCTTCTCCCAGACCAGGTCATAGGTAGTGGTCGGGGCGAAACCGTGCGCGGCGAAGAACGCTTCCGCGCCCAGCTTGTCGTAGTCCTGAATCGCGCGTACCACGTCATTACGGGTCACTGGATCCCACACCACCATCGTGCTCAGCCTCCCTGGCCAGTGTCGTCGGCGTGCTCCTTGGTCTCCGCCATTCTCGCTGCTGCAGCCTGGCCGCACCTCGTCAGGTCACCTAGCCGTACCGGTGCCGACGGGCGGGCCGCTGACGGATGCCCGATCTGACGATGTGCAGCGGACGGCGCATAGCGGCACCGCCCGCGCCGGCAGCGGACCAACGCCGGCGCCGACACCGAGATCGTCCGGCCGTATCCTGAGGGGCCAATTTCTGGTGCTGCGGCGGCGGGGCGTGATGACTGGTGAGCCTGGCCTGATTGGCCTGCTGTATGGCGCCGACTGGACGCGGCTTTCGCTGTCCGCCGAGGTGAGCGACGGGTCGGCGGTGCTGGTCGCGCCGGGGAAGCGCTACTGGTACCGCACCCCGGACTACGAGACCGGCTGCGATGGCGTCCGCGCCTGGGAGCTGTCCGCGGACGACCCCGATGAAGACGATGAGACGACGACGATGACGCTGACGACGAAGTTACCTGGATCGGCCGGCCCGAGCCGCCGCTGGACCGGCTGCTGTGCCCGGCCTGGCTGCTGAACGGCTCGCGGCTGGAGGTCCGCGGCCGGGTCCAGGCGTGCGGGCGTGAGGCCATCGATGTCGTGATGACCAGGCGGCCGGGTCGCGGAGACGAGACCGAGCCGGGGCGGACGGAGGTCCTGGTCGACGCGGAGCTGGGGATCTTGCTGCGGGTCGCCAAGCCGGGCGCCGGCGGCGAGCCCGAGGTGACTGAGCTGGTCAGCGCGGACTTCGACCCGGTCATTGACCCGGCCCGGTTCGCGCCGCCGCCGGACCGCCCGATAGCCGGCGGCCTGGGCGAGGGTGACAGTACCGGCGGGCCGGCCTGGTGGGCGGTCAAGACCGCGGCCGGGCTGGCGGCGGGCGGCCTGGGTGCCTGGATCCGCTACTGCGTCGAGCAACCGGGTGCCGCATCCGTCGGACGGCCCGGCGGCCGAAGCGGCGATCCCGGAAGCCGACCCGGCGCCCGAGCTGTCACCCGACGGCGGGCCGGGCGGGCCGCCCGTGAGTGCGGACCTGCTGGCCCTGCTGCAGGCCGGCGGCCGGGATCAGCTCACGGCCACGGAGCACCACTGGATAGACCTGGGCGCCATGGCCTCGCAGGTCCCGGCCGGGGCGCGGCGGGCCGGCTTCGGCGGCCTGGGCCTGCTCATGGACGCCGTCAGCGAGCTGCCCGCCACCAGCCACCTCATCTCCGCCGTGCGCCTCGCCGGGCCTGGCCGATACCAGATCGATCACGACTACCCGCCCCGGCGTGGTCCGGTGTCCGTCGCCTGCGACGGGCACCGTCTCTGGCAGGTCTACGCCGACAAGGTCACGACCGGGCCAGCCGAGCCGGTCCCCGACAACATTGCCCGCCTGGCCGACCCATCCTGGCTGCTTGAATTGGGGCTGGCCGGGGGGACGCCCGTCACCCTCGACGGCCGGCCCGGCTACCGGGTCAGCGTCGCCGCCGGGCCGACCGGGCGCGGCGGCCTGCTGTTCCCGGCCGCCGTCGCCGTCATCGACGCCGAGCTGGGCATCATCCTGCGGCTGACCTGCTACCTGGGGTCCAGGCCCGTGCAGCGGCAGGAACTGCGCGACCTCACCACGGACGGCGGCGACTTCCGGGTGGACATCCCGGCCGGCCTGCCGGTCACCGAGGACACGACGGGGGCCGGGGAGCGCCAGGCTAGTCCCCCGCCCAGCATCGCCAGCCTGGCCGTCCGGCACGCGACGGCGCACGCGGCCAGGACCGCCAGGAACCTGCTGGGTCGCTTCGACCCCCGGCCGCCGGACGACCGGGCCTGAAGGAGTGGTGACCGGCGAGACGGCTGAGCCGACGGCGTCGGACTCAGCTCCTATCCTCGGGCCATGACGATTCAGCGCATGGACAACGTCGGCATCGTCGTCGACGACCTCGACGCCGCCGTCGCTTTCTTCACCGAACTCGGCATGGAGCTGGAAGGCAGGATGCCGATCGAAGGAAGCTGGGCGGGAAGCGTCGTCGGGCTCGACGACATGCGAAGCGAGATCGCGATGATGCGGATCCCGGACGCGCCGGGCCGGCTCGAACTGTCGAAGTATCACGCCCCGAAGGCGATCACCCCCGAGCCGGAGATCGCCCCGGCGAACACGCTGGGCCTGCACCGCGTCATGTTCGCCGTCGACGACATCGAGGACACTCTCGCCCGCCTCCGCCCGCACGGCGCCGAACTCGTCGGCGAAGTGACGCGCTTCGAGGACAGCTACCTGCTCTGCTATCTCCGCGGGCCGAGCGGAATCATCCTCGCGCTGGCCGAGCAGCTGAACTCGGCGCCCAGGACGGGCGCCAGGCCGGCTCAGTGAGCGGTTCCAGGCTTCCGAGGTGGCTGATGATGGCCCGGAGTCCCGGGTGCGGATTCGCTCTGGGGAGGATGAGCGAGAGCGGGTACGCGATCGTCGGGTTCACGATCGGGATGCGGCGCAGGTCGTAGTTCGTCGGCCAGATGTACCGGTCGCGCGCGCCGACGAGGGTGGCCACGTCGGCGGAGTCCGCGAGAGCGTCGAGGAGTACCTCGTTGCCGAAGTTCGGGCCGGCGGCGTCGATGCGGAGGTCGAAAGCCGTGGCGAGCTGATCGTAGAACTCGGCCCATTCGCTTCGCGGCGCAATACCCGGCACCCAGATCCGGTGCTTGCGCAGCTGCGGTGGCGTCAGTGTTCGCGCGGTGGCGAGCGGGTGTCTCGGGCCGACGAGGAGTTCCAGCGGCGAGTCGAACGCGTGGATCATTCGCGCGTCGCGCGGCAGCGCGGCCGGGTCGGTGACGGTGCGGAACGAGGCGTCGATGTCACCGGCCTGGACGGCGGCGACCGCCACGCGCGGGTCGTTGACCCTGAGGGTCACCACGTCGAGGTCGGTCTGGGGATGCGACCGCCAGTAGTCGTGCAGGACGACGGCCTGCGCGCTGCGCAGGCCGAGGACGTCGATCCGAAGAGCCCGCGAGCCCGGCCTGATCGCGGTGACGGCGCGCTCGACACCCGCGACGATGGTCCGTGCGTGCGGCAGGAACGCCTGGCCGTCGAGCGTCAGCTCGACCCCTCGGGCGGTCCGCGTGAACAGCTGGACGCCGAGTTCGCGCTCGAGGGTGGCGATCCGCTTCGAGACCGCCTGTTGCGTCACGCCCAGCTCGTCGGCCGCGTGCTGCAACTGTCCGAGCTCGGCGGCGCGGACGAACGACCGCACCGCTTCGGTGTCCATCGCCCGATCCTATGCATGCCCAACCGATCGTTGTGGCTCGCCGGGAAGACGGTTGCCTGAACCTGCCGCTGTGTCGCCGATGCGATTCAGGGACCCAAGTATCGGTTGTCTCAAACTGACTGGCTACCGGTGGCGGAGGTGCTGCCAGAGCCGGGGCAGCAGGCCGTCCCCGGCCGCGCGCCAGGCGGCGATCTCGTCCGCGGTCAGCGGCGTGACCGGGCCGGCGGCTCGGGCGGCCAGGTGGACCTCGCAGGCGGCGGCGAGCAGCCACATCCGGGTTACCGCGAGACCGGGGGTGTCGCCCAGGGTGAGCGCGCCGTTCCCGCGCAGCAGCAGCGCCTCGCCGGCGGGCAGGGACCGGGCGGCCTGCTCGGCCAGGGCCGCAGAGCGCAGCAGCCGGGCCGAGCCATGCACCGGGACCGTCTCGCCGAGCCAGGCGGCCTGGCCGTGCAACGGCACCAGCTCCGAGGTGACGGCGGCGGCGGCGAACGCGGACGATGGCTGGGCCCGGGCGATGGCGGCGGCGTCGGGACGGGCCTGGTAGAGCGCCAGGTGCGCCCACGCCTCGGCCGGCGCGCCCGGCGGCAGTGCGTCCGGTGGCAGTGCGCCCGATGACAATGCGTCCGCTGACACTGCGGTCGCGGTCAGCGGCACCTCGACCAGGCTGGCCTCGGTGACCGTGGCCAGGTCGGCGGCGGGCGTGATGAGCATGGCCGTCCCGGCCCGGGCCGATACGTGCCCGAAGCTGGTCACCAGGCCGAGCCGGGCCAGCACGTGCGCCGCCTCGGCGATCTCGCCCCGCAGCCCTGTCTCGCCCCGCAGCCCCGCCCCGGTGGTCATTGCCCGGTTCCCATCTGGCTCGCGGTCTTCCCTGTCGCCCACATCACCCCTAAACTGTATGCAGTTTGATGGCGAACCGGAAGGGGAAGCGCCGTGATCTCAGGGCTGCATCACTACGCGCTGGAGGTGCCCGACCTCGCGGTGGCCGAGGGGTTCCTCCAGGACTTCGGCCTGGAGACCGGGGAGAAGGACGGCTCGCTGGTCGCCCAGTGCCCCGGCCGGAGCCAGGAGCAGGTGCGGCTGCTCGAGGCGCCGGCCAAGCGGCTGCACCACGTCTCGTTCACCCTTCAGCCGGGCACGCTGGACAGCGTCCGCGAGGCGCTGGAGCGGGCGGGCACGCCGGTGATCGAGCCGCCGGCCGGCGCCGACCAGGACGGGCTGTGGGTCCGCGACCCGGACGGCACTGCGGTGCAGCTGCTCGACGAGGCGCCGGCGCCGGCCCGGCCGGTGGCCGAGGTGCCGGTCAACATCGGCGGCTCGCGGCAGCGAGTCGGGGTGGCGCAGTGGCGGCTGCTCACGCAGGACGTGCTGCCGCGCCGGCTCGGGCACACGCTGCTGTTCACGGCGCAGCCGCAGGAGATGACCGAGTTCTACACCGGCGTGCTGGGGCTGCGGGTGAGCGACCGGATCCGCGGGCTGGTGACGTTCCTGAACGCCGGGCCGGGCGACCATCACGTATTCGGGTTCATCGCCAGCAGCCACCGGGGCTTCCACCACGCCAGCTTCGAGGTGCCGTCCATCGACGCGATCGCGCTCGGCGCGGACCGGATGCGAACCCGGGGCCGGGCGGCGGGCTGGGGCCTGGGGCGGCACACGATCGGCTCGAACTTCTTCCACTACAACCCGGACCCGTGGGGCTCGTGGATCGAGTGGTTCTCGGACATCGACCAGATCGACGACTGCTGGGTGGCCGGCGAGTGGGAGGTGCCGCCGCACCTGTGGGGCGCGCCGCCACCGGAGACGTTCCTGGCCAACGCCGAGCCCGCCGAGTAGCGTAGCCCGCCGAGCCGCAGCCCGCCGGGCTTCACCCATTGCCTTCCTCGCGGGAACTGCATACAGTTTTGAACTGCATACACTTCGCGGCTGCGTCGTCTTCGCCGCGCCGCCTCCAATGAGGGAGGGCTCCGATGAGCCGGGACGTCGCTCAGGTTTTCGCCGACATTGACTCTTTCGACCCGGACCGGTTCGTGGCCAACCTGACCGAGGACGCCCGGTTCCGGTTCGCCAACATGGACCCGGTGACGGGGCGGGCGACGATCAGGGAGGCGGTGGCCGGGTTCTTCTCCAGCATCGACGGCCTCACCCACCACATCAGGAACGTCTACGAGGCGGGCGACACGGTCATCGCGCAGATCGACGTGGAGTACCTCCGCAAGGACGGCAAGACGGTGACGGTGCCGAACGCCGACATCCTGGTCTACGAGGGCGACCTGGTCCGGGACTGGCAGATCTACATCGACCTGACCCCGGTCTTCGCCTGACCGAGCCCGGAACGACTGCGGAGCGAGTCCGATGATCACGCTCACCGACATCGCCTACGTCCGGTCCGGCGTGGCCGACCTGGACGCCGCCACCCGGTTCGCGACCGACATCGTCGGGCTCGAACTGGCCGCCCCGACCGAGGACGGCGTCGCCCACCTGCGCGCCGACCACCGCCACCACTGCCTGGCCCTGGTCCAGGGGCCGTCGGGCGTGCTGGCGTCCGGCTTCAGCGTGCGCGACACCGACGCGCTGACGGCGGCCGAGACGGAGCTGGAACGGTCCGGGTTCACGGTGCGGCGGGGCTCGGCGGCGCAGGCCCGGTCCCGCCGGGTCCGGGAGTTCATCGCCTTTGACGACCCGTTCGGCAACCGGCTGGAGCTGGTCAGCCAGCAGGAGACGATCACCCGGCCGGTCGCGTTCACCCGGCCGGCCGGGATCACCGAGTTCGGTCACCTGTGCCTGGACGCGCCGGACGTGCACGAGGCCCACCGGTTCTGGAGCACCCGGTTCAACGCCCGGGTGTCGGACTGGCTCGGCGACGCGGCCTGCCTGATGAGGATCGACCCGGTGCACCACAAGCTGGCCGTGTTCCGCGGCGACCACCCGGGGCTGTGCCACATGAACTTCCAGGTGGCTGCCATCGACGACGTGTTCCGCAACTGGCACTTCCTGGTGGAGCACGGCGTGGAGATCGAGATGGGGCCCGGGCGGCACCCGCAGTCCACCGCCGTCTTCCTGTACTTCCTGGGCCCGGAGGGCTTCACCTACGAGTACTCGTTCGGGGTGCGGCGGATCGAGGACGACGCGGCCTGGGTGCCGCGCACCTTCGACCCGGGCGAACCGGGCTCCATCGACATGTGGCTCGGCCCGACCACCCGCCCCGTCACCCAGCGCCAGGCCGCCCCGGCCGCCGCAGCCGCAGCCACCGCAGCCGCAGCCGCCTCGCCCGGAAGGACCGCATGACCAGCCCCACGCTCACCGCCGGCCGGCTGGACGTGGCCGGCGTGCCCACGGCCGTCATCGACACCGGCGCGCCGGCTGACGCCGACGGCCCCCCGGTGCTGCTGCTGCACGGCTCGGGACCGGGCGTGACCGGGCTGGCCAACTGGCGCCCGGTGATCCCGGCGCTGAGCGCGGCCCGCCGGGTCATCGCCCCGGACCAGCTCGGCTTCGGCGGCACCGCGACCGGCGAGCCGCGCCGCTTCGGCCGGGCGGCCTGGACCGAGCACGCGCTGGCCCTGCTGGACACCCTCGGCGTGCCCGCGGTGGACATCATCGGCAACTCCATGGGCGGGGCCATCGCGCTGTCCATGGCGGCGGCCCGCCCGGCCGCGGTGCGCCGCATTGTGCTGATGGGGTCAATGGGCGTGGCCATGGCCCTGCCGTCCGGCCTGGACACGGTCTGGGGCTACACCCCCGGCGTGCCGCAGATGCGCGAGGTGATCGGGCTGTTCGCGCACAACCGGGCGCTGATCACCGACGACCTGATCGAGCTGCGCTACCAGGCCAGCCTGCACCCGCCGGTGCGCGACTCGTGGGCGGCCATGTTCCCGCCGCCGCGCCAGCGCTGGGTGGATGACCTGGCCCTGTCCGGGGCCGAGCTGGCGGGCATCGGCGTCCCGGTGCTGCTGGTGCACGGCCGCGACGACCGGGTGGTGCCGTGGCGGGAGTCCTCGGCCCAGCTGGTGGACCTGCTGCCGGACTCGCGGCTACACGTGCTGTCCGGCTGCGGCCACTGGACCATGATCGAGAAGACGGCCGGCTTCCTGGCCGTCGTCCAGCCCTTCCTGTCCGCCGACGCTGGCTGACCGGCCCGGCCCTGAGCCGCGCCGGTCAATCAGGGCGACGGCGCTCGGCACCGCCACCGGCACGTAGTCGGGCGCGCAGTCGGTCAGCACCCGCAGCGCGGTGCGCTCCAGGTGATGGGCGACCCCGGTGAGCGCGCCCGCCTCGTCGCCGTCGGCCAGCGCCTCGAGGATCCCGGCGTGCTCGGTGTCGCCCGCCGCCTGCCAGCTGCCCGGGTCGGACAGCTGGTAGATGCGGATGTAGCGGGTGGTCCGGTCGGCGAACGCGGTGAGCTGCCGCTGCAGCGTCTCCCCCGCCCCGGCGGTGAGCACCCGGTGGTAGTCGGCGTGCGCGGCGAACCAGGCCGCGAAGTCCCCGCCGCGCGCGGCCCGGCGCATCGCGGCGAGCAGCCGCCGGGCCTCCTTCCTGGCCGCCGCGCCGAAGTGCCCGAAGGTCATGGACAGGGCCAGGGTCTCCAGCAGGATCCGGCTGGCGTACACGTCGTCGAGCTCCTGCGGGTCCAGGCCGGCCACCCGGGTGCGCTGGTTCGGCTCGATCTCGACCAGGCCCTCTTCCTGGAGCATCCGCAGCACCTCGCGCAGCGGCGTGCGGCTGATGCCGAGCTGGCGGGCCAGGGTGACCTGGGACAGCTTGGTACCCGGGGTCAGCGTCCCGTCCAGGATGCATTCGCGCAGGTAGGCATGGACATGCGGGATGGCCTGGCGGGCCTCAGGCAGGTCGACCTTGTGGATGTCAGGGACCTCGACGACGCGGGGCATGATCCCATTGTCCCCGATCCCCGGCGAGCTGCATACACTTTCACGCCCCGGCGCGCCGGCCCGGGCACAGAAACTGCATGCACTTTCGACGGTCAGCCCCTTGTCACGCTCTAACAAACTGCATACAGTTTGGGCATGACAGTCCCCCCGGCGCAAGCACCCCGACTGCTGGGGCGGGACTACTGGCTGGTCGTGTCCACCCCGTCGGCCGGCACCGGTCAGGCCGACATCGACGCCCTGGCCGGCGAGCACGTCCGCTGGCTGCTGGGCCTGGAGCGGGAGCACGTCGTGGTGATGTCCGGCCCGCTGCTGTCCGGCCCCGGCACCGGTCCCGGCTCGGGCGTGACCGTGCTCCGGGCCGCCGACGGCGAGGCTGCGGAGGCCATCGCCGCGCAGGACCCGTTCGTGCGGGCCGGGCTGCGCACCTTTGCCGTCTACCAGTGGCGGGTCAATGAGGGCAGCATCGGCATCCAGCTCTCTCTGGGAACTGGCACCTACGACTGGAAGTGACACCGATGCAGCGAGTAGGCATGATCGGCCTGGGCCAGATGGGCCTGCCCATCGCGCGCAACCTCATGGAGGCCGGCTTCGCGGTCACCGGCTTCCGGCGCAGCGGCTCCCCTGAGCTGGCCGCCGCGGGCGGGACCGTGGCCGCCTCCCCGGCCGAGGTGGCCGCCGACGCCGACGTGCTGCTGTCCATCGTGCCCGACGTCGCCGCCGTGGACGAGATCATCCGCGGGCCGGCCGGCACCCTCACCACGCTGCGACCCGGCACCGTGCACATCGAGATGAGCACCATCAACGTGGCCGAGAAGGCCCGGCTGCGCGACGCGGTCCGGCAGGCCGGCGGCGACCTGCTGGACTGCCCGATCAGCGGCAGCCCGGCCATGGTCGCGCCGCGCCGGGCCACCACCTTCGCCTCCGGGGAGGCGGCCAGCGTGGACGCGGTGGCCCCGGTGCTGGCCGCCGTGTCGGGCCCCTGGGTCTATACCGGCGAGTTCGGCACCGGCGCCCGGATGAAGTACATCGCCAACCTGCTGCTGGCCGTGCACACCGTGGCCGCCGCCGAGGCGCTGGCCCTGGCCCGGCGCAGCGGCCTGGACGTGGACCTGGTGCTGCAAACCCTGGACGGCTCCATCGCCGAGTCGGCCATCTGGCGGCAGCGCGCCCCGGTGATGGCCCGCCGCGCCTGGTCGCCCGCCCCCGGCCCGGTGCGCACCCTGCACCCGATCCTGGAGCAGATCGAGGACTGCGCCGCCGCGGCCGGGCTGACCACGCCGGTGTTCGCCGCGGCCAAGGAGGTCTTCGACCAGGCCCTGGCCGACGGCTGGGGCGACCTGGACATCGCCTGCGTGCACGACCAGATATCCGGCCTGTCCGCCCTGCCCACGGGCCTGTCCGCCCTGCCCTCGGGAGACCCCTCATGACGTGGTCACTGGCCACCTACCGGCACGACGGCACTATCGGCCTGGCGGTGCTGCGCGCCGACGGCTCGCTGGTCGCGCCGGTCGAGCTCAAGCAGTGGGCCAGCATGCTGGAGCTGGTCGACGACTGGCCCGCGGCGGAGCCCGTGCTGCGCGGGCTGGACGTCGACGCGGCGCCGCCCGCCGCGCCCGACGCCCCGCTGGAACTGCTGGCCCCGCTGCGCTGGCCCCGCAAGGTGGTCTGCGCGGGGGTCAACTACCGGCGGCACATGCAGGAGATGGGCGGCGAGATCCCGGCCGAGGGCTGGCGGCCGTTCTTCTTCCTCAAGGCCCCGACCACCTCGGTCATCGGCCCGCACGACCCGATCGTGGTCCGCGCCCCCGAGCGGGCCCGCTACGACTGGGAGGCCGAGCTGGCCGCGGTCATCGGGGTCGGCGGCCGGGACATCCCGGTGGCCGATGCCCTGGCCCACGTGGCCGGCTACTGCGTGGCCAACGACGTGACCGCCCGCGGCCTGCACCGCCGCCAGGCGGTGCCCGCCGAGGCCTTCACCTACGACTGGTTCGCGGCCAAGTCCGCGGACGGCTCGCTGCCGCTCGGCCCGGGCATCACCCCGGCCTTCCAGGTCCCGGACCCGCAGGCGCTGCGGGTCCGGCTGTGGGTCAACGGCGAGCTCCAGCAGGACGACACCACCGCCGACATGGTCTGCACCGTGGCCGAGCTGGTCGCGGCGGCCAGCGAGGTGGTCACCCTGGAGCCGGGCGACGTCATCCCGACCGGGACCCCGGCCGGGGTGGGCGCGGCCCGCGGCCGGTTCCTGCGGCCCGGCGACGTGGTCCGGGTCTGCATTGACGGGCTCGGCACCATCGAGAACTCCGTGATCGACCCGCCTGCGTGACTGAACCCCCGGGAGGAACGCCATGATCTTCGTGACCCATCAGCTGCCGGTCAACGTGCCGGGCGAGCCGGTCCTGGACCGGGCCGCGGTCTGGGACGGGCTGGTGCTCAAGGCCAGCAACGCGCTGCCGTTCGTGCCCAGCATGACCTACTGCGAGGTCACCGACTGGCTCAGCGACACGGTGTTCGACCGGGACATCGACTTCCGCGGCCAGCACTTCACCGAGCGGATCACGCTGGAGGCCCCGCACCGGGTGGTGTTCACCCGTACCGCGGGCCCGGTGCTGGGCACCATCGCCAACGAGATCGAGGACACGGCCGGCGGCCTGGCCCTGCGGTTCAGCTTCGCGCTGGTGGTGGCCGGGGTGGCGGGCGGCACGGACACCGAGCAGGAATACGCCGACTCGATGACGGGCGATTACCTCAAGGCGGTGGCCGCGACGCTGAACGCGATGCGCCGCCTGGCCGAGGCCGACACCGAGACGCTGGCACAGACCGAGGCCCAGGCCGGCTCCGCCGGGCCGTCGGGCACGCGGGCCTGAGGCGTCGGGGCCGGGTCCGCCCGGACCACCTTTGTTAGGGATATCGAAACTGAAGGGGACTGACATGTCTGTGACCTCGGCGGCGGACCCAATCGCGGTCACGCCGATCATCGACGAGCCGCTGCGCGCGAAGATCACCGCGGCGCTGGCCGGGACGTTCGGCGGCGACATCATCGGCCCGGACGACGAGGCTTACGCCCGGGCCCGGCTGGTGTGGAACGCCATGATCGACCGGCGGCCGGGGCTCATCCTGCGCTGCGCCAGCACCGCGGACGTGGTGGCGGCGGTCAACGTGGCCCGCGAGCACGGGCTGCCGCCCGCGGTCCGCTGCGGCGGTCACTCGGTGGCGGGCAAGGCGACCTCCGAGGGCGGCCTGGTCATCGACCTGGGCGGGCTGCGCGAGGTGACGGTGGACGCCGAGCGCAAGCTGGTGCACGCGGGCGGCGGCTGCCTGCTGGGCACGGTGGACGCGGCCACGGCGCCGCACGGGCTGATCGTGCCGGCGGGCATCATGTCGGAGACCGGGGTGGCCGGGCTGGCCCTGGGCGGCGGCATCGGCTGGTTCTCCCGCAAGCACGGCCTGACCTGCGACCAGTTCGTCGCGCTGGAGGTGGTGCTGGCCAGCGGCGAGGTGGTCGAGGCGTCCGCCGCGCAGCACCCGGAGCTGTTCTGGGCGCTCAAGGGCGGCGGCGGCAACTTCGGCATCGTCACCCGGTTCACGTTCCGCGCGCAGGACTTCGGCCCGCTGATGCGGATCGGGGTGTCGCTGTACGACGAGGAGCACGCGGGCGCGGCGCTGCGCGACTACGCCGCGCTGGTGCCCACGCTGCCGCGCTCGGTGGGCTGGCACGCGGCGCTGAAGCACGACATGCCGCCGCAGCCGTTCGTGCCGCCGGAGCTGGTCGGCCGGCGGGTGGTGATGCTGTTCTCGATGTGGCTGGACGACGCCGAGGACCCGGAGGGGGCGGCGATGATCGACCGGCTGTGCGACGTGGGCGAGCCGATCCTGAAGGCGTCGACGGTGGTCCCGTTCGCGGGGGTGGTGCAGCACCTGATCGACGAGGAGTTCGCGGACGGGCACCGCTACTACACCAAGGAAGCGCACGTGGCCGAGCTGGGCAGCGAGGCCATCGACAAGCTGGTCGACTTCTGGTCGGACATGCCGATGGAGGGCGAGGTCGAGATCATCGGCCTGGGCGGGGCCATCGGCGACGTGGCCGAGGACGACGCGGCGTTCGCGAACCGCGGCTACCTGCTGTGGCTGAACTTCGCGATGCGCTGGGACGATCCGGCCCGCGACGAGGAGTACATCGACCGGACCCGGCGGATCGTGGCCGACCTCAAGCCGTGGACCGGGCAGGGCATCTACGTGAACATGCTCAACTTCGACGAGATGGACCGGGTGGTCGAGGCGTTCGGCGGCCCGGAGAAGTACGCCCGCCTGGCCCGGATCAAGGCCCAGTACGACCCGGCCAACCTCTTCCGCATCAACTACAACATCCCGCCGACCCCGCCCGACCCCGCCCGCCCCGCCGACCCGCTAGCCGCCGGACAGGAAGATCGAGCCCAGGCGGGTGAAGTGCACGGCCAGGGACATGCCGCGCCGGACCGGGACCGCGCTGGTCAGGCCGCCGGTGAGCACGAGCCAGCCCGGCTCGATGGCCAGGCCGCGGCGGCCTAGCTCGTTGGCGGCCAGGGCCAGGGCCTGGGCCGGGTGGCCGTGCGCGGCCGCGCCGGTGGCCGAGTCGGTGATCTCGCCGTCCACCTCGAGCAGGCACGCCTCCAGGGACAGGTCCAGCCCGGACGGCGAGACCGCCACCGGGCCGGTGACCAGGCCGCCGGCGGCCTCGTCCGCCTCCGCGTCCGGCCCGGCCGGGGCGTCCAGGGGCCGGCCGTCGCTGATCTCGATCCCGCCGAGCACCGAGGCCACCGCGCCCAGCGCGGCCGCCGCCGTCACCCCCGGCCCGGCCAGCCGCTCGCGCATCACGAACACGATCTGCGGCGCGGCCCGCGGCTCGGTGAGCCGGTCCTGCGGCACCGGCGCGCCGGGCGGCAGCACCATGTCGTCGGTCAGCCACCCGGTGAGCGGGCCATCGCCGCCGGCCGGGCCGACCCGGACCCCGGCCAGCCGCGCGCTCACGCGCGAGCCCCTTCCTGCTCCCGCAGCAGCTCCAGCGCCACGTCGATGATCATGTCCTCCTGGCCGCCCACGTAGCCCGCCTCGCCGACCCGCTGCAAGATCGTGTGCGCGGGCACGCCGTACCGCTCGGCCGCCCGCTGGGCGTGCAGCAAGAACGACGAGTACACCCCCGCGTAGCCCTGCACCACCGAGGACCGGTCCATCCACGGCAGCCGCGGGATGATCGGCCGGACCACCTCCTCGGCCGCGGCCAGCACGCCCGGCACGTCCACCCCGGTCCGGATGCCCAGGCGGTCGAACGTGGCCGCCAGCACCTCGGTGGGCGCGTTGCCGGCCCCGGCGCCCAGCGCGCACAGCGCCCCGTCGATCTGGGTCGCGCCCCCCTGGTAGGCCAGCACCGAGTTGGCCACGCCCAGCGACAGGTTCTGGTGCCCGTGGAAGCCCACCTGCGCGTCGCCGGCCAGCTCGGTGACCAGGGCCCGGACCCGGGCCTGCGCCTGCGCCAGCACCAGCGCCCCGGCCGAGTCGACCACGTAGACGCACTGCGCGCCCGCGTCGGCCATGATCCTGGCCTGCCGGGCCAGCCCGTCCGGGTCCACCCGGTGGGCCATCATCAGGAAGCCGACCGTCTCCATGCCCAGGTCCCGCGCGGCCTGGAAGTGCTGCACCGACACGTCGGCCTCGGTGCAGTGGGTGGCGATCCGGGCCACCGACGCGCCCGCCTGGTGCGCCGCGCGCAGGTCGTCCGCGGTGCCGACGCCGGGCAGCAGCAGCACCGCGATCGCGGCCTGGCGGGCCTCGGCCACCGCGGCCGCGATCAGGCGGATCTCGTCGGTCCCGGAGAACCCGTAGTTGAACGACGAGCCGCCCAGCCCGTCGCCGTGCGACACCTCGATGACCTCGACCCCGGCCCCGTCCAGCACCGACACCACCTGGCGCACCTGGCCCTCGGTGAACTGGTGGGCCATGGCGTGCGAGCCGTCGCGCAGCGTGGAGTCGGTGATCCGCACGTCCCGCCCGTCCCTGCTCATCACATCGCTGGTCATCGCGCCGCCCCCTCAAGCGCCGCGGTGGCCAGCAGCTCGCCCACCCGGGCCGCCGCCGCGGTCATGATGTCCAGGTTGCCGGCCCACGGCGGCAGGTAGTCCCCGTTGCCGCGCACCTCCAGGAACAGCGCCACCCGGGCCCAGTCCGGCCGGCTCGCGCCCGGCGGGTCGAACTGCGGATCGGCCCGCAGCCGGTAGCCCGGCACGTAGCGGGCCACCTGCGCCACCATGGCCTGCACCGACTCCGCGATGGCCGCCTGGTCGGCGTCCGGGCTGATCGCGCAGAACACCGTGTCGCGCATGATCATCGGCGGCTCGACCGGGTTGAGGACGATGATGGCCTTGCCCCGGCCCGCCCCGCCGACCCGCTCGATGGCCCGCGCGGTGGTCACCGTGAACTCGTCGATGTTGGCCCGGGTGCCCGGCCCGGCCGACCGCGACGCGATCGACGCCACGATCTCCGCGTACGGCACCGGCGTCACCGCCGACACCGCCGCGACCAGCGGGATCGTCGCCTGCCCGCCGCAGGTGATCATGTTGAGGTTGGGCGCGTCGCGGTGCTCCTCCAGGTTGACCGGCGGGCAGACCAGCGGGCCCACCGCGGCCGGGGTGAGGTCCACCGCCCGGATGCCGGCCTCCGCGTAGCGCGGCGCGCTGGCCAGGTGCGCCCGGGCCGAGGTCGCCTCGAAGACCAGGTCGGGCGGCTCGGGCCGGCTCAGCAGCCAGTCCACGCCGCCCGCCGAGGCCTCCACCCCGAGCGCCCGGGCCCGGGCCAGCCCGTCCGATTCCGGGTCCACGCCGACCATGTACCGCACCGTGATCCGGTCGCTGCGGCGCAGCTTGGCCAGCAGGTCCGTGCCGATGTTCCCGGGGCCGACGATCGCGGCCGTGACCGTACTCAACCTGGGCTCCTTCTTGCTGTTATCAGCTCAGTCATCTCTTTCTTGCTGTTATCAGCCTCTTGCTGTTATCAGACCCGGCCGCACTCAGGTCCCGAACCGCGCGGTCACCCGGCCCAGCCCCGCGAACGTGGCCGTCACCGTGTCCCCGGCCCCCACCGGGATGGCCGCGGTCACCGACCCCGGCAGCACCACCTGCCCCGCCTCCAGGCCCACCCCGTGCTCGCCGATCGTGTTGGCCAGCCAGACCAGCGAGGTCAGCGGCGAGCCCAGCACGGCCCCGCCCGCCCCCGTCCCGGCCAGCACGCCGTTGCGGTGCAGCGTGCAGCCCGCCAGCCGCAGGTCCACGCCCGTCAGCGCCGTCGGCGGGCCGCCCAGCACCACGCCCCCGGACGAGGCGTTGTCCGCGATCGTGTCGGCCAGGCCGATCTTCCAGTCCCGGATCCGCGAATCGATCAGCTCCAGCGCCGGCAGCACGTAGGCCACCGCGCTGATCGCCTCGGTGACCGACACCCCCGGCCCCTTGAGCGACCGGGCCAGCACGAACGCGATCTCCGGCTCCGCGCGCGGCTGAAGGAAGCGGGACGCCGGGATGCGCTCGTGCTCCAGCCAGAACATCCCGTCCGTCAGGTGCCCGTAGTCCGGCTGGTCCACGCCGAACTGGCGCTGCATCGCGGCCGACGTCAGGCCGACCTTGTGCCCCGCGATCCGCGCCCCGGCCGCCTGCCAGTGCCGCACCTGGAGCACCTGGATGGCGTACGCGTCCTCCCGGCTCAGTCCGGGGTAAAGGCTGGTCAGCGGCTCAACCGGGGCCCGGCTGGCGTACGCCTCCAGCAGCGCCCCGGCGATCTGCGCGCGTTCCGCCTCAGTCACGGCTGCCTGCCCTCCCGGCTGGTCGGAGCCACCGCGGCCGGCGGACCGGCCTCCCCAAACTGTATGCACTTTAGCAGCGAAATGGGAAGGGTTCCAGGCCGGCGTCAACAACCTGAGCCACTAACAAATGAGCTCAGGCAGGCGGCAGCCCGCCACCAGCTCTCGTCAGCGGCCAGCCCCGCTGACGCGTCCCGTCACCGGGCCGGGTGCGTCACCAGACGAACTGCGCCCCGCCGTCGATGTCGAAGGTCGCGCCGTCCAGCGCCGTGTTGCTCATGATGTGGACCGCCAGCGCCGCTACGTCGGCCGGCCCGACCACGCGGCCGATCGGCAGCGTCTTCCGCAGCTCCTCCCGGCGCGCCTCGAGCTGGTCCCCCAGCAGCGTGGCCGACAGCGGCGTGTCCACGAAGCCGGGCGCGATGAGGTTGACGCGCACCGGCGCGACCTCCAGCGCCAGGGCGGCCGCGAACGGCTGCGTCGCCGCCGTGGCCGCCGACGCGATCCCGAGCCCGTGGCCGACCCGCCGGCCGCCGGTCCCGCTCATGAAGATCAGCGTGCCGCCGGGCCGCATCTGGCCGACCGCGTTGCGGGCCACCTCCAGCGCCTCCACGATGTGCTGGCTGAGCGCCTGCCGCACGGCCTCGGCGTCCATCTCGAGCAGTGGCCCGTAGTGCGGGCCGCCCGCCGTGAGCATCACGTGGTCGATCGGCCCCGGCAGGTCACGGAAGAACTGCGCCACGGCCGCCGGGTCGCCCGCGTCGAAGGCCGCGCTGTACCGCGCGCCCAGTTCCTGCGCCGCCTGGCGGAGCCGGTCGGGGTTGCGGGCGGCCAGGATGACCTCGGCCCCCTCGGCCCTGGCCCGCCGCGCGGTCTCCAGCCCCATGCCGGAGCTGCCGCCGATCACCACGACGGTCTGGCCGGCCAGCTCGGGCTGGTGCGGCCCGGCCGGGGCCGGGGCTGCGCTCGTCATGATCCACCACCCCCCGCGGGCAGGTTCGCCATCTGCGCGTCCACCGGCCGGAGCGGGTGCGGCATGTCGATGATCGCCATGTTGAGCTCCTTCAGCGCCGCGTCGTAGATGCCGGAGAAGCTCGGGAACGGCTGGATCGTGTCGATCAGCACCTCCACCGGCACGTGGGCCCGGATGGCCAGCGTGGCCTGCTGGAGCCACTCGCCCGCCTCGGGCCCGAGCGCGTAGGCGCCGGTCAGCAGCTGGCCGTCGCTGAGCAGGGTCATGAACCCGTTCGACTTGGCGTAGGCGTGGGTGTACGTGGCCGTCTTCGGCACCTCCGACAGCAGCGCGGTGCCGCTGTACTCGGCCTCGAGCACGCCCACCGCGGCCGCCTGCGGATCGGTGTAGGTGACCCGCGGCACCGCCTCGAAGTTGGCCGTCCGCGGCTGGCGGCCCAGGATGTTGGCCGCGACCACGTCGCCCGCGTACTCGCCCACGTGGGTCAGCGGCCAGATGCCGGTGACGTCGCCGATGGCCCACAGCCCGTCGCCCGCGCGCATGTGGTCATCCACCGGGATCCCGTGCGGCGCGGGCTGCACGCCGACCGTCTCCAGCCCGATGTCCGCGACCCGCGGCCGACGGCCGGTGCACACCAGCAGCCGGTCGCCGCGCAGTTCGGGGGCGCCGTCGAACTCCAGCACGTACTCGTCGCCGTCCCGCCGCGCGGCGGTGGCCTGCTTACCCAGCACCAGCTCGATGCCGTCCTGGCGCAGCGCCTCGCTGAGGGCCTGGCCCAGCGGCGCGGCCTCGCGGGGCATCACCCGGTCGGCGCCCTCCACGATCACCGCCTCGCCGCCGAGCCGCCGGACGATCTGCGCGATCTCGACGCCCGCGGCCCCGCCGCCGAGCACCAGCAGGCGGCGCGGCACCTCCTTCATGCTCGTCGCCTCGCGGGTGCCCCAGACGCCCTCCAGCTCCCGCAGGCCCGGCACCGGCGGCACGAACGGCGCGGCCCCGGTGGCCACCACGATGTGCTCGGCGGTATGCCGCACGCCGTTGACCTCGATCGCGCCGGGGCCGGCCAGGCGGCCCGTGCCGCGCAGCAGGTCGATGCCCCGGCTGGCCAGCCACTTCTGCTGGCCGGCGTCGGAGTAGTTCGACACCATGTAGTCGCGCCAGTCCAGCGCGGCCTGCACGTTGACCTTCGCGTCGGCGCCCGCGTCACGCGCGCCGTGCACCGCCTCGCCCGGCCGCAGCAGCGACTTGGACGGAATGCAGGCCCAGTACGAGCACTCGCCGCCGACCAGCTCTCGCTCCACCACGGCGACGCGCAGCCCGCCCACCGCCAGCGCCGCCGCGCAGTGCTCACCTGGCGCCCCGCCGCCGAAGACGATCACGTCATAGTCATGGTCCGCACTCATCACTACCTCCGTCGGGTACCTGCGGGGACGAGCTGGCTACGAGACAACGACGTGCTTGACGTCCGCCATGTACCGCCCGGCGGCCGCGGCGGCCTCGTCCGGGGAGCTGCCGCGCCGGCGGGCGTCCAGGTACGCCGCGTACCAGTCCCACCAGTTGTGCTTTGGCGCCACCGCCTCGAAGGCGCCGTGCTTCTGCGACGTCTCGTGCAGCAGGTCGGCCAGCTCCCCGATGTCGGTCCCCCAGACGCGCCCGGGCAGCCGCTGGGTGATCTGCTGGAGCAGGAACGTGTTCCCGTCCGGATCGGCGAACGCGGCGAAGCTGCGGTAGGTGCCGCCGCCCGGGTCCTGCCCGGGCTGGCGCAGGTCGCCACCCGGGCCCAGGCCGTGCCACACGTCGCTGACCTGCGCGCCGTGACTGAGCAGCGCGGCGCGGGCCGCCTCGATGTCGGTGACGGTCAGGTAGGTGTCGCGCACCGAGCCGGGCGGCGTCGTCGTGATGCCCGTGCCGAACTGGACCGAGGCGGGCGACTCCGGCGGGGTGAACTGGATGATCCGGTGGTCCGCGTCCACGTTGATGTCGGCGTCCAGGCGCCAGCCCAGGCCCTGGTAGAAGGCCTTCGAGCGATCAGGGTCGGCCACCGGCAGGACCACGACCTCCAGCAGCATGTTCACGGTGTCGTCCGCCATCCCTGCTCCCCTCAGTCCCTATATGACTAAATCACTCTGGAAAGTCTGGTCTGAGCCGGTACCGGGTCCACGCATGCGGGCCGGGAAGAGCGCGACCGGGCAGCGGCATGCCGCCCGGGCCGCGTTCATGATTCCCGCTACCGCTCGGCAGATAACCAGTGTTACGGGAGAAATAACGCAGACGGCGCCGGCGGCTTCTTGCTGTTATCAGATTGGCGCCGGCGGCCCGTCTCGCGCGGAGCCGGCGGCTCCTAGCCGAGGCCGGCCCGCCTGCGGGCCTCGGAGATGGTCCAGGCCGCGTTGACCAGGCCGATGTGGCTGAACGCCTGGGGGAAGTTGCCGATCATCTCGCCGCTGCGGGGATCGACTTCCTCGGCCAGCAGGCCGACGTCGCTGACCGCGGCGATGGCCCGCTCGAAGGTCGCGGTGGCCGCGTCGACGTCGCCGGCCAGCGCCTGGGCCTGGGCCAGCCAGAACGTGCACAGCAGGAAGGTGCCCTCGTCGCCGGCCAGCCCGTCGCGGGCCAGGTACCGGTACACCAGCCCGCGCTGGTCGGTGAGCCGATCCGCGGTGGCCTCGATGGTCGCCTTCATCCGCGGGTCCGTCGCGGGCAGGAACCCGGTGATGGCCAGCATCAGGTTGGCCGCGTCCAGGTCGTCGCTGCCGAACGACTGGGTGAAGGCCCCGGCGCGCTCGCTCCAGCCCTGGTCCAGGATGGCCGTCCGGATCTGCTCGCCGGCCGCCGACCAGGCCGGGACCCGGTCCTCGGCGCCGAGGAGCCCGGCCAGGGCGATCCCCCGGTCCAGCGCCACCCAGCACATGAGCTTGGAGTACAGGAAGTGCCGCGGGTCGCCGCGGACCTCCCAGAGCCCCTGGTCCGGCTCCTGCCACCGGCTGGCCGCGGTGTCCACGGCGGCGGTCAGGAACTGCCGGGTCACCGGGTCAAGCTCGCCGAGCTTGTCGACCAGCCGCTGGGCCGCGCTCAGCAGCTCGCCGTACACGTCGAGCTGCCGCTGGGTCCACGCGCCGTTGCCGACCCGGACCGGCCGGCTGCCCCGCCACCCGGCCAGGTGCGGCAGCTCCCGCTCGGTCAGGTCCCGCTCGCCGCCGATCCCGAACATGATCTGCAGGTCCGCCCCGCGCCGCGGCATGGTGGCGGCGGCATCGGCGAGGAAGACGAAGAACAGGTTGGCCTCGGTCGGGCAGGCCGCCACCCACAGCGCCTCCATGGTCAGGCTGGCATCGCGGACCCAGGTGAAGCGGTAGTCCCAGTTGCGCTGGCCGCCCACCGTCTCCGGCAGCGAGGTGGTCGGCGCGGCCACGATCGCGCCCGTCGGGGCGAAGGTCAGCGCCTGGAGCACCCGCCCGGAATGCTGCACCAGCTCCCGCCAGGGGCCGTCGTACGACTGATGCAGGGCCGACCAGGACCGCCAGCCCGCCACCGTGTCGTCCAGCCGGCCGGCGATGTCCGCCGCCGTCCACGGGGCCAGCGGCGGGCCGGACATGTCCCCGTGGCCGAGCGCGAACAGGGTCTCCTGGCCCTCGGCCAGCCGGAGGCCGGCGGTCGCGGTCGCGCCCTCGGTGCGGAAGCTGGCTGAGGTGGACAGGAACAGCCGGTCCGCCCCGCCGCGGGCGGTGATCCCGCCGGGGACCGGGATGAGGATCGGGTGGATGAGCCCGTACTCGGGCCGGGGCGCGTAGCTGACCTCGACCTCGATCTTGCCGGCGGTGCAGGCCAGCCGGCGCAGCAGGATGCCGGGCGAGCCCTGGCCGAGCTCGTGACCCCGCTCGTCGGGGCCGAGCGCCAGCGCCTCGGTCAGCACCGCGGTGCCGCCCGCGGTGGTGAACGTGGTCTCCAGCACCATGGTGCGGTCCAGGTACCGGCGGGTGACCTGGAACTCGCCGACGGGCCGGATCGCGAAGCGGCCGCCCGCCGGATCCAGCAGGCGGCAGAACACCGACGGCCCGTCGAAGCGCGGGAAGCACAGCCAGTCCACCGAGCCCGCCCGGCTGACCAGCGCCGCCGAACGGCAGTCCGACAGCAGCGCGTAGTCACCGATCGGCAGGCTGTCCATCCCGCTCCCTCCCCTGGCCGCCCCTTACCTCCCCTTCATCCCCGCTTGCGGTACACCACATGCCGGCGGAGCGCGCCCTCGTCGACGTCCGGGTCGAGGAAGTCCCCGGCGGGATCGCGGGTCATCCCGATCCGCTGCATCACCGCCTGGGAGCGCAGGTTCCTGGCCATGGTCACCGCGACGACCTCCGGCAGCCCCGCGACGCCGAAGCCGTACTCCAGCGCGGCCCGCCCGGCCTCGGTGGCGTAACCGTGGCCCCAGGCCGGCCGGGCCAGCCGCCAGGCCAGCTCGACCCCGGTGACCGGCACCTCCTCGTCCAGGGTGCGCAGGCCCGTGAAGCCGATGAACTCACCGGACGCCCGGACCTCCACCGCCCAGAAGCCGAAGCCGTAGCGGTCCAGGTCGTCCTGGTAGTTCAGGGCCCAGGCCTCGGCCTGCTCGAAGGTCAGCAGGGGGCCGAGGTAGCGGCGGACCCTCGGGTCGGCGTTCATCGCCGCCCAGGGCTCGAGATCGGACTCCCGCCAGCCGCGCAGGGTCAGTCGTTGTGTGCCGATCTCCGCCATCTGGCTAGCTTATTGGGGCAACCCCGCGATGGCCCGGACTCGTATGAAGGGTGAGGAGGTACCCATGCCCCGATCACTTCGTGACGAGGAATTCTCGGTGTTCGTCCGGGCCCGCCGCATCGAGCTGCTCCGGTCGGCGTGCCTGCTGGCCGCCGGTGACTCCCACCGCGCCGAGGACCTGGTCCAGACCGCCCTGGCCCGGCTGTACGTGGCCTGGCCGAGGGTGCGGCGCTCGGGCACCCAGGCCGCCTATGCCTGGCGGATCCTCGTCAACGCCCATCTCGACGAGGTCCGGCAGCCGCGCTGGCGCCGCGAGCACTACGTCTCAGATCCCCCCGACTCCCCCGGGGCGGGCCCGCCCGGCGCGCTTCCCGACGGCATCGACGGCGACCAGATCCGGGCCGCCCTGGCCGCCCTGCCGCCCCGGATGCGCGCGGCGATCGTGCTGCGGCACTGGATGGACCTCAGCGTGGAGGAGACCGCGGGCCTCCTGCACTGCTCCGAGGGCACCGTCAAGAGCCAGACGGCCAAGGCCGCGGCCCGGCTGCGCCAGCTGCTGGCCGACGGCGCCGCAATCACCCCCGAGAGGAGCCACGGATGAACGACGTGAAGGACCTGCTGGAGCGAGCGCTGGCCGACGGCCACGGCCCCGATCCGGCCCTGGCCGCCGAGCCCGCCGGTGACCTGGCCCGCGGCCGCCGCCTGCTGCGCCGCCGGCGCCTGATCGGGATGACCGGCCTGACGGGCGGGGCCGTGGCCGTAGCCGCGGTCCTGGCCGCTGGCGTCGGGGCCAGCCACGGGGGCGGACCCGGCGCCGGCCACCCGGCCACGGCGGCGATCGCGCTGGTCGCCTACCGGGGCGCCCAGGCGCCCGGCTATCAGGTCGCCGAGGTGCCCAGCGGCTGGGTCATCCAGGGCGGCAACGCCTACGCGCTGACCCTGGCCCCCCAGGGGGACAAGGACACCAGCATCGACTCCTTCGTCGGCAAGCTCGTGGTCATGCTCCAGTCCCGCGACGCCCACGGCCCCGGCCCCGGCACCTCACAGCCGGTCGCCGGGCGTCCGGGCCGGTTCGACGTCCAGGGCGGCACCGAGATCCTGACCTACACCGATCAGGCCGGAGCCCAGGTGGTGATCCAGGCCCCGACGTCGCTCGGCTGGAACGCGACGCGGCTGGCCCAGTTCGCGGCCGGCGTGCAGGTCCTGCACAACGCCCAGCCGGGCCGCGGCCGGCGGCCTTGGTGCACTGGCCGGCCAGCGGGCAGGCCCGGCACGCTGCGCCGAACCGGGCCGCACCGGCATGGCGCCCGGTGCCTGCCCGGATGGGCGCGGTGACCCCGGCCGGGCAGGTGACCGTCCCGGCGTCCAGGTCGATGGCGAAGCGGTCCTTGGGGAAGCAGCCCTTGACCGCGGCCGGCGGCTGGCACTTGATGCCGTTGCCGATCCCGGCGTCATCCAGCTGCCCGATGAGCTCGCCGGAGCCGTAGGCGGCATCGCCGTAGACGGCCTGCTGGCCGCCGCCCGCTGCGGCGTCCGTGGCGGTGCCGCCCGCATCGCCCGCGGCAGCGTCCTGATCACCGGGCAGCAGGTCAGCGAGCAGCCCGGCGGCGGCCTCGGCGTCCCCGCTGTTGCCCGGGGTGACCCCGGTAGCGGTGATGACCTCCGAGTCCGGATCGACCGCGACATGGCCCTTGTACCCGTCGAAGCCGCGGGCGGAGGTCTTGTGCCCGTGCCGGGCCTGCGGGTCCACCGTGGAGATCACCCGGTCCGGCAGCGACCCGCCGGGCGATCCGGAACACCCCGCCGCCGTCCTCCTCCAGGTCCTGGCCGGTCACGCTCGCCAGCAGCGCCGCGGCCTGCGCCACCGCCGGTCCCGGCTCCTTCCCGTCCAGCGCTCCGAGCAGCGCCCGGGCATCGCGGGCCAGCGCATCTACCAGCTGCTCGCGCGCCGCCGGGTCCTGGTAATCGCAGGCCGGCTTGCCCGCCGCCGCGTAATCATCGTCGCGGCGCAGCACCGCGCGCAGCTCGGTGGCCAGCTCACCCCCGGCCGCTCTCAGCAGCCCGCGGACCGCCGAGCGGACCAGCGTGACCGTGTCCATCGTCGCCACCGCGTCATACAGCGGCGTCGAGTCCACCACCCGGCGCCGCCCGACCAGCCCGGCCTGCCGCGCCGCCGCCAGCGTCACCTCGAAGATCCGGCCCGGCCGCTGCGACCCGGCCAGCCGCGCCCGCATGTCCACCAGCACCGTGTGCGCGAACCCCGGTGTAATCAAAATCCAGGCCCCCCGCCGCGTACTTCCACCGGGCATCGAACGCGAACCGGTCCGCCGCCTCCCGGTCCGAGCACCCCTCCAGGCGCTGCAGCACCATGACCACCGCCACGATCATCGGCGGCACGCTACGCCGCCCGGTGCCAGTGAACAGGTCCGCGAACATCTCATCGGGGAACAGCGCGAAGCACTCCCGGTGCAAGATCCCGTAGATCGAGTCCGGCGCCACCCGGCCCTCGCACAGCGCAGCCGTGCCGCGGAACAGGTCAGCCTGCCTCGGCGTCAGGCCCAGTGTCATCAGCCACTCCAGGGAGAGAGCCAGCAGCTACGGCAATTCTCCCGGAATGATCAAGAAACCAGCTGGACCGCCACGCGCGAAAGACACCAGCCACCTAGGGCGTGTCCCGCAGGCCCGCAGTGGCGGTGGTGGCCTGCAGGCCGTGGTCGATGAAGTTGATCATCCAGGTGAAGCTGTCATCGACCGATGCGTCGACCTGGAAGCCGCCGGCTGTCTCCAGGGTCGCGAATCCGTGCAGCATGCTGCGCAGCGTCCGCAGGGCGTGGATCTCCTGGCCGGGGTCCAGCCGGTAGCCGCGCAGCATGGCCGCCCAGGAGGCCATCACCCGGCCGGCCGCGGCCACGAGCGGGTCGTCGGGCCCGGTCGGGCGGGCGGCGTTGCCCGCCGCGTACCGGCCGGGGTGTTCCCGCACGTACATCCGCATCGCCTGCGCGCCGGCGACGAGGGCGTCGCTGCCCGCCCGCCCCTGGGTGGCGTCGCGGATGGCGTCAGCGATCTGCGTCATGGCCAGGATGGCGATGCGGTGGGCGAGCTGGGCCTGGCTGGTGACGTGGTTGTAGAGCGCCGGGGTCCTGACCCCGAGCCGTTCGGCCAGCAGACCCATGCTGAGCTGATCGAAGCCGACCTCGTCGGCCAGCCGGGCCCCGGCTTCGGTGACCGACGCCGGGCTGAGCCCGGCCCTAGGCACCCGGCAGCGCCTTGGCCAGGAACGGCAGGGCCAGCGCGAGCAGCTCATCGGGCATCTGGGCGTGCGGGTAGTGACCGGCGCCCTCGATGACCACCAGCTCGCCGAGACCAGCGGGCAGGTCGGCGATGATCTTCTCGCCCTCGGCGCGCGGGTCGGCCCAGTCGGGGTCCGCGCTGCCCTCGATCACCAGGACCGGGCAGGCGACATTGGGCAGCTGCGCGCCGGCGTCGGCCGGGCTGGCCTTGCACATGGCCTGCAGGGCCTTCATCCGGCCGGGCTCGCTCAGCTTGGCCTCGATCCGCGCCAGTTCAGCGCCCCAGTCGGCGGGCTTGGCCGGATACGCGACGTCGAGGTACTTCTTCCAGCTCGCCAGGCTTCCCCGGACGATGACCTGGGCCAGCTGGGTGTACCCGACCCGGAAGCGCTTCACCCGCACCAGCCCGCCCAGGTCGAAAGGCTGCTGACGGGTGAACGGCGCCAGCTCGATGACGCCGGTGATCACCTCAGGTGCGGTGGCCGCCGCGATCGTCGCGGCGCCGCCGCTGATCGACTGCCCGATGATCACCGCCGGACCACCCAGGTGACGCACGACAGCAAGCAGGTCACCGGCGATGTCGGTCCGGCTGTAACCGTCCCAGCCGAGGCTGGAGTCACCACAGCCGCGGATGTCGACGTTCGCGACCCGGTAGCCGGCCGCGGCCAGCGCCGGGGCCAGGAAACGGTAGGAGTGCCGGCTGTCACCGATGCCGTGCGCGAGAACGACGAGGGGGCCCGGCCCGGCCACGTCGTAAGCGAGGGTGTTGCCGGCGATGCTCAGGTGCTCGGGCATGACGTCCTCTCCGGTTTATTAATCTCATTAACTACAAACTAGTGGCATTAACTTACCGCGTCAACGACCTGCCGTGCGCACTGCGCGCGGGATATGCCCTAGCCGGCCGCGAGGCCGGCCAGGCGGGTCAGGGACTGGCTGATGATCTCGCGCTGAGCGTCCAGGCGGGCGGCCTCGCGGTCGGGGATCTCGACGTGCACGGAGATCTCGGTGCCGGTACCCGCCGGGCGCAGCCGCCAGCTGAAGCACAGGTCCGACACCAGGCAGGAGATCCGCACCGTGCCGTTCTCGTGGCTGCTGTCCAGCGTCTGCGGCATCGGGAAGTCGGGATACCCGTCAGGGAACATCGTGTAATCACCGGTGCCGCGGCTGGTGTCGACCGATCCGATGCCCGCCCACCACTCGGGGAACCGGGCCGGGTCATACAGCAGCTTCCATACCTCCTCGGGCGCGCCGGCGCTGACGGTGCTCTGGTCGAAGGTCGGCATGAGTCACTCCAGGTGGCCAGCGGTGTCAGCGGGCGCGGGCGCGGCGGGCTGGTCCAGGCGCCCGAGTTCGGCGGTGACGGCATCCAGCTCCCGGCCGGGCTCGACCAGCGAGCTGACCGGCGGGCGGCCCAGGTCGATGAGCGCGGCGACGTACCCGGCGCCCGCCTGCTGGCCGCTGAGCGTCCGGGCGATGCGCTGCCAGGCGTCGCGCGACTCGGTCAGGCGCCGCCCGGCCAGGGCGGTGTCGCCGCGGCCGGCCGCGATCAGGCCCTGGACCCGGCTCATCCGGGCGACCAGCGTGGCCGGGAAGTCACCGGGCCCGACGGGCTCGAGGACGGCGGCGCGCAGCTCGGTCTCGGCCTGGTCCGCGCGGCCAGCCCGGGCCAGCGCCTCGGCCAGCCGCAGCCGGGCCGAGGGACGGCCGACCGGGGCGCCGAGCTCCAGGGCGGCGGCCAGCCCGGCCGCGGCGGCCGCCAGGTCCCCGGACGCCAGGGCGAGCAGCCCGCGCTCGTGCCGGACCAGGCCGTCGAGCTCGGGCAGCCCGGCCCGCTCGGCGTAGCCGGCGGCCGCGTCGCAGGCCCGCGCCGCCTCGGCCAGCCGGCCGAGCCGGCGCAGCAGGGCCGCCCGGGCCGTCTCCGCGTAGACGCTGAGCCGGAGCAGGCCGTTCGGCACGACCAGGGCCAGGCAGCGATCGGAGAAGTCCAGCGCCCGGTCCAGCTCGCCGGCGCAGGCGGCCGCGCTGGCCGCGTTGCTGAGGCAGCTGTAGGCCATGTCGGGGCGCCCGGCCCGGCCCGCGGCGGCGCTGGCCGCGATCAGCGGGCCGTAGCTGGCGGCGAACTGGCCCGCCCGGATCAGCGCGTGGCCCCGCGCCACGCCGATGTCGTGCACGAGCAGGTCGCCGGGCGGACCGCCGTCCAGCACCCGGTCCGCCTGGGCCAGCAGCTCATCCACAACGGCCGGGTCGCCGGCGACGGCCTCGGCCCAGGCCAGGCCGGCCAGCGCCTCGGCGCGGGCCGGCGGGTCGGCGTCGGGATCACGGTCCAGCACGTCCAGGGCGTTCTGGTAGGAGCGCCGGGACTCGCGAGGATGGCAGATGCCGCCGCGCAGCCACCGGCCGCGCCGCAGCCAGGCGCTGCTCAGGGCGCCGGAGTCGGCCGGCGCTATCTCCGCCAGGGCCTGGCTGAAGGCCTGGTCGGAGGGGTCTGGCCGGCCGCGGAACGCCTCGACCTCGGCCAGCTCGACCAGCAGCTCGGGATCCCCTGGCTCGATCTCCAGGGCCTCGGCCAGGAACCCGGCCGCCTCGGCCATCGCGGCGACCCGGCGCGCGTCCCGCGCGGCCAGCGCCAGGTAGCTCACCGCCTGCTCGTCCTGCCCGGCCAGCCGCAGGTGGCGGGCGACCTCGGCCGCGCGCAGGCCCCGGCGGCCGGGCCGCTGGCCCGGGCCGGCCTGCGGGCCCGGGCCGGGTGGCCGGCGCAGCAGCCGGGCCAGCTCGCCGTGCAGGCGCGCCCGGACCGGGTCGGGGATCTCCTGGTAGACCGCGTCCCGCAGCTGGGCGTGCCGGAAGCCGGTCCGGCCGTCGCTGGTCCGCAGCAGCCCCGACCCCAGGGCCTCGGCCGCGGCCAGGGCCGGCTGCGGCAGCGGCAGGGCGGCGACCTCGCCCCGGTCCAGGTCCCGGCCCGCCGCCGCGGCGAAGTCGGTGAACAGGCGGGCCCGGCCCGGCAGCCCGCCGACGGCCCGCCGGACCGCCTCGGCCAGCCCGCTGGCCAGGTCCGGCGTGGTCGGCGTCCGGGGCGCTGGCCGCGCGCGCGGTCTCCACCAGCAGCAGCGGGCTGCCCCCGGCTAGCGCGACGATCTGGCGGACGGCGGCCTCGGGCAGCTGGGCCGTGCTCGCGACCAGGGCCCGGGCCGCGTCGCGCGGCAGCGGCTCCAGCCCGATCTCGGCCGCCAGCGCGCCGCGGGCGCGCAGCGCGGCCAGCACCGCGTCCAGGTCCTGGCGGGCGGGCAGCCGGCGCCGGGTGAGCACGAGCAGCACCGGCAGCCGGCTGAGCCGGCGGCCCACGTAGGCGATCAGCTCCAGGCTGGCCGCGTCGGCCAGGTGCAGGTCCTCCAGGGCCAGCAGCACGCCGCAGCCGCGCGCGGCCCAGCCCAGGAACTGCACGACGGCCTCGCCCAGCCGGACGCGCTCCAGCCGCGGATCGGCCGCCGCCCCGGCCGCGCGCCCGGCCGCGGCCGGACCGCCGCCGGCGTGGTAGCCGAGGGCCGGGACGATCCGGGCCAGGTCGGCGGCCCAGGGCTGGTCCGGCGGCGGGCCGGCCAGGGCGGCCAGGTCGTCGAGCGCGTCGGCCCAGACGGCGAACGGGGCGGCCGGGCCAGGACCCGCCGCCGCGGTAGCGGTCACCGCCAGCGGGCCGGGCTCGGCCTGCCGCGCGGCCGCCTGCACCTGCTCGGCCAGGCGCGTCTTGCCGATCCCGCCCTCCCCGGTGAGCACGACCACGGCCCCGGCTCCGGCGCTGGCGGCCTGCCAGGCGCGGGTCAGCTCGGCCAGGTCGCGGCCCCGGCCGATGAGTCCCGCGGCTGGCCCCGGGCCGCCGGCCCGCGCCGCCTCGCCGGGTCGCGCTCCCGCACCGGGTCCCGCTGTCTCACCGGGTCCCGCCGTCTCACCGGGTCCCGCCGTCCGGGCCGGTCGCGCGAGCCCGGCGGATCGCGGAGCCGGGCTCGGCGGCCCGCCAGGCACTCGCACCAGGCTCGCCGTCCGCGCTGACACTCCCACCCCGAGCTCGGCGCTGAGCCGCTGTTCCAGCCGGGCGAAGGCGTCCAGCGCGCCCGGTACGTCGCCCGCGCCGATCAGCGCCTCGATGAGCGCGGCCCCGGCGGACTCGTCCAGCGGGCACAGCCCGGCCCGGCGGCGGGCCCAGGCCAGCGCGGCGGCCGGGTCGCCCGCGGCGCGGGCCTGCTGGGTCAGCTCGGCCAGCGCGGCGGCCAGGTCCCCGTTGAGCTCGTCGCGGGCGGCCACGATCCACTCGTCGTCAAGATCCTGGAGCAGTTCCCCGGCGCACAGCGCCAGCGCCGCCGCCAGCTGGCGCTCGGCCAGCAGCCGGCGGGCCTCCCGCAGGTCCACGCGCAGGCCGTCGCCGTCCAGCGTGATGGTGTCCCGGTCGCCGGCCAGGTACCCGCCCAGTTCCGGGCCCAGCGCCGAGCGCAGGGCCCACATCGCGCTGCGCAGGCTGGCCCGGGCGCTGGCGTCCAGCACATCCGGCCAGAACAGGCCCGCGAGCCGGGAGCGGGAATGCCGGCCGGGGTGGACCGCGAGCCAGCCCAGGAGCGCGCGGGACCGTCTGCTGGCCGGCAGCTCCGCCGTCACCCCGCCGAGCCGGACTTCCAGCTCGCCGATCACGCGGATCTCAAGCATGGCAGTCGACAGTCTAGGTCCGCCGGGCCCTCCGCCGACAGGTCCCGACCGTCCTGACCTGCGCTTTGACGGCTCCTTGACGGTGCCCCGGCCATGGTGGGGGCATCGCGCAAACCACCGAGGAGGCATCCGATGAACACCAGCCAGCTCAGCACCAGCCAGAGGTTCGACGCCGAGGCGCTCCGCCGGGGCATCGAGGAGCGGGACGCGTCCCGGCTGCTCGCCCTGTACGCCGAGGACGCCGAGCTGCACGTCGTGGACCGCAATGACCAGCCCAGTCACCCCAAGGTCATCCGCGGCCGGACCGCGATCGGCGAGTACTTCGCCGACGTCTGCGGCCGCGACATGACCCACTCCGATCGAGCGGCTGGTCGTCGGCGACGACGGCGCGGCGTTCGTGCAGTCCTGCCGGTACCCGAGCGGCGCGCGCGTGCTGTGCATCGCCGCCCTCGACCTCGCCGGCGGCCTGATCACCCGCCAGTACGGCGTGCAGGCCTGGGACGAGTAGCCATGAGCACCGCAGACACAGGCCGCGGAACACAGTGCCGCGGAACATAAGGACTTCGCGCAGGCCGACGAGGTCCGCGCCTTCACCAGCGGGCAGGTCGAGCTGCTGCACATCGGCGGCAGCGACATCGGCCGGCTCGTGCTCCAGCCGGGCTGGCGCTGGTCCGAGCACGTCAAGCCCATCGCGGGCACGGACCTGTGCCAGGCGCCGCATTTCCAGTACCACGTCGCCGGAACGCTGCGGATCGAGATGGCCGACGGGACCAGGTTCGACGCCGGGCCCGGCCAGGTGACGGCCCTGCCATCGGGCCACGACGCCTGGGTGGTCGGCGACGAGCCCGTGGTCATCGTCGACTGGTGGGGGGCCAGCAACTACGCCCGGCCCTGAGCGGGCCGGGGCCTACCGGCGACGCCGGATGGTCAGGCGCGGCGGTAACGCCGGCGGGGTGGCAAGGCCGGCGGGGTGGCGAGCCGGTGCCCGCCGCGCCGCCGGTCGCCGGCGGCCGCGCGCATGGCGGGGATGATCTCGCTGGTCACGAGCCCGGACTCGGTGGTCAGCTCGTCGATGACCCCGAACGCGGCGGCGATCCGCTCGGGCGTGTCGATCACGATGGTGACCACCGGCACGTGCCGGCCGAGCTGGAAGACCCGGTCGCCGTGCGGGGGGTGGTCACCGTGGAAGCCCCAGATCCCGCGCACGGTGGTGGCCCCGCTCAGCCCGGCCGACCGCAGCCGGCCGACGATGGCCCGGTGCACCGGCTGGCCGCCGTGCCGGGCCGCTTCGGAGGTGTAGACCATGAGCTTCTGCCACAGCGCCCGGCCCTGGTCATCGGTCGCCGGCAGCGCGCCCGGCCGGGCCAGTAGCCGGCCGTCCCGCTTGCACACGCGGACCCGCTCCAGGGTCAGCAGGGGCCGGGCCAGCAGCCCGCCCAGCTCGGGCAGGACCCGGCTGATCCGCTCGCCCGAGCCGACCGCGATGACCATCATCGGGACCTCGGCGTTGCGGCTGAAGAACGCGGCCCGCTCGCGCTGCCCGCGGGCCGTGCCGTCCACGCCCAGCAGCGCGGTCGCCCCGGCGATGCCCCGCCGGTGCAGCAGGTCGCAGACGGCGATGAACGCCGGCGTCCGGTAGGCGCGCTCCTGGCGGCCCAGGTAGACGGTGAGCTTGGTCGCCTCGTGCAGGCCCTCCGGCAGCGTGACCGGGGTGATCTCCCCGGTCAGCAGCCGGGCCCGCTCCAGGGTGACCAGCCCGGGCCGGTTGAGCTCCAGCGTCCGCTCGAGCACCGCCTCGATGCGCGGGCGGCAGTCGACGGCGATCGCGACCAGCGGCAGGTCCTCCGACAGGGTCAGCGACTGGTCGGTACGCAGATGATGCTTGAGCCCGAACCCCTCGGCCCCGCGCAGCAGGATGCTGGCCGCGATCTCGTGCCGCCCGTACTCCTCGATCAGCGCGTCGGCGACGAACGCGCCGCCCACCCGGTGCCGCTCGCCGAAGTAGCTGGTCAGCTTCAGGCAGTCGTCGTTCACAGGTGCGCCCCGATCAGCTCGCCCAGGGCCGCCGCGGCGACGCCGGCCACCAGGCTGGCGACCACGTTGACCACGGCCTTCAGGTGCTGGCGGTCCTCGGCCAGCCGCTGGGTCTCCAGCATCCAGGTCGAGAACGTGGTGTAGGAGCCGACCGCGGCCGTCCCGGCCAGCAGGGCCTGGTCCGGGCCGAGCGCCAGGCCGCTCAGCAGCCCCAGGATCGCCGCGCCGGAAATGTTGACCGCAAAGGTTCCGTACGGGAACCCCCGCCCGGCGCTGGCCGCCACCAGGCCGTCGGCCAGGAACCTGACCACCGACCCCGTCCCGCCGATCAGCACCACCCCGGCCCACAGCAGCAGGCTCACCGGCGCACCTGCACTCTGCGGACCATCGCGGTGGCCAGGTAGATCGCGGCGTAGCCGGCGACGACGCTGGTCACCGTGTACCCCGCGGCCAGGCCCCAGGCGTGCGCGTCGATCATCTTCAGGATCTCCACCTGCATCGTGGAGAACGTGGACAGCCCGCCGCACAGCCCCGTGCCCAGCAGCGGCCGGCGGTAGCTGGACAGCGGCAGCCGCTCCTGGAGCCGGGTCACGAAGTAGCCCAGCAGGAAGCAGGCCACGATGTTGACCGCGAACGTCGGCCAGGGCCAGGCCGTGGCCGGATGCGGGAACGCCTCGGCCAGCCCGGCCCGCAGCAGGGTGCCGATCGCCCCGCCCGCGAAGATCGCGGCGACCTCGCGCCGGTCAATCCGGGGCAGCGCCGGCCGGGCGCGGGGCCGTGGCGGCGCCTCCTGAGCACGAGGGTCGGTGACGGCCAGGCCGGCTGCTGACGGCCAGCCAGGCTCGGCGGACGGCTCAGGCACGCTGAAAAGACTCCTTCTTGACCAGAGGCGCCAGGAAAGAAGCCGTCAGCCGCGCTTAGGACGGCGGTTCGGGAGATCAGCATCTCCCGCCAGGGCCTCATCTGACCTCGTGATTTTATTCGATGACCACTTCGCCGGATGCGCGGCGGCCCCCCGGAAGCGGGAGCCCGCCGACGGGTGGCCTGAGCGACTGGAGGCTTGCCGGGCAGCCGGGAGAAGCCAGAGCCATGAAACTGGTGCTAATGCGGCACGCCGAGTCGGCCTGGCCCGATGTGCCCAGCCAGGTGCTGTGCTCAACGGCCGCCGGGCCCGCCAGACCTGGGAGCTCGCGCAAGCCGAAATCGCGATATCCCCACGCTGACCGCGCTTCCGCGGAAGCGTTCACGCAATTGCGTCACGCATGTGCACTGCACGCTTCCGCGGAAGCGCGGGGGCCGACGTAGAGTGGTCAGAGGCGATGGGGCCCGTCGACAAACCGCCTGCGATGGCTGATGGCTCCTGTTGATCGCTGCCCCGGCGGCGAGGACGGGAGACCAGCATGGACGGGTCGCATCAGCTTACGGACGAGCATCGGGTGGTTGGCAGCCTGCTGTCCGGCCGCCCGGCCCAGCTGGCGGGACCGGGCGACCAGGCCGACCAGGCCGCGCTCGCTGACCTGCGGCTTGACCAGGTCATCGCGAAGGTCGCCCGGGGCCAGGACGAGGGCGACCTGATCACCGGCCTGCTCGGCCGGCCCGTCCGGGACACCGACACGCTCGGGTACCGGCACGAGGTGTTCCGGGACCTGGAAGACCCAGGCCTGTTCCAGGCGGCCGGCCAGTTCGCCGCACAGCTGCGGCAGGTACGCGGTCACCTGGCCCAGCTGGCCGGAATGCGCTCAGGCCACCAGCGGGAAGGCTGGTTCCTTGACGCGGCAGCGATCTACTGCGACGCGGTCCGTGCCATCGCCGCCGAGCTCGAAGCGCAGGCGATCGGCTCGCGGGGCCTGACCGCGTTCCGTGACTACCTGGCCCGCTACGTCAGGTCGGCCGCGTTCGAGGCGCTCACCGCCGATACCGCGGCCCGCCAGGCCGACCTGGCCGCCATCACCTACCAGGTCCGCGTAAAGGGCCCGCGGGTGGAGGTGAGCCGGCACGACGGCGAGCCCGACTACAGCGCGGAGATCGAGAAGACCTTCGAGCGGTTCCAGCCGGGCGCCGCGGTCAAGGACTACCGGGTGCGGTACCGGACCCGGCCCGGCATGAATCACGTCGGCGAGCAGATCCTGGACCTGGTCGCGCGCCTGTTCAGCGACGAGTTCGGCGCACTGGCCGCCTTCTGCCGCGAGCACGCCCGGCTCATCGACCCGGCGGTGGAACAGCTGGACCGCGAGCTGCAGTTCTACCTGGCCTACCTGGACTACATCCAGCCGCTGCGCGCGGCCGGGCTCAGCTTCTGCTACCCGGACCTGAGCACCGGATCGAAGGAGATCTTCGCCGCCGACACCTTCGACCTGGCGCTCGCGGCCAGGCTCACCGCCGCCGGGCAGACCGTGGTCACCAACGAGTTCCGCCTCACCGGCCGCCGAGCGCGTCATTGTCGTCTCCGGGCCGAACCAGGGCGGCAAGACCACCTTCGCCCGGACTTTCGGCCAGCTGCATCACCTGGCCGGCCCGGCTGCCCGGTGCCGGGCAGCGAGGCCCGCCTGTTCGTGCCCGATCAGGTCTTCACGCACTTCGAGCGGGAAGAGGACCTCAGCGACCTGGCCGGAAGGCTGGAAGACGACCTGCTGAGAATCCAGAAGGCCCTGCTGGCCGCGACGCCCGACAGCGTCGTCATCATGAACGAGATCTTCACCTCCACCACCGCCAGCGACGCCCGGTTCCTCGGGGAGAAGGTGCTCGCCAAGGTCATCGAGCTGGACCTGCTGTGCGT
The DNA here is from genome assembly GCA_963822485.1 of uncultured Actinomycetota bacterium. GTDB lineage: Bacteria > Actinomycetota > Actinomycetes > Streptosporangiales > Streptosporangiaceae > DASUBV01. The sequence continues at coordinate 611,699 of CAWGHW010000018.1, forward strand.
CTACGTGACCTTCATCGACGAGCTGGCCTCGCTCGGCCCCGCCGTGGTCAGCATGACCAGCACGATCACCCCGGACAACCCCGCCGAGCGCACGTTCAAGGTGGTACGCAAGCCGGCCGACGGCCTGGCCTACGCGCTGGCCATCGCCCGCAGGCACCACGTCACCTACGAGCAGCTGAAGGGACGGCTCACGTGAAGGCCCACCTGCTGCACCCCGACCAGGATCTCGACGTCGCCGCCGACCTGCCACGCAGCAGCGGCGACCTGATCCAGGACCTGGAGCTGGGCACGGTCCTGAGCGCGATGGCGGGCGGGGACAAGTTCCTGCATGAGATCTCGACGCGCGTGCTGCTCACCAGCCTCACCGACCCGGAGGCGATCCGCTACCGCCAGCACGTCCTCGCCGACTGCATCGCCGAGCCGGACACTGTCCGCCGGATGTATGGCATCGCCGTCGGCGCTCTGGAGGACAAGCGAAGGACGTGGGGCTTCTGGCCCGCCCAGCAGCGCCGGCATCCTGTCCGGCGCCGTCGGCCAGCTCGAGGTGCTGATCACCCGGCTCAGGGAACTGCGCCAGGTGGCCGACGAGCAGGCGGGCCGCTTCTCCTCCGCCGGGCTGACCACCCTGCTGGCCAGCCTGCAGCGTGACCTGGACGACGACTACTTCGACACGCTCAGCGGGCACCTGCGGCAGCTGCGATTCCGCAACGGCCAGCTGATGAGCGCACAGCTGGACCGGGACAACAGCGGCGTCGGTTACGTCCTGCGGTCCGGCAGCGCCCGGCGCAGCTGGAAAGAGCGCGTCGGGATCGAGCCCCGCACCGTGTACTCCTTCACGATCCCGCCCCGCGACGAGGCTGGCGAGCAGGCCCTGGAGGACATGACCAGCCGCGGCCTCAACCTGGTCGCCAACGCCGCCGCCCAGTCCGCCGACCACGTCTCCGGCTACTTCACCATGCTGCGCGCCGAGCTCGGGTTCTACGTCAGCTGTCTCAACCTGCACGACCAGCTCTCGGCCCGCGGGCAGCCCGTCGCGTTCCCCGACCCGGTCCCCTGGACGGCACCGGAGTTCTCCTGTGCCGACCTGCGCGACGTCAGCCTGGCGCTGCGGACCGAGCAGGTAACCGGCAACGACGTCACCGCCGGCGGCAGGCCACTGGTGATCATCACCGGCGCGAACTCCGGCGGGAAGTCAACCTTCCTGCGCAGCGCCGGGATCGCTCAGCTGATGACGCAGTGCGGCATGTTCGTCGCGGCCCGGTCCCTGCGCACCAGCGTCTGCGACCAGGTCTTCACCCACTTCATCCGGGAGGAGGACCCCGCGATGGCCAGCGGGCGCCTCGACGAGGAACTCACCCGGATGAGCATCATCGCCGATCAGCTCGGCCCGCACAGCCTCATGCTGTTCAACGAGTCCTTCGCGGCGACCAACGAGCGGGAGGGATCCGAGATCGCCCGCCAGGTGGTGCGGGCACTCCTGGAGCCGGGCATCCGGGTCTTCTTCGTCACCCACCAGTTCGACCTGGCCGACAGCTTCCGCCGCGAGCGGCCGGACACGACCCTGTTCCTGCGCGCCCCGCGGCAGCCCGACGGACAGCGCACCTTCCGGCTCGTCGCCGCCCCGCCGCTGCCCACCAGCTACGGCCAGGACATCTACGACCGCATTGGCGGATGGCTCGGCGAGCAGCCCGGCTCGCCAGCGGCGTAGGAACGGGGATCTGCCGCCCGGGTTGCGCAGGACGATGCCCAGGCTGCGCAGGACCCGGCGCACGGTCTCCGCGGGCGTGCCGCACAGCAGCTCTATCTGGCGGGCCGCGAGCCCGCAGTCAACGTAGAGCTCGGCGGCCAGGACGGGACTGATGCGCCGCGCGGAGGGGAAGCGCTCCCAGATCGCGCCGCCGGGCGGGACCGTGGCCACGCCGTGCCGGGCCAGGGCGCGGCGGACCAGCGGGTCGGCGTAGAGGGCGGTGATGAGCTCGATCTCCGTCGGGCCGGCGGACGGCGGCGGGCCGCCCACCCGCACGGGCAGGCCGTGGTCGTGCGCCGTGCGCAGGACGGCCTGGCGTGGCACGCCGAGCAGGCCGCCAGTCTCGCTGGCGGAAAGACCGCCGGCGACATAGAGCTCGAGGACCGATTCTGCCGCCGGAGCCAGCCGGTCTTCCCTCGTCACCCGCCCGCGCGAGCGCGTCGCCACGCCCCGGCCGTGCAGCCAGCCGCGGATGGTGCGGGACGGTATGCCGGTCAGCGCGGAGATCTCGCCCGAGCTGAGCCGGCCGCGGACGTAGAGATCCTCGACCAGATCCTGCCGCGGGTCGGGCTGACGCCGACGGCCCGCTCCACGCGGTTTCACCACGATCCCGGACCGGCGCAGGATCCGGCCGACTCGCTGGCGGTCAATCCCCAGGATCTCCGCGATCCGGTAGGTCGACAGCTGCTCGCACTCGTACAGATGGCTGACGCGCTCAGCCAGACTCGCGCACACCGCGTGGCCTCCTGCTAGTGCAGGGACCGTTGGCGGCGTGTCCGCGTTCGACGGCGAGCCCCTCCGCCGTACTGGTCAGCGTAGCGGATTGCGGGATGTGGCTACCGTCGGCCAGAATGGGTCTCCTGGCGATGAGGCTCGCCAACAACCGCGGATCGTCTCGCTGATGGCCTCTACCACGTGGTCCCCTGCTGGGCACTTGGGAGAGGAGAAGCGGTTGTGACTGGCAACGAGCATGAGGCTGAGCCGCCGGACCATGATCGTGAGTGCCGCACCGGGGCCCCGCCAGGGGCAGCGCGGTGAGCCCGGTGCTGCCGATTCTGCTGGTTCAGGCGCTTCAGGTGCTGACGATCGCGGGTGCGGCGCCCGGCGTATCGGGCGTGATCGCCAAGGTCGAGGCCCGCATGCAGGGCCGGACCGGGCCGCGGATCTGGCAGCCGTACTTCGACCTGGCCAAGCTGTTCCGCAAGGAGGCGCTGGCCCCGGAGGGGGCGGGCTGGGTCTTCCTGGCCGCACCACTGGGCGCCATGACCTGCTACCTGACGGTGCCGCTGCTGATCCCGGTGCTGACCACGTTCGGGCTGCCGCTGGGGTACATGGGCGACATCCTGGGCGGCGGGTTCATCTTGTCGCTGGCCAGCTTCCTGGTCGCGGTGGCCGCGCTGTCGACCGGCAGCGCCTATGCGCAGCTGGGGGCCAGCCGGGCCAAGACGTTCGGGGCGATCACCGAGCCGGTCGTGCTGTTCGTGGTGTTCACGGTCGCGCTGGTGACCGGGACGGACCTGCCGTATGCGCTGGCCGCGACCGTGCGGTCGTCGGCGGGCCAGATCGTCCGCCCGGCCCACCTGCTCGCGGCGGCGGCGCTGTTCATGGTCATCCTCTATGAGACCGGGCGGATACCGGTCGAGACGCACAGCGGCACGAACGAGTTCGGGATGATCGAGGAGGCCCGACCGTTCGAGCACTCGGGTCCGTACTTCGCGCTGCTGCGGTGGGGATCGGCGATGAAGCAGCTGATCCTTTACACCATCTTGATCAACGTGTTCGTGGCGCCCTGGGGCCTGGCCTCCACCGCGCAGGCCGGGCCGGTGCTGCTGGCCATCGTGGCGCTGGTGGCCAAGGCGGCCGGCCTGGGCGTGGTCGTCGCGGTCATCGACAACTCGTTCGCCAAGCTGCGGCTGTTCAAGATCACCGAGTTCGTGGCCGGCGCGTTCCTCCTGGCCGTGCCTGGGTGTCCTGACCTTGTACCTGGGGGGTGGCTGATGGCGGGCGTGTCCGCGGCGCCGGGCGTGTTCTCCGGCGGGGCCAGCGTGATCGCGGTGGGGGTGCTGCTGGCCGAGTTCGGGATGTTCCGCCAGGCGCTGCTGCGTGATCAGGTCCGCCTCTACGCGGCCCAGTCGACGCTGATCTCCGTGCTGGCGGTGGTGGTGGCCGCGGCCCGGCACCTGCCCGAGCTGTACGTGCTGGCCGGTCTGTCGTTCGCGCTGAAGGCGGTGGTGGTGCCGGCCGTGCTGCGCCGGATGCTGCGCGGGCTTGGTGCTGGCGGCGAGGGCGCCGGTGGCGAGGGCCCGGGCTGGACGGACATCGCGGGCAGCGGCTCGATGAGCCTGGCGACCACGGTGCTGATCGCGATCGCCGTCGCGGCGTTCGGCGTGTTCAGCACCGCCGCCCTGCCGATCCGCAGCCCGGTGCTGCCATCGACGGCGCTGGCGATCTCGGTCGCCGTGGTCCTGGTCGCCTTCGTGCTGATGATCATGCGCCAGGACGTGGCCTCGCAGGCCATCGGCTTCTTCTCGCTGGAGAACGGGGTGTCGCTGACCGCCCTGGTCGTGGCAGCCGGGCTGCCGCTGATCCTGGAGATCGTCTTCCTGTTCGACCTGCTGGTGGCGGTGGTGGTGTTCGGCCTGCTGATCCGAGTGCATCACGGCCGGGCCGAGTCGCTGTCCACCGCCGACCTGACCACGCTGCGGGGCTGAGCCGTGACGACCGTCATCGTGGCACTGCTGGCCTGCCCGGCCGTGGCGGCACTGATCTGCCTGCGGGCCCGGCCGGCGGTGGCCAGGGCGGTCACGGCGGTGGCCGCGCGGGCTGCCTGGGGCTGGTGATCGCGCTGGTGCCCGCGGCCGCGCACCGCGACCTGGCCCTGCTCGGCTTCATCCGCGTGGACGCGCTCAGCCTGGTCTTCCTGCTGGCCACCGGCTTTCTCTACGCGGCGGTCGCGCTCTACTCGATCGGCTACCTGCCGCGCGGCGGCGAGCCGGGACTGGCGCGCTACTCACGGCGGTTCTGGGCCGGCCTGAACATCTTCGCCTGGGCCCTGCTGGCCGCGCCGCTGATGGGCAACCTGGCCCTGCTGTGGGTGGCCATCGAGGTGACCACCGTGATCTCCGCCCTGCTGGTGGCGATCGAGGACACCGACGGCGCGGCCGAGGCGGCCTGGAAGTACGTGCTCATCGCCTCGGCCGGGCTGGGCCTGGCCCTGCTCGCGACGATCTTCGCCTACTACGCGGGCGCTCAGGTGCTCGGCCAGTCCTACGACCTGGGCTTCGCCCCGCTGCTGCAGGTGGCCGGACGGCTGCCGCACGCGGCGGTGATGCTGGCGTTCGTGCTGGCCGTGCTGGGCTTCGGCACCAAGATGGGCCTGTTCCCGGTGCATACCTGGCTGCCGGACGCCCACTCGGAGGCGCCGACGCCGGTGTCGGCGCTGCTGTCGGGCTCCCTGCTGGCCGTCAGCTTCTACGCCATCCTGCGGTACTACCAGGTCGCGGCCGGGACGCTCGGGCCGCGGTTCCCGCGCGACGTGCTGCTGGTCTTCGGCGTCGCCTCGCTGCTGCTGGCCGCGCTGTACCTGTTCGGCCAGCGGGACATCAAGCGGCTGCTGGCCTATTCCAGCGTCGAGCACATGGGCATCCTGGCCATCGGGGTGAGCTTCGGCGCGCCCGTGGCGCTGGCCGGGGTGCTGCTGCACGTCCTGGCCCACGCCGCGGCCAAGGGCAACGCGTTCATGGGCGCCGGGGTGCTGGTGCGCAAGTTCGGCAGCAAGCGGATCGGGGTGATCCGCGGCGGCCTGGACGCGCTGCCCTGGAGCGGCCCGCTGTTCCTGCTCGCAGTGCTGGCCCTGGGCGCCATGCCGCCGTCCGGCATCTTCCGCAGCGAGTTCGAGATCGTCGAGGGCGGCTTCGCCTCCGGCCGCGACACGCTGGCGGCCGTCCTGATCATCGGGGTGACCGTCGCCTTCTTCGGCCTGGCCGCGACGACCACGCAGATGCTCCTGCTCCCCCGCACCGCTCCGGCGGTGCCGCGCGGCGAGCCCAGCGCCTGGATGGTGATCCCCGTGGCGGCGGGCGCCGTGGTGCTGATCGTGCTGGGCGTGCATCCGCCGGCCGAGCTGACCGCCCTGCTCGCCCGCGCGGTCGGCGAGCTGGGCGGGGCGGCGTGATGCGCGCCACCGCCCCGGCAGCCAGCGTCGTCCCCGCCCTGTGGGACGAGGTGACCTGCGCCGTGGCCGGCGGGGCCCGGCTGGCCGACCTGTTCGCCACGACCCGCCCGGAGGGGCTGCTGCTGACCGCCCGCCTGGTCGCCGCGGCCGAGGTCACCACGCTGGAGGTCATCCTCCCGCCGGGCACGGCCCGCTATCCGGCGCTCACGCCGCGCCTGGCCGCCGCGTTCTGGTACGAGCGCGAGATCCACGACCTGTTCGCGGTGGTGCCTGAGGGTCACCCGCGGCTCCAGCCGCTGATCCTGACGCCGGGCGTGCTGCCCAGCCACGTGGCCGGGCCGGGGCTGTTCACCATCCCGCACGGGCCAGTCCGGTCCGGGGTGGTGGAGTCGATCGAGTACCTGGTCGAGACGCCCGGCGAGGAGATACCGCACCTGAACATGCGGATCTTCTACAAGCACCGGGGCATCGAGAAGCGGTTCGAGGGCTCGCCGCCCGGCGACGGGGTGCTGCTGGCCGAGCGGGTCGAGGGGACCGCGTCGGTCGCGCACGCGCTGGCCTACTGTCACGCGCTGGAACAGATCACCGGCGCCGGCGTCCCGCCGGCCGCGGCGCTGATCCGGGCCGTGCACGCCGAGCTGGAGCGGCTGGCCGGCCATCTCGACGTCGCGCTCCGGCTGGCCGACGCCGCCGGGCTGGCGGTGGCCACGGCCCGGCTGGGCTGGCACAAGGAGCGAGCGCTGCGGCTGGTGAGCCGGCTGTGCGGCAGCCGGTTCGGCCGCGGCGTCGTCGTCCCTGGCGGGGTAGCCGGGCCGCCGCAGATCGCGCCTGCCGACCTGCTCGCGGCCGTGGAGGACCTGGACCGGCGAGCCACGCCGGACCTGCGCGCTGCTGATGGGCACCGCGTCGTTCCTGGACCGGCTGCGGTCCACCGGGCCGCTGCGGCCCGAGCGAGCCCGCGAGCACGGCGCGCTGGGCCCCCTCGGCCGGGCCTCCGGAATCAGCGATGACGCCCGTCAGGCCCGCCCCTATGACGCCTACGGGTCGCTGGCCGTCTCCGCGCGTCAGCCGGCCGGGCGGGGACGCCATGGCCCGGCTCGAAGTGCGCGTCGAGGAGATCGCGCAGTCCTTCCGGCTACTGCGCCAGGCGGCTGGCGAGCTCGGCCGGGCCGACGGCCCGCTGCGGGTGCCCTGCGACCCGGCGGACGGGCGCGCGGCGGGCTGGGCCGAGGCCCCGCAGGGCGAGGTTCTCTATGACGTCGCGTGCTGGAGAGCGGGCTCATCCGCCGCTGCCGGGTGCGGTCGGCCTCCTTCCACAATCTGGTCCTGATGCACGAGGTCTTCGCCGGGGACATCCTGACCGACTTCCCGTTCATCGAGGCCAGCTTCGGCCTGTCCGTGGCGGGGGCGGCCCGATGACCTGGGCGCTGCGCGGCCTGCGCAACGGCGTGCTGACCACGCGCTGGCCGGCGCGGCCAGACGACTACGCGACTGCCATGCGCGGCCCCGCCACCGTGCTGGCCCCGCTGGCCGACCCCGACGGGGAGCTGGCCGCCCTGTGCCCGGCTGGCGCGATCACCGCCGGGCCCGGCGGGCTGGTCCGGCTGGACCAGGGCGGCTGCGTGCAGTGCGGCCGCTGCGTGGCGGCCCGCCCGGACGCCTTCGGCTGGCAGCCGGCCCGGCCAGCGCGACGGTGCACCGCGCGGGCCTGGTCGTGCCGCCGCTGGCGGAGACCGCGGATGGCCTGGCCGCGGTGCGGGACGAGCTGCGCGCCCGGACCCGTGCGCTGCGCCGGTCGGTGCACCTGCGGCACGTCGACGCCGGGTCGGACGGCACCGAGGAATGGGAGATCCTCGCCCTGCTCAACCCGGTCTACGACATCCACCGGCTGGGGATCTTCCTCACCGCCAGCCCGCGGCACGCCGACGTGCTGCTGGTCACCGGGGCCGGGGCGCGCGGCATGATCGAGCCGCTGCGGCAGGCCTATGACGGCATGCCCCATCCCAAGGTCGTCATCGCGGTCGGCACGGACGCCGTCAGCGGCGGGCTGGCCAGCCCGTCGTACGCGACCGCCGGCGGGGTCGGCGGCGCCGTCCCGGTGGACGTGTGGCTGCCGGGCTCACCGCCCGCCCCGTTCGCCATCCTGCACGCGATACTGCTGGCGCTGGGCCGGCTGCGCCGGAGGTCTCCCGATGACCGCGTTCTCGCTGGTGCTGGTGGCCGGCCTGGCGCTGCTGGCCGTGGCCGCCGCCGCCGACCTGGCCGCCGGGGCCCGCTGGCCCGCGCTGCTGCCCGTGCCCTACCTGCTCGGCGCGGCCGGATCGGCCTGCCTCGCGGCCGCCGGGGCTGGCGCCCTGGCCGGGAACGAGGTCGCCCTGCGCGTGCCCGGCCTGCTCGGGCCGGGCACCGTCGGCCCGGCGGCAGACCCGCTCTCCGGCCTGTTCCTGGTGCTCAGCTTCAGCGCGGCGGTCGCCGTCTCGCTCGCCCTGGCCAGCTGGGCCGCGGGCCCGGACCGGCCCGGCCGGCGTGGCCTGGGCACGAGCTACGCGCTCGCGCTCGGCGCGGTCGCGGTGGTGCTGACCGCCAGGGACGTATTCACCCTGCTGTTCGCCTGGGAGTTGGTGACCCTGGCCTTCTACCTGCTGTCCGGCTTCGAGCGGGCCAGGGCCGGGCGCCCCGCGGCCGCGCTGGTCACGCTGGCGTTCGGCCGGGTCAGCGGGGCCGCGCTGCTGGCCGGGCTCCTCCTGCTGGCCAGCCACTCCGGCTCGCTGACGCTGGCCGGCCTGGCGCACGTGCCGCCGGGCCCGCTGCGGTCGGTCGCGGAGGTGCTCCTGCTGGCCGGGTTCGTGGTCAAGGCCGGCCTGGTGCCGTTCCAGGTCTGGATGCCGCGCGGCTACGCCGCCGCCCCCGGGCCCGCCCGGGCCATCATGGCCGGCGTGGCCGTCAACATCGGCTTCTACGGGCTGTGGCGGACCCTGGCCCTGCTCGGCCCTCCCCCGGCCGCGGTCACCGGCGTGCTCCTGGTGCTGGCCGGGCTGACCGCCGTGCTCGGCATCGCCCACGCTGCCGTGCAGACCAGCCTCCAGCGCGTGATCGCCTACTCCAGCGTGGAGAACTCCGGGCTGATCCTGGCCGGCTTCGGCGTCGCCCTCGTCGGCGCGGCCACCCGCGATCGGGACCTGCTGGCCGTCGGGCTGCTAGCGGCCACGCTCCAGGTCGTCGCCCACACCTTGGCCAAGTCGCTGCTGTTCACCGCCAGCGCCCCGATGACCGCCCCCGGCGGCTCCGACGACCTGGATGACCTGCGCGGGATGGCCCGGCGCCGGCCTTGGAGCGCCACCGGCCTGGCCATCGGCAGCCTGACCCTGGCCGGCCTCCCGCCGACCGCCGGGTTCGTCTCGGAGTGGTTCCTGCTGGAGGCGCTCATGCAGCAGTTCCGCGTGCCCGGCCTCGGCGACCGGCTGGTGCTCGCGGTCACCGGTGCGGCGGTGGCGCTCACGGCCGGGTTCGCCGGGGTGACCTTCGTCCGGCTCGTCGGCCTGGTCGTACTCGGCCGGCCCGGCCCCGGCGGCGGCCACGGGGACTACGGCCGGGCCGGCCGGGCCGCGCTGCTCCTGCTCAGTGCCGGCTGCCTGGCCGTGGCGGCGCTGACCCCGCTGGAGATCAGGGTCATCGCCGCGGGCCTGTCGCCGGTCGTGCCGGCCAGCGCGACCATGAGCGCGCTGAAGTCACCGCTGGTCCTGCAGCCGGTCTTCGCCGGCTTCTCCATCCTGTCGCCGTCCTGGCTGTGGATCGTCATGCCAAGCCTGCTCGCGCTGGTCACCCTGGTCACCTGGGCCCTGTCGGGCCGGCGGCTGCTGCGCGTGCGCCGGGTCCCGCCCTGGCGGTCAGCCACCGCCGGGGTGTCCGGCCGGGCCAGCTACACCGCGTTCGGCTTCGCCAACCCGACCCGGCGCGTGCTCGCCACGGTCTTGCACACTCGCGCCGGAACCCGGCCGATCGAGCTCGGCCCCGACCGCCCGGACGCCCACGTCGGGTACCGCTCCGACATCATCGAGATCGTCGAGGAGTACCTCTACCGGCCGCTGCGCCGCCCCTTCCTGCTGCTGGTCCGGGCGGCCCAGCGCCTTCAGTCCGGCCGCCTGGACGCCTACCTCGCCTACATGCTCATCACCCTCATTGCCCTCCTGGCGGTCGTCACGGCCGTGCGCTAGGAGGCCGCGCATGGCGAACCGCATTCCGGGCCGTTAAGGTACAGGTGGCTGTCCGAAATCGGGGGTGGATGACGCGCGATGGCGGTCCTGGATACGGATGTCGTGGTCATCGGGGCGGGCTCGGTCGGGAGCATGGCCAGCTGGCAGCTGGCCGCGCGCGGGCTGCGCGTCATCGGCATCGACCGGTTCATGATCCCCGGGCCGTTCTCGGCCTACGCGGGCGAGTCCCGGGTGTTCCGGATGGTCTACATGGAGGGCGGACAGTACACGCCCCTCCTCCAGCGGGCCCGCGACCTGTGGCGCGAGCTCGAGGCGGCCAGCGGGACCGAGCTGCTCACCGTCACCGGCATGGTGACGATCACCGACCACGACCACCCCGTCCACGCCGCGCTGCTGCGCGCGGGCCGCGAGCGCGGTCTCAGCTTCGAGGACGTGTCGGGACCTGAGGCCCGGCAGCGCCTGCCCCAGCACCTGATCCGCGATGGCGATGTGGCGGTGTTCGATCCCGAGGGCGGCTTCGTCCGCAGCGAGCGGGCCGTGTTCAGCGCCCTCCAGCAGGCCCAGCGGCACGGCGCCTCGTTCCTGGGCCAGCGCGAGGTCCGGGCGCTGGAGCGCGACGGAGACCGGTGGCGGGTCCGCACCGATCAGGAGGAGGTCCGCGCGCCGAAGGTCCTGGTCGCCACGGGCACCGGCGCCGGGCCGGTCTGCGACGCGCTGGGCACCCACCTGGCGGTGCTCCCCCAGGTGCTGACCTGGTTTCCCATCGCCGACTATGAGCTGCTGGCCAGCCAGGAGCAGCAGGTCTTCATCCGCAGCGCGCGTGACGCGCAGTTCTATGGCTTCCCCAGCACCGACGGCTGGACCATGAAGGTGGCGGCCAGCGTCTACCTGGACGAGGTGGCCTCGATGGCCCGCCCGGTCACCTGGGATCCCCGGCACCTGGACACGGTGCAGTCCTGGGTCGGCCGGTTCCTGCCCGCGCTGGTGCCCCGGCCGGTCCGGACGGTGCTGTGCGCCGACGGGTACACCGTCGACGAGACCGGCCTGCTCGGGCCCGTGCCGGGCCTGGACGGGGTGGTCGTCGCCGTCGGCTTCTCCGGGCCACGGGTTCAAGATGTCGTCCTCGCTCGGCGCCGTCGCCGCCGACCTGATCGCCGACGGCACCACGGCCACGGACATCAGCTTCATGGATCCCGGCAGATTCCTCCCGCCGGGACAGACCCTCGACGCCCTTCCCCTGGCCGCTATCTCTCCCGCGGAGCGCTCATGACCGAGATCCCGCCCTATGTCCTCGGCGACCTGACCGTCCCGGCCAGGGTCGCAGGTTCGCGGCTACTGCGTGGTCGGCCTGGGCGCCAGCACCGTCTCGCTGCCGGTCGTCATCACCCACGGCGCCGAGCCCGGCCCGGTGCTCGGCGTGACCGCCGGCATCCACGGCGGCGAGTACGTGCCCATGGTGGCGGTCCGGCAGTTCGTCCGCGAGCTCGACCCGGCCCGGATGCGCGGCACCGTCGTGGCCTGCCTCCAGTCCAGCCCGGTCGCCTTCCAGCAGCGGGCCGCGTTCATCAATCCGCTCGACGGCCAGAACCTCAACCGGACCTTCCCCGGCGACCCGCTCGGCGGCCCGACCGCGCGCCTGGCCGCCTGGCTGTTCGAGAACCTGCTGACCCGCGCCGACTACTACGTCGACTGCCACTGCGGCGACCTGCCCGAGGCGCTGGACTCGTTCGCCGGCGTCAGCCCCGGACCCGGCGGCGAGGTCAGCGAGCAGGCCCGCGCGCTGGCCGACTGCTTCGACGTCGCCCGGCTCCTGGTGGACCGCCTCGAGGGATCCACCATCTTCCAGGCCGCGCAGGCCGGGGTTCCCGCCGCCCTGGTCGAGGTGGGCGGCCAGGGCCGCTGGACGCAGGCGGAGGCCGACGTGCAGCGCCAGGGCCTGCACCGGGCCGCGGCCCTGGCCGGCATCGTCCCGGCCAGCGACCCGGCCGCCCGGCCGCACCTGCCGCTGTTCGAGGACGCGGCCGACGTGCGCAGCGACCGGCACGGCCTGTGGTTCCCCGAGGTCGCGGTCGGAACCGCGGTGGCCGAGGGCACCCGGCTGGGCCGGCTCGAGAACGCCCTCGGCGACGAGGTCCAGGAGATCCTGGCCCCGGTGGCGGGCGTGCTGGTCTTCGGGCTGAGCAGCCTGGCCGCCGGCCCCGGCGACCCGCTGGCCGCCCTGGCCCGGCCGGTCAGCTAGCGGTCAGGCGGATAGCGCGGGCGATCACGCCGGCTGACTCATCCGGGGCGAGGCCGGTCGTATCGATGGCCTCGCCGTCGCCGTCTGCTCGGTCGCGGGCCTCGGCATCCCGGATGACCTGGTCAGCAAGGTCACCGAGGAACTCGGCCGGCTGCCCGCGGAGGCGATCTCCTGGCTCGGGCCAGCTGCCGCCCGCGCCCCGCGACATGATCCGGCGCCTCAGCTCGTCGCGGCCGGCCCGCAGCCGGATGAGCGTGACGTCGGCCCCCTTCAGCTCGCCGGCGTACCGGTCGAAATCCGCCTGCTCGCCGATCGCGCCGACGGCGACCAGATGCGTCGCGCCCGCGGCCTGATAGTTGCGCCAGATGGCGGCCAGGTGGCGCGCCTTCAGGCGCTGATGGCCTGGATCACCGGCGCCGGCGGGCCGGACGAGTCCAATCTGGCTCAGGTCAACATAACCAGTGGTCAGCCCGGCCTTGCGGCACTTCAGGTAGAGACGGAACCCGATGGTGGACTTCCCCACGCCGGCCGGTCCGGTGATGAGCACGACCCGCCCGCTGACCGGCGGGTACTGCCGGACTGAGAGCTGGCGCTCAGTGCCCTGAAAGTGCCCGGTGAAGCCGGGCCAGTCCGGGCACGCAGCGCGTACCAGGCCGGCGACCTCACCAGCCGGGACGCCAGTCGTGTCGACGCAGGCGTCAGCAAAGCTGCTCTCGTCCATGAGCCGGATCTCGTCCCTGACCTCGCGCAGCAGCTCGTCCGTGTCGTCCCGCTGCCCGTGCCTGGCCATGAGGCGGCGCTCGACCTCGTCGCCGCGGGCCCGCAGCCGGCAGATGGTCACGTCTGCGTCCGGCAGCAGCCCGGTGTCCAGGCCGGCTGGATCGAGAACTCCGTTGACGATGACGCAGCGGGCCCCGGCCGAGCGAAAGCCGGAGACCATCGCACTGACATTCAGCGCCTTCACGTGCTGGCGGCCAGGATCGCCAGGAGGGGCCGGGTAGCACATGCAGAGCTGGTCGCTGTCGGCAAAGGCCACGTGCATCCCGGCATCGGCAAGTTCGGAGTACAGCTGCCACGAAGCGGTTGACTTGCCCACCCCAGCCGGACCGCAGACCCACAGCACCGGGACACGAGAGTCAGGGTGCCCCGAGTCCGTCGTCACGCCGGCGATGATCTCAGGCCTGGTAACCAGCCAACAACGCGTTTCCGGCGCACGACCGTATAGTCCAGGGCCATGAGCGAGGCCGCGCCACCACCGCGCGTCGCCGTGACGTTCGCCGGCTCCGGCGATGCCTTCGGCAGCGGCGGGCGCTTCCAGGCCTGCATCCACCTGCGCGCGGCAGGCCTGGCGCCGGTCCTGCTCGACTGCGGGGCAACCTCGCTCAGCGCGCTCAAGGCGTGCGGCCTGGACCCCGGCGAGATCGGCACCGTGTTCGTTTCCCACCTGCACGGCGATCACTTCGGCGGGCTGCCGTTCCTGATCCTCGACGGCCAGTTCAGCGGGCGCACCACCCCGCTGACGGTGGCCGGCCCGCCCGGCACCGCGGACCGTCTCCGCCAGGCGATGGAGACCGCGTTCCCCGGCTCCTCCGGCACCCGTCGCCGCTTCGGCGTCGACGTCGTAGAACTGCCGCCCGGCCGCACGTCGGCCGTGCGCGGCATCGGGGTCACGACCTGGGAAGTTGATCATCCCAGCGGCGCTCCGCCGCTGGCCCTGCGGCTCGACATGGCCGGCGCGGTGATCGCCTACACCGGCGATACGGCCTGGACCGCGAGCCTGGCCGCGGTCGCCGACGGCGCCGACCTCCTGATCGCCGAGGCCTACTACTACGACAAGGCGGTGCCGTATCACCTGCGCTACGCCGACCTCGCCGCGCACCGGGCCAGCCTGACCAGCCGCCGTATCGTGCTCACCCACATGTCTGCCGAGATGCTGGCCAGGGCCGCGGCCGGCCAGCTCGCCTTCGAGACCGCCCGCGACGGCCTCGTCATCCGGCTCTAGGTCTGCTCCCTCACGAGCGCCAGGCGGTGCCGTCCCAGCGCAGGATCAGGGTCTGGGTTCCCTCAGCCTCGCTCGCCGCCAGCGTCTGGCCGACCGCCCAGGCCTGCCCGGACGGGCCGATCGAGACGCCGTCGAGGTTGCCGGAACTGGCTGGTGCAGGCACCGCACGCCACGAGGTTCCGTTCCAGCGCTCGATCATGATGGCGCCGTCCGGGCCGCTGAACCCGCCGCCCACGGCCCAGGCGCTGCGCGCCGATGACGCGCTGACCCCGAGGAAGCCGTCACCCTCACTGCCCAGCTGCGGGTCCTGGCTCGGCACCCGCTTCCATTTCCTGCCGTCCCAGTGCAGGGTCACGGTCCGGGCCAGGTCGGTAATGCCGCCGGTGAAGCCCACCGCCCAGGCGTTCGCGGCTGAGGTGGCGGTCACGCCGCGCAGCCGCAGGGTGCTGCCGCCGGGCGCGGCGAAGGCAGCGCGGCTCCACCGCCTGCCGTTCCAGTGCAGGATCAGCGGGCTGCCCGAGCGCGTGTTGCCGACGGCCCAGGCGTTCGCCGCCGAGGTCGCGGCGACCCGGCCCAGTACCGTGGCCCCGAGGCTGGCGGGCAGCATCGTGCGCCTCCAGGCCGTGCCGTTCCAGTGCAGGACCAGGGCCCGGCCGCGGAAGATCTGGCCGACCGCCCACGCGCTGGTCGCCGACGTGGCGGTCACGTCGAGCAGCTGCCCGCCGCGCACCCTCGGTGTCGGCACCCGGCTGGCCGTCGCACCGGCCAGCCGCAGGACGAGCGGCTGAGCCACGCTGTCGCTGGCCCCGGAGAAGCCGACGGCGAAGGCGCCGCCGGGGAACTTCGCCACGCGGTAGAGCTGGCCGCGCCCGGGCAGCGCCGGGCTCCTCACGACCGCCCACTTCCGGCCGTCCCAGTGGGCCAGCAGTGGCCTGTCCCGGACAGTGGTGGTGTCGCCGGTCGCCCAGGCGTCCCTGGGTGAGATGGTCGTGACGCCCACGAGCTGGCCCTGGACCGACAGGAAACCCGGTGGCCGCTGACCGCCGGCCGCCGCGGCCGACGCGCGGCCGGCGGCCAGGGCCGGCCCGGCGAGCGCGACCGCGGCGGCCGCGACGGCTACCGCGGCGCGGGCGGGCCGCATGACGCCCGGGCGCCTGCGCCGGAAGTCTAAGGCGGGCCAGCTCAGCGTCATCGATTCTCCTCGGGCGAAAGCCAGGCCAGCCGCGGCCAGCCGGTCATTCCCGACCATAGCCCAGCTGACTAGGCCCACCCGCTGATGAGCTCGCTGGCCACCCAGCGGGCGACGTGCTCGGGGTAGGGGGCGGGCAGGCTCAGGACGATGTGCCGGAAGCCGGCCTCGACGGCGCGGGCGATCGCGTCCCGCGTGCGGCCGGGGTCGTCGTAGGAGACCGGGAGCGGGAGGGACCGGGTGATCTCGGCCGGGTCGCGGCCGATCTCGGCGCAGCAGCGGTCCAGCACGGCCCCGCGCCCGACCGCGTCGTCGATGTCGCTGCCGGGGAAGTTCCACAGGTCGGCATGCTGGGCGGCAATGCGCAGCGTCGCGGCCGAGCGGCCGCCGATGAGGATGGGCGGATGAGGTTGCTGGACGGGCTTGGGGTTGCAGAACGCCCCGGTCAGCCGGACGTAGGTGCCGTCGAAGTCGAACGGCTCGGCCTCGGTCCACAGCCGCCGGATGACCGTGCACGCTTCGGCGAAGCTCCCGACCGCGTCGGCGGAGTCCTGGAAGGGCACGCCGTAGGCCGCGTACTCGCGCCGGGCCAGCGGATGGTCTGGCCGTGAGCCGACGCCGATGCCGAAGTCGAGCCGCCCGCCGGAGACGATATCGACGGTCGCGGCGATCTTGGCCAGCATGGCCGGCGGGCGGAAGCGGTTGCTGGTCACCAGCAGCCCGAGGCGCAGCCGCTCGGTCTGCGCGGCCAGGGCGGAGAGCAGCGTCCAGCCCTTCGAAGATCGGCCCGTCGGGGTCGCCGCCGATCGGCATGAGGTGATCGAACAGCCACGCATGCTCGATCTGCGGGATCGCGTCCGCCTCTCGCCATACCGACCGCAGGTCGTCGTAGGTGACCTGCTGCGGGGCCGTCGCGATCCCGAACCGCGGCCTGGTCGCGTGCACCATCAGCGTCTCCTCCTGTGGCATCATGGCAAGCGGAACATTGCTCCGATCACTATACGGAGCGCTGCTCCGCTTTTCAAGCGGATGACGGGAGGAGCGGGCACGGTGTCCGACATCGATCAGCGAACGCCGCCGCGGAAGCGGGCCGACGCGCGGCGCAACGAGCAGGCCCTGCTCGCCGCCGCGGCCGCCGTGTTCGTCGCCTCCGGCGTGGACGCGCCGGTGCGCGACATCGCGGCCGCGGCCGGAGTCGGGATGGGCACGATCTACCGCCACTTCCCGACCCGGGCCGACCTGATCATCGCGGTCTACCGGCACCAGGTCGAGGCCTGCGCCGAGGCCGGGCCGGCCCTGCTGGCGAGCGCCAGCACGCCGCACGCCGCACTGGCGCAGTGGGTCGACCTTTTCGTTGACTTCCTGGTCACCAAGCACGGACTGGCCGCGGCGCTGTCCGACAATGCCCGCTTCGAGGCCCTGCACGCCTGGTTTCTCGACCGCCTCGTGCCGGTGTGCGCTCAGCTGCTCGACGCCGCGGCCGCGGCCGGCGAGATCCGCCCGGACATGGATGCCTACGGGCTCATGCGCGGCATCGGCAGCCTGTGCGCCAGCGGCGAGGGCGACTCGCGCTACGACGCGCGCCGCATGGTCGGGCTGCTCATCGCCGGGCTACGCCAGCCCGCCGGGACCGCGCCCTAGCTCGGGGATCCTGGCCCGCACTTCATGGGCCACCGCCGCCAGGTCGGCGACGCGCGCGGTGTCCTGCGGCCACCAGGCGAGCACCACCGAGCAGGGCGGCAGGTCGCGGATGGGGACGAAGGTCACGCCGGGCCGGCGGTACCACACGGCAACGGCCTCGGAGGTGACGCTGAGGCCGACGCCGCGGGAGACCAGGTGCATCTCGCCGTCCAGCGTGGGCGCCTCGGCCACCACCGGGGCCGGGCCGGAGCGGTAGTCGGTCAGGATCCAGTAGTCGCGCCACGGGCCGGGTGACACCGGCGCGGCGACGATCGGCTCGGTCAGCAGGTCGGCGACGCCCAGCGACTCCCGCGCCGCTAGCGGATGATCATCGGGCAGGCAGGCCACCAGCCGCTCGGTGGTCAGCTCGACCGACACCAGGCCGGGCAGGCCCAGGGGCGGCCGGACCACCGCGGCGTGCACGAGGTTCTCGCGCAGCCCGGCCGAGGGGTCGGTGAAGTCGAACTCCTCGGTCCGCACGTCGGCGGCCGGATCACGCTCGTGGTGGGTGCGCAGCAGCCGGGTCACGATCTCCAGCCCGGCGCCGATGGTGTAGCCGAGCTTCAGCGTGCCGTGCGGGGCGCTCATGCCGCGCACCGTCTTGATCGCGGTCGAGAGCTCGGCCAGCACCTGGCTGGCCAGGCCCGCGAAGACCCGCCCGGCGGGCGTCACCTGCACTGACCGCGTGGTCCGCGTGAGCAGCTCGACGCGCAGGGCCCGCTCCAGGTCGCGCACGGTGTGGCTGAGCCAGGGGGCCGAGACCGACAGGCGCTCGGCGGCGCGTCCGAAATGCAGCTCCTCGGCCACGGCCAGGAAGGCCTCGAGCTGGCGCAGCGTCACGTTCTCCACCGTGCCTCCCGCCCGCATTGTGTCCTGAGCAGACACAATAACGCCATTAACTCGTCCTTCAACTTCGGTTTCCTCCTCTTTATCGTTAGCACCACCGAAATAGTCGGCGACGAGAGGGGCCCCCGTGCCTGTTAGCCACACCGCCGAAGCCCTGGAGGCCGGCCGGGCCGCGCTGCTGTCGGGCTGGTCCGCCGGAACCGAGCCCAGCCTGGTCATCACCCGGGCGTCGGGCGCCCTGGTCTGGGACTCCGATGGCCGCGAGTACATCGACTGCACCTCGATGGCCTGGTCGAACAACCTGGGCGGGTCGAGGCCCGAGGTCATCGAGGCCGCGTTCGCCCAGGCCCGCGAGCTCAGCCACCTGCGCTCCAACTTCGACTCGGTGCCCCTGCTGATGCTCAGCCAGGCGATGACCCAGGCCGCCCCGGGCGACCTCAAGCGGATCGGGTTCACCCTGCACGGCAGCCTGGCCGTGGAGATGGCCATGAAGCTGGCCCTGATCAACCGGCCGCACGCCACCGGCCCGTTCCTGGCCCTCACCGACGCCTACCACGGCCGGTCGCTGGCCAGCATGGGCCTGGGCTGGCCGCACACCAACCACGCGTTCGACCGGGTGTTCCCGGCCGTGCTGCGGGTCCCGCAGCCCTACGCCTACCGGTCCGGGCGCAGCGCCGACGCGGAGGTGGACTACTGCGTCGGCGAGCTGCGCGACGCCATCGCCCGGCGGGCCACCGGCCTGCCGCCCGCGTTCATCATGGAGCCGGTCCAGGGCAACGGCAGCCAGCTCGACTTCCCCGCAGCGCTACTACCACGAGGTCCGTCAGGTCTGCGACGAGTCCGGGATCCTGCTGATCTTCGACGAGGTACAGACCGGGTTCGGCCGGACCGGCAAGATGTGGGCCGCCGAGCACTACGGCGTGACGCCGGACCTGCTGGTCTTCGGCAAGGGCGTGGGGGGCGGCTTCCCGCTGGCGGGCGTCCTGGCCAGCTCGGCCCTGGACGGCTTCCAGCCCGGTGACGACGCCCTGACCTTCGGCGAGTTCCCGCCCAGCCTGGCCGCCGGGCTGGCCGCCCTCGAGGTGCTGGAGCGCGACAACCTGCTCCAGGCCTGCTCCGAGCTGGGCAAGTACGCCACCGACGGGCTGCTGGAGATGCAGCCGCGGCACCGGCTGATGGGCGACATCCGCGGGCCCGGCCTGCTGATCGGCATCGAGCTGGTCCGCGACCGGCAGACCAGGGCGCCCGCCGCCGCCGAGGCCGCCGAGGTGGAGCGGCGCGCCAGGGACCTCGGCGTCCTCCTCGGCACGACCCGGTACGCGGGCCTGGGCAACGTGCTGAAGATCAAGCCGCCGTTCACCATCACCACGGCCCAGATCGACCGGGTCCTGGACGTCCTCGACCAGGTCCTGACCACGGTCGAGAGCCACTGATCTAGCCAAACGGACTCAAGTCAAAGGGGCACGCCGTGGCCGACATGCCAGTCCAGATATCTGACCCAGAAGACGCCAATGACCTGAGCGGGTTCGGCTACCTCCAGTCGCTGCGCCGCACCCTGGGCCCCTACGGCTCGTTCGCCATCGCGTTCTCGATGATCAGCATCACCACGGCGATCTTCTTCCTGCTGCCGAGCCTGTTCGGCACGGCCGGCGCGGCCGGGGTCTGGCTGTGGATCCCGTGCGCGGCGGGCGTGTTCCTGATCGTGATGGTGTACGCGCACCTGGCCGCCCGCATCCCGATCACCGGCTTCGCCTACCAGTGGAACTCGCGGCTGATCAACCCGCACTACGGCTGGTTCACCGGCTACACCGCGCTGCTGGCCTTCATGGCCGGCACCGCGGCCACCGCCGTCGCGCTGGCCACCGTGTTCGCGAGCGACATCTGGACCACGCCGACCCACGGCGACATCGTGCTGCTCGCCACGCTGGCCATGGTGGCGGCCGGGCTGATCAACATCATCAGCATCCGGGCGGTCAGCGCGGTCAACAACACCGGCGTGTTCTTCGAGATCACCGGGTCGGTCGGCGCCGCCGCGCTGCTGTTCTTCGGGGCCATCTTCTTCTTCCACCACGACGCGGGCTTCGCGATCCTGACCTCGACCCAGCGCACCGCCGGCGGGTCACTGTGGTACGGGTTCATCCTGGCCGCGCTGCTGCCGCTGTACTGCTTCATCGGCTGGGAGGGCGCGGCCGACCTGGCGGAGGAGACCAACGACCCGCGGTCGGTCACCCCGTTCGCGATGATCCGGGCCAACTACGTCTCGGTCGGCGCCAGCCTGTTCATGATCATCGGTTTTCTCATCGCGATTCCAGTCGGCATCGGCCGACTCCTGGGCCAGTCGGAGAACCCGCTGGTCTTCATCTTCCAGAGTCACTTCGGCGTCGTCGCGGCGGATGTCCTTCAGGTCGTCGTGTTCCTGGCCATCTTCTCGTGCGTGCTGGCCAACATGGTGGTGGCGACGCGGCTGGCGTTCGCGCTGTCGCGGGACAAGATGCTGCCGGGCTCGGCGCTGCTGGGCCGGGTCAACGCCAGGACCCGCACGCCGATCGCGTCGATCGTGCTGGTGGCCGTCGTCGGCATCGGCATCAACCTGCTGTCCGCGGGCGTGGCGGCCAACGTGGTGTCCATCTGCAGCGTCGCCTACTACTTCATCTACCTGCTGACGGTGGGCGGCGCGATCTTCGCCCACGGCAAGGGCACCATCCCGGCGGGCCGGCCGCGGGACTTCTCGCTGGGCCGCTGGTTCCTGCCGGTCGCCCTCACCGCCGTCCTGTACGCCGGGGGCGTGATCGTCGTCGCGCTGGCCCCGCACGAGGGTCACACGGCGGCGGTCTACCTGGCGGGCGCCGAGCTGTTCGGGCTGCTGTGGTACCTGCTCTACCTGCGGCCGCGGATCGCCAACCGGACCGCGGGGGTGCTGCGCCGGGAGGTGGTGGAGACGGAGCAGACCGCCGGGCACGGCCTCAGCTACGGGCGCTGACCGGCACCGCTCCCCCTGGCGAGCGCCAGGGGGAGCGACGTCGGTGAGTCGCAGGCGGCTACCGGGTAATGGTCACCGTGACGGTGCCGGTCACGCCCCCGGAGAGCACGCTGATCCGGGCGGTCCCCGGCGAGCGGGCCAGCACCTGCCCGGTCGACGGGTCGACCACGGCGACCCGCGGGTCGCTGCTGGACCACACGTGCGACGCCGGGTCGGCGATCGGCACCTGCAGGGCGGCGAGATCGTCGCCGGTCGGGGTGGTCCCGGTGGCGGAGAGCTGCTCCCGTGCGCCGATCTTCAGGCTCGGCTGCGGAGCGGCGACGGCGATGCTGTCCAGGACCGGCTGGAAGGCGAACTGGATCGTGCCGTCCGGCCGGATGTGAAACAGCGCGTAATTGTAGAAGCCTCCCTGGTCAGCCGTCGCGTACGCGGGGACGCCCGCGTCTGCCACGGTGAAGTTCGGCAGGCCGCTTGCATCCGGGTTGCCCTGAGGGTCCAGGATCTGCTCGGCCACTCCGCGGGCGTGGCCGAAGAGCAGGATCACGTGCTGCCACGGGTGGGTTCGCTGGTAGTCCTCGGCGAGCTGCTCGTACATCTGCGCCTCGTACCGGTCGGAGAACTGGCTGTTAGCAACCGGGTGCGGATCGTAGGCGGGCATGTGGGTGAGCAGGATGATGTCCTTCGACGTGCTCGCGTTCAGCTGGGCGACCAGCCAGGCGTACTGCTCCTCCATCGGCACCTGGTAGGGATCAGAGGCGAGCAGGCCGCCATTGGCGCTGTCGGTCTCGATGACCTCGGCGGCTCCGTCGGTGTAGGTGTAGTGCGTGTTGCCGAACAGCGTCGTCCAGTACTGGTCCTCAGGCTCGGCACCCTGGCCGATCTCATGGTTGCCGACGGCATCATGGAACGGCAGCCCGAAGGACTGAAGTTCCTGGTACCCGTACTGCAGGTCGGCGATCGTGCCATCGTCGGTGAGGTCGCCGTTGACCTGGATCATGTTGGGGGCGGCGTCCGGCGGCAGCGCCCTGATCGCGGTGCTGATGGCGTTGGTCACCACCGAGCCGGTGGTGTCGTGGTCGGCGGCCTGCAGGTGCGAGTCATCCCAGTCGGCGATCGTCACGCCGCCGGGGGCGAACTGGGCCGGGCTGCCGGTGAACTGGAGCCAGCGCGGATTCTGCGGGATGGCCGTGTAAGAGGGCGTCGCCGGCGTCCGCGGCGAGTACAGGGCCTCCAGGTCGGCGACGTAGATGTCGCCGGTGAGGTTGACCGACGGGTCGATGACCAGGAAGTCCAGGAAGCTCAGCGTGAGCGGCAGCTGCGCGCCCGGCGGCACCTGCGCCTCGATGAGCTGCCAGCCGTTGTAGGTGACGGCGGTGGGATAGAAGGTATCGGTCTGCCCGTTGACCTCGGTGTACGCCTCGGCGAAGGTCAGCGCGCCGTGGGCCAGCGGGGCGGCGGGGGTGCCGCCGATGCCCTTGATCCAGACGCCGATCGCGCTCGGGGCCAGGCCGTTAGCCGCGTCGCCGATCGTGATGGTGTGGCCGCCCGACGGGGAGAACACCACCTGCGAGACGCCGCTGGCCGCGGGGATGGAGTAGTGCACGTCCATCGACCCCGCGTCGCCGGCCTGGGCGATCTGGGTGGTCGACTCGCTCAGCGTCGCGGTGGAGCCGTTGGTCAGGTTGAGTCCCCAGTTGCCCGTGTCGGTCATCGGGTCGACGACCGTGGCCGAGCTGCCGACCGCCACCGAGGCGGTCGCGCTCCGCCCGCCCGCCGTCGCGGTGACCGTGGCCAGGCCGTCACCGGTCGCCGCCGCGGTGAACAGGCCGCCGGAACTGATCGTGCCGAGGCCGGCCGGAGACACGGTCCAGGTGGCGTCGTGCGGCGTCATCGTCAGCGGGATCCCGCCGGGCCCCGTCCCGGCCACGCTGAACTGCTGGGAATCGCCGTTGCCCAGGTCCGGCTGGGCCGGGGAGATGCTCAGTGACTGCGGACCGCTCGTCACCGTGAGCGGCTCTCGCGATACCGCGCCGCCCGCCCTGACGACCAGCCAGCCCGAGCCGGGGTGGCTCCCGGCGGTGAGCGTCAGACTGGTGCTGACGCCGCTGCTGGTCGGACTGCCGGTGACGGCGGCCAGGCCGGGCGGCTCGACCGAGACCTGGACCCCGGTGGCCGCCGGGTTGCCCTCGGCATCCGTGGCGTAGGCGCTGACCTGCTCGGTCGCCCCCGCGAGCAGGGCCATCGGGTGACCGCTGTTCACGACCGCGCGGGCCGCGGCCGCCGGCGAGGCCTCGGTGGAGTACAGGAACAGGCCATTAGCCACCGGCCGCTCGGCACCGTCGGACGGCGTGTTAAGGACGCTGACGTGCGACTCTCCAGGGAGCCGGGCCACCATCTCAGCGGACCCGCCGGAGTCGAACTCGATCGCGTTATACGCGCCGTGGGCCATCATCCACTGGGCGAACTGAGGCCGGGTCAGGCCGATCGCCTGGTTCTCGCTCTCCCGGCCATTGAACACGGCCATGATCGCGTGCGTGCCGTCCTTGCTGACGCCGATCCCGACGATCGGGTAGCTGACGTTATTCTCCCCGCCGGCCTGTACGGGAACGGCCATCGCCCCGTTCTGGACCAGGTAGGCGCCGCCGCTGACCGCCGTCTGTACCTGGTCGATGCCGTAGGGGGCCAGGGAGTCGGACAGCGTCAGCGTGTCACCTGGCTGCACCTTCTGCAGCCAGGTGGAGTCGGCGGTGCCCCGGCGCGCGATCAGGTCCTCCTGCCCGGCGGCGAGCTGGGGCAGCGCGGTCTGGCTGGTCTTCACGCTGGTGATGGTGACTACGCCGTTGCTGACCGTTCCCGCCGCGATCGTGGACGCCCCGATCGAGACCGCGCCCAGGTACGGGGTGACCTCGGTGAGGCCGGTCTGGTCGATCCGGTTGAGGGCGACCAGCGGGTCGGTGGCACCGGTCGTCGTGTCGTCGGCGGTGCCGCTGAACGTCTCGGTCGCCATCTTGATCTGGCCGGTGTTCAGGACCTCGAGGTCGTACGGCCAGGAGGAGACCGGGCTGGCCTCGAGGGTGCCGCTGCGGACGAGCATGCCGTTGGGCTGGCCGGTCGCGTTGATCGCGAAGAAATCCGAGTTCACGCCCGCGATGGCGCCGGTCCTGGTGGCCATCGAGGAGATCGTCTCGTCGGACGGGTCGATCAGCTTGTCCCCGGCCTCGACCGCGCCGAAGCGGAGGTTCGGGTTGGTCAGGTCGATGTTCATGACCTGGGCCTGCTGCGCCCCGCCGACCGTCTGGTAGGTGTCGGTGTGCCACTGCGCGCCGCTGGTGATGGTCTTCGGGTGGGTGGCCTGCTGGCCGACTACCTGCGGCCAGTAGGCCGGGGTGGGCGGCAGCCAGGGCCGGCTGGCTGCCGTGGCCGTGCTGGCCGTGCCGCTGGCGTGGCTGGACGCGAGCGCGCTGCCGCCGGAGGTAGCCGCCGCCGTGATCGCGCCTGCCGCGCCGATAATGGCCAGGATCGTGCGTGCTGGGCCCCGCATGGGTCTCCTGTTCCGTTCTCCAAGAGCTGTGACAGCGCTGTCATCACAGCAAGTGAAAGAGAACGGAAGCCGACAGATGCTCGTACCGCCCGTAACGCAGCGATTGCCATATAGGCGGACATTATGGGTAGCGCGCACTCCCCTGGGCTAGGAAAGCGGCTCGTGGCCGATCGCGAGCGGCTCGGCGGCGGCGGGCAGGCCGTCGCGAACCTGGTGGCCGATCGCCAGGCCGGCCTCGCGCCGATGGCGGTCGGCGTGAACCCGCCCGCAGGTGGACGCGCCGCGGG
This sequence comes from uncultured Actinomycetota bacterium, assembly GCA_963822485.1. Taxonomy (GTDB): domain Bacteria; phylum Actinomycetota; class Actinomycetes; order Streptosporangiales; family Streptosporangiaceae; genus DASUBV01. The sequence goes on from CAWGHW010000018.1 coordinate 636,598, forward strand.
GTCGAGCTGGCGGTGGTCGTGCCGTCGCCGAGCTGGCCGACCTCGTTGCGGCCCCAGGCCAGGATGCGGTCCGATGCGGTCAGGACCATGCTGTACTCCCGGCCGGCCGCCAGTGCCCGGGCCCTGGTCCCCCTTGGGCAGCTTCACCCAGACCGGCACGTGCTCCTCGGTGGTCGAGCCGTTGCCGAGCTGGCCGTAGGAGTTGACGCCCCAGGCCAGTACCCGGCCATCGGTGGTCAGGGCGAACGCCTGGAGTACGCCGGCCGTGGCCGCCGCCACCTTGACGCCCGCGGGCAGCCGGACCTGGGCCGGCGTCCTGCGGATCTTCGTGGTGCCGTCGCCGAGCCCGCCATGGGCGTTGTAGCCCCAGGCCAGGAGCCGCCCGGCGGAGGTGACCGCGTAACCGGTCGCGTTGCCCGCCGCGATGGAAGTGATCTTCGTGTGCCGGGGTATCCGCACGTAGCCGGGGACGAGCCGGAAGGGGGGCGTGGTGCCGGTGCCCAGCTGGCCGTCAATGTTCCCGCCCCAGGACAGCACCCGGCCCGACTTGGTCAGGGCCAGGGCGCTGTCCAGCCCCGCGCTGATGGCCGTGACCGTGACGCCCTTGGGCAGCCGGACCCGCACCGGGAGCGACTGGTTCTCGCCGGTCCCGTCGCCCAGCTGCCCGTCGAAGTTGTCCCCCCAGGCCAGGACCTGGCCCTTGGTGGTCAGCGCCAGGGTGAACAGGGCGCCTTCCCGCACCGCTGTTACCTTCACGCCGGCGGGCAGCCTGACCCGCACGGGCGTCAGCCGGGACATGGTCGTGCCGTCGCCGACCTGGCCGTAGATGTTGCTGCCCCAGGCGAAGACCGCCCCGGAGGTGGCCAGCGCCACGCTGGTGCCCTCCGAGGTCCGCACCGTGGTGTAGCGCAGCTTCGCGGGCAGCCGGCGTATAGACCGGCTGAGTGGCGTCGGTGGTTGTCCCGTCGCCCAGCTCGCCGGAGGTGTCACTGCCCCAGCCCACGACAGTCTCCCCGGGACCGGCGGCGGTCACCGCGGTGGCGGCGGCGCGGCCGGCCGGGACCGCCGGGACGGCGGCGATCGTGGCGGCGGCCAGGCTGACGGCCGTCAGCAAGCTGGCCAGCCGGGTGATAGCGGTCATCGGGATGCCCCTTTGCCTCGCTCAGCTCGGAGTCAGTCGCGAACCTGGTGGCCGATCGCCAGGCCGGCCTCGGCGTCCCATCCGGCGCCGATGGCGGCGGGCGTGAACCCGCCCGGCAGGTGCACGCGCCGCGGGGTCGCGCTGTCGGTGGTCGAGCCGTTGCCGAGCTGGCCGAGGTCGTTGTGGCCCCAGGCCAGGACGCGGCCGCCGGTGGTGAGGGCCATGCTGTAGTCCCGGCCGGCCGCCAGTCCCCGGACCCTGGTCCCCCTGGGCAGCTTCACCCAGACCGGCACGTGGTCGTCGGTGGTGGACCCGTTGCCCAGCTGGCCGTAGAAGTTGTAGCCCCAGGCCAGTACCCGGCCGCCGGTGGTCAGGGCCAGCGCCTGGGCCAGGCCGGCCGTGGCCGCCGCTACCTTGACGCCCGCGGGCAGGCGGACCTGGACCGGCGTCCGGCGGAGTCTTCGTGGTGCCGTCGCCGAGCCCGCCCATCGTGTTGTCGCCCCAGGCCAGCAGCCGCCCGGCGGAGGTGACCGCGTAACCGGTCCCGTCGCCCGCCGCGATGGAGGTGATCCTCGTGTGCCGGGGTAGCCGGACATAGCCAGGGACGAGCCGGAAGGGCGGCGTCGTTCCGGTCGCCCAGCTGGCCGACGATGTTCGCGCCCCAGGACAGCACCCGGCCCGACTGGTCAGGGCCAGGGCGCTGTCGTACCCCGCGCTGATGGCCGTGACCGTGACGCCCTTCGGCAGCCGGACCCGCACCGGGAGCGACCGGTTCTCGCCGGTCCCGTCGCCCAGCTGCTCCGTAGAAGTTGTTCCCCCAGGCCAGGACCTGGCCCTTGGTCGTCAGCGCCATGGTGAACAGGCCGCCTTCGCGCACCGCCGTCACCTTCACCCCGGCGGGCAGCCTGACCCGCACCGGGGTCAGCCGGGGCGTGGTCGTTCCGTCGCCGACCTGGCCGTAGATGTTGCCGCCCCAGGCGAAGACCGCCCCGGAGGTCGCCAGCGCGACGCTGGTGTCCAGCGAGGACCGCACAGTGGTGTAGCGAAGCTTCGCGGGCAGCTCGGCGAACACCGGCTGGCTGGCGTCGGTGGTCGTCCCGTCGCCTAGCTGGCCGTCCGTCGTGCTGCCCCAGCCCACGACGGTCTGGCCGGGCCCGGCGGCGGTCGCGGCGGCGCTGGCGGTGGCGGGAACCGCCGGGACGGCGACGATCGTGGCGGCGGCCAGGCTGAGGGCCGCCAGCAGGCCGGCCCGTCGGGTCAGTGCCTGCCGGGTCAGTGCTGTCATTGGATGCCCCCTTGCTTCCGGGGGTACGACCGCAGCCCCGGTTATCCGCCGCCGATTCTGGCATCGGGGCCTGGAACGCCCCTGGAATGGCGGGCGGCGGCCAGGTGCAGCTTGGCCCGGACCTCATCGCCGTCGGGATGGTCGATCTCGTCGAAGATGCGCAGGGCCCGGGTCCAGACGGCGCGAGCCGCGGCGGCGTCGCCCGCGCCGCGGTGGGCATCGCCGAGGTGATCGAGCGTGTCGGCCTCGTTGAACCGGTCCCCCAGCTCCCGGTACAGGTCAATGGCCCGCGAGTAGCACGCGACGGCCCGCGCGTGATCGCCGAGCTGATCATGGATGAGGCCGAGGCTGTCCCAGGTGGCCGCCTCCCAGCTGCGCTCGCCCACCGCCCGGACCGCGTCCAGGCCCTGCTCGCAGTAGGCCAGGGCCCGCTGGTAGTCCCCGAGCCGGGCGTAGCAGAAGCCGATGTCGTTGAGGATCTGGGCCTGTCCCTGGTGCCCGGCCGCCCGGTACAGCTCGAGGGCCCGCTGGGCGTGGCCGAGCGCGTCCGCCGGGCGCTGGTCCCGCTCCGCGAGCCAGGTCAGGCTGTTGAGGATCCGGGCCTGGCTGACCCCGTCACCGATGGCCTCGAACTGCGCGAGCGCGTCCAGGAAACAAGGACCGGCCTCGCCGAAGTGACCGGACCGGGCGTAGCCCAGGGCGAGACCGTGCCGGGCGTGCGCCTCCCCGACGACGTCGCCCGCCCGGCGGGCCGCGTCCAGGGCGGCACCCTGAGCCCCGGCGTTGTCCGGCCAGTACCCGCGGCGCAGCAGGAAGGGGCCCAGGATCCAGGCGAGCTGCCAGGCGTGCCTGGCATGGCCGGCCTCGGCGGCGAGCCGGACGGCGGCCAGCAGCACCGGGCGCTCGGCCGTGAACCAGGACATCGCGTCCTGCGCGGTGGCCGGCTCGGTCACCACGACCCCGGGCCAGGCCGGGCTCAGGGTGATCGGGTCCAGGTGCGGCTCGATGAGCATGGCGGCGCGATACGCGTCGTGCACGCAGTGATCCAGCAGGCGGCGCACGGCCGCGGCCCGGTCGTCCGGGCTCTCCTGAGCGAGGGCCTGCTCCGCGGCGTAGGCGCGGAGCAGGTCGTGGCATGCGTAACGGCCGGGCGCCGGCTCGGCGAGCAGGTGCGCCTGGGTCAGCTCGGCCAGCAGCACCGCGGCCCGGCGGGGCGGGATCGCGGCCAGGCTGGCCGCGGCGGCCACGCCGGCGTCGGGGCCGGGGTGCAGGCCGAGCAGCCGGAACAGGCGGGCCGCATCCGGGGTCAGCGCCCGGTAGGACCAGGAGAACACCGCCCGCACGTCGGTGGCCAGGTCACCGCCGTGCAACGGGTCGAGGGCCCGAGTGGCATCGCGCAGCTCGGCGGCGAAGACCGTCAGCGGGAAGCCGGCCCGGGCCGCGGCCCGGGCGGCGGCGATCGTCAGGGCCAGGGGCAGCCGGGCGCAGCCGGCGATGATGTCAGTGACGGCGTCCGGCTCGCCGGCCACCCGCCCGGCGCCCAGGCGGCGCGTGAGCAGGTCGCGCGCATCGGCGGCGGGCAGCAGGCCCAGGGTCAGCGGGTGGGCGCCTTCCGCGGCGATCAGGCTGGTGAGCTGGTTCCGGCTGGTCACGATGGCCAGGCAGCCGGGCGAGCCGGGCAGCAGCGGGCGAACCTGCTCGACGTCCCGTGCGTTGTCCAGCACCACCAGGACCCGCTGGCCGGCCAGCACGCTGCGATACAGGCCGGCCCGGGCGGGCAGGTCGGCCGGGATGCGCTCGGCCGGCACCCCGAAGGCCTCCAGGAAGCCGCGGACTGCCTCGCCCGGCGCCACCGCGGCTCCGGCCGGCGCGAAGCCCTGCAGGTTGACGTAGAGCTGCCCGTCGGGGAAGTGCGCCGTCACCCGGTGGGCCCAGTGCACGGCCAGGGCGGTCTTGCCCACGCCCGCCGTGCCGGACAGCGCCGAGATGACCACCGCGGCGGGCGACGCGCCCAGGCCGGACAGCAGCGCGTCGAGGCTGGCCAGCTCGGCGCGCCGGCCGGCGAAGGCCGGCACGGCGGGCGGCAGCTGGGCGGGGACCGGCATCGGGGCCGGCGCGACCCGCCGCGCGGGCGTGTCCAGCGCCCGGTCCTGGCGCAGGATGGCCGTCTCCAGGTCGCGCACGAGCTGACTGGGCTCGATGCCCAGCTCCTCGTCAAGCGCCTGCCGCAGCGCGCGGCCGGCCGCGAGCGCGTCGGCCTGCCGGCCACTCCGGTACAGCGCCAGCATGAGCTGGGCCTGGACCTGCTCATCCAGCGGGCGCTGCGCCACCATCTGCTCCAGGTCCGGCACGACCGTCTCATGCTCCCCGGCGGCCAGCCGCGCCTCGAACAGGGCCCGGCGCACCTGCACGCCGAGCAGGTCCAGGCGCACGGCCTGCTCCTCCAGCCACGCCAGCCCGGCCAGGTCGGCCAGCGGCCGCCCGCGCCACAGCGCCAGCGCCGCGTGCAGGTGCGCCGCGCCCAGGACCGGATCGGCTGACTCGCGGCCCCGCCGCAGGAGCCGCTCGGCCAGCTGCACGTCCGTGCCGTCGTCACCCAGGTCGAGCAGGTAGCCCGGCGGCCGGGCGCGGATCGCGGCCTTGCGGCCGAGCAGCCGTCGCAGGTACGACACGTGGTTCTGCAGCGTGGTGGCCGCGGTGGGCGGCGCGCGGTCGCCCCATACGGCATCGACCAGCCGATCCGTGCTGACGACCTGGCCGGGATGCAGCGCCAGGGTCGCCAGCACCGCCGCCCGCCGCAGGCCGCTCACTGGCCGGGACGCACCGTCCGCCAGAACATCGACCGGCCCGAGCAGCCGCACCTGCGGCTCGCCCGCGGAGGGCGAGAGCTCAGCCATTTAACGAGTATGGCCAGAAAGGCGCGACCAGGCCGTGCCTACGGCCGCTGACTTAGCCGCGCGGCGCGGCTAGGCTTGGCTCAGGCAACCGAGGATGCTGACCGAGGCCAGCTGGAGTCGATCATGTTCGTGCTCCGCATGATTGTCGGCGGCGGCTTTCTCGCCCTCGGAATACTGGACGGCGCTCAAGCCCTGCTGCCCGCTACGGCGAGGAGCGCTCTGGCCCGGTGGCTCCGCACCAGGGCGGGCACCCGGACATGGCGGCTGCTCACCACCTCGGTCCTGCAAGTAGTGGCGGGCGCCTTGCTGCTGACCAGCCTGATGCGCAGCAGCGTGGCCCTGGGGTGGGTCTTCATCGCCCTGCTGGCCGGGCTCAGGCTGGTCAACTCAGACCTCAGGTCGTGGCGCAGATCCAGGCATGAGCGCAAGCTGGCTGACGCCGCGGCCGGGCGGCACCCCGCGGTCCTGACCGAGTCCGAGAACAGCCCGTTCGCGCGGCGGCTGAGGGTGGCCGCCGAGGGCTGGGCGGCGCTCAGAGACCGTCAGGCCAGCCTGGACCGGCGCGTGGAGGGTGGCGAGATCACCGCGGAGACCCGTGACCGGTATATGACCGTGCACCGCCGGCAGCTCATCAGGCGCCTCGGCTACAACAACCCCATCCGGTGGCCGGAGCGCGTGCTGGTGACCGCGCTGCTGCCGCTGCTCGATGACCAGGCGGCGCTCGGCAAGCAGAACTAGCCCGGCGGCGCCGCGCCTGCCTGTGGATGACTGACAGTGGTTCGGATGACCGGGTCCATGACACGGACGACCTGAACTACTCCGCTGGGGCACCGCCAGTCGCTGGTGTACTGATTGCGCGGAATACCCCTTGTTAATCGGTGCTGTTCTGACCTGGCCCTTAGGTTGCGGCCAGCGGGCGCTGATGCTGGCCGCCGATAGTGGTCAGGCATGAGGAGATTCGGGGCGGGCGGCTTCGCGCTGGACGCCTCGGGCCCGGCCCAGCCAGCAGGGGACCAGGCCCGGCGGCTGATCGGGCTGGTCCTGCTGCTGGGCATCACGGCGGTGGCCGGGGCCCAGTATGTCTCGGGCCACGGCCTGCTCCCGGTGGCCTGGCTGGCGGTCGGGCCGCTGCTGGCCTCGGTGATCCTGTCCCCCAGGGTCACCGCCGCGCTGGCGGGCTGGGCGCTGCTGCTGGGCGTCGGGCTGGTGCTGCTCGAGCCCGCCCTGCCGGGGCTGCCGCGGCCGGGGGTCATGGTCTCGCACCTGAGCGTGCTGGTCCTGCTGACCGCGTTCGCGGTGGCTAACGCGGTGCTGCGAACCGTCGCCCAGCGGCGGCTGGGCCAGGTCCGCGCGGTGGCCAGGGTCGCGCAGAGCGCGCTGCTGCGCGAGGTCCCGGCCACGGTCACCGCGGGCCGGCTGGCCTCCCGGTACCTCTCGGCGGCGGCCGAGGCCCGGGTCGGCGGCGACCTGCTCGAGGTGGTTCCCGACGACGCGCACCCGCGCTGGCTGATCGGGGACACCCGGGGCAAGGGCCTGTCGGCGGTCCGGCTCGCGGCGGTCGCGATGACCAGCTTCCGCGACGCCTGCGCCCAGCCGGGCCTGTCGCTGGCCGAGATCGCCCGGGTGGTGGACCGCTCGGTCAGCCGGGCGGCGGGCGACGAGGACTTCGTGACCGCGGTGTTCGCCGAGCTCGACCCGCGCGGCTGGCTCCAGCTGGTCATCTGCGGCCACCCGCCGCCGCTGCTGCTGGCGGCCGACGGCGGGCTGCGGGCGCTGAGCCCGCCCGCCTACGCCACCCCGCTGGGCCTGCGCCCCGACCTGAAGCCGGCCACTTTTACCGTGAACCCCGGCGACCGGCTGGTCTTCTGCACCGACGGCATGCTGGAGGCCCGCGACCGGGCGGGCCGGTTCTTCCGGCTCGAGGACGCCGTGGACACGCTGCGTCACCCCGACCTCCAGGCCGCCGCGGACGGGCTGCTCGGCCGCCTGCTCGCGCACACCGGGCGCAAGCTGGACGACGACGTGGCCCTGCTGCTGCTGGAAGCCACTCCGATGCCTGCCGTACCGCAGCGGCAGCAGCCGCCCGTCGCCCTCGCGGCGGGGTGATATGCGGCTTTTATAGCATTAACGACAGCTTCTTTGGCCGGTCTCCACAAGTTCCGGCGCGCGGCCCTGTCGCTTGCGGCATTTCCCTTCGAAGCGGTACACGAGAGTCTTCAGTGTTTGCTTGTTGACCGTGGGCATGACCAGCCCATCACGTGTTCGCTCAGGAGGCTCGGTCGGTGCTGTTCAGTCGTGTCGCCATCGTCAACCGCGGAGAGGCCGCGATGCGGCTGATCCACGCCGTCCGGGAGCTCGCCGCGGAGGCCGGGACGAAGATCGAGACCGTCGCGCTCTTCACCGACGCCGACCGCACGGCCACCTTCGTCCGTGAGGCCGACCTGAGCTACGACCTGGGCCCCGCCGCCGACCGGCCGTACCTGGACCTGGCGGTGCTGGAGCGGGCGCTGCGCGACAGCGGCGCGGACGCCGCCTGGGTCGGCTGGGGGTTCGTCGCCGAGGACCCGGCGTTCGCCGAGCTGTGCGAGCGGCTGGGGGTGACGTTCGTCGGACCGTCCCCTGAGGCCATGCGCCGGCTCGGCGACAAGATCGGCTCCAAGCTCCTCGCCGAGGAGGTCGACGTCCCGGTCGCGCCGTGGAGCCGCGGCGCGGTGGACGACCTGGACACCGCGCTGCGCGTGGCGGGCGAGGTCGGCTACCCGCTGATGCTCAAGGCGACCGCGGGCGGCGGCGGCCGCGGCATCCGCATGATCGCCTCCGCTGCGGAGCTCTCCGAGGCCTACGAGCGCACCCGGATGGAGGCCGAGCGCGCCTTCGGCAGCGGCGTGGTGTTCCTGGAGCGGCTGATCACCGGCGCCCGGCACGTGGAGGTGCAGGTGATCGCGGACGGCCAGGGCACGGCGTGGGCCCTGGGCGTGCGGGACTGCTCGGTGCAGCGGCGCAACCAGAAGGTCATCGAGGAGTCGGCGTCGCCGGTGCTGACCGCCGGGCAGGCGGGCGAGCTGAAGGCGGCCGCCGAGCGGCTGGCGCTGGCGGTCGGGTACCGGGGCGCGGGCACGGTGGAGTTCCTTTATCACCCGGGGGAGAAAAGGTTCGCGTTCCTGGAGGTGAACACCCGGCTCCAGGTGGAGCACCCGGTCACCGAGCTGACCACCGGGATGGACCTGGTGAAGGCGCAGCTGCACGTGGCCGCGGGCGGGCGGCTGACGGGCTCACCGCCCGCCGAGATCGGGCACGCCATCGAGGCCCGGCTCAACGCCGAGGACCCGGACCGTGACTTCGCCCCGTCGCCGGGGCGCATCGTCCGGCTGGACCTGCCCACCGGCCCCGGCATCCGGGTGGACACCGGCGTCAGCGAGGGCGACACCATCCCGGCCGACTTCGACTCGATGATCGCGAAGATCATCGCCTACGGCCGGGACCGGAACGAGGCCCTGGGCCGGCTGCGCCGCGCGATGGCCGAGACCACGGTGATCATCGCCGGCGGCGCGACGAACAAGAGCTTCGTGCTGGACCTGCTGGACCAGCCCGAGGTGATCGACGCCAGCGCGGACACCGGCTGGATCGACCGGGTCCGCGCCGCGGGCCGGCTAGTGGCCCAGCGGGGCTCCGCGGTCGCGCTGGCCGCCGCCGCCATCGAGGCCTACGAGGACACCGAGAACCTGGCCCGGCAGCGGCTGCTGACCAGCGCGCACGGCGGCCGCCCGCAGGTCCAGATGGACACCGGCCGCCCGATCGAGCTGAAGCTGCGCGGCGTCGGCTACAAGGTGCGCGTCGGCCGGGTCGCGCCGCACCGGTTCCGGGTCGCGATCGCGGCGGGCAGCGGCACGCCGCGCTCGGCCGACGTCGAGATCGAGCGCTTTGACGAGTTCGCCGGCCAGATCGTGGTCAACGGCCGGCGCTTCCGGCTGGTCACCAACGTCCACGGGCCGACGCACCTGGTCGAGGTGGACGGCATCGCGCACCGGGTCAGCCGGGACGAGGGCGGCGTGGTGCGCGCGCCCGCGCCCGCGCTGGTCGTGGCCACGCCGCTGGAGGTCGGCGCCGAGGTGGAGCTCGGCGCGCCGGTGCTGGTGCTGGAGTCGATGAAGATGGAGACCGTGCTGCGGGCACCGTTCCGCGCGCGGGTGCGCGAGCGCCCGGTGGCGGTGGGCAGCCTGGTCGAGGCCGGGGCGCCGCTGCTGCGGCTGGAGCCGCTCGGCGACGGCAGCAACGGGGCCGCCGAGCCCGACACCGCCGACGTCGAGATCGACCTGCCCGCCGAGCCCGGCGGCGTCCCGGCCGCGGAGCGGGTCGCGGCCGGGCTGCGCGACCTGCACAGCCTGCTGCTCGGCTACGACGCCGGCCCGGAGGACCTGCGCCGCGTGCTGGCGCGCTACCTCGAGGCCAGGTCGGAGGCCGGGCACGGCAACGGCGGCCCGCTGGCGGGCGAGACCGAGCTGCTCGAGGTGTTCGCCGACCTGTCCGAGCTGACCCGCAACCGGCCGGCCGGCCAGGACACCGCGGCGGACACCCAGGTGCACAGCCCCCGCGAGTACTTCCACGCCTACCTCCAGAGCCTCGACGTCGAGCGGGGCGGGCTGCCCGAGGCGTTCCAGCACCGGCTCAGCCGGGTGCTGCGCCACTACGGGGTGACCGACCTGGAGCGCACGCCGGAGCTGGAGGACGCGGTCTTCCGGATCTTCCTGGCCCAGCGCCGCGCGTCGGCCGACGTGGCGGTGGTGACCGCGGTGCTGCGCCGGTGGCTGACCGAGCCGCCGCCGGGCGAGCCGCTGCGCGAGACCTCCGGCCTGACCCTGGAGCACCTGATCGCGGCGACCCAGCTGCGCTTCCCCGCCGTGTCCGACCTGGCCCGCTCGGTGGTGTTCCGCTGGTTCGCCCAGCCGATGCTGCGCCGCAGCCGGGCCCAGGTCTACGCGGCCGTGCGCAAGAACCTGCGCTACCTGGACGAGCACCCGCAAGCACCCGACCGCGCGCAGCGGATCGCCGCGATGGTGGCCAGCTCGGAGCCGCTGGTCCGGCTGCTCGGGCAGCGGATCGGCCGCGAGGGCGCGGGGCTGGGGCCGATGCTGGAGGTGCTGACGCGCCGTTACTACGGCAGCAAGTCGCTGCGCGACCTGCGGGCCAGCGAGGTCGCGAGCGGCACTCTTGTCGTGGCCGAGCACGACGACGAGACCGGCCGGTACGCGGTGCTCACCACCGCCGTGGACTTCACGGCGCTGGGGCAGGCGGTGCGGGCCATCGCCGAGGCCTCGCCGACCGACGACCTGGCCGACGACCTGGTCGCCGACATCTACCTCACCTGGGCCGACCAGCCCGACGACGCGGACGACATGGCGGCGCGGCTGCGCGAGGTGCTGGCCGCCGAGCCGCTGCCCGCCCGGCTCCGCCGGGTCACCGCGATCGTGGCCGGGCGCAGCGGCGCGGTCATGCATCACCACTTCACGTTCCGGCCAGGGCCGGCCGGGATCACCGAGGAGCGGCTGATCCGGGGCCTGCACCCGCTGATCGCCGAGCGGATGCAGCTGGAGCGGCTGCGCGAGTTCGACCTCACCCGGCTGCCCTCGGCCGACGAGGAGGTGTACCTGTTCAACTGCGTCGCCCGGAAGAACCCGGCCGACGAGCGGCTGGTCGCGATGGGCCAGGTGCGTGACCTGACGCCGCTGCGGGACCACGAGGGCCGGCTGGTGGCGCTGCCCGCGGCCGAGGACGTCCTGGCCGCCTGCCTGGACGCGATCCGCAAGGTGCAGTCCGGCCGGCCGGCCAACAAGCGGTTCGACACCAACCGGATCGTCATCTACGTCTGGCCGTCCAGCGAGGTGACCGGCACGGAGCTGAACACGGTCGTCCAGCGGATCCTGCCCACCACGGCGGGAGCCGGGCTGGAGGAGGTCATGTTCCTGGCCCGCCAGCGCGACCCGGAAAGCCGCGAGCTGACCGACATCGCGGTGCGGATCGGCTACGACGTCGAGTCCGGGGTCCGGCTGGAGGTCGGCGAGCGGCCCACCGCGCCGGTCGAGCCGCTGGACGACTACCGGCAGAACGTGCTGCGGGCCGCCCGGCGCGGCACCGTCTACCCGTACGAGCTGACCGCCATGCTGGCCGGCACGCTCGGCAGCTTCACCGAGCACGACCTGGACGCCGACGGCCGCCTGGTGCCGGTGGACCGGCCCCGCGGCCACAACACCGCCGCGCTGGTGGCCGGCGTGATCAGCACGCCGACCGGGCTGCATCCCGAAGGTATCGCCAGAGTCCTGCTGCTCGGCGACCCGACCAAGTCGCTCGGCGCGCTGTCCGAGCCGGAGTGCACGCGGGTCATCGCCGCGCTGGACCTCGCCGAGCGGCGCGGCCTGCCGGTGGAGTGGTTCGCGCTGTCCGCGGGCGCGCGCATCTCCATGGAGTCCGGCACCGAGAACATGGACTGGGTGGCCGCCGCGCTGAAGCGCATCGTGAACTTCACCCAGGCCGGCGGCGAGATCAACATCGTGGTCGCCGGGATCAACGTCGGCGCGCAGCCGTACTGGAACGCCGAGGCCACCATGCTCATGCACACCAAGGGCATCCTGGTCATGACGCCGGACTCGGCCATGGTGCTGACCGGCAAGCAGGCCCTCGACTTCTCCGGCAGCGTCTCGGCGGAGGACAACTTCGGCATCGGCGGCTACGACCGGGTGATGGGGCCGAACGGCCAGGCCCAGTACTGGGCGCCGGACCTGGGCGCGGCCCGTGACGTGCTGATGGCTCACTACGAGCACACCTACGTCGCGCCCGGCGAGCCCGGCCCGCGGCCCACCGGCACCAGCGACCCGCACGACCGGGACGTCTCGGACTACCCGCACGTCCTGGCGGGCAGCGACTTCGCCACCGTCGGCGAGATCTTCTCGGCCACCGCCAACCCGGACCGCAAGAAGGCCTTCGACATCCGCACCGTCATGCGGGCGGTGTCCGACCAGGACCACCAGGTGCTGGAGCGCTGGGCGGGCATGGCCGACGCGGATACCGCCGTGGTGCAGGACGTGCATCTCGGCGGCCGGCCGGTGTGCCTGCTCGGGATCGAGTCGAAGTCCGTGCCGCGCCTCGGCTTCCCGCCCGCCGACGGCCCGGACACCTACACGGCGGGCACCCTGTTCCCGCTGTCGTCGAAGAAGGCGGCCCGGGCCATCAACGCGGCCAGCGGCAACCGGCCGGTGGTGGTGCTGGCCAACCTGTCCGGCTTCGACGGCTCACCGGAGTCGATGCGCAAGCTCCAGCTGGAGTACGGCGCCGAGATCGGCCGGGCCATCGTGAACTTCCGGGGCCGGATCGTGTTCTGCGTGATCTCCCGCTACCACGGCGGCGCGTTCGTGGTGTTCTCCAAGGCGCTCAACCCGAACCTGACCGTGCTCGCCGTGGAGGGCTCGTTCGCCTCGGTCATCGGCGGGGCGCCCGCCGCCGCGGCGGTGTTCAGCGGCGAGGTGAACCGGCGCACCAGGGCCGACCGCCGGGTCGCCGAGCTGGAGGCCCAGCTGGCCGGGATCGCGGGCACGGAGCGGGCCGAGGCCGCCGGGGCGGAGCGGTCCGAGCTGACCGCGCGGCTGGCCGACGTGCGGGCCGCGGTGCGCGCGGAGAAGCTGTCCGAGGTGGCCACCGAGTTCGACACGGTGCACAGCGTGTACCGCGCCGTGGAGGTCGGCTCGGTGGACGCCGTGATCAGCGCGGCCGAGCTGCGCCCCCGGATCATCGAGGCCGTCGGCCCCGCCTGAGCCTCCTCCGCCGCCGGCCGGACGCGCGCCGGCCGGACGCGCGCTGGCGGGGGCCGGTTGGCCACAGTCACCTCACACGCAACACCAGGCCCGGAGCAAGATCAACGGCGGGCGGCCGTAACGTCATGGCTGGCCCTTTGGTGCTGCTCGAGCAGCACCAAAGGGCCAGCCATGACGTATCCCCGCTCAGCGGCCGACCCCGGCCCAGCTGTCTAGGGCCACTCCAGCCTTCGCCTGTCACAGGAGCCCATCGTGCACCTGACCTCAGGGCGCGATGAGCGACGCCGAACGTCGTGGTTGTTGCTCTCATGTCGCTCCACCGACGTGATTGTTGCAACCACGTCGCTGGGCGGGGTGGACGCGCCGCCAGCGGTGCAGACGGGTGAGGCTACAGGGGCGACCGTGTTCGCTGAGCCGCCCGGCTAGCTCATCCGGCGCCAGTCATCCGGCGTCAGGTTATCCGGCGTCAGGCTGTCCCGCGTCGGCCCGGTCGAGCGCGAGCGCGACGTACTCCTGGATCAGGGGACTGTGCCGCTGGCCGTCCCAGGCCAGGCAGACCTGCGACGGGCCGATGTCGTCCACCGGGACGCAGGTGACGTCGGGCCTGGTGTAGAACGCCGCCGTCGACGCCGGCAGCACCACGACGCCGTTCCCGGTCGCGACGTGCTCGAGCTTCTCCTCCACGGTGCGCAGCTGCGGGACCGCCGGGCGCGGCCCCGGCCCGCGCAGCTCGGTGGCGATGTCCCGCCACTCCGGCACCACCTCGGGATCCTGGAGCAGGTGCTCGCCGGCCAGGTCGGTCACCGACACGCTCTCCTTGCCGGCCAGCCGATGGCTGACGGGCAGCGACACCACGCGCGGCTCGGCCAGCAGCGGCTCGATGCCCAGGCCCTGAGGGTCGAACGGCCGCCGCAGGTAGCCCACGTCGACCTGGCCGTCGAAGATCACCGTCGTCTGGTCATACCAGCTGGTCCGGAAGACCTCGACCGCGAGCTCGGGCCGGCGCTGGCCGAACTCCCGCACCACGTCGGTGACGATCAGGCCGGGGGCGAATCCCACCGTGAACGTCGTGCGACTGGCCGCGGCGTCCAGGACCCGGCGGCGCGCGGCGTCGGCCGCGGGCAGCAGCCGGCGGGCATCCTCCAGCAGCACCTGGCCGGCCGCGGTCAGCTCAGTGCCGCGCGGGCCGCGGACGAACAGGCCCGCCTTGAGCTCCTGCTCCAGCGCGCGGATCTGGCGGGACAGCACCGGCTGGGCGATGTGCAGGTCCTCGGCGGCCCGGCCGAAGTTGAGGTGCTCAGCGACCGCCACGAAGTAACGCAGCTTGCGCAGGTCCAGGTCCATGGGATCCCCCGACGACGCCCGAGGTCATACCCCGAGGGTATCGCAGGCGCCGTAAAGGGTCTTGGACGGCGAGCCCGCCCCGGCCGCACGGTGGAAGGGCAGGATCAAAACGCAGAGCGCAGCAGAGCCGACATGACAGGAGCTGACATGACCAGCATCGCCAACAGCCGGGTCGTCGTCCTCGGCGGCACCAGCGGCATCGGACTGGCCACCGCCCGGGCGGCCGCGGCCGCTGGCGCGTCCGTCGTCATCGCCTCCAGCAACCCGGCCAGGGTCCAGGCCGCCCTGGCCGAGCTGCCCGAGGGCAGCGCCGGGCACGCCGTCGACGCGTCCTCCAGCGAGGAGCTGGCCCGCTTCTTCGACGATGTCGGCGGGTTCGACCACCTCGCCTACACCGCGGGCGGCAACCTGGTCCCCGTCACCCTCGACGCCTACACCGCCGAGCAGGGCCGGGCGTTCCTGGAGCTGCGCGTGGTCCGGGCCTTCGAGGCCGTCCGGCTCGCGGTGCCGCACCTGAAGCCGGCCGGGTCGGTGACGCTGACCAGCGGGACCGCGGCCTACCGGGGCGGCGCCGGCTGGTTCCTCGGCTCGGCGGCCTCGGGCGCCATCGTCTCGGCGGCGCGCTCGCTGGCCGTGGAGCTGGCGCCGATCCGGGTCAACGTCGTCGCGCCCGGCGTGGTGCGCAGCCCGCTGTGGGCCGGGCTGCCCGATGCCGACCGCGAGGCCATGTTCGAGTCGATCGGCGCCGGGCTGCCGCTGGGCCGCGTCGCCGAGGTCGGGGACGTCGCCAGGGCATTCGTGAACCTGATGGACAGCGACTACCTGACCGGCACGGTGAGCGTCGTCGACGGCGGAACGCTGGCGGCCTGAGTCCCGACCGCCCCAGTCCCGACCCCGCCCGAGCCTCCACGCGCCCGGCTTGACACCTAGTAACACTAGGCATAGCTTTGCGAGGCATGGAGCGAGAGCGGCTGAAGGGCAACCTGGACCTGCTGCTGCTGTCCGTGCTGTCCGCGGGCCCCGCGCACGGGTACGCGGTCATCACGACACTGCGCCAGCGCAGCGAGGGCGCGTTCAGCCTGCCCGAGGGCACCATCTATCCCGCCCTGCACCGCCTGGAGAACGCCGGCCTGCTGGCCAGCGACTGGGCGGAGGGCGACGGCCGGCGACGGCGCGTCTACGCGCTGACTCACCAGGGCGCCGCGGCGCTGGCCGCCGAGCAGACCGAGTGGCGGCGCTTCGCCGCGGGCGTGCACGCGGTGCTGGGGTGGCCGGCGTGAGCGGGCCGGTCGAGGAGTACCTGCGCGCCCTGGAGGCCGGATTGCGCCTGCGGCCGGAACGGGCGGCCGGGATCCTGGCCGAGGCGGAGGATCACCTGCGCGAGTCGGTGGCCGACGGGCTGGCGGCCGGGCTGACCGAGGCGCAGGCCGCGCGCGCGGCCATCGCCAGCTTCGGCTCGGTGCCGGACGTGGTCCGTGCCCACCAGACCCGCCCCGGCCGGGTCGCCGCCTTCCTCAGCCCGCGGCCCCGGACCGCGAGCGGCGATCTGACCAGGATGACGCGGGCGTGGCGGCCCGGTGTCCGGCTGCTCTACCGCCTGTATGCCGGGAGGCTGCGCCGGCAGCTGGCGGGCTGCCCGCCGCCCCGGCACGTCGGCATCATCATGGACGGCAACCGGCGCTGGGCCCGGCAGCGCGGCCTGGCCGACCCCAGCCTCGGCCACAAGTACGGCGCGGACCATGCCGAGGAGGTGCTCGGCTGGTGCCAGCGCGCCGGCGTCCGGCACGTCACCGTCTTCGCCTGCTCAGCCGAGAACCTCACCGGCCGCGACCGCGCCGAGGTTGACTACCTCATGCAGGTCATCGAGCAGCTCGTCGCCGACAAGCTCACCGTCCGCCCGACCTGGCAGGTGCACATCGCCGGCCACCTCGACATGCTGCCCGACTCCACCGCCAGGGCGCTCAAGAACGCCGTCGAGGTCAGCCGCGACTGCGCCACCGGCGCGCACCTCACCCTGGCCGTCGGCTACGGCGGCCGGCAGGAGGTCATCGACGCCTTCCGGTCCGTGCTGCACGAGCACGCCGAGGCCGGCACGACGCTGGCCGAGCTCGCGGACACCATCACCATGGAGGACATCGCCCGGCACCTGCACACCGCCGGCCAGCCCGATCCCGACCTGGTCATCCGGACCAGCGGCGAGCTCAGGCTGTCCAACTTCCTGCTCTGGCAGAGCGCCTACTCCGAGCTGTACTTCTGCGACACCTACTGGCCCGCGTTCCGGGAGATCGACTTCCTGCGCGCGCTGCGCAGCTTCGCCGCGCGCCAGCGCCGGTACGGCCGGTAGGTAACCCGTCGCCCCGGCAGCGGCGCGCTATCCGGCCGACCGGGCCAGCTCCAGGAGGGCATGCAGGTCCCTGGCCGCTTCCAGAGCCGAGACGCCGGCCAGCAGCACCAGGGCCGCCGCCGCGATGAGCAGCACGGTGCGCGGGCGGGGCGGCGGGGCGAGCAGGGCCGCGACGCGGCGCGGGACCGGGCCAGCCCAGGCCAGGGAGACCCGGCCGGCAGGCCTGGCCCGCGATGCTCAGCGCGGCCGGGTCCGGGGTCGTGGCCAGCAACGCCACGCGGCCGATGGTGACTGCGACCAGGCGGCGGTCGCCGGTGGCGGCGGCCGCGCGCTCGTCGGCCCACCTCTCGGTGGTGTAGTCGACCGCGCGGCTCAGCGGCAGCAGCAGCGGGTTCGCCGAGGCGGCCAGCCGGGCGGCGGTGGTGAACAGGTGGTGCTGGCCGGCCAGGTGGGCCTGCTCGTGGGCGAGCAGGGCGGCCTGGCCGCGGTCGTCCAGGGCGTCAAGTATGCCGGCGGACAGGACGATCCGGCCGGGCCAGCCGGGCACGGCGTAGGCCTCGATGGCCGGGCTGGGGATCACCACCACGCGGTGACGGCCCGGCCGCAGGCGCGCGGCCCGGCGGTAGGCCGCGGCCAGCGCCCGGGCGCGGCGGCGGGCGGTGATGGCGGTGGCCACGGCGAGGCCGGTGAGTAGCAGCGCGGCGGCGACCCCGGTCAGCACCGGATGAGGGTCACCGCGGCGGGCCACGGCCGCCGAGTACTCGCCGATGACGGCCAGCGGCGGGGCGGCGGCCGCGGCCCAGGCGACCAGGAGCGCCAGCGCCATGGTGCTGGCGGTGGCCAGGATCACCGCCGCGGCGGTCAGCAGCCAGGTGGCCCGCCGGGGCTCCAGCCAGGCGGCCAGCGGGCGCGCGGCGGCCGCGGCGAGCGCCGGGAGCAGCAGCGGGACGAACAGCAGCAGCCACATGGTCAGGCCCTAGCCCTGGTCGCCGGCCCGGCCGGCGCCGTCGGCCCGGCCGGCGCCGTCGGCCGGGCTGGCGCCGTCGGCCAGCAGGCGGCGCAGCAGCCCTACGTCGCGGCTGGAGAGGCCGGAGGCGAACCGGGCCAGCACCGCGTCATGGCCGGGGCCGGCGTCCAGGGCCTGGCTCATCTGGCTGGCCGCGAACGAGGCCTCGTCGACCGGGGCGTAGGCGAAGGCGCGCCCGGAGCGCTCCCGGACGAGCAGCCCCTTGACGTGCAGCCGGGACAGGATGGTCACCACCGTGCTGTAGGCCAGCTCCGGCTCCGGGCGCCCCGCGAGCCGCTGCTGGACCTGGCCGGCGGTCAGCGGCTTGCCCGCCGCGCCGAGCACGGCCAGCACCTCGGCCTCCAGCGCCCCGGCCGGGCGGCGGGCCGCCCCGGCCGGACCGCCCGCCCCGGCCGGACCGCCCGCCCCGGCCGGACCGCCGGGCTCGCGCGCGTCACCGGGCATGACAGGACCTCCTGGGCCAAATTGCTTCTACAACCTCTGTAGATGTTCTACATTCATGTAGAACATCGGCGGGCTCGAGTATGCCACTCGCCGCTCCGCCCAGCACCCCGGAGGCCGGTCCCGTGACCCACCTGACCTACCTGGAAGCCTCGGTCGTCGGCCTGATCCAGGGCGTGTCGGAGATGTTCCCGGTCTCCAGCCTGGGCCACAGCGTGCTGATCCCGGCCCTGGTCGGCGGCTCCTGGGCCCGCGACCTGAACGTCTCCGCGCCCGAGTCGCCCTACCTGGCCGTGATCGTCGGGCTGCACGTGGCCACGGCCGCCGCCCTGCTCATCTACTTCTGGCGGGACTGGGTCCGCATCGTCGGCGGGTTCCTCACCTCGGTCCGCGACCGCCGGATCCAGACCGCCGATCAGCGGCTGGCCTGGATGATCATCGTGGCCACGATTCCGGTCGGCCTGGCCGGGGTGGGCTTCGAGCACGCGTTCCGGGTCATCTTCGGCCAGCCGCGCTTCGCCTCGGCGTTCCTCATCCTCAACGGCGTCATCCTGATCGCCGGCGAGCGATTCCGCCGCCGCTCATCCCTGGCCGCCGACACCGCCAGCGCCCGCCAGCGCGAGGACGCGGAACTCGTCGCGGCGGGCCGGGCACTCCTCCTCCGCCGTCCGGGTGGCGCGCCAGCGCGAGCAGGCCGCGGTCGCGGTGGCCGACCGGCGGCTCGCCACCCTGCCCTACCCGCGGGCGGTCCTCATCGGCTCGGCCCAGATCCTGGCCCTGCTGGCCGGGATCAGCCGGGACGGCGTGACCATGCTCGCCGGGCTGGCCACCGGGCTGTCCCGCGAGGACGCCGCGCGGTTCGCGTTCCTGCTCGCCACCCCGGTCATCCTGGCCGCGGGCGCGCTCAAGATCCCCGACCTGGCCGGCCCGCTCAGCGCCGGCATCCGCGGCCAGATCCTGGTGGCCAGCATCCTGTCCGGCACGGGCGCGTACCTGTCGGTCCGCTTCCTGGTCCGCTACCTGCGCACCCGCACCCTCACCCCGTTCGGCATCTACTGCCTCGTCGCCGGCGTCGCGAGCCTGGCCTACCTGACCCTGGTCAGGTAGGCCGCTAGGTGCCCTTGAACTGGTTCAGGAAGCTCACGCAGTCGCCCAGGTTCACGAACATCCCGTCCGGCACGAACTCGGTCTTGCAGAAGTAGACGTCGGTCGCGGCGGCGCTGCGGTCATGGCTCTGGTAGTAGCTGACGCATGCCCCGTAGATGTTGCCGGGGAACAGCGACTCAATGCTCCGGCAGTACTGCACGCTCGAGTTCCCGCCGCTGTCGGCGAGCGCAGGAGCGGCGGTGGCAGCGACGGCGACGGCGGCGCCCGACCCGGCCAGGGTCAGCGCGAGAGCCGCGCCTGCGGTACGGCGTCCAATAGACATTCTTGTCCCTCCCTATTCCACACCCTCCGGGCCCGCGGATCCGGCCCATCCCCGGAACGCTAGTCAGGCGGGCTAACCAGGGCGTACGTCGTTTGAGGTAGATCCCCTGCCGGGTCCGGACGCGATACGCGGACAAACACCGACAGGGGGCTGTCGCCGCCGCCCGCCAGGCTAGGCCTGAGCCGGGGTCCCGTTCCACCGTGCGCACGTGACCCAAGTCACTCCGCCGATCCAATCTCTCCTGGCCTTGCTCCCGTACTTAGTCGCGGCAAGCAAAACACGCAGGGCGGACCGACCCACGGGCCGGGACCGCCCGGAACAGGAGATGGTGAGCATGGGCAAGTCGTTGCTGGCACGGGTGCCGGCGCCGGTGAAGCTGGGTGTTCCGGTGGCCGCGGGGCTGCTGGCCGCGGCATGCGGGAGCGCGGCGGCGTCGCCGTCGTCGTCCGGGTCGCAGGCGTCCGGGTCGCACTCGAGCGCGCCGGCTTCCTCCGGGACGGCCACCGCCACGGTGATCGCGTCGCACGCCGGCTCGGGCGGGACGTTCCTGACCGACGGCGGGCGCGCGGTGTACCTGTGGAACGCGGACGCCATGAACAAGTCCAACTGCTCGGGCGCCTGCGCCGGAGCCTGGCCGCCCGTCATGGCCACGGGCAAGGTCACCGCGTCCCACGGCGTGAAGCCGTCCGACCTGGGCACCATCGCCCGGTCCGGGGGCGGCAGGCAGGTCACCTACAACGGCCACCCGCTGTACTTCTTCGCCGGTGACTCCGGCCCCGGCCAGACCCACGGCCAGGGCAGCGACAGCTTCGGCGCCAAGTGGTGGCTGGTCGCCCCGTCCGGGTCGCAGATCACCGCCGCCGACACCGCGGCGTCCTCCAGCGGCTCAGGCCCGATGGCGCCCGCAGGCGGCTCCAGCGCCGGCGGCAGCTGGGGCTAAGGCCCCGTGACCACGACCCTGACCCGTCGCATAGGGCCTGACGCTGGCCGGCCGCCCGTCCGGGGCGGCCGGCCAGGCCTGATCCGAACAGGAGAAACCATCATGAATAACAACCTCGCCCACACCCTGGTCCCGGCCCGCGACGCTGGCCGCCGCGGCCCGGCCCGGCTGTCATCGCCCGCCACCCGCTGGGCGGTCAACATCCTGGCCCTGGCCGGCGCCGTGCTCCTCGTCTGGTCCAGCGTGATTCACCTGCAGCTCTGGTCCGACGGCTACCGGAGCATCTCGGTCATCGGCCCGCTGTTCCTCATCCAGGGCATCGGCGGCATCGCGCTGGCCCTGTCCGTGGCCGTCTTCCGCCGGGCGGTCCTGCTGGCGGCCGGGGCGGTCCTGCTGGCCGGCACCGCCGTCGGGCTGCTGGTCAGCACCGCCTTCGGCCTGTTCGGCTTCCAGGAGAGCCTGGCCGTGCCCTACGCCACCAGCTCGCTGGTGGTGGAGTTCACCGGCGCGGCCGTGCTCGCCGTCGCCACCGCCACCGTCCTGGCCGGCCGCTCGCGGTCACGGTCCTGACCAGCGCAGATGCGCCAGTCCAATCCTTTTCTGGCTGGCTCACGTAGATACAGTGTGAGAGTAGTGGGAACCTCAGCTGAACAGCTGCCGGATGAGACGCTGCTCGCGGGCCTGGGCGCCGGCGACGCCGAGCTGTCGCTCGCGTTCGTGCGCCGGTTCCAGCGGATAGTCTTCGGTGTCGCGATGACCGTTACCGGCGACACCACCACGGCCGAGGATGTGGCGCAGCAGGCCTTCGAGCAGGCCTGGCGGCACGCCCAGGTCTTCGACTCGCGCCGCGGCTCCGTGCGCGCCTGGCTGACGACGATCGCCCATAACCTGGCCGTCGACGTCGTCCGGGCGCGCACCTCGGCGCCCGTGGACCCCGATGAGCTGCCGGCGATCCTCACCGCCATGACCGACACCCCGGAGCGGATCGCCGTCGCCAACGACAGCGCCGCGGAGCTGCGCCGCACGCTGGGCCGGCTGCCCGAGCCGCAGGCCAGGGCCGTGGCCATGGCCGGGATCTACGGCATGACCGCGCAGCAGATCGCCGACAGCGAAGGGATCCCCCTGGGCACGGCGAAGACCCGGATCAGGGACGGGATGCAGAAGCTGCGGGCCGCCTACCTCCCGGAGGAGGCCGGTAATGAGTGAGATGAGCGAGATGAGCTGCCGCGAGTTCCAGGACGCGGCCGCCGAGCTGGCGCTCGGCGTGCTGACCGGGCGCGAGCGCGCGCAGGCCATCGCGCACCTCGATCACTGCGAGGCGTGCCGCGAGAGCGTCCGCCAGCTGACGCAGACCGGCGAGGGGCTGCTGGGCCTGCTGCCGACCATCGAGCCCCCGGCCGGCTTCGAGACCCGGGTGCTGGACCGGATCGGCCTCGCCGCACCCGCCCCGAGCCCGGCCCGCCAGACGAGCTGGCGGCCGCACTTCCGGCGCCAGCCCGCCAGCCGACCCGGCTCTGCCCGGCCGGCCTCTGCCCGACCGGCCTCGGCCCGGCCCGCCGCTGGCCGGCCTGCTCCGGGGCATCCCGGCCCGAGCCGACCTGGCCAGCGCGGCAAGCTCAGCCGCACCCGGCGGGTGCTGGCCGCCGCGGCCGTCGCCGTGGCGGTCGTCGCCGGCGGCCTGGGCGGCTGGGGCCTGCACAACGGCGCCTCATCCCCCGCGCCCGCCGCGCTGGACTCCGCGGCCCTGGTGTCGGTGAGCCACCAGCCGGTGGGGAAGATCTTCCTTTACCGGGGCCACCCGCAGTGGGTGTACATGTCCGTGCGCATGCTCTCCGGGCAGGGGACCGTGATCTGCCAGGTGCGCAGCCATGACGGGCACTTCAGCACGGTCGGCGCCTTCCGGCTGACCAACGGCTACGGCTACTGGGGCAGCCCCGCCCCGGGCAATCCCGGCTCCCTGGCGGGCGCGCGCCTGATCACCCCGAACGGCCACGTCCTGGCCACCGCCACCTTCCACCAGGCATAGCGGGAAGCCGCGGCGGGACCGCTCAGGCGGCCCAGCGGACCACGATGGGGCGCCCGGCGCCGGGCAGGGGCAGGGCCTGCGCCTCCGCCGTGACCGCGTCCCGTTCCGCGGCCGACAGCCGCCGCCAGGTCTGCACGGTCAGCACCCGGTCCGCGCGCCGCCAGGTCCCGGCGATCTCGCCGTCGACCAGGACGGCGCCGGGCCAGACGCGCGGGGTCCACAGCGTGTCCCGCAGGCTAGCGTCCGGGACCAGCAGCTCGCGGTCGGCGCCCTGCAGCAGGAAGTAGGCGTCGCCGCTGGGGAGCAGCCGGGCGGGCGCCGCCGGACCGGGCGCGGCGCGGAAGGCCGGCTCGTCCTCGGCGAGGATCCGCCCCTCGCCGACCGGGGTGCCCACCGGCGTCAGCGAGCTGCCGAGCGCCTCGAACGCCGCCGCGGCGGCCCGCGGGCCGATCCCCGACCAGCCGCTGAACGAGGCCGGCGTGGCCGGACCGTAGACGTGCAGGTAGCGCCGCGCGAGCTCGAGGCGGGCGTCGCGGGGGTCGGTCTCCGGCCGCGGCACCGTCCAGACCGTCGGCCGCCGCGCGCCTTCCCACCGGATCAGCACCGTGCCGGTCGCCGCCGCGTACCTGAGCATGCCGTGGTGCACGCCGAGCGCGTGGCCCGCCTCGGCGCAGTTCATCGGGCGGTCGCCGAGCAGGGCGCTGAGGCGGGCGGCCAGGTCCTCGGCCCGGCGCCGGCCCTTGGCGTCATCGGGCAGCGTCCCGAGCGAGAAGACCGCCAGGTCACAGGCGGCGACCACGAAGACGCTGAACCGCGGGCCCCACAGCTGAACCAGCGAGGGGTCCGCCCAGGCGGACGGCTCGGCGCCCGCGACCCGGGCGTGGATCGACAGCAGCGCGGCCCGGGGCATGCTGTCCTGGAGCCCGGCCCAGGCCGCGCGCCGGAGCGAGTCCGCGCCGGGCGGAAGGCGCTCGTCCAGCGCGCCGGCCTGCCGCCGGAACGCCAGTATCTGCGGCCGCGTGAGGCTCAGCCGATTCAAGGTCACGCGCCTAGCATTCCAGCCGGTGCCGACATGGCCCGGGCGGGCCAGGGCGTCCCTCCGCTGACCGTCAGTTGACCGGCGCGATCATGCCCCCGTTGACGTAGATCGTCTGGGCCGTCACCCAGCGGGCGTCCGGCGCGACCAGGAAGCGCATCACCGGCACCACGTCGACGGGATCCCCGACGTCACCGGAGATCGTCATGCTGGACAGCCAGGCGACCGTCTCCTTGGTCTCCGCGTTGTAGAAGAACGGCGTCTTCTGCGGACCGGGCGCGATGCAGTTCACCGTCACGCCCCGGTTGCCGATCTCGTGGGCGAACGCCTTGGTGAAGTGCTCGACCGGCGCCTTGCTGCCGGCGTAGGCGGAGTACGTCGCCGCGGTGACCGCGACCTGGGTGGTGACCATGTTGATGATCCGCCCGTCGTCGGCCATCTTCGAGTAGGCCTCGGCCATCAGGAAGTACGGGATCTTCGCGTTGATCGCGAACGACTGGTCGAACTCCTCCTCGGTGGTCTCCGCCACCGGCTTGCGGATGATCAGCCCCGCCGTGTTGACCAGGATGTCCCAGTGGCCGAATCGCTCGACGGCGGCGTCGACCAGGCGGGTGATCTCCGCGTTGCTGGTCAGGTCGGCCTGGTAGCCGATCGCCTCGACACCGCGTTCCTTGAGGTCGTTGATGACGTCCTGGGCCTCGTCCGCGCGGTCCGGGTCCCGGTAGTGGACCAGGACGTTGGCGCCGTCGGACGCCAGGGACTGAGAGAACAGCTTGCCCAGGTTCGCTGAGCCGCCGGTGACGATGGCTACCTTGCCGGTCAGGCTTCCCGTCATGACATCTCCCCCGAGTGTGAGCCGGTGATCTTCCTTTCACCGTAGCTCGCCGGGCCCCGGCGCCCGTTAAGCGCCCGGCTGTCCCGCGTACGCCGCGATGACCTGGTCAACCGTGGGAAACGTCGGCAGGACCTGGCCCGCGGCCGTCGGCATCAGCCCTCTCAGCAGCTGGCCGACCTCGCGGTAGGGGTCCCGCACGTTCTGGAACGAGCGCGAGATCTCGTAGGCCTGCCCGTCCGGGCCGTGCAGCCGCCAGGCCGTCAGCGCCGGCCTGGACTCCTCCGCGCTGACGTTGTAGACGTCCGTCCAGACCTCACTGACCCCGGTGACCTGGCTCCAGC
Source organism: uncultured Actinomycetota bacterium (assembly GCA_963822485.1). GTDB lineage: Bacteria > Actinomycetota > Actinomycetes > Streptosporangiales > Streptosporangiaceae > DASUBV01. The sequence continues at coordinate 661,486 of CAWGHW010000018.1, forward strand.
GCACCGGCCCGATCTGCCGCCACCGCCGCGTCCAGCAGCATGAAGCCCTCCGTGAACGCGTACCACCAGACGTCCCGCTTCGGCACCCGTCCCCGGAACAAGCTCACGCCGAACCAGGCGCCCTCGAGGAACGGGAACGACGCCAGCAGCGGCACCACGCCAGGGACCCGGGCCGCGGCCGCGGCGATCAGGACCGGGATCGCGGCCAGCGGCGCCAGCCCGACCACGTAGGCCCGGCGGGCCACCCCGCCGCCGGCCCGCGCGGTGAACACCCCGACCACCTCGCCGCACTCGGACCCGGTCGCCACCTCCGCCGCGTGCGCCAGCGGCCCGGCGTAGCGCTGACTCTGCTGGTCGACACGCCGCTGGAAGCCCGCGCGCAGCTTCTGCTCAGCCTCCGGCCGGATCTGCACGACAGCCTCCCGATGCGTCGTTCGCCCGGAAAAACGTCCCGCGACCCCGCCCGGTTCGGCTACGACCGAGATTCCCGCGCGTGCGCGTCGAGAATGCGAGCGATCGCCGCCGTCACCTGCTCGGCGTACCCGATGTTCAGCCACTCGTCCGGCACGTGCATGTTGGAGTCCGCGCCGAGGGCGCCGGTGACGACGAAGTCCGCGTCCGGGTAACGGCGGCCCAGCATCTCCATGAACGGGATGCCGCCGCCGATGCCGAGCCACCGGTACGGCTCGCTGAACACCGGCCCGGTCAGCTCGTCCAGCGCCGCGGCCAGCCAGCCCGGCAGCGGGGGCGCGCTCCACCCGTTGAGCGTCACGAAGTCGCGCACCTCGACCTGGGCCCCGTAGGGAACGTCGGTGGTCAGCGCCTTCTCCAGCGCGATCCGGGCCGACGCCGCATCAGCCGTCGGCGGGGTGCGGAAGCTCAGCCGCAGCGACGTCGCCGGGCGCAGCACCGCGCCGGCCAGCTCCGGCTCCGGCAGGCCGGCCGCGCCGATGACCGACAGCGTCGGGCGCCAGGTGTTGTTCAGGATCAGCTCAGCCGGGTCCGCTACCACGGCCGACATGCCAGGCACGAACGGAATCCCCCGGCCGGCCGAGTCCGGCTGGAGAGCTGCGAAAGCCATGGCGTCCGCGCGCCGTTCGTCGGGAATGGGAACGTTCATCTCGCGCAGCAGGACCTCACCCGTCGCCGGATCCTCGAGCCGGTCCAGCAGCTGGCGCAGGATCCGGAACGAGCTCGGGACAATGCCGCTGGCCATCCCCGAGTGCACCCCCGACTCCAGCACCCGCACCGTGACCGTGGCCGCCACCAGGCCGCGGAGGCTGGCCGTCAGCCAGAGCCGCCGGTAGTCCGGCCCCCCGCCCGCGTCCAGGCAGATCACCAGGCTGACATCGCCCAGCCGGTCCGCGAGGTGCTCCAGGTAGGCCGGCAGGTCCGCGCTGCCCGACTCCTCGCCCGTCTCCAGCAGGATGACCGCGCGGCCGTGCTCGCCGCCCGCCGCCCGCACCGCCTCCAGCGCGCTGACGGCCGCGTACCCCGAGTACCCGTCGTCCGCCGAGCCGCGCCCGTACAGCCGGCCGTCCCGCAGCACGGGCTGCCACGGCGCGAGCCCCTCCGACCAGTCCCCCAGCGGCGGCTGCTTGTCCAGGTGACCGTACAAGATCACCGTGCCCGGCGCCGTCGCGCCCGCCGTGGCCGGGATATCGATCAGCAGCAACGGTGCGCGGCCGTCCAGCTCCACCACCTCGGGCCGCCCCAGTCCGCGGGACCCGGCCCAGTTCGCCACATGGCTGACCGCCGCGCGCAGCTGACCCGTCGCCGCCCAGCCGGCGTCGAACGACGGGGACAGCGCCGGGATCGCGATCAGCCCGGACAGGCTCGGGATCACGTCGTCGGCCCAGGTCCGCGCGATCACGTCGCGCACTCGTGTCTGATCCATGCACCGGAGTCTGGCACGGCGGCCGGGCCAGGCCGGGCCGGGTCCGGCTTGTGGTGACCCCGCCTGCTCGAGACCGACAGGGCTCAGGCACCGCGTCCGCGGCGGGCGGTGGGCCAGGACCGGCAAAATGACACCATGCCAACCTTCGCGTCCTATGACGGAACCCGGCTCAGCTACCGTCTCGCCGGCCACGGCCGCCCGCTGGTATGCCTGCCCGGCGGCCCCGGCCGGGCGTCCGAGTACCTCGGTGACCTCGGCGGCCTCGGCACGTCACGGCAGCTGGTCCTCCTGGACCCGCGCGGCGTCGGGATGTCCGCCGACCCCGCGGACCCGGCGACCTTCCGCGTCGACCGGCTCGTCAGCGACGTCGAGTCACTCCGCGCCCACCTGGGCCTGGACCAGATGGACCTGCTCGCGCACTCCGCCGGCGCGGTCCTGGCCACCCTGTACGCCGCCGCCTGCCCCGAGCGGCTGTCCGCGCTGATCCTGGTCACCCCTGGCCTGGCCGCCCTCGGCGTCGAGAGCACCGAGGACCAGGTCCGCGCCGCCGTCCGCCGCCGCGCCGCCGAGCCCTGGTACCCCGACGCGCTCGCCGGGCTGGAGCAGATCCTCGCGGGCGACGCGTCGATGGACGCCTTCCGGGTGTCCCGGCCCTTCTACTACGCCCGCTGGGACGACACCACCCAGGCTCACGCGACCGCCGGGGTCGCCGCGCGCCACCAGGCCGCGCGGGAAGGCTTCTTCGCCGACATCGCCCTGGACCCGGCCGCGGTCAGGTCCGCCCTGAAGCAGCTGACCGCGCCGGTCCTGCTCTACGCGGGCGACCTGGACCCGATGGTGCCGCCCGCCCTGGTGCGGGAGGCGGCCCCGCTGTTCGGTGACGCGACGGTCGTCGTCCAGCCCGGGGCCGCGCACTTCCCGTGGGTCGACGACCCGGCGGCGTTCGCCGCCGCCATCGCCTCGTTCCCCGGCTGATCCGCGCGGCCGCCTCCCTGGCGGGCCGGGGTGACAGGTCTCTGGCCGGACAAGGCCGTCAGCAACGCTTCGTGCTCATTCACGCTCTGGCGTGTTGATGCGCTGCGGGCGGTTTCGGTTGTTAGAGTCTGGTGCAGTCTGGTTCGCCGCGGTTTCATCAGCCATAGTCTCGCCTGACGGGCGACCATGAATCGGCTCGCATCGACGGAGGTCAGCCAGTGCCACGCAACGCCCGTGACTGGCTCGGTCCCGTCGGGCACGATGATGACGCCCTAGTCAACGTCAGCGAGGTTCAGGACGACGATGAAACCCCGGGTGGCGAGTTTGCCATGGGCAACGGTATTCAAATCGCAATAGTGCGGCCGCGGAACTTTCGGGATGCCGTCACCGTAGGCGATTACTATCGCCAGGAAATTCCGGTGATCATCAACCTGGAAGATATGGATAATGCGGGCGCCACGCGCATCATAGACTTTGTCTCGGGTCTCATTCTCGGTCTCCACGGCGACCTCGAGCGAATTTCCCGGCGTACATTCTTGCTCGTGCATGCGGACGCGACCATTATTACCACCCATGATGCGTTGACCGAGGAAGGCTTCTTTAACCAGGCGTGACGGCCGGTAAACGACCGCCCGGTGCGGCTGGGCAGGCCCTAAGGGACTGCTTAGTACTCCAGCCGTAGATCGTGATCTTCACGCTTGAGCGGCTTGTCGTTGGTAGTGGCGGGCGTGTTCGTCGGCGCGGACGGCGGCGAGGAAGGCATGGGCAAGCATGGCCAGGGTGATCCAGCGGGACCAGGACACGTAGCGGCGGACCTGGTGCTCGTCGAGTCCGGCCAGGCCCTTGCCGGATTGGAACGTCTCTTCCACTCGCCACCTTGATCCAGCGACCGCACCAAGGTCGTCAGGGGCACCGGTTGGGGTGAGTAGCAGCGGTAGTAGGTGAGTTCGCCGGTGGTGCGGTTGCGGCGGATCAGTAGCTGGCGGCTGCCGGGGGCGGGGTCGGGCAGGTCGATGGCGGCCCAGTCGCAGAAGCGGTGCCCCTTGGCCCCCGCTCCGGCGGACAGTTTCTGCCAGGCCCGCTTCGGCAGCTTCCTGACAAGGGCGTCTGCGCGGAACTTCCCGGCCGGGGTGGTGACTTCGTGGGAGCAGGCGACGGCGAGCACGTAGCCGGTGGCGCGTTCCTCCAGTGCGGCCCGTAGTTTCGGGTTGCCGCCGTAGACCTCGTCGCCCGCGATCCAGGACGCGCGGTGGCCGGCGTCCAGGAACCGGGCGATCATGCGGGTGGTCAGTTCCGGCTTGGTCGCGAAGGCAGTGTCCTCGCCGAGTCCGGGCGTCGCGGCAGCGGACCTACGCTGTGACCTGCGGCCACCGCATGATCGTTTGTCTTCACACACCGATGATCAACGGTGGCCGCACCCATCTCCCCGCCGGAGAAGGGACATCGCTGGCCGAAAGCAGAGGCCCGCCCCTCCTCATCAGCCCCGCAGGAGGCAGAAGGGGTGGCCCGCCGGATCTGCGAAGATCCTCCAACCCCGGGTGTCGACGTGGAGCAGAGTGGCGCCGAAGCCGAGGACCTGCTCCTGAGCCTGGTCAAGGTCCGGGACATCGAGATCCAGATGAAACTGCTGCGGGTACGTGCTGTCCGGCCACCGCGGCGCCCGGTAATCCTTCACGCGCTGGAACGCAAATACCAGGCCAGAGCCTGTGTGAAGGGTCGAAAAGTCATCGCTGACTGCCCACCGGGGGTCGGGCTCGTTGACCGCGCCGCCAAGGAGCGATTGGTAGAACCCGGCGAGTTCAAGGACATCCGGACAGTCCAGAACCACGCACTGCAACCTGCCGATCACTGGTGTTCCTCCCAACAGCGCGGGCCCCTGGCTCTGGTGAGCCACGGCCCGACGCGCAGGAAAGCGCAGCGTAGTGCCGCCGAGCGCGTAGACCTTAGCCGCATCATCCGCCACTCGTCCGTAACATCACGATCTACGGCTGGAGTATTAGGCCCAGGCTGCCCGCCCGCGGCCCAAATACCGCTGGCGCCTCATGCGGCGGGAGGCGCCTTACCGCGAGCCTTGATGGTGCACGGGCTGAGTCGATCAGCCCGCCAGACCGAGAGGACTGCCATGTACACCGCGACCGCCGGGGCTGGGCGGCCCCTAATGGACTGCTTAGACCCGGGCTGCCCGCCCGCGGCCCGAATACCGCTGGCGCCTCATGCGGCGGATCTCCTAGCCTTCGGCGTGCGCCTCGGCGAACACCGAGAGCGCGACGTCTGGCTGGTAAGCGGCCACGATCCTGATGGCCGGGTGCCCGAGGGCCTCGACGGCGTGCTCGCGGCAGGCAGGCACGGGCCGGTGGCCGAAGTCGGGGCGCCACAGTTCCACGATCGGCGCCGCGGGGCAGCCGTCCGTCCCGCAAGTGAGGCCCGCACGGCTCACCAGGGACGAATGGCTGCTCATGGCGGCATAAGCGTCGGCGGTCAACGCGGCGAGCAGCCCGCGCGCGTGCGCCGCGGCGGGCTCGGCAGGCGTGGGAGCGCCCACCGCCACTGCCGCCGCGTCCACCAGCGCCATGTCGAATGCGTCGATTCGCTGTGCTGGTGATGCCTGCTCGATGTCGGCGAGCCGGTCACGAAGGGCGGCCAGGCGCGGCCCTTCGCCTGACGTCGTCAGCACCGCGCGGACACCCTGCGCGAACTGGTTCCCGCGGCTGTCCCACCAGGCGAGCTTGCGCTGCCGTTCATCACTCAGCCCGGCCAGGCCCGGCCACTTGCGCCGGGCGCCCTGCCTGGTCATCCCGGCCGCGTCACCGATCGCGGGGTAGTCGGCGCCGCGCTGCGCCGCGGACAGCGCGGCGGACGCGGCCAGCTGTTCCGCGGTGTCCCGGATGGCCAGCAACGAGGCCAGCGTGGCCAGCCACATCTGCCGCAGGTCCACGTCCGGCAGGTCCGGAGCGAGGCCCCGCAGCCGGCTCGAGCTCCAGCATCTCGCCCGCCACCGTCCACGCCAGCTGCTCAACGGCGGTAGTCAGCTCGGTGCGTTGCGCGTCGGACATGCCTCGCACGGCGGCTCCTTGACAACATTTGTTTACGGCACCACGATAGTCGCCTGCGACAACATCTGTTGTCAACCGCAACCAGCAGGGCGGGAACATGAGGCTACTGGTCATTGGCGGAACGTCGTTCGTCGGACGCACGATCGTGGGCGACGCCCTCGGCCGGGGACACGACGTCACGACCTTCAATCGCGGGCTGACCGGCCAGGACATCGACGGCGTCAGGGCGCTGCGCGGCGACCGGTCCACCGACGAGGGTGTCCTGCCGCTCGCCGGGCGCGGCTTCGACGCGGTCATCGACCCGGGCGGCCAGGTACCGGCACACGTCCTGCGCACCGCGCGGGCCGTGGCCGGGTCGGCGCCCTTCTACGCGTTCGTCTCGACCACAGCCGTCTACCAGGCCTGGAACACCGCGTCGATGGACGAGTCGGCCGCGACCTGGCCGGGCGTGGCGGATGAGGACGGGGACCCGGCCGACCTCATGAAGTTGCGCGTTCACAAACGCGGCTGCGAACTGGCGGTCGAGCAGGCCTTCGGGCCTGGCGCCTGCCTGGTCGCCCGCGCGGGGTCGATCGTGGGACCCCGCGACAACCTGGGCCAGCTGCCGTGGTGGCTCACCAGGATCGCCGCGGGCGGCCGGCTGATCGCGCCCGGCGACCCGGCCCGCGGCCTGCAGCTGATCGACGTGCGTGACGTCTCGGCATTCGTGCTGGACCAGGTCGAGGCGCAGGCCGCCGGCATCTACAACGTCGTCCCGGACGAGCCGAACACCACGATGGGCCAGCTAGTTGACCACTGCGTGCAGGCAACTGGCTCGGACGCCACTCCCGTGTGGATGGACGAGGGTTTCCTGTTCTCTCAGGGGGTACAGCCATGGGCCGAGCTTCCGCTGTGGATCCCGGACGCGCCGGACACCGCCGGTTTCTGGGCCGTGTCCGGCGCGTCAGCGAAAGCGGCAGGACTGCGCACCCGCCCGTTCGCCGACTCGGTCCGCGACACCTGGCAGTGGCTGCAGTCCGGCGGCGAGGTCCAGGCCGCGCCCGGCACCCCGCCATTCGGCCTGGCCAGCAGCAAAGAGCAGCAGGTACTGGACGCGTGGGATGCCCGGCCGCCCGGAGGCACTGGCACGCCCGGGCGGCGCCCCCGTGCGCTGTAATGGTCTTATGCAGTTCAGCACTTACACCGTGGCGGGCGCGCACATCGCCGTCTGGCTGGTCAACCACCCCGCCGCCGACGCGCCGGCCCTGGCCGCGGTGCTGCGGAGCTACGACGTGCACGAGCCGGAGCCGACCTCTGGCCAGGCCCTGGCGGTGCGCCCCTGGGCGTCGGCCCTGCGCGAGGTCTTCGAGGCCCCCACCGTGGCCGGCAAGGCCGAACTCACCGACGCGCTGCTCGTCGCCGCCGACTGCCGCCCCCGGCTGGTCAGTCACGGCCCGGACCAGCCCTATCACTTCCACTACGCGCCGGTGCTGACCGGCCTGGCGGCGCGCGTACGGGCGCTGACCGCGGCCGGGCTGGGTCACGTGATCGACGGCGGGGCCGGGGCCCGGCTCCGGGTGTGCAGCCGGGCGGGATGCGAGGTCGCCTTCATCGACACCTCGCGCAACGGACGCCGGCACTTCTGCACCGTCCGCTGCGCCAACCAGGTCAACGTGGCCAACCACCGGCAACGCCAGCGCCAGGCCAGTTAGAACCGGCAGGCCAGCCGCGCGGTGAGGTCGGCCAGCACCGCCAGCGCCTGGCTGGCGGCGCGGGCCGGGTCAGGAACCTGCCGGCCCGCCTCGGGCCGGGCGGGCAGGCGCGCCGTGGCCTGGTCGACGGCGGCGCGCAGCGCGGGCGGGCCGGGCCGGTGTCCGCGGGCGCGGATGGCGGCCGCCGCCGCGAGCAGGCCAGCGCCCTGGTCCCGGACCGCGGCCTGCTCGCCGGGGCTGGTGCCCGGGCCCGCGCTGGCCAGGGTGACCAGGGCGGCGGCCTCCAGCGGGATGGCCAGCGGGAAGCTGAACGGCAGGGACTGCGCGGCGGCGATGGCGTCGGCGGCCTGCCGGGCGGCCGCGGCCAGCTCGCCCTGGGCCAGCAGGGCCAGGGCCACGATGGCCCGGGCGAGCGGCAGCTCGCGGTCGATCCCGAGCTCGCTGGCGTCGCGGGCCGCGGTCTGGCCCAGCTCGACGGCCGCGTCCGGGTCGCCGTCGGCCAGCGCCACCCCGGCGGCCGCCGACAGCAGGACCACGCGGGCGATGCGGCGGGTCCCGGCCAGCAGGGGCTGGGCCTCGGCGATGTAGCGGCGGGCGCAGACCAGGTCCCCGACCTGCCAGCAGATCATGGCCGCGGTGGGCAGCGTCGCCGCGAGCTGCTCGGCCGACCCGCCGCGCCGGCACAGCTCAATCGCGCCGGCCGCGTAGCCCGCGGCCGCCGGGTCGGCCCGCTCGGCCAGCACGCAGCCCATCCCGGTCGCCGCCGAGACCTGCAGGTCGGTCCCGAACGGGGCCGCCGCGGTGATCGAGGCGCGGACGAAGTCCAGGGCCGCCGCCCCGTCGTCCTGGTCGTCGGCCAGGCCGCCCAGGAAGATCAGCGCCCGGGCCGCGTACTCGTCGGGCTGGCCCAGCGCGGTCACGGCGGCCCGCAGCTCGCTCACGGCCGCCTCGGTGTCCCCCGACCAGTAGCTCAGGTAGCCCAGCGCGTACATGGCCCGGCCGGCCCACGGCACCGGGTCGCGGGCGGCCAGCAGCCGGGACAGCCAGAACCGGCCCTCGGTCACATCGGTCGCGGCCCAGTACCGGTGCAGCCGGAACGCGATCTCCAGGCCGCGCTCGCGGGGCAGCCGGCCGTCGATGGCCGCTCCCAGCACCAGCCGCACGCTCGACCGGATCTCGGTGACCTGGCTCAGGTACGGACCCGGCGCGGCGCGCGGGTCACCCGGCAGCAGCCCGGCCACGGCCCCCGCCAGCCGGTCCAGCGCGGCCGGCTCCTCCCCCGCCGCCGCCAGCTGCTCGCGCGCGAACGCGTGCAGGTCATCGTCCTGCTGGTAGCGCCAGCGCGGCCCGGACTGGTCGACGGTCAGCAGCCCGCGCGCGGTCAGCTCGCGCAGCACGCGGATGACCCGCACCGGCGCGACCGGCCCGCCCGCCGCCACCTCCCGGACCAGCGGCAGCGCCACCAGGCCGTCGAGGATGCCGAACCGCCGGAAGATGAACGCCTCGTCCGGGTCCAGCAGGTCGTAGCTGCTGGACGCGATGGCCCGCAGCGTCCCCTCGCCGCCGACCTCGGGCAGGTGGTCGAGCAGGTCGGCCGGGGACATGGCCGTGAGCTGGGCCGCGATCAGCTCCAGGGCCAGCGGCAGGCCGCCGCAGCGGCGGCACAGCTCGGCCACGAACGGCGCCGCCGCGCCGGTGACGGCCAGCTGGCCGCCGCCCCGCCGCACCCGGTCGGCCAGCAGCTCGGGCGACTCGGGCAGCGGCGCCACGACCAGCACCCGCTCGCCCTCCACGGCCAGCGGGACCCGGCTGGTGACCAGGACCGACAGCTGCGGGCAGTACTCCAGCAGGGCGGCCACCGCCGACGCGACGCCGTCCACCACCGCCTCGCAGCCATCCAGGATCAGCAGCGTGCGGCCGAGCCGGGCGAGCTGGCCGGCCAGCCGGGGCAGCACGTCGTCCGGGCCCGGCGCCACGCCCAGGGCCAGCGCTACCGACGAGGCGACCAGCTCGTCCTGGGTGACGGCGGCCAGCGGCACCCAGAGCCGGCCGCCGGCGAAGCCCGCCGCGGAGGCGGCCTGCACGGCCAGCCGGGACTTGCCCACCCCGCCCCGGCCGGTCACGGTGACCTGGCCGGGTGCGGCGAGCGCCCCGGCCAGCCAGGCCAGCTCGGTCGCGCGGCCGAAGAAGGCCGTGGTGACGGCGGGCAGCCGGGCCGCGTTCTCCGGTGCCGGGCCGCCGAGCGCGGCCACGTAGGCCTGCACGGTGCTCGGGTCAGGGTCGACGCCGAGCTGCTCGGCCAGCTCGGCCCGGCACTGGTCGTAGGCCAGCACCACCCCGGCCCGGTCGCCGGCCCGGTGGCGGGCCCGGATCAGCGCCCGGTAGGCGCGCTCATCGAGCGGATGGGCGGTCACCGCCTGCTGCGCGGCAGCCGTCGCCCGGTGATGGTCGCCCAGCTCCCCGGCCGCGTCCGCGATCAGCTCGAGGGCCCGCAGCGCGGCGTCGTCGAGCTCGCGGCGATGCGGTCCGAGCCAGGCCTCGTCCTCGCCGGGCAGCAGCGCGTCCCCGGACAGCTCGGCCGCCGGGCCGGCCGCCGCCAGCACCGCCTGATGCCGGCCCTCGGCGGCCAGCCGGGCCGCCCGGTCCAGCGCGGCCGGCACCGCGCGGGCATCGACGGTGACGCCGGGGGCCAGCCCGTAGCCGGCCGGGGTGGTCACGATGACCCGCGGCCCGCCCGCGCCAATCCCGGCCAGCGCGGCCCGCAGGCCCCTGATCACCCCGCGCAGCGCCGCCGGCCAGGTGGCCGGGACCGCCCCGGCCCAGACCAGGTCGGCCAGCCGGGCGGCGGGCAGCGGGCCGTCACTGAGCGCGAGCGCGACGAGGGCCACCCGCGCCCGGCGGCCGCCCAGGCCCGGCCCGGTCACGGTGCCGCCGGGGCCGGTCACCGACACCGCGCCCAGGACGTCGACCCGCACGTCGGCCGGGGAATGTACGTCCCGGTTTGCCCCCCGCATTACACAAACATTACGCACCTGAGATGGGCTCAACAGCAGAAACCGCCCTGCCCTTAGCTGCTGAGGAGAACCGCGTGCCTGCTTCAACCCGACGAGTGCTGGCGGCGGCGGCCGGCGCCGCCGCCATCGTGTCCCTGGCCGGGCCGGTCACGGCGGCCACTGCCGCCCCGGCCCGCCCGGCCGCCCGCGCCGCTCACGCCGTCCACACCACCCACGCCGTCCGCGCCGCCCGGCCCGGCCGCACCGGCCCGGCCATCACGCTGGACTCGGGCGTCGTCCTCAGCGGCTATGACGCCGCCACCGACGCGGCCGGCACCACGTTCATCGGCTGGATCGGCAACCACGACACGGCGACCACCAAGCGCACCATCTACCTGTGCACGCTGCCGCGCGGCGCGTCCCGGTGCGCCGGCGGCATCGCCTCCACCTCGTCGCTCGGCGCGGACTCCGCGTTCGGCCTGACCGTGCTGACCACCCCCGGCGGGAAGGTGACGCTGGTCTGGCAGCACACCACGACCGCCTCGGAGAGCGGCCCGAACGGCGACGAGATCGCGACCGCCACCCGGCAGCCCGACGGCTCCCTGTCGGCGGCCGCCGACCAGGCCACCGCGCCCAGCTTCGGCACGATGCTCGACGCCGAGCTCAGCCCGCAGGGCGACATCTGGGTCGTCAGCGCACCCTCCAGCGCCGCCGGCGGGCTGCAGGTCCGTCCCGGCCTCAGCCACGCGGCGGTCAACCTCAAGACGGCGTACATGGTCAGCTTCGCCCGCCTCGCCTTCAGCGGCGGCACCGCCGTGCTCGGCATCCAGAAGGGCGGGGCCATCACCGTGCCGGCGTCCTACGCGGTCAGCAGCGGGCGCGGCTGGTCCCGCTTCCGCACCGTGGCCAGGACCTGGACCGCCGGGGCCGGCATCGGCCTGGTCCGCACCACGTCGGGCATCCGCCTGGTGGCCACGGTCAACAACGCCGACTACTGGCCGGTGGTGTCCCGGTTCTCCGGCGGCTCGTTCTCCCGGCCTCAGCTCACCGGCGACAAGAACAACTGCCATCCGTCCAGCCACGACCTGGTGGCCGACGCCAGCGGCCGCAGCGCCGACGTGTCGGAGGAGTGCGAGGACCTGGCCGTGGCCAACCTGACCGACACGCTGCACGCGGCCGTCTTCCGGTTCGGCTCGGGCGGCACCCTCGCGGACGGCACCCCGCAGCTCACCACCCGGCCCAGCGGCCATGGCTGGGTCATCTGGTCGATCGAGGGCAAGGTCGCGGACAAGCTGCTGGCCGTGCCCGTGCTGCTCGCGGCCCGGATGCGCTCCGCGTCGGCCAGCGTCAGCGGGAACCGGGCCCACGTCACCGGCCCGGCCTCGTGCCTGCCGCCCGAGACCGTCACGCTGGGCGTCGGGGGCTCGGCGGCCCGGCACTGGCACGTCGTCTCCACGGCCCTGCTCCTGGACGGCAAGGCCCACGGCCGGTCGCTCAACGGCGCGGCCCTGACCGCGGGCAAGTCCTACACGCTCTCGGGCCGGGTCACGTTCGCGGACGGCGGGACCCGCCGGACCGCGACCGCCAAGCTCACCTTCCGGACCTGCCCGAACCCGTAACCCCCGCCATCACGCCGGCGGCTCCGGATCGCCGGGATGGCGATCCGGAGCCACGCGCGATGGCGGGACCGGGGCGGGCGGCACATCCCGGACGGGGCGGGTCCCTCACCGGCCGATATCCCGGACCAGCAGGTCGCTGGTCGTCTCTCGCCGGACCAGCAGCCGCGCGGCGCCATCCCGGACCGCGATCACCGGCGGCCGGCCGACCAGGTTGTAGTTCGACGCCATCGAGTGGTTGTACGCGCCGGTGCCGGGCACCGCGAGCAGGTCACCGGGCCGGATGTCGGCCGGCAGCGGCACGTCCGCCGCGAGCACGTCCCCGGCCTCGCAGTGCCGCCCCACCACGGTCACCGGCGCCATCGGCGCACGGGACGGCCGCACCGCGTGCACGGAGTACCGGGCCCCGTACAGCTCCGGCCGGGGGTTGTCGCTCATGCCCCCGTCCACGGCCACGAACGTCCGGACGCCGGCGACGTGCTTGATGGCCAGGATCCGGTGCAGGGTGACCATCGCCCGGTTCACGATGGCCCGGCCCGGCTCGACCACCAGGCGCGGGACCGGCAGCCGCAAGCGCGCGCACTCGGTCGCCAGCACCCGCCGCATCCGGTCCGCGAACTCGGCCAGGTCGAAGCCCTCGTCGCCGTCGACGTAGGGGACGGCGTGCCCGCCGCCCAGGTTGAGCTCGGTGAGCACCACGCCCGTGCGATCCCGCGTCGCCGCCATCAGCCCGATCAGCCTGCGCGCCGCGGTCTCGAACGCGGTCAGCTCGGTGAGCTGCGAGCCGAGATGGCAGTGCAGGCCGGCCAGCTCGAGCCCGGGATGGGCGAGCACCCGCTGGATCGCGTCGGCCGCGGCCCCGGAGCTCAGCGAGAAGCCGAACTTCTGGTCCTCCACCCCGGTCGCCACCTTGGGGTGCGCGTGCGCGGCCACGGCGGGCGTGACCCGGATGAGGACTCGCTGGTGCGGCGGGGACAGCGCGGTGAGCCGGACGATCTCCGAGACGCTGTCGACCACGATGCGCCCCGCGCCGTAGTCAAAGGCGGCCCGCAGGTCCTCGGGCGTCTTGGCGTTTCCGTGCAGGATGATCCGCCCGGCCGGGAAGCTGGCCGAGCGCGCCACCGCGAGCTCGCCCGCCGAGCAGACATCCAGGCTGAGGCCCTCCTGGGCGATCCACCGCGCCATGGCGCGGCACAGGAACGCCTTGCCCGCGTAGGCGACCTCCCCGCCGGGCAGCGCCGCCAGGTAGGCCCGGCACCGGTAGCGGACGTCGGCCTCGTCGACGATGTAGGCCGGCGTGCCGTAGGCGGCCGCCAGCGCGCTCAGCCGGACGCCGCCGACCGAGATCTGGCCATCAGGATCGAGGTGCGCGGTCCGCGGCCAGTAGTCCGCCGCCCGGCCGGTTACCTGTTGCGCAGACGTCGCGCCGTCACCTCCGTTCCAGCAGGAACCTAGCCGCGCCGGGGCAGGCTCCCGCGGTCCTTAACGGACTCCTAGCGAGAGCGCATGAAAAACACACGCGATCAAGGCGCCCAGGCCGGCTGACTGGCTGACCGGCCGCTGGCCAGGGCCGCCAAACTCAGTTGCGGCCGGCGGCCCGGACGGGCCAGGGTCACGGGGTGAGGATGCACGCTGACCAGCTGACGGTGCCCGCGCCGACCGTGCGCGCGCTGGTCGATGACCAGTTCCCGCAGTGGCGGGACCGGCCGATCCGGGCCATCGCGTCGCAGGGCACCGTCAACGCGATCTTCCGGATCGGCGACGAGCTGGCCGCCCGGTTCCCGCTGCGCGCGCGGGATGCCGGCCGGACGCGCCGCGAGCTGGAGGCCGAGGCGCAGGCGGCGCGGGAACTGGCCGGGCGGACCCGGTTCCGCACCCCCGAGCCGGTCGCGCTCGGCGAGCCGGGGGCCGGGTACCCGCTGCCGTGGTCGGTGCAGACCTGGCTGCCCGGCATCGTGGCCACCGCCGAGGATCCGGGCGAGTCCGCGGCGTTCGCGCGCGACCTGGCCGAGTTCATCGCCGGGGTGCGGGCGATCGGCACCCGCGGCCGGACCTTCCGCGGCACCGGCCGCGGCGGCGACCTGCGGTCGCACGACGCCTGGATGGAGGAGTGCTTCCGCCACAGCGAGCACCTCCTGGACGTGCCCCGGCTGCGCCGGATGTGGCAGCAGATGCGCGACCTGCCGCGCGGCCCTGGCGGCGACGTGATGACCCACGGTGACCTGATCCCCGGCAACGTGCTGGTGGCAGGCGGGCGCCTGGCCGGGGAGCGCCTGGCCGGGGTGCTGGACGTCGGCGGCCTCGGCCCCGCGGACCCGGCCCTGGACCTGGTGGGGGCCTGGCACCTGCTCGAGGCCGGCCCGCGGCAGGTGCTGCGCGACGCCCTGGGCTGCGGCGACCTGGAATGGCAGCGCGGCCGGGCCTGGGCGTTCGAGCAGGCGATGGGCGTGGCCTGGTACTACGTCGACACCAACCCGGCCATGAGCCGCATGGGCCAGGCGCACCCTGGCCCGCCTCGCCGCCGGCGGCGGATAGCCCGGGTTGTTAGTCTTCGAGAGAGGGCGGACCGGGGAGCCGCAGGCGCGGCGCGAGCCGAGGAGCCGTTGTTTTGTCCGTTTCGCAGCTCCAGGCAGGAGCTGATGTCGGCGCGCGGGCCGGCTGGTGGCGGCGGGTGTCCCTGCCGTCGCTGGGCCTGGCCGGGGTGACGGCGGCGGTCTTGTGGGCGGCCGTGGCCGAGCTGCTCCAGCAGGGCCGCCTGGCGACCGTGCTGTCGGCGGGCCGGGCCGAGCTCGCCGCGCCGCTGCTGGTGGCGCTGGTGATCGTGACCGGGATCTGCGAGCGGGCCTGGCCCGCCGAGCGTCATGCCGTCCTGGCCCGTGGCCACGTTCAGGACGCCTGCTTCGTGGCCCTGCACGCGATCGTGGTGATCCCCCTGATGACGCTGCTCAGCGTCGGGGCGGCGGCGCTCATCGGCGGCCACGCGAGCTGGATCGAGCTGCGCGCGGCCCGGGACTGGCCGGGCTGGCTGATCGTCCCGCTCACCGTCGTGGCCATGGACGGGGCCAACTGGCTGGCCCACTACGCCGACCACCGGCTCGATTTCCTGTGGCGCTTCCACGCCCTCCATCACAGCCAGGAGGAGCTGAGCGTCCTCACCTCGTTCCGCGCCCACCCCCTCATGCACACCACGGGGTTCCTGCTGGCCGCCGTCCCGGTCGCGATCCTGATGCCGACGCGCCCGATCGCCCCGGTGGTCATCACGGTCTACGTCTGCGTGGGCACGCTCCAGCACGCCAACCTGCGCTGGACCTTCGGCCCGGTGGGCCGGGTGGTGGTGAGCCCGGCCTACCACCGGCTGCACCACGCGCCCGACATCCAGCGGGCCAACCTCGGTGTCGTGCTGACCATCTGGGACGTCCTGGCCGGCCGGGCCAGGTTCCCGGCCCGCCGCCAGGCCGCGGGACCGACCGGCCTGGCGGGCCTGCCGGTCCCGGTCGAGCAGGACGCCTGCGCCGCATCGGCGCTGGTGCTGATGGCCGGGCAGCTCATCGAGCCATTCACCGCTGCCCGGCCGGGCAGCGGGTCTTAGCCCGCCATCTTGCGCAGCGCGTCGATGAACACCTGGCCGCGCGGCGTGCCGATGCCGGTCATGTTGTCGTAGCCCTTCTGGGTGACCTGGCCGGTGTAGCCGGCCATGTTCGGGTTCTGGTCATCGAAGGTGATCAGGGCCAGGGACCCGCAGAGGCTGGCATTGCACACCTCGCCCCGGAAGAACCCCGGCGTGCGGGAGGTCGACGGCAGCATGTCGCGCACCGCCGCGGTCCCGTTCAGCCGGTAGAGCACCGGGTCGGTGAACCCGAACACGGTGCGCTGCCCCTGCTGAGCGTCGGCGATCATGCCGGCCACCAGCGGCGAGGCCATGCTGGTCCCGCCGACCGTGATCAGGTGGAACTTCGGCGGCTTGTTCTTCGGGAAGGACAGCAGCCCGGTGCCGAACCCGGTGTACAGGTCGGCGTCGGCGGCGATGTCGGGCTCGGACCGGACCAGCCCGCCCCGGTTGCCGGGGGCCGTGGCCTGCGCCCTGGGCACCACGCCGTGCTGGTAGGCCGGCTGGGCCCAGATCAGGCTCGGGCCGCCGCTGGTGGCGCCGTTCTCGAACGGCGCGAGCCACTGGCGCTTGTTCAGGATGGACAGGCCGCTCGACCAGCCGGTCTCGAACAGGCGCCCGTTGTTCTTGCCGATCCCCAGCGAGGTACCGCCGACCAGGATGGTGAACGGGTCGTCCGGGGTCTCGACTCCGGACGAGTCGCCGGACGCGAAGTACATGCCGACGCCCTGTGCGGCCGCGCGGACCAGGTAGGCGTGCATGATGTTGGTCAGGATCGCGGGCTGGGTGTCGTCGCCCGGGCCCCAGGAGTTGGAGCTGATGTTGGCCAGCGGGTGGTGGCCGCCGTCGGTGCCGTCAATGGTCACGATGTCGGCGTCGAACAGGCCCTGGTTGCCGAAGTCGCCGTTGTTGCAGCCGTCGCCGCCGACCACCAGCTGATTGGCGCCGGGGGCCATGTCATAGGACGTCTCGACGTCCAGCTGCTCCTCGACGGCGAACGGGTCACCGCAGGTGTTCCGGCCCAGGGACAGCTCGCTGTAGTGCTCCGGATCGGGCGCCGCGAAGTGATCCGCCTTCGCGTAGTCCTGCAAGGTCAGGAACATGTCCTTGGCCAGGCCCAGCTCGACCAGGTCGACCGTCTGGCCGCGGCCGTTGTTGCCCGTGTTCATCCCGTAGGCGGCCCGCATCTGGCCGGCCTGGTAGCCGCAGATCTGGCTCGGG
This sequence comes from uncultured Actinomycetota bacterium, assembly GCA_963822485.1. Taxonomy (GTDB): domain Bacteria; phylum Actinomycetota; class Actinomycetes; order Streptosporangiales; family Streptosporangiaceae; genus DASUBV01. Next base: position 678,539 of record CAWGHW010000018.1, read on the forward strand.
AACGACGTCCGCCCGAACTGCCTCGGCAGGCCGGCGAGGTGATGCTGCCCGTAGTACTTCGAGCAGGCGACCTTGGGCTGCCCGGCCGTCCCGGTGCGGTGCCGGGCCGCGCGCATCAGCGGCAGCCTCGGCGCGGCGTTGTCCAGGCCGGTCAGCCCGATGACGTAGCGGGACAGCGACTTGGGGATGGCCACGGCGCGGTTGCTGGCGTGCAGCTGGAACGGGCCGGCGTTCACGCCCGCCGAGGACCGGTAGTTCTGCAGCCGGATCCGGAACGCGGTGTTGATCGCCTTGACCGCCCCGGTGGCCCGGACGTAGTTGCGCTGCGCGTCGGCGTGCACGCCGGTGAAGCCCTGATGGCGCAGCCACGATTCCACCGCGCGGGCCCCGGCCGGGCTGGCCCCGAACCGGGCCGTATAGGCGTTCGGGCTGAGGTAGTGATGGAACAGCTTGCTGCCGGGCGTGCTCACCGCCGTCGCATACCGCTGCGCGGCGGCCAGGTTGCCTGGCCGCATCCAGACCTGGATGGTCAGCCGCGACGAGCCGGCCACCGCGCCGATGACCCGGCCGGGGCTGGCATACGGCGCGGCGGTGCCCCCCAGCCGCACGTAGCCCGGCCGCGGCGCGGCCCCGGCTGCGGCGCTCATGCCGACGATCGACATCGCCGCGACTGTCACCGTCGCGGCGCCGAGGCTGACGAGCCTCCGTCTTCTGGACACTGATTCTCCCTTGCCCTCGCAGCAGCCCGGAATCCTGGGCCTCACGTATCTGTGATACTCCGGCGAACCAGGATTCAGGCGTATATATCGCGTCACGATTCAGGAACGGCACCTGGCCGCCGGTCCCGGCAGGCGGGTCCGCCACAATCGGGGGCATGATTTCTGAGATCTTCGAGCCCGAGCGCTGGCGCCCGGTCGACGGGTTCACGTTCACCGACATCACCTACCACCGGGCGGTCGACTCCGGCACGGTGCGGGTGGCCTTCAACCGGCCCGAGGTGCGGAACGCGTTCCGCCCGCGCACGGTGGACGAGCTGTACGTCGCCCTGGACCACGCGCGGATGTCCGGCGATGTGGGCTGCGTGCTGCTGACCGGCAACGGCCCGTCGCCCAGGGACGGCGGCTGGGCCTTCTGCTCCGGCGGCGACCAGCGCATCCGCGGGCGCGACGGGTACCGCTACGCGGAGGGCGAGACGGCGCAGAGCATCGACCCGGCCCGGGCCGGGCGGCTGCACATCATGGAGGTCCACCGGCTGATCCGGTTCATGCCCAAGGTGGTCATCTGCGTGGTGCCCGGCTGGGCCGCGGGCGGCGGCCACAGCCTGCACGTGGTGTGCGACCTCACCCTGGCCAGCCGCGAGCACGCCCGGTTCAAGCAGACCGACGCCGACGTGGGCAGCTTCGACGGCGGCTTCGGCTCGGCCTACCTGGCCCGCCAGGTCGGCCAGAAGTTCGCCCGCGAGATCTTCTTCCTGGGCGAGACCTACGACGCCGAGGCCGCCCACCGGATGGGCATGGTCAACGCCGTGGTGCCGCACGCCGACCTGGAGCGCACCGCGCTGGAGTGGGCCGTCAAGATCAACGGCAAGAGCCCGACGTCGCAGCGCATGCTGAAGTTCGCGTTCAACCTGGTCGACGACGGGCTGGTCGGCCAGCAGGTGTTCTCGACCGAGGCCACCCGCCTGGCCTACATGGCCGACGAGGCCGTCGAGGGCCGGGACGCCTTCCTGGAGAAGCGCGACCCCGACTGGGCGCGCTTCCCCTATTACTACTGAGCCCGTTACTACTGAGCCCGTTACTACTGAGCCCGGCCGGAGCCGTGGCGCGGGCACCACGGGTTGGCCGGGCACGCCCGCGCACGGGTTCGGCATCGTCGGCAGGCCGTGCGGCAGCGGCGTCAGGACCACCGTGCCGTTCGGCTTCGGGTAGTGGGCGCCGGTCGGGCACGGCGCCAGGCCGGTGTCGCACAGCACCTGGGTGAGCAGGTTGCCGCCGGGCCGGGCGGCCTTGGTCTTGGCCCCGCAGGTGTGCTGGGTCTTCTCCAGGTTGGCCGGAGCGCTGCCGTCGGGGGCCTTGTTGCCGACGAAGCAGTTCCGCGGCTCGCCGCCGGACAGCGTGATCTGGCCGTAGTCGGAGTTGCTCGGGTTGCCGAAGTAGCCGTTGTGCCGGAACGTGTTGTGCAGCAGCGCGTCCCCCTCGGGGTCCAGCACGCAGCCGAACGGCGCCAGCTCATGGCCGCCAGCGCCCTTGCAGGTCTGGCCCAGGCTGGGCTTTCCGGTCTGGGCGTACGGCAGGAACAAGACGCCCCACGCCCCGTTGCTGGCCACAGTGTTATCCATCACGGTGTCGAAGCGGCCGCCCGAGACGGTCATCCCGGTGCCGACGGGACCGGCCGCGGCGCTGCCCGCCGCCGGCGCCTTCGGGTTGTTGTTGTTATGGATGTCGTTGTGCATGACCACCCAGCACGAGGTGGTGTGCGTGATCGGGCTGCGCCGGCCGCCGGGCACTTGCCGTCCTGCGGCGCCGGCGGGTCGCCGACGACCGCGCTGTTGGTGTCCAGGCCGTCCTGGTTGTGGTCGAACTGCGAGTTCTCGATGACGATGGTCCCGCCGGAGTTCGTGCCGGAGTAGCCGAGCGCGTTGTTCTCCATCCACAGGTGGTCCAGGACGACATTGCAGGCTCGGTGGCAGGCGCCGACGTAGGTGCCCGAGTCGTTCATGTTGCTGGCGTAGAGCTGATTCCACTTCGCCGGGCCGGCCGAGTTGCTGGAGAAGACCCCGTACTCGGCGGCCGTCGTCTCCTTGCTGAAGAACGTCGAGGTGGCGGTCAGGTAACTGGACCAGTAGCCGTGCAGGCCGATCTTCCCCGACCCGTCTCCCCCGTTCCACCAGACCTCGTTGCCGGACGCCCCGGTGCCGGCCAGGAAGTTGCAGACGGTCAGGTTCTCGACGCTGACGTCGTTGGCCTTCCAGACCAGGATCCCGTTGCGGCCGACGTGCGTGCCCTTCTTGCCCGCCGCGCCGTAGTTCTGCGCCTTCGGCGCCGCGCTGCACGGCTTGGCGCCGGCCCGGGTGCCGTCCACGATGACCGAGCTGCGGTTCATGCCGCGCACGGTGAGGCCGGACTTGGTGATGTAGACGCCGCCCATCGCGCCGACCGCCGGGTTGCCGTGCGGGCCGGTCTCGTCGGCGGTCTCGTGGTAGTCGCCCGGGCCGACCAGGATCCAGTCGCCGGGCCGGGCCGCGTTGACCGCGGCCTGGATGCTCTTGTACTTGCCCGTCTTGCCCTTGTACGTGCCGACCAGCAGCACCCGGGCGCTGTGCCAGCCGCCCGAGGTGCCTGAAGGGGACGCCGCCGCTACCCCGGGCAGTGCCCCGGACAGCATCGCGCAGGCCAGCACGGCCGCCGCCCCGAGCGTCAGAACGGCCCGCGATCTACCACGAAAGCTGAGGTTCATGTGCGTAGCCCTCCTGCTTACCGCCCAGTAGCAGAAGACCATACATTCGGGGCCGGCCGGTGCCTAGGCCCAGCGCCTGGTCGTCGGGCCTGATCGTCTCGGTCAGGCGCAGCTGGTCCGGAAGACGGGCCAGCCGATCTCGGTTCGCCACTGACTGGCATCGGCGGTGTCGTGCTGGCCGGCCAGGTAATACTCGCGGATCGGGCCATCGACCGCGAGGGCGTGCCGGGCCACGTAGGTGGCCAGGGCACCGTAGGCGCGATCAACCCCGGCGGGTGCCCCGCGGTACTCGATGACCGCCAGCTCGGCGGCCGGGACCTGCGCGGTGGTGACGCGCCCGGTCGGCCGCACCGGGCCGGCGCAGGGCACGAAGATGGTCGCCTGGCCGCGGTGCCGGGTGAACACCTCGTCGGCGTAGATGCCGCCCGCGGCCCCGCTGGCGGGCAGGTCACGGGCGGTCAGGACGGCGCGAAGCTCGCCGAGCGCGCCCTGGAGCCAGGCGGCCGACTCCTCGGCGTCGACCACGCCGGTGATGACGGCGGCGGTGACCGCCGGCACGGTGCGCAGCTCGATGCGGGCCGGGGAGTCGCGGGGCGCGGCCAGCAGGTCGCGCAGGGAGCTGACTGCGGACTGGGTCCGGCCGAGTTCATCCTCCAGGCGGCTGAGATGAGCGGCGATCTGCCGGTTGCGGGCGGCCAGGTCGGGCGCGGCCAGCACGGCCTGTATCTGCTCCAGCGGCATGCCCAGGTCCCGGAAGCGCCGAATGACCTGGGCCGCCGGGATCTGGCCGGTGGCGTAGCGGCGGTACCCGGTCTGCGGGTCGATGTCGGCCGGCTCGAGCAGGCCGGTCTGGTGATAGTGCCGCAGGGTCTTCACGGTCAGGTGGGTGGCGCGCGAGAAGTCGCCGATCGACAGGTAATCCGGCACGCAGCTCATTGTGCGCCCTCCCCTAGGGGGAGAGTCTTGCGCCGCGCTCCCGGTTGACCTTCCTGCCGGGGCAGCGGCGAGCGTGAGCACTGTCCACCGGACATAGCAGCCGCCCCACAGCAGAGGAAACACGATGCCGCACCTGCAGGCCCCCGACGGGACTGAGCTGTTCTACCGCGACTGGGGCGCCGGGCGCCCGGTCGTGTTCGTGCACGGCTTGCTGATGAGCAGCGAGATGTGGCGGTACCAGGCGATCCACCTGGCCAGTCACGGCTTCCGTGCCATCGCCTACGACCGCCGGGGGCACGGACGCTCCGATGACCCCGGCGCGGGCTACGAGTTCGACACGCTCGCCGACGACCTGGCCGCGCTGCTGGACGGGCTCGACCTCACCGAGGTCACCCTGGCCGGGCACTCGATGGGCGGCGGCGAGATCGCGCGGTACCTCAGCAGGCACGGCGCCGGGCGCACCGCACAGCTGGTCCTGATCAGCTCGACCGTCCCGAGGCTCGATGCCGACCCGGAGGCGAGCGCCGCCCTGCTCGACACCCTCCGGGCGAACTACGGCCAGTGGCTGGGCGACAATGCGGCCCTGTCGTTCGGCGACGACCGGCCCGGCTGCGCGATACCCCAGCTCGACAAGGAGCAGGCCATCCGGGACTGGATGGGAGTATCCCTGCACGCCGCGGTGGCCTGCATGGCCGCCAACCTGGCCGCCGACTTCACCGCCGAGCTGAGCTGCGTCACCGTGCCCGCCCTGATCCTGCACGGCGACCATGACGCGTTCGCGCCCCTGGAGCCCTGCGGCCGGCGGGCGGCTGAGCTCATCTCGGGCAGCCGGCTCCAGGTCTATGCCGGTGCGGCTCATATGCCCCATCTGTCGCACCGCGAGCGGCTCAACTCCGACCTCCTGGCCTTCGCCGGAGCGCACGGAATGCTTGAATGAAGCTCGGGCTGTCAGCCTGATGCCTCAGGACCAGATGACTCAGCGACCCGATGGAGGTTCGGCATGGATGTTGGGATCGGTCTTCCGAACGCAGTCCCCGACACGGAAGGCAGGACCCTCGTCGACTGGGCCAGGCAGGCTGACGAGGCCGGATTCAGCACCCTGGGCACGATCGGCCGGCTGGTCTACCCGAACTACGAGGAGCTGACCGCGCTGGCCGCGGCCGCGGCGGTCACCAGCCGGATCCGGCTGACCACCTCGGTCCTGCTGGCGCCGCTGCACGCGAACATCGCGCTGTTCGCCAAGCAGGCGGCGTCGATTGACCGGCTTTCCGGCGGCCGGCTGGTGCTGGGCCTGGGCATCGGCGGCCGCGAGGACGACTTCGCCGCGAGCGGGCTGAGCATGGCGGGCCGCGGGCGGCGCTTCGACGAGCAGCTCACCGAGATGAAGCGCATCTGGGCAGGCGAGGGCCGCCCGGGCATCGACCCGATCGGCCCGACCCCGGCCCGGCCCGGCGGCCCCGAGCTGATCCTGGGCGGCGCCACCGAGGCCAGCTTCCGCCGGGTCGCCCGCCTGGGCGACGGGTGGATCATGGGCGGCGGCACGCCGGACATGTTCGCGCAGGCCGCGGCGTCCGTCGACCAGGCCTGGCAGGAGGCGGGCCGCCGGGCCGGCCGCGCAAGCTGTCGCTGGCCTACTTCGCGCTCGGCGGCGACGCCCGCGCGCAGGCGGACGGCTATCTCCAGCACTACTACGCGTTCCTCGGGGAGATCGCCGGCCAGATCGCGGCTGGCGCGGCGGTGAGCGCGGACATGGTCAAGGGGTACGCCGCCGCCTTCGCGGACGTCGGCTGCGACGAGCTCATCTTCGTGCCGACCTCATCGAACCTGGACCAGGTGGCCCAGCTCGCCGAGGCGGTGCTCTGACCGCTCCGCCATGATCGGCTCTGCCCGCCGCTGACGGCGCGGGCGAGCTGCCGTCGGGTTCGCGCTGGCGTACCGCTGCCGGTCCCGCGTTCCGATTCGTCCAAGGCCGCACCGGCGTGCGGCCGCGACGATGGAGCGCAGGCCGGCACGACGGTAGGCGAGAAGGGACCCGGATGACGAGCAGCGACCAGTCGCGACCCGACGGCGGCGGACAGCCGGACGCGGCGGCGCCGGAGTCGGAGTCGGCCGAGTCGGAGCAGGCGGTGAGCACGGCCTGGCGGGCGATGGCGCCGCTGATGGACCTGGTGACCCCGATGGCGATGCGGGTGGCCGCGACGCTGGGGCTCGCTGACCTGATGCCGGACGACGGCACCGGCGACAGCGTTCCCGTCGCGGAGCTGGCCGGCCGGGCCGGGGCCGATCCGGAAGCTCTGGCCCGGATGCTGCGCCACCTGGCCGCGCACGGCGTGTTCGCCGAGCCTCGCCCCGGCGAGTTCGCGGTCGGCCCGGCCGGCGCGCTGCTGCGGTCCGGCCACCCGGCGTCGATGCGGGCCTGGCTGAACCTGGACGGCTTCGGCGGCCGGATGGATCTCGCGTTCACCGCACTGGCGCACACCGTGCGGACCGGCGAGCCCGCCTGGGAGACGGTGTTCGGGCAGCCGTTCTGGCCCTACCTCGACGCCAATCCCGCGATCAGCGCCTCCTTTGACTCGATCATGGCGGCCGACGCCGGATACCGCGCCGCGCTGGCGGACGGCTACGACTGGACCGGGATCCGGCACGTGATCGACGTGGGCGGGGGAACCGGCAGGCTGCTGGCCGATGTCCTGCGGCGCAACACCCACCTGCGGGGCACGCTGGTCGACCTGCCGCAGACGGTGGCTCGCGGCCGGGAGTACCTGGCCGAGCTCGGCCTGGACACCCGGTGCGACGTCGCCGGGCAGAGCTTCTTCGACCCGCTGCCGGCCGGCGCGGACGCCTACCTGCTCAACCGCGTGATCCACGACTGGGACGATGCCCGGGCGAGCCTGATCCTGCGCCGCTGCGCCGAGGCAGCGGGCCGCCGCGGCCGGGTTCTGGTGATCGAGTCGCACGGCAGCGCCGGCGACGACCCGGCCTCGTTCGCGGAGATGAACCTGCGCATGCTCGTGCTGGCCGGCGGCCGGGAGCGCACCATCGACGACTACGCCGCGCTGGCGGCCAGCGCCGGGCTGCGGGTCACCGGGGTGCACCGCGTCACCGATCGTCACATGATCATCGAGAACGCAGCCGCCTCAGCCGGCGGCCCGGCACATGCACACCCGGGTGACCAGGTCGATGCCGTGAGCTGCCTCGTCAGCGAGCGCAGCGGCCAGGCCAGCGGTGATCTCCCCGGAGGCCATCTCGCGGAAGCCAAGCCGCGCGTAGTAGGGGCCATTCCACGGCACGGCGCGGAACGTCGTCAGCGTCAGCATGTCCATGCCCTGCCTGGCGGCCCAGTGGCCGACATGGCTGATCAGCACGCCGCCGACGCCCCGGCCGGCCTGGTCAGGGTGCACGCTGACCTGCTCAATGTGCGCCCGGCCGTCGACAAGATCCACCACGATGAATCCGATGGGCAGGTCCTCGCCCGATACCGCCACCCAGGCCCGTCCGGCCTGCTGGTAGCAGCCAGCGCCGGGCCAGACAGCGGGGCGGAGTCGGCAATGGCCGCCATGCCGATCTCGCGGAACGCTGCGCCGGCCGCGATCTGGATCACCGGCAGCAGCTCAAGATCGTCTTCTCTGGCGGCGCGCACCAGGGCGGCCGGGTCCGGTTCCATGAGGAGCGAGGCTACCGCCGCCAGCTTCCCCCGACGCGGTCAGGCGGGCCTGGTGAGCGGCCCGATCGTCGGCTAGCTTGTGATCATGAATCAGCGGCCTGCCTCGTACTTCGACACCTCCGGCTGGGATCCGAAAGACGTCGTCTCCGGCGGGTCGCGGATGATCCCGGTGAGCACGCCCAGCGGCGAGTTCCGGGTCTGGACCAAGCGCGTCGGCACCAACCCGGACCTGAAGGTGCTGCTGCTGCACGGCGGGCCGGGCGCCACCAGCGAGCTCTACGAGTGCTTCGACACCTGGCTCCCCCGGGCCGGCATCGAGTACTACTACTACGACCAGCTGGGCTCGCTGCGCAGTGACCAGCCCGACGACCCGTCGCTCTGGACGCTCGACCGGTTCGTGGATGAGGTCGACCAGGTCCGCCAGGCGCTGGGGCTGGACGCCAGCAACTTCGTGCTGCTCGGCCAGTCCTGGGGCGGGCTGCTCGCGATGGAGTATGCCGTCCATCACCAGCAGCACCTCAAGGGGCTGGTGATCTCCAACATGATGTCCAGCTGCCGGCTGTACAACGCCTACGCCGAGGACGTCCTGATGCCGGCCATGGACCAGGATGCGCTGGCCGAGATCAAGCGGTTCGAGGCCGAGGGGCAGACCAGCGATCCGCGCTATGAGCAGCTGCTCATCGAGCACCACTACGTGTACCACGTCTGCCGGATCCCGGCCGCGGAGTGGCCTGAGCCGGTCACCCGGGGCTTCACGCACATCAACCCGGCGATCTACGTCCCGATGCAGGGACCCAGCGAGCTGGGCCTGAGCGGCAGCCTCGAGGACTGGGACCGGTCCGCGGACCTGAAGGACATCGACGTCCCGGCCCTGGTCATCGGCGCCACCTACGACACCATGGACCCCGCCCACATGCGCTGGATGTCCGAGCAGCTGCCGCAGGGCCGCTACCTGCAGTGCCCCGACGGCAGCCACGTGTCCCAGTTCGACGACCCCGGACACTACTTCCCCGGCCTGCTCGACTTCCTGGGCTCCCTCTAGGCGCTGAGCCCTGGCCGCAGTGGACACCGCGCAGCGACGGCTGAGGGACCAGCTCGACGACGCCACCCAGCGGCTGCTCGGCACGGCGCGGGTCATCGCCGAGCCGGACCTGCGGGCACCGTCGCTGCTGCCGGGCTGGACGCGGGCGTACGTGCTCGCGCACCTGGCCCGCGGCGCCGACGCGATGCGCAGCCTGATGATCGGCGCGCGAGACGGGCAGGACCGGTCGGCGTACGTGAGTGCGCCGACCGTGACGGCTGACATCGAGCAGGCCGCCAGCCAGAAGCCCGCCGAGCTGGTGGCCGATGTGGCGGCCGCGGCGATGGCGTTGCGCACCATCGCCGGCCAGCTGTCCGGCGAGGCCTGGCGGTATCCGGTCCGGGTGCCCGGCCTGGCGCCGTTCCCGGCCGGGCAGCTGCTGGTCCGGCGGCTGGTCGAGGTCGAGCTGCACCACTGCGACCTGGGCCTGGGCTACGGCCCGGCCGACTGGCCCGCCGCGTTCGCCATGCATGGAGCTGGCCGAGCCGATGCGCTCCCAGCGCGAGGACCGGCGCTAGCTGGCCTGGCGGTCCTCCTGGTGGTCCTGGCGGTCCCGCCGGCGCATGAGCCAGTCGGGCCGGCGGACGGCGACAGAGCCGCAGAACACATCGCAGTTGACCACGATCACCGGCGCCCCCGGCTGCGGCTCACCGCGCAGCTGCGAGGACTTGGCCCCGAGCACGGCGCGGCCGGTCATGCGCACCTCGATCCCGTCGGGCACGAAGATGGTCACCGTCCCGAACTTGACCGTCGCGTCGATGGTGGTGACGTGCTGCCGGATGATCGCCCGCTGCATCTCCAGGTGGCAGTCGCCCAGCACCGAGCGCACCGCCAGGTGCGGGGCCACGACCCAGGGGCCCTTGCGTGACTCGTTGCCGAGCACCGCGGAGATCTCCTCGGGGACCGGCACGGCCGCCCTGACCGGTGCCGCGGGCAGGTCGCCGGTCAGGCCGGCCAGGTCGCCGTGGGTGCGCGCGACCAGCGCGGCCTCGCTGCGCTGCGCGTACTCCTCCAGGGTGAGCCGGCCCTCGGCGCTGGCGGCGGCCAGGGCCTCGATGGCCCGGTCCCGATCGGCGTCCGACGCGCGGACCAGGCTGCCCCCGGTCTGGACGTGCTGGCTGTCGGAGCCCACGGCCGCCTCCTAGGATCGCTGTCAACGACAGTCACTGTATCCCATAGCATATAAGCGTGCGAGACTTGGCCGCGCTGCGGCAGCTCACCGCCGATCCGGGCTTCCTGCTGTCCCGGGTGGGCACCGCCGTACGGGCCGGGTTCCAGGAGGTCATCTCGGGCTGGGGAGTCCGCCCCTTGCAGTACCTGATCCTCCTGATCCTCGACTCGGGCGGCGGAGTCTCCCAGCAGGAGCTGTGCGTGACGGCGGGCATCGACAGCGGCAACATGGTGGAGCTGCTCGACGGCCTGGAAGCGCTGGAGTACGCCCAGCGGACCCGGGACCCGAGGGACCGCCGCCGGCACGTGGTGACCATCACCGGCCGCGGGCGGTCGGCCCTGAAGGAGATGCGCCAGGCCGTCGCGGACTACAACACCGGCTTTCTCGGCCCGCTCACCAGCCCGGAACGCGAGCAGCTGGCCAGCATCCTGGCCAAGCTCTACCCCACGACCCCTGAAGGCCGCACGGGGCAGCATCGCCCGGGCGGGGCGGCGGAAGTCCCGCGGTGACCCGGTGCTCCTCTAGCCCTCCGCGAGCCTGGCCCGCGGGCCGGACGGAGCCTACCTTGAAGAGATCAGCTCTCGAGGCAGAGGATGACGAGGGATTTGGCAGGTCATCCCGGTATCAGTCCGGCCGCGGCGGCCGGCCAGTACGGGCGCGATGGCTACGTCGTCTATCGCGGCGTGCTCGACGAGGGGCTGGCCCGGGAGGCCGGCGGCCATGTCGACTGGCTCCAGGAGCAGCACCCGGAGCTGCGCCCGGAGCAGCTCGGCCACTGGCTGGTGGCCGGGGATCCGTTCTGGGTCTCTCTGGTCAGCGACCCCCGCCTGCTCGATATCGCGCAGGCCTACGTGGGCCCGGACATCGCGCTGTTCGCCTCGCACTACATCTGCAAGCCGCCCCGGTCGGGCCAGCCGGTCCTGTGGCACCAGGACGCGGCGTACTGGCCGCTGGAGCCGATGGACGTGGTGACGCTCTGGCTGGCCGTCGACCACTCGACGCCGGAGAACGGGGGCCTGCGGGTGATCCCCGGCAGTCACCGCCGCGAACTCCACGAGCTGCGCGTGAATACCGCGGTCGAGAGCGTCCTCGGCTCGGAGAGCGCGACCGACGTGGACGAGTCGCAGGCCGTCGACGTCGTCCTGGCCCCCGGTGACGTGGAGGTCCACCACCCCCGCATCCTGCACGCCAGCAGCGCCAACACCTCGCCCCGCCGGCGCTGCGGCCTGACCATCCGCTACATCCCCACCTCGACGCGGATCACCTCCGAGCTCCAGCCCTATCCCAGCGCGCTGCTGCTGCGGGGGGAACCGGGAGTCAACCAGTACCAGCCCTGGCCCGCCTACGTGCCGGGCCGGCACTATCCTTTCCGCGGGTCCGGCACCTGGAGGTCAGCGCCCTGAGGCAGGGCGGCGCGCGCCCGCGGGCCGCGACCCAGGCGCGAACTTCGCTTAGGATGTCGCCGGGGGACCAAACGGGGGGTTTGCTGTGTATCGCCTCGCGGATTCGCGCGGGCGCAGGCAGGCATGGATCATCGGGCCGCTGGCGCTGGTCGCCGCCGTCCCGCTGGTTGACCACTTTGTCCCGCCGACGATGCATTTCTTCCCGGTGCTGGCCGTGGCGCCCGCCGTGACGGCCACCTTCGCCAGCGCCCGCCGGACCGCGCTGGTCGGCGTGCTGGCCGCCGTCGCCCTGGTGATCGCGGGGATGGAACGGTCGGTGCTGACCACCGAGACCGTCCTGGTGCAGATGTTCTCGCTGGTCCTGCTCACCGTGGCGCTGGTGTCCTTCCGCTACCTGCGGGACCGGCGCGAGGGCGAGCTCATCCGCGTGCGCCTGGTTTCCGAGGCGGCCCAGAGCGTGGTCATGCGGCCGCTGCCGGAACGCGCCGGGCCGGTGTCGGTGGCCTGCACGTATCACTCCGCCGGGGCGGATACCCACATCGGCGGGGACTTCTATGCCCTGGCCCGCACCGCGGACTCCACCCGGCTGATCATCGGGGACGTGCGGGGCAGCGGGCTGGCCGCCCTCAGCGAGACGGCGGTGCTGATGGAGTCGTTCCGCGCCGCCTCCCGGCAGCAGCTGCCGCTGGCCGAGCTGGTCAGCTACCTGGACGGCAGCGTGCGCTGGGGCCTGGCGGAGTTCGCCCGTGCGGAAGCCGACCTCGGCGAGCGGTTCGCTACCCTGGCGGTAGCCGACATCCCGGACAACGAGCCCGTCGTGCGGCTGATCCTGTGCGGCCATCCGCCCCCGCTGCTGCTGCGCCAGGGCACCGCGACCCCGCTGACGGTGCCCCAGCCCGCCCCGCCGCTGGGGCTGGGCGCACTCGCCGGGGACTCCTACATCCCGCGGACCTTTGACTACGCGCCCGGCGACCTGCTGCTGCTCCATACCGACGGCGTCACCGAGGCCCGCGACGCCCGCGGCGCCTTCTACCCGCTCGCGCAGCGTGCCGCCGCCTGGGCGGACTGCGCGCCCGCCGAGCTGATCAGGAACCTGGAGGCGGACCTGCGCGTCCACGCGCCCGGCCCGTCCGCCGACGACATGGCCATGATCGCGCTGCAGCGCGACCCGGTCGATCCCGGCCCGGCCGCCCGGCGCTGAGTCACTGGGCGTCACTGGCCAAGGTCGTACCGGCGTACTGGTCGGCGGCGATCAGGTCGGCGACCCGCCAGGCGCCGGCCAGGATGGTCAGCGACGGGTTCACGCCGCCGTTGGTGACATGCAGGGCCGCGTCCGCGACGCTGACCCCGGTCCAGTTCCAGACCCGGCCCCGCTCGTCGGTGACCGACGTGGCCGGGTCCGTCCCCATCCGGCACGTGCCCGCCTGATGCTGACCGGAGCTGGGCCGGCGGCCAGCGTCCAGGCCGTCGGCACCACGCGCCGCGCGCCGCTGGCCGCCAGCCAGCGCCCGGCCTGGTCGGCCAGCAGCTCAGCTCCCCGCTGGTCGTTGTCGTGCAGGCCGGGCGAGCACAGCTCGACCAGGGGCACGCCCCACGCGTCGTGCCCGCCGCCGGCCAGCAGCACGCGAGACTCGGCCTGCGGCACCTCCTGGACCGGGCCGATCACCACCGCCGAGCGCGGGTAGACGTCGGCAAGGTCGGCCAGGCTCTGCTCGCCGTACGGCGCGATGAACCCGGCCCGGCGCAGCTTCTGCCACGCCTCGAACGGGGTGGCGACAAAGTCGTTGGCCAGGATCCCGCCGCCGGCCAGGCCCGCGTTGTCGTGCCGGAACGCGGTGGTGGCGATGCACGGCCCCGGACCCCGCCAGTCCTCCACCGGCTCGTCGAACAGGCCGGTGGCCCCGGAGTACACGTGTCCCTGCAGGTAGCGGCCGACCTGGTCGTTCTCGTTGCCCACCCCCGAGGCCAGCAGCAGCCGGGCCGTCTCGATCGCGCCCGCCGCGAGCACGACGTGCCGCGCCCGGACCTCGCGCACGCGGCCGGCGGCCGACACCCGCACCCCGGTCACCGCGCGGCCCGCGGTGACCAGCCCGGTCACCACCGCGTCCTGCGCCAGGTCACAGCGGCCGCTGGCGGTCGCCCAGGCCAGCACGGTGTTGTGCGTGCCGTTCTTGGCCTCGATCGGGCACGGGTGGCCGATGCACAGGCCGCAGTGCAGGCACGCGGGCCGCTCGTTGTAGGCGATCGTGTTGATCAGCAGGGGCGGGGCCAGGACCGGCAGCCCGGCGGCCGCGCTGCCCGCCGCCAGCCGCGAGCCGACCGAGTTCAGCTCCATCGGCGGCATCGGATAGCCGCGCGACCGCGGCCCGTCGTACGGCGCCGCCCCGGCCGACCCGGCCACGCCAAGTTCCCACTCCACCCGGTCGTAGTACGGCTCCAGGTCGGCGTAGCCAATCGGCCAGTCCGTGAAGGGCGCGCCGTAGGTCGTGCCCATCGCGAAGTCCTCGGGGCTGAACCGCCAGGCCATCGCCCCGTAGACGCGGGTGCCGCCGCCGGCGATGAACGCGTTGCCGCCCCACGTCGGCGTCCACGGCAGCACGTCGTGGCCCCCGACGCGCCGGGGCGTCGACCCGACCGCGCGGTCGACGGGCCGCGGCCGCCCCGAGAAGACCCGGGCGCTGACCGTGTGATCATGGCCCAGCTGGGCCGCCGTCTGCACCAGGCCCCGCTCCAGCACCAGCACCGTCAGGCCCGCCTGCGCGAGCACATGCGCGGCTACGCCCCCGCCCGCGCCGGCCCCCACCACGATCGCGTCGTAGCTGTCGCGGACCTGGTCCGGACGGGTCACCGGCAGCGGAACCGGATCGGCCGCCGGCCAGGCCACCCCCTCCGGCAGCTCGCGGAATCCGTAGCGCTCAGCCGCCCCCGGCCCGCTCAGGGCATCAGCCGCCGCGGCCACCGCGGCCGCCTCCAGTCGAGCATCGTCGCTAGGTCGCATCTCACCATCGCCCCTGTCGAGGGTCATACCATTCGAGGCGTCGGTTTTGACCGTATCTGCGCCGCGCCACAGCTGTCGCTGGAAGGATCCTCACGTGGTACCTGAGTCGCTTCACGATTTCTTCCTGACCAGCGGCACGGTGGCCGGCGCGCTGATCGGCCTGCTGTTCGTCGTGATCTCGGTCTCCGCGCAGCGGCTCACCCGGTCGGAGGCGGGGGCGCAGCTGCACCGCATCCGGGCCTCGGCCGCCCTGACCGCGTTCACCAACGCGCTGGTGGTGTCCCTGCTCGCGCTGATCCCCGGCCAGAAGATCGGGCCCGCCTCGGTCGTGGTCGCCATCGTGGGGCTGGCGTTCGTCATCGCGTCGCTGCTGTCGCTGATCCGGGGGCACCAGATGCGATGGAACATCGCACGCGACGCCACATTCCTGGTCGGGCTGGTCGCGGTCTTCGCGATCCAGCTGGTCAGCGGTGAGCAGATCATCGCCCATCCCCACAACCCCGGCCCGGTGAGCACGATCGCCTTCCTGGTCGTGTTCTGCTTCCTGGGCGGGATCTTCCGGTCCTGGGAGATCATCGGAGCGCCGTCGATCGGCCTCGTGCACGAGGTAACGGCGCTGGCCAGGAAGCAGCACGACGACGATGACCAGCAAGACGAACAGCGCGAGGCCTGACGTCACGCGCGGCACCCGGGCCGGGATCAGCTCCAGGAGCGGCCGTTCCAGTGCAGGATGAGGGTCCTGGAATTGCCCGAGTCCGGGGTGGTGCGGCCCACCGCCCAGCCATAGCCCGCCGCCGCGAATCCCAGCCCGTTAAGCTCGGCGACCCGCGCCGGGCTGGTCACCCGGCCCCAGGCATGGCCGTTCCAGCGCAGGACCAGGGGGCGGCTGTTGCCGCCCGAGAACGTGCTGCCCGCCGCCCATCCGGTGCCGCCCGGCGCGAACGCGACTGCCTGCGGGTTGGCCGTGGCCGGCGCGGGCGCCCGCACCCAGGCATGCCCGGTCCACCTGATGCTGATCACGCCGGCCTTGGCCGAGCCGGTGTTGGGGCCGAGCGAGAACGCGGTTCCGTGCGGCCCGGCCGCGATGCCGTTCAGCCAGTGGTAGGTCCCCTGCTCGGGGAACGACTTGACCCAGCTCCATGACTTGCCGCTCCAGCGCGCCAGCACCCCGCTGATCATGCCGGTGTACAGGCCGGTGGCGAACGTGGTGCCTGCCGAGGTGACGGCCACGCCGTCGAGCGCGACACCGCTCCCGGTACCGAACCCGGGGTCGACGCGGGACCACTTCGTCCCGGTCAGCCGGAAGATCACCGGCGAGGTCTGCGGCACCGTCGGCCCGGTGCTGTGGTAGCCGACCGCCCAGCCGCCCTTCGCGTTCGCCGTGACGGCGGACAGGCTGCCGCTGGCCACCGGCGCCGGGCTGGTCACCGCGTTCCACGCCCGTCCGTTCCAGTGCAGGATCAGCGTGTGCGGGTGCAGGTCGCCGCCGGTGCTGCCCACCGCCCAGGCGTCCTTCGCGCTGACCACCGTGACCGCGGTCAGCTCTCCGGACCCGGTGAGCACCTTCGGGCGGGTGACCCGCGACCATCCGCGGCCGTTCCAGTGCAGCATCAGCACCTTCGCGGCGCCGTTGGTCCCGGCGTAGCCGACGGCCCAGGCGCTGCTTCTCGACGCGGCGGCGACGCCGTCCAGGCCGCCGGCCGTGCTGTAGCTGGCGGCGGCCGGCCGGGCCGCCCTCGCCGGATGCGCCGCGGCCGAGGCCGGGCCCGCGACGACGCTGGCCAGGCCCACCGGAATGCCAGCCGCGGCGATCGCGAAAACGGCACGCAGAGATACGCGCAAGATAAGCCCCTCCCCACCCTGCGGCTCCCCGTCGCGAGCCGCACTGGTCCCGCATTGAAGGTAACCCGCCGCCGCTTTTATCGCCATAAATACGAGGCGACGGGCCTCGGGGCCGGGGACCGGGGCGGGAGGCCCGGGGCCGGGCTCAGTCGCCGGCCACCAGCCGCGCGGGAAAGCCGCCTCGGCTGACGGGGCCCCAGCGCTCGATGCCGAGGCGCAGCAGGACCTTGCCCTGGCTCACCATGGCCTGCCGGTACTCGTCCCAGTCGGGATGCTCCCCGCTGATCGAGCGGTAGTACTCGACCAGGCCCTCGACCGCCGCGGGCTGGCCGACCAGCTCGATCCGCCCGTCGACCTGCACCCACTCGCCGCCGAAGTCATCCGAGAGCACGCACATCGAGGCCTGCTCACGGCGCGCGGCGTTGCGGGCCTTGGCCCGTTCGGGGTAGGTCGAGACCACGATCCGGCCCTCGGCGTCCACCCCCATCGTCACCGGGGACAGCTGCGGCCGGCCGTCCTGGCGGATGGTGACCAGGATCCCGTTGTGCCGGGGGCGGATGAACTCGAGCAGCTGATTGCGGTCCACGGTCACGTCGCGGGCGGCGGTTCGGGGCATGCGGTCACGTTAGCAGCGCGCGTTCGGCGGACCCGGTGCGCCTCAGTCGCCGCACCGGGCCCGCCGGACTCTGGCCAGCGTGCCGGCCCTACGAGGCGGCGGCGAACTTCGCCGGCATCGACGCGGCGATGCCCTGGGCCAGGACCGCGCCCGTCCCGGCCATGTGGTTCTCAGCCGCCAGCAGGGCGGCGCTGGCGTCCGGGCTCTTGGCCACGATGGCGTTGATCGCGGTCTCCAGCGTGGACACGTGACCCTGCAGGTCCGCCGCGACCGCCGGCCGCGGCAGCTTGGTCGCCCCGGCGATGAACGCGCTGAACTGACTGATGTAACCAGACAGGTCCTTCTTGGCCATCGCCACCTTCGCGTGATCCCCCGTGGCCACGCCCAGCGTGTAGTTCACGAAGTAACCGATGTGCGCCCGCCACAGCTTCAGGAACTCACCCTGCGCCGCCGAACCGTACACACTGCCGATGGCGGTACCGAGCTGGTTGGTGTTGTCCGACAGCGCCGATATCGCGCCCTTGACCTCGGGCTTGCTCAGGTCGCCGCCGGCGGCCACCGCGGTCTGCACGACGAACGCGGTCGCGGCGACGTGCTGGACAAGCAGTCCGGTCAGCCCGGCCCGCAGCGATGAGCCCGCTCCGGCGACGTTGCCGGAGACGCCCTTGGACGACGCGATGCCCTTGGCCAGGACCTCGGCCGTCCCGGCCATGTGCATCGCGGCCATCTCGATCTTCCGCCCGGCGTCCGGGCTCTTGGCCACGATGGCGTTGATCGCGGTCTCCAGCGTGGACACGTGACCCTGCAGGTCCGCCGCGACCGCCGGCCGCGGCAGCTTGGTCGCCCCGGCGATGAACGCGCTGAACTGACTGATGTAACCAGACAGGTCCTTCTTGGCCATCGCCACCTTCGCGTGATCCCCCGTGGCCACGCCCAGCGTGTAGTTCACGAAGTAACCGATGTGCGCCCGCCACAGCTTCAGGAACTCACCCTGCGCCGCCGAACCGTACACACTGCCGATGGCCCGGCCCAGGCCCTGGGTGTTCTGGTCCAGCGCGGCCAGGGCCGCCTTGGTCTGCGCCGATGACGGGCCCCGGGTGATCGCCGTCTGCACGACGTTGGCGGTCAGGTCCACGTGCTCGACCAGCAGCTGGTCCAGCCCCGCGTACAGCGTGGCCGCCGCCGTAGTCGTCGTGGCGCGGCCGACCCGCTGGGCGAGGGCATGGACGACATGCTGGAACCAGGCGAGGACGAGTGCGACCCGCCGCCGCGGCTGCGGTCCCTGCGCTGCCACAGGCCGTGGCGGCCAGCGCCAGCGCGGCCAGGCCGACGCCGCCGCGGACCATGATCTTGCTCTGCATGGGTATCCCACTTTCGGATCGGGGTGAAGTGCATCCGGAAGTGTTCGCAGCCCGGGGCCGATTGGTTCAGGAGCTGACCTGGCCCAGGGCCACGGGACGAGACGGGGTGGCCGGAATGGTCCGGCCGCGCTCCAGGCTGACCGCGAACGCCCAGGTGCCGTGCATCGGCACCGCCAGCGACCCGATCCGGATGGGCCGGTCCCCGTGCCCGCTGACGTCGAACGACCCCACCGGCAGCGGGACACGCCCGCCCGTAATCTGCCACAGCACGTACACCTGCCGCGCCGTGTTGTCCGCGCGCAGCCCGGACGGCACCAGCCACGCCGTCCCGCCCATCACGATCAGCCGGGCGGCCGGCGCCGACGAGCCAGCCGCGGTCAGCACCACCTGGCGGCAGGAGCCGGCGTGCACGCAGCCCGCGGTCGGACCCGCGGGCCCGCTCCCGGAGGAGAGCACGCCGCCCGCGACCGCCCCGCCGGCAATCAGGACCCCGGCCGCGGCGGCGCTCGCGATAGTCGCTCGCAGCCGGCGCCGGCGCCGACGTCCAGCCAGGTCAGCCAGGGCAGCGGGGCGAAGGCCGTCCCGCCGGGCAGGCCGGGCGGCGCCGGTGCCAGTCTCGCCCGAGGCCGCGGCCATGATGCGGTCGCGCAGCTGCTCGCTCGGCTGGCCGGCGTTGCTCTGCGGCGAGCTGTCGGCCAAGGCGGCTGTGACTTCCAGGTAGCCCGCAACCGCTTCCTGGCAGCGCCGGCAGTCCTCCAGATGGCCGGCGAACTCCTGCTCGTCCGGCGGGCCCAGGGCGTGCAGCGCATGTCCGGCAGCAAGCTCATCAAAGCGATCGTGCTCCCGCGCCGGCTGGGTCACCGTGATCCCTCCCCAGTGGAGCCGGCCAGCGGAGCGAGCCTGAGCCGCAGCCGCCGCATGGCCGAGAACATCCGCGTCTTCACCGTGCCCAGCGGGACCCCGGTGAGCTCGGCTATCTGACTCTGCGTGTAGCCCCCGAAATAGGCCAGCGTCACCGACTGGCGCTGCGCCTCCGGCAGGTCCCCCAGCGCCGCCCGCACCTCCGCGGCCAGGATCTGGCTCCACGCCGCCGCGGCCGGATCCTCGTCCGCGGGCATGCTGACTACCTGCCGGGCGGCCTCGGCGTCCTGACGCCGCCGCTCGGCGGCCTCGCGACGGACCAGATCGACCGCCTTATGATGAGTCAGGGCCAGCAGCCAGTTCCGTACGCTGCCCCGCCTCCGCTGATAAGCGCCCGGCGCCAGCCACAGGCCGACAAACGCCTCCTGCACGGCATCCTCCGCCAGCGCCCCGCTGGCCGTGATCTGCCGCGCCAGTCGGTAGCAGGCCGCGCCATGCCGCTCGTACAGCACCGCCAGAGCCTCCTGATCCTTCCCGGAGACTAGCTCGGCCAGGACCGCGTCGTCGCAGTCGACGACCGGGGGGATACCGCGGACGATCCCGTACCGCGCCGTCTCACCGCGACTCACGAGACCACGAACACGCCGACCATGCCGGCGCTGGCGTGATACTGGCAGTGGAACCGGTAACGGCCCGGACGCGGGAACCTGACCATGAACGAGACGCTGCCCGATCCCGGCTCACCGGTCACTGTCGCTGACGTCACGCCCAGGGCCGGGATCACGATGTCGTGCGGGTACGCGCCCATGTCCCGCAGCGTCACCCGGACCGCACCAGCGTGGACCGCCACCGTCATCGGCTGGAACCGCAGCCCGCTGGTACCCGAGATCGTGACCCGCTGATCCGCGGCCGGCGCTGACCGGCTGGCCGCCGGGGAACTTCCGCCGCAGCCAGCCAGTGCCACGGCCAGGCCGATCGCGCCGGCGCCCAGCCAGGACGACCACCGCGCGGCGAGTGTCGGTTCAGGCACTTGCGCACCTCCGCAATACGCTGACGCGCCGGGCTTGCAGCCTCGGCGGCACCGGTCTGGCGACCGGCGCGAGGTGTATTCGCGGCTCGCGCCGAACCGGTTCACCCGGCAGGAGGCCGGGTTACGACGAGCGGCCGGCCAGGAACCTGATGATGGCGGTCGCGAGCCCAGGCCCGGTGAGCGCGGTCCAGTGGTCACCCGGCACCCGGGCGAACCGGGCCCGCGGCAGGACCGCGGCGAGCGCGCTGGCGCAGGCGTGGTCATGATCCTGGTCGCCGACCACGACGAGCGTCGGGATCTCCACCTGCCGCAGCGCCTCCTCAGGCGTGGCGACCAGCGAGTCCAGGACCTGCAGCAGGGCCGTCGGGTCGCCGCCGAGCTGGGTGATCCAGTACGCGGACTGCGCATCTGGCGACCCGGGCTCGATACGGTTCCCGCTGGCCAGGGCGGTGAGCACGCGGCGGTTCGTGCCGCCGCCGGCCGCGCCGCTCACCGCGGCCAGCCCCTGCCCGGCCACCACCGCGCGAGCGGGGCGGGCGCCGCGCACCAGCATCCGCGCCACGATCCGCCCGCCCAGCGAGTAGCCGCCGAGGTCGTAGTCGTCCAGCCCGAGCCCGTCAATCAGCGCGAGCCCGTCGTCGGCCAGGACATCGGGCGGGTAGCAGGCCGGATCGCTGGTCCGGGCGCTGTCACCGTGACCGCGCAGATCCGGGAGGATGACGCGGTAGCCAGCATCGGCCAGCGCGGCGGCGGGACCATGGTCGAGCCACTGGCGCCCGCTGGCGGCGAAGCCATGCAGCAGCACCAGCGGCCGCCCCTCCCCCGTCTCGCGGTAGGCCAGCTCCAGCCCGTCCCGGCCCGTGAATCGACGCAGGCGCGGGCTGCTCATGCCCGTCCGCGCGGCCGGGCCGAGTCAAGTGCGGTCACGTCCGGCGGCCCGGACCGACGACCGTTGTGCCACCTGTCACGCAGTGTCATTTGTTATTCCTCGTCTGTCTTTGCCTGTCGCAGGCGGGCGAGTTCCTCGGTGGCGCTGTGCTGGGACCGCTCGACGAAGCGCAGCAGCGCGCTCAGCTCGTCCGGGCGGAAGACGGCGAGGTCGTCGTGGGCGCGGGCGGTCAGTCCCGCATAGTAGGCAGCGATGCGGGCCAGCCCGTCGCTGGTCGGCTCGATCAGGACGCGGCGCCGGTCCCCGGGGTCGCCGGTCCGCTTGATGCAGCCGGCGGCGTCCAGCCGGTCGATCATCCGCGACACCGACCCCGGCGTCAGGCCGACGCGGCGAGCCAGCTCGGCCGCGGTGGCCGGACCCTGCTGATTCAGCGCGTGCAGGCAGCTCAGGTCACTGGCGGTGACGCCCATCCGCTCGGCGATCAGCCGGTTGAGCTGCGAGACGGCATCGACCCAGCCCGGCAGCGCGGCCAGCACGCGGTCTTCGAGCTCGCGGCGCGACGCATGCCCCATCCATCAGCCTCCCTCCGCTCGCGCCGGCCAGCCTAGCGGGCTATTGGTGCGCCACACAACTATTGTGCGGCGCACTAGTTGCCGGACTGCTGGAGCAGCCCGGCCAGCCCCCTCGTCGCCGCGCCGCTTCTTGCTGTTATCAGACCCACCCGGCCTGCGCCTGAGCCTTAGCGAGGCTGATGGCCTAGAGCCTGTTCCGGTCAGCCGTAAACCGTGATCCGGCCCGGCCGAAGCTTGCAGCCCGGTGATCAGGACCGTTTGACCGCAGGATCCTGCGGTCAAACGGTCCTGATCACCGTGATGGGCGTTCCGGCGCGACCGGAAAGCGCGATCCGGCCAGGCGTATCGCAGGCTCAGTGTGGCCGGGGGCACAGTGTGGCCGGGGGGCTCAGTGCGGCCGGGGGCTCAGTGTGGCCGGGGGCTCATGTTCGCGCCGCGGTCAGGGCTGGGCCAGGTTGAGCGCGGAGGACACGCCCAGCTTGAACGCCGCCTGCGCCACCGGGCTGCTCTCCACCCGCCAGTCCTGGTGGAAGAGCCCGCCGTGCTGGCGGAAGTCGAACCACACCAGGCCCAGCAGCTTGTCCGCGCGCACGCCGGCGAACAGGTCGCCGATCTTGACGAACTGCCCGGCCTGCGGTCCCACGGCGGTCTCGGCGATCAGTAGCGGCTTGTCGGTGAAGCCGCGGACCTGGCCGATGGTGGCGCCGAACACCGAGCTGAAGGTGTTCGAGGACTTGTAGTAGAACCCGTCGATGCCGACCCAGCTCACGTACTGCGCGCCCGGCCACCAGTCCCTGACCGGGCCCGTGCCCGGCAGGTCAGCGTTGATGGTCCACAGCCAGGTGACGTTGTCGGCGCCCTCGCCGCGGAACAGGTCCACGATGTGCCGCCACGCCTTGACGAACGTGGCCGGCGGAACGTGCCCGTAGCCCCAGGAGTACCAGGGGGCGTTCATCTCGTGGCCGAAGCCGATGACCACCGCGTGCCCGAAGTTGCGGACGCTGTCGGCGTAGGAGCGCAGGTAGCTGTCGTAGGCGCCGTCGGCGATCCCGGTCACCGAGGCGAAGGTCGGGTCGATCTGCACGTACGGCGCGGCCCCGCGGGCGTGGGCCTCGCGGGCGAACGACCCGGCGAACGGCTCCGCCCACCCGCTGAAGTAGCCGTCCAGGTTCGGCCGGCCGCCCGCGACCTGGGCGAAGTCGGTGATCGGCGCGTAGCTCGGCGGGGCGCCCGCCTCGTAGACGCCCAGGTAGGACGCCGGGCTGGCCGGGAGCCTGGCGTGCGCCACGGCGGGCGGCGACGGCTGGGAGACGAACCGGAAGCCGGTGAAGATAATCGCCAGGGCCGCGAGCCCGACGGCCAGCAGCGCCACGAGCCGGGACTTCATGATCTGCTACCCCCCGCGAAGATGACTCGGCTGACCAGGGCCAGGTTGAGCAGCCCGAACGCGGCCAGCACGGCGAAGCGCGCGGTGTCCAGGCTGAGGGTCCGCCACACCGCCAGCCCGGCCCAGGCCAGGGACGTGCCGCCGGTCCAGCCGATGACGGCGATCCGGAACCGGCGCAGTGCGCTGCCGGGCGTCCTGGTCGGCTGCCAGCTCATGGTCTTGCCCCGGGCGCTGTCCCAGATGGCGAACACGTGGGCCCAGCCGCGGGCGATGCCGATGGCCCACACCGACGGCCCGTAGCGGGCCCGGTGCCACAGCGGGTACAGCACGAACCCGGTGACCATGGCCGGGGCCAGCGCCACGAAGTTGCGCGGCCGGACCTGGCCGGGCAGGAAGACCAGCATGACGATCGGGATGAGCGGCCCGAAGAACGCCAGCAGCGCGGTGTAGGCGTAGTAGAAGAAGCCGGAGATGTAGGTCAGCCGGGCCGGGACCGACATCGGCGCCTGCCACAGCCGCCGCGAGAACACGATGCCGAAGTTCCCGGTGCACCACCGGTACTGCTGGCGGACGAAGGCGTCGAGGTTGTCCGGGCAGATCCCCGCCGACAGCACGACCGGCACGTAGACCAGCCGGTAGCCGGCCCGGCGCACGTCCAGGCCGGTGTGCACGTCCTCGGCATACGGGATCAGCGTCGGGCCGCCGCCGGGCTCCAGCGCGGTCCGCCGGTACACCGCCGAGGTGCCGACGCAGACCGCGGCGCCGAACCGGTCCCTGGCCACCTGGACCGAGCGGTAGAACACCTCCTGGATGGCCCCGGCCGCGTTCTCGATCCAGTTCTGCCGCCTGCTGCCGCGGAAGAACTGCGGCGTCTGCACGATGCCGACCGACTCGTCGTCGAAGTACGGCAGGGTCTCGGCCAGGAAGTCGGGCCGGGGCGCGAAGTCGGCGTCGAAGATGACCACGAACTCGGCCCCAGTTCGCGCGAACGCATAGCGCAGGTTCCCGGCCTTCTTGAAGTGCCGGGTGTCGGGGCGGCGCAGGTAGCCGAAGCCGAAGTCGGCCGCCGCCCGGCCGGCCTCGTCGGACGGGCCGTCGTCCAGCACCCAGGCCGCCGCCGGCCCGGGGTAGGCGGCCAGCAGCCCGGCCACCGCCGTCCAGGTGCTGCGCAGCACCTCGACCGGCTCGCCGCAGATGGGCAGGTAGATGTCGATGCCCGGCCAGGTGGCCGGGTGCCAGGCCGCGATCGCGGCCTGGTGCCGCGACAGGTCGAAGCCGCGCCCGGCGAAGTTCACCGGCAGGCTGATCGCCTGGTAGATGACGTAGATCCCGGTGACCAGGGCGAACGGCCAGAGCGCCGGCCCGCCGGTGAGCTCGAACCGCAGCTGGCTGAAGATCAGGCAGGCCGCCCCGATGACCAGGGTCAGGGTCAGGAAGGTCAGGTTCCGCTGGATGTAGCCGTACTTCTCGGCCCCGTCGGGCGCCGGCGTCAGCAGCGCGTCCTGGCCCGGCGGCTGGGCGACGGGAGGCCGGGACTGGATGGCGGTCATGGCCGCACCTGCGCCACCGTCTGGGCGCCGCGCCGGAACGCGGCGACGGCGGCCGGGCCGGCCACCCGCCAGTCCCGGTGCTTGTTGGCGTCAAACCAGACCAGCCCGAGCAGGCCGTACGCGCGGATGCCGGCGAACAGGTTCTTGATCTTGGCCGCCTGGCCGGCGGCCTGGGTCGCGGCGGTCTCGGAGATCAGGATCGGGTCCAGGGTCAGCGCCCGGATGGCCTTGATGGTCGGCCCGAACAGCGCCGCGAACTTCCACGAGGGCCGCAGGTAGTAGCCGTCGATCCCGACCCAGTTCACGTACGCGCTGCCCGGCCACCACCGGGCCGGCGACGGCACGCCGACGGTCTTCTGGATGACGTTGACCGTCCACAGCCAGGTCACGTTGCCGGCGCCCGCGGACCGGAACACGGTGACCATGTGCCGCCAGGCGGCCACGAAGACCTGCGGCGGCACGTGGTGGTAGCCCCACGAGTACCAGGTGCCGTTCATCTCGTGGCCGAGCGACAGCACCACCCGCTGCCCGGTGGCCCGCACCGAGCGGGCGTAGGACCGCAGGTAGGCGTCGTAGCGGCCGTGCGCGATCGCGGCCAGGCTGATTCCCTCCGGGTCGATCTGGACGATGGGCAGCGCGTGGTGCCGGGCCGCGGTCCGCGCGAAGCCGGCCCGGAACGGCTCGTTCCAGGCGCTGTAGTAGGCCACCAGGCCGGGCCGGACGCCGGTGGCCGCGGTGAACGCGCGCACCCCGGCGTAAGACGCGGGCGCGGGCGGCGCGAAGACCCCGACATAGGCGCGGGCCGGGGCGCTCGGGGCGCCGCCGAAGCCGCCGTCCAGCGTGATGACCACCGCCGCCGCCACCACCGCCAGGACCGCCGCCATCGCGGCCACGATCCGCCAGGTGCGCATCCGGCGGCTACCCAGGAGCCGCCGGGGCCGGGGGGGACGGGCATGCGAGCGGCGGCGGTCCGGAGCGCGGTGCTGCCGGCGGGTCATGGCTGCTCCCCCGCCAGGCTCGGGGTGAAGCTCCGCGCGCCGCGGTGGAAGGCCGCGACTGTCGCCGGGCCGGACACCAGCCAGTCCCGGTGCTTGTCGGAGTCGAACCAGACCAGCCCCAGCAGCCCGTAGGACCGGACACCGCCGAACAGGTCGGCGATCTGGGCCGGCTGGCTGGCCGACCGCGTCACCGCGGTCTCGGAGATCAGGATCGGGTCCAGGGTCCGCGTGCGGATGGCCTTGATGGTCGGTCCGAACAGCGGCGCGAACGCCCAGGACGGCTTCAGGTAGTAGCCGTCGATGCCGACCCAGGTCACGTACCCGCTGCCCGGCCACCAGCGCATCGGCGAGGGGATGCCGCTGCGCCGGTCGGTGATGTTGACCGTCCACAGCCAGGTCACGTTGTCCGCGCCCGCCGCGCGGAAGGTCCGGACCACCTCCCGCCAGGCCGCGATCCAGGTGGCCGGCCGCACGTGCCGGTAGCCCCACGGGTACCAGTGGCCGTTCGGCTCGTGCGCGAAGCCGATGATCACGCCGCGGCCGGTCTTCCGGCCGTAGTCCGCGACCGCGTCGGCGAACCGGGTCAGGTAGGCGAAGTAGCGGCCGCCGGCGATGGCGGCCAGGCTCACGCGGGTCGGCTCGATCTGGATCAGCGGGATCGCGCCGTGCTGGGCCGCCTCGCGGGCGAACGTGAGCTGGAACGGCTCGCCCCAGCCGCTGTAGTACAGCGCGATGTCCGGGCGCGTGCCGGTCGCGCTGGCCAGCGACGACATCGGCGCGTAGCTGGCCGGCGAGCCCGAGACGAACGCGCCGAGATAGCTCGCGGGCCGCGCGGGCAGCCGCACCACCACCGGACCGGACGGCGCGCGGACCGGCGCGTCCGACGGCCCGCGGCCCGGCAGCGCGACCTCGACCAGGGCCGCGGTCACCCCGGCCACCGCCAGGGCCGCGATCACGCTGATCACGCCGGCCAGCAGCGGGCTGCGCCGTCGCAGGCGCCCGATCATGCCGCGTTCCTTCCCGGGAAGATCACCCGGAGCACGATGGCCGCGTTGATCAGGCCGGAGATGGTCACGATGGTCAGCCGGGCGGGCGGGATGACGGTCATCCGCCAGCCGATCAGGCCCAGCCACAGCAGGACCGCGGTCAGGTTGTACAGCCGCACGCCCCACCAGAACCGGCGGACCGAGCTGACCCCGGCGCCGGTCGCCTGCCAGCTCATCGTGCGCCCGCGCAGGTAGTCCCAGATGGCCAGGGCGTGCGCCCAGGCCCGGACCAGCGACAGCGGCAGCGTGGCCCGCAGGTCGTAGCGGGAGTAGTGCCACAGCGGCAGCACCGTCATGCTGGTCAGCATCGAGGCGACGATCAGCCCGGAGTTCCACGGCGTGATGCTGGCGGGCCGGAACAGCAGCAGCGAGATGGGGATCAGCGGGATCACGAACGCCGACATGGCGGTGAACAGGTAGTAGCAGAAGCCGGAGACGTAGGTCAGCCGGGCCGGGAGGCTCATCGGCACTGACCACAGCCGCGAGGTGAGCACCGTGCTGGTCGACCCGGTGCACCAGCGGTACTGCTGGCGCAGGAACGCGCTCAGCCCGGACGGGCACATGCCGGTGGCCAGCACCAGCGGCACGTAGGCCAGGTTCCAGCCCGCCCGGCGCACGTCCAGGCCGGTGTGCACGTCCTCGGCGTAGGCGATGAGCGCCGTGCCGCCCTGCGGCTCCAGCGCCTCGCGCCGGTACACCGCGCAGCTGCCGACGCAGATCGACGCGCCGAGCCGGTCCCGGCCCACCTGGATGGCCCGGTAGAACAGCTCCTGGATGGCCCCCGCCGCGCTCTCCACCCAGTTCTGCCGCCGGTCGGTGCGGAAGTACTGCGGGGTCTGCACGATCGCGATGCCCGGGTCGTCGAAATAGGGCAGCGTCTCGGCCAGGAAATCCGCGCGCGGCGCGAAGTCGGCGTCCAGGATCAGGATGAACGCACTGTGGGTATGGGCGAATGCGTACCGGAGGTTCCCGGACTTCTTGTGCTCGCCGCGATTGGGCCGGACCACGTAGCCGAGCCCGAGGCTGGCCGCTCGCTCGTGGGCCACCGGGTCGGCGGCGTCGTCCAGCACGTACGGCCGCACCACGCCCGGGTAGGCGCGGGACCAGCGCCGCGACGGCCGTCCAGGTGTTGGCGAGGATCTCGATCGGCTCGCCGCAGACCGGCAGGAAGATGTCGACCGACGGGTACCGGGCCGGGCGCCAGGCGGCGACCCGGGCGCGGTGCTGGTCGATGCTGAACCCGCGGCCGGCGAAGCCGAGCGGCATCGACATCGAGAACGCGAGCGTTCCGACCAGGGTGAAGATGCCGAAGAACCAGAAGCCGCTGTGGATCTCGAACAGCACCTGGCTGACGAAGCCGGCCGCGAACGCGATCGTCAGGCTGGCCGCGAGGTACAGCAGCGACCGCGACGCGTACAGGTACTTCTCGGCGTCGGTCGGCCGGGGCTGGATGAGCGCGCTGTAGCGGCGGTGGCGGCCCGCGGCGGGGGGCACGCGGCGGCGGGCGATTGTGGTCACGGCGCCCCGCGTCCGGCCGGCGACTTCGCCAGCGCCCATACGGCGTAGCTGCCGGGGACCGGGCCGCCGTAGGGCACGTTGCCGATCTGCCGGTAGCCCGGCGTGGCCCGCAGCGCGGTGAGGATGGCCTGGTCCAGGCCGGGGGTCTGCGCGAAGCTGAGCACGACCAGCGAGAAGTAGTGGTGGCTGATGGCCGCGACGTAGGGCGCCGGGCTGCCGCCCGCGTCGCGCAGCACGCCGTCCGGCCGGGTAATGCTGAACGTGGACGACCACTGCCGCCACGACGTCTGCGGGAGGTAGTACTCGAGCACGGTGTCGGTCTCGGCCAGGAACCGCCCGCCGTGGCTGACCCGCGGCCGCAGGAACGCGATCAGCTGACTCGCTCCCGGCCAGTTGATCATGGCCCCGGCCTGCACGGTGCCCGCCGCGGCCACCGGGACCAGCGCGCCGGCCAGGCAGGCCGCGCCCGCCGCCCGGGCATACCACGGCCGCGCCCAGCCCGACGGCAGCCAGCCGGCCACGCGGTCCACCGCGTAGCCGGCCGCGATGCACGCGAACCACGCGCCGAAGTCCACGTGCTTGTCCAGGGACACCGTGGTGTGGATGCGCGCCTGCTCGGCCGGGACCAGCAGCGCCGCGCCCGCCAGCACCACGACGAGGAAGAAACCGGCCCGCGAGCGGCCCCGCCCGGCCAGGCTGAGCACCACCCCGGCCATCGCCGCCAGCACCGCCACGGCCGTCCAGTGCCAGGAGTCGGTCAGCACCAGCAGGGCGGGCGTCCCGGCGTCCGCCCGCTCGGTGGTGGTCTGGCTGATGCCCGCCAGGTACCACGAGCCGCCCAGCCGCAGCAGCACGGCCAGCGTGCCCACCAGGCAGGTCAGCAGCAAGGTGGCGCGGCGCAGGGCCAGCTTGCCGCCCGGCCGGGGGTACGCGCTGAGCACGGCCAGCAGCACCACCACCGGGTCGAAGATCGCGCTGGCGTACTTGGTCGCGTTGGCCAGCGCCAGCGCGGCCGCCGCGGCCAGGATCCAGCCGGTGGCGTCCTCGCGGCTGCGTCCGCCGGTCGCGCACCACGCCGCCAGCGCCACCAGCAGCAGCGACATCGCGTCGTAGGTCGCGAACGCGCCCAGGTGCAGGGTCGGGCCGAGCACCGCGAACAGCGCGGCGGCCACGATCGCCGCGCGCCGGCCGTACAGCCGCGAGGCGGTGCCCCACAGCAGCGTGGTGGCGCCGAGCATGAACACCAGCGACAGCAGCCTCGCACCGGCCAGCCCGCCGAGCCCGTTGGCCAGCGCCCCGATCGGCGGGTAGATGGCCGGCGAGCCGCTGAACCAGGTCTGGAAGGCCGGGATGGCCTGGCCGTGCAGCCAGTGCGCCCACTCCAGGCGCCCGGCGTCCAGGTACAGCGCCTCGTCGCCAAAGGCGGTGTTAGACCCCAGCAGCCGGGCCGACAGCACCGCCTGGATGGTCAGGATGGCCACCAGCGGCAGCGGCACCACCAGCGACCGCCGGGCTCCCCGCTGGCCGGCCTCGCCTCCGGGCGCGGCAACCGGCGCGGTAGCCGGCTTGGTCACCGGCGCGGTCACCGGCGCGGTCACCGGCGCCGCCACGACCGCGTCTGGAGTGACCGAGGGCAGCGTGGCCGTCATGGCCGCGGCTCGTATCGCCACAGCACGTAGGTGCCGGTGCCGTAGGGGATGACCTCGATCAGGTGGTACCGGTGGTTGTGCTTGAGGTCGGTCGCGATCTGGTGGTCCAGGCCCGTGGTGTCGGCGAAGTTCAGCGCGACCAGCGAGAAGTAGCCCTCGGTGATGTACTCGGCGAACGTCCCCGCGTTGCCCGGGCCGGTGACCCCGGCCGAAACGGCCGGCCCGCCCGTGCTGGCCCCGTTCGGCAGCGTGATGTTCCGGGTGCTCGACCAGCGCTCCCAGTCCCGGCCGGCCGGCAGGTAGTACTCCGCGATGGACGGATCCTCGACCAGCAGGTGGCCCGTGCCCCCGTTCATCTTCAGGGCCAGGATCGCGATCAGGCTGGTGGAGTCCGGCCACGCCGTGGCCAGCCCCCTGGCCTGGTCAGCGCCGAGGGTGAGCGGGAACGCCAGGGCCACGACCACCGCCGAGGCGGTCACCGTCCGGTGGTGGCTGGCCGCCGCGGTGATCAGCTTGTCGACCGCGTAGCCCGCGGCGATGGCCGCGAACCAGATGCCCACGTCGACGTGCTTGGCCAGCGAGTCGACGGTATGCAGCCGGGCCTGCTCCGCCGGGATGATCAGCGCGGCCACGGTGAGCAGGCCGAACAGCCAGCGGCGCACCGCGGTCTCGGCGGTCAGGAAGCTCATCACGACGCCGCACAGGGCCACGACCACGATCAGGCCGCTCCACGACCAGGACTGCTGCAACACGGTCAGCGGCGAGTCGGTCCCCGCCACCCGGGCCAGCGTGGTGCTGGAGACCCCGGTCGCGTAGAAGGTGCCGCCGGCCAGCACGCCGGCGGTGAGCAGCACCCCGGTCACCACCGTGATGGTCGCGACCCGGATCGCCGCCACCTTGCCGCCGGGCCGCGGGAAGGCGGTGACCAGCGCCAGCAGGATGACGACCGGGTCGAGCAGAGCCGAGGTGTACGCCGTGGCGTTGGCCAGGGCCAGGCACACTCCGGCCGCGGCCATCCAGCCCGTCGCGTCGCTGACCACCGGCGTCGCCGGGCGCACCGCGGCCTGGACGACCAGCCAGGCAGCCAGGCTTGTCAGCATTAAGGCCAGAGCATCGTAGGTCGCGAAGGACCCCAGGTGCAGCGTAGGTGCCGCCACCGCGAACAGCGCGCTGGCGAAGAAGGCCGCCCGGCGGCCGGCCAGGCGGCCGGCGGTGGCCCAGAGCAGCAGGGTCACGCCGAGCATGAAGATCAGGGACAGCACCCGGGCCGCCGTCAGCCCGCCGAGGCTGTCCGCCGCCGCCGCCAGCGGCGGGTAGATGACCGGGGCCCCGGAGAAGTACGCCGGGAAGTGCGGGATCGGCGTGCCGTGCAGCCAGTGCGACCACTCCAGGTGGCCCGCCCACAGGTAGGCGGCCTCGTCCTCGAACGCGGTGTCCGCCCGGACCAGCCACAGCGACAGCGCCGCCTGCACCGCCATGACCACCGCGACCGGGCACCAGCCGGGCAGCCGCGGGCCGAAGCTCCGGCGGCGGGCGCGGCGATGGGTGGCGCTGGCGCCCGCCGGCCGGGCGCCGGTCTCGTCCGGGTGCCCGGCCGCGCGGCTGGCGAACGGGTCGGCCGACGTGAGCGAAGGGCGATCCCTCCGGCTCATCCCGCTGTAGCTCATCCGATAACACCTGCCGCACCCAAGCCATGCAGCGGTGTGCCGCTGCCCCCCAACACGTATTCAGGCGCTCACAACGTACTAAACCGTTGCCCCGAACCGACGCATATTCGCCAAATCCAGCGAGAGCCGCCCGACCGGCATCAGTTGCTGATGCACCGCGCATTAGGCTACCCGGATATACCTGTAAATAATCTTAATAGTGCGCAAATCAGGCACAGGTAGCCCAGGTCAGGCCAGAGTGTGCAACATGCAGAGCGAGACGTGCTAAGTTTCTATTCGGTGTCGCCCGATGCGAAATATCATCAGACATAGCACGTTTCGCTTGAGTTAACCCCCCTTCATGTGTTGCGCTATCCGTTCGGGGATCGCTCGGTTTGTGACCCCTGGGGGGTGGGCCATATGGCAGAGGAAAGCCGGGACGAGCCGCTAACGCGGCGCCGGCCGGGCGAGAATCGGGGGCATCAGCCCTCGGGGCGGGTGGGATCGGCCCAGCTGCCGGAAGACGTCCTGCGTCGCGCCCTGACCGCGATCCGATCGGGCGCCGAGGCTCAGGATCAGGCATCAGCGGCTCAGAC
Source organism: uncultured Actinomycetota bacterium (assembly GCA_963822485.1). Classification (GTDB taxonomy): domain Bacteria; phylum Actinomycetota; class Actinomycetes; order Streptosporangiales; family Streptosporangiaceae; genus DASUBV01. Next base: position 710,809 of record CAWGHW010000018.1, read on the forward strand.
CGCAGCAGCTCAGGCAGCGGCAGCTCAGACAGCGGCGCCTCAGACTCCAGCCCGGGAGCGGCAGGCGGCCGCCGCCCGGCCCGGGCCCGCCCGTCCGGCGCCCCGGCGAGACCAGCCACTCGGGTTCGGGCCCGGCGCCGACCTGTCCACTCAGCCGATCCCCGCCGTCCCTGCGGCCGGCGATGTCCGGCCCCCGGCCGCGGGCGGTCGACGAGCGGCGCGCCGGGGCCAGGAGCGGACCCCGGCGCCGCCCGCTCCGGCCGCCCTGACCACCTCCGCGAGCGGGCTGGCCGCGATGATCACGTCCGTCGCCGCGCCTCCCGCCGCGCCGCCAGCGGCCGGACAGACCACGGCCGGAAATACCGCGACCAGGAAGCCGAAGGGCGGGAAGGCCGGCCGGTCGCACCGGCTGGGCCGCTCCCCGCGGCCGGGCCGGACGGACCAGCCGTCGTCCAGGCTGGCGTCGCCGCCCGCCCCGACCAGCACGGCCCAGCCGACCAGCTTCGCGCAGCCGGCCAGCGCTCAGCCGACTAGCACCCCGCAGCCAACCGGGCGGGCCCAGTCAGCCGCCCCGCCGCTGCCCAAGCGCACCGCGCAGCCCGCCGCGCCGCCACGACCGGCTGGGCTGGCCCAGCCGGACTCCGCGACCACGGCGCGGCCGGCCGCACAGTCGCCCTCGGCAGCAGCGGCGGCCCCGGCGCGGGCGCCACTCTCCAAGCGGCCGCTCACCCCCGCCTCACCGCCCCCCGCCGGCCCCGGGCGGCCCGCTGCTCGGCCCGAACGTCCCGGTCCGTCGGGGCGCTCCGCTCCCCCGGCCCGGTCAGGCCCGCGCGCGCGGCGCTACCGCATCGCCGGGGCGGCGGCCGTGGTGACCATCCTCGCCGCCGGCGCCATCACCCATGCCCTGCTCGGGAGCTCGCGGGCCGCGGCGGGGGACGGCCGCCCGGGCGGCCAGGCGGCCGCGGTGCGCGGCCAGGTCGCGGCCTGGATCGCCGCCCAGCTCAGCCGGTCCGACGTCGTCTCCTGCGACCCGGTCATGTGCGCCGCGCTGCGCGCTCATGGCCTCCCGGCCGCCGACGTGGTGGAGCTGACGTCCGGCCAGGGCAACCCGCTGCGCTCGGCGGTGATCGTCGCCACCTCGGTCGTTCGCCGTGACTTCGGCAGCCGCCTGGCCACGGTCGACGCGCCCGGCGTGATCGCCAGGTTCGGCTCGGCGGCCAGCAGCATCCAGGTCCGGGTCATCGCCGCGCACGGGGCCGCCGCGTACCGGGCGGCGCTCCAGGCCGACCTGACCCAGCGCCGGGGATCGGGCGCCGACTTGCTGTACAGCGGCCGCCTGTCGATCAGCGGCGCGGCGCGGGCGCAGCTGGCCGCCGGGGATGTCGACGCGCGGCTGCTGGTCGCCCTGGCCACGCTGGCGTCGCAGCATCCGATCGAGGTGATGTCCCTCGGCGACCGTGGGCCCGGTGCCACCCTAAGCGTCAGCCCGTACCGCTCCGCCGAGATCACCGCCGCCGGGGCGGGGGCCGACCAGGGTTTCGCACTGTCAGTCCTGAGCTTCCTGCACTCGCAGCACCCGCCCTTCGCGGCAACGCGAGCGTCGCGGGTGCAGGTGGGCGGCGGCCGGACGGCGGTGCTCGTCGAGTTCGCCGCGCCCAGCCCGCTCAATCTCCTACTCAGCCACTAGACGACCTATTCCAAGGGGTCGGTGGTCGCAGGCGACTGTGGAGCGCCTCACGGGCTGGCCGGTGTGGTGGTTGTGCCAGATCGTGGGTGGTCAGGGCCTGGACGCGGTTCGGGATGCGGGTTGAGGCCCTCCGGGGGTGGTGGCCGTCGTGTCGTTCGAGGTCGGGCTGGCCCTGGAAGGTGGCGTTGACGGACTCGGTGACCTGGCGCAGCGGCCGGAGGAACCGGGCGCACCGGCCGGGCGGGCTCGCCGTAGCGGGCCGGGCCCAGCAGGCAGAAGCCGCTGCCGGCCAGGGCGGCCTCGAAGTCGCGGCCGTAGTAGTTCTTGCCGGCGATGATGGCCTGCCCGGGCCCGGCCGGTGCTCACGGCGGGGTCAGCGAGGGTGTCCCGTCGTCACAGACCGATCTTGGACACCCTCGCCGCGTCTGCACCCGCATCCCCTGGAATAGGTCGTCTAGTCCCGTCTAGTCCGGATAGGGATCGGGGGTAGTCATGTAGGTGCGTCCGGCTGGGGTGGTGAGCTGGAAGTGGCCGGGTTTGGGCTGGGTTAGGGTCCAGCCGGGGAGCTGCTTGATTTTGTGGTGGGTGCGGCAGTGGCCGCCGAGATTGCATCCGCAGGTCCGGCCGCCCTGGTCATAAGGGGTGGTGTGATCCAGGTCGGTGTGGCGGGCGGGCTGGCGGCAGCGGGGGTTGCGGCAGGTCTGGTCCCGGGCGGTGACGTAGTCGCGGATCTTAGTCGTGGGCCGGTAGGCCGCCGTCGCGGCGGTGTGGGCGCAGCCGCCGGGCGCGGCGGCGTCCGCGGCGGCCTGGCGGCGGGCGCGGGCTAGGGCGCGGCGGGCCGCGCGCAGCACCGCGGCCCGGATCCCGGAGCCACTGCCGCTGCTGCTGCCGGCGGTGGCGGATGAGGAGTCGCCGGGGCGGGCGCGGGCGAGCTGGTCCATGACGCTGGCGGGGATGGTGACGGTGACCTGGCCGGTGACCCCGGCGGGCCGGCCGGCGGCGCCGGGGCGATAACGCCGGCGGATGGTCTCGGCGGCGGTGGCGTAGCCGTCGGGGTCGGTGACGATGACCTGCCACCGGGCGTGCGGGTCAGCCGCGGCGGTGAGCGCGAGCAGCAGTGCCTCGGTGCCGGTGACCGGCCCGATCCGGCTCAAGGTGGCGGGCCCGGCGGCGTCGCCGGTCAGGGCCCGCCAGGAAATGACCAGGTCCAGCAGGCCTGGTCGTGGCCGGCCGGGCTGCCCGCGGGGCGGCGGGCGGCTGCCGGGTGGCGGCCGGGTGGGGGGCGGGTGGCTGGCGGGGGGCGGGTGGCCGGGTGGCGGGCTGCCGAGGAACGGGGGGATCTGGGCGGCGGTGGCGGGTACCGGCGGCCAGGTGGCTGGCGGGCCTGGGGCGAACGGCCCATCGTCCTCGTCCTCGTCGTCTGCGTACCCGTACCCGGAGTCACGGTAGTCGCCCTCGTGGTCGTCGGGCGGGCGGTGTCCGATGGGTCCGGGTCGGGCGGCATCGGCACGTCCGGCGAGGGGTCGAGGCGGTCGTCCGCGGGCGCGTCATCGCTGCCGGCGGGGTCCGGGTCGCCTGAGCCGCCTGGGCCAGGGCCGCCGGAACCGGGGTCGGCGGAGCCGCCGGGGCGGGGGTCGCCGTCGCCAGGGTCGTGCGGGCCGGAGCGGGGCTCGGCGGGGCCGCCGGCGCCGGGATCGCCGGACGGTCCGGGGTCGGGGCCGGTGGGTCCGGCCGGGCCGGGGTCACCGGCAGGCGGGGGGACCAGGGGCAGGGTGCCGAGGATCAGGCCGATCAGCGCGACCGCGCGCAGGTAGTCCAGGCCGCCGGCCATCCCGGCGGACTTCATCGCCCGGGCGATCGCGGTCAGCCGCGCCATCCCCGCCGCCGCCTGCACTCCCGGCAGGCGGGTCGCCGCCAGCGTGGCGGTGCCGTCGGCGGGGTCGGGGTACAAGCTGACCTTCGCGTGCCGCTGCGCATCGCGGCGGCGCTGCTCCGCGCCGTCGGGGTCAGCCGCGATCACCGCGCGGCGCAGCGCGACGCGCAGCTGGCCGCTGGTCTGCCCGCCGGCCTTCGGCAGCACTGCGGACTCCACCGCGCGGGCGGTGTCGTCGTCCAGGGGGCTGGTTGCCTCGGCGATGAGGCGGGCCCGGTACAGGTCGATGGTCCCGGCGGACAGCGCGGCCCAGGTGGCGGCGAGCCGCCACCGCAGCGTCACCCCCAGACCGGCCCAGGCCATCGCCGCCGGGTGGGACATGACCAGTTCCAGGCCCACCGTCGACCCCGCCGCCGGAGTGACCTGCTCCGGGCGGCCGTCCGCGGCGACCCGGACATGGTCATCACGGGCCGCGGTACGCGACGCCATCTCCGCGACCGCGGCGAGCTCCCCGGCCTGCGCCCACGCCGCCAGGCGCCGGAACGCCGACGCGACACCCGGCAGGTCCCACTCCGACAGCGCTCCGGGGTCGGTGCCGGACAGGCACGCCGCCAGCGCCGGGCCCGGCGGCAGCTGATCGGCCAGGACTCCGGTCAGATCACGCGGCGTCCCGGCCTCGACCGCGGCGGCCTCCTCGGCAGCAGCGTCCTCGTCACCGGCCTCACCGAGCTGGGTGGCGCCGGCCGCGGCCAGCAGCTGCGCGAGGTCCAGCTCATGCGACCAGGCCAGCCCCTCCAAGCGGGAGTCGTGATCGGTGCTGGCGGGTACTGCCACCGGGATCACCTCCTGCCGGTCGGGGCTTTGCCGTCTTCGATAACAGTAGCGTCCGCCTCTGACATTCTGACCTTCTAGACGAACAGGTAAGCGAGAAAAAGTCACGGCCCTTGAAGATCGCGAACACGGGCCCGGCGACCCCGCATACCAAGCGCACGCACCGGCATCCAGGCGCGACAGCCGCGCCCGCCTGGATGCCCTCTCCCACCTTCCTCGCATGCCCCTGGAATAGGTCATCCAGGCGGGACGCGGGGTTAGTACATCTGACGGGCCCGGCGCGGGAGCAGCCAGCCGAGGGCGAACGCAGCGATGATCATGGCCAGGGTGATCAGCAGGGTTCGCTCGGCGGCCAGCAGGCTGCCGGGCACGGCCATCGCCGGGTGCTGGGCGCCGCCGCCGGCCGACAGCGTGCCGAAGAACAGCGTGGCCAGGATGGCCACGCCGAGCGAGGCGCCGAGCTGCTGTGACGACTCGAGCAGGCCGGACGCCGAGCCGACCTCGCGGTCGGCGATCTCGCCCATGATGATGCTGAACAGCGGGACGAAGATCATGCCCATGCCGATCCCGAACACCAGCAGGCCGGGGATCAGGGTGAACGTGCCCACCGTCGCGCGGACCGCGTGCAGCGACAGGAACAGCACCAGCGTGCCGGCCGCCATGATGGCCAGCCCGATGTGCAGGATCGGGCGCCCCACCGCGGTCGCGGCCCACGCGCCGACACCGGAGCCGATGAACGCGCCCGTGGCCATGGCGGCCAGCAGCAGGCTGGCGTGGATCGGGGTGAAGCCCAGCCCGATCTGGAGGAACAGGCCCATGGTCAGCGAGAAGCCCACGATGCTCGCGAAGAAGACCAGCACGAACACGACGCCGGAGAGGTAGGACCACTTGCGCAGCACGCTGAACTCGACCAGCGGGGTGCGGCCGGACCGCACCCGGTAGCGCTGCTGGGCGACGAACAGGCCGAGCAGCGGGACCGATGCGGCCAGCACGCCGAAGATCCAGGCCGGCCAGCCCAGCGTCCGCCCGTCCACGATCGGGAAGACGAGCAGGAAGCTGGCCGCGGCCAGCAGCACGGTGCCGATGCCGTCGAGCTGGATCTGACGGCGGTCGGCGGGGCGGGCGGGCAGCACCCGGCCGCCGATGATCAGGGCGAAGGCGCCCAGCGGGAGGTTGATCAGGAACAGCGAGCGCCAGTCACTGCCGAACAGGTTGGCCTTGAGCAGCAGCCCGGCCACGATCGGCCCGGCCACGGTCGACAGCCCGATCACCGGGCCGAGCGCGGCGAACGCCTTGGTCATCTTCGCGGGCGGGAACAGGTCGCGGATCAGCCCGAACGCCTGCGGGGTGAGCATCGCGGCCGACAGGCCCTGCACCACCCGCGCGGCGATCAGCGAGCCGGGCGACCAGGCCACCGCGCACGCGGCCGAGGCGACCACGAACCCGGTCAGGCCGATCATCAGCATCCGCTTGCGGCCGAACTTGTCACCGAGCCGTCCGCCGGTCATCAGCCCGACGGCGATGGCCAGCGTGTACGCCGCCGCGATCCACTCCAGCGCGGCACTGGACATGCCCAGGTCGCGCTGGATCGAGGGCGCGGCCACGTTCACGATCGTGGAGTCGAGCAGGTTCATGATCATGGCGGCGAGGACGACGGCGAAGCCCGTCCAGGCCCGCTTGGGCGGCAGGCTGGCCTGGGAACTCGCGGTCCGGTCGAGCGCGCCGGGCAGGTCGACGGCGGTCGTCATGAGTGCTCCTCATCTCGTGGTTGATACCCTGACGCTACGACCTCATTAGGAACGTTTCTTTCCTCATGGAGAGCTAGTCTCAAAGTCATGGCAGAAACTCTGCGCCCCCGGGGGGCCACCCCCCGGAACCCCCCAGCAAAGACCTCCGAACGCCTGTTCTCCCTGCTCTCACTGCTCCAGACACCGCGCGAGTGGCCGGGCCCGGAGCTGGCCCAGCGGCTGGGCGTGACCAGCCGGACGGTCCGCAACGACGTCGAGCGGCTGCGGCAGATGGGCTATCCGGTGCAGGCCACCCGCGGCTCGGTGGGCGGCTACCGGCTGTCGGCCGGAGCGGCGATGCCGCCGCTGCTGCTCGAGGATGACGAGGCCGTCGCCGTGGCGGTCAGCCTGCGCACGGCGACCGGCGGGGCGATCGAGGGCCTGGAGGAGACGGCGCTGCGGGCGCTCACCAAGCTCCAGCAGGTGCTCCCGCCCCGGCTCGGGCGCCGCGTCGACGCCCTGCAGTCCCACACCGTGCGCGTCCCGGCCCAGCGCCGCGGGCCGCAGGTCGAGGGCGGGCTGCTGGCGTCGATCGCCGCCACGGCCAGGGACCGGGAGATCATGCGGTTCCGCTACTCCGACCACGCCGGCTCCGGGACCGAGCGCAAGGTCGAGCCGTACCGCCTGGTCAACTGGGGCCGCCGCTGGTACCTGGTGGCGTTCGACCTGGACCGCGACGACTGGCGCACCTTCCGCGTGGACCGGGTCAGCGAGCCGCGCTCGATCGGGCACCGGTTCACGCTGCGCCCGCTGCCCGCCGACGACATCGCCGCCTACGTCGCGGCCCGGACCCGGCAGGTCCAGATGCGGGTGCAGGGCCGGGTCATCGTGCACGCCCCGGCCCAGGAGGTCGCGGCGCGGATGGGCTCGTGGAGCGGCAGCATCGAGCCGCTGGGCCCGGATCGCTGCCTGGTCCAGCTCGGCGGCCGGTCCGTCGACGACATCGCCTTCTGGCTGGGCGTGCTCGACGCCGACTTCGAGGTCATCGACTCCCCCGACCTCGCCGCGGCGGTCCGCCGCATCGCCGACCGCTACGCCCGCGCCGCCGGGTGAGCGCGGCCGCCTGGTCAGCCACCCCGGGCGGCCCGGGCCGCCACGCCCCGGCCACGATGACGGCCAGGACGACCGCGCCCGGCAGGGTAGCCAGGGCGCCGGCCGCGCCGGCCGAGGCGGCCAGGAGGCCGGCCAGGGCCGCCCCGGCCGCGCTGCCGATGGCCTGGCCGGTGGACAGCCAGGTGAATGCCTCCGTGCGGTGCGCGGGCGCGGTCGCCTCCTCGGTCAGCACGTAGCTGGTCGCGGCGATGGGCGTCACGAACAGGCCGGCCACCGCCAGGGCGGCGCCGATGCCGATGAGGGACCCGGCCGATGGCACCGCGCTGAGGGCCGCGACCGGCAGGAGAGCCGCGGCGAGCCCGCCGGACAGCCTCAGGTAGCGCCGCCGGCTGGCCGTGGCCACGGGGCCGAACGCGCCGGCCAGGCCGCCGGCCGTGAGCGCGGCGAGCAGGCTCCCGGCCAGGCCCGGCCGGCCAGCGGCCGCCGTGACCGCCGCGAGCCCGACCGGCAGCGCCCCGAAGACCAGGCTCTGCAGCATCGTGGCGCAGCCCAGGACCCGTACGGCCGGTACGCGCCAGGCGCCGTGAGCCCGCTGGGCGTGCCGTACCCGGCCGGCCGGTACCGCCCTCGCCCGTGCGGCGGTAAAGCTCACGGTGCCCGCGGCCGTCAGGACCGCGGCACAGATCAGCGCGGCCGCCGGGCCGGCGGCCGCGGTCATGACGGCCACCAGCAGCGGGCCGGACAGGAACACGACCTGCTGGAGGAGCGACTCCAGGGTGTAGGCGGCGGGCAGCGCGGCCGGGCCGGCCAGCCGCGGCCAGGCCGCCTTCATGCTGCCCGAGACCGGCGGCACGCCGACCCCGGCCAGGCCCGCGCAGGCCACCACGGCCGCCGCCAGGGCGCGGTCGCGCACCAGGACCAGCAGCGCCGCGGTCGCGGCCACCTGCACCGCCGCGCTCGGGATCAGCACCCAGCCGCAGCCGAGCCGGTCAGCCAGCCAGCCCTGGGCAGGCGCCGAGGCCGCGTCGCCGAGGGCGGTCACGGCCACCGCGAGGCCCGCGATCGCGTACGAGCCGGTCGACTGGTGCAGCAGCAGGACGGTGGCCAGCGGCACCATGCCCTTGGGCAGGCGGGCGACCAGCGAAGTCAGGGCGAGCGGACGCACCCACGGCCGGGCGAGCAGGGCACGGAAGGCAGGAAACGGGCGGACGGACATGAGCACCTCGGGCGGCAGTCGGGCACGCAGCAGCGTGCCGACGTCGCCCTACCAGGCTTTTGCCCCTTCAGATGCCCGCCTCCCAGCGGGTCGCGGCGCTCGGACCAGGCCCGGCCCCAGCGGGCCGGCGGAACCCTAGCCGCGTCCAGTCGACAACGAGAATTTATCAGCCGGCGGTCGGCCGCAGGGCGGCCACGTAGATGGCGGCCGGATTGCCGGGCTGCCAGCCGGGCAGCGGGTCGATGGTGTCGACCTGGACGAACCCGCGTCCCTCCCAGAACGCGCGCGTGGCCTGATACGGCGCATAGCCGGCGGACCGGTCCAGCGTCTTGACCTCCACCACGCTGACTCCGTCCGCGGCCAGGTCAGCGAGCACGCGACGGAGCAGGACGGTCCCCTGCCCGCGGCCGCGCCAGGCTCGGTCGACCGCCATCCACAGGATCTCCGCGCCGCCCGCCGACTTGCGCTCGGCGATGGCGAAGCCCACGACCGCATCGGAGTCAGCCACGACCCAGCCGTCATGGCGGGCCGCATCCTGGCCTGCCTTGGCCGGAACATCACTGGTGAAGTAGTCCGGCAGGCTCTCGGTGATGGCCGTGACGGCAGGAATGTCCTCGGCGGTCAGGCGGCGGACAGGGAGCATCACCTTGTTCTCGGCCCGGGAACCGCGGGACGGCGTCAGGGGGGCGCCGGCCGCGGCTTCCCAGGCGCGGGAGAACTCGTCGCGCTTGAGCACCACCCGAGAGCTCGCGGCGGGCACCGGCCACGCCTCGATGCGATGGTGCTCGACCGGGGTCCGGCGCGGGTCGATCGCGCGGGCGGTCAGTACCTGCTGGTCTCGCCCGCGCACGCTGACGCGCACCGCCAGGTACCCGGCGTCGCGGCCGCCGGCCAGGTCCGGGAAGTGCTCCTGGATCTCCCCCAGCTGGTCGGCGACGCGGACCTGGCCCGCCGGCTGCAAGGTCACCTGCTCGACGGCGTCCCATGCCGAGAGGTCCGCCACTGCCTCGCGGCGGCGCCGGACCACGTTCAGGGTGATCCACCCGTCATGCCCGGTCCTGATCCGCAGCCCCGGGCCGGCGCCAGGGACGATCAGGCCGTAGGGCGTGCCGTGACCGTAGTCGGTCCCCTCGTAGCCCAGTACGGGATCGGCGAACAGGTCATACCCCGTGGCCAGGACGTGATAGTGACCGAATGCCACGTGGATCTGGTCGGGGTCGAACGGCCCCTCATCCAGCTGGCGATTACTCATCCGGCCACCGATGCTATCGGCCAGGCCCGCCGGAGCACCGCCGTAGTGGAGGTCCCGGCAAATCCGGTATCGCGGCGGCTAATCCCGCCAAGCTGTCGCAACCGAGCGCCGGCCGGTGTCTTCATGCCAAGAGCTGACAACCGGAGGAGGAGTCATGGCCAGCAGCACCAGGATCCCGAAGGCCGAGCTGACCGGCATCTACGGCGCGATGATCAAGCGGATGTCCCGCAAGATGCTCGGCGACGTGGCCGAGCCCGTCGAGGTGGCGTGGCACAACCGGAAGGTACTGAACTTCAGCTTCACCGTCAGCCGGAAGATCCGGAAATGGGATCAGTGTGACGAGAACCTGAAGTCGTTCGCTCACCTGGCCGTGGCCAGCCTGGTCGGCTGCAGCTTCTGCCTGGACCTCGGCTACTTCCAGGTCCAGAACGAGGGACTCGACCTGACCAAGGCGCGTGAGGTGCCCCGGTGGCGCGAGTCGGATGTCTTCACCCCGCTGGAGCGGGACGTGCTGGAGTACGCCGAGGCGATGACGCAGACCCCGCCGACGGTGACCGACGAGCTGTCGGCCCGGCTGCTGGCCGCGCTCGGCCCGGCCGCGCTCGTCGAGCTGACCACGTTTATCGCGCTGGCCAACTTCATGACCCGCTCGAACACCGCGGTCGGCATCGAGTCGCAGGGGTTCTCGGCTGCCTGTGAGGTCAGGCCGCTGGCCAGCCCGGGCAGCGGCGTACGCTCGCCGGCATGAGCGACGACCCGTTCGTCACCCACCGCAGCCTGCTGTTCACCGTCGCCTACGAGATGCTCGGCTCCGCCGCCGACGCCGAGGATGTCGTCCAGGAGACCTGGCTGCGGTGGGCCGGCGTGGACCAGGCGCAGGTCCGTGACCCGCGGTCCTACCTGGTCCGGATCGTCACCCGGCAGGCGCTGAACCGGCTCCGGTCGGTGTCCCGCCGCCGGGAGGAGTACGTCGGGGAATGGCTGCCCGAGCCGCTGCTCACCAGTCCCGATGTGGCCCAGGACATCGAGCTGGCCGAGAGCGTGTCGATCGCCATGCTCACCGTGCTGGAAACCCTCGGCCCGGCCGAGCGGGCCGTGTTCGTGCTGCGCGAGGTGTTCGAGACGCCCTACGACGAGATCGCCGAGGTGGTGGGCAAGACCGCCGGCGCGGTCCGGCAGATCGCGCGACGGGCCCGCGGGCACGTCGCGGCGCGGCGGCCCCGGATGCAGGTGGACCGGGCCGAGCAGCAGGCGGCCGTCGAGAAGTTCATGACCGCCGTCTCCAGCGGCGACGTGCGCTCCCTGGTGCAGGTACTGGCCCCCGACGTGGTGATGATCACCGACGGCGGCGGCGTGGTGGCGGCCGCCCGGAAGCCGATCGCCGGGGCCCAGAAGGTGCTGGCGTACCTGGCCCGCGCGGCGCAGGTCCCCGACTTCGCGGCGACCGCGGCCTGGTTCAACGGGATGCCGGGCGCCCGGATCCACGTCGACGGCGCGCCGGCCGCGGTGAGCCTGGTGGTCGAGGACGGCCTGATCACCCGGATCTACGCGGTCCGCAACCCGGACAAGCTGGGCCGGCTGGACACGGTGGCGGAACTGCGGCGCTGAGCTCGGGCCCCGATCCCGGAGACCGGCTGGCCGCCGCCCTCGTGGACACTGGGACCAGCCCGCCGCCGACCGATCGGAGTCCGAGGTGCCCGAGGTGCCCGAGATGCCGCAGGTGCCTCCTGCCCCGGCGCCGGTTCCGGAGGAGGTCGCCGTCAGCGTCGATGACGGCATCGCCACGCTGACGCTCAGGCGCCCGGCCAAGCGCAACGCCGTCACCTACGACATGTGGCTGGCCATCGCCGGGCACTGCCGCGCACTGGCCCGCGACCCGTCGGTGCGGGTCCTGCTCGTGCGGGGCGAGGGGGCGCACTTCTGCGCCGGCGCCGACATCGCCGGGCTCGCCGACGCCGACCAGGCCCAGTACCAGGCCGCCAATGCCGCCGCCGACGAGGCGCTCGCGTCGTTCCCCAAGCCGACCATCGCGGTCATCACCGGCGCGTGCGTCGGCGGCGGCACCGAGCTGGCGGTCGCCTGCGACCTGAGGATCGCCGACGCCACCGCCCGGTTCGGCATCACGCCCGCCCGGCTCGGCCTCGTCTATCCCGCGCCCGCCGTCGCGCGCGTCGTCCGGCTCATCGGCCCGTCGCCGGCCAAGCACCTCCTGTACTCCGCCGAGCTGATTGACGGGGAGCGCGCCCTGCGCATCGGGCTCATCGACGAGCTGCACCCGCCCGGCGCGCTGAGCGACCGCGTGGCCGGGCTGGCCGCCCTGCTGGCCCGGAGGCGATCGCTGCTCACCCAGATGGCGAGCAAGGAGATGGTCAACGCGGCGGCCGAGCAGGGCAGTGTTCCCGCCGACGTGGCCGCCCGGTGGGTGGCCGCCGCCGCGGCCAGCAGTGATCCGGCCGAGGGGATCGCGTCGTTCCTGCAGCGGCGGGACCCGTCGTTCGACTGGACACCGGACGTCAGCGGTCCTGGCGGATAAGGTCGGCCGCGCGCTCGGCGGTGAGCATGACGGTGACCACCGGGTTGACCGACGGGATGGTCGGGAACACCGACGCGTCGGCCACCCGCAGCCCGGCCACGCCGCGCACCCGCAGGTCCGGGCCGAGCACGGCCAGCGGGTCGGCCGCGGCGCCCATCCGGCAGGTCCCGCTGACGTGGTAGACGGTCTGGTGGGTGGCGCGGGCCAGGGCCGAGATGTCGGCGTCCGACGTGGCCTGCGGGCCGGGGAACACCTCGCGGCGCAGCCGGGCCGCCAGCGGCTGCGACTCGCCGATCCGCCGGGCCGCGCGCACGGCGGCGACCAGGACGGCCTCGTCGGCCCCGCCGGCGTCGGTGAAGTAGCGGTAGTCGATGGCCGGCCGCTCGTCCGGGTCGGCGCTGGTGATCCAGACCCGGCCGCGGCTGCGGGGCTTGGCCACGTTCGGCGCGATCGCCACGTAGGCGGGCGGCATCTCGACGCCGTGCGCGACGACGTGGTCCACCCACGCCTCGACCGGGAAGTGCATGGTGATGTCCGGCCGCGCCGCCCCCGGCGTCAGGCGGACCAGGGCCCCGGCATCCCAGCCGGTGGCGCATACCGGTGACGGTGGCTCCGCGACCTCCCAGACAACGATGCCCTCGGCGTGATCCATCAGGTTCTCGCCCACCCCCGGCAGGTCGACGCGGACGTCGACGCCGGCGGCACCGAGCACGGCGGACGGCCCGATGCCCGACAGCTGCAGCAGCCGGGGCGAGTCGATGGCCCCGGCGCAGACCACCACCTCCCGGCGGGCGAGGACCTCCGCGGTCGCGCCGTCGGCACCGCGGACCAGGACGCCGGCCGCCCGGTTACCGCCGTCCAGGATCAGCCGCAGGGCCCGGGTGCGCAGCAGCACGCTCAGGTTGGCCCGGTCGCGCTGGGCCGGGTGCAGGTAGCAGATGGACGACGACGACCGGGTGTTGGTCTCCGGGCGGTAGCCGATCTCGAAGAAGCCGGTGCCCTCGACGACGTCCTCGTCGTTCCACGCCGACCGGACCGGCAGGCCCAGCGCCGCGCTGGCCGAGGTGATCACGCCGGCCACGAACGGGTTCTGGTCCTGCGGCGGCACCGGCGTGATCGGCGTCCGCAGCCGCTCGTAGTACGGGTGCACCGTGGCCGCGTCCCAGCCGCGGGCCCCGAGGTCGACCCACTCCCGCAGGTCGGCCACCCGCGGCCGCCACGAGATCATCGTGTTCGCGGTGGAGCAGCCGCCGAGGATCCGCAGGCGGGCCTGCCGGATGCCGGAGTTGCCGCGCTCCTGGGGCACCGAGCGGTAGTCGAGGTCGTACTCGCCTTCCAGCATCTCGGCCCACCGGCGGATCGACCGGGCGCGCGGCTCGTGCTCGTCGCTCGGACCCCACTCGACGAGGCCGACCGAGACCGCGGGGTCCTCGGCTAGCCGCGCCGCGACGATGCAGCCGGCCGTGCCGCCGCCGATCACCAGGTAGTCGAACTCGGCCATCGTGCTCCCTAGGCGGGCGGGTAGCCGACCAGCAAGATGCCGTGGCAGTCGGCCTCGGCCGAGCGGTAGACGTGCGGGCCGTCGCCGCTGTACCGGGCGTAGTCGCCGGGGCCGAGCGTGAGCGGATCGCTGACCGGGCCGACGGTGATCGTTCCCTCGTGCACAAACACGCGCTCGACCACGCCACTGCCGTGCGGGCTGCCGAGGTGCTCCGTGCTGGCGGGCAGGAACAGCTCGAATACCTCGACCAGGCCGCCGCGCTCGACGCGGTCCAGCAGCCGCAGGTCAAGCTTCCCGCCCTGGGTCGATCCGAGCACCCGGGCCCCCTGCTGGGCCCGGACGACCACCGTGGTGGTCTCGCTCCGGTCCTCGAGCAGGTCGCTGAAGGCCACGCCGAGCCCCAGGGCCAGCGACCACAGCGTCTCGATGGTCGGGTTGCCGCGGCCCTGCTCCAGGTTGGCCAGCGTGGCCTTGGCGACATCCGCGCGGGTCGCGAGGGTGGCCAGCGACATCCGGCGGGCCGTCCTGAGCCGCCGCAGGTTGACCGCGATGACGTCCCCCACGTCAGCGAAAGCCTGTTCCGGCCCTTGACTCTCCATGCCAACAAACTATATCAATGGTCTAACAAATTGGTACGTCAGGGGTGACATGACCGACATGGACCTCGATCTCGCCGGGGACACAGGCTTTGATGGGACGGCGGCGTCCGCGGCGATCGCGGCAGCGATCGCCGCGGACGCCGTGGCGCTGGCCGAGCTGGACGGCGGCACCGGCCGCGAGCAGCGTGCGCATCGACTGGCTGCTGCGCCGCCTGGCCGAGGCGCCCGGCCGCCGGCACGTCGACGGGGCCGGCAACCTGGTCTGGACGTTCGGCCCGGCGCCGTACCGCCTGGCCGTGCTGGTGCACGTCGATGACGTCTTCGGCGAGTCCACGGTGCGGGGCATCACCCAGCGCGACGGCTGGCTCTGCGGGCCCGGGATCGGCGACAACGCGGTCGCGGTCGCGACCGCCGTCGCCGTGGCCGAGCGCGGCTTCGCCGGGCAGGAACAGCCAGCACCCCGGCCGCTGGCCATCGTCTTCACCGTCGCCGAGGAAGGGCTGGGCGGACTGCGCGGCGCCCGGCACGCCTGCCAGGAGCTGGCCCCCGAGGCGGTGCTGGCCCTGGAGGGCCACGGCGCCGACCGCGTGTTCACCCAGGCCGTCGGCTCACTGCGGGTGCGGCTCACGGTGACGGGCCCGGGCGGCCACTCGTGGTGGGACCGGGGCCGGCCCAGCGCCGTGCACGAGCTGGTCCGGCTGCTGCACGAGCTGATCGCGGCGGCTTCGGCGCGGTGCCCGGTCAACGTCGGCCTGCTCGACGGGGGAACCGGGGTCAACGCGATCGCCGCACGGGGCAGCGCGGCCGTCGAGTGGCGCTCGACCGACCAGGCCGAGCTCGATCAGCGGGCAGCCGCGCTGGAAGGCCTCGAGGTCGCCGCGGGTCTGGACCTGACCGTCGAGCGCCTCGACAGCCGGCCCGCGGGCGCCATCGATCCCGCTCATCCGCTCGTCGCCGCGGTCCAGCTGGCCCGCCGCTCGGTCGGCCTGCCCGCCACCACCGGCGACGGCTCGACCGACGCCAACGCGGCGCTGGCGGCCGGGATACCAGCGGTCGCCATCGGCTGCTGCGACGGCGAGAACATGCACGCCCCGACCGAGCGCATCCGGGTCGCCTCTATCGACACGGGAGCCAGGCAGCTAACGGCTGTTATTGCTGAATTTCTCTGACTCGAACATGCACAGGCACATCCACTGGAAGCCGAGGAAACGAACAGTGCTGCGAACCGGCAAGGACTACCTCGAGTCGCTGCGCGACGGCCGGGAGGTGTGGATCGACGGTGAACGGGTCAGCGACGTCGCGACGCACCCGGCCTTCGCCCCGATTGTCGGCCTGCGCGCGCGCATCTACGACCTGGGCCACGAGGCCGGCCCCAGGGACCTGCTGACCTACGCCGACGAGGAGTCGGGCGAGCGCTGCGCCACCACCTCGCGCCCGCCGCGTACCCGCGACGACTGGCGGGCCAAGCGGGCCTGCGTCGACGCCATCCTGGACGACGCGGGCGGCGTGGTCACCCGGGTCGGTGACGAGACGGTCGGCGAGATGTGGTCGCTGTTCGACGGGCAGGACGTTCTCCGCGAGATCGACCCGCAGTTCTCCGCGAACATCGCCCGGCACGTCCGGCGCGCGCAGCTGCTCGACCCGTTCCACGTCTCGGCCAACACCGACCCGAAGGGCAACCGCTCGGTCCGGCCGCAGGACCAGGACCCCGATGTCCTGCTGCACGTGGTCGGCGAGACCGATAACGGCATCGTGGTGCGCGGGGCCAAGTTCGAGACCGCGGCGGCCTACGCCAACCAGGCGTTCGTCAAGCCGACCATCGGCGAGTGGAACAACGAGGTGCTCAGCGACTACGCGGTCGGCTTCCTGGCCGACATGGGCGCGCCGGGCATCAAGCACATCTGCCGGTCGGCCTTCGCGAGCGGCCGCGATCCCGACGACTACCCGCTGAGCAGCCGGTACGACGAGATCGACACGATGATCGTCTTCGACAACGTCGAGATCCCGTGGGAGAACGTGTTCTTCTACCGGCACACCAAGGCGGCCGCGTTCATCCGCGCCACCCTGCACCGGTACAGCATCTTCCCGTACGTGCAGCGCTACGCCCGCTTCGCCGACTTCCTGCTGGGCGTGGCCTACGCCAGCGTGAAGTCGACCGGCGTGACGATGCATCAGGGCGTGCGGGAGAAGATCGCGCAGATCGCCTGCTACCGGGAGGGCATCAACGCGCACCTGACCGCGGCGGTGGAGCTGGCCGAGCCGAGCCCGGGCGGGCTGCTCATGCCCAATCAGCCGATGATGTACGCCGCCCGGGTGTTCGCGTCCACCCAGCTGCCGGCGGTCATGCACCTGGTCCGGGACCTGTGCGGCTGCCAGGTCAGCCTGATGCCCAGCAAGGCCATGTTCGACGCCCCCGAGGCGGGCGACTGGCTGCGCAAGTACTTCACCATCGGCGAGATCCCCGCCGAGGAGCGGCGCAAGCTGTTCGCGCTGGCCCGCGACCTGCTCAACTCCGACTACGCCGGGCACCGGCTGACGTTCCAGCTGTTCGCGCAGTCGCCGCCGTTCTCGCACCTGCTGGCGGTCTACAACAACTACGACTTCAGCGGCCCGCTCGACGTCGTGGCCCGGTACACCGACGTGGCGAAGGAGGTGCGCAGGTGAGCGAGCGAGCACCGCGGGAGCCCGTCGTGGTGGGCGGCCACCTCCGGATCCGGCCGTTCAACACCGCGGACAGCTATCCGGAGCAGCGGCTCGACAACGACCTGTGCCAGGCGGTGGTGGCCGGCGAACACGGTTTACCTGCGCGGTCAGGTGCCGCAGGACCTGGACAGCGGCGAGAGCCTGCACGTGGGCGACCCGGCGGCCCAGGCCGAGCTGGTGATGACGAACGTGGCGACGCTGCTGGCCGAGGCGGGCGCGGCGGTGGAGCACGTGGTGAGCTGCACGATCTACCTGACCGACATCCGGCACCGCGAGGCGGTGTACCGCGTGCTGGGCCGGCACCTCAAGGGCGTCTACCCGGTGTTCACCGGCCTGGTCGTGGCCGCGCTGGCCCGGCCCGAATGGCTGGTCGAGGTCACCGTCGTGGCGGTCCGGCCATGACGTTCTCGCTGGTGGGCCGCTGCGAACGCACGGGCGCGGTGGGCGCCGTCATCGCCTCCGCGAGCATGGCGGTGGCGGCGCGGTGCGCGGCGGTCCGGGCCGGCGTCGGGGCGGTGTGCAGCCAGAGCACGACCGACCCCCGGCTGCGCGGCGAGCTGCTGGACGCGATGGCCGGCGGCGCGGCCGCCGGCGACGCGCTCGCGGCCCTGGTCGCCCGCACGGCCGACATCGCCTACCGGCAGCTGGCGGTGGTCGACGCGGCCGGCGGCGCGGCGGGCTACTCCGGCGAGCTGGCGCTGGGCCAGGCGGCGCACGTCCGCGGCACGGGCGCCGCCGCCGCGGGCAACCTGCTGGCCGACAATCGGGTGCCGGCCGCGATGCTGGCGGCGTTTGAGGACCGGGGCGGCGACGGCCTGGGCGACCGGCTCATCGCCGCGCTGCGGGCCGGGCTGGCCGCGGGCGGCGAGGTCTCCCCCGTGCGCTCGGCCGGGCTGCTGATCGCCGAGTCCGAGCCCTGGCCGGTCACCGACCTGCGGGTGGACTGGCACGGCGACCCGGTCGCGGAACTGGCCGGGCTCTGGCAGCGGTGGCAGCCGCAGGTGGCGTCGTACATTGACCGCGCCCTGCGCCCGTCCGAGATGGCCCGGTTATGCGCGGCCTGGCGGGCCGGACCGCCATCGTCACCGGAGGCGGGTCCGGCATCGGCGCCGCCTGCGCCGCCCGGCTCGCGGCCGAGGGCGTGGCGGTGGCCGTGGCCGACCGGCGCGCGGATGCCGCCCTGGCGGTGGCGGCCGCGATCAGCGCGGACGGCGGGCGGGCGGTGGCCTTCGGCTGCGACGTTACGCGGGACGAGGATCTGGCGCTGCTGGCGCAGCGGTGCGCGAGCGAGCTGGGCGGCCCGCACCTGCTGGTCAACTCGGCCGGGATAGCGCCGTCCGAGGGCGGGGTGACCGACTGCCCGCCGGAGCAGTGGGACGCGGTGATGGCCGTGAACCTGCGCGGCACCTACCTCACCGCCCGGCACATCCTGCCGCGCATCATCGCCGCGGGCGGCGGCGCCGTGGTCAGCCTGTCGTCGGTGTTCGGGTTCCGGGGCCTGCCGGGCGAGTGCGCCTACGCCGCGAGCAAGGCGGCCATCGTGAACCTGACCCGGCAGATGTCACTGGATCAGGCCCCGCACGGCGTGCGGGTCAACTGCGTCTGCCCGTCGGACTGTGACACGCCGATGATCGACGCCCTGGTCGCGAAGGAGGCCGACCCGGCCGCGGCCAAGGCCCGGCTGGCCGAGGCGATCCCCCTCGGCCGGCTCGGGCGCGCCGAGGAGGTCGCCAGCGCGGTGGCCTTCCTGTGCAGCGACGAGGCATCGTTCATCACCGGCGTCGCGCTGCCGGTCGACGGCGGGTTCCTGGCCCGATGAGCGGGCACGTGCGGGTCGGCATCGCCCAGTGGACGCCCGGGCGCGACCCGGACTTCAACCTGCGCACGGCCGAGTCGGCGGTCCGGGAGCTCGCCCGGCGCGGCTGCGCCCTGGCGGTGCTGCCCGAGCTGTGGCTGTGCGGCTACCGCGGTGCCTCGCTCGCCGCTGACGCGCGGGCCGCGGCCGAGCCGATCGACGGCCCGGTCCAGCGGCGCCTGGCCGGACTGGCCCGGGCCGCCGGCCTGGTCCTGTGCGCCGGGAGCTTCCCCGAGCTGGACCGCGGGCAGCTGTTCAACACCGCCGTCGTCTACGGGCCCGCGGGCGACCTGCTGCTCCGCCACCGCAAGGCGCACCTGTACGGGGCCGAGCCCGCGGTCTTCCGGCCCGGCGACGACGCGGCGACCGCCGGCGACATCGACGGGATCGGCCGGGTCGGCCTGTGCGTCTGCTTCGACGGCGACTTCCCCGAGACCGCCCGCGCGCTGCGCGCGGCGGGCGCCGGCCTCGTGCTGCACCCGTCGGCCTACGAGGCCGCCGTGGCCAGCTGGTGGGACACCATCTACCCGGCCCAGGCGCTGTGCAACGGCCAGTGGTGGATCTCGGCCAACCAGCACGGCGGCACGGCGGCCGACCGCATGCTCGGCGGCAGCCGCGTCATCGCTCCCGACGGCCGCACCGTCGCCGCCGCGCCCCGGCACCGCGACGCCGTCGCGGCACCCGAACTGCTGGTCGTCGACATCGCCCTCGACGACGAACTGGCCGCCGCAGCCAAGGCCGCCGGCATGCTGTGGCCGGCCGCGGCGCAGACGCCGCCCCGCACGCCAGCCCAGACGGCAGCCCCCAGGCCACCTCTACCGCCCCGAAGGACGGAGGCAATCTCATGAGCCAGACCACCGAGCCCGGCGCCCTTGAGCGCCGCACCATCGACATCATCCCGCTGGCCGAACGGCACGGGAAACCCCGCGACCTGTTCACGATCTGGTTCAGCTCCAACATCATGCCGCTGACGTTCGTGACCGGGGCGCTCGCGCCCGCCGTCTACGGCCTGAGCTTCTGGTGGAGCCTGGTCGCGATCGTGCTCGGCAACGTCGTCGGCGCGCTGTTCATGGCGCTGCACTCGGCTCAGGGCCCGCGGCTCGGCGTGCCGCAGATGATCCAGAGCCGGGCCCAGTTCGGCTACTTCGGCGCGCTGCTGGTCGTGCTGGTCGCCGTGGTGATGTACGTCGGCTTCTTCGCCTCCAACCTGGTCCTCGGCGGCCAGTCCATCAACTCGCTGGCCAGCGGCATCAGCGTCAACACCGGCATCGTGATCTGCGCCGTCGTCAGCCTGGTGATCACGATCTTCGGCTACGACATGATCCACGCGGTGAACAGGTGGGCGATCATCCTGTTCGGCGGCGTGATGATCCTCAGCCTGATCTTCATCGCCGGGGTGCACGGCCTGCCCGCCAACTTCCTGTCCACCGGCCACTTCAGCGGCGGCGGCTTCCTGTCGGCCGTGTCGCTCGGCGTGCTCTGGCAGATCGCCTACGCGCCCTACGTCTCGGACTACTCCCGTTACATGCCGCCCAGCAGCGAGTCCGGCTCCACCTTCTGGATGTCGTACTGGGGCACCGTCCTGGGCAGCGTCCTGCCCATGGCGCTCGGCGCCGTGGTGGGCGTCGCCTCCAGCAACCCCAACCAGATCGGCGAGCTGCACACCCTCAGCGGCGGCGTCGGCTGGCTCGTCATGATCGTCTTCGCGCTGGGCATCATGGACACCAACTCGATCAACCTGTACGGCGGCGTGCTCTGCTCGATCACGACGGGACAGACCTTCGCCCGCAAGTGGATACCCGCCGCCCGGGCCCGCGCCGTCCTCTCGGTCGCCATCGTCGCCCTGTCCCTGATCCTGGCCATCGGCCTGCAGGCGAACTTCCTCACCAACTACACCGACTTCATCCTGCTGCTGCTGTACGTCCTCATCCCGTGGACCGCCATCAACCTGGTCGACTACTACCTCATCCGGCACGGTGAGTACGACGTCGAGGCGTTCTTCGACCCCAGCGGCGGTCAGTACGGGCGGTTTGGCTGGATCGGCATCGCCGCCTACCTCATCGGCATCGCGGTCGAGATCCCCTTCATGTCGACCAGCTTGTGGACCGGCCCGGCGGCCAGCGCGATGAACGGGACGGACCTGTCGTGGATCGTCGGCCTGGTCATCACCGTGCCGCTGTACTACCTGCTGGCCACCCGCCTGGCCACGCGCACCTGCGCCGGCGCCCGCGGCCCTGACCGGCCCTGGTTGCCGGTGCGGCCAGCGCGGCGCCGCACGGCAACCGCATGAGACCCTGGCCCATGACAACCGAGGTGGTGACATGGCCAGGCTGATCTACTCAGCGCTCGCCTCGCTCGATGGATACGTCGAGGACCAGGACGGCAACTTCGGCTGGGCCGCCCCCGACGAGGAGGTGCTCGCGTTCATCAACGACCAGGAGCGGCCGATCGGCACCTATCTGTACGGGCGCCGGATGTACGAGACGATGGCCTACTGGGAGACCGTGAGCACCGACGGCGATCAGACCGCGGCGAGCAGGGACTTCACGGGCATCTGGCGAGCGGCCGAGAAGGTGGTGTACTCCCGGACGCTTGAGGCGCCGACGACCGCGCGGACGCGGATCGAGCGCGACTTCGATCCGGTGGCGATCAGGCGGCTCAAGGAGTCCTCGGCCCGCGACATCTCGGTCGGCGGTTCGCAGCTCGCTGGCCAGGCGATGGCCGCGGGCCTGGTCGACGAATGCCACCTGTTCCTCTGCCCGATCATTGTCGGCGGCGGGAAGGGCGCGCTGCCCGGCGGCCCCCGGGCCCGCCTCGAGCTGCTGGCCGAGCGCCGCTTCCGCGGCGGTGTCGTGCACCTCGGTTACGGGCTGCGCGCCTGACCAGCCCGGCGTGCTAGGCGCGCCGGCTTCGCCGGGTCCGCGCGCGGTCCTGGCGGACCCTCTCCTCCGGCACCGGGCTCCCCGGCAGGCGGATCTCGGTCAGCTCGGGCAGCCCGCATAGCGTGAGCACCTGCGTCCAGGCGTCGGGCGCGCCGGGCTCGTAGTCGTGCAGGCCGGCGGCGCGCATCCGCTCGATCGGCGGACCGGCATCCTGGTCGAACAGCTCAAAGACCAGATGGTCGGAGATGATGGCCGCGTAACGCTCGTTCTCGAACCGCAGCGCCTGGTGCAGCCCGGGCGCGTGGCCCGACTTGCCGGGCGGCGCGACCTTCCGCGGAGCGACGGCCGGCAGCCAGGCGTAGGTCTGCGCGCTGAGCCGGGCCAACGACAGGCGGGTCTGCGTCTCGTGCAGCAGCGGGTTGATCTCCTGGTGCCTGCCGGGGCCCCGGCTGGCCAGGCCCTCGATGTGCCGGAGCAGCCGCAGGTGGTGCAGGCCGACCACGGCCGCCGACAGGGCCTGGGTGGCGGACATTCGCAGGTGCCGCCTGGCCCACTGGGTGGTGACGTTCAGCGCCACCGCGTCACAGGCGCACTCCTCGGCCAGTCTCGGATCGGCCAGGACGCGCCTCAGCATCTGGAGGAAGGACTCGGCGACGGGATCGAGCACGTCCGGTGGCAGGATGTCCTCCGGGCGGCGCGCCTCCCGCTCGGCCAGTTCCTCCGCGGTGGCCTCCCCGAACCTGCGGTCCAGCGCGGCGTAGAAGTCCCGCAGGTAGCTGACCGGGAAGTCATCCGGCGGGATCTTCGCCGCGAGCTCGTCGGCCTCCCGCGCCTCGGCCCGCGTGGAGACTACCCACCAGCTCGCTGCCTGCCGGGCGGGCTCGCGCTCTTCCTGGAAGATGCAGTGGGCGATCTCGTGGGCCAGCACGAAGCATTCCTGGGCCAGGGTGAACTTCCGCCGCTCCGCCGAGGTGGCGGGGTCCGAGTTCGTCAGCCGGTCCGACCAGGCGTGATAGAGCGCCGCGTACTCCAGCGCTTCCCGCGGCCGGCCCGCGCACAGATAGCGCAGGGCGAACAGCTTGCACAGGTAGGCGTCCACCTCAACCACGGGAGCGCTCTCGAACAGGAGCCGGTTGAGCCGGTTCATGATCTGGCCGAGGTACTGGTCGTAGACGACGATCCGCTCCCCGTCCATGCTGACCGTCTCCGCCTGGCCGGCATGGCTGTAGACCACGAGCAGCCGGTCGGCGGGCTGACCGGAGCCGATCATCGAGTCCAGCCGCCGGCTAACCCACCGGAACATGGACTGGTAGATGGCGGCCTGCTGCGGCAGCACCCGGACCTGGACCCGGGGCCCGCGAGTGGCCTCGATGAACTCCTCGATCACGACGGGTCGCCGGGGTCGGCGTCTGCGCCGTCCAGCGTGCGGCTGAGCAGCTCGGTGAGCTCAGCTACCTCCTGGACCGAGTAGCCGACGAACCGGCGTCCCTTCCAGCTCACTACGGTCGACTTGCGCTGCTGGGCCCGGGTCACCAGCCAGGTCCTGAGCACGGGCACCGCCAGCGCGGTCAGGGGGACAATGAGCTGCGCGACCGTGTCGCCGTCCAGGGCCCGGCTGCGGGCCGGTGACCCGGACACCTGAAGCTGGTCGCCCAGCGCCGCCAGCTCCGCCTCGTCGTCCAGCGGGACCTCGATCGCGGTCATCAGCTCGCTCATGCCGCTAATCCCAGCCCAATGGTGCGGCGGAGTCCAGCTTCACCAGCATCAGGATGCTCCCCGCTGCCTCCTATCGGATAAGGCAGCGGGCCGCCGGCCGGCCGCCCGAAGCCGTCCCGGCGACCTAGACCGACCTCAGGTCGTGGCGACGATCAGGACCGAGCAGGGGGCCTGGTGGGCCACCGAGTTCGGGACGCTGCCGAGCACCCGGCGCACGCCTTTCATGCCCTTATTGCCGACGATGATGAGGTCGGCGCCGACCTCGGCCGCGACCTCGCAGATCGCGTCCGCCGGGGCGCCCGCCTTGCCGTGCACCTGCACCTCGACGCCGGCGCTCCTGGCCCGCGAGGAGAGGTCGGCCAGCACCGAGTCGGCCAGCTCACCCGAGTCCAGTGACCGGGCGAACTCCTCTCCCCCGGACAGCTTGATCTGCTGCGACTGGTACGCCGAGACGATGTGCAGCCGCCCGCCGGTCAGCTTGAGCAGCTCGATTGCCTGCCGGACGGCCTCGGCCGCGCTCGCGGACCCGTCCGCACCCACCACAACCGTCTCGAACATGAGGCGCCTCCTCAGGTGCGGCGGCGTCTTGGCCGGGGCCACAATGCCCCAGAACGCCATCAGGCCCGCGTTATCGGTTGGCACTCTAACCGATATTGGCGCGGCCGATCGCGGGTGTTGCCAGGGTGTGATCAGCTGGGCGGGCCCAGCGCCAGTTCCACCGCCTGCAAGCGGGACAGGTCGCCGCCGAGGCGGTAGGTGTCATCGAACGCCTGATCGCCCATCTGCTGCCGGAGGCGGGCCTGCTCCTCTTCCCGCAACCCCTGCTCGAGCTCCGACCAGCCGATAGAGCCGTCGGCGAGCGCGGCCGTGATGTCGGCGTCGGCGGCGCCGTGCAGGCGGGCCGCGGCCTGGTGCTGGCCCTGCCAGGCGGCACAGCAGGCCGCGGCGAAGATCACCATGGCGACGTCCACGCCCGCGCCGACCCGGCGCGCCACCAGCAGGTTGCGGCGTACCAGGGGCGCGGCCTCGGCGTGCCGGCCCTCGATGAGCAGCACGATGGCCAGCTCGCCGCGCAGGAAGTACAGCAGCAGGTTCGCGCCGAGTTCCTCGGCGAGCGCGATCGCCTCCTCGAGGTAGGCCCGTGCCTCGTCCAGCCGGGCGGCGTGCAGGCCCACCCCGTACAGGTTGTGCAAGGCCGCGACAGTCAGCAGGTGGTCGCCGGCCTCGCGCAGGCAGGCCAGGGCCTCCAGCCGGACGCGGCGCTCGTCCTCACGCGAGAGGGCGAAGGCGAGCGTGGCCAGCGCCATGCCGAGCTGGTGATTGTCGCCGGTGCGGCGGGCGATCGCGACGCTTTCCTCGCCCAGCCCGCGTACCCGGGCCAGGTCGTGCTCGAGGTAGGCCAGGCCGGCCATGAGGCGGAGCGCGGCGCCGGTCAGCCGCTGGTCATCCAGCGCCCGCGCCATGGCCAGCCCTCGCTCCGCGTAGTCCCGTGCGGCCGGCCGGGCCTCGAGATCCTTGATCAGGAGCATCTGGATCAGCATGGATGAGATCAGCATCGCCTCGGCGGTCAGCCCGTCGGGCTCGGGCGGCGCCTGGCCGAGGGCTCGGCGCAGCCAGGCGATCACCTCGGTGTGGCCGCGGCTGAGGGCGAACCGCTCCAGCCCCACGCCGAGCCGCAGGACGTCCGCCGCGCGACCCTCGGCGTCCAGGTGGGCCGCGGCCGCGCGGTAGTTCTCCCATTCCAGGTCCAGCCGCCGCAGCCACTCACCCTGCCGGGGGCCGGTGAGGGCCAGGGTCGCTTCCCGGGCCAGCTGAACGTAGTAGGCGGCGTGCTCGTCCCTGACCCGGAGCACCTCTGCCTCGCCGCTGGCCCGCAGCAGTTCCTGGGCGCAGTACTGCCGGATCGTCTCCAGCATCCGGTAGCGCACCGACGCTGGCGTGCGGTCCGCGACCACCAGGCTCTTGTCGACCAGCGAGCTGATCAGGTCCATGACCCCGAACGCGTCGACCTGCTCGGTCGCGCAGACCGCCTCGGCGGCTTCCAGCTCGAATCCGCCCGCGAAGACCGCCAGGCGTCGCAGTGTCTCCCGCTCGGGCTCGCTGAGCAGGCTGAACGACCAGTCCACCGTGGCCTGGAGGGTCTGCTGCCTGGGCATCACGTTGCGGCTGCCGCCGGTGAGCAGCCGGAACCGCTGGTCCAGGCGGTCGCTCAGCTGGCTGAGCGACATGGAGGACAGCCGGGCGGCGGCCAGTTCGAGCGCCAGCGGAATGCCATCCAGGCGACGGCACACCGACGCGACCAGCGGTGCCAGCGCGTCGTCGGGGGCGAAGCCCGGATCCTGGGCGCGGGCCCGTTCCACGAACAGCCGGCCCGCGTCCGAGGCGGCGAGGTCCTCCGCGCTGTCCGCCTCCGGCGGCGGCAGCGACAGGGACGCGACCCGGTACACGCGCTCGCCGTCGACGCCGAGCGGTTCCCTGGAGGTGGCGAGGATGCGCACCCGCGGGCAGTTGCGGACGACCCGGGAGCAGAACGCGGCCGCCTCGTCGATGACGTGCTCGCAGTTGTCGAGCAGCAGGACAGCGGCCTGCTCGCGCAGGGCCGCCATGAGCGCGTCAGGCAGCGGGTGGCCGCCCTGGACCTGGACGCCGAGGACGCCCGCGACGGCGGCCAGGACCTGGCCGGCGTCGGTGACCGGGGCCAGATCCACGAACCAGACGCCCTCCGCGGTGCCCTCCAGCAGCTCGGCCGCCGCCTGCAGCGCCAGCCGGGTCTTCCCGCAGCCGCCCGACCCGGTGAGGGTGACCAGCCGGCCGGACGTGATGAGCTTGCCGATCTCGTTCAGCTCGCGGTCCCGGCCGATGAACGCGCTCAGCAGGCTGGGCAGGTTGTTGGGCAGCTCGGGGTTGTCGAGCGAGACCAGCGGCGGGAAGCCCGACGGCAGCGTCTCCGCCTCGAGCTGGAAGACCTGCTCGGGCCGGCCCAGGTCCTTCAGCCGGTGCTGGCCCAGATCCCGCAGCCGGACGCCCTCGGGCAGGGAGCCGGAAAGCAGATCCGCGGTGGTGCCGGAAACGACCACCTGACCGCCGTGAGCGATGGCCTCCAGCCGGGCCGTCCGGTTGACGGCCGGGCCGAAGTAGTCGTTGTCGCGTTCCTCGCACACCCCGGTATGCAGGGCCATCCGCACCCGGATGGGCCGCCCGGTCGGCCAGCTCTCGGACACCAGCTGCTGCTGGGCGACCAGCGTGGCGGTCAGCGCGGCCTGGGGGGTCACGAAGGTGGCGCAGAAAGCGTCGCCCACTGTCTTGAACACGAACCCGCGCTGGTCCTCGATCACGGCACGGATGATCTCGTCATGGCGCCGCAGCGCGGCGGTCATCGCCTTCGGCTCGTCTTCCCACAGCCTGGTGGAGCCTTCGACGTCCGTGAATAGCAGCGTGACCGTACCTGACGGGGCCTGATCCATCCGGCTCACAGTCTGAAGAATAAGCCCGCGCCGCGGCCCGCGCCGACGGCCCGCTGCGCACCGCGAAAGCGTCTCGCCCGACCGCTTCTTGCTGTTATCAGAGTCTTAGGCTTGCCGGCCGGGCGTCACTTCCTGGCCTGACGGCGCCGGGCGAACTGCCGGGCCAGGGGAACCGCGGTGAAGTAGACCCCGGCGGCACCGATCGTGGTCGTGCCCACGTCGACCGAGATCCGTCCCTGCTTCTGCCAGTACACGTCCTTCAGGTCCAGCAGCAACGCGAACTCGTCGACGATCAGGCCGAGCGACGAGCCGTACGCCGTGGCCACCAGCGGATGCTGCACAGCGGCCCGGTCGCCGCGCACCGCGACCGCGCCGACCATGCTCAGCCCGAGGATGCCCCAGATGTAGTGGTGCAGGTGCTCGCCGCCGACGGACAAGTTGCGGAACGGCCCGCGGCCCGACCTGATGGCATGGGTGATGATCCGCACGCCGCCGAAGGTGGTCGTGAACGCCAGCCAGCTGGTCAGCGCGCTGCGCTGACTCGGGTCCAGGTCCTGGGCGTACGCGGCCCGCAGGTCAGCCAGGATGTCCCGGCCGTCCGCCAGCGCGCCTGACCCGCCATGCCCTGGTCCGCCCGGCCCGGCCCGTCGCGTGGTCAGGCCCGCCGTGGCCATCGGCCAGCCGGTCCTGCTCGTTCCCGGTCAGCTCGCTCATCGACGTAGTGTCCCACCGCAGGTCGCCCCGGAGCGGGATGTCAGCCCGCCGGCCCGGCGCAGGGGCGATCCCTTCATCAGGACGGGACCGGCGCCGCGTTGACGTCCCAGATGGCGCCGGTGTCGTCGCCGCCCAGATGGGCGATCAGGACCGCGGCCGAGTGCTCCGGGGTGATCAGGATTCCCTCGGCGCCCCAGCGGGTGAACTGCTCGTGCAGCTCGCTCCCGATGCGGCCGGGGTCCTGGTCGCGGATCCAGGCCTGCATGGCGGTGTCGACCCGGCCGGGCCGGTAGACGTTGACGGTGACGCCGGTGCCGCGCAGCTCGGCGGCGAGGTTGAGGGTGTGGGCTTCCAGCGCGGCCTTGGTGGTGGCGTAGGCGTTGGCCCGGATCATGGCGTCCGGGCTGGCGACGACGCCGCTGGAGACGTTGACGATGCGGCCCCAGCCCGCGTCCAGCATGCCGGGCAGGACGGCGGCGGTCAGCGCGGCGGGGGCCACGACGTTGACCTCGAAGGCGCGCCGCAGCCCGGCCGCGGGGACGGTGGCGGTGGCGCCGAGCGGCTCGACGATGGCCGCGTTGTTGATCAGGATGTCCACCTGACCGGCCGTAACCGCGGCGGCGGCCTCGACTGCGCCCCGGCGCTGTTCCTCGTCGCCCAGGTCAGCGGCGACGATGCGGACCTGGGCGGGCCGGGCGCCGCGGGCGATCGCCAGGTCGCGCGTCTCGCTGAGCTGGCTGGCCGAGCGGGCGACCAGGATGAGGCTGGCCCCGGCGTCGGCCAGCCCGACGGCCACGGCCCGGCCGATGCCGCGTCCCGCGCCGGTGATGAGCGCGGTCCGGCCGGCGAAGTCAGCTGTCACGGCGATCTCCTTTGTTAATGATGGAGGTTATCCAGGCCCCGGGCGGGCGGCCCAACCGGGCAGGATTCGAGAAGCGCAGGTCACGCCGCCGCACTTAGCGTGAACGACATGACTTCCATCGACTCAGTCACCCTCGAAGTAGCCGACCCCACGGCCGCCGAGCGCTTCTACGCCGCCGCCTTCGGCCTGGGCACTCAGGTGCGCCTGCGGGCCTCGGAGGAGCCGACGGCCGGCTTCCGCGGATTCACGCTGTCGCTCACGGTGTCACAGCCGGCCAACGCCAGCGCCCTCATCGACGCTGCCCTCGAGGCCGGCGCCACGACGCTCAAGCCCGCCGCGAAGTCCCTGTGGGGCTACGGCGGCGTCGTGCAGGCCCCGGACGGCACGATCTGGAAGATCGCGACCTCGGCCAGGAAGGACTCCGGTCCGGCCACCCGGCAGATCGACCAGCTGGTGCTCCTGATCGGCTGCGAGGACGTGGCCGCGAGCAAGCAGTTCTACGTGGACCATGGCCTGGCGGTGGGCAAGAGCTTCGGCCGCAAGTACGTCGAGTTCGCCATCCCGTCGAGTCCGGTCAAGTTCGGGCTGTACGGCCACAAGGCCCTGGCCAAGGACGCCGGCGTCCCGGCCGAGGGCACCGGATCGCACCGCCTGATCATCGACAGCGACGCCGGATCGTTCACCGACCCGGACGGGTTCGCGTGGGAGGCCGCGAGCTGACTCCGGACGCGGGCCCGGGCCGGCCGGACAGCCCTAGCTGCGGAAGGTGCGGCGGTAGGTGTCCGGGGGCACGCCGACGGTGCGGCTGAAGTGCCGCCGCAGCGTCGTGGCGGTGCCCAGGCCGGCCGCCGCCGCGATGGCCTCGACGCTGTCGTCGGTGGCCTCCAGCAGTTCCTGGGCCCGGCGGATCCGCTGGGTGAGCAGCCACTGCAGCGGGGTGGTGCCGGTCGCCGACCGGAACTGGCGGCCCAGGTTGCGCGAGCTCATGCTGGCCTGGCGGGCCAGGTCCTCCACCGTCAGCGGCTGGTGCAGCCGGGCCAGCACCCAGGGGAACAGCCCGGTGAGCGGGTGGCTGTCCCGCGCGGGCACCGGGGCGGTGATGAACTGCGCCTGGCCGCCGGCCCGGTGCGGCGGCACGACCAGGCGGCGGGCGACGGCGTTGGCGATCGCCGGGCCGTGGTCGGAGCGGACCAGGTGCAGGCACAGGTCCAGGGCGGCCGCCTTGCCCGCGGAGGTGAGCACGCTGCCGTTGTCGACGTAGAGCACGTCCGGGTCGACCTGCACCCGCGGGTAGCGGGCGGCCAGCGCGCCGGCGTGGGCCCAGTGCGTCGTCGCCCGCCGCCCGTCCAGCAGGCCGGCCGCGGCCAGCACGAACGCGCCCGTGCACAGGGAGGCCACCCGCGCGCCCGCCCGGTGGGCCGCGCGCACCGCGTCGACCAGGCCGGCCGGCGGGTCGGCGTCGACATCGGCCAGCGCGGGCACGATCACCGTGCCGGCGCGCGCCAGCTGGTCGAGCCCGCAGTCCGGCTCCAGCCGGAACCGGCCGGCCCGCACCGGGCCGGGACCGCAGACGACGACGTCGTACCAGGGGTCGGCCACGTCCGACCGGTCGGCGCCGAACACCTCGCAGGCCAGGGCCAGCTCGAAGGGCAGCATCCCGTCCGTGGCCGCCACCGCTACCGTGCTGATTTCCGACACGCTCATGTCCGAAATTGTACGGACCACGGCGTTCCAGACACTGTCGCGGGATGCCGGCTGCCGACAGGATGTCCTCAGAAGATTTTCGATTAACAAGGCGGAGAACTGGTGGCATCGGGTCAGACGGTGGCGGTCTTCGGCGCCTACGGGCACACCGGCCGGTTCGTGGTCGCCGAGCTGCGCGATCGCGGGTTCGTGCCGCTGCTGGCCGGCCGCGACGCGGGCCGGCTGCGGGCGCTGGCTGCCTCCTACCCGGGCCTCGGCGCCCGGCCGGCGTCCGTCGACGACCCGGCCTCGCTCGACCGGGCGCTGGCGGGCGCGGCGGCCGTGATCAACTGTGCCGGGCCGTTCGCCGCGACCGCCGCCCCGGTCATCGAGGCGGCGCTGCGGGCCGGCGTCCCGTACGTGGACGTCGCGGCCGAGGTCGAGGCCAACATCGACACGTTCACGCAGTTCGCCGGCCGGGCCCGCGCCGCGGGCATCGCGGTGGTGCCCGCCATGGCCTTCTTCGGCGGCCTGGGTGACCTGCTGGTCACGGCGGCGATGGGCGACTGGACCGCGGCCGATGAGGCGCACATCGCCTACGGGCTGAGCAGCTGGCACCCCACGGCCGGGACCCGCGCCGCGGGCCAGGTCTCCCGGCAGCGGCGCAACGGCCGGCGGGTCCGCTACGCCGGCGGGCGGCTGGAGTTCCGCGACGACGCCCCGCCGACCCTGGAGTGGCCGTTCCCGGACCCGCTGGGCACCCGGACCGTCATCGGCGAGTTCACGATGGCCGACGTCGTCACCATCCCCAGCCACCTGGCCGTCCCCGAGGTGATCACGTACATGACCGCCGAGGCGGCCAGGGACCTGTCGGCGCCGGACCCGCCGGTACCGGCCGCGGTCGACGAGCGGGGCCGGTCCGCGCAGACCTTCGTCGTCGACGTCATCGCGGCGTCCGGTGGCGCGGAGCGCCGCGCCGCGGCCGGCGGCCAGGACATCTACGCCGTGACCGCGCCGCTCGCGGTGGAGGCGGTCCGCCGCGTTCTCGCCGGGCAGACCCGGACGACCGGCGTTGCCTCGGCGGGCGAGATCTTCGACGCGGCCGACTTCCTCCGCTCCCTGCCCGAGCTCAGACTCCTGTCACCGCTGCCAGGCGGCCGGAGCGGATCGCCTTGACGAACCTGGCGTAGTCCCGCTCGTTCTGGTCGGCGTAGCGCTCCGAGAAATCGGTGATCGACTTGTCGAACGCGTCGCTGCCCCCGAGGTACTCGGCGATGGCGACCGGGTCCCCGGACCGGGCGTGGGCCCGGGCCAGCGTCCAGCCGCAGATGCCCGCGTACAGCGCCAGCCCGACGGGCCGCAGCTTGTCGATCTCCACCGAGCCCTTCATGTCGCGCAGCTGGCGCCAGTAGAAGTGGCGGCGCGCGTCGGGACCCAGGCCCTTGGTCCAGCCGAGGTAGATGTCGCTGGCGGACTGCATCATCCGCTGCCCCTGCACCACGCGCTCACCGTGCTGCCGGTAGCGGCTGCGGCGCAGGCTGGCCTCCAGCACCGACGCGGTCGCCTGCTTGACCTGGAGGAACAGCGGATCCTGCGCATCGCGTCCCTGGAGCAGGACGATGTAGCACCGGGTTCCGACGCTGCCGACGCCCACGACCTTGCGGGCCATGTCCACGACCTCGAAGCGCTCGAGCAGCCGGCGGCGGTCGTCTTGCAGGGTGTCCCGGTAGGCCCGGAACTGCTCGTGCAGCGCCGGCATGACCTGGTCCGGCGACAGCCCGAAGGTACTGGCCAGGTCGCGCACCGGGACGATCAGCGGGGGCTGGCTGGTAATCCGGTACTGCCCGTCGACCAGCTCGCCGAGCTTGGACAGGGCCTGCGAGCTGTCGCTGGCGTGCGCCTTCTGTGCCGTCTTCGCGGCCACCTTCTCGGCCTGCTTCGACGCCTTCTCCTGCTCTACGTCAGCCTTCTCCTGTTTCGGCAGCTGGCTGGACTGCTTCTGGCTGGCCTTGCTCTTGCCCGGCTTGCCCTTGCCTGCCTTGGTCTTGTCCGCCTTGGTCTTGTCCGCCTGCTCCAGCTTCCTCGCTGCCTCTACCTGGCTGGCCGTGCCGGCCACGGCGGCCTGGATCGACGCCATGAGCTCGTCTTCGTCCAGCCGGGCGTACCAGACGTCCATGGTCCCCAGCTGCGCGAACGAGGCCATCGCCTCCCGGTAGGCCCGGACCGACGCCAGCGTCGCCGTGCGCACGTCGGCCGGGGAGAACCCGTTGCCGCGGCCGGCGACGGTGAAGCTCGCGGACATGCGCTCCACGTCGTACTCGAACGGCCCCGGCAACGTCTCGTCGAAGTCGTTCACGTCGAACAGCAGGATCCGCTCGGGCGAGGCGAACAGGCCGAAGTTCGACAGGTGCGCGTCACCGCAGAGCTGCGCCTGCAGGCCCGCCACCGGCGTGTCCTTCAGGTCCTCCGCCATGACCCTGGCCGCGCCCCGGTAGAAGGTAAACGGCGAGACCGCCATCCGGCCATGCCGGACCGGCACCAGGTCCGGCTCCCGGTCGGCGTCCTGCTCCTCTAGCAGGGCCACCGGGTCAGGACGGTCCGCGGCCGGCCGCCACCGGGCATGGCTCGACAGCGCTGCCCGGTCCCTGGCGGCCAGGCCCTGAGCCTGGCGATCATCCACGCTCGGATGCGCTATCTTCCGCACGGCCATCCGGCCCGCCCCCGTTTTCGTCGTAGCTCGTCCCTGGCGGCGGGGCGCCCGGCCCTGACTGGCCGGGCAGGCGCCTGGCCTGACTGGCCGGGCGGGCGCCCGGCCCTGGCTGGCCCCGCCCGGCCAGTATCGGTCAAAGTGACCGCCGCGTGAACGCCCGGCTACCGGGGTACTTCAATGGCAGCATGAGCCGAGCATCGGGGAGCAGCGCCACGGCCGATGGAGCGGCCCGGCCCCGGCGGCCCGAGATCCCGCGTGGGACCGCGTTCTGGATCGCCGGCGGCGTCCTGTTCGTGTTCGTGTTCGCGGCCGGGGCCCCGGCGCCGCTGTACGGCGTGTACCAGGCTGAACTGCACTTCTCGCCGACGACGCTGACGATGATCTTCGCGGTGTACGCGCTGGCGCTGCTGGTGACCCTGCTGGTCGCGGGCACCTTGTCGGACTACGTCGGCCGCCGCCCGGTGATCATCGCCGCGCTGATCGTGAACATCGCCGCGGCCGCCCTGTTCCTCGCCGCCAGCAGCGTGGCAGTCCTGCTGGCGGCTCGCATCGTGCAGGGCATCGCGGTCGGGGCGGCCACCGGCGCGCTGGGCGCGGCGCTCATCGAGCTTCAGCCAGCCGGCGGCAACCTCGCGCCGGTCGTCAACAGCGCGGCACCCGGCTTCGGCCTGGCCGCGGGCGCCTTCGGCACCAGCGCCCTGATCCAGTACGGTCCCGCGCCGACGCGCCTGATCTGGTGGCTGCTGCTGGGCTGCTACGTCGTCGCCGTGGCCGGAGTCGCCCTCATGCCGGAAACGGTGACCCGGCGCCCCGGTGTCCTGGCCTCGATGCGGCCACGCATACGGGTGCCGCGCCCGGCCCGCCGGACGTTCGCCGCGGCCCTCCCCTGCCTCATCGCGGTCTGGGCCCTCGGCGGCCTCTACCTGTCGCTCGGCCCGCTGCTGGCCGCGCAGGTGCTCGGGTCCGGTGACCTGGTCTGGGGCGGCCTGGTGGTGTTCCTGCTGACGGGCGTCGGCGGCGCCGCCACCCTGCTGTTCCGCGGCCTGGACCCACCGCGCGCCATGCTGGCCGGCTGCCTGATCCTGCTGGCCGGATCCTCGCTGACGCTCGCCGCGATCCTCACCTCGGCCCCGGCGCCATTCCTGGCCGGGACGGGCCTGGCGGGCATTGGCTTCGGGCTGGCCTTCCTCGGCGCGTTCCGCACGCTCAGCGCCCTGGCCGAGCCAGGCGATCGCGCGGCGCTCATCGCCGTGATCTACCTGGTGAGCTACCTCGCCTTCAGCGTCCCCGCGCTGGCGGCCGGGATCGCGGTCACG
The DNA here is from genome assembly GCA_963822485.1 of uncultured Actinomycetota bacterium. GTDB lineage: Bacteria > Actinomycetota > Actinomycetes > Streptosporangiales > Streptosporangiaceae > DASUBV01. Next base: position 745,046 of record CAWGHW010000018.1, read on the forward strand.
CACGAGGGCCTGCGCTCGACCGCCCTGGCTTACTGCGCCGCGGTCGCCGCGCTCGTCGCCCTGGCGGCCGGCGGCCTGATCCTGGCCCGCCGCGGCACCACCGGGCCGGCGCCGCGGCCGACCCAGATCAACCCGCCGCCCGCGCCGTGCACCGTTCCGCCGAGCACCTGCCACGCCCGGCCCGATCTGTCCTGATTTAGCTCATATGCCCGGTAACTCGGGTAGAGTGACCTGGTGCTGAGCCGTGCCCGCCTTACGCTGAGGATCCCGCGCCGGGATCACGCCAACGGTGCCTGACGGCGGTGCTTGACGACGGCCGCCTGCTCGGCTCCCTCATCGTGCCCGGGCCGGACACGCCGGCCGGGGAGACGAAGCTCAGCGGCCCGGGCGAGACCTGCTGGTCGTGCGGGATGCTCGTCCTTATCAGGGCCGACGGGTCCTATACGTGCGATGAGTGCGATGTGCGGCTGGACCCGCTGGGCGAGCCAGAACTGCGCGCCCGGAGCCGGGCCAGGGAGCTCAGGGCGCAGATGATCAAGTACGGCATCGATGGCTGGCTGGATCACGGGGACCCCGGCCAGCGGCGTCCCGCGCCCGCCTTAAGCCCGTCACGCCTGGTAAACGTAGACGTGGCCGCGCTGAGTGGTGCCCACGACGCCCACGATGGCGATCGAGCCCGCGACCGCGACCGTCGAGCCCGTGTCATCGGGGTGCTTGAGCGTCGCCACCGGCTTCCAGCCGGCCGCCTTCCGGGCGAACACGAACGCTCCGGTCGCGCCCCGGTTCGTCACCAGGGTCGGTCCCGACAGGGCTACCCAGCGACCCAGCTCGGCGATCGGCGGGCCATCCTTCAGCGTGGCGGCCTGCTTCCACCCGCTGGCCGTCCGGGCAAAGACGTGCACCCGGCCGTCAAAGCTCGGGCTGCGCTGCGGCTCGCCGACGGCCACGGTCGGGCCCGAGATCGCCACGGCCTCGCCGAATAGCGCCCCGGACCCGCCGCCACCGCTGCCCCCGGCCGCGGGCTTCAGCTGGGCGGTCTGCTTCCACCCCGTCGCGGCCTTGGCGAACACGAACGCCCGGCCCGCCGAGACGAACGCATTCGGTGCGCCGATGACCTCAGTCGTGCCCGCGATCGCCACCGCGGCGCCGAAGCCGTTGTCGTTGGCGCCGGCCACCTTCAGCTCCGCGGTCTGCTTCCACCCGGCCGGCGTCTTCGCGAACATGTACGCCTCGCCGAACCCCGTGCCGTGCTGGTGACCCGGTGCGCCGACGACGATCGCCGACCCGGAGACGCCCACCGAGGTGCCGAACGCGTCGTCGCCCTCGAATACCGGGTCTGGCTCCTTCAGCACGGCCGTCTGCTTCCAGCCTGTCGCCGTCTTGGCGTACACGAAGGCCTGGCCATTGAAGTCGTTCGCGTCCGGCGCGCCCACCACCAGGGTCGTGCCCGAGATGGCCACCGAGAACCCGAAGCCGTCGTCACTGGCGCCGGACTCCTTGAGCTCCGCGGTCTGCTTCCAGCCGGACTTGGTCTTGCTGAACACGTACACCCGGCCCTGGTGGGTCGTGCTCCGGACACCATCGCCGACGACCGCGGTACTGCCCGACATGGCCACGGCGTCGCCGAAGTAGCGGTCGGCCCCGGAGCCGTTCAGCACCGCGAGCTGCTTTCCTATTGGCGGCGCGTGCGGCGGGCTCACCGTCCTGGCCGCGGTGGCGCTGGCCGCTGCACCGCCGGCCGCTGCGCCGCTGGCGGCGGCGCTGGCCGAGCCGGGCACGGCGGCGAGTGCGGTCACCGCCAGTGACACCGCGGAAAGGGCAAGCAGGCCAGACGTCAGGTGCGTCCTCATTTTCCCCCCAGCGCAACGGCGGGCGCCGCCGACCGTTCGCGGCCGTAGCGGTCAGCCCGTCGTATTCATGCTGAAGAGTAGCTATCTCGAGATAGCAGCGGAATGCCTAGCCTCTTCCGGTGTGATCGCATACTGCTTTTCTGGCCTGGACGCGATGGGCGCCCGCCATTCGCCCGGCGCGGGGGACAGCGTTTCCGCGGAGACGTCTCGCGCATGTGCGTCACGCACGTGCGTGACGCGTCTCCGCGGAAACGTCCGGGCTGGCGTGCTGGCTGCCGGGGCCGACGGGGCCTTCGGGGCGAGTGGTGCCCGGGAGGCTGCTCTGGGGCTGGGCGGACCGGCCTGGCGATCGTGGGTGCCTAGTTACCTACAGCCCGCTGTAGCAACTAGGCACCCACGACCATGATCGCCAGGTGCGCGGACACCGGTGCGGTCGCTGGTGACTGCGGGGCGCACGGGACTCGCGGCTGCGGGCCCGGCGCAGACGACGAGCTCGCTGGCACCTATGGACAGCGTCGCCGGGCCGTCACCACCGGGACATCCACGACCATGATCGTCCGGTGCATGGACATCGCTTGGCGCGCGGGGTGATCAAGGGGTCGCTCAGGCTGCTCGGATCAGGGCTGGAGGATGACCCGGCCGGGGATGCCGCCAGCCGCTTTGGCGCTGTAGGCCTCGACGGCCCGCGCGAGCGGGTAGACCGCGCCGACCTGGGGCCGCAGCTGCCCCTCGTCGACCAGGCGGGCGAGCTCGATCAGCTGAGCGCGGCTGGCCTCCTGGACGAAGACGACCGTCCTGATGTCCGGCCGCCCGGCGGGCAGCTCCGCGGCGGCCTTGATCGTGACCAGCGTTCCTCCGGGCCGCAGCAACACGGGCGATCGGGCGAGCACCTCGCCGCCGATCGTGTCCACGACCAGGTCGGCCTGGCCGGCGGCGTCCTCCAGGCGGCAGGCGTCGTCGAGGCGGCAGGCGTCCAGCGCGATGAACCGGTCGGCACCCAGCTCGGTGGCCAGCTGCCGGGAGTGGCTGCGCCCGGTGCCGATCACCCGGGCGCCGGCCCAGCGGGCCAGCTGGACCGCCGTCGACCCGACCGCGCCGCCCGCGCCGTGGATGACCACTGTCTGCCCCTTGGCCAGCTTTCCGTGGTCGAACAGGGCCTGCCACGCCGTCAGGCCGGCCCGCGGTACGGCGGCGGCGTGGACGTGGTCGAGCGTGCGCGGCTTCGGGGCCAGGTTGCGGGCCTCCACGGCGATGTACTCGGCGGCCGCCCCGTCCCGGAACTGGTCGGCCAGCCCGTAGACCTCGTCGCCGACGGCGAGGCCGGCCGTCCCGTAGCCCAGCGCGGCGACGACCCCAGAGACCTCATGGCCGGGGATGATCGAGGCCCGCCGGTGACCGGCCCGGCAGGTCCAGATCGGCCAGTCCAGCTCGTTGTGCGTGATGCCGCACGCGACGACCTTGACCAGCACGTCGCAGAGCCCGGGCGCGGCATCAGGCACCTCCTCGAGGGCGAGCCCGCTGATGCCGGTGGGCTCGTGGATGCGGATGGCCTTCATTCCTGGTCTCCTCCCGCTCCTTCCGCCGCGGCAGGCGGCGAGCCCGCCAGCGGGGTCGTGTCGTGGTATCGGACCTCGTAGACGCGCTCGGTGAACCTCCAGCCATCGCCGGTGCGCTGGTAACGGTCGTGGTAGATGGCGTAATTCAGCTCCGACCTGCCATCGCGGGCGCGTCCCAGCTCATTCATGTAGGCCCGGCCGGACGCGCTGTCGCCGTCCAGCCGGATGGCGCCCGGGTGCGTGTTCTGGACCAGGAAATCCACCAGATCCGGCACCCGGTCGCCCCAGGCGCGGATCTGTTCCCGGCCTTCCAGCTCGGCGGGGATGTTGGGCATCCGCAGCGCACCGTCCGCGGTAAACAACGAGGCCAGGCGGTCGTAGTCGCGCATCATGGCCGCGTCGGTGAACTCGCCGCGCAGCGCCTCGATCTCGACGCGGTCCGCGATGGCCTGAAAATCACTCATCGTTGCCTCCCTGCTGGTCATCTCATCAGGTACGACGACACAGTCCCGCGGAACGTCAGGCCAGGCCGGGCCGGGCCGCCTGGTCAGCGGGCCGGCGGCGCCGGGGCGAACGGCTGGACGTCGCCGCGGCAGTGCGTGACCTTCGGCGCCGGGGCCAGCGGATGGAGCAGGTAGCCCCATACCGCGTTGTCGACGCAGCCCGAGGTCCCCACCGCCTCATGGCCCCAGCTGTCGCTGGAGATCAGGCGGCTGCTGGGCAGCAGGCGCGCCACCTTCACGGCACTGTAGTAACTGGTGGCCGGATCCCAGCGGTCACCGATCACCAGGACGGGCGCGGCGGTGCGGCGGTCGAATGGGCCCCGGTACACGTCGCGGTCCCGCGCGGTCCAGGTGTCCCGCGCGCACTGCACCGTGATCCAGGCGTAGTACGCCCCGAAGTACCTGGCCCGGCGGTCGGCGGCGGCGGCCGCGGCGGGCCAGGCGGCGGCGTTCGCGGCGTGCAGGCCGTCGGTGCACAGCACCCCGGACTCGGCCTGGAGCAGGGTGCCGTAGCCCGGCGGGGCCTGTAGCTGCGAGCGGAGGCGCAGCAGCGCCCGCACCAGGGCGGCCCGGCCACTGCCTCCCCCGCCGGGCGCGGTGAGCCGGGCCAGGTCGGTCAGCTCGGCGAACAGGCCCCGGTATCCGCTGGGGTCGTGCAGCCAGTGCTCGGTGTCGACGATCAGGTTCGCGTACGTGAAAGTGGTGGTCCTGATGCCGGGGGCGGCCAGGCGCAGCGGGCGGGCCCGGAGCCGGGCGGCCAGCCGGGCGAACCGGGCCGGGGTGTCCGCGGCGGCGAAGGAGCACCGGGGCCAGGCCCGCTGGCAGAGCTCCAGCAACTCGCGCAGCGCGCGGTAGCTGGCGGCGGCGGAGCCCAGGCGTTCGAAGGCCGGCACGCCCGCGGTGGCGGGCGTCCCGACCAGGGCCCGCGGCGCGACGATGCCGTCGATGACCAGCGCCCGGACCCGGCCGGGGAACATGTTCGCGTAGACCAGCCCCAGGTAGGAGCCGTAGGACTCGCCGAAGTAGGTCAGCTGGCGGTCACCCACGGCGCGCCGCAGGACGTCCATGTCGAGGGCGTCATCGGTGGTGGACATCGCCGATGCGATCTTCCGCCCGGTGGTCGAGCAGGCCCGGCCGAGCGCCCGGGCAGCGCCGATCCAGGCGCGCTGCTGCGCCGGCGTGTAGGGGAAGGAGTCCGGGCTGAACGGGGCCAGCGCACGGGCCTGCGCCGCCTTGGCGGCGAAGCACCGCAGCGGCGTGCTCCCGCCGACTCCGCGCGGGTCGACCCCGACGATGTCGAACCGGTCGAGGATGACCCTGGGCAGGCCCTGCGGCAGCAGGGCGGCCCAGGCCCTGGCCGGGTCGCCAGGTCCGCCGGGGTTGACGAAGACGGTGCCCAGGCGGTGCCGGGGATCCGCCGCCCTGATCCGCAGCAGCGCCACCTTGATCTTCGCGCCATGCGGATGGTGGTAGTCCAGCGGCAGCTCCGCGCTGGCGCACTGGTCGGTCTTCCGGCACGTCCGCCAGCGCAGGACGGGCGCGGGCACCCGGTCCGCCAGCCGGGCCCAGACCGTGCCGGCCTGGTCGGCGACGGTCGCGGCGCGGGCCGACGTCTCGCGGTGCCGACGTGGCGGCCGCTTCTGGTGGCCGGCTGGCGGTGCAGGCCAGGCCGCTCAGCGCCAGGGCCAGCACGGCCACGGTCAGGATGACGTTTCGCATCGCTCGCTCAGGCATCACGGCTGGTCACCGCCCAGGACCCGGCCGTGAGCGCGGCGACCGCGTACCCGCACAGCAGGCCGAAGGTCAGCCAGGGCGGCAGCGTGTGCGGGAACGGCCGGACAGCGGTCAGCGTGTTGACCATCGGGTGCGGCAGGAAGTTCTGCGCCACGTTCTGCACCGCAGGACTGAGCAGGGCGAACAGCAGCGGCAGCACGAACAGCACGCCGACCACGGCGCAGATGGCGCCCGCGGTGTGCCGGACGATCGCGCCGATGCCCAGGCTGATGAGCGCGATCAGCGCCGGGTAGGCGCCGGCCATCAGCACCGCGCGCAGCACGCCGGGCTGGCCAAGCGTCGCCTGCGGCGCCGGGGCGGTCAGCACGGCCTGGCCGGCGAGGAACGCCGCGAAGGCGGAGATCTCCCCCGCGACCAGCGTGACGGCGCCCAGCACGGTGGCCTTCGCGGCCAGCACGAGCGAGCGCCCGGGCGCCGCGGCGAAGGTGGCCCGGATCATCCCGGAGGAGAACTCGGTGGTGATCGCGAGCGCCCCGAGGGCGCCGGTCAGCAGCTGGCCGAGCACGAGCCCGATGAAGCCGTCGTGGGTCGGGTCGAAGGACGCACGGCCGGCGGCGGACAGCTGCGCGTAGTTCTCGTGGGTCAGCGCGACCACGGCCAGGCCGACCATGCTGGCCGCGAACGCGGCCAGGATGTACCAGGTGGAGCGGACCGTGCGGAGTTTCTGCCACTCCATCCGGACGACGGTGCGGAAACCGTACCCGCCGCGGGCGCGGCTCGCGGCGCGGTGGCTGACTGTCGTGGTGGTCATCACAGGCTCCCTGAATAGTCGGTGACGCCGTCGGTCAGCTGGAAGAACGCGTCTTCCAGCGAGCGGCCCCGTGCGGACAGCCGGGCGACCGTGGTCTGCGCGAGCAGCCGGCCCTGGCCGATCACGATGAGCGCGTCCGCGGTGTGGGCCATCTCGCTGATCAGGTGGCTGGAGACCAGCACCGTCCGGCCCTGGGCGGCGAGCTGCCGCAGCAGGGTGCGGATCCAGCGGATGCCCTCGGGGTCCAGGCCGTTGACCGGCTCGTCGAGCAGCAGGACCGCCGGGTCACCGAGCAGGGCGGCGGCGATGCCCAGCCGCTGGGACATGCCGAGCGAGAACTTCCCGGCCCGGCGGTCGGCGGCCTTCTCGATGCCGGTGATGGCGAGCACCTCCTCGACCCGCCGCCGGCCGATCGCGTTGCTGGCGGCGAGCGCGGTCAGGTGGGCGCGGGCGGTGCGGCCCGGGTGGCAGGCCTTGGCCTCGAGCAGCGCGCCCACCTCGCGCAGCGGCCAGCGCAGATCGCCGTAGCGCTTCCCGCCGATCCTGACCTGACCCGCGTCCGGCCGGTCCAGGCCCATGATCATCCGCATCGTGGTCGACTTGCCCGCGCCGTTAGGGCCGAGGAACCCGGTCACCGTGCCGGGGCGGACATCGAAGCTCAGGTGGTCTACGGCTGGCGTGGACCGGTAGTGCTTGACGAGGCCTCGTGCCTCAATCAACGGAACCTCCAGTGGCTGGCTGTCCTGGCACGCGAGAAAGGCGTGCTGGCGTTGTCATGCCGACCACTGTTCCGCGGCGGCGGCGCAAGGTCACCGGAGTGCGCCGGACACCTGGGGGTGGGGCAGGCCCTACCCCGCCGGCGGGGCGGGCCGCCGCAGCCAGGCCGCGATCAGGCCGCTATCAGGCCCGGAGGTAGGCCAGGACGGCGAGCACCCGGCGGTGCTGGGCGTCGTCAGGCGGCAGGCCGAGCTTGGCGAAGATGTTGCCGATGTGCTTCTCCACCGCGCTGGCGGACAGCACCAGCCGCTGGGCGATAGCCGTATTGGAATGGCCCTCGGCCATCAGGGCCAGAAGCTCCCGCTCCCGCGCGGTCAGCGCGGCCAGCGGGCTGGCCCGGCGCTGGCCGGCCAGCAGCTGGGCCACGACCTGGGGGTCGAGCACCGCCGCGCCGCGCGCGACCCGGTACAGGGCGTCCAGGAACTCCTCCACCCTGGCCACCCGGTCCTTGAGCAGGTAGCCGACCGCGCCCGAGCCGTCCGCCAGCAGGTCGCCGGCGTAGGACGCCTCCACGTACTGGCTCAGCACCAGCATGGGAGCGCCGGGCAGCTGCGCGCGGGCGGTCATCGCCGCGCGCAGGCCCTCGTCGGTGTAGGTCGGCGGCATCCGGACGTCCACGACCGACACGTCCGGGCGGTGCCGGAGCACCGCCTCGACCAGCGCCGGGCCGTCGCCGACCGCGGCCACCACCTGGTGACCGTCCTCGGCCAGCAGCCGCACCAGGCCTTCCCGCAGCAGCACCGCGTCGTCGGCCACGACGATCCGCAGCGGGCCGCGGGCCGCGCCATCCGGGGACGGGCCGCCGGCGGCGACGTGCGGGGTCAGCAGCACGGCAGCTCGGCGGCAATGGTCGTCGGCCCGCCGCGGGGGCTGGTGACCCGCAGCCGGCCGCCCGCCGCACGCAGCCGGTCGTCCAGGCCCCGCAGCCCGTGTCCCTTGGCCAGCGCCGCGCCGCCCACCCCGTCGTCGGTCACCCAGGCCCGCAGGGTTCCCTCATCATGGCGCAGCCCGATCGCGCACCGCCCGGCCTGGCTGTGCTTGGCCACGTTGGTCAGGGCCTCGGCGACCACGAAGTACGCGGCCGTCTCCACGGCCGCGTCCAGCCGGCGGTCCAGCGAGCCGGCATCCAGCTCCACGGGCACGGTCGAGAGCGCGGCCAGGGCGGTAAGCGCCTCGCTCAGGCCGCGGTCGACCAGGACCGGCGGGGCGATGCCGCGCGACAGCGCCCGCAGCTCGTCCAGCGCCTCCTGGGTCTGGGTGATCGCGTCGGCGAGGGCCTCCCGGACAGCCTCCGGCCTGCTGTCGAACAGGTGCTGGGCCCGGCCCAGCTCCATGGCCAGGCGGACCAGCCGCTGCTGGGGCCCGTCGTGGATATCGCGCTCGAGCCGCCGCAGCGCGGTCGCCTCGGCCGTCACCGCGGCGACGGTCTGCGCCCGCGCGGTGTCCCGCTCCTGCTCCAGTCCCCTGATCCGGCGGTGCAGCGCCGACGCGTCCGACAGCAGCGCCTGCCCCAGCCGGGCCTGGACGGCGACGCACGCCCGGGTCATCAGCGGCAGGGTGAGCAGCAGCAGCACGCCGACCGTGGTGCCGAAGACGAGATGCCCGGTCGGCGTCCTCAGCCCCAGGCTCACGGCGATGTAGGACGGGGCGTGGGTGCTGCCCGTGCTCAGCGTCAAGGGCGGCGACGACCCGGAGGTGTCCGGGAAACGCAGGAAGGACGTGGTGCTGGCCAGGCCGAGGAACCACCACAGCGCCGTCACCACCGAGGTGGCCAGGACGACCGGGATCACCACCACCGCGTGAGCCACGTCGAGCCACAGCCCGGGGTCCGACGCGGCCGTCTCCCCTGGCCTGGTCCGCTGGCCCGCCCCCGGCGCCCCGGCCAGGGAGCGCACCTTGGCGATCCGCCACCATTCCAGGTCGCCGGACCACCGCGCCGGGGCCAGGCCGGCGGCCACGACCGACGACCGGCCCGGCAACCGGCCCGGCAGCAGCAAGCCGACCGTGCCCAGGCCCAGGCCACCGAGCGCCAGCAGCAGGCCAGCCACCGCGGTCACCGGCGCGGTGAGCAGGTACAGCGACTCCACGATCGTGCGGCGCACCACGCGGGCCAGGAACCTGGCCCCCGGCCACCGCCAGCCCCGGATCGCGGAGGGGAACGACTCGGACATGATCCCAGCCTATTCGCGATGCCCCGCCGGATTCCCTGCCTCGCCCGCGGTCCGGAGTGACGCATAGTAGTCGATCATTCACCGATTCGGCACTGCAGTACGGCCGCACCTGCTCTTGACTCTCACGTCGCGTGAGGGGTGCATCCTCGTGTCATGTTCAGCATCGGCGAGTTCGCCCGGTACGGCGGCGTCTCGATCCGCACGCTCCGGCATTACGACGAGATCGGGCTGCTGCGGCCGGCCACGGTCGACCCGGGCACGGGATACCGCAGCTACTCGGCGGCGCAGCTGGGACAGCTCAACCGGATCATGGCGCTGAAGGAGCTCGGGCTCTCGCTCACCCAGGTCAGGCGGCTGCTGGCGGGAGTCACGCTGGATGAGCTGCGCGGCATGCTCATCCTGCGGCGCGCCCAGCTCGAGCATGAACTCCAGCAGCACGCCAATCAGTTGCTCGGAGTCGAAGCCCGGCTTCGCTCCATCGCCAGGGAGGATGACATGCCAGCAGACGACATCGTGGCCAAGACGATTCCCGCTACCGGCGTGGTCGTGATCGCCGGCCGGGCGCCGGGCTTCGGGGCGGCCAACGTCGTTCCCGTCGTCAACCAGCTAGACGCCCAGTTCGACCAGCTCGGCATCTATGAGCGGGTCAAGCAGGCGGGACCCCGCATCGTCTTCTACGAACGCGAGCCAGGCGAGCAGGACGAGGACGTCACGGTCTGCCTGGGCGTGCCCGTGACCGACCCGCCCGGCGAGCTCCCCGCGCCCGCGCACTACCGGGTCCTCCCGGAGGTCGAGGTCGCCGCCGCCGTGCGCAGCGGCCCGGCGGCGAGCATCTTCCCGACGGTCTACTACGACCTGGTCCACTGGATCGAGGAGCACGGCTACCACCCCGTCCCGGGGCCGGGCCGCGATGTGTGGGTCCACGAGGTGCACGACATCGCCGACGCGGCCCAGCAGGTCTTCGAGATCCAGCTGCCGTTCACCCGCCCCGCCGACATCCAGAGCTGAGCGGCGGGGGCAGCCGTGACGCAGATGCTGGAACAGCTGGCGGCCGAACGGGCCCGCGCCTGCCTGGAGCTGGCCGAGCAGCAGCGGCAGGTGCGACGGCAGCACGCCCTGCGCCGGGCCCGGCGCAGGGAACGCATCGCCGAGCGGCGCCTGATCCAGGCCTGGCGCCGCGCGGCCGAGGTCCGCGCCCGGCTCGGGTCCCCGGAATACTGAACGCCGCGATTCCCTATACCCGGCCGTTTCGGGCAAGCGCACGCGACGTCAGCTACGAATTAATGGTGTGGGTGAACTCATCGCGATCGGCGTCATCGCCGGCTTCCTCGCTGCCATCTCCCCGTGCGTCCTGCCAGTGCTGCCCGTCATCCTGGTCGCGGCGGCCCGGCCCGGGGACCTCCGGCCGGGCGGCATGGGCCCGGATGGCGACCAGGGCCAGGGCCAGGGCCAGAGCCCGGCGACCAGGCGGCGGGCCCGCACCGCACGGCCGTTCCTGGTCGTGCTGGGCCTGGTCCTCAGCTTCAGCCTGCTGATCCTGATCGGCTCGGAACTGCTGTCGCTGCTGCACCTGCCGCAGGACGCCCTGCGCGACGCCGGCCTCGCGCTGCTGGTCCTGGTCGGCCTCGGCTACCTGATCCCGCCGCTCGGCCTGCTGCTCGAGCGGCCGTTCTCCCGGCTCGGCGCCCGCCGTCCGACCAGCGCGGCGGGCGGGTTCGTCCTGGGCCTGGGCCTGGGGCTGGTGTACGTGCCGTGCGCCGGGCCGATCCTGGCCGCCATCACCGTGGTCGGCGCCACCCACCGGGTCGGGCTGTCGGCGGTCGTCCTCACGGTGGCGTTCGCCGTGGGCACCAGCGTGCCCCTGCTGGCCTTCGCGCTGGCCAGCGGCGAGGTCACGGGCCGGATCCGCGGGACTGCGCCGGCACGCCACGGTGCTGCGCCAGGCCGGCGGCGCGGTGCTCATCGTGTTCGCCCTGCTGATCGGCTTCAACACGCTGGCCGGCCTGCAGCGCGTCGTGCCCGGCTACTCGACCGCCCTGCAGGGCTCGGCCACCGTCCGCAAGCAGCTCAACACGGTCACGGGCGTCGCCCACACCTCGCTCACGAAGTGCAGCTCGACGGCGACCACGCTCATCAACTGCGGCCCCGCGCCGAACTTCGCGAAGGTCACCGCGTGGCTGAACACGCGCCGCGGCGGGCCCCTGTCCCTGGCCGGGCTGCGCGGCAAGGTCGTCCTGGTCGACTTCTGGACGTACTCGTGCATCAACTGCCAGCGCTCGCTGCCGCACGTCGAGGCCTGGTACTCGAGGTACGCCAAGGACGGCTTCGTGGTCGTCGGAGTCCACACTCCGGAGTTCGCGTTCGAGCATGTGGTGTCCAATGTCCGCGCGCAGGCGGCGGCGCTCGGCGTCCGCTACCCCGTCGCCGTCGATGACGACTACGGGACCTGGGACGCCTACAACAACGAGTACTGGCCCGCGGACTACCTGATCGACAGCCGCGGCGACGTGCGTCACATCCACTTCGGCGAGGGCGACTACAGCGGCACCGAGCAGCTCATCCGGCAGCTGCTCCAGGCCGCCCACCCGCACCTCAGGCTGCCGCCGCCGACCACCGTCCCGGACACCACCCCGGCCGGGGAGATGAGCCCGGAGACCTACCTGGGCTACAGCCGGCTCCAGTACCTGCTGCCCAGCACGGCCACGGACCGGGACGCGGCCGCCGTCTACCACTTCCCGGCCCGGCTGCCGCTGGGCGGGATGGCCTGGTCCGGCACCTGGACCGACCACGCGCAGGAGGCCACCGCCGGCCCCGGCGCCCGCCTCGAGCTGTCGTTCCTGGCCCGCCGGGTGTACCTGGTACTGGGCGGGCATGGCCGCATCGACGTCACGGTGGGCGGGCGGCACGTCCGCACCATCGACGTCAGCGGCGTGCCCCGGCTCTACACGCTCTACCAGGCGGCCGCGCCCCAGAGCGGCAAGATGCTGCTCACCCCGTCACCAGGGGTGCAGGCCTACGACTTCACCTTCGGCTAGCCGCCGCCGGCCTGACCTCGGCGGCTAGCCGCCGCCGGCTTGACCTTCGGCATGCCGCGCATAGCGGTATGGCGCCTGCCGCCGTTCCGGCGAACCCCGCAAGGATCGTGACTCCCGGGCCCCAATGACGAATAATGTCCGGTGCAGGACAGCGGGCCGGGTGAGCGGCGTGACCGCAGGGCGGGGAGGCCACCGATGAGAATTTTTGTAGCGTCATCCTATGAGGACTTGCAGAATCACCGCGAGGCAGCGACCAGAGCCATTCTTACGAGCGGCAATATTTCGGAGGATATGCTTCTCTGGCCAGCCTCGGACTACCCGCCACTCGAGGTCTCGCTGGATAAAGTCAGGTCCTGCGACCTGCTCATCCTGCTGATCGCGCACCGATATGGAGCAGCGCCGGAAGGAAAAAGCGCCAGCATCACGGAACTGGAATTCGGCGAGGCTGTCGCCAGGGGAATCCCGGTGCTGGCTTTTAGCGTGGACCCAACATATGCATGGCCACCCAATCACGTCGAGACCGATGCGCCGACGAGAGAACGGCTTAGGAAGTTCATACTTGAGGTCAGCAAGCGGGTCATTATTAAGCAGTTCACCTCACCCGAGTCACTCGAGGTGGCCATTACGAACGCGCTTACCAATTTCGTGAGGCAGGTCAGGCAGCCGGCCCTGCCCAGGTATGCACAGGCCCGGGCCCGTCAAGTCGCCAGGCCGGACGCACTGCATTTTTCACCAGACTCGATCGTTCAGATTGGGCACGCACCGGATGGCGCACCTCTCCTGCTCTCCATAACGCGTCATATTCGCGTCGAGGACGACCTGGCCGTGATCGCCGCACGCCTCGGGAAAGACCTGCGCGACCCGGCCTTTACCGGGATCCAAGAGGGCCTGAGCCAGGAAGCACGTGCCTTTGCCGCAAGGACCGGCATATTCGACTCGGCGGCTGACGGCCGGGCCGGGAAGTTCTATGTCCCCAGCGAACCGCTCACCCACCAGGTCGCTCAGAGCCTCTTGCAGTCAATGCTCGGGCTCGGTACCGCCTCTGTTGCCCTACAGTCGGTAACCACCCCCGGTGTCCCCCAGCCCGATTATTACCGGCAGCCGCCGTCGCCATATGTGCCTGGTCCCCCTAGCATCCCTGCCTATGCGCCCGGCTACCCGTAGCGCGTCTAGCTATCCGAGCGCGCCCGGCTACCCGAGCGTCCCGCCCTGGGACCCCAGCTTGGCCGCGCCGACCCCCAAATCCGGCGTTCCGGATCTGGACGTGCATTCCGTGCGGAGCGGGCGCCCATTCGAAGCAACATCGGTGTCGCTTGCGTCGGGCGGTCTCGAGTCTGCAGCAGCGGAGCCCAGGATCATCTCCCTGGGCGGCCTGAACCGGTTTCTCTGTATCGCGCTGGACTTCGGCCCGACCACGTGGAGCGGCGGCTGGGTCCAGCACCCGTCTGGCCGTCGCGAGCTGATGATCGCGCGTCCCTTCATCGAGGAGGGACTGGAACGGCTCGGCGGAGTCGGCTACGTGATAGAGGCCCCGGCCACCGGAAGCCCGTGGTATCGGACGGACCTGATCAGGACGGACCAGCCCAGCCGCTATATCGCGAAATGGGCCGAGTTGCTGTCGTCCGCCGACGATGCCGAATTGAGTCAGATATCATACCGGATCACGATTCCCCGGTCCTCTATCGCGCGCTTTACGCTCGAGGTAATCGATGAGGCCTCGGAACTTCACGAGCGCGGCCGGATTCATGGTGATATCAAGCCCAGCAATATACTCATCAGCCGCGATGATACGCTGCTCATCGATGACGCGCACCTGAGCATCGGCGATATATCTCCGACGGTAACGCCAGGCTGGTCTCCAAGTGAGCAATTGCTTCGCAAGCCGTTGTCGGCCGCGGCCGACATCTTCTCACTCGGACTGCTGCTGCTGTACGTGCTCGACGCCGAGCTACTCGGCCGGGAAGTGCGCTACCGCATGCCTGGCGGACGAATGGCGCAGACCTTCGATGACCCGACCGTGTACATCGACTCCGGCAATCCTTGCGCTCCCGTAGAGACCAGAGAGGACTGGTGCCGTCTCATCGAGCGAGCGCTGAGAACCGATCCCGGGGACAGATTCCCGACGGCCAGGTCGATGGCTGATGACATGCGGACGCTCCTGGACCGGGAAGACCTGCGGGGCGAGATCGAGATCAGGCTGCCGTGGGGTGAGCGCCCCTCACTCGTCCTCGATGCGAATGGTCAGCCGACCGCCGGCTGGGTCATCTCGTCCGGGCACGAGAAGACATTGCTCACGACCTAGTATATCCCGTATCCCAGCCCCTGCACCCCGCCCGAGGATCGCGGAGATTGCTGTATTGCTGCATTCCCTCGATCTCCCCGCGAAGATGTTCAGACCCTGGACGGATTCCTGGATCGCTCCTCTAGACGGGTTTCAGGTGCCGGCCGACGCACAGAAGCCGGCTGTGTGGAAGGCGGCGTTTGGTGTCATGGCGGCGCCGCCGCCAAAGGACACTGCCGTCTTTCTGCACACCGATCTCCTGCCTGTCAACATGCTGTGGTCGCGCGGGAGGATTACCGGACTGACCGACTGGAACTCCATCCATCGGGGGTCGCGCGCGATTGACGTCGGGCACTGCCGGCGATACCTGGCGGCGCTCTACTCGCCCGAGTGGTCGGAGCAGCTTCGGTCGCTCTATGAGTCGATCGCCGGGGTGACTCTCGATCCGTGGTGGGACCTGTATGCCCTGCTGCACTATGACGATAGCGGGCCGAAGTGGATCGTTGGTCAGGTCGCTGGGCGCCGTCCCGTCGATGTGCCCGGCATGACTTCCCGGGTCGAGGTCGCTATCGAGACAGCGCTACGGCGCCTCGGATAACTGCGGGTTCCCTGCTGGTGCCGCGGGCGCGCGCCGGGCTGAGGGGCACCCTCCGCCAGCTCACCAGGTACGCGGGCGGTAGCCCGGCTCGACCGACTGGCGGTAGCGCGTGTCGTCGCGCTCGCGCAGGCCGCAGGACAGGTACAGCTCGTGCAGCTCACCGAGCGCGTCGGTGTCCAGCGCGACGCCCAGGCCCGGCCCGTCCGGCACGGCTACCGACCCGCCGCTGAAGCTGAACGTCTCCTCCGGCACGACGTCCTGGGTCTTCCACGGCCAGTGGGTGTCGCAGGCGTAGGTCAGGTTCGGCGTCGCCGCCGCGAGCTGGATCATCGCCGCCAGGCTCACGCCCAGATGCGAGTTGGAGTGCATGGACAGGCCCAGCCCGAACGTCTGGCAGATCCCGGCCAGCAGCCGGGACCGGGTCAGCCCGCCCCAGTAGTGGTGGTCGGAGAGCACCACGCCGACCGAGCCGCGCTGGATGGCCGGCGGGATGTCGGCGAAGGCGACCACGCACATGTTGGTGGCCAGCGGCATCGGCGCCTGCCGGGCCACCTCGGCCATGGCGTCCAGGCCGCGGGCCGGATCCTCGAGGTACTCCAGGACGCCATCCAGCTCGGCCGCCATCCGCAGCGAGGTCGGCACCGTCCAGACCGCGTTGGGGTCGATGCGCAGCGGGTGGCCGGGGAACTCGGCCCGCAGCGCCCGGATCGCCTCGGCCTCCTGCTCGGGGGCGAACACGCCGCCCTTGAGCTTGATCGCGGTGAAGCCGTACTCGGTGACCATCCGCCGGGCCTGGGCCACGATGCCGCCGGGGTCCAGCGCCGGGCCCCAGGAGTCCGGGGCCTGGCCCGGATGGGCGGCCCACTTGTAGAACAGGTAGGCGCTGAACGGCACCCGGTCGCGGACGGCCCCGCCGAGCAGGTCGCACACGGGCCGCCCGAGGATCTTGCCCTGCAGGTCCAGGCAGGCCACCTCGAACGGCGAGAACACCCGGTCCGCGGTGCCCGCGCCCGTGATCACCCCGGTCAGCCCGTGCCGGTCAGTGCCCGCCTCGCCGCCGACCAGGCCGGCCACCGCGCGGTACATCTCGCTGAGCGCGAAGACGTCGTGGCCGGCCAGCACGCCCGCGGCCGCGCGCAGCCGTCCCAGGTGCTGATCATCGGCGTAGGTCTCGCCGAGGCCGGTCAGGCCCGCGTCGGTGTCGACCTGGACGATGGCCCGCAGCGCATAGGGCTGGTGCACGCCGACCGAGTTGAGCAGCGGCGGATCGGCGAACGCGACCGGGGTGATCCGCGCCCCGGTGATCCGGACAGCCCCGGCCATCAGCGGCTCATCCCCCCTCCGGCATCGAGCGGCGACTCACGTGGCGGCTCCGGCTGACTTCGTGGCCCCCTGGTCGCGTAGCCAGTTCACGAGAGCCTCGCGACCGGTGTCGATGCCGTCGGCCGCGTCCAGGGGCCGGTCACCACCCCATGACGGGGTGCCATTCAGATCGGCGCCGAGGGCGAGCAGATGCTCGGCCATCCGTCGCTCACCGCCGTGGCAGGCCTGCCAGAAAGCGTCAGTGAGCTGCTGCGGCGTCGGGGGCGACGCGGCCAGCAGTTCCTCAGCACGGGTCATCATGCCGAGCGCCGCGGCGTGCCAGAGCCGGTCAACTCGGGCACCGCTGCGGACCAGCAGGCGAGCCACCCGCCAGCAGCCGTACCCGACCGCGTCATCGAGCGGGGTGCCGCCGCCGATGGACGCTCCGGTCGCCTCAATGTCGGCGCCGCCGTCGATCAGCGCCCTGGCCACCTCGACGTCATCGCTGCTGGCCGCCCAGTGCAGGGGCGTCTCGGCGTGCCAGCTTCCCTCCACCGCAGCGCTGGGATCGGCGCCGGCGGCGATCAGGACCGCGACGACCTCCGGCCCGCGCGGGAAGAACCCGGGCCAGTCGGCCGCCATGTGCAGCGGCGTTCCCGAGCCGCCCTTGTCGTCAGCGACTCGCGCTGCGGCCAGGCCAGGATGCTCCCTCAGCAGCTCGATCAGCGACTCGACCCGACCAGCATGGATCGTCTCCACCAGCGCCTGGGCCAGCGGTGCGCTCTTGGACACCCTCAGCCCTTGCTCGCCATGACCACTCTCGGCCGCGCCTTCCCGAGACATCTCCGCATCTCCCGTCCGGCCTGATCACGAACCCCGGCATCGGCCCTTGAGCCAGCATGCCACGCACTGCCACCATCCCTCCTCCTAGCCCAAGTTCTACGCCCGTCGTTACCTGGGCGTCGCCGCGCCGTTGCCGCCGGGTTCCGGCGCACCGGCAGACTCGCCTGCGGACCACACGGCAGTATCCGTCGATGGCGCCCGGAGGAGTTCAGATGGACGGAAGGCGGGACAACGAGGGCCGGGGCACGCCGGGCCGGGGCACGCCGGACCGGCGGATCGCCCGGCGCGGAGTGCTGAAGGCCGGGCTAGCGGCGGGCGCCGTGGCCGGCACCGGCGCGTGGCGGGCGGCGCCGGGGAGAGGCCGGCGGCTGCGGCAGCCAGGCTCGCTGCCCTACCCCGGCCTGCCCGCGGGCACCGACACGATCCCCCAGATCGAGCACGTCGTGGTGCTCATGATGGAGAACCACTCCTACGACAACCGGCTGGGCATGCTCTTCCGGCGCGGCGCGGACGGCTTCCGGCTCGGCCGGGACCGCCTGCCGACCGCCACCAATCCGTACCCCGACGGGCAGATCCAGCACGCCTTCCGGATGCCCACCACGTGCCAGCTTCAGTCGCAGCCGAGCCAGGAATGGACGGCCAGTCATAACGCCTATGACAACGGGCGAATGGACGGCTTCGTCAGCACCCCGATCGACCCGCTCACGACGCAGATCGTCGGCGGCGTGGCCATGGGCTACTGGCAGGAAGAAGACCAGCCCTTCTACTACTCCGTGTACCGCCAGTTCCCGATCGCGGACCGCTACTTCTGCTCCGTCCTCGGCCAGACCTTCCCGAACCGGCGGTACCTGCTGGCCGCGACCTCGATCGGGCAGATCGACGACACCGCCCCGGCGCCGACTGACTACCCCGCCAACGGCACGATCTTCGATGAGCTCGACGCGCACGGGATCACCTGGAAGGACTACTTCAGCACCACGCCCTCGACCGAGCTGTTCCCCCCGCTCTATCTCAGGAACGCCGGCACGAAGATCGTTCCCATCGCCGGCTTCTTCACCGACGCGGCCGCGGGGACACTGCCCGGCTACAGCCTCGTCGAGCCCGACTACGCACATCAGTCCGAGGAGAATCCGCAGAACATCGCGGCGGGCGAGGAGTTCGCGGCGAGCGTGATCAACGCGGTGATCAACGGCCCGGCCTGGGACCGGACGGCGCTGCTGCTCACCTACGACGAGCACGGCGGCTACTACGACCACGTACCGCCGCCGGCCGCCATCCCGCCCGACAGCATCGGGCCGACCCTGGAGCCCGGCGAGAACGGCTTTGACGGGTTCGCCAGGTACGGCTTCCGGGTGCCGTTCGCGCTGATCTCGCCCTGGGCCCGCCGGGACTTCGTGTCCCACCAGGTCTACGACCACACCAGCATCCTGAAGCTGGTCGAGACCAAGTGGAACCTGCCCGCGCTGACCTTCCGGGACGCGAACGCGGCACCGATGCTGGACATGCTGGACCTTCGCCGTCCGTCGTTCGCCGAGCCACCGCGGCTCGCGCAGCCCCTCGCGGTGATCGACCCGTCGGCGCTGAGCTGCAGCGTGACCGGTCCGGGCACCATCCCGCCCCCAGGCTCGGTGACCGGCTGATCGGTCGCGCCAGCACAGGCGCCTCGGTCGGGCCAGCACGGCCCGGTCATGTTTTGAACTCTGAGCCAGGGGCACGACCTGCTCCTATGGTCACGGCCCTCAACCCGCTGAGCTCCACCTCCCTGCTCACCAGCCTCGGCGCCCTCGGCGTCTTCCTGGTGCTGTTCGCGGAGACCGGGCTGCTCGTCGGGTTCTTCCTGCCCGGCGACTCGCTCCTGTTCACGGCCGGGCTGCTGTGCACGGGCACCGCCGGTCACCAGGCCCGCCTGTCGCTGCCGCTCGTCATCCTGGCCGCCGTCGCCGGCGCGATCCTCGGCGCCGAGACGGGGTTCTACATCGGCCGGACCGGCGGGCGCCGGCTGCTGGAACGCAGCCGCAGCCGCCGCCTGCGTCAGGCCGCCGAGCGGACCGGGCAGCTGCTGGACCGGTACGGGCACGGCAAGGCCATCGTGCTGGGCCGGTTCATCCCGGTCGTCCGGACCGTCGTGAACCCGATGGCCGGGGCGCTGGGCGTGCCCACCCGCACCTTCACCATCTGGCAGGTGGCCGGCGGGCTGCTCTGGTCAGCCGGGGTGACCCTGGCCGGCTACGCGCTCGGCTCGGTCATCCCGGGCATCGACACCTACCTGCTGCCCGTCATCGCCGGGGTCGTCCTCATATCCTTCATCCCCGTCGGCATCGAGCTGCTGCGCAACCGGAGGGCCGCCGCCGCCCATCACCGGAGGCCGGCGCGAGGCGCCCAGGCTACCGACAGCGACAGCGACAACCAAGCCTCACGCGTCGAGTAAGCCTCACGCGTCCAGGAATGGCGTGATCAGCGCGAGCATCGCGCCTGGCCGCTGGGTCACGCCGACGTGCGTGGTCCCGGGAAGCACGGCGAGCTGCGCGTTCGGCAGGAGCTCGAACATCTCCACCACGTCCGGCAGCGGCGAGAAGTCGCGGTCGCCGAAGATCAGCAGGGTCGGCGCCCGCAGCGATCGCAGCTCGTCGGTCCAGCCAGGGAACTCGTGCACCATGGCCGACGTCCTGGCCGCGGACTCGTCGAAGTGGGCGGGGTCGGGAGCGACCGCGTCGTAGGCGTCGCGCATCGCCTGGAAGTCGGCCGGCGTCGGCAGGCGGTCATCGCCGAGTGGCGCGCTCTCCCGGCCTGGCGGGCGGTGGGCGTCCGCCGAGGCGACGATCAGCTTGCCGACCCGGCCGGGCGCGCCGAGCGCGACCGCGTAGGCGACCAGGCCGCCGAGGCTGAAGCCGAACAGGTCGGCCTCGGCGATGCCCAGCTGGTCCAGCAGCGCGACGACGTCCCCGGCCAGCGCCTCGATCGTCATCGGGCGGCCGGTGTCGGCGGTGTGCCCGTGGCCCTGGAGCTCCACCGCGATCACCTGCCTGCCCGCCGCGAGGGGCTCGAGCAGCGGCCCGAAACTGAGGTCGATGGTATGCACGCCGCCGTGCAGCAGGACGAGCGGCTTCCCGCTGCCACGGATCTCGTAATACAGCTGCAGGCCGTTCACTGGTGCGTAGGTCATGCCGGGTATGACGGCACGCGGCCCGCGAACTCATCGCGAAGCGCCGCGCGGGCCGCGCACCGTCACGGGGACTCAGGCTCAGATCCCCATGTTCTCCAGCGGCAGGTAGGTCCGCGCCGCCCAGGACACGGGGTCGCGGGCGAAGTCGCGCTGGATCGCCCGGTTGTTCAGCGCGTTGTCCAGCGCGGCCATGATCATGGACTGGTCGAGCACCAGGTCGCGGTGGCCCACCGCGCCGGTGACCGGGTTGACGGCGTCGAAGAAGCCGTCCGGACCGTACAGGCCCGGATACAGCGTGCGCAGCCGCTGGATGTTGGCGTAGGCCTGCTGCGGCACCACGTCCAGCGCGATGAACGACGCGTGCGGCGTGACGACGTCCTCGGTCGCGCAGCCATGGCACTGCGAGAGCCCCTCGTTCGGGTGGCTCGCGTCGGCGCCCGTGCCGTAGTACGGGAAGGCCAGGCCCTCCACCCCGTAGCCGCCGTAGTCGCCGGTGTCGTCGGCGGTGCTCGACGGCGACATGCCCCAGACCGGGTAGTGGAGCTGCTGGGTGGCGTACTTGATCTGCACCTCAGCGGTCCGCTGGTCGGCCAGCCCGAAGCCCTTCGGGCCCCAGCTGGTCTCCGGCACGACCACGTTCGGCATCAGGCCCTCGAACATCCCGCCGGAGTAGGTCGGGATGAACTTCAGGTCGGTGCCGGGATAGGTGTAGTGCCCCTCCCACACATTGAACCGCTGGCCGGACTGCGGGTCGGTGTAGGCCTGCCAGGAGCCGCCCATCGGCCACTGCCCCTGCCAGGAGAAGTCGGGGTCGGTGGTCTGGCAGTCCGCGAACGGAGCCGGCGGCGGGAGCTCCCGCCAGCTGCGCCACCACACGTTGCCGGGCATCTGGTGCAGGCCCATGCCGATGTAGGCCGAGATCCGCGGGTCGCTGTAGAAGGCGCCGTTGTGGTAGTAGTGCGACGCGTTGTCGCCCTGGTCAGGCGGGAGGCCGACGTAGTAGCCGCCGTACATCTGGCCGGTCGGCTGGTTCCCGGAGATCGCCGGGTTGACGTTGCAGTGCGTCTCGGCGCGGCCGTCGTAGAAGATGCCGAAGTTCATCGGCGCGATCAGCTGGTCGGCCAGGCCGCGCAGCTCCGGCATGGCCTGCCGGACCACGATCAGGCCCGATGCGTACCAGCCGTTGTCGACATTGGAGACGAAGTAGCAGTTGTCGAATACCGGCGTGGTCTCGGCCGAGCAGTCGATGTCGCCCGGGTTCCTGATCACGTCGCCGTTGGTCGTGTCGTACCACTGGTACAGGAAGCCGTCGTAGCGCTTGAGGTGCTCGACCTCGGTCAGCGTGGCCCGGACCAGGGAGTCGGCCTGCGGCCGGCTGACCAGGCCGAGGTCACGGGCCGCCACCACGGCCCACAGGTAGACGCCGATGTTGGCCGCCGACGTGTACCTGCCGTACGTGGTCGGCGTGGCCGAGCCGCCCGCGAACGTGAGGTTGTCCATCGGCAGGTGCGTCGTCGGGTCGACGTCCGCCTGGTAGAACTTCCACGTGTTCCGCGCGATGCCCAGCAAGTCCGCCCGCTGGGCGCCGGTGAGACCCCGGTAGCCGGCCACCCGCAGGCCCGCTCCGCCCGACGCGCGGGCCAGGGAGGACGGGACCAGCATCACGGCCACCACGCGCCATGACCGCCAGCCAGCCCATCACCGCGCGCATAACCCTCGCCCGTCGTAATGACCTCGGCACGCTCATCTCCCGGTCCCTCCTGTGTCCTTCCGATTAACAACCTCGCCCGGGGCCGGCCCCGGCTACCGCACGGTGAACTGGCCGTGCAAACCACCCACCGAGCTGTCGCCGACGTAGACGCTGACCGTGCCGGCCTGGACCTGGAACTGCCCCTGGTTGTCGTAGAAGCCGATGCTGGCCGGGCCCAGGGTGAACGTGACCGTCTGGCTCTGGCCCGGCGCCAGCGTCACCCGCTGGAACCCCTCCAGCTTGCGGACCGGCTGCAAGATGGTGGTGCCGTCCTCGTGGATGTACAGCTGGGCCACGTCGCTGCCCGCCACCGTGCCGTTGTTAGTGATCTTCGCGGTGACCTGGACCCTGCCGGCGGTGCCGATGCTGGCCGACGCCAGGTGCAGGTCCGAGAGCGCGAACGTGGTGTAGGACAGCCCGTACCCGAACGCGTACTGCGGCGTGTTCGGCACGTCGAGGTACTTCGACGTGTACTTGTTGCTGGCGTCGTACGGCCGCCCGGTGGGCAGCTCGTTGTAGCTGATCGGGATCTGCCCGACATCGCGCGGGAAGCTGATCGGCAGCTTCCCGGCCGGGTCGGCCTTGCCGAACAGCACGTCGGCGACGGCGTTGCCGCCCTCGGTGCCGGGGAACCAGGCCTCCAGCAGGCCCGGCGCGTGGTCGGCCACCCAGCCCAGCGTCAGCGGGCGGCCGTTCATCAGCACGACCACGTACGGCTTGCCGGTCGCCGCGATCGCCTGGACCAGCGCCTGCTGCCGTCCCGGCAGGTCGATGTTGCTGCGCGACGACGCCTCGCCGGTGTCCGCGGCCGGCTCGCCGACCACCACCACCGTCACGGCCGCCGCCTGGGCGGCGCTCACCGCGGCGCCGAACCCCGACGTCGACGTGCAGGCGGTGTCGCAGCCCTGCGCGTAGGTCACCGTCGCGCCCGGCACCGCGTTCTTGATGCCCTGGACCACCGGCACCACCGACTTCAGGTCCTGGGCCGTGTACCCGATGGGCACGTCCGGGCCGAGCTGGTCGGACGGGTCGTTGGCCAGCGGCCCGACGACCGCGATCGAGCTCAGGCTCTTGCTCAGCGGCAGCGCGCCGCCCTGGTTGTTCAGCAGCACCATGGACTTGTCGGCGGTGGCTCGCGCCGCGGCCAGGTTCGCGGGCGTCAGCTCCGCGGTCTTCACCCGGTTCGGGTTGGTCAGCGGGTGGGCGAACATGCCGGCCAGGAACTTCAGGTCCAGCACGTGCCGCACGTCGGCGTTGACGGTGGCCAGGCTGACCTGGCCGCTGTTAACGAGCTTGGGGCCGAAGCTGGTGTAGGTGGAGAACTGGCTGGGCACCTGCACGCCCATCTCGATGTCCACCCCGGCGGTCAGGGCCAGCCGCGCGGCATCCGCGCCGCTGGTCGCGTACCCGAACGCCTCGAGCTCCTGGATGGCCTGGTAGTCGCTGACCACCGTGCCGCGGAATCCCCATTCCTTGCGCAGGATGGTGCGCAGCAGGTACGGGTCCGCGGTGGCCGGCACGCCGTCCAGTGAGTTGAACGAGCTCATCACCGTGGCCGCGCCCGCGCGGATCGCCGCCTTGTACGGCGGCAGGTAGTCGTTGAGCAGCTGCTGCGTGGACATGTCGACCGTGTTGTACTCCCGGCCGGCCACCGGCGCGCCGTAGGCCGCGAAGTGCTTCACCGTCGCGGCCATCTTGTCCGGGGCGGCGAAGCTGCTGCCCTGGTAGCCGTGCACCTTGGCCGCCGCCATCGCCGAGCCGAGGTAGGGGTCCTCCCCCGAGCCCTCCACCACGCGCCCCCAGCGCGGGTCCCGCGCGATGTCGACCATCGGGTTGAAGGTCCACTTGATCCCGTCGGCAGTGGCCTCGCTGGCCGACACCGCCGCGTCGTTCTGCACCGCCGCCGGGTCCCAGCTGCTGGCCTCGGCCAGCGGCACCGGGAAGATCGTCTTGTAGCCGTGGATCACGTCCAGGCCGAAGATCACCGGAATGTGCAGCCGGGACTTCAGGGCGGCCCGCTGCACCTGGTTGATGTACTTCACGCCGGTCAGGTCCAGGACCGTGCCGATCTGCCCGCTGCGCACGCCGTCCAGCAGTGCCTGCCCGGGCGTGCCGTTCGCGCCGGAGGGACCCGCCATCTCCAGCTGCCCGAACTTCTCGGCCAGCGTCATCTTCCCGATCAGCCCGTTGACCTGGCTGGCGATCGACGCCAGCCGCCGCCCGGTGGCGCTATCGGCGGCACGGTCCGCGGTCAGCGACGCACCGCCGGAGTGCTGCCGGCTGCTGGCCGCCGTCAGCCTCGCGCCCGCCGGTCCCGCGCTGGCCGACGGGACCACCGTCAGCGCCAGGGCAGTGGCCAGCGCGGCCGTTCCGATCGCGGCATGTGCAACACCAGGACGCCTCAAGGGACTGCGCATTGGCCCGATCTCCCTCGCCCAGTGCGGACACGGGGCACCTGCCCGCCCGCAGCCAGTGAAATGACGGCCAACTGCCCCGGCTGAAACCAGTCAAACCAACTCGCGCTACTCGTTTTAGGGTGGATGAGAGCAATCGGCGGAAGGGGCACCCTGGCATGTGCGGGATCGTCGGGTGGGTCGATTTCTCCCGGAGCCTGGTCGGCGAGCGGGCCGCCGCCGAGGCCATGACCGCGACGATGACCTGCCGGGGCCCGGACGCCGGCGGGGTGTGGGCGTCCGGGCACGCGCTGATCGGCCACCGGCGGCTGGCCGTGGTGGACCTGCCCGGCGGCGTCCAGCCGATGAGCGACTCGAGCGCCGTGCTCACCTTCAGCGGGGAGATCTACAACTTCCGCGAGTTACGCCGCGAGCTTGAGGGCTACGGGCACGCGTTCCGCGACGCGGTCGGACACCGAGGTGCTGCTGCGGGCCTGGCTGCAGTGGGGCGAGAACTGCCTGCCGCGGCTGAACGGCATGTTCGCGTTCGCGATCTGGGACGGGGCCCGCGAGGAGCTGTTCCTGGCCCGGGACCGGCTGGGGGTGAAGCCGCTGTGCTTCGCCCGGACCCCGGACGGCGTGCTGTTCGGGTCGGAGCCGAAGGCGATCCTCGCCCATCCCGGCTTCCGGGCCGAGCTGGACGCCGACGGCATCGCCGAGCTGCTCGCCCCGATCGGGACCCGCACGCCCGGGCACGGCGTCTACCGGGGCCTGAGTGAGGTCCGGCCGGGCTGCCTGGTCCGGGTGAGCCGGACCGGCCTGACCTCGCGGGCCTACTGGGAACTGGGCGCCTGGCCGCACCCCGACGATGAGGCCGCCACCGTCAGCCGGGTGCGGGAGCTGCTCACCGACATCGTCGACCGCCAGCTCGTGGCGGACGTGCCGCTGTGCACCCTGCTGTCCGGCGGCCTGGACTCCAGCGCCCTCACCGCGCTGGCGGCCAGGGCCCTGGAGCGGGACGGGCGCGGCAAGCTCGACACCTTCTCGGTCGACTTCCCCCGCAGCCAGGATGGCTTCCAGCCGGACCGGTTCCGCCCCAGCCATGACGAGCCGTTCGCCCAGCAGGTGGCCCGGCATACCGGGACCCGGCACTCCACCATCATGCTGGACGCGGCCGAGCTGACCGCGGCCGCCCACCTGCCGCGGCGGGCTCATGACCTGCCCGTCGCCGGGGACATGTACACGTCGATGTACCTGCTGTTCCGCGGCCTGCGCGAGCGCTCCACGGTGGCGCTGTCGGGCGAGTCAGCGGACGAGGTGTTCGGCGGCTACGCGTGGTATCACCACCCGGCCATGCTGGCCGCGCCCACCTTCCCCTGGGTGGCCGGCTCCTGGGCGCCGGTGCTGCGCCCGGAGGTGGACGCGGCCGTGCGACTGGATGAGCGCGCCGCTCAGCGGTACGCCGACGCCCAGGCCGAGGTCCCCCGGCTGCCGGGCGAGGATGCCGCCGAGCAGCGGATCCGGGAGGTGCTCTACCACGGGCTGACCCGCTGGCTGCCGCTGCTGCTGGACCGCAAGGACCGGCTCAGCATGGCGGTCGGCCTGGAGGTGCGGGTGCCCTTCTGCGATCACCGCCTGGTCGAGTACGTGTTCAACGTGCCCTGGCCCCTGAAGCAGGTCGGCGGGATCGAGAAGGGCCTGCTGCGCCGGGCCGCGGCCGACCTGCTGCCGCCGGAGATCGTCGCCCGCCGCAAGAGCATCTACCCGGCCAGCGCCGACCCCGCCTACGCGCGTGCGGTCCAGGACCAGATGCGCGACCTGCTCCGCCAGCCCGGCGCGCCGCTGTTCGAGATCCTCGAGCACGGCAGGCTGGCCGCGGCGTTCACCGCGGACCCGGCCCTGCCCGGGCTGATGGGGATACAGCCGAGCCCGCTGGCGCCCGCGGCCTTCCTGCTGGACATGAACGCCTGGCTGACGGAATACCACGTAGACCTGGTGTGACGACGGGAGAGAAATGGCATCATCGCAGTCCGGCCGGGTGGCGTTCTACGCCGACATCTTCTATGACAGCGCGCATTCTCCGGCCTACTGGATTCCGCCCGCCGACCTCGATGTGGACGTGATTCTCCTCGGCGGCGACATTCACTACCGGCCCGAGCACCTGGCCGGGATGCTCCGGGATATCCGGTCCACGCAGCGCGAGACCACGCAGCTCATCGTGGTGCCAGGGAACGGCGAGTACGTCCGCCAGGAGCTCGGCGAGTCGCGCCGGCAGTACCGGGCGGCGGTCGAGGCGGTCCCCGGCGCCAGGTTGCTCGATGACGAGGTGGCCGAGCTGCCGGGCGGACAGCGGATCATCGGGTCGACCCTGTGGTCGCACGTGCCCGACGAGCAGCTCGACCGCTACAGCCAGATGATCGCCGAGGGCGGGCATCAGGGCGTCGATGACATCCGGCTGGGTGACCGCCCGCTGACCCTGCAGGACACCAACGAGCTGTACCGGCAGGCGCGCTCGTTCATCGAGGACCAGCTGCGGAGCCTGTCCCCGGCGCAGCGCGAGGCGACGATCGTCTGCACGCACTTCTGGCCGACACTTCAGCCGTGGACGGGGCCGGATGGCGAGGCCCGACACCCCTGGTATCACGTGGTCGGATCGGACCTGGAGGCGCTGATCGCCGAGTGCGGCCCGCGGTACTGGCTGTGCGGGCACGAGCACACCACCCAGCACGTGACGATCGGGACCACCCGGGTCTCCTCCAACCCCCGGGCCGGCGACGGCCCCGGCAACCTCAACCCGGACTTCGCGGAGTCCTTCGTGGTCGAGCTCTGACGGCGCGGAGCGCTGGCGCGGGCGGGGCTGCTAGCGGGCCGGGGCGTCCGCTGGCTCGGGGCGGCCGAATGCCCCGTGGCCCGCGTGAAACAGTCCCATCAGCAGGACGCCGACCGCGGCCGAGCCGAGGGCCCAGCCAGGATGCCGGCCGACGTGAGCGAGGTAGAACAGCAGCGCCGCCACCACGAGCGCCGCCCAGCCGGCGACGAAGTTGGGCACCGGCCCGTTGCCGAGACTGGACGGATACCTGCGCTTGGTAATGCCCCGCGTGAAGTGGGGATAGCCGTTGGCGGCCAGCACGCCGCCCAGGAACCCGAAGACGATCGCCTGCCACATGCGAGCTGCTCCTTTGCCGTGATCCGATGAGGTGAATCCGGTGCGGTCATCCGGGAGCCGGCTGCCCGAGCGCCGGCAGCAGGACCGCGTCGACCAGGTGCTGGATGTACGCATCGTCGAGCGGCTCGCCGGTCACCAGCAGCCGGGAGAACAGCACGGCCGAGCCGATCTCGGCCAGCAGCGCCCCGTCCGTCGTCGCCGGGACATCCCCGCGGGCCGCGGCCCGGGCGATGACCGCGCCGA
Organism: uncultured Actinomycetota bacterium; assembly: GCA_963822485.1. Classification (GTDB taxonomy): domain Bacteria; phylum Actinomycetota; class Actinomycetes; order Streptosporangiales; family Streptosporangiaceae; genus DASUBV01. Next base: position 773,222 of record CAWGHW010000018.1, read on the forward strand.
ACACCTCGCGCTTGGCCTCGAGCACCTGCTCCCTGACCGCGTCGGCCAGTTCAGGATCGCGGTGCATCGCGATGAGCAGCCCGAGGATGAGCGCGGCATCCTGGCCCGACAGGCTGGAGCGCATGGCCTGAAGTGCCGCCTGCAGGTCCGAGCGCAGGCTGCCGGTGTCGGGCGCGGCCGTCGCCGGCTGGCCCGCGTGCCGCCGGACCGCCGTGATCACCAGCGCTGCCTTACCCGGCCACCTGCGGTAGATGGTGGCCTTGCTGCACCGGGCCCGCGCCGCAACGGCGTCGATGGTCAGCTGGTCGTAGCCCGACTCGGCCAGCACCTCGAGCGTGGCGCGCAGGATCGCGGTCTCCCGCATCGCGCCGCGACCGCCTGCCTCCGCCACCTGAGCCCCAATCGAAACGAAACCGTACCGTACACTTATGGCGGTAAGTGTACGGAGTCGTTTCGCTCCGAGTCAACCGGGTCGGCGATGCAAGCGGCGCCGTGCGGCCAGGCTCCCGGCCGCCTCCACGGCCACCCCCCACGCCGCCCACGCCACCGCGAGAGGCCACTGATGCGCCTCCCCCACCCCTCGTGCCTCCCCCGCCCCGTGCACCTGATCTAGCCCCTCTCGCTTCCCCGCCCCTCGCGCCTCCCCCGCCCCTCGCGCCTGGTCCAGCCCCTGCGCCTGCTCCGCCCTCCCGCGCCGCGTCAGTCCCGCCCGTCACGCCTGCTCCGCCCTCCCGCGCCGCGTCAGTCCCGCTGTCACGCCTGCTTCGCCCTCCCGCGCCGCGTCAGTCCCGACTGTCACGCCTGCCCCGCCCTCCCGCGCCGCGTCAGTCCCGCCTGTCACGCCAGCCCCGCGGTCTCACGCCGCGTACGACGTGGCTGATGCAACCACGTCGCTGTAACGACGTGGGCGTTACAACCACGTCGCTGGGGTCCGCCCGGCGCTCGCTCCGAACGTCATGGATGGCCCTGTGGTGCTGCTCTAGCAGCACCACAGGCCCATCCATGCTGCTGCGACCGCCCCGCCGCCCACAGCCCGCCGCACCATCAGTCACACCCGCCCGCCCAGCCTCACGAACCGCGGCCGTCGTCGCCACAGCCGCCGCGCTGACGGTAGCCGTCGCCGGGTGCAGCGGCGGCGGCGGGTTCAGCGGCATCTACAGCCTGCCGCTGCCCGGCGGGGCCAGCCTCGGCCCGCACCCCTACCGGGTAACCGCCGAGTTCAGCAACGTCCTCGACCTCGTCCCCCAGTCCGCCGTGCACGTCAACGACACCGCAGTCGGCCGGGTGGTACGGATCTACCTGCCCCCGCACAGCTGGACCGCCCGCGTCGTGATGACCGCGTGCGCCTGCCCGCGGGACGCAGCCGGTCCGACTCCTGGCTGCGCCCCGGCCAGCAGCCTCGCGGCAGGCCTCGAATGACCACTTCCGCGGAAAGCGCCTTGTGAAAGTCTGCACAAGCCGCTTCCGCGGAAGCGTGCCCTCTGGAGAGCTCGGTCGGCGCCTGGCTGCGCGCCGGCCCGGCGCCTAGTACCAGATGTTGACGACGTACTTCTCGCGGATCGAGGACGTGGCCGCGTTGGCTCGCAGCACGACCGTCCGCCCGGACACGCTGCCCACGTCCAGCGACGCGATCACGCAGCTGCTGCCGCAGACCAGGTTGGTGATGTCGGAGCCCCTGATCGTGCTGGATGCCGCCTGGCTGCCGTCGCTGCTGGTCCCGATCCAGCTCATGCCCGCGTGGTTGGCGTCGACATTGACCAGCGCGCTGAACACCTCGCTGGGGGTCTGCACCCCGCCGTTGGTCGAGACCTTGTCCAGGTCGATCCTGACCGGGTCGTTGGCGGCGGGCAGAGTGAACGTGTGGCTGCCGCCCGGCGCCACCACGAAGGTCAGCCGCTGGTGGTCGGGTCCCCGGACGATGACGGACGTGCTGGTGCTGGCGGCGTAGGCGGCACTGCCGGCACCGGCGACGGCGACCACCGTCGCTGCCACCACCATGGCGCGCAGGCCGCGGATCTTTCCCCGCATGTTTGCTCCCCTCGGCGCAGGCGGCCGCGGCCTGTCCCGCGACCGCCGCTCATCAGTCGGAGCGTCAGGCCGCCCGCTTGATGCAGCCCCACGGCATCCGGTTGCGAAATGGCCAGCGCTCCGCCATCGCCCGCGCCCGGCCCGGCAGTGTCGTAAGCGGGATCCATACTTGTCGCGCGGCCCGGCCAGGAGGCCCGCCGCTGACCGAATGGGAGACACGATGACAGTCCGGTACCAGCTGGTAATTAACTGCGCCGAGCCCGAGCCGCAGGCCCGCTTCTGGGCCGCGGCCCTGGGGTACGTGCTCGAGCCGCCCCCGGCCGGCTTCGCCACCTGGGACGACTACCGGCGCGACCTCGGGCTGCCCGAGGAGTTCCTGGGCGTCGGCACGGACAGCATCGTCGACCCGGACGGCAGCGGGCCGCGCATCTGGTTCCAGGTCGTGCCGGACCGCAAGACCATCACCAACCGGCTGCACTTCGACATCCACGCCAGCGGCGGGCGGGAGAACCCGATCGAGATCCGCCGGCAGCGCGTCGACGCCGAGGCCAAGCGGCTGGCCGACCTCGGCGCCACATTCGTCGATGACCTGAGCGAGGAGGACCTCGATGACGGCATCGACTGGTACGCGGTAGCGATGCGCGACCCCGAGGGCAACGAGTTCGACATCAACTGACGGCGCCCCGCCCCGCCGCGCCCCGCCGCTCCCCCGCGGCTCAGAACAGCGTCGGCTCAGAACAGCGTCGGCGGCCCGGCCGGGACCGGCGCCGGGAGCGGCTCGACCTCGGGCAGCCGGGCCCGCACGTCATCGTGGAACCGGCGGGCCAGCTCGAGCGCGTCGACGTTGTCGGGCGTATGGATGAACACGGTCGGGGAGCGCCCCTCGCGCAGCCAGCCGGCCACCACGTCGGCCCAGGGCTGCCAGCCCGCCGCGGTCCGCGCCGCGTCGTCCCGGCCGATGTAGCGGACCACCGGCCAGGCGGTCAGCGCCCGTGACCGGCGGGGCAGGCGCGGCTTCCTGGTCCACGCCTCCCGCTCGGCGTCGGTCACCGGCCGGCTCCCGAACAGCACGGTGGTGTCGAAGGTCACCCACTCGGCGCCGGCGTCCCCGAGCACCCGCTCGAGCTGCTGCTGCGTTCGCGGGTCCTCGAAGAACTCGCGGTGCCGCACCTCGACGCAGTACCGGTACTCCCGCGGGAGCTGCTTCAGGAAGCCGGTGAGCGCGCCGAGGTCGGCCGGGCTGAACGACGGCGGCAGCTGGACCCACAGGGCGTGGGCGCGCGGCCCGAGCGGCTCGATGGCGGCCAGGAAGGCCCGCAGCGGCGCGGCCACGTCGGCCAGGCGGCGCTCATGGGTGATCGCCTTCGGCAGCTTGAGGACGAACCGGAAGTCCGGGCTGGTCTGCTCGGCCCACGACCGGACCGTGTCCGCGGCCGGCGTCGCGTAGAAGGTCGTATTGCCCTCGACGGCGTTGCACCAGGTCGCGTAGGCGCTGAGCCGCTCGCGCGGGGACAGCGGGTGCGGCAGGTAACGGCCCTGCCAGGGGGCGTAGGTCCACATCGCGCATCCGACGTGGAGTTTCATGGCCCGAGGGTATCCGAGCTCCGTGCCGGCACCGATGGGCGTGAACCGGACGCAGGCCTGCGCCCGTGGAAGGGAAGGAGCCGCCGCTCATCGCAGTCCAGCGCCGCGATGGCGGCGTTTCGCGGGCCGGGGCTTAGGGCCCAGCCGGACGACGAGGGGGAATTGTGGCCGTCATCGCGCTGATTACCTGGTCCGCAGCCGTACTGGCCGGGCTGTACATGCTGACCGTGTGGCTGATCGAGAACGATGTGAGCGCCCGGCGCACCGCGCCCAGCCAGCTGCCGGTGCCGGTCCTGTTCGGCCACCTGTCCCTGGCCCTCATCGGGCTCGGATCGTGGGTGGGCTACCTGGTCCTGGACTCGGACACGCTGGCCTGGACCTCGTTCGGCGCGCTGTGCGTCATCGTGCTGCTCGGCCTGACCATGTTCGCGCGGTGGATCCCGGTGTACCGCGAGCCCGTTCCGGCCGGGGTGCCAGGGCATGCCCTGGAGCAGCCCTTAACCGCCCCGGCGGAAGGTAGCTTCCCGGTCGTGGTGGTCGCGGCGCACGGGCTGCTGGCCGGCGGCACGCTGGTCCTGGTCTTCCTGACCGCGATCGGCGTCGGCGGAAGCTAGCGGGGTAGCGGCGGGGGCTCAGAATCCGATGGCCTCGCGGAGCAGCAGGACGGTGCCGCGCCCGGGTTCGGGCTCGGCGTTGAGGATCAGGACGCGGTTGGCGGCGCTGGGCTGCCCGTAGACCCGCATGGCGCGCTCACTTTCCAGCGGCAGGCAGTGCTCCTCGACGCGGCGCAGCGCGGTGCTCAGGTCGGGCACCACCTTCTGCGCCCCGACGACCCAGATCACGCGGGCAGCGGCACCGGCGTAGCCGGGCAGCTGGCTTCCGCTGGCCGAGGCGACGACCAGGGATCCGGTTTCGGTGACCGCGGCGACGCTGCCCACGATGACGTCGGGGGTCGACAGCGCCGCCCAGATCTCATTCCTCTGGGTGACCCGATCCAGGGGCGGCCGTGACTTGAGGGCGTCGTACCGCCCGCTGTTGTTAATGTCCTCCTCGATGCCGGACAGGCGGAGCGTCTCGCTGGCCCCGGTGAAGACGCTGGCGCCCTCGGGTATCAGGTCCCTGACGCGGGTGCGCGCGGCGGCGGCGTCGTCCAGGATCTCGACGGTGAACGCGTGCGCGGTCAGCGCGGCGGCCGCCCGCTCCAGGCGCGACGCGGGCGCCGGGTCGGTGAACAGCGCGGCCGGAATCGGGGTGGTCATGGTGCCTCCCGTGAGGGTCGTGGCATGGCGGGCTCGTCTTGCCAGTCCGACGACGCAGCCCGCGGGAATGTCAGGCGGGGCCCGCCCGCCTCACAATCCGGCGCCCTGTCTCGTCGGACTGGTGAGGGCAGTAGCGACCGAGGGAGGCTAGCGGCATGACGACCCGATCCGAGCCAGGAGACGGCCGGCCCGACCCGGGCCTGGACGCGATCATGAGCGAGCGGCGTCAGCTGATCAACCTCGCCTACCGCCTGCTGGGCTCCCTGGCCGAGGCCGAGGATGCCGTGCAGGAGACCTACGCCCGCTGGTACGCCATGTCCCGGCAGCAGCAGGAGGCCATCGAATCACCAGGAGCATGGCTAACAAAGGTCGCCAGCCGTATCTGCCTGGACCTGCTGGGCTCGGCCCGGGCCCGGCGAGAGCGTTACGTCGGCCAGTGGATCCCCGAGCCGCTCCCCGAGCCCGCCGAGTGGCCCGGCGGGCGGCCGGGCGGCCTCGCCGCCGACCCGGCCGACCGGGTCACCCTGGACGAGTCGGTCAGCATGGCGTTCCTGGTCATGCTCGACTCGATGACCCCGGCCGAGCGCGTCGCGTTCATCCTGCACGACGTCTTCCGCTACTCCTTCGCCGAGATCGCCGAGATCACCGGCCGCACCCCGGCGGCCTGCCGCCAGCTGGCCTCCTCAGCCCGCCGCCGCAGCGCCGCGGCCCAGCCGCCCGCCACGCCGGCCGCCGGGCAGGCCGGCATCGTCAGGGACTTCAGGCTGGCCTGGGAGGCCCAGGACATCGGCGCGCTCATCGGCCTGCTGGACCCCGGCGCCACGGTCACCGGCGACGGCGGCGGGCTGGTCAGCGCCTCGCCCGAGCCCGTCGAGGGCGCCGAGCAGGTGGCCGGCTACCTGGTCTGGCTGGCCCGCCGGGCCGCGGGCCGCCTGACGTTCCTGGAGCGCACCGTCAACGGCCAGCCCGGCCTGGTGGCCCAGCGGGACGGCGTCACCGTGGCGGTCTACGCGTTCGACATCGCGGGCGACCGGATCAGGCGCATGTGGGCCGTGCTCAACCCCGACAAGCTCCGGCCCTGGACGGCGAGCTGACCGGCGGCTTACTGCACGCGAGGCTTGATGTAGGCGGTGGTTTCCCTCCGCCACAGCAGCACGATCGCGACCAGGCCGATCAGCCAGCCGATCGCGGCCGGGATGATCGCGATGCTGGCCCGGCCCACGTCCACGAACAGCGAGATCGTATTCAGCCCGAACAACACCGTCGCGACGATCCGGGCCCAGCTGCTGCCCTTGTTATTCGCCCAGGCCATCCACAGCCACAGCAGCACGCCGATGATCCCGATCACCACCAGGAAGACGAGCGTGACGTTGCCCAGCGTGTGGATCTGGGCGGCCGTCAGGACCGACTTGCCCTGGCTCCGCCGGGTCGCGTTGGCCTTGATCGCGGCCTTGGTGATCGTCGACCTGATCTTGCTGCTGAAGGCCGCCGAGACGATCACGCCGATGAGCGCCAGGGCCGCGCCGGCCAGCATCAGGCGGACGGCGTTGCGGAGCGTCGACGGCTGGGGCGGGCGCCCGGCCGGGGCCGCCAGGTCGTTGCTGCCGCTCCCCGTGGGGTAGGGCTGGTAGGTCATCACGGGCTCCTTGCTGGTCCTCAATGCCCCGCTGGATGGACGACCAGGGCGCTGCCGCCGTACAGGCGGACCGGCTCGGCGACCGCCTCGGCCAGCCCGCGGCCCAGGAACTGGATCCCGGTCGCGTCCCCAGGGTAGTAGTCCAGCGGCAGGATCGGGCCGGTCGACAGCGCGAACTGCTCACCGAATTGCTGGGTCAGCTGGCGGGCCAGGGCGCTGTTGTAGAAGTCCGGCTCGGCCAGCGAGGTGGCCGAGTTCCGCTGGCTCACCCGCGGCGCGGCCAGCGCCTGCGGCAGCGGCATGCCGAAGTCCACGTGGTTCACGATGATCTGCAAGATCGTCGTCGGGATGGTGGAGCCGCCCGCCGCGCCGACCGTGAAGGCCGGCTGCCCGTGCCGGAAGGCGATGACCGGGCCCATGCTGGAGCGCGGCTGCTTGCCGCCCGCGGCCAGGTTGGGGTCGTAGGCGCCGGGCGATGGCGGCGCGAAGTCGAAGTCGGTCATCTCGTCGTTGAGCAGGAACCCGTAGTGCGGCACGGTCATCCCGCTGCCGCCGAAGAAGTTGATGGTGTTGGTGTAGGAAACGATGTCGCCCCACTTGTCCGTGGTGACGATGTTGTTGGTGTGCATGCCCTCGGGCGGCAGCGGCTGGGCAGCGGCGGAACCGCCGCAGCCGCGGTAGGGCGGGCTCGGGTCGCCGGGGGCGACCGGCGAGGTCAGCGCGGTGTCGCCGACCAGGCAGCGGCGGGTGGCGGCGAACGCCGGGTCCAGCAGCCCGTGCAGCGGCACCTGCACGTAGCGCGGGTCACCGACGTAGGCGTTGCGGTCGGCGTACGCCAGGCGCGACGCCTCCAGGTAGTGGAACAGCGCCGTCGCCCGCGGCTCCGAGCGGAGGTTCCAGCCGCTCAGGATGTTCAGCGCCTCGCCCACGGTGGAGCCGCTGCTGGACGGCGGCGCGACGCCGTAGACGTCGAGCCCGCGGTAGCTCACGTGCGTGGGCGGCTCGACCCGGGCGGCGTACCGGCGCAGGTCGTTCATGGTCATGATGCCCGGCATGGTGATCAGCGTGTTGCCGGGGGTGATCGCCGGGTGGTCGTCCGCGCGGACGATGGCCCGGCCGAGCGGCCCGTCGTACAGGTAGGACGGGCCGTAGCGGGCCAGCAGCCGGTAGGTGCGGGCCAGGTCCGGGTTGCGCAGCCAGGTGCCGACCGGCAGCGGGTCGCCGGCCTTGGTCAGCAGCCAGTGGCTCGCCGGATAGGCCTGCAGCACCGGCAGCCCGGACTCGGTGAGCTGCTGGAAGTCCTGGTCGGTCCGGAACCCGTGCTCGGCCGTGGCGATGGCCGGCCGCAGGTCGGCGGCAAAGCTCCTCGAGCCGTACAGCTGGAGCGCCTTAGCCCAGGTCGCCACCATCGACGGGACGCCGGTCGACAGGGGCTGCTCGGATGCGTTGGTGTAGTCGAGCGGCTGACCGGTCTTCGGGTCGGTGAACATGGTCGCGGTACAGGCCTGCGGGCAGTTCTCGCGGCCGTCGATGGTCACCACCCGGTGCGTCCGGGCCAGGTAGATGATCATGAACCCGCCGCCGCCCGGCCCGGCCACGAACGGGTTGGTCACGCCCAGCGTGCTCGCGGTCGCGACCGCGGCGTCGATGGCGTTCCCGCCCGCCTTGAGCACGTCGATGCCGGCCCGGCTGGCATCCAGGTCCATCGACGCCACGGCGCCGCCGGTGCCGACCGCGACCGCCTGCTTCTGGGCTCCGGCTGGTGCCTGGCCGGCCGCCGCGCCGGCGGCCGATGCGGCGGAACCGCCGCCTAACGACGCGGTCGAACGCGCCGCCGATGATGCCATCGCGGCTGGATCAGTGACCGCTGGGATGAGAGCAATGCTCAGCGCCGCTAGGCCGCACAGGGCGAAGACGGCGGGCAGGCGACGCATAGGACACCTCCGGCTCACCGGGCAGAACGGGGCAAACGTACCCCGGATTTCCGCTGGCATGCACGAAGGCGCAGTTATTACCGCCACCGCTGAGCAGACCTTGCGACCAGTCGTCGACCGGTTCCTGGTCCGGGCAGCGAGTAACCCGCAACCGTGTGCGGAGTTCGTCGAGGCCCGCGTCCTCGACCTCGATGCGCTCAGGCTCGATGCGCTCAGGCTCGAGGACCGATGTCCTGCAGGACCTGCTGTCCGGCACTGGTGCCGGAACCCGCGGTGCTGGTCCAGGACAGCTGACTGTCCTGGACCAGCGTCCGCGGGGTGTTACGCGTCAGAGCGGACGGACGTTCTCCGCCTGCGGACCCTTCTGTCCCTGGGTCGTGTCGAACTCGACCTTCTGGTTCTCGTTCAGCGACCGATAGCCGGAGCTCGCGATAGCGGAGAAGTGGACGAAGACGTCCGCCGTCCCGTCATCGGGGGCGATGAATCCAAAGCCCTTGTCCGCGTTGAACCACTTCACCGTGCCTGTTGCCATGTGTCCAAGTCCTCTATTCGCCTTGCTACGACGCGACCTCGCCGCGTCGGCAGCGAGCGTACCAGTCCCGGCCCCCTATTCGGACCCCCGACGCGGTCATCGCCTTTCGCAGCACCCGGTGGCCGATAATGACGTTCTGCACGGTGCTGCCCGGACAGGTCCGCATCGATGATGGGACGGCAGCGGGAGGCACGATGTGGGAGAGCACCCTCGAGGTGACCCGGAAGGCCGTCGTCCAGGCCCCGCCGGAGCATACGTGGTCGCTGGTCAGCGACAGCGCGGCCTGGTCCCTGCTGCCCGGCAGCTTCGCGTTCGACGTGCCGCAGGCGACCGAGCCGGGGCGGCTGCGGTGCTGGTTCGCCCCGCTCGGCCAGGGCCTGGGCGGCACGGTGCTGGAGGTGCGCGAGGAGGGACCAGGGCAGGTGACAGGACAGGTGATGAGCCTGCGGTCGCGCAGTACCCAGCCGGCCGGGCGCCAGGCCTTCACGCTGTCCGTCGAGCCGCACGACCAAGGTGTCCTGGTCCGGCTCACGGTCGCGGTCACCGTGCCGCGCGAGGACAAGCTCGATCATCAGGCCTTCTGGCGCAAGAGCCTCAAGGCGTGGCTCAGCGGGCTGGCCGACGTCGCCGAAGGCCGGCGGCCGTGGCCTGAGGCGGGCATCCCGGCCCCTCTCTGGCAGGCCTGCGCCAGCCGGCCGGTCCTGACCTCGCCGCAGGGCACGTCGACCGCGGTGCTGATCAGCGCGTCCCCGGACGTCGTGTGGCAGGCCGTCCGCGCGCCGGGCACTCCCGCCGGCCTCGGTCAGCCCTGGACCGTGATCGGCGCCGGGCGGGTCCCTGGAGCCCCCGAGGGGCAGCCGGGCGAGATGCCGTACGTCATCGTCCGGCCGGACGACGGCCGGCTGATCGCCTCGGTCGCCATGGTCAGGGAACTGGACGAAGGCCGGAGCGTGCTGACCCAGCGGCTCGAGCCGCCGTACCTCGAGATGCGGTACCGGCTGGCGGCCGCGCCCGGCGGGACCCGGCTGGAGCTGACGATGTGCTGGCCGGACGCCCCCGTCACCGACCAGGGCGAGCAACTGCGCAGCCGCCTCACCCAGGCCCTCCAGCAGACCGCCGGCGCCTATCAGGCCGCGCTCGAGCCCGGCGGCCATTCGTCGCGCAGCAGGGCGTAGAGCAGGTCGTCGGTCCACTCGCCCTTGGCCCAGGTGCTCTGCCGCAGGTGGCCTTCCCGTCGCATGCCCAGCCGCTCCAGGACCGCGGCCGAGGCCGCGTTCCGCGCGTCGCAGCTGGCCGTGATCCGGTGCTTGCCCCGGCCGAACAGGTATCCCGCCAGCAGCCGCACCGCCTCAGTGGCATAGCCGCGGCCCTGATACTCGGGCGCCAGCGTGAAGCCGATCTCGCACTGCCGCGGATCATCGGCGCGCGGCATCGCCGCGCAGTCGCCGATCAGCGGCCCGGTAGCGGGCCCGGTCGCGCGCAGCGCCACGGCGAACTGAAACCACTCTCCGGCCGTATCGGGATGCTCCGTCATCAGCTGCCCGACCAGGCGCTCACCCTCTTCCCGCGGGTACGGCGCATCCCAGCTCTGATAGCGAGCCACCTGCTCGTTCGAGCGGTAAGCCACGAACTGCTCCAGATCCGCCCAGCCGAGCCGGCGCAGCACCACGCGCTCCCCCGGCACCTCGGTAAAGCTCTCGTCGGGCATCAGGCTCCCCTTACCGGGTCAGGTGACGGACTCGTGCGTCAGGTGGCGGCCGAGGAAGGCCAGGGACGCCGGCTTCCTGCGCGGCGAAGAACTGGCCAGTGTGGCAGCCCCTGGACAGGTCGGTGACCGCGCCGCGCGGCAGGACCCGGGCCAGCGCCCGCGCGCCGGGGTAGAACGGGTCGCTGACCCCGCAGGCCACCCGGACCGCCGTTCCGCCCAGCGCGGATGCGTGGGTGACCGCGTCGGCGTCGGCGAAGGCGGCGGCCGAGGCGTACGCGCCGGAGTTAACCGCGCGGGCCTGCGCGTAGCTGGTCCAGACCGCCGGGCCGATCGCGGCCACCGCCGAGATGAGCCGGGGGTACTTCTCGGCCAGCAGGAGCGCGCCGTACCCGCCCATCGAGACGCCCAGCGTGCCGATCGCCCGCCGCCCGCGTCCCAGCCCGTGTTGCCGGCACAGGGGGATCAGCTCGTCGATCACCATGCCCATCGGGTCGTCGCCCGGGTGCGGGTTCCAGTAGCCGGGGCCGCCGTCGGCCGCCGCTATCGCCATCGGCGGCAGCGGCCTGCCGTCCACGTGCAGGGCCACCGCCTGGGGCAGGGACATCCGGGTCAGCACGCGCCGGTGGCTGCCCCCGTACGCGTGCAGCGCGACGATCAGCGGCAGCGGCGCCCCCGGCCGGTGCCCGGGCGGCCAGGCGATCGTGTAGCCGACCTGGCGGCGCCGGGCGCGGGAGTAGAAGCTTCCCGATACCGAAGGGCCCGGAGCGGAGAACACCAGGGGCGGGCCCGCCACCGAGCACGCCCCGTCCAGGTGGTCGAGCTCCTGCCTGCCGGGCAGCACCCCGCGGGCGACCAGCTCGAGCGCGCCGCCCCCGGCGACGGCGACCGCCGCCAGCCCGCCCCCGCCGGCGCCCAGCACCCGGCGGCGTGTCCAGTGACCAGGCGCGCCGCTGTCCGGCGCGCCGCGGCCGGGCGTGCCCGGGCCTGACTGCTTTGACTTACCCACGGACCACACTGTACCGGATGACGATGTATCGCCAGAGGGTATACCGGCAATCGGAACTAACGCGCCACACCCTTGACCGTGCCGTTTCTGCGCTTGTAATGTCCGGTTTGCCTGGCCGTGTACCCCCCCGCAGCGGCCGGCGCGGCGACCTAGGAGAAGCAGGCAGCCAGCATGAGCCGAAGAATCCGCCTCCCCGCCCTACTGACCTGGTCGGCCACGTTAACGGTCCTGGTGACCGGCATCCCGGCCGCGGGCTTCGCCGTGACGGCCAGCCCGCCGGCGGCCCGGCCCGCTGCCACGGCGGCCGCCACGCTCGGCATCGTGCCCAAGCCGGTGTCGGCGAAGGTCGGCCAGGGCCGCTACACCCTGGCCCGGCAGGCCCGGATCGTCGCCGCGGCAGGGGCCAGCGCCGCGACTGAGCTAGCGGTGGCCAGGGATCTGGCCGCTTACCTGCGCCCGGCGACCGGCTATCGGCTGCCCGTGGTCACCGGCACGCCGCGGTCCGGCGACATCGTCCTGGCCGTCGGCCATCCCCCGGCTCTGCGGTCCCATCAGGCCGAGGGATACCAGCTCGACACCACGGCATCCGGGGCCCGGATCGAGGCGTCCTCCGCGCACGGGCTCTACAACGGCATCCAGACCTTCCGCCAGCTCCTGCCCGCGTGGATCAGCAGCCCGTCGGCCCGGCCCGGGCCGTGGACCGCGCCGGTGGTCAGCATCACCGACTACCCCCGCTACTCCTACCGGGGCGTGATGCTCGACATCGGCCGCCACTTTGAGCCGCCGTCCGCCGTCGAGAAGCTCATCAGCCAGGCCGCCGCATACAAGATCAATGTCTTCCACCTGCACCTGAGCGACGACCAGGGCTTCCGGCTGGCTATCCGCGGTTTCCCGAGGCTGACCCGGATCGGCGGCCGCGGCTCGGTCGGGACCGGCGGCCGGGCCATGGACCCCGGCGGCTTCTGGACCCAGGCCCAGTACAAGGCGGTCGTCGCCGATGCCGCCGCGCACTTCATGACGCTGGTGCCCGAGGTCGACTCCCCCGGTCACAACAACGCGATCATCATGTCCGAGTACAACGACTCCGGTAATCCCGCGCTGCCCGCCAGCCCGCACGGCATCAACTGCGGGCAGAACAACCCGCCGCGCTGGGACTACACCGAGGACGTCGGCTACAGCGCGCTGTGCCCGGGCAGCCGCGACACCTGGGCCATCATGACGGCGATCATCGACCAGCTCACCGCCGCGAGCCCCGGCCCGTACTACGACCTCGGCGGTGACGAGGTACCGACGTCACTGCTCAGCGCGCCGCAGTACGCCGCATTCATTAACTCCGAAGCCCCCATCGTCAGCGGGCGCGGCAAGACGGTCATGGGCTGGGCCGACATCGCCGGCCAGGGCACCCGGCTGCCCGCCGGCTCCGTCGCCGAGTACTGGCAGCCGGCCGGAGGCAAGTCAGCCGCGTCCGTCACCGGCCGGCAGGCCGTGGCCAAGCACATGAAGATCGTGATGGCGCCGGCCAACCACACCTACCTCGACCAGAAGTACATCGTCACCGGGCGGTCCAGCGTGCCGCCCTCACTCGGCATGAACTGGGCCTGCCCGGCCGGCTGCGACGTCTCCAGCGCCTACAACTGGAACCCCGGCGCCTTCGTGCATGGCGTCACCGACCGCAACGTCATCGGCGTCGAGGGCGATATGTGGGGCGAGACCGTCAGGACGCTGAGCAACGTCGACTACATGGTCTTCCCGCGGCTGCTCGCGCTCGCGGAAGTTGGCTGGTCACCGTCGGCCCGGCGGACCGCCACCAGCCCCGCCTACCACGACTTCCTGCTGCGCCTGGCCACGCAGGGCGCTCGCCTCCAGGCGGCCGGAGTCAACTTCTACCCCTCCACCCAGGTGCCCTGGACGCTGACCGTCACCGGGACCACCCTGACCGCCAGCGGCCACGGCCGGGTGCACGGCCGGATCGCGACACTGTCGGCACCCGGCTGGCCCACCAGCACGCTGTCGATGTGCGACTCCTCCCTCGGCATCGGCTGCGAGATCAAGTGGGGCGACGGGAGCACCACGACCGGCGACGTCACCGGCCGCAATGCCACCGGCACCCGGGTCAACAGCCTGTACGGCATCACCGGCGAGCACAGCCTACGCCCACCGGGGCACCTACCACGGCGAGGTCATCGTGACCGCCGGCAACGCCGCGCCGGTCGAGGCGGCCTTCACCGTGACCTGGCCCTGACGCGCATCCCCTCAGCCGGGCTAGCCGTGGGCTAGCCGCCCGCGCCCTCAGGCCGGAGCGGCTGGTTTCGCTGCGGCGGCGCGTGCCTGCTTGCGCTGGGCCAGCCGGTACTTGACGGCTTCCATGGTGAGGAAAGCGGTGACGACGGCGATCAGGATGGGTGCGGTCTGCAGCGCTCCCACCTGAGTCAGGAACGCGGCCATCAGCACCGTCGAGAACGGCGCGGCCACGACCGATCCCGGCACGGCAGCCAGGAGACAGGCGAAGGCCAGCCCGAGCGGCACGCCGGGGATCACCTGGTGAACGAGGACTCCGGCCGTTCCGCCGATGAACAGTGACGGGAAGATGGGGCCGCCCACGAATCCGCTCTGCTGGCTGACGGCGAAGGTGAGTATCTTCGCGATCAGGATGGCCACGAGCAGGCCCGGGCCCAGGGTCTCCGCCTCCTTGAGCACGGAGCTGAGCTGACCGCTGCCCGAGAACATCGTCAGCGGCAGCGCCACGCCGACGATGCCGAACACCACGCCGCCCAGCGTCGATTTCGCGACGTCAGGGACCTTCAGCCGGCCGAGTAGCCGCGACGCCAGCATCATGAACCCGGCCATGACCGTCACCACGACGGCCGCGAACAGGCCCAGGGGAACCCCCGCGAGCAACTGCCAGTCCTCGAACTTGTAGGACGGCACCCGGTAGCGGTCCAGGAACACCGCGCCGGCGATGGCGAAGTAGATGCCGAACGAGACACTCGATGCCACGATCTCCGCGGCGAGCGCCTTGGCCAGCCGCTGCCCGCCCGGGCGGGCGACCTCCAGGATCAGCATCACCACGATCACCGTGCTGGAGAACAGCCCGCCGTAGGCGGCGGCGAAGCCAGCCAGGGTGTTCACCTGGGAGTCCTCCTGGCCGAGCCCTCTTCGCGCGGCGATCCAGCTGCCCGCCCCGCCGCCCATGGTGCCCAGCGCCTTCTCCGGGCCGAGGCTGGCGCCGCCGATCAGCGAGACCGCCGAGACGGCCGCGATCCCCGCTACCAGGTGCGTCTCGACGTGCTCGGTCTTCAGGTCGTCGAACAGGCCGGGAGTCTCCATGGGCAGGCGGGTCAGGCGGCGCAGCAGGCCGACCACGACGCCGGCGGGCGCGGCGACCGCCAGCCACCACCAGTGCCCGCCGAACCAGCCAGGATGGGAAGGGGCGTACCACTTGCTGCCGAACTTGATGACCCCGATGAACACCAGGCCGGCTAACGCCCCGAACACCCCGAGAACCGCCGCGTAACCCATCAGGACCCAGAACTCCCGCTTCTGGGTGACCGGCGGTGCCGCGGCCGGGTCGGGCGTGCCGCTCACCACGCGAGCCTCGCCGGATCAGCCACCCGGCACGTCGAAGAGCCCCGGCTCGCCATGTTGCCCCCACCCCCCGGCAGGTTCCGAGATGAGCACGATCGGCCACCGCCTGCCCCGGCGACAGAGTACAAGGCCAGGACCCGTTAACCGGGCCGGACCGGGTGGCCGGTACTTGACGCCCGGACCACCAGGTCGGGCTCGAAGACGACCTGGCGGTGCTGGTGCGTACTGCGGCCGAGCGCCTCCTCGATCAGCAACTGGGCGGCCGTCCGGCCGAGCTGCTGGCGTGGCCGCCGCACCGAGGACAGCGGTACGGCGGCCGCGGCCGCGAAGTGCACGTCGTCGTAGCCGACAATGGCGACCCGCTCGGGCACCCGGATCCGGCGGGTAGTCATCTCCCGCAGCACGCCCAGCGCGAGCAGGTCGTTGGCGCAGAACACTGCGGTGGGCCGCGCTCTGAGCGGTAGGTCAGCGATCGCGGCGCCTGCTCGCTGCCCGGCCGCGGCGTTCAGCGCCCGGGTCTCCACCAGGTACAGGTCAGTCCCGGCCCGGCCGGCCCGCTCCAGGGCGCGGATGGCACCATCGTGCCGGTCAGCGACCTGGCGGATGCTCCGCGGCCCGCCAACGAAGGCGATCCGCTCATGACCTGCCTCAAGGAGGTGCGAGACGGCCAGGTCACCGCCGAGCACATCGTCTACTGACACCGAGCACTGGCTGGATGACGGCGACCTGCGGTCGACAAGGACAACCGGGGTGCCGCGCTGCTGGAGGGCCGCCAGCCGCTCCTGCGTACCGGACGCCGGCGTGATCAGGATGCCCTGCACTCGGTGCTCCTCCAGCACGTCGAGGTAGCGAGATTCCCTGGCCGCCTGGTCGTCGGTGTTGCACAGGATGACGGCCAGCCCGGACCTGCTGGCCTCATCCTCGACGCCGCGCGCGACATCGGTGAAGAACGGGTTCGCGACGTCCAGCACGACCAGTCCGATCGTGCGGCTACGGCCCGCCCGGAGCTGCCGGGCCGGCTCGTTCCTGACGAAGCCAAGTTCCCTGATCGCCGCCCGGACCCGGCTGCGGGTCAGATCAGCGACCAGGTCAGGCCGGTTCAGCACATTGGACACCGTGCTGACGGAAACGCCGGCCAGGGCCGCCACCTCCCGGATGCTCACTGGCGGCTCCGCCATGGCCATTCCTGCCTGGCCGTCAGGTCAGGAGGCTTCCCCGGCCAGGGCCGGGCCGGAAAACTCGTGAGATCCGGATCCGACCTCGAATACGGCTTCCCGTGCCCCGGCAGCGCCGGGGAAGGCGTCCAGGGCCGCCGGGGGGCGGCCAGCGCCGTCCCGGACCGCTCCTGGATCGGCGCTGGGCACGCGCACGCTCGCCGTGACGTTCGGGGGCAGGCCGACCCGCAGGACGAAGGAGTCACCGTCGAGCCGCCACTCGCTGGTAATGAGCCCGCGAACCGACCGGTAGGAACCGCGCGCCCAGGTCAGCGAGCCGCCCGGATGCGGCCGGAGCACGAGCCGGCCAAAGCCGGCGGTGTCCGGCGCTGGCTCGATCCCCAGCATGAACCGGTACAGCCACTCGCCGACCGCGCCGAGCGCGTAGTGGTTGAGGGAGTTCATCATGGGTGACTGGAAGCCGTGTTCCCTGGTCCAGCCGTCCCAGCGCTCCCAGATCGTGGTCGCGCCGTGCTCGACCATGTACCGCCACGACGGCAGGGCTTCCTGTTCCAGCAGCCGGTAGGCCACGCTGGTCTGCCCGTGCGTGCTGAGCACGGGCAGCAGGTAGCCGACGCCGACGAACCCGGTGGTCAGCCGCCAGCCCTCGCTCGCGATCGCTTCGACCAGGTGGCCGACCGCTGCCTGGACCAGGTCCTCGGGGATGAGGCCCGTATGCAGGCTCAGCGCGTAGGAGGTCTGGGTCCCGGAGGCGACCTTGCCGTCGGGCGCCACGAACGCGTCCGCGAACGCCGACTGGATCTTGGACCGCAGGGCCCGGTAGCCGGCCGCCTCCGCGGGCCGGCCCAGCACCTCAGTGATCTCCGCCATCAGGGCGCAGTCGTAGGCCCAGTAAGCCGTCCCGATCAGGGACGGAGGCGTCCGGTCATCGCCGGGCGACAGCCAGTCGTTGTAGCTGTTGCCGAACTCACGGGTCCGCAGGTAGCCAGGATTGCCGCGCTCCAGGAAGTCCATCCAGGCGGTCATCGCGGCCAGGTGCCGCTCCAGGATTCCCCGGTCGCCGTACATCACGTAGAGCGTCCAGGGAATGATGACCCCGGCGTCGCCCCAGGCGGGCGCCCCGGCCCAGTCGTCCAGGTGCGGGCTCGGGGCGATGTCGGGGAAGGCTCCCGACGGCAGCTGGCCGTCGGCGACATCATCGAGCCATTTGGCGAAGAACGCCGCGACGTCCCGGTTGTAGATCGCCGTCCGCGCGAAGATCTGCGCGTCGCCGAGCCACCCGAGCCTCTCGTCGCGCTGCGGGCAGTCGGTGGGCACGCTGATGAAGTTGCCGCGCTGGCCCCAGTCGATGTTGGCGAACAGCCGGTTCAGCCAGGGCTGCGATGACTCGAACGACCCGGCCGCGGGAGTGTCGGAATGCGCGACACGGGCGGCCACGTCGGCCGGGCGAAGCTCGCCGGGATACCCGGAGATCTCCGCATAGCGGAAGCCGTGGACGGTGAAACGCGGCTCGAGCACCTGCCGCCCGGCCGCGGCGACGAACTCGTCGGTCTGGCGCGCGGTGCGCAGGTTGTCGGTATACAGGCTGCCGTCGGCCGCCAGGACCTCGGCGTGCCGGATCCGGACCAGGGTGCCCTCCGGGGCGTCCACGGAGATCCTCAGCCAGCCGGGCAGGTTCTGGCCGAAGTCGACAATGTGCCGCCCGTCCTGATCGCGCGCGATCCCGGACGGGGCGACCTGCTCGGTCACGCGGACGGGCGGCCCGGGGTCGGCAACGAGTGGCCGTCCGTCCAGGGCCCGGCAATGCACCTCTTCCCATCCCGCCGGCCTCGAAGCCGGGCAGATCCCAGCCGCGCGGCTCGAGCGTGAGGTCGTGGCACTCCCCCATGAGCAGGTCGGCGTACCGGATCGCGGCGAACCGGGCCTGCCACTGGCCGTCGGTGACGATCCACTGGTCGGTGCCGTCGGCCAGCCGCAGCACCAGCTGGGCCAGGAACTCCGGGACCGCGCCGTAGAGCGCACCGGCCCGCTTGGCGTCGAAGCCCACGAATCCCGAATGCCACCCATCGGCCAGCAGCGCGCCGAGGACGTTCTCGCCCTGGCGGACCAGCCCGGTCACGTCGTAGGTCTGGTAGAGGATCCGCTTGCGGTAATCGGTCCAGCCGGGCGCGAGGAAGGCGTCGCCCACCCGCTCACCGTTCAGCCGCGCCTCGTACAGGCCGAGCGCGGTGACGTACAGCCGCGCCGAAACGATCGGGCTGGCCGCCGTGAAGGCACGCCGCAGGTAGGGCACCGGCCGCATGGCCCTGGCCACCGGGTCGACCGGTCCCGGGGCGACTGGCGGCCGGAAAGCCTCCCGGCGCCTGCTCAGGCCGATCCACGACGCCCGCCAGCCGGTGTCCGGGTCTAGTTCCACCTCAAACCGGGCCGGGTCGCTCCACGGCGACTCTGCCTGGCTCTCGTCCCAGACCCGGACCCGCCAGGCGTACCGTCCGCCGCGAGTCAGCGGAAGGCCCGCATATTCGATATCGGCCGGACTGGAGTGCGCTACCCGGCCGCTGTCCCAGACCGTGCCGTGGTGGTGATCGTGATCCGGGTCCGCGCCGGTGACGAGTACCTGGTAGGCGCGCTGGCTCCGGTGGGTTCCAGTGCCCTCCAGCAGCCAGGACAGCCGGACGCGGTCCGGGGCGACACCGAGCGGGTCCACCTGGTGGGCACATCGCAGGCCGGTCGGTGTCAGCGGTGGCCAGGTCACAGTTTCAGGGCTCCTTCGGTCAGTCCGGCGACGAAATAGCGCATGGTGAAGCCGACCAGCACGAACATCGGCAGGGTGGCGATGACGAAGGCGGCGAAGACCGACCCTCCGTTGCTGAGGTTGAGGCCGAAGCTGCCGACGAACTGCTGGACGCCGGCCGAGATCGTGGTCCGGTGGGGGTCCTGGATGACGATCGTCGGCCACAGGTAATCGCCCCAGACGTTGATCGTGACCAGGATCGCCCCGGTCAGCAGGACCGGCCGGGTCAGCGGGAGCACGATCTTCATCAGGACGCCGCGCTCGGTGCAGCCATCTACCCGGGCGCTCTCCAGGATCTCCTTCGGCAGCTGGTCGAAGAACCCGCGGAAGATCAGCACCAGCAGCGGCTGGGCGCTGGCCGAGTACGGCAGGACCAGCGCCCACCAGGTGTTGAACAGGTGCAGCTTCTGGATGGTCAGGAACAGCGGGATCAGCGTCAGCGTCCACGGGATGAGGAGCAGGCTGATGTAGGCCAGGAACAGCAGCCCCTTGCCGGGGAAGCTGAGCTGGGAGAAGGCGTAGGCGCCAAGCGCCCCGGCGGTCACGCCGATGAGGACGGACAGTGCCGCGACGATGATCGTGTTCAGCAGCGGGCCGGACACCCCGGACCAGGCCCGCACGTAGTTCTCGTAGTCGAACTGGGTGAAGAGCGAGAACACTCCGCTGGTGAAGATGCCCTTCCCGGTCTTCAGCGAGTTGGACACCACGAAGATGATCGGGAAGTACGTCATCACGACGATCAGCACGCCGGCGGCCGCCGCGATCCACCGGTAGCGTCGCAAGCCGCGGCCGGCCGCTCCCCGCCCGCCGCCCGGCTGGAGCCGGGCGGCGGGCGGGAGCGGACTTGACCCGGACCGCGGAGGTCACGCCGGTCCTTTCCTGGTCACGTGGAGCTCAGTACTTGGCGAGGTCGACGTGGTTGGTGGTGGCCCAGGACTGTGCCGCGCTGGTCAGCAGCGACTGCCACTGGCGGGCGAAGGACGAGTAGGGCATCGACCCGTTCACGTAGTCCTGCACGAGCCGGAGCCCGGAGTTGGTCGCCGCGGTGGACAGCACGTCGTCCAGGACCACGTCGACCACGGTCGGCACCTTGCCGGTCGGCACCAGTGACTTGAGGCCGGGCAGGTTGACGGTGGGCGCGCTGGTCTCGGTCGGGATATCCGCCCCGGACTGGTTGATCTTGATCCAGTAGCCGAGATGCTGGGGGGTGAACAGCCAGGCCAGGAAGTTCAGCACCGTCTTGGTCTTGGCCGGGGTCATGGTGTGGTCGGCCTGCTCGGAGGTGACCCCCCACTGGCCGTTGCCGTTCGGCCCGCCGATGACGCCGACCGTCGAGGTGCCCAGCGCCAGCGGCGTGCTCGCGCTGGTGATCGGCGGCTCGGGAAACACGCCGAACTTGGCGGTCGACAGGCCGGCCGAGCTCAGCTGCGGGATGTACCAGCTCCCGCCCCACAGCACGCCGACCTTGCCCTGAACCAGCAGGGACTGGCTGCTCAGCGGCGGCGTGGTGCCGTTCGGGCTGGCGCAGGCGTCATAGCCGCTCTCCCCCGTGGCCGAGTACTTCACCAGCTGGCCCAGCAGCTTCCACACCTCGGCGTAGCGCGGATTGGTCATGCTGATGACGCCCTTGTGGATGCCGACGGCCACGTCCAGGCCGTTGGTCACCTGGGCGTGGTTCACGTCGAACTGGCTCACCTGGCTCGCCAGCAGCGAGGACGTGGCCAGCCGCTCGAACCAGGACGGGTTGCACAGCGCGCCGTCCGCGAAGATGAACGGCGTGATCCCGGCCGCCTTCAGGCGGCCCAGATCGGAGATGAACTCCGCCCACGTCGTCGGCATGGCGGTGATGTGCGCCTTGGCGAAGGCCGTCTTGCTGTAGAACATCCCCGTCTCGACGCTGGAGCCGAGGATGACGTCGATGTCCCCGTTCGGAGAGGTCATGTACGGGATCGTCGACGGCGAGAACAGCGACAGCCAGCTCGTGTTCCCTGGCACGTAGGGGTTGGGCTTGTCCAGGTAGGGCTTGATGTTCTGCAGCAGGCCCTTCGGCAGTGCGCCAGAGGTCACCGGCCCGTACTGCTCCCAGGCCAGGTCGGGGGCGCTGCCGCCGGAGGCCTGGCTCTCCAGGGCCGCGTTCGCGCCATCGATCTGCGTGGCGGTGTTGGGCAGCCACTGCACCGTGACGGTCTTGTGGGCGGCCTCGTACTGGGCCGTCAGCTTCTTGAGGCCAGCATTGTCTGCCGCTGTGATGGCGCCGGTGTTCGGCGGGAGCACCGCCTTGATGACGGTCGCTCCGTCGCTGCTGGCGCCTGAAGATGACGAGCATCCGGCGGCGAGGCCGCCGGCCAGCAGCAAGGCGGCCACCGCGGGCAGCCCTCTGGCCATGGATCTGGCCATGGATCTGGTGCGCATGAAGTTAACTCCTCGGTGAGCCAGTCGCCGGGACTGGGCGAATCGGGGGCATCAGCGGCCCGCCTGGGCAGGCAGTTACGTGGTCCGGGGGCGCAGCAGGCGCATCGCGACCAGAGTGAAGGCGAGCATGCCGAGGAACAGCAGCGTGCCGATGGCCATGCCGTAGCCGTACTGGTCGTTCTGGAACGCCGACTGGTACATGTCGAGGCCGGGCACCAGGGTCGCCGTGCCCGGACCGCCGTTGGTGAGCAGCAGGATGGGGATGAAGTTCTGCACCGCGAAGATGCCGGAGAGGATCACCACGATGCGGAACTGGGGCAGCAGCAGCGGGATGTCGATGGTGAACACCCGCCTGAGCGAGCTGACGCCGTCGATGGTGCTGGCGTCCAGCACGTCCTTCGGCAGGTTCTGGAGCCCGCCGAGGAAGATCAGGAAGCCGAGGTTGGAGATCCAGGGAAAGCCGATCAGCAGGATCCCGGCCAGGGCCAGGTGCGGGTCGCTGAGCCAGGTCGGCTGCGGCAGCCCGACGGCGCGGAGGAACACGTCCACCAGCCCGGACTGAGGCTGGAGCAGGTAGGCCCAGACCTCGATCAGCACCAGCGGGGGCAGCACGACCGGCAGCACCAGCAGGTACTTGGCCACCGTGCCAGCCCGCCTGGGCATGTGCGTCACGATCTCCGCGGCAGTGAACTGGGAGACCAGCGTGATCAGGATGCTGCCGCCAGCGAGGATGGCGATGTTCTTCGCCTCGCTGCCGAAGGTCGCTGACTGCACGTACTGCCTGAACTGCGAGATGCCGTCATAGACGGGCGGAGAGAAGCCGTTCCACTGGTAGAAGCCGCCGATCAGGCTGCGCACCGCCGGGTAGTAGCTGAAGATCCCGATCAGCAGCAGGCTCGGCAGCAACAGCACGGCCAGCGCGGGCTGGTAGCGGTAGCGGACCAGGGTCAGCATCGGCGCCTGCCTGTGTTTCCAGCGGATGAACATTCCTGACGTGAGGTGATCCTTCGCCGTCACGGCTGGCCGGGCTAGGCCGCAATAGGCACCTACTAGCACGAAGTTGACTTGCCGGGCATCGACGCCGTTACCGTAGGCGGGTGACCCTGGACTTTCCGATGGACGCCAGCACCGATGTGCTGCACTTCAGTGAGGGCGCGCTGGCCTACGCCGGCTACCACTTCCACGACGAGCCGCATCCCCTGCACTCGCACAGCTTCGTGGAGATCGCCTTCGTGACCGCCGGGACCGGCATCAACCTGTCCCGGCAGGGCCGGGAGCCGCTGCAGGCCGGGGACGTCGTGCTGCTCCGGCCGGGGGTATGGCACGGGTACGACGACTGCCAGCACCTGACGCTGTACAACCTCTGCTTCAGCAACGAGCTTCTCCGGCGCGAGCTGACCTGGACCCGTGATGACCCCATGCTCGGTTACCTGCTGTGGACCGGGCCGTACTCCGCCCACCGGCGCGGCATGCTCACCTTCCGCCTCGAACCCGGCGCCCTGGCCGAGTGCGAGCACCACCTCACGGCGATCAGCAAGCTCCGGTACCGCCCCGCCGCTCAGTACCGCGCCGACATCGTGGGCCGGCTAGCGCTGCTGTTCGGGCAGATCGGCCGGGCGGTCGCGCAGGCTCATGACCTCGCGCCGGGGCGCGGCGCCCAGATCCATCCGGCGATCAGCCAGGCCATGCGGCTGTTCGAGGCCGGGCTGGCCGAACGGTGGACTCTGACCGAGCTCGCCGCTCAGCTGCACCTTGACCAGTCACACCTGGTCCGGCTGTTCAAGGCCAGCACCGGCCTGCCCCCGATGGCCTACCTCGCCCAGCTGCGCGCCGAGCACGCGGCCGCGCTGCTCCTGCACACCGACCAGCCGATCACCTCCATCAGCCAGGCCGTCGGCTGGCCGGACCAGAACTACTTCGCCCGCCGGTTCAAGGCCCATTACGGCCTCAGCGCCACCACCTACCGGGCCCGCTTCGCCGCCAGCGCGTTCTACCTTGGCCCTCGGGCGGCGGCAGCCGATCACCAGCCGACGGCATAGCTAAAGGTCAGCGCTCCGCGCGGGCGACAGAGCCGGGCCCTTCACGCGGATGCCCCTTGACACACGAGCGACGCGGAGAGATTATTCGTTCAATTGCAATTCGTTGAATCGTTTCAAGAATCGATCTTCTTCAGCGCATCATGGCAACAGGAGGGATTGACCGTGAGCTTCCGAGGGCGCCTGATGCGCCGGGCCTTCGTGCCCGCATCCATTCTGGCCGCACTCCTGGCCGGGGCGGCAATAACTCCGGCATATGCCAAGCCCGCGCAGGCTCATCCAGCCCGTGAGAGCTGGAAGTCCTACTTGGAGCAGCCCAGGAGAAGCAACGTCAGGCCGGTGTCAGCGACCGTCCTTTCGGGAGACGTCTCCAACGTCCGGGGGCTTACATCGCATGGCAGCGGGGCAACGACGCTGACCGTGACGCCAGACGGCAATCCGGCCATCATCCTGCTCGACTATGGCGAGGAGGTCGAAGGCTCGCCGTATATCAGCGTTCGGTCCTACGCTAGTACCGGAACCCTCCCCGCTGTCTCCCTGGCATTCGCCGAGGCCCGGGGTTACCTGCGCACTCCCGGATCGAGCACGCTGGCGGCCGCCGCCACCGCGGGCACGACCACCATCACGGTGCAGCCGGGTACGGCCCAGAGCCCGCTGACGTTCGCGCCCGGCGATACGGTGACCGTGGGGTCGCCGACGGAAACGGATCGGATCGTCTCGGTATCCGGCGCGACGCTCACCCTGAAGACGCCGCTCACCCAGGACCACCCGGCCGGCGCAGGCGTGACGAGCACGCCCGGCGCGGTCACCGGCGACTCCGCGTTCCAGGCCCGCTCGGTCCCCCTGACCGTCACCGCACGATCGTTGCTGACCAGCGGCTTCATGGGCGGATTCCGCTTCGAGGCCCTCACGCTCACCACCACGGGGACCCTGGTGCTCAAGGGCGCTGGCGTGCAGTTCGGCGGCGGCTACCTGGCCACGGCGGCTGACTATCAGGGCTACTTCGAGTCAAGCTCGGCTGATCTCAACCAGATGTACTACGCCGGCGCGTACACCGAGCAGACCGACATGCAGCCCGCCGGAGTCAACGGCGCCGCGCAGCCCTCGGTGCTGGACGGCGCGAAGCGCGACCGGGCGATCTGGTCCGGCGATCTCGGAATCGAGGGCCAGGGCATCGCCGATACCCTCGGCAGCAACGGCGACAATTATGTGAAACAGTCCCTGCTCACCCTTATCACGAGCAGCCCGCCGGGCGGCGGCCTGGACGCTGACACGCTTTTCAGGACCGGCCCCTACAGCAACTCCTACTCGTCCTGGACGCTCGACGCCGCGACGGAATATTACCGGAACACCGGCGATACCGCCTTCGCCCAGCAAGTCCTGCCCCGGCTTGAAGGGCAGCTAACTTACGACGCTACGCTGACGGATAGCGACGGCCTCATCGTCACCGGCCCGCAGATATCGACGACAAACGGGGGCTACGACTGGGACTTCTATGATGGCGCGAAGACCGGCGTGGTCACGGAATTTAACGAGCTGTATTACCGCGCGCTCCGGGATGTCGCCTACATCGAGGAAAACGTCGGCAACACCGCGAAGGCCGCCGCCTATAACCAGACCGCTGACCGGGTGCGAGACGAGATCAACGCCAGCCTTCTCAACCCGGCGACCGGAACCTATTACCTGAGCGAATCCGATCACTCCACATTCGCGCAGGACGCGAACGCACTGGCGGTGCTGTTCGGCATCGCGCCAGCCGATGACGTGTCAGACATCCTGACCGCCCTCAAGACGCTGTGGGGACCGCACGGCTCAGAGCCTTTCTCAGGCTCCGGCTACAGCGACCTCATCAGCCCGTACATCACGGCGTTCGAGGTCGAGGCTGACTACCTGGCCGGCGACACCGCCGACGCCGAGCAACTGCTGCACCTGACGTGGGACCAGATGCTCGACCCTGGCAACCCGTTCTACACGGGAACCTTCTGGGAGAACATCGGCCCTGACGGCACGGCCACGCAGGCGCGGACCAGCCTGGCGCACGGCTGGGCCTCGGGCCCGACGCCCATCATGACCAGCTACGTCCTCGGGGTCCAGCCCGTCGGCCCTGGCTACCAGACCTTCACCGTCAGCCCGCACTTTGGCAGCCTGACCTGGGCCAGGGGCGCAGTCCCGACCCCCTACGGCCAGATCTTCGTTAGCTGGGTCAAGAAGGGCGGCAAGTACTCCCTGACGGTTCAGGCTCCGCCTGGGACCACCGCATCCATTGCCCTCGGCCACGTCCGCGCCAAGGTGGCCGGAGGGGCGCGGCGCACCCTGGTGAGCTGAAACAGGAGGAACGCGCTAGCGGCCGTGTGCGACCGCCGGCTGGCTCAGCCGGTTATGGAAATTCAATGGTCTGCGCGCGCATCAGCTCTCCCAGCGCGCGGTCGAGGACCGGCGGCAGCGGCTGCTTCATGATCTTGAGCTGATCGGCGATCAGGAGCAGCCCGTGCGCCACCACGACCGGGCCGGGGGGCGGCGCCGATTCGTCCGGGTCGTGGATGCCCAGCGTGCCGGTCAGCGCCTGGATCAGCGAGTCAGCGCTGAGCGGCTCGTACCAGCTCGCCGCGGATCTCACGCAGCTCGCCAGCACCTCCTCGGCATCGCTGGCGCCGAGCCCGTCGGGATGCGAGCGCTCGAGCAGCTCCCTGGTCACGGCGCCCAGAACGACCGCGAGCTGCTCACGGTCCATGCGGCCCAGGTCGTCGGTCGCTTCCTTGAAGGCCGCGGCATCGCCGGCTCGCGCCGCGGACACCGCCGCGTCGATGGCCAGCGCCATGTCCCTGGCCGGCCCCGGCCACGACCGGTAACCCGCTGCCCCGCCTGGCATCTCTGGCACGGTGCCCATGCTGGCACGCCACCCGGGCAATCGTGCCACCGGGGGGCCGGGCGGCTCATGGGGCGGAGGACCCGACACCTTTGCGGAACAGGTAGTCGCGGTAACTCTCCCCGGCGACCCGGTCGGCATCGAACGGGCTGGCATCCAGGCCCGCCCAGGGCGCGGCCGGCCGGGGACGCGCCTGCCAGTCGGCGGCCATGGCGCCAGCCCGGCGGGCGAGCCGCCGCCCGATGGCCGCCGGCCGGGGGCCGGGCCGGTTCAGCAAGACGTGGGAGTGCATGGGATTCCTCCTCGGTGCGGGGTCCTCTTCCGGATCCCGCACCATCCACACTCGCCGTAAGAACCGGCCCGTCACATCAGGCAGATGCCCTGTTCTGCCGGGCGCCCGGCCTTAGGGCCGCTTAGGTGCGCAGGTACCTGAGGACGGCCAGGACCCGGCGGTGCTCGGTGGCCGTGGGGGGCAGGTCGAGCTTCATGAAGATGTTGCTGATGTACTTCTCGACCGCGCTGTGGCTGACCCGCAGGGCCTCGGCGATGCCGGTATTGGAGCGCCCTTCGGCCATCAGCCGGAGGACTTCCTGCTCGCGCGGCGTGAGGTCGTCCATCGGGTCGCTGCGGCGGCGGGCCACGAGCTGGGCCACGACCTCCGGGTCCAGGACGGTGCCGCCCGCCGCGACCCGGCGCAGCGACTCCAGGAAGTCGGGCACGTGGGCGACCCGGTCCTTGAGCAGGTAGCCGACCGCGCTGGTCTGGGTGGACAGCAGGTCGTGGGCGTAGCTCTCCTCGACGTACTGGGACAGCACCATGACGGCGGTGTCCGGGTACTGGCGGCGGATGACGAGGGCGGCCTGGATGCCCTCGTCGGTGTGGGTGGGCGGCATCCGCACGTCGACCACGACCAGGCCGGGACGGTGCTCGCCGACCGCGCGCAGCAGCTCTTCGCCGTCGGCCACGGCCGCCGCCACGTCGAAGCCGCCGTCGGTGATGAGCCGGGTCAGCCCGGCCCGCAGCAGCACCGAGTCCTCGGCGATGACTACTCGCATGGCAGCTCCGCCGTGATCGTCGTAGGCCCGCCGGCCGGGCTGTGCACGTGCAGGATTCCGTCGACCGCGGCGGCCCGCTGCGCGAGCCCGCGCAGCCCGGTGCCGTCGCCGTCGGGGCTGGCGCCACCGCAGCCGTCGTCGGTCACGACGACGCGCAGCCGGTCGCGGTCCCGCGTCACGATGATCTCCGCCTGGCTGGCGCGGGCGTGCCGGGCGATGTTGGTCAGGGCCTCGGAGACCATGAAGTAGGCGATGGCCTCGATGCTCGGCGCGCACCGGGGCGCCACGTCCACCTGCAGCCGGACCGGCAGCGCCGCACGGGCCACGACGCCCGACAGGGCCGCGTCGAGACCGCGGTCGTTGAGCACGGCCGGGTGCAGGCCGCGGACCAGCTCGCGCAGCCCGGCCAGCGCCTCGACCGCCTCGTCATGGGCGTCCTCGATGGCCTTCCGGGCGGCCGGCGGCACGTCGTCACCGAGGGCCGTGCGGGCCATGCCCAGGTTCATGGCCAGCGACATCAGCCGCTGCTGCGCGCCGTCGTGCAGGTCGCGCTCGATGCGGCGGCGCTCGGCGTCGGCCGCGGCGACGACGTCGGCCCGGCTGCGGGCCAGCGCCTGCACCCGCAGCTCCAGCTGCTGGGCGGGACTCGGGCCGAGGAGCCTGCGGGCCGCCCGCACGTCGACGCTGGTCACCGCGCGCGCCACCCACGGGGCGGCCAGGAACAGGGCCGCCACGAGCACGAGCACCGCGGGAGTGCGCCCGGGCAGCCCGCCCGGGTAGGTGGCCGCGACGAGCGGCGCCGACCAGCAGGCCGCCACCGCGATGCCGCCGAACAGCCCGATGACCAGGGACAGCAGGAGGTAGCCGAGCTGGCGCCAGGCGGTCGGGCTCAGCCAGGCGCGGGCCAGCCGGACCGGCCACCGGCCCGGCGGCCGGGGCGGAGCCGGGATCTCGATGCCGAGCACGGTCCGGAACCGGAGCCGGTGCACGGCGCCGAGCGCGCCCAGCCACCACAGCAGCGGTACCGGGGCGACCACCGCGACGACCACGTAGAACGCGTTGATGCCGGCTCGCGGGTCGGAGCCGTCGATCAGGCTCAGGAGGTCGGCGAGCCAGATGCCCAGCAGCAGGGCGGTGGCGGCCACGACCGCCAGGCCGGTCAGCGCGAACAGAGTGGCGCGCCAGCTGCGGGGGGCCCACAGCTCGTACACGGCCGTCCGTCCGACGGCGGCCACTCGTGAGATCACATGGCCACAGTAAACAGCGCCGGCCGGCCGCGGAATGCGGCGTGCCCTCCGGCCGGGGTGCGGAAAACCCCACCCAGAGGCCGCTGGGCGCCCTACCGACAGCCCGCAGGGGCGCTGGCAGCGTGGTCGCCATCGGCAAGCACGCTAGGGAGGACCCCCATGATCGAGGTACGCGGACTGACCAAGAGGTACGGCGACAAGCTCGCTGTCGACGGCCTGACCTTCACCGTCCGGCCGGGCGTCGTGACCGGCTTCCTCGGCCCCAACGGCGCCGGGAAGTCGACCACCATGCGGATGATCCTCGGCCTGGACGCGCCGACCAGCGGCGCGGCCACCGTCAACGGGCGGCCGTACCGGGAGTACCGCGACCCGCTGCGCGAGGCCGGCG
Organism: uncultured Actinomycetota bacterium; assembly: GCA_963822485.1. Taxonomy (GTDB): domain Bacteria; phylum Actinomycetota; class Actinomycetes; order Streptosporangiales; family Streptosporangiaceae; genus DASUBV01. The sequence continues at coordinate 802,467 of CAWGHW010000018.1, forward strand.
CCCTGCTGGAGGCCCGCTCGGCCCACCCCGGCCGCAGCGCCTACCACCACCTGCTGTCCGTCGCGCAGACCAGCGGCATCCGCAGGTCGCGGGTCGACGAGGTCATCGACGCGGTGGGGCTGCGCGAGGCCGCCCGCCGCCGGGCCGGGCGCTTCTCGCTGGGCATGGGGCAGCGGCTGGCCATCGCGACCGCGCTGCTGGGCGACCCGCGGACGGTCATCCTCGACGAGCCGCTCAACGGCCTCGACACCGAGGGCATCCGCTGGGTCCGGTCCCTGCTGCGCAGCCTGGCCGCCGAGGGCCGGACCGTCTTCGTCTCCTCGCACCTGATGAACGAGATGTCGGTGACCGCGGAGCACGTCATCGTGATCGGCCGCGGGCGGCTGATCGCCGACACCAGCACCGCCGACTTCATCGCCCGCGCCAGCCGCAGCACCGTGCGGGTCCGCGCCACCGATCCCGGCGCCCTGGCCGCCGTGCTGCGCGGGCCGGACGTCACGGTCTCCCCCGGTCCCGACGGGGAGCTGACCATCACCGGGCTGAGCACCGACCAGGTCGGCACCGCCGCCCGGGCCGCCGGGATCACCGTGCTCGAGCTCGTCACCCAGCAGGCCTCGCTCGAGGAGGCCTTCACCGCCATGACCCGGGACGCGGTGGAGTACCGCGCCCCCGCTACCGAATCCGCGGCTACTGAAGGAGCCCAGCGATGACCCCGATGACCGAGCCCTCCCTGTCCGCCGCCCCGGCCATCCCGGCCTACCGCGACATGCCAGCGCGTCACCCTGCCGCGGGTCATGCGGTCGGAATGGACCAAGCTGCGCTCCCTGCCCTCGACGCTGTGGCTGCTGGTGGCCACCGTCATCCTCGTCGCCGGCGGCGGCCTGCTGGCCGCCCTGCTCCAGCTTTCTGCCCTGCCGCGCGGGCATGCCGCCATAGCCGCCTTCAACCCCGCCGGCCTCAGCCTCACCGGAGTCGGCCTGGCCGAGCTGACGGCCGGGGCGCTCGGCGTGCTGCTGGTCAGCGGCGAGTACGCCACCGGCCAGATCAAGCTCACCTTCACCGCGGTGCCCAGGCGGCTGCCAGTGCTGTGGGGCAAGGCGGTCGCGATCGTGCTCGCCGTGCTCGCGGTGTCTCTTGCGTCCACCCTCACCGCCTTCTTCGTCACCCAGGCGATCCTGGCGCCGCATCACCTGAGCACCACCCTCGGCGACCCCGGCGTCGCGCGGGCCGTCTTCGGCAGCGCGCTGCTGCTCACCGGTGTCGCGCTGCTCGGCCTGGCCATCGGCGCGCTGCTGCGCAGCACCGCCGGCGCGATCTGCACCCTGTTCGGCCTCCTGTACGGGCTGACCATCGTGGCCGGCTTCCTGCCCGGCCACGTGTCGGCGGAGATCCGCAAGTACCTGCCCGAGAACGCCGGCTCCGACATCGGCGCCGTACACCCCAACGCCGCCACGCTCACGCCGTGGACCGGGTTCGGTCTGTTCTGCGTCTACACCGCCGTCGTGCTAGGCCTGGCCGCCTGGCTGCTCCGCCGCCGGGACGCCTGACCCGGCTGGCCCGCCCGGGGCGCCCGGGCTGCTCCCCCGCCTCGCCCGCTAACCCTCAGCCCGCGCAACCCCGCCCGCGTCAGATCCGGCGCAGCACGGCCACTACCTTGCCCAGGATCGTGGCCTCGTCGCCGAGGATCGGGACGTAGGCGGGGTTGTGCGGGATCAGCCAGACATGCCCGGCGCTCCTCTTGATCGTCTTGACGGTCGCCTCCCGGTCCCCCGACGTGTCGCTCTCGAACGTCGCAGCCACGATGTCGCCGTTCTCGACATCCGACTCCCGGCGGACGACCACCAGGTCACCGTCAGTGATCGCCGCGTCGATCATGGAGTCGCCGACCACCCGGAGCATCATCAGATCGCCCTCGCCGACGAGTTGCCTGGGCAGCGGGATGATGTCCTCGATCACCTGGTCAGCGAGGATCGGGCCGCCCGCGGCAATGCGGCCGAGCAGCGGGACCTGGGCGAGCCGCTGGCCTTCGGTGTCAGCCCGCGGACGATCGGCCTGCTGCTCGGTGCCCGGATCGGTGCCCGGATCAGCGCCTGGATCCGGGCCTGGATCGGTGAACGGGAGCACCACCGCGGTGCGCGGCTGGCGGGCACCGCGGCTCAGGCAGCCCTTCTTCTCCAGCTCAGAAAGCTGGTAAGCGACACTCGATGTGCTCGTCAGCCCTACCGCCTCGCCGATCTCCCGCAAGGTGGGCGCGTAGCCGCAGCGCCGGACTGAGTCCTCGATGACCTCGATGATGTCGCGCTGACGCGGAGTGAGATCCCGGCCGTCAGGGTCAGGTAGCTCCGTGCGTCGCGTCATCAGGCCTCCAGCCACCGTAGCTGTGCTCACGATGACATTACCAGTTCACCGGCGTGTATCAAATGTAAGTTCGAATACGCTGTCCGTCGCCGCGCGCCCTGCCGCTCAGACCAGCTTTCCCTCAGCCCGCAGTTGCCGCTCGGCCAGGAGCCAGTTCTCGTCGTCGCTGCCCGCCTGGGGACCGCGCGCGATCGCCTGCGCGCGCTCGGCGATTAGCGCGCCGGAATCGTCGCGGCCCCTGTCGCTGTCACTGCCGCTGTCGCTGTCACGGCCGCGGTCGCGGTCGCGGTCAGATTCGACGGTTGCGGAGACGGGCAGGTCGGCCGCCCGGGTCACGGGCGTGCTTGGCGTCTCACGGGCGGGCAGGCTGAACCGTGAGCGTTCCGCTGAGGTCAGCCGCCGGGCGCCGCGCCGGAGCGCGGTCCGGAGCAGTTCGTCGACGCCGGTCTCACGCCAGACCCGGACCGTGCCGTCCGCGGCGGCCGTGGCGACCTGACCGCCATCGGGGCTGAAAACCGCGCTTCGCACCGGCCCGGAATGACCAGCGAACACAAAAAGCTCGCGGCCATCGGAAGCGTCCCAGACCCGGGCGGTCGCGTCGTCGGCGGCGGTCAGGAACCGGGAGCCGTCGGGCGCGAAGTTGACGCTCTGGACGACCGCTCCGTAGTCTCGGGCGGCCAGAAGCTCGGCCCTGGCCTGCAGATCCCAGATACGGGCGCCGCCATCGGCGCCGGCTGTCGCCAGCCCGGTACCGTCCGGGGAGAAACCAACGCTCAGCACGGTGGCACGATGCCTGAGGCTGTAAAGGTGCGTCCCGGTGGCCGCCTCCCAGACTTCAACGCTAGCGTTGCCGGTCCGTGTCGAGGCAACTTCGCTGTTCCATGCGCTGCCGGCCAGTCGGCTGCCGTCGGGTGAGAACGCCACACTGGTCACCCGACCGCGGAGGTTATGCCCGGAAAGCTGCTCACCGGTGGCCGTCGCCCAGATACAGGCCAGGTCGTCCTGCAGGCCCGCGGCCACCAGACCGCCGTCGGGGGAGAACGCCACCGAGGTGAACCGAGGCGGCGCTCCAGCACGTCGCCCGACATTGGGCGGCCCGTTGACAATCCGCAGCTCAGCGCCGCCGTCTCCGGGCCAGAACCGCATAGTGCCGTCCTCGGCGACGGTAACTGCCAGCGACCCGTCCGGCGAGAACGCCGCCGCCTTGACCTCGGCCTCGTGCCCGTGCAGTACCGAGATCAGCTGCCCGCTGCCCGTCCTGGCTTCCCATAGCCGCGCCGTGCCGTCATCGGACGACGTGACGATTCTGGTGCCGTCGGGAGAATAATCCACGCCCGTGACGGCTCCGGAGTGGCCGCGCAGTTCGTACAGCAGGCCGTCGGCGCCAGGCTGCACGTCGTAGTCGTCGGCCACATCCCAGATCCACGCGGTACCGTCGTCGGCTCCGGCCAGCAGGCGCAATCCACGGGGGGCAAACACCAGAGACGTCATGGCGGCGCGATGATCCCGCAGCTCGAGCAGCAGGCGCCCGTCGATCGCGTTCCACACTCGCGGAACCCCGTCACGGAAGAGCGTGGCGACCAGGCGTCCGTCCGCGGAAAAGCTCACCGACGTGATCGGCACTGGATGACCGACCGCCGAGGTTACCGGTCCGTCGAGCTGAAGGCGTGCCACCATCCTGCCGTCATGGCGGTCCAGGACAAGGCCGCCATCCTCCACCGCGACGGCGAGTCGGCTGCCGTCTCGTGACCAGGCGACACTGCTCTCATATGAGTCATCCCTGGCGCGCTGGAAGTAGTTTCTGAGGCTGATGGTTTGCAGCGTCGCGCCGTCCGAAGCGGCCGCTACGCTCACGTGATCAACGGATGAGCTGATGGCCGCAAGCTCACTGCCGTCCGTCGACACAGCTCCGGAATTGGCGAGCGCAAAGGTCTTCTGCATCTCCTCGCCGATGCCCGTTTCATCGCCGACCGGCAGGCTCAGGCGGCTGTTAGCCGTATCCCATATCCGTACCGAGCGGTCCGCCATCCGGGTCGCCGCGCGCCGGCCGTCGCTGGCCCACGCGACCCTGGTCACGGGTGAACCGCTGCTGGGGAAGACGGCCCGGACCCGGGAACGGCGCAGCGCCAGTCGCAACGCCTCGACCAGCTCAGCCACGGGCCCGAATTCCTCGATCCCCGCGACCGCTAGCGACACGGCCAGGTTCACATCGTCGGCCAGCCAGCCGCTCACCTGAGTCGCCATAGAGCTGGCCGCACGCCGCCGCGCCGATGCATCCCAGGCCACCGAGGCCTGGATGAACTCCTTCAGCAGCGGCATAAGTTCCAGCTCGTGCGCATGGAGCTGTGACCAGCGTTCGGCCGCGGCCAGCCGTGCCCCGGCCAGCGCGTAAGCGGGATGTCGGCCCGCATGTTCCCAGTCCAGCGCCATCTGCTCAAGCTGCGCTCGCTGGCGCAGGTCATCTCGAGCCGTTTCGATCGCCCCGGTCAGCGGCGGCCAGGCACGCAGCAGTGCCTCATGGGCCACGCTCACGACCGGTTCGTCGTCCACCTGGTCACTGATCACTAGGTGCGCGTCAATGAACGCGTCGATGACCTGGCTCTCCAGAGGGCTCAGACTCCGGCGGGCCAGCCGGCGGCGAGTCGGATCGCCGCCGGTGCCGATGGTCACCAGCTTGACCAGCGCCGGGAAGACGACCTCGCCGAGGCCTGCGTGGTTGAGGTCGTCGAGGAGCCGGTCGGCCTGGCCGCGGAGCGCACCCAGCACGCCACCGCTGGCTTCATAGTCCGCTGCGGAGATCCTCGCGTCGGGGCCGGCCTGCTCGCTAGCCGGCGCAGGGTATACGCGAGCAGCGGCAGGGCATCGCCGCCCTGAGCGTCCTCCACCATCCGCTCGACGAGCCCGCCCGCGAAGCTGAGCCCGGCCCGCTGAGCGGGCCCGGTAATCACGGCTGACATCCGCGACCGGTCCAGCGGGCCGATCGCCATGGAGTCACGTATGAGGTCCGCCATCCCCGGCTGCTGCAGCAGCTCGCTGAGGAACTCCGACCTCAGCGTAAAGAGCAGGCGCAGCGGACCAGGGCTGCCGGCAGCGGGCCCGATGATCTGGATGAAATCCTCGCGGGCTTCCTGGCCCGCCAGGGTCAGGAGCTCTTCCGCCTGGTCAATCACCAGCAGCACCAGACGTCCCGGATGCCCGCGCCCCTCGGCCAGATCGCGGGCGACCTCGAACAATTCGCCGGGACGCTGCCGCAGCCGCTTCGTCACCTGGTCCCGCGACTGCGGGGCAGATACCTCGCTGAGACGGCTCGACAGCGAGCGAGCCAGGGCTTCGACTGGCTGGACGCCCGGGAACACCGGAGGCAGGACTTCCCACTCATCCGGCAGCCGGCGCAGCCGCGGCAGCAGGCCCGCATGCACCAGCGAGGACTTCCCGCTGCCGGACGGCCCGACGAGCGCCAGGCTCGCACTGCGGCGGCGGAACAAGGACCGCAGGCGCTCGATCAGCTCATTGGTCTCGTTCTCGCGGCCGAAGAACACAGCCGCATCATCGGCGGCAAAGGCCCGCATCCCCGGGTAGGCCAGCCGCGTGGGATCCCAGTCAAACATCGTGGCCGGATCCAGCCCGCTCAGCCGCAGCGACGAGGCCAGCCGCTCGAGCGCAGCATCTCCTTCCCTGGCCAGGTCAACTGCCTGGAGATCCTCGATCAGGGGATGACGGGCTTCGCTTTCAATGCGGACCGGCAACACCCGGACGCCCATCGCGCGGGCGAGGGCCAGTTCCGCAAAGCACCAGGAGGACCGAGCGGAGGCCGCGCTGCTGAGGAACACCACGGCCGCCGCCTGCCGCAACCGGGCGTAGAGCTCTTGCTCCCAGTTGCGCCCGGCAGGTATCCCCTGACCCGGATCGAAATCGAGGAACAGCGCACGAAATCCTCGCGCGGTCAGCCAGTCCGCGACATGCCTGGCATCGGCGTCGTCCGCACTGCTGTGGCTGATGAAGATCAGGGTCACGATGACTCGCCTCCCCCGGGGAGCTGCGGCACCCAATTGTCGGGCGGCCTACCCCGCGCTGCCAACCGGGGTATGGTGCGGGATCCAGGCGGCCGACTCGGTCATGGCCCTGGCCTCAGGACGCGGGGTCGTCGTAGCCATCGAACGGGACGCCCAGGTACGGGAAGCTGTCCAGGTACGGGATCCCCAGGCTGGACGGGGTCAGCCCGTCAGTCAGCAGGCGGGCCAGGTCGTCGGGGGTGTACTTCGTATCGATCAGCGAGTAAGTCGCGGCAGCGATCGCCCGCAGCTCGATCGAGACCACGTCGTCGAAGACCCGCCGCCCGTTCGGGAAGCCAGCCAGGTCGCCGCCGAATACGCCCTCGATGGTCGGGCTGGAACTGGGCGGGATCGCGGTGTTGAGCCGCAGCATGTCAGCCACCACCGCACCGGTGTGGTTGGTGAAACCGGAGACGATCCCGGACGGCAGGCCGGTCAGCAGGATGGCCTTCAGGTCGGTCCTGGCCTTCTTGGACTTGACTAGCGCGGCCAGGTTCGGGAACTGGCCCGGGTACAGCGCTGGCAGCCGGCCAGCCAGCTCAGGAGTGGTCACGTACTTGGCGAACTGGCTGTCGCCGTGGGGTGCCTGGGTGTTCCAGAAGTCCTTGTGGCCCTGCGGGATCAGGACCTCGTTGACCAGCGGGTTGCCCAGACGAGAGATCTGGACGAACGGGCCGCTGGCCTTGGGCGGGTTGTCGAGGATGCGCACCTTCTGCCTGCTTGCTGTCGTCCAGATGCCGATGACCGGGCGGCCTTTCCGGGTGATCCGGGAGATCGGGACCTGCAGGGCGATGGAGTGCACGTTGAGCAGCTTGGTCGAGTTGACTCCGGCCGCAGAGGAGAGCCCTTCAGCCTTGCCGAAAACATTGAGATTCTGGAACGGCCGCAGGTTGCCGAGGTCGAAAATGGACCCTAGGTCCACGTAGAAGCCGTCGGCGCGCTGTCCGGCGAAGACCTTGCTGCCATCGCTGAGCGTGTGCACGGCCGGGGCGGCGAGCTTGGCGGCGTAGCCCGGCGTGGAGAGCGGGCCGATATTGCAGGGCGGGCAGACTAGGTTCTTGCCGAGCGACTTGCTGCCAGTGCCGTCCACGCGCAGCACTGAGTACAGCTGCCTGCGGTTCCAGTTCGGACTGCTCAGTGACGTGATCGGACCGGTGTTGTAGAGGAACGACTCCGCGTCCCGCAGCTGGGTGTGAAACTGAAACCGGTAGCTGATGTCCGCCTTGCTGCTGCCCTCGGTGTCGATGTGGATCTCGTACTGGACGTCGTCGCCGAACTCGTAGAAGTTCGGGCCGCCCGCCGCGCTCTGAAGCGGAATGTAATTGGCGATGATCGTGACGTGGTCGGGCTTGTCAGGACTGACGAACGCGTAGAGATCACTGCTATCGGCTACCGGGTCCTTGGAGATTTCGGGCGCCTCGCGATGCGAAGACATCAATTGCCTCTCAGGGGTCTTGGTTCGGGGGGAGTCAGTCCGGCCAGGTCAGCGGCTGGCGCGGACGAGCCGCGCCGCCAGTTCGCGATCGACGAGGCGGATCTGGGCAGTGCCGCGGTAGATGTCGAGCTCGCCGGCCGCAGCGTCGCGGACATGCACGACGATGGTCTCGTCCTCGGCCTCGTCTGCCGCTTCGTCCTCGGCCCGGCCGCGGAGGTCAGAGGTGGTGCGGGACGAACTCGAGATCGCCGCTGAGGCCGGTACCGCCATTCCGCCGAGCGCGGTCGCCGCGATCCCGGCAGCGCCTGCTCCGGCTGCGCCCTTGAGCATGAGCCGCCGGGACACGCCCGAGTCCTCTAGATCAGGCATGACAATCCTTTCCGGGAAACGGTGACCGCTCCCTGACCTGCGCCGGACTTAATGGCGGCGCCATTTCTCCACGTCACGGAGCGACCGGTGCTCCAGGTAGCAGAGCGAATGGTGTCAAAGCCGTCCGTTCGAGCCATTTTGGAGGATTTTCGCAGTCGCCGAAAGGCTTGGGTGCTCGGATCACCCAGCCGACTAAGCCTGCCTAGCGGCGGCGCAGGCCGCACTCGCAGCCACCGAGTCCAGCGGCCCGTTTGACTTAAAATCCAAGCGCCGGCCCAGCGGAGCGTCCGCGCTCACACGGGCAGGCCGTGCGCGCCGACCGGGCCCTATCCCGTGAGGCCCCAGGCGGTGGCGACGTGGCGCGTTTCCGCGGAAACGCCTTGTGAACGGTTTCACAAGGCGTTTCCGCGAAGCCGGCTTCAGGCCTAGAGGGGCATCTTGGCAACGCCCTGGGCCACCGCGCAGGGGCTGGATGATCAGCCCCGGTGTATCAGGTCGGCGGTTGCGGCGAGGTCCGTGGCTATGTCGAGCAGGTTGCGGTGTATCGGTCCGTCTCGTGCGGGCAGCCAGGCGATGACCGTTTCCGCTCGGTCGTGGGCCAGCGGCACGAACACGACTCCGGTCCGGCGGATGCTGTTGGCGGACTGGGCCAGCCGGGTTACTCCCACGCCGGCGGCGACCAGACCAAGCAAGTTGGTTACCCCGCTGGCCCGCTGGACGACCCGCGGGGCGAACCCGGCAGCGGCGAAGTCCTGGTCGTATTTCTGGTGCCAGGGCGGCCACGATTCCCGGGGGGTGAGTACCCAGTCGTCGTCGGCCAGGTCGGCCAGGGAGAGCTCGGTTCGGGCGGCGAGCGGGTGTCCGGCAGGCAGGACCGCGCAGACCGGCTCGGTGACCAGGGTCCGGGTGGCAAGGTCGGCGACGAGCGGCGGCCGGGTAAAGCCCGCGTCGAACCGCCCGTTGCGCAGCCCGGCAACCAGCTCGCTGATCTGCACGTCGTGCGTGGTCAGTTCGAGATCGGGAAACCGTTCCCGCACGGCGCGTACGACCGGGGGCAGCATGTAGTTCGCGGTGGAGGCGAGGAAGGCCAGGTCGAGGCGGCCGATCTCGCCACGGGCGGCGCGCTGGGCGACGGCGACGGCGGCGTCGGCCCGGGCGAGGACCGCGCGGGCCTCAGGAAGGAATGCCTGTCCGACGCCGGTGAGACGCGTCCCGCGAGAGTCGCGATCGAACAGGCGCACTCCCAGGTCGCGCTCGAGCGCGCTGATCTGCTGCGACAGCGACTGCTGTGCGAGATGCAGGTGCTCCGCCGCGCGGCTGAAGCTCAGGTGCGTGGCGACGGCGACGAAGTACCGCAGGTGACGCAGCTCCACAGTCACAGGCTAAGCCTGTAACCGCCCGAGACAGAGTGTGTTGGCCCGGCCCGGCGGCGGGAGGGCAAGGTGGAAGGCGAACTAGCACGGACGCGGACACGGCAGGAGTGACGACGACAATGACTGACCGGGTGTGGCTGATCACCGGTTGCTCGGCCGGGTTCGGCCGGGAGCTGGCGCTGGCGGCGCTGGCGGCCGGCGACCAGGTGATGGCGACCGCGCGGCAACCGGAACGGCTCGCTGACCTGGTTGCGTCGGGCGCCGGGCGGGCGCGGGCTGCGCCGCTGGACGTCACTGACGACGAGCAGGTGTCCGCCGCTGTCGCCCGGACCGTGGCCGAATTCGGCCGGATCGACGTGGTGGTCAACAACGCCGGCCATGGCAGCGTCGGCGCCGTCGAGGAACTCGGCCTCGGTGAGCTGCGGGCACTGATGGACGTGATGTTCTTCGGCGCCGTCGCGGTGACCAAGGCCGCCCTGCCCCACCTGCGAGCACAAGGCAGCGGGACCATCGTCCAGCTCAGCTCAATGGGAGGACAGCTGAGCATGCCGGGCTTCGGGGCCTACTGCGCGGCGAAGTTCGCGCTGGAGGGCCTGTCCGAGGCACTGGCGGCGGAGGTCGCGCCGTTCGGCATACAGGTGCTGATCGTGGAGCCCGGCGCGTTCCGGACCGAGTTCGGCGGGCAGCGGATGCACAGGTCACCGATGATCGACGAGTACGCCGTGTCGACCGGCCCGACCCGCGCCGCGGTCGACAGCATGGACGGCAGCCAGCCGGGCGACCCACGGAAGGCAGCCCGGGCCATCCTGGAGGTTCTTGACTGCCCTGACCCCCCGCTGCGGCTGGCACTGGGCAACGACGCCGTAGACAACATTGCCGCTCACCATGAACTGCTGCGCAGCGATCTGACCCGGTGGGAGAAGCTCAGCCGCGCGGTGGATTTCGATTGAGACGATCGCGCTCTCGAAGGCGCTGCACTTTGGGCCCGGTGACGTCGGCGTTTCCGCGGAAACGTCTTGTGAACGGATTCACAAGGCGTTTCCGCGGAAACGTCGCCGACGTCCGCCAGTCCTGTACGCCAGGATCTTCGCTGCGCACAGCCGCCCATCCGCGCGCTCAATCGGGCGCTGCAAGCGCAGCAGGCCTAAAGGGGCATCTCGGCGACGCCCTGGGCCACCGCGCAGGGTGCACACAGCGGCATGTCCGTCTCGTCCACCCGCCGGGTCAGGACGGCGCGACTATCGCACACGCCCTTGTCCTGAGGATGTGCCCGGGCGCACGGGCACTGGCAGGCACCCCAGTCCCCGGTCAGCGCCGAACGAGCGGCCTCCAGCGCGGCACGCAGGGCCGGATCAAGCTTGGCCGCCGCCTCAGCGGTCGCCGCCGCCACCTGCTCGCCCCACTGGCCCAGCGCGGTCGTAGCCACCCGCCACGCAGCGGCGAACTGGCGCCCCGGATTGTTCACTTCACCTGCCATCACCTCATGTTCGCACCTAGTGGCGGCAATGACCAGCGCCGATAGCGTCTCTCGCGTTATCCGCGGCGCCGAGATGCACGCCGCAGGGCCCGTACGGACACGGCGCTGACCCAGGCGAAGCCCGTAATGATGCTGATGCGCTGGAACAGCCCGCCAAGATTGACCAGCCGGCGTGCCTGGCCGAAGCCTGCACTGAACAGCAGCATGGTCGCCAGCATGACGACGGCGGTGCCCGCGCTGTAGAGCCCGAACCCGCGCTGGCCAGTGCGCCACGAACGCCAGCCAGACGTCAGCGCCGCGGCGGGCAGGCCAAGGAACACCGGGATGGCGGACAGATTGTGGATCGTCCCCGTGCGGCTGGGGTGCTCAATGGCATCCGGTGTTCCCGGCGGATATCCACTCACCGGGTCCGTGACGAAAGCGGCCGAGCCAAGGAGCCCAGCGCCCGCCGCGCCGATCAGGACCGGCCCAGCTTGCCCGGCGCCCGTCTGATCAGCCGCGCGGGACAGCCCGGCCGCGCCGGCCAGCAGCAGCGACCCCGTCACCGCGAAGTTCCCGGTCTGGACCCAGCCCCGCGATCCCAGGGCGAGGGAGCTGACCGGGTGCCGCAGCGGGCTGTAGCCCTTACGAACGGCCCCTTCAGCCAGGAACACCGCCACGAAGACCGGCCCTGCGGCCAGCCCGCATCGCAGCAGTGATCGGGTCCACGCCTCTGACTTCTCTGACTTGCTGACAGTCTTCACCGGCGAAAGCGTAGCGAGCCGGGCCGCAGAGCCGCCGCTCCCCTGGCGTGACAAGCGCATGGCCACTGCTGGCGCGCGCACGCCACGAAAATCGCTCGCGAAGCCTGGCGGGATGCGGCAGCGTGGCCCCGTGGAGCTAGCTGATGCGGCCGCGGCGTGGCGGCGCGACGGATTCGTGCTGCTGCCTGGCTACCTTTCCGGCCTCGAGCTGGCCGCGGCCCAGCGCGACCTGGCCGCCGTCTATCCCAGCGCCGCCGACTACCACGCAGCCCCGGATCAGGGAGCTAACCAGGCCTACACCGGCGATGAGTTCGGCGGGATCATCACATTCCCCTTCCCCGCCGTCTCGCTGTGCCGAATCGTCGTGCACGACAAGCTCGTCGCTCTGGCCGAGGCCATCTTTGCCACCCAGGACATCCGGGTCTATGCCTCGGAGCTGTGGGCCAAGTACACCGGGGCGGCCAGCTACGAGCAGGAACACCACCGGGACTACCTCAACCACACCCCGCTGGTCCCCTCCGCCGACTGGCGCTGGCGCGGGCTGGAAATGTTCATCTGGCTCAGCGACGTCCCCGAGGACCTCGGACCGACCCACATCGTGCCCCTGCCGGTGACGGACGGGGTGCCCGCTCTGCCACACGGCTACCTGCGCTCCGAGCGCCCCGACTTCTACGCCCACGAGCAGTCCGCCGCCGGCCCCGCCGGCACCGTCGTCGCCTACAGCACCGAGACCTTCCACCGCGGCACCCAGATCACCGCGCCCCGCTCGGCCCGATACAGCGCCCACGTCAGCTACCGCCACGCCGACAACTACTGGACCGGCCGGCACGCCTGGGGAGACCACTCATTCCGCCCGGACTGGAACCCATTCGTCGAGCAGGCCACCACCCGCCAGCTCCAGCTCTTCGGCTTCCCTCCGCCCGGCCACCCCTACTGGACCACGGACACCATCACCCAGCTGCAAGTGCGCTACCCCGGCCTCGACACTAGCCAGTGGAAGACAACGGCGCGGGAGTAGCCGCTGTACGGCGCAGCGGCCGACACGTCGATGATCTCCAGTTCGGAGAACACACGCGGAACGAAATCGAGGCCATCGGCCAGGTGAGCCCCGACGAAACGCATCCTCCATCTAGCCGAACCAGCGATCGTCGGCGCCGTCAAATGCAGTGCGCGTAAATGCGGAGCACGATTTCGACGGCATGGCAAGCAATCATGGATGAATGGCTACTACCACGGAACATGGGCGAGATAGTGATCGATAGCTAGATTTGCTCGCAACGGTGAGGCAGCGCGGGCGCACGCCCGCGAGTCGTGGGCATCTCGAGTCGTGGGCATCTATTGTCCAAGCTGATTCTGCATTCGCTCGAATTCGGCATCATAAGCATGCATGGCCTCGCTTGGTATGGAGATCGTGAAGTGTACCTTCAGTTTAACTTCATTACCGGCAGCGATCGCTGCCGGAAGCGCATCTACTTTGGCAACCAAATCATCCACAAACAGGCGGTACTGTTCGACTGGCCCGCTCACAAGTCTGGCGAGTAGCTCCAGCAAGTCATGAAATTCCGACGGCGCACTGGCACCTCTGACACCGGCGGCCCAGTCCATAAACTCCTCGTAGGCACTGATCCAGCGCTTCGCCAAGTGGGCGAGCCTCTCCGGATCGCCCGCCTGACCAGGAGCACCGAAAGCACGCTCCCGGACCTCTGAACTATTCACCAGCATAGTCATCTTATTTATAAGCCCACTCGCGTCGTTGGCCTGCCTGCTGATATATTGAGCAACACTCTCCTTACTAAGAACTTCTCCGCCAGCCGACGCATAATGGATCTCGTGATCACGATATTTGACCTCGACGCCGTTGCGCTCGTGCAGCAACTGACCCGCGAAGTAAAGAAACTCCCAGGCAGGTGGGCGTACTAGAAGAACTTGCTGCCGCTCAGCCTCTGTTCGTGGTACTCGTGAAATCGCAGATGGTTGAGCGGGTGGCATTCCCGTCAGTTTAGCAAGGGTTGCACTCACAATTCCATCCGATCCCACTAGACGCGCGTCGAGATAACCGACTGTAGGACGTAGCCCATCAAGAGCCGTGCTGTCCAACCGAACTGGCAGAACGTAAGCGCTCCTTTGCTCCAACGCACGGGCCAGCGCGCTGCGGCGCTCATGACGCGTCCACATCTTCTCCGCGTAAAAGCGCGAGATAATCATAATCGCGTAACGAGCCTTCACGCGATAAACTTGATCAAGATAGTCGACTAGATCCTCACCCCACATAGCAGCCTGGTAGTCAGTATCGTAAAACACGCGTATACCTTCATGCTTAAGCCGACTTACGATTTCCTCCACGAACTCGCGGTCTTCTCCGGCGAAGGAGACAGCCACGTCGAATTCATATGTCGCTTCCTCAGAAAGTCCCATCATCGCCGCCCATCTTTCGTAAAAGGAAACGTGCAGCCCATCAAAGGTTCTATCGCACACTCCAAGCGTAGTGTCAGACTCGCAGCGCGCTTGGCCAGTGCGACAACGGCGCCTCCGGCGGGACCGCTGATAAACCCTGCCGTAGTCATCGAACAGGTTACCTATCCCCGAGTCGCTGCGCCTGAACAGGTCCCGGGCGTGCCGTCAGCCGTAGCCAGGCTGACGGTCTCGTAGTGCAGCGAGACGAGGCCGTCTGTCGTGACATGGGCGTCCAGCAACCGCAGCCGAGTCGGGAGTTGGCCTGGCTGGAGGGGGGCGCCGTCGAAGGCGGTCGGCGTTCCGAGGCCGCCGACCAGTGACGGCAGCAGCATCAAGTA
>CAWGHW010000019.1:0-27614 GCA_963822485.1 uncultured Actinomycetota bacterium
CAGCGCTCATAGACCCGGTGAGCGCGGGCAAGGCAGAGATCCGCTTGCACCGGCTACGAGCATCCTGGCCGTGTGTTGCGTCATTCGTCACGCCACGGGATCCGGCGTTTGGCTACACATGGTGACGACTCGCAGTCGCGCGACATGCGAGATACCTGACTCCGCCAGGGCGGGCCCGCGGCGGCCTGGACCGGCACGCAACCTACATCCTCGCCGCCTACCTCGCAGGCGCCGCCCGGTAACACGGCCAGCAGCACCGGACCCCGACTGGCCGGTCCGTGACCGGCCAGTCGGACGAAAGCCGACGCTCGGTGACGCCGCGTGACTCCTGTACTGAGCACGAACGCCGCCCTTCCTTGATCGTGGCGATCGTCTAGTGTGCCGCGCATGCGCCTTCCTCCCAGCGTGCGGCTTTACCTGACCACGGCCGTCAGCCTGGCGGGGATCGCGGTGGCCACCGTGACCAGCATGCAGGCTGGTCACGCGACGTCGGACCGGCTGTGGTGGACACTCGGCGCCGTTGCCGCCAGCGTGGCCGCCGCAGGAGTGCCGGCCTACGAGCAGGTCCGCAAGGAGCAGCAGCGGACCCGGGCCCAGCAGGCGGCAGTCGACTCGGCGGTCGCCATGCGCGTCACCATGAACGACGCACTCGACCCGATCGTGCGCCACCTCGGCCGCCTGGCGGCCGCGACCGGCGCGCGAGAGCGGCAGGCCCTGGCCGCGGCCGTGGTCCCCATGGCGCTGGACTCGGCGGCTCACCTGGTCGGCTCCGGGCGGGTGCGGGCCTGCCTCTACCTGGTCCGGCCGGGGAGGCCTGACCTGCTAGCGCCCGATCAGTACAGCGGCCGTGTGGATGACCCGCTGGAGCCCATCGCCGAGGGCACGCCGGAGGGCGACCTGGTCTTCAGCATGATCCGGCACAACCAGCATTTGTTCTGTCCCGACGCCGCCGTCAGCGCGCCGCCAGGGTGGCAGGTCACGCCCCCGCAGAGCTACCAGTCCTTCGCCGCGGTGCCGGTCGCCGCCGGGCCGAACGCGTTCGGGATGCTGATGGTCGACGCACTGGAGAAGGACGGGATCAGGCGGGCCGACGTGCCGCTGATCCGGCTGCTTGGCGGGCTGATCGCCGTCGCGCTAGCCTGAGCGTAACCTTCCATTGACCGCCTGGCACAGGCCGACTGACACTGAGACCGTGCGGAGGACGAGGGTGACGGCTCACATTCCGATCGAGGATCACGACGATCGTCCCGAGCGGATGATGCGCGATCCGGATCGCTACTTCGCCGATGCCCGCCGCCGCGCCGTCCAGGAGGTCATGCGACAGGCCCGCTGGCTGTTCGAAGGGCTGAGCCGCCGCAAGCAGAGCTGAGCTCCCGGAATCGCGGGGCCGCAGAAGCCGTCATAGAGTCCTCGCGTCTGTGGTGACGGCCTCCGCGCCCAGCAAGCCGCAAGCCGCAGGCCGCAGGCCGCAAAACAGCCATTCGGACGCGGACGCAGACGGCAAGATCGATTAGTGACTGGCCGCGCACAATTAGGCTGGTCGGCCGGCAGCATGACGGTGAGCTGCTGGTGCGTGGTCACGGTGACCCGCCGCGAATCGCTGGCGGGTCACCGTGACCGTGTGCACGTCCGCTGGTGGCTTCCAGCGGAGTCGGCTCAGCGGCGGATGGTGAAATCTGCGTTGAGCGTGGCCGGCGTGCCGATCTGTACCTGGTAGGAGCCCGTCTCCACGCTGGGCGGGCTGGCGGAGTCAATGTCGCCGGGCGTTACCGCCAGCGACGAGACCGGGAAGGACACCTGCACGGTCTTGGACTGCCCGGCATTCAGCGTCACCCTGGTGAATGCCACGAGCCGTTGGTCCGGAACGAGCACGACGCTGACTGGCTGGTGGACGTACACCGGCACGATGTCGGTGCCCGCGCGGCTGCCCGTGTTCGACACCGTGAAGCGAGCTGTCACGGTGCCGTGGCGGGACACGCTGCTGGTCGCCGTCAGCCCGGTGACGCTGAACTTGGTGTAGGACAGTCCGAAGGCAAATGGGTAGAGCGGGTTGTACCCGCTGCCCTGGCCCGAGCCGGTGTAGGACAGCTGGTCGAAGACCTTCGGCTGGTCGCCGAGCGGTGACGGGGCCCCGGTGTTGAAGTCCCCGCCGGTCGTGGCCGCGTCGGTCGGCCAGGTCACCGGCAGCTTCCCGCTGGGGTCGATCTTGCCGAGGATGGCGTCGGCCACCGCCCGGCCGGCCTCGGTGCTGCCCTGGTAGGCCATCAGCAGGCCCGCGGCGTTCTCGGCCGGGCCGAGGCCCAGCGGCCGGCCCGCGATCACGACCACGATCACTGGCTTGCCGGTGGCCTCGAGCGCGCTGATCAGGGCCTGCTGGTCGGGCGGCAGCTGCGGCGCGGGGTTGTCCCCCAGGCCCTCGGCGTACGCCTTCTCGCCCACCACCGCGACCACCGCGTCCGACGAGGCGGCGTCGCTCACGGCCGTGGCCTGGTCCGGCGCGTAGGTCACGTTCGGATCCTCGGCCTTCAGACCCTGGAGCACCGTGGTGCCCGGCGGGATCTGGTCGGCCGGTCCCATGCAGCACACGTGGCCGGCGCCGAAGACGCCCTGCCAGCTGACGCTCCAGCCGCCGAGCTGATTGGTCATCGAGTCCGCGCTCGGCCCGGTCACGACCAGCTTGCTGGATGAGGCCAGCGGCAGCGTGTTGTTCTGGTTGCGCAGCAGCGTGATCGACTCGCGGGCCGCCCGCAAGGTCACGTTGCGGCCCGCCTCCACCGCGGCGTCCGCCTTGCTGGCGTCGACCTTCGGGTGGTCGAACAGCCCGAGGTCGAACTTCAGCGTAAGGATCCGGCGCACCGCCTGGTCGATGCGGGCGCGGGAGATGCTGCCATCGGCCACGTCCTGCTGCACGGCGGTCTGCCACTGGTCGGCGTTGAAGGGCAGCATGGCCATGTCGACGCCCGCGTTGATCGCGAGCGCGGCGGCGCCCTTCAGATCCGCGGCCATGTGATAGGTGGTGGCCAGCGCGGGTACGTCGCCGTAGTCGCTGATCACCACGCCGCGGAAGCCGAGCCGGTGCCGTAGCTCGGTTGTGAGGAGCCAGTGCGAGGCGGTCGCCGGGACGCCGTTGACCGACCCGGAATCCACCATGACCGTGCCCGCGCCCGCCTTGATGGCGCCGGCGTAGGACGGCATGAAGGTGTCCTGCAGGTAGCGGATCGGCAGCTCGGCCTGCACCCGGTCGTGGCCGTTGATCGACTCCGAGTAGCCAGCGAAATGCTTCACCGTGGCCGTGACCCGCAGCCCGCCCTGGCCGCCGCTTTGCATGCCGCGCACGTCGGCGGCGCCCATGGCAGCGGCGAGCGCGGGCTCCTCAGACCAGGTCTCGTAGTACCGGCCCCACCGGTTGTCCCTGGCCACGTCCTGTACCGGGGCGAAGGCCCAGTTCCAGCCCGTGGCGCGGAGCGCGTTCGCGGTCACCGCGCCGCCGGCCTGCGCGGCCGACGGATCCCAGGTGGCGCCCATCCCGATCGACTGCGGGAACAGCGGTGCCTGGTAGGGGTGGCCGAAGCCGTGGACGGCGTCGACGCCGAAGATGACGGGGATGTGCAGCCGCGAGTGCTGCATGGCGTAGGACTGCATGGTGTTGTACTCATTGGCCCAGTCCAGCCCGGTGTTGCCCGGACCGCCGTGGCCGGTGGTGTCGACCGGAATGTCGCTCCCGCCGGCCAGGATCGAGCCGACGTGATCGTCGGCGAAGATCTTCTGCTCGCAGACCGGGTTGGGCATGTTAAACCCGCCCTGGCTGGTGCAGGCATTGGTCGTATCAGTGACCTGGGTCGCCTCGATCTGGACCATCTGGCCGATCTTCTCTGGCAGCGTCATCCGGCCCAGCAGGTCACTGACCCGGGCCTGGACCGGGAGATGGGCGTTGAGGTAGGCCGGTCGCCCGCCGGCCGAGGCGGGGGCCGCGGTCACCGCTAGCGCTGACATCGCGATCGCCAGCGCTATGGCCAGTAAGGATGCAGTGAGCGGGATGCGCAGGCGAGCCCAGGGAACGCCGTGTCTTGGTCGGATGAGATCACGGATGCTGTGCATGGCAGACTCCCTCGTCCATGGTCACTAATGACTTCCGTGCCGGCCCCGACGCTATTTGCGTACTATGTCTGATTCAATAAACAAACTGTTAACACTCTTTCGCGTAAGCACGTAATCGCCGCGGAGTTGTCACGGCTACGCGTGCGGCGCGGCGCTGTCTCCTCCGGTGGCAGGACCGTCATGACGGGAAGCCGGTACTGGGCTTCCGGTCCGGAGGCGTGCTGCTTGACGTGAGATATGGCCGCTTTAGCGCCGCCCAGCTGGACCAGCCTTGTCCGAGTCTGCGGACGTGCGATCGCAGAGGAGTCCAGGAGTCCAGTATTCCTATTTCGGCCAGCACCGGACTGAGCTGAAGAGGCGGCCGTAATTCGGCGGTCCCGGATCGGAGGTCGGTCTGCTGGCGATAAAATCGCTGGTCAAGTGCAGGGAGTGACGTAACCGTGATCGCCGGGGCTCGGTCGAAGGCAAGATCGTCTCAGTAACCTCTCGCCTTAGCGTTATCAGTTCCGGTGACATGGGTTTCGCTGATGGCTACAGCGTTGGGGCCTGGTCGCATCTTCGATGTCCGGCGGCGGCCAGCGTCGGCCCGGCGGCTGCCACGGTCATCGGCTGGTGTGCGGAGCGAGCGGCAGCCGCTGGAGCCGGGCCTGCTCGAGCTCGTCGATCTGGCGCTCGCGGTTGACGCCCAGCTTCATGTTCTGGATCTTGTCGTGCAGCTTGACGATCGAGTCCAGCAGCATCTCCGGCCGCGGCGGGCAGCCCGGCAGGTAGATGTCCACCGGCACGATGTGGTCCACGCCCTGCACGATGGCGTAGTTGTTGAACATGCCGCCGCTGGAGGCGCAGACGCCCATCGAGATCACCCACTTGGGCTCGCTCATCTGGTCGTAGATCTGCCGCAGCACCGGCGCCATCTTCTGGCTCACCCGCCCGGCCACGATCATCAGGTCGGCCTGGCGCGGGGTGTTAGAGGCCCGCTCCATCCCGAACCGGGCCAGGTCGTGCCGCGGGCTGAAGGTCGAGAACAGCTCCATCGCGCAGCAGGCCAGGCCGAAGGTCACCGGCCACACCGAGTGGGCCCGCGCGTACCCGGCGACCTTCTCCACGGTGGTCAGCGCGACCCCGCCCGGCAGGTGATCTTCCCATCCCACGGCGCTCACTTCCCGATCCGTGGTCTGTCCCTGAGCGGGAACGGCCGTGTGCTCGTCACATCCCAAGCCTCAGCCGGCCAACTAGCGGCAACCTTGCCGCGAACTTGCGGCGCTGGTCATTACCATCGCCGCCGCCCGCATCCAGTCCGCATGGCAGCTGGCAGATGTGCTATTCGCAGGGGAACTACGGACTGGAACTGATTTCCCGCAGGCGCCTGGTGGCGGCTTCGCGCCATGGCTGCACACGCGCGTGCTCGGCTATGGCGAGCGCGTGCCGGTAGTGCCCTTCTGCCCCGGCAAGGCCGAGGTAGCGTGCGATATCGCCGAGAATCTGGGCCGCTGGCCAGAGGGGCGTGGACGACTCGGCCCCTGACGGCTGTGCGGCGAAAGGCAGCAGTGCCTGGTAGGCGGATTCGGCGCGCTCACGGTCATCGAGGGCGACGGCGAGCAGGCCGCGGACGCTGGTCCTGAACAGCCAGAGGAAATCCTTGGAGATCGGGCGTGGCTGTCCGGCCGCAACACGAGCGTGCGCGGCGCGGCCGCAGGCGGCGAGAGCGAGCGCGCAGGGCTCCGCCCACATCACATCTCCTCCGGGGATGCCGCACAACTGCTCCAGCTCGCCGGCCATGTCGCCCACCCGGTCCTGCATGATCAGCAGGGAGAACCGGCCCAGTGCGCTCATCCCAGCCGCCAGCCACCACAGCCCCAGCCGGTCAATCGCGGCTGCCGCTTGCTGGTAGAGCTCTGCGGCACCGGTCAGGTCGCCGTCCAGCGCCGCCCGCAGCGCGCGGTAGGTGCTGGCCCCAGCGGCGACCGTCGGAAGGTCGTAGCGGGCGGCGATGTACGCGGCCCGGACTGCGTGCCGGTCCGCCACGGCGAAGTCGGCGGTGCCACAGCTGGCCACCATCAGCGTCAGGTGAGCCACGGCCTCAGCGGTCACGGGCTTGCCCGGCAGCGCGAGCAGTTCCTCGCCCAGCGCGTGCCGCTCAGTCAGCCCGTCATGGCGGAAGGTCTGGAAGTAGCGTCCGCTGATGGCCATCGTCAGCACGTCTGGGTCGCCGAGCCGCCGGGCCATCTGCACGGCGTCGGCTGAGGCCTCGTAGCCGCGCTCGGACTCGGCGCCTTCCAGTTCGAAGGCCAGCGTGGTGAGCAGGCGGCAGCGCAGCGGCCCGTCGCCGCGTGGCAGGCTGGCCAGCGTCTGCTCGACCGTCGCGACCAGCTCATCGTCGGTCGCGGTGTATTCGTGTGAGAACCAGCATCTGGGTACGTCGAACGCGGTGACCACCCGGGCGACCAGGACCGGGTCGCCGAGCGGCAGCGCCGCGCGAACAGCTTCCTTCCGCAGGGAACGAGCGCGGGCCACCTGACCGGTATGGGCCAGCGCGCCGACCAGGCCCAGCACCACATCCAGCCGGTCCCGCGCCGCGGCGCCGATGATCTGATCGAAGCACGTGAGGGCCTGCTCCCACAGCCGGACCGCGTCATGGTAGGCGAACCGCTGCACGGCCTGCCCGGCGGCGAGCCCCCAGTACCGGGCCGCCCTGGCCGGGTCGGTGCCCGCCTCGGCGAAGTGGTAGGCAAGGGCGGCCACCTGGCCGGGATGGTGCTCTTCGATCGCCTGGGCGGCTCGTGCGTGTATCCGGGAGCGGCGCAGCCGGGACAGGCTCTCATAGAGGGTGTCGCGGACCAGGGCGTGGGCGAACCTGATACGTCCGGCGGCCGGCTCGGTCAGCAGTCCGCTGAGCAGCCCGGCCTCGACGGCGTCCAGCAGCGCGTCCTCACTGATGCCGGCCACGTCGCCGAGCACGACGGCATCGGTCTCGGTGCCGAGCACCGCCGCCTGGCCAAGCACCGTCTGAGCGGTGGCCGGAAGCCTGCCGATCCGGCGGTGCAGCACCTCGCGGACCCCGGCGGGCACCTCCGTGACCGCGGCCGCCTCGCCCTCGGAGTCCAGCAGTCGCGCGGTCTCCTTGATGAAGAACGGGTTGCCGCCGGTGCGGTCGGCGATGGCCAGCAACGTCGCCTGGCTGACAGCGCGGGTGCATGTGGCCTCGATCAGCTCACCCGTGGCGGCCGCGTCCAGTCCGCGCAGCGTGACCCGGACCGGTTCGCGCGCGGCCAGTGCCGCCAGGCAGTCAGCCAGCCGCTCGCCTGCCTCGGCGGGACGGTAGGTGGCCAGCACAAGGCACCTGCTGGCGGTCAGGCCCGCGCCGACGTCCGTGAGGATGGCCAGCGTCTCGCTATCGGCCCGGTGCAGGTCGTCCAGTATCACCAGCAGCGGAGCGGCGCGGCTGACCATATCCAGGTAGCGGCTGATGGCCTGATGCAGGCTGAACCTCGCGGCGGCCAGATCCGCGCCGGGTGCCGGGGTGTCAGTCAGCAACGCGGCCAGCGCTTGCGGTTCGGCGGGCGGAGCGGCGCTGGCCAGGTGCCGGAGGGCTTCGGCCCAGGGCCAGCCCGGCGGTGCGCCCTCATGCTCGGGGCACCGCCCGACGGTCACTGTCCAGCCCTGGGCATTAAGGCGCTGGCTTACCCAGTCGCTCAGGGCGGTCTTGCCCGCCCCGGCATCACCGGTCACTAGCATGATCTGCGGTCGGCCCGCGGCTGCCCCGGCCGCCGCATCCAGGGCCAGCGCCAGCTCAGCGTCCCTGCCTATATAGGCCGCCGCAGCGGGGACCGCCTGATCCTCACGCGGCGGCAAGGGGGCGGCTGCCGGGACGATGGGCGGCGAGACCGCCGGGACCGTTGGCGGCGCGGCCGCCGGGACGGCCAGGTGCGGCGCCTGTGCGAGGATGTCACCCTCCAGCTCGCGGAGCAGGGGGCCAGGATCGACACCGAGCTCTTCGGCCAGCCGGGCCCGGGCCCGCCGCAGCGCTGCGAGCGCGTCCCCCTGGCGTCCGGACTGGTACAACGCCAGCGCGAGCAGCCGCCATGACTCTTCCCGCAGCGGGTGCTCGGTGACCAGATGGTCCAGGTCGGCGACTATCTGCGCCGCGCAGCCGAGCCGCAGCGCCGCATCAGCGCATTTCTCGGTAGCGGCCAGGCGCAGTTCCTCGAGCCGGGACGCTTCCAGGTCCGCCCACGGCAGCCCGCCGAACTCCTGGAAGGCCGGACCACGCCACGTCGCCAGCGCGGCCGAGAGCCTGGTGTGCACGGCCGCGGCATCGCCGAGCCCAGCGGCCCGGTGCACCTCGTCCTCGAAGGCCCAGGCATCGACCGCCTCAGAATCCAGCCGCAGAATGTACCCAGGCGGGGAAGCGACCAGGACACCTGCGCGTGCCCAGGCCGCGCGGCCCGGCTCCAGAGCCCGGCGCAGGTGAGATATATACGACTGCACAGCGGCCAGCGCCCTGGGCGGGGCCTCGTCGGCGTAGAGATCCTCGATGAGCCGGTCAGCGGACACCACCCGGCCATGCGCCGCGACCAGCCGGGCCAGCACACAGCGCCGCCGCGGGCCGCCGACACCGACCGGAGCGCCGTCGACGGTGACCTCGAGCGGCCCTAGCACCCGAACCCCGATCACGCTCACCTCGCTCGCAACCAGGTCAATCCAAGCATTGCCATGCGCCGCCGGCTAACTCGGCGTCGCGGCCCACAACCGGTTCGGCTTACAGCAGGGAGTAGGACCGCCGGGCGGCGGGACGAAACCCGGGGATGCCGGCGCGTGCGCGAGGACGGCTTGCGGCCGCGCGGCAGCTGACAGATGCGGTGGTCGCCGTCGGCCGCACGGCTCACTTGGCTGCGCAGCCATCCCCCACGCCCTGACAGGCCGCGCGGGCATGACGCAACCTTTGCCGGCCGCTGCCCGGCCTCTGGCCAGTCGAGCGCCCGGAACTCTCGCCCATCCTCATGCATTTCTGCAGCCGTGCCCGGGAGCCACGTACTGACATTCCCGAGAACATCCGCTTCATGAGCCTGCCGCGGGCTGCGAGCTTCCTGTGCGCGTGGTGATGGACCTCTGGGCGTCTGCGATGTACGCACATTGGCTTGAGCGGTGTGGCCGCCGATGCCTTTCGGGGGCCGTGGTTGTGATTCTCCTCGGCGCCGCAGCCGGGCGTTCGACTGCCGACCATACTGGTGGCTGACCGTTCCGGCGGTCGTGCCGCATGCTACGCCGCGCGGCCGTCGGATCCTCCGCAGATTACTTCCGGCTCGGGCGTCCGACCGAGGCCTTCAGCCCTGGCGGCCCAGCAGACACTCTGGGAATGTACCGTTACCGGGCAAAAGCATCTTCGTGTACTAATCAGCTCCTAACGCCGACTATTCGCCTATCTAGACCGAGTCGATCTGGAGCCGAGGGCACGCAGATCATCCATTCGGCAGCGACTGAGATATCAAGATCAACGACTGGCTCAGTATGCATTAGGCGGCTCCGGCGAGCGTTTCCCAGCGCACCGCCTCACACAGCGTCACGCTGGAGGAGCGCAGTGTCTTGTTACATCCTCGTGCGATACGACGCGCTGTACGCGGCAGATCCGTGCGTTGCCACGGCCGGGCAACTGCGGATAAGCATGCAGACTGGGATGGTCTGCAGCCGGCGCGCACCCACGGGCCGAAACGTCGCCGCGGCGGGGTCAGCGTGCACGCCAGCGGCAGCCTGCAAGCAAGGGTCGGCCGGAGCCGCGCGAGGGCGCCTGGGCGGAGTGCTGATGGCCTGCGTGCTGGGGGCCGCGCTCGGCCGGGATGTCGCGACCTCACGGCTGGGGGCGATCAGGCTGGCGGGTAGGACAAGCCGGTCTGCCGGCGGACCTCGTCCATTGTGTGCATGATCGTGTACGTCTCCTCCAGCGGGAGCAGCGGACTTTCTAGCAGCCCCGCGCGAAGGCAGCGGCCCACCTCGGCGGCCTCGCCGCGCAGCCCGCGCCCTTCATACGGTTCTTCGAACCGCTCCAGTTCGGCGCCGTCACGGCCGATCACGCGGAACGCGGTCGGCGTGTAAAACCAGCCGTCGATCTCTATCCTCGCCGCCGTGCCGTAAATGGCGGCAGGGTTGCCCGATGCGGCCCGCAAGGTGGTGGTCAGCACCGCGTGGGCGCCGCTGTCGTACTGGAAGATCATCGACGTCGTGGCGTCCACGCCGGTAAACGCCGGATCGCTGACCGCGGTGATTCGCCTCGGCGCGCCCAGCACCAGGCTCGCGAACGAGACCGGGTATATGCCAAGGTCCAGCAGGGCCCCGCCGCCCAGTTCCGGCGCGAACAGCCGGAACTGCGGATCGGGGGCGAACCATTGCCCGTGCTCGGCGGTCAGGTACACGACATCGCCGAGCATTCCGGCGGCGAGGATCTCACCCAGCCGCGCAATGTGCGGCAAGAAGCGCGTCCACATGGCCTCCATGAGGAACGTTCCCTGGTCGCGCGCGGCGTCGATCATCTCCCGCGCCTGGGCGGCGTCCATGGCGAACGGCTTCTCGACCAGCACGGCCTTACCCGCGCTGATCGCGAGCAGCGCGGCGTCGTGATGGCCGGGGTGAGGCGTTGCCACGTACACGGCATCGACATCCGGATCGCTGACCAGAGCCTGATAGCTCGCGTGCCGGCGGGGTACGCCGAATTCGTCGCCGAACGCGTCCGCCGAACCCTGCGACCGTGACCCGACGGCGACAACCTCACAGCCGGGCTGCAGCGCGAGATCCTGCGCGAAGGCATGGGCGATGCCGCCGGTAGCCAGGATTCCCCAGCGAACCGGGCGGTCATCCGGTGGCATCATCCGATTGCTCCTGTGGCGGGCAGCCCGCCACCGTAACCGCTTGCCAGGCAAAGCACCGTAGCTGACCTGCCGCCCACCATGGGAATAACGGGAACTGACCAGGCCCCGCGGCACGGACTCGACAACCCTAACGACAGCCGCACACAGCAGCAAGCAGATACGCCGGCCCGTCCAGGCACTGCCCACCTGACGCGCGATCGGCGGCATGAGCGCGTACCGATCCGGCCGGGCCCTCATCCGTCAGGGCCGTTCCGGTCACCGGCTGTGCAGGCTGCCAGGATGGTGGAGTGGAGGTATTGAGCAGCCGGATCCTGCTACGTCCCGCCGACCTGGGTCAAAGCCGCCATTTCTACCGGGATGTGCTGGGCTTGGCGGTCTACCGGGAGTTCGGCGCGCCAGCCGATCCGGGGGTGGTCTTCTTTCTCGGCCCGGGGTTTCTGGAAGTGTCCGGGCACTCGGCCGGCGCTGGCGGGAACGCGGTGATGATCTGGCTCCAGGTGCGGGATGTTGCGGCTGAGCATGAGCGGCTGGCCACGGCCGGTGTTCGAATTCTGCAGGAGCCGGTAGCCGAGCCCTGGGGATTGACCGAGATGTGGATCGAGGACCCCGACGGCGTCCGGATTGTCCTCGTCGAGGTTCCTGCCGATCACCCGCTGCGCCGCGACCCACGATCGGACACCTGACCCATGCACCATGCGCGGCATGAGAGTGTGATTCGAGCGGGCGGCGCTCTGCATGTACCAGGTGTGAGCGCTGCGCACGTCCTGGCCGAGCGGACTTGTGACCTTTGGCCGTCGCTCTTGCCCTGCCCATCGTGTAGAACGAGGCCATGGCAAGACAGGTAGGCGTCGTGCTTTACGTGCTCGTCCTGATAGCCGTCGTGGTCAGCGTGGACATCCTGTTCTTCAGGCACCACTTCACCGAGCGGCTGATAGCCAACGTCGGGATCGTTCTGGTGTTCGCGGCGTTCGGTTTCCTGATCTTCCGACGACGCGGGCGCAGACAGGAATGACCTGGGCGACTGCACCATGACATAGCTGGCGTGCGACCGGGCCGCTCATCGGCATGACCGTGCGTCTCCGCGGGCGCGCGGGAGTCCGGTCGTGCCGGATCAGCCCGAGCTGCGCGCCAAGCGGAAGAGCGTGAAGCGACTACTACCCACGCAGGCGGATATCGCACTCTGGACGCAGACTAGCGCCAATCACGGACCGTGACGGTTGCGGCTGGAGGCCAGGCGACGGATCGCCGAATCTGCGTTCTCGGTATGTTGCAAATCAGCTCAGGGTTGAGTGCTCATAACGCCTGGTTACGTGCACGGCTGGGCGGGTGTTCAGGGTGATGCGGAGAATTCCAGGTCGCGGGTTGTCAGCGGTTGCTGCGCAGGTACTGGCCTGTGGCGGGTTGGGTCTCGATCCTGCCGTCGGCAGTCAGCCCGAATCGCGCCAGATCAAAGGAGTCCTTCCATCGTCCTAGCTCGGCCAGCGTGGCTATCAGGTTAAGCTCGGCCCAGGTCTGTCCCCGGTCGACCAGGGCGCGCAGGACGGGGAGCATCTCGGCGAAGCGGCTGGTGCAGGCCAGGAAATGGGCCAGCCGGGCTGCCGAGTTGAGGTCGCTGCTGTCAGCCTGGTAAGCGTGGCGCAGCTTCTCGAGGTCGCCGAATAGCTCGGTGGCCTTGGCGTCGATCTGGCTGGGCTCGGTAGACGCGCGGAACGCGCGACTTCCGTCGTGGCCTTTGAGGAGGGCTGGGCAGTTCTCCGGGGCCGGGCTGGAGGCGGCTGCGCTGGCCCTGGCGGCGTCGATGTCGGCTGGCAGCAGCCGTCCGAGTCGCCACGCCGCCTCGGGATTCTCGTCCTTGGCGGCGCTGCGCAGCAGGGGCATCGCGATGTCGGTGTGTCCCTGGTCCCAGAGCAGCCAGAACAGCCGCATAGTGAGATACGGGTCGCAGGTGCCGGAGCGGAGCAGCAGGGGGATGGCGTACCGGTAACGCATGCGGTTGGAAGCGCTCATGCCGAGCCTTTCCAGGTCGGCCCGGTCGGTGATATGAGTCACGGCTGCCTTCCAGAAGGCCGCCGGCGGGCAGTGCGGCCGCCGTTCGGGCTCGGCATGCTGAACCAGGTAGTCCGCCGCGCGGTACCCAGCGGTCACGCCCATGCTGTCGCTGCTACCGACAGGAATGAGGGCTGAGGCAGCGCCGAGGAGAATCTGGCAGGCATAGCTGAGGGCCTCGGAGAGCCAGCCCGCAGAAGCGCGGGCTCGCTCGGCGGGATCGCAGTAGCCCTGCGCGGCGGCGCGCAGGAACCGCATGGTCAGCGGCGCGCGAGCGCCCAGGCGGCTGGCATCGACCGCCGCGGTCAGGACAGCGCGGGCGTACGGGTCGGCGTTGTGCCACCGGTCGACTAGCTGCGGCGCCGCGGCGATGGCCTGAGTAAACCCGTACCCGGCTACCCGCAGGGCTGCTCTCAGCCTGGGGTCACCGGCGCCCCCGCGGACGTCCTCCGACAGCTCCCTGGCCCGCGCGTTCTCCGCCTTGCTCGGCGAGGCAGGCATGCGGATCACTGTTGCCAGCTCCAGCACTTCCCTGCCGTCCCGGTGCAGACACAGGTCACCAGGGTCCTGGTGCGGATCGTCAGATGCGCTGGCATCGAAGGCCGCAGCCGGGGGCCGGGTGAGCTGATCATGCACACCCGGCCACATGGTCCCGACCAGGACGACTCCACCGCTGATGAGCTGGCTCACCGCAGCGGCCCGCAGGCCGCCGACATCGGCGTCGTTCAGCAGGTCGCCCAGCCACACGACAAGCTGAGACGGCGGATCTGCAGCCAGCATGGCCAGCATGTCCTGGTCAGCTGCCTGCACGCCGGGCTGGATCAGCCACCAGTCCCCTAAGAGCGCTTGTATCGCCTCGAGCAGGCTCCGGGTCTTCCCAGTCGACGACTTCCCGACCAGGACTACCAGACCGCCATGATCAGCAGCGGCCGCCGTCGCGCCCGCAGGCCCGCCCGCGGGAGGAAATCCAGGTCCCTCGGCACGTAGGCAGGAAGGCCGTCAGGAGCAGCGCCGTCCGCCTCGATAGGACGATGCACGCCCAGCCGCCGCCACGAAGCATCCCGGACCCGGACCGCACCAGGTGGCGCGCTGCTGCCCTCCTCGCACCCGCCCGCCTCCAGGGCCGGGCGCAAAGGCAGACCCGGCAGGCCCGGCGGCTCGCGGACTCGCAAGATCGCTTCCCGGATCTCCGCGCTCAGCTCGCGCAGCGCCTGCTGGGTCTGCTGGCCCTGCAGCCGCACCAGGTCAGCATTCATCTGGGCAGCCAGCGGGAACAACGCCCCCCCACGGGCACCCCGCGACACGATCTCATCCAGCAGGTGACCGGTCAGCCCTGCTGCCGCAGCCCCCGGCGAGATGCCCAGCGTCGCAGCAGCGGACCTGCCGCTTTCAGTCACCCCGGATCATCCAGGCCTGCCACTGCGCGGCGATCCCGGCCTGCAGCGCCCCAGCACGGTCCCGCGGCCTGACACGGCCGGAACGCACGGCGAAGATCTCGCTCAGCACCGCAGCCAGGAACTCAGCCCCCGCGGCGTCTTCCCCGCGCAGATCCCGCGCCGTAGCCAAGATCGCGGCGGTCGCCGCCATGCCCAGCGCCCGGCCGAACTCATCGCAGAGGTCTAAGTCGTCAGCCCTGCGACCGGCATCACCCAGACTCCTGTACAAGCGACGCAGCAAAGTCATCCGCAACCCACAGAGACCCAGTCTCCCAGGAGCCTCGTGTCATCAGCGCGCTATCGGAGCATGGCGACGGATATCTGGGCGGTCTGCACACAGCGAAGACATCCGTCACACGGTTTCGCAAGCCGTCGCACTTGTAGCCTCCGGCCCTCAAAACTGCTCGTCAGCTGCCAAATCCCAGGGCGCGGGGAGGCAAAGAGCAGCCACCGACAGTGAATGCGCGCCCGGAACGGCCAATTATGCACCCGCCATAGGTGCGCACTCATGACGGCCTCGGCCGTCCGGAACGGCGGTTGTAGCACGGGCCGCGACGGCCGAGCGCTGGCGTCGCGGACGATGATTCGATCGACAGCGCGGACCAGACGGCCACACCTGGAGTGCCGGGCGGGTGCCGGGGGAGCGGGAGGTCCTGGTGACTTCGCTGCACGGTACTGTGCGCCGTGTTCCCGAGGATGTTCCGGACTTGTCGGCCTTCAGCGAGCCTGGTGTCTTCGCGCTCTACCGGGCCATCCTGAGCGAGTTGAAGCATCGTGGCGTGATCCGGACTGAGAATGCGCCGGTCGGCGACTACGCCGAGTACCTCGTGGCGATCGGGAGCAGCGCGGCCTCGAACAGGCCGCCGGCGGTGCAGCAGCGTCGTGCTTGATGCCGGGACGTTTAGTTCTCAGCCAGTTAAGTCCGGTTACTTGCGGGCGATACCGCCGTACCAGTTGACCTCCTCGGGCAGCCGCCGGCGCCCGGATGGCCGGCGCCAGTCCGATACCAGCACCAGGCCCGGCTCGATCATCTCCAGCCCGGCGAAGGCCAGCGCCGCGAAGTCGGCGGCGGTACGGACCTGGGCGGGGATCCCGCCCTGCCGGTAGGTGCGCACGAGGCCGCCGACCCCGTCGGGGTCATGCTCGGGCGTGACGTGAGAGGCGACCAGGTAGCTGCCTGGCGGCAGCGCGCCGAGCAGGGTGGCGACGATGGCGGCCGGGTTGTCGGCGTCGACGAGGAAGTGCAGCACCGCGACGAGCATGAGCGCGACGGGCTGGCTCAGGTCGAGGGTCTCGCTCACAGCTGGGCTGGCGAGGATCTTCTCCGGTTCGCGCAGGTCGGCGTCGATGTAGGCGGTGCGGCCCTCCGGGCTGCTGGTCAGCAGCGCGCGGGCGTGGGCGAGCACGATCGGGTCGTTGTCCACGTACACGACGCGCGCCGCAGGCGCCGCCTCCTGCGCGACCTCGTGCACGTTGTTAGCGCTGGGCAGGCCGGTGCCGATGTCCAGGAACTGGCGGATGCCCGCCTCGCCGACCAGGTACTGGACAGCGCGGCCGAGGAAGGCCCGGTTCTCCCGCACCGCCGTGCGCACCGCCCGCCAGCTCTGCATGGCCTTCTGCCCGGTCTCGCGGTCGACGGCGAAATGGTCCTTGCCGCCCAGGTAGTAGTCATACACCCGGGCCGAGTGTGGCTTCGACGTGTCGATGACCGGCTCCACAGAATCAGATTCTAGGCCGCGCCGAGCTCGTCGCGGAGCCGGGCCGCCGCGACGGTCATGGCCTGGAGCTGGCGCCACGACCGTTCACGCGATCGCGCGCTCGGCCCAGGTCTCGCCCAACCTGATCACCCGGTATTTCGGCGGCAAGGACGGCCTGTTCCTGGCCGCCACCGACGTCCGGTTCGACCTCGCCGCGGCGATCGACGGTCCGCAGAGCTCGTTCGGTGAGCGGGTCGCGCACAACCTCGTGGCGCGCTGGGCCGGCTCGGCGTGAACGCTCCGCTGCCGATCCTGCTGCGGAGCGCGGGTGGTCAGCCTCTCATACTTGCGGTACTGGCGGCAATTGCCGATGAGCGTCGGCGATCGGATCATGGCCGCCCTTCGGCCGATGCGCGCGGCTCATTGCGGGAGGACGGGCTGATGGATGTGCAGAACGGCAGGCGGGTGCGGATCCTTGCCTGCGTGTCCGTCGCGGTCGCTGTCACCGGGGCGGGTGCTGTGGCGCGGGCGGCGTCAGGGGATGACCATGGGGGTCGGGTTGCCGGGTGCCGGGGAGGCCTCAGCGATCGGGGCGGCCCGGTCGGCTGGCTCGTGGGGCCGGGCGATCAGGGTGCCCGGCCTGGGCGCCCTGAGCAAGGGGGGCGCCGACGTCGCCGCCTCGGTGTCGTGCACCTCGGCGGGCGACTGCGCGGGCGGCGGGTACTACACGGACGGTCATGGGGCTGGTCAGGGGTTCGTGGTCAGCCAGCGGCACGGGCGCTGGGGCCGGGCGATCGAGGTGCCCGGCCTGGGGGCCCTGAACAAGGGCGGGTTCGCCGAGGTCAACTCGGTGTCGTGCGCCTCGGCGGGTAGCTGCGCGGTCGGCGGGGACTACCAGGACCGGCACGATGACCTGCAGGGGTTCGTGGCCGTCGAGCGGGACGGCGGCTGGAGCACCGCGATCAAGGTGCCGGGCCTGCAGGCCCTGAACACGGGCGGGTTCCCCGGCGAGGGCGCCCAGGTCTTGTCGGTGTCGTGCGGCTCCGCGGGCAACTGCGCGGCCGGCGGGGACTACTTCGACAGCTACGGCTCAGGCTGAGCAGGGCTTCGTGGCCGTCGAGCGGAACGGCCGCTGGGGCCGGGCGATCGAGGTGCCTGGCCTGGGGGCCCTGAACAAATCCGGGTTCGCCGTGGTCAACTCGGTGTCGTGTGCCTCGGCGGGTAGCTGCGCGGCCGGCGGGTACGACCGGACGGTCACGGTCGTCAGCAGGGGTTCGTGGCCGCCGAGCGGAACGGCCGCTGGGGCCGGGCGATCGAGGTGCCCGGCCTGGGGGCGGTGAACAAGGGCGCGGCACGGCCGAGGTCTTGTCGGTGTCGTGTGCCTCGCCGGGCAGCTGCGCGGCCGGCGGGTACTACCGGGACCGGCGTAGTCAGTTCCAGGGTTTTGTGGTCAGCCAGCGGCGCGGCCGCTGGGGCACGGCGATCGAGGTGCCCGGCCTGGGGAACCTGAACAAGGCGTATTTCGCCGAGGTCTTGTCGGTGTCATGCGCCTCGGCGGGCAACTGCGCGGCCGGCGGGTACTACCAGCCCCGCCGCACTCATGACCAGGGGTTCGTGGTCAGCGAGCGGCGCGGCCGCTGGGGCACGGCGATCGAGGTGCCCGGCCTGGGGGCCCTGAACACGGGCGGGCGCCCAGGTCACCTCAGTGTCGTGCGCCTCGGCGGACAACTGCGCGGCCGGCGGGTACTACCGGGACCGCCGCAGTCGATTCCAGGGGTTCGTGGTCAGCCGAGCAGCGCGGCCGCTGGGGCACGGCGATCGACGTGCCCGGCCTGGGGAACCTGAACACGGGCGGGAACGCCTACGTCTTCTCGGTGTCGTGCGCCCTGGCTGGCCCCTGCGCGGCCGACGGGGAATACACCGACCGCCGCCATAACTTCCAGGGGTTCGTCGTGAGCCAGGCCGACCCGCATCGGGCTTGCCGGGCGGCAGGAGACGCTGGGGGCGTGGCCTTCATCTCCGAGGTCAAGTCCCTTACCAGGGAAACCAGACCGGGCAGGTCCGCCTGGCGATCGGCCAGGTCCTGGACTATGTTCACGCGCTGGACTCGCTGCGCGAGGCGGGCTCGCTGCGGCCGCACTGGGAGGGCGTCCACGCCGTGCGGGGGTAGTTGCGCTGGAACGTCGGCCCGCCAAGGACGCCCACTGGGCGGGGCTGTGCGAGAAGCACGGTGACATCCTCACCTGGCCCGAGGAGTACGACGGCATGCTCACCGCCCTCGCGCCGACCGGGTTATGTGACAAAGAATTTCAATGACCTGTCACGCTGGCCCTGGTGGTCTGGATGGACTGGCCAGTCTGATTTCCACCGGCTAGGACCCGGGAATGCCCGGAAGGCTGCGATGCACAGCTGACAGGCTGATCGCCGCGCAGGAGAACGTCAGGTTCGCGCCCGTCCCTCCGTGCTAGCGAGAAGCGCGGGCGCGGTATCTCGTTGCGCGCGCTGGCCGGACTGGTGGTTGGGTGGAGGGCATGGGTGCTGATGATGAGATGCCCTCCCAGGCTCAGGTCCGGGCGGCTGCCGAGGGCCGGGCGACCCATCCGGGGGAACCGCATGCCGGGGGCGGCGCGGGGCGGCTGAACTGGCTGCGGGCCGCGGTCCTGGGCGCTAACGACGGGATCGTGTCGGTCGCCGGCATCGTGGTTGGGGTGGCGGGCGCCACGGCGGCCCGTGGTCCCATTTTCACCGCCGGGCTGGCCGGGCTGGTTGCCGGGGCGGTGTCGATGGCGCTGGGGGAGTACGTGTCGGTCTCCAGCCAGCGCGACAGCGAGCTGGCGGAGCTCAGCCAGGAAAAGCGCGAGCTTGCGCAGACGCCGGAAGCCGAGCTGGCCGAGCTGACCGCCCTGTACGAGGCCAAGGGGCTATCCGCGGCCACAGCCCGCACCGTCGCCGTGGAGCTGACCGCCCATGGCGCCCTCGCCGCGCATCTGGACGCGGAGCTGCACATCGACCCCGATGACCTCGCCAGCCCCGTCCAGGCCGCTACCGCGTCAGCGCTGTCCTTCACCTCCGGCGCGCTGCTGCCGCTGGCGGCCATCCTGCTGCCTCCGGCCGCGCTCCGGGTTCCGGTCACTATTCTCGCTGTCCTGATCGCGCTCGGCCTCGCGGGCGCCCTCAGCGCCCGCATCGGCGGCAGCAATATCCGCCGCTCCGTGCTACGGCTCGTAATCGGCGGTGCGCTGGGGCTGGGCGTTACCTACGGCGTCGGGCACCTGGTTGGCGCCGCCATCGGGTAATCGGCCGTGTCTCAAGCAAAGCGCATCGTGACCGCGAACACTAGGCGGCGGCTCCGCCGCCAGCCTGAAGCGGCCGGCAACGCCGCAGGCCTGGTTAATCTGCTCCGGCCCTGGCAGGTTCCTAAGAAGCTTTGTGAATCCGGTTCAGATGTTCTTAACCGACCCGGCTGATCAACGGTTTCGCCGAATTGTCCCTAGGCTGAAGGTCAGCATTCTAACCGCGCGAGTAAGGAGCCCGGTGGCATTGTCGGGCATGTCATCTCATCAGCCCTGCGATGATTTTCCGGCGAGTGTGCTCGTCGTGGAGGACGACCCGGCGATCACGGCGCAGCTCGTCCGGGGGCTGACCCTGGCCGGGTACACGGTGTCGAGCGTGGCGACCGGGCGCGAGGTCCTTGGTCGGCCCGCCGCGGACGTGGTGCTGCTGGACCTGGGCCTGCCCGACATCGATGGCGTCGAGCTCTGCGGTCGCCTCCGTGCCCGCGCGGCCGGGGCGATCATCGTGATTACCGCGCGGGGCGAGGAATCCGACCGGGTGCTGGCGCTCGACCAGGGCGCCGACGATTACCTGGTCAAGCCGTTCGGGCTGGCGGAGCTGCTGGCGCGGGTGCGGGCGGTGCTGCGGCGCAGCCGGCCGCCGGGCGGCGAGGTGCTGCGGCACGGCGACCTGGCGGTGGACCTGCGAACCGGCAAGGTGACGGTGGCGGGCCAGGAGGTGGCGCTGACGCCCAAGGAATTCAGCATCGTGGAGTGCCTGGCCAGCGATCCGGGACGGGTGGTGACCCGTGAGGAGATCATGGACCAGGCGTGGAACGCGCACTGGTACGGCCCGATGAAGGTACTCGACGTGCACGTCGCGTCGCTGCGCCGCAAGCTCGGCCGCCCTGGGCTCATTGAGACGGTCTACGGGCGAGGCTTCCGGCTGGCTGATCCGCGATGAATCCGCGATGAATCCGCGATGAGGCGGCGCCTGCTGCTGGCCCTGGTCGGACTGACGGCCGCCATCCTGATCGGCGCGGTGATCCCGCTGGGGATCAAGGCGTCCGCGCACGACTACTCCGCCTACCTGGAGGACGCCCAGTCCCAGGCCCGGTCGGCGGCCGCCGCGGCCGAGGAGCTGCTGGCCGACCGGGTAGCCGGCGCCGGGCTGGGTCAGGATCTCGCCGCTGCCCGCCGCGGCGGCGACGGCCTGGCCATCCTGTCGCCGTCCGGCCGGGTCATCCGCAGCGCGGGCCCTCCCGTCCGCGTTCCCGCTCGCCTTGTCGGCCGCGCGGATCGCTCCGCGGCGCTGGTGACCGACGTGGCCGACGACCAGGTACTCGTGGTGGTGCCCGTCCGCAGCGGCCGCGCGACCGTGGGCATCGTAGCCCTGAGGCGCCCCACCGAGCGGCTGGAGCTAGTCCTCCGGACGTTCTGGCTGACCCTGGTCCTGATCGCGGCGGCGGCCCTCGCCGCGGCGGTTCTCATCGGACTCGGCCTGTCCCGGTGGGCGGCCCGACCATTGGCCGTCCTGGACACCGCGGCGCGCGGGCTGGGCGACGGGGACCTGTCCGCGAGGGCAACGGCCGCCTCCTGCCCCGCCGAGTTCCGCCGCCTCGCCGACACGTTCAACACGATGGCCGGGCGGATGGAGTCGCTCGTGCACGGGCACCGCGCGGTCATCGAGGACGTATCGCACCAGCTCCGCACGCCGCTGGCGGCCCTTCGGCTGCAGCTCGACCTGCTCGCGGATGAGTCCGGAGACGCCGCCGGCTTCGCCGGTGCGCTCGGCGAGGTGGCCCGGCTGTCCCGCCTGGTCGACGGGCTGCTCGCCGTCGCGCGGGCCGAGAACGCCACGCCGCCCGCCGTTGTGGTCCGGGCCGACGAGGTCATCAGCGAGCGGATCGCGGCATGGGCGCCGGTCGCCGCCGAGCAGGGCATCGAGCTCATCGCCGCCTCGTCGCCGTCGGCGCCGGCACTGATCGCCGACGGTTACCTGGAGCAGATCCTGGACAACCTGATCGCCAACGCGGTGGACGCGGCGGGGGAGGGCAGCCATGTCACGGTGAGCACCACGACTACGCCCGAGCGCGTGCGGGTGGTGGCGGCCGACGACGGGCCGGGGATGAGCCAGGCCGACATGGACCGGGCGTTCCGCCGCTTCGCCACCGGCACCGCTGGGGGCTCGGGCCTGGGCCTGGCCATCGTCGACCGGCTCGCCACCTCCAGCGGTGGCTCGGCCGCGCTCTCCCGGACCGTCGGCGGGGGTCTCACCGTGACCGTCGACCTGCCGCGCGCAACCTCCGCCGGGCGGGCTAGCGTCTCAGCGTGAGCCGCTGCGAGTGGCGCCCGGTCAGGCAGACGGCCAGGCCGAGGACACCGACATCGCGCAGTGTCAGATCAGACAGCCCGCCAGTCACCGTCAGCGAGATCACGATCTCGAGCAGCAGGACGGCCGCGGCCGCCGCGGCGGCTCGCGGCGCGATCCCGGCGATCATGGCCACGGCCAGGACGAGCAGCAGCCAGCCGTGCGCCAGGACCAGGAGGGCGGCCAGGCCGGACCCTGAGCTCACGACCGGGACGTACCCGGTCCATAGCGCGGGCCGGACCAGCTCGTGATAGCCGAACCACGCCAGCACCAGGCCGAGCAGGAGCCGGCCCGCGGTCGGAGCCCATGCGGCCGCGAGCCCCGCTGCCTCATCAGCGCGGTTCCCGGCAGACGGGTTCCCGGCAGATCGGTTCCGGGCAGACCGGTTCCCGGCGGCGCTCACCGCACGATCCTGCCCTGGGCGTCCGTGACCACCAGGCCGTCGTCGCCCAGGCTGTAGTCGGTGGCACCGGAGTCATCGCCGAGCGATGCCTCGACCACGTAGACCAGGGCGCCGCTGGCGTAGAAATGCGGGGCGCCACCCGGCTGCCCGTTCACCCCGGCGGTGACCAGGATGCCCGAGCCATGGCGGCGGACCCTGACCGACAGCCCGGTGAGCGCCGCCCGCGCGCCGGCGCCCAGGGTGCCCGGCCACACTCGGAAGGAATACGCCGCGTACTGCTGGGAGCTCAGCAACGGGCCCGGGCTGGCCGCGGGAGACGCGGTCCGGGGCCGCGGGCCCGCAGCGGAGGTGGCGGGTGAGACGGCCGGGCGGAGCGCCGGTGACGTCCGGGCCGCAGGCCGGGGGCCCGATCCGGCCAGTGCGCCCGGCGGCTGCCCGGCGTGGCGCCCGGACCAGCCGTGCACGGCGAGGACGATCCCGGCCACCGCGGTGACGGTCAGCAGCGCGAGCCCGAGCGGGCCGAGGGGCGCGCCTGGGAGCTTCATGTCACCTCACCGCCTCAGGGCGCCAGGCTGGCATCAACTATCCCGGCCTGCTCGTCGCGGGCGAGTCCATCCGGGCGGCGCCCGGTCACCAGCCCGGCCTCGGCGACGATGGCCGTCGCGGTCACCTCGATGAAGCCGCTCCGAGTCAGCATGGCCGTCCAGGCGTCCATCGAGACCGGCCGCTCCTGGACCCGCAGCAGGTAGCGCGCGGCGTTCTTGGCTATTCTCCACCAGCCGCCGGCGCCCTTGCGGGCCAGCGCCGCGATCTTGGACCGGATGATCGCGCGGTCTCGGCGGGAGCCGCCGCGGCCGAGCATCATGTCGGCGATGATCAGCCGCCCACCGGGCCGGAGCCAGCCGCTGGCCGCCGAGATCAGGCGGGCCTTGTCGGCGTCACGCAGGTGGTGCAGAGCGTAGCTGGACACGACGAGGTCAACGCTCCCGGCGGGCAGGACCAGTTCCTCCACCGGCAGGGCCACCGCCTCCAGGCTCACCACGCCGCGCTGCCGTGATTCCGCTTGCAGGCGCC
Organism: uncultured Actinomycetota bacterium; assembly: GCA_963822485.1. GTDB lineage: Bacteria > Actinomycetota > Actinomycetes > Streptosporangiales > Streptosporangiaceae > DASUBV01. The sequence goes on from CAWGHW010000019.1 coordinate 23,258, forward strand.
GGATCATGGCCGAGCTCACGTCCACCGCGAGGACCTGGGCGCCCTGCTTTGCGAGCGGCAGGCTGAGCTGGCCGGTCCCGCAGCCCAGGTCGACGACCTGGGCACCCGGCCCCACGTTAGCGGCGTCGAGCGCGGCGGCCGTCACCGCGGTGAGGCCGGCCGAGCTGTGCTGATCCCAGCTGGTCACCCGGCCCGACCAGACCCGGCGCTGGCGGCGGACCGCGTGCGCGGTGGCATACCGGGCCAGGCGCTGCCGGGCGGGCTTATCGGAATATCCGGGGTCACTGGAAAGTATCTTCCCTGAGGTCATTCTTGAAGGCTATCCATGACCGTGCTAATGACTCCGTACCGGCGAATTCAGAAGTGGTTAACAATGCTTCAGATCTGGTAAGGGAGCGCCGACTTACTAAGTTCTGGTTAAGCAATGCGCCACGTCGGGCTCCGGGTCGGCCGGGATATCCTGCATGGCGTGCATCGGTGGAAATGCCGAGCCGCTCTGGCGGTCGCGATCACGTCGCTCGCGGCGGCCTGCTCGGCAACGGGCGCGGCTCCTCCCCATTCCGTTCCTCATGCGCGCAGCGATCGGCCGACCGCGGCGCGCTCGGCCCGGCCACCACGGCCCGTTCAGCCCGAGCGCCTGCCCATCGGGACGATCGGCCGCTACGCGGTCGCCCAGCGCCTCCTCCGCCTGGTCGACCGGTCTCGCGCCCGGCCGAGCACGCGGCATCTGCCGACGCTGGTGCGCTACCCGGTGATCCCGCGGGGCGCAGCCGATTCTGGTCGGCTGGCCCGGGGGCTGTTCCCGCTGGTGGTGTTCGCACCGGGATTCGTGCAGTGCCAGGGCAGCTACGCTGCGCTGCTGCGCGCCTGGGCCAGCGCGGGCTACGTGGTCGCGGCCGTCCAGTTTCCCCGCACCAGCTGCCATACCGCCGCCCCCGACGAGGGCGATCTGGCCAGCCAGCCCGCTGACATGGCCTACGTCATCCGGCGGGTGCTGGCCGCCAGCCGCGGGCCCCGCGGCCCGCTGGCCGGGCTGGTCGACCTGGGCGAGGTCGCTGTCGCCGGGCATTCCGACGGCGGGGATACCGTGGCCGCGATCGCCGCGGGCAGCTGCTGCCATGACCGCGCGGTCAAGGCCGCCATCATCCTGGCGGGCGCGGAGTGGGCACCGCTGGGCGGCTCGTACTTCCGGGGGCGGACCCCGCCCATCCTGTTCGTCCAGGGCGACTCCGACACCATCAACCCGCCCGCGGCCAGCCTGCTCATGTACCAGGCGGACCGGTCGGGCCCGCGTTTCTACCTGGACTTGCTCGGGGCGGGGCACCTGCCGCCCTACGAGGGACACGGTCCGCCCGAGCCCGTGGTTGCCCGGGTCACCGTCGACTTCCTGGACCGGTACCTGGCGGGGCAACGGCGCGCCGCGACCGCGATGCGCCGGGACGGCCGGGTGGCCGGGGTGGCGGCCCTGGTCAGCCGCGGCCGTCCCCCGCCTTGACCTGCTTCCCGCCCGGACGCTGCAATCAGGCCGCGGCGAAGGTGATGCCGGGGGTGCTTGCCTCGCCGCCGTCGGCGCGGATGAGGTAGCCGTCGTAACCGTCGAGCCCGGACACGATGCCCAGGACCTCGTCCCCGCCGACGGCCAGCGCGGTCGCCAGGGCGTCAGCGAAGGCCAGGCTGGGCCCGGTAACTGTGGCGGATGCGGCGCTGCCGCCTGGCCTGCCGGTGAACGGGTCGACCAGGTGGGCGCCGCGCTCGTAGCTCCCGGACGTGGCCACGGCGGCCGGAACCTCGAGAATGGCGGCCAGCGCGCCAGCGCGCCAGGGGTGGCGGATCCCGATCCGCCAATGGGCGGGGCGCCGGTGACCCGTAGACCGCGATATCGCCGCCGCCGTTGATCATCGCGGCCGCCATTCCCGCCTCGCGCAGGACAGCCAGGGCCCGGTCCACCGCCCAGCCCTTAACCAGCCCGGTCGGGTCAACTCCGCCGGGCATAGCCCACGGGTCGAACCAGCCCCCGGACATAAGGCGCGCGCTTGCGCAGCAGTCGAGGGCCTCGCCGACGGCGGCCGGCAGGTCGCTGAGCGCTGCCTCGCCGCGACGCAGCCGGCTGACCGGGCTGCACGGATCCCAGGTGCTGAAGGTCGCGTCGGCCTCGTGCAGCACCGCGCACGCGGCCTGGATCGCGTCCGCGACGGCCCGCCCGGACTGGCTGCCCGGCACGACTGTGAACGACGCCACGGTGCCCATGACCGGCTCGGCGTGGCTGATGACCGGCGCGCCGGTCTCCGTGTGCCCGCGCACTCCTGGCTACCTGAGATGGAGCTTGTCCAGCGCCGCCTGGAGCGACTTGGCGTACGCCTCACTGGTGTAGGTAGCCCCGCTGACGGCGTTGATGCTGGCCGTCTGCCCGGACAGCACCTCCGACCGGAGCGTCGGAATGACCTGGCGGGCCAGGTTCGCCGAATAGGGCTCGGCGGTCTGGATCCCGGCGACCGCGACGTCGATGATCTTCCTGCCGCGGGTGGTGACCCGGACCGCCAGTTCTCCGTAGCCGTACTGCTCCGTGGCGCCTAGCGCGCTGCGGGCGCCCTGCCTCCGTGCGGGGGCCGCCCCGGCCCGGCCCCTGGCCCTGGCGCGCCGTGCCGTCGCGCGGCCCGGTAACCAGCCGGCGCGCCGCCCCGGATCGTCTGGTGGAGCGGGCGCTACCGGAGACCTGACCCGGAGGTGCCAGCAGCGCCGCTGGCGCCGCAGGCTGGCTGTGGAACGACAGACCCCCGCCAGCCCCGCGACGGTTCCGGCGATGACGAGCAACGGCGCCCGCTTCAGCTGCATGCCTGCTCCTGATTCGACCAGCGTGGTGGTGACTCAGCTTCGGTGCACGGATGCGTCATAGCGCGAACGCCTCATGGTGGATGGCCTCGCCCGGAATCCCGAGACTCCGGGCGACCTCGACAATATCGGCGACGAATCCCTCGGGCCCGCAGACATAGACGTCCCGGTGGTCTAGGTCGGGAACCAGGCGGCGCAGCGACCGCTCGCTGATCGCGGCTTGCTCGCGGCTGCCGACCAGCTCTCTGGCGCAGCCGCCGGCGACTGCGGACCAGCTCAGTGACCTCGGCCCTGAGCACCAGGTCGGCCTCGCGGCTGGCCCGCAGGATGACGACGGGGGCCGACCGGGGCGGCAAATCTTCAAGCAGCGCCCGCAGCGCGGTGACGCCGATACCGGCCGCCACCAGCAGCGCCCCGCGCCGCTGCTGGGGCGTGACGGGTGAAGGTCCCGTACGGCCCCTCGATCGCAATCGCCGTGCCGGGCTTCAGCCTGGCCACGGCCGCGGAATGATCACCGACGTTCTTGACTGTCAGCCGCAGGTACGGCGGCCTTGGCAGCGCCGAGCAGCGAGTAGGGATGGGCCTGCCACCACAGGTCCGGCGAAAAAAACCGCCACAGGAAGAACTGGCCGCCGCAGATCCGCCAGCCGGTCGAGGCGACGGCCGCTGACGATGACCGAGGTGACGCCGGGACCCTCCGCGCGCACCTCGACGACACGCAGCCGGTGCCGCAGGCTGCGAACGACCGGCAGCACGACTGGTAGCTGAGCACCAGCCCGGCTGTGGGGAGCCACGCCGCCGACCAGACGAACTGGGTCAGCGGATGCCCGACGAACGACGGGCCGAGGACGATGACGTGCGCGAAGGAGATGGCCAGGGCCAGGTACAGGTACAGGTGCACCACCCACCACCGCTCCCGGGGCAGCCGCCGCCGCACCGCACGGACGGATATCGCCCCGGCCAGGCACATCAGGCCCAGCGCCACCGTCGCGGTGAGGATGTCGGGGTACTGGACGATCAGGACGCCGACCGTATGCCAGGCGCCGGTCCGGGCGGCGCGGGCGTAGCCGATCGTGATGAGCAGAGCGTGCGTTATCAGCAGGCCGATCGGCCAGGGCGCCAGCCACCGGTGCCAGCGCAGCAGCCCGTCCTGGCCTAGCACCCGCTCGACAAAGGGGATGCGGCTCACCAGCAGCACCATGACCAGGGCAAGGTAGGTGCCGACCAGGCCGGTGAGGCTCCCGCCGAAAATGCTGACCACCGCCGGGGGCAGCCAGCTGGCTCGCGGTCTCGGCCGTGATGGCCAAGGCCGTCGTCACGCCAAGGCCGACGCCGACCATGACGAGCGCCGCCTGAACCAGCGCCGGCCTCGCGGGTGGAGCGGCCTGCGGGATGCGCCGGCGCTTGGTTCGGCGCGAGGCCCGCGCGGCTCGGCGTGTGTGCCACGTAGAAGAGCATGCTGGCCCGGGTCCCAAGGCGTGGTGTACAACCTCTTCAGACTCGGTAAAGAACTCCTCTGGCTCCGCCG
>CAWGHW010000020.1:0-92464 GCA_963822485.1 uncultured Actinomycetota bacterium
TTGCGCGCGCTGGCCGGACTGGTGGTTGGGTGGAGGGCATGGGTGCTGATGATGAGATGCCCTCCCAGGCTCAGGTCCGGGCGGCTGCCGAGGGCCGGGCGACCCATCCGGGGGAACCGCATGCCGGGGGCGGCGCGGGGCGGCTGAACTGGCTGCGGGCCGCGGTGCTGGGCGCTAACGACGGGATCGTGTCGGTCGCCGGCATCGTGGTTGGGGTGGCGGGCGCCACGGCGGCCCGTGGTCCCATTTTCACCGCCGGGCTGGCCGGGCTGGTTGCCGGGGCGGTGTCGATGGCGCTGGGGGAGTACGTGTCGGTCTCCAGCCAGCGCGACAGCGAGCTGGCGGAGCTCAGCCAGGAAAAGCGCGAGCTTGCGCAGACGCCGGAAGCCGAGCTGGCCGAGCTGACCGCCCTGTACGAGGCCAAGGGGCTATCTGCGGCCACAGCCCGCACCGTCGCCGTGGAGCTGACCGCCCATAGTGCCCTCGCCGCGCATCTGGACGCGGAGCTGCACATCGACCCCGATGACCTCGCCAGCCCCGTCCAGGCCGCTACCGCGTCAGCGCTGTCCTTCACCTCCGGCGCGCTGCTGCCGCTGGCGGCCATCCTGCTGCCTCCGGCCGCGCTCCGGGTTCCGGTCACTATTCTCGCTGTCCTGATCGCGCTCGGCCTCGCGGGCGCCCTCAGCGCCCGCATCGGCGGCAGCAATATCCGCCGCTCCGTGCTACGGCTCGTAATCGGCGGTGCGCTGGGGCTGGGCGTTACCTACGGCGTCGGGCACCTGGTTGGCGCCGCCATCGGGTAATCGGCCGTGTCTCAAGCAAAGCGCATCGTGACCGCGAACACTAGGCGGCGGCTCCGCCGCCAGCCTGAAGCGGCCGGCAACGCCGCAGGCCTGGTTAATCTGCTCCGGCCCTGGCAGGTTCCTAAGAAGCTTTGTAAATCCGGTTCAGATGTTCTTAACCGACCCGGCTGATCAACGGTTTCGCCGAATTGTCCCTAGGCTGAAGGTCAGCATTCTAACCGCGCGAGTAAGGAGCCCGGTGGCATTGTCGGGCATGTCATCTCATCAGCCCTGCGATGATTTTCCGGCGAGTGTGCTCGTCGTGGAGGACGACCCGGCGATCACGGCGCAGCTCGTCCGGGGGCTGACCCTGGCCGGGTACACGGTGTCGAGCGTGGCGACCGGGCGCGAGGTCCTTGGTCGGCCCGCCGCGGACGTGGTGCTGCTGGACCTGGGCCTGCCCGACATCGATGGCGTCGAGCTCTGCGGTCGCCTCCGTGCCCGCGCGGCCGGGGCGATCATCGTGATTACCGCGCGGGGCGAGGAATCCGACCGGGTGCTGGCGCTCGACCAGGGCGCCGACGATTACCTGGTCAAGCCGTTCGGGCTGGCGGAGCTGCTGGCGCGGGTGCGGGCGGTGCTGCGGCGCAGCCGGCCGCCGGGCGGCGAGGTGCTGCGGCACGGCGACCTGGCGGTGGACCTGCGAACCGGCAAGGTGACGGTGGCGGGCCAGGAGGTGGCGCTGACGCCCAAGGAATTCAGCATCGTGGAGTGCCTGGCCAGCGATCCGGGACGGGTGGTGACCCGTGAGGAGATCATGGACCAGGCGTGGAACGCGCACTGGTACGGCCCGATGAAGGTGCTCGACGTGCACGTCGCGTCGCTGCGCCGCAAGCTCGGCCGCCCTGGGCTCATCGAGACGGTCTACGGGCGAGGCTTCCGGCTGGCTGATCCGCGATGAATCCGCGATGAGGCGGCGCCTGCTGCTGGCCCTGGTCGGACTGACGGCCGCCATCCTGATCGGCGCGGTCATCCCGCTGGGGATCAAGGCGTCCGCGCACGACTACTCCGCCTACCTGGAGGACGCCCAGTCCCAGGCCCGGTCGGCGGCCGCCGCGGCCGAGGAGCTGCTGGCCGACCGGGTAGCCGGCGCCGGGCTGGGTCAGGATCTCGCCGCTGCCCGCCGCGGCGGCGACGGCCTGGCCATCCTGTCGCCGTCCGGCCGGGTCATCCGCAGCGCGGGCCCTCCCGTCCGCGTTCCCGCTCGCCTTGTCGGCCGCGCGGATCGCTCCGCGGCGCTGGTGACCGACGTGGCCGACGACCAGGTACTCGTGGTGGTGCCCGTCCGCAGCGGCCGCGCGACCGTGGGCATCGTAGCCCTGAGGCGCCCCACCGAGCGGCTGGAGCTAGTCCTCCGGACGTTCTGGCTGACCCTGGTCCTGATCGCGGCGGCGGCCCTCGCCGCGGCGGTTCTCATCGGACTCGGCCTGTCCCGGTGGGCGGCCCGACCATTGGCCGTCCTGGACACCGCGGCGCGGGGGCTGGGCGACGGGGACCTGTCCGCGAGGGCAACGGCCGCCTCCTGCCCCGCCGAGTTCCGCCGCCTCGCCGACACGTTCAACACGATGGCCGGGCGGATGGAGTCGCTCGTGCACGGGCACCGCGCGGTCATCGAGGACGTATCGCACCAGCTCCGCACGCCGCTGGCGGCCCTCCGGCTGCAGCTCGACCTGCTCGCGGATGAGTCCGGAGACGCCGCCGGCTTCGCCGCTGCGCTCGGCGAGGTGGCCCGGCTGTCCCGCCTGGTCGACGGGCTGCTCGCCGTCGCGCGGGCCGAGAACGCCACGCCGCCCGCCGTTGTGGTCCGGGCCGACGAGGTCATCAGCGAGCGGATCGCGGCATGGGCGCCGGTCGCCGCCGAGCAGGGCATCGAGCTCATCGCCGCCTCGTCGCCGTCAGCGCCGGCACTGATCGCCGACGGTTACCTGGAGCAGATCCTGGACAACCTGATCGCCAACGCGGTGGACGCGGCGGGGGAGGGCAGCCATGTCACGGTGAGCACCACGACTACGCCCGAGCGCGTGCGGGTGGTGGCGGCCGACGACGGGCCGGGGATGAGCCAGGCCGACATGGACCGGGCGTTCCGCCGCTTCGCCACCGGCACCGCTGGGGGCTCGGGCCTGGGCCTGGCCATCGTCGACCGGCTCGCCACCTCCAGCGGTGGCTCGGCCGCGCTCTCCCGGACCGTCGGCGGGGGTCTCACCGTGACCGTCGACCTGCCGCGCGCAACCTCCGCCGGGCGGGCTAGCGTCTCAGCGTGAGCCGCTGCGAGTGGCGCCCGGTCAGGCAGACGGCCAGGCCGAGGACACCGACATCGCGCAGTGTCAGATCAGACAGCCCGCCAGTCACCGTCAGCGAGATCACGATCTCGAGCAGCAGGACGGCCGCGGCGGCCGCGGCGGCTCGCGGCGCGATCCCGGCGATCATGGCCACGGCCAGGACGAGCAGCAGCCAGCCGTGCGCCAGGACCAGGAGGGCGGCCAGGCCGGACCCTGAGCTCACGACCGGGACGTACCCGGTCCATAGCGCGGGCCGGACCAGCTCGTGATAGCCGAACCACGCCAGCACCAGGCCGAGCAGGAGCCGGCCCGCGGTCGGAGCCCATGCGGCCGCGAGCCCCGCTGCCTCATCAGCGCGGTTCCCGGCAGACGGGTTCCCGGCAGATCGGTTCCGGGCAGACCGGTTCCCGGCGGCGCTCACCGCACGATCCTGCCCTGGGCGTCCGTGACCACCAGGCCGTCGTCGCCCAGGCTGTAGTCGGTGGCACCGGAGTCATCGCCGAGCGATGCCTCGACCACGTAGACCAGGGCGCCGCTGGCGTAGAAATGCGGGGCGCCACCCGGCTGCCCGTTCACCCCGGCGGTGACCAGGATGCCCGAGCCATGGCGGCGGACCCTGACCGACAGCCCGGTGAGCGCCGCCCGCGCGCCGGCGCCCAGGGTGCCCGGCCACACTCGGAAGGAATACGCCGCGTACTGCTGGGAGCTCAGCAACGGGCCCGGGCTGGCCGCGGGAGACGCGGTCCGGGGCCGCGGGCCCGCAGCGGAGGTGGCGGGTGAGACGGCCGGGCGGAGCGCCGGTGACGTCCGGGCCGCAGGCCGGGGGCCTGATCCGGCCAGTGCGCCCGGCGGCTGCCCGGCGTGGCGCCCGGACCAGCCGTGCACGGCGAGGACGATCCCGGCCACCGCGGTGACGGTCAGCAGCGCGAGCCCGAGCGGGCCGAGGGGCGCGCCTGGGAGCTTCATGTCACCTCACCGCCTCAGGGCGCCAGGCTGGCATCAACTATCCCGGCCTGCTCGTCGCGGGCGAGTCCATCCGGGCGGCGCCCGGTCACCAGCCCGGCCTCGGCGACGATGGCCGTCGCGGTCACCTCGATGAAGCCGCTCCGAGTCAGCATGGCCGTCCAGGCGTCCATCGAGACCGGCCGCTCCTGGACCCGCAGCAGGTAGCGCGCGGCGTTCTTGGCTATTCTCCACCAGCCGCCGGCGCCCTTGCGGGCCAGCGCCGCGATCTTGGACCGGATGATCGCGCGGTCTCGGCGGGAGCCGCCGCGGCCGAGCATCATGTCGGCGATGATCAGCCGCCCACCGGGCCGGAGCCAGCCGCTGGCCGCCGAGATCAGGCGGGCCTTGTCGGCGTCACGCAGGTGGTGCAGAGCGTAGCTGGACACGACGAGGTCAACGCTCCCGGCGGGCAGGACCAGTTCCTCCACCGGCAGGGCCACCGCCTCCAGGCTCACCACGCCGCGCTGCCGTGATTCCGCTTGCAGGCGCCGGATCATGGCCGAGCTCACGTCCACCGCGAGGACCTGGGCGCCCTGCTTTGCGAGCGGCAGGCTGAGCTGGCCGGTCCCGCAGCCCAGGTCGACGACCTGGGCACCCGGCCCCACGTTAGCGGCGTCGAGCGCGGCGGCCGTCACCGCGGTGAGGCCGGCCGAGCTGTGCTGATCCCAGCTGGTCACCCGGCCCGACCAGACCCGGCGCTGGCGGCGGACCGCGTGCGCGGTGGCATACCGGGCCAGGCGCTGCCGGGCGGGCTTATCGGAATATCCGGGGTCACTGGAAAGTATCTTCCCTGAGGTCATTCTTGAAGGCTATCCATGACCGTGCTAATGACTCCGTACCGGCGAATTCAGAAGTGGTTAACAATGCTTCAGATCTGGTAAGGGAGCGCCGACTTACTAAGTTCTGGTTAAGCAATGCGCCACGTCGGGCTCCGGGTCGGCCGGGATATCCTGCATGGCGTGCATCGGTGGAAATGCCGAGCCGCTCTGGCGGTCGCGATCACGTCGCTCGCGGCGGCCTGCTCGGCAACGGGCGCGGCTCCTCCCCATTCCGTTCCTCATGCGCGCAGCGATCGGCCGACCGCGGCGCGCTCGGCCCGGCCACCACGGCCCGTTCAGCCCGAGCGCCTGCCCATCGGGACGATCGGCCGCTACGCGGTCGCCCAGCGCCTCCTCCGCCTGGTCGACCGGTCTCGCGCCCGGCCGAGCACGCGGCATCTGCCGACGCTGGTGCGCTACCCGGTGATCCCGCGGGGCGCAGCCGATTCTGGTCGGCTGGCCCGGGGGCTGTTCCCGCTGGTGGTGTTCGCACCGGGATTCGTGCAGTGCCAGGGCAGCTACGCTGCGCTGCTGCGCGCCTGGGCCAGCGCGGGCTACGTGGTCGCGGCCGTCCAGTTTCCCCGCACCAGCTGCCATACCGCCGCCCCCGACGAGGGCGATCTGGCCAGCCAGCCCGCTGACATGGCCTACGTCATCCGGCGGGTGCTGGCCGCCAGCCGCGGGCCCCGCGGCCCGCTGGCCGGGCTGGTCGACCTGGGCGAGGTCGCTGTCGCCGGGCATTCCGACGGCGGGGATACCGTGGCCGCGATCGCCGCGGGCAGCTGCTGCCATGACCGCGCGGTCAAGGCCGCCATCATCCTGGCGGGCGCGGAGTGGGCACCGCTGGGCGGCTCGTACTTCCGGGGGCGGACCCCGCCCATCCTGTTCGTCCAGGGCGACTCCGACACCATCAACCCGCCCGCGGCCAGCCTGCTCATGTACCAGGCGGACCGGTCGGGCCCGCGTTTCTACCTGGACTTGCTCGGGGCGGGGCACCTGCCGCCCTACGAGGGACACGGTCCGCCCGAGCCCGTGGTTGCCCGGGTCACCGTCGACTTCCTGGACCGGTACCTGGCGGGGCAACGGCGCGCCGCGACCGCGATGCGCCGGGACGGCCGGGTGGCCGGGGTGGCGGCCCTGGTCAGCCGCGGCCGTCCCCCGCCTTGACCTGCTTCCCGCCCGGACGCTGCAATCAGGCCGCGGCGAAGGTGATGCCGGGGGTGCTTGCCTCGCCGCCGTCGGCGCGGATGAGGTAGCCGTCGTAACCGTCGAGCCCGGACACGATGCCCAGGACCTCGTCCACGCCGACGGCCAGCGCGGTCGCCAGGGCGTCAGCGAAGGCCAGGCTGGGCCCGGTAACTGTGGCGGACGCGGCGCTGCCGCCTGGCCGGCCGGTGAACGGGTCGACCAGGTGGGCGCCGCGCTCGTAGCTCCCGGACGTGGCCACGGCGGCCGGAACCTCGAGAATGGCGGCCAGCGCGCCAGCGCGCCAGGGGTGGCGGATCCCGATCCGCCAATGCTGGTGCGGCGCCGGTGACCCGTAGACCGCGATATCGCCGCCGCCGTTGATCATCGCGGCCGCCATTCCCGCCTCGCGCAGGACAGCCAGGGCCCGGTCCACCGCCCAGCCCTTAACCAGCCCGGTCGGGTCAACTCCGCCGGGCATAGCCCACGGGTCGAACCAGCCCCCGGACATAAGGCGCGCGCTTGCGCAGCAGTCGAGGGCCTCGCCGACGGCGGCCGGCAGGTCGCTGAGCGCTGCCTCGCCGCGACGCAGCCGGCTGACCGGGCTGCACGGATCCCAGGTGCTGAAGGTCGCGTCGGCCTCGTGCAGCACCGCGCACGCGGCCTGGATCGCGTCCGCGACGGCCCGCCCGGACTGGCTGCCCGGCACGACTGTGAACGACGCCACGGTGCCCATGACCGGCTCGGCGTGGCTGATGACCGGCGCGCCGGTCTCCGCGTGCCCGCGCACTCCTGGCTACCTGAGATGGAGCTTGTCCAGCGCCGCCTGGAGCGACTTGGCGTACGCCTCACTGGTGTAGGTAGCCCCGCTGACGGCGTTGATGCTGGCCGTCTGCCCGGACAGCACCTCCGAGCGGAGCGTCGGAATGACCTGGCGGGCCAGGTTCGCCGAATAGGGCTCGGCGGTCTGGATCCCGGCGACCGCGACGTCGATGATCTTCCTGCCGCGGGTGGTGACCCGGACCGCCAGTTCTCCGTAGCCGTACTGCTCCGTGGCGCCTAGCGCGCTGCGGGCGCCCTGCCTCCGTGCGGGGGCCGCCCTGGCCCGGCCCCTGGCCCTGGCGTGCCGTGCCGTCGCGCGGCCCGGGTCCAGCCCGGCGGCCGCCCCGGATCGTCTGGCGGAGTGGGTGCCACCGGACACCTGACCCGGGGTGCCAGGCAGCGCCGCTGGCGCCGCAGGCTGGCTGTGGAACGAGAGGACCCCCGCCAGCCCCGCGATGGTTCCGGCGATGACGAGCAACGGCGCCCGCTTCAGCTGCATGCCTGCTCCTGATTCGACCAGCGTGGTGGTGACTCAGCTTCGGTGCACGGATGCGTCATAGCGCGAACGCCTCATGGTGGATGGCCTCGCCCGGAATCCCGAGACTCCGGGCGACCTCGACAATATCGGCGACGAATCCCTCGGGCCCGCAGACATAGACGTCCCGGTGGTCCAGGTCGGGAACCAGGCGGCGCAGCGACCGCTCGCTGATCGCGGCTTGCTCGCGGCTGCCGACCAGCTCGTGCAGTCGGCCCCGGCGACTGCGGACCAGCTCAGTGACCTCGGCCCTGAGCACCAGGTCGGCCTCGCGGCTGGCCCGCAGGATGACGACGGGGGCCGACCGGGGCGGCAAATCTTCTAGCAGCGCCCGCAGCGCGGTGACGCCGATACCGGCCGCCACCAGCAGCGCCCCGCGCCGCTGCTGGGCGTGACGGGTGAAGGTCCCGTACGGCCCCTCGATCGCAATCGCCGTGCCGGGCTTCAGCCTGGCCACGGCCGCGGAATGATCACCGACGTTCTTGACCGTCAGCCGCAGGTACGGCGGCCTTGGCAGCGCCGAGAGCGAGTAGGGATGGGCCTGCCACCACAGGTCCGGGGTGAGAAACCGCCACAGGAAGAACTGGCCGCCGCAGACCGCCAGCCGGTCGAGGTGACGGCCGCTGACGATGACCGAGGTGACGCCGGGACCCTCCGCGCGCACCTCGACGACACGCAGCCGGTGCCGCAGGCTGCGCACCACCGGCAGCCCGAACCGGTAGCTGAGCACCAGCCCGGCGGTGCCCAGCCACGCCGCCGACCAGACGAACTGGGTCAGCGGATGCCCGACGAACGACGGGCCGAGGACGATGACGTGCGCGAAGGAGATGGCCAGGGCCAGGTACAGGTACAGGTGCACCACCCACCACCGCTCCCGGGGCAGCCGCCGCCGCACCGCACGGACGGATATCGCCCCGGCCAGGCACATCAGGCCCAGCGCCACCGTCGCGGTGAGGATGTCGGGGTACTGGACGATCAGGACGCCGACCTGATGCCAGGCGCCGGTCCGGGCGGCGCGGGCGTAGCCGATCGTGATGAGCAGAGCGTGCGTTATCAGCAGGCCGATCGGCCAGGGCGCCAGCCACCGGTGCCAGCGCAGCAGCCCGTCCTGGCCTAGCACCCGCTCGACAAAGGGGATGCGGCTCACCAGCAGCACCATGACCAGGGCAAGGTAGGTGCCGACCAGGCCGGTGAGGCTCCCGCCGAACGTGGCCCATCCGCCGGGGGCAGCCAGCTGGCTCGCGGTCTCGGCCGTGATGGCCAAGGCCGTCGTCACGCCAAGGCCGACGCCGACCATGACGAGCGCCGCCTGAACCAGCGCCGGCCTCGGTGGAGCGGCCGGCCTGATGCGCTGGCGTCGGTCGCGCGAGGCCGGCGCGGTCGGCGTGTGTGCCACGTAGAAGAGCATGCCGGCCCGGGTCCCAAGGCGTGGTGTACAACCTCTTCAGACTCGGTAAAGAACTCCTCTGGCTCCGCCGATGGCTGACCGATCACCTGCGCCGGGTCAGGGCACCGGATCCGGCTTCGCCGCTGCCTCATTACCGAAGGTCGCGGGCCCGAGCAGGAGCCGCCGGGTCAAGCCTCAGGGCGAGCTTCGGGCAGATGCGGACCGCTTCCCCGGCCGCGGCCCGGAGGGCGGGCGGCACGCTGCCCTCGCGGATCACCGGGAAGCCCCAGTCGTCCAGCTTGATCAGCTCAGGCAGTACCTCGGCACACAGGCCGCGGCCGTCGCAGGCGATGGGATCGACCCGGAGCGCCACGGGCCGCCTGGCCGTCATGCGGACCGCCGGGTCATCGCGACCTCCGGGGCGGGACCGGCAGCACGCGGGCTCGGCCGCAGCACCAGCCCGCGGCGTGCTGCTCCAGCTCGTCGGCGAACACCGTCAGCGCGCTGCGGACCAGCCGCGAGACTCCGTCCGGGTGCCCGCAGGCACCGCGGCCCGCGACCTGGCCGAGCCACCGGGCCAGCGCGGCGGTCTCGGCGGTGCGCCCGTCGGCGAGCCGCTCGACCCCGCGCGCGATGGCGTCCAGCCCGAACAGGCACGGCCCGCACTGGCCCGTGGACTGCCCAGCCAGGTAGCGCGCCACCCGTGCGGTCTCGGCCAGGCCGCAGGCGTCATCAGGCAGGGCCGCGATCAGGCCAGCGCCGGTCCCGGCGCCGAGGTCGGCGAGGCCCGCTGAGGAAAACGGCCGGGAGCACGCGGCGGCGGCGTCGGCCCAGGTTCCGGAGAAGCCCCCGAGCAGCAGAGCACGCAGGGGCCGGGACGGGCCGCCGGCCTGGTCCAGCACCTCGCTGACCGGCGTGCCGATCGCGATCTCGAGCACGGCCGGGTCGCGGACCGCACCCAGGACCGTGACCAGCATGGATCCGGGCTCGCGCGCGGTGCCGGCCGACCGGAACCAGTCGGCCCCGTAGCGGGCAATGAGCGCCAGGTGGGCCAGGGTCTCGACGTTGTGGACCAGCGTCGGCGCGCCGCGCAGGCCGCGCTCGGCCAGCCGGGGCGGCGTGGCGGTCGGCTTGGGGACACCTCGGTCGATCCAGTGCACGACTGCGCTGGCCTGCCCGGCGACGAAGCCCTCGGCCGCCGTGACGACGCGCCAGCGGACCGCCTCCGGGCCCGCGGCCGCTCGCTCCGCGACCGCGTCCGCCACGAGGTCGCGGACCGGATTCGGCACCACGATCAGGGCTTGGCGGGCGCCGACGAGGTCGGCGGCGATGGCCGCGCCATCCAGCACCAGGTGCGGCGAGCGAGCCAGCAGGACCTTGTCCTTCGCGCTGGCAGGCTCGCCCTCGGTGCCGTTGGCGACCACCACCGCGGTTCGGTCGCCGGGCTGGCTGTGGCGCACGGCGGCCAGTTTCCGCGCGGCCGGGAACCCGGCGCCGCCGCGGCCGGTCAGCCCCGATCGCTCGACCTCGGCCATCAGCTCGGCGCGGCCTTGCTCACTGAGCCTCGCGGGTGGCGGCCCGTACCGGACCAGGTGCCGCGCCCGGCTGGCCGGACCGGGAACCGGCCCGGCCGGGAGCAGGCGGGGGAGCGCAAGGTCTGCCGCCGCTTCCGTCACCGCGCCGCTCACGTCCGGCGCCGGGCCAGGACTCCGGCGCGATAACACGGTCGTCGCGGGTATCCGGGCCGTCGCCGGCCGTGGATCAGCCGGGCCGCGAAGGCGGTCACCACCGCGGCGGCCGCGCCCACCTCGATCAGCGCGACCCACCAGGTCCGCAGGTCGCCACCGCCGGCCAGCAGCGAGTGCGCGAACGCGGCAGGCCAGGCCAGGAGGGCCAGCCAGTGCACCGCCCGCCAGGCGCGGTAGCCCAGCCGCCTGCGGATCAGGCTGGTGAGCAGCACGGCGCCGCCCAGGTCCACCGCAAGCGTGCCCAGGCCGATGGCCAGCGGGCGATACCCGGACGTGAACGGGAGCACGGCGGCGGGCCAGCCGATCGAGACGAACGGGTCCAGGATCGCCGTGCCGACGTGCAGGACCAGGAACGCGACGCAGAACAGGGCCAGCGTCCGGTGCAGTTCCTGCCACGCGAACGCGGGCACGCGCCGGCCCGCCGCGCCCAGCCGGGTGACCGTGCCCAGCACCATGACCAGGCTCAGCGCGACCAGCAGCGCCAGCCCGCTGCCCCGCGAGACCAGCCACAGCATGGGCAGCGCGGCTCCGGCCGCCGCGCTCATCGGGTACCTCCGCTGAGCAGGACCGGCCCGCCGTAGACGTGCGTTCCGGCCGGGACCGGCACCGGCTCGCCGTCGGCCCGGGGCCAGCCGCCGATGCGGCGGATGCGGCCGTCCCGCCCAGCCAGCCGGGCCGGCAGGCCCGCCGCGGCGAGCCAGTCCTCGGCCTGGGCCCCGGCCACGATGGCCGCGGTGGCGGCGGCGTTGGCGTCGGCACAGGTGGCGGCGGCCACGCTGGCCATCAGCCAGGGCCCGCTGGCTGGGCGACCAGTGCGCGGATCGATGATGTGGTGCAGGTCCTGGCCGCCGCGCCGCCAGGCCCGGCAGGTGACCGACGAGGTGGCGATCGCGCCGTGCTCGAGGCGGACCATCTGCGCGCCGGGCGCGGCGGTCCGGTCGGCCACCGTGACCGGCCAGCCGCCGCGGGGCGGCGTCCCGGCGACGGCCATGTCCCCGCCGAGCGCGACCAGGATGCCGCCGGCCTGCCCGCAGGCCGACATGGCCGCGCGCGCGGCGCGATCGGAGCCCAGGCCCTTGGCCGTGGCGCCCAGGTCCAGCCGCACGCCCGCCGGACGGCGCAGCAGGACGCCGGCGAGCTGGACCGCCTGCCAGCCCGGCACCCGGCAGGCCGGCGCCGGCGGGTCGGGCCGGGCGGGGTCGATCGCGGCGAAGTCCCGGTCGTAGCCCAGGCCGATGAGCGCGTTGCCGACCGTCGGGTCGGCCAGCCCGCCGGTCCATCGTGCGGCCGCGAGCGCGACGCCGATGGCCTGGGCCAGTCCGTCGCTGAGCAGGAACAGGCCGTCCCGGGCGCCGTTGATCCAGGAGAGTTCCGAGTCGGGCCGGAACCGGCTCGCCTGACGGTCGAGGGCGGCCAGGACCCTGCCGACCGCGGCCTGCGCCGGTCCGAGGCTCTCCGGCGGCCAGACCGCGATCCGGGCGCTGGTGCCCAGCGCCGCTCGCTCGGCCACCGCGACGGCATCGTCGCCGGTCCTGATCCGCTGCCAGGGCCCGGAGACGGTCAGCTCTACCGGTGATGTCTTCATCGCGGTCAGTTGTCGTGGTAGCCGCCGGGCTGGCGGACCTGCGTCACGATGGTCCGGCCGCCGACGGTGCGGGTGGTGGTCACGGTCGCGCCCGAGCCGCTGGTCGTCGCGACAGAATGGGTCACGGCCGGCCCGCCCGTGGCCGGCCCAGCGGCACCTGGCGCGGACACCTGGCCGCCCGTCCCGGCCGCCGCCGGGGCGGTGGCGGCCGGCGAGGCCGGCGACGCGTAGCTGTGCGCGAGCGCGACCGTGGCGGCGCCGGTGCCGACGATGAGCGCCGCCGCGCTCCAGGCCGACATCCGGCGCACCTGGCGCAGGCCGGCCTCACGCGCCGCGGCAGGGCCCGGCGGCGGCGCCGCGGCTCCTCTCGCCCGCCCAGCGGTACCCGGCCCCGGCGGTCTTCCTGATCCGAATCCATGTCTGCGTCCTCTCGGGTTCCCATGCGCCAGGTCCGGCCTGGCACTGCCCAGCGTGGCTCGGCAGCCGTGAGGTGACCGTGAGAGAAACATGTGAGCCGCTCACATCTCAGCCGGCGACAGCGGTTCTCATCGTTCTCACATCTGACTCTGCGTAGCCTCACGGGTATGCGGGTGCTGGTAGTAGAGGACGAGGTCCGCATGGCGCGCCTGCTCAAGCGCGCGCTCGAGGACGAGGGCCATGCCGTCGACGTGGCGGGCGATGGCCCGGACGGGCTGTGGATGGCCACCGAGAACCGCTACGCGGCGATCGTCCTCGACGTCATGCTGCCCGGCCTCGACGGCTTCGAGCTGTGCCGCCGGCTGCGGCGGTCCGGCATCTGGGTGCCCGTGCTGATGCTCACGGCGCGTGACGAGATCGGCGACCGGGTGCGCGGCCTGGACGCGGGCGCGGACGACTACCTGGTCAAGCCGTTCAGCCTGCTCGAGCTGGCGGCCCGGCTGCGGGCCCTCGCCCGCCGCGACGACCGGCCCCGCCCGGCCGTGCTGGCCGAGGGGGACCTGCGGCTGGACCCGGCTAGCAAGCGAGCCTGGCGCGGCGAGACCGAGCTGCAGCTGTCGCCCAAGGAGTTCTCGCTGCTCGAGTTCTTCCTCCGCCATCCCGGTACCGTGCTGACCCGCAGCCAGATCATCGAGGCCGTCTGGGACTTCGCTTACGACGGCACCTCGAACGTCGTCGACCAGTACGTGAATTACCTGCGCCGCAAGGTGGATATGCCGTTCGACCGCCAGGACATCGAGACGGTGCGGGGGATGGGCTACCGGCTCCGGCACGAGGACCGGGGCTAGGCATGTCCATCCGGCTCCGGCTGGCCGCCGTCTTCACTGCCGCCGCCGCGATCCTGTTCACGCTCGGCAGCTGGGCGTTCGTCGCCGGGCTCTCGTCCTCGCTGCTGGGCGCGATCGACACCCAGCTCGCGGCGCGCATCAGCACCGCCAGCCGGTACCTGCCCGGGCACGGGCCCGCCGCCCCGACGGCCGGCCTGGCCCCCGGCGATTACGTCGTCCAGGTCATCGACCGGGCCGGCCGGGTGCGCGGCGGCAGCCCTGAGGCGGGCCGGCCGCCGCTGGTGAGCGCGGCCCAGATCACCCAGGCCCGCGGCCACAGCCTGGTCGTCACCCAGGCCACTGAGGACGAGCGCGAGCGGCTCATGGCCGCGCCGCTGGCCGGCCATCCCGGCTGGGTCGCGGTGGCCGCCGTCTCGCTGGAGTCCTATGACGCCGCGATCAGCGACGTCGTCCGCAACCTGCTGATCGCGGGCGCCCTGTTCGTCGCGGCGGCCGGGCTGGGCTCTTACGGCCTCGCGCGGGCCGCGCTGTCCCCCGTGGAGCGGCTGCGCCGCGAGGTCGCCGCACTCTCCGAGCATGGCCAGGCGCCGGGTGCTCCCGCCCCGCACGTCCAGGTGCCGCGCACGCGGGACGAGATCGCCGCCCTGGCCGCGACGATGAACCAGCTGCTGGCTCGGCTGCACCTGGCCCTGACCCGGCAGCGGGCCCTGGTGGCCGACGCCAGCCACGAGCTCAGGACTCCGTTCGCCGTGCTCCGCGGCGAGCTGGAGCTGGCCGGCCGCCCCGGCCGCAGCCGGGAGGAGCTCGCCGCCGCGGTGGCCCAGGCTGGCGAGGAGGCCGCGCGGCTGGCCCGCATCACCGAGCAGCTGCTATTCCTGGCCCGGACCGACGAGGACATGGCCGCCGTCCGCCGGCAGGCCACCGACCTGAGGGCCCTGCTGGCCGGCAGCGCCGGCGCAGGCCGAGCGCCGCGCGGCCGAGGCCGGGGTCTCCTGCGACGTGCGGGCGCCGGCCGGGCTGGTCGCTTATGTCGACCCCGATCGCCTGCGCGAAGCGGTCGACAACCTGGTCGACAACGCGCTCCGGTTCGCCCCGCCAGCAACGTCGATCGTGCTGGCGGCCAGCGCCGTCGGCCGGGACCTGGTCGTGGCGATCAGCGACGACGGCCCCGGCTTCCCGGCGGACTACCTGCCGCACGCCTTCGAGCGCTTCCGGCGCCCGGACTCGGGCCGGGCCCGGGCCGACGGCGGGGCCGGCCTCGGACTGGCCATTGTCAGTGCCATCGCCCGCGCGCACGGCGGCCGGGCCACCGCCGCGAACCGGCCAGGCGGCGGGGCCGTGGTCACGCTCGAGCTGCCCGGCGCCGTCCGCACATGACGCGCTAGCGACTGCGCAGCGTGGTGGAGGGCAGCCGGGCGGCCAGCGACCGGCCCCATTCCTCCGCCCGCATCGTCTCGCCTTGGTGCAGCTTGTTATCCCTGGTGACCAGGAAGCTCTCCGGCCCGGCGAGGACCGCGAACCCGTGCTGGCGCAGCAGCCCGGTGATGGCCTTGGAGGCGCGGCCGGTGAACAGGGCCGGACCGCTCATCCGGGTGTCGAAGGCCACGGCCAGGCCGTGGCACTGACCCAGGTCGGCCAGCCATTCGCGCAGCCCCGGCTGGTCGGCGGTGGGATCGAGGGTCAGGCAGCTGCCGGACTTGCCCGCGGCGTCGATCGCGCTCCGGCGCGTGGCCGGGCGGCTCATGCCGTGCATGTGCGTCGGGCCGCCCACGATGACCAGGTCGGCCTGGTCGAGTAGTTCCTGACTCGCCTGGACCGCGGACGCGACGGTGACGTCGGCCGTTGGTCGCAGGCCCTCGCCGATGGCGTAGGCGATCGTGCGGGTGTTGCCGTACATGGACTCGTAAACGATGACTGCCTTCATATCGCACCTCCTTGCTCATGCTTCAAGGCCAGCACGATCGCCCGGACGTGGTTAGGGCGCAAAGTCCCGGAGCGCGGGACCATCGGCCCTGGCCCCGGACTTAGGGGGCCATGAGCCTGGGGGCAAGGACAGCGAAGGAGGTGATGGCCGTGGCTATCACCGAACGAGGGATCCTGGCCGGCTATGACGGCTCGGCCCGCAGTGCGCGGGCGCTGAGCTGGGCGGCGCGAGAAGCCGCGGCCCGCGGTGAGTCGCTGGCCGTGTGCTACGCGCCGCAGACCGGGCCGGCCAGCGATGCTGTGGGGAAGGTGCTGGCGCACCGCGGCGGGGAGCAGATCCTGGCCCAGGGCGTCCGGCTGGCCCAGGATGCCGGCCCGGGGGTCAAGGTGGAGGCGCTGCTGGCCGCCGGGCCGGCCGCGGCTGCCTTGTGCGAGCACAGCGGCCGCGCCGGCATGGTCGTCGTGGGCTCTCACGGCCAGGGCGGCGGCGTGCCCGGCACGCTGCTGGGCTCGGTCAGCTCCCAGGTCGCCGAGTATGCCGAGGGGCGGGTCGTGGTGGAGCACGGCCGCTGGCGCGCGGTCGGCCAGTACGCGCCCGGCCCGGTGGTGGTCGGCGCTGACGGCTCGATCGTGTCGCAGGCCGCGCTCAGGTTCGCCGTCGAGGAGGCCGCCCTGCGGGCGGCCCCGCTGATGGTGGTCTGCGCCCTGGCCGACTGCCCGGCCCGCCTGGGCAACGAGCAGCAGGTCCAGGAGAACGTCGAGGGGCTGCTCGACCGGCTGGAGAAGGAGTATCCCGAGGTGACGGTGCTGCGCCAGATCACCGCGGGCGGCCCGCTGAACGGGCTGCTGGCGGCCGCACATGACGCCCAGATGGTAGTCGTCGGCGCCCGCGGTCTCGGCGGCGTCCGGGGCATGCGCCTGGGGTCCACGGCCAGAGGCGTGCTGCATCACTCGCCGTGTCCGGTGGGCATCGTGCATCACTAACAAGCGCTCGGCAGGAGGAGCGGATGACCGACGCAGCCGCAGCGCTGTCCAGGGCGGGCCTGGATGACCTGGTCGCGGCGCTAATCTCCGAGGGCTACTCGGTGATCGGGCCGACGATGCGCGATGACGCCATCGTGCTGGCCGAGCGCACCGGGCCGGCCCCGGGTCCGGGGTATGACCCCGCGCTGACCGAGCGCACTGGGCCCGGGTCTCATTTGTTTATCGTCGAAGTGGGCAGCCCGGCCGGGCAGCGGATCCTGGATAGCCTGCCGGCAGCCGGGAGTCGCCGCTCTGGGAAGACGTCGCTAACCAGTGCCTGACCTGCGCGCCAGCGGCCCCTGGCCGGATCCACCGCACCGAGGTGACCGCCCCCCTACGCCCTGGACGGCGATCCGCTGACGGGCGGTCCGCTGGCCGCCGCGGCGCCCGGGGGTCCGAGCACCCACGGGCGCGGCAGGCCGTGGCAGCTAGCATCCGCCCCCAGCTCGCACCCGTCCTCAGCCGGGCTGGCCCGGCTGGGCGGTGACGACCTTGATCTTGCGGGCGCTGTGCTTGCTTTCCATGCCCACCGACACCTCGAGGATCCCGTTCTCGTAGGTAGCGGTCACGTCGCTGGCGTCAGCGCCGGCGGGCAGCGTGACGTGGCTGTCGAACAGCCCGTAGCGGAACTCGGAGTGGTACTTGCCGGCCTCGCCGGCGGGCCGCTCGGCGTGGACGCTGAGCACGCTGGCCTCGACCGACACCTCCAGGCCGGTCTCCGGGTCGCAGCCCGGCAGCTCGAAGCGGACGACGTAACGGCCGTCCTTCACGTAGGCCTCGGTCCGGATCGGCGCCGTCGCCGCCTCATGGTGCAGCGTCGAGATCGGGGATCCGGGCCAGTCGGCCAGTTCCACGCTCAGTCCATGGCCGGGCACGATGCGCTGACTCATATAACTCACCTTCCTCGTGGTTGCTTGTCTTCACTCGATGGCGCGAATGCGGCGGCCTGTGATCTCGCGGGCGGTGAGCCTGACGTAGGTGTCGCGCTCGCCGCCCGCCCACGGGCTGATCCCCAGCGCGGTGACCTGCTCGAGCTCGGCCGGCCCGGTCACCAGGTGGGCATCGCCACTGACCAGGACGCTCCAGCCCTCGCCCAGCGCGTCATCGATGTGGTCGACGTCGAAGGACACCCGCGGAAGCTGGGCGCCCGCCGCCGCGCCGGTGGTGCGGCCGGTGCGGAACACGATGTCGTGGCCCAGCATGCGGTAGTTGACGGGAATCGCCACCGGGCCCCGCTCGGCCATGAACAGGAACCGGCCGACACCTCCGGGCGCCAGGCACGCACGACACTCGGCCGGGCTCAGTTCCTCGAGCACCGGGCGCCGGGCGGCCCGGCGCTGGCCAGGCGGCAGGTTCATCCCAGTCCCAGCCAGCGCGCTCATGGTGGTGCCGAGAGCAGCGGCGAGCCGGGCCAGGGCGCCAGGTCCCGGATCGGGTGCGGCGCTGGTCTCGAGGTACTCCAGGTAGCTCGGGGCCATGCCGGCCCGCTCGGCCGCTTCCGCCTGACTCAGGCCGACGCGGTGCCGCTGCTCGATGACCCGGCGGCCCAGGTCACTGACGGTCTGGCTAGCCGACATCGGACATCCTCACTTTTGAGCTGATCGCTGCGGCTCAGGTCGGATTGATGTGGTGGTCGACCCTGACCGCGATGTGCTGACGCGCGTGCTGGGCGGCCGAATTCGCCAGGCCGACACTGATCTCCAGGACGCCATGGCTGTAGATCGCCATGATGCGACTCTCGTCAGCATCCGACGGCAATGCGAAGCTCCTGGCGAACCGGCCGTACTGGAATTCTGAGTGGTGACGCCGTTCGCCATCCTTGTCCCGCTGCGCCTTGACGGTCAGGACACCGTCGGCCGCCGTCAGGTCGATGTCTTTCTCGGGGTCGACTCCGGGGATCTCGACCCGCAGTACGTACTGGTCGCCGAGGTGATAGTCCTCCGCGCGCATGGGGTGGCCAGGGCCTGGCCGCAGCGCCATGAGCGGCCACTCCAGCCTCTCGTAGAGATCGGCCAGCGGCCCCCGTACCTGGTGCATCTGCGTGCTCATCGGTCGCACCCCTCTTCGCATCCCTGCTTCGCTCTCCATTCCACCGCCGCGGGCGCCGGGGCGGCAGGGGCGAAGGTAGCGGTGACCCGGGACCTTCGGCCCGCCCTCAGCTCGCACCCGTCCTCAGCCGGGCTGGCCCGGCTGGGCGGTGACGACCTTGATCTTGCGGGCGCTGTGCTTGCTTTCCATGCCCACCGACACCTCGAGGATCCCGTTCTCGTAGGTAGCGGTCACGTCGCTGGCGTCGGCGCCGGCGGGCAGCGTGACGTGGCTGTCGAACAGGCCGTAGCGGAACTCGGAGTGGTACTTGCCGGCCTCGCCGGCGGGCCGCTCGGCGTGGACGCTGAGCACGCTGGCCTCGACCGACACCTCCAGGCCGGTCTCCGGGTCGCAGCCCGGCAGCTCGAAGCGGACGACGTAACGGCCGTCCTTCACGTAGGCCTCGGTCCGGATCGGCGCCGTCGCCGCCTCATGGTGCAGCGTCGAGATCGGGGATCCGGGCCAGTCGGCCAGTTCCACGCTCGGTCCATGGCCGGGCACGATGCGCTGACTCATATAAATCGCCTTCCTCGTGGTTGCTTGTCTTCACTCGATGGCGCGAATGCGGCGGCCTGTGATCTCACGGGCGGTGAGCCTGACGTAGGTGTCGCGCTCGCCGCCCGCCCACGGGCTGATCCCCAGCGCGGTGACCTGCTCGAGCTCGGCCGGCCCGGTCACCAGGTGGGCATCGCCACTGACCAGGACGCTCCAGCCCTCGCCCAGCGCGTCATCGATGTGGTCGACGTCGAAGGACACCCGCGGAAGCTGGGCGCCCGCCGCCGCGCCGGTGGTGCGGCCGGTGCGGAACACGATGTCCTGGCCCAGCATGCGGTAGTTGACGGGAATCGCCACCGGGCCCCGCTCGGCCATGAACAGGAACCGGCCGACACCTCCGGGCGCCAGGCACGCACGACACTCGGCCTTGCTCAGTTCCTCGAGCACCGGGCGCCGGGCGGCCCGGCGCTGGCCAGGCGGCAGGTTCATCCCAGTCCCAGCCAGCGCGCTCATGGTGGTGCCGAGAGCAGCGGCGAGCCGGGCCAGGGCGCCAGGTCCCGGATCGGGTGCGGCGCTGGTCTCGAGGTACTCCAGGTAGCTCGGGGCCATGCCGGCCCGCTCGGCCGCTTCCGCCTGGCTCAGGCCGGCGCGGTGCCGCTGCTCGATGACCCGGCGGCCCAGGTCACTGACGGTCTGGCTAGCCGACATCGGACATCCTCACTTTTGGGCTGATCGCTGCGGCTCAGGTCGGATTGATGTGGTGGTCGACCCTGACCGCGATGTGCTGACGCGCGTGCTGGGCGGCCGAATTCGCCAGGCCGACACTGATCTCCAGGACGCCATGGCTGTAGATCGCCATGATGCGACTCTCGTCAGCATCCGACGGCAATGCGAAGCTCCTGGCGAACCGGCCGTACTGGAATTCTGAGTGGTGACGCCGTTCGCCATCCTTGTCCCGCTGCGCCTTGACGGTCAGGACACCGTCGGCCGCCGTCAGGTCGATGTCTTTCTCAGGGTCGACTCCGGGGATCTCGACCCGCAGTACGTACTGGTCGCCGAGGTGATAGTCCTCCGCGCGCATGGGGTGGCCAGGGCCTGGCCGCAGCGCCATGAGCGGCCACTCCAGCCTCTCGTAGAGATCGGCCAGCGGCCCCCGTACCTGGTGCATCTGCGTGCTCATCGGTCGCACCCCTCTTCGCATCCCTGCTTCGCTCTCCATTCCACCGCCGCGGGCGCCGGGGCGGCAGGGGCGAAGGTAGCGGTGACCCGGGACCTTCGGCCCGCCCTGGCCCTGGCACTCGGGCGGCGGAGCCGACTACATCTGCCTCATCTGGCGGAATCGGCGAATGTCGTTCCTGCCGGCCAGGGCCATTGGGCGGGCCGAAGGTCCCTCACCGGAGTCAGGCAAGCGAAGTCCGGCTGCAAGCAGCCGACGGCATGCACTGAGCGAGCGCGGCCAGGCCCCACCGTGAAGGCACCGGGCCGCGCTCGCCCCTCAGCAGATCGCGGGCTCAGGTACTGAGGTCTGCCTCCGCGACCTTGATCGCGAAGCCCAGGGCCCTCATCATGTTCCCGCCCGCTGATACCACCTTCGCGGTGCCGACCACCGGGGCCACGGCGATCATGACCTCCTGCACGTCCTGCTCGGTGACGCCGCTCTCAGTGGCTGCGCCTGCGTTGGCCAGGTAGGACGCCGGCGGCGCGTCGACGGCCACCAGAGCGGCGATCCTGGCCAGCATCAGCTCTCGCGGCATGAGGTTACTGTGCTCGATCGAAGTGGTGTTGATATCGGCCAGCGTGTCGAGCACGGGTGCATCTGCAGGCATGGAGCCTCCCTTAAAGGATCAGCATGACCCACGGAGTAGATCGCGTAACTCGACGCGAAGCATCACCCGCGCCGGGCGAATGTCGTCTGCTCCAGCAACCAGATGAGACAGGCGATGCGGGCCGACGGCTGGCTCGCGGGGCGGGACGGGTCTGCCGGCCGACCGGGCCCGCCGCCTTCTGTCGTGAGCAGGAGGTTCCGCCGCACTCCGGGCATCAGGGCTGGTGTTCCCCGCCCCGCTGATGTCTACGATCGGGGAACTCGGCTCCTTCCTGGCCCGCGAGAAGGCCGCCGCCCGCACTCCCGACGCCGTTTCCGCTGCCGTCGTTCTGCCGCCCAACGGCGACCTCCCAGCGGTGGACGCCCAGCCGTAGTGCCCGGCCCGTCTCGACGGGCATTTCGGACCTGGCCGCGCGCCGGTGACTGTGCTGGTAGAGGATGAGTTTCATGGCGAGCTTGATGGTTGATGGTGGCATGGTGACCGTGTCGCTGTCTGTCGCGGAGAAGGTCGAGGCGCTGCACGGGGATGTCTCGGTGCCGCGGACCGCCGTGCTGAGCGCGCGGGTGGTGCCCGACGGCATGGAGGAGATCCACGGACTGAAGATGCCGGGCACCGGCCTGCCGGGCGTGATCATGGTAGGCACCTGGCGGGACGGCGAGAGCGTTACCTTCGCGGTCTGCCATGGCCGCCGGCCGGCCGTCGTGCTCGACCTGGCCGACCAGGTCTATGACCGGATCGTCGTCACCGTCGAGGACCCCGAGGCAGCGGTCGCCGCCTTGACCAAGGCGGCCGGGCCGGCTGCGTAGCCGCCGGACGGAGGGATGAGTCATGGCCAGCCGGGAGCTCCGCGCGAGTTGCAGAGCTACGTCCCCGACCACGCGGCATCACTGTGATGCCGCGTGGTCGGGGACGTCACGCTCGGCGTCGCGGCTGAGCCTCAGCGGCTGAGGACCACCTTGAGGGCGCCGGTGTCGGCGGCGCGGGCGAACACATCGTAGGCCTCGGTGAAATCGTCCAGGGCGAAGTGATGCGTCACGAACCGTCCGGCGTCGACCTGGCGGCTGGTGAGCAGGCGCAGCAGGGTGGGGGTGGAGTAAGCATCCACCAGGCCAGTCGTGATCGTGATGTCCCGGATCCACTGGTCTTCCAGGTGCAGGGTGGCCGGTCCGCCATGCACGCCGATGTTGGCGACCCGTCCGCCGGGCCGGACCAGGGCGACGGCCAGCTCGAAGGTGGCCGGGACCCCGACAGCTTCGATCGTCACGTCGGCGCCCAGCCCGTCAGTCACGGAGTGAATCACGCTGAGCGGGTCCTGGCGGCCGTTGTTAACGGTGATGTCGGCGCCGAACTGCTTAGCCGCTTCCAGGCGGCTGTCCGCCAGGTCGACGGCGATGATGTGGCTCGGGCTGAACAGGCGCGCGCCCATGATGGCGGACAGTCCGATCGGGCCGGACCCGACCACGGCGACGACATCGCCGGGCCGGACACCGCCGTTGAGGACGCCAACTTCATAGCCGGTGGGCAGGATGTCGGCCACCATCAGGAGTTCCTCGTCGGTCACGCCCGCGGGTACGGGGTAGGTCGACAGGTCGGCGAACGGCACGCGGACGTACTCGGCCTGGGTTCCGTCGATCTTGTGGCCGAGGATCCAGCCGCCGCCGCCCAGGCACTGCCCGTAGCGGCCCTCGCGGCAGAACCGGCACGTCCCGCAGGCGGTGATGCAGGAGACGAGCACCCGGTCCCCGGGCCTGACCCGCTGCACGCCGCTGCCGACCGCCTCGACCGTCCCGACGGCCTCGTGACCCAGGATGCGCCCGTCGGTGACGGCGGGCACGTCTCCCTTGAGAATGTGCAGATCAGTCCCGCAGATCGTGACGGCGTCGACGCGGACGATCGCGTCAGTGTCGTCGGTGACCTGGGGCACCGGTACGTCTTCCCAGGCCTTCTGGCCCGGTCCGTGGTAGACAAGCGCGCGCATGGTTCCTCCCGTTTTCTTATGGCTATCTGGTCACGAGCGTGTCGGCGGTCGGCGCTCTGGCCACAGAGCCGTAGGTCCTGCCGGACAGGGCGCAACGTCCGGTCTCGGACCCCGTGCCAGTCCGCGGCCGGCGGCGTTCTAACCGCCTGGGCTCACCACGGGGTCAGGGCGCTGTTGGCATCCCGTGGCGCGGCGACGTAGCCTGCGCGCTCGGTTTCGCTCTGGTCGGCGTCAGCGGGCATGGCAGACGCCACCCAGCTGTGGCCCGGCAACGACCGCGGTCGTTGCCGGGCTCGTGGCCCTGGTCGGGGTGCTCGCCTGCCGGTGGCTCCTGAGCGTCCCGATCCTGGCTCCGCAGCGCGACGGCGCGTACGGCGATGCGCACACGACGGGCGTGGTCCTGGCCGCCGCGGGTGCGGCGCTGGTCGCGACCGCGCTGCTCCATCTTCTGCTGATCAGCACGCCGCGGCCGCTGAGCTTCTTCGGGTGGATCGTCGGCCTGGCCACGGTGGTCGCCGTGCTGCTCCCGTTCAGCACCGGCGCCCCCCTGTCGCAGAAGATCGCTACCGGGGCCGTCAGCCTGGTCATCGGCATCGCCATCGGCACGCTGCTGACCGGAGTCGCCGCCCGGTCCACCAGGCCCGGTACCGGTCCGGGCAGCCGGCCACCGAATCCTGCCGGGTACCCGGAAATACCCGGTGAGTACCGTACGGGGCGCCCGTATCCCGCCGACCCTCGCGAGGACGCGACCCGGCCTTACCAGCCGCAGAGGCGCGACCAGGATCGTTAGGGTCCGCGCGCTCTAGCCTGACACTCCCCGCGCCATCACGGTGGCCCAGCCGTCCGGGCGACCCGTATTGCCGGGATCGGGACTAACGGCTCTGCGCGATCCCGCCATACGCCTCTGTGTCCGGCTTCCGCTGCTGATGGATGGTGCGGGCGGAAGGCCTGTACCGGCTTAAGAGGAGGCCAGCAATGGACGACAGTCCTGTCATCGTCGGCGCGGACGGCTCGGAGGCATCGCTGCGTGCCGTCGAGTGGGCGGCCAGGGAGGCTACCTTGTGCGGCCGACCGCTGCACATCGTCTCGGTCCCGCCGCTGCTGCCACGGATGTCCTGGTACCAGCACAGCGGGCCACCCAGTGTCACCGACATCATTCACGAGCGGACCGAGCAGGCCCTGGCCGAGGCGGCCGCGCGGGCCGCGGCCATCGAGCCGGGCATCGCTGTGAGCACGGCCCTGCTGGCCGGCGCGCCGGCGGCCGTGCTCACAGAGCAGGCCGCCAGGGCCGCGATGCTCGTCGTCGGCTCGCGGGGCGGGGGCGGGCTCACCGCCCTGCTGCTCGGGTCGGTCAGCCGGGACGTGGCCCTCGTCGCCCAGTGCCCCGTGGTGGTCGTGCGCGAGGAGTCCATGGCCGCGCACCGCCAGATCGTCGTCAGCGTGCACGACCTCGACCAGCCCAACGCGCTCGCCTTCGCCTTCGACGAGGCGCGGCGTCGTCAGGCCCGGCTGCACGTGATCTACGCCTGGCAGCTCTTCCTGCCGGTCATGCGGCTGGCCGGGACCGAGCGCCCCGGCGCCGACGTCCACGGCGTTGAGCCCGAGGCGGCCCGGTGGCTCGCCGAGCTGATCGGGCCGTGGCGGCAGAAGTATCCAGACGTCGAGGTGGCCGAGGACTCCGTGCACGCCCCGGCCGGCCGGATCCTGGTCGGCGCCTCGGTCCGGGCCGATCTGCTGGTTCTCGGCCGGAACAGCCTGCCGGAATTCGGCAACTCCGGCTCTTCTGCCATTGCGCACGCCGTGCTGCACCATGCGCACTGCCCGGTCGCGGTCATCCCCGAGTAGCGAAGGCGGGAACCCTCCATGTACGAACGTTTGCTGGTGGCGGTAGATCATTCCGGGGCTACCGAGCAGGTGCTCAGCGCAGCGCGAGAACTCGCCCTGATGTCCCGCGGCGAGCTGTGGGTGCTGCACGTGCGCGAGCACGAGTCGCTTGGCCGCGGAGTCATGGACCTGGAGACCGCCGACGAGGCCCGCGGGCTCCTCGACGCCGCCGTGGACGAGCTGACCAGGGCCGGCGTCGATGCGCACGGCGAGATCCGGCATGCCGTCAACGGGACGGCGGCCCGCGAGATCGCCGACAGCGCCAGGGAACACGACGCGGGCACGATCGTGATGGGCTCGAAGGGCCACGGCGACCTGGCCGGGCTGCTCCTCGGCAGCACCACGCACAAGGTCATCCACCTGACCGGCCTGCCAGTGCTGGTGGTCCGTTGAGCAGCCGCGCCCTCCCGGCGCGGCCGGGCCTGGCGTAGGAAGATGCTATGAACTGGCAGCACGCCCCAGGGGCGAGAGCGGCACAGCAGCAGCATGAGGGTCGGCGACGCCTCGTCGTGGGGGTGGACGGGTCGCCGTCGTCGCAGGAGGCGCTCGCTGGGCGGTCCGGCTCCCGCGACCCCTAGGCTCCCGGCACCGCGACCAGGTGCGGCTGCTCGCCGCGGGCGTGGTCGCTGACCATCGCGGACGGGTCGGCGTCCTTGGCCGGGCTGACCACGACCACCGGGCAGTGCGCCCGGCTCAGGCAGGCCCGGACCACCGGGCCGACGGAGCGAGCCCGCGAGCAGGGCACCGCCGCCGACCCCAGGACGAGCAGGTCGGCATCGGCCGACTCCTCGACCAGCACCCGCTCGGCTACTCCCTCGGTGAGCTCGGCGGTGACCCGCTGCGGCAGCCGGGCACCGAAGACGCCGCGCAGCAGCGCCGACAGCGCCTCTCCGACGGCCTGGCGCTGCAGTTCGGGCGTTGACCTGATGTCAGCGGGCGCGTAGGGGGCATCGAACTGCGGGCTCCAGCCGCGCACCACCCGCAGCCAGGCGTGCCTGCGGTCGGCCTCGTCCGCGGCCCAGCGCAGTGCCGCGGCTGATGCCCTGGATTCGTTCACCCCGACCACTACCACTGGTTCGTTCACGCTGCTCATGACGTTCCCCTCTCGCCCCGGCCCGCTGTCGCTGGTTTCTTAGCTCCACTCACAGCGTTGGCCCGGCGATGGCCAGACAGTAGGGCCCAAGGTCCCGCGCGAACGGGATGGATAGCCCTCGCCGGGAGGCCGCGCCGGACCGCACGCTGAGGGTGACCGTGACGCAGGCGCGAGCCGAGGTGAGCCCGATGGAGCAGGCCATGACCTGGGAGCAGGCCATGACCTGGCTGTCCCGGCGGCTGGGCTGGGACCATAACCCCTTACGCCGCCGGGCCGACCCGGTAGAGGCGGCTGTCTTCCCGGGACGGCTGACCGGCCCGCCGCTGAGCAGGCAGGCAATTCAGCTCGATGTCACGCTGGCGGTGCTGATCGCGCCGGTGGCGCTGGCCCTGATGCTGCTGACGGCGGCCTGGTCGGTCCGGCTGATCCTGGACCGGCGGCGGGCAGCGGACTGGGAGCGCGCCTGGGATGCGATGGGGCCGCGGTGGACACGGCAGCCGTAGCGGCGCCGGACCGGGCCAGCCCGCCCGGCGAGCTCGGGCTGGGCGATGTCGCCGGGCTGGCCCCCGGTGCGGTGCTGGCGCGGCTCGGCAGCGGCCCGGACGGCCTGACGTCGGCCGAGGCCGCCCGGCGCCTGCGGCAGTTCGGCCCGAACGAGCTCGGCACGCACCGAGTCAGCGCGGCCGCGGTCGTGCTGCGTCAGGTCCGCAATCCGGTCCTGGTCCTGCTGCTGGCCGCGGCGCTGGTGTCGGGCCTGACCGGCGGCGGCATGAACGCGCTGATCATCGCGGTGATCGTGATGGCCAGCGTCGGGTATGCCGGCAGATCGGCGTGGACTGCTCCGGGGTGCTGACCGGCCGCGAGATCGAGTCGCTCGATGACGAGCAGCTGGCCGGGGCGATCCCGGGGGGCTGGTTTGTCGAGTCGATCGCCACCCAGACCCTGGTGATTTACGTCGTCCGCACCCGGCGGGTGCCGTTCCAAAGTCCACAGGTTCAGCTATTCCGAAGGGCGCCGCAAGTGGAACTTAAGGGCGGATGCGCCTCATCGGGCGGCTGGTGGCTTGAGTTCGGGGTCCCCGGAGCTGCCAGGTCGCGGCGTCTGATTCTGTTCGTGTTCGACGGGGCCGGGGGCTTGCGGTGAGAGGATCAGCGTGCCCGGAGGCTGGGGAGTTCTCCTGTCGCCTTCTGCTTCCTCGCTGGCCGGGGGTTCCGTCGTCTTTGGGCCGGGCTCGTGGGTCAGGCTTTGCGCATGCGGTAGAAAGTGGCGGCCATGTTGTCGAGGGTTATGCCGCCGTTGGCGTGCATCCGCTCGAGTCCTGCGAACAGCCTGGTCCGGAACTCTCCGGCCAGCTCGGGGCCAAGGGAGTCGACCCACCCGCGGAAGCCGTGGGACATGCTGAAGTCCCAGTAGTGCTGCGGGTCGCGCATCGCGAAGGTCGCCCGTTCGCCGCGCTGCTCAATGCCGGTGAAGCCTGCCGCAGCGCAGATCTGCGGCAGCGGGCGGGGCGGCCGGGTGAAGGGGTCGGGCTTTTTCGTCTTGCTGAGCCGCTCGGTCATGTCTTGCATGAGCTCCCCGTAGAAGCCCCACGGGTCGTCCTCCGGCAGGCCTGGCTCCTCGTCCTCGCCCTGCGCGGGGCCGGCCGGCGGGGTGGAGAAGGCCAGCAGGCCGCCGGGGCGGAGCACCCGGTGGGCTTCGGCGATGGCCTGCTCTGGATCGTCGAGGAAGTGGAAGGCGAAGCCGCAGGTCACGGCGTCGAAGCGCGCGTCGGGGAAGTCGAGCTCGTGAGCGTCCATGACGCGCGTGGTGAGCTGGGGAAGGTCCCGGTGGTCGGCGGACAGAGCGCGGAGCATGCCGGGGGCGTTGTCGATGGCGACGACCTCGCCGCGCGGGCCCACTGCCAGGGCGGCAGGGCCTGCGACCGCGCCGCGGCCGGCGGCGATGTCCAGGACCCGCTGGCCGGGCTGCAGGCCGCACCACGCCACGAGGCTGCGGCCGTACGTCGCGAAGAACGGAATGTGCTGGTCGTACTCACTGGCGAGTTCGTCGAAGAGATGCTGCAAGGCCTTCGTGTCCGTCACGGGATGCATACTGGTACCTGCCCGCAAGCCGGTCAACAGGTTACCTGCGCGGCGGGCCTCCCGGGCGGGCGGTCATCTTGGCCGGGCCGCGCCCGGCACGCCAGGCATCTAGAAGACAGTGACCGGGCTCCCCGGCGGACAGCGGGCCCGCGGACCGCCCGACTGGCGCTGCGGCCGGCGCACCTCGCCATGGACACCGCTCGCCGTCGGGGGCTCTTCGGCCTGCTGGCCGGCATGGTGGTCGTGTATCTCCTGCTGGTGGAGCTGGCCAAGACATGGTTCTACCGCACTGCCCAGCCGCCGCGGCCGGGATCGACCCACACCCAGCGGCTGGAACGGCGGATCCTGCGCCGCGCGTCGCGCTTCATCCGCCACCCGGCAGTCCAGGAGCCGGCGGGCTCCTGATTCCGTCGCCTGGTGCCTCCTTCTGTTACCTGGGCCGAAGGTCCCGCCTGCGCAGGATCTCTGGCCTCTGGGCCGGCGGCCCGGTCCGCGGTGCGATGAGGATGAGCTGACAGCCTTAGGGGAGGCGAAAGCCATGACAGCGGATGACGGCGAGCTGGCGCCAGAGACGTACGCGGATGCCGTCGAGACGCACTCGGCGGTGGTGTACTTCGCCGGAGACCGCGCGTACAAGATGAAGAAGCCCGTCAACCTGGGCTTCCTTGATTTCAGCAGCCGGGAGGCTCGAGCGGAGGCGTGCGCGCGCGAGGTCGAGCTCAACCGGCGGTACGCGCCCGATGTCTACCTCGGCGCGGCAGAGGTGCGTGACCCGACCGGACAGCCCTGTGAGCACCTGGTCGTGATGCGCCGGATGCCGGCGTCACGCCGCCTGGCCGAGCTGGTCCGGTCCGGCGCGCCGGTGACCGGCCCGCTGCGCCAGGTGGCCCGGATCCTGGCCGCGAGCCACGCGTCCGCGGCCCGGTCCCCGCTGATCGCCGATCAGGGCAGCCGGGACGCGCTGCTGCGCCGCTGGGACGACAACCTGAGCCAGGCCATGTCGGTGCGCGGCCGGGCCCTCGACGCGGAGACGATCACCGAGGTCGGCCGGATGGCCAGGGAGTTCCTGGCCGGGCGGGCGCCCCTGTTCGCCGCTCGCATCGCCGCCGGCCGCGTCATGGACGGGCACGGCGACCTGCTCGCCGACGACATCTACTGCCTGGACGACGGTCCCCGGATCCTCGACTGCCTGGACTTCGATGACCGGCTGCGCTGGCTGGACGGCCTGGATGACGCGGCCTTCCTGGCCATGGACCTGGAACGCCTCGGCGCCAGCGGCCTGGCCCGGCAGTTCATCGACTGGTACGCCGAGTACTCAGGCGATCCGGCGCCGGCCTCGCTGCGCCATCACTACGTGGCCTACCGGGCGTTCGTCCGAGCCAAGGTCGGCTGCATCCAGGCCGGCCAGGGCGACCTCGCCGCGGCCGGGCAGGCGCGTCAGCTCGCCGACCTCGCCCGGCGGCACCTGCGCGCCGGCGCGGTGACGATGGTCCTGGTCGGCGGGCTGCCGGGCACCGGCAAGTCGGCTCTGGCCGGGGCGCTCGCCGACCGGCTCGGCTGGACAGTCCTGAACAGCGACCGGATCCGCAAGGAACTCGCGGGCCTGCGGCCCGAGCATCCGGCCGCCGCGGCGTTCGAGGCCGGGATCTACGCCGAGACCTGGACGAACCGGTGCTACGGCGAGCTGCTGCACCGGGCGGTGACGCTACTGGCCGACGGCGAGTCGGTGATCGCCGACGCGTCCTGGATCTCGGCCGAGCACCGCGCCGCCGCTGCTACGGCCGCCCGGCGGGCCGGCGCTGAGCTGGTTCAGCTTCGCTGCAGCGCCCCGCCCGGCCTGGCCGAGCGCCGGATGGCGGCCCGTCAGCCTGGACCGTCGGACGCGGACGCCCAGATCGCCCGGCAGATGGCCGCCGCCATGGAGCCGTGGCCCGGCGCGACGACGGTCGACACTGGCCGCGGGGGTACCGCGGGTGCCGACAGCGAGTCCGGCCCCTTCGGTGAGCTGGTCCAGGAGGCCCTTGGCATCATCCGGCCGTACGGGTCGGGCCATGTCTGGCGCCCGTCCCGGCCGGTCATGCTGCCCGGCTGAACGCGTTCAGCGATCGTCGCCCACGTCCGGCTGACCGAGCGGAACGCGCCAGATGAGCTCGGTGCCGCCGCCGTCGGGTGCTGCGATCTCCAGCGTGCCGCCGAGCAGTTCGGCGCGCTCGGCCAGGTTGCCCAGGCCGCTGCGGCGGGTGGTGTCCTTGATGCCGGTGCCGTTGTCCCGGACCGTCAGGACCAGATCGGACCCGGCCTCCACGGTGACGTCGACCTTCGTCGCGGCGGCATGCCGAGCGGCGTTGGACAGGGCCTCGCGCAGGGCGCTGAGCAGGTGCTCCCCGGCCTCGGCCGGGACCACCTCATCGAGCCGTCCGGACATCCGGAGTCCCGGCGCGAAGCCGAGGCCGTCAGCGGACTCGTCGGCCACGGCCAGGATCTGGGCGCGCAGCCCGGCCTGGTCGGAGTCCGGCCGGGCGTGCAGGGAGAAGATCGCCGAGCGGATCTCCTTGATCGTGTCGTCGAGTGCGTCGACGGCGCTGCTGACCCGCCGGCCGATCTCGCTGTCCCCGGCCCGCGCGGTGACCCCCTCCAGCGACATGCCCGTGGCGTACAGCCGCTGGATGACCAGGTCATGAAGGTCGCGGGCGATCCGATCCCGGTCGTCCAGGACCGCGAACCGCTCGGCGTCCCGGCGGTGCTCGGCCAGCTCCAGGCCAACGCCGGCCTGCGCGGCGAAGGTGATCAGGAACTCGACCGCCTGCGGGGCCAGCGGCAGTGACCCTGGCCGCCGGCCCGCGGTCAGGATCCCGCGCACGTTGCCGGGCGCGCCCAGCGGCACTACGACCGCCGGTCCCAGGTGCAGGTGCTCCCGCGCCGCCGGGGCGGCCCGATCCTCAGCGGTGAAGTCCGGGATGATCAGCGGCTTGCCGCTATCCAGCACGATCCCCGATACCGACCCGTCGACCGGCAGCACGATCCCGGCGGCCTCGTCCGACCCGTCCCCGACCGCGTGCTCGATGACCAGCTGCCGGCCATTCCCGGCGGGCAGGGCCAGCACCACCAGGTCAGCCCCGCAGATCTCCCGCGCCTGCTGGGTCACTAGGGCCAGTACCTCGCGGGGCTCGGTGCCCGACAGCAGCCGCTGGGTGATATCGGCGGTAGCGCGCAGCCAGGCCTGCTGCCGCCGCGCCTCGTCATAGAGCCGGGCGTTCTCGATCGCCACGCCCGCGGCCGCCGCCAGGGCGGTGACCACGGTCTCGTCCTCGTCGTCGAACTCCGCGCCGCCCTGCTTCTCGGTCAGGTACAGGTTCCCGAAGACCTCATCCCGGATCCGGACCGGTACGCCGAGGAAAGTCTTCATCGGCGGATGACCGGCCGGGAAGCCGTAAGACCGGGGATGGGCGGACATATCGGGCAGCCGGAGCGGCTGCGGGTTGGTGATCAGCTCGCCCAGCAGCCCGCGGCCCTCCGGCCAGTGGTCGATCGCCGCGATCTGCTCCTCATCCAGCCCGAACGTGACGAACTCGGTCAGCCGCCCGGCGTCCCCGATCACTCCGAGCGCGCCATAGCGGGCGTCCACCAGCGAAACGGCCGCCTCGATGATCTGACGCAGGACTAGGTCAAGGTCCAGGTTGCCGCCGATGGCCACGACCGCCTCGAGCAGCGAGTGCACGCGGTCCCTGGTGCTGACCACGGCGGCCAGCCGCACCTGGAGCTCGGCGAGCAGGTCATCCAGGCGCAGCTGAGGCAAGGGAACAACCGGCCTCGGAGGGCGCGGTTGAGCATCGGTAACGGGAGGTCACCTCGCCTGGGCCAGTACGAGTCCACTTCTCAGACAACAGTGATCGTACGCTGCCGGGCGGGTGAGTCATACGGGCCGGATTTCCCGGGAGAGGGCCTGGCCGGGCGCACTGTCCGGCGGACAGAACGACCAATGCCCGCGGGCCCGGGTCAGGCTCCGGGCGAGCGGGCAGGTCGGGTAAATCATGATCATTCGGCTAGGCCGGGCTGGCCCGGCATCGGGCCGGTCTAGCGGGCCGTGCGCACGACCACGACGGGGCTGTCGGCGTGGGCCACCGCCTGCGTGGTCACCGAGCCCAGGGCCAGCGCGGCGAACCCGCCGCCTCCCCGAGAGCCGACGACCAGCAGGTCGGCGTCCTTCGAGGCGTCGATGAGCTCCTGGACCACGAAGCCGCTGACCGCCCTGACCGTCACGGAGGCCGGCTGCTGATCGCCCAGCTCGCTGGTCACCTTGGCGGTGGCCTCCTCGGCCGCCTGGCGGGCGTGCTCTTCCTCCGGCCGGTCCTGCCCCATGATGACCGGGTTACCGGTCCAGGCGCTGGCGACGACCGGATGCACGGTCAGCACGGTAAGCGCCGCGTGCTGAAGCGCGGCCTGCTTGGCGGCCCACTTGAGCGCGTCGTGAGATCCAGCCGACCCGTCGACTCCGACTACGATTCCAGGCATTTCCCTGTCCTTCCGCCAGGAGCGGCTACTGAATGCCGCAGCAATCCCGTCCCTAACCCTGCTCGGCGGACCCGCAGCGCGGCCAGGGGCCTTGGCACGCATCCGGCGGGCCTTTGGTCCCGTGATCGGGCGACTGCTCCGGCAATGGCAGCCAGGTAATGGCGCTAAAGCTGACGGCCGACCATTTCGGCCAGGTCGGCGAGGCGGCAGGTATAGCCCCATTCGTTGTCGTACCAGCCGAAGATCTTCGCCAGGTTCCCGGACGCCTGGGTCAGCGGGGAGTCGAAGACGCAGGACGCCGGGTCGCCGATGATGTCCCTGGAGACCAGCGGGGCGGTGCTGTAGCACAGCACGTCCCCCAGCGGCCCGGCCGCCGCGGCCTGTGCGAAGGCCTCGTTGACCTGCTCGGCCGTGACGTCACGGCCCAGGACGGCAGTGAGGTCGGTCAGGGATCCGTCCTCGACCGGGACGCGGACCGCTACGCCGTCGAGCAGGCCCGCCAGCTCGGGGATGACCTGGCCGGTGGTCTTGGCCGCCCCGGTGGTGGTCGGGATCATGCTGACCGCGGCGCTGCGGGCGCGGCGCGGGTCCTTATGGGGCGCGTCGATGAGGTTCTGGTCACCGGTGTAGGCGTGCACGGTGGTCATGAATCCCCTGACCAGGCCGAAGGAGTCGTTCAGGACCTTAGCCATCGGCGCCACGCAGTTGGTGGTGCAGGACGCGGCGGAAATGACGTCGTGCTGGTCCGGGTCATAGTCGCCGTGGTTGACCCCGACCACGACCGTGAGGTCGGCGTTCTTGCCCGGGGCCGAGATCAGCACCTTGCGGGCGCCGCCCTTCAGGTGCCGGGCCGCGTCGTCGCGGGCCCGGAACCGGCCGGTGGACTCGATGACGATGTCGGCGCCGAGCGCACCCCAGTCGATGGTGCCCGGGTCCCGGCTGGACTCCACGGTGATAGACGCGCCGCCAAGCTCGATCACGCTAGCGCCCGCGGTAACCGGGACGCCCAGCCGGCCGTAGGTTGAGTCGAACTCCAGCAGGTGGGCCAGGGTCCCCGCGTCGGCGACGTCGTTTACCGCAACGACCTCGATGTCCGCCAGTTCCAGCGACCGGCGCACGAAAGCACGCCCGATACGGCCAAAGCCGTTGATTCCGACCCGGATGGTCATCGTCTTCCTCCACGTTCTGTTGCCGTCATCTCATGCCAGCCTCAGGTCGCCCGGACCGGGACGGCAGGGCCCTTCGAACGGCGACCACGGGCCCTTGGTCCTGTCGTCACAGGCCGCACGCCTCCAGCCACCAGGCCAGGAACGAGACAGCCTGGGAGGCGAGGAGCTACCGGGAGGTGTGATCCCGTGACGACTACACGGCCGGCCTGCGCCACAGCGCCAGTCCTGGACGGTGAGCGCAGCGTCTACGCGCTGCTGACGGACGGGAGCACGGTCGAGATCCGGCCCGCGCGGCCCGAGGACGCCGAGGCGGTGCGCGCGATGCATGCGGCCATGTCACCCGACAACCTGTACCTGCGATTCTTCAGCCTGAGCCCGTACTCGGGCGAGCGCGAGGCACAGCGGGTCTGCCCGGCCGCCCGGCGCCGATCACGGGGTGCTGCTGGCCTGGCTGGCGGGACGGCTGGTGGGCGTGGCGAGCTACGAGCCCGTCGGGACGGCGGGCAGCGCGGAGGTGGCCTTCGCGGTGCCGGACGACATGCATCACCGCGGCGTCGCCACGCTGCTGCTGGAGCACCTGGTGTCGCTGGCCCGGCGGCGCGGGCTGACCGCGTTCACCGCCACGGCGCTGCTGGACAACGCAGCCATGCTGGGCGTGTTCGCCAGCGCCGGCCTGCCGGTCCACCGCACCCTCGCCGACGGTGAGGTTCAGCTCACCTTCCCGCTGCCCGGTGACGACGCGGACCCGAACGTGGACAGTTACCTGGACTCGGTGGCACGCCGGGAGAGCCGGGCCGACGTGGCCAGCCTGCGGTCGGTGCTGGCGCCGCGGTCGGTGGCGGTGATCGGCGCGAGCCGCCGGCCGCGCACCGTCGGCCGGTCCATCCTGCACAACATCGTGCGCGGCGGCTTCGCCGGCCAGGTCTACGCCGTTAACCCGCACGGCCGCAGCATGGAGGGCATCCACTGCGTCGCCTCGGTCGCAGACCTGCCCGAGG
Organism: uncultured Actinomycetota bacterium; assembly: GCA_963822485.1. GTDB lineage: Bacteria > Actinomycetota > Actinomycetes > Streptosporangiales > Streptosporangiaceae > DASUBV01. The sequence continues at coordinate 34,542 of CAWGHW010000020.1, forward strand.
TGCCCGACCTGGCGGTCATCGCGGTGCCCGCGGCCGCGGTGCCGGAGGTCGCGGATGCGTGCGGCCGCCGCGGGGTGCGGGCCCTGGTCGTCGTCACCGCCGGCCTGGGCGCCGAGGGCGCGGACCTGCTGGCCGTCTGCCGGCGGTACGGCATGCGGCTGGTCGGGCCGAACTGCCTGGGCGTCATGGTGCCCGGCGCCGGGCTGAACGCGACGCTTCGCGGCGGGCCGGTCCGGCCGGGGGTGGCCGGGCTGGTGGTGCAGTCGGGCGGGGTGGGGATCGCGGTGCTGGAGCACCTGTCGCGGCTGGGCATCGGGGTGTCGTCGTTCGCGTCGGTGGGCGATAAGTACGACGTGTCGAGTAATGACCTGCTGACCTGGTGGGCGCAGGACGGGGTGACGCGGATGGCGGTGCTGTACGTGGAGTCGTTCGGCAGCCCGCGCAAGTTCGCGCGGACCGCGCGCCGGGTGGGCGCGCGGATGCCGGTGCTGACCGTCATCGGCGGCCGGTCGCTCGCGGGCCAGACCGCGGCGGCGTCGCATACGGCGGCGGCGGCGACCCCGCTGGTCACCCAGGAGGCGCTGTTCGGCCAGGCCGGGATCATCGCGACCCAGAGCCTGGGCGAGCTGGTGGACGTGGCGGCGCTACTGGCCTGCCAGCCGCTCCCGGCGGGTAACCGGGTGGCGGTGGTGTCGAACGCGGGTGGCGCGGGCGTCCTGGCCGCCGACGCGTGCGCCGACAACGGCCTGGCCGTGGCCCGGATCGGCGCGGCGACCCGGCGCCGGCTGCGCGGGCTGCTGCCGGCCGGCGCAGCGGTGGCGGGGCCGGTGGACACCACCGCCGCGGTGACCGCCGAGGCGTTCCGGGCCTGCCTGGAGCAGGTGGCCGCCGACGACGGAGTAGACGCCGTGCTGGCCGTGACCGTGCCGACGGCCATCTCCGACCTGACCGCCGCGGTGGCCGCAGCGGCCGTCCGCAAGCCCCTGGCCGCCGTCCAGCTCGGGCAGGCCGAGTGCGTCCGGCTGCTGCCGGCCGTCGCCACGGCGGACAGCCAGGGCAGCGCTCCCGCCCCCTCCGCCGCGGTGGCCGATGCCCCCGTACTCGCCGGAGTGCCGGCCTACGCCTACCCCGAGGATGCCGCCCGCGCGCTCCGTCACGCGGCCCGCTACCAGGCCTGGCGCGGCCGCCAGGAGAGCCCGGTCCCCGAGCTCGACGGGCTGCGCGCCGAGGCGGCCCGTGAACTGATCGCCGGCTTCCTGACCCGCCATCACGCCGGCGGCTGGCTGCCGGCCGCGCAGGCCGGCGAGCTGCTGGCCTGCTACCAGATCCCGATGATCACTACGCTCCCGGCGGCCACCGAGGAGCAGGCGCTGCATGCAGCCGCCCGACTCGGCGGCCGGGTCGTGCTCAAGGCCGAGGCCAGGGGCGTGGTGCACAAGACCGACGCCGGCGCGGTCCGGCTCGACCTGCGCACGCCGCAGGAGGTCAGCGAGGCCTATCGCGACCTGGCCGCGCGGTTCGGGACCGCCCTGCGCCGGGTGCTGGTGCAGCCGATGCTCAGCGGCGGCGTGGAGGTCATGGCCGGGGTCGCGCAGGAGCCGGTGTTCGGGCCGCTGGTGGTGTTCGGGCTCGGCGGCGTGGCCACCGACGTGCTGGGCGACCACACAGCCCGGCTTACGCCGCTGACTCAGGCCGACGCCGACGACCTCATAGCCGAGTTGCACGCCGCGCCGCTGCTGCTCGGCCACCGCGGCAGCCCGCCAGCTGACACCGCCGCGCTGGCCGACATGCTGCTCCGGGTCTCCCGCCTGGCCGACGACTTGCCCGAGGTCGCCGAGCTGGACCTGAACCCCGTCATCGCCGGCCCGGACGGCGCGTGCGCGGTGGACGTCCGGGTCCGCGTAGTACACGCCGAGCACCGGGACCCCTTCTTGCGCCAGCTCCGCTAGGCCGTGCGGTCACGCGATTCACATTGGTCGCAAGAGCGACATCGCCCCTGAGCAGTTCGGGTTGTCCGTGCCATAGACCGGACGATCCGAACCATTCCTGGGGTCGGATGCTGGTGTGGTCGGTGTGACTTGGTCGAAGGGGGTCGGGGCTGCTCGAAGCGGTCATTCGGCCACGAGCGTGCCGGCGGTGCCGTCCAGCAGCGCGGCGGCGTCGTCGAGCCGGCCGATGGCCGCTATCCCGCCCGTGGCCTCCACGAAGCGGCAGACGGCCTCGATCTTGGGGCCCATGGAGCCGGGCGGGAACGGACCGCCCCCGCAGGTCGGCGGGCGTGGCCCGGCGGATCGGGCGGGCCTGCGCAGTGCCGTAGCCGTCCATCACCGCGGGCACGTCGGTCAGCAGCAGCAGGGCGCCGGCGCCGACTGACTCAGCGAGCAGGGCCGCGGTCAGGTCCTTGTCCACGACCGCCTCCACGCCGCGCAGCCGGCCGGGCCCGTCGGGCACGACCGGGATGCCGCCGCCGCCGGCGCACACGACGATCGTGCCCTGCCCGATCAGCAGCCGGATCAGGTCGAGCTCGACGATCCCGGCCGGCTCGGGAGACGGGACGACCCGCCGCCAGGACGTGCCGTCCTGGCGGACCGCCCAGCCGTGCGCGGCGGCCAGCCGCTGCGCGGTGGCCTCGTCGTAGACGGGGCCGACGAACTTGGATGGATGGGCGAAGGCCTGGTCCGCGGCCTGTACCAGGGTGCGGGTGAGCAGGCAGGCGGCGGGCCGGCCCGCCACGTCCTGGAGCGCCTGGACCAGCCAGTACCCGATCATGCCCTGGGTCTGGGCACCCAGCACGTCGAACGGGTAGGGGCGGGACAGCGCCGGGTCGCCGGCGCTCTCCAGCGCCAGCAGCCCGACCTGCGGGCCGTTGCCGTGCGTGATGACCACCTCGTGGTCGTGCAGCAGCGGCTTGAGCGCGGCGGCGGCGCTGGCCACGTGCGACTCCTGGATGTCGCAGTCGGGCCGCTCGCCGCGCTCCAGCAGCGCATTGCCGCCCAGGGCCGCGACTACCCTCACTGCGGTTCCCCGCGCCGGTCGCCGAGCGTGGCGACCATGACGGCCTTGATCGTGGGCATCCGGTTGGCGGCCTGCTCGAACACGACCGAGTTCGGCGACTCGAAGACCTCGTCGGTGACCTCGAGGGCGTCCAGGCCGCGCTTGTCGTAGATCTGCTGGCCGATCTCGGTGTCCCGGTTGTGCAGCGCCGGCAGGCAGTGCATGAACTTGACGTCCGGGTTGCCGGTCGCGGCCAGCACGCCGGCGTTCACCTGGTAGCCGATGAGCTGGTCGATGCGCTGGCCCCACTCGTCCGGCGGCTCGCCCATGGACAGCCAGACGTCGGTGTACAGGAAGTCGGCGCCGGCCACGGCCGGGCCGATGTCGGCGGTGATCGTCAGCCGGGCGCCGGAGCCCTTGGCCAGCCCCGCGGCGGCCTCCCGTACGGGCGCGGACGGCTGGAGCTCCGCGGGGGCGCAGATCCTGGTGTCCATCCCCAGCAGCGCGCCGGTGACCAGCAGCGAGTTGGCCGTGTTGTTCCGGCCGTCGCCCAGGTAGCAGTAGGACACCTCGGCCAGCGGCTTGGCGGAGTGGTCGCGCATGGTCAGGATGTCGGCCAGCATCTGGGTCGGGTGCCAGGTGTCGGTGAGCCCGTTCCACACCGGTACCCCGGAGAACTCGCTCAGGATCTCGACCGACTCCTGGGCGAACCCGCGGTACTCGATTCCGTCGAACATGCGGCCCAGCACCCGGGCGGTGTCCTTGACCGATTCCTTGTGGCCAAGCTGGGTTTCCCCTGGCCCCATGTAGGTGACGTGCCCGCCCTCGTCGTGCGCGGCGACCTCGAAGGCCGACCGGGTCCTGGTCGAGGCCTTCTCGAAGATCAGCGCGATGTTCCGGCCGGCCAGCCGGGGCCGGCCGAGGCCCAGCCGCTTCTCGTCGCGCAGCCGGCCGCCGAGGTCGACCAGGTACAGGAACTCCTCGCGGGTGAAGTCGAGCTCCTTCAGGAGGCTGCGTCCGTGCAGGTCCATTGTTAATGATCTCCTTGATCGGCCGGCACCTGGCGTCAGGCCGGGTCGCGCTCGATGGGACAGGTCATGCAGCGAGGCCCGCCGCGGCCGCGGCCGAGCTCCTCGCCGGGGATGGTGATCACCTCAATGCCGTGCTTGCGCAGCATCGTGTTGGTGGCCACGTTGCGGTCGTAGCCGACGGCCACCCCCGGGGCGACGGCCAGGTAGTTGGTGCCGTCGTCCCACTGCTCGCGCTCGGCGGCCCGGATGTCCTCGTCGGTGGTCAGCACGGTGACCTTCTCGATCTCCAGGGCCCGGGCCATGGTGTCCCACAGGTTGTGGTTGCGGGTGACGCGCACTTCCTGCTCGCCGTCGCCGGCCGTCACCGTCCACGACCGCAGCCGCCGGTCGAAGTAGGGATAGAGGACAAACACACCGCGGTCGACCATGGTCATGGCCGTGTCGAGGTGCATCATCGCGTGGGATTTCGGCAGCTCGATGGCGATGACCTGAGTGGCCTGGCCGGCGTCGAACAGGGCGCGGGCCAGGATCTCCACCGCCATCGGGGTGGTCCGCTCGCCCATGCCCATCAGCACGGTGCCGTGCCCGATGGGGTGCACGTCGCCGCCTTCGACGCTGGCGGGCAGGTGGACTGCGGTCGTCGTCGCCGTAGTAGGTGATGAAGTCGGCCCCGGCGAACAGGGGGTGGTAGCGGTAGATGGCCCGCATGTGCAGGGTCTCGCGCTGGCGGGCGGGCTTGGCCATCGGGTTGATCGAGACGCCGCCGTAGATCCAGCAGGAGTTGTCGCGGGTGAACAGGTGGTTGGGCAGCGGCGGGAGGACGAAGTCGTCGGCCCGCATCATGTCCCACTTCAGGCTGTGCGCCCGCAGCGGCCGCAGGTCGGCCTTGAGCACCCCGCCGACCAGGAACTCGGCCAGGCTGGCCCCGTCCCGGTCGTCGGCCAGCTGCCGGAACGGCGCGACCAGCTCGGGGCCGAGGAACTCGGGGGTGCAGACCCGGTCGAGGATGAACTCGCGGCCGGCGGGCACTTCGAGCGTCTGCGCCAGCAGCTCGCCGAAGTAGTGCACCCGGACGCCGCGCTCGCGCAGCGCCTCGGCGAACACGTCGTGCTCTTCCTTGGCCCGGCGGGCCCACATCACGTCGTCGAACAGCAGCTCGCCGATGTTCTGCGGGGTGAGCCGGGACAGCTCCAGCCCGGGCCGGTGGACGATCGCCTGGCGAAGCTGCCCTACTTCTGACTGCACGCTGTAGCTCATTCCTGGGCCTCCGTCGCGGGGTTGTCGGTCGTGGCCTGGTCGCGCGGCGCGCGGCGGGCCTTGAGGAAGGCGTAGAGGATGACCCCGGCCAGCAGCACGATCATGGCCTGGTACACGGCCGAGTAGCCGGCGGCGAAGGTGACCCACAGCGAGAACAGCGTCCCGGCCCCGGCGATCGTCAGGTCCCTGGCCAGCAGCCAGCCCTGCACCCGGCGGCGCCCCGAGACCAGGTACGACAGCTGGGCGCAGGCCGAGAACAGGTACGGGATGGCCACGGTGACCACGCTCAGGTCGACCAGCTCGGTGAAGACCGTCAGGCCGCTGCTGCTGGTGTAGCGCCAGAGCATGAGCAGGGAGGGCAGCGCGGCGGCGATCACGACGCCGAACCAGGCCGTGTCCTTGCGGTCGGTCCAGGCGAACGCACGGGGGAACAGGCCGTCACTGGCCGCGGCGCGCGACACCTCAGTCGTGACCAGCGTCCAGCCGTTCAGCGCGCCGATGCCGGACACGACCGCCACGGCGGCGATCAGCTTGCCGGCCCAGGACGCCCCGCTGAACATCGTCTGGAAGGCGTTGACGAACGGCGACCCGGTGTGCACCAGCGCGTTGTGCGAGACCAGGCCCATCACCGCGGCCGAGACAAGCAGGTAGACGATCGCGCTGGCGCCGGTGCCGAGCAGCGAGGCCCGGCCCACGTTCTTGCGCGGGTCCTGGACCCGCTTGGCCGTGATGGCCGCGACCTCGACGCCGATGAAGGAGAACAAGGCCACGCCGGCCGCGATGCCGATCGCGCTGTAGAGGCTGCCGCCCGAGGTGTTGAAGGCCCCGAAGTTGGCCTTCGAGACGAAGAACCAGCCCGCGAGCCCCACGAACAGCAGGGGCAGGAACTTCAGCACGACGGTGATGTTCTGGAACACGGCCATCTGCCGGACCCCGGCCAGGTTCACCGCCGCCGGCACCCACAGGCCGATCAGGGCGATGCCCCAGTTGGTCATGCCCGACGGGTTCTTCAGGCCGAGCAGGGCGTCCACGTAGAACACCCAGGACGCCACGATGGCGGCGTTCCCGGCCCAGGCCGACACCCAGTAGCACCAGCCGGTCAGGTAGCCGGCGAAGTCCCCGAACTCATGACGGGCATAGGCGTACAGCCCGCCGTCGGAATTCGGGACCCGCCTGGTCAGCTGGCCGAACAGCGTCGCGAGCACCATGGCGCCGGCGGCGATGACGGCCAGGACGGCCAGCGAGCTGATGCCCGCGCCGGCCAGCACGGCCGGCATCGTGAAGATGCCCGGTGCCGATGACCGAGCCGATCACCAGGCCGGTGGCGGAGGTCAGGCCCAGCGCCCGGGCCTTCTGCTGGTCTTTGGCGGACAGGGGCTCAGGCGGCGGCGCCGCCGGCGGGCGCTCGCTGGTCGTGCTGGACATTCGGGCCTCCCCGGTCATCGCCAGGTCAAGCGTCTTCGCGTCCTGGCGTCTTCGTTTCCAGATTGCGCTTCGGCGGGTCGTTAATAAAGGGACATAAGTCCTGATGAGCGGAATCGAATGTCCTAGGCAGATCAGCACGAACTGCCCTGTCGAGCGGCACCACCGGCCGGTAACCGTGGTGTCACCACGGCGTCGTTGCTGCGACATCTGACCGACATGAAAGGCGAGAGAAATGTACGAGCGAATGGTGGTCGCGATCGACCATTCACCGGCTACCGCGCGTGTGCTGGCCGCCGCGCGGGACCTCGCATTGCTATCACAGGGCGAGGTCTGGGTCGTGCACGTGCGCGAGCACCAGGGCGGGGGCCGGGCCGGCGTCATGGCCGCCGAGACCATCGACGAAGCGCACAACGCCGCGGACGCGTCCGTCGCGGAACTGACGTCGGCCGGAGTCAAGGCTCATGCCGACATCCGGTACGCGTTCACGGGCCACGCGGCCAGCGAGATCGCCGACAGCGCCAGGGCCCACGACGCCGGGATCATCGTCATGGGCTCGCGCGGCCGGGGTGACCTCGCGGGCACGCTGCTGGGCAGCACGGCGCACAAGGTCATCCATCTGACCGACCGGCCGGTGCTCGTCGTCCGCTGACCCGGTCCGGCCCTGGCCAAGGTCACCTGCCGGGCCTGCCGAGGTCCCGGTCATCCGGGCCGTCTGGCCCTGACCATCGCCGTCGGGAGGCGGTGAGCTGAGGATCAGGAAGCAGAAGCCGTCGATCAGTCACATGCGCGGGGAGGAGATTCCGATGGAATCAGGGAGAGAACTCGCGCCACTGAGCAAGGACGAGTGCCTGCGACTGGTCGGCAGCGTGGCGTTCGGCCGGATCGTCTTCACCTCGCGGGCCATGCCGGCCGTGCGGCTGGTGCCCCACGCGCGGTTCGGCGAGCAGATCGTCATCCCGGCCCGCCCGGACCTCGGCATCACCGCCGATAAGCCCGGCACCGTGGTGGCCTATGAAACGGACCTGATCGGCCCCGGAGACCAGCCGGCCTGGACGGTGCTAGCGATCGGCCGGGCCCGGCGGGTGTCCGTCCGGGAACTGCCGACCCGTCAGCGGGAGCAGCTGAGCTGCTGGCCGGGTGGCGCTCCAGACGACGTGATCATGATCACGGCGGATCTGGTGACGGGTGAGTTCACCCCGCAGCGGGACGGGCCCAGGATCCCGGCCCAGCGCATTCCGGCCGCGTGACCGGGCGCAGGTCGTCATCCAGCTCGTAGACCATGGGCACGGCCGTCGCGACGTTCAGCGTGACGACCTCCTCCTCGGGCATCCGGTCGAGGTGCCTGATCAGTGCCCGCAGGCACCAGCCGGTATCGCCCGGCCTCTGGCCCCATCACGTCCGCCGGGGGCGGCCAGCACCGGCGCGGCGTCCTGAAGGGCGGTCAGCCCGGGCAGCTCCCGGCCCTCGAGGTACTCCAGGCTGGCGCCGCCTCCGGTGGACAGGTAGCCGAAGGACTCGGCGGCGAAGCCGAGCGCGCGCATCGCGGCCGTGGTATCACCGCCGCCGATCACGGTGAAGGCACCGCTGTCGATCAAGCCCTGGGCCACCGCGCGGGTGCCTTCGGCGAAGGGCGCCAGCTCGAACACGCCCATCGGGCCGTTCCAGAACACCGTCCGCGCCGCGAGGAGCCGGGCCGCGAACTGCCGGGCCGATTCCGGCCCGATGTCCAGCGCCATAGTCCGGGCGGGATCTCGGCCGCGGGTACCACCTGGGTGGGGGAGTCAGCGGCCTTGCGGGCGGCCGCGACGAAGTCGGACGGCAGGACGATCTCCGCCCCGTCGTGCCGGGCCTGCTCCAGCAGGCCGCGGGCGACCGCGACGGTGCTGTCGTCCAGCACCGAGCTGCCCACCGGGTGCCCCTGCGCGGCCAGGAACGGCACCGCCATGGCCCCGCCGATCAGCAGCACGTCGGCCCGCGCCAGCAGGGCACCCACCATCTCGATCTTGTCGGCAACCTTGGCGCCGCCCAGCACCACCACGTAGGGCCGCTGGATGTCATCGGCCAGCCGGCTGAGCGCGCTGGTCTCGGCCACGACCAGGTACCCGGCGGCATGCGGCAGCCGCAGCGGCACGTCGTACACGCTGGCGTGCTTGCGGTGCAGCACGCCGAACCCGTCCCCGACGTACAGGTCGGCCAGCTCGGCCAGCCGGCCGGCGAAGGCGCCGCGCTCCGCGCCGTCTTTGCTGGTCTCGGCGGCGTTGAAGCGCAGGTTCTCGAGCAGGACGAGGCCGCCGGGCCGCAGCGCCGCGACCGCCTGTCGCGCCGCCGGTCCTACTGAGTCGGCCGCGAGCGTCACCGGGCGGCCCAGCAGCTCGCTGAGCCGCACCGCGACCGGGGCGAGGGAAAACCGGGGGTCGGGCTGACCGCCTGGCCGGCCGAGGTGCGCGCAGAGCACGATCCCCGCTCCCCGGGCCAGCAGCGCGCTGAGCGTCGGCAGGCTGGCCCGGATCCGCGCGTCGTCGGTGATCCGCGCTCCGTCGAGCGGCACGTTCAGGTCGGCGCGGACCAGTACGCGCCGGCCCGCCACCTCCAGGTCATCGATCGTCTCCATCGCGGCCGCCTCCCAAGTCCGTTGCCGTTGGTCCGTGGCGCCGGCTGCGGTCTGCGGGCCGCAACCGGGATACCAGCCCAGCGGTTACTGCCTGATCACGGCAGGGCCTAAGGTCCCGGTGGCGCGGGCAAGTCGGCTCTGCTCGGCGCGCCCGGCCGCAGGAGACGCTGACGAGCACTGTGTGCATCACGCCGCGGGCCGGACCCGGTCATCTACGAGAGGCGGCCGCCGGCGCACGATCGACTGAGGAGAGTGGACCCATGCGGGTGGTGTCTGGATCGGAGCTGGGAACGGTGCTCGGCGGCCTGCCGGGCCTGCCGAGGGTCGTGATCAGCGGGAACTTCGCTACGCCGTGGCAGGCCCTGACTGCCGTGGACAAGGCCGTCGCCCAGTACCACTTGTTTGCCCTCAATGCCCAGGTCGGCGTACCAGACCGGGACGGGGTGACGCTGGAGTCGCCGTTCATCGGTCCCGGCATGCGGCGCAGCCCGCGGCTGCGCTACCTGCCGTGCCGCCTGTCCCTGGTGCCGAGCCTGCTCAAGGGCCCGCTGCCGCCGGACGTGGTCGTGGTGCACGCCTCGGCGCCGGTCAACGGGACCGTCTCGCTGGGCACCGAGGTCAACATCCTGCCGGCCGCGATCGAGGCGGTGCGCTCGCGCGGCGGGCTGGTCGTGGCGCAGCTCAATCCGCGCATGCCCTATACCTACGGCGACGCCGTGGTGCCCGAGGACGCGATCGACTTCGCGATCGAGGCCGACGTCCCGTTGCCGTCGCCCGCGGCGCGCCCGGCCCCTGAGGTGTACCGGGCGATCGGCGAGCGGGTGGCGGCGCTGGTGCCCGCGGGCGCAACCCTCCAGCTCGGCATCGGCGCGGTGCCCGACGCGGTGCTGTGCGCCCTGGCCGGCCGGCATGGCCTGACCGTGTGGTCGGAGATGTTCAGTGACGGCGTGCTGGCCCTGGAGCGGGCCGGGGCGCTGGACCCGCAGGTCCCGGTGACGGCGTCGTTCGCGTTCGGCAGCCCCGAGTTGCTGGCCTGGATGGACCGCAACCCGCGGGTGCGGATGCTGCGGACCGAGAAGACCAACGACCCCGGCCTGATCGCCCGGCAGCCCAACATGGTGTCGGTGAACGGGGCGCTCCAGGTCGACCTGTTCGCGCAGGCCAACGCGGCTCGGGTGCACGGCATGATCTACTCCGGATTCGGCGGCCAGACCGACTTCGTGGTTGGCGCCCTGCACTCGCCCGGCGGCCGCGCGATCATCGCCCTGCCGTCCTGGCATCCCAAGGCCGGGGTGTCGACCGTGGTGCCCCGGCTGGCCGGGCCCGTCACCTCGTTCCAGCACAGCTTCATCGTCAGCGAGCAGGGCACCGCGGCGATCTGGGGTCATGACGCCTCGTCCCAGGCTGGCCAGATCATCGGGCAGGTCGCGCACCCGTCGGTGCGCGACGAACTGCGGCAGGCGGCCAGGGAACTGGGATTCGCCGGCGATTGGTCCCGCCAAGGACACGCCCTTAGTCCCGGCGACCGGTGACGTCCGGTCGTATTGGCGGCCGCGCCAAAGCGCGACTCTGATAGCAGAGCCCGCAGGGAACGGACTCAAGAGCACGGGAAGAAGGAAGCATTCCGATGACTAGCCACATTGACTTTCTGGGTGAGCCCGCCGCTCGTCCGACCCCCCGGGGCTGGGACTGGCTGAAGGGCTCGAAGCTGATGGCGCTGGGCTGGACCGCCATGCGGATCTGGCTGGGCGTCATGTGGATCCAGGCCGGCGTCGCCAAGCTGTGGGGCGCGGAGAACCCCGCGTTCCTGCACAACAACGGGGCCGGGGTCGCCGGCTTCGCCGCCCACGGCGCTGCCGCCTACTCCTGGTGGGGCCACTTCCTGACCGGGTTCGTGGTGCCGAACGCGGGCTGGATCGCCGTGCTGATCGCGGTGGCTGAGTTCGCCATCGGGATCGCGCTGTGCCTGGGCCTGTTCACTCGCGTGGCGGCCCTGGGCAGCCTGGCGCTGCTGTTCACCTACGTGATGTCGGGCACCGCGAGCGTCTGCGCCTGGTACGCCCTGTTCGCCATCGTGATCCTGACCATGTGGCGGACGGCCAGCTGGCTGGGGGTCGACGGCCTGGTGGCGAGCTACCGCCAGCACCACGCTGGCCAGCACACCGCCATCCACCTGCCCTGGAGCCGGGGCACGGCCGTGACTGCCGGCGCGGCCCACAAGACCGCCTAGACGGTCCCTTCCCCGGCCGAGTCCCTGCCGATGCGGCCCGCCCAGCGGGCCGCACCGGCATTTGCGTGCTGGGTCGGGACCGAGCACGCAAATGGGGGCCCCGTCGCCAGGGTTGAGGACTAAGGTCCGCCAGCTCGGCCCGTCCGGCTCTGCTGTCCGACCCGGCATCGGACTGGGATAGCGCCAGATGATCAAGCAGACCTGAAGGCGCGGCCGACAGTGGGCACGGAGAGCGACCTTTAATTACTTGAAGTTCGCTTCAGGAGACCCGGCCGGCCGCGGGCCTGAGAGGAGCAGGTGATGAGCGGAGGGAAGTTCTACCGCCGGCACGTCATTGTCGCAGTCGTCGCGGCCTGCAGTGCGGGGCTGCTCGCTGGCGCCGGATTAGGGTCCAGGGCGGTGACCGCGGATGCCGCGGACCCGGCCAGCGCGGCTGGATCACCATTGACTGGATCACCATTGAGCAGTGCGGCCAGGCCGCCCGCGCCACCAGCACGGACCGGACTGGCCAGCTGCCGCGCCGCCGTGCTGCGACTGACCGTGAGCAGTCTGGGCGTGGCCGCCGGGAGCACCTACTACTCGATCCACTTCACCAACATGTCCGGCCGGGCCTGCTCGCTGGAGGGCTACCCGAAAGCGTCTTTCGTCTCGGCGGCCGGACGCCAGATCGGGGCGGCCGCCGGGCATGACCCGGCCTACCCACGCCGCCAGGTGATCCTGCGCCCCGGTCACGACGCTCACGCGCGGCTGCGGGCCGGCACGCCCTGGGACTATCCGGTGCCGGCCTGTCATCCCGTTACCGTCCGCTGGCTGCGGGTCTACGTCCCCGCTGACCGGGTGCCGCTGTACGCCGGCTTCGCGGGCATGGCCTGCGCCGACGCGGCGGCACGCATCCTGGGCGTCAGCCGGGTACAGCCAGGCTGGGGCGCCTGGACCTTTAGTCCCGGTGGCATGGGTCGCTAGCCTCCACCGGACATGAGCGATCCACGCCAGCCTGATGGGCAGAGGATCCAGCGAAAGGCCCGAGTCATGACACAGATATCGCAGCCGACGCAGACACCGCAGCCAGCCGCCGCCTGTCAGCGCGTCGTGGTCGGCGTGGATGACACGCCATCGGGCCTGGCCGCGCTGGGCTGGGCCGTCAGCCAGGCCCGCCGGGCAAGCGCGGAGCTGGTCGCGATCCGGGCGTGGGAACTGGGCCTGCCGCGGCACGGTGGTCGGCGCCGTCACCTGGCCCGGCGGCCGCATCCGCGGATCGTCCTGCACTTCGACGGGAGTGAGCAGCGCGATGCGGCCGCCGAACTGATACGCCGGTCGCTGCGGATGATGACCGCGGGCGCGCAGCGGGGCGGTACCAAGGTGACCATCCTGACGCCCGAGGGAGAGCCCGGCGCGATGCTCGCGACGATCGCCTCGCGGCCAGGGGATGTCCTGGTCGTCGGCCACGATCCGGCGCCCAGCGTGAAGCGCGCGGTGCACGGCTCGGTCAGCGGTTACTGCCGCGAGCACGCTCGCTGCCCGGTCTACGTCGTGCCCGCCCGCAAGCCCGCCTCCCTGAGTTAGCGCTCCGGTAAAGGGGGCGGCCGGGATCGGGTCGGTCGGCTGATCGCCGGGGGTGCGTTCCGGTGGCCCATCGCCGATCGGCAGATCCGCTACCGCCACGTCAACGGCGAGCCCGCGGCCGTGCTGGAGTCGGGCGGCATCCCGCGCCTGCTGGTCGTGCTTGACCTGGTGCCCGGCGGGGATCAGGCCCGCGGCGTCTACGTCATCACCAACCCCGACAAGCTGGCCCGGCTCAGTCCAGGCGAGCAGCCGTGAGCATCCGGTCGTGGACGGCGGCGGCTGGCCCGGCAGGCGGCGCAGCCGCGGCCCGCGCCCGGGCCTACGGAAGCTCCAGCTGACTAAGTTGCCGGCGTACCTGGGCCAGCCGCTGGTCGTTCCACTCGACGGACGGGTCGGGTTCGAGGCAGGCCGAGGCGATGCTGGCCAGGCCCAGGGCGGGCAGGGACCACTGCTCCTGCGCCGCCGCCCCGAACGGGCGAGCCTGGACCCGGCGCGTGACCAGGCCCGGCTCGGACAAGGCCTGGATGACCAGCCCGCGCAGGCTCGCCGTCAGCAGCGTGGCCACGGTCTCGTAGGTGATCCCGAGCTCGAGGCGCAGCCGGTATCCGAACAGCCCCGCCAGCCGCTGCCAGGCACTGGCGATCTGGGCCGTGCGGCGCCGCTCGCTCTCGGCCAGGGCTGCCTGAACCTGGTCGCGCAGCTCGCCATCGGCCAGGCTCAGGAACGTCGCATGCAGGGCGAGGTAGGTCCGCCACGCCGCCGACCCGTATATCGCCTCGAAGTCGAAGAGTGCGAGCTGGCGGAACAGCTCGATGACCAGCCCGTGCCGGAGCTGGGCAGTCGCCAGCCAGTCCTGGCGGTCAGCCAGGATCTGCTGGATCAGCCCGAGCTCGCGGGCGATGATCGGCGGCGTGGCGTCCCTGGCCAGCTCGATCACCAGGTCGCTGAAGAACAGGTCCTTGTACGGCCAGTGCCGGTAGACCGCGCTGCGCGATACACCCGCCTCCCGGATGATGTCCTCGAAGCTGAGATGGTCCAGGCTCACCGTCAGGCCGGCGCGGTTCACCATGCCCGTGGCGGCGGCGAGCATCCGGCGCTCGGTTTCCCGGTCGGACAGCCGGCGTGCCCGGCGTGCAAGGCCCGTGGGCGCCGCGGAACTGGGAGCCATCATGCACCTCCAAATGGGACTTAGGACTCTATGTCCCAAGTTTCAAATTCGAGATTCTAGTCCTTGGATACAGATTACCGAGGGCCGGCCGAAATCGCAGGCGGGCCCGTGGCACTGGGAGGAACGATGAGCAAGTGGCCCTTCTCCGCGGCCGGGCTGCGGGCCATGTACCGGGACGGCCGGGCCGGCCCGGCGGCACGCCGCTTGGCCCGCTTCTGGGCGGCGGTGTTCGCGCTCGGGCTGGCCCCGAGGCGGTGGGTGACCCTGGAGGTGCCCGGCCGCCGGTCGGGCACGATTACCCGCTTCCCGCTGGGCCTGGCTGACGTGGACGGTCGGTGGTACCTGGTGCCGATGCTCGGGGCGGGATGCAACTGGGTTCAGAACGCGCGCGCCGCGGGCGGGCAGGTGGTCCTGCGGCACGGCCGGGCCGTCGCCTGCCGGCTGGCCGAGTTGCCGGTCAGCGAGCGAGGCCCGATCATCCAGCGCTACCTGCGGCAGGTGCCGGGCGCACGGCCCCACATCCCGGTCGACCGGCACGCGGGGGTCGCCGAATTCGAGGCCATCGCGCCGCGCTATCCGGTGTTCGCCGCCATCCCCGGCCCGCCGCGCCGGCGTCGCTGGTGGCGGTGGACTCTGGCCGGCCTGGCCGCGCTGGTGATGATCGTCGTCCTGGCTGCCATCATCTTCGTGAAGTTCCAGCCGGCCCCGGCTCCGCTGACACTGCCCGGCCGGGCCGACCGCCTGCCGGCCGGGCAGGCCGACGGCGCCTGGCACGTCGCCCCGGGGTCCCTGGCCGGATTCCGGGTCCGCGAGACCGTATTCGGCTTCAGCAACTTCACCGTCGGCCGGACGAGTGCCGTCACCGGCCGCCTGGTCATCTCGGGCGACCGGGTGACCGGCGCCAAGTTCCGTATCGACCTGGCCGCCGTCAAGGTCGGCAGCAAGACGCCGCCGCAGCTCGTCCGGAGCCTGGGCACCGTGACCGATCCGGACGCCACATTCACCCTGACTCGCCCGGTGTCGCTGGGGCCGGCCTTCGCCTCGGGTGCGACGATCACGGTGACGAGTACCGGGCGGCTGGCCATGCACGGCGTGTCGCGCGCGGTCACGTTCACGATCCGCGGTCGCCGGAACGGGGCGGTGCTGCAGGCGGCCGGGTCGATCCCGGTCGCCTTCTCCGGCTGGGGCATCACGGGACCGGCGGGGTACGGCTTCCTCGGCTCAGTCGCCGACCACGGCACCGCCGAGTTCGTGCTCACCTTCCGCCGGTCCTGACCGGCTGGCGCCGGCGACGTGGCGCTTATCTGCGGCGCGGGACAGCCTAAGGTCAGGGCGCGAGCCGGAACGGCGGGTAGGAGTCGGTGACCAGGGTCACCGCGTAGCCGATGACGCGGTTGTGCCAGCGTGTCACGCCCTCCACGAAGTCGAACAAGCCACGGGGATAGCGGCCGGTGAACAGGATCGCGAACCAGGCCAGGATCACCGCCACCAGCGCCGCGATGTCCAGGAAGAACAGCACGATGTAGTGCGGGATGGCGAGCAGCCACTTGACCAGCGGCAGCCACCGGTTCAGGTCGCGGTGGGCGTCCGGGTAGGCGTAGTCGAGGCGGACCGACTGGTGGTCGTCGGTGGAGGGATAGCTGTCGTCCATCAGGGCCAGGTAGATCAGCACCCGGTTGCTGAATCGCTGTAGCTCGAGGTTCCAGTCGAACCACCAGCGCGGGTACTTCTGCCGGAACAAGATCATCAGCAGCGGGCCGAAGAACAGCAGGCCGCCTGCGCCTGCGGCGGCCCCGGTGGCCCCGTGGCTATTGCTCCACTGCCAGGTCTCGCCGGCCACCGCACCCAAGACGATCAAGATGGGGATGACCGTAAAGATGCGGAAGAAGGTGGTCAGCCGGTCGAGGTCGCGGTCGGGGTAGTCGACCGAGAAGCTGACCGGGTACGCGTTTCCGTCTATCACAACGTCTCCTTTCGCCGATCCGCCCGTACGCACGAGCGCGGCCGGCATTCCTCGATGTGCTCACCGGCCGCGCAGGATCGTGGTGGAGGTCGCATGTGCGGTGACCTGTGCGGGGGAGAAGTAGGCGGTCACCCACTGCTTGCGCGAGAACAGCTCGGTCTGGTCGGCGTAGTGCGGGGAGGCCGGGTTGTCGGACTCGGAGTAGGTCAGCATCGTGGCGGCCAGGGGGGACGGGTCGCCGGTTTTCCAGGTGACGACCTGGATGTAGCTGGAGCTGGGACCCGGATCGGCTCCGGGGGCGGCCTGGTCGATGGCGTTGAATTCGCCCAGCGGATCCCCCGGGCCGCCGGGCAGCGGGATCTGCTTGCCGTCGCGGAGCACGAACTGGTAGCTGCCGAGCGCGAGGTTGTAGGGCAGGTGGGCGGCGGTGAACTCGGCGAGTGCGTCGCCGAATGCTTGCTGGACTGCCGTGCTGGCGGTGTTCAGCCCGCTGGGGGTGGTGAGCGGGGCGGCGGCGCGGTAGGGGTGCGACCAGGGGCCGCGGGGCAGGCTCAGGGCGCCTGACCAGAAGGCGCGGAACAGCACCGCGCCTCGGGAACTCGGGTTCTCCCGGTCATTCCAGGCGGCCAGCACCCGGCAGGAGTTCCCGACGGCGATGGTGCCTCCGGCGCTGGTCGGCGCCAGGCCGCCGGGGAACGACCGGCACATGCTGACTAGCTGCGGCTTGATCAGGGTGGCGCCGTACTGGATGTCGGAGTACATGAGGTTCTTCATGTCGGTGAAGGTGAATCCGGGCGGCCCGAGGCCGTCGGTGCCGCTGATCCGTGTCATGACCATGCGCAGCGCGGACCGGGTGCGCAGGCCGTACTGGTCCTCGACGGGGGTGGTGCCGAACCTGGCGCCGGTGTCACCGATGATGCGGGGGAAGCCGGTGAGCGGGTGGGCGGGGTTGGTGAGCCAGAAGCTGTCGTTGGAGTTCTCGGTGAAGTCGCGTCTCATCAGGCTGGGCTCTTCGCCGGGACCGAAGATGCCCGGGGCGGCGGAGTCCTTGTCGGTGCCCCAGGCGCAGGCCGGGCGGGAGCCATCCAGGACCGGCAGGTTGGCCGCCTGGAACAAGACCTTGCCCAGCGCCGTGTCGCACCTGGCCGCCTCCGCGTTGGTGACGTCGGGGACGGCCAGGATGTCGGCGTACAGGGCGTGACCGGTCGAGTCGGCGGCCAGCGTGTTGGCCCAGGGCAGTCCCTCGTATTTCCTCAGGATGGTGAGTTCCCGGGCGGCGGAGTGCGCCTCGTCGGTGGCCAGGAAGTGGTTGAGGAACCGGAAGTTGCGGGCGTTCGCGTCGTCCAGCGCGAAAGCCGTTTTGGTGGTCCAGGGCAGCGGCAGGCCGCCGTGCGCTTCGTACACCGGCCCGTACCTGGTGGACCACAGGGTGCGGCGAACCGTTCTGAGCGTGCCGCCGGCGGACCGGGCCGTGACGGTTACTGCCTGGCGGGTCATTGCGTCCGGCTTGCCGTCGTAGACGTACTCGGTGGGGTGGCCTGGTACCAGGGCCAGCTGGTAGAAGGTGAAGGAGTTCGCGGTCGATACGGTCTCGCTCCAGGCCAGCGTGCTGGTGAACCCGATGGCGACCAGCGGTATCCCGTACAGGGTCGCGCCCTCCACGTTCAGCACGCCAGGGATGGTGAGCTGCACCTCGTAGAACCGGTCGACGCCGTCCCAGGGGAAGTGCGGGTTGCCGAGCAGCATGCCGTGCTCGTGATCCCTGGTCCCCGCCGAGCCGACCGCGATCGCGTTGCTGCCCACCCCCGAGGGCAGGCCGGCCCTGGGCAGCCGCCCGGCTGCCTCCCGGAACTGCCGCGCCGACGGCAGGCCGCCAGCGCCGGGGGGCGTCCGCGCGACCGAGGCGGCTCGGGCCAGCAGCGCGGCCTGCGTGGATGGCCTGGCGGCGGCGCTGGCCGGCGGGTGCGCGGCGGAGATCGCGCCGGGATCGGCGGCCTGGCCGCTCATCTCGATCGCCCGGTAGATCAGCAGGTAGGCATCGAGGGCGGTGATCGGCTTGACCCACGGCTTGCCCCGGCAGGCCAGGTTGGGCACTCCCTTCGCGCCGCCGACCGAGGCCAGATAGCGGTTGTAGCCGGCGACGTAGCCGCCTGACCAGCCGGCGCAGCTGAGGCCCGATGGCATCCGGGCCGGTCCGCACCGCGAGCAGGCGGGGGATGACCCGGCGGTCGATCACCGACTGCCAGAAGAAGTCGCTGTTGAGGTTGCCGGCCGTGTCTGCGAGATAACGCGAGCTCTGCCCCTCGACGGTGATGTAGCCGCTGGCCATCGTGCACAAGTCATCGCTGGCCAGGGCGAACCCGTAGCCATAGCCGAGCGAGCCGAAGCTGCGCGCCGTGATGTGCGGGATGCCGAAGGCGGTCCGCACGATCGTTGCCTGGTACTCGGGCCTGCTGGCGGCGGGCTTCGCCGCGGCCTGCCCGGCGCCTGCCAGCGTTAAGCCCGCCACCGTCCCGGCAGCTACTGCGACTGCGAGCCAACGCTGCAGATGCTTCGATCCAGCCCTCATCGTGCTCCCTTTGCCGCCGTGGCCGAACGGAGGTAATTGGCAGTGGCTTTAGCCACTGCCGCAGACGCGGTACAGGTTCCGCAGGGGCGAGCAGACTGGCGCGATTCTGGCGCAGCACAATAATGCAGAAGATCGCGCTGAGTGGACCCGGTGGCATTTCGCAATGCCAGCTCTTTGCCCCCGGATGCCGCTGACCCACATCTAGATCAGTGTCTGCACTAGCCCCGCGCATACCTGGTCCCAGCTGGGACCAGCGCCATGAACCCTAGGTCCGGAGGCTCTTAGTGCATGTACCACACTATGCCTGTTACCGATAACAAGCAATGAAGCTGTATGGGCAGGAAATGCTGGGAATTAGGAATAGCCGCCGGCACGATATACCAGCTGACGGGTACCGCGCCTAGCTGACGACATCGACGACGCCGTCGATGTCCCAGGTGAGCCGGGCGGCGAGGGCGAGCACGTCCTTGCGGCCGGGCAGGCCGGCGGCTGCCGTCAGTGTGACGATGCCGTCCTCCGCGCTGACTGCGATCCCGGCACGGTCGGCCGGGAGGATCTGGGCCAGCATCTCGATGACCTGCCAGGCGATCTCATCGTCCGAGCGCAGGAACAAGCTCACCAGGTCACGCAGGCTCACGATGCCGGCCAGCCGGCCGTGGCTGTCGACGACCGGAAGCCGGCGGACGTGCCGGATGCTCATCAGCCGACCAGCGGCGGAGATGGTCGCGTCGGGCTGGATGGTGACGGCCGGGGTGCTCATCAGCTGTGCGGCGGTCAGGCGCAGCTGACGCCGGGCCGGACGCTGGAGCGACCGCCCGAGACGGCCGTCGCGCGCGTTGATCAGGTCGGCATCGGAGACCACGCCGGCCACATGCTCGTTGTCGGTCAGCACCGGCACACCGCTGATCTCGCGCTCGGCCAGCAGGGTGGCTATCTGCTTGTAGCTCGTGGCGGGCTCTACCGTGGCGACGGCGGTCGTCATGACGTCGCGTACCCGGCTGTGCCACAGGTCGTGATGACGCGGCCGGGCGGCGTGCGGTTGCCCGGCGGCCGTCCTGGCCGCGGCCAGCAGGCCGGCGGGCGCCTCGTGAATGCGCTCGGCGACGCAGTCCAGGGCCCGGACTACCTCGGTCGGGGCGATGCGGCCGTGCAGAGAGTCATAGTAGGCCGCGCCCAGATGGCGCAGCATCCCGTCCAGGGGAGTGTCGGTCCCGTTCATCGTGCGCTCCTTCGGGGGAGCGGGCTAAACGCCCGCCGTCCGATCGATCACACCCCGCGGCGAGCCGGCTGGGCAGGGCCGTTGAGTACACATTGCGAAGGACCTTGGCCGCCCATCACGGCCGCGCCGTCGGCCGCGGAGTCCGGGTGATCAGGACCTTGGTCCCGGCTGGCGACGGCCGAACTGCTCTGGGGCAGATGCCCCGGCTCAGGGTGTTATTGGAAGTAAGGACCAGTGTCGGATGCAGCGCACGAACAGAAAGCAGGAGAGGGCCATGTACGAGCGATTGCTGGTGGCGGTTGATCATTCAGGGATCTCCGAGCGGGTGCTGGCGGCGGCGCAGGAGCTGGCGCAGCTGTCGCAGGGTGAGGTCTGGGTGCTGCACGTGCGTGAGCGCGAGTCACTGGGCCGGGGCGGCGTCGTGGACATAGAGACGGTCGATGAGGCACAGGAGACGGTGGATGAGGCCGTCCAGGAGCTGACCAGGGCCGGGGTCAAGGCGCACGGCGAGATCCGGCGCACTATCTACGGCTACGCGGCCAGGGAGATCGTGGACAGCGCCGCCGAGCACGAGGCGGGCACGATCGTGATGGGCTCGAAGGGACGCGGCGACCTGGCCGGCCTGGTGCTGGGCAGTACCGCGCACAAGGTGATCCACCTGGCCGACCGTCCCGTGCTCGTGGTCCGCTGACTCCCGTCCAGGCCATGCCGGGACGAAGGTCGGCCGGACTCGGGCCATCGGGCCCTGCCGTCCGCCCCGCCGATCTGGTGAGCCTGGATCGGGGGGTGGACAGCATGAGCAGTTCAGCGCAGCCGGGGCCCAACTGGGCAGAAAATGACCGCACCGCGGGCCCGCCGTCATCGGCGGGTCCGCGGATTGCGCCGGAGGACCTGATGGGGCTGGTGGCATCGGCGGCCAGGGCGCCATCGCTGCATAACAGCCAGCCGTGGCGGTTCCGGCTGCGCGATAACGCCATCGAGCTGCACAGCGACCCGGAGCGCATGATCCCGGAGGTTGACCCGGCCGGCCGGGAGATGCTCATCAGCTGTGGAGCGGCCTTGTACGGGCTCTGTCTGGGCCTGCGCCGGCTAGGTTATGTACCGGTTACCGACCTGCTGCCCGATTCGGCACCACCGGGTTCGGCGCCGCCCACCCTGCTGGCCATCGTCCGCGCCGGCGGCCGGGCCCGGCCGAGCCGGGATGAGCTGGACCTGATCTCGGCCCTGCCGCACCGCCATACCCATCGCGGGCCCTTCGGCCCCGGCCGGGTGCCCGAGCGCCTGCTGGATGCCCTGGTGGGGGACGCCGCGGCCGAGGGCGCGGAACTCATCCTGCTGAGCGAGGCGCAGGCCAGCGAGCTGGCCCGGCTGACCGAGGCGGCTCGTGGCCAGCAGGCCAACAGCCCGCCGATCCAGGCCGAGGAGCGCGCCTGGGCCCGGCCGCCGGGCAGCACGGCCAGGGATGGCATCCCCGCGCGGGCCCGGCCCGGTGCCGCGGCGCCGCTGCCGCGCCCGCAGCGGCAGGAGGTCCCGGCGCACGAGCCGCTAGCGCTACGCGACTTCGGGTCGCCCGGCGCGCTGCCGGCCGGCGGCGCGCTGCCGTCGGCGACGGGGGTGCTGGCGACGCCGGGAGACACCCCGGCCGACTGGATGCGGGCCGGGCAGGCCCTGCATCGCCTGCTGCTGCGCGCCGCGACGCGCTGGGTGTTCGCCAGCCTGCACTCCCAGGCGCTGGAATCACCGCGGCTGCGCGCGCAGGTAGGGGAGCGCCTCGAGATACGCGGCATGCCGCAGATGCTCCTCCAGTTCGGCCGGGCGAACACTGCGGCCGCGACGGCGCGTCGCCCGGTCGCCGAGGTAATCGATGCGGCGCGCCCGGCGCCCGGGCCGCCGTGACCGGCGGCGTCCGGCCGGAGAGCGCGGCGCGTCCGGGCCGCCGGGGCAGGAGGTCCCGCTCGGCCGGGCCCTTGGACCCTGGTCGGTTCCTGGCGCGTCCGGTTCGATGAATAGGACAGATATCGGTGGGCCCGTGGCCATGGCGGTCGGCGGCCCCGTCTTGAAGGAGCGTGGACGATGCCCGCACACGGCAAGGCGATCATGGAGACGCTGGATGAGGCGGAGTGCCTGCGGCTGGTGTCGACCCAGGTGATAGGGCGGCTGGCGTTCGTGGGCTCATTTGACCTGACCGTCCAGCCGGTGAACTACCGCCTGGCGGACGGGGCGATCTTGTTCCGGACGGCACGGGACAGCCTGACCGGAGAGGACCTCCGTACCGGGATCGAGCACGCGGAGTACAAGGTGGCCTTTGAGGTGGACTCCTTCGATGACCAGGCGCGGGAGGGGTGGAGCGTGCTGATCCAGGGACCGGCGCACCACCTGGACTCGGCGCCCGAGCGAGAGAACGCCCTGACGGCCGGGGTGGAATCGTGGCCGGGCGGCGAGAAGGAGCACTTCATCAAGATCACGCCGGTGCGGATCACTGGTCGGCGCGTCCGCCAGCCACTGTGACCTAGCCACTGTGACCTAGGGAAAGTAACGAGGAATCCTTGATGCCAGCCATCGGCCAGCGCGTCCAGCTCAGCCAGGCTGAGTGCCTGCGGCTACTGGGCAGCGTTTCGTATGGGAGGGTCGTGTTCACCTCTGGGGCGCTGCCCGCAGTGCGGCTGGCTAGTCACCTGGCCGATCGCGATCAGATCATCATTTGCGCCAGCCTGGGCGCCGCCGTCAGCCCGGCGCCGGACGGCCGGGGCCCCGTCGTGGCCTATGAGGCTGATCAGGTCAATGCGGACCAATGGACCGGCTGGAGTGTTGTGGTCGTGGGCCGGGCCGCCCTGGTCACCGACGAGCAGCTGGCCGCCCGCTACCGCCAGTCGCTGCGCCCGGCCCGGGCCGATGAGCAGGCCAGCCAGGTGATCACTATTGCCGCGGAACTGATCAGCGGGTATCTGCTTGGGCCTGGGTCGGCCGCGGCGCCCGGGCCGCCGGTGCTGGCTGGCTAAGCCCCGGCCGCGCTTGGCTTCGGTGGGTCAGTTGCTCGATCCGTTCGGGGGCGTGCGCCGGGAAGCTCCGCGCGCCTGATGGTTGAGCGCATGGGAGCGGATCTCCCGGATCGTCTCATCCAGCCGCCGCAGGGCCTCGCCGATCCGGGTTCTGGCTACGTCGTGGGGCTGATCGGCGGCGGAGTGCAGGCTCAGTCCGACGTGGTGCAGGCTGCCGGTCACCCGGTCCAGCAGTTCCTGCGTGCGCTCTTCCTGCCAGTCGGCGGCCGTCATGTGGACTAGTTCAGCGAGATCTTCGCCATGCGAGGTCCGGACTGCGTCCCGGACGACGGCCAGGGTGAAATGACCGGTCGCGGTGGGTACCGGGCTCAAGGTGACCCGGATTGGCAGGGTCGCCCCGTCGTTGCGCAGCCCGACCAGCCGCTGCCGGGCGCCCATCGGGCGAGCGACGGGTGCCCGCAGGTACTCGGCTCGGTGCCGGACGTGCGCGCCGCGCAGCCCGCCAGGGACCAGCGACTCGATGGAACAGCCGGCCAGCTCATCGCGGCCGTAACCGAACATATCCTCCAGTTGCTGGTTGGCGAGCGCGATGGTGCCGTCCTCGCCGATCAGCGCCACACCGTCGCTGAGGGCATCGATGAGCCGAACGAGCATGGCCGAAGTGACGGTACGGGGTGCGGCCGCCGCGGCCATCTCGACCGAGGGGAAGGTGGCGACGAGGCGGTCAAGTCCGACCTGACTCAGCGCGTCGCGGATGCCGGATGACGTCACGACCAGCCGCAGCTGGGTTCCGGAGATTTCAGCGTGCTGACAGGCGAGCGCCAGCGCGTCGGCGCCGGCCTGATCGCAGGAGACCGTCCCGCTCATATCCGCGATCAGCACCGCGATCGCCTGGCTGATCAGCGCTAGCAGTTCCGCGCGGATCTGGTCGGCGTTGGACGCGTCCAGGTGCGCGGGCAGGGTCACGATGGCCGAGCGGTCCGACCAGCGCACCGGGAGGGAGTCCTCAGACACGCCAGTAACCTACCTGGTGAGCGCCTGGACGTCTGACGAGGGCGGGTTCGGCTCGGCTGCCGCTGGGCGCCGCCTCCCGCGCTCTTACCGGCCAGCCCACGCGGAGCCGGCGTAGCTCAGCCGGTCGCGCACGGCGACAACGCCTTCCAGGTGGCGCAGCGCCGCGACGATCTCGCGGCCGGCGTCGTCGGTCTCCGGACGGCCGGAGATGGTCAGTATGCCGTCGCGCACGGTGACGGTCATACGGTCCGGGTGCATCAGGAATCGGCCCAGGATCACCTGGTCGGTGGCCTCGCAGCGGATCTCTTCATCGGCGCGCCGGAACACGCTGAGCACGTCGGCCCGGCTGATGATCCCGACGAGGCGCCCGGCGTCGTTGACCACCGGCAGTCGCTTGACCCGGCGGTCGTACATGAGCCGGGCGGCCTGCTGGACCGGCTGGTCCGGGCCGACGGTGACCGGTGGGCTGGTCATCAGCGCGCTGGCGACGACGGCGGCGGTCTTGTCGTGCTCCCTCGGGTGCATCAGGTCATCCTGCCGGGCCTGCCGGACCAGGAGGTCGGCCTCCGACACCACCCCGATCACCTGGCCCGCGTGGTCGATGACGGGGAAGGCGCTGATCCGGCAGGCGCCGAGGATGTCCGCCATCTCCTTGAACGTGGCGTCCTCGCGGACGGCCACGACCCGCGGGGTCATGACGTCTCTTACCTTCGTGCTCATTGCTTTACTCCCTTCACTGGTCGGGGACTAGTCGGAACCCGGTAACCAGGTCGGCGTGGATGGCGAGGACCTGGTCCTTCGTGCCGGTGACCCACGGGCGCAGGGCCCGGCGGTAGGCGGCGGCCTCGTCGGGGTCGATCACGCGGTGCGCGACTCCGACGACGGTGACGCTCCAGCCGAGGTGCTCGGCGTGGTCGATCAGGTCGGCCTGGTAGGCGACGACCGAGCCGGACGCCGACGTCAGCGCGGAGGTGATCGACGCCGTGCCATCGGTCCTGATGATGAGGTAATCGCCGTCGATGAGATGATTGACGGGCCGGATGGCGGGCAGCGCTCGTGCAGTGAACGCCACCCGCCCCAGCGAGACGGTGCCAAGCAGCCGCATCGACTCGCGCGGAGACAGCTCCTGCAGCCTGCGTGGCTCGCCTGTCATCGTCATCCCGGCCTTCGCGATCAGTGGGAACTGTCGGCCGTCCGGGCGGCCCCGGCCGGCGGCGGGGCCGAGTCCGGCTTGGCGTCCTGACTCGCCGTCCCGGCCTTGCGGTACCAGGACCGCCAGATCAGCCGGTGCACCGGGATCACCCGCGGGATGTCACGCAGCCCGGGGATGAACGGGACCAGCAGCAGCAGGACGGTGCCCAGGCCGGTCATGTACACGGCGATCATGTCGACGTTGGCCGAGCTGCGGAAGCCGGGCACCTGGTACCACAGCGTGTACAGCCACAGCCAGGGCTGGCCGGGATAGGCGCCGGTCTCATTCATGACACCCCACTGCTCGCCGGTCAGGCCCATGGCCTCGGCCTTGGTCGAGAAGTACTGGCCGTCCTCGATGAACAGCAGCGGCTTGGTGTAGTTGGTGCCGTAGAACGGCTGCTGGGCGAGCAGGTCGGCGTCCAGCGCGCCGCTGCGGGCCAGGCTGAGCTCCGCAGCGAGCATCGCGGGCACCGGCCCGTCGGCGGCGGGCGGGACGACCGGGCTGCCGTTAACGAACTTCACCTTGCCGACCACGGCGGCGTAGGCGTTGGCCCACTTCAGCTGCTGGGCGGGTGAGGCGGCCCGGTAGGTGGACAGCAAGCCCGCGACGGCCGGGCTGGTGTGGGCCAGGGTGGTCAGCGGACCGAGCACGAAGGTCTGGGCGGCGTTGACGGGCTGGGTGACGCCTGGGATGGTCGCCGGGGAGAACAGCAGCTTCTGCACGCTGCCGGTGCCGTTGTTGTAGGGCGGCCCGTAGGTGGCCGTCTCGCTGGTGCCGTTCAGCTCGGTTGCCGCCGCGCCCAGGAAGTCACTGGGAGCGACCCTGGCCCAGGTCGCGACGGTGACCTGGGGCACGTCCGGCGAGGACAGCAGCCCGGCCAGGCCCCCGACCAGCGCGAGCACGATCACCGTCGCAGCCGTGGCCTCCTTGAGGATGTCGTAGCGCCGGGTGCCACCGCGCCAGGGCGCCCGCTCGGCCCGGGCCAGGGCCCGGCGGCGGGCCCGGCCGCGCCCGGTGACCTGCGCGGTGTCCGCGTCGATGGGGTGCACTACCCCGCGCATCCGGACCAGCAGGACGTGCCCGCCGATGAAAGCGATCAAGATGATCGGCAGCAGCACGATGTGCCACATCAGCATCTGCCCGAAGTTCATCACGTTGAAGAACGCGCCCACGCCGACGGAGTTGAACGCGTCCTTGCCGCTGGCCGAGATCCACTGCGAGTCGAAGTTCTGCTGGGAAACGTAGCCGCTGAAGCACTCCACGATCGACACCAGGAACGCGACCACGCCGGTGATCCAGGTCATGGCCCGGCGGCCGCGCCAGGCGGCCATCCAGAACTTGCCCCACAGGTGGATGACCAGCACGGCCATGAACAGTTCCACGCTCCACAGGTGCAGGCTGTTGAAGAAATGCCCGACCGGGTTGTAGTGCCACCAGTCCGGCCCGCCCAGGGCCAGCGCGAACCCCGACGCGATCACGACCGCCAGCGAGGCTATCGAGGCGACGCCGAACACGTAGATCCACGAGGCCACGTAGGCGGGCTGGCGGTCGGGCAGCAGCTTGCCGGGCGGCAGCACGGCCAGCGCCCGCCGCCGCACCCGCGCGGTCCACATCCGCGCGTCCTCCGGGTCGCCGACGGGGTCCGCCGCCGCGTCGGACGTCGCGGGGTCCGCCCCGGGCCCGGGCTCGCTGGCGGCCGGCGGGAGCTCGCGCTCGCGGCGGCCGGGGAACGGGATCAGCAGGGCGGCTCCGAAGATGATCACCATGACCCCGATCAGGGCCAGGTTGGCGATCGAGATGTAGAAGATGTTCCAGTGCCAGAAACTGCCGGGCCCGTTCAGATCGAGGGCCAGCGGCGCGTGCGGTCCGATCACGGCATTCATGTCAATGCTCCAGCGGGGAAAGCGGCCATTAGATCCGGACCGGGGCTAGACCAGCCGCGCGTCCTGCACCGACTCTCGCGGCCCGCGGGGTGGTTGGCGGCAGGGCCCTTAGGGCGCTGGCGGCAGGGCCTTTGGTCCCGGCGTGTCTCCGGAAGCGCGGGCCCGGCTAGGGTTCGTCGGGCAGCGGCCCGTCCAGGACCTCGCCGAGCGGGCGGCGGGGCGCTCCGGGCCCGAGCGGCAGCCCGTAGCCGATGCGCAGGATCATCTGCGGGTGCTCGGCGCCCCACCTCGCGTCCCTGACCAGCCAGGCGGCCGCGGTCTCCAGCGGCTGGGTCAGCGGGCTGAGCGAGATGCCGCGGCTGGTGGCGGTCAGCCAGACGCGCTCCAGGCCCTGCCCGGCTGTCAGCCATCCGTCTGGCCCGGCGCCCCGGACGCTGAGCACGGCCAGCTGCGGTTGCTCCTCGAACCAGGCATAACGGTGCAGCTGCGAGGGCCGGCCGGGAACGAACTCCCGGACCGGCTCGTCACCTTCGGGCGAGGCCGGACCCAGGGCGCGGTCCGGGATGCCCTCGCGGTCGCGGAACCCTCCCGCCCACTGGACCAGCTCGGCCCGGCAGGCCGGGTCGGCGAGCTGCGCGCGCTCGGCATCGGCGGCCAGATGCAGGAGGCGCACCGACTCGTCGTGGCCGGGGAAGTGCAGGATGGCGTCTTCCTGCCGGGCCGCCTCGGCCAGGTCGGCGTGGATGCCGGGCGGCACCGGCCGACTGCTGAACGGCTCCCGGTTGGTCCGCCGGGCACCGATGGCCGCCCGCAGTTCGCGCTCCCAGGACGTCGGCTCGTGGCCTGGGTCCAGCCGGACGTCGGCCAGCAGCAGCGGCCGGGCCCGGTCGGGGAAGCGGGCCACGCGCGGCCGCCATCCCGCCGCGGTCGCGGCGATGCACAGGTTGAGCAGGGCGGCACCGCAGCCGATGTGGGCCGCGCGTCCGTCCGGGTCAGTCACGGGGAGCAGGCGGGCCGGGTCGACGCTCAGCTCGATGGCCTGGGCGGGCGCCCGGATCCGGAACCGCCACGGCTGGGTGTTGTGCATCGACGGCGCGGCCACCGCCGCCTCCAGCACCTCGCGGAGCAGCCGCGCCGACGGGCCGGCCCGGCCGGCCGACTGCCGCGCGGTGGTCCTGCTGCTGTCGTCATCACCTCAGCCTCCGCGCGGTCTGACCTGGGCGGCAGTGCCGTTGGTCCCGGCGACCCTGGCCCAACGGCACCAGTGCCGCGCTTTGGCTCTGATAACAGCAAGAAGCGTGCCGCGGCGGACACCGCGTAGGAGGAGCCGTCGTGTAGGAGGATGAGCCTCATGCTTGTCGTTCACGTTCATGTCCGGGTGCGACCGGGCCAGGCCGATGACTTCCTGGCCGTAACACTGGACAACGCGCGGGCGTCGCTGACCGAGCCCGGGGTGCTGCGGTTCGACGTCATCCAGGATCAGGATGACCCGGACCATGTGGTGCTGGTCGAGGTCTACCGTGACGGCGACGCCTCGGCCGCGCATAAGCAGACCGCGCACTACGCAACGTGGCGCGACCGGGTAGCGGACCTGATGGCCGGACCGCGGCGGTCCGAGAAGTACTCGGCGGTGTTTCCCGCCGGCGACCAGGGCTGGGCGAGCGGCTCGCCGTGACCGCCGCGGGCTTCGAGTTCGCCACCGCCGGGCGCATCATCGCCGGGGCCGGCCGGGCGGCGGACCTGCCGGACGTCCTGGCCGGGCTGGGGACCAGGGTGCTGGTGTGCGCCGGCGCGAACCCGGCGCGCCATGACCGGCTGCTGGCTGGCCTGGGCCTGCCGGCGGCGGTGTTCACGGTGGCCGGCGAGCCCACGGTCGGCCTGGCCCGCGCGGCCCTGGCCGCCGCCCGCGACCACGGGGCCGATGTGGTGGCCGCGATAGGCGGCGGCAGCGTGATCGACACCGCCAAGGCCGTAGCCGTGCTGCTGGGTAACGGCGGCGACCCGCTGGACTACCTGGAGGTCGTCGGGGCCGGCCAGCCCATCACCCGGCCCGCCGCGCCGTGCGTCGCGGTGCCCACCACCGCGGGGACCGGGGCCGAGGTGACCGCCAACGCGGTGCTCGCCTCGCCGGAGCACCGGGTCAAGGCGAGCCTGCGCAGCCCGCTGATGATCCCGCGGGTGGCGCTGGTCGACCCCGAGCTGACCGTGTCGTGCCCGCCGCCGGTCACCGCGGCCAGCGGGATGGATGCGCTGACCCAGTGCCTGGAGCCGTTTGTCTCCCCGCGGGCCAGCCCGCTGACCGACGGCCTGGCCCGTGAGGGGCTGCGCCGGGCGGCGGCGGGCCTGCGCGCCGCGTACGCCGACGGCGGCGACCTGGCCGCTCGCGCCGACATGTCCGTGTGCAGCCTGCTGGGCGGGATGTCGCTGGCCAACGCGAAGCTCGGCGCGGTGCATGGCCTGGCCGGCGTCATCGGCGGGGCCAGGCCGGTGCCGCACGGCGTCGCCTGCGCCGCCCTGCTGGCCCCGGTCATCGAGGCCAACGTGGGCGTGCTGCAGTCCGGGCCGGTCCAGCCGGCACTGCCCAGGTACACGGAGGTGGCCCGGCTGCTGACCGGGGCGCCGGATGCGTCTGTCGAGGACGGCCTGGCCTGGATCCGCGAGACGGTCGCCCGCCTCGCCATACCGGGGCTGGCTGCCTACGGCGTCCGGCCGGGCGACGTCGGCGAGATCGCGGCGGCTGCCGCCCGGTCGAGCAGCATGCAGGGCAACCCCGTCCCGCTGAGCGATGACGACCTGCAGGCGATCGTCCTCGCCGCGCTGTAAGCGGTCGGCTCGCCGCGCTGCGCCGCGCGCCGGATCGCCCCGGCTGGACTAGTCGTCGCGGGACGAGCGCTCGGTCTCGCTGAAGACCTTGGCGGCGTAGGCGGCGGCCTGGGTGCGGCGCTCCATGCCGAGCTTGGCGAACAGGCCGGACACGTAGTTCTTGACCGTCTTCTCGGCCAGGAACATCCGCTCGCCGATCTGCCGGTTGGTCAGTCCCTCGCCGATCAGCTCCAGGACGGTGCGCTCCTGCGGGCTGAGCCCGGCCAGCGGGTCGGCCTTGGCCGCCTGGTCGCGCATCCGCGCCATCACCTTGCTGGCCGCGCCGGCGTCGAGCAGCGACCCGCCGGCGGCCACCGTGCGGATCGCGCCGACCAGGTCGGTGCCGCGGATCTGCTTCATCACGTATCCCGCCGCGCCGGCCATGATCGCGTCGAACAGCGCGTCGTCGCCGCTGAACGAGGTGAGCATCAGGCACGCGATCTGCGGCATCGCCGAGCGGATGTCGCGGCACACGCTGACCCCGTCGCCGTCGGGCAGCCGCACGTCCAGCACCGCCACGTCGGGCATCAGGGTCGGGATCCGGGCCAGCGCGGACGCGGCCGTGCCGGCCTCGCCGACCACGGTGATATCGGGCTCGGCCTCCAGCACGTCGCGCACGCCGCGGCGGACGATCTCATGGTCGTCCATCAGGAACACGCGGATGGCTGCGCTGGCCCTCGCCGGGTCCGGGGTCGGGTCACTCACCTGATTCACCTCTTGACTCTATCTTCGAGTGCGCCTCGAGGAGCCGGGCGCGGGTGGCCTGGAGCCGGCGGGTGACTGCGGCGAAGAACCGGCGGCTCAGCTCGTAACCGAGGACCGGGTCGGCGTCGCAGGCGGCGCGGACGGCGCGGGCGTCGAAGGCGTAAGCCTGCATGGGCTGAGCGGCGGTGGCCCCGAACCGCCACTGGTACGGCGGCTGCATCCAGGACAGGCCGACGACGTCGTTGCGGCCGAGCGTCTCGATGGTAACCCGGCCGCGGCCGGGCACGCTCGCGTCGAGCTGCACCCGGCCCGCGTCGATGATCCAGAACTGGTCGGCGGTGGCGTCCTCGTCGAACAGCCGCTGGCCGGCCGGAACGCGGACGTGCTGGGCCAGCCCGGCCAGCGCGTCGAGCTGGGCGGGCGGCATGCCGCGCAGGAATGGCTGCGAAGCCAGGGCGGATGCGGTGACGGTGGTCATGGCGCCTCCCTCGGGTGAGCGGCCGCGGGCGAGCCGGCGGCCGGGCCTAGGACCGCGCGGACCTGCCGGGCGATCTCCAGGTCTTCGCGCGCGGCGACGACCATGGTGCGGACGCTCGCCGGCGCGGAGCTGATGTCGCAGTCACCGGCGGCGGCCTGGTTGCGGCCGGGATCGATGGCCACGCCCAGGAAGCCGAGCCCGGCTGCGGCCTCGGCCCGGACCTGCGGCTGGTACTCGCCGATGCCGCCGGTGAAGACCAGGGCGTCCAGGCCGTCCATGGCCGCGGCCATGGCGGCGATCTCGCGGCGCAGCCGATGGGAATGCACGTCGACGGCCAGCCGGGCCGGGGCGCTCCCGGCGTCGGCGGCGACCCGGACCTCGCGCAGGTCGCCGGAGCCGTCGGGCAGCTGGGCCAGGCCGGCCAGCCCGGCGGCGTGCTCGAGGCCGTCGGAGACCTCGTCCAGGGTGAGGTCGCCGCGTTGCAGCAGCCAGAGCAGGAGGCCGGGGTCGACGCTGCCCGGCCGGGTGGCCATGACCAGTCCCTCGATCGGGGTGAAGCCCATGGTGGTGTCGACGCTGATACCACCCGACACCGCGGCCAGGGAGGAGCCCGCGCCCAGGTGGCAGGTCACGACGCGCAGCTGTTGCGGATCTATTTCCAGGAGCTGAGCGCAGCGGCGGGCGGCGTAGGCATGGGACAGCCCGTGGAAGCCGTACCGGCGCAGGCCGTAGCGGACGGTCCATGCGGCCGGCAGGGCGTAGGCCCGGGCGGCGGGCGGGAGGGTGGCGTGGAACGCGGTGTCGAAGCAGGCCACCTGCGGCACCTGGGGGAGCAGGGCCCGGGCGGCGGCGATGGCGGCCAGGGCGCGGGGCTGGTGCAGCGGGGCCAGGTCGGTCAGCGCCTTGATCTGCGTGAGCACCGGCTCGTCAATGACCGTGGCCCGCGTGAGCTCTGCGCCGCCGTGGACGACGCGGTGGCCGACGGCCGCGATCTGGCGCTGGGTCGTCAGGAAGTCGCGGAGCTCGTCGTGGTCGGACTCGCCGTCCCAGTGGTCGATGGCCAGCGCGGCGGTGACCTCGTCGGCCGGGTCGAGCAGCGCGAGCTTGAGGCTGCTCGACCCGGCATTGACGACCAGGACGCTACTCATCGCGCTTCATCGGGCTTCGCCGTCGCCGCCAGCGGGCCAGGTCCAGTTGGCGACCTCGGGCATGTCCTCGCCGTGCTCGCGGACCCAGGCGCGGTGCCGGGCCCTTTCGTCGGTCATCTCCTGGCGCAGCCAGGCGGCGCTGTTGCCCAGGCCCGGTACCCGGTCGATGACGTCCATGACCAGGTGGAAGCGGTCCATGTCATTCATCACGACCATGTCGAACGGCGTGGTCGTGGTGCCTTCCTCCTTGTACCCGCGGACGTGGATGTTGTCGTGCCCGGCCCGGCGGTAGGTCAGCCGGTGGATCAGCCACGGGTAGCCGTGGTAGGCGAAGATCACCGGCCGGTCGGTGGTGAACAGCGCGTTGAACTCGGCGTCGCTCATGCCGTGCGGGTGCTCGATCTCGGGCTGGAGCCGCATCAGGTCGACCACGTTGACCACCCGGACCCGCAGCTGCGGGAGACGCTCGCGCAGGATGCTGACCGCGGCCAGCACCTCGAGGGTCGGCACGTCGCCGGCGCAGGCCATGACGACGTCGGGCTGCTCGCCGTTGCGATCGCTGCTGGCCCACTCCCAGATCCCGGCGCCGCGGGTGCAGTGCAGGACCGCGGCGTCCATGTCCAGCCAGTCGGGCGAGGGTTGCTTGCCGGAGACGATGACGTTGACATAGTCGCGGCTGCGCAGGCAGTGATCGGCTACCGACAGCAGGGTGTTGGCGTCCGGCGGCAGGTAGACCCGGATGACCTCGGCCTTCTTGTTCATCACGTGATCGATGAAGCCGGGGTCCTGGTGCGAGAACCCGTTGTGGTCCTGGCGCCACACGTGCGAGGTCAGCAGGTAGTTCAGCGACGCGACCGGCGGCGCCAGGGCAGGCCGCGGCTGACCTTGAGCCACTTGGCGTGCTGGTTGAACATCGAGTCGATGATGTGGATGAACGCCTCGTAGCAGGAGAACAGGCCGTGCCGGCCGGTCAGCAGGTAGCCCTCCAGCCAGCCCTGGCAGGTGTGCTCGGACAGCATCTCCACGACCCGGCCGTCGGAGGACAGGTTCTGGTCGACCTCCAGGGTCTGCTCCTGCCAGTCCTTGCCGGTGACCTCCAGCACGGCACCGAGCCGGTTCGACTCGGTCTCGTCCGGGCCGAACAGGCGGAAGTTACGGTGCGGCTCGCTGGCCGCCATCACGTCGCGCAGCATCCCGCCCAGCACCCGGGTCGGCTCGGAGACGGTCGCGCCGGGCTCCTTCACCACCACCGCGTAGTCGCGGAAGTCGGGCAGCTCCAGGTCGCGCAGCAGCACGCCGCCGTTAGCATGCGGGGTCGCGCCCAGCCGCAGCTCGCCCGAGGGCAGGAAGCTCAGCAGGTCCTCGCGTGGCGCGCCGTCGGCATCGAACAGTTCCTCCGGGCGGTAGGAACGCATCCACTCCTCGAGCTGGCGCAGGTGGGCCGGCCGGGTCCGCACCTCGGCCAGCGGGACCTGGTGCGCGCGCCAGGTGCCCTCTACTGGCAGGCCGTCCACCTCCTTCGGCCCGGTCCAGCCCTTGGGCGTGCGCAGCACGATCATGGGCCAGCGCGGGCCGTCGGCCGGTGGCGCTGTCCGGCCTGAGCCGGTCCTGGCCTCGCCCTGGACGGCGTGGATCTGCGCTATGCAGTCGTCCAGCGCGGCGGCCATCTGCTGATGCACGTCGGCCGGGTCATGGCCGGTCACGTAGCGGGGCTGGTAGCCGTACCCGCGCAGCAGCGCGTCCAGTTCGGCCTCCGGGATGCGGGCCAGCACAGCGGGGTTGGCGATCTTCCAGCCGTTCAGGTGCAGGATCGGCAGCACCGCGCCGTCCCGCGCCGGGTTCAGGAACCGGTTGGCGTGCCAGCTGGTGGCCAGCGGGCCGGTCTCGGCCTCGCCGTCCCCCACCACGCACGCCACGATGAGGTCCGGGTTGTCGAACGCCGCGCCGTGCGCGTGGGACAGCGAGTAGCCCAGCTCGCCGCCCTCGTGAATGGAGCCGGGCGTCTCCGGGGCCACGTGGCTGGGCACCCCGCCGGGGAACGAGAACTGGCGGAACAGCCGCCCCATCCCGGCGGCGTCCCGTGTCACGCTCGGATACACCTGACTGTAGGTGCCCTCCAGCCAGGAGTTGGCCAGCGCCGCCGGGCCGCCGTGGCCGGGCCCGATCACGCACATCATCGCCTGGTCGTGCATCGAGATGGCCCGGCTCAGGTGAGCCCAGACCAGGTTCAGGCCCGGGCTGGTGCCCCAGTGACCCAGCAGCCGGGGCTTGATGTGCTCGGGCCGCAGCGGCTCGGATAGCAGCGGGTTGGCCATCAGGTAGATCTGGCCCACGGACAGGTAATTGGCCGCCCGCCAGTAGCGGTCCAGGACAGCCAGTTCCTCTTCAGTCACCGTGCTCCTCGCAGTTCTCAGATAGCGCCGGCCCGGCCGGGCTGGCATTCCGGGGTCAAACCGGTCACCACCATGCAATCGCGGCCGCGTCGGGCAGAGCAGGGTCCTAGGTCCCGGCGTAGGTCCCGCGATTCGCCGACCGAAGGTCCCGGTGCGGCGGGACGCGGGCCTCTGGCGCTCGGCGCGACCGTCGACGCACGGTGAGGGCAGCACAACAGATAGATCCCCGACCCTGGAGTTCACGATGAACCCGCGAACGAACATCCTGCTGGCCGTCGACGTCACGCCCGGCGACCCGCTCCGGCACGTCAGCGCAGCGGTGGAGATGACCCGCGAGCTGATCCGCGACGACGCCGACCAGGTCGTCGTCCTGCACGTCCGCGAGTTCTCGATCGCCCGGCTGGGCCGGATGATGACCGACGGCGGCGGCGCCGACGGCGCGCATGCGGTGCACGCGATCGTGTCCGCCCTGCGGGCGGACGGGTTCCGCGCCTGCGGTCAGTGCCGCGAGGCCGACATCGGCCACGTCGCGCAGACGATCCTCGACGCGGCCCGCGAGTTCGACGCCCGGGTCATCGTCCTGGGCTCGCGCAGCCCGACCGACCTGCCGCGCAACCCGGTGGGCAGCGTGGCGGAGCATCTGCTGCATCAGTCCACCATCCCGGTGCTGATCGTGCCGCGGGCCGAGCTGAGTTCGGCGGGTCCGGCCGTCAGTCGCGGATGACCACCACCGGGCAGGTGGCGTGGTGCACGCAATGCTGGCCGGTCGACCCGAGGAGCGCCTCGACGAACCCGCCGTGCCCGCGGCTGCCGACCACTAGCAGGTCGGCTCCGGCCGACTCCTTCACCAGGACCTGGGCGGCATTGCCTTCCAGAACCTGGCCGGTGATCCGGACCGCCTGGGCCTGGCCGGCTACCTCGGCGATGGCCGCACCGGCCGTCTGCTGGGCCAGGTCGTCCCAGCTCACGCCGAGCGGCGTCATCGGGTAACCGTACGTAGTGGGAAATTCCCAGGCGGTGACGGCCTCAACCTCGGCCCCGGTCAGCTTCGCCTGGCCGACGGCCCAGGCCAGGGCTGCCCTGGACGGCGCCGAACCGTCGACGCCCACCACGATCCGGTGTTTCTCGGCGTACTGGGTCTGAGTTGTCATCTCGGCCTCCATGCGCAGCTTTATCTCGTGCTCAATGATCGAGGCC
The DNA here is from genome assembly GCA_963822485.1 of uncultured Actinomycetota bacterium. Lineage (GTDB taxonomy): Bacteria > Actinomycetota > Actinomycetes > Streptosporangiales > Streptosporangiaceae > DASUBV01. Next base: position 70,446 of record CAWGHW010000020.1, read on the forward strand.
GGGCGGCGGAGGCGCAGGGGGCGCTGGACCCGCCGCAGGGAGACGTTAGTCCCGAGGCTGCGCTACCACGAGTCGAAGGGCCTGGCCGGCCAGTGGCCTATGACCCTGTCTCGGCACCCCGCGCCGGGCCACAGTGCTGCTGAGCGCCGGCCGGAGGTGGTGACCATGACAGACGAGGCCCGGACGATCAGGATGCCGTGGCTGCTGGCTGCACTACGGCGGTCGGCCCGGCTGATCGTCGGTCGGAGCGTCCTGCGCCGGCCATCCGACCGGCTCGAGGGCATCGTCGTCGTGCTGCTGTCGGCGGCGTTTCTGGCCGCCGTCGCTGCCGCACCTGACCTGGCCGAGCGGTTCTACAAGTCCGAGCAGGCGGCGGCGGCCCGGCTGCACCCGGCGACGGCCGTGCTGACCCAGAGCGGCCCAGGCAGCAGCTATAACTCCAGCCTGGGAGAGGCGTCGGCTCGGTGGCGGTCGCCGGCTGGCCAGTGGCGGTCGGGAACGCTGACCACGGTGACCGCGCCCGGCATCCTGGGCGCGTCCGCCGGCGCACGGGTCCGGGTGTGGCTGACCCGGTCGGGCCAGCCGCAGGACCCGCCGCCGGGTGGCCCGACGGCGTTCGCGGCCGTGGTGATCGCCGTCGCCGTGGTGTGCGGCGCCGGGATCGTGCTGGTCATCTGCTACTGGCTGTGCCGCAAGGGCATCGACCGGAGGCGCCTGGCCGCGTGGGCATCGGAATGGTCCCTGACCGGCCCTGGGTGGACGAGCCGCCGCTGACGGCGGTCAGGGCGCCGGGGGTCCGGCACCGGGTCACGAGGTCGGCGCCTAGCCGATGCCGACTGCTGTCTGATGGTGATCGATACCCGCGTCATCGAGCCGGCTGCCGCGGACGCCGCCGGATCCGGCCAATTCTCCGGCATCCAGGCCAGGGCCGCCGAGGCCGGAGCCAGGATGCGGATTGAGCAGATCACCGGCGGCGCGCGGGTCGCCTGGGAATTCCCCCTGGTCTAGCCTGGCGAGCCAGGTCGGCGGTTCTGGCTGCGCCGGCGAATGAGCAGGCGGCGGACTTCGTCGGCGCCCCAGACGATGAACGGGAAAGGCGCGACCGTGGCGAGCTGGGCCGGGGAGAGCGCGGCAGTGCCGAAGAATCCGTGCAGCGGCGGCGCGTAGACCAGCACGGCGGCGAATACGAGCGAGAACGCGATGCCGCCGAGCAGGAACCGGTTGGACAGCACGCCGACGGACCGAAGCGACGCGTGGTCGGTGCGGACCGCGAATGCGGAGCCGATCTGGCAGGCGACGATGCCGAGCCAGGTGACCGTGGTGGCCTGGTGGTAGGCGTGGCTCAGCGGGCTGCCAGGACCAGTGGCGGCGCCGGGGTGCCAGCCGGCCCGCTCCAGGGTGATGAAGAACCCGGCCATGACCAGGACAGCGGAGATCACGCCGAGGAATCCCCAGGCCCGAGCGAGCAGCCGGCCGCTGATCACGCCCGTGCCCCTGGGCCGGGGCGGCCGGTCCATCAGGCCCGGCTCGGCGGGCTCGCGGCTCAGCGCCAGCGCAGGCAGTGTGTCGGTGCCCAGGTCGATGGCGAGGATCTGCATGACTGTCAGCGGGAGCGGCACCGCGCCGCCGGCCAGGGCGAAGACCAGGAACGGCACGACCTCGGGCACGGCGTGCGCGAAGATGTAGCAGATGAACTTGCGCACGTTGTCGTAGACCCGGCGGCCGGACTCCACGGCGGCGGCGATGGTCGCGAAGTTGTCGTCGGTCAGCACCATGGTGGCCGCCTCGCGGGCGACATCGGTGCCGGAGCGGCCCATCGCGATGCCGATGTCGGCGCGGCGCAGCGCGGGGGCGTCGTTGACCCCGTCGCCGGTCATCGCGATCACGTAGCCCATGGCCCGCAGCGCGTCGGCGATGCGCAGCTTGGCCTCGGGGGAGCTGCGGGCGAAGACGACTTCCGCGCCGGAGTCGAGCAGAGTGTCGAGGTCGTCCTCGGCCATGGCGTCCAGCTCGTCTCCGCCGATGACCCGCATCCCGTCCGCGCCGGTCCCGATGCCGACCTGCCTGGCGATGGCGGCGGCGGTCAGTCCGTTGTCGCCCGTGACCACGTGGATGCGGATGCCGGCGTGATGGACCCGCGCGACCGCGGCGGGGACGGCCTGCCGGGGCGGATCGACCATGGCCGCCAGCCCGGCCAGGCACAGGCCGGCCTCGGCGTCCTCCCGCTGCTGGGGGACCGGGCCGGCGATCGGCAGTTCGCGGTAAGCCAGGGCGAGTACGCGCAGGCCGCGTTTGGCGTAGCCGGTCATGATGCGCATGATCTCCGCGCGGTCATCAGCGGTGATGGGCACCTCATCCCCGCCGCGCTGAACGGACGTGCACCGGGCGAGGACCTGCTCGGGCGCTCCTTTGGTGTGGATGACCAGGCCACCGTCGGGGCGGGTGTCGACGGTGGTCATGAGCTTCAGCCGGGGATCGAACCGGAACAGCGCGCGGCGCAGTTCGTGGCGGCGGGTGGCCGAGGTGTCGGCGCCTGCGGCCACGGCGAGCTCCAGCAAGGCCAGCTCGGTCGGGTCGCCGGCCGGGTGGCCGTCCCGCCCGTGCTGGTCGGCGTTGCAGCAGGCCGCGGCGATCGCCGTCAGCGGCCCGAGCCGGGCCTGGCCGCCGTCCGCGCTAGGGTCGGCGGCGAGCGCGAGGCCTTCGCCGCCGGACTGGCCAGGTCCGGGCGGCTCGATGGCCAGCTCGCCGTCCGGGGTCCAGACCGTGGTGATGCGCATCCGGTTCTCGGTCAGCGTGCCGGTCTTGTCGGTGCAGATCACCGCGGTGGAGCCAAGCGTCTCGACCGCCGACAGCCGCTTGACCAGGGCGCCTTGGCGGGCCATCTCCCGGACGCCGACGGCCAGCGCGAGCGTGATGGTGGGCAGCAGGCCTTCGGGGACGTTGGCCACCAGCAGGCCGATGGCGAAACTGGCGGCCGCGGCGATGCTGAGTCCGGCGCCCAGCCCGATGGGCAGGAACGCCGCGCCGGCTCCGATCGCCACCAGGGCGATCAGCCGGGTGGCCCGGGTGACCTGCCGCTCCAGCGGGCTCTGGTCGCTGCCCGAGCGCTGGCTGAGTGCCGCGATCTGGCCCAGTTCGGTGCGCATGCCGGTCGCCGTGACAACGGCCTCGGCCTGGCCGCCGGTGCAGGCGGTGCCGCTGAACACCACGTCGCGGGCCTGGAGCAGCGCCACGCCGATGTCGGCGGGTCCGGCCGCCCTGGTCACCGGCGCCGACTCGCCGGTCAGAGTGGACGTATCCACCTCGAGTGTCCCGGTCAGCAGCCGGGCATCGGCGCAGATGCTGTCGCCCTCGTCGATCAGGAGAACATCGCCGGGCACCAGTTGCCGGGCCTCGATCTCGCCCTCCCGGCCGTCCCGCCGGACCCGGGCGCGCTCGGGCAGGAACGCCGCCAGCGCCTCCACGGCCCGCTCGGCCTGCATTTCCTGGGCGAACGCGAACCCGGCGTTCAGGAAGATCACGGTCGCGATGGCGATTGACAGCCGGGGCGTCCCGGTCGCCCAGGCCAGTGCCGCCGCCAAGGCCAGCAGCAGGGCCAGCGGCTGGGTGAACTGGCGAGCCAGCTCGCGGGGCCAGCGGCGCCCCCCGTGCCGGGTCAGCTCGTTCGGGCCGGTGGCCTCGAGCCGGCGAGCTGCCTCGCGAGCCGACAGGCCGTCCGCGGAGGTGCGCAGGTCCCGGAAGAGTTGTGCCAGGGGCTCCAGCGGATCGGGAGCCAGGGCGTCGCCCTTCTGGCTCGGCGGCACTCGCGTCGTGTGGACGTCCGGTGCTGCCGGGCCCGCGGTCATGCTGCTCGTCCTGGCGTCGTGGCAGTGCCATGGGCTCCGGTGCTCATGCCACCAGCCTGCCCCGGCCCCCTCGCGGCCAGCAGAGGACAAGCGGCCTGAGCTTGCGGGACCAAAGACCTACGTCTGAGAGCGCGGGACCTATGGCCCTGACCAGCGCCCGGCGGCCAGGGAAGCCTGAGCATCGTGACTAACATCGCGCGGTCCGGATGGGCTGGCGGCCGTCCGCTCAGCGGCCGACCGGGGCCGGGATGAGCGGCCAGCTTCGCGCTGTTCGCCGGCGGATCAGGTCGGTGCAGTCCACGGCCAAGATCACCCGCGCCCAGGAGCTGATCGCGAGCGCGCAGATCGTCAGAGCCCGGCGGCGGCCCCAGGCCGCCGAGCCCTACACCAGGGAGATCACCCACGCGGTGGAAGCACTGGTCAGCCGGTCGGAGCAGATCGACCACCCGCTGACCCGTGCACCCGAGCGCCGGACCCGCGCGGCGGTGCTGGTCCTGACCAGTGACCGGGGTTTCGCTGGCGGCTTTAACGCTAACGTGCTGCGTGAGTTCCAGGGCCTGCGCAGGCTGCTCGCCGATCAGCATGTCGAGCCGGTGCCGTTTGTCAGCGGGCGCAAGGGCATTACCTGGCACCGGTTCCGCGATATCGAGATGGCGGCGGAGTGGAGCGGTTACTCCGATACCCCGGTGTTCGAGAATGCCCGGGTGATCACCGAGGCGCTGCTGGCTGCCTATAACCGGCCGACTGATGAGGGCGGCGTGGATGAGATCCACATCGTGTATACCGATTTCGTGTCCATGCTGACCCAGGAGCCGGTCGTGCGGCGGCTGCTGCCGCTGGAGATCGAGGAGACGACCGAGCCGCCGGATAGCGGGCCGCTGCCGGTGTATGACTTCGAGCCGTCTCCGGAGGCCGTGCTGGATGCGCTGCTGCCGTGGTATGTGGAGAGCAGGATCTACTACGCGCTGCTGGACTCCGCGGCCTCGGAGATCGCGTCGCGGCGGCGGGCGATGAAGTCGGCCACCGATAACGCCAACGATTTGATCGAGCAGCTCAGCCGCGAGGCTAACAAGGCCAGGCAGTCCGAGATCACCCAGGAAATCAGCGAGATCGTGGGCGGTGCCAACGCGCTGACGGAGACCGGGCACCGACATTAGGTTCCGGCGCGCTGCTGATAGGCGTCTGAGCGGTCCGGTGGCGGTCAGCCCCGCGGTGATGGGGCCCGGCCTGGATGGTGATAGGGCGGTAGCGCCTGGCGGCCATGATGAACTTGCGGATAGACGAGCCGGTCTGGCCTCGATCCGGCGACTCACTGCGAGGGCGCCCGACATCACGTACGTGAACAGCAGCGCCAGGCTGCCCAGCGCTGCCAGGCGGGTGAACAGGCCCGCGGCCAGCGCGATCCCGATGGCGAACCCGGCGACGCCGGCGCCGCCGTTGTGCAGGAACGCGGCGTTCTCCGCGCCAGATTGCGGCGGTCAGCCGGTTAGGTCACCGCCGCTCGCCGTCCTGGCGCGCGTGCTGCCGGGTAGTCCAGTCATGGACCGCGTGCGTCGTGCCGCCTGTCAGGAGATGGCCCATCTGGGGCCGTCGGTCCCGAGACTGAGAGACCTATGGCCGCCGGCGGCCATCACCGGGCGGCCATAGCATGCCGACGGAGGCCAAAGATGAGTGAGAAGGAGAAGCAGGAAGCCCTGGCGGCCGCGGCTGACCTGCTCGGCGGGCAGGGCACTGCTGCGCGACAGGTCCTTAGCCAGATCTGGGACCTAGCATTTGAGCAGGGCCGCCTCGCCGCGCTGGACGAGCTGCAAGACCGGTTCTGCGTCTGCATGAAGTAATGGCCTGCCGCAGCGTGGTGCTTGGATCAACCCCCAGTCCGACTGGGCGAGTCGGGACCAATGAGTCCCCGGGCGGCAGACCAAGGGCTCTGCGCGCAGCGTGGTGGCCGGCTGATGCTGGTGAAGAAGGGCGGTCCGCATGTATCTCAAAGCCCTGCTGGCTGCTCTCGCTCCGCCGCTGGCTGGCCCCTCAAGTTGGGACTAGCCAGCGGCTGCGAACAGCCAGTGTTTTCACTATAAACCGGCATAAGGGATCGATATCTGGCGAATACGACGACGGTTGATGCGTAAGTTACTGTGACATGGGTGCAGTCCGAGTCTGGCGGTAATGGTCCGCCAGGCGGGGTTGCGCAACATAGCCGTGACTGGGGGGAATCGGTTATCTGGTCCAGAGTCAGGCTCGTGCTGCTGGCGTCGCCGTTCGTGCTGATCGCGGCGATCGCCGCCAGTCGACTGGCGGCAGGTCCGGGGTGGGGCCTGCTGCCGTTGCTCGCGGCTGGCCCGGCGGTGGCGGCCGCGATCGGCGGGGTGCGGTACACGCTGGCGGCCGGGATGGAGGCCCTGGTGCTCGCCGGGCTGTTCCTGGCCGACGTCCAGCCGGGATCGGTTGCCCACCGGGCGGCTATCGTCGTACTGGTCGCGGTCGCGACGGTGACGGCAGGCGGAATGGTGGCGGCCTGGGCCCGCGAGCGCCGGGACCGGCAGCTGACCCAGGTGCGGCTGGTCGCCGAGGCGGCCCAGCGGGTTGTGCTGCGCCCGGTACCCAGTCAGATCGGCTCGGTCAGGTTCGCAGTGCGCTACGTGTCGGCCGCATCGGAGGCCCGGGTCGGCGGTGATCTGTATGAGGTCGTTGCGACTGGCGACCGCGTACGACTGTTGGTCGGCGATGCAGAGGGCAAGGGCCTGCCAGCCCTGCAGTCCGCCGCAGAGGTGCTGGGAGTGTTCCGCGAGGCTGCCCATGCGGAGGAGAGCCTGACCGCGATCGTGTCCCGGATGGAGACCAGCCTGGCCCGCCAGCTGGGCGCTGAGCAGTTCGTGACGGCGGTCCTGGCGGAGATCAGCGAGGATGGCGCCAAGATGGAACTGGTCAGCTGCGGCCACCCGGCGCCGCTCCTGGGACCGTCCCGGCCCCGGCTCGCCAGCTGCCCGGCCGGCCCGCCACTCGGCCTCCTCGATCTGTCTGACGAGCCGCGCATCCCGGTGACCATTCCGCTGGCGCCCGGTGACGAGGTGCTCTTTTACACCGACGGGGTAACCGAGGCGCGTAACAAGGCCGGGCAGTTTTTCCCTCTCGCCGACTGCGACTCCTTGCGCCTCCCGCACCGCCCTGAGTGCCTGGTCGACCAGCTCAGCGCGGAGGTGGCCAGGTATGTCGGCCACGCGCCCGATGATGACATCGCACTGCTGCTTGTGTATCGAGATTGCAACCCGGGCGACGGTGAGCCCGCCGCCGATCGGCAACGGCTGGTCCTGGATGCCCCTAATGAGGTCCCGGCAGCAGGCTGAGCTGCTGGGCGCGCCTGACGGCAGCCCGGCGGGTGTTCACGCCGAGCTTCATGTAGATGTTCTTCGTGTGGGTCCGCATGGTGTTGAGCGAGACCATCAGCTCGCGGGCAATGAGGGGCCCGCTCAATTCGGACGCGAGGAGGCGGAGTACCTCAAGCTCCCGGTCGCTGAGCGCCACGACGAGTCCCCGGGCCTTCGCTGGATGGACCGGTGGCTGTTCCCAGCCCGCCAGCAGCTCTGAGATGTGGCCAGTAGCGATGCCCCGCCGGGAGGCTTCCCGGAGCAGGGCCTTCATGGCGTGGCCCTCGTCGACGAACAGCCGGACGTAGCCCTCGGGCTCTGCCGCGGTCAGCGCCTGCTCCAGCGCGGCCAGCGCGGCCGCGCCGTCGCCGCCGGCTGCGGCGGCGAGCGCCTCGAGGACCAAGATTTCGATCACGCTGCCGGCCCTGGTTCCCGTTTCGGCTGCCTCCCGGAGACGACCGAGGAGGCCGGCGGCCGCCGCCATGGACTCCTTCGTCCCGCTGTCGGTCTTGGTAACAGTGAGGAGCAGCCTCGCCAGGGTGATGTGCGCGAATTCGCCCAGGTAACTGAGGTCGTCTTCCGCTGACAGCCCTGCCTCGCGAGCCCACGCGCGGGCTTCCCGCAAGCGCCCCAGGGCAATCCACATGCGGGCCCGCAACGCTGCCGGCGGGCGAACGTCGGGGAAGAAGTCGCTCGCGTACAGGGGCTCTGCCTCCTCCAGCAGAGTGAGCGCTTCCTCGGCCCTTCCCTCGGCCTGAAGCAGCCGTGCCATGGCCGCACGCCAGCGATAGGGATGCTGTGGCATCGCCGCATGCTCACCGAGTTCTTGGCTCTGGAGGAGGTGGCGCCGGGCACCGTCCAGGTCATTGCGCTCACGGAAGATGTCGCTCATCCCGGCGTGCATGTCGGCCGTCCCTCGCACCAGCGCCCGGCTCTGCTCCGGCACAAGCGCCAGCGCGTGCTCGTAGCTGCGCCGGCCCGTCGTGTGCCTGGTGCCGGTGGCTGCTGGCTGCTGTCCGGCCGGCTCGGGGGCACGCTCGCCGCCGGCTGGCGCGGGAATCGGCGTACGGCGGTGCCGTTACCGGCGGGGGTTGCGCCGTGCGGTTGGGGATTTCGGGTCGGTGCCCTGGCTGGTGGTGATGCCGTCGAGGAGCCGGTGGAGTCCCCAGAGGTATTGCTCGGCGGAGATGTTGCTGGCCATGGTGGCTGCCGCTGCTACGACTCGGGGGAACTGGTCGGCTGGGGCGCCGGCGAGGGCCTGGTGCCGGGCGGCTATCCGTTCCGCCGTGGATGGCGAGCCAGGCTGGTTCAGGTCGGCGATATCGAGGGCGACCGAGCTGAACACGTAACCGAACAGCAGGTGGGACGCGCGTGCGGCGTCGGTGGGGGTGAGGCCGGCGTCAGCGAAGAGCTCGAGGAGCCGTTCATTCAGAGCCAGCGCGTGCGGGCCGGTCCGGGGCTGGCCGATCATCAAGGTAGCCGCGCCGGGATGGGCTACCAGCCGCGCCCGCAGTTCGACGGCGAGGGATTCCACGCGCTGCCGCCATGGCTGTGCGCGGTCGGCGAAGACGCCGTGGTCGACCTCGCCGAACAGGCGCTCGACCAGGGCCCCGATGATGGCGGCCTTGTCCGGGAAGTAGGTGTACACGGTGTTAGGAGCTACGCCGACCTTGGCGGCGATGCCCCGCACCGACGCCCCGTTTGCCCCGCCTTCGTCGAGCAGCTGCAGCGCGGCGTCGAGGATCTCGTCCTCGGTCAGGGCCCGCCGGGGGCCGGGGCGCCTTCGCTTGCCCGGTGCTGCCATTGGGCGGCTCCTCCGCTTGACTTCTTTCTGGACAGCGTACAGTATTTGTACAGCGTACAAAATCTGTACGCCGTTAAGAGATAGGCTCCGGGATGACCGAGACCCGAGTTCCTTACCCCGTCCATGCCGACACGCCGCTGGACCCGCCGGCCACCAGCAGGACCCTCCTGCATCAGATGCGTCCCTGGCCGCCCATGTGGCGCAGGCCAGTGCAGGACCGGCCGCCCTACGCCGTGTGGATCATCGGGAGCCTGGTCGCCTGGGCATTCATCCTCGCTGCCTTCATGGCATGGGACCTGAACAGCACATCCCGTACCGTCGTCTGGTTCATCTTCGAAGGCTGGTGCATCGGCGTGCTCAGTGCATCCATTGCCCGGAAAATCTACCGATAAGGCACCTCAGCAACCAGGAACTCCGCCAGGCTCCGGGCAGAGAAGGGCAGGTCACGCTCGGCTGACTCCGGCATGGCGATCCTCTTGATCTTCCGCCGCTGGCCCAGGGTGAACTTCAGCGGGTAGCCACCTTGTAACGCGGGTACAGCGAACCGAATCCGTCGGCGCTGAAACTACCGGTCTCACGCACCCGCAGGCGTTATGTCACCGGCCCAGTCCCGGCGATCAGCACCGCGCACGAAAGCTCCCAGCCGAGCAAGCTCACCGGGCAAACGTGACCTGCTACGGCATTAGCTGGGTGCTAGCGGAGCTGGGCCGGCAGGCGGCCGAGATCAGTCGCAGGGACCGGGCCAGACCGTCGGCGTTGACCATTGGGACGCCGAACCGCAGGATGTTCTCGGGTGCGGTGTCCGTCCAGTCGTAGGTGAGCGTGACCTACAACGAGCATCGGCACGGGCTGCGCGTCCGCATGCACCGGCCGCGCGCCGCGCCGCTGACCGTCGCCGGGCCTACCGCTCCCAGAGTCAGCGTGAGCGCGAACGCCGCTCCCGACGTCGCCGCCACAGCTTTGCTTACCCGCATACCCCTCTCTGAGGAATATCAGCTGCTGATCGACGGCGAACCTCATCGCACTAGCGGGTCGCGGCCAGGACAGGAAACGGTCGGTCAGCCGCTCGCGGTGGCCGGATCACTCATGGTGGCCGGGCCGGCCTCGGCGAGCCGGGCCCGGACCTGGTCGGCCTCGGGCGCGGCCAGCTCGGAGTAGATGGCCAGGGCGGCCTGCCAATGACGGTGAGCCCGCCGCGGATCGCCGCCGGCCTGACACGCGCGGCCCAGCCCGTCGCGGGCCCTGGCCTGCTCGTATGTCTCGCCGGCCTGAACCGCCATGTCGAGCGCGGCCGCGTACCGGCGCCGCGCATCGGCGGCCTGCCCGGTGGCGAGCAGAACCTCGCCGAGGTTGTTGAGCGTGGTGGCCTGGCCGGCCGGGTCGCTCATCTCCCGATAGCCGGCCAGGGCCTGGTCTAGGTGGCCGGCCGCCTCAGCGTACCGGCCCTGGCGCAGGCCGATCACGCCGAGGCTGACCAGGGCGAGGGCCTCGCCCTGAGGGTCGGGCTGGTCCTGATAGTGAGCCAGGACCTCGCGCAGGTGCCTGATGGCCTGCGGGTAGCGGCCCTGCCGCAGGTAGAGATCGCCGAGCCGGCTGAGGACGGTGACCTCGCCGGGCCGGTCCCCGCACTCCCGGAGCAGCGCCAGTGCCTCCTGCTGCAGGCGGGCGGCCTCCTCGTAGCGGCCCTGGCGGACGTCGACGCGGGCCAGGTTGCTGAGCGCGTACGCGGCGCCGTGCTGGTCGTCCAGGTCGCGGTACCAGGCCAGGGCCTGCTCGAGGTGGCCAGACGCCTCGGCGTACCGGCCCTCCCTGAGAGCGACCAGGCCCAGGTAGTTCAGCGACTTAGCCTGGCCGGCGCGGTCGCCGGCCTGCGTGTACCAGGTCAGGGCCCGTTCGAAGTGCCCGGTGGCCTCCTGATAGCGGCTCTGGTGCCCGTCCACCAGGCCCAGGCTGACCAGTGCGTTGGCCTCCGCCTGCCGGTCGCCGGACCCGGCGGCCGCGCGCCGGGCGTGGCCGTGGATGGTGATGGCGTCGGCGTAATGCGCGCCGGTGTCCAGGTAACGGAACAGGATCTCTGACATCCGGGTGGCGTGGCCGGGCCAGCCGTGCTCGGCCGCGTGCGCGGTGACGGCGACCAGGCTGGCCTGCTCGGCTCTCAGCCAGGTCAGCGCGGCGGCCTCGCCCGCGAAGTCCGGGGCCGGCGTCGCCGACGGCGGGACGGCCGGCCGCCGGTGCCGCTCGCCGGGAAACGCAGCGTCCATCGCCGTCGCCGCAGCGTGCAGGTAGTAGTCCAGCAGCCGGGTCAGCGCGGACTGGCTCTCCGGCCCATCGGCCAGCTCGCGCGCGTAGCTGCGCAGCAGGTCGTGCAGGCCGTACCGGTCCGGTCCCGCGGACTGGATCAGGTGGGCGTGAGCCAGCACGTCCAGGGCCTCGCGGGCCCGGCCGGGTGCCAGCCCGGCCAGCGCGGCCACCGCCCGGTGGCTGAGAGCGGTGCCGGGATGCAGGCTGGCCAGCCGGAACGCCATCGCGGTGGCCGCGTCCAGCTGGCGGTAAGACCAGGAGAACGCCGCGCGCACATCCGCGGCCGGATCCTCGCCGGCGAACGCGTCCAGGTTGCCGCGCGCGGCCAGCTCCTCGGCCAGTTCGGCCAGCGACAGGTCCGGCCGCATCGCCGCCTGGGCCGCGATCACGCTCAGCGCCAGCGGCAGCCGGGCGCAGGCCTCGATGATCCGCGCCGCCGCCTGCGGCTCCGCGGCGACCCGGCCGGGACCCAGGCGACGCTCCAGCAGCAGCCCGGCCTCGGCCTCGGACAGCACGTCCAGCCGCAGCAGGCGAGCCGCCTCGATGACGGCCAGCCCGGCGAGCTGGTTGCGGCTGGTGACGATCACGCGGCAGGTCGGAGAGCCCGGCAGGAGCGGCCGGACCTGCGCCTCATCGCGGGCGTTGTCCAGCAGCACCAGCACCCGCCGACCGGTCAGCAGGCTGCGGTACAAGCCCAGCTGCGCCTCTGTGGCCTCGGGGATCTGCTCGGCCGGGACATGGAGAGCATCAAGGAACACCCGGACCGCCTCGGCCGCCGTCACCGGCGCCCCGGCCGGGCTGAAGCCGCGCAGGTCCGCGTAGAGCTGCCCGTCCGGGAACTCCGCCGCCACCTGATGCGCCCAGCGCACCGCCAGCGTTGTCTTCCCGACCCCGGCGGTTCCGCCGATGGCGGTGATGACGGCGGTCCCGCCGGGCTCGTGCAGCACCCGCGACAGGATGGCCAGCTGGTCCTGCCGCCCGACGAAGGCGGGGACCGTGGCCGGGAGGTGTCGCGGGACGACCTGAGCGCGATCGGCACGGCGCGGCGGCGGCCCGGCCCCGGCGGCCGCCGGGGCCGGGCCGGCCAGCCGCCGGGCGGCCGCGGCGACGAACTCCGACCTGGCCGCCTCGCGCAGCTCCAGGGCATCGGCGAGCCGGTACACCGAGTCCGGGTGCGGCCAGCTGGTCCGGCCCCGTTCCAGGTTGCTGATGGAGCGGACGGCCAGGCCGGACCGCTCGGCCAGGTCCTGCTGGGACAGCCCAGCCGAGTGACGGGCGGCGCGCAGCCGGGCGCCGAACTGGCCACGATCCCCGCTCATGCCCCGTCGCGCCGCCTGTCTGGTCCGATTCAGGTATGAGCGGCACTCTAATTCAGAGCACCAGCGAGAATGGCCTGCCCGCCGAGACCAGACCGGTTGCCTAGGCCGCCGCTGCCCTGAGCATCCGCCCGTCGGCGAGCCGGTCCCGCGCACTGGGCAACCACTCACACTGCCGGTGAAGCTGCCAGCCAGGCTATCTGGTCCTGGACTGATCCTGAAGGTCTACTGAATGGCAGGGGGCCCGAAACAAAATCTCCGCACAGAAAGCAATGATGGAAGAATCAAAAGGATCGCAATAAGTCGTCAGCGACCTGGGTTTTCGCAGGTGGCTACAGTGTTGGGGCCTGGTCGCCTTACAAGCGAGGGGTCACTGGTTCGAACCCAGTTGCGCCCACCTTTTAAGAGCTACGGGGATGCGGTGGCGGCGAGCGAGTTTCCGCTGGTCAGTAGTGGGCGGTTCGCCGAGGCGAGTGGTGATCCGGGCCACGTACCGCCTCCTGACCTGCGGTGACGAGCGGCGGGGGAGTGCCACAGCAGTCAGTGACCTCTCGGCCGGCGGGCTGGCGGCTACGGCCTGTCGGCTCCGCTCTCGAGGCAGAAAACCGAGACCCCGAACGGGGCCAGGGTGACGCTCGCGCCCGGCGTCGCGCCATCCAGGGCCCGCAGCCGCGATCCGGCGCTGAGCTGCGGCTTGACCGTGACTGGCTCACCGGCGTGACTCACCAGCCAGGCGAACTGGCTGCCGTCCGACCGGACCAGCACATCGGCGGCCACCCGCGGGTCATCGACCGTCACCGGCCGGCGCACTCCGGCGTAGATGGCGAGCGCGTCGTACAACGTGGTCGTCCCGTCCGGGTTGACCTCCGGGCTGACGGCCGCCAGGTACTCGACGGGATACGTGCACAGGATCAGTGAGCCCGCGCCCACGCGGCGCAGCAGGAGCGCGGGCCGGTCATGCCCGTCAACGGCGATGACCTCCGCGCTGTCCGGCCGGACCGGCAGGTAGGTGCGGCTCTGCTCGGTGCCGGCGCCCCGGAATGCGAGCTTCGCGCCCCGGGAGAGCGTGCCGAAGTCCTGCGTGAGGGTGAAGGTCACCTCCTCGTCCTCGACACGGGCGGGCGCGCCGTAGCCGAGCTGGTGCTCGACCCCGAACATCGGGTTCAGCCGCGCGTACCAGGGACCGCTGTGTACCTGGTGGGCGCCGGGCGAGTACGACACGTAGACAACCGCCCCGCCGGCCGCCAGCTCCTCCAGCTCCCGCCAGGTCGGGCTGAGCAGTTGCTTGGTGGACGGCACCAGGTACAGCCGAGCGTCGTGCCCGATGCCGTCGCTCTCCCTCGTCAGCGCGAGCGGCAGGTCAGCGAGCCGGGCAGAGACGTAGGACTGCCGGAGCACCTCCGCCAGGTAGCTGCGGTCCTGGTCGAACGTGAACGGGTAGCGGGTATCCAGGTAGGAGGGGACTACCAGGGCGGCATCGGAGTCAGCGCGCCCGCAGCGGTTAATGTCCACCTCCCGCAGGACCTGGGCGAACGCCGCCATCTCGGTCAGCTGGGGCTTGGCGCGTCCCTGCGCGTCCGTCAGGCCGAAATGCATCTCGAAGGCGTGATGGCGATAAGGGTCCTGGTCAGCCAGGTTGTCGTAGTCGGTGTTATTCCAGGCCAGCCACCCGGTCGCGCCCGCCAGCAGGCTGTTGTGCAGCACCTGCCGGTAGTAATGCGCAGCGCTGGCATCGCTGACGAAATCGGAGCTGACTCCGAATTCCTCCAGGATGACCGGCGAGCCGAATGTACCGGCCAGCTCGCATGCCCAGGCGGCGGCATAATGCTGGCGGACGATATCAGTCCCGACGGGATAGACGTGCGGGCCCAGGAAATCGCACTGCCGGGCACTGTCGGCCACCGAGAAACCGCTGTCGTGGCCGCTGACCTCGATGCCCCACGCGCCGTCGCCCAGCGAGACGGGCTGGGTACCGCCGGCGGCGCGGACGGCGTCGATGATGATCTGGGCCCAGGCCGCGACCGTCTCGGCGGAAGCCTCGCCGCCGTAGATCGGCATCTCGTTGGACACGAGCCAGCCGCAGACGGCCTCGTGCGCGGCGAACCGGCGCACCATCTGCCCGGCGAACCAGGCCTGGCGGGCCACCATCCAGACATCCGAGTAGAGGTCACGGCCACCGCGCCAGGCCGGGTCCCAGTTCTCTCCGGACATGTGGCCGACCAGGAAGGTCGGCACCGTGGTCATGCCCGCCTCGGCATGAAGGTCGAGAAAGCTGGCGAACCGGGCCGTCATCTCCGCGTCGATGTGATCAGGCGCCGGCATGAAATCTGGCCAGTAGAAGAACGATCGCGTCACCGACAGGCCGTGCTCGCGCAGGACCCGCAGTTCGCCGCGGACCACCTCGGGGTCGTAGTTGCGCCACATCAACGGCCCGCCCGTCCGGGACCAGAAGTTAGCGCCGAGCCAGCTCACGGGCCGGCCGTCAGCGGTCAGCCGGACAGCGTTCCTGCGCATGCGGAATCTCCCTTCTGCGGCGGGACGGGCGAACTGGTCTCGAGAACCCGCACGAAACAGTGCGATAGAATCACTATACCGGTTAAGTGTCAATGTCAGCCGGCGCGCGAGATGGCCTGGCGGAGGCACGCTGAGCGCCCGCTGAGTCCGCGGCGCGCAGCTGGGCGGTCGTTACACTGGCAACGTCGCAGCGGGGCGGCTACCTTACGCTGATGGCGCGCCCAAACCGGGATGGCGGCGCCCCGGGCCTGCGGTGCCATGCGGGGCACCGGGGCGAAAGCGGCCGGCAGGAGGCATGGGGTGAAGCGTCCGACCATCGCGGACATTGCGAGCCGCGCGGGCGTGACCAAGGCCGCGGTGTCATTTGCGCTCAACGGGCAGCCCGGCGTGTCGGCGGCCACGAGGCAGCGCATTCTCGCGATTGCCGAGGAAATCGGCTTCCAGCCCAACAGCGCCGCCCGCGCGCTGTCGGACGGCCGGGCGGGCGCCTTCGGGCTCATCATTGACCGGCCCGCCCGCACGCTGGGGGTGGAGCCCTTCTTCATGCAGCTCATCTCGGGTATCCAGGCCGAGCTCTCGGCCGGTCACACGTCGCTGCTGTTTACCGTGGCGGAGGACCAGGACGCCGAGATCGCGATGTACCGGTCGTGGTGGGCGCAGCGCCGGGTGGACGGGGTGTTCCTGGTTGACCTCCAGGTAGACGACCGCCGGGTGGCGATCCTCGAGGAACTGCGGATGCCAGCGGTGGTGATCGGACCGCCAGCTCATGCCGGGTCGTTTCCGGCGGTCTGGCAGGACGACGCGGCGGCGACCAGGGCCGTGGTCGAGTTCCTGGCCGCGGCCGGCCACCGGCGCATCGCCCGGGTCACGGGCATCACCCGGCTCTGGCACACCAAGATCCGCAGCGATGCGTTCACCGCCGTCGCGCAGGCGGCCGGAGTCGAGGCCCTGCTCACCGAGGCCGACTACACCGCGGAGAACGGGGCCGCCGCTACCCGACGGCTGCTGCTGTCCGGCCAGCCGCCCACCGCGATCTTGTACGACAACGACCTGATGGCCGTCTCGGGGCTGGGCGAAGCCCAGCGCATCGGGGTCAACGTGCCGGCGGACCTGTCCATCGTGGCCTGGGACGACTCCCCGACCTGCGAATTCGTGCACCCTCCGCTCACCGCGCTGACCAGGGACGTCGCCACCTCAGGCGCGCACGCCGCCCGGCTCCTGGCCCAGCTCGCCGACGGCACGCCCGTGGGCCACGTCGAGGAGGCGCCGCTGGTGCTGACGCTCCGGGGCAGCACCGGGCCGGCCCCGCGGGTGCCCGCCCGCCCCCGGCCGCGCAGCCGTGACTGAGCTGGTCAGGACTAACGCAACCGCCGCGATATGAGATCGAAACCTTAACGATACCTTGCCCCGCCTTCACCGGGGCGCTCCGAAGGGTTGACACTTAACCGGTATAGTGCTTCGCTCAGTCCACGCCAGGGACCTGGTTCCGTGACACCGGAGCCGCCGTCGCCCGGTAAAACAGCACACCAACGCCGCCTTCACAAGCGGCCATCTCCGCGTAGCTCGCGCGCTCTGCGCGGAGATGCCGCACAGGCATTTCACCAAGCCTGGGAATCACGGCCGATAGGAAAAGAGGGAATCGTCATGTCCTCGAAGCCCTGGCGCGTGCGGGCCATTGCCGCCAGCGCCACCGTCGCGGCCGTCAGCATGCTGGCGGCCTGCGGCGGCAGCAGTAACGGCAGCAGTTCCGGCTCGACCTCATCCGCGTCCGGCCCGACGGGCGTGCTCACCGTCGCCACCGGCGCGACCGCCTATCCCAATGACTTCAACCTCTACTCGCCCAATGCGGAGGACGCGACCAACGGCATGATCTACGAGCCGTTGTTCTTCTATGACACCGCAAAGGCCGGCAGCACCGAGCCGTGGCTCGGGACCAGCTATGCGTGGTCAGCCGGCGGCAAGACCCTGACGGTGCAGCTCCGGCACAACGTGAAGTGGACCGACGGCAAGCCGTTCACCAGCGCGGACGTCGTCTTCACGTTCGACCAGGCGCTGCACAGCACCGCGCTGAACAAGTTCGGCCTGCCACTGGCCAGCGTATCGGCGGCCGGCCGGTACAGCGTGACGATCAATTTCACCAAGCCGGCTTACACCGATGCCTACTACGCGCTCGGCCGGGTCGAGATCCTGCCGCAGCACATCTGGCAGTCGATCAAGAACCCCACGACGTTCCTGAACCAGCACCCCGTCGGGACCGGCGCCTACACCGTCACCAAGTTCACGCCGCAGGCATTCGAGCTCACGGCGAACCCGCACTACTACATGCCGGGGCTGCCGCACTTCAAGACGATCCGGTTCCTGGCCTTCAGCGGGAACACGACACTGAACGCGGCCATCGAGGCCGGCCAGCTCGACTGGTCCGGCGCCTTCATCCCGAACATAAAGAAGACGTACATGGCGAAGGATCCCAAGAACATCGTCAGCGACATCCCGCTGGCCACGACGTTCCTGGTATCGAATATGGCCACCGGCCCGACGACCAAGCTGGCCGTCCGCCAGGCCATCAGCGCCGCGGTGAACCGCAGTTACATCAGCAACACCGTCTACGACGGCTTCGCCCCGGCCTCCAACCCGGAGGCGCTGATCAGGCCGAACTACAACTCGGTCCTCAATCCGGACCTCGCCAGTGCAAGCTTCAGCAGCGGCGGTGCCGCCGCGGCCAAGAAGATCCTGGCCAGGGCGGGTATCGCCACGCCGCTCAGCCTCACGGTCAAGATGGTGGCCGGCTACACCGACTACCTCAGTGACCTGCAGATCATCCAGCAGGAGCTCAAGCCGGCCGGGATCAACCTGAGCATCGACCAGGAGGCCTACACGGCATTCATTTCCGACCAGGACAACGGCAACTTCCAGTTGCTGATGGATAGCTTCGGCTACACGCCGGATCCCTGGTCGTACTACTACTCCCTGCTCGACAGCGCCATCTCGCCGCCGATCGGCAAGGCCGACACGGTCGGCAACTACGAGCGGTACCGGAACCCCCAGGTGGATTCGCTGCTCAGCCAGATCGCCGGGACGACGGACCCGTCGGTGCAGAAGCCGGCCTTTTACAAGATCGAGCAGATCTTCAGCCAGGAACTGCCGCTCATCCCGATGTGGGAGTCTCAGGACGAAATCGAGTTCAACGGTCACTCCGTCAGCAACATCCCGACGGTGTCAAACGCCTACGGCGCGCCGGCGGTCTACATCCAGCCCGACATCGGGTGGATCGCGGCCCGGCTCGTCCCGGTGAGCTAGCGCCCGCCGGCGGCTAGCACCGTCACAGCCGCAGGCCGCTGCCCGGCGGGGGAGATCGCTGCCCGCGCTCCTTCGCCGGGCACCTGGGCCGCAGTCGCACGACCGGCGCAGCGCCGGCGCAGAAGGGAGGCCGGGCGTGCGTTATATCGTCCGCAAGCTGGCGTTCTACCTCGTGGCCGCGTGGGCGGCGCTCACGATCAACTTCTTCCTCCCGCAGCTCATCCCCGGCAACCCGGTTGAGGCGCTGATCGGCCGGATGTCGCAGTCGGGCACCGTCCCGCCCGGCGAAGCCAAGATCCTGGCCAGCCTGCTCGGCCTGGGCACGGGGAACATCTTCCAGAAGTACGGGCAGTACCTTGACGGGCTGGTCCACCTGCGGCTCGGACTGTCGATCAGCGAGTTCCCTACCCCCGTGAGCACTCAGATCGCGCAGTCCATCTACTGGACGCTCATCCTGGTCGGTGTGGCGACGGTGCTCAGCTTCGCACTCGGCATCGTGCTCGGCGCGGTGGCCGGGTGGAAGCGGGGATCCCGGCTGGACGCGATCATCCCGGCCACGACGCTGCTGACGGCGATGCCGTATTTCTGGCTGGCGCTGATCCTGCTGTACTTCCTGGCCAGCAACGTCTGGCACGTCTTCCCGCAGGGCCAGGGCTACGACACCAACTCCGAGCTCAGTCCCGGCTGGAGCCCGGCCTTCCTGGCCTCGGCCGCGCAGCACGCGATCCTGCCCGCGCTGACCATCGTGCTCAGCTCGGTCGGCGGCTGGCTGCTGGGAATGCGCAACATGATGGTCTCGACCCTGTCCGACGACTACGTGGTGGCGGCCGAGGCCAGGGGATTGCGGACGCGCCGGATCATGATCGGCTACGCGGCCCGCAACGCCGTGCTGCCCAGCGTCTCCGGGTTCGCGATCTCGCTCGGGTTCGTGGTCAGCGGGGCCATCGCCATGGAGTACGTCTTCTCCTATCCCGGGATCGGCAACCAGCTGGTGCAGGCGGTCAATAACAACGACTACCCGCTGATGCAGGGCATCTTCCTGGTCATCACGCTCGCTGTGCTGGGAGCCAACCTGCTGGTGGACTTGCTGCACGGCTTCATCGATCCGCGGACGAGGCAGGCCCGGTGACCGCCACCAACGTCGTCGCCGCCACTGCGGCGGAAATGGGTGATCAGGATGCCGGGCGCCTGTCCGGCCTGCGCGCGGCGTTCCGGTCGCCCCGGCTCGTCGCCGGGTCGTGCCTGGTCGGGTTCTTCGTTCTCCTGGGGATCATCGGGCCGTTCTTCGTCGGCAGCCCGAACCAGCTGAGCCACACCGAGCTCGCGTCGCCGTCGCTCAGTCACTGGCTCGGCACGACGCAGATCGGGCAGGACGTCTTCGCCCAGCTGGTGGTCAGCGCGCGGGCCTCGCTGGAGATCGGTGTAGGCGCCGGGCTGCTGGCCACCCTGGTCTCGGTCATCGTGGGCATCAGCGGCGGGTACGCGGGCGGAGTCATCGACGAGGTGCTGAACCTGGCGTCCAATGTCGTGCTGGTGATCCCCACCCTGCCGCTGGTGATCGTGATCCTGGCCGACGTGAAGGCCCGCGGGCTGCTCCCGCTGATCATCATCATCGCGCTGACGAGCTGGGCCGCGGCCGCGCGGGTGCTGCGCGCGCAGACCCTGTCGGTGCGCAACCGTGAGTACGTGCTCGCCGCCCGTGCGTCCGGCGAGCGGGCCTGGCGGATCGTGTTCGTCGAGATCCTGCCCAACGAGCTGCCGATCATCGTGTCCAATTTCATCTTCGCCATGATCTTCGCGATTCTCACCCAGGCGGCTCTCGCGTTCATCGGCCTCGGTGACCCGACCCTGCTGACCTGGGGGAACATGATCAACATCGCCTACAACGACGAGGCACTGTCGGTCGGGGCCTGGTGGTGGTTCATCCCGCCCGGCTTGTGCATTGCGCTGCTGGGCATGGGGCTGGCGCTGATCAACTTCAGCCTGGACGAGGTTCTCAATCCGCGGCTGCGGGTCTACCGCGCGGTCCGGCCCGGCCGGGCACGCGGGCGGGGGAGCGCGGCATGAGCGGGGCGGATGTGGTCCTGCGGGCCGAGAACATCTGCGTCGAGTACGAGGCGCGGCGGCCCACACGCGCGGTGCGTGACGTCACCCTGGAACTGCGCCGCGGCGAAGTGCTCGGCATCGCCGGCGAGAGCGGCTGCGGCAAGTCCACGCTGGCGTACGCACTGACCCGGATGCTGAAGCCGCCCGCCCGCCAGACCCGCGGGTCCATCACCTTCTACCCGGCTGGCGGGCCCCCCGTCGACGTGCTGGGGCTGGGCGACCAGAGCCTTCGCGAGTTCCGCTGGAATAAGGTCGCGATGGTCTTCCAGAGCGCGATGAACGCCCTCAACCCGGTCACCACCCTGGCCCGCCAGTTCAACGACATCTTCGACGCGCACCGGCCCCAGCTGGATCACGAAGCCCGCGACCGGCGGGCCCGGGACCTGCTGGACATGGTCGGGATCGCCCCGGCCCGGATCCGCAGCTTCGCGCACGAGCTGTCCGGCGGCATGCGGCAGCGGGCCATGATCGCGATGGCGCTCGCGCTGGAACCCGAGATCATCATCATGGACGAGCCGACGACGGCGCTGGATGTTGTGGTCCAGCGGGAGATCCTCGACGAGATCGAGCGGCTGCGCGAGGAACTCGGGTTCAGCGTCATCTTCATCACCCATGACCTGTCGCTGCTGCTTGAGGTCAGCGACCGGCTGCTGGTCATGTACGCGGGCGAGGTGATTGAGTCCGCGCCGACTGAGTTGTCCGGGTCCGCCCCCGCCCACCCCTACACCTTTGGCCTGCTTCGCTCGTTCCCGGACCTGCGCGGCGCCCGGCAGGAACTCCGCGGAGTGCCCGGCAATCCGCCCGACCTGCGCACCGTCTTCGGCGGCTGCCCATTTGAGCCGCGCTGCGACTTCCGGTTCGATCCGTGCGCCGCCGTCCGTCCCGCGCTCCGGCCCGCGGCCGGCCGGCCCGACGTCCCGGCCGCCGGCGGCTGGCAGGTCGCCTGCCACCTGCACGACCCCGCATACCGTCCCGGCGGCCCGCCGCCCGAGCTCAGCGAGCCCAGACGGTACCCGCCGACCGGGCCGGCGGCGACGCGTGAGCGTCCTGGAGGTCGCGAACCTCACCGTGGAGTTCGGCCAGCGCGGCGCCGCACGGCTCACGGCCGTGGATGACCTGTCGTTCAGCCTGCATGCTGGCCAGACCCTGGCGCTGGTGGGAGAGAGCGGCAGCGGCAAGTCGACAGTGGTCCGGGCGGTAGCGCAGCTGCTGCGGCCGACGTCCGGCCAGATCCGGCTGGACGGCCGACCCGCCGGCCGGCACGGCTGGGCGCTGCGGTCCTACCGGCATCAGGTGCAGCTCATCTTCCAGGACCCGTTTGCCTCGCTCAACCCGATGCACACGGTCGCTCCATCACCTGGCCCGGCCGCTGCTGCTGCGGTCACGGGCAGCTACGCGCGGCGCGGCGCTGGAGCGCGCGGTTCATGACCTGCTCCGGTCGGTCAACCTGACCCCGCCGCAGGAGATAGCG
>CAWGHW010000021.1:0-17423 GCA_963822485.1 uncultured Actinomycetota bacterium
GCTTTTCAGGCGGACGCTCGTACCAACTGAGCTACCTGACCTTGGCCGGGCCATGAGCACCGGGCCCAGGCCCAGCAACCGACCCGAGCGGTCCTGACGGGATTTGAACCCGCGACCTCCACCTTGACAGGGTGGCGAGCACTCCGAGCTGCTCTACAGGACCAAGCGTGCTGGCTCGCGCCAGCCGTACCAGCCCTCAACGGGCCGCCGTGCCCCCAACGGGATTCGAACCCGTGCCGCCGCCTTGAAAGGGCGGTGTCCTAGGCCGCTAGACGATGGGGGCTCGACGGTTACCGCCGCCTTGCCCGTGGCGTCCGCCGTCGGGGACGCGCTCCAGCATAGGGGACAACCGGTCCCCTCAGCAAAGCGCGCAGCTCGGCGACGGGGCCGCCCCGCCGCGACGGCCGGACCGGCCAGCGCTCAGACGATCCTAGGACCCGAGCCGGGCGGCGGCCGTTACCCAGCGGGCGGCCAGGTCGCCGATCCAGCTGGGCACGTCGGCCGGGTCGGCGGGCGGCGCGCTGACCACAACGAGCTCGTCCACGCCGGCCGCGGCCAGCTCGGCCAGGTCGCCCGGCGCGCAGTCCGGGACGGCCACGGCCACGTGCAGCGAACGCGGATCCCGGCCCCGCCTCCGAGCCGCATCGGCCAGCACGGCGACACGGTCGGCGACCGAGTCCGCGGCGACGTTGAACCCGTACCAGCCGTCGGCACAGGCGGCGACCCGGTCCAGGGCGGAGTCGCCATTGCCGCCCAGGATGACCGGGATCCGCCGGTCCCGGACGGGCTTGGGGTAGATCCGGACGTCGCGGAACCGGACGAACTCGCCGTCGAACGAGGCCACGTCGCAGCGCCAGAGCTGGCGCATGGCGGCCAGGTACTCGGTGAGCCGGGCGCCGCGGCGGGCGAACGGCACCCCCAGGGCGGCGTACTCCTCGGCCGACCAGCCGATGCCGGCGCCGAGGCTGAACCGTCCGCCGGACAGCAGGTCGAGGGTGGCGGCCTGCTTGGCGACGATCAGCGGGTTGTGCTCGGGCAGGAGCAGGATGCCGGTGGCCAGGCCGATCTGGTGGTGGCAGCGGCCGCGTAGGTGAGGGCGAGCATAGGGTCGAGCCAGTCCGCGGCCGCGGGCACGGCGATCCGGCCGTCGCCGGTGTACGGATAGCGGGACGCGGGCTCGTCGACCATGATCACGTGCTCGCCGGCCCACAGCGTGGCGAAGCCGGCCGCCTCGGCAGCCCGGCTGGCGGCGGCGATAACCCCCGGCTGGGCCCCGGTGCCGATGCCCAGCGCGTGCAGCCCGATCTTCATCCGCTTCCCCCCGGTCCCCGGCCTGCCCCGCCCGGCCTCAGGCCGCCGGGCACGGCGGCCGGGTACGGCTAGCGGTTCTTGTTGACCAGGTGCTCGACGATCGACTCCTTCTCGTCCTCCTCGGGCAGGACCGCCCAGGCCACCAGGTACACCAGCGCGCCCATGAACCCGAAGAAGCAGGCGATGGCGAACACCAGCCGCACGATATTGGCGTCAATCCCGAAATAGTCACCGATGCCGACGCACACGCCCGCCAGCATCCGGCCTTCTCGCTTGCGCTCCAGCCTCTTGCTACCCGTGTCGTTCATAGGTCCATGATGCTCCCCCTGGCCCCTCGGGGCTGCCCCCGCCGGTCAGCACGTCTTACGCTAGCGGCGAGCCCGCTGGCCGGGCGCCGCAGAGAGGACGAGCCATGCCCCGCACCACCGACCCCGCCGCCGCAGTCGACTTGCTTCGCGTCGACGACGAACTCAGCGAGGAGGAGCGACTCGTCCGCGACACGGTCCGCGACTTCGCCGCCAAGCGGATCATGCCGCACATCGCCGACTGGTTCGAGGCCGGAACGCTCCCCCAGGACCTGGCCCCTGAGCTGGGCCGGCTCGGCCTGCTGGGCATGCACCTGACCGGCTACGGCTGCGCCGGCATGGGCGCGATCGCCTACGGCGTCGCCTGCCGCGAGCTGGAGGCGGCCGACTCCGGGCTGCGCAGCCTGGTCTCCGTCCAGGGCTCGCTGGCCATGTTCCCGATCTGGAAATACGGATCCGAGGAGCAGAAGCAGGAGTGGCTGCCGCGCATGGCCGCGGGCGAGGCCGTTGGCTGCTTCGGGCTGACCGAGCCCGACCACGGCAGCGACCCGTCGACGATGATCACAACCGCGACGATTAACAATGGTGACTGGGTGCTGAACGGCACCAAGATGTGGATCACCAATGGGTCGGTGGCCGACATCGCCGTGGTGTGGGCGTCGACGGAGGCAGGCATCCGCGGTTTCCTGGTCCCCCGCACGGCGAAGGGATTCTCGGCCCGCAACATCCACAAGAAGCTGTCCCTGCGCGCCTCGGTGACCTCGGAGCTGCACCTGGACGACGTGCGACTGCCGGCCGAGGCCGTCCTGCCGGGGGTGACCGGGCTCAAGGGCCCGCTGTCCTGCCTGAGCGAGGCGCGCTACGGCATCGCCTGGGGGGCCACCGGTGCGGCCCGGTCATGCCTGGAGGCCGCGGCCGACTACGCCCGGACCCGCGAGCAGTTCGGCCGCAAGATCGGCGGCTTCCAGCTCACTCAGGGCAAGCTGGCCTGGATGCTGGCCGACCTCCAGCGGGCGCAGCTGCTGGCGCTGCACCTGGGCCGCCTCAAGGCCGCGGGCACGATCACCCCGCAGCAGGTCAGCCTGGGCAAGATGAGCAACGTCCGGACGGCCATCGAGATCGCCCGCCAGGCCCGGACGATCCTGGGCGCCAACGGCGTGACGCTGGAGTACCCGGTGATCCGGCACGCGGCCAACCTGGAGTCGGTGCTGACCTACGAGGGCACCGAGGAGATCCACGCGCTGACCCTGGGCCAGGCCCTCACCGGCCTCTCGGCCTTCCGCTGACGGCCGGGGGTCAGATGAGCGCTGAGGTCAGATGAGCGCTGGGGTCAGGCCCACTTCACGGTGATGTGCCGGAAGCCCAGGGCGCCCAGCATGCCGGTCAGCATGGCCTGGGTGTTCTGCCGCGCGTCGGCCAGCAGCGGGCTGCGCCGGGCCGCGGCCTCGATGTGCCGCTGGGCGGAGATGTAGACGGCCTGCTGGCTGTTCGGGTTGCCGCCGAAGAAGTTGTCCAGCCGGTTGACCAGGCCCTGCTGCTGGGCGAAGACGTAGGACTGCCGGGTATTCGGCACGGCCGGCTCGAGCTGGGGCTGGGGCAGGCTGACGGTCACCGCGGTCCGGTTCCGCGAGACCCGCAGGTCGGGGCCCTTGAGCCCGGAGAAGTCGACGTAGGCGATGTCGGTGCCGTCGCCCACGAACAGCGTCTGGCTGCCCGCGATGAACGACGGCAGGAATGACGTGGACTTGGTCAGGTCCACGACGACCTGGAACGAGCCGCTGGCCGCCTCGTAACGGCTCAGCTCGGTGATCGACTTGAGCACGACCGGGCCGCTGCGCTCGGTCGTGGTCTCGGTGAACGGGTTGCGCAGCGTGGGCAGGACATGCACGACCGACAGGACGAGCAGCAGTACGGCGGCGGCCACGACGACGGCCGCCACTGCGGCCAGCCGCCCGGTCAGCCCGCTCCCCGGAATGCGCATCATGCCATTTCTCCGTCCCTGAGGCGCGTCGCTGATCAGCGCGGTGCCGCGATCAGCAGGGCCTAGTTACCCGCCGGGGCCACGACAATTCATCGGGTCAGGTTTGCCGACCGCGAAGAATGGCACCTACTCAGCGGAGATGACCCCTCACGGCGGCGGAGGCCACAATGACCGGGCGCTACAACAGGCCGCGGCTGTCGGCGGCACGACAGTCATCCGCACGGCTGTCATCGGCACGGGAGCGGGCAGCCAGCGAGGCCCCGCGGGGGCCGTGGCAGTGGCCCTGGCGCCGGCGGCGCAGGCGCCGGGTCATGGGCTGCCTGCTGTGGATCCTGACCGTGCTGCTGGTGCTGCTCGTGCTGTCGATCCTGTTCGGCGGGTTCCAGCGCGGCACCAGGGTCGGCGGCGCGGACGGCCATCCGGTGCGGCCGGATATCGTGGCGGCCCGGGCCACACCGCGCTAGTCACCGCCTCCGGGCCCGGGGCGGGCTGGGCAGGAGGACGGGTGGGCCACTCGCTGGAAGGCATCCTGGACCAGGCAGCCGAGGGCCGTTATCCACCGCCGGACGGCGGAGTGACGATACTTCCCGCTCAGTCATCGCCACGGGCCGCAGGCGTCATCGCGTTCACCGCGCACGCGGTCATCTTCATCGATGCCGACGCCGAGTGGGTGGCGGGCCTGCTGCCGCCCGGCGACCTGTCCGCGCCGCTCACCCCGGCGTTCCTGGACGCGCTCTGCGCGCGCACCGGCCGCCAGGCGCAGAGCACCGACGTGCTGGGCCTGGCGACGCCGCTGCCTGGTAAGCCGGACATCGACCTCCGGCGCCTGGCCACCTCGTCCGGCGACCCCCTCCACCCTCGGCTGGCCCGGGCTCACCGGTACCGCGACGACGTGCGGGCCTGGCAGGCCGACGGGGGCATCGTGATGCTCGGCCGCGGGGTCGGCGGCCGGTGGGAGGTCGCGGTGGAGGTCGACCCGGACCGGCAGAGCCGCGGCCTGGGCCGCCGCCTGGCCCGCGCGGCGCGGCACCTGGTCCCCGGCGGCGCGCCGCTGTGGGCGCAGATCGCGCCGGGCAACGTGGCCAGCATGCGGGCCTTCCTGGCCGCGGGCTACGTCCCCGCGGGGGCCGAGGCGCTGCTGATCGCCACGCGGGACCGCGCCGCCCGGCGCTGATCCCGCCGCCGCGGGCCGCGCGACAATAGCGGCCGTGGCCTCAGACAGCAAAGACTCCCGGCAAGTGATCGCGACGCTCATCCTGCTGACCCTGGTCAGCGGGGTGGTCGACGCGGTCAGTTATCTCGGCCTCGGTCATGTCTTCGTCGCCAACATGACCGGCAACGTGGTGCTGCTGGGCTGCGCCGCGGCCGGGGCGGCGGGCTTCTCGGTGTCCGCGACGCTGACATCGCTGGCCGCCTTCGTCGCCGGGGCGGTGGTCTCGGGCCGGGTGGCCGGGCGCATCAGCGACTACGGGCGCCTGCTGCTTGCCGTCATGCTCGTAGAGGCGGGGCTGGTGGGCGCGGCGGCGCTGATCGCCCTGCTGAGCGCCAGCCCCGCGACTGGCTGGGCCCGCTACACCGACATCACCATCCTGGCCGTGGC
The DNA here is from genome assembly GCA_963822485.1 of uncultured Actinomycetota bacterium. Lineage (GTDB taxonomy): Bacteria > Actinomycetota > Actinomycetes > Streptosporangiales > Streptosporangiaceae > DASUBV01. The sequence continues at coordinate 5,198 of CAWGHW010000021.1, forward strand.
CATGGGCATGCGCACAGGGGCGGTGCGGCGGCTCGGCGTCCGCGACTTGACCACGACCGTGCTGACGCAGACCCTGGCCGGGCTGGCCAGCGACTCCACTCTGGGCGGCGGCGACAACCCGCGGGCCGTGCGGGGGGCCGCCGCGCGTTGTGGCGATGCTGGCCGGGGCGGCGGTCGGCGCGGTGCTGGTCCTGCACGTGGACGCGGCGCTGCCGCTGCTGGTCGCCGCGGTGCTGACGGTGGGCACTGCGGCCGCCTACGCGGCCAGCGGCGCACCGGTGCGAGTCACGGGAGCCCAGGCGTGATGCGAGGATCGGGGTCATGAGCGATTCGCCGGTGGTGAGCGACAATGCCGATGCGTCCCGGTTCGAGCTGACCGTCGACGGGCAGGTCGCCGAGCTGGTGTACCGGCGCCGGGCCGACCGCCTGATCCTGGTGCACACCGGGGTCCCCGAGAGGCTGGGCGGTCACGGGCTGGGCGGGCGGCTGGTCAGCGCGGCGGTGGACCGGGCCGCCGCCGAGCACCTGACCGTGGTCCCGCTCTGCTCGTTCGCGCGGTCCTGGCTCGAAGAGCACCCGGAGGTGGCGGGCCGGGCGACGATCGACTGGGGACCGGGCAGCGGCTGACCGATCCTAGGCCGACGGGCCGGGCGGCTCGGGCTGGGGCGGCTCGGGGCCGGGCGGCTCGGGGCCGGGTTGCTCGGGGCCTGGCGGCTCGGGATCTGTGCGGCTGGCCAGGAAGATCGCCACCTCGGTCTGGTGGTTGCGCGCGGCCCAGTCGGCCGCGGTCCCGTGGTGGGTGAGGTCCTCGGCCGCCGGGTCGGCGCCCAGTTCCAGCAGCAGCCGGACCATGTCCAGGTGCCCGTTCCAGGCCGCGCCGTGCAGCGGGCTGTACCCGCCGCCCCGGCGCAGCGTGCTGACGTCGTAGCCGGACTGCACCAGCAGTCGCACGGCCGCCGGGCGGTCCGCCTCCACCGCGTCGACCAGCACGTCCGGCTCGCGGGCGATGGCCTCGGCGGCGATGCCGGGGTCGGCCGCCCGCAGGGCGCGGACCCGGTCCGTGTCGCCGGCCATGCAGGCGCCGAGGAAGGTCAGCACCGGATCGGCCTGCGGGGCGGGTCCGGTCGTGGCCAGCAGGTCCAGGATCTCGCGGCGGCCGCCCAGGGTGGCCCACTCCCAGGCGGTGTGGCCGCCGCTGCCCGGTGCCCGGCCCGGCCGGGTCGGCGCCGTGGGCCAGCAGCAGGGCGACCCGGTCGGCCAGGCCCTTGCGGACCGCCTTGATCAGCTCCTGGTCGAGGAGCTGGCGCGGCGCGGGGTGAACCGGCGCCAGCCGCTCGTGCCACGGCCCGCCGGACCCGGCGCCCAGGCCGAACCGCAGCAGCAGCCGCAGGTACCCGTCGTCGTCGGGCGGGGACTGGAGGCCGCAGTTGTAGAGCGCCTGGCTGTCGTTGGCGTCGGCGCCCGCCGCCAGCAGCAGCGTGGCCAGCTCCATGGCCTGCGGGTGGGCCGGCGGCGCGCCTTCGCCGCGGCCCAGCGCGCCGGTCAGCGCGGTGAACGGGGACGGCAGCCCGGCCCACAGGTACCCCGCGCCGGGATCGGCGCCCGCCGCCAGCAGCCGGCGAGCGACCTCCAGCGTGGACCGGCCGGGCCCGAGGCCGACCCGCGCGTAGCACGCGTACAGCAGCGGCTCCCAGCCGAACGGCCCGCCCGGCCGCCCGGCCAGCGCCGGGTCGGCGGCCACCAGCCCGGCGACGTGCTCGTGCGCGCCCGCCGCCGCGCTGGTGTAGATCGAGGCCAGGGCCACGTCCGGCTGCTCGGCCAGGATCCGCTCGGCCTGCTCGACCCGGGCCGGGTCGTACCCCTCGTAGACCAGGCAGGCCAGCCGCAGGAAGTCATCGGCCAGCCCGGCCGGGTCCTCGGCCGCCGGCCCGCGGGTCGGCTGCCGATGGGGTGAGCGCGTGTAGCGGGCCACGTCGGCCAGGTACTGGCGGAGCCGCGGCCAGCTGGGAAAGCCGTACTGGCGGGCGATGACGAGCTGGGCGTCGGCCAGCGAGAACGCGCCGAGCAGCGGGCTGTCCGCGCTGATCGACCCGAGCCGGGGGTGCAGCTCAGCGACGGCGTCCAGCGCACTGGGCACGCCCGCCCGGACCAGCCGCTGGAGGGTCTTCGCCTGCTTGCGCAGGTTCTCCGGGCTGGGATGGTCGGGCAGCTCAAGCACCGGCACGACGGCCTCCTTTCCGATGCCTGCTGTCCGCACGGTCAGGCCGAAAGGAGGGTCAGCCAGCCCGGGCAGCGCCGTCCCGCCCAGCGTGGTTCATGCATCAGGCCGGGCGGGCTTAGCCCTTCCCGCGGACCGGCGGCGCCCGGCGCGCCACGGGTCACCCTAACCCGGCACCCGCCCGCCGCCCGTCCGCCACGCGGACCCGCTCCGGGCGCAGCCCGCTCCGAGCGGAGCCGCTCCGCCTCCGGGCAGCGACGTGGTTGCTGCGCTCACGTCGCTGCTACGACGTGGCTGCTACAGCCACGTCGCTGGGGCGCCCTGACCCCGGCCCGACTTGCCCGGTTACGGGGGCAGCCGGGAGACTGGGGTGGCTGGAGCAAACTTCGGAGGTCTTTGGTGCGCATCGGGAACCTGGATGGACGGCTGGTGATCCAGACCGCCGACGGCGTGCTGGACGTGGAGCGCGGCAGCGGCGGGCAGTTCGGGCCCGACCCCGCGGCCATCTACGACCGGTGGGCTGAGTTCACCGCCTGGGCGGCGGAGTCCGGGGCCGCGCAGGCGGACTCCGGCCAGTTCAAGGTCGAGCCGTTCGACGTGGCGCTGCTGGACGCGCCGTCGCCCGCGCCGCGGCAGTCGTTCGGCATCGGGCTGAACTACCGCGATCATGTCAGCGAGTCCGGGTTCGACGTGCCCGAGCACCCCAGCGTGTTCACCAAGTTCCCCAGCTGCATCACCGGTCCGCACGGCGAGATCGAGCTGCCGACCGGCGGGCACACCGACTGGGAGGTCGAGCTCGTCGCGGTCATCGGCGCGCGGGCGTACCAGGTCGCGGCGGCCGACGCCTGGAGCTACGTGGCCGGCCTCACCGTCGGCCAGGACATCTCCGAGCGGATCACCCAGCTGGCCGGCACGCCGCCGCAGTTCAGCGTGGGCAAGTCGTTCCCGCGCTTCGGGCCGACCGGCCCCTGGCTGGTCACCGTCGACGAGTTCGACAACCCGGACGACCTGGAGCTGGGCTGCACGATCAACGGCGAGCAGATGCAGAAGTCCCGGACCAGCCTGCTGCTGATCACGGTGCCCCAGCTCATCGAGAAGCTGTCGGCGGTGCTGCCGCTGCTCCCCGGCGACGTGATCTTCACCGGCACCCCGGCCGGGGTGGGCATGGGCCGCAGCCCGCAGCGCTGGCTCGCGGCCGGCGACGAGCTCGTCACCTGGGTCGAGGGCATCGGCGAGATGCGCCATCGTTTCGTAGCCCTCTCGGCTTAGCCCGCCTGCTCGGTTAGCCCGCCCGCGCCGGGCATGATCAGTGGGGCGCCGCGGCCGCGGCGTTGCAGGACGGGAATGCCCAGGGGAGCGACGCGCCAGCGGCGCTCCCCTGACCGGGAGGAGACAACCGATGGCCGCGTGGATCTGCGCTACCTGCGGGGTTCAGTACCCGGACACCGATCAGCCGCCGGCCCGCTGTCCCATCTGCGAGGACGAGCGCCAGTACGTCGGCTGGGGCGGCCAGCGGTGGACGACCATGGCCGAGCTCGCGGCCGAGCGCCAGGTGGTAGTCCGCGAGGAGGAGCCCGACCTGCTCGGCATCGGCGTCGAGCCCGCGTTCGCGATCGGCCAGCGGGCGCTGCTGGTACGCACGCCGCACGGCAACGTGCTGTGGGACTGCGTCTCCCTGCTGGATGACGCGGGCCGGGCCCGGATCGCCGAGCTGGGCGGCATCGACGCGGTCTGCATGTCGCATCCGCACTTCTACGGCGTCAACGTGGAGTTCGCCGACGCCTTCGACGCCCGCATCTTCATCCCGCGCGCGGACGAGCAGTGGATCCAGCGTCCCTCGCCGCGCGTCGAGCTGTTCGACGACGAGGCCGAGCCGGTGCCGGGCCTGACCCTGGCCCGGATCGGCGGTCACTTCGACGGCGCGGCGGTGCTGCACTGGCCCGCGGGCGCCGAGGGCCGCGGGGCGCTGCTGACCGGCGACACGATCACCGTGGTGCCGGACCGGGACTGGGTGAGCTTCATGTGGAGCTACCCCAACCTCATCCCGCTGGACGAGGCGACGGTGCTGGACATCGCCCGCCGCGCGGGCCGCTTCGCCTTCGACCGGGTGTACGGGGGCTGGTGGGGCCGGGTAGTGGTGCAGGACGGCGGGGCGGCCGTGCGCCGGTCCGCCGAGCGCTACGTGGCCCGGCTGCGCGGCCATCGCCCCGCCTGAACATTCGTCCGGCCCGGTGAGCCATGCACGCTCACCGGGCCGGACACGGCCTCGAGAGGCCGCCTAGCGGCTAGCCGCCTGGGGGGGAGTAGGCGGCTAGCCGCAGGTACTGGCGTACTAGCCGCAGGTGCTGGCGTAGATGTACGGCTTGATGCTGGCGCTGTTCATGTTCTGCGGGGTCACGGCGATCAGCGGGGTCGCGATCTGCTTGGTCACGGTCTTGCCGTTGATGGCGTTCAGGCCCTGCTCCACCGCGTCCGCGCCCTCGAGCGCCGGCTCCTGGGCGATGGCCAGCTGGAGGCTGCCGTTCTTCAGGTCGGCCACCTGGGTGGTGTCCGCGTCGAACGTGGCCAGCTTGATCTTGCCGGACTTGTGCGCGTGCTGGATGCCGGAGGCGGCGCCCTCGGCGGTGATGACGTTGGCCGCGAACACGCCGTTCATGGTCGGGTGCCCCGAGATGTCGCCCTCGACGAAGGAGGACGCCGAGGTGACGCTGTCGGCGTCGTCATTCTGCTCGGGGAGCAGCTTGATGTTGGGGTACTTGGCCGCCATCTCCTGCTGGAAGCCCTGGACGCGGGCGTCGGTGGTGGAAACGCCCTTGGCCACGTCGATCACGGCCACGGTGCCCTTGCCGCCGATGAGCTTGGCCAGCTGGTCCGCGGCGAGCTTGCCGCCGGCCGCGTTGTTCGAGGAAATCCGCGACAGGCCGAGCGCCGTGTCGGAGGACGAGGTGTCCACGAAGATGACCTTGGTGCCGTTCTTCTGGACCTTGAGCAGGTCGGGGTCCAGCGCCTGGCTGTCGGTCGGGGCGACCAGCAGCGCGTTCGGCTTGGCCACCTGGGCTGCGTCGATCAGCGGCTTCTGCTGCGGCACGCTGAAGGTGGCGGGCCCGGTGACGGTCAGCTTGACGCCGAGCTTCTTGGCCTCGGCCTCCGCCCCGCACTCCATGGTCACGTAGAAGTCGTCACTCTTGGTGCCGACGATGAGCTCCATCGTCTTGCTGCTGCTACCGCCACTGCCGCCGCTGCCGCCGCTGCCACTCGAGCTTGACGAGCCGCATGCGCTGACCAGGCCGACGGTGAGCGCCACTACGGACGCTCCGCCGACCGCTGTGGTTATCCTGCCCGGCATCGTTCCTCCTGTGTGAAATAAGTCGCCGCGCGCGCGGCTGAGGCCGCGTGGCCTCAGTACCGCTCGCGCAGCCGACGGCGGAATTGATCGAGGTAAACGGCGGCCACGAGGACAATCCCGATGGCCACGTCCTGCCAGTACTGATTGATGGTCAAGATCACCAGGCCGGTGAGCAGCACCTCCGGGATGAAGAGGCCGATCACCGTGCCGAGCATGGAGCCGCGGCCGCCGAACAGGCTGGCGCCGCCGAGGACCACGGCCGTGATGACCGTGAGGTTGTCGGCCGTGTGACCGGCGATGGTGGTGGAGTCGAAGCTGGCCAGGTTCAGCAGCCCGGCGAGCCCGGCCATCCAGCCCGACAGCGCGTAGATCTTAATCAGGTGCCAGTCGACCGCGATGCCCGCCCGGCGGGCCGCCTCGGAACTAGAGCCGATCGCGTAGGTGTAGCGCCCGAACCGGGTGTAGGCCAGCACCAGGCCAAAGATGATCGCTACCCCGAAGCTGATCACGATGAGCCACGGGACGCCTGCGACGCTGCCGTTGCCGATCGTGTTGACGAGCCGGTTGGGCACCGTGCGGAGGTCCGCGCCGCCAGTGATCAGGTAGGCGACGCCGAGCAGCGCGCCGAACCCGGCCAGGGTCGCGATCAGCGGCGGGATCTTGGCCTTGGCGACCAGGAAACCCTGGAGCGCGCCGCATCCCGCGCCGGTGAGCATGCCCAGCACCGACCCTACGGCGATCGTGCCCCAGCCCGCGTTCGCGCCGCCGTGGTGGATGCAGTACAGGTCGGCGACCACGCCACCCAGCACCGCGACTGAGCCGACCGACAGGTCGATGCCCGCGGTCAGGATGACGAACGTCTGCCCGACCGCCATGACCAGGTAGGGCGCGGAGTTCTGCGCGATGAGCGAGAAATCATCGAGAGTGAAGAACTTGCCCGGTTCCCTGATGGTGAAGAAGATCACCAAGATGATGAGCGCGAGCAGGGTCCAGGTCTCGTTGGCCACGGACAGCCGATGCCACAGGCGCTGGCCCAGGCTGCGCGGTTGGTCCGGGCGGCGGGCCGGCGGCGTCGACTGGCCAAGCCCGGGGCCTGTCCCGGCCTCTGCCGACGCGGGCTGACCCGTCGCCGGCGGTCCGGATACGGGCTGCCCGGCCGCGCCGGGCGCAGCTGGCTGCTCAGCGGTCATGGCCGGCCTCCGTGTTGCTGTCCGTACCGCTGTCCGGTGTCCCGTTCTCCTCCGGGGGCTGTTCGTCCTCGCTGACGATCGCGCCGGTCATAGCGCCGACCAGGTCCTCCACCGAGGCCTGCGCGGCCTGGAACCGGGCCACCCGGCGGCCCAGCCGCAGCACCTCGATGCGGTCCGAGACCGCCAGCACCTCGGGCATGTTGTGGCTGATCAGCACGACCGCCACGCCGCGGTCCCGGACCCGGCGCACGGTGTCGAGCACCTTGCCCCGCTGGACCACGCCCAGCGCCGCGGTCGGCTCGTCCATGAAGATGACGTTGCTCGCGAAGGCCACCGCCCTGGCCACCGCCACCGACTGGCGCTGGCCGCCCGACAGGCTGGCCACCGGCGTGCTCGGGTCGGGCAGGTCAACGCCGAGGTCGGCGAATGCGACCACGGCCTGGCGGCGCATCTCCGCCTTGTTCAGCACCTTCAGGAACGGGAACAGGTAGATCTCCCGGCCCAGGTGCAGGTTGGCCGCGGCGTCCAGGTCCGGGGCCAGGGCCAGGTCCTGGTAGACCGTCTCGATGCCGTGCTCGCGCGCGTTCAGCGGGCTGGTCAGGTGGACCGGATTGCCCTCGATGAGGATCTGCCCGCTGTCCGGCCTGATCGCCCCGGACAGCACCTTGACGAGCGTGCTCTTACCCGCGCCGTTGTCGCCGATGAGGGCGACCACCTCGCCAGGGAACACCGTGAAGCTAGCCCCGTCCAGGGCACGCACCTGACCGTAGTTCTTGGTCAGGTTGCGGGCTTCCAGCAATGGGTCCGCCATGATCTCCATGCCAGTTGATATCGATAACATCGAGTGGTGCAATTGTGATGTCTAGGTGCAGGGCTGGTCAAGCTACCAGAGACCTCCGGCTGGCATTGGGTCCGACCCGTGACATACCGGATATCTGCTATAGATGGCTGGTCGCACGCCTTGTGACGGTCTTCTGGGGCTGAAGCGGACGGGCTGACCAGCACGAACTATCCGGTCGGGCCGCCGGGCTGTTATCGTTCTCAACATCGAGGGACAGGGGGCTGCCGGTGGCGACGCGCCGGACCATGCGGGACGTGGCCCAGGCGGCTGGCGTCAGCACCATGACCGTGTCCCGGGTCATCAACGGCCAGCCTGGCGTCCTGCCGGAGACCGCGGCCCGGGTGGAGCGGGCGATCCGCCGGCTCGGGTACCAGCGCAACGACACCGCCCGCCAGCTCCGGCGCAAGGGCCAGCCGACGCAGATCATCGGGATGCTAGTCGATGACCTATCCAACCCGTTTTACGCCACGCTGACGCGGGCCGTCGAGGATGCCGCGCGGCGGCGGCACTATGTGGTCCTGATCGGCACCTCCCAGGACAACCTGGCCCGGGAGCGGGAGGTCGTCGCGGCGTTCTGCGCCCGGCAGGTGGACGGGCTCATCCTGGTGCCGGTGGCCGGCAGCCACCGCTTCCTGGCCAGCCAGATGGCCCAGGGCACCAAAGTCGTGTGCGTGGACCGGCCGACCACCGGGCTGGACGTGGACCGCGTGCTGGTCGACAACCGCCGGGCAGCTCAGGACGCCGTCCGGCACCTGCTCGGCCTCGGCCACCGGCGCATCGCCTTCCTCGGTGACCGCGAGGACATCTGGACGATCAGCGAGCGGTACGTGGGCTTCTGCGCCGCCTTCGGGGAGCAGGGCCTCGAGCCCGACCAGCGGCTCGTCCGGCGCGGGCTGCGCAGCCGATTCCAGGCCGCCGCCGCTGTCACCGACCTGATGAGCCTGGCCGACCCGCCGACCGCCCTGTTTACCAGCAACGATCTGACTACCATGGGCGCGATCGACTGCGGCCTTAGCGCCGACGTCGCCCTGGTCGGCTTCGACGATTTCGCGCTGGCCGACAAGCTCAGCCCGCCCGTCAGCGTGGTCACCCAGGACGCCGCGGCCATGGGCGTGGCCGCCGCCGAGCTGCTGTTCGCCCGGATCGGGGGCGACAACTCGCCGCCCAGGGAGCTGATCCTGTCCACCCGGATGGTCGCCCGCGGCTCCGGCGAGATCCCGGCCCCCAGTTCCGCGACCGCCCGGCGGGTACCGTAGTGATCTTCCCCGGCGGGAAGGATCACCTGCATGAGCCGCGAAGACCGACGCCGCCTGGTCATCACCGGCGTGCCCATCGACTCCGTATCCGCGCCCGAGCCCGGTAGCGAGCCGTTCGGCACCGAGCTGGCCCCCGTGGCCCTGCGGGCCGCCGGCCTGGCCAGTGCCGTCGCCGCCACCGACGCCGGCGACCTGCCCGTCCGGCTGGCCGGGCGGGTCAGGGACACCCAGACCGGCGTCGTCGGCTGGCCCGCGGTCCGGGCCCTGACCCAGGCCGTCCGGCTCCAGGCCAGCGAGATCACCGCCGGCGGCCGCGTGCCGTTCCTGGTCGGCGGCTGCTGCACCCTGGTGCCCGGGGCCCTGGCCGGCGCCCGCGACAGCCTGGGCCAGGTCGGCCTGGCCTACGTGGACGGCCACCTCGATACCTACGACGGCCAGACCTCCCCGACCGGCGAGGCCGCCGACATGCCGGTCTCCGTCATCGCGGGCAACGGCCCCGAGGACTGGTCCGCCGAAGTCGGCGCCCCGCTGGTCGGCCTTAACACCCTGGCCTTGCTCGGCCCCCGCGACCGCGCTGAGGCGCAGACCCTCGGCGCCGTCCTGCCCGAGGACTGCGGCCTGGTCCGCGAGCTGGGGCCGGTCCAGCTCCGCAACCGGGGCCTGTCCGCCGCCGGCCAGGACGCCGCCGAGCGGCTCAGCTGGGCCGGCGGCCGGTACTGGCTGCACCTCGACGTGGACGTGCTGAGCGAAGAGGTCTTCCCGGCCACCGACTACCTCATGCCCGGCGGCCTGGATCTGGCCGAGCTGCGCGAGCTGATGGAGCCGCTGGCCCGCGGGCCGGGCCTGGCGGGACTGTCGCTGGGCTGCTACAACCCCGGCAAGGACACCGACGGGTCGGGGGCTCGGGCGCTGGTCGAGCTGTTCGGCCAGCTGCTCTGCTAATCGCCCGACTCGGCTCGGCAGGTCGGCAGTCAATGGACTGCCCGTCCATGGCGGACTGGACCTCGGCGGCTCTCGCGCAGATGACCCACGCCCAGTGCGGCAAGTTCAGTGCGGCAAGTTCAGCTCGAACGCATATAACTGGCACGCTATTCTAGAAATAATTTGCTAGATTTCTGATTCAAATGTAGCGTTGGTGGCAGACGCAGCGAGGCCCGGCTGTCGCTGACTGCCAGGGGTGCTCGAGGGGCCAGCGACAGGAACCGAGGCATCTCATGCACGCACCGGCTGACAACGTCACTCCCCCGCTGGCTGCATCTCCGAGCGGTCTTCGCCAGTTCCTGCGAACGACCCCTGGCCGGGCACTTCTTCCTGCGGTTATCTGCGCTGCGCTGTGGATCGCGATCTCTTTCGGGACCGGCGGGTCGACCCTGTTCTCCCTCGGCGGCGGCATCGTGATCGGCGTGATCGTCTTCATCGTTGGTTATGGTCTTCGACGGCTGATCTTCGACCACCCGAGGACTTCCCCGGACCTCTAGGCCGGGCTAAAGACCGACTGGGGTGACGGGACTCCCCGACGGAGCGGTCGTCACGGCTGGTCCAAACGAACGGTCTCGCCCGAGGACGGCGTCGTGGTCCAGTTCACTGGGTCAGTCCCGAGCAACTCCAGATGGTGCGCGAGGACGCTGGCCGGGCTGAGCGGCGCATGCGGGCCGGTGGTCTGCAGGTACAGGTACAGGCCGTCGGCGTCGGGCGCGAAGAGGGTCTGCTTGCCAGGGGATGGCGGAGCGTTGAGGAACGCTCGGTAGACCGTTGATCACCTTCGACGGGCAGGGCACGGGCCGGGTCTGGCTGGCCTGGCCCGCCGGGACGGTACTGGTCTTGCACTGCGGGCCCTGGGCTGTCTGGGTGCTGGTAATCACCGTCAGCGCGTCGCGCACCGCGGTGCCCGGCCGGGTTGCCGGGCTGCCGAGGACCAGCGTGTCCGCGACCGGGGCGCGCGCGCCTGGTCCCGGCCGGGTGAATCCGGCGAGCAGTACCTCGCTCCACGCCGGCGGCAGGCCGGTCAGCCGGAAGGAGAACCGCAGGGCCGAGGTCTGGCCGTAGCGCACGGACGCGGCGATCTTGAGCACGTCGGCGGGCGTGCCGGTGGACTCCACCACCGCCCAGCCCCCGCGGGCGTACTGGAATGCCACCATCTGGGTGCCGCTAGCGCTCGGGCGCAGCGGCGTCAGGTCGCCGCCGGCATACCGGGTCCAGTACGCGGCCTGGCCCTGCACGTTCGGCGCCCGGCCACTCACCGTCATCTCGGCGCTGGTACCGGCCGCGGTCGAGCCGCAGGACAGGCTCGCGGACTGCAGCGTGCACCAGCCGGCCGCGTAGAGCACAACCTCCGTGCTCTCGGCCGGGGAACGGGAGGACGCCCTCAGCAGGAGCCCGGTGTGCCAGGCACTGCCACCCACCAGGCTGGGCCGGTAGGGATACCAGGTCACGGTCGCGTACGGCACCAGCGGATTAAACAGCTTCGGCGCGGCCGAACCGGCGGGCGTCGTCGCTGGCTGGCCTGGGCCCGCGGCAAACACGGCCAGCAGCACTGCGACGACGGCGGCGGCGGCGAGGACCGGGCTGCCGAAGGCGGCGGCCCGGCGCCGGAGCAGCCGGGCCCGGCCGATACGCCGCGCGGCCGGGATGCTGATGGGCGCGGGCGGCAGCTCGCTGGCGGCCTGCCGCTTAAACAGGACGCGGAGGTCAGACTCACGCACGGCGGGGTCCCTTTCCGGCTCGGCGGCGCACTGGCGCCGGCGCGTGGCTGCCGGCGCCGGTGCTGGCCGCCTCGCCGTCCAGCCGACTGCGCAGCGCGGCGATCGCCTTCGCGGTCTGGCTCTTGACCGTGCCCGTGCTGCAGCCGAGCGCGGCGGCCGTCTGGTCGATATTGAGGTCGCAGTAGTAGCGCAGGACCAGCGCGGCCCGCTGCCCCGCCGGGAGCGCGGCCACCGCGGCCTGCAGGTCCATCAGGCCGTCGCGATCGGCGGTCAGGATCGGTGCGTCCGGTACCTGGTCGGTCACCTTCACACGCCTGGTCCAGCTACTGCGCCGCTCGTGCAGGAACTCGCGGACCAGGATCGCGTTCACGTAGGCGTCGGTGTTGTCGGCAGCCGATGCCTTGGCCCAGTGCATGTAGACCCGGATGACGGCCTGCTGGACGAGGTCATCGGCACGGTGCCGGTCCTGGCACAGCAGGAGTGCAAGCCGACGTAGCGCGGGCAGCCGGAACTCCACGTACTCGGAGTAGTCGGCGTCGCACTTAGCGGTCACAGAGCCGGTCTTTCTGCCGAATAGCTCGTCACACTCTGCTGAGGCGCGCAGCGAGCGCGCAGGTTGTCTCCAGATGCTAGAAAGTGCGGGCGGCGCAGAGCAACGACTGTGTGCTCGGAC
>CAWGHW010000022.1:0-106332 GCA_963822485.1 uncultured Actinomycetota bacterium
GGTCAGAGGGTGATGGTGCCGCGGATGCAGCCGGTGGCAGCGCCGCCGACCCAGATGGTGCCGTCCGCATCGGCGGTGATCTCGACGGTCCCGGCGCGGCCCACGCGCGCGCCCTGGGAGACTCGGTAGGCGGAGGGTGCGGCACCGGTGGCGGTGAGCCATTGTCCGACCGAGGCGTTCATGCTGCCGCATACCGGGTCCTCGGCCACGCCGGCGCCGGGGGCGAAGGTACGCATCTCAAAGGCGTGCTCGGACCCGTCGGGGTAGGCACCGATCGCGCCGACCATCGCGGTCGGGATGACGGAGAGATCGGGTTCGAGGGCGAGGACCTCCCGGGCCGTGGGCAACTGGACCACGGCCCAGCCGGGTCCGTTGTCTACCCACTGGTGGGCGAGGACCCGGTCCCGCTCGATGCCGAACGCGGTGACGATCTGGCCGACGTACTCTTCGTCGAGCGCGCCGTCGCGCACCAGCGGCGGGGCGGCGAAGGACAGGATGCCCTCGACGAGGCGCACGCTGACCAGGCCGATGGCGCACTCCTGCACGATACGGCCGGCCCGGTGCGGTACGCCGCCGTTGTCTAGCCACGCGCGTGCGGACCCGAGAGTGGGGTGCCCGGCGAACGGCAGTTCGCCTCCAGGGGTGAAGATCCGCAGCCGGTAGTCCGCCGCCGCAGCGGTGGGAGGCAGAACGAACGTCGTCTCGGACAAGTTCGTCCAGCGCGCCAGGCGCTGCATCTGCTCGCCGGTCAAGTCCGTGCCATCGTGGACGACGGCCACCGGATTGCCGAGATAGGGGACCGTGGAGAACACATCGACCTGCGTAAACGCACGTGAGCGCGGCATGGTCATCAAGGGCCTTCCGATGGCAGCGGATACGGTTCTCAGAGGCCCGCGCCTAGGAGCGGGCCGGTGCCGCCGGGCGTCAGGTGCTCGCCGGCGCGGCGACCACCGCGTCGGCGGCGGCGAGCGCGTCGGCAACCAGGTCGGCCGTGTCCTCCGTACCCGCGGCCAGCCGGATCAGGCCTAGCGGAACTCCCGACGCGGCAATCTGTTCCTGGCTGAGCATGCCGCGCCACATGGACGCCGGGTGCACGGCCAGAGATTCCACGCCGCCGAGGCTGGCCGCCCGGCGGACGTAGCGCAGCCGGCCGAGGAACGCGTCGGCCGCCTCGAAACCGGCGGCGAGTTCAATGCCGAGTACCCCGCCGAAACCGCTCATCTGGCTGTGCGCCAACGCGTGCTGCGGGTGGGTCGCCAGGCCGGGATAGTGCACCCGGGCTACGGCTGGGTGGTCTTTCAGCGCCTCCGCGAGCGCCTGGCCGTTGTCGTTGTGCCGTGGCATGCGCAGCGGCAGGGTGCGCAGGCCGCGCAGCAGCAACCACGCGTCGAACGGGCCGAGTACGGCACCGGTGAGCAGGGCGACATCCCAGATCTGGTCCAGGATCCCCGCCGGGCCGGCCAGCACCCCGGCGGACACGTCGGAGTGGCCGTTGAGGTATTTGGTCGCGCTGTGCCAGACAAGATCGACGCCGAAGTCTGCCGGTCGCTGGTTCACCGGGGTGGCGAAGGTGTTGTCGGCTATGGTCAGCACGTTGTGCGCGCGGGCTAGGTCCGCGACGGCGCGCAGGTCGGTGATCTGCAACAGCGGATTGCTCGGCGATTCCACCAGAATCAGGCGCGTCTGAGGGGTCAGCGCTTTTTCGAACGCCTCCGGGTCGGCCTGGTCCACTTGGGTAGTCGACACGCCCAGCCGGGGCAGCAGGTTCAGCAGCACCGACGCCGTGCCCCCGTAGGTGGACTTCTGCCCGATCACGTGGTCCCCGGCGGACACCAGGGCCAGCACGGCGGTGGTGAGTGCGGCCATCCCGGATGCGGTGACCATCGCCGCCTCGGTGTGCTCCAGTTCCGCGACCACTGCCGCGACCTGCGCGTGGTTGGGGTTGCCGAAGCGGGTGTAGAAACCCTGGCCCCGGCGGTCGACGGCGGCTTGCGCGAACTGCTCCGCATCCTCGGCCCAGAACGTCGCCGTCTGGTAGATGGGCGGTGCCACGGCACGGCTGGGGTGGACGTCGCGATCGGCGTGAATGGCAACCGTGCTGATGCTGCGCGACATGGTTCCCCTTCCAGTGGACCATCTGGCCTGACACCACAAGCCTGGCCGGCCGGCACGCCGACGCGAACCGATGGCGGCAACTTTGGCAGCAAGTTGCCGCCAGCTCGAGACACTTGATTGTGGTAGACACAGCATCAGAGCAATAATCTGCCAAGATGGACGAGGTGGACCGATCAATACTGGCTGTGCTCGAAAAGCACGGCCGGATCAGCAACGCGGAACTCGCCGCCCGGGTTGGCCTGTCGCCATCGCCCTGCCTCCGGCGTGTGCGCCGGCTGGAGAAGACCGGGGTGATCCGCGGTTACCGGGCACTGATCGATCCGGCCGCAGTCGGCCGCAGCCTGCGGGTGTTCGCTGGTGTCAGGCTGGTGCGGCACGCCCGCGCCGATGTGGTCGCATTCGAGCGTGCGGTCATCCGGCTGCCCGAGGTGGTGCACAGCCACCACGTCACCGGCAACTACGACTACCTGCTCCAGGTCGAGGTCGCCGACTTGCCCGCCTACGAGAACTTCCACGCCAACCAGCTGGCCAGCCTGCCCGGAGTGGCCATGGTGACCAGCTACGTCACCATGAAGACGCTCTCCGCCGACACCTGATCAACGCGGCTCGGCGAAGGTTTCAGCGCGCCGCCCGGGCGATTCCGGCGCCCGGCGGGACCTAGAACACCGACCTATCATCCAGAAAGTCGCTCGCGGCACTCAGCAGGATCGGCCCGATCGCGTGTTAGCTGTATGCCGAACAAGCCGATGAGCATGGAACCAGGCCAAGCACGTGACTGCTGCTGCTGATCCCGGGCAGGTACCGGGCGTGGTGACAGCGCCGCTGTCCCAGCGTGGCGCTGGTCCCGCCCCGGCACCGGCCGACGCCGTTGTCCAGGAGCTCTACGCCACGCATGCGCTGAGCCTCATTCGCCTGGCCAACCTGCTGGTCCGGGACCGGGCGGACGCTGAGGACATCGTCCAGGACGCGTTCACCGCCCTTTACCGGGCGCTGCCGCGGCTGCGCGACCACGATCAGCTGCTGCCCTACCTGCGCACCGCGGTGATCAATGGCTGCCGCTCCGCCCTGCGCGGACAGCGCCGGGCCGCCCAGCTCGCCACTCGCGACAGGCCGACCGAAGCCTCGGCAGCGGCCTCGGCCGAGGCGTCGGTGCTGCTCAACGAGGAGCGGCGGGCCGTGTTCGCCGCTATGTCACGGCTGCCGCGCCGGTCCCGCGAGGTACTGGTGCTCCGCTACTACCTGGACCTGGCCGACCGCGAGATCGCCGAGACCCTCGGGGTCAGCCGCGGCACCGTCTCCTCGACTGCGTCCCGCGCGGTGGCGGCCCTGACCCGCGAATTTAGGAGTGACCATGACGTCGACTGAGGACCGGCTGCGGGATGCGTTCCGCGCCGACGCGCAGACCATCCAGCCTGGCACCATCAGCCCCCGCGCCGACCTGGCCGACGTTTCGGAGCCAGCGCCCGGCGGACGCGCTCGTCGCATCGGCTCAGCTGGGCCGCGCCGCCGCCTGCTCATCTCTTTGTCGGCCGCCGCTGCGGTCATAGCGATCGTGGCCGCCGCCGCGCTGGTCAGCTCGGGCAGCTCGCCAGTCGTGCCTGTCGTCGGGTCGCGGACGGCCGCGCCCGGCGGCCCGGTGCAGGCGGCGCCGCGCTACCTCGTCGGCCTGCTCAGCAACGGCCTGGGTGTCTACAACGCCGCGACCGGGCGGCGGATCACCGTGATCACGCCGCCGCGTGCCGGGCTGGAGTTCGACGGCGCAGCCGCGACCAGCAACGACCGGGTCTTCGTCGTCGCGGCCTCATCGCCACACCACGGCTGCTACACCGAGCTGTACCGGCTGTCTCTCACCGCAGGCGGCAGGCTGGCCGGCCTGGCGCCGCTGGCGGTGCCGCGGGTGGCCGGGGCCCTGGTGGGCAGCACCGGCCTGACCGCCAGCGTCAGCGGTCAAGTCATCGGGTACTCAGCGGGCAACTGCGCCAGCGGACACGGCTGGGCCGGGGTGATAAGGCTGGCCAGCCGGCAGGTCCGGCGGTGGTCGCTGACCTCCGAAGGGCTGTACAGCCTGAGTATGTCGTCAGACGGGCAGACGTTGTTCTTCGATAACACACAGGTCTACGGCGGAGACGGGACTATCAGGGCGCTGCCCACCAGCGCGCCCCCAGGCCCGGTGATGCGGCGGGCCCGGATCGTCCTGCCTGCCAGCAGCGGCCTGGACCAAACCGGGAGCGTCGTCGCGGCGGATGGCGGCAAGATCCTGCTGGGCTGCCGGGAAACCCAGGGCACGGCCGTGCTGGCCAGCTATGCGTCGGCCACCGGCCGCGAGCTGGCCGTGCTGCACACCTGGCGGAACGTGGACACCGCGCCCTGCGAGATCAGCGTGACGCCATCGGGCGGGTACGTGCTGTTCACTGACATCGGCAGCGGCCTGGGCAGCCGCCTGGACCTCTACACCGGCCGAGTCCGGGACATCCGCGGCGGCGCGGGCCAGCCCGTGGGCGTCGCCTGGTGAGAACCTCGGCATGCGAGGACGGCAGGGCCGGCAAGCACGCCTTCGTCCGCCAGCAGGAACGCGTCCGTCCATCCCGACGGCATACGCTTTCCTGCGCGGAGGCCTCAGGCGTCACCTGAGCACCGGGCTCGTCGCGATCCTAGGCAGACTGCCCGCCGCTGGTGCCTACGGCCGAGCCCCCGGACAGATGCGGGATCTCCTGATGTGGTTCGGGCCTGGCGCCGCAGCGGCGTCCTGCGGCGGCGAGGGCAGGGGCGGCGATGGTCTGGATCCGGAGCGCGCGATATTGTCCGGCTCGAGGTACCTCGGGCCCGAGCGCTGGTGGCCTCGGCCGGCGACTGGGTCGTGCCGGTGCGCCCGGCCGACCCGGCTGGCTGGGAGGTGGTCGCGCCGGCCGGGGGGAGTCCGGATCGAACCCGCACGAGGAGTGAGTCAGCCGTGAACAGCCGGGAAACCGTCGACTCCCGGATCGCCGACCCGGCCCGCCTCCCGTTCGCGTACGCGGACGCGCTCAACGCCGGGGACGCCGACGCCGTCCTCGCGCTGTTCCGCCAGGACGCGACGATGCGCACGTTCACCGGCGAAGTCCTCACCGACCGGGAGGCGCTGCGCGCTGAGACGGTCAACTCGATCGCGGTTCAGGCGCGTCTGACCAACAAGCCCGGGTGCACCCAGGTCGGGGGCGACACGGCCCTGATCATCGTCGACTGGAACCTCGAGGCGACGTTGCCGGACGGCACCCGGATCTCGCCGACCGGAACGACGACGGCCGTCGCCCGCCGGTCGGCCGACGGGTCGTGGCGGTTCGCCGTCCTCAACTGTCAGGGACAGCTGGGTCTCCCGGGTGGCGGACAACAGAGCTCCCCGCTGGTGGACGGTAGGAGTCCCCAGGCCGGTTATGCCGCGTTCGCAAGGAGGGTCCCCGCAGGCCTTCAGTCCAGGCGCGGGGCCAGCGTGAACAGGCCAGCAGGCCTGTTAGCGTGACCGGTCATGCGGGAGTCGTATTCGCAGCACGACCTGGACGAGCTCCTCGCTGGCGTCAGGTCCAGGCGAGGCTGGGATTTCTCGGGCATGAACGTGCTCCGCCAGCCGGTGCCGTGGGACTACCACGATGTGGTGATGCGCTACCTACGGTCATCCGATGCCGTGCTCGATGTCGGGACCGGCGCAGGCGAGAGGCTGAGCGACCTGGCCCCTGCGTTCGGTCATGGACTGGGGATCGATACAGACCCCGAAATGGTCCGGCTGGCCAGCGAGAACCCGGCGGGCAATCTCAGCTTCCGGGTATGCAGCCAGCGGCTGGAGTCGGTACCCCAGACCTTCGAGGTGATCCTCGACCGGCACGCGCCTTTCGACCTGGCCGCGATCGCGGCGCATCTGCGGCCCGGCGGCTACTTCATCACCCAGCAGGTCGGCGAGCGGAATATGGCCTGCGTGAAGGCAGCCCTGGGCCAGCCGCCCAGCCCGCCCCCGATCGGGCGGCAGGCAATCGCGGCCAGCGGCCTGCGGCCACTGGCGTTTCTCGAGTACGACGCCGAGTACGTGGTACACGACATCGAGTCGCTGGTCTTCTGGCTGAACGCCCTCGACCCGGCTCATGCGGATGTGGACGGGCAGTCGGCCCTGGCCAGCGCCGCGACCCTGAACCGGATCCTGGCCGGGAACGTGGACGAACGCGGATACGTGACCAACGAGCACAGGTACCTGGCCATCGCGCAATCCGTGCGGGAACGCGGCCAAGGCTAATCTTTCTGATGGCGCTTGCCTGAGGGACGTCGCGGACTAGGGCTCAGCGGGTCCCGGTGTCGCCGGTCGGCTTCGCGGAACCACCTTCGAAGACAAGGCGTCCAATATTCATGAGGCGAGTTCCCCTATGGCTGTTCGGATTGATTCCCGTACTCGCCGCTGCCGCCTGCGGTTCAGTTAGCGGACCACGGTCACCGCTAGCCATCGTCCAGCCGTGGCCGAGCCTGGCCAGCCCGTACCGGCGTCGGCGGTTCACCGGCTCACGGCAATAGCCAGCCGGGCGGTGAAACTGAATGGCGGGCAACCGGTGGCGTGGGCGACGGCGGTAGTCACCACGCACGCGAGGGCGCTGACCTCGGCCACGCCCGGCGACACGACACCGGGAGCGAAGACCACCGTTTACCTGGTGACCATCAAAGGTCATTTTGTTTGCAATCTATGCAGCGGCCCGGCGGGAGGCCACGCGCCAACCGGTACCTACCTGTCGATCGTGATCGACGCCAAGAACTTCGAAGGAACTGACTCCGGCATCAGTCCCAAGCCACCGCCAGTTTCCCCCGCCCGGTTTGGGCCGGTGACCGACCTGCTGGTCGGCAACTCATAGTGACAGCTTTGAATCAGAAGGCCCAGCGGCCGGATTTACGCGGGATGACGGATGATCCAGGCAGCGATCGCGGCCACCCTGGCACTGACGCGAGGCGGCCGTAGAGTGATGCCATGGCAGTCCCCGTAGACGGCCCGGAGGTGCTGATCGCCGAGGGCACCCGCACCGATGGGGTTTCGTGGCGCATCTGGGCTCAGCGGCATCCGCCCAGTGCTGACTTCCCTGACGAGGATGAGCTGCAGAGCACGATCCGGATCGCGGGGCCGGATGGCCGCACGCTGCATGGCGGCGGTTCTCGCGGGCCCGCGCTCTCCCCGGGCAAGCTCATGGACGTCAGCACCGGCGGCAGTGACGAAGGTCCACGCACCCTGCTGGCCCGTGTGCATTCTGTCATCAGGCGAGCTGAGCTGAGGACTACGGGCGGGGAGATCATCGACGTGCCCGTCTACGACTCCGAGGACTTTCCTGAGATCCGGTTCGCTGCGCTGCTCGTGCCCCGAGACTCGCACCTGGACTACGTGGCCGGGCTCAATGACGAAGGCGAAGAAGTGGAGCGATTCAGCCTGGCGTTCCACGACCTCAACTGGCACCGGTTTCGTGCCAGAACGGGCGGCTAGCAAAGATCGCTTGGGTTACGAGCCGCGGTCGGCCAGCGGGCGCCCCAGAGGCCTGCTGGCCAGAGGATCGTCCAGGACCGGCGAGCATCTAAGGATCGGCCGCCCTGGCCGGCTTTCCGGGCGTCAGGCCGAGGCGGAGCCCTTGCTGCTGCCGAGCCTCGGGAACGGGACGGTCGAGAAGACCACCTCTACCGGGATCTCGAAGTACGCGGCGATCCGCAGCGCCAGGTACAGGCTCGGGCTGTACTCGCCCCGCTCCAGGTACCCGATCGTCTGGTAGTGCACGCCGAGCGCATCGGCGAGCTGCCGCCGGGAGACCCCCCGCTCGGCCCGGAGCATCGCGATCCGGTTGTAGACAACCTCGCTCACGCCTCGCCCTTCGCTCGCTCACGGTCTGCACAAGCCACGGACCGCCCGGTCATCGCATCCCGCACTGGCATCCGGCCGCGCTCTGCCATCTGATCTCCTGCCGTCATCCGTACCGGGTCAGGACCCGCTCCCGCCGGGCGGCCACGCTCGATCCGGACACCCGGCGTGCCGCACGGCGCAGCAGGATCGGGGCAAGAACCAGCCCGGCGATCGCCCAGGCGGCCAGCACGCCGGCCGTGGCAAGATGCCGCCACGAATGCCCGATCTCCACCGCTGCCAGGTTGCCCGGCAGCAGCGCCGAACGCACGCCGAGCCCGAGCCAGTACAGCGGAAATGCCTGCCCGACCCACTGCAGCCACGTCGGCAGTTGGGTGATCGGGTAGAAGATCCCCGAGATGCCGATCAGCCCGAGGGTGCCGACCAGCACCACGGGGGCGCTGCGGACGGAACGGAACAGCGAACCCAGCACGGCGCCGACCGGCAGCGTGGCCAGCAGCCCGAGCGCCAGTACCCAGGCCAGCGTGAGCCAGGTCACGGCGCGGCCGAGGGCAAGCCCGCTGAACGGGGCCAGCCCGACAATCAGCAGGCTGACCACGGTGAGCATGATGGTGCCGGATGCGACTGCGATGTTCCCGATCAGGTAGCCGAGCATCCCGTTCGGTGTCGCCTTCGCGCGCAGCAGCGTGCCATCCTCACGCTCCGCAGTCAGTCGCATGCCAAACGAAGTTATCCCGTTGAGGCCGACATTCATGACCACCAGGCCGGCCATGAGGGTGCTGCCGATCGGGAAATGCGTGCCGGGCAGGTTACTGGGCTTATACCTAAACCCCAGCAGGATTACGATGCTCATCAAAGGGATGGGCAATATCTCGAACGCGTCTTCGATCATGGTGAAGCAATGCGACAGCTCGATCCGCCCCTGGTTAAGGCCGGCCCGCACCGCCGCCCGGATCGCGCGGCCGCGTACCGGTCCGGCGCTGATCACGCCAGTCCCATCAGTCATGACGTCACCATCCCGAACTTGTGCTCGGCTCCCTGGCCATGCCCGGACTCGAACTGCCGCACCAGCGCCATGTAGGTGTCCTCCAGGCCGGCCCGGCTCACCTCCAGGTCCTCAACCGACTCGCCGTACTGCCGGAACAGCTCGCGGACGAACCCGGCCGGATCCCCGGCCGAATGCACGAACCGCTGGCCGTCCCGGCTCCACCGCACCTCCGCCTCCGCGGGCATCCGCCGGGCCAGCTCGTCGGCGGACCCGTCGGCGATGATCGCGCCGCCGGCCAGGATCAAGATCCGGTCCGCCAGCTTCTCCGCCTCATCCAGGTCATGGGTCGTCAGCACGATCGTCGCCTCCTCCCGGTCCGTCAGCCGGTGCACCAGGTCATGGAACTCACGCCTGGCCTCTGGGTCGAAACCCGCCGTCGGCTCGTCGAGGAACAGCAGCTCGGGCCGCCCCACGATGCCCACCGCCACGTCCAGCCTGCGTCGCTGCCCGCCGGAGAGCTGCCGGATCCGCTTGTGCGCGTGCTCGGTCAGGCCGACCATCGCGATCAGCTCGTCGGTATCCCACGGGCGGCTGGCCTCGGGGCTCGAGTACGGCGCGTAGTAGCTGCCGAGGTTCGCGAGCAGCTCGCGGACTCGCCATTTACCGTGGTCGCGCCACGACTGCAGCACAACGCCGATCCGCGCCCGCCAGGCTTCCCCGCCATGCGCCGGGTCGACGCCGAGCACGCTGACCTGCCCCGCCGACCGGATCCTGAAGCCCTCCAGGATCTCGATCGCGGTGGTCTTGCCGGCCCCGTTCGGACCGAGCAAGACGAGCACCTCCCCGCGCCGCACGGTGAACGAGACTCCGTTGAGCACGTCGGCCTTCCCGTACCGCATGCGCAGGTCGCGCACGTCAATCACGGGCTCGTCACCGGGGTCCGCCGGCCGGGACAGGCCCGGTTCCGGCAAGGATCCTGCCTCCTTCAGTGCCACACAACCTCCACTGCTTGGAGTATCCCCTGTGCGACGAAAGATAGCAGACCTACTACATACGACGCAAAGCTGCAGGTCAGGTCAGCTAGCCGGTCCATGCCTCGATCGGCGGGACGGTCAGGGCACGGTCCACAGGTGTACTTTGCCGCCTAGCTCGGAGCCGTCGGCCACGATGCGGTCACCTGGGGCCAGGGTGGGCTGGGAGTCGCTGACGATGCGGAAGATCGTGGCGGGGTCGGAGAGGGCGCCGGAGCTGGCTACCTGCCAGGTGAGTATCGTGTCGCGGTCCGTCGTGCTGGGATACGCCTCGGAACGGTCGATCACGACGGTCAGGGCATGGCCGTCCGGGGTGAAGCTGATGGCGTAGGCGGCGGTCGCGCAGCCGGGATTGCACGGGTCGGCTGGGCCGCGCCTTCCGCTGGGGAACCGGGCGCTGGCCAGGAGGTGGGGGCGGGTGGCGACGCGGACCGGGTGGCCTGGGCCGGCCAGGCGGAACACCAGCATGCTGCCGTGGAAGGTCACGCCGGCCAGCAGGTTTGCCCGGGGCGAGAACGCGAGGGCGGTGAAGTAGTCGCCCTGGCCGCGCAGGGTGGCGATGCGGGTGGCACGGGCCGGGCGGGTCACGTTCCATAGGGTGATCTGGTCGGTGCCGGATGCGCTGGCCAGGATGCGGCCGTCCGGGGAGAACACCAGGTCGCCGTCGCCGAGGTCGAAGTTGCCGGGGTTGCCCGTCTGGACTGGGGCGGCGGCGAGGGTGCGCAGCAAACGGGGCCGGGCCGGGTCGGCCACGTTCCACAGGCCCAGCTCGCTGGTGGAGGCGGCGGCCAGGAGGCGGCCGCCGGGGGAGAACGCCTCGCCCCACGGGCGGCCGGCGAAGCCGGCCGACAGGACGGCCAGCCGGGCCGGGTGGCGCGGGCGGGTCACGTTCCACAAGGCCGGCTGGCCGCCGAACGCTACCGTGGCCACGGTGCGGCCGTCCGGTGAGATCGTCGTGGGGTCACCGCCCTCGAACTCCGCCAGCCGCCGCGGCCGAGCCTGGCCGGTGACCGCCCACAGGATGCTGGTGCCGGACCAGGGCGGGCCGTCCGCGGCGCCGGCCAGGATGCGCCGGTCACGCGAGAACGCGACCGCCCCCACCGCGCCGCTGTTGGACAGGTGCCAGCTGCTTTCCCTGCTGTTCTGGGCGATGGCGGGCAGGGCCACGATCGCGAAGAGGCCGACGGGCACGGCGACGGCGATGCCGACGCCCATCCAGGCGTCGCGGCTCAGGCGGGGCATGGGGCGGATCTCCATCCGGTAGCCGGGGTCCAGGTGGGTGGTCAGGGCGCCGAGGGCCAGGCTGAGCACGGTTCGCGGTCCCGCGCAGTGCTGGTCGAGAACATCGAGCATTTCCGCGCCATAACGCTGCTTCCAGCGGCGCGGATAGCAGCCGACCAGGGCGCGGCACAGCCGGTCGGCCAGGACGGTCTTCATCGGGGCTCAGGCGGTGGCGATGCGCTGGCGGCCGGTGCGCACGATCTGCTGCATGGACTGCAGCTGCTCGGCCAGGACTTGCTGGCCGGCGGCGGTGATCTCGTACGGGCGCCGGCGCTCGTCGGCGGCCAGCGGCCGGATCCAGCCCCGGCGCTCCAGCCGGGACAGCGCCCCGTACAAAGTGCCCGGCTCCATGCCGACCCCGCTGAAAGCGGCGATGTCGGTCATGATCGCGTAACCGTGCTTGGGGCCGTCGGCCAGGCTGGTCAAGATCAGCGCCGACGGGTCGGCGAACCGGCCGAGATCATCGAACTTGCCGTGCACCCGGCACCTCTCTTATTCAGTACCAATTACTAAGCAGTAATTAGTAGCGCGCAGCCCCGGAGCCTGTCAAGACCGCCGCTCGCATCAGAGCGGCTGCCGCTGAACTGCTCAAGCACGCGGATTGACGAACATCTGAGCACATGCGAACTTTCGTTGGCAGATGCAAGCGGGAGGCTTAGTGGAAATCGAGGGCATGACCGGCGACGCGCTGCTGAGGGTTCTGGCGACGCTCGCCAACCCGCACCGGATGCGGGTCGTGGCCGCGCTGGCCGAAGAACGCAACTATGTCAGCCAGCTGGCACGCGACCTGGGCATCAGCCGTGCCCTGCTGCAGGTCCACCTCCGCAAGCTGGAGGCGGCCGGCCTGGTATCAGCCTCGGTCGAGGTCTCGCCGGACGGCAAGGCGATGAAGTTCTACGAGGTGACGCCCTTCACGCTGACCCTCACCCCGGAGGGCATCAGGATCGCGGCGCGCACCCTGAGCACGAACAGTGACCTGGAGGCGGAGCTGAGATGAGGACAGCACGGGAAACCGCGATCATCTGCACAGCCGCGGTGGTCGCGATCGCGATCCTGAGTATCCCCTTCGACATAGACACGAGGAACAGCGATTACCTTGTCTGGATCGTCGGCTTCGCGCTCACCGGGGTCGGAATGGCCCTGGGCTACCGGTACCTCATCACCAGGAAGCGGGCCCAGGTCGAGCTGACCGGCGGCGAGCAGTACCGCCAGCTCGCCGAGGAGTACCGCCGGCTGTCGGACATGGCCATCACCAGCCAGGAGCACACCGACCTCAAGCTGGGCGACGTCAGCGCCCAGCTCGATCACCTGCGGGAGCAGATGGCGTCCCTCCAGAAAATCCTCAAGGACGTCGAGTAAGCCCCGACGCGTCCTGGCCGTCATCGGCGGCCCTTCGCCTCGCCGGGATCACTGCTCCCGGCAGGAATTACCCCACGGAAGCATGAGAGGTGATATTCCCTTGCGCCCAACCAGTAATCGGCCGCGGTTTCCTCGACTCGTGGCGGTGGGTGCCTCCGCGACGCTGATGGCGGGCCTTGCCGTCATGGCCACGACCGCTAGCGCGTCGGGAGCCAGCGGGCCGCGGGCGACCGCCGGCACCGCGAGCGCCTCCACGGCAGCCGCTCCGCGCATTCCCAGGCTGCGCTGGACGCCCTGCGATAACGGCTTCCAGTGCGCGACAGCGAGGGTGCCGCTGGACTACCGGCACCCACGCGCCACGACGATCAGCATCGCGGTGGTCCGGCACCTGACGGCCCACCGCGCGCGCCAGGCTCGTACGCTTTTCGTCAACGCGGGTGGTCCCACCGAGCAGATCGAGCCCGTCCTGGCCGAGTTCGGTGCCATTCCCGCCGCGCTGCGGGCGCGGTTCAACATCGTCACCTTCGACATGCGCGGGTTCGGCCTTAGCAGCGCGGTGCGCTGCTTCCCGAATGCCGCCGCCGAGAACAAGTTCCTGGCCGGCCTGCCGCCGTTTCCGGTGGGCGCGCGGCAGGTCGCGCTCTGGGAAAGAACGTGGGCGCGGTTCGACTCGCTGTGCGCCCGGAAGAACGGCCGCCTGCTCCGGCACGACACCAGCACGGATGTGGCCCGTGACATGAACCTGCTACGCCAGGCGATGGGCATCCGCAAGCTGAACTACCTTGGCCTGTCCTGGGCCACCGGGCTCGGCGCCGTCTACGCCAACCTGTTCCCGGCCACCGTCGGGCACATGGTGCTGGACGGCAACCTCGATCCGGTGGCCTGGTCCAAGGGCGGCCGCCTGCCTGACTCGCTGCGCGAGGGCGAGGACGTGGCGACCGCGTCGGTGATGCGGTCGTTCCTGAACCTGTGCGGCAAGGCGGCCACCACCGCGTGCGCGTTCTCCGCTGGCACCCCGGCCGGGACCCGGGAAAAGTTCGCCGCGCTGCTGCATAGCCTGCGCAAGCAGCCGGTGACCATCGGCAAGCCCCCGCAGACTTTCACCTATGCCGACACGGTCAGCGACGTGCCACCCCGGGACGTAAGCGACTGGCAGAGCGCCGCCGTGCTGCTCCAGCAGCTGTGGGAGGCCTCGAAGGGACACCGCGCGCCGGTCGCGGCAGGCATCGCGGACCCGAGTACGGCGGAGCACGGCATAGCCGAGCACGTCGCGACCGTGCCGGCCGTATACACCGGCTTGGAGCAGACTTATGCCGAGGTCTGCGCTGACACGGCGGACCCGCGCGGCACGCGCGCCTATGAGGCCGCCACCCGGCTGGCCGCCGCCCAAGCGGGCGGCTTCGGGCTCGACCTGACGTGGACAGAGGAGCCATGCGCGGCATGGCCGGCCGCCGCGAGCCACGACCGGTACACCGGACCGTGGAACCACAGGACGGCCAACCCCATCCTCGTCATCGGCAACACCGGCGACCCGGTCACCCCGTACCGCGGCGCCGTCGCGATGTCCCGCGACCTGGCCCGCGCACGGCTGCTGACCGTCGACGGGTTCGGGCACACCGAGTTCTTCAACCCGAGCACATGCGCCACGAACTACGAGATCAGCTACCTGGAGACCGGAACGCTGCCGCCAGCCCGCACCGTCTGCCAGCAGGACGCCCAGCCGTTCCCCGCGCCATAGAACCAGCGCTGCCAGCCCATGCTCGCGAAGGATATGAGTTGGTCGCAGGCCGTGCCCGGCGATGTGGACTCATCCTCGCCCCTGAAATCAGCCGACCGCAGCCGATGAGTAACCGCAACTCCCGTCGTCTGCCTGCTATACGTGAACGTGGCCTGATGGCTACGGCCGGCTCAGCTTCCGGATGCACACACGGACGAGATGAGGAGGAGAGAATGACCACCGGTGGCTTCTCGCCGAAACGGCTGGCCCGCGTGCGAGACGTGCTGGAGCGTCACGTCGACGCCGGCTTCGTCCCAGGTGCGGTCGCCGTCGTCGCGCGCCATGGCGAGGTCCACATTGAGGCAACGGGCAATCTCGCCTTCGAGGGCGCAGGCTCGAGGACGCCGATGGCAGCCGACACGATCTGCCGCACCGGCTCGATGACGAAGCCGATCGTCGCCGCCTGCGCGATGACGCTCGTCGAGGACTGCACGCTCCGCCTCGACGACCCGGTAGACGCGCTCCTCCCGGAACTGGCGGACATGACCGTGCTCGCCGATCCGGACGGCCCGCTGGAGGACACCGTCCCGGCGAAGCGCCCGGTGACGCTGCGGGATCTGCTCACCTTCACGTTCGGCACCGGCATTGTGGTGGCCGAACCGGGAACGATCCCGATCGCCGACGCGCTGAGCGCGCTCCACAGCGACGAGCCCGGGCCGCCGCCGGATGAGTGGATTCGCCGGCTCGGCACGCTTCCGCTGGTCTGCCAGCCGGGCGAGCGCTGGATGTACCACACCGCCGCCGGCGTGACGGGCGTGCTCATCGCCAGGGCCACGGGCATGTCCTTCGGGGATGCCCTGCGCGAGCGGATCTGCGAGCCACTGGGGATGAAGGACACCGCCTTCAGCGTCGGCGGCGAGAGCATCAGCCGGCTGGCGACCGCCTACCAGCGCGACGACGCCACCGGCGAGGTTGTCGTCGAAGACGGGCCCGACGGGTACTGGAGCCTGCCGCCGGCGTTCGAAGATGGTGGCGGCGGGCTTGTCTCGACCGCCGCCGATTACCTGGCGTTCGCCTCGGCGATGCTGGCCGGCGGTACTCACCACGGCGAGCGGGTGCTCTCGCGGCCGTCGGTGACGCTGATGACGAGCGACCACCTGACGCCCGCGCAGAAAGCAGTCTCCGGCTTCCAGCCTGGGTACTTTGACGACATCGGCTGGGGCTTCGGGATGTCGGTCCGCACCCAGCGCTCGCACCTCGGACCCTGGCCAGTCTCCTACCCTCCGCCGGCCTCGGTCGGCAGCTACGGATGGCCCGGCGTATACGGCACCGGCTGGTACAACGACCCTGCCGAGGACATGACGACAATCCTCATGATCCAGCGGGCGCCCGCGCCGCCCGGGCTGCCGATCCTGCTCGACTTCTGGACGGCCGCCTACCAGGCGATCGACGACTGACTGCCTAGGACGGAGCGGACGTGCCCAGGACGGCCGTGAGGGTGCGGGTGAGCCAGGCGGCGGCGGCTTCGGGGGAGTCAGGGGCGCTGGCGTGGCGAGCGGCGATGTAGAGGTCGGGGCGGACCAGCAGGACGCCGCCGTCGGAGATCTCGCGCAGCTCAGCCCAGGTGCCGTAGGGGTCCTCGACGGGCTCGCGCGGGCCGATCGAGACTCCGGAGATCGGCACGCCGATCCGGGCGGTGAGGTCGGCCGCCGCGTCCAGCCACGCCTGGCCGCCGATGCCGGTCCAGACGCTGAAGGCGCCGTGGCCAGCCAGGTCCAGCGTCGAGACCCGGTGCCCGGCGCGCGTGACCCAGGTGTGCGGGAGCTTGGCGCCGGGCCACGTCGTGGGCTGCGCGTAGAGCTCGGGATCGCGGGTGAACGCGGGCATCGCGGTGCCGTCGGAGATGACGGCTGACGAGGCGTAACGGTGGTTGTGCTCCACGCCGTGCGCATCGAACTCGAAGGCCTTGTACGCGATGGCCTCGCGCAGGTTCTCCCGGATCTTCTCGCCCGCCGGGCCCGGGGCGACGCGCAGCTCGAGCTGCTGGTTCAGCTTGGCCACGTCCGAGGTGTCGTCGACATCCAGGGCCGCGACGATGCGCCCGGTGTCGGCGATGCTCTGGTTGGCTCGCTCGACGACCTGGCGGGCGACCGGGGCCCGCTCGGCATCGTAGGACTCCAGTAGTGAGGGCGCTGCCCAGCCCTGCACGACGGCGTGTAGCTTCCAGGCCAGGTTGTAGGAGTCCTGAATGGAGGTGTTGGAACCCAGGCCGTTAGTCGGCGGGTGCCGGTGCACGGCGTCGCCGACGCAGAAGACCCGTCCCCGGGCGATGGTGGTGGCGAAGTGGTGGTTCACCGTCCACGGTAGCCGGGAGGTGACGCGCATCTCGAAGTCGTCGGTGCCGACCAGGCTCACGGCCAGCTCGCGCGCGAACTCGTCAGTGATCTCGGGCGGCCCTGCCGCCGCCTCGTAGCCCCACATGAGCATCCACTCGTGCCACGGCTTGATCATCCGCAGCACGCCGAGCCCGACGCCCTCCTTCTCGGCGCCCGGCTGCAGCATCCAGTACAGGACTGACGGGCGGTACTCGACGAAGCGGCTCAGATCGGCCTCGAAGATGATGTGCAGGGCGCCGCCCACCGCGCCCGGTCCCTCGAACGGCAGGCCGAGGTCGGCGGCCACGACGCTGCGGGCGCCATCCGCGCCGACGAGGTACTTCGACCGGATCGCGTAGGTCGCCCCGGTCAGCCGGTCCCGGACCTGGGTGGTCACCCCGGACTCGTCCTGCACGTGGGAGAGGTACTCGGTGTCGAAGCGCACCTTCGCGCCGCGGGCCTGCGCGGCCTGCATCATCAGCGGCTCGGTGATGGTCTGCGGCGCGTCCAGCATCGTGCACGGGCTCTGCAGTTCGTAGTCGGCGTGCCGCCGGGTGTCGGTGCCCCACGACGGGATCCGGCCGAGCTCGTCGCCGACCAGGCTGGTGCAGAAGGTCGTGTTGCCCATGTACTCCCAGGGCGTGGCCTCGCGCATCAGCCGCTGCTCCAGGCCCATGTCCCGCAGCGTCTCCATGGTGCGCTGGTTGGTGATGTGCGCACGTGGCGTGTCCGACAGCTGCCCGTACTTGGTCACGACCAGGGTCCTGGTGCCGTAGGTGGCCAGGAACAGTGCGGCCCCGGCGCCGCCGGGCCCGGACCCGACGACGAGGACGTCGGTGTCCACAGCAGGTTCTTCGTTCCTCATGGGTGCTCCCGGGCGGGTCAGGTGCTTCTGGCTAGCTGGGCAAAAAGCTGGTGCGTCCGTGGCCAGGATCGCCGCGAGCTTGGCCACGGACGACCCCCTCCGCCTGCTCGGCGGTGAGCCTACCGCCGCCCGGACATGCCGCCGGGACCCAGCCCCGGCCGTAGCGGACGAGTGTACGCATAGTGGCACTGGGAGCACGATGCCGGTGCGAACTGCGGAGCCGGCTGTCCGGCGTCGACTAATATCATGTCTTCCATTATATTAGGGCCATGACGGTCAAGACCATGACGGGGCAGGCGTTCTTCGTGCTCACCGCGCTGGCTGATGGCCCGCGGCATGGGTACGGCATCGTAGGTGAGGTTTCCGAGCTGTCGGGGGACCGGGTCAAGCTGAAGATCGGCAGCCTGTACGGGGTGCTGGACCGGCTCGCCGCCGAAGGGCTGATCGAGCCCGACCGGGAGGAGGCGCACGACGGCCGGCTGCGCCGCTATTACCGGCTGACCCGGGATGGACGGGGCGCGCTGGCCGAGGAGGCCGAGCTTCGCGCCGCTACCGCCCGGGTGGTGCGGACGAGGCTGGGCCTGGCCGGGACGGAGGCGGCCGGGTGAGCGGCGACCTGGAGCGGCGTTACCGGCGGGTGCTGCGGCTGCTGCCCGGCTGGTACCGGGAGCAGTGGGAAGAGGACATGGTCGCCGCCTTCCTGGACAGCTGGCTGACCGGCGAGCCGAAGGCAGACGCGTACATCCGTCAGGCAGCCGGGCCGAGCTGGGCGGAGGTCGCCAGCGTGGCCGGGCTGGCTGTCCGGCTGTACCTGGGCGGCGGCTCGGGCGCTCCGCGCCGGTACTTCGCCTGGGGGCAGGCGGTGCGGCGCGCGGTGCTGGCCGTGATGCTGATGCACGCGGCGCTGGGCCTTGACCTGCTCGTGCAGGTGGCCTGGAGCCGCCGCCTGCTCGGGCTCCCCGCGCCGCCGGCGCGCCTGCTGATCGCCTGGCCCGGCGGCGTCTGGCCCGCGGCGCTCGGCATAGCCGACTGTGCCTGGATCGCGATTTTCGTGACGCTGGCTCTCGGGCATTACCGCGCCGCGCGGGTCCTCGCGGTACTGGCTATCGTCCTCAACCTGGTCGTCTTGCTGCAAAACCAGCTCACCGGCATCATGCAGGCGCCGTTCGAGTCGTGGGCCTTGTGGATCCTGCTCGATCTTGCCCCGGTCCTGGCCCTGGCCGCATTCAAGTCCGGCGCTCCGCTGGCGGAGCGCTGGCCCTGGCTGCTGGCCCTGCCCGTCAGCTACCTCCTGGTGTTCGGGCCGATGCTGGCGCTCGAGGCGACCGGCAACCTCGCCTGGCTGCCGGATCTCCCCGGGCTGTGCTGCATACTCGTCGCCCTGGCCTGCCTGGCGCACGCACCGAGGGCCCGATCCAGCCAGGCCGCCGACTCCGGCGTGTGGTCGCTGACCCTGACGCTGCTAACCGCCGTCGCCGCGGTGTACCGGATCGTCTGGCTCACCCGCTACCTGCACGACCCGCACCTGCTCAAGGTGAGCCTGGCGGAACTGCTCGCCCTGGCGGCCGCCGCCGCGCTGGTTGCCCCCGACGCCGCCCAGGCCCAGGCAGCCACAGCTCCACCGCCACTGACCCCGCGCCCGGAATGACGAAGCGGTGGCCGTGACAGCGCACTAGCAAGGCGGCGGTCTCGCCGGGGGGCAACTTCTCGATGAGCCGCGCAGGCACCCGGCGGACGGTGCTGGCCATCAGCCTCATCAGTGCTTCGCCAACACCGATTCGTGCGTCTACGGTGGCACGGCTCGTGACGTGGCGTTAGCCGCACTCCAGGATAAACATAGCATGTATATATAGTTTATCTATATTTACCTGCTAGGATGTCGTGAATGACGGGGACCGGCCGGCCGGAGCGGGCTGCTGATGGAGAAGGCGATCCTGCTAGCCCTGGCGGCGAGTTTCTGCACGGCCACGGCTTCGGTGTGCCAGCGCCGGGGCGCCAAGAGCAGCGAGGTGACGGGCTTTGATGTCTGGCTCGTCTTCCGCCTGGCCCGCCGGCCGGCCTGGCTGATGGGCATGGCGAGCATGATCCTCGGGTTCGTCTTCCAGATCAGCGCCCTGCGGTTCGGGCCGCTGGCCCTGGTCCAGCCCATCCTGGCTCTGGAGCTCCTCTTCGTATTTGCCTACATGGCCGTCATCAGGCGGCGGGCCAGGGCGTCGGTCAAGGTGAGGCGGCGTGACTGGCTGGCCGCGGTCGCCATGTCGACGGGGGTCGGCTTGTTTCTGCGCCTGGCATCCCCGTCGGGGGGCCGGCTGCACGCGCCGGGCTCCTGGTGGTGGCTGGCCGGTCTGGCCACCGCCGGCATCGTCCTGCTCGCCCTGGTCCTGGCCTTCGGCCTAGGTAGCCGTCCCGGCGCGTCCCCGGCCCGCAAGGCGGCGCTCCTGGGCGCGGCCACCGGGATTTCGTGGGGCTTTGTGGCCGCGGTGATCAAGGAACTCAGCTCGCACCTCGGTGACGGGATCGGCGCCATCTTCGCCAGCTGGTCGCCGTACGTTCTCATCGTCGTCGGCGCGGCGACGACGCTGCTGGCCTCCCACGCGCTGGCGGCCGGCCCGCTCGCGGCGTCGCAGCCCGGCTTCACGATCCTCGACCCGCTCTCAGCCAGCCTGATCGGAGTGTTCCTGTTCAGCGAGCACATCCAGGCCCGGGTCTGGGACCTGGCCGGGGAGGCAGTAGCGCTGGCCATCGTCATGGCCGGCGTCTCGGCCCTCAGCCACAGCCACCTCATCGACGGCGAGGACGGAATCTCGCCCGGCCCGCCAGCCGCAACTGGCGGACCGGGCGACGGGCCGGGGGAGAGGCGTCAGGCTAGGGCACGACTGTCACCGGACAGCGGCATCGCCGGACAGCACGCACGGCGGTGGACCCGAACAGTTTGTGCCCGATCGCCTTGCTGGCGCCAAGGACGATCCCGTCAGCGTGGTGTGCCGCCGCGACCTCGATCAGCACCGTCGCCGGATCACCTGTCATCGTCACGAACTGGGTCTTGACGTGGTAGTCGGCGGCCAGGACCGCGACCTTGGGCCGCAGTTCCTGGGCCACGTCAAGGCTCGCCTGATACTGGGCGGCGCCCATTTCGGCGTCGAAGCCGAGCGGGCCGGTCATGGCATAGACGGCGATGACGCTGCAGTGCTGGCGGCGGGCCAGCCCGAAAGCGTAGTAGAGCGCGCGGGTGGCCGTGTCAGATCCGTCGACGCCGACGACAAGCGTCGTCGGCCCATCACAGCCGAGCTCGAAGTCGCCGTCCATCTCGGGGGCCCAGACCTCACCGCAGGCGCGGGTTGCTGAGGGCGCGATCCTCGCGGAATGCCTCGTCGGCGATAACGGCCTCCTCCGGTGAGCCCGGGACCTCAGGAGGAGGAGGCTCCCGTTGGGTCACGCGCCAGGCCGCCTTCGGCCGCGTCGTCATGCAGTCATTATATAGAAGATTTATATAGCTTGTCAATGCACTTCGATCAGGGCAGGCGCCTCGGAACCGGCTGGCCGATGCGAGTGCATAGAAGCTTCATATAGACGTCGCTATGCTCCAGGTATGAGCGATCAGGCGGCCGCGCCGCGGAGGAGCGGACGCGGTGACAGCCCTACCGGCGGTGACAGCCCTACCGGCTCAGCCGGGGCGCTGTACGGGCTGCTCGCCACGCTGCTCCGACGGGTACCGCGCGACCTGAGCCTCACCTCGCTGGCGACGCTGTCTGCCCTGGACCGCACCGGCCCGCGGCGGATCACCGACCTGGCCGTCATCCAGGGCGTCACCCAGCCGTCGATGACCGTGCTCGTCACCAGCCTGGAACGGGGGGGCTTTGTGACACGGCACAGCGACCCCGCCGATGGGCGCGTCACGCTGGTTGCCCTGACCGCCGAGGGCTTGCACTATCTGCAGGGCCGGCGACGCGCGGGAACCGATGCGCTCGCACAGCTCATCGCCAAGCTGCCGCCTGGCGAAGCCGCCGCGCTGGCCGCCGCGATCCCGGCGCTCGAGCATCTGCGGGAGCTAGACGACGAGCAGCGCGAACCCGACAACCGGGCGCCCGGCGAGCGGCCGGCTCCGGCTAGATCGGCCGGGTGTCCGCCAGCCGGGTGTCCGCCCGGGCAGTCGCAGCGGAAGTCACTCCTGCTGCTAAGACGTCTGACATTCCGGTGTCGGCTTGGCGAGGAGCTTCGGCAGCACCCTGCTGAGCGCCGCGCGGTCGGTCGCGGTCAGGCGATCGGTGAACAGCGACGCTACAAGCTGCAGGTGCGAGTCAATGGCAGCGAGCAGTGCGGCCTGCCCGGCCTCAGTCACGGCTATCTCCATGCCGCGCCGGTCGTCGCCGGCTGTGCTGCGCGTGATGACTCCCGCCTTCTCCATCCGGACGAGCAGCCGGCGCACGCCGCTTTCGCTGAGCAGCATCCGATCTCGCAGCTCTTTCTGGCGCGCCCGCATGCCAGGCAGGTCGGCCAGGTGCACGAGAACGTCGAACCACTCCAGCGGCAACTGGTGCTCGGCCAGCATCTCATCAGCAAGCTGCTCGACGATCTGCCGGTGCACGGCGAGAAAGGACTGCCAGAGGGGGGTTTGCTGATTCAGCCGAGCTAGCGCCCCCGAGAGCTCGCGAGCCACTTCCGCCGGGCGCTGGCGGCTCGCCCGGGGAGACGGCCGGACCGGCCTGCTGGGTTCCTTCAACGTCACTGGGTGCACTCACCTTGGCGATTTCTGGCCATGCCCGCAGGATGCCGAGCCGGTCACCAGAGTGACTCCAGGCTACGAACAATTGCCCGCGCAAGCAACTTCCGAATGAACTTGCTTGCGCAAGTAACTATGATAGGCTCGCCCTGGCCTGCTCGTCCGGGAGCGGGCGCGGCCAGGGACGGCGTGAGCAGCGGTTCCTGCCGCAACCTCTGAGCAACCGCCGAGCGCAGCAGCCCATCATCACCGGAGGCGAACCCGAATGACCTCATCTGCACCGGAGCCAGGCTCCCTCGCGCGACGGCGGCTGCTGACACGCCGGAACCTGATCGCGTCCACCGGGCTGGCCGCGGCCGCGGCGTCCGCGGGGCCACTGCTCGGGCGGAGCACCGCCCAAGCCGCCGTCTCTGCCGCCTGCCCGCCGGGAACCACTGCGCCAGTCCCGCCGGCGGCGAAAGGCCCGGCCATCCCCGCGTCCGGGTACCTGGTCGAGGAGATCGCCGACCGCGTCTACTGGCTAACTGACGGCCTCTACCAGATGATCTTCGTGACAACTGCGGAAGGAGTCGTGGCGGTAGACGCCCCTCCCACCATCGGAAAAAACATTCTGCGGGCTATCGCGACGGTCACCAGCTCCCGCGTCACGCATGCCATCTACAGCCACCACCATGCCGACCACACCGGCGCGATGATCCTCTACCAGGGAGCCCGCTTCTACGCCCACACGGAGGTCGCCGACCTGCTGAGGCAGACGAATGACCCGAACCGCCCGCTCCCCGATGTCACGTTCGACCGTCACCTGACCGTCCATGCCGGCGAGGACGTCCTGGACTTGGCCTACCACGGCCCGAACCACTCACCGGGCAACATCTTCATCAATCTGCCCGCACAACGGGTCCTCATGCTCGTCGATGTCGTGTTCCCCGGCTGGGTGCCTTTCGCCTACCTCGGGGAGTCGCAGAACATCCCGGGCTGGCTCGAGGCCCCGGCGCAGGCGCTCCGCTACCCGTTCGACACCTACATCGGGGGCCACCTGACCCGCCTCGGCACCCGCGACGACGTGATCATTCAGCAGGAATACGTGGCCGAGCTTCGGGCACAGGCCGCCAGCGCGATCGCGACCTTCAACCCGGCCACCGTCTACCAGTCCGTGGATCCGACGAACCCGTGGGCCATC
Organism: uncultured Actinomycetota bacterium; assembly: GCA_963822485.1. Taxonomy (GTDB): domain Bacteria; phylum Actinomycetota; class Actinomycetes; order Streptosporangiales; family Streptosporangiaceae; genus DASUBV01. The sequence goes on from CAWGHW010000022.1 coordinate 23,477, forward strand.
TTCCGGGCCTACCTGGACGGCGTCGCCGGCCAAGCCGCAAGCGCGGTTATCCCCAACTGGGTCGACCGGCTCGGCGGGGCCGACGTCTATACCCTGCCCAATGCCTACCAGCTGGTTGAGTCGCTACGGATCGACTACGGCCAGCTCGGCCCATTCGGCATCCACCCCTGACGCGGTGTCGGATCCGGGCGCCGCCGTTCGTGGAGGAGGTGGAGGGTGTCCACAGGCGGCCACCCGGGCAAAGGAGGAGACATGACTGAGTACCTCATCGTCTTCAACGGCGAGTGGGTGCCCGACCACACGGCCGAGGAACTGCGCGGGAAGTCCAGGGCGGTCAGGGCGCTGGTGGCCGAGATGAAGGCGGCCGGCGTCTTCATCTTCCTGGGCGGCCTGGACGATGCTGCCCCCGTGTTCAGCGTCGATGCGTCGAGCGGCACGCCGCTGTTCACCGACGGCCCGTTCATCGAGTCCAAGGAGCACCTCGGCGGCTTCGCCATCGTGGACGTGGCCGACGAGGAGGCGGCGCGGCTGTGGGCCGGGAAGATCGCGGTGGCCTGCGGCTGGCCGCAGGAGGTGCGACGCTTCCAGGTGCCCAGGCAACTTCCGGAGACTTCTTAAGCTCGGTCAGGACACACCGTCGTCTGGTCGGCGCTTCTGCACCAGCAGCGGCTGGGCGACCTCACCTATCAGCCCGTCCGGGTCGGACAGGTCGGCGCGGGCCAGTCCCACGCCGTCGTCAGTCAGGTAGGTCCGGCATGCCAGGTGCACCCATTCTCCGACCGGCGGCCGGAGCAGGGTCGCGGTCATGGCGGGCGGAATCGACAGCCATTGCCTGAGCGGCAATGACAAGGACAGGCCATTCGCCGAGTCAGCTGCGATGAGCACCCGATCCTGGCCGGTCAGTGCCACGCCATCAACCAGCGGCAGGCGGACCCGGGCCCACACATCAGCCGGACCCAGGCCGTCGAAGCTTCCGCGAGTGAACCGCCACTCGATCGAACGTCCGTAACCCCAGTCGTCGAGGCCCGGATAAAAGGGCTGGGTGGCCGGCCTCGGCGGCACCGGCGGCGGCATGGTCTGCTCCTCGCCTGCCGCCGGCGGGCGGTCGCCGGTAGCGATATGCCACGCCCTCGCAATGACAGCAGTCCGCCCGTCAACAATCATGCGGGCCTCGGTCAGTTGTACCCGTCGGCCGGGCTTGATCACGGAAACCTCGACAGCGGTCTCGCGGAGCGGGATGGAGCCGAGAATGTCGACCGAGATGCGACCGATCCGCAGTGGCCCCTCGACCGTCTGGCCGATCACGTGGGCAAGAAGGGCAGCCGGTGGTCCACCGTGTTGAGCCTTGCGGTCCCATGGGCTCTCAGTGGCCCGGGTCGGCTCGTATCGTCCGTTCCCGCGGGGCAGGTAATAGGCCTCGGGTTCGTCTGACGGCTGGATCTGGCTGGATCGTCGGCGGCCCGGCTCGGCACGACCGCTGCAGACTTGTGCCGCGCTCATCTGAGGAGTCCGGCGGGTGGCTGATGATCGAGGTAGCCGGCGAGGGCGTCGCCGAGTCGTCGGCTGGCGGCCGCGAAGTAGTCGCTGGTGAGGGAGGCGGTGTGGGCGGTCGCCACGACGCGCGGGTGGGCGAGCAGTGGCCCGTCGGCGGGGTAGGGCTCCGTCGGGAACACATCGAGCCCGATGCCGGCGAGGTGCCCGGTGTTGAGGCGGCCCAGGGCGGCCTCGGCGTCGAGGAGGGCGCCGCGGGCGATGTTGACGAGCCAGGCGCCGGGGCGCATGGCTCGGAGCACCTTGTCGTCGACAAGGGGCGGCTGCCCGGGCTGATGACCGGCGGCGATGATGACAGAGTCGGCTTCGGCGACGCAGTCGAGGAGGCGGTCGGCGCTGTAGACGGCGGCAAACGGGGAGGCGGGGCCGGCTGGCGGATGGCGGCGGATGCCGGTGACGGTCACGTCGAAGGCAGCGAGAGGCCGGGCGATCTCGGTGCCGATGGCGCCGGCGCCGATGATGCAGGCCGCCGTGCCGGTGAGCGAGCGGCCGGCGGGCTGACCCCAGCGGCCGGGCTCGAAGCCCTTCGAGGCTTCGGGGAGGCGCCGGGCCAGCGCGAGGAGGAGGGCCAAGGCGTGCTCGGCGACGGGCACGGCGTTGAGTCCGGCCATGTTGGCGACCCACACCCCTTCGTCGGCGGCCGCGTCGAGGTCGATGTTGTCGACCCCGACTCCGAACTGCTGGATGAGGCCGAAGCTCCCGGCCCGGATGGCCGGTCCGGGCAGCGGCGACCAGAGCGGGACGACCACGTCGACGGGCGGCCCGCCATCGGCCAGGCGCGCTTCGAGCTGGTCCTGCCCGACGACCTCGATCACGGCGCGGTCGGCAACGCCGGAAGGCCAGTGCTGCGGCATCTCAGACCAGGCGTGGTTCTCGGAGAACCGCTCCTTGCCGACGAGCACCCGCAGCGGCCCCTCATGGGGCTGATGTCGAGAGGCTGTCACGCCTGCGACGGGGAGATCCGCGACCGGGCCGGAACGCGTCGAAGCCGACGGGCCGGCGGCATCCGTGCGGGCCGGCACCTCGGGATCTCGCTGCTGGGTCATCTCTTGTCCGTCCATGGTTGACTACCTCAACCATGGACGGATGCCAGGCCGGGGCGGTATCCAGAGCATGACTGCACCTGCCGCAGCCGGCCGAGAAGCTCGCGCCGTCGCAGGTCAGCGAGATGGCTGCTGGCCGGGCGGCCGGCAGGCCGGCCGGAACGCTACGTGATCGCCGCGCGCATCCAGGCATCGCGCTGATGTCACCGCGGGGACTCCTGGCTCCGGGTCGCGCCTGAGTGCGGAATCCTGCTGCGCGTGCTTTCGGCGTCTCGCGCCCGCGGCGACCAGGGCTGCGGCCAGCGCGGGAATGACACCGCAGATGGCCATGCCGGCCCTGGCGCCGAGGTGGTTGGTGAGCAGGCCGATGACCGGGGCGCCGATCGGGGTGCCGCCGATGAAGACCAGCATGTACAGGCCCATGACGCGGCCGCGCAGCCCGGGATCGACGCAGAGCTGGACCGAGGCGTTGGCCGTGGCCTGGAACGCCAGGTTCGTGAAGCCCATGCCGGCCAGCAGCGACAGGAAGACGGCCAGGTCCGGCGCCGCGGCCGCGGCGGCCTGGAGGAGCCCGAACACGGCGGCCGCGATCACGATGACGTGGCGCGGGGGACGGGCAGCGGCCCCGGCGAGCAGCGCGCCCGCTACTGAGCCGATCGCCAGGACGATGTTGAACAACCCGTACGTGCTGGCGCTGCCGTGAAACGTCGACTTCGCCATCGCGGTGAGCACGATCGGGAAGTTCAGGCCGAATGTGCCGACCATTCCCACGAGGAACAGCGTCCGCAGCACGTCCGGCCGGCCGCGCACGTACCGCGCGGCGGTCCGCAGGGCTCGCGGCTCGTGGATCGCAGCCGGCGCGGGCGCGAGATCGGCTGGCCGCAGCCGCAAGAGGCCGATCGACGGACCCAGGTAGCACGCCGCGTTCACCGCGAACACCCATCCCGGCCCCACCCGCGCGATGAGCAGGCTCGCGACGGCGGGCCCGATGAGCCTGGTCGCCTGGAAGACGGCCCCGTTCAGCGCGATCGCCGCGCTGAGCCGGCTCGCGGGCACGACCTCGGCGGCGAACGCCTGCCGGGCCGGGCCATCGAAAGCGAATATCAAGCCAGTCGCCAGCGCGAACGCATAAATGTCGGTCGCGCGGATCGCGCCGGTAATCGTAATGACAGCCAGCGCACTCGTGGTAATGGCGTTAAGCGTTTGCGTGGTCAGCAAGATGCGCCGCTTGGGCAAGCGGTCAGCGACGAGCCCGGTGTGCATGCCGAATATCAGTATGGGCAGGAACTGGAACGCCATGGTCACGCCGACCGCGGCCGAGCTGCGAGTCAGGGTGAGCACGAGCCAGTCCTGGGCGATGCTCTGCATCCACGTGCCGGTGTTGGCCAGGAGCTGGCCCGTCAGGTATATCCGGTAGCTGCGGGACGTGAGGGCGCTGAAGGCGCCTCTCGGTTGCCGAATTTCATCGGCGATGGTCACTCGAGGGCCTTCCTGGTTGCTTCGCGTATTGCTATTCTCAGCCCTCGGGATATGTATATGGAACTACAATTACCGATCTAATAGTTATTATGTTATTTTATAAGCGTGTACGATCCGCAGCTCCTGACCACGTTCCTCGCCGTCGAGCAGACCGGTAGCTTCACCCAGGCCGCCGCGCGGCTCGGCATCCAGCAGCCGACCGTGAGCCAGCACATACGCCGCCTGGAGCAGCAGGCCGGCCGGACCCTGGTGGAGCGCGACACGCACTCCGTATCGATGACGACTGACGGCGAGGCGATGATCGGCTTCGCGCGCAAGATCCTCACCGCCCACGAGCAGGCGGCGGCCTACTTCAGCGAGTCCCGGCCGCGCGGGCGGCTTCGCGTCGGCATCTCCGACGACCTGGCCCTGACCCGGCTCCCGCAGATCCTGCGCGACTTCCGCCGGGACAACCCGCTGGTTGACTTCGACCTCACGGTCGACCAGAGCGGCTTCCTGCATCAGCGCCTGCAGGGCGACAAGCTCGACGTGTTCATCGGCAAGCGACCCAGCGGCGAGGAGCGCGGCCAGATCGTCAAGCGGGACCGGCTCGTCTGGGTGGGCACCCCGTCCACCAGGCTCGACCTGTCCCGGCCGCTGCCGCTGGTGACCTACCCGGCGCCGAGCATCTCGCGTACCGAGATGCGGCGAGCCCTCGACCGCGCCCACCTCCCGTACCGCAGCGCCTGCGTCTGCCGCGGCGTCAACGGCCTCATCGCCGCCGTCGCCGCGGGGATCGGCATCGCGGTACTGGCCGCGAGCCTGGTGCCGGTCCAGCTCGCCACGCTCGGCTCCGGCCATCACCTGCCGGAGCTCGGCACCATCGACCTGGTCCTGCTGTCCAGCCCGCGCACCGGCAAGCGGCCGGCGGTGCAGGCGCTGATCTCTACCGTGCTCGCCAGCGGGTCGAGGTCCCTCACCGCGTTTCATGACCGTCCCGAGATCCTGGGAGCGCCTCGATGATGACCGGGCCGACGGATCGGCGGGTATCTGGCCCAGAAGATGGGTAAACAGGCGCGCATGACTGGATGGACGGACAGAATCCCGCAGCATCCGGGCGGACTCCGATGAAGACGCAGTTCCTGCGGCCGCTCTACGCCGAGGCCGGCGACTGGGTGTCGGTCTACCTGGACACCAGCCGGACGGCCGAGAACGCGGCTGACGTCATAGCGGTGCGCTGGCAGGACGCGAGGGCCCAGCTGGCGGCGGCGGGCGCGGATGGGGCCACCCTGAACGCGGTGGCGCCGGAACTGACCGTCGGGCACAGCCCCGGGAGCGGCCGGGCCGTGTTCGCGCGTGCGGGCAGAGCCGGCCTGAGCGCCCCCGTTCGCGTCGTGCCTCCGGTCGACGCGGTGCGGCTGGCGCCGCTGCCGAACGTCATGCCGCTCCTGGCGCAGCGCGAGGTCATGGCCCCGCACCTGCGGGTGGCGGTCAGCCGCGTCGGCGGGGAGATCCTCGCGATGGCCGGCGACGACCCCGTCGAGCTGCCCGCCGTGGTGGAGGACGACGAGGTGCACGGCCAGGACTGGCCGGTTCACAAGCCGCGGGCCGGCGGCTGGTCCGAGCCCAGGTACGAGCGCAGCGCCGAGCACACCTGGGACGAGAACGCCCGGCAGCTCGCGGCCCGGGTCACCGAAGCGTCGAGTCACGTCGGCGCCCGCTGCATAGTCATCGCCGGGGACGCGCGCGCCCGCTCGCTGGTCCTGCAGCATCTCAGCCAGCCGCTGCGCGAGTCCGCGGTGGTCGTGGACCGCGAGATCCCGGCCGGCAGCCCCGAGCTCGCCGCCGCGGCGGACGAGGCGCTGCGCGCCCGGGCGGAGCGCGAGGCCCGTGACCGCTATGACGAGTGGCGCAGCCTGCTGGCCCACGGCGGCGGCGTCGAGGGCCTGGCCCAGACGATCGCCGCACTGCGCGACGGACTGGTGGCCGACGTGCTCGTGCGCCATGACGCCTGGCCCGCCTCGCCGGTGTGGATCGGCCCCGGCGCCGAGCTGGCGCTCAGCGAGCAGGAAGCACGCGATCGCGGCGCCGCGCGCCCCCTCCAGGACCGCGCTGACGCCGCGATCGCCCGTGCCGTGACGGACACCGACGCGGAACTGCGGTTCCTCCCGGCCGACCTGGACGCTCAGCTCCCGCAGGACGGAATCTGCGGGGTACTGCGAGCGACTCCCAGAGCCGCCGGGCAATAACGCTGAGATCCGCTGAGCGGAACCTGATGATGCAGTCCGCGGAGGTGTCACGCCCCCCGGCGCGCGGGCTGGCGGCGGGCTAGCCGTCGCGGATAGCACCCCGTTTCCGCGGTGGCGAATTTGCCCACGGCCTCCGCGAACGTGGTCAGGTCGAGCCCGCCCAGGGCGTCGATGACGTTGGTCCGCACACTGGCCAGCGCGTGGGGGTATGCGTCACGGAGCCGTTCGAGGCCCGCGCCCGTCAGCGTCGCCGTCATCCCGCGGGCGTCCTCAGCGGCATGCTCGCGCTCGACCAGTCCCTGGCGCTCCATGCGCTCGATCAGCCGGGTGACGCCGCTCGGGGACAGCGTCGATTCCACCGCCAGCTCGTACATCCGCATCGAATTGCCCGGCGCCTCCGACAGGTTAACGAGCACGATGTACTCGGCCAGGCTAAGGCCGCAGCCGGCGAGCAGGTCGGCGTCCAGGGTCCTGGGTACCACCAGCACGGCACGCGCGATCGCGCGCCAGGCGGCCTCCTCGTCGCGGTCGAGGGGAGTCGTCCGTGCCTTCGGTGCTCGGTCCACGCTCGGACTCTACCGGAATCTTTGCTTGACGCAGCAAACAAGTGTTGATAGTTTCCAACATTGTTTGTTTGATCACGCAAAGACTTGAGGAGGGGCGATGGGCGTCACCACCGAGCAGCTCACAGCCAACAAGAAGCTCGCGCGCGACTACATCGACCAGGTGTTCAACCAGCACAACCCGGCCAAGGCGGCCGACTTCGTGACCGCCGACGTCGTCTGGCATGGCGGGGGCCTCGGCGACATCGCCGGCCCGGATAACCTGGCCGGCCTCCTGGGGTCGTTCATCGGGGCGCTGCCGGACCTGTACGCGGCCGAGCAGGACATCATCGCTGAGAACGACCTGGTCGTCGTCCGGCTCGTCATCACCGCCACCGTCAGGGGAAGCCTGCTCGGGGCGCCGGCCGACGGCAAGCCGGTCCGGTGGAGCGCCGTGGACATCTACCGGGTTACCAACGGCAAGATCAGCGAGGAGTGGGCCGCTGACGACGTCGCGGCGATCATGGCCCAGATCGGCGCCTTCAACCCGCCGTGGGCCGCCTGACGTCCCCTCTGGCCAGCAGCCGACGGGCGTCATGCAGCAGCAGGCCGCCGAGGCCCGCCGTCAGCTGGAAGGCGGCGACGTCCGCGAGCGCATTATCCTCAGCCTCGACTAGCGCAGGCGACACAGCGGCGAACAGGCGGCCGCTCGTGGCAGGCCGCCTAGACCAGCGTGGAGGTCCGGCTAGTGGCACCAGATTCGGGGGCTCAGCCGGGCGGGGTGGCGCCGCCTGAGCCTTCCGGCCCGCGCGAGCTGCTCAGCTACCGCTCCGCGCAGGGCCGGTGGGTGGTCGCGGCGATGGTCCTGGGGGTGTCGGTCGCCGGGATCGACTCCACGGTCGTCGCCGTCGCGCTGCCCGCTATCGGACGGAGCCTGCACGCCAGCTTCCAGGCTCTTCAGTGGACCGTCACGAGCTACACGCTGACCCTGGCCTCGCTGATTCTGCTGGCCGGCTCGCTCAGCGACCGCTGGGGGCGGCGGCGGGTGTTCCTGGCCGGGCTGGGCTGGTTCACCGTGGCCTCGGTGCTGTGCGCGGCCGCGCCCAGCACCGGATGGCTCATCGCCGCACGAGCCGTGCAGGGCATCGGAGGCGCACTGATGACGCCGGCCAGCCTGGCGATCATCGAGGCGACCTTCCAGCCCGCCGACCGCACCCGCGCGATCGGGACGTGGGCCGGGTTCAGCGGGGTGTCCGCCGCAATCGCGCCCTTCCTGGGCGGGTGGCTGCTGGAAGCCGGCAGCTGGCGGGCGATCTTCCTGATCAACGTCCCGGTCGCCGCGGTGACCGCGTGGACGACGCGGCGCCATGTTCCCGAATCCCGTAACACCTCGCTGTCCGGGAGCGTCGACTGGCCCGGCGCGCTGGCCGGCGCCGCCGCGCTGGCCGCGATCACCTACGGGATCATCATCCTGCCTTCCGCGGGCGTCACCTCACCGCAGTTCGCCGCTGCCGTCATACTGGCCGTGGTTTCCTCGGCCGCCTTCGCCGTCACCGAACGGCGCGCGAGAAATCCCATGCTCCCGCCGGCGATCTTCGCTCCGGCGCAGTTCCGCGCGGCCAATGCCGTCACCTTCGTCGTCAACGGCGCCCTCGGCGGCTTCGCGTTTGTCTTCATCCCCGCCCTGGAGATCGTCGCCGGCTACAGCCCGGTGGTGGCGGGCTCGGCACTGGTGCCGGTCACCGCCGTGACCTTGCTGCTGTCGGGGACCAGCGGCCGGCTCGCCCAGCGCATTGGCCCCCGGCCGCAGATAGTGGCCGGCTGCCTGGTGTGCGCGGCCGCGTCCATGCTCGCCGTGCACATCGGACCCCGTGCCGACTACTGGACGGCCGTTTTTCCGGTGGCCGTGCTGTTCGGCCTTGGCCTGGCCTCCCTCCTGCCGCCCCTGACCGCCAGCGCGATGAACTCCGCCCCCGACTCCCAGGCCGGCCTCGCCTCCGGGGTCAACAACGCCGTGTCCCGGGTCGCGGGCCTGCTCTGGATCGCCGCGCTGCCGCCCATCACCGGCCTCATCGGCGCGGCCTACACCGACCCGGTACGGTTCCGGTCCAGCTTCGCCGAGATCAGCTGGATCTGCGCGGCGGCGTTCACCAGCGCCGCGGCGGTCGCCGCGACCTTCATCACCCGGCCTGGCCGCGCCGCCCCGGCACGACGGCCGGCGCTCATCCAGACTCCGGTCCCGCACCTCGCCTGTCCTGTCGTCATCGGCCGCGCACCGGGGGCAAACCCGCAGACTGGACAGGATCCATGACGTCGGGACCGTCGTCTGGCGGACCCGGCTACCGGGCCAGGGCGCCCATCGGGTCCCAGGCGGGCAGCACGATCGGCTCGGCGTCCAGGGCGCTTTGCAGGTCGGCGGGCAGCGCGCTCTTGCGGGCGGCGATCTCGAAGACGTACTGGCTGAACCAGGAGTCGTTCATCGTGTAGAAGCCGTCCTTGCCGCGGTCTGTGCCCCAGCTGTTCTCCACGCGCCAGCGCCGGGTCGCCCCGTCCAGGACATCGACCCCGGTGAACAGCATCGCGTGCGTCATCGCGCTCTCGTGATACGCCAGCCGGGCGGCCTTATCCAGGTCGAACGCGGTGTCGTAGACAGATGGCAGGTCGTAGAGCCCGGCGTCCCAGAACCCGTATTCGCTGCTCATCATCTGGCCGACGTCGCAGCCGAACCAGACCGGCTCGCCGCCCTGGATTGTGGCCGCCGCGATGTCCTTGATGACCTGCGTATCGACGTTGAGGTAGATGACCGGCGGGGCGCCGATGACGTTGCCGAGGTACTCGACGGTGAAGGTCCGCCCGACAGGGCTGGACGGCCGGGGGTCGTTGACCAGGCAGACGTACTCGCTGACCGGCAGGTCTACGTACTTGCTGGCGAACTCCTGCGGAGTGAGGACGCCGTCCCGGTGGAACTTCTTGTCCTTGTCGGTCCACTGCCAGTCGAAGCTTTCTGGCGGCGTGCCCAGGTGGATGCACAGGATGCGGTAGACGACTTGCATGATCTCAGCCTTGGCCGCGCGGGCGGCCTCCAGGCCCTCGGCCGTGGCGGCACGGACATGCCGCGCGCCCTGGTGCAGCTGATAGCGCAGGATCGAGTTCATCCGGCCGGTGTCCGACGAGCTTTGCGTCTCCGGCATGTAGCCCTTGGGGACCAGGCCGTGCTTGGCTACCAGGGCCGCGAACATGTTCCACTGGCCGCCGTCGCCGGCCACCGTCTCCAGCAGGTAGGCGACCGTGCGATCGTCGAGGTCCCGGTCGGCGGTCTCGATGATCGCCTCGAGGAAGTAGTTGGCGCGCTCGAGCTTGTCCCAGAACATCGCGTAGTTCTGCGAGAACTCGAACTCCTTGAGCCCGCACTGGCGCATCACGCCGACGCGCAGCAGGTTCAGCCCGGCGAACAGCCAGCAGCGGCCGCTCCGCTCCTGGTTCGTGACCTTCCAGTCGTCCAGCGTCGTCGACACGGAGTGGTCGATGCTGCTGACGAGATCCCGGCTGATCGCGACGTCGTCGACGGTCACCCGGGTCACGGCATTCTGGGCCAGCCGGTAGACCGGGCTCGCCGAGAAGTCCTTGCGCAGTCGTTCCAGATCACCGACAGTGAGAGTTCCGTCCACCAATGCATCCTCTCGCGTCATCGTCCCGTATGTCTCCAGGCTACGCGGCAGGCGCGCTTCGCTCCTCCGGCCAGGGGCGTGCCCGCCTCCCTGGCTGCTTCGCTGCCGGACGACGCGCGGTCAGAGGGTCCAGAGGGCCTGGGTGGGGGACAGGCGAGCGGCGCGCCAGGCGGGCCACAGGCCGGCCAGGGCCCCGATGGCCAGGGCGGCGGCCAGGCCGCCTGCCCAGGCCTGGGCCGGGATGACGATGGCCCAGCCCTTGGCGTGGGCGTAGGCGGCCACAGCGATCCCGCCGCCGATGATCCCGGCGGCACCGCCGATCAGGGCGAGCAGGATGGCCTCGGCCAGGAACTGGACCCTGATGTGACCGCGGGTGGCGCCGAGCGCCCGGCGCAGCCCGATCTCACTGCGGCGCTCCAGCACCGAGATGACCATGATGTTGGCCACCCCGACCGCGCCGACTAGCAGCGCCACCGCACCCAGGCCGAGGAACAGGGTGTTGAACGCGCCCTTGGCCTTGGCGCGGGCGGTGAGTGCGGCCGAGGGCCGGGACACATCCACCTGGGCCGGGTTCTGGGGGCTGGCCTGGGCGGCGAGCAGGTTGTCCACGGCGGTGACCCGGGCCGTCCGGGCGCGTAGGTAGATGGTGGAGGGATGGCCGTCGAAGTGCAGGTATTTCTCGGCGGCCGGGTAGCCGATCAGCACGCAGGAGTCGATGGCCGGGGTGAGGCCGGCCGGCCTGAGGATGCCGGTGACGTAGAACCACATGCCGCCGGCCCAGACCCGCTCGCCGGGCCAGATCCGGTCGATCCCGAGTAGCTGCGCGGCTGTCGCGCCGAGGACAGCGACCGGTTCGCGCTGGGTGGCCGCATTGAGGAACGAGCCCGAGGCGAGGCTGGTGCGCGCCGTACGGGGCAGCCCGAGGCTGGTGGCATCCACGCTCAGGGCATTGGTCTCGATCACAGGGATCAGCGGCGACTTGTAGGCGTTCACATTGCTGATCGTCCCGGTGTCCTGCACGGATGTGACGCCGGGCAGCCGACCGATCATGCCAGGGGCGGCCCTGGGCAGCTCGGCGGCGCCGCCGGTGAGGGTCTGCCCGTTGGAGACGGTGAGCAGGTTGGTGCCCAGCGCGGCGATCTCGGCGTCCAGCGCGGCCGCCGAGGACGACGACAGGCCCAGCACCGCGACGATCGCCGCCACCCCGATCGCGATGCCCAGCGCGGACAGCGCGGCGCGGAGCTTGCGGGTCCGCAGGCCGACTACGGCCAGCCGGGCCACGTCAGCCGGCCGGAGCCGGGCCGGGACGGGCACGGTCGGTGTCGGCGTCCGCCGGGTCCGGCCGGCTGGCGCGGCGGCGGGTGTAGCTGTGGTCATCGGGTGCCCTCCTGACGGCCGGGCGGCGCAGAAGGCTGCACGGGCCGGGCGGTGCTGGTGCCGGTGCCGGTGTCCGGTGTCGGTGTCGGTGTCGGCGACGATGCGCCCGTCGAGCATCTCGACCTGGCGGCGGGCACGGGCGGCGATGGCGTGGTCGTGGGTGACCACGATGATCGTCACCCCCTGGGCGTTGAGGTCCTCCAGCAGGTCCAGGATCGCGGCTCCGGTGGCCTGGTCCAGGTTGCCGGTGGGCTCGTCGGCCAGCACCAGCTCCGGCGACCCGGCCAGCGCACGGGCGATCGCCACCCGCTGCCGCTGCCCGCCCGACAGCTGCGTCGGCCGCGCGCCCGGCCGGTGCCCCAGGCCGACCAGCCTCAGCGCGGCGGCGGCCCGCTCTTTGCGCTCGGCCAGGCCATATCCGGCATACAGCAGCCCGTCGGCGACGTTGCCCAGCGCGGACTGGTGCTCGGCCAGGAAGAACTGCTGGAAGATAAACCCGATCCGCTCGGCCCGCAGTCCCGCCAGCGCCCGGTCCGACAGCGCGGCCACGTCCAGGCCGGCCACCCGCACCGTCCCGCTGGTGGGCTTGTCCAGGGTCCCGGCCAGGTGCAGCAGCGTGGTCTTCCCTGAGCCCGACGGCCCCAGGACCGCGACCATCTCCCCGGCCGCCACGCCCAGGCTCACCCCGGCCAGCGCGGTCACCGGCGGGCGGCTCGGATACACCTTGGTCGCCGCCTCCAGTTCCAGGACCAGCCCGCCCGGCCCGGCGGGCAGCCGCGGATCCGCTCCGGCCCGCGTCGCTCCAGCGTTCGCGCTCATGCCGCCGGCACCACCACGCGCTGCCCGGCCGCCAGGCCGCCGGACACCTGCACATCGCCGGAACGGTCATCGAACAACCCCGGGGTCACTCTCACCAGGTGGTGGCGGCCGCCAGCGACCACCTCGACCGCATACCCGCCCGATGCGCGGGCCAGCAGCGCGGCCACCGGCACCACCAGCACGTCGCGCACCCGGCCGGTGGTGATGTACACGGTTACCGGCGCCTGATCCAGCCCTACTGCCGTCCTCGGGCGTCGCAGCCTCACCAGCACGGTGATCTTCGCCGAGCCGCCCGAGCCCGAGGCGACCGCGCCCACTGAGGAGACCACCCCCGGCGTGCTCGCCCCGTCTGGCAGCGTGACGCTCACGGCATCGCCGCGCCTGACCTCCGACTGCTCGCCGGCATCCAGGCTGATCGTCACCACCTGCTGGTCGGAGGTGGCCGACAGGATCGGCCCGGTCCCCGAACCGCCCAGTCTCCCCGTCAGGCTGGTCACCCGGATCGCGGCCGGCTCGAATACCGCCGAGCCCAGGGCCAGCGTCCCGCTCGGGCTGGAGATCCCCGCGGCAGCCTGGAGCTGCTCCAGCCCGTTGCTCGTCGCCCAGGAGAAGTAGTCCCAGCCCAGTGCGGAGATGTCGCCGCCGTCGGCGTAGCCCAGCCGCACTAGGTCGCGGTTGAGCTGGGCCACGTCCTGGCCAGTGGTCCCTTCCCCCAGGGTCCGCCACGCCGGCACTCTTCCGTACAACAGCAGGACCGGCGTGCCGTTGTCCACCTGGTACAGCACCCGGCCATCGCTGATCACCCGGCCCGCTGACGGCAGCCAGGTGATCGTCCCGCTGGCCTTCCCGCTCACCTGGTAGGACCCGGCATACCCGAGCGCCGCGCTCACGCTGGTCTGGGAGGTCAGCGTCTGCCGCGACACCACCGCGGTCGCGGTGCCGTAGCCGTCCGCGGCGTTACCGGAACCTGAGCCGGTGGTGCCCCGGGCGCGCGACCCGTCCGCCAGCCACACGGCACCCGCTCCCGCGGCCAGCACTACCGCCAGCCCCGCGACCACGACCGTCACCCGCCTGCCGCGCCGGTGCCCGCGGCCGGTCTCCGCAGGCAGCAGGCCGGGCCCGGGCTGCTCGCCCGCGGCCTGCGATGGCACCGCCGCCCGCTCTCGCGCGCCGGTCCCGCTCATGAGCTGCCTCCGCCGGGCCGGTACCGCGCGGGGACGAAGTGCTCGCAGGCCTGCAGCGCGGACTTGAACTGTGGCGAGTCGAGGTTGACGCTGCCACCGACGTGGATGTGGCCGTAGGAGTCCACGGTCGGATCGGGGAAGTTCGGGAGCCCGTGCGCGCGTATGCACCTGGCGGCCTTCAGGACGTCGGCCTGGAGTTGCTGCCGCTGGCTCGCGCTCAGCTGAGGGCTTTGCGGCCCGAGGCCCTGCGGCATCAGGTGGTCGCAGGCCTTCGACGCGCTGCGCACCACCGAGTTGCTGGTCTGCTGAAACGCCCTCACGACGGTTGCCTTGTCGAAACCGCCCTGGCTGTCGGGATCGGGGAAGCCGGGCTCGCCGTGCGAGCGCATGCAGTGGGCGTAGGCGAGCGGCTGCTGGCGGCTACTCGTTCCTGCCGTGGCATTCGAGCCGGTGCCAGTGCCGGTGCCAGTGCCGCTGGCGTTGCCGCCGCAGGCCGCGGCCAGCAGGGCGGTGCAGGTCACTGCGGCCAGGATTCCCGCCCGCCGCGGCCATGGCCGTCGCGGGTCGTACCTGCGGCCGGGGTTGTCGTTCATCTTGGGTCGCTCCCGTGGCTGGAAACTGTCAGGACCAGGAGTAGGACACGGCCGGTGACAGCACGGTGACAGCTGTCACCTGACTGTCACCTCCGGCCTGCCGTCGGGCGAAGACCTGCCATCCTGGAGCTGGTGACAGCCAATGAGAGTGCTGATAGCGGAAGACGACGACCGGCTGGCCCGGGCCGTCGCGGCCGGGCTGCGCCGCCGCGGGATGACGGTGGATCTGGCCCTCGACGGCGGCGGCGCCCTGGACCGGCTGGCGGCCAGCGGCTATGACGTGGTGGTGCTGGACCGGGACCTGCCCGGCGTGCGCGGCGACGATATCTGCCGGCGCCTCGCCGCCGAGCGCTCCGAGACCCGGGTCCTGATGCTCACTGCGGCGCGCTCGGTCAAGGACCGGGTCGAGGGCCTGGCTCTGGGCGCCGATGATTACCTGCCCAAGCCGTTCGACTTCACCGAGCTGGTCGCCCGCATCCAGGCCCTGGCCCGGCGGCCCGGCGCGCCGCCGCCTGCCGGGCTGCGCTACCGGGACCTGGCCCTGGACCCGTCGCGGCGCATCGCCGCCCGGGCCGGGCGGCGTCTGGCGCTCACCCCGAAGGAGTTCGCCGTGCTGGAATGCCTGCTGGCCGCCGACGGGCGGCCGGTCCCGGCCGAGGAACTGCTGGCCCGGGTGTGGGACGAGATGGCGGACCCGTTCACCACCACCGTGAAGACCACCGTGCGCCGGCTCCGGGCCAAGCTCGGGGACCCGCCGGTGATCGAGACTGTCCGCGAGAGCGGCTACCGCATCGGAGGACCGTGATGCTGCTCCGCCGGCGGGGCATGGCCCGCTCCTGGCCGCGCCCGCTGCGTCTGCTGCGCCCGCTTCGCCTGCCGCGCCGCACCGCCCGGCTGCGGCTGACCGCGCTGTACGGCGGGCTGTTCCTGGCCTGCGGCGCGGCCCTGCTCGCGGTCACCTACGCGCTCGTCCAGCGGGCCATCGTCGACCCTCCGCCCCCCGCCCTCAGCGCCCAGAACCACAACGGCGTGAAGATACAGATACCTCCGGGCCTCATCCTTGTCCCCCCGGGCAATGCCGGCGATCGCGGCGCCAAGTGGCTGCACGGACTGGAAATGGCACTGGCCAGCGAGATAGCCCACAGCGATCTGAGGCAGGTGCTGCTCCAGGCACCCATCGCCCTGGCGATCGTCACCGTGGTGGCCCTCGCGCTCGGCTGGCTGGTGGCCGGCCGGGTGCTGCGTCCGCTGGGGGAGATCACCGCCGCCGCCCGGCGGATCTCGGTCAGCAACCTGAACGAGCGCCTCAGCCTGCACGGGCCCGACGACGAGCTCAAGGCCCTCGGCGACACCCTCGATGACCTGTTCGCGCGCCTCGAAGCCGCCTTTGAGGCGCAACGGCACTTCGTCGCCAACGCCTCGCACGAGCTGCGCACCCCCGTCGCTCGCGAGCGCGCCATGTTGCAGGTCGCGCTCGACGACCCCGGCACCACCACCGAGACGTGGCGCTCCACCACCCGGGAGGTACTCGCCTCCAACGCCGAGCAGGAGGACCTCATCGAGGCGCTGCTCATTCTGGCCAGCAGCGAGAGCGGCCTGGAGTACCGCGAACCGGTCGATCTGGCGGCCATCGCCAGCAAGGTGCTGCAGGCCCCCCGGCCGGAGATCCCCCGGCTGGGACTGCGCGTCGAGGCCGCCACCCGGCCCGCGGCCCTTGACGGTGACCCGCTCCTGGCCGAGCGGCTGGTGGCGAACCTGATCGGCAACGCGCTACGCCACAACATCCCCGGCGGCCACGTGCAGGTCGCGACCGCTACCAGCCACGGCCGCGCCGCGTTCTCCGTGACCAACACCGGGCCGGTCATCCCGCCAGCCGAGGTGGACCGCCTCTTCCGGCCCTTCCACCACCAGGGCGGCCGCCGCGCCCACAACGGCCACGGCCTCGGCCTGTCCATCGTCCGTGCCATCGCCACCGCCCACGGCGCCGCCATTGACGCGCGCGCCCGGCCCGAAGGCGGCCTGCATATCCAGGTCAGCTTCCCCGCCGGCCGCAGCTCGCCAACCCGCCCTGGTGCCGCCCGTCCCATGACCAGCGCGGAATGCTCATACCCTACGGAATAACAGGGACTGGCACGCGGAGCAGCAGCGCGCCCGGCTGGACAGTTATGGCCAGTCGGCAGGTACCGCCCATGACCTCGCCGTCAAGCTCCCAGGGCTGCTCGCCGCGGACGTCGATGACCAGTTCCCGGAACACGATCCGGGTCACCCGGCTCGCCGTCTGGCGCTGCAGGATCACCTGCGCGGCCAGCGCGATCCAGTCCCCCCAGCCGCGCGCGGTGAGGACCACGGCATCCAGCCAGCCGTCGTCGGGCGCGGCGTCCGGCAGCAGCGGGATGCCGCCCTGCAGCCGGCCGACGTTCCCGACGATGACCGCGCTCGCCCGAAGGGTGCGCGCCGGGCCGCCGTCGGCGACCAGCCGGACCCGGACGGGCCGGTCCCGCAGATGACGCAGCGCCGACACGGAGTAGGCGGCCCAGCCCAGCCGCTTCTTGAGCGGCTCGCTGGCCTGGTCCAGCATCTTGGCGTCGAGTCCCAGTCCCGCCATAACGACAAACGGGCGGCCATTGGCGCAGCCGACGTCCAGCCGCCGGTCGCCTCCGGTCAGGGCGATCATCAGCGCCTCGCCGAGGTCGAGCGGGAGCCCGAGATTGCGGGCGAGCAGGTTGCCAGTTCCGATCGGCAGCACGGCCAGGGGAGTGCCGCGGCCGGCAACTCCCTCCACGCAGGAGGTGACTGTCCCGTCACCGCCGCAGGCCAGCACCAGGTCCACCCCGGCCTGCACCGCCTGGAGCGCGTGCCCGGCACCGGGATCACTGGCGGTTGTCTCCAGCCAGAGCGGCTCGTCCCAGCCATGCTCCGACATGGCGGAACAGACCGTCTTCCTGAACTCTTCGCCATCTCCGTGCTTGGTGGGATTGGTCACCACCGCAGCGCGGGTCATCGCTGCGCAGATCTGGCCGGCTGGGCCGGGGCGGCCGTCATTTTCGCTCCCGCATCAGGTCATTTCGGTGTCGACGGTCAGCAGGTGCCGCCAGAGACCGCGTGGACCGCCTGGTACCCGGGATTGCCTGAATCATCCGAACCGCCTGAAGGCAGGTCAGGAACTGGGGTCGCGGCGGGTCCAGGCGGCCAGCTCAGTCCGGTTGGTGAGGTGGAGTTTGGCCAGCATGCTGCGCATGTGCCCTTCGATGGTCCGCTCGGAGAGCACGAGCTGGTCGGCGATGGCCCGGTTGGTAAGCCCGGCGCAGACGAGTTCGGCTATCTCTCGTTCCCGTCCGGTCAGCGGATCACCCGCCTGGATGGCGCGCTCTAGCTCCTGGGTGAGCTGCCTGGCCCGGCCGGCCGGGCCAGGCATATCGAGACGGTTCGCCTCGAGGGCAGCCTGGCGGGCGAGGTCCAGGGCTTGCGGCAGGTCGCTGCGGGCGGCGCGCGCCTGCAGTGTGCTGGCCCAGTCGAGCCGGGCGAGCGCGACGAATGGCCGCGCGCCGATGCGGGTGTTGACGGTGACGGCGGCCTGGTAGTGGCCGAGCGCGCTCTCGGTGCGGCCAAGCAGCGCGGCGAGGCGGCCTAGCGGCCAGTGCAGTGAGCCGGACAGGAAGACGACGCCGGTGCCGGTGGCGCCCGAATCGGCGATGTGCGGGTAGAACAAGTTGTAGGTGGCCTGGGCGACCTCGGTGTCCTGGAAGGTCAGGATCAGGTCCATGATCTGGGTCAGGGCGCCGAGCGTCCTGGTGTCCTTGTCTCCGGCCGCGGGCAGCCCCCGCAGCGTGTCGTACACGGCGCGTGCCTCGTCGGTCCGGCCGGCGGACAGGAGTGCCCTGGCCAGCCCGGCCGTGATGATGGGGATCTGCGGGGAGGCTGCGGCGAAGTCGAAGAAAGCGGCCGGGATCTCGGCGGCGTCGCCCCGGGTCATCGCCAGGCACACGGCGAAGGCGTAGGACAACCCGGCACCCGAGGGGTCCTGGAGACGGACCGCGAGCCGGTGCGCCTCCCAGGACCGGTCCCTCGCCACCGCGAACTGGCCGGCCAGCGCGGCACGGGATGCCTGCTGCCTGAGCAGGTGCCAGCGGGCCAGTGGCAGCCGGGTCGACTCGGCGAGCCGCGCGATCTGGAGGATTTCCGCGTCCACCGCCTCCAGGTTCAGCAACTGATAGGCGGCGTCGATCCGCCAGATGCGGCCGAGCACGGCTGCGAGTGGCTGCCCGGCGGTCGTGGCCAGCTCGATGGCGCGGCTGCCGAGGCCCAGCCACTCGGCCTTGTGCTTCGGGGCTGACAGGGCGGCAACCCGGGCCCGGATAGCCTCGAGCTCGGCGACTGGATCACCGGCAGCAGCCGCCGCGGCAACGGCTGCGGCCGACTCGGCGCCTGCCTGCGTCAAGTCGCCGAGCTCCGCCAGCGCGGCCGCTCGCTGCGCGAGCAGCCGGGCGCGCCGGGCGGCCGGGCAGTGCTCGTCGGCGAGCGCGCGATCGCAGAGCCCGAGCAGCGTTGCCGCGACCGGCTGGTGCCCGACGCCACGGACCACCAGGGCGGCGTCGGCGACCAGGTCAAGCCGACCGTCTCGTTCGGCCGTATCCGCGGCGCTCACCGCATGCTGCAGGCTCGCGGCCAGCTGACCGGCCCGGTACTCCGCGGTGGCCAGCTCGATCAGCAGCACGGCGCGCTCCGCGTCGCTCATTCCGCCGCGCCCGGCCGCGGCTACCGCGGTGGCCAGGTACCGGGCGGCGTCCTCGAATGCGAGGCCCGATGTCGCCGCCGTGGCGGCGGCTGAGGCCCAGCCCGCGGCCCGCTGCAGCGCGGCCCGGTCGGGTGCGGCCCGCAGGAGGTGGGCCGCCACCTCGCCGCCCCGTTCCCGGTCCGCAGCGGCCAGCGGCTCCAGTACCGAGGCGGCGCGCCTGTGCAGGCCGGCCAGCTGCGCCTCGCCCATGCTGCCGTAGATGCCGTCGCGGATCAGCGCGTGCGTGAAGCGCCACGATCCCGCCTGGTAGGGCAGCTGGTTGACGAGTCCGCTGGCTTTCGCGGCGGACAGGGCGCTGGTCACGTCGGTGCTCGTCCCGCCGACCGCCGCGGCCAGGCTGGCGTCGAAGTCCGCGCCCAGCACACTGGCCGCAGCTAGCAGGCTGCGTGCATCCGGATCCAGGCCGCGGAGCAGCGAGGACACCAGGTGGCTGATCTCAGCGCTGCCGCCCGCGATGCGCGCGAGCGTGTCGGCGTCACGCTCGCCGTCCGGCCGGGCGGCGAGCAGGCGGGCCAGCGTGGCCACGTAGAGCGGATTACCTTCGGAACGGCCGTGCACCAGCTGCGCCAGGTCCGGCTCCGCGGGCAGTCCGGCGGCCCGCAAAATCTCTCCCACCGCCGCCTCGCCCAGTGGCGCGAGCCGCAGCATCTGCAGGCCGGGCAGCCTGGCCAGGCCCCCGAGCGCGTCCCGCCAGGGATCACCGGCGGCGTCCCGGCAGGTGGCCAGTACCAGCAGCCGGGATCCCGGCAGCTCGGCCGCCAGTTCTCGCAGCAGGAAGAGCGACGCATGGTCGGCCCACTGCAGGTCCTCCAGGACGACGAGCAGATCAGCGGCTGCGGCCGCGGCTATGACCGAGTCGGCTGCCGCGGCTGCGGCACGGAATCTGGCTGCGGCCAGGTCGTCGGATCGGGCACTGTCGGTTCGCGCCTGGTCAGTCAGCTGCTCCCCGACACCCACCTGGCCGACACCGGCCAGGATCCGCCGCCATGGCCACAGCGGCGGAGCCCCTTCTTCCTGGACAGCGCGCCCCCACAGGACCCGCGTCCCGCTGCCGCGGGCCGCGTCTGCGAGCTCCTCCGCCAGCCGGGTCTTCCCGATCCCCGGCGGGCCGGTCAGCACCACGAGCCGGCCATGACCCGCCAGTCCGTCCGCCTGCCAGCGGCGCAGCTGAGTCAGCTCCCGTGTGCGCCCGGCCAGCCTCCCTGGCCCGAGCGCGGCATCTGCCACGCCGCCATACTCCCGCCGCGCGCGAGCTGCCGTCCAGGACCATCGCGGGCGCAGTCGCGTACCGGGCCACGTACTAGCACGCATGCGCCGGGCCGGACGCTCGTCCGACAGTGGGCGGGTCAGATTCCCGCGGGAGAGGAGAGCCCGAGATGTACGCCCATGTGGAACTAGTCAGCAGCCAGCCCGGTCCAGGCACCGGAGGCCGGGACACGGTGGACCTCACGACCCGGGTAGCGGGCGAGCGTGGCTTGCTCGGCTGCATCAACCTGCAGCAGCTGGCCGGGCCGGCGGCGGCGCGCCTCACCCTGTGGGACGCCGAGAACAGCGCCAGCGAATTCATGGCCACACGCGCTCAGTTCGGCACGCCTGCCGGAGCAATCTACAAGGTCGGCGAGTACGAGCAAGGGCCTGCCGCAGCGCGGCCAGCAACCCACGCCCGGCTGCTGTATTTCGACGGCCCGCGCACACCCGAGCAGGTCGCGGCGGCGGACTTCGGCGGGCGGCAGCGGATCTGGCCGGCGATCCGCGACCTCAGCGGACTGGTCAGCGTTTACCTGCTGCGCGGCCACGACCTCGGCTGGATCGTCGCGACGTTCGCCACCTCGGTCGGCACGCTGGACACCGCCCAGCGGGCGGTCATGGCCGCCGACCTGCTGCCCGGTGAGGACCGGGCGCTGCTGCCAGGACCGGACCGGATCGAGATCCATAACGTCACCGGCTACCACGTGCAGGCCGCCGGCCAGCCCGCGACCATCAGCGGGCGCTGAGAACGCCACGAGTCCCGGAACAGCAAGCACCAGGAGGTCAGCATGAACAAGTCAGTGCGGCGGGCAGCGATCATCGGCGTCAGCGCCGCGCTAGCCGCGAGCGGCACGATCGGCGTGGCCGTCGCGTCGCAGGCCAGCCCGGCCCGCGCCGCGAGGACCCTGAGGTACTACGCGTTCGACATTAACAACGGCACCACCGACCCGGGCTTCATCCCGGTAGCGGGCACGAAGCCCGGCGTCTTTGCCCAGGGCGACGAGCTGATCATCAACGATCAGGTCACCGTCACCCGCAAGCGCGGAAGCGGCTACCCGATCGTGGGCTTCGACTCCGGCGTGTGCACCCTGACCCGGATTCCGGAGAAGTTCGCCGAGCAGACTCTAGGCAACTGCCTGGTCACGGTCGTATGGAAGGACGCCAGCCTGACCGTGCAGGGAGTGGTCCGTTTCAGCAAGCAGCAGCCGCAATCGGCGGTGCTGGCCGTCACCGGCGGAACGGGCAGCTACCACGGCGCCACCGGGGTCGTCGATGTCGCATTCACCAAGAACCACAAGATCCTGACGTTCAGGCTGAAGTGAGCGTGCGGCGCGGCGGCCAGGATCCGTGATCCCGGCCGCCGCCATGCTCGCTCGTACCCGTCGAGCGCCGGCGTTAGCGGGTGGTGCGGTCGAGTGCCTGGCCGAGGACGTCAACGGCGTGATCGATGATGGCTGGTGATGCGGTGAACGGAATCCGCAGATGCCGGTCGTCGCGGCCGCCGACGGTGTAGCTCGAAGACGGTTCCAGCAGGACACCGAGCCTGGCGCACTCTTGAACGACCTCGTGGGAGGAATGCCCGGCCAGGTCCAGCCATACGGTGATGCCGCCTGCCGGACGCTGCCACGTCAGGCCGGGGCGGCCCAGTGCTCGCAGCCGCCCCTCCAGGTGCTGCAGGTTCTCGGTCAGCAGCCGGGTCCGGCGCTGGATGATCCCGGCGATCGAGTTGAGCAGCTCGGTGCCTACCACCTGGTCCAGTGACCCCGGGCCGGTGCCGATGATGGCAGCGGCCTGCCTGAGCTGGCGGGTGATCGCGGCTGGCGCCCGGACCCAGCCCAGGCGCAGTCCGCCCCATGCGATCTTGCTCATCGACGACACCGTGAGCGCCGAGTCGTTGTACCGGGCCAGCGACGGAAGCGTTTCCCCGGTGAGGTTCAGCGGCCGCATGGTCTCGTCCGCGATGGTCATCCAGCCCGCCTCCCGGGTGGCGCGCCCCAGGGCCTGGCGGATGGCGGGCGGCATGGAGGCACCGGTCGGGTTATGCCCGTCGGGCTGGACGTACAGCACGCCGGCGGCAGGCGGGCGCATGAGGTAGGCGAGCCAGTCCGGGTCCCAGCCAGTGGTCCCCGCGGGCCAGGCGACCAGCCGCCGGCGATCTTGCAGGAGGACGCGCAGCGCGCCGGGGTAGGTGGGGGTCTCTGCTATCGCCAGCCGGCCGGGCGGGCCCACGGTGTCCAGGACGAGCCGTAGCCCGGCCATGGCCCCGGGCGTCAGGGTCAGCTGGGCCGCGCGAGTCGGGAGCCCGGTGGTGCTCAGGTACCCGGCCAGTGCGGCGGTCAGGTCATCGCCGGCGTCTGCGATCGTGCCGTCGAGTGCGAGGGCAGCGGGCAGGCCATGCTCGACTGCGGTGGCGGCGATCTCGAGCAGGTCGACGGGGCCGGCTGTGGTAGCCCACCGCAGGTCGATGGCCGCCTCAGGGTGGCCCGCCGCGGGCGGCCAGGGTGACGGGGTCCGGGCCGCGACGGTATCCATCAGCCGGTCGGTGGCCGCCACGAAGGTGCCCGCGCCGTGGCGGGTCACCAGGAGGCCTTCGAGGCGCAGCCGGGTCAGCGCCCGGACGACGGTCACCCGGCTGACGTTGAGCTGGGCGGCCAGTGCTCGCTCCGAGGGCAGGCGCATGTGGGCGTGCAGCTCGCCCTGGGTGATCCGGGACCGGAGCGTGGCCGCGACCTCGTGCGTACGGGAGATACCGTCGCTGCGCGCCGAAGCGCGACTCGCATCCATCAGTCCACTTTAGCCTGAAGTGGACTGCTCAGCCTCCTGGGTCGAGGGGAGGATGCCGGTATGGACTTTCAGCATGTTGACGTCTTCGCCGGCGAGGCGTTCACCGGCAACAGCCTCACGGTCTTCATCGGTGACGGCTCGCTGACCAGCGGGCAGCTCCTCGCGATCACTCAGGAGTTCCGGCACTTTGAGAGTGTCTTCCTGGCCGCCACGCAGACCCCCGATCGCTGGCGCGCCCGGATCTTTGACTTGTCCGGGGAGCTTGACTTCGCTGGCCACCCGGTCCTGGGGGCGGCCGCGGCCTTGCACGCGCGGCTCGGCGGGGGTGAGGCCCGGAGCTGGCTGATGGACCTGCCAGCCGGGACCGTCGGGGTCGAGACGGTCCGCAGCGGTGCCGGATTCGGCGCGACCATGGACCAGGGGCGTCCCGAGTACGGGCCGGCACTCGCGCCGCAGGAGCTGGCCCCGGTGCTCCAGGGCATCGGCCTTCAGGCCGCCGACCTGGCGGCCGGGTTCGAGCCGGCCGTGGTGTCCACCGGGCTTCGCTATCTGCTGATTCCGGTCACCCCGGCGGCACTTGGCCGGGCCGGCATCGCCGTCCGCGACTTCGCCGGCCGGCTGGCGGGAGTCGGGGCGCAGTTCGCGTACCTTCTCGACCCCGGCCACCTGGAAGGCCGTCACTGGAACAACGACGGCCGCACCGAGGACGTGGCAACGGGCAGCGCCGCCGGAACTGTCGGGGCCTACCTGGCCCGAAACGGGAGAGTCGCCACGAATGAGTCATTCGTCCTGCATCAGGGTCGCTTCGCGGGCCGTCCCAGCCGCCTGCGCGTCACGCCTCAAGGCGAGCCGGGAAACGTCACGCGGGTCCTGGTCAGCGGTGACGTGGTCCTGGTAGCGCAGGGGACACTGGCGGCTACGCCGGAAGCCGGGAGATGACCCTGACAGTCAATCAGGGCAGTACGGCTGCGCATCCTCGGCTCCTGGAACGCCGAACCACGTGGGTACTGCGCGCAGGAGACGTGACAGGATGCTGAGTCATGCTGCCTCGGTGGGAGAACAGCGAGCCGGTACTGCACGCTGCGCACGGAGCCGGCAACTGGATCGGCGCGGCCAGTGCTCTCATTCACGGCGATTACATCTATCTCGCCTATCGTGACCGGCATCCGGTCGACAAGGGACGCGGCAACCGGGTCTATGTAGCCCGCTCCCCGGTTGAGAATGGCATCCATTTTGACGTGCTGTGCGCCATTGACAAGGCGGATATGGACGCTGAGTCACTGGAGCGGCCGGCGCTGGATGTGACGCCGGGTGGCGACTGGGACCTCTATCTCAGCTGTGCCACGTTCAATTCCAAGCACTGGCGGATCGAGAGGCTGCGGGCACGCCGTCCGGAGGACTTCAGCGCCAGCACCCGTCAGGTTGTCTTCCCTGGCAGCAGGGAGTTCGGCATCAAGGACCCGGTGCTGGTCCGCGGCCAGGATCTGCGCGTATGGGCGACGTTGCATCCACTGACCGAAGGCGACGATAACGCCGACAAGATGACGAGCGTGGACGCGCTCAGCGGCGAAACCGTCATGGTGCCAGAGCCCGGCACGTGGTACAGCCGCGGCACCCGGCTGACGGCGGTCGTGGGCGAGCATGCCTATTTCGATGGCCGGGCGTCGGCGGCGGAGAACTTCGAGGAACGGACCGGAGTAGCCAGGTGGGACGGGTCACGGTATCTCGCCGTGGCTGGCCCGGCATCCAGTCCGGTCGGCGGCGGCGCGCTGCGCTACGTTTCAGTTATCGCGCTGCCGGACGGGAAACAGCGTCTCTACTATGAGTGCGCGACCCAGTATGACAGTCATGAATTGCGCACCGAACTGCGTGGTCAATAGCGTGCCGGGGGCTCAGCCGTGATTGAGGAGCTCGCGCGCGAGCGTCTGGGCTTTCAGCAGCTTCGTGCCGGGCAGCGGCGCGCGGTCGAGGCGCTCGCCGGGGGCCGCGACGTGCTGGCCGTGCTGCCGACCGGCGCCGGGAAGTCCGCGATCTACGAGCTGGCCGGGCTGCTGCGGCCGGGGCCGACGGTCGTCGTCTCACCGCTGATCGCGCTGCAGGACGACCAGCTTGCTCACCTGCGCTCGGCGGGGCTGTCGGCCATCGTGCTCAACTCGCAGCAGTCCGCCGGCGCGCGAGCGGCGGCGCTCCTCGCTTCGTGCGACGCGAGCACATTCATCTTCCTGTCGCCGGAGCAGCTGTCGAACGACGAGACCCGCCAGGCGCTGCGGCGGGCCCAGCCGGGCTTGTTCACTGTTGACGAGGCCCACCTGATCAGTCAATGGGGCCGCGACTTCCGGCCTGACTACATGCGGCTCGGGGCGCAGGCCGAGGCCGTCGGCGCGCCGCTGCGTCTCGCGCTGACCGCGACCGCAGCGCCACCGGTCCGCCAGGAAATCACTCGCCGGCTGGGCCTTGAAGATCCGGTGGAGGTGATCGGTGACTTCGACCGGCCGCGCATCTACCTCTCGGTGCAGCACGTGCGTACCGTCCCGGACAAGGAGCGAGAGCTGGTCCGCGCCGCGCGAGAGTTCGACGGCTCCGGCATCATCTACGCGGCTACGCATGCCAGCGCTGAGGCCGCGCACCGCGCGCTGGCCTCGGCGGGCGAGGCGGTAGCGCTCTACCACGCCGGCCTGCCGCCGCGCGATCGGCACAACGCGATGACGGCGTTCCTGGACGGGACGGCCCGCGTCATCGCGGCCACCGTGGCGTTCGGCATGGGCATCGACAAGCCAGACGTGCGGTGGGTACTGCATGCTGACCCGCCGCCATCGCTGGACCAGTACTACCAGGAGTTCGGGCGGGCCGGCCGGGATGACGGGCCGGCGCAGGCGCGACTGATTTACCGCTACGAGGACTTCGATACCGCGCGTTACCTGACCGCACGCGGCATTTCCGGGTCGGCGGTGCGGCCGGTCGCGGTAGCGCTCGCGGCCGGGCAGGAGGTCAGGGCCGGGTCCCGCCAGCAGACGGCGGCGCTCGCCCGTCTCGCCGACCTTGGCGCGGCGGCCTGGGGGCCGGACGGCGAGGTTCGCTGGACCGGGGCGATGAGCGTCGCGGCGGCGCTGCGGGCCTCTGATGCCGAGACAGAACGGGAGGGCGAGGTTGAGCGCTCGCGGCTGACGATGATGCGCCGCTACGTGGAGCACCCCGGATGCCGACGCTCGTTCCTGCTCACTTACTTCGGACAGGACTACCCCGGCCCCTGCGCGAACTGCGACAACGATCGCGCCGATGCCCAGGCCCCGCGGACCGACGTCCCCTTCGCGGTAGGCGGGCGGGTGAGGAGCGAGCGGTGGGGTGAGGGCACCGTGCAGCGCTACGACGGTGACGAGGTCACGGTCCTGTTCGACGAGCATGGCTACCGTGAGCTGTACCTGCCGGTGGTGCTGGAGCGCGGTCTCCTGCAACCAGTGCCGCGGTCATGAAGCGCTGGCCGGCATCCAGCGGCGGCCTGTTCGCCCGCGCGGGCCAGGTCGGGTGGTTACCCGGCGGGCTGGTTGAGTAGTGCCTGGCAGACGTCGGCGATGTCGAGCATGCCGATGAGGCCGGCGTCGCCGACGACGGGGAGGTGGCGGAAGCGGCCGGCGATCATGATGGCGGCGGCGTCACGGATGCTGGTGGCGGCGGGGACGACAGTGAGCTGCGTGGTCATGACGTCATGGACGCGGACGTCGTTCATGTCCCTGGCGTCGGCGACGGCCTCGGCGATGTCGGCGTCGGTGATGAGGCCGGTGGGGCGTTTGGTCTGCTCGTCATCGACGACGACCAGGGCGTTGGCGCTGGCGTGTTTCATCAGGTAGGCGGCGGCGGCGAGGTGGCCGTTCGCCTCGACGGTGGTGAGCGCCGGGCGCATGACGGCCGCGACCGTGGCCAGAGCATCGGGCGGGTCCGCCGGGGCTTGCGTCATGATGAGCTCCGTTTCCTGGGGGATCCGAGGTGATCCCCGCAGATCCCGCCGCCTCGATCCGCGAGTGCTATCGGATCTTCGATGCTAGCGGTGGTCACTTGCGTTCGTCTCGCTAGTGGGGCGGCCTGACCGTCGGCTGGGCAGGCCCGTCCTGTTGGCCGTCAGGTCCCGGCGACGATGTCCACCTGGTCGGTGTAGAAGGCGACGTGGCCGGCGATGCCCGCGACGGCGTCGTACGGCTCGCGGTAGGACCACACCGCGTCGGGCCGTCCGCCGTCGGCGGTGATGTTGTAGTAGGACGCGTCGCCCTTGTACGGGCAGTAGGTCTGGGTGGCGCTGGCCGTGAGCAGCGTCTGGTCGACGTCCTCGAGCGGGATGTACTGGACCGGCGGATAGCTTGCCTCGCGGAGGGTCAGGGCTCTGGTGGTGTCGGCGACGATCTGCGCGCCGACGCGGGCCACGACGCGCGTGCCAGTGGGCTCGATGGTGATCGGGTGCTCGGGGCCGGGGATCTTGGGCTCCCGTGTCGTGGTCATGGTCTCCTCGGTTCCTGGTGGCGGGGGTGGCTGCACATCCGCGCTGACCGCGTGGTCGGTCATGCCGCGCGGCTTGAGTACGTCAATCATGGACAGCGCCGGCGCCACTTGGGTATCGCAAGCATGACTGCACCGGGTCCGGCGCCGACCGCGCCGGCCTTCGGCTGGTGCAGTCACGCTTGCGATACCCGGGCGGCCTGGGCGGTGTCCATGGTTGAGGGACTCAGCCCGAAAGGACAGCGCGCCGAAAGGACAGCGCGCCGAAAGGACACGCCATGAGCAAGCAGCGAGACCTCGAGGGGCTGTCCGCCCTGGTCACCGGCGCGACCTCAGGCATCGGCCGGGCGGCCGCGCGCGAGCTGGCCCGGCACGGCGCCGAGGTCGTCGTGCACGGACGGGACGTCGCTCGCGGCGATGCGGTCGTGGATGCCATCACCGCCGACGGGGGCAAGGCCCGCTTCGCCGCCGCTGACCTCAGCGACCAGGCCCAGCTGGACGACCTCGTCGAGCAGGCCGGAAACGTCGACATTCTCGTCAACAACGCCGGGATCGCCTGGTTCGGGCCGACCGCGGAACTCGACGTGGCGGCCTTCGACCAGCTGTTCGCCGCCAACGTCCGGGCGCCGTACTTCCTGGTCGCCGCGCTGGCCCCGAAGATGGCCGCCCGGGGGAGCGGCAGCATCGTCAACGTGGGGAGCATGGCCGGGCACATTGGCATGCCCGGCGGCGCCGCTTATGGCGCCACCAAGGGCGCACTGGCCGCGATGACCCGCTCCTGGGCGGCCGAGTTCAGCCCGGCCGGCGTCCGGGTCAATGCTGTCGCCGCCGGGCCCGTCTACACGCCCATCCAGCCGACCGAGCAAGCCGAAGCGGTGGGCGCCACGACCATCATGGCGCGGGTCGCCCAGCCCGACGAGATGGCCAGCGTGATCGTCTTTCTCGCCTCACCAGAGGCCAGCTATGTCACCGGCGCGGTGGTCGCCGCCGACGGCGGCCGCACCGCCGTCTGAAGCGCCACCCCCAGAAGGAGAAGTCCCGTGACTCAGTTCACGCATGACACGGTCCCAGCGCAGGACACGGTCCCAGCGCAGGACACGGTCCCGACCCAGTATGCCGAGGGCGGGGGAACACGCTTCGCCTACCGCCGCTTCGGTAGGCCCGGGCGTCCGCCGCTGGTGTTCTTCCAGCACTTCATGGGCACCCTGGACGACCACGACCCGGCGCTGAGCGACGCCTTCGCCGCCGACCGCGAGGTCATCTTGTTCAACAACGCCGGCGTCGCGTCCTCGAGCGGCACCGTGCCCGACACCATCGAGGCCATGGCCCGCGACGCGATCGCCTTTACCGACGCGCTCGGACTGACCACGATCGACCTCGTCGGCCACTCGATGGGCGGGCTGGTCGCCCAGGAGGTCGCGCTGGCCCGCCCGGACCTGGTCCGCCGCATGGTGCTGGTGGGCACCGGGCCGCGCGGCGGCCAGGGCATCGGCGCCAGCCCGGCCTGGGTCGCGGAGCTGTTCGCCCGCAAATACCCCCAGCAGGAAGATATGTGGCTGCCGATCCTGTTCGCCCCGACCCAGAGCAGCCAGGCCGCCGGGCAGGCTTACATCAAGCGCATCCTCGCCCGCACCGACCGCGACACGCCCGTCTCGGGCCAGTCGATCACCGCCCAGCGCGCCGCGCTCGTCGCGTACGGTACCGCCAAGGACCCCAGCTACGCCCACCTGAAGGGGCTCCGGCTCCCCGTCCTGGTCGTCAACGGCACCGAGGACATCGTCATCCCGACGATCAACTCCTACATCTTGCAGCAGTTCCTCCCCGACGCCCAGCTCATCCTGTACCCGGACGCCAACCACGGCGCCCACTTCCAGTACCCCGAGCTGTTCGTCCGCCACGCCCAGATCTTCCTCGACGACTAGGCCATGACTCGGCTGACGCACGCCAGGACCTCCGCCCGCGGCGTGGACGGCGGCGGGACGACTTTCGCGTACCGCCGTTCCGGGCTGCCGCCGGCGGCCGGGTTCTGGGTGGTGGCCGGGGTGTTCGTCCTGCTGCTGTTCGCCGCGGCGGCGCCGTCGCCGCTGTATGGCGTGTACCAGGCGCACTGGCGGTTCTCGGCGATCACGCTGACCGCTGTCTTCGCCGTCTACGCTCTGCTGCTCCTGGTTACCTTGCTGGTGTTCGGGTCGGTGTCGGACTTTGTCGGCCGCCGCCAGGTGATCCTGGTCAGCCTGGCGATGAGCGCGGGTGCCTGCGGGTTGTTCCTGGCCGCGCACGGTGTCGGGCTGCTATTCGCGGCCCGGGCGCTGCAGGGCGCGGCTGTCGGCACGGCGAGCAGCGCGGCGGGCGCGGCGCTGATCGACCTGCAGCCCCCGGGCAGCGGGCGCGCGCCGGTCGTGACCACCGCCGCCAGCCTGCTGGGCCTGGGCGCGGGCGGGCTGGGCACCAGTGCGCTGGTCCAGTACGGGCCGGCGCCCGCGCACCTGGTCTGGTGGCTGCTGCTCGGGGCCAGCCTGGCCGCTGCCGTCGCGGTGCTGGCGATGCGGGAGACCGCGCCGCGGCGGCCGGGCGTGCTGGCGTCGCTGCGACCGCGGGTGGCCGTGCCGCGCCAGGCGCGGGGGACGTTCGCGATGGCGCTGCCGTGCCTGATCGCGGTGTGGATGCTCAGCGGGTTCTACCTGTCGCTGGGGCCGTCGCTGGCGGTGCAGGTGGTGGGCTCCGCGGACCTGGTGTGGGGTGGCCTGGTGATCTTCCTGCTGGCCGGGATCGGGGCCGCTGGCCCGGTCGTCTTCCGCGGCGTCAGCGGGCCCGCGGCGATGCTGACCGGGTGCCTGGGGCTGATCGCGGGCGCCGTGGTGACGCTGGCCGCGATCGAGCTGACGTCGGCTGCCGCCTTCCTGGCCGGCACCGCGGTGGCGGGCGCTGGCTTCGGGACAGCCATGCTGGGCGCCTTTCGCACCGTTACCGCCCGGGCGGCTGCGGGCCAGCGGGCCGGGCTGGTCGCCGCCTACTTCATCGCGTCCTACCTGGCATTCAGTGTCCCGGTCGTGGCCGCCGGGATCGCCACCACGCACTTCGGCCTGCACCGCACGGCCCTGGTCTACTGCGCCGCGATCGCCGCGCTGGCCGCGGTGGCCGCGGCTGGCCTGCTCTTCCGCGCGCGCCGCGACCGGGTACGCCGCGACCTGGTGCGCCGCGCGGCCAGGAGCATGCGATGAAGGTCGTGGCCAGCGACGGCTCCGGGGCCGCGCGCAGCCCGCGTGCTCGGGCCGTGATCACGCTGCTTAGCCTGGAGACGGCGTTGATGTAGGCGTTGATGTAGCGGACGGACCGAGAGGACAGGCGGATGCCAGGCCCTGGGGACTCCGCGGCCCGGCTGCCCGAGGGCATCGTTGGCCGCGAAGCCGGGCTGGCCAGGCTGCGCGAGCTCGTGGAGCCTGTCCCGCGGGCCAGCCGGGTCCTGGTGGTCACCGGCGAGGCAGGCATGGGCAAGACCGTGCTCCTGGCGGACGCGGCTGAACGGGCCCGGTCGGGGGGCATGCGGGTGCTGCGTGTCACGGGCCGGGAGTCGGAGTCGAATCTGGCGTTCGCTGGCCTGCACGAGCTCCTGCGGCCGGTGCTGTCCAGCGTGGCGGATCTTCCCGGGCGGCAGGCGCAGGCGCTGCTGGGGGCGCTCGGTCTCGGTGCCGACCCGGTTACCCGCGACACGCTCCTGACCGGAGTCGCGGTCCTTACCCTGCTGTCGGATCTGTCCGGAATCTCCCCGGTGCTGGTGGTCGCCGACGATGCCCACTGGCTGGACCGCAGCTCGCTGGACGTGCTGGCGTTTGTCAGCAGCCGCCTGGACGCTGAACGGGTCGTGCTGCTGGTGGGCGCCCGCGGGCAGGCGCCGCCGCCCGGCTTCGACCGGGGATTCCCGGAGCTGCATCTGGGGCCGCTGCCGGCGGCCGACGCCGGCCGCCTGCTCGACGCGCAGCCTGGCCCGCCCCGCGGGCTGGCCCGGGCGCAGGTGCTTGCTCAGGCCGGGGGTAACCCCATGGCGCTGATCGAGCTGGCGAAGGTGGTCGCCGACGATCCGGCGGCCAGCCGGCGGTGGGCCGCCGAGCCGCTGCCCCTGACTGACCGGCTGAGTGCGGTGATCACGGCCCGGTTCGCTGCCCTGCCCGAGCCTGCGCAGGCCGCCCTGGTGCTGGCCGCGGTGGCCGACGGCCCGGAGCTGGGCGAGGCCGCCCGGCGGGGGGCCGGGCCAGATGCGCAGGCTCTCGCCCCGGCCGAGCAGCTCGGCCTGGTCACGGTCGACCGAGCGGGCCTGCAGTTCTCCCATCCCCTCGTGCGCTCGGCCATTTACCACGCCACGCCCTTCGCGCAGCGTGCCGCGGCGCACCGGCAGCTCGCCGAGGGCCTGCACGACCAGCCTGACCGGCGGGCCTGGCACCTGGCCGCCGCGGCGCTGCATGCCGACGAGCAGGTCGCTTCGCTGCTCGAGGCCACCGCCACCCAGGCGCAGCGCCGCGGCGGTGCCGCCGCCGCGGCGCTGGCCATGGAACGCGCGGCCGAGCTCAGCCCGGATGCGGAGGATCAGGCCCGCCGGCTGGCCGCCGCCGCCTCGGCCGCTGTTCCCACCGGCCAGGCGGACTGGGTCCAGGACCTCGCCACCCGCGCCCTGGCCGTCACGGCGGACCCGGAGCTGCGGATGACCGCGCGGCGCGACGCCGGATGGGCGCTGGCCTACTCGGGGCGGCGCAGCGCCGCGCTCCCGGCGCTCCTGTCCGTCGCCGAAGAGGCATCGCCTGAGCTGCCCGCCCTGGCCTGGGATGCCCTCTCGGATGCCGCCATCTTCGTTTATCACTCCGGCACGGCCGCCAGCTGCCAGGCCGTCAGCCGCGTGCTGGGCCTCCTGGATAAACAGTGCCGACCCGGGGGGCCACCCCCCGGACCCCCCAGCAGGAACCAGGAGCCGGCCGCTGGCGGCCATGGCCCGCGCACCGATTCGGGCTCGCAGCGGCTGTGGATACGGGCCTGCACCGACCCGTTCGGCAGCCGAAGCGAACTGATCCGGGACCTGCGCGAGATCAGCGGCTCGCCGCTGGGCGAGCCGGCCCTGTGGCGAGTCGGTTCCGCCGCATGGCTCCTGGACGAGTCCGGCCTGGCGATCACCTTGCTGCAGGATGCCTTGCAGCTGATCCGGGCACCGGGCATGCGGGGCGCCAGCGGCCCGGGCCTGACCGCGCTGGGGTGGCTGTACATCGACGCCGGACGCTGGGACGAGGCCCAGGAAGCCGCCGGCGAGGCGGCCGGGCTGGCGCAGGGCAACCAGATGGAAGTCGTCGCCGCGGCTGCCGACTTGATCGCGGCGACCGTCCTGGCCATGCGCGGCGATTCCGGCGCGGCGCGACGGCATGCTGACCGGGCCCTGGCCAGGGTTGATCCAGCGGAAAACGGGCTAGTAGCCGCCCGGGCCCGGCGGGCGCTGGGCATCGCCGCCCTGGCCGACGGCCGCCATCTCGACGCCTTCACGCAGCTCGGCCAGCTCTTCAGCGCGGACGGCATTCCGGTTCACAACATCTTCTCCTACCTGGGCGTGGCCGATATCGCGACGGCGGCGGTCCGCGCCGACCGGCGGGCCGAAGGACAAGACATCCTGGAGCAGGCCCTCGGCCGTCTGGACGGAGCGGTTTCTCCCCGGCTCGAGCAGCTCATCGCCCGCGCGCGCGGCCTCCTCGCCGGTCCGGGGCAGGCCGAGTCCCCGTTCGAGACGGCGCTCGCCGACCCCGCGGGGGAGCAGTGGCCGTTCGAGCGGGCACAGCTTCGCCTTGACCACGGCGAATGGCTGCGACGCCGCCGACGGATCAACGACGCCAAGCCCGTGCTGACCGAAGCCCTCGTGACCTTCCGCCGGCTGAAGAGCCCGGTCATGGGCGCAGCGCGCCGAGGCCGAGCTGAGAGCCTGCGGGGTCGCCGTCGCAGGAACGCCCGGCCAGCCCGATGTCCTAGGCGAGCTCACCCCGCAGCAGCGCCAGATCGTCCGCCTGGCCAGTGACGGCCTGACCAACCGCGAGATCGCCGAGCGGCTCTTTCTCTCACCCCACACGGTCAGCTCGCACCTGTACCGGTCCTATCCCAAGCTCGGGGTAGCCACCCGAAGCCAGCTGCGCGACATCATCGCCCGCGCCGACCTTTCCGCACCAGCAGCCGACGGCCCCGGAAGCGAGACGCCGCATTAACTGGCCCGCCCGTCCACTGGGACGGGCGGGCCAGATGATGTGCGGCTGTCCTGGCCGGACCTCGGTCAGGTCTTCCAGAGGATGTCAGCGGCGGTAGCTGTTTGCCTGATCGAGACACTGCACTGCGGGTCCGGCAGGGAGGTGCCGAAGTCCGGGGTAATGGTGCCGTTGTTGCCGCCGACGGTCAGGTCCCGGAAGGCCGCATGGCCATTGGTCGGGGTCTCGATGCAGCCCTCCCCGCTCGGAACTTCCATGACTGAGCCAAGGAGCAGGTCAAACGCCACCTCGCTGCCGACGGTGTACGAGGTCGAGTTGCCGTTGGTCGTATCGGTCGACTTGAGCACCCACGTGCACCAGCCAGAGCCATTGCACTTGCTGGCGGTCAGGTCAGCGACGATCGTGTCCGACGGATTAACGTGGATGCTGGGGCTGATCACGGAGTTGTTGGTCGGCCACAGGTACCAGTTCGTCACGTACCAGACATTCGGGTTGGTGACGATGTTCCCGTTCGCGCCCCAGGTCAGCACGTCCTGGAGGAGCGTGTCGCCCTGCGCGTCCTCTATGCCGCCCCACAAGAAGATCAGTGCCCCGTCCTTGGCCGGGTTGGTCGGCACGGCGTACTCCTGGTCAAAGGACGTCACCCAGTCCGGGGCCGAGCCGTAACAGGAGGCCGCCCAGTAGACGCCGCCGGGCCCGAAGGCGCACGGACCGCCTGTGGTGGCGACCTTCGGTGCGCCGAGCGCGTTCGCGCGGTGCCCGAGCGTGCTGGGCCCAGCCGAGGCCGGATAGGACAGCGTCGGGTGCATGCACGGCGTTATCCGCTGTATGGCGCCGGACGGGGCGACGATCTCGGACTTCCGCACGACAGCGTGGTTGGGCGCGCGGTACACGCACGTCTTATAGGAGAGGCCGTAGGGCGTGTGCATCCAGTTTTGTGTCTTTACCGCCTGCCGGTAAGCCACCGGGTCGCTGACCACCCAGCGCTGGCCGCCTGCCGGCGGCCGCTCCTCATTCAGGCTCCGCAGTGACTGCGTGGTCCTCACTGGTGCCGTGGCGGACCGGGCCGGCGGGCTTGACTGTGCCTGTGCCGGCACCTGTGCCTGTGCCTGTGCCTGTGCCGGGACCGTTAACCCGAGCGCCGTGGCGGCAGCGGCGGCCGGAGCCGCCAGCCAGATACGCCAGTGCCGTCTGAACTTGATCATGATTTCAGCCTCCGATGAGACGGTGATCCGCCATTTCCGGCGGGGGGCCAGGAATCCCGGCTGGTCAGGGGACATGCCCGTGGTAGGTGAAGGTGCAGCCGCCGGCGAACTTGGCCAGGGGGAGGGCCGCTGTGCAGCCGGCCAGGCTGAGGCGGCCGTCGGCGTACCGGCCGGACAGGGCCCTGCCGCCGCCAAGGGTCAGGGTGATCTTTCCGCTGGCGGACAGCGTGCCGGCATACGATCCGGCGGACGATACCCGGCCGTCCTGGTACAGGAAGCTGACCGAGCCCCGGATCGCGCTGCCCGCCCGTGAGGTAAAGGCGAGGATGTAATGCGGCGTGCCGTCCGGCGCGTCGGTGTACAGGCCGCGGGTCAGCCTGATGACCACGCTCCGGCGGGGGGCCGGCGGGTGGCTCGCCGGGGCCGGAGCCGCGGTCGGCGGCGAGCTCCGGGCCGGGGGCGAGCTGTTGCGGGCCGCCGTCCGCGCCGGCGGCGCCTGCGGTGACCGGGTCAGGTGGCCGTGCCGCTGGCGGCCGGCCTGCCGCGTGGTGGCCAGGGCGCTCGCGGCCGAAGGCCGGGAACTGCCCCCGCTGCCGCAGCCGGCCAGCGTGGCGGCGATGCCCGCGGCGGCGGCCGTCAGCACGAGGAAGGCCGTTGCCTGAGCGCGCATTGTCGTTATCCTTTCTGCCCGGTGCGGGTCTGCCCGGTGCAGGCGCCGGTCACGGAGAGACATAGCCGCTGATGCCGTCGCTGCCGGTCGCGGTGGTCTGGTCGCTGGCGGCCACGACGCCGCCGTTGCCGCTGGACCACCAGTCGCCGTTGACGACGTTCGGGCCAGCCGCCCCGGAGGTGTAGCTGGTGACGATGGCGACGTGGTCGGCGTCAGTCTTCGCCGAGTTGAGGCCGTAGATCACCGCGTCGCCTGGCTGCGGGGTGTAGCCCGAGCCGGCCGCGTGCCAGGTGCCGTGGGCCGCGCCCCACTGGTAGAAGCTGGCCGCCGCGCCGTTGATGTCACCGGAGGTGTAGGCGTAAGTGAAGGACACGCCGGCCAGGCGCCAGGCCCAGGCGACGAAGTCCGCGCACCACTCCTCGGAGTAGTTCCCGTTCCCGCAGGCCGAGCCGGACACCCAGTAAGCGCTGAAGGCATTGCAGTAGGTGCCAGACGGGTCGTCCTGGTAGCCAACCTGGCTCTGCGCGTAAGAGACGATCTTCGCGCCGACCGTCCCGCTAGCGGCGGTAGGTGGGGGGTTGGCGAGGGCGGGGCTGGTGGCGGGGTCCATGCCGAGGGTGGTGGTGTTGGTGGTGTAGCCGGTGCCGAGGTGGATGGTGGCGAGGTTGTTGTTGTTGGCTTCGAGGGCGATTTCGTAGGTGCCGTCGGGTTCGGGGGTGATGGCGGGGCTGGTGGCGGGCTGCATGCCGGCGGTGGTGGTGAAGCTGGTGCCGGAGGAGTTGTAGCCGGCGAGGACGTTGTCGTTGTCCTGGAAGGCGACTTTGAAGGCGCCGCTGGGCTGGGCGGCGATGGCGGGGCTGGTGGCGGGGTCCATGCCGAGGGTGGTGGTGTTGGTGGTGTAGCCGGTGCCGAAGTGGGTGGTGGCCAGGTCGGTGGTGTTGGCCTCGAAGGCGGCTTCGTAGCCGCTGGCGGGCAGGGCGGTGATGGCGGGGCTGGTGGCGGGCCGCATGCCGGCGGTGGTGGTGAAGTTGGAGCCGGAGGAGTTGTAGCCGGCGAGGACGTTGTCGTTGTCCTGGAAGACGACCTTGTAGGCGCCGCCGGGCTGGACGGCGATGGCGGGGCTGGTGCCCGGGTCCATGCCCAGGTCGGTGTTGATCTTGTGGCCGGCGGAGTCGTAGAGGTACAGCTTGTTGTCGTTGTCCTGGAACGCTGCGACCCAGCCGCCGGAGGGCAGCGCGGCGATGGCGGGGCTGGTGCCCTTGTCCATGCCCAGTCCGGGGGCGAGCGTGCCGCCGCCGAGGTGGGTCAGGGCCAGGTCGTCGTTGTTGGCCTCGAACGCGGCCTGGTAGGTGCCGTCGGTCAGCAGCGCGACCGACGGGCTGGTGCCGGCCATCATGCCCTGCGGGGTGGTGAACGACGAGGCGCCGGAGTACCCGGCCAGCACGTTGTCGTTGTCCTGGAACACCACCTTGAAGGTGTCGCCAACGGCCAGCGCCGGGTGCGCTCCCGCGCCGGCCAGGCCGAGCGCGAGCAGCACCGCCGCTGCTGCGGCCGGGCCCCGCCGCCAGCCCCGGCCGCGCCGCTTCCGCGGGCCCGCCCGGCGCGCCCGCGCCGCCGGGCCGCGATCTGGTGCCTGGCTGTGCTGTCCCTGCTGCTGCCCGGCGGGAGTCCCGGCACCGGCGCATTCCCTTAATCTGCTCACGCGCGCAGGCTCACACGAACACGTGACATCCACGTGATAAGCGCGTGATAATACTCCGTGCCACGCCTATATCCATTTGTCAGGATTCGGGAGGCCTCATGCGGTTCGGGGTGCTGGGGCCCATGCAAGTGCTGGCCGGAGACGCCGGTGAGTCCGGGACCGTCTTAGCGACTCGGCTGCGAGTACTGCTGGCGGTGCTGCTGTGGCGGGCAAACCAGTCGGTACCGGCCGATGAGCTCGCCGAGCTGGTCTGGGACGGCGCCCCGCCGACCGGAGCGCCGGAAGCGGTCCGTGCACTGGTGATGCGGCTGCGGCGGCGGCTGGATCCGCGGGCCGCGGCGCGGATCGTGACCCGGGCGCCCGGCTACGCGATCGAGGTCTCCGGCGACGAGCTGGACGCGTCGCGGTTCGAGACGCTGACCCGCCAGGCCGGCGCGGCGGTCCGCGCCGGCCAGCAGGCACAGGGCGCGCGGACCGCGGCCGAGGCGCTGGGATTGTGGCGCGGCGCGGCGCTGGCCGACATCCCCTCGCAGCTGCTGCGGGATCAGTGGGTGCCGCACCTGGACCAGCTGCACGTGCAGGCACTGGACTGGCGCGTCGAGGGGGACCTGGACGACGGTCGCCACGAGCAGCTGGTCCCCGAGCTGCGGGACCTGACCGCGCGCCACCCGCTGCGGGAGCACTTCCACTCCCAGCTCATGCTGGCCCTGTACCGGTGCGGGCGCCCGGCCGAGGCGCTGGAGGCCTACCAGCGGGCCCGGCGGGTGCTGGTGGATGAGCTCGGGATCGAGCCCGGCCCGCACCTGCAGCGCCTGCACCAGCGGATCCTGGAAGGCGCCCCCGAGCTCGCCGTGCAGCCGCCCGCCTCCGACGCCGCGCCGCTGGCATCGGTCCCCGTGACGGATCCGGTCAGCTCCCCGGCGCCGGCGCCGCGGCAGCTGCCCGGTGCCGTGGCGCAGTTCACCGGCCGGTCGGCCGAGCTGACCCGGCTGTCCGAGCTCCTGGACCAGGTCGGCGGCCATGCGCAGGGGACCGTGGTGATCTCCGCGATCGGCGGGACAGCGGGGGTGGGCAAGACCGCCCTGGCCGTGTACTGGGCCCACCAGGTCGCTGACCGGTTTCCGGATGGCCAGCTGTACGTGAACCTGCGCGGTTATGACCCGGATCAGGTGGTTCCGGCGGCCGATGTGCTGGCCGGGTTCCTGCGCGCCCTGGGCGTGCCCGGCTCTGATGTCCCGCCGGGCACCGATGATCGTGCCGCCCGGTACCGGAGCCTGGTCTCCGGGCGGCGGATGCTGGTCATGCTGGACAATGCCGGATCGGTGGAGCAGGTCCGGCCGCTGCTGCCCGGCACGCCCGCCTGCGTGACGGTCGTGACCAGCCGGGATTCGCTGGCTGGACTGGTGGCCAGGGAAGGTGCGGTACGGCTGGACCTGGACCTCCTGCCGGCCGCCGAGGCGGTCAGCCTGCTGCAGGCGCTGATCGGCGAGCGGGCTAGTGCGGATCCAGCCGCGACGAAGGAACTGGCCGCCCAGTGCAGTCGGCTGCCGCTGGCGCTGCGGGTGGCCGCCGAGCTCGCCGCTGCCCGGGCCGCTGTCCCGCTGTCGAGCCTGGTGGGCGAGCTTGCTGATCACCAAGGGCGACTGGACCTGCTGGACGCTGCGGGGGATTCCCGGACCGCCGTGCGGACCGTGTTTTCCTGGTCCTGCAGGCACCTCGACCCGGCCGCCGCTCGCCTGTTCCGGTTCCTGGGCCTGCACCCCGGCCTGGACTTTGACCGCTACGCCGCGGCTGCACTGGCTGGCGGCACCGTCCGGCAGGCCGAGCGCGCGCTTGATGTGCTGACCCGCGCGCACCTGGCTCAGCTCACCGGGCCGGGCCGGTACGGCATGCATGATCTGCTGCGCGCCTATGCCCGCGAACTCGCCTCCGTCAGCGACACCGAGAACGACCGGCAGGTGGCGCTGACCCGCCTGTTCGGCTATTACCTGGGCACCGCCGCCGCCGCGATGGACGCGCTGCTGCCTAGCGAGCGGCACCGGCGGCCCCGCGTCTTTTCGTCCGCCAGCCCGGCGCCGTCGGTGTCCGACGCCGCGGCGGCGCTGGCCTGGCTGGATGCCGAACGGGCCACCCTGGTCGCGGTCGCTGTGCACACCACTTCGCACGGCTGGGCCAGCCATGCCACCCGCCTGGCAGCGACCTTGTTTCGTTACCTCGACAACGGCGGTCACTACCCCGAGGCGATCACTATCCACAGCCACGCCCGCCTCGCCGCACGCCAGGCAGGCGACCGCACCGCCGAGGCCGAGGCGCTGATCAACCTCGGTGTCCTGAGCCTGCGTCAGGGCAGCCAGCCGGAGGCCACCGCGCACATGGAGCAGGGACTGGCCCTGTACCGCCAGGCCGGCGACCGCTCCGGCGAGATCCGCGCCCTCGGCAATGTCGGCATCCTCCACCTCCAGCTCGGCCGCTACCGCGAAGCCACCGGGCACCTGCAGCAGGCCCTGGACCTGCTGGGCGACACCGGCGACCAGGTCAGCCAGGGCCTCTTGCTCAATGCCCTGGCCACCATTGACTTGCGGCAGGGCCGCTACGAGCAGGCCACCCGGCGCATCCGCGGTGCCCTGACCCTGTTCCGGCAGGTCGGCGACCGGACCGGAGAAGCCCACGCCCTGGCCAGCCTCGGCGACATCAGCCTGCGCCAGGGCCGCCCCGGCCCGGCCACCACCCACCTGCGCGAGGCCCTGGCCCTGTTCCGCCAGGCCGGCAGCCGATCCGGTCAGGCCCGCGTTCTGATCACCCTCGGCGACGCCGCCCTGCAGGAATGCCGCCACCACCAGGCCGCCAGCTACCACCAGGAGGCCCTGGCCATCTGCCGCCAGACCGGCTACCAGTCCGGCGAGGTCACCGCCCTCAACAGCC
Organism: uncultured Actinomycetota bacterium; assembly: GCA_963822485.1. GTDB lineage: Bacteria > Actinomycetota > Actinomycetes > Streptosporangiales > Streptosporangiaceae > DASUBV01. Next base: position 63,996 of record CAWGHW010000022.1, read on the forward strand.
TGGGCGACGTGATGCTGGCCGCCGGCCAGCCCGCCGACGCCCACGCCCGCTACGCCGACGCGCTGACCGGCGCAGCCCGCAATGGCGAGCTAGACGAGCAGGCCCGCGCCCACCACGGCCTGGCCCGTACCAGCCACACAACCGGCGACCCCGGCCAGGCCCGCCATCACTGGACCGAGGCCCTCACCCTTTACACCACCCTCGGCGCCCCCGAAGCCGACCAGATCCGCGCCCACCTCGCCAGCGCGCCCTAGTAACCTGCCCGGCGTAACCGGCCCGGCCCGCGCTTTCGGCATCAGCCGACGGGCTTGATCACGACCATCTCGGTCTGTCCGGCCGCGAGCGTGACGTTAACGCTGCTGAACGTCGTGGTCTCGTTTTTCCAGACGTTGTAGCCGCTTGCTTCAGGCGTGCTGATCCCGAGCTGAGACAGCGTGAAGGTGCCGGTACCCGTGCCGGTGCCGAGGTTCGCGAACAGGACCGCCCTGCCGCCGTCAGCGTTCTTGACCACCGCCTCGATGTTCCCGCTGGCGCTGGTCACGGCGGTGGCGGCCTGGGACCCGCTCTGGTCGATCGCGATGATGTCCGGGTTCTCCAGCGCGGCCAGCTCGGCCGGGGTCAGCGTGGTCAGGTCCGTGGAGATGAGCAGCGGGCTGGCCTCTTCCGCCCAGACGGACAGCTGGCTCTCCTCGTCGGCGACCGACCAGCCGAAGGGGTGCGCCGCGGGTGCGCCGGGCACCAGCATGTCGAGGTCGTTCCAGTGCCCGGCGCCGGCGAAGGCGTGCAGGTGCAGGTCGGCGGCAAGGTGGCCGAGGATCGTGTCCGAGGCGGGGTTGGCGGGGGACTCGTCGGCGGCCACCCGCCACATGCTGGCGAAGGTCGAGGAGGACTGGACGGCCTGCGTGAAACCGGACTGACCCAGCTCGTAGATGGGCAGCTCCTCGCTGTACACGACGTCGGGGTTGTCCGCGCGCAGGTCCGCGCCGTACTGCTCGAACGCTGCGGTCAGCGAGCTCAGGGTGGTGCCGGACGGCAGGCCGCCGCACTCGTCGATCTTCACGAAATCAACGCCCCAGGCCGCGAACGTCGCGGCATCCTGCGCGTAGTGGCTGTCTGACGCCGTGGTCCCTCCGCTGCCGGGCAGGCCCTGGCACGTCCGGGTACCGATGGCCTCGTAGATCCCGAACTTCAGGCCGAGCGCGTGGATCTGGCTGGCCAGCCACGGGATGCCGTGCGGGAACTTGGTGGCATCCCACGTCAGCGAGCCGTCGCTGGCGCGCGAGGACGCCAGCCAGCCATCGTCCAGGTTCACGGTGTCGTAGCCCGCGGCGGCGAGCCCGCTGCTCACCAGGTAGTCAGCCTGCTTGAGCACCGCGCTTTCAGTCACCCCGGCACCGAACTGATACCACGTGTTGTAGCCCATCACCGGCAGCTGCCCGAACGGCGGTGCGTCAGCCTGCGCGGCGGGCGCGGCCAGGGACATGGCGGTCAGGGACATGGCGACCACGACGGCGGTAACCAGCGGCGCGGCCATCACCGAAAGGCGCTTTCTCACGGTCCATCACCTTCTCTTAAGCCACGGCGAACATGCCATCAAGCCCATCGGATCGGCGCTCGGGCCAGCGGCAGCCGCCAGGCCCATGAACAATCGGGCCTCGCGGCTGCCGTGCTGGCCTGAGAACAGGCCTAAGTAGGCGGCAGAAATGCCCTGAGCCACTTGATCTGGATATTCCCGGAGACGCCTTCGCCGAGCGTCCCGTTGGCGCATACATTATTGGGCGGAGCGTCGCACGACCCGTTGGAGAACACGATCCACATGGGGTCGTCCGTGGTCGCCGTCAGGGTCTCCGGGATCGTCAGGTACGGCTGGCCGTCGTAGAAGATCTGGATCCGGTTCCCGCCGAACGCGATATCTACGATGTGCCAGCCTGGAGAGATGTTCGCGCTGGTCGGCTGGACTACCTGGTCGTTCCATGACCCGGTCCCGATGGTGGAGTTGCCCGTGCCGTAGTGCCAGGTGACATAGTTATTGTCGAGGTTGGCCTCGACGGCGTCGATTTCTCCGTCTTGGGGCCAGTTGTTTCCGTACATCCAGAAGGCAGACCAGTTCTCCCAGGTCGAGAAATAGATGTCTGCCTCGTAAACGTATCCGTCCACGGTCGGGTAGGTGTGGGGCGACTCGACCGCCACGCAGTTGCCCGGCTGGCCGTTGGTGTCGAGTTCTGCGTAGCCGCTGGAGTTGGTGTGTACCTGGGACGGGTTGTTCGGGCAGTTACCCGGCTCGTTGCTGGGCGTGTTCCACGGGCTGGAGGCTAGCTCGCTCCCGGTCCACTGCTTGGCGAACGGGTGGTTCGCCAGGGCGGCCGGATAAGGCACGGGGTTAGCCGCCTGCGCGGCCTGGCTGGCCCCGGCCACTCCTGGCACCACTGCCACGGCGGCCATGAGAAGCGCAGCGCCAATGTGCCACCGCTTTGGTTTGACTTTCATGAATCTCCTCTGTTTGATTCCCGGGATCTGATGATCTAAGAGCCGTGTCAGCAGTCGGCGCTGAAGTTGCCGGTGCCCCATGGTGAATTTCCGACAGCGTCGGCTAGATCAACGCACTGGCTGGAGTTGCTGGACACGGGATTATCGAGGACGGAAATGATATTCGAGTAAAATCCGTTCAGCAGGGTGTCGGCGTTTGCCTTAATTCCCCACTCCCAGCAGGTCGCGCCGTCAGAGTTCTGGTATGCCTGGACTCCGACTGAATTCCAGGCACTACTTCCCGGTTCCTGCTGTGTGGTATTGATTGGGTTACCCGCAGGCCCGGCCGAGTTAGCCCATGGCGCCGTATGAGCAGGCTGTCCCGGGCACCCCGCGCCGCCGCCTTCGGCCCTTTCCCACGTTTCTATGGCGTATTCATTGCTGGCGGTGATAACACCGCCGATTCCGGGATAGCTGAGTATGGCATCGGCGAATGTCTGCGGCGTGCAGTTGTTGGCCGCCCCGCAGCCGGCGGTCGGGGTTACCTCGGGTGGGGGGTTGGCGAGGGCGGGGCTGGTGGCGGGGTCCATGCCGAGGGTGGTGGTGTTGGTGGTGTAGCCGGTGCCGAGGTGGATGGTGGCGAGGTTGTTGTTGTTGGCTTCGAGGGCGATTTCGTAGGTGCCGTCGGGTTCGGGGGTGATGGCGGGGCTGGTGGCGGGCTGCATGCCGGCGGTGGTGGTGAAGCTGGTGCCGGAGGAGTTGTAGCCGGCGAGGACGTTGTCGTTGTCCTGGAAGGCGACTTTGAAGGCGCCGCTGGGCTGGGCGGCGATGGCGGGGCTGGTGGCGGGGTCCATGCCGAGGGTGGTGGTGTTGGTGGTGTAGCCGGTGCCGAAGTGGGTGGTGGCCAGGTTGCTGGTGTTGGCCTCGAAGGCGGCTTCGTAGCCGCTGGCGGGCAGGGCGGTGATGGCGGGGCTGGTGGCGGGCCGCATGCCGGCGGTGGTGGTGAAGTTGGAGCCGGAGGAGTTGTAGCCGGCGAGGACGTTGTCGTTGTCCTGGAAGACGACCTTGTAGGCGCCGCCGGGCTGGACGGCGATGGCGGGGCTGGTGCCCGGGTCCATGCCCAGGTCGGTGTTGATCTTGTGGCCGGCGGAGTCGTAGAGGTACAGCTTGTTGTCGTTGTCCTGGAACGCTGCGACCCAGCCGCCGGAGGGCAGCGCGGCGATGGCGGGGCTGGTGCCCTTGTCCATGCCCAGTCCGGGGGCGAGCGTGCCGCCGCCGAGGTGGGTCAGGGCCAGGTCGTCGTTGTTGGCCTCGAACGCGGCCTGGTAGGTGCCGTCGGTCAGCAGCGCGACCGACGGGCTGGTGCCGGCCATCATGCCCTGCGGGGTGGTGAACGACGAGGCGCCGGAGTACCCGGCCAGCACGTTGTCGTTGTCCTGGAACACCACCTTGAAGGTGTCGCCAACGGCCAGCGCCGGGTGCGCTCCCGCGCCGGCCAGGCCGAGCGCGAGCAGCACCGCCGCTGCTGCGGCCGGGCCCCGCCGCCAGCCCCGGCCGCGCCGCTTCCGCGGGCCCGCCCGGCGCGCCCGCGCCGCCGGGCCGCGATCTGGTGCCTGGCTGTGCTGTCCCTGCTGCTGCCCGGCGGGAGTCCCGGCACCGGCGCATTCCCTTAATCTGCTCACGCGCGCAGGCTCACACGAACACGTGACATCCACGTGATAAGCGCGTGACCGGCGCTCGAGGCGATCAGCCAGCCTGCTTGCGGTGCCGGAAGATGGTCAGGCGAGCAGTTCGCGCACGGCAAGTTCCAGTGCGTCGGCGCGGGTATGCGGGCCGTGGTCGGCGGCGAGGAAGTGGTGGCCGATGGCCAGGGTGAAGGCGAGCACGCAGCGGGCCTCGGCGGTTTCCTGGTCGTCGCAGATGGCCCGGAACAGGGTGCGCAGGTAGTCCATCCGGCGGTTGTCGACCCGGCGCAGCCGGTCGGCGACGGCGGGGTCGCGCCGGGCCCAGTCGCGGATCGCCAGTTCGGTGGGCATCAGGCCGGGGCTGAAGGTGAGTGCGCCGGCCCGCCGCAGCCTGGCCCGCGGGTCGCCGCCACGCTGCTCCACGCGGTCGAGCACGTCGTCGGTGGCGGCGCGTTCCCAGGTGTCGAGCATGGCCTCGAGCAGGGCCTGGCGGTCGGTGAAGTGGCCGTAGAAGCTGCCCCGGGTGACGCCGAGCGAGGTGGCCAGGCGGTCGATGCGGACGGCGCCGGGGCCACCGTCGGCGAGCGCGCGCAGTCCAGCCTGGATCCAGGTGCTGGCGGGCGTTCGGGTGGGAGGGGCCATCGCGGAGTGTCGCCTCTGGATGTGGTGGGCGTGGTCGCCGCTGCGCGGCTACCGCTTCATATGTACAGTACTGTATATATGAAGGATGGCTGACACGAGAACGCAAGAAGTCCCGCCGCGCACAGTCACCCAGATCCCTGTGCCGGCGGAGGTACGGGCCCTCAGCACCCTGGGCCGGATCGACTATGCGGACGCCTTCCGCGTCGACGTCGGTGCCGTCCTTGACCGCACGGGCGAGCAGTGGGCGCGGGCCATGCTGATGGACGCGCCGCTGCAGGTACGCGCCAAGCTGGTGTGCGGCTGGTCCGTGCTCGGGCTGCGGCTGGGCCCGCCGTGGTCGCCGCGTTACGTGCTGGGCTGGCGGGTCCGGCGCGGCGGCCCGGATTCGATTCTGCTGGGTGCCCGCTCATGGGCGGGCATGCCGGGCGAGCTGCTGTTCCGGCCTGAGCCGCGCGGCGTGCTGTTCGCGACGTTCGTGCAGCAGGACAGCCCCGCCGCGCGAGCCCGGTGGGCCCGGGTCACCCCCACCCACCAGCGGGTGGTGCGGTCCCTGCTCACCCACGCGGCGCGCCGGGCCGCAGCTGGCGGGTAAGTGCCGGTATGGGGCGGTTGTTCTTAGTCCGCCATCCTGGTTCCCCGTCGACTCCGCAGGGTATTGCAATCGTGACGGATGGTACGCGAGCCCGTCATCCGGAGCCGGGGAGAACGTCGGGGGAGTTCACTCATGCTTTCTGCCAGCTCAGTCTTTGAGGAGATCTTCCGCGACGACGAGGCGTTCGCGCTGTTCTGCTCGATCGCCGCCAGCGGCGAGGCGCAAGGCGGCTGGGAGAACGGCCGGATCGGGGTGCTCGTGCCGGAGTCCTGTCAGGACCTGGCGCCGAAGATCGTGCGGCATGGCGCCGACGAGGACAAGCACGGGCGCATCTTCAACGCGCTGCTGCGCAAGCGCGGCCTCGAGCCCGTACCGGTGCCCGAGGACACCAACTACACGATGCTGCTCGAGGAGCGGGGAATCGGCCTGACCCACAGCCGGCTGGGGCGCGACGAGCAGCTGACCGACCACGACATCATCGCCTACCTGGCGCACAGCCGGGTCACCGAGCAGCGCGCCGCGGAGCAGATGCGCATGCTGCGCAACTGCACCCGCAGCAACCCGGAGCTCGCACCGGCGTTCCGGATGATCTCTAACGACGAGGTCAGCCATCTCGCGTACTGCCATGAGGAGCTGCTGAACCTGGCCGCGGCCGGGCATGACGTCACCATCCGGCACCTACTGCACGACACGGCCATGGCGGAAATCGCGATCTACCGCGACGTCAGCGCGGCCGTCATGGCCCACCTGGGACGCGTCCTGGGCTGGTCCGCGCCGAAGTCGGCGGTGCTCGCCGCGGGCATCCAGGCGCTGTACGCCGGCGAGCGGCTGGGCGGCTGGCGGCGGATGGTGACGCTGCGCATGCCGGCCCGCCGCAACGCGCTCGGCGGGCCTGCGCCCCGTGCGCACTCGGCTGCCTAGCCCATCTGGCGCCCGCGCCGGGCGGGCGCCGGCCGTCATCAGATCAGCCGGCGCCCGTGTTGCCCGAGCCGGCGTTACCCGTGTTGTCGGGGGAGGGGCAGATGACGACGTGCCAGGTGCTGCCCGGGCCCGGGCTGCCCGCACCCGTGTCGCCCGCACCCGTGTCGCCCGGGCCCGGGTGGCCCGGCATGCTCGACGGCGCGGACACCGGGCCCGTCGAAACCTTCGGGTATCCCTTGACGACCAGAGACTTGCCGTCCGGCCCCGGCCCGGGCGCCACGCAGTTGAGCGGGACCGACTGGTTGTCACTGACGGACATCACCCGCTCGTGGATCCCCATGGCCGCGAGCGTGCGGTTCGCGCCGGCGATCCCCGACCTGCGGTAGATCTGCACCGACACCGACCCGTCATGGTGGCGGGTCACGGCGAACGCCGGCGGGCTGGCCGTCGCGCTCAGGGCGAGCGTGAACGCCGCGCCGGCGCCCGCCAGCGCGAGCGTGCTGCCCGCGAGAACTCGCGGACCGGGCCGACGGGCTCGACCCGGTCCTGGCCGACGGGCTCGACCCGGTCCGGGCCGACGGGCGTGCGCGAGCGTCGGCCCGTGCTCTCGAACGAGATCACGCCATAGCTGATCTGTGAACTTACTCATTGCTCTGGTGCTCCCTTCGCAGCCGGGACCTCGCCCGCGACAGCCGCTTTCGAAATGCGGCACGGGAGACGCCCAGAGCCAGCGCCGCCTCCTTCGGGGTGAGCCCCTCCAGGTCGACGAGCTCGATTGCCGCCCGCTCGACTGCGGGCAGCCGTGCGCACCGCCGCATCAGCGCGGCGCCCTCGCGCTCGGCATCGATCCGCTCGGCGAGTTCCTCGATCTCGTCCTCGTCAAGCCGCCGCTGGCCGCCGAGACGCGCGACCGCGTCTTTGCCGCCCGCCGACTGCTCGCAGTGGCGGGCGAATACGCGAGCGGCGATGCCGAACAGCCAGGACCGGTCCGATCCGCGGCGGGGATCGAACCTGGCGAAGCCATCTACGGCCCGGACGAACGTCTCGGAGGTGAGATCGGCGACCGTCTGCGGATCGCGGCACCGGCGCGCGAAGTAGCCCATGAGGACGTCGACGTTGCGCAGGTATATCTGCTCGAATTCCTCAAGCGGCAAGCTCGGCGGCCGCCCGGGCGCGCTGACCGCGACCGGTTCCTCCCGGGCCGGGTTCACCAGCGCTCTGGCTTCACTGCTCATGTCCCCTAGTTGCGCTCCTCGCCTCCGGCTGTGACATCGCTCCGGCTGTGACATCGCTCCGGCTGTGACATCGCCCGCGGCGCCGCCGAGGTGCTCAGCCGAGCTTGCGCAGGGCCTTGATGAAGGCCTGGCCGTCAGGGACGCCGACACCGGTCAGGTTGTCATATCCCTTCGCGGTCACCTGCCCGGTCGAGCCCGGCACCGAGCGGGACTGGTCGTCAGTGAGCCAAAGTTCCGTGCCCTTCGGGCTGACGCAGAACGAGACGGTCTCCGGGCACACCTCGGCGCGCCAGAGCACCGGGTCTGAGCTGGTGACGGGGAGCGTGTTGTAGATGGCCCGGGTGCCGGCCAGCCTGTACAGGGCTGGGTTGAGGAAGCCAAACGGCTTGGCCTGGCCCTGCTGCGCCGCCACCACCATGCCCGCCACCAGCGGCGCGGACAGGCTCGTCCCGGCGTCCTCGGCGTTGACGTACTTGCCGCGGCCGTTGATCTCCCCGATGATCATCCCGTCGACCCCGTCCGCGCTCACGTCAGGCGCGCTGCGCATCGGCGAGGTGCCGGGGGGAGGCGGCGGCGGACCCCCGAATATCCTGCAACCCAGCTGACCTGGCGGGCTCCCGCTGGCTGGCGGTCTGCTCATCGACGCGGGGACCACGGCTTTCTGGTAGCTCGGCTGCCTGAAGACCAGGCTCTGGCCGCCGCCAAGACCGAAGCTGCCGCTGACGTCCCACGCCTTGGCCTTGATGGATGCCTTCGCGAAGAGCGCACCGGTCTCGAACAGCCGGCTGCCAGACTTGCCGATGCCCAGCATGGTGCCGCCGACGCCGGTGGCGTCGGGGTTGCTGGCCGGCTGCTGGACGCACGGGGCGTCACCAGAGGAGTAGTACATGCCCACTCCCGCGGAGGCCGCCTTGGCCAGGAATGCTGTTTCGATCCTGGTGATGTCGGCGGCCTGGTCGTCGAACCCGGTCTCCCATGAGTTCGACACCACAGTGGCCAGTGGCTTCTTGCCGTTGCCGTTGACTACGGCCAGGTCGGTGTTGAATCCGCCCTGGAACCCGCCGTCGCCGGTGTCACACAGGTTGGCGCCGACCACGAGCTGGCTGGCCCCCGGTGCCATGGCGTAGGCCGACTCCAGGTCCATCTGCTCCTCGCCGGTGGCCTCTTGCGGCCTGGTGCACGACCTGGGCTGCTGGTTGATCTGCTGGTAACGGGCAGCGGCGGGCGCGGGCAGGCGGAACTGCCGAGCGAAGTCCCGCAGCGTCTTGAACATGTCCGGGACCAGGCCCCCGGCCTCCGCGAAGGCGATCGTCTGGCCGCTGCCCGTGCTGGCCGAGTTCACGCCGTACACGGACCGGTACTGGGTCGCCGTGTAACCGCAGGTCACCACGGGGAACCTGGTGGTGCCGAACCTCGATGGCAGGCCGGAGAGCAGGTGCTGCCCCCAGTAGCTGGAGCACGCACCAGCCTGGCCCGCGGCGGCCGGGGACACCCCAGGCCGGCCCGCCCGCCGGATGGGGACGGTCAGCGCGGCGCTGTCCAGGCCGGTGACGCCGAGCACGTCGCCGGCCAGGCTGGCCGGCACGGTGAGCGGCCGGTCGTTGGCGAACAGCGGTGCGCCACCGCCGCTGGCCCGCGCGGTGGCCCGGTACCGCCGCACCGTTACGCGGAAGGCAGCGTCGATCCTGCCCACCGTGGCGGTGGCCCGGACATAGTCCCGCTGCGCGTCGGCCCGGACAGCCGTGAAGCCCTGCGCCCGTAGCCAGGCCCGCGCCGCCGCGACTTCCTGGACGCTGGGCCCGAAGCGGGCCGTGTAGGAATCGGGGCTGAGGAAATGCCGGAAGATCCTGTCTCCCGGCGTGCTGACGGCGCTGGCATAACTCTGTGCGCCGACCATGTCCGGCCGCAGCCACATCTGGATGGTCAGCGTCCTCGCGCTGCTCAGGTCCCCTAGAGCCGCCGTCTGGCTGGTGAATGGCACCGCACTGCCCGCAAGTGCCACCGGCCGCGGCACTGCCGCCGCCTGCGCGTCCAGCCCGGCCGCGCAGACAGCGACGGCCAGCGCGGCCGCACCGCCCGCACGTGCGAGCCTGCGGTGCCATCTACGGCCGGCACGAACGTCTCGGAGGTGAGATCGGGCTTCCATGCTCATGTCCCCTGGTTGCGGTCCTCGCCTCCGGCTGTGACATCGCCCGCCCGTGACGCGCCGCCCGTGACGCGCCGCCCGTTACCCCGGCTTGGCGGGTGATCCCGTCACGGCCGGCGCTATCGTGAGGTGATGGCGAAGCGATTGGTGACGGAGCGGCTGGTCCTCCGCCAGTGGATGGTCGATGATGCCGGCGCGGCGCTGAGCTCCTACGGCGAGGCCGAGGTGGCGCGGTGGCTGGCTCCGATGATGGACAGAGTCGGCGATGAAGCGGCCATGCGCGTCGTGCTGCAGCAGTGGATGGCTGAGGACGAGCGCATGCTGACGCCGGCCTGCCGGTGGGCGATTGAGCTTCGCGAGGACGGACGGGTGATCGGCGGGGCGACCTTGCTGCCGCTGCCGCCCGATGATGAATACGAGATCGGCTGGCAGCTGCAGCGGGACGCGTGGGGCCACGGCTATGCCACCGAGACCGGCCGGGCGCTGGCGGGCTGGGCATTTGAGCAGGGCCTGGAGCAGGTCATTGCTGTCGTGCGGCCAGCCAATGTGCGCGCCATGGCGACGGTCCGCCGGATCGGCATGGAGTGGATCGGCGAGACGGAGAAATACCATAATCTGCGCTTGCAGCAGTACCGCCTGCGTCCGGCAGATCTGGCCGAGTTTCCGCGATGATTGCCGGGCATATCACGTTTTGAACGAATATTCGGCTATCGACACCATTGCGATCCAGTGACATGCTGATCGGCGTGCCCGCTGACGGGGCGGGCTTCGGCAATTGGGGGGGTCCCAATGAAGATGCGCGCGCCCATTGCGGCAGCTAGCGCTGCTGCCATCCTCGGTGCCGGGGCATTCGTGCTTCCGGCAGTGGCCAGTTCCACCGCGACTAGCCACACGCTGAAGTTCATTTCCGTGTCCAAGAAGTCGATCATGCTGACCAAAGCATCAGGCGCCCAGCAAAATACCGATGTCAGCAAGGCCGGCAAGACCGTCGGCTTCGACATGCTGTACTTCAAGGCCACCTCGGCCAGCAGCGCCGCCCTGAACATCACGGTGGACACCACCGGCGGTTTCCTCTATGGCACCGCCAAGATCAGCTTCAAGACCGGCGCCGTCACCGGCGGTAAGGTAACCGGCGGTACCGGCTCGTTCAAGGGAGCCACCGGAACGATCAAGGCCAAGAACCTCAACCAGGCAGGCACCCGGACGGCGGTCACGATCACCTACCACACCTGATCTAGCCCGCTCCTGCGCGAGCCGCCGGTGAGTGCAGGACACCGGGCGCCGATCGGGCCCGGTGTCCTGCGGCGCGCTGGTGTCCGGTCGGGCGGGACGGCTGCGACGTCACGGGTGGAAGGCGCCGCTGGGGCGCCCAGGGGAAGGACACCTGGATGAAGTACATGATCCTGACCTTCGCGTCGCAGGAGCACTACCAGGAGATGACCGGCCTGGCGCCGGCCAAGGCGGCGTGGACACCGGAGGACTACGCGGCGCTGGGCGCGTTCATGCGGGAGTTCAGCCAGGAACTGCTCGACTCGGGCGAACTGGTGGAGACCAGGGGGCTGAGCGCCCCCGTGCATTCCCGCCGGGTGCGGCTCCAGCAGGGAGTCCCGGTCGTGACCGACGGGCCCTACGCCGAATCCGAGGAGGTCCTCGCCGGGTACTGGGTGGTCGATTGCGCGAGCTTCGACCGGGCGACGCAGATCGCGTCGCGGCTCACCAGCTGCCCGGGCCCTGATCACGTCCGGGCCCGTGCCTACGCTGACGTGCGGCCAGTCGCCGAGCACCAGCCCGACTTCGAAGGCTGAGCTGGCCGGGGCGGATGGCGGTGGCCGGCATCGAGGTCGAGGACCTGCTGCGTCGCCTGACGCCGCAGGTCCTCGGCGCGGTGGTGCGACGGTACGGTCACTTCGACCTGGCTGAGGACGCCACCCAGGAAGCGCTGATGGCGGCGGCGGCGCAGTGGCCCGGGGAGGGGCTGCCGCACGATCCCAGAGCGTGGCTCATCACGGTGGCCTCGCGGCGGCTGACCGATCTGCTGCGCGCCGAGCAGGCCCGGCGGCGGCGGGAGGAGACGGTCGCTCAGTGGGCGCTGACCGAGGTCGGCGCGCGGCAGGCGGACGAGCGCGACGCTTCCGGCGCGGACGACACGCTCGTGCTGCTGTTCATGTGCTGCCACCCCTCGCTGTCCGTGGCCTCGCAGATCGCCCTGACGCTGCGGGCGGTCGGGGGCCTGAGCGTCGCCGAGATCGCCCGTGCGCTGCTCACCTCCGAGCAGACCGTGACCCGGCGCATCACCCGGGCGAAGCAGTCGATCAAGGACAGCGGGGTGCCGTTCGCGCGGCCGGCCGAAGACGCTGGACGCCTGGACTCGGTGCTGCGCGTGCTGTACCTGATCTTCAACGAGGGCTACGCCAGCACCGTCGGGACCCAGCTGCTGCGCGTCGACCTGGCCGACGAAGCCATCCGCCTGGCCCGGATCCTCCACGCCATCCTCCCCGAGGACAGCGAGGTGAGCGGGCTTCTGGCCCTGATGGTCCTGGTCCACGCCCGGCACCGGGCTCGGGTCGGCGCGGACGGATCTCTGATCCCGATGGCCGAGCAGGACCGAGCCCAGTGGGATCGGGCGGCCATCCAGGAGGGAGTCGCGCTGATCACGGCCGCCCTCCCGCGCGGGCCGACCGGGCCGTACCAGCTTCAGGCCGCGATCGCCGCGGTCCACGACGAAGGCAGTAGCGCAGAGGCGACGGACTGGGCCCAGATCGCGGCCCTGTACGGCGTGCTGCTCCGGCTGGACGATAACCCGGTCGTCGCGCTCAACCATGCCGTCGCGGTCAGCATGATCTCCGGGCCCGGCGCTGGCCTCGAACTGCTGCACGGGCTCGAGGCCGACCCCAGGATGACCGGCAATCGCCGGTTCCATGCCGTCCGCGCTCACCTCCTGGAACGCGAAGGCAACCCGGCCGCCGCGCTGATCGCGTACCAGACCGCAGCGCGGCACGCCACCAACGCCCAGCAGCAGCGCTACCTCAGCCAGCAGATCGCCCGCCTGCAGAACCGGGCCTGAACCAGCGGGCGCGCCGCGACGGCGCTTCCGGCCGACCGGCTATCCGGTCTCGTCGCCGGCGAAGCCGGGGATCTCAGCGTCGAGCGCCTGGTCAAACGCCGTCGGCCGGTCACCCTGCGCCGCGTTCGCCTCCGCCTGGTCGGCGCGGCGCAGGTCACCGTCCTGCGACCGTGCCGCGGCCTCGTCAGCGCGGCGCAAGTCATCTTCCGGGAACTGGTCGTTGTCCGGGATCTCCACGGGCGGCCCGGCAGGCGGGTAGCCAGGAGGGTCATCGCGCCCCTCAGTGCCCCCGTCGCGCACTAGCGACGTCGGGGTCCCGGCGGAGAACCAGCGGTCTTGATGGATGCCGTAGGGATCGCGGTACCAGCCCTCAGCCGCAGCGGAGCTCTCGGTCACGGCCGCAGACTACCAGCCCGGTTTCTCCCGTCCGATGATCGTCTGACCTGGCCCGCGCCGGATATTCACGACCGCGACGGGGGATCCGCGCGAGCGTCTGGCATCTACGCTGAGAAACGTGGCGGGCCGCTCAACGCGACGGGCAGCGGGATCGAGATGCCGGCCGGCCGCCTGGCCGGGAAAGGATGGCTGCGGTGGCATCAGCGATCATGGCGGGCTCGGGCGCCGTCGCGGCGGCCCTGGCGCTGGCGACGTCGGGCCTGGCCGCCGCCGGCGCTGGGCCTGCTGGCGCCGCCGGAGCTGATCTTGCCGCGGCGGCCGCGCCGCTGTCCCTGCCCGGCATCCTCAGCGGGGCCGCCGCAACGTCGGCCCGTAGTGCGTGGGCGGTCGGTCAGACCGGCAGCGGCAAGGTCCTGATCCTGCGCTGGAACGGCACGGCCTGGCGCCAGCAGGCCAGCCCGGTGCCGGGCGCGGGCGCCCTGGCCAGCGTGGCGGCCACGTCGGCCAGGAATGCCTGGGCGGTCGGCCACCGGGGGACCGGGGCCAGCGCCACGCCGCTGGTCCTGCACTGGAATGGCCGCAGGTGGCGGCAGGAGCCGGGGCACGCTCCCGCGGGCGGCGGTGCCCTGGACAGCGTGGCCGCCACGTCGGCCGGCAATGCCTGGGCGGCCGGCAGTTCCGGCGCCGCGACGCTGATCCTGCACTGGAACGGCAGGACCTGGGCCCGGCAGTCCAGCGCGAACTTCGGCAACGTCGACGACGTGGCCGGCAGCTCCGCCCGTAATGCGTGGGCGGCCACCACCAGCGACCTGCTGCACTGGACCGGCGCGTCGTGGACGCACGTGCCGACGCCGAGCCCGCCCGGCTGCTGCACCGCGTTCACCGGCGTGGCCACCACCTCGCGGACCGACGCCTGGGGGATCGGCAGCTACAGCAGCAGCGACGGGCACTCGGTTCCGTCCCTGATCGTGCACTGGAACGGGACGACGTGGAAGCAGGTGCCCAGCCCGTTCCCTGGCGGAGTGCGCAGCGTCTCCCTGGCCGGCGTGACGGCTGCCTCGCCCGGCCGGGCCTGGGCAGCCGGCAGCTCGTTCAGCGAGCTGGTCGGGAACAAGACCATCATCGACCGGTGGAACGGGACCGCCTGGACGCATGTCCGCACCCCGAACGTCGGATCCGGCTTCCTGAACAGCAGCTACCTGTCCGCCGTGACCGCCGCCTCCGCCACCAGCGCCTGGGCGGTCGGCTATTCGTCCGCCGGCGCCGGCACCCGGATCCTGATCATGGGCTGGAACGGCACCGCCTGGCGGCAGGTGCGCGGCCCCAAACCCCGGTAGGGCTGGCAGCGACCGGGCCGCTGGCAAATTTTTCGTTCCTGGTGTCGATGGCGCGGTTCTCCATCCGTCTCCTAGGTGTCTCAAGCCACCGAACGAAGGGAAGCTGGCGTGAAGTACATGCTGCTGATCATGGGTTTCCGCGAGGGCGAGGGCATGCTCCAGCCGCCGAGCAGCGGAGCACCCTCGGTCGAGGAGTTCATGCAGTACCAGCAGGAGCTCGGGCAGGCCGGCGTGCAGGTTGACTCCGGCCTGCTCCAGTCCTTTGAGGACGCCACCCAGGTGCAGGTCAACGATGCGGGCGAGCGGCTGGTGACCAACGGGCCGTTCGCCGAGTCCCGCGAGTACCTGGGCGGCTATCAGATCATCGACGTGCCCGACCTCGACGCGGCGCTTGACTGGGCGGCCAGGTGCCCGGGCGCGAAGTACGGGCGCGTTGAGGTGCGCCCGCTCGCCGAGTTCTGAGGACCAGGGCGATGGGGCCGGCAGGCGAGCCGATCGAGGCAGTGTTCCGAGAGGAGCGCGGCCGCCTGCTGGCCCTGCTCGCGGCCCGGTTCGGCGACCTTGATCTCGCCGAGGAGGTAGCCGCTGAGGCCCTGCTGGCCGCGGTCGAGACCTGGCCGCGCTCCGGGGTCCCCCGCGAGCCGCTGGCCTGGCTGGCCACCACGGCGAGGCGCAAGGCGCTCGACCGGATCCGGCGGGACGCCACGCTGGCCACCAAGCTCGCCACGCTGCACGCCGATGCCGATCCGGCCCGCCGCACCGAGCCGGTCCCCGAGCACGAGCACATCCCCGACGACCGGCTGCAGCTCATGTTCGCGTGCTGTCACCCCGCTCTCGACCTGGACACGCAGACCGGACTCACCCTGCGCTACATCGCGGGCCTCAGCACCACTGAGATCGCCCAGGCCTTCCTGGTCCCGCCGGCGACCATGGCCCAGCGCCTCACCCGCGGCAAGCGCAAGATCCAGCAGAGCCGCATCCCGTTCCGCGTGCCCGGGCCGGACGAGCTCGAAGGCCGTCTGGGCCTGGTTCTGCACGTCATCTACCTCATCTTCACCGAGGGCTACGCGGCCACCGGCCACCACGACCTGGTGCGGCGCGATCTGGTGGACGAGGCCATCCGGCTCGCCCGTATCCTGCACCGGCTGATGCCCGGCGAGCCCCGGGTCACTGGCCTGCTCGCGCTCATGCTGCTCACTGACGCCAGACGTCCGGCCAGGGTCGACGACCATGGCAGCGCCGTCTCGCTGGAAGACCAGGACCGCGGCCTGTGGGATACCTCGATGATCGAGGAGGGCGCCAGGCTGACCACGCAGGCCCTGACTCACCACCCGCCTAACAGCTGGTCCGTCCAGGCCGCGATCGCCGCGTTGCACGACGAGGCGCCGTCTTTCCAGGAGACCGACTGGCGCCAGGTGCGCCTGCTCTACGACGAGCTGTTCGCATTGACCCCGACCCCCATCGTCGCCCTCAACCGGGCCATCGCGATCTCCTGGCATGAGGGCCCGCAGGCCGGCCTCGACCACCTCGAAGCCCTCGCCGGCGAACCGGGCCTGGCCCGCCAGCACCACTGGCACGCCGCCCGCGGCCACGCACTGGCCAGACTCGGGCGTCACGCCGCCGCCGCGCAGGCCTACCGGCGGGCCAGCGAACTCGCCCAGACGCCGGCCGAGATCGCCTACCTCTCCGCACGCGCCGAGGAGTACACCACGCCCGGCTGAGCAGCCTCTCCTGGCGGGAGCCCGTATACCTCGGCGGCTTCGCGGCCGGTGATGATCTGGTCGCGCAGGTCGGCGCGGACCAGGCCGGGCTCGCGCTCCCGCGGGTCGCCGTAGCCTCCGCCGGTCCCGGTGACCAGCCGCAGCAGGTCGCCGCGCCGCAGCTTCAGCCGGGAGACCTTGGCGAACGGCTGGCCGTGCCGGACTCCGTCGCGGATCAGCTCGACGTAGTTGGGCGAGCCGTCGCGGCCGCCAGCGGCGCCCCACGGCGGGAACAGGTGACGGCCCCACGCCGCGGTCAGCAGCGCGTCGTCGCAGAGCACCCGGTACTCGCGGACCAGCCCCCGCCCGCCGCGTCGGCGGCCTGCCCCCGCGCCCTCGGCGATATCCAGGCCGAACCGCTCGACGCGGATGCCGTAACGCTGCTCGGCCACCTCGGCCGGGATCACGTAGGTCTCCCCGTCCCCGGCGGTGATCAGCCCGTGCTGACCGTCCCGGGCGGCGCTCGCGCCCCAGCCGCCCACCTGGGGCTCGACCAGCAGCGCTGGCTCGCCGGTATCCGGGTGCGTCAGGCTCAGCGAGGTCGAGCAGGTCGAGATGTAGCTGCCGGCGGTGAGGTCCTCCGGAAACGCCGCCGCCAGCGCCTTCCACACCAGGTCGCTGGCGAGATCGGTGGTCTCGAAGTACGCGCCGACCGGGGCGGGCCGCCGCGCGGTGAAGATGGTCCCCGGCGGGCAGATGATCTCCAGGGGCCGGAACCAGCCGTCGGTGGCTGGCTCGGCGGGATCGGTGATGGCCTTGAACACGGTCCTGACGCCGGAGACCAGCCCGCTCCAGGTGCAGTTGATCGGGCCGGGCACCTGGGGGTGGCTGCCGGTGAAGTCGCACACGACGCCAGAGGCGGAGATGGTCACCTTCACCCGGATCTCAAACGGACCGTTGCCCAGGCCATCGGTGTCCGTGAACTCAGTGGCGCTGAACTCACCGTGGGGGATCCGCGACAGCGTGAGCCGCGCCAGTCGCTCGCTGCGGTCCAGCACCGCGGCCATCGCCCGGGTCACGGTGGCGGATCCGTAGCGGGCGCACATCTCGTGCAGCCGGCGCTCGGCTACTTCCAGGCAGGCGGCGAACGCGGACAGGTCGCCGAGCGTCATCTCCGGCAGCCGGCAGTTGGCCGCCACGATGGCGCGCAGGTCCGGCACCGGCTGCCCGGCCCGGAACGCGTGCACGAACGGCAGCTGGAGTCCCTCGGCGTAGACGTCGGCGGAATCGGCGGTCCACGACCCCGGGTCCTTGCCGCCGATCTCCGTCCAGTGGCCCTTGGCCGCCGCGAAGCCGATCAGCTCGTCCGCCCAGAAGACGGGCCGGATCATGGCCACATCGGACAGGTGCGTGCCGCCGCCGGAGTAGGGATCGTTGGCGATGATGACGTCGCCGGGGCGCAGCGGCCCGATCGGAGCCTGCCACGACGGCCGGCCCGGCTCGCCGGCGCTGGCGGCGGCGCGGGTGACGGTCTCCCGGACCGCGTCGCTCAGCGGCCCGAGGAAGCCGGCCACGCCGTTGCCCTGGGAGACCAGCTCGCCGCGGGCGTCGGAGATGCCGACGCCGAAGTCGAGCACCTCGTAGATGATCGGGCTCTGGGAGGTCCGCTGCAGGGACACGAACATCTCGTCGGTGATCGCGGCGAATCCCTCGCGGAGGATGTCCATCGTGAAGCGGTCGACGGCCGTCTCGCTCATGCCTGCTCCTCGATGACCAGATTGCCCAGCTCATCAGCCGAGACGGCCTGTCCCGGCAGGACCAGCGTGGTCGCCGCGACCTCCTCGATCACGCACGGGCCGGCGATCGGGTCCGTTCCGGTGACCATGTCCCGGCCGAGCACGGGCACCTCGCGCGGCTCGTCGTACGGGTCGAGGTCCACCACACGCGAGCCAGCCTGGCCCGCGCCCGGCTGGCCCGCGCCCGCTCCGGGCCGGACCGGCTCGGTGACCTGGCCCCAGTGCACCTCGCCGGTCACCGGAGCGGTGGCCGTGACCCGGACCGAGACGATCTCCAGCGGCGCGTCCAGGCGGAACGAGTAGACCTCCAGGCAGCGCCGCTCGAACGCGTCTCTGAGGTTCTGCTGGGGGGTTCCGGGGGGTGGCCCCCCGGGCTGGCACGGGGCCGGCTCGCCGGCCGGCTCCCCGGTCGCGGCCGCGCCGGGTGGTCCGCCGGATGGCGCGAGGGATCCGGCCGGCACCGGGACCTCCAGGGTGTGCTCCTGGCCGCGGTAGCGCAGCTCGGCGTACCGCAGCAGCGTCGCGCCCTCGTGCTGCGGCCCCAACTCGGCCAGCGCGGACCGCTCGGCCGGGGCGAACGCCGCGGCCAGGTCGATCGCGTGCAGCGGGCCGACCACGGTGCGGACCGCCTCGCCGCGCAGCGGCCCGGCCAGCATGCCGAACGCGGAGAAGTGGCCGGGCCCGGCCGGGATGATGGTCCGGGTGATGCCGAGCTCGCGGGCCAGCAGGGCGGCATGCAGCGGCCCCGCCCCGCCGTAGGCGACAAAGGTGAAGTCCCGCGGATCGTAGCCGCGGCGCACCGTGACCAGCCGCAGCGCATGGCTCATCTGCGCGACCGCGTGGCGGAGCACGCCCCGGGCGGCCCCGCGGGCGTCCACCCCGAGCGGCGCGCCGAGCTCAGCGAGCGCCCGCTCGGCGGCAGCCAGGTCCAGCTTCATCGCGCCGCCGAGAAAGTAATGCGGGTTGAGCAGGCCGGCGACCAGGTTGGCGTCGGTGAGCGTGGGGCGCGTGCCGCCGCGGCCGTAGCAGGCCGGGCCGGGGTCGGCGCCGGCGCTCTGCGGGCCGACGTGCAGCCCGCCAGCCGGGTCGGCCCAGGCGATCGAGCCGCCGCCGGCGCCGATCTCCACGATCTCCACGGTCGGGGCCTGGACGGGGTAGCCCGCGAGGGCGGGCTCCCGGCCGATGTGGTGCAGGGTCGTCACCTTGACCTCGCCGTCGCGGACGGCGGCGGTCTTCGCGGTGGTCCCGCCCACGTCCAGGGTGAGAACGTGCCGGGCCCGGATCCGCCGGCCCAGCTCGGCGGCCGCGGCCACGCCCGCCACCGGGCCGGATTCCAGCAGGGCAATGGGGGCCCGGGCGGCCTGCTCGAAGGAGCCGACGCCGCCGTTGGAGCGCATGGCGTACAGCGGCGCGTCCAGCCCGGTGCCGCGCAGCGCAGTCCGCAGCGAGCCGAGGTAGGCCGCGACGACGGGCCGGACGTAGGCCGACAGCACCGCCGTGCTGGTCCGCTCGTACTCGCGCCACTGGCCGCTGACCCAGTGCGAGGCGACGACGGACACGCCGGGCAGGCGGGCGGCCAGCAGCTCGGCGGCCTGCTGCTCGTGGGCCGGGTTGGCCCACGCGTGCAGGAAGCACACCGCCACGGCCTGCACGCCCTCGGCCGCGAGGCGCCCGGCGACCTGCTCGAGCTCCGCGACATCCAGGGGCTCGGCAACCTGGCCCCGGTAGGTCATGCGCTCGGTGACCTCGAACCGGAGATGGCGGGGGACAAACGGCTCGGGCTTGCGGTAGGCCAGGTTGTACAGGTCCGGCCGGTTGCCGCGGCCGATCTCCAGCACGTCCCGGAACCCGCTCGTGGTCACCAGGCCGGTCCGGGCCCCGGTGCGCTCGGTCACGGTGTTGATCACCACGGTCGTGCCGTGGATGAACGCGCTCACCTGCCCGGCTGCGACCCCGGACTGGGCCAGCGCCGCCAGCACCCCCTGCTCGAGCGCGCCGGGCGTGGTGTCCGCCTTGGCCCGGACGACACGGCCGGTCGCGGTGTCCTGGGCCACGAGGTCGGTGAAGGTTCCGCCGATGTCGACGGCAAGCCTGATGTCTGGCATACAGCTGCATGCTGCCACCGGCGGCCCTGTGCCTGTAATGAGCAGATTGCACTACAGTCACATCACTACTGTCACGTCTGCACAAGGAGGCGGTGATGCCATCCGTCGATGCCGTCATCGCCAGCCCGCCGCTGAGCGGTCTCGCCCGGGTCACCGGCGGCGGCGGGGACCGGGATGTCCGCCACGTCCGCCTGGCCGAGCAGTTCGCCGACCTCGCGCAGGCCCCGGCGGCGAGCGTGGTCGTGCTGGGCCGGTCCGCGTCGGCCGAGGCGACCGATTACCGGTTCGACATGGGCCTGCGCTGGGCGGCCCTCCAGGGCGCTGCCGCGGTGGCGGCCTTCTCCGGCTCCCGCTGGCGTCCTACCGCCACCGCCGCTGACATCGCCGAGCGCTCGGGCACGGCCCTGATCTCCATCCCGGAGCAGCTCGAGCTCACCTGGCTGATCAGGGCCCTCATGCGGGAGATCGGCGGAACGGCGGAGGTCGCCCTGGCCCGCGCCGAGGCGGGCATCTCCGCCGTCACCCGCCTCGAGCAGCAGGGCGCCAGCCTGACGGCGGTGTGCGAGGCCGTCAGCCGGGCCCTGGGGACACCGGTCGAGTTCGGCCCCGCCGATCCGGGTGATGCCGGAGCGGCCGTCGTCACCTCCCAGGTGACGGTCGGCTATATCGCCGCCCCGGCGGCCACCGGCGACCTGGCCGTCGCGGCGCGCATCGTGCTGCACGGGGCGGCGGCCGCCGCCGGCCGGATCTACGACGCCGAGCGCCGGTCCCGCGAGCTGCCCGTCCGGTCCCGCGGCCAGCTGCTGGCCGAGCTGCTGATCTCCGAGGCCGCGCTCGGCGAGGACCTGCTCGACCGGGCCCGCCAGCTCGGCGTGCCGCTGGCCGGGTGGCACGTGGCGGTGCGCATCGAGGCCGACAACCTCGATGACGCCGGCCGTGACGAGGTGCACCGGTTCGAGCTGCTTGAGGCCGCGGGGCAGGTCGCGCTCCAGGCCGCGACGGGGTCGGGGAACTGGTACCTGTCCAGCGTGTCCCGGGCGATCATGCTGATCTCGATGTCGGCCTCCGATCCGGGCCCGCAGGCCGGCGCCCGCGCCGTCCGGGCCGCCGAGCGGGTGGTGGAGGCGGCCAGGGAGCGCCTGCCCCGCCTGCGCCTGCGCGCCGGGGTCGGCGCGGCGCACCAGGGGCCGCTCGGCCTGCGGGCCTCGGCGGCCGAGGCCCGCGCGGCGCTGGCCGCGGCCCGCGCGGCCGGCCGGGCCGACCCGGTCGCCGCGCATGACGCGACCGGCGTGCAGCGGATGCTGCTGGAGTGGTACGCCTCGGACAGCGCGCGCAGCTCCGTCCGGGAACTGCTGGCCCCGCTCGAGCGTCTCGGTCCCGCGCGCGCGGAGACGGCGATCAGGACCCTCGCGGTTTACCTCGACGAGCAGGGCTCGGCGGTGCGGGCCGCGCAGAAGCTGCACCTGCACCGCAACGCGGTGACCTACCGCCTGCGCCAGATCACCCGCCTGCTGCTGGTCGACCTCGGCGATCCCGACCAGCGGCTGGCGCTGCAGCTGGCCTGCCGGGCCCGCCTGCTGCAGTAGCACGCCGGGCGGCGCGCTGTCTTGGGCTGACCGTGGGCTGGCTTGGGCTGGCGGCACACGATTCCGGCGATCGTTGGTCAGTTTGCCCGTTACCTGCTCGCCGGGCGGCTGGCATTATCCAGACATGTTCTGATCGCTGCCGCTCCGGGCGAGCCCGGCCCGGCGGACCAGAGCGGGTGGCGAGCCCATTTGTTAATCAAAGGGCCTTACACACCGATGAAGAACAGGAAACATCACATGCTGACTGGCCGGCGATGAGGCGGCTGCTCGATGAGCCCGCGCTGCGGGCGCTGGCCCGCGGCTGCGCGGTCCTCGGCACGGGCGGCGGCGGCGACCCGCGGATCGGGCTGCTGCTGGCGCTGCAGTCCCTGGAGGAGGTCGGGCCGACCGAGCTGGTGGACCTCGATGACCTGCCGGACGACGCGCTGATCATGCCGTGCGGGATGGTCGGCGCGCCGACCGTGCACATCGAGAAGATCGAGAACGGCGGCGAGGGCGCGGTCCTGCGCGAGCACCTCGAGCGGGTCACGGGCCGCGAGGTGGCCGCCCTCATGCCGGCCGAGATCGGCGGGTCGAACGGGCTGCTGCCGCTGTGCTGGGCGGGGCGGATGGGGCTGCCGGTCGTCGACGCCGATGGCATGGGCCGGGCGTTCCCGCTGATTCCCCAGGTCACGATGCACCTGGCGGGCATCGACCCGAACCCGGGGGTCATGACCGACGAGCGCGGCAACGTGCTGGTGTTCCGCGCGGTCTCCGGGGAGTGGATGGAGCGGCTCGAGCGATCCGCGGCGGTGGAGTTCGGCGGCGCCGGGGCGGCGACCGAGTACCCGATGACGGTCGCGCAGGCGCGCGACGCGACGGTCCTCGGCACGTTCACGCTGGCGATCAGGATCGGCGACGCGCTGACCTCCGCGGTGGGGGATCCGATCGCGGCGCTCCTGGCCGTCACCGGCGGCTATCCGCTGATGAGCGGCAAGGTGACCGACGTCGAGCGGCGGACGACGAAGGGCTTCGTGCGCGGGTCGGTGGTGATCGAGGGCCTGGGTGACGACGCCTGCCGGCTGCTCCGCCTGGAGATCCAGAACGAGAACCTGGTCGCCCTGGAGCAGGGCACGGTCCTGGCCTCGGTGCCCGACCTGATCACGGTCCTGGACAGCGAGACCGCGGACGCCATCGCGACCGAGCGGGTCCGCTACGGCCAGCGGGTCACGGTGATCGCCATGCCGTGCGCGCCGATCTGGCGGTCGGAGTTCGGACTGCGGATGGCCGGGCCGCGCGCGTTCGGCTACGACTTCGACTACGTGCCCGTGGAGGAGCTCGCCGGTGCCAGTGCTTGACTACCGTCTCGGCATCGACGTCGGCGGAACCAACACCGACGCGGTGATACTCGACCGGTCCGACCAGGTCCTGGCCAAGGCGAAGGTGCCGACCACCCCGGACGTGACCAGCGGCATCGTGGCGGCGCTGGACGCGGTGATCTCCTCCCCGGCGGTCGACGCGGCCCGGATCACGCACGCGATGCTCGGCACCACGCACGCCACGAACGCGGTCCTCGAGCGCCGCCGGCTGCACCGGGTGGCGGTCATCCGGATCGGCGCGCCGGCCACGCTGGGCGTGCGGCCGATGTTCGAGTGGCCCGCCGACCTGACGGCCATGGTGTCCGCGGGCGCGGTCGTCGTCCGCGGCGGCATCGAGTTCGACGGCCGCGACCTGTCGCCGTTCGACGGCGACGCGGTGGCCAGGTTCCTGGCCACGGTGGCCGGCCGCTGCGACGGCGTGGCGATCACCAGCGTGTTCGCGCCGGTGTCAGCCCGCCATGAGCTGCTGGCCGCCGAGATCGTCAAGCGGGAGCTGGGCGAGGTGCACGTGTCGCTCAGCCACGAGGTCGGCTCGGTCGGCCTGCTCGAGCGGGAGAACGCCACGATTCTCAACGCCGCCCTGGTCGGCGTGGCGGGCGACGTGGCCCGGGCGCTCGACCGGGCCCTGGCGGCGCACTCCCTCGAGCCGGTCACGTTCTTCGCGCAGAACGACGGCACCCTGATGGCGCTGGACCACGCGCTGCGCTATCCGGTGCTGACGATCGGCAGCGGGCCGGCCAACAGCATCCGCGGCGCCGCCTTCCTCACCGGCCGCACCGACGCGCTGGTGGCCGACGTCGGCGGCACGTCTACCGACGTCGGGGTGCTGGTGAACGGCTTCCCGAGGGAGTCCTCGCAGGGCGTCGAGATCGGCGGCATCCGCACCAACTTCCGGATGCCGGACCTGGTCACGATCGCGCTCGGCGGCGGGACCGTGCTGTCCGGGCATGACGGCCAGGACAACGGGGGAGTGCGGCTCGGGCCGGAGAGCGTCGGGTACCGGCTGCTGGACGAGGCGCTGATCTTCGGCGGCAGGACCCCGACGCTGACCGACGCCGCGGTGGCGATCGGCCGGACCCGCCTGGGCGATCCCGCCCTGACCAGGCCGCGGCGCGGGCTGCTCGAGGCGGCCGCGCGCGCGGCCGACGTGAGGCTGGCCGAGGCGATCGACCGGGTGAAGACCGCCAGGGGCGACCTGACGCTGATCGCGGTCGGCGGCGGCAGCGTGCTGATCCCCGACGAGCTGCCCGGGGTCAGCGAGGTCCTCCGGCCTGACCACTTCGACGCGGCGAACGCCATCGGCGCCGCCATCGCCTCGGTCAGCGGGCAGGTTGACCGCATCTTCCACTTCGGGCCCGGAGGCCGGAAGGCCGCACTGGACGAGGCCAGCGCCGAGGCCAGGGACCACGCGGTCGCCGCCGGCGCCGATCCCGACACGGTTCAGGTCGTCGAGCTCGAGGAGATTCCGCTCGCCTATCTGACGTCTCCCGCGGTCCGGATCCGGGCCAAGGCGGCGGGCGCGCTGGGCGGGCTCCACGCGCCGGCCCCGACAGGTTAAATCCACACACCGCTGCATCAGAGGTGCGACATGAGAACCAACAGGATCTGGGCCGCGGCTTCGGCCGCTTCCGGCCTCACCCTCGCGCTGCTGCTGGCGGCCTGCAGCGGCAGCAGCTACAGCTCCGGCAGCAAGCCGGCCGCGACCTCCAGCGTGTTCACCTACGACACCTACACGCAGGTGATGATCGACGGCTGGGATCCCGCGACCGAGTACTCCAACGGCATCATCGCGATGAGCAACATGTACCAGACGCTCACCCACTACAACCCCGTCACCCACCAGGTCGATCCGCTGCTGGCGACCAGCTGGACGCATTCCGCCAACGGGCTGACCTGGACGTTCCAGCTCCGCCACGGCGTCTACTTCCACACCGGGCGGCTGATGACCGCGCAGGCGGCCAGGGCGGCCATCCTGCGCACCAAGAAGCTCGGCGGCGGCGCCTCCTACATCTGGGGCGCGGTGAAGACCATCGACACCCCGAGCCAGTACACCCTGGTGTTCCACCTGTCCTACCCGTCACCGCTCGACCTGGAGGCCTCGGCCGACTACTCGGCCTACATCTATGACACTCAGCTACCTAAGGCGGCGGGCGCCGGCGGCAGCCTGACCAAGTGGCTGAACACGCCGCACGACGCGGGCACCGGGCCGTACACGCTGCAGACCTGGAACAACGGCCAGGAGTTCGAGGTCATCCTCAAGAAGTTCCCGCGGTACTGGGGTGGCTGGCGCGGCGCGCACTACACCAAGGTCGTGTTCCGCGTCGTGCCCCAGGACACCACCGCGGCCCAGCTGCTGCGCTCGGGCCAGGTCAACTTCGTCGAGCAGATGAGCCCGACCCTGTGGCAGTCCCTGAAGGGAACGGCCGGGGTCCGGCTGGTCAGCTCGACGTCCTGGCAGAACCTGCTGGCCCAGCTCAACTCCAAGGTGCTCAGCCTGCCGATCCGCCAGGCCATCTCCTACGGCACCGACTACGCCGGCATCACCGCGGCGCTCGGCGGCGCGGCCACCCAGTCCAGCGGCATCGTCCCGGCCGGCCTGTTCGGCCACTTCACCAACCTGCCGGGCTACACCTACGACCCGAAGAAGGCCACGCAGCTGCTGCACTCGGCCGGCTACGGGCCCGGCAAGAAGCCGCTCAAGCTGACCCTGACCTATACCGCCGGCGACAACAATGAGCAGGTCGTCGCGTCGCTGCTGAAATCCAGCCTGGCCAAGCTGAACATCAGCCTCAGCGTGCAGCCGCTGGCCTGGGCCACCCAGTGGTCGAAGGCGAAGTCCTCGTCGGCATCGGGGCGGCAGGACATCTTCATGGAGTACTGGTGGCCGGACTACGCCGACCCGTACTCGTGGTTCGTGAACCTGCTGCAGGGCGAGAAACAGCCCTACTTCAACTTGTCGTACTACTCCGACGGCCCGCTGAACCAGCAGATCGGCCGCGTCGAGTCGCTGGTGGCCACGAACCGGTCGGCGGGCAGCGCGCTGTACCGGGACATGCAGGTCGAGATCCTGAAGCAGGCGCCGATCGTGTTCTTGTACAACACCAACTACCAGTACGCGATGACCAGGAACTTCTCCGGATTCCAGGTGAACCCGGGCTACCCGAACGTCATCTTCGTCTACGACCTGCACCCAGCGTCATAAGGGAGTCATAGACGATGCTGGTCTTCGTCGCGCGCCGGATCGCGCTCGCCGTGGTGGTGATCGTGGGTGCCATCGTCGTGACCTTCGCGGTCGCGCACCTGGTGCCCGGCGATCCGGCCGCGACCTGGGCCGGGCCGCATGCCTCGGCGGCCCAGGTCGCGGCGGCGCGGAAGTTCCTCGGCCTGGACCGGCCGGTGGCCGTGCAGCTGCTCGCGTACCTGGGCGGAATCGCGCGGGGAAACTGGGGCGTCTCCATCCACACCCACCGGTCCGTGCTGTCCGACATCCTGACCGCCGCGCCCGCCTCGCTGGAGCTGGTCATCACCGCGCTGCTCATCGCCGTCGTGGTCGGGCATACCGCTCGGCCTGGTCTCGGCCCGCCGCCCCGGCCGCCCGGCCGATCAGGCCATCCGGGCCGGCTCGATCCTCGGCGTGTCGATGCCGGTGTTCTGGATGGCCCTGATCCTGCAGCTGATCTTCTCCCAGAAGCTCAGATGGCTCCCGGCCGCGGGGGAGTACTCCCCGGGCCTGCTGTTCAGCCACCCGCTGATCAAGCGCACCGGCTTCCCGGTGATCGACTCGATCCTCGGCGGCAACCTGCCCATGCTCGGCAGCACCCTGGTCCACCTCATCCTGCCGGCCATTGTCGTGGCCGCCTACCCGGCCGGCCTGATCGCCCGGATGGTGCGAGCCCAGGTGCTCGACACGGTCGGCGAGACGCACATCCTCAACGCCAGGGCGCTGGGATTCGGCGAGGGGCAGATCTTCGGCCGCTTCGCCATGAAGCTGGCGTGGCCGCCGGTCGCGGCCGCGCTGGCCCTGGTCTTCGGCTACTCGCTGGTGAACACGTTCCTGGTCGAGGCCATCTTCGACTGGCCAGGGCTGGGCAGCTACGCGGCGGCGTCCATCGCCACCCTGGACACCCCGGCCATCCTCGGAGTCACGCTGTTCGTCGCCATCGCGTACGTGGTCGCGAACCTGGTCGTGGACATCGTGCAGGCCGCCATCGACCCGAGGATCAGGCCGGCATGATCGAGACCCCCACGCTTCCGCCGCTCGACGCCGCGGTCCCGCGCGGCGCGGCCTTGCGGCGCGCTCTGCGGGCCAATCCGCTGCTGGTCGTCGGGGGCGCGCTGGTCCTGCTGATCGTGCTGGTCGCGATCCTCGCCCCGCTGATCGCCCCGCTGCCCGGCGATGCCGGAAACGCGTCGCACCCCTTCGAGGTGCTGCACGGCCCGTCGGCGGCCCACTGGTTCGGCACCGACCAGGTCGGGCGCGACATCGCGTCGCGGGTCATCTACGGGACCAGGGTGTCGCCGGTTATCGCCATCATCGTCCTGGCCATCGCCTGCGCCATCGGCGTGCCGCTGGGCGTCGCCGCGGGCTTCCTCGGCGGCTGGGTCGACGAGCTGATCATGCGGGTGACCGACATCTTCCTCGCCTTCCCGCCCCTGCTGCTCGCGCTGGCCCTGGCGGCGGTGCTGCCCGCCAGCCTGACCAGCCTGACCATCGCGATGGCCGCGGTCTGGTGGCCGTGGTACGTCCGGCTGCTGCGCGGCCAGGCCGCGTCGGTGGCCGGCCGCCCGTATGTCGAGTCGTGCCGGGCACTCGGGATATCGCGGCGGCGCATCATCTTCCGGCACATCCTGCCGAACGCGGTCACGCCGCTGCTGGTCCAGGTGTCCCTGGACGTCGGCGGGGTCATCCTGACCGCCTCGGCCCTGTCGTTCCTCGGGCTCGGCGCCCAGGACCCGACGCCCGACTGGGGCCTGATGGTCGCCGAAGGGCAGAGCTACTTCACGCCCGACTGGTGGCTGGTGACGTTCCCCGGCCTGGCCATCCTGGTGACCGCGTTCGCGTTCAACCTGCTCGGCGACGGCCTGCGCGACCTCCTCGACCCGAGACGGAGCCTGCTGCTATGACCGGTCCCGCGGCAATGCCAGCTCAGGGGCCGGCGCGAGCCGGCCGGGCGGCTGGTTCTGGCTGATCTGGAGATCAGGTTCGGCGACCGCCGGGTCGTGTCGATCGCCGACCTGCGGCTCGGCCACGGCGAGATCGTCGGCCTGGCCGGGGAGAGCGGCTCGGGCAAGTCCATGACCACCCTGGCCATCCTCGGCCTGGCCCATACCGTCGGCGCCAGCGTGCGCGGCAGCATCACGCTGGACGGCCAGGAGCTGACCACGCTCAGCCCGCCGGACCTCCGGGCCATCCGCGGTCGCCGGATCGCGGCCATCTTCCAGAGCCCGTCGACCGCGTTCAGCCCCGTGTACAAGGTCGGCAGCATGTTCACCAGGGCGCTGCGGCTGCACGGCGCGGGCAAGTCAGAGGCCGCCGACCGGGCCGCCGAGGCGATGCGGCAGGTGTTCCTGGCACCCGGGCTGCTGCGCCGCTACCCGTCTCAGCTCTCCGGCGGTCAGCTGCAGCGAGTGGCCATCGCGCTGGCGGTCGCGCTGCGGGCCGAGATCCTGCTCGCCGACGAGCCGACCAGCGCGCTGGACGTCACCGTGCAGGCCGAGGTACTCGACCTGCTCCGCGGCCTGCGGGAGTCCACTGGCATGTCGATCCTGTTCATCAGCCACGACCTCGCCGTCGTGGCCGAGCTGTGCGACCGCGTCGCAGTCATGCGGGACGGGCTGATCGTCGAGCAGGGCCCGGCCGGCCAGGTGCTGTCCGCGCCAGCCGACCCCTACACGATCGAGCTGCTGGAATCGATACCCAAGCTGGCGAGCGCGACATGACGGCCAGCGGCGAGATGCCAGCCGGGCGCGAGGCGGCTAGCGCGCCGGCGCTGCTCGGGGTCCGTGATCTGGCCGTCCGGTTCGGGCCGGTCCTGGCCGTTAACGGGGTGTCGTTCGACATCCCGGCCGGCCCGTTCGGGCTTGGCCTGGTCGGCGAGAGCGGCTCCGGCAAGTCGACCATCGGCCGGGCCGTCCTGCGCCTCATCCGGATGTCAGGCGGCAGCATCACCTTCGACGGCCAGGACGTCGGGTCGCTGCGGGGCGCGGCCCTGAAGGCCTACCGCCGGGGCGCGCAGATCGTCTTCCAGGACCCGGATAACACCCTTGACCCGCGGATGCGGATCGGCACCACCATTGCCGAGGCGCTGCACGCCCATGGCGTGGTGCCGCGCCAGGACGCCAGCGGGCGGGTCGCTGACCTGCTCAGCGAGACCGGACTTGACCCGGCGTTCGCAGCCAGGTATCCGCACCAGCTGTCCGGAGGCCAGCGCCAGCGGGTGGCGATCGCCCGGGCGCTCAGCGTCCAGCCCCGGCTGCTCGTCCTCGACGAGCCGACCAGCGCCCTGGACGTCCGGACCCAGGCCCGCATCCTGAAGCTGATCTCCGGGCTACGGGACGAGCGGCACCTGTCGTACCTGCTGATCACCCACAACTTCGGGGTGGTCAGCGAGCTCTGCGAGCAGACTGCCGTCCTGTACCTGGGCCAGATCGCCGAGATCGGCCCGACGAGCGTCCTGCTGAGCACGCCGGCGCACCCCTACACCTGCGCCCTCCGCTCAGCGGTGCCTGAGGTCGAGGTCGCCGGCCGCCGGTCGCGGATCGTGCTGCCCGGTGACCCGCCGAACGCCGCCGCTCCGCCGGCGGGCTGCGTGTTCCACCCGCGCTGCCCGCTGGCCGTCGACCGATGCCGCGCCGAGGTTCCGTCGCTGCGGGATGCGGCGCCCGGCCATCTGGTTGCCTGCCACCGGGCCGAGGACGTTCTGGCCGGCGCCGAGATGCCGACCCGGGCCCAGGCGGTTACCGACTGATCTTGCGTCAGCCCGTGGACCACTTGGTCCCGTTCCAGCGCAGCGCCTCGTTGACCTGAGCGCCGCCGCTCTTCTGCTGGTCGCCCACGGCCCAGCAGAAGGTGGCCGAGCTGCAGTGGACCGCGAACAGGTCGTTCTGGTCATTGTCCGAGCTGCCAGCCGGGTTGGGCGTGGAGACCAGCGACCACTTCTTCCCGTTCCAGCGCAGTGCCTCGTTCAGGATCTCCCCGGTGCCGCTGCTGATGACGCCGTAGTCCCCAACTGCCCAGCAACTGGTGGCCGAGACGCAGTTCGCGCCGATCAGCTCGTTGCTGGCCTCGGTGCCCGTGCCGTCCGGGTTGGGCGCGGTCTGCTGGGACCACTTCTTGCCGTTCCAGTGCAGGATCTCGTTCAGGAACGTCTCCGTGCCGAAGTTGCCGTAGGCCCCGACCGCCCAGCAGTTGCTGGCGTTGGCGCAGCCCAGGCCGATCAGCTCGTTGAAGTCGCCGTTAGTGGTCGTCCCGCCCGGGTTAGGGGTCTTGAGCTTCGACCACTTGGTGCCGTTCCAGCGCAGCGCCTCGTTCCGCAGTATGAACGTGGTGCCCATGGTGCCGTAGGTGCCGATGGCCAGGCAGTCGCGGGCCGAGGCACAGCGGATAGCGTCGATCGCCTGGACATCGTCCTGGCCCGTCCCGCCGGGGTTGGGGGTATGGACCACCGACCAGGCCCTGCCGTTCCAGTGCAGGATCTGGTTCAGGATCGTCTCGCCGCTGGAGCTCTGGTTCCCGTATTCCCCGTCGGCCCAGCAGCTCGTCGATGACGTGCAGTTGATGTCGAAAAGCTCGTTCTGATCCCCGCGCAGGGTGCCGCCGGGAGTGGGCGTCGGAACTCTCGACCATTTCTTGCCGTTCCAGTGCAGGGCCTGGTTGAAGTCGGCCTTGCCGTTGCTGTAGTACCCCACTGCCCAGCAGTTGCGGGCCGAGGTGCACCGCGCCGAGAACAGGTCGCTGAAATGATCGGCGCCGGTCCCGCCGGGGCTGACCACCGTGACCTGCGACCACTTCTTGCCGTTCCAGTGCAGGATCTCGTTGAGCTCGGCCTTGCTGGTCGAGGGAGTGTATTCGCCGACCGCCCAGCAGTTGCCCGACGACGCGCAGAACACCCCGCTGAGCTCGCTGAACTTACCCGGCTTCGGCACCCTCCGGCCGCCCGCCGGCAGGCTCGCCGTTCTGACTCCGGTGGCCCCTGGCCGGAAGCTCGCGCCGTGGCGCAAGATCTGCGCCAGTGCCGCCGCCCGCGGATCCTGGTGACCCGCGGCCCGGCCGGCGACCGCCGGCCCTCCGCCCGCCAGCACGCCGGCCACCGCCAGCGACACGCCCGCCAGCATCGTCGCAGCCCGCATCCGCGTGATCTTCATCATTCGCCCGCTCCCGCCCCATCGCACCCCGTGCACCACATCGCACCCCCAGAGATCGTCTCCGCGCGCCGGCCCGAGCGCAATGGGAATGCCGCCATTCGCCGAAATACTGGCAGTGATCGCCTCCGCGCGCAGGCCCCGGCGCACTGGGTCGTCCCGGTCAGCCCGGCGTCACGCGCCCGCGGCGATGGCCTGCAGCGAGCGCACGGCCAGGCTGGCGTGCAGCAGGCAGCCGTCGGCCAGCACCGAGTCGTCGAACTGGGCGAGCGCGCTGTGGTTGTCGGCCGCCGAGTCGTAGTCGTCGCCCGGACACGCGCCCAGGAACAGGTAGCAGCCGGGAACCCGCTCCAGCACCCGGGAGAAGTCCTCGGCCCCGGCCTGCGGGGTGGGCATCGGCGTGAACCGGTCCGCGCCGAAGACCTCGGTCACCGCCGCAGTGGCGAGCTCGGCCTGGCCCGGGTCGTTGACGGTGACCGGGTACTCCTGCTGGTAGCGGACCTCGGCCCGGAGACCGTGCGCCGCCGCGAATTCCTGGCCCAGCCGGATCGAGGCGTCCCGGACCTTCTCGCGGGCCGCCGGGGAGAACGAGCGCACGGTCGCGTCGAAGGTCGCCTCGGCGGGGATGATGTTCCGCTTGGTGCCCGCGTGGAAGCTGCCAACGGTCAGGACCACCGGATCGAAGATGTCGAACTGCCGGGTCACCATCGCGTGCAGGGTCGTCACCAGGCCCGCCGCCACGCTGACCGGGTCCTGGGCGCGGTGCGGCGCCGAGCCATGGCCGCCGGCCCCGATCACGGTGACCGACAGCCAGTCACTGGCCGCCATCAGCGTGCCGGGCCGTGTCGTGAACTGGTGGCGGGCCAGCGCGCCGGACAGGACGTGCATGCCGTACGCCCGCTGGACCCGCGGCCCGGCCGCGTCGAGCACTCCCTCGCGGATCATGTGGCCGGCGCCGTCCAGTCCCTCCTCGCCGGGCTGGAACATGAACACCACGTCGCCGCACAGCGCGTCGCGGTGCGCGCTCAGCAGGCGCGCGGCGCCGGCCAGCATGGCGGTGTGCAG
The DNA here is from genome assembly GCA_963822485.1 of uncultured Actinomycetota bacterium. Taxonomy (GTDB): domain Bacteria; phylum Actinomycetota; class Actinomycetes; order Streptosporangiales; family Streptosporangiaceae; genus DASUBV01. The sequence continues at coordinate 96,451 of CAWGHW010000022.1, forward strand.
GTCATGGCCGCAGGCGTGCATCGCGCCGTCGATCGTGCTGCGGTAGTCGACATCGGCTTCCTCCTGGACGGGGAGCGCGTCCATGTCGCCGCGCAGCAGGATGGCCGGAGCCGGGTCGCCGCCCCCGGCCGTGCCGCGCAGTACCGCGGTCACCGAGGTACAGCTCTGGCCGACTGAGATTTCCAGCGGAAGGCCGTCCAGGGCCTCCAGGACCGCACGCTGGGTCTGCGGCAGGTGCAGCCCGATCTCCGGCTGCTGGTGCAGCCGGCGCCGGAGCCTGACCATCTCAGGCTGGAGTTCGGTGCTGTCCGCGCGCAGACGGTCGGCGAGATCCACCTGGTTCCTTTCGGGCTCGAACTATTGACGCAGGTGAGCAGCGGCCCAGCAGGACACGCCAGTGTGGCAGTTCTTCAGTGCGGCGAGCGCTTTCCTGAGCGCGGCCGGGACGCCCGCCGCAGCGATGTTGTCGAGTTCCAGCGGGTCGCGCGCGGTGTCGTAGTACTCCTGCTCCCCGCTGGCGTACCGCACGTAGAGCGCGTTCGCGGTGCGCACCGCCTCATACGAAGGCGGGTCACCGCTCAGCTTGCTCTGCCGGTCCGGGTCGGCCGGATTGTCGTCCGGGCCGTGGTGCTCAATGAGAACGGCCTGGCGCCAGCCCGCGGGCCGCTGCCCGTGCCACAGCCCGGCCAGGCTGTGACCGTCGACGCTGGCGGGCACGCGAAGCCCGGCCAGCGTCTCGAACGTGGGGTTCAGGTCGATGTTGGAGGCCAGCTGGCTCATGACGTGCCCGGCCGGGACGCCGGGCCCGCTGACGATCAGCGGCACGTGAATGTCGGTGTCGAACGCGGTCTGCTTGCCCGGCAGGAGCCGGTACTCGCCCATGTGGTAGCCGTTGTCCGAGCTGAAGACGAGGTAGGTATTCCGGGCTACCCCGGCGGCCCGGAGCCGGGCTTCGAGATGCCCGATCATGTCGTCGACGGAAAGATCTGCCTCGACCCGCTTGCGATAGGCGACGGTAATCCGGTGCTTCTGGACCGTCGTCAGAGCCGGCCGGGCCGCCAGCCACGCAGGCGGATTTTCCGGCAGGCTGTCGTAGGCGCTGGTCTTGGGGTAGGCGACCGTGCTCGCCGCAGTCGCGTAGCGTGGCGCCGGCGTGTACGGCGCGTGCGGCGCGAACGTGGCGACCTCGAGCATGAACGGCTTGCCGGACGCGGCGGCCGAGTTGATGAACGAGCCGGCTTTGGCCGACAGCACATCGGTCAGGTAGCTTTTCGCGTTGTGGCCGTAGTGCTGCAGCGTGCCGTTCTCGTTCAGGGTGTAATTGAATTCCGGGTACCCGTCACCCGTCACATCCCACTCGTCCCAGCCGGGCGGTTTCTGATCTGCGGGCAGGTACCCGTTCAGGTACTTGCCCATCATGGCGGTGCGGTAGCCGGATTTCTGCAGGGCAACCGCGAATGACTTCCGGGGATTCCCGTTTTTATTGTAAGCGCTGTAGCCACCGTCGCTGCCGGTGTTGGTGAAGACGCCGTCGTCGTGCGGGTACTCGCCGGTGAAGATGGCGGAGCGCGACGGGCAGCACAGTGAGTCGACCACGTAGTAGCGGGACATCGTGGAACCGGCCTTTTCCAGGGCCAGCACATGCGGCATGTGGCTGACGAGGTTCCAGGCCAGATCATCAGTCAGGATAAAGACGAAGTTGGGCCGCGGGCCCGACTGCTGGGCGGGCACTGCGGCATCCGGATTCCGCTCGCCCGGGGAGAAGCCGCAGCCAGCAATGGCCAGAACGCTCAACACGACGACGATAAGCGCGGGGCCGAACTTCCTGGTCATGTGTTCCTGTTCCGGTGCTGTATTACGGCAATTCTAGTTCTGCTGTTTCATGACTACGCTAGGTGCCATTCTGCGTGGCCGTCAAGATCATACAGTTCCTGCCCGGGGGATGCCCGGGAATGAGCGCACGCTAGGACCGTCGGCCTGCCACGCGCGCTGCCGCCCGGCGGTCCGCATCGACCGATGATGCCTGCGGCGCGGACTCCCGCGGCAGGCATCACCGTCGACTGTGCCGGCTGCTCTAGGGGAAGGCCCAGGTTACGAAGTCGCCCGGACCGCTCGCAGGATCACGTTCGTCACCGTCCCTGGACTGGAGATCATGGACAGGTGAGACGCGTCCACCCTGGTGACATGGGCGTGCGCCGTCTTGTCCATGGCCAGCTGCAGCGCCAGCGGGATCGCGTGGTCGGCGGTGCCCACCACGGCCCACGACGGGATCGTCTTCCACGCCGGGACGCCACTCTTCTCAGTCAGCGCGCTCGTCGCGATGGGCCGCTGGGTGACGGCGAGCACGCGGGCCTCCCTGGCGGGCAGGTCGTTGGCCATGCAGCTGGGGTACACGCTCTGCTTGATGTAGGCGTCGCCAACGCCGCTGGGCGCGCCGGGGAACGGGACCACCTGCAGGTTCGCGGGCACGGCGCATGACCCGGGATGGGAGGCGAGCAGCTGCTCGAGGGTCTGGCCCTGCGCGGGCGCGAAGGCGTCTACGTAGACGAGGGCCTTGACCTGCTTGTCGCCGGTGGCGGCGTTGGTGATGACGGCGCCGCCGTAGGAGTGCCCCACCAGCACGATGGGACCGGAGATGCTGTGCAGGAAGTCGGCCAGGTAGGCCGAGTCGTAGCGCAGGCCCTGCAGCGGGTTCGGCTCCGCGTACACGGTGTATCCGTCAGCCTGCAGGCGCCGGGTGACGCCGTCCCAGCTGCCGCTGTCGGCCCACGCTCCGTGCACCAGCACGATGCTGGGCTTAGGGCCGCCGCGGGCGGCGGCAGGCTCGGCGGTACGGGCCGACGCGATCTGGCTGAGCGGGATGACCAGGCCGGCGATGGCCGCGAGTGCGGCCACGACAATGAGCCGCAGCCAGCCTGGCCGCGCGATCCGGTTGATGTTCACTGAGGTCTCCTTACCTGGGGTGCCCAGGGGCACCTGGGGTGCCCGGCGCCCGTGCGGACGCCAGGTTGTGCACATGGTCTGAGTCTGCTTCTGGAACCTAGCTGCGGGTATCCACAGACCTACTGCACTTCCGGGCTGGGAGGCACGGTCGCTTCGGGGAAGCGACCTAGTGAAGAGTGCGGCTCTCGGCGCTTTCTGGTGCCGGCCCTGGCGTGCTGGCGCGGCCGATCACGTCACGTAGCTGGTGGCGGCCGGCTACCCCGAGTTTGGGATAGGACCGGTGCAGGTGCGAGCTGACCGTGCGCGGTGACAGGAACAGGCGGTCGCCGATCTCCCGGTCGGTCAGGCCGTCGCTGGCCAGGCGGGCGATCTGGCGCTGCTGGGGGGTCAGCCTGGCTAGGGCGTCGGGTTCGGCGGGCGCGCCGGCAACGGCCACCCCGCAGGCTCTCAGCTCAGCCTGGGCGCGCTGCGCCCAGGACCGGGCGCCTAGTCGCCGGAAGGTGCGCAGGGCCTCGGTCAGGACGGGCTTGGCGTCGTTGATCCGGCGCCGCCGCCGCAGCCATTCGCCGTAGTCGAGCCGAAGCTGTGCCCGCTCGAAGGGCCACTGGTCCCCGGCGGGGTCGGCGAGCGCCCGGTCGAAGTGGGCCTCCGAGCTGGATGGCTCGGCCAGGATGCCGCGGGCGCGGGCGATGAGCTGCTCGAGGCGGGCCGAGGCTTTTCCGTGGAGGCGGCTCAGTGCCTGCTCGATGACGTCGCGTCCTTCCATCCGCCGGTCGGCGCGGACCGCGGCGGCGGCGAGATCTGCCACACCCAGGTAGGAGGCGTAGTTGTGGAGCGGGGTGCCGTCGTCGCCGAACAGCCCGCGGAGCTGGGCGAACGCCTGGAGGTAGCTGCCGTCGGCGAGACCGGCTACGCCGAGGGCACGCCGTGCACGGGCCGCGATCAGTCCGCATTCGGCTGGATCGACGGTGGCGAGCGCGCTGGCGGCGTGCTGGCGTGCCTCAGCGGAGTCCGCGCGCAGGGCGAGGACGGTGGCGGTGATCACGTCCGCGGACGCGGCAACGATATCCATGTGGTTCGCCTCGGCCATGCCGGCGGCCTCCGCGGCAGCGTCCAGCGCCTCGTCCCAGCGCCCGGTGTCGATGTACACCCACCCCAGCACGGTCAGGCTCCCGCCGCTGGTGCCTTGCACGCCGGGCGCCCGGAGCCGCTGCATGGCGTCTTGCATCAAGGTGATCGCCAGCTCGGATTCATCCAGGAGCCATGCCGCGGAGGCAATTCGCCACAAAGAGGGCTCCTCAATGGGCGAGCCGACGATCTTGCGCAGTTTCGGGAGGAGCTGTTCTCTGCTGCCGATCGGGTCGGCGCTGGCGCAGATCCAGAGTCTCAGCACGTCGACATCAGCGCCCGGGGCCTGGCCGGCGCGCGGACCCTGGCGGTCCAGCCGGCCGAGGGAGCGGCTGACGGCCTGGCGGCTGGCAGGCGTTCCCGACTGGTAGGCGACGGTGGCCGCGCTCCCGAGCGCGTCCCAGGCGAGGGCCGGCAGGTCAGGCGATGCCTCTTCGGCGAGCGAGATGAGCGCTGACAGCGCGGCGGTGCGCCGCCCTGACCAGGCCAGTGCCCACGCGGCGTCGTGGCGGGCAGTCAGCCGTAGTTCCGGGTCCGCCGTGACCGCCAGGGCGCGGCCAGCGAGCTCCTGCACCCAGTCTCCCTGGCCGGTGAGAACGGCGGCCGAGGCGGCGGCCACCAGCCTCCGCGCCTGGTCGGCGCGGTCGGGGCTGAGCTCAGCGGCGCGTTCCATGGCCAGCGCCGCCGCCGCCGCGCCGCCGCGGTGCTGCGCCTGGGCGGCAGTGGCCTCCAGCAGCGAAGCCACGTGCTCGTCCGGCTGCAGGGCCGCGGCGGCCAGGTGCCAGGCTCGCCGGTCGGGCTGGTCGTGCAGGGCATCGGCGAGCTGGCGGTGTGCTGCTGCTCGCTGCGCGAAGGGCGCGGAGTGGTAGATGGCGGAGCGCACCAGGGGGTGCGAGAACTGGAGCCCGGTCCGGTCGACCGTGACCAGGCCGAGCTGCTCGGCCGGCGTCAGCGCCCGCGCATCTGGCCCGGCGCCGTGACTAGCGGCTGCGCGCAGGTCCGGGCCGTCGGCGACAGCGGCCAGCAGCAGCGCGGCTTGCGCCTGCTCGGGCAGGGCGGCGAGCCGGGCGGTGATGACGGCGCTCAGCCGGTCAGTCAGGGGGAGCGGCTCGGCGTCCCACCGCCGGCTGGCGGCCGGATCGTCCGCGAGCACCTTGGCCAGCTCGATCAGCGCCATGGGATTCCCGGCCGCCTGGGCGAGCACCTGCAGCCGTGCCCGCCCGCGAGGAGGCCGAGGCTGGCCGTCCAGCAGGAGGCCGGAATCCGCCGCGGACAGCGGCTCAAGGTGCAGCTCCGGGAAGCCCCGGTCAAAGCCGGCCGGCGGAGCCTGGCCCCGGGCGCCCACCAGCAGCACGACCCGCTCGGCGTCCAGGCGGCTGCCGACGAAGGCCAGCGCGTCCAGCGAGCTGCGATCCAGCCACTGGGCGTCGTCGGCGACCACCAGGACCGGGGATCGTTCGGACAGATCCGAGAGCAGGGTGAGGACGGCGACCCCGGTCAGCAGCGGGTCGGGAGCCACCGGATCCGCAGCCAGCCCGAGCGCCCCCGCTAGCGCCTGGGCCTGGCGGCCGGGAAGGCCCGCGACACCGGACAGCACCGGCCGCAGGAGCTGATGCAGCCCGGCGAACGCCAGCCTGGACTCCGATTCCCGGCCGGTGACGGACAGCACCCGGCTGCCCGCCGACCGGGCCCGGTCGGCGGCGTCCGCCAGCAGCACGGTCTTGCCCATCCCTGCTTCACCAGTGACCAGCAGCACCTGGCCGGCCAGCGGGACCTGATCCACCAGGCCGCGCAGCCGGGCCAGCCCGGCTTCCCGGCCGATGATGGGTGCATGCTGATCTGCGGGGAGTTCACCGGGGCCTGGCATGTGCCTGTCCTCTCGGCCGTGGCGTTTCGCCGACGCCGTCCCTGCGGGAAACAGCGACCGTGACCTGGGCATGCCCGCGCCGCGAAGTCCAGTCACACCCCACGGGTATCGTTCGTGCCTGCCCGGAGCCCACAGTAACGGCTGGGCCCCGCGTCACCTCTGCGAGCACGGTCCGATCAGGGGTGCGCGGCGGGACTGCCGCCAGGAAGATCACCCGGATCAGGTGCGCGCGCTGAGCTGCCTGGGCGGGGAACGGGCTGGCGTCCATCAGCCGCAGCAGTTCCGCGGTCGCCGGGGTGGCGTCGGCGAACCAGCGCAGGGCGGCCTCCATCAGCGGCGCGATCTGCCGCAGCCGGGTGTTGTACGCGCTCTGGGCCAGCAGCCGCGGGAACAGGTGCCCGACCAGGCGCAGGCCGGCGGTCATGACCGGCTCCAGGGTCGGGACGTGTGGCTTGCTCGTTCGTAGCGACCGCCCTTGCTCGTGACGGACGGCCTCGCCCGCGATCCGGCAAGCCGGTGTCCGGCTGTTCTGACCGCGCCGGGCTGATGCCGGAGTCGTGGCGGCGGGGCTACCGCCCGTGCGGGTCAGCGTTCGTTTCCCGCCCTGAGCCAGGCGATGTAGCCGGCGGCTGCGCGGACGGTGTCGTACTCCGGCTCGAACCCGGTGTCCTGGCGGAGCCGGGTGATGTCAAGAGCGGCACCTGGCCGGCCGGCGCCGGCCGGGAGGTCGAGTTCGGCCTCGGGCACGGCTTCGCGGATGGCTGCGATCACCTCTGCGTTCGTGGTCACCCGCCCGGACGCGATGTTGTAGGTGCGGTGCTGGAGATGCCCGGCGAGCTGGATCAGGGCTATCGCGCGGCCGGTGTCCTTGACGTAGCACAGGTCGAGCCCGTCGCCGAGGTGCGGCGGGATGAGCAGGCCGGACAGGTCCAGGGGCTTGCCGCTGGCGGCCGCGTGGATGAGCGCGGGCGCGGCGAAGAACGGGTCCTCGTGGCCGAGGGGGCCCCAGGTGCCGGAGATCCGGAGGCTGACGATCTCCGTGCCGGTCGCCTCCGCGAGCTGCTCCCCGAGAAGCTCGGCGATCTTCTTCGACCGCGGGATCGGGTGCGGGGCGGTCAGGAGCACCGGCAGGTCCTCCGTCAGCGGGCCGCTGTGCTGGATGCCGCCGTAGACCCCGAGCGTGCTGGCGAGGCTCACCCGGCGCACGCCCCATTCCGCGGCGACGCGGGCGATGTTGAGGAGCCCGTCGAGCAGGCCCTGGGTGGCCTCGATGCCCCCGGCCGTGCCCCGCGGCGCGGGGTAGCCCGCGAGGTGCACGATGCCGGTGATCTCGTGGCGCCCGCCGATCGCCCGCAGTGCGCCCAGGTCGGCGACGTCGGCCTGCTCCGCGACGACGGGCAGGTCCGCGAGTTGCGGGGGGACCTGGCCGCTGCGGCGCTGCATCACGACGCTCGGCTCGCCGAGGCCGTGCAGCGCGCGCACGGTGTGGGAGCCGATGAACCCGGACCCTCCAGTGACGAGAATCATCGCGTTCCTTTCGTCGGTCTGACAAATCATCAGTAGAACTGACGGTCAGTCTACTTATATTATCCGGATGTGCCGAGGCCGGATTCTGACGCAGCGGGCCAGGTCCGCGCGCGTGACGACGTGCTCGGCTATCTCCTCAAGCACGCGCACCTCGCACTGGAGCGCCGGGCGCAGGCCGCGCTCGCCGACGTGGGGGTGACCGTTCGCGACCTCGGCGTGCTCAGGGTCATCGCAAGCGGGGAAGCGCAGTCACAGCAGGAAGCCGCAGCCGTGCTGGGCGTCGACCCCACCTCGATGGTCGCGCTCCTCGACGCGCTCGAACGCCAGGGAATCGTCGCGCGCAGCCCCTCAGAACAAGACCGGCGACGCAACATCCTCGCGCTCACCGACCACGGCCGGGAGGTATTCCGGCAGGCAGAGAGCCGGTACTCCGAAACCGAGCGGGACTTCACGGCAACGCTAGGCGACACTGGAGCGGCCGGACTCCGGCAAGCGCTGCGGACCGTGCTCAGCGAGAACGGCCACGCCTGAGCAGGCACCCGGACAAGTCTTCATCAAGAAGCGGCAGGTCACGCACCCCTACAGCGTGTCGCCGCACGGCCCTGTAGGGAACCGATATACCTGAGCATTCGGTGCCGTAGTTGAGCACTACGTGAGCAGCGCGCGGGATACCTGAGCACTGGCTGCCTCACGGTCACAGGTTGTCCCGATGTCGTCGGCCGGCCGCGACAGTCCCGGGTTGTCAGGTCCCGGTTGGTGGCGCGCTCATCGCTGCCGCCAGGAACGTGATCGCCCAGCGGCGGGCTGCCTCGCCCGCTACCGGGGTCAGGCAGCCCGGGGTGGGCTGGTGGTAGACCTCGACGCGGTCCGCGGCCACCACGGCGAGGATCCCCCGCATCCGGAACGACAGCTCCTGCGGGGAAAGGCCGGGCAGTGCGTGCCCGAAGGCCGCCAGGTAGCGATCGCGGACCGTGTCCTGGGCCGGGCCGGTCCAGCTGCGCGCTTCCTCGGCCGGGTCGGTGATGATCGTCACGATCAGCCGGGACGTCCGGGCGCCGCCCTCGTCGCCGGCGGCCATCTCGTCGAATAGCGGCCCTGCGAAGGCTTCCACCAGTTCGGCGGCCGTCGGGTCCGGGGTCCGGGCGAGCAGCCGGTCGAGCCCGGCGCGCTGCGCGGCGTTGATGGGCTCGGTCACGCGGCGGGCGACCGCGGCCAGGAGTTCCGCCTTCGAGCCGAAGTGGTACCCGACGGCGGCCAGGTTCGCTCCGGCGAGGTCGGTGATCGCGCGGACCGAGGTGCCGCGGAATCCGCGCTCGGCGAAGAGGTGCTCGGCCGCGTCGAGGATCCGGGTGCGGGTGTCGGGTGGCGCCATGTGTGCGTACTATACCTACGTTTGAATCAAACGGACGTATGACTGAAACGACCGTGCGAAAGAGGATTGCCGTGAAACTGCTCGTGTACGGCGCCGGGGTTACCGGCAGCCTGTTCTCCGCCCGCCTGCATGAGGCCGGGCACGACGTCTCGCTCCTCGCCCGGGGCGGGCGCCTGGCCGCCCTGCGCCGGCACGGCGTGCAGCTCGCCGAGGGCGACAGCCCGGCTGTCAGGCGGGTACCGGTGCCGGTGGTCGAGCACCCGGCCGGCGGTTACGACCTGATCGCCGTCTTCGTCCGCGCCCATCAGGTGGACGCTGTGCTGGAGTCACTCGCCGGCCTCGAAGGCGACGTGCTGTTCGCACTCAGCTGGGCGGCCTGCCGGAGCCGCTGGGCGCGGTGATCGGCCGCGAGCGGGTGCTGCTCGGCTTCCCCACGGACGCCGGCACGATGGACGGCGACGTGGTCCGCTACCGCCCGGCCGACTTCATGACCCGCCGGGTCCCGATGCCGGTCGGCGAACCCGACGGCCGTGCCACCCCGCGACTGGAACGGATCGTGGCGGCGTTCCGCGCCGCCGGGATCAACGCCAGGGCCGAGCCGCAGATGGATGCCTGGCTCAAGACGCACGCCGCGTTCGCGGTGCCGCTCGGGCAGGCGGTGCTCGCGGCGGGCGGCCCGGTAGCGCTGGCCGCCGATCATGGCGCGGTCCGCGCCATGATCCGCCTCATGCGGCAGAACCTGGCCGCCATGCCGACGCCGCCGGTCCCTCGCGGGTTCGCCGCGCTGCAGGCTCTGCCGGAACGGCTGCTCGCGGCCATGCTGCGGCGCTTCCTGCGAAGCCCGACAGCCGCACACAGCGGACTCAGCAACGCCACGCCTGCCGCAGAGGCGGCCGAACTCGAGCAGACGGCCGAACAGATGCATGCCTATGCCAGGGTCCGGTAGCCGGCAGGCGGCCGTGCCTCCTCGGCACAATCGCACGCCCGGCGAGAGGAGCAGCCGAATGCTCAGTTACCCGAACCGACCGACCTGAGCGCTGCTCAA